>NZ_FOWE01000020.1 GCF_900115395.1 Geodermatophilus obscurus
GGGGAGTGAGAAAGTGCAGTCGTTAGTGGAAGGCCTCTGGAAGGGGTCGCCGTAGAGGGTGAGAGCCCCGTACACGAAAACGCTGCACCTCCCTGTGACGTGTTCCCAAGTAGCACCGAGCCCGTGAAATTCGGTGTGAATCTGGCGGGACCACCCGCTAAGCCTGAATACTCCCTGGTGACCGATAGCGGACGAGTACCGTGAGGGAAAGGTGAAAAGTACCCCGGGAGGGGAGTGAAATAGTACCTGAAACCGTGTGCCTACAAGCCGTGAGAGCCGTGAAGCCGCACTTCGTGTGCGGGCGGTGATTGCGTGCCTTTTGAAGAATGAGCCTGCGAGTTAGCGGTACGTGGCGAGGTTAACCCGTGGGGGGTAGCCGTAGCGAAAGCGAGTCCGAACAGGGCGGTGGCACTTCGGTGTCGATAGTCGCGTGCTCTAGACCCGAAGCCGGGTGATCTACCCATGGCCAGGTTGAAGCGCGGGTAAGACCGCGTGGAGGACCGAACCCACCAGGGTTGAAAACCTGGGGGATGAGCTGTGGGTAGGGGTGAAAGGCCAATCAAACCCGGTGATAGCTGGTTCTCCCCGAAATGCATTTAGGTGCAGCGTCGCGTGTTTCTTGCCGGAGGTAGAGCACTGGATGGCCGATGGGCCCCACAAGGTTACTGACGTCAACCAAACTCCGAATGCCGGTAAGTGAGAGCGCGGCAGTGAGACTGCGGGCGATAAGGTTCGTAGTCGAGAGGGAAACAGCCCAGATCATCGGCTAAGGCCCCTAAGCGTGTGCTAAGTGGAAAAGGATGTGGGATCGCAGAGACAACCAGGAGGTTGGCTTAGAAGCAGCCACCCTTGAAAGAGTGCGTAATAGCTCACTGGTCAAGTGGTTCCGCGCCGACAATGTAGCGGGGCTCAAGCACACCGCCGAAGCCGTGGCACTCACACGTTGCCCGCCGTCGCCTCATTCGTGGGGTGCGGCCAGGTGTGTGGGTGGGTAGGGGAGCGTCGTGTGGCGGGTGAAGCGGCGGAGGAATCCAGCCGTGGACGCCACGCGAGTGAGAATGCAGGCATGAGTAGCGAGAGGGGAGTGAGAACCTCCCCCGCCGGAAGACCAAGGGTTCCTGGGCCAGGCTAATCCGCCCAGGGTGAGTCGGGACCTAAGGCGAGGCCGACAGGCGTAGTCGATGGACAACGGGTTGATATTCCCGTACCCGCGAAGGAACGCCCATGCTGAACCCAGCGATGCTGACCCACCGAAACCGCTCGCCCTCTTCGGAGTGCGGGTGGGAGTAGCTGGGGACCCGGACTGGTAGTAGGCAAGCGATGGGGTGACGCAGGAAGGTAGTCGGGCCGGTGAGTGGTAGTACCGGTGCAAGGGTGTGGCCCGTGGCGTAGGTAAATCCGCGCCGCATGCAGGGTGAGGCCTGACGCATAGCCGAGTGAGGCGAATCCGATGATCCTATGCTGCCGAGAAAAGCCTCTAGCGAGTTCCGAGCGGCCCGTACCCCAAACCAACTCAGGTGGTCAGGTAGAGAATACCGAGGCGATCGAGCGAACTGTGGTTAAGGAACTCGGCAAAATGCCCCCGTAACTTCGGGAGAAGGGGGACCCTCGCCCGTCAACCGCCTCGCGCGGGGTAGCGGAGGGGGGTCGCAGAGACCAGTGAGAAGCGACTGTTTACTAAAAACACAGGTCCGTGCGAAGTCGTAAGACGATGTATACGGACTGACGCCTGCCCGGTGCTGGAACGTTAAGGGGACGGGTTAGTGCGCCTTCGGGTGTGCGAAGCTCAGAACTCAAGCGCCAGTAAACGGCGGTGGTAACTATAACCATCCTAAGGTAGCGAAATTCCTTGTCGGGTAAGTTCCGACCTGCACGAATGGCGTAACGACTTCTCAGCTGTCTCAACCACAGGCTCGGCGAAATTGCACTACGAGTAAAGATGCTCGTTACGCGCGGCAGGACGGAAAGACCCCGGGACCTTCACTACAGCTTGATATTGGTGTTCGGTTCGGCTTGTGTAGGATAGGTGGGAGACTGTGAAGCCGGCACGCCAGTGTCGGTGGAGTCGCCGTTGAAATACCACTCTGGTCGAATTGGATGTCTAACCTCGGTCCGTGATCCGGATCAGGAACAGTGTCAGGTGGGTAGTTTAACTGGGGCGGTTGCCTCCCAAAATGTAACGGAGGCGCCCAAAGGTTCCCTCAGCCTGGTTGGCAATCAGGTGTCGAGTGCAAGTGCACAAGGGAGCTTGACTGTGAGACCGACGGGTCGAGCAGGAGCGAAAGCTGGGACTAGTGACCCGGCACCGGCATGTGGAAGCGGTGTCGCTCAACGGATAAAAGGTACCCCGGGGATAACAGGCTGATCTTCCCCAAGAGTCCATATCGACGGGATGGTTTGGCACCTCGATGTCGGCTCGTCGCATCCTGGGGCTGGAGTAGGTCCCAAGGGTTGGGCTGTTCGCCCATTAAAGCGGTACGCGAGCTGGGTTTAGAACGTCGTGAGACAGTTCGGTCCCTATCCGCCGCGCGCGTAAGAGACTTGAGAAGAGCTGTCCCTAGTACGAGAGGACCGGGACGGACGAACCTCTGGTGTGCCAGTTGTACCGCCAGGTGCACTGCTGGTTGGCTACGTTCGGCAGGGATAACCGCTGAAAGCATCTAAGCGGGAAGCTCGCTTCGAGATGAGGTCTCTCACCCAGTCAATGGGGTAAGGCCCCCGCCCAGACCAGCGGGTTGATAGGCCGGAAGTGGAAGCACCGCAAGGTGTGTGAGCTGACCGGTACTAACAGGCCGAGGGCTTGACCACACACACTTATCCTGCCAACACGCAGG
>NZ_FOWE01000017.1 GCF_900115395.1 Geodermatophilus obscurus
TGGTGTTCTCCTCCACGACCAGCGCGGTCGACGGGGCCCGCCTGGTGACCGGCGACGCGGTTCCCGAGATCACCCGGCTCAAGACCGAGGACGGCGGTCCGATGGACGTCGGCGGCGCCACCCTCGCCGCGGCGGCGATGCGGGCCGGGCTGATCGACGAGTACGCGGTCGTCACCCACCCGGTCCTGGTGGGCGGCGGCACGCCGTTCTTCACGGCCCTGGACCACTGGGTGGACCTGACCCTGGTGGAGACCCGGACGTTCCCCGGCGGCGTGCTCCTGGCCAGGTACGAGACCAGGCGCTGAGCGCCCGGCCCCGGATCGGCGCGGGCGTCGGGCCCACCCGGGGATCTCGTGGCGCCGTGGTCCGTGACGATCGTGATGCCCCGCCGGATCACGGGCCAGGGTCGTGCCGCCGACCGGACGACGTAGGACTGTCCGATCGCCTGTGTCTGCGCGACCGTGAGGTGCCGTGAGGGGTTCATCCTTCGGACAGGTGCAGTACGAGCGGGCGAGGACGTCACGTCCCTGGTGACTTCGTGCACGGGGGCGTGGAGCCTGCCTGCACGTAGCGTCCTGGCCCGTGACGCCGTGACACCGCCTGCTGCGGAGCGGTTCACCAGGCACAGCTTCGTGGCGCTGCTGGTGGCGCTGGGCGTGGACAACGCCGGTTCGGGCTTGTTCCTGCCGTTGGTGCTCGCCTACTGCACCGAGGCGGTGGGCCTGTCCCTCGCGGTCGCTGGGACGGTGGTCTCGGTCGGGATCGCGATGGGACTGGTGGTGCCGGCGGTGGCCGGGCGGGTGGTCGACCGCCTCGGCCCGAAGGCGGTGGTGGTCGCCTCCCAGGTCCTGCAGGCGGGTGGGCTGCTCGCCTACCTGCTCGCCCAGGACGTGATCGGTGTGGCCGTCGCCGTCGCTGCGGCGCTCACGGCCGTGAGGCTGCAGCTGTTCTACAGCGCCCTGTTCGCGTTGATCGCCCCCTCCTCGTTGGTGTCGGCGTGGTTGCTCGCTTCCACGCTCGTCCTGGCGGCCTCCTCGCTGCTCGTCGGCACTCGGCCCAACGCCGTCGCCGAGGCCGCCGCACCGGTGCAGCTCCGCGGCCGCTACCTGGCGATGTTCCAGTACGCCTTCACCGACCCTCAGTTGGCGGAGCCCCTGGTGATGGCCATGTCCGCGGTCCACCCTGTACTGCCGTGGGTCACCACGGCGGCGACCACCACCGCCGGCCTGGGTCTGCTGCCCTGGTTGGCTCGCCGTCTCCCGACCTGCGCCGTGCAGCCCACTGGGTAGGGGCATCACCTGATCCCGTTGTGGGATCCCCTGCGGGACACCGGCGGTCGGCCTTGCGTCCCGTCCGACCGTCCCGGCGCGTTCGGCCGACGGGACGGTCGGACGGGTGACGGCGGCAGCGCAGCGGACCGTCCTCGAGCGGGCCCCGATCAGGGGCACCCACTCGCTTCGGCGTCCCCCGGCGTCCGGACGTGTCCGTCGACGGATGACCTGGCTGTGTACGGGGGCCGTTCGGCCTGTCAGGCGCGGTCGTGGAGGGTGACGACGACCCTGGCGTCAGCAGCGATGCCGGACGGGTATCGGCTGGTCGAAGGGCCACCGGCGGCCGAGGACCACCTGCTACTGCGGGAGCGAGCCGGCTCGACCCCACGCCGTCCCGACCAGGCTCGCGCAGCGCGGGACGGCGCGTGGGCGGCGGTTGCGGTCGCGGCGTCCGAGGACGCCTACAGCCAGTCGTGCTCGCGTGCGTAGCGAGCCGCTTCGTGCCGCGTGTGGGTCTGGGTCTTCTGCATGGCGCTGGACAGGTAGTTGCGCACCGTCCCCTGCGCCAGGTGCAACCGGGTCGCGATCTCGGCGACCGAGTAGCCGTCCCGGGTCACCCGGAGCACCTCGATCTCCCGGTCGGTCAGCGGGCAGTCGTCGACGATCGCCGCGGCCGAGACGTCCTGGTCGATCCACCTCCGGCCGGCGTGCAGCGCCGCGATCACCGAGGCGATGTGGGCGGGCTCGGCCGCCTTGCCGGCGAACCCCTGGACGCCGAGCTTCAGGGCGCTGCGCAGCACGCCGGGCCGGGCGTGCCGGGTGAGCATGAGGACCACCTGGTCGGGGATCGTCCGGCGGATCTCGGCGACGGCCGCCAGCCCGTCGACGCCGGGCATCTCGAGGTCGATGACCAGCACGTCGGGCCGGTGGGCGAGCGTGGCCCGCGTGGCCTCCGCGCCGTCGGCCGCCTCGGCCAGCACCGTGATGTCGCCCTCCAGGGGGAGGAGGGCGGCGAGCGCGCTGCGGAGCAGCACCTCGTCGTCGGCCAGCACGACGGTGGTCACCGGGCCGCCTCGCCGGCCGCCGCCACCTCGCCGCCCACGCTCGGCGGTGCGGGGAGGGTCGCCGTCGTCCGGAAACGCCCGTCCCGGCGCTCGACGGTGAGCTCTCCGCCGTCGTCCGCGACGCGGCGCGCGAGGTCGGCGAGCCCGCGCAGTTCCGGCGGGCCCTCCTCGTGGACGCCGTCGTTCACGACGGTGATGCTCCCCTCGGCGAGCGCGATGCGGACGAGCGTGGCCCGCGAGTGGCGCAGGACGTTGGTCGGCGTCTCCCGGAGCACCTGCGCCAGGAGGTCGTCGGCGCGGTCGGCGTCGGCGTCGTGGCGGGGTCAGTGGTGCCGGGTGCGCTGCCACCAGCCGCCGCCGAACAGGGCCAGGAGCACGAGCACGGGCTGGAAGAAGAGCCGGACGAGCCGCTTCCGGTCGGTGTCGAGACCGAAGGCGTCCGTGCCCTCGACGTACTGGGCGACGTTGCCGGGGAAGACCAGCACGAAGAACGCCGCCAGCAGCGCTCCGACGAGCCGCCGTCTCCGCGGGAGCGCGACGAAGGCCGCGCCCAAGGTGATCTCGACGACGCCCGAGGCGAGCACCGTCAGGTCCGGGTCGACGGGGAACCAGTCGGGCACCTGGGCCTGGAACTCCTGCCGCTGGGTCGTCAGGTGGAGCACTCCTGCACCCACCATCGCCGCGCCGAGCAGGAGACGGGCGACGGTGCGTGCGGCGGAGGCCATGACCGCACGGTAGGTGCGGGTGCTGCCGCCGATCCGGTGGTCGTGCCCGGTCGGGAGCCGCGACTGACCCGGGCCCCTGAGCCGGCGACAGCCAGTGACCACCGTTCCCTCACTGCACGGCCACGCCGGCGCCGCCCACGTGGACCCCCGGCGGGACACCCGGTCGACCGCGTCCTCGCCCTCCGGGTGACTCACGTCGAGCCCTGGGCCGACGCGTGGCCTCCCGACCCGGGGAGGAGTCTTCTCCCGTGGGTACAGACACGGGTACGGCATCGGGGCCGGAGGACAGCGACGGTCACCGGCGGTGTGCCTGGTCGAGCCGGTCGGCCGCCTCGCGTTGCCGGCCGGACGACGTGGCTGTCGTCGTCCGCCGTGACAGCGTCGGGAACGCTCCTGGAGCTACGTCGTGTCCGACTCGTCACGGACGCGTGACGCACGGTCGCGTCGCGGCGAGACTGTGTGAAGAGTCACTTCCGGCCCTTGTCCTGTAGCAGACCCTCTGGTTCCCTCATGCGAAGTGGGTCTCGGATGACGCAACACGATTGGGGAGTGTCATGGAGCCACCGCGCAGCGAACACGCCTCACCCTCCCGCCGGCTGAGCCCGCCGGAAGCCGTGGGGGCTCCTCCGCCGGTCGGGGGCGAGACCCGTGGGTCGAGGGAGGAGCCCTCGGTCATCCGCGTCAGGGAGGTGTCCGTCTCGGGGATCCACCCGGCCATCGCAGAGCCGCCGCCCTGCGTCGCCGACCGCCACTGGGCGGTGGACAGGGTCCTGTTCGCCATCGCCGCGGCCATGGCGCTGGGCTTCGTCGTCTGGGGCTTCGCCACGCCGACGGGTCTGGGCACCGTGAGCGGCTCGGTCCTCGGCTGGGTGACCGGCAACCTCGGCTGGCTGTTCGTGACGCTCGCGTCGGCGTTCGTGGTCTACGTGATCTGGCTGGCGGCCGGCAAGTACGGGCGCATCCCACTGGGGCGCGACGACGAGCGGCCGGAGTTCCGCACGATCTCGTGGATCGCGATGATGTTCAGTGCCGGCATGGGCATCGGGCTCATGTTCTTCGGGGTCGCCGAACCGCTCTCCCACTACGTCGCGCCGCCGCCGCTCACGACCGAGGCGGAGTCGTCCCAGGCCATCCAGACGGCGATGGCCACCACGCTGTTCCACTGGACGCTGCACCCGTGGGCCATGTACGCCGTCGTGGGGCTGGCCATCGCCTACGGCACGTTCCGGCGGGGGCGCCGTCAGCTGATCAGCTCGGCCTTCATCCCGCTTCTCGGTGAGCGGCGGGCTGCCGGTCCGGCCGGCCGGGTCATCGACGTCCTGGCCATCTTCGCGACGCTCTTCGGGTCGGCAGCCTCGCTCGGCCTGGGTGCACTGCAGATCGGCAGCGGGGTCCAGATCCTCGGCTGGTTCGGCAGCGTCGGTGACGGCGTACTGGTCGCCATCATCGCCGTGCTGACCGCCGCCTTCGTCGCCTCGGCCGTCTCCGGCATCGCCCGCGGGATCCAGTGGCTGTCCAACATCAACATGGTCCTGGCCCTGGTGCTCGCGGTCTTCGTCTTCGTCGTGGGCCCGACGATCTTCATCCTCAACCTCATCCCGGACGCGGTCGGGAGCTACTTCTCCGACCTCGGTGAGATGGCCGCGCGCACGGAGGCCACCGGCGGCGACCCGATGGCCGCCTGGCTGCGCGGCTGGACGGTCTTCTACTGGGCCTGGTGGATCAGTTGGACGCCGTTCGTCGGGTTGTTCATCGCGCGCATCAGCCGCGGCCGCACCATCCGCCAGTTCGTCACCGGCGTGCTCCTGGTGCCCAGCCTGGTCAGTCTGCTGTGGTTCGCCGTCTTCGGCGGCGCCGGGATCGCCGCTCAGCGCGGCGGCGTCGACGTCGCCGGTCAGGGCACCACGGAGGGGCAGCTGTTCAGCGTCCTGGAGCAATACCCCCTGACCACCGCCGCGACCGTGCTCGTGATGGTCCTCGTGGCCATCTTCTTCGTGTCCGGGGCAGACGCGGCCTCGATCGTCATGGGGTCGCTCTCGCAGCGCGGCACGCTGGAGCCGAGCCGCTGGGTCGTCGTCTTCTGGGGAGTCGTCATGGGCTCCGTCGCAGCGATCATGCTGCTCCTGGGCGAGGACGGTGCGGCACTCACAGGGCTGCAGAACCTGACGATCATCGCGGCCCTGCCGTTCGCGCTCGTGATGGCGGCGATGGCCGTGAGTCTGGTCAAGGACCTCCGCCGCGACCCCATCGTCCTGCGCGGCAACTACGCCACCGTGGCGATCGAGCAGGCCGTCGTCGACGGCATCAGCCGCCACGGCGAGGACTTCGTCCTGGTCGTGGAGAAGACGCCGGACCTGTCGTCGGACCCCGCGGCCGAGGCGGGACGGCCGCCCCTGGCGAGCCCCGAGGCGGACGACCGGCTGTCGGTCAGCCCGAACGGCAATTTCGTGGCTTCTGCCGACGGCGGCCCGTCCGTCCCCGCGCAGAGCCAACCCAGGGCGGAGGCGATGGGCCGGCCCTCGGACCCGCGCGCCTAGCGCATCGGGAGGCACGGAGGAGCCTCCCGGCCCTGGAGCCGCGTGTCGCTCCGGTGCCGGGAGGCTCCGCTCCGTCGGGCTCAGCCCGAGGGCCGGGCCGGGCCCACTCGACCGGCCAGCCAGTCGGCCGCCATCCGCCGCGCACGGTGCAGCGGGTCGCCGGTGTCCAGCCCCGGCGTGGCCGCCTGGCGTGCCAGGCGGGCCAGTGCTCCGTCGTAGAGGGCCAGCAGACCGTCGGCGATCCCGGTGGGGTCTCCGACGCCGGCGGCCTCGGCCAGGTCGTGGAGCCGCTCGGTGAGCAGTCGGGAGTCGGCGGCCAGCCACTGCTGGCCGGGATGGCCTGGCGGCAGTTCAGTGGCGGCGGCGAGGAACGCGCAGCCCCGGCGGCTGCCCTCGACCGCGCGGTACCGCACGACCGCGTCGAAGACCGACAGCAGCCGGTCGACCGGGTCGGTCCGCTCGTCGAGGACCTCGTCCCAGATCTCCTGCCACTGCCGAAAGCGGCGTTCGAGGTCGGCCGCCACCAGCCCGTCCTTGCCGGAGAAGTGCGCGTACAGGGTCGCCGGTGACACCCGTGCTCGGGCCAGCACGGCGTCCACCCCGGTCGCAGCGATCCCGGACTCGTAGAACAGCTCGCCGGCGGCATCGAGCAACCGCTCCCGGGCCGGTCGGCTCGCGGTATCCCTGGACACGGCTCTAGCATAACGATCGTTATGTTGAAACGATCGTTACAGTCGGTCCTCGGCTCGCCCGGCCAGCGTCCGCCGCACGGTCGGATGGTGGTCAGCGGGCTGTTGGTGATCGCCGTGACCTACGGCCTCACCCGGTACGGCTTCGGCCTCTACCTGCCGCAGTTCCGTGCTGACCTGGGGCTGACCTCCGGCACTGCCGGCGGCATCGCTGCGGGCAGCTATCTCGCCTACTGCGCCGCCGCCGTCCTGGGCCTCTACCTCGTCGACGGTGGGCGGGCGCGTCTGGCTCTGTGGTCGGCCGGGGTCGGTGCAGCCGTGGGTGCGCTGGTGGTCGCCGCCGCGCACGCGACACCGGTCCTGGCGATCGGGGCACTGGTCGCCGGCAGCGGAGCGGGGGCCGCCAGTCCGGCGCTGGTGGCCGCCGTGGCCCGGACGGTGTCCCCGTCCGCCGAGCCCCGGTCGCAGACGGTGGTGAACAGCGGCACGGGGGCGGGGGTGCTCGCGGGTGGACTGGTCGTCCTCGTCTGGCCGGCGGAGTGGCGCTGGGCGTGGCTGGGGTTCGCCGGCGGCGCGCTGCTCGTGACCTGGTGGGCCGACCGGTCCGCGTGCTGGTGCCCACCCCCGGCCGACCCCGACCGGCCGGGCTCCGGCCTGCGGCCGGTGCGCCTCGTCCGTCCGCTGACTGCCGGTCTGCTCGCCGGGGCCGGCGGGGCCGGGGTGTGGACGTTCGGCCCGGACGTGACGACCCGGAGCGGACTGTCGAGCCAGGCCACCGGGGTGTTGTGGTGCCTGCTCGGTGCAGCCGCCCTCCTCGGCGGCCTGAGCGGGAGCGCCGTGCGCCGAGCCGGCCTGGCCGCCGCCTGGCGGATCTCGGCGGCGCTCACCGCCGCCGGCACGGTGCTGCTCGCCTGGTGGCCTGGCTCCGTCGTGGTCGCCGCGGGGGCTCTGGCGCTGTTCGGCTGCGGCTTCGTGGCCCTGAGTGGCGTGCTCATCGCCTGGGCGAGCCGGCTGGCGCCGGAGGCGCCCGCGCAGGCCACGGCGCTCCTGTTCATCGCGCTGACCACCGGCCAGGCAGCCGGTGCCGCCCTCCTCGGCGCGCTCACCGACGCCGCCGGTGCACCGGTCACCTTCCTCGCCGCCGCGGGCACGGTGTCGGCCGCCGCGCTCGTGGCTCCCCGCGGTCGTCGCCGGACGCCGCCGGCCGGCTGCTCAGCGCGGCGTCGGCGCGGCTGAGCGCAGTTGCCGTCGCCACCGGGTGAACAGGCGGGGCTGGTTCATCCCGAGGACGGCCACCGGGTGCCCGTCGCGCTCGTAGAGGACCAGGAAGCTGCGGTCGGCACAGCTGCCCTCCACCACGCGGGCGACGTCCCCCTCCTGGCGCGAACCGGCGAACTGGATGCGGGCGCCGTACTGGTCGGACCAGAAGTAGGGGACCGGTGTCGGTGCCGGTCCGCCGGTGCCCAGCAGTGTGGCGACCGCCGTGGCCGGCTGCTCGAGAGCGCTGGTCCAGTGCTCGATGCGGACGTGTCTCTCCGCGACGGCCGACCACGCCGCGGCGCAGTCTCCGACGGCGACCACGCCGGGGGTGTTGGTGGCCCCGCACGCGTCGGTGAGGACGCCGTTCCCGAGGGCCACGCCGGAGTGGGCGAGCCACTCGGTGTTCGGGATGGCGCCGATGCCCACGACCACCACGTCGGCGGGCAGGCGGGTGCCATCGGTGAGTTCCACGGCCTCGACCCTGGTGGTCCCGACGAGGCCGGCGACTCCCGTGCCGGTCAGCAGGCGGGTGCCGTGGTCGGCGTGCAGCTCGGCGCAGACCGCGCCCATGTCGGTGCCCAACGGGGCGGCGAGAGGAACCGGCTGGCTCTCGACGACGGTCACCTCCAGCCCGAGTCCGCGGGCCGTGGACGCGACCTCTGCCCCGATGAACCCGGCCCCGATGACGACGAGACGTCCGGCCGCCACCAGGTCCGCGCGCAGGGAGATCGCGTCGTCCAGGGACCGCAGCACGTGCACGCCGTCGAGCCCCTCGGCACCGGGCAGCCGTCGTGCACGGGCGCCGGTGGCGAGGACGACGCCGTCCGCCTGGAGCTCGGTGCCGTCGTCCAGCAGCACCGAGCGGCTGACGCGGTCCAGCCCGACCGCCGTGGTGTGCAGCCGCCACTCGAGCGCGAGGTCCTCGTCGTCGGGCGCCGTCAGGGTGATGTCGTCCAGCGAGGTCGTGCCGGCCAGGAACCCCTTGGACAGGGGCGGGCGGTCATAGGGAGCGTGCGGCTCGTCGCCGAGGACGACGATGCGGCCGTCGTAGGACTGCTCCCGGAGAGCGCGCGCCGCCGACAGCCCGGCCAGGGAGGCTCCGACCACGGCGACCGTGGGGCTCATGCGACACCGTCGGCGACGGGCTCCGTCTGCACGTAGACCATGCCGTCCTGGACGACGACCCGGTGCGTGCGGACCGGTGTCTTGGCCGGCGGGCCGGACACCTTCCCGGTCCGCAGATCGAAGCAGGAGGCGTGCAGCGGGCACTCCACGGTGCAGCCGTCCAGCCAGCCGTCGGCCAGCGAGGCGTCCTGGTGGGTGCACGTGTCGTCGATGGCGTAGAACTCGCCGTCGACGTTGAAGACCGCGATGGGCTCGTCGGCCTCGACTCGGGTCGCCTCGCCGGGCGGCAACGCGGTCGTGGGGCAGACCGGGATCATGAGCACTCCAGGCTCTCTGTTGCGTCTGTCGCAACGCTGTGCCGATAGCGCAACAGCATGGCTGGAGTCTGTCGCAGCGTCAAGAGGGCGGCCCGGCGCGTGCGCCCGGCGATTTACCCTGACGTCATGTCTGGGCCGCAGAACGCACACGGGGAGCGGAGCTCGGTCGCCGCGGTCCAGTCCGTCGACCGAGCCCTGAGCGTCCTCGAGATCCTGGCGGCACACGGGGAGGCCGGGGTCACGGAGGTGGCCGCCGAGCTTGGGGTGCACAAGTCCACGGCCTTCCGGCTGGTCGCGGTCCTCGAGAGCCGGGGCTTCGTCGAGCAGTTGGCCGATCGCGGCAAGTACCGGTTGGGCTTCGGCGTCGTGCGCCTGGCCGGTGCCGCCGCCGCCCAGCTCGACATCGCCCGGGAGGGGCGGCGGGTCTGCGAGACGTTGGCTGCCGATCTCGAGGAGACGGTCAACATCGCCATCCTGGACAGCGACCGTGCCGTCAACGTCAGTCAGGCCCGGGGGCCGGCGGCGCTCAGCACGCACAACTGGGTGGGGCAGGCCACCCCCCTGCACGCCACGTCGAGCGGCAAGGTGCTCCTGGCCCACGCTCCCGACGCCGTCCGCAAGGGCGTGCTCTCCCGCGAGCTGCAGCGCTTCACCTCCGCGACGATCACCGATCCGGAGGTGTTGCACCAGCACCTCGACGGGATCGTCGAGCAGGGTTGGGGTGCCACTGTCGAGGAGTACGAGGTCGGGCTCAACGCCGTCGCCGCGCCCGTCCGTGGCGCCGACGGCGACGTGATCGCAGCACTCAGCGTCTCGGGGCCGTCCTTCCGCATGGGGGTGGAGGACTTCTCCAGGCTGGCCCGGCGCGTGGTCTCGGGCGCCGACGAGATGGGCCGGAGGCTGGGCTTCTTCGGCTAGGCCCGAGGGCCCGCCGGCGCCGCGGCCCGTGGGGTCGAGACGTCGCTCCGATCCCTGCACGCCCCCTGTGTGCGGTGTCGCTCAACGCGAGCGGGACGGCATCGGGGTCGCGCGGGTCGGCGGTGTCCACCGACCCGGGGGCCGGTCGGGGCGCGAGCCGCAGGGACCCCCCCCTGCACCGGACGGCCGCGGTGGGGGAGTGGCGCTACCCGTCCGACGTCGCATCCACTGGGCAGCCTCGGCGACGTCTCGGATGCGATTCGTTGCGCTCTGCGCGACCCGCTGTCTAATGTGCAACACATCGGTCGTCCTGATCTCTCGCACGGGCGACGGCCGTGGCCTGGCGCAGACATGCGTTGTCCGGCGTCCGGCGTCCCCAGATCGCCCGACGGAACCTCGAGGTGCCGTATGACCACCACCGACCTGCCCGCGAGCCTCATCTCCACCCTGCCGGGCCACTACTACACGGACCCGACCGTCTTCGCCCTCGAGCAGGCGCGGATCTTCGAGACCATGTGGTTCTGCGCCGTGCGGTCCGCCGACCTGCCGACGCCCGGGAAGTTCCGGAAGGTCCAGGTCGGCCGGGAGAGCGTGCTGGTCGTCCGCAGCCGGGACGGGCAGTTGCGGGCCTTCCTCAACATCTGCCGGCACCGCGGCGCGCAGATCTGCACGGAGGACGTCGGTGAGGTGAAGCGGGCCTTCCAGTGCCCGTACCACGCGTGGACCTACGACCTCGAGGGCAAGCTGATCGCAGCCCCGAACCTGACGAAGATGCCCGACATCGACCGCGTGCGGTACGGCCTGGTCCCGGTGCACCTGCGGGAGTGGCTGGGGTACGCCTGGGTCTCCCTGGCTGCGGAGCCCCCGTCCTTCGAGCACGACGTCATGGGGACCATCACCGAGCGCCTCGGTGACCTGGAGTCCATCGACCACTACGAGCTGGACTCGCTCACGGTGGGCCGCCGCATCACCTACGACGTGAAGGCGAACTGGAAGCTCATCGTCGAGAACTTCATGGAGTGCTACCACTGCGCGACCATCCACCCCGAGCTCACCGAGGTGCTCCCGGAGTTCGCTGACGGCTACGCCGCACAGTTCTACGTCGGTCACGGCGCGGAGTTCGGCGAGGACGTCCAGGGCTTCACCGTCGACGGCAGCGAGGGCTTCGACAGGCTCCCCGGCGTCGCCGAGGACCAGGACCGCCGCTACTACGCCATCACCGTCCGTCCGACGGTCTTCGTCAATCTCGTGCCCGACCACGTGATCTTCCACCGCATGTTCCCGGTGTCGGCCGACCGGACCATCGTGGAGTGCGACTGGCTGTACACCCGCGAGGTGGTGCAGTCCGGGAAGGACGTGTCGAGGTCGGTGGAGCTGTTCCACCGTGTCAACGAGCAGGACTTCGAGGCCTGTGAGCGGACCCAGCCGGCCATGTCGTCCCGGGCCTACGTGAACGGTGGTGTCCTGGTCCCGTCCGAGCACCACATCGGGGAGTTCCACGACTGGCTGACGCAGCGCCTGTCGCACTGAGCCGGGGTCGCCCCTGCGGGCCGAGGACGTCGTCCTCGGCCCGCAGGCGGTGTCCGTGGTCGAGCGGTTCGGGCGCGCCACGGACGTCGTCCGCGACGTCGAAGTCCTGGCCGTCGAGGCTGAACACCCCGCTGACCACGGCCTTCTCGATGCGGGCGCCGTTCATGGGCCCGGCCGTCAGAGCACGACCACCGAGCGCAGGACCTCGCCCCGGTGCATCTTCTCGAACGCGGCCTCGACGTCGTCGAGGCCGACGGTCTCGGTGACGAAGTCCGCCAGCGGGAAGCGGCCCTGCCGGTACAGGTCGGCCAGCATCGGGAAGTCGCGGGAGGGCAGGCAGTCGCCGTACCAGGAGGACTTCAGCGCCCCGCCGCGGCCGAACAGCTCGATCATCGGCAGGGTGAGCTGCATGTCGGGGGTGGGGACGCCGACCAGCACGACCCGCCCGGCGAGGTCGCGGGCGTAGAAGGCCTGGGTGAACACCTCCGGGCGGCCGACGGCGTCGATGGCGACGTCGACACCGAAGCCGCCGGTGAAGCCCCTGATCGCCTCGACCGGGTCGCTCTGCCGGGAGTTGACCGTGTGGGTGGCGCCGAACTGCCGCGCCCACTGCAGCTTCCGGTCGTCGACGTCGACGGCGACGATCGTCGTCGCCCCGGCCAGCTTCGCGCCGGCGATCGCGGCATCGCCGACCCCGCCGCAGCCGAACACCGCCACCGACTCCCCCCGCTGCACGCCGCCGGTGTTGATCGCCGCGCCGACGCCGGCCATCACGCCGCAGCCGAGCAGCCCGGCGGCGGTGGCCGGGGTCTCGGGGTCGACCTTCGTGCACTGACCGGAGTGCACCAGCGTCTTCTCCACGAACGCGCCGATGCCCAGCGCCGGGGACAGCTCGGTGCCGTCGGCCAGCGTCATCTG
>NZ_FOWE01000016.1 GCF_900115395.1 Geodermatophilus obscurus
CACCGCAAGGTGTGTGAGCTGACCGGTACTAACAGGCCGAGGGCTTGACCACACACACTTATCCTGCCAACACGCAGGACACGGTCACCAAGATTCGCGCGTCCACTGTGCAGCTCTGAACGCACCCAACCCCCCCACCACTCGGCGCCCGCACACACGTGCGGGCGCTGAGGGGTGGGGGCCGGCCGGGGTTCTGTTCACAGTGTTACGGCGGCCATGGCGAGAGGGAAACGCCCGGTACCATTCCGAACCCGGAAGCTAAGCCTCTCAGCGCCGATGGTACTGCCCTGGAGACGGGGTGGGAGAGTAGGACGCCGCCGGACAACCATTCCCAGACGGGGGGTCGGAGCTTTGGCTCCGGCCCCCCGTCTGTTTGTGTTTCCGGCATCCCATCCGCGGCGCTCGTACGAGTGCCGCCCGTAGCACCGAGGTAGTCACGACGACATGACAGACCCCCGACGAGGATCCGCAGGGCGCGGCCGCGCCGACGGCCAGGACGCCCGCGGGCAGGGACGCGCCGCGCGGGACGACCGGCCCGGCCGCTCGTCACCAGGGGGCGACCGCCGCAGCGGCGCCCGTACGCCACGGGCGGGCTCTCCCGGTGGGGCCGGCCGGGACGGGCGGAGCGGTCACGGCGCCTCGGGTGGCACGGGCCGAGGGACGTCCGGTAGCACGTGGTCGCCGCGCGGGAGCGCGGACGGCCGCACGGGCGACCGACCCCGTAGCGACCGGTCCGGCAGTGACCGTGGTGACCGTCCCGGTGCGCCCAGGCGGGGAGCCGACGACTGGCGGGACCGTCGACCCGGTGCCGAGCGGACCGGCGCCGGCTGGCGCGAGCGGAGCGCGACTCCCGACCGGGCGCGCGACGGCCGCCAGCAGCGCCAACCCTCATCGGGGACCGCTGGGGACCGGCAGGGTCCCCGCCAGTCGTCCGGGCGCTCCTCGGGCGACTGGCGGGACCGCCGACCCTCCGGGGAACGCTCACCCGGCTCCTGGCAGGACCGTCGCAGCGGCGCGGGGCGGCCCACCGGTGGCAGCCGGCCGTCTCGTGACGGCGAGGGTGCAGCCGGTCGGGCCCGCCCGGTCGACGCGGACCGGCGGGACCGGCGACCGTCGGCGGAGCGGACGGGCCGCGGCCGGGACGACGCCGCCCGCGGCACGGGTTCCTGGGCGGACCGGCGCACCCCGCAGCGGCGCGACGAGGCCCCGGCGCGCGGGGACTGGCGGGAGCGCCGGCCGCAGGGTGACCGGCCTGCCCGTACCGGTGGCGGCGCCCCGGGGGCGCGTGACGGCCGCCCGCAGCGCCCGGGCAGTCCCACCGGCCGACCGGACCGTGCCGGCGGACAGGGCTGGCGTGACCGCCGCCCCACCGACGACCGGCGTCCCCGGCCCGACCAGGACCGCACACCCCCGGCCACGCCCGGGCCCGAGCTCCCCGAATGGGCCGACGCGCGCGACCTCGACCCCGGCGTCCGTGCCGCCCTGCGCGGACTCGACTCCCGGAACGCCGAGAAGGTGGCCCGCCACCTGGTCGTCGCCGGGACGCTGGTCGACGAGGACCCCGAGCTCGCCCTCGGCCATGCCCGCGCTGCACGGGACCGTGCCTCGCGCATCGCCGTCGTCCGGGAGGCCGTGGGGGTCGCGGCCTACCACGCGGGTGACTTCGCCGAGGCGTCGCGGGAGCTGCGCACCTACCGGCGGATGAGCGGGGAGGAGGGCTACCGCGCCGTCCTCGCCGACTGCGAGCGTGCGCAGGGACGGCCGGAGGTCGCGCTGCGTCTGGTGCGCGAGGCCCTGGCCGACGGTCCCGACCCGGACGAGACGGTGGAGCTGCGTCTGGTCGAGGCCGGCGCCCGACGGGACCTCGGTGAGACCGCGGCCGCCCGGCTCGTCCTCGAGGGTGCCCTGGGCGGTCGTCCCACCCCCACCGGGCTCGACCTGGCCGAGGAGGGCACCCGGCGCCTCGCCTCCGCCTACGCGGACCTGCTGACCGCGACCGGCGACCCGGCCGCGGACACCTGGCGGGAGGCGGTCACCGCGGCGAGCCCGGACGAGGACGTCGCCTTCGGTGAGGAGGAGGTGCCTGCCGACCACGGCGCCGAGGACGGCACCGCGGGTGCTCCGGACACCGGGACCGCGACCGGTGCGCCCGAGGGCGCGGACACCGCCGAGGACGACGTGGCCGAGGACGACGTGGCCGAGGACGACGTGGCCGAGGACGACGTGGCCGAGGACGACGTGGCCGAGGACGACGTGGCCGAGGACGACGTGGCCGAGGACGACGTCGCCGAGGACGGGCTGGACGAGCACGAGCTGTCCGGGGACGGCGTCGACTCCGGCGTCGACTTCGACGAGGACGTCGAACGGGAGGTCGCCGAGCTCCTCGGGGAGGTCGACCCGCCGGCGGCGGACCAGACCGGGCACTGAGGGCCGACGACGCCGTCGCGGCCGTCCACACCGCCCTCCCTCGTCCACAGGGCCGGGTGAGAGGGCCGGCGGACGGCCGCGTGGCGGCAGGCTGCCGTCATGAGCGTGGCAGTCATCGACCGGAACGACGTCGTGCTCCGCGGGCGCCTCTCCGCGCCCGCGGAGCACAGGACCCTCCCCAGCGGGGACCCGCTGGTGACCTTCCGGCTCGTGGTCCGCCGGCCCGAGCCGCGGGCGCGGGGCTCGTCGGTCGACGTGCTGACGTGCATCACCTACGACCGCGCCCTGCAGCGGCGCGTGGCCGCCTGGGAGGCCGGCGACGTCGTCGAGGTGGAGGGAGCCCTCCAGCGGCGGTTCTGGCGCACCGGGCAGGGCACCGTGTCGGTCTGCGAGGTGAACTGCCGGCGCGGACGGAAGGTGCCGCGGTCGGGGGCCGGGGGATCGGTGCGGACGGCGTGACCGGGCGGCGGCCGGGGAGCTCCTCAGCCGGCGTGCGGCCGGAGCACCAGCCCGGTCCGCGGCTTGGGCACGAACAGCGTCGACTTGCGCGGCATCCGGGCGCCGGCGCGGGCGACCGCGGCCACGTCGGCGGGCGACGGCGGCCGCAGCAGCACGGCCACGCCCGCACGTGCACCGGCGAGCCGCACGGCCTCGGCGACGTCGTGGGCCACCAGGACCGATCCGGGGTCGTCGGGGCGGCCCCACAGCGCGCCGACCAGTCCGGTGGTGGCCAGCACGACGTCGAGCCCCCGCCAGGACGGCGGCGCCTCCGCCGGCACGGTCGCCCGTACCTCGGCCGTGGCCCCCGACAGGCGCAGCAGCCGCCGGCCGTCGGTCACCAGGAACCCGTCGGCGGGGCCGCCCAGGAGCTCCACCGCGGCGGCGGTGACGTCCGCGGCTTCCGGCGGCACGGGCACCTCGGACACCGTGAAGCCCCGCCCGGCGGCGTTGGCGGCGTCCTGCAGGTCCAGGTCCGGCACGACACGGTGGATCGCCTGCACCCGCAGCCCTCCGGTGCCCATGGGCGTCAGCAGGGCCAGCACACGGCAGTCGCCGTCCGGGTGGGTGCGGTGCAGCGCCTGGGCGGCGGCGAACCGGTGGTGCCCGTCGGCGATGACCGCACCGGTGCGGCCGAGGGCCAGGCGCAGACGGCGCAGGACCTCGGGGTCGGTCACCCGCCACAGGCGGTGGGCGACCCCGTCCGCGTCGACGACCTCCAGGTCGGGACGCCCGTCACCGGTCTGGGCGGTCAGCCCGGCGACCTCCGGTTCGGGGTCGTGGGAGAGCACGATGGGCTCGAGGTCGGTGGCCGTCGCGGCCAGCAGGGCCCACCGGCCCTCGACCGCGGCCGGGAAGGTGTCCTCGTGCGGCAGGACGGCCCGCCCGCCTGCGGCGGCGACCGCGACGGCGCCCAGCCAGCCCACCGTCGGGGCGGCCTGGGCCGGGCGCATCTCGTAGCGCCACATCGCCGGCCGCTCGTCGCGGACGAGCACGCCGGCCCGTTCCCACTCCAGCAGCGTGCGGGCGGCCCGCGCGGAGACGTCGCCTGCCGCGGCCGGGCTGGTGGCCCCGGCGGTCCCCGGTCCGGACGTGCCGCCCGGGAGGATCAGGCGGACGATGTTGTGGGGGTCGGCGGCCGCCAGCCGTTCCGCGCCGTCCGGGGTCACCAGGTCGTAGGCTGGCGAGCTCACGCGGGCCAGGTGCGCGGGGTCGCGCCGCTGGTAGGTGAGGGCCCGGAAGGGCCGGACATCGAGCCCCGTCGCGACGTGGGACGGGGAGCCCGCGGGCGACGAGTGCACGACGGGATCGTAGGAGCCGTGCGCCCCTGGCCGCCGACGAGACCGGTGTCCGGGCCGCCACGGGGACGCAGACCCGGGGAGAGCGGGAGGAGAGCGGTGTCGACAGCAGGAGCCCAGCGGGAGGGCGCGTCCGACGGGAACGGGCCCGAGGGTGGGGTCTACGAGTGGTACCGCCGTGGCCTGGATCTCCTGAGCAACGGCGACCCCGCCGCGGCAGCGACGCTGCTGACCCGCGTCGCGGAGGCCGAGCCCGGCTCCCGGAGCGTCCGGGAGGCGCTGGCCCGCGCCCAGTACGACGCCGGCCGGTACCGGGAGGCCGTCGACAGCTTCGGGGAGCTCGCCGCGGAGAACCCGACCGACGACTACGCGCACTTCGGCCTCGGCCTGGCCGCCAGCCGCGCCGGTGACCTCGAGCTGGCGGCCGAGCACCTGGCGCTGGCCGTCGCGATGCGGCCCGACCTGCCGCACTACGAACGAGCGCTGCGCGGCGTGCGGGCACGCCGGTCGACCGGGCCGGGAGCGGCGTGAGCGGCGCCCCGGACGGCAGCGGTCCGGACGGCAGCGGTCCGGACGGCACGGTCGCGTGCGGTCTCGCGACCGGCAGCTCCCGGCCGCCCGCGGAGCTGTTCGACGTCGCGCTGCTCGACCTCGACGGCGTGGTCTACGTCGGTCCCGACGCGGTCCCCGGCGTCCCCGACGGACTGGCGACGGCCCGCGCGGCCGGCATGCGTCTGGGCTTCGTCACGAACAACGCCGCCCGCCCGCCGGAGGAGGTCGCCGGGCACTTGTCCGAGCTCGGTGTCCCCGCCACTCCCGACGAGGTCATCACCAGCTCCCAGGCGGCCGCCTCGGTCGTGGCCGCGATGCTGGGTCCGGGTGCGCGCGTCCTCCCGGTCGGCGGTCCCGGCGTGGCAGCGGCGCTGCGCGCGGCCGGACTGACCGTGGTGGACCGCGCCGAGGACGACCCGGCCGCGGTCGTGCAGGGCTACGGCCGGGAGGTCGGCTGGGCGCAGCTGGCGGAGGCGGTCGTCGCCGTGCGCCGCGGTGCGCGCCACGTGGCCACCAACGCCGACGCCTCGATCCCCTCGCCCCGCGGGCCGCTGCCCGGCAACGGGGCGATGGTCGGCGTCGTGCGCGGCGTGACGGGGATCGAGCCGCTCGTCACCGGCAAACCGGACCCGGCGATGCACGCCGAGTGCGTCCGGCGCACGGGCGCGCTGCGCCCGCTCGTGGTCGGCGACCGCCTCGACACCGACATCGAGGGCAGTCGGCGAGCCGGTGCGGCCAGCCTGCTGGTGCTCAGCGGCGTCACCGACCCCGCGACCCTGCTGGGCGCCGCACCCCAGCACCGTCCCGACCTGCTCGCTCCCGACGCCCGCGGGCTGCTCGTCCCGCACCCCCCGGTCGTCGTCGGGGAGGCCGGCTGGACCTGTGGCGGCTGGGTGGCCACCGCCGACGGCGACGGCTCCCTGCAGCTGCACGCTGCCCCCGGCAGCGCGGCCGGTGCGGACGCCGGTGCGGCCGGAGACGGCCTCGACGGGCTGCGCGCCCTGTGCGTGGCGGCCTGGTCGCGGGCGGAGGGAGGCCCCGTCCGGGTGCGGGCCGGCGACGGGACGGCCGCCAGCGCGCTGGCCGGCTGGGACCTGGGACACCCGTGACGACGACGGTCCACCGGCCCGCCACCGACCCGTTCGCACCACCGGCTCCGTCGGCCCCGGCCGGTACTCTCGCGGGCCGGGAGCCGCGCTCCTCCCCGTCCCGGGAACACGACCCGCGAACCCGCTCCCACACCCCGTCCGGAAGGTCCCTGCCATGACCGACCCGAGCCGACCGCGACCGGTCCCCGGCCCGCCGCGGCCCGGTCCCGGTGGCGTGCCGGTCGCCGGTGCGGTCCGGCTCGCCGGCCCGGGCGTGCTGCCGCCGCCGGTGGACGCCGACCCCGGCGGTGCCGCCGCGCTCGCCGGCCTCGACCGGCGTCCGGTGGTCGAGCACGTGGCCGTCTTCGAGGCCGAGCACGACCGCCTGCAGCGCGAGCTCGCCACGATCGACCAGCTCTGATGCCGCGCCGCAGCCGACTCGACACCGAGCTCGTGCGGCGGGGCCTGGCCCGCTCCCGCGAGCACGCCGTCGAGCTGATCACCGAGGGCCGGGTCGCCGTCTCCGGCCGCGCGGCCACCAAGCCGGCCACCGGCGTCGACCCCGCCACCCCGGTCGTCGTCCGCACCGACCCCGACGAGCAGCGCTGGGTGTCCCGCGGCGCCCACAAGCTGCTCGGCGCCCTCGACTCCTTCGGGGTCCCCGTGGAGGGCCGCCGCGCCCTCGACGCCGGCGCCTCCACCGGCGGCTTCACGGAGGTGCTGCTGTCCCGCGGTGCCCGCGAGGTGGTGGCCGTCGACGTCGGCTACGGCGAGCTGGCCTGGTCCCTGCGCACCGACGACCGGGTGCGGGTGCTCGAGCGCACCAACGTCCGCACGCTCGATCCCGAGCAGATCGGCGGGCCGGCCGACCTGGTCGTCGCCGACCTGTCGTTCATCTCCCTGCGCCTGGTGCTGCCCGCGCTCACCGCGTGCGCGACGGCGGAGGCCGACCTCCTGCCCATGGTCAAGCCCCAGTTCGAGGTCGGCCGGGACCGGCTGGGAGCCGGCGGTGTCGTCCGCGACCGGGCGGCCCGCGCCGACGCGGTGTTCGCCGTCGCCGCCGCCGCGGCGGATCTCGGGTGGGGCACCGCCGGGGTGGTGGCCAGTCCGCTGCCGGGGCCGGCCGGCAACGTCGAGTTCTTCCTGTGGCTGCGCCGCGACGCGGGGCGCCCGGAGGAGGCCGCCGTCGTGCGCGCCGTCGAGGAGGGGCCCGCGTGACCGCCCGGGCGCACGTGCCGTTCTCGGGGGAGGCTGGGACCGGGCACCCGGGGGACGACCACTGCACAGCCACGACCGTGGAGGACCGATGAGCGAGGCGGGCCAGGCCGCATGGGGCCCGGGCGGCCGGCGGCACGTGCTGCTGGCCGTGCACACCGGGCGCGAGGACATCGTGGACCTGGCGCGCAGCTCCGCGGCGCGGCTGGCGCGCGCCGGGATGACGGTGCGGGTCCTGGAGGACGAAGCGGAGCAGCTCGGCATCCCCGGCGCCGAGGTGGTGCCGGCCGACGCCGACGCCGCCCGCGGCGCCGAGATCGTCATGGTGTTCGGCGGCGACGGCACCTTCCTGCGTGCCGCCGAGCTCGCCCGCTACAGCCACGCCGCGCTCATGGGCGTCAACCTCGGCCGGGTCGGCTTCCTCGCCGAGACCGAGCCCGAGGCGGTCGAGGAGACCCTCACCGCCATCGAGCGCTGCGAGTACTCGGTGGAGAAGCGGCTGGCCGTCGAGGTCGAGATCGTCGACGCCTCGGGCGACGTCGTGGCCGGCACCTGGGCGCTCAACGAGGTGTCGGTGGAGAAGGCGCAGCGCTCCCGCGTCCTCGACGTCGTCATCGCCATCGACGGGCGGCCGCTGACCAGCTTCGGCTGCGACGGCGTCCTGTTCGCCACCCCGACCGGGTCGACGGCCTACGCGTTCTCCGCCGGCGGCCCGGTGGTGTGGCCCGACGTCGAGGCGCTGCTGCTGGTCCCCACCAACGCGCACGCCCTGTTCGCCCGCCCGCTGGTCACCTCGCCGGACTCGCTGCTGTCGGTCGCCATCCCGCCCGACGGCAACCGCGCCCGGGTGTCGGCCGACGGCCGCCGCGCCTTCGACGTGCCCGACGGCGGCCGCGTCGACGTGCGCCGCGCCGCGCGGCCGGTGCGGATCGCTCGCGTGCACCCGGCCACCTTCGGCGACCGGCTGGTGGCCAAGTTCGGCCTCCCGGTGCGCGGGTTCCGCGAGGCCCGTCGCCACGACCCCGGCCAGGAGCTGCCGCCCTCCCGCAACGTCCTGATGCGCGACGTCGTCAGCGTGCCCGCACCGGGCACCGCACGGGAGGAGGTGCACGGTGGCGCCGCGGACCACGACGCGTGAGCGTGGCGGCCGGGCCGCCGCCCGGCCTGCCGCCGACGCCGCGGTCGCGGCCCCGGAGGCCGCATCCCCGGCCGGGACGCCGTCCGGTACACCGGCCGCCGCGCACGACCTGGGCCGGCTCACCGAGCTGCGCATCCGCGGCCTCGGGGCCATCGACGACGTCACGCTCGAGTTCGGCCGCGGGCTGACCGTCGTCACCGGTGAGACCGGAGCCGGCAAGACGATGGTGGTCACCGGCCTGACGCTGCTGTTCGGCGGCCGCGCCGACCCCGGCCGCGTGCGCGCCACCGGCCGGGCCGGCGTCGAGGGGCGGCTGGAGCTGCCCGCGGACTCCCCGGTGTGGGAGCGCGCCACCGAGGCCGGCGCCGAGCCCGACGACGACGGCTCGCTGATCCTCGCCCGCACCGTCAGCGCCGAGGGCCGCTCGCGGGCCCACCTGGGCGGGCGCAGCGTGCCGGTCGGTGTCGTCGCCGAGCTCGCCGAGGGGCTGCTCGCCGTGCACGGGCAGAGCGACCAGCTGCGGCTGTCCCGCCCGGCCGAGCAGCGGTCCGCCCTCGACCGCTACGCCGGCCCGGCGCACCTGCAGCTGCTGGAGAGCTACCGCGCCGCCTACGCGCGCTGGCGGGAGCTCGCCGCCGACCTCGACCGCCGCCGCGGCCAGGCCCGCGAGCTCGCCCAGGCCGCCGACGTGCTGCGGCACGGCCTCGAGGAGATCGAGGCGCTCGCCCCGCAGCCGGGGGAGGACGACGCCCTCGACGCCCAGGCCAAGCGGCTCGGCGACGCCGACGCGCTGCGCGCGGCCGTCGACGAGGCCCGCATGGCGCTGGTCGGCGACGTCACCGGCGACCTCGGCGGCGAGGGCCTGCCCCAGGACGCCACCGCGGCGCTGGCCACCGCCGAGCGCGCCCTGGCCGGCACCGACGACCCCGCGCTGGTCCTGCTCGCCCGCGACCTCGCCGACGCCGTCGCCGTGGTCTCCGACGTCAGCGTCCAGCTCGCCGGGTACGTCGCCGACCTCGACGCCGACCCCGCCCGGCTGGCCGAGGTCCTCGACCGGCGCGCGGCGATCACCGCGCTCGTCCGCAAGTACGCCGACCCGGGGGAGGGCCTGGCCGGGGTGCTCGCCTGGGCGGAGGACGCGCGGCAGAAGCTGTCGGCGCTCGACGTCTCCGACGAGGCGCTCGAGGCGCTGGCCGCCGCCCGGGACACCGCCCGCGCCGAGGTCGACGACCTGGCCGCGCGCGTCTCGGCCGGTCGCCGCGCCGCTGCCGACGGGTTCGCCGCCGAGGTGGGCCGCGAGCTCGCCGGCCTGGCGATGAAGAGCGCCCGGGTGTCGTTCTCCGTCGACCCCCACCCCGACGAGCCCGGGCCCGAGGGCATCGACGACGTCGCCCTGCTCATGGCCGCCCATCCCGGCGCCCCGCCGCGGCCGGTGCACCGCGGCGCCTCCGGCGGTGAGCTGTCCCGGGTCATGCTGGCCATCGAGGTCGTCTTCGCCGGCGCCGACCCGGTCCCGGTCATGGTCTTCGACGAGGTCGACGCCGGCGTGGGCGGGCAGGCGGCCGGTGAGATCGGGCGGCGGCTGGCCCGGCTGGCCCGCGACCACCAGGTCGTCGTCGTCACCCACCTGGCGCAGGTCGCCGCCTTCGCCGACACCCACCTGGTGGTCGACAAGTCCCCCGACACCGCCGCCGGTGTCACCGCCACCGACATCCGTGCCGTCGACGGCGAGGACCGGGTCCGGGAGCTGGCCCGGATGCTGTCAGGCCTGGCCGACAGCGACACCGGGCAGGCGCACGCGCGGGAACTGCTCGCCGTGGCGGCGGCGGCCCGGGCCTGACGGAGGGCGTGCACGGACGGTGCCGGGCGGCAGGGTCGTGCACGACCCGGTGGTGGCACGCAGGAGTGTCGATCGCCGGAGCCGGGTACGCGGCCCCTCGTGCGCGTCGATGCCCCCGCCCGGTCCCGTCCCGCCCCATCCGCCCGGCCCGCCGCCGCGCGGCCCGTCCGAGCCGCCGGGGGTGCCTGGTGAGCTGCTTCAGTTCCGCCGACGAGTCGGCGCACTACGGCTTCTCCGTCTGCATGCTGCTGCAGCAGTACCGCGAGCAGCTGGGCTGGGGGTCCGCGCCGGTCGTCGAGCTCGGCACGGGGGACGCCTCGGCGATCGCCGACGTCGTGGCGGGCCTGCCCGGGCTGCGCATCCGCAGCTACGACATCAGCGCCGAGTCGGTGACGGCGGCGCGGGAGAACATCGCCCGCCGCGGGGTCGCCGACCGCTACACCGTCGAGCTGGGCGACTTCTTCGACCAGGCCGACGCGGCCGGCGGGGAGCCGGTCAGCACCGCCATCTCCAACCCGCCCTACATCCCCGCGCCCGACCGGGACATCCTCATGCCGGAGCTGTGGGGCGGGGTCCGCGGCAACGACCTGACCGTGCAGCTGCTCAAGGCCGGCTACGACCACGTGGTCACCGCCGTGGCCAGCTACGCCGACCCGGTCACCACGCTCAGCACGGCCGCCGACCTCGGCTACCGCGTGGTCAACTTCCTGGCCATGGGGCTGGACTACGGCCCCTACAGCAGCGAGCCGAAGGTCCGCGCGCAGATCCGCCGGATCGTCGACGAGGGTCGCGGCTGGGCCGGCGACGACGAGTACATGGTCGCCGTCGCGCTGTTCACCCGGGACCCCGGCATCCCCGGCGACCGCGCCGACCAGCTGCTGCGCGCGCTGCAGCTGCCCGCCTGACGTCCGCGGGCGCTCAGCCCAGCGGCACGCACAGCGCGGTCGGGTCGTCGGCGCAGCGGCCGCCGGTGACGGTCACCCCGTCCCAGGGGCCGGTCGCGTTCGACCCGGCCTCGTTGCGCAGCCCGGAGACCCGCACCACCAGGTCGGCCGTCGGCGCCGCGTCGCGGGCCACGACCCACACGTCGACGGTGGTGACGCTGCCGACCCCGCTGCCGACGCCGAAGGCGTCGGCCACCGGCGAGGTCGTGCCGTCCTGGCACCAGCGGGTCCCCGGCGCCCGCGACCCGACGAAGACGGCGGTCCCCGCCCGCGGCGCGCCCCCGTCGGCCGCCGTGAGCGTGACGTCGGCGGCCAGCCCCGCCATGCCGGCGGTCGACGTGTCGGTGAACGTCACCTCGACGGCCAGGAATCGCACCGAGCCGTCGTCGGGGAGGGCGCAGTCGGCGGCGAAGGAGCCCGGCAGCGGCGGGACGCCGACACCCACCGGCGTGCGGAGCACCTCGACCCGCCCGCTGTGGGCGGTGCCGGCGGAGCGGTCGGCCAGCACGGCGCCCGCCACCGGTACCGGGTCGGGTGGCAGCGGCACCGGGGCGATCGGCGGCGGGGTGCCCTCGACGGGGACCTCGTCGGCGGAACGGGTGCCGGGGTCGGCCAGGGAGGTCAGGAACCCGCAGCCCGACAGCGCCCCGGCCAGGACGAGGGCGAGCAGGGGAGTTGCTCGGCGGGGACGCACGCCGCGCACCCTGCCACCGGCCCGGCTGGAGGGTCCCGCGCCGCGCGGAGCGGGGCGTGAGGGGCAGTGGGGTCCCTCAGCGGCGCTTGGCGTACCCGGCCAGCCCGAACTGCAGCAGCGACATCCCGCGGCGCCCGGCCGCGCGCAGCTCCGCGGCCAGCTCCGGACCGGTGACCCCGGCCAGCACCCGGTCGCGGGCGAGCTCCAGCAGCCGCCCGTACAGCGCGGTCACCGCCGACGCGGTGAGCTCGGGCTCCACGGCCCCGTCCGGGGCGCCGGTCTCCGCCCGGATCTGCGCGGCCAGTGCGGTGGTGAGCTCGCCGAGGATCTCCCGCTCGCGCACCTGCAGCGTCTTCGACCCCCGCACCACGCGGGCCATCGCCGCCACGCCGTCGGTGGCGGCCGGGTCGCCCAGCGACTCCATGGCCGTCACCACGAACGTGCCGGCCGCCGCGGCCGCCGACTCCCCGCGCGGGCGGGTGGCGACGGCGTGGAGCAGCGCGGCGCGCATCGGCGGGTCGGCCGAGAGGACCAGCCCCTCCTTGAGCGGGAAGTGGTTGAACACCGTCTTCTCCACGACGCCGGCGCGCTGGGCGATCTCCACCACGCTCACCGCGTCGAACCCGCGCTCGGCGAACAGCTCCGCCGCCGCCTCGACGATCCGGTCGTGGGTCTCCAGCCGCCGCCGCTCGCGCACCCCGGGGCCGCGGCGCTCCCGCCGGCGCGCCGCCCGCCCCGACGGCACCTCCGCGGTGGGAGGCGCGACCGCGGGGGACGGCGGCGTGACCGTGGGGGACGGCGGCGCCACCGCGGGGGCCGGCTGCGCAGCGGGTGGGGGAGCGGGGTCCGGGTCGGCCGCCGGCCGCGTCCCGGGCACCGCGCGGATGACCGGGGCGGGCGCCGGTGACTGCCCGGTCGCCGGGCCCGGCGCCCTCTCCGCGGCGCCGGGACGGGTCGCCGGGATGCTGGCGGCTGGTGCCCCACGTGTCACATCGACGAACGCTAGACAGCGCGGGAGGACACACCGGCGGTGCTGGTGGGGCGCACGCGCCGGGCGTGTCGCGCTCACCGTGGTGTCGGACACCCTGCGTGAGCGTGCCGTCGCCGATGCGCGTCGGAGGGCTGCCCGCCCACCCCTGCGTGGGAGCATGGCTCAATGCGCATCGGCACCCTGCGACGGAGCCGGTCCCAGGAGGCGGCACCGGGGGTGAGCGGCACCGTCCGGCTGGACCGTCGCACGAAGAACCTCACCAAGCGCCTGCGGCCCGGCGACATCGCCGTCATCGACCACGTCGACATCGACCGGGTGAGCGCGGACTCGCTGGTCGCGGCGAAGGTCGGCGCCGTCGTCAACGCCGCCCCGAGCATCTCCGGCCGGTACCCCAACCTCGGCCCCGAGATCCTCACCACCGCCGGCATCCCGCTCGTCGACGGCGTCGGCAAGGAGGTGTTCGCCGCCCTCAAGGAGGGCGCGCAGGTCCGCGTCGAGGGCAACACGCTCTACGGCCCCGACGGCAGCGCCGTCGCCGAGGGCACCGAGCAGACGCCCGACACCGTCGCCGCGTCGATGGCCGAGGCCCGCGCCGGGCTGTCCACGCAGTTGGAGGCCTTCGCCACCAACACGATGGAGTACATGAAGCGCGAGCGCGCGCTGCTGCTCGACGGCGTCGGCGTCCCGGACGTGCAGACGAAGATCGACGGCCGGCACGTGCTCGTCGTCGTCCGCGGGTACGACTACAAGGAGGACCTGCAGGCGCTGCGGTCCTACATCCGCGACTACCGCCCCGTCCTCGTCGGCGTCGACGGCGGCGCGGACGCGCTCGTGGAGGCCGGCTACCAGCCGGACATGATCATCGGCGACATGGACTCGGTCAGCGACCACGTCCTGCGCAGCGGCGCCGAGGTGGTCGTGCACGCCTACGTCGACGGTCGCGCCCCGGGCCTCCAGCGGGTCCAGGACCTCGGTGTCGACGCGATCACCTTCCCCGCCGCGGCCACCAGCGAGGACATCGCGATGCTGCTGGCCGACGAGAAGGGCGCCAAGCTCATCGTCGCCGTCGGCACGCACGCCACGCTCGTGGAGTTCCTCGACAAGGGCCGCGGCGGCATGGCCTCGACCTTCCTCACCCGCCTGCGGCTGGGCGGCAAGCTCGTCGACGCCAAGGGCGTCAGCCGGCTCTACCGCAGCCGCATCTCGACCGGCGCGCTGATCGTGCTCGTGCTCGCCGCGCTGCTGGCGATCGTCGTCGCCCTGGCCGTCACCACCGCCGGGCGGATCTACCTCGACCTGCTGGTCGACCAGTGGGACAGCTTCGTGTTCTGGTTGGAGAACCTCTTCTCGTGATCGACTTCCGCTACCACCTGGTCTCCCTGATCGCGGTGTTCCTCGCGATCGCCCTGGGGCTGGTGATCGGCGCGACCCAGCTGTCGGGCCCGGTGCTGGACAACCTCCGGGGCCAGGTCACCTCGCTGCAGGAGGACAAGCGCGAGCTGGAGGACACCACGCAGGGCCTGCAGACCCAGGTCGACGGCGACCAGGCGTTCCAGTCCGCCGTCGCCCCGGCGCTGGTGCAGGGCGCGCTCGGCGGCCGCAGCGTGCTGTTCGTGCTGGCCTCCGAGGAGGTCACCACCGACACCGTCGAGGAGGTCACCGCGCTGGTGACCGAGGCCGGCGGCACGGTCAACGGCCAGATCACCCTGCAGCCGGGGTACAGCGACCCGGCCGGTGAGTCGGCGCTGCAGAGCTACGTGACCACGCCCGCCGGCCGCCCGGCCGGCGTCGAGCTGCCCGAGACCGACGACACCGGGCAGCTCGTCGGCGCGCTGCTGGCCCAGGTGCTCATGGTCCCGGCGGACCCGGGCGCGGCCGCGCCGGACGCCGCGTCGGTGTCCACGGTGCTCGCCGGGCTGCAGGCGCTCGACGCGCTGTCGCAGGACTCCGACGCGGTCACGCCGGCCGACTTCGCCGTCGTGCTCACCGGCGGGGCGCTCGAGGGCGAGGACGCCGCCGGCCGCAACGACACCCTGCTCGACCTCGTCCGCGCCCTCGACGCGGCCGGCTCGGGCGCCGTCGTGGCCGGCGACACCGCCTCCGCCGGCGAGAACGGCCTGGTCGAGGCGGTCCGCGGCGACCCCGAGACCGCCACCGCCGTCTCCACCGTCGACAACGTGACCAGCCCCTCGGGCCAGGTCAGCACCGTGCTGGCGCTGGCCGGGGAGCGCGAGGGCACCTCCGGCGCCTACGGCACCGCGGAGGACGCCCAGCCGGTCCCGCCGCTGCCGGCCACCACCCCGTGAGCCCGCACCCGGCCCTCCTGGTGGCGGCCGGGGCGGGAGCCGCCCGCGCCGGGCTCGCCGCGGCCGCGGCCCTGGACGCCCGCCCGGCGGGCGCCCCGTGGCGGCGCACCAACTACGCCGGCCGCCCCGTCACGCTGCTCGGCGGGCCCGCGCTGGCCGCCGCCGCGACCGCCGCCGCCGTCCTGGGCGCTCCCGCGGGCTCCCGCGCCGCCGCCGCCGTCGCCGGCGCGGTGTCGGGGCTGGTGGGCGGCTACGACGACCTGGCCGGCGCCCGCCCCGAGCAGGCCCGCGACAAGGGCCTCGCCGGGCACCTGCGGGCGCTGCGGGCCGGCCGGGTGTCGGCCGGTGCGGTGAAGGTCGCCGGCATCGGCGCCGCGGCCGGCGTCGCCGCCGTCCTGACCCGCCGGGACCGCGGCCTCGCCGACGGCGTCCTCACCACCGGGCTGGTCGCCGGCACCGCCAATCTCGTCAACCTGCTCGACCTGCGCCCCGGCCGGGCGGCCAAGGCCGCCGCCCTCGCCGCCGCCGCCGGCCTGCGCGGTCCCGCCGCCGGCCTGGCCGCCGGGCCGCTGGGGGCCGCGCTGGCGGGGCTGCCGGCCGACCTGGGCGAGCGGGTCATGCTCGGCGACGCCGGCGCCAACGCGCTCGGCGCCCTGCTCGGGCTGCGCGCGGCCGCCATCCCCTCCCGGCCGGCCCGCGCCGGCCTGCTGGCCGCGGTCACCGCGCTCACGCTGGCCAGCGAGCGGGTCAGCTTCACCCGGGTCATCGAGGCCACCCCGGGCCTGCGCGAGCTCGACCGGCTCGGCCGCCGCCCGGCGTGAGCGCGGCGGGCCCGACCGTGTCCGGGCGCCGGGTGGCCCAGGGCGTGGCCGGGGCGGCGGCGCTCATCGCCGTCCTCACCGTGCTGGCCCGGCTCGCCGGGTTCGGCCGCACGCTGGTGTTCACCAACGCCGTCGGCACCGGCAGCACGGGCGACACCTACATCGCGGCCAACACCGTCCCGAACATCGTCTTCGAGGTGGTGGCGGGCGGCGCGCTGGCCTCGCTGGTGGTGCCGATGCTCGCCGGCGGGATCGCCACCGGCGACCGCGAGCAGGTCCGCCGCACCGCCTCGGCGCTGCTGGGCTGGACGCTGCTGGTGCTGGTCCCGCTCGCCGCGCTGGTGGCGCTGCTCGCCGAGCCGATCGCCCGGGTGCTGCTCGACGGCGGCACCGACGCCGAGGTGGCGCTGGCCGCCCGGTTCCTGCTCGTCTTCGCCCCCCAGGTCGTCCTCTACGGCCTGGGCATCGTGCTCACCGGCGTCCTGCAGGCGCACCGCCGCTTCGCCGGGCCGGCGATCGCGCCGCTGCTGTCCAGCGTCGTCGTCGCCGGCGCCTACGCGGTGTTCGCGCTGCTCGGCGGCGCCCGGTCGGCCGACGGCTTGTCGACGCCGGCCGAGCTGGTCCTGGGCGTCGGGACGACGCTCGGCGTGGTCGCCCTGACGCTGCCGCTGCTGCTGCCGCTGCGCCGCCTGGGCCTGCGGCTGCGCCCGGCGCTGCGGTTCCCGGTGGGCGCCGCGCCGCGGGTCCGCCGGCTCGCGCTGGCCGGGGTGCTCACCCTCGCCGGGCAGCAGCTGGTGGCCGCCGTGGCGATCCGGCTGGCCAGCGACGGGCCCGACGGCACCCAGGTGGTCTACACGGCCGGGCTGACGCTCTTCCTCGTCCCGTGGGCCGCCGTCGCGGTGCCGCTGGCCACCTCCGTCTACCCGCTGCTGGCCGAGCGGGCCGACACCGGCGACGACGCCGGCTACCGCCGCGCCCTGGCCCCGGTGACCGTGCTGGTGCTCGTGGCCACCCTCGGCGCCGCGGCGGTGCTCGCGGCCGTCGCCGGTCCGATGGCGCGGGTGTTCCTCCTCGCCGGCCCGGCCGACGACGTCGCCGCGCTCCGCGACACCATCCTCGGCTTCGCGCCGGGCCTGGCCGGCTACGGCCTGGTCGCGGTGCTCACGCGGGCGCTGTACGCCCGCGGCCTGTGGAAGGCGCCCACCGCGTGCGTGCTCGGCGGCTGGCTGCTCGCCGTCGCGGCCGACGTCGTCCTGGCGCGGGCCCTGCCGCCGGCCGACCGGGCGCTCGCGCTGGCCGCGGGGCACAGCCTCGGCGTCACCGTCGCCGGCCTGGCGCTGCTCGCGGTCACCGCCCGGGTGGCCCCCGGCGGGCTGGCGGGCCTGGCGCGCTCCGGGCTGCCCGCGCTGCTGGCCGCGGCGGCCGGTACGGCGGCCGGGCTGGCCACCGCCCGCGCGCTGGGCGCCGACCCCGTGCCGGCCGGCTCCCTCCCCGGCGCGGTCGGGGCCGGGCTGCTGGCGGCGGCGGCCGTGACCGCCGTGGCGGGGGCGGTCATGATGGTCACGGCGCGCCGTCCCCTGCTCGCGGCGGTGCGCGCGCTGCGGACGCCCGGGGGGACGGAGGTGCACGGTGGCTGAGCGGGTGGACCCCTCCTCCGGACGCCTGGCCGGCCGCCGCGTCGCCGAGGTGCTGGCCACCAGCACCGGCGGGGTGGGCACCCACCTGCGGTCGGTGCTGCCGGCGCTGGCCGCCGAGGGCGCCGCGGTCACCGTCTGCGGCCCGGCCGCCACCGACGCCCTCTTCGGGTTCTCCGCCGCCGCTGCCTTCGTCCCCGTCGAGATCTCCGCCGGGCTCGACCCGGTCGCCGACGCCCGCGCCGTGGCCGCGCTGCGCCGCGCCGCCGCCGGCGCCGACCTGGTGCACGCCCACGGCCTGCGCGCCGGCCTCGTGGCCGCCGCCGCGGTGCGGCTCGGCCGCGGCGGGCCCCGCCGGCCGCTCGTCGTCACGCTGCACAACGCGCTGCCCGACCGCGCCGGGCCGCTGCGCCGGGTGCTCGCGAGCGCCGAGCGGGCCACCGTGCGCGCCGCCGACGTCGTGCTGGCCGCTTCCGGGGACCTCGCCGCCAACGCCCGGCGGCTGGGCGCCCGCGACGTGCGGGTCGCGCCGGTGTCGGCGCCCGCGCTGCCCGCGGCCACCCGGTCCCGCGCGGAGGTGCGCGCCGGCCTGGGCCTGGACACCGGTGCCGCCGACGGCCGGCCGCTGGTGCTCGCCGTCGGCCGGCTGCACCCGCAGAAGGGCTACGACGTCCTCCTCGACGCCGTCACGTCGTGGACCGGCGACCCGAGGCCCCTGGTGGCGATCGCGGGGGACGGGCCGCTGCACGACGAGCTCGACGCGCGGATCCGCGCCCAGCGGCTGCCGGTCACCCTCCTCGGCCGCCGCGACGACGTCGCCGACCTGCTCGCCGCCGCCGACCTGGTGGTGCTGCCCTCCCGGTGGGAGGCCCGCTCGCTGACCGCCCAGGAGGCGCTGCGCGCCGGCACGCCGCTGGTGGCCACCCGCACCGGCGGGCTGCCCGAGCTGCTCGGCGACGGCGCCCTGCTCGTCCCGCCGGGCGACGCCGCCGCGCTGGCCGGCGCGGTCACCGGGCTGCTCACCGACCCTGCCCGCGCCGCCGCCCTCGCCGCCGCCGGACGGGAGCAGGCCGCCGGCTGGCCCGACGAGGCGGCCACCGCCCGCACCCTGGCCGCCGTCTACCGCGAGCTGCTGGGCCCACCGGGGACCGGCGCCGCATGAGGCGGGCCGCCGTCCTGCTGCTGGCGCTGCTGGGGCTGCTGGCCGTCGCGCTCCCCGGTGCCGGCCCGGCGACCGCCGCACCGGCGGGGGACTGGACGGCCGACCGCGTGCTGGTCGTCGGGGTGCCCGGCCTGGTGTGGGACGACGTCGACCCGCAGGCCACGCCGGCGCTGTGGGAGCTGGCCGACACCTCGCCGATCGGTGCCCTGTCGGTGCGCGCGGCGCGGTCGACGACCTGCCTGCTCGACGGCTGGGCGACCCTCGGGGCGGGCAACCGCGCCCGGTTCCCCGCACCCGACGAGGCCGCGCCGCTGGTGCCGGTGCCCACGGTGCCCCTGCCGGGCGAGGCGCCGGGGACCGGCGACGCGGCGACCCCCTCCCCGCCGGCGCCGGCCGGACCGCCGGTGAGCCCCGAGCTGTCGCACTGCGGCCTGCAGGAGCGCCTGGCCGCCGACGGCCTGGCCGACCCGCTGACCGCCGTCCGCGCGGTCGCCGAGGACTCCGCCACCACCCGCTTCGGCGCCGAGCCCGGCGCGATGGGCACCGCGGTCGGCTGCGCGACCGTCGTCGGCCGCGCCGCCTCGCTCGCCGTCGCCGCACCCGGCGTCGGGCTGACCCGCGAGGACGCGCTGCCCGGGGACCCGGCCGCCGTCGCCGCGCTGCTGGGCACCTGCCCCCTGACGCTGGTCTCCCTCGACGGGCTGGTCGACGCGGGCGTGCCCGCGCCCGAGGGCAGCGAGACCGGCACCGACCCCGGGTCGCGCGCGGCGGCGCTGGCCGGCGTCGACGAGGCCGTGGCGACCCTGCGCGCCGCGGTGGCCGCGCTGCCGGGGGACACGCTGCTGCTCCTGCAGGGCGTCTCGGAGGTCAACGACGGCCGGCCGCAGCTGCACGTGGCCATCGCGTCCGGGCCGGGGTTCACCGGGCGGGGCTGGCTCACCTCGGCCAGCACCGGGCGGGCGCCGTTCACCCAGCTGATCGACGTCGCCCCGACCGTGCTGCGGGCGCTGGACGCCGAGCGCCCCGCCTCGGTCAACGGGCAGCCGATGGTCCCCACCGACGGGCGGCCGGGCACCGCGGAGGCCGTGGCGGAGCTGCAGCGGGCCAACACCGCGGCGGTCACCCACCACCGCAGCACCGGCACGTTCTTCGCCGGGCTGGTCGCCGTGGACGCCGCCGTCGTCGCCCTGGGGCTGCTCGTCCTCGGCCTGCGCCGCGGCTCCCGCCCGACGCTGGCCCGGCTGCGGCCGGTGCTGCCGGTGGCCGCGCTGGCCGCAGCCGCGCTCCCCGTGGCCACCCATCTGGCGGGCCTGCTGCCCTGGGAGCGGGCCGGGTCGCCGCGCTGGGCGCTGGCCGGGTCGGTGCTGCTGGCCGCGGCCGCGGTGACGGCGCTGGCGCTGCTGGGGCCGTGGGCCCGGGGGACGGGGCGGCGGCACCGGCTCGGCCCGCCGCTGGTCGTCCTCCTCGTCACGCTCGGCACGCTCGTCGCCGACGTGCTCGCCGGGTCGCCGCTGGAGCTGAACGCGCTGCTGGGCTACGACGCGATCGTCGCCGGGCGGTTTACCGGCTACGGCAACCTCAGCTCCGGCCTGCTCGCCGCGAGCGCGCTGGTCGCCACCGCCGTCGGCGCCACCGCGCTGGGGCGGCGCGCCGGCCCGCGGCACCGGCAGGTCACCGGGGCCGCCGTCCTGGCCGCCGGCGCGGTCACCGTCGTCCTCGTCGGTGCCCCGGGCCTGGGCCGCGACTTCGGCGGGGTGCTCGCGGCGCTGCCGGGGTTCCTGCTGCTGGCGATGCTGCTCACGGGGGTGCGGGTGACGCTGGTGCGCCTGGCGGCGGTGCTCACCGCCGGGGTGGTCGCCGTCGGCACGCTCGCGGTCCTGGACTGGTCACGCCCGGCCGACGAGCGCAGCCACCTCGGCCGGTTCGTCGAGCAGGTCCTCATCGGCGAGGCCTGGACGGTGGTCAGCCGCAAGGCCCAGGCCAACCTCGACATCCTGCTGGGCAGCGCCCTGGCGTGGCTGCTGCCGGTGGCACTGGTGGCCGCGGTGTGGCTGGTGCGCCGGCGCGGCCCCCGCCGGCCGGCGTGGCTGCACGGCTCCGGGCTGCTGCGCGACGGCGGGTCGGGCCTGCGCCCGGCCGACGGCGCGGTGCTGCGCGCCGGACTGGTCGCCGCCGCCCTGAGCCTGGCCCTGGGCGCCGCGGTCAACGACTCCGGTGTGGCGCTCCCGGCCACGGCCGCGGCGCTGCTGGTGCCGCTGCTGGTGGCGCTGGCCGCGACCGCCCCGGCGGAGGGTGACGTGCCCGGCGGCACCCGGGGGGAACCGGACGACCGTGTTACGGTCGTTTCCCGTGGGTCGACCGTCTGGAACACGTGATCGCGGGCTCCTCCACAACTCCCAGCCGACGAAGTTCGTCTTCGTCACCGGCGGAGTTGTCTCCTCGCTCGGCAAGGGCCTGACGGCCAGCTCGCTCGGCGCGCTGCTGTCCGCCCGCGGCCTGCGGGTGACCATGCAGAAGCTGGACCCGTACCTCAACGTCGACCCCGGGACGATGAACCCGTTCCAGCACGGCGAGGTCTTCGTCACCGAGGACGGCGCCGAGACCGACCTCGACGTCGGGCACTACGAACGCTTCCTCGACACCGACCTCGGCGCCCGGTCGAACGTCACCACCGGGCAGGTGTACTCCGACGTCATCGCCAAGGAGCGGCGCGGAGAGTACCTCGGTGACACCGTGCAGGTGATCCCGCACATCACCAACGAGATCAAGTCGCGGATCCTCGCCGCGGCCGAGTCCGGCGCCCCCGTCGGGGACGACGAGGACGACGACGGCGGCGTCGACGTCGTGATCACCGAGATCGGCGGCACCGTCGGCGACATCGAGTCGCTGCCCTTCCTCGAGGCCGCCCGGCAGGTGCGCCACGAGATCGGCCGCGACAACTGCTTCTTCCTGCACATCTCGCTGGTGCCCTACATCGCGCCGTCCGGCGAGCTGAAGACCAAGCCGACCCAGCACTCGGTCGCCGCGCTGCGCAACATCGGCATCCAGCCCGACGCGCTCGTCTGCCGCGCCGACCGCGAGATCGGCACCGGCCTCAAGCGCAAGATCAGCCTGATGTGCGACGTCGACACCGAGGGCGTCATCGCCTGCCCCGACGCGCCGTCGATCTACGACATCCCCAAGGTGCTGCACCGCGAGGGCCTCGACGCCTACGTCGTGCGCCGGCTGGGCCTGCCCTTCCGCGACGTCGACTGGACGGTGTGGGGCGACCTGCTCGACCGCGTGCACCGGCCGAAGCAGACGGTGACCATCGCGCTGGTCGGCAAGTACGTCGACCTGCCCGACGCCTACCTCTCGGTGAGCGAGGCGCTGCGCGCCGGCGGGTTCGCCCACCGCAGCCGGGTGCAGATCCGCTGGGTGCCCTCCGACGACTGCCAGACCCCCGAGGGGGCGGCGGCCGCACTCGGCGACGTCGACGGCGTCTGCATCCCCGGCGGCTTCGGCGTGCGCGGCATCGAGGGCAAGCTCGGCGCCATCCGCTACAGCCGCACCAACGGCATCCCGACGCTGGGCCTGTGCCTGGGCCTGCAGTGCATGGTCATCGAGTACGCGCGGAACATGGCCGGCCTCGAGCACGCCAACTCCGCCGAGTTCGACCCCGACACCCCCGACGCGGTGATCGCCACCATGGCCGACCAGGTCGACGTCGTGGCCGGCCGGGGCGACATGGGCGGCACCATGCGGCTGGGCAGCTACCCGGCGGCCCTGCAGAAGGGCTCGCAGGCCGCCGCGGCGTACGGCTCGACCGAGGTCACCGAGCGGCACCGGCACCGCTACGAGGTCGCCAACGCCTATCGCGACCGGCTCGGCCGGGCCGGGCTGGTGTTCAGCGGCACCTCGCCCGACGGCCACCTCGTCGAGTTCGCCGAGCTGCCGCGCGAGGTGCACCCCTTCTTCGTCGGCACGCAGGCCCACCCCGAGCTCAAGAGCCGCCCGACCCGCCCGCACCCGCTGTTCGCCGCGTTCGTACGGGCCGCGATCGAGCGGCAGGAGTCCGCGCGGCTGCCGGTCCCCGTGGACGAGGGCGAGAAGGTGGGGATCTGAGGTGACCGAGCCGGCCGCCGACGGCGACTACCGGGTCCTGGGCACCGAGACCCTCTACGAGGGCCGGGTCATCCGGCTGGTCAAGGACACCGTGGCCATGCCCGGTGGCGGGGACAGCGTCCGCGAGGTGGTCCGCCACCCCGGCGCGGTCGCCGTCGTCGCGCTCGACGACGAGGAGCGCGTCGTCCTGGTGCGCCAGTACCGGCACCCGGTCGGCGGCTACCTGTGGGAGCTGCCGGCGGGCCTGCGCGACGCCGAGGGCGAGGCCCCGCTGGCGACCGCGCAGCGCGAGCTGGCGGAGGAGGCGCTGCTGTCGGCGGAGCGCTGGTCGCTGCTCACGACCACGTTCAGCTCGCCCGGCTTCTGCGACGAGATGGTGCTGGTCTACCTGGCCGAGGGGCTGTCCGACGTCGGCCGGCCCGAGGGGTTCACGGTGGAGCACGAGGAGCTCGACATGACCGTCGAGCGGGTGCCGCTGGCGCAGGCCGTGCAGCGCGTGTTCGACGGCGCGATCCGCAACTCCATCGCCGTCGTCGGGCTGCTCGCCGCCGCGCAGCACCGCGCCGTGGGGACGACGCTGCGCCCCGTCGACGCCACCTAGGCGCCCCCCCCCCCCCCCGCGTCGAGATCACGGGATCTCGGCGGCCGGCCCGGCGTGTCCCCGCCGAGATCACGTGATCTCGACGGGGGAACGGGCGGGAGTGGGCCGGGGTCAGCCGACGACGACGGGGGAGCTCCAGCCGACCTGCACGTACTCGGTGACGCCGGTCGTGTCGTCGAGCAGCGCCTCCTCCAGCCAGAAGACGTAGGGCACGCCCCGCGTCAGGCCGGCGACGGTCGCGGTCACCTCGCCGCAGCCGGCGCGCTGGCCCACGGTCACCTGCGGCGGTGCCGGCTGCTCACCGGTGACCAGCTGCTGGCTGACCGCGGTGACCCGGTAGCCCTGCACCGCGGCCCGCCCGTCGGCCTGCCAGCTCACCGTCGCTGACCCCGCGCCGGCCACCACGCCCGGCGGCACCTGCCGCGGGTTGCCGTACCCGCCGCACTCGGCCGGTGGCGGCGTGACCTCCAGCGGCCGGCCGCGGGGCACCAGCGGGGTCGGCAGCTCGACCTCCAGCCGGCGCGGCACCGGCAGCGCGAGCACGGGGGTGTCGACCACGGGCTGGGGGACGGCGGCGGCCACCGGCGGGGCGTCGGCCACCCGCGCTGGCTCCGGGCCGTCGGCGGTGCCGGCGTTGCGGAACGGCGCCCAGGAGGCGCTGACCTCCGCGGTGACCTCCGCGGCGAGCTCGGTCGCCGGCGCCGACAGGACCACCAGCCCGACCGCGGCGGCCGCGATCACCCGGCCGGCGATCCCGCCGGCCGACGGTCCCCGCCTCCGCCGCGACCTCACCGGCCGCCGCCCCGCTCGTCCCACCGACACCTCCCGGATCAGGAGTGGCATCGGCACCGGGGCCTCGCCGGTCAACCCGAGTCGTCAACCCGACAGCGGTGGCGTCGTGGCGCCCGACCCGGGGACGTCGGGAGCGGGCAGCCGCAGCCCCAGCCGGCCGGCCTCCAGCGCGGCCAGTGACCGCACCGCCTGCGGGTCGCCGGCCCGCCAGGCCGCGCCGGTGCCCGGCGGCAGGGCGGCCAGCCGGGGGAGCGGAGCGGTGGCCACTGCGCGGGCGGCGAGCAGGTCGAGGTCGGGCTGCGCGCTGCCGGTCAGCCGCGACACCGCCGTCGCCTCCCGCACCCAGCGCAGCCGCCAGGGCAGCCAGCGCACCAGCAGCCAGCCCACCGGCAGCACCACCAGGACGACGGCGAGCACGGTCGCCAGCGTGCCGACGGCGTCCTGCGCGGCCTGCCCGGAGCCGCTGACCGAGCCCGCCGCGTCGCCGAGCGAGCCCAGCGGCTCGGCCAGCTCGTCGCCGACCACGGGCACGTCCTCGGCCGCCGACGCCGCCGAGCCCATGCTGTCGGCCACGGAGGCGCCGAGGTCCTCGACCGCCCGCCCGGGCTCGGCCAGCACCAGCACCGCCCGGTGCACCGTCCGGGCGACGAGCACCCACAGCACGGCCCACACGAGCACCCCGACGTCGGCCAGCACCTGGACGAGCCGGACGTCGGGGCGGGCGGCGTACAGGCGCATCCGGGTGGTCCTCCTCCGCGGGGGTGACCCGGTCATCGTCGGCGCTGCGCGGACTGGCGGCAGCGCGGACGCTGGCTAGGGTCCGTCCGGGGGCCCGACCCGGGTACCCACCACAGGCTCGGGACCGACGATCTCGGCCCGGCCGCAGCGACAGGAGTGAGCATGCACGTCGGGGTGCCGCGAGAGGTCAAGAACAGGGAGTACCGGGTCGCGTTGACACCGGCCGGGGTCACCGAGCTGACCCGCGCCGGTCACACCGTCCTCGTCGAGCGCGGCGCGGGGGAGGGCTCCTCCATCCCCGACGGCGACTACACCGCCGCCGGCGCCCGCATCGTCGACAGCGCCGACGACGTCTGGGCCGACGCCGACCTGCTGCTGAAGGTCAAGGAGCCGATCGAGGAGGAGTACGGGCGGCTGCGCGCCGGGCAGACGCTGTTCACCTACCTGCACCTGGCCGCCTCCCGTGCCTGCACCGAGGCCCTGGTCGCCTCCGGCACCACCGCGATCGCCTACGAGACCGTGCAGACGGCGTCCGGCGCGCTGCCGCTGCTGGCGCCGATGAGCGAGGTCGCCGGGCGGATGGCACCGCAGGTCGGCGCGCACAGCCTCGAGCGGGCGCACGGCGGGCGCGGCGTGCTGCTGGGCGGGGTCTCCGGCGTCTACGCGGCCAAGGTCGTCGTCATCGGCGCCGGGGTGTCCGGCATGAACGCCGCCACCATCGCGCTGGGCATGCAGGCCGAGGTGGTCGTGCTCGACCGCGACGTCGACAAGCTGCGCGCGGCCGACAACATCTACCGCGGCCACCTGCAGACGGTGACCTCCAACGCCTACGAGGTCGAGCGGGCCGTCCTCGACGCCGACCTGGTGATCGGCGCGGTTCTCGTCCCCGGCGCGAAGGCCCCGACGCTGGTGAGCAACGACCTGGTGAAGCGGATGAAGCCGGGCTCGGTGCTCGTCGACATCGCCGTCGACCAGGGTGGCTGCTTCGAGGACAGCCGGCCCACGACACACGACGACCCGACCTTCCGCGTGCACGAGTCGGTGTTCTACTGCGTGGCGAACATGCCCGGCGCCGTCCCCAACACCTCCACGCACGCGCTGACCAACGTGACGCTGCCCTACGTCATGGCGCTGGCCGGGCAGGGGACGCGGGCGGCGGTCGACGCCGACCCGGCCCTGGCCCACGGCGTCAACGTCGTCGCCGGGAACGTGGTGCTGCCGGAGGTCGCCGAGGCGCACGGGATGACCGCCGTGCCGTGGGAGGAGGTCCTGCGCTGACCGCTGTCCTGTCGCCGGGGCCCGAGATCGAGCGGGTGGTCTCGGGCTACCTCGACCACCTCGCCGTCGAGCGCGGGCTGGCCGCCAACACCATCGCCTCCTACCGCCGCGACCTGCGCCGCTACGCCGCCTTCCTCGCCGGCGCCGGGGTGCGGGGGCTGGGGGAGGTGGCCGAGAGCGACGTCGCCGGGTTCCTCGCCGCGCTGCGCGCCGGGGACGACGAGCACCCCCCGCTGTCGGCGACGTCGGCCGCGCGCGCCGTCGTCGCCGTCCGCGGGCTGCACCGCTTCGCGCTGCTCGACGGCCTGGTGACCGGCGACGTGGCGGCCGAGGTGCGCCCGCCGGCGCCGGCGCGGCGGCTGCCCAAGGCGGTCCCCGTGGAGGCGGTGGTGGCGCTCATCGAGGCCGCGGGCGCGCTGGAGGGGCCGCGCGGGCTGCGCGACCGGGCGCTGCTGGAGGTCCTGTACGGCACCGGCGCACGCATCTCCGAGGCCGTGGGCCTGGCCGTCGACGACCTCGACCGCGGTCAGTCGGTGGTGCGGCTGGCGGGCAAGGGCGGCAAGGAGCGGATCGTGCCGGTCGGCAGCTACGCGCTGCGCGCCGTGGAGGACTACCTGGTCCGGGCCCGCCCGGCACTGGCGGCGGCGGGGCGCAGCGGCGTCCGCGGCGGCCGGCTCTTCCTCAACGCCCGCGGCGGGCCGCTGTCGCGGCAGAGCGCGTGGGCGATCCTGCGGACGGCCGCCGAGCGCACCGGCGACGCCGCGCTGGCACGGTCGGTGTCGCCGCACACGCTGCGGCACTCCTTCGCCACCCACCTGCTCGACGGCGGCGCCGACGTCCGCGTGGTGCAGGAGCTGCTGGGCCACGCGTCGGTGACCACGACGCAGGTCTACACGCTGGTGACCGTCGACAAGCTGCGGGAGGTGTACGCCGGGAGCCACCCGAGGGCCCTGTCCTGACGAGCCGGTGCCGTTCCGGCTGGCAGTTCCTGCCCACGCCGACGCGTGATCAGGGTGGTGTCCGGGCGACTTCCGCCATGACCCGGCGTGTCCCGTGGATCGTCGCCGGTGACCTCCCTACCGTCGCAGAGGACCCGAGCGGACCGGGCCGGCCGACCGCGGCCGGCACCGCCGGGGTGCACGGAGGAGTGGCGACTCATGGCGATCCGAGGGGACGTGGCCGGTCAGGCGCTCGCACTCCCGGCCGACGGCGGGGAGATGGGCGCGACGGCCTCGCGGCTGGACCCGGCACGCGCGCGTCAGCGCCGGCTGCCCGAGCCCCCGCCCCTCACCCAGCACGGGCCGGCCCGCGTCATCGCGATGTGCAACCAGAAGGGCGGCGTCGGCAAGACGACGTCGACGATCAACCTGGGTGCGGCGCTGGTGGAGTACGGCCGCCGGGTGCTGCTGGTCGACCTCGACCCGCAGGGCGCGCTGTCGGTCGGCCTGGGCGTGCCCGCCCAGCAGCTCGACCGCACCATCTACAACGCCCTCATGGAGCGGCGCACCACGCTCGCCGACGTGCGGGTGGGCACCGACGTGCCGGGCCTGGACCTGGTGCCGAGCAACATCGACCTGTCGGCCGCCGAGGTGCAGCTGGTGAGCGAGGTGGCCCGCGAGCAGACGCTTCTGCGCGCGCTGGACTCCGTCCGCGAGGAGTACGACTACATCCTCATCGACTGCCAGCCCTCGCTGGGCCTGCTCACGGTCAACGCCCTGACCGCCGCGCACGGCGTGGTCATCCCGCTGGAGTGCGAGTTCTTCTCCCTGCGCGGCGTCGCCCTGCTGGTCGACACGATCGACAAGGTCAAGGAGCGGCTCAACCCGGCACTGGAGATCGACGGCATCCTCGCCACGATGTACGACACCCGCACGGTGCACTGCCGCGAGGTGTTCAGCCGCGTCGTCGAGGCCTTCGGCGACACCGTCTTCCGGACCGTCATCCAGCGCACGGTGCGCTTCCCGGAGACCACGGTCGCCGGGCAGCCGATCACCACCTGGGCGCCGACCTCCTCGGGTGCGGCCGCCTACCGCGACCTGGCGAAGGAGGTCATCGCGCTGTGACACGGCGTCCCGTGCTCCCGGGCGCGGCCGAGCTGTTCCGCCGCACCGACACCCCGCCGGAGGCGGAGGTCACCGAGCTGCCCACGCTGTCGTCGGCGGCGGCCTCCCCGGCGCTGCGCTCGCGCCGCGCGGCCGCCGAGCCCGATCCCGACCCCGAGCAGCCGGCGCCGCTGACGCTGGTGCCCGGCGGCGCGCCGGCCGACCCGCTGGCCGCCTTCCGCGCCCCGGCCCCGCCCGCCCCCGGGGCGCGCACCCGCGGCAAGGCCGCCCGGGCCGCCGGCAACGGCCGCACCCGGCACGACGAGAAGATCACCGTCTACATCTCCGCCGACGACCTGTTGGCGCTGGAGAGCGCCCGGCTGTCGCTGCGCGCCGAGCACGGCCTGGCCGCCGACCGCGGCCGGATCGTCCGCGAGGCGGTCTCGGTCCTGCTGGCCGACCTCGCCGAGAACGGCGGCGACTCCGTGCTGGTCCGCCGCCTGCGCGGCTGACCCGGACTGTCGTACCCGGTCGCTAGCCTTGCTCTCCGTGAGTACGGAGGCGCGTGCGGTGGCGACCGCACCGGAGTCGGCGGAGCGTGTCGCCGATCCCACGCGCTTCACCGTCCACCTGACCAACTTCGAGGGCCCGTTCGACCTGCTGCTGCAGCTGATCAGCAAGCACCAGCTCGACGTCACCGAGATCGCGCTGTCGGTGGTCACCGACGAGTTCATCGCCCACCTGCGGGCCCTCGGTGACGACCTCGACCTCGACCAGGCCAGCGAGTTCCTCCTCGTGGCCGCCACCCTCCTCGACCTCAAGGCCGCCCGGCTGCTGCCCGCCGCCGACGTCGACGACGAGGAGGACCTCGAGCTGCTCGAGGCCCGCGACCTGCTCTTCGCCCGGCTGCTGCAGTACCGCGCCTACAAGGAGGCGGCCGCGGTCCTGCGGGAGCGGGAGGCGGGGGCGCTGCGCCGGCACGCCCGCGAGGTGCCGATGGAGCCGCGGTTCGCCGCGCTGCTGCCGGAGGTGATGCTCGGGGTGACGCCCGAGCGGTTCGCCGCCCTGGCCGCGCGGGCGCTCGCGCCGAAGGAGCCGCCGACCGTCGGCGTCGCGCACCTGCACGCCCCGCCGGTGAGCGTCGCCGAGCAGCTGCTGGCGCTGCGGGCGGCGCTGCTCGGTGCGGGCAGCCGCACCTTCCGCGCGCTCAGCCGCGACTGCACCAGCACCCTGGAGGTCGTCGCCCGGTTCCTCGCGCTGCTGGAGCTCTACCGCCAGCAGCGGGTCACCTTCACCCAGCCCGTCCCGCTCGGGGAGCTGCACGTGCGCTGGACCGGACCGGCCACCGTCACCGCGGTGGCCGACCTCGGCGGGGAGCCGGGCGAGCGGGCGGCATCATGAGGGGGCGGTCGTGAGAGGGCGATCGTGAGCGGGCCGACGCCCGAGGAGCGCGGCCCCATCTCGTGGGAGGCGCTGGCCGCCGAGCTCGAGGCCACCCGGGAGGAGGCCGACGGCGGCCCCGACGACGACCCCGCCGTCTGGGACGCCGTCGCCGCGGAGCTGGCCGCGCGGGTCGCCGAGCGCCCGGCGATGCCGGCCGGCGACGTCCCGGCGGTGCCCGACGAGCCGCTGGTCCTGCCCGGGATGCCCGCCGACCCCCGGCCCGAGCCCGAGCCCGAGCCCGAGCCGGAGGTGGAGCTCGACCCGGTCGAGCTGCGCGGCGGGCTGGAGGCGCTGCTGTTCGTCGCCGACGGGCCGGTCGACGAGGAGATGCTGGCCGCCGCGCTGCGGGTGCCGCGCGCCCGGGTGCGGGCGGCGCTGGCCGAGCTCGCCGCCGGGTACGACGAACGCCGCGCCGGCATGGAGCTGCGCCGCGCGGGGGAGGGGTGGCGGCTCTACACCCGCGAGGAGTTCGCGCCCGTCGTCGAGCGGCACCTGACCGGCGCCGCGCGCAGCCGGCTCACGCAGGCGGCGCTGGAGACCCTCGCCGTCATCGCCTACCGGCAGCCGGTGACCCGCGCGCGGGTGGCGGCCATCCGCGGCGTCGGCGTCGACGGCGTGATGCGCACCCTGCTCTCCCGCGGACTGGTGGCCGAGGTGGGTACCGACCCCGACAGCGGAGGCGGCCTCTACGGGACGACGCCGCTGTTCCTCGAGCGGCTGGGGCTGACCGGCCTGCACGAGCTGCCGCCGCTGGCCCCGCTGCTGCCCGACGCCGCCGCCGTCGCCCGGGAGACCCCCGAGCGCTGACCGGCGGGGCCGGTGCGCCGCCGCGGGGTGGGAGACTGGAGGGGATGGACACCGCACCGCATCCCGACGACCTCCCCGACACCCCCGGCGGCGAGGGCTGGTCGGAGGACATGGAGCTCGCCCCGGCCCACCCCGGCGACCGCGAGCCCGCCCGGGACCCCGGCGAGCGCGAGGGGGAGCGGCTGCAGAAGGTGCTGGCCCGCGCCGGCGTCGGCTCCCGGCGGGTCTGCGAGGACATGATCGACCGCGGCCGGATCAGCGTGAACGGCGCCGTCGTCACGGTGCAGGGCATGCGGGTCGACCCGGCCACCGACAAGATCGCCGTCGACGGGCAGCGCATCGAGCTGCGCGACGACCGGGTCACCTACGCGCTGAACAAGCCGTCGGGCGTCATCACCGCGATGAGCGACGACCGCGCCCGCCCCACGGTCGGCGACATGGTCGGCGACCTCGCGCCCGGCCTGGTGCACGTCGGCCGGCTCGACCAGGACACCGAGGGCCTGCTGCTGGTCACCAACGACGGCGAGCTCGCCCACCGGCTGGCCCACCCCAGCTACCGGGTGAAGAAGACCTACCTGGCGCAGGTGTCGGGCTCGGTCTCCCGCGACCTGTTCCGCCGGCTGCGCGGCGGCATCGAGCTCGACGACGGCCCGGTGAAGGTCGACTCCTTCAAGGTCGTCGACACCCACGCCGGCCAGTCGGTGGTCGAGGTGGTGCTGCACGAGGGGCGCAAGCACATCGTGCGGCGGCTGCTGGCCGCGGTCGACCTGCCGGTGTCCCGGCTGACCCGCACCGCCGTCGGCCCGATCTCGCTGCAGCGGATGCGCAGCGGGTCCATCCGCCGGCTGACCCGCCAGGAGGTCGGGGCGCTGGAGGAGCTCGTCGGGCTGTAGCGCGGCCCGGCCGGTGCGCGGGAGCAGCTCGGGCTCTCCGCCGGGAGTGCCGGTCAGGCCGTCAAGGCCAGGCAGATCCAGCACAGCGGATCCCCGGCGTCGTCCCGGTCGTCGGGCCAGGACCACGCGGCCGGGTCGAGGAGCGTCACGGGTGCCAGGCACACCGCCCGGCCGACGAGGAGGCCCTCACCACCCACCGCGTGCAGGCGGCCGAGGGGCAGGTGCAGCGGCTGCCCGGCGCAGCCCAGGGGCCGGACGTCGTCCGCCCCCACCGTCCAGCGTTCGTGCCGCGGCGTGTCGGGGGTCACGGGCGCCCGTCCCCGTGACCGGCGGTCACCGGAGCACTAGGCGGTCCCCTGCGGGCATCCGCCGGGCGAGGTCGGTGAGGAGTGCGAGGGCGTCGTCGGCGACCGTCGAGGACCCGAGCTGCACGACGACCTGCCGGTGGCCGAGCTGCCCGAGCGCGGTCACGACCCGGCACAGTGCCTCGGCGCCCACCCGGTCGAGGAAACCGCGGACGCAGACGGTGCCTGTGGTCCGGTCGGTCCTCACGGTGGACGCGGGGGGCTGCGGACGGGCCCCGTCGTCGGGTGGCCGCCGGGCCCGGGGAGGTCCCGTCGCGGCTCGTCGTCGGTCAGCGGTACGGCGGTGGGCCTCTTCTCGACTCACGACCCGACCGTTACGGATCCGTCCGGAATCCCCCAGGGCCCTAGGTCCCGGGTCCCCGTACGGATGGCTCGCCGCGGGCCCTGGACCGAGGCGGACCGGTGACTCGCCGCAGGGGATCGGACCCCCGCTCGGGAACGCCGATCAGCGCCGCGGACCAGCGGGGTGCCGCGCTCGATGGCGGGGCGGTGGCACGGGGTACCTAGACTCGATCGGGCACCCACGATCCGGGGAGCCGGGACGACCGAGGAGGGTGCACGTGGCCGTACGGGCCATCCGGGGCGCGACGCAGGTGGACGCCGACGACCGCGACCAGGTGCTCGAGGCCACCCGGGAACTGGTGAGCACCGTGGTGGAGCGCAACGCGCTGCACCACGACGACATCATCAGCATCCTGTTCACCGCGACGCCGGACCTGGTGTCGGAGTTCCCGGCGCTGGCCGCCCGCGAGCTGGGCATGGGCGACGTGCCGCTCATGTGCGCCACCGAGATCGGGGTACCGCACGCCCTGCCACGTGTGCTGCGGCTGATGGCGCACGTGGAGACCGACCGGCCGCGCGCGGACATCCAGCACGTGTACCTGCGCGGCGCCGTAGCGCTGCGGCGCGACATCGCCCAGTGACGGGCCGAGGAACGGGCCCGGGAACGGGCCCGGTGGGAGAGAGCGTGAGCACGATGAGCGGCTTCCGGGGCCAGGTGACCCTCGACGGGCCGTCCGGGACGGGCAAGTCCAGCGTCGCCCGATCGGTGGCGTCCCGGCTGGGCGCGGCCTACCTCGACACCGGCGCGATGTACCGCGCCGCCACCGTGGCCGTGCTCGACGCCGGCGTCGACCCCGAGGACGGCGAGGCGGTGGCCCGCGTGGTCGCCGGCGCCCGCATCGAGGTCGGGACGGCGGCCGGCACCGAGCGCGTGGAGGTGGACGGCACCGACGTCGCCGAGCGGATCCGCAGCGCGGAGGTGACCCGCTCGGTGTCGGCGGTCTCGGCCGTCCCCGCGGTGCGCCGCCGGCTGGTCGACCAGCAGCGCTCGCTGGTGGCCGCCGCCGACGCCGTCGTCGTCGAGGGCCGCGACATCGGCACCGTGGTGCTCCCCGACGCCGACGTGAAGGTCTACCTGACCGCCGCCCCGGAGGCCCGCGCCGAGCGGCGCGCCCTGCAGCTGGGCATCAGCGACCCGGCGGAGGTGGCGGCGCTGGCCGCCGACCTGCGCCGCCGCGACGAGTACGACAGCAGCCGCGCGGACAGCCCGCTGCGGCCGGCCGCGGACGCCGTGGTCGTGGACAGCACCGACCTCGACCGCGAGGGCGTCGTCGACCGCGTCGTCGAGCTGGCGCTCGCGGCCGCCGGTGCTCGGGAGGTCGGCGCGTGAGCGAGGAGGGCACCGGCGGGCCGCTGCCGGTGGTGGCGGTCGTCGGCCGGCCGAACGTGGGCAAGTCGACGCTGGTGAACCGCGTCCTGGGCCGGCGCGCGGCGGTGGTGCAGGACATCCCGGGCGTGACGCGCGACCGGATCTCCTACGAGGCGCTGTGGAACGGGCGGCGGTTCACCGTCACCGACACCGGCGGGTGGGACCCGAAGGCCGAGGGGCTGGGTGCCTCGATCACCCGGCAGGCGGAGTTCGCCATGAAGACGGCCGACGTCATCGTGCTCGTCGTCGACAGCCAGGTGGGCGCCACCGACACCGACCTCGCCGCCGCGCGCATCCTGCGCCGCAGCGACCGGCCGGTGATCGTCGTGGCCAACAAGGTCGACGACGAGCGCAGCGAGGCCAACACCGCGGAGCTGTGGTCGCTGGGCCTGGGCGAGCCGCAGCCGGTGAGCGCGCTGCACGGCCGGGGGAGCGGTGACCTGCTCGACCTGGTGCTCGACGCGCTGCCCGAGGCGCCGCGCGAGCAGCCGGAGGAGAGCGGCCCGCGCCGGGTGGCGCTGGTGGGCCGACCCAACGTGGGCAAGTCCAGCCTGCTCAACCGGCTGGCCAAGGAGGAGCGCTCGGTCGTCGACTCGGTGGCCGGCACCACCGTCGACCCGGTCGACTCGATCATCACCCTGGGCGGGGAGGAGTGGCGGTTCGTCGACACCGCCGGCCTGCGCCGCAAGGTCAACACTGCCAGCGGCACGGAGTACTACGCCAGCCTGCGCACCGAGGCCGCGATCCAGGCCGCCGAGGTGGCGGTGGTGCTGCTGGCTGCCGACGAGGTCATCAGCGAGCAGGACCAGCGGGTCATCACGCAGGTGATCGAGGCCGGGCGCGCGCTGGTCATCGCGATCAACAAGTGGGACACCCTCGACGAGGACCGGCAGCACCAGCTCGAGCGCGAGATCGAGCGCGACCTGTCCCGCGTGCGGTGGGCCAGCCGGGTGAACATCTCGGCGCTCAGCGGCCGCGGCGTCGGCAAGCTCGCCGACCACCTGCGCGCGGCGCTGGCCTCCTGGGAGATGCGGGTGCCGACGGCGGAGCTCAACGCCTACGTCCGCCAGCTGGTCATGGAGACGCCGCCGCCGGCCCGCGGCGGGCGCGCCCCGAAGATCAAGTACGTGACGCAGGCCGACGTCCGGCCGCCGCGGTTCGTCGTCTTCTCCACCGGCTTCCTCGAGGCGGGCTACCGGCGGTTCCTCGAGCGCAAGCTGCGGGAGCGGTGGGGCTTCGGCGGCACGCCGATCGACATCTCGGTCAAGGTCCGCGAGGGCCGGGGGAACGACAAGCGCGGCTGAGCCGCCGGGCTGCGGGACCTCCCCGCGGGGAGTAGGACCGGCTCGTGGGGACGGGCGCCGGCGGCCGGGCCGGGACGCGGCGGACGGACGTGGCGTTCGCCGCCGCGCTCGTCCTGGTGCTCCTCCTGTGGAACAACGTCGTCGTCCACCGGGTGCCCGGCGGGCGGGGGGCCTACGTCGCGGTGAACGTGGCGGCGGCCGGCGTGCTGCTGGCGGCGGCGCGGGTGACGGGGTCCTCCTGGGCCGACCTGGGCCTGGCCCGCCGCGCCGTCCCGGCGGGCCTGCGGTGGGGCGGCGCGGCCCTCGGACTCGTCGCGGCCGGGTACGCGGCCGCCCTCGCGCTGCCCGCCGTCCGCCCGCTGCTCGCCGACGCGCGGGTCGCCGGTCTCGGCTGGGGGGACGTCGCCGGCGACGTGCTCGTCCGGATCCCGCTCGGCACGGTGCTGTGGGAGGAGGTCGCCTTCCGCGGGGTGCTGCTGGCGGTGCTCCTGCGGGTGCTGCCCCTCCCTGCGGCGACGGGCCTCGCGGCCGTCGTCTTCGGGCTGTGGCACGTCCGGCCGACGATCGGCGGGCTGGACGCCAACGACCTGGCCGACGGCACCGCCGCCCGGATCGGCGCGGTGGCGCTGGCCTGCGCGGGGACGGCGGTCGCGGGCGTGCTGTTCACCTGGTTGCGGCTGCGCAGCGGCAGCCTGCTGGCGCCGGCGCTGCTGCACCTGGCGACCAACACGCTCGGGACTGTGGCGGCGGCCGTCGCCCACCGGCTCGGGTGACCTCCCGGGGTAGCCCACCGGGCGGACCTGGCGACCGGGTGCGGTAACCTGCTCCGTGCAGCGATCGGGCGGTGCGAGCCGCCCGGCACTCGGGCTGTAGCGCAGCTTGGTAGCGCACTTGACTGGGGGTCAAGGGGTCGCAGGTTCAAATCCTGTCAGCCCGACAGAAAAACCGCAGGTCAGAGGCGGGTCACCCGACGAGGGTGGCCCGCCTTCCGCATGAGTACAGCAACGCTTACAGCAACGCGGCCCGAGGGACAGCAGCGGTCACCAGCGGAGCGCCTGGTCAAGCCGGTCGGCGGCCTCCTGCTGCTGGGCCGGACCGACGTCGCTGTAGATGTCAGCCGTGATCGCGTAGGACGAGTGACCGAGGTGCTCCTGGACGACCTTCGTGTGCGTGCCGGCCGCTAGCAGGAAGCTCGCCGCGGAGTGCCGGAGGGTGTGCAGGGTGACGCCGCGGAGGCCGGCCTGCTCCGCGAGCACCTCGAAGCGCCGTAGGACGTTGCGGGGCTCCAGCGGTGTCCCGATCTCGGTGGTGAAGACCAGCCCGTGCTCCTGCCAGGCCCCCGGCGGCCGCGCGCTGTTCCTCCAGTTGCCGGATCCGCTGGCCCTTGAGTGTCTCGATGGCGGAGCGGGGGAGGGGCACGGTCCGGCGGGACTTGTCGGTCTTGGGCTCGTCGAACTGCAGCCCCTGGGACGTCCGGGACAGGGTCCAGCGGACTCTCAGGAGCCCGGCGTTGAGGTCGACGTCGGACCAGTGCAGGGCCAAGGCCTCCCCGCGGCGCAGCCCGGTGGCCAGCATGACCCGAAACAGGTTCTCCAATCGGTCACCCTTGATCGCTTCGAGGAGGGCCTGTGCCTGCTCCGCGGTTAGGTGTGGCGCGTCCTTGCGCTCGACTCCGGGCCGCTTCACGGCGGCCGCGGGGTTGCTGCGGATCAGCCCGTCGCGAGCGGCGATGTCGAGCGCCGACCGCAGGACGGTGTAGATCGTCCGGATCGTCGAGCCCGACAGGCCAGCATCCCGCTTGGTGACGATGAGCGCTTCGACATCTGAGGGACGCAGCCGGCCGAGGGGGATCGTCCCGACCGTGGGCACGAGGTGGGTGCGGGCGAGGGTGGCGTAGAGGTCTTTGGTGGCCTGCTTGCGGTCGCTCGCGGCAAGTGACTTGGTGATCCAGTCCTCGAGCCATGCTGCGACGGTCATGGAGGCGTCCTTGACCGGTGCTCCGGACTCGATCCGCTCGCGGACCTCGCGGAGCTTGGCCCGGACCGCGGCCTGCGTCTTCCCGTAGACCGTCCGCCGTTTCAGGGTGCCGCCGTCGTCCCGGTAGCTGAGTTCGGCGGACCAGGTGCCGTCCTTCCGCCGGAAGATCGACCCCTCGCCGTTCGCGCGTCTTGCCACGTCGATCCCTCCGGCGATGTTGGCCTGCCCGGGCACTCGCTCCCTGCGGGCGACCTGCGGTCTCGGCACCAGCCGAGCGACGTCACCATGGGTGCGCCTGGTGCAGCCGCCGGCGGGACGAACCGGTGGATGGCCGCGGCGTTGTCCCCAGCCGAGAGGCGGGACAGCTATCGGGCGTGCATGCGGCGTGGGCTGGCGTCGGTCCGGCGCCGCGGAGAGCGTGCTGCGTCGAACTCGGCGGTCGGTGCTGGCGCGGCGTTCGCGGACGTCTCAAGGCAGCGGACGTAGCGCTCAAGCTCGGTGCGGGGGAGACGGCAGCTGCGGCCGATGTGCACCGGACGTAGGTCGCCGGCCTTCATGAGCGCGTAGATGGTCGTGCGGCCGACGCGGAGAACCGTCGCCGCTTCCTCGGGCGTGAGCAGCAGGGGACTGCTGGCCAGCACGTCGTGTAGGCGCTCCGGGTCGCCCATGTCGTCTCCTCCCCAGCTCGGCACTCCGCCTGCCGACGTCCGACAGCGGCCATGCGCGGACGGCGGCTCGTGCGGTGCGTCCGTCGACGATGGGCGAGCGGCCTCGTGTGCTCCTCCAGTGCTTCCGCGACCACGCATGTGCTGTCGACACGACGGGGGCTCGGGGCTGCGACGGTCCTCCAGGTCCCGGAGACTCAACTGGAGAAGAGCTGGAGAGGGCCGCTCAGGACACGCCCGGAGGCGGTCCGCAGACTGCCGCCTGCAGTAGACCTCCGGCACGCCCGTTGCCCCGGGCGCACACGTCAGCGGGATGGGTGTCGGGGACCCCAGATCGTGCGGCGCTCGTCGGCAGCTTGGAGGCGGACGTAGGGCCGGCGGTTGTAGGCCTCGAGGACGGCGTCTAGTGCAACGGACAGCCCCGAGAGGTCGCGGTCGTAGATCCGCCCGTCATCGATCTGCTGAGCCAGCTCCTGCAGCGCCTGGGGCCAATCCCGGCGAGTGAGCGGCTGCCGCGTCGGGACCTCCACTCGCCGCTCGACGACCTGGACTGCGGACCGCCCGGAGGCCGCGGCCCGTGACTGCTCCCAGGCGCGTTGCCGGCACGCCGGTGAGCACCAGGTGGGGATGCGCCCGCGGGCCTTCGGCTGGATCGGTCCGCCGCACCATCCGCAGGTCGTCGCTGCTCGGCGGCGATCACTCGGATCCGCCGCGGCGGAGGTTGCCTCTGCGCCCCCGGCGCCAGCGCTATGCGCAGGCTTCGGAGATGCCGCTGTTCGTGACTGCTGACGGGTCTCTCGCGGTCCCCTCCGCTTCCTCGCCATGGCAGCCAGCGTATTCATCACGACGGAATCCGCAGCCGACGGTGCAAGAGGTGTGATGGTCCGTGATCTTGAGGGCTCCAGTAGGCCGGGCAGGGCACGGTCGGCCGCGGAGTGAGCGATCCGCCGACGGGGATGAGCGGTGTGTCCTGGGCGTGAGCCAGTTGGCAACGGGAAGGGCCCGGCGAGTGGCTGATCCGCGGACCTCTGATCTCGTTCTTGCGCGCTCGCGCTGCACCGTCTGACCAGGCGCCACGTGACCGCGGCAGACGTCGGCCTATCGGTACGCCCAGACCGGGGCCGGTCTTGCGGATCTCGTACGTCACTGCAGCTGTCGCTGAAGGCGGGGCGCGTTCAGGCGGTCGTCGCAACACCCTGTGAGCGCGAGGTGTTGTGGTGGTTTCGGAGTGGCGGCGGGTTCGGGATGAGCGGCAGCAGCGGTTTTGGGAGCTGGTGACGGCGGGATCGGCCTTCTCGCAGGCCTGCGAGGCTGTCGGCGTGCATCGGCGGCAGGGGTATCGGTGACGACGTGCCTCGGGCGGTCGACCGCCGGCGGCACCGCGGGCGGTGTCGGCGAGGTATCTGTCGCTGGAGGAGCGACTGCAGATCGCCGACCTGCATCTGGCCGGCGCGTCGATGCGCGCGATCGCTGCCCGGCTCGGCCGCGCCCCATCGACCATCAGTCGCGAGCTGCGCCGTAACGGACCCGTGCCGGCGGCCGGGCGGGCGATGCGGGCCAGATACGCCCCGTACGCGGCGCACAGACGCGCCGGGCTGCGGGCGCGGCGGCCCAAGCCGTTCGAGCTGGAGGACGCACGGCTGGCGCTGGCGGTGCAGGACAAGTTGTGCCGGCAGTGGAGCCCGGCCCAGATCAGTGCGCACCTGGCCGGTGAGCATGGCGACGAGGCGGCGATGCGGGCGAGCCACGAGACCAGTCACCAGCTGCTCGACCGCATCCTCACCGGCCGCGTCGATGACGACGTCGCCCTGCTCGCCGTCCGCTGTCACCCGCAGGACGGCAACTAGGGCGTGTCTCCCAAACGGCCGCCTGATGCGGGTGGATCGTTTGGAGATGGCTCGCTCGGCGGTGCTGTCTGACGAGGATTGGGCTCGGCTGGAGCCGTTGCTGCCCAGCTCGGCCGGGATGCGCGGGCGGCCGTTTCGAGATCACCGGCAGGTGCTCGAGGGCATCGTGTTCCGCTACCGGACCGGCTGCGCGTGGCGGGACCTGCCGGTGGAGTTCGGGCCGTGGCAGACGGTGTGGAAACGACACCACCGGTTCAGCCTCGATGGCACCTGGGACCGGATCCTCACCGCGCTGCAGGCCCGCGCGGATGCCGCC
>NZ_FOWE01000015.1 GCF_900115395.1 Geodermatophilus obscurus
TCGCCGCGCCGTCCCAGCACGGCGGGCAGCAGCAGGATCGGGACGAGCAGGATCGCGTACGTCCAGGCGGTGGCGAACCACGTCCAGGTCAGGCCCGCCCCGCCGGCGACGACGGCCGGCAGCACCACGTCGGCCGGTTCCCGCAGGACGTCGGGCCAGTCGAACGTCGAGGACAGCACGGTGGCCGCCCCCGCGAACGCCAACGCGCCCGCCACGAACAGCGCCCCCGTCGTGCGGCGCGGGATGCGGTCCACGGATGGGCTCGTCATGACACTCCCTGAACGACGTGCAAAATCCTGAACGACGTACAGAATCTGGACGACGTACAGCAAGGGTTCTACCGTGTGAGCACCGACGTCAAGGGGGTAGGGAGCACCGATGTCCGTCCCAGGGGTGCCACGCCGTCGCGGGCCACGTCGCGCCCTGACCGACGACGAGATCCTCGATGCGGCACTGGAGCTGCTCGACGAGGGCGGCCCCGACGCGGCGTCCGTCCGGGGTATCGCCGCTCGGGTCGGCGTGGCGCCGAACGCGGTCTACACCTACTTCCCGGACAAGGCCGCCGTCATCAAGGGTCTCGCCGAGCGGCTGCTCGGCGGGGTCGACCACGACGTGTTCGCCGACCGGGAACGCCCCTGGCGGGAACGCGTGGAGGCCCTGGCCCTGGAGCTCCGGGCCCACCTGACAGCCCATCCCGGCGCGGTGCCGCTGATGATCGGCGGTCCGATGGACGGGCCCCACGCGCTGGCCCTCAACGAGCGGCTCCTGCAGTTGCTGGCCGACGCCGGGCTGGATGCCACCGAGGCCGCACAGGCTTCCTACCTGCTCATCGTCTACGTGTTCGGCTCGATCGCCCTGGAGGTCGCCGACGTGCACCAGGCCGGCCCGCTGCCGCCGGAGCCCGAGAGGGTCGCCGCCCGGCGGGCGGCCTTCGCGGCGATCCCGACCGACGGCTTCCCCCGCAGCGCGGAGGCGGCCGCGAGCATGGCCGGCTACGTCTCGACCGAGCAGTACCTGTGGGGGCTTCGCCGCATCCTCGACGGGATCGCCGCACGCGTCGCCATGGCAGACGTCGTCACGGAAGGCGGGGCAGGCCCGGAGGAACTCCAGTCGGCGGAGCCGTGGGATCGGCTCGGTCCGCCAGGAGCGCGCTCCGCCTGACCGGTCTCCGGTGGCAGAACCGCCTACCGGGCGGCGAGGAACCCGGGAGCAGGGCGGGCCGACCGGTGGTCCGCCGGCCGCCCCTTGACGTGTCCCTCGTCCTGGGTGGAGGGTGCGGTGCACGCCGTACAGGACTTGTACGACGTCCAGGGAATGGCCTCACGACCCATCCGGTGCACGAGTTCGCCACGCTGGCCTGAGTGCGCTCCCACTGCTGCAATGACACTGCCTGTCGTCGACCTTCGGTCGAGCCGGCACCGCGGCCATGCAGTCACATCCACCGGACAGGTACGGAGTGCGCTCATGATCACGGTCTCAGGCCTCACCAGGCAGTACGGCAAGCGGCTCGCCGTCGACGACATGACCTTCGAGGTGGCCGCCGGCCGCGTCACGGGCTTCGTCGGCCCGAACGGCGCCGGGAAGTCGACCACGATGCGGATGATGGTCGGGCTGACCCGACCCGACAGCGGTGAGGTCCGGTACCACGGCGTCCACTACCAGGACCTCAAGTGGCCCGCCCGGACCGTCGGCTGCGTCCTCGACGCCCGCGTGCACCCCGGTCGTACCGCGCTGAACCACCTCCGGGCCACCGCCGCCATCAGCCGCGTCCCCGCCGGCCGGGCCAAGCAGGTCCTGGCGGAGGTCGGACTGGAGACGGCAGCTGATCAGCGGGCCGGCAAGTTCTCCCTGGGCATGCGGCAGCGCCTCGCGCTGGCCGCGGCACTGCTGGGTGACCCGCAGATCCTGCTGCTGGACGAGCCGTCCAACGGTCTGGACCCCGACGGCATCCACTGGCTGCGCGGCTACCTCAGCGACTTCGCGGCCCGAGGGGGCACGGTCTTCGTCTCCAGCCACCTCATCAGCGAGCTGAGCATGTTCGCCTCCGACCTGGTCGTGATCGGCGGCGGACGGCTGCTCGCCGCGGACTCGGTCACGGCGATCACCGGACGCCACGACGTCGCCGTGATCGTGGAGACTCCGCAGCCGGTCGAACTCGTCGCGCTGCTCACCGCGCACGGCTTCGTCGTCGAAGCCGCCGCCGACCGGCTCGTCGTCCGGGGAACCAGCCGCGCCGTGGTCTCACAGGTCGCCTTCGACAGCGGCATCCGCCTGCTCGAGCTCACCGAGACGTCCCGCTCGCTGGAGGACAGCCTGCTGGACATGACCCGCTCCTCCGCCGAGTTCGCCTCCACGTGATCCGCACCCCGACCACCGACCCGATCCCGAAGGACACGACATGACTCTCACCGGTGCGGGCGCGGACCAGACAGCGGCCCCCATGATCACCGACTACCGGCCCGCGACACGCTCGACGGGCGGTGACGCCCGGGCCGTCCTCGCCACGCTGAGGAGCGACTGGATCAAGGCCTCGACCGTCCGGGTCAACCAGGCGATCCTGCTGCTCGCACTCGTCGGGGGCCTGGCCGTCTCGTGGGCGGTCGCGACGTTCGTGACCGACGAGGTGCTCGTCGTCTCCGAGGTCGGCTTCTACTGGACCAGCGTGACCTCGATGCTCGCCGCGATCGGCGGAGTGCTGCTGTTCGGCTCCGAGGTGCAGCACGGCACCCTGGCCGCGGCGGTGGCCGCGCGACCGGCGCGCTGGATCATCGCGCTGTCCAAGACGCTGACCGCCGCGACCCTCGGCATGCTCGTCGGAGCGGTCGGCCTGGCCGCCGGCTTCGGTGGCGCCGCCCTCGCCGGCCTGAACATGGGGGCCACATCGGCGCTGCCGGCCACGGTCGGCTGGGCGCTGCTGTTCACCACGCTGGCGGCGGTGCTGGGGCTGGGCGTCGGCATGATCGTCCGGCACAGCACGGCAGCCATCTCCGGGGTGCTGGTGTGGGGCTTCGTGATCGAGAACCTGCTCAACCTGTTCCTGCCCGTCGCGGTGACCCGCTTCCTGCCCTTCTTCGCCGGCAACAAGCTGCTCGCCTACGCCAACGACCTCGACACCCCCGAGGCGCTCGCGGTGGCGCTCACCCGGCCCGAGAGCGCGCTGGTCTTCGCCGGTTACACAGCCCTCGCGCTGGTCGTGGGATCGGTGCTGCTGTACCGGCGTGACACCGACTGAGTGGGGTCCGCGGACTCAGCGTCGCTAGCTCCACGCCGACACGGCGCTCCGACTGCCCTCATCGCGTGGTGATCCGGGGTCACCACCTCTGGTCACCACCGATGGTTATCAGTCCCCACCGGATTCGTTCTACCTCTCGTCACAGCGCCAGCTGTCCGCAGCACCGTCGCAAAGATCACCCCGGGTCCGGTGGGGCTGCCTGGTCCGACGGGATGGCACCACCAGTCACAGCCACGGGCGCCAGGGCCTGCAGCGCAGGGTTCGCGGCCTGACCGGCCGCTCGGTCGAGCAAGTCCGACCCGACCCGGCCCGCTCGTCGTTGATCACCGGCGCGACGCGCACGTCGAGCGGCCCCAAAGTGATGCGAGGTAAGCCATGAAGTCCACCACGCCAACACCCGGATCGACCAACGACCGACCCGTTCGTCCAGGGGTTGCCGCCGTCCTGGCGATCGGCTGCCTGATCTTGGTGGCCTTCCAGGCCGCCCTCACGCTGGGTGCGCCGCTCGGTGCGGCTGCGCTGGGAGGAGCGAACCCCGGACAACTGCCCGGCGCCCTTCGGATGGTGACCGCGTTCTCCACCGTCGTGTGGCTGTTCGCCGCGCTGCTCGTGCTGGCCAGGGGAGGCGTCGCCGTGATCGCCTTGTCCAAGGCTGTCTGCCGGGCAGGCGCCTGGGTGCTCGTCGGCCTCCTGGGCCTCGGGGCGTTGATGAACTTCGCCTCCTCGAGCCCGTGGGAACGTCTTGGCTGGGGACCCTTCACGCTGGTCATGTTCACTCTTGGTGTCGTCCTCGCCCGGAGCGGTTTCGCATCCGGCCGCCCCGCCCCGGTGGCCAGCCGACCTGGTCATTGACCTGAGCTCGACCTCGTCACGGGCGAGGCGGGGTCATCGACACGGCTGTGCCACCCGCGTCCGTCCTTTCGTTCGACTCACCTCCCTCGAACCTGCCGCTGGTCTCGGTCACCCCGGTCGATCCTGACCGCAGCGCCCGCCGACCCTCGACGGCTCATCGAGCCACAAGCGGGGACTGACATGGCGATCACCGCCGGCTCGCCCGACCCCTCCGCCGGACCAACCGTCCGGCGACTGCACACCCGGAGGCCTGACATGCCACCCCTTCCCTGGCGCACGAAGCTCCCCGCGAGCCCCCACCAGGAGTACCTGGTGATGGCCTCCCGGCTGCCGCTGCGCTCCCACCGCACCATCCCCCGATTTCTCGGCCTGACCATGTCGGTGGCCCGGCAGCTGGAGGGCACCAGCGGACTGGTCGGCTACCGCCTGCTGGCCCAGCCGATGCGCAAGACGTTCTGGACGCTCTCGGCCTGGACGGACAGGGACGCGTTGGACGCCTTCGTCCGGACGATGCCGCACCTGGCCGTGATGGGAAAGCTGCGCACCCAGATGGGGCCTACCAGGTTCACTACCTGGATGGCGCCGGGCTCCGCCCTTCCCATCGCCTGGGACGACGCCATGGAGCGCCTCAGGAGGGTCCCCGCCCCCGAAGGCCCGGCCTCCCGGTAGCGCGCGCCCTCTCGATCCACCGATCTGCTCAGCCACCACGACACCACACAGGTGATCACCATGATCTTCCTGCTCGCGCTCGTAGGCGCCACCCTGGTCGCCGCACTCCTACCGGCCCAGTTCGGCCCGCGCTCCACCCGACGGGCCACCCGCCTGGGCATGGCCGCCGCGATGGTGTTCGCCGGCGCGGCGCATTTGGACCATGCCCACGCCCTTCATCCAGCGTCTGCCCTCCTGGGTTCCCGCCCCGGAGAGTGGGCGGAGATCGACCGACAGGTTGATGCCGCCGTGCTCGGGATGGCGACGTGAAAGACGACATCGACGTTCTGCCTGATCGCGCTCACGTTCTTCTCAACCGACGAAGAAGGCCAGCCATGAACCTGTCCACCCACCGCACCGACATCGACCCAAGGCCAGGGCAGGCCCCGACGGCCGCCGCTCCCGCGATCGAGGTGGTCGGCCTGGAGCGTCGGTACGGCGACTTCCACGCCGTCCGCGGAATCTCCTTCGACGTCCATCCGGGAGAGGTGTTCGCGCTGCTGGGCGTCAACGGGGCCGGCAAGACCTCCGCGCTGGAGGTCCTGGAAGGGCTGGCCGCGGCCTCCGCTGGGAGCGTGCGGGTATTGGGGCACGACCCCCGCCGTGACCGGGCCGCCGTTCGCCGGTACCTGGGCGTGCTGCTGCAGCACAGCGGGCTTCCGGGAGACCTCACCGTTCGGGAGACCGTCCACACTTGGGCCCGCACGCTGACCGACCCGCGCCCGGTCGCGGAGGCCCTGGAGCAGGTGGACCTCGCCGGCCGCGCCGACATCCGGGTGCGGTCCCTCTCCGGCGGTGAGCGACGGCGGCTCGACCTGGCGATGGCGTTGCTCGGACGCCCACGTGTGGTGGTTCTGGACGAGCCGACCACGGGGCTGGACCCGGAGAGCCGACGGGCGGTCTGGGGGATCGTCCGGAACCTGGTCGACGGCGGAGCCGCCGTCGTCCTCACCACCCACCACCTGGAGGAGGCCGAGGAACTCGCCGACCGGATCGCGATCCTGCAGGCCGGGCTGGTGGTGCTCTCTGGCACGCCGGAGGAGATCTCCGCCACCCAGCCGGCGACCATCCGGTTCACCGTGCCCGAGGGCGCCCCGCCGCTGCCAAGCCTCGCCGGCGTGCGCGTCGAGCGCACGGCGCACCAGGTCGAGCTGAGCACTTTCGCGCTGCAGCCCACGCTCACCCAGCTGATGACCTGGGCGGGCGAGCACGACCTCGAACTGACGGGCCTGCAGGCCCGGGCCGCCTCCCTGGAACAGGCATTCCTCGCCGTCGCCGACGGCGCCCTCCCTACCGCCGCCTGACCGACCGATCGTCGAAGGAATCCGGCCATGACCACGACCCGCTCCGCCATCGAGCACACATCCCCGCCGCACCTCGGTTCAGGAGGCCGCGCGCGCCGCCGCGTGCTCGCCCTCGCGGCCGCCGAGACCAGGCTGCTGCTGCGTAACCGCACCGCCGTCATGAGCTCCCTGCTCCTGCCCCTGGCGGTGGTGGCGGCCGTCGGGGCCATCACCGTGTCCAACGGGGGCACGGTCGACGGGCCCGGGCTCCTCGCTAGTGCCTTTGGCGTCACGTTGACCTTCCTGACCTTCTACAACCTGGTCACCACGTTCGTCGCCCGGCGCGAGGAGCTGGTGCTCCAGCGGATGCGTACCGGTGAGCTCACCGACGCAGAGGTGCTGCTCGGCACGGCCGTGCCCACGCTGCTGGTGTCCCTCGTCCAAGTCGTTCTCGTCGCCGTCGGCGTCGTCGCGCTGGGTTACTGGTCAGCGCCGGTGGACGTCGTCCTGCCCCTCGTCGCCCTCCTGGGGGGCGGCGCGTTGATGGTGGTGCTGGCCGCGGTCAGCACGTCCTTCACGCGCACGGTGGAGGGCGCACAGTTCACCACCATGCCGCTGGTCCTGACGGCGACGATGCTCTCCGGACTGTTGATCCCGTTGGCCGACTTCCCCGAGCAGCTCGCCCGCGTTGCCCGCTTCCTCCCACTGACCCCGGTGATCGAACTGAGCCGGCTCGGCCTGGTCGGTGAGACCTGGGACGGGCAGGCGGTCGACACCGCTGGCGCCTGGGCCGCATCGCCGCTGCCGCTGGCCGTGCTCGCCGGCTGGCTGGTCACAGGCGCGGTGCTCGCCCGCTTGGTCTTCCGCTGGGCACCGCGCCGGTGACGGGCCGATCGCGAGTGCGGTGAACGGGGAACCCGGTTCCAGGCGGTCGGTACGGCAGCATGAGCGCCGTGCCGACCGTTGTGCGCTGGTGGGGAGCCGCTCGGACCCTCAGCGCCTCGAGCGCTACACGAGGTGGTCGTTCTACGCCGCACTCGGCCTCAGTCCGCTCCTGATCGCACTCGGGCTGGGATCGGCGGCGACGGACTCGCCCGCGCTGCTCGGGTCGTACGTCCTGGGGACGTGCGTGATGGCGGTGCTGTGCGTGCTGCTGGTATGGAGCGGGATGGGCGGTGAGCCGCCGGGAGCGTCCGCTGCCGCGCCGACTGCTCGCTCTCGGCTGGGGCAGGCGCTCGCCATCGCGATCGTCGGCGTGCTGGCGTTGTGAGGCGGCAGCCAGTTCGCCGTCGCGTGGAGCGTCACGTTGCCGCTGGTCACGCTGCTGGTCGTGCTCCAGGACGTGGTCGACCCGGCTGCTGGCCCTGGTCGGTGCTGGTGTCGGGGTGCTCGTCGGAATCGCCGAGCTCGCGGCAGGTCAGCTGCCGTCCGCCACCCTCGTGCTGGCGGTGACGATCGGGATGGTCGTCATCGGATTCGCCGTGTCCTTCCGCTGCTCGGTCTGGGTGCTCGACCTGGTCCGTGAGATGGAGCGGACCCGCGGGTGCAGTGGCAGTTGGCCGTCGCCGAGCAGCGGCTGCGGTTCTCCCGCGACCTGCACGACGTGATGGGTCGCAACCTCTCCGCGATCGCGGTGAAGAACCAACTGGCAGGGGAGCTCGTCCGCCGGGGCCGGCTGGAGGCGGCCGACGATGTCCGCCGCCTCGCCGAGGACTCCCTCCGCGGGGTCCGCGAGGTCGTCCGCGGGCATCGCAACACCGGGTGTGCCCAACGAACAGGCGGGTGAGCTGGCGTGGGCTGCCCCCGGCGTGGGCGGCGAGTGTCCCGATGGAGAGGTCGGCGTCCAGGCAGCGCGGATCCCGTCGGGTGGCCCTGGGATGGGCGCGGCTCGAGGGCGTACGAGTGTCAGTTGCCCGCCGCGGCGACCCCGCCGGCTGTCGCGGCGACCGCGCCGGTGGTGGCGGCGTCGACCCCGACGCGGGAGTAGAGGTCGCCGGCACACACGAGTCGGGCCAGCACCGTGGCCCGGGCGTCGTCGAGGGGTCCGCGCAGCGCGGTGGCCACGCGCGCCCGCAGCGTCGGCACGGTGTCCGGGGCGGTGACCTCGTAGGACGGCACGGGGACCACGCCGAACAGGCGGCGGTCGCGGCGGATCACGGCGCCGCCGTCGGCCAGGGACTGCAGCAGGTGCTGTCCCAAGCGGGCCCGCGGCGCGGCCAGGGCGTCGATCGTCCGGTCCACGGGCTGTTCGGTGGCGAGCCGGGTCGAGAGGTCGTGCAGCGGGCGGGGTGCTGTCGCGGAACCGGCCGTCAGGAGCAGCAGACCGCCGTGCAGTCTCGCGGCGCCCAGGGTCAGGAGGTCGTGGACGACGGCACCGGCCAGGGCCCGGGGCAGGGCGAGTCCGGTGGGACGGTGCACCGTTGCCCGGATCGGATGGGCGGTGAGGAGCAGCAGATCCTCGGCGAGGAGGGTGCTCACGGGGTGGGACATGACAGGACCTCCGGTCGTCCGGGCGGTGCACCGGTGCACCGCCCGCGTCGCCGGGACGGCCGGCGCCGGATCCAGGGTCGGTCGCCGACACCGGGCGGGTCATCGCCCGCAGGACCGATCCGGGTCTCCACCGTAGGTCGGACGGCCGCGTCGGGGATCGGCTGCTGGACCCGCACCGAGCCCTCCGGATCCGTCCTGCGGCCAGGACGTCTCTGTCTCGCGGGGGATGAGTTCACTGGTCGGCGCCCCTACCGTTGTGCTGTGCGGAGGTGGGCTCGCCGGGCGCGCGCCGCCGGCGAGGCACGGCCCCTGCTCGCCGACGCGGCCGCCGCGGCGGTGCTCGCCGTGCTCGGCGTGCTGGCCGTGCGGGTCGGGATCGACACTGCTCCGGCCGGCTACCGGCCGCCGCCGGCCGGAGTGTGGATCGGGTTGACGCTGGCCCTGGTCTTGCCCCTGGCGCTGCGCCGCCGGTGGCCGCTGGCGGTCCTGGTCGTGGTCACGGTCGTCTTCTTCCCCTACCGGATCGTCGACGTCCCGGACCTGACCGTCTCCGTCGTCGTGTGGTGGCTGGCCCTCTACAGCGCCGGCGCCTACGGCCAGGGGCGCTGGCGGAACCGGGTGCGCGGGTTCAACGTCGTCGCGGCGCTGGGCTTCCTCGCCTACCGGCTGGTCGTGGTCGCCGGGACGCCGGTGGAGGGTCCGCTGCTGCTGCGTGCGGTCTTCCTCGTGCTGTTCAACGCGGCCTTCGTCATCGCCGCGTGGAGGTTCGGGGACCTCGTCGCCGAACGACGTGCTCACGAGAGGGCGCTCGTCGAGCGCGCGACGCAGCTCGAACGCGAGCGTGAGGAGGAGGCCCGGCGTGCGGTGTTCGACGAGCGCGTGCGCATCGCCCGCGAGCTGCACGACGTCGTCGCGCACCACGTCAGCGTGATGGGCGTGCAGGCCGGGGCGGCGCGCCGGGTCATGACCCGCCAGCCCGCCCGGGCCGCCGAGGCGCTGGCCTCCATCGAGGAGACCAGCCGGCAGGCGGTGGTCGACCTGCAGCGGATGCTGGGCTTCCTGCGCCGCGAGGGCGAACCCGACGCGCTCGCCCCGCAGCCGCGCCTGGCTCAGCTCGACGCGCTGGTCACCGAGGTCGGGGAGACCGGCGTCGCCGTCGAGGTGTCCGTCGCGGGACAGCCCCGCGAGCTGCCGCCGTCGATCGAGGTGTCGGCCTACCGCATCGTCCAGGAGGCGCTGACCAACGTGGTCAAGCACTCCACCGCCGCCCAGGTGCAGGTCTGCCTCACCTACGAGCCGCGGGTGTTCACCGTGGAGGTCACCGACAACGGGAACGGCACGCTCGACGGGGCAGCGGCGCCCGGCGGCCACGGCCTGATCGGCATGCGCGAACGGGTCGCGCTGCACCACGGCCAGTTCCACGCAGGCCTGCTGCTCGCCGGTGGCTTCCGGGTCCGGGCCGCCTTTCCGGACGACGGGCGGGCGCCATGACGATCCGGGTCGTGCTGGCCGACGACCAGGCCCTGGTCCGCGGTGGCTTCCGCCTGATCCTGGAGTCCGAGGACGACATCGCGGTCGTCGGCGAAGCCGAGGACGGTGAGCAGGCGGTCACGCTGGTCGCCGACCTGCACCCCGACGTCGTGCTGATGGACGTCCAGATGCCGGGTGTGGACGGGCTCGAGGCCACCCGGCGCATCGGCGCCCTCGGCGACTCCGTCCGGACCAGGGTGCTGGTGCTCACCACCTTCGAGCGCGACGACTACGTCCTCGAGGCGCTGCGCGGCGGCGCCAGCGGGTTCCTGCTCAAGAACTGCCCACCCGAGGATCTCGTCCTCGCCGTCCGCCGCGTCATCCGGGGCGACGCCCTGCTCGCGCCCTCGGTCACCCGCCGTCTCATCGAGGACTACATCACCCGGCCGACGCCACGGAGCGCGCCGGCGCCGGAACTGCAGCGCCTCACCGAACGGGAGCTCGCCGTCCTGCGCCTGCTCGCCCAGGGCAGGTCGAACACCGAGCTCGCCCACGAGCTCTACGTCAGCGAGGGCACCGTCAAGACCCACGTCTCCAGCATCCTGTCCAAGCTCGGGCTGCGGGACCGGGTCCAGGCGGTCGTCTTCGCCTACGACACCGGCCTGGTCGAACCCCGGCGCTGACACGGGACGGCCGACAACCCCGGCCGCTCGAGCCGCCGGGCCCCGGAGTGGCGAGAGATCGGCCATCGGCTGGCTGCTCAGGTAGAAGGTGTCGGCCACCCACAGCTGGTTTCAGCGCGGCGCTCATCGGCCCCAGGGTGGCCTCATCCTGGCTGGCTCGCAGGACGAGATCACCTATTCACGAGTTAGGCAGATGAAGTCGTTGGCTCGCGGACTCCGTCCAGTTCTTGTCCCTTTCGACACTGTCGCCAGTCGTCCCGACGGGGCGCAGCGTCGGTCTGCGCACGCGGCCGGACTACCGGTCGCGGTGCGCGGCAACCACGGTGAGCAGTACGACGGTGTCTTCCTCGGCGTGCAGGCTGTGCCGCCGATCAGGGATCGGTGCGATCTGGTGGGTGCGGAGTTCCACGGACTTCTCGCCGGCCACCAGCCGAGCGCGGCCGCGCAGCACGAGCAGACTCGCCGCCCCTGGACTCTCGTGCTCGCTGAGCTCGGTTCCGGCGGTGAGCGCGATGACGGTCTGGCGCAGCCCGTCGACGGGGTGCGGAAGCGTGCGGGCGGCGCGGCCTGCGTGCTCCGCGGCGGCGCGTTCCAGCAACTCGTCGGTCAGCTTCTGAAGGTCGGTGGGCTGGCCCTCGTTCGGGATGGCAGCGGACATCGTCTCCAGCCTCGGCGGGGTCGTCAGCATCACCGCCTCGCGGCGGTCCTGGCTCCGCATCATCCCCGCGTCGCCAGTTGCCTGGGCGAGCGGTCGTCTTCCCCCGTATACGACAGGTGAAGCCGTGGGTGTGCACGCAGGACCGGTACTGGTTCAGCCTGTCCGCGAGCGCTTGGGGGGCGGGTCAGACGACCTGAGCGGCGGCCCGGCTCGCGGGCGGCTGGAGCGGCCCCGCTCGTGCGTCGACGTCGGCGAGGCGGGGAAGAGCGAGGCGGGGAAGAAGGCGGCCAAGAGCCTCCACTGACCTCGAAGGCGCTCCTCCTGCCGTTGCTGGGCAAGTGCAGCGGATCGGCGGTCGGGGTGGGCCTGTAGCTGTAGGACCGTGTGCCGGTGGAGACTCAGGTTCCGCGTCGAGGACGCGACCAACCTACGATCAACAAACCACCCTCGACGACCGACGCTAACAATGTCGGCCGATGACGTGAACCGCCTCTGACCTGCACGTTCGTCGCCGACCAACCGTCGCCGACCACCCCGAGACCAACTCGCAGGGTTATCGGTTCGAGTCCAATCGGGGGAGCAACACCGCAGGTCAGGAGCTTGTTCGGTCGGTAGTTGATCTACCAAGGACCAGAGACGACCAACAAACCCCTCCCCGCGCAGCCCGGTGCGACGCATGTCGAGGCATCTCCGGAGACGGCGCGGTGGCGGGGGTGTGGCCGTGGGCGGAGCCGGGCGGCCTGGACTGCCGAGGGCTGCTACGGCGTGCGCTGCAGGGCGGCGGCCGCTTCGGGGCTGGCGAGCCGGCGGCCCATGTAGACGTCCTGGGTGAGGCTGGGCCGGGTGTGGCCGAGGTGGTCGGCGATCTGGCGGGCGGACAGCCCGGCCTCGTCGAGCCGGGTGGCGACAGTCTTGCGGAACACGTGCGAGGTCACCCAGTCGAAGTCGGCCCGATCGAGCGCCGCGCGCAGATCGCCGCTGGTGTTGTTCGGATCGCGCAGCCGGCCCTGCGGACTGCGGAAGAGCACCGGCGGGTCGGCGTGTGGGGGGGACGGCGGCGCAGCGGCGGCGGAGCAGGTCGACGACGAAGGGCGGCAGGGCGATGGTGCGCCGCCCGGCGTCGGACTTGGGCACCTCCTGGATGACCAGGCCGCGGCCGGGCATGCGGATGACGGTGGCGGTGACGGCCAGGGTGGCGGCGTCCAGGTCGAGCGCGGTCGGGCGGACCGCGCAAGCCTCGCCGATGCGCACGCCGGTGCCGAGCATGAGGTCCACGAAGTCCGGCAGGTCCAGGCGGACGGCCTCGGGATCGGCGGCGAGCTCCTCTCGCAGCCGCTGGGCCTCGGTGACGGTCAGCGCCCGCGGGGTCTTCACCGGCCGGGTGGTGCGCCGCAAGGAGATCTCGCGGACCGGGTTGGTGGGCAGGGCGCCGTGGCGGACGGCGAGGGCGAGGATGCCGGACAGGACGCTGCGGGTGGACTTGGCCGCGCCGGTGCCGTGGCTGCTGCGGACGGCGGTCAGCAGCCGGTCGACGGCGGGGACGGTGACCTCGCGCAGCCGCAGCTCGCCCAGGCCGGGCAGGACGTAGGAGTCGACGACGAAGCGGTAGAGCCGCTTGGTGCCGGCGGCCAGCTCGCTGGCCTCGACCTCGGCCAGCCACAGCTGCGCGGCGGCGGCCAGCCGGCTGTCCGCGGTCGCGGCCGGCGTCGCCAGTCCGCCGCGGTCGCGCAGGGCCTCGCGCAGCCGGCGCTCGGCCTGGGCGCGAGTGTTGCCGTAGCGGGTGACGAAACGGCGTCGGCCGTCGAAGTCGCGAAAGCTGGCCCGGGCCCGCACCCGTCCCTTGCGGACAACGAGGAAGTCGATCTTGCCGAAGGTCCCCACCGGCAGTGGTGGCCTTCCCATGACGGCTTCCTCGATCCTCGCCGGTGGCAGGGGAGTACCGGCTGAGACAGGCTCTGCGACGAGGTGGACGCCTCGCGGTGACGGCGCGGGATCCGGGGGACAGCGCAGAGCCCTGTGGATGACGACGTCGCCGTCCGGCTCTGACCGTGACAAGCGTGCTGCAGTTCTCCTCCAGTACTCCTCCACCCCAGCCGCCGAGCAGGCACCGTCGAGTACTTCAGCGTTGTCCGTCAGCCTCAACCGCCGCTGAGGACGGCGAGTGGACCGGTGATGAGGCAAGAGGTGTGATGGCTTGCGATCTTGATAGCTCCAGTTGTGCGGTCGAGCCGTCGGCAGCCGGATGCTGGTCGGTTGAGCAGTCACGGCGGTCACTTCGAGACGCGGCGCATCGAGTGGAGTGGCATGAGGAGCACTCAGGGAAGGAGTCGATACCTGGGTGGCGCACGGGGTCATCGGCTCCTGTCTCCAGGTCAGGTCGGACGCGGCAGCCGAGCTCCCCGGAGATGCCGGCTCGGCCGCATATCGTCACCGGATGCCGACGTCCCTGAGCCGGCGCGCCCTCGGTCGCGTGTCGGCGGTTCTCCTCGCCGTCGCCGCGCTGCTGCTTCTCGGTGCCGGCCCCGCGGCCGCGCACACCGACCGCGGAGTGGCCGCGAGCAACTACGCCGGGCAGGTTCTCGGGATGTCAGCGCTGATGCCCGGGGTGGACCTGCAGGTGGCCGAGTTCGGCGACAGCCTCGAGCTGCGCAATCGCTCGACGGAGATCGTCACCGTCTACGGCTACTCCGACGAGGAATACCTGCGCATCGGCCCGGACGGGGTGTGGCGCAACGCCAACAGCCCGGCCACCTACATCAACCTGCGCGTGGACGGGAACACCACCCTGCCCGCGCACGCCGACCCGGCCGCCGTGCCGGACTGGCAGCAGGTCTCCACCCGGCCGGAGTACTCCTGGCACGACCACCGCACCCACTGGATGTCGCCGAGCCTGCCGCCGCAGGTGGCCGCTGATCCCGACCGGCCCCATCGCGTCTTCGCCTGGCAGGTGCCGCTGTCCTACGACGGCACCCCGGTGGTCGTCGACGGGGAGCTGACCTGGTCTCCGCCGCCGAACCCGACGGTCTGGTGGCCGGTGTATCTGCTGATCCCGGTGCTCGGGCTGCTGGCCGGGTGGCGCGGGCGCACCGCCCGGCCGTTGGTGGCGCTGCTGGTCGCCGCGAACACGGCCGCGGTGTGGCACCTGGTCGCGACACCTCAGCCGGGCCTGACCGCTTTAGACCGGGCGCTGGAGCTGGGTGCGGCGTCGCTGCCGGCCTTTGTGATGGCCGGGGTGACGGCCCTCGCGGTCCGGGCGGCGATCGGCGGCAAGGACCTGCTCGCGGCCATGCTCGCCGCCATCGTCGGGTTCATGCTGCTGATCCAGGGCCTGCCCGACATGGACATCCTCTGGGCGGCCAACGTCATCACCGGCGGCCCGGTCGTCCTGGCCCGGCTCACCGCCGCGCTGCTCATCGCCGGCGGCCTGAGCCTGATGCTGGGCGCGGTGCCCGCGGTGCGCCGTTTCCGCCCGGACGTGCCCGGACCGCAGCGGGCCACCCTGCAGACCAGCGCACCGACGGCCGCTGCGATCGGCTGAGCCCCACGGCGGGCCCCGCCGTGAGGATCGACCGGGCGCCGCCGCGGACGCGGTCAGGCGTGCGCGGCGAGCTCGTGCCCGGCGTGGCTGCGCGGCTCGAGCTGGAACGTGCAGTGCTCGACCGAGACGGCGAAGTGCTCGGCGAGGCACGCCTGCAGCCGGTCGAGCACCTGCGGCGCCGATCCGTTGGCGAAGCAGACCTCGTCGATGACCACGTGTGCGGACAGCACCGGCAGGTCGTCGCTGATCAGCGACGCGTGCAGGTCGTGCACCGCGATGATCCGGTCGTCCTTCGCCTCCAGGTGGGCGCGGACGGCGTCGAGGTCCAGCCCTGGCGGGGTGCTCTCCAGCAGCACCGACACCGTCCGCCGGAGTAGCCCGACGGTGCGCGGCACGATCAGCGCCGCGATGAGCAGCGAGGCGACCGCGTCGGCGGCCTGCCAGCCAGTGACCGCGATGACGCCGGCCGCGACGAGGACCGCGACCGACCCGAGGGCGTCGTTGACCACCTCCAGCAGCGCTGCCCGCATGTTCACGTTGCCGCTGCGCCCGCCGCGGGTCAGCACCCAAATGCCGGCCGCGTTCGCGGCCAGGCCGATCGCGCCGAACACCAGCACCGGCGTCGCGGCGACTTCCGTGCCCGCCGGGTCCAGTCGCCGCCCGACCGCCTCGACGGCGACCAGCACCCCGACGGCCAGCAGCACCGCGGCCTGCAGTGTCGCGCCGAGGACCTCCGCGCGCCGGTACCCCCAGGTCCGCCGCGCGGTCGCCGGCCGCAGCGCCAGGGTCGCCGCGATCAGGGCGATGACTAGGCCGGCGGCGTCGGTGCCCGCGTGCGCGGCGTCAGCGAGCAGTGCCAGCGACCCCGACAGCAACGCGCCGACCACCTGCACGACCAGGACCGATGCGGTCAGGACCAGCACGATCGCCAGCCGGCGGCGGTTGCCTGCCGCACCACCGGCCTCGTGGGCGTGGCCGTGCGCGTGGCCGCCGCTCACTGGGCGGCTTCATGCATCGCTGGCACGCGCAGGCGGCCGACGCCGGGCACGAACCGGCCGGTGCGGGCGGCGTAGGCCGCGTACTCGGAGCCGTGGGTCGCCAGCAGGTACGGCTCCTCAGCGGTGCGGACCTGCAGTTGGACCGCGGCGCCCAGCGCCACCAGCGCGAGCACGCTGACCCAGGTGGGGACCATGAGCACGACGCCGACCTGCGCGGCGACCATCGCGGTGAAGATCGGATTCCGGACCACGCCGAACAGCGGGCCCGAGGTCACCAGGGCGGTGCGCTCGGCCGGGTCGACGCCGATGCGCCAGGAGGCGCCCATGCCGGTCTGCGCCGCCAGAGTCGCGGCGAACCCGACGAGTGCCAGCCCCAGTCCGGCCACCTGGATCCCGACCGGCGGGTCGACCGGAGTCACGCCGACCGCGGCCAGCGCCGGCCCGGCCAGCCCGGCGACCATCGCGACGACGAACAGCGCACCGCCCCACCACTGCGCCTCGGCTGGGGTGCCTGAGATCCCGCGGAAGCCGGTCGACCCGGTGCGGCGGTGCTGCACCCACGACCGCACACCGAAGAGCACGACGGCAGCGACGATGTACAGGACGAGGGCAGCGATGGTCACTGGAGCTGCTCCCGAGGCGTGATGGTCAGGGTCTGCGGCGCGGCCGACGCCGGTGAGCAGCAGGCGTCGGTGCAGCCGTCGCCGCACCCGCAGCCGTCGGCGGCCTCGTGCCCGTCGGCGCCCGGCCGGCTCGGAGCGCAGCAGCCCTCGCCGCGCCAAGCCTCGAGGCCCTCACGCACCGCCACGGCGGCGATCACCAGCCCGGCGATCGGATCGGCCCAGCTCCAGCCGAGGGTGGCGTTGAGCAGCAGACCCACCAGCAGCACCGCGCTGAGGTAGGTGCACAGCAGCGTCTGGGTGGAGTCGGCGACGACGGCGTTGCTGCCCAGGGCCCGGCCGGTGCGGCGCTGGGCCCACGACAGGAACGGCATGACGAGCAGCGAGGCGACGGCCAGGCCGATGCCGACCGGTGAGGAGTCCGGGTCGGCGCCGGTGAGCAGGGCGCGGATCGACTCGAACGCGACGTAGGCAGCGAGGGCGAAGAAGGAGAACGCCATCAGCCTCAGCGCCTGCTGTTCCCGGCTCTCGGGCAGCCGGTGGCGGAACTGCCAGAGGATGACGAGGCCGCTGAAGACCTCGACGACGGAGTCCAGCCCGAAGCCGATGAGGGCCACCGAGCCGGCCACCACGCCCGCGGAGATGGCGATGACGGCCTCGACCACGTTGTAGGTGACGCTGGCGCCGGCGAGCAGCTGGGCGCGGCGGCCGAGGCGGGCCCGCTCGGCGGCGGTAGGTGCGGGGTGGGTGTGGGTGGCGCTCACCGGTTCGCCGCCGCGCCGTAGGTCGGGCAGAGCACGACGGCGTCGCCGGTGGCGGCGAGCAGGCGCTCGGCGGCGGCCAGGACCTCGAGCACCTGCTCGGGGGCGGTGAGCGACCACAGCGACGCCCGGCCCCGGGGGCGAGAGGTCGCCACGCCACAGTCCCGCAGGCAGGCCAGCGCCGCGCTCACCGACGACTGGGCCAGTCCGAGGTGGGCGGTCAGGTCGACCACCCGGTGTTCGCCGAGCAGTAGGTGGCGGATGATCGACAGCCGCGTCGGGTCCCCGAGGCTGCGGAACAGGCAGGCTGCCGCCGACAGTGCCGCGGCCTCGTCGACCGGCGCCGCGTCCACTGCCGCGTCCACCGCCGGGACATCGACCGCTTCGCCGCTCTCAACTCTGCTGGCGGGTTCACCGTCGACCACTATCATCGCCATACGCCGATGATAGTGGCGGGAAGCGGTACATGAGCAAGGATGAGTCCTCGCGAGGTGGCGACGCCCGGACCGCTGCAGGCGGTGCCGCTCAGATGTCGGACAGGCTGGAGGCGTCGGTCACTGGAGCTGATGCGGCATCGGGCCCGGCCCCAACAGCGGCGTCTGCAGCGGCGGCGACGGTGTCGCTGCCCGTGTCGGCCGGCAGCGGCGTGCGGGCCAGACCGGCGGCCAGCCCGATCGTCGCGGCGAAGACCAGCACCTCGACGCCGGCGAGCCGCAGGAACGCCGCCGGGCGGTCCTCGAGCGCGGGCAGCGTGGTGCGGCGGTGCCACCAGCCGAGCGCAACCAGGGCGAGCAGCGCGGCGGTCTTGGCCAGCAGCACGATGCCATAGCCGGTCTGCAGCAGCTGCCCGGGCGCGGTGAGCCGGGTCAGGGTGGTGAGGACGCCGCTGACCGCGACCACGAGGGCCATCGGTAGCGCCAGGCGGCTGAACCGCTGCACCGCGGTCGCACGCTCGGGCCCGGCGAGCTGGCGCGCGAGCAGCAGGGCCACCAGCCCGCCGGCCCACAGCACCACGCCGAGGACGTGCAGGGCGACGCCGGTGACGGCGAGGTCGTGGTCGGACTCCTCGGCGCTGTGGCTGGTGAACGCCGGCGGCAGCGTGGCGAGGAGGGCGACGACGAGCAGGGCCCGGGCGCCGGTCGAGGTCAGCACCGTCCGGGCGGCCACCGCCACCACCGCCGCGAGGACCGCGACCAGCACCAGGACCCGGCCCTGGGCGACGTCGACGACGAAGCTCGCCACGCCTCTCGGGGAGACGCCGGAGACCGGCGTGCCGAGGAAGTCGGCCAGCTGCACCGGCAGCGCGGCCAGCGCGGCCAGCCCCCAGGTCGCCGCGGCCCAGCCGGCCAGCCGCATCCACCGGTAGCCGGCCGCGCTGAGCAGGTGGTCACCGGGGGCGAGCACGGCCGCCCCGAGCAGACCTCCGACGGCGACCACGGCCGCGAGGTCGGCGAGCAGGCGCAGTCCCGGCACCAGCCAGGTGACCTCGGGGGAGGGGACCGGGATGCCGGGCAGCGGCACGACGTCGGTCGCGCCACCGGCCCACATCGTCACTCCGCACGCGGCAAGGGCGAGCACCGCCGCCGCGGCGGCCAGCAGCCGGCGCCGCCGCAGGGACGGCGCCGCGGCCGTGCGGACCTCCGTCACCGGGTGCTCCGTCACCGGGTGCTCCGTCGCCGGCGCCGGGACCGCGCCGCCAGCAGTGCCAGGACCGCTGCGCCCGCGAGGACAACGAGGGCCGGCCACCAGCGCGTCGCGCCGGATGAGGTGGCCGCCTCCGCCGCCGGTGCTGCTTCGCCCCCTGCCCCCGGGACGTCCGGCGCGGTCGGGGCGTCGGCCGGCGTGCTCGCCGGAGCCGCCGTGCCGGCGACCGACGGGGCGCCGGTGACGGTGAAGGTGACCTGGCCGGAGACGGGGTGGCCGTCGGCGGAGACCACCCGGTAGGCCACCACGTGAGCGCCGGGGGCGGTGACGGTGACCGGCTGGCTGACGACCGGCCCGTCGACGGTCGCCGCGCCAGCGGCGACCGCTGCGCCGTCGGGTCCGGTCACCGCCAGCTGGAGGTAGTCGGCCAGCACCTCCTCGGTGAAGGTGAGTGTCACCGCCTCGGGTGCGGCGTCCAGCTGCTCGCCGTCGGCCGGGGTGGAGGCGTCCAGGCCGGTGTGGGCGAGCGCCGGCGCGACACCGGACGCGGCGGGCACCAACACGAGGGTCGCCGCGGCGACGGCGAGGACGACGACGTGCAGGACGACGGACATCGCAGGACGGCTCACTCGGGTGCAGGCGGCGGGACCAGGTCACCGGCGTCGGTGCGGGCTGCCGGACGGCGCGGTCAGCAGCCGCGCGCCGGGCCCGATGGGCCGGTTCGCCACCAGCTTGCCACCGGAACCGCAGGCAGCGGGACCAGCCGCCGTGGCCCCGCAATGCCGACGTCGCCGAGCGCGGCGTGCAGTTCCTCGGCGTCGACGTCTAGGACCAGCGCCAGCTCGCCCAGGCCTTCGTCGACAGCATCGGCGCCACCTACCCGTCGCTGTTCGACCCGAGCGGGGAGGTCGCGCTGGCCTTCCGCGGCTTCCCGGCCAACGTCGTGCCCTCCACCATTTTGCTCGACCGCAACTCACGGGTAGCTGCCGTCCACGTCGGCGCGGTCCAGGGCGACGACCTGCGGACGGCGCTCGAGACGTTGCTGGCCGAGGGCTGACCCGTGGGTGACCTGGGCGCCACCTTCGCCGGCGTCGTCACCGACGGCTCGTTGCTGCTCGCCGTCGCGGTGGCCGCGCTGGTCGGACTCATCAGCTTGGCCTCGCCGTGCGTGCTGCCGCTGGTGCCCGGCTACCTCGGCTACGTCGCTGGCCCCACCGGCGCCTCCGCCGTGCACGGTGGCGCGAACGGATCGGCTACGGCACCGCAGCAGCAGGTATGAGCCACTTGAACTTGAACATCCTCCAGTGGGTCCTGGGAGCACCTACGCGACGGGCCGGCCCCGTCAACGCCGGCCGTTCCTAGCGAGCGGGTGGTCGCCGGGGTGTCGTCGCTCGCAGCGTCCGCCATGGCGCCGTTCAAAGCGACCAGATACGGCGAGCACCGGCGTCGGCGTTCAGGCTCATCCCCGCCCTCGGGGGACGGGCCAAACCAGTTCGGAGGAGCGGTGCTCAGCCATCGCTGCCGGCGACCCCGGCTGGGTCCTGGTGGCGCATGTCGCCGGTTCTCAGCTGTCGCTGGAGCTGCCGGACGACGTGGGCGGCGTCTGGACCGACTCCGCGGAGCATCGCGGACGCGACGCCCGTCTGGCCAGGCAGGCCGACGTAGCCGAGGCCACGCACGGTGCTGCTGAGGCCGCGACGGTGTGCGGGCCAGCCGTCTGCCTCGAATGCCTCCGTCGGCAGGAAGTCGAGCGCCGGCCGCTAACCGGTGCCGAGGATGACCGTGTCGACCCGTTCCTCGTGGCCGCCTGGCCAGCGGACGCCGTCGGTGGTGATGGTGGTGAACATGTCGCGCTGCTGCGGTCGTCCGGCCGCGAGGGCGGCGGTGTACTGGCCGTCGTCGAGCACGCCTACCGAGGCGGCGGCACGCCGGCCCAGCGGCAGGCGGTCGATGCCGAGCGGCCGCTGACGTCAGGTCTCGAGCGGCGACCGGGTCGCGAGCGACACCTCTGCCCCCTGGGCGAGCTCGACGGCGATCTGGATGGCGGAGTTGCCGCCGCCGCCGACGACGACGCGCTGTCCGGTGTAGGCGTCTGGCCGGCGGTACGCGGCGGTGTGCAGCAGCTCGCCGTTGTAGGTCTCCATGCCGGGCAGGGCGGGGACCTGCGGGGCCGAACAGGCCGGTCGCGGCGAGGACCGCTCGGGCGGTCAGCTGCTCGCCGCCGGTCAGTTCGACGACGAGGCCACCGGCGTGCGGGCGGACTGCTGCGACTCGGGAGCCGGTGTGGACCGGAAGTGCGAAGTGGTTGGCGTACTGCCGCAGGTAGGCGGCGGCCTCGTCGCGGTGCGGGTACCGCGCCTGTTCGCCGGGGAACGGCAGACCCGGCAGTGCGCAGTACCTGGCGGGGGAGAACAGGGTGAGGGAGTCGTAGAAGCGCGGCCACGACTCGCCGGGCTGCTCGCCGCCCTCGAGCAGTGTGAAGCTGAGGCCGGTGGTGCGGAGGGCGTGACCGGCGGCGAGTCCGGCCTGGCCGGCGCCGACGACGATGACGTCGTACTCGCGCATGGCGATCCCCTGCGGGACACTGGCGTTTGGCTGCCCGCTCTTTCCGAACGTCGCCCTAGCGGGTTCGCCTGTCGGGACTGGCGGGCGACGAGGGCTCAGCCGGCGCGTACGGCGACTGCGGCGTACTTCCGGTCCGGTCGATCCGGGGACTGCTGCTGCAGGCGTTGCACCTCCGTGAAGCCAGCCTTCGCCAGGTGCTGGGTGAAGACGTCGACCGGCCAGCGGTAGGCAGTGATGACCTTGTGATCGAACCCGGCCACGTCATCGTCGCTGTCGAAGAAGCCGACGACGAGCATGCCGGAGGACGCCAGGAGCTGGCGGAACCCGGCGAGCACCCGGTCGAGTTCCGCCGGCGGCAGGTGGATCGTCGAGTACCAGGCGAGAATGCCCGCCATGGAGTGCTCGGGGATGTCCAGCTCGGTCATCGAGCCGAGCCGAAACTCCGGGCCGGGATAGGTCGCCCGAGCATGCGCGATGAACTCGGGGACGATGTCGACGCCGGTCACGTCAGCGCCCAGGGAATGCAGGTAGGCGGTCCAGTGACCGGGTCCGCACCCGAGGTCGAGCACGGGTCCGGAGAGTCCTGTCAGGTGCCGCCGGACGAGGGCCGTGTCGTCCTCGTGGTCCTGCCAGCCGCCGTCGAACAGGCCGATGTACTGCTCCGACATGGACGAGTACGCGTCGCGCACCGGCCCGAAATCCACCGCGGCAGGCTAGAGCACGGACACGTGCTCCGAGCGCTCGACCACCAGCGACACGGTGTCCCGCTGGCCGATCCCGCTGCGGGGATTGAAGCTGCGTTCGTGCTGAGTGGGCTGATGCGGTTACGTCACGAGGGCCCGGACGAATGTGTCGGCATGGTCGGCGACGTAGTCAGCAGCAGGGCCCCAGTGCTCTCCGTGCCCTTCAGCGTGCAGGCGGGCCCACGGCTGGCGACCGGTACGGGCACCGTCGACGAGCAAGTCGAACATTCCTCGCGTGTGCGCCGCAATCAACGCCCGCAGCTGCTGCCGCTGCGCTTGATCGGCGCCGTACCCATCAACGAGGGCACGTAGCCGGGAGGCGTCTTGGGAGGGCTCACCGCCGGCCTGCAGCGGCGTGAAGGACTGCGCGGTGTAGGCCAAGTCCCACAGCCGAGTACCCGGGCCGGCGCCGTCCCAGTCGATGAACACCCACCGCTTGGTGCCGAGCACCAGGTTCCACGGGGCTAGGTCGTGATGGCACACCAGCTCCTCCCGATCGGGTGCGATAGCGACCTCCCAGCGCGCGTCGGCAGGAGGCTCGAAAGAGTCCAGGGCCTCGTGCAGGTCACGCACCAAGCGCCCGGCCCGGCCGAGCTCTGCGGCGGTCATCGAGGGCGACGCATGCGCGAGCGGGCCCTCGACGTACTCGAGCACTTGGCGACCCTGCTCATCCCGGCCCAGGGCGCGCGGGGCGCCGGCGAAACCCACCCGCTCCAGGTGGCGCAGCACCGCCTCCACCGCAGGGGTGGCCGGGGTGGCCGGCTTTCGCACCGTCGCTCCCACGCGCACCACACGCGCGGCCACGTTGCCGCAGGCAAGGGGAATCTCGACCCCGGTCACGGCACCCATCCTGCCCCGCCCGCACAGTGGGTCACCTCAAGGTTTCTCGGTTCCCGTCTGCGCGCTAGCTGGCCAGCTGACGCGTCCCGCAAGCGGAACCCGATACGGCGACGTGGGAACGCGCCGAGCAGCCGATCGCCCGACTCGCGCATGGCGATCCCCCAGCGGGCAGCGGTGATGGGTCGGTGGTGGCCCGGCGGCCGACCGGTGCGGGTACGGCCGGCCGCCGAGCGCTTGTGCGGTGGGTCAGCGGGCGTCGACGGTGAACGGCACGGTGAGCACGCCGCCGTCGGCGGTGCGGAACTGGCCCCACAGCTGGTAGGTGCCGGCGGTGTCGAACTGCGCGTGCACCTCCAGCTCCGGCCCGAACGTGGTGCCGGGCATCGCGAACACGGGCCGGCCGCTGCTGTCTTCGACCTCGGCGTGTTCGTGGGCGAAGGTCGTTCCGTCGGCCCGCATGACGACGACGTGTCCGGCAGCGGCGAGGAACGGCTGCAGGTCGTCGATCGGTTCGCCGGTGGTCGCGTCGGTGAACTCGAAGTGCAGGTCGCTGCGCTCGCCGACGGCGGCGTCGCCGCGGAGTTCGACGCGGACGCCGTCGACGACGACCTCCCGCTGGCTCTCGGTGGGGACGACCGGTGCAGGGGCGTTCCCGCTGACGGTGACGTACTGGCGCTGGTGCACGTCGCTCATCTGTCCCTGCTGCCGGAACTCGGTGTTGACGATGTACTGGCCGGCGGTCGGGAAGGTGATGTCGACGGCGAGCTCGCCCGCCTTGCCGGTCGGCTCCGGGTGCACGTGGGCGAACGTGCCGAGGTCGTCGCGGGTGGCGATGAGGTGCATCCATGCCTCGTGGCTGCGGGTGATGTCCTCGATCGGCTCGCCGGTCTCTGCGTCGACGACCGTGGCGGTCACCCGGGTCGGCACGCCGGGACGGGTGCTGTCGGGCACGTCGAGCTGCACGTCCATGCCGGCGTCGTCGGCGCTGGCCGGGTCGACCTCGGCGGTCATCATGACGCTCATCGCCGGCCGCATCGGCATGCCGGTGGTCTGCATCCAGGCGAGCGTGCCGTTCATGCCGCGCTCGGCGAAGTCCATCCGGGAGACGGCGGTCAGGGCGGTGCCGATGGCGACGGCGACGAGGGCGATGCCGGTCAGGTAGGCGTACTGCCCGATCCGCTGACGCAGCGGCGGGTGCTCGATCTCGTGGACTGTCTCCGGCCGCCGGAACCGGCGCAGCCGCAGGGCGTTGGTCAGCACGCTGACGGAGCTCATCGCCATCGCCGCGGAGGCCAGCACCGGGTCGAGCAGCAGCTCGCCGAACCCGTACAGGGCGCCGGCGGCGACGGGGATGAGCAGCACGTTGTAGGCGAACGCGAACGCCAGCCCCTGCCGGATGACGCTGACGGTCCGGCGGGACAGAGCGATCGCCGAGACGATGCTGCGCAGGTCGCCGCCCACGAGGGTGATGTCGGAGGCGGCGATGGCGACGTCGGCGCCGGTGCCGATGGCGATGCCGAGGTCGGCCTGGGCGAGCGCGGCGGCGTCGTTCACGCCATCGCCGGACATCGCGACGAGGTGGCCCTGCGCCTGCAGATCGGCGACCTTGGCGGCCTTGTCAGCAGGGAGCACGTCGGCGAGGACGTTGTCGATGCCGACCTGACGCGCGACGGCGTGGGCGGTGGCGGCGTTGTCGCCGGTGATCATCCACACCTGCAGGCCGAGGGCCTTGAGCTGCGCGATCGCCTCGGGGCTCTCGGCCTTGATGGTGTCGGCGACGGTGACCAGACCGGCGGGGCGCTCGTCGACGGCGACGTACATCGGGGTGCCGCCCTGCTCGGCCCGCGCGAGCGCGGCCGCGCCCAAGAGGCTGACGTCGACGCTGGCGCGCTCCATCAGGGCGGCGTTGCCCACACGGAGCCGGTGGCCATCGACGGTTGCGACGAGGCCGTGCCCTGGGATGGAGTCGAAGCCGTCGACGGGCGGCAGCGTGAGGCCGCGGTCGCGGGCGGCGGTGACGATCGCCTGCGCGACCGGGTGCTCGCTGCCCGTCTCGGCCGCTGCGATCAGACGCAGCAGCTCCTCGGAGGTCCAGCCGTCGACGACGGTGACGTCGGTCAGCGCCGGCTTGCCCTGGGTGATGGTGCCGGTCTTGTCGAGGACCACGGCGGTCAGCCGGCGGGCTTGCTCGAGCGCCTCTCCGTTGCTGATGAGGATGCCGAGTTCGGCGGCACGGCCGGTGCCGACCATGACGGCGGTGGGCGTCGCGAGGCCCAAGGCGCACGGGCAGGCGATGATCAGCACGGCGATCGAGGTGGTGACGGCCATCGTCGTGCTCTCGCCGTCCGGGCCGAACACCGCCCATGCCAGGGCGGTGAGCAGCGCGGTCAGGATGACGGCCGGGACGAACACGGACGACACCTTGTCCGCCAGGCGCTGCATCGGGACCTTGCTGCCCTGGGCGTCCTCGACGAGCCGGACGATCTGCGCGAGGGCGGTGTCGTCGCCGACGGCCGTGGTGCGCATGAGCACGGTGCCGGTGGTGTTGATGGTCGCGCCGATCAGCTGGTCGCCTCCGGCCTTGTCCACCGGGAGGCTCTCGCCGGTGAGCATGCTCTCGTCGACGGTGGTGGTGCCGCTGGCGACGACGCCGTCGACGGGAATCTTCCCGCCGGGCCGGATGCGGACGATGTCGCCGACGGCGACCTGCTCGACCGGGATGTCGACCTCGAGCCCGTCCCGCACGACGCGGGCGGTCTTCGGCGCCAGCCCGACGAGGGCCGTGACGGCAGCCGCGGTGGCCTTCTTGGCGCGCGCTTCCATCCACTTCCCGGCCAGCACCAGCGCGACGATGATCAGGCTCGTCTCGTAGTACACGTGCAGCGGCAGTCCGAGCTGCTCGACCTGTGCGGGCCACAGGGTGACGAACGTGCTGTATATCCACGCGACCCCGGTGCCGAGCGCGACGAGCGTGGTCATGTTGGTGCTGCGGTGCTTGGCGGCCTGCCACGCGCTGGCGTAGATGCTCTTGCCGGCCCAGTACTGGGCGACGGTGGCGACGACGAAGATCGCCGGCATCAGCCAGTCCATCGTGTCGATGTACAGGGGCACGTACATCAGGCCCATGAGGCCAAGGCCGGTGGCGAGCGCGATCTGCCACGTGCGCTTCATGCGGTTCAGCTCGCGGTCACGCTCGGCGGTGTCGTCCCCGCCCGTGGCCGTCGTGGGCGCAACTGGCCCGCCTGCCTTCGTCTCCTGCTTGGGGGTAGCGCCGTACCCGGCGGCGGTGACCGCCCCGATGAGCTCGTCGAGGTCGACCGTGTTCGGGTCGTAGGTGACGGTGGCGACTTCGGTCGCCAGGTTGACCTGGGCGGTGTCTACGCCGTCGACCTTGTTGAGGCTCTTCTCGATCCGCCGGACGCACGAGGCGCACGTCATGCCGGTGATCTCCAGGTTGCACACGACCGCCGCGGTGTCGTTGCTGCGCCCGGTGTCTCGGGTGTGCTCGGCGGTGGTGGTCATGGGGTGCTCCTGAGTCGATGGGGCGCGCTGCGGTGTGGGTGCTTCGGTGGTGAGGCTGCTCAGCGGCGCTGTCCGGCGGCTGTCCGGACGGTGTTGCGCCCGCTGATCTCGGCCAGGTGCTGGCGGGTGGCGGTTCAGCGGGTGCGGCGGACCCGGACGGGGATGAGGTCACGCTCGGGCTGGGTGTGGTTGTCGACGCTGGCCGGGGCGGTCGTGCCCGACCCGTGAGGGGTGGACATGGAGTGGGCGGTGGCGGCCGTGTCCTTGTCATTGCAGGCGAGCAGGAGGCTGGCGCCGAGGCGGAACTCGGGGGTGAACAGTCGGGCGGTGATGCGGAAGAACGGGATGTTGCGGGCGTCGTCCCAGATCGCCGGGATGTTCTCGGACGGGGTGGTGGTCATGGCGTCCTCCTCAGGGCGTCTCGTTGGTGAGGTGACTGTGAGCGGTGGGGGGCGGCTTCGCCCCGGCGATATGGCCGGGTTCCGCCTGTCGGCGCTCCGGCGGAGCAGGAGATCTGGGCTCCGCCGGGGCGGCGTTCAGGACGCGAGGGTGTAGCCGGCCTCCTCGACCGCCTCGCGAACCTTGTCGGTGCTGACGGGCTGCTCGCTGGTGACGGTGACGGTGCCGGTGGCCAGGTCGACGTCGACGGCGGTGACGCCGGCGACGGCGCTGACCTCGGCGCGGACCGAGCGGCTGCAGTGGTCGCAGGTCATCCCGGTCACGGTGTAGGTCTCGCTGCTCATGGGTTCTCCTCCTCCTCGTGCCGGCGGCGTGCCGGCCGGTGACGTCACAATCGCGGCCGGGGCTGTCGCCGCGCTGTCCGCACCCGGCCGGATGCGGCGCCGCGGACAGCGTCCGGACAGCGGCGCTCCGTTTCCTGTACGAGTGGGGGCGCCGGGTACAGACTTCGGACGGCCAGTAGGGGGTGCGCCGTGACCGAGGTCGAGTTCCGCCTGTTCGGCGCCATGCAGCTGCGCGTCGACACTGAACCGGCGAAGCTGCCCGGGGCGGCCGAGCGCGGCCTGCTCGCTCTGCTGCTGCTCTCACCCGGCCGGACCGTCGCCGCCAGCTCGCTCATCGACCGGCTGTGGTCGGAGTCCGCTTCGCCGGCCGACCCGCTGAACGCCCTGCAGCTGCGGGTGTCGAAGCTGCGGCGGGCGCTTGCCGCGCACGGCGTTGACGTCATCGTCCGGGAGGCATCCGGATACCGCGCCGACGTCGACCTCGACCGCGTCGACCTGCACCGATTCGTGAGACTCGTGCAGGCCGCGCGCACCGCCGCGCGCAACACCGCTGCTGCGAACGCGCTGGCTCTGTACGACGAGGCGCTGGCGCTGTGGCGTGGTGATCCGCTCGCTGACTTCGCCGGCGAGGGCTGGGCGAGCGTGGAGACGGCCCGGTTGGATCAGCTGCACCAGGCTGCGCTGGCCGAGCGGGCCGAGGCGGCCCTGGTGGCGGGCCGGCACGTCGAGGTCGCCGCCGACCTCGAGCCGGTCGTCGCGGGGGACCCCGGGCAGGAGGCGCTCGCCGGCCTGCTGATCACGGCCCTGTACCGCGCCGGTCGGCAGGCGGACGCGCTCGAGGTCTTCGCCCGCACCCGCCGTCACCTCGATGACGAGCTCGGGCTGCAGCCCTCCGCTGCGCTCCGCTCGCTGCACCAGCGCGTCCTCGAGCAGGACGATGCGCTCGCAGCCGTCCCTTCACGGGCCGGTTCGGCTGCTGCCGAGGCCGGACCGGCCACGCCTGCAGCGAAGACCCCGGCGGTCGGCCAGGACGCCGACACCGGACCGAAGCGGACCCTGCCGATCCCTTCGTTGCGGTTGATCGGACGCGACGACGAGCTCGCGCAGCTGAACGACGCGCTCACCCGTCAGCGCATCGTCACCTTGGTCGGCCCTGGCGGCGCCGGGAAGACGTCACTGGCCATGGCGTCTGCGCACCAGCTCGCCGACCACTTCGACCAGCACGTCCATCTGGCCCGTCTGGCGGCGGTGAGCAACCCCGCTGATGTGCCGCTGGCGGTCGCGGACGCGCTCGGCGTGCCGCTGGACGGTGCCGACCCTAATGCGGCGGTGCGCGCCCGCTTGCTCGCCTACCTCGCGAACCGGCGGCTGCTGCTCGTGCTGGACAACTGCGAGCACGTCATCGACGCGGTCGCGACGCTCGTCGACCTCATCCTCGGTTCGGCCGCAGAAGTCACCGTGCTCGCGACCAGCCGGGAAGCCCTCGCCGTTCCTGGCGAGGTGCAGGTCAGCGTCGCGCCACTGGCGGTGCCTCCCGACGGGACCCCCGCCGAGCAGGTGCTGCAGTTCCCAGCCGCTGCGCTGTTCATCGAGCGGGCGTCGGCTGTCCGCGCGAGCCTGGATCTGGCCGAGCCGAACCTGATGGCGCTGGCGCAGGTGTGCCGGCAGCTCGATGGCATGCCGCTCGCGCTCGAACTCGCCGCGGCACGCATGTCGTCGCTGTCCCTGCCGGACCTGGCAGACCGACTGGGGAACCGCTTCGGTCTGCTCACCAGCGGACCACGCACGGCGGAGGCCCGGCAACGGACCCTGCGCGCGACCGTCGAGTGGAGCCACGCGCTGCTGTCGCAGCCCGAACAGCAGGCATTCCGGCGCCTGGCCGTCTTCCACGGCGGCTGGACGCTCGAGGCAGCCGAGGCCGTCGTCGCGGGCGGGGACATCCCCGCCGGTGAGGTGTTCGACGCGCTCGACCACCTGGTCAACCGGTCGATGGTCGTGCTCGAGCCCGGTTCGCCGTCGCGGTACCGCATGCTCGAGACGCTGCGGCACTACGCGGTCGAGCAGCTCGACACCTCCGGGGAGCGAGACGACGCGGCAGCCCGGCATGCGACCTTCTTCCGGCACGTCGCCGAGCAGGCCGAGCAGGGCCTGCGCGGCCACGGACAGCGGGCGGCGCTGCAGCGGCTGCGCAACGAGCACCCCAACCTGCGGGCAGCGTTGGCGTGGCTGTCGGCCGACCCGAGCCGGGTCGAAGACGGGCTAGGACTGGCCGGCTCGCTCGCCCTGTTCTGGCACCTGGGACGGCACGTCGAGGGGCGAGAGGTGTTGTCGAAGGTCATCGCCACTCCCGGCGCGAGCCGGCAGGCACGAGCCCGGGCGCTGCAGGCGGTGTCGATCGTCGAGCGTCCACGGGCGTGCCTAGTGCATCCGAGCCCGCGCTGTGCGGAAACGGCGCTCGAGAGCTTGCAGCTGTTCGAGGCTGAGGGTGATGCGCATGGAGCTGCCCTGTCGAAGGTGCTGCTCGCAGTCGAGCTGCTCAACGGCTCGGACCCCGGCCGCTTGGCACAGCTGCTCGCCGAAGCGGACGAGCAGTTCACCACCCGGGCCGACGACTGGGGTCATGCGGTCGTCGCGTTCGTCCGCCTGCAGAACTTCATCCGCCGGGGCGACGAGCTGCGGGCGCGGGCGATGGGCCGGACCGCGTCGGAGGCGTTCCGCCGGCTCGATGACGGCTGGGGCCTGTCAGCTGTGCTCTACCACCTGGGCTGGGGGCTGAAGGAGTTCGGCCGGTACGCCGAGGCGATACCCGTCCTCGAGCAGGCGATCGAGGTGTCGAGCTCGGCTGGGGTGTTCAACACCGCCCAGTGGGCGCTGTCCGACCTCGGCGTCGCGCTGCTGGCTCTGGGCGAGCGCGCGGCGGCCTCGGCCGCGTTCGACCGGGCTGCGTCTGCGTCCGAGGAGGTCGGTGACGCCGCAGGTGTGGTTCTCGCCGGCCTGGGACGGGCGCAGATCGCACAGGTCGAGGGGGATGCGGCGTCGGCCCGGCCGCTGTTCGAGGAGGCGGTGCGCGGCTTGACCCGGCTGGGGACCCCTCTGTGGGGCGGGCACGCACTCGCTGGTGTCGCATGGTGCGACTGGCGCGACGGGATGCTGGACGACGCGGCTGAGCGGTACACGCAGGTGCACGCTGCCGGGCACCACTACGGCGAACCGACCTTGCTCGCGACCGGCCTGGAAGGTCTGGCGCGCGTGGCCGCCGCTGTGGGTCAGCGGGCCGAGGCCCAGGCGCGGCTCGACGAAGCCGTCGAGGTCCGGCAGGCGTCGGCGCGCCCGGCACCGCCGCACGAGCAGGCCGAGCTCGACGCCCTCTGGGTCAGGTCGACGAGTCAGCCGGGGCGGCCGTCCGGCTGACTGCGCCTCGAGCTCCCGGGGACGTGACGAGGTCGGATCAGCTCACGTCGCAGTAACCGGTGCTGCGTCCACAACCTGCGGGGCGTAGTCGGAGCCGACGAACACGGCCAGGACGTCGGCGACGGTCATCGTGCCGCCGAGGACCACCGTGCCGGTCTTCGCGTCGGCCGTGATGGTCTCGACGCCGACGACGTCACGGAGCCAGCCGGTCACCTCGCGCACACACTGCCTGCACCGCATCGAGCCGACCGAGAGCCTCACCTCGGGCATCGCGCTCACCTTCGTCCAGCGGGCGTTCTTCTGACGCCACCCAAGGTGCCTCGCTGCGCTGTCCGTCCGCTGTCTACCGACGCGACCCGGGAGAGCGCCCGGGACCCGCTAGGCCGCGAGAGCGTCGTTTGGGACGCCGACAGCCACGACGCTCAGGTTCGGCGACAGCACGGGCCGCGGAAGACATACCCACGGCGTCGGACGCAAGCCGACAGGGCCGGTACGGGTCTCGACGACCGCAGCTGACGCGGCTGTGCGGTGGCGGGAACGACAGAGCGAGGACAGCGGCAGGACAGAGGGGCTCGCGAACCTGCGTCTCGACAGCCACCGCCGGCTGTCCTTCGCAGAAGACAGGAACCGTCATGACAACCACCGCACCCGCGGCGAGTTCGACGAGCAGCCGGCGCTGGCTGGCTCTCGCGCTCATCGCCACCGCCCAGTTCATGGTCATCCTGGACACCTCGATCATCGGCGTCGCCTTGCCGAAGATTCAGGCCGATCTCGGCTTCGACCCGCAGGACCTCAGCTGGGTCTTCAACGCCTACGTCGTCGCCTTCGGCGGTCTGCTCCTGCTCGGCGGGCGGCTGTCCGACCTGTTCGGCGCCCGCCGGATCTTCACCACCGGCTGGCTGGTCCTCGCCGTCGGCTCGCTCGTCGCCGGCCTGGCCGACGGCGTCGCGGTCGAGCTGACCGGCCGCGCGATCCAGGGCGCCGGCTCGGCGCTCATCGCCCCGGCCGCGCTCACCCTGCTGTTCCAGGTGTTCGGCGGCAGCAACGACCTCCCGAAGGCCCTCGCCCTGTACGGCGCGGCCGCACCTGCCGGCGGCACCGCCGGCGTCTTCCTCGGCGGCGTCCTGACCGAGTACGCGTCATGGCCGTGGGTGTTCTTCATCAACCTCCCGGTCGCCGCTGTCGTCCTGCTGCTGACCCGTTCGGTCATGCCTGCCGGGATGACCGGCCGCGGCTCGCTCGACCTCGCCGGTGCGACCACCGCCACGCTCGGCCTCGGCGCGGTCGTCTTCGCGATCGTGCGCGCCCCGGAGGCCGGCTGGACGTCCGGCAGCACGCTCCTGGCCGGCCTCGGCGGTCTCGCGCTCCTGGGTGTGTTCGTCGCGCTGCAGGCCAAGCTCCGTCAGCCGCTGATGCGCCTGGGCATCTTCCGCGCACCGAACCTCGCCGCAGCCAACATCGCGCAGCTGCTGCTCGGAGCCGCCTGGATCCCGATGTTCTTCTTTGTGAACCTGTACCTGCAGCAGATCCTCGGCCTGGGTGCGTTCGCGTCCGGCGCTGCGCTGCTGCCGCTGACGGTCGCGATCATGATCGGGATGGTGGCGGTCGCGCCGAGGCTCATCGCCCGGTTCGGGCCGAACGCGATGATCGTCTCGGGTCTCGCGACGCTGGCCGCTGGTCTGGTGTGGCTGTCGTTCATCGACGCCGACGGCAGCTTCGTCGTGGACGTGCTGCCTGCGTCGCTGGTGACCGCGGCCGGCATGGCGATGGCGTTCATCCCCTCGCTCGGCACCGCGCTCTCGTCTGCGGCGCCGGAGGAGGGCGGTCTGGCCGCCGGGATCGTCAACACCAGCTACCAGATCGGCTCCGCGCTGGGCCTGGCGGCGATGACCGCGGTCGCGGCTGCGTTCGGTGCCGACGCGGTCGGCAACCCGGCCGAGCTCACCGACGGGTTCTCCGCTGCTCTGCTCGGCGCCGCCGGCATCGCCGCGGTCGGTGCGGTCCTCGCCGCTGTGCTGCTCAAGAAGCCCGCCGACGGCCCGGTCGCTGACGGCACGGACAGCGAGCTCGTCGCCGCCTAGCACCACCGCACGCCCTACACATGACGCGGCTGGCGCGGCCACTGCTGCGGCCGCGCCAGCCGGCCCACCCTCCCCAGCTCATCGGATCGGAGAGAAGCCATGACCAGCACACGCATACTCACCCAGCTCGGTCAGCGCATCGGGGAGCGGGCCCCGCCGTGCTGAGGCGTCGCGGGGATGCCGTGCTGCCGGTGGTCGCTGGGCGACGTGGCACCGCGGTCGACGGGCGCGGCCGTCAGCTGCGCACGCCGGTGCTCTGGGGTGTGGTCTGGGGCTGCCTGCAGGCGGCGTCGCCGCTGGCGTTCTTCTGGCTCGAGGACGCCACCGTCTACGCGCTGGGACTCGTGGTGGTTGCAGCGGTCTACATCGGGTTCGCCGTCGCCGACGGTCGGGCCACGGTCATCACCGTCGAGATCGGCGTCGCGTCGGTGTTCGTCGTCGTCGCCGCGGCGGCGGTGACCGGATCGGCCTGGCTTCTCGTCGCGGGCCTGGCCGGTCACGGCCTCAAGGATGTCTGGCAGCACCGCACCGGCTTCGTCGCCAACACCCGGTGGTGGCCGCCGTTCTGCGCCCCCGTCGACTTCGTCGCCGCCGCCTTCATCGCCGTCGGGATCGCCGCGCACTTCCACCTGGGGTGGTGAGCAGGCCACCAACTCCGACTGCCTCGGCAGGTCACACCGCGTTACTGACTGAGCTGTGACCCTTCAGCCCCTGCCCGACGGCCCCCCACAAGCACCGTCGCCCGCCGGCCCGCCATCGGATCCGGCACACCTCTCACGGAAGCCGGACTGTCATGACGACTGCCACGCAGCCCACCCAACGACCGCCGCTCCCCGCCCGCCCGGGCCGCAACGATCACACCGGGCCGATCCGCCGGATCATCGTCGGGTCGCTGGCCGCGGGGCTGCTCGCGGCCGCGGTCCTCACCTTCGTGATGTTCGGCGGAGCGGACGAGCACTTCATCACCGGGACGGCGCTGCTCGGCTTTGCGCTCGGCTGGGCGATGCTGGCCGTCCTGTCGATGCGGATGACCGACCAGCCCCAGCGCTGGGCGTTCGTCCCGGCCGCCGGTATGGCAGCGACCGGCCTGGGGCTTCTGGTCCTCGCCCCGGGCGATGCCGGCCTGACCTCGGCCGGGTGGGTGTGGCCGGCGGTCCTTCTGGTGCTCGCCGTCTGGATGGGATCCCAGGTGCGCTGCTGCCTGGCGGCCGGGAGCGGCCGCTGGCTGCTCTACCCGGTCGTCGCCGTCATGGCCGCAGCCGCGGTGGGCGGCGCGTTCGAGACCGTCGCCCTCGCCTCCGGCGACCGCAGCTATCCCATTCCTGGGCAGCTCTACGACGTCGGTGGGCATCGCCTGCACCTGGACTGCACCGGCTCCGGTGGTCCGACCGTCGTCCTGCTGAGCGGGCTCGGCGAGTTCTCGCCATCCTGGGCCCACATCGCCCCGGCCGTCGCAGGGACCACCCGCGTGTGCGCGTATGACCGTGCGGGGCAGGGCTGGAGCGACGACGCACCGCAGATCCAGGATGGCGTGCAGGCCGCGTCTGACCTGAACACGCTGCTCGACCGCGCCGGCGAGGACGGCCCGTACGTGCTCGTCGGACACTCCATCGGCGGCGGCTACGCCATGACCTATGCCGCCCGCTACCCCGAGCAGGTCGCCGGAATGGTCCTGCTCGACGCGTCCGACCCCTACCAGGCCACGTCCGCCGACGGCGCGGCCGAGCCGAACGCCCCCGCCCTGCTGGCTGTGACGCCCAGCCTCGCCCGACTCGGCATCGGGCAACTCGTCCCGTCCTCCTCCGACCTTCCCGAGCCGGCCGCCGGCCAGTTCCAGGCATTCGCCCACAGCCCCCGTAGCTGGCGCAACGGAGCCAAGGAATCCGCCGCCATGCCCGCCCTGTTCAGCCAAGCCCAATCGCTCACCACCCTCGATAGGACGCCACTCCTGGTGCTGACCGCGAGCGAATCAGTGCAGATCATCAACGGCTGGACGGCCGCCCAGGCCCGGATGGCCGCGCTCTCCACCAATAGCAGCCACCTGGCCGCCGACACCACACACGTGGGGCTGCTGGCGGACGAAGAGGGCGCTGGGATGTCGGCCGACGCCATCCACGACGTCGTCGAGGCGGTGCTCACCGGATCACCGCTCCAGACCCCCTGACCTGTGCTGGCAGTCCTGCGGCGCAAGGAAGGTGGCGACGCTGACACACGACCCGTACTGCGGGCGCCTGAACCAGAAATCGATGCGCCAGGTGGCCCAGCAGTCTCGGGTCGACGCTGTGCTGGACAGCGGCGACATCACCGACTGGGTTAGCCAGCCGGAGAACCAGCTGGTCACCTGCGTGGGCCAGCTCGGCGTCGGCTACGTCTACGTCTACGTCCGTGGCACCCACGACTCGGGGGCGATGGGGGCGCTGATCGCCGAGTTGCCCACGTTGTCTGCTCGACGCGTCGACGACGGCGACGGTGGGCGGCGTTCGCGAAGGACAGGTCGGGGTCGGAGCAACGCCGAGGTGGACGACACGCCCGAGTGCAGGGGAACAGTACAGCAACTGGTACAGCAACGCGCGCCGAACAGTGGCGCATCGGGCCGGACGCCGGCGAACGTCACGGGCCTCTGACCTGCACTGATTACACAGTCGCGACCTGTGGCGAACCCCCCGAATGTGACTGGGGGTCAAGGGGTCGCAGGTTCAAATCCTGTCAGCCCGACAGCGAAACCGCAGGTCAGAGGCGGGTCACCCGACGAGGGTGGCCCGCCTCTCGCGTGAGTAGAGCAAGGGGTACAGCAGCGCGGCCCGAGGGACGGCAGCGGTCACCAGCGGAGCGCCTGGTCGAGCCGGTCGGCCGCCTCTCGCTGCTGGGCCGGACCGACGTGGCGGTGGATGTCCGCCGTGACGGCGTAGGACGAGTGACCGAGGTGCTCCTGGACGACCTTCGCGCTCCCCTGGAGGACAAGCGCCGGGTCGAGATGCTGCGCAGCCCGCACTTCCGCGGCTACACCCGCGCCGGAGGCGAACTCACCCAGGGCCAGGCCGACTGGCGCGAGCAGATCGACATCGCGTCCGAGCGGGCACCCTCCGACGATCCCGCCGCGCCGGCGTACATGCGGTTGGAGGGTCCCAACCTGTGGCCCGAGCAGCTGCCCGGCCTGCGAGGAGTGTTCACCGACTGGGAGGCGAGGTGCACATCGGTCGCCCGCCGTCTCCTCCAGTCCTGGGCGCTGGCGCTGGGGAGCCCGGCCCACGTCTTTGACAGCGCCTTCGGGGACCGTCCCTCCACGCTGATCAAGCTGGTCCGCTATCCCGGCCGGGAGGAGCGCGGCCAGGGGGTCGGTGCCCACAAGGACCCTGGCGTCCTGACCCTGCTGGTGATCGAGCCGGCAAGGCCGGCCTGCAGATCGAGACGGCGGCGGGCTGGGTGGACGCTCCGGCGGTGCCTGGCGCGTTCGTGGTGAACATCGGCGAGCTCATGGAGTACGCGACGGACAGGTATCTCAAGGCGACCGTGCACCGCGTCGTGTCCCCGCCACCGGGAGACACCCGCTTGTCGATCCCGTTCTTCCTCAATCCCGCGCTGGACTCCGCCATTGCCCCGCATCGAGCTGCCCGCGGGGCTCGCCGCCCGAGCGCAAGGGGTGAGTCAGGACCCGGGCGATGTCATCTCCGGAACCTTCGGCGATAACCTGTTGAAGGCCCGTCTCCGCGCCCCCGACGTCGCCGCAGTTCATCATCCCGACCTCTTGGCGACAGGGCGCCAGGCGTAGCGCGGGGCGTTCGGTCAGTTCGAGCTCCCGTCCTGCCGAGTCGCCCGCGACCCGCTCCTGTCGTCGACGACCCAGGTCGACCGGACTCCAAGTCGAGACTGGCGGTTGGTGGAGAAGGACGAGGGAACTGCCCGGACGGCGTCGGTGGATGAGACGCGGCCGGTCTCCGACCGACGTCTGCGGATTGGTCGGCCATCATGGGTGGTCCCGCTCTCCAGCCGGGTGGACCGTCGACACGGCCGGCGCTCCTGACCCATCGGGACGAACACATCCCGGCGACGGGTTGCAACACGGCGTCACGACCGATGATGGTTGTCAGTCCGTCCGGAGGAGGTGCAGTCGTGCCGAGCGACCGTTATGCAGGGCTCGCGGCCGTGCTCGGTGCCATCCGCAGTTCGCCGGACATCACCCAACCGATGCTCGTCGAGCAGGTCGGCCTCGGCCGCAGCGTCGTCGCGCAGCGCGTCGCCGAGCTGGAGGCCGCCGGCCTCGTGGTCTCCAGCGGGTTCGCGCCCTCGACGGGTGGCCGGGCGCCGCGCCGCCTGCGTCTCAACAACGAGGCGGGATACGTCCTCGGGGCGGACATCGCCACCAACGAGCTCGTCGTCGGCGTCGCTGACCTGTCGGGCCATCTGCTCGAGACCCGACACCGCGAGATCGACGTCGCGGATGGGCCGGACGTCGTCATCGGCGTCGTCGAACAGATGGCTGGCGCGCTCGTGGACGAGATCGGCGCCCGGCGCAGCCCGTGGTCGTTCGGCATCGGGATGCCGGGTCCCGTCACCTATGACGACGGCGGGCCGGCAGCTCTGCCGACGATGCCCGAGTGGAGCCGTCACCCGACGCGGCAGCGGCTGGCCGACCGCTTCGGGGTCCCCGTGTGGATGGACAACCGGACCAACCTGTCGGCGTTGGGGGAGCGGCGGGTGAACCCGGTCGCCGCTCGGTCACAGCACATGGTCTACCTGGGTGGCGGCTACGGGATCGGTGCCGCGGTGGTCGTGAACGGGCGCATCCACCGCGGTGCACACGGGCTCGCCGGTGCCATCGACCACGTGCCGGTGCCCGGCGCAGCAGACGTCCACTGTCGCTGCGGCAAGACCGGCTGCCTGGAGGCCGTCGCCGGTGGTGCGGCACTCGCCCGTGACGGTCGGTTGCTCGCCGAGACGCTCCAGAGCCCCGCTCTGGCCCGGGTACTCGAGCGGACCGGCCGGATCCGGCCCAGTGACGTCACCGAAGCGGCCGGGTCCGGGGACGCCGCCGCCCGGGCGCTGCTGCACCGGGCCGCCACGCTCCTCGGCAGGAGTCTCGCGACCTTGGTCAACGTCTTCGATCCCGACCTGGTGGTCGTCGGTGGTGGCATCGCACGGGCCCGTGCGCACGTCCTCGCAGCGATCCGCGAGGAGGTCCACCGGTCGGCGTTGCCGGCGGCGACGAGGGACCTGCGGATCGAGCCGTCCGCGTTCGACCAGGAGGTCGCCGGGATCACCGGGGCGATCGAGTTCGCTCTCGGTGAGCTGTTCAGCCCCGAACACCTGCCGGCCGTGCTGGACGCCCGAGACGGGGTGCCGGCGCTGGAGGCAGTCCTGCCCGCCTGAGCAGCCATTCGGCTCGACGCCGACCCACTTCTTCCGCCGAGAAGCTTAAGTCCGGCTAGGCTGCGCCGGTGAGCATGCCCCCGCGTGACGGGTTGGTCGGCGTCCTCGACGCCATCCGCGCCGGGGAGGGGGTGACCCAGCCACGGCTCGTCCAGCGCCTGGGCCTCGGCCGCACCGTCGTGGCTCAGCGGGTCGCGCAGCTGGAGGCTGCGGGCCTCGTCGTCCAGGACGGGGTGGCGCCCTCGAGCGGCGGCCGTGCACCGCGTCTGCTGCGGTTGCGGGCCGACGCCGGGCTGGTCGCCGGCGCCGACATCGGCGCCACGGGGATGGCGGTCGGCCTGGCCGACGCCTCGGGGCGGGTCCTGGCGCAGGCGCATGAGGCCGCCAACGTGGCCGACGGCCCCGACGCGGTCCTCGGCCGCGTGGAGGAACTGGTCGCCCAGCTGCTCGACGGGCTCGCCGGCGCGCCGCCGCTCTGGGGGATCGGAGTCGGCGTCCCCGGGCCGGTGGAGTACGCCACGTCCCGGCCTGTCGCGCCGCCGATCATGCCCGGCTGGGACGGCTACCCGATCCGTGAACGGCTCTCCGGCCGGTTCGCCGTCCCCGTGTGGGTGGACAACGACGTCAACGTGCTCGCGCTGGGGGAGCTGCGCACCAACCCCGCCGCGGCCGAGGCCGGCGACCTCCTCTACCTGAAGATCGGTACGGGGATAGGTGCCGGCCTGGTCTCCGGCGGACGCGTGCACCGCGGGGTCAACGGCTGCGCCGGCGACATCGGGCACGTCGCGGTCGCCGAGGCCGACAGCGTCATCTGCCGCTGCGGCAACGTCGGCTGCCTCGAGGCGGTCGCCGGGGGGGCGGCCCTGGCCCGGGACGGCCGCCGGCTCGCCGAGAGCGGCGGCAGCCCGGTGATGGCCGACATCCTCGCCGCCACGGGCGAGCTCACCGCGGCCGACGTGACAACCGCGGCCGAGCGCGGCGACCCCGCCGCCCGCGCGATGCTCGGCCGGGCAGGCCGGCTCGTCGGCGGCACGCTCGCCACGCTGGTCAGCTTCTACAACCCCGGCCTGGTCGTCCTCGGAGGCGGCGTGGTCCACGCGGGCGACCACGTCCTCGCCGCCATCCGCGAGTCGGTGTACCGGCGGTCGCTCCCGCTGGCCACCCGCACCCTGCGCATCGAGCGGTCGGTGATGGGGGAGGCAGCCGGCCTGGCGGGTGCCGTCCACCTGGCACTCGACGCGCTGTTCGCGCCCGGTCGGCTGGCCCGGTGGCTTCCGGTGGGGTCACCGGCTGGCCGGCCGGAGCTCGCCGCCGACACGGAGTCCCTCCCCGCCTGAGCCTCGCTCCGGCACGGCGGATTGTGGCCTGCGTCATCACTGACGCTGATGCCGGGCATCACCGCTGTAACGCCTCCGTCGCATTGACTTCCTCCGGCGACTGGCAGAAGTATGTGGTTGCCATCACGCGGACGGGATCCGGCTCGGACCCGACGCGGCGCTCGGAACCACCGTCGCAGTCGTCGTCCGGTCGCCGGACACGTGGAGAGAGGCAACACATGACCCAGCACCGTCACCGGAGGCTCCGCCGCGTCGGGATCCTCGTCGCCGTCCCGGCCCTGAGTGCGCTGACGCTCGCCGCCTGCGGTGGCGGGGACGACGGCGGCTCCGGCGGCTCCGGCGGTTCCGGTTCGGCCGACAGCTTCTCCTTCGCGTTCGAGAACGCCTCGGGTGGGCAGCAGAACCCCTGGCAGCTCCTCGCCGACCAGTACGCGGAGGAGACCGGGGTCGAGATCGAGACGCAGGGTCTGCCGCCGGACAGCTACGGCCTGTCCATGCGCACGCAGCTGCAGGGCGGTAGCGCTCCCGACGTGATGATGTTCTCGCCCGGCGCCGGCAACGCCAACGCCGTCCTGCCCCTGGCCGAGGCCGGCTACATCGAGGAACTCGGCGAGGAGTCCGCGTCGCTGATCCCCCAGGGCAACGAGTCGCTGTTCGAGATCGACGGCAAGGTCTACGCGCAGCCCACCAGCATCATCCCCGTCGGGATGGTCTGGAACTCCAGCGCTGCCTCCGAGGCCGGCGTGGACATCCCCGAGGACCAGACGGCCATGCTCGACGCATGCGGCACGCTCGCCGACGAGTCCAAGTCCTTCCTCGCGGTCGCGGGCTCCGCACCGCCGAACATGGGCCTCATGGCCATGGCCATCTCCGCCACCCGCGTGTACGCCGAGACGCCGGACTGGAACGAGCAGCGCTCGGCCGGTGACGTCACCTTCGCCGACAGCGAGGGCTGGCAGGCCACGTTGCAGACGATCGTCGACATGAACGAGGCCGGCTGCTTCCAGCAGGGTGCGGCGGGCGGCGGCTTCGACGCCATCACCCAGGGGCTGACGCAGGGCACGTCACTGGGCGCGTTCGTGCCCGGCGCCGCCGCCACCGAGCTGGCCAACGCCAGCCCTGGGCTGAACCTGCAGGTGCAGCCGTTCCCGGCTGCCGACGGCGGGGACCCCTTCCTGCTGGCCAGCCCGAACTACGCGCTGTCGATCAATGCATCTGCCGACGAGGGTGCCAAGGAGGCCGCGCGCGAGTTCCTGGCCTGGATGGCAGAGCCGGAGAACGCCGCCCGCTTCGTCGAGCTCCAGGGCGGGGTCGCGATCACCGGTCCGGACGAGAACCTCTCGCCGGTGTACGAGCCGGTGGCCGACCTCCTCGAGAACGGGGACTACGCGCCCCTGCCGAACCTGGCCTGGCCCAACCCCGGCGTCTACGACGCGCTGTCGACCGGTGTCCAGGGTCTGCTGGCCGGCCAGGGCGACGTCCAGTCCGTGCTCGAGTCGATCGACCAGGCCTGGGACCAGTGACCCGAGCCGGCTGACCCCGGCACGATCTCCCGACCGCACCTCCGGACGCACCGAGGGACTGACGATGACCGCAACCATGGGCACCCCGCAGGACACCGGTCCAGTCGTCCGGGGATCGGTCCCGGCCGCCGGGGGTGGGCAACCCGCCCGCTCCCGGCGCAGCCGGCCGCTCATCACCTACGGCCGCTGGTGGTGGGCGCTGCCTGCCGTCCTGGCCGTGCTCCTCATCCACTACGTCGCCACCGCCGGCGGCGCGCTCTACGCCTTCACCAACTGGACCGGGATCGGCGACTTCGACTTCGTCGGTCTGGAAAACTTCCGGAGGATCTTCGAGGACCCCGCGTCCATCGGGTCCCTGGAGAACACGCTCTTCCTGGCCTTCGGCTTCCTGGTCCTCACCAACGTCGTCGGACTGCTCCTGGCCCTGGCGCTCAACCGGACGCTGAAGACCCGGTACCTGCTGCGGGTGCTGTTCTTCATGCCGGTGGTGCTCAGCCCGCTGGCCGTGTCCTACGTCTGGAAGTTCATCTTCGACTTCAACGGGCCGCTCAACGGGGTGCTCGCCTGGTTCGGCGCCGCGCCGAGAACCTGGCTGGCCGACCCGACCCTGGCCCTGTGGGCCGTGCTGGTCGTCATGGCCTGGCAGACGACCGGCATGGTGATGGTCATCTACCTCGCCGGACTGGCCACCGTGTCGACGGAGATCGAGGAGGCCGCGGCGCTCGACGGCGCCAGCACCTGGCAGCGCTTCCGGCACATCACGCTGCCCTCGATCCGCCCGTCGGTGGCCATCGCGTCCACGCTGATGCTGATCCAGGGCCTGCGGGTCTTCGACCAGGTCATGGCGCTCACCGGCGGTGGGCCGGCCGGAGCCACGGAGACGCTGGCCACGCAGGTCTACAAGGAGACCTTCGCGCTGAGCAACTTCGGCTACGGCGCCGCCCTGGCCCTCCTGCTGACCGTGATCATGCTCGTCTTCTCGGTGCTGCAGCAGGCGGCCACCCGCGATCGTTCCTGAAGGAGCCTGCTCGATGTTCCGCTACACCAAGGCGACGGCTCTCCGCGAGGGGATCGTCTGGATCGCCGCCCTGCTGACGCTGATGCCGTTCTACTTCCTGGTCATCACCGCGCTCAAGCCCGACGAGGAACTGCTGACCACGGGCACGTCCGCGCCGCCGAGCCGGCCGACCGTGGACAACTTCGCCGAGGTGCTCACGGCAGGCGGCGACAACGACATCCTGCTCGCGCTGCTGCACAGCGTGGTCATCACCGCAGGGAGCATCGCGGGACTGGTGGCCTTCGGCTCGCTCGCCGCCTACGTGCTGGCCCGCACGACGCGGCGGTGGGGGAGCGTGGCCTTCTACCTGTTCCTCGTCGCCATCATCCTGCCGACGCAGCTCGGCCTCATCCCGCTCTACATCGGTGCGCGACAGGTCGGCCTGGTCGGCTCCCTCTGGGGGATGATCGTGCTCTACGTCGGCAGCCTGATGCCGCTGGCGGTGTTCCTCTACGCCGGGTTCTTCCGCAACCTCCCGCGTGACTACGAAGAGGCCGCGGCGCTCGACGGCGCGAGCCCGGGGCGGGTGTTCTTCCGGGTGGTGCTGCCGCTGATGGCGCCGGCCACCGGCACGGTGGCGATCCTCGCCGGACTCATCGTGTGGAACGACTTCTTCTCGGCGCTGATCTTCCTGGGCGGCTCGGACAACCAGACGCTGCCGGTGTCGATGTACTACTACGTCGGTTCGCTGGTCTCGGCCTGGAACAAGATCTTCGCCATCGTGATCATCTCGATGGTCCCGATCCTCGCCTTCTACCTGTTCGCGCAGAAGCGCTTCATCCAGGGTTTCGCGGGCGGGATCAAGTAGCCCCGCGGGGGACCTCCCGCGGAGGAATCCCCTGCGTCCGGCCGTCCATCCACGCAGTCGATGCCGTGCATCAGCACGAGCATGACCCCTTGCCATTGACTTTCTCCGGCATTCGGAAGAAGTTTGAGTCACAGGTCACGTCTCTGACCTCCGCACCCCTCCGAAGGAGAACCCCGTGGGCGATCGGATCCGGGCCGGCATCGTCGGAACCGGCTTCATGGGCACCGTGCACGCCCGCGCGGTCCGCCGCGGCGGCGGAGTGGTCACCCGTGTCGCCGGTTCCACCCCGGAGTCCTCGCGCGAGGGCCGGGAGCGGATCGGCGCCGAGTCGGCCACACACAGCGTCGAGGAGCTGCTGACAGCCGAGGACGTGGACGTCGTCCACGTCTGCACGCCCAACGCCACGCACGGGCCGCTGGTGCGCGCGGCCCTCGCTGCCGGCAAGCACGTCGTGTGCGAGAAGCCCCTGGCGGTCGACCCCGCGGAGGCGCAGGAGCTGTGGGACCTGGCCACGGCGGCCGGGGTCACCGCGACGGTGCCGTTCGTGTACCGCTTCTACCCGACGGTGCGCGAGGCGCGCGCCCGCGTCGCCCACGGGAGCGCCGGGCCCGTGCGTCTGCTGCACGGCTCCTACCTGCAGGACTGGCTGACCGAGGCCACCGACGAGAACTGGCGGGTCGACGCCGCCACCGGCGGTGCCTCACGGGCCTTCGCCGACATCGGGGTGCACTGGTGCGACCTCGTCGAGTTCGTCTCCGGCCACCGGATCACGCGCCTGGTCGCGCGGCTGCTCACCGTCCACCCGGAGCGGGGCGGGCGACCGGTGACCACCGAGGACGCCGCCGTCGTCCTCTTCGAGACCGACCGGGGGGCAGCCGGCAACGTCACGATCAGCCAGGTCACCCCCGGTCGCAAGAACCGGTTGTGGTTCTCCGTCGACGGCGCGGCCGACAGCCTGTGCTTCGACCAGGAGAACCCCGATTCGCTGTGGATCGGCGGCCGCGAGGTGAACCGGCAGCTGCTGCGCGGCAGCAGCGAGGGCCCGGCCGCCGCGCGGTACTCCGTCGTCCCCGGCGGCCATCCGCAGGGGTATCAGGACTGCTTCGACGCCTTCGTCGCCGACACCCACGCCGCCGTCGCGGGCTCCGCCCCCGACGGGCTGCCCACCTTCGGCGATGGCGTGCGCGCCGCCCGGATCACCGCCGCCGTCCTCGAGTCCGCCGCGACGCAGACCTGGGTGGAGGTCGCCGCGTGACCGCCCGGCTGACCGTCGGCGACCCGGCGCCGCTCTTCGTCCTCGCGGACACCGCGGGGGAGGACGTCCGGCTCGACCCGGGGGCGCACGCCGCGACGGTCGTCGTCTTCACGTCCAGCGGCTGCCCGTTCGCCCTCGCCTGGCACGCACGCATCCAGGACGTGGCCCGTGCTTACGCCGACCGCGACGTCGCGGTGCTGCAGGTCGTCAGCAACGACGACGCCGACCACCCCGAGGACTCGCCCGAGGGCATGCGCCGGCGGGTCGCCGCGGGTGAGCTCGCCGGTCCGTTCCTCCGTGACGCCGAGCAGTTGGCCGCCCGGGCCTACGGTGCGACCGCGACTCCCGAGGTCTTCGTCGTGGACCACGCCGGGACGGTCAGGTACCACGGCGCTCCCGACGGCGACCACGACGACCCGGCCCAGGACGCCGCCTGGCTCCGGGCCGCCCTCGACGACGTGCTCGCCGGCCGCGAGGTCGCCCTCCCGGTGACCTCGCCGGCGGGCTGCTCGATCAAGTGGCGGGTCGAGCTCCTCTGGTGGAGCGGGTGCCCGACGCACGACCGTGCCGCCGACCTGCTCCGCGAGACCCTCGCCGACCTCGGCCGGGACGAGGTCACCGTCGTCGAGCGCGAGGTCCGCACCCGTGAGGAGGCTGCGCAACTCGGCTTCCCCGGCTCACCGACCTTCGCCGTCGGTCGGCGCGACCTGTTCCCCGTCGACACCCCGCCGGCCCTCACCTGCCGCGTCTACGGCCGGGACGACGGGCGCAGCTCCCCCCTCCCGGACACGGCCGAGCTCGCCGGCCGGCTCCGGGAGGCCCTTGCCCGCCCCTGGGACCTCCCGCACTGGGTGGACCCGCGCAAGCCCGCTCCCGCCGACAGCCCGTCCTGACCACCCGATCCCGCAGCAGGAGCAGTCATGGCATCGATCACGTACGACCGCATCACCAAGCGGTACCCGGACGGGACGCAGGCCGTCGCCGAGCTCGACCTCGCCATCCGCGACGGGGAGTTCCTCGTCCTCGTCGGTCCCTCCGGCTGCGGCAAGACCACTGCGCTGCGCATGGCCGCGGCCCGGAGGAGATCTCCGACGGCCGGCTGCTCATCGGCGACCGCGTCGTGAACGAGGTGCACCCCTCCCAGCGCGACACCGCGATGGTCTTCCAGAGCTACGCCCTGCACCCGCACATGTCGGTCCGGGAGAACATCGCCTTCCCGCTGCAGTGCGCGGGCATGGCCACGACCGAGGTGCGCGAGCGGGTGGACCGCGCCGCCGACGCGCTCGGCCTGACCGAACTGCTCGCGCGCAAGCCCAAGGCGCTGTCGGGCGGCCAGCGCCAGCGCGTCGCCATGGGCCGGGCGATCGTCCGCCAGCCGCAGGCCTTCCTGATGGACGAGCCGCTGTCCAACCTCGACGCCAAGCTGCGCGGCCGGATGCGCGCCGAGATGCGCAGCCTGCAGCGCGAGTACCGCACCACCACGCTCTACGTCACCCACGACCGGGTCGAGGCCATGACCATGGGCGACCGGATCGCCGTCCTGCGCAAGGGCGTGTTGCAGCAGCTGGGCACCCCGGAGGAGCTCTACGAGGCCCTGGCCAACCTCTTCGTCGCGGAGTTCATCGGCTCCCCGCCGATGAACGTCATGAGCGCCACGGTGACCCGCGCGGGCGCCGGGCACCAACTCGTCCTCGGCTCCCAGCGGCTGGCGCTGCCGGCCGGCACGCTCGACGCCTTCCCGGCGCTCGCCGGCGCCGACGCCACGCCGGTCGCGCTCGGCCTGCGCCCCGAGGCGCTGCGCGACCCCGCCGGCGCCGACCCCACCTGGCCGCGCCTGCTCGCCGACGTCGAGCTGGTGGAGAACCTGCCGCCGGAGAAGCTCATCCACCTGCGCGTGGACGCCGAGCCGGTGGTCACCGAGGCCACCCTCGAGATCGCCGCGGACATCGACCAGGCCGCCGCGGAGGACCTGCGTGCCCTCGGCCGCGGGTCGGTCCTCCACGCCCGCATCCCCGGGACCACTCCCGTCCGCGAGGGGACCCGGGCCGAGTTCGCCGTCCCGCCCTCGGCGCTGCACTTCTTCGACCTGTCCACCGGGCAGGCCATCGCCCCGCAGTCCCCGCGCCTGGCCGCGGCGACCGCCTGACGGGGAGGGATCCCGTGAGCGCATCGGCACACCAGATCAAGCGAGGCGTCAGCCTCTACTCGTTCCAGGAGGAGTACTTCCTCCGGACGATGTCCGTGGAGGACTGCCTACGCGTCGCCGGCGAGATCGGCGCGACGGGCATCGAGATCATCCCCGAGCAGATGGTCCCCGGGTTCCCCGCCCTGACCGACGAGTTCGTCGAGCAGTGGTTCTCCTGGATGGAGCGGTACGGGACGGCGCCGGTCGCGACCGACCTCTTCCTCGACACGAAGCTGCACCGCGACCGCTGGCTGTCCCGCGAGGAGCAGGTGGCCTCGGTCTGCCGGGACGTCGACATCGCCGTCCGGCTCGGCGCGCGCATCGTGCGGGCGATCATCAACACGCCGCCGGAGGTCATGGAGGAGGCGGCGCCCTATGCCGAGGAGCAGGGTGTCCGGCTGCTGCTGGAGGTGCACGCGCCCTTCCACTACGAGCACCCCTGGATCCTCGAGCACCTCGAGGTCATGCACCGCACCGGCTCGCCGGCTCTGGGCCTCATGCCCGACATGGGCACCTACGTCGAGCGCTTCCCCCGGGTGGTCAGCGAGCGCGCCCTGCGCGACGGGGCCAAGCCCGAGCTGGTCGACCTGATCGTGAAGACCTACGACGACCACGGCGACACGCACGCCCTCATGGACGTCGTGAACTACCGGGGCGGCGGCCCGGGCGACTTCGGGCTCGCCCGCCAGGCGACGCACTACATCTGGAGCGAGCCGAAGGCGATGCTCGAGCACATGCCCCTGATCGGGCACATCCAGGCGAAGTTCTACGAGATGACCGAGGACGAGGTCGAGTACTCGATCCCCTACGAGCGGATCGTCCCGGTGCTGGTCGAGGGCGGCTTCGACGGCCACCTGTCCAGCGAGTACGAGGGCAACCGCCACATCCAGGACGTGCACCCCGTCGACAGCGTCGAGCAGGTCCGCCGGCAGCACGCCATGTTCGCCCGCCTGCTCGGCGAGACCACCGGAGAGGACGCCTGATGTTCGACAAGTACATCGTGTGCGAGGAGGGGTTCCGCACGCTCGACGACGGACGCACCGGCGGCGTCGTGGAGGTCCGGATGCCCTACTACCGGGGCCTGGCGCTGTCGATGGTCGAGGCCGTCGACCTCGTCGTCGACGGCCGGCCCGTGCCGGCCGCGCGCACCACGTTCACGGTGCACGGGAACACCTACCGCTTCGACCAGCTGCCGCGCACCACCGACGACCGCTGGGAGATGGGGGAGCGGGCGCAGCTCGCCTTCGAGACCGACGAGCCGCTGGCCGCGGGGGAGCACGACGTCGCCGTCGCCGTCCGGCTGCGCATCTCGTACATGCCCGTGCCCGGCGGCGGCCGGGACGCCAAGCGCCTGACCCTCGCTGCCCAGGAGATCTGATGGGACCCCTCGACGACCAGGTGGTGCGGGCCGACTCGCTCACCGCCACGCCCGACGGCCTGGACATCGCCGTCTACTCGCACTGGTACCGGGCGCTGCCGCTGCCCTCGCTGGCCCGCGTCGACCTGACCGTGGACGGGGAGCGCATCGAGCCCTCCTCGCTGTCGGTCACCGTGAACGGGCAGCGCCATCCCTTCGCCGCGCTGGCGGAGAAGGGCGACGAGTACTGGTTCACCACCGACCCGGTCCTGCTGCACGTGCCCGTCGAGACCGCCCCCGGACGCGAGCACCGCGTGCGGCTGCTCCTCGGGCTGTCGATCCCGTACATCCTCACCGGCCCGGACCGGGTGCCCCTGGTGGCGCCCAGCCTCACCGACAAGACCCTCACCGCGGCAGGAGCCTGATCATGACCGACACCGCACCCGGCCTGCCGCGCCTGGGCACCACCCTGTTCAGCCTCTCCCTGGAGCAGCGCAAGCCCGGCCGCGACTTCGCCTCGCTGGTGGCCGAGGTGGCGGCGCGCGACCTCGGCCCCGGCCTGGAGATGGTCGCCTTCCAGAGCCTGCGCGGCTGGCCGCGGCTGGACGACGCCGCCGTCCGCGAGGTCCGCGGTGTGATCGAGTCCTCCGGCCTCACCCCCTCGTGCCTGGCCATCAACAACGACCTCGGGCTCTACCCGGGCCGGCTGCTGACCGACGACGAGTCCCACGAGTACGTGGCCGTCCAGGTCCGCGGCGCCGCGGCGCTGGGCTTCCCGGTCGCCCGGGTGGGCGTCGAGACCAGCCCGGCGATCCTGGAGCGGCTCCTGCCCCTGGCCGAGGAACTCGGCGTCGCGGTGGGGGTGGAGATCCACGCGCCGCTGACGATCGAGGCGCCGCCGGTGGCCGCGCTCAAGGAGCTCTTCGTCCGGCTGGACACCCCGTGGCTGGGGTTCATCCCCGACATGAGCTCCAGCATGCGGGCCATCCCGGAGGCCGTCTACGACGCCCACCGCGCCGCCGGCATCTCGCCGGAGCTGACGGCCATGACCAAGCAGCTGTGGGCCGAGCCCGGCCCGACGGTGGCCAAGTTCCCCGAGCTGGAGCGGCGGGCCGCCGAGGCGGGCGCGAGCCCGGCGCAGGTCGGCAACCTGAGGATGCTCTTCACGATGCACGGGAAGATGGAGCCCGAGCGCTGGGCCGACTTCTTCCCGCACGTGGTGCACGTGCACGGCAAGTTCTACGGGATCGTGGACGGCCCCGACGGACTCACCGACCCGTCCATCGACTGGCCGACGGTCGCCCGCGTGCTGGTCGAGCAGCGCTACACCGGCTTCATCTCCAGCGAGTACGAGGCGCACGCGTACAGCGACCGCTACGACGCCTTCGACCAGGTCCGCGCCCAGCACGACATGCTCAAGGGGCTGCTCGAGGCCCAGGCCTCGGTGGTGGCCCGGTGAGCGGGTCGTACGACGTCGTCGTCGTCGGCTCCGGCCCGGTGGGGACGGCGGTCGCCCGCGAGCTGGCCGACGCCGGCTCCGGCCTGCGGGTCCTCGTGCTCGAGGCCGGGCAGGCGCTCGGCGACACCGCCGGCGGGCACGTCAAGAACATCGCCGACGTCGACGAGCGCGACCGGCTGCTCGCCGGTCTCGCCACCGGCCCCGGCCCCCTGCCGGGGGGCACGCCGGCCCGGCCGGGGACGACGTTGGTCGGCGCTCCGGACATGCCCAACGCCGCGGTGTCCACCAACGTCGGCGGGATGGGCGCGCACTGGACCGCGGCCTGTCCCCGCCCGGTGGACGACGAGGTGCCCGACTGCGTCGACCCCGCCGTGCTCGACGAGGCGCTGACCCGCGCGGAGGCGCTGCTCGCCGTCACGACGCACGCCTTCGACCGGGCGCCCCTAACCGGCGCGGTGCAGCGGGTGCTGGGCGAGCTGTTCGACCGTCCGCACCGCCGCCCGGCCGGACCGATGCCGGTCGCCGTCACGGTGGGCGAGGACGGCACGCTGCACTGGACCGGTCCGGCGATCATCGCGGGGGACCTGTGGGACCGGACGGACGTCGAACTGCGCACCGGCACTCTCGTCCGGCGGGTCCTCCTCGACGCGGGACGGGTGACCGGGGTCGAGGCAGTCGACCTCGCCTCCGGGGAGCGTCACCAGATCCCCGCCCGTGCCGTCGTCGTCGCCGCCGACGCGTTCCGGACGCCGCAGCTGCTCTGGGCCTCGGGCATCCGCCCGCAGGCGCTGGGCCGGTACCTGACCGAGCACCCGCAGGTCATGGCCGCCTCGCTCCTGGACGAGCGGTACGTCCCGGCGGACGCCCCCATCGACGCCGACCTCCCGGCCACGGCGGCCGCCGCGCCCGGGGGTGGGGCGATCGTCCCCGTCTCCGGGGTCTCCTGGGTGCCCTACGCCGCCGACCGGCCGTTCCACGGTCAGGTCATGCAGATGGACGCCTCGCCGATGCCGCTCGACCCGGGCGTGACCGTGCGTCCCGGTCAGGTGGTCGGCCTCGGCTGGTTCTGCCGGAAGGAGCTCTCGCCGGACAACCGCGTCCGGTTCGACGAGGACGCCGCCGATGAGCACGGGCTGCCGGCCATCCGCATCGACTACGCGCTCAGCGACGTCGACCGCGCGTCGATCGGCGCGGCTGTCGACGAGGTCCGCCGGGCGGCACGAGCCCTCGGCCAGCCGCTCGGCGACCCGTTCGTCATGCCGCCCGGCAGCTCGCTGCACTACCTCGGCACGACCCGGATGGGTGCGGCCGACGACGGCACGAGCGTCTGCGACCCGACCGGCCGCGTGTGGGGCACCGAGAACCTCTACGTCGGCGGCAACAACGTCATCCCGACCGCGACCGCCTGCAACCCCACTCTCACCGCCGTCGCGCTCGGTGTCCTCACCGCCCGGTCCCTGGCCGCTTCGCTGGCCGCCACCCCCGTCGCCGAGGAGGCGCACGCATGACCCCCCGAGTACTGATCGTCGGCAGCGGGCCGACCGGAGCCACCTACGCCCGGCTGCTCCTGGAGCAGGTCCCGGACGTCGAGGTCCTCATGGTCGAGGCAGGGCCGGTCGTGACCCGTCCGATCGGCATGAACGTCAAGAACGTCCCGGCCCCGGAGGAGCAGGCGGCGGCGCGACTGGCCTCGCAGGGCCGGTCGCACGAGAGCGGCGTCTCCGGCATCCCGGGCGGCGTGGTCGTCGAGGGGACGATCACCGCGCGGCAGGGCACCCACCTCATCGGCCGGGCCGCCGACGGTTCCCCGGGCATGCCCGCGGCGGCCGGCGCGACCTGCGTCGGCGGCCAGGGCGTGCACTGGACCTGCGCCACGCCCGCTCCGACCGGGCCGGAGCGCGTCGCCTTCATCGCGGACGCGGACTGGGAGCAGCACCTCGCCGTCGCGGAGTCGCTGCTGCACGTCCACCGGCCGTGCTTCGACGGCGCGCCCCAGGCCGCGGCGATCCTGGAGCGGATCCGCGACGAGTTCGCGCCGGACGGCATCACGGTGCGCCCCCTGCCGGTGGCCGCCGACCCGCAGGCGGACGGCTCCCTGCGGTGGAGCGGCACCGACGTCGTCCTCGACGGCGTGCCCGACGACGGCAGGTTCACCCTGCGCGCCGAGACGCTGTGCGTGCGGGTGCTCCGCGACGGCGACCGCGCCGTCGGCGCCGTGCTGCGCGACCTGCGCACCGGCGCGGAGGAGGAGGTCCGGGCCGACGTCGTCGTCCTGGCCGCCGACGCGCTGCGCACCCCGCAGCTGCTGTGGGCCTCCGGCATCCGCCCCGAGGCGCTGGGCCGGTACCTGACCGAGCACCCGCTGCTCTTCGGCGTGGTGGCGGTGCGGGGCGACGTCGTGCCGCCGCCGGAGGACCTCGCCGGGCCGGTCGACCCGATCCGGGCCATCATCGCGATCCCGTTCGACGAGGAGCACGGGCACCCGTACTCCGCGCAGATGATGTTCAGCCCCGTCTCGCCGGTACCACTGCCGGAGGGCAGCCGGTTCCGCGACAACCCCGGTGGCTACGTCGGCATGGGCTGGGGCCTCCGCAAGTGGCCCCGGCCGGAGGACCGGCTCACCTTCGAGGACGACGCGCCCGACGAGAACGGCCTGCCCGGCATCCGCATCGCCTACGAGCTCACCGACGTCGAGGAGGCGGACTTCGAGCGGGCCCGCAAGCACCAGGCCCGCGCCGCCGCCGCGCTCGGCGAGTTCGTCGACGGGATGCCCAGGGTCATGCCGGCCGGCAGCTCGCTGCACTACATGGGGACCGTCCGCATGGGCGAGACCGACGACGGCACCAGCGTCTGCGACGCGTGGTCGCGGGTGTGGGGCGTGCCCGGCTTGGTGCTCGCCGGCAACGGGCTGATCCCGACCGCCAACTCCATGAACCCCACCCTCACCAGCGTCGCCCTCGCCGTGCGCGGGGCCACGGCGCTGGCCACCGAACTCCGAGAAGGGGCATGACCGTGCTCGAGTTCCCGATCATCCAAGGGCGGGGCTTTCGCAACGTCGTCGAGGACGGCCGGGTCACGGGCTTCTCCTTCCGGCTGCGCAACCCCAACTACCGCGGCGGGCCGGCCAGCATGCTCGACGGCATCGAGGTCGTCGTCGACGGCGAGCGGATCCCCGACCACCTGCCGCTGTGGATGCTGCAGGGCCGCACCTTCACCCTCGACGAGCTGCGGGCCTCGACCGACGTCCGCTGGCAGCTCGACGAGCCGGCCACCATCACCGTGCCCAAACCCGGCGGCCTGTCCGTCGGCGTCCACCGCCTCGAGGCGACGGTCTACCTGCGGCGCTCGTACTTCCCGCCGCCGATCGCCCGGTCGGAGTTCGCGATCGCCGGCTCGGGAGTGATCGTCCCCCCGGTGCCCGACGGCGGCCTGCGGTACTGCGTCTCGACCTACAGCTACACCGGCGACGTGTACACGTCGATGACCCTCGAGGACGTCTTCGCCGACATCGCCGACCTGGGGGCGACCGGCATCGAGATCCTCGGTGAGGGCAACCTGCCGGGCTACCCGTCGCCCGGCGCGGCCTGGATCGACTCCTGGCACGGGCTGGTCGCCGAGTACGGCCTCACGCCCACGAACTTCGGCTCCTGGGTCGACACGACCCGGTTCTCCGGCCGCGACCTCACCGCGGAGGAGGGCGCCGAGCAGCTCCAGCAGGACCTGCGGCTGGCCAAGGAGCTCGGCTTCACCTCGGTGCGACCGAAGTTCGGCGTCGTCTCCTGGGACCTCGACCCGCACCCGATCTGGGAGCGGGTCGTCGAGCGCTCGCTCGACCTGGCCGCCGACCTCGACGTCGTCATCTGCCCGGAGATCCACTCGCCGACACCGATCGAGCACCCCGTCACCCAGGGGTACGTCGACTTCATCGGGAAGACCGGTACCGAGCACTTCAAGCTGCTCATCGACACCGGCATCTTCCAGACCGCCGCCGTGCGCGAGGCCGCGGAGAGCCTCGGCACGGACGACGAGGACGACATCCCCGCACCGTTGCGTCCGCTGCGCGTGCCCATGTCCGACCTGGTCGAGATCCTGCCGCACACGCACTTCATCCAGGCCAAGTTCTTCGAGATCGACGACTCGCTGCGCGACCTGCACGTCCCGTGGGGCGAGATCGTCCCGACCCTGGAGGACGCCGGCTGGAGCGGCTGGCTGTCCAGCGAGTACGAGGGACGGCGGGAGCCCTACCGCGGCCGTGACCAGGTGCGTCGCCAGCACGCCCTGCTGCGATCGCTGCAGCGAGGCCGCGGCTGACCCGTGCCCCGATCCTGCCGACGGATCACGCCGCGGCCGTTCCGCGGACCGCCCCGCGCGCCCTGGACCCCAGCCCCGTCAACCGCCCCACAGAGGGAGTAGGACACGACATGACCACCATCGACGAGACGCAGGCGCTCGAGCAGCGCCTGGCAGCACTGGAGGAGCGGCTCGCCGCCGCTGAGCTGACCGCCACCCGTGCGCAGGACCGCGGCGCGGTCGACAACGTCTTCAACCGCTACATGCACTACCACAACGCCTACGAAGACGAGCGGATCATCGCCGAGCTCTGGGCCCAGCCGGGCACGCCGGGCATGTGGTCGCGCTACAACAACGTCGGTCGCTACACGACCTACGAGTCGGTGACCGCCTACCACCGGGGCCGGCCGCGCCCGGTCGGCAAGCTGCTCTTCCACTACGCGACGACGCCGGTCATCGAGGTGGGCGCCGACGGGCAGACGGCCAAGGGCATCTGGATCATGGCCGGCCTCGAGTCCGGCCTCATGGACCCTGGGGTGGCGCGCAACGTACCGCCGTGGGTCCTCTCCGGGGGCGACGTCGACGGCAAGCCGGTCTGGGCGCACTGGGTCTGGTGCAAGTACGGCGTCGACTTCGTCAAGCAGGACGGCGAGTGGCGCATCTGGCACTTCCGCTGCTACGAGGTCGCGCGGGCGCCGTTCAACCGGGACTGGATCTCCTTCGCCAAGGACAACCAGGAGAGCCACGACTCGCAGCTGGCCTGGTTCGGCGACGACGGGGTGCCGGTCTTCCTCCCGCCGGTCGACGAGCCGGTGGAGACCGAGTACCACCCCTACGCCAATGACCGGGCGCAGACCCTCGAGCCCCTGCCGCCGGTGCCGTACACCGACTTCGAGGACACGTTCAAGTAGTGGAGACCACGGTTCCCGCGGCGGGGCGGGCCGACGCCCCGCCGCGGCGGCCGGGGGTGCTGCTGGCGATCGCCTGCGCCGCGCAGTTCATCTGCGTCCTGGACACCTCGATCGTCAACGTGGCCCTGCCCCCGATGCAGGAGAGCCTCGGGCTCTCGGCCACCGGCCTGCAGTGGGTGGTGAGCAGCTACACGCTCACCTTCGCCGGCTTCCTCCTGCTCGGGGGGCGGATCGGCGACCTGTGGGGGCGGAAGAACGCCTTCCTCGGCGGCCTGACGCTCTTCGCCCTCGCCAGCCTGGCCGGCGGCCTGGCCCAGGAGGGCTGGCAGCTGGTCGCGGCGCGCTTCGCCCAGGGCATCGGCGGCGCGGTCCTCGTCCCGACGACGCTCAGCCTGATCACCGCCGGGTTCCCCGATCCCCGGGCGCGCGCCCGCGCCCTCGGCCTGCTGACCGCGGCCGCCGCGTCGGGCAGCGCCCTCGGCGGGGTCTTGGGCGGCCTGCTCACCGGCCTGCTCAGCTGGCGGTGGGTGCTCTTCGTCAACGTGCCGCTGGGTGCCGTGCTCGCCGTCGCCGCGGTGTGGGCGCTGACCGGGCGGCAGCCGGGCCACGTCCGGGGCCGGTTGGACCTTCCCGGCTCGGTCACGGTCACCGCGGGGACGGCGCTACTCGTCGCCGCGGTGATCCTCGGCGAGGAGCGGGGCTGGCTCTCGGCGCCGGCCCTCGGGTGCCTCGTGGGCGCGGGCGCGTCGTTCGTGGCCTTCGTGGCCGCGGAGCGGCGTGCCGAGCAGCCCGTTGTCCCGCTGTCGGTGCTGCGGGTGCGGCCGGTGACGGTCGCCAACTCGCTGTCGGCGCTGACCGGCGGGGTGCTCCCGGCGATGATGTTCTTCCTGGTGCTGTACCTGCAGCAGGTGCTCGGGCTGGACCCGCTCATGGCCGGGCTCGCCTTGGCGCCGGCGGCGGTCGGGATCGCCCTCGGCGCCCAGGTCGCCTCGCGCACCATCGAGCGGCTCGGACCGGCCCGGCTCTTCCAGCTCGGCGCCCTGGTGGCCGCCGCGTCGCTGTTCTGGCTCTCCCGGCTGGAGGTCGGCGGCTCCTACTGGACCGACGTCCTGGTCCCCAGCGTCCTGGCCATGGCCGGCTTCGGCGCGGCCGGGCTGCCGCTGACGGTGACGGCCGCCACCGGCCTGGGACCCGAGCGCGCCGGCCTCGCCTCCGGGCTGCTGTCCATGTCGCGCCAGGTGGGCAGCGCCGTCGGGCTGGCAGCGCTGGTCGCCGTCGCCAGCACGGGGACGCCCGGTGCGAGCGCCGAGGCGCTCACCCAGGGGTTCGGCATCGGGCTGCTCGCCGGTGCCGGGCTGCAGGTGGCCGCGTGCCTGGGCGGGTTCGCGCTGCCCCGCCGGCCCCATCACCCGAGCTGATACGACCCATCGACCGGATGCGTTGGTGTTCCGGGTCACCGACGGCCATCTTTATGCACGCGACCAACAAAAATACGGCACAGGAAGAGAGGCCAGCGTGGTGTGGACGAAGTGGTCCTACATGGACCACTGGGTGACGGAGACGCCGCAGGGCCCACAGCCCCCGTCGTTCAACCGGGCCTACATGGATCGGTACGTCAAGCAGCTCTCGGCGCTCGGCTTCACGGGCTTCGACACCTTCTTCTTCTACCTGCACATGCTCGGCGGGATGTACGGCTCGGTGCCCGGCTTCGAGCGGTTCCTGCAGGACAACGGGTTCGAGAAGATCACGGGGATCTTCTCCGCCTACCCGTCCGCGACGAGGTACACGGCGCCGCACGTCCGGGAGACGCACGACCGGATCGTCGCCGACTGCACGAACACGCTGCGCATGTGCGAGGGGCTCACCGGCGTCGAGAACTTCATCGTCATGCCGACGTCCACCTACCACCAGACCGAGCCGGTCACCGACGACACCATCAAGGTCGTGGCCGACCTGTGGAACCGGGTCGGCAGGCTGACCCTCGACCACGGCATGAAGACGACCTGCCACTTCGAGTTCTGGGGCGCGATCCGCACACGCCCCCAGCTCGAGCTGTTCTTCGAGTACACGGACCCGGAGTACGTCTACTTCTTCTGCGACACCGCCCAGCACACGATCGCCGGCGTCGACCCGATCCAGCTCTTCCGCGACTACTCCGACCGCTGCACCGGGTTCCACTTCAAGGACACCAAGAACGTCGATGAGCACGAGGCCTACCGCACGCCGCCGGACCCGGAGCTGATGGCACCCCAGGTGACGCGCTGGTTCTACGAGATGGGCGAGGGCGGCCTGGTCGACTTCCCCGCGCTGATGAAGGAGATCGTCACCTCCGGCTACGACGGCTGGCTCACCGTCGAGCACGACAAGGCCGAGCTGGGCGGCGGCAGCTACGCCGAGGCCACCGCTGTCGCCAAGTGGTACATCGACAACGTCCTCGCCGAGGCCGAGGCCGAGGCGCGCCGCGAGCTGGAGGCCGCACGATGAGGGACACCCTGCGCTGGGCCTACGCCCTCAACCAGTGGAACGTCCGGCTCGACGTCTTCGTCCGGCACGAGGACCAGCAGCGGGCGCTCAAGACCGTCTCCGCCTGCGGTTTCGACACCATCGAGCTGGCATCGGGCACCGGCCGCTGGGACAACATCAGTCGGCCCGAGGTCATCCTGGCCAACCACGGCAGCCACGAGAGCTTCCTCAACTTCCTGCGCCGCGCGAAGGTGCGGGGCGTCTCGAGCATGTTCTGGGACCCGCAGGCCCCCGCGGAGGAGGAGGAGGGGTACGCCTTCCGGTCGACGGCGAATCCCGCCGACTCCGACGCGATCGTCGAGTGGTCGAAGCCCTTCGTCGACTTCCTCGCCGGCGTCGGTGGCGAGCAGCTCGTCGTCCGCCCGGTCGGTTCCGCCTGGATGTCCCCGCCGCTCGACGCCGACGGGATCAAGGTCATCGGTGACGTGTGGAACCGGATCGGCGAGCTGGCCTCCGCCGCAGGCATCGGGCTGGCGCTGCACTACGACTGCCTGGGTGCCGTGCACACCGAGGCCGAGCTCACCGGTCTGCTGCAGGCCACCGACCCGGCGACCGTCGGGCTGGCGCTCGACACGGCCGAGTTCACGATCGGCGGCATCGACCCGGTCGGCTTCTACCGGGAGCACGCCGACCGGGTCACCCACGTGCACCTCAAGGACACGCGGTACGCCGACACCGGCCAGGAGTACCGGATGCCGGGTGCCGAGTCGACGATGCTCAAGGGCGGGGCCGGACGGCGCATCGAGCGCTGGTTCTACGAGCTCGGGACCGAGGGCGGCCTGGTCGACGTGAAGGGCTTCGTCGCGGCCCTGCGCGAGCGGTCCTTCTCCGGCTGGGTCGTCGTCGAGAGCGACCACGGCGGCAACCCGGCGGAGCTGGCGATGCTCAACAGCTGGTACCTGCAGCACGAGTTGGGGGTGTCGAAGTCATGAGCGACGACCGCGCGATCAAGTGGTCCTACATGGACCACTGGCGCAGCAACGGCCCGTCCGGGCCGGTCGACCAGTGGCACTCGCACAAGACCATGTCGGCCTTCCTGAAGCAGATCAAGGCGACCGGATTCGACGCGATCGACACCTTCGACTTCCGGATCTGGCAGATGTACGGCGATTACGGCGGCCCGGCGAAGTACCAGGAGATGGTCCGGGACCACGGGCTCGAGCGGATCGTGAACACCTTCCACGCCGCCGACTACGACGTCCGCAACTACGCCCCCCACCTGCCCGAGACGCACGAGAACATCCTCGAGGACTTCCGCGTCACGATGGGGCGCTGGTCGGAGATCGAGCTGGACAACATCATCGTGATGCCGGCGACGCTCTACTACGACATGGAGCCGATCACCGAGGACAAGCTCAAGTACTCCGCGGAGTGCTGGAACAAGGTCGGTGAGATCACCGCGGGATTCGGCGTAAAGCTGACCTGTCACCACGAGTTCTTCTGCGGCATCCAGAGCGAGCCGGACATCGAGACCTTCTACTCCTACACCGATCCGCGGTACGTGTCGCTCTTCGTGGACACCGCGCAGCACTGCATCGCCGGGCTCGACCCCGTGGCGCTGTACGACCGGCACGCGCACCGGGTCAGCGGCTTCCACTTCAAGGACACCCGCAACGTGGCCACCGGCGACGACCACCGGCACCGCCCCGACTCCGAGATCATGGCGCCGACGACCGGCAAGTGGTTCTACGAGATGGGCACACCGCAGGGGCTCGTCGACTTCGAGGCGATGATGACCGCGGTCCGCGACAACGGGTACCGCGGCTGGATCTCCGTCGAGCACGACAAGGCCAACAAGGAGGGCGGCGACTACTCCGAGAGCACCGCCGTCTCCCGCTGGTACGCGAAGAACGTCCTCGAGGAGATCTACCGGTGACCGGGACTCAGTCGGGCTCCATCAGGTGGGCCTACGCGATCAACCAGTGGAAGCCCCAGTTCGACGACTTCGTCCGGCGCGAGCAGCACGAGCGCGCCCTGAAGACCATGTCGATCGCCGGCTTCGAGGGGGTCGAGCTGACCTACGGCACCGGGCGGTGGGAGCCGCTGGGCAATCCGCAGCAGCTCGCCGCCAACTTCGGCTCGGTCGCGGGCTTCCGGGAGTTCCTGCGCGGCTGCGCGATCGATGCCGTCTCCAGCTGGTACTGGGACCCGGCGGAGCGCTCGATGGAGCACCTCACCGGTCCGCTGTCCCCGCTCGTGGAGGCCGACGTCCCCGAGATCGTGGCCAAGGCCGGCTGGCTCGCCGGGGCGCTGGCCGAGCTCGGCGGTTCCGTGCTCCTCGTGCGCCCGGTCCCCGGCGCGGGTGACGTGGAGCCGCTGGACGACGACGCCCTCGACCGGGTCGCCGCCTGCTGGGACGCGGCCGGCCGCGCAACGGCGGAGCACGGGATCCGCCTCGCGCTGCACGTCGACTTCCTGTCGGCGCTGCGCCGCGACCACGTGCCCGCGCTGCTCGACCGGACGGACCCCGCGCTGGTCGGCCTCGCTCTCGACACCGGTGAACTGACCGCCGGCGGGATCGACCCGCTGGCGGTCATCGAGCGGATGGGCGACCGGATATGGCACGTGCAGTTCAAGGACGCGCTCGCCGTCGACGACGCCGAGGAGTATCTGAAGCCGCACGCGCACTGGACCGTCCGCGTCCGCGGAGGCGCCCGGGAGGTGCGGTGGTTCGCCGAGCCGGGCGCCGAGGGGGGGCTCGTCGACTTCCCGGCGGTCACCCGAGCCCTGGCCGGCGCCGGCTACTCCGGCTGGATCGTCGTCGAGAGCGACCAGAGCCCGCACCCCGCGGCCAGCGCCCTGCTCGCCGGCTACCTCGTGCAGCGGGAGTTGGGCCCGATCCTCCTCGACCAGCGGAAGGCAGCCGTCTGATGGCCACCGGCGACACCGTCCTCACCGACGACAGTCTCGTCCGGCGCCCCGACGGGCTCGGGATCGCCCTGACCGTGCCCTGGTACCGCAGCCTCTGGCTGTCGAGCGTCAGCGACGTCACCGTCGCCGTCGAGGGCCGCGAGGTCCCGCGGAGCGACCTGCGGGTCGAGCTGGGGGAGCGGACGTACCGGGTCGAGGAGCTGGCCGACCAGTGGGACGTCCTCTGGTTCATCCAGGACCGGCTGGTGGTGGTCGTGCCGCTGGCCGAGCCGCCCGCCGAGGGCCAGGAGGTCGACGTCGAGGTGACCGTCGACCTCCGGCTGCCCTACATGCAGATCGCCCCGCAGGTCTACGTGACCAACCACGCCAGCAACCGCCGCTCCCTCGTCGCGTCCGGAGTTCCCCGATGACCGCTCCCGCTCCCACGCGTGTCGCCGATCCCGCCGTCCCGGGCAGCGGCATCCGTCTGGGCCTGACCCTCTACTCGCTGACCAGCGAGTGGGCCGCCGGCCGCTACGACCTGGCCGGCCTGCTCGATGTCGTCGATGCCGCGGGCATCGGTCCGGGCATCGAGATCGTCGCCTCGCAGACGATCCGCACCTATCCGGAGGTGACGCCGGAGTTCGTGCGCGACTGGCGGGATGCCTTCGACCGGCACGGGTTCGTCCCCAGCTCCTTCGGCTGCAACCTCGACATGGGCCGCCGCCGCGACCGGGACATGACCCCGGACGAGGAGTATGACTTCACCGTCGCGCAGTTCCGCAGCGCGCACGCACTCGGCTTCCCGCTGGTGCGCATCCAGAGTGCGAAGCCGGAGCTGATCCGGCGGCTGCTGCCGGTCGCCGAGGAACTCGACCTCACGATGGGCTGGGAGCTGCACGCGCCGCTCGGGCCGAACTCGCCGAAGGTGCTGGAGATCCGCGAGACCTACGAGCAGATCGGCTCGTCGCGGCTGGGCTTCGTGGCCGACTTCAGTTCGACGATGCACGCGATGTCGCCGACCATCCTCCGCAAGCTCGGGAGGATGGGGCTCGGCCGCGAGGAGCTCGACCGGTTGCAGGAGATCTGGGCGACCGACGCCGACATCAACGCCCGGCACGGGGAGTTCGTCGAGTACCTGCACTCGCGCGGCATCGCCCCGGAGAGCCTCGGCTCCTTCGCCCGGCTCGCGTTCAACATGCACGGGCACGTCGACCCCGCCGAGTGGACCGACATCATGCCGCAGATCAAGCACGTGCACGCCAAGTTCTACGACATCGACGAGCACGGCGACGAGCCGGCGATCGACTACCCGGCGATCGTCCGGGAGTTCGTCCGCGGCGGCTACGCCGGCTTCTTCTCCAGCGAGTGGGAGGGCCACGCCTTCGCCGACCTCGGCGAGGCCGACCCTGTCGACCTCGTCTGCAAGCAGCACGACCTCATCCGCCGGTCGATCGCGGCCGCCCTGACCGACAAGGACGCCTGACGTGTACCAGCTCTCCGCCAACATCGAACTGCTCTTCACGGAGGCCGGCGAGGACGCTGGGGACCGGGTCCGCGCCGCCGCGGCCGCCGGCTTCGACGCCGTCGAGATGTGGTTCTCCACGGACAAGGACCTCGACTCCCTGGAGAAGGCGCTCGCCGACACCGGCGTCCAGCTCACCTCGCTGCTCGCCGGGCCACGGATGACCTACACGTATCCGGGTACCGACCTCGCTCCCTTCCACGAGGGTCTCGACCTCGCCGTCGCCCACGCCCGCCGGCTCGGCTGCCCCCGGGTCGTGCTCGCTTCGGGCATGGGCTTCCCGGGGATGAGCCGGGAGAAGAACCACCAGTTCCTCGCTGACATGTTCAGCGAGGCGTTGGCGCGGAACGACGGCTCGGGCGTCGAGTTCGTCCTCGAGCCGGTCAACTCGCGGGTCGACCACCCCGGTGCGCTCACCGACCGGACCGAGGACGCCGTGGACGTCGCCCGAGCCGTCGGCTCGGACCGGTTCGGCATCCTCTACGACCTCTACCACTCGATCGTCCAGGGCGAGGACCCGGCGACCGAGCTGGCGAACGCGGCCGGTTTCGTCAGGTACGTGCAGCTCGCCGACGCGCCCGGCCGCGGCGAGCCCGGCAGCGGGACCGTCGACTGGGCCGCCCAGCTGGCCGTGCTCCGCGCCTCGGGCTATGACGGCCCGATCGGCCTGGAGTACTTCCCGACTGTTCCGTCGGAGGAGTCGGTGCAGCGCATCCGCGCCCTCGCCGCCGACGCGTGACGTCCGGCAAGCTCGACGTCCTGGTCGCCACCGGCCGGGTCACCGTCGAGCACGACAACGAGTTCCGCAGCTTCCGGCACCACACGTCCATGCTGACGACACTCCTGGAGTCGACCGGCCGGTTCCGCGTCCGGGTGCTCGAGGAGTTCCGCGGCATCGGCGACGAGCTGCTGGACCGGTTCGACGTCGTCCTCGTCATGTACGAGGGCCGCGACGACTACCACTCGGTCGCGGAGGGCTTCGGGACGGCGACCGAGCAGGCGCTGCTGCGGTTCGTGCGCGACAAGGGTCGCGGCATGGTGTGGTTCCACGGTTCGTCCGTGCAGGAGCCGGAATGGGGATGGCCAGAGGAGTTTGACCGCATGCGCGGGGCAACGCTCAGCCGGGAGACCGGGCTGCGGCCGCGGCCGCAGGGCGAGGTCGTCGTCCGGGCGAGGGAGCCGCGGCATCCGATCACCGCCAGCCTCGACGCCCAGTGGGCGGTCGTGAACGACGACGTCCTGACCGGCGCACGGATGGACCCATCGGCGCAGGTGCTGCTGACCGTCTTCGATGACGTCGCCAGCTACCGCCGCGCCGGGTGGCCCAACGCACACACGCCGGTCGTGCTCCCGCCCGGTGGGTTGGAGGCACTGCCGGGCATGGACACCGAGCAGCCGCTGGCCTGGGTGAACGAGTGGGGTGCCGGTCGGTCCTTTTGCGTGACCCTCGGGCACGACTGGGACACCTTCCGCAAGATCCCGTTCATGACACTGCTCGTGCGCGGCGTCGAGTGGGCAGCCACGGGGCAGGTCACACTGGAGCCGCCCGAGCGGTCCGGCGCGGCGCGGTGGCGGGTGTGGCCCTACTACTCGGGCGACCCGTCGCGCTTCGACCGGGCGACGCCGGCGGCCGCGGCCGCCGCCCGTCACTGACCCGTCCCGGAGGAGGATCCGTGACCCGGCCGCCGTCGGCGCGCGACGTCCTCGTGCTGGCACAGATCGTCGACCTCGTCCGCACCGGCGTCGCGGTCACCCGGCCGGAGCTCGAGTCGGCGACCGGGCTGGGCCGGACCGTGGTCAACGAGCGGCTCCGGGAGGGGATCGACCTCGGAGTGCTCGCCGAGGTCCACCCCCTCGGGACGGGGAGCCGCGGCCGCCCGTCGCGGGCCGTGCGACTGCGGACCGAGGCCGGCCTGGTGCTCTCCGCCTCGCTGGGAGCGGTGAGCCTGCACGCCGCGGTCAGTGACCTCGCAGGCACTGAACTCGCGCACCGGTTCGAGCGGATCGACGTCCAGGACGGTCCGGAGGCGGTCCTGCGGCGGGTCGAGGTGCAGTTCGCGGAACTCCTGGCGGCGGTCCCCGAGCGGCCGGTGTGGGGCATCGCGATCGGCCTGCCCGGACCGGTCGACGTCGCCTCCGGTCGCGTCACCGCGCCGCCGATGATGCCGGGCTGGGACGGGATGGACGTCCGCGGCCGGTTTGCCGCCCGCTACGCCGCGCCGGTCTTCGTGGACAACGAGGTCAACCTCATGGCGCTGGGGGAATGGGAACGCGGCATCCCCCGGGACCGCCGTGACCTGTTGTTCGTCAAAGTGGCAACCGGCGTCGGCAGCGCCCTGGTCACTGGTGGCCGCCTGCACCGGGGGGACAGCGGCGCCGCCGGCGACATCGGCCACGTCCGGGTGACCGATGATCCCACCGCGCTGTGCCGCTGCAGGAAGACCGGGTGCCTCGAGGCGGTAGCCGGGGGCTGGGCGCTGATCCGGCAGCTCACTGCGTACGCGCGGGCCGACCGCACTCCGATTCTGGCTGAGTGCCTGGCACGCACCGGTCGCATCACCGGGGAGGACATCGGCGCCGCCACGGCCGCCGGCGACGAGGTCGCCCGAGCAGCGGTGGCTCGGGCGGGGCGCATCACCGGCACGGCGATCGCCGGCATCGTCAACTTCGCCAACCCGGGCACGCTCGTCCTCGGCGGCGGGGTCCTGCGGTCCGGGCCGCTCTTCTTCGAGGCGTTCGAGCGCGCGGTCTTCGAAGGCACGATCGAGCTCGCCGCGCGCACCCTGTCGATCCGCACCTCCTCCCTCGACCCACGAGAAGGGACGACGGGCGGCGCGCTGCTGGTCTCGGACGCGCTGTTCCGGCCGTCGGCGCTGCCGCTGTGGCTGGCGTCGGGCTCGCCCCTGGGCGCCGCGCCGCAGTTGCAGGTGGCGACGTGAGGGTCCTGGTCGTCGGCGCGGGCCCTGCCGGGTGCACCGCTGCGGTCGCACTGGCCGGCCGGGGCGCGGAGGTGGTGCTGCTGGAGGCCGAGGCCGGGATCCGGCCGTCCGGCCCCGGACTGGTCCTGCAGAGCGCACCCATGCGGGCGCTGGACTCACTGGGGCTGCTCGAGGACTGCCTGGAACGCGGCTACGCGCACGAGGAGATCGACCTCTGCGACGCCGACGGCACGGTCCGCACGACGCTCACCCCGCCATCGCTGCTCGAGGAGCGCCCCGCATCGGTGGCCATCGCGCGCGCGGCGTTGTCGGAGGTCCTGGTCGGTGCGGCGGTGGCCTCCGGCACCGAGCTCCGGCTGGGGACCACGGTGAGCGGCCTGGCCGACTCCGGCGACCGGGTCGAAGTGCGCCTGTCCGGCGGCGCGACCGAGACCGTCGACCTGGTCGTCGGAGCCGACGGGCTGCACTCGCACACCCGGGAGCTGGTCCTGCCCGGCGCGCCGGCACCACAGCCGACCGGTCAGCTGATCTGGCGCGCGCCGGCCCCGCGGCCGCCCGGTGTGACGCGGTACTCGATGCTGGACGGCGGCCCGGACCTGGGCAAGGTCGGCGTCGTCCCCGTGTCGGACGCGGCGCTCTATGTCTGGTTGCTCGAACCCGACCGCGGTGCCGAGCGCTCACGGCCGGAGTGGCTCGCCGAGGCGTTCCGCGAGCGGCTGCGCCCGTTCGGCGGCCCGGTGCCGCTCGTCGCGGACCTGGTGGACGGCGACGTCGACGTGCGCTCCCTGCGATCGCTGCTGGTCCCGCTGCCGTGGTCCCGCTGGCGCACGGTGCTGATCGGGGACGCCGTCCACACGACCACCCCGCAGATGGCCTACGGCGTCGGGATGGCCATCGAGGACTCGGTCGTCCTCGCCGAGCTGCTGCCGGACGACGACGTCCCGGCTGCGCTGCGCCGCTTCGGCGAGCGGCGGTTCAACCGGTGCCGCCTGGTGGTCGAGACGTCCGTGCAGCTGGGGGAGTGGGAGCAACGCCCACCCGGCGACCCGACCCTGCCGGGACGGCTCGTGGGACAGGTCCTGGCCGAGCTCGCCCGACCCGTCTGAGCGGCGCTCGAGCGGGGCACGACCCTCCGACTCGGCCATACGCTCAGACGTCGTCCTCCAGGTAGGCCGATGGTGCCGTCAGCGCGATTCAGGAGCGCGACTTCTGACCACCATCTTGACCACCATTGTTCCTCGTCCGGGGTCATTCGCTGCGGTTCGCAGTGGTCCCGTATGCCGCTTGAGCTGCGAAGACGAAAATCGACGTACTCACTCGAATACGCTGCGCACGTCTGGGGGTCAAGGGGTCGCAGGTTCAAATCCTGTCAGCCCGACAGAGGACGTCAGGGGCCGTTCCGGAGAGATCCGGGGCGGCCCTGATCGTTCTCCGAGGGCGTCTGACCGTCATCCGGCCATCCCCACCCGCCGAGGGCGGCGCCGAGGACGTCCATCGCGCCTGACGTCGGGCGCCACGTGCCCGTGGACGTCACCGGCGATGGCGATCGGCGAGTGGCCGAGGATGTCCGACACCACCTCGAGCTGGACGCCGGGGCTCAGCATCACTCCGGTGCCGAGTGCCGGAAGGTGTGCAGTCCGGCGTTCGCGATCCCGGCCCGCCGCGTGTCGACCTCCAGGGCGCGCAGGGCGTTGCGGGGGTCGCAGAGCCCGCCGGTCTCGGTGGTGGAGGCGAACCCGGTCTCGCGCCAGAGGGAGCCGGCCCGCCGTCGTTCCTCGGTCTGGCTCGCGCGCAGGTCGCGGAGCAGCCGTCCCACCCAGCCCTCCACGTGCGATGGCCGGACTCTGTCCAGGGTCAGCCGCCCGATCGAGCTGCCGAGGATGTGGGTGCGTGCGACGCCGGCGTACATGACCTTGGTCGTCTGCTGCGCTCAGACGCCTGTAGTGAGGTGTCGATCCAGTGCTGAGCGAATGCCGCGACGGTCTGTCTCCGGTCCCTCGCCGGCTGGCCGCCTTCCACCCGCTTCCGGATCGTGGCCGCGTTCTCACGGGTCTCCTGTGGGGTGTCGCCGTAGATGGTGTGGCGGACGGCTTCCCCGAACTCGTCGGTCACGCGGAGGTTGACCTGCCAGCGTCCGTCCGGTCGGTGCCGCGGGGTCGACCCTTCGCTGTTGCCGCGGCGCTTCGCCGAGGAACCGCTCCTGGGCGTCCGTGGACTCACTGCCGGTTCCTCTCGGCCGTCACCAGGCGACGAGTGTCAGGTGTCGGGCCGACGCGCGCTGCCGTGGATCCGCAGATCGGTGCGCATCCCGCGGGCTGTGGACGAAGTCGAAGAGAGTTCGCCCTGGTTCGTGGTGGTCGGCCGGTGGCGCCGACCTGCGCGGCGGGGCGGGGGTGGGCGGGGGAGCCTGCAGGCGGCCCACGAAGCGCTCGAGCTCAGCGCGAGGGAGGCGGCAGCTGCGACCGATGTGCACCGGGTGCAACTCACCGGCCTTCATGAGCGCGTAGACCGTCGTGCGGCCGATGCCGAGGACGGTTGCGGCTTCCTCGGGAGTCAGCAGGAGCGGGTCCCTCGCGAGCACATCCCGCAGGAGTTCGGGGTCGCTCATGCCGCCTCCTCCCGCGGGTCGCCCTGCACGGGGGCATCCACTGCCGCCGTGCGTGAACGGTGCCGGCCGTCGGTTGAGGGTCGAGGAGCAGGCTCGGGTGGTTCTCCAGTTCCCCCGCGACGAGCTGAGCTCCGCCGCCGGCGCCGTCCTCGGTCCTGCAGCTGTGGGTTGCAGTACTGGAGAAGGCGTCGGTCCGGGCGGCTGAAGACGCCGGCCGCGCTCTGCCGCCGTCCGAGGGCCTCCAGTACTCCTCGCATCCGGACGGCGAGTTCCGGGAGAGTCAGGGTCGTAAACCCGACCGTCGTCCAACTGCCTGGCCAGATCTCGCAAGATCGTGGGCCAGTCCCGGCAGGTCGGTGGAACGGGAGTCGGGATCTCGACCGACGCTCGACGACCTGGACAGCGGAGTGACCGGACGCCGCGGCCCGCTTCTGCTCCGACGCCGGCTGTCGGCAGCTGGCCGAGCACCAGCTGCTTGCAATGCTCAGGGTCCGATCAGTCGGAGGTGTCGGATCAGCAACTGGCCCGAGGCGCTGGTGCAGAGCCAGCGCATGGTCACCGACCGGACCGGGTTCGACGACGCCCTGGCTCTCGTGGCCGCCCTGCCCGCTCGGCCGGCGCCGGCCGCGGCCGGGGGGTCCGACATGAGGCTCGAGTTCCCCGACTGCGTCGCTCCGGGTGACTCAGCTGGACCGTGCGAGTCAGCCGTGGGGGCGCAGCCGGGTCGCGCGAGCTGGAGGCAGGTTGGCCCACACCGTGGTGCTGCTGCCCCCGTAGCCGGCCAGGTGCGCGTGGACGGCGCGGTGCCGCGCCGCTTCGGCCGGCCCGGCGGTGAGGGCTCGGGCGGCGCGGCTGGCGCGGTAGCCGAACCAGCTGATGACCCCACTGGGTCCGGTGTGCTGCAGGTACCGGTCGAAGATCGCCTGCACGTCGGCGAGGGCGAAGTTGGCGAACGGCAACGCCGAGACGATCACGTCGTAACCGGGGTCCAGGACCGCGTCCTGAATGCGGGCGTGCTGGACGGTCGTCGGCGTGCTGGCTGCGCGAGCCAGGTCGGTCAGGCCGGGGATGAACGCACCGTTGGCCTCCACCACGTCCAGCTGGCTGCCCGGCGTCAGCAGCCCCAGCAACGCCCGGGTGACTGGGCCGCTGCCGGCGCCGACCTCCAGGACGCGCAGGTCGGCGCCGGTCCGTTCGGCGACGGGCGCGACCAGCGCCCGGGTCAGGGCCCGCCCGCTGGGCGCTATGGCCCCGGTCACCGCCGGTGCCGAGACGGCCTGGGCCAGGAACACCAGCCGCCTGGGCAGCGCGACCGCCGGCGGGCAGGACAGAACGGTCACGGGTTGCCCTCCCCGGGGCCGGCCGGTGTGGGGCGAGCTAGACGCTGGTCGGTGGGCTGCACGACGGCGGCGACAAGGGCGCGGGTGCGCAAGTGTGCCCCGGCCAGGTGGGCGGGGTCGCCCATCATGTCGGCGAAGGCCTGCCTGCTGGGGTAGCGGACCAGCAGCACGCCGTCCCGCACCTGCTCGTCGTCGGCGGCCAACGGCGTCCTGCCGCCGTCGCCCCAGAACAGGGGTTCGGTGCCGTAGCGGCCGCTGATGGTCTGGGTGTGGGCGATGTAGGCCAGGTAGTCGGCCCGTCCGGTGTCGGGGACGTACCGGAGCAGGTTGAGCATGATGACGGGGCCGCCGGGGTCCTCGGCGAGGAACTCCTCGAGGGCGTCGTCGGTCATGTCGATCACGACGCGGCCTCGATGTCACGTCCGGCGGCCGGGGTGCCCAGGCCGGTCATGCCGGTCAGCCGCAGGGACAGGTCCCAGATGCGGGCGGCCTGCTCGCGGTCGGCCAGTCGGCCGTACAGGGGCTGCTCGGCCGGTGCGCCCCCGAGGTTGCGAGGGCCGCTGGGGCCGAAGAACCGGCCGCCGTCGGCGGCCGGGTCGGTGGCGGCCAGCAGCGCGGGCAGGCCCGCGGTCTCCACGGTGCCGACCAAGATCCCGCGGGCGGACATGACCCGGATGAGCCGGCGGCCCAGGGTGTCCCGGGACCGGCCGACCTCGGGTCTGGCGGCCAGCAGCGCGGTTGGTGCGATGCCCGGGTGGGACAGGTTGCTGGTGATGCCCCACCCGGCGGCCTTGCTGCGCCGGTCGAGCTCGAGCCCGAACAGCCCGAAGGCGATCTTGGAGGAGCTGTAGGCTTTCATGCCGTCGTAGGACCGCTCCCAGTCCAGGTCCTCGTAGTGCACCGCGCCCTGGTTGGCCGCGACGCTGACCTGGGACACCACGCGGGCGCGACCGGCGACCAGCAGCGGGTGCAGCTGCCCGACGAGGGCGACGTGCCCGAGGTGGTTGGTGCCGAACTGCAGCTCGTGCCCGTCGACGGTGGTCTGCCGCTCCGGTGGGGTCATGACGCCGGCGTTGAGGATCAGGATGCCGACCGGGACGCCCTCGGCGCGCAGCGTGGCGCCCAGGGCGGCGACGGACTCCAGCGAGGACAGGTCCATCGTCCGCAGCGACACCTGCGCGTCCGGCACGGCCGCCTCGATCGCGGCGAGGGCGGTGCGGCCCTTGTCGGGGTTGCGGACGGGCAGCACGACCTCGGCGCCCGCTGCCGCGAGACGGGTGGCGATGTGCCGGCCAATGCCGTCGCTGGCGCCTGTGACGACGGCGCGGCTGCCGGTCATTCTGGGGAGGGTGATGTCGATCGGGGTGCGGGCCATGGGGACCTCCAAGGTCGGGGTCGAGCGGGTCACCGACGACACTGCGCGCACTCCGACGCCACATCCACGGCCTGTTGATCCGTGGCTGCACAAGCCGAGCCTGGCGCCGGAGAGGGGGATCGACAGGTCCTGCCTGTCCGGGTCCACGGCCGGTACGAAGGTTGAGACACCGGGAGCAGGACGAAGGAGAGCGCGTGGACATCGACCGCAGCGGGCTGGCGGAGTTCCTGCGTACCTGCCGGGAGTCGCTGCAGCCCGAGGACGTCGGATTGCCGCGGGGTCAGCGCCGACGGACCAGCGGGCTGCGCCGGGAGGAGGTCGCGTCGCTGAGCCACATGTCCGCGGACTACTACGCCCGCCTGGAGCGACAGCGCGGCCCGCAGCCCTCGGAGGGCATGGTCGCCGCGATCGCGCAGGGCTTGCACCTGTCGCTGGACCAGCGCGACCACCTGTTCCGGCTGGCCGGGCACCATCCACCGGCTCGGGGCGCGGAGAGCCAGCACGTCGGCCCGGGCATCCTGCGCATCCTGGACCGGCTCGCCGACACCCCGGCCGAGGTGGTGACCGAGCTGGGGGAGACCCTGCGGCAGACCCGGATGGGCACCGCCCTGCTCGGGGACGCCTCGCTGCGCACCGGCCCGAACCGGAGCCTGGGCCACCGGTGGTTCACCGACCCCGCGGCCCGGAACCTGTACCACCCCGACGACCACGCGTTCCTGTCCCGCACGTGGGCCTCGGGGCTGCGGGAGGTCATCGCGCGCCGAGGCCCGCGCTCCCGGGCCGCCGCGCTGGCCGAGGACCTTCTGACCCGGAGCGAGGAGTTCCGTGAGGTCTGGGCCACCCACGAGGTCGGGCTCCGACCGGGACCGGTCAAGCGGTTCATCCACCCGCAGGTCGGACTGCTGGAGCTGCAGTGCCAGACCCTGTCGGACCCGCAGCAGGCCCACTCGCTACTGGTCTACACCGCGGAACCCGGCAGCGAGACCCACGAGAAGCTGCAGCTGCTCTCAGTCGTCGCTACCCCCTGACCGCCCCCACCCCGTGCTCGAGAAGGCACGGGTGTCCCCGGACGACTTGTGGCCTGACCGATGACTTCCCCGGGCCGTGCTGGTCGGTACGCCGGGAACCGACTTCGGGGAGGCTGACGCCGTGCGGAGACTGACCGTCGGGATGAACGTGAGCCTGGACGGCTACACCGCCGCGCCCGGCGACGACCTCGGCTGGGGCGTGCCGAGCGACGAGCTGTTCCAGTGGTGGTCCGACCGGGTGGGGGCGACGGGCCTGGCGCTGTACGGGCGCAGGCTGTGGGAGACGATGAGCTCGCACTGGCCGACCGCCGACCAGCAGCCCGGCGCCACACCGGCGCAGATCGAGTACGCCCGCCGCTGGCGGGACATGCCCAAGCTGGTGTTCTCCTCCACGACCAGCGCGGTCGACGGGGCCCGCCTGGTGACCGGCGACGCGGTTCCCGAGATCACCCGGCTCAAGACCGAGGACGGCGGTCCGATGGACGTCGGCGGCGCCACCCTCGCCGCGGCGGCGATGCGGGCCGGGCTG
>NZ_FOWE01000013.1 GCF_900115395.1 Geodermatophilus obscurus
AACATCGCGGTCTGGACTGGCGAGGTAGGGGATGCTGCTGGGGCGCTGCGGCTGTTCGAGCAGCTGCTGCCCGACCTGGTGCGGGTGCTCGGCCCCGACCACCCAGCCGTGCTGGGGACCCGCGACAACACCGCGCTGTACACCGGGCGGTCAGGTGACGAGCGCCAGGGCAACAGCTTCCACGGCCCTCGGGCAGCCGTGCCGCCGTCGTAGCCCGTGGTCATATCTGACGGCCGGCGTCTGCGTTGAAGCGGCCGGTGCGCGGGTTGACCCGCGGCTGCCGTCGCTCTCGGCGTAGGCCAGCGCCAGTCGAGTTGCCGGCGAGGGACCGATGCCGACGTAGAGCAGGGTGGCGTCGAGCCGGGCCCGCCCTGCGGCCAACGGGGTGCGGGCCAGCAGGGCGTTCTGCTCGGTGCCGGTGACCAGCGGCAGGGTGACCTCGTCGACGTACTGCTGCACCGGCTGGACGGCTAGCCGCTCGCTGCCGGCCTTGGTGGCTGCACGGCCAGATGCGCGGGCAGTGCTTCGCGCAGCGCGTCGACGTACGTCGAGGGCCAGCAGCTTGGCCGCGTCGGTGACGGGCACGGTGGCCAGCAGCCGCTCGACCCGCTGGGCGGCGCGGCTGGTGCGGGTCGATCCCGGCACCGACACGCACAACTGCCGTTGCAGTACTAGTGCTCCGTCGCGGTAGTCCTTGATGTGATCCGCGGGTCGAGTGACCATTTGTCATGGCCGCGCACGTGCGGGTGGTGGAGGTGCCTGACGCCGATCGGCGGGAGCTGCAGCGGCGGGTCCGGGACAAGGGGGCGCTCGCCCGGGTGGTTGAACGCGCCCGGATCGTGCTGCTGGCGGCCGAGCGCGTGCCGGGCAAGCAGATAGCCGCGATGGTCGGCTGCGCCGAGCCGACGGTGGTGACCTGGCGCGGCCGCTACGCCGAACGCGGCCTGGCCGGCCTGGAGGACCTGCCCCGGCCGGGCAAGCCGGCGCAGCTACCCGAGGAGCTGCGCGATCGGGTGCTGGAGCTGACGCTGACCGAGCCGCCGGAGCGATACGGCGCCACGCACTGGTCCTCGCGGCTGCTGGCCACGGCGCTGGCCGGTGAGGGCACACCGATCTCGCACGCCACCATCGCCCGGATCTGGCACCGCTTCGGCGTGCAGCCGTGGCGGGCGCAGACGTTCAAGTTCTCCACCGACCCCCCGCCTTCTCCGGCGGATGCAGCTGGAAGCCAAATTCGCGACATCGTCGGGCTGTGTGGTGCTCTGCGTCGATGAGAAACCGCAGATCCAGAGAGCGCACCGCTCCCACGCTGCCGGTGCGCCCCGGACATCCCGCAGCGGCGAGCTTTGACTACGTCCGGCACGGCACCACCACGCTGTTCGCGCACTCGAGGTGGCCACCGGCAAGGTCACCGAGGCCTGCACCGAGCGGCACCGGCACCAGGAGTTCCTGGCCTTCTTCAAGCAGGTCGCCGCCGCCTATCCGCACCGGCAGCTGCACGTCGTGGTCGACAACCTCTCCACGCACAAGCATCCGGCGGTGCGCGCCTGGCTCGAGCGCCATCCCCGGGTCCAATTGCACTTCACGCCGACCTCGGGGTCCTGGCTGAACCTGGTCGAGGCGTTCTTCTTAATCATCACCCGCCAGGCGCTGCGTCGCGGCAACTTCCCCACCGTAGCCGACCTCATCACCGCGATCGAGCGCTTCATCGCCGCCTGGAACGACCGCTGCCGGCCGTTCACCTGGACCAAGGACCCCGACACCGTCATCGCCAAGGCCACCGACCCGCGGCGCCGCAAGACACAAACAACGTCAAATACGGAGCACTAGTTGGCTCCTGCGTGGTCTCCTGGCCCGCACATAGGCCGAGAGGGCGAGGACACCGCCCGCCATTAAGCGTCTGGGCCGAAGCCCGGCATCGACCGGGCATGGACGCGAACTGAGCGTGCGAGGTCCATAGGCAGACTGCAATCTGCGCATGGCCATGGAACTGTGCGGGCTCGGGTGGATAAAATGCGGATTAGTTTGTGTCCCGCCACTTCCACATCAATGCGCGGCGGCTGGGCTGGCGCGTCAGGCCGCGGATGTTCGGTTTGGTGACAAGGACGCTGTTCAAGTTGCCCCCACGGGAGCTCCATGCACTAGTGTCTGGGTGCAGCGCCAGCTTGCCGAGGTCGAAGAGCCGGTGGTGGTTGCGGCACAGCGGCAGGCCGTTCCACCACTCATCGGCGGCGTAGCCCTCGTCGACGATGTGCGCGGCCTCGAGGACGTCTTCGTCGGCCACGGCGCAGGCGCTGCACGCGATCAGCCCACGGGCGTCGCGCTGGGCATGGAAGACCCTTGCCCGAAACATCGCGTTGCTTCCTCGTGTCTGCCGAAGACTGGTCCGCCGAGGACGTCGGGTGTCGTCGATGTCGAACACCTCGGGAGCTGGCTGGAAGCGTCCGCTAGGCGGTGCACCAAGCAGCGCCTCCAGCACGGCCTCGGCCGGCCCGAGGTCGTCGAGGAACTTCCCCCGGTAGTTGAAGCCCGGCTCGAATTGAGGGTCGAACTGACGCATCGCGTCGAGGTAAGGCCGAGGGGTGATCTCGTCGAAGGGCTCGAAGACCACGCTATGGCGAAAGCCGCCCGGCGGATTCTCGATCCACGGGCGGCCGTTGATGGCATAGGCGATCTTCGGGTCATCGGGGAAGACGGCCAGCACCCGGTAGAGCCGCCGAAGCACGGCGCCGGGTTCCACGCGCAGCGCCACGTCCCCTGGTCGCGGCTGGGACCTGCCGGTGAAGACGGTGCGGTCCTTGAAACCCCACACGTGCCCTCTGGCGTCGACCAGTTCCGCCGGCACGCGTTCCGCGAGAAGGCGATCGGCAACTGGCTCCAGCGAACGGCGGGCGTCGAGCGCGAACCGAGCGTTCTCGGTGGCCTCAGGCCCCTGGGTTGACATCTGGAACAAGCGCACCGGTCAGCCTCGCAATCTGTCGTGCTTCTCGGCCCTGCCCCGACTCAGCGTCTCCGGGTACCGCTCGGCGTTCCGGGCCAGCTTCCGGCGGACGGCAGACGCAAGGTCGACGTCCGTGACATCGGCAAGGCGCAGCGTGTAGATGACGACGTCGGCCAGCTCGTCCTCGAAGGCGGCCCGCCGGTCGCCGGCTGCGAGATGCGCATCGACGTCGGAGTCGGGGACCCACTGCAACTCGGCCGCGAGCTCACCCACTTCACCGACAAGGGCAAGAACCAGGTTGCGCGGCTGGTGGAACTGCTCCCAGTCCCGGGCTGCGCTGAAGTCGCGCGCTTCGTCGGCCAGTGTGCGGAGACTGTCATTGTGGTCCACGTGGTCTGTATAGGGCACGCCAGAGTCAGGTTCGTGTCGGCGCGACGCCTCGACCGTCACCACGGAAAGCACCTTGCGACTCCTGCCCGCCTATTTGCTCAGGCGTCTTCTCGGATGCTGCACCGCGCGCGGCAGTCGAAGCGGGTGGCGAATATTGCGCTCAGAGAGCAGTCGGGAGGCAAAGGTGTCGTCGTGATCGAGGAGGAACAGTAGTGCAGTCTTCGCGAAGGTTGTCCACGCGGGATCTGCCCAGAGGGCTCGAATGGCAGAGTGGCGCTCCCGGGCCACCTTATTCTTGTCGCCGTCGACCACGATTCCTCGGTACACGTCAAGCTTCAGATCAGTGCGTCGGGGTTGCCGACCTCCTGCACGGCCTGCACGTCGGGCTGGATGGTCGTGATGGTCGCGGCCAGGGCAGCGAGCTTGGCCTCGTAGCTGTGCTGGTTGCTGGTGCGGGACTACACCGCCTGGTATCGGCACATCACCCTGGCGATGCTCGCCCACGCCTACCTCAGTGCCACCCACGCCACCGCGGAAAAGGGGGCTCCGCAGCCGGAACCGAGCAGCTCATCGCGCTGACCGTGCCCGAACTCCGGCGCCTGCTCAACACCCTCATCCGCACACCATTACCCGACCTCGACCACACCGCGGACTGGTCCTGGTGGCGCCGACGACGCCAGACCCAGGCCCGCGCCGCCCACTACCGAGCCCGCGGACACGCACCGCCATAACTGCCGTTGCAGTACTAAGAGAGATGGCCGGTCATGGAAACGTCTGGTGGAGTAAACGAACGACCGGCGAGGGAGAAACGAAGACGAACACAATTCGCTAAACCTATCGCAAAGATCAGGCATGAACGCAAACATGCTGCAAGCACCTAGTTTCGGTTTTGGGTTCCGCCAGAGCGGCGCCGGCCCTGCTCACACTTCAACGAGGCAGCATCTCACGGATAATACGACTAGTGGGGTCGAAAGACCTTCACAAGCGCCACGAAAAGTACCACTGCCAGAGCAAGGACTACCGCCCCGCCGGCGAGGAGTGCGAGCCCCTTCGCAGACGTCACCTTTGCCTCATCCCCGCCCGCGGTGATGTACTCGAAGCCGGCTAGAGCAATGAAGGGTACGCCTGAGAAAGTAACACTAATGGCCGCGGCCACGGTGACCCCAATTACGGCGGAGGACCTACTCTCCACAAAGCCGACCGCAACCCCCGCTAGCCAAATTATGGAGGCCGCCACAAGGTTCGCTAGAACAGTTGTCCAAACGTCTGCAAGAAACCGTTTTTGATCCCGACGGCTCATCGAGAAGCTCCTTCTCTGCCCGGAGACAGGCCTCGGCGCCGGTGCTAGCTGACGTACTCTCGCCGCTTCTCATGTCGAGCGTTGTATCGCTCGACCAGGTCGCGGGTCTGGTCCTCGCCGTCATGGCCGTTGCGGTAGTCGTAGCAGGGGTTGCAGCGCCCGGCGATACCACGACCTGACGGGCCGGGGTTGGTCAGCGGTACACCGCAGTTTCGATTGACGCACACGGGCGTCTCGTTGATGCGGATGCCCTTGGACTCCTCAGGAAACATGACCTGGCCGCGGAGGGTATCAGCGCGATGCACCTCAGCGCTGACGCTGGCGATGACCTCGAAGAACTGGCGAATCTTGTCGCCGGTTGGGTCGAAGGCTGGGGGAGCGGTGGCCGTCCGCTCGGTCGGCCGGCTGATGTCTGAGCCGCCGCCGGAGCCACCCATGGAGCTGGAGGGATAGCCGTCGCGGGCGCGGTGCCTCGACTTGCGGAGCATCTGGCCTGCGTCTCTGCGCAGACGGGGGACGGCGTCCTCGATTCGATCGAGCTGCAGACCGACCTCTTCGGGGCGGGGGCGTGGCATCAGTCGGTAAAGGGATCCACCGTGAACTCGGCGGTGAAGAACTTGTCGCCGTCTTCGAGGTTTAACACATCTGTGTCCCGCCCAGCAACAAAGTGAATTTCGTCGTCCGCCATCTCGCCCATCTGCTGCTGCAGGACTACCAACTTCTTCATTTCCCAGTCCCCCTGCTTCGCCATCGGTCAGAGCGTAGCCTGCGAGAAAGATTGTTGCCGCCAAAAACGAGCCTGGGAAATGCCGCGGACGCGCGAGAGCTGGGCCGGTCTCTCCAAGCATGACTGGCTCAACTCTTGACCCTCTACCGCGTGGCACCTCGCTCGTCGCCGTGCCGACACGCTCAGTATTCAGTGCGTGGCGCACTGCAGTACCACGCCCGTCGGGCGTCTCGGCCTGTGCATCATGGCTTACAGAGGCGAACCAAGGCGTCAAACTGATCTGTGGCCATTGAGCCAGTCATCTGGGTCCTCATTGGACTCGTACTGATCACCGGGATTGTCCTGTTGGCGCCGGTGCCAGAGCGACTGAGCAGGCTCTTTGCTGGCGACAAGGTGAAGCAGCACTTGAGAACACTGAAAGACCGACATCGTGTGCTTCGCATCTATCTGTGGGTCGTCGCCGGCTTCGCTCTCGTGGCTGTCATAGTGCAGCTCGCGTCACCCCTAGGGCGTCTCATCGCCGACCTCACGACTCTCATGACCAATCGAAGCGAGGACTTCTACAGGGACGCACTATGGCCTGGCGTAGTTCTCATTCTGCTACTCGTCTTTGGCAAAGCCATGATACGGGTCCTGCGAGATGCGACTGTGGAGTCCATCACTGTCGGCACTTCTGGCGTCTCGATGAAGTTCGGCAGGGACGACTTGAGGCTCACACTCGATGAACTAACGAAGGAGCTTACGGACCCCGCCAACGGGCTGGACGAACCAGCAAAAAAGCTCTTCAAGGACATATATGCGTCAAACGGCAGGGATACGGTCGGGGTCCTCATTCCAGGCTTCAAACGGGAGAGCGAGGCGCACGAGCGCCTAAGGCATCTCCGCAGGTTGAACCTAATCATTCCGGCTGAGGGTAGGTCATGGGATAAGGACAAGCACCCTGTGGTTACTGGCTTCGGGCGCGCTGTTTACCCCCATATCGACCGCCTGCCAAGTGTGCCCCGTACAGAAGGGAAGTAGTGGGCGCAGGTCTGGAGGCTCACGGACTGAGCCATGGCGGTACCCCGCCCCTCAGCCGCTCGCTTGAGGGTGGCTCTTGTTGGTACTCGCGAAGCTTGTCCTCGATGACTCGGTCGATCTGTTCGTCGATCTGTTCGACAGTCGGCCGCGGCGCCGGTTGATAGACGTTCACTTCGACTTGTGTCGGCGCTGCGTCGGACCCCTGTTGCGCCACCCACCACGTTCCCAGAACACTGAGCAATGCACCGAGCACGCCCACCAGCACTACGAATAGTGCAGGGTTGTCTCGCTTCCATGCTTCCAACCCCGGGACCCACTGGGCGGCAGGGACCTCCTCGATTGGGGTCCCTCGACTGACGGCCTCCCGTAAGGACGCTATGAAGTCGGCCAGCTGCTCCGGCGCGAGGCCCGCCGCCAGGACCAGGTCAACGCCTTGGCGTACGGCTGTGTGGACGCTGTCGCTAATCCCGATCGGGTCATTGATCTCGCGGCGGATGTGCTTGCCCCCAGCGCTGTCGTTGCCCTCGGTGCCCATGGGGCACATGGTTCCGCATCGACATGAGCTAGCTGTACCCGGCCATCAGGTTGGTGCCAGGCGGCTGATCGGAGGGCGTCCACCGAGTGCGCTGTGGCGGCGTTGAGTGTTGTAGTGCTCGATCCACGGAGCAAGGGCGGCGGCGCGCTGGTCGTTGCTGCTGAAGGCCTGGCGATAGGCCCATTCGGTGGCCAGGGTGCGGTTGAGGCGTTCGACTTTGCCGTTCTGCGACGGGCAATGCGGTCGGATGAACTTCTGCCGGGCGCCGAGTGCGGTGATGACCCCGCGGAGTGACCAGCGATAGGCCCAGGCGTTGTCGGTCATGACCCGCTCGATGCGGTCGATGCCGTGGCCGGTGAAGTAGGCGGCGGCGCGGTCGAGGAAGGCTGCGCAGGTGGCGCCTTTCTCATCGGAGTGGATCTCGGAGTAGGCCAGCCGGGAGTGGTCATCGACGACGGAGTGGACGTAGTCGTAGCCCACCACGGTGTCGCGGCGGCGGCTGGTGCTGCCGGCGGCGCGGCCGTGTGCCCGCCAGCCACCGCCGTCGGGAATGCGGGCCAGCTTCTTGACGTCCATGTGCACCAGCTCGCCGGGCCGGGACCGCTCGTAGCGGACCGCGGTGTGCTTCGAGGCGCGGATCAGCTGCCCGGTCATCGGGTCCAGCGCGGCCAGCCGGGGGCTGCCCGCGGCGCACCAGCACCCGCGAGACGGTGCGGGCCGGCCCGCGGAGCTCGGCGCCGATGAAGAACGCGTCATGCAAGAACTCGACGCCATGATGGTCGATCTAGCCCGCGCACGCGAGGACGGGAACGTCGCTGAGGTGACTCGGTTGAAAGCCGAATATGAGACCTTGCGGTCGACCCAACCGAGTCGAACTCGAGTTGACGCGCTCCTAGGCGGTAAGGCCAGCCTGAAGCTGGCAGCACCCCTATTTCCGGGCGATGTGGCCGCAATATCCGAAGTTGACCAGCTCATCGACAGTCTCGATGACCGCCCGACTCGGGCCTGGGAGTTGCGTCCGAACAAGCCGGGTGACTACAAAATATCGCTGGTGTTGAGAATTCTGGACGCATCGACCGGGGAGCTGCTGATTCAGAACGAGCGCGTAGAAATCGCGGTACATGTTGAGGGCACATTTGAATTCTGGGCAGGCCGGGTCTGGACTAACATGCTGACCTTCCTATCGTCCCTCGAGGGACTCCTGGCCAGTGTCGTCGCGTTGGGTGGCAGTATCATCGGTATCCGTCAACTAGCTAAGCGATGTGGTAAGGACGAGCAGGTCAACACTCAATCGACTCAGGCGAAGTCGGCGAGCGACTCAGGGGCGGGACAAGAAGAGACCGGGAGCTGACTCCCGGTCTCGGCTAGTTGTACTGCCCGGAGGTCGGTCAAGCGGGTGATGGGTGGGCGATTTCCGATCGCGGTGTGGGCCGGTGATGGTTGTACTCGTGAATCCAGGCCGGGAGGGCCTTTCGGCGGGCTGATTTCGCCGTTCAGCTGACGTTGGCGCCGGGCACAGTCAGCTGGACAGGTGTCCGCCGGCATCCGGGTCTCTGTGGGGCGCTGACCGTCTCCTGCCCCCGGACCACCGGACAAGATCCCCACGATTGCGCCAATCGCGCTACCAGCTAACCCAGAGATTAAGTGGGGGATCTCGGTTCCATCTATCGTTAGCCACACGATGAGGTTGCCGCCCTTGGTCGGAGTGTGGATGCCGATGCCCGCGCCGTCGTACCCCTTGTCGGCCAGGGCGGTAGGCCCAGCAGGGCGGGCGCGGCGTGCAGGGCACCGAGGAAGCCGGTGGCCCGGGCGGCGGTGAGGTCGTGGGTCGAGTCGGGCTGTACGTCGGAGACGGCCACGGGAAAGGCGGCACGGACCCGGCCGTCGCTGACCGGGCGGCGAGCACGCCGCCGGGAGGGGTTCGCTACCACCGTCCGGCCTACGTCCCGACCGGTTTGAGCGCAAGGTCAGACGCCCGGACCGCCGTGACGCTCTGGTGACGGTCGGCGCCTAGCGTCTTCGTCGCCTTGCGCCGCCATCCGGCGCGACCGGTCGGGTGCGCGACCGCGGGGGACACGCAGGCAGGGGGCGAGGGTGCTGGAACCGCCGAGCGAACCCACGCCGACTGAGGACCGCGACCACCCCTCTGCCGGCTTCCGCGGCGCGGCGGCGGGTGGCGGCACCGCATCCGGGGCCGCAGCGGAGCCGGTACGGCGACGGCGACGGCGCAACCCGAGCACCGCAGCCGGTGAGGACGCGCCTGTTCCGGCCCGACGCGGCCCCAGATCGGAGGGCCGCCGCAGCGGAGCAGAGGTGCTCGGGCCGATCCTCGGAAAGCCGAAAGGAAGGCACACGGTCATGCGCTGTCACATGTGCTGTCGGGGCGTGCCCCGGACGCCGATGGGGCTGTGCGCCGTCGGCGAACCGCTGGGAACCTGCGCCAACTGCTCCGCGTTCGCGTGCGGCCACCACGGCGCCCGCCTCGTGCGCGGAACCTTCCTGTGCATCTTCTGCGAGCCACAGATCCAGGCGGCCGCCGCCGGAGCCCAGGGCCTGACCTTCCGGGAGTGGGTGGCCCAGCAGAAAGCCGCCCCCGGCGGCCTCGGCGATCCGGCGGTCACCGGCGTGGCCGTGCAACTGGTGCGGCTCGCCGAGCCCGACTTCGCCACCGTGGCGGGCCGGGCCGCGGGCGGAGCCGCAGCACCTCACCTGCCGATGACCCTGACAGAATGGGTTCGGGACCATCCCGACTACGGGCCGGCCTTCAAGACGTGGCTGGAGGCGCGGGCGGACAACCTGCACAAGCAAGTCGACGCGCGCGCGAAGGATCCCGCTGCGAGAGCGCATCCCGAGCACGGGCCCTACCTGAAGTTCTGGACCGCCGTGGGTCCCGAGGCTCAGCGTCTCCTCGCCGCTGCCCTCGCGCTGCTCGTGGGCACCGAGACGCCGGCGGAGGAGCTGCCCGACGTGCTGGGGGCGGTCGCCCGGGCGTACGGCGTGGCGCTCGCCACGTCGCGGCACGCCGGTGATGGCGACCCAGCAAGTCTTCGCGTGATCACATCCGCGTCCGGCGGTGCGGGATGAGCACGCCACCGACGACGTCCGCGACGCCTCCGCCGCCGGGGCAATCGTCACCACCACCGCCGCCCGTGGGGGAGAGATGGATGCCCGACGTCAACTGGAAGGCAAGAAGCAGCGACGAGGTGCACCCGCTGCTGCTGCAGATTTCCGGAGCGACGCGGGCTGAGAACAGCACGGGCCGACCGCCGTACGTGCGGGCGGTCGTAGCCGATCGTCGTGCCCCCCTTGTCGGGCGGCCCGTGGACACCAACCCGGGCGACAACGAGCATGAGGTCACCGTCGCGACGGAGCACCGCGTGGAACACGACGCTTCCGTGCAGCTCTTCGTCGCCTCCCGCGGGGAGTTCCTCCGGTGGCGGGCGCTGCACCACCGGGACGGCCGGTTGGAGCTGGCTGCGGGGCTGTGCAGCCTGGTGGCCGCGCTGCTGGCTGGGTCCCTGACCATCGGCCGGTACGCGGTGCTCATCCCGATGTCCGGCGATGCGCTGGCCGGCGTGCAGGCCGCTGCCGTGCTCTTCGCCGCCGCTGCGGCGGTGCTGCTGCTGGTCAAGTCGATGGGGGCGTCACCGCCCGGCAGCTGAGCGGAGGAACCCTGCGCCCGGCAGCGGCCGGCGGGGTCGCGTGCCAGGTCGGCGACGTCGTGCAGCGGGCTCCGGTCGGTGCGCGGGCGCCGCGGGCACCGACGCCCGCGCCCGCTTCATCGGTTCGTCATCTGGTCGCTGCTGAAACTGCGGCAGGAGGCTGTGCGACCGGCGGGTCCTCCCCGACCAGGCCGTCTACCGACTCGCGGATCAGGTCGGCGTGGCCGACGTGGCGCGCGTACTCCTCGATCAGGTCGATGAGCAGACGGCGCAGGCTGGCGACCTGACCATCGGGCCAGCCCGAGCCCAGCCGGTCCAGATCGCCGTCGGCCAGCGCCTCCGCGGCCACAGCCCGAGAGCGAGCTACCGCGTCCTGCCACAGCGCACGAAGTTGTTGGGGCGAGTCCTCAGCGGCTGTGTGCCAGACCCAGTCCGGGTCGGCGTCCCAGTCGGCGGTGTCCCAGGGAGCGCCCGGACTGCGGCCGAGGAACTTGGTGGAGAACGTCAGGGCCTCGACGAACGCCAGGTGCTTCAGCAGCCCGCCCAGGGTGAGCGACGACGCGCCGACCGTGGCGCGCAGGCCCGCCTAATCCAGGCCCCCGGTCTTCCATGCCAGCGTGGCGCGCTGGCGCTCCAGGGAGCCGAGCAGCGTCGCGGCCTCGTCGCCTGCCAGCGGGGGGCCCGCCTGTCCCTGCACGTCCGTGTCCGTCACGGCGGTGACAGTAAGCGGCACGGACGACAGGCAAGCCCCGCTCGGCGAGGATCGGCCTCCTGGGGGTGAAGCGGGTATCGGCCGGCTACGCCACGGTGCTGATCGTGCGTGGCGCGGGTGAACCGCCCCGGGATTGATGGAGGCACTGAACCCACGGAAGGGTGGAGCAGTGCCAGCACCGAAGAAGTACCCCGACGAGCTGCGTGAGCGGGCCGTGCGAATGGTGTTCGAGGTCCGCGAGGAGACCGGGCAGCGCAAGGGCGCACTCGTCCGGGTCGCCCAGCAACTGGGGATCAATCCCGAGACGCTGCGCAACTGGGTCAACCAGGCCGAGATCGACAGCGGGGTGCGGCCGGGGACCTCGACCGATGACCGGCAGCGGATCGCCGAGCTGGAACGGGAGAACAGGGAGCTGCGCCGGGCGAACGAGATCCTCAAGTCCGCGTCGGCTTTCTTCGCGGCGGAGCTCGACCGCCCACATCGGCGCTGATCGCATACATCGACCAGCACAGGGAGCAGTTCGGGGTCGAGCCGATCTGCCGCGCGCTCACTGCCGCCGGCGCGAAGATCGCCTTCGAGCACCTACTACGCCTCCCACGCTCGGCCGCCCTCGGCGCGGGCCGTCGGCGACGAGCGGCTCAAGGCCGAGATCACCCGGGTGCACGAGGCCAACCTGGGCGTCTACGGCGTCCGCAAGGTCTGGCATCAGCTGAACCGGGAAGGCATCCCGGTCGCCCGCTGCCGGGTCGAGCGGCTCATGCGCCAGCTGGGTCTGGCCGGGGCGGTGCGCGGGAAGGTCAAGCGCACCACGGTGCCGGCCGAGGTCGCCGCCCGCCCCGGTGATCTGGTCGACCGGAACTTCACCGCGCCCGCGCCCGATCGGCTGTGGGTGGCCGACCTGACCTACGTCGCCACCTGGTCGGGGTTCGTCTACGTCGCCTTCGTGATGGACAGGTTCTCCCGGCGGATCGTCGGCTGGCAGGCCTCCACCTCGCTGCGGGCGGACTTGGCCCTCGACGCCCTCGACGCCCTCGAGCAGGGCCTGTGGACCCGAGCCCGGGACGAGCGGGACGTCCGTGGCCTGGTGCACCACTCCTACCGCGGCGTGCAGGGCGGACTCGATCAGCCGTCGCAACACCGGACTGTTGCAGCGACATTAGGTGCTCGTGAGGGCTTCGGCGGGGGTCTTCCAGCTGAGGGTCTTGCGGGGCCGGTTGTTGAGCGCGGTGGCGACCGCGGTGAGATGGGTCAGCGGGTGGCCTCGAAGTACCAGCTCAACTGATCAAGCAGGGGGATAAGCACCGCCAGCACCATGACGATCTAGACGACTATGCCTAGGTCGGCAAGGATCCTTCGCCCCATCGAGGCTAATCGTCCAAGCAACTGACTGCTCGGGACGTAGACCGTCCTGCGCCGGACGGCGGGAAGGTGCTTGAGTGTCAGCCGACCGCTGCGAGGCTGGCGAACACGATGACGTTGGCCTGGTAGTCCCCCGCGTCTTCGTCGAAGGCTCCACCGCAGGTGATCAGCCGCAGCCCGGCGTGGTCGATGTCGCCGTAGACCTCCTCGGTCGGGAAGTCGTCCTTGGCGTGCTCCTCGACGCGGTCGACGCGGAAGGTCGCGACGGTGCCATCGGCGCGGTCGACGACGACGGTGTCCCCGGGGCGCAGCTCCCGGAGCCCGTAGAAGGCTCCCGGCTCGCCCTCCCAGTCGACATGGCCGGCGAGCACGGCGGGCCCGAGCTGGCCGGGTGTGGGGCTGCCGTCGTACCAACCCACCGGGTATGCGCCCGGCGGAACCTCCATCGAACCGTCCCGCTCCAAGCCAAGCTCCATGATCCGGGAAGTGGCTCCAAGGGCCGGTATCTGGACCCGAGTGGGAGTACTGGCCGGCAGTTGCCGTGCGCTGGCCGCCGGACTGACTGATTCGGCAGGAGGCGCGGACGGGGGCACAGTCGTAGTGACCGGCGGTGCTACCACGGCGAGGGGAACGTCGAGCCGGACAGCTCCACTCGTGTCCTGGGGCAGGACGACGACCGCGGCGATCCCCGCGGCGGCGAGCACCGCCGAGGTGCCCGCCCAGATTCGGGCGGCGGGTGGCCGGGCGCGCCGGACAGCGCGTCGACTGGGCTGTCCGTAGCGGGTGACCCGGGGCGGCCGGGTGAGCAGGGCCTCGAGCTCGGCGTCGGTGTCTGTCGCCCACGCTGAAGGGAGCGGCGGGGGGTACGCCCCGACGATGCGCACCGCGCCACCCGCCCCGGTCCCTGATGGGCCGGGCCGGGTGGTGCGTGCGCGGTGGTGCACGTCTGGACGGTTAGACGGTCGCGCGGGAGCTGCGCCGGGCAGCAATCGCAGCCCCACCGGCCGCGGTCAGGGCGACGCCGCCCAGGACGTAGGGAAGCGCGCTGGCCTCGTCGCTGGACGAGCTTCCGTCCCCAGCTGCAACCGCGCCGGCGGGTCGAGTCCCCACCTGGGGCGTGGACGTCGTGTCCGTGGTGGACGAGGCCGGCGCGTACGCGTAGTCCTCACACGCCAAGCCGTCATCGTCGCCATCAAGGCGCTCCGGGTCGCCAGGAACTGCGTCGTAGGCAGCCTGAGCCGCGGCCTGGCTGGGGAAGTCGGGGCAGTCCCGATCGGCGGCCTGGGCCGTGCCGGAGAAGCCGAAGGACAGGGCTGCGGTGAACAGGACACCAACAGCGGCGGTGGTACGACGACGCATGATTCGGACTCCAGAAATCTGTGGGTGAGGCGGCCCTCACCCTCACACAACGAAGCCGTTCCGATACAGATTGTATGGTGATCGATCATGCCGATCCTCAGACCAGCCATGGGCAACCTTCGCCTGTCGTCCTCACTTGGGTCCCATGCGTCCCGGGGACCGCAACACCACCCATCGGGCGACCGGAGCATCGCGCATACGGCACTCCGTACGCAGGCCCCGGCGGCCTCCGCTTTCGCGCTCGACGGCTGCGACTGCCGGAGGAGAATCCCTGAGCGGGCCGCTTGGAAGCACCGGCGGTGGTCGCGACAAACGACTGCAGGCGGGTGCCTAGCCCCCACACCAGCAATCCCTCGAGAAGTTGATCTAGCGGTTCTCAGAAGGGTCGCTGCGCCGTGGGGGAGGTTGGGCTCCGCCGCACCTCCACGGTCGCCGTCCACTCGTACCAGGTGGCCCCGTGCACCCCGGTCACCTCGACGGGACCCTCGACGGTCCTCGTTGACCAGTCCAGTGTCGCGTCCTCGGCGACGGCCATGAGCCAGCGCGCGGACCCGCCGCTGCCGCCAGTCGACGGTCGCGACGGTGTCATTCGAGCGGGTGGCCAGCACATACGGCAGGCCGCGCTGCTCGCACCAGACCCGCAGCCGCTTGTCCTAGCCGTAGATCTCATCGGCGGTCAGCCAGCCGGCCGGTACCCCGGCGTCGAGGGCGCGGGTGAGGATGCGGCAGGCCAGCTCCGGCTTGGTCGCGAACTCCACCTCGTCGCCGATGCCGGCGGCGCGGGCCCGCTCGCGGTCATCCGTCCAGGCCCGCGGCAGGTAAAGCTCGCGGTCGATCAGCTAGCACCTGGCTAGCCGACGGTCTCCGGGGCCAACGGCTCAATCGTCCTCGCGGGGGTCCTGGCTCCGCTGCGCCGACGGGCGGCCGACCGCCGTCTGCAGGCGCTCGTCGCGGTGGTCGCGCTCGTCGGCTTCGTGGTGCTCGCCCGCCCACGGCGAGCGTCGTCCAGGCCGCTGCGATGGAGCCCCAGGTGACCCCGGCCTATTCGCTCGCGAGCGGCTGGCACTGCACAGCCTCGAACTGCCGCCGGTCCTCGTTGAGGCAAAGGAAAAGGCTCCAACCCGGGGTCCTGAGTGGTGGGCGAGACGGGTACAGGCCCACAGTCAGCCACCGGGGAGGTACCGGACGCCTCCCGAGCGGTCTCCCGCCTGTCGAGGGTGACGGGGACACCCGGGTGGGTGCTCGGTGAGGCGGCGGCCGGAGCCAGTGGTGGTGGACGCACCGTTGCGTCTGCAGCGATTCGTGCCCGGCGAGTGGCGGTCGGTGTCCGAGTGGATCGAGGCGCGCCGCATGTGGTCGGCCGTGCACGGCGATGTGCTCGGCAATCCTCTTGAGCGGTTGCGAGTGGAGCGTGAGACGCGGCGCGCATGGTGTGAGGCGTCCCATTCGGGCATCGACAGCTTGATTTAGCAGCCCGCACTGGCTTCGGGGCCACCGCCTAGGCTCGCCGACGCAGACGGAGCAAATGCGCCCGGCCGAGTAGGCCAGTGCCGCCGTCGGGGCGCCGAAGCGACGGTGCTGAGGTTCCGGTTGGGACCGAAGGGACAACGGTTCCCACGGACGCCCCAAGGTCCGACTTGTCAGGCTCCCTTGTGCTTAGCCTCCACGGACCTAAGCCCCACGTGGGGCTTCAAACGGGGAGGCTTCATGCTCGTCGCACTGGTCGTCATAGCGGTCGTTGCTGTAGGGATGGGCGCTTTCTTTTGGGCACGCAGTCGCTCCGCCGATCCGGCGGTCTCTCTTGCTCGTAAGGAAGTGAGCAGGCAGAAGAAGGCGCTTAAGGAAGCCACGAAGGCCCATACGCAGGCGCTCGCGAACGTAACGCGGGATCTCGAGCGCGCCACTAGGGCGCACTCGATTGATGTTGCACAGCGTGAGAGCCACCTCAGGCAACTGAGGGACCCCAAGGGTCGCGCCCTTGGGTCTTACCAAGGCATCCGCCTGTATGAGCGTTGGATCGAGACTCCGCACGGCTCGGGTCACGTTGGCGGCACGGTGGCTTCCGTCGACGCGCAGGTCTCCAGCCGCATCACCGCCACCCGGCTGGTCACTATCGGAGTCTTTGCCCTGGCTGCGAAGAAGAAGACGGGTGCGGTCTACCTCAGCATCGAGAACCCCGACGTCGCGTCGGTGATCGAATGCTCTCAGGAAGACAACACTAAGGCTCGCGAGTTCGCGGTGAAGATCACGAACGCGGGGAAGGCTGCCGCTGCCATCGAGGCCAGACTGCCGGACCTCATCCTGAGTGCCGAGCAGGCGGTGACGACCGCTGTTAGCGACACCGCAGCCATCGACGCGGCCCAGGCGGAGCTCAGCCGAGTTGAGGCGGACCCTCTCCTCGTGGGTCCCATCGAGACGGCACAGGTCGCTTTGACCGCGGCCGAGAGCAAGCTGAAGGACCTGACCGCAGCAGCCGCATAGCGCTAGGGGGTCAAGGGCAGCGGGCAGTCGGCAGGTAGTCGCTGAGCGCCTGCGTAATCCGTGGTCCCTCGTACCAGCGCCCCCGGGGAGTTCGTCGATTCGACTCCCAGGGGGCGCTGTGCGTACTGAGGACGTCAGGATCCGTTCCGTCGCGCTTCGCCCGTTGCGGTCCACTCGTACCAGGTGGCGCCGTGCAGCCCGGTCACCTCAACCGGGCCCTCGATGGTCATCGTCGACCAGTCCGGTGTTGCGCTGTCGGCGATGGCCATGAGACGCAACTGCCCGCGCGAGCCGGCCACGGCCCGCTCACGGTCGTCGTACGGCGCAGTCGCCGTCACCCGATAGGTCTCATACCGAGCCTGATCGGTAAGGCGGACTAAGGGCATGGCTCGGTCACTGATGTCCTTCCCGCGGGTTGCGAAGCGAGGCGCACGGGTGTCGCTAGCCTCACCACGCCAGGCGACCGCGCATCCCGCGATTCCTTCGGGACCGCTGGCCGGCACCTAGGTCTTGCTGCTGGGTGTTAATGAGGACGTCCACATGCTCCCAGAGTTCGTGGTACTTGTCTGGGAAGGGGCGCTCTTTGCCTCCCTCTCGCTCGTCGCTCTCTTTCGTGGCGGCGACGAGAAGAACTCGTGCGTCACTCTCCGTCCGCGTAGCGCGGTTACTAATGTTCTGCGGAGCGAGCAGGCGCAGGGCCCTAACGCTCGCGGCGAGTCGCTTCGACAGATCCCTTACCTCTGCCATGTCTGAGTCGTCAATGTGCTTCAAACGGACGCGTCGATACAGCACTTCCCACTCAGCCATGACGGCGAGGAATTCCGTGTATGCCTGCAAGCGCTTGTCTAGCAGCCATCGGCGGTGCTCGTGGCGGCGACTGAGGTAGCCGCTGTACAGCGTGCCCAGGAGGGTGAGGAAGGCGCCGGCGGCAGCACCACCGATCAGCGGAAGCCAACTTCCCATGAGAGCGCCTTGCACAACAGCAGGATAGGTGCGTACTGGTCCCCACCAGTCGGAGGTTGCGCCACACCGGGGTGTCCCTCCGGACGCCGTACAGGTTAAGAGATCGTTTCAAGATGAGCTCGGCGTGCCTGCCGCGGCAATCTGCCCGACCTGTCGAGGCTGTGGTGGGTGATCGAGGAGCTCGTGCCTGACGGGCTGTGGAAGCAGATCGCGCCACTGCTCCCGCCGCCCAAGCCCCGCCGCTACCGCCATCCGGGCCGGCGACCGATCGATGACCGGGCCGCACTGGCCGGCATCGTGTTCGTGCTCAAGACCGGCATCACCTGGAACCAGCTGCCCACCTCGCTGGTCGGCTGCTCCGGGGTGACCTGCTGGCGGCGGCTGCGGGACTGGACCGAGGCCGGCGTCTGGCCGGCGCTGCACCAGCTGCTGCTGGCCCAGCTGCGTGCGCTCGGTGACCTGGATCTGGACCGCTGCGCGGTCGACGGCTGCCACGTGCGAGCGCTCAAAGGGGGGACCACGTCGGCCCCTCGCCGGTCGATCGTGGCCGCCCCGGCTCCAAGCACCACCTGATTCGCGATGCCGGTGGCATCCCGCTTGCGGTCACGCTCACCGGCGGCAACCGCAACGACGTCACCCAGCTCATTCCGCTGGTCGATGCCATCCCGCCGATCCGCGGCCGGCGCGGCCGGCGCCGCCGGCGACCGCGGGAGCTGTTCGCCGATCGCGGCTACGACCACGACAAGTACCGCCGCCAGCTTCGCCAGCGCGGCATCACACCGCGTATTGCTCGCCGCGGCGTCGCCCACGGCTCCGGCCTGGGCAAGCAGCGCTGGGTGGTCGAGCGCGGCTTCGCCTGGCTGCACGCCTTCAAACGGCTTCGCACCCGCTACGAGCGCCGCGCCGACATCCACCTCGGCCTACTCCAGCTGGCCTGCGCCCTCATCTGCTACCGACAACTACCGGTCGTTCTGAAATGAGTTCTTAAGGCCACGACGATCCTGTTCTGGGTTTCGAACTCCATTGGCGACAACCGGCGGGGTGCCCACATCGAGATCCATCTGGCGACCACACCCACCTGGCGACCGCGACCTCCCCGGTTGTCCGCGTCGCTGCGGCGCGCGATTTCCACCGGCACCTTCACGACGTCGGGGAGCAGGGGCCACGACCGGACATCAGCCCAGTGGATCGTCGATCGGCGCCTCCACCGGGCGCCAGCGGCTTGCTTCTCCGGACTCGGCTCGGGTCACCATCGGAGGCGTCGCCCGTTGGTGGTGATTCGCCGACGTCAGCCACTGCAGCCAGCGCTTCGGCGCCGCCTTCCGCGCGTCGCCGCGCGACTGGTCTGAGGGGTGCTGATCGCCGGTCGCTGACCGTCCCAGCCGCCCGGGACGGTGCAGCCGCGGCCACGACCACGGCCACGGCGCTGCTCGGTCGGAGGTGTGGCGGGAGGCCGGGCGAGGTTCCGGTGGCCCCTACGGGCCGCTGGCGTGTCACGGGGCCACTGCAGCACGGATGGCGGCAGCATAGATGGCGGCGCATGGATGGCGCGGGCACGGGGCCTGGGGGATGCATGGGTGCAACTTGTGACGACGCGTGCGGGAGCTGAGCCGACGGGCGCTGCTGGGCTGGGCGGGGGCGTCCACGCTCGCCGCCGCCGGCTGCGGCGTCGGTGGCCGCTCGTTCACGGCGACGGTGTCGACCACGCCCGCGTCCACCACCTCCTCGGCTCCATCGTCTCTTCCGGTCCCGACGCCGCAGGTGCGGCTGATCGGCGACGGATCGACCGCCGACACCGGCCCACAGCCTCACCAGCCGGTTCCGCGGCGTCTGCGGCCCGGCGAGCGCCCGCCCCAATTCGTGGTCTTTTCCTGGGACGGCGCGGCCAATCTGTCCACCGGCCAGTTCCCCCGGTTCCGGACGCTGGCGCAGGAGCTGGGCGCGTCGATGACTTTCTTCCTGAGCGGTGTGTACGCGCTGCCGGCCGAGCAGCGGATGCGCTACGCCCCGCCGCGGCATCCGGTCGGCTCCTCCGACATCGGCTTCCTGTCGACCCAGGAGGTGCTGGACACGATGGCCGAGGTCCGCCTGGCCTGGCTCGACGGGGACGAGATCGGCACCCACTTCAACGGTCACTTCTGCGGCGAGCACGGGGTCCGGCTGTGGTCCCCGGAGGACTGGGCCAGCGAGATCTCCCAGGCGAAGCGGTTCGTGCAGACGTGGAAGACCACCACCGGCTGCAGCGACCTGCCGCCGCTGCCCTTCGACTACGACGTCGAGCTGATCGGCGGCCGCACCCCGTGCCTCGAGGGCCAGGACGGCCTGCTGCCCGCCGCCGCCGCGCTGGGGTGGCGGTACGACGCCAGCTCACCGGGCGGCCGGCAGGTCTGGCCCGGGAAGAAGCTCGACCTGTGGGACTTTCCGCTGCCGTCGGTGCCTTTCCCGACGACCGACCCCGGCGTCGGCGCCAGCGTGCTCGCCATGGACTACAACCTCATGTACCGGCAGACCCGAGGGGACGTGGCCGGTGACCCGGCGATGTACGGCACCTGGCGACAACAGGCCACCGACGCCTATCTGGCCGGGTTCGAGCGGGCCTACACCACCAACCGTGCTCCGTTCTTCGTCGGCAACCACTTCGAGCAGTGGAACGGCGGGATCTACATGGACGCCGTGGAGGACGCGCTGCGGGCCATCGCCGGCCGGCCCGAGGTGCACCTGGTGTCCTTTCGTCAGCTGGTGGCCTGGTTGGACGTGCAGGACCCCGCCGTTCTCGACCGGCTCCGCACCCTGCCGGTGGGCACGCCCCCGGCCGCCGGCTGGGAGTCCTTCCTGGCCTGATCCCGTCCGGGCTCGTCCCCCAGCTCGCTCCAGGAGTTCGAGCTGAGTCCGGGCAGTGCCGTTCTGGCAGGGCCCCGCGCCACCACCGTCGACGCCCTGGTGATCACCGACCCGGCCGGGCGGCTGCTGTGCTGCGGACAGACCCGCTCCGGCTCTATTCATGATCTGACCCAGGTGCGCCAGGCCGGCCTGGTCGAACGGCTGGCCCTCATCCCCGGCGTCACCCTGCTGGCTGACGCCGGGTATCAGGGGCTGAGCACCCAGACCGCCGGCGCGGTCGTCACGCCGCGGCCGGCCCGGCGCAAGGACCCAATTCCGGTCTTTCCCGCCGTCGCCGCGGCGCACGAGGCCGAACGGCGGGCTCATGCGTCCAAGCGGATCCGCGTCGAGCACGGCATCGGCCACCTCAAGAACTGGCAAGCCCTGTCCCGACACCTCGGCCGACGCGACCACCTGGACACAATCCTGCCCGCGGTCGCCGGACTGGTTTCCAGCCAGGAATGGGCCCTACGACCCGAACTGGTTCACCACCCGCCAAGAGCTCTCCCGGCCGGCACCGCCGCGTGATCGACCTGGTCCTGGACAGATCGACGACGGCCCGCCGCTAACCATGCACGAGGTCGTTGGACCCGCTGACTGTCCGTCGGGCTCACCGTCCTGTCGCCACCGCGCGGACACGGAACCTTGCCGGACGGGTCGCGAGGCCCATACGCGTATCGGTGACGCAGCGGTGACGGGCGGCGACTACGACTGCACGTACGACCGTCGACAGTGGCTGCCACCAGCGCCGACGGGCATCGGTCGATCACGCTGGAGGGGAGTCCGGGCGCCCCGATCATCGGGATCGATGGCTTCGTTGCCGCCGCGTTGAACGCCGTCTCGACCCAACGCATCTACAGGAGAAGGGCATGCCTGGTATCCACCCGTTCCGGCGCCTGTTCGGTCGGAAGCTCAAGCTCGCTGAACCGTCACGTGTCCGGCTCATCGAGGAGCAACCCCTCCTCCATGGCGCTCGACCACCCGCGCCGGAGTGGGACCCGGTCAGGAAGCTGCCCATCATCTATGTCCGGGGGTACGCCGGCGGGACATCGGGGATCGATCGAGCGGTCGACGACCCGCTGTACGGCTTCAACGAGGGCTCGGTGCATGTCCGGGTGGGGAACAGCACGGATCCCGTCTTCTACCAGTTCGAGAGCCCGCTGCTACGGCTGATCGGAGATGACGGGTACCGGCTCATCGTCGAGGGCAGCCAGCAGGTCTACCTCGCCGCACAGCCGGACGGGAAGGTGCCGCAGGCCACCATCTGGGTGCATCGATTCTATGACGTGTCCGCGTCGACCCTAGGCCGCAACCCCGAGGACTTCTTGATCGAGAAGGCCGCCGAGGACCTCTACGAGCTGGTGCAGCTGATCCGGCGCAAGACCGGCGCGCCGCGGGTCCATCTGGTCGCGCACTCGATGGGCGGGCTGGTCTGCCGGTCGCTGATCCAGCGGGTTATCCCTGATCGCGGGGAACGCGCCGAGGATCTCGTGGCGTGCCTGTTCACCTATGGCACCCCGCACGGCGGCATCGAGTTCGCCGTTGGCGGTGGCCTTGTGGAGGGACTGCGCGACTTCTTCGACGTCAACGGAGCCGGCATCTTCGGCCCCGAGCGGATGTACCAGTACCTCACCCCTCGCTCGGCGCGGCGGTCCGACGAGCCGCCGGCAGGCTGGCGGCCTGCCGAGATCCCGGACGGGGTGTTCCCGCTTGACCGCGTCTTCTGCCTCGTGGGGACCAACCCCGAGGACTACGACGTCGCCCGGGGGTTGTCTGCCAAGGCCGTGGGCGCACGCAGCGACGGCCTGGTCCAGATCGACAACGCCTACGTCCCCGGGGCCCGCCGGGCCTTCGTGTACCGCAGCCACAGCGGGCGGTACGGGATGGTCAACTCCGAGGAGGGCTATCAAAACCTGCGGCGCTTTCTATTCGGCGACCTGGAGGTGATCGCGGAGCTCGGCGGGCTGCGGGTCCGCGGCGAGAAGGACGACGAGCTCATCTGGCAACTGGAGACGCAGATGTCCATCCGCGGGCTGCCGATCCTCATGCACGAGCAGACCGCGGCCCATCACTGCCCGGTCCAGGTCGAGTGGCGCCGGGATAAGGACACCGCGGATACCCCGGTGCCGCTGGTGACCACCTTCCTGAGCAGCGCCGCACCGCGGCCTGTCGAGCAGGGAACTGCGATCGAGGTGCCGCGGTTGCGCCATGCGCTGCGCCTGCGGCTCATCTCGATCAGGGAGCAGGGCGGCGTCTTCGGCTTTCTCGAGCACTTGGAGCAGACGGCGGACTGGGAGGACACCCTGGTCGTCGACATCGCGCCGGGTGACGGGGCGGCGGCGCCGCGGGCGTGGGTCATGTGGAACTCGGTCATCCCCGGTGCTCTCCGGGACTGGCAGCCGGACGGTCCGCCGCTGGCCGACCTCGACCCCACGCCGGGGCGCTGGCATGGGCGCATCCCGGTACCGGACACGGCCCAGCCGATCCTCGGTCCGGACGCCGCGGTCGTCCTCACCGTCACCGGCCGGTCCTGAGTACTCACGACCCTGCGTCGCGGTTTCCCGGGAGCAACCGAGTCCCATGGGCGCCGGTCAGCTCTGAGGGCTTGCCCAGCGGGCTGCAGCACCCGGCGTCCCTGCTGTTCGCGCAGCAGCCGCGGCGGAGTTGACAGTCGCTCGGACCGACCCTGACGGTCGGGGGGTTCTCCGCGCGCTGCCGGGTCGGCGTGCCGGTGGCCCGAACGAGTTCCCCGAGGTTGCGGGTTAGTGGAGGCGGCTGCAGGGAAACCGGCTCGATCGGATGTGCTCACGAAGGCTTCCGCGTGCTCAGTGCGCCGCCGCACTTTCTCCCCGCGTCACCAGGATGCTTCACATCTCGCGTTGCTGGGCCGCACGGATGGTGGCTGTTCAGGCCTTTCGTGACATGTCGTGGTCGGGTGATTTCCAAGCACCGCCGGCGGCAGGCCGTACGCACTGTCGCGTGATCTGTGTCGGGTCCGGCTCCGGTCACGTCGGCGTCGACTTCAGCGGGCCGGATGCTTGCCTGAGCGGTGTCCCGTCAGCGGGCATCGCACGGGGGCGCGGCTGCTCACGAGCCAGTGACGCCACGGTGACGCCTTGGGATCAGGCTTCCTGTCGGCGCGCACAGAAGCAGTCGCCATGCTCGCCCTCCACCACGAGCCTCGACCACTCGAAGGACCTGAGATGTCTCACGGTTTCAGCACAGGCGAGGTCTGCCGTGCGGCCGCAGGACTGTCGGTAGCTGCCGCCAGGCGCGTCGGCCTGGCGGCACTGCGACCCGTTGGGCAAACCGACCGGAGGCAGCCGATCATCACCGGGGACTGCCGATTCCAGCGGTCGAACGACGGCTTCGGCCGGTACACGCCGCGACCGCAGAGCTCCGGCCGGCCCCGTCGCCCGAGGGCGTTCACCAGTGCCGCCTGGCACGCGTCGCCGGCGAACCACGCACAGTTCGCGCGTCGGCGGACAGCTGATGCTCGTCGTGCTCGATGACGCCGGGTGAAGGCGGAGTGAGGGTGCAACATGATTGCGTTCGATGCCTTGACTCGGCGACCGCGGCCCAAGCCGGTCCTCCGAGCAGAGGAGCTGCGCGAGAGGTGTGTCGACGGTCAGGATCTGACTGCGACTGATCGCCGCATCGTCGGTCGACTCGATCTCTCCGGAGTCCACATCCGGCACGCGCTGCGGTTCGTCAACTGCGATTTCGAGGATCGCATCGATCTGAGTGACGCGCGTGCCGGGGAGTTGATCGAGTGGCATGGCGGGAGGATCGCGGGAATCGTGGCGGACCGGTTCCAGAGCAGGGCCAGCGTCACCGTCTCGGATGTGGATGTGCGCGGAACAATCTCCCTGCGCTGGGCGCACCTGCAGGGTGACCTCCGCCTCACCAATAGTTCACTCCAGGTCCCGGAGGGGGTTGCCCTGCAGGCGAGCGACCTCCGTCTGGAGGGCAGCCTGTTCCTCGACGGCGATGGGCGGTCGGGTCGCCCTGATGCGGGTGTACGCGCGCGGGGTGAGGTGCGTCTGGCGTCGGCGTACGTCGGGGGATCGATCGACTGCCGGCGCGGCACATTCGTCAACCCTTCCGCCTGCACGATCAACGGGTACGAGATGACGGTGGAAGCAGACCTGCTGTGCTGTGACGGCTTCCGCGCCAACGGTGAGGTCTACCTGGAACGCGCCACGGTCAACCGGTTCCGGGCCGATGGTGGGACCTTCCGCAGCGGAGCGAACGGATACGCGCTGCGCTGCGATGCGCTACGCGCACGGTCCGGGGTCTTCCTCGACCGTGGATTCGCTGCGTTCGGCAAGGTCCGCCTCGTCGGCGCTGACATCACCGGCCAGTTGAGCTGCACGCACGGCAGATTCTCCAATCCCGGAGACGAGGCGCTCGAGGCGTGGCGCCTGCATGCAGAGGAGGTCTATCTCGACCACGCGTTCCGAGCAGAGGGTGCAGTGCGGTTGGACGGCGCGCACCTGACCCGCCAACTCAACTGCACCAACGGCATGTTCTTCAACGAGAAGGGCTACGCGCTCGACGCCGACGGCATGCAGTGCGACGGTTCCGTGTTCCTGGACAGGGGCTTCAACGCCAAGGGGGAGGTGAGGCTCGTCGGTGCTCGGATTAATACCGAGCTGAACTGCACCGCGGGTCGCTTCGACAACCCGGGGGGCCGGGCACTCAACGCCGATGGGCTCGACACGCCAGGCAGCGTCTTCTTGAACAGCGAGTCGGAGCACGAGTTCCACGCGCTGGGTGAGGTTCGGCTTGCGAGAGCGACCGTCGGGCGTCAGTTGATGCTCTCCGGCGCAACCCTCGTGAACGGCCAGACGAGGACCCTGGACCTGACCGGGCTGGTCGGTCACGGTGATGTGTTGCTCGACCATGGATTCCACAGCAGCGGTCCGGTGCAGATCCGCGGAGCGAGGATCGACCGCGACCTGACCTTCTCCGGCGCCCGGCTGGACGGGGGAGTGGACGCGCAGGGAGTTCGTATCGGAGGAACGCTCACCTGGGAGGTGTCCGAGCGGTCCCGCGGCGAGGTGAACCTGTCGTTCGCCACTGTGGAGACACTCCAGGACACGCTGATCAACTGGCCGGAGAAGCAGCTCGCGCTGGCCGGCTTCTCCTGTCGAGCTCCCGCTGAGACGGGACTGGACGTCGAGCAGTGGATCACGTGGCTGGGAAGGACGAAGGCCCACTACTCCGACGCCTACCACCAGCTGGGCCAGGCATATCAGCGCAACGGCAACGAGGCCGCCGCGAAGCAAATCGCCATAGCCCGACAACGGGACCTGCGCAAGCCCGGGCGCGGGGACCTCGGGCGGCCCGCCCGGGTGTGGAACTGGCTACTTGATGTCACGACCCGCTTCGGGTACGAGCTACACCGGCCGCTGATACTTCTCCTGGTCATGGCCGTGATCGGCTCCTTCGTATTCCTCTTCGCGGCGCGAGCAGGTCTGATGGTCGCCGAGGATCCACAGCGGCCGTGGTTCCAGCCGTTCGTCTACTCCGTCCAACTCTTGGTGCCTGGCGTGGATCTCCGGCTGACGTCGCGCTGGCTTCCAGACACCGACCTGGCATGGGGCAAGGCAGTGATGGTCTACATCTGGCTCGCCGTCGTAATCGGATGGCTGGCGAGTGGCGCGCTCATCGCCGGCATCGGGCGGTTCTTCCGCCAGGGGAGCTGACACGGGCCTCGTACGTCCGCTTCGGCAGCCGGTGCACCAGTGAGGGTGACGTGCGACGACGCGCGAGCGAGTCCCTGTCCGGGCCGGCCGTAGCGGGTCGGCGACGCGCAGCCAGTCGGCCCGGGTCTCGGGAACGGAGGTGATCAGCTGCGGCGCCGTCGGCTACGAGTTCGACTCCAAGTGGTTCGCCTGCGGGGGTAGGGACCATTCCGAGCCTCGATCCCTGCGTCCTGCAGGCGGATCGCTGGGCGCGGGGTTGCACGAGCTCCTTCCCGGCGACCGCGGATTCCTGTTCGGGTGGGCCGCCGCGGAGTACCCTCGACGCTGCCATCGCTGATATCGACAGCCACCTCGAACTCCAACATCGCCACCCACCTGGATATCGAACCTGCAGCGGTGTACGACTGTGCTTTGCCGGGAGTAGCACGCGGCCTGAGGAGTCGTGGGATGCGCTATCAGGTACAGGCTATGAGGAGGACTCAATGAGGTTTTCTCACCAGAATTTGTCCTCCGCGAACGCGTCAGAGCGGCATCTCTGCAGGTCAGCGCCGCGAGTCGGCCGAGCGTCAAGTGCCTCCTGAGGATGCCTGTTCCGAGGAGTCGCGCTGGAAGTCCCTGACGACTCGCTGCAGGCCTGGCCAGCGGCGTCGACCGCAACCTTCAACGGGTGCGGATTCCTGGTGAGAAACCTCATGGCTGTCAATGGCGGCGCGGCAGATCAATTGTCGCCGAGGGCTACTCCGTTGCGGCAGTTGACGTCCTGGCGGGAGGGGCTGGTATGACCGAGTTGGGTGGCGACGGTGTGGGGACTGTGTCGCTCCCGGATTTCCTCAGCACCTACCAAGTCGGAACGCTCTCGGGCGACGATCGGCGGCTGATCGTCCAGCAGGCGCTGGTCGTGTTGGAGCAGAGCTACTCGCTGCTGCCGTTCAAGGTTGCGCGCTACGGGATCAATCCTCTGCAGCGGTTGCGCCTCCTGCAGACGCAGCTGGGCCGACCCGGTCCGCTTGGTGCGGAGTGGTTTTTCCACAGGGAGTTGGTCGACATCTTCAACTCGCTGCGGGACCTGCACACCCGCTATCGCCTCCCCCGACCCTTCGGTGCTGCGGTCGCCATGTTGCCGTTCCTGTTGAAGGAGTTCGCCGAGGAAGGCCGGCTGCGGTATCTGGTCGGGCGGAGCGCGGCCGAGCAGGAGGACTTGGGGGAGAGCTTCCGCTTCGGTGTCGAGATCACTCATTGGAACGGCGTTCCCATCGATCGAGCGATCGAGCGCTTCGCTGAGCGCATGCCGGGGGCGAATCCCGCAGCCCGCCACGCCCGCGCCGTCGAGCTCTTCACATTCCGCTCGCTGCAATTCGGACCGCCGCCGGACGACGACTGGGTCACGGTCCAGTACATCGACCACGCGGGGGAGGTCCAGCGCATCGAGCTGACCTGGCTCGTGCGTGGCGTGGCGGCGCCCGCTGAGGCCCAGGCGCCGGCGACCGATCCCGATGTGGCGTTGGCGTTTGACGTTGAGCGCACCCAGGTCGCCCGATTGCGCACGCGGCTGTTCGCCCCGGAGTTCATCGCGGCCGAGGCCTCGGGAGAGCCCGTGGCCGCCGGGCCCGATGACGTCACCGTCAGCCCCGCATGGTCCACCGTGTTCCAGGCGCGAAGGGCACAGGTAGGCGGAAGCGTGCTCGGCTACCTACGCATCCGAACATTCCTGCCACCTATACCCAGCACCGCGAGCGTCATCGGATTTGTCCAGGAGTTCATCCGGTTGCTCGGCGAGCTGCCTCAGAATGGCCTCGTGCTGGACGTGCGGGGCAACGGCGGCGGTGCGGTGCTGGCCTCCGAGTTGTGCCTGCAAGCGCTCACGGCCCGACCCCTCGAACCGGAGCCCGCGCAGTTCGCCGCCACGATGCTGAACCTGCGCACGTGCCGGACGAACCGGACCCTCGCCGCCTGGCTACCGTCCATGGAGCAGGCGGTGGAGTCCGGCGCTGCCTACTCGGCGGGCATCCCCTTCACTACCCGGCAGCTGCTCGCTGAGGTCCCCCAGTCCTACTTCGGGCCCGTGGTCCTGGTCACCGACGCCCGCTGCTACTCGGCGACCGATATATTCGCTGCCGGTTTCCAGGACCACGGCATCGGCCTGGTGCTTGGCACCGACGGCAGCACGGGCGCCGGTGGCGCGAACGTCTGGCGGATGTCGGACCTGCTCGGGTCCCTCCCGGCATCCGACAACTCGCCGTTCCGGCCCCTGCCTGGCGGCGCCGATGTGACCGTTGCCATCCGGCGCCTGTTACGTGTCGGCCCGAACGCCGGCACTCCGCTGGAGGATTACGGCGTCGTCCCCGACGAGTCACACATCACCACGCGCCGTGACATCACCGACAACGAGGTCGACCTTATGGCCACCGCCGCCGAGCTACTCGCCCGATCGAAGCCGCTGCGGTTGGACGTCGAGCTCAACGAAGCCGGAGGAGAGCTGACCGTCATGTTCGCAACAGTCGGGATCGACCACGCCGACGTGGTTGTCGACGGCCGACCTCGCCTCACCATCGACCTGGGCGGCAACCTCGGCCCCGTCGTCGTGCCCGGCGCCGGGACGCCCCAGGAGGTTCGCGTCATCGGCTACGGCGACAGCGCCCCCGTCGCCGCCCGCACCTTCACCCGCAACGGACCGACCCTCGACCTCCGAACCACCTTCACCCCCTAACGACCTCGTCGTGGTTAGCGGCAAGGCTTGCTCGTGAGGGACGGGGCAGGGTCACGGTGTGTCCAGGACGCTGGCCCGTGCCGCCGTTGTTGCCGATCGCCGGGTGACGGGGCTGTCCCCGCAGGTCCTCGCTGACTTGATCGTCGAGCTGGGGCCGCGCTGTCAGGCGCGCCAGGACGCACGGCTGGCCGATCGGCCGCGTCAACGAGCGGTTGGCGCTGGCGCCCGGTACCGGCTGGTGTTCAGCGACCGGTTGCTGGCCACCCTGGTCCATCTGTGCCACGGGGTTACCCACGACGTGCTGGCCTGCTGGTCGGGGGTGTCCCGTTCCACGATCACCCGGGCGGTCGGGGAGGTCCGCCCGCTGCTGGCCGAGCGCGGCTGCACCGTCCAGGGCGGCATCCGGCTGCGCACCCTGGCCGACGTCATCGCCCACCTGGGCGCCAGCGGGCAGCTGGGCCTGCTCGATGCCACTGAGGTCCGGGTGCGCCGCCCGGCCGCCGGTCGGGCCGGTCGGGCCGGTCGGCGCAAGTTCGTCTCGGGTCAGGCCCGCGCCAACACCGTCAAGGCGCTGGTGATCACCGACGCCGCCGGGCTGCTGTTGCTCTGCGGACAGCCCGCCCGGGCTCCATCCACGACCTGACCCAGGTCCGCCAGGCCGGCTTGGTCGAGCTGCTGGCCCTCATCCCCGGCGTCACCCTGCTCGCCGACGCCGGCTACCAGGGCCTGAGCACCCAGACCGCCGGTGCGGTGCTCACTCCGCGGCCGGCCCGGCGGAAGAACCAGATCCCGGTCTCCCCGCCGTCGCCGCGGCACACGAGGCCGAACGCAGAGCGCACGCGGCCACGCGGATCCGCGTCGAGCACGGCATCAGCCACCCGCAGAACTGGCGAGCCCTGTCCCGGCACTTCGGCCGACGCGAGCACCTCGACACCATCCGGCCCGCGGTCGCCGGGCTGGTCTCCAGCCAGGAACGAGCACCACGACCTGACCAGCTTCGCCACCTGCCGAGAGCGCTACCGGCCGGCACTGCCGCGTGATCGAACTGGCCCTGAACAGGTCGACGACGGCCCGCGGCTAACTTTGCACGAGGTCGTAAGCAGAACGGGTCGTAATGAACGGTTGGCACCGCTTCGTGAGAGCTCGTCGTCACGTGGGGCGGGCTGAACTGCATAGCGTCCGCTCGTGGGGAACCGACTCGGCTGGGCGCCTGGAGGCTGCAGCGACGGGCGCAGAGCAAGGGCGCGTCGGCCCGGGTGATGAGCGGGCGTGGATCGCACTGCGGTTATGTCGCGTGTTCAGTCATGGAGAAGGGGTCACGCTGCAGGTGCCGGAGCCGAGCAACAGGTTCAAGGGCCGACTGTTGCGAACGCGTGACGGACAGCCTGCAGAGATTGAGGACCTGAGCAGTCGCATCTCCAGCCCCGATTGTGGCATGGGAGAGGACCAAGTTGCCCTCGATGTATCCGTCGGTCAGGGATAGCGGCCACCGGGGGAGCGCCATCCTGCGACTCTGGCGATCACCCCTGCCGCTGGAGCTCGTGCGTACTCGGCCGCTGAGCCCCCGTGACCAATCTGAGCGCCTGAGACTTCCACCGGCGGTATCGGCGGCGCGCCAGGCTCACTAAACTGGCGTCGGATACGGCGGCCTCCAGCGCGGTAAGGCGATCGTTCTGCTGGTCGAGCCGCTCGGCCTGCCGCTCCAGTAGCTCGGCCGCGCGCCGCAGTAGGTGCACCGCTTCCTCCTCGCGATGCCGGTTCTCGGTGAGGCGGACGATCAGCCTGTCGATTTCCCGCTGAAAGTAGGCGGTCGTGTACAGCAGGCCGCCCAGCCCATGACGCTGGCCGTAAGCTCGTAGCGCCTCGTCGCGGAGGAGTAGATCGACGTCGCGGTGGTCGGTCGAGCCTGTGACGACACTGTTGGCCGCTGGACCGGTCGCCGTCGGCCGCTGATGCCAAAAGGCCAAAGGCTCGCCGTCGAGGAAGCCTAAGCGCAGATCGGTCAAGGTCAGGCGGAGAAAGAATTCCCAGTCCCCGACGACCGGGAGGTCCTCTCGGAACCAGCCGACCGTGTCATGAACCGCGCGCCGGTAGAGAACCGAGATCGGCACCGTCCGATTCGTGCGGAGCATTTCGAACAGCGTGAAGGCATGCACCTGCGGGGCGAATATCTCGCGCTCTATCTCGACGATTGACTCCCCCTGAATTCTCTCCCGGACGATCTCGGTGCGCACGGCCACCGCGGCTTGACTCGTGCCGTCCAGGTGCGCGACGGTCCGAGCGAGGAACGATGGGTGCCACGTGTCGTCGTCGTCGTGGATTGCCACGTAGGTGGACTTCTGAGCAGCGATGCCTCGGTTGGACGCGGCTTCCATACCCCGTTGGGCCTCGTTGTTCAAGAGGGTCAGTCGGCCGGTCGGCATGGGATGGTGCCGCAGCACGGCGTCGACGTCCGCGGCGAGCCCGCCGTCGTTAACCACTACTAGGTGCCAGTCCGAGAACGTTTGGCGACAGACGTCCGCGACAGCGCGCTTGAGTAATAGCGGACGGTTCCTGGTCCGCATAACGACGGCCACCGATGGACGCTCGTCTGTCATCCGCGAAGGGTCGCAGACAGCCTTCGCCGACAGGGGGGATTGCCGCCTCGTGGCCCGATCCGCCCAGCTACTTACGCGCTGCCGCTGACTCGTCCGGGCTCGGACGCCTGCGACGGTCCCGGTTCCTCTCCGCCGCGCACCTGGCGGCCTGAGCCGGCCTGGGGTGGACGAGTCGGCCGGCGAGCGCCAGCGGCCCGAGCAGCAGCATGTCAACAACGTGGCTCACCGCGATGCCGGTCGAGGCCGCCGGCTCAATCGGCCGGATGAAGGGCGCCAGCTTCCTCGCCGCTCGGCACGCCCGGCCTACCAGCCGCCGCGGCAGAGCCCCCGCCCAGGTCCCGGTCGCCCACTCGACGCTCAAGAACGACGAGCCCTACCGGGACCGTAGACCCGACTGGGTCGCCCGCCGCAACGACGAGGCGCAGACCTGCTGCATGGTTACTCAACTCGAGCGACTCGGCCACACCGGTCGTTGTCATTGCCCAACCATGACTGACGAGTCCGTGACGCGACGGTGACGCAACGGTGACGGAGTCCCTGCACTGTTGTGGCTGTCCTGGCGACACAGCACCGCAGTGGGAACTGGTAGTGCCAGTGACTCGGTCCCGCACGGAGGTCGGAATGGAAGACCTGTTTCGGTTGATGCTCCTGCGGCCCGCCGTAACGCAGGATCCCGAGAGTCCCAGCATCGACCTCACCCAGGATTCCGATTACCAGAACGCCCTACGCGAAGCCGTCGCCGGCGGACGCGAGCGCGCCGAGGAGGTGAGCCGCGCGTATGTCCAGGGCGACGAGTTTCTGGGCGATCCCGCGCGCAACGAGTTTGCCGCCGAGCTCGCTGAACTCGCCGCCCGGCTCGATGGACTGGAGGACGAGCCCGCCGTCCGGCGTCCGCCTCAGGATGAGGGCGTTGGTGGGGACCAGGACCAGGACGATGACGGCGATCAGCAGGGTTCCGTCGCCCGGGCGGTCCGGACAGCGTTCGGCCGCCCGGCGTCCGAGGTTGTGGACGACGAGGTGTTCCAGCGGATGCTGCGGCGCCTCCGCGACAGCCTCACGGCGATCAAGGTGCTGCAGGAGGAGCACAGCAGGCCGGTGGAGGAGCTGACCCGACAGCTGCGCACCGCCGAGGTCGTCCGGAGGGCAGCAGTCGAGGACCGGTTCGACGGCGGCCCGGCATTGCACCGCTATCGCCGGCGGTCGCTTCGGCTGCCTGTGGTTCCGGGTTGGGGGTCGCGTCTGTCGACTCGGGACGCCGAGGAGCAGCTGCGCCAGCGTCGGGCGGAAGCCATCGCGGAGCGCGAGGCGCAAGTGGGCGATCTGCTCGGCCGGCACGAAGCGCTGCGAGGCGCGATTGCCGAACTCGGTTCGCTAGAAGGGCGCCACTTCCGGGTCTCGCCCGTGGAAGCAAGCGACGCCATCGCCCCCCCCGAGGAGCTGCGGCTGACGAGCGCCATGGTCGCGGAGAGCGTTTTCACGAAGGACTTGCGAGCGGTGAGTCTTCGCCGGCTGGGGGGAACGATCGACGATGGCCCGGTCATCGGGGAGGCGGGCGAAGAGGCCGGCGACGCGGCGACCGGATCGACGACGGTCCCTGATGGCCTGGCGAACCTGGCGGCCACCTTGGCGAGCACCACCTCCGTCGCCGCCACGGGCAGAGTCGAGTTCACTCCTCCGGACCTGACGGAGGTCGGTTTCATCCTGCGGCCGGAGGCCACCGAGGCGTTGACGGACCGAACCCGCACGCTGCTTGCCGACCGCGGCGTCGACCTCGGCGCCGTCCCGCTCGACCGGATCACCCAGGGCCTCGGTGCCGAGCTGGCCACGACCGTGGAGCGTCTGGAGCAGGTCGCCGGCCACCCGGTGAAGCAGTCCTTCACCCGCGTCGGGGACGCGCTGATCTCCGTGCAGACACCGATCGTTACCGGTTGGGGCAGCCTCGGGACCGGTGGCCTGATGCCTGTCCCGGTGTTCCCGATGGACGGCCGGATCCCGCACACCCGGGGTGCCGTCGCACCTGCTGGTGTGGCGGACCTGCTCGTCGTCCGGCAGCAACTAATTGGATACGAGGGCGCCGACGTCGCGCACATCGAGAATGTGTTGCGGGGCGAGCGGAAGCTGCGCGAGCACACCCGGCGAGAGGAGTCGGAGGTCATCACGCTGTCCGAGAGCGAGGTCAGTACCAGCGAGGAGCGCGAGCTGGAGACCGCGGACCGGTTCGAGATGACCCGTGAGACGAGTACGACGATCAAGGAGGACGCCGCGCTCAAGGCAGGCCTCAGCGTCTCCGGCAGCTACGGCCCGACCGTGGAGTTTGCGGTCAGCGCCGAGGGTTCGATGTCACGGTCCAAGGAGGAGGCGACGAAGGCCGCCTCGTCGTTCTCCCAGGACGTCACCGAGCGCAGCTCGCGGAAGATCGCCGAGCGCATCCTCGAGCGGACCACGACCCGCCTTACCACGGAGACCATCGAGAAGAACACCCACGAGCTGAACAACGTCAAGGGGGCTGGCCACGTATCCGGGGTCTACCAGTGGGTGAACAAGGTCTATCAGGCGCAGATGTACAACTATGGCCTGCGCGCTACCTTCGATTTTATGGTGCCCGAGCCAGCGGCGTTCATCGTGGCCGCTATGAACCGAGCGCATGCTGGAACGGTCACCCTCACCAAGCCGCCCACGTTCAGCCTCCTGCCAGCTCAAATCAACGAGAGCAACTACGGCTACTGGGTGCAGGTCTATCAAGCGAAGGACGTCACGCCGCCGCCGGAGCTCTACCGCACGAAGTCCGCTGACTTCAAGTCCGGCGGCGGGGACAAGAACACCAACTACAACCACTCCGGCCAGATCGCCCTCGACGACGGCTATCGCGCGGTCTTCGGCAGCGTCGCAAGCGTCGGGAACGCCTGGGAGGCCGATCACACACTAGACGTCGTCCTCGGACGCCGCACCAAGCGGATCGCGTCAGGAACCTGGTTGTGGACCACCACGCTGGATGACGAGCGCGACAGCCTGCCTTTCGCCCTCGATACCCGGCACCTCGCCCAGGTCGCGGTCGCGATCGAGGTGAAGACCCAAAGGACCGACCGCGCGATGGAAAAGTGGCGGCTGGAGACGCACGCCAAGCTGGCCACCGCGCACGCCGCTCTCGTCGCGGACTACGAGGAGAAACTCGCGGCGCTGCAACTGCAGGCCGGCGTTGCGATCCGCGGCCGCAACCCGGGGGCCAACCAGCTCACCATCCGGGCGGAGTTGAAGAAGAACTGCATCAGCATCCTGACCGATCAGCACTTCGACCTGTTCGACGCGATCGACGCCTCACCCACCACGGGGCTGCCGCAGCTGGACGTTTTCGAGACCGCAGGTGAGGGTCCGTACGTGCGCTTCTTCGAGCAGGCGTTCGAGTGGGAGCAGATGACCTGGGTGACCTATCCGTACTTCTGGGGTCGCAAGGACCAGTGGGACGAGCGGATCGCCTACGATGACCCCGATCCGGCCTTCAACGAGTTTCTGCAGGCCGGATACGCGCGTGTGTCGGTGCCGGCCCGCCCTGGGTTCGAAGGTGCGATCGACCACTTCCTGACCTTCGGCGAGGCCTGGAACGGTGGACCCCTACCCCCGATCACCAGCCCGCTCTACCTGCCCATCGCCGACGAGATCGCCGAGCGCCTCGACCGTCCCGGCGCCGAAGTGCCGCAGGGTACGGCGTGGACCGTGCGGGTACCCACGAACCTCGTGCACCTGCGGGCCGACGACCGCCTGCCGCGCTGGGAACAGAACCAACAGGGCGAATGGGTCGAGGTCGGCGAGACGACATCGGATGGACCGTCGTCGAGGCAGTGGAGCGGGACCGCGCGCCAGGAAGTCCCGTCGACGCTGGCAACCGACCAGACGACCTGGATCCAGTGGCCCTCCGCGGCCGTCTGGCAGGTGCCAATACCGGACTGGGCCGCCGACGTCGACTTCAACTTTTCCCTTTCTCCGGGAGTAATAGGTGGCGACGTGTGGGGCGAACTCCGACTCGACTTCGGCGGGAGCTTCACCGATCCCTCTCGGTTCGACGTCAACTACGAGGCCGACCAGACGGAGGGGCCGGAGCAGGCCCTGATGCTGGTGGGTGGCACCCATCGCATCCCGGAAGAGATTCGTGGTAAGTCGGTCACCGTGAGGATGGAGGGCCAGATGCTGGACCCAGCCAACCACCCGGGCCGTTTAGAGGCTTACTACGGCAGCGACCTCGCTCCTCCCTATGGCACTCGGATCAACGGCCTGCTCAGCTTCAGAAGGCGGCCAACGACGTGACCCACGCCCGGGCGGACGACCGCCTACCGCGCTACGGGCAGAATTAGAAGGCCGAATGGGTCGGGTCAAGGTGGTGGAGTGATCCGGGCATAGGCCGCGACGAGCGAGGACCCGAGCCGTGTCGGTCAACATTCAGGCGTACCGAAACGCGGTCACCGCAGCCGAAGCGGCCTTCCGGCTTGCCCTCGCTGGCGGCAAGGAGAGCGCGTTCGGCGTCGCCCTGACGCGGGTGACCTGGGAAATCATGCTCCACGAATTGACTGCGGCGCCGAACTCGGTATTGGTGTGGGAGCGGATGCCGCCACAACCTCCCTTCGGCCTCACCGGCGCCGACGCGTGGACCGTCGCCTCCCAGAAGAAGGCGAGCGAGAAGATTCGCCCGGAGTACGGCTCGCCCAATCAGCAGGTCCGCAAGTACGAGGAGTACTTGAACCTGGCGCTCGAGATACTGAAGTGGGGGCAGGTGCGCCAGGAACTGATCGTCGACAAGCAACGCGGCAAGCAATACCTGATCCTCGGGGCCAACCCGCTTGTCGTGGAAGTCATGCAGGCCGTGTCGGCCGAGCTGATGAATTGGTACCGGGTGCAGCCCAACACGCGGGAGCTCATCGACCAGCCGGCGCGCGTCGGGCTCGCGCGGATGTTCAGCGAGCGGCCGGACATCGTGGCGCTAATCCGGATGGCGGAGAAGCTCCCCCTCGACGTCGAGATCAGCAATGTGCCGATCGACCGGCCGGCATTCGTCGAGGCGGTCGAGTTGGCAATCGGGTTGATACCTGTCGTGGGGAACGCCGTCGCGGCGTACGAGGCGTGGAGCGGTGAAGACTTGTTCGGCTACCACCTCAGCGATGTCGAGCGCGGCGTGCTGGCGGCGTCCGTGCTGCTGCCGGTGGCCGGACGCCTCGTGAAGGGCGGACGCGCTCTCTACACCGAGGCGCGGCTGGTCTCGATGTACGGGCGGGACGCCGCGGCTTGGTCGCGCGTCTTGGGAGCCGGCGCCCGCGGGAGTGCCCAACGACAAGCCCTGGCCACCGTCGGGAAGGCCGACCGGCTGCTCCGCGTCGAGCGCAAGCTCTCCGGGTCGATCGTGAAGGAGGCAGTGGACGCCGTCCCCCGACTCGCCAAGGGCGGCGCCGCCAAGCTGACGACCACGGTCGACTCCGCCGTCGTGACCGTGTTCCGCGAGCTGACCCAGGCGCACCCGACGCTGAAGGTTTTGGACGAGCACGCGATCGGGCGGGTGCTGGCCAGGGGGCCGAACGCCGACCACCTCAAGGGGCAGGTTCTGGAAGAGCTGATCGAGTCGCGAATCGTGCCATGGCTCAGCTCCCGGGAAGGCGGGTTCGCCTTAGGGATCACCGTGCCTGCGGGCAAGAAGTTGGAGTTCGTTCCGGGACACCTCGTGCGCGACAGCGCCGGGCACCAGATCAGTGACGGCCTCCTGGCATACCGGGACGGCGAGAAGCTCGTGATCGCAGCCGTCTTCGAGGCCAAAGCGGGTAAGAATGCAGCCCGCGAGCTGAGCCTCAAGAAGGGCGGCATGTCCTCACTGACGAAGGCCGAGCGCCAGGAATTGCGGGCGAACGCAAAGGACGTCTGGCGCGAGCAGCGCGACGAGGCGTTGGCCGCCGGCGTGCCGTTCAAGAAGACCCTGGACGAGGTGGAGAAGGAGTACGCGCTCTCCGAGCTCGGCGGGCAGGTCCGGCGCGACGTGGAACGGCTCGCGGACGGCGCACGGATCCGGATCGGTACGGAGATGTTCGCGGTGACCGTCTCTCCGACACGCACCAAATTCTTCGGCGTCCTCCCGCGCGACGTGCGCGCGGCTGCTATCGAAAAGCAGTTGAAGGAGTCCGGGTTCAGTTTCGAGATCATCGGCGCCGATATCAAGTCCAAGGACCTTGCCGCCATCGGCGAGAAGCTCAAGCCCCTTGCGGAAAAGCTCGCTGATGCCGCTCCCTGAAACGCCCAAGAGACTCAGCGTCACGGCTGGCCGGCGATCCGGGGGCATCACTCGACGATTACCGTACCGTCGCGACGGTCAAGATAGCGCGAGCGTTCGGTCGTGAGGATCTCCAGCGTTCACCGGCGAGACCGATGCGAGGGCTGCTCCGATCTCTCCATAGTAGAAGAAGGCACACCTGCCCGATGGCCGCTACCAGCGGTCCAGGTCTTCGTGACCGGCGGAGGAGAGGCCGCGGAGGCCGGGAGCGACCCGAAGGACGGCTCAGCCCTATGCGATCGCGCAGTACACCGCGAAGGGCGTGCCCATGCTCTGGCAGGGCCAGGAGTTCGCGGAGAACTGGAACCTCCCCGGCGGCACCGACCCCCGCCGCATCATCTGCAGCCACCCGCTGCACTGGGAGTAAGACCCTGCGACTCACCGCCCGCAGGGACATCGGGTTCATGGAACTGCACTGGCCGGAGATCCCGGCACCAATCGTCAAGGAGGCCCATCGGCTGGAGTACCGGCTGGAACAGGGCTGGCGCCCGCCGGAGCAGTTCGGCGTCAGGATCGAATCCGCAGAAGCGGGCATCGTCCATTCACCGGCGGTAAGCCTCGTCATGGACATCTATCCCGCTATCCGCGTCATCTACGCCCCGGAAGATGAACGGATCGGCCGGAAGCTCATGCTTCATCTCGACAGGCACGGCCGAGACGTGCCTCGTCCTCGGGAGTTTGATCCGCGCCTGCTCGAGGAGGCGGCCCTCCCGCCGAGGTCCCCGGGACAGCCGGCCACCGAGAGACGCTGAGCAGCAAGGAACCCCCGACGCCCCGACCCGCAGGGGTAGGCGTCAGCGGCGGCCCCCGCGGCCGTGCCCGTCCCCAACTGTGCGCCGCGCCTGCGAGCACGACACCACCGCGCCTCGGTCGCGGCCTGATGACCTGTCCGTCCTCGGCGAGTCCCCCGAGGCGGCCGCAGTGCATCCAACGTCTGGTAGCCGCGCTGGGGTCGGTCCAGCACGCTCGCGGCCAAATAGGGGCCAAAAGCGTCCCGCGCTCCCGTCCGGGCCCGGCGCCCCACGGGGATCGATCATCGCCTTCCGTGAGGGATTCGCCGATCCGAAAGCCGCTGCGGCCCAGCAGGAGATCCTGGAGTTGGCCCGCACGGACCCGAAGCAGGCCGGCAGGCTCTATGAGGGACTCGTCGCGGGCGACTTCCAAGGTGGTCACGCCGTACGGAACGCGTATAGCCGCCCAGGTCGACGGATGGACATCGGCACCGAACACGAGGCAACGATCGAAGGGAGAACTGGTGCCTTCAGTGCACGTAAGCTGGACCAGCTTTGGGACGACCTGGTCGACAAGGGCAACGCCACGGTCACTGTGCCCTAACTGTCGCCCGCAGCCCGCGACCAGTTGGAGCGGATGACTGCCCAGGCCAAGCAGCTCATTAGGCGCTCCACGGTGATTGTGGTGCGCGAGACACTGCCGTAGTAGCGGAATTACCCGCGCCGTACTGTCTACACTCACCTCAACCGCGTCGACGTCGGGGCGACTGCGGACGGTGGAATCACGGACTGGAGGGAACCCGCAGGGCTGACTCTTCAACCGCACGGAGATTCATATGTGCTCACTACAGAGGTCCATCGTATTTCTGAGCGGCCTGTTGCTCGTCTGGTTCGCCGGCGTGGATGTGGCGGCTGGGCAGCCGTCGCTCGTCCTGGACCCAGAGTCAGGGAATCCTGGGACGACCGTGACGGTGACTGGATCGTTCCTCGACCCCTGTGAATCCACCGATGCGGAGTGGGACGGTAGCTCCATCGAGTCAGTACCTGACTCGGGTGGTCTGCAAATCACAATTCCAAGTGACGCCTCGACGGGTAGCCACACCTCACCATTTACTGCTATGGACTGCCCGATCCGGATGCCGGCCAAGGCCCGGATGCCGGCTACAACCTGATCGGCACCGCCAGCGAAAATTTCACCGTCGTGGCACCGGAGCTGCGGCTATCCAGGTCCGAGGCTAGACCCGACGAAGTGGTCACGGCCTTCATGACCGGATTTCCGGCTGGATGTACCCCTGTGCTCACGGTCGCTGGTGCGACCGTGAGCACTGATGAGGGTGACACTGGGGCCGACGAACGACGGGTGACGTTCACGGTACCGACCAGCTCTCAACCCGGTGGTGCTCGCGTAGCGGTTCAGTGCGACGGCGAAACCGCGTCTGCTCCACTCGAAATCCTGCTTCCCATAGAGCCCGACCCGGACCCGGACCCGGACCCGGACCCGGACCCGGACCCGGACGAGGATCCCGATCCCGACCCTGACCCGGATCCCGACCCCGACCCGGATCCCGATCCCGATCCCGATCCTGAGCCCGACCCGGACCCGGACCCGGATCCGGGTCCGAGTTCAGAAGCGTCGGCCTTGTTGCGCCCGGACTTCCCGCAGGCACTCCCCACGCCCCAGGAGGTGTCGTGGAGCCCCCGCGCTCTGCTCGTCAGCGCGGCGCTCTTCGCGCTCTTGTTCGTCGTCGTCGGGTTCCCAGCCGAATTATTCAACAAGACGCTCGAGGAAAACCGGCACCGGCTGCCAGCCTGGTGGCGGCGCGACCCGCCGAAGAATGTGGGAGCCCGTTCCCGGTGGCTCGACGGCGCAGTATTCGTTCTCGGTAGTGCGGTTCTGTTGAGTCTCGTCGAGTCAGGAGCCACTTTTGACTCGCAGACCCTGATCCTCGGTCTGGCTTTCACAATCTCCGTCCCACTCACAACGCTGGCTTATGCTGGCACCGTCGAACTGACCCTGCGCGTTGCTGACCCGGCGCCAGCCCGGCTACAGGTACTACCTGTGGCCATTGCGGTCGCGCTGCGTAGTGGTGTCTCGACTGGCACGGTTCGAGCCGGGCTATGCCTATGGATTATTCGCCTACTTTTCCGTTGGCGCCGCGGCGGCGCCCCGCAGAAACCGCGGACAGGGCCCCGCAGTATTGCTCGGTGGTGTCGCCCTGCTCGCGCTGGGGGCGCTCGCGTGGCTACTGTGGTCGTCCGTAGACGCGGCCGCCGCCGAGCCGGATGCTGGTCCGATCGTGCTGTTGGCGGATTCCGCCCTCGCCACGACCGTCGTTCTTGCTTGGCAGGGCTCCGTCTTCGGTCTCATACCCATCTAGTACCTCGACGGGCGCAGGCTAGCTCGGTGGAGCTGGACAGCATGGGCGATTGTATGGGGCGTGTCCGTGGTCCTGCTTGTGCACATTCTGTTCTGGAAATTCCTGCAAGAGGTCGAGAGCCTTTGGCAGCTCTCTCTCGCGCTGATTCCGTTCGTACTTTTTGGGCTGCTGTCGGTGGGTCTATGGGGGTACCTTCGTGCCACCGAACAGGCAATCCCATCCGCCTGACTTACGGAGCGCTCAGGCCTCGGCTCGCTTTGGCAGCTCGGCGGCAACTGCGGGCGGCTGAAGCCGCGTAGCGGTGAGCCTTCTTGTCACGAGTGCCGCAATTGGTCGCAGCGTGGCCGGTCGGTGCTAGAGATCCTCAAGGGCGGCGATCTGCGCCTGCGTCCAGCCTGCGGCATACTAGTCGACGATCGATTTGCGGCCGTGCACGGTGGTGCGGGCATTACCGTGGGACGCGAGAACCTCCGAGCAGGTGTTGGGCCTTCGACAAGCCACACCCCACTCGGAGGTTCTCCTGCGTACAAGCCCGCCCTGCTGACACCAACGTCAAGGCCAAGTACAGCTGATAGCCGTTGACCTCGTTCCCGCGGGAACGTCCTGACGACGTTTCCGCAGTGGACGGGAGGTTGTCGTGGGCTTGCTGCAGGAGGCGCTTCCGGCGTCGACGTTGGTGGTCGCGATCGATCCGGGGAAGGTCATCAACCGGGTCTGGCTGCGTACCGGTGCGGCCGGTGAACTGGTGCCGCCGCTGTCTCTGCCGGTGCTGCGCCCGGGGCTGGAGCAGCTGCACCGGTTGGTCGTCGACCACGCCGGGCCTGCCCGTCCGGTCTTCGCCATCGAGGCGACCGGAGGCCTGCACCAGGCCTGGATGCGGGAGCTCAACCAGCGGTTTCCCGGATCGGTACGACTGTTCGCTCCCTCGGAGACCACCGCCGCACGGGCCCAGCTGGGCTCACGGCGGTTCAAGACCGACGACCGTGATTGTGCGCCGCGCTGACCTATCTGGCACGCCAGGGCCAGGGCCGGCGGGTGCCCGATCAGGTGCAGGACTCCCTGGCCGCCGCGGTCCGGCACCGCCGCGGCCTGATCGCCGAGCACAAGGTGGCCCAGCAGCGCCTGCACGACCAGCTGCACGCGCTCTGCCCCGGCCTGGCCGCCCCCGACGGGCACGGCCGGGCGCTGAAGGTCGACAGCGTCATCGGGCAGGCAGTGCTGGACTGCGCCGCCGCCTTCGCCGGCCGGGCACCCGCACCGCGGTCACTGCGAGCTCGATCCCACGGCCGGATCCGCGATCGCGAGGCGGAGTGCTGGATCGACCGGTGGCGGACCTGTCTGCCGCCGCCGGCCGACGCTTCGGCGCGGGCCGCCCGACTGGGCCGCAGCATGACCCGCTGGCGCGCGCTGACCGCCGACATCGCCGCGGTCGATGGCGAGATCGCCGCGCTGCTGGCCGGCAGTGACGGGCAGGTGCTGACCACGTTGCCCGGAGTGGCCACCGCTCGAGCGGCGGCTTTCGCCGCTTTCAGCCTGCCCGTCGACCGGTTTCCCGACGCCGAGCACCTCTACTCGGCCACCGGCCTGGCCCCGGGCAGCTACCAGTCGGCGACGATCAACCGGCGCACCCCCATCTCCCGTCAGGGGCTGCCCGAACACCGCGATGCGCTGATGAACCTGGCCTGGGGCCTCCCAGCACTGCGGGCCGTTCATCGACCGCCACCGCGAGCTGCGCGCCCGGGGCCTGCGGCCCATTCCGGCGCGCATCGCCCTGGCCCGCCACGCCTGCCGCCTGGCCTACACCCTGCTCAACACCCAACAACCCTTCGACGAACAGCGCTACCGTCGAGCCCGGCACCAGAGCGAGCGGTGACGGCTGCGATAGCTCTGCCGCACGACGGCGCAACCTAGCTTGCCGCCCGCTCGCCCTGGGGCCGCCCACGGCGCACACGAAAGCCTGCCGCTCGACGGCGTCTCATCAGCCTGCCGACCAGGCCCCCACCGCCGGACCGACCACCGCGCTGCCGCCCGAGGCCGGACACCGAAGTGCCCGGTCCGCTCAGGCACGCCCGCACGAGACCGGGACTGCCCCCGGTTCCGTTGACTCTTGACCTCAAGGGCGAAAGCTAGACGCTCTGGCCCGGTCGCTGTCCGGCCACGCTGTCCGGGTCCACGCCGTGTCCTGGGCAACGAGCTAGCGCAGGTGCCGCAGGGTTCCCGTCCTGCTCACATGTCGCAGACGTTCGGTCGGCGCTAGCCTGCGGTGTGGACCACGCACGCGAACTTCTGCGGCGCTACGCAGCGACGTCTCCGCGACGGCCCCTCCTGCGTGTTGTCCTGCTTTACTCTCGCTTGTTTGTTGGATTGCGGCGGACTCTGCTGGCTGCGGAGAGGCTTGAGCCGCGACTCGGGCTTGAGCTAGTCCTGGAGCGGATGCCCGCCCCTGCGTGGAAGTATGGGTTCGTCAGCGTTCTCTCATGGGTTGCCTTGGCCTCATCGGTACCTATCCCCAGGACCTGAACCAACTCAGTGTCGCGGCGTCCCTTGCCATGATTGTCATCGCGGGCATCTTTCTGTGGTCCATAATCCGCGCCATCAGCTCTTCTGTGTATTCGGTAGTGGTGAGACGTGCGGCGTTAAGGCTTGCCGAGGCGTTGGCGCAAGAGGTGGCCGCGAAGCCGAACGCTGTTGCGGACGAGGATCTCGAGTTGCTGCACGAGGCAGCGAGCATATTGGCCGTTAGGTATCTGGATTACGACGGCGCCAACCGTGTGGCACAAGAAGCAGCGCTCTTCGAACGACATGTCATACACGTAGGTCGCGCCGAAGGGGCCACCCCAGTCCGTCGGCGCTGATGGCTACTAAGCCGAGACGCCGAAAGCAGGACCGTGGTCCGCTATATGGGGCGGCTGCCACATTTGTCGCGGCTGTCGTCGCCCTGTGGTCTCCGGTCGTTCAAGACTTCGTTCAAGACCCTTCTTGCTCGATCGAGCTGAAGAACTACGCCGAGGTCTACAACGCTAATCCGGAGGCAATACCTCCGGTGGAGGCCGAAGTAGATGAGCAATGCCAAGTGACTGAGTACCTTGAAAGACTTACTGACCAGGATGAGGAGAATGCGCAGGGTGACTCAGCCGGCGGCTCTAGTGGGTCCTACGGCCCTCCTGCCTAACCCTCTGCCATTACCCCAGCCGGGGCCATGCTCCTCCCATGACCATCCTCAGCGCTTACGACGCTGGCTCATGGGATCAGGTGGACGTGCTGCTGCTGACCGTCCAGGGAGCCACCTACACGGTCGAGGTCGGCTCGTCCGTGCCCGGCCAGGGCGTGCCCTTCCGGGTGCTCCAGTTCGATCCCGAGCCTGCCTGGCCCGTGGCTCCCGCTGCGGACCTGCCCTCCCCGCCGTGGGAGGACGGCTCGGGCTGCACCGACCAGCCGGATACCCCCACCCCCTGACTCCCTTGGAGTAGCAGAGTGATTGCCACCGTCCTGCCCGCCCGTCGCCTGGCCCTTACCGGGGCCTGTGCTCTGGCTCTGCTCGGCGGGGCCATCGCCACCGCGACCCCGGCAGCTGCCGCTGACCCGTTCACGGCCTGCAAGTCCGGCGGGTTCGTCAACTACACCGACCCGCTGACCGGGGAGCCGTTCGCCAACCAGGGCCGGTGCGTGTCTACCCTCGCCCGGGGTGGCGCGATCGTCCCGGTCGCCCCGCCGGTCACGCTGGACATGGACGTGGTGGCCGTCAACCCCTATGTCGCCTCGGTCACTCTGACGATCACGGGGCCGGACGGGGACTACCCGGTCACGGTCACCATTCGCGGGCACACGACCCCGTACACCGTCGCCGTGACCGGCGGCACCGGGTCCCTGACGTTTCCCGCGCCGTTGGGGTCCCCCGTCGTGATCACGGTCGAGGGCCAGACGCTCACCGTGACTGCGACCCCGGACGGATGGTGACGCGACCCCCTCTGCGCGGGGCTCCCTTCACGATTGCGACCGGGTGCGGAGCCGCCGGCGGCGCGTCCGTGGGCCTGGCCTTTTGATGATCGCCGGCTGCGGCCAGATCGTCAGTGCCATGCCAGGCCTCTTGTCCCGTGCGAGCGAGACATGCTCTATCCGGGGACGTCGGGCGGTGCCACCGCACGGGCCCGTGTCCTCAAGCCTGGTCCCTCAGGGGCAGGGAAGAATACGGAGCTGCCGTCACGGGCGCGTCACCGCGGTTCCACCCCATGGCGAGGCAGGAGCCGGCAACCTCGGCCGAGTGGTCGCTTCTCGGAGACCCCCGCGCCCGGTGAGGTGGCGCCGGGCCTGATGGGCTCACGCCTTCCGGCTCGCGGGCGAGTCCACGGGGGTCCTCGATGGGGCGCCGCGCACATAGACGTGTCCTAACCGTCACTTTGACCTCGCCCTGGCCGCCGCCGTGCTGGCCGCCGCGGGCACGCTGCCGGCCGACGCCCCCGACGGCCTGGTCCTGCTCGGCGAGCTCGGGCTCGACGGCTCCGTGCGCCCGGTCCGCGGCATCCTGCCGGCGGTGCTGGCCGCGGTCCGCGCCGGTCACCGCACCGTCGTCGTCCCGGCGGGCAACGCCGACGAGGCAGCGCTCGTCGCCGGGGTGGACGTGCTCGCCGCGGGCACGCTCGGCGACCTGGTGGACCACCTGTCCGGCCGCGCTCGTCTGGTGCCGCACGTCCGCGGGCCGCTGCCCGCGCCGGATCCCGTCCCCGACCTCGGCGACGTCGTCGGCCAGTCGGCGGGGCGGCGCGCGGTCGAGGTGGCCGCCGCGGGCGGGCACCACCTGTTCCTCACCGGACCGCCGGGCGCGGGCAAGACGATGCTGGCCGAGCGCCTGCCCGGGCTGCTGCCCGTGCTCGACGAGCAGGCCGCGCTCGAGGTCACCGCGATCCACTCGGTGGCCGGCACCCTGCCGCCCGGGGCGCCGCTGGTGAGTCGCCCACCGTTCGAGGCGCCGCACCACTCGGCGACCATGGCCGCGCTGGTGGGTGGCGGGTCCGGGGCGATCCGCCCCGGCGCGCTGTGCCGCGCCCACCGCGGGGTGCTCTTCCTCGACGAGGCCCCCGAGTTCCCCCGAGCGACGCTGGACACCCTGCGCCAGCCGCTCGAGCGCGGCACCGTGACGATCAGCCGGGCCGCCGGGTCGGCGACCTTCCCGTGCCGGGCGCAGCTGGTGCTGGCGGCCAACCCCTGTCCGTGCGCGAGCGCGGCGGGCGACGCCGCCTGCACCTGCAGCCCGCTGGAGCGCCGCCGGTACCAGTCGCGGCTGTCGGGGCCGCTGCTGGACCGCATCGACCTGCGGGTGGAGCTCCCGCCGGTCACCCGGGCCGCCTGGCTGGCGTCCGACGCGGCGCCGGAGTCCACGGCGGCGGTCGCCGCCCGCGTGGCCGTCGCGCGGCAGGCGGCGGCTGATCGGCTGCGGGGGACCGGGCTGTCCCTCACCAGCCAGGTCCCCGGGCGGCTGCTGCGCGAGCGCTGGCCGGTGCCCCGGACGGCGCTGGCGCTGGCCGAGCGGGCGCTGGACCGCGGGCTGCTGTCGGTGCGGGGCCTCGACCGGGTGCTGCGGGTGTCCTGGACGCTCGCCGACCTCGACGGGCGGACGGTGCCCTGCGGCGACGACGTCGCCGAGGCGCTGGGCATGCGGCTGCAGCGGGTCGCGGCGTGAGCGCGACCGACCTCGACGAGACCTGGCGGCCGCGCTGGCCGAGCCCGGGTCGGCCTCCGGTGCCGCGGGTCTGCGGCGGGCACGGGCGTGGCTGACGCGGGCGGCGGAGCCGGGGTCGCTGCCCCTCTGGCGCTTCGTCGAGGACGCCGGCCCGGTGGCGGCGGTGCAGGCGCTGCGGAGGGGGACCGCGCCGGAGGCGGTGCGGGCTCTGGTCGGCGTCCGGGCGGCCGAGGACGCCAGCCTCGCCGACCTGCGCCGGGCCGAGCGCTGCGGCGCACGCCTGGTGGTGCCCGAGGACGAGGAGTGGCCGGCGCTGCCCCTGCACCCGCTGACGCTGGCCGCGTACGCCGGAGGAGGCAGCGAGCGCCTCCCCGACCGCACCACCGCCCTGGTGCCGCCGGTCGCGCTGTGGGTGCGCGGCGACGCCGCGCTCGACGCGACGGTCGACCGCTCGGTCGCCGTCGTGGGAGCGCGGGCGTCGACGTCCTACGGCGAGCACGTGGCCGCCGACCTCGGCGCGCAGCTCGGCGAGCGGGGCTGGACGGTGGTCTCCGGTGGCGCCTACGGCATCGACGTCGCCGCACACCGGGGCGCGCTGGCCGCCGGGGCGCCCACGGTCGCGGTGCTCGCCTGCGGCGTCGACCGCGCCTACCCGGCCGCGCACTCGGCGGTGTTCGAGCGCATCGTCGACGGCGGCGGGCTGCTGGTCAGCGAGTGGCCCCCGGGTGCGGCGCCGTACCGACACCGGTTCCTCGTCCGCAACCGGATCATCGCCGGACTGACCCGCGGCACCGTCGTCGTGGAGGCCGCGGCCCGCTCCGGCGCCCAGGCCACCGCGCGCCGGGCCGCCGGCCTGGGCAAGCAGGTGCTGGTCGTGCCGGGCCCGGTGACCAGCGCGATGTCGGTCGGCTGTCACGAGCTGCTGCGGGAGGAGGACACCGGGGCCCGGCTGGTGACCAGCGCCGCGCAGGTCGTCGAGGCCGTCGGCGACCTGGGCACCGACCTCGCCGACCCGGCCGAGCGCCCGGCCTCCCCGCGGGACGGGCTGGGCGACTTCGCCCGGCGCGTCCTCGACGCGTGCCCGGTCCGCGTCGGGGTCAGCGCCGAGCGGCTGGCCGCGGTGGCCGGGTGCGACCCGCTGGAGGCCATGCGGGTGCTGCCCGCCCTGGAGGTCGCCGAGCTGGTGCAGTGGACCGGCACCGGCTGGCGCCTGGCGCCGCCGCCGGGGACGCGGCGGCGCGCGCCCTGAGGAGGGTGGTGCGACGGTTGCGTGGTGGGCAACCGACCGGCGCGGCGCCTTGACCGGGGAACGACGCCGTCGGACGGTCGCACCGTGACCGCCCGCACCGCCGACGCGCGCGCCGCGCTGCCCCCGGCGCTCGCGGCCGCGCTGGAGGGCTACGAGGCGTTCCTCACCGGCGAGCGGGAGCTGTCGGCGCACACCGTCCGCGGGTACGTCACCGACGTCGCCTGGCTGCTGGACCACCTCGCGCGGCGCGGCGGCTCCCGCGTCGACGAGCTCGACCTGGCCGTGCTGCGCAGCTGGCTGGCGCAGGGGCGGACCCGGGGTGCCGGCCGGGCGACCACCGCCCGCCGTGCGGCCGCCGCCCGGTCGTTCACCGCGTGGCTGCGCCGCTCCGGCCTCGCGCCCGAGGACGCCGGCCAGCGCCTGGTGAGCCCGAAGGCCCACCGCACGCTGCCCGACGTGCTCGCGCCCGACCAGGCGCGGGCGGTCGTCGAGTCCACCGGTGGCGCCGAGGACCCGGTGGGCCTGCGCGACGCCGTCGTCCTCGAGCTGCTGTACGCCAGCGGGATCCGGGTGAGCGAGCTCGTCGGCCTCGACGTCGACGACGTCGACCGCGGCCGGCGGCTGCTGCGCGTCCTGGGCAAGGGGCGCAAGGAGCGCAGCGTGCCCTACGGCGCCCCGGCCGAGCGCGCGCTGGACGCCTGGCTGGTCCGCGGGCGCGCCGCGCTGGTCACCGCCGACTCCGGCCCTGCCCTGCTGCTGGGGCTGCGCGGGCGCCGCCTGGACCCCCGCGAGGCCCGCCGGACGGTGCACGCCGCCGTCGCCCGCACCCCCGGTGCCCCGGACGTCGGGCCACACGGGTTGCGGCACTCCGCGGCCACGCACGTCCTCGAGGGCGGCGCCGACCTGCGCTCGGTCCAGGAGCTGCTCGGCCACGCTAGCCTCGCCACGACGCAGATCTACACGCACGTGACGGTCGAACGGCTTCGAGCAGTGCACGCCCAGGCGCACCCGAGGGCCTGACCGGCGTCCGTGACCGACTCCACCCAGTCCAGCGTGCCTCCGCACCACCGCGGGGACCCGAGCCCACCACGAAGCGGGGAGTGCTGACGTTGCCCGAGGCGACCATCCACCGGATCGGCGGCGGTTCCGACGAGGACGCCGACGCCACCCTCGGCGACCTGTGGGCGCAGTACGTCGCCGACCGCGCGCCGGCGCTGCGCGACCGGCTGATCCTGCACTACGCGCCGCTGGTCAAGTACGTCGCCGGCCGCGTCGGCAGCGGCCTGCCCGCGCACGTCGAGCAGGCCGACCTGGTCTCCTACGGGACCTTCGGGCTCATCGACGCCATCACCCGCTACGAGCCCTCGCGCGAGGTCAAGTTCGAGAGCTACGCGATGGCCCGCATCCGCGGCGCGATCATCGACGAGCTCCGCAGCACCGACTGGATCCCGCGGTCGGTCCGCATGCGTGCCCGCCAGTTCGAGCGCACCGTCGCGGCGCTGGAGAGCACGCTGCGGCGCAGCCCCACCGACGAGGAGGTCGCGGCGGCCATGGAGATGGACGTCGAGGAGGTGCGCAAGTTCCTCGGCCAGCTGTCCCTGGTCAACGTCGTCGCGCTCGACGAGCTGCTCACCGACGACGACGGCGGCGCACCCCGCCTGGTCGACACGCTGCAGGACGCCAACGCCCTCGATCCGCAGGCCGTCGCCGAGCACGGTGAGGCCCGGCAGCTGCTGGCCCGCGCCGTCGAGCAGCTGCCCGAGCGGGAGAAGGTCGTCGTCAGCCTCTACTACTTCGAGGGCCTGACCCTGGCCGACATCGGCCGCGTCCTCGGCGTCACCGAGAGCCGGATCTGCCAGCTGCACACCAAGGCGGTCCTGCACCTGCGCACCAAGCTCGCCGACATCGCCTGAGAGCCGACATCGCCTGAGAGCCGAGATCGCCCGAGAGCCGGCATCGCCTGAGCCGGCATCGCCCGACCGGTCAGGGGCTGAGCGGCAGCAGGCGCACCCGGGGCGGGCGCAGCAGCGACAGCGGGTCGAGGTAGGTCTCGCCGCGGCGCAGTCCCCAGTGCAGGCACGCCGCGGCGGGGCAGCCCTCGTGGCCGGCGGCCAGCGTCCCGAGGGCGTCGCCGCGCCGGACCTCCTGTCCGGCCGCGACGGCGGGTGCGACCGGCTCGTAGGTGGTCCGCAGCCCGCCGGCGTGGTCGACGCTGACCACCGGCCGCCCGGCCACCATCCCCGCGAAGACGACGATGCCGTCCCCGGCTGCGCGGACCACGGCGCCCGGCGCCCCGCCGAGGTCGGCACCGCGGTGCCCCGGGCCGTACGGCGAGGGCGGGGGAGCGAAGGGCCGGGTCACCACGGGCGGGTCGCCGAGCGGGGACCCCCAGGCCGGCGTCGGGGTCGGGGCCGGTGGCGCCGGACCGGCACCCGCCGGCACGGGTGCCAGGGCGGCCGCGGTCGCGACCAGGAAGGCGAGGAGCAGGCGTGCGGCCACGTGCCCGAGGCTCGCCGACCGCGGGCCGGTCAGGGGTCCGGCGCCCGGACCTGTGGACGGACCCGACGGCGGGGGAGGAGCCCGGGGCACGCCGCGTATGCTGTCGGGTGCGACCCGTCTGCACGGGTCGACTCCGCGCGTCCTCTCCCCGCCTCGACGGCGGGGGCAGCCCACCTCGGTCCCGGTCCTCCGGGTCGGTGGCGCCGCAGGACGCCAGGGCGGGCCGTCACCCGGCGCCCGCGTCAACCGAGGAGCGTGGCCGCCCGGCGGCCGCGCGTGAGCACGAGAGGCTGCGCCTCCATGGCAGTCGTCAGCATGAAGCAGCTGCTCGACAGCGGCGTCCACTTCGGGCACCAGACCCGTCGCTGGAACCCGAAGATGAAGCGCTTCATCTTCACCGAGCGCAACGGCATCTACATCATCGACCTGCAGCAGACGCTCGGGTACATCGACAACGCCTACGAGTTCGTCAAGCAGACGGTCTCGCACGGCGGCTCGATCATGTTCGTCGGGACCAAGCGCCAGGCACAGGAGGTCGTGGCGGAGCAGGCGCAGCGCGTGGGCATGCCCTACGTCAACCAGCGCTGGCTGGGCGGCATGCTCACCAACTTCCAGACGGTGCACAAGAGGCTCCAGCGGCTCAAGGAGCTCGAGGACATGGAGCAGACCGGCGTGCTGGTCAGCCTGTCCAAGAAGGAGCAGCTGGTCCTCAGTCGCGAGAAGGCCAAGCTCGAGCGCAGCCTCGGCGGCATCCGAGACATGTCGAAGGTCCCCAGCGCCATCTGGATCATCGACACCAAGAAGGAGCACATCGCCGTCGGCGAGGCCCGCAAGCTGGGCATCCCGGTCGTCGCGATCCTCGACACCAACTGCGACCCCGACGAGGTCGACTACAAGATCCCGGGCAACGACGACGCGATCCGCAGCATCGCCGTGCTGACCCGCGTCGTCGCCGACGCCGTCGCGGAAGGCCTCATGGCCCGCTCGGCCGCCCAGGCCAACGCCGGCCGCGAGGACGGCGCCGAGCCGGCCATCGGCGAGGCCGAGCCGCTGCCGGACTGGGAGCGCGAGCTGCTGACCGGCGGTGCCGACGACCAGGCCGACGGTGCCGCCCCGCTGCCCGAGACCCCGGTCGCCCCGCCTGCCGTGACCGCCGAGGAGATCGCGCCGGTCGAGGGCGTGCCCGCCACCGGCGACACCGCCACCGGAACCCAGGGCGCCCAGAACGGCTGACCCGACGGCGCCGCCGTCCGCCCCTCCCGGGCGGGCGGCGGCGCCGCGGCACGTCCGCACCACCCATCCAGACCCGTGAGGAAGTGACATGCCCGCCTTCACCGCTGCCGACGTCAAGCGCCTCCGCGACGCCACCGGCGCCGGCATGATGGACGCCAAGAAGGCCCTGACCGAGGCCGACGGCGAGTACGACAAGGCCATCGAGCTGCTGCGCATCAAGGGTGCCAAGGACGTCGGCAAGCGCCTCGAGCGCTCCACGACCAACGGCATCGTCGTCAGCAAGCACGGCGCGCTGCTCGAGCTCGACTGCGAGACCGACTTCGTCGCCAAGAACGCCGACTTCGTCGCCCTCGCCGAGCGCCTCATCGAGATCGTGCTCGAGCAGTCGCCGCAGAGCCTCGACGCGCTCATGGCCACCGAGGTCGACGGCCAGACCGTCGCCCAGCTCATCGAGTCCGAGTCCGCCCGCATCGGCGAGAAGCTCGTCCTCTCCCGCTTCGCCACGTTCGAGGGCCCGACCGCGGTCTACCTGCACAAGCGGGCCACCGACCTGCCGCCGGCCATCGGCGTCGCGGTGCAGTACCAGGGTGGCGACGAGGAGGCCGCGCGCTCGCTGGCGATGCACATCGCCGCCGCCCGCCCGCGCTACCTCTCGCGCGAGGAGGTCCCGGCCGAGGCGGTCGAGACCGAGCGCCGCGTGGCCGAGCAGACCGCCAAGGAGGAGGGCAAGCCCGAGCAGGCGATCGTCAAGATCGTCGAGGGCCGGGTCAACGCCTACTACAAGGACTTCGTCCTGCTCGAGCAGCCGTCGATCACCGAGCCCAAGCGCACGGTGAAGCAGATCATCGACGAGGCCGGCCTGACCGTGCAGCGGTTCGCCCGCTTCGAGGTCGGCCAGGCGTAGCCGTCCCGCACGTGGCCACCGGCCCCGTCCCGATCCCGGGACGGGGCCGGTGGCGTCCCCGGGCCCGGCTGGCACCCTCACGGCGATGAGGCAGGATCAGGGGAATGCCGCCGAGCGAGGGATGAGCAGTTGACCGACACCGCCGCGCCGAGCACCTACACCCCGACCTCCGCCCCGACCGCCTTCCAGCCCGCCGACGGTGCGGGGTACAAGCGCGTCCTCCTCAAGCTGTCCGGTGAGGCGTTCGGCGGCGGCAACGTCGGCGTCGACTCCGGCATCGTGCAGAGCATCGCCGGGCAGCTGGCCGCCGTCGTCCGCGGCGGCACGCAGGTCGCCGTCGTCGTCGGCGGGGGCAACTTCTTCCGCGGCGCGGAGCTCGCCGAGGCCGGGATGGACCGCCGGCACGCCGACTACATGGGCATGCTCGGCACGGTCATGAACGCCCTGGCCCTGCAGGCGTTCTGCGAGCAGGTCGGCCTGCAGACGCGGGTGCAGACCGCGATCGAGATGGGTCAGGTCGCCGAGCCCTACATCCCCCGCAAGGCGGTCCGGCACATGGAGAAGGGCCGGCTGGTCATCTTCGGCGCCGGCGCCGGCATGCCGTACTTCTCCACCGACACCGTCGCCGCCCAGCGGGCCCTGGAGATCGGCTGCCAGGTGCTGCTCATGGCCAAGAACGGCGTCGACGGCGTGTACGACGCCGACCCGCGCACCACCCCGTCGGCGACGATGTACACCGACCTCGACTACGCCCAGGTCCTCGCCGACCAGCTCAAGGTCGCCGACGCGACCGCGATCAGCCTCTGCATGGACAACCGGATGCCGATCGTGGTGTTCAACCTGCTCCGCGACGGCAACATCGCCGCGGCGGTCGCGGGTGAGAGGATCGGGACGCTGATCAGCTGAGCGGGCGCCGCCCGCGCACGCCGCACCGCAGAGGACGGCGGGCACCGACCCGCCGCAGGAGGAGAGACCCGTGATCGACGACACCCTGCTCGACGCCGAGGAGCGGATGGACAAGGCCCTGTCGGTCGCTCGGGAGGACCTCGGCTCGGTGCGGACGGGCCGCGCCGCGCCGTCGATGTTCAACAAGATCCTCGTCGACTACTACGGCGCGCCGACCCCGGTGCCGCAGATGTCGTCGATCACCGTGCCCGAGGCGCGGATGGCGGTCATCAAGCCCTACGACAACAGTCAGCTGTCGGCCATCGAGAAGGCCATCCGCGACAGCGACCTGGGCGTCAACCCCACCAACGACGGGCAGATCATCCGCGTCGTCTTCCCGCAGCTGACCGAGGAGCGCCGCCGCGACCTGGTGAAGGTGGCGCGCAGCAAGGGCGAGGACGCCAAGGTCGCCATCCGCAACGTGCGCCGCCGCGCCAAGGAGGAGCTCGACCGCATCGCGAAGGACGGCGAGGCCGGCGAGGACGACGTGCGCCGCGCGGAGAAGGAGCTCGACGACCTCACCGCCCAGCACGTGTCGAGCATCGACGACGCCGTGAAGAACAAGGAGGGTGAGCTGCTCGAGGTCTGAGCCGCTGCCCCCGCCTCCCTCCGCCTCCCTCCGATGACCTCCCGTCCCGACGCACCGGGGGCCGGTCCGGCCGGCGACGCGGCCGACACCGGGCCGATCCCGCTCGTCCGGCGCGTCCCGGCGCCACCACCGGTCGCGCCTGCGCGCGCCCCCGCCACCGGCCCGATCGCCGGGAGCCCGCCGGAGACGCCGGGCACGCGGGAGATCCCCGTCCCCACGGGGGCCGCCGCGCTGCCCGGCTTCGGGCCGGACGGTGTCCTGGACGCCGGGCCGGTGCCCGGATCGGACCCCGAGCCGGACCTCGTCCCACCGAAGAGCAGCCGCGCCGGCCGCAACCTCGTCGCGGCCATCGGCGTCGGGCTCGCCCTGGGCGCGGTGATCCTCGCGTCGCTGCTGGTCTACCCGCCGGCGTTCCTGCTGGTCCTCGGGGTGGCGATCCTGATCGGCGTCGTCGAGCTGGTCCGCGCGCTGGAGGCCGGCGGCGCGCGCGCACCGCTCGCGCCGCTGCTCGTCGGCACGGTCGCCATGCTGGCGCTGGCCTGGCTCCGCGGTGCCGACGGGCTGGTGGTCGCCTTCCTCCTCACCGTCGTCGCCGTCCTGTTCTGGCGCCTGGGCGACGGGCCCGAGGGCTACCTGCGTGACGCCACGACCGGCGTCTTCGTCGCCCTCTACGTCCCGCTGCTCGCCGGGTTCTGCGTGCTGCTGCTCGTGCCCGACGACGGCGCCGTGCGCGTGCTGGCCTTCATCGCCACCGTCGTCGGCAACGACGTCGGGGGCTACACCGCGGGCGTGCTGTTCGGCCGGCACCCGATGGCGCCGTCGGTCAGCCCGAAGAAGTCGTGGGAGGGCATGGCCGGGTCGATCGTGGCCTGCATCGCGGTCGCCACCCCGATCGTCACCCTGGGCCTCGGGGGTCCGTGGTGGGGCGGGGTGCTGCTCGGCGCCGCGCTCGCGGTCACCGCGACGGTGGGCGACCTCGGCGAGTCGCTGATCAAGCGGGACCTGGGCATCAAGGACATGGGCACCCTGCTGCCGGGCCACGGCGGGATCATGGACCGCCTCGACAGCCTGCTGCCCTCGGCCGCGGTGGCCTACCTGCTGCTGTCCTGGGTGACCCCTCCGCCCGTCTGAGGCGGCCCCGTCGGTGCGGTCACCTCCCAGGTCGACCCCGCGACGGTGAAGCCTCGCCGTGCGTACCAGTGCCGCGGCCAGTCCGCGGCGAACGCCTCGAGCACGACCAGGTCGCAGCCGGCCGCCGCGGCCAGCTCCAGGCACCGCGCCAGCACGGCGTCCCCGTGTCCCCGTCCGCGCGCGGCCGGCTCGGTCATCACCGACTCGACCGCGGCGGTCGCGCCGTCCACCCGCAGCTGGCCCGCGGCCACCACCCGGCCCTCTTCGTGCACCGCGACGTCGTGCACCGCGACGACCCGGTCGGTGTACTGCTCGCGGCCGACGAGCTGGGCGACGACGGCGTCGAGGTCGGGGAGCCCGGCCAGGTCACGGCGCCACGACGTCTCCCACAGAGGGTGCACCGCGCGCTGGTCGACCACCTCGGCCCGCTCGGCCCCGGGCAGCCCGGGCGCGGCGGCGCGGGTCATCCCCAGCAGCTCCTCGGCCTCCCAGCCGCGCCGGGCCAGCCCCCGGGCGACGTCGTCCGCGCCGGGCCCGCTCAGCGTCGCGACCGGGTGCGGCAGGCCCACGTCGACGGCGGCCCGCTCGACCGTCGCGGCGTCGACCGGCCCGTCCAGCAGCAGCCGGTTGTGGTCCCGGCTGTGCGGGAACCGCGGGTCGAGGACCGCCACCCCGCCGGGCACGTCGAGCACCTGCGCCGCGCGCCGGACCCGCACCGACAGCGACAGGGTCAGCGCCCGGCCCGGGGTGTCGCCGGGGGAGGGGAGCACCGGTGTGACCGGCGGCCGGTACGGGACGACGGCGACCACCGCGGACACCGGCAGCGGGCCGTACAGGTGCGGGAAGCGCATGCCGTCCGGGTCGCCGGGTACGCCGGGCTCCTCGACCACCGGGCCGGGCAGCCGCGCCGGGTCGACGACGAGGAGCACAAGGTCGCGCCGCCCGGGGAACAGCCGCTGCGCCGGCAGGTGGACCTGCTCCGGCCACGACAGGTGCACGAACGGCCCCTCCGGTCGCAACGCGCCGTCGTCGAGCGCGGCGCGCCAGGCGGCCGGTGTACCGAGGTGGACCAGGACGGTCACGCCGCCGGGGCGTCGGGGTCGATCCCGCGGGCGGCCAGGGCCGCCTCGATCGCCTCGCACACGGTCCGGACGACGGTGACCCGCGCGGTCCGCTTGTCGTCGGCCGGCACGATCGTCCACCGCCCGCCCTCGTGGTCGGTGCGCGTGAGCATCTCCTCGACGGCGGCCTCGTAGGCGGGCCGCTTCTCGCGGTTGCGCCAGTCCTCGTCGGTGAGCTTCCAGGCGCGGTAGCGGTCCTGGGCACGCGACTCGAAGCGGCTCAGCTGTTCCTCGGGCGAGACGTGCATCCAGAACTTCACGAGGATCGTGCCCTCGGCGGCCAGCGTCGTCTCGAGGTCGACGATCTCGCCGTAGGCCCGCTGCCACGCCTGCGCCGACGCGAAGCCCTCGACCCGCTCCACCAGCACGCGGCCGTACCAGGTGCGGTCGAGCACGGCCATCCCGCCCCAGCCGGGCAGCACCGGCCAGAACCGCCACAGGAAGTGGTGCCGCTTCTCCGTGGGCGTGGGGGCGGCGAACTGGGCCACGCGGACGTGCCGCGGGTCGAGCTCGTCGACCAGCCGCTTGATCGCCCCGCCCTTGCCGGAGGCGTCCCACCCCTCGAACAGCACGCACACCGGTGGCCCGATCGGCCCGCCGAGCTGGCCGCCGAGGAACAGTCGCAGGTGCACCAGGCGCTTCTGGGCCGCGGCGAGCTGTTCCTTGGCGTCCTTCTTGGACAGGTGTGCGGACAGGTCGACGTCGTCAAGTCGGCTCACCTCGCTGAGCCTGGCGCACCGGGGCGTGGTCGGCACCTGGTGCGGTCCTCAGGGGAGCGGCGCGTGCTGCCGGACCCAGGCGTGCATGGCGATGCCCGCCGCGACGCCGGCGTTGATCGAGCGGGTCGAGCCGAACTGGGCGATCGACAGCACGTCGTCGGCCAGCGCCCGCGCCTCTGCCGACAGGCCCGTGCCCTCCTGGCCGAACAGCAGCACGCACGCGCGCGGCAGCTCCGCGGTCTCCAGGGGCCGCGCGCCGGGCAGGTTGTCGACGGCGAGCACCGGGAGCCCGGCGTCGCCGGCCCACGAGCCCAGTGCCGCGGCGTCGGGGTGGTGGCGGACGTGCAGGTACCGGTCGGTGACCATCGCCCCGCGCCGGTTCCAGCGCTTGCGGCCGACCACGTGGACCTCGGCGGCGAGGAAGGCGTTGGCGGTGCGCACCACCGTCCCGATGTTGAGGTCGTGCCGCCAGTTCTCGATGGCGACGTGGAAGGCGTGCCGGCGCGGGTCGAGGTCGGCGACGATCGCCTCGACCGTCCAGTAGCGGTACCGGTCGACCACGTTGCGCCGGTCACCGGTGGCCAGCAGCTCGGGGTCGTAGCGGGGGTCCTGGGGCCACGGGCCCTCCCAGGGGCCGACTCCCACGCCGTCGAGCGGGACGGGCGCCTCCTCCGCCTGGCTCACCCCGTCGACGCTAGCCGGTCGCGCCTCCGGCACCCGGCGCGGTCCGTCGGGCACGATGGCGACAACGGGTGAGGGACATGTGACCAACCGTGACTGCGAGGTGGGATGACGGCACGACAGGACGGCGAGGTGCCGGTCGAGGGCGCGTGGGTCGAGGGCGCGTCGGTCGAGGAGCCGTCGGTCGAGGAGTGGCAGGACTGGCTGCCCGAGTGGCTCACCGCACCGGTGGAGCTCCCGGCCGACCTCGGCACGGCCGGTCCCGACCGGAACGGCCCGGCTCCCGGGGACGACCCCGAGGGTGGCGTCCCCGCCGAGCCCCCGGCCGGGACGGCCGCACCCGAGGACGTCGCACCCGAGGACGTCGCACCCGAGGACGTCGCACCCGAGGACGTCGCACCCGAGGACGTCGCACCCGAGGACGTCGCACCCGAGGACGTCGCACCCGAGGACGTCGCACCCGAGGACGTCGCACCCGAGGACGTCGCACCCGAGGACGTCGCACCCGAGGACGTCGCACCCGAGGACGTCGTGGCCGAGGACGTCGTGGCCGCGGACGTCGTGGCCGCGGACGTCGTGGCCGCGGACGTCGTGCCCGCGGACGTCGTGGCCGCGGACGTCGTGCCCGCGGACGTCGTGCCCGCGGACGTCGTGCCCGCGGACGTCGTGCCCGCGGACGTCGTGCCCGCGGACGTCGTGCCCGCGGACGTCGTGGCCGACGTCGATCCGGACGGCGTGCCGCCCGCCGAGACCGTGCACGTCGAGACGGTGGACGTCGAGACGGTGGACGTCGAGACCGTCCCCGACGAGGAGGTGCCCGACGAGGGCGTGCCTCACGAGAGCGTGCCCGACGAGGGAGTGCCTCACGAGGGCGTGCCCGAGGACGCCGTCACGGCTGCACCGCTCGACGACGTCGCCACGGACGACGTGCTGGCCGACGACGTCCTGCCCGTGTACGGCTCTCCCCGCGACTCCTGGTACGCGGTGCCCGAGGTGCCCGCCGGCCCCGACCTCCCGGACGTCGGGGTGGCCGCGGTGCCGAGGGTCGTCGTCGGGCCCCGGGTCCGCCCCCGGCGCCGCCGCCTGCGGACCGCCGTGCTGGTCGGGCTGTTCGCGGTCGGCGGCGTCGCGGGCGCGGCGGTGGTGGAGCGGTCCTCGTCGGCGCCGGAGCCGACGGCCGCGGTCCAGACGTCGCCGGGTCCGACCGCCGCCCCGACGCGGACCGTCCCGGCGCCCCGGCCCTCCGGGATCGCCGACGCCGTCACCGCCGCGCCGACGACCGGTGCACCGGTGCCGTCCACCCCCGCGCCGGAGTCCGCCGCGGAGTCCGCCGCGGGGTCCGGTGCGGACGCGGCCCGGGCTCCGGTCCGCGTCCCGGGGACCCGAGCGCGCGCCACGGCGACCGACCCGGCACCGACCCCGGCACCGTCCGCGGCGCCTTCCCGGGGAGTCCGTCCGCCGGTCGCCGCCCCGACCCGCACCCCGGCGCGCCCGACCGCGGCGCGCCCCACCACAGCGCGCCCGACCCCGGCGCGCCCCACCACGACGCGCCCCACCACGACGCGCCCCGGCCCGACGGCGACCGCGCCCGTGACGGGGCCGACCCTGACCCCCGTGCCGACCCGGACGCCGACCCGGACCCCGCCCCGGCCGACGGTCCCGAGCCCGAGCCCGGCCCCGGTCCCGCCTCCGGCGCCGACCGGACCGACCACCGACCCGGCCGAGCCCACCGTCCCCGCCGAGCCCAGCAGCCCGGTGGAGTCCCCGGACACCGCGGAGCCCCCGGACCCGACGGCGGGCGACGCCGGCGGCACCGGGGACCCCGGCGCAGCGGACGGCGGCGCGCCGACGCCCTGAGCGAGCGACCTCACCCCCGGCGGGCGCCACGGGGTGCTGCCGGGTGGGACGATGGAACGGCCATGACTGCCCTGCCCCTCGTCTTCGACGCCCCGCGCCGGGGCAAGCCGCCGCGCCACCTCGCCGACCTCAGCCGCGAGGAGGCGCGCGCCGCCGTGGTCGAGCTCGGGCAGCCGGCCTTCCGCGCCGACCAGCTGGCCCGCCACTGGTTCCGCGGGGTCACCGACACCGCGCGGATGACCGACGTGCCCGCCGCCGTCCGCGAGACCCTCGCCGAGGCGCTGCTCCCGGACCTGCTCACGCCCGTGCGCACGCTGAGCGCCGACGGCGGCCGGACCCGCAAGACGCTGTGGCGGCTGCACGACGGCGCGCTGGTCGAGAGCGTGCTGATGCGCTACCCCGACCGCGCCACCGTCTGCATCTCCAGCCAGGCCGGCTGTGGCATGGCCTGCCCGTTCTGCGCCACCGGCCAGAACGGCCTCACCCGCAACCTCTCGGCCGCCGAGATCATCGGTCAGGCGGTCGCCGCGGCGGCCGCCATGGCCGACGGCGAGGTGCCCGGCGGGCCGGGCCGGCTGTCCAACGTCGTGTTCATGGGCATGGGGGAGCCGCTGGCCAACTACCCGCGGGTGCGCCAGACGCTGCGCGCCCTGCTGGCCCCGGCGCCGTGGGGTCTGGGCCTGTCCCAGCGCTCGGTGACGGTGTCCACGGTGGGGCTGGTGCCGGCGATCCGGAAGCTCACCGAGGAGGGCCTGGCGGTCACCCTCGCCGTCAGCCTGCACGCGCCCGACGACGAGCTGCGCGACACCCTCGTGCCGATCAACACGCGGTGGAAGGTGGGCGAGGTCGTCGAGGCCGCCGACGCCTACGCCGCCCGCACGGGCCGCCGCTACTCGGTCGAGTACGCGCTGATCCGCGACGTCAACGACCAGCCCGAGCGCGCCGACCTGCTCGGCCGGCTGCTCGCCGGGAAGCGGGCGCACGTCAACCTCATCCCGCTCAACCCCACGCCGGGCAGCCCCTGGGACGCCAGCCCGCTCCCGGCGCAGCGCGAGTTCGTGGCACGGCTGCGCGCCGCCGGGGTGCCGACGACGGTCCGCGACACCCGCGGCCAGGACATCGACGGCGCCTGCGGCCAGCTCGCCGCCGCCGACCGGGTCGAGGGCGTGCCCACCGTGGCCGTCCCCGCGCCGTCCCTCGAGCCGCCGGTGGAGTTGGGCGCCGAGGCCGACGGGTGACCACGGACGCCCCCGCCGCCGAGGCGCACGAGCACAGCCACGCCGACGTCTCCGGCGGGTGGCTGCGGGCCGCGGTCTTCGGCGCGATGGACGGGCTGGTCACCAACACCGCGCTGGTCGCCGGCGTCGGCGGCGGGGGCGCGGCGCCGCGCGCGATCGTGCTGACCGGGGTCGCCGGCCTGGTCGCGGGCGCGATCTCCATGGCGCTGGGTGAGTACACCTCGGTCAAGACGCAGAACGAGCAGCTCGACCTCGAGGTGGAGAAGGAGCGCCGCGAGCTCGAGCGCAACCCCGGCGGGGAGCTCGCCGAGCTGGTCACGATGCTGCGCGTCCGCGGCGTCGACGCCGACCTCGCCCAGCAGGTCGCCGTCCAGCTGCACCGCGACCCCGACATCGCGCTGCGGCTGCACGTGGTGGCCGAGCTGGGCCTGAACCCGGCGGACAAGCCCTCACCGCGGACGGCGGCGGTCTCGTCGTTCCTGACGTTCTCGCTGGGCGCCGCGCTGCCGCTGCTGCCCTACCTGTTCGGGGTGTCGCTGCTGTGGGTGGCGCTGCTGTGCGGCGGGGTCGGCCTGGTCGCGGCCGGCGCGCTGTCCTCGCGCTTCACGCCGCGGCCCTGGTGGTACGCGGGGCTGCGGCAGCTGGTGTTCGGTGCGCTGGCGGCCGGCGCGACCTACGCCATCGGTGCGGCGATCGGCGTCACCGCGGCCTGAGCGGCACGCGAGGTCCTGGAACGGCCCCCTGTGGGGCACCGCCGCGAGCTCGCGAGCGGTGGGGGACAGGGGCTCCTCCGACTACGGGCGCCAGGCGGTGCGCTTGCGGCGGATGTCCCAGATCAGCATCCCCGCCATGCCACCGGCGATGGCGACCAGCCAGATGTCCTCCATCCGGGCCTCGTGGTTGCCCCACAGGTAGGACAGGATCGCCAGGACCATGATCCAGCCGGTGATCTGGCCCCACTTGCCGGCCCGCCCGTGCCAGCCCCAGTCCTCGGGGCGCTCGTCCTCGATCGGGTGCGCTCCGGCGCGGACGACGGCCTCTTCGCGGTTGGGCTGGTTGACGCGCGTGGTCAGCGGGTTGTGCTGGCGGACCCCGGGGCCGTGCTGCTCGCTCACGCCCCCCATCCTGCCAGCCGGGACCGCCCGGCACCGCGCGAGGTGCGGCGGGTCGTCACCGGTCGCAGGTGAGTCCCGCGGCGGCGAGGGCGGCGGCGGTCCCGGCCGTGGGCATGCGCGGGAGCGTGCCGCCCACCGGGTCGGCCGCCGGGAGGAGGCGGACCGTGCCGACGTCGGCGCGGGCGAGCCCGGCCAGGTCCGCGACCGAGGTCCCGGGGTCCACGGCGAGGGCGCCCGAGGCGGCCCAGGCCACCGCCTGCAGCCGCCACGGCCGCGTCAGCGACCCCTGCACCTGCTCGACGAGGCTCGACAGGACGGTGCCGGCGGCGCCGGCCCGGCCGTCGGGGTCGACCGGCGCGCGCACCCACTCGCCGTCCACGAGGTGCTCGGGGTGCCGCGAGCGGACGAGGGCCAGCGCGGTGACGCCGTCCACGCGCCGGCGTCCGGCGTCCTCGAGCAGCAGGCCGGCCCGCCGGTCCCGGACGGGCTCGGGGACGTCGACCTCCAGCCCGCCGGCGGCGTCGACCACGGCGGCGAAGCCGGCCAGGTCCACGGTGACGAGGTGGTCGGCGGGGATGCCCAGCCGGCAGAGGGCGCCCACGGTGGCCTGCGGCCCCTCGCGCCAGGTGAGGGCCAGCCGTCCCGGACGCCGGTCGACCCGCGTCACCAGGTCGCGCGGGACCGACAGCACGGTCGTGCCCGCGTCGGTCTGGTGCACCACCAGGACGACGTCGGCCCGGGCCCCGGGGAAGGACGACACGGGGCCGAAGTGCCGCCGGTCGGCACCGGCCGGGAGCTCCTCGCGGGAGTCCAGGCCGACGAGGACCCAGGTGCGGCCGTCGGAGTCGTCGGCGGCCAGCTCGACCGGGACCTCGTCGATCCGGGCGGCGAGCGCCCCGGCGTCGGCGGCCCCGGCGACGAGGAGGAGGGCCAGGACGGCGAGGACGAACCGGGCCCGGGGGCGGCGCCGGTGCGGAGACGGCCGACGCCGGCCAGGGGAGCCCTGGCCGGCGTCGGTGTCGTGCGGTGCGGTCACGCTCAGCCCTGGACGGCCCCGGCGGCCCGGCGACGGGTGAGGAACACCAGGCCACCGCCCAGCGCGAGCGCTCCGGCGCCCAGGCCCAGCGGCAGGGCGACGCTGGCGCCGGTGTAGGCGAGGTCGCCGTCGGTGCCGGTGGCCGACGCGGCGGCCGCCACGGTGAAGGACTCCTGGAAGTAGGTGCCCTGGTCGCCCTCGTAGACCAGCGTGTGGTCACCGACCGGCGTCCCCGCGGGGACGGTGAACTCGATCCGGACGGTGCCCGAGGCGTCGGCGGTGAAGGTGCCCAGGCGGGTCGGCGTCGAGTGCAGGGTCACCGTGACGACCTCGTACGGCTGGAAGCCGGTGAGGATCTTGACGACCTTCTGGCCGGCCACGGACCGGTCGCCGGTCGCGGCGCCGGTGTCGGGGCTGGCCACCCCCGGGGTGTTGGCCGCGACGCCGCGGATGTCACCCGTGGTCAGCACGCCCGGGCCCGGGGCCGGTGCGTCGGGCGGCGCGACGGGCGGCGTGGTCGGTGCCGCCTCGAGGGAGAAGGTGAAGTCGGGGTAGGCCAGCGGGGCCTCGGAGCCGGAGTACGGCTCGCAGGTCGCCACCGCGACGTAGTCGCCGGGCTCCGCGGCCGGTGTGAACTCGGCCAGCGCCGTCCAGGCGCCGTCCGCAGGGGCCCCGGCGAGGCTGAACACCGGCAGGCCGTCCGGGTCGTCCCAGCCGGCGGCGGTGTAGTAGTCGACGTAGACGGCGGCCGGCTTGCCGTCGACCGTGGCGTCGCAGCCGGTGCCGGTCAGCTGGAACGGCTCGCCGATCACAGCGGTGTCGGGGCCCTCGAGCTCCGGCAGCGGCTCGGCGGCCAGCGCGGCCGGGGCCATCGCCAGGCCGACGGCGGCGGTGCCGACGGCGAGCCCTGCGGCGGCGCAGAGGCGGAACGGGGACACGCGGGACATGGGCCCTCCGGGGCTTCGGTGGCCCGGGTGCCCCGGGCCGTCACCCGCTACATCGGCGGTTCCGTGCGTGGCTGTACCGGAATGATCAACTCGGGTCGGGTGCGGCGGGTGGGTCGGGTGGGGCCCGTGGGAGCGCCACCTGGACGGCGCTTGGCAGGATCAGTGCATGAGTGAGCAGCGCGAGGTCACCGTGCTGGGCTCGACCGGCTCGATCGGCCGGCAGGCGATCGCGGTCGCCGAGCAGAACCCCGACCGGCTGCGGATCACCGCCCTGGCCGCCGGCGGGGGTGACGTCGCCCGGCTGGCCGAGCAGGCGCTGGCACTGGGCGTGCGCACCGTGGCGGTGGCGCGGGCGACCGCCGCCCAGGACCTGCAGCTGGCCTTCTACGCGGCCGCCTCGCAGCGGGGGTGGGCGAAGGGCGAGTACGCGCTGCCGGAGATCCTCGCCGGCCCGCGTGCGGCCGAGGAGCTCGCCGCGCGCCCCGCCGACGTCGTCCTCAACGGCATCAGCGGCTCGATCGGCCTCGGCCCCACGCTGTCGGCGCTGCGGGCCGGCAACGTCGTCGCCCTCGCGAACAAGGAGTCGCTGGTCGCCGGTGGCGACCTGGTCACCGCCGCCGCCGGCCCCGGCCAGCTGGTGCCGGTCGACTCCGAGCACTCGGCGCTGGCGCAGTGCCTGCGCGGCGGGCGCAGGAGCGAGGTGGCCCGGTTGGTGCTCACCGCCAGCGGCGGGCCCTTCCGCGGCCGCGACGCCGCCGACCTCGCCGACGTCACCGTCGAGCAGGCGCTGGCCCACCCCACCTGGGCGATGGGCCCGGTCGTGACGGTCAACTCCGCGACCCTGGTCAACAAGGGCCTCGAGCTCATCGAGGCGCACCTGCTCTTCGGGGTCCCCTACGCCGACATCGACGTCGTCGTCCACCCGCAGTCGATCGTGCACTCGATGGTGACCTTCACCGACGGCGCCACCATCGCCCAGGCCAGCCCCCCGGACATGCGGCTGCCGATCGCGCTGGCGCTGGCCTGGCCCGACCGGCTCCCGTCCGTGCAGCCGGCCCTGGACTGGTCGACGGCGAGCACCTGGGAGTTCGCCCCCCTCGACGACGACGCCTTCCCCGCCGTCGCCCTCGCACGCGCCGCGGGGGAGGCCGGCGGCGTCGTCCCGGCGGTGTTCAACGCCGCCAACGAGGAGGCGGTCGCGGCCTTCCTCGCCGGGCGCCTGCGTTTCCCGGACGTCGTGGGTCTGGTCGCGCGTACCCTCGACGACGCGCCGGACCTCGGCGCCCCCACCTGCGTGGACGACGTGCTGGCCGCTGAGCGCTGGGCCCGGCAGCACGCCCGCGCCGCCCTCGCCGGAGGCCCGAGCTGAGCATCGTCCTGACGGTCCTCGGGATCGTCGCGTTCTTCGTCGGGCTGCTCGCCTCGATCGCCTTCCACGAGTACGGCCACTTCTACTGGGCCCGGAAGTTCGGCATGCGCGTGCCGCAGTTCATGGTCGGGTTCGGCCCGACGGTGTTCTCCCGGCGCCGCGGCGAGACCGAGTACGGCGTCAAGGCCATCCCGCTCGGCGGCTACATCCGCATCGTCGGCATGATCCCGCCGGCCGAGGAGGGGGAGAGCAAGCGCGCCACCCGCATGCGCACCTTCATCGCCGAGGTGCGCGGGCAGGCCCTCGACGACGTCCTGCCCAGCGACGCCGGCCGGGTCTTCTACGCCAAGCCCTGGTGGCAGCGCGTCGTCGTCATGTTCGCCGGGCCGTTCCACAACCTGGTCCTGGCGGTGCTGTTCTTCGCCGTCACGCTGACGGCCATCGGCACCGGCGTCATCACCACCCAGCTCCGCAGCGTCCCCGCCTGCGTGGTGCCCGCGGGCGCGGAGAGCATCGCCGTGGCCGAGGAGCAGGACGGCGACGTCTGCGACATCCCGATCGTCACCACCGGCGCCGACGCCGGGGAGCTGTGCGAGGAGGGTGCCGCTGACTGTGCCCGGCCGGCGCCCAGCCCCGCCGCGCAGGCCGGCCTGCGACCGGGCGACACGATCGTGGCCGTCGACGGGCAGCCGCTGGACCCCACGGCATACGACAGCTGGACGGCGGTCCAGCAGGCCATCCGCGGCTCGGCCGGGCAGCCGCTCGCGCTCACCGTGGAGCGCGACGGCGAGCGCCGGGACGTCACCGTCACGCCCATCGAGAACGTCGTGCCCACCGACGACGGCGAGGGCACCATGACGGCCGGCTACGTCGGCGTCGGGCCGGTGCCCGGCTTCGCCCGCCAGTCGGCGGCCGACCTCCCCGGCTACTTCGGCATGGTCGTGTCCCAGTCGGTGCAGCGTCTCATCGAGATCCCCGAGCGGGTCCCGCAGCTGTTCCGGGCCGCGTTCCTGGGCGAGGAGCGCGACGCCGACGGCCCGATCGGCGTCGTCGGGGTGGGCCGCATCTCCGGCGAGGTGTTCGCGTTCCAGGACATCAGCGGCGCCCAGAAGCTGAGCTTCTTCCTCAGCCTGCTGGCCAGCGTCAACCTGGTGCTGTTCCTGTTCAACCTGCTGCCGATCTACCCGCTCGACGGCGGGCACGTGGCCGGCGCGCTGTACGAGAAGGCCCGGTCGGTGGTCGCCCGCTGGCGGGGGCGGCCCGACCCCGGCCCGTTCGACATCGCCCGGCTGATGCCGGTCGCCTACGTCGTCGCGGGGCTCTTCATCGCCCTGTCCGGGCTGCTGTTGATCGCCGACGTCGTCAACCCGATCACACTCCGGCAGTAGCTCCCCGCGCTCCCGGCAGCCGTCGGCCGGAACGGGAGATACTGGGTGTCATGGCCACCCCCGTCGGTCTCGGCATGCCTGCGCTGCCCCCGCCCGTCCTCGCCCCCCGTCGCACGACCCGCCAGCTGATGGTCGGCGACGTCGGCGTCGGCAGCGACCACCCGGTCAGCGTCCAGTCGATGACGACGACCAAGACCGCCGACATCAACGCGACGCTGCAGCAGATCGCCGAGCTCACCGCCTCCGGCTGTCAGATCGTGCGCGTGGCCGTCCCCGACACCGACGACGCCGAGGCGCTGCCGGTCATCGCGCGGAAGTCGCAGATCCCGGTCATCGCCGACATCCACTTCCAGCCGCGCTACGTGTTCGCCGCGATCGACGCCGGCTGCGCCGCGGTGCGGGTCAACCCCGGCAACATCAAGAAGTTCGACGACAAGGTCGGCGAGATCGCCAGGGCGGCCAAGGGCGCCGGCATCCCGATCCGCATCGGCGTGAACGCCGGCTCGCTCGACAAGCGCCTGCTGGCCAAGTACGGCAAGGCCACCCCCGAGGCGCTGGTCGAGTCGGCGCTGTGGGAGTGCTCGCTGTTCGAGGAGCACGACTTCCGCGACATCAAGATCTCGGTCAAGCACAACGACCCGGTGGTCATGGTCCGCGCCTACGAGCTGCTCGCCGCGCAGTGCGACTACCCGCTGCACCTCGGCGTCACCGAGGCCGGCCCCGCGTTCCAGGGCACCATCAAGTCCGCCGTCGCCTTCGGCGCGCTGCTGAGCCAGGGCATCGGCGACACCATCCGCGTCTCCCTCTCGGCCCCGCCGGCCGAGGAGGTGAAGGTCGGCAACCAGATCCTCGAGTCGCTCAACCTCCGCCAGCGCGGCCTGGAGATCGTGAGCTGCCCCTCGTGCGGGCGCGCCCAGGTCGACGTCTACAAGCTCGCGAACGAGGTCACCGCGGGGCTCGAGGGCATGGAGGTCCCGCTGCGGGTGGCCGTCATGGGGTGCGTCGTCAACGGCCCCGGCGAGGCCCGCGAGGCCGACCTCGGCGTCGCGTCGGGCAACGGCAAGGGCCAGATCTTCGTCAAGGGCGAGGTCGTCAAGACCGTGCCCGAGTCGCAGATCGTCGAGACCCTCATCGAGGAGGCCATGAGGATCGCCGGTGAGCAGCTCGACGACGGCGTCCCCTCTGGGCCGCCCGTGGTCACCGTCGCCTGATCCCGCGCACCTCCGCCTCCCGGGTCCGCCCGTGCTCCGTTCGCCGACCGCCCGCGTCCTCGACGAGGGCGACGAGCCGGCCGTCCGCCGGCTGCTGTCCGCCGACCCCGTCGCCGCCTGCGTGCTCGCCGGCCGGGTGGAGGTCGCCGGCACCGGCCCGGCGTCCCTCGGCGCGCCGCTGTGGGGCATCGGCAGCGGGCGCAGCCTCGACGCGGTGTGCCTGGCCGGGGCCAACCTGATCCCCTTCGCCGTCCCCGGCGCCGAGCGGGCCGCGGCGACCGCCTTCGCCGAGCGGGCGCGGCGGGCCGGCCGGCGCTGCTCGACGATCGTCGGCCCGGCCGCCGCCGTCGACCCGCTGTGGGAGCTGCTGGCGCCGTCGTGGGGGCCGGCGCGCGACCACCGCCCGCGCCAGCCGCTCCTGGCCATCGAGGGCCCGCCCGCGGTCGCGTCCGAGCCGCGGGTGCGGCCGGTGCGGCCGGCCGAGGTCGACGTCCTGCTGCCGGCGGCGGTGGCGATGTTCACCGAGGAGGTCGGCGTCAGCCCGCTGCGGGTCGACGGCGGGGCCGGCTACCGGGCCCGGGTCGAGGACCTGGTGCGCGCCGGCCAGTCCCTGGCGTGGATCGAGGACGGCCGGGTGCTGTTCAAGGCCGAGATCGGGGCGGTGTCCCGGGCGGCCTGCCAGGTGCAGGGCGTGTGGACCGCACCGGAGTGGCGCGGCCGGGGCATCGGCGCGGCCGGCATGGCCGCCGTCGTCGAGTACGCCCGGACCTCGATCGCCCCCGTCGTGAGCCTCTACGTCAACGACTTCAACGCACCGGCCCGCGCGGTGTACCGCCGCGTCGGGTTCCGCGAGGTCGGCTGCTACGCCAGCGTCCTGTTCTAGACCGCCACGACGCCGCCTCCCGCGGATCGTCCCCGGTGTCTGACAGGGTGGGTAGACGTGGCAGCACGACGCACGGCCGTCCTCGGCGCGGTCCTCACCCTCCTCGGCGCACCGGTGCTGGCGGCCTGCTCGGGCGGGTCCGAGGACGACGTCCGCGCCGCCGCGCAGGCCTTCCTCGACGACTGGACGGGCGGCGACACCGGGGCCGCCGCGGCGGGCACGACCGACCCCGACGCCGCCGGCGCGCTGCTCGAGCAGACCGCCGGCGACCTGCCCGGGGCGACGCTGGCCGCCGAGCTGGGCGACGTGACGGTCGAGGACGCCACCGCCACCGTCGGCTGGACCGCCACCTGGGACCTCGCGGCCGCCCCCGACTGGACCTACGACGCCAGGCTGGAGCTGCGCGAGGCGGAGGAGGCGTGGGAGGTCGTCGCCCGACCCACCCTCGTGCACCCCGAGCTGGGGGAGGGGCAGCGCCTGCAGCTGACCCGGGCGCTGCCCGAGCGCGCGGCGATCACCGACGCCACCGGCGCCCCGGTCTTCGCCCCCACCGAGGTCGTGAACGTCGGCGTCGACCCCGGCCAGGTCACCGACCTGCCGGCCCTCGCGGCCGCGCTGTCGGCGGCCACCGGCATCCCGGCCGAGGACATCACCGCCGACGTCCAGGCCGCCCCGCCGGGCCAGTTCGTGCCGGTCATCACCCTGCGCCGTCCCCAGTTCGAGGCCATCCGCGCCCAGGTCTACGACCTCCCGGGCGCGGTGTTCCCCACCGACACCCGCCTGCTCGCGCCCTCCCCGCGCTTCGCCTCCGCCCTCCTCGGCCGGGTCGGCGACGCCACCGCCGAGGTGATCGAGGAGACCACCGTGGACGGGGTGGCGGCCTACGCCGCCGGTGACCAGCTGGGCCTGTCCGGCCTGCAGCGGGCCTTCCAGGAGCAGCTCACCGGCACCCCCGGCTTCACCGTCTCGGTGGTCAGCACCGACGAGTCGACGGGCGACAGCGGCCGCGAGGTGGCCGCCGTCGAGCCGGTCCCGGGCCGGCCGGTCCGGACGCCGATCGTCCCCGCGCTGCAGGTCGCCGCCGACGGCGCCGTCGCCACCCAGCCGCTGCCCACCCACCTCGTCGCGGTCCGGCCCGGTACCGGCGAGATCCTGGCCGTCGCCTCGAACGAGGCGGCCGCGGCCGGCAACGCACTGACCGGGCAGTACCCGCCCGGCTCGAGCATGAAGGCGATCACGGCGACGGCACTCCTGTCGGCGGGCGGGCTCACCCCGGACACCCCCGTCGCCTGCCCGGCCACCACGGTCGTCGAGGGCCGGGAGTTCGAGAACCAGGACCGGTTCGACCTCGGCACGGTGCCCTTCACCGAGGCCCTCGCCCAGTCGTGCAACACGACCTTCATCCAGGCCGGCCTGCAGCTGCCCGACGACGCACTGGCCGCCGCGGCCGCCTCCTACGGCGTCGGCAGCGACTGGCAGCTGCCCGTCGGCGTCTTCTCCGGAAGCGTCCCCGCCGACTCCACCGGCACCACCAAGGCCGCGAACGCAATCGGCCAGGGCCAGGTGCTCATGAGCCCGGCGGCGATGGCGCTGGTGGCCGCCGGCATCGCCTCCGGCACCCCGGCCGCCCCCGTCGAGGTCGTGGGCGCCGACCCGGCCGGAGCGGCACCGGCCGGCCCGGGCCAGGAGGTGCTCGACCGGCTGCGCCCGATGATGCGCCAGGTCGTCCTCGGTGGGACCGCGACCGAGCTGGCCGACCGCGGCGAGGTCCACGGCAAGACCGGCACCGCGGAGTTCGGCACCAACACCCCGCCGGACGCGCACGGCTGGTTCATGGGCTACCGGCTCGGCGGACCGCAGGGCGACGTCGCCTTCGCGGTGCTCGTCGAGGGCGGGGGCTCCAGCAGCACCGCCGTCGCCGTCACGGACGCCTTCCTCGGCGCCGTCGGCTAGGCATCCGGCGCTAGGTCCCGGCGAGGCCGGGGAGCGCCACGGTCACCGGCGACCGGCCGGCCGCGACGCGCCAGGCGACGGCACGGACCTCCGCGGCGCCCAGGGCGTCGACGGCCAGCAGGCGGACCGCCGACCGCCCGGCGGCGTCGAGCAGCGCGGCCCAGCTCGCCGACACGCCCTCCTCGAGCACGACGGCCAGCGCCGCCGCGTCGACCGCCGACAGGACCGGGAACGGCAGCGTGTAGCCGGCCTCCGCCGGCACCGGGTCGGCGTCGCGCTCGTCGAGCAGGGCGGCCAGCCGGTCGCGGGCGTCGCGGTGGGCCTGCTCGCCCGCCCCGGCCGGCGCCCGCCCCTCCGGGGGCAGCGCCGCACCGACGACGCCGTACCCCCACACGGCCGCGTGCTCGGCGGCCAGCGTCGCCCGCAGGGCGTCGTCCTCCCGGCCGGCGGCGGACCTCTCATCGGCCACGTCGGTCCTCCCTCACGCCAGCGCCGCCTCGTGGCCGCGCAGCCCGGCCGCCACCGACCCCAGCAGCGCCGCCCGTGCCCCGGCCGCGTCGACGCAGGCGGTCGCGTGCGAGGTCGCCGCGGCGGCCACCTGCCCGCGCAGCCAGCCCAGCACGTCCGCGCCGGGCGGTGGCGCGGCCGCGGGGGAGGACGCGGACGAGGTCGCGTCCGGCACCGCCTCGCGCAGCCGCTCCAGCTGCGACCGGGCCTGCTCGGCGAGGGGCGCCACCCGGCCGCCGAGGGCCGGGTCGGCGACCGCCGCCGCGTCGTAGGCGGCCACCACGGACTCCTGCACGGGCACCTGCCCGGCCACCCGGTCGTCCTGCGCCGCCGTCTCCGCGGCCGCGTCGTCCTGCCCACCGGAGGTGCACCCGGCCGCCAGCAGCGCCAGCCCGGTGGCACCGGCCAGCAGCCGTCGCCGGGAGAACCCGGCGGGGGAGGACGTGGACATCGCCGTCATCCTCCCAGGCGCCCGGCCGCACCGCGGGCAGCGACGGGCGGGGCGCCGTCCCGACGCCGTCCCGCCGCCGTCCCGCTCCCGCGACCGCCGAGCGGCCGGGACCGCGTCCCGGGGGGAGCGGTAGCCTGGCCACTTCCCCGGGTACGCCGCCGACAGGCGCCCCGTGTGTGGGTGCGCCGCCGGCGCCGTCCCGGGAGTGCGGTCCGCCGAGCACGAGCTCCGACCGGTGCAGGAGGGGAGGGAGCCCGTGTCCGCCACGCGACAGCAGGACGAGGCCACGACGCGGCTGGCCGGCTGGATCGAGCCCGTCGTCACCGGCGCGGGGTACGACCTGGAGGAGCTGGTGGTCACCCCCGCCGGCCGCCGCAGCGTCGTCCGGGTCGTCGTCGACCGGGACGAGGGCGTGTCCCTCGACGACGTCGCCGAGGTCAGCCGGGCGGTGTCGGCGGTGCTCGACCAGAACGACGGCGACCTCGGCCGCGCCCCCTACGTCCTCGAGGTGACCAGCCCCGGCGTCGACCGGCCGCTGACCGAGCCGCGGCACTGGCGGCGCAACACCGGCCGGCTCGTCGCGGTGACCGTCGGCCCGGCCGGGGCGACCGAGCAGGTGACCGGCCGCGTCACCGCCGTCGACGACGCGGGCGTGACCCTCGCCGTCGAGAAGCCCGGCAAGCCGGGTGCGCGGCGCAAGCCGCCCACCCCGCGGCAGGTGCCGTGGGACCAGCTGGGTCCCGGCCGGGTGCAGGTCGAGTTCGCCCGCCCGGACCGCAGCGACACCCCTGGCGACGACGTGCACGACACCGACGACGACACGCACGACGACACCGACGACACGGACGACGAGATCGACCCGGACGACGACCTGGCCGACGACCTGGCGGACGACGAGGGCGACGACGGAGGAGCACAGTGAACATCGACGTGACCGCCCTCAAGGCGGTCGAGCGGGAGAAGGGCATCCCCGCCGACACGGTCATCGAGGCGATCGAGACGGCGCTGGTGACCGCCTACCGGCACGCCGACGGCGCCGCCAAGCACGTCCGGGTCCACGTGGACCGCAAGAGCGGCGAGGTCGCGGTCCTCGCCCAGGAGATGGGCGCCGACGGCGAGGTCGTGCGCGAGTGGGACGACACCCCCTCCGACTTCGGCCGGATCGCCGCCAGCACCGCCAAGCAGGTGATCGTGCAGCGGCTGCGCGACGCCGAGCACGAGCAGACCTTCGGCGAGTACGCGGGCAAGGAGGGCGACATCGTCAGCGGCGTCGTCCAGGCCGACGCCCGCCGCAACGCCCAGGGCTCGGTGCTGGTCGACATCGGCAAGGTCGAGGCGGTGCTCCCGGCCGCCGAGCAGGTGCCCGGCGAGCGCTACCCCCACGGCAGCCGGCTGCGCGCCTACGTCGTGTCGGTGGCCCGCACCTACCGCGGCCCGCAGGTGACCGTCTCGCGCACCCACCCGAACCTGGTCCGCAAGCTGTTCGCCCTCGAGGTCCCCGAGATCGCCGACGGCAGCGTCGAGATCGTCGCGGTGGCCCGGGAGGCCGGGCACCGCTCGAAGATCGCCGTCCGCACCTCCGTCCCCGGCCTCAACGCCAAGGGGGCCTGCATCGGCCCGATGGGGCAGCGGGTGCGCAACGTCATGAGCGAGCTGCACGGCGAGAAGATCGACATCGTCGACTGGTCCGACGACCCGGCGACGTTCGTGGCCTCGGCGCTCAGCCCCGCCCGGGTGAACTCCTCGACCCTGGTCGACCCGAAGGCGAAGGCCGTGCGGGTGGTCGTCCCGGACTACCAACTCTCGCTGGCCATCGGCAAGGAGGGGCAGAACGCCCGCCTGGCCGCCCGCCTCACCGGCTGCCGCATCGACATCCGCAGCGACGCCCAGGCCGACGACTCCGCGCCCTCCCCGGGTGTGGGCCGGCCGCCGCTGCGCTCGGGCCCGCCGCCGGTGCGCGCCGGTGCGCCCGGGGGCCGCCCGTCCCCCGGTGGAGGGGCTCCGCGCTCCGGTCCACGGCGCCCGGAACACCGGGGGCCCGCCGCGCGCTAGAGTGACAGGTGGCCGAAACGTCGATCCCGGTGCGCACCTGTGTGGGCTGCCGGAAGCGCGCTCCGGTCACCGACCTGTTGCGTGTCGTCCTCCGGGCCGGGGCCCTCGTCCCCGATCCGCGACGGAGGCTCCCCGGACGGGGGGCGTCCCTGCACCCCACCCCGGAGTGCCTGCACGCAGCGGAGCGACGCCGGGCCTTCCCCCGGGCGCTGCGCCTCCCCGGAGGCGGCGCCGCGGTGGAGGCCGGTCCGCTCCGGGCCCACGTCCTCGGTGCCTCCGCGCCGGGGGACCGCGACCCGGGACGGGCGAGGACGGACGAACGACAGACCGCACCCCAGACGGACCGGCACCCGGCCGGTCCGCACGTCGAGAGCAGGACGTCGTCGGATGAGCAAGCCGTGAAGTCCCCACGATGACAAGCCAGACCATGCACCACTGACGACGAGGTCGCGCGGGCGAGCCGCCGGCCTCACCAGAGGAGATCCGTGCCAGGCAAAGCCCGCGTCCACGAACTCGCCAAGGAGTTCGGGGTCGACAGCAAGACCGTGCTCGCCAAGCTCAAGGAGCAGGGCGAGTTCGTGAAGTCCGCCTCCTCCACCGTCGAGGCCCCCGTGGCCCGGCGGCTGCGGGAGGCCCTCGGCGCAGCGTCCGGCGGTAACGGGAACGGCAACGGCGGCTCCGCCGCCGGCCCCCGCCCGTCCGCGCCGCGCCCCGCCGCGCCCTCGCCCGCCGCGCGTGCCCCTCAGGCACCCGCCGCGCCGCAGGGCCCCGGCTCCCCGTCCACCCCCGCGCCGTCGGCCGGTGTCACCCCGGGTCCGCGCCCGGGTGCGCCGCGTCCGGGGATGCCGGCCCCCGGTCCGCGTCCGGCCGCGCCCCAGGCGCCGGCCGCGAGTGCTCCGGCGGCCAGTGCTCCGGCGGCCAGTGCTCCGGCGGCCAGTGCTCCGGCGGCCAGTGCTCCGGCGGCCAGTGCCCCCGCGGCCAGTGCCCCGGTGCAGCAGCCGGCCGCCCAGCAGCCGGCCGCCCAGCAGCCGGCCGCGTCCCAGGGTCCGCGTCCGGCGGCTCCGGGCGCCCCGCGTCCCGGCAGCTCGGCACCGCGTCCCGGTGCCGGTCCGGTCCCCGGTCCGGCCGCCCGTCCGGGTGCCCCGCGCCCGGCGGCTCCCGGCGCGTCCCGTCCCGGCGGCGGCGCTCCCGGCGCTCCCGGTGCCGGTCCGCGGCCCGGTCCCCGTCCGGCCCCCCGGCCGGGCAACAACCCCTTCAGCAGCGCCCCGCGTCCGGGTCCGGCTGCCGGTGGCCCGCGTCCGGGTCCGGCTGCGGGCGGCCCGCGCCCGGGTCCGGCTGCCGGTGGCCCGCGTCCGGGTCCCGGTGCCGGCGGTCCCCGTCCGGCCCCCGGTGCCGGCGGTCCCCGTCCCGGTGGCCCCCGTCCCGCGGCGGGCCCGGGCGGTCCCCGGCCGAACCCGGGCATGATGCCGCAGCGGCCCTCCCCGGGCATGATGCCGCCGCGTCCGGCCGGTGCCGGTCGTCCCGGCGGCGGTCCCGGTGGTCCCGGCGGCCGCGGTCGTCCGGGTGGTCCCGGCGGTGGCGGCGGCTTCCGTCCCGGTGGCGGTGCCCCCGGTGGCGGCGGTGGCGGTGCTCCCGCGGGTGGTTTCCGCAGCGGTGGCGCCGGCGGTGGTGGCCGCGGCCGTGGTCGTGGCGGCTCGGGTGCGGGCACGGCGGGTGCCTTCGGGCGTCCCGGCGGCCGTGGTCCGGTCCGCGGGCGCAAGAGCAAGAAGCAGCGGCGTCAGGAGTTCGACTCCATGGCGGCGCCCAGCATGGGCGGCGTCAGCCTGCCGCGTGGCCACGGACAGGTCGTCCGGCTGCCCCGCGGTGCCTCGCTGACCGACCTCGCCGAGAAGATCGGCGCCCAGCCGGCCGCGCTGGTCACCGCGCTGTTCCACCTGGGCGAGATGGTCACCGCGACGCAGTCGGTCAACGACGAGACGCTGCAGCTGCTCGGCGCGGAGATCGAGTGGAACATCCAGGTCGTCAGCCCCGAGGACGAGGACCGCGAGCTCCTCGAGACCTTCGACCTCACCTTCGGCGACGAGGGTGACGCGGAGGACTGGGTCGCCCGCCCGCCGGTCGTCACCGTCATGGGTCACGTCGACCACGGCAAGACCAAGCTGCTGGACGCCATCCGCAACAGCAACGTGGTGGCACGCGAGGCCGGTGGCATCACCCAGCACATCGGCGCCTACCAGGTCGTCACCGAGCTGGAGGACGACGAGCGTCCGATCACCTTCATCGACACCCCGGGTCACGAGTCGTTCACCGCGATGCGTGCCCGAGGCGCGAAGGTCACCGACATCGTCGTGCTGGTCGTGGCGGCCGACGACGGCGTCATGCCGCAGACGGTCGAGGCGCTCAACCACGCCCAGGCCGCCGAGGTGCCGATCGTGGTCGCGGTCAACAAGATCGACAAGGAGGGGGCCAACCCCGCCAAGATCCGTCAGCAGCTCACCGAGTACGGGCTCGTGGCCGAGGAGTACGGCGGCGACACGATGTTCGTCGACGTCTCGGCGACCACCCGCCAGGGTCTCGACGAGCTGCTCACGGCGATCCTGCTGACCGCCGACGCCGAGCTGGACCTGCGCGCCAACGCCGAGCAGGACCCGCAGGGTGTGGTCATCGAGGGCAAGCTGGACAAGGGCCGGGGCCCCGTCGCCACCGTCCTCGTCCAGCGCGGCACGCTGCGCCAGGGCGACTCGATCGTGGCCGGCGACGCCTACGGGCGCGTCCGGTCGCTGCTCGACGAGCACGGCAACAAGCTGAAGGAGGCCCTGCCCGCCCGCCCGGTGCAGGTCGTCGGCCTCACCTCGGTGCCGCGTGCGGGCGACACCTTCCTCGTCGTCGAGGAGGACCGCGTCGCCCGGCAGATCGCCGACCGCAGGCAGGCCCGCATCCGCAACGCGCAGAACGCCTCCATGCGCAAGCGGATCAGCCTCGAGGACCTCGACGCGGCGCTCAAGGAGAACCGTCAGCTCAACCTGATCATCAAGGGCGACAACTCGGGCACCGTGGAGGCGCTTGAGGAGGCCCTGATGAAGATCGAGGTGAGCGACGACATCTCGCTGCGGGTCATCCACCGCGGCGTCGGTGGCATCACCAAGAGCGACATCGACCTGGCGCTGGCCGACGACGTCATCGTCCTGGGCTTCAACGTCCGGGCCGAGGGTCAGGCCACCGAGCTCGCCAACCGCGAGGGCGTCGACGTCCGGTACTACTCGGTCATCTACCAGGCGATCGAGGAGATTGAGGCGGCCCTCAAGGGCATGCTCAAGCCGGAGTACGAGGAGGTCGCGCTCGGCTCGGCCGAGGTCCGCGAGGTCTTCCGCGTGCCGCGCATCGGCAACGTGGCGGGCTCCATCGTCCGCAGCGGGGTCATCACCCGGAACTCGAAGGCCCGGCTGGTCCGTGACGGGGTGGTCGTCGCCGACAACCTCACCGTCGAGTCGCTGCGTCGCTTCAAGGACGACGTGACCGAGGTCCGCGACGGCTACGAGTGCGGTATCGGGCTCGGGTCGTTCAACGACATCAAGACCGAGGACGTCATCGAGACGTTCGAGATGCGCGAGAAGCCGCGCGCGTAAGGCAGGGCACGACGTCGCCGGCAGCAGGTCCCAGGGAGGAGACCGGGTGTTCACCGGGTCGCTGACCGCGGACCTGCTGCTGGGCGACGTCCACTCGCTCAAGGGCAAGCGCGCCGTCGTCCGGCCGATCGTGGCCGAGCTGCGGCGCCGCTTCGCCGTCGCTGCCGCCGAGGTGGGCGACCTCGACCTGCACCGCCGCGTGCAGGTCGGGGTCGCCACCGTCGCCGGGGACGCCGGTCAGGTGACCGACGTCCTCGACGCGTGCGAGCGGTTGCTGGCCGAGCGGCCGGAGGTGACGCTGCTGTCGACGCATCGGCAGCTGTTCTCCGACACGGACTAGCCCGGCCAGCTCCTCCCGCACGTCCCCGTCCGACCGGACGCGCTCCCGGGCGCGCCCCCGACCCCCGGAGGTCCGCCGTGGCCGACCCCGCCCGCGCCCGCAAGCTCGCGGTGCGCATCCGCCAGATCGTCTCCTCGGCGATCGAGTCGCAGATCAAGGACCCCCGGCTCGGGATGGTCACCGTGACCGACGCCCGGGTCACCAGCGACCTGCGCGAGGCCACGGTCTACTACACCGTCTACGGCGACGAGACGGTGGTCGCCGACTCCGCCCGGGCCCTCGCCAGCGCGACCGGCGTGCTGCGCTCCACCGTCGGCCGGCAGACCGGCATCAAGTTCGTGCCGACGCTGACCTTCGTCGCCGACATGGTCCCCGACACCGCCCGTGAGCTCGACGAGGCCCTCGAGCGCGTGCGGCACGCCGACGCCGAGCTCGCCCGGCTGCGGGAGAACGCCACCTACGCCGGGGACGCCGACCCCTACCGGCACCCCGACGCCGACGACACCGACGAGGAGCACCCCACCGAGGAGTCCGGGAGCACCCCGTCGACGCAGACCACGTCGACGCAGACCAGGAGTGCCTCGTGAGCGAGAACGACCCCGATCCGTACCTGCCCGACGAGGGCCAGGGCCGGTCGGAGCTCGGGGGCCGCGCCGAGCCGAACGCCGGCGACCCCACCGACGGCGGCCGCACCGGGCAGATCGGCGAGGTCCCCAGCATCGCCGAGGACGAGCCGGACGACGGCGGTCCGCCGCTGCCACCCGGCGGCGGGCTGGTCACCGAGGACACCAACGCCTCCCCGGTGGCCGACCCCGGCCCCGGCGCCTGACGGGATGACGACGACCCCCGCGACGCCGGCGACCCGCACCCCGGCCGCGGTCCTGGCGGCCGCCGCCGACGCCCGGGCCACCGTGGTGCTCTCCGGCCACGTGCAGCCCGACGCCGATGCCCTCGGCAGCACCCTCGCCCTCGCCGAGGGGCTGCGCCGCCGCGGCGCACGGGTGAGCGCCACCTTCCCCGGTCCCGCGGTGCTGCCGGCGTCCCTGGGCTGGCTCCCCGGCGTCGAGGGGCTGCTGCCGTCGACCGCGGTCGACCCCGCGCCGGACGTCTTCGTCAGCCTCGACGTCGCCTCCCCGAACCGCCTCGGCGAGCTCGCCGGGCTGCTGGAGAACGCCGGCACCTCCGTCGTCGTCGACCACCACGCCAGCAACCCCGGCTTCGGGCACGTCCGGCTGGTCGACCCGGCGGCGCCGGCCACGGTGGTCCTGGTGGCGGGCCTGCTCGACGAGCTGGGGATCGGGCTGGACGCCGACCTCGCCACGCTGCTCTACGCCGGGCTGGCCGCCGACACCGGCTCCTTCCGCTTCGGCAGCACCCGCCCGGATACCCACCGGCTCGCCGCCCGGCTGCTCGCCACCGGCATCGACCACGCCGCCATCAGCCGGCGGCTGTTCGACACCGCGCCCTTCGGCTGGCTGCGGCTGCTGTCGGCGGTGGCCGGGCGGGCCGTCCTCGAGCCGGCCGTCGGCCGCGGCCTGGTGTGGACCTGGTCGAGCACCGCGGAGGCCGCCGAGCACGGCCTGCCCGGCGAGCAGCTCGAGGCGCTCGTCGACGTCGTCCGCGCGACCGAGGAGGCCGACGTCGCCTGCGTGCTCAAGGGGCAGGCCGACGGGACGTGGTCGGTGTCACTGCGCTCCCGCGGGGGCACCGACGTCGCCCGCGTCGCGATGGCGCTGGGCGGCGGCGGGCACCGCATGGCCGCCGGCTTCACCTCGCACGCCGACCGTGACGGCACCGTCGACCTGGTCCGCCGTCTGCTGAGCGGCTCCACGACCACCGCGCGGTGACCGCGGCGGGTGCACCCGGCCGTCCCGGTGTCCTCGCGCTGGCGGTGCCGGCGCTGGTGGTGCTGGCGGCCGAGCCGCTGTACCTGCTGGTCGACACCGCCGTCGTCGGCAACCTGGGCACCGTGGCGCTCGGCGGCCTGGCCGTCGGCGGCGGGCTGCTGGCCTGGGCCGCCGCGCTGCTCAACTTCCTCGCCTACGGCACCACCGCCCGCGCCGCCCGCCGAGCCGGGGCCGGTGACCGCGCGGGCGCCGTCGCCGAGGGGGTGCAGGCGACCTGGCTGGCGCTGCTGCTGGGGGCCGTCGTCGTCGCGCTGTTCCAGCTGCTGGCCGGGCCGCTGACCCGCGCCCTGGCCGGCGGCCCCGGCGAGGTGGCCGCCGCGGGGGAGCAGTGGCTGCGCATCGCCGGCTGCGGCGCGCCGCTGCTGCTGGTCTCGCTGGCCGGCAACGGCTGGCTGCGCGGCGTGCAGGACCTGCGCAGGCCGGTGCGCTTCGTGCTGGCCGGCAGCCTGCTCAGCCTCGTGCTGTGCCCGCTGCTGGTGTACCCGGCCGGGCTCGGCCTGCCCGGGTCGGCGGTCGCCAACCTCGCCGGGCAGTCCCTCACGGCGGCGCTGTTCGTGCGGGCGCTGCTGCGCGAGGACGCCGACCGGCGGTTCCGCCCGGCCGCCGTCCGCGCGCAGCTGGTCCTGGGCCGCGACCTGCTGCTGCGCGCCACCGTGCTGCAGGTGGCCTTCCTCGTCGCCGCGGGCGTGGCGGCGCGGGCCGGGCAGGCCCAGCTCGGGGCGCACCAGATCGCGCTGCAGCTGTTCCTGTTCCTCGCGCTGGTCCTCGACGCCTACGCCATCGCCGCCCAGACGCTGGTCGGCTCCGCCCTCGGTGCCGGCCGGCCCGACGAGGCCCGCGCCACCGCCCGGCGGGTCACGCTGTGGGGCCTGGGCACCGGCGTCCTGGTCGCCGTGCTGCTGCTGGCCGGGCGCGACCTGCTCGTCCCGATGTTCACCGGCGACCCCGCGGTGCGTGCCCAGGCCGAGCTCGTGTGGTGGTTCCTCGCCGGGTTCCAGCCGCTGGCCGGGGTGGTGTTCGCCCTCGACGGCGTGCTCATGGGGGCCGGCGACGTCGGCTACCTGCGCACGGTGACCATCGGCGCGGCCCTGGCCGGGTTCCTCCCCCTGTCGCTGCTGTCGGGCCCGCTCGGCTGGGGCCTGGCCGGTGTGTGGACCGGGCTGACGGCGTTCATCGCGCTCCGGCTGGTCGCCGTGGTGGCCCGGGTGGCGGGGGAGAGGTGGCTGACCGCACCTGCGACGGTGGGCGCATGAGCCGCCGCCGAGCCGCCGACGCCGACGTGACCCCGGCGATCCTCCTGGTCGACAAGCCCGGCGGGATGACCTCGCACGACGTCGTCGCCCGCGCCCGGCGGGTGCTGTCGGTCCGCCGCGTCGGCCACGCCGGCACCCTCGACCCGATGGCCACCGGCCTGCTCGTGCTCGGCGTCGGCGCCGCCACCCGGCTGCTGGGCCACCTGGGGGGCTCGGACAAGGTCTACGACGCCACCGTCCGCCTCGGGCAGACCACCGTCACCGACGACCGCGAGGGCGAGGTCCTCACCACCACCCCCGCCGGCCACCTCGACGACGACGCCGTGCGCGCCGCACTGGCCGCGCAGACCGGGCCGCTGCAGCAGGTGCCGTCCTCGGTGAGCGCCGTCAAGGTCGCCGGCCGCCGCTCCTACGACCGCGTGCGCGCCGGCGAGGAGGTCGTGCTCGAGCCGCGGTCGGTCACCGTCCACCGCATCGACGTGCACCGCGTCACCCGGTCCGCGCCCGGCCTGCTCGACGTCGAGGTCACCGTCGCCTGCACCGCCGGCACGTACGTCCGCGCCATCGCCCGCGACGCCGGTGCCGCGCTCGGCGTGGGCGGGCACCTCACCGCCCTGCGCCGCACCGCCTCGGGCCCGTTCACCACCGCGCAGGCCGCGCCGGTCGAGGAGGCCGCGGCCGCGCTCACCGCCGGCGGCGGGCGGGGGACGCTGACCCTCACCGACGCCGCCACCGCGATCTACCCCGAGCGCCGCCTCGAGGAGGACGAGGCGCGCGCCCTCGGGTACGGGCAGCAGATCGCGGCCACCGGCCGGCCCGGGCTCAGCGCCGCCGTCGACCCGGCCGGCCGGCTGGTCGCCCTCGTCGAGGACGCCGGTGCCACGGCCCGCGTCGCGGTCGGCTTCCCGGCCGGCTAGTCCCGGGTGATCCGCCCGATCAGCGGGTCGTCGAGGTGGGCGAGCAGGTCGGCCGGGTCGTCGTGGACCTCGTCGGCGCCCTCCTCGAGGAGCTCCGCGCGCGAGATCCCGCCGCACGTCAGCGCGATGCTCGGGAAGCCCGCGTCCCGGGCGGCCCGCACGTCCCACACCGTGTCGCCCACCGCGACCGTCCGGGCGGGGTCGAGGCCGTGGGCCCCGGCGGCGGTCTGCAGCAGGTCCGGCGCCGGCTTGGCCGACTCGACGTCGGCCGACGTCGTCGACCCGTCGACGACGTCCTCGCCGCCGACCGCCGGGACCATCCACTCCAGGTCGGCGTCCTCGCCGCTGGTCGCCAGCACCACCGCCAGCCCCCGCTCGCGGCACGCGGCGAGCAGCTCGTCCACCCGCGGGAAGGCCGCCACCAGCTCGCGCAGGGGCTCGTAGCGCCGGGTCTTGGCCTCCGAGACGCGCTCGGCCTCGGCGTCGGGGACGTCGTCACCGAGCAGGTGCGTCACCAACTGCTCGCTGGCGATCCCGATGGCGCGGTGGCAGGCCGCCATCGGGACGTCGGCGTGCCCGGTGTCGCGGAAGGCCTGCCACCAGGCGAGGACCTGCAGGTAGTTGGTGTCGAGCAGGGTGCCGTCGACGTCGAGGAGCACGCCGGGTCGCTTGGCCTGGGTCACGGCGTCATCCTTCCCCGGCTGCCGCGTCCCCGCCCCGGTTAGGCGGGACGGGGAGCAGGGCAAGGGGCAGCCATGAGCGTCGTGAAGATCAACGCGATCGTGGTGCCGCCGCACGCCCAGGAGCGCTTCGAGGAGCGCTTCCGCGGCCGCGGCGGAGCCGTGGAGAAGACCCCCGGCTTCGAGTGGTTCGAGCTGCTGCGGCCCGTCGAGGGCACCGACCAGTACCTGGTCTACACGCGGTGGGAGAGCGAGGAGGCCTACCGCTCGTGGGAGGGCGGCCAGGACTTCGCGCGCTCCCACGGCGGCGGCGGGGACGAGCTGGCGCCCGCGGCGAGCGACTCGCACCACCTGTGGTCCTACGAGGTGGTCGAGAGCTCGGCGCCCGACCGGCCCTGAGCACTCCCCGGCGGCGGTCGGCTCCCGGCCGCCGCCGGCCCCGGCGCTACTGTGAGCGGCGGGCCGGTCGTCCGCCGGTCCCCCTCGAGCACGCGCAGGTGGGAGACATGACCGACACGCTCGCCGACACCCGCACCTCCTCCCGGTCCTTCACCGAGAGCGTGTCGGTGACCGTGGAGGACGTGACCCGCCGCCCGGTCGCCGAGCGCGAGGCGGTGCTCGCCGACCCCGGCTTCGGGCGGCACTTCACCGACACGATGTTCGTGGCCCGCTACACCGCCGGCCGCGGCTGGCACGACGCCCGGTTGACGCAGTACGCGCCGCTGCAGGTCGACCCCGCCACCGCCGCGCTGCACTACGCCCAGTCGATCTTCGAGGGGCTCAAGGCCTACGCCCAGCCCGACGGCAGCGTCGCCACCTTCCGGCCCGAGGCCAACGCCGCCCGCTTCGCGCGCGGCGCCCGCCGGCTGGCCATGCCGCCGGTGCCCGAGGAGGCGTTCGTCGCCGCCGTCGACGCCCTCGTCGACGCCGACCGCGACTGGGTGCCCACCGGCCCGGACCAGACCCTGTACATCCGCCCGTACCAGCTGGCCACCGAGCCCTTCCTGGGCGTGCGGCCGGCCAACGAGTACCTCTTCCTGGTCATCGCCAGCCCGGCCGGGGCCTACTTCCCGCGCGGCGTGCACCCGGTGAGCGTCTACCTCTCCGAGGACTACATCCGGGCCGCGCCCGGCGGCACCGGCGACGTCAAGTGCGCCGGCAACTACGCCGCGAGCCTGCTGGCCCAGGAGCAGGCGATCGCCGCCGGCTGCGACCAGGTCGTGTGGCTCGACGCGGTGGAGAAGCGGTACGTCGAGGAGATGGGCGGGATGAACCTGTTCTTCGTCCTCGGCTCCGGCGACGGCGCCGAGCTCGTCACCCCCGAGCTCACCGGCACGCTGCTGCCCGGCATCACCCGCGACTCGCTCATCGAGGTGGCGCGCGAGCGCGGGATGCGGGTCACCGAGCGGCGGTTCAGCGTCGACGAGTGGCGCTCGGGCGTGGCCGACGGCACGGTCACCGAGACCTTCGCCTGCGGCACCGCGGCGGTCATCACCCCGGTCGGCGAGGTCAAGGCGCGCACCGGCGACTTCACGGTCGGCGACGGCACCCCCGGGCCGGTCACCATGGGCCTGCGCGGCGCCCTGCTCGACATCCAGCACGGCCGGGTGCCCGACACCCGCGGCTGGCTGCACCGGGTCGCCTGAGCGGCCCGGCGGACGGGGGAGCGGGGCGCGTGCGGCGCTGGCGTGGGGTCGCCGACACCCCGGCCGACCTGGGCCGGACGGTGGTCACCGTCGGCATGTACGACGGCGTCCACCGCGGTCACCAGAAGCTCATCGGCACCGCCGTCGCCCGCGCCCGCGCGCTCGGCCGGCCCTGCGTGCTGGTCACTTTCGACCCGCACCCGACCGAGGTCGTCCGCCCGGGCTCGCACCCGGCGATCCTGACCTCCCTCGACCGCAAGGCCGAGCTGGTCGCCTCGCTCGGCGTCGACGGGATGTGCGTCATCCCCTTCACCGCCGCCTTCAGCCGCCTCACGCCGGAGGAGTTCGCCCACGGCGTGCTCGTCGAGGACCTGCACGCCGCGGCCGTCGTCGTCGGGGAGAACTTCACCTACGGGCACAAGGCCGCGGGCAACGTCGGCACGCTGACCCAGGAGGGCCGCCGGTTCGGCTTCGCCGTCGAGGGGATCCCGCTGGCCGGCGACGAGGCCGCCGACGGCGCGGTCACCATCTCCTCGACCTACGTCCGCGCCTGCGTGGCGGCCGGCGACATGGAGAGCGCGGCGCGGGCGCTGGGCCGTCCCCACCGCGTCGACGGCGTCGTCGTGCGCGGCGAGCGGCGCGGCCGGGAGCTGGGCTACCCGACGGCGAACGTCGAGTGCCCGCCGTACACCGCGATCCCGGCCGACGGCGTCTACGCCGGCGCCCTGGTCACCCGCGACCCGTCCGGCGCGACCCTGGGCAGCGCCCCCGCCGCGATCTCGGTGGGCACCAACCCGACGTTCCAGGGCTCGCGGCGGACCGTCGAGGCCTTCGTGCTGGACTTCTCCGGCGACCTGTACGGCGAGCACGTCGGTGTCGAGTTCGTGCAGCGGCTGCGGCCGATGACCTCCTTCCCCGGCGTCGACGCCCTCGTCGCGGCGATGGCCGACGACGTCGCGCACACCCGCACCGTGCTGGGGCTGCCCCCCGCCGGGTGATCACCGCGCCGGGCCGTCCGCGGCCCGCTGGTAGCCTCGGGGAGTCGGGCCCAGCCCGACGTGTGTGAGATCTGCCCCCGTGACCCAGACCGGGGGCCACACGTGACCAGGCCGGGAGGCCCGCCCATGGCGCTCGACAGCGCGACGAAGCAGCAGATCATGACCGACTACGCGACGGTCGAGAAGGACACGGGCTCGCCCGAGGTCCAGGTCGCGATGCTCACCCGCCGGATCAGCGACCTGACCGAGCACCTCAAGCAGCACAAGCACGACCACCACAGCCGGCGGGGCCTGCTCCTGCTGGTCGGCCGTCGCCGCCGGCTGCTGAACTACCTGGCCAAGACCGACATCAACCGCTACCGCTCGCTCATCGAGCGGCTCGGTCTGCGCCGCTGACACCAGAGGGGACCGTCCCACCGGGACGGTCCCCTCTCTCGTGGGGCGTCCGCCCCACGGGACCACGGCCCCCGGCCGTGCACCCCGACGCTGGTCGGTCCTCGGTAGTGGCCTCCGGGCATGGCCTCCCCTCGCGGGGGGAACGTCCCCGGGGGCTTCGATCGAAGACCGGCTCACCCGGGAGCAGTCCGGCGCAGGGCGCCACGAAGAGGACGTCGCCGCATGCGACGTAGGAAGAGGACGACGTGTCCGCACCCACCACCGCGAGCAGCCAGACCACCAACGGCGTGGCTGCCGAGTACGACCCCGAGGACGGGGTCACCACCGCCACGGCGGTCATCGACAACGGCAGCCACGGCAGCCGCAGCATCACCTTCGAGACCGGGCGGCTGGCCAGGCAGGCCGCCGGCTCGGTCGTCGTCACCATGGGCGACACCATGCTGCTGTCGGCCACCACGGCGAGCCGGCAGCCCAAGGAGCACTTCGACTTCTTCCCGCTGACGGTCGACGTCGAGGAGCGCATGTACGCCGCCGGGCGCATCCCCGGCTCGTTCTTCCGCCGCGAGGGCCGCCCCAGCGAGGACGCGATCCTCACCTGCCGCCTGATCGACCGCCCGCTGCGCCCGACCTTCGCCAAGGGCCTGCGCAACGAGGTCCAGGTCGTCATCACCGTGCTGTCGCTCGACCCGGCGCACCTCTACGACGTGCTGGCCATCAACGGCGCCTCGGCGTCCACCCAGCTGTCGGGCCTGCCGTTCTCCGGCCCGGTCGGCGGCACCCGCGTCGCGCTGGTCGACGGCCAGTGGATCGGCTTCCCCACGCACGCCGAGCTCGAGGACGCCGTCTTCGACATGGTCGTGGCCGGCCGGCTCCTGCCCGACGGCGACGTCGCGATCATGATGGTCGAGGCCGAGGCCACCGAGAAGACGATCCAGCTGGTCGCCGACGGTGCCACCGCCCCGACCGAGGAGGTCGTCGCCCAGGGTCTCGAGGCCGCCAAGCCCTTCATCCGGGCGCTGTGCGAGGCCCAGTCCGCGCTGGCGGCGAAGGCCGCCAAGCCGGTCGCGGAGTTCCCGCGCTTCCTCGACTACCAGGACGACGTCTACACCGCCGTGGAGTCCGCGGCCCTCGACCGCCTGACCCAGGTGCAGTCGATCGCCGGCAAGACCGAGCGCAACGACGCCACCGACGCGCTCAAGGACGAGGTCGTGTCCTCCCTGGCCGAGCAGTTCGCCGGCCGCGACAAGGAGGTGTCGGCCGCCTTCCGCGCCGTCACCAAGAAGGTCGTCCGCCAGCGCATCCTGCGCGACAAGGTCCGCATCGACGGCCGCGGCGTCACCGACATCCGGCCCCTGTCGGCCGAGGTCGAGGTCGTCCCGCGGGTGCACGGCTCGGCGCTGTTCGAGCGCGGCGAGACCCAGATCCTGGGCATCACCACGCTGAACATGCTGCGCATGGAGCAGCAGCTGGACACGCTCTCGCCGGTGAACCGCAAGCGGTACATGCACAACTACAACTTCCCGCCGTACTCCACCGGTGAGACCGGCCGCGTGGGCTCGCCCAAGCGCCGCGAGATCGGCCACGGCGCGCTGGCCGAGCGGGCGCTGGTCCCGGTGCTGCCCGACCGCGAGGAGTTCCCCTACGCGATCCGGCAGGTGTCGGAGGCGCTGGGCTCCAACGGCTCGACGTCGATGGGCTCGGTCTGCGCCTCCACCCTCGCGCTGCTCAACGCCGGCGTGCCGCTCAAGGCCCCGGTCGCCGGCATCGCCATGGGCCTGGTCTCCGACGAGGTCGACGGCAAGACCGAGTACGTCGCGCTGACCGACATCCTCGGCGCCGAGGACGCGTTCGGTGACATGGACTTCAAGGTCGCCGGCACCAAGGACCTCGTCACGGCCCTGCAGCTGGACACCAAGCTCGACGGCATCCCGTCCGACGTGCTCGCCCAGGCGCTGACCCAGGCCCGCGCCGCCCGCCTGCACATCCTCGACGTCATGAACGAGGCCATCGACGGCCCCGACGAGATGAGCCCCTACGCCCCGCGCGTGACCACGGTGCGCATCCCGGTCGACAAGATCGGCGCGGTCATCGGTCCCAAGGGCCAGATGATCAACTCGATCCAGGACGAGACCGGCGCCGAGATCACCATCGAGGACGACGGCACCATCTACGTCGGCGCCTCCGACGGCCCCTCGGCGCAGGCCGCGGTGGACCGCATCAACGCGATCGCCAACCCGCAGATGCCGAAGGTCGGGGAGCGCTTCCTCGGCACGGTCGTCAAGACCACGCCGTTCGGCGCCTTCGTCTCGCTGCTGCCGGGCAAGGACGGCCTCGTCCACATCAGCAAGCTCGGTGGTGGCAAGCGCATCGGCAAGGTCGAGGACGTCGTCAACGTCGGCGACAAGCTGCAGGTCGAGATCACCGACATCGACGCCCGCGGCAAGATCAGCCTGGTCCCCGTGGCCGCGGACGGTGCCGGCGACGGCGCCGCCCCGTCCGGCGACGCCGCTGCGGCCGACGCCCCGGCCGACGCCCCGGCCGACGCGCCCGCCGAGGCCTGACACGGTCGCCGACCCGACGACGTCCGGGGCCGGGACGGTGACGGGGTCCGCTGACCTCGCCTCCGTCCCGGCCCCGGCCGGCGTCACGCGCGTCCTCGACGTCGACGAGGTCGGCGGTCGCGTCGAGCGGACCGTGCTGCCCGGCGGGCTGCGGGTGCTCACCGAGACGATGCCGGGGGTCCACTCGGCGACCCTCGGGATCTGGGTGGGCGTGGGCTCGCGCGACGAGGACGACCGCGTCGCCGGGTCCTCGCACTTCCTCGAGCACCTGCTGTTCAAGGGCACCCGCAGCCGTAGCGCGCTGGAGATCGCGACGGCGATGGACGCCGTCGGCGGTGAGATGAACGCCTTCACCGCCAAGGAGCACACCTGCTACTACGCAAACGTGCTCTCCAGCGACCTCCCGCTGGCGGTCACGCTGCTCGGTGACCTGGTCACCGAGGCGCTCAACACCGCCGAGGACCTCGAGTCGGAGCGGACGGTGGTGCTCGAGGAGATCGCCATGCGCGACGACGAGCCCTCCGACCTGGTCCACGACCTGTTCTCCGAGACGCTGTTCGGTGACTCCGCGCTGGGCCGATCGGTCCTCGGGACCGTCGACTCGATCGAGGGCCTCACCCGCGACGACGTCGACGGCTGGTACCGCTCGCGCTACACGCTCCCCTCGATGGTGGTCACCGCCTCCGGACGGGTGGACCACCAGCAGGTGCTCGACCTGGTGACGGCGGTCTTCGGCGACCGGCTGTCCGGGGCGGCGACCCCGGCACCGCTGCGCCGCGGTTCCGACCTCGCCCCGTCGCGGCCGGCGCGCCCGGCCGGGCTGGTGTCCCGCCGCACGGAGCAGACCCACCTGCTGCTGGGCAGCCTGGGTCTCAGCCGCTTCGACGAGCGGCGCTACGCCGCGGCGGTCCTGGAGACGGCGGTCGGCGGCGGCATGAGCTCGCGGCTGTTCCAGGAGATCCGCGAGAAGCGGGGGCTGGTCTACAGCGTGGGCTCCGCGCTGACCTCCTACGCCGGCACCGGCACCTTCTCCGTCTACGCCGGCTGCGCGAAGAAGCGGGTGCCGGAGGTGCTGCGGCTGGTCCGCGAGGAGCTGTCGCGGGTGGCCGCCGAGGGGCTGACGCCCGGGGAGGTCGCCCGCGGTCGCGGGCAGCTGCGCGGGGGGACGGTCCTGGCCCTGGAGGACACCGGGTCCCGGATGAGCCGGCTGGGCAAGAGCGAGCTCTCGCACGGCGAGTACGTGCCGGTGCGCGAGGTCCTCGACCGGATCGCCGCCGTCGACGAGGACCAGGTCCGGGCGGTGGCCGCCGACCTTCTCGGCCGGCACACCTGCCTCGCCGTCGTCGGGCCCTACCGCGAGTCCGACCTCGACCGGCTCTGACACCGGTGGCAGAGCCGCACCCCGCCCTGCGCGTGCACGGCGCCCTCTCGCGCGGCGTCCTGGCCGTGACGGTGCTCGTCTCGCTGGCCGTCCTCTTCGCCCCCGGGTCGGACGTGCCGTCCGCGCCCCCGGGCGTGGACAAGCTGGTGCACCTGGCCCTGTTCCTCGCGTTGGCGCTCGCCGGCCGCTGGGCCGGGATCCGTGCCCGCCCGCTGGCCGTCCTGCTCGTCGCCTACGCCGCGCTGAGCGAGGTGGTGCAGGCGCTGTCGGACCTGCAGCGCTCGGGGTCGGTCCTCGACTGGGTCGCCGACGTCGCCGGTGCCCTCCTCGGCCTGCTCCTCTGGACGCGACTCGAGCGACGGGTCCCCTCCCGGTGACCGCGGGGCCGTGGTTGCGGTGCCTGCGCGGCCCGGGAGACTGACCCGGTGACCACCGGCACCCCCGCACCCGACCCCCTGGCACCCGGCGAGCCGCCACGGATCCCGGTCGGCGTCCTCGGCGCCCGCGGGCGGATGGGCACCGAGGTGGTGGGAGCGGTGAACGCGGCCGAGGACCTCGAGCTGGTCGCCATGGTCGACGAGGGCGACTGGCTGTTCAACGTCGCCGACGCCGGCGCGCAGGTGGTCGTGGACTTCACCCGCCCGGACGTCGTCATGGACAACATCCGCTTCTGCATCGACCACGGCATCCACTGCGTCGTCGGCACCACCGGCTTCGACGAGCAGCGCCTGGCGACCGTCGCCGACTGGCTGGAGCCCAAGCCCGACGTCGGGGTGGTCATCGCCCCCAACTTCGGCATCGGCGCGATCCTGCTCATGCGCTTCGCCCAGGAGGCCGCGCGCTTCTTCCCGTCGACGGAGATCGTCGAGCTGCACCACCCCCACAAGGTCGATGCCCCCTCCGGCACGGCCGTGCGCACCGCCCGGCTGGTGGCGGACGCCCGTCGCGCGGCCGGGCTGCCGCCGTCGCCGGACGCCACGACCGACTCCCTCCCCGGAGCCCGCGGCGCCGACGTCGAGGGCATCCCCGTGCACGCCGTCCGGCTGACGGGTCTGGTCGCCCACCAGGAGGTGCTGATGGGCGCGGCGGGGGAGACGTTGACGCTCCGGCACGACTCCTACGACCGAGCCTCGTTCATGCCCGGGGTGCTGCTGGCCGTGCGCGAGGTCGGACGCCGGCCCGGGCTGACCGTCGGCCTGGAGTCCTTCCTCGGGCTCTGACCGGCCCCTCGGGGTGTGACCGAGACCCCGTGTGCACCGCCCCCCGGAGTCGTGTACCGTCTTCTTCGCGCCGGACGGAGCCCGCGAGGGCCACGGAGAGCACCCAGCGGGTGCAGAGCTCCGGAGGACGGCGTAGAGTTGGACAAGCAGCCGCCGAGGATGCCCGTGAGGGTCGAGTTGGTGTGCGTCCGCTCCTTGAGAACTCAACAGCGTGCCGAAAGTCAGTGCCAAGTAGTATCCCCGTCCCGGGCTTGATGTCTGGGTGGGATTCCTTTGGTTGATTGATCGAGATCTGTCAGGTCTCGGTTCTCGGCTGGTTTCAAGCATCTACGGAGAGTTTGATCCTGGCTCAGGACGAACGCTGGCGGCGTGCTTAACACATGCAAGTCGAACGCTGATCCATCTTCGGGTGGTGATGAGTGGCGAACGGGTGAGTAACACGTGGGCAACCTGCCCCCGGCTCTGGGATAACTCCAAGAAATTGGGGCTAATACCGGATGTTCACTGCTTCCCGCATGGGTGGTGGTGGAAAGG
>NZ_FOWE01000019.1 GCF_900115395.1 Geodermatophilus obscurus
CATCGACGACGCCGCGGCTCGGCCGGTGGCCGGCCGATCGGCTACGACCGCACCGCCTACCGCCGCCGCAACGTCATCGAACGGACCTTCAACCAGCTCAAGGCCTGGCGCGGCATCGCCACCCGCTACGACAAACACGCCACCGTCTTCCACGGCGCGGTCGTCCTCGCCTCGATTCTGCTCTGGCTACGGGATTGAGAGACGCGCCCTAGCCGCCGCCGCGCAGGCCGCCGCGGACGACTGGCCGGTCCGCCGATCACATCCTCACGCGCGGATCAGCTCAGCGCGTCCGGTTGCCTGAGGACCACCGATCAGGGGCGAAGCGTGCACCCGTGCCCAGGTGGTTCCCGGCTTGGGCAACGGTCGGCAACTCATCCCCGGTGCACGCGTCACAACCCGCGCAGGCGACCTCCTGGTCATCGCGGGTGGACGCGATCTGAACGTGGCAGACGGAAGGATCCGGCACCTCGGTGACCCTCGAGAATCGCCGTGGCACGCGGAGCCCCTGACCGGGGGCGCACAGCGTTCGTCATAGCGCGGGACCGAGATGCAGTCCGGCCTCGCCCGGGCGGCCACCGGCGCGGATGGCGCAGCGACCTCGCCACGGCCGAGAACGGATGTGTCCGCTCACGCCGCGGGCGGGGCACCTCGTCCGGGGCGTAAGTGATCGACCTCGCGTGCAGCCGAGAAGGCTTCGTGGGACGTCGTCGTGCGCCGGATGTCGATCCGTATCCGAGGACACGGTGTACTGATCGCGGCCACAGCCCGAGGAGCACCGGTGACGTCGATCCGCAGCGAGCGATCCACTCCTCCGCAGGTCCATGCCCGCCGGCTCGCGCTGATCCGCGGCGTCCACACGGCGGCGTGGTTCTCCATCGAGTCCTGCGTGGCATACCTGCTGGGGACCGGCGCGACCGGCCGCAGCGACCGGCGGGCCGGCGCGGCCGCGGTGGTCGTCGCCGGGGAGTGCCTGGTCTTCGCCGCGGACGGGTTCCGCTGCCCGCTCACCGGGCTGGCGGAGCGGGCGGGCGCCACCAGCGGATCGGTCACCGACATCTACCTGCCCGCGTGGTTTGCCCCGAACCTGCCGGCAATCCACGTGCCGCTGCTGGTGCTCATCGGCTGGCTGCACGGGCGGGCCCTGCGCCGCAGGCGTTTCTCGCGTGCGGCGGCGCCGAGCAGGGGCCGACGTCGATGACCCCGTGGGCCGCCCGCCGGGTCCGCCGGGACTGGGCCGAGTTGTGCGCGCCCACGCCGCTTCCGGTGGCGTTCGACCCGGCAGGTCTCGATGGTGGGCCACATCAGGATCGGCACGTGGCGGCGCTGCACCGCCACCCAGGTCGTTCCGGCCGACTTATGTTCAGCCAGGCCGCGTCCGCGTTCGCCCTCCGCTCGGTGGCTCACGCGCCGAAAGGAGTGGCACGGGCGGTCGGGGACGCGGAGCGGAGCGGTGCCGGCGCCGTCGTGACCGGAGGGTGGACAGCGAGTCCGCGACGCCTGCGTCGCCACCCGCCCACCGAACATCAGGCCCGCGTTCGTCACGGGTGACTATCCGTCCCTGCGGGCACGTGGCCGTGGTCGGCGGCGTAGGCGGTCAGCACGGCCTGCAGCGGTCCGCCGACCCGAAGAAACTCGTCGTCGAGGAGACGCGCGAAGTCGCCGAGCGCGCCGTCGAGGAGCTTGCCGGCGAAGCGCATGTCCGCGCGTGGCGACCGCTCGGCCGCGTGCGCGAGATGCAACGCCGTCCCGATCGTCGCGGCGAGCGAGGCCGACTCCTCACCGTCGTGGAAGTAGTAGGTCTCCGCGTACTGGGTGAGGTCGACTCGCGCCTGCACCAGTTCGCCGGCGAGGTCCTCCAAGAGGTTCGCCGCCATGGGCACGTCCTCCTCCTTCAGCACCCGCACCGCGTCGGCGCGGCGCAGCAGCGACAGGCGGATGGCCAGCGCCCGGCGGCGGGTGAGGGCCGGATAGATCTGCAGCACCCATGTCACTGCGGCAGTGAGGAGCACGAACCCGAGCAGGGCCTGCAGGGGGACCGCGATCCGCAGCCACTGCTCAGTGGGGACGATGTCCCCGAACCCGAGCGTGGCGACGGTGACCATGGAGAGGTACAGCGCGTCGGTGAAACCGCCGCGGCCGGTCCCCTGCAGCCCTTCGCTGAAGTGGAAGCCGTCGGCCAGGTGTGGCCAGTAGACGAGGGTCCAGCCGATCACGACGAGCATGACCCAGGCCAGGACGACGACGACCATCGACAGCGGGCCGGCCAGGACGCTGACCCGGTGATGTCCTCGTCGCGGCCCGCCCGCGCGCCAGACTGCCGCCATGACCTTCCGACCGAAGCCGCTGCGCCCACTGGGGTGCCACAGCGTGTGGAAGATGTCCCGCAGGGTGGCTAGCACGACGAACACCCCGACGAAGGTGATGGACCCAGCCGGCGACCTCCACCACGGTGGGGAGCCTGCCAGCCGGCCCGCAACCAACGCTGTGCCGGCCCTCGGCGACGGCTGGGGACACGAGGCCGGCGGTGGCGAAGGCGTCGCGCAGGTCGGCCTGGGTTTCAGAGGGTCGCGCCAGCCGCCCAGCGGTGCAGGGAACACCGGCCGGTGCTCCGGCGTCATCAAGGGCAACCCGGTCCATCGTCTCTTCGAGGCCGTCGCCGTCGACCCCAGCGCCGTCCTTGCCGTCCGGCCGGGGCGGTCCATCGCCCGACTAGCCCGACACCTGACTGGTAGATCCAGCAGCTGCCGAGGCGCCACGCGCGGCACAGAACGCGACCGGACCCCGGCTCCGTCGGTCGGAGGAGCCGGGGTCGGTCGCGGTGGTGCTCAGGTGAGGCGAGTGCAGGTCCGTCGCGACGCGGACGTCCCCACCCGATGGGCGTGCTCAGGCCGGTGACAGCTCGGGCTCCCGGTCGGTCAAGGCGAGTGCGGCGACCGCGGCGGGCTTGAAGCCCTTGACGGTCAGGTAGACGCCGAGGGAGAGCTCCCACGCGGCGATCGGGAGCGCGGCGAGCAGGGCGGCCGGAGCCGACCGGTCGTAGACGCCGAAGAAGATCGCGATGTCGGAGGCGAACAGCAGCGGGGCGCCGATGAGCCCCATGGTGGGCAGGATGCGCGGCACGAGGCCGGACCGGTACATCACGTAGCCCAGGCACAGCGCGTTGAAGGCGGGCATCAGGCTCTGGCTGAGCAGGAACGCCCAGTCGTAGGTCGCGGCGAGCGTGTGGCCGGTGGTGACCAGCGAGGCCGGGTCCGCGCCGGTGGTTCCGGCGACGTCGTTGCGGAGGGTGAGGAGTGTCAGGACGCTGACGACGCCGACGAAGATGAGGGCGGCCTCCAGGACGCGGGCGGCGACGAACCCGAGGGCGGCGGTCTGGCTCTGCCGCTTCGCGACCCGGTAGAGGACCACGGCGGTGCCGATGCCGGCCAGGGCGACGACGACCTCGGCGGCGGCACCCCACAGCACGCCGGAGTCGCTGCCGGCGCCGAGGACGAAGTCGGCGTTCTCGCGCACCGGCTCGAAGATCATGAGCGTGGGGATCGAGACGAAGGTGAGCAGGTACAGGATGCCGGCGGCCAGCGAGGTGGAGCGCATCGTGTCGGGGGGCGGCCGGATGACTCCGGGGGTGGGCGCGGTGACGGTCATGTCGCTTCCTTCGAGGGCTGGAACGGATGGGCGCCGACCGTCCCCGCCTGGTGCCGGGGACGGTCGGGCGGTTCACCGGGCGGCGGGGACCGGGGCCGGCGGAGGTCCGGCCGGTGCGCCGGTGGGCGCGGGCGGGACGGGCCCGACGGGCACGGTGCCGGGGTCGGTGCCACCGAGGTCGAGCCGGAACGGCGGGTAGCGGTCGGTCATCAGCGCGGTGTAGGCGGCCACCCGCAGCGCCCACCGGTCCATGCTCATCACGAAGTCGAAGAGCGGCTTCGGGTAGCGGCCGGTGAACAGCAGCACGATCGCGGCGATCAGCACGAGCAGGCCGACCAGGCCACCGCCGGCACTCCAGATGTCGTTCCAGCCGTTGTTCCAGCCATCCGTCCCGGCGCCGGTACCCAGCCACAGCCCGCCACCGACGAACACGGCCAGCACGAGGTAGTGCGGGATGGCCAGGAGCCACTTCACGAAGATCAGGCCTCGGGAGAGCCGTTCCGGATAGGCGACGTCGAGGTGGGCCGGGTAGTCCGGCACCTCGGCGAGGGTGAACGGGGGATAGCGGTCGGTGGCGTTGGCCCCGTAGCCGTAGTAGTGCACGCGCCAGGACCAGCGCATGACCCCGACGTTGAAGTCGAACAGCGACCGCGGATAGCGCGCGGTGAACAGGATCGCGAAGAACGCGATCACACCCACCACCCAGAAGGCCACCCACAGGAAGAACAGCACGACGAGGTGCGGGATCAGCAGCAGCCACTTGACCAGCCACAGCCAGCGCGACTGGAACGGGTCCAGTGCCGCGTCGACGCGGACCGGATAGGACGTGCGGGGATCGGTCATGGCGTGCTCCCTGGGGGCGTTGTCTGCATGCCGCTGGGGGAGACGGAGACGACGAGCTTGCCTCGGGCCGTGCCGTCCAGCAGGTGGCGGATGGCGGCGGCCGCTTCCTCGAGCGGATAGGTCCGGTCGATGACCGGGGTGATCTGGCCGGACTCGACGAGCCCGGTCAGGACGACCAGGTCGGCGGCGTTCTCCGAGCTGGCGAGCGGAGCCAGGTGCTGACGGACGAACGGCGACAGCAGCATGGCGCGGATGGTCCGGTCGAAGCCGCCGAGCCAGCGGCCACCGGTCTCCGAGCCGACGATGACGAGCGTGCCCCGGCGGGTGAGCGTGCGGCGCAGCCGTCTCAGGGAGCGGTGCCCGCCGGTGTCGAGGACGACGTCGAAGCGCTGACCGTCGGCGACGTCGCCGGTCGTGTAGTCGATGACGTGGTCGGCGCCGAGCGAGCGGACCAGGTCCACCTTGCTCGTGCTGCACACGCCGGTGACCTCCGCGCCGAACGCCTTGGCGAGCTGCACGGCGAACGTGCCGACGCCTCCGGAGGCGCCGACGATCAGCACCTGGTGCCCGGGTCGCACCCGGCCCCGGTCGCGGAGGCCCTGCAGGGCGGTGACGCCGGAGATGGGGACGGCGGCCGCCTGCTCGTGGGTCAGGTTGGCCGGCTTCGCGGCCAGTTGGTCGACTGCGACGGTCACGTACTCGGCGAACGAGCCGTTGCACGTGCCGTACACCGGGTCACCCGGCGCGAAGCCGGTCACCCCGGGGCTGACGGCCTCGACGGTTCCGGACAGGCTCCGGCCGGGGTTGAGGTACTTCGGCTTGCGGAGGCCGAAGCCGGCGAGCCGGATGGGGTAGGGCAGGCCGGCCATGACGTGCCAGGTGCCCCGGTCCACGCTGGCCGCGTGCACCCGGACGAGCACCTCGGCGTAGCCGGTGGGAGGCACCGCGATCCGGTCGATCCGGAAGAGGCCCTCGGGTGCCGGGCCGTAACGGTCCTGCACGACCGCGGTCATGGTCGTCGAGCCTCCGGCTCCACTGGGCGGGCCGCGGAGCGCGTGGAAGTGGGTGGTGGCCATCGGGACCTTCTTCTCTCGTCATTGACCGGGGTGGTCAGGAGGTGGGGCGCTGCAGGACGACGTCGCTGCGGCGGTGCCGGCCGTAGTGCCGGATGTGCAGCGTGCGGCAGCCGGACATGCCGCGGACGGCGCGGCCGGCCTCGTCGTCGTCGGCGACGTGGACCCACAGCGCCGCCCGGCCGTCGCGGGCGTGGCCGTGGTAGAGCGCGAGGGTCTCCGGGTCGTCGGTGAGGGCCCCGACGACCCGGCGGGACCGGCTCGGCTGGGCTCGGTAGCGCGCGTGGTCGGCGAGGATCTGCTCGCCGGTGAAGACCCGCAGCCGCCGGTCGGCGAACCCGGCAGCCCGGAGTGCGGTCGCGGCGCGCCGGGCCGCGTCGTCGGTGAGGATGGCGACGAGGAAGCCCCTCGGACGGAAGACCATCGGCCGGTCGCCGAGGTCCGGGTCGAGGTCGGTCGTCCCGACCGGCCAGACGACCTCGTCCTCAGTCATCGCGGTAGCTGCGCAGGGTGTCGGCGAGGGCCTGCTCGAGCGGGGTGGCTCGGACGCCGAGCTTGCCGGCGATCTTGGTGCTGTCGACGACGAAGGGCTCCTCGAACTGGTACTGCATCTCGACGAGCTCCCGCATGGTCGGGTCGACCAGGCCGAGGGCGCGCAGCACGACCGGGGGGAGGCGGCGGAGCCTGCCCCGCGGCCGGCCGGCCTGCCGGTACACGAGGTCGACCAGCTGGCGGGTGGTGCGGGTGTCGGGGTCGTTGGGCAGGTGCCACACCTGCCCGGGGGCGTCGGGGTGCTCGCCGAGGACGGCGAGGCCCTCGCCGATGTCGGGGACGTAGGTGTAGGTGTGCGGCTGGTCGGGGTCGCCCAGCACGGTGGCGGTCCTGCCGGCCAGCGCCGGGGGGAAGACGCGGTCGCCCAGGTTGGACTGGGCGCCGCCGCGGGGGCCGAAGTAGTCCGAGGCGCGTCCGATGGCGACCTCGACGCGGCCGGCGTCGTGGGCGGCGAGCAGGTCGCGGGCCATCCGGCCGCGCAGCCGTCCCTTCGTGGTGTGCGCGTCGTACGCGCGGTCCTCGGTGAGGGGGCGTCCGGCGGGGCGGCCGTACATGTAGACGTTCTCCGTGCTGACCAGGCGGGCACCGGTGGCCTCGGCGGCGGCCAGCACTCCGGCCTGCAGCAGTGGGAACTGGGCCGGCCACTCGGCGTAGGGCGGGTTGAGGGTCTGGTAGACCACCTCGGCGCCCCGGGCCACGGCGGTGGTGAAGGCCGGGTCCCGGGCGTCACCGGCCACCACCTCGACGTCGTCGGGGACGCGGGCGTGCCCGAAGCGGTTGACCAGACGGGCGGTCTCACCGCGACGGCGCAGCGCGTCGAGGGTGGCCAGGCCGACGGCGCCGGTGCCGAAGACGACGTGCCGCGGGCTCGTGGTCATGCGCGTGCGGCGACCGGTGTCGGCGCCGGCGGGGAGCCGGCGACGGGACGTGCGGGCAGGAGGCGCAGCAGGAGCAGCCCGGACAGCGCCGAGAAGGTGATCGCGCCGTAGGCGCCGAAGACGGTGAACTGCTCGTCGACGGCGATCCCGCCCAGCGTGGTCGTGGTCCAGCCCAGTGCCCACAGTGCGGGCAGCGCGGCGGCCCACGCCCACCGCAGCCGCGTGCCGCGAGGCAGCGCCAGGGCCTGCGCGGGCCCGAGGACGAGGCCGGTGAGCGCGCCCATCAGCGCCAGGTCGGGCAGCGAGGTCCCGTAGCCGACGACGACGGCGCCGAGGAGGAGGCCCAGTCCCATGCCGATGCCGGTCGCCGGCACCCACCTGCGGACGTCGAGTCGTCCTCGGCCGGCCAGCGTCTGTCCCAGGCCGATGCCGAGGCCGGCGACGGCACCGCCGATCAGGGCGGCTCCGGGTGAGTCGACGCGGCCGACCACGGCCGTACCGGCCAGGCCGGCGAGGGGGAAGGCGAGGAACCCGGCGGTCCAGAGGGC
>NZ_FOWE01000014.1:0-15629 GCF_900115395.1 Geodermatophilus obscurus
TGGTGTTCTCCTCCACGACCAGCGCGGTCGACGGGGCCCGCCTGGTGACCGGCGACGCGGTTCCCGAGATCACCCGGCTCAAGACCGAGGACGGCGGTCCGATGGACGTCGGCGGCGCCACCCTCGCCGCGGCGGCGATGCGGGCCGGGCTGATCGACGAGTACGCGGTCGTCACCCACCCGGTCCTGGTGGGCGGCGGCACGCCGTTCTTCACGGCCCTGGACCACTGGGTGGACCTGACCCTGGTGGAGACCCGGACGTTCCCCGGCGGCGTGCTCCTGGCCAGGTACGAGACCAGGCGCTGAGTGCCCGGCCGCTGTCCAGCGTCGCGGGCGCGGGCGCCCTCGCCGGAGCCGCCTCGATCCTCCCGGTCAGAGGAGCTCGCTGACCACCCGAACTCCGGACGACGGACCCGCTGAGCCGCGGGCAGCCGCAGTGCAGGAGCCGGCACGGTCGTCGAGCCGCCGCGGTCCCGGTACGTCCGCACCCCGCTCACCTACGCTGGCCGGATGCCGCTCTCGGGCACCAAGCTGCGCGCCCCGAGTCCGCGCCGCCAACTCGTCTCCCGCGAGCGGCTCGATGTCGAGTTCCGCGCGAACCCGACGACGATGCCGCGGCTGGTACTCGTCTCGGCCCCCGCCGGGTACGGGAAGACGACCCTGGTGACCCAGTGGCTGACGCCGGGCCGGGTCGAGGACCGCGACACGGGCCAGGCACCGCACGCCCTGCGGGTGGCGTGGCTGTCCCTCGATGCGGCCGACGCCCACCTGCGTGTCTTCCTCACCCACCTCGTGGCTGCGCTCGAGGCCGCCTGCCCGGAGGTGGGGGCCGAGGCGCTGGCGCTGATGGACACCGACCGCACCCTCCCGGTCGAGGACGTCGTGGCCAGCCTCGTCAACGACCTCGATGCACTCGCCGGCGCCACCGCCGTCGCCCTCGACGACTACCACCTCGTCGACGACCCCGAGATCCACCATGCGGTCGCCTTCCTGCTCGACCACCTGCCGCCCCAGGTCACCGTGGTCATGACGACGCGTGCGGACCCGCCCCTACCGCTGTCACGCCTGCGGGCCCGTGGGGAGCTGCTCGAGGTCCGCGCCGCCGACCTGCGGTTCACCGCGGAAGAGGCCGATGTCTTCCTCAACCACGTGATGGGCCTCGGGCTCGCACCCGCCCAGGTGGCGGCCCTGGAGAACCGGACCGAGGGCTGGGCGGCCGGCCTGCAGCTCGCAGCCCTCTCGGTCCGCGGCCACACCACCGCCGGCTCCGGCCACCCGGCAGCCGATGAGACCGCGGCGTTCGTCGAGGCGTTCACCGGCAGCAGTCGGTTCGTCCTCGACTACCTGCTCGAGGAGGTCCTGGCCACCCAACCCGAGGACGTGCGCACCTTCCTCCTCGACACGTCGGTCCTCGATCAGCTCACCGGGCCGTTGTGCGACGCGCTCACCGGCGGTAGCGACGGGCAACGGCTGCTGGAGACCCTCGAGCGCGGCAACCTGTTCCTGGTCCCGCTCGACGACCAGCGACAGTGGTTCCGCTACCAGCACCTGTTCGTCGACGCGCTGCGCGCCCGACTCCTGGCCGAGAGCCCCGGACGGGTCCGCAGCCTGCACCGGGCAGCCAGTGACTGGCACGTCCACCACGGGACGCTGAGCGACGCGATCAGCCACGCCCTGGCCGCAGGCGATGTCGAGCACGTGGCCGACCTCCTGGAACTGGCTCTGCCGGAGGCCCGCCAGCGGCGGCAGGACCGGACCCTGCGCGCTTGGCTCAACGCCCTCCCCGACGACGTCCTCCGCGGCCGCGCGCTCCTCGCCGCGCAGATGGCGCCGGCGCGACTGTCCGAGGGCGACCTGGAGGGAGCCGGGCGCTGGCTCGACGATGCTGACGCGGCACTCCGGACGACGGCGCTCGAACCTGCGGCGGGCGGGCCCCTCGCGGGCCGACTGGCCAATGCGGCCCGCGCCCGGGAGGAGGAGCTCCGGGCCCTGCCGGCGCAGGCCGCCGTGTACCGCGCCGCACTCGCTCAGGCCGGCGGTGACGTCGCAGGGACCATTGCGCACGCCCGCCGCGCCCTGGACCTGGCCGGACCGGCCGACCACGTCGCCCGGTCCGGCGGAGCCGGGTTCCTCGGCCTGGCCGCGTGGGCCGCCGGCGACCTACCTGCAGCGGTGGACACCTTCAGCGAGGCCGTGCGGAGCCTGCACGCCGCCGGCAACGTCACCGACGAGCTCGGCACGACCGTCGTCCTGGCCACCATGTGGCTCGCCCGCGGACAGCCCGACCGGGCGCGGCGACTCCACGCGCGAGCCCTCCGCACGGCAGCCGCCCATCCGGGCCCGGTGTTGTCCACGACCGGGGACCTGCACGTCGGCCTCGCCGACGTGCTGCGAGAACACGGCGACCTGGACGCCGCCGCGAAGCACCTGGAGATGGCGCGCGAACTCGGCGAGCGAGCGTCGCTGCCGGAGAACCGACACCGCTGGTACACCGCCATGGCCGGACTACTGGTGGCACGCGGCGACCTGGACGGCGCCGTCGGCATGCTGGAGCAGGCGGAGTCGCTGTACCTGCCCGGCTACTTCCCCGACGTGCGTCCCATCCCCGCCAGTCGGGCGCGGGTCCACATCGCGCAGGGACGGCTGGAGGACGCCGCGGCGTGGGCACGCGCCCACCACGTGACCCCCGACGGCCCGTCCGACTACTCGGCCGAGTACGACCAGCTCACGCTCGCCCGTCTGCTCATCGCGCAGCACCGCGCCGCCCCACGACCGAGGACCCTCGAGTCCCCCCGCGCGCTGCTGGACCGGATCGTGGCCGCCGCCGAGGCAGCGGATCGTGGCGGCAGCCTCGTCGAGGCCCTGCTGGTGCGGTCCCTCGCGCACCGCCACAGCGATCGGGACGCCGCGCTCGCAGACCTGGGTCGCGCGCTGCGGGCGGGCGTCCCGGTCGGGTACCGCCGGCTGTTCCTCGACGAGGGACCCGCGATGGGCGAGCTGCTCCGGGCGGCCGCCGGACGCCCCGACCTGCTCGGCTCGGCAGAGGCAGCGGCGTTGCTCCGGGCGGCCGAGCGCCAGCAGGACGACCCCTCTCCCACTCGCCCACCGGCACTCGGGAGCCAGGAGCCGCTGAGCGAGCGGGAGGTCGAGGTGCTCCGGCTGCTGGCGACCGACCTGACCGGCCCCGACATCGCCGGCCGGCTGTTCATGTCGGTCAACACGTTCCGGACCCACACCCGGCACATCTTCACCAAGCTCGACGCGAACACCCGGCGGGCTGCGGTCAGCCGCGCAGACGAGCTCGGCATGCTGCAGGCCCCGCCGCGGTAGCCGGGACCACGGGGCCGAGCCACCCTGGTGGAATCACCAAGGCGGTCACATGATCATGTGACGTGGACCCGCCCACCGGGCTCCTAGCGTCTCCGACATCGCCGGACACCCGCCCGGCACCGGGACGAGGAGCTCGCCATGGACATCACCGCCACCGGCCTGACCAAGGCCGCGGGCGCCGCAGCCGCGGTCGCCGGAGCCATCTTCATCGCCGTCCAGATCGGCCACCCGTCCTCCGACTCCTTCACCACCGAGACCACCCAGTGGATGGCACGCAGCGGCGCCAAGTCCGCGATGGCGGCGCTGGCGCTCGCGGGCATCACCGGCATGTACCTGCGCCAGTACCGCAAGGCCGGCGTCCTCGGCCTGGTCGGCTACCTCGTGTTCGCGGTCGGGTACCTGGCCCTCCTCTGCGTCGAGGTCATCGCGGCCGCCGTCCTGCCCAACCTGGTCGACAGCGAGCCCGGGTTCGTCGACGACGTCGTCACCGCCGCCAACGGCGGAACGCCGAACGGTGACATCGGCGGAGTGCAGACCCTGCTCAACGTCGCCGGGGCCGGCTACATCGTCGGCGGTCTCCTCTTCGGCCTCGCCCTGTTCCGCACCGGCGTCCTCACCCGTTGGGCGGCCGCCCTGCTCGCCATCAGCACCGCCGCCACCGCCGCGCTCGCCGTCCTGCCCGAGTCGTTCAACCGGCCGCTCGCCGTCCCCGCGGGCCTCGCGCTCATCGCCTTGGGCGTGTCCCTGTGGCGCAACCCCCGCGATGGCCGCCAGACCAGCCCCGCCACGTTCCCCGCCACCGCCATGGCCGTCAGCCCGGCCGAGCAGCCCGCGGTCCGATGACCACCCGGCAACGGATCGCCCGGTCGACCCCCCGCCGGATCTCGTCCGGTGGGGAGTCGACGCGCCCGCGGGACCTGCCGGCCGGCCAGCCTCGGGGCTGGCCGGCCACGGCCGCGCTGGTGGCGCTGTCCCCCAGGCCGCTCGCGGCCGGCTCGCTCCGGGTCGTCCAGCTCGCCGGCGGACCCGACCTGGTCCCGGCCGACGACCGGTTCACCGGCCTCCCGGCCGCCCTCGCCGTCCACGTCATCGGCGCCGCAGTGTTCGTCCAGGTGGGGGCGGTCCGGTTGGTGCCCGGCATCCGGCGTCGCCACTCACGCAGCACGACCACGACCGACAGCGCGCCAGTGGGGGCACCGACATGAACTGCCCCACGTCGAGCCCCGCCGGCCCGGGCCAGACCCGCCCGACCGTGACCGGCCCCGCGACGTACGAGATCCAGGTCGTGGGTCACCTCGACGATCACTGGGCCGCCACCCTCGACGACCTCGCCTTGGTCCGCCTCGACGATGGCACCACCAGCTTGACCGGGCCGGTCATCGACCAGGCGCAACTGCACGGTGTCCTCGCCCGGATCCGCGACCTCGGCGTCCCCCTGCTGACGCTGCGCGCCCTCGATGGCGCCGGTGGAGCAGCCGGGACCGAGCATCCGCGGGATCTGGGCGGCCAGGAACGCCGCTGACCCGCCGCACGAGGGACCAGCGCTGCAAGGCCGGCTGGCGCGCGGCGATGGCCAGCCCGAGGCGCTGCCGCATGCCGAGGGAGGACTTGCCGGCCCGCGGATCGGCTGCCGTCTCCAGTCCGACCTCGGCCAGGACCTGCGCGGCCCGGACGACAGGGACGCGGCTGATGGCGGCGGTGGCCCGGAGATGGTCCATCGCGGTACGACCGGGGTGCATGCGGCCATCGAGGACGCAGCCGCCGACCGCGACGTCGGGCAGGACGATGGGCGGCCACGGCCACGGCCACGGTCACGTCCGCTCGAGCGATCTGCCGACCCGCGGGCGATCGTGCTGCGCGGATGCCCGACCACATCTGGCCGACCTGATCCGGCGCCGGCTGTTCGAGTCCTCACGGGTGTGCCCCGGAGCGTGTCCGCATCAGGGCGCGGTGAGGCACTGCGAACCCGCCCCCGACCCCGGTCCGTGCCCGGGGAGGTCGGCCGCCGCGACGCCACCAGGTCCTGGCCGTCCACTCACCCGACGCGGCCGGTCCGCTCGCTTGGTGGTCGCAAGTTGGTCGCGGGCCACGGCATGCAGTCCGTGTCAGGCGCTGACCTGGGATGTTGCTCCCCCGATTGGACTCGAACCAACAACCCTGCGAAATCACCTCAGAGGTATCGGTGGAAGATGGTCGTGAACGAAAGCCCAGGTCAGGATCGATTCGCTGGTTGGTTATCGTTTACCAATAACTACAAATTGCTGTTGTGAGTGCGTCGTAGGTGCGTCGTAAGCCTCCCGAGCGGCTGGAACGCTCATGTCGAGATCGGCGCCAGGCCATACGCGCAAAGTGGGGTGTGGGCAGCACCTTTGCGCCACCGGCCCGACGGCCGATCACCGGACTGGAGGGTCGACGTGCCCGTCGGGCATCGCTGCACGAGAGGTGGTGGCTCTCGCTCACCACCCTCGAACGCAGGCGGACATCCGCGAGCAGCTCACCCCTGAGACCGACGGGAGGGGCGCCGATCGGTCCGGCGCGTCACCGCCGGACCGATCCTGCAGGACCGTCGACTTGCTACGGCGCCTTGTCCCGCGGCGCCTGCTCGACGGGCCTACTTGAAGACGTCCTTGACCTTCTCGCCGGCCTGCTTGAGGTTGCCCTTGGCCTGGTCACCCTTGCCCTCAGCCTCCAGGTCGGGATCGTCGGTAGCCCGCCCGGCCGCCTCCTTGCCCTTGCCGGCCAGCTCTTCGACCTTGTTGCTGATCTTGTCCTCGTTGCTCATACCGATGTCCTACCCGCCGCGGGAGGCAGCATGCGATACCGGCGGGTGTCGTTCCCAGAACCGAGGCCGGCCGCACGGCGGTTCACGCCGCGGTCGCCTCCGGCTGGGGGAACAGCCGGCGGAGCACGTCGGACAGCGTGATGACGCCGATGACTGCCCCGGCACCGGCGCCGCCGTCCGGGCCGCGATCGGTGATGACGGCGAGGTGGTTGCGGGTCTCGCGCATCGCCTTGAGCGCCGCGTGCACGGTGGTGTCGGCCCCGAGGGCGAACACGGGGCGGGCGAGCGGTGCGGCCGGCGCTTCGTCGGGTGCGGTGAGGGTGTCGCGGACGTGGACCACGCCGGTGATCTCCTCGCCGTCGGCCGCGCCGAGCAGGATCCGCAGGTGTCCCGAGCGATGGGTGGCCCCTCGGACCTCGCCGACGGTCGCGGCGGTGCGGACACCGGTCGGACGGGAGCCCGAGCCGAGCAGTTCGCGCACGGTGAGGCGCTCGAGCTCGAGTGCGCCGGAGATCTGCGCGGAGAAGCCGGCGTCGAGCGCGCCGACGTTGGCCGAGTGCTCCACCAGGTGGCGCAGTGCGTCGGGACTGTGCCCGACCGCGAGCTCGTCGGACGGCTCGACCCCGACCGCCCGGACCAGGGAGTTGGCTGCGGCGTTGAGCGCCCGCAGGAGCGGCCGGAACACCGCCATGAAGGCCCGCATGGGTCCTGCCAGCAGGGTGGCCGAGCGCTCCGGGTGAGCGATCGCCCAGGACTTCGGAGCCATCTCGCCGACCACGAGGTGGATGAAGGTGACGATCAGCAGCGCGAGGACGAAGCCGACGACGTCGGCGGCGACCAGCGGCAGTCCCCACGTCTCGAACAGCGGGGTGAGCCAGTGGTGCACTGCCGGCTTGCTGATCGCCCCCAGGGCGAGGGTGGCAGCGGTGATGCCCAGCTGCGAGCCGGCCAGCAGCAGCGTCAGCTCCGACGAGTTGCGCAGGGCGGCCCGCGCCGACCGGCTGGTCGGCGCGGCCTCCTCCAGCCGGTGTCGCTTCGCGGCCAGCGCGGCGAACTCGACGGCCACGAAGAACGCACTGAGGGCGACGATGACCACGGTGGCGGCGACGACCACCCACGGGCTGTCGCTCATCGGGAGATCTCCTCGGACGTGAGGGTGGCGCTGGTTGCGCCGGTGTCGATGGCGCCGGAGGTTCCCGCGCGCTCGGGTAGTTCCAGGCGGACGCGGGAGGGCACGTGCCGCTCCACGGCGAGGACTTGTGCCTGGAGCAGGCGGGCGACGGGCTCGTCCTCGTGGACCAGGTCTCCGGGATCGGGCGGCAGCTCGACGGTCAGCGTGGTGCCCGGTTCGGGCAGCCCGCCGAACACGGCGATGACCAGCCCGGCGATCGTCTCGTAGTCCCCGCGGGGTAGGTCGACGCCGAGTGAGCGCTCGACTTCGTCGACGTGCACGTCCCCGGGCATCTCCCACACGCCGTCCCCCTCGACAGGCACGTAGGCGGGGTCGACGTCAGCGTCGTGCTCGTCGGTGATCTCTCCGACCAGTTCCTCGGCGAGGTCCTCCAAGGTGATGACGCCGGCGAAGCCGCCGTACTCGTCGATGACGCAGGCCATCTGGTTGTTGCTCTCGTCGAGCTGGCGCAGCGCCTCGGGCAGCGAGGTGAACGTGGAGACGACCAGGCACTCGCGGGCGATCGCGGTCATCGGTGCGCTGTCGGGCTCGGTGGTGGTCAGCAGGTCGGCCAGGTGGACGACCCCGATCACGTCGCCCGTCTCGGCCTCCAGGACCGGGTAGCGGGAGTGGCCGTGCGCCATCAGATCGCGGAGGTGGCCGATGGTGTCGTCGTCGGCGACGGTGCCCACCCGGGGCCGCGGGATCATCGCGTGCTCGACGTCGCGGTTGGGGAAGTCCAGGATCCTGTCGAGCATCATCGACAACTCCGCCGGCAGGTCGCCGCTGTCCCGGGACTCCTCGACGATGTGCTCGAGGTCGCGGGCGGTCGCGGCGTGCTCGACATCGTGCACCGGCTCGATCTTGAGCGCCCGCAGCAGCAGGTTCGACGATTGGTCGAAGACCCAGATGAGCCACCCGAAGACCTTCAGGTAGGCGGTGGTGGAGGCGGCCAGCCAGCGGGCGACCGGCTCCGGGCGGGCGATGGCGAGGTTCTTCGGGAACAGCTCACCGAACAGCATCTGCACGACGGTGGAGAACAGCAGCGCGAAGAACGCACCGATGCCGACGCCCACTGCGGTCGGGATGCCGACCCCCCCGAGCAGCGCGCCCAGGGACTCACCGATCAGCGGCTCGGCGACGTAGCCGACCAGCAGCCCGGTGACGGTGATGCCCAGCTGGGCGCCCGAGAGCATGAACGAGGTACGGCGGGTGACCCCGAGGGCGCGCTTGGCCGGGGTGTCACCGATGTCGGCCCGCGCGGCCAAGGCGGAGCGGTCGACCGCCATGTAGGCGAACTCCTGGGCCACGAAGTACCCAGTGACCACGGTGATCGCCAGGACGACGACCACACCGAGCAGCAGTGAGAGGACCTCGGTCACCGGCCACGCACCCCCTCAGCCTGCTGGGGACACGTGGCCTGGGGACTGTGATCGGTGCTCATGGCTCTCTTCGACGGAGGGGTCGGGGCAGGCGGCCCCGACAGTCGAACGCGGCAGGGGCGGATCGCGTTCCGGCGAGCGCAGTCTCCGAGGCCAGTGCGGGTGAGCCGGCCGTCGCCCCCGCTGGTCCGCGTCGTGCCCGTCCCGGCGCTGCCGGCCCGTGAACGGCGAGGCGCGCCGGCACCCTCTCTCGGGCACGGATGCCGCCGCCCGCCCCGTCAGCTGTTCCACTGTCGTCAGCCGGACCGAAACCGCGGCGGCAGCATCGATGACGAGGGCCGTCAACGGCCCTGCTGGCGACTCGCTGAGCCGCGTCGACGGCACTGGCGAAGCGATAGACGAAGTGGCACACACCTTTTGCACTCGGCGGCCAGGAACTCCTTGTGACGAGTTTCCGCGAGGGGCCGCCGAGGTGACGTGGCCAGCCTCGAGAGATCGGCATCCGCCGGTGCGCTGCGCGTACCGAAGGGGTGCAGCGTTGTACTCGAAGCGCTGAGACGGGCTGCGCAGGAGCGGGGCCGTGCGCTCACCACACGGCCTCACTGGTCTCAAAGAGACTGCCTCGGACCACCGCGCCGCTCCTCCCGCGGTCACCGGAGGACCGGCGAGCGGTGGCGGTGAGCTGCTCAGGGCGCGGCGGCCAGCGCCGGTCCAGTGCCACGGTGAACGGGACGGCAACAGACACCGTCGAGATGGTGCCGGCAACGATGCCGAGGATGAGGGCGAGCGCGAAGTCAGCGAGGGAGTCCCCACCGAGGACGAGTAGCGCGGTGAGCACCAACAGGGTGGATGCCCCGGTGTTGATCGTGCGCGGCATGGTCTGCAGGACCGCGCGGGCGGCGACGGCGGGAAACGCCTGCCCGCGCTGATGGTCCCGGGTCTCCCGGATCCGGTCGAAGACGACCACCGAGTCGTTGACCGTGTAGCCGACGACGGTGAGCACGGCGGCGAGGAACACCCCGTCAGCGGTGCGGCCGGTCCAGGCGAACGCCCCGACCACCACGACGACGTTGGCGAGCAGCGCGCCGACAGCGCCGGCGCTGTAGGTCCAGCGGAACCGGACGGCGAGGTAGGCCAGCTGCGCGGCCAGCGCCACGCCGAGCGCGATGAGCGCGTTGCGCCGCAACTCCGCCCCGAGCGTCGGGCCGATCAGCTCGTCGCTGACCACCTCGGCGCTCCCGGCGGCTGCAGCGAGGGCGTCGCGGATCGCCTCCTGCTCGGCGTCGTCGATCGGGCCGGTTCGCACCCGCACGTCGCCCTCCTCGGCCTGCTGCACGACCGCGCCCGGAAAGCCGGCGGTGCTCACGGCCTGGCGCGCGTCGTCGGGGTCCAGTGGCGCGCCGGTGGCGTACTGGATGCTGCGCCCGCCGGTGAACTCAACGCCAAGCTGCAGGCCCCGCACAGCGGTCCCCGCGCCGGCGAGGAGGACGACGAGCAGCGAGATGGTCAGCCAGCGTCGGGGCTGCGCATACAGCCGCCAGTTCCGGCCGGCCAGCCGGCTGCGTACCCGGCCGAGGGTGTGCAGTCCGGTCAGCTGGGGCCGGCGGTTGAGCAGCCGGCCGGTGGCGGCCAGTTCGGCGAGCACGCGGGTGATGACCAGGGCCGAGAACATCGAGGCGAGCACCCCGACGGTCAGGGTGACGCCGAAGCCGCGGACGGGTCCGGAGGCGAGGAAGAACAGGAGTCCCGCTGCGAGCAGGGTGGTGACGTTCGAGTCGGCGATGGCTGACAGCGCACGCCGAAAGCCGGTGGTGACCGCGCTGCGCAGCGACCGTCCGCGCTGGGCGTACTCCTCGCGGGCCCGCTCGTAGACCAGGACGTTGGCATCGACGGCCATGCCCACCGCGAGCACGAACCCGGCCAGTCCGGGAAGGGTGATGGTGGCGCCGAGCGTCAGCAGGGCCGCGTAGGTGATCAGTGCGTAGCAGAGCAACGCGACCACGGCGAGCAGACCCATGAGGCGGTAGGCCGCGACGATGAACACCGCCGTCGCAGCGACGCCCAGGAGCACGGCCCGCACGCTGGCGTCGATCGCGGCGGCGCCGAGCGTGGGCCCGACGGTGCGCTGCTCGATGACCTCGACCGGCACCGGCAGCGCGCCGCCCTGCACCAGCGCGGCGAGGTCCTGCGCCTGGTCCTCGGAGAACTGGCCGGTGATCTGGGTGCTGCCGCCGGTGATGCCCACGCCGCAGGGAACCCCCGGATCGACCTGCGGCGAGGAGATGACCTCCTCGTCGAGCACGATCGCCACCCGGCGGGTCGGGTCGCCCGGCGGAGCACAGGCGGCCTGCCCGGTCAGCTGCTCCCACGCAGTCTGCCCCGCGCCGGTGAACTCGACGGTGACGTACCAGCCGCCGGCGCCCTGCAGGTCGATCCCCGCCGCGGCCTCCTGCACTCCCTCACCGGTCAGCGCCGCCGGCCCCAGGCGCACCGGGACGCCGTCCTCGTCGGGCAGCACGATCGGCGCACCCGGGGCGCCCTCCTCCGGGGCCCCTGCGTCTCCGGCGGCGGCTGCCACACCGAGCACCGGGTGGAAGGCCAGCTGGGCGGTCTTACCGATCACCTCGACCGCCTCGCGCGGCTCGGTCAGCCCGGGTAGCTCGATGACGATGCGGTCCTCCCCGGATCGGACCAGGGTCGGCTCGGCCACACCGAGGGCGTCGACCCGCCGCCGCAGGACCTCCAGTGCCCGGTCGGTGGCCTCGCCGTCGGCGTTCACCGTCGGGGAGTCCTGCGCCTCGAGGACGATCTGCGTGCCGCCGCGCAGGTCGAGCCCGAGGGTCGGTGTCGACGTGAGCACTGCGGCAGTCGCCGCCACCAGCACGGCCAGCGACAGGATGGCGCGAGCCAGCAGCGGACGGGTGCGTCCGGTCGACGGCTTCCCGGTGCGCTGGGATGGCGAGGTCACGGATCGTCTCCAGGAAGAGGGCCTCAGCGAGGCGGACAGGGCGGTCGCGCGCGGACCTGGCGATGACGGGTCCTCGGCGCGCTACAACTCGAGTGGTGCGACTGGTCGGGCGCGGGAGGGCGAAGTTCGTCCAGCCCTCGAGCGGAGCCTGCTGGTGGCGGCGGTGGACGGAGCCGGACGGGTCGGTCAGCGCCCGGGGAGCGGGCCGGGACCGTTGCCGGGCATGTCGTCGGGGTCTGTGCTGATGTGGTGTTCGGGGCCCCGTTGCAGCCCGTCGAGCAGCCAGTTGTCGAATCCTCCCGGATCACGTCGGCGGAGCTCCTCCAGCAGCGCCTCCCGCCACTGGGCGGCGGCGTGCCGCGGAGCGCCGGAGGAAGGACGTAGCAGCTCGCCGCTCCTACGCCACTCGGCGATCAGGTCCTTGACGGACAGGGCCTGCAACAGATCGCGGGACGACGACGGGTCCGGCGGCTCGGGCGGTTGAGCAGTCGACGGAGCTCGTCTGCTCGCGGTGCGTGACGATGCCGGGGGAACCTGCAGGGTGTCCGCCCAGAGGAGCGACAGGAGAGTGAACATGACGACCAGGAGGAGCACCAGGTAGCCCCCCGCTTCGCCGAACTGTTCGACTCCCTTGGCGAACGGTGCGAACAGTCCTGCGATGGCGGCTGCAGGAAGCGGGCCGAGCCATTCGACGGGCCTGCGCCCCAGCGTCCGGTGGATGTCATAGCGGACGGCGGCACCGAGCGCGCCGAGGACGACCACGCAGAGCGCCAGGGTCACGGGACGCATGAACAGGGAGCCGAACAGCGCGACCGCCACGTAGGGGATCAGGATCGCTGCGCCGGCCAAGCGCAGCAGGAAGCGCTGCGTGGGAGAAGGACGGTCACCGTTCACCAGCAGCTCCGGTCAGCTGGCGCCCCCGTGGCGCGTGGGTGCCCTGTCGGTGCGCGTAGCGGTCCTCCGCGCACGAGCCGGGCGAGCTCGTGGCAGGCCCCGTCGGCGCGGCATCCGCGGTGTCCCCACATAGGGCGACGTAGGGGGTGCTCGGGTTCCCGTGACTTGTCAGGGGTTCACCGCGAGGAAGAGGAAGGCGGCGAGCAGCACCAGGTGCACGGCGCCCTGCAGTCGGGTCGCCCGGCCGGGGACCACGGTCAGTGCTGCGACGACGACGGTGAGCGCGAGCAGGACCATCTGGGTGGAGCCCAGCCCCAGGAGCAGCGGACCCTCCAGCCAGATCGAGGCGATGGCGATGGTGGGGATGGTCAGGCCGATGCTGGCCAGCGCCGAGCCGAACGCGAGGTTGAGGCTGATCTGCAGGCGGTTGCGCAGCGCGGCCCGGGACGCCGCGATCGTCTCGGGCAGCAGGACCAGCAGAGCGATGACGACGCCGACGAACGACGGGGGGAAACCCGCCGCTGCGACACCGGCCTCGATTGCCGGCGATTCGACCTTCGCCAGCCCGACGACCGCGACCAGGGCGATCAGCAGCAGGACCAGGCTGGTCAGAGCGGCTCGGCTCGTGGGGGGTGCCGCGTGCTCCTCCGGCGAGTCGTCGGTCCCGGAGGTAGGCACGGGGAGGAAGAAGTCGCGGTGACGCACGGTCTGGTTCAGCACGAACGCCGCGTACAGCACGAGCGAGGCGACCGCGGAGAAGGCCAGCTGCGTCGGGGAGAACTCGGGGCCCGGCCGGCTGGTGGTGAAGGTCGGCAAGACCAGGCCGAGCGTGGCGACGGTCGCCACGGTGGCCAGCGCCGCTCCGCTGCCCTCGGCGTTGAACACCGCGAGCCCGTGGCGGATGGCGCCCAGCAGCAGGGACAGTCCGACGATCCCGTTGCAGGTGATCATCACTGCCGCGAAGACGGTGTCGCGCGCCAGCGTGGCCGTCTCGGGTCCGCCCGACACCATGAGCGTGACGATGAGTGCCACCTCGATGACCGTGACGGCGACCGCCAGGACGGGGGAGCCGAAGGGTTTCCCGACCCGGTGGGCCACGACCTCGGCGTGGTGGACAGCGGCGAGCACTGCCCCCGCCAGGACCAGCGCCACGACGACCGCGATCGCCAGCGCGAGTTCTCGGCCCCAGGTGGCGCCGAGGACCACAGCGCCGCGACCGGCAAGACGGTGGTCCAGGTGAGCACCGGTGAGCGGGTCACGGCGACCAGGCCTCCTCGCTCTGTTCGGTCACGCTGCCATGCGGTTGTTCGCTCATGTGCCGGTGTCTCCCAGCCAGTGGGCGAGCCGGCCGCTGCGGTGGACGGCGAGGATGCGGCGTTCGGTGTCTGGACGCTGCTCGGGTCGGGTGAAGACGAGCAGCACGTCTCCGGTGCGCAGCCGCGTGTGGGGTGCGACCGCCGCGGTGGTCCCGTCGCGCGCGAGCAGTCCGGGTGTCGCACCGTCGGGCAGGCGGAGTTCGTTCATGTAGACGCCATGCAGGCGGGATCCGGGCAGGACCCTGATCTGCAGGAGGTCGGTACCCAGCTCATGCAGCGACGAGGTGCCGACGTCCAGGTCGAGCGGAACGCCGTTGGAGCGCCCGGCCGGCGCCGGGGCGCCGGCGAGGAGGCGCTGGGGGATCCCGCGGGCCAGGCGCGGTGAGGAGTAGACCGCGATGGGGCCGAGGACGGCGAGGACGAGGACGTACCCGGCGGCGAACGAGCCGAGCCGGGGATCGAGCCCGGCGGCCAACGCCAGGGAGGCGAGGACGAGGGAGAACTCGCCACGGGTCAGCACGGTGAGGCCGATGTTGGCCGCTTGGAGTCGGCCGAGGCCGTGCAGGCGGGCGGCGACGATGCCGGCCACGACCGCCAGCACGACCGTCGTCCCCGTGGCGCTGAGGATCTGCGGGAGCACGGCCAGGACGTCGCCGATGTCGATGGTGAGGCCGAAGTGGAAGAAGAAGATCGCACCGAAGCCGTCCCGCAACGGATGCGTCAGCTGCCGCAGCCGAGGAGCCGTCGGGGTGGAGGCCAGGATCAAGCCGATCATGAACGCGCCGATGGCGTCGGAGACACCCAGCTGCTCGCCGGCGCCGGCCGTAGTGATCGCCAACCCCAGAGCCAGGACGACCACGATCTCCTCGTCCTTGGTGCGCATCAGGGCGCTGACCCACCGGGTGCCATGCCGCGCCACCACCGACAGCACGAGCAGGAACGCGAACGCGACGCCCACACCCAGGGCGGCCTCGAGCAGCCCGGAGGCACCGCCCAGCACCGGCTGCAACAGCGCCAGGTAGAAGGCGAGGAACAAGTCCTCGATGACGATGATCCCGAGGATCACGCGCGTCTCGGGATTGCCCAGCCGCCGGGTCTCCACCAGCAGCTTGGTCACGATGGCCGACGAGGAGATGCCGACGATGCCGGCGATCACGAACGCCTCCGACGTGCCCCAGCCCAACGCGAAACCCAGCGCCAGCCCGCCACCGATGTTCAGGCACAGGTAGACCGCGGCCGCGGTGGCCAACCGCCGGCCACCGGAGGTGAGCTGGGAGAGGGAGAACTCCAACCCGAGATAAAACAGGAGGAACACCAGCCCGAGGCGGGCGACGAGCTCCAGATCCGCCGGCTCCCCCACCAGGACGAATCCCGGCGTGTTCGGCCCCAGCAGCACCCCGGCCAGCATGAACAACGGGATGGTCGGCAGCCCGATGGGCACACCGGCCCGGGCGAGCAGCCCGCAGACGAGGAAAGCTCCGCCAAGAGCCAGGAGTGCCTCGGCGACGTGGTGCACCCGGCCCTCCTCGTGGACGTCCTCCCCGTGGACGTCCTCCTCGTGGACGATTCCTCCGTCTGCCGATCACCGGCTGCGCTCGATCCTCACCGGCCGCGATGGTGGGCGGAATCCGTGGCAGCACCCATTTCGGCGGCCCACCGATGAGGGCGATGGGGGCTAGGGCGCGTCTCTCACAATCCCGTAGCCAGAGCAGGATCGAGGCGAAGACGACCGCGCCGTGGAAGACGGTGGCGTGTTTGTCGTAGCGGGTGGCGATGCCGCGCCAGGC
>NZ_FOWE01000014.1:15699-88251 GCF_900115395.1 Geodermatophilus obscurus
GGGCGGGTGCGCGGCCGTCCCGGTCCCAGCCGGGGCACCCGGATGGCGGCCAGCAGCGGGCCGAACATCGGCGAGTCCCCGCCCTGCCCAGGCCCGATCAGCACGGCCAGAGGGCGGCCGTGACCGTCGACGGCCAGATGGGTCTTGGTCGACAACCCGCCGCGGGAGCGGCCCAGCCCGTGGTCAGCCGGCTCGGCCTTCTGGCCGGGTGGTGCCGTCCCCCGCTCGATCCGGGGCTCGGGCGGCGGTGGCGCCGTGCTGGTGCACCCGGGAGATCGAGGAGTCCACGCTCACCGTCCAGTCCAGCTCACCGGCGGCATCCGCGCGGGCCTGCAGCGCGGTGAGGATCCGGTCCCAGGTGCCATCGAGGCTGAACCGGTGGTGTCGTTTCCACACCGTCTGCCACGGACCGAACTCCACCGGCAGGTCCCGCCACGCGCAGCCGGTCCGGTAGCGGAACACGATGCCCTCGAGCACCTGCCGGTGATCTCGAAACGGCCGCCCGCGCATCCCGGCCGAGCTGGGCAACAACGGCTCCAGCCGAGCCCAATCCTCGTCAGACAGCACCGCCGAGCGAGCCATCTCCAAACGATCCACCCGCATCAGGCGGCCGTTGGGAGACACGCCCTAGTCACCGAAGGCATACCGCCGGTGAGCAGCCCGCGGTCGGCCGGCTTGAGGGTGGCAGGGCGATCGCCGGATTCCTGATGTCGTTCCCGTTGCGCCGTCGACGGCTACCACGTCCGCGCGCTCAAGGGGGGCACGTCAGCCCGTCGCCGGTCAACCATGGGCGGCCCGCTTCCAACCAGCATCTGATCTGCGACGCAGCGGCATCTCGCTGGCCGTCACCCCCGACCGGCGGCAACCGCAACGACATCGCCTAGCTGATCCCGCTGCCCGATGCTGTGCCGCCGATCCGCGGGCGCCGTGGCTGGCCACGACGACGACCGCGCGAACTCGTCGCCGACCGCGGCTACGACCACGACAAGTGCCGCCGACCGCTGCGCGCCCGTGGCATCACTCCGCGAATCACCCGCCGCGGGATCGCGCACGGCTCCGGCCTGGGTCGACACCGCTGGGTGGTCGAGCGCGGCTTCGCGCGGCCGCACGCCTTCAGCGCCTGCGGACCCGCGATGAGCACCGCGCCGACAGCCACCCAAAGCCACTCCAGCTGGCAAGCGCCCTGATCTGCTACCGCCAGCCGCCGGTCAATCTGCAATGACTTCGTACGGCCGTTCGCCTGCAGTTGTCCCCTGAACAGCTCTTTCTCCTGACCGAAGAGCTGACGGAGCAGCAGTGCTCATCCCCGACGGGGGCGCAGTGACGAGCCTCACTGCTAGCAATCCGCTTGCAGGAGTTAGCACCCGGCAATCGGGGGCATGGTGAAGACATGGCCGCCAACAGCAAGATCGTCAATCAGCTGCGCGCCCTCGTACTCCTCACGAAGACCGAGGAGCAGGTCGCACGGACCCGCATCTCGCAGGCCCGGACCGACGCCGTCCGCCGCGAGCTCACGCAGAACGCCGACAACGCCGCTGTGCGCACCATCGAGATCACCGAGGCGCTCCGTTCCCTCGGCGGTATCCCGGACGTCGTCACCCCGGCCCTCGGCCGGCTCAGCGCCGTCCTCAAGGCCACCTTCGAGCAGGCGGCCCCCTTTGAGGAGGCGCTGCTCACCGACCTGTCGCTCGAGCACCAGTTGCTCGACCGCGCCACCTACGTCAAGGTCCTCGCCGAGCAGGCCAAGGAAACCCGGGTGCGCCGGCTGGCCGAGAAGCTCATTAGCGCCCACGAGGCGACCGTCGACTGGCTGACCATCGTGCTCGCGGAGGAGGCCCTCGGTGGCCCCGCGGCACTCGTCCCGACCCCGGTCCAGAAGGTCGCCGGCGGCGTGGCCCGCGCGGTCAACGCCCCGGCTCGCTTCTGGGCGAACACGGTCAACAACACCATCGAGACCGTCAAGCACGCCGGTGAGAAGACCTCCGACCGGTTCTCCGCGGGCACCGACAAGGCTGCCGACCTGACCGGCGCCGTCAAAGAGACCCTGGCCGCCGGCCGCAGCGCCTCGCTGCGTCGCGCCGAGCAGATCGCCCGCCGCGAGGGCAACAAGGACGCCGCCAAGGCTGCCAAGTCCGCCCGCGAGGAGCTCGGTGACGTCTCCGCCGACGAGCTGCCGATCAAGAACTTCGACCAGCTCTCGGTCGGCGACGCGGTGAAGGCCATCAAGGACCTCAAGGAGTCGCACGACATCCGCGTCGTCATCCGCTACGAGGAGACCCACAAGGACCGGTCGAACGTGGTCAGCGCCGCGCAGACCGCCCTGGCCGAGCTGGCCAAGGACGCGGTCGGCATCTCCAGCTGACCTCGAGCCATCCCTTCGGAAGGCCCGCATCCCTCCTGGGTGCGGGCCTTCCGTGCGTTCGGACGTCGGCGTCCGGTGCGTCTCCGCGCCCCGACGACTGCGTCCAGCGCTGTTCCGCCTGCGTTGCGGCCGGGAGCCGCTGCTCGTGGTTTGGCCCTCGGGGCATGGCGGGGGGGGCTCCGGGCATGACGACGGCGGTCCGAGGACGCACGCGACGAACTTCCCGTTTGCCGCTAGCCCGAAGCCTTCACTTCGCATGAGCTGAGCGCTGTTCAGGAGCACTAAAGGCGCCTCTGGCCTGCAAGGATGTTGCTTGCTGAGGGCAATATCCGCACGGGCCAGGAAGCACCTTTCTGATGTGGAAGCGTGGCGGTCGATACCCGCGTCCGACCGTCGACGGGAACGGAAACAGCGTTGTTTCGAACGCCGGTGCGGTGCTGCTGCTGCGCACCGCGGAGGCCGTCGGTCTCGACCTCGCCCTCTCCCGGGGCGTGGCGTCGTGGCGGCGGCCGCTGGTGATCGACGAGGACGCCACCCCGGTCACCGCGCACTCCGAGAAGGAGTGCGCGGCGCCGACGTTCAAGGCCGGCTTCCATGCGCTGTGGGCGTTCCTCGACCACGGCCCGGAGGGCACCGGAGAGCCGCTGGCGTTCGGCCGGCGTCGCTCGATCTCCGACTGCACGGTCAACCGCCGGACCTCCCGGTCCAGCGCGCCGATCCGGGTGTGCAGGCGACTGACGTCGCTGCCGGCCGGCAGATTGAGCAGGTGCCAGGGGCCGGCTGTGACGCCCTCCGCCGAGCTACGGGCCAGGCTCTGCGCCCCGCCGCAACACGGCCACCCCCACGGCGAAGGCCTCGGTGCGCACCAGACGGTCCGCGCAGGGGGGTCACCTGGCGTTCCGCGGCGGCGAAGGCCTGCCGCTACAGCCGGCTGCCCAGTGCTGTCATCGCTGGCCTACCTGCCCGGGCACCTCGACCGCGCGGCGCAGGATCTTCCCGGTGGGACCCTTGGGCAGCGAGTCGACCAGCCAGACGTGCCGCGGGTACTTGTAGGCGGCCACCCGGGCCTTGGCGAACTCGCGGAGCTCGTCGACCTCGGCGGTAGCACCGGGCTTCAGCGCCACGGCCGCGGCGACCTCCTCGCCGAGCTCGGGGTGCGCGATCCCGATGCAAGCGACCTCGGCCACCGCCGGGTGCTCGTACAGCGCCTCCTCGATCTCCCGCGGGTACACGTTGAAGCCCCCGCGGATGATCATCTCCTTCTTGCGGTCGACGATGGAGTAGTAGCCGTCGTCGTCGACCCGGGCCAGGTCACCGGTGCGGAACCAGCCGTCCGGGATGGCCTTGGCGGTGTCCTCGGGGCGCTGCCAGTAGCCCTTCATCAGGTTCTCGCCGCGGATCGCGATCTCCCCTACCTCCCCCGGGGCGACGACGTTGCCGTCATCGTCGACCAGGCGCAGCTCCACCCCGCGGATGGGCGTGCCGATCGAGCCGGGCTTGCGCTCGGCGTGCGGGTGGTTGAAGGAGGCGACCGGCGAGGTCTCGGAGAGGCCGTAGCCCTCGAGCACGATGCAGCCGAAGGTCTTCTCGAACGACCGCATCACCTCTACCGGCAGGGCCGACCCGCCGGAGACGCACAGGCGCAGGCTGGACATGTCGTGGTCGTCCCGGTTAGGGGCATGCAGCATCGCGGAGAACATCGTCGGCACGCCCTGGAACACGGTCACTCTGTCGCGCTGCACCACCGACAGTGCCTTGCTGCCGTCGAAGCGGGGGATCAGCGTGAGGCAGGAGCCGGCGAGCACGCCCGCGTTGAGCGAGCAGGTGAGCCCGAAGACGTGAAACAGCGGCAGGCACCCCATGATGACGTCGTCCGGGGTGGCCTCCAGCAGGGTCTCCTGCGTGGTCCGGGCGTTGCTGCTCAGCCCGGCGTGGGTCAGCTCGGCGCCCTTGGGCTTCCCGGTGGTGCCGGAGGTGTAGAGGATCACCGCGGTGTCCTCATCGGCCCGTTCGACTGCGGCGGGCACCTCGCCGGCCGGGCCCATCAGCTCCTGGGGCAGCGCCGCGCCGACGGTCACCGCGTCGATGCCCACGGTGGCCGCGGCCTCGGCGGCCGGCTGAGCCGAGGGTTCCACGGCCACCACCAGCCGGGCGCCGGAGTCGGTCAGGTAGTACTCGATCTCCCGGGCCTTGAGCAGCGGGTTCATCGGCACGACGACCGCGCCGGCGAGCAGCGCGCCGTAGAAGACCACCGGGAACGACAGCACGTTCGGCAGCACCATCCCCACCCGGTCGCCGGGTTCCACGCCGCGGGCGCGCAGCCCGGCGGCGACCTGGCCGGCCACGTCGCGGAACTCGTCGTAGGTCAGGGACGCGTCGTCCATCCGCAGGGCCGGTCGTTCCCCGTACTTCTCCGCGGTGTCGAGCAGGTGCTGGGCCAGGTTGCTCATCGGCGAGCCTTCCCGTCGAGTGCTGGACCCTCGCCTACCCGGCCCGAGCGGTGATCTACCGCACATTGCCCGTTACGGTGCTGCCCACGGGTAGCGCCGTCCAGCAGCGGACCGGACGCCGTCGAAGGAGCTGGCACTGGTGGCGGACCCCGGTCCGTCCGCTACTTCGGCCGGTGGCTGACCGATCGCGGCGGCCGGCGACGCTGGACGTGCTCACCCGGCACGCCATCAGCGCCTGGCCGGCCGAGCGGGCCGAGACGTGCGAGCCCTCCACGGTGGGCACCCGGCTGCGCGGGATGCGCCGGTTCTGCCGGTGGCTGGTCACTGAAGGAGAGCAGGAGAAGGCCCCCACCGACGGCATCGAGATCCCCAGTCCGCCCGACAAGCCGATCCCGATCCTCACCGACGACGAGATCACCGCCCTGCTCAAGGCCTGCGCAGTAGGCCCCGGCCGGGCGGGCGTCTTCGACCGTGCCGTCTTCCTCGGCAGCCGGGACGAGGTGGTGCTGCGGCTGCTACTCGACCCCGGCGTGCGGGTGTCGGAGCTGTGCGTACTGGAGCTGACCGACCTCGACCTTGACCGAGAACTGGCCTACGTCACCGGCAAGGGCCCCCGACCCCGGGTTGTCCCGTTCGGCGCGAGGACCGCCCAGGCCGTCGACCGCTACCTGCAGGTGCGCGCCCTGCACCCCTACGCCCGCTCACCACGGCTGCTGCTCGGCCAGCACGGCCCCATGACGCCCGACGGCGCCCGCGACGTGCTGCACACCCGCGCCGCGCAGGCCGGCATCGCCGACATCCATCCGCACCGCTTCCGGCACACCTTCGCCCACCGGTGGCCGGCTGGAGGCGGACAGGAGCGGGACCTGATGATGCTGGCCGGCTGGCGCAGCGACGACATGCTGTCCCGCTACGCCGCTTCCACCGCGGTCGAGCGCGCCCACGACGCACACCGGCGCCTCGGCCTCGGTGATCGACTGTGATTCCGCGTAGGTGGGACCGAGCCTTCGATGCGGGGCTGGACGCCGAGCACGCCGAGGCCGAAGGGTTCACGCCCTCGCAGATGTGGACCCCACGCGTCGCGGCCGGGGATGACAGCGACCACCTGAGGAGCCCCAGGCGTACGCGGGCGTCCGCCTCGGTTCGTCGACTGCGTCGGTGCAGCTCGGGTAGCGACCTCGTCGGTACGGCCGTCCGCCGCCGGCACCGGCAGCAGGCCAGGACGGCCAGCGGCGCGTGCAGTCGGCCCGGGGTCGGCCGGCGGAGCCGGGAAGATCGTTCCGTCCGACGGCGGAGCCGAGTACCGCTGTGGCCCCTACGATCGGCGCGATGCCTGACCGCTCGCACGCCCAGGCCGCTCTCGGCCAGCAGCTATACGCCGTACTCGAGCAGTGCCGCAAGCCGGAGATCCTCTGGGCGAAGCTGGCCACGGGCAACTACGACTGGCTGGGCGTCCGACGCAACGGCAAGTACGTGCTGGGCCGGCCGCGGCTGTCCGCCGTCGTCCCGGAGGAGCCCGGTACGCCACCGAACGACACCCGGGAGCCGCACCGCATCGAGGCACTCGGGCCCCTGCAGCGGGTCCCGCGGTGGGAGGCCTACCCGACGCCCGAGGAGGCCCACGACACCTTCCGCCGGCTGGCGCGGGGGGATCCGATCACCCCGCTGCGGACGTCGGGTGTCTGGCGGGCCCGCCTGGTCCTCGACGGCCGGTCGGTCGAGGAGCGGCTCGTCGTCCGCCCGCTCCCGCGGCTCTTCTGACCCGGACGGCGGCGGTGCCCGCCACCCCGACGCACTGACAGGGAGGTCGACCGCCGCGGCGCCGGCACGTCCTGGTCGTCCACCCGCACGACGACCGCCGCTGGCGGAGGGAGGACCTTGCGCAAGCCGGGCGGTCCGCTCGTTTATTGGTCGTAGATTGGTCGTAGAGCCCGGCCCCACAACCACGCCAAGCCGCTGACCTGCGGTGTTGCTCCCCCGATTGGACTCGAACCAATAACCCTGCGATTAACAGTCGCATGCTCTGCCAATTGAGCTACGGGGGACGGGCGGGCGGGGCCCGCGCACCCGTCGAGAGTACCGCACGGCCCACGGCGTCCCGCGCAGGCTCCTCCGATCGCGGACGGTCACGTGTCGCCGTAGCGTGATCACCCGGTCTCACTCGTCCCAGACACGGAGGTCCTCGTGGCCAAGTTCTCCTTCCTCCTCGGCTTCGGCGCCGGTTACGTCCTCGGCGCGAAGGCCGGCCGCGAACGCTACGAGCAGATCCTCGGCCTGTGGTCCGACGCCAAGGACAACCCCCAGCTGCAGGGGCTGGCCGGCATCGCACAGGCCCGCGCCGACGACGTCCTCGACTCGGTGAAGTCGAAGATGGGCCGCGACACCGGCTCCGACCTCCCCGCGGCGCGGTCCACCGGCACGACGACGCTGCCCCCGGCGACGATCACCGAGTCCCCCGACCTGACCGCGCTGCCGGCCGACCCGCCGCCCGTCGTCTGAGCGGGCGCGCCCGGGCGGCTCAGCCGGGCTGCTCGGCGGCCAGCGCCTCCTCGAGCTTGGCCCGCGCCGCCGCGCGGGCCTCCGGGTCGGTGCGGTCGGCGTCGTCGTCGAACACGACGGTCCACTCGCGGGCGGGCTGACCGGGCACCCGCCGCGCGACCAGGAGCACCCCTCCCCCGCCGGGCAGCGGCGACCGGCGGCTGGCCACGACCGTCTGATCCACCCGCCGGCGCACCACGGCCGGCAGCTCACCGGCGTCGGTGAGCGCGTACCGCTCGGCCGGCTCACGGGCCTGCACCCCGGGCTCGACCTCGGTCAGCGCGGTCACGGTGAACGTCCCGCCGCCGTCGTTGGTCGCCGCCCAGCGCGCCGAGCCCACCTCGTGCCAGCGCAGCACGTCGACGTCGCCGGCGTCGGCGAGCGGCAGGTCGGCCGGTACCACGCGCAGCCCCTGGCTGGTGGCCACCAGCCAGCCGCGCCCTCGGGAGAGCTCCCCCCAGGCCAGGACCCGCTCGTCGGGGTCGGCCGAGCCCTGGACGACGGCCCGCACCGGCTCGGGCGGGCGGGCGAACCGGCGGCGCAGCAGCGCGGCGACCCTCACTCGCCCAGCCCGCCGATCGCCCGCTTGCGCAGCGAGATGGCCCGCTGCTCCAGCGCCATCAGCCGGGAGAACAGGCGCATGTACTCGTCGCCCTGCTCGACCGGGTTCATCCGCTGCAGCTTGCCCTTGACCCCCGCCACCTCCCGGTTGACGTGCAGCTCCTCCAGCCGGGCCAGCACCGCCGACACGTATCCGGCGTCGGCCTCGCCCACCGAGCGCAGCGGCTCCACCGCCAGCGCGGTCAGCTGGGCACGGGCGCTCTCCCGGTCGCAGTGCGCGGCCACCTCGTCCAGCCACGCCGGTCCGGTCACCCGCGCGGCGGCCGCTCCCCCGGCCTTCGCTACGGCCGCGGCGACGCCGGCGTGGTCGGGGTCGGTGTAGGCCTCCAGCGGGACGGCGTCGAACGACGGGCCGGCGATCTCGGGCGCCTGCAGCGCCGCCTTGACCGCCTCGCGCTCGACGGCGACCGCGGCGTCGTCCGGGGTGCGCTTGGGCGCCCGCGACCGCGACCGCGACGGGCGCCCGTCGTCACCGGTGATCCGGCGGACCCGCTCGAGCACCTCGCCCTCGTCGGTGTCCCCGATGAGGCCTGCGAGACGGCGGGCGTAGGCCGGGCGCAGCGCGTGGTCCTTGACCTGCGCGAGGAGCGGCGCGGTCTTGTCCAGCGCGGCCACCCGCCCCTCGACGGTGTCGAGGTCGTACCCGGCCAGCGTGGTGCGCAGGACGAACTCGATCAGCGGCGTCCGCCGTGCCACCAGGTCGCGGACGGCGGCGTCGCCGTGCGCCTGGCGCAGCTCGCAGGGGTCGCGGCCGTCGGGCTCCACGGCGACGAACGTCTGCGCGACGAAGCGCTGGTCCTCCTTGAACGTCTTCATGGCGGCGGCCTGCCCGGCGGCGTCGCCGTCGAAGGTGTAGACGACCTCCCCGCGGAACTCGTCCTGGTCCATGAGCAGCCGGCGCAGCACGCCGATGTGCTCGGCGCCGAACGCGGTGCCGCAGGAGGCCACCGCCGTCGTCACCCCGGCCAGGTGGCAGGCCATCACGTCGGTGTAGCCCTCGACGACGACGGCCTGGTGCCGCTTGGCGATGTCGCGCTTGGCCCGCTCGATGCCGTAGAGGACGGTGCTCTTCTTGTACAGCGGCGTCTCGGGGGTGTTGAGGTACTTCGGCCCCGGGTCGTCGTCCATGAGCTTGCGGGCGCCGAAGCCGATGACGTCGCCGGTGATGTCGCGGATCGGCCAGACCAGCCGGCGGTGGAAGCGGTCGATGAGCGTGCCGCGGGAGGACTCCTTGGCCAGCCCTGCGGTGACCAGCTCCTCCTGCGTGTAGCCCTTCGCGCGCAGGTGGCGGGTCAGGCCGTCCCACCCGCCGGGGGCGAACCCACAGCTGAAGTCGACGGCGACCTGCCGGTCGAAGCCGCGGTCGGCGAGGAACTGGCGGGCCGGCGCCGCCTCGGGGCTGCGCAGCTGCTCGGCGTAGAACTCCGCGGCAGCGGTGTTGGCCGCGACCAGCCGCGCGCGCTGCCCGGCGTGCGCCCGGTCGGGGGCGCCGGTGGGCCGGCCGCCGTCGTCCTCGTACTTCAGGTCGATGTTGGCCCGCGCCGCCAGCCGCTCGACGGCCTCGGTGAAGCTCAGGTGGTCGATCTGCTGCACGAAGCCGATGACGTCACCGCCCACGCCGCACCCGAAGCAGTTGCCCGTGAGGATGTTGTCCTCGAGCGTGAACGCGTGCGTGCCGGGCACCTCGGCGCAGAAGACCTCCTCGACGCGGTCGCTCCACTCGACCGACCGGACGACCCAGCGCTTGCGCTCGTACTCCTTGCGGTTCCCGAGGATGCGCTCACGGTGGTGCGTCAGCAGGAAGAAGGACTCGGGCAGCCCCTTCGTCATGAACCGGACGTCGTAGATGTCACTCATGAGGCCGTCGATGCCGAGACGGGTCTGCTTGGCCACCCCGTAGGTGCCGATGCCGAGTCGCGTGCACAGCGTGCGGACGTACTCCAGGTCGTCCACGCGGGCCGAGTTCAGGACCGCGTCGCCGTCGTCGGCGACGCAGCCGTCCGCAGCGAAGTAGCCCGCCAGCCAGCCGAGCAGGTAGGCAGCGTCCTCGTCGAGGCTCGGCCGCTCCTCTGTGAAGTAGGCCGGCAGTCCGTAGTAGCGGGTCCCTCGTTCGTCGGACCGACTGCGGCAGCCCTCGAAGAAGCCAGCGAGCTCAGCGTCCTTCTCGCCGTGGAGGACGGCGATCGAACCGGCCCCCGCGCGGGTGCCGTCGCCGTAGACCAGGCCCCGTGCGATGCCGAACGGAGAGGGCCTCGTGGCCGGGTTCATCACCCGGCTCATCGGGAAGGACGGCGAGAGCTGCTCACCTGGCCGGAGGTCCCTGGTCAGCTTCTCGCGACGGTCCTGCCGCAGCTTCCCGGACGGCACGAACCAGCGGTGCTCGTCGGTGGCGAAGAGCTCCTTCTCCCGCCCGTTCCTCGTGACGACGATCCGCATCAGACGCTGCACGCCGTAGGAGCGGAACGGCGCCTCGACCCACCCCCCATCGCCGTTCAGCACCCGGACGGTCCGTCCAGCGAGCTGGGCGATGGGCACGACCCCGTCCTCGGTGAGGACACCGGTCTCGCCCGCGAGGCAGTGGAAGAGGTTCCGCGACGGCGTGACGTGGAAGGACGGCGACTTCTCGTCGTGGAACGGGCACAGGCCCTTGAGGCTGCCACCCCCGGCGCGCTTGAGCTGCAGGTGCTCGCCGACCACCTCGTCGATCCGGCTGCGCTCGCGCACCAGCGCGATGTCCGCCGCTCGGATGCGTCCCCGGCCGGCCATGGGCCCCCTCCGTCGTGCTGCCACGCGGGACGCCCGCGCGTCCCGCACACCGATCATCCCTCCCCGGAGGACGGGGGTGGGGAGCAGGAGTCGGCCCGACTGCAGGGTCCGGCCGCGAGCCCGCGAGCGGTGGGTGGGAGGGCCCTCCTATCAGCTGCTCCCGGCCGCGGCGCCGCCGGCGACGGCAGCACCGATCGCGGCACCGTAGGTCCGCCGCTGCAGCACCAGGACCAGCCACAGGAGGAAGACCTGCGCGTCGAGGGCGAGGTCCTGGCCGCCGGTGAGCGTGGGCCGGGGCGACCAGCTCCCGGTGCTCCCGCTCTCGGCCACCGTCACGTCGCCCGCGGTGAACCGGTAGGTGCCCCGCCACAGCGAGGCGGGCGCGACGTCGACGACCACGCCGTCGAGGTCGGCCCGCCAGGTGCCCCGCCACGCCGACACCTGCTCGGCCCGGTACCGGGCGGCGTCCTCGGGGTCGGCGGCCCAGCGGCCCACCAGCGCGCCGCCCCTGCGTCGGCCGAGGACCCACTCGCGCTCACCGACGACGGCGACCGAGCCCTCCTGCCAGAAGTCCGTCGACCGCAGCCGGGCCACCGGCTCGCCGTCGCGCAGGACGGGGACCTCGCCGGCGCTCATCTTCCCCAGCTCCAGCACTCGTTCCTCCCGCGGGTCGTCAGCCGATGCCCGGCGCCCCGGCGACGCTCTCCCCGGTCACGCGGTAGAGCAGGTAGGCGGCGGTCTCCCTCAGGATGTACCGGAACTGCGTGGCGCGCGTCTGGACGGCCGGGCCCTGGCGGGTCGGGGAGCTTTCGGCGCTGACCCCGGCGTCCTCGGCCATCCGCTCGGCGCGCATCGCGTGCCACGGGTCGGTGACCAGCACGGCGCTGGACCAGCCGCGCTCGCCGTACGCGGCGCCGACGGCGCGCATGCTCTCGAGCGTGTCGACGCCCTCGGGCACCGCCAGCAGCGACTCCTCGGGCACGCCGGCGTCGCGGAGGTAGGCGTGCCCGGCCTCGGCCTCGGTGAACTGGTCACCGGCGGCCTTCCCCCCGACGGTGACGACGACCGGTGCGACGCCGTCCTCCCACAGCGCCAGCGCGTGCTCGAGCCGGGCTTCGAAGATCGACGACGGGACGCCGTTGTACTGCGCCGACCCGAGCACCACGATCGCGTCCGACGTCGGCCGGGAGTCCTGCCGCGCCGTCCACCAGATGGCCAGCGCGGTCGAGGCGACGAGCAGCAGGGCGGCGAGGACGGCAGCGCCGAACACCCGCGCCACCAGAGCCCCTCCCCGTGTCACCGGTCATGGATAACACGGGGTCTGCGCCGCCTGTGGCAGCCGGGACCGGTGTGGCGCGGGCCCGTCAGGAGCCGCTGAGCCCCCCGCCCAGCGCCGCCCGCCCGGCCTCCAGGCGGGCGATCGGCACCCGGAACGGCGAGCAGGAGACGTAGTCCAGCCCGACCTCGTGGAAGAAGTGCACCGAGTCGGGGTCGCCGCCGTGCTCACCGCAGACGCCGAGCTTGAGGTCCGGCCGGGCGGCGCGGCCGCGCTCCACGCCGATCTCGACGAGCCGGCCGACGCCGGGCCGGTCCAGCGACTCGAACGGCGAGACGCCGAAGATGCCCTTGTCCAGGTAGGCGTGGAAGAACGCCGCCTCGACGTCGTCACGGCTGAAACCCCACGTCATCTGGGTGAGGTCGTTGGTGCCGAAGGAGAAGAACTCGGCCGAGCCGGCGATCTGGTCGGCGGTCAGGGCCGCGCGCGGCACCTCGATCATCGTGCCGATCAGCGCCCGCACGTCGATGCCCTCGTCGGCGCAGACCTGCGCCAGCACCCGCTCGCTCTCCTCGCGGATGGCCTCGAGCTCCTGCACCGCCCCGACCAGCGGGATCATGATCTCCGGCCGCGGGTCGCCGCCGGCGCGGCGCCGCTCGCAGGCGGCCTCGGCGATCGCGCGCACCTGCATGGCGAACAGGCCCGGCACCACCAGGCCCAGCCGCACGCCGCGCAGGCCCAGCATCGGGTTCTGCTCGTGCAGCCGCTGGACGGCGGCCAGCAGCCGCAGGGTCCCCTCGTCGGCGCCGCCCTTGGCCTCGGCGACGGCCACCCGCACCGACAGCTCGGTGAGGTCGGGCAGGAACTCGTGCAGCGGTGGGTCGAGCAGCCGCACGGTCACCGGCATCCCGTCCATCGCCTCGAAGATCTCGAGGAAGTCCTGCTTCTGCAGCGGCTCCAGGGCGTCGAGCGCGCCCTGCCGCTCGTCGTCGCCGTCGGCGAGGATCAGCCGCTCGACGAGCTGGCGGCGGTCGCCGAGGAACATGTGCTCGGTCCGGCACAGCCCGATGCCGCGGGCGCCGAAGCGGCGGGCCCGGGCGGCGTCCTCGGGGGTGTCGGCGTTGGCCCGCACGCCGAGGCGCCGCTGCCCGTCGGCGTGGGTGAGGACGCGGTGCACGCTGCGCACCAGGTCGTCGGCGTCGGCGGACCCGGGGTCGATCTCCCCCTCGAAGTACCGCACGACGGCGGAGTCCTCGACCGGCACCTCCCCGAGCCACACCCGGCCGGTGGACCCGTCGATGGAGATGACGTCGCCCTCGGCCACGACGGCGCCGTCGGGCGCGGTGAACCGCCTGTTCTTGGTGTCGACCTGCAGCTCCTCGGCGCCGCACACGCAGGTCTTGCCCATCCCCCGGGCGACGACGGCGGCGTGCGAGGTCTTGCCGCCGCGGCTGGTGAGCACGCCCTGGGCGGCGATCATCCCGGAGAGGTCGTCGGGGTTGGTCTCCCGGCGGACGAGGACGACCCGCTCCCCGCGGTCGGCCCACCGGACGGCCTCCTCGGAGGAGAACACCGCCCGGCCGACGGCGGCGCCCGGCGAGGCGTTCATGCCCTGGGTGAGCTGCCGGGCGTCCCCGGAGGAGGTGAACCGCGGGAACATCAGCTGCGCGAGCTGGTCGCCGCTGACCCGCCGCACCGCCTCGTCCATGTCGATGAGGCCCTCGTCGACCAGCTGGGTGGCGATGACGAACGCCGCGGCGGCGGTCCGCTTGCCCACCCGGGTCTGCAGCATCCACAGCTTGCCGCGCTCGACGGTGAACTCGATGTCGCACAGGTCGCGGTAGTGCGACTCCAGCCGCGCCATCGTCTCCACCAGCTCGTCGTAGACGGCCGCGTCGATGCGCTGCAGGTCGGTGAGCGGCACGGTGTTGCGGATGCCGGCGACGACGTCCTCGCCCTGCGCGTTCTGCAGGTAGTCGCCGTACACGCCCTGCGCGCCGCTGCCGGGGTCGCGGGTGAACGCGACGCCGGTGCCGGAGTCCGCACCCAGGTTGCCGAACACCATCGAGCAGACGTTGACGGCGGTGCCGGCGTCGCCGGGGATGCGCTCGCGGCGGCGGTAGAGGATCGCGCGCGGGGAGTTCCAGGAGTCGAAGACGGCGTTGATCGCCAGGTCCATCTGCTCGCGCGGGTCCTGCGGGAAGTCGCGGCCGGTGGAGTCGCGGACGATGGCCTTGAACCGGTCGACGACGTCGCGCAGGTGGTCGGCGTCGAGGTCGAGGTCGAGGTCGGTGCCCTGCTCGCGCTTGGCCTCGTCGAGGGCGTCCTCGAAGGCCTCGCCGTCGATGTCGAGCACGGTCTTGCCGAACATCTGGATGAGCCGGCGGTAGGAGTCCCAGGCGAAGCGGTCGCTGCCGGACTGCGCGGCCAGGCCCTGCACGGAGTCGTCGTTGAGGCCGACGTTGAGGACGGTCTCCATCATCCCGGGCATCGACGCAGCGGCGCCGGAGCGCACCGACACCAGCAGCGGGTCGCCCGGGTCCCCGAGCATCTTGCCCATCGCCTTCTCCAGCGCCGTGAGGTGCTCGGTCACCTGGTCGGCGAGGTCGGGCGGGGTGGTGCCGTGCTCGAGGTAGTAGCGGCAGGCGTCGGTGGTGATCGTGAAGCCCGGCGGGACCGGCAGCCCCAGGTTGGTCATCTCGGCGAGGTTGGCCCCCTTGCCCCCGAGCAGGTCCTTCTGGTGCCTGCTGCCCTCGCTGAAGTCGTACACCCACGTGGTCGTGCCATCGACGCTGCCCACCGCGCACCTCCGTGCTCGTCCGCTGACCGGTCTCCGCCCACCGGGGGACGGCGCCGGGAACCCCCGAGACGCCTCCGGTGGGTCCGCTCCGACCACGGCGGTGTGCGCAGACGTCCAAGACGTCTTCTCGGGGCTGGACGAGCATCGTGGCGCACCGGGCGGGGACACGCCAGACCACGTCCGGAGGACACGGGGTGACGCGGCTCACGCCGACGGCGGGGCGTCCTGCGCGGCGCGGACCAGCGCGCGGACCTCCGCGGCGCCGGTCGCGGCCAGGCACCGCCGCGCCAGCTCGACGCACGCGCCGGAGTCGAGCCGCCGGACGGCGGCCTTCGTGCCGGCCACCGCCGACGGGGCGACGCTGAGCTCCTGCACGCCGAGGCCGACCAGGACGGGGACGGCCAGCGGGTCGGCGGCGACCTCGCCGCACACCGACACCGTCGCCCGGCCGGCCGCGCGGGACGCCGTCTCGCCGACCAGGCGCAGCACGGCCGGGTCGAGCGGGTCGGCCAGGGCGGCCAGGGCGGGGTGCCCGCGCTCGGCGGCCAGCGTGTACTGGGTGAGGTCGTTGGTGCCGATGCTCAGGAAGTCGACGTGGGGCAGGAACGCCTCGACGTTCAGGGCGACCGCCGGCACCTCGACCATCACGCCCACCCGCAGCCCGGCCGGCACCGGACCGGGGGCGGCGGCCTCGGTGAGCAGCCGGCGCACCGCGAGGACCTCCTCGACGACGGAGACCATCGGGACCATGACCCGCACCGGCCCGCGCGCCGCGGCGCGGCAGACGGCGGCCAGCTGGGTCCTCAGCAGGTCGGGCCGGGTGAGCGAGAGGCGCACGCCGCGGACGCCGAGGAACGGGTTGGCCTCCGGCGGCTGCGGGAGGTAGCGCAGCGGCTTGTCCCCTCCGACGTCGAGCGTGCGGATGGTCACCGGGCGTCCGGCGAAGGCGTCGAGCACCGCCAGGTACTCGCGCTCCTGCTCCTCGGCCGTCGGGGGCCGGTCCCGGTCGAGGAAGAGGATCTCGGTGCGCACGAGGCCCGCGCCGTCGGCACCGGCCGTGGCGGCCGCCCGGGCGTCGGCGACCGAGCCGACGTTGGCGCCCACCACCACGCGCCGGCCGTCGCGGGTGACCGCCTCGCGGGGCGCCTCGGCGGCGTCCCGGGCGCGCTCGTCGGCCAGCTCCCGCTGCCGGGTGCGGTAGCCCGCCACGACGCCGGTCGGGGGGTCGACGAGGACGCGCCCGGCGGTGCCGTCGACCACCAGCGGCGTGCCGTCGGGGACGTCGAGGAGGCCGGCACCGGCGGCGACGACGGCCGGGATGCCGAGGGAGCGCACCAGGATCGCGGCGTGCGAGGTGGGGCTGCCCCCGGCGAGCGCGACGCCGAGCACCCGCCCGGGGTCGAGCCCGCCGGCCTGCGCGGGCGTGAGGTCGTCGGCGAGCAGCACCCCGTCGACGTCGACGGCCTGCACCGGGGCCTCCCCCGCGAGGGCGCGCAGCACCTGGTCGCCCACCGCGCGCACGTCCGCGGCGCGGGCGCGCAGGTAGGGGTCGGGCAGGGCCGCCCACTGCGCCTCCAGCGCCGAGACGGCCCGCGCCCAGGCGCCGGCCGCGGACACCCCCGCCTCGATGCCCGTCCTGGCCGCGCCGGTGAGCTCGGCGTCGTCGAGCAGGAGCAGGTGCGCCTCGAAGACGCCGGCCTGCCCGGGGGCGGTGCGGTCGCGGGTCCGCTCGACGTCCCGCCGCACGGCGGCGAGCGCGTCGGTCAGCCGGCGCTCCTCCGCCTCCGGCGGACCGGCGGGGCGCTCGTCGACCCGGACGGGGGCGGTCGTCAGGCGCACGGCGGGGCCGACCGCGACGCCGGGTGAGGTCGCCACCGGTCCCGCGGAGGGCGTCGTCGCGGACTCATCCGCCGCGGGCCCGGGGACGGCGACCTCGTCGAAGGACCGGGCCGCCAGGGCGAGCACCCCGTCCACGGCCGCGCGGGCCTCGCGGCCGGTCGCCGAGACCTCGACCTCGTGGCCGCGCAGCGCGCCGAGGGTGGCGACCCGGCTGAGGCTGCCGGCCGGGACGGGTCCGGCGCCGGTGGTCAGGTTGCGCAGCGCGACGTCGGCGTCGCGCCGGCGCACCTCGGCGACCAGCCGGGCCGCGGGGCGGGCGTGCAGGCCGTGGGGGTTCGCGACCACGAAGGAGCCGGTCAGGTGCCCCTCCGCCGCGGGCGCCGGCTCCTCCGCCGGGACGGTGTCGAGCTGCGTGTCCTTGGCGAGCAGGGCGGCCCGGGCCTCCGCGGCGACCTCCGCGCGGTCGGCCCCGCCGGCGGCGACGACCGAGGCCACCAGCAGCCCCTCCACCAACGGTGCCGGGGAGAGCACCACCCGGTCGCGCACCTCGTCGGGCAGCAGCTCCAGCGCCATCTCGGCACTCAGCAGCGCGCTGCCCACGTCCATGAGCACCACGACGCCGTCGCCGTCGTCCACCTCCTCCACCGCGGCGGCGATCCGCACGGCGTCGGTGCCGAAGGTCGTCTCGTCCAGTCCGGCGGCCACCGCGATGCGCGCGTCCCGACCGGAGACCATCTCCGCGGCCAGCCCGACCGCGGCCTCGGCCAGCGCCCGGCTGTGCGACACCACGACGATCCCGACGCGGGCACCGGCGGCGCCCGTGTCGGTCACGTGCTCCCCGCTGCTCCGCGACCGAGGAGGGTCTCGGCGGCCGCGGCCAGCAGGAGCGCCGCGCTCGTGGCGCCCGGGTCTTGGTGCCCGGCGCTGCGCTCGCCGAGGTAGCTGGCCCGGCCCTTGCGGGCGACCATGGCGGTGGTGGCGTCCCGGCCGGCGGCGGCCGCCCCGGCGGCGGCGGTCAGCGCCTCGGTCCACGACCGGCCCGCGGCCAGCGCCTCCTCGGCGGCGGCGACGGCCGGCGTCAGGGCGTCGACCATCGTCTTGTCCCCGGCCTCGGCGCGCCCGCGGGCGACGACGCCCTCGATGCCGGCGCGCAGCGCGGCGACCACCTCGGCGGGCGTCGCGGTCGCCGCGTCCCCGAGGGCGGTGCCGACGCGCAGGAAGAACGTGCCGTACAGCGGGCCGCTGGCGCCGCCGACCGTGGACACCAGCGTCATGCCGACCTTCTTGGCCAGCGCCCCGGGCGAGGCGGGAGGCGCACCGTCGACGGCGGCGAGGGCCGCCGTCGTGCCCCGGTGCATGTTGGCGCCGTGGTCGGCGTCGCCGATGGCCGCGTCGAGCTCGGTGAGCGCCTCCCGGTTCTCCTCCACCAGGCGCGCGAAGGCCCGGACCCAGGCGAGGAGGTCGTCGGTCGAGACCTCGCCGGCCACCGTGTCGGCCACGCTCAGATCCCCCACCGCAGGGCGGGCGTGCGCACGGGCGCGTCCCACAGCGAGAGCAGCTCGTCGTCGACCCGCAGCAGCGTGACGGAGGTGCCGGCCATGTCGAGGGAGGTGATGTAGGGCCCGACCAGGGATCGGGCGACCTCCACGCCGGCGCCGCCGAGGATCCGCTGCACCTCGTTGTAGAAGACGTACAGCTCGATGAGCGGCGTGCCGCCGAGCCCGTTGACGAAGCACAGCACCCGGTCCCCGCGGCCGAACGGCAGGTCGGACAGGACCGGCTCGACGAGCATGGCCGCGATGTCGCGCGCCGGCGCGAGCGGCACCCGCTCGCGCCCGGGCTCGCCGTGGATCCCGACCCCGAGCTCCATCTCGTCCTCGCCGAGCTCGAACGTCGGGTGCCCGACGGCCGGCACCGTGCAGCTGGTCAGCGCCACGCCCATGCTCCGCCCGGCGGCGTTCACCCGGCGGGCCACGTCGGCGACCTCGTCGAGGGAACGGCCCTGCTCGGCGGCCGCGCCGGCGATCTTCTCCAGCAGCACCGTCACGCCGACCCCGCGGCGGCCGGCCGTCCAGGTGCTGTCCTGGACGGCGACGTCGTCGTCGGTCACCACCGACACCACGCGCGCGCCGGACTCGGCCGCGGCGAGCTCGGCGGCCATGTCGAAGTTCATGACGTCGCCGGTGTAGTTCTTCACCACGTGCAGGACGCCGGCGCCGCTGTCGGCGAGCTTGGTCGCGGCCAGCACCTGGTCGGGCACCGGGGAGGTGAACACCTCGCCCGCGATCGCGGCGTCGAGCATGCCGAGGCCGACGAAGCCGCCGTGCAGCGGCTCGTGCCCCGAGCCCCCGCCGGAGAGCAGGCCGACCTTGCCCGGCCGCGGCAGGTCCGCGCGGTACACGACCCGGTTGGCGTGGTCGACCCGCAGGTCGGGGTGGGCGGCCTCGATGCCCGCGAGGGCCTCGGGCACGACGTCCGCGGGGTCGTTGATCAGCTTCTTCATGACCGGGGCTCCTCGTCGAGTCGGATCAGGACGTGCTGGTGGCAGTGCTGGTGGCAGTGGACCTCCCGCCCGCCGTCGCGCGCACCCGTCCCGACGCCGGTCACCGGCCCCGCGCGGGGGCCCGGGCGGCCGGGCCCCCGTCAGGCGACGACGACGAACCCGACGACGGCGAACAGCAGCGTCAGCACGCAGACGAGGACGCCGACGTAGAGGGTCGTGTGGTTCGCCGGCGAGGGCGGCGGCGGGACGTAGTGCGGGAACCCGGTGGCCAGCGGTCCCTGGCGGGTCGCCGCGGCCTGCTGCGGCGAGGGCGCGAACTGCGGCTGCGGCGGCAGCGCCACCTGACCCGGGAAGGCGACCTGCGTGGGTGCCGCCTGCTGCGGAGCCGGCGGGGCGGCGGGCGCCGACGGCGCGACCGGAGCCGCGGACGGGCCGCCGGAGTAGGGGCCGGCCGGTGCGTAGGGCGCGGGCTGGGGGGACGGCTGCGACAACGGGGTTCCTCTCGAGCGGGCCGCGGCGGCTCCCCGCCGGGCGGCGCACATCGTGACAGCCCCGGGCGTGGCGGAGAAGGGGTCCCGTCGTCGCGCGCGGGGGCCCGCCGGGGTCAGCCGGAGGTGGAGGTCCCGCAGACGCGCGGGCCGTCCTCGAGCACCACGACGACGGTCGTCTCGGTGCTCTCACCGCCGTCGTCCCACCGGATGCGGACCTCCTGGGCGTCCTGCCCGTCGAGCTCGCCGGGCCGAACCGCGACCACCTCGCCGGTGCCGAACGGCGCGTACCCGGCGGCCCGCTCCCCCGCCTCGACGCCCTGCTCGTCGGCCGCGTCGCGCTCGGCCTGGCACAGCAGGTCGCCGGCGGTCTCGAGGTCGTCGGCGGCCAGCGCCGCGGTGAAGACGCCGACCACCTCGCGGGCCTGCTCCTCCCCCGTCCCGGTGACCAGGGGCAGGGCGACCACCATGCCGACGCCGACCAGCACGGTGCCGCCGAGGATGCCCAGGAGCAGGCCGTTGCTGCGCCGCGGCGTGCCGGTGTGCAGGTCCTCCGGGCCCTCGTCGTAGAGGTAGGGACCGCTCATCCGCCGCTCGTCTCCAGCTCGGCGCCCGCCGGGGGACGCGGGTCGTCGCGGTCGTCGAGCCAGCCCTCGGGCAGGGCCACCGGTCGCGGGCTGCTGGTGCGCCCGCGCGGCCCGCCGAGCACCGCCGTCGGGTAGGGCTGGTCCTCGATCCGGTCGAGCAGGCCGGCCAGCTCGTCGAGGGAGCCGACCATCGCCAGGGCGCGCCGGACGTCGGAGCCGACGGAGAAGCCCTTGAGGTACCAGGCCACGTGCTTGCGGAAGTCGGTGCAGCCGTGCAGCTCGCCCTGCTCGGCCGACAGCAGCTGCGCGTGCCGGAGCATCACCGCGGCCACCTCCCGCAGCGTCGGCAGCGCCCGCCGCGGGGACCCGGCGAAGGCGGCGGCGAGGTCGCCGAACAGCCAGGGCCGGCCCAGGCAGCCCCGTCCGACGACGACGCCGGCGCAGCCGGTCTCGCGCAGCAGCCGCAGGGCGTCGTCGGCCTCCCAGACGTCGCCGTTGCCGAGGACGGGGATGTCGACGGTCTCGACCAACCGGGCGATCGGCGCCCAGTCCGCGGTGCCGCTGTAGAGCTGGTCGGCGGTGCGCCCGTGCAGGGTGATCGCCGCGGCGCCCTCGTCCTGCGCGATGCGGCCGGCGTCGAGGTAGGTGACGTGGTCGGCGTCGATGCCGATGCGGGTCTTGACCGTGACCGGCACGTCGCGGGCGGCGGTGACCGCGGCCCGGACGATGTCGCGGAACAGCACGCGCCGCCACGGCAGCGCCGAGCCGCCGCCCTTGCGGGTCACCTTGGGCACCGGGCAGCCGAAGTTGAGGTCGACGTGCGCCGGTCGGGTGCCGGCGACGCCCTCGTCGACGAGCATCTCCACCGCCCGCCCCACGGTGGCCGGGTCGACGCCGTAGAGCTGGACGGAAAAGCCGGCCGCCGCCTCCTCCGGGGTGGCGCGGATCATCCGCAGCGTCTTCTCGTTGCGCTCCACCAGCGCCCGCGTGGTGATCATCTCGCAGACGTAGAGGCCGGCGCCGAACTCGCGGCACAGGGTGCGGAACGCCGGGTTGGTGATGCCGGCCATCGGCGCGAGCACGACCGCGGGGTCGACCGTGAGCGGCCCGAGGCGCAGCGGGGCGACCGCCGGCGCCAGGATGCTCGTCACGCCGTCCAGGGTAGGTGGCGCCGCCCGGTGGCCGGGGTCACCCGCGGGGACGCCGACAGGTCCAGGGGATCGTGCACGTTCCGATCGCGCCCCAGCGGGGCACTGGGTGCTCCCCACCCGAGGAGGATGCAGGTGTCCAGGTCGTCCCCCGCCCCGTGGCTGCCGGCGGCGCCGTGACTGCCGGCGGCGCCGTGACTGCCGGCGGCGCCGTGACCGCCGGCAGCGCTGTGACCGCCGGCAGCGCTGTGGTCCCCGGCGTCACCCGGATCGCCGTCCTGCGCGCCAACTTCCTCGGTGACCTGGTGCTCACCCTCCCGGCGCTGGCCGCCCTGCGGTCCGCCTACCCGGCTGCGGAGATCACGCTCCTCGGCGCGCCCCTGCACGCCGACCTGCTCGGGGGACGGCCGGGCCCGTGGGACCGCGTCGTCGTCGTCCCGCCGTGGCCGGGGGTCCGCGACGCGCCGGGTGCCGGGCGCGACACCCCGGAGGTGCGCCGCTTCCTCGTGCAGCAGCGGGCGGAGGGCTACGACCTGGCCCTGCAGCTGCACGGCGGTGGCGGCAACTCCAACCCGCTCGTCTCCGCGCTGGGCGCCCGGGTGACCGCCGGGGCACGGGACGCCGGCGCCCCGCCGCTGGACCGCTGGCTGCCCTACTCCTCCGACCAGCACGAGGTGTTCCGCTGCCTGGAGCTCGCCGGCCTGGTCGGCGCCGCGCCGGTGACGCTCGAGCCGCGGCTGGACCTCGTCCCGGCCGACGTCGCGGCCGCCGACGACGTCCTGCCGGCCGGCCCCGGGCCGCTGGTCGCGCTGCACCCCGGCGCGCGGGACCCCCGCCGCCGCTGGCCCGCCGCGTGCTTCGCCGCGCTCGCCGGTGAGCTCGCGACCGCGGGCGCGCAGGTGGTGCTGGTCGGCTCCGGCGACGACGACCGGCGCGCCGCCGACGCCATCCGGGCGGCGACGACGGCACCGCTGCTCGACCTGGTCGGCCGGCTCCCGCTGGGCGCGCTGGCCGGCGTCCTCGCGCGCTGCCGTGTGGTGGTGGCCAACGACTCCGGTCCGCGGCACCTGGCCGAGGCGGTCGGGACGGCGACCGTCGGCGTCTTCCTCGAGCACAACCTGCTCAACGCCGGACCGCTGACCCGGCGGCGGCACCGGGTGGCGGTGTCCACGCGGACCACCTGCCCCGCGTGCGGGGTCGACCAGGCCCGGTCGCGCTGCGGCCACGACCGGTCCCTGGTCGCCGACGTCCCGTTGGAGACGGTGCGGGCCGCCGCCCTCGACCTGCTCGGGGACGGCGGCCCGTCGGTGCACGCGGCCGCCGCCGCGCTCCCCGCGCCGGCTCGGCAGCCTCTCGGGCGGGTGGCCCGGTAGGGCGCCGGCTCAGGCGGCCTGCGGCTCCCGGAGCGCCGCGGGCAGCTCGCCGTCCGTGACGTGGGCCCGCACGACCTCGGCGAACAGGGCCGGCTGCTCGCCGTTCCACGCGTGCCCGACGCCGGGCACCAGGCGCGCCGCGCCCCGGGGGAACGCGGTAGAGAGGATCGGCAGCGAGCGCCGGATCAGCTCCTGCTCCCGCTCCCCCGCGACGGCCAGGACCCGGGACGACGACGTCGCGGCGGCCTCCGGCACCCGGTACTCCACCAGGTCGGCACCGACCCGCAGGAACGTCCCGGGTGCCATCGTCCGGGCCGCGGTGGCGTACCCGTCGAAGTCCTCCGGCGGCACGCCGAGCGCCCGCGCGTTGGCCCGCAGCAGCGGCGTGGTCGCCATGAGCGGGGACATCAGCCGGCCGGCGGCCCGCACGAGGCGCGGCCGCGGGAACGGCAGGACGTTGACCCCGCTGACCAGCGCGGTCGGCACCAGGTCGGGGTGCCGCGCGGCGAGCTCGGTGGCCACGTACCCGCCCAGCGACAGGCCGACCAGGTGCGCCCGGCCGTCGGGAGCGCGGTCGCCGATCACCTCGGCGACCGCCGCCACGGTGTCGTCGAGGGACACCCACGGCCGGGCCGCGCTGTCCCCGTGCCCGGGGAGGTCGACGACCAGCAGGTGGAGGTCCCCGCCGACGGCCTCGACGAGCCGGCGCCACATCCACCCGCTGGTGCCGACGCCGTGGAGGAGGACCACCGTGGGCCGGTCCGCCGGGCCGGCCTCGTGCAGGGACAGCGTCACGCGGCGCAGGATGTCAGCCGGCGGCACCGGTCCGGCCGCCGGCCGCTGCGCTCGGCGCGTCGCACGCCGGCACTGCGTGCACTTCCGCGGAAGTGCACGGGGCACATCCGCGGAAGTGCACGGAGGGTCAGCAGCCGGGCAGGCGCGCGGCGAGGTAGGACTCGACGGCGTCCAGGCCGATCCGCTCCTGGCTCATCGAGTCGCGCTCCCGCACGGTGACGGCGTCGTCGGTGAGGGTGTCGAAGTCGACGGTGAGGCAGAACGGCGTGCCGATCTCGTCCTGGCGGCGGTAGCGGCGGCCGATCGCGCCGGCGTCGTCGAAGTCGACGTTCCAGTTCCGGCGCAGCCGCGCGGCCAGGTCACGGGCCTTGGGCGAGAGGTCGGCGTTGCGCGACAGCGGCAGGACGGCGGCCTTGACCGGCGCCAGCCGCGGGTCCAGCCGCAGCACCGTGCGGGTGTCGACGCCGCCCTTGGCGTTGGGCGCCTCGTCCTCGGTGTAGGCCTCGACCAGGAAGGCCATCAGCGAGCGGGTGAGCCCCGCCGCCGGCTCGATGACGTACGGCGTCCAGCGGGTGTTGCTCGCCTGGTCGAAGTAGGACAGGTCGACGCCGGAGTGCTCGGTGTGGGTCGAGAGGTCGAAGTCGGTGCGGTTGGCGATGCCTTCGAGCTCGCCCCACTCCGAGCCCTGGAAGCCGAAGCGGTACTCGATGTCGACGGTGCGCTTCGAGTAGTGGCTCAGCTTCTCCTTCGGGTGCTCGAAGTGCCGCAGGTTGTCCGGCGAGATCCCGAGGTCGGTGTACCAGCGGGTCCGCTCGTCGATCCAGTACTGGTGCCACTCCTCGTCGCTGCCCGGCTCGACGAAGAACTCCATCTCCATCTGCTCGAACTCGCGGGTGCGGAAGACGAAGTTCCCCGGGGTGATCTCGTTGCGGAAGGACTTGCCGATCTGCCCGATGCCGAACGGCGGCTTCTTCCGCGCCGCGCCCATGACGTTGGCGAAGTTCACGAAGATGCCCTGCGCGGTCTCCGGGCGCAGGTAGTGCAGCCCGGACTCGTCCTCGACCGGGCCGAGGTACGTCTTGAGCATCATGTTGAAGTCGCGCGGCTCGGTCCACTGGCCGGTCACGCCGCAGTTCGGGCAGGTGATCTCGGTCAACCCCTCCGGCAGCCGGCCCTTCCTGGCCTCGAAGGCCTCCTCGAGGTGGTCGGCCCGGAAGCGCTTGTGGCAGTTCTGGCACTCGGTCAGCGGGTCGGTGAAGACGCCGACGTGACCGGAGGCGACCCACACCTGGCGCGGCAGGATCACCGAGGAGTCCAGGCCGACGACGTCGTCGCGGCTCTGCACGACGGTGCGCCACCACTGCTTCTTGATGTTGTCCTTGAGCTCCACGCCCAGGGGCCCGTAGTCCCAGGCGGAGCGGGTGCCGCCGTAGATCTCACCGGAGGGGAAGACGAACCCCCGGCGCTTGCAGAGGTTGACCACCTTGTCGAGGCGGGCGGGGTCGTGCGTGGTCGTGCTCACGGGGTGTGGTGCTCCATCCGGCTGGCGGTCGGCGGCTGACCCGCCCACGGTAGTCGCCGTCCCGCGCGCCCCCGGCCGCCGATCAGGCCTCGGTGTAGCCGCAGACGGTCGGCCGGCCCTCGTCGGCGACGGTGATCACGAACGAGACCTGGCTACCGGTGTCGAGCGTGACGTCGAAGGTGACCTCGTCGACGTCGCCCGCGGCTGCCGCGCCGGTGAGCGAACCCTCGGTGATCTGCCCGCCGAGGAAGGCGTCGAAGTCGGCCAGCAGCGCCGCGGCGTCGGGGAGCTGCGCCTGCCCGTCGGCGCACAGGTCGGCGTAGGCGGCCTCCGCGTCGCGGTCGGCGAGGGCCTCCACCCACGAGGTGGCGAAGTCCGGGCTGTCCGGGCGGTTGAGCTCCCCCGTCTCCCCGCCGCCGCCGCCGGTGGACGTGCCGGCACCTCCGCCAAAGCCGCCCTCGCCAGAGGGGTCGGCCGACGACGACGGTGCCGAGGAGGAGGACGAGGAGGACGAGGACGACGCGCTCGTCGACGTCCCCGGCGACGCGGTGGAGGGGCCGTCGTCGTCCCGGTTCAGCAGCAGCACGGCCAGGACTCCACCGCCGACGAGCAGGACGCCGAGCGCCACGAGCAGGGGGACCAGCGGGCCGCGCCTCCGCTTCGGCGGCTGCGGCGCCCCGAACCCGGGGCCGCCGTAGCCGGGGCCACCGTAGCCAGGGCCGCCGTAGCCGGGACCGCCGTAGCCGGGACCGCCGCCCGGGCCGTACTGCGGCGGGCCGTACCCGGGCGCACCGGGCGGCGCGTACGGCGGCTGCTGACCCCAGGAGGGCTGCTGCCCGTACGGCGGCTGCTGGGGCGGCGCCTGCGGGGACGGCGGCTGCCCGCCGAGCCGCAGCGTCGGGTCCCGCTGGTCGGGCGGCCCGCCGGGCAGCCGGTCGGTGGGCGGGTCGGGCACCGCGGGGCGTCCTGGCACCGGCGGGCGGCCGGGCACCGGGGGCAGGCGCACCTCGCGGGTGCGGTCGGGAGGCGTCCCGTCCTGCGGCGGCTGGGTCATCGCCCGTCCTCCCGTGCTCGTGCTGTCCGACGCAGGCTACGCACCGCGGCTGCCCGGGGACTCCTCCAGCGGGAGGAAGGCCCCGGGCTCGTCGACCGCGTGCAGCCAGACCGGCGCCCCGGCCATCTTGACCTCGGCGGCCGAGAGCGCGCGGCGGTACGCGCCGACGCCGTCCCAGCGGGTCACCAGCGCCCACAGCTCCGGGTCGTCGGCGCAGCGGCCGGACTCACCACCGAGGAAGCCCGGCCGTGCGGAGAGGGCCGCGAGCAGCCGGTCGAGGTCGGCGGGCAGGTCGCCCGCCGACCCTGGGGACACCCGCAACCGGGTCACGGCGAACACGCGCCCATGGTGCCGCAGAGCCGGAGGTGCAGACGCCGACGGCCGGCCCCCGCGCTGCGGGGACCGGCCGTCGGGTGCGCCGGTCAGCCGAAGTAGCAGACCAGCAGGTTCTCGTCGACGCCGACCTGCACGGTCTGCGTGGTGCCGTCGGCGAGGGTCAGCTCGAAGGTCGACCGGTCGATGCCGTTGGCCGCGTCGTGCTCCACGCTGACCAGGACGCCGTCGGTGATCGCCTGGCCGCCGAGGATCGCGCTGTAGAAGTACAGCGTCAGGTACTGGTCGGCCGTGTACTCGGTGCCGGCGGACTCCGCCACCGCGGCGTCCTGCAGGGCCGCGCAGGAGATGTTGTAGGCGGTGGCGTAGTCGAGCTCGTACACGGCCTGGACCCACGCGAGCGCGATGTCGGAGGAGCCGGGGATCTCGCCGGCGTCGGTGCCGCCACCGGTCTGCTCGGTCATCCCGCCGCCGGTGCCGCCGCCGGCACCACCACCGCTGCCACCGCCGCCGGGCGTACCCGCTCCGCCGGGGACCGAGACCGGGCCGCCCATGTCCATGCCCGTGCCGCCGGAGCCGGTGTCCGAGCCACCCTCGGCGCCCTCGTCGGAGCCCCCGTCCGAGCCCCCGTCCGAGCCCTCGTCCGAGCCCTCGCCGGAGTTCTCGCTGCCCGCGTCGGCCGACGACGAGCTCGAGGCCGCCGTGGCGGCCGGGGTGTCGTCGCCGCGGAGCAGGAAGAAGAGGAGGACGCCGACGCCGGCGGCCACGACGACCAGCGCGGTGATCACCCACGGCAGGATGCTCTTCTTCTGCGGCGGCCGGCCGTAGCCGCCGGGGCCGAAGCCGCCCGGCCCGCCGGGGCCACCCGGGCCGAAGCCGCCCGGGGCGCCGTACTGGCCGGGCGCGCCGTACTGGCCCGGGGCGCCGTACTGGCCGGGCTGGGCGTACTGGCTCGGGGCGCCGTACTGGCCGGGAGGCTGACTCATCGTGCTTCATCCGTTCGGAAGGGGGCGGGCCACCGGGCCCGAGAGCGAGTGCAAGGTAGTGACGCCCCGCCGTCCCGCCTACGGGTTCGTGCGCGCCGGTCGTCACGGCTCGATCACGGCTCCCCGGTCGGGTGACGGCCCCGTCAGGTGCCGCGCCGACGGTGCTGGTCGGGTCCGGTCGCCGTCCCTAGACTCCGCCGACGACCCCGCACCGGGCGCCGGATCCGGCGAGCGCCCCGGCCGCGGCACACGGAGGACGACCGGTGGAGTTGCAACAGTTCGGCCCCTATCGCATCGAGGCGCTGCTCGGGCGCGGCGGGATGGGCGAGGTCTACCGCGCCTTCGACACCGAGCACGACCGCACGGTCGCGCTCAAGGTCCTCTCCGAGCACCTCGCCGCCGACAGCGGCTACCGGGAGCGCTTCCGACGCGAGGCACACCTCGCCGCGCGGCTCAACGAGCCGCACATCGTGCCGATCCACCGCTACGGCGAGATCGACGGGCGACTGTTCCTCGACATGCGCCTGGTGCCCGGGCGCGACGTCGCCGCCGCACTGGCCGCCGACGGGCCGATGAGCCCCGAGCGGGCGGTGTCGATCGTCAGCCAGACCGCCCGGGCGCTCGACGCCGCGCACGCCGACGGCCTGGTGCACCGCGACGTCAAGCCGTCGAACGTGCTGCTCAGCGGCGCCGGTGACGACGAGTTCGTCTACCTGGTCGACTTCGGCATCGCCCGGTCGACGTCGGACGGGCAGGGCCCGTCGCTCACCCAGACCGGCGCGGCACTGGGGTCCTTCGACTACATGGCGCCCGAACGCTTCCTCGAGAAGCCGATCGACCAGCGCGTCGACGTCTACGCGCTGGCGTGCGTGCTGTTCGAGTGCCTGACCGCGCGCCGGCCGTTCAACGGCGACGGGCTGGCCATGCTGATGTACGCCCACCTCAACACCACGCCGCAGGCGCCGTCGGTGGTCCGCCCGGGCCTGCCGCGGGGCCTCGACGACGTCGTCCTCAAGGGCCTGGCCAAGGAGCCCGACGAGCGGTACTCCACCTGCGGCGAGCTGGCGGCGGCCGCGCGGGCGGCCCTGGCGTCCGCGGGCGTGGCCCCCCGGCCCGAGGCGGCGCCGCCGACGTCTGTGACACCGCTGCCCCTGCGCCCGCAGACCGTCGGGTTCTCCAACCCCGGCGCGCCCGCCGGCGCCTACGGCGCCCCGGCCGCGCTGTACGCGCCGCCCTCGAACCCCGGGATCCCCACCGGCTACGGGCCGCCGTCCAACCCCGGACCTCCCACCGGGTACGGCCCGCCGTCCAACCCCGGACCTCCCACCGGGTACGGGCCGCCGTCCAACCCCGGCGCACCCACCGGCTACGGCCCGCCGTCCAACCCCGGACCGCCCGGCTTCCCGCCGCCGGCCGGCCACTTCCCGAGCGGGGGCGCCTCACCCAGCGGCGGGCGGACGTCGAACCGGCTGCCGCTCGTGCTCGGCGGACTGGCGGCGCTGCTCGTCGCCGTGGTGGTCGGCGTGATCGCCCTGACCGGCGGCTTCGGCAGCGGCACCCCCACGGCCGACGACACCGACGTCTCCACCGGCGGCGGCACCGGCGGCGACACCGGGACCGGCACCGGGACCGACACCGGCACCGACACCGGCACCGACACCGGCACCGGGACCGGCACGGACACCGGCACGGGCACGGGGACGGACACCGGCGGCGGGACCACCGACCCGGCGCCCGAGGAGCAGCTGCTCGCCATCGTCCCGGGCGACTTCGACCCGTCGGTCTGCGAGGCCGGCGACCCGGCCGGTGACGGCGACATCGCCACGGTCAACTGCGGGGCCGCCGCCTCGCAGCCGGGTCCCGAGGCCTCCTCCTTCTACCTGTACGAGGACGCCGCGGCCGTGGACGAGGTCTTCCTCGCCGACATGGAGCGGGAGGGGGTCAGCCCGTTCACCGGTGATCCGTCCTGCGTCACGTCCGAGGGCTACGACGAGTACCGGGTCAACGGTCAGACGGCCGGGCGCCTGGCCTGCTTCATCGACGAGAACAACAACGCCGTCCTCTACTGGACGCAGGACGGGTTCGCCGCCGAGGGCATCGTCGCCATCGAGAACGGCGGGCAGGAGGGGTTGGCCACCCTCTACGAGTGGTGGCGCGACCCCACGCACAGCGACTTCGTCCAGCGCTGACCCCGCACACGACGAGGGCCCCGCTCCTCCCGGCCGGGAGGAGCGGGGCCCTCGTCGTGTGTCGCCCGGTCCGTCAGGCGCGCGTGGCCGCCGCGAGCGCGTCGAGCCGCTCGGCCACCTGCAGCGCGGTCGCCGGCCGCTGACCGATCGGGGCGAGGCACGAGGAGACCAGCGCGGCCTCGTCGTCGGTCAGCCCGGGGCTGATCGCCGGCTCGGCGCTCATGACGCGGCGGATCGCCAGCAGCGGCTCGCCGTCGGGCAGCTCGCCGTAGAGACCGGTGCCGGTGAGGGCCCGGTTGAGCGTGGCGCCGAGCGCGAACACCTCGGTGGCGCGCGAGGGCCGCTCCCCGCGCAGCAGCGCCGGGTCGAGGTACTCCACCGACGCGGCGCTGGCCATGCCGGTCAGCGTCACGCCCGGGGCCAGGTAGCGGGCCAGGCCGAGGTCGGAGAGCTTGCCGCCGTCCTCGGTGAGCAGGATGTTGGCCGGCTTGACGTCGCCGTGGGTGAGGCCCGCCTCGTGCAGCGCGTGCGCGGCGTGCGCGGCGTGGGCGACCGCGCGGAGCACCTCCCCGCGGCTGAGCGGGCGGGCCGGCGCGGCCAGGGAGCCGAGCGGGCAGTACTCCATCGCGTACAAGAAACTGTCCTGCAGGACGGCGTCGTAGACCCGCACCAAGTAGGGCGAGGCCACCTGGGCGAAGGCCCGCAGCTCGCGCACGCCGCGCTCGTAGGCCTGCTCGCTGTGCGTGCCGGTGAACACCTTCACGGCCACGTACTCGTCGGGCAGCCCCAGCCGCGCCGGCGGCCGGGCGAGGTAGAAGCGACCGTTGTTGCCCTCACCGAGCACCCGGACCACCGTGTAGTCCGCGATGGTGGCAGGCGCCGCGCCCACCAGGCCGACGGCATCCATCCTGAGTCCTCCTGACACGCTGTTCTCGCCCCCGGCGAGCCGGGACGCCGCCGGTGCGGCAGCGCGACAGTGTGCCTGCCGCACCGCTGTCCGGGAACCCGCTTCGTCCCGCCGGGAGGCTCCCGGCCCCCGTGCTCGGAACGACCCCACACCGGCCAGGGCGCCGTTACGCTCCGCGCCCGTCGCCGTCCGGGAGACCCCCGGCCGGCCCGCGACCGCACCGCTGTCGCGACCGTCCCGGGTGGCCCGCCACCCGTCACACGCCATCCGGAGATCTCGTGGAGCCGCGCCCCGTCGCAGAGATCATCGCCTACGTCTTCCTCGACCTGGCCGTGATCATGGTCCTCGCCCGCCTCATGGGCCGACTCGCCCGCAGGGTCGGTCAGCCGGCCGTGATCGGCGAGATCGTCGCCGGCATCCTGCTCGGGCCCACCCTGCTGGGCGCGCTGCCCGGCGACCTGGACACCCTGCTGTTCCCCCCGGACATCCGGCCCTTCCTCAACGTGCTGGCGCAGCTGGGCCTCGTCCTGTTCATGTTCCTGATCGGCCTCGAGGTCGACCTGTCGTTCATGCGCGGGCGGGAGAAGGTCGCCGTCTCGGTGTCGCTGGCCTCGATCCTGCTGCCGTTCGCGCTGGGCGTGCTGCTGGCCGCCTACCTGCACGGCCAGCACGACGTCTTCACCGGCGCGGACGGGTCGACGTCGCCGATCTCCTTCGCCGGGTTCGCACTGTTCCTGGGGGTGGCCATGTCGATCACCGCGTTCCCGGTGCTCGCCCGCATCCTCGCCGAGCGTCAGATGCACCGGGTCCCCACCGGCGCGCTCGCCCTCGCCTGCGCCGCGGTCGACGACGTCCTCGCGTGGTGCCTCCTGGCCGTCGTCGTGGCGATCGTCGCGGCGTCGTCGTTCGGCGGCGTGGTGCTGATCCTGAGCCTGTCGGTCGTCTTCGCGCTGGTGATGTTCCTCGTGGTCAAGCCGCTGCTGCGGGTGCTCGTGACCCAGTACGAGCGGCTGGGCCAGCTGACGCCGGAGATGCTCGCCGGCGTCCTCATCGGCATCCTGGCCAGCGCCTGGGTGGCCGAGGAGATCGGCATCCACTTCATCTTCGGCGCCTTCCTGTTCGGCGTGGTCATGCCCCGCAAGGGCGCCGCCCGGCTCAACCACGAGATCGTCGACCGCCTCGAGCAGGTCAGCGTGCTGCTCCTGCTCCCGGTGTTCTTCGTCGTCACCGGCCTCAACGTCGACGTCGGCGCCATCGACCTGACCGGCGTCGGAGAGCTGGCGCTGATCCTGCTGGTCGCCATCTCGGGCAAGTTCCTGGGCGCCTACGCCGCAGCCCGCGCGCAGAAGGTGCCCAAGCGCCAGGCCGGGGCCCTCGCGACGCTCATGAACACCCGCGGCCTCACCGAGCTGGTCATCCTCAACATCGGGGTGCAGCAGGGCGTGCTCGACGGCGAGATGTTCACGCTCATGGTGATCATGGCGCTGGTGACGACCGCCATGGCCTCCCCGCTGCTGGACCTCATCTACCCGCAGCGCGTCCTCGACCGGGACATCGCCGCGGCCGAACGCGCCGAGATGGGGCTCACCGACGCCTACACCGTCGTCGTCGTGGTGGACGACCTCGACCGCGACGCCGGCCTGGTCGACCTCGCCTGCGACCTCGTCGGGCGGGAGCGGCCGGCGCAGGTGGTGCTCACCCGCGTCGTGCGGCGGTCGCGGCCCAAGCCGGAGGTCTCCAGCGGCCTCGGCGCGGACCTCGAGCTCATGGCGACCGTGGCCGGTGAGCTGCGGACCCTGGCCCGCCAGGTCGAGGCCCGCGGTCTCACGGCGTCGGTGGCCTCGCGCTTCAGCGAGGACCCCTGGGCCGAGGTCGCCGATCTCGCCGGCAGCAGCGACGCCGACGTGGTGCTGGTGCGCAGCGGGTGGGGCCTGGCCGAGCACGCGCTGGTCGCGGACGGCGAGACCCCGTGGCCGGCGTCGCTGCACGGCTCGGTGGTCACCGTCTCCGGGGAGCTGGGGTCCGCGGCGCTGCAGCCGCAGGGCCCGGTCGCGGTCGTTCAGGACGGCAGCGCCGACGGGCGGGCCGCGCTGCGGCTGGCCGCGTCCACCTCGCTGGGCCGCACGGTCCCCCTCCAGCTGCGGGAGGCCGACGGCCGGCGCGGTCTCAAGCGCAGCGTCACCGACGGGCTGCGCAAGGCCGGCGTCCGGGTCGAGACGGGGACCACGACGCTGCCCTCGCTGCTGGTGGCGCCCGCGGGTGCCGGCCTCGTCCCGGCCGCGGACGACCTGACGCCGATCCTGCTGGTGCACGCCGGCCGGGCCGACAGCGACCGGGACATGGACGAGACCCTGGCCGGCATCGCCGGCCGGTCCGGGGCCGCCTGACCGGTCCGCTCCCCGCGCCGCGGAGCCCGCGTCCCTCCCGGACGCGGGCTCCGTCGCGTCCGGGGCCGCCCGCCCGAGGTTCTCCCTGCCCGCGTCCTCGTGCTCTGCTCCGCAACGGGGGCAGAGCACGACCGTCCGCCACACCTGTGCCGCCGGTCCTCGTGCTCTGCACACACCCGTGTGCAGAGCACGAGGACGCCCGGGACGACTCCCCTCGGCCCCCCTGGCCCCTGGACGCGACGGCGCCCGCCTCCCCGGAGGGAGACGGGCGCCGGGTGCCGTGCGCGGAGTCGTCGGTCGCGGAGTCGTCGGTCGCGGAGTCGTCGGTTGCGGGCTCGTCAGTTGCAGGGTCGTCAGTTGCGGAGGGGTCAGTAGCCGCCGTGCGGGGACTCGAAGGCGAACGTGCGGCCGCCCATGCGGACGGCCATGCCGGCGGTCAGCCGGACCGGCTGGTGCGGCACCAGCGAGGCCCAGCCCGGTGCTCCGCGCGGGGCGACGAGGGTGCCGTTGGCCGAGCCGATGTCGAGCAGCAGCACGTCCCACCCGTCGAGGCGGATCTCGGCGTGGTGCCGGCTGACACCGCCCGTCTGGTCGACGACCAGGAGCGGCCGCAGCTGTCCGGACCCGACCCGCTCGTCGGTCTCCGGCTCCCGGCCGAGCAGGTAGTCCACGTCCAGGCTGACGGTCGCGCCGTCGTCGAAGACGAGCAGCCCCAGCGGCGGACGGACCCCCTCCACCAGGACGGCGGTCTGCTGCGTGGTGCGGATGCCGCACAGGGCGCAGAACCCGGCGCGGGGGTCGTTGAGGTGTCCGTTCTTGCAGAGGATGCCCTTGACCCTGGCCCGCTCGTCCGCGGGCTCGGGCGCGGGGGCCGACGCGGGCTCCGCGCCCGGGATCGGCAGCGGCTCGCGCGCTGGCTCGGCCTCGGCGGGCTGCGCGAACAGCAGCGCCGACTTCTTCGGCGCCGGCAGCTCCACCGGCGGGGCGGGCGCGGCCGGGGCTGCGGCGACGGGCGCCGGCACGGCGTGCTCGTGGTGCTCGTGCCCGTGGCCCGCGGGCTCCGGCGCACCGGCCGGCGGGGTCGGGACGGCGGGCGGGCGGGGCGGCGGCGGGGGCAGCGGTGCGCGGCCGTTCGGCGAGGGCAGCCGCACCATCGTCGTCCCCGAGGGCGGCGGCGCGGGTGCAGCGGACGCCGCGGGGGCCGGGGCGAGCACCGCCGCGGCGCCGGGCACGATCCCGGCCTCGAGGTCGGCCAGCGGGTGCGGCGCGACGCCGGCGGGTGCGCCCGCCGACAGGTGCAGCGCCGCCGGCGGCCAGGTGACCAGCCGGTCGAGGACGAGCGTCCCGTTGCCGAGCGCCTCCCCCTGTGCGGGGGTCAGCCGCAGGCCGAGGTCGGGCACCTCGGCGGTGCCGTCGCCGGCCAGGACGAGCGCGAGCCCGTCCTCGGTGGCGGCGGCGACGGCGAACGACGGCGGGTCGCCCACCGTGCCCAGCCAGTCGCGCAGCTCCTCGTGCAGCCGCGTCCCGGGAGCCCGGCTGCCCGCGGCCGACACCCGGCGGCACAGCGCCACCAGCTCACCGACGTGCGCGTCACCGGCGGGCGCGGCGGCCGGCGCGGCGGGCACCGGGGCCGGTCCCCACCCGTCGAGCGCCGGCCGGGACGGCGGGGCGGCCGACGCGGCCGGGTGGTCCGGGACGCCGACGACGAGGAGCACCCCGGGCAGGCGGACGACGAGGTCGGGGCCCGGCGCGACGCGGACGGCGACCTGGTCGAAGGGCGGCACCGTGGCCGGTGCTCCGGTGGCGCCGGCCAGCGGAGGCGTGGCGCGTGTCATCAGATGAGCCGCCCGCCGTTGATCCGCCAGTGGATGAACGGCACCCGCATCGGGCCGTTGGCCACCAGCCACACGATCAGCCAGGTGCTGACGAAGTGGATGGCGAAGGCGGGGCCGGACAGCGAGTCGATCCACAGCGCACCGCCGGCGAAGAGGAACCACACCAGCAACCCCTCGGGGACGCCGGTGAGCAGGCCGAACAGCGTCGGCCAGTCCTTCTCCCACCGGAACTGCTGGAGGCCGTGGTAGACGAGCTCCCAGAGCACGCCGAGCACCAGGACGACGAGCAGCACGGAGAAGGTCGCCCCGTAGGACGCGCCCAGCGACGCGCCGGTGGGCAGGACAGGGGTGACGAGCAGGGTCCAGATCGAACCGACCACGGCCAGCAGGAAGACCCTGGTCTGGATGCGGCCGTTGAGGGTGGGCAGCACGGGATGTGTCTCTCTCGGTCGAGGGGGTCGGAGCGGGGGCCGGTCGGTCAGATCTGCTTGTTGCGGACCCACTTCCACCACTGGCTGGTCGACCGTCCCGGTCCCAGCTTCTGCGCGAAGCCCTGCCGGATGAGGTCGTCGGCGATCTCCTGGGCCGCGATCTGCAGGCCGAAGAACGTGTCGACGCCGGGGAACGGACCGCCCAGTGTGGCGCTGCCCGAGGCGTACATCTTGCCGCCGTTGCGGGTGCCGGTGACCTCGAAGTCGCGGCCGACGTCGAGCCGGCCGACGGGGTTGCGCGTGGCGTTGGAGTGGTCGAGCAGGTCGGCCAGGACGCGGTGCTCGCGGATGTCGGCCTCGAGGCCGGTGCAGTCGATGACGGCGTCGAAGGTGCCGACGTGCCGGCCCTGGTCGGGCGTGGAGACGGTGACCTCGACCAGGTCACCGGCCGGCCGGAACTCGTCGATCTGGCCGATCACGACGCGGTACCAGCCCTCGGCCCGGCCACGCCGGAGCTGCTCCTGCCAGTCCTTGCGGACGGGCGTGTTGGTGCCGCCCATCTCCTCGTACAGCCGCTTCCGCTCGGGGCCCTCGCTGTCGCGGACCTGCTGCTTGAGCTGGCCGCCCCACACCGACTTCGGGTAGTTGAAGCCCTGGTAGGCCCAGCCGTCGGCGCCCTTGCGGCGCTTGAGGATGCCGGTGCCGTGCGGGCGGTCCACGTAGGTGCGGAACAGGTGCACGATCTGGGTCTGCAGGCCCCGCTGGTCGCGGTCGTCGATGAGCCGCTGCAGCACGCGGGAGGCGACGATGCCGCCGCCGCGGACGAGGATCGTGCCCGGGCGCTGGTGCAGCCGCTCGTAGACGTGCTCGTGCCGCTCGTAGGCGTTCACGACCCTGGAGTAGTCGCCGTACCGGCTGCGGTAGCGCTGCAGGTCGGGGAGGAACTTCAGCCCCGGGTAGCCGATCGCGATGTGCACCCACTGGCTGCGGTAGGCGATCCGCCGGGTCGGCGTCGCGCCCTCCGGCGGGGTGAGGACGGTGAAGTACCCGCCGCCCGCGCGGCGCCGGACCATCCGGACCTGGCCGGTGACGACCATCTCCGGGTACCGGATCCGGTGCATCTCCTTCTCCATCGACTCGAACGCGTGCCCCGCCCTGGGGGTGTAGTAGTTCGCGAAGATCGGCTCGACGAGGACGTTCCAGGCCTGCTTGAGGTCGCCCTGCAGCGCCTCGCGGACGGCGTAGCTCGGGAAGCCCCAGATGTTGTCCGGGCAGGAGGAGGAATCGGACCGCAGCCGCTCGCCGCGCGGGATCTGGGAGACCGTCGTCAGGTACTCGTAGCTCTCCCACGGCGTCTTCAGCGGGGTGAGCACCCGCATGGCGCTGGTGGGGACGCCGCAGATGCGCAGGTAGTCCACGGTCACGAACGACCCGATGCCGCCGCCGACGGTGACGAACGGGACGTCGACGACGGGGATGCCCGCGTCGGCCAGCATCTGGTCGGTCCAGACGTCGGTGGCGACCAGGGAGTCGGTGAGGTCGCCGGGCTGCGCCGGGGTGGAGGCCTGCTGGGGCGCGATCGTGCTCTCGCTCACGGGAGTGGTGTCCGTCCTCTGTGGGGGAGCCGCCACTGTCGGTGGGCACCGTCGGGCTGTCAACGGATTCCGCTACGGGGCCCGGTGAACCGTGGCTCGCGGCCCGTCGCGCCCGGCGGGCCCCCGCGAGGACGCCGTCTAGGCCTTGCCGAAGCGGCGCTGGCGGGAGGCGTACTCCTCGCAGGCGGCCCACAGGTGCCGGCGGTCGAAGTCGGGCCAGAGCGTGTCGAGGAAGACGAACTCGGCGTAGGCCGACTGCCAGAGCAGGAAGTTGCTGGTCCGGTTCTCGCCGGAGCTGCGGACGAACAGGTCGACGTCGGCCATGTCGGGCTCGTCGAGGAACCGGGCGACGGTGCGCTCGTCGACCTTCGCCGGGTCGAGCCGGCCGGCGGCGGCCTCGCGGGCGATGGCCGCGGCGGCGTCGGCGATCTCGGCGCGGCCGCCGTAGTTGACGCACATGGTCAGCGTGAGGACGTCGTTGTCCTGGGTGAGCTCCTCGGCGACCTCGAGCTCCTTGATGACGCTGCGCCACAGCCGCGGCCGGCGTCCGGCCCAGCGCACCCGCACGCCCAGTTCGTGCATCTCGTCGCGGCGGCGGCGGATGACGTCGCGGTTGAAGCCCATGAGGAAGCGGACCTCCTCCGGGCTGCGCCGCCAGTTCTCGGTCGAGAAGGCGTAGGCGCTGATCGCCGTCACGCCGAGCTCGATGGCGCCCTCGACGCAGTCGAACAGCGAGGACTCCCCCGCCTCGTGGCCGGCCGTCCGGGGCAGGCCGCGCTCCTTGGCCCACCGGCCGTTGCCGTCCATGACGATGGCGACGTGGCCGGGCACGCGGTCGGCCGGGATCTGCGGCGGCCGCGCGCCCGACGGGTGCGGGTTCGGCGCCTTCACCTCGCGTCTCACGCGGCGGGCCCGCTCCCCGCCCGGGGCGCGACGTCGGAGCGGTCGACCAGCGGCAGCGACCGCAGGCCGCGCTCGAGGTGCCACTGCAGCAGCGCCGCGACCAGGCCACTGCCCTCGCGGCACTGCGCGTTCTCGCTCGCCTCGGCGGTCGCCCAGTCGCCGGACAGCAGCGCCTCCAGGTGCCCGATGGTGACCGGGCTGGGCATCGCCGAGCCGGTCGGGCGGCACTCGCGGCACACCGAGCCGCCCGCGGGGACGGAGAAGTGCCGGTGCGGACCCTCGACACCGCAGCGCGCGCAGTCGCCCAGCGCCGGCTCCCAGCCGGCCACCGACATGGCGCGCAGCAGGAAGGCGTCGAGCACCAGCCCGGCGGGGTGGGCGCGCTCGGACAGCGCCCGCAGCGCCCCGACGACGAGCAGGAAGAGCCGCAGCGACGGCTCCTTCTCCTCCGCCGTGAGCCGGTCGGCGGTCTCGAGCACCGCGGTGCCGGCGGTGTAGGCCGGGTAGTCGGTCACGATCGCCGGGCCGTAGGAGCGGATGGACTCCGCCTGGCTGACGATGTCGAGGTTGCGGCCGGTGTAGAGCTGCAGGTCGACGTGGCTGAAGGGCTCCAGCCGGGCGCCGAACTTGCTCTTGGTGCGGCGCACGCCCTTGGCGACCGCGCGCACCTTGCCGGTGCGGCGGGTGAGGACCGTGACGATCCGGTCGGCCTCGCCCAGCTTCTGGGTGCGCAGGACGATGCCCTCGTCGCGGTACAGCGACTTCGGTGTGGTGCTCAATAGCCGAGCCTGTTCAGCTTCTTGGGGTCGTCCTGCCACTCGCCGAGGACGGTGACGTGCAGGTCGAGGTGGACCCGCGCGCCGAGCAGCTCCTCGAGGCCGGCGCGGGCCTCGGTGCCGATCGCCTTGATGATCGACCCGCCCTTGCCCAGCAGCATCGGCTTCTGGCTGGGGCGCTCGCAGTGCAGCAGCGCGTGCACCTCGACCAGCTCCGCGCCCTCCCGCTTGGGGTCGGGCCGGCGGTTCAGCTCCTCGACGGTGACCGCGAGGGAGTGCGGCACCTCCTGGAACACCTTCTCCAGCGCGGCCTCGCGGATGAGCTCGGCGATCTGCCGGTCGGTGTCCTCGTCGGTGGTCTGCTCGTCGGGGTAGAGCGGCGGCCCCTCGGGCAGCAGGCCGACGAGCAGGTCCTCGAGCAGGTCGACCTGCTCTCCCCGCACCGCGCTCACCGGGACCACCTCGGCGGCCTCGACGAGTCCGCTGGCGGCCACCAGCTGCTCGGCGACCTGCTTCTTCGACGCGGCGTCGGTCTTGGTGACGACGACGACCACCGGCGCGCTCACCTCGCGCAGCTGGCGGGCGATGAACCGGTCACCGGTGCCCACCGGCTGGTCGGCGGGGACGCAGAAGACGACGACGTCGACCTCGGAGAGGGTGTCGCGGACGACGTCGTTGAGGCGACGGCCGAGCAGGCTCTTCGGCTTGTGCAGGCCCGGGGTGTCGACCAGGACGAGCTGCCCGCCGGGCCGGTGCACGACGCCGCGGATGGCGTGCCGGGTGGTCTGTGGCCGGTTGCTGACGATGCCGACCTTCTCGCCGACCATCGCGTTGGTCAGCGTCGTCTTGCCCGCGTTCGGGCGGCCCACCAGACAGGCGAAGCCGCTGCGGTACGGCTGGTCCGGCGTGCTCACCGGTCCAGTCTCCCACTGCGGGGCGACAACCCCGGCCAGGCGGCACACCTCACAGGCGGTGGTGCACCCACACGTTCGGCTCGACGTAGACCGCCGCGTCGTGCTCGGCCGAGACGTGCACGGGGACCAGCGCACCGGGCACCTCGGCCGGCCCGGACCGGTCCAGCGGCAGCCCGGTCCACTCCCGCCACTCGGCGAGGGTGCCCGGGATGGTCATCGACACCGGGCACACCCGGACCACCCGCCCGCCCAGCCGGACGTGGACCCGCAGCCACGGGTCCTCGGGCAGTCCGTCGTCGCGGGTGCGGGTGACGTAGGCGTGCATCGGGGTGTGCGGCTCGAGGTGCTTCCCCGTCGGCCGGACGGGGCCGAACAGGTCGTCGTACCCGAGCCGGCGCACCGCGGCCCGGGCCGCCTGCAGCAGCGCCGCGGACAGGCCCCGGCCCTGCCGGTCGGGGACGACCCGGGCCTCCAGCAGCGACACCGCCGTGGGCTACTCGCCCCGCTCGCGGTCGCGGGAGCCGCGCTGCAGGACGCCGTCCCAGCCGAGGTCGGGCAGGTCGTCGTCCTGTCCGGTCCACACGAACGGGATGGTGTTGACCCGCCCGACGAGCTCACCGCCGTCGTCGAGGGCGAGCAGCTGGTACTCCGGGAAGTCGACGGCGATCCGCCGGTAGAGCACCTCGGCGACGAGGTCCTGCAGCATGAACCGCGGCCAGGAGCTCGGCATCGACCACATGGCCGCGGTGAGGTCGGGCCGCTCGGCCAGCGAGACGACCTCGAGGGTCACGCCGTCCCCCGGACCGCCCCGTCGGGGCCGGCGAGGAAGACCGGTGCCGACGCGGTCAGGTCGTGCACCGCGGCCAGCCCGTCCGCCTCGACGGCGCCGGCGTCGGACACCACGGCGGCGGCCTCCAGCCCCGTGACCCCGCTGGAGACGGCGGCGGCGACGGCGGCCTGCAGCGCCGACAGCGTGAGCGAGGGCAGCGCGACCGACGCGGCGACGTAGGTGCGCCCGTCGGTGTCGCGGACCGCGGCGCCCTCCGGCGCGCCGGTGCGGCCGCGCGCGGAGCGGGCGAGGGTGACGAGCTTGGCGTCCTCGGGCTGCAGGTCGGGCACCGGCCAAGTCTCCTACCGTTGGATCCGGCCCTCCCGCAGGGGCCCGGCGCGAGCCTGCGAGCGGTGGGGGGCGGGAGGGTCCTTCCTCAGCTGTCGGCCGTGGCCGGCACCTCCGCGCGGGTGGCTCCCGACTGGTGCTCGGGATCGGTGTCGGGCAGCCGCGACACGAGGATGGTGTCGATGCGGTTGCGCCGCCCGCCGGTGCTCTCGGCGACCAGTCGCAGGCCCGCGACCTCGGCCGCCGACCCCTCGATCGGCACCAGCCCGAGCTCGCGGGCGAGCAGCCCGCCGACGGTCTCGACGTCGTCGTCGCCGGGCAGCTCGACGTCGAAGAGCTCGGCGAGGTCCTCGACCGGCAGGCGGGCGGTGATCCGCACCGAGCCGTCGTCGAGGTGCTCGACCGGGGGCCGCTGCACGGCGTCGTGCTCGTCGGCGATCTCGCCGACGATCTCCTCGAGGATGTCCTCGATGGTCACCAGGCCGGCGAACCCGCCGTACTCGTCGACGACGATCGCGATGTGGATGCGGCGGGCCTGCATGTCGCGCAGCAGCTCGTCGACCGGCTTGGACTCGGGCACGAACGCCGGCGGGCGCATGAGCTCCTCCACCCGCGGCCCGCGGCCCTCGCCGAGGTTCTGCGAGCGGCGCACCAGGTCCTTGAGGTAGACGACGCCCACGACGTCGTCGACGTTCTCCCCGATCACCGGGATGCGGCTGAAGCCGCTGCGCAGGGCCAGGGCGAGGGCCTGCCGGACGGTCTTGGTGCGCTCGATCCAGACGACGTCGGTGCGCGGCACCATGACCTCGCGGGCGATCGTGTCGCCCAGCTCGAACACCGAGTGGATCATGTTGCGCTCACCGGACTCGACGACGCCGCGCTCCTCGGCGAGGTCGACCAGTTCCCGCAGCTCGACCTCGGTGGAGAACGGGCCGTCGCGGTAGCCGCGGCCGGGGGTGATGGCGTTGCCGATCAGGATGAGCAGCGTCGCGACCGGTCCGAGGACCCGCACCAGCAGCCGCACCAGCCCGGCGCTGGCCAGCGCGATCGGGTAGGCGTGCTGGCGGCCGAGGGTGCGCGGGCCGACGCCGACCAGCACGTAGCTGACGACGGTCATGACCGCGGCCGCGGCGAGCACCGCCTGCCACGTCGTGCCCAGGGTGCCGACCACGACGACGGCGACGAGCACCGCCGCCACCATCTCGCAGACGATCCGCAGCAGGAGCAGCAGGGCGACCGCGCGGGCGCGCTCCTCCAGCACCTGCTCGAGGCCCGCGGCACGCCGGACGCCGTCGCGGCGCAGCTCCTCGACGCGGGCGAGCGACACCCGCTGCAACGCGGCGTCCATGGCGCCGAAGGCGCCCGCCAGCGGCACCAGGCAGATCGCGACGACCAGCAGGGTCACCGCGCCGGCGCTCATCGGGTCCCGGGCCCCCGTTCGGCGGGCTCGCCGGTGACCGGCTGCCGCGGCGCGGACCGCCAGCCCTCGAGCAGGCGGTTCTGCAGGCCGAACATCTCCCGCTCCTCCTCGGGCTCCATGTGGTCGTAGCCGAGCAGGTGCAGCACGCCGTGGGTGGCCAGCAGCAGCAGCTCGTCGTCCATGGTGTGCCCGGCGGCGCGGGCCTGCCGGACCGCGACCGAGGGACAGAGCACGACGTCGCCGAGCAGCGCGGGGCCCGGCTCGGGGTCGTCGGGCCGGGCGGTGTCGAGCTCGTCCATGGGGAAGGCGAGGACGTCGGTCGGGCCCTTCTCCCCCATCCAGCGCTCGTGCAGCACCGACATGTAGTCCGGGTCGACGCACAGCACCGACAGCTCGGCCATCGGGTTGACGCCCATCTCGGCGAGGACGAAGCGGCAGATGCCGGTCAGCTCCGCCTCGTCGACGGCGATCTCGGACTCGTTGGCGACCTCGACGGGCACGCCGCTCAGCTCCCCTGCCGACGCGTCGGCCGGGCCGGCCGGGCGGGCGTCGCGGGCCGGCCGGCACCCTGCTGGTGGGAGGCGTCCCAGCGCTCGTAGGCGTCGACGATGTCGCCGACCAGCCGGTGGCGGACGACGTCGGAGCTGGTCAGGTTGGCGAAGTGCACGTCGTCGATCCCGTCGAGGATCTCCCGCACCACCTTCAGGCCGCTCTGCGCGCCGCCGGGGAGGTCGACCTGCGTGACGTCGCCGGTGACGACGATCTTCGAGCCGAACCCGAGCCGGGTGAGGAACATCTTCATCTGCTCGGCGGTGGTGTTCTGCGCCTCGTCGAGGATGACGAACGCGTCGTTCAGGGTCCGCCCGCGCATGTAGGCCAGCGGGGCGACCTCGATGGTGCCCGACTGCATCAGCCGCGGGATGGACTCCGGGTCCACCATGTCGTGCAGCGCGTCGTAGAGCGGCCGCAGGTAGGGGTCGATCTTCTCGCTGAGCGTGCCGGGCAGGTAGCCCAGCCGCTCGCCGGCCTCGACCGCGGGCCGGGTGAGGATGATCCGGTTCACCTGCTTGGTCTGCAGCGCCTGCACGGCCTTGGCCATGGCGAGGTAGGTCTTGCCGGTGCCGGCGGGGCCGATGCCGAAGACGACGGTGTGCGCGTCGATCGCGTCGACGTAGCGCTTCTGGTTCAGCGTCTTGGGCCGGATGGTGCGGCCCCGGCGGCTGATGATGTCGAGGCTGAGGACGTCGGCCGGGCGCTCGGAGCCGCCGCTGCGCAGCATCCCGATGACGCGGCGCACCGAGTCCGGGCGCAGCGCCTGGCCGGTGCCCAGCAGCGCGATCAGCTCGTCGAAGACGCGCACGGCGAAGGCGTTGTCGGCCGGCTGGCCGGTCACGGCGATCTCGTTGCCGCGCACGTGCACGTCGGCGGCGAGCTCGCTCTCGACCAGCCGCAGCAGCTCGTCGCCGGATCCGAGCAGGGCCACCATCGACACCTGGTCCGGAACGGTGATGGTGGTGCGGACGGCGGCGGGCGGGGGAGTCGCGAGGGTGCCGGCGTTGTCGGCGGCGGCGGCCTGGGCCGACGCCTCACGCGACGTGGGGGCGCCCTGCACGGGGACGTTCGGGGAGGTGTCGGGCAAGAACCCTCGACCCTGCCTTCCTGGCACGGGGATCGGACCGGTCGAGTCTACCCGCGCCGGGCGAGCGGGAATCGCGCCCGGAACGGAGCTCAGCGGCCCTCGTAGGTGGCCTTCCCGGGCCCCTCGTCGAGGAAGGAGGTGACGGCGCCGCGGAGGTCGGCGGTGGCGAACAGCGGCCCGGAGACCTGCGGCGTGATGTCGTCGGCGGCCCGCGCGCCGTGCCGCACCGCGGTGGCCACCAGCCGCTTGGTGGCCGCGTGGGCGACCGTGGGCCCGGCGGCGACCCGGCGCGCGTACTGGCGGGCGGCCTCGGCGAAGCCGTCGTCGGGCAGCACCCGGTTGACCACGTTCCAGCGCTCCAGCACCTCGGCCGGGTAGCGCTCGCCGGTGAAGACCAGCTCCTTGGCCCGCGCCGGGCCGGCCCGCTCGGCCAGCCGCTGCGGCCCGCCCATCGACGGGGTCAGCCCGACGACGATCTCGACCAGCCCGAACGACGCCCGCTCCGCGGCCAGCAGCACGTCGCAGGCCAGCGCCAGCTCGAAGGCGGCGGTGAGGGTCAGGCCGTGCGCGGCGAACACCGTGGGGACGGGGAGGTCCTCGATCGTCTGCGCCACGCGGAGCAGCCGCGCCCACAGCGCGGTGCCCCGCTGCGCCGGGTCCGGGCCCTCGGCGACGTCGCGGAACTCGGTGACGTCGACGCCGCCCGAGACCACCCTGCCCCTCGCCTCGACCAGCACCGCGCGGGCGCGGCCGGGGCGCCCGGGTGCGGTCAGCGCGGCCAGCTCGGCGGCCACCTGCTCCAGCGCGGCGAAAACCGACTCGTCGAAGAGGTTCAGCGGCGGCCGGTCCAGCACGACGACGGCGACATCGCCGTCCCGCTCGATCCGGACGGGGGCGGGGCTGCCGGCGTCGGTCATGCCCGCCACCCTGCCACCGCCCGCCGGGGGCTCAGCCGGGGGGCCAGGCCATCGGGCGGCCGCCGAGGACGTGCAGGTGCAGGTGGTGCACCGTCTGCCCCGCGGCCGGACCGGAGTTGGCGACCAGCCGGTAGCCCGGCTCGGGCGCCTCCTCGGTGGCCAGCCCCTCCTGGACGGCGACGGCGTGCGCCGCGGCCACCACGTCGGCGAGCAGGCCGGGGTCGGCGCCCACCAGCAGCCCCGCCGTCGCGTGGTGGTCCTTGGGGATGACCAGCACGTGCGTGGGGGCCTGCGGGTTCACGTCCCGGAAGGCCAGCGTGCGGTCGGTCTCGTGCACGACGTCGGCCGGGATCTCCCGGGCCACGATCCGGCAGAACAGGCAGTCGCTCACCCGCCCGACCCTAGGGCGCGCGACCGGGGGGCGCGGGTCAGGATGGCGCGGTCGCCGTCCCCACCCGCAGGAGGTCCCCCGTGCCCGTCCCCCGCCCCGGCAGGACGTAGTGGCCCACCGCAGCGCTCTCCGGTCGGGGAGCCCCGTGCAGGACCGGTCCCGCCGTGCGTTCCTCGCCGGCACCGCGCTCGCCCTGGCCACCGCGGCCTGCGGCCGCTCCTCCCCCGTCGGCAGTCCCCCCACCGCCGCGGGCACGCTGCGGATCGGCGCCATCCCCGACCAGGACCCCGAGGTGCTACAGCGCCAGCACGGCACCGTCGCCGACGCGATGGCCGCCGCGCTCGACCTCGACGTCGTCTACTCCCCGGTCACCGACTACGCCGCCGCCGTCTCCCTCTTCCGCACCGGCGACCTCGACCTCGTCTGGTTCGGCGGGCTCACCGGCGTGCAGGCCCGGCTGCAGGCACCCGGCGCGCAGCCGATCGCGCAGCGCGACATCGACCGCGAGTTCCACTCGGTCTTCGTCGTCGACGGCGCCACCGGGCTCGCCCCCTCCGACGACCTCCGCCCACTGGCCGGGCTGCGGTTCACCTACGGCAGCGAGACCTCGACGTCGGGCCGGCTGATGCCCGCGTGGTTCCTGCAGCAGGCCGGCGTCGACCCGCAGGGCTTCCCCGGCGGGCCGGGGTTCTCCGGCTCGCACGACGCGACCATCGCGCTGGTCGCCTCGGGCAGCTACCAGGCCGGGGTCCTCAACGAGCAGGTGTGGCGGTCACGGCTGGAGGAGGGCGCGGTCGACCCCGCCGCCGTCGTCGAGTACGCCCGGACCCCGCCCTACGCCGACTACCACTGGCTGCTCGGCCCCGGGGTGGCCGAGCGGCTCGGCGCCGACGACCTCGCCGAGCGGCTGACCGGCTGGTTCACCGGCCTCTCGGCCGACGACCCCGCCGACGCCGGGGTCCTCGAGCTCTTCGGTGCGGGGTCGTTCGTGCCGGCCCGCGCGACGGACTACGACCGGATCGAGGAGATCGGCCGCGCCCTGGGGCTGGTCACCTGACCGCGGTCCTGCGGCTGACCGGGATCACCGTCCGCTTCGGGACGGCGACCGCGCTCGACGACGTCGACCTCGTGGTCGGCCCCGGTGAGCGGGTCGCCGTCGTCGGGGCCTCGGGTGCCGGGAAGTCGACGCTGCTCGCCGTGGCCAACGGCGCGGTGCCGCCGTCGTCCGGGTCGGTGGAGGTGCTGGGGCGCGACCCCTCCGCGCTGCGCGGCCGGGCGCTGCGCCGGCTGCGCGCCCGGGTGGGGACGGTGCACCAGCACCTGGAGCTGGTCGGCCCGCTGCGGGTGCTGCACAACGTGAACGCCGGCCGGCTGGGCTCCTGGCCGGCGGCGCGGGCGGCGTGGTCGCTGCTGCGGCCGCAGGGGGTGCCGGAGGTGGTCGGGGCGCTGGAGCGGGTCGGCCTGGCCGACCGGGTGTTCGACCGCACCGACACCCTCTCGGGCGGGCAGCGGCAGCGGGTGGCCGTGGCGCGGCTGCTGGTGCAGGACCCCGACCTCGTGCTCGCCGACGAGCCGGCGTCGGCGCTGGACCCCGTGCTCGCCGACGCGGTGCTCGGGCTGCTCGCCGCGCCGGCGTCCCGGGGCGGTGCGCTGCTGGTCGCGCTGCACGACCCGGTGCTGGCGCTGCGGCACTGCGACCGGGTGGTCGGGCTGGCCGCGGGGCGGGTAGTGCTCGACGCCCCGGCCGCGGCACTCACCGTCCCCGACCTGGCCGCGTTCTACGGGGCGCGGGCGTGACCGCGGTACTCGCCCGGCCGGCGGCGCCCGTGCTCCGGCGGGACCGGCGCCGCTGGGCATGGGGGCTGGCCGCGCTGGTCGTCGTCGGCTGGTCCCTGGCCGCCGCCCTCGGCGGCGACGTCCTCAACCCCGCGGGCGGCGCGCAGGTCGGCCGGTTCGCCGCCGCCGCGCTCTCCCCCGACCTGGACGGCGCGTTCCTCGGGATGCTGGGCACCGCGGCGCTGGTGACGCTGGCCTACGCCGTCCTCGGCACGGCGCTGGCACTGGCGCTGGGGGCGGCCGGTGCGGTGGCGGCCGCGCGCACCACGTGGGGACGGCGCGGCACGGGCTGGGCGGCGGCCCGCGGCGTGCTCGCCGTCCCGCGCGGGCTCCACGAGGCGGTGTGGGGGCTGCTGCTGCTCAACGTGCTCGGTCTCGACCCGTGGGTCGGCGTCCTGGCGATCGGCCTGCCCTACGGCGCGGTCACCGCGACGGTGTTCGCCGGCCTGCTCGACGAGGTCCCGCGCGGCCCGTACGAGGCGCTGCTCGCGCAGGGGTCGGGCCGGGTTGCGGCGGCGCTGTACGGCCTGCTGCCCCTCGCGGCCGGCGGGCTGCTGTCGTACGCGTTCTACCGGCTGGAGTGCGCGGTCCGCTCCGCCGTGGTGCTCGGCCTGATCGGTGCCGGCGGACTGGGCTACCAGCTCGCGCTGTCGTTCACGTCGCTGCGCTGGCCGCAGGTGTGGAGCGCCGTGTACGCCCTCGCGCTGCTGTGCCTGGCGGCCGACGTCGCCGGGCGGGCGGTGCGCCGCCGGCTGGCCGCGCCGCGCCGGCGGGCCGGGGTGCTCGCGCGCGACCGCGTGCTGACCGCCGCCGTCCTCGGGACGGGCGCCGCGGTCGTGTGGGCGTGGTGGTTCCTGGCGCTGTCGCCGGCGTCGCTGGTGTCGGCGCGCGCCCGCGGGCAGCTCGGCCACGTCCTGGGCGCGGCCCTCCCACCGGCCGGGGACGGCGCCCTGCTGCGCGAGGTCGGCGCCCAGGCGGTGGTCACGCTGCAGATGTCGGTGCTCGCCGTCGCGGTGGCGGTGGCCGGGTCGGCGCTGCTGGCGCCGGGAGCCGCGCGGCCGCCCGGTGCGGGGCCGGGGCGGCGGCTGGCGGGGGCGCCGGTGCGCGCGGCACTGCTGGTGCTGCGCGCGGTGCCGGCGCCGGTGTGGGCGCTGGTCCTGCTGTTCGTGCTGCTGCCCGGGGTCCTGCCCGGCGCGCTCGCCCTCGGCCTCACCACCCTCGGGGTGCTCGGGCGGCTCGCGGCCGAGGCGGTCGAGGAGGCCGACCCGCGGCCGCGCGCGGCGCTCACCGCGCTGGGGGCGCGGCCGGTGGGGGCCTGGCTCTACGGCGTCCTGCCGCCGGCCGCCGGGCCGGTGTTGGCGCTCGCGCTGTACCGCTGGGAGGTCGCCGTCCGGGACACGCTGCTGGTGGGACTGCTGGGCGCCGGCGGGCTGGGCGCGCTGCTCGCCTCCCGGCTGGCCGTCTTCGACTGGCCGGCGGTCACCACGGTGCTCGCCGCGACGGTCGCGCTGACCCTCGCGGTCGACCTGGTGAGCGACCGCGCCCGCCGCGTCCTGCGCTGAGCGCCGTCCCCCCGCACCGCACGCGTCCCGGGTCACCGCAGCACGTCCCGGCTCACCGCAGCACGTCCTGGCTCACCGCAGCACGTCCTGGGTCACCGCAACGCGTCCTGGGTCACCGCAACGCGTCCTGGGTCACCGTGGGCGGTGAGCCAGGACGCAGCACGATCAGGTCACCTGATCGTGCGCGGGACGCCCTCAGGCCCAGCGCGTACGGACCGACAGCGCGGCGAGGGCGGCGGCACCGGCGGTCGAGGTGCGCAGCACCTCCGGCCCGAGCCGCACGGCCTGCGCACCGGCCGCGCGCAGCGCGACCACCTCGCCGTCGGTGAGCCCGCCCTCGGGCCCGACGACGACGGCGACCGTGCCGCTGCCCGGGACGTCCAGCCCGGACAGCGGGCGGCGGGCCTGCTCGTGCAGCACCACCGCGAGGTCGACGTCGGCCAGCTCGCCGCACACCTGGCGGGTGGTCATGAGGTCGCCGACCTCGGGCACCCGCGGCCGCCGCGACTGCTTGGCCGCCGCCCGTGCCGCCGCCCGCCACTTCGCCAGGCCCTTCTCCACGCGGTCCTCGCGCCAGCGGGTGACGCAGCGGGCGGCGGCCCACGGGACGATCCGGTCGACGCCGAGCTCGGTGGCCAGCTCGACCGCCAGCTGGCCGCGGTCGCCCTTGGGCAGCGCCTGCACGAGCACGAACTCCGGCTGGGGCTCGGGCACCTCGTGCCGGGCGGTCACCTGGACGCGCAGGCCGCGCGGGCCGGCGTCGAGGACCGTGCCCTCGACCACCGTGCCGGCGCCGTCGCCGACCCGCACCGGCTCCCCGGCGGTCAGCCGGAGCACGTCGACGGCGTGCCGCCCCTCAGCGCCGTCGACGAGCAGCTCGGCGGCGTCGGGGAGCGTGTCGAGCAGGAACAGCGGCGAGCCGTCCTGCACCGGGTGGTGGTCGTCGGTCGCCGGGGCGGTCACCGGAAGGGCTTCCGGACCCGCGAGAACAACCCCCCGTGGCTCTCGCCGGCCGCCGGCTCCCGGCGGTCCTCGCCGCGCAGGGCGGCCAGCTCGCGCAGCAGCTTCTCCTGCTCGGCGTCCAGGCGGGTCGGCGTCTGCACGTCGACGTGCACCAGCAGGTTGCCGCGGCCGGTGGACCGCAGCCGCGGCGCGCCCTGGCCGCGCAGCGTCAGGACCGTCCCCGACTGCGTGCCCGGCCGGACGTCGACGTCGGTGTCCTCGCCGTCGAGCAGGGTCAGCGGGAGGGTGGTGCCCAGCGCCGCCGAGGTCATCGGCAGGGTGACGTGGCAGTGCAGGTCCTCGCCGTCGCGGGTGAACACCTCGTGCGGGCGCTCGACGATCTCGACGTAGAGGTCGCCGGCCGGGCCGCCACCGGGGCCGACCTCGCCGCGGCCGGTGAGCCGGATCCGCATGCCGTCCTCGACACCGGCGGGCACCTTCACCGGGATGGTCCGGCGGGCGCGCACGCGGCCCTCGCTGCCGCACTCGGGGCACGGCTCGGGGATGACCTGGCCGGTGCCGGCGCAGCTCGGGCAGGGCCGGCTGGACACGACCTGGCCGAGGAAGGAGCGCTGCACGCTCTGCACCTCGCCGCGACCCGAGCAGGTGGTGCAGGTGACCGGGTGGGTGCCCGGTGCGGTGCCCGCGCCGCTGCAGGTGCCGCACAGGACGGCGGTGTCGACGGTGATCTCCTCGGTGGTGCCGAAGACCGTCTGCTCCAGGTCGAGCTCGATGCGGATGAGCGCGTCGTCGCCGGCGCGGACGCGGCTGCGCGGGCCGCGCCCGCCCATCGTCCCGCCGCCGAAGAAGGCGTCCATGATGTCGCCGAGCCCGCCGAAGCCGGCCTGGCCGAACGGTGAGCCGCCCGCGGCACCGGCGCCGCTGTCGAAGGGGTCACCGCCGAGGTCGACGATGCGGCGCTTGTCCGGGTCGGTCAGCGCCTGGTAGGCGCGGCTGACCTCCTGGAAGCGCTCCTTGGCCTCGGGATCGGGGTTGACGTCGGGGTGCAGGTCGCGCGCCAGCCGCCGGTAGGCCTTCTTGATGTCGGCGTCGGACGCGCCCCGGGACAGCCCGAGGACGCCGTAGTAGTCGGTTGCCATCTGGTGTACGAACCTCAGCTCTCGGCCAGCAGCTGGCCGACGTAGCGGGCCACGGCGCGGACCGCGGCCATGTTGCCCGGGTAGTCCATGCGGGTCGGGCCCACGATGCCCAGTCCGCCCAGCGCCCGGTCGCCGGTGCCGTACCCCACGGACACCACCGACGCACCGGCCAGTGCCTCGTGGGCGTTCTCCTCGCCGATGCGCACGAGGACCGCCCCGCCGCTGTCGACCTCGCTGATCAGCTTGAGCACCACGACCTGCTCCTCGAGCGCCTCGAGCAGCGGCCGCAGGCTGCCGGGGAAGTCGACGGCGACGCGCGCGAGGTTCGCCGTCCCGCCCACGACCAGACGGTCCTCCCCGGGCTCGACCAGCGTCTCGACCAGCGCGGCGCTGACCGTGGCGACCAGCGCGCGCAGGTGCGGCGGCGCGGTGTCGACCAGGTCGGGGACCTTGCCGCCGGCGTCGGCGAGCCGGGCCCCGGTGAAGGCGGAGCCCAGCAGTGCGCGCAGGTCGGCGACGTCGTCGCGGGCGACGTCGGACGGGCACTCGACGACCCGCTGCTCGACCCGGCCGGTGTCGGTGATGAGCACCAGCAGCAGCCGCGAGGCCGACAGCTGGACGACCTCGAGGTGGCGGACGGCGCTGCGCGAGAGCGTCGGGTACTGGACGACGGCGACCTGGTGGGTCAGCTGGGCCAGCAGGCGCACCGTGCGGCCGAGGACGTCGTGCAGGTCGACGGCGCCGTCGAGGAACCGCTCGATCGCCTTGCGCTCGGCGCCCGACAGCGGCTTGACCGAGGAGAGCCGGTCGACGAAGAGGCGGTAGCCCTTGTCGGTGGGCACCCGGCCGGCGCTGGTGTGCGGCTGGGCGATGTAGCCCTGCTCCTCCAGCACCGCCATGTCGTTGCGGATGGTGGCCGGCGAGACCCCGAGGTCGTGCCGCTCGGCCAGGGCCTTGCTGCCCACGGGGTCGTTGGTGGAGACGAAGTCCTGGACGATGGCCCGCAGGACCTGCAGGCGGCGTTCGTCGTGCGCCACGGTGACACCTCCCCGTACCGGTCGGCGACGTCGTGCGGGCGGTCCCGGGCCGCGGCGGGCGGGGTGCGCCGGCCGCGCGGCGGGCTGGCACTCGCACGGACGGAGTGCCAGCCCAGCATACGCGAAGGACCCCGTCCCCCTCCCCGCTCGCAAGCTCGCGGCGAGCCTCTGGACGGGGCCGGACGGGCCAGGGACGAGCGGTGGATAGGCTGGCGTCCGGTGCACGGAGCGGGGCGGGAGCGGACGGAGGGCGGGTCCTGATCTTCAAAGCGGTGCGCAACGGCCGCCCCTATCCCGAGCACGGCCTGTCCACCAAGGACTGGGCGATGATCCCGCCCCGCCAGATCCGGCTGGACACGCTGGTCACCACCAAGCGCGAGCTGGCGCTGGACGCCCTGCTCGCCGACGACTCGACCTTCTACGGGGACCTGTTCCCGCACGCGGTCCAGTGGCACGGCGACCTCTACCTCGAGGACGGCCTGCACCGGGCCCTGCGCGCGGCGCTGCAGCAGCGCACCGTCATCCACGTGCGGGTGCTGGACCTCGACGCCCTCATGCCCGCCGACCCGGCGAGGTGACCGCGCCGCTCGCCGACCTCGGCGGCGGCGTCGTCCTCCGCCGGGCCGTCGTCGCCGACCTGCCGGCGGTGGTCGCCCTGCTGACCGACGACCCGCTGGGTGCGACGCGCGAGGCGGCCGGCCCGGAGCCGTACGAGCGTGCGTTCGCCGCCGTCGACGCCGACCCCGCCCACCTGCTCGTCGTCGCCGACGACGGCGGCATGGTGATCGGCACGCTGCAGCTGTCGTTCCTGCCGGGGCTGTCCCGCGGCGGGGCGCTGCGCGCCCAGGTGGAGGGCGTGCGGGTGGCCGCCGCGGCCCGCGGTCGGGGGCTGGGCGAGGCGATGCTGCGCTGGTGCGCGGACGAGGCCCGCCGTCGCGGCGCCGCGCTGGTGCAGCTCACCACCGACACGCGCCGCGCCGACGCGCACCGCTTCTACGAGCGGCTCGGCTACGTCGCCTCGCACGTCGGGATGAAGCTGGAGCTGTAGGCCGGCTCCGCGGATCACGTGCGCCGCGTCGTCCTCCCGAGACGTCCCGGCAGCCGGACGGTGTGCGCTCACGGGCAGCCCCTGGGCCGAGGAGTGCACCTGTCCGCACATCGTCCGTCGGAGCCCTGTCCCAGGGGCCGCCCTCGGGGACGCGGGGTGCGTAGGAGATCCGCAGGACGGGGACTCGTCGGCAGGACGGCCCGCTGCGGCTACAGCCAGCCCTTGTCGGCGGCGACGCGGGCGGCCTCGACCCTCGTGCGGGCGCCGGTCTTGCCGATCGCCGAGGACAGGTAGTTGCGCACCGTGCCCTCCGACAGGAACAGCCGGCGGGCGATGTCGGCGACGGTGGCGCCGTCGGCGGCCTCGCGCAGCGCGTCGGCCTCCCGCGCCGACAGCGGGGTGGCGCCGATCGCCAGCGCGGCGGCGGCGAGGTCGCGGTCGATCACCCGCTCCCCCGCGACGACGGCGCGGATCGCCTTGGCCAGCTCGGCCACCGGCGCGTCCTTGACCAGGAAGCCGGCGGCGCCGACCTCCATGGCACGGCGCAGGAACCCGGGCCGGCCGAAGGTGGTGAGCACGACCGCACGGACGGCGGGCAGCTCGGCGGCCAGCTCGCGGGCGGCCTCCAGGCCGTCGCGGCCGGGCATCTCGATGTCGAGCAGCGCGACGTCGGGCGCGTGCTCCCGGGCGGCGGCGAGAACCTGGTCGCCGCGGCCGACCTCGGCGACGACGGTGATGTCCTCCTCGAGCTCGAGGAGCGCCCGCAGCGCCCCGCGGACCATCGACTGGTCCTCGGCCACGAGCACCCGGATCACCGGGACACCGCCTCGGGGACCGGGGCCGGGACCAGCGGCAGGACCGCGCGCAGCTCGTAGCCGCCGTCGGGGCCGGCGCCGCCGGTGAGCGCGCCGCCGAGCTTGCCGACCCGCTCCGCCAGGCCGGCCAGCCCCGACCCCGGCTCGGTGTCCTCGCTGGGCCCGCGGCCGTCGTCGGTGACGGTCAGCACCGCCTCGGCGCCGTCCTCGGTGAGGGTGACGGCGACCGAGCGTGCGCCGCTGTGCCGCAGCACGTTCGTGGTCGCCTCGCGCACCACCCAGCCGAGGGCGGCGTCGACCGGGCCGGGCAGGACGGGCACCCGGGCGGGCAGCCGGACGGCGATCCCCGCGCCGGACAGCGCCGAGCGCGCCTCGGCCAGCGCCTGGGCGGAGCTCACCTGCCGGTAGCCGCTGACGGCGTCACGGACCTCGGCCAGCGCGCGGCGGGCGACGGCCTCGACGTCGGCCATCTCCGTGCGGGCCCGGGCGGGGTCGGCCTCGGCCAGCCGCCCGGCGAGCTCGCTCTTGAGCGCGATCAGCGACAGGCTGTGGCCGAGCAGGTCGTGCAGGTCGCGGGCGAAGCGCAGCCGCTCCTCGGCGACGGCGTTGCGGGCCAGCTCCTCGCGCGCCTCCGCCAGCTCGTTGTTCACCGCGACCAGGTGCCGGGTGCCGCGCAGGCCGAACGCGGTGAGCACGCACAGCACCGGGAGCACGAACAGGTTGTCCAGCTCGCCGTGCGCCCCCACCGCGAGGACGCACACGGCCGCGGCCGCCGCGACGGCCGGCCACACCCAGCGCTCCGGCAGGGCCGCGGCCGCCGCCGCCGACACGTAGATCATCAGGCCGGCCCAGGAGGGGCCCATCCACAGCGCCAGGACCACGCCGAGGACGGCGACGAGGGCCAGCCGGGACAGCGCCGGGGGGCCGAAGCAGCCGCCGCCGAAGGCGCGCCGGAAGACGTCGAGGTAGACGACCGTGAAGGCCAGCAGGAGCAGCCCGGCGACGACCCGGACGGGCAGCGGCCGGTCGGTGGTGACCAGGTCGGTGACCGGGAAGAACTGGAACAGCAGCCACGGCAGCGACCAGCCGACGCGCTGCCACCGCGTGCGGGTGTCCACGCCCGACCGTAGCCCGGTCAGCCCGCGACCGCGGTGAGCGGCCGGCGGCGCGCGACCACGACGGTGAGCGCGGCGAACAGGGCGGCGAACCCCGCCAGGACCAACAGCGGCAGGAGCTCCGGCCCGCTGCCGGCGGCGGCCTCGCGGCCGGCCTCGGCGTACCAGTACGAGGGCAGCGCGTGCGCGACCACACGCAGGCCGGACGGGAAGAGCTCGACCGGCACCCACAGCCCGCCGAGCAGGGCCAGGACGGTCCCCACGATGCCGATCGCGCCACCGGCCGCCTTCTCCTCCAGCGCCCAGCCCAGCAGCAGCCCCAGCGCCACGAACACAGCCGACGCCAGCCACAGGACGGTGACCAGGCCCACCCACTGCCCCGCCTCCAGCCGCACCCCGTTGACGAACCGGCCGACCGCGGCCACCACGAGCAGGGGCGGCAGGGTGAGCAGCATCCCGACGGCGACGTCGACGGCGACCACCGACGTCTGCGGCACCGGCGTCACCCGCAGCTGGCGCAGCCAGCCCGACGCGCGGTCGAAGGAGAGCCGGACGGTCGCGCCGAGGGCCGCCCCCAGGGCCCCGTAGGCCATCATCGAGACCATCGTGGCGGCGGCCTGCTCCTGGCTGATCCCGCCCGGCGCCCCGGCGAACACCTTGGTGAAGAAGACGCTGAACGCCGCCGGCATGAGCACGGTGAAGAACAGGAACTGGCGGTTGCGGCCGAGCCGGCGCAGCTGGAAGGCGAGCAGGGTGCTCATCGGGTCGCTCCGGAGGTCGTGAGGGACAGGACGGCGTCCTCGAGGCTGGCGCCGCGCACGTCGAGGTCGGTGAGCGGGACGCCGGCGTCGAGCAGGGCGCGGAGGGTGGCCTCGACGTCCCCGGTGGCCAGCGCGACGGTGGCGCCCTGCCGGGTCACCGAGGTGACGCCGGGCAGGTCCCCGGGGAGCCGGTCGGCGGTGAGGCGGACGGTGCGCCCGGAGACCGCCGAGCGGACCGCGGCGGCGGACCCGTCGGCGACCAGCCGACCGCCGGCCAGGACCACAACCCGGTCGGCGACCGCGTCGGCCTCCTCCAGGTGGTGGGTGGCGAACACGACCGTCGTGCCGCGGGCGGCGAGCCCGCGCATCGTCGTCCAGAAGGCGCGGCGGCCCTCGACGTCCATGGCCGAGGTCGGCTCGTCGAGGAGCAGCAGCGGCGGCCGCCCGGCCAGCGCGAGCGCGAGCAGCACCCGCTGGCGCTGGCCGCCGGAGAGCGCGTCGACCGGCCGGCCGAGCAGCCCGTCGATGCCGGTGGTGGCGGCCAGGTCGGCCGTCGGCCAGGGGTCGGCGTAGCTGCTCCGCACGAGGTGCACCACCTCGCCGACGCGCGCCTCGCCGGGCAGCCCGCCGTGCTGCAGCATCGCGCCGACGCACCCGGCCCGGACGGCGTCGGAGGGCGTGCGGCCGAGCACGCGGACGGCCCCGGCCGACGGGCGCAGCAGGCCGAGGACGGCCGAGACGGTGGAGGACTTGCCGGCGCCGTTGGGGCCGAGCAGCGCGACGGTCTCGCCCTGGCCGATGCGCAGGTCGAGGTCGTCGACGGCGAGGACGTCGCCGTGGCGGACGGTCAGGCCGGAGATGTCGAGCGCGGGGACGTCGAGGGCGAGGGCGGGCACGGTCCGAGCCTGTCGGGCACCGGGGTGTGCGCAGTAGTGCGGGACGTCGTCGTCCCGGCCTGACATCCGTCAGGTCGAGAGCGGGGTCACCCGCGGCGGTCGAGGGCCCACACGACGGCGGCGTGCGGGAACGTCAGCGCGAGCAGGACGCTGACCTGCGCCTGCAGGCCCGCGACGTCACCGAGTCCCCACAGCACCGCCACGGCCGCCAGGGCGACGGCGCTGGGCAGCGCGCCGGCCCGGGCCAGCCGGCGCGCGGCCGCGCCCCAGCCGCTCGCGCCCCCGGCGGCGCGGGCGAGGTCGAGCAGCCGGCCGGTATGCCGGACGGCGTGCCACAGGCCGAAGTACACGCCGAACGCGGCCAGCGGCGGCACGACGGCGAAGACCGCGGCGACCAGCACGAGCTCGGCGGCGTCCCGCACCCGACCGCGGGCGAGCAGCCGGGCCACGGCCGCCGCGACGGTGACCGCGACCAGGACGAGCCCCGCGGTGCGGCTCCCGAGGGCGGCGTCGGCGATGCCGGGCGACAGCGCCCGGACCCACGGGTCGGTCGTGGCGGGGTCGCGCCACAGCAGCAGCCCGACGACGGCGAGGCCGTGCGCCGTGCACGGCAGCAGGTCGGCCGCCGGGCCCGGCACGGGACGGCCCGCGCGCTCGGCCCAGGCGACCACCTCCCCGCGGCCGAAGTGCACCGCGGAGAGGACCAGCGCCGCCGCGAGCGCCGGTGTCGGCACCAGCAGCAGGGCGGCTGCGGCGGCTGTGGCCGCCGCCGCGTAGCCGGCGACGACGAGGGCGAGCAGCCTGCGGGGGGCGTGCCGGCCGCCCGACCACCACCAGGGGACGAGGTGGTCCACGGCGCCGTGCGGCACGCCCAGGACGGCACCGACGACGGCCACGGGCAGCGCGGCCGCGGCGACCGCACCCGGTGCGAGCACGCTGAGCGCGAGAGCGGCGACGAGGACCGCGACCGGCAGCCGGGTGAGCACGGGCAGCTCGCGCAGCGCCCGCCCGTGCCCGGCCACCGGCGGGCCGGAGGACGGGCGGACCGCCGCCGCGCGGTGCGCGGCGGCGGTCCGTGGTGCAACGGTCACGACGACCGCCCCGGGTCAGACCGCGACGGTGTCACGACCCGGCGTGGGCCGGGCGGGGGTGCCGTCCGCAGGCCCGGTGACGGCGTGGTCGTCGTCGTAGGCCGGGTCCTCCAGTGCGCTCTTCACCCGGGCGACCTTGTAGATCACCAGGCCGAAGGCCGCCTTGGCGAGGATGTCGGCGATGCTGTAGCCGGCCTGCCGGAGCACGAAGCCGTCGGCGCCGCCGAAGAAGTCCCCGCCGATGACCGGGAACAGGTAGGCGATCGGGTAGACGCCCCACAGGCCCACGAGCGCCAGCCGGAGCATCTTGATCGTGTGCTGCACCTCGGGCGGCTGCCGGTCGATGGACTTGGTCAGCTCGACGAAGAGCACCCACAGCAGGTAGATGAACGGGAGCGTCGACAGGGTGCCCCACAGCAGCCGCGGGCCGATCTCGCTGGTGATCTCGCCCGGGTACCCGAGGACGATCATCAGCGCGGACGCCGGTACCAGCTTCCACAGCAGCCGGCGGGCGTCGCTCTTCGCCAGGGCCATGACCGCGACCGTCTCGATGAGCAGCAGCGGGACGGTGAGCAGCCAGTCGACGTAGCGGTAGCCCTCGTTGAACTCCACGTTCGACAGCAGGTGCGCGCTGGCGATCGACTCGCCGGGCGGGTAGCTCTCCCGGAAGTTGTCGAAGATCCGGAAGTAGTGGTAGGCGGCGATGCCACAGACGATCGCCGACACCACGATGGCGTTGCGGTAACGCGGTGCGACCCGTCCCCGCGAGAACAGCAGGTACAGCGCCGTGAAGAGCATCGAGGCGATGACCAGGCTGAACAGGTTGTATACGGTGGAGAACTGGACGGAGGAGAGCTCCGGGACAGCGATCCCGCTGTCAGTGCCCATGACGGCTCCTGGGTGTACGGCGTCGTTGCCGTAACGGGTGCCGGCGGGACACCGACCCCGCGAGGAGGATGCACCCAAGAACGCAAGTTGTGCAAGTTACAGCCGTGGTCATCGCCCTCGCCAGTGCCGGTCGAGCACGGTGACGGCCTCGGCGAGGTCGGCGGGGGCGGTGGCCGGGCCCGGCGCGACGTCGCCCCAGCCGGGGCCGCCGACGAGCACCCGCACCCGCCGGTGGGCCGCCGCCACCTCGGCCAGCCCGTCCGCCGCCGCCTCGTCGGGCCGGCTCAGCCACACCAGCACCGCGGCCGACCGGGTCCGCCGCGCGGCGGTGGCCAGTGCGGCCATCGGGGTCCGCGGGCCCAGCAGCCGCGAGGGGACGCCGTGCTCGGCGAGGGCCGCGCGGGCGGCGTACAGCGGCAGCACGTGCTCCTCCTGCGGCCCGCCGGCCAGCAGCACGGGCCGCTCGGGCGGCGGCTCGGGCAGGGCGGCGGCGTGGCGGATCAGTGCCGTGGTCACCGCCTGGGTGAGCAGGTGCTCGATCTCGATGCCCGACCCGGTCGCCGCCCAGTGGGCGCCGGCGGCGATCAGCACCGGCCGGACGACGTCGTCCCAGGCGTCCAGGGTGCCCCGCTCCCGCAGCGCGGCGAGCACCGCGTCCTCGGCGCGCATCTCGTCCAGCCGGGCGGCGGCGCGGGCCAGGCCGCGCGCCTCGCGGCCGGCCCCCGGGACCGCCAGGCCCGTGCCGCCGGCGCCGGCGCGGCGCCGCGGGAGGGCGGGCACGTCGTCGGCGGTCTCGATGCCGCGGACCGCGGCGGCCGCCGCGGCGGGGTCGGTGCCGCTGAGCACCGCCTCGTGCACGGCCTGGAGGAGGGCCAGGTCCTCGGGGGTGTAGCGGCGGTGGCCGCCCTCCGACCGGGCGGAGGCGACCAGGCCGTACCGGGTCCCCCACACGCGCACGGCCGAGGGCGAGACGCCGAGACGCGCGGCGACCTCCCCGACCGAGAGCAGCTCCACCGGCAGATGGTCACACGCGCGCGGGCCGCGCCCTAGTCGGTGAGGTCGCGGACGACGGCGTCGGCGAGCAGCCGGCCGCGGTCGGTGAGCACCGCCCGCCCGGCCGCGTGCGCGGCGGGGTCGAGCAGGCCGCGGGCGACGGCGTCGGCGGCGCGCAGGCGGCCGGCATCGGACAGCGCGGTCAGCGGCAGCCCGTCGCGCAGCCGCAGGCCGAGCATCACCGTCTCGAGCGCGCGGTCGGCGGGCCCGAGCACCTCGCGGTCGGCGACCGGGCTCTCCCCCGCGGCCAGGCGCTGCGCGTACGCGGCCGGGTGCTTGACGTTCCACCACCGGACGCCGCCGACGTGGCTGTGTGCGCCCGGGCCGACGCCCCACCAGTTCGCGTTGGCCCAGTACAGCTCGTTGTGCCGGCAGCGGGCGGCGTCCCCGCGCGCCCAGTTGCTGACCTCGTACCAGTCGAACCCGGCGCCACGGAGCACCGTGTCGGCCTGCACGTAGCGGTCGGCGAGGACGTCGTCGTCCGGCACGGGCAGCTCTCCGCGCGCGATCCGGCGGGCCAGCCGGGTGCCGTCCTCGACGATGAGCGCGTAGGCGCTGACGTGGTCGACCGGCGCGGCCAGGACGGCGTCGAGGGAGGCGGCCCAGTCGGCGTCGGTCTCGCCCGGGGTGCCGTAGATGAGGTCGAGGTTGACGTGTCCGAACCCGGCGGCGGCCGCCTCGCGTGCGGCCTGCGCGGCCCGGCCGGGGGTGTGCCGCCGGTCGAGGACGGCGAGCACGTGCTCGGCGGCCGACTGCATGCCCAGGCTCAGGCGGGTGAAGCCGGCCGCCCGCAGGGTCGCCAGGGACGCCGGCGTGACCGACTCCGGGTTCGCCTCGGTGGTCACCTCGACGCCCGGGGCGACCGGGAACAGGTCGCGGACGGCGGACAGCACCGCGGCGAGGTCCTCGGCGGGGAGCAGGGTCGGGGTGCCGCCGCCGACGAAGACGGTGGAGACCGTCGGCAGGTCGGGGCCGAGGACGGCGGCGGCGCGGCGCAGCTCGGCGATCGCGGTGCCGGCGTACTCGGACCGGTTGGCGCCGGGGCCCAGCTCGTCGGAGGTGTAGGTGTTGAAGTCGCAGTAGCCGCAGCGCGTGGCGCAGAACGGCACGTGCACGTAGAGGCCGAACGGCGTCGTGGCCAGGTGCTCGCGGGCACTGTCGGGGAGCTCGGCCGCCGGGGTCCCCGGCAGCGACAGGACGGTGTTCATCTGCTCCCAGTGTGCCGCGCCGCGGCGGGCCCGGGCACGATGCCGGGGTGAACTCTGCACCCGTGGACGAGGACCGGCTGCTGCAGGTGACGGTCGAGGGGGGCGTGGCCCGGCTCGTCCTGGACTCCCCCGCCAACCGCAACGCGCTCTCCCGCGCGCTGCGCGGGCAGCTGCGCGGGGCGCTGGAGGACGCGCTCGCCGACGACGCCGTGCGCGTGGTGGTGCTCGACCACACCGGCCGGGTGTTCTGCTCGGGGATGGACCTCTCGGAGGCCGCCGGCGCCGGTGCCGGCGACCAGGGCGTGCGCGAACTGCCCGACCTGCTCGAGACGATCTGGACCGCGCCGAAGCCGGTGGTCGCCGTCGTGCGGGGGCCGGCGCGCGCCGGCGGGGTGGGGCTGGCGGCCGCCTGCGACGTCGTGGTGGCCGCGGCGTCGGCGACGTTCGGCATGTCGGAGGTGCGCCTCGGTCTGGTGCCCGCGGTGATCTCCGCCGTGGTGCTGCCGCGGATGCTGCCGCACGTGGCGCACCGGCTGATGCTCACCGGCGAGGTGTTCGACGCGGCCGCCGCCGCGACCGGCGGGCTGGTCGACCTCGTCGCCCCGGACGGCGAGGTCGACGCCGTCGCCGAGGTGCAGGTGCGGGCCCTGGCGGCGGGGTCGCCGTGGGCGCTGGCCGAGACCAAGCGGCTGCTGCGGGCCGGCGGGCTGCGCGGCTCGTTCGACGAGCTGCTGGAGCTGTCCGCGCGGGCCTTCGCCGGCGACGACGGCCAGGAGGGCATCGCGGCGTTCCGGGAGAAGCGCCCGGCCCGCTGGGTGCCGACGCTCTAGGCCCGCCACCGGGAAACCGGGCGCGTCCCGTCGGGGGCCCGGGCTAGCGTCGGGGCACCGACCCACGACCGGCGCCGCGCCCCCGGGGCGACGCGGACAGGAGTGCCGTGCCCGCCGCGCCGCTGACCTGGCGTCGCCTGGCCGGGCCCGCGAGCGGGGCGGTCCTGGCCGTCGCCGCTCTCGCCGCCGTGGCCGAGACGCTGGCCGCCGTCGTCGCCGGCCGCCTGGCCGAGCGGCCCGCGGCCGGCCTGGTCGCGCTGCTGGCCGCCCTGCTGGTCGGGGCCAGCCTGGCCGACACCGCCGGGCGCACGGTGTTCTCCGGGATCGTCGGCCGCGCGGAGGGCCGGCTGCGCGCCGACCTGCTGCGCGCCGCCCTGCACCAGCCGCTGCCGGCGCTGGAGGAGCAGGCCGTCGGCGAGGTGCTCGACCGGGTGGACGACGACCCCCGCCAGGTCGGCACCCTGCTGCGACGGACCGGCTGGGAGCTCGGGCGCTCGACGTTGCGCTCGGCACTCGCCTGGGTCGTGGCCGGCCTGACCTGGTGGCCGGCGTGGTTCGCCTTCCCGCTCGTGGCGGTGGCCGCGGTCGCCGTCTCCCGGCGCCTGGCGCGGGTCGTCGCCGAGCGCAAGCTGGCCGAGGAGGCCGCCTGGTCCGACCACTCCGCGCAGCTGGAGGAGGCCGTCGCCGGCCGCGACGACGTGCGCTCGGCCCTCGGCCAGCCGCACGTCGTCCGCGCCTACGCCCGCCAGGCCGCCGAGGTGCTGCGCCGCGTGCAGGCCACCGCCCGCGCCTCGACCGCGGTGAGCCTGCGGACCGGGCTGGTGGTGCACGCCATGCTGGCGGCGCTCGCGGTCGCCGGCGTGGCGCTGGTCTCCTCCGGGCGGCTGGGCACCGCGCAGCTGGTGACGCTGTGGCTGCTCGTGACGGCGTTCGCCGGGCAGCTGAACCAGGTCACCAACCACCTGCCGGAGCTGCAGGCCGGCCTCGGTGCGCTCGCCCGCATCCGCGCGCTGCTGACCGCGCCGCAGGAGCCGCCCGGCGGCGCGCCGGTGCCTCCCGGGCCCGCCGCCGTGGAGGTGCGCGGCCTGACCTTCGCCTACCCCGGCGGGTTCGCGCTCACCGACGTGCACCTGGCGGTCCCGGCGGGGACGACGTGCGCGCTCGTCGGGCGGACGGGCGCGGGCAAGTCCACGCTGGCCAAGCTGCTCTCGCGCGCCGTCGAGCCGCCCCCGGGCACGGTGTTCGTCGCCGGCCAGGACGTCACCGCCACCGCCGTCGACGACCTGCGCCGCGCCGTCGGCGTCGTCACCCAGCGCACCGAGCTCCTCGCGGCGACGCTGGAGGAGAACGTCACCCTCTTCGCCGACGTCCCGCGCGCCGCGGTCGAGGCCGCGGTCGAGGCCCTCGGCCTCACCGACTGGGTCGCCTCGCTGCCCCGTGGCCTCGACACCCGGCTCGGCACCGGCGGCACCACCCTGTCGGCGGGCGAGGAGCAGCTGGTCGCCTTCGCCCGCCTGCTCGTGCGCGACGTCGCGGTCGTCGTCCTCGACGAGGCCACCGCGCGCATGGACCCGCAGACCGAGCAGCGTGTCACGCAGGCCGCGGAGCGGCTGCTGGCCGGGCGCACCGGCATCGTCGTCGCCCACCGGCTGTCGACGACGCGCCGCGCGGACGCCGTGGCGGTGCTCGACCGCGGCCGCGTCGTGCAGGCCGGCCCGCGCGAGGGGCTGGCCGCCGCGCCGGGACCCTTCGCCGAGCTGCTGCGTGCCGCCGGCACCGAGCCGCCACCGGCCACTGCCGGGGAGGCGCTGCCGGTGCGCGCCGCGCGGCGCCCGCCCCGGCCGGCCGCGCCGGTGCGGACGCCGGGCCTGGCCCGGACGGTCGCCCGCCTGGTCGCCGTCCACCCGCGGTGGGGGCTGGTCGGGGCCGTGGCCTTCCTCGGGGTGTCGCTGCTCAGCGCCTACGGGGCCGTGACCGGGTGGCTGTGGGGCCGGCTGGTCGAGGCGCTGGACGCCGGACGCACCCCGTGGGACGTCGCGGCGCTGCTGGCCGCCGCGGTGCTCACCGCGCCGGTGCTGCTGGCCGTGGCCTTCCGCACCTACTTCCCGTGGTGGTCGGCGGTCACCCTGCGGCTGCGCCTGGGCGTCCTGCGCGGGCAGACGATGCAGCGGCGCCTGGCGCGCACGCCTCCCGGGGAGATCGCCGCCCGCGCCCTGGACAGCGACCGGCTCGTCCTCTACGTCGACCGCTGGGTCGACGTCACCATCGGCGCCGTCGTCGTGGCCGCCACCGCGGTCGCCGGGCGCAGTCTGCTGGCCGGTGCCGTCGTCGGCGGCGTGCTGGTCCTGTCGGCGCTGGTGTCGGTGGCCGGGGCCCCGTTGGCCGGCGCCTCCGCCCGCGAGGCCGGTGACGAGCGGGCCCGCTTCGGCCGCTCCCTCGTCTCCGCCTTCGATGCCGCGCGGACGGTGAAGCTGGCCGCCGCGGCCTCGCCCGTGCTCTCCCACCTGGAGGCCGTCGACGGGCGCCGGGTGGCGGCGTCGGTGCGCGAGCACCGGGTCCGCGCGCTGCTGGACGGCGTGCCGAACCTGCTCGTGCAGAGCGGGCTCGTCGCGGCCTGGTCGCTCCACCTGGCCGGCGGCTGGGACCTGCGGACCACCCTGCTCGTGACGACGACGGTGAGCGGGTCGAGCTGGTTCGGCACGGTGGCCGGGGCCGCCATCACCGAGGCGCCCGTGGCCCGGCGCTGGCTGCAGGCGACGGCGGAGCTGGCCGGCGGCACGGACCTGGTCGCCTCGCCGCCGGGCGTCGACCTGCTCACCGGCGCGGCACCCTCGCCGCCGGCACCCGGCCGCGTCCCGCTGGAGCGCCTGGTGCTCGACGACGTGACCGCCGTCCACGACGACGGCACCGTCGGCGTCGCCGGGGTCGACCTGACCGTCGAGGCCGGGCAGCTCGTGCTGCTGGTCGGGCGGGTCGGGTCCGGCAAGTCCAGCCTCCTGGCCGCGCTCGCCGGGTTGGTCGACCACGAGGGCGCCATCTGCTGGAACGAGCGGGAGGTCGACGACCCCCAGCTGTTCCTCCGCCCGGGCCAGGTGGCCTGGGTGGGGCAGGTGCCGCGGGTGCTGTCGGGGACCTTCGTCGACAACATCGCCCTCGACCACGAGCGCGCCGTGCAGGCCGCTGTCGACGACGCCCGCCTCGGCCGCGACGTGGAGGAGGCCGGGGGCCACGGCGCCCTCGTCGGTCACCGCGGGGTGCGGCTGTCCGGCGGCCAGGTGCAGCGCCTGGCGCTGGCCCGCGCGCTGGCCACCGGGGCCGAGCTGCTGGTCGCCGACGACGTGTCCTCCGCGCTGGACGCCCGCACCGAGCTGGAGCTGTGGGAGGCGCTGCGCGGCCGCGGGGTGACGGTGCTGGGGGCCAGCACGAAGCGCTCGGCTCTGGCGCGGGCCGACCGGGTCGTCGTCCTGGAGGAGGGGCGGGTGGCCGGGACCGGCCGGTGGGAGGACCTTGCCGACCGCTGGGGCCACCTGGCCGGCTGACCGGGACCCCGCACGGCCGTCGGCCCCGGGGCCCGCGCAGGACACACCCTGGCCGGACCCGTCCCGCCGCGGGACCCTGCGGGCGTGACCGCACCCGAGGACCCCCGCGCGCGCTTCCGCTCCCTGCCCGAGCCCGTCCTGCCCGAGGACGCGGTGGAGACCGTGGACGCCACCGCGGCCGCACCGCTGGAGACCGAGAGCGACGAGCGCGACCGCTTCCTCCGCGAGGCCGGCGGCTGACCGCGGTCGGGACGGCGACGAGCCGGAGCCCGCGGTCGAGCGGCTCGGTGTGGTCGGGTGCGCGGCGCGGCGCGGCGCGGCGCCGGGCGTCCGGGCCCGAGCCCCGGCCCGGCCGCTCGTGCTCTGGTCCGCATCGGGGGCAGAGCACGACTCCCCCGGGAGCGGGGTGCCCCCGCGGACGCTCGTGCTCTGCGCACGCCCGTGTGCAGAGCACGAGCGTGCGCACGACACCTCCCGCGTGCCCGCTCGTGCTCTGAGTCCGCGGCGGACTCAGAGCACGAGCGTCCGGAGGACGGTGCGGCCGGTCCGGGATCCGCTCAGCGCAGCCGGCGGGTCGCGTCGGGCAGCCGCTCGGTGACCCCGCGCGCGTCCAGCCACTCCATCAGCGGCACGGCCACCCGCCGCGTGGTCCCCCACGCCGCCCGCGCCTGGCTGAGCGTGAACGGTGCCGGCACCCCGGCCAGCCGCTCCCGCGCCACCCGTTCGACGCCCGGCGCGAGGTGGACGCCCTCGGCGATCCGCACCAGCTGGCCGTCGCGCACCGCCGCAGCCAGCTCGCGCGGGCCCAGCCGGGCGGCCCGCAGCTCCTCGGCGTCCGGCGCGGCGAAGGGGTCGGTGACCAGCCGCGCGCGGATGGCGTCGACGGCCCGCTGCACCGCCGGCGGCAGGCCCGCGGACGCCACCACGACCCGGCCCTCGCGCAGCGCCAGGGGCGGCCGGACGGCCAGGCGCACCAGGTCGTCGTCGGGCAGGTCCAGCTCCCGCCGGACGACGGCGACCGGCGGTCCCGGCTCCAGCGGGTGCGCCTGCCGGTGCGCCGCCACCAGCCCCGGCACCCGCCGCGCGAGCGTCTCGACCAGCCCCGGCGCCAGCAGCCAGGGCCCGGCGCGGACGGCGTCGGCGGGGACCGGCCAGCCCATGGCGGTGAAGTCGTCGGCGCGCGCGACCCGGCGGCGGGTGAGGTCGGCGGCGGCGCCGGCCGGCCCGGTCCCCTGCCGGCTCAGCTCCTCGGCACGCTGCCGGGCGGCACCGCGGCGGCGCAGCTCCGGCGGGTCGACGTCGCGGACGTCGGCGCCCAGCACCCGCCGCGCCCCGGGGTCGCGCAGCAGCACCCGGTCGCCGACCCGCAGCGGCAGCGGGACGGCCAGCCGCAGCCGCACCGAGGTCGCGTCCAGGGGACGCAGCCGCACCGGCACCGCCGCCGACCCGACGTGCAGCACCGCCTCGGCGGGCAGCCGGTCCTCCGGCTCGCGGGCGAGGACGACGTCGACCTCGCCGGTGTCGCGGAACGCGCCGGGGGTGAGCAGCGCGTCGCCGCGGGAGAGGTCCTCGACGGCGACCCCGCGCAGGTTCAGCGCCACCCGCGCGGTCGCCGTCGCCCGGTCCACCGGCCGGCCCAGCGACTGCACGCCGCGCACGCCGACCTCCCGGCCGCCCAGCCGCAGCCGGTCGCCGGCCCCAACCGACCCCCCGGCCAGCGTCCCGGTGACCACGGTGCCGGCGCCGCGGACGGGGAAGGCGCGGTCGATCCACAGCCGCACCGGCGCCTCGACGTCGGGAGCGGGCAGGCCCGCCAGCAACGCCTCCAGGGCCACGGTGAGCTCCGCGACGCCGGAGCCGGTGACCGCGCTGACCGCCACCCCCGGCACCGCGCCCATCGAGGTGGCCGCCAGCCGCTCGGTGGCGTCGGCCAGCACGGGTGCGGGGTCGGCGAGGTCGGCCTTGGTGACGGCGAGCAGCGCGTGCCGCACCCCGAGGGCGTCGAGGACGGCGACGTGCTCGGCGGTCTGCGCCGACCAGCCGTCGTCGGCGGCCACCGCGACCAGCGCGGCCGGCACCGACCCGACGCCGGCGAGCATGTTGCCGACGAACCGCTCGTGTCCCGGGACGTCGACCACGGCCACCACCCGGCCCGAGGGCAGCGTCGTCCAGGCGAAGCCGAGGTCGATGGTGAGGCCGCGGCGGCGCTCCTCCTCCCACCGGTCGGGCTCCATGCCGGTGAGCGCGCGGACCAGCGTCGACTTCCCGTGGTCGACGTGCCCCGCGGTCGCGATCACGTCCACCGGCGGGCCACCTCCAGCACCGCGGCGGCGAGGTCGTCGTCGGACGACGGCGGGACGCTGCGCAGGTCGAGCAGGGTGCGGCCGTCGGCGACGTACCCGACCACCGGCCGCGCACCGAGGCGCAGCGGCCCGGCGAACGGCTCCGGCAGGGAGACCGCGGCGCTGGGCAGCGGGTGCTCGGGCGCTCCTCCCCCGCCGACCCGCGCGGCCGAGTCGACGGCGCGGGCGTCCAGCCCGGCGGCGGCGAGCCGGGCGGCCAGCGCGCCGGCCCGCACCCGCAGGTCCGCGACCTCGGCGGCGAGCATCGCCTGCACCGGCGGCAGCGGGCCGCGCAGGGTGGCCTCGAGCGCGGCGAGCGTCGTCTTGTCCACGCGCAGCGCGCGGTACAGCGGGTGCCGGCGCAGCCGCTGCACCAGGTCGGCGCGGCCCAGCACCAGCCCGGCCTGCGGGCCGCCCAGCAGCTTGTCGCCGCTGGCGAGCACCAGGTCGGCGCCGTCGGCGAGCGTCGTCTGCAGGTCCGGCTCGTCGGGCAGCACCGGGTGCGGGCGCAGCAGCCCCGAGCCGACGTCGGCCACCAGCGGGACGCCGGTCCCGGCCAGGCCGGCGGCCAGCTCGGCGACCGCCACCGACCGCGTGAAGCCGCGGACGACGAAGTTCGACGGGTGCACCTTGAGCACCGCGCCGGTGCCCGGGCCCAGCGCGCCGGTGTAGTCCCCGAGCGCGACGCGGTTGGTGGTGCCGACCTCGCGCAGCCGGGTCCCGGTCGCCTCCAGCAGCTCGGGGATGCGGAAGCCGTCGCCGATCTCCACCAGCTCGCCGCGGGCGATGACGAGCTCGCCGCCGAGCGCCGTCGCGACCAGCGCCAGCGCCGCGGCGCAGTTGTTGACCACGATGGCGGCCTGCGCCGCGGGCACCGCGTCGAGCAGCGCGGACAGTGCCGCCTCGCCGCGCGGCCCGCGGCGGCCGGTGGCCAGGTCGAGCTCGACGTCGGTGGTGCCGCTCGCGGCCACGACCGCCTCCACGGCGGCCGGTGACAGCGGGGCCCGGCCGAGGTTGGTGTGCACGAGCACCCCGGTGGCGTTGAGCACCGGGCGCAGGCCGGCGGCGGTGCCGGGCAGGCGGGCCAGCACGTCGGCGACCACGCCACCGGGGGCCAGGTCGCCGTCCCGCACCCGCTGCTGGGCCGCCCGGACCGCGGTCCGGACCAGGTCCCGGCCCAGCCGCGCGGCGGCGTCGGCCAGTGCCGGGTCGGCCAGCAGCGTGTCGGTGCGGGGCACTGCCCGCCGCGGGTCGGCGCTCATCGCTGTCGCAGCGTATGCGCGCCGGCCCGCGACCGTCGCTGGCGGAGGCGGACGGGAATCGAACCCGCCTGACCGAGCTGCTCGGCCACGTCGGCTTTAGAGGCCGCGGGGGCCACCAGACACCCTGACGCCTCCGCCGGCGAGCCTACGGCGCGGTCAGTCCCCGGCGCAGATCGCGGCCATCTCGGCGAGGTAGTCGGCCAGGGGCGGCAGCCCGGCCTCGGCGCGCAGCCGCTCCACGGCCGCCGGGTCGACCAGCGGGGTGGCCGGCTGCGGCCCGTCGGGTGTGCAGGCCACCTGGGTGCCGTAGGTCTGCGGCTCCCCCGCGCCGGCCGCCACCCGGTCGGTCAGGTAGGCGAGGTCCCCCGGGGACGCCTGCCCGGCCGCGACGGCCTGCCGCAACAGCTCCAGTGCCCGCCGCTGGAAGGCCGGGTCGAGGTCGGAGTGCTGGGCGATGGCCCACGCCGCCTCGGCGCCGTCCTCGCCGACCAGGTCCCACGTCGGCCAGCCGTGCGCGTCGAGGACCTCCGCCAGCCGCCGCGTGCGGGCGGCGTCGCCCTCGGGGTCGGCGCCGCCGGTGCGCCCCGCCTGGTCGCGCTCCAGCATGGCGAGCAGCTCCTCGCGCAGCGCCGGGTCGCCGACCGCGGCAGCGGAGCCGGACGCGGGCCCGGCGGACGGGGTCGTGGTCGGGCCCGCCGACGAGGTGGCCGAGGTCGTGGCCGACGAGGTGCCCGCCGACGAGGTGGCCGAGGACGCGGCGGCGGAGGCGGTGCCCGGGGCGGCGGCCGGCTCCCCCGGTGACCCCGCCGAGCAGCCGGCCAGCAGGACGGCCGCCAGCAGGGCGGCGGGGAGCGTGCGCGACACGGGCGGCCTCCGGACGGTCACGGCGAGGGTCCCCGCCCGCGCCGCCGGTGTCCAGCGGGTCCCGGCCGGGGCGGATTACCGTCGCCCCCGTGACGACCGCGCCTGCCCGCATCCGGCTCACCCAGTACGCCCACGGCGGCGGCTGCGCCTGCAAGATCCCGCCCGGTGAGCTGGAGGCCGTCGTCGCCGGCCTGACCCGCACCGGCCCCGGCGACCCGGCCGCCGAGCTGGTCGTCGGCCTCGACGACGGCGACGACGCTGCGGTGGTGCGCATCCCCGGCGGGCAGGGGCTGGTGCTCACCACCGACTTCTTCACCCCGGTGGTCGACGACGCGTACACCTTCGGCCGGATCGCCGCGGCGAACGCGCTGTCCGACGTCTACGCCATGGGCGGCACCCCGGTGGTCGCGGTCAACCTGCTCGGCTGGCCGCGGGACGTGCTGCCCGTCGAGCTCGCCGCCGAGGTGCTGCGCGGCGGGCTGGAGGTCGCGCAGGAGGCCGGCTGCCACGTCGGCGGGGGGCACTCCATCGACGACCCCGAGCCCAAGTACGGCATGGCGGTCACCGGCCTGGTCGACGTCGAGCGGGTCATCCGCAACGACGCCGCCGTCGCCGGCACGCCGCTGTCGCTGACCAAGCCGCTCGGCGTCGGTGTGCTCAACAGCCGGATGAAGGCGACGGGCGAGGTGAGCGAGGAGGCCGTGGCGTCGATGACGGCGCTCAACCGCGACGCCTCCCGGGCGGCACTGGCCGCCGGCGTCCGCGCGGGCACCGACGTCACCGGCTTCGGCCTGCTCGGTCACCTGTACAAGATGGCGCGGGCCAGCGGGGTCACCGCGGTGGTCGACGCCGCCGCCGTCCCCTACCTCACCGGGGCGCGCGAGGCCCTCGCCGCCGGGTTCGTCTCCGGCGGCACCCGGCGCAACCTCGACTGGGTGCGCCCGCACGCCGACCTGTCGGCCGTGGACGAGGACGAGGCGCTGCTGCTGGCCGACGCGCAGACCTCCGGCGGGCTGCTGCTGGCCGGTGAGGTCCCCGGCGCCCCCGTGGTCGGCGAGTTCGTCCCGCGGCAGGACGCCGTCGTCGTCGTCCGCTGAGCAGCCGGCGGCGCGTCCGGGGCGACACGCCGTCGTGCCGGGCCGTCGCGCACGGAGCCGTTCCGGCCCGGCGGCGCCGCTGCCAGCCTGCCGCCCGCGCCGGATCCGGAGGGGCCGGGCGGCGCGGAGGAGGACGACATGAGGACGAGGACGGCCGGCCGGACGCTGGCCGCACTGGCACTCGGGACGGCGCTCGTGAGCGGCGGCGGGGTCGCCGCGGCCGCGCCCGGCGACGGTCCCGGCTCCACGCTGACCACCCTCGGGCGCGCCACCACCCTGCTGCAGTCCGGGGGCGCCGGTGAGCCGGCCTCCGGGGACCTGGCCGTCTTCGCGCCGCAGGGCGTCGCCGCCTTCGCGCGCGGCGAGTTCTCCGTGGCCGGCTACGACTGCGTCCCGCAGGAGTCCGGCGAGGACGTCAGCTCGGTGCCCGGCGCCGTCGACGGCGTGGCGACGGCGAGCGCGGAGGGGGTCCTCGCACTCACCTGCACGTACCACGTCGCGCCCGGAGAGCCGGACCCGGGGCTGCCCTCCCTCCCGGCCACGGCGCTGGTCGACCTCTCCTGGGAGGGGTCCGGGCCGGTCGAGCGCTACACCCAGGCCGGGAGGTCGTTCGCCTGCGTGACCCGCGCCGAGTCCCGCGCCGCCGTCGTCACCGGCTCGGTGCTGCTGTCGGTGCCCGGGCTGTCGGTGCCCGGGCTGCCCGGCAAGGGCGTCGAGGTGGTGCTGACCACGGCGGGCTCGGAGGTCGACGTGCTCGTGCAGCAGCAGGACCGCTGCCGGCCTGCCCGCGGTTGAGCCGCACCCCGCCCGGCCGGCGCGCTGTCGCCCGCCGGGCAGGGGTGTCCTAACGTCCGGCGCATGCGCGCCGTCTTCGTCTCCACGCCCTCGCCCGACGACCCGCTCTCGGTCCTGGAGGTCGGTGAGCGCCCGGAGCCCGAGCCGGCCGACGGCTGGACGACGGTGACGGTGAAGGCCGCCTCGCTCAACCACCACGACCTGTTCAGCCTGCGCGGGGTGGGCCTGCCGGCCGAGCGGATGCCGATGGTCCTCGGCTGCGACGCCGCGGGGGTCGACGAGGACGGCAACGAGGTCGTCGTGCACGCCGTCGTGAGCAGCCCCGGCTGGACCGGCGACGAGACGATGGACCCGAAGCGCTCGCTGCTGTCGGAGGTGCACCAGGGCACGCTCGCCGAGCGGGTCGCCGTCCCCCGGCGCAACCTGCTGCCCAAGCCGGCCGGCCTGTCCTTCGCCGAGGCCGCCTGCCTGCCGACGGCCTGGCTGACCGCCTACCGGATGCTGTTCGTGCGCTCCGGCCTGCGGCCCGGGCAGACGGTGCTCGTGCAGGGCGCCAGCGGCGGCGTGGCCACCGCGCTCGTCGTCCTCGGCCGGGCCGCCGGCTACCGGATGTGGGTGACCGGCCGCAGCGAGGAGAAGCGGGCCGCCGCGCTGCGGCTCGGCGCCGACCAGGCGTTCGAGACCGGCGCCCGGCTGCCCGAGCGGGTCGACGGCGTCATGGAGACCGTCGGCAAGGCGACCTGGAGCCACAGCGTGAGGTCGCTGCGGCCCGGCGGCGTGATCGTCACCTCGGGCGCCACCACCGGCTTCGACCCCAGCGCGGAGCTCAACCGGGTCTTCTTCACCCAGCTGTCGGTGATCGGGTCGACGATGGGCACGCGCGACGAGCTGGAGTCCCTGGTGCAGATGTGCAGCGTCACCGGGGTCCGCCCGGTGATCGACGTCGAGCTGCCGCTGGACGAGGCCCGCGAGGGCTTCACCCGCATGCTCGAGGGCCGCACCGCCGGGAAGATCGTCTTCACGGTGTGAGCCCGGCCCCCGCGAGCCGGTCGTGAGCCGGCTCGCGGGGCCCGGTGGGTGCGCCCGCCGGGCGCCACCCGGGGAACGCCTAGCGCTCGTCCTGGGAGACGCGCAGGCCCGTCTCGGGCGAGAAGACGTGGGACTCCCCCGGGCGGATGCCCACGTGGACGACCTCGCCCTTGGCCGGCGGCTTGCGGGCGTCGACCCGCAGGGTGAGCATCTTGTCGCTGGTGCCGGCGGTGTCGGCGGCGTGCAGGTTGCCGTAGGCGAAGGCGTCCGAGCCCAGCTCCTCGACCACGACGACCTCCACCGGCACGCCCTCACCGGCGCCGACGAGCTGCACCGACTCCGGGCGGAACCCCAGCGTCGCGGTGCGCGCGCCCTCGGCGGACAGCGCGCCGACCGCCGAGCGCGGCAGCGGCACCGTGTGCCCACCCAGCCGCGCACCCCCCTCGGTCAGCTCCACCGTCACCAGGTTCATCGCCGGCGACCCGATGAAGCCGGCCACGAACTCGTTCACCGGCCGGTC
>NZ_FOWE01000001.1 GCF_900115395.1 Geodermatophilus obscurus
TCCACGCTCACCGTCCAGTCCAGCTCACCGGCGGCATCCGCGCGGGCCTGCAGCGCGGTGAGGATCCGGTCCCAGGTGCCATCGAGGCTGAACCGGTGGTGTCGTTTCCACACCGTCTGCCACGGCCCGAACTCCACCGGCAGGTCCCGCCACGCGCAGCCGGTCCGGTAGCGGAACACGATGCCCTCGAGCACCTGCCGGTGATCTCGAAACGGCCGCCCGCGCATCCCGGCCGAGCTGGGCAGCAACGGCTCCAGCCGAGCCCAATCCTCGTCAGACAGCACCGCCGAGCGAGCCATCTCCAAACGATCCACCCGCATCAGGCGGCCGTTTGGGAGACACGCCCTAGGTCCGGGATCTCCGCGTCGTTCCCGCGTGAGGATCACCACGTCGCTCACCACACGTGGTGATCCGGGCTCACCACGTCCGCTCCTACGTTCCCTGGCATCAGCCGAAGGGGGCGCGAGCGACATGTCGAGCGGCCACGACCACGAGCCCGGGTTCTACGAGATCCGCGTCAGAGGACACCTGGAGTCCCGCTGGGCCGCCTGGTTCGACGGGATGACCCTGACCCGGGGCAGCGACGGCACCACGGACATCCGGGGTCCGGTGGTCGACCAGGCCGCGTTGCACGGACTGCTGCACACGGTGCGGGACACGGGACTGCCGCTGGTGTCGGTCAGCCGGGTCGAGCGCCCCCGAGCCGAACCCCCACCGAGCGATCCGCGATCCGCACGAGGAGAAGTCAGATGACGACGACCGACCACAGCCCGGTGACCGGAGGAGTGGCGACCGACCCGATGCGCAGGACGGCGGTGCTCGCGGGCGGGCTGTACCTGCTCACGTTCGCCTCCTCGATCCCCGCCCGGTTCTACTTCCTGGACCCCGTCCTGAGCGACCCCCGCTACGTCGTCGGCCCGGGCGCCGACACCCGCGTCCTCGTCGGCGGCCTGCTCGACGTGGTCAACGCCCTCGCCTGCATCGCCACCGCGGTCGTGCTGTTCCGGGTGGTGAAGCGGCAGAGCGAGACCCTCGCGCTCGGCTTCGTCACCTCCCGGCTGCTGGAGGCCGCCGTCATCTCCATCGGCGTCGTGAGCCTCTTCGCGGTCGTGACCCTGCGACAGGGCGCGGCCGGAGCCGCGGGCGCGGACGAGGCCTCGCTGATCGCCGTCGGGTCGTCGCTCGTCGCCGTCTACGAGTGGACGTTCGTCCTCGGCCCCAACGTCATGGCGGCCGTGAACGCACTCCTGCTGGGCACCCTGCTGTACCGGTCCGGCCTGGTGCCACGCGCCATCCCGCTCGTCGGGCTGGTCGCCGGCCCCCTGCTGCTGGCATCCGTGACCGGGGTGGTGTTCGGGACGCACGGCCTCAGCGACGGTGTGCACGTGGTCGCCGCGCTCCCGATCGCGGCGTGGGAGTTGTCGCTCGGCGTGTACCTGGTGGTCAGGGGCTTCACGCCCGCAGCCGTCGCCGCGCTGACCAGGACCGACCGGGACACCGCCCCGGCGCCGTCGCCGGCCTGAGAGCGCACGGCACCGGACCCGGCCGCCACCCCTCGGGGGGCGGCCGGGTCGCGCTGCGCCACCACCCCGCACGAGCGGCCCGCCGTGGCGGCCGGGGGACCCTGGTGCCGGCCGCGGGTGGCGTGGGCGGCGGGGCGGTGCTCAGCCGATGACCAGGGACTGCCAGGGGCCCAGCCACGGCCGGCGGCTGTACGCCAGGTCCAGCCGGCCCGGCCGGGCGTCGACGAGCTCGCCGAAGACCGTCGCGAAGACCGTGCCGTCCTGTTCGTGACGGACCACCAGGGCGCCCGGGTCGTCGCGCGGGGGCTCGCCGTGCACCAGTCGGCGCCAGCCGTCGGGGTAGCCGGCCGCGGCGAACCGCGGCAGGAACGTGTCGGCCTTGCGGTCCTCGGGACCTCCGGAGGTGACCATCCAGGTGCCCTCGGGGTGCCCGGTCCGCACCATCCGCTCGCCGTCGAAGTCCCAGGTGGTCAGCCCGTCCGGCGCGGCCAGGACGAGGAGGAAGCTCGCCATGCCGTCGGGGTCGACGGCGGAGGTCCAGTCCGGGCCGTGCTCGGCGGCCAGCAGAGGCAGCACCCCGCGGCTGGGTGCACCCGGCTCCGCCGTCCGCTTCTGCGGCCGGTTGAGCACCAGCGCGGTGACGCCGGTGCCGACGTGGGTGGCGCACCAGGTCCCGCCCGCGACGCGGTCCCGGCCGCCGACGAGGGCCGGGTGCTCGGGCCACCACCGGCCGGGGTCGTCGAACTCCCGGCCGGTGACCTCGTCCCGCAGGGCGAGGACCTGCGTGGGCGCACCCCGGGCCCACCGCACCACCACCGTGCACATGCGCCCGATCGTCCCAGCGCCGCGACCGGGACGGGCAGGTCCGGCCGGATCGTGCCACCTCGGGCCGCGCTCACCCCGCCCGTGCGGCGAGCCGCTCGGTGAACAGGACCAGGTCGTCGCCGTCGGTCCACCGGTCCGGGACCCGGGCGACCCGGTCGTAGCCGCACCGGTCGTAGAACGCACGGGTGCCGGCGTACCGGTCGGTCCCCGAGGTGCGGACGGCCAGCAGGCGTGCGCCCCGGCCGGACAGGTCGGCCTCCACGTGGCGCACCAGCGCCTGCCCGGTGCCGCGGCCCTGCAGCATGGGGTGCACCGCGATCATGGTGAGGTCCCACGCCCGGTCGGCGGCCTCCTCGGGCGCGTAGTAGACGACCGCCGTCAGCTCGGCCGGGTCGGCGGGCGCGGCTGGTGCACCGCCGTCGTCGACGAGGCAGGTCCGGCCGTCGACGTCGCCCGGCCCGGACGCCCGCGTGAGCGGCCCGAGGACGTCGTCGAGGAAGGGTGCCTCCTCGGCCGTGAACATGCCGGCCGCCACGACGAGGTCGCGCACCGCGGGGAGGTCGCCGTCGCGCAGGGGCCTGAGCACGGCGGCCAGCGTCGACCACCGCGGCCCGGTGCCGCAACGCAGTTGTCCGGCGGCCGCGCACGCGACGCCGGTGCTGCACCTGCCACTCCGGAGCGTGCGCGTGGTGTCGGCGGGTGCGTCCAGGTCCAGCAGGAGACCCCGGACGACGGCGACCGCCGGTGCGCTCCCCGCGGCGGTCGGGTCAGGTGGTTGTGACCCAGTTCACGGCCACGTTACGGTCGTCCGTGCCCGGGTCCCGGGACGCCGGTGAGAGCCGGCGGACCGTCCCGGGCCGCGCGCGGTCGGGGTCCGGCGGGAGGCGGCTCGGCCGCAGCAGCCCCGACCCGGTCGGGCAGGGGCCCCGACGTCCGGCACCGCCGACCCAGAGGAACACACGTGAGCAACGCGGAACGGCTCGGCCCGGAGTACCGCACCGCCACCCTGCGCAGGCTCGAGCAGGAGGAGCTCGACGTCCTGGTCATCGGCGGCGGGGTCGTCGGCGCGGGCAGCGCCCTGGACGCGGCCACCCGGGGGCTCCGGGTCGGGCTCGTCGAGGCGCGTGACTACGCCGCCGGGACCTCCAGCCGCTCGAGCAAGCTCTTCCACGGCGGACTGCGCTACCTCGAGCAGTTCGACTTCGGCCTGGTCTTCGAGGCGTTGCGGGAACGCCGCCTGGTGCTCGAGACGCTCTGCCCGCACCTGGCCCGGCCGGTGCCCTTCATCTACCCGCTGCAGCGACGCATCGACCGGCCCTACGTGGGGCTGGGCATCGGTGTCTACGACGTCATGGGCGCCGGTCGTGGCGTGCCGGGCCACCACCGCCACCTCGGGCGCCGGAGCACGGCGGCGTCCTTCCCCTCCGGGAAGCGGTCGGCCATCCGGGGCGCCGTCCGGTTCTACGAGGGACAGGTCGACGACGCACGCCACACGATGATGCTGGCCCGGACCGCGGCGACCCACGGCGCGCTGTGCGTCACCAGCACCCGGGTCACCGAGTTCGTCCGGGAGTCCGACCGGATCGCCGGGGTCCGGGTCCGCGACCTGGAGAGCGGGCGGGAGTCCACCATCCGGGCGCAGCACGTGGTCAACGCCGCCGGGGTCTGGACCGACGAGATCCAGGAGATGATCGGCGGGCGCGGCCAGTTCCAGGTCCGCGCGTCGAAGGGGGTCCACCTCGTCGTCCCGCGGAACCGGATCAACAGCGCCACCGGTGTCATCACCCGCACCGAGAAGAGCCTGCTCTTCGTCATCCCGTGGGGGAGTCACTGGATCATCGGCACGACCGACACCGACTGGGACCTCGACCTCGCGCACCCCGCCGCCAGCCGGGCCGACATCGACTACCTGCTCGACCACGCCAACTCCCTCCTGCAGGACCCCCTCACCCGGGAGGACGTGGTCGGCGTCTACGCGGGACTGCGGCCGCTGCTGTCCGGGGAGTCGGAGTCGACGAGCAAGCTGTCCCGCGAGCACGCCGTCGCCAGCCCCGTCCGCGGGCTCACCGTCATCGCCGGCGGGAAGTACACGACCTACCGGGTGATGGCCGAGGACGCCGTCGACTCCGCCGTCCACGACCTGGAGCGGACGGTCCCGCCGTCGGTCACCGACCGCACCCCCCTCGTCGGGGCGGACGGGTACCTCGCCGCGCACAACGGCCGCCGGCTCACCGCCGAGCGCACGGGCCTGCCGTTGTCGACGGTGGAGCACCTGCTGGGGCGGTACGGGACGCTGTGCCACGAGCTGTTCGACCTGATCGCCGCACGGCCGGAGCTCGCCGAGCCGCTGCAGGGCGCGCCGGAGTACCTGCGGGTCGAGGCCCTCTACGCGGTCAGCCACGAGGGCGCCCTGCACCTGGACGACGTCCTGACCCGGCGCACCCGGATCTCCATCGAGGTCCCCGACCGCGGTGAGGCGGCCGCCCAGGAGGTCGCCGACATCGTGGCGCCGGTGCTCGGCTGGGACACCGAGCACGTCGACCGGGAGGTCGAGCACTACCGGCTGCGGGTCCGGGCCGAACGCGAGTCGCAGGAGAAGATCGACGACCGCACCGCGGATGCCGCGCGCCTGGGTGCGCCCGACGTCCGGATGGGCGCGGCGAGCATGGCCTGAGGCGAGCACGGCCTGACGCGGCAGGGCCTGACGCGGCAGGGCCACGCCGCCCCGGGGGTCGTGCTCGGGTGCCGGCCCCCGGGGTGACCGTGCTCGCGCGGCGACCGGCTCAGGAAGCGACCGGCTCAGGAAGCGACCGGCTCCGACAGCTCCAGGACGACGACGCCGCTGTCGAAGGTGCGGGTGGCGACCCTGCCGTAGCGGCCGGTGACGCCGGGGGCGAACACCGTGGAGGTGCCGGCGCCGCGCAGCACCGGGTGCACCCACAGGTGCAGTTCGTCGAGCAGTCCGTGTCCCACGAGCTGCTGGGCCACCGGGCCGTAGCCGTACATCAGGACGTCCCCGCCGTCCTGCTCCTTCAGGGCGCGGACCGCCTCGGCGAGGTCACCCCGGAGCACGTGGGTGTTGTTCCACGCCGGCTCGGTCAGCGTCGTGGACGCCACGTGCTTGGCCATCGCGTTCATCCGGTCGCTGAACTCGTCACCGCTGCGCTCGGGCCACGCCGAGGCGAACCCCTCGTAGGTCAGGCGGCCCATCAGCAGCGCGTCGCTGGCCCGCAGCTTGTCGAGGGCGTACTCGGCCGCGGTGGCGTCGAAGTAGTCCAGCGACCACTCCTGCGGGTCGGAGGTGACGCCGTCGAGGGTGACGTAGGTGGAGTTGACGATGCGGCGCATGACCGTGTCCTTCCGGGGAGGGATCCCCGGCGGTCCCGGGGACTGACCCGACCCTGGGGCGCGGCTCCATCGCCTGGCTATCGGTCCGCTATCGGTCCCGCTGCCGGCCCGGCCACCGCGGCCAGGCGACGCCGCGCACGCGCCAGGAGGTGCGAGTCGCCGGTGACCTCCGCGGTCGCGATGGCGGCGCGGAACCGGTCACCGGCGGCCGCGTGCCGGCCGCGGGCCGCCTCGTGGCGCCCCAGCCCGTACAGGGCGTACCCGACGCCGATCCGGTCGCCGAGGGAGGTGGCGATCTCCAGGACGCGGGTCATGTCGCGCACCGCCCGCTCCCCGTCCCCGCCGAGCGCGGCCACGTCGGCGGCCCGGTACAGGACCTGCGCCTCCGTGCGCGGCATGGCGCCGGCCCGCGCCAGCCGGAGCGCCTCGGCGAGCGTGTCACGCGCGGTCGCCACGTCGCCGTCCAGGACGTCGAGGCGCGCCAGCTCGGCGCGGGCGTGCGCCTCGCCGCTGCGGTCCCCGGCGGCGTGCAGCAGCGCGACGGCCCGGGTCGCGGCTGCGCGGGCGTCGGACGGGCGTCCACACACGCGGTGGACGACGGCGAGGTGGCGCAGGCAGGCACCCGCGCCGTGCCCGTGGCCGATGCCGTCGAAGAGGTCGAGCGCCGCGTCGAGCAGGGTCCCGGCCTCGTCGAGCTCGCCCTGGTGCACCAGCAGCGCGCCGGAGGAGAGCCGGGTCAGCGCCCGTCCGGTCGGGTCGCCGTCGGCGTCGGCGGCGTCCCGGGCCGGGCCCACGGTGGCCCGCCAGTCGTCGACGTGCCCCCGCACCTCGAAGAGCCCGGCGGCGGCGAGGCCCAGGCGCCAGGCCAGCCGTGGGCTGCCGGCCGCGAGCGCGGTGGAGACGGCGGCGACGAGGGAGGCCCGCTCGTCGTCGACCCAGGGCAGCGGGTCGCGCGCCACCTCCTCGAGCACCCGCCGCGACGGCCCCCACCGCCCGGGCAGGGGATCGGGCAGCAGCCGGTCGCCGAAGACGGGGAGGTAGGCGGCCTCGGCGAGCGCCAGCCAGCCGTGCAGGAGCCGTTCCACCGACTCGCGGGAGTCGGCGGGTGCGTGCTGCTCCGCGGCGAAGACCCGGACCAGGTCGTGCAGCACCATCCGGGGGCCGGCGGCTCCGGCGCGGGTCGTCACCAGGTGGGTCTCCAGCAGCCCGGCCAGCGCGTCGTCGCCCCGGCGCTCGTCACCGAGCAGGGCACCGGCCGCCCACAGCGGCAGCCGCGGGAAGGCGGGCTGGGCCAGGAGCCGGAACAGCCGGCGCGCGTCGGGGGTCAGGCCGTGGTGGGTGAGCTCCAGGGTGCTGCGCAGGCGGAGCCCGCCGATGCTCAGCTCGTCCAGCCGGCTGCCCTCGTCCTGCAGCCGCTCGACCAGGTCGGCCAGGCGCCAGTGGGGCCGGGACGCCAGCCGGGCACCGGCGATCGTCAGCGCGAGCGGGAGCGCGTCGCAGGCGGTGACGAGGCGACGGGCGGCCTCGGGCTCCTGCGAGACCCGGTCCTCACCGACGTGGGCCGCCAGCAGGTCGAGGCCGTTGTCGTCGGGCAGCACGCCCAGGCCGACCCGTGCCGTCCCCGGCGCGCCCGCCAGCCGCGTCCGCGACGTCACCAGGACGGCGGAGCCGGGGGAGCCGGGCAGCAGGGCGGTGACGTCCGCGGGGTCGGTCACCCCGTCGAGCACGACCAGGACGCGCCTGCTCGCCAGGCGGCTGCGGTAGGCGGCGGCACGTTCGGCGCCGTCGTCGGGCACCAGCGCGTCGGCCATGCCCAGGGCGCGCAGGAAGCGACCCAGCACGCGCGCAGCCCGGCTGCCGGCTCCCTCGTCGGGTTCCTGGTGCAGGTCGGCGTACAGCTGGCCGTCGGGGTAGTCCGCCGCGAGCTCGTGGGCGGCGCGGAGGACCAGGGTCGACTTGCCCACGCCACCGGCGCCGTGGACCAGGACGACCCGGACGGAGAAGGACGCGCGGGGGTCGGGCGGACCCGAGAGGAGGTCCACGATGCGCGACAGCTCGGCCGCGCGACCGACGAAGGTGGACGGTGCGGCCGGGAGCTGACGGGGCAGGACCTGGGGCAGCGGCGCCGGCACGGAGCGGGCCCCCGCCGCCGTCCCTGCCACTGCCGCCGTCCCCTCCACCGCGGCCGTCCCCTCCAGCGCCCGGGCGTGCAGCTCCTGCAGTGCCGCTCCCGGCTCCAGGCCCAGCTCGTCGGCCAGGACCCGGTGTCCCGTGCGGTACACCTCCAGCGCCTCGCTCCGACGCCGGCCCGCGACCAGCGCCTGCATGAGCAGGCCGCGCAGCACCTCGTCCAGCGGGCGCTCGGCGACCAGCGGGGTCAGCTCGGCCGCGACCTCCTGGTGCCGGTCGAGGCGCAGGCGCACGGAGGCCCGGGCCGCGAGGGCCTCGGTCCGCTGCCGGTCGAGCGCCAGCGCGGCGCGTCCGACCAGCGGGCTCGGGACGCCGTCGAGCGCCGGGCCCCGCCACTGGCCGAGCGCGGCCGACCAGCTCGCCTCCGCCCCGTCGAGGTCCCCCTCCCGCTCGAGAGCGCGGGCGCGCGTCGCCGCCGTGGTGAACCGGCGCAGGTCGAGGGAGTCGTCGGGGAGGTCGAGCTGGTAGCCCTCCCGCGCGGTGGCGATGGCGGCGGGCAGCGCCAGTGCCGCGAGGCGGCGCCGCAGGCCGGAGACGCAGATCTGCAGCTGCGTGCGGGCGGTCGCCGGCGGGTCCTCGTCCCAGACCGCCTCGACCAGCCGTGCCGCCGGCACCGGGGACCCCGCCGACAGCGCCAGCACCGAGAGCACGACCGTCTCGCGGGGACTGCCCACCGGCACCGGGGCGCCGCCCGACGCCAGCCGGGGAGGGCCCAGGAGGAGCACCCCGTCCTCGACGGGGCCGGTGGCGGGGACGAGCACGTCGGTCAGTGTCCCAGCGGCCCCGCACGACGGGCTCCTGCCCTCGGCGCCGGTCGCGCGGTCACGCTCGCCCGCCGGGGACGGCAGGCGTCTCTTGTCACCCCAGGTGGGCACGGGCACGCTGTCGGCCGTCCCGACCGCAGCGGCGTCGGCCCGGGCGCCGTCCGGAACCCAGGAGTCCTGATGCTGTTCCACGTCAGCTTCCGCGTCGAACACACCCGCCTCGACCGCGACGAGTTCTGGGACGAGTGGGAGCGGGAAGCGCAGGCGGCGCTCGCCGCGATCGACGCCGGGGTGATCAAGAGCCTGTACAAGGTCGCCGGGCAGCGCCGGGTCATCGGCATCGTGGAGGTCGAGTCGCACGACCAGCTCGACCAGATCGTGATGGGGGCCCTGCCGATGAGCCACCACCTGACCCTCGAGGAGGTCCTCCCGGTCCGGGAGTACAGCGCCTTCGCCGAGGACGTGGGGCGGCGCTGGCAGTCCTAGCGCCGGCAGTCCTGGCGCCGGACCTCCCGGCTTCGGGCGTGCGCCCCGTGCGCCTCCGCGTCGGGCCGCACCGGCGGAGCGGCGACGGACGCCGCCACGGCTCCCCGCGAGGTGGCGATCGACCGGACCCGACCCCGGCCCGCGGGGTCCCGGGCGGCGTCCCGGCACACTGACGGCGCCGCGCCGACCGGTGCCGGCGACGACGACCCGAGGAGACCCCGTGCCGGCTGAGCGGATCCTGGACGCGGCCGCGCAGGTCGCCGACCTGCTGCTCGACGTCCAGACCCGGGTGAACGCACGGATCGACGCCGCGCTGGCCGAGCTGCTGCCCGCCGTCACCGAGCGGCTGGGCGTGCCCCCGGACGGCGCCGCCGACGTCACCGGGCTGGTCAACACCCGCATCACCGGGCTCAGCGTCGTCGTGACCCCCGCCGCGGTCGCCACGGCGGTACCGCTGCCGGCCACCTCGGTCGCCACGACCGCCGCCGCCCGCCGCGCCGTGGCCGGCATCGTCACCGGCGACGACGACCGGCTGGCCGTCATCGCCGGCCCCTGCTCGATCCACGACCCCGAGGCGGCGCTGGAGTACGCGGCCTTCCTCGCCCGCATGCGCGAGCGGCACGGCGCGGACCTCGAGATCCTCATGCGGACCTACACCGAGAAGCCACGGACCGAGGTCGACTGGAAGGGCTTCGCCTACGACCCGTTCCTGGACGGGTCGAGCCGGATCAGCGTCGGGCTGGTCGCCACCCGCGTGCTGATGGCCCGTATCACGGCCGCCGGCGTGCCGGTCGCCGCCGAGCCGCTCAACGCGCTGACCCCGCAGTACGTCAACGGCCTGGTCACCTACAACGGTGTCGGCGCGCGCAACGTCACCGACCAGACCGCCCGCGAGCGGGTGTCGGGCTTCTCCTCCGTCGTCGGCTTCAAGAACTCCCCGGAGGGCAGCGTCGACTCCGCGATCTCGGCGGTGCTCACCGCGCGGGCACCGCACGAGTTCCTCGGCGTCGACGCCCACGGGGTGTCGGCCCAGCTGTCGACGACCGGCAACGACACGGCGCACGTCATCCTCCGCGGCACCGCCGACGGCCCCAACTTCTCCGCCGCGCACGTCGCCGACGTCCGCCGGCGGCTGGCCGCGCGGGGGCTGCCCGAGGTCGTGGTCGTCGACGCCTCGCACGGCAACAGCGGCAAGGACCACCGGCGCCAGCCCGGCGTCGTCCGGGACCTGGCCGGGCAGGTCGCGGCCGGTGAGACGGCGATCCGCGGTGTGATGGTCGAGAGCAACCTCGCCGAGGGCAGGCAGGACCTCGACCAGGCGCACCCCGAGCGGCTCGCGTACGGCGTGAGCGTCACCGACTCCTGCGTCGACCCCGCGACGACCGAGGCGATGCTGGCCGAGCTGGCCGACGCCGTCCGGGCCCGGCGGGGAGCTGCCGGAGGGCGGTAGCGGGCGCCGGTGGCCACGACCGCTCTCCCCACGCGCGCCGGGCCGCTAGACCTCGACGGCGGCGCCGCAGACGCCGCAGACCTCGAGGTGCCGGCGCCGCCACCGCAGGACCGGCACGAAGAAGACGCTGAACTGGCGGAACTGCCGGATCCGGCGCCACTGCGTGGTGTTGCCGCAGCGCGGGCAGGTGCGGACCTCCCCGGGCCCCCGGTCCTGCTGCTTGGTCCCGAACCCGAAGAGGAAGAACACCCCGCCACCCTAGGCAGCCGGCCGGGACCCCGCCGATCCCACGGTGCAACCTGCGGGGCGCCGGGGCTGTCGCGCCGCTGCCGGGCCCGGCACGCTCGCGGCACCCCCGACCGAGAGGACACCACCGTGGCCACACCGCGCGAGGTCGCCGAGGCCTTCTCCCTCCACCGCTTCCGCGACACCTACGACGACCTGGCGCCCGGTGTGGTCTGGACGGCGGTCGGCACCGGCCGGACGGTCGGCCGGCAGGCCGTCGTCGCCACCTGCGAGTCGCTGCTGCACGGGCTGTCCGGCACCACGGTGACCGTCGAGCGCCTCGTCACGGTGGCCGACGGCGACGTCGCCGCCGTGGACGTCGTCACCCGGTACGCCGAGGCCGGCGGCGGCCACTCGGTGGTGTCGGCCTGCGACGTCTACGAGTTCCGGAACGGCGCCGTGGCCGCGATCCGGTCCTACGCGGTGGAGCTGGAGTCCGGCTGACCTCGCCGGGCCGGACGATCACGGCGGTGGCAGGCTCGCCCCATGGTCCGGGTGGGTCTGGTGCTGGGCGGGGGCGGCGTCGTCGGGCAGGCGTACCACTCCGGGGTCCTGGCGGTGCTGCAGCACGACTTCGGCTTCGACGCCCGCGGCGTCGACGTCGTCGTCGGGACGTCGGCCGGGTCGATCACCGGCACCCTGCTGCGGGCCGGCGTCTCCGCGGAGGACCTCGCGGCGTGGACGGTCAAGGCGCCGCTGTCCGGCGACGACGACGTGCTCCGGACGATGGCCGCCACCCCCGTCCCCGAGCTCGCGCCGTTCCGGCCACTGGAGGTGTTCCGCCGCCCGCTGCGGCTGCCGCACCCCGGCCTGGTCGCCCGTGCCCTGAGCCGCCCGTGGCGGTTCCGCCCGCTCGCCGCGGGGATGACGCTGCTCGCGCCGGGAGACCACGACGTCGTCGGGCAACTGTCGGCCCTCCGCGAGGTCGCGGGCCCGGGCTGGCCCGAGCGCGACCTGTGGATCACCGCCGTCCGCCGCCGCGACGGCCGCCGGGTGGTCTTCGGCCGGCCCGGGGCGCCGCCGGCGCCGCTGCACCTGGCGGTCGCGGCCTCCTGCTCGGTGCCCGGCTACTTCGCCCCCGTGCAGATCGGCCGGCACGGCTACGTCGACGGCGGCGTGCACTCGGCCACCAACGCCGCGGTCCTGCGGTCGGCGGGGGTGGGGCTGGCGGTCGTCGTCGCGCCGATGAGCGGCTGGCCGGGCTGGCGCCCCGACGTCACCGCCGCCGTGCGCCGGTACTCGCAGCGGATGCTCGAGCGGGAGGTGCGCGCCCTCGAGGCGGCCGGCATCCGGACCGCCGTGTTCACCCCGAGCCTGGCCGAGCAGGAGGTCATGGGCGCCGACATGATGTCGCGCGCGCGCCTCGACGAGGTGATCCAGCAGTCCTTCATCCGGGCCGGCGCCCACGCCGCCACCCCGGAGGTCGCCGCGCTGGTGCGGGAGGCGGCCCGGGCGGGCGGTCGCTGACCGGCCGGGTGGACCCGGCGCCCAGCGACTAGGTTCGTTCCCTGGACGAGCGGTCGGCGCAGGGGGTGCACGTGGGCAGGTCGGTGCTGGTGACCGGCGGGAACCGGGGGATCGGGCTGGCCATCGCCCGCTCCTTCGCCGAGCAGGGCGACGCCGTGGCGGTCACCCACCGCGGCAGCGGCGCCCCCGAGGGGCTGTTCGGCGTCGAGTGCGACGTCACCGACGCCGCCGCCGTCGACGCCGCCTTCACCGCCGTCGAGGAGCACCAGGGCCCGGTCGAGGTGCTGGTGAGCAACGCCGGGATCACCCGCGACGGGCTGCTCATGCGGATGAAGGAGGACGACTTCACCGACGTCCTCGACGCCAACCTCACCGCCGCCTACCGGGTGGCGAAGCGCGCGACGCCGAAGATGGTGCGCGCCCGGTCCGGCCGCATGGTGTTCGTCAGCTCCGTCGTCGGGCTGCTCGGCTCGGCCGGCCAGACCAACTACGCGGCGAGCAAGGCCGGCCTGGTCGGCCTGGCCCGCTCGATCGCCCGCGAGCTCGGCAGCCGCAACGTCACCGCGAACGTCGTCGCGCCCGGGTTCGTGCGCACCGACATGACCGCGGAGCTGCCGGAGAAGCGGCAGCAGGAGATCCTCGGGCAGGTGCCGCTGGGCCGGTACGCCGAGGCAGACGAGATCGCCGCCGTCGTCCGCTTCCTGGCGGGCGACGCGGCCGGATACGTCACCGGGGCGGTCGTCCCGGTCGACGGCGGACTGGGGATGGGGCACTGATGAGCGGCATTCTCGAGGGCAAGAAGGTCCTCGTCACCGGCGTGCTGACCGAGGCGTCGATCGCCTACGCCACCGCGCGGATCGCCCAGGAGCAGGGCGCCACCGTCGTGCTGTCCAACTTCGGGCGGGCGCTGTCGCTGTGCCAGCGGATCGCCAAGCGGCTGCCGCAGGAGGCGCCGGTCGTCGAGCTCGACGTGACGAACGCCGAACACCTGTCGACGCTGGCCGACCGGCTCCGGGACCAGGGGTTCGACGGTCTCGACGGCGTCGTGCACTCCATCGGGTTCGCGCCGCAGGAGGCGATGGGGGAGGGCTTCCCCGAGGTCGCCTGGGAGCACGCGGCGACGGCGTTCCAGGTGTCGTCGTGGTCCTACGCCTCCCTCGCCCAGGCCTGCCGGCCGCTGCTGGGGAACCCGTCCTCGGTCGTCGGCCTCACCTTCGACGCCTCCGTCGCCTGGCCGGTCTACGGCTGGATGGGCGCGGCCAAGGCGGCGCTGGAGTCGGTCAGCCGCTACGTGGCCCGCGAGCTCGGGCCCGAGGGCGTACGGTCCAACATCGTCGCGGCCGGCCCGCTGCGCAGCATGGCCATGAAGTCCATCCCCGGCAGCGCCCAGTTCGAGGAGGCGTGGGAGGGCCGCGCGCCGCTGGGCTGGTCGGTCACCGACACCGAGCCCGCCGGCAAGGCCGTCGTGGCGCTGCTGTCGGACTGGTTCCCCGCGACCACCGGCGAGATCGTGCACGTCGACGGGGGCTTCCATGCCGTCGGTGTGTAGAGCCGTCGGCGTGTGACCCCAGCCACCCGCCGATCCGCATCCGCGCCTCCCGGCGCACAGGAAGAGAGCACGTGCCCCGCGCCACCGTCGACCTGAACCCCGGCCAGCGACCCGACGAGGACCCCTCGCTCGCCGTCCGCAACAACGGGGGGACGCCGCCCGCGGCCGCCCCCTCCCCGGCCGGCCGCCGCGAGGCGCTGCTGGTCCTCTCTTTCGGCGGGCCCCGCGGCCACGACGACGTCATGCCGTTCCTCGAGAACGTGACCCGCGGCCGCGGCGTGCCCCGGGAGCGGCTGCTCGACGTCGCCGAGCACTACCACCACTTCGGCGGCGTCAGCCCGATCAACGAGCAGAACGAGGCGCTGGTCGCCGCGATCCGCGCCGACCTCGCCGCCTCCGGCGTCGACCTGCCCGTGTACTGGGGCAACCGCAACTGGGACCCCTACGTCGAGGACGTCTGGCAGCAGATGACCGACGACGGCATCGAGCACGCCTACGTCCTGGCCACTTCCGCCTACGCCTCCTACTCCGGCTGCCGGCAGTACCACGAGGACGTCGCCCGGGCCCGGATCGCGACCGGCGGCGGCCCCACCGCCGAGAAGCTGCCGCACTACTTCGACAGCCCCGGCTTCGTGCGGGCCAACGCCGACGCGCTCGCCGCCGCCCTCGCGCAGCTGCCCGAGGAGCACCGGGGCACCGCCCGCCTGGTCGCGACGGCGCACTCGATCCCCGACGCGATGGCCGCCGTCGCCGGGCCCGAGGGGCACGCCTACGAGGACGAGCTGACGGCCGCCGCGCGGGCCGTCGTCGACGCCGTCGCGCCGGGGCGGGAGTTCGACCTGGTGTGGCAGAGCCGCAGCGGGCCGCCGTCGGTGCCGTGGCTGGAGCCCGACGTCAACGACCACCTGCGCGCGCTGCACGAGAACGGCGAGACGGCGGTCGTGCTGTTCCCCGTCGGGTTCGTCAGCGACCACCTCGAGGTGATCTGGGACCTCGACAACGAGGCGAAGGAGACCGCCGAGGAGCTCGGGCTGGCGTTCGTGCGGGGCGGGACCGCGGGCACCCACCCGGCGTTCGTGGCGATGGTGCGCGAGCTGCTGCAGGAGCGCCGCGCCGGCGGGGAGCCGCGGCTGGGCACCAACTGCCCGGCCGCCTGTTGCCACGTCGCGCGCCCGGCGGCCCGCCCCGCCTGAGCCGCGACCCCGCCCTCGCGTCGGGTGGGGGCTCAGCGGCGGACGGGCTCCCGCCACACCGGGGCGACGTCGCGGGCGTGGCGGCGGCCGGACACGCGGGTCAGCACGCCGGTCACCGGCGGCGGCACGGTCGCGCGCAGCGCCGCCCGGTCGGCGTCGCGGATCCCGTCGGTGAGCCAGGCGGAGAAGCAGCCGGCGTCGCCGGGGGAGCGGTGCCGCAGCTTCGCGGTGACCGCCCGCCACTCGGCGGTGCCCTCGTGCTGCCGGAGCAGCGGCTCCAGAGCCTCCTCCTCGTGGTCGAGGTGGTGCCCGACCACGGCGCGGGCGGCCTCGGCGTCGGCCGCCGCGCCGGTGCGGGCGAGCGTCGCGAGGTCGGCCGCGGTCGCGGCGAGCGCCGCCGACATCGCCTCGTGCTCGCTCTCCATCTCGGCGAGCAGGTCCTGCCCGACGCCGGTGCCCGCGAGGAAGGGCCACACGTGGGCGTCCTCGCCCTCGTGGTGGTGGGTGAGCTCCCGCCGCAGGTCGGCGAACGCCCGCTCGAGCCGGGCGCCGCGGGCGCGGTCGCCGTCCTGCCAGGGGTCGAGCGCGGCGGCCAGGCGGGCGAGGTCCCGGCGCACGGCGTCGTGGATCAGGCCGTTCCTGGTCGGCGCGGTCATGCCCCCGCACGCTAACGCCGGCGCCGTCCCCGCAGGGCGCCCGCGGGCGTTGACGCGGCGGTGCCCGTAGGTGCACCGTCGGCGCACCGGGGGCCGGACGAGGACGGTGTGCCGTGGTCACTGCCAGGGTTCCCGACGTCGACCCCGGCAACGCCGCGCAACTGGGCGCCTGGGACGGCGCGCAGGGTGCGTACTGGGCCGCGCAGGCCGACCATTTCGACCGGGCGGTGGCCCGCTACGACGAGCCGTTCCTCGCCGCGGCCGACCTGCACCCGGGCGACCGGGTCCTCGACGTCGGCTGCGGCACCGGCCGGACGACGCGGGACGCCGCCCGGGTCACCGGGTCGGCCCTCGGCGTGGACCTCTCCTCGGCGATGCTCGAGGTCGCCCGGCAGCGCGCCGCCGCTGAGGGGCTGACCGGCGTCCGGTTCGAGCAGGCCGACGCCCAGGTGGCGGCCTTCCCGCCGGCCGGCTTCGACGTGGCGGTCAGCCGGACCGGCGCGATGTTCTTCGCCGACCCGGTGGCCGCGCTGGCCAACGTCGGCCGGGCGCTGGTGCCCGGTGGGCGGCTGGTCCTGCTGGTGTGGCAGGCGCTGGAGGCCAACGAGTGGATGACCGAGATCCTGGGTGCCCTGGCCGCCGGGCGGCCGCTGCCCGCGCCGCCCCCGGGTGCGCCGGGCCCGTTCTCCCTCGCCGATCCCGGGCGGATCCACGAGGTGCTCACCGCCTCGGGTCACCGTCAGGTGGAGATCGAGGGTCTGGTCGAGCCGGAGTGGTGGGGTGCCGACGTCGACGACGCCCTGAGGTTCGTCCTGGGCTTCGCGGGCTGGCTGCTCGACGGCCTCGACGACGCCGCCCGCGGCCGGGCGCTGGCCGACCTGCGCCGGCGGCTCGCCGACCACGTCACCCCCGACGGCGTCGAGTTCGGCTCGGCCGCCTGGCTGGTGACCGCCCGCCGGCCGTGACGCACGGCCGCTCCTCGGGTGTTCCTCGCGCTCCGCGGGTCCTGCAGCACCCCAGGAGCACGAGGAACACCCCGGATGCGGTTCACGCGGGCTGGACCCGACCGGCCGGCTAGCGGGGGACGGCGTTGCAGGCGGCGACGGTGGCCTCGCGGACGGCGTCGGCCAGCGGGCGCAGCGCGTCGTCGCGGGCGGCGGCCTGGCCCCCGGTGACCGCCCCGCCCGGGGCGTCGGCGGTCGCCAGGTCGAGCACCCGAGCCAGGCGCCGGGCGCGGGCCAGCACCGACACCGCCAGCGGGTCGGTGTCCGGCGGGAGCCCCGGCGCCTGCGCACCGGCCAGACCGGACAGCAGCGCCGGCACCTCGGGGTGCCAGCGGGCGAGGTCGAGGGCGGCGAGCGTGCGGGCGGCATCGGCCACCGCGAGGTCGAGCGCGCCGGACACCGCGCGCAGCGAGCCCTCCGCCGGCGGCGGCGCGGGCGGGACACCGCCGAGGTCGACCGCCGTCCAGGTCACCGCCTCGGGGCCCGCGCTCTCGGGGACCAGCGCAATCCGGGTGCCCACCGCCGCCTGCCCGGCCTCCAGCGCGAGCGCGGCCAGCCCCGGTGCCGGCGGCAGGCCCCGGACGTCGCCGGGGACCGGCAGCACCAGCCGGAGCCGGCGCTCGCCGAGCCCGCGCAGGGCGGTCAGCGCCCGGCCCAGCGGCACGGCGCCGTCCGCGCCGGGCATGCTGGCGACGAGGTGGGCGCGGTCGTCGGCGAGCGCGTCGAGCGCGGCGTCGGTGGAGGTGCGGCCGGCGAGCCAGGCGGTGGCCCAGGCGGCGACGCGGCCGGCGAGGAGGTCGTGCACCCACCGAGGCTATGTCGGTGCAGCGGCCGGCGCCGTCGCGGGGGACCACCGGAGGACGGGAGTCTGGGACACTCCGGGGCATGGCTGCGTGGGTGCTCTGGCTGGTCGCCGCGGGGCTGTTCACCGCCGGCGAGGTGGTCAGCCTCGACCTGGTCCTGCTGATGTTCGCCGGCGGCGCCCTGGGCGGCATGGCCGTCGCGCTCGCCGGCGGCGGGGTGCCGTTCCAGCTGATCGCCTTCCTCGCCGTGTCGGCGTTCCTCATCGCCGGCGTGCGGCCGGTCGCCAAGGCGCACCTGGAGCGGGGGACGCCGAAGCAGATCGACGGCGTCCAGGCCCTGGTGGGCAGCACCGCCGTCGTCACCCGCACCGTCGGTCGCTCCAGTGGCCGCATCCAGGTGGGCGCCGACGAGTGGACCGCCCGGGCGGAGTTCGACGACACCTTCGAGGTGGGCACGACCGTGCGCATCCTCCAGGTCGACGGTGCGACCGCGGTCGTGGGCGAGGCGTTCGTCGAACACTGATGCGGGCGCGTGACCTGCGCGGCTCCGCGAGCGGGGATCATGGGGCGGAACGACCCCACACCCCGGAGGCCGACCGTGAGCCCTGCGCTGATCGCCCTGATCGTCGTCGTCGCGCTGTTCCTGCTCGTCGCGGCGAAGGCCGTGACGATCGTCCCCCAGGCCCAGGCCAAGGTGGTCGAGCGGCTCGGTCGTTACAGCCGCACGCTCTCGCCGGGCCTGTCGTTCCTGGTTCCCTTCGTCGACCGGGTGCGCGCGACCATCGACCTGCGCGAGCAGGTCATCTCCTTCCCGCCGCAGCCGGTGATCACCTCGGACAACCTGCAGGTCGGCATCGACACCGTCGTCTACTTCCAGGTGACCGAGCCGCGGCTGGCCACGTACGGCATCGCCAACTACATCCAGGGCATGGAGCAGCTCACCACCACGACGCTGCGCAACGTCGTCGGCGGGCTCAACCTGGAGGGCGCCCTGACCGGCCGCGACGGCATCAACAGCCAGCTGCGCGAGGTCCTCGACGGCACCACCGGCCCGTGGGGGCTGCGCGTGGCCCGCGTCGAGATCAAGGCCATCGACCCGCCGCCGTCCATCCGCGACTCGATGGAGAAGCAGATGCGCGCCGACCGCGACAAGCGGGCGATCATCCTGCAGGCCGAGGGTGCCCGGCAGTCGGCGATCACCACGGCGGAGGGGCAGAAGGCCTCGGCGATCCTGTCGGCCGAGGGCCGCAAGCAGGCGGCGATCCTGGAGGCCGAGGCCGAGCGGCAGAGCCGGATCCTGCGCGCCGAGGGTGAGCGGGCGGCCCTGTTCCTGCAGGCGCAGGGCCAGGCGAAGTCGATCGAGACGGTGTTCCAGGCCATCCACGACGGCAAGCCCGACCAGGGGCTGCTGGCCTACCAGTACCTGCAGACGCTGCCGCAGATCGCCCAGGGCGACGCCAACAAGATGTGGATCGTCCCCAGCGAGTTCAGCAAGGCGCTGGAGGGGCTGTCCCGGCTCGGCGGCGGCGACGGCGAGAGCCGCTCGTTCCTCGACGTCCCCACGCCGGGCAACGGCTCCGCGCCGGTCGAGCCCATCGACACCAGCAGCTGGTTCGAGTCGCGCCTGCCCCCGGCCGCCGCGCAGCCGGAGGCGCGGATCGACCTGACGAGCATCGCCGACGACGGCCCGGCCGTGCCCTCCCCGCAGCTGCCCTCGCCCCAGCTGCCCCCGACGACCGACCTGGCCCGCGCCGCGGAGAACGGCGTCGTCCGGCAGGACGGCACGCCCCCGCCCGCCTGACGTCCGGGACGTGCTGGAACGGCCCCCTCGCAGGGGCCCGCCGCGAGCGGAGCGAGTGGTGGGGGGTGAGGGGGTCCTTCGTCAGTCCTTGAGCAGGCCCTCGCGGAGCTTGGCCAGCGTCTGGGACAGCAGCCGGGAGACGTGCATCTGGGAGATGCCGATGTCGGCGGCGATCTGCGACTGGGTCATGTTCCCGAAGAACCGCAGGATGAGGATGCGGCGCTCGCGGGCCGGGATGGTGGCCAGCAGCGGCTGCAGCGACTCGCGGTACTCCACGCCCTCCAGCGCGGCGTCCTCCTCGCCGAGGGTGGCCGCGAGCGTGGGGGAGTCGTCCTCGCCGGAGAGCCGCTCGTCGAGCGAGCTGCTGCGGTAGGCGTTGGCCACCGCGAGACCCTCCAGCACCTCCTCGCGCGGGATGCCCAGGTGCTCGGCCAGCTCCGACGGCGTCGGGGCGCGGCCGTTCTTCTGCGCCAGCTCGCCGACGGCGGAGTTGAGCGACAGGTGCAGCTCCTGCAGCCGGCGGGGCACCCGCACCGACCAGCCCTGGTCGCGGAAGTGCCGCTTGATCTCACCGGTGATGGTGGGGACGGCGAAGGAGAGGAACTCCACGCCGCGGTTGGGGTCGAACCGGTCGATCGCCGCGATCAGGCCGAGCGTGCCCACCTGCAGCAGGTCGTCGAAGGGCTCGCCGCGGTTGCTGAACCGGCGCGCGAAGTGCCGGACCAGGGGCAGGTGCTCCTCGACGAGGATCTCGCGCAGCCGTTCCCGGCGCGGGTCGGCCTTCTCCAGCGTGGCGAGCTCGGCGAACAGCGGCGCCGTCCGCTCGGCCCGGCGGCGGTTGTCCGACACGGGCGGGCTGTCGGGCTCGGCTGCCTCGACGGTGTCGGGCTCGACGGTGTCGGCCTCGACGGTGTCGGGCTCGACGGCCGGGTCCGGCGTGGTCTCCGGCGCGTCACCGACGGCGGCGCCCTCGGTGGCGGTGCCCCCGGTGACGGCGTCCTCGGCGGTGACGGCGTCGGTCGGGTCGGCGGTGGCGTCGTCCAGGGGGTCCTCCTCGACGGCCCGGCTGCTGGCGGCCGCCGACGTCACGGGGCGACCGTGAGGTCGCTGCCCGTGCCGCCGCCCGCGCGGCCGACGAGCTCGCCCAGCCGTTGTCCGGGCAGGTACTTGTCCATGGAGATCACGGCGACGGCCGAGTCGCTGCCGTCGCCGCCGGGCACGGTGGCCTGGGTGGCCGGCCGGCCGTCGACGTTGTCGGCCAGGGTCTGCAGGACCGCCCAGCCGAAGCCGTCGCGGGGGACCTGCGTCCCCTCGGCCGTGGGCACCCACGCGTCGATGTGCAGCCCCGCGCGGGTCGTCTCGAACACCACGGTCAGCGGGGCGTCGCCCAGGGCGATCGCGGTGAGGGTCGCGCAGGCCTCGTCGACCGCGAGGCGCAGGTCCTCGACCGAGTCGAGGTCGTAGTCCATGCGGATGGCCAGGTCGCCGGCCATCGCCCGCACCGCGGGCAGCTGTGTCGGCGTGGTGGGCACGCGCAGCTCCAGCCGTTCCGCGCGCCGCCCGTCCTGGGCGGGCGTGCCCCTCGAATCCGCCATCGGTGGTCCGCTCCTCGTCCGTTCCGCCGGCCTCCCCGCGTCCGCCGTCGTCGGCGTCCCGGGGTGCCCGGCTCCATCCTGCCCGCCGGGTCCTCCCGGGGTCCGCCCGGGGCCGGGTGCTCACCCGGTCGTGCGCCAGCGCGCCGTCGTACCCGCCTCCCGTGCCGGTGAAACCGGACGTCGCCGGGTCGGTGTGCGCGGTTGCCGGTGTATCGGCCCTGTTGTCTGCTTGTGCCGGATGAACGCAAGCCAGGACAGCCTGCCACCGGGGCCCCGTCCCGTCGTGGACGAGGGCCCGGCCGCGCTGGTCGCGGCCCTGGAGGACGCCCCCTCGGCGCTGTGGTTCGTCACCGGCCCGGAGCAGCGCACGGTATGGGCCAACGCCCGCGCCCGGGAGCTCGGGTCCACCCCCTCCGACCTGCCGGTGGTCGGCGGCCGGCCGGTCGCCGACCTGGTCGCCGGCGTGCTGCGCACGGGACGCCCGGCGACCCTCACCGGCGCCCTGAGCGGCGGCGGGCCGCCGGTCACCGTGGCGGTGCGCCCGCTGGCCGCCGGCCCCGACCCGGGCGCCGTGCTGGTCGTCGAGGGCGGTGAGGGCGTCGACGGCATGCGGGCCGGTGCGGACGGCGGCGCGCCGGGGCACGGGCCGGCCGTCGACGTCGTCGGCCAGGCGCAGCACTCCCTGCTGCCGCCGTCGCTGCCGCTGCTGCCCGACGTCCGCCTGTCGGGGAGCTACCACCCCGCCACCTCGGCCCGGTCGGCCGGCGGCGACTGGTACGACGCGGTGTCGCTGGGGCACGGCCGCCTCGCCCTGGTGATCGGCGACGCCGTCGGTCACGGCGTGCCCGCCGCGGCGGCGATGAGCCGGCTGCGGGGCGCCATGCGCTCCAGCGCGCTGCGCGACCCCGCCCCGGCGGCCGTCCTGGCCGCGCTCGACGACTTCGCCGCCCAGATGGACGACGTCCAGGGGGCGTCGGTCTTCTACGCCGTCCTCGACGCCGCCACCGGAGCGCTGACCTACGCCGCGGCCGGTCACCCGGCGCCACTGCTGGTGCACGCCGACGGCACCACCGACTTCCTCCCGGTGACCGCGCGGCCGCCGCTGGGCACGCTCGCCGGCACCCCGACCCCGGTGGCCCGCGCCACACTGGAGCCCGGCGCCACCCTGGTCCTCTACTCCGACGGCGCCGTGGCCGCCTCGGGCCCGCCGCCGTCGGAGGCGCTCGTCCGGCTCAGCGACGTCGCGCGCACCGCCCTCGCCGACCCGGAGGCGCTCGACGTCGGGGCCGTGGCGGGCCTGGCGGCCGAGATCGCCGGCGGGGTGCTCACCGCCGCCGGCCGCCCCGACGACGTCGCCGTGCTGGTGGCGCACCGCCGGTCCCTGTCGGTGGAGCCGCTACAGCTGGACCTGGTGGCGGTGCCCTCGGCGCTGCCCGCCGTCCGCCGCCGCCTCGGCGCCTGGCTGTCCGCCCTCGGCATGGGCGAGCAGGACCGCGTCGGCGTGATGGTGGCCGTGGGGGAGGCCTGCGCCAACGCCGCCGAGCACGCCTACCGCGACACCGAGCCCGGGCCGGTGCGGGTGACGGCCGCGGTCGACGTCGACGGGGTGCTCACCGTGACCGTGCACGACGAGGGCACCTGGCGACCCCCCGACCGCGACCCCGGGGACCGCGGCCGGGGCCTGCTGATCATGCGGCAGCTCGTCGACGGGATGGTGGTGCGCGGCGAGCACGGCACCACGGTCACGCTGCGCACGCGGCTGCGGCAGACGCCCGACGAGGAGCCCGAGCACCCGGTGGGCGGCAGCGGCGCCACGGTCGTCGTCGACCGGGAGGGCGGCAGCCCCGTGGTGCGCGCGGCCGGCGACGTCGACACGGCCAGCGCCGAGCAGCTGCGGATCCGGCTGCTGGAGGCGAGTCACGGCGGCACCGTCCGCGTCGAGCTCGACCTCACCGCGGTGACGCTGTTCAGCAGCGCGGCGGTGCGGGTGGTCCTGGCCGTCGCGGCGATCGCCGAGGCGGAGGGCTGGCGGCTCGTCGTGCACGCGCCGGCCGGCGGCGTGACCCGGCACATCCTCGAGGTCAGCGGGATGCAGCGGCTGGTCGAGCTGCGCTGAGCGGGCGGTCCGTTTACGGGACCGTCGCGGTGCCCATCCACGGGGCGTGAGACTGCGGCGCAGCAACGTGCACGGCCCGGGCTGGACCCGGCGCCGCGTCGGGCGGGGCTTCTCCTACCGCGACGAGTCCGGCGCGCTGATCCGCGATCCCGACCGGCTCGACCGCATCCGGGGCATCGCCATCCCGCCGGCCTGGAAGGACGTCTGGATCTGCCCCTGGCCCAACGGGCACATCCAGGCCACCGGGCTGGACGCCGCGGGTCGGCGGCAGTACCGCTACCACGAGGCCTGGCGGGCGCGGCGCGACGCCGAGAAGCACGAGCGGGTCCTCGCGATCGCCTCCGAGCTGCCCGACGTCCGGGACCGGGTCGCCGCGGCGCTGCGCACCCGCGGGCCCAACCGGGAGCGGGTGCTGGCCTGCGCGCTGCGGCTGCTGGACCTGGGCACCTTCCGCATCGGCAGCGAGGAGTACGCCGAGGAGAACGGCACCTACGGCCTGGCCACGCTGCGCCGGGAGCACGTGAGCGTGCGGGGCGAGCGGACGTTCTTCCGGTACACCGCCAAGGGCGGCATCGAGCGGGAGGTGGAGATCACCGACCGGCCGACGGCGACCGTGGTCCGGCAGCTGCTCGAGCGCCCCGACGACGCCGGCGACGAGCTGCTGGCCTACCGGTTGGACGACGGCAGCTGGCACGACGTGACCAGCGACGAGATCAACGCCTACCTCAAGGAGGTCAGCGGGGCGGAGATCACGGCCAAGGACTTCCGGACGTGGAACGCCACGGTGATGATGGCCGCCGCGCTCGCCGAGCAGCCGCCGCCGCCGAGCCGCACCGCCCGCAACCGGACGATCCGGGACGCCTACGTGCGGGTGTCCGAGCAGCTGGGCAACACACCTGCGGTGTGCAAGGCGAGCTACGTCGACCCGCGGGTGGTCGACCGCTACGAGCACGGCGAGACGGTCGCCGACGCGCTCGCCGACGCCGCCCGGGCCGACGACGACCGCGAGGCCCAGAAGGTGCTCGAGCGAGCAGTCTGCCGCCTGCTGTCCGCGTAGCCGGCCCGCCGGAACGGACCCTCCGGAACGGACGAGGCCCCGCCGGAGCGGGGCCTCGTCGTCAGGTGTGCGGGATCAGCGGGCGGTGCTGTCCACGATGGTGAACAGGTCGATCAGGCCGGTGACCTCGAGCGGGCGGGTGACCGCCCGGGTGGTGGCGACCAGGCGCAGCTCGACGTCGCGGGCGCGGGCCGACTTCTGGGTCTCGACGAGGACGGCCAGCCCGGCCGAACCCAGGAACTGGACACCGGACAGGTCGATGACCAGTTCACGGGGCTGCTGCTCGAGCTGGGTGTCCAGCGAGGAACGCAGCACCGGGGCGGTGAAGGTGTCGACCTCGCCGACGACCGTCACCGTGACCGCGCCGTCCTCACCGGTGGAGGTCGAGAGCGTGATCACGTCGTCGAAGGGTGCCTCCGTGCCCTCGTTCGACACGTCGTGCCCTCCGGCGGGCAGGTCGGATGCGGTCACGGACTGGGCTCCTCTCAGCGGTCGCGCCCTCTGGCGCGGCCACCGGTCAATCTACCGCCGCGAGCACCGGGGGTGTCATCGCCCCGGGTGGACGGGCGGTCGTCGGGGGGTGTGCCGGAGGCGGTCGGCCGCCGGCGCACGCGGCTGCCTGCTCAACCGCATTTACAACGTAGACAACCCGGTGGCCGCACGCCAACCAACCCGGCAGGTGTTCCCCTGTCAGGGGACCTGTCGGGCTGGGCGGTGCGGGCCTGCGCCGGCGCAGGCGCCGCCTCAGGGGTCGATGAGGTGGACGGCGGCCTCCTCGGGACCCTCGCCGCCGGCGCGGCGGTCGGCGGTCGCCTCGATGTCGTCGGCCGTCCTGTTGGTCCCCGAGTCGCTGTCGAACGACGTCGAGGTGTCCTGCTCCAGCTGCATGGACGCCGCCTGCGGGTCCTCCGCCGCCCGGACGCCGGGCTGCACGTCGGGCACCTCGCGCTCGAGCCGGCCGCTGAGCGACTCGCCCTCGGACTGCTCGTACGCGGTGGTGCCGAAGTCGACCACCGCGCCGGGGTCCTCACGCGGCAGCGGGGCGAACTCCGGGTCCTCCGACGACATCATCGTGGGGGAGTCGTCCTGCGCGACCTCCGGGATGCCCTCGTCCTCGGGGAAGACGTCGCGGGCGGTCTGGGCCTCGGGGCGGAGGAGGCCGGCGACGTCGGAGGTGCCGGTCAGGCCCCGCTCGTCGTCGGGGAACTCGGCGTCGTTGAGGGCCGAGTGGCCGGCCCCGGGGTCGTTCGGCTCGGTCATGGGTGCCTCCGCTCTGGGGTGCGTGCGCCGCGGCACGCGCGTCCGTCCGTGCGGACGGGGCAACCGGTCGGGCGACCGGTGTCGTGATCGCGACCTACCCGCCGCGTCCGGGCCCATGCGTGACCCGGCGCGCAGCGCCGGACCGGCATGCCGTCCCCGGCCGCGGGGTAGCGAGAGCGGCATGGCGATCGCAGACGAGGTCCAGCGGATCGGGGCGCCGGTCCGGCGCTGGGTGCGCACCCAGGAGCGCGAATACACCCGGGGAGAGCCCCGCCCGCTCGCCGGTGACCTCGGGGCGATGGGCGTGTACCTCGGGCTGGTGTCGACCGCCGCGGCGGCCGTGCGGGCATCGGGGCGGGAGTTGCCCGACCGGATCCCCCCGGGGGACGCGGTCCTGCTGGCCATCGCCACCTTCCGGCTCGCCCGCCGGATCGCCAAGGACCCCGTCACCGCGCCGCTGCGCGCTCCGTTCACGGCCTTCCAGGGACCCTCGGGGCACGCGGAGGTCGCCGAGGAGGTCCGTGAGCACGGCGGCGTGAAGCACGCCGTCGGCGAGCTGCTGACCTGTCCGTTCTGCCTGGCCCAGTGGGTGGCCACCGGGCTCGTCTTCGGCTACGTCGCGGCGCCGCGCGCGACCCGGCTGGCGGCGTTCACCATGACGCTGGTCGCCGGCAGCGACGTCCTGCAGTTCGTCTACGACGCCATCCAGAACGGTGCCCTGGCCCCCTCGCCGCCGGAGGCCGCGGGAGCCGACGCCGGCCCGGGTGACGACGCCGGCCGGCACGCCGAACAGGACTGAGAACAGGGAGCCCGCTTCCCCCGGGCGGAGGAGACCAGCGGCGATCGTGCTGCCGGGGCCGCCGGCCCGCACCTATCCTGCGGGCCCGGCCGGTCGGCGGACCGGAGCCCGGGGAAGGGGAGTGGACATGCGCTCGATCTGGCGCGGCGCGGTCTCGTTCGGCCTGGTCAGCATCGGGGTCAAGCTCTACTCGGCCACGGAGGACAAGGACGTCCGCTTCCACCAGGTGCACGCCGCCGACGGCGGCCGGGTCAAGTACAAGCGGGTCTGCTCGATCGACGGCGAGGAGATCGAGTACGGCGACATCGCCAAGGGCTACGAGCTGCCCGACGGCCAGCTGGTGATCCTCACCGACGACGACCTCGCCGAGATGCCGCTGTCCACCCGGCGCGAGATCGAGGTGATGCAGTTCGTCGACCAGGCCGAGATCGACCCGGTGCACTTCGAGAAGACCTACTACCTCGAGCCCGACGGCCCGGCCACCCGCCCCTACGTCCTGCTGCGCGACGCCCTGGAGAACACCGGCCGCGTGGCGATCACCAAGATCGCGCTGCGGCAGCGGGAGTCGCTGGCCGCGCTGCGCGTCCGCGACGGCGTCCTGGTGCTGCACACCATGCGCTGGCCCGACGAGATCCGCCGTCCCGACTTCGGCTTCCTCGACGAGGACGTGTCGGTGCGCCCGCAGGAGCTGCAGATGGCCGAGGCGCTCATCACCTCGATGGCCGGGGAGTTCGACCCGGGTGAGTTCACCGACGACTACCGCGAGGCCGTGACCGCGCTGCTGGAGGCCAAGCAGACCGGCGGCGACGTGCAGCCGGTGCCCGAGACCGCCGACCCTGGCGCGGCGGTGGTCGACCTGATGAGCGCGCTGCGGCGCAGCGTCGAGCGGGCCCGCGGCGGAGCGGCCGAGGAGGACGAGGCCCCGGCATCGGCCCGCCGGGCGCCGGCGAAGAAGACCGCTCCGGCGCGGAAAAAGGCCCCCGCGGAGAAGGCCGAGCCCGCCGCCGCTGAGGAGGCGCCGGCCCGCACGCGCGCGCGCAAGGTCACCGCCGCCAAGAAGGAGCCGGCCAAGCGCACGTCGCGGCGCAGCGCCTGACCCGTGCGCCCGTCCCCGCTGCCCGGGCCGCCGGTCCCGGCGCCGATGCTCGCCGTCGCCGGGGAGCTGCCCCCCGCCGGGGACGACGCCGCGTGGGGCTACGAGTTCAAGTGGGACGGCGTCCGCGCGCTGGCCGCCGTGCGCGACGGCCGGGCCGAGCTGTGGGCCCGCAGCGGCACGCCGATCACCGCCCGTTATCCCGAACTGAACCCGGCGCCGGACGGGCTGGTGGGCACCGACGTCGTCGTCGACGGCGAGGTGGTGGCCCTCGACCGGGTCGGCCGGCCCGACTTCGGCCTGCTGCAGAACCGCATGCACCGCACCGGCGGCGCCGAGGTGGCCCGCCTGGCCGCCGCCGCCCCGGTGACCTACCTCGTCTTCGACGTGCTGACCGTCGCCGGGGAGAGCCTGCTCGACCTGCCCTACGACGAGCGCCGCGAGCGGCTCGACGGCCTGGGCGCACAGGGCCGGCGCTGGGTCACCACCCCGTGGTTCCGCGGCGGCGGCGCCGACGTGCACGCCGCCAGCCGCGACAACGGTCTCGAGGGCGTGGTGGCCAAGCGGCTGGACTCGGCCTACCGGCCGGGCGTGCGCGCCCCGGAGTGGCGCAAGGTCAAGCACCTGCGGATGCAGAGCGTCGTCGTCGGCGGGTGGCGGCCGGGCAAGGGGCGGCGGGCCGGGGGAGTGGGCTCGCTGCTGGTCGGCGTCCACGACGACGACGGCCGGCTGGTCTACGCCGGGCACGTGGGCACCGGGTTCACCGACGCGGCGCTGCGCGAGCTCGGGGAGCTGCTCACGGCCCGCCCCAGGACGCCGTTCGCCGGCGACGTCCCCCGCGACGTCGCCCGGGATGCGCGGTGGGCCGAGCCGGACCTCGTGGGCGAGGTGGCCTTCGCGGCGTGGACCGCGGACGGCCGGATGCGCCACCCTGCGTGGCGGGGGCTGCGCGACGACCTCGACGTCGACGACGTCGTCGTGGAGTGGTCCCCGTGAGGGGGACGCCGTGAAGCAGCGGGTGCGCGTCGAGGGCCGGCAGCTGTCGGTGTCCAACCTCGACAAGGTGCTCTTCCCCGAGGTCTCGTTCACCAAGGCCGCGGTCATCGACTACTACGTGCGGATCGCGCCGGTGCTCCTGCCGCACCTGTCGGGGCGGCCGGTCACCTTCACCCGCTGGCCCGACGGCGTCGAGGGGCAGGCGTTCTACGAGAAGAACACCGCCCGCCACGCGCCGGACTGGGTGCGGAGGGTGACCGTGCCCAGCCCGGGCAGCTCCCGGGACCGCGAGGTGCTGGAGATGGTGCTGCTGGAGACCGTCGCCGACCTCGCGTGGGCGGCCAACCTCGCCGCGCTGGAGCTGCACGTCCCGCAGTGGCAGGTGGGCAGCAAGCTGCAGCCGACGCTGCCCGACCTGCTCGTGCTCGACCTCGACCCGGGGCCGCAGGCCGGCATCGCCGAGTGCTGCGACCTGGCCGAGCGGCTGCGGGTGGCGCTGGTCGCCGACGGGCTGGACCCGGTGGTCAAGACGTCGGGCTCCAAGGGCATGCAGGTGTACGCGCCGATCCGGGTCACCGACCGCGACCACCCGTCCCGCTACGCCAAGGCGCTGGCCCAGGAGCTGTCCGCCGAGACCCCCGACCGTGTCGTGTGGCGGATGGAGAAGGTACTGCGCCCGGGCAAGGTGCTCGTCGACTGGAGCCAGAACAACCCCGCGAAGACCACCGTGGCGCCGTACTCGATGCGCGCCCGTCCCGACGCCCCGGTGTCCACCCCGGTCGGCTGGGACGAGGTGGACGCCGTCCGCGGCGGCGCCGACCCCGGCGAGCTGCGGTTCCGCACCGAGGAGGTGCTCGCGCGGGTGGAGGAGTACGGGGACCTCTTCGACGTCGCGGAGCGGACCCGGGCCCGTCTGCCCGCCGTGTGACCGGGGCGGCCGCCCTGCCACCATGGCGCACCGTGTCCGCCGCCCCGCTCGCCCACGACCCCGCCACCACCGACGTGGGGCGGCTGGTGGTGCGCTGCCCCGACCGGCCGGGCATCGTCGCGGTGCTCTCGCGGCTGCTGGCCGACGTCGGCGCGAACATCACCGAGTCCCAGCAGCACTCCTCCGACCCGACCGGCGGCACCTTCACGTTGCGGCTGGAGTTCGTGCTGCCCGGCCTGTCGCAGCGCCGCCCGCAGCTGGAGGGCGCGCTCGAGCTGCTCGCGGCCCAGTGGCAGCTGACCTGGCGGCTGGCCGAGGCCGCGCGCCGGCCGCGGCTGGCCGTCTTCGTGTCGAGGACCGACCACGTGCTGCAGGAGCTGCTCTACCGCGTGCGCGCCGGTGACCTGCGCGCCGACATCGCCGCCGTCGTCTCCAACCACCCCGACCTCGAGCCGGTCGCCGTCGCGGCGGGGGTGCCCTTCCACCACGTGCCCGTGACGCCGGCGACCAAGGCGGCGGCGGAGGCCCGGGCGCTGGAGCTCGTCGGCGACGTCGACCTGGTGGTGCTGGCCCGCTACATGCAGATCGTGTCGGCCGACTTCTGCAGCCGTTTCCCCGAGCGGCTGATCAACATCCACCACAGCTTCCTGCCGGCGTTCGTGGGCGCCAACCCGTACCAGGCGGCGCACGACCGCGGCGTCAAGCTGATCGGGGCGACGGCGCACTACGTGACCCCCGAGCTCGACGCCGGGCCGATCATCGAGCAGGAGGTGGCGCGGGTCGACCACCGCGCCACGGTCGAGGACATGCGCCGGGTCGGCCGCTACGTGGAGCGGCAGGTGCTCGCCCAGGCGGTCACCTGGCACGTCGAGGACCGCGTCATCGTGGAGGGTGACCGGACCATCGTCTTCGCCTGAGGGAGGACGCTTCCGCTGGGCGGGACCCGAGTGGGGGACGCCGTACCGCGCACCTACCGTCGGTCGACCGTGCTGACCACCTCGCCGCGGAGGTCCCCATGAGCACCACGCCCACGCGCCCGACGACGTCCGGGACGGCGGCCGGCGCCGTCGGCTGGGTGGCCCCGCTGTGCTGGGTCGCGGTCCTGCTCGACGGCTTCGACCTCGTGGTCGTCGGCACCGTCCTCCCCACGCTCAGGGAGCCGGGGGAGTACGCGCTGTCCGGCACCGGCGCCACCGCCGTCGTGACCATCGGCCTCGTCGGGATGATGGTCGGGGCACTGACGATCGGCACGCTCACCGACGTCGTCGGCCGCCGCAAGGCCCTCATCGGCGCGGTGGCGGCCTTCTCGCTGCTCACCCTGCTGTGCGCGTTCGCGCCGAACGCGACCGTGTTCGGGGTGCTGCGCTTCCTGGCGGGGGTGGGCCTGGGCGGCTGCCTGCCCACCGCGATCGCCATGGTCAACGAGTTCACCGGCGCCGGCCGCAGCGGCCGCGCCACCACGACGATGATGACCGGCTACCACGTGGGCGCCGTCGCGACCGCCGCCCTGGCGATCGTGGTGATCCCGTCGCTGGGCTGGCGGTGGATGTTCGTCATCGGTGCGGCCCCGGCGCTGGTCCTGGTGCCGCTGATGGTGGCCCGGCTGCCGGAGTCGGCGTCCTGGCTGCTGGCCGCCGGTCGCCGGGCCGAGGCCGAGGACGTGGCCCGCCGGTACGGGCTGGAGCCGGAGGACACCGCGGCTCCGGCCCCGGCCGGTGCGAGCGCGGGGGCGGCGGCGACGGTCCGGTCGCTGTTCACCGGGGGGTACGCGCGCAACACCCTGGCCATCGGGGTCACGTCGTTCATGGGCCTGCTGCTGGTCTACGGCCTGAACAACTGGCTGCCCACGATCATGCGCGAGGCCGGCTACGACCTCGGCGACTCGCTGGCCTTCCTGCTGGTCCTCAACGTCGGGGCGATCGTCGGGCTGCTGGTCGCCGGGACCGTGGCCGACCGCATCGGCGCCCGCACCGCGGGGATGATCTGGTTCGCCTCCGGCGCGGTCTTCCTCGCCCTGCTGTCGGTCGAGCTGCCCACCGCCGGCCTGTACCTCATGTGCTTCCTGACCGGCTGCTTCGTCTTCTCCGCGCAGGTGCTCGTCTACGCGTTCACGAGCGCCAACAACCCGCCGCACGCGCGGGCCACCGCGCTGGGCTGGTCGGCGGGGGCGGGGCGGATCGGCGCCATCGTCGGCCCGGTGATCACCGGCGCCCTGGTGACGGCGGGGATCGCCTACCCGTGGGGCTTCTACCTGTTCGCCGTCGTCGGGGTGCTCGGCGCGCTGGCCTTCGCCGTGGTGCGCGCGCGGCGGCCGGTGGCCGCCGGCCGGTGACCGGTTACTCGCCGGAGCGGCGGTCCTGCTCGGCGAGGAAGCGCTCGAACTCCGCGCCGATCTCGTCGCCGGTGGGCACCTCGCCGACGCTGCCGAGCAGGTCGTTGCTCTCGCGGGCGGCGGTGAACTGGTCGTACTGCTGCTCCAGCGCCGCCACGACCGCGGTGTTGTCGGCCGACCGCGCGATCTGCTCGTCGACCTCGGTGCGGTGCTCCTGGGCGGCCTCGCGCAGCGTCTCGACGGGCAGCACCAGGCCGGTCAGCCGGCCGACGTGCTCGAGCAGCGTCAGCGTCGCCGCCGGGTAGGTGGCCTGGGCCAGGTAGTGCGGCACGTGCGCGGCCACGCCCAGGGCGTCGACGCCGGCCTCGCCGAGCCGCAGCTCCAGCAGGGCCGGGGCACTCCCGGGGATGCGCAGGTCGCCCCAGTAGACGGGGTAGGACTCGATGAGGGCCCGGCGCGTGGCGTGCGCGGTGACCGTCACCGGCCGGGTGTGCGGCACCGGCATCGGGATGGCCTGCACCGCCACGACCGAGGTGACGCCGAGGCGCTCGACGAGGCCGGCGACGGCGGCGACGAACGCCTCCCACCGGTAGTCGGGCTCGGGCCCGGTCAGCAGCAGGAACGGCTCGCCGGCGTCGTCCTCCAGCGCCGACAGCACGATCTCCGGCGCGTCGAAGGACTCGTACCGGTCACCGGCGAACGACATCCGCGGCCGCCGGGCCCGGTAGTCGACCAGCAGGTCGGCGTCCAGGCGCGCGATGGTGCGGTGCGGCAGCGCGCCCAGCAGGTGGGCGCCGGCCAGGGCGACCGAGGAGGCGGCGTCGAAGTCGCCGCCCAGGGCGTGCACCAGCACCAGGCCGCGCCGGTCGCCGGGGCTGCGCACCTGCGCCTCGGCGGCGAGGAACGGCTCGGCCTCGGGGAGCAGCTCGACGAGCTCCTCCGGTCGCTGCGGCACGGGGTACCTCCTGCGGGACGACGTCGCCAGGGACAGCGACGGCGGGCCCGCGCGCATTCCCGCGTGGTCAGCCCCCGGCGGTCCCCGGCGCCTGCTCCCGGGTGAGGACGGCGCCGTCGTCGTCGCCGGAGACCCGCGTCTGCGTGCCGTCGTCGGCGACCTCGGGATGGCGGCCGTCGAACGCGTCGCGCGTGTACCGGTAGACCACGGCGATGAGCGCGGCCACCGGCACCCCGAGGAAGGCGCCGACGATGCCGAAGAGGCTGCTGCCCGCGGTGACGGCGAGGATGACCACCGCGGCGTGCAGGTTGAACCCGCGGCCCTGGATGATCGGCTGCAGCACGTTGCCCTCGATCTGCTGCACGAGCAGGACGACCCCGAAGATCGCCAGGGCGACGTAGGGCCCCTCGTCGACCAGGGCGATGAGCACGGCGAACGCGCCGGCGACGAAGGCGCCGATGATCGGGATGAACGCGCCGAAGAAGGTCAGCACCGCGAGCGGGATGACCAGCGGCACGTCGAAGATCCACAGGCCGATGCCGATGAAGAGGGCGTCGATGAAGCCGACGAACGCCTGCTGCTTGATGAACTCCGACAGCGTGGACCAGGTCTTCTGCGACAGCGCGGCCACGTGCGGCGCCGCCTTCGGGCCGGTCTGCGCGGTCAGCCACGGCACCCAGCGCGGCCCGTCCTTGATGAAGAAGAACGCCAGCAGCAGCGCCAGGACCAGGTTGAGGAGCCCGTTGCCGACGGCGGAGGCGCCGGTCGCGGCGTAGCCGGCGATGTTCGAGGCGTTGGACTGGACCGAGTCGATCGCCTGGTCGACGTACTGGCCGATCTGCTCCTGGTCGATGTTGAACGGCGGCCCCTGGAGCCACTGCTGGATCTGCTCCAGCCCGCTCGTGGCCTGGTCGGCGAGGTCGGTCACCTGGTCGGCCACCTGGGGTGCGATGGCCGCGATCAGCCCGCCGATGAGACCGAGGAACGCCAGCAGCACGACCGCCGCGGCCAGCGCGGGGGGCCAGCGGTGCTTCCGCAGGAACCGGGTGGGCGGCCAGAGCACGGTGGCGAACAGCAGGCCGAGCACGATCGGCAGGAGGATCACCCACAGCCTGCCCAGCACCCAGAAGACGACGACGAGGGCCGCGCTGATGAGCAGCAGCTGCGCCGAGGCGACGGCCAGGGTGCTGAAGGCCGACATCGCGCGCCGGCCCCGCTCCCAGCCCGGCGTCGGGGCGACCGTCGCCTCGTGGTCGGCCGCCCGCGGGTCGCCGCGTCCGCCCTCGCCGGAGAGGTCCGGCGCCGGACCGGTGACGGAGCCCGTGCCGGAGCCCGTGCCGGAGCCCGTGCCGGAGCCCGTGCCGGACCTCGTGGTCCGCGGACGCTCCGTCGCCGCGGCGGCGCCCGCGGACGGCGGCGCGTCCGGACGTCCGGGAAGGCGGAACCTCATGGTTCCCATCGCACCACGGATCACTGGCGACCACCGGTCGGGCGGACGGCGGGACGCCGGGTCGGCGGCCTCCTGACCGGGTAGGGGGCGCGTGCCGGGGACCCCGCCCCGGCCCGTCCCGAGAGGTCCACCATGTCCGAGGTCCCGCAGCCGGTCACCGACAACAGCGTCAAGGTCCGGCAGCTGTCGCACTACCAGTTCAGCTGGATCGCCGGGGAGCCCGGCCAGCCCGGCACCTACACCCTGCAGCTGGTCCTCGACCAGGGCGCGTGGGAGGAGATCCTCACCCTCGACCCCGACGACGCCGACAACCTGCAGGACCTGCTCACCGCCACCGAGACCGTGCACTACGACATCGACCGGCGGGTGCTGATGTTCGGGGTCAAGAAAACCGGCAGCTGACCGTCCGGCCGTCCAGTGGCACGGCCCCGGCGCCCGGCGGACGGAGGCGCCGCTAGCGTCGGGGCCGTGCCCAGGACCGCGAGAGCCGACCGCGTCGACCGTGCCGCCCTGCTCGACTTCCTCCGCCCGCGCCACCGGGCGGTGCTCCTCACCCGGCGCCGCGAGGGCGTGCAGCTGTCCCCGGTGACCTTCGGGGTGGACGGTGAGGGGCGGGTCGTCGTCTCCACCTATCCCCAGCGGGCGAAGGCCCGCAACGCCCGCCGCGACCCGGCGGTCTCGCTGTGCGTCCTGTCGGAGGACTTCGACGACCCCTGGGTGCAGGTGGACGGGTGTGCGGAGGTGCTCGACCTGCCCGAGGCGCTCGAGCCGCTGGTGGAGTACTTCCGGTCGATCAGCGGGGAGCACCCCGACTGGGCGGAGTACCGCGCGGCGATGGTCCGCCAGGGTAAGGCGCTGCTGCGGATCACGATCGAGGCGTGGGGCCCGGTGGCCACCGGCGGCTTCCCGCCGGAGCTCGCCGGGGACTGAGCGGCGCGCCCGGCAAGCCCAGGAGCTTGCCGGGGACGGCCGGGGCGACGACGCTGCCCGCGTGCCCCTGGCCCTCGCCTGTGCCCCGCTGACCGCGGCCGCCGGCGGGTCGGACCCGGGAACCGCCGGCGGGCCACCGGCCGCCCTCGGGCCCGGCGCCCGCCCCCTCGGCGAGGGCTGGTCGGCCGGCGCCGGGGACGCGGCCACCGCCGTCGACACCGTCGCGCGGCTGGTGCGCGCCGGCGGCTGGCGGATCGGCGTGGGCGCCGGGCCCGGGGACGACGACGGGCCGGTCGCGCTGGCCGCGCGCCGGGCGCTGGGGGCGGCCGCCCGCCGTCCCGCCCGCCTGGCCGTGCGCGGCGCCGACGCGGAGGCCGCGGCCGACGCGCAGGCCGTGCTCACCGCCCTCGCGGTGCTGCTCGCCCGCCGCAGCGCCGCGGCGTGGGCGGCCGTCGACCTGGTCGCCGCGGGCGGCACGCGGTCCGCGGCCGCCGCGGTGCTCGGCGTCTCCCGGCAGGCGGTGGGGCAGCGGCTGGCCGCCGGCGGCTGGGACCTGGAGTGCGAGCTGCGGCCCACGGCCGCGCGACTGCTCGCCCGGGCGGCGGGCCGGGACCCGGCCGGGCGACACCCCGCGCCGCCCGGCGGTCCGGTCGGCGAGGATGATCCGTCCGGAACGTCCCCGCCAGGAGGTCCTGCGTGAACGAGCCCGTGCACCCGCAGCGCAACGTCGAGCTCCTCGGCGTCTACGTCAACGACCACCTGGCCGCGGCCACCGGTGGCATCGAGCTGGTCGGCCGCATGCTGGGGGTCCACCGGGGCTCGCGGTGGGAACCGCCGCTCGAACAGCTGCTCACCGAGCTGCGCGACGAGCGGGCGGCCCTGCTGCGGGTCACCCGGGCGGTCGGCATCCCGGTGCGGCAGTACAAGCAGCTCGGCGTCTGGCTGGCGGAGAAGGTCAGCCGTGCCAAGCTCAACGGCCGCCTGCTGTCGCGCTCGCCGCTGTCGGACCTGGTCGAGTTCGAGTTCCTCGCCTCGGCCGTCCGGGGCAAGCGCAGCGGGTTCGAGACCCTGCGGATCGTCGCCGAGGTCGACCAGCGCCTCGACCGCGCCGAGCTCGACCGCCTCATCGACCAGGCGCACCGGCAGTACGAGTGGCTCACCGAGGCCCGGCGCGAGGTGGCCGCCGAGGTGTTCGGCGGCCGCCCGGCCGCGGCCGGGGAGGCCGTCGCCGACTGACCCCGGACGGCGCCCGCCCGCCGTCCCGGCCGGTGCGACACCCGTCGTCGGCCGGCCCGGCGGGCGGTGTGTGCCGTGACACGCTGGGCACCCCACGGGGGGCGCTGGACGGGGAAGGGGGCTCCATGGCCACGCAGCACCACGTGCCCGGCCCGGGGCAGGAGCGGGCGCGCACTGGGAGCACCCGGCTGGCGCCGGCCGACGAGGAGGCCGTCATCGCGGCCGCGCTCGACGGCACGGAGCCGGGCGCCGACCCGGCCCGGCCGGGTGACGGGCCGACCCCGGGCCTCGCCGTCGACGTGCCCGGCGCCGCCTCGGAGCCGGAGCCGGCCGGGGCGCCGACGGCGGCCGCACCGGCGTCGGGCGTGCTGCCGCGCTGGCTGGTGATGCTCGTCGGCGCCGCGGCCGCGACCATCGCCGTCGCCGGGGTGCGGGAGATCGCGTGGCTGATCGCGCCGGTGATGCTCGCGCTGGTCGTCGTCGTCGCGCTCATGCCGGTGCAGCGCTGGCTGCTGCGCCACGGGGTGCCCCGCTGGGCCGCGGCCACCGTCCTGCTGCTGCTGGTGTGGAGCGTGCTGCTGGGCCTGGGCTCGCTGCTGGTCGTGGCCATCGCGCAGTTCGCCGTCCTGCTGCCCGACTACGCGCCGGAGTTCGCGGTCCTCCTCGACGACACGGTGCGGCGGCTCGACGAGGCCGGACTGTCCTCGACGCAGATCCAGGAGCTGGTCGACCGGTTCGACTACGGCCAGCTGGTGGGCCTGGCCACCGGCCTGCTCACCCGGGTCACCGACACCGCCACCACGCTCGTGCTGCTGCTGTCGGCGATGGTCTTCCTCGCCATCGAGTCCGGCGGGTTCGGCCGGCGGCTCGCGCTGGTGGCCGAGGAGCGGCCGCACCTGCCCATCGCCCTGGGGCTGTTCGCCCGCGGCACCCGCTCCTACCTGCTGGTCAGCACGGTGTTCGGCGCGATCGTCGCGGTGGGCGACACGATCGCGCTGGCCGTCCTCGAGGTCCCGCTGCCGGTGCTGTGGGGGCTGCTGTCGTTCATCACCAACTACGTCCCGAACATCGGGTTCGTCCTCGGCGTCATCCCGCCGGCCCTGCTCGCCCTGCTCGACGGCGGCTGGACGGAGTTCTGGGTCGTCCTGGGCGTCTACGCGCTGCTCAACTTCGTGGTGCAGACGCTGATCCAGCCCCGCTTCGTCGGCGACTCGGTCGGCCTGTCGATGACGGTCACCTTCCTCGCGCTGCTCTTCTGGGGCTGGGTCCTCGGCGCGCTGGGCGCCCTGCTGGCCATCCCGCTCACACTGCTGGTCAAGGCGCTGCTGGTCGACGTCGACCCGCGCGGGCACTGGCTCGACGCCCTGCTGAGGGAGGAGCCCCGGGCCGCGCGGACCAGCCGCGCCCGCCAGCGCGCCCAGGCCCGGCGGGCGGCGCTGGCCTCGGTCCGGACGCTGCACCCGCACTGGCCGTCCCGCCGCGGACACCCGGACTGACCTGCGCGGACGCCCTCCCGCAGGGAATGTCGGACCCCAGGAGGACGTTGATCAGTAGTCGGGCGAGGTGCCCGGCAGCACCCCCTGAGGAGGACCCCGTGAAGGGCGATCGTGTCGAGATCGTGATCGATGCCGGCGGCACCACCCGCACCTACGAGATCGAGGCCACCCGAGCCGGGCGGCGGGTCGACGTCACCCACGGCCGCGGCCTGGTGGAGGTCACCGAGACCACCCGCGGCGGCACGCCGGTGCGCACCGCGCGGTTCATGTCCGGGCGGGTGCTCGCGCTCGTCGAGCACCCCGCGTCCCGGTTCGTCCTCGACGACGACGAGCCGGTGACGCCGCTGCGGCGCAGCGCCTAGTCGAAGGACCCCGGTGCCCCCCTCGCCTCGCTCCGCTCGGCGCGGGGCCCTGCACCGGGGCCGCAGTGGCTGAGCTGGTCGTGATGGTCGGGTTGCAGGGCGCGGGCAAGTCCACGTGGGTCCGCGAGCACCTCGCGGACACCCACGCGGTCGTGAGCAAGGACCACTGGCCGCGGGCCCGCCGGCGCGAGGCCCGGCAGCAGCGCGTGGTCGCCGAGCACCTGGCGGCCGGGCGCAGCGTCGTCGTCGACAACACCAACCCCTCGCCGGGGGAGCGGGCCGCCCTGCTGGCCGCGGGCCGCGCCGCCGGCGTCCCGGTGCGCGCCGTCTGGGTGGACACCCCGCTGGGCACCTGCCTGGCCTGCAACGACGCCCGCGAGGAGCGGGCGCGGGTGCCGCTCGTCGGCGTGTTCGCCACCCGGGCCCGCCTGGTGCCGCCCTCGACGGCGGAGGGCTTCGACCGGGTCGACGTCGTCCGCGCCGGGGGACCGCGGCCGGCCGGCTGAGGAGCGGCCCCGGGCGAGGCCGCGTGCGGGCCGGGGGAGCGGTGCGGTAGGACTTGCAGGCCCGTCCGCCCGACCTGCTCTCCGACCCGCCGCCCCAGGAGGTCCACCCCCGTGCTGGCCAGCATCGGTTACGCCGTCGCCTACACCGCCGTCGGCCTCGTGCTGCTGGCCGTCGGCTACCTCGTCCTCGACCTGCTCACGCCCGGCCACCTGGGCCGGCACATCTACGAGGACCGCTCGGTGAGCGCGGGGATCGTGCTGGCGGCCGGGTTCCTGGCCCAGGGGGCGATCATCTTCACGACCATCTGGACCAACGCCGACGCCGGCTTCGGCGACGCGCTGCTCTACACCGTCGTGTTCGGCCTGCTGGGGGTCCTCCTGCAGGCGCTGGCCTTCCTCGGCCTCGACCTGATCACCCCGGGCAGGCTCGGCCACCTCGTCACCGAGGTCGCCTTCCACCCCGCCAGCCTGGTCAGCGCCGCCGCGCAGCTGTCGGTCGCCGCGATCATCATCGCCTCGATCTGGCCCTGATCCCGGGTCGGCGGGCCTCCGGCCGGGGTCCCGTGCGCCCGACGTAACCTGTCCGGCGCAGCGCGGGCTCCCCCCGGGGACACACCGGCGGGCAGCCCCCACCCGGACGGCCGGCACCGACGCCGCCGCCACCAGCGAGAGGATCTGCAATGAGCGAGGCAACCCCCCGCGTCGCCGTCGTCACCGGCGCCGCCCGCGGCATCGGTGCCGCGACGGCCAAGCGGCTGGCCGCCGACGGCTTCGCCGTGGCCGTGCTCGACCTCGACGAGGCGACCACCAAGGACACCGTGCAGGAGATCGAGGCCGCCGGTGGCCGGGCGCTGGGCGTCGGGGCCGACGTCAGCGACGCCGAGCAGGTGCAGGCCGCCGTCGACCGGATCGCCGCCGAGCTCGGCGCTCCCGTCGTGCTGGTGAACAACGCCGGCGTCACCCGCGACAACATGCTGTTCAAGATGACCGAGGTCGACTGGGACATGGTCATGAACGTGCACCTGCGCGGCTCGTTCCTCATGACCCGCGCCTGCCAGAAGTACATGGTCGACGGCAAGTGGGGCCGCGTCGTCAACCTCTCGAGCGTCTCGGCGCTGGGCAACCGCGGGCAGGCCAACTACGCCACCGCCAAGGCCGGCCTGCAGGGCTTCACCAAGACCCTCGCCATCGAGCTGGGCAAGTTCGGCGTCACCGCCAACGCCATCGCCCCCGGCTTCATCCAGACCGAGATGACCAAGGCCACCGCCGAGCGCATGGGCGTCCCCTTCGAGGACTTCGTCAAGGCCGCCGCCTCGCAGATCCCGGTCGCGCGGGTCGGGCAGCCCGAGGACATCGCCCACCTGGTGTCGTTCTTCGTCAGCGAGGGCGCCGGCTTCGTCTCCGGCCAGGTCGTCTACGCCGCGGGCGGCCCGCGCGCCTAGCGGCTGCTGCAGGGACCTGCCGCGTGCCGGTGAGTCCTTCCCCACGCCGGCCGGCGGGCACAGCGCCCCGCCGGCCGGCGTTGCACCTGCCGTGACCGCACCACTGCGCCTCGTCGTCCTCGGTGACTCGATCGCGTACGGCTCCGGCGCTGCCCGCGCCGAGGACGCCCTCGGCCCGCGCCTGGCCCGGGAGCTGCGCGGCGCCGGCATCGACACCGAGCTGACCGTGCTCGCCGTCCCCGGCGCCGTCTCCGGTGACCTCGCCGCGCAGGTCCGCCGCGCCGCTCCGCTGTCCGCCGACCTCGCCGTCGTCGTGGTCGGCGCCAACGACCTCGCCCGCTTCGTCCCGGTCGAGTCCGCCACCGGCGCGCTCGGCGCCGCCGTGACCGACCTGCGCGCCGGCGGCACCGACGTCGTCGTGGTCCCGGCGCCGGACATGTCCAGCATCCCGTTCGTCCCGCCGGTCCTGCGCCCCGCGGTCCGGGCCGCGTGCACGCTGCTGCAGCAGCGCCAGGCCGCCGTCGCGCGGGCGCACGGCGCCGTCGTCGCGCCGGTGGCCGCCGAGGTGAGCCGCGCCTTCGGCGCCGACCCGGCGCTGTTCTCCGCCGACCGGTTCCACCCGTCGTCGGCCGGCTACGCCCGCATCGCCGCCGCACTGGCCCCGACGGTGCTGGCCGCGGCCCGCGACCGCCGGGACCGGTCCGCCGCGTGAGGCGTCACATCTCCCGGTAGCGCTTCGCCGCCGCGAGGGCCTCGGTGAGCCGGCCGGCGTCGAGGTCGACGACGTAGCCGGGGGTGTCGCGCTGGAAGCGCCAGCCCTCGGACAGCGGTCCCGCGTCGACGACGTCGAAGCCGAGCCCGTCGATGAACGGGGCCACCGTCTCCTTGGCCGACGCGTCGTCACCGGCGATCGCCAGCGCCCGCCGGTCCGGCGTCCCGGCGGGGTCCGGCGGGCGGTGATGTCCGCGGCGAGGACGTGGTTGAACGCCTTGACCACGCGCGAGGTGGGCAGGTGCGCCTGGAGCAGCTCCGACGTCGTGGTCGACTCGTCGTCGAGCTCGGGGATCCGCCCGTCCCGCTCCGGGTAGTAGTTGTCCGCGTCGATGACGATCTTGCCGGCCAGCGGCCCGACGGGCACGTCGGCGACGGCCTTCAGGGGCACCGCCACCGCGACCAGGTCGCCGGCGGCGGCGGCGTCGGCGGGGGTCGCCGCCCGCACCGAGCCGAGCCGCGACGGGCGGGCCGTGATCGCTTCCACCAGGTCGGTGAGCGTCTCCGGGCCGCGGGAGTTGGACAGCACGACGTCGTGACCGGCGTCCGTGGCCGCCTGCGCGAGCGCCGTGCCGATGTTGCCGGCACCGATGATGCCGGGAGTGGTCATGTCCGGCGCCAACGCGCAGCCCGCCCGCTCATTCCCCAGGTGGGGTATGGGAAGCGATCCGCACGTCCGGGGCGCCGGGACGTGCGGATCGCTTCCTATGCCTCGTCGAGGGCGTCGGCGAGCAGCTGCGCGAGGTGCCGGCCGGGCCGGTCGGCCAGCGAGTCCAGCTGCGTGCGACAGGAGAACCCGTCGGCCAGGACGACGGCGTCCGGCCCCGCCTCCCGGACCGCGGGCAGCAGCTGCTGCTCGGCGATCGCCACCGACACCTCGTGGTGGCCGCGCTCCACACCCCAGTTGCCGGCCAGCCCGCAGCAGCCGCCGAGCCGGGTCACCGTGGCACCGGCCCGCCGCAGCAGCCGCTCGTCGGCCGCCCACCCCATCACCGCGTGGTGGTGGCAGTGCGGCTGGGCGACCACCTCCACCCCGGCCAGGGACGGCGGCGACCACCCCTCCGTGGCGGTGAGCAGCTCGGCCAGCGTGCGGGTGCCCGCGGCCACGCGGACGGCGGCCGGGTCGTCGAGCAGCTCGAGGGCGTCGCTGCGGAGCGCCGCGGTGCACGAGGGCTCCACGCCGACGAGCGGGATGCCGGCGTCGACCAGCGGCGCGAGCCGGGCGACCGTGGAGCCGAGGACGCGGCGGGCGGTGTCGAGCTGTCCGGTGGTGGTCCAGGTCAGGCCGCAGCAGGTGTCGGCGGCGGGCACCTGCACCGTGTAGCCGGCTGCCTCGAGCACCCGCACCGCCGCGTGCGCCACCTCCGGGGCGAAGTGGTCGGTGAAGGAGTCCACCCACAGCGCCACCGGCGCGCCGCCACCGGGCCGCGGCGTCCACTCCTGCCGGAAGGTGCGCCGGGCGAACGCCGGCAGGTCGCGCCGCTGGTCGACGCCTGCGGTCCAGCGGGCCAGCCGCCCGCCCAGCCGTGACGACGTCAGCGCGTTGACCAGCCGCGGCGCCCGGGCGGCGACGTCGGCCCACATCGGCAGCCGGCCCAGCACGTAGTGCGAGCGCGGGCGCAGCCGCCGCCGGTAGCTCTGGTGCAGCACCTCGGACTTGTAGCTGGCCATGTCCACACCGGTCGGGCAGTCCCGCGAGCAGCCCTTGCACGACAGGCACAGGTCCAGCGCCGCGTGCACCTCCGGGGAGCGCCAGTCGCGCACCGGCCCACCGGGGGCGAGCATCTCCTGCAGCACCCGGGCGCGGCCGCGGGTGGTGTCCTTCTCCTCCCGGGTGGCCGGCCACGACGGGCACATGACCGCCACCCCCGAGGGCTCGGCCCGGCACTTGCCCACGCCGGTGCAGCGGTGGACGGCGTTGGACAGGTCGCCGCCGTCGTGCCGGTAGGCCAGCGCCAGGCCCTCCCGGCGGCGGGACGCGGTGGCCACGCGGACGTCGTCGTCGAGGCGGGCCGGGCGCACCAGTACCCCGGGGTTGAGCACGTCGGCGGGGTCGAACAGGCCCTTGACCTGGGCGAAGAGGTCGAGCGCGGCGGGGGAGTACATGCTGCCGAGCAGCTCGCTGCGGGCCCGGCCGTCGCCGTGCTCACCCGACACCGAGCCCCCGTAGCGCGCCACCAGCCGCGCGGCGTCCTCCACGAACGACCGGTAGGCGGCGCGGCCGCGGTCGGGCTCGCGCCCGAACGGGAAGTCGATGCGCACGTGCACGCAGCCGTCGCCGAAGTGCCCGTAGGGGACCCCCTGCAGGCCGTGCTGCACCAGCAGCGCCTCGAACTCGCGCAGGTAGGCGCCCAGCGACGTCACCGGGACGGCGGCGTCCTCCCAGCCGGCGTGCGCGGGCCGGCCGTCGGAGGTGCGCGCGGCCAGCCCGGCGCCGTCCTCCCGGATCCGCCAGATGGCCGCCGCGTGCGCCACGTCGGTGACCACGAGGGTGTCCAGCGCGCCGGCGTCGGCGACCACGGCCGCGCCCTTGGCCTGCACCTCGGCGACGGTGTCGCCGGTCAGCTCCACGATCAGCCAGCCCGCCCCCTCCGGGAGGTCCGGGACGACGGCGGCCGGCACGTCGCGCAACCGCTGCACGATCCGCTCGTCGAGCCCCTCGACGGCGGTCGGCCCGTGCCGCAGCAGCCCCGGGGTCGCGTCGGCGGCGTCGGCCATCGAGGGGTAGCCGAGCACCACCAGGCCGCGGAAGGGCGCGTCGGCGACCAGCCGCACGGTGGCCCCGAGCACCACGGCGAGCGTGCCCTCGCTGCCGACCAGCGCGCGGGCGAGGTCGAAGCCGTGCTCGGGCAGCAGGTGCTCGAGCGAGTAGCCCGACACCTGGCGGCCGAAGCGGCCGAGCTCGGTGCGGATGGTCGCCAGCTCGCGGGCCACCAGGGCGCGCAGGTCGTCGAGCGCGGGCGGCGGCGCGCCGTCGCCCAGCCGCAGCCGCTCCCCGGTGCCGGTGACGACGTCGAGCCCGACGACGTTGTCCGACGTGCGCCCGTAGCCCAGCGCGCGGGACCCGCAGGCGTTGTTGCCGATCATGCCGCCGACCGTGCAGCGGTTGCTGGTGCTCGGGTCGGGGCCGAAGCGCAGCCCGTGCGGCCGGGCGGCGGTCTGCAGCGCGGCCTGCACGACGCCGGGGTCGACGACCGCCGTCCGGGCCTCGGCGTCGATCGCGTGCACCCGGGTCAGGTGCCGGCTGGTGTCGACGACGACTCCGGTGCCGACCGCGTTGCCGGCGATCGAGGTGCCCGCCCCCCGCATGGTCAGCGGGACGCCGAGCTCCCGGCACACCTCCAGGGCGGCGACCATCTCGTCGGCGGCGCGCGGCCGCACGACGGCGCGCGGGAGCACCCGGTACAGCGACCCGTCCGAGGAGTACAGCGCCCGGGCCAGGCCGGAGTCGTCGACGTCGGCGATCCCGGCCCGGCGCAGGGCGGCGGCGATCTCGGCGGTGTCCTGCGTGCTCCGGGTGTCGACGGTGCTCACGCCGTCAGTGTCCCCGGTGCCGCCGGACCGCGGGGCGGCACCGGGGGAGTGGCTCAGCTCTCGCCGGGCGGCTCGTCCTGCCCGGACTCCTCCGCCTCGTCGGCCTCCTCCTTGGTGTGGTGCACCGCGCCGTCGGCGTGCTCCGGCGGGCCGTAGACGGTGTAGAGGACCAGCGGGTTGGGCCCGGTGTTGAGGAAGTTGTGCTCGGTCCCGGCCGGGACCACGACCAGGTCGCCCTGCGCCACCTTCTTCGTCGCCCCGCCGACCTTCGCCTCCCCGACCCCGCTGACGAAGGTCAGGATCTGGTCGATGTCCTCGTGGACCTCCTCGCCGATCTCCCCGTCCGGCGGGATGGTCATGACGACGAGCTGCGTGTTCTGCCCGGTCCACAGGACCCGGCGGAAGTCCGGGCTCTCCTCGGCGACGGTCGCGATCGTGAAGTGGATGACGGACGCCATCGACGCGCACCTCCTGAGTCCTCGCGGCACCCGTGCGGTGCCCTCTGGCCGTCCTCTGCCCGCGCCCCGCGCAGACCATGCGCGCCGGGCGCCGGCCCTGCTACCGTCACGACACGTCGGTTCGGTATTCCAACTGACAGTCGCCGATCCCGGGGGTCCCCGATGTCCCGCTCCGTCCGGTCCCGTGCCGCCGCTCCCGTCCCGGCGACCGCCGAGCAGACGCGGACGCTGGCCGTCGTCGCCACGAGCACCCTGGTCGTGCTCGCCGCCTTCGTCACCCCGCTGGCCACCACGGTCGCCACCGCGCGGGAGCTGGGCACCGGTGCCGGCGGGCAGGCCTGGCTGCTGTCGGCGATGAGCGTCGGCCTGGCCGCAGCGCTGCTGGTCACCGGGGCGGCCGCCGACGACGTGGGCCGTCGCCGCGTGTTCACCGCCGGGCTGGTCCTGCTGGCCGCCGGCGCGGCCGTCACGGCGGCCGCGGGCGGCACCGGCGTCTTCGTCGCCGGGCGCCTGGTCGAGGGCGTGGGCGGTGCGGCGGTGCTCGCCTGCTCGCTCGGCCTCGTCGCCCAGGTCTTCCCGCTGGGCCCGGCGCGGGCGCGGGCGGCGGCGGTGTGGGGCGCGGCGATCGGCGCGGGCACCGGCGTGGGCGGGCTGGCCGCGGTCGTCCTCGACGGCGACACCGGCTGGCGGGCCACGCACGCGGCCACCGCCGTCGTCGCGGTCGGGCTCGCCGTCACCGCGCGCCTGCTGCTGCCGGGCACCCGGGGCACGGGCGCGCCGCGGGTCGACGTCGCCGGGCCGGTGCTGCTGGTCTCCGCCGTGACCTGCCTGCTCGTGGGCCTGGTCGCCCCCCGCTCGGGCGCCGGCACCGCGACGACGGTGGCCCTGCTCGGCGCCGGTGCGCTGCTGGCCGTCGCGTTCGTCGTCGCCGAGGCCCGGGTGGCCGCCCCGATGGTCGACCTCGCGCTGTTCCGCGTGCGCGGGTTCGACGCCGCGCTGGTCGGCGCCCTGGCCACCGGGGCCGCCACGGTCGGGCTGATGTCCTTCCTCGCCACCGTCCTGCAGCGCGCCCTGGGCGAGACGCTGCTCGCCACCACGGTGCTCGTGCTGGTCTGGTCCGCGGTGGCGACGGCGACGTCGGTCGGGCTGCGCCGGCTCTCCGGCGTGGACGGGCGGCTGCTCCTGGCCGCCGGCCTGGGGGTCTCCGCGGGCGGCCTCGCCGCGCTGGCGGCCCTCGACGCGGACGGCTCCGGCCTGCGGCTGCTGCCGGGGCTGGTCGTCCTCGGGGTCGGCTACGGCGTCGTCAACGCCGCGCTCGGCCGGGAGGCGGTCGCGCACGTGCCGCCGGAGCGGGCCGGGATGGGCAGCGGCGCCAACAACACCGCCCGCTACCTCGGTGCCGCCGTCGGCGTCACCCTCGTCGTCCTGCTGGTCACCGCCGGCGCGCCGGCGGGCACCGCGGCCGGCCTGGTGGCCGGGTGGGACGCCGCCGCCCTCGCCGCCGCCGGGGTCAGCGCGGCGGGCGCGGTGGCGGTGCTGGCACTGCGACCGGCGCGCCGCTGACCGACGCGCTCGCCACCTCCGCCTCCGCCAGCGCGTCCGCCGGCGGGGCCGGGGCGGCGCGCAGCCGGAGCATCCCCACGGTGACGAGGAGCGCGCCCGCCCCGGCCGCGGTGGCCGCGACCGTGAGCACCGACAGGGCGCCGGTGGCGGCCAGCACGCCGACGACCGTCGTCTCGACCAGCACCGTCCCCCACACCGCGACCGCGGCGACCCGGTCGGCCGCGGCGATGCCGTTGTAGAGGAGCAGCTGGGCCAGCGCCAGCAGGGTCCCGGTCGCGGCGAACACCCAGGTCCACCCGCCCAGGTGCTCCCCGTAGGCGGCGCCGCCGACCAGGGGCAGCGCGGCCGCGCCCAGCACCGCGGTGCCGAGGACCAGCAGCCCGCCGACCCCCGCGACGACCGCCAGCGCGGAGGGCAGCGCCCGGCGCCGTCCGGCCGGGTCGGCGAGCCGCGGCAGGACCACCACCCCGACGCCCTGCGGCAGCCAGTACGCGACCTTCGCGAACACCGCCCCGACGGCGTACTCGCCGGCCAGCGCGGCCGGCAGGTGGTGACGGGCGAGCAGCAGGTCGAGGTTGACCAGCAGCACCAGGCCGAGCAGCGCACCCGACGCCCGTAGCGCCGACCGCGCCGGGCCGCGCAGGCCACGGGACACCCCCGGGCGCCCGCAGCCGGCCCACGACACCAGCGCCCCCAGCGCGCACCCGGCGGCCATGCCGGCCAGCGCCGCGGCCGGGGTCCCGCCGACCAGCAGGCCGGTCACCGCACCGCCGGCCTTGAGGACGCCGAACGCCGCGACCACCACCGCGAGGCGGCCGTAGCGCCCGGTGCCCTGCAGGATCCCGTCGTAGGCGCCCACCAGCGTGTGCGGCACGAGGACGGCCACCATCCACACGGCGGGCGTGAGGTCGGGCAGCCGCAGCAGCGCGGCCACCGGCACCAGCACCGCCAGGCCGGCCAGCCCGGCGACGGCCGCGGTGACCAGCGCCGTGGCGTGCAGCTGCCGCGCGGCCTCGCCGACGGTGCCCGTGCGGCGACCGCCGAGGTCGAGGGCGGCGGCGGTCTGCAGGCCCGTGGCCGGCACGACCCCCACGAGCAGGACGCCGAGCAGCGCGGCGAGCTCGCCGTAGGACGCCGGCGTGAGGACCCGCGCGGCTAGGACCGTGACCACGTAGGACAGCGCGCTCACGACCAGGAGCGCCCCGGACAGGACGGCGGCCGGGACCGCGCGCACGGCGGGTGCGGCTCCCTCCTCCGGGTGCCGCGGGCGGGAGGCCGTCACGCCGCCGACCTACCCTGCGGGGACCCCGGTGCGGGGACCGGCAGGGAGGGGGACGCGTGACGGGGCCGCTGCAGCGCTCCCTCGACGCGGCGACGGCGCCCGACCGCTCCCCGTGGCCGGCCCGCGTGCTGGCACTGGCCGCCGCCGTCGTGGTGACCGGACCGGCCCTCGGTCCGGGGCACGTGAACCTCCTCGACATGGTCTCCGTCCCCCGCCAGGACCTCGACCTCGACGCGCTCGGGCTCGGCAGCTCGCTGCCGCGGGCGGTCCCCCTCGACGGCGCGACGGCACTGGCCACCGCGGTCGTGCCCGGGGACCTGGTGCAGAAGGCGGTCCTGCTGCTCACCGTCGCGGCCGCGGTGCTCGGCGCCGCCCGGCTGGTGCCGCCGGACGCCGGCGGGCGCCGGGGGCTCGCCGGCGCGGTCGCCGGGCTGACCTACGGCTGGAGCCCCTACCTGGCCGAGCGGCTGCTCCTCGGCCACTGGGGAGTGCTGCTGGGCTGGGCGGCCCTGCCCTGGATCGTGCGCGCCGGCCTGCGGGTGCGCGCCGGGGAGCCGCGGTCCTGGGCCCGGCTGGTGCTCGCCGCCGCACCGGCCGCGCTCACCCCGACCGGCAGCCTGCTCGCCGCCGGCGCGGTCCTCGCCGGCACCGGCCTGCGCCGCGCGCCCCGGGCGCTGGCCGCCGTGGCGCTGCTGTCGGCGCCGTGGGGGGTCGCCGGGCTGCTCAGCCCCGCCGCAGCCACCTCCGACCCCGACGGCGTGGCCGCCTTCGCCGCGCGCGGCGAGAACTGGTCCGGCGCCGTCGGAGCGCTGCTGGGCACCGGCGGCGTCTGGAATGCCGGCGCCGTGCCCGACAGCCGTACCTCCGCGCTCGTCCCGCTGGTCACCGCCCTGCTGCTCGGGCTGGCCGTCGCGGGCTGGGCCGCCCGCCCGGTGCGCGCCGGCGCCGGCGCCCGGCTGCTCGTGCTCGGCGCCGCCGGGCTGCTGCTCGCCGCGGCGGGGGCGCTGCCGGGCACGTCGGCGCTGCTGGAGGCCGCCGTCTCGGGCGTCCCCGGCGCCGGCCTGCTGCGCGACGGGCAGAAGTGGATCGCCTGGCTGGCCCTGCCGCTGGCCGTCGGCGCCGGGCTCGGGGCCCGGCGCGCCGTCGCCGCCGTCGGCACCGTGCTGCCGCGTCCGGCGGCGCTCGCCGTCGGCGGCCTGGCGCTGGTGCTCCCGCTGGTGGCCGTCCCGGACCTCGCCTGGGGCGTCGGCGGCCGGCTGCAGCCGGCACCCTGGCCGGCCGACTGGCAGACCGTCCGCGACGTCCTCGCCGACGACGACGCCGACGACGACGCCCCGGGCGACGTGCTCGTGCTGCCCGCCGGCACCTACCGCGCCTTCGCCTGGAACGACGGGCGGACGCAGCTGGACCCGGCCGCGCGCTGGCTGACCCGGCCGGTGGTCTCCGACGACACGCTGGTCGTCGGTGGCGTCGCGGTCCGCGGCGAGGACGCCCGCGCGGCGGAGGCGCTCGCCGCCGCCGGCGACCCGGCCCGGCTGGCCCGGCTGGGGGTGGGCTGGGTGCTGGTCGAGCGCGGCACCCCCGGTCCCGGGGTGCCCCCGGCGGTGGCTGCGCTGCCGGTCGTCGTCGACGGCCCCGACCTGCGGCTGCACCGTGTGCCGGGCGCCGTCGAGGGGCCCCGTCCCGGCGCCGGCCGGGCCGCGGCGGTCGTGCTCGCTCACGGGGCCGCGCTGGGGGCGGTGGCGGGGGCCGCGTTGTGGATCACCGTGTCCGCGTCTACGGTTGCGCTCCGTCGCCGTCCCTCGGGGAAAGAAGTCGCCGCGTGAAGACCCTCCTGGCCATCCTGCTGTCCCTCGGTGCCGGTGCCGGTGCCGGTGTCGCCGTCGTCGCGGGCGTCTCCGCCGTGGTGGACACCGACAGCTCCGCCGTCGAGCAGAGCGACCAGTCGTCGGTCGACGTCCTGGAGTACGGCGACCGCGGCTGACCCGCCGGTGCCGGCGTCCGCGCGAGCGGACGCCAGCACCCCGCCCCAGGCCCGCACGCTCGAGTCCCAGTCCAGGCCGGCGGCGTGCCGGGCCGCGGCCACACCCATCGCCGTCCGCGTCACGCCGTCCGCCAGCAGGCGCTCCACCGCCGCCGTGAACCCGTCGAGGTCGTCGACGAGGAGCCCCGTGCGGCCGTCGAGCACCGACTCGTTGAGACCCCCGGCCGACCGGTAGCCCACGGTCGGCGTCCGGTGCGCGCCGGCCTCGGTGACGACGATGCCCCAGCCCTCCTTGACCGACGGGCACAGGTGCACCCAGGCCGCGGCGAGCTGCCCGTGCTTGGCGTCCTCGTCGAGGAAGCCGTGGAACTCCACCCGGTCGGCGACGCCCAGCCGCTCGGCCTCGGCGCGCAGCCGCTCGTCCCACCAGCCCTCGCCGACCACCGCCAGGGTGAGGTCGGGCCAGCGCTCCTCCAGCCGCGCGAGCACCTCGAGCGCGTGCTCGACCCGCTTGTGCGGCACCAGCCGGCCCAGCACCACCAGGCGTGGGGCGGCCGAGCGGCGGACCGCCACCCGCGGCGCCGGCTCGATCCCGTTGGGGACGACCGTCACCCGCGACGGCGCCACCCCCAGGCCGGCCAGCTCGGTGCGGGTGGCGCCCGACACCGTGACGTAACGGCAGTGCCGGTAGACCCACGGCGCCAGCCGCGACTCCAGCCACCAGCCGACCGCGCCGCCGAGCCGGCCGAAGACGATCGGCCACTGCTCGCGGTGCACGTGGTGGACGAGGACCACCACCGGCGCGCGCGTCACCAGCGGACTGCAGAAGGGCAGGCCGTTCTGCACGTCGACGACCAGGCGCGGGCGGCGTCGCAGCACGTGCAGCAGCGCTCGGGGGTAGACACCCAGCCGGCCGCCGCGGCGGACCACCCGGACCCCCTGGACGACCTCCTCCGCGGGTGCGTCGCCGTGGGCGGCGCAGAAGACCTCGACCTCGAGACCGGCGGCCGCCAGGCCCTCCGCGACGCGGTGCACGTACCGTTCCGACCCGCCCCCCTCCGGGTGGCTGAGGTCACGCCAGTTGACGAACAGGACGTCGACCGGGGCTCGTCGACGGCGGGAGACCTGAGTCACCCGCGGCACGATACAGACGGGTACCAACCATTTCGTAATCACCATTCGGGTGAGGAGGAGGCGCGCGTGGGAATGGATCGCTCGGCGACACTGCGGCGTTCGGTCAGGCTGTTCCGCGCGTTCCTGCGCGAGCAGAGCGACCCGGACCTGTTCTACGGCGTGCTGGCGGAGGACTCGGTCCGGCAGCTGGCCCGGCACGCCGACCTCGCCGGCGCCACGGTCCTCGACGTGGGCGGCGGCCCGGGGTACTTCTCCCAGGCGTTCCGGGCCGCCGGCGCCCGGTACGTGGGGCTCGAGCCCGACGCGGGGGAGATGGCCGCACGCGGGGAGCCGGAGCCCGGGACGCTGCGCGGCAGCGGCGAGGCGCTCCCGGTCCGCACCGGCGCGGTCGACGTCTGCTACTCGTCGAACGTGCTCGAGCACGTCCGCCGGCCCTGGCTCATGGCCGACGAGATGGTGCGGGTGACCAGGCCGGGAGGAACGGTCTACCTCTCCTACACGCCGTGGCTGTCGCCGTGGGGCGGGCACGAGACCGCGCCCTGGCACTACCTCGGCGGTGCCTACGCCCGCCGGCGCCACCGCCGCCGGACCGGGTCGGAGCCGAAGAACCGCTTCGGTGAGTCGCTGTTCGCCGTCTCGGTCGGCGCGACCCTGGGGTGGGCGCGGCGCTGCCAGGACGCCGAGGTGGTCTCCGTCCACCCCCGCTACCACCCCTGGTGGGCGGCTTGGGTCGTGCGCGTCCCGGGACTGCGCGAGGTGGTCTCGTGGAACCTCGTCGTCGTGCTGCGGAAGCACGGGGACGCCGCCGGAGCTCCGGGAAGTGGTCACGTCCTGCAAGCGACCGGTGACGGGAAGTCATCGTCGCCGCGGCGATAACAAGCGTTACCGATCACTTCCGGGTGATCGGTACGGCGCCATACCGCCCGGGTTTGGTGCCCCGGCTACCCGACAGTAATGTGACGCGGGCCGCGACGCCGCAGGTGCCGTCGCACGGTCGAGGAGGTCTGCCCACATGCGTCGTGCACGGGTCCTGGGACACGGGCTGCTGGCCCTCGGTGCCGTCCTCCTCGGTGCCGCGCTCGCCGTCCGGCTGTTCCTCGTGCCGAGCCTGGTGGTCCTCCCGCTGGACCAGAACACCGTGGCGACCGCCTCCGCGACCGACGTCACCTACCTCGACTTCAGCACCTTCGAGGAGATCGAGGGTGCCGAGGCCGACGTCCGGGTCGAGGTGGAGGGCACCCCCGGTGCCGCCGAGGCCTCCGACGACGTCGCGGTGTGGTCCTCGGGCACCCGGCTCACCGACGCCGGCACCGAGGGCCTGATCACCGCCAGCCAGTACACGGCCTGCCTCGACCGCCGCGAGGCGGTCGCGCTCGACTGCGACGCGGAGACCGTCGACGAGGACCCGGCCGACGTGCAGGGCGTGACCGTCACCTTCCCGTTCGGCACCGAGCAGCAGGACTACGACGTCTGGAACGTCACCACGCGGCAGACCTTCCCGGCCCGGTTCGTCGCCGAGGACGAGATCGAGGGCGTGGCGGTCTACCGCTTCGAGCAGGAGATCCCCGACACCGTGGTCCGCTCGACCTCCGTTCCCGCCGCGCTCGCCGGCGCCACCGGTGAGGGCACCGTCGAGGCCGACATCGTCTACAGCAACGTGCGGACCCTGTGGGTCGAGCCCACCAGCGGGGTCGTGGTCTCCTCGGAGGAGTCCCCGTTCACCCGGCTGGTGGGCCCTGACGGCACCGAGGGCGCGACCATCCTGCGCGCCGACATCGCCGCCGACCCGGAGACGGTCGCCGCGGGTGCGGAGCGCGCCGTGGAGAACCGCGACCGGATCGCCCTCATCAGCCGGACCGTCCCGCTGGCCGTCGCGGCCCTGGGGCTGGTGCTGGTCGTCGCCGGGCTCGTGCTCCTGACCCGCGCCACGCGCGGTGCGCACCGGACGCCGCAGGCCGCCCAGGCGGCCCGGGAGCCGGTGTCCTCCGCCCAGTGACCTCCCTCCGGGAGGGCGCCCCGTCGCCGGGGCGGCCCTCCCCGGGGTCGTGGCCGCGCCCCCGCTGACCGCCGAGTCCACCGGACCTGCTCCGGTGGACCCGGCGGCGTCGCGAGCGGGGTCGAGCGTCCCGGGGGGCCCGGCCGCCGCGCCGCCGGTCACCCCGCAGCGCCCCGACCGGTCGACGGCGCTGCTGGAGCGGGTCCGCCTGGTGGCCGTCTGCCTGGCCTTCCTGGGCCTGTCGTTGTCCCAGGCGCCCGGACGGGTCCTCAACGACACCAAGCTCGACCTGACCGCGGACCCGTGGGGCTTCCTCGGCCGGGCCCTGCGGCTCTGGGAGCCCGAGGGCTTCGCCGGCCAGGTGCAGAACCAGGCCTACGGCTACCTCTTCCCGATGGGGCCCTTCTTCGGGCTCGGCCGGTCCGCGGGCCTGCCCGACTGGGTCGTCCAGCGGCTGTGGCTGGCGCTGCTCATGAGCACCGCCTTCCTCGGGATCGTCGTCCTCGCCCGGCGGCTGGGCATCGGGACCCCCGCGACCGGCCTCGTGGCCGGGGTGGCCTACGCCCTGGCGCCGCGGATGGTCACCGCCATCGGCGCCACCTCGGTGGAGGTCGTGCCGATGGCGGTGGCCCCCTGGGTGCTGGTGCCCCTCGTCGGGGCGGCCGCCCTGCGCTCCCCGCGGCGCGCCGCGGCGTGGTCGGGCCTGGCCGTCCTGTGCGCCGGCGGCGTGAACGCGGTGGCCGCCGCCGCGGTGCTGCCGCTGCCGGTGCTGTGGCTGCTGACCCGGCCTGCCGGTCCGCTGCGGCGGCGGCTCGCCGCGTGGTGGGCGCTGGCGGTGGGGCTGGCCACGGCCTGGTGGGCCGGCCCCCTGCTGCTGCTCGGCCGCTACAGCCCGCCGTTCATCGACTACATCGAGACCGCCGACGTCACCACCGCCCCCACCGACGTCCTGTCGGTGCTGCGCGGCACCTCGCACTGGTTCGCCGCGCTGGGCTCCCCGAGCGGCCCCCTCTGGCCGGCGGGGTGGTCGCTGCTCACCGACACCCTGCCCGTCGCCGGCACGGTCGTGCTCGCCACCGCCGGCCTGGTGGCGCTCACCCGGCGGGGCCTGCCCGAGCGCACCTGGCTCGTGTACGGCGTCGTCGCCGGGGTCTCCCTGGTCACCCTCGGCCACCTGGCGACGGTCGACGGCCTGCTCGCCGGGACGCTCAACGAGGCGCTCGACGGCCCGCTCGCGCCGCTGCGCAACGTGCACAAGTTCGATCCGGTGCTGCGCCTCCCGCTCGTGCTGGCCCTGGCGCACCTGGCGGCCCGGCTGGCGCGCCGCGCGTCGGGCGCGGAACCGGAGCACCCGGACCCGGTCCCGGCGGCGCGGCGGACGGTGTGGCCGGACTCCTGGACGCCGGTGTGGCCGACGGAGTGGCCGCGGCCGGCGGCCGTCGTCGCCCGGGCGCTGCTGGCGGTCCTCGCGCTGGCGCTCGTCGCCGGCGTCTCCCCGGCGCTCGCGGGCCGGCTGCCCACCGCCACCGGGTTCGAGGAGATCCCCGGCTACTGGCAGGAGGCCGCCGACCACCTCGCCGCCGAGCAGCCCAGCGGCCGGGCGCTGCTGGTGCCCGCGTCGTCGTTCGGCACCTATGTGTGGGGCAGCCCCCAGGACGAGCCGATGCAGCCGCTGGCCGACTCGCCGTGGGACGTCCGCAACGCCATCCCGCTCACCAGCGAGGGGCACATCCGCTACCTCGACGCCCTCGGTCAGCGGCTGGAGCGCGGCGAGGGCTCGGAGGGGCTCACCCGTGCCCTCGCCCGCGCCGGCTTCTCGCACGTGGTCCTGCGCAACGACCTCGACGCCGGGTCGGCGGGCGCCGCCCGCTCCATCGTCGTCCGGCAGGCGCTGCGCACCTCGCCCGGCACCACCCTCGAGGCGTCCTTCGGCCCGGACCTCCCGGGGCTCCCGCTCACCTCCGGGCTGGTGCTCGACGCCGGGCTCGGCGAGCCCGCGCCGGCCGTCGAGGTCTACGCCGTCGACGGCGCCGCACCGCGTGCCTGGACCGCCCCGCTCGCCGACGCGGTGACCGTGGCCGGCGGCCCCGACGCCGTCGTGGACCTGGAGGAGCGGGGCCTGGTCACCGGCCGCCCCACGGTGCTCGCCGGTGAGGCCCCCGAGGGCAGCGGGCCGACGGTGGTCAGCGACGCGCTGGCCCTCCGGGAGCGCGCGTTCGGCCGGCTGTCCGACGCCGCGTCCAGCGCTCTCACCCCCGCCGAACCGCTGCGGATCGACGCGCCCGCCCGGGACTACCCGGTGGCGCAGCCGCGGGCGGCCCAGAGCGTCGTCCGCTACGACGGCGGGACGCCCAGCGCCTCGAGCTCGGCCTCCGACGCCGACAGCCTCGGCGGCGCGCAGGTCGGTGCCGCGCCCTTCGCCGCGGTCGACGGCGACCGTTCGACCGCGTGGCGCCCGGCGGTGCGCTTCGCGAGCGCCGAGGCGGCCTGGTGGCGGCTGGACACCGACCAGCCCTTCACCGCCGCCGGCGTGACCGTGGTGCTCGACGCGGCGACCGCCGAGGACCCCCCGGCCGAGATCCGGCTGACCACCGACACCGGCTCCATCCGCCGTCCGTTGCAGGCCACCACCGAGCCCCAGGCCCTGCCGCTGCCGGCCGGCGTCACCGACACCCTCGTCATCGGCCTCGACCGCACCGACGCCGGCACCGGGCCGGCGCTGGCCGAGGTGACGCTGCCCGGGATCACCGTGACCCGCACGGTCGTCACGCCGGAGCCCGACGGGCCGGTCGACGCCTGGTCGTTCGCCACCTACGGGCCGCACGGCACGTCGTCGGGCTGCGTGGTCGACGCGACCGGCGACCCGCGGTGCGCGTCCGACCTCGTCGCGGGGGCGGAGGAGCCGGCGACGCTCGACCGCGCGTTCACCGTGGCAGAGCCGGGGGGCCACGACCTCGCCGCCACCGCCGTCCCCCGGCCGGGTCCGGCGCTGGACGCGCTGCTGGCCGACGCCGGCGGGGCGGGGGTCGCGGTCACCGCCAGCAGCGCCGCCGTCCCCGACCCGCGGGGCAGCGCGCTCGCGGCCGTCGACGGCGACCCGGCCACCGCCTGGCTGGCAGACCCCGCGGACCGCGACCCGACTCTGGTGCTCACCTGGGACGAGCCGCGCGTCGTCGAGGAGCTGCAGCTGACCGTGACGCCGGGGCTGGCCGCGGCGGTCCCCACCGCGGTCACCCTCACCGGCGGGGGCCTGGAGCGCACGCTCGGCCTCGCCGAGGACGGCTCGGTCGCCTTCACGCCCATCACCACCGACCGCCTGGAGGTCACCTTCGAGCGGCCGCTGGACCTCGACTCGTGGGACCCCTACGGCCGGCGGCTGCGCGACCTCGGCGTCGGGGTCAGCGAGCTGACCGTCGGCGGCCCGCCGGCCGCCCTCGATCCCGGTGCGGTCGTCACGGTGCCCTGCGGGGAGGGGCCGGTGGTCGCCGTCGACGGGGTGGAGCGGCGGACGTCGGCGGAGACGACCGTCGGCGCGCTCCGCGACCTCGCGCCGCTCGAGCTGACCCCGTGCGACGGGGGCGCCGCCGTCGAGCTGCCGGCCGGCCGGCACCGCCTGGTCGTCGCGGGCACCGACACCCTCGCCGCCGCGACCGCGACGCTGACCCGGTCCGGGAGCGCCGCCGGGGAGGCGGGGGAGCGGCAGGCCGCCGACGTCACGCGCTGGGACGTCGAGCACCGCCGCGTCGACGTGCCCGCCCGGGACGAGGCGACCCTGCTCGTCGTCCCCGAGAACACCAACCCCGGCTGGACGGCGACCCTCGACGGCGAGGTGCTGGCGACCGTGGCCGTCGACGGCTGGCAGCAGGGCTGGGTCCTGCCGCCGGGCCCGGCCGGCACCGTGGCCCTCGACTTCGGGCCCGGCTCGCTGTACCGCACCGCCCTGCTGGCCGGCGGGGCCGCGGTGCTGCTGCTGGCCGTCCTCGCGGCGGCGCCGGCGCGCCGTCCGGTGCCCGCCGGCCGCGCCGGGCGCCCGCTGCCGGAGTGGGCGGTCGCCCTCGGCCTGGTCGGCGGGACGGCGCTCGTCGGCGGCGTGGTCGGCCTCGGCCTGCTGGCGCTGACGGTGCTCGCCGCCTCGGTGGCCGGCGCGCGGCGGCCGGCGGTCCTCGCGGCGCTGGTGGCGGCACCGCTCGCCGTCGCCGGCGCCCTGCTGCTCACCGCCCCGGCCGCGACCGGGACGCTGCGCCAGGTGCTCGCCCTGCTGGCCCTGGCGGCCGTGGTGGCCGCCGTCCTGCCGCCGGTGCGGCTGCCCGGCGGCGCGCGGGCACGGTGGCCCGCGCTGCGGCTCCGGCGACCGGCCGGCCCGGAGCGGGAGGCGTGAGGCGGTCCCCGGCCGCGTCGGTGCTCCTGGTCGCCCTCCTGGCCGCCGGGTGCGTGCCCGGGGAGGCGCCGGGCGCCGTCGTGCCCCCGGCGGTCAGCGCCTGGCTCGAGCCCGCCTGCCCGCTGCCGGACGGCGAGCAGCCCATGACCGCCGACCTGCTCAACCGGGTCGTGGCGCAGGCCGACCTCCCGGGCTGGCAGGCGGCCGACGTCGGCACCAGTGCGCGGCTGGGGGACGGCCGGCTGGTGTGGGTCTTCGGCGACACCTTCCGCAGCCCGGGGACCGAGCCGCTCATGGTGTCGAACTCGATGCTGGTCAGCTCCGGCTCCTGCGTCTCGCAGCTGGTCACCGGCGAGCGCGGGCCGCTGCTGCCCGACTCCGCCGACGGCACGGTGTACTGGCCGATGTCGGTCGTGGCGCTCCCCGGTGCGGCGGCGGGCCCCGACCACCGGGACGTGCAGGACGTCCTGCTGGTCCTGCTCGCGCGGACGCAGCGCGACGCCGGAGGAGGGGAGCTGCTGGACTTCCGCTTCCGGGGCACGTCGGTGGCGGTGTTCACCGTGCTCGAGCGGGAGGCGCCGCAGCTGCAGCAGATCGTCCGCGTCACCCCCGACGACGACGACCCGCAGCAGATCAACTGGGGAGCCGCCGCCGCGGTCGACGGCGGCTGGCTGTACGTGTACGGCACCCGGCTCCCGGGGGACCCGCCGACCTTCGGCCGGGAGCTGTACGTGGCCCGCGTCCCGGTGGACTCCCCGGAGAACCGGCTGGCGTGGGAGTACTGGGACGGGTCGGCGTGGACCGGTCGGGCCGACACGGCCCGCCGGGTGCTCGGCGCGGTGGGCGGCGTCTCGCAGACCCTCTCGGTGGACCCGGTCGACGGTCGGTGGCTGGCGGTGTCCAAGCGCGACGGCGACCTCGGCGACTTCGTCTACACGTGGACCGCGCCGTCCCCCACCGGCCCGTGGACCCCGCGGCGGGCGCTGCCGGCGCCCGCGGGCTTCGACACCGGCGACCTGGCCTACGCCCCGCTCGCGCACCCCGACGTCCCGCTGGCCTCCGGGGGGCTGCTGCTGTCGATCTCGCGCAACGCCACGAACGGGGACCGGGTGTGGGCCGACCCGCGCATCGCGCGCCCGGTGTTCGTGGAGATCCCCCGGCCCTAGCCGTACCGGCCGGGGGGTCGCTCAGGGGGCGACGGTCTCGGCGTCGCGCAGGGTCGGTGCCGGGAGCCGCTCGGGCACGACGTCGCGCCACCGCCGCATCAGCGGCCGCTCGAGCAGCCGGTAGGCCGCCGTCGCGGCCAGCACCCCCGCGCACCAGGTGGCCAGGAAGACCCAGAGGAAGGTCCCGGTGAACGGTGCCCGGTCGAGGACGGCGTAGAGGGCCACCAGCAGCGGCATGTGGAAGAGGAACAGCCCGTAGGACACGTCGCCGAGGAACCGCGCGGGAGCGGCGGCGAGCAGTCGCCGGGTCGTGCCGGCCGTCTGGGGACCGAAGACCAGCGGCCACAGCACGAGGGTCGCGACGCCGGTGTAGAGCACCGACTTGGTGACCGCCTCGACCGCGTCCGGGGGAGTGAGGTCCAGCGGGCCGCCCAGCGGGCTGCAGGCGATCCAGAACAGCGCCGCGGCGGCGGCCCAGCAGGTCCACAGCCCGGTGCCGAGCTCGTGGGCCCAGCGCACCGGCCGCCAGCCGGGCGCCGACACCGAGACCACCGCCATGGCCGTGCCGGCGCCGAACCAGGCCGCGAAGGAGGGCAGCCAGACGTCGATCGGGGCGATCACCGACGGGTCGGTCCAGCCCCAGGCAAGCCAGCCCAGTCCGAGCCCCGCCAGGACGGCCAGCCCGGCCAGCACGCGGGCCGGACGCCACTCCCCGCGCCCCGAGACCCGCAGCAGGCCGGCGACCACGGCGGGGAGCAGCAGGTAGAACGCCGCCTCGGTGCACAGGCTCCAGGTGTGGGTGAGCCCCTCGGCGAGCGCGTCGCGGACGTAGATCTGCCCGAGCACGAGGTGCCGCAGCCACCCCGCGAGGCCGGTGCCCTGGTTGCCGGGGAGGAACAGCAGCGCGGCCACGACGGCCACCCAGTAGACCGGCAGGATCCGCAGCGCGCGGCGCCACAGGTAGGCCGCGGCCCGGGGCGCGGGCGTCCCGCGGGCGGCCGCGGCGAGGAACGGCCGGGACAGCAGGAACCCCGACAGCGCGAAGAACAGGGCGACGCCGACGTCGAGCCGGGCGAGGACGCGGCCGGTCGCGTCGGGCGTGTAGTTCGCCGTCCAGTAGGCCGCGTGCGTCGCCACGACGGCGGTCGAGGCGATCGCCCGCAGGCCGCCCAGGCACGGGTAGTGGCCCGCCGGCACCGGTGCGGGCGCGGTCACGGCAGGCGTGGTCACGGCGGTCACCGCCCGGCCGGCAGCGGGCGCACGCTGCCGACGCGCACCGCGCCCACGCACACGGTGGTCCCCGGGTCCGCGGCCTCCACCCGAACCCGGTCGACCTCCCCGCTCACCAGGACGTAGAGGTCGCGCAGGCCGGCGGTCGCCAGCGTGCCCGCCCGGGTGTCCCCGGCGGTGATCCACAGCCGGCTGTCCGCCCCGGCGAGCAGGGTCAGGTGCAGGTACCACCGCCCGTCGGTGGTGGCGCCGTCGAGCGGGACGTCCGCGGGCTCGGGTCCGGCCGGCCAGCCGCAGCCCTCGACCGGCCCGGCGCCGGTCTGCGCGACCGGTTCGACGTAGCCGAGCTGCACGCGGCCCTCGTCGTCGAGCACGGCCAGCCCGGGCACGACGGTCGCCTCGCCCAGGAACCGTGCCGGGACCGGCAGGCCGGCGAGGACGGCGGACGCGGTGTTCGCCGGCGCGAGGGCGTCCGGGACCACCCCGGCCGGGACACGGCTGTCGGCGAGGACGACGTCGGGCCGCTCGGCCAGCTCCGCCTGCGCCGTCTGCACGTAGTCGCGGGCCGGGTTGTCCGACCAGGAGCCGCGGAAGGCGGCGGTCGACGCCAGCGAGGCCGCGGCCAGGGCGGCGACCACGAGGGCGCCGACGGCCGGGCGCACGGCCTGCGGCACCGGCCGGGCGCCGGCGTCGCGGCCGGCCCGGGTCCGCCGGCGAAGGACGACGGGCGCGTCCCGGACGGGCAGGAACGCCAGGCCGGTCACCAGCGCCGCCACGAGGGCCAGCGCGGCCGGGGGCACGACGGCGGCCGGGGGGTCGCCGATCTCGGCGCGGACCCCTGACGCCGCGGTGGCGGCCAGGGCGACGACCGTCGCGACCGCGCCCACGAGCCAGGCGCGCACCGCGCCCCGGGACAGCAGCACGGAGGTGAGGGCCGTGAGCGCGACGACGGCCGCGGCGGTCGCGACGGCGGCGGCCGGCGGGGCCGGGACGGCGAGCGACCCGTCGGCCGGCGACCAGGCCCACGGCCCGCCCACCAGGCCCGGCAGCACGGTCCGGCCCACCAGCCCGGGCAGGTCCGCGACCGCGTCGCCCAGGGACCCGGGACCGGGCAGCGGCCCGGGGTGCAGGAGGACGCGCAGCGCGGCTCCGACACCGACGGCGAGCGCCTGCAGGACCCACGCCGTGCGCCGGCGCGCCAGTGCCCGGGCGCGCTCGCGCAGCGGGCCCCCGGTCCACCACAGGAGCGTGAGCGCGAGGAGCAGCAGCGGGACGAGCAGCACCCCGGTGGAGAACAGCGACCCCAGGAGCACCGCCCCGGCGGCGGCCACGGCCGGCCCGGGCCGGCCGGTCCGCAGGTGCCGGACGTGACCGGTCAGCGCGACCACCAGTGCCAGCTGGACGGGCAGCTGCACCGTCGCCGCCGCCCACCACACGCCGCCGACGAGGGGCAGCGTGCTGGCGAGGTACACGGCGAGCGGGAGCAGCACGGCCGGGCGGCGACCGAAGAGCTCCACCAGCAGCCGGTACAGCAGGACGTCGACGGCGAGCTGGGCCAGCAGTTCCAGGCCGACGGCGGCGGGCCACGACAGCGGCGCCAGGGCGGCCAGCGCCCGCGTCAGCGCCTCCGCGCCCGGCGGGCCCGCGACCTCGCCGGTCCCGGCGACGCCCGCGGCCACACCGGCAAGGTCGAGCGGGGTGAACCACCCGCCGGCCGCCGTCCACAGCCGCAGGCACAGGTGCAGCGCGACGAGGACGCCCGCGACCACCGGGACGGCGGCCTCCCGGCCGAGGACGGGCCCGCGGCCCGCGGGGTGCGGCCGGGCGGGCGCCGTCTCGCCGGTGACGTCGACGCCGACGTCCGCGGGCGTAGCCATGGGACTCCGTTCCACCTGGAGCAGGACGCGGCCAGCGTAGACACGGGAGTTACCGGCGGGTAGTCCGGAGCGGTGCCCCGGGGCCGCTGTCCCCGTCCCGGGTGGTCAGGGGCGGCGGGCGACCAGCTGGACGAGCACCTCGGTGGCGACGTCGGTGTCCTCGGCGAGGGACCTGGCCTCGCCCCGCTCGACCCGGGCGAGGATCAGCTCGTGCAGCCCGCCGACGGCGGCCAGCACGAGCGGCCGCTCCACCGGGCGCACCTCGTCGGGGTGCCGCTGCGCGAGGTCGGTGGCCACGCCGCAGATCAGCTCGACGTAGCGGGTGATGACCTGCCGGCGCAGCGCCAGGGCCGGCCGGCCGGCCGCCTGGACCTCCACCAGCGCGGCCCACGCCACCTCGGGGTTGGCGGCGAGCACCTCCAGGTAGGCGCGGACGGCGGCGCCCAGCCGGTCCCGCCAGGGGAGGCCTGCCTCGGCGGCCTGCGCCTGCGCGGCCTGCACCGTCGCCAGCATCTTGTCCGAGGAGCGGGTGTAGAGCTCGAGGAGGCAGTGCTCCTTGTCGCGGAAGTGCGCGTAGACGACGGTCTTCGACACCCGGCCCACGCGGGCGATGTCGGAGATCGTCGTGGCGCGGTAGCCCTTGACCGCCATGCAGGAGGCCAGCGCGAGGAGGATGCGCACCCGCCGCTGGGCGTCGTCCTCGGTGAGGTCCTCGGGGGAGACCAGGGCTTCCACACCGTCATGCTAGGTCCGCCGGCCCCCGGGACAGGGGAGCGACGCCGCCACTCCGGAACCGGTCCTCACCGCCGGTGGCGCCGGGGCTGCGCGGGCCCCCGCCGCGCCGCAGTGGGGCGGCTCACCGGCGCGCCGGGAACACCCCGCGCGCGGGAGCTGTCGTTCCCGGGGTGACCTCCCCGACGCCCGCCCGCGCGCCGCTGCGCGCCTACGCCGTCTGGCTCACCGCGCTGGCCGCCTACGTGGTGGCCGTGTTCCACCGCGCGTCGCTGGGGGTGGCCGGGGTCGAGGCGCAGGAGCGGTTCTCCGCGGGCGCCTCGGCGGTCTCGCTGTTCCTGGTGCTGCAGCTGGCCGTCTACGCCGGGCTGCAGGTGCCGGTCGGGGTGGCGCTGGACCGGTTCGGCTCCCGGCGGCTGATCGTCGCCGGCGGCGCGACCATGGCCGTCGGCCAGCTGGTGCTGGCGCTGGCCGGTGACGTGCCCACCGCCGTCGCCGCGCGGGTGCTGGTGGGCGCGGGCGACGCGATGACGTTCATCAGCGTGCTGCGCGTGGTGGGCTTCTGGTTCCCCGGCCCCACCGTCCCGCTGGTCACCCAGCTGACCGGCATCCTCGGCCAGGTCGGGCAGATCGCGGCCGCCTACCCGCTGGTCGCGCTGCTGCACGCCGCCGGCTGGCGCAGCACCTTCCTGGGCGCCGCGGCGGTCGGCGTGCTCGTCGTCGTGCTGGTGCTGACCGCGCTGCGCGACGCGCCGCCCGGCACGGCGGCGCGCGTCCCCGCCGGGCTGGCCGACGTGCGCCGCGGCCTGACGCTCACCTGGCGCGAGCCCGGCACCCGGATCGGCCTCTACACCCACCTGGTCACCCAGTTCTCCGGCACCGTGTTCGCGCTGCTGTGGGGCTTTCCGTTCCTCGTCGTCGGCCAGGGGCTGTCCCCGGCGACGGCGGCCGGGCTGCTCAGCCTGCTGGTGGTCGTCGGCATGGGCGTCGGCCCGCTGCTGGGCCGGCTGTGCGGGCGCTGGCCGCTGCGCCGCTCGGTCCTCGTCCTCTCCATCCTCGGCCTGACCGCGGTCACCTGGACCGTCGTGCTGCTGTGGCCCGGCCGCGCGCCGCTGTGGCTGCTCGTGGTGCTCGTCGTCGTCCTCGGCACCAACGGCCCCGGCTCGATGATCGGCTTCGACTTCGCCCGCACCTGGAACCCCGCCGAGCGGCAGGGCAGCGCCAGCGGCGTGGTGAACGTGGGCGGGTTCGTGGCCTCGCTGCTGACCATCCTGGCGATCGGGGCGGTCCTCGACGCGCTCACCCCGGGCGGCTCCACCGCCTACGACCTCGACGCCTTCCGCGCCGCGTTCGCCGTCCAGTACGTCTTCTGGGCGGTCGGCCTGGTCGGCCTGCTGCGCCACCGCCGGGTGCTGCGCGCCCGCCTGGCCCGCGACGGCGTGGTCCTCGCGCCGCTGCACGTCGCCGTCTCCGCCCGGCTGCGCGGGGGCAGCGCCTACCGCTAGGGACGGGGCCGTCGCCCACCGCTGAGGGGTCGCGCCCGGACTCCGGGATCGGCACGATCACCGCATGGACGTCGTGGTCGGGCTGGACAGCGGGACGACGGCCACCAAGGCGGTCACCGCCGGCGTCGACGGGCGGGTCCGCGACCTGGTCAGCGTCGGCTACCCGCTGTCGGTGCCGGCGCCCGGCCACGCCGAGCTCGACCCCGCCCGCCTGGCCGACGCCGCCGTCGAGGCGCTGGCCGCCGTCTGCACCGCCGCCCGCGAGCGCGACGACCGGGTGGTGGGGATCTCGCTGTCGGCCGCGATGCACGGCCTGGTCCCCATGGACGACGACGGCCGTCCCCTGGGCCCGCTGCTCACCTGGGCCGACGCCCGCGCCGCCGGGTTCGCCGACGCGCTGCGCGCCGACGGCCGGGCGCCCGGACTGCACGAGCGCACCGGCACGCCGGTGCACGCGATGGCCCCGCTGCTCAAGCTCGCCGCACTCCGGGCCGACGACCCGGACCGGCTGGCTTCGGTGCCGCGCTGGGGCGGGGTGAAGGAGCTCGTCGTCGCGGCGCTGCACGGCGGCCCGCAGGTGCTCGACCGCGCCTGCGCCTCGGCCACCGGCCTCTACGGGATCCGCACCGGCACGTGGGACGCCGAGGCGCTGCAGGTCGCCGGCGTCCGCGCCGACCAGCTGGGGGAGGTCCTGCCGACGACGGCGGTGCTGCCAGGCCTGCGGCCGGAGGTGGCCGCGGCGACCGGGCTCCCCGCGGACACGCCGCTGGTCATCGGCGCCTCCGACGGGGTGCTGGCCAACCTCGGCATCGGCGCCGTCCGGCCGGAGGTCGCCGCGGTGTCGCTGGGCACCAGCGGCGCGATGCGGGTCGTCGTCCCCGGGCCCACCGTGGACCCCGCGCACCGGCTGTTCTGCTACGCGCTCACCGACGACCACTGGGTGGTCGGCGGCGCGGTGAACAACGGCGGCTCGGTGGTGCGCTGGGCGGCGCAGGCGCTGGCCGAGGGGGACGGGGTCACCGGGGAGGCCGCCGACGTCCTCGACGCCCGGCTGCTGGAGGAGGCCGCGGGCGTGCCGGCCGGGAGCGCCGGACTGCTGTGCCTGCCCTACCTGCTCGGCGAGCGGGCGCCGTGGTGGCGCTCGGGTCTGCGCGGCGCCTACGTGGGGCTGCGCCGCGAGCACCGCCGTCCGCACCTGGTGCGCGCCGCCGTCGAGGGCGTGTGCCAGCAGCTCGCGCTGGTGCGCGACGCCTTCTCCGCCACCGGTCTCCCGGTGGCCGAGGTCCGGGCGACCGGCGGCGCGGTGGCCTCCTCGCTGTGGGTGCAGACGCTGGCCGCCGCGCTCGACCTCCCGGTGCGGGTGGCCGACTCGCCCGAGGGCACCGGCCTGGGCGCGGCCCTGCTCGGCCTGCACGCCCTCGGCGCGCTGCCCGATCTCGACGAGGCGACCGCGCTGATCGGCGTCTCCGACCCCGTCGAGCCCGACCCCGCGGCCGCCGAGCTCTACCGCCGCACGCGCCCGCTGGTGGAGCGGTCCGCGAGCGCGCTCGCCGACGTCCTCACCACGCTCGACTCGCTCGACGACACCCCGTCGGCGACACCGCTCTGAGCCCAGGAGGAACCGCCGTGCCCGAGGTCGAACCGGCGCTGGGCGCCGGTCCACTGCTGCTCATCGCCGCCGCCGCGGTGGGCGTCCTGCTGTTCCTCATCATGAAGCTCAAGCTGCACGCGTTCCTCGCCCTGATCCTGGTCAGCCTGCTGACGGCGCTGGCCACGCGGATCCCGCTCGAGGACGTCGTCACCACCCTGACCGAGGGCTTCGGCGGCACCCTGGCCAACGTCGCCCTGCTGGTCGGGCTCGGGGCGATGCTCGGCCGGCTGCTGGAGCACAGCGGCGGCGCCCAGGTGCTCGCCGACAGCCTCATCGGCCGGTTCGGGGAGAAGCGGGCGCCGCTGGCCCTGGGCGTGGCCGCGCTGCTGTTCGGCTTCCCGATCTTCTTCGACGCCGGCCTCGTCGTCTTCCTGCCGATCGTGTTCACCGTGGCCCGGCGGCTGGGCGGGTCGCTGCTCACCTACGGCCTGCCCACCGCCGGCGCCTTCGCCGTGATGCACGCCTTCGTGCCGCCGCACCCGGGGCCGGTCGCGGCCGCCGAGCTCGTCGGCGCCGACATCGGGCTGACGCTGGTCTTCGGCCTGCTCATCGGCCTGCCCACCTGGTACCTCGGCGGCTACCTGTTCGGCCTGTGGGCCGGCCGCCGCTACGACGTCACCGTCCCGCCGGCGGAGGACGACGACGTGCCCACCCCGGACGCCCCGGAGGGGACCGTGGCAGGCACGGCGCCGGGGACGGCCGGTGAGTCCGGCGGGCGGCGCACGCAGACGGCGACCCGCCCGGCCCCGCCCGGCTTCGGCACCGTGGTGGCCCTCCTGCTGCTGCCGCTGATGCTGATCTTCCTCAACACCGGGCTGACCACGCTGGCCACCGCCGGCGCGGTGGAGGAGTCCTCGTTCGTCGTCCGGGCCGGTCAGCTCCTCGGCGCCACCCCCGTCGCGCTGCTCATCACCGTGCTCGTCGCGATCGTGGTCCTGGGCCGGCGCCGGGGCGAGAGCGGCGCGCAGGTCGAGTCGATCGTCAACAGCGCCCTGGGCCCGGTCTGCGCGATCATCCTCATCACCGGCGCCGGGGGCATGTTCGGCGGCGTGCTGCGGGCCAGCGGCATCGGCACCGCACTGGCCGACGTCCTCGGCGACATCGGGCTGCCCGTCATCGTGGCCGCCTTCGTCGTCTCGGTGCTGCTGCGGGTGGCCCAGGGCTCGGCGACGGTCGCCCTCACCACCACCGCCGGCCTCATCGCGCCGGTGGTCGAGGCCTCCAGCGGGCTGTCGGCCATCGACCTCGCGCTCATCGTCATCGCCATCGCCGCCGGCGCCACGGTGCTCTCCCACGTCAACGACTCCGGCTTCTGGCTGGTCAGCCGGTTCTTCCAGATGGACGAGAAGACGACGCTGAAGACCTGGACGGTCATGGAGACGCTGCTCGGCACGATCGGCTTCGTGCTGGCGCTGGTGCTCAGCCTGTTCCTGTAGCCGCCCGGGGCGCGGACGGCGCCGTTCCGGGCCACCATGACGACCCTGACCGCAGTGCAGCGGAGAGGGGTCGTCATGAGGGGTGCAGCGCGGGCCGCGGTGGCCGGACTGGGCGCGGTGGCGGCGGTGGCCGCGCGGGACCTGCTGCAGCGGGAGCACACCCTGCTGCGCAACTTCCCGGTGCTCGGCCACGCCCGTTACCTGCTGGAGTCGATCGGCCCGGAGCTACGGCAGTACCTGGTCGCCGGTGACAACGAGGAGCGGCCGTTCACGCGCGACCAGCGCCGGTGGGTCTACGCCTCGTCGAAGGGCGAGAACAACTACTTCGGCTTCGGCACGGACAACGACCTCGAGTACACCGCCGGCTACGCGGTCATCAACCACCGCACATTCGGCCGCGCCGTCCCGCCGTCGCACCCGGCGTCGGCCGCCGACGTCTCGCTGCCGTCGGCGAAGGTGCTCGGCGGGCCGCGCGGACGCCGGCACGCCTTCCGGCCGGCGTCGGCGGTCAACGTGTCGGCGATGAGCTTCGGCTCGCTGTCGGGCGCGGCGGTGGAGGCGCTCAACCGCGGCGCGGCGCTGGCGGGCTGCCTGCACAACACCGGTGAGGGCGGGCTGTCGGTGCACCACCGGCACGGCGGCGAGCTCGTCTTCCAGCTCGGCACCGCCTACTTCGGCTGCCGCGACGACCGGGGCCGGTTCGACCTGGACCGGCTCACGGACCTCGTCGCCGGCGCGCCGGTACGGGCGCTGGAGATCAAGCTCAGCCAGGGCGCCAAGCCCGGCCTCGGCGGGGTGCTGCCGGCGGCCAAGGTGTCGGCCGAGATCGCCGCGGCCCGCGGGGTGCCCGAGGGCGTGGACTGCGTGAGCCCGTCCCGGCACGCGGAGTTCAGCGACGTCGACAGCCTGCTCGACTGGGTGGAGCTGCTGGCCGCCGAGACCGGGCTGCCGGTGGGCATCAAGTCCGCCGTCGGGGACATGGCGTTCTGGGACGAGCTCACCGAGCTGATGGCCACCACCGGCCGCGGCGTGGACTTCGTGACCGTCGACGGCGGCGAGGGCGGCACCGGCGCGGCGCCGCTGATCTTCACCGACTCGGTGTCGCTGCCGTTCCAGCTCGGCTTCGCGCGGGTGTACTCGACCTTCGCCCGGCGCGGCCTCGCCGAGCAGGTGACCTTCATCGGGGGAGGGAAGCTCGGCCTGCCCGACAACGCGGTCGTCGCCTTCGCCCTCGGCTGCGACATGGTCAACATCGCCCGCGAGGCCATGCTGGCGATCGGCTGCATCCAGGCGCAGAAGTGCCACACCGACACCTGCCCGACCGGCGTCGCCACGCAGAACGCCTGGCTCGCGCACGGCCTGGACCCCGCGCTGAAGTCGGTGCGGCTGGCCAACTACGTCGCCACCCTGCGCCGCGACCTGCTCAAGGTGGCCGAGGCCTGCGGCGTCGAGCACCCGGGGCTGATCGACACCGGATCGGTGGAGGTGCTCACCGGCCGGACGGCGTCGACCCCGCTCGGGGAGGTCTACGGCTACGAGCCCGGCTGGGGACTGCCCTCGGCCGCCGACCGCGCGGAGATCGTCGCAATCATGACGGCCGACGCGCCCCAGGGCGGCACGGCGCCCCCGTCGGGGACCGCCGTCGGCTGAGGCATCGGAAGCTCTCCCCACGTCCCGGGGCCCGGGACGTGGGGATCGCTTCCTATGCCTGACCGCGCAGCAGGTCCTCGAAGGAGGGGACGTCGGCGAAGGGGTCGGCCGGGCGGGCGGTCGCCGGCCGGCCGGTGACGACGTCGGCCAGCTCGCCGGCCGCGCGGGTGATCCGCCGGCTCAGCTCCGCGCTGGTCCCGTCACCGCCGGCCCAATCCTCGCTCGCCGCGAACACCGCCGTCGGCACCGTCACCGCGCGCAGGTAGGCGAACAGCGGCCGCATCGCGTGCTCGAGCACCAGCGAGTGCCGGGCGGTGCCGGCGGTGGCGCCCAGGAGCACCGGCTTGCCGGTCAACGCCTCCTTCTCCAGCACGTCGACGAAGGACTTGAACAGCCCGCTGTAGGAGGCGGTGAACACCGGCGTGACGGCGATCAGCGCGTCGGCGCCGGTCACCGTCTCGACGGCGGCCCGCAGCGCCGCGTTCGGGAAGCCGGTGACGAGGGCGTCGGCGACGTCGCGGGCGTGCTCGCGCAGCTCCACGACCTCGACGGTGGCGTCCCCACCCCGCGCGCGCAGGGCGTCGACGGTCGCCGTCGTCAGCCGGTCGGCCAGCAGCCGGGTCGACGACGGGACGCCCAGGCCCGCGCTGACGACGGCGAGGGTGCGGGTGGTCATGCGGAGACCTCCTCCGGGGTGGTCTGCCGGGCGGCGACGCGCGAGGCGTGGGTGGGGGCGTCGGGGACGTGCGCCGGCTTGAGCGCGGCGAACTCGCGGCGGAGCACCGGCACGACCTCCTCGCCGAGCAGGTCGAGCTGCTCGAGCACGGTCTTCAGCGGCAGGCCGGCGTGGTCGACCAGGAACAGCTGGCGCTGGTAGTCGCCGACGTACTCGCGGAAGCCCAGGGTGCGCTCGATGACCTGCTGCGGGGAGCCGACGGTCAGCGGCGTCTCGCGGGTGAACTCCTCCAGCGAGGGCCCGTGGCCGTACACCGGCGCGTTGTCGAAGTAGGGCCGGAACTCGCGGACGGCGTCCTGGCTGTTCCTCCGCACGAACACCTGCCCGCCCAGGCCGACGATCGCCTGGTCGGCGCTGCCGTGACCGTGGTGCTCGAAGCGGCGGCGGTAGAACTCCACCATCCGCTGCGTGTGCTCCTCGGGCCAGAAGATGTGGTTGGAGAAGAACCCGTCGCCGTAGTAGGCGGCCTGCTCGGCGATCTGCGGGGACCGGATCGAGCCGTGCCAGACGAACGGCGGGACGCCGTCCAGCGGGCGCGGGGTCGAGGTGAAGCCCTGCAGCGGGGTGCGGAACCGGCCGGACCAGTCGACGACGTCCTCGGTCCACAGCCGGCGCAGCAGCGCGTAGTTCTCGACCGCCAGCGGGATCCCCTCGCGGATGTCCTGGCCGAACCAGGGGTAGACCGGGCCGGTGTTGCCGCGGCCGAGCATCAGGTCGGCGCGGCCGCCGGCGAGGTGCTGCAGCATCGCGTAGTCCTCGGCGATCTTCACCGGGTCGTTGGTGGTGATGAGCGTCGTCGACGTCGACAGCTGCAGCCGGGACGTCTGCGCCGCGACGTAGGCGAGCGTCGTGGTGGGGGAGGAGGAGAAGAACGGCGGGTTGTGGTGCTCGCCGAGGGCGAAGACGTCGAGCCCGACCTCCTCGGCCTTGCGGGCGATGGCGAGGACGGCCTGGATGCGCTCGGCCTCCGTCGGCGTGCGCCCGGTCGTCGGGTCGGTCGTGATGTCGCTGACCGTGAAGATGCCGAACTGCATCAGAACTCCACTCGTTGAGTGTTCAACCACGTGCGCTCGGCTCAACCGTGCGGCGGGCCGGTGCATTCCCGCGGGCTTCGTGACCGTGCCGAGACACCACGACTGCGTTGGGTGACCGATCCGGCACGTCCGGGTGCCCCACTCCGCAGCCCCCCGGCACCCCCCGCGTCGCCGCGTCCGGCGGCTCGTGCGGATGGGACCGTGTGATCACTCTCCCGGGTGAACCGGGGGAGGACCGGATCGGACGGGGACCGAGGGGGAACCGGGATGTCGCAGCGCGCAGGTGGCGGAGCCCAGGACGGGGTCTCCCCGGACGGGACGGCCGGGGGCGGTGGCCGGGCGCCGGGAGGCGGACTGGACGGCCTGCTCGGGACGGCGCCGGTGTTCACCGGCGCGGTGCGGGGCTACGACCGGGCCCAGGTCGACGACTACGTCACCTGGGCCGAGACCGAGGTGCTCGTCCTGCGCCGCGAGAACGACCACCTCCTCAGCCGGTTCGCCGCCAGCTCGGCGGAGCTCGACGACGCCCGCCGCCGGCTGGCGCAGGTGGCGCGCGAGCGCGTGCCCGTGCCCGGCCCAGGCGACCCGCGCACGGTCCTGCAGCGCGCCGAGCGCGAGGCCGCCGCGGTGACCGCGGCCGCCGAGGAGGAGGCCCGGCGGGTGCTGGAGGAGGCCCGCACCGAGGCCGCCGCCCGCCTGGCCGGCGTGGCCGAGATGCGCGAGGCCATCACCTCGCTGCGCGACCAGACCCGCAGCGAGGCCGCGGCCGTCATGGAGGCCGCCCGCCGCGAGGCCGCGGCGATCCGCCGGGAGGCGGCCGAGGAGCGCGAGCGGCTCGACCGGGAGGCCGCCGACGCGCGGGCCCGCGCCGACGCCGAGGCGCTCGATCGCCGTCGCGCCGTCGAGGCCGAGCTGGTGCCGCTGCGCGACGAGCGCGACGAGGCCCGGGAGTGGCTGCGCCGGCTGACCGGGCAGATCGACGACGCCCTCCGGGTGGTCGCGGGCGTGCTCCCCGACGACGTGCCGGTGCTCGCCGAGCGCCGGGAGGCGGCGGCCGGGGCGGCCGACGCCCCGCGGGAGCAGCCCGCCGCGTCCGATGCGTCGCAGGTCACGGTGCTGCACGGCCCCGGCCGCCCCGAGGTCGCCGCGGCCTCCTGACCGGCGCGGACACCGGCCGGCGCCCGCATCGCGGCGCCGGCCGGCCGCAGCCGTCGCACCGGGACCTCCCGTCCCGTGTTGTCACGGACCGGTAACGGCCTCTACCGTGACCGCGTCCGGTCGGTCGTCTCGTCCCCGTCGGGGAGCCTGACCGGACGCCGCCGAGTCGTGTCCGCACCAGCGGGCGCGAGCCGGGGACCCACCGCAGCACTGGGGTGAATCGCACCCGTCGAGCCCAGCTCGCCGGTGTGTAGGGCTCCTTCCCGCCCGAACCCGTCAGCTAACTCGGTAGGCGGCCGACGGAAGAAACGGAGAGTCTCCGCATGCCCCGCCTCCGGGCCCCCGCGGCCCGCAGGTGCAGCCGCTCGCGCGCCCGTCGCGCCCCCGCGTCCCGCTGACGCCGGCTCGCCCCTGCCCTGCCGCTCCCGGCGCGCACCGTGCCGCCGGGGGACCCGTGGACCGGACCACCCGCAGACCGCGCCGCACCGTGCGCGCGCACTCTCCCTCGGAGCACCCCACCCCCATGCCCTCCCGTTCCCGCACCGCCGCCGCCGACGCGACCCCGACCGTCGAGGTCCCCGAGACGCCCGCCCCCGGCCGGGTCCGCGCCCGGCGCGGCAGCGCGCTGCTCGGCTCGCGCCGGCCGGCCCTGCTGCTCGGCGCCGCCGCCGCCGGTGCCCTCGTCGTCGGCGTGCTGAACACCGGCAGCCCCGCGGCCTCCGCCGGCACCGACACCGTCACCGCGTCCATGAGCGTCGCCGAGCAGCTGGGCATCCCGCAGCAGCCCGCGGACGCCGTCCCCGTCGTCGAGGACGCCGACCTCGCGCCGCTGCAGGACCTCGCCGCCTCCCGCAGCCAGCGCGACGCGCAGGAGGCCACCGCCGCCCAGGCGCAGGCCGCCGCCGACCAGGCCGAGCGGGACCGCCTCGCCGCCGAGGAGGCCGCCCGCCGCGCCGCCGAGGAGGAGGCCGCGCGCGCCGCCGCCGAGGCCCAGGCCGCGGCCGAGGCCCGGGCCGCCGCGGAGGCGCAGGCCGCCGCCGAGGCCGCTGCGGCCGCGGAGGTCCCCGAGGAGGCGCCGGCGCCGGCGCCCGCGTCCGGCGGCTCGGCCTCCGGCTCCTCCTCCGCCGCGGCCCCGGCGAGCCGGGGCTCGTTCAAGGACTACGCGATGGCGAAGGTCGGCAGTGCCGAGCAGTTCTCCTGCCTGGAGAAGCTGTGGGGCAAGGAGAGCGGCTGGAACCCCGACGCGCAGAACCCGACGAGCACCGCCTACGGCATCCCGCAGTTCCTCGACTCCACCTGGGCCAGCACCGGCATCGCCAAGACCTCCGACGGTTACCGCCAGATCGACGCCGGCCTGATCTACATCGAGGAGCGCTACGGCTCGCCGTGCGAGGCGTGGGCGCACTCGCAGGCCACCGGCTGGTACTAGGAGGACCCCGGTGCCCCCCACGCCTCGCTCCACTCGGCGCGGGCCCCTGCACCGGGGCCGTACCAGCAGGTGACGGCACGGATCGTCCCGTCCGGTTTCGTCCGCGCGCACACGCAGGTGCGCCGGCCGTCGCTGGTCCCGGAGGTGCGGCTGCACGTCGCCGACGACGTCGTCGCCCTGTGGGAGGCGATGGAGGACGCCGCCGGCGGCGCCGGTGAGGACCCGCCGTTCTGGGCCGCCGCCTGGCCCGGCGGTCAGGCGCTGGCGCGCGCCGTCCTCGACGGGGCGGTGCCGGTGTCCGGGCGCCGCGTGCTCGACCTCGGGTCGGGCAGCGGGCTGGTCGCCGTCGCGGCCGTCCTCGCCGGTGCCCGGCACGTGCTCGCCAGCGACGTCGACCCGTTCTCCCGCACCGCGGTCGGTGTCAACGCGGGCCTCAACGGTGTCCGCGGCATCAGCGTCGTCGGCGACGTCCTGCACCGCGAGCCGCCGGCCGTCGACGTCGTCCTGGCCGGCGACGTCTGCTACGACCGCGAGATGACCGGCCGGGTGCTGCCCTTCCTCGACCGGGCGCGCGCCCGCGGGTGCGAGGTGCTCGTCGGCGACCCCGGCCGGCCGTACCTCCCGCACGAGCGGCTCGAGCCGGTGACCGTGCTCGACGTCCCCGAGACCGAGGGCCCCGGCGTGCGCCGGACCACGGTGTGGCGGCTGCCCTGAGCGCACGCCGGGCCGGCCGCCTGCCTGGGTAGGGTCGCCGCCGTGGCCGCCCCGCTCCCCGACGCGCCCGGCGCCGGCCGCGGGCGCCGCCCCCGCCGGACCTCCGGCGACGACCGGGAGCGCGCCATCCTCGCCACCGCCGAGGAGCTGCTCGGGCAGCGTCCGCTGAGCGACATCTCCGTCGACGACCTGGCGCGCGGCGCGGGCATCTCCCGGCCCACCTTCTACTTCTACTTCCCGTCCAAGGACGCCGTCGTCCTCACCCTGCTCGACCGCGTCGTCGAGGAGGCCCGCGCGTCCCGCGCGGCGGCGCTGCGCCGGGCCGGCGACGACGTCCGGGCGAGCTGGCGGGGGGCGCTGGAGGCCGTCCGCGACACCTTCGCCGCGCACCGCGCGCTCACCTCGGCCGCCGCCTCGCTGTTCGCCTCGAGCGCCGAGGTCCGCGCGCTGTGGTCGGAGGTCATGGAGCAGTTCGTCGCCGAGACGGCCTCGGCCATCGACGCCGAGCGGGCCCGCGGCGCCGCCCCGCCGGGGCCGCCGGCCCGTGACCTCGCGGTGGCGCTCAACTGGATGAACGAGCGCGTCATCCACGTGACCGCCTCCGGGCAGCAGCCGGCGCTGGCCGAGGACGACCTGCTCGACGTGCTGCTCACCGTGTGGCTGCGCACGGTGTACGGCGGCGACGGGCCGCGCTGACCGACGCGCTGTCGGCCGACTCGACACCGTGTCGAGTACCGTGGTGCGGGTCACCCCGGCCGGGACGAGGAGAGCCATGACGGAGACCACCACCCGCCACGTCGACGTGCTGGTCGTCGGTGCCGGCCTGTCGGGCATCGGCGCGGCCTGCCACCTGCAGCGGGAGTGCCCGGGCAAGAGCTACGCCGTCCTGGAGGCCCGCGAGGCCATCGGCGGCACGTGGGACCTGTTCCGCTACCCCGGGGTGCGCTCGGACTCCGACATGTTCACCCTCGGCTACTCCTTTCGGCCGTGGACCGACCCGAAGGCCATCGCCGACGGCGCCTCCATCCGCGAGTACGTCCGCGACACCGCCCGCGAGCACGGCGTCGACCGGCACATCCGGTTCCGCACGCGGGTGGTGGCCGCCGAGTGGTCCACCGAGGACTCGCTGTGGACGGTCACCGCCGAGCGCACCGACACGGGGGAGACGGAGACGTGGACCTGCGGGTGGCTCTCGGTCTGCTCGGGCTACTACCGCTACGACCAGGGCTTCCGGCCGGAGTTCCCCGGTGAGGAGCGCTTCGGCGGGCAGGTCGTGCACCCGCAGCACTGGCCCGAGGACCTCGACTGGGCCGGCAAGCGGGTCGTCGTCATCGGCAGCGGCGCCACCGCCGTCACCCTGGTGCCCAGCCTGGCCGCCGAGGCCGCGCACGTGACGATGCTGCAGCGGACGCCGAGCTACGTGCTGTCCCTGCCGGGCCGCGACCCGCTCGCCGAGCGGCTGCGCCGGCTGCCCACCCGCATCGCCCACCCGCTGGTCTTCTGGAAGAACGTGCTGGTCTCCACCGCGTCCTACCAGTTCAGCCGGCGCCGGCCGGAGGCGATGAAGCGGTTCCTCGCCTCGATGACGCGCAAGCAGCTGCCCGAGGGCGTCGACGTGGCCCCGCACTTCACCCCGCCCTACGACCCGTGGGACCAGCGGCTGTGCCTCGTCCCCGACGGCGACCTGTTCGCCGCGCTGCGCTCCGGGAAGGCGTCGGTGGTCACCGACCGGATCGCGGAGTTCGACGAGACCGGCATCCGGCTGGAGTCGGGCGGGCACCTCGACGCCGACGTCGTCGTCACCGCCACCGGCCTGGTCCTGCTGCCGATCGGCGGCATGCGGCTCACCGTGGACGGCCAGGACGTCGACCTGTCGCAGACGGTGTCCTACAAGGGCTTCATGGTCTCCGGCGTGCCGAACTTCGCGATGACGATCGGCTACACCAACGCCTCCTGGACGCTCAAGGCCGACCTCATCGCCCGCTACGTGTGCCGGCTGCTGACCCACCTCGACCGCAACGGCTACGCCGCGGCCACCCCGCTCGCCCCGGCCGAGGGCGGCAGCGAGCCCTTCCTCGGCCTGTCGGCCGGCTACGTGCAGCGCAGCCTCACCGCGCTGCCCAAGCAAGGCTCGCGGGCGCCGTGGAAGCTCAACCAGAGCTACCTGCGCGACCTGCTGCTCATGCGGCGCGCCCCGCTGCAGGACGAGGGCATCCGCTTCACCCGCCCGGTCCGCGAACGGACGTCGGCGCTGTCCGGCGGGCGGGCCGCCTGATGCGCCCCTACGGCTTCACCGGCACCGCCGTCGTCACCGGCGCGGCCAGCGGCATCGGCGCCGCACTCGCACCGGCGCTGGCCGCCCGCGGCAACGACCTGGTGCTCCTCGACCGCGACGCCGATCGGCTCACCGCCGTCGCGGCGTCGGTCCGGGCGGCCTTCCCGGGCCGGGCGGTCGACACCCTCGTCGCCGACCTCGCCGACGCCGGGCAGCTCCGTGACGCCGCCGACGCGCTGGTCACCGGGCACGCCGGCACGACGCTGCTGGTGAACAACGCCGGCGTGGCGCTGGGCGGGCGCTTCGACCAGGTGACCCTCGAGGAGTTCGACTGGGTCATGGACGTCAACTTCCGCGCCGCCGTCCGGCTCACCCACGCGCTGCTGCCGGTGCTGAAGGCGCAGCCCGGCTCGCACCTGGTCAACGTGTCGAGCATCTTCGGGATCATGGCGCCGGCCGGGCAGGCGGCGTACGCGTCGAGCAAGTTCGCGATCCGCGGGTTCACCGAGGCGGTGCGACACGAGCTGGCCGACGACGGTGTCGGGGTCACCAGCGTGCACCCCGGCGGGATCGCCACCCGCATCGCCGAGAGCGCCCGGGTGGGCAGCGGCGTGGACCCGGCCGAGGCCGAGGAGGGCAAGCGGGAGTTCGCGCGGTTCCTGCGCTACCCGGCCGACCGGGCTGCGGCGCGCATCGTCACCGCCGTCGAGCGCAGGCGTCCGCGGCTGCTCGTCGGCGCCAGCGCCGTCGTCCCCGACCTGCTGGTCCGGCTGGCGCCCGGCTCCTACGGGAAGCTCCTCGCCGGGGCCACCCGCCTGGCCGGTCAGCGCCGGTCCTGAGCGCGCCGGGGTGTCGGTGACCGTCCACGTCGGCACCTCGGGATGGAGCTACGACCACTGGGACGGCGTCCTCTACCCACCGGGGACGCCGCCCCGGGACCGGCTGGCCCACTACGTGCGCCGCTTCGACACCGTCGAGCTCAACGCCAGCTTCTACCGCTGGCCGCGCACCGCGACCTTCGCCTCGTGGCGGCGACGGCTGCCCGAGGGGTTCCGGCTGTCGGTCAAGGCCCCGCGCGGGCTCACCCACGCCAAGCGCCTGTACGGCCCGGAGGCCTGGGTCGAGCGGATGGCCGCGGCCTGGCACGAGCTCGGGCCCGCGCGAGCCGTGCTGCTCGTCCAGCTGCACCCGGCCGCGGCCCGCGACGACGCCCGCCTCGACCACTTCCTCGGCCTGCTGCCGGACTGGATGCGCGTGGCCGTGGAGTTCCGCCACGCCAGCTGGCACGACGAGGGGGTGTTCGCCCTGCTCGAGCGGCACGGTGCGGCCTACTGCGTCATGAGCGGCGCCGGGCTGCCCTGCGTGCTGCGGGCGACGGCGCCGTTGGTCTACGTGCGGCTGCACGGTCCCGACCCCGCGCACCTGTACGCCGGCTCCTACCCGGACGGCGACCTGCGCTGGTGGGCCGACCGGATCGGGGAGTGGGCGGCGCAGGGGCGCGACGTGTACGCGTACTTCAACAACGACGGCCACGGCCACGCCGTCCGGAACGCCGAGACGCTGCGCGCCCTGCTCGGCTGAGCAGGGGCGGCCCGGCGACGGGAGACTGGGCGCGGGTCCCGCCGGGTGCGGCGGGCACGGCCGGGGGAGGGCGCGTGAGCGAGTCCGAGGACAGGTCCCGCGACGGCGGGCTGGTGGCGCGGTCGGTCGAGGAGTTCGTCGCGCAGCTGCGCGGCTTCACCGACCGGGCCACCCGGCTGGCCGCCGGCGCCGTCCCGTCGGGGCTGTCGCTTCCCCGGCTGCCCTCGCCGCCCGGGGCCATGTCGGCGGCGCAGGTCCGGTCGATCGCGGCCTCGGTGGCGGCGCAGCGGCAGCTCATCCAGGGGCTCGACGCCCAGCTGCAGGCCTTCGACGAGCAGCTCGCCGTCTTCGAGCGGATCCTCGAGCCGCTGGTGGAGTGGAGCTCCACCTGGGCGCGGCTGGAGGAGTCCTTCGCCGACGTCGTCCGCCGCACGCCCCTCGACCGGCCGACGGATCCGGGGCCTCAGGCGTCCTCGTAGCAGGAGGTCAGCGCGGCGGTCACGAGCGGCACGTCGAGCGCCGAGGCCAGTTCCCGGCACGAGTGCATGGCCAGCATCGGCGCGCCGACGTCGACGGTCGCCACGCCCAGCCGGGTCGCCGTCAGCGGGCCGATCGTCGAGCCGCAGGGCAGGTCGGCCCGGCTGACGAACCACTGGAACGGCACGCCGGCCTCGGCGCACCGCTCGGCGAACCAGCCGGCGCCGGCCGCGTCGGTGGCGTAGGCCTGGTTGGCGTTCACCTTCACCACCGGGCCGCCGCCGAGCTGTGGGGCGTGCGCGGGCTCGTGCCGGTCGTAGCGGGTCGGGTGGACGGCGTGCGCCATGTCCGCCGACACCAGCCGGGACCGCGCCAGGGCGCGGGGCAGGGCCTGCGGGTCGCCCGGCTCGGTGACCGCGACCAGCCGGCCGACGACGTCCTCGAGGAAGCTGCCGCGTGCCCCCGACATCGAGCCGCTGCCCACCTCCTCGTGGTCGTTGGCGACGAACACCTGCGTGCGCTCGCCGGGGGCCGCGGCGACCAGCGCGGTGACACCGGCGTGACAGCTGGCCAGGTCGTCCAGCCGCGGCGCGGCGATCCACGTGCCGTCCGCGCCGGTCGTGCCGGCCGGCTGCGTGTCGGCGAGCACCAGGTCCGAGCCGACGACGTCCGCGGGCACCACCCCGGCGGCGTCGGCGAGCGCCTCGGTCAGCCCCGGCTCGGTGCCGAGGTCCTGCGACCAGACCGGGACCAGGTGCCGCTGCGGGTCGAGGGTGAGTCCCTCGCGGACGCCGCGGTCGAGGTGGATGGCCAGCGACGGCAGCCGCAGCGGCGCGCCGTCGAGCCGCACCGGCACGCTCCGGCCGCCGCGCAGCACGACCCGCCCGGCCACGGTCAGCTCGCGGTCGAGCCAGGTGTGCCACAGCCCGCCGCCGTAGGGCTCGACGCCCACCAGCCGGTAGCCGGCCTGCCGGACGTCGGAGCGCGGCCGCACGCGGAAGGTGGGGGAGTCGGTGTGCGCGCCGACCAGCCGCATGCCCACCTCCGACGCCGGGGCGCTGCCCACCCGGAAGGCGACCAAGCTGCCGGAGCGCACCACGAAGTGGGCGCCGCCGGGGGCGAGGGACCAGGCGTCGCCCTCGGCGAGCTGGGTGAAACCGGCGGCGGTCAGCCGGCGGCCGAGCTCGGCGACGGCGTGGAACGGGGAGGGCGAGGCGTCGACGAGGGCGCGCAGGTCGGCGCCGGGCGAGAGGCCGGGGGAGAGGTCGGGCACCGGCCGATTCTGCTCTCCGGCCCCCGACGGTCGTCGACCCCTCTCGTGAATGGTCATGCGAAGCCGTGCATAATCTTCCTCGTGTCCAAGGTGCTCAGGTCCCTGCCCGTCGGCGAGCGCGTCGGCATCGCCTTCTCCGGCGGTCTCGACACCTCCGTGGCCGTCGCGTGGATGCGCGACCGTGGCGCCGTCCCCTGCACCTACACCGCCGACATCGGCCAGTACGACGAGCCCGACATCGCCTCGGTGCCCGGCCGGGCCACCGCCTACGGCGCCGAGCTCGCCCGGCTGGTCGACTGCCGGGAGGCGCTGGTCGAGGAGGGCCTGGCGGCGCTGACCTGCGGCGCCTTCCACATCCGCTCCGGCGGGCGCAGCTACTTCAACACGACGCCGCTGGGCCGAGCTGTCACCGGCACGCTGCTGGTGCGCGCCATGCTCGAGGACGACGTCCAGATCTGGGGCGACGGCTCGACGTTCAAGGGCAACGACATCGAGCGCTTCTACCGCTACGGGCTGCTGGCCAACCCGGCGCTGCGCATCTACAAGCCCTGGCTGGACGCCGCCTTCGTCGAGGAGCTCGGCGGGCGGAAGGAGATGTCGGAGTGGCTGACCGCCCACGGTCTGCCCTACCGCGACAGCGCCGAGAAGGCCTACTCCACCGACGCCAACATCTGGGGCGCCACCCACGAGGCCAAGCGGCTGGAGCACCTCGACGCCAGCATCGAGATCGTCGAGCCGATCATGGGCGTCCGGTTCTGGGACCCCGCCGTCGAGATCCCCACCGAGGACGTCACGATCGGCTTCGCGCAGGGGCGGCCGGTGAGCGTCGACGGCAAGGAGTTCGACTCCGCCGTCGACCTGGTGCTCGAGGTCAACGCGATCGGTGGCCGCCACGGGCTGGGCATGTCCGACCAGATCGAGAACCGCGTCATCGAGGCCAAGAGCCGCGGCATCTACGAGGCGCCGGGCATGGCGCTGCTGCACGCGGCCTACGAGCGGCTGGTCAACGCCGTCCACAACGAGGACACCCTCGCCGCCTACCACGTCGAGGGCCGCAAGCTCGGCCGGCTGATGTACGAGGGCCGGTGGCTCGACCCCCAGGCGCTCATGCTGCGGGAGTCGCTGCAGCGGTGGGTCGGGATGGCCGTCACCGGCGAGGTGACGCTGCGGCTGCGGCGCGGGGAGGACTGGTCGGTGCTCGACACCTCCGGCCCGGCCTTCAGCTACCACCCCGACCGGCTGTCGATGGAGCGCACCGCCGACCCGGCGTTCGGTCCCGTCGACCGCATCGGCCAGCTGACCATGCGCAACCTCGACATCGCCGACTCGCGCGCCAAGCTCGAGCAGTACGCCGCGCTGGGCATGGTGGGCAGCAGCGGCGAGCGGGCCGCGATCGGCGCCGCGCAGGCCGCCGCCACCGGGCTCATCGGCGCGCTCGACCGCGGCGGTGCCGAGGCGATCGCCTCGCGGGGTGCGCCGGCCGGCGACGACGAGTGGCTCGACCGCGCCGCCATGGAGGCCGGCAACGACTGAGCCGGCGTCCCCGTGGGTGCCCGCACCGGTCGTGCTCCCGGACCAGGGGCCGTCCTCCGCCGCCTACGGGTCGGTGCGCTCGCAGGTCAGCCGCAGGTCGTCCTCCCACGGGCCGCCGTCGCGCGACATGGTCCCCCGGACGTCGAGCCGGCTCCCGTCGGCGGCGACGGTGACGACCGTGCGCTGGGCGAACCCCGCCTGGTCGCGGTGCCACGACACCTGGCCGTCGTCGACCTCGACGGTGTACCGGCGGGAGGTCGCCCGCTCGTCGAAGTAGACCATCGTGAAGGTGCCGGCGGCGTCGTCGGAGCCGATCACCGCCACCCCACTGGGGATCTCCGGCTCGTCGATCTCGGAGCGCATCAGCACGAAGGCGCCGCCCTCGTGCCACGCGAACGACGTGCGGCCGTGGAAGGTGGTCCCGGGCACCAGCGGGTGCGTGCCGGTCGTGCGCCACACGCCCACCAGCGGCGCCAGCGGTGCGAGAGCCGGGTTGGGTCGCTGCGCTTCGGAGCCGATCGCTGCCGTCATCCGCGGGATGGTCCCAGGCCGCCTCCGGGGACACCGGGGGACGGCCGGGTGACCTGCCGCGGACGGGCCCGGTCAGGTGCCGCCGCGGAGGGCGTCGACCGGCTCGATCCTGGCCGCACGGCGCGCCGGGAGGAAGCCCGCCACCAGGCCGACGACGGCGCCGAGCAGCGCGCCGCCGAGGGCGATCCGGGGATCGACCACCGGTGTCCAGTCCCGCACCACGGAGACGCCGAGGACCGCGAACACGCCGAGCGCCGCACCGATGAGGCCGCCCAGGAGACCGACGACGACCGACTCCGCGACGAACTGCCCGGCGATCTGACGCCCGGTCGCGCCGACCGCACGGCGCAGACCGATCTCGCCGACCCGTTCCACGACCGACAGCGTGGTCACGTTCGCGATGCCGACCCCGCCGGCGAGCAGCACGATCACCGACAGGACGACGAACACCTCGTTCACGTCGGCCTGCACGTCCCGCCCGAGCTCGGACCGGCCGTCCGGGGCGGCGACCTCCAGGCTGTCCGGGTCGTCGGGGGCCAGCGCCAGGGCGGCCTGGGTGCGCAGCTGGGGACCGGCCCCGACGGCGATGCGTGCCTGGGCGTCGCCGGGGGCGGGCAGGCCGAAGTCGGCACGCGCCGTCCCGGTGGGGAGGACGACCGCGCCGAGCAGCTCCGCGCGGGCGTCGACCGAGGCGAGGACGCCGACCACGGCGTAGTCGACGCCGTCGATGAACACCGAGGGCTGGGTGTCGACCCGGACGACCCCCAGCCGATCGGCGACCCGGGCGCCCAGGACCGCCACCCGGTCGGCCCGGCGGTCGTGTCCGGCGTCGAAGAAGCGGCCGGTGGACAGCTGCCCGCCCAGGGTGTCGAGCAGCTCGCCGGAGGCCGCGTAGACGGGGGGAGGGGCGCTCGGCGGTTGCGACGGGTCGTTCACCGGCACCGTCGTGACCACCGCGTCCGGCAGCGGCACCTCCGCCAGCAGCGCCGCCGACTCGATCCCGGCGAGCCGCTCCAGCCGGGGGACGGCGTCCCAGGGCAGCGCCGTCGCCGCGACGGTCGTCCCGCCGCCGGTGCTCGCCGTCCGCGGGGTGACGACGAGCTGGGTGACGGCGTCGGCGTCGAACTGGCGGGCGATCTGGGCGGCGGCGGTCTGGGCCAGGCCGATGGTGGCGACCAGCGCGGTGACGCCCAGCACGGTGCCGAGGATCGTCATCACCAGGCGCCCGGGCCGGGAGCCGATGTCCGCGGTGGCCTCACCGAGCAGGTCGGTGAGGCGGAACCGGTCGGCCGGCGCGACCGGCGGGCTGCCGGGAGTCGGGACCGGCCGGGGGGAGCGACGCAGCCGGGCCGGCCGGCGGAGGCGGGAGGGGCGCCGCGGACGGGACGGCGGGGCGGCCAGGCCCGTCACGCCGCCTCGCCCACGCGGCCGTCGGTCAGCCGGATGCGCCGCGAGGCCCGCCGCGCGACGTCGGCGTCGTGGGTGATGACCACCAGCGTCAGCCCGCCGGTGTGCAGCTCCTCGAACAGGGCCATGATCCCCGCCGACGTGGCCTGGTCGAGGTTGCCGGTCGGCTCGTCGGCCAGGAGCACTCGCGGGCGCGAGGCCACGGCGCGGGCCACGGCGACCCGCTGGCGTTCCCCTCCGGAGAGGGTGCCGGGCAGGAAGTCGATGCGGTGGCCGAGGCCCACCCGCTCCAGGGCCTCCCGTGCCCGGGGCTCCCGCTCGGCGCGCGGCGTGCCGTTGTAGAGCATGGGCAGCAGCACGTTCTCCAGCACGCTGCGCCGGGACATCAGGTGGAAGGCCTGGAACACGAAGCCGAGGTGCCGGGCGCGTAGGGCGGCCCGCTCGTCCTCGTCGAGCGCCCCGGTCAGCACGCCGCCTAGCCGGTACTCGCCGACCGTGGGCCGGTCGAGCAACCCGAGGACGTTGAGCATCGTGGACTTCCCCGACCCGCTGGGTCCGGTGACGGAGACGTACTCGCCGTCGGCCACGGACAGGCTGACGCCCTTGAGCGCCTGCACCTCCGGCGGCCCCGGGAACGAGCGGGTGACGTCCCGGAGCTCGATGGCCGGGACGGCGACCGCCGTCGGCTCGGTCACCGGGTCGGCGACCGGCGCCGGAGGGCCCGCCGTCACCGGCCGACCACCACGAGGTCGCCCTCGGCGAGGTCGCCGTCCGCCGGCCGGACCTCGACGGCGCCGTCGGCGGCCAGCCCGGTCTCGACGTCGACGATGCGGGTCTCGGCGCGGGCGCCGTCCCGTGGGTCGCCCTCGACCACCTCGACCCGGGACTCACCGCCGGGACCCGCGCTCAGCGCGGCGAGGGGCACGGACAGCACCTCGCCGTCCGTCGCACCCACCGGGATCCCGACGCGCACGTTGGCGCCCTGCAGCTCGGTCACCTGCTCGGGGGCGAGCGGGGCCGGCTCGAGCTGCACGGTCCACCGTGCCTCCTCGCCCTCGCCCGGGGTGACCTCGGTGATCGTGGCGGCGTGCTCGGTGCCGTCGGGCAGGTCGAAGGCAGCTGTCATGCCCGGGGTGAGCAGCCGGGCGTCCGCGACGGCCACGGTGCCCGACAGGGTGAGCGTGGCTCCCGAGACGGTCATCGCCGCGCCCTGGAGCACCGCGCCGCGGCGCGCCTCCACCGCGTCCACCCGGCGCGGGAGCTGGGTGAGGTAGAGGACCTCTCCGGCGGGCAGTGCCGGCAGGGCGGCCTCCCGCGCCCGGGTCAGTTCCTCGCGTGCCCGGGTGAGCTGGTCCTGGGCGGCGGACAGCTGGGCCCGCTGCGCCGTGGTGTCGGCCGGGGCGTCGAGCTCCTGGCGCCGCAGCTCGGCGAGGGCCAGGACGTCCCGCAGGTCACCGATCGTCACCGGGTCGTCAGGGGTGGCTGCGAGGGCGGCGTCCAGGGCCCGCCGCGCACTGGCGACGGCGTTGTCCGCCTCCCGGACCTCGACGGCCGACGGGCCGCTGCGGGCGCCGGTCAGCTCGGCCTGCGCGGCCGCGACGGCCTGTTCGGCGCCCCGCACGGCGTCCTGCGCTGCCAGCACGCCGCCCTCGGAACCCTCCTCGGGAGGCGGGGGCGGGTAGCCGGCCTGGGCGTACAGCGCGGTGACCGCGGCGGCCGCGGTCTGGTCGAACACGTCGTCCGCGGGGTCGCCGGCGTCGAGGCCGACGGCGCGCACGGCCTCCTTGAACTGGACGACGTCGGGTCCGGAGACCCCGACGCGCAGCGCGCGGTAGGCCGGTAGCTCGCCGGGCAGCACGACGACCGGACGTCCGGCGATCTCCAGGGCCACCTCCAGCGCGTCGAGCTCGGAGCCGACCTCGGGTACCTGGCCGGTGACGACGGCGGGGCCGGCGACGGCGGAGGTGTCGACGGTGACCTCGACGGAGTCGGCGTACCCGATCTCGCCCCGGATGGTGACGTCGTTGCTCAGCGCTCCGAAGGCCACGGGCACGCTCACCAGACCCGGGGCCGGTGCCTCGGCCCCGGCGGTGTCCGGCGCGACCAGGAACCGGCCGGCGAGCAGTCCCGCGACCAGGGCGACGACCGCCACCGCGGCGGTGACCCACAGCGGGCGGTTGCGGTGCAGCAGCGCGAGCCAGGCCGACCGCCGGGAGGGCTCCGCCCCGGTCGGGACCGGGGGGGCGAGGTCCTCCTCGTGCGGTGCGCTCACCGTCAGTCCCGCTCCGCCGCGGCGACCAGCGCGTCCAGCTCCGCCCGGTGGTCGTCGATGAACTGCTCCTCGACCTCGCGGGTGATCTCGGTCGACCGGTCGCGGTAGTCGACCTCCTCGCGGCAGTCGAGGTCGGCCAGGGCGAGCTCCACCTCGCGCTCGGCCAGTGCGTCGAGGGCGGCCTGGTCGGGCTCGCCGGTCGGCGTGCCGTCCTCCGACGTGGCGACGTCCTCGTAGATCCCGTTCAGCTCCTCGTAGACGGAGTTCTGCGCGTCGGCCTGCGTGGCGTGACCCCCGTGACCGGCGGCCTCCATGCAGGTGACCCACTCGCCGTCGAGCTCGGTCATGCCCGGCCACGACGTCATGCCGGTGTAGAGCTCGTCGATGGCCTCGAACAGGGGCTTGAACTCCTCCGACTGCGAGAGGTCCTCACCGGAGACCTCGTGCTGGGCGGCGCCCTGGCACCCCGCGGTGGTCCAGTCGTACTCGTAGGAGCCGCCCTCGGCGAGCTCGTCCTCGTCGGGCACCGGGCCCGACAGCGCCTCGTAGAAGGCCTGCTGCTCCGACTCCGATAGGCTCGCCACGTAGTCGGCGTTGGGGTCGACGTACTCCTCCTCCGGCACCGGCTCCTCGTTGAACGGGGAGTTGACCGCCCCGTAGCCGTACTGGGCCACCCAGTCCCGGTCGTCGGGCTCGTACTCGACGTCGCTGCTGGAGACGAACGTGTCGGAGGCCGTCTGGGGCGTGTACTCGAAGCCCTGGTCCTGCATGCACCGGGCGACGAGCTCCTCGACCCGTGCCTGCTCCTCGGCGAACCGGCGTTCCTGCTCCTCGGGGGAGAGGTCGCCGCCGTACACCGCGTCGAGGTACTCCGACAGCGGCGAGGTCTGCTCGGCGGCGTCGGTGGTGCCACCGACGTCCCCGTCCGAGCCGGAGCAGCCGGACAGCAGCAGGGTCAGGGCGGCCACGGCCGCCAGCGGGGCGAGGGCGGGGCGGACGTGCACGGAGGCCTCCCGGCGGACGGTTCTGAGCGCACCGTAGGGGGCCGGAACCGCTGCGTACACCATCCCCGGAACGGACGTGGTCGGTGTCGTCCCGGGAGCTAGGCCGGCGGGCGCACGTCCGCCCGCAGGGGATGGTCAGCGGGGACCTCGACGAGCACGATCGCGACGCCGTCGGGGTCGGTGACGGTGGCCTCGCGCAACCCCCACGGCTGCAGTGCGGGCGGGGCGACGACGGGCACGCCGGCCGCCGCGAGCCGGTCCACCTCGGCGGCCAGGTCGCGCACCTGCACCCACAGCGCCGTCCCGCGCGGGCGCTCGTCGGCGTGCCCGGACACCTCGAGCAGGCCGTTGCCGAGGAAGAACACCAGCCCGCGGTGCTCCGGCGGGCCGAACTCGCGGTGGACGGCCAGCCCGAGGACGTCGCGGTAGAACGCCTGGGACCGGGCGGCGTCGGTCGGTCGCAGCAGCAGCCGGCTGCTCAGCACGTCCATGCCGCCCATCCTCGCCCGCCGCCTCCGTCGAGATCCCGCGATCTCGCTCGCTCCGCCGCCGCAGGCGGTCGAGATCACGCGATCTCGGCGGAAGCAGGCCGACGGCGCCTCCTACCCTGGGACCGTGCCACCTCCCGCCCCGCCGGCGGCGGCTCCCGCCGACCGGCGACGGGACCTGCGCGCCGACTGCTCCGCCTGCGCCGGGCTGTGCTGCGTCCTCCCGGCGTTCACCGCCTCCGCCGACTTCGCGATCGACAAGCCCGCCGGCCGGGCCTGCGTCCACCTGACCGGGGACGCCCGCTGCGGCATCCACGCCGACCTGCGGCAGCGCGGTTTCCCCGGCTGCACGGTCTTCGACTGCTTCGGCGCCGGCCAGCGGCTGGTGCAGGTCGCCGGGGTCGACCGGCCGGCCGAGGACCCGGGCGTGGCCGCGGCGTTCCCCGTCCTGCGGCAGCTGCACGAGCTGCTCTGGTACCTCGCCGAGGCGGCGGCCCTCCCGATCCCGGCGGACCTGCGCGCCGAGGTCGCGACGGCGCAGGCCCGCGCGGAGCGGCTGGCCGGCGGCGACACGGCCGGGCTCGCCGCCGTCGACACGGCCGCGGTCCGGGCCGGCGCAGGGGAGCTGCTCGGCCGGGTCAGCGCGGCGGTCCGCCGCGGCGGGCGGGACCGGCGGGGTGCCGACCTCGTGGGCGCCGACCTGCGCCGCACCGACCTGCGCCGCACCAGCCTGCGCGGCGCCTACCTCATCGGCGCCGACCTGCGCGGTGCCGACCTCACCGCCACCGACCTGCTCGGGGCCGACCTGCGGGCGGCCGACCTGCGCGGGGCGGACCTCTCCGGCGCGCTGTTCCTCACCCGCCCGCAGGTGGCCGCCGCCCGCGGCGACGCCGCCACCCGGCTGCCGGCCGTGCTGGAGCGCCCGGCGCCCTGGGCGGCCGCACCGGTCAGACCGGGTCGTCCCCGGGGCCGCCGCGGCGGCGCAGCAGGCCGGTGACGCCGGCGACCCGCGACTGCGCCTGACGGATCGTCGCGATCAGCGGCATCAGGTCCTCGTTGATCGTGCGCAGCGTGTCGGGGATCGTCTCGACCGCCGGGTCGTCGAGCACCCGGCCCACCCGCTCCAGACCCGGCTTGAGCGCCCGCACCGGCTCCTCCAGCTCGCCGACGAGGTCCTCCAGTCGTTCGGCGGTGCGCTGGGCCGAGGCGATGGCCGACGTGGCCGTCGAGGTGGCGGTGATCAGCTCGCGGACCGCGCTGTTGAGCTCGGTCAGCGTCCGCGGCAGCTGGGCCAGCGCCTCGGTCTGCGCCTGCAGCACGGAGAGCAGCTCCGAGAGGCCGGGGATCCTCGGCATGCCGAGACGGAAGGGGTCCACACCGGCAACCGTGACGCCCCCGCCGTCCGCCCCGCAAGTCAGCCCGGGAGGACCTCGCGCCACTGCCTGCCGGCGGCGCGGCCGCTGCGGACGTCGGCGAGCCCGCGCATCGCGTAGATGTCGTGCAGAGTCCCGGGCGGCAGGGTGCCGGTCAGCAGCCCGAAGACCCCGACCCCGGTCTCGAGCATCGACGGGTGCGGCGGCGGCATCCCGTTGGGCCGGACGAAGGTGATCTTCCAGCGCTGCCCGGCCGCGGTCAGCTTCAGCCCGCCGCCGAACCACCACCACGGCCAGGACACGTCGCTGACCTGCGACAGCGCCACGTCGAACACCGGGGTGTCGCTGACGAAGGTCAGCCCGCCCTGCGCCGTGGCCAGGTAGCCGGGGACGTTGCGCAGGCCCCCGATCAGCCACGCCGGCGACACCAGCGCCCCGCCCGGGAGGCTCACAGCGCCCTCAGGATGTCCTCGACGCGCTCGCGGGCGTCGCCGAAGAGCATCCGGGTGTTGGACCGGAAGAACAGCGGGTTCTGCACGCCGGCGTAGCCGGTGCTCATCGACCGCTTGAACACCACGACCGACTCCGCCTCCCACACGTGCAGCACCGGCATGCCGGCGATCGGGCTGGCCGGGTCCTCGGCGGCGGCGGGGTTGACCGTGTCGTTGGCGCCGATGACCAGCACGACGTCGGTCTTGGCGAGGTCGTCGTTGATCTCGTCCATCTCCAGGACGACGTCGTAGGGCACCTTCGCCTCGGCCAGGAGGACGTTCATGTGCCCGGGCAGCCGGCCGGCGACCGGGTGGATGCCGAAGCGGACCTGCACGCCCTTGTCGGTGAGCGTGCGGGTGAGGTCGGCGACGGCGGCCTGCGCGTGTGCCACCGCCATGCCGTAGCCGGGGGTGATGACGACCGAGTCGGCGTCGCGCAGCAGCTGGGCGACCTCCTCGGCGGTGGTCTCGGTGTGCTCGCCCTCGACGTCGCCGGAGGCGGCGGTGCTGCCCTCGTTGCCGAAGCCGCCGGCGATCACCGACAGGAAGGAGCGGTTCATCGCCTGGCACATGATGTAGCTCAGGTAGGCGCCCGAGGAGCCGACCAGCGCGCCGGTGATGATGAGCAGGTCGTTGTCGAGCAGGAAGCCCGACGCCGCGGCCGCCCAGCCCGAGTAGCTGTTGAGCATCGAGACGACGACCGGCATGTCGCCGCCGCCGATCGAGGCGACCAGGTGCCAGCCCAGCGCGAGCGCCAGCAGGGTGAGGCCGGACAGCACGGCCAGGCCCGGCGAGACCACGAACACGACGGTCAGCACGGCGAACGCCACCAGCGCGCCGACGTTGAGCGCGTTCTTGCCCGGCAGCACCAGCGGGTTGCTCCTGATCCGCCCGGACAGCTTGAGGAAGGCGACGATCGAGCCGGTGAAGGTGACCGCGCCGATGAAGACGCCGATCGCCACCTCGGCGGAGTGGATGCCCACGGGCAGGTCGAGCACCTCGGCCTCGGCGGCCGGCGCGCCCTCGACCGACAGGTAGCCGTTCCACCCGACGAGCACCGCGGCCAGGCCGACGAAGCTGTGCAGCAGCGCGATGAGCTCGGGCATGCCGGTCATCTCGACGATCCGCGCCCGCCAAATGCCGATCGCGGCACCCAGCACCATCGCGACGACGATCAGGCCGACCGTCAGCGCGTCGCCGTCGCGGGCGGCCAGGCCGATGGTGGCCACCAGGGCGACGGCCATGCCGGCCATGCCGTAGGCGTTGCCGGCCTTGGCGGTCTCGTGCCGGCTCAGGCCGGCCAGGCTGAGGACGAACAGCAGCGCGGCGACGATGTAGGCCGAGGACGCGGCGGTGGTGGCGGTCATGGGTCAGGCCCTCCGGAACATGCCGAGCATGCGGCGGGTCACGGCGAAGCCGCCGAAGACGTTGATGCTGGCCAGCAGCACGGCGACGAACGCCAGCACGGTCACCACCGAGCTGACGTGCCCGAGCTGCAGCAGCGCGCCGACGACGATGATCCCGGAGATCGCGTTGGTGACGCTCATCAGTGGGGTGTGCAGCGCGTGGTGCACGTGCCCGATCACGTAGAAGCCGACGACCACGGCGAGGGCGAACACCGTCAGGTTGCCGATGAGCTGGTCGGGGGAGAGGGCGGCCAGCACGAACAGCAGCGCGGCGCCCAGGCCGACCAGCGCGACCCGGCGCCCGGGCGGGGCCTCCTTCCGCACCGCGGGTTGCCGCGGCGCCGGGGCGGGCGTCGCGACCGGGGCGGCCGACACCTGGACCGGCGGCGGGGGCCACAGCCGCTCGCCGCCCCTCGCCACCGTCATGCCGCGGACGACGACGTCGTCGAGGTCGAGGACCAGCCGCCCGTCCTTGCCGGGGGTGAGCAGCTTGAGCAGGTTGACCAGGTTGGTGGCGAACAGCTGCGAGGCCTGCGCCGGCAGCCGGGCCGGCAGGTCCGTGTAGCCGATGATCGTGACGCCGTTCGGGGTCACCACCACCTCGTCGGCCACCGAGCCGGCCACGTTGCCGCCCTGCGCGGCGGCCATGTCGACGACCACCGAGCCCGGCTTCATGGACGCGACCATGTCCTCGGTGAGCAGCCGGGGGGCCGGCCGGCCGGGGATCAGCGCGGTGGTGACGACGACGTCGACGTCGCGGGCCTGCTCGGCGTACATGACGGCGGCCCGGGCGTTGAAGGTGTCGGACGTGACCGACGCGTACCCGGTGCCGGACCCGGCGGCCTGCTCCGCCTCGTCGGCCGGCACGCCCACGTACTCCCCGCCCAGGGAGCGCACCTGCTCGGCGACCTCCGGCCGCACGTCGGTGGCCCGGACGATCGCGCCCAGGCTGCTGGCCGCACCGATCGCGGCCAGCCCCGCCACACCGGCACCGGCGACGAACACCTTGGCCGGGGGCACCTTGCCCGCGGCGGTCACCTGACCGGTGAAGAAGCGGCCGAAGGCGTGCGCGGCCTCGACGACGGCGCGGTAGCCGGCGATGTTGGCCATCGAGGACAGCACGTCGAGCGACTGCGCGCGGGAGATGCGGGGGACGGCGTCCATGGCCAGCGCGGTGACGCCCCGCGCGACGAGCGCGTCGAGCAGGTCGGGGGACAGGGCCGGGGCGAGCAGGCTGACCAGCACCGCGTCCGGACGCAACAGCGCGACCTCGTCGGGGGTGGGGGCGTTGACGTGCAGGACGACGTCGGCACCCCAGGCCTCGGCGGCCGAGCCGATCCGCGCCCCGGCGGCGACGTAGGCCCCGTCGGTGCACGAGGCCGCCTCCCCGGCGCCGGCCTGCACCAGCACCTCGTGCCCGAGCGCGCGCAGCTGCTCGACGCTCACCGGCGTCGCGGCCACCCGCGTCTCGTTCCGTCGGGTCTCAGCCGGCACACCGATGAGCACGCGCACTCCAACGACAGTTCGGGCCGGCGGCACTGCCGGCGGGACTGGGTGGTGCAGCGGGGAGGCGGACGGGCCGACCCCGGTGGTGCATCGTGACAGGCACCGGCGCGGTCACGGACCACCGCGGGGGGATTCGTGACACGGATCGCACCCGGCTCCGGGTGCTCAGCCGGACGCGGCCACCCGGTCGGCGACGTCGCGGAGCAGCGCCGGCCAGTCACCGGACCCCTCCAGGCCCTCCTCGCGGCCGAGCCGCACCACGACGAGGTCGGTGGCCGGGTCGACGTAGACGAACTGGCCCTTGTTGCCGCGCGCGTAGAAGCGCTCCTCGCGCTCGGTGTCGACCCACCACCAGTACTGGTAGTGCTCGGCCGGGTCGGCGGAGGTGTCCCGCGCGGTGGCCTCGGTCACCCAGGCCGCGGGCACGACCTGCCGGTCGCCGGCACGGCCCTCGCGGGCGAACAGCAGGCCGAAGCGGGCGTAGTCCAGCGCCCGGGCGTTGACGCCGCTCTCCATCTTCGGGAAGCGGGTGGCCTCGCTGTCGGCACTCCAGCTCGCGTCGCCCTCGGCGCCCATCGGCCCCCACAGCACCTCGGCGGCGTACTCCTCGACCGGCCGGCCCACCGCCCGCTCGAGCGCCAGCCCCACGAGCAGCGGGTTGTAGTTGTTGTACAGCCACGTCCGCCCGGGCGGCTCCGCGACCTGCACGCCGAGGGCGAGGGTGCGCAGGTCGGTGTCGTAGTAGGTCAGCGCGTCGTCGCTCCAGGGCAGGCCCGCCTCCTCGTAGGACAGCCCCGAGGACATGGTGACCAGGTGCCGCAGGGTGATGCGGCCGAAGCCGGGGTCGCGCTCGAGCAGTTCGGGGACGTACTCGGTGACCGGGTCGTCGAGGCCGCCGATCTCACCCCGCTCGATCGCGATGCCCACGAGCGTGGACAGCACCGACTTCGCCACCGAGAACGACGTCTGCGGCGTCTCGCGCGTGGTGCCCTCGCCGTAGCGCTCGACCAGCACCTCGTCCCCGCGCAGCACGACGAAGGACGTCGTGCCCGTGCGGTCGAGGAGTTCGCCGAGGTCCTGCTCGCCCTGACCAGGCACCCTCACCCGGTCGAGGACGCCGTCGGGCAGGGATCCCTCCCGCAGGGGCAGGACGTCGCCACCGGCTGGGATGGGCAGGGAGGGGAAGCGCAGCCGGTCGTCGACGTCGGCGTCGCGCCATGCCAGCGCCCGGGCGATACCAGAGGTGTCCACCGACGCCAGGGCCCATGCCTGCGCACCCCCGACGGTGACGGCGACCAAGGTGAGGACGCCGACGAGCCCGGCCGCCACCCACCCGCGGCGACGGCGCACCCGCCGTGCCAGCACTCCGGCGAGGGCCATCCCGAGTGCGGGCGGGACCAGGAGCCAGGCGACGTGCACGGCGCGGCAGCCTAGGCCGTCCGGCGGCCGGGCGGGCCGGGACGCACCGCGGCCGGCGCCCCGAGGGGACGCCGGCCGCCGGCCTGGTTCGTGTGCCATGGCCTCGCTGCAGGGGCCCACCGCGAGCGTGCGAGCGGTGGGGGCAGGGAGGTCCTCACCGGGTGTAGGGCGCGCCCAGCGGGTCGACCGTCGGGTAGCTGTCGACCGAGGCGGCCAGGCGGTCGGCCGCCCAGTCGCCGTCGCCGAGCAGGTGGTCGATCGCGGTGAGCCGGCTGGTGTAGTGGCCGACGCTGTACTCCGCGGTGACCCCGATGCCGCCGTGCAGCTGGATGGCCTCCTTGCCGATGTGGCGGCCGGCGCGGCTGGTCTGCAGCCGCGCCCGGTCGCCCGCGACGACGACGTCGCCACCGGCGTCGGCCACCATGCTCGCCCACAGCGCGGTGCTGCGGGCCAGCTCCAGCGACACGTACATGTCGGCCGCCCGGAAGGTCAGCGCCTGGAACCGGTTGAGCGTGACGCCGAACTGCTTGCGCGTCTTGAGGTACTCCGACGTCGTGCGCAGCGCGGTGTCCATCGCCCCGACCGCCTCGTTCGAGTAGGCGATCCGGGCCAGGGCCTGGGCGCGCTCGACGTCGGCGGCGCGGTCCGCGGTGCCCTCGCCGAGCAGCTCGGCCGGGGTGCCGTCGAAGGTCACGTTCGCGGCGCGGCCGCCGTCGTGGGTGCGGTAGCCGGTGCGGGTCAGCCCCGCGGCGTCGCCCTGCACGAGGAACAGCGCGGTGCCACCCCCGACCGCCGCGGACACGACCAGGACGTCGGCGCGGGCGCCGTTGGCGACCGGCTCCTTGACACCGGTGAGCGTCCAGCCGTCGCCGGCCTGCGTCGCAGTGACCGCCGACGCCGAGGCGCTCCAGCGCGCGGCGGGCTCGGCGTGCGCGAAGGCGAGCACGCTCGTGCCCTCGGACAGCGGCCCGAGGACCGCGGTCCGCTGCGCGTCGGTGCCGACGGCGGCGACCAGGCCGCCGGCCAGCACCACGGCCTCGACGAAGGGCTCCGGCGCCAGGACCCGGCCCATCTCCTCGGCGACGACGCCGACCTCGATCGGGCCGGCGCCCATGCCGCCGTGCTCCTCGGCGAAGGGCAGGCCCAGCACGCCCATCTCGGCCAGCTGCGTCCAGGTCTTCTCGTCGAAGCCCGGGTCGGTTCCGGCCACCTGACGGCGCCGCTCGCTGTCGGAGTAGGCGCGCTGCAGCAGGCCGCGCACGGCCTCCCGCAGGTCGTTCTGCTCGCTGTCGTAGGTGAAGTCCACTGCTAGCTCACAGCCCCAGGATCGTGCCGGCGATGATGGTCCGCTGGACCTCGTTGCTGCCCCCGTAGATGGAGACCTTGCGGTAGTTCAGGTACTCCGGCGTGGCCACCCGGGCCCAGTCGGGGACCTGCGAGCCGCCGTCGGCGAAGGAGGCCAGCGAGAGCGGGCCGGCCAGGTCGACGATCAGCTCGGTGGCCGCCTGCTGCAGCTCCGAGCCGCGGAGCTTGAGCACCGAGGACGCCGGGTGCGGCTTGCCGTCGGCGGAGTTGGCGACGACGCGCAGCGCGGTGAGCTCGAGCGCCATCAGCTCGTTCTCCAGCTCGGCGATGCGCGCGGTGGTGCGCGGGTCCTCCGACAGCGGGCGGCCGCCGGAGGAGATCTCCCGGGCGAACTCCTTGGCCTGCGCGATCAGCTTCTTGGTGGCGCCCACGCGGGCGATGCCCACGCGCTCGTTGCCGAGCAGGAACTTGGCGTAGTCCCAGCCGCGGTTCTCCTCGCCGATGAGGTTCTCGGCCGGCACGCGGACGTCCTCGAAGAAGACCTCGTTGACCTCGTGGCCGCCGTCGATGAGCTGGATCGGGCGCAGGGTCACGCCGGGGGTGTCCATCGGGAAGACCAGCATCGAGATGCCGCGCTGCTTCTTCTCCGCCGTCGGGTCGGTGCGGACCAGGCAGAAGATCCAGTCGGCGTACTGGCCGAGCGTGGTCCACGTCTTCTGCCCGTTGACCACCCACTCGTCGCCGTCGCGGACGGCGGTGGTGCGCAGCGACGCGAGGTCGGAGCCGGCGTCGGGCTCCGAGAAGCCCTGGCACCACCAGATGTCGAGGGCGGCCGTCCTGGCCAGGAACCGCTCCTTCTGCTCCTGGTCGCCGAAGGCGGCGATGACCGGGCCGATCATGCTGGTGTTGAACGCGAGCGGCTCCGGCACGCTGGCCAGCTGCATCTCCTCGCGCCAGATGTGGCGCTGCAGCGGCGTCCAGTCCTTGCCGCCCCACTCGACCGGCCAGTGCGGCACGGCCAGCCCGGCGGCGTTGAGCACCTGCTGGGCGTGGACGTACTGCTCGCGGGTCAGGTGCCGGCGTGCCGCGATCGTGTCGCGGATCTCCTGCGGCACCTGGGTGGTGAAGAAGGTGCGCATCTCATCCCGGAAGGCCTCCATCTCCGGGGAAAGCTGCAACCGCATGGGACCTCTCTCCTGACAGCGCGCTGAGACGCCGTCTCGACGTGTTCCCCGACGATCCCACACCGGTTACCGGGCAGTAAGTGCGGCTCTCGGGCGCGTCGCCCGCGGAGACCGGGCGGTGCGGACACGCGCCCCGGGCCCCGGGCGGCCGCCCGGGGCCCGGGCGCCGCTGCCCACGCCGGTCAGGGCAGCCGCACCACGTCGGCCAGCACGCCGCCGTCGTCGGTGAGCCGATCCGGCGCGGGGCTGTCGTAGACGACCAGGAGCCGGCCGTCCCCGGCCTCGCCGAGCAGACCGATGCCCTCGGCGTGGTCGTCGCCGTCCCCGAACGGCAGCGCCAGGTCGCGGGTCAGCAGGTCACCGCGGACGACGGCCGGCTCCTCGCACACGGCGGCGCCGTGCCAGCGGTAGACGTACACCGGGCCGTCGAGGTCCATGGTCGGGCCGGCGAGCACGAGGAGGTCGTCGCCCTGCGGGCACAGGTCGCGCACGCCCAGGCCGGCCAGCCGCAGCACGTGCTTGCGGTAGCGGCGGCCGTCGGGGAACTTCCGCAGGCGCAGCCGGGCGGGGTCGCGCTCGTCGACCTCGGGCCGCAGCTCGAGCACGATCGCCCAGCCGCGCAGCACCGGACCGCGCAGGCCGAGGTAGACCCGCTCGCCGGTGACGGCGATGCCCTCGATGTCGAGGCCGTTGTCCTTGCTCGGGATGGGGAGGAAGGGGCCGAGGTGCTCGTCGTCGGCGAGCAGGTCGCGCAGGTCCTTGCCGCGGGTGCCGAACACGGCGGCGCTGTGGGTGCCGTCGTCCTTGACGAGGGTGGGCAGCCCGTCGACGTCGACCACCGGGATGCGGGCGATGACCTGCCGGCGCGGCTGGCCGGTGACCTTGGCCAGCCGGCGCAGGGCCTGGTCGCCGTCGTGCTCGTCGCGGATCCGGCGGCGGCGCAGGCTGTGCGAGCCGACCGCCCACACCGCGCCGTCGTGGCGGGCGATGCCCTCGATGTCGGCCTCCTCCTCGACGTCCGGGCCGGTGCCGCCGGGCAGGGGCACGAGGTCGGCGAGGGAGAAGGTGGTCTGGTCGCCGTAGCAGGTGGGGTCGGCGGGGTCGTCGGCGACGAGCCGCTCGATGGTGGCGGTCTCGTCGCCGGCGACCCACAGCACCGGCCCGTCGCTGCGGACGGCCGAGAGGTTGGTGTGGGTCAGGGCCTCCCGCGAGGCCGAGCCGAAGCGGAGGGTCACGGTGCGCTCGGTGGTCACGGCCGGGCACTGTGGCACGGTCCGGCGCTGTCCGGGGCGGTCCTGTGCGTCGTACCGTGCGGCATGGATCTCGTCTGTCCCAAGTGCCAGGGCGTCATGCGCACCTACGAGCGCAACGGCGTGCACGTCGACCAGTGCACCGAGTGCCGGGGCATCTTCCTCGACCGCGGCGAGCTCGAGCGGCTGGTCGACGCCGAGAACTCCTGGCACGGCGCGGCCGCCGGCGCCCCGCAGGGCCGGCCCGCCCAGCAGCCGCCGCAGCACGGGGCGCCGCAGCAGTACGGGACGCCGCAGCACGGGGGGCCACCGCACGGGGGGCCACAGCACGGGGCGCAGTACCCGGCCGCCGCCGGAGGTGCGGGGCTCGGCGCCGTGGTCAACGAGGTGCTCGGGGCGGTGAGCCGCGGGTCCTCCCACGGGTCCTCGCACGGCTCCTACGGCCACAAGAGGCGCAAGGAGTCCTTCCTGTCCGACCTCTTCGGCTGATGAGGGACCCTGCTGCCCCCCACCGCTCGCAGGCTCGCGGCGGGCCCCTGCAGCAGGGCCGTTCCAGCACGTCACCGAGCCGGCGGCGGTAGCGTCCCGGCCGTGGCGGGGCGGGAGCTGGTCGTGCTCGGCACCGCGAGCCAGGCGCCCACCCGCACCCGCAACCACAACGGCTACCTGCTGCGCTGGGACGGCCGCGGCTTCCTCTTCGACCCCGGCGAGGGCACCCAGCGGCAGATGCTGCTCGCGGGGGTCCCGAGCAGCGCGGTGCACCGGGTCCTGCTCAGCCACTTCCACGGCGACCACTGCCTGGGCCTGCCCGGCGTCGTCCAGCGGATGTCGCTCGACGGGGTGGCCCACCCGGTGGTCGCCCACTACCCGGCCTCGGGGCAGGTCTTCTTCGACCGGCTGCGGCACGCGTCGGTCTTCGCCGACCGGGCCGACATCAGGGAGGAGCCGGTGCACGCCGACGGCGTCCTGGCGCAGGACCCGGCCGGGACGATCGAGGCGCGCCGGCTCGAGCACCCGGTGCCGTCCTTCGGTTACCGCCTCGTCGAGCCCGACGGCCGCCGGATGCTGCCCGACCGGCTGGCCGCCGCCGGGGTGAGCGGTCCCGACGTCGGCCGGCTGCAGCGCGAGGGCGCGCTGCGGGTGGGGGAGGCGACGGTGCGCCTGGAGGACGTCAGCGAGCCGCGCCGCGGGCAGCGGTTCGCCTTCGTCATGGACACCCGGATGTGCCTCAACGTCGCGGCGCTGGCCGAGGGCGCCGACCTGCTGGTGATCGAGTCGACGTTCCTCGCCGAGGACGAGGCCCTCGCGCGGCGGTACGGCCACCTGACCGCCCGGCAGGCGGCGCGGGTGGCGGCCGGCGCGGGGGTGCGGCGGCTGGTGCTCACCCACTTCTCCCAGCGCTACCCCGAGCCGCGCCGGTTCGAGGACGAGGCGGGCGCCGAGTTCGGCGGCGACCTCGTCGTCGCCGCCGACCTGCAGCGGGTGGCCGTCCCCGCCCGCGGAGAGGTCCCGGCGGGTGACGGCCGCCCGTCGGGGTAGCCCGCCCAGGACGCCCCATCCGAGGAGGACCGCCGATGCCCCGGCTCGACGCGACGACGCTGCCCGGCCTGAGCCCGTCGGTGTGGACCCCGCGCTACGACCGGTCGGCGGTGACGGCCGGCATCGTGCACCTCGGCGTCGGCGGCTTCCACCGGTCCCACCAGGCGATGTACGTCGACCGGCTGCTGGAGTCGGGGCAGGCCCAGGACTGGGGGATCTGCGGGGTCGGCGTGCTGCCGTCGGACCGCCGCATGGCCGAGGTCATGGCGGCGCAGGACTGCCTGTACACGCTGCTGGTGCGCCACCCCGACGGCTACCTGGACGCGCGGGTGGTCGGCTCGATCGTGGAGTACCTCCTCGCGCCCGACGACCCCGAGGCGGTGGTCGAGCGGATGGCGGCACCCGGCATCCGGATGGTGTCGCTGACGGTGACCGAGGGCGGGTACAACACCTCGCCGGTCACCGGCGCCTTCGACACCGAGGCGCCCGCCGTGCTCGCCGACCTGCAGCCGGGCGCCGCGCTGCGGACGACGTTCGGCCTGGTCACCGAGGCGCTGGTGCGGCGGCGGGAGCGCGGGCTGGCGCCCTTCGCCGTCGTCTCCTGCGACAACATCCCCGGCAACGGGCACCTCGCGCGCGAGGCCTTCGCCGCCTTCGCCGCGCTGCGCGACCCCGCCCTGGGGGAGTGGGTGGCGGCCGAGGTGCCGTTCCCGAACTCCATGGTCGACCGGATCACGCCGGCGACCACCGACGCCGACCGGGTCCAGCTCCGGCAGCTCACCGGCATCGAGGACGACTGGCCGGTGGTCTGCGAGCCGTGGACGCAGTGGGTGCTCGAGGACGCCTTCCCCGGCGGGCGCCCGCCGCTGGAGGACGTCGGGGTGCAGCTCGTGGCCGACGTCGCCCCCTACGAGCTGATGAAGCTGCGGCTGCTCAACGCCGGCCACCAAGTGCTCGGCCACCTGGGCCGCCTCGCCGGCCACGAGTACGTGCACCAGGCCTGCCAGGACCCGCTGTTCCGCGAGTTCCTGCTCGGCTACCTCGACGAGGAGGCCACCCCCACCCTCGCGCCGGTGCCCGGCATCGACCTGCGCCGGTACAAGTCCGACCTGGTGGGCCGGTTCGCCAACCCCGCCATCCGCGACACCCTCGCCCGCATCTGCGAGAACGCCTCCGACCGCATCCCGCAGTTCCTCCTCCCGGTGCTGCGCGCCGACCTCGCCGCGGGGCGGCCGGTCCACCGGTCGGTCGCCGTCCTCGCCGGCTGGGCCCGCACGGCCGAGGGCTCCGACGACGAGGGGCGGCCGCTGGAGGTCTCCGACCCGCGCCGCGACGCGCTGGTCGCCCGCGCCCGCGACGCCGACCCGCTGGCGTTCCTCCGCGAGCGCGACGTGTTCGGGGACCTCGCCGACGACCCCCGGGTGGCCGCAGCGTTCACCGCGACGCTGGCCTCGCTGCGGGAGCGGGGGGCCCGGGCGACGGTGGAGGACGTCGTCCGCGGCCGCCCGGCGCGCGCGGCCGGGTAGCCCGGTGGTCGGCGGGGGAGGCTACGAGCCCGACTGGTTCGGCCTGCTGGGCCGCGAGGTGCTGCGCGAGCGGCGGGCGGCGCTGATCGCCGAGGCCTGCGCCTGGAGCGTGGGCCTCTCCGACCGGCCGCACCACCTGCGGCTGCGCGGCCGGCTGGTGGCGACCGGCTCCACCATCGGCCACCGCGCCGCGCTCGGCCAGCCGCTGTCGGGCGAGGAGGACGGCCGCATCGAGCTCGGCGACGCCCGGCCCGGCAGCTTCCAGGACGCGCTCAACGCCGTCGACGCCGACGGCACGGTGTGGGCCGACCGGTTCGACCGCGAGGTGATCGAGCCGTTCGTGCACGAGACCTGCGTTCTCGCCGCCGAGCGCGCCCGCCCCACGCGGCCGGGGCGCTGGGCCGAGCTGCTCGACGAGCTCGGCGAGGACCCCGACGACGCCGACCCGGGGGACGTCGTCCGCGCGGGGGAGTGGGAGGAGCCGCTGCGCACCGAGGCCGAGCACCTGGTGCTGGCCGCCCTGGGCCGGGCGCCGCTGCTGGAGGTCGAGTCCGAGGGGCTGCCGCTGTCGCTGGTCCGCGCCGCCGAGGCCACCGCCCGGGCCGCGGCCGCGCCACCACCGGCGCCGGAACGGGACGAGGACCTCTCCGCCGCGCTGTTCCTCGCGCTGGCCGCCGTCCGGGAGGCCGGCCTGCCCACCCCGGTGCCGCCGGACGACGCCGGCCGGCTGCTCGCCGCGCTGCTGGAGCAGGGGCTCGAGCCGGAGGAGGTCACCGGCGTCCTGTCACACCTGCGGCTCGCACCCGGCACGGCCGACCGCGTCGCCGCGCTGCTCCACGCCGACTGAGCAGTTCCGGTCGCCTACACGCGCGGACGCGCCGGTGCGGACGGCAGCAACTGCGCAGTCGGCTGCGCTGCTTCAGTAAGGCAGACCGGTGTAGTTCTCCGCCAGCTCGCGGGCGGCGGTCTCGCTCTGGCACACCCGGCGCAGCTGGGACAGCTGCAGCTCGGCGTCGAAGGGGTCGCCGGTGGTGTGCAGCATCGAGGTCATCCACCAGGAGAAGTGGGTGGCCCGCCAGACCCGCCGCAGCGCGGTGTCGGAGTAGGCGTCGACGAGGTCGGTCTCCTTCTCCTGGAGCAGCCGCACCAGCGCGCGGGACAGCAGGACGACGTCGGCGACGGCGAGGTTGAGGCCCTTGGCGCCGGTGGGCGGCACGATGTGCGCGGCGTCGCCGGCGAGGAAGAGCCGGCCGCGGCGCATGGGTGCGCTGACGAAGGAGCGCATCGGCAGGATCGACTTCTCGGTGACCGTCCCCGTGCTGATCTCCCAGCCCTCGTGCGCGAACCGGGTGGCCAGGCCCGCCCAGATGCGGTCGTCGGACCAGTCCTCGATCCGCTCCGCCGGGTCGACCTGCAGGTACAGCCGCGACACCGACGGCGAGCGCATGGAGTACAGCGCGAACCCGTCGGGGTGCCAGGCGTAGACGAGCTCGTCGGTGGCCGGGGCGGCGTCGGCCAGGATGCCCAGCCAGGCGTAGGGGTAGGTGCGCTCCCACAGCCGCTGCGTCGTGCCCTCGGCGACCACGGCCCGCGACGGGCCGTGGAACCCGTCGGTGCCGGCGACGACGTCGCACTCGAGGACCTGCGGGGTGCCGTCGGCGTCGGTGAAGCGGACCCGCGGGCTGTCGGTGTCGACGTCCTCGATTGCGACGTCGGAGACGTCGAAGTGCAGCGGCGGGCCGCCGTCGAGCTGGGCGGCGACGAGGTCCTTGACCACCTCGGTCTGCCCGTAGACCCACACCCGCCGGCCGCACAGCGACGGGAAGTCGAGCTGGTGCCGCACGCCCGGGTACTGCAGGTACACGCCGCGGTGCTCCAGGCCCTCGCGGTGCAGCCGGTCGCCCAGGCCCGCCTCGCCGAGCACGTCGACGGTGTTCTGCTCGAGGATCCCGGCGCGGACGCGGGCCTCCACGTACTCCCGCGAGCGGTTCTCCACCACCACCGAGTCGATGCCCTGCAGCGTCAGCAGCCGCGACAGCAGCAGGCCGGCCGGGCCGGCGCCGATGATCCCCACCTGGGTGCGCATGGCGCCGAGTGTGACCCCGGCTACCCGCGGCTGGACACCGGTGCGTCCCGCTCAGCGGAAGTGCGCGCCCCGGTTCAGCGCCCGCCCGATGCCCCGGGCGGCCACCTCCAGCACCGGCACCAGCCGGGGCAGGTCACGCCGGTGACTGGGCACCACGATGCCCAGCGCGGCCGCGACGACGGTGCCGCCGGCGCGCTCCACCCGCACCGGGACCGCGACCGACAGCGTGCCCAGCGACATCTCCTCCGCGGTGCGCGCCCAGCCGCGGCGGCGGACCTCGGCCAGCTCCCGGCGCAGCCGGCCGGGGTCGACGACGGTGTGCCGGGTGGGCCGCGCGGGCGCGGTCAGCGCCTCGGCGACGACCTCGTCGGGTGCCGCGGCGAGCAGCACCTTGCCCACGCCGGTCGCGTGCAGGGGCAGCCGGCTGCCGACCTGGCTGACCACGGGCACCGACTCGCGGCCGGAGATCCGCTCGACGTAGAGCGCCGACAACCCGTCGCGCACGGCGAGGTGGACGGTGTCGCGGGTCGCGGTGTGCACGTCGAGCAGGAAGGGCGCGGCCACCTGGCGCAGCTCCAGCTGGACGGGGGCGAGCAGGCCGAGGTCCCACAGCTTGCGGCCGATCTCGTAGCGCCCGTCGGGCCGCCGCGACAGCGCGCCCCAGCCGGTGAGCTCGGCGAGCAGCCGGTGCGCCGTCGTCAGCGGGGTGCCCGACCGCTCGGCGATCTCGCTGAGGGACAGCCGGGGGGCCGACGCGTCGAACGCGTCGAGGACGGCGAGCGCCCGCGAGGTCACCGATCGCCCGCGCCGTGCCGCCCCGCCCGCCATGCGGCGCAGTCTCCCACCCAGCGGAAGAGCCGGGACCCCGGGTCTTCCCGCCGCGGCCCGGGGTGCGGTGGGCTGGCCCCGTCGGCGGGAGGTCGCGATGACCGAGCAGGGACCGGTGCGGCTGCCGCTGCGCTACCACGACACGGCGGTGGCCAGCTCCTACCACCTGGCATCCGCGGCCGCGGTCGCCGCCGCACTGCCGCGGCGCGGGGGCCAGCCGCTGCTGCGCCCGCTGCCCGGCCCGGGCGGCCGCACGGTGGTCGCCGTGCACGCCTTCCGGTACCGGACGGTCACCTGGACCGGGCCCGACGGCGCCACGCACAGCCTGGCGCCCTACGGCGAGGTCGGCGTCACCGCCGGCGTCCTCGCCGGACCGGCGGCGCGCGGCGGGGGCCGGCCGGCGACGGGCGGGTTCGTGCTCCAGCTGCCGGTCACCTCGCGGGAGGCCCGCGACCTCGGCCGGGTGGAGTGGGGCCTGCCGAAATGGCTCGCCGACATGGACTTCCTCGACGCCCCAGACCGCCAGGAGGTCCGGCTCGGCGAGGACGGGGCCGAGGTCCTCACCCACACCGTGCGGGCCGGCGGCCCGGCCCTGCGGGGCAGCGGCTCGCGGACGCTGTGGTCGGTGCGCGACGGGCGGCTGCTGGAGACGACCGTCACCGTCCTGGCGCGGTGGCAGGCCCGGCCCGGCCGGGGCGCCGCCGCGGTCGTCCTGGGCGCGCACCCGGTGGCCGACGCGCTGCGCCGGCTCGACCTGTCCCCGGCGGCGCTGGCCGCCTTCCGCGCCGTGGAGTACCGCAGCACGCTGCCCGCGGGCCGGCCGCTCGGGCTCGTCGACGGCCCGCCTTCCCCGGTCCACCCCGGGCGGGAGGACGCCGTCGGCCGGTTCACCGTCGCCCACCCGGGCACCGCGCCCCTGCCGCAGTACGCGGCCGGCTGATCAGCCGGGCGCCGGCTCCCCGTCCCGCTCCTCCTCGAGTGCCGCGTCCAGCGCCGCCCAGGGGCCGAGCGCCGCGCCCGCCGCCCGCTCCCGGGCCTCCGCGTCGTCGCCGAGCGCGGCGCGCAGGGCCGCGCGGAGGCGGTCGGCCAGCGCCTGGTGCGGCGACCAGCGGGCCACCCCGAGGCCGGCGCGCGCGGCCTCCGCCGCCCCGGCCAGCCGGGCGGCCGCCTCCTGCCGGCCGAGCGCGAGGGTGAGGGCGGCCAGCACCTCCAGGCAGGCGGCCGCCCCCTCCAGATCGCGGGTCCGCCGGTGCAGGGCCACGGCCTCGTCCAGCCGGGCCCGGGCCCGCGGCAGGTCGCCGGCCATGAGCGCGGCCTGGGCCAGGGTGTCGCTCAGCAGCGCGGCCAGCTGGTCGTCGGCGGCCGCGGCGGCGAGCCCGCGCGCCTCCCCGGCGACCCGCTCGGCCGCGGCCAGGTCGCCACCGGCCAGCGCCACGCCGGCGCGCAGCATCCCGGAGAACGCGACCGACCAGCCGTCGCCGCTGCGCCGCAGCTCCTCCAGCGCCTCGTCCAGCATCGGCCCCACGCGGGCGTCGGCCGGCGGCAGCGTCATCGCCAGCGCGCTGAGGCCGTGCCCGGCCAGCCACGCGTCGCCGCGGCTCCGGGCGCCGTCGACGAGGCCGTCGACCAGCCCGGCCGCGGTCCCCGGCGAGCCGAGCGCGATCCGCAGCGCCGCCCGGGCCCAGGCCAGCCGGCCGGCCAGGTCCGGCGGGAGCGTGGCGGCCGACGGCAACGCCGCGGTGGCCTCGGCGAGCTCGGCCATGGCCGGCAGCAGCCCGCGCGCCCACCACCAGCGCACCAGCGGCGCGGTCAGCCGGACGGCCAGCTCGGCGCGGTCGGTGGCGACCGCCCAGCGCAGCGCGGCGCGCAGGTCGGCGGTCTCGGCGTCGAGCCGGGTGCGCCACAGCCGCGCCGCCGGGCCGGAGAGCCCGGCGCCGGCCTCGGCGCCCAGTCCCGCGAGGTGGCGCGCCCACCGGGTGCGGGTCGCCTCCTCCTCGCCGCGCTCGCGCAGCCGCTCGGCGGCGTAGGTCCGGACCAGCTCGAGCATGCGGAAGCGCGGCTCGCCGTCGCCGGTGTCGGTGGGGGTGACCAGGCTGTGGCCGACCAGGTCCGACAGCGTCTCCAGGACGTCGAGGTCCCCGGCTCCGTCCTCGTCCCGGCTGGCGCCCACGGCCTCGGCGGTGTCGAGCGTGCACCCGTCGGCGCACACCGACAGCCGGGCCAGCAGTGCCCGGCCCCGCTCGTCGAGCAGGTCGTGGCTCCACGCGATGGTGGCCCGCAGGGTGCGCTGCCGGTCGGGGACGTCGACGTCGGGGTCGCCCAGGTCGAGTGCCAGGTCCAGCGCGCGGTCCAGCGCCCGGTCCAGGCGCGCCAGCAGCGACCGCGGCGGCAGCGTGCGCACCCGGGCCGCGGCCAGCTCGACGGCCAGCGGCAGGCCGTCGAGGCGGCGGACGAGCTCGGCCACCGGCCCGGCGGTGGCGTCGGTCAGGCGGAACGCGGGGTCGGCCTGCTGGGCCCGGGCCACGAACAGCTCGACGGCGGGGACGGCGGTCACCGCCGCGAGCCCGGCGTCCCGGGGGCCCGGCGTCCCGAGGGGCTCGATCGGCACGTCGTGCTCGCCGCGCAGCCGCAGCACGGTGCGGCTGGTCGCCAGCAGCTGGGTGCGCGGGCAGTGCGCGAGCAGCGTGGCCAGGCCGGGAGCGGCGGAGGCGACCTGCTCGAGGTTGTCGACGACGAGCAGCGCGCGCCGGCCGGCCAGCCGGTCGGCGACCAGGTCGAGCAGGGGGCGGCTGCCCTCCGCCGACACCCCGACCGCCTCGGCGACGGCGCCGGGGACGTCGGCCGGGTCGCGGACGCCGGCGAGGTCGACGAACCAGGTGCCGTCCCGCAGCGGCTCGACGGCCGCCGCCGCGGCCAGCGCCAGCCGGGTCTTGCCGATCCCGCCCGGGCCGGTGAGCACCACCAGCCGCACGGCCGGGTCACCCAGCAGCGCGGTCACCGTGGCGAGCTCGGCGGTGCGGTCGACCATCGGGGTGGGCGGCGTCGGCAGCCACCCGGCGGCCAGGCCCGGCGGGGCCGGTGCCGCCCGGGAGAAGCGCTCGCTGAGCAGCACGGCGAGGTCGTCGGCGACCTGCTCGCCCAGCCGCTCCGGGTCGCGGTAGGGGGTCGTCGAGACGCCGCCCTCGGCCTGCACCCGCTGCAGCAGCCGCGCCAGCCGCGGGTCGCGGGCGGGCGCCGGGGTGCGGACGTAGAGCAGCCGCGGCATCCCCGCGGACAGCTCCAGCTCGTCCTCGATGCCCGAGACGGTCATCCCCGGGCCGACCCACCCGTAGCGGTCGCCGTAGACGCCGACGAACACCTCGCTCTGGGCGAGGTAGGCACGGTAGAGGTCGCGCGGCGGGTGCGGCCGCGCGCCGAGCTCGAACATCACCGGGCTCAGCCGCAGCCGGACGACGGCGTCGCGGACGGCGCGCCGCTCGGCGGCCAGCTCCTCCAGCGTCGAGGAGACGAACACGCGCAGCCGCCGGTCGGGCGTCGCGATGGCCGGGGGCGGGCCGCCGGACACGTCCGCCGCAGCGGTCACGGACACCTCCCGCCCGCCGCCGGGCACGCCGCCCGGCCGGGTCCCGGACGGGAGCGAGTCTAGGGACGGTCCCGCCGTCCGGTAACCCGGTGACAGCGCACCGGCGGCGGTGGTTGCATGGCGCCGCACGGGGGACGTGTGCACCCGGAGGGACCCGTGCCCCCTGCCCGGAACCACCACGGCCCCACGTGCTCCGCACCCGGCGGTGCGGCGTGAGCGGCACCGAACCCGGCTCCGGCCCCGGCACCGCGCTGGTCGTCGTCGCCCGCGACGAGGGCCTGCGCACGGCCACCGTGTGCGAGCTGGAGCGCCGGTACGGCACCGATTACCGGGTCGTGTCCGGCACCGACCCGGGTGAGGTGGAGGCCCTGCTGCACGACGCGGGCGACCCCCCGGTGGCCGCGCTGCTGGGCGCGCTGGGCGAGGCCGACCCGGACGGGCTCGACGTGCTGCGCACCTGTCACGCCGGCCACCCCGGCGCGATGGCCGTGGCGCTGATCCGGTGGGGCGACTTCGACACCGCCCGGCCGATCTTCGAGGCGATCACCGTCGGCCAGCTCGACCGCTGGGTCTACGCCCCGCAGCACCGCGCCGACGAGGAGTTCCACCGCTCGGTCACCGAGGTCCTCGACGAGTGGTCGAGCCGGCAGGGCGGCGGCTTCGAGGCGGTGCGGATCGTCGGCGACCGGTGGGACCCGCACGCCGGGCACCTGCGCGACCAGCTCACCCGCAACCGGATCCCGACCGGCTTCTACGAGGCCGGCTCGCCCGAGGGCCGTGCGGTGCTCGAGGACCTCGGCCTGACGCAGCCCCGGCTCCCGGTGGTCGTGGTGCGCTTCCGGCCCGAGCGGACGGTGCTTCAGGCGCCGACCGACCTCGAGATCGCCGAGGCCTTCGGCCTGTTCGACCCGCTCGACCCCGACGCCGTCCACGACGTCGCCATCGTCGGCGCCGGCCCGGCGGGACTCGGTGCCAGCGTCTACGCCGCGTCGGAGGGGCTGGACACCTTCCACCTGGAGTGCGAGGCGGTGGGCGGGCAGGCGGGCACCAGCTCGCTCATCCGCAACTACCTCGGCTTCCCCACCGGCGTCAGCGGCAGCCGGCTGGCCTTCTCGGCCTACCAGCAGGCGTGGGCGTTCGGCACCCGCTTCTCCTTCATGCGCACCGCCGCGTCACTGACCACCGAGGACGGCCTGCACCGGCTCATCCTCAACGACGGCTGCACCGTCCGCGCCCGGACGGTGGTGGTCGCTACCGGCGCGGCCTGGCGGCGGATCGGCGTGCCCGAGCTGGAGTCGTTCACCGGCCGCGGCGTCTTCTACGGCGCGGCGGTCAGCGAGGCGCCGGCGATGGGCGGCCGGCACGTCTTCGTGGTCGGCGGGGGCAACTCCGCCGGGCAGGCGGCGGTGTACCTGTCGCGCCACGCCGAGCGGGTGACGCTGCTGGTCCGCCGCGCGTCGCTGACCGAGACGATGTCGGAGTACCTGATCCGCGAGCTCGTGGCGCTGCCGCGCGTCGACATCCGCTACCGCAAGCAGGTGGTCGGCGGGAGCGGCAGCGACGTCCTGGAGCGGGTCGTGCTGCGTGACCTCGACACCGGCGCGGAGACCGAGGAGCCGGGGATGGTCTTCGTGATGATCGGCAGCGAGCCGCGCACCGACTGGCTGGCCGGGACGCTGGCCCGCGACCGCTGGGGCTTCCTGCTCACCGGCTCCGCGCTCACGGCCGACGACGCCGCACCGGCCTGGCCGCTGGACCGCCCGCCGGCGCTGCTGGAGACGAGCACGCCGGGCGTCTTCGCCGCCGGCGACGTGCGGCAGGGCTCGGTCAAGCGGGTGGCCTCGGCGGTGGGGGAGGGCGCGCTGGCGGTGACCCTGGTGCACGCGCACCTGGCCTCGCTCGCCGCGATCCGCTGAACCCGCCCCTTCCGCCCAGCGGGACGGGGCGCTCGCGGCGGCCGGTGCGCCGGCCGTAGCGTCACGGTATGACCGGCACCACTCCGCGGGAGCTCCTCCTGCCCCGCTACGTGCGCGAGGACCCCGCCGCCCGCACTCCCGTCGGCTTCCCCGACTACCGCAGCACCGCGCTGCGGGCGCCCCTGCGGACGCCGGTCGACCTGCCGCACCGGCTCACCGAGGTCACCGGACCGGTGCTCGGCGAGGACCGGGTGCAGCCGCACGACGCCGACCTGACCTGGCGCAACGGGGGGGAGGCGGTCGGGCAGCGGATCCTCGTGCACGGGCGGGTGCTCGACAGCGACGGCCGCCCGGTGCCCGGTGCGCTGGTCGAGGTGTGGCAGGCCAACGCCTCCGGCCGCTACCGGCACGTCGTCGACACCTGGCCCGCCCCGCTGGACCCGCACTTCGACGGGCTGGGCCGGGTGGTCACCGACTCCCTCGGCCGCTACGAGTTCCTGACGGTCAAGCCCGGCGCCTACCCGTGGGGCAACCACCACAACGCCTGGCGCCCGGCGCACATCCACTTCAGCCTGTTCGGCCGCGCCTTCACCCAGCGCCTGGTCACGCAGATGTACTTCCCGGACGACCCGTTGTTCGGCCAGGACCCGATCTACAACGCCATCCCCGCCGCGGCCCGCCACCGCGCGGTCGGCCGGTTCTCCCTCGAGCGGACGCAGGACAACTGGGCGCTGGCCTTCGAGTGGGACGTCGTGCTGCGCGGCACCGAGCAGACCCCGTTCGAGACCGAGGACGACGGGGACGTCGCGTGAACCCCCTGGACGTCCCCCCGGACCCGGCCGTCCCGTTCCAGCCCCGCTCGGGACAGCGCGGCAGCGGCTTCCTCACCGGGCCGTTCCGGCTGGGCACCACCCCGAGCGCCACCGTCGGCCCGTACCTGGCCATCGGGCTCACCTGGCCCGACGGCGACTGGGCCGCTGCGGAGGGCACGCCGGGCGGGTTCTGGCTGCGCGGCCGCGTGCTCGACGGCGCCGGCGACGTCGTCCCCGACGCGATGGTCGAGACCTGGCAGGCCGACCCCGATGGGCGCTTCGCCTCGCCCGAGGACCCGCGCGGGGCGTCGTCCTCCCCGGGTTTCCGCGGGTTCGCCCGCGCGCAGACGCTGTCCGGCGAGTTCGCCGTCTTCACGGTCAAGCCCGGCCGGGTGCCCGACGGCGAGGGCGGCCTGCAGGCGCCGCACGTCGACGTATCGGTGTTCGCCCGCGGTCTGCTCGACCGCGTCGTCACCCGCGTCTACTTCGCCGACGAGGCCGAGGCCAACGCGTCGGACCCGGTGCTGTCGGCCCTCCCGGAGGACCGCCGGGCCACCCTGCTCGCCACGCCGGCCGACGACGGCTACCGCTTCGACGTGCACCTGCAGGGAGACCGGGAGACGGTCTTCTTCGCCGTATGAGCCTCTTCGCCGGCACCTTCGCCCGCGGCGCCGCGGCCGCGGCCGTCTCCGACGACGCCTGGTTCCGGGCGATGCTCGAGGTCGAGGCGGCGCTCGCCCGGGCCGCGGCGGCGTCGGGCCTGGTGCCGGCGACGGCGGCCGACGCGGTGGCCGCGGCCTGCGCCGACCCCTCCCGGCTCGACCTCGCCGGGGTGGTCGGGCGCGCCGCCGACGCCGGCAACCCGGTGCCGCCGCTGGTCCGCGCGCTGCAGGCCGCCGTGGGGGAGCGCGACGCGGTCGCCGTCCACGTGGGCGCCACCAGCCAGGACGTGCTGGACACCGCGTTGGTGCTGCTCGCCCGCTCGGCGGTCCGCGCGGTCGACGCCGACCTCGCGGCCGCGGCGGAGGTGTGCGCGCGGTTGGCCCGCACCCACCGCGACGACGTCGTCATGGGCCGCACCCTGATGCAGCAGGCGCTGCCCACGACCTTCGGGCTGAAGGCCGCGACCTGGCTCGCCGGCCTCGACGGCGCGCGGCTGCGGCTGGCCGAGGTGGTGGCCGGCCTGCCGGTGCAGTACGGCGGCGCGGTCGGCACCCTGGCGGCGTCGTCGGGCGCCGGGGTGGCGGTGCGGTCGGCGCTGGCGGCCGAGCTGGGACTGGTCACGACCGCCGTCCCCTGGGCCACGGTACGGCTGCCCGTGGCCGACCTCGCCGGGGCGCTGGGCGCGGCCGCGGGCGTGGTGGCCACGGTCGCCGTCGACGTGGTGCTGCTGGCGCAGTCGGAGGTGGCGGAGGTCGCGGAGGACGGCGGTGCGCGAGGCGGGTCGTCGGCGATGCCGCACAAGCGCAACCCCGTGGCGGCGATCTCGGCGCGGGCGTGCGCGCGGCGGGCCCCGGGGCTGGTGGCCACGCTGCTCGGCGCCATGGAGCAGGAGCACGAGCGCGCCGCGGGCGCCTGGCACAGCGAGTGGCCGACCCTCACCGACCTGCTGGTGACGGTGGGGTCGGCGGCGTCGTGGCTGGCGGAGGGCCTGCGCGGGCTGCGCCCCGACCCCGCCCGCATGGCCGCGACCGTCGCCGCCGCGGGCGAGGGGTCGCTGGCCGGCGCGCTGGCCGAGGCGCTCGCGCCGTCGCTGGGCCGCGGTGCGGCCCACGACGCGGCGGCCGCGGCGACGCGGGAGGCGCGGGAGTCGGGCCGGCCGCTGGCCGAGGTGCTCGCCGCCCGGGACGACGTCGACGCCGCCGCGGTGCTCGCCGCGGCGGCGCCGGACGTGGGGGAGGCCGGCGCGCAGGTGGACGCGGCGCTGGCCGAGCACGAGGAGCTCGTGGAGGGGGCGCCGTGAGCGCGGTCGAGGTCAGCTACACCGAGGACGGGGCGGCCGACGCGCCGGTCGTCGTCCTGTCCAACTCGCTGGGTGCCACCCGCGGCATGTGGGACCCGCAGGTGCCGGCGCTGGCCGAGCGCTACCGGGTGGTCACCTACGACACCCGCGGGCACGGGGAGTCGCCCGCCCCGGCCGGGCCGTACACCGTCGACGACCTGGTGGACGACCTGCTCGCGCTGCTGGACCGGTTGGGCGCGCGGCGCGCGCACGTGGTCGGCCTGTCGCTGGGCGGGATGACGGCGATGCGGCTGGCCGCGCGGGAGCCCTCCCGCGTCGGCCGGCTGGCGCTGCTGGCGACGTCGGCGGCACCGGACCCCCAGGGGTTCCTCGACCGGGCGGTGCAGGCCCGCGCCGGCGGCACCGCGCCGCTGGCCCCCGCGATCGTGGGCCGGTGGCTGACCCCTGGGTACGCCGCGCAGCACCCGCAGCTGGTCGCCCGGCTCGAGGCGATGATCGCCGCGGCCGACGACGAGGGCTACGCCTCGTGCTGCGAGGCGGTCGGCCACTTCGACGCCCGCGACGACCTCGCGCGGATCACCGCGCCGACCCTCGTGGTGTCCGGCGCCGACGACCCCGCGCTGCCGCCGCCGCACCAGCAGGCGATCGCCGGGGGGATCGCGGGGGCGCGGCTGGTGACCATCAGCCCGGGCGCGCACCTGCCCAACCTCGAGCAGCCGCTGGAGGTCACCGGCGAGCTGCTCGCCCACCTCGACGCCGCCGGGAGCTCCGCGTGAGCGGCCCCGACGAGCCCTCGACCGACGACGCCCGCCGTGAGGCGGGGATGCGCACCCGCCGCGAGGTCCTCGGCGACGCCTGGGTCGACCGCGCGGTGGCGGGCACGACGCCGTTCACCGCGGGCTTCCAGGACTTCATCACCCGGGTGGCGTGGGGCGACGTCTGGCAGCGGCCCGGCCTGGAGCGCCGGGAGCGCAGCATCGCCACGCTGTCGATCTGCATCGCGCTGCGGCACTGGGACGAGTTCGCGCTGCACGTGCGCGCCGCGGTGCACAACGGGCTGAGCGAGGCCGAGATCGGCGAGGTCGTCCAGCACGCCGCCGTCTACGCCGGCGTGCCGGCCGCCAACCACGCGTTCAAGGTCGCCGGCCCGATCCTCGAGGAGCTCCGCGGGCAGGAGTGAGCCGGCGGCTCACGCCGGGCGGCCGCGACCCTCCCGCAGCAGCCGGACCAGCGCGTTCGTGGAGGAGTCGGCGTCGTACTCGGGCGCGGTCCCGCTCTGCAGCTTGGGCGCGAGCTGGTTGGCCATGACCTTGCCCAGCTCCACCCCCCACTGGTCGAAGGAGTTGATCCCCCACACCACGCCCTGGGTGAACACCCGGTGCTCGTAGGCGGCCACCAGCTGCCCGAGCACCGACGGCGTCAGCTCCGGCGCGACGATCGCGTTGGACGGCCGGTTGCCCGGCATCACCCGGTGCGGGACGACGTCGGGCGCCGTCCCCTCCGCGGCGACCTCCTCGGCCGTGCGGCCGAAGGCGAGCGCCCGCGGCTGGGCGAGGAAGTTGGCCAGGAACAGGTCGTGCATGTCGCCGAGGTCGCGGTCCCGGGCCAGGTCGCCCGGCTGGGCGAAGCCGAGGAAGTCCGCCGGCACGAGCACCGTGCCCTGGTGCAGGAGCTGGTAGAAGGCGTGCTGGCCGTTGGTGCCGGGCTCGCCCCACACGATCTCGCCGGTGGCGACGTCGACGGAGGAGCCGTCGAGGGCCACCGACTTGCCGTTGGACTCCATGCACAGCTGCTGCAGGTAGGCGGGGAAGCGGGCCAGGTACTGGGAGTAGGGGAGCACCGCCTGGCTCTGCGCGCCGAAGAAGTCGACGTACCACAGCGAGACCAGCCCGAGCAGCGCCGGCAGGTTCTCCTCCCACGGCGCGGTGCGGAAGTGCTCGTCCATGGTGTGGAAGCCGTCGAGCATCTCGCGGTAGCGCTCGGGCCCGATGGCGACCATGAGCGAGAGCCCCACCGCCGAGGTGAAGGAGTAGCGGCCACCGACCCAGTCCCAGAAGCCGAACATGTTGTCGGTGTCGATGCCGAAGTCGGCGACCTTCTCGGCGTTGGTGGAGACGGCGACGAAGTGCTTCGCCACGGCGCCCTCGTCGCCGCCCAGCCCCTCGACCAGCCAGCGCCGGGCCTCGCGGGCGTTGGTCAGCGTCTCCTGGGTGGTGAACGTCTTGGACGCGACGACGAACAGCGTCGTCGCCGGGTCGAGGTCGCGGGTGGCCTCGGCGAGGTCGGTCGGGTCGATGTTGGAGACGAACCGGAAGGTGAGCGACCGGTCGGAGTAGTCGCGCAGCGCCTGGTACGCCATCGCCGGGCCGAGGTCGGACCCGCCGATGCCGATGTTGACCACCGTGCGGATCCGCTCGCCGGTGTGCCCGGTCCACGCACCGCCGCGCACCCGGTCGGCGAAGTCGGCCATCCGGCCGAGCACCTCGTGCACCTCGGCGTTGACGTCGTGCCCGTCGACCTGCAGGCCGCTGGTGCGGGGATCGCGCAGCGCCACGTGCAGCACCGCGCGGTCCTCGGTGGCGTTGACGTGCTCGCCGCGGTACATCGCCTCGGTGCGCTCGCGCAGGCCCACGCGGTCGGCCAGGGCGGCGAGCAGCCGCACCGTCTCGTGCGTCAGCCGGTTCTTCGAGTAGTCGAGGTAGAGGTCGCCGGCGCGCACGGTGAGGTCCGTGCCACGGCCAGGGTCCTCGGCGAAGAGGTCCCGCAGGTGCCGGTCGCCCAGCTCCCGGTGGTGGGCGGCCAGTGCCTGCCACTCCGCGCTGTCCCTGACGCTCATGCACCCTCCAGCTCCCCGGCCGACGGATCGGCACCGACCCACCTAGCCTGCCGGGAAGCGGGCTCCGCGGCGAACCCGGTGGGACGGACGGACGAGAGGGAGTGGCATGGCACTGCTGGACGACGGCGCGTGGCAGGGGAGGGTCTGGACCGGGGCCTGGACCGACGGGTCCGGCGGCACCTACGACGCGGTGGAGCCGGCCACCGGCGACGTCATCGCCCCCGTCGGGAGGGCGACCCCGGAGGACGTGCACGCCGCGGCCGAGCGGGCTGCGGTGGCCCAGCGCGCGTGGGCGGCGGCGCCGTTCGAGGAGCGAGCCCGGGTGCTGCGCCGGGCCGGGCAGGTGCTCGAGGACCACGCCGACGAGATCAGGGGATGGCTGGCCCGCGAGTCGGGCGCGATCCAGCCGTTCGGCGACTTCCAGGTGCACACCAGCGCCCAGGAGTGCTACGAGGCCTCCGCGCTGCCCAGCCACCCCTACGGCGAGCTGCTGCGCACCGGCGCCCCGCGGCTGTCCTTCGCCCGCCGCGTGCCGGCCGGGGTCGTCGGCGTCATCGCGCCGTTCAACGTGCCGACCATCCTCGCCATCCGAGCGGTCGCCCCGGCCCTGGCGCTGGGCAACGCCGTCGTGCTCAAGCCCGACCCGCGCACCGCGATCTCCGGCGGGGCGGTCTTCGCCCGCGTCTTCGAGGAGGCCGGGCTGCCGGCCGGGGTGCTGCAGGTGCTGCCCGGCGGCGCCGACGTCGGCGAGGCGCTGGTCACCGCACCGCAGGTGCGGGTGATCGCGTTCACCGGCTCCACGCGGGCCGGGCGGGCGGTCGGGGCGCTGGCCGGGCAGCACCTCAAGCGCGCGCACCTGGAACTGGGCGGGAACTCCGCGCTGATCGTGCTGCCCGACGTCGACGTCACCGCCGCGGCCAGCGTGGGGGCCTGGGGCACCTTCGCCCACCAGGGTCAGATCTGCATGGCGACGTCGCGGCACCTGGTGCACGAGTCGATCGCCGAGGAGTACACCGCCGTGCTCACCGAGAAGGTCGCGCACCTGCCGGTCGGGGACCCGTTCCGCGAGCAGGTGGCGATGGGCCCGCTCATCGACGCCGGGCAGCGCGACCGGGTGCACGGGCTGGTCACCGCCAGCGTCGACGCGGGGGCCACGGTGCGCACCGGCGGCACCTACGAGGGGCTGTTCTACCGGCCGACCGTCCTGGGCGGGGTGACCATCGACCACCCGGCCTACACCGAGGAGATCTTCGGTCCCGTCGCGCCGGTGACGCCGTTCGCGAGCCTGGACGAGGTCGTCGGGCTGGCGAGCGGCACCGACTACGGGCTGAGCCTGGGCGTCCTCACCCGCGACGTGTACGCCGGTCTCGAACTCGCCGAGCGCATCCCGTCGGGGCTGGTCCACGTCAACGACCAGACCGTCAACGACGAGGCGGTCGCCCCCTTCGGCGGGGTCGGCGCGTCCGGCACCGGGTCCCGGCACGGCGGGCCGCAGGCCAACATCGAGGCGTTCACCGAGACGCAGTGGGTCACCGTGCGCGGCGACCTGCCCGCCTACCCCTTCTGACCCGCCGGCCGGCGGGCCGTCGCCCGGGAGGACTCAGCCGCCCGGGCGGCGGCCCGCCGGTCCCGCTCCGCGGGCCAGCGCGCCAGGGCGGCCGTCAGCTCCTCGCGGAGGAAGGCCAGGAAGTCCCGGGTCTCGGCGAGGCGGCGCCCGCCGGGCCGGTGTGCTCCGAGGACCTCGACGCCGCTCGCCGCGGCCTCCTCGAAGCGCTCCAAGGTCGCCAGTTCCGTGCCCATGAACCGTGACCACAGGTCCCGGTCGTCGAGGACGTAGAGGTCGCTACGGGTCCCGGGCTCGCGCTCGCGGCTGAGCAGGCGCAGCGAGACGAGGAGCCGCACGGCCCCGGAGATGGCGGCGGGGCTGACGTCGAGCCCCCGCGCGAGATCGCCCGCCGTGTAGCGGTCGGCGTCATCGGCCAGCGCGTAGGCCAGGACGCGCGCGGGCATCGGCGGCATGCCCGACTCCCGGAGCACGAGCGCGAACCGCTCCACGAACCGCAGCAGGACCATCCGGTCGTCGTCCTCGGTCACGGCCACCTCCCCGGCGCACGATAGACGACGCGACACGCACTCCACATACTTCACAAATGTGTGAAAGATGTGTACGTTCCTCGGCCATGACACCGGTCATCGAAGCCTCCGGGCTCGTCAAGACCTTCGGCACAGCGCGCGCCCTCGACGGGCTCGACCTCGATGTCGCGCCCGGCGAGGTGCACGGCTTCCTGGGTCCCAACGGGGCCGGCAAGTCCACCACCATCCGCGTCCTGCTGGGCCTGCTGCGGGCCGATGGCGGCTCGGTGCGGCTGCTCGGCGGGGACCCGTGGCGCGACGCCGTGGCGCTGCACCGCCGCCTGGCCTACGTCCCCGGCGACGTCACGCTGTGGCCGGGCGTCACCGGCGGCGAGGCCATCGACCTGCTGGGCCGGCTGCAGGGCGGAGTCGACCCCGCCCGCCGGGCCGAGCTGCTCGAGCGGTTCGACCTGGACCCGCGCAAGCGGGCCCGCACCTACTCGAAGGGCAACCGGCAGAAGGTGGCGCTGGTGGCGGCGCTGGCCTCGGACGCCGAGCTGTTCGTCCTCGACGAGCCCACCTCCGGCCTCGACCCGCTCATGGAGGCCGTCTTCCAGGAGGAGGTGCGCGCGCTCCGCGCCCAGGGCCGCACGGTGCTGTTGTCCAGCCACGTCCTCGCGGAGGCCGAGAACCTCTGCGACCGGCTGACCATCGTCCGGCGCGGCCGCACGGTGCAGAGCGGCACCCTGGCCGGGATGCGGCACCTCACCCGCACCTCGGTCACCGTCGAGACCGACCGGCCGGTGCACGGGCTGGCACAGCTGCCGGGCGTCCACGACCTGCGCACCGACGGCGGCCGGTCTCACATGGACGTCGACACCGACGCCCTCGACGACGTCGTCCGGTTGCTGGCCGGGTGCGGTGTCCGGTCCCTCGTCAGCGCGCCGCCGACGCTGGAGGAGCTCTTCCTCCGGCACTACGGCGACGAGCTCGCGGCCGACGGCATCCCGGCCCTGGCGGTGCGGTGATGCGCGCGCCCCGGACGACCCTCAGCGGCACCGGCCCCCTGGTGCGGTTCGCCCTGCGTCGGGACCGCGTGCGGCTGCCGGTGTGGATCGGGGTCGGCGCGGGTCTGGTGGCCACCCAGTCGGTGTCCAGCCAGGCGCTGTACGACTCCCCGCAGGACCTGGCCGCCTACGCCGCCTCGGTGGGCGCGAACGCCGCCACGATCGCCCTGTCCGGCCCGCCGGTCGGCCTCGTCACCGTCGCGGGCGCGGTCGCCTTCGAGATCTCCTCGTTCGTCGTCGTCCTCACCGCCCTCATGGCCGCCGCCACCACCGGCCGGCACACCCGCGCCGACGAGGAGGCCGGCCGCGCCGAGCTGGTGCGCGCCGCCCGCGTGGGCCGCCACGCACCGCTCGCGGCCGCGGTCCTCGTCGCGGCGGCGGCGTGCCTGGCCATGGCGCTGGCCATCGGGACGGCGGCCACCGCGACCGGCCTGCCCGCCGACGGTTCGTTCCTCCTCGGTGCGTCGGTGGGCGCTGCGGGTCTGGTCTTCACGGGCGTCACCGCCGTCGCCGTCCAGGTGGCCGCGAGTGCCCGCGCCGCCCAGGGAGCGGTCGCCGCCGTCCTCGGCGCCGCCTTCGTGCTGCGGGCGCTGGGCGACGTCCAGGGTTCCTGGCCGGTGTGGACCTCCCCGATCGGCTGGGCGCAGGCCACCCACCCCTACTCGGGCAACCGGGTGCTCCCGCTCGCGCTCTGCCTGGTGGCCACCGGGGTCCTGCTCGCCGTCGCGGTCGCCCTGCTCGACCGGCGCGACCTGGGGTCGGGGCTGCTGGCGGCACGCCCCGGGCCGGCCTCGGCGCCGTGGTCGCTGCGCTCGCCCCTCGGGCTCGCCGTCCGGCTGCACCGCGGCGCCTTCGCCGGGTGGACGGCGGGCCTGGCGCTCCTGGGCGTGGCCCTCGGCGGCCTGGCGGGGTCGGTGGAGACGCTCTTCGGCGACAACCCCGAGGCGCGGGCGTTTCTCCCCGACGCCGCCAGCGTGGTCGACGCCTACCTGGCCACCGCACTGTCGATGGCCGCGCTGCTGTCCGGTGCGTACGCGGCGTCCGCGGTGCTGCGCGCCCGCGCCGAGGAGGCCGCCGGGCGGGCCGAGCCGGTGCTGGCGACGGCGACCGGCCGGGTCGCGTGGCTCGGCGGTCACGCCGCCGTGGCGCTGGTCGGGGCGACCCTGCTGCTCCTGGTCGCCGGGGCGGCCGTCGGGGCGGTCCGTGCCCTGGCCACGGGGGAGCCCGCCGAGCTCGGCCGGCTCCTGGGCGCCACCGGGGCGTACCTGCCGGCGGTGTGGGTGCTCGCGGGCCTGGCCGTCGCGCTGTCGGGGCTGCTGCCCCGGCCGGCCGCGGCGCTGGCCTGGGCCGCCGTCGCCTACGTCACGGTGACCACCTTCTTCGCCGCCTCCCTCGACTGGCCGGGCTGGGTCGACGCCGCCTCGCCGCTGGCCTGGACCCCGCTCGTACCGGTCGACGACGCGGCCGCCGCGCCGCTGGCCGTCCTCACCGCCGTCGCCGCGGCGCTGCTCGGCGCGGGCCTGGCCGGCTTCCGGCACCGGGACCTGGTGGCCGGCTGATGGGTGCAGTTCCGCGGAAGTGCACGGGGTCAGCGGCGCAGGCGCAGGGTCTGGCCGGGGCGGAGCTGGCCGCAGCGGTCGACGTCGGGGTCGGCGACGTACCCGGCCACCGGGTAGCCGCCGGTCACCGGGGCGTCGGCGAGGAAGAGCACCGGCGTCCCCGACGGCGGCACCTGCAGCGCGCCGCGGACCAGCCCCTCGCTGGGCAGCTCGCCGGTCTCGCGGCGCTCCAGCGGCGGGCCGGCCAGCCGCAGGCCGACGCGGTTGCTCTCGGTCGTGACCGTCCACGCGGCGGTGGCCAGGACGTCGAGCGCGTCGCCGGTCAGCCAGTCCGACCGCGGGCCCGGCAGTAGCCGCACGGTGAGCTCGCCGCCGGGCGGGTCGGGGACCGGCGCGACGTCGACGCCGGGCATGGGGCCGCTGGGGGTGCCCACCGGCAGCACGTCACCGGCCCGCAGCGCCGGCGGGCCCAGGCCGGCGAGCAGGTCGGTGGACCGCGAGCCGAGCACCGGCTCGACGGCGATCCCGCCCCGCACGGCCAGGTAGGTCCGCAGCCCCGCCGCCGGCGTGCCCAGCCGCAGCGTCGCGCCCGCGCGCAGCGCCACCGGGGCGTCGTGCGCGGGGCCCCCCGCCGGCCGCGCACCGGTGGTGACCACCACCAGGTCGGCCTCCGCGCGCACCGCCAGCCCGCCGAGGGTCGCCTCGAGCACGGCCGCTCCGGGGTCGTTGCCCACCAGCCGGTTGGCCAGCGCGGCCGCCGCCCGGTCGCAGGCACCCGAGCGGCCCACCCCGATGCCGGCCAGCCCCGGGCGGCCGAGGTCCTGGACGGTGGTGAGCGGGCCCGGGGCCACGACCGTCAGCACGGCACACCCCTCAGCACGGCACGAACCGCACCCGCACGCCCGGCCGCAGCAGCGCGGCGGGATCGCGGGCCAGGTCGAAGACGGCGACGTCGGTGTGGCCGACCAGCTGCCACCCGCCCGGGGACTCCCGCGGGTAGACGCCGGTGAAGCCGCCGGCCAGCGCCACGGAGCCCGCCGGCACCCGGGTGCGCGGCGAGGGCCGGCGCGGCAGGTCCCAGGCGCCGGCCGCCGGCGTGAGGTAGCCGAAGCCCGGCGCGAAGCCGGAGAACGCGACGGTCCACTCGGTGTCGCTGTGCCGGCGCACGACCTCGCCGGGGTCGACGCCGAGGTGGTCCGCGACGTCGCCGAGGTCCTCGCCGTCGTAGACGACCGGCAGCTCGAGCAGCTCGCCGGGACCCTGGTGCCCGGGGCGGGGCGTCACCCGCCGCAGCGCCGCCTCGACGGCGGCCAGCGTGGTGACGGCCGGGTCGGTCACCACCAGGACCGTGCGCGCCGCCGGCACGAGGTCCACGACGCCGGGCGGGCGGTCCTCCTCCAGCGCGGCGTGCAGGGCCAGGACGGCGTCGAGGTCGTCGAGCTCCACGAGCAGCGCCGTGGAGCCGCTGGGCAGGACGCGCATCACGGCGCGAAGGGCGCCAGGTCGACGCCGGCGCCGGTCAGGGCCGCCCGCACCCGCCGGGCGATGTCGACCGCGCCGGGGGTGTCGCCGTGCACGCAGATCGACGCGGGTGCCAGCGACAGGCTGCCGCCCTCGACGTCGGTGACCGGCTCCCCGGTGGCCATCGCGACGCAGCGGGCGGCGATCTCGCCGGCGTCGTGCAGCACCGCGCCGGGCAGCCGCCGCGACACCAGCGTCCCCTCCGGTGTGTACGCCCGGTCGGCGAACGCCTCCGCCACCGTCGTCAGCCCGGCCTCCCCGGCCAGCCGCAGCCACGCCGACCCGGGCAACCCCAGCACCGGCAGGGTGCGGTCGTACTCGACGACGGCGCGCACCACGGCCGCCGCCTGCTCCTCGTGCGCGACGATCGCGTTGTAGAGCGCGCCGTGCGGCTTGACGTAGCGGACGCGGGTGCCGGCCACGCGGGCGAACGCCTCCAGCGCGCCCACCTGGTACAGCACGTCCTGGGTGAGCGCGTCGGGCTCGACGTCGACGAACCGGCGGCCGAAGCCCGCGAGGTCGCGGTAACCGACCTGCGCGCCCACCGCCACGCCGGCCGCCGCGGCGCGGTCGCACACCCGGCGCAGGATCACCGGGTCGCCGGCGTGGAACCCGCAGGCGACGTTGGCGCTGGTGACCACGCCGAGCAGGGCGTCGTCGTCGCCGAGGGTCCACTGGCCGAAGCCCTCGCCGAGGTCGGAGTTCAGGTCCACGTGGTGACCCCGCTCAGGAGAACAGGTCGATGACGGGGCGGACGGAGTTGACCGCGAGGTAGAGGGTGCCCAGCCACGCCACCCAGCCGATCGCCAGCAGCCAGCGCGGGTAGCGGTAGCCGCCGAGCAGGTCGGTGCGCCGGGTGGCCACCCAGAGCACCACCGCGATGCCGATCGGCAGCAGCAGGCCGTTGAACGCCCCGGCGAAGACCAGCAGCGTCGTGGGCGCGGCGCCGACGAGCAGGAACGCCAGCGTCGTGACGGCGATGAAGCCGACCACCAGCAGCGTGCGGGTGCGGTCGGACGTGCGGGTCCGGGAGGTCACGAACGACACCGAGGTGTACGAGGCCCCGATGACGCTGGTGATCGAGGCCGCCCACAGCACGACGCCGAACACGCGCATGCCGACGTCGCCGGCGGCCGCCTGGAAGGCGTTGGCGGCCTGGTTCTCGGTGCCGAGGTCCGCCCCGCTGGTGACGACGCCGAGGATGGCGAGGAAGAGGACGACCCGCATGATCCCGGTGACGACGATCCCGGTGACCGAGCCGCGGGTGATGTCGCGGACGTGCGCGGGTCCGGTGACGCCGGAGTCGAGCAGCCGGTGCGCCCCGGCGTAGACGATGTAGCCGCCGATCGTGCCGCCGACCAGCGTGGTGATCGCCAGGACGTCGACCTGCTCGGGGAGCACGACGTTGCGCAGCGCCGTCCCGACCGGCGGCCCGGAGGTGACGGCGATGTAGGTCGTCAGCAGGATCATCACCAGCCCGAGGACGACGACGATCCGGTCGACGGCGACCCCGGCCCGCTTGCTGACGAAGACGCCGATCGCCACCAGCGCCGACAGCGCGCCGCCGATCCGCGGGTCGAGGCCGAACATCGCGTCGGTGCCCAGGCCCGACCCGGCGACGTTGCCGACGTTGAACACCAGCCCGCCGACGACGAGCAGGCCGGCCATGAACCAGCCGAGGCCCGGCAGGACGAGGTTGCCCAGCTCCTGCGCCCGGCGGCCCGAGACGCCGACGACCCGCCACACGTTCAGCTGCAGCGCGATGTCGATGACGATCGAGACGGCGATCGCGAAGGCGAACGCGGCGCCGAGCTGGACGGTGAACGTCGTCGTCTGGGTGATGAAGCCCGGCCCGATGGCCGAGGTGGCCATGAGGAACATGGCGCCGAGGACGGTCGAGCGGGTGCTCGCCGACATGCGCCCGCCGGGAGGCGCCGGGGACTCCTCGGTGGCCACGGGACGGTCCGTCGGTGGATGCGACATCGGCGCTCCAGGAGCGATCGGCAGGCGTGCGGATCGGGGCGTCCTGCGCGGCGGGCGTCGCCGCCCGCCGCCCGTGACGCTAGCCAGGCCGTCGGTGGGCGGCAACGCGAACCGGCCGGACCGGTTCCGGTCAGCGGCCGCGCTGGGCGAGGACGACGCTGCCGAGGGCGAGCACCACGCCCGCCAGCTGCAGCGGTCCCAGCGACTGCCCGAGCAGCACCCAGCCGGCGGCCGCGGCGACGACGGGGGACAGCAGCGCGAGGAAGCTCACCCGGTCGGCGGGCAGGAGGCCGATGCCGCGCAGCCAGAGCACGTAGGCCAGCGCGGTGTTGACCACCGCGAGGTAGAGGAAGCCCCCGACGTGGCCGGCGGTGAGGGCCGGCGGGAGGCCCTCGACCGCGAGCGCGACCGGGAGCAGCAGCAGGCCGCCCGCGGCGAGCTGCCAGCCGGTGAAGGCGAGCACCGGCACCGGCCGGCCCCACCGCTTGGTGAGGACCACCCCGGCGCCCATGCACACGGTGCCCACCAGCCCGGCGAGGACGCCGAGCGCGTCGAGCCGCGCCGCGTCGGTGAGCACGACCAGCGCCACCCCGGCCACGCCGGTCGCGCCGAGGACGAACGTGCGGGCCCGGAGCGGCTGGCCGAGGAGCGGCAGCGCCAGCAGGGCGACCACCAGGGGCTGGACGGCGCCGAGGACCGCGGCCACCCCGCCGGGCAGCCGGTAGGCGGCGACGAACAGCAGCGCGAAGAACGCGCCGATGTTCAGGGTGCCGAGCACCGCGGCCTTCCACCACCAGGCGCCGCGCGGCAGCACCCGCCCGGCGGCGACGAGGAGGAGGCCGGCCGGCAGGGCGCGCACGGTGGCCGCCAGCAGCGGGCGGTCGGGTGGCAGCCACTCGGTGGTGACGACGTACGTCGTCCCCCAGGTGACGGGGGCGACGGCGGTCAGCGCGGTCACCAGCCACAGCGACCGGCGGGCCGCGGTGGGGACGGCGGGTGCCGGGGGCGGTGCGGTGGTGACCATGTCGGCTCCCTCGATCGGATGTATCTCGATATCAAGATACTCAGCATCGAGAATCTGTCCACCGTGGGATGTGGCAGCATCGGTGCCGTGACCGACCGGGACGGGGTGGACGAGATCGTCGGGCAGTGGGCGCGGGAGCGCCCCGAGCTCGACACCACGGCGATGGCCGTCTTCGGCCGCGTCTACCGCACCGCCCGGCTGGTCGGTGACGCCCAGGAGCGGTGCTACGCCCGGTTCGGCATCACCCGGGCCGACTTCGACGTCCTCGCGACGCTGCGCCGGGCCGGCGGGGCCGACGGTCTCTCGCCCGGCCGGCTCACCGGCGCGCTGATGCTGAGCACCGGGGGGACGACCAGCCGGCTCGACCGGTTGGAGCGGGCCGGGCACCTGGTGCGCACCCCGGACCCGGCCGACCGCCGCGCGCTGCTGGTCCGGCTCACCGACTCCGGCCGGGCGCTGGTCGACGAGGCGGTCACCGCCGGGCTCGCCGAGCAGCAGCGCCTGCTGGGCGGCATGTCGCCGGCCGACGTCGCGCGGCTGCAGGACCTGCTGCGCGAGCTGCTCGCCTCGGTCGAGGAGCGGGCGGCCGAGGAGACGCCGGGGTCAGCCGGTCGGTGACCCGGCCAGCGCCGCACGGCGGATGCGGGAGTGCCGGTACCCGTACACGGCGTAGACCACCATGCCCAGCGCCAGCCAGGCCAGGAAGCGCAGCCACGTCTCGATGCTGAGGTTGAGCATCAGGTACAGGCAGGCCAGCGCCGCGACGAGCGGGAGCCCCGGCGACAGCGGCACCCGGAACGGGCGCTCGAGGTCGGGCCGCGTGCGCCGCAGCACCACCACGGCGACCGACACCAGCAGGAACGCGAACAGCGTGCCGATGCTCACCAGGTCGGCGAGCGTCCCCAGCGGCACGAACGTCGCGAGGGCCAGCACCAGCACGGCGAACAGCAGCGTGATCCGCGCCGGGACGCCGGTGCGCGGGCTGACCCGGGCGACCGCCTGCGGCAGCAGCCCGTCGCGGCCCATGGCGAAGCCGATCCGGCCGATGGTGATCAGGTCGACCAGGATCACCGAGGTCAGGCCGGCCACGGCGGCGATCGCCACCAGGGACGACGCCCAGCCCAGCCCCACCTGGTCGAAGGCGTCGGCGATCGGGGCGCCCTCGTCGATGTCGCCGTACGCGACCATCCCGACCAGGACGAAGGCGACGCCGACGTAGAGCGCGGTCGCCAGCCCCAGCGTGCCGAGCAGGCCCAGCGGCACGTCCCGCGCCGGGCGCCGGGTCTCCTCCGACAGGTTGGCCACCGCCTCGAAGCCGGTGTAGGCGAAGAAGACGACGGCGGCCGCGGTCAGGACCCCGCCCACGCCGAACGCGACCGGGTCGAGGCCCGCGACCACCTCGATGACCGGTCGGGTCAGCCCGCTGCCGCCCTCGGCCGGCTCGGCGGGCGGGACGAACGGCGTGAGGTTGGCGCCCCGCACGAACCAGGCCCCCGCGACGACGACGAACACGCACACGGCGACCTTGACGACCACCAGCGCGCCGGTGACCCGCGCCGACTCGCGGATGCCGAGCACCGCCACGGCGGTGAGCACCAGCACGACCGCGGCCGCGCCGACGTTCACCGTCGACGTCTCGCCGAACATCGACGGTGGCAGGTCCAGCAGGTTGCCCACGTAGCCCGACCACCCGCGCGCGACGACCGCGGCGCCCAGCGCGAACTCGAGGAACAGGTCCCAGCCGATCACCCACGCCACCACCTCGCCAGCGGTCGCGTAGGCGTAGGTGTACGCGCTGCCGGCCGTCGGCACCGAGGAGGCGAGCTCGGCGTAGCAGAGGGCGGCCAGCAGGGCGACCAGCCCGGCGACGAGGAAGGAGACGACGACGGCGGGCCCCGCGTTCTGCTTCGCCTGCACGCCGGTCAGCGTGAAGATGCCGGTGCCGATGACGATCCCGATGCCGAAGCCCACCAGGTGCCGGGCGCTGAGCCGCTTCCGCAACCGGCCGGTGCCGCCGTGCGCCTCGCCGTCCCCCGCGTCCGCGTCCGCGCGGACGGCCTCCACCGACTTCGTCCGGAACAGGTCCACCCGACCATGCTGAACGCCCCGGTCCGGACGTGCCCGGTGGGGACCGGCCGCTAGACCTCCTCGACGGGGAAGGTCCGCGACGGGGACACGTACTCCTCCTGCGCGGCGACCAGCAGGATCTCCCGCGACCCGGCCTCCTCGGTGCGGCGCAGCAGCCCCCACACGCTGGCGGCGGCCCGGGACAGCGCCTCGCCGGCCGAGCGGGTGTCGAGCCAGTGGGCGAGGAACAGCGCCGCGATGGCGTCGCCGGCGCCGTTGACCGACACCGACAGCCGCGGCGTCCGCACCCGGAAGTGGCGGCCGCCCTCGGAGGCGAGCAGGTCGACCGCGTCCTCCGGGGTGTCGTCGGCGGCCAGCGAGGTCGTGAGCACCACCCGCGGCCCCATGCCCTGCACCGCGGCGACGGCGTCCTTCACCGACGCCAGCGAGCGCGTCGTCGTCTGCGCCAGCAGGTCGAGCTCGTAGTGGTTCGGGGTCACGAGGTCCGCGGCGGGGACGGCGACGTCCCGCATGAACTCCTCGATGCCCGGCCGGACGAACACGCCCCGGCCGACGTCGCCGATCACCGGGTCGCAGCAGTAGACGGCGTCGGGGTTGGCCGCCCGCACCCGCGCCACCGTGCCGACGACGGCGTGCCCGATGTCGGCCGAGCCGAGGTAGCCGGACAGGACGGCGTCGGCGGTGCCCAGCACGCCCCGGTCGGCGATGCCGTCGACGACCTCCTCGACCGCCTGGCCGTCGAACACCCGCCCCGTCCACGCGCCGTAGCCGGTGTGGTTGGAGAACTGCACGGTGTGCACCGGCCACACCTCGACGCCGAGGCGCTGCAGCGGGAAGACGGCCGAGGAGTTGCCCACGTGCCCGTAGGCGACGTGCGACTGGATCGAGAGGACGTTCACCACGGGCGCACACGGTGCCATGCGCCCGGCGACCGGTCAGCCGAGGGTCACGCCGGTCCGGGTCCGGTCCAGCCAGGCGACGACCAGCGCGTGCGGCAGGGTGAGGGCGGCCAGCAGCGGCAGCGCGGTGGCGACCAGGCCGGTCCACCCGTCGCCGGCCGACCACAGCAGGGCGCCGACGGCGAGCACGGCGGCCGTCGGCAGGGCCGCGGCGACGGCGAACCGGCGCAGGGCGTCGGGGTCGTCGCCCGGGTCGTCGGCGACGGCCCGCGCCACGTGGCGGACGGAGTGCCAGCAACCGAACCAGACGCCGAAGGCGGCGAAGGGCGGGGCGAGCAGGACCAGCGCGAGGAGGACGGCGACCTCCGCGGCCTCCAGCCACCGGCCGGCGAGCAGCCGCTCGACCGCCAGCGCCGCTCCGGCCGGCGCGACGACGGCGAGCACGACGGTCACCACGGCCGCGGGAACGGTCCCGCCGCCACCCGGGACGACGGCGGCCAGCACCGGCGCTGCCTCGTGGGCGCCACGTGCCAGCGGGACCAGCAGGACCAGGCTCCCGAGCACGAGGGAGGCGGTCGCCTGCCGACGCACGGGACGGCCGGCGCGGAGGTCGGCGAACGCGGCCTCCCCGGTGCCGAAGTGCCGGACGGAGAGGGCGACGAAGACCAGCAGCGCGGGTACGGGGGCGGCCCGGAACGCCAGCCAGGCGAGCACCGCGACGACGGCGTAGCCGAGGGCGAACAGCGCCGTCCGCGGCAGCCGCCAGCCCAGCCGGTGCGCGGGGACCGGGTGGTCGACGGCGCCGTGCGGCAGGCCGAGCAGCAGGCCCGCGACCAGCGGCACCCAGGCGAGGTCGCCCCAGCCGACGGCGAGCTCGACGGCGACGACGGCGACGACGGCGCCCAGCGAGAACGCCGTCGCGACGCGGACCGGACCCGCCACGGGGCCGGCCGGCCGGTGCCGGGCGCCGGTCAGGACCACGTCAGCCCCGGTCGGACGCCGTCCGCGTCGCGCCGGACCGGTGCCCGTCCCCGTGGTCGTGGTCGTGCGCGTGGTCGTGCTCCGGGGCGTGCTCGCCGCGGATCGTGGCCGCCGCCGGGGTGGAGACGCGGGCGAGCTCGGGCAGCACGCCGTCGCTCTCGTGCACGTTGCTGATCCACACCGGCTCGGGATGGGTGTCCTCACCGGCCCGCACGTCCTCGGCGGTGCGCAGCAGGGCGACCTTGTGGATCAGCAGGCCGAAGCCCACCTTGGCGATGACGTCGGCGGCCGAGTAGGCGACCTGCATGGTGGCGAGCCAGGCGGGTGTGACGTCGGCGAAGACCGGGATCGCGTAGACGAGCGGGTACACGCCGAAGCTGGCCAGCAGCACGATCGTGGCGTTGCGGAGGCTGACGGCCGCCGCCCGGCCCATGTGCGGCAGCGAGGCCCGCACCGCCCCGATCAGGGCGACGTAGAGGTAGACGAAGAAGGCGGTGCTGATCAGCCCCCAGACGACGAGGGCGGTGCGGTCGCGCCCGTCGGCGACCAACTGCGAGCCGACGTAGCCGGTGAGGATCATGAGGAACGCCGCGGCCACCGTCGTCGCGCGCAGGTTGCGCGCCCGCCTCCCGGCCAGCGAGCACACGGCGAGCAGCTCGATCGTGAGCAACGGGACGGTGACCGCCCAGTCGGGATAGCGGGTGGAGCCGGTGAACCGGGCCTCGGCGTTGGGCTCGTACACGCCGTCGGTGAGCGTGAAGCCGCTGTCCCACTTGAGGAACAGCACGAGGTAGCTGACCGTCGCGATCGCGGCCAGGCACAGGCCGGCGTGGACGGCCGGCCGATAGCGGCGGCCGACCTCGCCCCTGCTGGCCCAGTTGTAGAGGAAGTAGGCGAACAGGGCGAAGCCCGCGGCCATCAGCGCGAAGTGCACCAGGTCGTAGAGGCCGAGCGACATGGTCTGCAGCTCGGGCGTTGGCGTGTCGACCACGTCCACGGGAGACTCCTGCGAGGCGACGGGGGTCCCGGCGCGGGGCCGGAGGGGCTCCTGCTCGACCCCGGGCGAGCGCTACCCGGTCGTGCCCCGTCGAACCCGGGGTCGCGCGGCTCCCGCGTCCCAGTGGCGGCGGGCGGCCCGCACGAGCACCCGGCCCTCGCCCCGGCAGCCGCGGGGGAGCGGGGGGAAGCGGTGCCCCGCGACGTCGGTGGACTCGTAGGCGTGGTCGTCGTCGTCCCCGTCGCACCGGTGGATGCCGCTGCGGGGGCCGATCCGGCCCGGGTGGAAGACCTGGGCGTCGTCGGTGGTCACGTCTGCTCCTCGGGGTCAGCCCGCCTGCGGCGGGGTGCCGGTGGCCGCCCGGACGTCCTGCCGGACGCTGGCGACCGTCCGCTCCGGCACCAGGGAGCCGGCCCGGCGCAGCTCCTGGCGGGCGGTGGACGCCAGCGCGGCGGCGCCCCCGCCGTAGAGCAGCGTCGCCAGGGCGGCGGCGGTGGGCGGGGAGAAGCGGCGTTCGAGCAGGCGGACCAGGGTGGCGCTCGACGTCCCCACGGCCAGGACGCCGAGGCCGGCTGCGCCGCCGAGCATCGCGGCCGCCCGCCCCGCGCGCCGCGCCTTCACGGCCAGCTCGGCGCGGGCCTGCGCGAGCTCGTCACGCACCAGCGTGGTCAGGTCGTCGGTCAGCGACTGAAGGAGGTCGGCGGTCGAGGCGCTCGCGGGCGGGGGGCTCTCGGTCATCGGTCCTCGCTGCGGCTCGGGTCGGCGGGACCGGGCGGTCCCGGAGCCCGCCTACCCGGCGGTCCCCGGGTCAACCGGGGGCGGGCACGCCGCCACGGCCCGGGCACCCGCCGGTCGTGACCGGAAGCCGGCGGCACGGGCCCGGTCAGGTCCCCGGGACGACGTCCAGCGGGCCGGGCGCGCCGGACTCGGCCAGCCAGCCGGGCACGCTGGCCTGCCACCCGGCGCGCTCCTCCGGGAGGACGCCGCGCAGGATGCGGTGCCAGGTCAGCGCCCGCTCCAGCGGGGCGATCCGCAGGGCGAGGCCGGTCAGCTCGTGGAGCGCGGGGGCCTCGGCGAACGCCCGCCACGGCCGCAGGTAGGCGTCGCGCAACCGCAGCAGGGCCGGGGAGCCGGGCGGCAGGCCGAGCGCGGCAGCGGCCACCCGCAGCGGCACGAGCAGGGCGAGGAACGGGTGCGACACCGAGGCGTCGCCCCAGTCGAAGAACCGGTGTCCGTCGCCGGCCACGAAGACGTTGCCGTCGTGCAGGTCGTCGTGCTGCAGCGACGCCGGCACCGGGCCGGCGGCGAGGGCCCGGCACAGCTCGGCGAGCTGGGCGAGCGACCCGCGCAGCCGCTCGCGCAGTGCGGGGTCGATGCCGTCGGGGGAGCCGGCGAGCAGCGCGTCGTCGTCGGCGAGGAGGCCGGCGACCAGCCCGGGCAGCCGCTCGGGGCGGGCGTCGGGCACCCCGAGGGCGACCATCTCCCCGGCGTGCTCCGCGACCTCGACCTGCAGGCGGGCGGAGTCGGCCAGCAGGGCCTCCCACGCCTCGACGGCGCCGCCGCGACCGCTCGCCCGCAGCGTCGTCCCGCCGTCGGGCAGGAGCAGCAGGCGACGGCCGGCGTCCGCACCCAGCGGCACCGGCACCCGCCCGGGCACCCAGCGGCCGAGGGCCACGGCCAGCGGCGGCTCCTGCGCCGAGCCGGCGCCCACGGACTCCAGCCACACCGCGCCGTCGTCGGTGGGGATGCGGATCGCCGTCGACCAGGCGCGCACGTGCACCTGCTCCGGCCGGCCGACGGGCGTCCGGCCGGAGGCGGCGAGCCGCTCGTGCGCCCACGCGACCGCGGGCTCCCGCCAGCCCGGGTCCCGCCAGGTGGCGGCCCCGGTGAGGTCCGGCGCGTCGGTGTCCACGCGGTCCGACGCCAGGGGACACGGGGCACTCCTGGCAGTCGGGGACACGACTCCGACCGGACTCCCCGGCCCCCCGGCTCCGCGGCGCAGCCCTCCGGCGTCCCCCGCGGGTGCCATCCGCCCGTCACGGGACCGTCATGCCCGACCGGGTGTCCGCGGCGCCCGTCGCCGGTATGGGAAGGGCATGTCCGGAGCGGAGGAGGCGCTCCCGGGCGGTCGCGGCCGCCAGAGCCGGCCGGGACGGCCACAGGGGGAGGACCCGTGGAGCTGACCACGACCGAGAGCGTCGTCGGAGCGCTGCTGCTGGCCGCCGTCCTGGCCGGACTCCACCTGGCGGCGCCGCACATCCGGCGGCTGCCGCTGGTGCCCGAGCGGGCGACGGCCTCCTTCGCCGGCGGGCTCGCGGTCGCCTACGTCTTCCTGCACCTCCTGCCCGAGATCGCCGAGGGCAACGAGGCGGTCGGGGAGGCGCTCGACGACGTCGTGGAGACCACCCCGCTGGTCGACCTCGGGATCTTCGTCGTGGCGCTCGCCGGCTTCGCGGCCTTCTACGGGCTGCAGCGGCTGGCCGACGAGCGTGCCCCCGCGGCGTCCCGCGTCCCGGACGGGCGGCCGGCCACGGTCGAGGAGCCGGCCGGGGTCTACTGGCTGCACCTCGGCTCGTTCATGGTCTACAACGCCCTGATCACCTACACGATGGCGCTGCGGCTGCGCACCGGCGTGGCCTTCGCCGTCCTGTTCACCGTCGCCATGGGACTGCACTTCGTGCTGACCGACCGGTCGCTCGAGGAGCACTACCCGCGGCGCTTCCCCGGCAGCGGCCGCCCCCTGCTCGCGGGCGCGCTGCTGGCCGGCTGGCTGCTCGATGCCGTCCTCGCACCGACGAGCACGCTGCTGGTCGCCCTGCTGACCGCGGGGCTCGGCGGGTCGATCCTGCTCAACGTCTTCAAGGAGGAGCTGCCGGCCACCCGGCGGTCCAGCTACCGCTGGTTCCTGACCGGGCTGGTCCTCTACGCCGGCCTGCTCGCCCTGGTCACCGCGTCCGGCGGGTGACGGCGTCCCCGGCACGCCCGGGTCCGGTCACCTCGTCAGGGCGGCCGTCCCCCTGCACTCAGTCCGGACTGACGGCCGGCCAGGACCCGGCCAGGGCCTGCTCCAGCCGCAGCGCCCAGGCCTGCCGTTCCTCGGCGGTCACCCGGGTGCTGTCCCCGGCCACGGCGGCCACGGCGGCGACGTGGCCGCGCAACCGGTCGTCGAGCAGGCCCCGGGGCGCGCGCCAGGCGACCTCTCGCAGAAGCGCGGCCATGCGCCGTAGGACCGCCGGCTGACCGGAGGCGTACTGCAGTGGCTCCTCGAGCGCCAGGTCGAGCAGCGCCGTCGCGGACCACTGCCGCACCACGGCCCGCAGCACGCCGTCGTCGCTCAGCCGGCGCGCCTCCAGCGGCCTCGTCACCAGGTCGCCGAGCAGCGCCGAGCGTGGGACAGGGCGTGCACCGCCGTCGTCGGGTCGTTGGTGCCGGGGGAGAGTGCGCGGACGGCGACGTCGACGACCTTGCGCAGTCCGTAGGAGAGGTCGCGGTCCGGCGAGCGCTCGAACCCCAGGTGCACCGCGCCCGCCACCGCCTTCCCGAGCGCGCCGGCGTCCACCGGGCCATCCGCCGGTCCCGGCCAGGCGTGCGCGAGCGGGGTGCCGGTGATCACCGAGTCGCCGATCCGGGCGGCCAGCAGCACGACGGCGCCGTGCCCTCGCGCGGCCTCCACCAGCGCCGCCTCGTCGACGGCGACGAGGAAGCCACTCGACGTCGCCGGGACCGGCGTGCCCGGTCCGCGGGGCAGCGCCGGGCCCGCGACCCCGGGTCCGGGTCCGGGTCGGGGTCCGGCCGGCAGCTCGCGGGCCAGCGTCGCGCTGCCCTCGTCATGGACGTCGCGCAGCATCGTCTCCACCCGCAGCATGCGCGCCAGGTGGCCGAGGAACAGGAGCAGGGCGACGACGGAGCCCAGCGTGAGGACGTAGCCCACGGTGATCGACAGGCGGGGGACGAACGCGCTCTCGTCCGTCGTCGCGTCCTCGGTGCGGACGGTGCGCAGCACCGTGAGCGCGTAGACGAATGTCGCCGTCAGGACGGCGAGGGTCAGCTGCACGCCCCGGTCGGTGACGAAGGTCTGCAGCAACCGGGGTGAGTACTGGCTGCTGCCCAGCTGCAGGGCCACGACCGTCAGCGAGAAGGTCAGACCGGTCACCGAGATCAGGGAGCCGGCGATCGCGGCGAGCAGGTCCCGCGCTGCAGCCGGGCCACCGCCGAAGACGAAGGCCAGCGGATGTCCCGACCCGCCGTCCCCGAGAAGGCCGTCGAGAGCGGGCAGGCCGACGCCGGCGCCGATGGCCAGGACCACCGCCACCGCGGGGATCGGCCACAGGGCGCTCTGCAGCCGCGCGCGCAGTCCCCGTCGGCGCCTCGGCCGGGCGGTCCTGCTGGTCCCGGGCACGGACCCAGCCTGGTCCACCCGTGCAGGCGGCGCCGGTCGACCGGCAGCCGGGCGGCCGTGCGGCGCCGGAGTCGTCGAGCGGGGCCTCAGGCGGGTGTGACCCCGGGCTCGTTGCGCAGCAGCAGGCGGGTGCCGCGTCCGGACAGCGTGTCGCGCAGTGTGTGCAGGGCGTCCAGGCCGGCGTCGTCGGCGGCTCGGACGCCGGCCAGGTCGACCACCACGACGGGGGATCCCGTGCGGCGCGCCGTCTCCACCGTGCCCCGCACCAGGTCGGCCCCCTGGCGGGTGAGGTGTCCGCTCACCCGGATCGGGCCGACCCGCGGGACGACGACCTCGGTGCGCGGCGCAGCATCGCGCGACGGGCTGCCGGCAGTGGTCATGCGGTCCTCCCGAGAGGGTCGGTGCGGCCGGGTGCGGGTCCACCCTGGCAGCCGGGGCCGTTCCCGCCGAGATCCCGGCGCAGGTCGTCACGAGGTCGTCACGTCCGCGGCGGGGAGTCGCGGTCCTCAGGTCGGGGGCGAGGTGAGGAAGACGGCGTAGTCGGCCTCGGTGAGCGGAGCCGAGGTCAGCTCGCCGGAGGGCAGCGGCGCCTCGACGGGGACGCCGTCGCGGGTGAGGAGCACCGCGTCCGCGCCGGGCAGGCTGGTCGCGGTCAGGACGACCTGGGCGACCGCCGACCGGCTCTCCCGGCCAGACGGCGCGTCGACGGGCCCGCCGAGGTCGACCGTCACGGTCCCGTCGTCGTCCCCGGTCACGCCCAGCTCCACCCCGGGCGGCAGGGCGGTGGACAGCCCCTCGGCGCGCTCGCCCTCGGTCGGGCCCGCGGCCAGCGCGGCCAGCAGCGCGTCGAGCCGGTCGGCCGGCGTGCCGGTGCCTGTGCCGCGGCCCCGCGGGACCAGCAGGTCGCCCGGCCCCACGAGGAACACCAGGGGCTCGTCGGCGCGGGGGACGGGGGAGGCCGTGGAGGGCGACGCCTCGGTCGGGGACGCCAGGCCGTAGGGCACGTCGCTCGGCGCGATCGTCGTGGGGGCGTCGCCGACCGGGACCCCGCACCCCGCGGCGGCGAGCGCGACGAGGAGCGCGGCGCCGGCCGGGGCGAGGCGGCGGGCGGTCACCGGGCCGACCTCGGGACGGAGAGGGTGAAGCGGGCGCCGCCGCAGGGGCCGTCGGTGACCCAGGCCGCCCCGCCCGCGCGGGCCGCGGTCTCGGCGACGATGGCCAGGCCCAGACCCGCTCCCGGCCGGGAGCCCCGGGTCGAGGCGCTGCCCCGCGCGAAGCGCTCGAAGACGCGTCCGCGGTCGCCGGCGGGCACCCCGGGGCCGGCGTCGTCGACGGACACCAGGACCACGTCGTCGCGGGGGACGACCTCCACCCCCCGGACGCCGCCGCCGTGCCGGTCGGCGTTGTCGAGCAGGTTGCGCAGCGCCCGCTCCAGCCGGCCCTTGTCGACCGGCACCCGCGTGTCGCCGTCCTCCGGGGTCAGCAGGTCGGGGTCCCGGTCTGTCCGGACCAGCACCTCGCGGGCGAGCTCGGCGAGGTCGACCGGGTCCGCGTGCGGGTCGGTGGCGTCGCTGTCGAGCCGGGCGAGCTCCAGCAGGTCGTCCAGCGTCCGCCGGAACCGAGCGAGCTCGGTCTCCACCAGCGCCAGGGCCTCCCGCGAGCGCGGCGGCAGCTCCCCGCGCCGGGCCCCCAGCACGGAGACGCTGGTCACCAGGGTGGTGAGGGGACTTCGCAGCTCGTGGCTGACGTCGCCCACGAAGCGGGCGTCCCGCTCGATGCGGGCGGCCAGCGCGTCGACCATGGCGTTGAAGCCGCCGACGATGGCCACCAGGTCCGGGTCCTGCGTGGCCGGCAGTCGGGTCGCGAGGTCACCGGCGGCGATCCGGGTCGCCGCGCCGGCGACCTGCTCCAGCGGCTGCACCACGCGGCGGCTGGCCCAGACGCCGAACGCCGCGCCGACGAGGGTGGCTGCCCCCGCGCCGGCCGTCAGGACCGCCGCCAGGGTGCGGAGCACCTCCTGCAGCTCGGTGAGCGGGGAGAGCTCGTAGAACTCGAGGTCCGCGCCCGGCACGGGGACGCCCACGACCAGGCGCGGCCCGTCGGCCGACCCGGTCCGCACGGTGGCCGCCGTGCCGTCGTCGACGAGGTCACGGAGGTCGGCCGGGACGTCCCGGGCCCCGACCTCCAGGCTCGAGGAGTACCAGGAGCCGCCGTGGTGGACGACGACGTCGGAGGAGCCGGACGGCTCCAGTTCCTCGAGAGCGGTGCCGATCTCGGCGCCGGCGGTCGACAGCCGGCTGCGCAGGACGTCGGCGTCGGCGAAGGCCTGCCGGGTGAGGGTCCGCTCGCGCTGGTCGAGCAGGTAGCCCCGGGCCAGGAGGAACGTCGTGGTCACGAGCACGGCCGACACCAGCAGGGTGGCCGCCGCGAACCCGAGCACGATGCGCGCCCGCAGGCCCCGGGGCCCCGGGGCGCGCCTCATCGCAGGTCCAGCCGGTACCCCAGGCCGCGGACGGTGACCACCACCCGCGGCGCGCCGGGGTCGCGCTCGACCTTCGTGCGCAGCCGGCGGATGTGCACGTCGACGAGCCGCTCGTCCCCGAAGAACCCGTGCTCCCACACGCGGGCCAGCAGGTCCTGCCGGCTCAGCACCCTTCCCGGCACGGCGGCGAGCTCGCACAGCAGCCGGAACTCGGTGAGGGTGAGCGCGAGCTGCTCCTCCCCGCGGTGCACGGTGCCGGCGTCGACGGTCAGCACCAGGGGCGCCTCCGGGTCCTGCTCCAGGACGACCGGCCGCGGCTCCGGGGCCGGCCCGGTCGACCCCACCCGGCGTCGCAGGGCCCGCAGCCGCGCGGTGATCTCCTTGACCTCGAAGGGCTTGGTCACGTAGTCGTCGGCTCCGGCCTCGAGGGCGGCCACGATGTCGTGGGTGTCGGCGCGGGCGCTGACCACGATGATCGGCAGGTCGTGGCGCCGCCGGACCTCGCGGACGACGGCGAACCCGTCCATCCGGCCGAGCATGAGGTCGACGACCATCAGGTCCGGCACGGCATCCCGCACCTGCCGGACGGCGTCCTCACCGCTCACCGCCTCCTCGACGGCGTACCCCTCGTCCTCCAGCGCCCAGCGCAGCGCGGTCCGGATCGCGTCGTCGTCCTCGACGACCAGGAGACGCGGCAGCACCCGGCCACTGTGCCACCGTGAGGTACGGCCCTCCCGGTTCCGCACGCGGACCGTCACCGGATCGCAAAGCGGCCGACCGGGTCCCCGCAACGGACGGCGAGCATGCTCGGGAGAGCCCACCAGCCGCCCGGGACCGGGAGGACACCCGTGACCCCACCTGCCGCGACCGGCGCCGCGAGCGCTCCGCCGCGCTCGGACGAGGTCGTCGTCGCCGTGACCCCGGCCCTGCTCGACGACGGGCTGGCCGACCTCCGGTGGCTGTTGCACGACGCGTTGACGGCCGGCGCCCGCACCGTCGTCGTCGACGTCGCCCGGCTCCCGCAGCTGACCAGCCCGCTCCTGGCCAGCCTGCTCGAGGCGCACCGGGTGTGCCGCGCCCGGGGCGGCGGCGTCGTCCTGCGCGGTGCGGGCCGCCGCACGCGCGACGTCCTCGTGCGGACCGGTCTGTGGCGGGTGCTGCAGGTGCAGCCCGCTCACCGCCGCCGGGCCGGGTAGAGCCGCGGGCATGTGGTTCGACGCGTGGTCCGACCTCGGCCGGGTGGCCGCCGTCGGGGCCAGCGCCTACCTGACCGTGGTCGTCGTGCTGCGGCTGTCGGGAAAGCGGACGCTGGCGAAGCTCAACGCCTTCGACCTGGTCGTCACCGTCGCTCTCGGGTCGACGCTGGCCACCATCCTGCTCAGCTCCGACGTGTCGTGGTCGGAGGGTGCGCTCGCCCTGGCCCTGCTGGCCCTGCTGCAGTTCGTGGTGGCGCAGATGACCTCGCGGCTCCCGTGGGCGCGTGCGGTCGTCACCGCCGAACCCACGCTCCTGTTGCGCGACGGCCGGCTGCTCCCCGACGCGCTCGCCCGGCAGCGGGTCGCGGTCGACGAGGTCCGGCAGGCCGTGCGGGCCACCGGGCAGGGCGACCTGTCCTCCGTCGCGGCGGTGGTGCTCGAGACCGACGGGTCGCTGAGCGTCGTCCCCGCCTCGCAGGCCGGTGACCGGTCGGCACTGGACGGGGTGCGCCGCGAGACCGCCTGACCGGCGTGCGCCGCCCGCGGGGGACGGCGCACGCCGGCCCGCTCCCGCCGACGTCCTCGTGGACCGCACGGGACCCCAGGCGGACCATGGCGGCATGCTGCTCGACCCTGCCCCGGCGGCCCACGAGCCGGCCCGCGACCCCGCGGCGGCCCGCGCGGCCTTCCGCGCCGGCCTCGCCGTCCCCTCGTCGGGCTGGGCCCCCGGGCACGCGCAGGCCAACCTCGTCGTCCTGCCGCGGGACTGGGCGATGGACATGCTGCTGTTCGCCCAGCGCAACCCCCGGCCGGTACCCCTGCTCGACGTCACCGACCCCGGGTCGTACCGCACCCCGCTGGCCCCTGACGCCGACCTGCGGACCGACCTGCCGCGCTACCGGGTCTGGCGCGACGGCGAGTGCGTGGACGAGCCGACCGACGTGACCGGCCTGTGGACCGGTGACCTGGTCGCGTTCCTCGTCGGCTGCAGCTTCAGCTTCGAGACGGCGCTGCTCGACGCCGGCGTCCCGGTGCGTAACATCGAGCAGGGCCGAAACGTGTCGATGTACCGCACCGATCGGCCGTGCCGTTCCGCCGGGCGGCTGTCCGGGCCGCTGGTGGTATCGATGCGGCCGGTCCCGGGCTCCCTGGTGCCCACCGCGGTCCAGGTCACCGCCCGCATGCCCGAGGTGCACGGGGCGCCGGTGCACGTCGGCGCACCCGGGGCCCTCGGCATCGCCGACCTCGACCGCCCTGACTACGGCGACCCGGTCGTCGCCGAGGACGGCGACGTGCCGGTGTTCTGGGCCTGCGGGGTCACCCCTCAGGCGGCGCTGCTGGGCTCCCGACCGCCGTTCGCGATCACCCACGCCCCGGGGCACATGTTCGTCACCGACGTCACGGACGCCGCCCTCCGCCTGCCCTGACGGGAGCCCGCCCGGGGTTTCCGCCCCGGGCGCGACGGGGCAGGACGCGCCGGTGAGCACCCGCATCGGGCTGGTCGGAGCCGGGTTCATCGCCGGCCGGCACGTCGAGTCCTTGACCGCACTGGACGGCGTCACCGTCGCCGGGGTCGCCGACCCGCAGGCCGACCGCGCGCAGCGGCTGGCCGAGCGCGCCGGTGCACGGGCCTACGCGACGTGGGAGGACCTGCTCGGCGGCGAGACGCTCGACGCCCTCTACGTCTGCGTCCCTCCGCACCAGCACGGCGCCGTCGAGGACGCCGCGGTCGACGCCGGCCTGCCGCTGTTCGTGGAGAAGCCGCTGGCCACCGACCTGCCCACCGCCGAGCGGCTGGCTACCCGGATCGAGGCGGCCGGGCTGCTCACCGCGGTCGGCTACCACTGGCGCTACCTCGACACCCTCGAGCAGGCCCGCGCCCTGCTGGCCGACGCGCCGCCGCGGCTGCTGCTGGGCGCGTGGCTGGACAAGGCGCCCAACGTGCCGTGGTGGGCGCGCCAGGACCAGTCCGGCGGGCAGACCGTCGAGCAGGCCACCCACCTGCTCGACGTCGGCCGCGTCCTGGCCGGGGAGGTGACCGGCGGGTTCGCCACCGGCGGGCGCTCCCCGGACGGGCCCGGCGACGTCCTCGACGTCTGCACCGCGTCGCTGCGCTTCGCGTCCGGCGCGGTCGGGACCTTCTCCAACAGCTGCGTGGCCCCGCGCGGCTACCGGATCGGCGTGCAGGTGGTCGCCCCCGGCCTCGGGCTGGACCTCACCGAGCACGACCTGCGGATCACCGACGCCGCGGGCGAGCGCACGGTGCCCCGGCAGCGGGACCCGATCGCCGCCGAGGACGCCGCCTTCGTCGCCGCCGTCCGCGGGGAGGGCGACGACGTCCGGGCGCCCTACGCCGAGGCGCTGCGCACCCACCGGCTCGCCGTCGCGGTGGCGCGGGCCGCGGCCGACGGCGGGACGGTGCAGCTGTGAGCGGGCGGGCCGTGCGCACGATCGGCGTCCTCACCCCCGGCCACCCGGCCGTCCTCGACGACACCGAGGCCGAGCCCGGTCCCGGGCAGGCGTGGGTGACCACCGAGTACAGCGGCGTCAGCGCCGGCACCGAGGTGGCCCTGGTGCGCGGCACCGATCCCCACCACCGGTTGCACTGGGACCCCGACGTGCGCTCCTTCTCCCGCGGCCCGGTGGCCGGCTACCCGGTGACCAACCTCGGCTACATGGAGGTCGGGCTGGTCACCGAGAGCCGCGCCGACGGCCTGGCCGAGGGCACGCGGGTGGCGATGGCCTACGGGCACCGCACCGGCCGGTGCGCCGACCCGGCGAGCATGCACGTCATCCCGGTGCCCGGCGACCTCGACCCGCTGCTCGGCGTCTACCTCGCCCAGATGGGCCCGATCTGCGTCAACGGCCTGCTCCACGCGACGGCGCAGTTCGCCGGCCCCGGCGGCGGGGTGGGCGACGGCGTCCGCGACCGGCACGTGCTGGTCACCGGCGCCGGGGTGATCGGGCTGCTGTCGGCGGTGCTCGCCGTCCGGCACGGCGCCGCCGACGTCGTCGTCGAGGACCCCTCGCCGCAGCGGCGGGCGGTGGCCGAGACGCTCGGGCTGGCCACCGTCGACGCCGACGGCGCCTGGGAGGCGGTCAAGCAGCGGTGGCGGCACGGGCCCGGCGACGCCGGTGCGGACCTGGTGCTGCAGTGTCGCGGCCACGACTCGGCACTGGCCACCGGCCTCAAGGCGCTGCGGCCGCAGGGCGTCGTGGTCGACCTGGGCTTCTACCAGGGCGGCGCGGAGGCCGTCCGGCTCGGTGAGGAGTTCCACCACAACGGCCTGTCGGTGGTGTGCGCCCAGATCAGCCGGGTGCCGCGCGGGATGGCCGCGGACTGGTCACGGCCGGCGCTGGCCGCCGTCACCCTCGACCTGCTCCGCGAGCGGGGCGACGACGTCCGCCGGCACGTGGTCACCGACGTCGTCCCCTTCGACGACGGCCCGGCGCTGCTGGCCGACCTCGCCGGGCGCCGCCTCCCGTCCCCGCCGCTGCAGGCCGTCCTGCGGTTCTGAGCCGACTCCCCGAGGCGACCCGTCGCACCGGACGGGGATCATCCGGCATCTGCCTGATCCGCCCGTCGGGCCGTTCGACGGCGACCGCGTCGACGCCTCCGACGACGCCTACCGGCGGGCGCGAATCCGGACGGCTGGGCATGGTGCTGACCTGCGCCGTCACCGCCTGGCTCGCGGGGGCGGGCGGTCAGGACCGGGCGCGGCACCGGCCGGTGCTGCCCCTGCTGATGACGGCCGGGGTGGTCGCCGACGTCACGCCACCGGCGCGTCGCCCGGTGCGCCGCGCCGACCACTTGTCCTGGCCCGTCGACGGCGGGATCCTCCGGTCATCGCCGCGGACGCCGGGCCGCCGGGCTGTGCGGCGTGGTCCAGGGGAGGACCACCATGCTGTGGGCAGCCGTCAGCGTCCTCGGCTTCGTCGTCCTGACCGCGCTCGTGGTGGTGATGGCCCGCGGCAACACCGCCCGGTGGGAACGCGACCACCGCGCACCGCAGGCCGCGGCCCGGGCGCACGGGGCGGCCGTGCGCAGCGGGTGGAAGCGGACGCTGTCGCGGTGGCAGCAGGCGGAGGAGTCGCAGGACCGGCCGGCCCGCGTTCCCGCCCTCCACCTGCCCGCCGGGCTGGCGGCGCGGCTGCCGCACCCGCACCTGCCGCACCCCCACCTGCCCCTGCACCTGCCGCGTGTGCACCTGCCGCGGCGGGCGCGGTCGGTCCCGCAGGACGACGCGGGGGAGGACCCGCGCCCCTAGCCGGCGGCCGGGAACGGCAGGGTGCCGGTGCGGACGTCCCACGGGACGGCGCCGGCCCGCTGCGACCACCGCCCCGCCTGCCGGGCCACCCGGCGCGCGGCGTCCTGCCGGGCGGCGGCCCGCCGCTGGTGCGCCGCCCGTGCCTCCGCCAGCCCGGGCGCGGTGATGCCGTCGGCGGTGAGCCGGCAGGCCGCGAGGCGCACCCACCGGACCCCGCCGCCGGCGTCGCGGACCCCGACGAGCAATCCGCGGTCGTGACGGCGCAGCGACAGCGCCGCACCGCGCACGCTCGCCTCGGTGGCCGCGACGCCGTCGGCCTCGGGGCCGTGCAGCCAGGTGACCGACCGCGCCGTGCGGCGGACCCGGTCGTCGCGCGCCCGCCAGGCGGTGTCGGTGAGGGGTGCGAGCTGGACCTCGACCGCGGCGCCGAGCGCGTCGACGACGACGTGCAGCCCGGTGTGCCCGTCCGGCCCGGTCACCGTCGCCACGCGCGAGGAGAGCCCCTGGGCGGTGAGCCAGCCGGTCAGCGCCGACCGGTAGCGCAGGTGGTCGTAGGCGTGCCCCGCCGCCGCCCCCCGGCGGAGGAACCGGCACGGCGCGTCGACGGTGTGCCGGAACGCCGGACGGGCGCCGTCGAGGACGACCCGCAGCGCTCCGCCGCAGCCGCCTGCCCGGCGCGCGCACCAGAAGCCGCCGGCCTGCCCGTCGAGCCGGCGCGCCGAGGCGGCGTCGTCGGGCAGCTCGACCGCCGCCGTGCCGTCGGGTCCGTCCGTCACCGCCCACGTCAGCTCGTCCACGCGCCCGACGGTAGGGACGGGCTACGACAGTCCGGGACGCCCGCACGTCCTGCGGACCACGGAGGCCGCGCCGACCGCCGGTGCCCGTGCACCGGTGAGCGGATCGCTGTCCTCGGGGCACGCTCACACCCACACGACGCGTGCGCCTGCGAGAGGAGCCGACGGCAACCGCCACAGCGGCGACCACCCGGGGTGCGACGGGACCCAGGCAGGCGGCGTCGCGACCTGGGTGGTCGCGGTGGGCGTCTGCGTCCGTGTCCGGTGACGTGGCGGTGACGCCGGCAGGGCCAGGCTCACGTATCGACGGTGTGGTCCGCGGCTCGGTGCGCTCGTCGTCCCCGTCCGTACGTGGGCCCGGTGGGCGACCGCGTCCCATTCGACGAGTCCGTCGTGGTCAGTTCCCGCATGCAGCCGGTCCGGGTCGTCCAGAGGAGCCGTCAGTGGTGCTGAGTCCAGTCACACCGGTGCAGGACGTGCGGATGTTCCTGGATCCGCCATTCCGTGCGCCGACAGCCGTCGCCCCGAACGGCCAGGCGGCTCCGGATGACTTCAACAAGCTGTTCCCCCACCTCCCTCCGTTCGCCGCCTGCGAACCGACGGTCATCGCCCGGATCCGCGAACTGGGCAAGAGGACCGGGCTGATGGACGCCCTCGATCCGCGGGTCACGGTCACCAACCCGCTCGCCGCCAACGACACCGAGACCCCGCACCCGACCCATCCCAACCGCAACCCGGACAATCCGAACCCGGACATGACCGTCGGCTTCACCTTTCTCGGCCAGTTCATCGACCACGATCTGACCTTCGACCCCATGCCGATCAGGTGTGGTCGGACAGCGAGTCCGAACCTGCGCTCACGGTTCTTCGACCTGGACAGCGTCTACGGCCGCGGACCGGACCTCGATCGCCTCCTCTACGACCGAGCGTCCGAACTCGACCGACAGGCACCGGTCAAGTTCTTCGTCGACTTCGACGCCCCGCGGGACCTGCCGAGAACGAGCCAACTGCGCGCCGTCATCGCCGATCCGCGGAACGACGAGAACGTCATCACCTCGCAGCTCCATCTGGCGTTCCTCAGGTTCCACAACGAGGTCACCGATCACCTGGCCGCGCAGAGGGCAGGGGAGCTCGCCGCACTCGCTCCTGCGGAGCGGCCGCGACGACTCTTCGAACTGACCCGGGAATCCGTGCGACGTCACTACCAGTGGGTGGTCGTCGAGCAGTTCCTCGCCGCAACGCTCGACCCAGCAGTCCTCGCCACCGTCGCAGCTGCCGGTCCGACGGTCTACACGGGTGCCGGGACCCAGAAGATCCCCCGCGAGTTCCAGGTCGCCGCGTACCGGTTCGGGCACAGTCAGATCAGGCCCGGGTACAAGCTGAACGTCGGATTCGGAGCCCCCATCTTCGACGCCCGGGTCGATCCGCGCGAGGAGGACCCGAACGACCTGCGCGGTGGACGCCGGGCCCCACGCCGGTTCGTCGAGTGGGACACCTTCTTCGACTTCGGGACGAAGGAGGTCGACCCGGACACCGGGGCCGTCCGGGCCAAGGTCAAGCGGAACAAGCGGATCGACCCCTACATCTCCTCGCCGATGTTCGACCTGCCGGTGGGGCCAGGTCTGGTCGAGCCGGACGATGCGCTCAAGTCCCTCGCCGGGCGCAACCTGGAACGGCACCTCCAGCACGGACTGGCCTCCGGGCAGGACATCGCCACGGCCCTCGGCTACACGCCGCTCGCGGCCGCCGACCTCAGCGAACTGCAGCCGCTGGGCTTCGAGAGCGCGACTCCGCTCTGGTACTACGTCTTGAAGGAGGCGCTGGTCCAGCAGCAGGGCACGCGGCTCGGTGAGGTCGGGAGCCGGATCATCGCCGAGGTCTTCTACGGACTCCTGCTCGCCGATTCCCGCTCCTACCTGAACTGCCCAGGCTGGACGCCCGACCTCCCGCGGCGTGACGGTTCCACCGGTGGGGGGTTCACGATGACCGACCTGCTGACCTTCGCCGGCGTCGCCTGAACGGCTGTGGGAACGGGCGGCCGCCCAGTGGTGCGTCACCGACGACGAGGGACGGGCGTAGCACCTCCGTACGGGCCACCGGAGCCGGTGACGAGCGATCGAACCTGGGATCCGGCGCCTCGGAACGCCTCCGCCGTCACCGCCGGCGACGGTGGCCGCGGCGACGTCAGCGGGCGATCGAGCGGAACAGGTCCACCAGGCGGTCGGCGTGCGCGTCGAAGGTGTGCCGATCCCGCGCGGCCAGCGCCGCGGCGTGCCCCGCCCGGGTCGCGACCTCCTCGTGCAGCACCGCGGCGACGTCGTCGGCCGAGCGGTAGAACAGCCCGGTCCCGTCCTCGCGCAGCACCCGCTCCACCGACACCCGCGAGCCCGGGTTGGCCTGCTGCAGCAGCGGCAGTCCCGCGGCCAGGCACACCGGCAGCCGGGCGGGGGAGTTGAGGTCGTCCCAGGTGGCCCGGCGCAGGTCGCCGCCGTTGGCCGAGTCGAAGCGGTGCAGCCAGCCGGCGTCGTGGCGGGACAGCTCGCGCACCCAGTCCTCGGGCCCGACCGCCGGGTGCACGTGCACGAACCCCGGCGCGCGGGCCAGCGCCTCCTCCAGCCAGCCGGTCCAGGAGCCCTTCGGCCCGGGCGCGCGCACCTGCCCGTAGAGGTGCGTGTGCACCCCACGCTGGGCCAGGGCCAGCACCCAGTCCAGGTCCAGCCCGGAGGGCCGGCCGACGACGGCGGCGTGCGGCTGCCCGTCGGCGTCCGACAGCTTCGGTGACGGCGGCGCGTCGAGCCAGTCGCGCTTGGGCAGGTCGCCGTCGAGGACACCGAGCCGTGCGGGGTCGACCCGGCCGGACAGCGCGAGGGCGAACCAGTCGCGCTCCTCCTCGGTGGCCAGCAGGACGGCGTCGGCGCCGCAGACGAGGTCGGCCAGCAGCGGCCACTCCCCGCGGACGACGCTGCGCTGCGGCGCCTCCTTGAAGTGCCAGACGAACGGCAGGTCGGGGAAGGCGGTGCGGACGGCGTGCGCGAACGGCACCGCCCGCCAGTTCAGCTGCGCCCAGACGACGTCGGGGGCCAGGGCCCGCACGCCGTCGCGCCAGGAGTCGCGGTCGACGTCGGGGACGGAGCCGAACGGCAGCGGGCCGACGGTCGCGTCGCCCAGCCCGTCGGCGGTCCACAGCCCGGTGAGCCGGTGCCCGCGCTCGGCCAGCGCCAGGACCCGCTCGGGGTTGAAGGCCAGCTCGCCGACGACGAGCACCGACAGCCCGTCGGGACCGGCCTCGTACGTGCGCGAGCGGAACCGCGCGTAGCGGGCCTCCTCGTCGAGGTCGCTGCCGTCGGTGGAGGCGAACCGCAGCGGCCCGGCCACGCGGTAGCGGGTGCGGAACACGTTGGGGCCGCCGTCGAAGGACTCCCGGATCGCCCGGGAGCGCTGGCCGGGGTGCTGCGTCCAGGCGCAGGTGACCCGGCCGGTGCCGGTCGCCGTCCCGCGCGCGCCCACCCGGGCCCACATCAGCCGGTCGAGGTCGTCGGTCTCGAGCTCCGCGCGCTCGGTCCAGCGGTCGCCGGTGCGGCGGTAGACCACCTGCACCAGCTGCGCGTACGGGGTGCCGGCGGGCTCGGCGAGCTCCGCGCGCACCAGCACCACCGCGGGGTCGGCGAGCCGGTCGAGCGCGGTGGCCAGGTGGTCGGGGAACCAGACGTCGTCGGCCGGCAGGTACGCGACCACCGGCGCGGTCGTCTCGTCCAGCGCCCGGTTGAGCGCCGCCCCCAGCCCCCGGTTGTCCTCGGTGCGCACCAGCCGCAGCCGCGGGTCGGCCGGGACGGTCACCGGCTCCCGCGACCCGTCGTCGACGACCACCGCCTCCCACGCCGTCTCCTCCTGCGCGAGCAGCGACTCCAGCGCGCGCGGCAGGAACGCCGCCTGCTCGTGCACCGGCACGAGCACGGCGACCCGGGGGGTCACGCGGCCGGCTCGAGGTCGGCCGTCAGGCCCCGTGCCCGGTCGTACACGGCGGCGACCCGCGCGGCGAGGGCCGGCCAGCCGTACTCGGCCGAGCGCGCCCGGGCGCCGGCGGCCAGCCGGTCCCGCAGCCCCGGCTCGGCGACGAGCCGGTCGAGCGCGGCGGCCAGCGCGCCGACGTCGCCCGGCGGGACGAGCAGCCCGGTGACCCCGTGCCGCACGACCTCGGGGATCCCGCCGACCTCGCTGGCCACCACCGGCAGGCCCGCGGCCATCGCCTCGGTGAGCACCGAGCCCATCTCCTCGTAGACCGAGGGCAGCACCAGCACGTCGAGGGAGGCGAGCACCGCCGGGACGCGGGCGTGCTCCACGAAGCCCGCCAGGGTGATCCGGTCGGCGGCGGGGCTCTCGGCGGCCAGCCGGTGCACCAGCGCCCGGTCCGGGCCGTCGCCGACCACGACCAGCGACGCCGTCTCCCGCATCCGCCCGAACGCCTGCACCAGGGTGCCGGGGCTCTTCTGCGGCGCCAGCCGGCCGACGTAGCCGATCCGCGGCCGCGGCGTCCCGGGGAGGACGTCGCCGGTGTCGCCGGTGAACAAGGCCGGGTCGAACCCCGACGGGATGGTGCGGATGCGCGCGGCCGGCACGCCGTCCTCGCGCAGCGCCGCGGCGGTCCGCCCGGTCAGCACGACGACGGCGTCCGCGCGGCGGAGCGTGCTGCGCTCGATCCAGCCGCCCAGCGCGCGCAGCAGCCGCACCTTCGGGCCGCCGCCGGTGAGGGTGTGCCCGACGCTGCAGTGCACCGTGACCACCAGCGGGCAGCGGTGGACGCGGGCGGCGAGGCGGCCGAGCGGCAGGGTGGCGAGGTCCTCGCCCTGGTGAGCGTGCACGACGTCGACCGGTGCCCGGCGGCCGGCGCGCAGCACCGCCGGCAGGCCGCGCAGCGCCCACAGCTGGCGCAGCCGCGGGACCGGCAGCCCCGTGCGGTGCACCCGCGCGGACGCGCCCAGCGGCGTGACCCCCGCCGGACCGGCCAGCCGGGCGGTCACCACCGTCTGCCGCACCCCGCGGGCGTCCAGGCAGCGGGTGAGCGTCGCGGTGTGGTTCTGCATGCCGCCGATCGGGTCGAACCGCGCCGCGCGGGCGTCCAGCTCACCGGGCAGTGCGCCCGGCCGCGCCCGGCCGGTCGCCGCGCGGGGTTCGAACACGCTGCACAGGCGCAGCACGTGCAGGTCGGCGGCAGGGCGGGACACGCAGGGGACCTCCGGTTCCTCGGCAGGGGGACCCGTAGTGCACCACGAGTTAGCGCACGGCACAGCCGGGGCAGAGGGCCCGGGTGATCACGCCCCTCGCCGACCCCGCCGTCCGCCGGGTGGCGCTCGTCCGGCTCCGGGTGGGCCTGGGCGACCTGCTGTGCACCGTGCCCGCGCTGCGCCGGCTGCGCGCGGCGCGCCCCGACGTCGAGGTCACGCTGGTGACCTTCGGCCGGATGGCGCCGGTGGTCGACCGGCTCGGCGGCACCGTCGACTCCCTGCTCGCCTTCCCCGGCGCCCCCGGCGTCCCCGACGGCCCGGTCGACCCCGCGGGCTGGGCGCCGTTCACCGCCGCCGCCCGCGCGCGCCGCTTCGACCTCGGCCTGCAGGCCTACGGCGACCGGCCGGCCGCCAACCGGGTGACCGCCGCGCTCGGCGCCCGGCTGACCGGCGGCTTCGCGCCCACCGGCTGGGACCCTCCGGCCGGCAGCGAGGCGCTGCACCTGCGCTACCCGCTGCACCTGCACGAGGCCGCGCGGCACGTCGCGCTGCTCGAGCACCTGGGACTGCCGCCCGGCGGCGAGGCGGCCATGGACTTCCCGGTCACCACCGACGACGAGGCCGAGCACGCCGCCACGCTGGCCGCGCACGGCCTGGTGCCCGGCCGCTACGCCGTCCTGCACCCCGGCGCGTCGGCCCCCACCCGCCGCTGGCCGGTGGACCGCTACGCCGCGGTGGGTGACGCGCTGGCCGCCGACGGGCTGGCCGTCGTCGTCACCGGGGTCGCCACCGAGCGCGACGTCTCCGCGCGCGTGGTCGCCGCGATGCGTGCCCCGGCCGTCGACCTCACCGGCGCCACCGGCCTGGGCGGCCTCGCCGCACTGCTGCGCGACAGCGCCGTCCTCGTCGGCAACGACACCGGCTCGGCGCACCTGGCCGCCGCCGTCGGCGCGCGCAGCGTCACCGTCTTCCTCCCCGGTGACCCGGTGCGCTGGGCACACCCCGGACCGCGGCACCGCGCCCTGACCCCGACCGTCGCCTGCGCGCCGTGCCCGCACCTGGCCTGCCCGATCGAGTTCCGCTGCGCGCTGACGGTCGACCCCGCCGACGTCGCCGGCGCGGCGCGGGAGCTGGCGGCCCCGTGAGGGTCTCGTTCGTCGCCGACTCCGATGCCTGGGGCGGCGCGGAGGTGTGGCTGAGCCACCACCTGCGCCGCGCCGCGGACAACGGGGCGACGGCGTCGCTCGTCTGCGCCGAGCCGGTGGCCGGCGGCTTCGCCTCCCTCGGCCTCGACCGCGCCCTCGTCCCGCTGACCCGGCACACCGCCACCGCACCGGCCACCCGGGCGGCACTCGCGGCGCAGTGCCCCGACGTCGTCGTGGTCAACCTCGTCGACCCCGCGTCCAACGCGGCCGCCGTCGCCGCGGCCCAGCAGGTCGCGCCCACCGTCGGCGTCCTGCACCTGGTGGGCGACACGGGGACGGGGGAGGAGCGCGCCGCGCTCACCGCGCTGTACCGGCGCATGGCGGCGGTGGTCAGCCCGTCGGCGCAGGGGCGGGGCCAGCTGGTCGCCGAGCTCGGCGTCGACCCCGCACGGGCGCACGTGGTGCCCAACGGCGTGGACGTCCCGACCGACCCGGCGGGTCCGGCCGGGAACCCGGTGCCGCGGGTCGGCGCCTTCGGCCGGCTGACCGCGCAGAAGGGATTCGACGTGCTGCTGGCCGCGCTGCGCCGCGTCGATGCGCCGTTCGAGGCCGTCATCGGCGGCGCCGGGCGCGACGGCGACGCGCTGCGGGCCGCGGCGGCGGGCCTGCCGGTGACCTTCCCGGGGTGGGTGTCCGACGTCCGCGGGTTCCTCGCCGGGCTGGACCTGTTCGTGCTGTCCTCGCGCGTCGAGGCGCTCCCGCTGGTGCTGCTCGAGGCGATGGCCGAGGGCCTGCCGTGCGTGGCCACCGACGTCGGCGACGTGCGCCGGGCGGTGGGGGAGGACGCGGTCGTCGTCCCGGTCGAGGACGCCGGCGCGCTCGCCGACGCGGTCGCCGGACTGCTCGCCGACCCCGCGCGGCGGGCCGCCCTGGGCGTGCGGGCCCGGGAGCGCGCGGTGCGCGACCTCGGCGCCGACCTGATGGCCGCGCGGACGTTCCGGGTCCTGTCCGGCGCGGCGGGCGGTCCTCCGGTCAGTGGCCCGCGGTGAGCGGGCGGACCGATCCCGACGCCCAGCGAGCCGCCGTCCGGAAAGCAGGGCCCCTCGCCCAGTGAGGCCGGCGCGACCACCGGTGCCTCGGAGCAGACGGACCACGTCCGGAAGGGCGACGACCGGCACGGGCACTCCGGCGCGCAGGGCAGGAGCAGGAGCCGAGGAGGCCCCACCCACGAGACCGGGGGGCGGCGGCGTCCCTCCGTCAGGCGCCGCCGCTCCCCGGCCGGTCTACCCGGCGGTCCCGCCGGTGGTGGGCAGCCCGTCGGCCACCCAGGCCCGGTGCCCGCCGATCACGTCGGCGGCCTTCGTGAGGCCCAGCGCGCGCAGCGCGTCGGCGGCCAGGCTGGAGGTGTAGCCCTCCTGGCACAGCACCACGACCTCGACGTCGTAGCCGGTGGCCTGCGGGAGCCGGGCGTCGCTCTCGGGGTCGAACCGCCACTCCAGGTGGTTGCGCTCGACGACCAGCGCGCCGGGCACCTCGCCGTCGGCCTCCCGCTGCGACTGCGGCCGGATGTCGACCAGCAGGGCGCCGTCGGCGACGCGCTGCGCCGCCTCGACGGGCGTCAGCCGGGTGATGCGGGACCGGGCCTCCGCCAGCAGCTGGTCGACGCTCCGGGCGCCGGGCGGACGCGAGCCGCTCACCAGTCGACGCCGGCGCGCTCGGTACCGGTGTGCAGGAGGACACCGGACTCGAGGGCGTAGGTGCTCATCTGCCGGAGGGCGGGGGTGTAGGCGTGCACGCTCACGGCCGCCACCGTGCCCCGGTTGGTCACCCGGTGCACGTGGTGCGGGCCGAACGGGCGCACCCGCCCGGCCGACAGCTCGACCGACACCTCCCGGACGGCGCCGGCCGGGCCGCCGACGGTGTCCTCGGTCAGCGCGCCCCGGACGACGGCGAACGCGCCCGCCGACCCGCCGTGGTCGTGCAGCGGCGTGCCCTGGCCGGGCAGCCAGGTGAGCAGCCAGACCTGGGCGCCGGCGACGTCGGCCGCCGCCGACGGGTCGAGCAGCGCGGCCGCCTCGTCGGCGGGCAGCAGCCCGGTCCAGCGGCCGTCCTCCCGGAACGCGACGCGGGGCAGCCACGCGTCGGCGACGGCGGCGAGGGCAGCCGCGACCGCGGCCGCGGAGGTGGAGCGGGTGACGGACCCGGGGTCGTGGGCGACGTCGGACAGCAGGGAGGTCATGGAGGTCTCCGGGTGCGGGCGCGCGAGGGCCCCGTCCTGGGGCGGCGCGAGAGGTGGCGGGCGGCCGGGGGGTCAGGCGGCCGGACAGAGCGCGCTGGCCACCCGCAGCAGGTCCACGGCGGACCGGCGGGTGAGCGTCAGGGTCTGTGCCACCCCTCCATGTGACCCCGGTCCCCAATCCGTGTCAAGTCGATCGGCCTGGTAGGGATTGCGGCATGACGGCGAGGGGACCGCGGGCGTCAGTCGGGGACGACGACGGTGCGCAGCTCGTGCGCGCCGTCCTCCCGGGTGGCCTCGTAGAACCAGCGCGCCCCACCGCCGGGCAGCGCGACGACGTCGGCGTAGCGCAGCCCGTGCGGGGCGTGCGGGCTCTGCAGGTACGGGCCGCCGGGCACCGGCCGGAAGGCGCCGCCGTCGAGCCGGGCGAGGCCGGTGCGCTCCTCCCAGTTCTCCTCGGCTGTGGCCCGGCCGTCGTAGAGCGCCCAGCTGCGGTCCCCGTCGAGCACCACCGTGCTGATGCGCGTGCCGCGGGCGTCCCAGCCACCCGGGGTGCCGGCCAGGGCGGTGCCGTGCCAGGTCCAGGTCACGCCGTCGGGGCTGGTGGCGTGCTCGGTGGTCATCCGGTCGGTGGCGCCGGGGTCGTCGAGCGGGTGGACCGAGGCCCACAGGTGCCACTGCGTGCCGTCCCAGCGGACCACCGGGTCCTTCGGCGCCTCGGTGGCGCTGCCGGGGAGCACGGTGCGCGCCTCCGCCGTCGCCAGGCCCGCCACGGTCCCGGCCTCGAGCAGGTCCACGCGCCAGTGCTTCGTGCCCGGCGTCGCGCAGCTGACGTAGAGCCGCCAGCGACCATCCGGGGTGTGCACGAGCGCGGGCCGCTCGAGCGACTCGGCGCCGAAGCGGTCCTTGCCGACCGCGACCACCGGCTCGAACCGCACGCCGTCGTCGGAGCGGGCCACCACGTTGCCGAAGCCGCGACCCTCGCCGACCGGGCGGCGCAGCCGGTAGGCCAGCCACCAGACACCGTCGACGAGCTGGGCCGACGGGCCGCCGGCCCACGACCCCGGGCGCGGGTCCTCCGGCTCGACGACGACCGTCGCACCACTCCAGAAGGCGTCGGCCACCGGCGGGCGGGGCACGGTCACGGGGCGTCTCCGTTCGGGGAGGGGGACAGACCTGCCCGTGTGTACACGGCGGGCCGTCGCGGACCGGGAGGGGACCGATGAGCACCGACGCCGACCGCCTGCCGCAGTTCGTGATCGCCGGGGCGCCGAAGGCCGGGACGACGGCGCTGCACGCCGCGCTGGCCACCCACCCCGGGCTGTACCTCTCGCCGGTGAAGGAGCCGAAGTACTACCTGACCGGCGGCCGGCCGCCGCCGCGCAGCGGGCAGCGGGGTCCCGGGGATGCGCACAGCGCGCAGGAGTGGGTGTGGCGCCGCGAGGAGTACCTGCGCCTCTTCGACGGCGCCCCGGCCGGTGCCGTCCGCGGGGAGAGCACGCCGTTCTACCTGCACGACCGCGCCGCGCAGCGCCGGCTGGTGGCCGACGTGCCCGGCATCCGCGTCGTCGCGATCGTGCGGGACCCGGTGGACCGGGCGTGGTCGAACTGGGTGCACCTGCGTGCCGACGGACTCGAGCCCGAGGCCGACTTCGCCGCCGCCGTCGAGCGGGAGGAGTCCCGCGTGGCGGCCGGCTGGGCGCCGTTCTGGCGGTACCGGGACCTCGGCCGCTACGGCGAGCAGCTGCGCGACCTGTACACCCTGCTGCCGCGGGCGCAGGTGCTGCTGCTGCGGTACCGGCAGTTGGTGGACACCCCCGACAAGACGCTCGACCGGGTCAGCGCCTTCCTCGGCGTCGAGCGCGGGATGGCGCACACCGTGCCGCCGGAGAACGTCAAGCCGTACGTGGCCGACACCCTGCGCCACCGGGCGCTGGCCCGGGTGACCCGCGCCGGTGCGGCCCTGGGCGCCTACACGCCCCCGCAGGTGTGGCGGCAGGTGTCCCGCCCGCTGCTGGCCGCGCTTCACGCCGGCCGGGCCCCGCGCCCGCCGATGCCGGTCGAGGTGCGGCGGGAGGTGCTCGCGCCGCTGCTGCCCGACATCGCGCTGCTCGAGGAGCTCACCGGCGAGTCCTTCGACGACTGGCGCCGCGACACCGGCCGCGGCGACTTCCGCTCCCGCCGCCAGGGCTGACCAGCGCTGCACCCGGTAGGTGGGGTGGTGCACACCGGGGAGACCTCCACCGCGACCCGGGTGAGCCGGTGCCGGCCGACCCCGGCGAGTCGTGGGCCGGTCGATGTCCCATCACCGGGCCCTACATCGACGCCCACGCACGTGCTGACGGGGCCTGCCCGGGCCGGGGGACCGGTCTGGGCACGCCTCATCGCCGTGTCCGTCCGGCGGTTCGATGACGACTGTCGAGCGGTCGTACGGATCCGTGGACAAGCTCTTGACCTGCGGAAACAGGTCGCCGCTCGCGTCTGGTCGCGGTAGACTTCGTACATGCGTTCGGATGACTGGCAGCTGGGTGACGTGCTCGACGACGTCGCCGGGCTGTTCGCCGAGCGCAACCGGATCGACGCCGCGCTGGCCCGCCGTGTTCGGGCCGCGGAGCTGGCGCAGGCCCCGGAGCGGGACGGTCAGCGGTCGATGGCTGCGTGGTTGCGGGGGCACTGCCGGCTCTCCGGTGCCGAGGCGTCGCGGGTGGTGACCGCCGGGCGCGCGCTGGAGCACCTGCCCGCGCTGGCCGAGGCGGCCGAGGCGGGGCTGGTGTCGGCCGGTCAGGTCGCCGAGGCGGCGAAGGCGGTGACGCCGCGGCGGCTGGCGGTGGCAGCGGCCGCCGGGGTGGACCTGGCGGTCATCGACGCGGTGTTCACCGGCGTCGCCAGTGAGCAGCCGCACGCCGACCTGGTGGCGGTGGTGGCCCGCTACCTGCTCGGGCTGGAGCCCGACGGACCCGAGCCGGACCCCACCGAGGGCCGGTCTCTGACCATCGTGCGGCACGCCGACGGCACCGTGACCTTCTCCGGCCGCCTCGACCCCGTGGGTGCGGAGAAGTTCCAGACGGCGGTGGAGGCGCACGTGCAGGCCGACCGGCCCGCCGGGGACGAGCGCACCCGCGCCCAGCGGCAGGCCGACGCCCTGGTGCAGACCTGCGACAACGCCCTGTCGGCGGGCTCGGTGCCGGTGCTGCGCACCGTCAAGCCCCACGTCGCGGTGCGGATCGACATCGGGGACCTGGCGACCGGTGAGGGGACCGCGCAGCTGGGGTCCGGCGCGGTGATCTCTGCAGCGAGAGCCCGCTGGCTGGCCTGCGACGGCGGCATCGCCCGGATCGTGTTCGGCCCCGACGGCGTCCCGCTCGACGTGGGACGCGAGCAGCGCCTCGTCAGCGGAGCGCTGCGGCGGGCGGTCGAACTGCGGGACGGCGGCTGCGTGTTCACCGGCTGCGACGCCCCGAACTCCTGGTGCGACGTCCACCACCTGGTGCACTGGATCGACGGCGGCGACACCAGCCTCGACAACTCAGCCCTGCTCTGCGAACGCCACCACACCCAGGTCCACCACGGCTACCGGGTCGAACGACGACCCGAGGGGCGATGGCGCACCTGGCGACCCGACGGCACCGAGATCACCGTCCCCGCACCCCTGGCACCCACGGCTGCGTGAATCGGCGGGGCTGGCAGGCTGGGCGCGCCGACCACCGACCCGAGGACGCCATGCCCCCGGACCCGATCGCCAGCGGCGCGCCCCCGTCGGGACCGCGTGCCACCGCGGCCGTGCCGTTCGGCACCGCCGTCCGCGCGTGGTTCCTCATCTCGCTGCAGACCTTCGGCGGCCCGGCCGGCCAGATCGCGGTCATGCAGCGCACGTTGGTCGACGAGAAGCGCTGGATCGGTCAGCGCCGCTTCCTGCACGCCCTCAACTACTGCACCCTGCTGCCCGGGCCGGAGGCCCAGCAGCTGGCCACCTACGTCGGATGGCTGCTGCACGGCACCCGCGGGGGCCTGGTCGCCGGCGGCCTGTTCGTCCTGCCCGGCGTGGTCGCGCTCCTGGCGCTGTCGGCCGTCTACGTCGCCTACGGCACCACCACCGCCGTCACCGCGCTGTTCACCGGCCTCGCCGCGGCCGTGCTCGCCATCGTCGTGCAGGCGGTCATCCGCGTCGCCAGGAAGGCGCTCGACAGCCGCGCCCTCGTGGTCCTCGCGGTGCTCGCCTTCGCCGCGCTGGCGCTGTTCGCCGTCCCGTTCCCGGTCGTCGTCGCCCTCGCCGGCGTCGCCGGCTGGTCCCTCGGGCGGTGGCGGCCCTCCGCCCTGCCGCAGGAGAAGGCCGCCGACGCGGCCGACGGCGGCCCGGCGCCGGTGGTCTCCGACGACGTCCTGCACCACGAGGCCCCGACGACCCGCCGCACGCTCCGGGTGCTGCTCGTCGGGCTGGGGGTCTGGGCCGTGCCGGTCGCCGCGGTCGCCCTGCTCACCGGCGCCGGCAGCACGCTGACCGAGCAGGGGGTGTTCTTCTCCGGGGCGGCGGTGGTCACCTTCGGCGGCGCCTACGCGGTGCTGGCCTACGTCGCCCAGCAGGCCGTCGCGGTCTACGGGTGGCTTTCGCCGGGGGAGATGGTGCGCGGGCTGGCGCTGGCCGAGACCACGCCCGGCCCGCTGGTCATGGTCGTGCTCTTCGTCGCCTTCCTCGGCACCCACCGCGACCCCGGCTCCCTCGACCCGTGGGCCGCGGCGGTGATCGCCGCGCTCCTGGTCACCTGGGTGACGTTCGTGCCGAGCTTCCTGTTCGTCCTCCTCGGCGCCCCCTACATGGAGCGGCTGCGGGGCAACCGGTCGCTGTCGGCGGCGCTCACCGGCATCACCGCGGCCGTCGTCGGCGTGATCGCGAACCTGGGCGTCTACTTCGCCGTCCACACGCTGTTCTCGCGGACGGTCGACGTCGACCAGGGGCCGCTGGCGCTGGAGCTGCCCGACCCCACCACGCTGCGGCCGGTGCCGCTGGTCATCGCGCTGGTCGCGGCCGTGCTGCTCTTCCGGGTGCGGTGGTCGGTGCTGCGCACCCTCGGCGTATGCGCCGTCCTCGGCCTGGCCGCGGGGCTGGCGGGGCTGCCGGTCGGCTGACGCGGGTGACCGGCGGCCGGCCGGGTAGGGCCCCTGGCCGGAGGTGCGCGCAGGACGTGCGCGCCGCGGACGGGAGGCGACCGACATGGCCATCGCGACGATCAACCCGACGACCGGCGAGACGGTGACGACCTACGAGCCGCTGTCGGACGATGCCCTCGAGGACCGCATCGCCCGCGCGGCGGCCGCCTACCGGGCCTACCGGCTGACCAGCCCCGAGGAGCGGGTGGGCTGGCTGCGCTCGGCCGCCGACGTCCTCGAGGCCGACACCGGCGCCGTCGCCGAGCTCATGGTCACCGAGATGGGCAAGACGCTGGCCTCCGCGACGGCGGAGGTCGGCAAGTGCGTCACGGCGCTGCGGTACTACGCCGAGCACGGCCCGGCCATGCTCGAGCCGAAGCCCGCCGACGCCGCCGCCGTCGGGGCTCAGCAGGCCTTCGTCGTGCACCGGCCGATCGGCGTCGTCCTGGCGATCATGCCGTGGAACTTCCCGCTCTGGCAGGCGATGCGCTTCGCCGCCCCGGCGCTGGTGGCCGGCAACGTCGGCCTGCTCAAGCACGCCAGCAACGTGCCGCAGACGGCGCTGTACCTGGAGGAGCTGTTCCGCAGGGCCGGGTTCCCCGCCGACGTGTTCCAGACGCTGCTCATCGGCTCCTCGACCATCGAGCGGGTGCTGCGCGACGACCGCGTCGCCGCGGCCACCCTCACCGGCAGCGCCCCGGCCGGGCAGTCGGTGGCCGCCATCGCCGGCGACGTCCTGAAGAAGACCGTCCTCGAGCTCGGCGGCAGCGACCCCTTCATCGTCATGCCGTCGGCCGACCTCGACCGCGCCGCCGAGGTCGCGGTCACCGCCCGCTGCCAGAACAACGGGCAGAGCTGCATCGCCGCCAAGCGGTTCTTCGTGCACGCCGACGTCGCCGAGGAGTTCACCCGGCTCTTCGCCGAGAAGCTCGGCGCGCTCGTCGTCGGCGACCCGATGGAGGCGACCACCCAGGTCGGCCCGCTGGCCACCGAGTCCGGCCGGGAGGACGTCGAGCGGTACGTGCAGGACGCCGTCGACAAGGGCGCGACCGTCGTCGTCGGGGGCAACCGGCCCGACCGGCCCGGCTGGTACTACGAGCCGACGCTGCTCACCGGCATCACGCCCGAGATGGACCTCTACGACGAGGAGGTCTTCGGCCCGGTCGCGGCGCTGTGGACCGTGCGGTCCCTGGAGGAGGCGCTGGAGATCGCCAACAGCCACCCCTACGGCCTCGGCGCCAACCTGTGGAGCGAGGACGAGGACGAGCGGGCGACGTTCGTCCGCGACGTGGAGAGCGGCATGGCGTTCGTCAACGGCATGGTCACCAGCTACCCCGAGCTGCCCTTCGGCGGGGTCAAGCAGAGCGGCTACGGCCGGGAGCTCACCGAGCTCGGCATGTACGAGTTCATGAACGCCACGACCGTCTGGATCGGCCCGCCGAGCAGCGAGCAGGCGTCGGGGGACACCGCCAGCGCCTCCGAGTGAGACCGACCGCAGAAGACCGACCGCAGAAGACCGACCGCAGAAGACCGGCCGAGTGACCGGCGCGGACCGCGGGTAGGCCGCTGCGCACGACCGGCCCCTCAGCAGCGGGGACGCCGGCCGACGACCCGACGGGTGCGCTCGGCACCCGGACAGGAGCACTCGTGACGACGACGACCACGGACAACCACTTCCTCGCCCAGGCCGTCCACGACCTCGGCGCCGCACTGTGGTTCGGCGGCTCGGTGATGGGAGTCGCCGGCGTCAACAAGTCCGGCAGCGACCTGACCTCCGGCATCGACAAGGTCCGGGTGGCCAGCTCCGCCTGGGGCCGGTTCTCGCCGGCGCAGTGGGGCGGCATCCTCGCCACCCTCGGGACCGGGCTGCAGCTGACCAGCACCAACAAGACCCGGCTGGCCCTGCAGGAGGGCTACGGGCGGGTCGGCGCGGTCAAGGCGGCCCTGACCGTGGCCGGGGCGGGCGCCACCGCCTTCGCCGCCTACTCGGGCGGCAAGATCGGCAAGCTGGCCGAGCAGGCCGACCGCGACGGCGGCCTCGACGTCAAGGACGCCACGCTGCCCTCGGCCGGGACGCCGCCGGAGGTCGCCACCTGGCAGGGGCGGCAGCGGGTCGCGCAGGCCGCCGTCCCGCTGCTGGCCGGCGGCGTGATCGTGTGCAACGCCTGGCTGGTGCAGGCCTACCGTCCGGCGTCGACCCTCAAGGGCCTGCTGGGCAAGGTGCTGCCCGGCTGATCAGCGGGCCTCCGGCTCCCCGCCGCCGTCGGCCAGCCGCACCCGGCGACCCGGGTGGCGCCCGGCCACCAGGCCGACCAGCCGCCCGGTCGGCCCGGCGGCCCCCACCAGGTTCAGCCCCGGTGGGCCGGCGGCGGCGGCGACCAGCGTGTCGGCCGCGTCGACGTCGAGGAAGTGCAGGTCGGTGACGTCCCAGGTCACCGGGCGGGTGGCCCGGGACGTCGCGGCCAGCACCGCCCGCAGCGCGTCGGGGTCGGCCGACGACAGCTCACCGGCCAGCCGCAGCACCGAGCCGTCCCGGACGAGACGGAAGACGCCGTCGTCGTACTCGGCCGTGGCGTCGTGCTCGGCGTCGTGCAGGGCGGTGAGCTCCTCGCGCTGGCCCGGCAGGAGCAGGTCGCGGAAGTAGGGGCAGAGCACCGTGAGCGGCAGGGTCGCGGTCAGCTCGGTCACCACGGCCTCGAAGTCGTTGCGCCCCGGCGTGGTCAGCGCCCCGGTGAAGCGGACACCGCGCTGCCCGCCGGCCAGGGAGTCGGTGATCGCGGCGCGCAGCACGTGCGGGTCCGGGGGCAGCACGAGCACCGCCCCGGCGTTCGCCGGCAGGCCCTGCCGCCGCAGGCGGGCGCGCAGCCGTTCCTCGCGGTCCTCCACCCCGATGAGCAGGACCCGTTCGCCCCGGCGCACGCCCTCGGCGACGAAGTCACCCACGACCTGGGCGTGCGCCTCCTCGCTGTCGAGCACGACCCAGTCGTGCCGGCCCACGCTCACCGCGCGTTGCGCGCCGCCAGGGACCGCCGTCGTTCCACGGTGCACCGCCGCACCTCCAGCCGGGACCTGCCCGGGACGAGGGAGTGCGCGACGTCCGCTGTTCGATCCGTCGCGGTTCTCCGGTGGCCGCGATGGTGCCACCGGAGTGCGCGACACGCCCACGACCACCCCCGAGAGTGAGGCAGTGGACACGCGCCGCTCAGGTCGGGGCGCCTTCGTGCCGAACCCACCGGCGTGACCGCCACCCCGAGGACGCAGGCCGAGCGCGAGGACGTGCTCGCCACCCTGCTCCGGTTGCCCGACGCCGTGCTGGCCGCCGTCGCCTCCGACGGCGTCCTCGTGCCCATGCCGGCCTCGGTCGGCATCGCCCCGCAGCGGGCCATGACCCCACCGGCCGACCGCGCCACGCTCCTCGACGTGATCCTGCCCGCCGAGGCGATGCTCGTGATCACCGCCTGGGAGCGCGCCCGCAGCCACGGCGTGGGGCTGGCCACGGTGCACGGGCGCCGCGAGCCCGACGTCGCGCTGTCCCTGACCTTCGTCGACGTCCGCGATTCCCACGGCGTCGTCGTCTGCGCGCTCGACGTGGTCGCCTCCGGCACCCCGGCCGGCGACGGCACCGCGCCGCTGGCCGGCCTGGAGGTCTCCCGCCGGCCGCGCACCGCGACGGTCCGCAAGACCGCCCTGGCGGTCGTCACCGAGATCGACGAGCGCACCACCCGGATGCTGGGCTGGACGGCGGCGCAGATGGTCGGCCAGCGCTCCTCGGACTTCGTCCACCCCGACGACCAGGAGCGGGCGATCGCCACCTGGCTGGAGCTGCTGTCCCGCCAGGACTCCCAGCGGGTCCGGCTGCGGCACCGGCGCGCCGACGGCACCTGGGCGTGGCTGGAGCTGGAGAACCAGTACGTGCCGGCCGACGACCCCGCCGACGCCGTCGTCGTCACGCAGATGAGCGACGTCTCCGACGAGATGGCCGCGCACGAGGCACTGCAGCAGCAGGAGCGGCTGCTGCGGCGCCTGACCGAGTCGCTGCCGCAGGGCATCGCCCAGCTGACCCCCGACCGGGAGGTCGTGCACAGCAACTCGCGGCTGCCGGTGGTCCTCGGCGTGCCGGCCGTGCGCACGTGGGACGACGTCGCCGCGGTCGTCGACGAGGGTGCCCGCGCGGCGCTGGACACCGCGCTGTCCCGGGCGCTCGGCGAGGGGGTCGACGCGACCCTCGAGGTGGCCGTCCACACCCCGGCCGGCGAGGGGCGGGTGTGCGCGGTGAGCCTGGTCGCGCTCGGCGACCGCGAGGGCGCCCCGGGCGCGCTGGTGTGCGTCGCCGACGTGACCGACAGCGCCCGGATGCGCGAGGAGCTCACCGCCAAGGCCACCTTCGACCCGCTCACCGGCTGCCACAACCGGGCCTCGACGATGGCCGTGCTGGAGGCGTCCCTCGCCGAGGGCGCCACGGCGGTGGTCTTCGTCGACCTCGACGACTTCAAGCCGGTCAACGACACCCTCGGCCACGACGCCGGCGACGAGCTGCTGGTCACCACGGCCGCCCGGCTGGCCGGCGTGCTCCGCCGCGACGACATCGTCGGGCGCATCGGCGGCGACGAGTTCCTCGTCGTCAGCCGTGGTGTCGACGGCGACGACGCAGCGGTGGCGCTCGGCGCGCGGATCCGGGCCGCCCTTGCCGTCCCCGCCGAGATCAGCGCGGGCACCGTGCCGCTGCAGGCCAGCCTGGGCATCGCCTGGGCCGGCCCGGGCACCGACGGGGCCGTGCTGACCAAGCGCGCCGACCAGGCCATGTACCTGTCCAAGCAGGGCCACCGCGGCGAGCCGGTGCTGTGGACGCAGGACGTGGCCGCCCCCGCCCGGTGACCCGCCGCCGCTAGCGTCGCGGGGTGACCGGCACCGTCCGAGACGCCACCCTGCGCGACGCCGCGGCCTGCCGGGACGTCTACGCCCCCTACGTCACCGGCACCGCCGTCTCCTTCGAGGCCGAGGCCCCGACTGCGGAGGAGATGGCCCGGCGGATCGCCGCCGCCCAGGAGCGCCACGCGTGGCTGGTCCTCGACGACGGCGGGGCGGTGCGCGGTTTCGCCTACGGCGGACCGTTCATGGCCCGGGAGGCCTACCGGTGGTCGTGCTCGGTGAGCGTCTACCTCGAGCCCGGCCGGCGGCGCACCGGCGCCGGCCGGTTGCTCTACGGCGCGCTGTTCGACCGGCTCGCCGCCCGCGGGTACCGGCGCGCCCTGGCCGGCGTCGCCCTGCCCAACGAGGCCAGCCTCGGCCTGCACCGGGCGCTGGGCTTCGAGGACGTCGGCACCTATCGGCGGGTGGGCTGGAAGGACGGCGCCTGGCACGACGTCACCTGGCTGCAGCGCGACCTCGGACACGACGTCGACGGCCCGCCCGCCGAGCCGCGGTGACGGCCGGCCGGCTCTACTCTCCGGCCCGTGCGTGCGCTGCTGACCAGTTTCCGCAACTTCGCCTTCTCGGGGAGCCTCGTCGACCTCGCCGTCGGCCTGGCCATCGGGGCGGCCTTCGCCACGGTGGTCGAGTCCCTGGTGGGGGACGTCATCCTGCCGCTGGTCGCGGCCGTGTTCGGACAGCCGGACTTCGACGCCCTCGTGCTCACCGTCAACGGCTCGCAGATCCGCTACGGGTCCTTCCTCACCGCGTTCGTCTCGTTCCTGCTGCTCGCGGTGACGATCATGTTCCTCGTCCAGGCCGTCCGGCGGGCCACCGGCCGCGAGACCGCCGGCGCGCAGGGCAGCCGCGAGTGCGACCACTGCAAGAGCTTCATCCCGGTCGACGCCTCGGTGTGCATGTTCTGCACGCGCGACGTCGAGCCCGTGGTGCCCTGAACCCGGTGGTGCCCTGAAGGCTCCGGTGCCCTGAACCCGGTGGTGCCCTGACCGCCGGGGTGCCAGCATCCGCGGCGTGGACCTGGTCGCCTCCCTGCCGGCCTTCCTGCTGGCCGTCCTGCTCATCTCGGCGTCACCGGGCCCGGCGATGGCGCTGATCCTGCGCCGCGCCGCGCTGCGGGGGTTCCGCGCCGCCGTCCCGACCGTCCTCGGCCTCGAGCTCGGCCTCTACCTCTGGGCGCTGCTGGCCGCGGCGGGGTTCGCGGCGCTGGTCGCCGCGTCGGAGCTGGCGTTCCTGGTGCTGCGGGTCGTCGGCGCCGTCGTGCTCGTGTGGCTGGGCGTGCAGGCCTGGCGCGCCGCCTGGCGCCAGCGGCGCGGTGCCGCGGCGGCGGGGGACGTGCACGACGACCTCGCGGTACCCGCGACCGCGGGCCGCCGTGGCTGGTGGACGGCGCTGGGGGAGGGGCTGCTGGTGCAGCTGGCCAACCCGAAGGCCGCCGTCTTCATGATCGCCTTCTACCCGCAGTTCGTGCTGGCGGACCGGCCGCTGGTGGCCACCACCGCGGTCCTCGCCCTGGTGCAGGTGGTCGTGGAGACCGTGCTGTACCTGTCGCTGGCCGCCGGGGTGGCCCGGGCCGGGGCGTGGTTCCGTCGGCGCCGGGTGCGGCAGGCGCTGGAGGCGGTCAGCGGCACCGTGCTCGTCGGCCTCGGCGTCCGGGTGGCCGTCTCCAGCCGCTGACCGGCGACCCACCCTGTCCCACGGGCTACGGTTCCCGCCGGCAGGCACGGGCGAGGGAGGACGCGTGGGCACACCGGCAGGCACAGCGGCACGGCACGGGCAGGGCACGCTGCCCACGGGGCAGTACTGGCAGGGCTGGTCGGTGCCCGATCCGGCCGGCGTCGTGGTGCTGGTGCACGGCGCGCACGAGCACGGCGGCCGGTACGCGCACGTGGCCGAGCGGCTCGCGGCCGGCGGGTACGCGTCCTACGCGCCCGACCACCCCGGGCACGGCCGCTCCCCGGGCCGGCGCGGCAACATCGCCAGCCTGGCCGCGGCCGTCGAGGGCGTGGCGCAGACCTCCCGCGCGGCCGCCGACCGGCACCCCGGCGTCCCGCTGTTCGTCTACGGCCACAGCCTCGGCGGGCTCGTCGCGCTGCAGTACCTGACCGGGGAGCCGCACGAGCGGGTCGCCGGTGGCGTGGTCTCGGCTCCGGCCCTCGACACCAGCACCGCCAACCCGGTGCAGCGCGTGCTCGCGCCGGTGCTGTCCCGGCTCGCGCCCGACCTCGGCGTGCTGCAGCTCGACGCGGAGACCGTCAGCCGCGACCCCGAGGTGGTGGCCGCCTACCGGAGCGACCCGCTCAACCACACCGGGAGGATGGCCGCCCGCACCGGCACCGAGATCATGCTCGGCGCCGCGGCGATGCCCGCCCGGCTGCGCGGGCTGCGGCTGCCGCTGCTGGTCCTGCACGGCGGCGCCGACCGGCTCATGCCGCCGTCGGCGAGCGAGGTGGTGCGCGCGCACGCCGGCTCGCCCGACCTCACCGTCCGCATCTGGGACGGGCTCTTCCACGAGCCGCACAACGAGCCGGAGAAGGACCAGGTGCTCGACGACGTCGTCGCGTGGCTCGACGCCCGTCGCACGGGGGGCGAGCGCCGGTGACGTCCGCCCTGGGGGACGGGCTGCGCCTGCTGCGTGCCTTCGCCACCAACCCGCGGCAGGTCGGCGCGGTGCTGCCGACGTCCCGCACGGCGGTCCGGGCGATGCTCGACCTCGCCGACGTCCCGTCCGCGCGGCTGGTCGTCGAGCTCGGGGCGGGCACCGGTGTCGCGACCCGCGAGCTGCTCGCCCGCCTCGGCCCCGACGCCCGCCTGGTCGCCGTGGAGATCGACCCGCAGCTGGCCCGCCTGCTCACCGAGCGCCTCCGCGACCCGCGGCTGCAGGTGGTGGTCGGCTCCGCGGAGGACCTCGGCGACCACCTCGACGGGGAGCGCGCCGACGTCGTCGTCTCGATGCTGCCGTTCACCTCGCTGGAGGCCGGCCTGCGCGGGCGGCTGCTCGACCAGCTCCCGCGCGCGCTGACGCCCGCCGGGACGGCGCTGGTCATCCAGTACTCGCCGCTGGTGCTCGGGGAGCTGCGCCGCCGCTTCGCCGGGGTCCGCATCCGGGTGACGCCCTGGAACGTCCCCCCGGCCTTCCTGTACGCCTGCACCGGCCCCGGCGGGTGAGCCGGCGGACCGCCGTCGTCACCGGGGCCAGCAGCGGCATCGGCGCCGCCGCCGCCCGGCTGCTCGCGCGGGACGGGTGGCGGGTGGTCGTCGTCGGCCGCGACCCCGGGCGCACCCGGGCGGTGGCGGCGGAGGTCGGCGGGGAGGCCGAGGTGGCCGACTTCGCCCGGCTCGACGACGTCCGCGCGCTGGCCGCCGGCCTCGCCGCCCGCCACCCGCGCATCGACGTGCTGGCCAACAACGCCGGCGGGGTCTTCGGCCGGCCGCGGTGGACCGCCGACGGGCACGAGACCACCCTGCAGGTCAACCACCTCGCGCCCTTCCTGCTCACCGCCCTGCTGCGCGGGCCGCTGGTCGCGGGCCGGGCCACCGTCGTCGCCACCTCCAGCGCCGCCGCCCGGATGGCCGGCGTCCTCGACCTCGGCGACCTGGACAACACCCGCCGGTACTCGGCGACCAAGGCCTACGGCGACAGCAAGCTCGCGCAGGTCCTGCACACCCGCGAGCTGCAGCGGCGCCTCGGGCCACAGGGCGTCTCGGCGGCCGCCTTCCACCCGGGCGTGCTCGCCACCCGGCTGGCCCGCGGCTCGACCAGCCCGCTGCGGCTGGCCTACCGCACGCCGCTGCGCTGGTTGGCCATGGGCCGGCCCGCCGCCGGCGGGGCGGAGCTGGCCCGGATCGCGGCCGGCACCCCGGGCGTCGACTGGGAGCCGGGGGAGTACCACGAGCGCGGGGTCGCGGTGCGCGACAGCCCGCAGGCGTACGACGACGACCTCGCCGTCGCGCTGTGGGAGGCCAGCGCCGACCGGGTGGGCCTGACCGGGGCCGACCGCTGCTGAGCTACAGCGGCCGGGCCGGCAGCAGGTGCTCCTGGTGGTCGAGCTCGCGCTCGAGGACGCGCAGGCCGTCGTCGGGCAGCCGGCCGAGGTCGCGCCAGCGCAGCAGCTCGGCGCGTTCGGCGTCGATCACAGCGCGGCGCACCCGCAGCGCCGCCTCGTACTGCGGGGACAGCGGCACCGCCCCCTCCGCGTCGCCGAGGACCTCCAGCCGGCGCCGGTAGCGGTCCAGCCGGGTGCGCAGCGCGGCGCGCACGGACTCGATCGCGGCGTCGTCGACGTGGTCGTGCTGCTCGGCCTGCAGCTCGTCGAGCCGGTCGAGACCGGCCTCGACCGCCGCCATCCGGGCCTGGTTGCGCAGCCGGGCGGCGTCGGCGGCGTCGGCCCGCAGGCCCAGCCGCCGCACCAGCGGCGCGAAGGTGGCGCCCTGGCCGACGAGGGTGACCAGCACGGTGAGGAACGCGCAGAACAGCAGCAGGTCGCGGGCCGGGAAGGGGTCGCCGGCGTCGGTGACCGCCGGGATGGTGAACACCGCGGCCAGGGTGATGACGCCGCGGGTACCGGCCCAGCTGAGCACGGTGATCTCGCGGCCGGAGAGCTGCCGCGGCGGCGTCGACGGGTCGTCGTCGTCATCGGCGCCGGGCGCGCCGCTCAGCCGCACGTGCAGCGCCTGGGGCGCGTGCTCGGTGAGCCACAGCCACAGCGGGCGCACCAGCAGGACCGACCCGACGGTGACCACCGCGGCGACGACGACGGTCCCCGGCGGGTACGCCCCCAGGCCGCCGATCACCGCGGGCAGCTGCTGGCCGATGAGCAGGAAGACGACGCCCTCGAGCAGGAAGTCGACCAGCCGCCACACCGCGTCGGTCTGCAGCCGGGTGGCGCCCGAGGTCCAGTACGGCGCGTTGTGCCCGATGACCAGCCCCGCCACGACGACGGCGAGCACGCCGGACACGTGCACCGACTCGGCCAGCAGGTAGGCGACGAACGGGGTCGCCAGCGAGACGGCGTTCGACGACAGCGGGTCGCGGCGCAGCCGGCGCAGCGGCCGGATGCCGTGGGCGACCGCCAGCCCGGCCGCGACGCCACCGGCCGCCGACAGCGCGAACTGGCCGAGCGCGCCCCCGGTGGAGTACCCGTCCCCGACGGCAGCGCTCACAGCGACGCTGAGCAGGGTCAGCGCGGTGGCGTCGTTGAGCAGGCCCTCGCCCTGGATGAGCGTCACCAGCCGCGGCGGCAGGCCGACCCGCCGGCCGACGGCGAGCGCGGCCACCGGGTCGGGAGGGGCGACGGCGGCGCCGAGCGCGATGCCCGCGGCGAGCGTCGCGCCGGGCACCCACAGCGCGAACCCGGCGCCGACGACCAGCGCGGTGACCACGACGAGCAGCACCGACAGCCCGACGACGGTGCGCGTGTTGGCGCGGATGGCGATGAGGGAGGAGTCCAGCGCCGCGCTGTAGAGCAGCGGCGGGAGCAGGACCGCCAGCACGATCTCGGGGTCCAGGCTGAGGTTGGGGCCGGGCAGCAGGGCGTAGACCAGTCCAGCCACGGTGAGTAGCGCGGCGGACGGCAGGCCGGTGCGCGCGGCGAGCCAGCGCGCCGCGACGATCACCGCCACCGCGGCCAGGACGAGCAGCAGGACGGTCTCGGCGTGCACCGGGACATCCTCGCCGAGGGGCAGGCGGAGCCTACGGCGACGGTCCGTGGCCCCCTGCGGGGTCCCGCCTCCCGCGCGCAGGAGGCGGGACCGCGCCGGGTCAGGCTGCGGGGACGGCGGCCATCGCCTCGGCGACGAGGGTGACCGAGCGCAGCCGGGCCTCGGCGGTGGGCGCCTGGTGGGCGACGATCAGCTCGTCGGCGTCGGCCAGCCGCGCGAAGGCGGTCAGCTGCTCGCGGACGTCGTCCGGCGTGCCGGCGGCGGTGTGGGTGAGCATCGTGTCCACGTGCCGGCCCGCGCCGGAGGACAGCAGCAGCTCGGCCTCCTCGTCCCCCAGGTCGCGGCCCTGGCCGAACAGGCCGACGGCGAGCCGGTGGCGGGTGGCCTGCAGCGCCGTCCGGGCGTCCTCCGCGGTGTCGGCGGCGATCGCGTTGACGCCGGCGATCACGTACGGGGCGTCGAGCTGCTCGGACGGGTGGAAGTCGCGCCGGTAGGCGGCGACGGCGGGCTCGAGCATCTGCGGCGCGAAGTGCGAGGCGAAGGCGTAGGGCAGGCCGAGCGCGGCGGCCAGGCTGGCACCGAACATCGAGGAGCCGAGGACGTAGAGCGGCACGTTCGTGCCGCGGCCGGGAACGGCCTGCACGCCGGGCACCCGCGAGTGCCCGGTGAGGTAGCCCTGCAGCTCGAGGACGTCCTGCGGGAAGCGCTCGGCGGAGGCGGCGTCGCGGCGCAGCGCGTACATCGTGTTCTGGTCCGAGCCCGGGGCGCGGCCCAGGCCCAGGTCGATGCGGCCGGGGTGCACCGAGGCGAGGGTGCCGAACTGCTCGGCGATGGTCAGCGGCGAGTGGTTGGGCAGCATGACGCCGCCGGCGCCGAGCCGGATGGTGCGGGTGTGCGCCGCCACGTGGGCGACGAGCACGCTGGTCGCCGACGAGGCGATCGAGGGCATGTTGTGGTGCTCGGCGTACCAGACCCGCCGGTAGCCGGCCTCCTCCGCGCGCTGCGCCAGCGCGACGCTGGCGGCGATGCTGTCGCCGACCGACTGCCCGCGGGCGACGGGGGCGAGGTCGAGCACGGACAGCGGGATCGGCACGGGGGTCCTCCGGGGGGTGCTGGGGGGTCTCGTCGGCCGCAACGCCGTCCGGGCGCCGGGGCTTCCGTCGCCGGGCAGGTGACTCGCAAGTCACCGGCAACCGCCTGCCCGCACCGTTCCGGCATGCCCGCGAGCGCTCCGCTGCCCTTCCCCGTGACCCCGCGCCGGCCGGGCGACCCCGAGCCCGACCTCGCCGGGTTCGCGCTCGTGCACTCCGCCCTGCGCTCGGGCTGCCGGCTGATCGCCGACGCCACGACCGCGATCGCCGCCGGGTCCCCGTGCCCGCCCGCCCGGCACCGCGCCGCCGTCCGGTTCGCCGCCGCGGTGCTCGAGGAGGTGCACGTGCACCACTCCCGCGAGGACGACGTGCTGTGGCCGGTGATCGCGGCCTCGGCCGGCGCGCACGTGGACCTGGAGCCGCTGTCGGACGACCACGCCGAGCTGCAGCGGGTGCTCGACCGCGCGCAGGCCGCCCTGGCCCGCTTCGAGGCGGCCGGGCCGGCGCAGGCGGCACCGCTGGCGGCGCTGCTCACCCACCTCGCCGACGACCTCGACGAGCACGTCGCGGAGGAGGAGCGGGAGGTGTTCCCCGTGCTGCGGCGGTTCGTCTCGGCCGGCGACCTCACCCGGGCCGAGGCCCGCTTCCGCGCCGGCACCACGCCGCGGCAGCTGGCCTTCCTGCTGCCCTGGCTGGTCGACTCCTGCCCGACGCCGGCCGACCGGGCCGCCCTGCTCGCGCGGGTGCCGCTGCCCCTGCGCCTGCTGCTGCGCGCGGTGTCCCCGGCCTGGCAGCGACAGCGGGACCTGGTCGCCGGGACCGGGTGAGCCCGCTCAGGCGGGCAGGGCGCGGGCGGCGGTGATCCAGCCGGGGTGTCCGGTGCGCTCCGCGACGGCGACGGCGACCTCCCGGTGGGCCGCCGCGGCAACGGTGTCGCCCCGCGCCGCGGCCAGCCGGGCCAGCAGGGTCGCCGTCGGGCCGAAGGCCATGATCGCGGTGGCCGCGCCGCACACGGTGTCCCGGTAGGGGAGCAGCTCGGCCTCGGCCTCGGCCCGCCGGTCCGCGTCGTCCAGGGCCAGCCCGACGAGGCCGCGGCAGTACTGGAAGAACGGCGTGAACAGATCGCGGACCTCGCGGGAGCGGGGCGGGCACTGCGCGCGGGCCTCGTCGGCCCGCCCGGCCAGGACCAGGGCGACGGCCCAGGTCTCGCCGGAGATCTCGGGGGAGATGGGCACCAGGGCGGCCATCTCGTCCGGGTCGACCGGCTCGGCGTCGGCGCAGCCGAGCTGCAGGGCCAGCTGGGCGGTCAGCCGCAGAGACCGCGCGACGACGGGGTAGTAGCCGGCCGCGAGGAGGGCCTGCTCGGCCTCCTCGTAGACGTCGGTGGCCTCGGCGGCCCGGCCGGCGACGGCGGCGCGCAGCCCGGCGTAGCAGCGGGCGATGCCGTGCAGCAGGGGCAGCCCGTAGGCCGCGGCCAGCCGCTCGGCCTCCGCGGCGTGCCGGTCGGCGGCCTCGAGGTCGAGGACGGCGCAGGTGTCCTGCAGCAGCATCAGCCGCGCCACGGCCTCGAACAGGCCCAGCCCCTCGCGCTGCGCGAGCTCGAGCAGCTCGGTGCCCACCGCGGTGGCCTCGCTGCGGTCGGGCCCCCGGACGGTGTGGAAGTGCCGGGCCGACAGCGCCTGGGCCAGCGCGAGCGGGTCGCCGCCCAGCCGGGCCTCGGCGACCGCCTGGGCCGAGGCCCGCACCGCGCGGTCCTCGTGCCGCTCCTCGAGCTCGGAGGCCAGCATCGCCAGCAGCCGGGTGCGTTGCGGGTCGCCGGGCGGCAGGCCGGTCACCGCCCGCTCGGTGCGCGCGACGAACCGGTCGTCGACCGGGTCCACCCAGGCGTTCCAGAAGGTCGGCACGTCGCAGGACAGCAGCACGGCCGCGGTCTCGGAGGCCGGGGCGTCGTCGGGCAGGACGGCGAGCGCCCGGGTCCGCAGCGCCCGCGCCTCCCCGACGGCGCCGGCCAGCGCGGTGGCCTCCGCCTGGGCCGCCAGCAGCCGCGCCAGGCCGGCCGCGTCGGAGGGGCGGGCGACCTCGGTGGCCGCGGCCGCCCGCCGCCACATCTCGGCGGCGTCGGCGTGGGCGAAGCGCCGCCCGGCCAGCTCGGCGGCGGCCTGCGCCCAGCGGGCGGCACCGGCCGCGGCGGCCGGACCTGCCGCGGCGGCGTGGTGGGCGAGCGCGGTGACGTCGTCGGGCCGCAGCCGCTCGAGGACCGCGGTGACCCGCCCGTGCAGCCGGGTGCGCCGCAGCGAGGAGAGGTCCTCGTACAGGGTCTCGCGCACCAGGGCGTGCACGAACCGCAGCCGCCCGGGGCCCGGTTCGACGAGCAGGCCGCTGACCAGCGCCGTCTCCAGCGCCTCCACCAGCTCCTCGTCGTCCCCGCCCGGGCCCTCCGCCGGCGCGGCCGCGGCCAGCAGCACCTCGGCGTCGACGTCGCGGCCGATGACGGCGGCCAGGCGCAGCAGCGTGCCGGTGCGCGCGGGCAGCGCCGCCAGCCGGTGCCGGACGACGTCGCGCACGGTGCCCGGCACGGAGGCGACCTCGGCGCCGGTGCCGGCCAGGCGCACCAGCTCGCGCACGTGGAAGGGGTTGCCGTCGGCGCGGGCGGCGATCGCGGCGCGGGTGCGGGCGTCGACCGGCGCGAGCGCCCAGCCGTCGACGAGGGCGTCGACGGCGGCGCGGTCCAGCCCGCGCAGCCGCAGGGGGACCGGCGAGCGGCGGGCCAGGGCGGCGAGGACGCCGGCCAGCGACTCGCTCTCCTCCGGGCGGTGCCCGGCCACCACCAGCAGCCGGGATCCCTCGAGGGCCGGGAGCAGGTCGAGCAGGAGCGAGACCGTCTCGCGGTCGGCGCGGTGCAGGTCGTCGACGGTGACCACCAGCGGCGCCGCGGCCGCCACCTCGCCGAGCCACCCGGCCACCGCCCGGTGCAGCCGGAACCGGTTGCCCGTCGGGTCGCCGCCGGACTCCGGCGGCGCGTCGTCGGTGAGCAGCGCGGCCAGCGGCGCGGGGTCGCGCGGCGGAGCGGTGGCGGCCAGCGCGCGCAGCGCGGCGGCCCACGGCCAGCCGGGCGGGGCGCCGTCGGTCTCCGGGCAGGAGAGCGCCAGCGCGGTCCAGCCCCGCGCGCGGAGGTCGGCGCGCAGGTGCTCGAGCACGGTGGTCTTGCCGCTGCCCGCCTCGCCCGCCAGGAGCACGATCTCCACGCCGCCCCCGGCCGCGCGCTCCGCCGCCGCGTCGAGGGCGGCCAGCTCGGCGTCGCGGCCCACCGGCCGCGGCACGCCGGCCGCCGGCCGCGGGACGGCGACCGGCGGGGGAGCCGGACGGCCCACGGCGGGCGCCGGCGCGCGGGCCGGCAGCAGGTGCGGGGCCTGCGCCAGGACGTCGTCCTCCAGGGTCCGTAGCTCCGGGCCGGGGTCGATGCCCAGCTCGTCGGCCAGCCGGCGGCGGACCTCGCGGAGTGCGGCCAGCGCCTCGCCCTGGCGGCCGGCGCGGTAGAGCCCGAGCGCGAGCAGCCGCCAGCCCTCCTCGCGCAGCGGGTGCTCGGCGACGTGCGCGCGCAGCAGCGGGAGCGGGTCGCGGCCGCCGGGTGCGGCGAGCGCGGCCGCGGCGCGCCGCTCGACCGCGGTCAGCCGCAGCTCGTCGAGGCGGGCGGCCTCCGGCGCGGCCCACGGCTCGTCGGCGTACTCGGCGTACGAGGGGCCCCGCCACAGGTCGATGGCCTCGGTGTAGCGCTGCCGCGCCCGGGCCGGGTCGGTCTCCAGCAGCCGGTCGCCTTCGTCGACCAGCCGGGTCGCCTGCAGCACGTCGACGGCGTCCGGGTCGGGGCGCAGCGCGTACCCGGGCGGCACGGTGACCAGCAGGCGGGCCGGCGTCCGCGGGGCGCGGCCGGGCTCGAGGATCCGGCGCAGGTGGCTGACGTGCGCCTGCAGCGCCCCCATCGCGTCGGCGGGGGAGGCGGCCCGCCACAGGTCGGCCACCAGGCTGTCGGCGGGGACCATGCGGCCGCCGGCGACCAGCAGCCGGGCCACGACCGAGCGCTGCCGTCGCCCGCCCAGGTCGAGGGCGACGCCGTCCCGCACGGCGCCGACCTCGCCCAGAACCCGGAACCCGACCGTTCCGGCACCCCCCGTGCCCATGACGGCGCGAGCATAGGTCCCACCGGCCCCCGTGGTCAGCCGCCTGTGTCCGGTTCCACCCGTGGGGGGTCTCGGATCGGTCACGGGACGCCCCGGGTGTCCCGTCCGCCGTGCGGTACCGGCCGCCCGCGTGCCCTCAGGCGGTGCGGCTGCGCCGTGTGCGCGGAGGTGCCGGCCGGGCGGGCGCGGTCTCCACCGGGGCGTCCGGCCCCTCGACGCCCAGCCGCCGCTCGAAGCCGGGCGGGACGACGACGTCGTCGCGGGAGAGCTCGGCGGTCGAGCCGCGGGCCAGGCCGGTGAGGCAGGAGCCGAGGCCGTCGCGGAGCAGGTCGAGGACGTTCTCGACGCCGGCCTGCCCGTTGGCCGCCAGGCCCCACAGGTAGGCGCGACCGATCATCACGGCCCTGGCGCCGAGGGCCAGGGACTTGGCGACGTCGGAGCCTCGCCGGATGCCGCCGTCGAGGAGCACCTCGACCTGGTCGCCGACGGCCTCGGCGATCGCCGGCAGGGCGCGGATGGAGGCGGGGGTGCCGTCGAGGTTGTTGCCGCCGTGGTTGGACACCGAGATGGCGGTGACCCCCGCGTCGACGGCGCGCCTGGCGTCGTCGACGCGCATGACGCCCTTGAGCATGAACGGCCGGCCGGCGCCCCACAGCTCGCGCAGCCAGGCGACGTCCTCCCAGGTCGGCATGGGCGACTGCATCCACTCGCCGTAGGCGCCGAAGAAGGTCGGCGGGGTCTGCGCCGGGTCGCCGACCATGTTGGGGACGGTGAGGTCGGGCAGCTTCCCCGTGCGGGCGAACTGCAGCAGCCACCGGGGCCTGAGCGCGACCTGCGGGGCGTAGCGGCGGACCGCCTCCAGGTCGATCTTCTGCGGGATGAACGGGCTGCCCCAGTCGCGGCCGTAGGCGAACGACCAGTCCAGCGTGGCGATGAGCCCGGCGGCGCCGGCCCGGCGGGCGCGTTCGACCTTGGCCGCCATCACGTCGCGGTCGCCGACCCAGTAGAGCTGGAAGAAGGTCTTCGGGTTGGCCGCGATGACCTCCTCCATCGGCTTGCTGGCCATCGACGACAGGCCCATCGCCACGCCGCGGGCGGCGGCGGCCCGGGCGACGGCGACCTCGCCGTCGGGGTGCACGGCCTGCACGCCGGTGGGGCTGATCAGCACCGGCATGGACACGTCCTGGCCCATGACGGTGGTGGCCATCTCGCGCCGGTTCGACAGCCCCGCGGTGTGCGGCGCGAGACCCAACTCGTCGAAGGCCCGGATGTTGTCGTCGACGGTCAGGCCCTTCTCCGACCCGGCCACCAGCGCGCCGTAGACGCCCTTGGGCAGGCGCCGCTTCGCGCGCCGCTGCGCCTCCGCCACCGTCTCGAACCACGCGTTCACCACTGTCCGTCTCCCGCTGTCGTGGGCCCGCCGGAGGCCGGCCGGAGGGTTGGCACCGGGTGCCACCGTAGCGCCGCCGACGTGGCGCGGACCACACCGCCCGGGGTGCCCGGCTCCGGACGCGCGTCAGCCCCGCGGCCGGGGGCCGCGGGGCTGACGCAGGGGGTGCCGCGCACCGGACGGCGCCGGTGCGGCCGGCTCAGGAGCGGGTGGCCATCGCGGCGATCTCGTGCCGCGACTCCTGCGTGGGAGCGGCGGCGAGGGCGCGCTGCAGCTCCCGCTCGTCCCGGCGGCGGGCGCGGGTGCTGCGGGCGGTGGCCAGTGCGGAGCGCAGGCGGGTCATGGGGTCCTCCTCGGGCGACGGTCGACGGGGACGGTCGCTCCCGGCCGTCTCCGGCGGGCCCGTCAGGTGCGGCGCCGATCACACGGATGCGCGCTCCGACCTGCTGGGTCTGCAAATCCAACTGTCCTCCTCGGGAGGTCCGCGCGCCAGCCCCGCGGCCGTGATCCGCGCTGCACCCGGCCCGGTGAGACGGCCGCCACACACCGGCGCTAGCGTCGGGCCCGCCGCACCGTCCGGCGCCCGCGACCCGCTCCCCGCGTTCTGAGGAGGCCGTCCTGCCCAGCACCGTCGTCCCCGGTGGCGCCAGCACGCCGCAGCTGTCCGCGCACCTCGCCGTCCCGCCGGTGGGGGAGGGGCCGTGGCCGGGCGTGGTCGTCGTCCACGAGGTGTTCGGGCTGACCGACGACGTGCGCCAGCACGCCGACCGGCTGGCGGCCGCCGGCTACCTCGCGCTCGCGCCGGACCTGTTCAGCGCCGGCGGGGCGCGGCGGTGCCTGCGCTCGACGTTCCGGGCGCTGAACCGCGGCGAGGGCCCGGCGTTCGGCGACCTGGAGGCCGCCCGCCGCTTCCTCGCCGACCGGGACGACTGCACCGGGCGGATCGGCGTCCTCGGGTTCTGCATGGGCGGCGGGTTCGCGCTCATGGCGGCCACCCGGGGTTTCGACGTCGCCGCGCCCAACTACGGCTTCCTGCCGAAGGACGCCGAGCGGGTCCTGGCCGGCGCCTGCCCGGTGGTGGCCAGCTTCGGCCGCCGCGACGTCGCGCTGCGCGGCGCCGCGGCCCGGCTGGACCGGGTGCTCACCGACCTGGGGGTCGAGCACGACGTGCACGAGTACCCCGACGCCGGGCACTCCTTCCTCAACCACCACAACGCCGGGCCGTTCACCGCCCTGGAGAAGGTCGTCGGGCTCGGCTACCACCAGCCCTCGGCCGAGGACGCCTGGGGCCGGATCCTGCGCTTCCTCGACCGGCACCTGCGGGCGGCCGCGTGACCGGCCCGCTCGCGGGGCTGCGCGTGGTCGAGCTCGGCGGCATCGGCCCGGGCCCGCACGCGGCGATGGTGCTGGCCGACCTCGGGGCCGACGTCGTCCGGGTGGAGCGGCCCGCCGGCGGGCTGTCCGTCGGCCGGGGCGGCCGCGACGTCGTGCTGCGCGGGCGGCGGCAGGTCGCCGCCGACGTGAAGACCCCGGCGGGCCTGGACCTCGTGCTCTCCCTCGTCGGGAACGCCGACGTGCTGCTCGACGTCTTCCGGCCCGGCGTCGCCGAGCGCCTCGGCCTCGGGCCCGACGTGTGCCTGGAGCGCAACCCCGGGCTGGTCTACGCGCGGATGACCGGCTGGGGCCAGGACGGGCCGTGGGCCGCGCGCGCCGGGCACGACGTCAACTACCTCTCCCTGACCGGCACGCTGGCCGCGCTCGGACACCCCAGCGAGGCGCCGCGGGCGCCGCTCAACCTCGTCGCCGACTACGCCGGCGGATCGATGCTGGTGCTCGTCGGCGTGCTGGCCGCGCTGCACGAGCGGTCGCGGTCCGGCCGCGGTCAGGTCGTGGACGCCGCGATGGTCGACGGCGTCGCGCTGGTGTCGCAGCTGATGTGGTCGATGCGCGGCATGGGCGTCTGGTCCGACCGCCCCGGCACCAACCTGCTCGACGGCGGGGCGCCCTTCTACGACGTCTACCCCTGCGCCGACGGCCGCCACGTCGCCGTCGGGGCGCTGGAGCCGCAGTTCTACGCCGCGCTGCTCGACGGGCTCGGCCTCGCCGACGCCGGCCTGCCGCCGCAGTCCGACCCGCGCGGCTGGCCGCGGTTGCGCGAGGCGTTCACGGCGGCCTTCGGCGCGCAGCCGCGGGAGCACTGGGAGCGGGTGTTCGAGGGCACCGACGCCTGCGTCACCCCCGTCCTGGAGCCGCGGGAGGCCCCGGCCCACCCGCACCTGGCCGCCCGCGGCACGTTCACCGAGGTCGACGGCGTGGTGCAGGCGGCCCCGGCGCCGCGGTTCTCCCGCACCCCGGCCGGCCCGGCCGCGTCGGTGCCCACGGAGCCGGCCGACGCCGCCGCCGTGCTCGAGGAGTGGTCGCGCCCCCGCTGATCCGGGAGCGCACGAGCCCGCGGTGCGCCGCGGAGGAAGGGGCCTGCCCCGTGACCGAGTCCGTGCTGGTGGAGCGCCGCGGCGCCGTCCAGGTCATCACCGTCAACCGGCCGGAGGCGAAGAACGCCCTCGATGCCGCGGTGGCCCGGGGCGTCGCCGACGCCGTCGACGAGCTCGACGCCTCCGACGAGCTGCGCGCCGGGGTGCTCACCGGCGCCGGCGGCACCTTCTCGGCCGGCATGGACCTCAAGGCGTTCCTGCGCGGGGAGCGGCCCGGGATCGAGGGCCGCGGGCTGTGCGGCATCACCCAGACCCCGCCGCGCAAGCCTGTGGTGGCCGCCGTCGAGGGGTGGGCGCTGGCCGGCGGGTTCGAGCTGGTGCTCGCCTGCGACCTCGTCGTCGCCGGCCGGTCGGCGCGCTTCGGCGTGCCCGAGGTGAGCCGGTCGCTCGTGGCCGCCGCCGGCGCCGCGCTGTTCCTGCCGCGCCGGGTCCCGCAGGCGGTCGCCATGGAGATGCTGCTCACCGGCCGCCCGATCGACGCCGAGCGGGCCGCCGCCGTGGGGCTGGTGAACTCCGTCGTCGACGACGGGGGCGCGCTCGAGGCCGCCGTGGAGCTGGCCGGGGTCATCGCCGCGAACGGCCCGCTGGCGGTCGCGGCCACCAAGCAGATCGCCCGGAGCACCGCCGACTGGACCGCCGAGGAGGGCTGGGCGCGGCAGCAGGAGCTCATCGAGCCGGTGTTCGCCTCCGAGGACGCCCGCGAGGGTGCCACCGCGTTCGCCGAGCGCCGCGCCCCCGTCTGGCGCGGCCGCTGACCGCTGCTCAGGAGACCGGTGCGGGGCCGGTCGTCGCCCGCACGACCAGCTCGGCGGGCAGCACCCGCGGCGGCGGGGCCGGCCGGCCGGCGATCCGGTCGAGCAGGCCCCGTGCCGCGGCGCCGCCCTTGTCCCGGGTCGGCTGCCGGACGGTGGTCAGCCGCAGCCCGGCGGCCGGCCCGGCGTCGTCGAAGCCGGCGACCGACAGGTCCGCCGGCACGCGCAGCCCCCGGCCGGCGGCGGCCGCGAGCGCGCCCTCGGCGAGCCGGTCGCTCAGGCACAGCAGCGCCGTCGGCGCGGGGTCGGTGGCAAGCACGGCCTCCGCGCCGGCGGCGCCGACGGCGGGCGTGCTGTCCCCGCCGTGCCACACCGGCACCGACGCCCAGTCCAGGCCGGCCCGCTCCACCGCGTCGCGGTAGCCGGCGAGCCGGTCCCGGGTGACGGCGTAGGTCGCCGCGGCCTGCACCCGCTCGCCGGCGAGCCCGGGCCGGATCGGGTCCCGGTGCATCCCGAAGGAGACGACGGCCAGCCGCCGGTGTCCCAGGGCCAGCAGGTGCCCGGCGACCGCGGCCGCGGCGGCACGGTCGTCGACGCCCACCCACGGCGTCCCAGGCGCACCGAGGGCGGCCAGCCGGTCGGGCCGGGGCTGGTCCACGACGGCCAGCGGCAGCCCGCGGGCGACGGCGGCGGCCAGCAGCGGGTCGTCGTCGCCCGTGGAGACGACGAGCAGCCCGTCGACGACGGCACCGCTGACCGCGGCGAGCCGCCGGCGTCCGTCCGTCGACCCCGGGATCAGCAGCAGCCCGGCGCCGGCCGGCTCGGCCACCGCCGACACGCCGGCGAGCAGGGCGACGGCCACCGGGTCGTCGAAGGCGTAGGACAGCCCGTTGTCGTAGGCCACGCCGATGGCCCCGACCCGGCCGCGGCGCAGGCCGGCCGCCAGCGGGTTGGGCCCGGGATAGCCCAGTCGCCGCGCCGTGGCCAGCACCTGCTCGCGCAGCTGCGGGGAGAGCTGGTCGGGCCGGGAGAACGCGTTGGACACCGTCTTGGCCGAGATCCCGAGCTCGGCGGCGACGTCGCGCAGCGTCCTCGGGCGGTCGGCGGTCACTGTCCCATCCTGCGTGCTTCATCGATGAAGAAGACGGGTAGGGGACCGGCCATGCCCCAGGTGGTGGACACCCCCGTCGCCCGCACGGCCCGCGGCGCGGTGCCGGTGCTGTGCGCGGTGCAGTTCGTCGACGTCCTCGGCACCACGCTGGTGGTGGCCGCGCTGCCCGCGATGCTCGCCGACCTCGGGGCACCCCCGTCGGCCGCGGCGCCGGTGGTGACCGTCTACGCGGTGCTCTTCGGTGCGCTGCTGGTCCTCGGCGCGCGGCTCGGCGACCGCCTCGGGCACGTCCGCGTCCTGCAGGCGGGCCTGGTGCTCTTCGGCGCCGCGTCGCTGGCAGCCGCGACCGCGCCGTCGGTGGGGGTGCTGGTCGCCGCCCGCGCCGCGCTGGGCGCCGCGGCTGCGCTGTCGGTGCCCCCGGCGCTGCGCCTGCTCACCGCCGCCGCGCCGGGGGAGGGCCCGCGCCGCCGGGCGCTGGCCGCGTGGAGCGCCAGCGGTGCCGCGGCCGGGGCCACCGGGCTCGTCCTCGGCGGCGTGCTCACCGACACGGCCGGGTGGCGCTCGCTGTTCTGGCTCACCGTGCCACTGTCGGTCCTGCTGCTCGTCGCGGTCGCCCGGACCGCGCCCCGGGTGCCGCGGCGGGCCGAGGGGGCGCTCGACCTGGCGGGCGCGGGCGTGCTCACCGCCGCCGTCGCCGCCGTCGTCACCGGGGCCTCGCTGCTCGAGGACGCCGAGCACCGGCTGCCCGGGGTGCTCCTGGTGGCCGCGGGGACCGCGCTCGCCGCCGTGCTGCCCGCCGTCGAGCGCCGGGCCGCCGACCCGCTGCTGCCGCGCGCGGCCGTGCGCGACCCCGGACTGCAGGCGGGGGCGCTCGCCTCGGCCGCCAACACCGCCGCCACCAGCTCGGCGGTCACCCTGGCCACACTGCACCTGCAGGGAGCCGAGGGCCTCGGCGCCTCCGCCGCCGGGCTGGCGCTGGTGCCCTTCAGCCTCTGCGTGGTCGCCGGCGCGGCACTGGCCGCGCGCGTCCTGCGGCGTCACCCGGCCCGCACGACCGCCGCCGCGGGCCTGGTCGTCATCGCCGCCGGGGACGCCGGCCTGCTCGCCACCGGCCTGGGGGTCTGGGCGGTGCCGGTCGCCGTCGCGGTGTCCGGGCTCGGCATCGGCCTGTCCTCGGTAGCGGCGACCTCGCTGGGCACCGCGGTCGCGCCGGCGCTGCAGGGGACCGCCGCCGGCGTGGTCAACACAGCCGCGCAGCTGGGCACCGCCCTGGGCGTCGCGGGGGTGCTGCTCGTCGCCCGCGCCACGGAGGGCAGCGGCCTGCCGCTGGCCGGCGCACCGCTGGGCTGGCTGACCGCGGCGGCGGTCGCGCTCGTCGCCGCGGCGCTGCTCCTCCGGCGGCCGGCCGCTCCTGCGGCGACGGGGGTTAGTGTGCCGGGGACCACAGCAGTCGAGGGGAGCAACGATGCGTGACGCGGTGATCGTCGAGGCGGTGCGCACGCCGGTGGGCAAGCGCAACGGCGGGCTGTCGGGGGTGCACCCGGTCGACCTGTCGGCGCACGTGCTGGTCTCCCTGGCCGAGCGGGCCGGCGTCGACCCGGCGCAGGTCGAGGACGTCATCTGGGGCTGCGTGTCCCAGGTCGGCGAGCAGACCTTCGACATCGCCCGGACCTCGGCCCTGGCCGCCGGGTGGCCGGAGACGGTGACCGGCGTGACCGTCGACCGGCAGTGCGGGTCCTCGCAGCAGTCGGTGCACTTCGCCGCGGCCGGGCTGGTCGCCGGGCACTACGACGTCGTGGTCGCCGGCGGCGTGGAGTCGATGTCGCGGGTGCCGATGGGCACCGCGCGCATGGACGCCAACCCCTTCGGCACGCGGTTCCTCGAGCGCTACGCCGGCGCGAAGATCAACCAGGGGCTCGGCGCGGAGACCATCGCGGAGCGGTGGGGCCTGTCCCGGCAGCAGTGCGACGAGTTCTCGGTCGCCTCGCACGAGAAGGCCGCCGCCGCCCGCGCCGAGGGCCGCTTCGACGCCCAGATCGCCCCGGTGACCACGCCCGACGGCACCGTCGTCAGCCGGGACGAGGGCATCCGCGAGTCGAGCGTGGAGAAGCTCGGCACGCTCAAGACGGCGTTCCGCGAGGACGGCGTCATCACCGCCGGCAACTCCTCGCAGATCTCCGACGGCGCCGCGGCCCTGCTGATGACCACCAGCGAGAAGGCCGCCGAGCTCGGCCTGCGCCCGATCGCCCGGGTGCACACCGCCGTCCTCGCCGGCGCCGACCCGGTGATCATGCTCACCGCGCCGATCCCCGCCACGCAGAAAGCCCTGCAGCGCTCGGGCCTGTCCGTCGACGAGATCGGCGCGTTCGAGGTCAACGAGGCGTTCGCGCCGGTGCCGCTGGCGTGGCTGGCCGACATCGGCGCCGACGCCAAGGCGCTCAACCCCAACGGCGGCGCGATCGCCCTGGGTCACCCGCTCGGCGGCTCGGGCGCGCGGATCATGACCACGCTCGTGCACCACATGCGCGACAACGGCACCCGCTACGGCCTGCAGACGATGTGCGAGGGCGGCGGCCAGGCCAACGCCACCATCCTCGAGCTGCTGTAGCCGCGTCGCTCCTGCGGTGTCCCCCGCGCTCCTGCGGTGCTGCACCACCGCGGGGGGCGAGGGACACCGCAGGAGCAGGACGGCTCCCTGCACGGGCCCGCGGGCGGGGGAGGCCGTGCGGGTCCCTACGCTGGCCGCTCGTGAGCGCCACCGCGGGGGAGCCGACGCTGCTCGACGTCCTGACGCTCGAGGAGATCGACCGGGACCTCTACCGCAGCACCCTGGTGTTCACCGACCCGCTGCCGCTCTACGGGGGGCAGGTCGCCGCGCAGGCGCTGCTCGCCGCCGGCCGCACCGTCGCCCCCGACCGGCTGCCGCACTCGCTGCACGGCTACTTCCTGCGCAGCGGCGACGCCGCCCGGCCGACCGTCTACCGCGTCGACCGGGACCGCGACGGCGGCTCGTTCTCGGCCCGCCGCGTCGTCGCGCTGCAGGGCGGTGAGGTGGTGCTGTCGATGTCGGCCTCGTTCCAGGCGCCCACCGCCGGCCCCGACGTCCAGGTGGCCGCGGCCCCGGACGCCGAGCCGCCCGCGCAGTGCCCGCCGCTGACCCTGCCGCGGCTGTTCTCGATGGAGAGCCGGCGGCCCGCCCAGCCCTGGCCGCAGGCCCGGATCCCCACGCGGTTCTGGTCGCGGGCCACCGTGGGCCTCCCGGCGGACCCGCTGCTGCACGCCTGCGCGCTCACCTACCTCTCCGACATCGGCACCGGGCTGTCGGCGCTGCCGGAGGAGGAGGCGGCGCCCGGGCCGACGCTCGACCACGCGGTGTGGTTCCACCGCCCGGCGCGACTCGACGACTGGGTGCTCGTGGACCTCGTCCCGCACAGCGTCTCCGGCGGGCGCGGCTGGTACACCGGCTCGGTCACCACCACGGAGGGGGTGCTGGCCGCCAGCCTCACCCAGGAGACGCTCTTCCGGCCCGGGCGCAACCCGTTCCGGCCGGGCGGCTGAGGGAGGCTCACCGGCCCGACGGTGGCGCCGCCGTCCTCGTCAGCGAGGATGGGGGCCTGCGAGGGGGAAGGACGGACACGTGGCGAAGCACCGGGCACCGGAGGGCGACCCCACCGACTTCGACGCGGCGACGACCGCGCTGGACGACGTCTCGGGGGACTACACGATCGACGTGGCGCACACCCGGATCGGCATCCGGGCGCGGCACGCCATGGTGACGACGGTCCGCGGCGCCTTCACCGACTTCGCCGGCGAGGCCCACCTCGACGTCGCCAAGCCCGGCGCCAGCACCGTGAGCATCCGCATCGCGACGGCGAGCATCGACACCGGGCAGGCCGACCGCGACGCGCACCTGCGCTCCCCGGACTTCCTCGACGTCGAGCGGTTCCCCGAGCTGGTGTTCACCTCCACCGACGTCGAGCCGGTCGACGAGGGGGTGTACGAGGTCACCGGCGACCTCACCATCCGCGACGTCACCCGCCCGGTCACCGTCGAGTTCACCCTCACCGGCTCCGCACGCGACCCGTTCGGCAACACCCGCGTCGGCTTCGAGGGCGCGCTGGCGATCAAGCGCAGCGACTGGGGCCTGACCTGGAACACCCCGCTGGACACCGGCGGCGTGCTGGTCAGCGACCGCATCCAGGTCGAGTTCGACGTCTCGGTGATCCGCGCCGCCTAGACGAAGGACCCCTCTGCCCCCCACCGCTCGCAGGCTCGCGGCGGGACCCTGCAGAGGGGCCACCCGGCCGACGTACCTAGCGGACGACGTCGTACCGGACGACGGCGAACTCGCCGTTCTGCGACACCTCGCGGGTCACCAGCTCGACGTGCGCCGGCAGCAGCGGCATCCCGGCGCCGAGGGTCACCGGCGCGATCGAGACGACGACCTCGTCGAGCAGCCCGGCTCGTGCGAACCGTGCGGCCACCGGGCCGCCACCGACCACCCACACGTCGAGGTCGCCGGCGGCGGCCGCCATTTCCGCGTGCAGCGCGCGCAGCTCGTCGTCGGTGTCGGCGGCGGTGAACCGGATGTCGCGGCCGTCGTAGGGCGTGAGCTGCCGGTGGGTGAGCACCCAGGCGGGCTGGTCGTAGGTCCAGTCCTCGCCGTGCCGCTGGATCCACTCGTAGGTGGAGGCGCCCATGACCAGCGCGCCGATCGTCTTCTCGAACGCCTTGTAGCCGGTCGCGCCCTCGTGGTCGGCCTCGCGGGTGAGCAGCCAGTCCAGCGAGTGGTCGGGGTCGGCGATGAAGCCGTCGAGCGTGGTGGCGGTGTAGTAGACGGTGCGGGTCATCGGTCCCTCCGGGAGAGCCACTCGATGGGGTCGCCGGCGTCGACCTCGGCGCCGGCCGCGCGCAGCCAGTGCCGAGCGAGGAGCCGGCGGTGCGCGGAGAAGGTGAGGACGTGCGCGACGACGCTGCCGAGGACGAAGCTCTCGGGCGGCTCGCACAGCGCGTCGACGAGCCGGTCGCCCCAGGCGCCGCGGCGGGAGATCTCCCGAACGGCGGCCAGCCACCGGGGCGCGACGGCGTCGTGCCGGTCGAGCAGCGCCGCGGCGTCGTCGCCACCGCGGACCGGGGCGTCGGCGCCCTCGATCGAGGCGACCCAGACCTCCAGCGTCCAGACGAGGGTGTCGAGGACGGCGGCCAGCGTCTCCTCGGCGCCGTCCCAGGGCAGCACCGACAGCCCCGGTGCGCGGACCCGCCGGTACTCCTCGTCGGGCAGGCCCTTGGCGAGCTCGAGCAGCGCGCGGGTGTCCTCGACGCCGTGGTGCACCAGCAGGGCGGTCACCTCGTCACCGCCCCGGCGCACCGGCTCCCCGGACACCCACAGCGACGACGGGGGGTGGAAGTGCAGGCCGTTGGGTGCGGGCAGCCAGTGCGCGTCCCGCCCGCCGGTCCCCGGGTCGGGAGAGCCGGGGCCGTGGCTGCCGGGAGTGTGGCCGTAGGCGCGGGCGAAGGCCCGGCTGAAGCCCTCGACCGACTCGTAGCCGGCGGCGAACGCGACGTCGGTGACGCTCGCGCCCTGCCGCAGCTGCCAGGCCGCCCGCTCGAGCACCACCCTGCGGCGCAGCGCGACCGGTGACTCCCCGGCGCCGCCGGACACCTGGCGGCTGAAGTGGAACGGCGAGGCGTAGGCGTCGCCGGCCATGTCGGCCAGGGTGCGGTTGTCCTCGTCGAGGACGGCGTCGAGCAGTTCGCGGAGGCGGTCGCGGCCGGGCGGTGTCACGCGGTCAGTCTGGCGAGCCGGCCGGCCGTGCCGCCCGACCGTTCTTGCGCTGTCTCAGCCGCCCGCCCACGCCCGCTGCACCGACTCCCGGCACCGGGCCGGGTCGTCGCCGGCGGCGGTGAGCAGCGCGACGGCGGTGTCGGTGGCCAGGGGCGGCAGGGACTCCGCGGGGAGGACGCCCTGGACGACGAGGGAGACCAGCCCGTGCCCGGCCGCCCAGTACCGGGTCGCCAGGCCGAGCGGGTCGGTGTCCGCGGCCAGCCGTCCCGCGTCGCGGGCCCGGGCCGCCGCCGTCACCAGGCGCTCGAAGGTCGCGTCGGCGGCCGGTGCGTCGGCGAGGTCGGCGCGCGCGTCGAACATGGCCCGGTAGAGCTCCGGGGCGTCCAGTGCGTTGTGCGCGTAGGCGACGCCGAGGGCGGCCAGGTCGTGCACCGGGTCGCCGGTGCGCGCGACGCCGTCCAGCCGGGTCGCGAGCCGGGTGAACCCCTCCTGCCGCACGGCGCTCCACAGCCCCGGCATCCCGCCGAAGTGCGTGTACACGGCCATCGTGGAGGCCCCGGTGCCCTCGACCAGGGCGCGCAGGGTCACCGGCTCGCGGTCGGCGAGCATCCGCGCGGCCCGCTCGACGAGCAGGCCGCGCACCGCGGGATCGGGGCGTCTCGGCACTGGACCATTATGACATAGCGCTGCTATGTTATGGACCTCACACCCCCAGGAGGCGTCATGACCGTCGAGCTGATCGACCCGCCCGGACTGCCCGTCCCCGGCATCTACCACCAGATGGCCGTCGCCCGCGGCAGCCGCACCGTCTACCTCGCCGGTCAGGTGGCCCGCAGCGCCGAGGGGGAGCCGGTCGGCCCCGGCGACCTGGCCGCGCAGGCCGAGCAGGCGTTCCTCAACGTGGCCACCGCGCTCGAGGCGGCCGGCGGCAGCGTCGACGACGTCGCCAAGCTGACGCTCTACGTCGTCGACTGGAGCCCGGACAAGCTCGAGGCGCTCGGCGAGGGCGTCGGCCGGGCCCAGGAGCGGCTGGGCCGGGACCTCACGAAGCCGGTCACGCTCATCCCGGTGGTCGCGCTCGCCGAGCCGGACCTGCTCATCGAGGTCGACGCCACCGCCGTCCTCGACTGAGGTCCGCGCACCGGCGCGGCGGGTGTCGGTGGTGCGCGACCGGGTAGGGCATCCCGTCGTGCCACCCCGCTCCGCGACCGACGCCGCCCGCTCCGTCCCCGGCCCGGACGCGGAGCACCGCCCCGACCCGAGGCGCTGGCGCGCGCTGTCGGTCACCCTCGTCGTCGGCTTCATGACGCTGCTCGACGTCAGCATCGTGTCGGTGGCGCTGCCCTCGCTGCAGACCGACCTCGGCGCCACCCCGGCCACGGTGCAGTGGGTGGTCTCGGGCTACGCGCTCACGTTCGGGCTGGTGCTGGTCCCCGCCGGCCGGCTCGGGGACGCCTTCGGCCGGCGGCGCCTGTTCCTCGCCGGGCTCGCCGGGTTCGTGCTGGCCAGCGCGGCGGCCGGCGCGGCACCGTCGATCGGCTGGCTGGTCGCCGCACGGCTGGTGCAGGGGCTGGCCGCCGGCTGCCTGGCACCGCAGAACTCCGCGCTCATCCAGCAGCTGTTCCGCGGCGCCGAGCGCGGTCGGGCGTTCGGCCTGTTCGGCGCCACCGTCGGCATCTCCACCGCCGTCGGGCCGGTCGCCGGCGGGGCGATCCTCGGCCTGGCGTCGGGCCCGGACGGCTGGCGCTGGCTGTTCTACGTCAACGTGCCGATCGGCGTCGTCGCGTTCGTGCTCGCCCTGCGGCTGCTGCCGCCCGGTGGGGGCGGCCGGCGCGGGCGCGTCGACGGCGTCGGGGTGCTGCTGCTCGGCGCCGGGGCGCTGGCGGTGCTGTTCCCGCTCGTGCAGGCCGAGGCCGGCGGCCTGTCGCGGCTGTGGTGGCTGTTCGGCGTCGGCGCGGCGCTGCTGGCGGCGTTCGTCGCCTGGGAGCGGCGGGTGGTGGCCCGCGACGGCGACCCGGTGTTCGACCCGCGGCTGGTGACCCGGACCCGCGGCTACGGCATCGGGGCGGCGCTCGGCACCGTCTACTTCGTCGGGTTCAGCGGCATCTGGCTGGTGTTCGCGCTGTTCTTCCAGACCGGCCTGGGCTACACGCCGCTGCAGTCGGGCCTGGCGGTGACGCCGTTCGCGCTCGGGTCGGCGACGGCGGCCGTGGTCGCCGGGCGCCTGGTCGAGCGGTACGGCCGGCGGCTCACCGTGCTCGGCCTCGCCGGGGTGATGGTCGGCCTCACCGCGGCCGCCGTCGTGCTGCTGCTCGTCCCGCCGTCGGCCGCGGGCTGGGCGATCGCGCCGGCGCTGCTGCTGGGCGGGATCGGCGGCGGCTTCGTCATCTCGCCCAACATCACCATGACCCTGCGGGACGTGCCGGTGGCGATGGCCGGCTCGGCCGGCGGCGGGCTGCAGACCGCGCAGCGCTTCGGCGCGGCGGTCGGCACCGCGGCGCTGCCGGGCCTGTTCTACCTCGTGCTGTCGGCCACCGACGACTACCCGGCCGCGGCCGCGGCGGGGCTGGCGGTGTCGGTGCTCGGCGCCGGCGCCGCGCTGGTGCTGGGGCTGGTCGACCTGGGGCGCAGCCGGGCGGAGGAGGCCGCCGAACAGGAGGCCGCCGAGCACGAGGCGGCCGAGCACGAGGCGGCCGACGACGACGCGCACGGCCACGCGCACGCCTGGCACCACTGACCCCCTGGCCGGCCCCCCGTCGGTGGCGGTCGATCGCATGGTGCGCGGCACACCGATAGCGGGGAGACTCGCGCGGGGAGCGGCCCACGGGGAGGACGGCGGATGGTGCGCGAGCGGCTCGGCGGGGCGGCGGCACGGCTGCGGGGCTGGGCAGAGGCCACCCGGCCCGTGCCGCAGCTGAAGGCGGCGGCCCTGGCCCGGCGGTGGGCCGAGCTCCCGGCGTCCGCGCGCACCCCGGCGCAGCTGGTCGGCCGGCACGCCGTCGGCTGCGAGGGCACGCACGGCGTGTTCCCGAAGTGCGACTTCACGTGCACCCCCTGCTACCACTCCGCCGACGCCAACAAGGTGCGCGTGGACGGCGGGCACACCGTGGCGCAGGTGGCGGCGCAGATGGCGCTGCTGGAGGAGCTGCGCGGGCCGCACGGGCACGCCCAGCTCATCGGCGGCGAGGTCAGCCTGCTCGACCCCGACAGCCACGCCGAGGCGCTGCTGGCCATGCGCCGGCACGGCCGCGAGCCGATGAGCATGACCCACGGCGACTTCACGGAGGACTACCTGCGCCGGGTGGTCCTCGGGCCCGACGGCCGGCCGCGACTGCGCCGGGTGTCCTTCGCCGCGCACATGGACTCGCTCATGCGCGGCCGCCGCGGCCTGCCCCGGCCGCGCAGCGAGGCCGACCTGCTGCCCTTCCGCCGGGCGTTCGTCGAGATGTTCCGGCGGCTGCGGGTCGAGCACGGCGTGCGCTCCTACCTGGCGCACAACATGACCGTCACGCCGGGCAACCTCGGGCAGGTCGCCGAGGTCGCCCGCACCACCCCGCCGCTGGGCTACGACATGATCTCGTTCCAGCCCGCGGCCTTCGTCGGTGACAGCCGCCGGTGGAGGGAGGGGTTCCGCGAGCAGACCCCCGACGACGTCTGGGCCGAGGTCGAGCGCGGGATGGGCACCCGGCTGCCGTGGTCGGCCCTGCAGATGGGCGACCCGCGCTGCAACCGGACGGCGTGGGGCTGGCTGGTCGGGGAGCGCTTCGTGCCGGTCCTCGACGACACCGACCCGCGCGACCTCGCCGTCCGCGACGCCTTCCTCGCCCGCTTCGGCGGTCTGCAGGTCTCCAACACGCAGCCGGCGGTGCTCGTGCCGCGGCTGCTGCGCGCCGTCGCCGGCAACCCCGGGGCCCTGCCGCTCGCGCTGGGCTGGCTGCGGAGGGCGCTGCGCCGCTCGGGCGGGGTGCGCGTCCTGGTGGCCGCCCGGGGCCGGGTGCGGCCGTTCACCGTCGTCATGCACGTCTTCATGGACGCCGCCGAGGTCGCCCCCGCCTGGGAGCTCATGGAGCGGGGCGTGGTGGCCGAGGACCCCGCCGTGCGCGCCGTGCAGGAGCGGCTGGGCGCGTGCGTCTACGCGATGGCCCACCCCGAGCAGGGCCGCACGGTGCCCGCCTGCGTGCAGCACTCGGTGCTCGACCCGGGGGAGAACCGTGAGCTGCGCAGGCTCCTGCCGCTGGTGGAGGTCCGTCAGCCCTCGGCCCGCTGAGCGTCGGGGCAGGGGACGACCCAGCGCTGGGCGACCGGCAGCACCAGCCCGACCGCCGAGCCGGGGGCCGGCGCGAGGCCCGGCCCGACCTCGGCCGACAGCGGCCCGGCCGGGGTGGCCACCTCGACCCGCCGGCGCGCACCCCGCGGCGTCACCCGCGTGACCGTGCCGGTCGCGTCGGCGTCGTCCCCGGGCCCGGTCACCGCCACCGCCTCCTGCCGGACGACGAGCACGCCGGGACCCGCGGCCACCGGGACGGGCAGCGCCAGGCGGCCCAGCGCCGACACGTGGGCGCCGCCCTCCACCCGCCCGGGCACCTCGTTGGCGCCGCCCAGGAAGCGGCTCACCGCCAGCGTCGCCGGGCGGGTGTGCAACTCCTCCGCCGGGCCGGCCTGGGCGATCCGCCCGTCGAGCAGCACCGCCACGGTGTCGGCGACGACGGTGGCCTCCTGCCGGTCGTGGGTGACCAGCAGGACGGTGGGGGCGACGGCGGCGCGCAGGTCGGCCAGCAGCCGGTGCATCTCCTCGCGGACGCCGGGGTCGAGGGCGCTGAACGGCTCGTCGAGCAGCAGCACGGCGGGCGAGGCGGCCAGCGCCCGGGCCAGCGCCACCCGCTGCTCCTGCCCGCCGCTGAGCGTCGCCGGACGCCGGGCGGCCAGGTCGGCGAGGCCGACCAGCGCCAGGTGCCCGGCGGCCTGCGCGCGGGCCTCGCGGCGGCGCCGGCCGGCCACGGCGAGCGGGAAGGCGACGTTGTCGAGCACCGACAGGTGGGGGAACAGCCGGGGCCGCTGCCCGACCATCGCCGTCCCGCGCCGCTCCGGGGGCAGCCCGGTGAGGTCGCGGCCGCCGGCGTGCACCCGGCCGGCGTCGGGGGTGTCCAGGCCCGCGACCAGCCGCAGGACGGTGCTCTTGCCGCTGCCCGAGGGGCCCAGCAGCGCCACGCACTCCCCGGCGGGGACGGCGAGGTCGACGCCGTCGAGCACCGGGGTGCCGCCGAACCGCCGGACCAGGCCGCGCACCACCAGCTCCGCGCTCACCGGGCGCCCCGGCGGGCCAGCAGCGCGGTCGCGACGAGCAGCAGCAGCGGCGGCAGGACCGCGGTGAGCGAGACGGCCGCGACGACGGCGTCGTTGCCGGTGGCCGACGACAGGGCGCCCACCAGCATCGGGAGCGTGACCAACTGCCCGCCGCCGACCACCAGGGTCACCACGTAGTCGCTCCAGCCGACGAGGAAGGCCAGGAACGCCGCGGTCGCCAGGGCCGGCGCGGCCAGCGGCAGGTGCACCCGCAGCAGCACCGCCCGCGGGCCGGCGCCGAGCGTGCGGGCCTCCTCCTCGACACCGACGTCGTAGCCGGTGTAGGCCGAGCGCATGACGAACACCGTGTAGGGCAGCGCCGACACGGTCAGCACGCAGACCAGCGCCACCGTCCCCGGGATGCCGGCCCGCAGCGTGAGCGTGGTCAGCCCCATGACGACGGCGAACGGCGGGACGGCGACCGGCGCGAGCAGCAGCCCCTCGACCAGCCGCCGGGCGGGCACGCGGTGCAGGGCCAGCGCGCGCCCGGCCATCGCCCCGGCCGGGGTGGCCAGCGCCGCGACGACCAGGCCGAGCAGCACCGAGCGGCCCAGCGCCGCCGCCGCGCCCTGGTCGGCCGCCTGCCGCCAGCCGGTCAGGCCCCAGGCGGTCGGCAGCAGGGCGGGGAAGGACCACCGGTCGGCGGCCGCCCACAGCACGAGGGGGACCAGCGGCAGGGCGAGCCACACCAGGGCGAGGGCCACCCGCGGCGCCACCCCGGCCCGCCGCCGCAGCGGAGCGGCCCGGGTCACGTCGCCGTGCGCCCGGTCGCACGGGCGGTCCGCGCGAGCAGCGCAGCGGTGGCCAGCAGGGAGGCCAGCGCGAGGGCGGTGGTGACGACCGCGACGGCCAGCGCCTGCTCGCGGCGGGCGAGGTCGACGTCGGTCCACAGCCGGAAGGCCAGCACCGGCAGCGGCTCGGGGTAGCTGCGGCCGAGCAGCCAGGCGACGTCGTAGGAGCCGAGGACGTAGGCGAACGTCACCCCGCCGGCGGCCACCGCCGACGGCGCGGCCAGCGGCAGCGCGACCCGCCGCAGCCGCTGCCAGGGCCCGGCGCCGAGGGTGGCGGCGGCCTCGTCGAGCTCGCGCTCACCGGCGGCGAGGGCGGCCAGCACGACGAGGGCGACGAACGCCGACTCCTTCCACGCGTACTCGGCGACCACCGCCACCCACCACGGTCCGCCGACCAGCGGCGGGAAGTCGCCGGGCTCGACGGCGAGCGCGCGGGCGGCCAGGCCCGAGTCGGCCAGCAGCAGCCCGATCGCGGCCGCCCCGACCAGGTGCGGCACCGGCACGGTGGCCGCCGCGGCCGCGCGCAGCAGCCGCCCGCCCAGCCGGGTGGTGCGGGCCAGCAGCGCGGTGCCCAGGCCGACCGCCAGCGCGAGGAGAGTGCTGGCCGCCGCGATCCCCAGCGACACGCGCAGCCCGTCGAGCAGCGCCCGGTCGCCGGCCAGCGCGCGGTAGCCGGCCGTCGTCGGGTCCGGCTCGCCGACCACCGGCATGAGCCCGGTGCTCTGCAGCACGGCCACGGTGAGCGCGGCGCCGAGCACGGCCACCGTAGGCACGGCGGCCGGGAGCAGGAGCAGCAGCGCGCGACGGGAGGGGGAGCGCGCCGGCACGTCAGCCGGCGCCGAGGACGTCGCTGCGCCAGCCGTCCTCGAGCGGGGTGACCCAGCCGGCGCCCAGCTCGGGGTCGGCGCCGCCGGAGAGCTCCTCGAACGGCGGGACGACCGGCGAGGCCGGCAGCGCCGCGAACCCGGCCCGCACATCCTCGGGTACCCGGTCGAGGTCGACGACCGGGTACTGGCCCCAGGTGGCCGGGTCGGCCTTGGCCAGCTGCTGCTCCGGGGAGAGGGCGAGGTCGGCGACGACGAGCGCGCCGGGCTGGTCGCCCGCGTTGACCGGGACGGCGAGGAAGCTGGCGTTGCCCAGCGTGCCCTCCTCCAGCGGCAGCACCCGGGTCGAGGCCGGCAGCGCACCGGAGGCCACCTGCTGCGCCAGCGTCGCCGGGCCGTAGGTCATGGTCAGGTCGACCTGGTCGCCGGCGTAGAGCTCCTCCAGCGCGGCGAGGTCGCGCGGGTAGGTGTCCCCGCCGCGCCACAGCGACGGCGCGAGCCCGGCGAGCCGGTCGAACAGCCGCGGCCCGAGCTCGTCGAGGGCGGCCCGGTCAAACTCGGCCGGCACCTCCTCGGGGCCCCCGGCGACGGCGTAGAGGACCTGCCGCAGGAACGCCGAGCCGGTGAAGTCCGGCGGTGCGGGGTAGGTGAACCGGCCGGGGTTGGCCTCGGCCCACTCCAGCAGACCCTCGATCGAGGTCGGCGGGTCGGCCACGTCCGCGGAGTCGTAGGCCAGCACGAACTGGGCCTTGTGCCACGGCGCCTCGCAGCCGTCGACGGGCGTGCCGAAGTCGCTGGTGAGCAGCGGGTCCTCCGGGTCGACGAACTCCATCGACGGCAGCTGCCCCGTCCAGTCGCACAGCCACGCGTCGGCCTGCCGCCCGGTCGCGAAGTTCTCGCCGTTGACCCACACCAGGTCGACGCTGCCGTCGTCGGTGCCGGCCTGCAGCTCCGACAGCACCCGGTTGACCGCGTCGGCGGTGTCGGTGACCGGAACCCGCCGGAGGGTCACCCCGCGCTCGGCCGCCGCGGGCGCCAGGACGTCGTCGACGTAGGCGTTGCCCTGCTGGTCGCCGCCGTACATCCACAGGTCGACCGTCTGCCCGTCGGCCTCGGCGAGCACCTCGTCCCAGGGACGGTCGGGTGCCGTGGGAGCGGCCCCGCCGCCGGCGCCGGGCTCGGGGGCCCCGGCGCAGGACGACACCACCAGGACGCTCCCGAGCAGTGCGGCGGTCAGGGGCAGCGGACGGCGGCGCGGCACGGGGGCGGCTCCAGACCTCGGGGTCGCGTGTGGGCCGGGCGGCCCGGGAGGATGGGGATCGCGCGAAGGGTGTCACGCGATCCGGTGGGGCGCCAGACGAGGGGGCGACGTGCTCGACGGCACCACCCGGCGGCTGGTCGCGCCGGCCCTCGAGGCCCTCGCCGCCCGCGTCGACCGGCCGGCCGTCACCCCCGACCGGGTCACCCTGCTCGGCCTCGCCCTCGGCCTGGGGTCGGCGGTCGCCGCGGCGACGGCGCTGTGGATCCCCGCGCTGGTGCTGTGGCTGCTGTCGCGGGTCGCCGACGGGCTCGACGGCGTCCTCGCCCGGCGCCGGGCGGCCGCGGGGGAGCCCCCGTCGGCGGCGGGCGGCTACCTCGACGTCACCGCGGACTTCCTCGTCTACGGCGCCACCGTCGCCGGCGTGGCGATCGGGTGGGGCGGGTCGCTGCTGCCGTTCGTCGCCGTCCTGGTCGCCTACTACCTCAACGGCGCGACGTTCCTCGCCTTCTCCTCGCTGGCCGAGCGCACCGGCCGCCGGCTCGACGACGGCCGGTCGCTGTCCTTCCTCGGCGGGCTGGCGGAGGGCACGGAGACGGTGCTGGTGCACAGCCTGTGGCTGGTGCTGCCCGGGCACGCCGGGACCATCGCCTGGGTGTGGGCGGGCGTCGTCGGGGTGAGCGGGGTGCAGCGGATGGTCGCGGGGTACCGAGCGCTGCGCTGACCACCGGTCGCCGCCGGGAGCGTCCCACCCGGAGGACACTGCGTGGCGTGACGGACCGGCCGGCGTGGGCGACGGAGCCGGTGGAGGTCCTCCCCGCGGATCCGGAGTGGCAGCGGCTCGGCGAGGAGCTGTGCCGGACGGTGCAGGGGACGCTCGCCCGGTGGCTCGTGGCTCCGGTGGAGCACGTCGGGCCCACGGCCGTCCCGGGCCTGGCGGCCAGACCCGTCCTCGGCCTGCAGGCCGCCGTGGCCGACCTCGGCTGCGCGCCCGCGGCGGCTCTGGCCCTCGGGGACGACCGGCACCTCGTCCCCGCCGACCTCGACGCCCGGCCGTGGCGCCGGTTCCTGGTCCACGTCGTCGACGACGCGCGGGCGGCCCACCTGCACCTGCTCCCGGCCGGCAGCGAGCGGTGGGCCGAGCAGTTGGCCTTCCGCGACGCGCTGCGCCGGGATCCGGACCTGGTGCAGCGGTACGCCGTGCTCGAGCAGCGGCTGGCAGCCGAGCACGCCGACGACCGCGAGGCCTACACCGCGGGCAAGGAGGGGTTCGTCAGCGCCGTGCTCGGCCGTCCGCCGACGCAGAGCCGGCCGCCGTCCCCGCCGCCGGACGTGCGCGGTCGAGCAGGCGGCGCAGCCGCACCACCGCGGCGGTAGCCGGACGGACCCGGCCGAGGCGGGCGCGGACGTCGTCGAGGGCGGCGTTCCACGGCCCGTCGGCGTGCGTGGGGTAGGGGTGGGTGGTCGCCGCCAGGTCCGCCGTCCGCAGGCCCGTCCGCACGGCGAGGACGAGCTCGGCCAGCGCCTCCCCGGCCCGCGGACCGACGACCGTGGCGCCGGTGACCCGCGAGCGCGGCCCCAGGGCCAGGCGGCTGAAGCCCTCCGTGCGGCCCTCGGCCACCGCGCGGTCGACCCGGTCGGCGCGCCGGGTCACCGTGCGCGGCGCCGGCCCGTCGCCGTCGGCCCACGTCGGCGCCCCGACGGCGGCCACCTCCGGGTCGGTGAAGGTGACCCGGGGGACGGCGGTGGTGTCGACGGCTCGCCGCAGCCCGAGGACGGCGTTCGCGGCGGCGGTGGCGCCGTGCACCCCGGCGGTGTGCGTCCACCGCGAGACGGCGGTGACGTCGCCGGCCGCCCGGATGCGCGGGTTGGTGGTGCGCAGGGTGCCGTCGACGCGGACGTAGCCGTCGTCGTCGAGGGCCACCCCGGCGGCCGCGGGGTCGAGGGCGGCGGTGTCGGGCCGGCGGCCGACGGCGACCAGCAGCCGGTCGTAGCCGACGGTGTGCCGGCCGCCCGGTCCCTCCACGGAGACCTCACCGGGGCCGCCCGGCGTCCCGGCGACGGCGGTGACCCGGGTGCCGGTGAGCACCTGCACGCCGTCGGCCCCGAGGGCGGCGGCGACCAGGGCGGAGGCGTCGGGGTCCTCGCCGGGCAGCACCCGCGGCAGCGCCTCGACCAGGGTCACCGCGGCGCCGAGCCGGGCGAAGGCCTGCCCGAGCTCGCAGCCGATGCCGCCGCCGCCGAGGACCACCAGCCGGCCGGGCAGGGTGTCGAGGTCCCAGACGGTCTCGCTGGTCAGCGGCCCGGCCCCGCCGAGTCCCGGCACCGGCGGCAGGACGGGGACGGCGCCGGTGGCGAGCAGGGCCGCGCGGAAGTCCACCGGCCTCCCGTCGACGTCGAGGGTCCGCGGCCCGGTCAGCCGCGCGCGGCCGGCGAGCACGGTGACCCCGGCGGCCTCCAGCGACTCCGCCGAGTCCTCCGGCTCGATGGCCGCGACCGCCCCGCGCACGTGCCGCATCACGGCGGCGAGGTCGACCGACACCTCCCCGACGGTGACGCCCAGGGCGCCGGCGGTGCGGGCATCGGCGGCGCGGGCCGCCGCGGCGAGCAGTGCCTTGCTGGGCACGCACCCGGTCCACAGGCAGTCCCCGCCGGGCCGGTCCCGCTCGACCAGCAGGACCCGGGCGCCCAGCGCGGCCGCCGTCCGTGCGCCCACCAGCCCCGCCGTCCCCCCGCCGACGACCGCCAGGTCCCAGACGCGCTCGCGACCCACGGGTCTCCTCCCGGTCGGCCCGCCGGGCGGAGCGCGGCGGGGATCGGTGCCGAACGTGCCACGGGGAGGGCGCGGGCGCGACGCGGTGCCGGTCGCGGCCCGGCGGCGACGCCGGGAGACTGCGGACAGCCGGTTCCGCCACCCGGGGGGTCGCGCCGGTCAGGTCCTGCCGCTCGAGACACCGGGCGGCGGGACCGCCCGGGATCAGCCGGTGCGGCCCGGCGGGAACTCCCCGGTGTCGACCAGGCGCTCGGCGACGTCACGGACCTTGGTGTTGGTCTCGTTGGACACGCGGGCCAGCGCGTCGAACGCCTGGGACGCGGTGAACCGGAAGCGCTCCATGAGGATGCCCTTGGCCTGGTCGATGACCGCCCGTGACCGCAGCGCCGCCTGCAGGTTCTCCGCCTGCTGGGCGGTCCGCCCGTAGAGGTGCGCGTTGGCCACCGGGACGACGGCGTGCCGGGCGAACCGCTCGGCGCGCTCCCGCTGCGGCCCCTCGCCCGGGACCGCCCACTGCAGGTAGACGTTGAGGCCCCCCGCCACCGGCCCGCCGGGCGGGAAGGGCACGGACAGCACCGCGCGGCGCCCGGCCCCGGCGGCCGCCGAGGTGAGCCGCGGCCAGCGCCGTTCGGTCGCGGTGTCCGGCACGACGAGCATCTCGCCGGTGGTCGCCGCCGTCAGGCAGGGGCCCTCGCCGGTGCGGTACTGCACCTCGTCCAGGGCGGCGGCCACCTGCGCGCTCGTGCCCACGGTGCTGCCGCCGTCCGGGCCCATGACGGTCACCGACAGCGCCGGCTGGCCACCCAGCACGTCGGCGGCCAGGCCGGCGGCGCGCTCGAGCACCAGCGGGAGCGGGTGGTCGGCGGCGACCAGGCCCAGGTCGAGCAGGGCATCCGACAGGCGGTCGTCCGGGCGGTTCACAGGTCTCTCCCGAAGCGGGGTGCGGCTGCGGGGAGCCGGCTGCGGATCCGGGTCCCGGCTGTTCGCAGGACGGACGAGCGGGGACGGATCCCCTCGGCACGCCGGCTGTGTGACGTGCGGACAGCAGGATACCGGCGTTCTGCGCGCTGTCGCCGCCGCCGGCCCCGCGAGCCAGGGGGCGCTCTGGACCCGGGAGCCCGGTCCGGGCCTGACCCGCGGCCCGCCGGGGTAGCGCGGCGGCATGCACACCCGGAGCACCGACCCCGCCGACGGCCCTCGCGAGGGCCAGCTGCAGCTGCGCGACGGCCGGACGATGGCCTACGCAGAGTGGGGCGATCCCGCCGGCCGGCCGGTGCTCGGCTGCCACGGCTCGCCCAGCTCGCGCCTGGAGCGGCACGTCGACGACCCGGCCGCCTACCGCCGCTGGGGCGTGCGGCTGATCGTCCCGGACCGGCCGGGGTTCGGCGGCTCCGACCCGCAGCCGGGCCGGCGGGTCACCGACTGGAGCGACGACGTCGTCCAGCTGTTCGACGCCCTCGGCGTCGACCGGTTCGCGGCGCTCAGCCTCTCCGGCGGGGCGGCCTACGCGCTGGCCTGCGCCTACGCCCTGCCCGACCGCGTGCACGCCGTCGGCGTCCTGGGCGGGGCGCCGCCTCCGGACGTGCCCTGGCCCTGGTCGGACGTGCTGCCGGGGTGGCTGCCGCCGACGGTGCGGGCCGCGGCGCACCGCCCCTCGCGGGCCACCGCGACCCTGCTGCGCCCGGTGTTCGCCCCGCTCACCGTCAGCCCGGCGCTGCTCCCGCGGTACCTGCAGCTGCGGCTCAACCCCTCCGACCGGCGCGTGCTCGGCCGGCCCGCCGTCCGCCGGGCGATGGCGGCCACCTTCACCGAGGGGCTGCGGCAGGGAGCGGGGCCGCTGGCCGAGGACCGGGCACTGCTGTTCCGGCCGTGGGGCTTCCCGGTCGGGGAGGTGCGCCAGTCCGTGCACGTCTGGCACGGCACCCAGGACTGGCAGGTGCCGGTGGGGCTGGGCCGTGTGCTGGTGGCCATGCTCCCGAACTGCACGGCGCACTGGTACGCGGGCGAGGGCCACTTCCTCGTCTTCGACCACGCCCGTGAGGTGTACGCAGCACTCGCGCCGTGACTGGCCGGCGGCGGAACGGGTAGCCGCCCCCGCATGCCCACCCACCAGCGCGGCAGCAGCACCGTGCCCCCCACCTACGTCGACGCCAACCGGCTGTGGGTCGACAGCCGGCTCCGGTACGAGATCGGCCTGCGCGTCGAGGGGCGCATCCTGCACCGGCTCGGCGCGCGCGGGGACCGCGTCGTGGAGATCGGCACCGGCCGGCGCGGCCTGGGGGCGCGGGTCGCCGTCGAGCGGCTCGGTGCCCGCGAGGTCACCGCGTTCGACCTCTACCCGGCCACGGTCGGCCGCGCCCGGCTGCGTTGCGCCGACCTCACCGACCGGGTGACCTTCCGGGTGGGGGACGCCACGGCGCTGCCGGTCGACGACGCGGCCGCCGACCTCGTCGTCGACTTCCACGCGCTGCACCACGTCCCGGACTGGCGGACCGCCGTCGCCGAGGCCGCGCGGGTGCTGCGGCCCGGCGGGCAGCTGGCCCTGACCGAGATGACCGCGCGGTTCGTCGACGCCCCGTGGCTGCGCGCGGTGTCCCGCCACCCGGCCGACCGGTTCTCCACCGACGAGTTGCTCGCCCACCTGCGCGCCTGCGGCCTCGAGGTGCCGCCCGGCCGGCTGCGCCGCGCCGCCGGTGACCGGTGGATCCAGGCCGTCGCGACCCGGACGTGAGTGCCGGCGCCGTCGCCGGGAGCGTCGTCCGGCAGGCGCTGGCCCTGCTGCGCCGGCACGCCGGGCGGGTGTACGCCCTCTCGCTGGCGGTCACGCTGGTCAACACCGTGCCGGACGTGCTGCGCCAGCTGCTGGTGTACCGCGACCCGAGCGTCGGGCACGCGCTGCTGGTCGACGTCGTCGGCTTCACCACCGGCCTGCTGGCCCAGCTGTGGCTCACCGGCGCGCTCACCGGCCTGCCCGGCGACGGGCGGGTCCGGCCCCGCGGCGCGCTGGGTCGCGGAGCCGCGACCGCGGTGCGGGCGGTGCGCACCTCCCCGGCGGCGGTGCTCGCCGGGGTCGTCCTCGGCGGCGCGGTGTCGGCGCTGGTCACCCTGCCGCCGTCGGTGGCCGCGCTCGGGGTCGACGGCGTGCTCGGCCCGCTGGACGCGCCGCCGGCGGCGGCCTTCACGGTCGCCACGGTCAGCGACGTCGTGGCGAGCTGGCTCACGCTGCCCTTCCTCGCCCTCGTGCTGGTGGTCACCGCCGGTTCGACCAGGCAGTTCGCGGGCAAGGGCCGCGGGTGAGCAGCGACTGGGACACCGCCCGCAAGACCGTCGGGACGCTGTCGATCTGGATCGGGACGACGGCGCTGTTCGCGCCCCGCTGGATCGCCGGGAGCCTCGGGGTGCGGCCCGACGCCGCGCGGGACGACGTCGCGCTGCCGCTGCTGGTCCGGCTCGGCGCGGCGCGCAACATCGCGATGGGTGCGGCGCTGCTGGTGACGCCGGCGCCGGAGGCGCGGCGCACCACCGAGGTGACGCTGCTGCTCACCGCCCTCGACGCCGCCGCGGTGTGGACCGCCCGCGCCACGGGCGACGTGCGCCCGCGCAGCGCCGTCCTCTCGGGGGTCGTGCTGGCGCTGTCCTCCTACGGCGCCGCCCGCTGGCACCGCCGCTGAGCGGGGTGGGGCGTCACCGCCAGGCGAACACCGGCGCCTCGAGGTGGGCGACGCGGGTGTGCCGCCCCCGGCAGGCGACCTGGCAGAACTGGTACACCACCGCCGCGGTGGGGGCGTGCAGCCAGCCGCCGAGCAGCGGCAGCCGGATGACCGGCGCGTCGGACTCGGGGATGGCCTCCAGCACCGGGTCCACGTCGAGGTCGGCCAGCGGTACGCGGTGGACGGCGGCGACCTCCGCCTCGGCGGGGGCCAGCTCCCCGGTCTCACCGGCCCAGACCACCACCGGGGTCATCACGTAGCCGGAGCGGGTCACGTAGTCGTCGAGCAGGCCCAGGACGTCGCCCGGGCCGCGGACCATCCCGACCTCCTCGGCCAGCTCGCGCAGCGCGGCCCCGACCGGCGTCTCGCCGTCGTCGAGCCGCCCGCCGGGGAGCGCCCACTGCCCGGCGTGCGCGCGCAGGCGGGCGGCGCGGCGGGTGAGCAGCAGCGCCGGCTCCTCCGCCGGCCCGGTCACGCAGACGGCGACGGCGGCCTGGCGCAGCTCGGGCCGGCCGGCCGCGCGGCGGGGGAACTTCCCGAGCCGTGCGGCCGCCGTGCCCTCGTCGAGCGTCAGAACCAGCCGCGCCGGCCGCCGAGCTGGCGGACGGCCGCGTCGAGCTGCGCGGCGACCGCCGACACGTCGGTGTCGGAGTGCGAGAGGTGCAGTCGGCCGCCGACGTCGCGGCCCTCGGTGAGCAGCCCGCCGCGCCGGTCGACCTCCAGCACGACCTCCACGCCGTGCGGGGAGGCCAGGAAGGTCACCTCGAGCTCGTTGACCCGCCCGCGCAGCGACGACGGCGGCGCGAACTCGACCTCCTGGTAGAAGGGCAGGTCGCTGCCGGTGAGGCGGCCCTTCTCGACGTCGGCGCCGCGGAACGTGAAGCCCAGGCCGCCCAGCGCCTGGATGACCGTGCGCTGCACCGGCAGCGGCTGGACGGTGATCGCGTCGAGGTCGCCGGGGTCGGTGCCGCCCGGGATGTCGACCCGGGTGCGCAGGCCGATCTTCACGCCGCGCAGCGACCAGCCGTCGAGCGTGGTGAAGGGGCACTGCCAGGGCACCGGGAAGCTGAACGGGATCGCCGCCTTCGCGCCCGCCTCGATCCGCCCGGCGCCGGCGATGGGCGCGGTGCCGAAGGTGACGGTCTCCTTCCACTCGTGGTCGCCGCTCTCCACCTCGACGGTGGCCTGCAGCGAGACCCGGAGCTCGTTGATCTCCTGGGCCACCTGGCCGCCGGTGAGGTGCACGGTGCCGGTGACGGTGCCGCCGGGGGTCGTCGTGGGGGTGTCGAGGACGGCGTCGACGGTCGCGTTGCCGGCGCCCAGCTTCGCCATCAGGTTGCGGAAGGCCATGGGGGAGTGCTCCGTTCGGTTCGGGGACGGCGGGCACTCTGACACCACGCCCGGCGGGTGGCGAGGGGTTCCCGCGCGCTCAGGCAGGCGGCAGCACGCGCACCGCGAGGAGGGCGACGTCGTCGGCGCGCTCGGGTGCCAGCCGCTCCAGCAGAGTGTCGCCGACCTCCCCGGCCGGCCGGCCGGTCAGGTCGGCCGCGGCGGCGAGCAGCCGGGCGAGGCCCGCGTCGAGGTCGGCGTCGCGGCGCTCGACGAGCCCGTCGGTGTACAGCAGCAGCGTGGTCCCCGGGAGGAGCGTCTCGGCGGCGTCGCGGCGGTGGGTGTCGGGCCGGACGCCCAGCAGCAGGTCGGGGCGGCGGTCGAGCAGCCGCGGGGGCCCCGCCGGGGGGATGAGCAGCGGCGGCGGGTGCCCGGCGCTGGACCAGGTGAGGGTCCGCGCTCCGGCGGGAGCGTCCGCCGGCGCCGGCCCCACGCAGGCGAGGACGGCGGTGGCCAGGGTCGCGGTCCCGAACCCGGCCATGGCCCGGTCGAGGAAGGCCAGCACCCGCGACGGCGGCCCGCCGACGGCGGAGGCGATGCCGCGCAGCACGTTGCGCACCTGGCCCATGGCCGCGGCGGCCAGCCGGTCGTGTCCGGTGACGTCGCCGATGACGACGGTGGTCCCCTCGCCGGAGGGGAACGCGTCGTACCAGTCGCCGCCGACCTGCGCCTCCACCGCCGCCGGGCGGTAGCGGACGGCGAGGTCGAGCCCCGGCACGCGCGGCGGGTCGGTGAGCAGCGAGCGCTGCAGCGTCTCGGCCAGGCTGCGGGTCGCCGAGGCCAGCCGCCGCTCGTCCTCCAGCCGGGTGACCCGCTCCACGGCCTGCACGGTCTGCACGGCGAGCGCCTCCAGCAGCCGCACGTCGTGGTCCTCGAGAACCCGGGGCCCGGCCCACCCGACGGTCAGCGATCCGAGCAGTCGCCCGTCCGAGCGCAGCGGCAGGGCGGCCCAGGACCGCAGCCCCGGCGCCGGCGGTGGCTGCGCGCCGGCCTCGCCCACCAGGACCGCCCGCCCGCGGGCCGCGACCGCCGACGGGTGCTGACCGTCGGCGGACAGCCTGCGGCCGGGCCGGCCGGACGCGGTGAGCACGAGGTCCCCGCCGCGCGGCCCGGGCAGCGCGAGGGCGAGCAGGGACGCGTCCAGCGCGGCGCCGCCGTGGTCGGCCAGCAGGTCGACCAGGTGGGCGCGGCTCTCGGCGGCGGCGAGGGCGGAGACGATCGCGGCCAGGCCCGCGAGGGAGTGCGCGGTGCGTCGCTGGCGGGCCTCGAGCGCGCGCAGCTCGGCGACGGCGTCCTGCAGCTCGCGGGTGCGGGAGAGCAGGTCGGCCTCCACCTCGACCACCCGCCGCTGCCCCTGCTCCGCCTCGCCCCGCAGCCGCACGTAGTCGGTGATGTCGTCGGACCGGTGCAGCAGGAACGCCACGCCGCCGGTGCCGTCGAGCACCGGGACGTTCACCGGGCTCCAGTAGCGGACGTCCCAGGTCCCGTCGGGCAGCGGGATGTCGTACCGCTGGACCGCCATCGTGACCGGCCGCCGTGTCACCAGCGTCTCCTCCAGCGACGCCCGCAGGTTCACCAGGCCGTCGGCGGCGGGGTCGTCCGGACGCATCGGGAAGGCGTCGAAGAGGTGCCGGCCGACGGTGTCCTCCAGCGTCGTCGCGGTGGCCTCCAGCCGGGCCCGGTTCGCGTGCACGATCACCAGGTCGGGGGTCAGCAGCAGCAACGGCGCCGGCGCGACGTCGAAGACGCGCGCCCAGTCCGGCACCGGCAGGTCCACGATCTCCTCCGTGCCCACGCACGCGGCGGCGGACACTACCCATGGGTAGTTGGACGTCCTACTAAATCGCGCCTACCGTCTCGGGCATGGCGTCCGCGGAGCTGCACGTACCCGTCCACCCCGTCCGGTTCGTCACCGCGGCGAGCCTCTTCGACGGCCACGACGCGGCGATCAACGTCATGCGGCGGCTGCTGCAGAGCCAGGGTGCGGAGGTCGTGCACCTGGGCCACGACCGGTCGGTCGACGCCGTCGTCCGGGCGGCGCTGGAGGAGGACGTGCAGGGCGTCGCGATCTCCAGCTACCAGGGCGGGCACGTCGAGTACTTCGGCTACCTCGTCGACCGGCTGCGCGAGGCCGGGGCGGGGCACGTGCAGGTCTTCGGCGGCGGGGGCGGCGTGATCGTCCCGGAGGAGATCGCCGCGCTGCGGGAGCGGGGCGTGCGGATCTTCAGCCCCGAGGACGGCGCCCGGCTCGGCCTGCCGGGGATGATCAACGAGCTGATCCGCTCCTGCGACGTCGACCTGACGCAGGAGCGCCCCGATGTCGACGCGCTGTTCACCGGCGACCCCCGGGCGCTGGCCCGCGCGATCACCGTGCTCGAGACCGGGGCCGACGACGAGCTCGCCGCCCGCGTCCGGGAGGTCGCCGCCGGGCGCACCGTGCCGGTCCTGGGCATCACCGGCACCGGCGGCTCGGGCAAGTCCTCGCTCACCGACGAGCTGCTGCGCCGGCTGCGCCGCGACCAGGAGGACAAGCTGCGGGTCGCCGTCGTCGCGATCGACCCGACCCGCCGCCGCGGCGGGGGAGCGCTGCTCGGCGACCGCATCCGGATGAACGCGCTCGAGTCCGGGGACGGCTCGCACACCTTCTTCCGCTCGATGGCCACCCGCACCGCCGGCGCCCAGGTGCCCGGGCACCTCGACGACGTCATCGCCGCGGTGAAGGCCGCCGGCTTCGACCTCGTCGTCGTGGAGACGCCGGGCATCGGCCAGGGCGACGCGGCGATCGTGCCGTTCAGCGACGTCTCGCTCTACGTCATGACGCCGGAGTTCGGCGCGGCCAGCCAGCTCGAGAAGATCGACATGCTCGACCTCGCCGACGTCGTCGCCATCAACAAGTTCGAGCGCCGCGGCGCCGAGGACGCGCGCCGCGACGTCGCCCGGCAGATGGTCCGCAACCGCGAGGCGTTCGGGCAGCCGTGGGAGCGGATGCCGGTGTTCGGCACCAGCGCCGCCCGCTTCGACGACGACGGCGTCACCGCGCTCTACCAGGAGCTGCTCGGCCTGCTGGTCGAGAAGGGCCTGCCCGCGGGCGCCGGCGTGCTGCCGCGGGTCGACGTGCGGGCCTCGACCGGGTTGAGCAGCGTCGTGCCGTCGTCGCGGGCGCGGTATCTGGCGGAGGTGGCCGAGGCGGTACGCGGGCACCACCGGGTCACCGAGGAGCAGGCCGCCGTCGCCCGGCGGCGCGAGCACCTGACCACCGCCGCCGACGTCCTGGAGGGCGCGGCCGCCGAGGCGGCCCGCGAGGCGGCCGAGGCCGCCGACCGGGAGCTGCTGCCCGAGGTGCGCACACTGCTGGCGGAGTGGCCGGCGCGGGTGGAGGCCTACTCCGGCGACGAGTACGTCTACACGGTGCGCGGCAAGGAGATCCGCACGCCGCTGAAGCGCCAGACGCTCAGCGGGACCGAGGTGCCGCGGGTGGCGCTGCCGCGCACCACCGACTCAGCCGACCTGCTGCGCTTCCTGCGGCGCGAGAACCTGCCCGGCGCGTTCCCGTACACCGCCGGCGTCTTCCCGTTCAAGCGGTCCGGTGAGGCCCCGGCGCGGATGTTCGCCGGCGAGGGCGACGCGTTCCGCACCAACCGGCGGTTCCGGGTGCTGTCGGCCGGCAACGAGGCCACCCGGCTGTCCACGGCGTTCGACTCGGTCACCCTCTACGGCCGCGACCCCGACCCGCGACCCGACGTCTACGGCAAGGTCGGCACGTCGGGCGTCTCGATCGCCACGCTCGACGACATGCGGGTGCTCTACGACGGGTTCGACCTGTGCGCGCCCACGACGTCGGTGTCGATGACGATCAACGGCCCGGCGCCGGCGGTGCTCGCGATGTTCATGAACACCGCGATCGAGCAGCGGCTGGACCGGTTCCGCGAGGAGGAGGGCCGTGAGCCCGACGCCGCCGAGGCCGAGGAGATCCGCGTCTGGGTGCTGTCGACCGTCCGCGGCACGGTGCAGGCCGACATCCTCAAAGAGGACCAGGGCCAGAACACCTGCATCTTCTCGACCGAGTTCGCGCTGCGCTGCATGGCCGACATCCAGCAGTGGTTCATCGACCACCGGGTGCGCAACTTCTACTCGGTGTCGATCTCCGGGTACCACATCGCCGAGGCCGGGGCGAACCCCATCAGCCAGCTCGCCTTCACGCTGGCCAACGGGTTCACCTACGTCGAGGCCTACCTGGCGCGCGGCATGGCCATCGACGACTTCGCGCCCAACCTGAGCTTCTTCTTCAGCAACGGCATGGACGCCGAGTACACGGTGATCGGCCGGGTGGCCCGGCGGATCTGGGCGGTGGCGATGCGCGACCGCTACGGCGCCGACGCCCGCTCCCAGCAGCTGAAGTACCACGTGCAGACGTCGGGGCGGTCACTGCACGCGCAGGAGATGGACTTCAACGACATCCGCACCACGCTCCAGGCGCTGTGCGCGATCTACGACAACGCCAACTCGCTGCACACGAACGCCTACGACGAGGCGGTGACGACGCCGTCGGAGCACTCGGTCCGCCGGGCACTCGCGATCCAGATGATCATCGACCGCGAGTGGGGGCTGGCCGGCAACGAGAACCCGCTGCAGGGCTCGGCGGTCGTCGACGAGCTCACCGACCTGGTGGAGGAGGCGGTGCTGGCGGAGTTCGACCGGATCGCCGAGCGCGGCGGCGTGCTGGGCGCGATGGAGACCGGCTACCAGCGCGGGAAGATCCAGGACGAGTCGATGCTCTACGAGCACCGCAAGCACGACGGGTCGCTGCCGATCGTCGGCGTCAACACCTTCCTCGACCCGCGCTCGGGCTCCGAACCGCCGAAGAAGGTCGAGCTGGCGCGGGCCACCGAGGAGGAGAAGCAGTCGCAGCTGCGCCGGCTGGCCGACTTCCAGGCCCGGCACGCCGACGAGGCGCCGGCCGCGCTGGCCGCACTGCAGGAGGCGGCGACGTCGGGCGGCAACGTGTTCGCCGCGCTGATGGACGCCGTCCGGGTGTGCTCGCTGGGCCAGATCTCCGACGCCTTCTTCGAGGTGGGCGGCCAGTACCGCAGGAATGTCTGAGGACGACCTGGGCGCGCCGGTCCCGCTGACGGGGCCGGCGCGACGGGTGGTCTCGCTGGTGCCCTCGCTGACCGAGGCGCTGGCGGTCACCGTGCCCGACCGGCTGGTGGGCGCCACGGACTGGTGCACACACCCGGCCGGCCTCGACATCGAGCGCGTGCGGGGGACGAAGAACCCCGACCGGGCGGCGATCGCGGCGCTGGAGCCCGACCTCGTCGTCTGCAACCGGGAGGAGAACCGGCGCCTCGACGTCGACCGGCTGCGCGCGGCGGGCATCGCGGTGTGGGTGACGGTGATCGAGTCGGTCGACGAGGCGCTGGCCTCGATGCGGCGGCTCTTCGCCGAGGCGCTGCAGGTGCCCGAGCCCGGGTGGCTGACCGCCGCTGCCGCGGAGTGGTCGCGCCCGGCGCCGTCCCCGCCGCTGGGCTGCGCGGTCCCCGTGTGGCGGGACCCGTGGATGGTCGTCGGTCCGCGCACCTTCACCGGCGACGTGCTCGCTCGCCTCGGGCTGGTCAACGTCTTCGGCTGCGGCCTCGCCGCGGGGGAGGACCGCTACCCGCACGTGTCGGTCGACGACGTCCTGGGCGCGCGGCCCGACGTCGTCCTGCTGCCCGACGAGCCCTACCTGTTTACCCCCGACGACGGCCCGGAGGCGTTCCCCGGCGTGCGGTCGGTGCTGGTGTCCGGGCGGGCGCTGACCTGGTACGGCCCGTCACTGGCCACCGCCCGCGGGGAGCTGCTGGCCGCCCTCGGCGACCGCTGACCTGTGGCCCCGATCCGTCCCTGAAGACGGCTTCAGGGGCGGTGGTAGGTAGCGAGAGGGAATTCCTGAACCACCCGCCAAGACTGAGGCGCAGATGCCCCCTCGATGAAGAGGACGGTGTCGATTCGGGCGAAGCAGGGGAGGTGCACGGACACCTCCTGCTCAGCCTCTGTAAGCGCCGACAGATCCGCGAGTCTCCGCTCGCCCACCGTGAGGTGCGGCGCGGAACCGTCATGGGCCCCCGCGTACGGCGGGTAGTCCGGGAAAGCCTTCAAGATGCCGGTCGTGAGATCCCTGAACGGCTGGGCCGGATCTGGTGCGAGCCATAGAACGTCCCGGTCGAACCAGGACGTCTCAGCAAACGAGCATTCGAACGCTGGAACTACCCGGACCGCCTCGCGGATCGCATCCAACGTCTCAGGTCGGTGTGCCAGAGCCGGTTCGACGAATGGAAAGAGCACCGTGACGTGAGGAGGCACGCCCCAGGCAGCCGCGCCATCGAGATGCCGGCGGTGTTGTCCAACTGCGGCTTCTGCTGCCATCACCGGAACGATGAGCGCTGTCTGCACGGGAGGCGGTGCATCGACACTCGGAGCCAGGTATGGCACGTCGCGAGACTATGCACTTTCGGTGGCGCCGTACCGGCCGAGGCTGTCCCTAAGTGGGCCGCCCAGGGACACCCGCGTCGGCGGGCGCGCACGTCCTCAGCAGGACGGTCCTAGGCGGGCGGAGCGAAGAACTCGAGCGGAAGGCCATCCGGGTCCCGGAACGAGAGGCCGAAGCCGTAGCTGGCCTCCTCGATACCGCCGTGGCGGATCCCGAGCTCGTCGAGCCGGGCGGCCCACTGCGCCAACTCGGCTCGGTCGACGCATGCGAAGGAGAGGTGGTCGAGGCCCGGACGCCGCTCGTCGAACTGCACGTCGTCGCGGCCGTCCGGGAACTCGTGCAGGCCGACCAGCGTGTCGCCCAGGGACCACACGACGTGCCGGAACGGACCGGTGTCCTCGTCCAGTACCGGCTCTGCGTCGAACAGCTGCCGATACCAGGGAACGCTCCGCTCGAGGTCGGCGACCGTGAGCGCGACATGGGCGATGCGGGGAAATGACATGGTCAAACCTCTCCAGGTCGGAACCTCCCAGCGAAGGTCGTCTTGCATCGTGTGGAGACCAGGTCGACGCGTCAAGGGCCGCACCCGGCCGGACCCGGCCCCTCCGCTCGGACCCGCTGCTCGACCGCAGACGGCCCCTCCGGGGTCCTCGGGGTCGGGCTGTGCGACCGCTCGCAGCGAGCAGGGCTCACCGGCGGCGTGGGGCGGTTGCTCTGCTGGGCGAGGGCTCCCACCGCTCAGCAGGTCGCCCGAGGTGCGCCGCGTCGGCGTCGACCCTCTGGGCGAGACGGAAGCGGAGATGTCGACGTCGGGCGCTGTCGCAGCGTCGATCCCGAACCGGCCAGGCGTCAGGTGTGCGCGCCCGCGCGGTGGCCGAGTGCCTATGCGCGAACGCTAGGAGCCGGGGTCGGGGTCCGGGTCCTCCTCGGGCTCGAAGGTGCCGCCCGGCTCCTCCGACATCCCCAGCTCCACGCCGACGGCGCCCTCGGGCTGCGACCGGTCGCCCGCGTCGCCGTCGTCCGGGGTGTCCTGCGGTGAGGTCATGGCCGTCCCTCCGCTCGCTCGACTGGCCGCACGGGAGTACCCGCGCGCCGCGGACGCATGCCGGCCCCGACGCTCAGGGGCAGGGGAGGGCGGCCAGGACGTCGTCGCGCAGCGCGCGCCCGCCGGCGAAGGACCAGGCGGCGCCCGAGCCCGCCACCGTCTCGGCGACGCCGCCGGCCTCGGCCACCAGCAGCGCTCCCGGGTGCCAGTCCCACGGGTGGGCGTCGCTCTTCACCCACAGGTCGGCGCGCCCGGCGGCGACCCACGCCAGCTCGAGGCTGCCCGAGCCCCGGATGCGCAGCGCCGCGGCCGCCCGGGCCAGCCCGACGACGACGGGGTCGCCGACGTCGTCGGGGCCGAGGTAGGTCGACAGGGTGGCGTTCGCCAGCGTGGGTCCCGGGCCGCGGGTCAGGGGTGCGTCGCCGAGCCAGCACCCCCGGCCCCGGGCGGCGCTGAAGAGCTCGCCGGTGGCCGGGTGGAGGACGGCCGAGACGACGGCGCCGGCGTCGTCGACGAGGGCCACCGCGCTGCACCAGAACGGGTCGCCGCTGACGAAGTTCAGGGTCCCGTCGATCGCGTCGACCAACCAGGTGCGCCCTCCCGGCCGCTGCCCGCCCTCCTCGCCGACGACGCCGTCGTCCGGGCACCGCAGGCGCAGGTGGTCGAGGACGGCGGCCTCGGCCTGCCGGTCGGCCTCGGTGACGACGTCGCCGGGGCCGCTCTTCACCGTCACCGCCAGCCCGGCGGACCGGAACCGTGCGGCCGCGACCTCCCCGGCGATGCGCACCGCCTCGCGCGCTGCGCCCAGGTCCTCGTCGATGCCCATGGCGTCCACCCTCCACGACGGCGGTCCGCCCCGCAGCGACGGCCCGGCGGCCCCGCGCGCCGGCACAGGAGCCGCGGCGGAAGGGCAGCGACCGCAGGGGGTCCGTCGCTACCCTCCGGTCGCACAGCGGGGCTCCCCCCATCGACACCGCGGACACGAGCAGAGGTGCAGCCGTGAAGACACGCAGTGCAGTCCTCCACACACAGCCCGGCCGGTACGAGGTCACCGAGGTCGACCTCGACGAGCCCCGCGAGGGCGAGTTGCTCGTCAGGATGGCGGCCGTCGGGCTCTGCCACACCGATGACCACGACGTCCCGCCCGGGAGCGCGCCACCCCTCCGGCTGCCCCTCGCCGGCGGCCACGAGGGAGCCGGCGTCGTCGTCGGCGTCGGTCCCGCCACCCCGGGGTGGGCCGAGGGCGACCACGTGGTCCTCAGCTTCGTCGCGGTCTGCGGACGGTGCCGCATGTGCTCAACCGGTCGGCAGAACCTCTGCGACCTCGGCGCGAAGCTGTTCACCGGCGCCCGCATCGACGACCCGACGAGCTTCCGGATGTCCTACCAGGGCAGGCCGGTGGGCCAGGCGTACGGCCTCGCCGCGCTCAGCGAGCACACCGTCGTCGACGCCCGGTCGGCGGTGAAGATCGACCCGGGCGTGCCGCTGGACAAGGCCGCGCTCGTCGGCTGCGGGGTCCCCACCGGGTGGGGGTCGGTCACCAACATGTCCGACGCCCGCGACGGTGACGTGGTCGTCGTCATGGGTGTCGGCGGGATCGGGATCAACAGCGTGCAGGCCGCCCGGGCCATCGGCGCGCGGGCGGTCATCGCAGTCGACCCGGTCGAGTTCAAGCGCGAGACCGCCAAGCAGCTCGGCGCGACGCACACCGCCGAGACCATGGCCGAGGCCACCGAGCTCGCCCGGTCCCTCACGAACGGGCAGGGCGCCGACGCGACCGTCGTGGCGGTCGGCGTGGTCACCGGTGAGCACATCGCCGAGGCCGTGATGTCCATCCGCAAGGCAGGCACGGTCGTCCTCACCGGCACCGGGAGCATGCGCGCGGCAGGCGGCATCCCGATCAACAACACCATGTTCACGGTGTTCCAGAAGCGGCTGCAGGGCGCGCTCTTCGGCGGCTGCAACCCGCGGTGGGACATCCCCCAGCTGCTGTCGCAGTACCAGGCCGGCACGCTCAAGCTCGACGAGCTCGTCACGCGGACCTACTCGCTGGACCAGGTCGCGGAGGGCTTCGACGACATGAAGGCCGGCAGGAACATCCGGGGGGTCGTCCTCTTCGACTGACCCGGCTCAGCCCGCGGCCCGGCTCCGCAGCTCGGCGAGCACCGGCGCGTACATGCCCGTCTTGATCGCCGCGAGGACGGGCCCGGCCTTCCCCGCGTGTGCCCCGGCGAGCTCCAGCGCCGTGGGACGGACGGCGTCCTCGGCGACGGCGGAGTCGACGATGGCGGCGGCCTGCGCGTCGGTGCCGCCGTAGCGGCGGCCGGTCGTCATCGCCACGTGCGCGGTCTGCGGGCTGAGCCGCGCCTGCACCAGCGCCGACATGCCGGGGCTGAAGGGCAGGCCGATGTCGACCTCGGGCAGGCACCAGAATCCGCGGTCGGCCCGCATGACCCGCAGGTCGTGGGCGAGCGACAGCATCGCCCCGGCGGCGAAGACGTGGCCCTGCAGCGCGGCCACGGTGACCACCGGCAGCACCAGCACGCGCGCGAACAGCCGCTCGACCGTGCCGAGGTAGGACTCCCGCTGGTCGGCGTGCCCGGACAGCCAGGCGAGGTCCAGGCCGTTGGAGAAGAACTTGCCTGTGGCCGCGGTGACGAGCGCGCGGGGCCCCTCGGCGCGCTCCACCTCGTCGAGCGCGGCGTCCACCTCGGCGAGCCAGCCGGGGGAGAAGCGGTTCTCGTCGTCGCCGAGGTCGAGCACGAAGACGTCGTCGTGGCGGTCGAGCGTGGGCACGAGCAGCTCCTCGGGAGGTCGGACGGGGACGGGTCAGGACGGTGGGCCGCAGTCGGAGACGGCGCTGACGGCGGCGAGCCGGCCGATGCTGCCCGACGGTCAGGTGTCGGCGGCGGCGACCGGCGCGCCGCCGAAGCCGATCTCGTTGCCGTCGGGGTCGCGGTAGACCACCTTGCGGACGCCGTTGTCGTATGTCTCCCGCAGTGCGGGCTCGATGCCGCGGGCGCCGATCGCCGCGACGCGCTCCTCGAGGTCGTCGACGAACAGCGTGACCATGGCGTGGCCGGCGTGCGCAGGCTTCGCCTCGGTGTAGACGTACCGGTGCTCCGCCAGCTCCCACACCGCCTCGACGTCGTTGGGCAGGAAGGCCGGCGGCGAGCCGAACAGCCGGCCGTACCAGCCGAGCGCGCGCTCGTGGTCGCTGACGGGGACCCCCGCGAACAGGTCGACGGTCACGGCCGGACCGTAGCGGGCAGCACCGACGCGCTCAGGCCGGCTGCAGGAACTCCAGGCGGTTGCCGAACGGGTCGGCGGCGTACACGCGCCGGTACCCGGGGAAGTCCACGTCCCAGGTGACGTACTGCGCCGCCGCGGCCGGCCGCCGGACCATGTCGTCGAGGTCGCTCACGAGGATGCCGGGGTGGGCCTTGCGCGCCGCGGCGAACTCCTCCTCGACGCCGAGGTGCAGCTCCAGCCCGCCGGCGCGGGCCACGCCCCGCCGCGGGCGGCGAGCACCGGCGGCTTGCCACCTCCGTCATCCCGAGCACCCCGGCGAAGAAGGCGCGGGCGGCCTCCTCCTCGCCGCGCGGCATGGCCAGCTGCACGTGGTGGAGTCCGTCGAACACGGGTCCGACCCCGCCGCCCTCCGGGACGGGGCGCATCACGCGGGCAGGATGGCGGGCATGCCGCGGCTGCTCGTCGTCCACCACACGCCCTCGCCGAACCTGCAGGCGGTGCTGGAGGCGGTGCGCGAGGGCGTGGCGCTGGTGGAGGAGGTCGACCTCGAGGTCCGCCCGGCGCTGTCGGCCGGCCCCGCCGACGTCCTGGCCGCCGACGGCGTCCTGCTCGGCACCCCGGCCAACATCGGTTACATGAGCGGCGCGCTCAAGCACTTCTTCGACACCGTCTACTACCCCTGCCTCGACGCAACCATCGGCCTGCCCTACGGCGTCTACGTGCACGGCGGCGACGACACCGCGGGCGCGCTCCGGGCCATCGGCACCATCACCGGCGCGCTGCGGTGGCGGCAGGTCGCCGCGCCGCTGTCCCTCACCGGCGCGCCCTCGGCCGGCGATCTCGAGGCCGCGAGGGAGCTCGCCGCCACCGTCGCGGTGGGCCTGTAGCGCCCGGCGGTCCTAACCTGCGGACGTGAGCACCCGCCTCGTCGTCATCGGAGGGGACGCCGCCGGTGGCAGCGCGGCGTCCCAGGCCAAGAAGCGGCGCCCCGACCTCGACGTCGTCATGTTCGAGCGCGGCCGCGCCACCTCCTACTCCGCCTGCGGCATCCCGTACTGGATCTCCGGCACGGTCGAGCGCGAGGCCGACCTGGTCGCCCGCACGCCCGAGCAGCACCGCGCCGCCGGCATCGACGTCCGGATGCGCACCGAGGTGGTCGGCATCGACACCGACAAGGGGGCCGTGCACTGGCGCGACCTCGAGGCGGGCACCGAGGGCACCGAGTACTACGACGACCTCGTCTACGCCACCGGCAGCGTGCCGATGCGCCCGCCGGTCGACGGCATCGACGCCGACGGCGTCTACGGCGTCCAGGTCCTCGACGACGGCGTGGCGCTGCGCGACGAGCTCGACAGCGGGCGGGTACGCCGGGTGGTCGTGGTCGGCGGCGGCTACATCGGGCTGGAGATCGCCGAGGCGTGCCGGGTGCGCGGACTCGACGTCACCGTGGTGGACAAGTCGGCCACCCCGGTCGGCACGTTCGACCCCGACGTCGGCGCCGCCATCGCCGAGGCGGTCCGCTGCGAGGACATCGAGCTGGTGCTGTCCGACGGCGTCGCCGGCATCGACGTCGGCCCCGACGGGCGGGCGCGCGCGGTGGTGACCGAGAGCGGCCGCGAGCTGCCCGCCGACCTGGTGGTGCTCGGGCTCGGTGTGCGCCCCAACGTGCGTCTGGCGCGGGAGGCCGGCATCCCGCTGGGCACCTCCGGCGGGATCGCCGTCGACCAGCGGATGCGCACCCGGGTCCCGGGCGTCTGGGCGGCCGGCGACTGCGTCGAGTCGGTGCACCGGCTGTCCAAGCAGCGGGTGGTGGTCGCGCTCGGCACGCACGCCAACAAGCAGGGCCGGGTCGCCGGGATCAACATCGGCGGCGGCTACGCCACGTTCCCGGGCGTCATCGGGACGGCGATCACCAAGATCTGCTCCACCGAGGCCGCGCGGACCGGGCTGTCGGAGGCGGAGGCCGAGGCCGCCGGGTACGCGTTCGTGACGGCGGCGGTCGACTCGACCACCAAGGCCGGCTACTTCCCGGGCGCCAGCGTGATCCGGGTCAAGATGATCGCCGAGCGCTTCAGCGGCCGGTTGCTGGGTGCCCAGGTGGTCGGGCGGGAGGGCGCGGCCAAGCGCGTCGACGCCCTGGCCATCTGCATCTGGAACGAGATGACCGTCGACGAGGTCCTCTCGCTGGACCTCTCCTACGCCCCGCCGTTCGCGCCGGTGTGGGACCCGGTGCTCATCGCCGCCCGCAAGGCCCTCGAGGCGGTGGAGGCCGACCGGGGCTGACCCCGAACGGACGCGACCGTCTCCCTTGACCGGGTCCCGGCGAGGGGTGCACGGTCCCGGTCCCGGGCGGGCTCCCGGCCCGCCCTCGTCCCGGGGGAGGGACGTCATGCCCCATCTGGTGCCCGAGTTCGACTACCACGCCGACGTCGAACCCCACCCGGTCGGTCCCGGGCCCTACGGGAACCGCATCGAGGGGACCGTCACCGGCGGCGAGATCTCCGGCGAGCGGCTGAAGGGCAGGATCGTCGGCGGCGGTGCGGACTGGATGCTGGTCGGCCCCGACGGGTTCGGCCGGATCGACGTGCGCACCACGATGCAGACGGTGGACGGCGCGTACGTCTACCTGCAGTACACGGGGCTGCTGGAGCTGACACCGGCCGTCCTCGCACTCATGGGCGGCGAGGGTCCGGCGACGGGCTTCGGCGACCAGTACTTCGTCACCGCCCTGCGGCTCGAGGCCGGTGACGAGCGCTACGCCTGGGTCAACCAGGCCGTCTTCGTGGCCGAGGGACGCCTGGTGCCCGGGAAGCGGGTGGAGTACCGGGTCTACCGGGTCGCGCCGGGGGAGCCGTCGGACTGACCCCGCAGCGCGGCGGCCATGCGCTCGACGATCGCGGTCAGCACCGGCTCCGGGGTCGCCAGGTCCATCCGGATCGCGCCGCGGCCGGCGGCGCCGCAACGGGCGCCGTCGACCACCGCCACCCCGGCCCGCTCCAGCAGCAGGTCGCCCGGGTCGTCGACGCCGAGGCCCTCGACCCAGGCGAGGTAGGTGCCCTCCGGCGGGCGGTACCGGGCGTGCGGCAGGTGCTCGGCGAGCAGGTCCGCGAGCAGCCGGCGGTGCCGGTCGAGGACGGCGAGCGTCCCGTCGAGCCAGGCGACGCCGTCGCGGTACGCGGCGACGTTGGCCACCGCGCCCAGGGTCGAGGCGCCGTGCTCGACCGGGTACCCCACCCGCGCCCACGTCGCGGCGTCGGCGTCGTTGCTCAGCACCAGCTGCGCGTACTTCAGGCCCGCGAGGTCCCATGCCTTCGACGCGCTGGTGGCCGTCAGCGCGTGCGCCGCCGTCACCTGGTCGAGGGAGGCGTAGGGCACGTGCCGGTGGCCGGGGAAGACCAGCGGGGCGTGCACCTCGTCGGAGAAGACCCGCCCGCCGTGCCGGTCGACGACCGCGGCGACGGCGAGCATCTCCGCGGGCTCCAGCACCCGGCCGATCGGGTTGTGCGGGTTGCACAACACCAGCAGGTGCCCGCCGGCGCGGAAGGCGGCGTCGAGCGCGTCGAGGTCGTACACGTACCGGTCGCCGTCGCGGGCCATCGGCACCTCGAGGACCTCCCGGCCCAGCGCCGGGGGCACCTCGAGGAAGGGCATGTAGGCCGGCGTCGGCAGCACCACCGGCGAGCCCGGCCGGGACAAGTGGGTGATGGCGGCGGACAGGCCGGCGAGGACGTCGGGCAACGGCCGGACGCGCTCGGGCGGGACGTCCCAGCCGTAGCGGTCGCGGGCGAAGCCGCACCAGGCCGCGGCGACGTCGTCGGCCAGCCAGTCAGGGAGGTAGCCGAGCAGGCCGCGGTCGACGGCGTCGTGCAGTGCCCGGGTGATCGCCGGCGCCGTCCCGAGGTCCATCTCGGCCACCCACGCGCCGAGGGCGTCGGGGTGGCGGGTCCACTTCAGCGACCCCCGGGCGCGCAGCGCCGCGACGGCGCGGTCCACGTCGTCCATGCGCTCCCCTCCGCCGGCCGGACGCGGTGATCCTGCCCGCCGCCGGCGGGAGGCGCGCGGCGGGTCCCGCCGGCGGCGGGTCAGTCACCGCCGCCGGGCTCCCGACGGATGTGGTGCTCGGGGGGACCGGTCGGGTCGTCGACGAGCCAGCGGGCGGTGCCGGCCGGGTCCCGGGTGGCCAACTCGTCGATCAGCGCGGCGCGGAGGCGGACCTGGGCCAGGCCGGCCGGGATGCCCTGGTCGACTCGGTCCTGGAGTGCCCGCCACTCGTCGAGCAGACGAGCGGTGGTCGCCGCGCGCAGGACCTCGCGCAGCGCGGCGTCGTCGGGGACGGGGGTGGCGGGCGCTCCCGACCGGGAGGCCGGGGTGGCGACCCGGTCCCCGGGGAGCCACAGCCCGAAGGCCACCGAGCCGGCGACCATCAGGACCATCACGAGCAGCCCTCCGGCGGCTTCCAGCACCATGGCGCCGGACAGGACCGCCGGCACGGTGGCCAGCGCGCAGGCGCCCGTCGCCGGGTGCGCGAGGTCCGGCACGACGTCGCCGCAGCTGCGGTGCAGCCAGGCCAGCCCGGACGCGCCCACGACGGCCAGGACGGCTCCCCAGGCGAGCACCGGCCAGCCCTCGGTCACCGCACCGGCGAGGCCCAGGACGGTGGCCGGGACGCCGATGGAGACCCGGATGAGCAGTCTCCCGGCGGCGGGTGGGACGGTCGTGGGCACCGGGGCCTCCCCTCACGGCGTACGGGGGCAGGATGCACCCGCGGCGACCGGTCGCCAGGTCTCCGGGAGCTTCGTCACCGGATCGTCATGCGACCCCGGGCGAGGTCAGACCGGTGTCCACCCGAGCTGCGGGCCGAGGCGGGTGGCGATGTCCGTGAGGATCTGCTCGTAGTCGGTCTCGGCGAAGCTGAACGGCAGCGCGAAGGCCACGTCGGTGACCTCGCGGAACCCGGCGTGCGCGTACAGCGCCTCGGCGATCTCCTCCGAGGAGCCGACGAGGTCCGCGGCGAACAGCAGCCGCGCCGGGCCCTGCGGGCTGCGGGTGCGCGGGGTGCGCTCGGCGACGTAGGCGGCGTAGCGCTCGCGCTGGTCGGCGGTGGCGGAGTCGGTGGGGATGACCACCAGGCCCTGCGACACCCGGCCGGTGCCGCCGGCCTCGCGGTAGGCCCGGACCTGTTCGGCCTGGATTGCGGCGAAGTCGGTCCGGTCGCCCTCGGCCTTGACCACGCTGCTGGTCAGCAGGTTCATCCCGGCCTGTCCGGCCCACTGCGCCGACCGGGTGCTGCCGCCGCCGTACCAGAGCCGCTCGCGCAGGCCGGGGGAGTGCGGCTGCACCCGGTCCGACCACTCCTCGGCGACCCCCTCGCGCCCGGAGAAGGACGCGGCGGGCTCGCCGGCGACCAGCCGCAGCAGGCGCTCCACCCGGGTGTAGGTGAAGTCCTCGGCATCGGCGGTGTCGGGGTAGAGCGCGCCGCGGACGTCGTCCCAGTGCATCGGCGGGCCGATGCTCACGCCCGGGTGGAGCCGCCCGCCGGAGAGCACGTCCACGGTGGCGAGGTCCTCGGCCAGCCGCAGCGGGTTCTCCCACGCCAGCGGGGTGACGGCGGTGCCGAGCGCGATCCGCGACGTCCGCTGGGTCAGCGCCGCCAGGACGGCGACCGGTGAGGAGATGCCGGGCTGCAGGTGCCGGTGGCGCAGCCAGGCGCTGTCGAAGCCGAGCTGCTCGCCGAGCTCGACCACGCGCAGCGTCGCCTCGTGCCCGGGCCGGGGGTCGGTCGGGTCGAAGGAGCCGATGGTGAGGAAACCCAGGTGCTGCAGGGGGGTGCCGGGGGCGGGCATGGCGCCGATCCTGCCCGCCCCGGTCGGTACCGGTGGCCCGGAGACGGGTTCACCCGGTGTTCGCCGCTCCGTCGGCGGGCCGTCCACCTCCACCGGATGATGTGCCGGACGGGCCGCCGGCGAGAGTCGCCGCCGAGCCCGCGGAGGCAACCGTGCCCGTTCCGTCCCGTCGTCGCGCCGGCGCCGTCGTCGCCCTGATCGCCGTCCCGGTCGTCCTCGCCGCACCCGCGTCGGCGACCCCGCCGTCCTCCCCGCCGGGACACGCGGCGACCGGGTCGGACGAGCCGATCGTCATCGGTCACCGCGGCGCCTCGGGCTACCGCCCGGAGCACACGCTGGCTGCCTACGAGCTCGCCGCCCGGATGGGCGCCGACTACATCGAGTGCGACGCGGTGAACACCGCCGACGGCGTCCTGGTGTGCCGGCACGAGAACGAGATCTCGGGGACCACCGACGTCGCCGACCTCCCCGAGTTCGCCGACCGCCGCACCACGCGCACCATCGACGGCGTCGAGCTGACCGGCTGGTTCACCGAGGACTTCACCCTCGAGGAGCTGCGCACCCTGCGGGCGGTCGAGCGGCTGCCCGACGTCCGCGAGGAGAACACCCTCTACGACGGGCTCTACGCCGTCCCCACCGTCGACGAGTTCCTGGAGCTGCGCGAGGAGCTCAGCCGCGAGCTGCGCCGCGAGATCGGCGCCTACGTCGAGACCAAGCACCCCACCTACTTCGACGGCATCGGGCTGTCGATGGAGGAGCCGCTGGTCGAGGACCTGCGCGAGGCGCACCTGGCCCACCGGCACGCCCCGGTGTTCCTCCAGTCGTTCGAGACGGCGAACCTGCGCGACCTCGACACGATGGTCGACGTCCCGCTGGTGCAGCTGCTGTCGGCTACCGGGGCGCCCTACGACCTGGTCGCCGCCGGTGACCCGCGCACCTACGCCGACCTGGTCACCGCCGAGGGCCTCGCCGCCGTCGGGGAGTACGCCGACGGCGTCGGCCCGGACAAGAACCTGGTCATCCCGCGGCTGCCCGACGGCAGCCTGGGCGAGCCGTCGGCGCTGGTCGAGGACGCGCACGCCGCTGACCTTCTGGTCCACCCGTACACGTTCCGCAACGAGAACAGCTTCCTGCCCACCGACCTGCGGGAGGGCGACGACCCCGCCGCCTACGGCCGCGCCATCGACGAGCAGCTGCGGTTCCTCAAGGCCGGCGTCGACGGGCTGTTCACCGACAACCCCGACACCGGTGTCGTCGCCCGGGAGCTGTTCGAGGAGTCGGCGGGCTGATCGTCCGCCTCCCCCGGGAGCGGTGCGGGTCACCGCTCCCGGGGGAGGCGGCCCAGCAGGTGGAACTCGGGGTTGGGCGGGATCGCCGCGAAGTGCGCCAGCCGGTTGGACAGCGCGAAGAAGGCGGTGATCGCGCCGACGTCCCAGACGTCGTCGTCGCTGAGGCCCGCGGCGCGCAGCCGGCCGAGGTCGGCGGCGGTCACCGCGGCCGGGTCGGTGGCCAGCCGGACGGCGACGTCGAGGACGGTGTGCATCCGCTCGTCCAGCGGCGCCTTGCGCCAGTCGACGGCGACCAGGTCGGCCAGCAGCGGGTCACGGGTGCGGATGCGGGCGATCGCCCCGTGCGCCACGACGCAGTAGGCGCAGTCGTTGGCCGCGCTGGTGGCCACCACGATCAGCTCGCGCTCACCGTTGGACAGGCCCGGGGTGTCCTTGTCCATCAGCGCGTCGTGCATGGCGAAGAAGGCCCGGGCCTCCTCCGGCCGCCAGGCCAGCGCCGCGAACACGTTGGGCAGGAACCCCGAGCGCTCCTGCACGTCGGCGTACCGCTCGGCGAGGTCGGCCGGCAGGGCGGCGGGGTCGGCGACGGGGAAGAGGCTGATCGGCGGGGTGTCGGCGCTCACCGGTGCAGTCTGCTCCCCGGGAGCCGTCGGGCAGAGTGGGCACCGTGCCCCGCCGGTGCTCCGCGCTGCTCGCGCTGACGCTGCTCCTGACGGGGTGCGCGGACCCGGGCCCGGCGGACGACGGCCCGCGGCCCTACCGCCTCGAGCCGGCGTGCCCGCCCGCGGGCAGCCCGCCGCTGGCCTCCGCCGACCTGGTCAACCAGGTCGTCGCCCGCGGCGACCTGCCCTACTGGCAGGCCGGGGACGTCGGCGCCAGCGCGCGCCTCTCCGACGGCCGGCTGGTGTGGGTCTTCGGCGACACGGTCCGCGCCGGCGACGTCACGCCCCGCCTGGTCGCCAACTCCCTGCTCGTCACCTCGGGCACGTGCGTGTCCCAGCTGCTGCCCCCCGGCAACGGGCCGGTGGTGCCGGACGTGTCCGGCGACGTGGTGCGGTGGCCGATGTCGGTGGTGGTCCTGCCGCCGACCGAGGGACTGGCCGACGCCGGCGTCGACGACGTCGTCGTCGTGCTGTGCGCGCGCACCGAGCGCGGCGACGGGTCCGGCGGCGCCCTCGACTTCCGCTTCCGCGGCACGACGGCGGCGGTGTTCACCGTGCGGGCCGGCGAGGCCCCGCAGCCGCTGGAGGTGCTCGAGCTGACGCCCGACGACACCTCCGAGCAGCAGGTCAACTGGGGTGCGGCGGCGACCGTGAGCGGCGACTGGTACCACGTCTACGGCACCCGGCTGACCGGGGAGCCGTTCGAGTTCGGCCGCGAGCTCTACGTCGCCCGCATCCCGGTGGCCGACCCCGCCGACCGCGGCACCTGGCGGTTCTGGGACGGCACCCGGTGGCAGCCCGACATCGCCGCCGCCGCCCCGGTGCTGGCCGCCGACGGAGGGGTGTCGCAGACGCTGTCGGTCGACGAGGTCGACGGCACCTGGGTGGCGGTGTCCAAGCGCGGCGGCGACCTGGCCGACTTCGTGTGGACCTGGACCGCGCCCGGGCCGACCGGGCCGTGGGCGCCGTCCCGCGCGCTGCCGGCGCCCGCCGGCTACGACACCGGCGTGCTGACCTACGCCCCGCTCGCCCACCCGGAGGTGCCGCTGAGCTCCGGCGGCCTACTCGTCTCGGTCTCGCGCAACACCACCGACCTCGCCCAGCTGCTCGCCCGGCCCGAGGTCGGCCGCCCGCTGTTCGCCGAGATCCCCCGCCCCCGCTGACGGCACTCGCCGCTGTCCGGTGACCGGCCCCGGGCGGGTCAGCCCGTGGCGACGACGCGGTCGCGGCCGGCGCGCTTGGCGCGGTAGAGGCGGGCGTCGGCCAGCCCCAGCAGCTGCGCCGGGGTCGGGTCGGGGACCTCGGCGGCGCTCGCGGCACCGGCGCTGACCGTCACCGGCAGGCCACCGGTCAGGCCGGCCCACGGGTGCGCCGCGACGGCGCTGCGGACGCGCTCCAGGTGTGTGGCCGCGTCCTCGTCGTCGATGCCGGGCAGCACGAGGAGGAACTCCTCACCGCCCATCCGCGCGGCGAACGAGCCGCCGCCCGGGGCCGGGATCTCCTGCAGCAGGGTCGCGACCGCGCGCAGCACCTCGTCGCCGACGGCGTGCGAGCAGGTGTCGTTGACCCGCTTGAAGTGGTCGAGGTCGAGCAGCGCCACCCACAGCCGGTCGGTGCCACCGGCGAGCAGCCGCGGCAGCTCCTCGTCGACGTGGCGGCGGTTATAGAGGCCGGTGAGCGGGTCGCGCAGCGACAGTTCGCGCCAGCGGCGGCTCTGCCGGCGCGCCTCGGTGGTCTCGTACACCGCCTGCAGCGCCCGGGCGCGGGCCTCGCGCTGCGCGGACTGCAGCTCCACGAGCTCGGCGACGTACCGCTTGTGCTCCTCGTACGCGGCCCGGTGGTCCCCGACGGCGGCGTGCAGCTCGGCCTGCTCGGCGCGGGCGCGCACCCGGATGGCGGTCAGGCCGTGCAGGTCGCAGCGCCGGACGCACTCGGAGAGGGTGTCCTGCGCGAGGTCCACCTCGCCGCGGCGGCGCTGCACCTCGGCGAGGGTGAGCAGGAAGTCCGCGCCGGCGTCGCCGTCGGAGGAGGCCTCGAGCACCTCGGGCGCGAGGCCGAGCCGCAGCGCCGCCTCGGCCTCGGTCAACCGGTCGGCGCCCATGAGCGCGCGGGCGACGGTGTCGAGGTCGCCGACGGCGAGCGGGCGCCCGTGCGCCCGCGCCAGCTCCTGCAACCGGTCGCTGTGCGCCAGCGCGTCGTCGAAGCGGCCGGCCAGCGTGTCGGTGTAGGCGCGGTTGTTGAGGATGCGCAGCTGCCGGTCGACGTCACCGAGCTCCTCGGCCAGCCGCAGCACGGCGGTGTAGCGCTCGGGTGCGGCGGGGTCACGGGCCAGCCCGAGGACGTCGGCCAGCCGCACCAGGTGGTCGATCCGCAGCGCCGGCAGGGCGGTCTCGTCGAGCAGGTCGATCGAGGAGACGGCGTGCTCGAGCGCGCCGGCCAGGTCGCCGACCTCCTGCAGGACGGCGGTGAGCACGAAGGAGCTGCGGGCCATCAGGTACCGGTCGCGGGCCTCGGTGGCCCAGCGGTGCACCTCGGAGGCGGTCCGGCCGGCCTCGGCGACGGCGCCGCGCCGGCGCTGCAGGTCGGCGCGGACCAGGCGGGCACGCTGTTCGAGGTCGGGGCGGCCCAGCTGCCGGGCGGTCTCGGCCGCGGCCTCGGCGCGCCCGGTTGCCGACCCGGCGGCGAAGCGGGACAGGGTCTCCAGCTCGTCGAGGTCCGCGAGCAGCGCGCCGACCGCTTCCGGCACGGGTACCTCACCCTCGGCGAGCGCGTCCTCCCGGACCGCGAGACTGGTCACGACCGTCGCATCGGCCGCGCCGTCGGCGTCCGTGAGCCGGGCCGGGCCGCCCCCACCCGGACGGGTGAGCACGGCGCTCAGCCCCCCGCCAGCAGCGCGCGCACCGCGTCCACGGTGTCGGCGTCGGCCGGGCCGCGGTCGGGGCGGTAGCGCAGCACCCGGGCGAAGCGCAGCGCGACGCCGCCGGGGTAGCGGGTGCTGCGCTGGGCGCCGTCGAGGGCCACCTCCACGACCACCTCCGGCCGTAGCTCCAGCCCCCACGGGTGCTCGGCGCGGGCGTGCGCCGGGAAGGTGGCCGTCTGCCAGTCCAGCAGCTCGTCGGTCATGCCCTTGAACGTCTTGCCCACCATGAGCGGCTCGCCGCCGTCGGGGTCGCGCGCGCCGAGGTGGATGTTGGACAGCTTCCCGGTGCGCCGGCCGTACCCCCACTCGACGCCGAGGACGACGAGGTCGAGGGTGTGCACCGGCTTGACCTTCTGCCAGGCGCGGCCGCGGCGGCCGGCGGCGTAGGGCGCGTCGAGCGCCTTGACCACCACGCCCTCGTGGCCGGCGGCCAGCGCGTCGTCGAGCACGGCGGCCGCCCGCTCCGGGGTGGGGCGCCGGGCCCCGGGCATCCGCAGCGGCGCGGCGTCCTCGGCGGCCAGCAGCCGGTCGAGGACGTCGAGGCGGGCGGCCAGCGGCTCGTCGAGCAGGTCGCGGCCGTCGAGGTGCAGCACGTCGAAGAAGAACGGCGAGAGCAGCACCGCGGCGGCGTCGTCGGGGTCGGCGCCGTCGCTGCCGAAGCGGCTCATCGTGTCCTGGAAGGCGCGCGGCCGGCCGTCGTCGTCGAGGGCGAGGGTCTCGCCGTCCAGGACGGCGGTGCGGCACGGCAGCGCGCGCACGCAGGCGACCAGCTCGGGCACGCCGTCGGTGACCTCGCGCAGGGTGCGGGTCCACACCCGCACCGTGTCGCCGTCGCGGTGGACCTGGATGCGCGCGCCGTCGAGCTTGTGCTCCACGGTCACCTCCGCGCCGAGGTCGGCGAGCGCGGCGTCGAGGGAGGAGCCGGGGCTCGCCAGCATCGGCCGCACCGGCCGGCCCACCCGCAGCCCGACGGCGGCCAGCGCCGCCTCGCCGCCGGTGAGCGCGGTGGCAGCCGTCTCGTCGAGCCGGCCGGTGAGCATCGCGGCGCGGCGCACGACCGCCAGCGGCACCTCCGCGGCGGCGGCGACGGCGTCGAGGAGCACGCCCTCCAGCGCGCCCTGGCGCAGCTCCCCGCCGAGCAGCCGCACGAGGAAGCGCTGCTCGTCGGCGGTGGCGGCCGCGAGCACCTCCCCGAGCAGCGCCTCGCGGCGGGCGGTGGAGCCGCTGCCGGAGGTGGCCGCGAGCGCGGTGAGGGCGGCGTCGACCGCGGCGACCGTCAGCGACGGCGCGGCCGCCGGCCCGGGCACCGCGCGCGACAACGTCCGCCAGCCGACGCCGACCCGCCCCTGCGGCAGCTCACCGGCCAGCCACGCGGCGACCGGGCCGACCTCGCCGGGCCCGGCGCCCCGCAGCGCCCCGGCGATGGCGGCCGCCTTCGCCGTCCGGGCCCGGGTGGCGGCCACCGCGGCGGACGCGGTGACGACGTCGGCGAGCAACACGCCGCCATGCTGTCAGCCGGGTACGACACCGGCGGGTTCCCGCGCGGCGCAGGCCGCTCCTGGGAGGTCAGCCGGTGGGCTCGCCGCCGGCCTGCGGGTCGGCCGGGTGCCCGGTGAAGGCCGCGCGCGCGTCGGCGCGGGCGCGCTCGGCGGCGTGCGTCTCGTCCTCGCCGGAGTCGGAGGCCGGGCCGAGCGCGCGGACCACCTCGTCGGCGTGGGCGTAGTCGATCCCGGGCGGCACCGTCCGGAGGGCGCGCAGCACCGTGTCGGGGGCGCCGTGCCGCTCGGCGGCCACCATCAGGGCGTCCTTGTCGGCGGGGTAGTCGACCTCGCCGAGGTGCGCGAGCACGTCCTGGGCGGGTACGGCGTCGGCCACGTGGTCTCCTCGGGGACTCAGGGAGGGGGACGCCGGGGGGCTACCCGCCGCCCGGTCCGGTACGCACCGTCAGCGTGACGCCGTCGGCGAGGCGGTAGGGCGCTGTCGCCACGAGGTCGCCGACGACGCGGCGCAGCCGGGACACCTCGGCGCGCGCGGCGACCACGTGCCCGTCGTCGCCGAACAGGCCGCGGCCCAGTGCGGCGGCGTCCGTCCCCTGCCGGCCGGCGCGCGCGACCAGCGCGAGGACCTGGGCCTGCCGGCGGGTCAGCGCGGCCGACCACGACCCCCCGTGCGGCGAGCCCTCGCCGGCGGACACCCGCAGCACCGGCGCGGCGGCGAGGTCGAGCTCGGCGGCCACCGTCGCCCGCGGCTCGTACGGGCGCACCAACCAGCCCTCGCCCAGCCGCTCCGGGGTGCACAGGCCCAGCCCGGCCACCGCGACGGGGCGGCCGGCGCGCGGGACGGCCACCCGGGGACCCGCGGCGATGCCCGACCGCACGGCCACCCACCCGTCGTCGTCGACGACCAGCAGCGGCCCGCGCACGGTCCCGAGCACCGGCTCGGCGCTGCGCCGCAGCCGCTCGAGGTGCTGCTCGTGCCGCCGCCACAGGCCCGACTCGGCCAGCCGCACCGAGGTCTCCACCAGCGCGCCGATCGCCGGGTGCAGCGTGAGCGCCGGCCCGCTGACGTCGACGACGCCGAGCAGGTCGCCGGTGACCGGCGAGTGCACCGGCGCCGCCGAGCAGTACCAGGGGTGCTGGGCGGCCTCGAAGTGCTCGGCGGAGAACAGTTGCACCGGCGCGGCCTCGGCCAGCGCGGTGCCGATCGCGTTCGTGCCCACCGCCGCCTCGGTCCAGGTCGCCCCCTCGGCGAAGCCCAGCCGGTCGGCCTGCCGCCGGGTGCCCGACGACCCCTCGCGCCACAGCACCACGCCGTCGGCGTCGGTCACCACGACGAGGGCGGACGAGGCGTCGGCGACGCCGACCAGGACCTGCCGCAGCTCGTCGACGACCGGGGACAGGCCCGAGCCCCGCCGGCGCGCCTCGACGGCCTCCACCGGCAGCGGGTCGCGCGCGCGGGGGCGGTCGGGGTCCATGCCGAGGCCCAGCACGCGCGACCAGGACCGCTCGACCACGCGCCGCGGCCGCACCGGCGGGCGCCCGCCGGCGAGGACGGCGTCGTGCACCCGGGAGAGCACCCGGGCGTGGGTGGACAGGTCGGTCCCGGGCGCGACCGCCGACCACGCGGGCACCGGCGCCTCCTCGGGCGTGCAATCCGCTGCAACGCTCCCGCTCCGGACCGCGGGGCGCTGTGCTGCACATCACACCACGCCCGACCGGGACGACGTCAGACCGGGAAGAGGAGGCCTGCGTGACGCAGACCCTGGACGCGCCCCCGCAGGGCGCCGCCCGCCGTGCGGCCGACTGGTTCGCCGCTCTGGAGGACGCGTTCCGCGCCCGCGACGTCGAGCGGGCCGCCGGCCTGTTCGCGAGCACGAGCTACTGGCGCGACCTGGTCGCCTTCAGCTGGAACATCACCACCGTCGAGCACCGCGCGGGCGTGACGGACCTGCTCACCGCCACGCTGGACCGCACCGACCCCTCGGGCTTCGCCGTCAGCGAGGAACCGGAGGAGGCCGACGGCGTCACCACCGCCTGGTTCACCTTCCAGACGGCGGTCGGCCGCGGCAAGGGGCTGGTCCGGCTGGTCGAGGAGGACGGGCAGCTTCGGGCATGGACGTTCCTCACCACGCTGTACGAGCTCACGGGGCACGAGGAGCCGCGCGGCCCCGGCCGGCCCAGGGGCGCCGAGCACGGGGTGGACCGGCAGCGGCTGACGTGGGCCGAGCGGCGCGCCCGCGAGGAGGCCGAGCTCGGCCGCACCACCCAGCCGTACGTGCTCGTCGTCGGCGGGGGGCAGGGCGGCGTCGCGCTGGGTGCCCGGCTGCGCCAGCTGGGCGTGCCGGCCCTCGTCGTCGACCGGCACGCCCGGCCCGGCGACCAGTGGCGCAGCCGCTACAAGTCCCTCTGCCTGCACGACCCCGTCTGGTACGACCACCTGCCCTACCTGCCGTTCCCCGACAACTGGCCGGTGTTCTCGCCCAAGGACAAGATCGCCGACTGGCTCGAGTCGTACGTGAAGGTCATGGAGATCCCGTACTGGGGCAGCACCGAGGTCCGCAGCGCGGCCTACGACGAGGCGGCCGGCGAGTGGACCGTGGAGCTGGTCCGCGACGGCGAGGAGCTCACGCTCCGGCCGCAGCAGCTGGTGCTGGCCACCGGGATGAGCGGCAAGCCGAACGTGCCCGTGCTGCCCGGCCAGGACGTGTTCCGCGGCGAGCAGCACCACTCCTCGGCCCACCCCGGCCCGGACGCCTACGCCGGCAAGCGGGTGGTCGTGGTGGGGAGCAACAACTCCGCCTTCGACATCTGCGGCGCGCTGTGGGAGCACGGCGCCGACGTGACGATGGTCCAGCGGTCCTCGACGCACATCGTGCGCAGCAGCAGCCTGATGGAGATCGGGCTCGGGGCGCTCTACAGCGAGGAGGCGGTGGCCGCCGGCATGACGACGGAGAAGGCCGACCTGGTCTTCGCCTCGCTGCCCTACCGGATCCTGCACGAGTTCCAGATCCCGGCGTACGAGCAGATGAAGGAGCGCGACGCCGACTTCTACGACCGGCTGGAGAAGGCGGGGTTCTGGCTGGACTGGGGCGACGACGGCTCCGGCCTGTTCATGAAGTACCTGCGCCGCGGCTCGGGCTACTACATCGACGTCGGCGCCGCCGACCTGGTCGCGAACGGCGACGTGCACCTGGTGCACGGGCAGGTCGTCCGCCTGACCGAGGACGCCGTCGTGCTCGACGACGGCACCGAGCTGCCGGCCGACCTGGTCGTCTACGCCACCGGCTACGGGTCGATGAACGGCTGGGCGGCCGACCTGATCAGCCAGGAGGCCGCCGACCGGGTGGGGAAGGTGTGGGGCCTGGGCTCGGACACGACCAAGGACCCGGGCCCGTGGGAGGGCGAGCAGCGCAACATGTGGAAGCCCACCCGGCAGGAGGGGCTGTGGTTCCACGGCGGCAACCTGCACCAGTCGCGGCACTACTCGCTCTACCTGGCGCTGCAGCTCACGGCCCGCCACGCCGGCATCCCGACGCCGGTGCACGGGCTGGCCGACGTGCACCACACCCGCTGAGCACCCACGACCCACCGAGGACGCCCGGCGCCGGGGAGCCCCGCACTCCCCGGCGCCGGTGCCTGCGGTACCTAGGGGCGCCGGTGCCTGCGGTACCTAGGGGCGCCGGTGCCTGCGGTACCTAGGGGCGCCGGTGCCTGCGCGGCGTTAGGGTCGGCGCCGTCGCCGCCCAGCCCGCCGCGGGAGCCGCATGAACCTCGAGAAGGTCGTCTTCGGCTTCTTCGTGCTGCTCGCGGCGACGCTGAACTTCGGGTTCTTCATCGGCGACATCGAGGACCCGGAGCAGCACAACGTCTACGAGCTGTTCGCCGCGCTGGTGGTCAGCCTGGTCGCCACGGTGCTGAAGTTCGGCGACCGCACCCAGATCGGCGCGGTGCACCTGGCGACCAGCCTGGTGGCCGACCTGCAGCTGGTCGCGGCGACCCTGACGTGGGCGTGGGCGGTGCACATCTCGACCGACGGGCTGACCGCGAACGCGACGGCGAGCATGGTGTCGCTGTCCGGCGGCGCGCTGCTGGCGAACGTCGTCTCGGTGGTGCTGCTCGTCGTCGAGACCGTCTCCTTCCAGCGCCACTGACCGCCGCCGACCGCCGTGGAAGCCGCCCCGCCGCCCCCCGTCACCACCCGCGGCCGGCGCGCGCGCCGGAGGGCGCCGGTCGTCCCGCGCGCGGAGGGGTCGGCGACGGTGTTCGTCGTCCTCCGGCGGATGCGCGCGCCGCTGATCACGCTCATCGTGATCTTCTTCGTCAGCGTGCTCGGGCTCTCGCTCATCCCGGGCGTCGACGCGGAGGGGCAGCCGACCAGGCTGAGCCTGTTCGACGCGTTCTACGTCATGAGCTACACGGCGACGACGATCGGCTTCGGCGAGATCCCCTACGCCTTCAGCTACGGCCAGCGGATGTGGACGACGGCGACGATCTACCTGACCGTCGTCGGCTGGGCCTACGCGATCGGCTCGCTGCTGGCGCTGCTGCAGGACCGCGCCTTCCGCCAGGCGCTGGCACTGCGGCACGTGTCGCGCAAGGTCACCCGGCTGCGCGAGCCGTTCCTGCTGATCTCCGGGTACGGACAGGCCGGCGAGACGCTCGGGCTCTCCCTCGACGCGCTGGGCCGCCGGTTCACCGTCGTCGACATCTCGGAGAGCCGCATCGACGCCCTCGAGATCGCCAGCCACCGGGCCGACGTCCCCGGGCTGGTCGGCGACGCGCGGGACCCGCACGTGCTCGGCGTCGCCGGGCTCGGGCACCCGTACTGCGAGGGCGTGCTGGCCGTCACCGGCGACGACGAGGCCAACCTCGCGGTCACCATGGCCGCCGCGCTGCTGCGCCCCGAGCTCCCGGTGGTCGCCCGCACGACGTCGGCGACGGTGGCCGAGCGGATGTCCGGCTTCGGCTCGCCGACGATCATCAACCCCTTCGACCGGTTCGGCGACCACCTGCGGCTGGCGCTGCGGACCCCGGCGTCCTACCAGCTCATGACCTGGCTGGAGAGCGGGCCGGGCGCGGAGCTGCCGCCGCGGGGCAAGGCCCCGGCGCCGGGACGGTGGGTGGTGTGCGGCTACGGGCGGTTCGGCCGCCACTTCGCCGCCGACCTGCGCGCGGAGGGCCTGGAGGTGACCACCGTCGACCCCTCGCCGGAGGAGGAGCCGACCGTCGTCGGGGACTCCGCGGACCCCGACGTCATCCGGTCGACCGACATGGCGTCCGCGGTCGGCCTGGTCGCCGCCACCGACAACGACACGACCAACCTGTCGCTGGTGGCCGAGGCGCGGCGGATCAACCCCGGCCTGTTCGTCGCCGCCCGGCAGAACCAGCCCGCCGACGCGGCGCTGTTCGCCGCGATGGAGGTCGACGCGCTGCTCGTGCCGACCGAGGTGGTCGCCCACGACGCCTACGCCCGGCTGAGCACGCCGCTGCTCTGGCGCTTCCTGCGCGAGCTGCCGAGGCAGACCGACGACTGGTCGGCCGGCGTCGTCGAGCGGCTGCTGGAGGCGTGCGGCACCCACCTCGAGGCGCTGTGGAAGGTGCGGCTCACCGCGGACGACGCCCCGGCCCTGCACCCGCGGTTGGCCGCCGGGGGGTTCCGGTTGTGCGACCTGCTGCGCGACCCCGCCGACCGGGACGAGACCCTGCTGGCCGTGCCGCTCCTGGCCCTGCGCGGGGACGAGGCGCTGATGACCCCCGACGGTGACCTGGTGCTCCAGCCCGGCGACGAGCTGCTCTTCGCCGGCCGGGCAGCGGTACACCGGGAGGTGGAGGCGACGATGTTCATCGACGGCGTCGCCGACTACCTGGTCACCGGCCAGCGGGTGCCGCAGAGCTGGGTGTGGCGCAAGCTGACCCGGACGGGGCCGCTGCCGGAGGCGACCGCCGCGCCCTGACCGGCGCGACCGGCGCTCGTGACGAGGGGGGACGTGTGGCCGACGAGGGAGCGGGCCGACGACTGTGGCAGGGGCTGACCGGCCCCGGGGGGCTGGTCAGGCCGCCGAGCCTGCGCACCGACGACAACCGCTCGGCCTCGCGGCTGGAGCTGTTCTTCGACCTGGCGTTCGTGCTGGTCGTGGCGGAGCTGGCGATCGCGCTGCGCGAGGACGTCACCCTGCACGGGTTCCTCGTCTTCGCGGGCCTGTTCGCCACGGTGTGGTGGTCGTGGATCAGCTCGACGCTCTACGCCAACCGCTTCGACCACGACGACGTCGTCTACCGCGTGTACAAGCTGGCCAGCATGGCCGCCGTCGTCGGGCTGGCGGCTTCGGCGTCGGAGGCGACGGGAGAGCGGTTCACCGTCTTCGTCGTCTGCCAGCTGCTGCTGCGCGGGACGCTGCTCCTGCAGTACCACCGCGCGCACCGGCACGTGCCCGAGGCGCGGCCGATCACCCGCCTCTACCTGGCCGGGGCCGGTGCGGGGGCGGTGCTGTGGGCGGTGTCGCTCGCGGTGCCCCGGCCGGCCGCCTTCGCGCTGTGGGGCGCCGCCGTGCTGGTCGAGGCGCTGGTGCCGCTGCTGGCGACGCGCTCGCGCAGCGACGTGCCCCTGCACGTCGAGCACCTGCCCGAGCGGTTCGCGCTGTTCGTCATCCTCGTGCTGGGGGAGCCGGTGGCGGCGGTCGCGCACGGGCTCTACGACGCGAAGTGGTCGGGGGCCGCGCTGCCGGTGGCGGTGCTCGGCTTCGTGCTGGCGGCGGGGCTGTGGTGGAGCTACTTCGACCTCGCCGGCGCCCGCGCCAAGCGGCTGCTGGGCGAGGCCGGGGAGTCCAACGGCGCCACCTCCCACGACGTCTACGTGTTCGGCCACCTGCCGCTGACGCTCGCGCTGGCCACCGTGGGCGCCGGCCTGGAGCTGGCGGTGGTCGAGGCCGCGGCCGGGGAGGTGCCGCCGGCGACCCGGCTGCTGGTCGCGGGCGGGGTGGCGGTCTACCTGCTGTCGGCCAGCGTGACGACGTCGGCGATGACCGGCGACACCCGCCGGCAGTGGTGGTGGCCCGTCCTGGCCGCCGTGGTCGCCGCGCTGGACGCCCTGCTGGAGCTGCCGGCGTTCGTGGTGATCGGTGCCCTAGCCGCGCTCGTCGCGGTCGTGGTGGTCGCGGGCCTGGCGCAGCGCTCGGCCGGTGACCTGGAGACCGAGGAGGTCTGATGCCCGCCCGACCGGGTGGGGCACGGGAGTCGAGGACGGGAGGACGGGATGGACCAGCACGCGTGGACCCGGGTCGTCGAGGCCGCGACCCGCGCACCGTCGATCCACAACACCCAGCCCTGGTCGTTCGTCGCGGACGGCGACCGGCTCACGGTGCGCACCGACCCCTCGCGGGCGCTGCGGACACTGGACCCGAGCGGGCGCCAGCGCGTGGTCAGCTGTGGTGTGGCGGTCGAGTTCGCCGTCGTCGCGCTGACCGCCGCCGGGTCCGCGACGGAGGTCGAGCTGCTGCCGGACCCGGCGGACCCCGACCTGCTGGCGACGGTGACGGTCACCGGCCCGTGGGAGCCCGACGAGGAGGACCGGGTCCTCGACGAGGCGATCGACGCCCGGCACACCGAGCGGGCGCCCTTCCTGCCGCAGGCCGTCCCGGCCGACCTGGTCGAGCGGCTGCAGGCGGTGGCCGGGGCCTTCCGGGTGTGGCTGGAGCCGGTCACCACCGAGGACGAGGAGGTCGCGACCGTGTTCCTCATCTCCCGGGCCGAGGAGATCGAGCGGGGTGAGCCGGAGTACCTCGCGGAACTGGAGCGGTGGATGCGCACCGACCCGGGCGCCGTCGACGGGATCCCGGTCGCGGCGGTGCCGGGGGAGGACCCGGCGACCCGGCCGTCGAACTGGCTGGTCCGCGACTTCGTCGTCGGGTCCCGCCCGGCCGGGGGCGCACCGCGCGGCCCCGACCCCGACGCGCCGCCCGAGGTGGAGCGTCCCGCGGTCGTGGTGATGGGCACCGACGCCGACGACCGGGCGGCGTGGCTGACCGCCGGGCGGGCGCTGGGCCGCGTGCTGCTGGAGGCCACCGCGGCCGGGCTGGCCGCCTCACCGCTGACCCAGGCCCTGGACTGGCCGGCGACCCGTTCGCAGTTGCGCTCGCGGCTGTCGCTGATCGGGCACCCGCAGATGCTGCTGCGGCTGGGCTACCCCGCGGGTGACCGGACGCCGTCGACGAACCGGCGGCCGGTCACCGAGGTGCTCACCTTCGGTAGGACGCCCTCCGCCTGACCCTCCCTCCGCCTGACCCTCCCCCACGGGGACCAACGGCACTGTCCCGGCGGACCGCTGCGGGCGTGCACTGGACTGCGGAGGTCACCGGGGACCGGCCGGGAGGTGCTGCGGTGGACGGAATGCCGGATCGCGGCGGAGAGATCGTCGTCGGGGTGGACGGGTCCGCCTGCGCCCGCGCGGCGCTCGCCTGGGCCGGGCGGCTCGCGGACCGGACGGGCCTGCGGCTGACGGTGGTCCGGGCGTGGTCGCTGACCAACGCGCCGCGGCCGCCGACCTGGGAGCCGGCGTACGTACCGCCGATGGCCGACTACGAGGCGGCGGTGCAGGCCGCCCTCGCCCACGACGTCGCCGCGGCCGGGGTGCCCGAGCGCGTGACGGTGCAGTGCCGGGCGGTGCACCGTTCGCCCGTCCCCGCGCTGGCCGCCGCGTCGGCCGACGCCGAGATGCTGGTCATCGGCTCGCGCGGCCGGGGCGGCGTCCGCGGCCGGCTCCTGGGGTCGGTGACGACCTCGCTGGTCGAGGCCGCCGGCTGCCCAGTGGTCGTGGTGCGCCCACAGCGCCGGCCGGACCATGCCCGGCCGGGGAGCAGGGACAGCAGGGAGGACGCTCATGGACAGGTCGACCCCGCCGACGCCCGGTGACGACCGGCGCCGGGAGATGTCACCGGACGAGAAGCTCATCGCCCAGTGGGAGGCTCAGCACGACGTCGCCGCCCGCGGGCACCGCGGCGATCCGCTCGGGCTGCAGCGATCGCTGAGCCGCGAGCGCCTCGCCGATCAGTGCCGGCCGCCCCGCGGTGCGACGGCCAGCAGGGACGCCGCCGCGCAGGGGCAGCCGCGCGCTGCCGACGCGATGCCGGGCCCGGCGCCCGGCGAGCCGCAGGTGCCCGCCCGCCGGCACCCGTGGCGGCGCTTCCACCACCACTCGTCCGAGCACTGAGTCCGTCGGGCGCGGAGGCGACCTGACGCCTCGTCGACGAGTCGGCAGGTCGGCACGGCGACGAGGCGAGCTGTCGGCATGTCGATCGGTCCCCACGTCGAGGTGTCGCTGCGTCGAGGTGTCGCCGCATCGAGCTGTCGCCAAGTCGACCCGGCGGGACCTCAGAACGGTGGCGGGTCGTGGTCCGGGTCGGTCTGTGGTGGCCCGGCCGCCTGGGGTGGCGGGTCGGGCGCGGCCGGTGGTGGTCGCATGCCCGGTGGGCGGGTCGTGCTGGTGATGCCGGACGGTGTGGTGACGGTGAGGATCCCGTCGGCGTCCATGGTGAAGCGCCAGCCGCGGGCGAAGGTCTTGAGCCGGTGGTGGCAGCGGCACAGGCAGCAGAGGTTGGCGCAGTCGGTCGGGCCACCTGCGGCGTGCGGGATGACGTGGTCGGTGTCGGCCCAGCCGACGCGTTGGCCGCAGGTGGGGAAGCGGCAGGTGCGGTCGCGGGCGCGCACGAACGCCTGCTGCGCGGCCGAAGGGCTGTAGCGGTTCACGGCGTGGGGCCGGTCGAGCACCGCACACGAGCACTCCTCGGCCCGGTGTTCCGGGCAGCCGCGGGCGGCGAGCCGACGCAGCCGGTCCAGCGTGCCGGTGGCGCGCAGGGTGCCGTCGTCGTCGGTGAGGGCCACGGTGACCGATCCGCCGTCGGGTGCCTGTACGCCGAGGGCGTCGAGCCGGGCGAGCAGGTCGCGCAGGTGTGCGGCGGTGATCGGCAGCCCGTTGACCGCACCGCACCCGGTCGAGGACCCGGCCAGCGAGGCGAGGGTGGCGGTGATCTGCAGGTGCGCGGTGATCTGCAGGTGCGCGGTGATCTGCAGGTGCGCGGTGATCTGCAGGTGCGCGGTCACCGGTGGGCGGCTGTCGTCCCAGGGGCGCTGGATCAGGTCGGCGGCCACCTGGGTGCGCAGCTGCCCGATCGGGCGGGGGTCGCCGTCGGCCTTGAGCATGGCCGCGAGTGCGTCGATGACCGCGTGGCAGGCCGCGGCCACCTCGGCGGGCAGGTCGGCGGTCAGTCTCGCCATGCCCTCGTCGGGGGAGGGCTCGAGGCGGACGTCGGCGTGGCGCTGTGCCTGCTCCCGGCGGCGCTCGGCCGCGTCGGGGTCCAACTGCAGCAGCAGTTCCAGCGCGCGCTTCTTCAGCTTTCCCGCCGTCAGGGTCGCGGCCTCGGGCAGCAGCCGGGCCTCCACCCGCCGCGCCAGCCCCGGGTCGGTGTGCTCCAGCGCCTCGACCAGGATCCGGGCCCGGTACTCGTCCAGCACCCCGGCGGCCAGCGCCGCCCACGTGGCGGGCAGGCTCTCCCGCAACGTCCAGGCTCGGTGGGCCAGCTTCGACGCCGCCACCCGGCCGCAGTTGAGGACCATCGCCAGCTCGACGGGAAAGAACTCCGACACCCCGGGCAGCTCGGGATCGGGCTTCCACGACCGCGCACCGGGTGTGCCGGGCGGCGGGTCGTCGTCATCGGGTGAGTCATCGGCCAGGCCGAGCACGAGTTCGGCCTCGTAGGCGGCGGTCCGAGCCCGCACCGCCTGCACCCGCGCCAGCTCCGCCGCCATCTGCTCCCGCGACAGCAACGACACCGGCAGCCGGCGCAACGGCGCCGGCGTCTCGACCAGGAGACCGGCCAGCGCACGCTCGAAGCGCGACCCGTGGACGGCGACCTCCTGCACACCTGCGAACCTACGGCCGGGGTACGACAGTTCCCGCAGGTCAGGAGGCACTCGGCACGCCAGATCGCTCGGGCGCCGCTCCAGGGCATTGGCCCACCCGGACCCGGGACGACGGCGTGCGCGGAGGTGCGGTCCCGAGGCGAGGAGCTGCACACCAGCGCCCACCGTCGCCCGGGGTACCCGTGCACCGCGGCACGGCAGGTCAGGCGGTGGGGTCGCCACGGGCACCACGCGGTGAGGGGGAGGTGTGGGTGCCCTGTGGCTGTGGCGTGCCGCCGTCCGCCGACAGGGTCGACGCCATGACGCACACCGCTCCCGCCCCCATGGCCGACGTCCGCGACATGTACGTCGTCCACCGCGCCTTCCGCCGCGAGCTCCGGCTGGTGCCCGAGCTCGTCCGGGCCGTCGCCCCCGGCGACACCGGGCGCGCCGCCGTCCTCGCCCGGCACACCCGGATGTGCCTGCACGGCCTGCACCTGCACCACACCGCCGAGGACGAGCTGCTCTGGCCCCTGCTGCTCGAGCGCTGCCCGCCCGACGCCGACCTGGTGCACCGCATGGAGGCCCAGCACGCCGAGGTGGAGCGGCTCCTCGACCTGCTCGGCCCGGCGCTGGACCGGTGGGAGGTCGAGGCCCGGCCCGCCGTCGCCGAGGAGGTCGCGGGCACGGTCGACGCGCTGCGGACCGTCCTGCTCGAGCACCTCGACGAGGAGGAGCGGGAGATCCTGCCGCTGGCCGAGCGGCACGTCACGCAGCAGGAGTGGTCGCGGCTCGGCCAGCACGGCAAGGGGCAGACGGCGCTGCGGGACCTGCCGCTGCTGTTCGGCTCGCTGCTGGAGGAGTGCAGCCCCGAGGAGCGCGAGATGATGCTGCACGTCGTCCCGTTCCCCGTCCGGGTCCTGCTGCGCACCGTCGGCGCCCGCAGCTACCGCCGCTACGTCAGCCGGGTGCGGGGGACGCGCTGAGTTCCCGCGCCAGCGCCGGGACGTCCGCCGGGCGCAGCAGCCGGCCCGCGTCCCAGGCCCGCCCGAACGCCGCCTCGCCCAGCGCCGCGCGCACCTGCGGCAGCACCTGCCGGGCCAGCTCGACGTCGGGCGGGAAGGCCACCGCCACCGACGCCGCCTCCGCGGTCGCCGAGCCCGCGGCGAACAGCCGGGCGGCCAGCTCCGGCCGCCCCCGCCGGGCGGCGACGACGGCCAGGCCCGGCAGCGTGTAGGCCAGCGTCCAGGTGGTGCGGACCTCCGCGGCGAGCTCCGCGGCCTCGGTCCACCGCGCCAGCGCCTCGTCGTCGTCCCCGGCGAGCTGCGCGAGGGAGGCCTGGACGTTGAGCACGGTGGCCAGCGTGAACGGGCTGCCCAGGTCCCGCGCCAGCCGCTCCGCCGCGGCGAGCTCCGCCGTGCCCCCGCGGAGCTCGCCGGCCAGCAGCAGCCGCTGCCCGCGCACGATCACGGCGTGCGCGCCGGCCCAGGCCTGCCCGGTCTCCCCGGCCAGCCGCAGCGCCTCGGCGAGGTCGTCGTCGGCGCCGGCGGGGTCCCCGCGGAAGACGGCGGCCGACGCGGTGAGCACCAGTGCCAGGGCCCGCAGGTCGCCGGCGCCGGCCGTCGCGGCCGCGCGGGCGGCGCCTGCGGCCGCGTCCGCCGTCCCGGGGAGGTCGCCGGAGGCGTAGCGCAGCGCCGCGGTCGCCAGCAGCAGGCGGGCGTCGTCGTCCGGGGCGAGCCCGGCGCGCGGCACCCGCGTGACCCAGCCGAGCCCCTCGGCGACGTTGCCCCGCACCGCCCAGTACAGCCAGGTGCCCTCGACCAGCCGCGCGACGTCGGACGCGCGGCCGGCGGCCACCAGCCGGCCGAGCGCGGCCGAGAGGTTGCCGTGGTCGCGCTCGAGCCGGTCCAGCCACGCGCCCTGGGCCGGCCCGGCCAGGCCCGTGCCCGCACCGGAGGCGAGGTCGAGCACGGCCGCGGTGGCCCGGTCGGCCACCACGTCTGCCTCCCCGGAGCCGGCCAGCCGCGCCGCCGCGTACTGGCGCACCGGCTCGAGCAGCCGGTAGCGGGCGTGCGGCCCGTCCTCCGCCACGACCAGCGACTGCTCCACCAGGCCACCGAGCTCCGGGACGACGTCGTCCCCGCCGGCGACGGCCCGCGCGGCGTCGAGGTCGAATCCGCCCGCGAACACCGCCAGCCGCCGCAGCAGCGCCTGCTCACCGGCGGTGAGCAGGTCTTGGCTCCAGTCCAGGGCGGCGCGCATCGTGCGCTGCCGCTCGGGCAGGTCGCGGGAGCGCCCGGAGCCGAGGGCGTCGTCGAGACGGTCGAGCAGGGCCGACGGCGGGAGGTAGCGCGCGTGCGCCGCGGCCAGCTCCAGCGCCAGCGGCAGCCCGTCGAGGCGACGGCAGATCGCGGCGACGTCGGCGGCCGCCTCCTGCAGCGACACCGCACGGCCGGCCGCTGCCGCCCGGTCGAGGAACAGCCGGGCGGCGGGGGAGGCGGCGACGGTCGCGGCGTCCGGGCGCGCCGGGACGGGCAGCGGGCCGAGGGGGTGCTCGCGCTCGGCCCGCACGCGCAGCGCCGCGCGGCTGGTGGCCAGCACCGCGAGCCCGGGGCAGCGCGCCAGCAGCGCGGCCACGTCCGGCGCGGCGTCGAGCACGTGCTCGACGTTGTCCAGGACGACGAGGTGCGCGCGGCCGCCCAGCCGCGCGGCGACGGCGTCGAGCACGGGTCCGGTCAGCTGCCGCCCGCCGAGTGCCCGGGCGAGCGCCGGCAGGACCAGCCGCGCCTCCCGCACCGGCGCGAGCTCGACGAGCGTGACGCCGTCGGGGAAGTCCGGTGAGAGGGCGCGGGCGGCGGCCAGCGCCAGGGTGGTCTTCCCGACGCCGCCGGGCCCGGTGAGGGTGAGCAGCCGCGTCGCCCCCGACCGCAGCAGGCCGGTCACCTCGGCCAGCTCGGTCTCGCGGCCGACCAGCGGCGCGGCCGGCAGCGGCAGCACCGGCGGCGTCGGCGGGGGCGGGCCCTCCGCCGGCGGACCCGGACGGGCGGCGGCGGCCAGGACCGCGCGGTCGGCGTCGTCGAGGTCGAGGGCGTCGGCAAGCGCGCGGAGGGTGTGCGGGTACGGCCGCCGACGCTCCCCGCGCTCGAGCGCGCTGACCCCCTTGGCGGTCAGCCCGGCGCGGGAGGCCAGCTCCTCCTGGCTGAGCGCGGCCCGTTCCCGCCACCGGCGCAGCAGGCCGGCGAGGGACCCGGGGTCGGACGGCACGGCGCTCACCGGCCGGGAGGGTAGCCGCGGCCCGCCATCGCCGACAGGACATCAGCCTTGACTGATATAAGTCGGCGCTGACATGCTCCGCCCGTGCACGCGTTCGACGTCCTGGGCGACCCCGTCCGCCGGCGCATCGTCGAGCTCCTCGCCGACGGTGAGCTGTCGGCGGGGGAGGTCACCGCGGTGGTGCGCCGGGAGTTCGGCATCTCCCAGCCCGGCGTCTCGGCGCACCTGCGGGTGCTCCGGGAGAACGGCTTCGCCCGGGTGCGGGCCGACGGCGCGCGGCGGCTCTACGCCGTCGAGCCGGCGCTGCTGCAGGACGTCGACCGGTGGCTCGAGCGGTTCCGCGGCACCTGGGACCGGCACCTCGACGCACTCGCCACCGAGCTCGCCCGCGGCCAGCGCGAGCGGCGCCGGCGCGGCAGCACGCCACCCGAGGACCACCTACCCGAGAACCACCCACCCGAGGAGGAACCGTGAGAGACCTGCTGGCCGGAATCGCCGAGACCGCGCGGGAGGTCGCGCGCCGCGGCGCCGGCGACGACGAGACCATCGCCGTGAGCCTGCGCCGCGAGTACCCGGCCGACGTCGCCGACGTCTGGGACGCCGTCACCGACCCGGCCCGGTTGGCGCGCTGGTTCGCACCGGTCAGCGGCGACCTGCGGCAGGGCGGCACCTTCGCCGTCGAGGGCAACGCCGACGGCGAGATCCGCGAGTGCACGCCGCCGTCCTCGCTCGTGCTGACCTGGGGGAGCCCGGTCAGCGTGGTCACCGTGCGACTCGCGCCCGCGGGGCGGGGCACCGGGCTCGTGCTCGAGCACACCGTCCCGGCGGCGTTCGCCGGCAGCGGCGCGGGTGCCCTGTTCGTCGGCCCGGGCTGGGACGTCGCCCTGCTCGGCCTGGCGCTGCACGTGGGCGGCGACGACGTCGGCGACCCGGTCGCCTGGGAGGGCAGCGACGAGGTCCGCGCGGCCAGCGCCGCCTCGATCGACGCGTGGGTCGCCACCGTGACCGGCTCGGGCACGGCGACCCCCGAGGAGGTCGCCGGCGGGGAGGCCGCGGCCCGCGCCCAGTTCACCCCGGAGCCCTCGGCGGGCTGAACGTGGTGGTCCCCGGCTCGCCGGGGACCACCACGTCGGTCAGAGTGGGCGCGCAGCTCCCTCGAGACGGAAGGCCCACGCGTGCGCGCCCAGGACGACGGCGACCCCCAGCTGGCGGAGTTCGGTTACACCCAGCGGCTCGACCGCAGCATCGGCCGGTTCGCCAGCTTCGCGGCCGGCATCAGCTACATCTCGATCCTCACGGGCACGTTCCAGCTGTTCTACTTCGGCTTCGGCGCCGGCGGCCCGGCCTACGTGTGGTCCTGGCCGATGGTCTTCGCCGGGCAGCTGATGGTCGCCCTGTGCTTCGCCGAGCTCGCCGCCCGCTACCCGGTGGCCGGGTCCCTCTACAACTGGACGAAGCGCCTCGGCAGCACGACGACGTCGTGGCTGGCCGGCTGGGTGATGCTCACGGCCTCGGTCGTGACGCTCGCGGCGACCGCGCTCGCCTACCAGATCACGCTGCCCCAGCTGTGGTCGGGATTCCAGGTCGTCGGCGACGGCACCGGCACCTACGACGTCGCCGTCAACGCCGTCCTGCTGGGCGGGCTGCTGATCCTGGCCACCACGCTGGTCAACGCCTTCGGTGTGCGGCTCATGAGCCGGATCAACAGCGCGGGGGTGTTCATCGAGCTGGTCGCGGCCGTCCTGATCATCGTCGTGCTGGCCGTGGCGGTCACCCGCGGCCCGCAGGACGTCCTCACCGACACCGGCGGGCGCGGCGAGGGCCAGTCGCTGGGCTACCTCGGCGCCTTCCTCGTCGCCGCGCTCGCGTCGGGGTACGTGATGTACGGCTTCGACACCGCCAGCTCGCTGGGGGAGGAGACCAAGGACCCCGGCCGGACCGCCCCGCGCGCCATCCTGCGGGCCGTCACCGCGTCGTTCGTGCTCGGCGGGCTGATCCTGCTCTTCGCCCTCATGGCCGCGCCCGACCTCACCGACCCGCAGCTCTCGTCCAGCTCCGGCGGCCTGCAGTACGTGCTGCTCTCGGTGGCCGGCACGGGTCTGGGGAAGGCGTTCCTCGTCTGCATCGTCGTCGCGGTCACCGTCTGCGTCCTCGCGGTGCAGACGGCGACCATCCGGATGGCCTTCGCCATGGCCCGCGACAACGCGCTGCCCTTCAGCGCGCAGCTGGCCCGCGTGGACCCCAAGCGGCGGACGCCGGTGGTGCCGGCCGTCGTCATCGGGCTGCTGGCGATCGGGGTGCTGGTGCTCAACGTGCGCCAGCCGCAGGTGTTCACCGCGCTCACCAGCATCGCCGTGGTGATGATCTACCTCGCCTACCTGCTGGTCACCGGGCCGATGCTGGTCGCCCGGCTGCGCGGGAGGTGGCCGCTGCCCGAGCGGCCGGGGCGGTTCTCGCTCGGTCGCTGGGGGCTGCCGGTCAACGTGCTCGCGGTGCTCTGGGGCGCGGGGATGGCGCTGAACCTCGCCTGGCCGCGGCGGGAGGTCTACAACGCCACGGGCGAGCCGCAGTGGTACCTGCAGTGGGCCGCGTTCGTGTTCATCGGCGCGATCATCGCCTCCGGCCTGGCCTGGTTCCTGCTGCGCCAGCGCAAGCGCACCGGCGTGCTCCCCGAGCACGCCGTCGTCGTCGACACGGCGCCGCCGCCTACCCCCGCCTGATCCGGACGCGACGGCCCGCCGTCCGCGCGACGTCACGCAGCAGGCGGGCGCGCGCGGCGGGGGGCAGCGCGGCGAACACCCGCGCCATCGCCGCGGCGATCGCCGCCGGCGGCGATCCGACGTCGAGGTAGGCGGCCCACGTGCGCTCGGGCAGGGTGAAGAAGGCGGCGAAGAAGGCGTCGGTGGCCGCCGCGTCCAGGGGCAGCAGCACCTCCAGGCCCAGCCCGAGCAACGCCGCCGTCGCCCGGGGCCGGGCGGCGCGCACCACCCGGTGGGGGTCGCTGCCGCCGGCGAGCGCCGCGGCCACCCGCGGACCCAGCCGCAGCGACGACGCCACGCTGTAGCCGGTGGCCGGGTGCACCAGCCCGGCGGCCGCGCCCAGCCGGGTGCCGGCGCCGGCGCCCCGGGCCGCGCCGTCCAGCGGGATGGCCACCCGCTCGGCGTCCCCGGCGGGGCGCAGCCCGTGCGCGGCGAGCAGCGCGGCCAGCCGGTCGCGCAGGCCGGCCAGGGGCAGGGGCGGCCGCGCGGCCAGGGAGGTGGCCTCCAGCAGCACGGTGCCGTCGTCGAGGGGCAGGCCGTAGAGGAACGCCGGGGGCAGGGCCGGGTCGGCCAGCGCCGCCCAGTCCATGAGCAGCGCGCCGCCGGGCGGCACCAGGTCGGGCACCGGGCCCGCGACCACCTCGCCCCAGGCCCGCTGCTGCGCGCTGCCCGGGCCGCCGCCGCGGGCGTCGAGGACCACCCGCGCGGTCAGCCGCCCGCCGTCGGCGAGGACGGCGACCTCCCGTCCGCCGTCGGCCAGCATCCCGGCCACCCGGCCGGTGACCACCTCGCCGCCGGACGCGCGGAACCGGTCGAGCAGCGCGGCGTGCACGACGTCGTTGCGCAGCCGGGCGTAGCCGCGGGACAGCCGCCGCTCCCCGCCGGCCGCCGTGCGCACCACGGTGGGGGAGTACCGCGTCGCCGCGGTGGCCGGGTCGAGGCCGAGCGGGCCGGCCGCGGCGTCGAGCTCGTCGGCCCACAGGGAGTAGGTGGCCGGCCAGGGCCGCGTGCCGGGGGCGACCAGGGCCGTCCGCAGTCCCGCCGCCGCGCAGGCGGCCGCGGCCGACAGGCCCGCCGGTCCGGCACCGGCGACGACGACGTCGAGGTCGTCGGGGGCGGGGGACGCGGCGGGCACGGCAGGAGACGACCACACCCCCCGTCCCCGGCGCCAGGCCGGGATCGGGGGGTGCGGTCGGGGAGGCGGGTCAGCGGACGCCGGCGACCGCCTGCTCGCGCACCTCGGCCGGGGCGTCGGGCAGGTCGCCCGGGCCGTGGTCGTCGTCGAGCATGGTCGTCTCGTCGAAGGGGGACCGGCCCGACAGGGCGGCGTCGAGCTGGGTGCGGTCGAGCTCCTTGGTCCAGGTGGCGACCAGGACGGCGGCGACGGCGTTGCCGGCGAAGTTGGTCACCGCGCGGGCCTCGGACATGAACCGGTCGATGCCGACGATGAGCCCGACGCCGTCGAGCAGGTCGGGACGGTGGGCCGACAGGCCGCCGGCGAGGGTGGCCAGGCCGGCGCCGGTGACCCCGGCGGCGCCCTTCGAGGCGATGATCATGAAGGCGAGCAGGCCGAGCTGCTCACCGATCGACAGCGGGTCGCCCAGGGCCTCGGCGATGAACAGCGAGGCCATCGTGAGGTAGATGGCGGTGCCGTCGAGGTTGAACGAGTAACCGGTCGGCACGACGATCCCGGCCACCGGCTTGCTCACGCCGGCGTGCTCCATCTTCGCGATCAGCCGGGGCAGCGCGGTCTCCGACGACGACGTGGAGACGATGAGCAGGAACTCCCGGCCCAGGTAGCGCAGCAGCGAGAAGATGTTGATCCCCGCGACCAGCCGCAGGATGAGGCCGAGGACGACGAACACGAAGACCGCGCAGGTGGCGTAGAAGCCCAGCATGATCACCGCGAGGCTCTTCAGCGCGTCGACGCCGGTCTCCCCGACCACCGCGGCGATGGCGCCGAACGCGCCGATCGGGGCCACCCACATGACCATCGCCAGGATGCGGAAGACCAGCTTCTGGAAGTGGCCGATGCCGCGCAGGACGGGCTCCCCGGCCCGGCCCATCGACTGGATGGCGAACCCGACCAGCAGCGCGACCAGCAGCGCCTGCAGCACCGACCCCTCGGTGAGCGCGGAGACCAGGGTGGTGGGGATCAGGCCGAGGACGAAGTCGACCGTGCCGCCGGAGCCCTCGGCGTCCTGGGCGAGTGCCGCCCCCTCACCGCGCAGGCCCTCCGACAGCTGCAGGCCGTCGCCGGGCTGCAGCAGGTTGCCCACCACCAGGCCGATGGCCAGCGCCACCGTCGACATCAGGAGGAAGTAGCCCAGCGCCAGGCCGCCGACCCGGCCGACCTTCGCCGCCTGCCGGATCGACCCGATGCCCAGCACGATGGTGCAGAAGATGACCGGGGCGATGAGCATCTTGATCAGGGCGACGAACGCCGTCCCGATCCACTTCAGGCCCGCGGCGAACTCGGGGAACACCAGCCCGACGGTGATGCCGAGGAGGACCGCGGCGATCACGGCCAGGTAGAGCCAGTGCGTGCGGTCGCGCCGCGTCGGTGTCGCGGTGTCTGCTGCCATGACTGCTCCTGTGGGGTCGGGAGACCGGGTGTGGTGCTCCCAGTGGGCCGCAGCCGGTGACCGCGGTCACCCTTGCGTTCATTGCGTACGTGACCTGCCTCTCACGTCACGGAGCGGCACACTGCTGCCGTGTCCCTGGTCCCGGTGCGGCGGCGCGGTACCGTCAGCCTCGCCCGGCAGTTCCTGTGGCTGCAGGCGCTGGTCGTGGCGGTGCTGGTGGCGGCCTCGTCGGTGGTCGCCTACCGCGACGCGCGGGACGCGGTCGTGCTCAACGCCGAGGAGCGCACCACCGCCGTCGTCGAGAGCATCGCCGACTCCCCGCAGGTGGTCGCCGCGGTCACCGGGCCGGACCCCACCGCGGTGCTGCAGCCCTACGTCGAGCAGGTGCGCGCCGACGCCGGCCTGTCCTTCGTGACCGTCCTGGCGCCCGACCGCACCCGCTTCACCCACCCCGACCCCCGCGAGATCGGCCGGCCGTTCCGCGGCACCATCGCCCCGGCGCTGCAGGGGACGACGTTCTCCGAGACCTACACCGGCACGCTCGGCCCGTCGGTCCGCTCGACCGGCCCGGTGTTCGACGCGGACGGCGAGGTCGTCGCGCTCGTGTCGGCCGGGATCACCGTCGACCTCGTCGGGGCCGATCTCGCCGACGACGTGCCCGGCATCCTCGGCACGGCGGCGCTGACCCTCGCCGTCGGCGCGCTGGGCAGCTGGGCGATCAGCCGCCGCGTGCGCCGGCAGACCGGCGGCCTGGACGCCACGACCCTGGCGCGGATGGTGGAGCACCACGAGGCGGTCCTGCACGCCGTCCGGGAGGGACTGCTCCTGGTCGACCGCGAGGGCCGGGTGCAGCTGGCCAACGACGAGGCGCGGCGGCTGCTCGACCTCGACGGCGACCCCGCCGGCCGGCCGGTCGCCGACCTCGGCCTGCCCGTCGAGCTGGCCGCCGCCCTCGCCGCCTCCGAACGCGGCGTCGACGAGGTGCACCTGACCGGCCGCCGCGTGCTGCTGGTCAGCCGCTCCCCGACGCGCGCCTCCGGGCGGGCCGCCGGCTCGGTCGTGACGCTGCGCGACCACACCGAGCTGCAGGCCCTGACCGGCGAGCGCGACAGCGTGCAGGCCTTCGCCGAGTCCCTGCGCGCCCAGGCGCACGAGGCCGCCAACCGGCTGCACACCACCGTGTCGCTCATCGAGCTGGGCCGCAGCGACGAGGCCGTGCGGTTCGCGACGGCACAGCTGGCCTCGGCCCAGGAGCTCACCGACCGCGTCGTCGGTGCCGTCGAGGAGCCGGTGCTGGCCGCGCTGCTGCTGGGCAAGGCCGCGACCGCCGACGAGCGCGGCGTGCGGCTGGACATCGAGACCTCGACGGCGGTCGGGCCCACCGGCATCCCGGGCGGCGACCTGGTGACGATCGTCGGCAACCTCCTCGACAACGCCATCGACGCCGCCCTGGCCGGCGACCCGCCGCGCGAGGTGCACCTGGCCGTCTGGGTCGAGGACGACCGGCTCGAGGTCCGGGTGGAGGACAGCGGCCCCGGGCTCACCGAGGAGCAGGTGCCGCTGGCGTTCCGGCGCGGGTGGTCGACGAAGGACGACGGCGCCGGCGCCCCGGCGCGGCTCGGCCGCGGGCTCGGGCTGGCGCTGGTCGCCCAGGCCGTCCACCGGCACGGCGGCACCGTGGAGGTCCGGCCCGGGCCGGGGGCGGAGTTCCGCGTGTCGGTGCCCCTCGCCGTCCCGGTGCGGACCGCGCCGTGATCCGGGTGCTGGTGGTCGAGGACGAGCCGGTCGCCGCCGAGGCGCACCGGACCTACGTCGACCGCACCGCCGGCTTCACCACCGTGGGCGTCGCGCACACCGGCGCGGCGGCCCTCGACGCGCTCGCCCGCACCCCGGTCGACCTGGTGCTGCTGGACCTGCACCTGCCCGACGCCTCCGGCCTGGACCTGTGCCGGCGGATCCGGGGGGCCGGCGCCGACGTCGACGTGCTCGCCGTGACCTCGGCGCGGGAGCTGGCCACCGTGCGCGCCGCCGCGGTGCACGGCGTCGTCGGTTACCTGCTCAAGCCGTTCACCTACCCGGGCCTGCGCGACCGGCTGGTGGCCTACGCCGAGTACCGGTCGCAGCTGTCGGCCGGCGGGGAGGTTGCCGGTCAGGCCGAGATCGACCGCGTGCTGGGCACCGTGCGGCCGTCCCGGTCGGCGCCGCTGCCCAAGGGCATGGGCCGCGAGACCCTCGACGCCGTCGTCGCCGCCGTCCGGCGCGCCCAGGGGGTGTCGGCGGCCGAGACCGCCGAGCTGATCGGCGCCTCCCGGATCACCGCCCGCCGGTACCTGGAGTACCTCGCCGAGGCCGGGCTGGTCGAGCGGGTGCCCCGCTACGGGAGTGCCGGCCGCCCGGAGCTGGAGTACCGCTGGCGCTGAGCCGGTGTCACAGCGGGTCGCCGTCGACGTAGACCCACCGGCCGTCGTCCCGGCGGAACCGGCTGTGCTCCTGGTGGGTGTGCCCGGACCGCACGTGCTCCTCCCCGCCGCTGCGCGCGTGCGCGCGGAAGGTGACGGTGCCCTCGGTGTCGAACAGCCCGCCGCCGGAGCCGGCCAGCACCTCCAGGCCGGTCCAGCGCACCGCCGGGTCGAGCTCCAGCGTGCGCGGGCGGGTGGCCGGGTCCCAGGTCGCGAGCAGGTACGCGGCGTCCCCGACGGCGAAGGCGCTGTACCGCGAGCGCATCAGCTGCTCGGCGGTGGCGGCCGCCGCCGTCCCGTCGTGCAGCCGCCCGCAGTCCTCGGCGTAGGTCAGGCCGGATCCGCAGGGGCAGCGCTCGGGGCTCACGCCGTCAGTCTCCGGCGATCCAGACGGCGGTGTCCGGCGGGAGGGCCACCGAGCGGGCCGAGGAGTGCACGCCGGGGCCGGACGCCAGGAGCACCCGCCCGCGCGAGCCCACCAGGACCGACTCGGCGCCCATGTTGACCACGCAGCGGACCGTGCGGCCACCACCGGTGCAGCGGACGGTGAGGACGTCGCCGCGGCTGCTGACCGTGGCCTCGCCGGTCCCCAGCGCGGGGTGCTCGGCCCGGACGGCCAGCGCCTGCCGGTAGAGGCTCAGCACCGACGAGGAGTCGCGGGCCTGGCGGGACACCGCGTGCTGCCGCCACTCGGCCGGCACCGGCAGCCACGGCCGGGCCGCGCCGGCGGGGGAGAAGCCGACGCCGGAGGTGGCGTTCCACGGCATCGGGACACGGCAGCCGTCACGGCCGGCCCGCTCGCCGTTGCTGCGCAGGAAGATCGGGTCCCGCTTCGCCTCGTCCGGCACGTGCGCCTGCGGCAGGCCCAGCTCGTCGCCGGCGTAGACGTAGGCCGAGCCGGGCAGCGACAGCAGCAGCAGCGCCGCCGCGCGCGCCCGCGACAGGCCGGTCTCGCCGCCGCCGAAGCGGGTCACCATGCGGTCCTTGTCGTGGTTGCCCAGCACCCAGGAGACCGGGGCGCCCACGCGGCCGAAGGCCTCCAGCGCGCTGCCGATCGCGTCGGTGAACGCCGCCGTCTGCCACGTCGACTTCAGCAGCCGGAACGACAGCGACTGGTGCATCTCGTCGGGCCGCGAGTACAGGGCGACCTCGTCGAGGTCGGCCAGGCACACCTCGCCGACGAGCATCGTGTCCGGGTACTCGTCGCAGATCCCGCGCCAGCGCCGCCACACGTCGTGGACCTCGGGCTGGTTCCAGGTCATGGCCTGCTCGGGGCCGTGGCCGAACAGCGTGGGGGAGTACTCGCCCGGGTTGTCCCGCAGGCCGGCGTCCTTGTAGAGGCCGTAGGCGACGTCGACCCGGAAACCGCTCACCCCGCGGTCGAGCCAGAAGCGCAGGGTTCGCTCGAAGTCCTCGGCGACGACGGGGTCGCGCCAGTTGAGGTCGGGTTGCTCGGGGGCGAACAGGTGCAGGTACCAGCGGCCGTCCGGGGTCCGCGACCACGCCGGCCCGCCGAACAGCGAGCGCCAGTTGTTCGGCGGCTCCTCCGACGGCGGCGCGAAGTGGTACCGCGAGGCCTCGGGGCCGTCGGGGTCGGCCAGCGCCGCCTGGAACCAGGGGTGCCGGTCGGAGGTGTGGTTGGGGACGACGTCGAGCACCACGCGCAGGCCGAGCTGCCGCGCGTCGGCCACCAGGGCCTCGACGTCGGACACGTCGCCGTACTCCGGGTCGACGGCGCGGTAGTCGACGACGTCGTAGCCGCCGTCGGCCCCGCCGGAGGGGTAGTGCGGGTTGATCCAGAGCGCGTCCACGCCCAGCCACGACAGGTAGGGCAGCCGGGCGCGCAGGCCGGCGAGGTCACCGATCCCGTCGCCGTTCCCGTCGGCGAACGACCGCAGGTACACCTGGTAGACGACGGCCGACCGCCACCAGGGCTGCTCCGCGGCCTGCTCCTGGGCAGGTGCCGGCCGGGACCACGGCTGCTGGCCGGCGGCGGTGCCGGCCGTGACGAGCTGAGCGGACATGCGCACAGGATCGGCACGGAGGGTGGCCGGTGGGGATGGTCCCGACGCCAAAGGGTGAGGTCGGGATCGTCACATTCCGCCGAACGCGCAGGTGCCGGCGACGCTGCGTGGCGTCCCGCACACCCGGATGGGCGAGGGGTGTGCCCGTGTTGCACCAGGCGTCCCACGAGTCACGAGCCGTCCCCGAGCCGGCGGCGAGGAGTCCCGCACCATGTCCCGCACCGTGTCCAGCCCGATGGCCGAGCGCGCCGTCTGTCACCGCCACCCCCGGCACGTCTGGATCGCCAGCTGCCCCGACTGCACCTCCTGGCACCTCGCCGGCCTGCGGGCCGGACGCGACGAGCGGTCGCCGGTGCCCGGCCCCCGCGACGCGGGCGACGGCCGGGCCTCCGCAGCCGCGTAGCCGGACACACCCACGCCCCTCCGGCCGGCCGGAGGGGCGTGGGTGTGTCGGGAGCGGGATGGGGTTGACTGTCGTTGAGCGTTTGACCAGCCGGGGTGCCTACCCCGTGAGCCGAGGAGGACCGCCGTGCACCTGGGTGTCGACAGCTTCGTGGCCGCGGTGACCGACCCGTCGACGGGCCGGGCCGTGGGGCCGGAGGAGCGGATGGCCGACCTGCTCGAGGAGATCGAGACCGCCGACCGGGCGGGCCTCTACTCCTTCGGGATCGGCGAGCACCACCGGCCCGAGTACTACGACTCGGCGCCGCCGGTCATCCTGGCCGCCGCGGCCGCCCGCACCTCCCGCATCCGGCTGGGCAGCGCGGTCACCGTGCTGTCGGCCGCCGACCCCGTCCGGGTGTTCCAGCAGTTCGCCACCCTCGACCTGATCAGCCGCGGCCGCATCGACCTCGTCGTCGGCCGGGGCTCGTTCACCGAGGCGTTCCCGCTCTTCGGGCTGTCCCTGGCCGACTACGGCGAGCTCTTCGACGAGAAGCTCGACCTGCTGCTGCGCATCCGGGCCTCCGAGACGGTGACCTGGTCGGGCCGGCACCGGCCCGCGCTCACCGGCCAGGGCGTCTACCCGCGCCCGCTGCAGGACCCGCTGCCGGTCTGGGTGGGCGTGGGTGGCACGCCGACGTCGTTCGTCCGCGCCGGGCTGCTCGGCCTCCCGCTGATGGTCGCGATCATCGGCGGCCAGCCGCGGCAGTTCGCGCCACTGGTCGACCTCTACCGGCAGGCCGGCGAGCGTGCCGGGCACCCGCCGGAGGCGTTGCAGGTGGGCCTGCACGTCTTCGGCTTCGTCGCCGACAGCACGCAGGCCGCGGCCGACACGATCTACCCGGGCTGGCACGAGATGTTCACCAAGGTCAGCCGCGAGCGCGGCTTCGCCCCGCCCAGCCGCGCCCAGTTCGACGCCACCAGCGGCCCCGACGGCGCCTTCTTCACGGGCGACCCCGACACCGTCGCCGAGAAGCTGGTCCGCATCTCCGGTCAGCTCGGCGGTGTCGACCGGGTGTCGATCCAGATGACCAACCCGCGGCTCGCGCACGCCGACCTGCTGCGCGGCATCGAGCTGCTGGGCACCGAGGTCGCGCCGCGGGTCGCCGGGTCCTGAGGGCGGGCCCGGCCGGTCAGGGCTCCTCGGGGTAGGGCGGGGCGCTGTCGGCCACGACGGCGCCCCGCTCGCCCAGGGGCCGCTCGGGGCCGACCGTGGAGTCCCGCTCGGTCTGCCGCTCGGCCTCGGCGTTGACCACCGCGCCCAGGACGACCAGGGAGACGCTGAGCCACAGCCACACCATGCTGATCGCCACCCCGGCCAGGGACCCGTAGGTGGCCGTGTAGTCCCCGAGGCCCTGCACGTAGGCGAACAGCGCGAGCGACGTCGCCAGCCACAGGCCCGTCGCCAGCACCGCGCCGCCGCTGATCCACCGCCAGCGCGCCTGCCGCCGGTCGGGGCCGACCCGGTAGAGCACCGCCAGCACGAGCACCATCAGCCCGGCCACGCCCAGCCAGACCAGCCAGGACTCGAGGGCGCGGACCGGGCCGGGCGCGCCGGCCATCAGCGACGACAGGAGGCCGCGTCCGGCGAGCGCGGCGCCCAGCAGCGCAGCCCCGCCCAGTACGACGGCCAGCCCGAGCCCGCTGCGCCGCAGGAACCCCCGCGACTCGTCCTCGTGGTAGGCCAGGGTCAGCGCGTCGATGAGGTAGGTGGCGGCCGTCGTCGCCGTCCACAGGGCCGCCAGCAGGCCGGTCAGCCCCCGGAGGGTCAGCACCTGCCCCGACGCGGCGGTGATGGAGGTGAGCTGGTCGCCGACGAGGGGCTCGAGGTCGTCGGGGAGCACCTCGGCCATGTCCGACAGCTGCTGCAGCGCCTCCTCCGGGGTGTTGACGGCCCCGTAGATCGACAGCGCCGTCACGAGCACGGGGGCGATCGACAGCAGCGCGAAGAACGCGACCGCCGAGACCTGCACCATGAGCCGCTCGCCGAACGCCACCCGCAGCGACCGCCGCAGGACCCGCCACCACTGCCGGGGCGGGATCCGGTGCGGCGACGCGGCGTCGCTCGACCCGGAGCGCACCGGCCGCCCGGCCGTGGCCCCGCTGCCGCGAGCGTCAGCCATGGACGGTGTCCTGCCCACTCCGCGTCCCCCACACGCACCGGGGATCCCCGGAGTCCGGGGACCGGGGTCGGGTCCGGGCAGGATCCGGGCGCTGCCGGATGTCCCGCCGGCGCCCCCGGCGGCAGGCTCGTGCCATGACATCGACACCGCACACGGCCATCCCCTCCACCCCCCGCCGCGAGCTCCGGCGCACCCGGTCCGGCGCGATGCTGGGCGGTGTCAGCGGCGGGCTTGCCGACTACACCGGCGTCGACACCGTGCTGTGGCGGGCCGCCTTCGTGGGGCTCACCCTCGCAGGCGGCGCGGGCATCGTGCTCTACGCCGTCCTGTGGGTGCTCACCCCGCCGGTGCCGCTCGCCCCGGGCGAGCAAGCCCGCCCCGTGGACCTCGCCGTCGAGCGGCTCAGCGGCCGGCTCAGCGGCGACCGCACGGGGTCGTCGCAGGGCTGACCGCGGGCAGGACGCCCCGCCGCTGGGCCTCCAGGACGGCGGTCAGCCGGTCGTGGACGCCGAGCCCGCGGTGGAGGCTGGTGGTGTGCGTCGTGACGGTGCGCACCGAGCAGCCCAGCCGGTGGGCGATCGCGGCGGCCGTCAGCCCCTCGGCCAGGCACTGCAGGACGCCGACCTCGCGTCCGGTCAGGCCGCAGGCTCGGGCGCTGCCGGCCGCGGCCCCGGCGACGTTCCCCGCGCCGCCGCGCCACCGGGCGAGGAGCCGGACGTGCCGGTCCAGGGCCCGCAGGGCCGGCTGCACCGCGGACAGCAGCGCCAGCTCGCGCGGCCCGAAGTCCGGACCGACGCGGGCGAACACGAACGCGGACACCTCCGCCCCGCCTCGCAGCGGCAGGCTGACCTGCTGGTCCCAGCCGCTCAGGTCGGCGAGGAACGCGCGCGCCGGTGACCGCCGCCAGGCGAGCGACCCGCCGGCGGCGGTCCGCGCGGTCAGCGGCGTGAGGTCGCCGCACGCGTTGGCCACCATCAGCGGGTGCCGGTGGCGCATCCGCCGGGTGACCGCGTCCAGCGTCGGCACCAGCCCGGGGTCGGCCCCGTGGACGGAGATCTCCGACTCGCCGGTGTGCCACCGGGTGCGCTGCAGCACCACTGCCGGGGCGTCCAGCCGGGGGCACAGGACGGCGGCCACGGCGTCGACCGGCAGCCGGGGGCCGTCGGGGCCGTCCCGGCGCGCGGGGTCCGCCAGGCCGTCGGGTGCGGCGACCACGAGGTCGGTGATCTCCTGGGCGGGTGAGCCCATGAGGGGCCTCCGGCGGTCTCGGCGGGGCGGTCGCCGCCTGCTGTCCGGGACGCGGCCCGGGTTCCTCGCGCGACCGGGAGGCGTCAACGCGGATCCGCCCGGCCGTCAAGCGGGACGTGCGCGGCCGTCCCTACGCAGATGTGCGGAGAGACGCCGGCCCGGTGCGGCCCCTAGCGTCCGCCGCGAGCGGAACAGCACCGCGGAACGGCACCGCAACACCGAGGGGGAACCGTGGCACTGACCATCCTGCACCTGCGCTGGGACGTCTCCGGCGACGAGGCCTACGACGCACTCGGCCGGGCGCTCCCGGAGGACGACCGCCGGCCGCCGGAGTGCCTGTCCCGCCGGCACGTCCGCCACCCGCGGGCGGTCATGGTCTACGAGGTCTGGGACGACGCGCGGGCCGCCGGGTCGGAGCTCGACCGGGTCCGCGCCGAGCTCGGCGCCGGCCCCGACGCCCCGCAGCGCGTGGCCTTCTCCGTCCCCGAGTACTTCGCCGCCGGCTTCGGTCAGCGGCCCCGGGCGGCGCGGCCGGCCGACGCAGGCACGCCCGCCGTCCCGGCTCCCCGCGAGCCCGAGGCCGCACCGGCGCCCGCGCCGGTGCCCTGACGGAGGCCCCGACGGCCCCGACCGAGGTCGGGGCCGTCGGCTCCTGAGGTGCTCGGCCCCTGAGGTGCTCGGCCCCTGAGGTGCTCGGCCCCTGAGGTGCTCGGCCCCTGAGGTGCTCAGCCCCTGAGGTGCCTGCCGAACCAGGCCTCGGTGCGGGCCCAGGTGTCGGCCGCGGCCGCCGGGTCGGGCCTGATGCGCAACACGTTGCGCATCAGCGGGCGCAGGGCGCGCGGGCCCACCGGGGCGTCGTGCAGGAAGCCGTGCCCGGCGCCGGGGTACTCGCGCACGTCGGACTCGACGCCGAGCCGGGCGAGCACCGCCGTCAGCTCGGCGGCGGCGCCCCGCAGCCCGGGGTCGGCCCCCCCGTAGGCGCCCAGGACCGGGCAGGCTCCCAGCAGCGCCGTGTGCGGGTCCTCCGGCAGCCGGGCGTAGAACACCGCCGCGGCGTCGAACCCGCGCGCGGCCAGGTGCAGGGCCAGGCCCCCGCCGACGCTCGACCCCAGGACGCCGAGGCGGCCGGTGCAGCCGGGCACGGCGGCGAGGTGCGCGCGGGCGGCCTCCGCGTCGGCGAACGGGCGCCCGGTCCCGGCGGCCACGGCACGGAACGTCGGTACCAGGCTGCGGCGGGCGCCGCCGTCGGTGAACAGGTCCGGCATCAGCGCCAGGTAGCCGGCGGCGGCGATCCGCCGCACCTGGCGGCGCATGACACCGTCGACCCCGAAGGCCTCGTGCAGCAGCACCACGCCCGGCCACGGGCCGGACCCCCCGGGCACGCCGAGCACCCCGCGCAGGCCGGGGGTCCCGCCCGGCGCGGCCGGGATCTCGACGTCGGTCAGGACGGTGTCGTGCAGCTCGGTCACGTGCTGCCTCCCGCGGGGTCGAGCGGCCGGTGCCGCCGATGCTGGCAGAGAACCGCGCGCAGGGGGGTTGGCGCACGCCGCGCGGTGTGAGGGGATGCCCGCAGGGCTCTCTGGGGGAGGTACTGGGGGATGGCACGGGCGACGGAACGGGCGATCGTGGTCGGCGGCGGGGTCGCCGGTCCGGTGGCGGCCATGGCGCTGCAGCGGGCGGGGATCGAGGCGACGGTCCACGAGGCCCACCCGGCACCGGCCGGGGACGTCGGGGCGTGGCTCGGCGTCCAGGTCAACGGGCTCGACGCGCTGGCCGCCGTCGGCGCCGAGGACGCCGTCCGCGCCGCGGCCTTCCCCACGCCGGTCATCGAGTTCCGCAACGCGGCCGGCCGGGTGCTGGGCGAGCTGCCCACCGGCGACCCCGCCGGTGCCCGCCCGGCCGGCGTCTCGCTGCGCCGCTCGGAGCTCTACCGGGCACTGCACGACGAGGCGGTCGACCGCGGCGTCGAGGTCCGCCACCGCTCCCGCCTCGTCTCCGCCGAGGACACAGGCGACGGCGTCACCGCGGTCTTCGACGACGGGCACACCGAGACCGCGGACCTGCTCGTCGGCGCCGACGGCGTCCGCTCCACGGTGCGCACCCTGGTCGACCCCGGCGCCCCGGCGCCCCGCTTCGTCCCGGTGCTCACCACCGCCGGGTACTCCGAGCACACCCCGGCCGACGCCGAGCCCGGCCGGCTGACCATGGTGTTCGGCCGGCGCGGGTTCGGCGGGTACCTCGCCGCGCCGGACGGGCGGACCTGGTGGTTCGCCACCCCGCCGCTGACCCGGGAGCCCCCGGCCGCGGAGGTCGCCGCCACCACCGACCTGCAGTGGCGGGCCCGGCTCTACGACCTCTTCCGCGGCGACCGGTCCCCGCTGGTGGCGCTGGTGGAGGCCACCCCCGGGCCACTGCGCGGGTGGACGACGTACGACGTCCCCTCCCTGCCCCGGTGGCACCGCGGGCGCACGGTGCTGATCGGCGACGCCGCGCACGCGACCGCGCCGGGTGCCGGGCAGGGCTCGTCGCTGGCGATGGAGGACGCCGTCGTCCTGGCCCGCTGCCTGCGCGACCTCCCCGCCGCCGACGCCCTGCGCACCTTCGAGGCGCTGCGCCGGCCCCGCGCGGAGCGGATGGTCGCCCAGGGCTTCGCGGCCAGCAGCGCGGAGGCCCCGCCGGCGGTGGGCCGGCTGGTGCGCGACCTCGTCATGCCGGTGGTGCTGCGGCTGCGCGACCCCCGCGCCTGGGGGCGCGCGCACCGGGTGGAGTGGGACGTGCCCGTGCCGGTGCCGGTGGGCTGAGCGGGGGAGCGCGTCACCGGAACGGGCCGGCGTCGTCGTCCCCGGCGTCGTCCTCCCGGCCCCGATGGAGTGGTCCGTTGCGCCGCCTCCTCGCCGTCGTCCTCTCCGCGCTCGCGTGCGCGTTCGTCCTCTCCCCGCCGGCCGCGGCCGCGCCGCAGTGCCTGCGCTCGACCCGCGACTACCCCCGCGTGCTGGCGCAGGCCCTCGGCGCGCGGCTGACCGACGTCACCTGCGGCGGCGGCGAGACCGCCGACTGCTCCACCGCCCAGTTCCCGGCGTGGCCCCGCAGCTCGAGGCGCTCCCGCTCGACGCCGACCTGGTCACGATGACCATCGGTGGCAACGACAGCGGGGTGTTCGTCGAGTCGATCCCGCGCTGCACCAGCGCCGGACTGCTCACCCTCGGCCAGGGCAGCCCTGCCGCGACACCTACGGCACCTCGTTCGAGGACACCGTGCGCACCACCACCCACCCGGCGCTGGTGCGCGCCCTGACGGCGGTGCGCGACGCGGCGCCGCGGGCCCGCGTGGCGATCCTCGGCTACCCGTGGATCCTGCCGGCCACCGGCGTCACCTTCGTCGACCTCGCCGGGGTGTCCGAGGGCCACCACGCCTGTCGGCCGCTCGGCGTCCGCCGGTTGGAGACGGTGCCGCAGGGGACCAACGCGGTCATCGTGCACCCCAACGCCCTCGGCGAGCAGGAGATGGTCGCGCAGGTCCAGCAGGTGCTGCGCCTGCGCTGAGCCGCACGGTCCACCCAGCCGTGCGCCCGGCCTCCGCGGCCGGGCGCACGGTCACCGCCGCGGGATCGCCAGCGCCGCCGCCAGTCCGGCGGCCACCACGGCGGTGCTGACGGCGAAGGCCACCTGGTAGGACGCGACGTCGGTCAGCCACCCGGCCACCAGCGGCCCGACGACCGCACCCAGGTCGGCCGACATCTGGAACACCGCAACGACCCGGCCGCCGCGCGCCGGGCTCACGTCGCCGACCAGCGCCGCCGGCACGCTCGCCAGCAGGGAGGCGGCCAGCCCGTAGGTGGCCATCGACAGCAGGAAGGCCCCGGTCGCCGGCGGCAGCACCAGGACCGCCATCGCCGCCGTCCCGACCGCCGCGCCCAGCACCAGACTCGGCCGGCGGCCCCACGTGTCGGCCAGCCGGCCCGAGCGCAGCAGGCCGATCGCCTGCGCGGCCGAGCCGGCGAGCAGCCCCACGCCGGCCCAGGCCGCGGTGCGCCCCAGCTCCTCGGTGACGTAGAGGGGCACCAGGGAGTTGCGGACGCCGAAGAGCACCCAGCCGATGCCGAGGTTGGCGACCAGCGCCGCCACGTAGGCGCGGGTGCGCAGCGCCGCGCGCAGCGACAGCGGCTCGCCGGCCGGTGCCGGTGCCGGTGCCGCGCCGCCGGCTGGCCGGGCCGGGGCGCGCAGCAGCACCATCGCCACGGCGCCGGCGACGAGCAGGAACCCGGCGTAGAGGAAGAACGGCAGCCGTGGGGACAGCGTCGTCAGCAGGCCGCCGAAGGCCGGGCCGGCGATCCCGCCGAGGATGAACCCGCCCTGGTACGTGGCGGCGGCCCGGCCGCGGTGCGTGGGCGGCGCCACCCGCAGCAGCAGGGCCAGCGCCGCGACGGTGAACATGGCGCTGCCGATCCCGCCGGCGGCGCGCAGCACCAGGAAGACCGGGAAGGACGTCGCCAGCCCCGCCAGGCCGGTGGTCACCGCCACCAGGACCAGCCCGGCGGCGAGCACCAGTCGCTCCCCGACCCGCTCGACCAGCGAGCCGCCGGCGAACGCGGAGACGAACCGGAAGAAGGCGAACGCGCTCACGGCCAGGCCGACCGCCGTCGTCCCCACGCCGAAGGAGCGGGCGAACAGCGGGATGGCCGGGGCGACGATGCCGAAGCCCAGCGCGACGACGAAGGCGACGACGGCGAGGACGCCGACCTCGCGGGGGAGGTCGCCTCCTCCCCGTCGCAGCACGGCGCCGATGCTGTCAGGCCGTCCCGGGTGACGGCGCACCGGAGGTGGGTACCGGGAGCCCGTGCTCACCCGACGCCGTCTGCTGGTGGCGGCCGGCCGGCTCGCGGTCGCGGGCATGGTGGCAGGGTGCGGGGCCCGGACGACAGGCCCTCCGGTGGCGAGCCCGGACCCGGCCGTCCTCACCGCCCGCCCGACGGCGACGCCCGGCGGGCCTGCCCCCGCCCCGGGCACGCGGGCACTCGGGCTGGAGGATGCCCGCGACACCCTGCTGCACGTCCCCGCAGCGGGGGTCCCCGGGCCGGCGCCGCTCGTCGTCGTCCTGCACGGCGCGGGCGGCGACGCCGAGGCCGGGCTCGGGCTGCTGCGGCCGCCGGCCGACGAGCAGGGCCTGGTGCTCCTGGCGCCGGCCTCCCGTGGCAGCACCTGGGACGCGGTCGCCGGCGGCTACGGGCCCGACGTGGCCGTGGTCGACCGCGCGCTGACCGCCGTCCTCGCGAGCGTGCCGGTCGACCCGGAGCGGATAGCCGTCGCCGGCTTCTCCGACGGCGCCTCCTACGCGCTGGGCCTGGGGCTGGCGAACGGCGGCCTGTTCCGCCGGGTGGTCGCCTTCTCGCCCGGGTTCGTGCCCCCGGGGCCGCGCCACGGCCGCCCGCCCGTGTTCGTCTCCCACGGGACCGGTGACGACGTGCTGCCGATCGACCGGACCAGCCGGCGCATCGTCCCGGCGCTGCTCGACGACGGCCACGAGGTGACCTACCGGGAGTTCGACGGCGGCCACGTCGTGCCGTCCGAGGTGGCCCGGGAGGCGGCCGACCGGCTCGGCTGACCGGGTCAGCCCACCTCCTCGGCGAGCCGCCGGATCGGGTCCGACCACGCGGCCGGCGTCGTCCACACGAAGCTGTGCGCCCCCGGGACGGACGCGAACCGGCCGTCCCGGGCACGGGCGGCCAGGGAACGGGCCCAGTCCTCCGTGCACAGCCGGTCGTCCGCGCCGTGCAGGACCAGCACCGGGACCGGGACCTGCGGCACGGCGTCCTCGAGGCGGTCGGCGAGGTGGGCCCGGACGGCGTGCACCACCCGGCGCATCCCCGCCCGCGCGCGCTCGGGACGGTGGGCCTCGTCGAGGTCCGGCGGCTCCAGCCGGTGGTTGCGGTGCCAGGCCCGCAGCACCCCGCCGAGGCTGCGGAAGCGAGGGTCGACCGTCGGGCCGGCCAGCACCAGCGCGCGCACGCCGGGCTGGTGCCGCAGCGCCACGTGGGTGGCGACCTGCGTGCCGCCGGAGTGCCCCGCGAGCACCACCCGGGCCAGGCCCGCGTCGGCGAGCCAGGTGGCGACGGCGTCGGCGAACTCCCCGACGTCGAGCTCGTGCGGCGGCTCGCCGCTGCCCGAGAAGCCCGGGAGCTCCACCAGGGAGGCCCGCGTCCACGTCCCCAGCTCCCGGAGCGCGGGGACGAGGTAGTCGGCGACGCCGATGCCCTGGACCACCACGACCTCCGCGACGCCGGGGCGCGGCCGGCCCACCGAGCGGCTGTGCACCCGCCCGAGCGGGGTCGGGAGGTCGGCCGGGACGATCTCCCGGCCGGTCCGGTCGGTCGACAGGGGACACCTCCGATGGTCCAGCAGACGCGCCGGGGCTGGGCGGTGCCGTCCGCCAGTCTGGTCGCGCCGGCCCCCGGGTGCGCGACGGCCGCGCGGCTGGTTGGCTCGCTCCGAGGCGGCCCAGCAGGCGGCCGCCCGGGTCGCTGACCGGGAGACGAACGTGGTCACCACCAGTGCAGGCACGTCCAAGCAGACGGCGGCGCAGGCGCTCGGGATCGCCGGCGCCGCGTTCGGGGCGGTGAGCGTCCTCGCGCCGCGGGCGGTCGCCACCGGGTACGGCGTCCCGCCGACGCCCCAGGGCCTCCAGCTGCAGCGGCTGTTCGGCAGCCGCGCGCTCGCGCTCTCGGTCATGGCCCTCACCGCGCGTACCCCGGAGGAGGTCGACCGGGGTCTCGCGGTGGTCGCGGGCGCGAACCTCCTCGACGTGCTCACGGCGCTCGCGGCGGCCGGTGGGTCGGGTCGGCCCACCACGGTCCGCGCGGTGGCCAGCTCAGCCGTCTACGGCGCGGCGGCGCTGGCGGTCCGGGCGATGCGGGACTGAGCGCCGACGCCGCACCGGCCGGGAAGCCGCTGCCCGACGTCGTCGCACCGGACCTCGACGTGCTGTTCTGCGGGATCAACCCCTCACTGCTGTCGGCCGCCCGCGGGCACCACTTCGCGCGGCCCGGCAACCGGTTCTGGCCGGCGCTGCACCTGGCCGGGCTCACCCCGCGCCGGCTGACGCCGGAGGAGGACCGGGAGCTGCCGCGGTACGGCCTCGGGGTCACCAACCTGGTCGCCCGGCCCACGCGGACGGCGGCCGAGCTCACCGCCGAGGAGCTGCACGAGGGTGCGGCGGCCCTCACCGACCTGGTGGAGCGGTACCGCCCGCGCACCGTCGCGGTCCTGGGCATCACCGCCTGGCGGCTGGCCACCGGCCGGGCCCGCAGCGCGTGGGGCCGCCAGCCCGACCGGCTCGCCGGCGCCGAGACCTGGGTGCTGCCCAACCCCAGCGGCCTGAACGCGCACTTCCAGCTGCCCGACCTCGCCCGGCTCTACGCCGGCCTGCGCGGGTGAGTCAGCCGGCCCGGGACGCCGTCCGGGCCTCCTCCGCCAGCCGGCCGACGACCGCGCAGGCCGCGCCCAGGTCGAGGGCCGCGCCCTCGGCCTGCCCGGCGACGAGGTCGTCGGTGGCCAGCGCCGCCTCGGTGGCCGACACGTAGCGCTGCCCGTCCATCGGGTCCATCCGCAGCGGGTCGTAGCCGACCAGCCGGGCGTTGGCCTGCACCGCCCCGAGCAGGACGGCGGCGGTGCGCGGCTCCCCGGCGGCGGTCGCGGTGCCGAGGGCGGCCAGCAGCCCGGCCAGGGTGCCGGTGACGTCGCCCTCGCGGTGGGTGAGGTCGACCATCCGCCACAGGTCGGCGAGCGCCTCGCCGGGCCGGCCGGCGTCGGTGAGCACCTTGGCGCGGATCCACAGCACCGACGAGTGCGCCCAGGAGTGCCCCAGGTCGGTCGCCAGCCGCTCGGCGCGGGCCAGGTGGTCCAGCGCGCCGTCGACGTCGCCGGCCACCCGCGAGAACTGCCCCAGCGTCATCGCGATCTCGGCCTGCACCCACTCGATGCCCGACGCCTGCGCCAGCTCCAGGCCGCGGGCGATGTCGCGCGGCGTCTGCCCGTCGGGGTCGGCCTGGCCGAGCAGCGCGCGGACGAACCCGCGGAGCACCAGCGCGAGCGCCAGGACGCCGTCGGAGTCGTCGGGGGCGGAGGCGACGATCTCGTTGGTGCGGGCCCAGATGGAGGCGACGTCGCCGGAGAGGTAGGCCAGCAGCGCGTCGCCGAGCAGGGCGCCGCTGCGCACCTGCGGCGGTGCGTCGGGGGTGGCGTCCAGCGCGTCGGCCAGCCAGCGCCGGCCCTCGGCCACGTGCCCGCGGCGGTACCACCACCACGACAGCGCCGCGCCGATGCGCAGCGCCTGCTCGCCCTGGCCGGTGGCGAGGGCGTGGCCGAGCGCAGCGCGGATCGCGGGCTGCTCGGCGTCGAGGCGGCGGGCGCTGGTGGTCCACTCCGGGCGCCGCAGCGTCGGCTCGAGCCGCTCGGTGAGCTCCACGGCGAAGGCGACGAGCCGGTCGCGCAGCCGCCGGGAGTGCGCCTCGTCCAGACCCTGCTCGGCGTACTGCCGCAGCGTCTCGAGCATCCGGTACCGGCCGGCGCCGTGGTCGAGCTCGACCAGGGACTTCGCGACCAGCACCCGCAGCAGCGGCAGCGCGCCGCCGTCGACCTCGGGGCCGGCCGCCGCGGCCACCAGGTCGGGGCCGAAGGTGCCCGGCAGCACCGCCACGGCGCGGAACACGGCGAGCTCGGCGGGGGAGAGCAGGTCGACGCTCCACTGCACGGTCGCCGCCAGGGTGCGCTGGTGCGGCACGGCGGTGCGCCACCCGCCCGACAGCAGGGCGAAGCGGTCGTCGACCCGCCCGGCCACCTCCGCCAGCGGCAGGGTCGTCAGGCACGCGGCGGCCAGCTCCACGGCCAGCGGTAACCCGTCGAGGGCGGCGACCAGGTCGCGGACGTGCCGGAGGTCGTCCTCGGTCGGGTCGGCCAGGTGCGGGGCCACCAGCCGGGCGCGGTCGAGGAAGAGCCGCTCGGCGTCGCTGCCGGGCGCGCCGGCCGGCATCGGCCCGCACGGCAGCACCGCCTCGCCGGGCAGCCCGAGCGGCTCGCGGGAGGTCGCCAGCACCCGCAGGTCGGGGCAGCGCGGCAGCAGCTCGGCGCAGACGGTCGCGGCCGCCTCGACCACGTGCTCGCAGTTGTCGAGGACGAGCAGCAGCGGCCGGTCGTGCAGCGCGGTGGCGACGGCGCCCAGGGTGTCCCCGCCGGCGAGGGTCACCCCGAGGACGGTGGCCACCTGCGCGGCGACGAGGTCGGGGTCGGTGACGCCGGCCAGCTCGACCAGCGCGGCCGGCGGGGCGCCGGCCGGGCGGCGGCGGGCGGCCTCCAGCGCCAGGCGCGTCTTGCCGCTGCCGCCGGGACCGACCAGCGTGACCAGCCGGGGCCCGGCCAGCGCGGCCGCGACCTGCGCCAGCTCCCGCTCGCGGCCGACGAAGGCGGTCAGCGGCACCGGCAGCGGGCCCAGCGGCCGGACGGACGGCCGCTCGGGCACGGGAGCGGCGGCCGCCGCGGCGGGAGCGGGGCGGACCCGACCCGAGCCGGCCAGGTCGGGGTCCTGGCGCAGGATCTGCCCGTAGAGGGTCTGCAGCGGGCGGCCGGGGTCGACGCCGAGGCCGTCGGCGAGCATCCGCCGGCCCTCCTCGTAGACCTCCAGCGCCTCGGCCTGCCGGCCGCACCGGTACAGGGCCAGCATGAGCGAGGCGCGCAGCCCCTCGCGCAGCGGCTCGGCGCGCAGCAGCTCGCGGACGTCGTCGACGATCTCGGCGTGCCGGCCCAGCCGTAGGTCCAGCTCGGCGGCCAGCTCCCGGGCGGCCAGCCGCAGCTGCTCGAGCCGCTCGGACTCCTCGACGGCGAAGGTGGCCGACACGTCGGCGTAGGCCGGGCCGCGCCACAGCGCCAGCCCCGCGGTGACCGCCTCCCGAGCCTGCTCGACCTCGTCGCGGGCGGCGAGGTCGCGGGCGGTGCGCAGCAGCTGCACGAACCGGACGGCGTCGACGTCGCCGGGGGCGACTTCGAGCCGGTAGCCGGGCTCCCGGGTGACCAGCAGCGTCCAGCGGCCGCCGGTGACGTCGGGCTCGAGCTCGCGGCGCAGCCGGGACACGATCGACTGCAGGGTCGCCGAGACCGCGGCGGGCGGCTGGCCGCTCCACACGCGGTCGACGAGCAGGTCGACCGGGACGGTGCGGCCCGGGTCGACGAGCAGCGCGGCCAGGACGGCGCGGTGCTTGGGGGACTGGGGAGCGAGGAGGGAGCCGTCGCGCCGGACCTCCACCGGGCCCAGCACGCGGAACGAGGTGCCGTTCATCGGCGCGCAGCCTAGGTTCCGGAACCGCCGTGCGGTGCTGCTCGCTCCACGCCGAGACGAGCGCGTGACCTCGGGGCCCGGTCCCGCGCCCTGACCTGGCACCCAAGCGACCACCAAGGGCGTGCCAAGGACCGCCGTCCACCCTCCGGGTGCACCGTCCGCCACCAGCACCGTGGAGATCCCCCGTGACGTCCGGAACCGTCCTGCCCCCCGTCCTCGCACCCGACCTGTCCGAGGCGCTGCGCTCCCGGCTCTCGCCCGGCGCCGCGCTGCAGGAGGACCGGGTGGTCCGGGTGGCCGAGGTGCCCGACGTGGTGGCCACCGTCCGGCTGGCCGGCCGGCACGGGGTGGGCCTCGCGGTGCGCGGTCCGGGGCGCTCCTGCGGCGGCGGGCGCCGGCTGCTCGTGGACACCGCCGCGCTCGCCCAGGTGTCGGTCTCGCCCGCCGGCTGGGCGCGGGTGGGCGCCGGCGTGCGCTGGCGGGACCTGGCCGGCCGGGCGGCCGGGCACTCGCTCACCCCGCTGACCGGCGCCTCGGCCGCCGAGCGCGTGGCCGACACGGTGACCGGCGGCGGCGTCGGCCCGCTCGCGCGCACCTACGGCCTGGCCGGCGACCGGGTGCGGGCGGTGGAGCTGGTCACCGGCGACGGCGCGCTGCGGCGGGTCACGGCCGTCGACGAGCCCGAGCTCTTCTGGGGCGTGCGCGGCGGGGGCGCAGCGCTGGGCGTGGTGACCGCCGTCGAGCTGGACCTGCTGGCCGCCGGGCCGCGCTACGGCGGGCAGCTGCGGTGGGCCGCGTCCGACGCCGCGCGGGTCCTCGACGCCTGGCGGGCGTGGTCGGCGACGCTGCCGGCGCAGGCGGGCACCTCGTTCCTGCTCAGCCGGCCCGGGCAGGGCGAGTGCGGGGTGGCGGTGCGGTTCGCGTGGGCCGGCGACACCGACGACGGCGTGGGCGTGCTCGACGGGCTGCTGCGTCCCCTGGCGGGCACCGCGCGGCCGCTGGACTCCGAGATCGCGCCGCGCGGCCCGGCGGGGCTCGCCACCCGGGAGCAGGAGACGGGCACCGGCTCCTCGCTGCTGCTCGACCGGCTGACCGACGCGGCCGCCGGGGCGTTGCTCGGGACCGTGCAGGGGACGTGGCCGCGGACGGTGGAGCTGCGGCTGCTCGGCGGCGCGCTGGCCTGGGTGCCCGAGCAGCCCAGCGCCGTCTGCCACCGCGGGGCGCGCCTGGCGGTGCGGGTGGTCGGCGGTACCGGCGCCGAGGACCGCGCCGCCACCCGGGCCTGCGCCGAGGAGCTGGCCGCCGTCCTCGGCGACGCCCTCGGGGGCCGGGCACCGGCGCACGGGTTCGACGCCGTCCCCGACGTGCTCGCGCGTACCCCGACGGCGGCCGTGCGCGACCGGCTGGCGGCGCTGGCCGCCACCGCCGATCCCCACCGCGTCCTCGAGGGCGCCCTCCCGGGCGACCGGCGCGGGCGCTGAGGCCCTGGCGGCTCAGGCGTCGAAGTCGACCGTCACGGCGTCGGTCAGCGGCAGGCTCTGGCAGGTCAGCACGTAGCCCGCCGCGACCTCGCTCTCCTCCAGCGCGTAGTTGCGTCGCATCCGCACCTCGCCGTCGGTGACCCGGGCGCGGCAGGTGCCGCAGACGCCGCCCTTGCAGGCGAAGGGCAGGTCCGACCGGACCCGCTGGGCGGAGTCGAGCACCGGCGCGTCGCGGGGGAGGGCGAGCGTGGTCGAGCGGCCGTCGAGGACGACGGTCACCGAGCTGCTCGGACCGTCGACGGTCTCCTCGTCGCCGCGGACCGGCTCGGGCGGGACGTCGTCGACGTAGAAGAGCTCCTGGTGCACTCGCTCGGCGGGGACGCCGAGGTCGGCGAGCAGCGCGCGGGCCTCGGTGACCATCCCGTGCGGGCCGCACAGCCACCAGTGGTCGACCGTCGCCGGGTCGGTGAAGGTGCCGACCAGGGTGCGCAGCCGGTCGCCGTCGAGCCGGCCGCTGGTCAGCTCGGCGTCGCGCGGCTCGCGGGAGAGCACGTGCACCAGCTGCAGCCGGGGACCGAAGCGGTCCTTCAGGTCGGCCAGCTCGTCGGCGAACATCACCGTGTTGGTGCGCCGGTTGCCGTAGAAGACGGTGACGGTCGACTCCCCGTCGCGCAGCACCGTGCCGGCCAGGCTCAGCGCCGGGGTGACGCCGGAGCCCGCGACGACGAAGACGTGGTCGGCCGGGGTCGACAGGTCGGCGGTGAAGGTGCCCGAGGGCGGGAGCGCCTCGATCGCGTCGCCGGGGCGCACCTCCCGCACCAGCCAGGAGGAGAAGAAGCCGCCGGGCACCTCGCGGACGCCGACCCGCGGCGGCGCACCCGCGGGCGCGCAGATGGAGTAGGAGCGCCGCTCGTCGCGGCCCCCGTCGACCCGGCGCAGCGTGAGGGCTTGCCCGGGCCGGAACGCGTACTCCTCGGTGAGCTCCGGCGGGACGTCGAAGGTGACCGCGACGGCGTCGTCGGTGAGCCGCTCGACGCTCGCCACGGTCAGCGGGTGGAACCGCGGCCGCCGGCGGGCGGGGGCACTCATCAGATCTCCTTCACGTGCTCGAACGGCTCGCGGCAGCTGCGGCAGCGGCGCAGCGCCTTGCACGCCGTCGCGCCGAACTCGCTGAGCTCCTCGGTGTCGGCCGACCCGCACAGCGGGCAGGCCGCCGTCCGCCGGGTGGCGCCCAGCTGCAGCGGGATCGGCCCGGAGACGCGCTCCGGGGCGCGGCCGGGCGGGGCGATGCCGGCCTCGGCGAGCTTGCGGCGGCCGTCCTCGCTGATCCAGTCGGTCGACCAGGCGGGGGAGAGGACGGTGCGCACCTCGACGTCGTCGAAGCCGGCGGAGTGCAGGGCGTGCAGCAGGTCGGCGCGCATGACGCCCATCGCCGGGCAGCCGCTGTAGGTGGGGGTGATGTCGACGACGACGGTGCCGTCGTGCACCCGGACGTCGCGCAGCACGCCGAGGTCGGCGAGGGTCAGCGCGGGCAGCTCGGGGTCGGTGACGGTCTCGGCCACCGCCCGCGGGTCGGTCCGCACCGCGCTCACCACGTGGCCGCCGGGTGCTGCCGCGCCAGGCCCTGCAGGGTGCCGAGCAGCTCGGTGAGCTCCGGGCCGTGCTCGCCGAGGCGGCCGCGCGGGGGCGTGTCGGCCGGCCACTCCCGCACCCGCAGGGTGGCGCGGTCGAGCACCGTCGTCAGCACCTCGCGCACCTCGTCGCGGACGTCGGCCGGGTCGACGGCGACACCGGCGGCGACCAGCCGCCGCTCGACGTCGGTGGCGGTGAACAGCTCGGCCAGGTGCGGCCACACCGCGTCGACGCCGGCCTGCACGCGGCGGTGCGACTCGGGGGTGCCGTCGCCGAGGCGCAGGACCCAGCGGGCGGCGTGGTCGCGGTGGTAGGCCAGCTCGTGCACGCCCTTGGCGGCGATCGCGGCCAGCACCGGGTCGCGGGACTCCCGCAGCCGGGCGAACACGGCCAGCCGCACGGTGGCGGCGACGAGCAGCCGGGCCATCGTCTGCCCGAAGTCGCCGTTGTCCGCCTCGACCAGGCCGGTGCTGCGGAACTCGTCGGGGTCGCGGAAGTAGGCGAGGGCGTCCTCGTCGGGGACGGACTCCGTCGCGAGCGTCCGGGAACGGCCGAGGACGCCGACCGAGCCCGCGCGGGCCAGCAGCAGCCGGGCCTGCCCGAGCAGGTCGAGCGCGGTGTTGGCGACGGCCACCTCCTCCTCGAGCTCGGGGGCGGCGGTGACCCACTGGGTGAGCCGCTGGGCGAGCACGAGCGCGTCGTCGCCGAGCATCAGGCAGTAGCTGCCCAGGTCGGTCGCGTCGACGCCGTCGGGCACGGTCGTGTCGACGCCGGCCAGCGGCTCGTCGAACCCGGTGCCGAACGCCCAGTGCCCCTCGCCCCCGTGCGCGTGGTCCAGCGCGTCGTACACGGTCTCCTGGTGACCCACCACGGAACGCTCCTTGCCTCGTGACGGATGGATGGAAGGCCCCGTCTCAGGGGCCCGCGGCGAGCCTGCGAGCCGTGGGGGGAGACGGGGTCCTTCACATGTGGGGGACGTTCTCCGGGATCTCGTAGAACGTCGGGTGGCGGTAGACCTTGTCGCCGCTGGGGGCGAACATCGGGTCCTTCTCGTCGGGGCTGGAGGCGGTGATGTCGGCGGCCTTCACCACCCAGATGCTCACGCCCTCGTTGCGCCGGGTGTAGACGTCGCGGGCGGCGTGCACCGCCATCTCGTCGTCGGGGGCGTGCAGCGAGCCGACGTGCACGTGGTTGAGCCCGCGCTTGCCGCGGACGAACACCTCGTACAGCGGCCAGTCCCGCCGGCTCACCGACGGTGCCGGGGTCGTCGGCACCTCCGGCCCGGTGGGGACGGCGCCGTGCCCGCCCTCGGCGGTGACGTCCGTGCTCACGCGACGGCTCCGGCGTGCTTCTCCGCGTACGCGGTCGCGGCCTCGGTCACCCAGGCGTTGTCGTCGCGGGCGGCGCGGCGGCGGGCGATCCGCTCGTCGTTGCAGGGGCCGTTGCCGGCGAGGACCGCCTTGAACTCCGACCAGTCGATCGCGCCGAAGCGGTGGCGGCCGGTGTCGGGGTCCAGCCGCAGCTCCGGGTCGGGCAGCGTGACGCCGAGGAACTCCGCCTGCGGGACGGTCATGTCCACGTAGCGCTGGCGCAGCTCGTCGTTGCTGTGCCGCTTGATGCCCCAGGCCATCGACTGCGCGGAGTTGGGGCTGTCGTCGTCGGGCGGGCCGAACATCATCAGCGAGGGCCACCACCAGCGGTCGACGGCGTCCTGCACCATCGCCCGCTGCTCGGGGGTGCCGCGCATCATCGTCATCAGCAGCTCGTAGCCCTGCCGCTGGTGGAAGGACTCCTCCTTGCAGACGCGGATCATGGCCCGGGCGTAGGGCCCGTAGGAGGAGCGGCACAGCGGCACCTGGTTGCAGATCGCCGCGCCGTCGACCAGCCAGCCGATGACGCCGACGTCGGCGTAGGTGAGTGTCGGGTAGTTGAAGATCGAGCTGTACTTCTGCTTCTTCTCGATCAGCTTGTCGGTGAGGTCGGCGCGGTCGGCGCCGAGGGTCTCCGCGGCGGAGTAGAGGTACATGCCGTGGCCGGCCTCGTCCTGCACCTTGGCCAGCAGGATCGCCTTGCGGCGGAGGCTCGGGGCCGCGAGCAGCCAGTCGCCCTCCGGCTGCATGCCGATGATCTCCGAGTGCGCGTGCTGGGCGATCTGGCGGATCAGCGTCCGCCGGTAGCCCTCGGGCATCCAGTCGCGCGGCTCCACGCGCCGGTCGGCGGCGATGGTCGCCTCGAACTGCCGCTGCAGCGCGGCCTCGTCGGTCGGCCGGTCGAGCGTCGGCGCGGACATCGGAGCTCCCCTCGAGCTATTTACTGACCGTGTGGTCGGTAATAGTGTCCCCCAGGGCGGTGTGCGGCACAAGGAGCGCCCGGGGAGTGCACGGCCGACGAGGAGGCACCCATGACGACGGCGACCGGCGGCACGACGCGGCGGCTCGGGGACGCACCCGACCCGGGGACGCTCGACGCCGCGGAGCGGATGGGCGTCGACGAGCTGCGCGCGCTGCAGCTGGACCGGCTGCGGGCGTCGCTGCGGCACGCCTACGACAACGTGCCCCACTACCGCCGGGCCTTCGACGCCGCCGGCGTGCACCCCGACGACTGCCGCGAGCTCGCCGACCTGGCCCGCTTCCCGACGACGGCCAAGGCCGACCTGCGCGAGAACTACCCGTTCGGCATGTTCGCCGTCCCGCGGGAGCGGGTGCGCCGCGTGCACGCCTCCTCGGGCACGACCGGCAGGCCGACCGTCGTCGGCTACACCGAGCGCGACCTCGACACCTGGGCCACCGTCATGGCCCGCTCGATCCGCGCCGCCGGGGGGCGTCCCGGCGACGTGCTGCACAACGCCTACGGCTACGGCCTGTTCACCGGCGGGCTCGGTGCCCACTACGGCGCCGAGCGGCTGGGCTGCACCGTCGTCCCGGTGTCGGGTGGCATGTCGGCGCGCCAGGTGCAGCTGATCACCGACTTCGCGCCGCGGGTGGTCATGGTGACGCCGTCCTACATGCTCGCCCTGGTCGACGAGTTCGAGAAGCAGGGCCTCGACCCGCGCGCCAGCTCCCTGGAGATCGGGATCTTCGGGGCCGAGCCGTGGACCGAGCAGATGCGCCGCGAGATGGAGGAGCGCCTCGACATCCAGGCCGTCGACATCTACGGCCTGTCGGAGGTGATGGGCCCCGGCGTCGCCCAGGAGTGCGTGGAGACCAAGGACGGCCTGCACGTGTGGGAGGACCACTTCTACCCGGAGGTCATCGACCCGGCCACCGAGGAGGTGCTGCCCGAGGGCGAGGTCGGCGAGCTGGTGTTCACCTCGCTGACCAAGGAGGCGATGCCCGTCGTCCGGTACCGCACCCGTGACCTCACCCGGCTGCTCCCCGGGACGGCACGGCCGGGGATGCGGCGGATGGAGAAGGTCACCGGCCGCACCGACGACATGGTCATCCTGCGCGGGGTCAACCTCTTCCCGACCCAGATCGAGGAGGTCGTGCTGCGCACCCCGGGCCTGTCGCCGCACTTCGCGCTCGAGCTGCTCACCCGCGGGCGGATGGACCACCTCGTCGTCCGGGTGGAGGCGCGCCCCGACTGCCCGCCGGAGCGCCGCGAGCCCGCGGCCGCCGAGGTCGTCCAGGGCGTCAAGGACACCGTCGGCACGACCGTCGAGGTGCTCGTCGTCGACCCGGAGACGCTGCCGCGGTCGATGGGCAAGCTGCAGCGCATGACCGACCGCCGGGGAAGGACGTGACCGACGTCCGGGTGCGCCGGGGCCGGCCCGGGCACTCCCTGGACAGCCTGCTCGACGTCGCGGTCGCCGTCTTCAACGAGCGCGGCTACGACGCCACGAGCATGGACGAGCTGGCCGCGCGCCTCGGCGTCACGAAGTCCGCGATCTACCACCACGTGCCGGGCAAGGTCGAGCTGCTGCGCCTGGCCCTCGACCGGGCGCTGGACGCGCTGTTCGCCGTCACCGCGGAGCCCGGCGCGGCCACCGGACCGGCGATCGACCGCCTCGAGCACGTGGTCCGGGGCTCGGTCCGGGTGCTGGCCGCCGAGCTCCCCTTCGTCACCCTGCTGCTGCGGGTGCGCGGCAACTCCCCGGTCGAGCAGGCCGCGCTGGCCCGCCGGCGGGAGTTCGACCGGATCGTCACCGACCTGGTGCGCGCCGCCGAGGAGGAGGGCGACGTGCGCCCCGACGTCGACCCCGCCGTCACCAGCCGGCTGCTGTTCGGCACCGTCAACTCGCTGACCGAGTGGTTCCGGCCCGGCGGCAGCCTGACCGCCGACGACCTCGCCGACGCGCTGGTCACCACGACCTTCGAGGGCCTGCGCGCCCGGCGGTGACGGGGGTCAGGACGCCCGGGCGGCCTCGACCCGGCCGGTGACCTCGCCCAGGGAGATCCGGCCCCCGCCGGTGCCGGGCGCGGTGGCGGTGATGCGCACCTCGTCGCCGTCCTCGAGGAACGAGCGGGTGCGGCCGCCCGGCAGGACCAGGGGCCGCTCCCCGGCGCGGGACAGCTCGACCAGGGAGCCGCGCTGGCCGTCCTCCGGGCCGGAGACGGTGCCCGAGGCGAACAGGTCGCCGGTGCGCAGGGCCGCGCCGTTGACCGTCAGGTGGGCCAGCTGCTGGGCGGCGGTCCAGTACGTGGACGCGAACGGCGGGCGGGAGACCAGTTCGCCGTCGAGGCGGACCTCCAGGGTGATGTCGAGACCCCACGGCTCGGTGAGGGTGTCGTCGAGGTAGGGCAGCAGCGGCACCTCGCGCGCCGGCGGGGGCACCCGCGCGGCCTCGAGGGCGACGAGCGGGACCACCCACGGCGACACCGAGGTGAGGAAGGACTTGCCGAGGAAGGGCCCCAGCGGCACGTACTCCCAGGCCTGCAGGTCGCGGGCCGACCAGTCGTTGACCAGGCAGACGCCGAAGACGTGCTCGGCGAGGCCGGTCAGCGGCACGGGGGTGCCGAGGTCGGAGCCCACCCCGACGACGAAGCCGACCTCGGCCTCGACGTCGAGCCGCTGCGTCGGGCCGAAGGTGGGCGCGTCGTCGGCGGGCGCCTTCCGCTGCCCGCTCGGGCGGACCACCGGCGTCCCCGAGACGGCGACCGTGCCCGCGCGGCCGTGGTAGCCGATCGGCAGGTGCAGCCAGTTCGGCGTCAGCGGCGGCGTGCCGGGGCGCAGGACGCGGCCGAGCTCCTCGGCGTGGTGGCGGGAGCTGTAGAAGTCGACGTAGTCGGCGACCTCCACCGGGAGGTGCAGCACCACCTCCGACAGTGGCCGCAGGTGCGGCTCGACGCGGCCGCGGTGGGCCGGGTCGGTCAGCCACCCCGTGAGCTGCGCCCGGAGCGCCGCCCAGGCGCGCGGCCCGCGGGCCATGAAGGCGTTGAGCGAGCCGGTGGTGTGCACGTCGTCGCCGGTGGCCGCGGCCAGGTCCAGCACGGCGTCGCCGACCGCCACGCCGGTGCGCCGAGCGGTGCCGGGCGCGGAGAAGACGCCGTAGGGCAGGTTGTCGACACCGAAGCCGGTGCCGGGGGGCAGGTCGAGCCAGCTCACTCGCCGGGACCCCGCCCCGACCAGCTCCAGGCGTAGCGGCCGTCGTCGCAGGCGGTGCCGGCCGCGCCGAGGTCGAGCGGGCGGAAGGTGTCGACCATGACCGCCAGCTCGTCGAAGGACTCCGCGCCGAGCGACGGCTCGATCGCGCCCGGCTGCGGGCCGTGGCTGTGCCCGCCCGGGTGCAGGGAGACCGACCCCTTCCCGATGCCTGAGCCCTTGCGGGCCTCGTAGTCGCCGTCGACGTAGAACATGACCTCGTCGCTGTCGACGTTGGAGTGGTAGTAGGGCACCGGCACCGCGAGCGGGTGGTAGTCGACCTTCCGCGGCACGAAGTTGCAGATGACGAAGTTGGGGCCCTCGAACACCTGGTGCACCGGCGGCGGCTGGTGCACCCGGCCGGTGATCGGCTCGAAGTCGGCGACGTCGAAGGCGTAGGGGTAGAGGCAGCCGTCCCAGCCGACGACGTCGAAGGGGTGCTCCGGGACGACGTGCACGGTGCCGGCCAGCCCGCTCGGACCGGTGCCGCGGTGCTTGACGTAGACCTCGACGTCGGTGCCCTCGGCCAGCAGCGGCCCGGCCGGCCCGCGGAGGTCGCGCTCGCAATACGGGGCGTGCTCGAGGAACTGCCCGTAGCGCGAGAGATACCGCTTCGGCGGGGCGATGTGGCCGTTGGCCTCGATCGCGTAGGTGCGCAGCGGCTCGTCGCCGGTGGGGATCCAGCGGTGCGTGGTGGTCCGCGGGATGACGACGTAGTCGCCGCGGCCGACCTCCAGCGAGCCGAACACCGTCTCCACGGTCGCGGCGCCGCGCTCGACGAACACGCACTCGTCGCCGGTGGCGTTGCGGTAGTACGGGCTGGTCCGGCTGCTGACCGCGTAGGAGATGCGGACGTCGGCGTTGCCGAGCACCAGCCGCCGCCCGGTGACCGGGTCGGTGCCCTCGTGCTCGTCGCCGGCGAAGAGGTCGTGCAGCCTCAGGTGCCGGGGCACCAGCGGCGCGTTGGGCGTGAGGGACTGGTCGGGCAGCTCCCACGGCCGGGCGTCGACGAGCGCGGAGGGGACGCCGCGGTGGTAGAGCAGCGCGGAGTCGGAGGAGAAGCCCTCCTCGCCGACCAACTCCTCGCGGTGGAGGCCCCCGTCGGGGCGCCGGAACTGGGTGTGCCGCTTGGGCGGGACCTCGCCCACCTGCCGGTAGAACGCCATGGCGCCACCTTGTCGGGCGAGTGGCGGTCCTGACCACTCCTGCCGTGGATCCGGACCGGGCTCGGGGACGCCGAGCCCGGACCGGCCCCGGTCGGATCAGCCCCGGTCGTGCCGCGGGCGGTAGGGCATGCCCGGGTTGAAGACCTCGAGGGTGTAGCCGTCCAGACGGCGCAGCCAGGCACGGGCGCGGGTGGCGAGCGCGGCGGGACGGCGGGCGGGGGTCGTGGCGGGGGTCGTGGCGGGGGTCGTGGCGGGGGTCGTGGCGGGGGTCATGGCGTCTCCAGGTGGTGCGGGATGCGGGGACGTCGTCGTCGCGGCCGTCCTCCACCGTCGGCCGGTCCCGTGTCGGGACGGCGGCGGGACGGCCAACGGGAGGTGAACGGGCACCGTGTCGTCCACCACGGCCGGGCGGCGCGCCGGGAGCGGCCGCGGCGGGCCGAACTCCGGTGACACGGCCGCCCCCCGGTGCTGCAATGGGGTCCGCACGGGGAACCCACCGAGTACGGAGGTCCCGACGTGGACCCTGCCACGACGACCGTGCGCCCCGCGGCCGGACGCCGACGCGAGCTCCTGCCGGTCATGCGGGGCCTGCTCCTGGTCTTCAGCGTGCTGACCGCGCTGGGTTTCACCGCGCTGTTCGTCCTGTCGACCCGGACCGCCGAGAGCTTCGCCTGGACCATCCAGCCGCCGGTGACCGCCGCCTTCCTCGGCGCGGGCTACGCGGCCGGCTGCACCCTCGTCGTCCTGTCGCTGCGCGACCCGGTGTGGTCGCACAGCCGGGTGCCGGTCCTGACCATCCTGGTGTTCACGCTGCTGACCCTGGTCGCCACGCTCGTGCACGTCGACCGCTTCCACTTCCAGCCGGAGTTCGCCGACTCGACCCTGCTGGCCCGCGGCGCGGCCTGGTTCTGGACCGCCGTCTACGTCCTCATCCCCCTCGGCATCCTCGTGGCGCTGGTGTTCCAGGAGCGCGCACCCGGCGCCGACCCGCCCCGGCGGTACCCGGTCCCGGTCGCGTTGCGGGCGGCCCTGGCCGTCGAGTCGGTCGTGCTCCTCGCCGTGGGTGCCGCGATCTCGGTGACGCCGTCGACGGCGACGACGCTGTGGCCCTGGACGCTGACCCCGCTGACCGCCCGGGTGGTGGGCGCCTGGCTGATCGCTTTCGGCATCGCCACGGCACTGGCCGCGCTGGCCGGTGACCTGGAGCGGTTGCGCACCGCGACGATCGCCTACACCGTCTTCGGCGTCCTCCAGCTCGTCGTGGTCCTGCTGCACCGCGACCACGTCGCGTGGGACCGGCCCGTCGCCTGGCTGTACGTGGCCGCGGCCGTCGCCGTCACCATCACCGGGGCGGAGGGCTGGCGCCGCGCCCCGGTGCCGGCCCGCCACCGGGCCTGAGCACCGGGCACGCCCGGCGGCGTGCCGGGTCCGGCGTCGACGGGTCGCCCCGCGGCGCTCAGCGGGCGGCGGTCAGCGCGCGGGCGACCGTGGGGCAGGAGCGCAGGGTCACCGGCCGGCCGGTCCGCTCCGCCCACTGCAGCGTGTCGGTCAGCAGCTCCCGGCCCGACGGCGACAGCGCCGTGACCGACCGGGCGTCGACGGCGTCGACCCGCACCGGCTCCGCCCCGTAGCAGCGCCGGAACGCCTCGACCGCCGCCGCGTCGACGTCGCCGGCGAGCACGAGCACCCGGCCGCCGGAGGTGTTCAGCAGGCGGACGACGCCGCGCCGGGCCACCGCGGAGACGGGCACGCCGCCAGTGTGCGCGCCCGGCCTCCCCGGCGCCGTCGCACCCCTCGGTGAGACTGGCCCGGTGGACCGGGTGCTCCTGCGCCGCGACGGGGCGGCCGTGGTGGCCACCGTCTGCGCCGAGGACGGCACCCCCGGCGCGGCCACCGTCCTGCCGGCCGGCGAGCTGCCCGGCTGGGTCGCCGCGCGGGAGGCGGCGGGCGCGGTGCGCTGGGTGTGGGACGACACCACCCGCTGGTACCCGGCGCTGCTCGACGCGGGCGTGCGGGTCGAGCGGTGCACCGACCTGCGGCTGTCGGCCGCGGTGCTGCGCCGCTCGCCGTACGCCGGCCCGACACCGGCCCCGGACCCGGGCTGGGCGGCGCTGGAACCGGTGACCGCCGGCGACCCGGCGCTGTTCGACCTCGCCGACCCGGCCGACTCCCTCGACCCGCTCGCCGAGCACCGCCGTCAGCAGGCCGCCGTCGCCGCCTCCCCGCACCGCGGCCGGCTGGGGCTGCTGCTGGCCGCGGAGTCCTCCGGCGCGCTGGCGGCCGCCGAGATGACCTGGGCCGGGCTGCCCTGGCGGGCCGACGAGCACGGCCGCCTGCTCACCGGCCTCCTCGGCGATCGGCCACCGCCCGGCCTGCGCCCGCCGGTCCTGGAGCGGCTGGCCGGCGAGGTCCGCGCCGCCCTGCGCGCCCCCGACCTCAACCCCGACTCGCCGGTGGCGCTGCTGCGCGCGCTGCAGACGGCGGGACTGCCGGTCGAGGACACCCGCTCGTGGACGCTGGAGCGGTACGAGCACCCGGTGGTGCCGCCGCTGCTGGAGTACAAGCGGCTGGCCCGGCTGCTGGCGGCCAACGGCTGGGCGTGGCTGGACGCCTGGGTGCGCGACGGCCGGTTCCGCCCGGTCTTCCTGCCCGGCGGCGTGGTCACCGGGCGGTGGGCCTCCTCCGGTGGCGGGGCGCTGTCGGTGCCCGTGCAGGTCCGCCCCGCCGCGGTCGCCGACGACGGGTGGCGGCTGGTGGTGGCCGACGTCGCCCAGCTCGAGCCCCGCGTGCTCGCCGGCATGAGCCGCGACGCCGCCCTGGCCGACGCGGCGCGGGCGGCCGACCTCTACGCCGGCATGGTCGCCGCCGGCGTCGTGGCCACCCGCGCCGAGGCCAAGCTCGGGGTGCTCGGCGCCCTCTACGGGGGCACCCGCGGGGAGAGCGGGCGGATGATGCCGCGGCTGGCGCGCCGCTACCCGCGGGCGATCGGCCTGGTCGAGGACGCCGCACGGACCGGCGAGCGCGGCGCGGTGGTGCACACCCTCCTCGGCCGCGGCTCCCCGGTGCCCGGCGGCGCCTGGGCGCAGGAGGCGGCCGACCTCGGTGAGGCACCGGAGCCGGCAGGCCGGGACACCGACCGGGCCCGCCGCGCGTGGGGCCGGTTCACCCGCAACTTCGTCGTCCAGGGGACCGGCGCGGAGTGGGCGCTGTGCTGGGTGGCCGACCTGCGCAACCGGCTCTGGCGGCTCGGCCCCGGGGAACCGCTGCACCGGCGCCCGCACCTGGTGTTCTTCCTGCACGACGAGGTCGTCGTGCACACCCCGGCGTACCTGGCCGAGGAGGTCGGGGAGCAGGTCCGGCAGGCCGCGGCCACGGCCGGCCGGCTGCTGTTCGGCGACTTCCCCCTCGACTTCCCGCTCGACGTCGCCGCGGTGCGCTCCTGGGCCGACGCCGGCTGACCGCTCAGGCCGGCACGCGGTCCCGCGACCGGGCCGAGCGGGTGACGAGCCAGCCGACCAGCGCCGCGACCGGGAACATCAGCACCCCGTAGACGGCGGCCGGGATCGCCAGCTCCACGCTGCCGAGCACGCTGATGGCGACCGCGATGGCCAGCGTCGAGTTGTGCACGCCGATCTCGAACGCGCACGCCACCGCCTGCCGGTGCTCGACGCCGACCGCGCGCGGGACGGCGAACCCGATGAGCAGGCTGAGCACGCAGAACGCCAGCGCGACGAGGCCGACCTCGCGCACGTAGCCGGCGACGTTCTCCCGCTCGGCGAGCACCGTCCCGACGATGACCAGCGCCAGGACGACGGCGGACAGGATGCGCACCGGCTTGTCCATGCGGTCGGCGAACGCCGGCGAGGAGCGCCGCACGAGCATGCCCAGGGCCACCGGCACCAGCACGATGGCGAAGACCTGCACCGTCTTGCCGAACTGCAGGCCGATCTCCCCGGCGCCGGGCGGGTCGAACACCGACACGGCGAGGTTGGTCACCAGCGGCAGCGTGACCACCGCGAGCAGCGAGTTGACCGCCGTCAGCGAGACGTTGAGGGCGACGTCGCCGCGGAACAGGTGGCTGAACAGGTTCGCCGTCGTGCCGCCGGGGGAGGCGGCCAGCAGCACCATGCCGACGGCCAGGACCGGCTCCAGCCCGGCGACCACGACCAGGCCGAAGCAGACGGCCGGGAGGACGAGCAGCTGCAGGGCGAGGGCGACCACCGCCGCCCGTGGCCGGCGGGTGACCCGGACGAAGTCGTCCACGGTCAGCGACAGGCCCAGGCCGAACATGATGACGGCCAGGGCGGCGGGCAGGGCGACGGTGCCGAGTGCCGAGTCCACGAGCGACCTCCGGGTGGGTCCGCGGCGCCGGTGCCGCGCGGTACCGGGATCCTGGCCGACCGGGTGCCCGCAGGCGAGGGAGGCCACCCGCGCGGGGGCCCGCGCGGGTCGGGTGCGGGGTTGAGCAGGGCCGCGGGCGGGCACCCAGGGAGGGACGCGGCCGGACGGGCGGCCGCGGGGCACCGGCGCCGGTGGGCGGTACCCGCGGTGGGCCGCCGAGGACGCAGCCGGCGACGGAGGCAGCGGGCAGGGCACTGGGCCAGAGACGGAGCCAGGGACGTGACCTCGCTGGGGACCGCCCGACGGACGCTGGGCGACCGCTACGAGCTGCAGGACCTCATCGCGACCGGCGGCATGGGTCAGGTGTGGCGGGCCTGCGACCGGCTGCTCGAGCGCCCGGTCGCGGTCAAGGTCCTGCGCAGTGAGTACGCCGACGACCCGGTCTTCCTCGAGCGGTTCCGCTGCGAGGCCCGGCACGCGGCCGCGCTGAGCCACCCCAACATCGCCGCCGTCCTCGACTACGGCGAGACACGTGACGCCGGCTCCGGCGAGCGGCTGGCCTACCTGGTGATGGAGCTGGTCGAGGGGGCTCCGCTGTCGGCGCGGCTCGAGGCCGGCGGCCCGCTGCCGCCCGAGGACGCGCTGTCGGTGCTGCGGCAGACGGCGGCAGGCCTGGCCGAGGCGCACCGCGCCGGCCTGGTGCACCGCGACGTCAAGCCGGCCAACATCCTCGTCCGCCCCGACGGGCGGGTGAAGCTCACCGACTTCGGGATCGCCTGGTCGACCGACAGCGTGCCGCTGACCGGGACCGGCCAGGTGGTCGGCACGGCGCAGTACATGTCGCCCGAGCAGGCCACCGGCGAGCGGGTCGGCCCGGCCACCGACGTCTACGCGCTCGGCCTGGTCGGCTACGAGTCGCTCGCCGGGCGCCCCGCGTTCTCCGGGACCAACCCCGTCGCGGTGGCCCTCAAGCAGCTGCGCGAGGACCCCGCGCCGCTGCCGGGGGACCTGCCGCCCGTCGTCCGCGAGCTCATCGACGCCGCGCTGGTCAAGGACCCGCAGCAGCGGCCGCACGACGCCGCCGCGTTCCTGTCCGCCGTCGAGGAGACGATCGAGGCGACCACCCAGGCGGGGACCCGTCCCGAGCCCGCCGCCGCGCCGCCCACCCGCCCGGTCCTGCCCGGCCTGCCACTGGTGGGCGAGCCCACGGAGACGCTCCGGGCGGCCGACCTCGACGAGGAGCCCGCGGAACGGTCCGTGGTGGGCGCGCGGCGCCGGCGGGCGCTGCTGCTGGTGCCGCTCGTGGTCCTGCTGGTGGGGGCGCTCGCCGTCCTGCTGTGGCCGGGGAGCCCCGGCACCGGGCGGCCCCCCACCGCGCAGGCCGCGGAGCCGACCTCCGGGGCCGACGGCGGGGGCGGCCCGGCCGCGTCGGTCGTGCTGGCTGCGAGCGACCACGTCGGCCGCCCGGCCGGGGACGTCGCCGGCGACCTCACGGCGCTGGGCCTCACCGTCGCCGAGGAGACCGAGGAGACGACGGCGGTGCAGCCGGGCACCGTGGCGGGCCTGGACCCGGTGGGCGTCCCGTTGCCGCCCGCCGCCGCCGTGACCATCCGCGTCGCCGTCGCACCCGCTGCCGCGGCGCCGGGGACCGGTCCGCCCGTCGGGGACGGTGGGGGAGCTCCGGGCGCTCCCGCGGAGACGCTCCCGGACGCCGCACCGGAGGCGGTGCCGTCGGACGCGGTGCCCACGGATGCAGCGCCGTCGGACACGGCACCGGCCGACCCCGCGCCTGCGGAGCCGTCGGGTGCGGTGCCGTCGGACGCTGCACCGGCGGACCCCGCTCCGGTCGACCCCGCCCCCGCTGATCCGTCGGACGCGGTCCCGGTGGACCCGGCCCCGGCTGAGCCGGCTCCGGCTGACCCCTCGGACGCGGCCCCCGTCGACCCGGCGCCGTCGGAGCCCGTCACCCCCGCGCCCGCACCGTCGGACCCGGCGCCGTCGGACGCGGCCCCGTCGGAGCCGGTGCCCACCGAGCCCGCACCGCCGGAGCAATCGGGGTCCGTGTCGTCCGAGTCCGTGCCCGCGCCGTCCGGGTCCTCCGCCCCGGCGCCGTCGGAGCCCCGCGCGGGCGGTTAGGGTCCTCCGCCATGCCGACCAGCTCACCGGGAGCCGCACCCGCGGGGACGATCGAGACGCTGGGCTTGCCCACCCGGGCGGTCACCGCGCTGACCCGCGCCGGCATCACCGACGTCGCCGCCCTCGCCGCCCTCACCCGCCGTGAACTCTCGGCCGTGCCGGGCCTGGGCGCGGGTCTGGTGACCGCCATCCGCCGCGTCGTGCCCGAGCCGCCGGCCGTCCTGCCCGGCACCACCGTCCCGCCGGCGACGACCGCGGCGGACACCACCCCGGCGGTCACCACCCCGGCGGAGCCGGCCCCGGCAGCCGGAGCGACGGGGAACGGTGCCCCGCCGACGCCGTTCGACGACGACGCGGCGAGCCCCGCCTCCCCGGAGATCCCCTCCTTCGCCTCCCTGCGCGACCCCCGCCGCCGCACGGCCCTCGACCTGCTGGTGCCCGCTCCGGACCCCGCACCCGCGCCGGATCCCGCACCCGTGCCGGAGCCGGCACCCGCACCGGCCGCCGGGACCGGGCCCGACCCCGAGTCGGCACCCCGGCCGGAGCCGGAGCCCGGACCGGGACCACGGCGGCCGGCCGCCGCTCCCCGGCCGGCCGAGTACGCCGACCTCGTCCGGCTGGGCGTCCGGCTGGCCCGCGCCGCCGTCACCGCCCCGGGCCGGGTCGCGCTGTGGTCGGTCCGCACCCAGGTCGACCTGCTGCGGCGGCTGCTGGGCGCCTGAGCGCACCGGCCGCCGCCGGGGCGGGGAGCCCGGCGGCAGCGGCCGACACGCCGCGCGCGACGCGATCCCGGTCACGTCCTCCGCTGATCGACATTGTCACGGACCGATAACGGCGGTTACCGTGTCGCCGTCCGTCCGGCAGTCACGTCCCCGTCCGGGGAGCCCGGGCGGATGCCGCCGAGTCGCCCTCCGGGGCGAGCCGGGGACCCACCGTTCTCCTGGGGTGAATCCCGCACGCCGGACGCCGTCCGGCCGCGGGTAGGGCTGCTTCCCGCCCGAACCCGTCAGCTGACCCGGTAGGCGGCCATCGGGAGAAACGGAGAGCCGCCGGATGGCGCGCGCCTGCAGCACGACCGCACCACCCCGCCGGCCCCGCCGCACCTGGGTGCGCACCCGGATCTGACCGCGCCGCCCGTCCCCGACGCCGCCCGCGCCCGGCCTCCCCGGCCGCTGTCCGCCGGCCCGCCCGCGTCGCCCTGACGGCCGCAGCCGCCCGCACCCTCCCACCGCCCCGCCGTCGACGGCCGGGCCGTGGCCGCACACCTGGAGCACCGCCCCGCATGGACGCCCCCACCACCGAGATCTCCCGGCCCGACGGCCGCCCCGCTGCCGGGCACGGCCGCCGCCGCCCGCCGGCCACCCTGCGCCGGCCCGGGCTGCTGCTCGGCACGGCCGTCGCCGGCGCCCTGATCGCCGGCGTGCTGGTCGGTCCCGACCCGGCCGCCGAGGCGCAGGCCGGCACGGAGGAGACCGTGACCGTCGCCCAGGCGCTGGGCCTGCCCGCGCAGGTCGGCCCCTCGACCGAGGTGCCGCAGGTGCAGCCGCAGGACCTGCAGTCCCTCGGGGAGGTGGCCGCCAGCCGCGGCTCCCGCGAGGCCGCCGAGACCGCCGCGCAGCAGGCCCAGGCCGGCGCCGACCAGGCGGTGCGCGACGCGCAGGCCGCCGCGGAGGCCGCCCGGGTCGCCGCGGAGGCGCAGGCGGCCGCCGAGGCCGCCGCCGCCGAGGCCGCCCGCGTCGCCGCCGAGGCCGAGGCCGCGGCCGCGGCGGAGCGGGCCGAGCAGGAGGCCGCGTCCTCGTCGTCCGGGACCTCCGGGCCGGCCGCCGGCTCGTCGGCCTCCGCCCCGGAGGAGGCGCCGGCCGCGTCGTCCGGCGGGACCACGGCCTCCCGGGTCGCCCGGATCACCAACACCTCGGGCCCCGTGCGCTCGGTGGTGCAGGCCGCCGCCGACGCCGTGGTGAGCAACGTCCCCGGCGCCGCGTCGATCACCCTCGGCGGCACCCGCCCCAGCGCGACCGACCCCGGCGGACACCCCTCCGGCCTGGCGCTGGACTTCATGGTCATGTCCGACGCCGCGCTCGGCGACGCGATCGTGCAGTACCACCGCGACCACTGGGACGAGCTCGGCGTCGACTACCTGATCTGGGAGCAGCGGATGCTCTCCTCGCCGGGCGGGTCCTGGAAGGCGATGGAGGACCGCGGCGGCGTGACGGCGAACCACTTCGACCACGTGCACGTCAACTACCAGGGCTGACGGGGCTCCCCGGCCGGCAGCCACCGCACCGGGTCCTCGAGCACCCCGTGCAGGGCGCCCAGCGCCGCGCCGGTCGCCCCCGCGGCCGGCGCGACGGCGCCGGCCGTCACCACCGGACGACGCCACCGGGCCGAGAGCACCCGCCGGATGAGGTGGTCCTCCAACCGCGGGCACAGCAGGTCGCCGAGCTCGGCCAGGTGCCCGCCGAGGACGACCGTGGGGATGTCGAGCACGTTGACCACCCCGGCGAGCGCGATGCCCAGCGCCCGGGCCGCGCCGTCGACCGCCCGGTCGGCGACGGGGTCGCCGGCCCGGCTGCGGGCCCGCAGCTCCGCGGGGCCGGCGTCGGCGGGGACCCCGGCGGCGGAGAGCAGCGCGAGCCGGCCGGCGTAGCGCTCCAGGCAGCCGGTCGACCCGCACGGGCAGGCGGGACCGTCCGGGTCGACGCAGACGTGACCGATCTCGCCGGCCCAGCCCGAGCTGCCGGTCATCACCCGGCCTGCCAGGACCGCCGCGCCGCCGATGCCGATCTGCCCGGAGAGGTAGACGAAGTCCCGGTGCGGCCCGGGCAGCCCCGGTGCCCGCTCCGCGACGCTGCGCGCGGCGAGGTCGGCCTCGTTACCCAGCACCGGCACCGGACCGTCGGGGAGCAGCCCGGCCAGCACGTCGGCGGGGCGCACCTCCGACCAGCCCAGGTTCGGTGCGCGCAGCAGCAGGCCCCGCCCGGCGTCGACCAGGCCGGGGAGCGCGAGCCCGGCGCCCACCACCCGCACGCCGGCGGGCAGCGACGCGAGGACCCCGGCGGTCAGCCCGCCGAGCAGCGTCAGCGCCGCCACCGGGTCGCTGTCGCGCAGGTCCTCCTCGTGCAGCCGCTCGGCCAGCACCCGCCCGCGCAGGTCCAGCACCCGCACCGCGACCAGCCCGGCATCGACCTGCATGCCGAGCCCGACCGGGCGGGAGCCGGGCGCGAGCGGCGTGGCCGGACGGCCGCGGCGCGACCCGGGCCCGCGCTCCACCTCGTCGAGCAGCCCGCCGGCGACCAGCTCGTCGACCAGCCGGGTCGCCGTCCCCCTCGTCGTGCCCAGCGCCGCCGCGACGCCGGCCCGGGACAGCTCGCCGGGGTCGGCGCACACCGCCCGCAGGGCGAGCGCCAGGTTGGTCGCCCGCAGCGTCGACTGCCGGGCGCCGCTCGGGACGCGGCTGTCGGTCACCCCTTGAGGCTAGCGGCGACCATCGCTTATGTTCTACGGCAGCACAAAAGCGGTGGCCCGCGTCACCCGGACGAGCGCCCCGGTGCCCGAGGGAGGAACTCCATGGCCCACCAGCCCACTCGCGACGACAGGTTCAGCTTCGGCCTCTGGACGGTCGGGTGGAACGCCCGCGACCCCTTCGGCGACGCCACCCGCCCCGCCCTCGACCCGGTCGAGAGCGTCGAGCGGCTCGCCGAGCTGGGCGCCTACGGCGTCACCTTCCACGACGACGACCTGGTCCCGTTCGGCAGCAGCGACGCCGAGCGCACGGCGATCGTCGAGCGGTTCAAGAAGGCGCTGGCCGACACCGGTCTGGTCGTCCCGATGGCCACCACCAACCTGTTCACCCACCCGGTGTTCAAGGAGGGCGCGCTCACCGCCAACGACCGCGGCGTGCGCCGGTTCGCGATGCGCAAGGTCATGCGCAACATGGACCTCGCCGCCGAGCTCGGGGCGACGACCTACGTGGTGTGGGGTGGCCGCGAGGGCGCCGAGGTCGACGGCGCCAAGGACCTGCGCGCCGCGCTCGACCGCTACCGCGAGGGCATCGACACCCTGGCCCAGTACTCCGAGGACCGGGGCTACGGCCTGCGCTTCGCCCTCGAGCCCAAGCCCAACGAGCCGCGCGGCGACATCTTCCTGCCCACCATCGGGCACGCCATCGCCTTCATCAACACGCTCGAGCACGCCGACCTCGTGGGCGTGAACCCCGAGGTCGGGCACGAGCAGATGGCCGGCCTGAACTACACGCACGGCATCGCCCAGGCGCTGTGGCAGGGCAAGCTCTTCCACATCGACCTCAACGGCCAGCACGGCATCAAGTTCGACCAGGACCTCGTCTTCGGCCACGGTGACGTGCTGTCGGCCTTCGCCACCGTCGACCTGCTCGAGCACGGCGGCCCGAACGGCGGCCCGGCCTACGACGGCCCCCGCCACTTCGACTACAAGCCGCTGCGCACCGAGGACGTCAAGGGTGTCTGGGAGTCGGCCGCGGCCAACATGCGCACCTACCTGCTGCTCAAGGAGCGCGCCGAGGCCTTCCGCGCCGACCCCGAGGTGCAGGAGGCCCTCGCCGACGCCGCGGTGCCCGAGCTCGCGCAGCCGACCCTCGGCGACGGCGAGTCCTACGAGCAGTTGCTGGCCGACCGCTCGGCGTTCGAGGACTTCGACGCCGAGTCCGCCGGTGCCCGCCGCGGCGGCCAGGTGCGCCTCTCCCAGCTCGCGGTCGAGCACCTGCTCGGCGCCCGCTGATGTCCCTGGTCGCGGGGGTCGACACCTCGACCCAGGCCTGCAAGGTCGTCGTCCGGGACGCGGCGTCCGGGACCCTCGTCCGCGAGGGCCGGGCGCCGCACCCCGACGGCACCGAGGTGGCCCCCGCGGCCTGGGCCGCGGCGCTGGAGCAGGCGGTGGAGCAGGCCGGCGGTCTCGACGACGTCGCCGCGGTCGCCGTCGGCGGGCAGCAGCACGGCATGGTCTGCCTCGACGACGAGGGCCGCGTGGTGCGCGACGCCCTGCTCTGGAACGACACGCGCTCCGCCGGCGCGGCCGCCGACCTCACCCGTGAGCTCGGTGGTCCGCAGGCGTGGGCCGACGCCGTCGGGCTGGTGCCGGTCGCGTCGTTCACCGTGACCAAGCTGCGCTGGCTGGCCGAGCACGAACCGGACAACGCCGCCCGCACCGCCGCCGTCTGCCTGCCGCACGACTGGCTGACCTGGGTGCTCGCGGGGACCCCGGGTCTCGACGCGCTGGTCACCGACCGCGGCGACGCCAGCGGCACCGGCTACTGGTCGGCGGCCACGGGGGAGTACCGCCCCGACCTGCTGGAGCGGGCGTTCGGCACCACCCCGCTCCTGCCGCGGGTGCTCGGCCCGGCCGAGTCCGCGGGCACGTCGGTCGGCGGCGCGCAGCTCGGGCCGGGCACCGGCGACAACGCCGCCGCGGCGCTCGGCCTGGCCGCCGAGCCCGGCGACGTCGTCTGCTCGGTCGGCACCTCCGGCGTGGTCTCGATCGTGTCGGAGGTCCCGGCCGCCGACGCCACCGGCGCGGTGGCCGGGTTCGCCGACGCCACCGGCCGGTACCTGCCGCTGGTGGCCACGCTGAACGCCGCGCGCGTCCTCGACGCCACCGCCCGGCTGCTCGGCGTCGGCCTCGACGAGCTGTCCCGCCTGGCGCTGTCGGCCCCGCCCGGCGCCGGCGGGCTCACCCTCGTGCCCTACCTCGAGGGCGAGCGCACGCCGGACCGCCCGACGTCGACCGGCGCGGTGCACGGGCTCACCCTGGGCACCGCGACGCCGGCGCACCTCGCGCGGGCCGCGGTCGAGGGGCTGCTGTGCGGGCTGGCCGACGGGCTGGACGCCGTCCGTGCCACGGGCGCCGAGGTCCGCCGGGTGCTGCTCGTCGGCGGCGGCGCCCGGTCGGAGGCGGTGCGGGCGATCGCGCCGGCCGTCCTCGGGGTGCCGGTGCTCGTGCCGCCGCCGGGGGAGTACGTCGCCGACGGCGCCGCCCGGCAGGCCGCCTGGGTGCTGTCGGGGCAGGCCGAGCCGCCGGAGTGGGCGCGGCCGGGCACCGAGGTGCACGAGGCCGACCCGACGCCCGCGGTGCGCGAACGCTACGCGGAGGTGCGGGAGATGACCGCCGAACGCGTCCGCGGCGGGTGAGCGGGGCGTTCCTCCCGGAGGGCCTCACCCCGTCGGTCCTCGCCCTGGTGCTCGTGGCGGCGCTGGTGGCCGGGTGGGTCGACGCCGTCGTCGGCGGCGGCGGGCTCGTCCAGCTGCCGGCACTGCTGCTCGTCCCCGGGCTCGCGCCGGTGCAGGCGCTGGCCACCAACAAGCTGGCGTCGGTGTTCGGCACCACGACCAGCGCCGTCACCTACCAGCGGCGGGTGCACCCCGACCTGCGCACCGCGCTGCCCATGGCCGTGGTCGCCCTCGCCGGGTCGTTCGGCGGCGCGTCGGTCGCGGCGCTCCTGCCGGCGACGGTGTTCAAGCCGGTGATCGTGGTCGCGCTGGTCGCCATCGCGCTGTTCACGGCGTTCCGGCCGGCGCTGGGGGAGGAGACGGCGCTGCGCCACAGCGGCCGCCGCCACCACGGCACCGCGCTCGCCGTCGGGGCGGTCGTCGGGTTCTACGACGGCGTCCTCGGCCCCGGCACCGGCTCGTTCCTCGTCTTCGCCCTCGTGTCACTGCTGGGCTACGACTTCCTGCAGGCCAGCGCCAAGGCCAAGATCGTCAACGTCGCCACCAACCTCGGCGCGCTGGCCTTCTTCGTGCCGCACGGCTCGGTGGTGTGGGGTCTGGGCCTGCTGCTCGCCGCGGCCAACGTGCTCGGTGGTTACCTCGGCTCGCGGACGGCGACCAGCCGCGGCACCGGCTTCATCCGGGTCGTGTTCCTCGTCGTGGTGACCGCGCTGATCCTGCGGCTGGGCTGGGACGTCTGGACGGAGAACCTCCGCGACTGACCGGGTCCCCGCCCCGCGCGGGGCGGGGACCCGGCCCGGTCACGTCCCGCGCAGCTCGCGCCGGAGGATCTTCCCGGTGACCGTCTTCGGCAGCTCGTCGAGCAGCTCGATGCTGCGCGGGTACTTGTAGGCGGCCATCCGCTCCCGGCAGTGCGCGATCAGCTCGTCCGGGGTCACGCTCGCCCCGGGCTTGACGCTGACGAACGCCTTCACCGTCTCCCCGCGCTTCTCGTCCGGCACGCCGACGACGGCCGACTCCCGGACGGCGGGGTGCTCGGCCAGGACGTCCTCGACCTCGCGCGGCCACACCTTGTAGCCCGACGCGTTGATCATGTCCTTCTTGCGGTCGACGATGAACACCCAGCCCTGCGGGTCCATGAAGCCCACGTCACCGCTCTTCAGCGCACCGCCGGGCAGGCCCGCCGCGGTCTCCTCGGGCTTGCCCCAGTAGCCGGCCACCACCTGCGGGCCCTCGGCCACGATCTCGCCGACCTCCCCCAGCGGCAGGTCCTGCCCGTCGTCGCCCTGGATCCGGACGATCGTGTTCGGCGCCGGGACACCCACCGACAGCGCGCCCGACGTCGGGTCCACCGGCGACGGCGACCCGAACGGTGTCACCGTCATCGGCGACGTCGTCTCGGTGAGGCCGTAGGCGTTGTGCACCTGCTTGCCGGTCGCCTCGAGGAACCCGCGCTCGGCGGCCGGGGAGATCGCCGCCCCGCCGGAGTAGATCGACGTGAACGACGCGAACGCCTCCTTGCTGAACCCCGGCGCGTTGAGCAGCGCGCTGAACGCGGTGATCGCGCCGATCGTGAACGCCGGCCGGTGCTCGACGAAGGCGTCGAGCACCACCTGCGGCTCGAAGCGGTAGGCGAGCACCAGCGTCTGCGGCACCAGCATGCTCACCGCGACGTGCCCGATGAGGCCCGTGATGTGGAACAGCGGCGCGATGCCGAAGATCGACCCGTCCCGCCCGGCGTGCACCCAGTCCCGGTAGACCTGCGCGGTGAAGACGACGTTGCGGTGGGTGTTCATCGCGCCCTTGGGCACGCCCGTCGTCCCCGACGTGTAGGTCAGGAACGCCACGTCGCCGGGCTCGAACGTCACCGGGGGCGGGGTCTGCCCGCGGTGCCGCTCCACGAACTCCAGCAGGTCGGTGGTGCCCTCGTGCCGCTGGCGGGTGACCCCGGCGAACAGCCGCTCGTCGTCGCGGGTCTGCAGGTCCAGCCCGCTGGTGGTGAGCACCTGCCGCACGTCGGTGCGCGGGACGACGTCGCGCGCCACCTCGTCGTAGAGCGTGTCGAGGCACAGCAGCACCGAGGCGCCGGAGTCGGCGAGCAGGTAGGACAGCTCCCGGGTCCGGCTCATCGGGTTGATCGACACCATGACGCCGCCGGCCTTCCAGGCCGCCACCATCGCCATGACGAACTGGGGCACGTTCTGCAGGTAGACCGCCAGCCGGTCGCCGGGGGAGAACCCCTCGGCCAGCAGACCGGCGGCCAGCGCGTCGGTGGTCTCGTCGAGCTCGCGGCGGGTCACCGTGCCGTCGAAGTACCGCAGCGCGACGCCGTCGGGGTCGCGCTCGACGCCGGCGCGGTACATCGACAGCGCGTCGCCGAACTCGATGTCGTAGTCGGCCGGCTGGTCCCCGTAGAGGGCCGTCCAGGGCCGCTCGTCGTAGGCGCTCACGGCGGGCCTACTTGAGGACCACGGGGTTGACCGGCGAGCCGCTGCCCTTGTGCACCTTGAGCGGGGCGGCGACGTAGAGGCCCTCGTACTGGCCGTCCTCGGCGGAGTCGGCCGCCAGCGCCTCGAGGTCGGCGATCTCGGTGAGGGTCACCCCGAGGTTGCGCATGAGCGCGTTGTGCAGCACCAGCGCGACGCCGTTGTTCGGGTCGCTGGTGACCTCGTTGGCGATGGTGTCGGTGACGAGGTTGGGGATCTCCATGTCCTGGAACCACCGCACCAGCTCGGGGCTGTAGACCAGCCCCGGCTCGTTGAAGCCCTCGTAGAAGCCCTCGCCCTGCTCGAAGAACAGCTGCAGGAAGTTGGTGCGGATCACCAGGATGTCGCGCGGGCGGATCTCGGTGCCCTGGGCCTTCGCGCAGGCCACGAGGTCCTCGTGGGTGAAGGTCTCGCCCTTGTCCAGGTTCGGCTTGTCGCGGAAGCGCGCCATGTCGAGCAGGACGTAGCGGCCCACCACGCCGCGCTGGGCGATCGGCTCGACGCTGGCCTTCTCCAGGCCGCCGATGGTGGTGCGCGCGTCGTAGCCGTTCCAGATCTTCCCGCCGTACCAGACGTGGCCGAGGCCGTCGTACTGCGTGGAGCCCTGGAGGAACGCGTTGATCTTGTCGTCGGCGTAGTGCAGGCCGCCGGGATACTGGGGCGCGTCGGGGGAGTCCCAGGTGGACTCGTCGAGGATCTGGGTGCGCTCCGCGGGCGTGCGGCCAGGCCACACCGGGTCGCCCTTCGGGTCGCCGATCAGCCGCTGCAGCGTGAACACCTTGCCCTGCCGGACCAGCCCGACGGCGGCGAGCACCTGCTCGGGGCCGAGGTAGTTCAGCGCCCCCACCTCGTCGTCGTCGCCCCACTTGCCCCAGTTGGTCGGCGAGTCGGCCAGCAGGTCGTCGAGCGACGGGACGGAGTCGGGGGGAGTGGTCACGGAGGCCTCCAGGACGTCGGTGTCGGGGACGCACCCGACCCTGCCCCGCTGTGGTGCAGAGCACAACCGCCGTGCAACATCGACCGCAACCGACGACCACCCCCTCCCCGGAGGTCCCCGTGAGCAGCACCGTCCCCGCCGCCCCAGAGTCGGTCTTCACCTACGGCGCCCCCCAGCTGAAGTTCGGCAGCGGGGCCTCCGACGAGATCGGGTACGACCTCAGCCGCCTGGGCGTGCGCCGCGTCCTGGTCGTCACCGACCCAGGCGTCGCGGCCACCGGCCTGCCGCAGCGGGTGGCCGACCAGATGGAGCGGTTCGGCATCGAGGCGCGGGTCTACGACGGCGTGCACGTCGAGCCCACCGACGTCAGCCTGACCCGGGCGATCGAGGACGCGCGCTCGTCCGGGCCGTGGGATGCCTTCGTGGCCGTCGGCGGCGGGTCGAGCATCGACACCGCGAAGGCGATCGACCTGCTCACCACCAACCCCGGTGAGCTCATGGACTACGTCAACGTCCCCGTGGGCAAGGGGCAGGCGCCGTCGGAACCGCTCAAGCCGCTGGTCGCCGTCCCGACGACGACCGGCACCGGCTCGGAGAGCACCACGATCTGCGTGATGGACGTGATCTCCCAGCGGGTCAAGACCGGCATCAGCCACGCGCGGCTGCGCCCGACGCTCGCCGTCATCGACCCCGACCTGACGCTCACCCAGCCGCCCGGGGTCACCGCCGCCTCGGGCATGGACATCCTCTGCCACGCGCTGGAGAGCTACACGGCGCGCTGGTACACCACCTACGACCGCAAGACCCCCGAGCAGCGGGTGCCCTACTGCGGCTCCAACCCGATCTCGGACATGTGGTCGGAGAAGGCGCTGACCCTGCTGGCCGGGTCGTTCCGGCGGGCGGTGCGGCACGGCGACGACGTCCGGGCGCGCGCGGACATGGCGATGGCGGCCACCTTCGCCGGGATGGGCTTCGGCAACGCCGGCGTGCACGTGCCGCACGCCAACGCCTACCCGATCGCCGGGCAGGTGAAGGGCTTCCACCCGAAGGACTACCCGGGCGACGAGCCGATGGTGCCGCACGGGATGTCGGTGGCGCTGACCGCGCCGGAGGCCTTCCGGTTCACCTTCGAGGCCTCACCCGAGCGGCACGTCCGCGCGGCGAAGCTGCTGGCGCCCAACGCCGGCGAGCCCGAGAACGCGGCCGAGTTCCTGCCCACCGTGCTCACCGACCTGATGCGCGACATCGACATGCCCAACGGGATCGCCGCGGTCGGCTTCGACGACGGCGACGTGCCCGACCTGGTCGCCGGGACGATGAAGCAGCAGCGGCTGCTGGCGACCTGTCCGCGGGAGGTCACCGAGGACGACGTCGCGGGCATCTTCCGCCGCTCGATGTCGCTGTGGTGACCGCTCAGCCGGTCGGGACGACGCTCTTGGTCACCTGACCCGAGGCGACGACGACGCCGTCGACGCTGGCCTCGGCGCGCAGGAACGCCACGGTGCGGCCGCGCCGCAGGACCGAGCCGGTGACGTCGACCCGGGCGCCGGCGCGCACCGGGCGCAGCAGCGAGGCGGTGAGGTCGTGGGTGACGGCGTGCTCGGCGTCGCCGAGGTGCGGCAGCAGCGCGAGGAACCCGGCGACGTCGAGCAGCGTGTAGACCACCCCGCCGTGCAGCAGCGCGGCCTGGTTCTGCGCCGGCGCGTCCACCGGGAACCAGATGCCCGCCGAGGGGTCGGCCGGGTCGCGCAGCCGCATGCCGAGGAAGCGGTGCAACGGGATGTCGAGGACGGCCTGCACGCGGGCGGCCTGCACCGCGGCGGAGGGCTCGGCGGCGGAGGGCACGGGGCAGCCTCGCACGCCCGCCGGGTCAGCCGTCGCGGGGCGGCATGCCCGAGCGGCCGGCGCCCGGCTGCGCCTCGGCGCGCAGCAGCGGCAGCGTGCGCCAGGGCACCAGCTCCGACAGGGCGACCACGCTGGTCGAGCGCACCACCGCCGAGGAGCGGTTGAGGTCGACCAGCATCTGCTGCAGCGCCTCGTGCGAGCGGGCGGCGACCCGCACGAGCACGTCGCCGCTGCCGGTGGTGGCGTGCGCCTCCAGCACGCCGGGGAGGGCCTCGAGGTCGCGGCGGACGGCGTCGATGGCGCCCTGGGCGATCTCCAGGGTGACGAACGCCTGCACGCCGAACCCGGCGGCGCGCACGTCGACGTCGGGGCCGTAGCCGGTGACCACCCCGGTCTCCTCCAGCCGCTGCAGCCGGGCGGAGACGGTGCCGCGGGCCACGCCCAGCAGCCGCGACAGCTCCAGCGGCCCGGCCGAGCGGTGCTCGCGCACCGCCGCCAGCAAGGCCACGTCGAGCGCGTCGAGCGCGCGCCGGTCGGTCACGCCGTCGTCCTCCCCGGGACTGGTCGCGCCGGCCAGTTGACCGGCCGGAGTGCTGGTCGTGGTGGTCAGTCGTACCAGCACCAGCGGTACCGGTTGCCCAGTGTCCCCCGCGGGTGTGCAGTGCGGTCGGCAGGGACGGGCACCCCACGGGAGGAGACGGCGATGAGCCTGGAGCAGATCCTCAACGACGACGAGAAGCTGGCCGGCCTGGGCGCAGACCAGCTCCAGCAGCTGGTCGGCCTCGTCGAGTACGACGCCTCGGCCGACCCGTTCCCGGTCAGCGGCTGGGACTCCCTGGTGTGGGTGGTCGGCAACGCGCTGCAGACGTCGCACTTCCTGCAGTCGGCGTTCGGCATGGAGCTGGTGGCCTACTCGGGCCCGGAGACCGGCAACCGCGACCACCACGCCTACGTGCTGCGATCCGGGGCGGCGCGGTTCGTCGTCCAGGGCGCCTACGACCCCGACAGCCCGCTGGCCGACCACCACCGCCGGCACGGCGACGGCATCGTCGACATCGCGCTCGCGGTGCCCGACGTCGACCGCTGCGTCGCCCACGCCCGCGCGCAGGGCGCCACCGTGCTCGAGGAGCCGCACGACCTCACCGACGAGCACGGCACCGTGCGGCTGGCCTCGATCGCCGCCTACGGCGACACCCGGCACACGCTGGTCGACCGGTCCGGCTACTCCGGCGTCCACCTGCCCGGGTACGTGCCGCGCTCCTCGACGTTCCAGCGGCGGCCCGGTGCGCCGAAGCGGCTGTTCCAGGCCGTCGACCACGTCGTCGGCAACGTCGAGCTCGGCGCCATGGACGCCTGGGTCGACTTCTACAACCGGGTCATGGGCTTCACCAACATGGCGGAGTTCATCGGCGACGACATCGCCACCGACTACTCCGCGCTGATGAGCAAGGTGGTCGCCAACGGCAACCACCGGGTGAAGTTCCCGCTCAACGAGCCGGCGATCGCGAAGAAGAAGTCACAGATCGACGAGTACCTGGAGTTCTACCGCGGCCCCGGCGCGCAGCACGTCGCGCTGGCCACCAACGACATCCTCGCCACCGTCGACGCCATGCGCGCCGAGGGCGTGGAGTTCCTGACGACGCCGGACTCCTACTACGAGGACCCCGCGCTGCGCGCCCGGATCGGCGAGGTGCGCGTGCCGGTGGAGGAGCTGCAGGCGCGCGGGGTGCTCGTCGACCGCGACGAGGACGGCTACCTGCTGCAGATCTTCACGAAGCCGACCGGGGACCGGCCGACGGTCTTCTTCGAGCTCATCGAGCGGCACGGCTCGCTCGGCTTCGGCAAGGGCAACTTCAAGGCGCTGTTCGAGGCGATCGAGCGCGAGCAGGCCCGGCGCGGCAACTTCTAGGAGGACCCTCCTGCCCCCCACCGCTCGCAAGCTCGCGGCGGGACCCTGCAGGAGGGCCGTTCCAGCAGGTCACCGCGCTCGGCGCGGGCCCCTGGAGGAGGGCCGTTCCCGCACGTCTCCGACGGCGGCCGGTCAGGCGCTGAGGCGGTCGCGGCGCTCGAGGCGCACCCGGCGGCGCTCGCGCTCGGACAGGCCGCCCCAGATGCCGAAGCGCTCGTCGTTGGCGAGGGCGAACTCCAGGCACTCGGTGCGCACCGAGCAGCCCGTGCAGACGCGCTTGGCCTCGCGGGTCGAGCCGCCCTTCTCCGGGAAGAACGCCTCGGGGTCGGTCTCGGCGCACAGCGCGTCCCGGCGCCAGGCGGCCTGGCCGGCGTCGGTCGTGTCGGCCCAGAACGAGATGGGGGTCTGCTCGGCGGGGGCGTCCGTGCCGTAGGCGGTGTCGTCGTCGTAGTAGTCGTAGCCCGCGTCGTAGCCCGTGTCGTGGCCCGTGTCGTAGCCCGTGTCGTGGCCCGTGTCGTAGCCCGTCTCGTAGCCGGCGTCGGACCGGTACGTGAAGCCGCCGTCGGTGCCGGGGACGAGGCTGAGGTGGGCGCTGTGCTGGAGGCGGGAGAAGGGGGACACGGGAAGCTCCTCGATCGGGGTGTGGCGTGTTCCCGTGACGGACGGGTACGCCCTGGCTGCTGTCTGTGACGTTACGGAGTCCTGGGCGCGGTCGGCACTGGCGCAACTGAGCGAAACCCGGCCGCGCCCTTGGCGGATCGTGCCGTCGACCCGGGCCGCCGGCGTGTCGTCGCCCCAGCCCGCGCGGCGTGCGCTACGCCCCGGCCGGGCGGCGCGGGAGATCTTCCCGGCGGGCTGTCGATCTGGTGCGGTGCTGCGTGTCGTAGGGATGAGGGCCCGGCAGGCGGGCCCCGGACCCAGGAGGCCGAGATGGCGCAGTACATGATCCTGATCTACGAGGACGAGGCGCAGTACGCGGCGGCGACCCCCGAGGTGTACGGCGAGGTCCTCGAGGAGCACAACCGCTTCTCCGCGGGCGTCGAGGGCCTCGGCGCCAAGCTCCTCGGCGGTGAGGCGCTGGAGCCCACGACCACGGCGACCAGCGTGCGGGGCGGGGCGGACGTCACCGACGGCCCGTTCGCCGAGACCAAGGAGGCCCTCGGCGGCTACTACCTCGTCGACGCCCCCGACCTCGACACCGCCCTGGCCGTCGCGCGGACGGTGCCGGCGCGCTTCGGCGGGGTCGAGGTCCGCCCGGTGATGACGTTCGACTGACCCCGTGACCGCCGACCCGGCCGCCGTCGCCGCCGCGGTCGCCGACGCGCACCGTCGCGAGTGGGCCTTCGTGCTCGCCGCGACGGTGCGCGTCACCCGCGACATCGACGTCGCCGAGGAGTGCGTGCAGGAGGCCTTCGCCGCGGCGCTGACCGAGTGGCGCGACCGCGGCGTCCCGTCACGACCCGGTGCCTGGCTGACCACCGTCGCCCGGCGGCGTGCGCTCAACGTGCTGCGCCACTCCGGGGTCGAGCGCCGCCACCTGCCGCTGCTGGTGGAGGAGGCGGTCGCCCCGGACCCCCGCGACGACGGCGCGCACGGCTACCCCGACGACCGGCTGCGACTGGTGGTCACCTGCTGCCACCCCGCGCTGGACCGCCCGGCGCAGGTGGCCCTGACGCTGCGGCTGCTGTGCGGGCTCACCACCGCCGAGGTGGCCCGCGCCTTCCTCGTCAGCGAGCCGACCATGGCCGCCCGCATCACCCGCGCCAAGAAGAAGATCGCCGTCGCCCGGATCCCCTACCGGGTGCCGCCACCGGCGGAGCTGCCCACGCGGGTCGACGCCGTGCTCGCGGTGGTGCACCTGCTGTTCACCACCGGGCACACGACGCCGGCCGGGGAGGACCTGGTCCGCGCCGACCTGGTCGAGCGCGCGCTGCAGCTGTGCCGCATGCTGCGCGCGCTGCTGCCCGGGGACCCCGCGGTCGCCGGCCTGCTGGCCCTGCTCGTGCTCACCGACGCCCGCCGGGCCACCCGCACCGGCGAGGACGGGCGGTTGCTGCTGCTGGAGGAGCAGGACCGTGCGCGGTGGGACGGCGCGGCCATCGCCGAGGGGGTGGCGCTGGTGCGCGAGGCGCTGCGCGCCCGGCCGCCGTCGCGCTACGCGCTGCAGGCCGCCATCGCCGCGGTGCACGCCGAGGCACCGAGCTGGGACGCCACCGACTGGACGGAGGTCGTCGCGCTGTACGGGGTGCTCGCGCAGGTGTGGCCCTCACCGGTGGTGGCGCTCAACCGGGCCGTGGCGGTGGGGTTCGCATCCGGGCCGGCGGTCGGGCTGACCGCCCTCGACGCCCTGGCGACCGAGCCGCAGCTCGCCGGCTACGGCTACCTCCCGGCCGCCCGCGCCGACCTGCTGCGCCGGTTGGGCCGGGTCGCCGAGTCGCGGCTGGCCTACACCGAGGCGCTGCACCTGACGGACAACGCCGTCGAGCGGCGGTTCCTCGCCGGCCGGCTGGCCGCGCTCGACGGCTAGCGGCCGAGGTGCGCCCGCAGCGCCGCGACGACCATCCGGTGGTCCTCGAGCTGGGGGAGCCCCGAGACCGCGACCACGCCGACCGGCCCGACCCCGCGCACCAGCAGCGGCACGGCGCCGCCGTGGGCCGCGTAGCGGCGCGGGTCGAGGCCGGAGGACTCCTCGAACGTCGTGCCCCGCTCGACCCAGGTCTGGCGCACGTACAGGGAGGAGTGCCCGAAGCGGTGCACCACCGCGCACTTGCGCTCGATCCAGTCGGCGTTGTCCGGCGTCGCGCCGGTCAGCGCGGCGGAGAACAGCCGGTGGCCGTTGCGGGCGACCTCGACGGCGACCGGTGCGTCCGCGCGGCGGGCCGCGGCCACGAGCGCGGAGCCGAGCTCCCAGGCGTCGTCGTTGCTGAACCCGGGCAGCTGCAGCTCGTCCTCCTCCGCGGCGAGCTCGGCGACGGTCGGGAAGCCGCTCACGCCGGTCCACCCCCGACGACGACATCCCACGGCCGGACCGACCAGCCGGTCACCAGCCCGTGGACGACGTAGGGGTCGGCCGCGGCGAACCGCTCGACCACCGCGCGGTCCGCCGTCCAGACCAGCAGGGCGCGGTCGTGGGGGTCGGGCAGGGCCCCGGCGAGCAGCAGCTCGCCGCGCTCGTGCGCGGCCCGGGCGAGGGCCAGGTGCTGCTCGCGCAGCGCCGCCCGCCGCTCCAGGTAGTCGGCGGCGAGCTCGTACTCCAGCAGCAGGTGCATGCCGTTCCTCTCACACGTGCGCGGCGACGGTCCGGTCGAGGAAGTCGTTGCGGAAGGCGCCGCGCGGGTCGTGCCGCCGCACGAGCGCCCGGAAGTCGCCCAGCCGCGGGTAGAGCCGGTCGAGCTCGGCCGCGCCGGTGGTGAAGAGCTTGCCCCAGTGCGGGCGGGCGTCACAGGGGGCGAGGGCCTCCTCGATCGCCGGGAGGACGGCCCGCACGTGCGCCTCGTCGCGGTACCAGGTGAAGTGCAGGGCCAGGACGTCGGTGCCGTACGCGGGGCTCAGCCACAGCTCGTCGGCGGCGACGGTGCGGATCTCGCCGACCATCAGCAGCGGCGCGATCCGGGGCGCGAGGGCGCGCAGGGCCTCGATCGCCGCCCCGGCGTGCCGCCGCGGCACGAAGTACTCCGACTGCAGCTCCTCGCCGCTGCTCGGGGTGAAGCCGACCTGGAAGTGGGGGAGGCGCTCGTGCCACTCGCCGGGGACGCCGAGCTGCTCGGTGAGGTTCTCCACGGGGGTGTCGGGGAGCATGTGGGTCGGCACCGTGGCGGAGCGGGCGCCGAAGAACTCCTCCGGTGCCGCCTCGAGCTCGTCGACGCGCGACTTCACCCACACCGAGGTGATCTCGTGCCAATTCGTGAACACGCTGACGCTGTAGGCGGCGTCGGCCACCCCGTCGAGGTCGGCGGTCAGGCGCTCCCACGTCAGGCCGAGGTAGACGTTATTGCGCACCGAGAAGGTCGGCTGGACGCGCAGGCCGATGCGGGTGACCACGCCGAGGGCGCCCAGGTGCACGACCGCGCCGGGCAGGTCGGCGTCGCCGGCCCGCAGGGTCACCAGCTCGCCGTCGGAGCGCACCAGCTCCAGGCCGACGACGGACGTGCTCAGCGAGCCGTTGCGGTTGCCGGAGCCGTGCGTGCCGGTCGCCGTCGCGCCGGCGACGGTGATGTGCGGCAGCGAGGCGAGGTTGTGCAGCGCGTAACCGTGTCGCGCGAGCTCGGGCAGCAGCCGCCCGTACTGCATCCCGCCGGGCACCCACGCGACACCGGGCGCGTCCCCGTCGGGGAGGTCGACGACGACGTCGCCGCGGAGGTCCTCCAGGGAGACGAGGTCGGCCGTGGTGTCGGCGATGTCGTTGAAGCAGTGCCTCGACCCGAGGGCCTTGACCCGGGGGCTGCCGGCGACGATCTCCTGCACCTCGGCGACGCTCGCCGGCCGGTGCAGCCGCGCGGCCCGGTAGGTCAGGTTGCCGGCCCAGTTGGTGCCCGCCGGAGCGGGCGCGGTCGCTGCGGGGTGCTGCATGGGACGGGCGGTCCTCTCTCGGCGGTGCGGCGTCGGCCCATCCAACACCGTCCGGACGCGACAGGACCCCTCCGGCCGGAGCGGCCGGAGGGGTCCTGTCGGGGTGCGGGAGTACTCAGATGGCGCGGACGTTCTCCGCCTGCGGGCCCTTCTGGCCCTGCGTGACGTCGAACTCCACGCGCTGCGCCTCGTCCAGCGACCGGTAGCCGGAGCCGGTGATCGCCGAGAAGTGGCAGAAGACGTCGGCGCCGCCGCCGTCCTGCTCGATGAAGCCGAAGCCCTTCTCCGCGTTGAACCACTTCACAGTGCCCTGGGCCATGTCGTTCTCTTCTCCGTGCTGGGGGTGTCGGTGCCGGCTGGTGCCGGTCCCGGGTCGCCGCACCGACCGGCAGGACCGAGAGGAACGTCAGGCAGAGACGACTGCGGACGTTCGAGAACGAAGCAGAGGCGCGACAGCGACCGGGACCGACTGTACTAGCCCCGCGGCCCCCGGCGGCGGCGGACCCACCCCGAGGGGGTCACCAGCGCAGCGGCTCGACCAGTCGCGACTGGGCCGTGCGGCAGGCGCGGCAGTTCCCCCAGGTCACGAGCGCCAACGGCGTCGTCGGGGAGCCGCACTCGGGGCACTCGACCGACTCGCCGGCCCGGGACCGGGCCTCGCTGACGGCGAGCGAGCGCTCCTGGTGGATGGCCTCGTCGCCCCGGCAGGAGCATCCGAGATGGGATTCGGCGCAGCGTCCACGGTGTGTGGTGATGGGACCCCCTCCGGTCGAGGGGGACGCTACCCGGTCGACGGCGCGTCGTGGAGAGTCCGCGGGCGGTGTCACCCGCGCCGGCGGGTGCGCAGCTCGAGCCACAGCCACCCCGACAGCCCCGCCGGGACCGCGGCGAAGGCCGCCATCGCCGCGACGCCGCCGGCGAGCGAGCCCAGCCAGGCGAGCAGCAGCGGGGCGCCGAACCCGACGTAGGCGAACGCGTAGAACGCGCTGTTCATCGCCCCGCGGGTGTGCGGCGGGGCCAGCCGCGCCGTGAGCGTGAGCCCCGCGGTCAGGCACAGCCCGCCGCAGGCGCCCATCAGCACCGACGCCGGTACCAGCAGCGGCTGCGACCCGGTGGCGATGGCGACCACGGCCAGGCCGACGCCGACCGCGCCGAGCGCCATGCCCAGCGGCGCGGCGCCGCGCTCGGCCCGGCGCCCGACCCGTGCGGCGACGGCACTGGCGCCCAGGGCCAGCCCGCCGACCAGCCCGGCGTAGGCCACCCCGACGCCGTCGGGCACCACCAGCAGCGGCAGCAGGGTGGCCGCGACCGCGGGGAAGGCGAACACCCCGACGGCGGTCGGCGCCAGCACCGCCCAGAACGGCCGCCGCGCCTCCGGCGGCAGCCCCAGCGTCATGAGCCGTCCCGCCCGGCGGACCTCGACGGTCTCGGGCACCGTCAGCAGCGCGCCCAGGCCGACGGCGAGGACCGCGACGTGGACCAGGTAGGGCAGCGTCGTCGGCGCCGGGCCGTACTGGGCCAGCAGGCCGCTCATCGCCGGGGCGATCGCGAAGCCCAGCGACGTCGACACCGCCCCGCGGGTGGCCGCCGACTGCTGCCCGTCGGGCCCGGCGAGCTCCTGCAGCCACGCGTTGGCGACGGAGAACACCACCCCGGACACGACGCCCTGCAGCAGCCGGCCGGCGTAGAGCAGCGGCAGGTGGTCCACGGCCGGCAGGAACAGCAGCGACACCAGCCCGGCGAGGACGGCGAAGGGCAGCACGAGGGCACGGCGGCCGAAGCGGTCCGAGGCCGCCCCGGCGACGGTGAGCGCGGCGATGAGGCCGATGGCGTAGCAGCCGAAGACGGCGGTGAGGTCGGCGTCGGACAGGCCGAGCGTGCGCCGGTACACCAGCAGCAGCGGGGTCGGGATGTTCGTGCCCAGCGCGACGGTGAACAGCCCGAACGTGAGCGCGTCGAGTCGTCGCCGCAGGGCCCGCTGCGTCGCGCCCCGCTCCGTTGCGGCGTCCGGCACGCGGCGGACGCTACCGCTCCGGGCCGCCTCCTCCCCGGTGGCGCGGGCCGCTGCCAGGATGGGCGCCACCCGACGGGAGGAGGGCGCGCCCCGTGTCCCTGCACCGGCACTACCCGCCCGACCTCTACCGCGGCACGACCGGGGAGGTCAGCGCCTGGCTGAGACCGGCCGACCGGCCGCCGGACACCGTCTCCGGCGCCGGGGTCACCTGCGAGTTCCTCGCCACCGGCGAGCAGACCGCCGGCCGCTTCGGCCTCTACCGGTGGACCTTCGGCGCGGAGGCCACCGGCCCCGGGCCGCACTTCCACCGGTCGATCTCCGAGCAGTTCTACGTGCTGTCGGGCTCCGTCGAGATCTACGACGGGCGGAGCTGGACGACGGCGGGCGAGGGCGACTTCCTCTACGTCCCCGAGGGCGGCATCCACGGGTTCCGCGGCGGCGGCCACGCCTCGATGCTGCTGCTGTTCGCGCCCGGCGGGCCGCGCGAGGAGTACTTCGAGACCCTCGCGCGCGGCGAGCACATGACGCCGGAGGAGCGCGCGGAGTTCATGCTCCGCCACGACACCTACTGGGTGTGAGGGGTGCCGGCCCGGGCGCGCACGGCCCGGGCCGGCCGGCCGGTCAGCGGTGGATGACCTCCCGGAACCGGGTGCAGCTCTCCTCGATGGCCGCCTGCGCGGCCGGCGAGGCGCCGCCCATGTCGAAGAAGCCGTGGATCATGCCGTCGTAGCGCAGCACGTGCGCGGTCCCGCCGGCCGCCTCGAGCGCGGTGCCGTAGGCCTGGCCCTCGTCGCGCAGCGGGTCGTACTCCGCGGTGACCACCACCGCCGGGGGCAGGCCGGACAGGTCGGCGTGGTGCAGCGGCGACAGCCGGGCGTCCTTGGCGTCCTCCCAGGCCCCCGCGTAGTGGCCGTAGAACCAGTCCATCGTGTCCTTCTCGAGGAAGTAGCCCTTGGCGTTCTCCACGCGGGAGGGGTAGTCGCCCTCCGCGTCGACCGCGGGGTAGATGAGGAACTGGCCGACCAGTGGCGTGCCGTCGTCGCGCATGACCTGGGCGACGACGGCGGCGAGGTTGCCGCCGGCGCTGTCGCCGGCCACCGCGAGGCGGTGGTCGCCGCCGCCGAACTCGTCGAGGTGCTGCACCACCCAGCGGGCCGCGGCCACGGCGTCCTCGGCGGCGGCGGGGAAGGGGTGCTCGGGCGCCAGCCGGTAGTCCACGGCGACCACCACGGCCTCGGCGTGCCGGCAGACGTTGCGGACCATGTTGTCGTGGGTGTCGAGGTCGCCGATCACCCAGCCGCCGCCGTGGAGGAACAGGACGGTGGGCAGCGGACCCGCCGCGTCGGGGCGGTACACCCGTGCCCGCAGGTCGCCCTCGGCGCCGGGCACGGTGCGGTCCTCCACGCTGCCCACCGGGACGACCTGCTCCGGCGTGCGCACGCCGTGGGTGACCGCCAGGTAGAACGCGCGCCCGGCCTCCGGTGCGCCCTCGTGGATCGGAGGACCCCCCGACTCCTCGAGCATCGTGAGCAGGGCGGCGATGTGCGGGTCGACCGGCACGGGTGTCCTCCTGGAGCGGTGAGGGGTGGGGCGGGTCAGCGGTACACGAGCGAGCCGTCGTCGAGGTCGGCCCTCGGCAGCACCTCGCACTCCTGCGCGTGCTCGAGCATGTGGGTCCACGGCTCGCGGTCGCCCTGCCGGAACAGCAGGTGCTGGGAGCGCAGGACGTAGCCGGCGTTGAAGTTCTCCGGGTCCGACCAGGGCCTGAGCTGCATGCCGGCGTCCTCCGGGCGCAGCTCGGGCACCACCGTGCGGGCCCCCTTCTCCTGCATGTGCGCGAACAGCCGGCTCACCAGGTCGCAGACCAGGTCCACCCGCAGCGTCCAGCTGTGCCGGAAGTAGCCGAACACGTAGGCCATGTTCGGCACGCCGGTGATCATGACGCCGCGCCAGGTGACGCGCTCGGGGAAGGCGACCGGTTCGCCGTCCACGGTAAAGGCGACGTTGCCGAACGCCGCGAGGTCGAAGCCGGTGGCGGTGACGACCACGTCGGCCTCGAGCTCCTCGCCGCTGCCGACGCGGATGCCCGTCTCCGTGAAGGTGTCGATCGTGTCGGTGACGATCGAGGCCTTCCCCTCCCGGAGCGCGGCGAACAGGTCGCCCTCGGGGACGATCGCGATGCGCTGCTGCCAGGGCCGGTAGCGCGGGGTGAAGTGCTTCTCGACGTCGAACCCCTCGGGCAGCAGCGGCTTCATCGACTCCATGAGGAAGGCATGCAGCTCGTCGGGCGCCTCGTGCGAGAGCCGGGCCAGCTCGTCGAACTGCGCCGAGTGGGCGCGGCGGAGGATCTCGTGGGTCCAGTCCTCCGGGATGTCCAGCGCGCGCAGGGTGACGGCGAGCTCGTGGGTCAGCGGCGGCGCCAGGAAGTAGGACGGGGAGCGCTGCAGCATCGTCACGTGCGCGGCGTGCTGCGCGATCGCCGGGATCAGCGTGGCCGCCGTCGACCCGGAGCCGATGACGACGACCCGCTTGCCGGTGAGGTCGAGGTCGTCGGGCCAGGACTGCGGGTGCACGAGGCGGCCCCGGTAGCGGTCCAGGCCCGGCCACTCGGGCCGGTGCGGCTCGGTGTGGTCGTAGTAGCCCTGGCACATCCACAGGAAGTCGGTGGTCATCCGGACCCGCTCGCCGGTGTCCCCGCGGTCGACCTCGACGGTCCACCGGGCGTCCTCGCTCGACCAGGACGCGGCGGTGACCCGGTGCCGGTAGCGGATCAGCGGGGCGAGTCCGTCCTCCTCGATGACCTCGTCGAGGTAGGCGAGGATCTCCCCGCCCGCGGCGATCGACGGCCCGCGCCAGGGCTTGTGCCGGTAGCCGTAGGTGAACAGGTCGCTGTCGGAGCGGACACCGGGGTAGCGGTGGGTCCACCACGTCCCCCCGTGCGCCTCCTGGGCGTCCAGGATCGCGAGACTGTGGTCGGGGAACCGCTCGCGCAGCGTGTGCGCGGCCCCGATCCCCGAGACACCCGCACCGACCACGAGGACGTCGACGTGCTCGACGTCGCGGGGGTCGGCCTGCGGGGCCGGCAGTGTCGCCGTGTCGGTCGTGGTCATCGTGCGACCTCCCCCTCGAGCTGTGATGCGGCTCACGCAAGCTATCCGCCCGGGGAGTCCGGCGCCCGGGCGCGGCCGGACCCGGGCGCGTCGCGGGATCGGCCCTCCCCGGGCGGGCGGTGGCGGGTGGACGCGACCGGGCCGGCGAGCCGGGCGGGCCGCGACCGGCGGGGTCCCGGCGCGTGCCGTGCCTCCTCGGCGAGCTGTCGGGCGGCGACGACGGACGGCGGGTCGTCGGTGCGGGCGGGTGGCCGGGGCACCCTGCTGTCGGGCACGGTCGTCCCCGGCACGTCAGAAGCGGACGGGCAGCGCGTCGATGCCGTGCACGAACGCCAGCCGCCGGAAGGCCAGCTGCTCGGGCGGGACGGCGAGCGCCAGGTCGGGGAAGCGGCGGAGCAGTGCCGGCAGCACCGTGCGCAGCTCCAGCCGGGCCAGCTCTGCGCCGACGCAGCGGTGGATGCCGTGGCCGAACGCGAGGTGCCCGCCGCGCGTGGCGCGGTCGGGGTCGAGCGCGTCGGGGTCGGGGCCGGCCCAGGCCGGGTCGCGGTTCGCCCCGCTGAGCGAGACGAGCAGGACGTCGCCGGCGCGCAGCCGGTGCCCCCCGAGGTCCCGGTCGGACCGGGTGAACCGGGGGAAGGCGACCTGCACCACCGACAGCAGGCGCAGCAGCTCGTCGACCACCCGGTCGACGTCGGCCGGGGAGCCCTCGCGCACCGCCGCCGCCATGGCGGGGTCGCGCAGCAGGACCAGGGTGCCCAGCGAGATCATCGACGCCGTCGTCTCGTACCCGCCGGTGACGACGCCGTCGGCGAGCCCGGCGAGGTCGGCGTCGGACACGGCGTCGCCCTGCTCGCGGACGATCCGGCCGATCAGCCCGTCCCCGGGGGAGCGGCGCTGGGCCGCGACCGCGGCGAACAGCAGCCGGCGCTGGGTGGACACCGCGCCGAACGCACCCGCGGTGCCGGAGGTGGCGTCGAACCGGCGGGTACCCAGCCGGGTCACCTGCTGCTCGTCGGCCCCGATCCCCAGCAGGTCGCAGATCACGCGCAGCGGGACGGGCACGGAGACGTGCCGCGCCAGGTCGGCCGGTGAGCCGGCGGCCGCCAGGGCGTCCAGCTGCCGGGCCACCGTCGCCTCGACGGCGGGCACCAGCCGCTGCAGGCGCGCGCGGGTGAAGTCGGGGGCGACCAGCGCGCGCAGCCGCGTGTGGTCGGGCGGGTCGGTGAAGCCCAGGCCGCCGACGTCGTCGGCGGTGACCGTGCCGGTGCCGCTGAACAGGTGCCGCACGTCGGTGCTGAACCCGTGGCGGTCGGCGAGCACCGCGCGGGCCTCCGCGGCGCCGGTCACCAGGTACACGGCCATGTCGAAGGGCAGGTCGAGGCGGTGCACCGGCGCGGTCGCGCGCAGCCGCGCGAGCGCCGGGACGGGATCGGTGCCGTTCCGGCGCAGCGGCAGCGTGGCCGCCTCCGGCAGGACGGTGAGCCGGGACAGGTCCAGGCGGGTGGGGTCGAGGCCGCCGCGGGCGACCCGGCGGGCGACCCGGCGCGCCAGGAGCCGCCCGAGCAGCCGTTCCAGCGCGGCGCGCGGCCGGCGCACCGGCGCCGGGGACGGGGCGCCGCCCGGGTCGGGGCCGGCGGGCGGCGGCAGGGTTCCGACGGGAGGGAGGAGAGCGGACACGACGCCTCGTCTCGGGCCACGGGAGGAGGCCGGGCGGGACGTGACCTCGGTCCCGCCCGGCCCTGCCAGCCTCGTGACGGCGCTACCGCCCGACCATCGGGGAGCGCCCCCGAAACCGCAGGCCGGCGTGGGGGAGCTCCCGGAGGGGGGAGCCAGGGTGCCGGGTCCTGCCGCGGGCCCGGCCGGTCGCGAGCGGTCGCCCGCCGGCGCCGTTAGGCTCGCCGCCTGGCACGCCCGCACCGCGAGGGGACCGCATGGACGCCGGCGTCGACACGCTGCAGAAGGCCCTGCAGATCAACCTGGACCCGCGCTGGTACGGCACGATCGCGGAGATCGGCGCCGGCCAGGAGGTCGCCCGCTGGTTCTTCCGGGCCGGCGGAGCGGCGGGCACCGTGGCCAAGACGATGTCGGCCTACGACATGTCGGTCAGCGACGCCGTCTACGGCAAGTCCGACCGCTACGTGTCCAAGGGCCGGCTGCAGGCCATGCTCGACCACGAGTTCCAGCTCAACGTCGACCGGCTCGGCGACGACCGCGGCGACGACACGTCGTTCTTCGCCTTCGCCGACACCGTCGTCGCCCGCAGCTACCGCGGCGGCAACGAGTGCCACGGCTGGATGGGCGTGAAGTTCCAGTCCCACCCGCGCGACGAGCCCAGCCAGGTGGTCCTGCACGTCCGGATGCTCGACGACGAGGCGGCGCTGCAGCAGGAGGCCCTCGGCGTCGTCGGCGTCAACCTGCTGCACGCCGCGTTCTTCCAGCACCACCAGCCGGAGACGCTGGTGGAGAGCCTGCTCGACCGGCTGACCACCGGCCGCATCGAGGTCGACCTCATCGAGCTGTCGGGGATCGAGTTCCGTGCCGTCGACAACCGGCTGATGGCCCTGAAGCTGGTTCAGCTCGGGCTGAGCGGCGCGGCCATGTTCGGCCCCGACCGCCACGTGCTGCAGCCCAGCGAGGTGCTGCGCAAGAAGGCGATCCTGGTCGAGCGGGGCAGTTTCCGGCCGCCGACGGTGGTCAACGTCGCCATGCTCGAGGCCGCCCGCGCGCGGTTCGAGGCCGACCCCGCCGTCGCCGGCCGGGAGATCCTGCTGCTCGGCGAGCTGACGATGGCCAACCTGCGGGCCGGCGGGGACGTCGTCGACCGGCGCGACTTCCTCGCCCGCGCCGACCTGCTCGCCGCCTGCGGACTGACCGTGCTGATCTCCGACTACGTGGCCTACCACCGGCTGGCCGCCTACCTGGCCTGGCGCACCGACGGCGCGATCGGGATGGTCATGGGCGTCCCGAGCCTCATCGACCTCTTCGACGAGGAGTCCCACGCCGCGCTGCCCGGCGGGATCCTCGAGAGCTTCGGCCGCCTGCTGAAGAACGACCTGCGGTTGTTCGTCTACCCGATGCTGCGCGACGGCGAGGTGGTCACGGTGGACACCGTCCGGGTCGGCGAGGAGCTGCAGCCGCTCTACGACTACCTGCACCGGCGGGGCAGCTTCGTGGGCCTCGACGACTTCGACCCCGCCCACCTGCCGATCCTCAGCCGCGACGTCCTGCGGCGGATCCCCACCGACGACGAGTCGTGGGAGGCGATGGTGCCGGCCGAGGTGGCCGCGCTGATCCGCAAGCGCGGGTTCTTCGGCTACCGCCGGGAGCGCTGACCCGGCGGGCCCCGCCCGCAGGGGACAGGATCGCCGGTGTGGAGATGCGCACCCTGGGCCGCAGCGGCTGTGCCGTGTCCGCCCTCGCCCTGGGCACGATGACCTTCGGCGCCGAGACCGACGAGGCCGGTGCGCACGAGCAGCTCGACGTCTTCGCCGAGGCCGGCGGCACGCTGGTCGACACCGCCGACGTCTACTCCGCCGGGGCCGCGGAGGAGATCGTCGGCCGGTGGCTGGCCGCCCGCCCGGCCGACGTCCGCGACCGGGTCGTGCTCGCCACCAAGGGCCGCTTCCCGACCGGCGACGAGCCCAACGCGCTGGGCAGCTCCCGGCGGCACCTGCGCCGGGCGCTGGAGGACTCGCTGCGCCGGCTCGGCGTCGACCACGTCGACCTCTACCAGCTGCACGCCTGGGACCCGCTCACGCCGCTGGAGGAGTCGCTGCGCTTCCTCGACGACGCGGTGTCGGCCGGGAAGGTCGGCTACCCGGGGCTGTCGAACTTCACCGGCTGGCAGCTGCAGCGGGCCGTCGACGTCGCCGGGCGCGACCACCTCACCGTCCCGGTCACGCTCCAGCCCAACTACAGCCTGCTGGCCCGCGGCGTCGAGGCGGAGATCGTGCCGGCCTGCCTGTACAACGGGCTCGGGATGCTGCCGTGGGGGCCGCTGGCCGGGGGCTGGCTGTCCGGGAAGTACACCCGCGACCAGCGGCCGGAGGGCGCCACCCGGCTCGGCGAGGACCCCGCGCGCGGCATGGAGGCCTACGACCGGGTCGGCACGCGCGAGCGCACGTGGGACGTGCTCGCGGTGGTGCAGGACGTCGCGGAGGCGCGCGGCGTGCCCATGCCGCAGGTCGCGCTGGCCTGGCTGCTCGCCCGGCCGGCGGTCAGCTCGGTGATCCTGGGGGCGCGCACCACCGACCAGCTGCGCGGGAACCTGGGCGCGGCCGGCCTGGTGCTGTCGGCCGAGGAGACCGCGCGGCTCGACGCCGTCAGCGACCCCGCCGAGCCCGACTACCCCTACGGCGAGCTCGGGGTGGAGCAGCGCAGCCGGGACCTCGCCGGCTGACGGTGCGCCGGGTGCTCCGGGCGGCGCTGGTCGTCGTCGTCCTGTCGGCCCTGGTGGTGGGCTCGGTGGTGGGCCTGCTGTGGGCGTTCCAGCGGCGCCTGGTGTACCTGCCCGACGACGGCCCGGTGCCCGCGGCGGCCGACGCCGTCCCCGGCGGCCGGGACGTCGCGCTGACCACCGCCGACGGGCTGACCCTCGGCGCCTGGTCCGTCCCCGGCCGGTCCGCCGACGCCCCGGTGGTGCTGGTGGCCAACGGCAACGGCGGGCACCGGGGGCTGCGCGCGCCGCTGGCCCGGGCGCTGTCGGAGGCGGGACTCGGGGTGCTGCTGTTCGACTACCGCGGCTACGGCGGCAACCCGGGCAGCCCGAGCGAGGAGGGGCTCGCGCTCGACGTGCGGGCCGCGCGGGACTGGCTGGTCGGCGAGGCCGGCGTCGCGCCGGAGCGGCTCGTCTACTACGGCGAGAGCCTGGGCTGCGGCGTGGTCACCGCGCTGGCGGTCGAGCACCCGCCGGCGGGGCTGGTACTGCGGTCGCCGTTCACCGACCTGGCCGCCGTCGGCAGCCACCACTACCCGGTCCTGCCCGTGCGGCTGCTGCTGCGCGACCGGTTCCCGGTCGCCGAGCAGGTGGCCCGGGTCCGGGTGCCGACGACGGTCGTCCTCGGCGACGCCGACACGATCGTGCCGCCGGAGCAGAGCCGGCGCGTGGCCGCCGCCGCGGCGCGGCTGCACCGCCTCGTGGAGGTCCCGGGCGCCGACCACAACGACGCCGTGCTGCTCGACGGGGAGCAGCTCGTCGACGCCGTCGTCGAGCTCGCCGGCCCGGCCGCGGGGGAGTGAGACCCGCCCCGGCCCGGCCCGGAGCCGGTGGCGGCGCCCGGGGCCTCGAGCGCCCACTTCATGTCTCGATTCCGTCTCGAGTCGACCTGTTACCCGGATCACTCCTTAGCGCTGAGATACACATGGCCGGTCCACCCGCCCGACGACGGGATGTGCCGACCATGCGATCCGCCCGACTCACCGCCAGTGCAGTGGCCACCGCGACGCTCCTCGTCCTCACCGCCTGTGGTGACGGAGGCGGGGGAGGCGGGGGAGGCGGGGGAGGTGGGGGAGGCGGTGCCGCCGGAGGTGAGGCACCGCGCATAGCAGCGGTCTTCTCCGGGACGACCACGGACGCCGACTACACCTTCCTGGGACTGCAGGCGCTCGAGGCCGCCGAGGCCGACCGCGACGCCGAGGTCACCTACTCCGAGGGCGTGCAGGTCCCGGACGCCGAGCGCGTGCTGCGCGAGTACGTGGCCGACGGCTACAACGTCATCTGGACCCACGGCAGCCAGTTCTACGACGCCACGGTCGCCGTGGCGCAGGAGGCGACCGACGTCGTCTTCATCGCCGAGCAGGACACCGAGCCGGCGGACGTGCCGGAGAACGTCTGGGTGCTCGACCGCAACTTCCACCTGGCGTTCTACCCGCTGGGGGTGCTGGCCGCGGAGGCCAGCCAGAGCGGCCGGATCGCCTACCTGGGCGGCGTGACGCTGCCCTTCTCCTACTCCGAGGTGCATGCGGTCGAGCAGGCCCTGGCCGACACCGGCTCCACGGCCACGCTGACGCCTGTGTGGACGGGTGACTTCAACGACCCGACCCGGGCGCAGCAGTTCACCGGCCAGCTCCTCGCCGACGGCAACGACGTCATCCTGACCTCGCTCAACCTCGGCGCGGTCGGCGCCTTCGAGGGCGTGGCCGACGCGCCGACCGGCACCCTGATGTCGGCCAAGTACACCGACAAGTCCAACCTCGCGCCGGACCACTACGTGACGTCGGTGCTCTACGACTTCACGGTGATGCTCGACGACATCCTCGCCTCCATCGAGGACGGTGAGACCGGCGGGTACCTCGGCATGACCTACGAGCAGGGGATCTCGCTGCAGACACCGATGAACGTCGACCAGGCCGTGGTCGACCGGGTGAACGAGGTCGTCGAGCAGTTGCAGGCGGGTGACATCGAGGTCGAGCGCGACGTCACCCCGGTCGAATGAGCGGGCCGGCACCCGCCGCCCCGGCGGGGAGCGCCGTCCCCGGCTCACCCCGCCCCCTCACGATGAGCGGGATCAGCAAGTCCTTCGGCTCGGTCCGTGCCCTGTCCGACGCCGACTTCGAGCTCGCCCCCGGAGAGGTGCACGGGCTCGTCGGCGGCAACGGGGCCGGCAAGACGACGCTGATGAACGTCCTGTACGGGCTGTACCGGCCCGACGCAGGCGAGGTCCACGTCGACGGCCGCGAGGTGACGATCCGGTCGCCGCGCGACGCGATCGGACTGGGCATCGGCATGGTCCACCAGCACCTGCTGCAGGTGTCCACGTACTCGGTGGTCGAGAACGTGGTGCTGGGCACCAGCGGCGGGTCGGGCGGGCTGCGCCAGGCCGCCCGCCGGATCACCGAGCTCAGCGACCGGTTCGGCCTGGCGGTCGACCCCCGGGCCCGCACCGACAGGTTGTCGGTGGGCGCCCGCCAGCGGGTGGAGATCCTCAAGGTCCTCTACCGCGGGGCGCGCGTCCTCATCCTCGACGAGCCGACCACCAACCTCACCCCGCAGGAGGTCGACGCGCTGTTCGCCTCGCTGCGCGAGATCGTCGCCGAGGGCACCAGCGTCGTCTTCATCTCGCACAAGGCGCGCGAGGTGCTGGCCATCTGCGGACGCATCTCGGTCATGCGCGACGGACGGCGGATCGCGACCGTCCCGCGGGCGTCGACCGACGCCACCGGCCTGGCCTCGCTGATGGTCGGCGAGCTGGCCGGGGAGCGGACGTCCGAGGTGGCCGCCGCCCTCGGCGTCGGCGAGGTCGCGTCCGCGGCGGCCGCCGAGGAGCCCGTGGCCTCCACCCCGGACGGGCCGGCGCTGCTGTCCGTGTCCGGTGTGGTGGCCCACAACGACCACGGCGTGGCCGCGCTGCACGGCCTGGACCTCGAGGTCTGGGCCGGGGAGGTCCTCGGAGTCGCCGGTGTGGCCGGCAACGGCCAGGTCGAGCTCGCCGAGGTGCTGGCCGGGGTCCGGCCCGTGCGCCAGGGGAGCGTGCGCGTCGGCGGATCGGAGCTCGCAGGCGCACCGACGCGGCGCTGGCTGTCGGCGGGGGTCGCCTACGTCCCCGAGGACCGCCACCGCGACGGCATCCTCGGAGCGGCGACGGTCACCGACAACCTGCTGCTCGGCGCCCAGCGCGACCGGGCGTACCGCCGGGGCGGGATGATCGACTGGCGGCGGGTGCGGGAGCACGCCCGCGACACCATCGACCGCTACTCGATCAAGACGCCGGGGCCCGACGCCCCCGCCGGCAACCTGTCCGGTGGGAACATCCAACGCCTCGTCCTCGCCCGGGCGTTCGATCGGGAGCCCTCGGTCCTGGTCCTGCAGAACCCCACCCGCGGTCTCGACCTGCGGTCGGCCCGGTTCGTGTACGACCGGGTGCGCGACGCGCGCGACCGCGGCTGCGCCGTCGTCCTGATCTCCGAGGACCTCGACGAGCTCAGCCTGCTGGCCGACCGGATGGTCGTCCTCTACTCCGGCGAGGTCGTCGGCGAGCGCCGCCGAGGCCACTACGACGCCTACGAGCTGGGCCGGCTCATGGCCGGCCTCCGGGAGGACGCATGAGTGCCCCCGTCCTGACCGAGGAGCCAGGTGCGCCGGCGACGGCGTCCCCCGGCATCGGCACCCGCTTGCTGCGCGGGGTCCTGCCCTACGTCCTCGCCCTGGTGTTGGCCTTCGTCGTCTCCGGCATCGTCATCGTGGCGCTGGGCTACGACGTCGTCGGGGCCTACCGGACGATCCTCACCACCTCGTTCCGCACCGGCTTCGGGTTCACCGAGACGCTCACCAAGTGGGTGCCGCTCACCCTGCTGGCGCTCGGCTTCACCATCCCGCTGGCCGTGAACCGGTTCAACATCGGTGGCGAGGGCCAACTGCTCGTCGGGGCGACCGCGGCGGCCGGGGTGGGCATCGTCCACGCCGACCTGCCCGCCGCGGTCCTGCTGCCCCTGGTGATCGTGGCCGGTGTGCTGTCAGGTGCCCTCTGGGCCGGCATCGCGGCGTTCCTCATGGGGCGGTTCCGGGTCAACGAGATCCTCAGCACCGTCCTGCTGAACTTCGTCTCCTTCCAGGTGCTCGACTACGTCGCCACCGAGGTCTGGTCGGATCCGGCCGCCGGCGTCGCCGCCACCCAACGGGTCGGCGCGGGAGCCCTTCTGCCCGACGTGGGCGGGCCGCCCGGGGTGCACGCCGGCATCCTCCTGGCGGTCCTGGTCACGCTCGTGACGATCGTGGTCACCCGGCGCACGGCCGCCGGCTTCGAACTGCGGGCCGCGGGCACGAACCCCCGGGCAGCCGGCATCAACGGCATCCGGGTCGAGAAGGTCGCCGTCCTGGCGCTGATCACCGGTGGCGCCCTGGGCGGGCTGGCCGGCGCGCTCGAGGTCTCCGGCGTGCACGGCCGGGCCCTGGAGGGCATGCAGTCGAACTTCCTGCTGATCGGCATCATCGTCGGACTCATCGCCCGCGGCAGTGCCCTGTGGGTGCCGGTCGTGGCGTTCGGCATCGCCATCCTCGAGGTCGGGGCCAGCTCGATGCAGCGCACCGTGGGTGTCCCCGCCGAGATGGTCCTCATCATCGAGGCGCTGATCCTGATCTTCCTGCTGCTCTCCGACGTGATCGCGGGGCGGCTGGCGAGGAGAGCGGCATGACCGAGTTCGCATCCCTGGCCCAGCTGACCGTGGTGGCCATGGTCCCGTTCCTCCTGGCCTCGCTCGGCACGATGCTCGGCGGCCTGGCCGGGGTCTTCAGCGTGTCACAGGAGGGCGTCATGCTGCTCGGCGCCTCGGTCGGCTTCCTCGTCAGCTACGGCACCGGCAGCAGCGTCCTGGGCATCCTGCTGGCCGCCGGCATCGGCGGGGTGTTCGGCTTCGCGCTCGGCTGGGCCACGACGGTGCTGCGCCTGGACCAGTTCGTCGTCGGGCTGGCGCTGTTCTTCGCCGCGACCGGGCTGGCCGGGCTGCTGTACAGGATCGTCATCGGGCAGAGTGCGACGACGCCGCGGGTCGACACCCTGCCGCGGCTCGAGATCCCGCTGCTGAGCGACATCCCGCTCCTCGGGCGGGCGCTGTTCGCGCAGAACCTGCTGGTGTACCTGGCCGCTCTGCTGGCCGTCGGGCTGTGGTTCTACCTGTACCGGACCCGCTCCGGCCTGGACCTGCGTTCGGTCGGGGAGAACCCGAAGGCCGCCGACAGCCTCGGCATCCCGGTGGCGCGCACCCGGCTGTGGACGACGACCGCCGGCGGAGCCCTCATGGGGGTCGCCGGTGCGTTCCTGCCGCTGGTCTTCACCGCCACCTACACGGACACGATCATCGGCGGGCGCGGCTGGCTGGCCATCGCGCTGACCTTCTTCGGCGGGTGGCGGCCGCAGTTCATCGTCGCGGGCGCGTTGTTCTTCGCGGCCATGGACGTCGTCGCGCTGCGCGCCGAGGTCTCCGGGATCGACGTCCCGAGCCAGGTCCTGCTCGTCGTGCCCTACGTCGCCACGCTGCTGGTCATGATCTTCGCCTTCCGCTGGGCGAAGGTGCCGCAGTTCCTCGGCCGCAACTACGACCGGGAGTCACGGACCGCCTGAGCGCGGCGTGCCCGAGCCGGCGGTCGTCCCGGGGGAGCTCGGCTCCGTCGTCGAGCTCGCCGGCCCGGCCGCGGGGGAGTGAGGCCCCGGCCTCACCGCCCGCCGGGGGACCAGCCGTCCCGGGAGAGGAGCGCCTCCCACAGGTGTCGCTGGGCCCGCCAGCGACGGGCGGCCGCACGGCGGAGACGGCCGGTGCCGGTACGACGCAGCAGCACGGCGGCGGTGACGAAGGGGGTGAGGAAGACGGCGAGGAGGAAGGCGGGGGTCGGGTCCACGACGTCCACGGTCGGCCGCCGGGCGGGCCGGCGACAGCCTCATCCCGGCCAGGCTGCGCAACGGATCTGCCCGCCGGTGCCGGTCCGGTCCAGCGCTCATCACCGAGCGTCGCCGCGGTGCCGGGCCCGCCCCGCCCCCGCCGGCGACCCCGCCCTGCTCTTGCCGTGTGACGGCGGGCACACCAGGCTGTCCGTATCCGATGCCGGAGCCGCGGATGTCGTCCCGCCGCTGCTCCGGTCCCCGCCGAGGCGTCCGCGCCCAGGCCCCCAGGAGGAGCCGGTGACAGCCACCGAGACCCGTACCAGCAGGGCCGGGGACAAGCTCGTCGGCCGGGTCGCGTTCGTGACCGGCGGCACCCGGGGGATCGGCGCGGCGATCTGCCGCAGCCTGGCCGCCCAGGGTGCCGACGTGGCGGCCGGCTACAGCGGCAACACCGAGCGCGCGGAGATGTTCGCCCAGGACTTCGCCAGCGCCTTCCCCGAGAGCCGCATGAGCGTGCACCGGGGGGACATCGCCGTCCCGGACGACTGCCGCCGCACGGTCGCCGAGGTCATCGAGCAGCACGGCCGGCTCGACATCCTGGTCAACAACGCCGGCATCACCGCCGACCGGACGGTGCTGAAGATGACCGACGAGGACTGGCGCCGGGTCATCGACGTCAACCTCACCGGCGCCTTCTCCCTGTCCCAGGCGGCGCTGCGCCACATGCTCGAGCGCGGCAGCGGGCGGATCGTGATGATCTCGTCGGTGATCGGCGAGATCGGCGGCATCGGCCAGTCCAACTACGCCTCCGCCAAGGCCGGCCTGCTCGGGCTCACCAAGACGCTGGCGCGCGAGGCGGCCCTGAACGTGCAGCGCTCGGGCAAGTCCGACGGGGTGGGCGTGACGGTCAACGCCGTCACCCCGGGCTACACCGCCACCGAGATGCTCGACAGCGTCCCCGAGAAGGTGCTCGAGGGGCTCAAGGCCAAGATCCCGGTCGGCCGCCTCGGCGAGCCGGAGGAGGTCGCCCGCGTCGTGCACTTCCTGGCCGCGGACGCGTCCGGCTACATCACCGGGCAGGTCTGGGGCGTCAACGGCGGCCTGGACATGTAGTCGCGCGCGCCCCACCGACCCTCCGACGCCGAAGAGGTGCCGCGCGTGTTCGAACGCATCGCCGTCGTCAACCGTGGGGAGCCCGCACTGCGGCTCATCCGTGCCGTGCGGGAGCTCGACGCCGAGCACGGGACGCGGACCCGCGTCGTCGCGCTGCACACCGCGGCCGAGCGGCGCGCCACCTTCGTGCGCGCCGCCGACGAGGCCGTGCTGCTGGCCGACACCGGCGCGGTGAACCCCTACCTCGACCACGCCGAGCTCGGCCGGGCCCTGCGGTCCAGCGGCGCCGACGCGGCGTGGGTCGGCTGGGGGTTCGTCGCCGAGGACCCCGCCTTCGCCGAGCTGTGCGCCGACCTCGGCGTGACGTTCGTCGGCCCGCCGCCGGAGGCGATGCGGCTGCTCGGGGCCAAGGTCGAGGCGAAGGTCCTCGCCGAGCGCGTCGGCGTCCCGGTCGCGGCCTGGAGCGGGGGCCCGGTGGAGGGTCCCGAGGACGCCCGCCGGCACGCCGAGGCGATCGGCTACCCGCTGATCGTCAAGGCGCGCAGCGGCGGCGGCGGCCGGGGCATCCGCGTGGTCCGGTCACCCGGCGAGCTGGAGGAGGCGCTGGAGCGCACCTCCTCGGAGGCGGCGAAGAGCTTCGGCGACCCCGTCGTCTTCATGGAGCGGCTGGTCGAGGGCGGCCGGCACGTCGAGGTCCAGGTCATCGCCGACTCCCACGGCACCGTCTGGGCCCCCGGCGTGCGCGACTGCTCGGTGCAGCGGCGCAACCAGAAGGTGATCGAGGAGTCCAGCTCGGTCGCGCTCACCCCCGAGCAGGACGCCGCGCTGCGGGAGTCGGCCGTGGCGCTGGTGCGGGCCGCCGGGTACGTCGGCGCGGGCACGGTGGAGTTCCTCTACCAGCCCGAGGAGCGGCTCACGACGTTCCTGGAGGTCAACACCCGGCTGCAGGTGGAGCACCCGGTCACCGAGGCGACCACCGGCCTGGACCTGGTCAAGCTGCAGCTGCACGTGGCCGCGGGCGGGCGGCTCGAGGGCGACCCGCCGCCCGCGACCGGGCACGCGGTGGAGGCCCGGCTGACCGCCGAGGACGCCGAGCAGGGGTTCGCCCCGGCGCCGGGCCGCGTGGAGCTGCTGCGGCTGCCGACCGGCCCCGGCATCCGCGTCGACACCGGCCTCGGCGTCGGCGACGTCGTCCCCCCGCAGTACGACTCGATGATCGCCAAGGTCATCGCCTGGGGCCGCGACCGCCCCGAGGCCCTCGCCCGGCTGCGCTGCGCGCTGCGCGAGACCACCGTCGTGCTGCGCGGCGGCACGACGACGAAGTCCTTCCTCCTCGCCCTGCTCGACCGGCCCGAGGTCGTCGAGGGCACCGCCGACACCGGATGGCTCGACCGCGCCGGCCTGGCGGAGATCGTCGGCAGCCGCGACGACGGCACCGCGTGGGTGGCCCTGGTGCAGGTGGCCATCGACATCGCCGTCGCCGAGGAGGAGCGCGAGCGCCAGGCGTTCCTGGTGTCGGCGCGCGGCGGCCGGCCGCGGGCGCCGCACGAGGTCGGCCGCACCGTGGAGCTCGGCATGCGCGGGCAGGTGCACCGGCTCACCGTCTCCACGCTCGACCGCGACCGGCACCGCATCGAGCTCGACGGCCGGACCGTCGACGTCGAGGTCGACCGGCTCGGCCCGCTGGAGACCCGGCTGACCGCCGCCGGGCGGCGCTATCCGGTCGTCGCCGTCGACGCGCCCGGCTCCTCGCTCGTGGAGGTCGACGGCGTCACCCACCGAGTCGGCCGCGACGTCGGCGGGGTGGTCCGCGCCCCGGCCCCCGCCGTGGTGGTCGCCGTCCGCGCCGTCCCCGGCGACGACGTCGAGGCCGGTCAGCCGGTGGTGGTGCTGGAGAGCATGAAGATGGAGACGGCCGTGCGGGCGCCGTTCGCCGGCCGGGTCCGCGAGGTGCGGGCGGTGGTGAACAGCCAGGTCGACGCCGGCGCGCCGCTGCTGCTGCTCGACCGCACCGGCGGCGACGTCGAGGAGGCCCTCGGCGAGCGGGTGTCCCTGCCCGGCGGCGACGACAAACCCGACGACGACCCGCGCGCGCGGGCGCTGGCGCTGCTCGGGCAGCTGCGCGCCCTGGTCACCGGCTACGACGTCGGCCCGGGGCACGCCCGCCGGCTGGTCGCCGAGTACGCGGCCGCGCGCGACGAGCTGCCGTCCGACGACGGGCAGCTGCTGTCGGCCGAGCTCGACGTCCTGGTCACCTTCGCCGACCTCGCGGAGCTCTCGCGCAACCGCCCGGCCAGCGAGGAGGAGGAGGCCGACACCCAGGTCCACAGCCCGCGCGAGCACTTCCACACCTACCTGCACTCCCTCGACGCGGAGCGGGAGGGCCTGCCGGAGACCTTCCGCGGCCGCCTGCAGCGGGCGCTGGCCCACTACGGCGTGACCGACCTCGAGCCCGGCCCCGCGCTGGAGGAGGCGGTGCACCGGGTCTTCCTCGCGCAGCAGCGCACCGCCGAGCAGCTGCCCGCCGTCTCGGCCCTGCTCGACCGCTGGCTCACCACCGAGCGGCTGCCCGAGGGCCCCTCCCGCACCGAGGTGGGCGAGGTCCTCGACCGGCTGGTGCTGGCCACGCAGCTGCGCCACCCCTCGCTCGGGGACCTGGTCCGCGCCGTCCGGTTCCGGCACTTCGAGGAGCCCGTCGTGCGGGCCGCCCGGCAGGAGGTGCTCGACCGGGCCGAGCGGCTGATCGAGCAGCTCGACGAGGCCGGCGCGCGCGGGGACACCGCGGAGAGCATCCGGCGGATGGAGGCGCTGGTCGCCAGCCCCGAGCCGCTGGTCCGGCTGCTGGCCTCCCGCCTGTCGCGGCCGACGTCGGTCCCGGACCCGGTGCTGGAGGTGCTGACCCGGCGCTACTACCGCAGCCGCAACCTCGAGGACGTCCGGTCGACCCTGCTCGACGGCGACACCTGCGTCACCGCCGGCTACGCCCTCGGCGCGGACCGGCTGCACCTGGTGGCGCTGATGACCCGCGCGACGCGGCTGGAGCCGGCGCTGGCGGCGGTGGCCGGCGCGGTCGCCGGGCTCGCCGACCCCGGTCGGACGGTCGTCGACCTCTACGTCGACTGGCCCGACCGCCCCGCCGACGCCGACGCGCTGTCGGACCGGCTGCGCGACCTGGTCGACGGCGAGTCCACGCTGCGCACCGCGCGCCGCGTCACCGTCACCGCCTGCAGCCCCGACGGCGAGGTGGAGACCCTGACGTTCCGCCCGGGGGAGGACGGCCGGCCCGCGGAGGAGCGGCTGCTGCGCGGCCTGCACCCGCTCACCGCCCGGCGGCTGGACCTGTGGCGGCTGGAGGCGTTCGACGCCGAGCGGGTGCCCTCCCCGGAGGACACCCACCTGCTGCACGTGACCGCGCGCGACCACCCCAACGACGAGCGGTTCATCGCCCTGGCCGAGGTCCGCGACCTGACGCCGGTGCGCGACGAGCGGGGCGAGGTCGTCGGGTTCCCCACCATCGAGCGGCAGCTCATGTCCTGCCTCGACGGGCTGCGGCGCGCCCAGTCGCTGCGGCGGTCGCGGCGGCCGCTGACGCACAACCGGATCCACCTCTACGCCTGGCCCTCGATCGAGGTGCCGCTGGCCGAGGTGGCCGAGTTCGCGCGCACCGCGGCGCCGCTGACCCTGGGCGCGGGCCTGGACCAGATCGTGCTGCTGGCGCGGCTGCAGGAGGAGGGCGACGGTCCGCCGCGCGACGTCGCGCTGCGGTTCTCCAACCGCCCCGGCACCGGGGTGAGCATGACCGTCACCGACCGCCCGACGACGCCGCTGCGCCCGCTGGACGACTACACCGAGAAGGTGCTCAGCGCCCGGGCCCGCGGCGCCCCCTACCCCTACGAGCTCGCTCCGGTGCTGGCCGGGCCGCGGGGCTCCTTCGTCGAGCACGACCTCGGCGACGACGGCCGGCTGGTGCCCGTGGAGCGCCCGCCGGGGCAGAACCGCGCCGGGATCGTCGTCGGCCTGGTGACCATCCCGACCGAGCGCTACCCGGAGGGGATGACCCGGGTGGCCCTGTTCGGCGACCCGACCAAGGCCCTGGGCACGGTCGCCGAGCCCGAGTGCGCCCGCGTGGTGGCCGCGCTCGACCTGGCCGAGGAGCGCGGCATCCCGGTCGAGTGGTTCGCGCTGTCCTCGGGTGCGCGCATCTCGATGGACAGCGGCACCGAGAACATGGACTGGGTGTCGCGGGCGCTGCGCCGGATCATCGAGTTCACCCAGGCCGGCGGCGAGGTCAACGTCGTCGTCACCGGCATCAACGTCGGCGCCCAGCCGTACTGGAACGCCGAGGCGACGATGCTCATGCACACCCGCGGCATCCTGGTGATGACGCCCGACAGCGCGATGGTGCTGACCGGCAAGCACTCCCTGGACTACTCCGGCGGGGTGTCGGCGGAGGACAACTTCGGCATCGGCGGCTACGACCGGGTCATGGGGCCCAACGGGCAGGCGCAGTACTGGGCGCCCGACCTCAACGGGGCGCTCGACGTGCTGGCGCGGCACTACGACCACACCTACCGCGCGCCGGGGGAGCGGTGGCCGCGGCCGGCGCCGACGACCGACCCGCGCGACCGGGACGTCCGCTCGTTCCCGCACACCCACCCCGACAGCGAGTTCACCACCGTCGGCGACATCTTCTCCGCCGAGGCCAACCCCGAGCGCAAGAAGGCCTTCGACATCCGCACCGTCATGCGGGCGGTCACCGACGCCGACCACCCGGTGCTGGAGCGGTGGGCCGGCATGGCCGACGCCGACACCGCCGTCGTCCTCGACGCCCACCTCGGCGGGCACCCGGTGTGCGTGCTGGGCGTGGAGTCCCGGCCGATCCCGCGGCGGGGCAGCCTGCCCGCCGACGGGCCCGACCAGTGGACGGCGGGCACGCTGTTCCCCCGCTCGTCGGTGAAGACCGCGCGGGCGGTCAACGCCGCCAGCGGCAACCGGCCCCTGGTGGTGCTGGCGAACCTCTCCGGCTTCGACGGCTCACCGGAGTCGCTGCGCAAGTGGCAGCTGGAGTACGGCGCGGAGATCGGCCGGGCCATCACCAACTTCCGCGGCCCGATCGTGTTCTGCGTGGTGTCGCGTTACCACGGTGGCGCGTTCGTCGTCTTCTCCGGCGCCCTGAACGAGCAGATGCAGGTGCTCGCCGTCGAGGGCTCCTACGCGTCGGTGATCGGCGGCGCACCCGCCGCGGCCGTCGTCTTCGCCCGCGAGGTGGACCGGCGCACCGCGGCCGACCCGCGGGTGAAGGACCTCGAGGCGGCCATCGGCTCGGCCGACTCCGTCCAGCAGGCGCACCTGCGGGCCCAGCTGGCCGGCGTCCGCAGCTCCGTGCGCTCCGAGAAGCTCGGCGAGGTCGCCGCCGAGTTCGAGGCCGTCCACGACATCGAGCGCGCCCGCCGGGTGGGCTCGGTGCACGACATCGTCCCCGCCGCAGAGCTGCGGCCGCGCCTGATCGCCGCCGTCGAGCGGGGGATGGAGCGCGCCGCGCACGTCTGAGCCACCGACAGAGAGGACCCTCTCGTGAACGCCTTCGTCCTGAACCGGCACGGCCGCATGGTGTTCCCCTCGAACGTCATGCCCGAGCTGGACTTCTCGACCCTGGAGACGCTCGAGCAGCTCGACAACGTCATCCGCCGCGACTTCGAGACGAAGGCCCCGAGCGGCACCGAGATCATGGGGAAGGTGCGCACCGGCGCGTACGACACCCGCTACGACCTCATGCGCGACCTGGCGCTGAACCTGTTCTGGGCCAACCGCTTCTCGATCACCATGTACGACAAGCGGCCCACCCGCTGGGCCGACGTGCCCCGGACCCGTGACGACGTCTTCCTGCCGGTCCTGCAGCCCTGGGAGGACGGCGAGGCGAAGATCGCCGCCGTCGAGCAGGCGTACCCGACACTGCCCGCCCGGTGGGACGGGGAGGTCGAGGACCGCGTCTTCGGGATCCTGTTCGACGTGTACGGCCACCGCCGGCACCAGGCCACCACGCTGCCGGCCATCAAGCCGACGGTCGCGGAGTTCATGCAGCACTCGGGCGCCCTGACGTTCCGGCTGCCCTCGTACGACCCCGACCACCCGGTCTACAGCTACGCCGACATCGTCGACTGCGACGAGGACGTCCCGGAGCTCGAGGCGCTGCACCGCTGGGCGATGGTGCTGCACAACCAGTACCCGTGGGACCGGTCGCAGGTGGAGCTCGCCGAGGCGAGCCAGCTGCGCGACGACGACTACGTGGTCGCCTTCCACCCGCGTGACCGTGAGGTCCGGGGCTTCCTGCGCCGGCTGGCTGCCGGGGCCCCGCCGCGGCACGCCCCGGCAGCCCGCGAGTCCCGCCCACCGGTGCGGCCCTTCCCCGCGGTCGACGTCCGGCAGCAGTTCGGCGTCCGGCCGCGGCTGGAGGCGCTGGTGGCCGTGCACGGCGACCAGGCCTGCGGCAACGAGGACCTGATCCGCAACACCGCCTACAACTGGTCGCCGATGAGCGCCGACGAGATCGCGGCCAAGACCGGCATCGAGCAGCGCCGGTACAGCTCGCTCCCGCTGGAGGAGCTCGCGCTGCAGGCAGCCGAGGGGGCGTTGGCGAAGGCGGGACGGGAGCCGGAGGAGATCGGCGTGGTGCTGGTGTGCACCTGCACGAGCTCGCGGCTCATCCCGTCCCTGGCGACGTACCTCTGCGGCCAGCTCGGGATGCACCAGGTGTACGCGGCCTACGACCTCATCGCCGCCTGCGCCGGCATGCCCTACGGCGTCGCGGACGCCACCCGGTTGATCCAGGAGATCGAGCGGCCGGTCCTGGTGGTCTGCGCGGAGAAGTTCTCGGACAAGATCGGCAACGTGCGCACGTCCCGGATGATCTTCGGTGACGGCGCATCGGCGATGGTGATCGGCCCGGCCCCGGAGGGGTCCGACGGCGACATCGACCTGCTGAAGACCTACGCCAGCGGCCCGGCGAGCGAGGTGAACTCGATCCTGTGGCCCAACCCCGAGTTCGACAACAACATCACGGTGTTCGGCCCGCAGGTGAAGGCGCTGGCCGGGCGCTACCTGGCCCAGATGATCACCGAGCTGGAGCAGCTGCCGGCGCCGGACGGCCGGGACGGGTCGATGATGGACGCGATCGACCTGATCGTGCCGCACCAGGCGAACAAGACGATGGTCATCCAGCTGGCCGAGCGGGCGGGGCTGTCGGCCGACCAGCTGTACTTCAACATCGAGCAGGTCGGCAACACGTCGTCGGCGAGCATCCCGCTGGCCATCCACGACGCCGTGCGCGACGGGGTCATCACCGAGCCGGTGCGGGTGTTCGCGCCCGGGTTCGGCGCGGGCGCCGTGGCCGGGTACGCGGTGATGCGGATCGACCCGGCCGTGGTCGCGGTGTCGACCCCGACCGTGCCGCACCCGCACGACGGTGGGGAGCCGGTCCCGGCCTCGACGTCGGCCTCGGAGGACATGCGGGAGGCCTTCGGCTGACCGACACCGGGCGACGGTGGGCGCGCAGGTGCGGTCCCGACGGGGGGACCTGCACCCGGGCGCACGCCGTCGCCTGAGCCGTGGCCCGCGCGGTCCCCGGCCGGCCGACGACGGATCGTGACCCCGTTCGGTCGGGTGGCGTTGACGGCGTGTGTGTTTGCGTTCACAGTGATCTCCGGACGGGGTGGTGCTCCCGCCGGAACGGGTCACCAGGACCGCACAGGAGGCAGTCGATGTCGAGGGACGGGGTCCACGCCACCGGGACGGTCACCACCCTCGCGCCGCAGCCGTCCGCGTCATGCCGCCGCTGACCGGCCGCCGGTCCGGCCAGCCGGGACGGGTGTCGGGAGGTGCCCGGAGCCGGACGGCCGGTGGCCGCCCCGCCGTCATGGCCGACGTCGCCCGGCTGGCCGGCGTGTCGGCCCAGACCGTCTCCCGCGTCCTCAACGACCACCCCTACGTGGCCGAGGAGACGCGCGCCCGGGTGGTCGCGGCCATGTTGGAGCTCGGCTACCGGCGCAACCTCACCGCCCGGGCGCTGGTCACCCGCCGCACCGACACCATCGGGGTCATCGCCTTCGACACGGGCCTGTACGGACCGGCCAGCACTCTGTTCAGCCTCGAGCAGGCGGCGCGGGAACGCGGCTACCACGTGCACGTCGCGACCGTCCCCGACCTGTCGGAGGAGGGCTTCGTCGACGCCGTCGAGCGGCTGCGGGGGCACCTGGTCTCCGGCCTGGTGGTCCTCGCGCCGCAGCGGGGCGCCGTCCGGGCCATGGCGGGCTTCCCCGGTGACCTGCCGGCGGTCGCCGTCGAGGGCGGGGCGGCGCCGGGCCTCACCTCGGTGGTGGTCGACCAGGTCGGGGGAGCGGTGCAGGCCACCCGGCACCTGCTCGACCTCGGGCACCGCCGGATCGCGCACGTGGCCGGCCGGGAGGACTGGATCGAGGCCGACGCCCGCCTGCAGGGGTGGCAGCAGGCGATGGCCGACGCCGGGCTGCCCGCCGGCCCCGTCCTGCCCGGCGACTGGAGCGCCCGCTCGGGTCACGAGGCCGGCCTGGCCCTGCTGGCCGCGGGCGTGCCGGTCACCGGCGTCTTCGTCGCCAACGACCACATGGCGCTCGGGCTGGTCCGGGCGCTGGCCGAGGCCGGTGTCGACGTCCCCGGCGACGTCAGCGTGGTCGGCTTCGACGACATCGCCGAGGCCGGCTACCTGCGCCCGCCGCTGACCACCGTGCGGCAGGACTTCGCCGAGGTCGGACGGCGCTGCGTCGACCGCCTGCTCCACCTGGTCGAGGGGCCGGACGGCAGCCCGCCGGAGGACGCCCTGGTCGTCCCCGCCACCCTCGTGGTGCGCGCGTCCACCGCGTCGCCGGCCGGGGAGCCTCCCCGGCCCTGAACCGGCGGCCCCCGCGCCACCGCCCCCGGGCGTGTGCCCGCACGACCGAACACCCGGAGCGGCCGACCGGCCGCCCGCAGGACAGGAGGACAGATGTCAGCAGGGACCGACGCAGCCGGGGTCGCCGACCCGTTCGCCGGGAGCGAGGTGTGGTTCCTGACCGGCAGTCAGGGGCTCTACGGGGAGGAGACCCTGGCGCAGGTCGCCGAGCAGTCGCAGCGGGTCGCCGAGGCGCTGGACGCGGCGGGCGAGGTGCCGGTGCGGGTGGTGTGGAAGCCGGTGCTCACCGACGCCGGCGCGATCCGGGCGCTGATGGGCGAGGCCAACGAGACCGCGGCCTGCGCCGGCGTCATCACCTGGATGCACACCTTCTCCCCGGCGAAGATGTGGATCAGCGGGCTGGACGCGCTGCGCAAGCCGCTGCTGCACCTGCACACCCAGGCCGACGCCGCCCTGCCGTGGGCGACCATCGACATGGACTTCATGAACCTCAACCAGGCCGCGCACGGCGACCGGGAGTACGGGTTCGTGCTGACCCGGCTGCGGATGCCGCGCACCACCGTGGCCGGGCACGTCTCCGACCCGCGGGTCCGGGCGCGGGTGGGCGCGTGGGCCCGCGCGGCGGCGGCCGCGGGCGCGCTGCGCACGCTGCGGGTGGCCCGGTTCGGCGACAACATGCGCGACGTCGCCGTCACCGAGGGCGACAAGGTCGAGGCCGAGATCCGGTTCGGCGTGTCGGTGAACACCTGGGGCGTCAACGACCTGGTCGCCGCGGTCGAGACCGTCGAGGAGAGCGCGGTCGACGCACTGGTGGCCGAGTACGGCGACCTCTACGCCTTCGCCGACGACTGCGCGCCGGGTCGCGAGCGGCACGAGGCGGTGCGCTACCAGGCCCGGATCGAGGCAGCGTTGCGCGGCTTCCTCACCGCCGGCGGGTTCGGCGCGTTCACCACCAACTTCGAGGACCTCGGCGGGCTGCGGCAGCTCCCGGGCCTGGCGGTGCAGCGGCTGATGGCCGACGGCTACGGGTTCGGCGGTGAGGGGGACTGGAAGACCTCGGTGCTGCTGCGCACGCTGAAGGTCGCCGCCGCCGGGCTGCCGGGCGGGACGTCGTTCATGGAGGACTACACCTACGACCTCACCGGCACGCCGAAGATCCTCGGCGCGCACATGCTCGAGGTCTGCCCGACCATCGCCGGCGACCGGCCCCGGGTGGAGGTGCACCCGCTGGCCATCGGCGGCCGCGAGGACCCCGCCCGGCTGGTGTTCACCGCCGCGCCCGGCGAGGGCGTCGTCGTCGGGTGGTGCGACCTGGGGGACCGGTTCCGGTGGGTCGCCAACGAGGTCGACGTCGTCCCCCCCGACGAGCCGCTGCCCAACCTGCCCGTCGCGCGGGCGGTCTGGCAGCCGCGGCCGGACTTCGCCACCGCCACCGAGGGCTGGCTGACCGCCGGCGGGCCGCACCACACCGTGCTGTCGACCGCGCTCGGGGCCGAGGAGCTCACCGACCTGGCGGAGGTCTTCGCCACCGAGCTGGTGCTCATCGACGGCGCCACCACCCGCCGCTCCCTGGCCCAGGAGCTGCGCTGGAGCGCCGCCTACCACCGCCTCGCCCAGCGCCTCTGAGCGGACGGCCGCCGCTGACGAACGGCCGCAGGCTCGTCATGGCGATGGCCTCCCTGCAGGGCCCCACGGCGAGCCTGCGAGTCGTGGGGGGCAGGGAGGTCCTTCGTCAGACGAGGACGCGGCGGCCGTGCACGGTGTCGGCGGCCTCGGCGGCGAGCAGGATCCGCCGGGCGGGCAGGTGCCGGCCCTCCCGGAGGCTGCGGGCCTTGGCCGGGTCGGTGCCGGCCAGGCCCGCGGTGGCGGCGAGGTCGTGCCGGTTGACCGCCAGCGCCACCAGGCGGCCGAGCGGGTGGGCGGCGCAACGGCGGACGAGCCCGGAGATGTGCGGCTCGCCGGGCCGCCGGGTGACCGCGTCGACCGCCTCGACGACGACCTCCGGGACGCCGAGGGCGCGCAGCCGGGCCAGGTCGTAGCGGCGGGCGGGGTCGGGGGAGTCGCGGGTGCGCTCCACGACCTCGCGGAGCAGCCCGGCCATCTCCGCGTGCGGGCCGTGCGGCCGCAGCGTCTCGGCCACGGGCCGCAGCTCCGCCAGGTAGAGGTCGCGGCCGTCGGCGTCCACGTGGCCCTCGTGTGCCTGCAGGGCCAGCAGGTGCGCGTCGGCGACGGTGAACCCCACGGGGCCGAGGCTAGGCGGGGCCGGCCGCCGGACGCGGCAGGCCCCGCCCGGGTCAGCCGGCGTCGCGCCGCAGCAGCGACCACCCGCCGGCCGCGAGTGCCACGGCCGACCAGCCGACCAGCTGCCCGGTGGCCTGGGCCGCGGTCATGTCCGGCTCGCCCAGCAGCGTCCAGATCGCGGCCGAGCCGGGCAGCAGCTCGGCGAGGTCGGCCATCCACTCGACGCCGAACGCCGGCAGCAGGAACGGCAGGACCAGCTGCAGCAGGAACACCGCCGCCAGCGCCCCGGCCGTGCTGCGCAGCAGCAGCCCGAGCCCCACCGCCAGCACCCCGCCGGCCGCGAGCACCGCCGCGATCCGGCCGACGCTGTCGGCCACGTCGGCGGCCGAGAGGGTCAGCCCCGGCTCGATCAGCCGGGCGGCGACGTCGGCCACGAGGGCGAGCAGGACCCCGGCGACCGTGGCGACGAGGACCGGCACGGTCACCCGCGCGGCCAGCAGCACCCCGCGGCGCGGGGTCCACTGCAGCGTGGGGCCGATCGCCCGGCTGGCGTACTCCTGCGTCACCGCGAGCAGCACCGCCACCAGCAGCGCGAACTGGCCGAGGAGCACCCCGAACTCGCCGGCCCACGTCGCCGGCGGCAGCACCCCGGTCTCGGTCACGTTCTCCGCGTCGAACGCCATGAGGACGCCGGTGCCGACGATCGTCACGGCGGCCGCCAGCAGGCACCACCAGGTCGTGCGGACCGTCCGCAGCCGCACCCACTCCGCCCCGGCGGCCCGCGCGACCACGGTGGCGGTGCCCGGCCCGGCCGGGCGGACCGGGGTGGCGACCGCGCTCACGACCGCACCGCCGCGGGCTCGTCGGCGACGCGGTACTCGACGTCGGTGTCGGTCAGGTCCAGGTACACCTGCTCGAGGGAGCTGCGCTCCTCGGCCAGCCGGTGCACCGCGGCCCCGGCGGCCAGCGCCACGTCGCCGACGGTCTCGGCCGCCGCACCGTCGACGAGCAGGTCGCCGTCGTCGGCGGGGGAGACCCGCAGGCCGCGCCGACGGAGCGCGTCGGCGAGGAGGCCGGCCGACGGCGTCCGGACCCGGACCCGCTGGCCGACCGCCCCGCCGCGCACGACGTCGGCGAGGGACGCGTCAGCGATCAGCCGGCCCCGGCCGATGATCACCAGGTGGTCGGCGGTCTGCTCCATCTCGCTCATCAGGTGGCTCGACAGCAGCACCGTGCGCCCCTCGCCGGCCAGCCGCCGCACCAGCGCGCGGATCCAGCGGACGCCCTCGAGGTCGAGGCCGTTCATCGGCTCGTCGAAGAGCAGCACGCCGGGGTCGCCGAGCAGCGCCGTCGCGATGCCCAGCCGCTGGCGCATGCCCAGCGAGTAGCCGCGCACCCGCCGCTTGGCCGCCGGCCCGAGCCCCACCTGGTCGACGACCTCGTCGACCCGCCGCGGCGGGATGCCGTGCGTGCGGGCGGCCACCCGCAGGTGGTCGCGGCCGCTGCGGCCGGGGTGGACGGCGCCGGCGTCGAGGAGGGCGCCGACGGCGTGCAGCGGCTCGGCCATCCCGGCGACGGGCCGCCCGCCGACCAGCGCGCGGCCGCGGGTGGGCCGGTCCAGGCCCAGCACCATGCGCATCGTGGTGGACTTGCCGGCGCCGTTGGGTCCGAGGAACCCGGTCACCTTCCCCGGCAGGACGTCGAAGGTCAGGTCGTCGACGGCGCGCACCGCGCCGTACTGCTTCGTCAGGCCGTGGACGGTGATCACGTGCGGTCCCGCGGCTGCGGGCAGGGAGGGGTCATGGCAGCGAGCCTGGCCGGGACGGGGTCCGGCGCGGATCACCCCACAGCGCCGACCCGCCTCCCCCGCGCGGGGGAGGCGGGGAGCGCGCCGGCGGGGGAGTCGCGCGGCGCCGCGGGAGGCCAGGATCACGGCATGTCCTGGACGGCACCGACGCACGCCCCGGCGCTGGCACCGCGGGTCCGCGCCCTGCTCGCCGCCGCCCGCCCCGGCTGGCCCGGGCGAGCGCTGTACGTCCTCGCCGGCCTGCCGCTCGCGGTCCTCTACTCGGCGCTGTTCATCGGCCTGGTCGGCTCCGTCGTCGCCGTCGTCTACGGCATCGGGGTGCTGCTGGTCCTGCAGGTGCTCGCCGTGGCGCGCGGCCTCGGCGGCGTCGAGCGGCGGCTGGCCCGGACGCTGCTGGGCGTGGACATCCCCGACGGCGAGCGGGTGCGCGACCAGCGGGGCGTCGTGCGCCGCGTCCGCCGCCTGGTCCTCGCCGCGGGCACCTGGCGGGCACTGGGCTGGCTCGGCGCCCGGGTGCTGCTCGGGGCGGCCATGTTCGCCACGCTCGTGTTCGGCCTGGCCGCGTTCGTCGCCCTCGGCTGGGAGACCGACTGGACCGTCGTCACGACACTGCCGCTGCTGCTGCTCATGGCCCTCGTGGTCTGCCTGACCCTGCTGGTGCTCGAGCTGCTCGTGCGCCTCACGGCCGCGGCCGCGCCGCGGCTGCTCGGCGCGGCCCCCGAGCAGCGCATCGCCGCGCTGCAGCAGAGCTCCCGGCGGCTGGCCGACCGCCAGCGGCTGGCCCGCGACCTGCACGACACCATCGGGCACGCGCTGACCGCCAGCCTGCTGCAGGCCACCGCCGCCCGCCGCACCCTGACCCCCGCCGGCGACCGTCCGGTGCAGCCGGACTTCGCCCGGCAGGCCCTCGAGCACATCGAGACCAACACCCGCACCGCGCTGTCGGAGCTCGACCGGGTGCTCAGCGTCCTGCGCACCGTCGATGCCCAGGGCGACCCGGCGCCCTTCGCCGCCCCCACCCTCGCCGACCTCGACGACCTGCTCGCCGGGCTGCGCGACGGCGGCCTGCCGGTGGCCCTGGTGGTCGACGGCATCGGGGAGGGCGAGCTCGGCGAGGTGCCCGCGGGCCTGCAGGAGCTGGCCTACCGCGTCGTGCAGGAGGGCACCACGAACGTGCTGCGGCACGCCGGGTGCCCGCTCACCGTCGCTCAGGTGGTGCGCGTCGACGGCCTCCTCGTCGTCCGGGTCTGCAACGAGGCGGCGACGCAGCTCGACGCCCGCCCCGGCCCCGGCGGCGGGCGCGGGCTGGCCGGCCTGCGGGAGCGCGCGGCGGCCGCCGGCGGCACGCTGACCGCCGGGCCGTCGCCGTCGGGCGGGTTCGAGGTCTGCGCGACCCTGCCGCTGTCCGGCACCGCGTGACGCTGCGGCTGCTGCTCGTCGACGACGACGTGCTCGTCCGCTCGGGCCTGCGGGTGATCCTCGAGAGCGAGCCCGACCTCACCGTCGTCGGCGACGCCGGCACCGGTCGCGAGGCGCTGGAGGTCGCCGCCCGCACCGACCCCGACGTCGTCCTCATGGACGTGCGGATGCCCGACATTGACGGCATCGCGGCCACCGCCGCGCTCGTGGCGCGGGACCCGCGGCGGCCGCGGGTGCTGGTGCTGACCACCTTCGAGGACGACGACTACCTGTTCCGGTCGCTGCAGGCCGGGGCGAGCGGGTTCGCGCTCAAGCGCTCCGACCCCGACGAGCTGGTCGACGCCATCCGGGTGGTCGCCCGCGGCGCCTCCCTGGTGCTGCCGGACCTGACCCGGCGGCTCATCGCCTCGCACGTGCCGACGCGGCCGCGCGGCGCGGCCGCGCTGCCGGAGCTGACCGGGCGCGAGGCCGACGTGCTGCGCCTGGTCGCCGGCGGGCTGTCCAACGCCGAGATCGCCGCCGGCCTGCACCTGAGCCGCGAGACGGTGAAGACGCACGTCAGCAGCGTGCTGCTCAAGCTCGGCGCCCGGGACCGCACGCAGGCGGTGATCGCCGCCTACGAGAGCGGCTTCATGACCCCCTGAGGGAGCCGCTCAGAGCTGGACGACGTGGCCGGTGCGCGGGTCGCTGCTGCCCGCGAGGACCTCCAGCCAGACGTCGCGCAGCGCCTCGGGGCCGGAGGAGACGGTCACGTCGACCCACCCCTCCGCCGCCGGGGCGAAGCGCCGCCACGCCTCGCCGAAGCGCCGGTCGAGCCCCTCGCGGCCCCAGTCCGCCGTGCGCGCGGCCACGCGGTCGGGGGCGAAGAACACCGTCGGGCGCGGCCCGGGGAGGTCGCCCGCCGGGCTCGCGTCCTGGTGGGTCACGCCGACGACGAGGTCGAGCAGCAGGTCGGCGCCGAGGTGGTCGTGCAGCGCGCGGCGCAGGGGAGTGCTCCCGGCGAGGTCGACGTAGGCGGTGGGCGCGGCCGCCAGCGCGGGGACGTCGTCGTAGGGGAGCACGCGGTCGTAGCAGCCGAGCGACGCGGTGAAGTCGACGTTGCGCGGGCTGGTCAGGCCGACGACCTCCGCGCCGCCGCCGCGCAGCAGGAAGGCGGTGCCGTACGCCGTCTTGCTCGACGCCGACGACAGGACCACCACGCCGGCGTCCTGCTCGGCCAGCTGGTCGGCGAGCAGGAAGGAGGTGAAGAACAGTGGGCGGTAGAGCACCTGCAGGTCCTCGCGCTCCGGCTCGTGGGCCGGGTCGCCGGATGTGAGCAGGTAGGAGTTGTAGACGGCGGGCAGCGCCGCCCGGTGCGGGCTGCCGTCGCGGAAGCCGTGCGCACCCGCCCGCTCCGGGCGCACCAGCAGGTGGCTGGCGGGCGGCAGGTAGCCGTACACCCGCTGCCCGGGCTCGACGCCGTCGGCGCGGGAGGCGAGCACCTCGGCGAAGCCCCACAGCGGGACCCGCCCGGAGCCCTCGCCCGCCGGGAAGAACCGCCAGTACCGCAGGGCGTCCCCGAGCACGGCGTAGGTGACGTTGTTGGCGGTCACGCCGACGCGGTCGACCCGGAGCACGGCCTCCCCGTCGCCGGGCTCGGGCACGTCGGCCTCGACGAGCGAGGTGCGGGTGAGGTCGTCGCGTGCGACCTCGAGGGCCCAGCCGGGGGTCGTCACGCCGCCACCGTGCCGGTCCGGGCGCCGGCGGTCAACGCCGGCCCCGGGTCGCGGCGCCGCGCGCCGGGCTCAGCCGTCGAACAGCAGGCGGTCCAGGCCCCGCCGCACGCCGGGCACCTCGCCGACCCTGCGGACGGCCAGCAGCGTGCCCTCGACGTAGGGGGCGGGGGAGTCGCCGGTGTCGTGACGGATGGTCAGCCGTTCCCCTCCCGCGGCGGAGACGACCTCCGTGGCGAGCACGAAGCCCGGCAGCCGGACCGAGTGGACCCGGGTCCCCGCCACGTCGGCGCCGCGCGCCTCGGCCGGGCCGATGAGCTCCGCCGTCGGGACCGCCGGCCCGGGCGTGCGCACCTGCCCGAGGGTCTCGGCGAGCTGCCGGGCCGTGCCGCTGGGCACGTCGGGCTTCGTGGCCGCGGCGTGGTCGAGGACCTCCCAGGAGCCCACGTGCCGGGCGGACAGCGTGGCGGCCCGCTGCAGGACGGCGGCCATCACCGAGAGTTGCCGGCGGCGATCACCCCGACCCCGTGGTCGCGGGCGAGGCGGTCGAGGTCGGCGTCGTCGTCGGCGGTCAGCCCGCTGGAGCCGACGACGAGGTGCACGCCGGCCCGCACCGCCGTCCGGACGTGGTCCCCGACGGCGGCGGCACTGGTGTGGTCGACGAGAACGTCGACGTGCCCGGCGTCGAGGGCCTCGGCGACGGTGCCGTGCACCGGGCCGGTGCTGCGTGCGGCCGTCACGTCGGCGAGGGTCCGCCCGGCCGCGGACCGGGAGACCCCCGAGGCCAGCACCAGGTCGTCGGCGGCGTCGATCGCGGCCAGGATGGGAGGCGCCGTCCAGCCGGTGCCACCGGCGAAGCAGACCGTGATCACCCGTCCGACCCCAGGGCCGTCAGGGCGTGCCCGTCGCGGGCTCGTCCGGGATGCGGGCGCGCAGCGCGTCGGCCTCGGCGGTGAGCGCTCCGACCCGCTCGCTCGCCGCGCGCGCCGCCGCCTCGGCCTGCGCCGCCCGGCGCTCGGCGTCCTCCGCGCGCTGCGCCGCCCGCGCCGCGTCGGTGCGGGCCTCCTGCCGGTCGCGCTCGGCCGCCTCGGCCCGGCCGGTGGCCTCCCGGGCGAGGGTCCGTGCCTCCTCCTCGGCGGCGCGGGCCGCGTCCCGCTCCCGTCCGGCGGCGCGCGTCTGCTCGCGGGCGGTGGCTGCGGCGGCCAGTGCCTCGTCGCGGGCGGCGGCCGCGGTGTCGCGCTCCTCCGTCCGGGCGCGCACCCGCTCGGCGAGGGTGCGCTCGGTGACCTGCCACGCGGCGCGGGCCTCGACCAGGGCGTCGTGCTCGCGGGCCGCGTCGGCGCGGGCGTGCTGCTCGGCCTCCCGGGCCGCCTCGGCGTCGCGGCGCGCGGCGTCCCGCTGCCGCCCGGCCTCGCGGGCCTGCTCCCGGGCGGCGGCGGTCCCCTCGCGGGCGCGTTCCCGCTCGGCCTCCGCCCGCGCACGCTCGGCGTCGGCCGCCGCGCGTCCCGACTCGGCGGCCTCGCGCGCCTGCTCGGCCACCTCGGTGCGGCGCTGCGCCTCGGCCCGCGCCTCGGCGACCTGCCGCTCCGCGGCGGCCCGCGCCTCCTCGGCGTCCCGCTCGGCCGTCCGGCGGGCCTCTGCGGCCTCCGTCCGCAGCCGCTCGGCCTCCCGTGTCCGTTCCTCGGCGCGCAGCCGGTCGGCGTGGGCGGCGTCGACGTCGGACCTCGCCTGTGCGAGACGGGCCTCCACGGTCGCCTCGTCGCGGTAGGCGTCGAGGGCCTCCAGCGCGTCGGTGAGCAGGGCGGCCTGCACCTCCGCCGCGGCGGCGGCCTCCCGGGCGGCGCCCGCCCACCGGCTCACCAGTGCCCGGACCCGGCCCTCCGGCGGCAGGTCGCCGGCCAGCGCGGCCGCTTCCGTCCCTCCGCCGGCGACCCGCTGCGCCGCCGCGCGCAGCCGGGCCCGTCGCGCCGTCTCGGGGTTGTGGTCGGGCCGGTCGCAGAAGCGCGGGGAGGGTCCGCTGCGTCCCGGCACCCGCGGCCGCCGCGGTCGCGTGCAGGCCGGGAAGGCGCAGGCCTCTGGTGCGGCGTCCGTACCCGGCTCGGTCATGTCGCGAGGTTAGACGGATGGGCACATCCATGCGTCCATTAGTCATGACGCAATCGTTTGACTTCCGGGAATCACCTACTCTGCGAAGCGATGGACACCGAGCCGGGAGACGCTCTGCAGACCGCCGTCGAGGCCGCCGGGACCCCCCGGCCGGGGGACGGGGGGCTGCTGCTGCCCGGTGACCTCACCTCGGTCGGCTCGTACGTCGCGGCAGCGCAGGCGGCCGCCACGCGGGAGGCCTACGCCCGTGACGTGCGGGCGTGGGAGGCGTGGTGTGCGGGGCGGTCGCTGTCGCCCGCGCTGCCCGCCGACCCGCTGACCGTCGCCGCCTGGCTGGCGTCGATGGCCGACGACGGCCGCAGCCCGAGCTACGTCGCCCGCCGGCTCTCGGCACTCAACGACGCCGCCCGCGGGGCTGGGCACCCGCCGCCCGGGGACAGCGAGGGCGTGCGCCGGACGCTGGCCGGGATCCGCCGGTCCGCCGCGCGGGCCGGGCGCCGGCCCCGGCGGGCCCGCGCGGTCGACACCGCGACCGTGCGGGCGCTGGTCGAGGACCTCCCGGACACCCTCGCCGGGACGCGGGACCGCTGCCTGATCCTCGTCGGCTTCGCCCTGGGCCTGCGGGCCTCGGACCTGTGCGCGCTGCGGATCGAGGACCTCACCCCGGCCGGGCACGGCGGTCTCGACGTCCTGCTGCGGTACTCCAAGACCGACCAGGGAGGGGCGGGGGAGACCCTCGCCCTGGCCGAGGGCGTCCGCGAGGTCACCTGCCCGGTGCGGGCCGTCGCCGCCTGGCGCGCCGCGCTGGCCGGACAGGGCGTCACCTCCGGCCCGCTGTTCCGGTCCGTCGGGAAGGGCAGCAGCCCGCGCCTGGGCGCGGCCGCGCTGACCACGCGCAGCGTGGACCTGGTGCTCGAGCGCGCCGCCGAGCGCGCCGGCGTCTCGACCGAGGGACTGTCCCCGCACTCGCTGCGCCGCGGCTTCGCCACCACCGCCTACGCGCAGGGCGTGCCGGAGAAGGAGATCAGCCGGACCGGCCGCTGGCGCTCGCTGGTCGTGCGCTCCTACGACGCCTCCAGCCGCTGGGCCGACCCCGCCTCGGGCTCCCTCGGGCTCTGACACGGCCGGCCGGGCCGCCGCACGCCCTACACGTAGTCCGACCTGCGGAGCCAGCGGAAGGCCACCCAGCCGGGCAGGACCGGCAGCCAGAACGTCGCGATCCGGAAGAGGAAGACGGCCGGGACGGCGATGGTGTGGTCCATCCCGGCGCCGACCAGCCCCGCGATGAGGGCGGCCTCCAGCGCGCCCAGCCCGCCCGGCGTCGGGGCGGCCGCGGCGATCGTGGCGCCGGCGAGGTAGACGGCACCCACGGTGACCACGCCCAGCCCACCACCCAGGGCCCGGGTGGACAGGTAGAGGCAGAGGAGGTAGCCGAGGGTCGTCGCCGCCGAGCCGCCCAGCAGCAGCGCCAGCTTGCCGGGGCTGCGCAGGACGGCGGTGACGCCGTGGACGGACCGGCGCAACGGCGGCACCAGCCGCGTCACGACCAGGCGCCGGACGGCCGGGACCGCGGACGCGGCGAGGGTGAGCACGAGCACCGCCAGGGCGCCCCACAGCACGGTGGGCGACTCGGCCGGCCGGACGGCGCCGAGCAGCGACCCGCCGGCCCAGGCGCCGAACAGCAGCAGGAACACCACGTGGACGACGGTCCCGGCCGCGTAGCTGAGACCGACGCCGGACGAGGCCACGGCGACGTCGACGCCGCTGCGCTGCAGGAAGCGGACGTTCAACGCCATCCCCCCGAGAGCGGCGGGTGCCAGCTTGCCGGCGAAGGAGGACGCGAGCTGGGTGACGAGCGTGGGGACCGGCCGCACCCGCGCGGCCACGGCACCGAGGAGGCTGACGGTGGCGCCCACGTACGTCAGCGCGGACGTCGCCAGGACGAGCGGCGCCCAGGCCCAGTCGGCGTCCCGCACGCGTGCGGCCATGCCGGCCACGTCGCCGAGCTGCGGGACGAGGGAGTACGTGACGAGGACCAGCATCGCCACCACGAGGAGCTTCCTCGGCCTGACCCGGTCCAGTTCCGTGAGTGGCGGCTCCGGGACCCCGCACCGCGCGGAGACGGCGGCCCGGATCTCCCCGAGCAGGTCCCCGTGGCGCTTCGCGGCCTCCCGCGTGGCACCGCTCAGGCTCTTCGGCTGCAGCCGGGGGAGCGACGCGGCCACCGCCTCCGGCCCCAGCCGGGCGACCGCGGTGTCGACGGCGGGCTCGACGCCGGCCTGCAGTGCCAGGGCGACGAGGAGCTGGGCGACGTCGGCGTCGAGCAGCGCGGGTGCGGCGGCGACCTCGCTGAACCCCCAGTCGAGAAGCCAGGGGGTACCCGACCGGTCCAGGAGGAGGTTGGCCCGGCGCAGGTCGCGGTGCGCGACGCCGTGCCGGCGCAGGACGGCCACCTGCTCCCAGATCCCGAGCAGGACCGGTCCGGTCAGGGTCGTGTCCGGCAGCCGGTCGAGCGTCGCGCCGTCGACGAGGTCGTAGGACAGCAGCCAGGAGTCGCGTCCCACCGGCGCGATCGTCCGCAGGCGGGGCGTCCGCGCACCCACGTCCCGGACGAAGAGCGACACCAGCGCCTCGTGCTCGACCGTGCGGCGCAACGAGGAGAACGGGCGCTCGTCGCCCACGTTCTTGAGTCGGAGGAACCGGTAGGCCCGGAACAGCAGGTCCGCTGCGCGGTTCTCGGCTCCCATGACCTTGGCGAACACGCGGTCGCCGTTCCGCAGGGTGGCCGTCCAGGGGACCGAGCCGCGCGCGTCGACCGCGGCCGGATCGACGTCGACCGGCTCGAGGCCGCTGCCGGCCAGGGCGGCGGCCACGGCGCCGCGGGTCGGCCGGGCGACGGGACGGCCGAACAGCAGGAGGGTCCCGGACCCCACCGCGGCGCCCAGCACGAGCACCACGGTCAGGGTGGCGGGTAACGCCCGGGGGACCAGCAGGTGCAGCAGCGTGGTGAGTCCGAGGACCAGGGCCCCGGCACGCCGCCAGCGACGCGACACGAACGGCGCCAGCACCACGAAGGACGCGGCGACGACGGCCGTGCCGCCCACCCCGCGCGCGCCGTCGAGGCCCCACGGCAGCGCGTCCCCGCGGGGCAGGACGCCCGTGCCGTCGCCGTCGAGGACCCACCCGACCGCCCGCGCCAGGACGGCGGCGATGACGCCGCCGACGAGCAGGTACCCGAACAAGCGTGGACGGCGCGTCAGCGCGGCGGTGAGCCACGCCGCGACGACCGACGCCACCGCCAGCAGCGCCGCGGCCCAGGTCAGGACCCGCTCGAGCGTGGGTACGGCCGAGGACACCCGCCGGACGAGGTCCTCGTCCGGCGCCGGGACCTCCCCGCGCGCCCACCTCAGGACCACCAGCAGCAGGACGGCGGCCACGGTCAGCACGCCGGTGCGCAGCACGTCGCTGGGGGACCGCTCGTAGCCGGTGACCTGCTCGCGCGGGTCCGCACCGCCGACTCCTGCGGTGCGTCCTCCCCGCTCGGACGTCGTGGCCGGCGTCGCCGCCGGGGCCTCCGGCACCCGCGGTGCTCGGTCGCCGGGCCGGCCTGCGGTGTCCGTCGTCCCCATGCGGTCCGCCCTCCAGGGGTCGTCGCTCCGCACACGGTGGCGTACGAGCGCCTCCCGGGGGAGGGGGCGGCGCCCGGTCTCCCGCTCTGGACGCTGTCCCGGACGCTGAGCAGAATCCGTCCGCGTCGGCGCGACGGCGCCGTGGCCCGACGACGGGAGCCACCGGTGGACGGTCTTCTCGGGGTCGACACGCTGGTGGCCGTGGCGGCCGTCGCGCTGGTCGCTCCCCTGGTCGTCGGGCTGCTGCCCCGGCTGCCGGTCCCTCAGGTGGTCCTGCTGCTCGCCGGGGGGATGCTGATCGGGCCGGACGTCCTGGGGCTCAGCTCGCCGGGTCAGGTGCAGGTCCTGGCCGACGTGGGCCTGGGCTTCGTCTTCCTCCTCGCGGGCTACGAGGTGGACCTGCGCCTGTTCCGGCAGGACGCCGGGCGGCGTGCGGTGGTGGCCTGGACCGCCTCGCTGCTGATCGCGATCGGCGTGGTCGCCGTGCTGTCCCGGACGGGGCTGGTCCGCGCGTTCGTGCCGGTGGCCCTCGCCCTGACGACGACCGCGCTGGGGACCCTCCTCCCGATCCTCCGGGACAACGGGCTGCTGAGGGGCCGGCTGGGGAGCTACCTCCTCGCGGCGGGCGGGGTCGGGGAGCTGTTCCCCGTGCTGGCGATCGCGGTGTTCCTGGGCACCCAGAACCGGTTCACCGCGCTGGTCTCGCTGGGCGGCGTCGCGGTCCTCGCGCTGCTGCTCGGGCTGGCCCGCCGGGCGATCAGGGAGGGAGGCCGGCTCGCCACGGTCATCACGCTGGGCCAGCACGAGACCGCGCAGATCACCCTGCGCGGGACGATCCTCCTGCTGGTCGCGCTCATCGCCGTCACCGACCGCTTCCACCTCGACGCCGTGCTGGGCGCCTTCCTGGCCGGCGTCGTGCTCCGCCGCTGGGTGGGCACGTCCTCGCCGGTCCTGGAGTCGAAGCTCGACGCGGTCGGGTACGGCTTCTTCATCCCGGTCTTCTTCGTCTACTCCGGCATGAACCTGGACCTGGACTCGATCGCCGAGGCCCCGCTGCGGGTCGTGCTCTTCTTCGCCCTGATGCTCGGGGTCCGGGGGCTGCCTGCGCTGGTGGTCTACCGCGCCGTGCTGGACTGGCACGAGCGCACCCAGACGGCTCTGGTGACGGCGACCGCCCTCCCCGTGCTGGTGGCCCTGACCGAGATCGGCCTGCGCAACCGGACGATGCTGCCGGAGAACGCCGCGGCGCTGGTGGGCGCCGGTGTGCTCACCGTCCTCCTGCTGCCCGCCCTGGCCGTCGCGCTCGGCCGGTCCGAGGGGGGCGCGGATCCCGCCTCCGTTCCGGCCGGCGAGTCGCCGCCGCCGGCACCCGCTGCGTCGCGGGAGGGCACGTGGACCCGCCGACGCGGTCGGGACGGAGGCTAGCGTCGGTGCCGCTACCGCTACCGCTACCGCCACCGTCGCCGGCTGCGTCGTCGGCTGCGTCCTCGCGGGAGGGCGGGCCCCCTCCTCAGCGCGCCGGCTGCCGCGCCGCTGCCGGGACCCGGGGCGGCAGCTGCCGGGGATCCGCTCCGCCCGCGATGCGGGCGAGGGCCCGCAGGGCCGCCAGCGCACCCACCGGCTCGACCGCCGACGGCGAGGCGCCGGGGTGGGAGGCGGCGATGCGGACCCGCAGGGCGGCCGGCCGCACCCGGAAGACCAGCGGCGGGTCCAGCAGCGCGGCCTCCCCGTCGATGCCCACCGGCACCGGGCGCGTCGCCTCGACGCGGAACCCCGGGGTCTCCCACTGGCGCACGGGGCGCCGCCGGGGCCGCGCTCGGCGGTCCGGCGGGTCGAGGACCGTCACCCCCAGCAGGCCCTGGTCGACGGCCGGACGGGTCCCCGCTCCGGCGGCCCCGCCGAGCCGGTACTGGTTGTTGCCCACCAGGATGACCGCCGCCCCCTGCAGGGTCCGCCCACCCGGGGTGGGCCAGCTCAGGTCCTGCGACCCGCCCCGCACGGCCAGGGAGCGCGGCACCGTGCCGAGCAGGGTCCGCACCTTCGCCGCCCGGTAGCCGGAGCTCTGGACCGCCTCCGCGTAGATCCCCAGCGAGACGTTGTTGACGAAGACCCGGCCGTTGACCTCGGCGAGGTCGACGACCCGCTCACCGCCGTCGACGAGCGCGTCGAGCGCCCCCACCAGGTCGGTCCGGTCCACGCCGAGGTCGACGGCGAAGTGGTTGCGCGTCCCGGCGGGGATGCACGCGTAGGGGAGACCGGACTCGGCGGCCACGGCGGCCACCACGGCCTGCGAGCCGTCACCGCCGGCCATGCCGACGGCGTCGGCCCCCCGCTCCACCGCGTCCCGCACGAGCGCCGCCAGGTCCTCGCCGGGGCGCAGCTCGAGCACGTCGATGCCCCGGTCCCGGGCCGCCTCGGCCAGCCCGGCCGCCGCTGCCCGGCCGCCGCCCGACCGGGGGTTGACGACGACGACCGGCCGGCGGGGGCGCTCGGCGGGCGGAAGGACGACGTCCGGCCGGAAGGCCGACCGGGCCGCCGCGTGCCAGACCAGGGCGCCCAGGCCCAGCAGCAGGAGGGTGCGCACGTAGCCCTCGTCCATCAGCAGGACGACCCCGCCGGCGAGGGCCGCACCTGCGACGGCGAGGCCGGCGGCCCGGGCCGTGCCCCGGCGGAGCACGCCCTCCCACACGCCCCCGGCGACCAGCGCCCCGCAGGCCAGCAGGAGCAGCCCGCGGGGGAAGTCGTCCAGCGCCGCCTGCAGGCTCAGCACCGCCACCCAGGCCGCGGCGGCCAGCGCCACGACGGCGGCGGTGCGCCGCCGGCGTCTGCGCCGCCCTCGACGGAGCGTGCGCGGGGGAGCGGACATCGACGGCCACCTCTCCCGTCCGGGTCCTCCGGGGACACCAGTGTGCTGCGCCGACCGGGCCGGCGGGCCGGTCGGCGCAGCGCCCGCGTCAGATCCCGCACTCGTCGCCGAGGTGGTCGTCCACGCGGTTGCTGGCCTCCGACAGGTCGCCCTCGGCCTGCTCGAGCACCTCCAGCGAGTCGAGGTCGGTGACGTCGACCTGGCCGAACGCGTCGGCCATCCGGGCCAGGCCCGCCGCCATCGAGGCCCAGTCCGCGGTGATCGGCTCGGGCGCCTCGATGGCGCGCAGGTCGTCGGCGATCGTGCGGAACGCCTCGGCGATCGACGGGTCGCCCTCCGCGTCGTCCAGGGCGGCGTCGACGCGCTCGTCGATGCCGGCGGCCCGGTCGCAGAAGTCGCCGGTCGTCCCCTCCTCGGCCGCGGTCGCCTGCGTGGCCTCCGGGGAACCGGCACCGGAGCCGTCTCCGCCGCCGCACGCGGCCAGCAGGACGACGGCGGCCGCGGCCGGCCACCCCGACGCGGAACAGGTGCAGGTCGCGCCGCACGGTGCGGGTCATGGCTGCCTCCAGGGACGGCGGAACGAACCGACACGAGGCTCCGTCCGGGAGGCCTCTCCGGACCAGCGGGGTGCCCCCCGGACCGACCCGGGGCTGACCCCGTGGTGGCGCCCGCGCGGGGGTGACAGCGTCGGGTCGTGACACCGCGGGTGCTGATCGTCGACGACCACGCCCCCTCCCGGTCGCTGGCCCCCCGGCTCCTCGTGGCGGGGGCCTCTCGCCCGGTTGCCGTCGGCCGGCGAGCCCCGTCGCCGCCCGGGGTCAGGACCGGTCGTCGTCCCGGTCGGGGACGACGTGCACGGCCGCCTCCTCGGCGGAGGCGGCGCCGGTGTCGATGCCGACGTCCTCGGCGTGCAGCTCCGGCTCCTCGTCGTCCCAGCTGCCGTCGTCCTCGACCAGCCGGCCGGCCCGCCGGCCGCCGACCTCGTCGTCGATCAGCTCCCCGTCGGTGTCGGAGCTGTCGCCGAGGCCGTCGCCGGGGTCGTCGTCACCGCCGTCGGGCAGCTCGCGGGCGAGGCGGCCGCGCAGGCCCTCCCCGGCCGACTCCTCCCGCGCGGTGGTGCCCCACTCGCCGACGCCCCACGGCCGCTCCGGCGGGGACCACCCGGCGTCCTCGTCCGGCTCCGTCCCGTCGACGTCAGTCCTGTCGATGCCCCCGGTCCCGGTGTCCATCGCGCGTCCTCCCACCTCCGGGGCCTGCGGCCGACCGTCGGCCCCCTCCCGTGCCCCGGCGATGATGCGTTTGCCCATGTCCTCTCCGCATCGGTCAACTGACTGGGTGCAGATGCGCAGGTGACGGCGCCGGGGGCGGAGGACGCGGCGCACGGGGTCCGGCGGGCGCGCGGCAGGCGGTTGTGGGCGCCCTCCCAGGCACGGGACGCTCCGCCGCACGGGGACCCGCACCGATCGCCGCCGACCCTCCCGACCGCCGCCGGCCCTCCCGGCCGGCGGCGGGCGCTCCGAGCCGAGGGGAGCACCCGTGGACGCCACCGCCGAGGACCCCGCTCCCGCACTGGTCGGCCGGGCGGGGGACGTCGCCCTGCTCACGTCCCTCCTCGACCGCGCCGCCGACCACGGTGCCGCCCTGGTGCTCACCGGCGGGCCGGGCGTCGGCAAGAGCGCCCTGCTCGACGTCGGGGTACGGGCCGCCGGCGCGGCCGGGACCCGCGTGCTGTCCACTGCCGGCGTGGCGGCCGAGGCCGAGGTCGCCCACGCCGGGCTGAGCCGGCTCCTGCAGCCCGTGATGGGCGCCTGGGACACGCTGGCCGCGCTGCACCGCGACGCCCTCGCCACCGCGCTCGGCCACCGGGCGGGACCGACGCCCGACCGTCTCGTCGTCTCCACCGCCGTCCTCGCGCTGCTGCGGGAGGTCGCCGCCGGCGGCCCGGTGCTCCTGGTGGCCGACGACCTGCGGGACCTCGACCGGGCCACCGCCGACGTCCTGGGCTTCGTGGGCCGCCGGCTCCCGGGCAGCCGCATCGGCCTGCTCGCCGCCGCGCGGTCCGGCGACGACGGGTTCCGCCCGCTCGCCGGCCTGCCCGAGCACGAGGTGCGGCCGCTGGGCGACCGGGCGGCCGAGCAGCTGGTCACCGGTCGCTACCCGACGATGGCGCCCCGGGTCCGCCGCCGCGTCGTGGCCGTCTCCCAGGGCAACCCGCTGGCGCTGCTCGAGCTGCCCGCCGCGCTCACCGGCCCGCAGCGGGTGGCGCACCAGGCGCTGCCCCCGGTGCTGCCCCTGAGCAGCTCCCTGCGGTCCCGCTTCGCCGACCGGGTGGGCGACCTGCCGCCCGGCACCCGGCGGCTGCTCCTGCTCGCCGCCCTCGACGGGACCGGCGACCTCGGGGTCCTCGGCGCGGCGTCCCCGGGCGAGGACTGGCTCGACGTCCTGGCCCCCGCCGAGCGGGCGCGGCTGCTGTCCGTGGACGCCGGCACCCGCCGCGTGTCCCTGCGCCACCCGCTCGTCGGCTCGGCGGCCGTCGCGCTGGCGACGGCCGGCGAGCGCCGCCGGGCACACGTCACGCTCGCGGCGGTCCTCGCCGACCAGCCCGAGCGCCGGGCGTGGCACCTGGCCGAGGCGGCCGTCGGCTCGGACGGGCACGCCGCGGACCTCCTCGACGCGGCCGGGGAGCGTGCCCTGCGCCGGGGCGACGTGACCGCCGCCGTCCCCGCGCTGCTGCGGGCCGCCGACCTCGGCCGCCGCGGTCCCGACCGCGCGCGCCGGCTCGGCAGGGCCGCCTACGTGGGCGCGGCCGTGGCCGGTGACCTCCGCAGCGTCCCGCCCCTGCTGCTGCAGGCGCGCCGCGCCGACCCCGACGGCGGCGGCTCGCTGCCGGCCGCGATGGCCGCCGCCCACTCCCGGTGGGCGGGCGAGGGGGACGTCGACGGGGCCGTCACGGGCCTCGCGCGCGCGATCGAGGCCGCGCTGCGGGGACCGGTCGGGACCGGCGACCTCGACGAGGCGCTGCACGACCTGCTGGTCGTGTGCTCCTCCGCCGGCCGCCCCGGACCGGAGCGCGTCCTGCGGGCGACGGCCGCCCGGGTGGGGCACCGGGTGGGCCCGGCCGTGGCGGTCGCCCTGTCCACGCTCGGCGACCCGGCACACGTCACCGCCGCGGACCTCCGGCAGCTGGACCGGCTGGTCGCCGGCGTCGACGCGGAGGTGGACCCGGCGCGGATCGTGCGGACCGGGCTGGCCGCCCTGTCCGTCGACCGGCTCGACGGCTGCCGAGGGGCGTTGTGGCGGGTGGTGTGGGACGGGCGGGAGGGCGGCGCCGTGGGCTGCGCGACGCAGGCGCTGGTCCTCCTCGCCTCCGACGCCTGGACCGCCGGCCGGTGGGAGGAGGCGCGCCGCACCGCCGAGGAGGCCGTGGAGCTGGCCGGCGCCCGGGGGCACCGGCTCCTCGCGCTGTCCGGCACCGGCTGCCTGGCGCTGCTCTCCGCCGCCGAGGGGGACGGCGCGAGCGCGCGGGCCCTGGCCGGCGAGGTCGCCGCCTGGGCCGGCCCGCGGGGGGTCCGCGCACTGGAGCACGTGGCGTCCCGGGCGCGCGCGCTGGCGGCCCTCGCGGACGGCGACGTCGAGGAGGCCCACCGGCAGGCCGCGGCGACCGTCCCGCCGGGGACCGGAGCCGCCTCCGCGCCGGTCACCCCGGAGGTGGTGCTCGACCTGGTCGAGGCGGCGGTCCGGACCGGCCGGCGTCCGGAGGCTGAGGCGCACGTCGCGGCGGTGCGGGCGCTGCCGGCCGTGCGGCTGCGGCCCCGGCTGGCCCTGCTCGCGGCCGGCGCGGCCGCCCTCACCGCCCCGGACGGCGGGGCCACCGCGTGCTTCGAGGAGGCGCTGGCCGTGCCGGGCGCCGCCCGTTCCCCCTTCGAGCACGCGCGCGTGCAGCTGGCCCACGGCGAGCACCTGCGCCGGGTGCGCGCGACCGGTGCCGCCCGGCTGCACCTCGCCGCCGCGCTGGAGACCTTCACCCGGCTAGGCGCCCGGCCCTGGGCAGCGCGGGCCGGGCACGAGCTGCGCGCGGCCGGGATGTCGAGGTCCGTGGGGGCACCGGCGGTCCCGGCGGACCTGACGCCGCAGGAGCACGAGATCTCCCAGCTCGCGGCGTCGGGGCTGACCAACAAGCAGATCGGCGCGCAGCTCTACCTCTCCCCGCGGACGGTGAGCGCGCACCTGTACCGCGTCTTCCCCAAGCTCGGCATCTCCTCCCGGGCGGCGCTGCGGGACGCGCTGGCCCGCGCACCGCTGCCGGGCTGAGGCCGCGGGCCCCGCGCGCCGGCAGTCGCATGACCGATGCCGCGGCCGCGGCCGCCCGCCACGGTCGGCGGGTGCGGCGGGAGCGCCGGCGCGCAGGGACGACGAGGGAGCGGGCCATGCCGACCTACCAGATGGTCTACGGCGACGGTGAGCAGGTCGTGCGCGAGACGTACGAGGATGTGCAGGTCGAGCGGGAGGACGGCTGGACCGTCCTGTTCCGCGGGGGCTCGGCGATCCTGCGGGTGCAGGACGTCCACGTGCAGTCCCTCGAGCGGGTCGGGCCGCAGCCCGGCTGAGGCCCCGCCGAGTCACTTGACCGATGCCCGCGCCGGCCGGCGGACCCCAGACTCGGCCCGCCGGGGCAGCCGTCGCGGAGGGACCCCCGAGGAGCGACATGAAGCCGACCATCGTCCTGGTCCACGGTGCCTACGCCGAGTCGTCGAGCTGGGACGACGTCGTCGCGCCGCTGCAGGAGGCCGGGCACCGGGTGATCGCCTGGGCCACCCCGCTGCGCGGGCTCGCCTCGGACGCGGCCGGGCTCACCGACCTGGTCCGCAGCATCGAGGGCCCGGTGGTCCTCGTCGGGCACTCCTACGGCGGTGCGCTGCTGACCAACGTGGCCGCCGACGCGGGTGACGTGCAGGCCCTGGTGTACGTCGCCGGGTTCGCGCTCGACCCCGGTGAGAGCTGCGCGGACGCCTCGGCCCTCGTGCCCGGCGGCACGCTCGGCGAGACGCTGGTCCTCGTGCCGCTCACCGGCGGCGGCGCCGACACCTACATCGACCCGGCGAAGTACCATCACCAGTTCGCCGAGGACCTGCCCGAGGCGCAGGCGGCGCTCATGGCGGTCACCCAGCGGCCGGTGACCCAGGCGGCGCTCGGCGAGCCCTCCGGCGACGCGCCGCTGTGGCGCACGGTGCCCAGCTGGTTCGTCTTCGGCGAGCTGGACCGCAACATCCCGGCGGGCGCGCACCGCATCATGGCCGAACGGGCCGGGTCACGGCGCACCGTCGAGATCGCGGGCGCCTCGCACGTCGTGGGCATGTCCCACGTGGCCGAGACGGTGCAGATGATCCTCGAGGCGGCCGACGCCTCGACGACCGCGGCAGTCTGAGCGGGGCACCGGGAGCTCCGATGCCACCTCCAGGGCCGGACACCGGGACGCGCGGCGACGGCTTCGACGGCTTCGCGCAGGCGCGGCTCACCGTGGGGGACGTGACCCTGCGGGTGCGGTCGGGCGGCTCCGGTCCGCCGCTGCTGCTCCTGCACGGTTACCCGGAGACCCACCTGATGTGGGGCGGCGTCGCCGCGGAGCTGGCCGAGGACTTCACCGTGGTCGCGCCCGACCTCCGCGGCTACGGCGACAGCTCGAAGCCGCCGACCGTCCCGGGGCACGAGACCTACGGCAAGCGGGCCATGGCCGACGACGGCGTGCGGCTGATGCGGCAGCTGGGGTTCGACGCCTTCGACGTGGTGGGCCACGACCGGGGCGGCCGGGTGGCCTACCGCATGGCGCTGGACTCCCCGGACGCCGTGCGCCGGGTGACCGTGATGGACGTCGTCCCCACCGGCGAGGTGTGGGCCCGGGCCGACGCGCGCCTGGCGCTCGGGTACTGGCACTGGTCGTTCCTCGCGCTGCCCGAGCCGGTGCCCGAACGGCTCATCGCCCCGGACCCGGAGTTCTTCTTCTTCGACGCCGAGTTCGGCGGCGCCGTCCGGGGCTTCGCGCCCGAGGCGGTCGCCGACTACGCCCGGTCGGTCCGGGACCCGGCCGTGGTGCACGCCATCTGCGAGGACTACCGCGCCGGCGCCACCTGCGACCGCGACGACGACGACGCCGACCGGGCCGCCGGGCGCCGCATCACCTGCCCGCTGCAGGTGCTGTGGGCGGGCCGGGGCGCCCTGGCGACCTGGTACGACACGCTTGCCGTCTGGCGGGAGTGGGCCGACGACGTCACCGGCGAGGCGCTGGACTCCGGGCACTTCCTGGCTGAGGAGCGGCCTGCGGAGACGCTGGCCGCGATCCGCCGCTTCCACGGTGACGGGCACGCGCAGGCCGCGTGAGGACCCCCGCACCGGCCGGTGCGGGCGAGAGGAGACCGGGAATGAGCGACCCCACGGACCCCGGCGACCGCCGGCTGGACGGCAACGCCGCGGCCGGCGTCCTTACCGAGGTCATGACCATGGACCCGGCGTCGGCGATGGCCACCTGTGCGCACTGCGGCGGCCGGGCGGCGCTGGGCGGGCACCTCGTCTACGCCGATGCCCCGGCGCTGGTGCTGCGCTGCCCGTCGTGCCTGCAAGTGGTCCTGCGGTGCGCGTCGGACGAGGGCGGTCGGCGGCTGGAGATGACCGGCGTGCTGCTGCTGACCTCGCCGCCGGACCGCTGACCGCCCGGGGCCGTCACGCGCCCCCGGGCGGGTCCGGCGGGACCGGTCCCAGCGAGACGGTGCACAGCCCGAGCATGTCGACGATCCCCACCAGCCGGCCGTCGGCGAGCACCAGCAGGTGGTGGATCCGGTGCTGCACCATCGTGCGCAGGGCGTCGCCGACCGTCGTGTCCGGGGTGACGGTGACGGGCATGGTGGACAGGACGTCGGTGACCCGCAGCTGCTCGAGGTCCCGGCCGTCGGCGACCGCCTGGGTGACGTCGGCGTCGGTGACGATCCCGAGCGGGACGCGGGGGTCGTCACTGCGGACGACGACGAGGGCGGTGTCGCCCGACCGCTTCATCAGGTAGGCGGCCGCGGCCAGGTGCGCCCGCTGCTCCACGGTCGTGACCGGCGGGCGCATCACGGCCTGCACGGTGGGGGTGGCGGCTGTGGTGGTCACGGGTCTCCTCGCGGCGGGATGGTCACGCCGGGTCCCCGGTGCCGCCGAACCGCTCGAGCCGGACGGCCGAGGAGGCGTGCCCGAGGTCCACCAGGGTGGTGGCGACGGTCTCGACGAAGACGGTGGGGCCGCAGACGAAGACCCGGGGCCGGGCGTCGGGCGGGAAGGTCTGCTCCTGCAGCAGGGCACGGTCGACGCGGCCGGTGCGCCCGCGCCAGCCCGGCGGCGCGCCGCGGGTCAGCGTCACCGTCGTCTCCGGCCCGAGCAGGTCGCCGCCCAGGACGTCGTCGGCGGTGCGGGCCGAGTACAGCAGCCGGACCGGGGTGGGGTCCCCGGCGCGCCGGGCGTGGTCGAGCATGGCGAGGAAGGGGGAGGCCCCGGCGCCCCCGGCGACGAGCTGCACCGGCCGCCGCTGGTCCGCCGGGGTGGCGGCGTCGGCGGCGGCCGACCACACGAAGTACCCGCCGATCGGCCCGCGCAGCTCCAGGTCGTCCCCGGCCTGCATCTCCTCGGTGAGGTAGGGCGACACCTCACCGCCCTCGAGGTCCTCCACGAGCAGGTGGAGCCGGGGGTCCTCGGGGGGTGAGGCGATCGAGTAGCTGCGCTGGGCGGTGTAGCCGTCCTCGGCCGTCAACCGGACGTCGACGTGCTGCCCGGGCAGGTGTCCCCGCCAGTCGGGGACGTCGAAGACCAACCGCCGCACCCGGGGGCTCTCGGGCAGGTTGTCCGCGAGCCTGGCGCGCAGCCAGGTCAGTCGCCGCTGTACCGCTGCTCGCGCCACGGGTCACCGCGGTCGTGGTAGCCGAAGGTCTCCCAGAAGCCGGGCTCGTTCCTCGGCGTCACGGACAGCCCGCGGACCCACTTGGCGCTCTTCCAGAAGTACAGGTGCGGGACCAGCAGCCGCGCCGGGCCGCCGTGCTCGGGTGCGAGGGGCTGCCCGTCGTAGGTGTCGACCACCCATGCCCGGCCGTTCGTCACGTCGTCGAGGGGCAGGTTGGTGGTGTACCCGCCGTCGGAGAATGCCAGCACGTGCGACCCCTGCACGCCGGCGTCGGCCAGCAGGGTGTCGACCGACACGCCCTCCCAGCGGGTGCCGAACTTCGACCACTTGGTCACGCAGTGGATGTCGACCGAGACCGACTCGCGCGGCAGCGCGCGGAACTCCTCCCACGTCCAGGTCTGCGGGGCGGCGACCTCGCCGCGCACCGCGAGGTCCCACTGCGCGGGCGGCGTGTGCGGGGTCGGGCCGGCCGACAGCACCGGGAACCGGTCGCCGGTGTCGTACTGCCCCGGCGGCAGGCGGTCGTCGGTGGTGGCCGACCGCCGGCGCCCGAAGCCCCGGGAGACCAGTGACATGGCCGTCCTCCTCCTCGTCCGGCGGACCGTGCCACCCTGCGGCCGGGCGGCGGGCGGCCGCATCGGTCAGATGACCGTGGCGCGGGTCAGCCGAAGGTGACCGCGTAGACCTCGGCGCCGCGGTCGAGGAACTCGATCTCCACGGTGGCGGCGTCGACCGCGCCCGGGCGGCGCACGAGCTGGTGCAGCCGGGGCTCCGCGATGGTCCCGGAGCCGTCGGAGGCGACGTCGAGGCCGGCGTCGGCGCCCGACGGTCGGCCGTCGAGCAGCACGCGGTACCGCACGGTCGCGCCGGCCGGTGGCGCCGCGACCAGGTGGAGGTCGCGGGCGGAGAAGCGGAGGGTGAGCCGCCCGCCGGGCTTCTGCGCCACCGCCGCCTCGCGGCCCACCGTCCAGGCGCCGGCCAGGGCCCAGTGGCCGAGCCGCAGCCGGTCGGGGGCGGCGTAGGCGCGCGGCAGGTCGGCCACGACTCCGCCCGGCGAGGCGAAGCCGGTGGTCCGGTCGTAGCCCAGGTAGGTCTCGGCGGAGCGGAGGCTGTCCCAGTCGGCCGGGGCCTCGACGCCGCGCGCCTCGACGGGTGCGGGGAAGGGCCCGAGGTCGCCGGCGCCGGCCTCGGTGAGCAGCTGCCGCAGGACCGTCTCGGTCTCCTCGTAGGAGCCCTCGCCGAAGACGTGGTGGCGCAGGCGCCCGGTGGCGTCGACGAGGTAGAGCGCCGGCCAGAAGTGGTTGTGGAAGGACCGCCAGACGCCGAAGGTGTCGTCGACCGCGACCGGGTAGCCGATCGAGCGGGACTCCACGGCCCGGCGGACGGCCTCGACGCCGTGCTCGAAGGAGAACTCGGGGGAGTGCACCCCGACCACCACCAGCCCGGCGTCGCGGTAGGCGTCGGCCCAGGCGCGCACGTGGGGCAGCTGGCGCAGCCAGTTGATGCAGGTGTGGGTCCAGAAGTCGACGAGCACCACCCGGCCGCGCAGGTCGGCGCCGGTGAGCGGGGGCGAGTTGAGCCAGTCGGTGGCCGCGGCGAGGGAGAACTCCGCCTCGACGGGCCACAGGGCGTCGGCGCCGTCGGCGTCCCCGCGGTCCTCGGCGCGGACGTCGTCGGGACGGAACAGCTGCCCGAGCCGGCGGGCGCGGTCCAGCAGGTGGTCGGAGCCCAGGTGGTCGGGGGTCGTGTGCTCGGAGGTCGTGTGCTCGGTGGTCGTGTGCTCGGTGGTCGTGTGCCGGGTCCTCTCGCGGGCGGCGTGCGCGCCCACCCTCCGACCCCACCGGGGCCGCTCGCGCCCGTGGGGATCCCTGGTGCGGGCCGGGGCCGGCGGTTCCCGCGGGTCCGGTCCACGCCTCCGGGCTTAGGGTGCTCCATCCGGTCCGGCGCGGCGGGTGACCTCGCCCTCCCGGGACCGACCGGTCCACACGCCGTGCCGCGCGAACGCGAGGGGTGCATCTCCCGATGACGACCGACCAGCCGCGACGCTCGCCCCCGTGCGTCCTCGTCATCTTCGGCGCGTCGGGGGACCTGACCGCCCGCAAGCTGCTCCCCGCGCTGGAACGGCTGGCCGCTTACGGTGCGCTGCCGGCCGAGGTCGCCCTGGTCGGGGTCGCGCGCACACCGATGACCGACGAGGAGTTCGGCAGCCACTGCCGCGAGACCGTCGCCGCCACGGACGACCCGCGATGGACGGAGCTCACCGCCACCGCGCGGTACGTCGCCGGGGACTACGACGACCCGGCCACCTACGCCCGTCTCGCCGAGGTGCTCGAGGACTGCGACCGGCGGCAGGGCACCGCCGGCGGCCGGGTGTACTACCTGGCCACCCCGCCACGGTTGTTCGGGCCGATCGCGGTGAGCCTGGGGAAGGCCGGGCTGGGCGCACCGACCGGGCAGGGGTTCGTACGCGCCGTCATCGAGAAGCCGTTCGGCTGGGACGAGACCAGCGCCCGCGAGCTGTACGCCGACCTGTCGACGGCGTTCACCGAGGAGCAGATCTTCCGCATCGACCACTACCTGGCCAAGGAGACGGTGCAGAACCTGCTGGCGCTGCGGTTCGCCAACTCGGTCTTCGAGCCCATCTGGAACCGCACCTGGGTCGAGGACGTGCAGATCACCGTCGCGGAGACCCTCGGCGTGGGCAGCCGGGGCGGGTTCTACGAGACGACCGGGGCGATGCGCGACATCGTGCAGAACCACGTGCTGCAGGTGTTGTCGCTGTTCCTCATGGAGCCCCCGACCTCGTTCCACGCCGAGGCGATCCGCGACGAGAAGGTCAAGCTCCTGCGTGCCATCCGGCCGCTGGACGAGGAGGCCCAGATCGCGACGAACGCCGTCCGTGGCCAGTACACCCGCGGGGGCACCCGCGAGGAGCTGATGCCCGGGTACCGGGAGGAGCCCGGCGTCGACCCGCTGAGCTCCACCGAGACGTTCGTGGCCCTCAAGCTCGACATCGACAACTGGCGGTGGACCGGCGTGCCGGTCTTCGTGCGGACCGGCAAGCGGCTGCCCGCCCGGGTCACCGAGGTCGCGATGCAGTTCCGGCGGCCCCCGCAGCTGCCGCTGTTCCCGGGCACCGAGGCCGGCCTGGAGCCCGACGCCCTGATCGTGCGGGTCGCGCCCGACGAGGGGGTCAGTCTCCGCTTCGGCGCCAAGGTCCCCGGCCACGCCTTCCGCGTGCAGAAGGCCTCGATGGACTTCTCCTACGAGAGCTTCGACCAGGAGTCGATCGACGCCTACGAGCGGGTGATCCTCGACGCGCTGATCGGTGACCCCACCCTCTTCATCCGGGCCGACGAGGTCGGCCGCTCCTGGCGCATCGTCGACCCGGTGCTGCGGTACTGGGCCGGCGACCCGCAGCCGATCCCGCTGTACCAGGCCGCCACCTGGGGGCCGCCGGAGGCCACCGCGCTGATGACCCGCACGGGCCGCAGCTGGCGCCACGGGACCTGACCGCACCCCTCGACGGGGAGACGCGCCCACCGGTCAGGTGCGGCCGGCCACCGCGGTGCGCAGCTCCAGCAGCGCGTCGAGGAACGCCTCCGAGAACGTCGGGAACGGCTGGACCACGTCCTCGAGGACGTCCAGCGGCACGCGGGCCCGGATGGCGAGGGTGGCCTGCTGCAGCCACTCGCCGGACCCAGGGCCCAGCGCGTGCGCGCCGGTGAGGCGTGCGCCGTCGGAGACCAGCGTGAGGTAGCCGGGCTCGGTGTCGTAGGAGCGTGTGTAGGTGGCCGTCCGCGCCACCCCGGACAGCGGGACGGTCGCCGTCAGCGGCCCGTCGGCGTCCCCCACCGCAGCGGCCTCCGGATCGGTGTAGGTCACCCGCGGGACGGCGGAGTAGTCCACCGTGCGCGGCCGGCCCAGGATGTTCGACGCCACCACGCGCGCCTGGTACTTGCCGACGTGCGTGAGCGGCCACGGTGTCATGACGTCACCGACGGCCCACAGCCCCTCGCGGGCGTTCATGCGCGCGTCGACCCGGAGCTCCTCGATGCCGACCGTCTCCAGGCCGATGTCGTGCACCCGGGGCCGCCGGCCGGTGGCGACCAGCAGCCGGTCACCGCGCAGGGGCTTCCGGTCGGGGAACTCGAGCACGAACTCCCCGTCCTCCCGGCGCGCGGCAGACGCCATCTGGCCGAAGAACAGGCCCACGCCCTCGGCCGCGAGGGCCGTGCCGAGCGCCGTGCCCAGGGCCCGTGGCTCGCGGGGGAGGAGGTGCTCCATGCCCTCGACGATCGATGCCGAGCCACCCAGCCGGGTCACCGCCTGGGCCATCTCCACGCCCACCGGGCCGCCGCCGAGAACCAGCAGGTGGCGCGGGACCTCCGTCATGCTCGTCGCGTCCCGGCTGGTCCACACGCCGGGCAGCTCGCGCAGCCCCGGGACGGGCGGCACGAACGGATCGGAGCCGGTGGCCAGGACCACGTGGGTGGCCGCGTGGGACACCCCGTCCACCACGACGCGTCCGTGCCCGGCGAGGCGGCCGTGGCCGCGGATGACGTCGAGCGACCGGCCGACTCGGCCTCGGAGTTCATCGAGGCGATCGTCGGCGTCGGCGCCAGCCGGGTGCGCGACCTGTTCGCACAGGCGAAGGCGGTGGCCCCGTCGATCGTCTTCATCGACGAGCTCGACGCCATCGGCCGGGCGCGGGGCGGGTCGGTCGCGACCGGCGGCGTCGACGAGCGGGAGCAGACGCTCAACCAGGTGCTCACCGAGATGGACGGCTTCGAGGGCAACGAGGGCGTGGTCGTGCTGGCCGCCACCAACCGGCCGGAGGTGCTGGACCCGGCGCTGCTGCGGCCGGGCCGGTTCGACCGACGGGTGGCGGTCGGCGCCCCTGACCGGCGCGGCCGGCTGGAGATCCTGCGGGTCCACACGCGGGCGGTGCCGCTGGCCCCCGACGTCGACCTGGAGGCGGTGGCCGCCGCGACGCCGGGCATGGTCGGAGCCGACCTGGCGAACCTGGTCGACGAGGCGGCGCTGCTGGCCGCCGCCCCGCGGCGCGAGGAGGTCACCGCCGCGGACTTCGGAACGGCGCTGGAGAAGACCGTGCTGGGCACCGTGCGCGGCATCGTGCTCTCCCCGGAGGAGAAGCTGAGCACCGCCCACCACGAGTCGGGGCACGCGCTGCTCGGCATGCTGACCCCCGGTGCGGACCCGGTGCGCCGGGTGACGATCGTCCCGCGGGGGCAGGCGCTGGGGGTGACCGTGCAGACCCCGCAGGCCGACCGGTACGGGTACTCCGTGCGCTAACTGCGGGGCCGCATCGTCGGGGCGCTCGGTGGCCGCGCCGCCGAGGAGGTCGTCTACGACGACGTCACGACGGGTGCCGCGAGCGACCTGGAGCAGGCCACCGCGCTGGCCCGGCAGATGGTCGGCCGCTGGGGCATGTCGGCCGCCGTCGGGCCGGTCACCGTCCTGCCCTCGGGGCCGGAGCAGTCGTTCGTCGCCGACGGCGTCGCGCCGGCGACCCGCGAGCTCGTCGACCGCGAGGTCCGCCGCCTGCTCGAGGACTGCTACCGCGAGGCGGTCGAGACGCTGCGGGGCAACCGGGAGCGGCTCGATCGCCTGGCCCCGCACCCTGCTGGACCGGGAGACGCTCGACGAGGCCGAGGCCCTCGCCGCCGCCGGGCTCACCCCGGGGACGGCGCCGGCCGCCGTCGCCCGCGGGGAGACGCCCGTCGGCGGCCGCGTCGCGGGCCTCCCTCCGGAGGACGCCGCCGCCCCAGCGGGTCAGCTGTCCTGAGCGGTCCCGGCCAGCTGCAGCAGGACGGCCTCGTCCGGCCGCAGCACCAGCTCCGACAGGGACACGCGGCCGGGAGCCCCGGCGGCGGGGTCGGTGGACAGCAGGACCGAGGCCTCGGCGTCGGGCAGGCCGCGGAGCTGCAGGCCCCGGGGTCCGGAGGCGAGGTTGACGGCGGCCAGCAGCCGCCCGGACCCGCCGGTGCGCAGCCAGGCGAGCACGTCGGGACCGGCGTCGAGGAACCGCTGGTCCCCGCTCTGCAGCGTCTCCGAGCCCGCCCGCAGGGCGCCCAGGCGGCGCACCAGGGACAGCGTCGAGGCGGGGTCGGCGGCCTGGCGCTCGGCGCACAGCTCCTCGGCGTCGCGGACCAGGGGCAGCCACGGTGTCCCCGTGGTGAAGCCGGCGCCGGGGCCGGCCACCGAGGGCGGTCGCCAGGGGAGCGGCGCCCGCTCGGGGTCGCGGCCGTCGACGTCGACGACCCGGTCGGGCGGGATCTCCGCGTCGGGCAGCCCCAGCTCGTCGCCCTGGTAGAGGAACGGCGTGCCGCGCAGCGCGGTCAGCAGCAGGGCGGCGGCGCGGGCACGGGCCGGCCCGGAGCCGCGGCCGTCGTCGTAGCGGGTGGCGATGCGCGAGTGGTCGTGGTTGCCGAGGAACCACGCCGGCCACGCGTCGGGCTCGGCGAGGTCCTCGAACTCCTCGACGACGCGGCGGAACGCGGCGGCGTCCCACGGCAGGTGCAGGAACACGAAGTTGTGGGCCATGTGCAGCTGGTCGCCGCCGGCGAGGTAGTCGACGACGCGGCGCTGGTCGAGCAGGTAGACCTCGCCGACGAGCACGCGGTCCGGGTACTCGTCCGCGACCCGGCGGATGCGGCGCAGCCTCTCGTGCGCGACCGGCTCCCAGTCCTGGTCGTGGCGCCGGTCGGATCCCGCGTTGGCGCGCAGCAGCGGGTCCTTGCCCAGGCGCTGCAGCGCGTCGACCCGCAGGCCGTCGACGCCGCGGTCGAACCAGAAGCGGACGACGTCGTACATGGCCGCCTCGACGTCGGGGTTCTCCCAGTTCAGGTCGGGCTGCTGCGGCGTGTAGGAGTGCAGGTACCACTGGCCGGTGGCCTCGTCGTGGGTCCAGGCCGGGCCGACCGCGGCGAACTCCGACCGCCAGTCGTTGGGCGGCCCGCCGTCCGGTGCGCCGTCCCGCCAGACGTACCAGTCGCGCCTCGGGTCCGCCCGCGACGACCGCGACGCCAGGAACCACGGGTGCCGGTCGGAGGAGTGGTTGGGCACCCAGTCCAGCAGCACGCGGATGCCGCGCCCGTGGCAGTCGGCGATCAGCCCGTCCAGCTCGTCGAGGGTGCCGAACAGCGGGTCGACGTCGCAGTAGTCGGCGACGTCGTAGCCGAAGTCGGCCATCGGCGAGGGGAACACCGGCGACAGCCACACGGCCTGCACGTGCAGCGCGCTCAGGTGGTCGAGGTGGGTCCGCAGGCCGCGGAGGTCGCCGACGCCGTCACCGTCCCCGTCGGCGAACGACCGGGGGTAGACCTGGTAGACCGTGCCGCGCTGCCACCACGGGGGCGAGCTCATGCGCCGAGCGTATGGGTGCCGGGCCCGCTGGGCGGGACGGTCATCCGACTGATCCGGCGCTGCCCGGCCGGTGGCAGCATCCCGGCATGACCGGCTCGCCGCGCCGCCGCATCCCGTTCCCGAGGGCGCGGGAGGGCGCCGCAGGCCCGTCCGGGCGGCCGCCCCGGGTGGTGGTCGTCGGCGGCGGGTTCGCCGGCTTCCACGCCCTGCGCTACCTGCAGCGGCACCTCCCGCGCGGCGCCGCGGAGCTCGTGCTGGTCTCCCCGAACGACTACCTGCTCTACAGCCCGCTGCTGCCGGAGGTGGCCACGGGCGTCGTCGAGGCCCGGCACATCGCGGTGTCCCTGCGGCGCACCCTGCCACGGGTGCGGCTGGTCCTGGGCCGCGTCTCCGACGTCGACCTGACCGGGCACCGGATCACCGTGCAGCGGGCCGACCTGGTGCAGCGGCTGGACTGGGACCAGCTGCTCCTCGTCCCCGGGTCGATCACCCGGCAGTTCGACATCCCCGGCGTCCCCGAGCACGCCCGCGGCCTGAAGACGCTGGTGGAGGCCGTCTACCTGCGCGACCACCTGCTCGAGCAGCTCGACCTCGCCGACGCCCAGCCCGACACCGAGGAGGGGCGGGCGGCGCGCGCGGAGATGCTCACGGTCGTCGCCGTGGGTGCCGGCTACACCGGCACCGAGTTCGTCGCCCAGGCCCAGCGGTGGCTGACCCGCATCGAGCGGCGCTGGGACCGCACCCGCGCCCGGGACGTGCGGTGGGTGCTGGTCGACGTCGCCCCGGCCGTCCTCCCCGAGCTCGGCCCGCGGCTCGGCGAGCACGCGCTGCGGGTGCTCCGCGACCGCGGCGTCGACGTCCGCCTGCGCACCAGCGTCGCCTCGGCCGAGGACACGCGCGTCGTCCTCACCGACGGGACCACGGTCGCCACCCGGACCCTGGTCTGGGGTGCCGGGGTGGTGGCCAGTCCCCTGGTGATGGGGCTGGGGCTGCCGACCCGCCGCGGCCGGCTGGTCACCGATCCCGACCTGTCGGTCCCCGGCGCCGACGGCCTGTGGGCGGCCGGCGACGCCGCGGCCGTGCCCGACCTGGCCGTGGACCCGGCCGGTGACGGGCAGCGGCCCGACACCCAGCCCACCGCGCAGCACGCGCAACGGCAGGGCGTGGCACTGGGCCGCAACGTCGCGGCCGCGCTCGGCCACGGCACCGCCCGCCCCTACCGGCACCCCGACCTCGGACTGGTCGCCGACCTCGGCGGGCTGGACGCCGTCGCCCGTCCGCTGGGCCTGCCGCTGACCGGCCCGGTGGCCAAGGTGGTCGCCCGGGGCTACCACCTCTACGCGCTGCCGGCGATGTCCAACCGGATCCGGGTGGCCCTCGACTGGGCGTTCCAGACGCTGCTCCCGCCCGACGACACGCAGCTGTCGGTGGTGCGCGAGGAGGACGCCCGCCTGGCCACCGCCCAGGCCACCGCCATCTACCGCTCGACGGCGTAGCCGGGGCAGTGCGCCCGGGTCAGCCCTGGCCGGCCATGCGCCGGACCGTGCCGACCACGTACACCACGGACAGCACGAAGAAGACCCCGCCGACCACCGCCTGCACCTGGTCGGCGTCGACCCGGGAGCGCCTGGCGATCGGTCCGGCGACGGCGTCGGCCAGCTTCGCCCGCCACCCCTGCAGTCCGGCCTTGCCGAGGGAGACGACGTCCATGGCCGGCAGGTACCCACCCACGCCGGACCTAGGCCACCGGGCCGGGGAGCCCGGTCGCGCGACCGGGCGGTCCCCCGCAGGATCGTCCCGGCGGAACCGGTGGAGGGGAGCGGGATGGCGGTCAGCGAGGTCGACCTGCGGCGGCGGTGGTCCGCCGGGCAGCCGTGCCACGGCGTGTGGAGCGTGCTCCCGGGCGCGGTGACCGGCGAGGTGCTGGCGCGGACCGGCGCCGACTACGTCGTCGTCGACCTGCAGCACGGCGCCACCGCCGAGGCCGACCTGCCGGGCGTCACCGCGGCGGTCACCGCGGCGGGTGCGGTGCCGCTCGTCCGCACCCGGAGCCCGGCCTTCGCCGACGTCGGCCGCCCGCTCGACCTGGGCGCCCGCGGGGTGGTCGTGCCCAACGTCCGCGACGCCGGGCACGCCCGGGAGGTGGTCGCCGCCTGCCGGTACGCCCCGTCCGGCGGACGGTCCGTCGGACGGCTCTCCGGCGGGGCCGACGAGCCCCTGGTGGTCCTCATGGTGGAGTCCGCGACCGCGCTCGACGACCTCGACGCCGTCCTCGCGGTCGAGGGCCTGGACGGCGTGTACGTCGGTCCCGGTGACCTCTCCCTGTCCCTGGGGCTGACCGGGGAGGAGCACCGCACGGAGCTGCGCCGGGTGCTGTCCTCGATCGTCGCCCGGGCCGTCGCCGCCGGCGTGCCCGTGGGGGTCCACGCCCACACCGGGCAGGAGGCCAGCGGGTACGCCGAGGAGGGCGCGACGATCGTCACGGTCGCCGTCGACGCCGTCGCCCTCGGCGGGGCGATCACGCACTCCCTCGGCGTCGCCCGCGGCTGAGTCACCTGCGCGCGGGGCCGCCCCGTGCGGCGCCGCCGACGAACCGTGCCCGGTCGCCCGGGGGGAGCTTGGCCGACGCGGTCCGCACCGCGGCGCGCGGCATCCGGCCGGCGTGCTCGTCGAGGAACGCCGCCACCGCGCCCGGGGCGCGCCCGCCGGCGTGCTCCAGCAGGATGCCGACCGCCTTGTGGACCAGCGGGTCGGGGTCGGCGGCCAGGCGCGCGGCGAGGGGGAAGACCTCGGCGAGGTGCTGGTCGTCGCCCCAGCGCACGAAGGCCAGGGGGGCGGTGACGGCGGTCCGCCGCCGCAGGGGGTCGCCGGCGGCGGCCAGCTCGTGCAGCGGCGTGACCGGGCGGGTGAGCAGGGCGCCGCCGACGACGCTGGGCGCCGCCCGGTCGACCATGTCCCAGGTGGTGATCCGGTCGTGGTGACCGAGGTAGAGGTCGCACAGCCGCTGCTTCCCGGCGTCGCCGGTGCGTCGGTCGCGGGCCCGCAGGTCGAGGAGGCACAGCGCGCCGAGGCGGACCTCGTAGAGCGGGCTCGCGAAGAGCCGCCCGACCTCCTCCAGCGGCATGGCCCGCGCCGCGCGGGCGGCGGCGAAGACGTCCCGCATGCGCATGCCGATCGCCCCGTCGCCCGGCGCGAGCCGCCGCCGGATCACCGGCAGCTCCTCGGGTGCCCGGAGGTCGTGCAGCGTGGCCACGAACCCCTCGGCCGTCGGTGCGGTCACGGCGGTCCTCCTCGTCCGTCCCGGGCCGGTGGGAGGGGAGACGGTCGCCGCCGCCCGTCCTCATCGGTGCGGCGGCTCAGCCCGGCGGCCCCTGGCCGTAGTCACCGAAGGGCTGCGCGGCGGCCGGGGCGACCGCGGTCTCGGCGAGCAGCCGGCCGTCGCCGGCCCGGGTCACCACGGTCGCCGCGTCGTCCGGCAGGGAGGCGACGACGCCGCCGTCGGTCAGGGGCAGGGTGCCCAGGAGCCGCCCGGAGCCGTCGACGACCTCCGCCGACGTCGCCTCCGCCGGCGCGGTGACGACCAGCCACCGGTCCTCGCCCCGCCCGCCCTCCGGCACCGGCAGCGCGCACACCCGGGCCACGGTCAGCCCCCTGGGGTCGGCGGTGCCGGGCGGGGTCTGGGTGCCGCACGCCGCCGCGCCGCCGCCGCTGCCCACCCAGGTGGTGAGCACCAGGCCCCCGCCGGGGCTCTGCGCCACCGCGACGACGACCGAGCCCGGGCGGCCGGCCGCCGGCAGCGGCGCCGACCAGAGCAGCGCCGGCTCCAGGCTCGCCGGCTCGGCGGCCAGGGGCACCGCGACGGACCGCAGCGCGGTGGCCACGAGCCGCTCGTCGGGCGGTGCCGCCGCCGGCCGCAGCGGCACCGGAGCCGGCAGCGCTGCCCTGCCGTCGCGCCCGGCCCCGGGCCAGTCCACGCCCGCGCGGTGCACCGTCCGGCCCTCCCGCAGCACCCGGACGCTGACCCCGGTGCCGTCCGGCGTCGTCCGCACGCCGACCACCGCCACGCCGTCGACGGTGGCCGCCTCCTCGTAGGTGCGCCCGACCGTGCCGCGCGGGCCGACGACCAGCCGGGGCGAGGCCTCGACCCGGTCGCCGCGTGCGGCGACGACCACCAGCGTCGCCGGCCCCGGGCCGCCGAGCACCAGCGACAGCGGGCGGTCCCGGCCCAGCCCGCGCGGCAGGCGCACCTGCAGGTCGGCGGCCGCCGCGCCGGTCGGACCGGTCAGCCACACGCCGCGGAAGTCGTCGTCGACCCGCCCGACCACGAGCGCCACCCGCCCGTCCGGGGTGTCGGTGGCCAGCACGACCTCGCGCTCGTCGGGCGGCGGCGCCTCCTGCGCGCCCCAGCCGGCCCGCCGGACGGCGTCGAGGAACGCCACGTCACCGGCGAGGGAGCCGCGCGGCGGCCCCACGAGGACGGCGGCCCGGGGCAGCGGCGGTGCCGGCGCCGCCGTCACTCGCGCGGCCTGCGCGGTCGGCGGCGGATCGGGCAGGGCGCGGGTCAGGGGGACGGCGACCGCCACCACGGCCGCGGCGGCCACCAGCGAGATCGCCACCCGCCGGGCGTCGCGGCGCACCCGGGACCGCACGTCGTCGGCGGCCTCCGCGGCGTCCAGCCGCCACCGGCCCGGGGCCCCGGCCAGCGCCGTCAGCGCCCGGTGCAGCCGCTCGTCGGGGTCGTCCGCCGGGCTCCCGTCCCGCCGGAAGGGGCCGTCGTGGGCGTCGAGGACGGCGAGCAGCGCGGCACGGCCGCGGTCGACCGCGGCGCGCGCGGTGTCCTCCGGGACGCCCAGCAGTGACGCCGACTCCCCGGCCGGGCGGAGCTCGTACCAGCGCAGCACCGTGGCGGCGCGGGTGGGCGGGTCGAGGCCGCGCAGCGCGTCGGCGACGGCAGGGGAGGTGGCCGGGGGCGGGGCGGACGGGTCGGGCAGGTCCTCGACCACCTGCGCGGCGCGGCGCCGGGCCGCCCGGCCCGACGCGCCGCGGACGAGGAGCCGCTGCACGGCCGGGGCGGGGTCCCCGGAGCCGACGAGGCGCCGCCACCGCCGCCGGGCGCGGGCGAGGGTGCGCTGCACGAGGTCCTCGGCCGGGCCGCGGTCGCCGGTCAGCAGCAGCGCGGTGGACAGCAGGGCGGCGCGCCGCCCGGCGACGAACCGCCGGAACGACTCCTCGCGCTCGCCGCTCATCCGACCTCCTCCGGGTCCGTGAGGCGTTCGCCGTCAGCCGGTCCTCCGGTTCTGCGCGGATCCGATCCCACGGTCCCCGACGTGCCCGCGGCGCGCACCGCGGGGCGCGGGGGGCACCCCGACCGGGCCCGTGGCCCTACGGTGCGGCCGCATGGCGCACCGGTCGACGCTCGCGGCGGTCTCCTCGGTCCAGCTGGCCGCCCAGCTGGCCGGCCACCTCGTCGCGCTGCGGCGGCGCCGGCACTTCGACGTCCCGTTCATGACCGGGAGCCCGGAGCACCTCGTGCGGGACTGGTTGTGGTTCGGCACCGCCTACAGCGCGCCTCCGTACCTGCTGGTGCCGCAGCTGTGGGCGACCGCCCGGCTGCTCCGCGGGTCCGACGCCGGGTCCGACGCCGGGTCCGACGACCGGGCCCGCTGGGTGCTGCGGTGGCTGGGCACCGGCCTGTCGCTGGGCTACCCGAGCGAGCGGTGGACCCGTGCCCGGCTCTCGCCCGGTGGCCTCGACCCGGTCGAGACGCCGGTCGTGGTGGCCGGCTGGGGCGGCGCGCTCGCCCTGGCCGTCCTGGCCCGTCGCCGGGCCGTCACCGGGCCGTGGCGTACCAGCCGGCCAGCCGCGTGAAGCCCTCGTCGAGGGGCACGTGCGGGCGCCACCGGAGAGCCGCCCGTGTGCGCCGCTGGTCGAACCAGTGACCGGTGGCGAGCTGCTCGGCGAGGAAGCGGGTGAGCGGCGGGGTGGAGCGCCGCCGGGTCGCCGCCCAGACCGCCTCCGCGACCGCGCCGGCTCCCCACGCGAGGGGGAACGGCACGCGGCCCCGCGGGCCCCGTACGCCGGCCGCGCGGCACAGGCGGGCGAGCACCTCGGCCACCGGGCGCGGCTCGCCGTTGGAGACCACCAGCGCCTCGCCGTGCACCGGACCGCAGGCGTCGACGGCGGCGGTCAGCGCGGTGGCGGCGTTGTCGACGTAGGTGGTGTCGATCAGCGCCGTCCCCGGCCCGATCAGCGGCAGCCGTCCCGCCCGCGCGCGGTGGACGATGCGGGCGACGAGCTGGGTGTCGCCGGTCCCCCACACCAGGTGCGGGCGGACCGCCAGCACGGCCAGCGACGCCGAGTCCGCCGCGAGGGCGTCGAGCTCGGCGATCGCCTTCGACCGCGAGTAGTGCCCCCGCGCCCGCGCGGGGTCGGCCGGATCGGCGGCCGCCCCGGCCAGCGCCGCGCCGGCGTGCGCCACCGACGGGGAGGACACGTGCACCAGCCGCCCGACACCGGCGGCCCGGCAGGCCGCCACCACCGCCCGGGTGCCCTCGACGTTGGCGTGCACGTACTCGGCCCAGGGGCCGGTGACGTCCACCTTCGCCGCGAGGTGCACGACGGCGTCCTGCCTCCGGACCGCGCGCCCGGTGACGGCCGGGTCGGCGACGTCGCCCAGCACCTCCCGGCACGGCAGGCCCGAGGGGCGGCGCTGGAGCACGGTCACGTCGTCGCCGCGCCCGATGAGCTCCGTGGCGGTGGCCCGGCCGAGCATGCCGCTCGCGCCGGTGACCAGCACCCTCACCGGTGGCGGGCCCGCGCCCCGTCGAGCGCGCGGGCGGCGCGCCGGGCGACCTCGCCGCGGTCGACCTTCGACTGGTGCCGGATGTCGACCGGCAGGGCGGGCGCGGTGAGGACGGCGGCGACGTCGGTCCCCGCGGCCGACCGCACCGCGTCGGCGAGGTCCGGGCCGGCCAGCCGCAGCCGCGACCGTCGCACGGGGCGCCTGCCGCCTGAGGGCACGACCACCACGACGACGACCTGCGCCCCGGCCGGGCCCACGCCCACGGCCGCGGCGGCCGAGACGCCGCCGAGCCGCTCCACCCGCTGCTCGATACCGACCGGCGTCACCGGGCCCGCGGCGGTGGTGACGACGTGCTGCAGGCGCCCCTCGATCCACAGCCGGCCCTCGGCGTCGAGGTGGCCGACGTCGCCGGTGCGGTGCCAGCCCGGGTCCCGCGTCGCCGCCCGCTCCAGGGCCCACAGCGCGTCGTAGCGGTCCTTGACGTGCGCGGCCCGCACGCACACCTCGCCGGTCGTGCCGGGGGAGCCGGTGAGCGGGCCGTCGGCGCGCCCGTCGGCCGACAGCGGGCTGATCCGCACCTCGACCCCGGGCAGCGGGGCGCCGACGCAGACGCCGTCGCCCTCCCCGGCCGTCTCGATCCCGGCCAGCGAGACGTCGGCGACCGGCAGCGCCTCGGTCATGCCGTAGGGGGTGTGCGCGTCGGAGGCGGGCAGCACCGTGCGCAGCGAGCGCAGCAGGGCCGCCGGCACCGGCGCGCCGGCGCTCATCAGCAGCCGGACCCGCTGCAGCGCCGCGCGCCGCGCGTCGGTCAGGTCCCCGGCGGTGGCCACGACCCGGCGCAGCGCCGCGGGGGAGGCGAACACGACCGTCGCCTCCACGGCGGCCGCGGCGTCGGCCAGCGCCGCCGCGGTCAGCGAGCCGGGGGCGGTCACGTCGACGTCGGGGACGGCCGACCCGATGCCGAGCGCCGGCCCGAGCAGGGCGAACGGCGCGAACGCGGCCACCAGCCGGTCGGCGGGCGTGAGGTCGTAGGCGGCGCGGACCAGGTCGATCTGGGCGGCGGCCTGGCGGTGGGTGTAGACGACGCCCTTGGCCGGGCCGGTGGCCCCGGAGGTGAACAGCACGGCGCAGTCGTCGTCGAGCCCGCACTCCGCCGGCAGCGGTGCCGACCGGCCGACGGCCTCCAGGTCGTCGAGGGACGGTGGCGTGCGCCGCCGCGTCCGGCCGGCCGCGACGCGCAGCCCGGGCAGCCCCATCGCCCGGGCCGCGGCGAGCCCGGTCCGGCTGCCGATCACCGCGTCGACGCCGGCGCTGCGCAGCGCGCGGCGCATCCCGGCGAACCCGAGGCCCTTGTCGGCCACGACGACGACCGCGCCGGCGCGCCACACGGCGTACACCGCCGCGGTCAGGTCGGCCGAGGGCTCGACCAGCAGCGCCACCCGCTGCCCGGGCCGCACCCCGACCGCGGCGAGACCGGCGGCCAGGTGCCGCACCCGCGCGGCGAGCGCCGACCAGGTCACCGTCGCGCCGCCGACCTCGACGACGGCCGCGCTGTCGTCGCCGGCCCGCTCGTCCAGGGCCGACCACAGGCGGCGGGCGGCGTCGCCGGTGGCGGCCGGGCGGGCGGGGACCGGCCGCTCGCCGGTTAGGTCGCCGACCCACTGCGCGACCGCGTCGGCGTACTGCGGCGCGTCCTCGGGGAGCAGGTGGGAGGCGCCCTCGTAGCGGTGCAGCCGGGCGTGCGGGAGGCGGCCGCGCAGGTCGGTGAGGTACCGCTCGCCGAAGACGGGGTCGCGCGGGCCCCACAGCAGCAGGGCCGGGACGTCGAGGCCGCGGATGCCCTCGGCGATGGCCTCCTGCACCGGGCGGGAGGGGTGGCCGGGTGAGAAGGGGATGTCGGCGACGAAGTCGCCCACGGCCCGGCGGCGGTCCGGGGAGCCGTAGGGGGCGGCGAAGGCGTCGCGGACGTCGGCGGGCAGGGCCGGCCGGGACAGCGCCGTCGTCGCCCGGACGAACACCGGGGTGCCGACGGTGACCGCGGCGCGCACCCCCGGGGCGTGCGCCATGCGGATGAGGACCGGCCCGAGGTCGCCCTCGGGCATCGCGACGGCGGTGTTGGCCAGGACGACGCCGCGCAGCTGGTCGCGGTGCTCCAGTGCCCAGCCGAGGGAGATCACCCCGCCCCAGTCGTGCCCGACGGTGACGACCGGGCCGGTGACGCCGAGCGCCGCGGTGAGGTCGCCGAGGTCGGCGACCCGCTCCCGCAGCGACCGGGGGGCGGGCAGCCGGTCGGAGAAGCCCATGCCGAGGTGGTCGGGGGCGACCACCCGCCAGCCGGGTGGGGCGGCGGCCAGCAGCCGGCGCCACAGGTAGGACCAGGTCGGGTTGCCGTGGACGCACAGCAGCGTGCCGACGGGGTCGGCGACCCCGTTGTCGAGCACGTGCCAGGTGTGCTTGGCGCCGGTCGCGTCGGCGACGGCGACCGTGCGCGACCAGGCGGGGTCCAGCCCGGGCAGGGACGGCGGCAGCACCGCGGCCGGGGCCGTCACCAGGCGATCTCGAGGCAGGAGACGTTGAGGCCCGAGCCGATGCCCATGAGCAGCACCCGGTCGCCGTCGGTCAGCGAGTCCTGCTCGCCGGCCAGGGTGAACGGCACCGAGGCCGGGCCGAGGTTGCCCCGGCTCGGGAAGGTGGTCGGCACCAGCGCGGGGTCGATGCCGAACCGGTCGCACATCGCCTTCGTGTGCACCTTCGACACCTGGTGGACGATGTAGCGGCTCATCCCGCCGGCCCAGTCCACCTCCGCCGCGGCCTCGGCCCACATGTCCTCCGACAGCGCCAGCCCCGCGTCGAGCAGGCCCTTGAGGTCGGTGCGCATGAGGTCGTTGTCGCCGACGCACAGCTCGTGGTGCTCCGTCCCCGCCCGGCTCACCGACGCCACCAGCCGGTGCCCCTCGGGGTGGCGGTCGGCGCGGCCGAGCACCATGGCGACGGCCCCCGAGCCCAGGGTCAGGGTCGCGAACTGCGCGATGACGTCCTTCGAGGTGGTGCCCGGCTCGTTGAGCCGCTCCATCGTGCGCTCCTGCACCGGCCGGGAGTCCTCGCCGTTGACGACGAGCGCGTACTCGACCAGGCCGGAGTCGATCATCGCCGCGGCCAGCTCCATGCCGTTGACGAAGCCGAGGCAGGCGTTGGTGACGTCGAAGTTCTGGCAGGAGCGGGGCAGGCCCAGGGCGTGGTGGACGGCGACCGCGGTCGAGGGCTCGAGGTGCTTGCGGCTCACCGAGGTGTTGACCATGACGCCGATCGCTGCCGGGTCGACCCCGCTCTCGCTGATCGCCTTGGCGCCGGCCTCGGCCGCGCCGTCGACGAACGTGACGCCCTCGCCCCACCAGCGGCGCTCGCGGATCCCGGCGAGGCGCTCGAGCAGGCCGGGCCGCAGCCCGACCCTCCGGTAGGTGCCGGCGAGCGCGTCGTCGATCGCGTCGGAGGTGACGACGCGGGTCGCGTCGGCCGTCTGCAGAGCCAGGACGGCGGTGTTGCCGAACCTGTGTGTGGCGTTACCGCCCATGTGTGGGTTCCAGTTCTCGGAGGGGTGGCCGCCTGCCTGCGCGCCGCCACATCAGGTCCGGTTCTACCCGACCGGTGCACCGGCATTCCGCCGGACCGGTCATCGACGGCCTCCTGGGAGCGGTGAGCATCCGAACGTGAACGGCATGTGACTGTGTGTTCCGATCACGGCGGGTGGCGTGTCACAGGTCACTCGATGTGATGAGACCAGGTCAGGACGACCGTCGGTGTGCTCACCGTGCGGCCACCTACGGCACCGGCGAGGTTCGCTCACCCCGGGGAATTGTCCGGTGGCTCTAGGCAACCGGCCTCGGCTCGGGTGAAGGTCTGCCGGGCCGACGACGGAGTCGGCCATCGACGGCGGGTGATCCCGCCGTCGACACGAGGAAGGGACGACTGTTGAGGGAACGCCGGACCGCGTCCGCACGACGGACGACGTCTCGAGCCATCGCACTGGGCGGCAGCGGACTGCTGATCGCCCTGGCGCTGCCCGCCACCGCGGCCAGCGCCGCCCCCGGTGGCAAGGCCTGCGACGACCGGAACAACAACACCTACGCCAAGCTCCTGGAGTGCGTGACGCTGGAGGGCGTCATGGACCACCAGCGGATGTTCCAGAAGATCGCCGACGACAGCGGCGACCCGGTCTACCCGGGCACCCGGGCGGCCGGCACCACGGGCTACGACGCCAGCGTCGAGTACGTCGCGGGGCTGCTCCGGGACGCCGGCTACGAGGTCACGCTCGACCCGGTCGAGGTCACCTTCAACTTCCCGGCCGTGCTGCGGCAGCTGACCCCCGTCGCGGCCGAGTACGAGACCGGCCTCTTCTCCGGCAGCGGATCGGGCACCGTCGAGGGGAACGTCATCCCCGTCGACATCAACATCACGGGTGACCGGGCCTCCACCAGCGGTTGCGAGGAGTCGGACTTCGCCGGCCTGGACTTCAGCGGCGACTACGACATCGCCCTGGTCCAGCGCGGCACCTGCAACTTCGGCGACAAGGCGTTCTTCGCCGAGCAGGCCGGGGCCGAGGCCGTGATCATCTTCAACCAGGGCAACACGCCCGACCGCACGGAGCTCTTCGTCGCCGACGCGTCGAGCCGCACCGACGGCACCCCGGTGGAGCACAACATCCCGGTGGTCGGCGCCAGCTTCGACCAGGGCGTGGCCCTCTCGGCGCCGGGCTCCACCGCCTTCGTCGACGGCAGGATCGCGAAGCGCGAGGACTTCAACGTCATCGCCGAGCTGCCGGGCAAGAACCCGGACAACGTCGTCATGGCCGGCGCGCACCTCGACAGCGTCATCGAGGGGCCGGGCATCAACGACAACGGCTCGGGTTCGGCGGCGATCCTCGAGACTGCCCTCCTGATGGCCAACTCGAAGCCGGAGAACACCATCCGCTTCGGCTGGTGGGCCGCGGAGGAGCAGGGCCTGGTCGGCTCGGCCGACTACGTCGCCGGGCTGTCCGAGGCCGAACGCGAGCGCATCGCCCTCTACATGAACTACGACATGGTCGCCTCGCCCAACTACGTCCAGATGGTCTACGACTCGGACCAGACGACGTGGGAGGCCCCGGTCGTGATCCCGGGCGGCTCGACGGCCATCGAGGACCTCTACGAGTCCTACTACACCAAGGTCGGCGTCCCCTACGACGACGCCGAGTACTCGGGGCGCAGCGACTACGAGGCGTTCATCCTCGCAGGCATCCCGTCCGGTGGTCTGTTCACCGGCGCCGAGGTGATCAAGACCGAGGAGCAGGAGGCCATCTGGGGCGGTACCGCGGGTGAGCAGTTCGACCCGTGTTACCACGAGGAGTGCGACACGATCGACAACCTCGCGCTCGACGCGTTCGAGGTCAACAGCGACCTCATCGCGTTCGCGATGCTGACGTTCTCCTACTCGACGGAGTCCGTGAACGGTGTCCCCGGCAAGAAGGTCCCGGGCCCGGCGTTCCAGCTGCCGGCCCCGGCCGGCGCCGAGGGCACGTTCGTCGAGGACGCCGGTGGCGGCGGTCTCGCGCACGACCACGTGCACGACCACGACGTCGTCGCCTGACCGCTGACGGGGAGGGCCGGCTCCGGCCGGTCCTCCCCGCCGGCGGACACCCGCTGACAGAGGCCCCGCGGTCACCGGCCGCGGGGCCTCTGCAGTCCTGGGGGCGTCCGGTCAGGGCATCGGCATCCCGCCGGTGACGCCGATGCGCTCACCGGTGATGTAGCTCGACTCCTGCGAGGCGAGGAAGACGTAGGCGGGGGCCAGCTCCGCCGGCTGGCCGGCGCGGCCGGTGGGGGTCGCCTCGCCGAAGGAGCCGACCTCCTCGGCCGGCATGGTCGCCGGGATCAGCGGGGTCCAGATCGGTCCCGGCGCGACGGTGTTGACCCGGATCCCCTTCGGGGCGAGCTGCTGGGCCAGGCCCTTCGTGAAGGTCACCAGCGCGCCCTTGGTCGAGGCGTAGTCCAGCAGGGTGGGGGAGGGCTGGTAGGCCTGGATCGAGGTCGTGACGATGATGCTCGAGCCCGGCTGCATGTGCCCGACCGCCGCCTTGCACAGCCAGAAGGTGGCGAAGACGTTGGTGTAGTACGTCCGCAGCAGCTGCTCGGTGGTGAGGTCCTCGATGCCGCCGATCGACATCTGGTAGGCCGCGTTGCTCACCAGCACGTCGATGCCGCCGAGCTCGCTGACGGTGCGCTCCACCAGTTCCCGGCAGAAGGCCTCGTCCCGGAGGTCGCCGGGCGCGGTGACGGCGGTGCGGCCGGCGTCCCGGACCAGCCGGGCGGTCACCTGCGCGTCGTCCTCCTCCGAGGGCAGGTAGGACACCACGACGTCGGCGCCCTCGCGGGCGAAGGCCAGCGCCACCGCCCGGCCGATGCCGGAGTCGCCGCCGGTGACCAGCGCGCGCTTGCCCTCCAGCCGGCCGCTGCCCCGGTAGCTCGACTCCCCGTGGTCGGGCTCGAGGTCCATGTCGGACTCCAGCCCCGGGTGGGCGATCTGCTCCTCGTTCTGCGCGTCCGGCTCGGCGTGCTGGGTGGTCGGGTCCTGGGGGGAGTACTGGTCCTGGCTCACGGCGCTCCTCGGCTACGGGGTGGACCCGGCTCCTACCCAGCCGCCGGGCGCGGCAGACCGGACGGAGCCGTCCCGACGAGCGCGGCGGCGCCGGGAGGAGGACGGTCGTCGGCATGACGGAGCCGGAGGAGACCCCCGACGTGGAGCAGCGGCTGGCCGCGGAGCTGGACCCGGAGCGGCACCGCGCGCCGTCCGAGGGGGTGCCCCAGGACCTGGCCGACGACGACGGCGAGGACCGGACGACTTCCTGACCACGGCGCGGGCCCCGGCGGCGTGGACAGCGGGCCGGTGCCCCGACAGACTCCCCCCGTCAGCGCGGACGACGACGTCAGCGGGGAGACGCGACATGGCCTACCCCTTCGACCGGAGCGGCACCGAGGTCGGCCCGGACGGCGTCCGGCGCTACACCGGCCTGCCGCGGGACCTCGTCGGGATGCTGCGCGCGGTGGTCGACGCGCACCCCGGCGCCGAGGCGCTCGTCGAGCTCGGCGGTGAGCGGCTCACCTACGGGCAGCTGTGGGACCGTGCGACCCGGGTGGCCGGGGGACTGCGGGCCGCCGGCGTGGGCCCCGGTGACCGGGTGGCCAACCGGCTGCCCAACGGCAACGACTGGGTGCTCGTCTTCTGGGGGACGCTGCTCGCCGGCGCCGTCGTCGTCCCGGTCAACACCCGCTTCACCGAGCCCGAGGTCCGCTACGTCGTCGAGGACTCCGGCGCGGCGTACGTGGTCGAGCCGGGGGCCGACCTGCCCGACGGCGAGCCGCTCGCGGTCACCGACCAGGGGCACACCGACCTCGCCGGGATCTTCTACACGAGCGGCACGACCGGCTTCCCCAAGGGTGCGATGACCACCCACGAGAACTTCCTGTCCAACGTCGAGACGTGCCTGCGCTGCCTCGCGCTGCCCCGCGACGAGCAGCTGTCGACGCTGGTCTCGGTGCCGCTCTTCCACGTGACCGGCTGCAACTCCCAGCTGCTGGTCGTCACCGCGGTGGCCGGGACGTCGGTGGTCATGCCGGCGTTCGAGGTCGGCGCGTTCCTGCGGGCCATCGAGGACGAGCGCATCTCGGTGCTGACGACCGTGCCGGCGATCTACTGGCTGGCGCTGCAGCAGCCGGGCTTCGCCGACGTCGACACCTCCTCGGTCCGGGCGCTCAGCTACGGGGGCGCGCCCATCGCCCCCGACCTGGTGCACCGCCTGCAGGCGGCGTTCCCGACGGCCCGGGTCGGCAACGGGTTCGGCCTGACCGAGACCTCGTCGGTGTCGACCTACCTGCCCGACGAGTACGCCGCCGCGCACGCCGACTCCGTCGGCTTCCCCGCGCCGGTCGTCGACCTCGACGTCGCCGACCCCGACCCGGTCACCGGGGTGGGGGAGCTGCTGATCCGCGGGCCCAACGTCGTCGCCGGGTACTGGCGCAAGCCCGAGCAGACGGCGGAGACCTTCGTCGGCGGGTGGCTGCACAGCGGGGACCTGGCCCGCATCGACGACGAGGGGCTGGTCTACGTCGTCGACCGCAAGAAGGACATGATCAACCGCGGCGGCGAGAACGTGTACTGCGTCGAGGTCGAGAACGCCCTGGCCGCGCACCCGGCGGTCGGGGAGGTCGCCGTCGTCGGCGTGCCCGACCCGATGATGGGCGAGAAGGTCGGCGCCGTCGTCGTCCCGCTGCCCGGCCGCGCGGTCGACCCCGCCGACCTGCTGGCCTTCGCCCGCGAGCGGCTGGCCGACTTCAAGGTGCCGCAGTACGTCGCCGTGCGCAGCGACCCGCTGCCGCGCAACCCCGGCGGCAAGGTCCTCAAGCCGTCGCTGCGCGAGCACACCGACTGGACCCCCGTCCGCTGAGGAAGGACCACCCCTCCCCCCACGCCTCGCACGCGCAGGCGCAGGACCCTGGAGGGTGGTCGCTCGACACCCATCTCTGGAGGCCCCCGCCGTGCCCACCGTCGAGACCGTCCGTGGCCCGATCGACACCGCCGACCTCGGCGCGACCCTCATGCACGAGCACGTGTTCGTGTTGTCCACCGAGCACCTGCAGAACTACGGCGCGGGCGACTGGTGGGACGAGGACGAGCGGGTCGCCGACGCCGTCGACCAGTTGAACGAGCTGAAGGCGCTCGGCATCGACACCATCGTCGACCCGACCGTGTGGGGTCTGGGGCGCTACATCCCGCGGGTGCAGCGGGTGGCCGAGCAGACCGACCTCAACATCGTGGTCGCGACCGGGCTCTACACCTACGACGAGGTCCCGCACCAGTACGAGCACCGCGGCCCGGGCCTGCTGCTGGACCTCCCCCGTGACCCGATGGTCGACGACTTCGTCGGGGACATCCGCGACGGCATCGCCGACACGGGGGTGAAGGCGGCGTTCCTCAAGTGCGTCGTCGAGGTCAAGGGCCTCACGCCCGGCGTCGAGCGGACCCTGCGGGCGTGCGCGGCCGCCCACCGCGAGACCGGCGCACCCATCACCGTGCACACCTCCTCGCCGGCGCAGGCGGGGCGGCTGGCGGTGCAGGTGTTCCGCGACGAGGGCGTGGACCTGACGAAGGTGGTCATCGGCCACGCCGGGGACAGCAACGACCTCGACTACCTCGGCGAGCTGGCCGACGCCGGCTGCCTGCTCGGCATGGACCGCTTCGGCCTGGACCTCTACAACCCCACGTCGTCCCGGGTGGACACCATCGTCGCGCTCGCGCAGCGGGGGTACGCCGACCGGATGGTGCTCGCCCACGACGCCAGCTGCTACATCGACTACTTCCCGGGACCGGACGCGCAGGCCGCCAAGGCGCAGATCGCGCCCAACTGGAACTACACCCACATCAGCCGCGACGTTCTGCCCGTGCTGCGCGAGCGCGGGGTGACCGACGAGCAGGTCCGGCAGATGCTGGTGGACGCCCCGCGGCGCTACTTCGAGTAGCCGGCTCGGCGGCCCCGCCGGACGCCGGGAACCCGCGGTCGGTGACCGCGGGCTCCCGCCGGGTGCGGGCCCGACGGGAGCCGCGGACGCGACCCGTCCGACGTCAGCGCTGCGGCGGCAGGTCGGCCTCGACGAACTTGGTCGCACCGGTCGCCCGGACCTCGACGGAGTCGGCTCGCTCCCGGATCCGGTCGACCAGCCCGGTGTCACCGGTGGGCACGGTCGCGACCAGGTGCGAGGCGTCCGACACCGCGGGGTCGTCGATGACGGCGTCCACCAGCCGCGCCCGCGTCCCGGGTGGGAGCTGCCCGGACTCGACGTGCATCGCGGACCGGACGACGCCCTGGTCGTCCGTCGGGCTGACCTCGGCCTGCGCGGTCGTGCGGCCGTCGTCGTCGATCGTGATCTGGTGCGGCTGGTCCGAGTGGGTCATGGGTCCTCCAGTGCTGAGAGGGGCGAGGTGCCGGGCGGCCCGCCGAACAGGAGACGTCGGGCGCTGGCTCGGTCGGGGGAGGCGATGGGGCTGTGCCGTCCGGGGTCCGGACGGGTCGGCATCCGTGCTGAGTCGGCTGGGCACAGCGCGCTCCGGGGCCGGCGACGTCGCCACCGGCTCCATCGCCGGAACAGCCCATCCCGGGCCCCGCGGTGGCGTGGACCACCGATGGATGACGGATCCAGTCAACGGCCGTGCGGGTGTGGTGTCAACCACAGTCGGCCGGTGGCCCGTACCGGGTGGTCCGCGTGCTCGACGGGCGGGGGCTATGTCCCCGGTGGCCGGTAGCGGACCTGCCCGGCCCGGCGCATGGCCTCGATGGTCTCGTCGACGGTCAGCAGCACGGTCGTCTCCACCGGATCGAGGGCCCCGCCGGCACCGAGCGCCAGCGCGACCGCGGCCATCGACACGTTGTCAGGGGCCTCCCACAGCGTGAAGCCGTCGTGCGGCCCGAACGCGTACCAGAAGCCGTGCAGCGTCCCTCCGACGGACTCGATGTAGGTCCGGGCGGCCTCGCGCCGGTCCTCCGGGTTCTCGATCAGCCGTGCCCAGGTCTGCGGCGTGTAGCCGAAGCGGGTCAGGTAGAGCGGCATCGTCGGCCCCCAGGTCCGGCTGAGCCCCCGCGCAGGCCCGACGCTAGCCGCGCGGGCGGGCGGCCGGGGCGGTCCGGTGCGCGGCGCCGACGGTGGTCACGACGGCCGGCGTCGTCCGATCTTGGAGCCCAGCCAGGTCAGCGGGTCGTAGCGCCGGTCCGCGACCCGCTCCTTGAGCGGGATGATGCCGTTGTCGGTGAGGTGGATGCCCTCGGGGCACACCTCGCTGCAGCACTTGGTGATGTTGCAGTAGCCGAGCCCGAACTCGTCCTGGGCGGCGTCCCGGCGGTCGCGCACGTCCAGCGGGTGCATCTCCAGCTCGGCCAGCCGGATGAGGAAGCGGGGCCCGGCGAAGGCCCGCTTGTTGTCCTCGTGGTCCCGGATGACGTGGCAGGTGTCCTGGCAGAGGAAGCACTCGATGCACTTGCGGAACTCCTGCGGCCGGTCGACGTCGACCTGCTGCATCCGGTGGTTGCCGTCGGGGTCGCGGGGCCGGGGCGTGAACGCGGGGATCTGCGCGGCCTTCTCGTAGTTGTAGGAGACGTCGGTGACCAGGTCGCGGATGACGGGGAACGTCCGCAGCGGGGTGACCGTCACCGTCTCGTCCTCGGCGAAGGTGCTCATCCGGGTCAGGCACATCAGCCGCGGCCGCCCGTTGACCTCCGCGCTGCAGGAGCCGCACTTGCCGGCCTTGCAGTTCCACCGGACGGCGAGGTCGCCGGCCTGCGTGGCCTGCAGCCGGTGGATGACGTCGAGGACGACCTCGCCCTCGTTCACCGGCACCGTGAAGGTCTGCAGGTCCCCGCCGGAGGCGTCGCCGCGCCAGACCCGGAACGTGGCGTCGTAGCCCCCGCCGCCCCCGCTCCCGGCGCCGCTGCCCCGGCCGTCGTCGGTCCCGCCGAGGCTCGGTTCGCCCGGCTCCGTCACGTCCCCTCCTCGCCGGCGCCCGTCGGGCACGTGCCGGGCCGTGCTGTGTCCCCGCGTGACCTCACGAGCCCGGTCACGGTGCCTCCTCGAAGACCTCGGCGAGCTCGGGCGGCATCTGCGGCAGCGGACGGCGGGCCACGGTCACCGCGCCGTCCGCCGCCCGCGAGCAGACCAGGTTGGTGCGGCCCCACTCCGGGTCGGCGGCGGGGAAGTCGTCGCGCGTGTGCCCGCCGCGGCTCTCCTCGCGCTCGAGCGCCGCCCGGGCGATGCACTCGCTGACGACCAGCAGGTGCGGCAGGTCCAGGGCCAGGTGCCAGCCGGGGTTGTACTGCCGGTGCCCCTCGACCGAGAGCGCGGCGACCCGCTCCCGCAGCGCGGCGATCCGCGTCAGCGCCTGCTCCATCTCCGGCGCGGTGCGGATGATCCCGACCAGGTCGTGCATCGTCTGCTGCAGGTCCTGTTGCACGGTGTAGGGGTTCTCGCCGCCCTCGCGCTCGAACGGCGCCAGCGCCGCCCGGGCGGCGTCGGTCAGCGCCTCCTCGGCCAGCGCCACGAGGCCGGACCGCTTGGCCGCGTGCTCGGCGGCGGCCGCGCCCGCGCGGCGGCCGAACACCAGCAGGTCCGACAGCGAGTTGCCGCCCAGCCGGTTGGACCCGTGCATCCCGCCGGCGACCTCACCGGCCGCGAACAGCCCCGGCACGCCGGCCGCGGCGGTGTCCGGGTCGACCTCCACGCCGCCCATCACGTAGTGGCAGGTGGGGCCGACCTCCATCGCCTCGGCGGTGATGTCGACGTCGGCCAGCTCCTTGAACTGGTGGTACATCGACGGCAGCCGCCGGCGGACGTACTCGGCCGGGCGGCGGCTGGCGATGTCGAGGAACACCCCGCCGTGCGGCGAGCCGCGGCCGGCCTTGACCTCGCTGTTGATGGCCCGGGCGACCTCGTCGCGGGGCAGCAGCTCGGGCGGGCGGCGGTTGTTCTTCTTGTCGTCGTACCAGCGGTCGGCCTCGTCCTCGGTCTCCGCCGTCTCCTTGCGGAAGTAGTCGGGGATGTAGTCGAACATGAACCGGTTGCCGGCCGAGTTGCGCAGCACGCCTCCGTCGCCGCGCACGCTCTCGGTGACGAGGATGCCGCGCACCGACGGCGGCCAGACCATCCCCGTCGGGTGGAACTGGACGAACTCCATGTTCACCAGCCCGGCCCCGGCCTGCAGCGCCAGCGAGTGCCCGTCGCCGGTGTACTCCCAGGAGTTGGAGGTGACCTTGTAGGCCTTGCCGATGCCGCCGGTGGCCAGCACCACCGACGGCGCCTCCCAGGCGACGAACCGGCCCGACTCCCGCCAGTAGCCGAAGGCCCCGGTGACGCCCTCGTCGTCGGTGAGCAGCCGGGTGACCGTGCACTCCATGAAGACGTCGACGCCGAGGGCGACGGTGCGCTGCTGCAGCGTGCGGATGAGCTCCAGGCCGGTGCGGTCGCCGACGTGCGCCAGCCGGGCGAAGCGGTGCCCGCCGAAGTCGCGCTGGCTGATCAGCCCGTCGGGGGTGCGGTCGAACAGGGCGCCCCAGTCCTCGAGCTCGCGGACCCGGTCGGGGGCCTCCTGCGCGTGCAGCTGGGCCATGCGCCAGTGGTTGAGCATCTTCCCGCCGCGCATGGTGTCCCGGAAGTGCACCCGCCAGCCGTCCTCCGGCCAGGCGTTGCCCATGGCGGCGGCGATGCCGCCCTCGGCCATGACCGTGTGCGCCTTGCCCAGCAGGGACTTGCAGACGACGGCGGTGCGGGCGCCGGCCTCGTGCGCGGCGATGGCGGCCCGCAGCCCCGCGCCACCGGCCCCGACGACCACGACGTCGTAGGCGTGCCGTTCGAAGTCCATCAGAAGAACCTCACGTCCTGGATCGTGTCGGTGGCGAGCAGCAGGACGTAGAAGTCGGCGAAGGCGACGGCGAACAGCGAGGTCCAGGCGTACTGCATGTGCCGGGCGTTCAACCGCGAGACCCAGGTCCACGCCCGGTACCTCAGCGGGTGCTCCGAGAAGTCGTTCAGCCGCCCGCCGACGATGTGCCGGCAGGAGTGGCAGGAGATCGAGTACAGGAAGAGCAGGACGGCGTTGACCAGCAGGACCAGCGTGCCGAGCCCCATGTGTCCCCACTCGCCGGTCTCGTCGCGGAAGCCGCGGACGGCCTCGTAGAAGAGGATCACGTTGAACACCAGCGCCGCGTAGAGGAAGTAGCGGTGCACGTTCTGCCCGACGAGGGGGAGCCGCGTCTCCCCGGTGTAGCGCCGGTGCGGCTCGGCCACCGCGCACGCCGGCGGGGAAAGCCAGAACGACCGGTAGTAGGCCTTGCGGTAGTAGTAGCAGGTCAGCCGGATGCCCAGGGGCAGCACGAGGATGTAGAGCGCCGGCGATATCCACGCCGGGCCGGTGAAGAACTCGGGGAAGCTGTCGCCCTCGCACCGGGTGGTGATGCAGGGGGAGTAGAACGGCGAGATGTAGGGCTCGGCGTGGTAGTACGCGTTCTGGAAGGCCCGGAACGACGAGTACGCGATGAACAGCACGAGCACGACGACGGTGACGAGCGGCTGCACCCACCACCGGTCGGTGCGCAGCGTCCGCGCCGCGATCGTCGCCCGCCGCGGGGCCGGCCCGCCGTCACCACGACCGGGGGTGACCGCCCCCGTGCCGCGCGGCGCGGTGGCGGTCACCGGCGCGTGCGGCCGGACCCGCCGATGCCGTCGTCGTCGCCGTCGCCGTACACCGTGGCCAGGGGCTCGTGCCGGATGCGGAACCGCGCACCGCACAGCAGGTCCAGGTCGTCCCGGAGCCGCGCGACGTCGATCCTCAGCCGCCGGGTGTCGACGGTGTCGCCGAAGTGTCTCGTCACCGGTCCGCACGCCTGCTCGAGGGCATCGACGGCCTCGCGAGCCACCGCTACGTCCTGCTCCAGGGACATCGCTGCCTCCAGGTCGCTCGTGGCGCCGCCCCGACGGCGGGAGTGGAGTCCACCACCGACGTCGAGCGGGGGAAAGGGGCTTCGCGCTGGTGCCTCGACCGCCCGAGGCCGTGCAGCCGTGGTCTCAGGCGACGGGCACGGACCGGGGCCGCCGCCGGACCCCGCGCAGGAGGCGGCGGACGGACGGTCCCGGCCCGTCGCCGGCGGGACCGGCGACCGGCCCGGCCGGCGCTGCCGCCTCGGCCCGGAGCCCGGACCGCCGGAGCTCAAGGACCGCCACCTCCTCCAGGAGCGCGGCCCGGCGCTGCGCGGCCTCCCGGTCCAGGCGCGTCCGGCCGGCGGCGGCCACCTCGTCGGCCCGGCGCCGCTCGTCCCGTCCGGTGACGAGGAGACGGACGACGTCGTCGCGGGCGTGCAGCCGGGCGGCGGCCGCCTCCTGCTCCGCCTGCCGCCGGGTCCGCCCGGCCTCCGCGGCCGCCCGCTCGCCGGCGGCGCGGGCCTGCTCCCGCAGCACCGCGGCCGACGCGCGGGCCTCCCGGACCGTCGCCGCGGCCCGGGCGGCGGCCTCCTCGGTCAGCTCACCGGCCCGTGCACGGGCGTCGGCCACCGACTCCCGCGCCCGTGCGCGGGAGTCGGCGAGGAGCCGGCGCGCGTACGTCCCCGCGGCGGCCCGGTCGGCCTCCGCCTCGGCGCGGAGGGTCGCCGCCGCCACCCGGTCGGCCTCCGCCTCGGCCCGGATGGCCGCCGCCTCGTCCGCGGCCGCGGCCAGCAGCGCCCCCATCCGCTCCGACAGGCGCAGCAGCTCCCCGCCGTCGGGGGAGTGGCCGAGCAGTCGTCGGGCGTCGTCGAGGGTGGCCTCCGTCCGCAGCAGGCGCGCGACGAGGTGCTCGTGCGCGCGGTCGGCGGTGGCGAGCTCGTCCTCGGCCCAGCGGACGTAGGCGTCCACCTGGAACCGGTCGTAGCCGGCCACGGTCCGGCCGAACACCGGGCCCGCCGCGAGGGCGGTGTCCAGCCCGCCGGGGCCGGCGGGCCGCCCGGACCCGGCCGGGTCGGGGGCAGCGATCCCGTCGTGGACGTGCAGGTCGGTGCTCATGGCGTCCGCCTCCCTCCGCGGTACCGGGTCCGGAGCGCGGACGCTAGGCCGCCCCACGCCGGGCCGCCCCGCGAGCGGGGGCACGTCACCGGGGAGAGGGCACCGGGCCGCCCGTTCGGGTCCGGCAGCCGCAGGTGCTCGCCGAGCGTCACGTCCCCCGTGCGGGTGGTCGGCCGCGCGCCGTCCTGCCGGGGACGGCCGGGGAGCCCCACGCTCGTGCCGTGCCCTCCGACGACCGGCTGCCGGCTCCCGGCGACATGACCGTCCCGCCCTGGTCGGGGTGGGAGGAGGTCCTCGCCGGGGTGCTGGTCCTCATGGCGGCCGGCGTCGTCCTCCTGCTCGCCGCGCTGGCGCGCGGCGGGGCAGGGGAGCGCGCCGACTGGCAGGCCTGGCTGGCGGCCCGGCCGACCCGGCGCACCGCGGACTCCCCGGCCGCGGCGCCGGGGCCTGCGACGGCGCCGGGGCCGGAGACGTGCGGGGGCCCGCCCGGCCGCTGACCGGCGTCAGCTCCCGACCGGGGCCTGCGACGGCGCCGGGGCCGCGGCGACCCCGGCGGCGGGCACCTCGGGCTCGTCGGGACGCCGCGCCAGCCGGCTGGGCCACCACATCCACCGGCCGACGTCGAGGGTCAGGGCGGTGACCAGCACCGAGCGGACGACGATCGTGTCCAGCAGCACCCCCAGGGCGACGGCGACGCCGAGCTGCGTGAGGAAGGTCAGCGGCAGGGTGCCCAGCACCGCGAAGGTCGCCGCGAGCACCAGCCCGGCCGAGGTGATGACCCCGCCGGTGGCGGCCAGCCCGACGAGCGCGCCGCGCCGGGTGCCGTGGTCGGCGGCCTCCTCCCGCACCCGGGTCATCAGGAAGATGTTGTAGTCGATGCCGAGCGCGACGAGGAACACGAAGACGAACAGCGGGAAGGAGCTGTCGGTCGCGGTCACGCCGATCGTCCAGTCGAAGACGAGGGCGCTCAGGCCGAGGGCGGCGCCGTAGGACAGCACCACCGTCGCGATCAGCAGCAACGGGGCCACCAGCGCCCGGAGCAGCAGGGCGAGCACCGCCAGGACGACGAGCATGATCAGCGGGATGACCACGCGGTTGTCCCGCTGCGAGGCGTTCTGGACGTCGAGGTTCAGGGCGGTGTTCCCGCCGACCAGCGCCTGGCCGTCGCCGGCGTCGTCGAGCGCGGTGCGCAGCCGGTCGATGGTGGCGTAGGCGGCGGCGCTGTCGAAGCGGTCGGCCAGCGAGGCCTCCACGAGCGCGTCGTCCCCGACCACCTGCGGGTCCCCGACCTGGGCGATGCCGTCGGTCGCGGCCACGGCGTCGGCGACCTCGTCGGCGGTGTCGGCCGTCGTCACGACGTAGACGGAGTTGCCCGCGACGGCGGGGAAGTGCCGGGCCGCCGCGGCGTCGCCCGCGATGGACTCCGGGGTCCCGCGGAAGCTCTCGGCCTGGGTCAGCCCGCTCGGGTCGAGCCGGGTCACGGCCAGGCAGGCGAGCAGGAGCAGCACGCTCGTGACCACCCAGGTGGCCCGGGGGCGCGGCCGGATCGCGGCACCCACGCGGGCCCAGATCCCCGTCGCGCTCGGCTCGGCGCTGCCGAAGCTCGGCCGCACCGGCCAGAACACCCAGCGGCCGCAGATGACCAGCAGCGACGGCAGCAGCGTCATGAGCACGAGCAGGGTGACGGCGACGCCGATGGCGGCGACCGGGCCCAGGCCCGCGGTCGAGTTCATCTGCGCGGCGACCAGGCACAGCATGCCCAGCACCACGGTGCCGCCGCTGGCCAGGACGGCCGGCCCGGCCCGGTGCACGGCCTCGGTCATGGCCTCGTGCCGGTCGGTGTGCAGCCGCAGCTCCTCCCGGTACCGCGCGACCAGCAGCAGGGCGTAGTCGGTGCCCGCGCCGACCACCAGGACGGTGAGGATGCTCGCGCTCTGGGCGTTCACCGTGAGGTCGGCGTAGCGGGCCAGCAGGTAGACCACCGCCTGCGAGCAGAACAGGGCGATGACCGCCGAGAAGATCGGCAGGATCCACAGCACCGGGCTGCGGTAGGTGAGCAGCAGGATCACGATGACGACGCCCAGGGCCGCGATCAGCAGCGTGCCGTCGATCCCGGCGAAGGCCTCGGAGGAGTCGGCCGCGGAGCCGGCGGGACCGGTCACGTAGGCGGTCAGCCCGTCGGGGCCGTCGGAGGCCTCGGCGCGCATCCCGTCGACCAGCGGGGCGATCGCCTCCCAGCCGTCGGGTCCCACGTTCAGCGGAACGACCAGCTGCAGCGCCTGCCCGTCCTCGGACGGGATGGGCCCCACCACGGCGCCGTCGAGCGCGTCCAGGCGGCCGAAGGCCTCGACGTCCTGCTGCACCGCCGCCTGGTCCTCCGGCGTCAGCCCGTCCGTGCGCTCGTAGAGCACCACCGCGGGGATGAGGTCGGGGTCCGAGCCCAGGTCGACCTGCCGCTCCAGTGCCCGGGTCGACTCCGCGTCCGACGGCAGCCACGCCGCGACGTCGTTCTCCTGCTGGTCGGTCAGCCCGCCGGCCAGCGGGGCCGACACCCCGGCCAGCACCAGCCAGACCACGAGCACCACCCACTTCAGGCGCGGGTGGCTGACACGGGACGCGAACGACCTGCCCACGGCGGGCTCCTCCGGGTCTGCCGGGCCCCCGCACCCCGGACGGCGACGGTGCGGCGCGGACGCTAGCGAGGGAGGGTGTGACCCGTCACCCGACTTCCGCGCGCGGACGGCGGCCCGCGGCGGGGCCCGGCGTGCGCTGCACCGACGTCACCGGCCGTTTGCGCACCGTGACCGGTCCCGGGCGCCGCGCTCGCGGACGACGCACCGGGACCGCCCTGCCGGTCGCCCCGGGTCCCTCGGCGGGCCACGGTCACGGGGCTCCGGGCGTCGGCGACCACGTGCTGGCCGACCGGAGCGAGGACGGCTACCGGTCCCGCGACGTCGGGGTGACCGGGAGCGCGTGGACCGGACCGGGGCCGCGCGCCCGGCCGTGTCGGCAGGGTGTCGGTCCCGTGACGGACCGTTCACACCCCGGCTTCCTCCGGTCCACCCGGGTCACCTAGCCTCCTGCGCACTGGCCTGTGCCCCATGAGGGAGATCACTGCATGAAGTCCCGTCCCGTCGTCGCACTCACCGCCACGGCGTGCCTGTCCGTCCTCGCGGTCACGACCGCCGCCCCCGCCGCCGCCAAGCCGGCCGGGCCCAAGCCGGTCGACGTCCAGCTGCTCGCCTTCAACGACTTCCACGGCGCGCTCACGCCGCCGTCGGGCTCGGGCGGGCGGGTGTCCACCGGCGCCACCACCACCGTCGACGCCGGCGGCGCGGCCTACTTCGCCACCCACCTGCGCCAGCAGGAGGCGGAGAACAAGGACACGCTGACGATCAGCAACGGTGACCTGATCGGCGGCAGCCCGTTCCTGTCGGCGCTGTTCCGTGACGAGCCGACCGTCGAGGCGATGAACCTCCTCGGCCTCGACATCGCCACCGTGGGCAACCACGAGTTCGACGAGGGCGTCGCCGAGCTGCGCCGCGTGATCGACGGCGGCGCCTGCCACCCCATCGACGGTTGCCTCGACGGCGACGGTTACGCGGGCTCCGACGCCGACTGGCTGGCCGCCAACGTCGTCGACCGGAGGACGCAGCAGCCGATCCTGCCCCCGTACGAGGTCCGCAAGGTCCGCGGCGTGGAGATCGGCGTCATCGGCGCGGTCCTGGAGGGCACCCCGTCCATCGTGTCGGCCGCCGGCATCGCCGACGTCCAGTTCCTCGACGAGATCCAGACGATCAACCGCTACGTCGCCGAGCTCCAGCGCCAGGGCGTCGAGACGATCGTGGTGTCGCTGCACGAGGGCGGCTCCGCCGGGACCGACGTCAACGGCTGCACCAACCCGACCGGCCCGGCCTTCGACATCACCCGCGGGATCTCCGACGCGGTCGACGTCGTCATGACCGGCCACTCGCACAGCGGCTACGTCTGCGAGGGCGCCAACGAGGTCGACGGCAAGCTCGTCACCCAGGCGCTGTCCAACGGCCGGCTCATCACCGACATCGACCTGAGCATCGACCGCCGCAGCGGCGACGTGGTGGCCGCGGCCGCCGAGAACGTGGTCGTCACCCGGGACGTGGCACCTGCCGCCGACGTGCAGGCCCTCGTCGACCGGTACGCCGCCATCGCCGCGCCGATCGCGAACGAGCCGGTCGGGGACGTCACCGCCGACATCACCCGCGCGCAGGAGCCCCTGTACGGCGCCGTCCTCGGCGAGTCGTCGCTGGGCAACCTCATCGCCGATGCGCAGCTGGCGGCCACCGACGACGAGGCGGGCGCCGTCGCGGCGTTCATGAACCCCGGCGGCGTGCGCGCCGACCTGCTGGCCGGCGAGGTCACCTACGGCGAGGCGTTCGAGGTGCAGCCGTTCAACAACCTGCTCACCACGCTCGACCTCACCGGTGCGCAGCTGTACGCGCTGCTGGACCAGCAGTTCACCCTCGGTCGGGTGCTCGCCCCGTCGGCGTCGGTCGCCTACACCGTCGACGACGCCACCGGCACGGTGGTGCCCGGGAGCCTGACGATCGGCGGCGTGGCCGTCGACCCCGCCGGGACCTACCGGATCACGGTGAACAACTTCCTGGCCGGGGGCGGTGACGGCTTCACGGTGCTGACGCAGGGCACCGACGTCGAGAACCAGCCCGGCTTCGACGTCGACGCGCTGATCGCCTACCTGGCCGGGGAGCCGGTGGCCCCGCCGGCGACCGACCGGATCACGGTCGGCTGACCTCCCGCCCACCCGCAGCACACGGCGGGCGTCGCCGGTCCTCACGGGCCGGCGGCGCCCGCCGTCGGCGTTCCCGGGGCCGGTGCGCGGCCGCGACGGGCACGCTGGGATGCTCGTGGGGTCACCGTCCCGGACCGGCGGGCGCGGCCTGCGGTCCCGCGCCCGAGGAGGTCCGCGCACCGTGCCCAGAGCCCTGCTGCTGGAGAACATCGACCCGGTGGCGGTCGGCCTGCTCGAGGCGGCCGGCTACGAGGTGGAGTCGCGGCGGGGGGCGCTCGACGAGGACGACCTCGTCGCCGCGCTCGACGGCGTCGACGTGCTGGGTATCCGGTCCAAGACCCAGGTCAGCGCCGAGGTGGCGCGGGCCCGTCCCGGCCTGGCAGCGGTGGGCGCCTTCTGCATCGGCACCAACCAGATCGACCTGGGCGCGGCGGCAGCGGCCGGCGTCGCGGTGTTCAACGCGCCGTACTCCAACACCCGCAGCGTGGTCGAGATGGCGATCGCCGAGATCATCGTCCTGGCCCGCCGGCTGGTCGACCGGGACCGCGCGCTGCACGCCGGCACCTGGGACAAGTCGGCGGCCGGCAGCCACGAGGTCCGCGGGCGGACGCTGGGCATCGTCGGCTACGGCAACATCGGCAGCCAGCTGTCGGTGCTCGCCGAGGCGCTGGGCATGCGGGTGCTGTTCTACGACCTCGAGGACAAGCTCGCGCTCGGCAACGCCGAACGCTGCGACACCCTCGAGGAGCTGCTCGAGCGCGCGGAGACGGTCACGTTGCACGTCGACGGGCGGGCCGGCAACGCGGGGATGTTCGGCGCCGAGCAGTTCGCCCGGATGCGCCGGCGCAGCCTGTTCCTCAACCTCTCGCGCGGGTTCGTCGTCGACCACGAGGCGCTGCGCGAGCACGTGCTCAGCGGGCACGTCGCCGGGGCCGCCGTCGACGTCTTCCCCGACGAGCCCCGCGAGCAGGGCGACGCGTTCACCTCCGTGCTGCGCGGCCTGCCCAACGTCATCCTCACGCCGCACGTCGGCGGGTCGACGCAGGAGGCACAGCACGACATCGGGCGGTTCGTCGCCGGCAAGCTCGTCGACTACACCGCCGCCGGGACGACGACGCTGAGCGTCAACCTGCCCACCGTGGTCCTGCACGGCTCGTCGGCGGCGCGCTTCGCGTTGCTGCACCGCAACGTGCCCGGTGTCCTCGCCCGCGTCGACGCGCTGGTCGGCGGGCACGGGCTCAACGTCGACGGTCAGGTGCTGGCCACCCGCGGCGAGCTCGGCTACGCCGTCACCGACGTGAGCGCGCCGCTGCCGCCGGACCTGCTGGCGGCGCTGCGGGCGCTCCCGGAGACCCTGCGGCTGACCGTCCTCGGCGGCCGGGCCGACTGACGATCCGTCGACCGCGCACCCCCGCGCGGTCCGGACGCGCCGTCCCCCGGTCGCGGCGGGCGCCGGCCACCGCCCACGGCCGGGCCGGGAGGCCACGGTGCCCCCATGGCAGCCGACCAGCCGTCCCCGTGGACCGGAGCGCTCGCGGGGTACGCGGCGAGTCACGCCATGGACGTCGCGACCGGCTGGGTCTACGACCGGCAGAGCGAGGCGTCCCGGCGGCGGGCGGGGGAGATCGCGCCGGGCGGCACGCTCGTCCAGCTGGGCAAGCAGCTCGGCCGCGCCGCGGGCCGCGACCTCGACGGTGCGACGGCGGGCCGGGTGGCGACGGCGGTGCACCGCACGCTGGGTGTCGGCTACGGCGTGCTCGCCGCGGCGCTGGTGCGCCGGGGCGTGCGCCCCCTCGCCGCCGGTCCCCTCGTCGGTGCCGGCGCCTTCCTGCTCGTCGACGAGGGCACGGCGCTGCCGGCGATGACCGCCTACCCGCTGGTGAGCCACCTGCGCGGCGTGGTCGGGCACGCCACGGTCGGGGTCGTGATCGGCGTCCTGCTCCGGCTGACCGCCCGGCCCTGACGACCGCACGCCAGGATGGTCCGGTGCGACTCGGCCTGACGTACGTCCCCACCTTCCCCCCGGAGCGGCTGCGGGAGGTGGCCATCGGCGCGGAGGCCGCCGGCCTCGACGAGCTGTGGGTGTGGGAGGACTGCTTCGAGCAGAGCGGCATCGCCTCGGCCGCGGCGGCGCTGGCCTGGACGAGCACGATCCCGGTGGGCATCGGGCTGCTGCCGGCCCCGCTGCGCAACGTCGCCCTCACCGCGATGGAGCTGGCCACGCTGGGGCGGCTGTTCCCCGGCCGGCTGGTCGCCGGCGTCGGGCACGGCGTCCAGTCGTGGATGGGCCAGGCCGGTGCCCGGGTGGCGTCCCCGCTGACGCTGCTGGAGGAGTACGCCACCGCGCTGCGGCGGCTGCTCGGTGGGGACCGGGTCACCGTCCAGGGCCGCTACGTCACCCTCGACGACGTCGCCCTCGGCTGGGCGCCGTCCCCGCCACCGCCGTTGATGCTGGGCGGGGTGGGGCCGCGGTCGCTCACGCAGGCCGCCCGGCTCGGCGACGGCAACCTGCTGGGCACCGCGATGACCGAGGAGGAGGTCCGCGCCGCCTGCGACGCGGTGCGCGCCGCCCGCGACGGCGACCCGCACCCGGTGGTGGTGAGCGTGATCGTCGCGACCGGACCGGACGCGCAGGAGCGGGTCGACCGCGAGGTGCCGCACTGGGGCCGGGCGCCGGGGGAGGGGGCCGCCGTCGCCGGGGACGCGGCGACCGTCGCCGCGGCGTTCCGCCGGCTCGGGGACGCCGGCGTCACCTCCGTCGCCGTCCACCCGACCCGGGACGAGCCGGACCTGGCCGGCCTCCTGCGCTTCCTCGGCCGGGAGGTCCGGCCCCTGCTGTGAGCCGTCAGGGGGCCCGGTCGGACGCGGCGGAGGCGACGGCCTCGTCCCGGGTCGGGAAGGGCCCGGCGGTGCGGCCGTCGGACCGACAGGTCCAGCCGTAGCCGCCGGGGACCTGCTCGACGAGGTAGCCGTCCGGGTCGGCGGGTCCGTGTCCCGGGCGGTCGGTCGGGTCGCCGGGGTCGGTCACGAGACCTCCACGTCGCGGAAGCGGACGGCGGCGCAGGCGCCGCCGAGGTGGACGACGGGCACGGGCCGGTGGGTGGCGTCGGGGACGGTGACCGTCCCCCCGGCGCTGCCCGCGCCCGCGGACAGCCCCGCGCCGGTGACGGTGACCTGCAGCGATGTCCAGGTGCCCGGCGCCGGCGGGTCGCCGCCCGTCGAGGCCGCCGGCACGGTGGCCTCCCCGTCGGTGAGCCGCCGGACCTCCAGGTCGCCGTCGGCCCGCAGGGTGACCAGGTAGCCGTCGACCCCGGGGGAGTCGGCCGACGGCCGGTACGGGTGGTCGTCGGTGCTGAGCAGCACCGACGCGCAGCAGCTGCCCGGGTCCCCGCGGGTCGCGTCGATGCGGAGGTCGAGGCGCAGCGTGAACGCCGCCGGGTCGGGCGGGGCGAGGAAGCCCAGCAGCGTGCAGGCGGTGGTCTCGGCGACGTCGAAGCCCCAGGTCGCGTCGTCCGGGTGGAACCGGCCGCGGCTGGTGTCGGGCAGCATGCCCGGCAGCCACACCTGCCGGGCGAACAGGTCGCGGGTGCGGCGCGCGGCGTCCCCGGCGACGTACACGGGGTCGTCGGAGAAGAGCGCGTCGACGCCGGCGGCGACGAGGGCGTCCCGGTGGTGGCGCCGGTTGACGGTGTGGCAGGCCACCTCGATCCCCGCCGCGTGCGCGCGGGCGCACAGCTCCGCGGTGACGGAGCCGGCCTCCGGGCCGATCCAGCCGACGCCCTCGGCCGCCGCCCGGTCGACGTCGGTGGTGCCGAGCCAGATCACCCGGTACCCCCGGGCGAGGGCCAGCCGGCAGTCGGCGAGGGCGAAGGACTGCAGGAGCACCGTGGCCGGGTCGATGCCCCGCCGGTCCAAGGCGTCGACCATGGGCCCCATCGCGTCGGCGCTCTTGGCCTCGGCGCACAGCAGGACGCGGTTGCCGAACTCCACGAGCACCTCGTCGAACAGCGGCGGGCGCAGTCCGTCGGGCCAGCCGCCGCCCAGCGTGGCCGAGGCGTCGATGTCGAGCTGCTTCCACGAGACCGACGTGTGCTCGGCGACGTTCCCGCTGGAGGTGGTCATCCGGTCCACGGTGCCGTCGTGCATGACGCCGAGCCCGCCGTCGGCGAGCCGCGCCACGTCCTGCTCGATGACGGGCAGACCCTGGCCGACCGCGACGCGGTAGCCCTCCATCGTGTGCTCGGGCACCTGCAGGGCGCCGCCGCGGTGCGCGATGACGAAGGGCCGGGGCAGGTCGGCGAAGTCCACGCGGGGCCGGGGACGGGGTCAGGCGGGCTCGGGCACGCCGCCGGTGTCGCCGCCCGGGTCGTCCGGCGTCGCCTCGATCGGCGGGGGCGGCAGCGGCTCGGGAGCGTCGGGCAGCAGCTCGGCCGGGTCGTCGGGCACCGGCTGGGTGGGGTCGAGCTCCGGCTCCGGCTCGGGCAGCGGCGAGACCATGCGGGCAGTCAACCAGCGGGGAGCCGCGCAGGCGAGGCCCGGCCGCAGCGGACCCCCCGCCGGTCAGCCGCGCAGCGCGGCGTTGAGCCGGGCCGCCCGGCGCACCAGGTGGTCCCGCTCGGGCACGGTGGACGCCGACCGGGCCGCCTCGGCGTAGAGCCGCGCCGCGGTCGCCAGGTCGCCGTCGCGCTCGTGCAGATAGGCCGCGGCGGCGGTGTGCCGGGGCAGGGCGGGGTCGAGCCCGGCCAGCGCCGCCAGCCCCGCCCGCGGCCCGTCGGCCTCACCCACCGCCACCGCCCGGTTGAGGCGGGCCACCGGGCTGCCGGTGAGCCGCACCAGCTCGTCGTACCACTCGACGATCTGCACCCAGTCGGTCTCCGCCGCCGTGCGGGCGTCGGCGTGCAGCGCGGCGACGGCGGCCTGGGCCTGGTACTCGCCGAGCCGGTCGCGGGCCAGGGCGGCCTGCAGCACCGCGACGCCCTCCGCGACCAGCCGCGTGTCCCACAGCCCGCGGTCCTGCTCGGCCAGGGGCACGAGGCTGCCGTCGGGCCGGGTCCGGGCGGGGCGCCGCGCGTGGTGCAGCAGCACGAGCGCGAGCAGGCCCGACACCTCCGCGTCGTCGACGGCCGCCGCCAGCCGGCGGGTGAGCCGGATCGCCTCGGCGGCGAGGTCGACGTCGCCGGTGTAGCCCTCGTTGAAGACGAGGTAGAGCACGCGCAGCACCGTGGCGACGTCGCCGGGGCGGTCGAGCCGGACGCCGGCGACGGTCCGCTTGGCCCGGCTGATCCGCTGGGCCATCGTCGCCTCCGGGACGAGGTGGGCCCGCGCGATCTGGCGCGTGGTCAGCCCGCCGACCGCGCGCAGGGTGAGCGCGACCGCCGAGGCCGGGCTGAGCGACGGATGGGCGCACAGGAAGTACAGCGCGAGCGTGTCGTCCTCCTCCCGGCCCGGCTCCGGTGCCGGCTCCTCCTCGACGACCAGCTCCCGCCGGCGCCGGGAGGTGTCGGCGCGGACGGCGTCGAGGAACCGGCGCCACGCGACCGCCACCAGCCAGGCCCGCGGGTCCCGCGGCGGGTCGTCCGGCCACACGCGCAGGGCCTCGACCAGCGCGTCCTGGACGGCGTCCTCGGCCGCCGCGAAGTCGGCTCCGCGGCGGACGAGGACCCCGATGACGGTGGGGACGACCGCCCTCAGAAGGGCCTCGTCCACCGGCGTCACTCCGTGATGGTCGCGGGCATGGACAGCAGGGGACGCAGCTCGAGCCACTCGTGGATCGGCCGCCCGCCCGCACCCGGGGCCGCGGACAGCTCGGCGGCGACCTCCAGCGCCCGCTCGTGGCTGTCGACGTCGATGAGCATCCAGCCGGCGACGAGGTCCTTGGTCTCGGCGAAGGGGCCGTCGGTGACCGGCGGGCGGCCCTCGCCGTCGGAGCGGACCCAGGTGCCCTCCACGGACAGCGCCTGGCCGTCCACGAACTCGCCGGTGCCCTCCAGGCGGGTGGCCCAGTCCTGCATGTAGCGCACGTGGGCGTCGACCTCCTCCGGCGTCCAGCGGTCCATCGGGACGTCGTTCACCGCCGCCGGCGCGCCGCGGTAGTGCTTGAGCAGCAGGTACTTGGCCATGTCGTTCTCCCTGGTGAGGTACGGCCCATCGTGGCCGTGACACCCAGGGGACGAAACCGGGCCCCCGTTCTCGACATCCGTCCGCGACGGCCCTCGGGTCGCCGGCAGGCGCTACTCCCGCCGGGTGGACACCAGGGGCGACGGCGGGACCGTCCCCGGGGCCGGACGGCGGGACCCGTCCGGCGGGTCGTGCGGGAGGACGGCGCCGTCGCTCAGGACGACGCCGTCGTCGCACCGCGCCTCGATCGTGCCGCCGCCGAACTGCTCGGCGTAGAGGGAGGCGTAGAGGCCGCCGCGGTCGAGCAGCTCGGTGTGGGTGCCGCGCTCGACCACCCGCCCCCGGTCGAGCACGAAGATGGTGTCGGCGGCCAGGACGGTCGACAGCCGGTGGGCGATCGCGATGGTGGTGCGGCCGCGCATCGCCTCCTCGAGAGCCTGCTGCACCAGCCGCTCGCTGGCCGTGTCGAGGGCGGAGGTCGCCTCGTCGAGGATGAGCACGCGGGGGTCGGCGAGCAGCACCCGCGCGATGGCCAGGCGCTGCTTCTCACCGCCGGAGAGCCGGTAGCCGCGCTCGCCGACGGTCGTGTCGTAGCCCTCGGCCAGCCGCTCGATCCGCTCGTCGATGTTGGCCGCGCGGGCCGCGGCCCGGACCTCCTCATCGGTGGCGTCCGGGCGGCCGTAGCGCAGGTTGTCCCGCACCGAGGCGTGGAAGAGGTAGGACTCCTGCGTCACGACGCCGACCGCGCGCGCCAGCGTCGCCCGGGTCAGGTCGCGGACGTCGTGGCCGTCGAGGGTCACCCGGCCGCCGTCGACGTCGTAGAGGCGCGGCACCAGGTAGGACGCCGTCGTCTTGCCGGCGCCGCTGGGGCCGACGAAGGCGACCAGCGACCCGGCGGGGACGTCGAGGGTCACCCCGTCGAGCACCCACGGCTGCGTCCCGTCGGCGGCCGCGCGGTCGCCGGTCGCGTAGCGGAACCGCACGTCCTCGAAGGCCACGTGGCCGGCCACGTCCTCCTTCCGCAGGTCGAGCGCGCCGGGCCGGTCCTCGATCGCGGGCTCGAGGTCGAGGTACTCGAAGACGCGCTCGAACAGCGCGAGCGAGGTCTGCACGTCCACCCCGACGCGCAGCAGCGCGACCACGGGGAACAGCAGCCGGGTCTGCAGGGTCGTGAACGCCACGATCGTCCCGGCGGTGAGCGTGTCGGCGCCCCCGGCGAGGAAGACGCCGCCGATCGACAGCCCGGCCACCAGGTACACCAGCGCCGGGGTGAGCCCGAAGAAGGCCTGGACGGTGGCGAAGAAGGACTGGCCGGTCATGGTCTGCCGCACCTGCAGGTCGGCCTGCCGGGCGTTCTCCTCCGCGTAGCGCCGCACCTCGGCGTCCTGGCGGTCGAAGACCTTGGCCAGCAGCACCCCGCTGACCGACAGCGTCTCCTGGGTGATGGCGGTCATGTCGGCCACCGACCGCTGCGTGGCGCCGGCGACGCGGCGCCGGACCCGGCCGACCCGCACCTGCAGCAGGACGAACACCGGCAGCAGCACCACCGCGACCAGCGTCAGCCGCCAGGACAGCACCAGCATGGCGACCAGCGCGCTGAGGACGGTCACGACGTTGCCGAGGATCGAGGACGCGGTGTCGGTGACCACCGACTGGACGCCGGCGACGTCGCTGCCCAGCCGGCTCTGGATCTCCCCGGTGCGGGTGCCGGTGAAGAACGCCAGCTCCATCCGCTGCAGGTGGGCGAACAGCCGGTCGCGCAGGTCCCGCATGACGGCGTTGCCCAGGCGGGTGGTCAGCCAGGTGGTGGCCACCCCCAGGACAGCGCCCAGCAGGGTGATGCCGACGCTGGCGGCCACGAGCGCGACCAGCAGGCCCAGCCGCGGCTCCCCGATCGAGCCGTCGGCCGTGCGCGGGAACAGGGCGCGGTCGAAGACCGCCTGGGTGAGGAACGGCAGCACGATGCCCAGCAGCGACGACACGAGGATCGCCGCGGCGACGACGGCGACCCGCCGGCGGTAGGGGCGGAACAGGGCCACGACCCGCCGCCCGGTGCGGTCGGGCGCCGCGGCGCGCTCCCCGGCGGGCCCGCTCCCGCCGGCGCCGCCCACCGCCGCCCGGGCGGGCCCGGGCGGGCCGACGGTCATGGACAGACCCTGTCGGACGGGGGGCGGGGAGTCCAGTGCTCCCCGGGGTCGCCGGTGCGCCGTGGGCGAACACCCGCCGCCGCGGCCGTCAGGTCATGTACGGCAGCGAGGTGACTCCTGGACCTCGCGCACGTCCGCTCACCCTCGGGAACCGCGCCCGGCGCAGTGCTCCTGCGGTGTCCTCCACGCTCCTGCGGCACCGCACGACCGCGGGAGCGTGGACGACGCCGCAGGACCCCGGCCCGATGCGTGCCCGAGGCGGCTCGATGCCTCCCCCCTCGCGCCCCCTGCTGGCGGCCGTCAGGTCATGTCGACGGCGATCTTCAGCTGGCCGGGCCGCGGCGCGATGGCGGCGGTGAACGCGGCCTGCACGTCGGCGACGGGGTGGACGTGCGTGACGTAGCGCTCCCGCAGCTCCGGGTGGCCGGCGAGGTAGGTGCCGGCGTCGGCGAGCACCCGGCGCCGCTCCAGGGCGACACCCGAGCGCAGCGTCAGGTTCTTGCGCAGGAAGGTCATCATGTCGAACGGGTAGACCGGGTCGTCGGGGACGCCGAAGTAGAAGACCTGGCCGCCGTGGGCCACCGCGTCCAGCGCCGGCTGCAGCGTCGAGACCTGGTGGCCCACCGCCTCCACGACCACCGAGGGCCGGTCGGCGTCGGACAGCCCGGCCGCCCACCGCTCGGCCCGCGCGGTCACGACCTCGTCGACGCCGAAGACGGCCGCGTCGTCGGAGCGGTCGACCGGGTCGACGCCGGTCACCCGGGCCGCGCCGCGGGCCTGGAGCACGGAGCTGAACAGCAGGCCGATCGGGCCCTGGCCGATGACGGCGACCCGCTGCCCCGACACGTCGCCGAGCTGCTCGACGGCGTAGAGCACGCAGGCCAGCGGCTGCAGCATCACCGCCGTCGTGGGTGGCAGCGCGGCGTCGTAGGGGGCCAGGCCCTCGCCGTCGGTGACGACGAGCTCGGCGATGCCGTCGAACATCGACGCCCACCCGACGACGAGGTCACCGGGGGAGTGGCCCGGGTGCCTGCTGGCCACGACCTCCCCGACGGTCTCGTGCATCGGGAAGCCCGGCGCCCGGGTGGCACCCCAGCCGTCCTCGGCCGCCGGGTGGGGCCACAGGCCGCCGCGGAAGTTGGGCAGGTCGCTGCCGCAGATCGCGCCGGCGCGGGGGGCCAGCAGCACGTGACCGGGCGCCAGGGCGGCGGGGTCGGGTGCCGCGACCTCGACCTGCTCGAACCGGAAGGGGCCGCTGAGCGTCTGTGCCCACACGAGGCGTCTCCGTCCTGCTGGGTGCCGGGGAGCCCCAGCGTGCAGGACCACCGCGGGAGTGCGCGCGTCCGGTGCGGGTCGTTGCCGCGGGGGGCGTCGGCACGGTTGGCTGGCGGGGTGCGGACCCGGGTCGGCGACGTGGAGGTCCACTCCGTCGAGCACGGGAGCGGCCGGCCGGTGCTGGTGCTGCACGGTGGCGGCGTCGACCACCGCGAGGCCGAGGCCTGCTTCGAGCCGGCCCTCGCCGGGGTCCCCGGGCTGCGGCGGGTCTACCCCGACCTGCCCGGCACGGGCCGCACCCCCGCGCCCGCGACCCTGCGCAGCGCCGACGACGTCGTGGGCGTGCTGCTCGCCTTCGCCGACGCGGTCGCCGGGAGTGCCCGGTACCTGCTCGCCGGCCACTCCGCGGGCGGGTACCTCGCGCTGGGGATGGCCGCCCGCCGGCCGGAGCGCGTCGCCGGCCTGGCCCTCGTCTGCCCGCTGCTCACCGGGGTGCGCGACGTCCCGGCGCACCGCGTCGTCACCGGGACCGGGACGCTCGGCGACGACGGGTTCCGCGGTTACTTCGTGGTGCAGACCCCCGGGATGCTCGACCGGTACGAGCGGTTCGTCGCCCCGGCCGCCGCCCTCGTGGACCACCCGGCCCTCGAGCGGATCGGCGAGCGGTGGGAGCTCGCCCCCGACCCCGGGCAGGCGTACCCGGGCCCGGTGCTGGTCGTGGCGGGGCGGCTGGACTCGACGGTGGGCTCGGCCGCCGCCACCGACCTCGCCGGCCGCCACCCGCACGCCACGCTGGCCGTGCTCGACGACGCGGGCCACGCGCTGCCCCACGAGCAGCCGGACCTGCTGCGCGCCCTGCTCACCGAGTGGCTGGCGCGGGCCGCGCGCGCCCGCTGACCCGGGGAGTCGCGGGCGAGGTCGCCGGCCACCACGGGGCGGTGGGCGACAATGCGGGGAACCGCCCGCCGGCGCACGTCCGCCGGCCCGCCCGCCGGCGAGGACCACCGCAGCGGCGGACGTCCGGCCGACCTGACCCCGGAGAGCACCCTGACCAGCACGTCCCGCACCGCACCGACGCCCCCCACCGCCAGCGAGGCGGCGACCGAGCGCCGGAGCACCGAGCCGGTGACACCCGCGCCGGCCGCCGCCGACCGGTTCGTGCACTGGCGGGCGGCCGGCGTGAGCGTCGTGCTCGCCCTCGACCCGGTGGGTGGCCTCCTGCCGCAGGTCGTGCACTGGGGCGCCGACCTGGGCGACCTCGACGCCCGCGACCTCGCGGCTCTGGCACTGGCCGCGGTGCCGTCGGTGGGGGACCACCCGACCGACGTCGTGCGTCAGCTGACCCCGCTGCCGGAGCACGCCCGGGGCTGGGTCGGCCGGCCCGGGCTGGAGGGGTCGCGCGCCGGCCGGGACTGGTCGCCGACCCTGCGCCTGCGCGACCAGGACGTCACGACGGCCGGTGACGGGACCGCCCGGCTCACCGCCCGCGCCGGCGACCCGGTCGCCCGGCTGGAGGTGCTGCTCGAGCTGGAGCTCACGCCGTCGGGCCTGCTCCGGACCCGGGCGCAGGTGACCAACACCGACGGCGTCGAGCCGTACCGCCTCGACGCGCTGCGCCTGGTGCTGCCGGTGCCGCCGGAGGCCGGGGAGCTGCTGGACTTCACCGGCCGGCACACCCTGGAGCGGGTGCCGCAGCGCACCCCGTTCGCCGCGGGCCTGCACGCGCGGGAGGTGCGCACCGGCCGCACCGGCCTCGACGCGGTGCACCTGCTCTGCGCCGGCACCCCCGGCTTCTCGTCCCGCGCGGGCGAGGTGTGGGCGGTGCACCTGGGCTGGTCGGGCAACCAGGTGCACGACGCCGAGCGGCTGCACAACGGGGCCCGGGTGCTCGGTGCCGGCGAGCTGCTGCTGGCCGGCGAGGTGGAACTGGCGCCCGGCGCGGCGTACCGCTCGCCGTGGCTGTACGCCTCCCACGGGCAGGGCCTCGATGCCGTCGCGGGCCGCTTCCACGCCTGGCTGCGCGCCCGGCCGGACCACCCGGCCCGCCCGCGTCCGGTCACGCTGAACACCTGGGAGGCGGTGTACTTCGACCACGACGTCGAGCGGCTCACCGGCCTCGCCGGGATCGCCGCGCGGCTCGGGATCGAGCGGTTCGTCCTCGACGACGGCTGGTTCGGCTCGCGGCGGGACGACACGTCGGGGCTGGGGGACTGGCGGGTCTCCGCCGACGTCTGGCCCGACGGCCTGCACCCGCTGGTCGACCGGGTGCGCGAGCTCGGCATGGAGTTCGGGCTGTGGGTGGAGCCGGAGATGGTCAACCTCGACTCCGAGCTGGCCCGTGCCCACCCGGAGTGGCTGTTCAGCGCCGGCGGGCGGGTCGGCGACCCGTCCCGCAACCAGCACGTGCTCGACCTGGCCCACCCGGAGGCCCACGAGCACGTGCGCTCGCACCTGCAGGCGCTGCTCGACGAGTACGCGATCGCCTACCTGAAGTGGGACCACAACCGCTACCTCGTCGACGCCGGCCACACGCCCGGAGGCGAGCCGGGGGTGCACGCCCAGACCCGGGCGACCTACCGCCTGCTCGACGAGCTGCGCGCGGCCAACCCCGGCCTGGAGATCGAGTCCTGCGCCTCCGGCGGGGGGCGGGTGGACCTGGGGATCCTGCAGCGCACCGACCGGGTGTGGGCGTCGGACACCAACGACGCGCTCGAGCGGCAGGGCATCCAGCGCTGGACGCAGCTGCTGCTGCCGCCCGAGCTGGTCGGCACCCCCGTGGGGCCGCCGCGGTCGCACACCACCGGCCGCACCCACGACCTGTCCTTCCGCGCGGGGACGGCGCTGTGGGGACACATGGGCGTCGAGTGGGACCTCGCCGCCGCCTCACCGGGCGAGCAGGAGGAGCTGGCCGCGTGGATCGCGCTGCACAAGCAGCTCCGTCCGCTGCTGCACACCGGGACCGTCGTCAACGGCGACCACCCCGACCCGCACGTGCAGGTGCACGGCGTCGTCGTGCCCGGGCACGACGACGCCCTGTACGCGCTGGTCGCCGTCGGCCGCTCGGTCACCTGGCCGCCCGGGCCCGCCCGCCTGCCCGGCCTGCACCCCGATCGCCGGTACCGCGTGCGCCTGCAGCCGCCGGGCACCGACACCGGCGGCGGCTGGCCGGGCCTGCCGCCCTGGTGCGCCGACGACGCCGGCGTCGTGCTGACCGGCCGCAGCCTCGCCCTCGCGGGGCTGCAGGTCCCGCCGATGCACCCCGAGCACGTCCTCCTGGTCCGCGCCACGGCCGTGACGGAGGACTGAGCCAGACGCGCCGGCCCCCCGCGGACCGTCGCGGTGTGTGACAGTCCTGCGCTCCGACGGGAGGAGTGTCATGCGGGCGCGGACGGTGTGGGGCGTCGTGTGGATCGTGGTGGGGCTGGCGGTGTCGATCGGCGGGATGGTGCTGGCGATCGTCGACCCCGGACGTGCCGTGCTCGGCGGCATCGGCTTCGGGGTCGGGATCCTGCCCTTCGTGGTCGGGTTGTTCCTGGTCCGGCACGCCCTGCCCGAGCCGGAGAACGGCGGCGGGCGGCCGTGGAACACGGCGGGCAGCCTCTGGGACGTCTTCGACTGAGCGCTGCTGGAACCCCTTGCCGGGACGGCGGCGCGCGAGGAGCTTCCGCGCCGTGCCGGACAGCAGCGCGGGGCCGCCGCTCGAGGAGTTCCTGACCGCGGCGGACGCGGTGGCCCGGGCGCGGCCCGGGGGGGACCCCGAGTCGGCCCGCGAGGTGTTCCGGGAGGCGGCCACCCTGCTCGACGACGGCCTCGCCCTCGACGGGCTGGACGCCCACGACAGGCGGGCCGTCGTCGCCGGGCTGTGCGCCGACCTGGTCACGGCGGACCCCGGCGCCGCGATCCGTGCACGGTCCCGGGCCACGACGGGCGACCGCTGCGACCTGCACGACCCGGAGGCCGTGTCCGCGGCCTACGTCCTCGCCGCGCAGGTCCTGCAGCTCTGACGGCCCGACCGGGGACGTCCCGGCCTCGTATCGTCCTCCGGCATGCGAGCCCCGGCGCCGGTCGACTCCGCCCGCGGCTGGGGGATGGTCGCCGCGGCGTTCGCCGGGATGTTCGCCTCGTTCGGGATCGCCTACTCCTTCGGCGCCTTCCTGGAGCCGATGGCCGAGGAGTTCGGGGCCGGTCGCGGTGCCACGTCGGCCTTCTTCGCGCTGACCTCGCTCACCTACTTCGGCCTCGGTGCTCTCAGTGGGGTCGCGGTGGACCGCTACGGGCCCCGGCGGGTGCTGCTCGTCGGGGCGCTCGCCCTCGGCGCGGGGCTGGCCGCGACCTCGCGCGCCGGCGAGCTGTGGATCGGGCTGGTCACCTACGGGCTCGGCGTCGGCATCGGGGTGGCCTGTGCCTACGTCCCGATGGTGGCCGTCGTCGGCGGGTGGTTCGAGCGGCGGCGCACGCTCGCGATCGGGGTGGCGGTCACCGGGATCGGCCTGGGCACCCTCACCGTCGCCCCGCTGGCCGCCCTGCTCATCGACGAGGTCGGGTGGCGCACCACGCACTTGCTGCTCGGCGGGGCCGGCGCGGCCGTCCTCCTGGTCTGCGCGGCGGTGGTCACCCGCCCGCCGGTGCAGACCGGGCCGGCGGCGCTGACGCTGGGGGAGGCCGTGCGCAACCGCGACTACCGGCGGCTGTACCTGGCGTCCGGGCTGCTGTCGGTCGCGCTGTTCGTCCCCTTCGTGCACCTGCCCGGGTACGCCGTCGCGGCCGGGGCCGACCAGGTCGCGGCGGCGGCACTGGTCGGGGTGATCGGCGCCGCCAGCACCGCCGGCCGGCTGGTGCTCGGGGTGGTCGCGGCGCGCACCGGCGCGCTGCGCGCCTTCCAGGGGTGCTTCCTCACCATGGGCGCGAGCTTCGCGCTGTGGCTCCTCGGCGGCGGCTACGGCCTGCTGCTCGCCTTCGCCGTGGTGCTGGGCGTCGGGTACGGCGGCTTCGTCGCCCTCGGCCCCGCGGTCGTCGCCGAGCGCTTCGGCACCACCCGCCTGGGCGGGCTGCTGGGCGTGCTCTACACCAGCGCCGGTCTCGGGTCGGCGGTGGGCGCTCCGCTCGCCGGGGTGACCGTCGACGCCACCGGCTCCTACGCCCCGGCCGTGCTCGGGTGCCTGGTCCTCGGGCTGGTCGCGTACCTGGTCACGCTCACCGTCGGCCGCTGAGGCCCCCTACCGCCGGGACAGCGACGCGAGCGCGGCCTCGATCCGCCGCCGGGTGTCGTCGGAGGTCCAGCCGGCGAGGACGGCGGCGTCGCCGCCGGCGGTGGCGTCGATGGTGGCGTCGATGGCGGCGTCGGCGGGACGGTGCAGGGCCGCCTTGGCCATCCGGTAGGCCTCCGGCGACCGGGCGGCCGCCTCGCCGGCCAGCGCGAGCGCCCGCGGGAGCAGGTCGGCGGGTCCGGGGAGCTCGTCGGCCATCCCCAGGGCGAGCGCCTGCTCGGGCTCCACGGCCTCGGCGCCGAGCACCACCCGGCCGGCACGGGGGCCGAGCGCGTGGCGGGCGATCTCCAGGGCGGCCGCCGGGAAGGGGACGCCCACCACCAGCTCGGTCAGCCCCATCCGCCCGGCCGACACCAGCCGCACGTCGCAGGCCAGCGCGAGCACACACCCGCCGGCGATGGCGTGCCCGTTCACCGCCGCGACCGTCGGCCGCGGGTGGTCGAACACGGCGCGGAACGTCCGGGACAGCGCGGTGAGGAGCTCCGCGGTGTAGGGCCGGCCGCCGTCGAGGACGCGGCGCAGGTCCACCCCGGCGGAGAACGACGAGCCGCTGCCGGTGATCACCAGCGCCCGGTCGGACGCGGTGACGGCGCCGGTGAGGGCGTCGAGCAGCTCCACGTCGAGGGCGCCGACCCGGCCGTGCTCGATGCGCAGGACCGTGACGTCGCCGTGGTCCTTGGTGACCAGCACCGGGCCATCATGCCCGCAGGGAGGCGGCGCTGCCCGGCACGGAGGTGGTTGTCCCGGTGCCGCCCCCGGCGTACGTTCCGCCGCCCGGGCACACCCCGGTGAGGGGACCGTCACGAGGAGCGCCGGTGAGGGCAGATCCACAGGCACCCGGCGGAGCCCCCGCCGAGCCGACGGTGCCGGTCGCCGACCCCACGGCCGTGCACGCCGTCGTGGGAGCCGGGGGAGCCACCGGACGGCGGCTGGTGGCCCACCTGCACCGCGCCGGGTACCGCGTGCGCGCGGTCACCCGCGACGGCCGGGACGTCGGCGTCCCGGGCGTGGAGACGGCGGGCGCGGACGCCACCGACGCCCGGGACCTGGCGGCCGCCTGCCGGGGCGCGGTCGCCGTCCACCACTGCGTCATGCCGGTGCTCGCGCGCTGGCGCAGCGACTTCCCCGTGGTCACCGACGCCCTCGTCGACGCCGCCTCCCGCGTCGGGGCGCGCCTGGTCTACGCGGACGACACGTGGATGTACGGCCGCGTCGGCGGGCCGATGACCGAGGACACCCCGTGGCGGCCGGTGAGCTCCAAGGGGGTGCTGCGCGCATGGCTGGCCGAGCGGATGCTCCACGCCGCCGCGGCCGGGCGCCTGCAGGTCAGCGTCGTGCGTGCGGGGGAGCTGTACGGGCCCGGCGTGCGGTCGCTGCTCGGCGACAACGTGTTCGTCCCGGCACTGCGCGGATGGCCGGTGCAGTACCTCGGCGACCCCGACCTGCCGCTGACGCCGACGTTCATCGACGACTTCGCCGCCACCCTCGCCGCCGCCGGGACGGCGGACACCTCCGACGCCGGGGTGTGGCACGTGCCCCACCCCGGTGCGACCACCGGGCGGGCGCTGGCGGCCGAGGCGTGCCGGCAGGCCGGCACCCGGCTGCGGCTGGTGCGGCACGGGAGTGCGCGGGTCCGCCGGCTCGGCTCGGTCCTGCCGCTGGCCCGCGAGGGCGCCGAGATGGTCTACCAGTTCGAGCAGCCGTTCGTGGTGGACGGCGGGCGCGCTGCCCGGGCGTTCGGGACCACCCCCACTCCCTACGAGGAGGGGGTGCGCCGCACCCTGGCCGCCGTGCGCCACGGCGGCCACGGCGGTCGGGGCGGTCGGGGCGGTCGGGAACCGTTGTCCGACGGGGGGGACAGGGGTGATGGTGGTGCATGACGTCGCACCCGTCGTACGAGCAGTCGAAGCAGGTGGCCGAGGCCGGCCGTGAGACCGAGTGGACCAGGCCGTCGTTCGGCAAGGAGCTCTTCCTCGGCAACTTCCGTCTCGAGCTGATCCACCCGCAGCCGGAGCTCGACGCGGCCGCGGTCGACGAGGGTGAGGCGTTCCTCGGGCGCCTCCGTACCTTCCTCGTCGACCGGGTCGACCCGCGGCGGATCGAGCGGGAGGCGAGGATCCCCGAGGACGTCATCCGGGGCCTCGAGGACCTGGGCGCGCTGGGCATGAAGATCCCGAGGGAACACGGTGGGCTCGGGCTCAGCCAGGTCTACTACAACAGGGCCCTGGCGATGGCCGGCACCTGGCACTCGTCGCTCTCGACACTGCTGTCCGCCCACCAGTCGATCGGTCTGCCCGAGCCGTTGCGCCTGTTCGGTTCCGAGGAGCAGAAGCGCACGTGGCTGCCCCGGCTGGCCAGGGACTCCATCTCGGCGTTCCTGCTCACCGAGCCCGACGTCGGCTCGGACCCGGCGCGCATGAGCACGACCGCCGTCCCGACCGAGGACGGCACGGGCTACCGGATCAGCGGCACCAAGCTGTGGGCGACCAACGGCGCCATCGCCGACGTGGTGGTGGTCATGGCCGTGGTCCCGGAGTCCGACGGCCACCGGGGCGGCATCACCGCCTTCATCTGTCCCTGCGATCGCGAGGGCATCACCGTCGAGCACCGCAACGAGTTCATGGGACTCCGGGGCATCGAGAACTCGGTCACGCGCTTCGACGACGTCTTCGTCCCCACCGAGGACGTCATCGGCGGCGAGGGCAAGGGCCTGCGGATCGCGCTCACCACGCTCAACACCGGCCGGCTGTCGCTGCCGGCGTTCTGCGTGTCGGCGGTCAAGTACTCGCTCAAGATCGCGCGCGAGTGGTCGGCCGAACGGAAGCAGTGGGGCCGGCCCATCGGCGAGCACGACCCGATCGCGCAGAAGCTCGCCTGGCTGGCGGGCACCGCGTTCGGCCTCGAGGCGGTGCTCGACGTGTCCAGCCGCCTGGCCGACGACAAGCGCAACGACATCCGCATCGAGGCCGCCCTCGCCAAGCTGTACGCGTCGGAACTCGGCTGGACCGCCGTCGACGAGATGGTGCAGATCCGCGGCGGTCGCGCCTACGAGACCGCCGAGTCGCTCGCGCGACGCGGCGAGAAGCCGGTACCGGCCGAGCAGATGCTGCGCGACATGCGGATCAACCGCATCTTCGAGGGGTCCACGGAGATCATGCACCTGCTGATCGCCCGCGAGGCCGTCGACGAGCACCTCAAGGTGGCGGGGGACCTGGTGCTCGGGAACGCCGGCCCGGCCCGGAAGGCGAGGGCCGCCGCGACGGCCGGCGCCTTCTACGCCACCTGGTTCCCGAGGCTCACCGTGGGCGCCGGCCAGCGGCCGGGCTCCTTCACCGAGTTCGGGGAGCTGGCCGGGCACGTGCGCTACGTCGAACGCTCCTCCCGCAAGCTCGCGCGCTCGACCTTCTACGCGATGGCCCGCTACCAGGCGCGCCTCGAGCGGAAGGGCCACCTGCTCGGCCGGATCGTCGACATCGGTGCCGAGCTCTACGCGATCTCCTGCGCGTGCGTCCACGCGGACACCATCGGGCGCGAGCAGCCCGGCCGCCGCCAGGAGGCCAGGGAGCTGGCCGACCTGTTCTGCACCCAGGCGCGCCGCCGGGCCGACCGGCTCTTCGCGCAGCTGTGGGCCAACGACGACCACGCCCAGTACGAGGCCGCGCAGCGGGTGCTCGCCGGCCGGTACGCGTGGTTCGAGGAGGACGTGCTCGACCCGGCGGGCGACGGCCCGATGATGCCGACGCACGCGCCGCCGACCGCCGAGCGGTCCGGGGCTCCCCGGGCGGCGGAGGCCACGGCCACCCGTTAGCCGGTCCCGCCGGGGGGCGCCACGGGCCCGGCCGCGAGCCGCTCCGGGGCGGTGCGGCGGGCTGCTCGACGTCAGCCGGTCGCCGCGACCGTCCCGGCGGCGTCCCGCTCGAGCGCGCGCACCGCGAGCTCGGCGTGCAGCAGCACGCCGTCGGCCAGCACCTCGTCGCTGAACTGGGCCCGCGGGCTGTGGTTGTTGGGGGCCGTGGACCAGTCCTCGCCGACGGTGGCGCCGAGGAACAGGTAGCAGCCGGGGACCGCCTCCAGCACCCGGGAGAAGTCCTCGGACCCCGCGTGCGGGAACACCCTGGGCGCGTACCGGTCCGCGCCGAACACCTCCGTGGCGACCGCCGCGGCGAACGCCGCGTGGTCGGGTGCGTTCACGGTGACCGGGTACTCCTCGAGGTACTGAGCGTCGGCCTCCAGGCCGTAGCCGGCGGCCACCGACCGGCAGAGGAGCACCGACGCCTCCCGCATCCTGTCCCGGGCCTCAGCCGAGAACGTGCGGACGGTCGCCTGGAAGGTGGCCTCGTCCGGGATGATGTTCCGCTTCGTGCCGGCGTGGAAGAGCCCGACGGTCAGGATGACCGGGTCGAAGACGTCGAACGTGCGGGTGACCATCGTCTGCAGGTCGCCGACCAGCTGCGCGGCCACGGTCACCGGGTCCTTGGCCAGGTGCGGCGCCGAGCCGTGGCCACCGGCGCCGCGCACGGTCACCCGGAGCTCGTCGCTCGCGGCCATCAGCGTGCCCGGCCGGGTGGTGAACTGCCCTCGGGGGTTCATCGCCGACATGACGTGCATGCCGTAGGCCGAGGACACCCGCTGTCCCGCCGCGTCCAGCACGCCCTCGGCGAGCATGTGGCCGGCGCCGTCCCAGCCCTCCTCGCCGGGCTGGAACATGAAGACCACGTCCCCGGCCAGGGTCTCCCGGTGGGCGTGCAGGAGCCGCGCCGCCCCGACGAGCATCGCGGTGTGCAGGTCGTGCCCGCAGGCGTGCATCACCCCCTCGACCTCGCTGCTGAACGCCAGGCCGGTCTCCTCCTGCACCGGCAGCGCGTCCATGTCGCCGCGGAGCAGCACCGCCGGCCCCCGCCGGCCGCCACGCAGCACAGCGGTCACCGAGGTGGTCGACGTCCCGGTCGACACCTCCAGCCCGAGGCCCTCCAGGGCCGCGAGCACCGTCTCCTGGGTGCGGGGCAGCTGCAGCCCGACCTCCGGCTGCCGGTGCAGCCGGTGCCGCAGCTCCACCAGCTCGCCCTGCATCGCGCGGGCGTCCTCGCGCAGTGCCTCTGACCGGCTCACGTGTTCTCCTCGCCCGCGCCCGTCGACCGTGCCCGACGGCGCTCCGTCCCCGCGGGGCCTCGCTCGCTCGACCACGGACCCCTCCAGTGCGCTGCTCGGATCGTTGGGCATCGGCGACCACTCGTCCCGCGATTTGCAGGCATCGGTCATGGGAGGCTCCGTGGATGCCAGAAGTGGTTGCGCTGGACGAGGACGACCTGGCGCTGGCCGAGGCGCTGCAACGCGACCCCCGGGCCCCGTGGACGACGGTGGCGGAGGTGGTCGGCACCAACGCCGTCACCGCGTCGCGGAGGTGGGAGCGGCTGCGGACCACCGGTGCCGCCTGGGTCACGGGCACCCCCGGACCCGGCTCGCACCACGCCCAGGTGCTGGCCTACGTCGACGTCACCTGCATGCCCAGCGAGAAGACCAGGGTCGCCCACGAACTCGCCCGCGACGCGCACGCGCTCTCGGTCGACATCACCGCCGGCGGCCGCGACCTGCTCCTGACCGTGGCCGCCGTCGACCTGCCCACCCTCGGCAGCTACCTGCTCGAGCGGCTCGACCGGGTGCCCGGCGTGACCGGCACGAGGGCCCGGATCGCCACCCGGCTCCACGCCGAGGGCAGCACCTGGCGGCTGGGGGTGCTGCCCGCCAACGGCGCGACCGGCGCCGCGATACCGTTCATCCGCCCCGCCGTCCTGGACGAGGTGGACCGGGAGCTCATGTCGGCTCTCGGGGAGGACGGCCGGGCCTCCTACGCCGCGCTGGCCGCGGCGACCGGCATCAGCCAGCCCACCGCCCGCCGCCGGGTCGACCGGCTGATCGGCTCCGGCGCGGTGATCCTGCGGACGGAGGTGGCGGCTCCGCTGGCAGGCCTGCCGGTGATGGTGGTGCTGTCGGCCGACGCGCCGGCCGCCCGGCTGGACGACGTCGCCTCGCGGCTCGGGCGGCTGCGCCAGGTCCGGCTGTCCGCCACCCTCGCGGGCACGCCCAGCCTGCTCGTGACCGCCTGGCTGCCCTCCCTGGAGGAGGTGCACCGGTTCGAGCAGGAGCTGGTGCACCAGGTGCCCGAGGCCGACGTGGTCGACCGGCTGGTCGTGCTCCGCTCCATCAAGCGGATGGGACGCCTGCTCGACACCTGGGGCCGTGCCACCGGCACGGTGCGGATGGACGTCTGGCGGCCGCCGGTACCGTCGTCGCCCGGAGAAACGGACGATCTCGTCACGCTCTGACGTGACCGCTGTCACATGTGGTAGTGACCCACCGTCGTTATCCGGACGTCACCCATTCGAGGGAGATGTGGCCTAGCTTTCAGCCACCGATCCGTCGAGGAGGCGCTGCTGATGAGCAGTCCCGTTCTCTCCATCCGGGGGCTGACGACGGAATTCGTCACCCCCGCCGGAGTGGTCAAGGCCGTCAACGACGTGAGCTGGGACCTCTACCCCGGCGAGACCCTCGGCGTGGTCGGTGAGTCCGGCTCGGGCAAGAGCGTCACGGCCATGTCCATCCTCGGCCTGATCCAGAGCCCGCCCGGACGCATCGTGGCCGGCGAGATCGTCTTCGACGGACGCGACCTGCTCCACATGTCCCCGAAGGAGCTCCGGCGGCTGCGCGGCAGCGAGATCGGGATGATCTTCCAGGACCCGATGACCAGCCTGAACCCGGTGCTCACCGTCGGGCAGCAGATCTCCGAGGCGCTGCGGCTGCACGACTCCACGATGAGCCGCGCGGAGGCGCGGGCCCGTGCGGTCGAGCTGCTGACCATGGTCGGCGTGCCCAACCCCGCGGGACGCTACGACCAGTACCCCCACGAGCACTCCGGCGGGATGCGGCAGCGCGCGATGATCGCGATGGCCATCGCCAACGACCCCAAGGTCCTCATCGCCGACGAGCCGACCACCGCGCTGGACGTCACGATCCAGGCGCAGGTCCTCGACGTCCTGCGGACGGCGCAGGAGCGGACGAACGCCGCCACCATCCTCATCACCCACGACCTGGGGCTGATCGCCGAGCACGCCGACCGGGTGGTCGTCATGTACGGCGGCAAGGTCGTGGAGGTCGCCGACGCCCTGTCGATCTTCTCCGCGCCGCGTCATCCCTACACCCTCGGGCTGATGAGCAGCCTGCCGCGGCTCGACGTGGACCTGCAGCGGCTGGACCCGATCCCCGGCTCGCCGCCGAACCTGATCGACCTGCCGCCGGGGTGCTCCTTCCACCCGCGCTGCCGGGTGTCCAGGGGGCGGGAGCCGTGCCGCACGGAGGTGCCGCCGCTCTACGACGTCGGGGGCGGGCAGTGGTCGGCCTGCCACTACTCCGAGGAGGTCCCCGCCGAGATGGCCGTGGTGTCCCGTGAGATGGGTGCCGCCCTGGGGAGCACCGGCGCATGAGCTCCGCGCACGCCCACGCCGCCGCGGCGCCGCCGCAGGACCTGCACGAGCGCACCGCGCACGGCGAGGAGATCCTGCGGGTCGAGGACCTCAAGACGCACTTCCCGATCCGCGGCGGGGTCACCCGTCGCCAGGTCGGGACCGTCTACGCGGTCGACGGCGTGAGCTTCACGCTGACCGCCGGCGAGACCCTCGGCCTGGTGGGGGAGTCCGGTTGTGGCAAGACCACCACGGGCCGGACCCTCGTCAAGCTGCTGGAGCCGACCGCCGGCAGGGTCGTGTTCAAGGGCAACGACATCAGCGGCTTCACCCGGTCGCAGATGAAGGCGGTCCGCCGGGAGATGCAGTTCGTCTTCCAGGACCCCTACACCTCGCTGAATCCGCGGATGACCGTGCGCGCGATCATCGGTGAGTCGTTGCAGATCCACGGGCTGGCCAGCGGCAGGGAGCTGCGCTCGCGGGTCGATGCCCTGCTGGAGTCGGTGGGGCTGGCCGTCGTGCAGGCCGACCGGTACCCGCACGAGTTCTCGGGCGGTCAGCGTCAGCGGATCGGCATCGCCCGCGCGCTGGCCCTCGACCCGCAGGTCCTGGTCCTGGACGAGCCGGTGTCCGCGCTGGACGTGTCCATCCAGGCGCAGGTGGTCAACCTGCTGCAGGAACTGCAGAAGCGGCTCGGCCTGGCCTTCGTCTTCATCGCCCACGACCTCGCGGTGGTGCGGCACATCTCCGCCCGCGTCGCGGTCATGTATCTGGGGAAGATCGTGGAGATCGGCGACCGGGCGGACATCTACGCCCGCCCCACGCACCCCTATACGCAGGCCCTGCTCTCGGCGGTGCCGATCCCGGACCCCACCAAGCGGGGCAGCCGGGGACGGATCATCCTGACCGGCGACGTGCCCAGCCCGGCCAGCCCTCCCTCGGGCTGCAACTTCCGGACACGCTGCCCCAAGGCCCAGCAGATCTGCGCCGAGGAGGAGCCGGCACTCATCGACCGTTTCGGCCACGGGCACCCCAGTGCCTGCCACTTCGCCGAGGTCGTGCCGGTGATCACCTGAGTGTCCCGGGACCGGCGAGCCGTCCCGTACCCCACCGTCCCTGGTCCGTCCGTCCACCGTGTCACTCCGTCAGAGCGGGAGACCATGAACACCACCACCACAGCGCGCCGCCGCACCTCCAGGAGCAGGTCCCTCGCCGCCGCCGCGGCGCTCGCCCTGCTGGTGGGCGCCTGCAGCGTCGAGGACCCCGAGGCGCCTGCGGGGGACGGGGAGGGCGGCGGAGGCGTCTTCTCCATCGCCGTCGGCATCGACCCGGACACCTTCGACCCGGCCGGGCAGACCACCACCACGGTGCAGAACATGGTCGACTACGTGGTCGAGACGCTGGTGACCGTCGACGACGAGGGCACCGTCGGACCCCGGCTCGCCGAGACGTTCGAGACCTCCGAGGACGGGCTCACCGTCACTCTCGGGCTCGTCGAGGGCGCGCAGTTCCACGACGGGACGCCGTTCGACGCCGAGGCCGTCAAGTTCAACCTCGAGCGGATCATCGACCCGGCGCTCACCGTCCCGCTGGGCTCGCCCTACGAGGTCATCCAGTCGGTGACCGCGGTCGACGAGTCCACCGTGGAGATCACGCTGACCCGCCCCTCGCCGGGCTTCCTCAGCGCCCTCTCCGTGACGACGGCGGCGATGATCTCCCCGGCCTCGGTCGAGACCGGGGGCAACACCAACCTCAACTACCAGAACCCGGTCGGCACCGGGCCCTACACCTTCGACTCCTACACGGCCGGTGAGACCGTGACGGTGCAGAAGTTCGCCGACTACTGGGGCGAGGAGCCCCACTACGACACGGTGAACTTCCGGATCGTCCCGGAGGCCGCCACCCGGGAGAGCCTGCTGCTCGCCGGCCAGGTGGACATGATCATCCTGCCGCCGGTCTCGGACATCGAGGCGCTGCAGAACAACGGCGACGTGGAGGTGCTGCTCGCCCCCAGCGACCGCACCATCTTCATCGCCCTGGACAACAACGACCCCGTGCTGTCCAACCCGCAGGTGCGGCAGGCGCTGAACTACGCCGTCGACAAGGAGACCATCGTCGACAGCGTGCTCTTCGGGGCCGCCGAGGTGATGAACGCGCCCATGGCGCCCAGCCTCTTCGGCTACTGCGAGACCGGGTCCTACGACTACGACCCGGACCGGGCGCGGCAGCTGCTGGCCGAGGCGGGCGCCGAGGGCGCCACCCTGGACCTGCTGACCCCCAGCGGCCGCTACGTGCAGGACGCCCAGGCCGCCGAGGCCATCGCCGGCTACCTGCGGGAGGTCGGGCTGACGGTCAACGTCACCACCAGTGACTTCCCGTCGTTCCTCGCGCGGGTGAACGCACCGCCGTCGCCCGAGACCGTGGACATGCACCTGCTCGGCTGGGCGCCCGCCTACCTGGACGCGGACTTCCAGATGCAGATGTTCCGCCAGGCCACCCACCCGCCGGCGGGCCTGGGGACGGCGTTCTACACCAACCCGGAGGTCGAGGCGATCCTCGCCCAGGCCGACGTGGAGATCGACCAGGACACCCGGGAGCAGCTCTACTGCGACGCCTCGGAGATCATCTGGGAGGACGCGCCCTGGATCTTCCTGTGGACGCAGTCGTTCCCGATCGTCCACTCGACCGACGTCGAGGGCATCGGCTCCACGCCGACGGAGAAGTTCGACGCCATCTACGCGCGGCCGGCCAGCTGACCGGCCAGGCCGCCCCTGCCCCCGGCAGGGGCGGCCCGCCGGACGGCGGCGCACCGCATCCCGACGGGCACGGAGGAGAGGCGAGGGATGAAGGGCACCGCCGCGCACATCGTGCGCACCCTGCTGTTGTCGCTGATCACCCTGTTCGGGGTGTCGGTGCTGATCTTCCTGATGCTCCGGGTGCTGCCCGGCGACCCGGCCCGGGTGCTCGCCGGGCTGAACGCCAGCGAGGAGCAGGTGGCCCGGCTCCGGGAGCAGCTGGGGCTTGACCAGTCGCTGCTGGCCCAGTACTGGTCGTTCATCACGGGGGTGGTGACCGGTGACCTCGGGGAGTCGGCGCGGACCTCGCGACCGGTGTCCAGCGAGATCGCGGTGCGGCTCCCGGCGACGCTGATCCTCGCGGTCACCGCCACGGTGATCGGCTCGGTGGTCGGCATCACCGCAGGCGTGATCGCCGCCGTCCGGCGCAACTCCCTGCTCGACCACGCGATCTCCAGCGTGGCGATGATGGGCGTCTCGATGCCGGTCTACTGGCTGGGCCTGCTGCTCATCCTGCTGTTCGCGGTCACGCTCGGCTGGCTGCCGGCGGCCGGCAGCGGCGAGCCGCTGAGCATCGTGCTGCCCGCGGTGACCCTGGCGGCGTTCTCCACGGCGCTGGTCTCCCGGATGACCCGCGCCAGCATGCTGGAGGTGCTCGGCCAGGACTACATCCGCACGGCGGAGGCCAAGGGCGCCGCCCCGAGGACGGTGATCATCAAGCACGCGCTGCGCAACGCGTTCATCCCGATCCTGACGGTCATCAGCCTGCAGTTCGGGGCGCTGCTGGGCGGGGCGGTGCTCACCGAGACCGTGTTCGGCTGGCCGGGCATCGGGCGGCTGCTCGTCGACTCCATCGGGGCCCGCGACTTCGCCGTCGTCCAGGGGATCGTGCTGGTCTACGCCGCCGTGTTCATCCTGCTCAACGTGATCGTCGACGTCCTCTACGTCGTCGTCGACCCGCGGATCCGGTACTGACGGGGAGGGGACCCGATGAGAGCCTGGCGGCGCTTCCGCCACCACCCGCCGGCCATGATCGGCCTGGGGATCATCGTGACGTTCGTCGGGCTGGCGATCCTGGCCCCGGTCATCTCGCCCTACGACCCGAACGCCCAGGACCTCGCCTCGTCCATCCAGGGGCCCTCCGCGGACCACTGGCTGGGCACCGACCAGCTGGGCCGGGACATCGCCACCCGGCTGATGTACGGCGCCCGGATCTCGCTGCTGATCGGCGTGCTCGCCGTGCTCATCGGCCTGGTCGTCGGCGTGCCGCTCGGGATGGTCGCCGGGTACTACGGCGGTTGGGCCGACCTGGCCATCTCCCGGTTCGCGGACATGATGTTCGCCTTCACCAGCATCCTGCTGGCCCTCACGCTGGTCGCCGTCCTGGGCGTCAGCCTGCAGAACGTGATCATCGCGGTCGGGATCAGCGTGATCCCGGTGATCATCCGGCTGGTGCGCTCGTCGGTGCTGAGCCTGCGCGAGGAGCCCTACGTCGAGGCGGCGCGGGCGCTGGGCGCGAGCGACTTCCGGATCATCACCCGGCACGTCTTCCGCAACTCCCTGACCCCGGTGCTGGTGCACGGCACGCTGAGCATCGGGGTGAGCATCCTGCTCGCTGCCGGGCTCGGCTTCCTGGGCCTCGGCGTGCAGTCACCCACTGCCGAGTGGGGCACGATGCTGGGCGAGGGGCGGCAGTTCATCTTCAGCGCCCCCCACCTGACCACCTTCCCCGGGATCGCGATCTTCCTCGCCATCCTCGCCTTCAACCTGCTCGGCGATGGGCTGCGGGACGCCCTCGACCCGCGGATGCGGACCGTCGACCGGCCCGCCGCGTGATCGGCGGCTCCCGCACGAGCGCGACCGCGCTGGTCGGCATCGACGACGTCCGGCGGGCCGCCGACCGGCTGGCCGGCCGGGTGCACCGCACCCCGGTGCTGCGGTCGACCACGCTCGGCGGGCTCTGGGACGTGCGGCTGGACCTCAAGGCCGAGGTGTTCCAGCGGACCGGCAGCTTCAAGTCCCGCGGGGCCCTCAACACGGTGCTGTCCCTGCCGGTCGAGGAACGAGCCCGCGGGGTGATCACCCTGTCGGCCGGGAACGCCGGTGCGGCCGTCGCGTACGCGGCGGCCAGCGTCGGCGTGCCGGGGACGGTGGTCATGCCGGCGACGGCGGTGCCGGCCAAGATCGCCGCCTGCCGGGCGTACGGCGCCGACGTGGTGCTCACCGACGGTGATCTGGTCGACACCTACCTGGCCACCGTGGCGGAGACCGGTCGCGTCCCGGTGCACCCCTTCGACGACCCCGCCGTGGTGGCCGGCACCGGCACCGTCGGGCTGGAGATCGCCGAGGACGTGCCGGACGTCGAGGTGGTGCTGGTGCCGGTCGGCGGCGGCGGGCTGATCTCGGGCGTGGCCGCCGCGCTTGCGGACCTCGCCCCCGGCGTGCGGGTGATCGGGATCGAACCCGAGACCGCCGACGTGGTGTCCCGCAGCCTGGACGCCGGCACACCGGTGCGGCTGCCGGGTGCCCGCAGCGTCGCCGACGGGCTGGCGGCGCCGATGAGCTCGCAGCTGACCCTGGACCACGTCCGGGCCTTCGTCGAACGCGTGGTGCGGGTCAGCGACGAGGACGTGCTGCGGGCGCTGGCCCTCGCGGTGCCGCGGACCAAGCTGCTGCTCGAACCGTCCGCTGCCGCACCGCTGGCCGCCCTGATGACCGGCGTCCTGGACCTGCCGCCCGGCACCCGCGTGGTCTCCGTGGCCAGCGGCGGCAACGTCGACCTGGCCCTGTTCGGCCGGCTCCCCCCCACCCCCCGAGAGGTCCGATGACTCCCGCCAGCTTCCTGCTCCGCGACGTGACGGTCCTCGACGGCACGGGCGCCGACCCCGTCCCCGGACAGGCGGTGGTCGTGGAGGGCCGCCGCATCGCCTGGATCGGGCCGGCCGACCAGGCGCCCAGCACCGCCCCGGAGTCGGTCGTCGACGGGGGCGGGCGCACCGTCCTGCCCGGTCTGGTCAACTGCCACGTGCACCTGACGGCCGACGGTGCCCCCGACCTGTTCGCCCAGGTCGCCGGGGACACGGTGCCGGTGGCCACCCTGCGGGCCGCCCGGAGCGCGTGGACCACCCTGCAGTCGGGCGTGACGACGGTGCGCGACTGCGGCGCCGCCGACGACATCGTCGTCGAGCTGGCGAAGGAGATCGCCCGGGGGGCGGTCCCCGGCCCGCGGGTGCAGGCCGCCGGCCGGGTGATCACGATGACCGGCGGGCACGGGCACTTCATCGGCCGCGAGGCCGACGGCCCGGACGAGGTCCGCAAGGCCACGCGGGCCGAGATCAAGGCCGGGGCGGCGGTGATCAAGGTGATGGCCACGGGCGGCGTGCTGACCCCCGGCGTGACGCCGACGCAGACCGCCCTGCTGCCGGAGGAGCTGGCCGTGGTGGCGCAGGAGGCGCACAACTCCGGTCGGCGGGTGACGACGCACGCCATCGGCCGGGCCGGCATCCACAACGCCCTGCTCGCCGGGATCGACTCGGTCGAGCACGGCTTCTACTTCGACGACGAGCTGCTCGAGCTGGCGATCGACCAGGGCGCCTTCCTCGTGCCCACCATGCTCGCCGTCGACGGGATCGTCCGGAACGGGCGCGCGCAGGGGATCCCCGGCTGGGTGGTGGAGAAGGCCGAGTCCGAGGCGGCGCAGCAGCGGGAGAGCTTCGCCGCGGCGGTCACCTCCGGCATGCGGATCGCCGCGGGCACCGACGCCGGGACGCCGTTCAACGCCCACGGCGACCTGGCCCGCGAGCTCGCGCTGATGGTGCAGCACGGGCTGACCCCGATGCAGGCGCTGGTGTCCGCGACGTCCGGCGCCGCGGCGAACCTGGGCATGGACGGCGAGATCGGCACGCTCGAGGTGGGCAAGCTCGCCGACCTCGTGCTGGTCGACGGCGACCCGCTGGCCGACGTCACCGCCACCGGACGGGTGGTGCTCGTCGTGAAGGACGGCGTGGTGCACCACGACGAGCTGGCCGGGACCGGGGCGGCGGTGCCCGTTCCGGCCTGAGCCCTGCGGGGGAGGGCTCCCCGCGGGCGGTCAGTAGGCCAGCCGGTGCAGGGCGCTGGCCAGCACTGAGGCGCCACGGGCACAGTCGAGCAGCGAGGTGAACTCGGCCGGGGTGTGCGAGCGCCCCTCGACGCTGGGCACGAACACCATCGCCGTCGGCACGCGGGAGGCCATCAGCTGGCTGTCGTGCCCGGCGCCGCTGGGCATCCGCCGCCAGCTCGCGCCGCACCGCTCGGCGGCGTCCCGGCAGACGTCGAGCAGGCCCGCGTCCATCGTCGCCGGCTCCTCGTCCTTGTCGCGGACGACGTCCACCACCACCCCGTGCCGCTCGGCCACGGTCGCGCAGATCCGGTGCACCCCGTCGAGCAGCCGGTCCCGTACGGCGAGGTCGGGGTGCCGGAGGTCCAGCGAGAACCGTGCCAGTCCGGGCACGACGCTGGGCTGGCCGGGCTCGACGGTCCAGCGGCCGGCGGTGACCACCGCGGGCCGGCCCTCCTGCTCGACCAGCGCGGTGATCTCCCGGGTCATCTGCGCGGCCGCCTGCAGCGCGTCCCTCCGCAGGTCCATCGGGGTGGCGCCGGCGTGGTCCTGCCGGCCGTGGACGGTGATCGTCTCCCAGGCGATGGCCGGGATGACCTCCACGAGGCCGATGTCGACGGCCTCGTCGGCCAGCACCCGGCCCTGCTCGACGTGGAGCTCGAGGAAGGCCCTCAGGTCGTGCCGCTCGGCGTCGGCCACGAGGCCGGGGTCGAGGCCGGCGCGGCGCATCGCCTCGGCCATCGTGACCCCGTCCCGGTCCCGGAGCCGCTCGGGCTCGTCCGGGGCGACCAGTCCGAGCAGCGCCCGGGTGCCGAAGAAGTTGGCCGGGAAGCGGCTGCTCTCCTCCTCGCAGAGGGCGACGACCTCCAGGGTCGTGGTCGGGGTGCCGTGCGAGCGCAGCGCCGCCAGCGCGGCCAGGCCCCCCACGACGCCGAGGGCACCGTCGTACTTCCCGCCCGAGGGCACCGTGTCGACGTGCGATCCGGTCAGGACCACGCCGTCCCCGGAGCCCGGCAGCCGTCCGAAGACGTTGCCCACCGCGTCGACCCGGCCGTCGAGTCCGGCCTCGTCGATCCAGGTCAGGAGGGTGTCCCGGGCGCGCTGCCAGGCGTCGTCGTACTGGAACCGGTACATGCCCTCCGGGGTCTCCCCGATGGCGCCGAGCTCCTGGATGTAGGTGCCGAGCAGGTCCTGGTCGACGGGAACGGCGTCGGTGCTCATGCGTGCTCCGCGCGGGTCGGGCCGATCGGCAGGGTGCCGGTCGTCGGCGGCGGGGGGCACCGGTCAGACCCCCGTCGCGGGCAGCACCGACCACGAGGCCGGATCCAGGTTGGCGCCGCAGACGAGCACCCCGACGCGCTCACCCGGCGCGCCGACGTAGGCACCGCAGAGCAGTGCCGCGACGGCGGTGGCACCGCCCGGTTCGGCGAGCACCCGCAGCTCCTCCCAGAGGACCTCCTGGGCCCGACGGATGGCGGCGTCGGGCACCAGCAGGGACTCGTCGACGTACCGGCCGGTCACCTCGGCGGCGATGGTGCCCAGGCGGCGGGCACCGAGCGCGTCCGCGGCGATCCCGCCGACCTCGACGTCGACCGGGCTCCCGGCAGCCCGTGCCGCGTGCAGCGTCGGGGCGCGTTCGGGCTCCACCGCGACGACCCGGACGCTGTCGGTGTACCAGCTGGCGCACCCGGCGATCAGCCCGCCGCCGCCGACGGCGACCAGGACGGTGTCGAGGTCCGGTGCCTGCCGGCTGAGCTCGTAGGCGACCGTCCCCTGGCCCACGACGACCTCCCGCTGGTCGTAGGCGTGCACCCGGACGGCGCCGGTGCGGGCCTCCTCGTCCAGGCTCCGCTGGTAGGCCTCGGCGTAGTCGTTGCCCACCGGCGTGACCTCGGCGCCGTAGCGCCGGATCCGCGCCAGCTTCGCCTCGGGCGCGTTGGCCGGCACGAAGACCCGTGCCCGGTGCCCGAGCCGCGCGGCGGCGTAGGCCACCGCCGCCCCGTGGTTGCCGCCGGACGCCGCGATGACCCCGGCCTCCGGGACCGGCGCGGACAGCAGCGTGTTGAAGGCGCCCCGGGCCTTGAAGGACCCGGAGTGCTGGAGGCCCTCGAGCTTGAGGACGACGTCGTGCGGCAGGCCGGCCCGGTCGGCACCCAGGAGGACGGTGGGGGTGCGCCGCACGTACGGCGCGATCCGCAGCGCCGCCCGCCGGACCTCGGACCGCGCGATGGTCATGCGACCTCCTCCCGGTGGGTGCTCCCGGCGGCGCCGCCGCCCGAGCGGTATCCGGCACCGTACCGGCCTCCGCCGGACGGCACCGACCGTCGCCGGCGGCCTCCCCCTCCGGCCCGTCAGGGGCCAGGATCGGCTCATGAGCGTCGGCGAGCGGTGGCCGATCCGTACCCGGCCGCCCCGAGACGCCGACCACCCGGAGGTCCCGTGCTGCTCGAGAAGATGACGTCCGGGGAGATCCGGGCCGCGCTCGCCGGGGGACGGCACGACGTCGTCGTTCCGTGCGGAGCGGTGGAGCAGCACGGCCGCCACCTGCCCCTCGACGTGGACGCCGTGCACGCCGACCGGCTGGCCCAGGAGGTCGCCGAGCGGCTCGGGACCGCGCTGGTCGCCCCGACAATCCGGGTCGGCGTGTCGCCGCACCACATGGCCTTCCCCGGGACGATCAGCCTGCGGCCGGAGACGTTCGAGGCGGTCTACTCCGACTACTGCCGGAGCCTGGCCGCGCACGGGTTCCGCGCCATCCTGTGCTTCTCCGCGCACGGCGGGAACTACGCGCCGCTGGCGGAGATGGAGCAGCGGCTGGACGACCTGGTGGGGCCGGACTGCCGGGTGCTGGTCTTCTCCGACCTGCTGGGCCTCGTCCGGGTGTGGCGGTCGTGCGTCGAGGACGGGGGAGGGCGTCCCGAGGACGTCGGCGGACACGCGGACGTGGCCGAGTCCTCCGTGTACGCCCACCTCCGGCCCGGCGACGTGCGGACGGACCAGCTGGCCCGCGGGTACACCGGACCGGTGGACGACGCCGTGCTGGAGCGCCTGTTCACCGGCGGGATCGAGGCGCTCTCCGACACCGGGGTCATGGGCGATCCGCACGGGTTCTCGGAGGCCATCGGTGCGCTGTGCGTGCAGCGGGTCGCCGACATGATCGCCGGCCACTTCCGCGAGCGGATGGCGCCCACGGGCAGCTGACCCGGACCGCTCCGCGACGGACACGGCCGAACGGCCAGGCGTGGTCGGCGGGCAGCAGCCCCGGGGCGCCGCCGTCCCTCGGGGAACGGCGGCGCCACGGTGCTCAGAAGGGCGGCTCCTCGCCGGTGCCGCCGGCCGGCGCGCCCCAGGGATCGGACGAGCCGCCTCCGCCGGTGCGGGCGAGCGCCTCCTCGGCGCCGGCCCGGCCGCCGGGGGCCCCGCCGCCGTCCCCGGAGCGCGAGACCCGGGTGACCGTCGCCGTCGCGTAGCGGAGCGACGGGCCGATCTCGTCGACCTCGAGCTCGATCACGGTGCGGTTCTCGCCCTCCTTCGTCTCGAAGGAGCGCTGCTTGAGGCGGCCCTGGGCCATCACCCGCGAGCCGCGGGTCAGCGACTCGGCGACGTGCTCCGCCGCCTGCCGCCACACGCTGCAGCGGAGGAACAGCGGCTCGCCGTCCTTCCACTCCTGCGTCTGGCGGTCGAGGGTGCGCGGGGTCGAGGCGATGGTGAAGTTGGCGACCGCCGCGCCCGAGGGTGTCCAGCGCAGCTCGGGGTCGCTGGTCAGGTTGCCGATGATGGTGATGACTGTGTCGCCGGCCATGATCCGGTCCTCCGTGTCGTGTCGGTGCATCGCTCAGGTGAGCGTCTGGAGGCTAGGGCGACCCACCGACAGTTCCGTGCCTTCGCTGCCGGCCCACCGCCGCAGGACCGCGGACTGTCACCGGTGCGTGGAACGCTCGGTCGTCGGACGACGCACGAGCGAGGGGGAGCGCAGGTGGGGGAGGCGCGGGCCGGGGCGGTGCTGGAGGCGACGCTGGAGCGGATCACCTTCGCCAACGCCCAGACCGGGTACACCGTGGCCCGCGTCGACACCGGGCGCGGCGGTGACCTGGTCACCGTGGTGGGCTCGCTGCTTGGCGCGCAGCCGGGGGAGACCCTGCGGCTGCGCGGGCGCTGGGGAGCGCACCCCCAGTACGGCCGGCAGTTCCTGGTCGACGACTACACGACGGTGCTGCCGGCCACCGTGCAGGGCATCCGCCGCTACCTGGGCTCCGGGCTGGTCAAGGGCATCGGCCCGCGGCTGGCCGAGCGGATCGTCGACCACTTCGGCGTCGACGCGCTGCGGGTCATCGAGGAGGAGCCGGCGCGGCTGGCCGAGGTGCCGAACCTGGGCCCGAAGCGGACCCGGCTGATCACCGCGGCGTGGGAGGAGCAGCGCGCCATCAAGGAGGTCATGGTCTTCCTGCAGGGCGTGGGTGTGTCCACCTCGCTGGCCGTGCGCATCTACAAGCAGTACGGCGGCGCCTCGATCGGCGTCGTCCGCACCGAGCCCTACCGCCTGGCCGCCGAGGTGTGGGGGATCGGGTTCCGCACCGCCGACACGATCGCGGCCGCCGTCGGGATCCCGCACGACAGCACCCAGCGGGTCGAGGCGGGGGTCCAGTTCGTGCTCTCCGAGGCGACCGGGCAGGGGCACTGCTTCCTGCCCGAGGCCGAGCTGGTCGCCCGGGCGGTCGAGATCCTGCAGGTCCCCTCCGTCCTGGTCGGTCACTGCCTGGCCCTGCTGGTGGCCGACCAGGGGGTGATCCGGGAGGAGTTCCCCGGAGCGGCCGGGCAGCCCCCGACGGTCGCGTACTACCTCGTCCCCTTCCACCGCGCGGAGGTCTCCCTGGCCGCGGGGCTGCGGCGGCTCGCGACGGCCGACGTCGACCGGATGCCGGCCTTCGCCGCCGTCGACTGGGACGCCGCGCTGGCCTGGCTGCACCGGCGCACCGGCGTGGACCTCGCGTCCGGCCAGCAGGAGGCCGTGCGTCTGGCGCTGACCGAGCGGGTCGCCGTGCTTACCGGTGGCCCCGGCTGCGGCAAGAGCTTCACGGTCCGCTCGATCGTCACCCTCGCGGCCGCGAAGGGCGCGCGGATCGTGCTGGCGGCGCCGACCGGGCGGGCCGCGAGGCGGCTGACCGAGCTGACCGGCGTGGAGGCGGTCACGGTGCACCGGCTCCTGGAGCTGCGCCCGGGAGGGGCCGCCGGCTTCGACCGGGACCGGCCGCTGCCGGCCGACCTGGTCGTCGTCGACGAGTCCTCGATGCTGGACCTGCTGCTGGCCAACAAGCTGGTGCGGGCCGTCGCGCCCGGCGCGCACCTGCTCCTGGTCGGCGACGTCGACCAGCTGCCCTCCGTCGGTGCCGGCGAGGTGCTGCGCGACCTGCTGGCCGCGGGCACCCCGGTGCCGCACGTGCGCCTGACGCAGGTCTTCCGGCAGGCCGGCCGGTCGGGGGTGGTGACCAACGCCCACCGCATCAACGCCGGGCAGGTGCCCGAGGTCCGCGGTCTCGACGACTTCTTCCTCTTCGCCACCGACGACGCCGAGGAGGCCGCCCGGCTCACCGCCGACGTCGTGGTGCGCCGGATCCCGGCCCGGTTCGGCCTCGACCCGCGCCGCGACGTCCAGGTGCTGACCCCGGTGCACCGCGGGCCGGCCGGCGCCGCCGCGCTCAACGAGCTGTTGCAGGAGGCGCTGACGCCGGCCCGGCCCGACCGCCCCGAGAAGCGGTTCGGCGGGCGGGTGTTCCGGGTCGGGGACAAGGTCAGCCAGATCCGCAACGACTACGACAAGGGGCGGAACGGGGTCTTCAACGGGACCCAGGGCGTCGTCACCGCGGTCGACGCCGTCGAGCAGACCGTCACCGTCCACACCGACGAGGACGAGTCGATCCGCTACGACTTCGGCGAGCTCGACGAGCTGGTGCACGCCTACGCCGTCACCGTCCACCGGTCCCAGGGCAGCGAGTACCCCTGCGTCGTCGTCCCGCTGACCACCAGCGCCTGGACGATGCTGCAGCGCAACCTGCTCTACACCGCGGTCACCCGCGCCAAGCAGCTGGTCGTGCTCGTCGGGTCACCGCGGGCCCTCGCCCAGGCGGTGCGGGCCGCCGGCTCCGGACGGCGGCACACCGCCCTCGCGCACCGGCTCCGCGGCGCGGCGCCCGGGGCCGACGCCGCCGCGGCCTGACCGGACGGCCGGGGCCGGTGGCGTTCGCCGGCGGCGAACGCCGCCCGTGACGGGAGGTGGGTGTCAAGCCGACACGCCGGTTTCTGTCGGTACCCGTCCCTAGTGTCCGGGGTGACATCTTCCCCGTGTCACCAAGGAGCTCCCATGACCGTCCCCGGTCTCAAGACCCGCAAGCCCACCGGCCGCGTCCCGTGGCCGTGCATCCTCCTCGAGGGAGAGGAGAAGGCGGGCAAGAGCTGGGCCCTCGCCCAGTTCAGCAGCAGCGACAGGATCGGCGCGCTCTACTGGATCGACCTCAACGAGGGCGCCGGCGACGAGTACGGCGCGATCCCCGGCGCGAGGTACCAGCTGATCGAGCACGACGGTTCCTACGCCGCGGTGCTCGCCGCGGTGCAGGCGGTCAAGGCCGAGGCGCGCCGCGCCGCCGACGCCGGTCAGCCGCCGGTGGTGCTGGCGATCGACACCGGCTCGGCAATCTGGGACGGCCTGAAGGACTGGGCCAGCGACCGCGCCGCCAAGTCGGCCCGCAACCGCGAGCTGCTCAAGCGCGACCCCAACGCCGAGGTCACCATCAGCCAGAACCTGTGGAACGACGCGGGCTCGCGCTGGCGCAAGCTGCAGACCGAGCTGCTCACCTTCCCCGGCATCGTGGTGGTCACCGCCCGCGGCAAGGAGGTCACCGAGGTCGACGCCAACGGCCGTCCGATCGAGGGGCAGAAAACCTGGTCGGTGCAGACCCACCGGGAGTTCCCGTACGCGGCCTCGGTGTGGATGCGCCTGCGCCGCGGGCGCCGGCCGCTGATCGTCGGCGCGCGCAGCGTGCACGTCGGCATCAAGCCCAACAGCGACCCGGCGCGGGAGGTCACCGACTCGGCGGCCACCGGCCGGCTGCTGGAGTGGCTGGTCTTCGACGCGCTCAAGTGCGACCCGGGCACCGCGCACGTGCGTGACCTCGTGTCCTTCCACGGCGGCGGGCTGCTCGAGCACGAGCGCACCGAGGAGGCCCGGGCCCCCCGGCAGGCCACCCAGCAGGAGGACTGGCCGGCCGCCCGGCAGGTGAGCCAGCAGGCGGCCCAGCCGCCCGCTCGGCAGGTCACGCAGCAGGCGACGACGCCGGCCGCGCCACCGACCGGCCGCGCGGGTGTCCGGCCGGGCGCATCGCAGGAGCCCGACGTCGCCGACCTGGTCGACCGGATCGGCGACGCCCGCGGCGACGACGAGCTGCGCGAGGTGTGGACCGAGGGCAACCGCGCCGGGCTCCTGCAGGCCGAGGTGGCGACCCCCAGCGGCTCGTACACGATCGCGGAGCTGATCCGCGCCCGGCACGAGCAGCTCCTCGAGGCGTCGATGAAGGCCCACCCGGCCGGACGGCGCCGCGTCGCGACCGGCGACCCGTCCGCTCCGCAGACGCCGCCCGCGGTGGTGCAGGCCGCCCAGGCCGCGTCCGCGGCCGCGCAGGCGGCCATGGCCGCGCCCCGTCCGGAGGACGGTCGCGAGGTCGCGCCGGCGAACCCGCTGCTGGAGTCCTCGCCGACCCCGGACGACCCGAAGGACCGGCGCAGCACCGCCGCGCGACGCGGCGTGCTCGCCAGCCTCGAGGCGCTGGGCGTGACCGGGGAGCAGATCGGCGCCCGCTTCGGCCGGCCCGTCGAGCACGTGGCGACCAAGCGGCTGACCGCGCTGGTGCGCGAGGTCATCGCCGCGCAGCGCACCGGCACCGACGGCCGCTCCGACGTCGCCTGAGCCCCGCTGCCGGAGCGGGGCCGGTCCCCCGCTCCGGCGCCCCGATGGAGGGAGACGCGATGACCGCCGTCCTGCCTGCCCGTCCCAGCGCCGCCGAGCGGCGCGCCGCCCCCAGCCTGGCCGCGGCCGTCCGTGACCTCGACCGCCGCCGGTCCCGCTCCCGCCAGCGGATGATCGGCGCCTCCGAGCTCGGCGAGTGCCGCCTCCGGGCGGCCTACCGGGTCGCCCGGCGCCGGCCGACGAACACCCGTACGGGGCTGCAGGCCTTCCTGGGCACCGAGCTGCACCGCGGGGTGCTGCGCGCGCTGCGGCGCCAGTACGGCGGGCTGACCGAGGTCGCGCTGAGGGGCGAGCAGGTCAAGGGCCGCTGCGACTGGTGGCACGCCCCGGTCGTGGAGGACCTCAAGACGACGTCGCGGTTCGGCTTCGAGCGCGTCCTCACCCGCGGGGTCCCGGTGCGGCACTGGTTCCAGGTGGCGGTCTACGCCTGGCTGCTCCGGACCGGGCAGACCGCCGACCGCCGGCTGCCGGCGGGCTCCGCGCAGGACGTCGACGGACTGCGCATCCGCTACCTGTCCCGCGACTCGGGCGAGGACGTGGTGTTCGAGGCCGGCCACGACCCGGCGCTGACCGCCGAGGCGCTCATGTGGCTCACCGACGTCTACGCCACCGTGGAGGAGGAGGGGGACGAGGCCGTCCCGCGCGACGGGTTCGGCCCCGGCGTGGACACCATGTGCGACTGGTGCCCCTTCCTCGACCTGTGCTGGGGCCTGCCCGTCGACCCGGAGACGGAGGGCGACGTGTCCCGCCAGTCCCGCCTGACGGTCACCGACGAGGACTACGTCGCCGCCGTCCGCGACTACGACGCCGCTCGGGCGGCCGAGAACGAGGCGCGGCGGTCCAAGGAGTACGCCCGGGAACGGCTCCGGGGCCGGTCCGGGCCGGCCGGCGAGCTGCACTGCGAGTGGTCCGGGGGCGGCCTGCGCACGCAGGTGGACAAGGACGCCGCCGTCGAGCGGCTGGCCGAGCTCGGTGAGGTCGTGCCCACCCGGACCGGTCGCAGCCCGCAGACGATCCGGGTGACGCGCAACGGCGTCCGGCCCGACTGACCGGCCGGTGCCCGTCCGTCGTCGACGGGTCGACAACCGTCCCCCCCGGGTGCACCATCGAACACAGGTTCGAAGGCCCGGGCACTCGCCGCCCGGTCAGCCCGATTCCTGGGGAGGCCCGGAATGACCACCGTCTCGACGTCCCACCTGCCCGCCGGTGAACCGGTCCTGACCACCGACGTCGTCGGCTCGGACTTCGGTCTGCCCCTGGTCCGGCCGACCCGGCGGAGGCAGGGGAGCCGGGTCCGCGTCGTGCGCTCGCGCTGCCGGGCCCACGGCGGGGTCGTCGTGTGGTTCACCGACGGCACCAAGACACCTCCCCTCCACGGGCGCACGGCCTGGGTCGTCGCCGAGCCCGGGCCGGACGCGCAGACCCCGGCGGGCGAGGTCGCCTGAGGCGGCTGACCTCGCCCCGGTCCTGGGACCCTCGAGCACGAGACGCACGCCGTGTACGGCGGCCGGACCTCGGTGCACGAGGATCCCGAGCCGACCGCTGCCGATCCCGGCTGGTCGACGGGCGTTCACTGCGTCGGCACCGGGCGGCTGATCCGTCGAGTCGACCATCTGACCTCCTCCGGCCGCTGAGAGGACGCTGGTCCCCGGAGGGTGCCGACCCGGGACCACAGGTCGGCCGCGCTCCGGAGGAGCTGCCGGGCTCCCGGAGGCCGTGCCCTCGCCTGGCGGTGGCCGCGGCGTGCTCGACACGCCTCTACCGAATCGCCACGCTGCCCGCACGTGTCGCCCTGGCAGCGCCGGCCTGGACGCGCAGGCTCCGGGCGACCTTCGCGGGACTGAGGAACCGCCACGGCGTGATCAGCCTCCCTCCGTAGCGGGCGAGGCTCGACGCCAACTGCTCGTCGTGCACGGCCGCGGCGAACATGAGGCGCTCGAGGGGGTTCAACCTCCGTCCGCCGGCGAGGTCGGCGATGAAGAAGTGGTGGGCGGCCAGGGCGTGGTGGTGCCGGCGGGCGTATCGCTGGAGGGCGCGGTCGACCTCGGCCGCAGACGAGGTCGACCGCCCCAGCACCGGCCCGATCTCGTCGGCGAGCCACGCGGAGGACTCGAGCGCCCATCCACAGCCGACCCCCCACAGGTAGTCGGTGGTGAGGGCGGCATCACCGACCAGGGCGAGGCCCGGTGCTGCCGCCTTCCTGCTCACGTCGGGGTAGTGCGGGACACCCACGTAGTCGGACACCCGCCGGCCGCGGCTCAGGTCGGGTGCGTCCGGCAGGCCCGCGAGCATCCGGCGGACGTTGCCGTCGACGTCCTGGCGGAAGTCGGCCAGCTTGTCCGCCGTCAGCATGACGGTGACGACGGTGGTTCCGCCGTCGTTCGGGAAGACGTAGGCGACGTCGGGGTCGGTGAACCACATGAGTGCTCGCGACCCCCGGGGGAGGGAGAGGCCCTCGAAGGAGGCGAAGTAGGCGAAACGCCCGTGCTTCCTCTCCTTCACGGGCACCCCGGCCCACGACGCCACGGGGGAGTGCCGCCCGTCCGCGCCGACCACGACGTGAGCAGTGAACTCTCGCTCGTCGCCGGTGTGGTCGGTCCCCCGGACCCCGTGTATGCGACCGTCCTCCCGGATCAGCTGCGTCGCCCTGACACCGAGCCGGAGGTCGACCCCCGGCGTCGCAGCGGCGGCCGTGCGCAGCATGGGGTCCAGGACGCTGCGCCGGATGCTGTAGCCGTGGAAGCCCTCATCGGGCGGGCGGATCCACCCGTACCGGGTCCAGAGGTCGAGGGCGTTCGGGACCGCCCCGGCTGCCTCCAGCTGCGGGACCAGTCCGATCCTCTCGAAGACCGCTGCGGCGCCCGGCTGCATGTAGTGGGTGCACGCGCGCTTGTAGTGGCCCGGGTTCCGGTGCTGCTCCAGCACCGTGACCCGGAGACCCTGCTGGGCGAGGAGGATCGCCGCAGCGCAGCCGCCGAGGCTGCCCCCGACGACCAGGACGTCGGACGTGTCCGGCATGACCGCCTGCCCTTCCTCGGTCCCGACGGGCCGCGCGGAGCGGTGTCCGCCTGCTCACCGCGGTTGAACCGGCCGTGGAGGCGGGCGACCCCGCCACGACTCCGGAAGCTAGACGTGGCGCGTCACCGGGACGTCACCGTCGCCGCGCTCGTCGCCGCGCGTCACCCCGGAGCGCGGCGTCGGTGCTCGGGGACGAGGGGACTGCGGCACGTGGCAGCACGGGATCGGTTGCCGGCGTGCTGGACCGGGTGGATCCAGCGGCCGGGTGGGACGGGGCGCCGGATCGTCAACGACCCCGGGTCGGACGCCGACCCGGCGCCGCGCGAGGTGCAGTCGTCCGACCGATGCGCCGACGTCCGTCCCGGCCCCAGGCTGGACCGGTCACCGGGGTCCAGCGACGGCGAGGTCCGACCATGACCGAGGCACCCACCCACCGCTCCTCCTCGACGGACGCGTTCGCCGGGAGGCTCGAGCGCAGGGAGGTCCAGCGCAGCCCGTCCTCGGTCCCCGGACGGGAGATCGTGCAGGTGCTGACGTCGATCCCGGTCGGTGTGTCGTCCGGCTGGCACACGCACCCGGGGGAGGAGGTCGGCTACATCGTCGCCGGGACGGTGGAGATGCGGATCCGGGGACGGGACACCCTCACCCTGCACGCCGGTGAGGGGTTCCTCATCCCGCCCGGCACGCCGCACGACGCGCGCGACGTCGGCCCCGGGACGGGACAGATGCTGTCGACCTACCTGGTGGAGGTCGGGCGGCCGCTGGTGACGCTGCTCGGGTAGGTCGCCGGCCGCGTCCTCACCCGACGACCCACGTGTCCTTGCCGCCACCGCCCTGGGAGGCGTTGACGACCAGCTCCCCCTCGGTCAGCGACACCCGGGTGAACCCGCCCGGCAGCACGATCGTCTCGTCGTCGGCGCAGAAGGCGTACGGCCGGTAGTCCACGTGCCGCGGCACGAGCGCGCCGTCGACGACCGTCGGGTGGGTCGACAGGGCCACCGGCTCCTGGGCGATCCACTCCCCGGGCGCGGCCAGGACGGCGGCGCGGGCGCGCTCCAGCCGGCCGGCGTCCGCCCGCGGGCCGATGAGCACCCCGTGGCCACCGGAACCGGACCGCGGCTTGAGCACCAGCTCGGGCAGCCGGTCGAGCGCCGCCCGGCACCGGTCCGGGTCGCCCAGGTCGTAGGCCGGCACCGAGCGCAGCCGCGGCTCCTCGCCGAGGAAGAAGCGCACGAGGTCCTCGACGTAGGGGAAGGTGCGCTTGTCGTCGGCGACGCCGGTGCCGAAGGCGTTGACCACGGTCACCGTGCCCGCGCGGAGGGGGCCCAGCAGCAGCTCGCCCAGCTCCGAGGGGCGGCCGTCGTCGTCGGTCAGCCGCTCCTCGCTCGTGCGCCGCCAGAGCAGGTCCACCCGCCGTCCGTCGGGCAGCACGAGGGCGTCGCCGCGGGTGGTCAGCTCGGAGGGCAGCACGACCGGCGCGCCGACCATCTCCCCGAACCGGTCGATCTCCCAGGCCACCGCGCTGCGCGGCCCGTCCCCGAGCACGGCCACCACCGGGTCGGGGACGTCGGTGGCGGCGGCGAGCATCCGCCGCATCGCCGCGACGGCGGCCTCCCGCACCGGCGCCGGTGTGGTGCTGGAACGGCCTTGCTGCAGGGGCCCGCGTCGGGGGTCCGAGGCGTGGGGGGCAGCGAGGTCCTCGATGAGGCGCGGCGCCACCAGGTCCCGCGCGGCGAGGGCGTAGGCCAGCAGCGACGGCGTCCGCACGTTGTCCTCCAGGACGACGAGCTCGCCGTCGGCGCCGCGGACGACGTCGGGCCCGGCCATGCCGATCCAGCGCCGCGGCGGCGGCAGGCCGGGGGTCAGGTAGCGGTTGGTGTCGAGCACCGCGGCCGGGACGACGCCGGCGCGGACCGCCTCGCGCGGACCGTGCGCGTCGGCGACGAAGGCCTCCAGTGCCCGGAGCCGCTGGGTGAGGCCGGCGGCCAGCCGCTCCCACTCGGCACGCCGGAGCACCCGCGGGACCGGGTCGACGGTGAAGAGGTGCGCCTCCCCGGCTGGGCCGTGCTGCAGGTCCAGGTCGGCGGCGGCCCGGGCCACGTCCGCGGCCAGCGCACCCGGGCCGTACGCGCGGACGGCGGCCAGCGAGGCCGCCGCGTGCTCCCGGTCGCCGCCGTCGGGCAGCAGCGCCTCGTCGAGGGCCTGCGCCGGGGCGTCCCCGGGGCTCACGCGGCCGCCGCCGCACGCTCCGCCGCCGCGCGCTCGGCGACGGCCAGGGCCGCGCGGGCCACCCACCGGCCCTGCTGGGGGTCGGTGACGTCGAAGCCGAAGGGCGCGTTGGCCTCCAGCGCGAGCAGCCGGCCGTCCTGCTCGACGAGCACGTCGACGCCCATCAGCCCGCCACCGAGCGCGGCGACCATCCGCTGCGCCAGCTGCGCCATCTCCGGCGGCGCCTCGTACACCCGCGGGTAGACCGTCCCGTGGGTGACCAGCGCACCCTCCTCCCGGGACTTCTCGTAGACCAGGGAGGTGTCGGTGGGCGTGGCGAAGATGCGCGCGCACGCCGGTTCGGCGATCCACTCCTGCAGCAGCGCCGCGCCGCGCCGGTGGCCGCCGGCCGCCTCGTGGGCCCGCCAGGCCCGGTCCACCGCGGAGGCGGCGTCGAGGTCGCCGACCAGCTCGATGTAGCGGGCGCCGTCGCCCAGCGAGGGCTTGAGCACCATCCGCCGTCCGGGCATCGGCCACTCCCGGACCCGGGCCAGGTCCCACGCCGCGGGCTGCGGCACGCCGGCGGCCGCCCACACGGCGTGGGTGACGAGCTTGTCGGCGGAGGCGACGAGCGAGGCGACGGGGTTGAGCAGGGGCACGCCGGCCGCCTCGAGCAGCGTGGCCAGGGCGAAGGTGGGCGCGTAGGCGACGACCTCCTCGACCAGCACGTGGGCGATCGCCAGGTCGTAGCGACCCGCCGGCGGACCGGAGACCGGCCAGTCGGCCGGCACGCGGGCCAGCCGCTCGACCTCCGCGCCCTGCTCCTCCAGCGCCCGGACCCAGGCGGCCGCGTAGCCGGCGTCCTCGTACCAGTCCTCGTCGGTGATCACCAGCAGCACGCGCACGTCCTCCCTGTGCCCGCGCTCCCGGCCGGACGAACCACGCGCCCGCCACAGCACGGACGCACCACGGGACACCCGCAGGACATGTCCCGGCCCTACCGTGCGGGCGCATGACAGAGGTGGTGCCGGGCCGGCCGTCGGCCGCCGCACGCCGGCGGCGCTACACCGCCGAGCTGACGGGGGCGCTGCCGCCGAGCGAGCCCTTCGAGGCGTGGCTCGCGGCCGGCGGCGGCCTGGCGCCGGACTTCGCCCGGCTCCCCGCGCGCACCGGGCTGTGGTCACCGGTCGAGGGCCTCCCCGCCGGCCCGGACGGAGCCGCCGCGTGGCCGGCCCGCCGCGCGGTGCTGCGCGCCCGCTGGCGCCGGTGGCTCACCGGCGACCTGCCGCCCGCCCCGCGCCGCACACCCGCCCGCGTCGACCGGGTCCGGACGGCGGGCGGGGTGGAGGTCCGCGAGCTCCGTGTCGGTGAGGGCTGGGTCGGGGCGGGCTGGTCGGTGCGGGCGCGGCTGCTGCTGCCCGTGCCCGCGGCCGGTGTGCGGCGCGACGTGCCGGTGTACCTGCTGCAGTCCAGCCACGGGACGTGGGCGGAGGCTGCGCTGGCCCGCGGGTGGGGCGCCTGCCTGGTGTCGGCCGCGGACGGCGACGACGACACCGAGGCCGTCGAGCGCGCCTTCCCCTCGGCCGTCGCCGGCCGCCTGGCCTGGCGGGCGTGGGCGCTGTCGCGGGTCCTCGACGCGCTGCAGGACCAGCCGGGGGTGGACGCCCGCCGGGTGCTGGTCGGCGGGCACAGCCGCAACGGCAAGACCGCGCTGCTGGCCGCTGCGTACGACGACCGCTTCGCCGGCGTCGTCTCCAGCTCCAGCGGCGTGCTCGGCGCCATCCCCGCCCGGCTGTGCACCGACCGCCACTTCGGCGAGGGGGTCGAGCTGCTCACCCGGCACTACCCCGGCTGGTACGCCCCGCAGCTGCGCTGGTTCGCCGGGCGGGAGCACCGGCTGCCCACCGACGCCCACGAGCTCCTCGCGCTGGCCGCCCCGCGGCCGGTCCTGGTGTCGGTGGCGGTCGAGGACCCGGTCGAGCGCGTCCCGGCCGCCCGCGCGGCGGTCGACGCCGCGCGCGACGCCTACGCCCTGCTCGACCGGGAGGACGCCCTGGAGCTGGCGCTGCGTCCGGGAGGGCACCGGGCCGACGGGTCCGCGGTGGCCGCCCAGCTGGACTGGGCGCAGTCAGTGCTCGGCGGCCCGCCCCGTCGACCCGGGCGCACGGCGGTGGCGCCGTCCCCGGTCCCGTGGCCGGCCGACCGCGTGCGCCCGGGTCCACGGCCGGTCCGCGGTGCGGAGCTGCGCGCCGCCGTCCGCGCCGCGATCGGCGCGGCCGGGCGGACCACCGGCGGCCCGCCGGCCTCGGGGGAGGACGCCCTGCGGACCCCGGACGGCGTCGCCGTCACACTCCTGCACCCGCCGGACGGGGGCAGCGGCCGGGGGCTCGTCCTCTGGCTCGGCCCGCCCTGTGCGGCGACCGGGTGGCGGGCCGGGTACGAGCAGGCCGAGCCGCTGCCGGCGCTGCTGGCCGCGGCCGGCTGGGTGGTCGCGTGCCACGACCCGGTCGGCACCGGTTCGCGGCACGGCGAGCACCCCGGGCCGGGCTCCTCGCCGCTGGGCCGGATGACCGCCGACGCGGCCGCCGTGGCCGTCGTCGCGGCAGCGGCCACCGGGCACGACCGGGCCTGGGTCGCCGCCTACGGCACCGGGGCGCTGGTGGCGCTGCACCTGTCCGCCCTGGGCGCCGGGCCGGAGGACGTGCCGCCGGCCGGGATGGTGCTGGCAGCCCCCAGCTGCGGTGAGCCGCTGCTGCGGGCCCGCCCCGGGTACACCCTGGCCGACCTGCTCGCCGCGACGGCGGACCGCCCGGTGGTCGTGCTGGACCCCGCGTGGGACCCCGAGGCGCCGCCGCGCGCGGTGGCCGCCGCCTGCCGGGCCGCCGGCGTGCCGCGGGTGCCGCTGGCCGACTGGCACCGGCTCTCCGCCGCCACCCGGGCGGTGATGGTCGACTGGCTGGACGTGCACGGCTCCCGGCGGGACCCGGTCTGAGCGCGGCCCCGGTCGGGGAGCCCGACCTGGCAGCATGCGGCAGGACGCGGGTCCGGGAGGTCTGGTGGTCGTGGGGAGAGCCGGTCGGTGAGCGGGTTCGACCTCGCCGTCCCGCGCCGGGTGGTGTTCGGCCCGGGGCGCGCGGACGACCTCGCGGACCTGCTGGCTGCCCTGGGGCGCAGGGTGCTCCTGTGTGCCGGGAGGGACCCGTCGCGCCACCGGTCCCTCCTGGGCGCGATCGAGCCCGTCGCGGTCGTGTCGGTCGCGGGCGAGCCCACGGTCGGCGCGGTGCGGGCGGCGACCCGGGAGGCGCGGGACGCCGGCGTCGACGTGGTCGTCGCGATCGGCGGCGGCAGCGTCCTGGACACCGGCAAGGCCGTCGCCGCCCTGCTGGGCAACGGCACCGACCCGCTGGACCACCTGGAGGTCGTCGGCCGCGGCGTGCCCGTCGAGCGGCCGGCGCTGCCCTGGGTCGCGGTCCCCACGACGGCGGGCACCGGTGCGGAGGTGACCGCCAACGCGGTGCTGTCCTCCCCGGAGCACGGCGTCAAGGCGAGCATCCGCAGCCCGCACCTGATGGCCGCGGTCGCCCTGGTCGACCCGCTGCTCACGCTGACCTGCCCGCCGGGCGTCACCGCCGCCAGCGGGCTGGACGCGCTCACCCAGTGCCTGGAGCCCTACGTCTCGCCCCAGGCCAACCCGGCCACCGACGCCGTCGCGGCGGCCGGGCTGCGGCGAGGTGCACGAGCGCTGCGGACCGCCTACGAGGACGGCGGGGACCTCGCGGCCCGCGAGGAGATGGCGCTGTGCAGCCTGTTCGGCGGCATCGCGCTGGCCAACGCGAAGCTGGGGGCCGTCCACGGCATCGCCGGCGTCGTCGGCGGCACGGTGGAGGCGCCGCACGGCGCGGTGTGCGCCGCCCTGCTGGCTCCGGTCGTCGAGGCGAACGTCCGGGCGCTGCGGGAGCGCGAGCCGGACTCCCCCGCGCTGCGTCGCTACGCCGAGGTCGCCCGGCTGCTGACCGGGCGCGACGACGCCACCGTCGAGGACGCGGCGGGCTGGCTCCGCGCGACGGTGGCCGCCCTCGACGTGCCGCCCCTGGGGGCGGTCGGTCTCCGGCCGGCGCAGCACGCCGAGGTCACCGCGAAGGCGGCGCGCTCCAGCAGCATGCGCGGGAACCCGGTACGGCTCACCGACGACGAGATCGGGGCGGTGCTGCGCGCGGCGTCGTGACCGGGTGCGCCGAGGGAGCCGTCCGGGGTGGCGCCGTCGACGTCCCGGACCGCCGGATCCGCCACTAGCCTGGGCCGATCCGCGGGTCCAGGTCGAACCCGCGAGCGGCAGACGAGACGGGGACCGCGTGGCGCACGACTCGTCGGTGGAGGGCCCCGGTCGCAGACCCCCGCAGGTGCTGGGGGTCTTCGCCCACCCGGACGACGAGACGCTCGGTGCCGGCGGCACCCTCGCCAAGTACGCGAGCGCCGGCGCCGAGGTCAGCGTGGTCGCGTTCACCCGGGGCGGGGCCGGCCAGATCCGGGACGCCGCCGTGGCGACCCGGGCCACCCTGGGAGCGGTCCGGGAGCGGGAGCTCGAGGCGGCCGGGAAGGAGCTCGGGCTCGCACGGACGAGGTGCCTAGACCACCCGGACGGCGGCCTCGCCGCGGTCGACGGTCGCGTCCTGGCCGAGCAGGCGTCGGAGCTGCTCGGCGAGTTCGCCCCCGACGTGGTCGTCACCTTCGGACCCGACGGCTTCTCCGGTCACCCGGACCACACGGCGGTGGGGGCGGCGGTCACCGCGGCCTGCTCCGAGCTGCGCTCCCGTCGGCCGATCCGGCTCTTCCACTGCCACCTGCCGCGCAGCAGGATGCTGCTGCGCGACCGCCTGGCCGAGTGGGTCGTCGAGCTGACGAGCCGCTTCACGGGCTCCAGGGACTTCGTCCGCGCCCTGTCGGTCTTCTCGCGGGAGACGACGGCTCTCGGCTACGCGGCGGACTTCGTCAGCGTGGAGTGGTTCCCGTCCGGCACCTACCTCATGGAACAGGGTGAGGAGGCGACGACCATGCACTTCCTCCTGTCCGGTTCCGTGGAGATCCGGCGCGAGGGTGCCGACGGCCGGGTGCGGGTGGTCGACCGGTCGGGCCCGGGGGAGTTCGTCGGGGAGACGGGCATCGCCACCGGCCGGCCCCGCAACGCGCACGTGGTCGCCGTGGACGACGTCACGAGCCTCGTGTTCCTGGCGGCCGGCCCTCCCTCCGTCGACCGGCAGCGGGACGACGCCGTCCCCCTGCTCACCCGCTCGCTGCCGTCCGGGGACCTGGTCGACGCCCGGGTCAGCGCGTGCATCGACGTCACGGACTTCGTCGGCCACAAGATCCGGGCCACGGCCGCACACCGCTCCCAGTACCCGATCGACCCGGCGATGTTCCCCGACTCGATCCTCCGGGAGATGTTCGGCGTCGAGTACTTCGTCCAGGTCCTCCCGGAGCGGGAGCTGGACCGGTCCCTGTTCGGCTCCTAGAGCTCGGCCGCCACGTCGTCGAACAGCGCCGTCGAGAAGTAGCGCTCCATGCGGTCGGGCAGGACCGTGGCCACGTGGTGCCCGGGGCCGAGCCGGGCGGCGAGCCGACGGGCCGCGGCGATGTTGAGCCCGCTCGACGGGCCGATGCCCAGGCCGCGACGACCGAACTCGCGCGCGGTGGACAGGGCCTCCGGCTCCGGGACGAGCACGGCCTCGGCGAGCCCGACGGCGGCGGGGTCGAGGAGCCGGCTCATACCGTCGACGATGCCCGGGATCCCGCCGGCGACCTCCGGACGACCGTCCGCGGTCCCGGTCGCCACCGGCATCGCCCGCGCGACGACCGTGTCGTGGCCGTGGTCCCGCAGTGCGTGTGCCACGCCCATGAGCGTGCCCCCGGTGCCGACGCCGGCGACGAAGCCGTCGAGCCGGACCCCGACCTGCTCGATGAGCTCGGGCCCGGTCGAGTGCCGGTGCGCGAACACGTTGCGCGGGTTCTCGAACTGCCGGGCGGCGTAGAGGTCGGGCTCGGTCGCCCAGTCCCGGAGCATCGCGGCGACCGCTCCGTCCATGCCCAGCTCGGCCGGGGTGAGGACGACGTCGCCGCCGAGCCGGCGGATCATCAGGACCCGCTCGCCGCTGACCGTCTTGGGCATGTAGGCCCGGAACGGCAGGCCCACGGTGGCGCAGACCATGCTCAACGCGATCGAGGTGGACCCGCTCGACGCCTCCACGACGACGGTCGAGGGGGACACCTCGCCCGACGCGATCGCGTGCGCGACGATGCTCGTCGCCATCCGGTCCTTGGTGCAGCCGCTCGGCAGCAGGTGGTCGAGCTTCAGCCAGAGCGTGCACCCGCTCGCCTCGTCCTCGAACGGGACGGTCGGGGTCTCGAGCGGGAGCCGCAGGAGCCAGGACGCACGCTCGCCGAACGTCGATCGACCCTGCAACACCACCGCCTCCTCCGGCTCGTGGCCCCACCCTGGACCGCAGCGGGACCGAGACGGCTGACGGCGAGCATCCGCGCGTGCTCCCCGCCCTGGCAAGGGACTCCGGCGTCGCCCGGAACAGGTCGGTCTCCGGCCGACCGGGGCTACCGTGTCGGGACGCGAGCCCACCCGGACGTCCCGGGGCGGTCCTCGCCGGTCCCGACGACCTTCCGGAGAGCGTGCGTGGACGCGGAGAGACCACTGGCCGTCCGGGCCTTCTGCCCGTTCCGGCTCGTCGTCGACGAGGACCTCGACCAGCTCGGCCGGGAGATCGCGACCAGCGTCGCGGCGGCCGGCTCGACCCTGTTCGAGGAGGGCGACCCGGCGGACGGCGTCGCCACGGTCCTCGAGGGCGCCGTCGAGGTCGTCACGGGCGGCCGGGTCATCGCGACGCTCGGCCCGGGGTCACTGCTCGGTGAGCTCTCGGTGTTCGTGCCCTCCGCCTCGCGCACCGCGACGGCCCGGGCGAGCTCCGCGGTGCGGATGGTGACGTGGCGCGCGGCCGACGTCCGTGGCCGCCTCGCGCGTCACGAACGCCTGGCCACGGCGATCGTGGCCGACATGGCCTTCGTCCTCGCGGACCGGCTCGACCGGCGCACGCAGGACGTCGTCGCGCTGCTCAGGGCCGCCGGGACACGCCTGCCGGTGTCCGAGCTGGAGCGCTTCCGCAGCCGCGCCGTGGAGTAGCGGCCGCCGTCCGGGACGGCGGCACCTCGTCGGGACGGGCGTGTCCCCGCAGGCCCGAGCGCCGTGTGCACCGGCCTGTGTCGGGCCGGCGACACGCCACCCACCGGGCCACGCGGAGGACCGGCCGGCCGACCGCGGTCCGCCGGGACCGCCGCGTCCTCAGGCTGCTCGCGTCGGTCCCGGCTGATGGCGACGACGGAAGACGCCCCGATCGCGGGCGCTGGTCCTACGCTCCTGCCGTGGGCAACATCGGCAAGGAGATCCGCCGCATCGAGGTCCTGCCCGTGCCCGAGCCGACCCCCGAGCCGGCCTCGCCGGAGCGACCCGAGCCGCGCCGAGATCCATCGCCTGCGAGGTAGCCGCCGTGGATCCCTACGGTGGCTTCGAGCCACAGGTGGGCGAGATCAGGGCCCTGCGCACCTTCCGGATCGGCCCGGACGGTGCGCTGTACCCCCTGTTCTCGAACGACGCCTGGCACGACGGTGCCAACACCGCGCGCTGCCTCAAGGAGCACCGCACACCGCATCCCAGCCCGGCACCGGACTGCACGTGCGGTTTCTACGCCTTCGGCGGGGAGCAGTGGGTCGGTGACCACCCACGGAGCCGCCACGTCCTCGCGGTGGTCGCCTGCTGGGGTCGCGTCATCGCGGGAAGCCGCGGACTGCGGGCCGAGCACTGCCGGATCGAGGCCCTGTGGCTGTCGGCCGCCGTGCCGGCGGGCCTCGTCGAGCGGGTCCTCCACAACCACCCCTCGGTGGCGGTCCACCGGGACCGGTCCCGGATGCTGGCCGAGCACCCGCCGACCGAACTGGACTGCTACGAGCGGCCCGGCGGTGGGAGAGGCCGTCCCGTCGGACGGCTGTGGTGGTCGGCTGCGATCGCGGCGGCCGTGCTGGGCGTCCTCCCCGCCCACTGGCTGGGGGGAGCCCAGAACGCCGTACTCGTGTCGGTCGTCCTGGGAACGGCCTTCGCGGTGGCGGCACTGCCCGTCGCCCGGCGCGGCAGCGACGTCGACGTGTCCGGCCGACGCCTGCTCTGCCTGGCGACCTCGATCTGGCTCGTGGCCTCCTTCCTGGGGCCCCTCGGCTCGGTGTTCGTCCGGTTGCCGCTGCTGCAGGCCGTGTCGATCGTCGGGCTCCAGCACGTGTGCCTCCTCATCGAAGGCCGGCGCATACCGGCCCAGATCCTCTGACCGCACCCCGCTCCGTCGGCGACGGACGCTGGAGGGGAGCGGCCCCGTGGACCCACGGAGGAGACCGGGCCCGGTCCGCCATCGGGGTGCGCACGCGGCCGCCGGGTGCCGGGGCCGGGTCCTGCCGGGGGAGTCGGCCCCCGGCGCACACCTCGACCGGTCCTGCACGCCCGTCGTGGGCACCGGGAGGCGTCATGACCGCCGGCACCGGTCTCCGGGACCGCTGCACGGCGCCGGGCCCGGGCAGCGCGGGGTCACGTCGTGCGACGGGCGGCCCTCCTCGGCCGCGGGGCCGGGCGGACGACGAGCACCGGGCACGGCGCGTAGTGCTGCACCCGCTCGGCGGTGCTGCCGACGAGGAACGCGTCGCTGAGCCCGCGCCCGCCGGCGGCCACCACGACCAGGCCCGCGTCGACCTGCTGCGCCGCCTCGATGATCTCGGCGGCAGGCGACCCGCTGCGGATCTGCTTGTCGATGACCGGCCCCCAGCCGTCGAAGACGGCCGCCACCGCGTCGACGGCGTTCTGCGCCTCCTCCCGGAAGCTGCCCGTCCACTCGCCGGCACGGCGCTGCTGGACCTCGGAGATCTCGTCGGCGAAGGCGACCGAGGCCAACGGCCGGATGACCGCGACCACCGAGATCGTGGTGATCTTCGCGGGGTCCGCGAAGGACGTGAGGTGGCGGGCCGCGGCCAGGGACTGCGGTGACCCGTCGGTGGCGACGACGACGTGCATCTCAGACGTCCCTCCGGGAAGCGGCCTCGGGATCGCCGCGCCGGGCGCCCGGGGGGCGGTTCCGCGCGCCGGCGGCGTACTCGACCAGGAAGAGCACGACCCCGACGGCGATCAGCCCGGCGCACCAGATGAGCGACGAGGGGTCGTCGTAGATCGAGAACCCCAGGATGGCCAGGTTGCCGACCAGGCCGACGAGCAGCAGGGGTGTGTTGGCGCGGTAGGTGCGCTCGTCCTCGTCCCGCCCGCGCAGCTTGAGGCACGCGACGATCACGAGGGCGTAGATGGCCAGGAGCAGGACGACGGTGACCAGGGCGAGGCGGTTGACCAGGTCGATGCCGCCACCCGCCTCGAGCACGACCGTGCCCGTGACCAGCAGGGCCGCGACCACCACCCCGCTGAAGACCAGCCCGACCCACGGGCTGCGGCGGGTCGCGTGGATCTTGGCGAAGGCACCCGGGACGACGTCCTCCTTCGCCATGCCGTAGAGGATCCGCGGCTGGGTGACGATCGTGACCAGGGTGGTGTTGGTGATCGCGATCAGCGCGATGACCGAGAACAGCGTCGTCATGAAGTCGGTCGAGAAGGGCAGGATGCCCTGCCGGACGACCTCCAGCAGCGCCGCGTCGGACTCCGCCAGCACGTCGGTGGGCACGGTGAGCGCGGCGGCCATGGACACCAGGACGTAGACGGTGCCCGCGACGACCATGCCGCCGACGAGGGACCGCGGGAAGGACCGGTGCGGGTCGATCGTCTCCTCGGCGACGTTGGCCGTGTTCTCGAACCCGGTCATCGCGAAGAAGGAGAAGGCGATGCCGGCGAGGACGGCGAGCGCGGGGTTGCCGGAGACGCTGATGTCGGCGAGGACGCCGAAGTCGGCGTTCCCCTGGGCGATGTACCAGACGCCGATGACCATCACGATCACCAGTCCGGCGACCTCGACGAAGGTCATCAGCATGTTCATCACCACCGACTCGGTGATGCCGATGAAGTTGACGACCACCAGGGCGAGGAGGAAGACCAGCGACACGAGCAGGGCCGGCGGACCCTCCCAGAGGGTGGCGAAGTAGGAGGCGAACCCGGTCGCCAGCGAGCCCGTCGCCGCGAAGCTGGCCGACAGGAACGCCACGGTGACCAGGAACGTCAGCGCCGTGCTGCCGAACGCCTTCTTGACGTACAGCGCGGCACCGGCGGCCTGGGGATACTTGGTCACCAGCTCGGCGTAGGCCGCCCCGGTGATGGCCGCGACGGTGACCCCGAGGGCGAACGCGAGCCAGAACGCCCCGCCGACGGCGGCGGCGACCAGGCCGATCAAGACGTAGATGCCGGAGCCGAGGACGTCACCGAGGGTGTAGAAGAACAGCTGCCTGCCGGTGATGGACCTCCGCAGACCGCTGTCCTCCTCGTCGACGGTGCCGGTGCTGGTCTCGGCCACGAGGACCCCGCTTCGTCGAGGGCGGACTCAAGACCCGTCACGGAAGCCCCATCCGGTACCGGTGTCAACCCGGGGCGCCTGCACGCCCGGCAGGCGGGGCCGCCGGGCGCTGGGCGGCAGCCGTGCCGGGCCGGTGCTGGACCACGCCGCCCGCTCGGGACAGAGTGTGCCGGTGGAGCAGGTCGACGAACACCTCATCGAGACGGTCAAGGGCCTCGACGCCGTCGCGGGCAGCGGGGCTCGGCGGGCCCTGCCCCCGGACCTGTCCGCCGAGGAGGTCCTCCGGCTGTTCGACGCCCAGCTGGGCAGCCGGCACCTGGACCTGGCCGCCCGCTGGCTGCGGGGACGGGGTGAGGGCTTCTACACGATCGGCTCGTCGGGACACGAGGGCAACGCGGCCGTCGCGGCGGCGCTGCGCCCGACCGACCCCGCGCTGCTGCACTACCGCTCCGGCGCCTTCTTCGTCGAACGGGCGAGGCAGGTGGACGGCGGCTCGGACCCGCTGCGCGACGTGCTCCTCGGCGTCGTCGCGGCCGCCGAGGAGCCGATCTCGGGTGGCCGGCACAAGGTCTTCGGCCGCCGCGACCTCGCCGTGCTGCCGCAGACGTCGACGATCGCCTCCCACCTGCCCCGCGCCCTCGGCATGGCGTTCGCCGTCGACCGGGTCCGCAAGCTCGGGCTGGAGGGGGAGTACCCGCGCGACGCCGTCGTCGTCTGCAGCTTCGGGGACGCCTCGGCGAACCACTCGACGGCCACCGGCGCGGTCAACGCCGCCGTGCAGGTCGGCTTCCGGGGGCTCCCGATGCCCCTGCTGCTCGTGTGCGAGGACAACGGCATCGGCATCAGCGTGCCCACCCCGGACGGCTGGGTGGCGCACGCCTACGGCAGCCGCCCGGGCCTGGAGTACTTCACCGCCGACGGCGCCGACCTGGTCGACGCCCTGACCACCGCCCGGCGGGCGGCCGACTGGGTCCGGCGGCACCGCCGCCCGGCGTTCCTCCACCTGCGGACGGTCCGGCTGATGGGGCACGCCGGCACCGACGTCGAGAGCGCCTACCGGCGGGCCGACCGGATCGCCGCCGACCTGCGCCGCGACCCGCTGATCGGCACCGCCCGGCTGCTCGTCGACACCGGGCTGCTCACCCCGGCGGAGGTGCTCGACCGCTACGAGGGCACGCGGTCCCGGGTGCTCGACCTGGCCCGGGAGGTCGCCGGCCTGCCCCGGCTGCGGTCGGCCGCCGAGGTGGTGGCGCCGCTCGCGCCGGCCACGCCGTCCGAGGTGGCCCGGGTCGCCGCCGAGGCGGCCCCGCCCGAGCGCCGCGCCGCGGTCTTCGGGGGCACGCTGCCCGAGGACGAGCCGCCGATGACGCTGGCGCAGTCGATCAACCGGGCGCTGCTCGACGTCATGGCACGCCACCCGGGCGCCCTGGTCTTCGGGGAGGACGTCGCGGCCAAGGGCGGCGTCTACGGGGTGACCCGGGGCCTGCTGCGTAAGGCGGGCGCCGCCCGGGTCTTCGACACCCTGCTCGACGAGCAGACCGTCCTGGGGCTCGCCCTGGGCGCCGGTGTGTCCGGCCTCCTGCCGATCCCGGAGATCCAGTACCTGGCCTACCTGCACAACGCCGAGGACCAGCTGCGCGGTGAGGCGGCGACGCTGCAGTTCTTCTCCGACGGGCAGTACCGCAACCCGATGGTCGTCCGGATCGCCGGCTACGGGTACCAGAAGGGCTTCGGCGGTCACTTCCACAACGACGACGCCGTCGGGGTGCTGCGCGACGTCCCCGGCCTGGTCATCGCCTCGCCCGGGCGGCCCGACGACGCCGCCGCGATGCTGCGCACCTGCGCGGCGGCGGCGACGGTCGACGGCGCCGTGTGCGTCTACCTGGAGCCGATCGCGCTCTACCACACCCGTGACCTGCACGCCGACGGCGACGACGGGTGGACCGCGCCGTACCGCCCGCCGGGGGAGTGGGCCGAGCACCACGTGCCGCTCGGCCGCGCCCGCACGTACGGCGAGGGCACCGACCTCACGCTGGTCAGCTGGGCCAACGGCCTCGCCATGAGCCTCCGGGTCGCCGCCCGCCTCGAGCGGGAGGGGATCGGGTGCCGCGTGGTCGACCTGCGCTGGCTGGCCCCCCTGCCGGTGGCGGACGTCGTGCGGGAGGCGGAGGCCACCGGCCGCGTCCTGGTCGTCGACGAGACCCGCCGCACCGGCGGTGTCTCCGAGGGCGTGCTGGCGGCCCTGGTGGACGCCGGGTTCACCGGGCGGATGGCCCGGGTGGCCAGCGCCGACAGCTTCATCCCGCTCGGGGACGCCGCCCTGCACGTGCTCGTCTCCGAGCGCGACGTCGAGGCAGCCGCCCGGGAGCTGGTGCGACGGGAGCGGTGACCGGGCCCCGCGGCGGGCGCGGGAGCCGGGCCGCTGGCAGGGTGGCCGCATGCCCACGTCCTCTCCCGTCGTCGTGGTGACCGGTGCGAACGGACTGGTGGGCGCCGCGGTGTGCCGGGCGCTCGTCGAGCGGTCGGCGCGGGTGCGCGCCGTCGTGCGCCGCGCCGGCAGCGCGCCCGCCCTCGACGGGGTCACCGAGCACGTCGGCGACTTCGCCCACCAGGGCTTCGCCCGCACGGTCACCCGGGGCGCCGACGCGGTCGTCACCACGGTCCACCCGATGGGCTCACCCCGGGACGTGCAGCACCGGGTGGCCGTCGAGGGCACACCGGTCCTCGCCCGGGCCGCCCGGGACGCCGGTGTGGCCCGGCTCGTGCACGTGTCGACGGCCGGGGTCTACGACCGCTCGGCCGGCGTCGGGGACGTGGCCGAGGACGGCGCCCTCCTGCCCGAGGGCAGCGGCGACTACCCCGACACCAAGAACGCCACCGACGCCGCGCTGGCGCGGGTCGGCGGGCTCACCACCGTGCTGGTGCGCCCGCCGGCGGTCGTGGGCGCCGGTGACACGTCGGTGTGGAACACGCTGCGACCGCAGGCGGTCCGCGACGGCGAGCGGCGGGCGAACCCGGCGCAGACCTGGCCCTGGGTGCACGTCGAGGACCTGGCCGCCTTCATCGCCGACGTCGCCACGGGCGCCGTCGCGACCGCCGACGACCCGGAGCGGGGCCCCGTGGCAGGGAGCACGACCCCGGTGGTCGTCGCGGGCGAGCCCGCGACCTGGCGGGACTACCTCGGCACGGTGACCGACGCGCTGGGCGTCGCCGCCGAGTGGACCGACGAGCCGGTGTGGACCGGGCAGCTGCGCGCCGACCGCGCGCGCGGGTGGGGCTGGGTGCCCCGAGTGGGGCTCGCCCGGGCCATGGACGAGCTGCGGCGGGGCCTGACGAAGCCGGCCTGACGACGCCCGCTTGACGGCGCGGCCCCGGCGGGGTCACGGGGACCGGTCCCCGCGCGGACCGGGGCGGGACGGCCCGCGGCGGGCGGGTTGGCCACGACCGAGTCGCGCGCACCGGTCGCGAGGGCCACCCTGGGCCGGTGAGGATCCTGGTCACCGGCGCGTCGGGGTTCGTGGGCAGCCGGCTGGCTCCCGCGCTGGAGGAGGCGGGCCACGACGTCCGCGCCATGACCCGCCGGCCGGAGCACTACGAGGGAGCCGGCACCCCGGTCGCCGGGGACGTCGGCGACGAGGAGTCGCTCCGGGCCGCGCTGAAGGGGTGCGAGGTCGCCTACTACCTCGTGCACTCCCTCGGCGACGCCGACTTCGAGCACAAGGACGCCGACGCGGCGCGGGCCTTCGCCCGGGCCGCCTCCGCAGCCGGTGTCGAGCGGATCGTCTACCTCGGCGGCCTGGGCCGGGACGGCGACCGGCTGTCGCGGCACCTGCGCAGCCGCCGGGAGGTCGAGCGGCTGCTGGGCGGCACCGGGGTACCGGTGACCGTGCTGCGCGCGGGCATCGTGGTCGGCCACGGCGGGGTGTCGTGGGAGATGACCCGCCAGCTCGTGGCCCACCTGCCCGCGATGGTCACCCCCCGGTGGGTCAGCACGCGGACCCAGCCGATCGCGGTCGCCGACGTCGTCCGGTACCTCGTCGGTGTCCTCGACGCACCGCAGGCCGAGGGGCGGGTGTTCGAGGTCGGCGGGCCCGAGGTGCTCACCTACCTGCAGATGCTCAGCCGCGTCGCCGAGATCCAGAACCGGCACCTGTTCGTCGTCCCCGTGCCGCTGCTCAGCCCGCAGCTGTCCTCGCGCTGGCTGGCCCTGGTCACCGACGTCGACGTGGGCACCGGCCGCTCGCTCATCGACTCGATGACGAACGAGGTGGTCGTCACCGACGACGCCATCCGCTCGGTCGTCCCCCTCGACCCGATGGACTACGACGAGATGGTGCTCGCCGCCCTCATCGAGCGGGCGCGCGAACGCCGCCGGCAGGGCGGGGACCGGCGCGGCGGGTGGCTGAGCCGCGGAGCGCGGCGGTGACCCGCAGCCGGGCCGGCCGGGCCCTCGAGGCCCGGCTCCTGCGGGCGGCCGCGCCGCTGCTGCGGCCGGTGCCGCGCGACCACCGGGAGAGCGACGAGGCGTTCCGGCGCCGCCGGCGGGTGACCGGCGGCGTCGCGGTGGCCGGCGCGTCGCTGCTGGGGGTGTCGCTGTCGACCCCGCCGGGCTCGCCGCGGTTCTACGGGCTGACCCTCGGGGTCGCCGGCACCTGGGTGGCCGGGGGGCTGGCGTCGGGTCCGCTGCACCTGGGACGGATCTTCGGGCCCGGCGACCGGCTGCGCCGGCCGCTGCTCACGCCGGTCGTCTCGGGGGTCGCCGCCTTCGGGGCGTTCTACGCCGCGGCGCTGGTCGCCCGGCGGATCCCGGTCCTGGAGCGGGCGATCAGCGCGGTGCTCCGCTACGCCGACCAGGGGTCGACGCCGCTCGTGGCGACCACCACGCTGGCCAACGGCGTGGCGGAGGAGGTCTTCTTCCGCGGCGCGCTGTACGCGGCGGCGGGGGCCCGGCGGCCGGTGCTCGTCTCGACCGCGGTCTACGGGCTGGCCACGACCGCCACCCGCAACCCGGCGCTCGTGCTGGCGAGCGTGCCGATGGGGCTGCTGTTCGGGGTGCAGCGCCGGATCACCGGCGGCATCCAGGCGCCGGTGCTCACGCACGTGGTGTGGTCGACCCTGATGCTGCGCTACCTGCCGCCGCTGTTCGCCGACGGCCTCGCGGAGGAGCAGTCGTCGTCGGGGTGACGGAGCGGCGCGGGTCCCGCTAGGCGGCGCGGCGGGACGTCAGCAGGTCGAGCAGCGCCCGGGCGTAGGCCTCGGCCGGGTCGGCGCCCTCGTACCCGCTCGTCGCGCCGTCGACCCGGAGCGTGACCCGGTACCCGTTGCCGGTCGGCGCCAGCCCGGCGAACGCGTCACCGAGCAGCTCGCGGAGCTGGTGCTCGGCCGGGATCCACAGCGTGTCGGACTGCTCGACCGCGTCCAGCGCCCACTCCGTCGTGCCGTTGAAGCCGATGACCGGCCCGGTGGGGAACCGGTGGACCTCGATCGTCATGTCCGAGAGCACGAAGACGTCGTCGTCCATCTCTCGCCCGGGGATGACGAAGCTGTCCCCGCGGGCGGGGGTCCAGTGCAGCCCCGCGTCTCGCAGGGCGCGGGCCAGCGCGACGGAGAGCACGGCACCATCCTGCGTCATCGCGGGCGCGGCCGGGTGCCCGCCGCGGGTCAGCCCTGCTCGGGGTCCGCCTCCTCGGCGAACTCGAGGAAGGCCGCGAACGCGCGGGGGCCGTACACGGTGCCCGGCCCGCCGTTCATCGCGATGGCGACGCCGAGCGCCTCGGCGACCTCCGACTCCGTGGCGCCGGCGCGGGCGGCGCCCCGTGCGTGCGAGGCGATGCAGCCGTCGCACTCCCTGCTGACCGCGATGGCGAGCGCGATCAGCTCCTTCGTCTTCCGGTCCAGCGCACCGGCGGCGTAGGCGGCCGCGTGCAACCGGCGGTAGCCGTCGTAGACCTCGGGGATCGCGCGGCGCAGCGCGCGGGCCGGTTCGCGGAGCTCGTCCTGGACGGCGTGACCGTGACCCATGACGCGATGGTGTCAGTCGGCGTGCCGCACGGCACGGTCCGACGACCGCGGTGCCCGGGGCCGGCGGTGGCCCGCCCGTGCTCCCGGCTCACCGCCCCGCGGCCGCACCGGTGGGGGAGCCGGGTGCGGGGGTCTCCGCGTCCGTCGTCGCGAGGACGGCCGGCAGCGCCGCCCGGTAGGCCTCGGGGAACACGAGGACGACCACGGTCGGCGCCTCGAGGCCCGCGGCGGCCGAGTCGAGCGGCAGCTCGTCGAGGTGCCGGCGCGCCGCGTCGTCGTCAGCCCAGACCTCGACGCCGTGCACCTGGGACCCCGACGGCCACGCCCGGCGGTGCAGGCACGGGCCCTCGGGGACGAGCCGGACCGGCGGGAGCAGCCGCTGCAGCCGGGCCAGGTGCTCGGGGCCGGCGTCGGTCCAGCGGAGGTGGATGACGAGCAGCGACATGGCGTCCTCCCCGGGGACCGCGGCCGACGTCGACGGCCGGGACGCTAGCGAGGGCCGGACACGGGCGTCTGTACGTACTCCTCCCCCCGGACGGCGCCCGGCCGGCCGGGGAGGAGGGCGGCGCGCGCCCGCCTGGACGCCGATCCGCGTCGCCCCGTCAGGGACGGGCGGGAGCGCGCGGAGGCGCCGGCGCGGCGGCGGACCGGTCCCCGCGACGGGGGGAGGGGATCGGCGGTGCGGGCTCCCCGGCTCCACCGGGACGGACGGGCGGAGCCAGCAGGCCGGCGTCGCGGGCGCGCTGCACCGCCATCAGCCGGTCCCGCACGCCGAGCTTGCGGTACAGGTGCTCGAGGTGCTTGTGCACGGTCCTGGGGGAGGTCCGCAGACGGTGGGCGATCGCCACGGCGGTGAGCCCCGCGCCGAGGAGTCGGAGGACGGCGAGCTCCCGCTCCGTGAGGCCGAGGTCGCGGCCGTGCCCGCGACTCTCCTCCGGCGTGCCGTGGAGCGCCCGGTGCTGGGCGAGCAGCGAGGTCAGTGCCGGGAGCACCAGGCCGGCCAGCTCGACGTCGGCGTCGTCGTAGTCGTCGTCGGGGCGGCTGACGACGTAGGCCTCGATCCCGTCGCCCGTCCGCAGCGGCAGGGCCAGCTGGTGGGTGATCCCGAAGGGGCGGGCGAAGGCCGACCACTCGGCCACCAGGTCGGCGGAGGCCACCGCCCGGGGCACCCGGCCCAGGGTCTGCGGTGCCGGACTCCCCGTGACGGAGTACCAGCGGATGAGCGGGTGGGTGGTCGCGTCCAGGACCACACCCGACGGCGGCGTCGTCGGCAGGTGGCCCTCGGGCCAGCCGCGGACGACGTGGTCCACCCACGCATCGTCCACGACGTTCAGCGAGCAGCAGGCTGCACCGAAGGACTCCAGGAGCAGGTCCGCCACCTGGGCGTGCGGGAACTCCCGCGAGTCGGGCCGGCCCTGCAGGATGTCGCCGACGAGGGCCAGCCACGCTGCGGAACGGGTCGTGGTCCGCGACACCTCGCTGAGCGTAGTCCGCTGGTCGCCCGCCGTTCAGGGACCTTTGGCACGGACGACCTCCGGCGCGGGGTGGCGCGAGGCCGCTCAGCTGGGCCGCTCAGCTGGGCCGCTCCTACGCAGATCTGCGTACGGTCGCGGCGCACCGACCCGACTAGCGTTCGCCTCCCGCATCTCACGTGAGTGCGTCCAGGGGGAGCCATGCCGGTCGGAGTCGTACGCGCGCGTGTGAGGACCACCAGCACCGACCGGGGCGACCGGGTCGGTCCGCCGCTCCTCGATCGCAGTACCTGACCCGCCGGCCGGTCCGGCAGCACCCGGGCGCGAGCCCCGCCCCCGGTGGGCGCCACCCGCACCACCGCTCTGCCCGGCCGCACGGCGACGGGACCCTCGCGGTGGTCCGGGCCGGACGCCCGTCGCCCGCGGATCCACCGCACCACCCTCCGACGGGCCGGCGCCCAGCGTGCCGCCCGCGGCCGTCGTCGGAGCGCTGGGACGCGGAGCCGGGGGAGCCCTCCTGCGCCGACCCGTCCACCGCCTCCTCCACCGCCGCCTCCACCGCATCGCCTCCACCGCATCGCCTCCACCGCCTCCATCGCCGCTCGTCCCCGGAGGAAGGAGCCCTCCCGTGGACCGTCCGTCCACCACCCGCGTCACCCTGCTCGACGGCTTCCGGCTGGACCTGCCCGGCTCCGGACGGCGGCCCACTGCCGACGACCTGCCCCGCGCCGTGCAGCGGCTCGTGGCCCACCTGTGCCTGGCCGCCCGCGCCACCCGGGCGACGACGGCCGGCCACCTGTGGCCCGACGTGCCCGAGGACCACGCGCACGGCAGCCTGCGGTCGGCGCTGTGGCGGCTCAACAAGGTGGCGCCCGGCCTGGTCGGGTCGACGGGCGGTGCGCTGCACCTGGCGCCGGACGTGCGGGTCGACGTGCGCGACCTGAGCCGCTGGGCGCGGCGTGCGATCGCGCCCTCCCCGGAGACCGGGGACGTCGCCCTCGCGGACACGTCCCTGCTCGGCGACCTGCTCCCGGGCTGGTACGACGACTGGGTGCTCCTCGAGCGCGAGCGGTTGCGGCAGCTCCGACTCCAGGCGCTCGAGGCCGTGGCCGTCCGGCTCGCCTCCCTCGGCCGCCACGGTGAGGCCCTGCAGGCGGCTCATGCCGCCGTCCGCGACGAGCCGCTGCGGGAGAGCGCCCACCGGGTGGTGGTCGCCGTCCACCTGGCCGAGGGGAACGTGGCCGAGGCGGTCCGGGCCTACGAGGTCTTCCGGACCATGCTGGCGGACGAGCTGGGCGTCGCACCGACCGAGCAGATGACCCGGCTCATCCAGCACGTCCCGAGGGTCCAGCGGGCCCTGTCGGCGCAGCACGCGGCCCGCCTGACGGGTCGGAGCCGGGTCCGGGGCGGTGCCCTCGGGCGCCGCTGACGTCCCACGGGAGGCGCTGGTCCCCGAGGACGGGCGCCCGGCCCGGTGGCAGCGGAAGCCGGCGTCCCCGGGTCCGTCGGCGACGGCGACGGTGACGGTGCCGTGACGAGCGGCCTGCGACCCTCCCGTCGTCGGGACCGCCGGCGCCCGGGACGACGGCGGGCAGCTCAGCGCCGCCCGGGCGCAGCGGACGAGGGCGTCCTCGAGCGACTGCCAGGCCGTGGCGGCGCTCCGGCGGGACGCGGAGGGCGGGCAGCGGCGTGCACCGGACGGCTCCTCCCTCGGTCCCGCCGGGTGGGTCCCCCGCGCGGTGCGGCGAGCGAGGACGGGGCCTCCGGACATGACGGCTGGTCGAGGAGGAACCGCCGGCCGGTCGGACGACCCGGGACGACCCCGGTGGACGGTGACCGTGGACGGCGACCGCAGTGCCGTCCTGCTCGTCCGCGTCTGGCTCGAGGACGGCGCCCGGTCCTTCCGCGGCCGGCTGACGACCCTCGACACCTCCGCCGGGCGTGCCGGCGTGGACGCGGCCACCGTGGCGCTCGCCTCCTCCCCGCGGGACGTGGTCGAGGCGGTCCGCGCGTGGTTGACCGAGTTCCTCGGAGACGCGCCGAACCCGATTGACAGCGACGAGTGAGCCTTCGACGATCACGCCGACGGCACCTGCACTCCCACCCCGACGGGTGCCCGAGGGGATGCCCATGGCCCTCGCTCAGCTCACGCGGGTGACCCTGCTCGACGGCTTCTCGCTCCGGTGGGAGGACGCCACCCCGCCCGAGCTCCCGCGGGTGATCCAGTGCCTCGTCGCCCGTCTCAGCCTCTCGCGGTGCCCGGACCGGGACGTCATCGCCGGTCAGCTCTGGCCCGACGTGCCCGAGAGCCGCGCGCACGGCAGCCTGCGGTCGGCGCTGTGGCGCCTGAGGCAGATGACGCCCGGCACGGTCGAGGTGTCGGGGGTCGCGCTGGTCCTCGCCGCCGGCGTGCGGGTCGACGTCCGGGAGCTCGAGGCGTGGGCGGCGCAGGTCCTCGACCCGTCCGTCGGCTGCGACGACCTCGCGGTGCGGGGGGAGGTGCTGCGGGGGGAGCTCCTCCCGGGCTGGCACGAGGACTGGGTGGTGCTCGAGCGGGAGCGGCTGCGGCAGCTGAGGATGCACGCGCTGGAGGTGCTGGCCGACAAGCTGGTCGTCGCCGGGCGCCTCGGCGAGGCGCTCGAGGCGGCCTGTGCCGCGGTGCACGAGGAGCCGTTGCGGGAGAGCGCGCACCGGGCCCTCGTGCGGGTCCACCTGGCCCAGGGCGACCTCGCCGGCGCGCACCGGGCCTACCGGTCGTTCCGGGACCTGCTCGCCGACGCGTTCGGTGTCGCGCCCTCCCCGTCCATGACCCGCCTGCTCGTCCCGGGGGAGCCGGGCGACCGGACACCCCTCACCCCCGCCCCGGCCGTCACCTGACCCGGGGGGCCGACCGGTCGGGGAGTGCCGGCCGGACGGCGCCGGTCCCGCTCGGGCCGGCCGGACGCCGGGCCACCGGGCGCACCGTCACCCGGCGGCCGGTTCCGCCCGGCCGGGCGACCCGGCCGGGCGCCGCGCCGGACCGGCCGCCGCCGGTCCGACGGGCAGCTCGGGGGGCGGTGCCGCGCCGGGCGGGAGCTCGTGCGACGCGATCACGTGGGGCACCCGGGGGAGCGCCCGGACGAGGTACTGCACGGGCCCGAGGGCGGCGGGGGAGTGGGTCACCACCGTGGCCGTCGGCGGGACCGCGGCCAGGACGCGCAGGATCCGCCACTCGGCGCCGCCGCGGTCCCCATCCGCCAGGAGCTCGTCCTCCAGGACGCGCGGCAGGCCCATGCGCTGCGGGGCCTCGTCGACACCGACCTGCCAGGCGTCGAAGGCCGTTCGCCGCCGGACGCTGGAGGCGACGCGGACGGGGTCCTGCTCCGGCGCCGACCGGGACGCGACCGGGTCGGCCTCCGGCAGCCAGACGGCGTCCACGGCGTCGCTGCGCGGCTCGGCCTCGAGCAACAGCCAGAGGAGGCGGGCGAGGTTCCGCACGCTGCCCCCGTTGCCCACGACGGCGCGGACGCAGGCGCCCAGCACGGCGTCGGGCCACATCTCCTGCGACAGCGTCACGAGGTGCGGGAGGACGTGGGCGAACCGGTTGCGGGCCGCGGCGACGTCGCCGGACCGGACGAACCAGACGGCGCGCTCCCGGAGCGTCGCCCCGAGGACCTCGACGACGTCGGCCCAGGTGGCCCCGGGCGGCAGCGACCGCTCCCGGAGCTGCAGGCCGTTGAGCCTGATGCGGACGACGTCGGCGGGGACGTCGGCGGGGACGAGGTCGACGTCGGGGAACTCCAGCCCGACGGCCGCGTGCAGCTCGGCCCGGCAACGGACGAGCGCTCCGGCCGACGCGGGGTCGGTCGTGCGCAGCGTCGACTCGGCGACCTCGACGACCACCTCGGGGACCGAGAGCCGGTCGACGAGCAGCTCGGCGATCTCCGGTCCGGTCTCGCAGGCGTGCACGGCCGTCAGGCGGTCCAGCCGGCGCGCGCCGGCGAGGCCGACGCCCGCGTCGAGCAGGTACTCCGCGACGGCGCCGTAGAGGCCGGTCCGGCTGTCGCGGAACCGCGCGGCGAGGTCCGTGCCGAACCGGCGCGCACCCTCCGGGTCCACGAGCAGCGAGGGACGGCGCAGCAGCGCCCCGTCGACCGCGTCGAGCAGGTCGGGGCCGGCCGTCCGTCCCGGGGGCAGCGACAGGAGGGGGCGGCCGGCGCAGGACACCTCGACGCGGTCGTCGGCGTCCCCGTCCTCCCGCACGTGGACGTCGACGTCGCGCGCCACCCCGAGGTCGGCGGCACGCCGGGACACGGCCTCCTCCAGCCCGGCCGCGAGCGTGCCGCCGGCGTCGGTGCCCCGGGGGAGCCGCACGTCCACGGCCAGGGCCGGCGGCGCTGCCGCTGCCTCGTGTCCCCGTCCCGGGGGGATCAGGCGCCGCAGCTCGCGCGCGATCTGGATCACGGTCCCTCGCTCTCCGCCAGGACGTACACCCGGGGCCGGTCGGCGGCCAGGAGCCGCCAGAGGACGAGCCGGACGCGCTCGTCCCGGACCCGGACGGCGACCGGGCCGGGAGGCAGGGTGGCCCGCCAGTCGCGGAGGTCCCGGACCAGGCGGCCCGCCCGGGTCCGCGGCAGCTGCCAGGCCGCGCCGTGCCCGGTGACGAGCCCTTCCGCCACCCGGTCCTGCAGCGAGCCCGGCACGTCGGAGGGGGCGCCCGCCGTGGGTCCGCGGGTGGTCGGGTGCAGCAGGGGACGGACGCAGCCGAGCGCGTCGACCGGCGTGGTGCGGTCACGCTCCTCGGCCTCGCGGAAGCCGGTCAGGATCGCGGCGCGGTCGCGGACGGGGACCCCTTCCCGGAGCAGCATGCGGAGGACCCGCGCGAGCCGGTAGCGGGCCAGGGGTTCGGTGGGCAGCCAGGGCTCCTCGGCCCCGTCCGTCGGCGTGACGTCCCACCCCTCGGCCCACAGGTCGACGTCGTCCGCGGTGACCCAGCGGAACATGTTCTCGCGGAGGAACGCCTCGAAGCCCTCGAGGACGACGGCGACCGGGTCCGCGGCGTCCTGCGGGACCGTCGTCTCCCCGACGCACTGGTCGTAGACGAGGAACCGGGCCGTCCCGGCGGCCGCCTCCGGGTCCGTCACGACACGCACCCCGGGGAGGCGCACCCCGAGGTCGGCGGCGAGCGCGTCGCGCAGCGCGGCGATGCCCGCCTGGAACCCCGCGGGGTCCAGGGCCGTCCTGAGGGCGCCGAGGGAGAGGCTGACGGCACCGGCGAAGGCCTGCCGCGTCACGTCGAACGCGTCGGCACGGCGGGTCCGGTAGAGGGGCGCCAGGTGCAGCGCCGGCACCGGTGCCGACCGGTCGTCGGCCGGGAGCGCACGGCGCAGCAGGTCGAGGGTCCCCCAGGCGTCCGCGAGGTCCCGTGCGAACACGGCCAGCGCCTCGTCGAGCGCGTCCGTGTCCGTCCCCGCGAGCACCCGGGCCACGTCCGCGGGCGCCGCGTCCGGGCGGAGGGCGGCCAGGGCCGACCGGGCGCGTGCCCGGGACCGGAGGTCGTCGGCCTCGGGCAGCGCACCGGTCCCCGCGGCCGCCCGTGACCACAGGTGCACCGCCGGGCCGGCCTCGCCCGCCTCCCAGCGCCGGTCGCCGTCCCGGACGACGGCCTCCGCGGCCGCGAGGAGGGCGCGCACGGTCTCCTCCGGCCCCCCGTCCGCGAGGACCGCCGCGTAGCGGTCGAGCGCCTCGGTGTGGCGGCCGGCGGTCGCCGCCCGGCGGGCCGCGGCCAGCCGCACGGCGGTGTCCGAGGCGGGACGCCGCTGCCGGCGGAGCTCCGCGATCCGCTGCCGGGCCCGCCGGTCGAAGTCGGTCAGCGCCTCGGCGACGGCGGGCCCGTCGGCCCTCGTGCGGCAGCCCTCGCGCACGAGCGGGACGTCGCAGGTGAGGAGGTGCACGAGGTCGTCGACGTGGTTCGCGCGGGTCACGGCTCCCGAGAGACGAGCCCGGCCGACCGCGAGGTCGTCGTACCGGGCATCACCGCGGACGAGGAGCACCAGGCCCAGGTCCAGCTCGATCTCGGCCAGCCGGGCGACCTCCGGGGTCTCGGCCACGAGGACGCCGAACAGCTCGACCGCGCGGTCCAGGTGACCGAGTCGGTAGTCCGCCCAGGCCTCGGCGATCGCGTCGGGACGGCCGTCCAGCACGGCCTGGAAGCACCGTCGCTCGGCGTCCCGCTCGCCGAGGACCCCGTGGCAGGTGCCGCGCAGCAACGCGGTCGCGACGTCGTCCCCCGAGGGCTCGCCGAGTGCCTCCAGCGCCCCTCGGGGATCGCCCTGGCGCAGCCGCAGGACAGCCCGGAGCAGCAGCAGCTCCGCCGTCCCGGGCCGGCTGCCGAGGCGGTCCTCGACGATCCCGGCGGCCTCGTCGTAGCGGCCCAGGTCCATGAGCGCGAGGACGACCTGGGTGGGCAGCAGGTCGTCGTCCACCTCGGCGAGCGCCGCGCGGCCCACGGCCTCGACGGCCTCGACGGCCTCGAGCGGGTGGCCCCGGTCGCGGAGCAGCTTGACCAGGAACGCCTCGGCCCGGACGGAGTGCGGATCGAGCAGGAGCGCACGCTCGACCAGCAGGAAGGGATCGGCGCCGTCGTCGAGCTGGGAGGAGACGACGGCGGAGCTGACGAGGGCCCAGGACGTGTCGGGGTCCGGGGACCCGAGGGCGAAGCCGGTGTCGAGGGCCGCCCGGGCCGACCGGAGGAGCTCCTCGCTGGGCTGGGGGTGACGCGCGTTGACCGACGCGCGGAGCGCCTCGCCGTACGCCCAGTGGTGGACGGCGACGTCCGGTGCCAGCTGTCGCGCCCGGTCGTAGAGGCGGACGGCCTTGCGCGACTCGGCCCACGAGTACCGGTCGGCGGCGTCGTGGTAGCACCCGGCGGCGTCCGCGGCACGGTCGAGTTCCTCGAGCACCTCTGCGCGCTCCAGCAGCACGCGGCCCTCCGGGTGGGCGCTGCCGCCGACGATGCCCGCCTGCAGCGCCCGGTCGAGGAGGTCCAGGGCGGCCGCCGGGTCGGTGAGCCGGACCCTGCGCGCGGCCTGCCAGAGCAGGTTCCCGGGGAGCTCGCGCAGGAGGGGCGCCGCCAGGACGTCCCGGCCGAAGCGGTGGACGGCCACGTCGTAGTAGTCGTTCGCGTGGCCGTACTCGCCCGCCAGCGCGGCGAGACGGCCCGCGGCCACGATGAGGTCGGGGTGGGCCTCCTCGGCCTCGAGGGCCCGCTCGAGGAGCTCGTGGGCCTCCCGCCGGAGGCCGGCGTCCATCCGGACCTCGGCCAGGGCGGCGAGGGCGAGGGAGCGCATCGGCCAGATGCCCTCGGCGCTCCGCTCGACCGCCCGCTCGGCCAGCCGTGCGGCCTCCTCCAGCCGGTGGGCGAACCGGCGCGCGGTGCGGGACCCGAGCACCAGCAGCGTGATCTCCGTCCGCAGCGGCAGGTCCCCGCGGGTGAGCAGGGTGCGCAGCACGGGCAGCGCGGCGACCGGGACGTCGTCGCGCAGGCAGCCCGCCACCCAGTCCAGCTGGTCGGCCGGCCCGTCGTCCGCCCGGTCGCGGACGAGCCGGGCGATCGCCTCGCAGGTGTCCCAGGCGGAGGCGGTGAGGGCGTCGGTCCAGGCCTCCAGCAGCCGTGCCTGCGGCGAGGCGTCCTGGCGCACCGCACGGCGCAGCTGGCTCATCCAGGCCGGGCCGAAGGGCCGGGCCCGCGCCTGCTCGCGCTGCTCCCGCAGGCCGCGTTCGAGCACGTCGGCGAGGACGGCGTCGACGCTGGCGAGGTCGCGCCGGAGGTTCTCGACCGCGGTGAGCGCCTTCTCCCGGTCGCGCTCCTTGAGCGCCCGGAGGAGCACGGGTGTGATCACCCGCGCGGGCAGGCCCAGCCGGGCGTCCTGCAGCCGCCGGATGCCGTCGTCGAGCGCCGAGTCGAACGCGTCCGGCGCGCCCTGTGGGTCGTCGTCCATCGCTCACCCCGCGGTGCCGAAGCGGAACTCGATCTCACCCAGCATCAGCTCGCAGAGGGCCCGCGTGTCGGCGTCGTCGGACTCGTCCCGGCGCTTGATGCGGATCAGCTGCCTGGCCTTGCCGGGGTCGTCCGGCCACGGCACGTCCCGGACCCACCGGGTGAGGGCCTCGACGGCCGGCGTTCTCGTCCCCTGGTTGCCGAGCAGCCGGAGCAGGACGGCCCGGACGTCGCCCGCCGGCTGCCGGGACTCCGGTGTGCGCGGCTGCGGCTGGGTGGCGGGTGCCTCCAGCCGTCCCTCGTCCGCGTCGGGGGCGACGGCGCGGCGGATGAGGTTGCCGTCGACCCTGCTCTGCAGGTACAGGACCGGCGTGCCGAACTGGCGGTTGAGCTGGACGCCCAGGAAGAGCTGGTTGCGGGCCAGTTGGACGGCCTCGCCGATCCGCTCTCCCGCTGCCAGCCGCTCGTAGATCGACTTCACGAACGCCCGGCCCTTCCTCGGCGGCATGGGGTACTGCATCGCGAGGACGGCGGGGATGTCCGCGGTGACGAAGGCCGGCGCCAGCTGCTCGAAGTGCTCCGAGGGGTCCTGGTCCCAGTCGCTGAGGTGGAGCACCACCAGGGTGGGCCGGGCGGCCCGCTCGCTGGTGAGGGTGTCGACGACGGGCTGGGGGTCGTCCCAGCCCGCGCCCCCGTGGCCGTCGGGGAGGTAGAGCTGCGGTCTGCCGCCCACGTCCTTGCACAGGGCCACCAGGTGGACGACGTCGACGTGGTGCCTGCGGTCCCGGAACCCCCGCAGGCGGGTCACGACCTCGGCGGGGTCCCACTCGTCGACGGGCTCGATCTCCAGGGCGGTGACCGCCTCGAGCTCCGCCTGCAGCTCCCGGATCTCCTGGCGCTCGGCGGTGAAGTCCTCGGTCGTGGGCAGGCAGACGACGAAGAGCACCCGCACCTTCTCGTCCTCGCTGCACCGGATCTCGCTCTCGCCCTTGCCGGCCACGAAGCGGCCGAGCACGAGGTTGGTCTCGGTGGCCAGGTAGAACGCCGGGTCGGGACACCGGACGAACTCCCACGGGAGAGCGGCGAGGTCCTGGGCGCCGTCCTCGAAGACCAGCCGGACCCGGATGCGGGGGCCGGTCTCGTCGTCGGAGCGCAGCTGGTCGCGGCGCGCCTGCGTCAGCCGCTCACCGGGCGGCCCGTCGAGCGCCAGCTGCCACAGGTGGTTGCCGAGGATCTTGAAGGTGTCCGGCACGAGGAGCGACAGCGCCCGGGACGAGGTCAGCCGCGGCTGGCTCGTGATCCTGCCCCGCTGCTCCAGGTCGGCGATGCGCTCCCAGCGCTTGAGCCACTGCTCGAGGACCTGGATGGTCTCCAGGTGGCTCTCGCGCCGGATCACCCCGCGCACCTCGTTCCGGCCGCTGTCCGGGGAGTCGTACACGCACCGGACCTCGGCGCCGTCCAGCGTGATCCGGAAGTCGTAGCCGCTCATCGGCCGCTGCCCTCCTCCCGGCCGCCGCCGTCGCCGAGGAGCGCCCACCGGTTCTGCAGGTAGATGACCGGCACACCCAGGAGCCGCGGGTCGGCGGGCGACCGGAGCCGGCTGATGGCGAACCGGGCCTCCTGCACGGCGGCGTCGAGGTCCACCCCGGCGGCGAGCTGCTCGTAGAGCGTCCCGCTGAACGCGATGGCCGTGCCGTTCGTGACCGGGTACTGCATGGCCACGACGCACTGCACGCCGTAGCGCACCAGCTGCGGTGCCAGGCCCGCGAAGCCGGCGGAGAAGTCCGCCCGCGCCCCCTCGCAGGAGTGGAGGACGACGGCGCGCGGCGCGCGTCCGCTGCGCGTCAGGACCTCCGCCAGTCCCCGGTCGTCCAGCCAGTGGGCACCGCCCTCGGGGTCGACGAGGGCGACCCGGGCCTCGCCGCGGTCGGGGTCGAACTCGCCGTGTCCCATAAAGTGGACGAGGTGCGGGCGGGCTCCGCGCCGGTCCACCGCGGCGGCGAGCTGGGGAGCGGTCGGGTCGTGCAGCACGGACACCTCGAGGTCCAGCGCCGCCGCGGCCCGCTCGATCGCCGCCACGGTCTCCTCGTGCACGACCGGCCCCAGGTGGGGGTCGTCGGGCTCGCTGACCACGATCAGCAGCCGCAGCCGCTCCGCGGGCGGGAGGACGGGCTCTCCCTCGCTCGAGGGCACGTACCGGGAGAGGACCATGTCGGGGCGTGCGGCGAGGAAGTAGCCGTTCGTCGTCGCCAGGGCGGGCCGGTAGAGGTACTCCCAGGGGACGGCAGCCAGGCGCGACCAGGGCGGGTCCGCGGGGAAGACCAGCTCCAGCCGCACGCGGTCGCCGCGGTCCCGCACCTCCCGCACGGAGCTCTCGATCCACGACCACACCTGCTCGGGGAACAGGCAGCGGTGCAGGAGGCCGCCGAAGGTCCGGATCTCGTGGTCCCGCCAGTCCCGGTCGCGGAGGGTGAGCCACCGCTCGAAGAGGCCGACCAGGTCGGCGTCCAGCCCCCGGAAGCCCACGTCGCCGCGGGGGGACTCGGCGTTGTCCGAGAGCCGCCGGGCCGAGACGCGCCCGCCGGAGTCGACCGTGACGGCGATCCGGGAGTCGGTCATCCCGGCCCGTCCTCGTCGGCGGGGAACCGCACCGTGTGCCGGTGGCGGGCCCGCAGCCGCGGGTCGTCCCAGCGGCGGTTGCGCGGGGTGTCGTAGTTGAACACCAGCTCGAGACCGGGTGGGCCGTACTCCAGCACGGTGGCGATCGCGGCGTCGTCGGGGTGGCCGAAGTAGCTGCCGTCGCTGGAGACGAGGTAGCGCCGGGCCGGCAGGAGGCGGACCAGGTCGGCCGTGAGGTTCTTGGCGCTCCCGTGGTGCGGCAGCTTGAACTCGGTGAGCGGGAGCCGGTCCGCGCCCCGTTCGGCCAGCAGACGCCGCACCGCGGGCAGCAGGACTCCGGGGGTCGAGTCCCCGGCGAGGAGCACGCGGTCGTCGCCGCGTTCGGCCAGGAGGACGACGCTGCTGGCGTTCGGCACCGACCGGTCGGGGTCGGCCCGTCTCCGGGCGAGGGTGCGCACGTCCGGGGGCGGCTCGCGGTCGAGGTAGCTGTCCTCGGGTCGCAGGCGGGGACGGGCGTCGAGCGCGGCGAGGGCGTCGGCGACCGAGCCGACGTCGATGCCCGCCTCGCGGCAGGCCCGCTCCCAGTCGTCCCGCAGTCGCAGCAGCGCGGGAGCGTCCGGGGCCAGGACGGTGAGCCGCAGACCACCCGGCAGGTCCCGGACCGGCAGGGCACCGGTGTCCCGGGTCGCCGCCACGGCCCCCGTGCCGAACGTGGTGTTCCACGGGATCGCGCGCTCGGTGATGATCGCGCTCAGGATCTCGCCCTGGACGGCGCCGAGCTCGGGGCTCAGGTGCGGCGCGCCGTTGTACCAGACCTCGCCCACCCCCAGGGCCAGGCCGCGGTCGTTGAGCAGCAGGATCACGCCCTCGACGTGGTCGGCGTCGACGTGGGTGAGGACCAGGACGTCGACGTCGCCGTCGAGCCGCCCGAGCCGGCGGCGGATGCCCTCGTAGGCCGGGGCGGGGCCGGCGTCGACCAGCAGGCGGCGGGTCGTCGTGCCGTCCGGCCACGACAGCACCAGGCAGTCGCCCTGCCGCGCGGGCAGCACGTCGGTGGTCAGGGACAGGGGGGCCGGCGCGGTCGCCGGGACGGACGAGGGCCTGGTCCGGGCCACCGCGGTCACCCCACGCCCACGCCGGGGTACGGGAAACCGGCCGGCGCGGCCGCGGTGGGGTCGAGGTGCCGCCGCACCGCTGCGTCGCAGACCGCGTAGCCCCAGTTGACCAGCTGCTCCTGCACGGAGGACGGCAGGCGCTTGAGCCGGGTGGGCACGGCGGCCAGCAGGGCGGTCTGCTCCGGCGGGCAGGGCAGGGCGCCGTCCAGCGGCAGGTACCGGTCGATCGGCGTGCGGATGCCCCAGTACGTCCCGGTCCGGTCCCCGCGCCGGAAGGCCGCGACGAGCTGCCTCTTGCGCAGGTTGCGGACCTGGTGGTCGATCACGCCGTTGACGCGCAGCGCGTGCCGCGGCCAGTCCGAGGGGATCCTCGCCTGCGGTTCCAGCTGCCCGCCGCCGTCGCTGACGAGGATCGTCGACGCGCGCTTCCAGGCCGTCTCCAGCGCCAGGTTGTCGTAGACCCCACCGTCGCTCAGCACGATCTCGCTGGTGAAGGCCCTCGTGGCCAGCGGTCCGGCCGACCGGGGTTCGAAGGCGTCGGGGTCGACGGTCAGCCGGACCGGGGACAGCAGCGGCGGGAACGCGGCGGACGCCGCCACCGCCGTGGCGAGGTCGACGGCCGGCGCCCGGACCATCCCCACCCGGTGGTCGGCCATGTACGGCCTCGAGAAGCGCCACAGCGACCCCGACTGCAGGTTCGTCGCGTTGATGACGAACCGGGGCTCCTCGGGGAGGTCCTGGAGGGTGGCGCCGGGGTAGAGGCGCCGGCGCAGCGTCCCGGCCACCCGCTCCGACACGGTGCTGGGGCTGAGGATGCCGCCCAGGACGGACGGCACGTCGATCGTGTGACCGGCCAGGTCGCGCACGGGCCGCACGACGACGTCGCCGAAGCCGAGGGCGACCCCCTCGCGGAACCGCAGGCGGTCCCAGCCCAGCGCCAGCACCGCGGCGGTGATGGACCCACCGGACACGCTGGACACCCGGGTCAGCCGGGGGAGGCGGCCGAGTTCGTTGAGCCGCCAGAGCGCCCCGACGTGGAACAGCATGGCCCGGTAGCCGCCGCCGGACAGGCACAGCGCGGTGCCCTCCCCGGGGTCCTCCTCCGGGCGCCCGGGGGCCTCCGGCTCCGGCTCGGACGCCGAGGAGCTGACGGGGGAGCCCGCCTCCGCCTCGCGGTCCCGTTCCCCGCCGGGCGCTCCCGGCTCACCCGCTGACACGGCCGGAGCACACCAGCACCACCGTCACCGCGGCGTCACCGGTCCACCGCCGATCGGTCGGCCGCTGACGGCGGTGACGGGGCCTCGACGCCGTCCGAGGAGCCTGGCGTACCCGGGGTCCAGGCCAGCTCGGGGGAGACGTCCGCGAGCATCCCGGCGCCTGCGACCCCGCCTCCCGGGTGCCCGGCAACGGCTCCGCGGCCGCGTCCCTCCGGCCGCGTCCCTCCGGCCCTTCGAGGTCCGGGTGTTCGAGCTGCACCGAGGCGCCGATGACCACCAGCCCCCGGATCGACCCGGGCGGACCGTGCGAGGCGGTCCGGGCTGGCCGATCGAGCGGCCTCGGGGGAGTGACGAGCCGGTGACGCCGCGATGACGGGGTCCCCGACAGGCTGTCGTCGACTGCCGCTCACGGATCGACCTCGCGGGGACCGGTTGGGCTCCTCGCAGCGGACCCGACCGCGCACAAGCAGAGGAGGCGGCCGTGACCATCGCCGCGAACAACGTGCCCGTCGTGCCGGCGCCGGAGCGACGCCGGCTCCGGACCTTCGCGTTCGACCCGATGTCGACGCGGTTGTCGGGGCGCTTCGTCACGCTCGACGTGCCCTTCGAGAGCGACCTCACGCCCGGCCCCTGTGGCGAGCTCGTGCAGGTCGTCGACTTCGACGCCACCGGGAACCAGTGGTATCAGCCGATCGACCTCGACGACGTCCGCGTGCTGGCGCAGGACGGCCTGCGGCCCATGGAGAGCGACCCCCGGACCCACCAGCAGATCGTCTACGCCGTGGCCATGAGCGTCATCGAGCGGTTCGAGCGCTTCGTCGGGCGACGCTTCCGGTGGCGTGCCGAGCGGCAGCTGCGGCTGGTGCCCCACGCCTTCGAGGGACGCAACGCGTTCTTCGACCCAGGGCGCCGGGCGGTGCTCTTCGGCTACTACCGGGCCGACAGGCACGATCCCGGGCCCAACCTCCCCGGCCAGGTCATCTTCACGTGCCTGTCCTCGGACATCGTCGCCCACGAGGTCACGCACGCCATCGTGCACCGCATCCGGCCGTACTTCATGGAACCCACCAACCTCGACGTCCTCGCGTGGCACGAGGCCTTCGCCGACCTGGTGGCGCTGTTCCACCACTTCGTCCATCGCGACGTCGTCGTCCGGGCGGTGACGACGACCGCTGGGGACATCGGCCGCAGCGACGCCCTGCTCGAGCTGGCCAAGGAGTTCGGGCACTCGACGGGGCGCGGGGCGGCGCTCCGCTCGGTCCTCGGCACGCTCGCCACGCCGGAGCGCTTCGAGGCGGCGACCGAGCCGCACGAACGCGGCGCGTGCTTCGTCGCGGCCGTGTTCGACGCCTACCTGGACCGCTACCAGGCGTCCATCGCCGACCTGCTGCGCATCGCGACGGGCGGCACCGGGGTGCTGCCCCCAGGTCGGTTGCACCCCGACCTGGTCCACAGGGTCGCGGACGAGGCGGTCAAGAACGCCGACCGCCTGCTGGGCATGGTGGTGCGCGCCTTCGACTACCTGCCCGTCGTCGACGTGACCTTCGGCGACGTCGTCCGCGCCATTGTCACGGCGGACCGGGCGCTCTTCCCGGACGACAGCGGCAATCTGCGGGGCACGCTGGTGGAGGCCATGCGCTGCCGGGGCATCTACCCCGAGAGCGTGACGTCCCTCGCGGACGCAGCTCTCTCGTGGCCGGTGCCCGCGGGCGACCTCAACCTGAACGACCCGAGGGCGCCCGTCGACCTCCTCCCGAACTGGATCCTGTCCGCAACGCACGACCTCGATGTCACCGGCTCGCAGGGGTCCCAGAGCACGGTCGTCCCGCCGGCGGACGACGACGACGTCACCCCTCTGGCGGCACCGCCGGTCGTCGCCGAGACGCAGTCGATCTACGCGCAGGCCCAACGGTGGGCCAAGCTGCACGCCTACGAGTTGGGGCTGGACCCCTCTCCGTCGCTGCGGATCGCCCTGCGCGGCATCCACGTCGCGTACCGCCGGGCAGCCGACGGCCAGCCTCGCCCCGAGGTCGTCCTGCAGTTGACCCAACGGCGGCGGGACCTCGAGGACCAGACGCTCGACGAGCACAGGCGTCCCGTCTTCCGGGCGGGCACCACGGTCATCGCCGGCGTCGACGGTCGCGTGAAGTTCATCGTGGCGAAGCCGCTGCCGTTCCTCGACCCCGGCCCGCCGAGGCAGGCGCCGGGGGACCAGGGCGTGACCCGGCGCCACCACGAGGCGGGGGAGGTGCGCTTGCGGGCGCTCAGACGCTGGATCGACCTGGTCGAGGAGTCCGACGCCCTCAGCGCCTGGACGCAGGAACCGGCGCTGAACCGCCTCGACTTCGCCGCGTTGCACGGGGACGAGGCCGGGAGGGCCGACTCATGACGACCAGCGTCTCGGTCCGGATGTACAACGTCGGGTTCGGGGACGCCTTCCTCGTCACGGTCGACGCCGACGGCCGGCCCTGGCGCATGCTCATCGACTGCGGCGTGCACAGCCAGGGACAGGCCCGCCCGATCAGGGAGTCGGTCCATGCCATCATCCGCGACCTCGCCGGGTGCAGCCCGGACGGGACCCCGCGCCTCGACGTCGTCGCCGCAACGCACCGCCATGCCGACCACATCTCCGGGTTCGCACTGCAGGAGTGGGAGCAGGTGGAGGTCGGCGAGGTCTGGCTGCCGTTCGTCGAGGACGTCAGAGACCGGGATGCCATCGCCCTCCGACAGGCGCAGGTGGAGACGGCTCGCCGGCTGATGATGCTCATCGACCGGCGCACCGCCGGGCTGGACGCGAGCGCCTGGTCGGCTGCCGTCACCGAGGCCCGTTGGTTCGCGATGAACTCCCTGAGCAACGCGGAGGCGACCGATCGACTCGTCGGCCGCAACGGCAAGCGCTTCGCCGGGCGGCACCGCGTGCGCTACCTGCCGCGGCCGGCGCAACGGCGCAACGCCATCCCGCTCGCCGACGGGGTCGTCATCGCCCACGTCCTCGGGCCGTCCCGTGACCCGCAGGACCTGAGGTTGATGAACCCGCCGAAGAACGCCGGCTGGCTGCGACTCGACGGCGACGGCTCCTCGTTGGACGACGCGCTGGCCGGTCTCCCGCTCTTCGAGACCCGCTATGCCGTTCACGACGTCGCACAGTTGCCCGTCGGACTGCTGGACGCCCACGCTTCGCTCCAGCTCGCCACGGTGACCAGCGACGCCGACCTCCTCGGTGCCGCATCGGTCCTGGAGCGGTCGGTCAACAACACCAGCCTGTTCCTGGTCCTGGACGTGCACGGCACGCGGCTGGTCTTCCCGGGTGACGCCCAGGAGGGCGCCTGGCGGCACATCTTGCGGGATCCCGAGAAGGTGCGGCTCCTGCAGGACGCCGCGTTCTACAAGGTGGGCCACCACGGCTCGCACAACGCCACCCCGAAGACCTTCGTGCACGAGATCTGGCGCGACGGTGGCGTCGCGATGCTGCCGTGGGGACGGGTCAAGCGGTGGGAGGACAGCATCCCCAAGAAGACCCTGCTCGACGCCCTGGGCCAGCACCACCACACCGTGGTCCGCGCCGACGCCCCTCACGCCGTCCCGGGCAAGGTCGTGGTGGACGGGGACCGGTGGAGCCAGGTCTCGTTCGTAGCCCGCGCCTGACCGCGCGGCCGGCACGGTGCCGCCTGCCCGCCCCGGGGGTCGGCGGGGCCGTACACCCCGCCCTCACGACACCCCACCCTCGCGACACCCCGCCCTCACGACCCGGGCGTCAGCTCCAGGCGCCAACGGTCGAGCCGGCCCGCGTCCCGGGCGGCCACGTCGCTGACAGACAGCACCCAGTCCCCGGTGACGGGCTGGCCGGTCAGGACCTGCAGCGGTGACGGGGGAGCGGAGCCCAGTCGCAGGTGGAGGTCGTGGGAGTCCCCGCCGCCGTCGTGCAGCACCGCCCGGCGTCCCGCCGGCGAGGTCAGGTGCACCCGCAGGTCGCCGGCGGAGGGGTGGGTGACGTCGACGCTGACCACGAGGCTGCGCACGGTCCCCGCGGCGTCGAGGTGGAGCACGTCGGAGACCCCGGCCGGGCGGTCGTCCGGGATCGCCAGCCGTGGCGCCGACTCGGCGGTCACGACGTCGGTGGGGGCGTCGACCGGGCCGACGGTGAAGCCGATGACGGGGCCCGGCGGGTCGATGTCGCTGATGGTCAGGCCGGAGTCCGCGCCGTCCCACGTGCGGGAGTGCGGCCTCGTGGCGTGCGACAGCGCGGTGCCCGCGACCCTGCCGTAGAGGTCCTCCCCGTCGCCGGAGTCGGCCCCCGCCTCCAGGTCGTGGCGGCCGTCGGCCTGCAGGAGCGCGCACTGGTAGTGCTGGGCCGCGGTGCCCTGCTGGAACTCGTTGGACCCCCTGGTGTCGCAGTGGTAGACGGCCAGGCCGCTGCTGGGCAGGTGGGTGTCGAAGCCCGCCCGCGAGCGGTTCTCGACCAGGAAGTACTCGTGGTCACGGGTCGTGCGGTGCCGCAGCACCGTGTCGAAGTCTCCCTGCTGCGCCTGGTGGCGCCGGCCCGGCTCCAGCACGACCTCGTTGCCGCACCACCCCGACAGGTCGCGGAGGTAGACCGACACCGGCGCCGGGGTGCGCCCGACGTCGAGGTGGTTGCCGCTGCCCATGACGCAGTAGCTGCCGATACCGGCGCTCTCGAAGGAGTCCCCCTCGCGCTCGGCCCGGCCGTAGTCGTAGAGGTCCGGCCAGCGCATGAGCATGTGGCCCGCCTCGTGGCAGAACGTCCCGATGCTCAGGTCCGCGGGCCGGCGGCCCGTGCTGGTGACCGTGTAGAGCTGGGTCCGGGTCGACCCCTGGTGCACCTCGTGCACCCAGTTGTGCGGCCAGAGGTCCCCGCGGTACTCCGTCCGCCCGGCGTACATGATCGACAGGGCGTCCACGATGCCCTCGCCCAGGGAGTCGAAGTCCGACAGGTCGACCCCCGACCGCAGGGCGAGCTCGATGGCCTCGGGGACCAGCAGACCGCGGTGCGTCTCGCTGGCGTAGGCCAGTCGTGGCCGGCTCAGGGTGAACGGGCCGACGACCGTGTTGGTGTAGTGCAGCCGGCCGGAGGAGACGGTGCGGAAGTACTCGCTCACCGAGCAGGCGTTGCCGTGGCCGCGGAAGTCCTCGCCGTTGAGCAGCTGGTCCACCTCGCCCTCGCCGACGGTCGTGTCGAGGTCGGGGAAGCGGACGAGGACTGTCAGCCCGCGGACGTCGCCCGCGTCCAGCCGGCGCCCGCGCAGCAACCCGCCGTCCGGCCCGAAGGTGAGCAGCGCCTCCGGGTCCACCGGGAGCTGGTGCGGACCGGGCGGTGGGAGCATCCACTCCGTCCGCGCCCGGATCCAGGCCCGCCGCCTGTCCGCGGCGTCCTGCACGTGCCGGGGGACGTGGTCCGGCGGTGCCGCCTCCACCGGCACGCCGGTGGAGAACAGGGCGCCGTCGGCCGTCCGGTCGGCGTAGCAGAAGAGGCCCGGGCCGTCGTCGTAGAGGACCGTGAAGCCCTCCGGCGTCTCGGTGCGGCTGTACCGCTCGTCGCCGAAGGTGACCAACCGGAGGGGGGCACCGCCCTCCTGGGTGAAGGTCAGCGTCTCACCGAAGATCCCGCTCACCGTGCGTCTCCTCTCCGGGCGACCGGACCCGCCGGCCGGCAGGTCGCCACCCGGGTCCGGCCCGCCGGTGTCGCACGGTAGGGACGCCGCCGTCACCGCACCGTCACCGGTGCCGGCCGCGTCCCCGGCCGGAGGACCGTCGCCGGAGGAGCCGGCGACGTCCCCCGCGCGGCTTCAGACCTGGGCCAGCTGCGGCATCGAGGTGGCGAGGGTGATGCCGACCGCCGCGTAGGCGTCCCCGACGGCCGCCAGCTTGGCCTGCTTGTCCGGGTGGCCCCCGAAGTAGGTCCGGGCGACGTCCAGGACCGACTGCAGCGCCTGGGTGAAGGTGGCCAGCGGAGCCAGCCGCGCCATGCCGAGGTAGGTCAGCACCGCGACGTCCTCGACGGTGAACACCCGCCCGGTGGGACCGGACACGGTGAGCAGGTTGTGCACCGCCTTGTTGTGGATGTTGCTGTTGACGTGCACCCAGCCGTTGTCGTTGGCCGGCCCGGGCTGCTCGCCGGGCCGCAGCCGGCGGAACTGGTCCATGTGCTGGGGGTGACCGGTGCGCGACGGGTCCGAGAAGTCCCGCAGCGGTCGCCCGTCGCTGCGCAGCCCGGGTCCGATCTCCCAGTCCCAGGTGCCGACGTCGTGCCGGTCGGGTGCCCGGTACCAGTTGTTGATGATGACGCCGGCGCAGTCGGCGAACGACTCGTTGAGCGCGCCCGACTGGGTCGCGTACACGAGGTCGGAGGTCGACTCGATCACCCCGTGGGTCAGCTCGTGCGCGATGACGTCGAGGTAGCGGGAGAGGCTCACCAGACGCCCGTTCCGCCGGATCTGGCCGTACCACATCTTCCGCTGGTACCAGAACGCGTTGAGGAGGGTGGGCGGTTGCTCCATGCTCGCCGCCGTCACGTTGACCTGCGAGACCAGCGCCATGCCCTGGTCGTCGATGCCGTCGCGCTGCAGGACCACCTTGTAGAAGTCCTGGACCCGCGAGGCGTTCAGGTGGGCCGAGACGGCGGCGCGGTTGGTGTCGCCGAAGTCGCCGGTGGGGGACTCGACCGGGGTGGGCGGGAGGGGCGGGTCGCTGTCGATGTCGGCGAAGCGGAGGTCGTAGGTCCGCACCGACCGCAGCGGGTCGTCCAGCCGGCACGCGGGGCCGCCGGGCCCGACGAGCTGCCCGAGGAAGGTCTGCCGGTCGTCGTCCTCGTCCGTCCCGGCGCACTTCGCCGGGGTCGGGAGCGCGGTGGGGACGGCGCTGTAGCTGAAGAGGATCTCGCCGTCGTGCGCGTCGACCAGGTAGGCGTAGCGCGCGGGGACCGGCCGCGGCCCGAGGCCGTGACCGAGGCGGGCGTCGGGGTCGCCGGGGTCGGCGTCCCCCGGCGGCGCGGCGGGGACGTCGGTGAACAGCCAGACGAGGTGCCAGGACCCGCCGCCCGCGTCCCCACCGCCGTCGTACCCGTCGCTCTTGTAGTAGTGCAGCCGCCCGGTCGTCGCGGCCTCCGGTGGCAGGTCGGCGCCGACGTACGCCGCGAGCCGCTGCAGCGCCTCGGTCCGGCTGAGGGACTCGACGGGGTCGACCCCGTCGACGGCCTCGAGCTGCGCGGTGACGCTGACGAGCTCACGCGCGTCGGTGAGCTCGACCACGGCCCGGGCGCCGAACACCGGGACGTCGCCGTGGGTCTGGGCGAACCGCACCTGACGGGTCCGCAGCGGCCGCAGGTCCTGCTCGCCCTGGGCGACCAGCCCGGGCACGTACTCCGGCCGCTCGGGTTCCAGCAGGGCGCGCACGGCCGGGCGGTCGTCGCGCTGGAGGAGCTGGTCGAGGTAGAAGCGGGCCGCCGCCTCGTCGCTGGTGAACGCCCGGGCCGGGGCGTCCTGCGCCCCGCCGGCGCCCGACGTGACCGCGACGTCGGCCGCGGCGACGGGGAAGTCCTCGGGGGCGGCCGAGCGTGCATCGGGACGGAGGCCGGGGTCCTCGTCCACGTGGTAGTGGAGGTCCTGCAGCGGGGCGGTCATCTGACTTCCCTTCGTCGGCCGGCGGGTGGCCGGGCGGTGGCTCAGCGCGTGGCCGCGACCCAGGCCGCGGCGGTGACGAGGCGGGCGATGTCCCCCGCGTAGTCGGCGTCGATCGAGGTGTCCGTGGGCAGGTGGTAGCGGGGGTTCATGTCCGCCGGCGGTGCGTCCGGCCCGGGGCCGGCGAAGAGGTCCTCCGAGACCAGGCAGGCCGGGTAGCCGTTCAGCTGGAAGCTGTGGTGGTCGCTGCGCGCGTCCGCCGGGTCCGCCTCGCCGGCGTGGGGGTACAGCTGCGGAGCCGGCAGCGCGGGGGAGACCTGCGGGACGAGCTCGGCGACGGTCCGCGCGAGGGCCAGCGACCGCGCCTGGACCGTCGGGGAGCGGCGGAAGCCCGCGTGCAGCTCGAACGTGCGCCCGGGCAGCGCGTCCCAGCCGATCATGTCCATCTGGAGGACGGCGGTGATCGGGGTGCCCAGGAGGGCCTGGTCGCGCGCGTAGGCCAGGCTCCCCACCAGACCGTGCTCCTCGGCGTTGAACAGGACGAAGCGCACGGCCCGGCGGGGCACGTCGAGGGCGGCGTCGAGCGCCAGGACGGCCTCCGCGGCGACGAGCACCCCGGCGAGCCCGCTGCCGTCGTCGTCGGCTCCCGGCGCCGCGTCGACCGCCGGGTCGTGGTCGGCCGCCCGCGCTCCGGTGGAGTCCAGGTGTGCCGTCACCAGCACGACGCCGTCGAGCCCGGTGCCGGGGAGCGCGGCCTCGACGTTGGCCAGCTGCCGTCCCTCGTGCGCGAAGACGTGCCGGCGGACGACGAGGCGCCCTCCTCCGATCCGCTCCAGGTCGGCGGCGAGCGCGGCGACGGCCGCGGCGTTGCCGGGGTGCTGGACGTGCCGGCTGGTGATGACCGTGCCGTCCCCGCACGCCGGCGCGGTCCCGGTGTAGCGCGCGAGGTGGCCGGCGAGGTGCTCCGGGCGGACCCTCGCGTCGAGCACCTCCTTCTCCTCCGGGGTGACGGCCGGGCCCACGACCCCGGCCTCCGCCGCCCCGGCGCGGTCGCCGGCCGGCTCGACCGCCGGGGCGAGCCTGAGGTTGTGCCCGTGCCGGGAGGCGGCGAGGTGGTAGTCCTCCACCGACTCGGGCGCCGGGACGGCGACGACGAGGCCGTCGGCGGTCGAGGCGAGGACGGCACGCGCCGCCGGGCCCGTCCGGAAGAGGTCCCGCGAGCTGCCGTCGAGTGCGAGGAAGCCGCTGTCGACCTGGCGGTCGTCGCGCAGCAGGTACAGCTCCGTCGTGAGCGGCTGGTCCTCGGTCCCGAGGCGGTCCACCAGGAAGCCGAGGTCGTCGAGCCGCGCCGCCGCCGACGTCGTCCCGACCGCGTAGACGGTGCCGCCCCCCTGTCCCGTGACGTGCAGGGGGAGGAGGGGCAGGTCGCGGAGCTCGGCCCGCCAGTCCTCGCCGGCGTGCGCGAGGGGGACCGTGACGCGGAGGTAGCGCAGTGGTGCCTGCTCGTCCAGCACCGCCGTGGCCAGCCGGGGGTGCGGTGCGACCAGCAGCCCCGCCTGCAGGGCACGGGCCCGCTCGCCGGCGTCCTCCCCGACGAACAGCACGCGGTCGGCGGCGCCGGCGCGCTCCACCGCCTGCGCGAAGAGGCGGGGCGTGTCCTTCCGGCCGTAGAGCACCAGCTCGGGGTCGAGGTGGCGCCGCAGGCCGGCGTCCTCCAGCGCCCGGTCGACGTCTGCGGGTGGGATGGGCCCCGGGTCCGAGAGGACCCCCAGACGGGCGCCGCGTCCCGCGAGCTCCGCGAGCACGCCGGGCACGTACGGGTACACGGCGAGGTCCTCGATCCGGTCCCCGCCCGCGGAGAGCGTGACCGAGGCCAGGGTGCCCCCGATGTCGAAGAAGACGGCCGTGCCGTTCAGCGGGTCCATCGCCATCCCTCGGTCCCGGGCCGCCCGAGGCGGGCCCCGGGGCCGGAGCATGCGCGGTGCCCGTCACCGGGGCGTCACCGCGCGCCCGGCGGCGCTCTCACGCGCCCATCGTGTCGTCCATCTGCGCCAGCGGGCGGGCCGCCTCCCGGAGCGCGTCGACCGCCTCCCCGAAGGACACGGCCTCTCCTGCCGGGACCGGTCCCAGTCCGGTGACGGGGACGATGCGGTCGCGACCGGGGTCCTCGTAGTGCAACCACAGGGCCTCGAAGTTGAGCGCGGGGACGCGGTACAGCCGGAGCTCGGCGTCCTCCTGCTGCTCCTCGGCGACGCGCACCACGACGTCGAGTGCCTGTGCGAAGGGCTCGAGGTGCCGGGCCGAGGCCGACATCTGACGGATCCGGCCGTCCGCTCCCTCGTCCACGTCGTAGAACGCCCGGGGGGTGCCGGCGTCCGTCTCGTACACCCGGAGCCCGGCCGGCTGGCCCGTGGCGTCCCCCTCGCCCGCGAGTGCGTCCAGGCCCACGACGAAGACCCGCTGCGCCAGCCCCAGCGACGAGGACGTGTCGGCCGCCGACCGCCGGGCCCGCTCCGGTTCCACGTCCGTCTTGAGCCTGAGCAGGGGACGGGCCTCCCAGATCTGCCGGAGGACGGCGTCCGGCAGGGGGACGGTGGTGATCGGCACCGTGGACCACCCCTTCGTGAAGTAGGTGTGCGTCCAGGTCCCACTGCCCTGGTAGTCCGTCGAGAAGTCCGCGACGGTGAGGTGCGAGGTGCCGTGGATCGGGTCGTCGACATCGAGGAACGCCTGGCCGAGGACCGTGCTGTACCCGTAGATGCAGGTGAAGTGCCCGCCACCCCCGGACCAGCCGACCCGGGCCCCCACGGGTCGTCCGGCATCGATCTCGGCGCGGATCGTCGAGAAGCTGACCGGCCCGGTGACGCGGACGAGGTTCCGGGTCCGGGTGAGGGCCCGGTCGAGGTACCAGGGCACGTTGCACGGCCCCGCGGTCGGGGAGCCGCAGCAGTCGGTGCGCTGCAGCTCGGCGTCGGCCACCCGGCACTGGGTCCACCGGCTGCGCACCCGGTAGAAGTGCGACACGCTCGTCGCGGTGGCGGCCCAGCACCAGTTCGACTCCGTCTGCGCCTGCATGCTGAAGTCCAGCTGCCTGGACCGGACGTGCCTCCCGGCGATGTCGACGTCCCACAGGAGCGCCTGGTACGGGGTGGACGAGGCCGAGACCAGTTCTCCGGCGGGCATGCGCGGTCCCTCCGCTGGGTGGGTCCCGTCCACGTGACTCGTGCCACATGGACTCGTGGCCCTGCGCCGGAGGCTAGGGAGCGGGCATCACCGGGGCGTCATCGGCGGCGGGGGCACTCGTGCCGGCCGATCCCACGTCCTCGTGTGCCCCCCCGGGAGCCGAGGTCCCGGAGCCCGTGACGCCGCGGTGACGGTCCCCGTGCACGGTTCGGAGGTCCCTCGACGACGCGCGGCGCCTGCCACGGCGCATGCCCGGACGGGGAGGGCCCGTGTCCGAGAGGACCTTCCCGAGGGGATGCCGCAGATGAACCGGACAGCGATGGAGACCACCGGGCGGACGGAGACGCTGCCGCCCGCCCTGGGACTCGACGACCTCGCGGCCGCGGCGCCGATCCCGGCCACCGAGAGCATGCCCGCGGACGTCGCGGAACTGCTGGAGCCGCACTCGGGCGTCTACGTGCTCTCCGACGACAAGCCCTCCCTGGACGCCGGGTCCGCGCACGTCCGGGCGGCGGCCGACGTCTGGCACGTCGACGCCGTCCACGGGGAGCTCAGGACGACGATCCCCGGGCTGGAGCAGACCGAGCTGCCGCTCGAGACCGCCGAGTCGGTGCGGGCCGAGGACGCCGGGACCGACAGCCACCGCCCGGGATGGCTGGAACAGCAGTTCCTCCCCAGGCTCGCCCCGTTCCAGCTGTCCCCGCGCGAGACGGGCTCGCCAGGGTCGCGCCTGTTCTTCGAGCCGAGAGCCGCCGCGGAGGCCGAGCGGCTGGCCTATCCGTGGTGCTGCGTGGGCAGGGTCGTCACGAGCAGCTCGCTCGGCACCTGGACCGGCAGCGGTGTCCTCGTCGGCCCGAACCTGCTGCTGACCGCGGGTCACGTCGCGCCGTTCGGCGGGAGCAACTGGTCGATGGAGTTCATCCCGGCACTGCGGCAGGGCGACCCCAATCCACGACCCTTCGGCAGCGCCTTCGTCTCGCAGTACCGCGGCTACAACAGGCCGAGCGACGTGTTCGGCTACGACTACGCCATCTGCCGGCTGTACCGGCCGCTGGGCCAGGCGCTCGGCTGGATGGGCGTGCAGTCGTGGGGGGACGAGGACGAGTACGAGCGTCGTTCCTACACGTCCTCCGGGTACCCGGCCACGTTCGGCGGCCGGCCCGCCGTCCAGTTCGCCATCGGGATCCGGGACCTCGACAACGACAGTCCCGGCAAGGAGCTCGAGACCGTCGAGTACACGACCGGCGGGTGGTCGGGCGGGCCGCTGTGGTTCTTCGCCGGCCAGAGCCCGATGGTCGTCGGCGTCCTGAGCGGTGCCGAGACCGACGGGTTCGACCCCCGCCGGGACGTCTACGCCGGCTATACGGCGATGATCGACCTCGTGCGGTTCGGCCGGGACAACTGGCGGCCGTGAGCCCGCCGCCCCGGCCGTCCCGCGGACTCCGGACTCGCTGGGTCCGGACCGGCCCCTGACCCGTCCCGCCCCCGGTCGCCGCACGCCGGCAGGGGCGGGACGGGCCAGGGGCTCGCGGACGACCTCGGGGTGGTGCCGACCTCCGGCGACCGGCTCAGCCCGGTGCGTCGTCGGCCTCCCGGTCCGCCTCCAGGTCCAGGGTGAGGCGGTCGCCGGCCAGGCCCAGGCGGTAGGTGTAGCGGCCGGGCGGCAGTGCCTCCTCCCCGACGAGGTCGAACGGCTGCAGGGCCCGGTCGCCGCCGGGGCCGCTGACCTCCACCCGCGCGAAGCGGCGGACGTCGCGGACCTCCCGGTAGTCGCTGCTCCCGCCCACCTCGACGGGTCCGAAGTCGACCGGGTCCTGCTCCCGGCCCGGGGGATGGATCCGGACCGCGTCCAGCCGGGACCCGGTGTCGTTGCGTACGCGCACCCGTGCCACGGCGACTCAGCGGAGGAAGTCGATGCCGGCGCTGATGAAGTCCATCCGCCGTTCGGCGGTCGAGCCGGTGCCGGTCCGCACGCCGACGGAGATGCCGGCGCCCCAGAACACGTCGGGCTTGTGCGGCACCCCGAAGACGGCGAACGGCAGGCTGCCGGAGAGGTTGACCGCCTGGTGCGCGGCGATCCTCGACGAGCCGTCGTAGACGTGGACGTCCCGGACGACGGCGTCGGGCCCGCCGGTGACGAGCCGGAGCATCGCCCGGGCGAAGGCCAGCCGGTTGCCGTCGACGATGACGGGCGTGGGGACGGCGAAGTGGTACCAGTTCGTGGTGTTCGGCCGGCCCACGACGCGGGTGAAGAACCCGAAACGCTGGATTGACTCGACGTTGGCGTCGACCTCGACGTGGAGGTCGGTCCCGTGCGTCCACATGGCGTGGGCGATGGGGAACCCGCCGTAGAGGCTCTGGATCCCGGCGATGTCGTCGGCCTCCACGGCGCGGTGCGGGCCGCCGTAGAACGGGGCCATCAAGGCGCCGGCCACGCTGGAGTGACCGAGGCCGAGCGAGTGGCCGAACTCGTGGGCGGCGACCGTGACGAGGTCGATGGTGCCGGCTGCCGGGGGGACGGTGACCGTCCACGTCTCGGCCTCGTCGAAGTGCGCGTCGCCCATGATCGCGGTCACCGGCGCGGGTGGCACCGACGGGAAGAAGGCGTGCGCGAGGACGCCGCTGGGCCCGTCGAAGGGGGATCCGTCCCCGTGGTCACCCGCGGCGAAGCGGATGACGATCTCCGGCCCGGCGCTCATCGCCACGGGCGTGAAACGCAGCGGGGTGTGCCCCGCCCACAGGGCGAACGCCTGCTCCACCGCCGTCGTCACCTGGCCGGGGCTCAGGTCGGGCGTCGTGTTGTCGATCGCGTAGCGGAGGTTGGTGGTCGCCCACTTCCGGCCGGACGTGGAGAACTCCGCGAGGTCGGGGGCGTCGGGGTTGCCGCACCGTGGCGCGTTCATCCGGGCCGCGGTCGCCCCGTCGACGACACCGGTCACCGAGAGGCCGGCGAACTCCTGGAAGCGGCGCACGGCATCGGCCGTCGCGGAGTCGAACGTCCCCCGCTCGACGCCGGCCGGACGCCCCACGAGGTCCGCGAGGTCGTCGCCCTCCGCCAGGGGGAACGGCTGGCTGCCGAACGCCGCGAACCGCTCGGCGATCGGACCCAGGTAGCCGAATCGCTCCAGGTAGCCCTGGACCTGGTCGACCTCGTCGCCGGTCGTCCCTTCCGCGAGGTCCGCCCGGATCTCCGTCTGACCGGTCATGACACATCTCCCTCCGAGGAGGACTGCCAGGTGTTCGTCCCGACGGCCGGGTCCCTGGGACTCGCAGACTCCTCACGCGCCGTCATCCGAACGTCACCGTCACGTCACGGACGAGAGCGTCGGCCGGGCCTGCGCTCCGGGGCGCGTCCGGTGCCGCTGCGCAGCAGCCGCCGGGGACGACCAGCGGTCCGGACCGAGCGCCCCTGGCGACCACCACGGGCACGTCCACCGGCTGGTGTGGGCCGTCATCGCGTGTCCGGGGAGAGACTCGGGCACCGCGACGTGGGAGCCGCCCCCAAGTGGCCCCTGCGGCGGGTCCCGGCCTCCTCGGCGGCCCGGTGCGCCGAGTCCCCGGGACGCCGCCGATCCGTCGACGGCGGCTGCCTCTCCTCCGTCACCCGGCTGTTGGGGCCGTGCCGGGCTGACAGCATGTGGCGGTGCGCGCGGTGGTCGTCGACTCGGTCCGAGCCCTGCCCCGGGTCCGGGAGGTGGCCGAGCCCACGGCTCCGTCCGGCGGGGTGGTGCTGCGTGTGACGGCCACGGGCGTGTGCCGCAGCGACTGGCACGCCTGGGCGGGACACGACGAGGTCGCGTTCCCCCACGTGCCGGGCCACGAACTGGCCGGGGTGGTGGTCGAGGTCGGTGCGGGCACCACCCGCTGGCGCCCCGGCGACCGGGTGACCGTCCCCTTCGTCTGCGGCTGCGGACGCTGCGAGTGGTGCCGTGCCGGGGAGGCCCAGGTCTGCCCGGACCAGCAGCAGCCCGGCTTCACCCACTGGGGGTCCTTCGCCGAGTACGTGGCCCTGCACGCGGCCGACACCAACCTGGTGCGCATCGCGGACGCAGTCGACGACACTGCCGCGGCCGCCCTCGGGTGCCGGTTCGCCACGGCCTACCGCGCCCTGGTCGGCCGCGCGCGGGTCCGCGAGGCGGAGTGGGTCACCGTCGTGGGTGCAGGCGGGGTGGGGCTGAGCGCGGTCATGGTCGCCCGCTCGCTGGGGGCGCGGGTGGTCGCGGTGGACCGCAACCCCGAGGCCCTCGCCGTGGCCGCCGACCTCGGCGCCGAGCACACGGTGCACGCCGACGGCCGCGACGTCCCGGCGGCCGTCGTGGACCTGACCCGCGGCGGCAGCCACGTCGCCGTCGACGCGGTGGGGAGCGAGCAGACCTGCGCCGACTCGATCCTGAGCCTGCGCCGGCGGGGGCGGCACGTGCAGGTCGGGCTGCTGCCACCGGTCGACGGTCATCCGCGGGTCCCCATGGCGCGGGCGATCGGCTGGGAACTGGACCTGTTGGGCAGCCACGGGATGGCCGCAGCCGACTACCCGGCGATGATGGCGCTCGTCGAGCGCGGGTCCCTGCAGCCGCAGCGGCTGGTCGAACGCACCATCGGTCTCGAGGAGGCGGCCGCCCTGCTGCCCGTGTTCGACCGGGCGACGGTCGCCGGGATGACCGTGGTCGACCCCCACCGCTGAGTCGGGCCGGGAGCGCGAGGACGACGATGCGGGGACCCGGCACCCCGCACCACCGTCCCGGCCATCCGGCTGCACGACCTCTGCCGAGCCCTCGCCACCCTGCTGCCGGCCGGCGGCGTACCGGACCAGCACGGCCGCCAGGCCGCCGACCGCTCCGCGGCCCTGCCCGACGGCTGACCGGGTGACGGGGTGTCAGACCGGTACCGGGAAGCCGAGCCGACCCCGGACACGGAAGCGCCCCGGGTTCCTGACCTGCAGGAACACCGGGGCGATGCTGTGCCCGAGGGGCGACACGCTACATACGCACACGGCAGGCGTCGCAATCTCCGGGCGCGGTACTCGACGGTGGCCGCCAGCCGGTGGACGGAAGAAGTCCTTCTCGCACGGGCGAGCTGTCCCGGCTGGGCACCCCACACCGGGGGCATACCGGCGCCAGGCGCTGACGTCGGCCGTCGGCTCTCTCCGGGGCTAATCGCCGATCCAGTTGCCGTGGAAGCCCAGGGGGACCCGGACCGGCAGGTGCACCCGGGCCACCGGCTCGCCGGAGAAGTCCTGGCCGGCCAGCAGCACCAGGTCGGTGGCGCCGCGGTCGGGGTCGTGCACGAAGGCCATGACGTAGCCGTCGTCCTCGGCTGCATCGGGGGACGACGGGGCGAACACCGGCTCACCGGCGGTGGCGTCCCTCCCGAACGCGTGCACCTGCGTCGTCCCGGCCATCAGGTCGTGCTTGATGAGCGTGTTGGCGAACGCGGTGTCGGTGAGGTCGCCGTTCCCGTCGACCATTGCACGGCTGACCCCTGCGATCTGTGCGCTGTAGCCGTAGCGGTAGGGGCGGGAGATCAACCGTTCGTCGGCCCGCGGGAACTCCTGGGCGCGGTCGTCGAGTCGCTGCTGGACGACTTTCCCGGCGGCGGGATCGACGATCCACCGGTCGAGGGTGAGCGGCCCCCGGCCGGAGAGGATGGAGACGTCATAGGAGCCCTCGTAGCGGCACATGTCCACCACGACCCGGTCGCCATCGTCGTAGGCGTTGAGGGTGTGGAAGACCCAGCACGGCTCTACCTCGATCCACTGCACCGGGCGCGCAGTCCCCGCGCGGGGCAGCAGGCCGATTCGGGCCTGGTGCGTCGGGTTCCACGTGTAGGGCAGCTGGCTTCCCGCGGCGACCGCGTCCATGCTGAAGGTGACCGGCAGGTCGAACAGGACGACGTAGCGCTCGGTCAGGGCGAAGTCATGGATCATCGGCCCGTCGCTGACCGGGATGTCCGTGGTCGATCCGACCGAGCCATCGGGGCCGACGATGATGTGCTGGATGTGGTCCCAGGCCCAGTAGTAGGCGATCGCGTGCAGGTCGCCGGTCCGCCGGTCGAGCTTGGTGTGCGCGGCGTAGCCGCCCGGCAGGGTGCCGCCGAAGTCGCACGGCCCGACCGTCTCCAGCTCGTCGTTCAGCTCGTAGGGCAGCGGACCGGACTCCACGGTGGCGAGGGTCCGTCCACCGTGCGACAGGACGTGTGTGTTGGCCGGGAAGTCCCTCCCGTCGTGCTCCGGGCCGCCCGCCCAGGTCTCGCCCAGTGCCGCGGCCACATCTCGCGACCGCACCCAGCGATTGCGGTACCACTCGGCCCTGCCATCACGCAGCCGGACGCCGTGCACCATGCCCGCGCCCAGGAACCAGTGTGCTTCGGCGTCGTCGAGACCGATCGAGTTAGGGCCGTTGCGCAGATAGCGGCCGCTGAGCTCCACCGGCAGGCTGCCCGTGACGGGGAGGTCGAACGCCGTGACCTCCTCGGTGACCGGAGCGAACGGGCCTTCGTGGAATGCGCTGTGGGTCATGGCGGTCTCCTCCAGCGCTCCCGAGGCCGAGGGCGCGGCCCCAGCGTGCCCTCCGGCGCAGCACGCCACCAGGGTCGGACTGCTCGGGCGGACGCGGCTCGAGGGCACCCGGCGCCCGAGGGCAGGGGGCTCCCGGTCGGCCCGGTCGGAGACGCCTGCTGAGACCCGCAGAACGGCACGGGATCCGGGGTGCGCCAGGGCCCGGTCACCACGGTCTCCCGGCCGCCGGAACGGGATCGGACGCAGCTGCGCTCAGCGATGGCGTCACCGCTCCGCTCACCCCATCGATGACGAAACCCCCACGGCTTGAGAGCCGTGGGGGTTCAACTCGGTGTCCGAGGGGCGACACGGTACTTCCGCACACGCCTGGGTCGTGCGTGATCGGAGCCCTGCGAGCGACGGTCACCCGTGGAGTTCATCGAGGCACGGGCACCGTCTCGACGGGCACCCCGAGGTCGACGGTCCAGGCGGCGCGGTACTTGCGATGCGGGGAAGGCGTCAGGGTCGTACCGCGCCGATGGCCGCTCAGGGAACCGTGACGACGACCTTCGCACGGGCGTGCTCAGTCTCCAGGTAGCGGATCGCGGTGGGCACCTCGGCCAGCGAGTACGTGCGGTCGATGACCGGGCGGACCCGCCCGGACTCGGCCAGCCGAGCCAGCGCCGTCAGCCGCTCGGTGGTCGGCGTCGCGGTGAACGGCTGGATCCGCTGACGGACCACCCGGCCGACCAGCCCGCCGCTGATGATCAATGCCATCGGGCCGACCAGGCTCCCGCCGTCGAACACCGCGCCGCCGGCGAGCACCAGCGTTCCGTGCTCGCTCACCAACGCGGCCTGAGCCTTAGACCGCAGCAACGAGGTGTCCACGCAAGCGGGTCAACTCCAATGTAGGCCGCCCCGTCGTGGACGTCTGGGCGCTGGGCGCCCGCAGCGGCAGCGGGGTCTACGCCGAGATGAACGCCGAGGTGGCCACCCTGTCCGCCACCCCGGCGACCGTGCCCCTGACCGAGGCCATCGAGCGCCTCGGCCAGGCTGCAGTCGGTATCACCGGGAGAACGCCGAACCCGTCAGGGACCCCGGCGGCGACAGCGCCGACGCCGCACCGCGTGAACCGATTTGGCTGGCGCAGTCCCTGGGGAAGGTCGCAGGTCTTCCGCTGGCCGAGGTGGTGCAGCTGTCGGAGTCTCTTCTCCTGGGATGGTCACCGCCCGTCAGCTCCGACCAGTTCTCGATCGTGGATCGGCGGGGCAGCGACCTTTTGCAGAGCGGCGCCCTCGACGTCGAGGCGGGGAAGCCAGTGCAGCCAGCGGGGCAGCCACCAGGCGCGGTCTCCGAGCAATGCCAGCGCGGCCGGCATCAGAACCATCCGAACGACGAAGGCGTCGAAGAGGACGCCGGTGGCGAGCCCGAAGGCGATCGATCTCAAGGCGGCTTCGCCGTCGACGAAGAACCCGGCGAAGACGGCGAGCATGATCAGCGCGGCAGCGACCACGACCGGAGCGGCCTGCCGGAAGCCGGTGCGGACGGCTTCTAGCGCGGGGGTGCCGTGGTTGTGCGCCTCGTGCATCCGGGACACCAGGAAGATTTGGTAGTCCATGGCCAGCCCAAAGAGGATCCCGATGACCAGGATCGGGGTCAGGCTCGGCAGCGGGCCGGCGCTGGGTGCGCCGATGGTGTCGGCCAGCCAGCCCCACTGGAAGACCGCCACGGTGGCGCCGAGCGAGGCGCCGATGGTGAGCAGGAAGCCCAGCACGCCGATCAGCGGGACCAGCAGCGAGCGGAAGACCAGCACCAGCAGGACCAGCGCCAGGCCGACGACGAGCAGGAGGTAGACCGGCAGCGCGGCGTCCAGGGACTCCGAGACGTCCACGCCCACTGCTGTCTGACCGGTGACATAGCTGTCCACGCTGGTGAGGCCGGTCAGCTGGGCGCGCAGATCTTCGACCAGCTGCTCGGTGGCGTCGGTGGACGGGCCTGACTGCGGGACCACGGTCACCAGGGCAGCCGTGTTCGCAGCGTTCGGAACCGGCGGGGCGACAGCCGCCACGCCGGGCAGATCGAGGAAGCCGCTGCTCGCGGTGGTGGCGATCTCCACCCCTTGGCTGCCTCGGAACAGCACGATGAGCGGGCCGTTGAAGCCCTCACCAAAACCATCGGTGAGCAGCTGTTGTGCGCGCTGCTGGGTGCTGTCCTCGGGCAGGGCCTGCGCCAGCGTCGTCTGCATGGAGAAGAACGGGATGGCGATGACGCCCAGGGCGATGACCGCGGTCAGCAGGGAGACCACCCGGTGCCGGGTGATTGTGGCGACCCAGCCGGCGAGGAACCCGCGCCCGCGGGCCGGGGTCTCGCTGGTCTCCGCCGGGGCGTTGCGCAGCCTGCGGGGCAGCGCCCGCCGGCCGAGGAGGGCCAGCCCGGCGGGCACCAGGGTGAGGGCGACCAGGACGGCGACGACGATCGTCCCGGCTGCGGCGATGCCCATCTGGGTCAGGAACGGGATGCCGACGACGGCCAGCCCGACCAGCGCGATCACCACGGTGAGCCCGGCGGTGACCACCGCGGAGCCGGCGGTGCCCACCGCGGTGGCGATCGCGGTGCCGACGTCCGACCCCCGGCGCAGCTCCTGCCGGTAGCGGCTGATGATGAACAGGGCGTAGTCGATGCCGACGGCCAGGCCGAGCATGCCGGCCAGCGCCGTGGTGGTCGAAGACAGGTCCAGGAACCCGGTGGCGATTGTGATGCCCATGATGCCGACGCCGACCCCGACGACCGCGGTCAGCAGGTTCATCCCGGCCGTCACGAGCGTGCCGTAGGTGATGGCCAGGATGACCAGCGCCAACACCACGCCGGCAGCCTCCCCAGGCCCGCCGACCGCAGGGGTCTGGTTGAGCGCCTCCCCGTCGATCTCGACGGTCAGCCCGGTGGCGCGCGCGTCGTCGACGGCGGCCACGAGGGCGTCCTGCTCCTCGACGGTGACCCCGCCGACCGGCTCGGTGTAGGTGACCGTGCTGTAGGCGGTGGTCTGGTCGGCGTTGACCGCCGGTGCGGCCGGGTCGAGCGGGTCGGTCGCGGAGACCACGCCCGGCAGCTGCCCCAGCTCGGCGACCAGGCCGGACAGGGCCGTGGCGTTGGTGCCGGCGGTCACGGGGGAGCCGTCCGGTGACTGCACCACCACCCGGGCGGTGGCGCCGTTGCCGCCGGCGCCGAAGTCTTCCTCGATGAGAGTGAGCGCGGTGGTGGACTCCTGGCCGGGGATGGAGAAGGTGCTGGACGTGGTGCCGGCCAGGGTGGCGGCGCCGACGCCGCCGCCCACGAGCAGGACCAGCCAGGCGAGTACGACGGGAAGTCGGTGGCGGTAGGTGAACGCCCCGAGTCGGGACAGCAGCAGAGCCATGAGTCAGGCCTCCATCTGGTCGGTGGTGCATGAGGTCGTGCTGGGGCTCGTGGCGATCGAGCGCATCGGAACTGGTGGCGTGGATGTGCAGCCGCCGAGTCGTGGTGTCGTCCGGCTGAGCGGCGGTTGGCCCAACGGGACGCGTGCGGTTGCGCGCCGCCCGAGTCCGGCGCCGGTCTCAAGAAGGTGGGCACCGGCCTCGGACTGTGGGTGGTCGCGTGGTCAGCCCGGTACGCGCTCCAGCGCCTGGCTGCGGTGCCGGCCGGTGGTAGACGGCTCGGGTGCCAGGGTGTCGCCGTGCTCGTCGTCGGCGGTCTCGGCTTCGATCGTGGGCAGGAAGCGGGTCATCACCGGTCGCCGGGCTCTGCGCCGACCGTGCCCGAGCGTGTGGTGCAGAGGGACTGGGCGCCGATCACGGCGAGCATCTCGAGCTTGTCGTAGTTGTCGGTGCCGGGTGCGGCGGTGTAGACCATCAGGCGGTGGGCCTGGTGGGGGTCGATCAGGGTCTGGCAGTTCAGCTCCAGTCGGCCGACCTCGGGGTGGTGGTAGCGCTTGACCTCGTTGAGGTGGATGCCGACCTCGTGGGTCTCCCAGAGGGTGCGGAACTCCTCGCTCTCGGCCAGCAGAAGGTCGGCCAGGTACGCCGCGCGTGACCCGGGACCGCGCATCGCGAGGAGGGCGCGGAGGCCGGCGGCGTACATGCGGGACATGTGGGCGTGGTCTTCCGCCACGTACAGCGCGCGGGCCGCCGGGTCGGTGAACCACCGGTACCCCCGGCTGCGGGCGGGGCCGGTGTACCGCGTTGCGTCACCGACGAGCGCGATCCCGAGCGGTGTCTGCCGGAGCGTCTCGCCGACCTCGGTGACGATCTCGGCGGCGGTGTCCCCGAGGCGGTCGAAGATCCGCAGCAGGCCGGGGCTGATGTGCTCGCTGCTCGCCCCGCGCGGTGGCGGCTGGTGCCCGGCGAGCCGGTGCAGGTGGTCGCGCTCGTCGAGGTCCAGGTGCAGCCCCTGGGCGATCGAGGCGATCATCTGCACCGAGGGGTGCGGGCCGCGCTCTCGCTCCAGGCGTGTGTAGTAGTCGGTGGACATGTGGCAGAGGCCGGCGACCTCCTCCCGGCGCAGGCCGGCGGTCCGGCGGCGCTGGCCCCGGGGGAGACCGACGTCCTCGGGCTGCAGCGCGCTCCGGCGTTCGCGGAGGAACTCCGCCAGACCTGCTCGATCGATGGCCACGTGGGTCCTCCTGAGGGTGGGGTGCGCCGGCCGTGGGGGCGGCAGCGCTGTGTCTACCGGCGGTTCACGGGCGCATCCACGTCCTGTCGATCCCCCTCTCAGCAGCCCGGATAGGGGGATCGGCAGGCCCTGCCACCCGGCGCTGGCGCCGGGGACGGTGTGGTCACGACGCGAACGGCGCGTCACCGACGACAGGAGCCCGACATGGCCCGCACCCCGATCGACATCACCGTCCCCGACCTGACCGGGAAGCGGGCGGTCCTCACTGGAGGCAGTGACGGCATCGGCCTGGTCATCGCCCGCCGCCTGGCTGCGGCCGGGGCGGATCTGGTCCTCCCGGTCCGCAACCGCGGCAAGGGCGAGGCGGCCGTCTCCGAGATCCGGGCGCGGGTCCCCGGAGCCGCGATCACCCTGCACACGCTGGACCTGTCCAGCCTCGGGTCGGTCACCGAGTTCGCGGCCGCGCTCCTCGCCGAGGGGCGGCCGATCGACGTCCTGATCAACAACGCCGGCGTCATGACCCCACCGGAGCGCCAGGCGACGGTCGACGGCCACGAGCTGCAGCTCGCGACCAACCACCTGGGCCACTTCGCCCTCGTGGCGCAGCTGCTGCCGCTGCTGCGCGCCGGCGGGGCCCGCATCACCTCGCAGTCCAGCGTCGCGGCGAGGAGCGGCGCCGTCCACTGGGACGACCCGGACTGGGAGCGCTCCTACCACCCGATGCACGCCTACAGCTCCTCCAAGATCGCATTCGGTCTCTTCGGCCTCGAGCTCGACCGGCGCAGCAAGGCCCACGGCTGGGGGATCACGAGCAACATCTCCCACCCGGGGGTGGCCCCGACCAACCTGCTCGCCGCGCAGCCCGGCATCGGTCGCCCTGCGGAGGGGCGCGAGATCCGCGTGATCCGGCGGCTATCGGCGATGGGCATCCTGGGGACTCCGGAGACTGCTGCGCTCCCGGCGCTGCTCGCCGCGACGTCGCTGGAGGCCACCGGTGAGCGCTTCTACGGCCCCAGCCGCTTCCAGCACATGAGCGGGGCGCCGGGGGAGCAGAAGCTGTACCGGTCACTGCGCAGCGTCGAGGACGCCCAGCGCATCTGGCAACTGTCCGAGCAGCTCGCGGGCGTGTCCTTCCCGGCCGAGACGGAGACCGAGCGACCTATGCTCGACCTCGTCCGTGAGCGCGGCCTGACGGCCTGAGGGACGAGGCAGCTGCGGCAGCAGTCCATGAACAGCCACGAGCGGTCCTCGCTGGCGGTGCACCCGGCGGCGGGGACCACCCGGTCCTCCGACATGCAGGTCTTCCTCAAGGAGTTCCTCCGCGCACCCGTGCGCACAGCCTCGGTCGTACCCAGCTCGCCGGCACTGGCCGAGCGCATGATCGCGCCCCTCCTGGGGCGGTCGCAGGTGGATCGGCCGCCGGTCGTCGTGGAACTGGGGCCGGGCACGGGGGCCTTCACCGCAGCCCTGCAGGCGGCCGCGCCCGGGATGCGCTACCTGGGCGTCGAGGTGAACCCGGCGATGGCCGACCACCTCGCCGCTCGGTTCCCCGGGATCGACCTGCTGCGCGGGCCGGCGTCCGAGCTCTCCGATGCCCTCTCGCAGCGCGGACTGCCCGCGGTCGACCTGGTCGTCAGCGGGCTCCCGTGGCAGGCCTTCGCCGGGCAGGCGGGCACCGAGCTCGTCTCGGCCATCGCAGCCAGCCTCGCCCCGTCAGGGGCCTACACCCAGTTCACGTACACCTGGACCCGCTGGGCGCCCCCGGGCCGGCGACAGCACCGGACACTCCGGCAGCACTTCGGCCGCGTCGACCTGTCCTCGACGGTGTGGGCGAACCTGCCCCCGGCCGTCGTCTACACCGCGACACGACCCCTGCCGGTCGACGACCCGGCCGCAGCTGCCGGATGAGCAGCTGGATGGGGGAGGCGCCTGTCGTGGCGACGCTGCTGGTCGCCTCCGTGCTGGCGGCAGAGGCGGGCCTGCTGATCGGTGTGTTCCTGCCCTCCTCCTCACTCGTCCTGGGACTGGGCGTGCTGACGGGTGGGGACGTGGTGGCCATGTCGGTTGCTGTGCTGTCCGCGTCGACAGCCACGGTGCTCGGTGCGTCCCTCGGACATCGGGCGGCCACGCGGAGCAGGGAGGGAGCTCCTCCCGCCGCCGGCAGGATCATCGGGCTCCTTCCCCCCCGGGTCCGTGCCGGCGGCGACCGACTGCTCATCCCGTTGGCCGATGCCGTCGGACGTCGACCGGTACGCGCGGCAGCGGCCGCCCAGTTCATCGCCGGAGCCCGCACGTTGGCCCCCCGCGTCACCGCGCAGGCGAACGTGCCGCTGGCGGTCATGCTCCGCGGGACCATGCCCGCGGCCCTCCTCTGGTCCTCGCTCCTCGTCTCGACCGGTGCGCTGGCCCCATCGACCATGGCGCGCCTGGACGACGTCATCCCGATGGCCTGCGTCTTGGTCGTCGGCGCCACGGCGGTCCTCGTCCACCGCCGCAGGCGCCGGCACCGCGGGACGGTCCCGAGCAGCAACAACTCACTCAAAGTCCACGAACGACGCGAGACCTTCTGCGTCCCGCTGGTGTTGGACAGCCCGAAAACGGGTGGGTATCGGGCAGCCCGTTAACGGGCGTTAGTGGTCGGCCTCGGATTGGTCGTCGTCCTCGGTCGGCGTCGAGGTGGTTGACTCGCCGGCCCGCGGTGCGAGGTGTGCTTCGGTGTGGAGTTGACCCGCTTCGGTGGACGCCCTGAGCTTGGGCATCAAGCCCAAGAAGGGGGTCCTGATGGGCCGACCGAGCAAGTTCTCCGGAGTTCCGGGAGCAAGCCGTGGAGCTGGTGAAAGCGACCGGGCGGCGGCCTTCTTCGTGACGGAGTCGACGAGGTGACGCGGTTCGCCTTCATCGACCGGGAGAAGGCTCACCACGACGTCACCGCGCTGTGCCGGCTGCTGAAGGCAGCCGGTCGGGCTTCTACGCCTGGCTGTCCCGCCCGCCCTCGACCCGGGCGCTGGCCGACGAGGTGCTGACCACCCAGATCCGCACCGCCTACGGCGACAACCGCCGGGTCTACGGCGCCCCGCGGATCCACGCCGAGCTCGCCGACGCCGGCGTGCGGGTCGGCCGCAAGCGGATCGCCCGACTGATGCGTGAGGCCGAGATCGTCGGCTGCCACCGGCGCAAGCGGTCACTTGGGATGACCCGGCAGGACCCGAAGGCCCACGCGGCGCCGGACCGGGTGGACCGCAAGTTAGTCGCGAGCGCACCCAACCAGCTGTGGGTCGCCGACGTGACCTACGTGCCGACGGTGCAGGGCTGGCTCTACCTGGCCTGCGTCACCGACGTGTTCAGCCGGATGGTGATCGGCTGGTCGATGGCCTCCCACCGCAAGACGGACCTGGTCGTGGACGCAGTGACCATGGCGGTGCACCGGCGCGGCGGCCGGGTACCCGGCGTCATTCACCACAGCGACCGCGGCGGGGAGTACAGCTCGCACGCCCTGGAACGCGAACTCCGCCGGCACGGCGTGTTGGCGAGCATGGGCAGCGTCGCCGACTGCTTCGACAACGCGCTGGCCGAGAGCGTGTTCGCCACGCTGGAGTGCGAGCTGTTCGATCGTCAGCCCGGCGGCCGCTTCACCACCCGACGCGACGCCAAGCTCGCCGTCTTCGACTACCTCGAGACGTTCTACAACCCGCGCCGACGCCACTCGGCCCTCGGCCAGATCGCGCGGCATTCGAGGCACGGCACACTCTCACCAACGCGGCCTGAGCCTCAGACCGCAGCAACGAGGTGTCCACGCAGGCGGGTCAACTCCAGGTCGGGCGGAGGCGATTCCCCGGCGGTCATGGAGGCTCATGGCGGGAGGGGGCGGCTGCGGGCCTCGCTGTGGAGTCGCTGCATCGTCTGGTCCAGTGCGCTTGCGCTGCGGGCTGCTTCGGCCAGTTCTTCCCGTAGGGCGGTGGGCACGTGCTGGTGCCACCTGTAGAAGATCTTGTGTTCTAGGCTGGCCCAGAAGTCCATCGCCACGGTCCGCAGCTGTACCTCGACCCGGGCGGTGGCCACTCGGTCGGACATGTGCACGGGGGTGTCGATGATCAGGTGCAGGCTTCGGTAGCCGTTAGGTTTGGGGTCGGCGATGTAGTCCTTCGCCACCACCAACTCGACGTCGGACTGCCTGAGCAGCATGTCCGCGATCGTGTAGACGTCGGAGACGAAGCTGCACACGATCCGGAGGCCGGCGACGTCGTGGACGGCTTCCCGGACGCTCGCTCCGGTCAACGGGATGCCCTTCCTCAGCGCTTTCGCTGTCAGGCTCTCGATGCTCTTCACCCGTGAGGTGATGTGTTCGATCGGGGACTCGCCGTTGATCAGACGCAGCTCCTCCTGCAAGATCTTGATCTTGGTCAAGATCTCCTGGAGGCCGAACTCGTAGACCATGAGGAAGCGGCGCAGGTGCGGGCCCGGTTCGAGGTCTTCCTGCCTCGTCTCCGTGCCGCTCTGGTCGATCGCTGGAGAGCGTGGGGAAGCAATCACGCCATGGCTCCGTCGCTGGTGGCCCATCGTCTGTCTGGTGCTGTTGCAGCGACGCCCGGGCTGAGGGTGGAGTCGAGCACGGCGGGCCTGGAACCACCCGCATTGACCACGCCGCGCCCGCGGATTCCGGTTCCAGGCAGCCGCAGCGCCTCGTCCGGGAGAAGAGTCTGTGAGTCAGCGCTGGCAGGGGTGGCCATGGCGCGCTCGGCTGTGGTGATGAGCCGCCCCCGCTGACGCACGTGCCGGATGACTTCAGCGAGGCCTGCGATGGCGATGGCGATGGCCATGCCGAGGATGACGGCAGAGAAGGGGTCGTCGGCGAAGGCGCTGCCGCCGATGACGCCGATACCTGTGCAGTACAAGGCCCAGGAGAAGGCTGCGAGGGCGTCCCAGCGGGAGAAGTCGCCGAGCGGGTGTCGCAAGGCACCCATGCTCAGGGTGACGGCGGTGCGCCCTCCGGGGATGTAGCGCGCCACCACCAGGGCCATCCCGCGGCGCTCGGAGAGGAGCGAGTCCACTCGGCTCATCGCTCGGGCCTGCCAGCCGGTGGGGTCCCGCCCAGTGGTCCACCTGCTGGTCAGGCGGCCGATCAGGTAGGACAGGTGATCGCCGGCCAGCGCGCCGGCGGCGGCGCTGGCGACCACGAGCAGCAAGTTCGTGCTGCCAGAGGCGGCGAACACCCCGGCGGTGATGACCACGGTCTCGCTCGGAGCCAACGGGATAAGCGCATCGGCCAAGGCGACCAGGGCGATGAGCAGGTACACCCACGGTGAGGACATCAGCGCAATCACGGTGTCCAGCAGGCTGTCGATCACAGTTCGGCGTCCTCGTGGCATAAGGGGGCTGCGGTGTCGGGCCGCAGCCCGATGCGTGCGGACCGCCCCTCCTGAAGAGGGGACGGGCGGTCCGCTGCGCGGCGGGTCGGTGCTGACCTGCTGGTGCGAGGACGGCTCAGGGCCGGGAGGCCTGGGTGGTCACTCAGACCGGGCGGCGCCTGAGGGCCACTGCGGCGGCTGGGTCACCACGGGATCGTCATACCGTTCCACGAGGTGAAGGTGCCGGTCGGTCCGTCCTGCCCGAGTCGGGCGACCCGCACCACCTCGCGTGCGGCGTCCTCGACCGAGTCTGTCCCCTGGAAGTTGGTCAGTGCAGTGCTGGCGAATCCCGGCGAGACGAGGTTGACCCCAATACCGGTCCCCTCCAGTTCGATCATCATGGACAAGGTCACGGCGTTGAGCGCCGTCTTCGACGCGCCATAGATCGGTTCGAAAGCCAAGTGGAGCGCGAAGGTCGGGTCGGCAACCGTCGTCAGCGAGCCCAAGGCGCTCGTCACGTTCACGATGCGCGCCTCCGACGACCGGCGAAGCAGCGGCAACATGGCCTGGTACATCGCCAGGACGCCGAAGACATTCACCTCCCAGACCGCCCGCAAGTCGTCAAGCGGTGCGGTGCTCGGCTTCGCGAGGGCACGGAATCCGGCCATGTCGACGTCCGTACGGGTGGTCGAGATGCCGGCGTTGTTGACGAGGAGGTCGAGGCGACCTGCCTCCCTGTCGATCCGCTCGGCGGCCGACGCGATCGACGCTGCGTCGGTCACGTCGAGGCGAAGCGCGGTGGCGCCGTTGCCGATGTCGGCAACCGCTTCCTTGCCGCGGGCGAGGTCGCGGGATCCGACGAACACGGTGACCCCGTCTGCGACCAGCTCCTTCGCGACCTGCTTGCCGATGCCCTGGTTTGCGCCGGTGACCAGAGCGATGCGTTGCGTGGGCATGGGAGCCCTCCTGTTTCAGTCAGAGTTGCAGTGGACGAGCGATTGCGGGACGTGAAACGCCTGGCGCTACGACGAGTGCGCGGAACCTCCGGCAGACCAGGGAGAACGCGCGGGACGTGGTATGAGCCGGCTGCTCACCGGTCGTCCATGCGGCGAGAGCCGGTGGGCAGGGGCTGCGTCGCGGTGTAGACGGCGGCCGGGGGCAGGTTCGGCCACACCGTGGGGGACGTGTCGACGCAGCCGAAGAACCGCTGGAGCTCGCGGTGCTGTCGTCGTCTGTCGCTCCGGCGGCGTCATGACTCCGGCGTTGTTGACCAGGAGGTCGATCGGTCGGCCTTCGGTGAGCAGGGCGCCGGCGAAGGCGGAGAGCGAGTTGAGCGAGGACAGGTCCAGCGAGTGGAGGGTGATGCTGGCCCGGGGGACCCGTGCCCGGATCTCGGCGACCGCCGCCTCGCCCTTGCCGCGGGTGCGGACCGGGAGGACCAGGTCGGCGCCGGCCGCGACCAGGCGGCGGGCGAGGACCAGGCCGATGCCGTCGCTGCCTCCGGTGAGCACTGCTCGCCTCCCCGACAGGTCGGTGACGGGAATGTCGATCGTCGTGCGGGCCATCGCTGAGTTCCTGTCCACGTGGGTGCGCTATCGCGCCGTGGCACCACCGTCCCCCGTCCCGCCGGCGCGAGGCAGGGCCTGCCGATCCCCCCATCCGGGCCGGCGAGAGGGGGATCGACAGGCCGTGGCCGTGCCTGGTGCCGCGCCGGTAGACAGAGCTCCGCCGCCCCCGGCTGGCGCACCCCACCCCCAGGAGGACGCACGTGATCATCAGTCGAGCAGGTCTGGCGGAGTTCCTCAGAGGACGCCGAGAGTCACTACAGCCCGAGGACGTCGGACTCCCCCGCGGGCCACGCCGCCGGACTGCTGGCCTGCGCCGCGAGGAGGTCGCCGCGCTCTGCCACATGTCGACCGACTACTACTCGCGCCTGGAGCGCGAGCGCGGCCCGCAGCCCTCGGAGCAGATGATCGCCTCGATCGCGCAGGGGCTGCACCTGGACCTCGATGAGCGCGACCACCTGTTCCGGCTGGCCGGGCACCAACCGCCGCCGCGCGGGGCGGACAGCGAGCACGTCAGCCCCGGCCTCCTGCGGATCTTCGACCGCCTCGGCGACACCCCCGCCGAGATCGTCACCGAGGTCGGCGACACTCTGCGCCAGACGGCGCCCGCGATCGCCCTCCATGGCGACGCGACGCGGTACACGGGGCCGGCGCGCAGCCGGGGATACCGCTGGTTCACCGACCCGTCGGAGCGTGAGCTCCGCCTGCCGGAGGACCACGCGCACATGTCGCGCACGTACGCCGCTGGACTCCGCTCCCTTCTCGCGATGCGGGGGCCAGGGTCGCGGGCGGCCCACCTGGCCGAGCTCCTGCTGGCGGAGAGCGAGGAATTCCGCTCCCTGTGGGAGGTCCACGAGGTCGGCATCCACCTCAACGAGGTCAAGCGCTACCAGCACCTCGAGGTGGGGCGGCTGGAGCTGAACTGTCAGGCGCTGGTCGATCCGCACCAGGCCCACCGGCTGATGGTCTACACCGCCGTGCCCGGCACCGAGAGCTACGAGAAGCTCCAGATGCTCGCGGTGATCGGCACCCAGTCCCTGTCGCTCACCGGCCGAGACGCCGGCGACACGGCTACCGGAGACCGGTCATGACCCGGTTTCTCCACCGTCTCGTGTGCCGGATGGCACGACCCGACTGTGCGCGCCGGCTCTCCTTCGACCCAGGGTGCAACGCTCCTAGGGGAGGTCCCCCCGCCAGCGTCTGTCGAGAACGCTGATCATGGGCTCATGCCCTTCGCTGAGGAGCTCATCGGCCAGCAGGTCGCCCACACGCTGGCACGTTCCATCCAAGCCGCGGCTCCCGGCCGATCGCTGCGCGTGCTGCCGCAGTCCACCGGCGCGCTCGACGGCTTGTCCCTGCGGGCGCGGGCCGACCTGCTGCGCGATGCCCTCCTCGCGGACGTCCCCGGTGACCATCGCGCCTTGGCGGACGTCGTTCGTGCGGCCCGGGAGGCCGATCCCGCGTTCGGCGGGTGGCTGATCTGGCCGGTCACGAGCGCGGTCGCCAGCCGTGCTGTCCAGCGGGGCACCGAGGACGCCTTCGTGGATGCGATGGCGCTCCTAGCAGAGCTCACGGGCAGGCTGACCGCCGAGTTCGCGGTCCGCACGCTTCTCCGCCATGACCTCGACCTGGCACTTGAGAGCGTCCAGAAGTGGACGGACTCTCCCGACGACCACGTGCGGCGACTGGCCAGCGAGGGCACGCGGCCCTATCTGCCCTGGGCCACGCGTGTCCCCGCGCTCTTCGACCGCACGGGCGTAACCGTGCCGATCCTCGACGCGCTGTACCGGGACAAGAGCGAGTACGTGCGCCGGTCCGTCGGCAACCATCTGAACGATCTCAGCCGCGACGAACCGGACCTCGTCGTCGACACGGCACGCCGATGGCTCAACACCCCGGCGCCCACCACGCCCGCGCTCGTGCGACGCGGCCTGAGGACACTCGTCAAACGCGGGCACCCCGAGGCCCTCGGCCTCCTGGGCTTCGCGGCCGCTTCGGTGGACGTCGACGGCCCGCACGTCCTCGATGACCTTGTCCCATGGGGCGGCAGCGTCCGTTTCCGCGCCGTGCTCCGCAACGTCGGTGCCACGAGCGCGCGACTCGCCATCGACTACGTCGTCCACCACCGAAAGGCCGATGGGAGGTCGAGCGAGAAGACGTTCAAGCTCGCCATCCGCACCCTGGCTGCAGGGGAGGAGCTGGAGATCGACAGGGCGCACTCCTTCCGGCAGATCACCACCCGCCGCTACTACCCTGGCGCCCACGCGATCGCCTTGCAGGTCAATGGAATCCTGGCGGGGCCAGCGCCGTTCGAACTGCTGCCGCCGACGGCGTCAGATCTGCCCTGACCTTCCGTGCTTGCTCGGTGAAAGGACAGCAGCCACGGCCATGGATGGCACCCAGCGCTATGCCGACGGTCACCATCCTCTGGGCGCCAAACGGGACCGCTTGCGGTCCCGTCAATCTCTCGCCTAAGAAGGAACGACCAGCGGGCCTTCGGCTACGTCAGCCAGTCGAGCCAGTCGTTCAGTCCTCCAGCGGATGTGCCCATGTCAGAGACAGATGAACCCCCAGCGGCTGCGAAGCCGTGGGGGTTCATCTGTCGGTGTCCGAGGGGGGACTTGGGCACCGGGAAGTGGGAGCCGTCCCACCGGCTTCTCCCGCAGGGGGAGTGAGGCGCGGGGTGCGCGGCTTCGTGGTCATGGTCGGAACGTAGCGCGGCCGTCGGACAAGATCACAGATCGTCGGCGAGTCGGGTCCTATCCCACGACGAGACGCGCGAGTGCACCAACGCCCAGTGACAATCGGGGGCCGGGATGGCGCCCTTGCGGGACCGTGTACGTCGGGCGAGGCGTCGTCCCCCGGTTGGTGGGCTAGGAGCGGGGTTCGTTCTCGGTTCCCGCGGCCTCCGTGTCGGTACTGATCTCGATCGGGCGGGCCAGGAAGTTCAGCAGCCGATTGACGATGGTGGCGTCCACCGGGTCCAGACCCGGCAGCAGCGCCGCGGGGTCACGTTCCCCGGCTAGTACCCGGTGGAGCACCCCACCCAGGGCCGCCCAGTCGGAGTTGTCGGCCAGGCCGTCGAGGCCCTCGGTCACCTCCTGCCGGGCGGCCTGATCGCCGGCGGTGGCGGCGACGATGGCGGCCAGCCACGGCTCCCACCAGTCGAGGTGGCGCTGGAAGTCGACGGCCTGGTCGCTGGGCATGGTGCGGGCGGTGTGGATGATTTCGTCGAGGGCGGCCTGCTGCCGGTTGGGGTCCGGCTGCAGCATCATGAGCAGGTCGCCGAGGCGGACCCCCTCAACCCTTTCTACGGTGGCCCGGATCTGGTCGATGGTGGTGGGCAGGGCTGCCGCGGTGGTGGGGGCGGTGAGTTCCCGGGCGAGGGTGCGTAGGTCGTCCTGCAGGCCGCTGGCGCCGGTGAGGTGGTGCAGGAGGGTGACGGCGAGCCGGTGGGCCAGCCAAACACCGGGGGCGGTGCCGGTGCGCTGCCGGTAGTTGGCCAGATTGTGGTGCCCGATCGCGATGGCGTGGGTGCCGCCGGCGGCGTAGTGGTAGCGCAGGGCTATCTCTGCCAGGCGGACGGCTGCCTCACGGTGTCCCTGCTTGTCGGCGAGGTCGGCGCGCGCGGAGAGGACGGCGCCGAGCGGCCGGGTGTCACCGGCCTGTTCGAACTGGTTCTGGCAGTGCAGCAGCAGCCGGTCCGCATCCGGCAACCGGCCTAGTCTCAGCAGCGGCCCGTAGTCGTTGAACGCGGCGTAGGCGAGCTCGTACTCACCGGCGCCGCGGCCCCGCTTGCTGGCGAGTCGCTCGGCGTTGAGGTCGAGGGCCTCCTGCCAGCGGCTCAGGTCCACGGCGGCCTGGCGGCCGGTGTCGAGGATGGTCTCCCGGACGTTCCACGGGTGGGCGGTCTCGTTGTCGCCGGGCTGGTCGGGCAGGGTGCGCATGCGCTCGCGCAGCCGCTGCACCTCGTCGAGGACCGGCTGCGGGTCGCTTGTGAGACTCAGAAGCTGCACCCGCCGGGCGGCGTCGGACAGTTGGCTCCACGGGCCGAGCCCCGCCTGGCGGGTCAGCTCCGCCATCCGGTCGACGACCGTGAGGGCCTCGGCGTAGCGGCCGCGGAGGAAAAGCAGATTGGCCAGCTCGCCGGCGGCCGCGGACGCCAGCCTGTACCGCCTTCGCTCGGCGGCCTGCGCGAGGACGGAGCGTAGTCGGCGTTCTCCCTCGGCGGGGTCGATGCGCGCGACGGCCCGGGCAAGCACGCCCTGGCTCTCAAGTCCTTCGTTGGTGCTGGCGGTGGCCTCGGCGATGGCCTCAAGGTGAGGCAGGGCGGCGGCGACCGCGCCCGGCGACCTCTCTCGCAGCAGGGCCTGCTCGATCAGGATGCTGGCGGCCTGCCACTCGTGGAGGCGGCGCAGGTAGGGGGCGGCGGCGAGCGCGGCATGCACGACCAACCAACCTGTCTCTTCCTGTTCCTCCTGCTTGAGGGCGGCATCGAACATTGCGTACCAGTAGGCGGCCAGTTCGGTGTCGACGACGCTGAGCACCTCCGTTGGGGTGTCGGCGCGGACGGTGTCCGCGATGCCGGGATGCAGCCGGTAGCGCACCGGCCGGTCCGAGGCGACGGGGTCGCCGGCCGGTCTGGGCTCGACCAGCACGGCGCCGACAAGCGGGGTGAGGGTGTCGGGCCAGGGGGGTGGGTCACCGGGGCGGGCCAGCCGGCGCCACAGCTCGGCCCAGCTGGCGTCGAGCACGATGCTGGTGCGGTCGTCGGGTTCGGCGGCGGCGAGCAGCTGCAGCAGCAGCCGGGAGGGCTCGGGCAGCGCAGTCGCGGCCGCGCGGGTCCACCCTTGCAGGGCGGGGAGCAGTTGACCAGGTGAGGCCTGGCTGTGCCCGGTGTCCAGGAACGCGGCCAGTGGGGTGCCGCGGGCGGCGGCGGCGGCCTCGGCGGCGGCCACCCGCTCGGCCAGGATCTCGGGGTCGGTGGCGGCGGCGTCGGCCAGCTCCAGCAGCTTCGGATGCCCCTGCACCACGGTGAGGGTGCGGGCCAGCAGCGCCCGGTCGGCGGTGATCCGGGGGCTGGTGGTGCGGGTGGCCGGTTCGGTGTCGTGGGTCAGCGCGCGCAGGTGGGGCAGTTCGCGGGCGAGCAGCAGCGCCTCATCCCTCGACAGCGCGTGCACCGGCAGCACCTCGACCCGCTCGGGGTTGAGCCCGGCCGGGCGGGTGCGGCTGGTCAGCACCACCCGCGAGGCCCCGGCATGCCCACTCAACGCCGCGATCACCCGGCCGAACCGCGGATCCAGCCACTGGCCGTCGGTGGTGAGCAGGGTCTCCAGGTTGTCCAGCACGACCAGCAGCCGGACCTGCTTCACCAGTTCGGTGAGGACGGGCAGGTAGGCGTCGAGCAGGGTGTCGGTGGCGGTGTTGCCGACCAGCTGCACGGTGATGCCGTAACTGGCCAGCTTCGGGTTGAGCCGGGCCTCCAACGTGCTGGCGAGACTGTTCAGGGCGGTGGGCCACTGGTCGGCCGGTGGCGCGGTCCACCAGGCGGCGCCGGTGAAGCCGGCGGCGGTCTGGTAGGCCAGCTCAAGAGAGGCGGTGGTCTTGCCGGCTCCTGCCATGCCGTGCAGCAGCACCCCCGTCTGGCCGGAATCGGGCAGCAGCGCCCGCCGGGCCTGGGTGAGGGTGGCGGTGCGCCCGACGAACCGTTCAGGTTCGTCGGGGAAGCCGGCCAGCGCCAGGCTGATCGGCGCCGCGGTCCCCGGCGGTGGCTGCAGTCTCAGGCCGGTGGCGGGGCCGAGCAGCGCTGGGGTGGCCAGCGAGACCGCCGGCGCGCCCAGCGACGGCGGCAAGGTCGCGGCCTGTGGCAGCGCCCGGGCCACCGCCACGTCCACCGGCTGGTCGCGCTCGAACAGCTGCCGGTAGAAGGCGCCGGTCAAGTCGATGGCGAAATCGTCGACCACCGGATAGCGCATCGCCAGCACCGCACACCCAAGCCGTTCCACGAGCGCCCGGGCCAGCCCCGGCCAGCCCTCGGCGGGTGCGCCGCCGTTCCCGCCGGCGGGAGCCGCCGGGGCGGTGTCGACCGGCGTGCCGTCGGCGGGGGAGAGGCCGGCCTCCAGGTCGGCTCGTTTGTCCAGTTCTTCGGCCTGCTCGGCCCGGTCCAGCAGCCGCAGGGTCTCCGCCGCGGTGGCCGCCCCGGACTCACACGCGGACATCACGACCAGCCGCAGCCGGCGGCGCATCGGCTTGAGCAGCTCAGCCAAAGCGCCCGGGTCGAGCGCGTCCGGGGTGCCGTCCTCCTGCTCGAGGACCAGCCTTCCGGCGCCACCGTGTCCCGAGACGTGCAGCACGTCCCAGCCGTCGGCATCGTCGACCGCCGCGGCCAGCGCGTCGCGGGTGACGCCGTACTGCAGCACCCGCAGCTGCACCGCCCGCGGCGACTGCCCCTGCCCCACCTGGCCGATCAGCTGCTGCAGCGCGTGGCGCTCGCGGCGCAGCCCGAGTGGCGCGCCGCCGGTGGGCAGGCTGAACAACGCCAGCATCCGCAGCGGCTCCCGCGCCTGCGGGGCGGTGCGCGGCCGATTGCGGGTCTCGGGCAGGTCGAAGACGAACCCCACCTCCTCCCGGCCCAGCACCTGCCTCTGCCAGGCGGCGATCTCCCACGGTCGGTACGGCAGGTACTCCAGCACCTTCGGCACCGGCATCCGGACGATCATCGGCGCCTCGTCCAGCAGGACCTCCATCACCTCGGGGCCGAGGATGTGGCGGCCGATCCACTCGCCGACCCGGGCGGTCATCTCCGCCTCCGAGGTGACCCGCCGCTGCGGGTCCGCCTGCCAGCGCAGCCACCGGTACAGGTCGACAAACCCGCCGTACTCGAAGTCACCCTCGGGCATCGCCACCTGGTGGGAGGCAAGTGGCTCGCCGTCCTCGGTGCGCAGCAGCCACCGCCACCGCGCAGGACCTGCAATCTCGACCGGCTCGAGTACCAACGCCGCCATCACGACCTCCCCCGGCCGGGGCCGAAGCCCCGCCGTGCCGCGGCGACCAGCGCGCCACAACGGCGACCAGCGCCACCACAACGTAGAAGAGGCACGGTGCGGCCGAGAAGTACGCACCGTGCGGCCCCGGTGCTGTGTGCGCCGGCGTCGAGCACTGCCGCAGGAGCGCTCCTCATCCCGGCGCAAGTTCGGTACAAGCGGCGGGGGACCTACGGTTCCCACGACGAGGCGCGTGAGTTCGTTGGCGCCCGGTCGAGGCTGATGGCAGTCCGGTTACTGGCCTTGTCCTGTGCCGGGTGCGGTGAAGCCGAGGACGCTGCGGACGAGGCTGGCGATGGTGCTGTCGCGCATGGCGCGCTTGTGGATGCGCAGCTTCCAGCGGCCGTTGTCGGCGCGGTTCCAGTCGACCTCGGTCTGCAGCACCGCGATGACCAGGCCGCCGACGAGGAGCATGGTCACCGGCTCGAGGCGCTCTCGGTCACCGGCGAGCTGGATGGCGCGGGGCAGCAGCCGCGCGGCCTCGGGGTCCGTGGTGATGAGGTAGCTCAGGGCGGTACGGGCTACCGCTGCCTCGGAGGCGGCGAGCTCACCGTCGGCCGCGAACTCTGCGGGGTCGGCTTCCCGGATCTGGGCGGTGTCGTCGTCGACGATCTCCAGCGGTGTGGGGTCGTCGGCTGTGGTCGCGAACCTGTCGCGGATGTCCTCGACGGAGTCGCGGCCGCGCAGGGCCTTGACCAGCTCGTCGAGGACGGCGACGACCTGCTCGTCGGGGATGCCGGCGATCTGTTCTTGGGGGGTGGTGCTGGTCATGGGCTCCTCCTTGACGGGTTGGGATGTCGGACAGGGGGCGCGGCTAGGTCGTGTGGCCGGTGAGGGCGGCGAGGACCCGGTCGGGATCAGCCTGGCTGTCCCCGGTGGCGAGCGCGGATGCTGGAGGGGGTCCGGGCTTGGGCGATGCGGTCTCGGCGGCGGTGATCCGCTGCTCCAGCATGGTGGGGTCGGCGGCCAGGGAGTCCGCGACCTCGAGCAGCTTGGGGTGCCCCTGCGCGAGGGTGAGGGTGCGAGCCAGCAGGGCACGGTCGGCCGCGACCTGCGGGTCGGAGGTGCCGGTGGCCGGTTCGGTGTCGTGGGCCAGAGCGTGCAGGTGCGGCAGTTCCCGGGCCAACAGCAGCGCCTCGTCCCGGGTGAGCGCCTCGACGGGCAGCGCCTCCACCCGCTCGGTGTCCCGGCCGGCGGGGAGGGTGCGGCTGGTGAGCACCACGCGGGAGGCGCCGGTGTGGCCGGTGAGTGCGGCGATCACCCGGCCGAAGCGGGGATCGAGCCAGCCGCCGTTGGAGGTGAGCACGCTGTCCAGCCCGTCGAGGACGATGAGCAGCCGGGCCTGCTCGAGCAGCTGGGTCAGCACCGGCAGGTAGCCGCTGAGCTGGGCGTCAGTGGTGGCGTTGTCGGCCAACTGCAGCACAGGAGCGGTCGGGTCCTGGTCGGGGTTGAGCCCGGGGTTGAGCTGGGCCTCCAGCGCGGCAGCGAGGCTGGTCAGCGCGGTGGTCCACTGGTCGGCCGGTGGCGCGGTCCACCAGGCGGCGGCGGTGAACCCGGCGGCGGTCTGATAAGCCAGCTCGGTCGCGGCGGCGGTCTTGCCGACCCCTTCGGGGCCGTGCAGCAGCACCCCGGCCCGCCCGGAGCCGTACAGCAGCGCGCGACGTGCGCGGGCCAGAGTGGCGGTGCGGCCGACGAACCGCTCCGGTTCGTCGGGGAAGCCGGCCAGCGCCAGGCTGATCGGCGCCGCCCGCCCCACCGGCGGCCGCAGCCTCAGACCGGTGGCCGGCCCCAGCAGCGCCGGAGTGGCCAGCGACACCGGCGGCGCGCCGAGGGACGGCCGCTCGGGTGCGGCGCGGGCCAGCGCCCGGGCGGCCGCAACGTCGAGGGTCTGCCCGTACTCCAGCAGCCCGCGGTAGAGGTGCCCGGTGAGGTCGATGGCGAAGTCGTCGATGACTGGATAACGCATCGCCAGCACCGCGCAGCCCAGCTTCTCCACCAGCGCCCGCCCCAGGCCGGGCCAGCTTTCGGACTCGGCGGCGCCGCCCGCGGCCGGGCCGGCGCCACCGTCCCCGTTCGGCTGGTCGGCCGGTGCCGACGGGTCGAGCATCCGGCGCAGCTCGGCGGTGGTAGCCGCGCCGGACTCACACGCCGCCAGCACCGCCAGCCGCAGCCGCCGCCACATCGGCACCAGCAACTCCACCAGCTCCGCCGGGCCGAGCGGGTCAGGGTCGCCGTCGGAGGTCTCCAGCACCAGTTGTCCGCTGCGGCCGTGCCCGGAGATGTGCAGCACGTCCCAGCCGTCGGCGTCGTCGACCGCCGCCTCGAGCGCCTCGCGGGTGACGCCGTACTGCAGCACCCGCAGCTGCACCGCCCGCGGCTGTTGCCCCTGCCCGAGCTGATCGATGAGCTGCTGCAGCGCCCGGCGTTCACGGCGCAGCCCCAGCACGGTGCCGCCGGTGGGCAGGCTGAACAACGCCAGCATCCGCAGCGCCTTCGCCGGCCGCGGCGCCACCGCGGAGCGCAGCCGCGCGGGCAGGTCGAAGACCAATCCCACGCCCTCGCGGGCCAACGCCCGGCCCTGCCAGGCGGCGATCGTCCACGGCCGGTACGGCAGGAAGGCCAGCTGCGCCGGAACCGGCACCCGGACGGTGACCGGGGCCTCGTTCAGCAGCGCATTCATCACCTGCGGGCCGAGCAGGTGCTCGCCGATCCAGTCGCCGACGCGGGCGGTCAGCTCCGCCTCCGACGCCAGCCGCCGGTCCAGATCGGACTCCCACCGCAGGAACTGGTAGAGGTCGACGAACCCGCGGTGCTCGTAGTCGCCCTCCGGAACCGCCACCTCGTGGGAGGCCAGTGCCTCACCGTCCTCGGTGCGCAGCAGCCACCGCCACCGTGTCGGCGCGGCAACCTCCAGCGGCTCCAGTAGCAGCCCTGCCACCACGACCTCCCCCGGGCGCGAGGACAGCACGCTGACACACCCGGACTCGATCGGTAACAACTGCCACAGCGGCGGCCGCGACACGCCGACGACACGCCGCCCCGCATGGACATCCCGCAGAAGAGTTGCCGAACGCGCGGCGGCGGCCGAGACCCGGCCGCGGGTACAGCTCAGCTGCGCACGGGGGGCGCGGCCGACACCTACGGCCGTGCCGAGTGCTCAGCAGACGGCGCCTCGGCGCCGGGCCCGAGTTGGACGCGGCCGGCGAGGGCGTCGAGCAGCCGGGTGACGATCGCGGTGTGGACCGGGTGCAGGCCGGGCAGCAGCGCCTCGGGGTCGCGCTCGCCGGCCAACACGCGGCGCAGCACCCCGGCCAGCGCCGCCCAGTCGGAGGTGTCGGTCAGCCCGTCAAGGCCCTCGGTCGCCTCCTGCCGGGCGGCCGGGTCGCCGCCGATGGCGGCGGCTAAGGCGGCCAGCACCGGCTCCCACCGGTCGAGATGCCGCTGGACATCGAAGGCCTGGTCGCCGGGCATGGTGCGGGCGGTCTGGAGGATCTCGTCGAGGGCGGCCTGCTGCTGGTCGGAGTCCGGCTGCAGCGCGTCGAGCAGAGCGCCGAGGTACACGCCCTCGACCGACTCCACGGAGGCCCGGATTTGCCCGATGGTGGTGGGCAGGGCGGCCGCGGTGGTGGGGTCGGTGAGTTCCCGGGCGAGGGTGCGCAGGGTCTCCTGCAGGCGGCTGTGGCCGGTGAGGTGGCGCAGGAGGGCGGCGGCGAGCCGGTGGGCCAGCCACACGGCGGGGGCGGTGCCGGCCCGCTGCTGATAGTTGGCGAGGTTGTGGTGGCCGCCCGCAATGCCCCCTGTGTCGCCGGCGGCGTACTTGTACCGCAGGGCGATCTCTTCCAGGCGGATGGCCGCCTCGGGGTGTCCCTGCCGGTTGGCGAGGTCGGCGCGCGCGCCCAGCACATTGCCGAGCAGGGCGGTGGCCTCGGCCTGCTCGAACTGGTCCTGGCAGGCGCGCAGCAGCCGGTCGGCCTCCGGCAGGCGGCCGAGTTCAAGCAGCGGCCCGTAGTCGTTGAACGCGAAGGATGCCAGCTGGTATGGGCTGGCGCCGCGGCGTCGCAGGCTGTCAAGTTGCTCAGCGTTGAGGTCGAGGGCCTCCTCCCAGCGGCCCAGGTCCCGGGCGGCCGAACTGCCGGTGCCGAGGATGATCTCCCGCACGTTCCACGGGTGAACGGTTTCGTTGTCGCCGAGTTGGTCGGTCAGCTGGTGCATGCGTGCGCGCAGCTGCTGGACCTCGTCGAGGACCGGCTGCGGGTCGCCGGTGAAGCCGAGGAGCTGTAGCCGCCGGCCGGCGTCCAGGAGCTGAGTCCACGGGCCGAGCCCGGCTCGCCGGGTCAGCTCCGCCGTCCGGTCGAGGACCGTGAGGGCCTCGGCGTAGCGGCCCCGGTCGCGGAGCAGGTTGGCCAGGTCGCCGGCGGCCGCGGACGCCAGCGTGTGCCGGCCGCGGTCGGTGGCCTCATCGAGGACGGCGCGCAGCCGGCGTTCGCCCTCGGTCGGGTCGATGTCGGCGACGGCCCGGGCGAGAACGCCCTGGTTCTTGACTCCCTCGTCGGTGCCGGTAGTGGCGTCGGCGATGGCCTCAAGGTGGGGCAGGGCGGTGGCGACGGTGCCCGGGGATGTGTCGCGCAGCAGGGCCTGCTCGAGCAGGATGCCGGCGGCGTCCCACTGGTGGAGGCGGCGCAGGTAGGGGGCGGCGGCGAGCGCGGCGCGCACCATCAACCGGCCGGTCGCGTCCTGCTGCTCCCGCTTCTGGGCCCAGCCGAAGATCGCGAGCCAAGAGGCGGCGAGTCCGGTGTCGACGGCGGTGAGGACCTCGGGTGGGGTGTCGGCGCGGATGGTGTCGGCGACGCCGGGGTGCAGCCGGTAGCGCACCGGCCGGTCGGGGTCCTCGGGGTCGCCGTATGGCTCCAGGTCGATGAGGGCGGCGGCGAGCGGAAGAAGGATGTCAGGCCAGGGGGGTGGGTCGCCGGGGCGGCCCAGCCGCCGCCACAGCTCGGCCCAGCTGGCGTCGAGCACGATGCTGGTGCGGTCGTCGGGCTCGGCGGCAGCGACCAGTTGCAGCAGCAGCCGGGACGGCTCGGGCAGCGCGGCGGCCGCGGCGCGGGTCCAGCCCTGCAGGGCGGGGAGCAGCTGGCCGGGCTCGGCCTCGGTGTGCCCGGTGTTCAGGAAGGCGGCCAGCGGGGTGCCGCGGGCCGCGGCGGCGGCCTCCGCGGCGGCTACCCGCGCCTCGAGCACAGTGGGGTCGGCGGCGGCGGCGTCGGCCAGCTCCAGCATCTTCGAATGGCCCTGCACGACGGTGAGGGTGCGGGCCAGCAGCGCCCGGTCCCGGTCGACCCGGGGGCTTGTACTGCGCGTGGCCGGTTTGGTGTCGTGGGTCAGGGCGCGCAGGTGCGGCAGTTCGCGGGCCAACAGCAGCGCCTCGTCCCTCGACAGGGCGTGCACCGGCAGCACCACCACCCGGTCGGGGTCGAGCTCGGTGGGGCGGGTTCGGCTGGTCAGCACGACCCGGGAGGCGCCGGTGTGCCCGGTCAGCGCGGCCACCAAGCGGCCGAACCGCGGGTCCAGCCACTGGCCGTCGACGGTGAGCAGGGTCTCCAGGTTGTCCAGCACCAGCAGCAGCCGGATCTGCTTGACTAGGGCGGTCAGCCGGGGCAGGTAGGCAGCGAGCAGGGTGTGGGTGGCGGTGTTGCCGACCAGCTGCACGTTTGGGCCCTGCGGGTCGAGGTCGGGGTTGAGCTGGGTCTCCAGAGCGGTGGCGAGGCTGTTCAGTGCGGTTGTCCACTGATCGGCCGGTGGCGCGGTCCACCAGGCGGCGGCGGTGAACCCGGCGGCGGTCTGGTAGGCCAGCTCGAGCGCGGCGGTGGTCTTGCCGGCTCCGGCCATCCCGTGCAGCAGCACCCCGGCCTGGCCGGAGCCGGGCAGCAGCGCGTGCCGGGCGCAGGTGAGCGTGCCGGTGCGCCCGACGAAGCGAGGTGGTTCTTCGGGGAAGCCGGCCAGGACCAGGCTGATCGGCGCCGCCCGCCCCACCGGGGGGCGCAGCGTGAGGTCGGTGGCGGGGCCGAGCAGCGCGGGGGTGGCCAGCGATACCGCCGGCGCGCCCAGCGACGGCGGGATCCTCGCCGCCTGCGGTAGCGCCCGGGCCAGCGCCACGTCCACGGGCTGTCCCTGTTGGAACAACTCGCCGTAGAAGTGGCGGGCCAGGTCGATGGCGAAGTCGTCGATGAGTGGGTAGCGCATGGCCAGCACCGCGCATCCCAGCTTCTCCACCAGTGACCGCCCCAAGCCCGGCCAACCCTCCGCGGGCGCGGTTCCGCCGGCGGGAGCAGCCGGGGCGGTGCCGGCCGGCGAGGCGTCGGCAGGTGGCAGGCCGGCCTCCTGGTTGGCCTGCTTCTCCAGTTCTTCGGCCTGCTCGGCCCGGTGCAGTAGGCGCAGGGTCTCCGCGGCGGTGGCTGCGCCGGACTCGCACGCCGAGAGCACTGCTAGTCGCAGCCGCTTGCGCATCGGGAACAGCAGCTCCGCCAGTTCGTCCACGCCTAGCTCGTCGGGGGTTCCGTCCTCGTGCTCGAGGACCAGCTGCCCGGCGCCGCCGTGCCCGGAGATGTGCAGCACGTCCCAGCCGTCGCCCTCGCCGACCGCCGTCTTGAGCGCGTCGCGGGTGACGCCGTACTGCAGCACCCGGAGCTGCACCGCCTTCGGGAACTGCCCCTGCCCCAGCTGGCCGATCAGCTGCTGCAGCGCGTGGCGTTCCCGGCGCAGCCCCAGCACGGTGCCGCCGGTGGGCAGGCTAAACAACGCCAGCACCCGCAGCGGCCCCGCGCCCCCAGCCTCCTGGCTGGTGCGGAATCGAGGGCGGGTCTCGGGCAGGTCGAAGACGAACCCCACCTCCTTACGGCCCAGCACCTGCCCCTGCCGGGAGGCGATCTCCCACGGCCGGTACGGCAGGAACCCCAGGTCCGCCGGGACCGGCACCCGCACGGTGACCGGCGCCTCGTCCAGCAGCGCCTCCATCACTTCCGAGCCGAGGACATGTCGGCCGATCCAGTCGCCGACCCGGTGGGTCAGCTCCGCCTCGGCGGTCACTCGCCGCTGCGGGTCCGCCTGCCAGCGCAGCCACCGGTACAGGTCGGTGAACCCGCCGTGCTCGAAGTCGCCCTCGGGCATCGCCACCTGGTGGGAGGCAAGTGGCTCGCCGTCCTCGGTGCGCAGCAGCCACCGCCACCGCGTCGGCCCGGCAACCTCAAGCGGCTCCAGTACCAGCCCTGCCACCACGACCTCCCCCGGGCGCGAGGACAGCACGCTGACACACCCGTCACTCGGCGGACACCACTACGGCGACGGCCGCCGCGACACGCTGATGACACGCCGCCAGTCGCGGTCAGCGCGTGCTCAACCCGCGGCAGGCATCAGCGCGGCGTCCGGCGCAGCCGTCGGGCAGCGGCCATCCACGCACCGCGGCCGTGGTCGACCGCAGTGCGGGTTGCTTACCCTCAGTGGTCGGAAGCGGGGAAAGCACCGGTGCCGAGTTCAGTACGGCCGGCGAGGGCGTCGAGTAGCCGGGTGCCGATTGCGACTTCGACCGGGTGCAGGCCAGCCAGGAGGGTGTCGTGGTCGCGCTCGCCGGCTAGCACCCGGCGCAACGCGTGAACCAGCGCCGCCCAGGCGGAGTCGGCCAGACCGTCGAGGAAGTCGGTCGCGTCCTGCTGGGCGGTCTCGTCACCGCCTGCAGCGGCGGCGACGGCGGCCAGCACCGGCCTCCACCGGCCGAGGTACGGCTGGATGTCGACGGCCTGGTCGCCGGGCGTGTTTCGGGCGGTGTAGAGAACCTCGTCGAGGGCGGACTGCTGCCCATCGGGGTCGGGCTGCAAGGCGTCAAGGAGGGCGCCGAGGTGCACGCCCTCGACCTGCTCCACGGCGGCCCGGACCTGATCAACGGTGGTGGCCAGGGCTGCCGCGGTGGCCGGGTCGGTGAGCTCCCGGGTGAGGGTGCGCAGGCTGTTGGGCAGGTGGCGGCTGCCGATGAGGACGAATAAGAGGGCTGCGGCGAGACGATGGGCCAGCCAGACGGCGGGTGGCTGGCCGTTCCGCTCCTGATAGCTGGCGAGGTTGTAGTGGCCGATCGCGACGTTGTCGGGGTTGCGGGCGGCGTAAAGGTAGCGCAGAGCGACCCTGACATGACTCAGAGCCGCCTCCGGGTGTCCCTGTCGATGGGCGACGTCGGCTCGGCCGCCCAAGACCTTGCCGAGCATCTCGGTATCGTCGGCATACTCGAACCGAGCCTGGCAGGCGCGCAGCAGCTGGTCCGCGTCACTCAGCCGACCGAGGTTGATCAGCGGGCCATAGTCGTTGAACGCTATATGGGCTAGCTCGTTCAGACCCGCGCCGCGTCGCCGGATGCTGGCCAGTCGCTCGGCATTGAGGTCGAGGGCGTCCTGCCAGCGTTGCAGGTCGAAGGCGGCCCGGCGGCCGATGCCGAGGACGGTCTCCCGCACGCTCCACGGTTCGACGTTCTCCTTATCGCCGCGTTGGTCGGGTAGCTCGTGCATGCGCGCACGCAGCTGCTGGACCTCGTCGAGGACCAGCAGCGCATCGCCGGTGAGGCTGAGGAGCTGCACGCGCTGGGCGGCATCGAGGAGCTGGGTCCACGGGCCGAGCCCAGCGAGGCAGGTCAGTTCGGCCTTCTCGTCGATGACCGCAAGCGCTTCGGGGTAGCGACCGCGCTGTTGAAGCAGGTTGGCCAGTTCGCCGGCGGCCGCAGTCGCCACCTGGTACTCGTCGCGGTCGACGGCTGACTCGAGGACCGAGCGTACCTGGCGCTCGCCCTCGGCAGGGTCGATGCGTGCGACCGCCCGGGCGAGGGTGCCGCGGTCGGTGAGTTCGCGGTCGGAGCCAGCCGTAGCTTCGGCGATGGCCTCCAGGTGCGGCAGGGCGGCGGCGACCGTGTCTGGGGTCGTGTCGCGCAGCAGAGCCTGGTCGAGCATGTAGCTGGCGATGTCCCACTGGTGGAGGCGGCGCAGGTAGCGGGCGGCGGCGAGCGCGGCGTGCACCACCAGCCAGCTGGTTGCCTCGCGCTCTTCCCGGTCCTGGGCGAGGTCGAACGTGGCCCGCCAGTAGGCGGCGAGCTCAAAGTCGGCGGCGGTGCGCACTTCCGACGGGGTGTCGGTGCGGATGGTGTCGGCAATGCCGGGGTGCAGCCGGTAGCGCACCGGCCGGCCATGATCATCCGGGTTTCCGGGGTCGTCGGCCGGCTCGGGCTCGACGAGCGCGGCCGCGACGAGGGGGGCGAGGGTGTCGGGCCAGGGGGGTGGGTCGCCGGGGTGGGCCAGGCGCTGCCACAGGTCGGCCCAGTTGGCCTCCAGGACGGTGCTGGTGCGGTCGTCGGGTTCGGCGGTGGCGAGCAGTTGCAGCAGCAGCCGGGCCGGCTCGGGCAGCGCGGCGGCGGCCGCGCGGGTCCAGCCCTGCAGGGCGGGGAGCAGCTGGCCGGGGTCGGCGGCGGTGTGCCCGGTGTCGAGGAAGGCGGCCAGCGGGGTGCCGCGGGCGGTGGCGGCGGCCTCGGCGGCAGCCACCCGCTCGACCAGGATCTCGGGGTCGGCGGCGGCGGCGTCGGCCAGCTCCAGCAGCTTGGGATGGCCCTGCACGACCGTGAGGGCGCGGGCCAGCAGCGCCCGGTCGGCCGTCACCTGCGGGCTGGTGGTGCGAGTGGCCGGTTCGCTGTCATGGGTCAGGGCGCGCAGGTGCGGCAGCTCGCGGGCCAGCAGCAGCGCCTCATCCCGGGACAGCGCGTGCACCGGCAGCACCACCACCCGCTCGGGGTCGAGCCCGGCAGGGGCGGTGCGGCTGGTCAGCACCACCCGGGACGCGCCGGCATGCCCGGTCAGCGCGGCGATCACTCGGCCGAGGCGCGGGTCCTTCCAGTCACCCCGGTCGGTGAGCAAAGTCTCCAGGTTGTCGAGCACGATCAGCAGCCGGACCTGCTCGACCAGCTCGGCGAGCATGGGCAGGTAGGCGTCCAGCAGGGCGTCGGTGGCGGTGTTACCGACCAGCTGCACGCTGAGGTTGAGACTCGTAAGTCTCGGGTTCAGTCGGGTCTCCAGGGTGGTGGCGAGGCTGGACAGGGCGGTCTGCCACTGGTCGGCCGGTGGCGCGGTCCAGAAGGCGGCGGCGGTGAAGCCGGCGGCGGTCTGGTAGGTGAGCTCGAGGGCGGCGGTGGTCTTGCCCGCACCGGCCATGCCGTGCAGCAGCACCCCTGATGAGCCGGAACCGTGCAGCAGGGCGTGGCGGGCGCGGGTAAGGGTGGCGGTGCGCCCGACGAACCGCTCGGGCTCGGCGGGGAAGCCGGCCAGCGCCAGGCTGATCGATGCCGCCGTCCCGGGCGGGGGTTCTAGCCTCAGCCCGCTCGCAGGGCCGAGCAGCGCCGGGGTGGCCAGCGACGGCGGAGAGGCGGCGATCCGGGACAGCGCCGTCATCAGCGCCTCGTCCACGCTCTGTCCGGACTGCAGAACGCCGCGGTAGAGCCGCTCAGACAAGGCGATGGCGAACTCGTCGCTGACCGGATAGCGCATCGCCAGCACTGCGCAGCCCAGCCGCTGCACAAGTGCCCGCCCCAGCCCCGACCAGCCCGCTGCCGCAGCAGGGCTGCCCCCGCTGCCGGAGGTGGCTGCGGCGGCATTGTCGACTTCTTGTCTGGCCTGCTGCTCCAGCTGCTCGGCCTGCTCGGCCCGGTTCAGCAGGCGCAACGTGTCAGCGGCGGTGGCCGCGCCGGTCTCGCACGCGGCCAGTACCGCCAGTCGCAGTCGGCGGCGCATCAGAGACAGCAACTCGACCAGCTCGTCGGCGTCGATCGGGTCGGGGGTGCCGTCCTCGCGCTCGAGCACCAGGGTTCCGGCGGCGGCGTGGCCGGAGACGTGCAGCACATCCCATCCACCGCGATCATCAACCGCCCCGCTGAGGGCGTCGCGCGTTACGCCGTACTGCAGCACCCGCAACTGCACCGCCCGGGCCTCCTGCCCCTGCCCGATCTCCCGGATCAGCCGCTGCAGGGCGTGGCGCTCGCGGCGCAGCCCCAGCGGCGCGCCGCCGGTGGGCAGGCTGAACAGCGCCAAGACCCGCAGCGGCGCGCCGTCCTGAGCCTGGCCGCCGGTGCGCGGCCGGCTGCGGGTGTCGGGTAGGTCGAAGACGAACCCCACCCCCTTCCGGGCTAGTACCTGCCCCTGCCAGGAGGCGATCTCCCACGGCCGGTACGGCAGGGACCCCAGCTGCGGCGGGACCGGCACCCGGACGGTGACCGGTGACTCGTCTAGGAGCGCGGCCATCACCTCCGGGCCGAGGATGTGCTGGCCGATCCAGCTGCCGACCTGGGAGGTCAGGTCCGCCTCGGAGGTGACCCGCCGGTCGGGGTCGGCCTGCCAGCGCAGCCACCGGTACAGGTCGGTGAACCCGCCGTACTCGAAGTCGCCTTCGGGCACCGCCACCTGATGGGAGGCCAGCGCCTCGCCCTCCTCGGTCCGCAGCAACCAGCGCCACTCTGTTGTCCCAGCGACCTCGACCGGCTCGAGTACCAACCCCGCCATCACGACCTCCCCCCGGCCGGGCCGAAGCCCAGCCGCGCCGCAGCGCTAAGCGCCACCACAAGGTATGGAGGCAGCGGCCGGCCGTGAAGTACACGCAGCGCCACCCTCGGTCCTGTCTGGCCGCTGGCGCCGTACACCGGCGGCAGATGAGCTCCGCACCGCGCCACCGCTTCAGCCGGGGGTCCTACCGTTCTCACGACAAGGCGCACGAGTTCCGTGGGCCTCCGGTGGCTGCGCGTGGTGCTCGCGTCAGCCACCCAGGGTGGGTTGAAGTGCTCACCGAGCGCGATCGCCTCCGGTGACAGTTGGCGCCGTGCCACTCCCGCCGGGTCCGTCCATAGCGGCGGCGCCATACGCGACAGCACGCCGCAAGTAGCGGGCAGCGCGCCCTCAACCCGGGGCTGGCGTCAGCGCGGTGTCCGGCGCAGCCATCGTGTTACGGCCATCCCTGCACGGCGGGCGGGGTGGATGGCTACGCGGGTGTCTCGTCGTCCGTGGTCGGAAGCTGGGAGATCGCCGCCGGAGCCGGGTTCAGTGTGGCCGGTAAGGGCGTCGAGCAGCCGGGTGACGATCGCGGTATCGATCGGGTTTAGGCCGGGCAGCAGGGTGTCGGGGGCGCGCTCCCCGGCCATCACCCGGCGCAGGGCGCCGGCCAGCGCCGCCCAGTCGGGGTTGTCGGCCAGGCCGTCGAGACGCTGGTCGACGTGCTGGCGGGCGGCCTGGTCGCCGCCGGTGGCGGCGAGGATGGCGGCCAGTGCGGGCTCCCACCGGTCGAGGTGCGGCTGGATGTCGACGGCCTGGTCGGGAGGCGGGGTGCGGGCGGTGTGGATGATCTCGTCGAGGGCGGCCTGCTGCCGGCCGGGGTCCGGCTGCAGCGCGTCAAGCAGGTCACCGAGGCGAACGCCCTCCACCTGCTCTACGGAGTCCCGGATCTGGCCGACCGTGCGGGGAAGGGCGGCTGTGGTGGCGAGGTCGGTGAGTTGGCGGGCGAGCGAGCGCAGATTCTCCTGCAGGCGGTTGGCGCCGGTGAGGCGGCGGAGGAGGGTGGCGGCGAGCAGGTGGGGCAGCCAGACGCCCGGGTTCTGGCCGCTTTCCTGCTGGGAGCTGGCGAGGTTGTTGTGGCTGACCGCGATGTCGTCGGGACGGCCGGCGGCGTACTTGTAGCGCAGAGCGATCGCTTCCAGGCGGATGGCCGCCTCGCGGTACCCCTGCCGGTCGGCAAGGTCAGCGCGCGCGGACAGGACGTTGCCGAGCTGCCTAGCGTCTCCTGCCTGTTCGAACTGGTCCTGGCAGTCGCGCAGCAGCCGGTCGGCCTCCGGCAGGCGGCCGAGCCGACGCAGCGGCCAGTAGTCGTCCAGCGCGGCGCGGGCGAGTTCGTAAGGGTTGGCGCCGCGCCGGCGCAGGCTGTCGAGACGTTCGGCGTTCAGGTCGAGGGCCTCCTGCCAGCGGCCCAGGTCCCGGGCGGCCGAACTGCCGGTGCCGAGGATGAGCTCCCGCACGTTCCACGGGTCGACGGCCTCATCGTCGCCGGGTTGGTCGGGTAGCTGGTGCATGCGCCGGCGCAGCCGCTGGACCTCGTCGAGGACCGGCTGCGGGCTGCCGGTGAAGGAGAGGAGCTGCACCCGCCTGGCGGCGCTGGTCAGCTGAGTCCACGGGCCGAGCCCGGCCCGGAGGGTCAGCTCCGCCATCCGGTCAGGGACCGCCAGGGCCTCGGCGTAGCGGCCGCGGTCGCGGAGCAGGTTGGCCAGGTCGCCGGCGGCCGCGATCGCCGGCCGGTGCTGGCCGCGGGCGGTGGCCTGCTCGAAGACGTCCCGCAGTCGGCGTTCGCCTTCGGCGGGGTCGATGCGCGCGACGGCCCGGGCGAGAACGCTCCGGTCGATGGGTTCGCGATCGGTGCCGGCGGTGGCCGCGGCGATGGCCTGCAGGTGGGGCAGTGCGGCCGCGGTCGTGCCCGGCGACGTGTCGCGCATTAGGGCGTGTTCGATCAAGAAGCTGGCGGTGTCCCAGTGGTGGAGGCGGAGCAGGTACGCGGAGGCGGCGAGCGCGGCACACAAGACCAGCCGGCCGGTCTCTTCCTTTTCCTCCCGCTGCCGGGCGTGGTCGAAGACCGTGTACCAGTAGGCGGCCAGCTCGGTGTCGGCGGCGGTGCGCACCTCGGCCGGGGTGTCGTCGCGGACGGTGTCGGCAACGCCGGGGTGCACCCGGTAGCGCACCGGCCGGTCCGGGCCGTCCGGGTCGCCGGGGTCACCCACGGGTTCGGGCTCGACGAGCGCGGCCGCGACGAGCGGGCCGAGGGCGTCGGGCCACGGGGGTGGGTCGCCGGGGCGGGCCAGCCGGCGCCACAGGCCGGCCCAGGTGCCGTCGAGGACGATGCTGGTGCGGTCGCCGGGTTCAGCCGCGGTGAGCAGTTGCAGCAGCAGCCGGGCCGGCTCGGGCAGCGCCGTAGCGGCCGCGCGGGTCCAGCCCTGCAGGGCGGGCAGCAGCTGGCCGGGGTCGGCGGCGGTGTGCCCGGTGTCGAGGAAGGCGGCCAGCGGGGTGCCGCGGTCGGCGGCGGCGGCCTCGGCGGCAGCCACCCGCTCGACCAGGATCTCGGGGTCGGCGGCGGCGGCGTCGGCCAGCTCCAGCATCTTCGGGTGCCCTTGCACCACGGTGAGGGTGCGGGCCAGCAGCGCCCGATCGGCGGCCACCTGGGGGTCGGTGGTGCTGGTGGCCGGCTCGGTGTCGTGCGCCAGCGCCTGCAGATGCGGCAGCTCCCGCGCGAGCAGCAGTGCTTCGTCCCGGGACAGCGCGTGCACCGGCAGTACCACCACCCGCTCGGGGTCGAGCCCGGCGGGGACGGTGCGGCTGGTCAGCACCACCCGGGATGCCCCGGTGTGCCCGGTCAGCGCCGCCACCACGCGGCCGAAGCGGGGGTCCAGCCAGTGGCCGTGGTCGGTGAGCAGGGTCTCCAGGTTGTCCAGCACCAGCAGCAGCCGCACCTGCTCGACCAGCTCGGCCAGAACGGGCAGGTAGGCGTTCAGCAGGGTGTCGGTGGCGGTGTTGCCGACCAGCTGCACGCTAAGGCCGAGGCTTGCGAGTTTTGGGTTCACCCGGGTCTCCAGCACGGTAGCGAGGCTGGACAGGGCGGTGGCCCACTGGTCGGCCGGTGGGGCGGTCCACCAGGCGGCGGCGGTAAAGCCGGCCACGGTCTGGCGGGCCAGTTCGTTCGCGGCGGTGGTCTTCCCGGCTCCGGCCATGCCGTGCAACAGCACACCCGCTTGGCCCGACCCAGGCAGCAGGGCGTGCCGGGCGCGGGTGAGGATGGCGGTGCGCCCGACGAAGCGGGGCGGTTCATCGGGGAAGCCGGCGAGCGCCAGGCTGACCGGCGCCGCGGTTCCCGGTGGGGGCCGCAACGTGAGCCCAACGGCAGGACCCATGAGGGCAGGGGTGGCTAGCGACGCCGCCGGCGCCCCCAGCGACGGCGGGTCACTCGCCGCCTGCGGTAGCGCCCGCGCCAGCGCCGTGTCCACGGCCTGCCCGCGCTCGAACAGCTGGCGGTAGAAGTGGCCGGTTAGGTCGATGGTGAAGTCGTCGATGACCGGATAGCGCATGGCCAGCACCACACACCCCAACTCGGCCACCAACGCCTGGCCCAGTCCAGGCCAGCCTTCCTCCGGTGCGCCGCCGTTCCCGCCGGCGGGGGCAGCCGGGACGGTGTCGACCGGCGTGCCGCCGGCGGTAGGCGGAAGACCGGCCTCCTTGTCAGCCTGCTCCTCGAGCTGCTCGGCTTGTTCGGCCCGGTCCAGCAGCCGCAGGGTCTGCGCGGCGGTGGCCGCACCGGACTCGCACGCCGCCAACACAACCAGCCGCAGCCGCCGCCACATCGGCACCAGCAGCTCCACCAGCTCCGCCGGGCCGAGCGGATCCGGGCCGCCGTCGGGGGTCTCCAGCACCAGCTGCCCGCTGCGGCCGTGCCCGGAGACGTGCAACACGTCCCAGCCGTCGGCGTCGCCGATCGCCGCCTCGAGCGCCTGGCGGGTGGCGCCGTACTGCAGCACTCGCAGCTGCACCGCTCGCGGCGTCTGCCCCTGCCCGACCTCACTGATGAGCTGCTGCAGCGCGTGCCGTTCGCGGCGCAGCCCCAGCGGCGTCCCGCCGGTGGGCTGGCTGAACAACGCCAGCATCCGCAGCACGCTCGCCGGCTGTTGCGCCACCGCGGACCGCGGCCGGGCGGGCAGGTCGAAGACGAACCCCACGCCCTCGCGGGCTAGCACCCGGCCCTGCCAGGAGGCGATCTCCCACGGCCGGTAGGGCAGAAATCCCAGCTCCGCGGGAACCGACATCTGCACCGTGGCCGGGACCTCCGCCAGCAACTTGGCCATCACCTCGGGGCCCAGCAGCCGTTCGCCGATCCAGGCGCCGACCCGGGCGGTCAGCTCCGCCTCCGCGGTCACCCGCCGCTGCGGGTCGGCCTGCCAGCGCAGCCACCGGTACAGATCGGTGAACCCACCGAACTCGTAATCGCTCTCGGGCACCACCACCTGGTGGGAGGCCAGCGCCTCACCGTCCTCGGTGCGCAACAGCCACCGCCACCGAGAAGGACCGGCGACCTCGACCGGCTCGAGCACCAACCCCGCCATCACGACCTCCCCCCGGCCGGGCCGGAGCCCCCGCCGTGCCGCAGCGCCAAGCGCCCCCACAAGGTATGGAGGCAGCCGCCGGCGGAGAAGTAGGCAACGCGCGGCCTCGGTGCTGTCTGAGCCCCGGCGCCGTAGACCTACGGCCGAGCGCTCCATGCCGTGGTGCCGGTTCCGCCGGGGGACCTAGCGTTCTCACGACGAGACGCGCAAGTTCACCAGAACCCTCAGCGGCGACTGGAGAGGACGCCTCGCATCCGGGATCGGGGCCTACGGCTCCTTGCTCGAAGTCCTGTGTCCTCACCCGCACCAGCCGCTCGTGAATGCGACCGGAGCCGCCGGAGGAGTGAGCGACACCGCGGGGAGGATGCGGCCGCGGATGAGGTTCAGCAGCTTGCTCACCATCAACGCGGCGGTCGCTGGATGGAAAGCGCAGGGGCGGGCGGACGGAACCTCTCGAGGCACGTCTGAGCGTCATCCAGCTTGGGGATGTCGGGCTAGCCGCCGACTGCGGTTCCACGTAGCGACATGTCGCTCGGCGTCGAACGCCGGATCGAGGTTGATCGTTCTCGTGGCGTCGAGAAGCTCGCCGAGGGTTGCCTGTTGGAGAGTGGGGTCCGGCTCCAGCGCCTCCAGCAGGTTGGCGAGGTGAACGCCGTCGATCTGTTCGACGGTGGCCTGGAGCTGTTCGACGGTGGCGGGAAGGGCTCCCGCGGCGGCAGTGGCGGTGAAGTCGTGGGCGAGGCTGTGCAGGTCCCGCTGCAGGTCGTGATCAGCCCCGGTGAGGCGGTGCAGGAGCGCGGCGGTGAGCCGGTGCGCCAGCCGGGTCTCCGGTGCGGCGCCTACATGCCCCAGGTGGCCGGCGAGCTTGTAGTGACCGGAGGCGATGGTTAGGGGATCGCTTCCGGCGTACAGGTAGCGCAGGGCGACTTGCGCGTGGTGGGTGGTTGCGGCTGAGTATCCCTGCTCGTCGGCGAGATCCGCCCGGGCGCCCAGCACCGCGGCGAGGGCGCCGGCGTCCCGGGCCTGCTCAAACTGGTGCTGGCAGTCGCGCAGCACCTCGTCGGCCAGCGGAGCCTGGCCGAGGCGCATCAGCGGTCCGTAGTCGTTGAACCGGGTGCGGGCGAGCTCATACGGGCCAGCGCCGCGCCGCCGTTCGCTGTCTTGGATCTCGGCGTTGAGGCGGAGGGCGTCCCGCCAACGGTTCGATGCGAGGGCGGCGCCGCGGCCGATGTCGAGGAGCGCTTCGCGGACGCTCCACGGCTCGACGGTCTCGGTGTCGGCGGGCGAATCGGGTAGACTTTCCAGCTGGTCGCGAAGTTCCTGAAAATGGTTTGATACGGCATCCGCCTCGTCTGTGTAAGCGCGCAGTTGAAGCCGCAATACTGCGTTGGCGAGTCGGGTCCAGGGGCCGAGTCCGGCGCTCTCGGTGAGTTGCGCCATCTGGTCGGCAGCGGTAAGTGCCTCCGGGAATCGGCCCCGATCTCCCAGCAGCGCCCCGAGGTCGCCAGCGATAGTGATGGCCGTGCGGTGCTGCTCCTGCTGGACAGCCTTCTTCAGGACGGAGCGGAGCTGGCGTTCACCCTCAGCCGGGTCGATGATCGCGATGGCTCGGGCAAGTGAGGCCTGGTGTTCCAGCTCGTGGACGCTGCCGACGGTGGCGTCGGCGATGGCTTGGAGGCGCGGCAGGACGGCGGCGAGGGTGGCGGGGGTCTGGTCGCGATCGAGTGCCTGCTCGAGCAAGGGGCCGGCGGTGTCCCAATCCCGAAGTCGAAGCAGGTACGACGTGGCGGCAAGCGCAGCGCGGGCGACCGTCCTTCCGGTGGCCTCGTGTCCCTCTTGCTTCTTAGCCTTGTTGAAGACCTTCATCCAGTACTGCGCGAGTTCGGAATCGATCGCGGTGAGGATTTCCGCGGGTGTGTCGGCGCGGACGGCGTCGGCGACACCGGGGTGCAAGGCGTAGTGCAGCGGCCGGTGTGCGTCTTCATCGTTTCCGGATTGTTCGGGCTCGGCGAGGGCGGCGATGGTCAGCTGGGCAAGGGTCTCCGCGAGGGGCGGTGGGTCACCGGGGCGGTCGAGGCGGTGCCACAGGCCGGCCCAGCTGCCGTCGAGGACCGGGCCGGTGCGGTCGGCGGGTTCCGCGGCGGCGAGGAGTTGCAGCAACGCCCGGGCTGCCTCGGACAGCGCTCCGGCTGTGGCGCGGGTCCACCCGGTGAGCGCTTCGAACAACTGGTCGGGGTTGGCCTCCGATTCCCCGGTGGCGAGAAAGGCTGCCAGGGGAGTGCCGCGTTGCGTGGCGGCAGCCTCGGCCGCGGCGACCCGCGTCTCGAGGACAGCAGGGTCGGCTGCGGTCGCGTCGGCGAGTCTGAGCAGCTCGGGATGCCCCTGGACGACGGCGAGGGTGCGGGCCAGCAGCATCCGGTCGGTCGGCACCCGGGGGGCAGTGAAGCCGGCGGCGGGCTCGGTGTCGTGCTGCAGCGCGTGGAGGTGCGGCAGTTCCCGGGCCAGCAGCAGCGCCTCGTCGCGGGAGAGTGTGTGGATGGGCAGTACGTCGACCCGATGGAGGTCCAGGCCTGCGGGGATGATGCGGCTGGTCAGCACCATCCGCGTAGCCCCCGTGTGGTCGGCCAACGTGGTGATCAGCTGGCCAAACCGCGGGTCCAGCCAGGTGGCCTGCTTGCTGAGCAGGTTCTCCAGGTTGTCCAGCACGATCAACAGCCGTGCCTGCTCGATCACCTCGGCCAGATCCGGCAGGCGGCTCTCGAGCAGTGCGTCGGTGGCGGTGTTGCCGACCAGCTGCAGCATGGGACGGTCGGCCCGGTGGTCGGGATCAAGAAACCGGTTGAGTCTGCTTTCCAGCAACAGCGCAAGACTGGCCAGGGCGGAAGTCCACTGGTCGGCCGGTGGGGCGGTCCACCACGCGGCGGCGGCGAACGTCCCTGCGGTCTGGTATGCCAGCTCGGTCGCGGCGGTGCTCTTTCCGGCGCCGGCTATGCCGTGCAGCAGCACGCCGGTCCTTTCCGAGCCGGGCATCAGCGCGTGGCGGGCCCGTGTGAGAGTGGCAGTGCGTCCGACGAACCGGGCGGGTTCGTCGGGGAAGCCGGCCATCTTGATGCTGATCGGCGCGGCGGGGCCCGGCGGGGGCTGCAGCTTGAGACCGGTGGCGGGGCCGAGCAGGGCCGGTGTGGCTAGCGACACCGCCGGCGCGCCCAGCGACGGCCGGTTCGATGCAGCGCGGGGCAGCGCCCGGGCCAGAGCGACGTCGACACTGTGCCCGCGCTCGAACAGCCCGCGGTACAGCTGGCCGGTCAGCTCGATGGCGAAGTCGTCGATGACCGGGTAGCGCATGGCCAGCACTGCGCAGCCAAGCTGTTGCACCAGCGCCTGATCGAGCCCCGGCCAGCCCGCAACTCCGTTGCCGGCCTGGACCGCGTCATTGCCGGTGCCGCCGTTCGTCGGTCCTTCGTGTGGGCTGACATGCGCGCCGGCTCCCACGTCCGCGGCTTGAACGGAAGGAGGTGTCTGCCCGGGGTACGGATTATCCGGCTTCTCGGTCTGCAGGGCGAGATCAAGCAGGTGCAGCGACTCGGCGGCGGTCGATGCCCCCGACTCGCACGGGGACAGCACTGCGAGCTTCAGGCGTCGGCGGGTCGGCTTCACGAGTGCGACCAACTCGTCCGGGGCGATTGGGTCGCGCGCTCCGGTCGATGTCTCGAGCACGAGCTTGCCCGCGTCGCTGTACCCAGAGATGTGCAGGATGTCCCAGCCGTCCCCGTCGTCGACCGCCGCGGACAGCGCTTCCTGTGTCACGCCGTACTGGAGCACTCGTAGCTGGACTGCCCGGGCTTGCGGGCCCTGCCTGAGTTGCTGGATGAGCCGATCCAGGGCGTAGCGCTCCCGGCGCAGCCCAAGCACCGCGCCGCCGGTGGGCAGGCTGAACAGTGCGAGCACCCGTAGAACCCGCCGTTCCGACTGCAGCTCGTGGGCCCCCGCCCACGTGTCAGGCAGGTCGAAGACGAATCGGACCTGTTCGCGTCCGAGCACCTCCCCCTTCCAGGAGGCGATCTCCCACGGCCGGTACGGCAGGAACCCCAGCTGCGCCGGCACCGGCACCCGCACGGTGACCGGTGCCTCGCCCAGCAGCGCCCCCATCACCTCCGGGCCCAGCACATGCTCGCCGATCCAGTCGCCCACCCGTGCGGTCAGCTCGGCCTCGTCCACCACTCTCCGGTCCGGGTCCGCCTGCCAGCGAAGGAACTGGTACAGGTCTTCGAAGGCCGAGAACTCGTAGTCGTCGCAGGGCACGACTACCTCGTGCGAGGCCAGGGGAGCACCGTTTTCGGGGTGCAGCAACCATCGCCATCGGCGAGTGTCGGCAATGTCCAGGGGCTCCAACAACAAGCATGTCACCGCGATCATCCCCCGGAGAAGCAGTCAGCCCTGGACGGCTCGATCGGATGAGCAAAAGGGACAGGAGGGCTCGCGGCCCTGGACCGTGTTTTCGCGAAGTTCACCGGCGTCGTCTTCCGTGGGTTTCCGGCATGGCCACTGCCGGTGGTCGGGGCCGGCCGCTCCCGACGAGGATGTCGAACAGCCGGGTGATGATCGCGGTGTCGATCGGGTCCAAGCCGGTGAGCAGAGCGTCCCGGTCGCGGTCGCCACCGAGGACTCGGCGGAGCGCTCTCACGAGCGCCGCCCAGTCGGGGCTGTCGGCCAGCTCGACGAGCAGCTCGTCGACCTGCTGGCGGGCGGTCTGGTCGCCGCCGGCCGCCTTGACGACGGCGACGAGCGCCGGCTCCCATTGGCCGACCAGGTCCTGGTTGGGGGTGGAGCGCCCGCCGCTCCCGAGAAGTGCAATGCGCCCCCCGAGGGCGTCGAGCAGCCGGGTGACGATTGCCGTGTCGATCGGATCGAGTCCGGGCAGCAGGACGTCGGGATCACGCTCTCCGGCGAGCACCCGGCGCAGCATTCCGATCAGGGCCGCCCATTCCGAGGTCGCAGAGACTCCTTCGAGGAAGTCGTTGACCTGGTGACGGGCGACCTCGTCGCCGCCGATGGCAGCCACGATGGCCGCACACACCGGGTCCCAGCGAGCGAGGTGTTCGTCCACCTCGAAGGCATGATCGGCGGGGATGGTGTGCGCGGTGCGGAGGAGCTCGTCGAGGGTTGCCTGCTGCCGAGCCGGATCCGGTTCCAGCGCGTCGATCAAGGCGGCGAGGTGGACGCCCTCGACCTGTTCCACCGTGGCCTGGACCTGTTCGACGGTGGCTGGAACGGCCGCCGGCGCGGTCAGGTCGCGGGCGAGGATGTGCAGGTCCTTGTGCAGGTCCTGGTCGGCGCCGGTGAGGCGGTGCAGGAGCGCGGTGGCCAGCCGGTGCGCCAACCAGACGGCTGGCGCGGCGCCTGCCTGCTTCTGGCGCCCAGCGAGGTTGTTGTGACCGGCGGCGATGGTCCGGGCGTCGCCGCCGGCGTACAGATAGCGCAGGGCGATCTCGTCGAGGCGGATGGCCGCCTCGCGGTGTCCCTGCCGGTCGGCGAGGTCGGCGCGGGCGGACAGGACCTTGCCGAGGAGGCGTGTGTCGTCGGCCTGTTCGAACTGGTCCTGGCAGGCGCGCAGCAGCCGGTCGGCCTCCTCCAACCGGCTTAGATGCAGTAGCGGCCAGTAGTCGTTGAATGCGCTGTAGGCGAGTTCGTACGGGCCAGCGCCGCGCCGCCGCAGGCTGTCGAGCTGCTCGGCGTTGAGGTCGAGGGCCTCCTGCCAGCGGCCCTGGGCCATTGCGGCCCAGCGGCCGACGTCGAGGGTGGCTTCCCGGACGTTCCACGGCTGAACTGTCTCGTCGTGGCCCCGTTCCTCGGGTAGTTGCTGCATGCGCTCGCGGAGTTGCAGGACACCGTCGAACACTGCCTCGGCGTCGCCGGTGTGGGCGAGGATCTGCAGACGTCGAGCGGCGTCCGAGAGCTGAGTCCACGGGCCGAGGGCGGCGCGACGGGTCAGCTTGGCCTTCTCGTCAACGACGGCGAGGGCTTCTGCACTGCGGCCGCGATCTTGGAGTAGCTCGACGAGGTAGCCGGCAGCCTCGGCCGCAACTCGGTACTGCTGGCGGTCGACGGCGTGGCTGAGGACGGCACGCAGCTGCCGTTCGCTCTCCTCGGGGGCGATGGTGGCGATTGCCCGGGCCAGGGTGGCCTGGTGTTCCAGCTCGTCGGCGCTGCCGACGGTGGCGTCGGCGATGGCCTGGAGACGCGGCAGAACGGCGGCCAGGGTGGCTGGGGTCTGGTCGCGGTGCAGCGCTTGTTGCAGCATGGCACCGGCGGTGTCCCACTGCCGGAGGCGGAGCAGGTAGGGGGCGGCGGCGAGCGCCGCGCGCACCACTAGCCACCCGGTCGCCTCGCGTTCCTCCCGCTCCCAGGCGAGATCGAAGATGCTCCGCCAGTAGGCGGCGAGTTCGGTGTCGACGGCGGCGAGGGTTTCCGGTGGGGTGTCGGCGCGGATGGTGTCGGCGACGCCGGGATGCAACGCGTAGCGCACCGGATGGTCCGGGGCGTCGGGGTCGCCCGCCGTTTCAGGGTCGACCAGCGCGGCGGCGACGATTGGGTCGAGAGCGTCGGGCCACAGGGGTGGGTCGCCCGGGCGGTTCGTTCGCCGCCACAGGTCGGCCCAGTTGCCGTCGAGGACGGGGCTGGTGCGGTCGGCGGGTTCGGCGGCGGCGAGCAGTTGCACCAGCAGCCGGGAGGCTTCGGGCAGCGCGGCGGCGGCCGCGCGGGTCCAGCCTTGTAGGGCGCCCAGCAGCTGGTCGGGGTCGGCCTGGCTGTGCCCGGTGGCGAGGAAGGCGGCCAGCGGGGTGCCGCGGGCAGCGGCGGCGGCCTCGGCGGCAGCCACCCGCTCGACCAGGATCTCGGGGTCGGCGGCGGCGGCGTCGGCCAGCTCCAGCATCTTCGGATGGCCCTGGACCACGGTGAGGGTGCGGGCCAGCAGCGCCCGGTCGGCGGCCACCCGACTGCTGGTGCGGGTGACCGGCTCGGTGTCGTGAGTCAGCGCCCGCAGGTGCGGCAGTTCCCGGGCCAGCAGCAGCGCCTCGTCACGGGTAAGGGCGTGGACCGCCAGCACTGCCACCCGGTGGGTCTCGAGATCGGTGGGGACGGTGCGACTGGTGAGGACCATGCGGGAGCCGCCGCCGTGGCCGGTCAGGGCCGTGACAAGCCGACCGAATCGCGGATCCAGCCAGTCGCCATTCGGGGTGAGCAAGGACTCCAGGTGGTCCAGCACAATCAGCAGCCGAGCTCGCTCGATCAACTCGGTGAGGAACGGCAGGTAGGCATCGAGCAGGGCGTCGGTGGCGGTGTTGCCGACCAGCTGCAGCGTGGGACGGTCGGGTCGGCGGTCCGGGTCGACGTCCGGGTTCAGCTGAGTCTCCAGTGCGACGGCGAGGCTGTTGAGGGCGGTCTGCCACTGGTCGGCCGGCGGGGCGGTCCAGAACGCGGCGGCGGTGAACGTCCCGATGGTCTGGTAGGCCAGCTCGAGCGCGGCGGTGGTCTTGCCGGCCCCGGCCATGCCGTGCAGCAGCACCCCGGCCCGGCCGGAGCGGGTCAGCAGCGCGTGTCGGGCCTGGCTCAGGGTGGCGGTGCGGCCAACGAACCGCTCAGGTTCATCGGGGAAGCCGGTCAGCGCCAGGCTGATCGACTCCGCCCGCCCGGGCGGGGGCTGCAGCCGCAGCCCGGTGGCGGGGCCGAGCAGAGTCGGTGTAGCTAGCGACACCGCCGGCGCGCCCAGCGACGGGGGGTCCGGCGCGGCCCGAGATAGCGCCCTGGCCAGTGCGACGTCGACGCTCAGCCCGCGCTCGAACAGCCCGCGATAGAGCTCACCGGTCAGCTCGATGGCGAAGTCGTCGACGACTGGGTAGCGCATCGCCAGCACCGCGCAGCCCAGCCGCGCCACCAGGGCGCGTCCTAGCTCGGGCCAGCTCGTCGTGGCAGCCGTGCCGTCACCCTCACGAGACGAGTCGGCGCGGCTGTCAGCTGCCTGTACGGCCTGGTCTTCCCATGACAGTGCCTGCTCGTCTAGATGCAGTAGCCGCAGGGTCTCGGCCGCGGTCGCGGCGCCGGAACCGCTCACGGCCAGCACCGAGAGCCGCAGCCGCCTCCGCATCGGGTACAGCAGCTCGACCAGCTCTCCTGGCGGTACCGCATCCGAGGAGCCGTCATCGTGCTCGAGCACGAACCCGCCAGCGTCTCCGTGCCCGGAGATGTGCAGGACATCCCATCCGTCCGCGTCATCGACCGCTGCGGCCAGCGCGTCGCGGGTGACGCCGTACTGCAGTACCCGCAGCTGCACCGCCCGGGGCGACTGGCCCTGCCCGAGCTGGCGAACGAGTTGCTGCAGTGTATGGCGTTCCCGGCGCAGGCCTAACGGCGTGCCGCCGGTGGGCAGGCTGAACAGCGCCAGCACCCGCACCGGCCGGGCGGCCGGGTCCTGGGGTGCGGTGCGGGGGCGCCTGCGGGTGTCGGGCAGGTCGAAGACGAACCCCACTTGCTCCCGCGCCAGTACATCCCCGTTCCAGGAGGCGATTCCCCACGGCCGGTACGGCAGGAACCCCAGCTGCGCCGGGACCGGCACCTGGACGGTGACCGGCGCCTCCTCCAGCAGCGCCTCCATCACTTGCGAGCCGAGGATGTGCTGGCCGATCCAGGCGCCGACCCGGGCGGTCAGCTCCGCCTCGGTGGCCACCCGCCGCTGCGGGTCGGCCTGCCAGCGCAGCCACCAGTACAGGTCGGCGAACCCGCCGTACTCGAAGTCGCCTTCGGGCACCACCACTTGGTGGGTGGCCAGCGGCTCACCGTCCTCGGTGCGCAGCAGCCACTGCCACCGCGTGGGCCCGTCGACCTCGACCGGCTCGAGCACCAACCCCGCCATCACGACCTCCCCCCGGCAGGGACCGGAGCCCCACCGCGCCGCGGCGACCAGCGCCACCACAACCTAGAGGCAGACTGCGGCACAGAAGTACGCATCGCGCCTCGGTGCTGTCCGGGTGCTGGCGTGTAGCTCCGCGGCGGGAAAGCTCCGCACTGAGGCGCCGGTTCAGCCGGGGGACCTACCGTTCTCACGACGAGGCGCGCGAGTTCCATGGGTGCCGGCCCGGGCGGGCTGCCCGTCGGCGTCGTCTACCAGGAGTTGAACCCGCTGCCCCGGTAGATTGGCGAGCGCCATCTTGTTGTCCTGCGGCGCGTCACCGGCTCAGTAGCTGGCCTGTCGCCTACTTTTCCCTGCAGGCCGCGCTTGTGACTCGTCACGGGTCCTCCTGGGCGCGGCTCGTCAGGGGGTCATCCCCGCGCGCAAAGGGCTTCGGCCCCGGAGTCGCTACCCCGTTGAGTGCGCGGATCAGGGTGGCCCCCATTGGCGTCTTCAGTCCCCTGTGGAATGAGCCGGGGTGACGCAGGTCCGGTTCACCTTCGACGGCCCGAAGTGCGCCGTCACTGAACTGCTCGATGCCGACTTCGGGTAGGGCAGCCGCGGGGGTGATCATCAAGGGCCCCGGCGGTGCAATCGGGCTCGGGTCGGACGACGCCGCAGCCCGACTAGTACGCCGACGGGACCGCCACGGTCAACGACGCGGCCGGGGTCGGACTCCCAGGCACCGCCCCGACCCGTGTGTAGACCGGGTGCTGAGGCGGGGGCACCTACCGTTCTCACGACGAGGCGCACGAGTTCTGCAGGACCCTGCCGGATTGGTGGTGTCGTCACGCGCACCTGCCTGACCGACACGAGGAGCCCTGTGCATCTCGAAGACAGCCCCGCCTGGCGCCGCTGCGCCCAGCAGTCCCAGTCGCTGCACGACCTTATCCGCGCTCGCGCCGCCGCTTACCGCGGTGCGTGGGAGGACGAGCGGCTCGCCGGCATCGGCAAAGCCTTCGCCGACCTGACCGTTGCCGAGCGCCGCTCCGTGCTCTCCGTCCTGCGACTGGAGGACCTGCAGCGGGACGGCACCGCCCTGTCGGACGCCGACGCGCAGTCCCTGGTCTTCCAGACCGTGCCGGGACCCGCCCAGGTTCGTCCCGACCTGGCGCTCACCCTGCCCGGGACGGGGACGGCAGTCGAGGTGCTTGCCGTCATCGACGGCAAGACCCGCTCCCGCGCGGGTCGGAACATGCCCACGGCTCTCCAGGCGTTCGGTGTGACCACTCGGGCGCGCCTGCCCGCGGCGGTGCTGGAAGACCCCGACCCGGACGCCGCCAGGGTGGTGGACGGCGTCCTCCGAGTGGCGCAGCAAACCGCCTACAGGTACGGGTCCTGGGAGCCGAGCGGCTGGCGCCGGTCCGCCGACACCCGCTACGTCTTCCTCGCTCCCAACAACGCGTACGAGGTGCCCGGCTGGCTGCTCGCCGACCTCGAGGAACTCGCCGCCGCCCTGCTCGACGCGGATCTGCGTGAGCCACGGGACACTCTGACCGAGGCGCTCGGGCTGCACCTCGCCGAGGCAGCTGTCTACCCGTTCCGCGCGACGACCGCGGATGGGCAGACGAAGCGCGCCAAGCAGATCACGCCGACGCCCAGGCGCAAATGGGGTGAGCTCTGCTGGCGTGGGGAGCTGCGCGAGATCTGGCACACCGGGCGGCGCAGCCGGGTGCGACATGACCTTGGCCGCGGCTGGCTGCTGTATGTCGACGACGATGTGCTGGACGAAGCCCGGCGCACCGGTGATGGGCAGCTGCTCGACGAGAGCAACGACTGGAGCGCCGACCTTCGCGCCGCCGGCGAGCGGCCCGGCTGGGACGACGGGCTCGGCTGCCTCACCCTCGTCGAAGGCCAGCCGTGTGCCGTGCCGGACTGCGGCCACATCGACGACCGCGGCACCACGTTGGCGCACCGCCCTCGCCCGCGACCCTAGGCGCCCTCCTCGAGATCGTCGCTGCTTGTGGTGCAAGCAAGGCCTGCGCACCGGCGCGGCACTGGTCCGGCGGTATTTGACCGCCAAGCGGCCCGCGGGGCGGCACGGCTGCAGGCGTCCGTCCGGGGACGGGCGCCTGCAACGGGTTGCTCAGGAGACGAACACTCCCGGAACGTCGCCGTGGTCGGCGTTGCCGTCGACGACCACGCGGGCCTCGCCCACGGCGACGCGGCTGATCTCGGTGCCGATCCAGTCGCGGTTCAGCATGAAAACCGGCCGGGACTTGTCCTCGACCGCCTGCAGGGCGGTGATGAGCTCGGCCACGGTCTTGATGCGCACGGCGTTGCTCCTCCCTCCTCCTCTCGTGCCAAGTTCGTGCAAGTTCTTCACATGAGTTCTTGCACCAGATTGGCGCGAGATCTTGCGCCTGCCACCTCTTGCCACCGTGCCAAGCGTTGCGCCGGTGTCAGGGGCTGCGCCGTGCCACTCCCACTGCGCTGTGTCCGAGGGGGGACTTGAACCCCCACGCCCGATAAAGGGCACTAGCACCTCAAGCTAGCGCGTCTGCCATTCCGCCACCCGGACGAGTGCGGGTCAACGATAGCAACCCGTGTGCGCCGTCCGGAGCAGGCCCCGGGCCGGGTCGCGATAGCGCCGTCGCGCCCTACGCTCGCCGGGTGGAGAGCGAAGGTCCCGTCCAGGCCCAGGCCCAGGCCGAGGTCGCCGAGCTGCTCGGCGACCTCATCCGGATCGACACCACCAACACCGGCGACACCGCCACGAGCGCCGGCGAGCGACAGGCCGCCGAGTGGGTGGCCGGCAAGCTCGACGAGGTCGGCATCGGCTCGCAGATCCTCGAGTCGGAGCGGGGGAGGGCCAGCCTCGTCGCCCGCGTCGAGGGCACCGACCGCTCGCGCCCACCGCTGCTCATCCACGGCCACCTCGACGTCGTCCCTGCCGACCCCGCCGAGTGGAGCGTGCACCCCTTCTCCGGCGAGGAGCGCGACGGTTACGTCTGGGGCCGCGGCGCCGTCGACATGAAGGACATGGACGCGATGGTCCTGGCGCTGGTGCGCGACTGGGCCCGCACCGGCGTGCGCCCGCCGCGCGACATCGTGCTGGCTTTCGTCGCCGACGAGGAGGCCGGCGGCAAGCTCGGCGCCCGCTGGCTGGTCGACGAGCACCCCGACCTGTTCGCCGACTGCTCCGAGGCGATCAGCGAGGTGGGCGGCTTTAGCATCACCGTCCGCGACGACCTGCGCCTCTACCTCGTCCAGACGGCCGAGAAGGGCCTGGCCTGGATGCGCCTGACCGCCACCGGGAAGCCCGGGCACGGCTCCTTCGTCCACGACGACAACGCCGTCACCCGCCTCTGCCAGGCCGTCGCCCGGATCGGCTCGGCCCGCCTGCCCACCGTGCTCACCCCGCCGATGCGGCAGTTCCTCGCCGCCGTCGAGGACGCCTACGGCATCGAGATCGACCCCGACGAGCCCGAGCAGGCGCTCGCCCGCCTCGGCAGCATCAGCCGCATGATCGGCGCAGCGCTGCGCAACACCGCCAACCCCACGATGCTCGACGCCGGCTACAAGACCAACGTCATCCCCGGGACGGCGAGCGCCACCGTCGACGGCCGCTTCCTGCACGGGCAGGCCGAGGAGTTCGAACGGCAGCTCGCCTCGCTCATCGGCGAGGGCGTCCAGCGGGAGTGGATCGTCCACGACCAGGCCGTGGAGACGACGTTCGACGGACCCCTCGTCGACCAGATGGTCGCCGCGCTGAGGAGCGAGGACGACGGTGCTCGGCCGGTGCCGTTCACGATGAGCGGCGGCACCGACGCCAAGAGCTTCGAGCGCCTCGGCATCCGCTGCTTCGGGTTCTCCCCGCTGCGGCTGCCGGCCGACCTCGACTTCGCCTCGCTGTTCCACGGCATCGACGAGCGCGTGCCGGTGGAGTCGCTGCGCTTCGGCGTCCGGGTGCTCGACCGGTTCCTCCGGGCGGTCTGAGCGGCCCCGGCCGGGTCAGACCGCCGCGCGCAGCGCGTCCAGCGTCGCGGCGACGGCCGGCACCAGCCGGGCGTCGGGGCGGACGAGCGTCTCCACCACCCGGTCGTCGACGTCGGGCAGGTCGACGGCGGCCACGCCCGGCTGCGTGCTCACCGCCAGCGCCCAGGCCGGCAGCAGCGCGACGCCGAGGCCCCGGGCGACCAGCCGCTGCACGACCACGTGGTCGTCGGTGGCGAACCGGACGTCCGGGGTGAACCCGGCGCGGCGGGCGCAGCGCAGCAGGTGCTGCCGGCACCGGGTGCAGCCGGCGATCCACGGCTCCCCGGCGAGGTCGGCCAGCCCGGCGGGGACCGGCGCGCTCGCGGGCAGGACGGCCTGCACGGCGTGCCGGTGCAGCGGCTCGCGCAGCAGGTCGCCGGGGACGGCGTCCTCGTCGTCGGCGTGCCGGAAGACGACGGCCAGGTCGGCCGCGCCCTCCCGGACCGCCGCCTCGGCCTCCGGGGGCTCCAGCTCGGCGAAGTGCACCTCCAGGCCGGGCGCGCGCCGGCGCAGACCGGCCAGCGCGGGCGGCACCAGCACGGCGGCCGCGGTCGGGAAGGCGGCGAGCCGGACGACGCCCGCCGCCAGCCCGGTCAGCGCCGCCAGGTCCTGCTCGGCCGCGGCAAGCCGGTCGGCGACCCCCTCGGCGTGCCGCAGCAGCACCCGGCCCGCCTCGGTGAGCGCGACCCCGCGGCCCTCGCGCACCACCAGCGGCGTCCCCGTCTCCGCCTCCAGTCGCCGCACCTGCTGGCTCACGGCCGGCTGGGTCCACCCCAGCGACCGGGCCGCACCGGCCAGCGAGCCGGCCCGGGCCACCTCCCGGAAGACGAGCAGCCGGCGGGGGTCCACGGTGACATCCAAGCAGCGCTTGGGTCTGCTGTCGCACAGGTCGGCCTGGTGGGGGACCCGGCTGCCCGCGATGCTGGCCGGCATGGAGACGATCGGACTGCTGGGCGGCATGAGCTGGGAGTCGACCGCCCTGTACTACCGGACCGCCAACGAGCTGGTCCGGGACCGCGAGGGCGGGCTGGCCAGCGCCTCGCTGCTGCTGCGCAGCCTCGACTTCCGCACCGTCCGGGCGTGCCAGCTCGAGGACCGCTGGGACGACGCGGCCGACCTGCTGCTCGCCGAGGCGCGGGCGCTGGAGTCGGCCGGCGCCGGTCTCGTGCTGCTGTGTACGAACTACATGCACAAGGTCGCCCCGGTGCTGGAGGCCGGCCTGGCCGTGCCGTTCCTGCACATCGCCGACGCGGTGGCGGCCGCCGCGCCGGGACCGGTCGTCGGCCTGCTCGGGGCGGCCGGCACCGTCCGCGAGCCGTTCTACCGGGAGCGGCTGGCGGCCGCCGGCCTCACGGTGCTGGTCCCGCCGGAGGACGACGTCGAGCGGGTCGACGCCGCGATCTTCGGCGAGCTGTGCCGCGGCGTGCTCTCCGACGGGACCCGGGCGGAGCTGCGCGCGGTGATCGCCCGGCTGGCCGCACGCGGCGTCGACGCCGTCGCGCTGTCCTGCACCGAGCTCGAGCTGCTCCTGCGGCCGGAGGACTCCCCGGTGCCCCTGCTGCCCTCCGCCCGGCTGCACGTCACCGCGGCCGTCGACGCCGCGCTGGCGCCGTCGGCGCTCGTGGTGTGATGCGCGGGTGACCTCTCCCACACCTCCCGGCCCCGGCTCCGTCGCACTGATCACCGGAGGGACCGGCGGCTTCGGCCGCGCCCTCGCCACGAAGCTGCGCGAGCGGGGCGCCACCGCCGTCCTCGCCGACCTCGACAGCGAGCGCAACCGGTCGGTCGCCGAGGAACTGGGCTGCCCGTTCGTCGCGCTCGACGTCACCGACCGGGCGGCCAACGAGGCCGTCGTCGCGCAGGTGGAGGCCGAGCACGGCCGCCTCGACGCCGCCTACCTCAACGCCGGCATCTCGGCGGCCAAGAGCGACGACGCCCTCGACCTCGACGAGTTCCTCCGCGTCGTCGACATCGACCTCAACGGCGTCGTCTACGGCGCGGTGGCGGCCCGCCCGGCCATCAGGCGCGCCGGCGGCGGCGCGATCGTGGTGACCGCGTCGTTGGCCGGGCTGACGCCCATGCCCACCGACCCCGGCTACAGCGTGGCCAAGGCCGGCGCGGTCGCCTTCGTCCGGTCGATGGCACCGCGGCTGGCTCGCGAGCGCATCACCATCACCGCCATCTGCCCCGGCTTCGCCGACACCGCGATCATCGACCGCATCCGGCACGAGTTCGAGGCCGCGCAGTTCCCGGTGATCCCCGCCGCCGAGGTCGCCGACGCGATGGTCATGGCGTGGGAGTCCGGCGAGCCGGGCGCGGCCTACGTCATCCAGCCCGGCGTCGGCACGGTGCCCTACCGGTTCAAGGGCGTCCCGAGCGCGAAGACGGCGACCGGCGAGACCGCCGTCGTCCCGCAGGCGCTGCTGCCCTGAGCGGACCGTCGACGCCGTCCTGGCTCACCACCACGCGTCCTGGCTCACCGTGGGAGGTGAGCCACGACGCAGCACGATCAGGTCACCTGATCCTGCGCGGCCCCTCCCGGACCCGGTGACGGCGGTCACCGGCCGTCTGGCAGGGTCGGGCGCATGCGTGCATGGCGGGTACACGAGCTCGGCGACCCCTCGAAGGTGCTGCAGCTGGAGGACGTCGAGACGCCCACCCCGGCCGAGGGGCAGCTGCTGGTCAGGGTGCGGGCGGCGGCGCTGAACTTCCCCGACGTCCTCATGGCCGCGGGCATGTACCAGGAGCGCCCGCCACTGCCCTACACCCCCGGCGTCGAGCTGTGCGGGGAGACCGAGGACGGCCGGCGGGTGATCGGCAGCCCCGCCGGCGGGCCCGGCGCCTTCGCCGAGTACGCGCTGATGAACGCCGACGACGCCTGGCCGGTGCCGGACTCCCTGAGCGACGAGAAGGCCGGCGCCCTCTACCTCACCTACCAGACCGGCCACGTCGGGCTGCACCGCCGGGCGCACCTGCAGGCGGGGGAGTGGCTGCTGGTCCACGCCGGGGCCGGCGGCGTCGGCTCGGCGGCGATCCAGCTCGGCAAGGCCGCCGGCGCGAAGGTGATCGCCACCGCCGGCGGCGCGCACAAGGTGGAGGTGTGCCGCGAGCTCGGCGCCGACCACGTCATCGACTACACCGCCGACGACTTCGTCCCCGTCGTCAAGGAGATCACCGGCGGCGAGGGCGCCGACGTCGTCTACGACCCGGTCGGCGGCGATGTGTTCGACAAGTCGCGGAAGTGCATCGCCTTCGAGGGCCGGCTGGTCGTCGTCGGGTTCACCAGCGGCCGCATCCCCGAGGCGCCGGCCAACCACGCGCTGGTCAAGAACTACAGCGTCGTCGGCCTGCACTGGGGGCTGTACAAGAAGAAGGACCCGGCGGTCATCGGGCAGACGCACGACGAACTCGTCCGGCTGGTCACCGAGGGTGCGATCGACCCGCTGATCGGCCAGGTCCTGCCGCTGGATCAGGCGCCGCAGGCGCTGGCCGCGCTCGCCGACCGCGGCACGGTCGGCAAGGTCGTGCTCGTCCCCTGAGGAACGGGGGGCGTGGCCGCTACGTGACCGGCATCGGGAGGTAGGACAGCCGCGCCCGGCGGCGGAGGATGGCCTTGCGGGTGCCGTCGGCGTGCAGCTGCAGCCGGGCGAGCTCCCAGCCGCCGACGTCGACCTGGAGGCTCAGCATGGTCGCCGCGGCGGAGCGGGACGTGCCCGGCGGGATCCGCAGCGGCGCGTACTCGTAGTCGTCGGCCGGACTCACCCGACCGATGTTGCCACGCGCGACACCTGGCGGTCATGTGCCCGCCGTCTCCCGTCCTGCCCTCGGCAGGCCCCGGCGGCAGGATGGGGATCGCCCCATCCGCACCACGAGGAGGACACGTGACCGATCCCGGTACCGCGAGCGACGCCGACCGCGCCGAGCAGGCGGCGCTCCTCGAGCCGGCCGCTCCCGCGTCCGCCGGGGACGCCGACCCGATCGGTGACGGTGTCCCGGAGGCCGACGCCCTCGAGCAGCAGCTGGCCACCGCGCCCGGCGCGGCGGGGACACCGCGCTCGGTCGCCGACCTCGACGCCAACGAGGCCGACGTCCTCGAGCAGGAGGCCGACGTCCCCTACGACGAGGACGACCGCGGTCTCTGAGGCCCCCCACCGCACCTGATCGGGAGCGCCTCGCGATGAGGGACCGCGCCCCGGTCGGGGTCCGACCCGTGGGGTGACCTCGTACGGGAGCACCGGCACGCGGCCGGGGAGGCCGCGACCGCTTCCGCGGACGGTGGACCGAGGTTAGGCTTGCCTTCCTCGACGTCCCCAGGGGGAGCCATGACCACCTGCAACGGTCCGCAGGCGCTGTCCGTCCCCACCGCCGCCGAGCGGGCGCGCACCGTGGCCACCCGCGCCGCGGCCGCCGTCTGCGTCGCCGGCCGGGACCCGAGCCGGCCCCTCGCCCACGCCACCACCCGCGCCGGGCAGGTGCTCGTGCTCGTGCCCAGCGACGGCGAGGTCGCCGCCGCCCTCGACGGCGCACCCGACCACGACGTCAGCGCCCTGCTGATGGTCAGCGACCGGGCGCCGGTGCCCCTGCGCGACCCGGTGCGGGCCACCCTGTGGCTGTCGGGCTGGCTCACCCCGGTCGCCGAGGCCGACCGGCGCGCGGCTGCCGTCGCCTTCGCCGAGGTCCGCCCCGAGGAGGCGCTGCTCGACGTCGGCGCCGCGGCCACCCTGCTCCGCCTCGACCTCGCCGAGGTCGTGCTGCGCGAGGGCCCGGGCTGCGCGGAGGTCTCCCCGGGCGACTACGCCGGCGCCCGGCCCGACCCCCTGGCCGGGGTCGAGGGGCGGATGCTGCGCCACCTCGACGACGACCACCCCGAGGTGCTCGCCCTGCTGGGCAGCGCGGTGGCCGGCGGCCGCGTGCCGGTCGGGGCGGGGGAGACGGTGCGCCCGCTGGGGATCGACCGGTTCGGCTACCGCCTGCGGGTCGAGGGCGGTGGCGGCCACCGCGACGTCCGGGTGTCCTTCCCGCGGCCGCTGAGCTGCCCGGGCCAGGTGAACGCGGCGACGTCGCAGCTGCTGTGCGCCCTGCGCGCCGGCCTCCCCCGCCGCGACTAGACGGAGGACCTCCTCGCCCCCCACCGCTCGCGGGCTCGCGGCGGGCCCCTGCGAGGGGGCCCGTTCAGGTCTCCAGGTTCTCCCGCAGCAGCGCGGCCAGGCGGGTGCGCCGCGGGCGGACGTCGACCTCCCGCACCGCCCGCGCCAGCGCTGCACCGGAGGCGTGCACGATCGACAGGTGCTGCTGCGCCCGCGTGAGCGCGGTGTAGACCAGCGGCCGCGACAGCATCCCCCCGGCCTCCGGCGGCAGCACCACGACGACGCCCGGCCACTCCGACCCCTGCGCGCGGTGCACGGTGATCGCCCACCCGTGCTTGAGGTCGGGCAGCGCGTCGCCGGTCACCGTCACCGGACCGGAGGAGAAGTCGACGGTCAGCGAGCCCTCGCCGGTGCCGGTGACGGTGCCGACCTCGCCGTTGGCGAACCCGATCGGCTCGAGGTCGAGGTGGTTGGCGGTGGCCACCACCCGGTCGCCGACGTCGAAGCCGAACACCGTGCCCTCGCCGGGGTTGAGCCGCTCCTTGAGCGCCTTGTTCAGCTCGATCGTGCCGGCCGGGCCGCGGTGCACCGGCGTCACCACCTGCACGTTGCGCGGATCGATCCGCAGCGCCCGCGGGATCGAGTCGGTGACCAGCTGCACCACCCGCCGCGCGGCCTCGCCGCTGCCGGCCGCCGGCACGACGACGACCTCGCGGTCGGGGGAGTCGACCGGGGGCAGCTCGCCGGTGCGCACCGCCGACGCCAGCCGGGCGATCGCCCCGCCCTCGGCCTGCCGGTAGAGCGTGGTCAGCTCGGTCACCGGCACGACCCCGGAGTCGATGAGGTCGCCGAGGACGTGGCCGGGGCCGATCGAGGGCAGCTGCGCGGGGTCGCCGACCAGCAGCAGGTGCGTGCCGTCGGGGCAGGCCTCCAGCAGCGCGGCGGTGAGCTCGACGTCGAGCATCGAGGCCTCGTCGACCACGACGACGTCGGCGTCGAGCGGCCACTCCTCGTTGCGGGCGAAGCCGCCGCCGAAGCCCTGGGCCTGCAGCAGCCGGTGCACGGTCACCGCGGGGTGGCCGGTGAGCTCCTCCAGCCGCTTGGCCGCCCGCCCGGTGGGCGCAGCCAGCGCGACCTCGGTGCCCTTGGCCACGAGCAGCTCGACGACGGCGGCCACCGTGCGGCTCTTGCCGGTGCCCGGGCCACCGGTGAGCAGCGAGACGCCGGCGCCGAGCACCTGCGCGACGGACTGCTTCTGCGCCTCGTCGAGCCCCTTGGCCACCGACCGGACGGCGGCGGGGTCGGCGATGCGCTCCGCGGTGGCCGCCAGCCGGGCCACGCCCTCGGCCACCGCGTCCTCGGCCATGCCGAAGCGGCCCAGCGACAGCATCCGCAGCGCCGGATCCGGCCCGGGGGGCTCGGCCGTGCCGTCGTCCCCGCCACCCGCGTCCTCGTCGAACTCCGGCTCCGGCGGCTCGTGGTCGAGCACCTCGCCGGAGTCGACCGCCGCGACGATCGCCGCCGCGGGGTCGGCCACGCCCTGGGCCCGCAGCGCGGCCACGACCAGGTCGGCCGGCAGCACGGTGTGCCCGTCGCGGGTGGCGGTCCGCAGGGTCATGACGACGATCGCCCGGCCGCGGCGGGAGTCCTGCCGGTCGGCGCCGGGCAGCAGCGAGATGGCCAGCCGGTCGGCGTCGGTCAGCGTGACGCCGTGCAGGCCCAGCAGCGCCCAGGGGTCGTCGCGCAGCCGTCGGGCGGCGTCGTCGCCGAGCGCGTCGGCGGCCGAGGACGCCAGCTTCGCCTCCAGCCCGGCCCGCACCAGCAGCTCGACGACGTCGTAGGTGGGCTGCGCGGACAGGAACGAGGAGAACAGCCGCTCGGCGCGCTGCTTGCCGACGCGCGGCATCTTCAGCAGCTTCGCCACGGTGACGTCGTCGGGGGAGGTGATCCCGGCGCCGGGCAGCTCGGCGACGGCCCGCTTGCCCAGGCCCGGCCACAGCCCGGCGCCGACGAACGCGGCGAACACCGGGTCGGGCGCCGCCGGGGTGGGGAGCGCGGTCACCGGGCGGCCCGCTGGTCGGGGTAGGAGAAGTGCGGCGCCGAGACGTCCTCCAGCGCCGTGCGGATCGCCGCGGGCAGCCGCACGGCCTCGGCGTCGAGGGACTCCTGCAGCTGCGCGGCGGTCCGCGCCCCGACGACGGGCGCGACGACGCCCGGGCGGTCGCGGACCCAGGCCAGCGCGACCGCGAGCGGGCTGGTGCCGAGTCCGTCTGCGGCGGTGACCACGGCCTCCACGATGCGGTCGGCACCGGCCGAGCGCAGGTCGTCGAGGAAGCCGGCCCACTGCGGCGAGGCCCCGCGCGAGCCCTCCGGTGTCGCCGTCCGGTACTTGCCGGTGAGCAGCCCGCGGCCCAGCGGCGACCAGGCCAGGACGCCCAGGCCCAGCGCCTCGGCGGCCGGCACGACCTCGCGCTCGATGCCGCGCTGCAGCAGCGAGTACTCGACCTGGGTGCTCACCAGCGGCGCCCGGCCGGGCCAGGCGCGCTGCCAGGTGGCCGCCTGCGCGGTCTGCCAGCCGGTGAAGTTGCTCACCCCCACGTAGCGCACCCGCCCGGAGGCGACGGCGGTGTCGCAGGCGGCGAGGGTCTCCTCGAGCGGGGTGAGGTCGTCCCAGGCGTGCAGCTGCCACAGGTCGACGTGGTCGACGCCCAGCCGCCGCAGCGACGCGTCCAGCGCCGAGAGCAGGTGCCCGCGGGAGGCGCCGCGGCCCAGCGGCCCGGGCCCGGTGCGGCCCACCGCCTTGGTGGCCAGCAGCACCTCCGAGCGCGGCACGACGTCGGCCAGCAGCCGGCCCAGCGTGCGCTCGCTGTCGCCGTCGCAGTAGACGTCCGCGGTGTCGACGAGGGTGCCCCCGGCGTCGACGAAGGCGGTCAGCTGCATCGCCGCCTCGTCCTCGTCGGTGTCCCGGCCCCAGGTCATGGTGCCCAGCGCCAGCCGGGAGACGACCAGGCCGCTGCGCCCCAGCGCCCGTTGTTCCACGACCGGCCAACCTACCGCCGCCGACCGACACCGGCCGGAGGACGCGGCGGGTGTGGGCAACGCCGCGCCGGGTCGCGGCCGGGCCCGCCGCGTCGTCCGCCCTAGGCTGTCCCCCCGTGCTCCACGGACTCCTGCGCACCGCCTCCCGACCGACCCCCCGAACCCGGGGCTGACCGGCCGTGGGGTGGTTCGAGGCGATCGTCCTGGGGCTGGTGCAGGGGCTGACGGAGTTCCTGCCCATCTCCTCCAGCGCGCACCTGCGGGTGGTCGGCGAGGCGTCGGGCTGGGGTGACCCGGGCGCGGCGTTCACCGCGATCACGCAGATCGGCACCGAGGCCGCGGTGCTCCTCTACTTCCGCAGGGACATCGCGCGGATCGTCGTCTCGTGGCTGCGCGCGCTGGTCGACCGGTCGGTGCGCAGCGACCCCGACGCCCGCATGGGCTGGCTGATCATCGTCGGCAGCGTCCCGATCGTCGTCCTCGGCCTGCTGTTCCAGGACGACATCGAGACGACGTTCCGCGACCTGCGGATCGTCGCGATCGCCCTGGTCGCGTTCTCGCTGGTCCTGTACTGGGCCGACCGGGTGGGCCGCAAGCGCCGCGAGCTGCGGGAGCTGACCGTGCGCGACGGGGTGCTGTTCGGGCTGGCGCAGGCGATGGCGCTGGTGCCCGGCGTCTCCCGCTCCGGCGGCACGATCACGATGGGCCTGTTCCTCGGCTACACCCGCGCCGCCGCGGCCCGGTACTCCTTCCTGCTCGCCATCCCGGCGGTGCTGGGGTCGGGCTTCTTCCAGGTGTACGAGACGTTCACCGGCGGGGTGGCCGGCGAGCAGATCTCGTGGGGGCCGACGCTGCTGGCCACCGTCATCGCCTTCGGCGTCGGTCTGTCGGTGATCGCGTGGCTGCTGCGCTACCTCGACCGCGGCACGTTCACCCCGTTCGTCGTCTACCGGGTGGTGCTCGGGCTGGCGCTGCTCGCGCTGGTCGGCGCCGGGGTCCTCACCCCGAACTGACGCAGGACCACCTCCCCCTGGCCCCGCACGCGCAGGTGGAGGGTCCCGGAGGGTGGCCGTCCCGGCACCTCACCAGGGGGTGCCCAGGTCGGCGATGGTGGTGCGACCGAGGGCGTCCTGCCACCGGCGCGAGACCGTGATGACCTCGGCGGCCGTGCGGGTCACCCACTCCGCCGGTCCGCATGCGGCGAGGAGGGTCTCGTCGGCCTCGGCGAAGCGGCCGTCGACCAGGCCCGCGACCGTCGCGAGGACCGCGGTGGCGGCGCGGCCCGGGGTCGGGGTGGCACCGCCGGTGCCGACGCCGGCGAGCGCAGGCGCCAGGACGGTCCGGGACAGCGACGGGTCCGCCGGCCGGTAGCGGCCGGGCCGCCACGGCAGCAGCGACGCCCGGGGCACCCAGAGTCCGCGGCCCACCAGGGCGCCGGCCGCCTCGGCCAGGCCCGCCCGGCCCCGCTCGACCAGGTCGGCCAGCGGCCGCTCCGGGTCCGCGTCGACCTCCCTCACCAGCGCCTCGGCGACCGGCCCCGCGTCCGGCCCGGACAGGAGGTCGACGGCGTCGGCCTCCTCGACGAGCCGCCCGGCCAGGACCAGGTCGACCAGGCCGCCGGCGCGCACCGCCTGCCCGGCCGGGCGCGACGGGGTCAGGTGCCCGTCCTCCTGCAGGCACAGCAGCGCCAGGCAGGTGGCCACGTGCCCACCGTCCGGGGGCGTGCCCACCCCGGCGACCTCGCCCACGCCCGCTCCTCCCCGCCGTCGATCACCGGCTGCGTGCACGGTGACACGCCGGACGAGGGCGTGTCACCGTGCACGCAACCGCACCTCGAGGCGGACGGCGTCGTCCCCTGCACCCGCCTAGGCTCGGCCGGGTGACCACCGTCATCCTCCTGCGGCACGGCCGGACGACGGCGAACACCGGCGGCGTCCTGGCCGGCTGGAGCCCGGGGGTCGAGCTCGACGAGACCGGGCAGGCGCAGGTGGCCGCCGTCGGGCAGCGGCTGGCGCCGGTGCCGCTGGCCGCGGTGGTCAGCAGCCCGCTGGACCGCTGCCGGCAGACCGCCGGTGCCGTCCTCGACGGCCGGGAGCTGGAGCTGCGGACCGACGACCGGCTCGGCGAGGCCCGCTACGGCGACTGGACCGGGCGGCCGCTCAAGGAGCTGGTCAAGGAGCCGCTGTGGAAGGTCGTGCAGCAGCACCCCTCCGCGGCGGTGTTCCCCGGGCCCGAGGGGGAGGGGCTGGCGCAGACGCAGGCCCGCGCGGTGGCCGCCGTCCGCGAGTGGAACGCCCGCCTGGGCCCCGACGCGGTGTGGCTGGCCTGCAGCCACGGTGACGTGATCAAGGCCGTCCTCGCCGACGCCCTCGGCCTGCACCTCGACGCCTTCCAGCGGATCGTCGTCGACCCGGCGTCGATCTCGGTGGTCAGCTACACCGAGACCCGCCCGTTCGTCGTCCGCGTCAACGACACCGGCGGCGACGTCGCCCCGCTCATCCCGCCGAAGCGGCGGCCCCGCCGCCGCCGGGGCCGGGACTCCGACGCGGTCGTGGGCGGCGGCGCCGGTGCGGCCGTGAGCTGACGGCGGCGGCCACCCCGCCCGCGTAACCTGATCCGCGTGCCGCGCCAGGTCTTCCGTTTCGAGCGCCCGACCCGGTTCGTCGCCGGCACGGTCGGCCAGCCCGGGGATCGCACCTTCTACCTGCAGGCCTCCGACGACGACGGCCGGGTGGTCAGCGTCGCGCTGGAGAAGTCGCAGGTGCAGGTCCTCGCCGAGCGGATGGACGAGCTGCTGGACGAGATCGCCACCCGCCCCGGGACCGCGGTGCCCGCGGCCGCCGACGTCGACGACCTCGACCCGCTCACCGCCCCGGTCGACGAGGAGTTCCGCGTCGCGGCGATGGGTCTGGCCTGGGACGGCGAGGCGCAGGCCGTCGTCGTCGAGGCCGTGGCCGCCGGCGACGAGCCGGTCGACGAGGAGGCCATCCTCTCCGACGCCGAGGAGGGCCCCGACGCGCTGCGGGTGATCATCACCCCCGGTGCCGCGCGGTCCTTCGTCGCCCGCGCCCGCCGCGTCGTCGCCGCCGGCCGGCCCTCCTGCCCGCTGTGCTCGCTCCCGCTGGACCCGACCGGGCACGTCTGCCCCCGGCAGAACGGCTACCGCCGCTGACCGCCGGGACGCCGCGGGAGCAGCCCGCGGCGCAGCTGCGCCCCCCGGAGGGCGACGCGGAGGCGCGCGCCCTGCTGCTGGAGGGCGGTATCGACCTCGAGGGCCGGATGCTCGACGCCAGCAACGTCACGCTGGTGGGCACGATCCGCACCGCCGAGCTCGAGGCCGAGTGCGTGTACAAGCCGGTCGCGGGGGAGCGGCCGCTGTGGGACTTCCCCGACGGCACGCTGGCCGGGCGGGAGGTCTCGGCCGCGCTGGTCAGCGAGGCGACGGGGTGGCAGGTGGTCCCCCCGACCGTGCTGCGCGAGGGCCCCTTCGGCCCTGGCATGGTGCAGCTGTGGATCGACGGCGACCCCGCCGTCGACCTCACCGCCTTCGTCCGCTCCGACCACCCCGGCCTGCGGCGCATGGCCGTGTTCGACGCGGTGGTCAACAACGCCGACCGCAAGGGCGGGCACATCATCCCCACGCCGTCGGGCCACGTGTACGGCGTCGACCACGGCATCTGCTTCTCTCCCGACCCCAAGCTGCGCACGCTGCTGTGGCGCTGGGCGGGCAAGCCGCTGCCGCTCGCCGCCCTGGAGGTGCTCGAGCGGCTCGCCGACGACCTGTGCGGCGACCTCGGGGAGGCGCTGCACGAGCACCTCACCCGGCGCGAGGTGCGCTGCACGCAGCAGCGGGTGGCCGACCTGCTCCGCACCAAGCTGCACCCGCAGCCGTCGGGGGAGTGGCCCGCCCTGCCCTGGCCCCCGTTCTGAGCCCACCGGGGTCTCCCCGGCCGGGTGCCGGCCGCACGTCGCCGCCGGGACGCGCCGCCGGCCCGGAGCCGGCGCCGGCGCGGCGTCCGAGGTCCCGGAACGCGGCCCCGGCACACACACTCGGCCCATGCCGCACCGCTCCCGCCTGGCGATCCTGCTGCTCGACCTCCCGCCCGACGTCCACCCCGCCGGCCTGGACTTCTGGTCGGCGGCCACCGACCACCCGGTCGAGCCCGACATGGCCGACCCGTCCTGGCACTCGCTCGGCTCGTTCTCCGACGGCTTCCACCTCGAGGTGCAGCGCACCGGGGAGGGGACGCCACCGCGGTGGCACGTCGACGTCGAGACCGACGACATCCCCGCCGAGGTGGCGCGCCTGGAGGCCCTGGGCGCCCGCCGGGAGGCCGACATGGGCTCGTTCTGGCGGATGACCGACCCCGCGGGGCTGGTGTTCTGCGTGGTCGGCATCCAGACCGGGGAGGCCTTCGAGCGGTACGCCGTCACGTGGCCCTGAGCCGGCGGCCCGGTGGGGGTCCGGCCGGACGGTCAGCGGCTCCAGAGCGCCGGAGGGCGCGCGGCGGTCCGGCGGGTCAGCAGCTCACGGGCGGTGCGTTCGTCGAGCACCAGGTCGGTGACCAGCCCGCCCGCCAGCGCCGCCGCCAGCCCGACCACCTTGTTGCTGCCCGACACCGCGCACACCCGCCGCGGCACGCGGCGCAGCGCCGGCGGGGTCAGGCCGCTGCTGCGGGCGTTGAGCGGAATGCCCTCCCAGGAGCCGTCGGCCCGCAGGAAGACGGTGCACACGTCGCCGACGACGTGGCAGGCGGCCAGGTCGGCGCGGTCGGCGGCGGTGAGGTAGCCCTCGGTGTGGACCCGGCTGGGCACCGCGCCCGCCACGGCGCCGATGCCGAACAGCGCGACGTCGGCGGAGTGTTGGAGGCCCAGCACGCGGCGCACGCTGCGCTCGCGCCACATCGCCGAGCGGGTCTCGGGGTGGTCGAAGAACGCCGGCACGGGGAAGTGGTGGACCTGGGCGTCCCAGGCGGTGCCGAAGCGGCCGAGGACGTCGCTGCCGTAGCCGACGCCGCTGCTGTGGGTGTTCATCGCCCCGTTGAGCTGCACGACGTGCGCGTCGCGCAGCGGCTTGGCCCGCAGGTGCTGCCCCACGGCGCTGGTGGTGGTGCCCCAGGCCAGGCCCAGCGTCATGCCCGAGCCCATCACCTCGTCGAGCAGTTCCGCCGTCGCGGCCGCGACCTGCTCCAGCCGGGCGAGGTCGGGGGCGTCGTCGGGCACGGCGACCACCCGGGCGAGGACGCCGAAGCGGGCGCCGACCTCGGCGGCCATCGCCGTTGCACGTCCGTGCACGGGGCTCACCGTCACGGTCACGATGCCGGCGGCCCGCGCGGTGTCGAGCATCCGCGAGATCGTCGACCTCGAGACCTGCTCCTCGGTGGCGATCGTCTCCATCGTGGCCCTGTCCAGCCAGTATCGACGCGCGACCCGTTCCAGCCGGTCGTCCGGTGCCACCCGAGGCTCCTCCCGCGGCACGGTGCCGTCCGGTCCGAGCGTAGGCCTGATCGTGCACGGACGTGCAATGGGTTGCCGAGCGTGCCGCGAAGGAGCAGGTTGCCCCGTGTGCTCCCCGGCACCCCGCCGGGCCCGGCGCACCGGTCCCACCCCCGCAGCACCAGGAGACACCCCGTGTCCACAGCCCTGTCACCCGCCAACCGCACCGCGGCCATCGACGCGATGAGCGCCACCGCGCTCGACGTCCTGGTCATCGGGGGCGGTGTCACCGGCGCCGGCGCGGCCCTCGACGCGGCCAGCCGCGGTCTGTCCGTCGGGCTGCTCGAGCAGCGCGACTGGGCGTCGGGCACGTCGAGCCGCGCCAGCAAGCTCGTCCACGGCGGCCTGCGCTACCTGGAGATGCTCGACTTCGCCCTGGTGCGCGAGGCACTGCACGAGCGCGGCCTGCTCGTCGGCCGGCTGGCCCCGCATCTGGTGCACCCGGTGCCCTTCCTCTACCCGATCCGCCACCGCGTCTGGGAGCGGGTCTACATCGGCTCCGGCATCGCGCTCTACGACGTCCTCGGCGGGCTGCTCGGGCGGGTCGGCGGCCGCGGCGTGCCGCTGCACCGCCACCTCTCGCGCAAGGCGCTGCGCCGCGCCGCGCCCTCCCTGCGCCCCGACGCCGCCGTCGGCGCCATCCGCTACTGGGACGCCAAGGTCGACGACGCCCGGCTCGTGCAGGTGCTCGTGCGCACCGCCGTCGGCCACGGCGCCCTGGCCGCCAGCCGCACCCAGGTGACCGGCTACCTGGAGGAGGACGGCCGCGTGGCCGGGGTCCGCGCCGTCGACCTCGAGACCGGCCGCGAGCTGTCCATCCGCGCGCGCCACGTCATCGGCGCCACCGGCGTGTGGACCGACCAGACGCAGGAGCTCTTCCGGGCCCAGGGCCTGACGGTGCGCGCGTCCAAGGGCGTGCACATCGCCGTGCCCCGCGAGGCCATCGCCGGGGAGGACGGCTTCATCCTCCGCACCGAGAAGAGCGTGCTGTTCATCATCCCGTGGCCGACGCACTGGGTGATCGGGACCACCGACACCCCGTGGGACCTGGCCAAGGACCACCCCGTCGCCACGTCGGCCGACGTCGAGTACCTGCTCGAGCACGCCAACGCGGTGCTGCAGCGGCCGCTCACGCGCGAGGACGTCCTCGGCGTCTACACCGGGCTGCGCCCGCTGCTGCAGCCGGTCGGCGCCGAGGCCGGCGGCACGACGCGGGTCTCGCGCGAGCACACCGTGGCCACCGTCCGGCCGGGCCTGACCGTCATCGCCGGCGGCAAGTACACGACCTACCGGGTCATGGCCCGCGACGTCGTCGCCATGGCCCTGGCCGACCGCGCGCCGGGCGAGGACCCCGACGCCCCGATCCCGGCGTCGCTGACCGAGGAGCTGCCGCTGGTCGGCGCCGACGGCTACCTCGTCCGCTGGAACCGGCGCGCCCACCTGGCCGCCCACCACGGCTGGACCGAGACCCGCGTCGAGCACCTGCTCGACCGCTACGGCAGCCTCGTCGACGAGGTCCTGGCCCTGGTCGACGGCGACCCCGACCTCGGCCGGCCGCTCGAGGCCGCTCCGGACTACCTGCGCGCCGAGGTCGTCTACGCCGTCACCGCCGAGGGGGCCCTGCACCTGGAGGACGTGCTGACCCGCCGCACCCGGCTGTCCTACGAGCAGGCCGACCGCGGCACCGCGTCGGCCCGCCCGGCCGCCGAGCTCATGGCCGGGCTGCTCGGCTGGGACGACGAGCGGCGCGAGCGGGAGATCAGCACCTACCTGGCGCGGGTGGAGGCCGAGCGGGCCGCCGAGGCGATGCCCGACGACACCTCCGCCGAGCGCGCCCGCCTGCAGGCCCCCGAGATCACGCCCTTCGCCTCGGCGTCCTGATCCCTCCGACCACCCCGACCTCGAGGAGGCGCCAGCGCGGAGTCGTGCACGACCCGCCCGGGAGGGCGGGCCCCCATCCAGGCACAACCGGACACAGAGAGGTCTCTGGCCGTGTCGCTCGTCTCCGTCTTCTTCTCCGAGGTCCTCGGCACCGGGCTGCTGCTCCTGCTGGGCATCGGCGTCGTCGCCAACGTCCTGCTCCGCGACAGCAAGGGCCGCGGCGCGGACTGGCTGCTCATCAGCTTCGGCTGGGGGCTGGCGGTCTTCGTCGGCGTCTACGCCGCCTACCGCAGCGGCGCCCACCTCAACCCGGCGGTGACCGTGGGCCTGTGGGCCTCCGGTGCCGACGAGTACGCCCCCGACGTGCCCATCACGTTCGGGAGCACGCTGGTCTACTTCGCCGGTGAGTTCGTCGGCGCCTTCCTCGGCGCGGTCGTGGCGTGGCTGGCCTACCGCAACCACTACGACGCCCACGAGGACCCCGGCGAGGTGCTCGCCACCTTCAGCACCGGCCCGGCGATCCGCAACCCCGTGTGGAACACCGTCACCGAGGTCATCGGCACCTTCGTGCTCGTGTACGTGGTGCTGGCGCTCGGCAACACCCCCACCATGATCGGCCCGCTGGGCGTCGCCCTGCTCGTCGTGTCCATCGGCGCCTCGCTCGGTGGCCCTACCGGCTACGCCATCAACCCCGCCCGCGACCTCGGTCCCCGGATCGCCCACGCCGTCCTGCCGATCCGCGGCAAGGGCGGCAGCGACTGGGGCTACTCGTGGGTCCCGGTCGTGGGCCCGCTCGTCGGCGCGGTCCTGGCCGGCCTGCTCGCCCGGGTCTTCTGACCGCTCCACCCCCGTTGCAACGACGCACCAGGAGGAAGCAGTGACCACCTACATCGCCGCCATCGACCAGGGCACCACCAGCACCCGCTGCATGGTCTTCGACCACGCGGGCGCCGTGGTGGCCGTCGCCCAGAAGGAGCACCGCCAGATCTTCCCGCGGGCCGGGTGGGTCGAGCACGACGCGCAGGAGATCTGGGCCAACGTCCGCGAGGTCGTCGGCCAGGCGCTGGCCCGCGCCGACCTCGTCGGCACCGACCTCGCCGCCGTCGGGCTGACCAACCAGCGCGAGACCACGGTCGTCTGGGACAAGGGCACCGGGGAGCCGGTGTACAACGCCATCGTCTGGCAGGACACCCGCACCGACCGGATCGTCACCGAGCTCGGCGAGCTCGGCGGGGGAGCCGAGCGCTACAAGGAGAAGGTCGGCCTGCCGCTGGCCACCTACTTCGCCGGCCCCAAGGTGACCTGGATCCTCGACAACGTCGAGGGCGCCCGCGAGCGCGCCGAGCGCGGCGAGCTGCTCATGGGCACCATCGACAGCTGGCTGCTGTGGAACATGACCGGCGGCACCGACGGCGGGCAGCACCTCACCGACGTCAGCAACGCCTCCCGCACCATGCTCATGGACTACAAGACGCTGGCGTGGGACGAGTCGATCGCCGCGGACATGCGCATCCCCGTGTCGATGCTGCCGGAGATCCGGTCCAACTCCGAGGTCTACGGCGAGGGCCGCAAGGCCGGTGCGCTGGCCGGCGTCAAGATCGCCGGCTCCCTCGGGGACCAGCAGGCGGCCACCTTCGGGCAGGTCTGCTTCTCGCCGGGCATGGCCAAGAACACCTACGGCACCGGCAACTTCCTGCTGCTCAACACGGGCGAGGAGGCGGTGTCGTCGAAGAACGGCCTGCTGACGACGGTCTGCTACAAGATCGGCGACCGCAAGCCGGTGTACGCGCTCGAGGGCTCGATCGCCGTCACCGGCTCGCTGGTGCAGTGGGTGCGCGACAACCTGCGGCTCATCGGCGGGGCGCCGGAGATCGAGGCGGTGGCCCGCTCGGTCGACGACAACGGCGGCGCCTACTTCGTGCCGGCCTTCTCCGGCCTGTTCGCCCCGCACTGGCGCTCCGACGCCCGCGGCGCGCTGGTCGGGCTGACCCGCTACGTCAACCGCGGGCACCTGGCCCGGGCGGTGCTGGAGGCCACGGCCTACCAGACCCGCGAGGTCGTCGAGGCCATGAACGCCGACTCCGGCGTCGACCTCACCGAGCTGCGCGTCGACGGCGGCATGGTGGTCAACGAGCTGCTCATGCAGTTCCAGGCCGACATCCTCGGCGTCGACGTCGTCCGGCCGAAGATCGCCGAGACGACCGCCCTGGGCGCGGCCTACGCCGCGGGCCTGGCGGTCGGGTTCTGGGCCGACGAGGACGAGCTCACCGCACAGTGGGCCGAGGACAAGCGGTGGAGCCCGGCCATGGACGCCGGCGTCCGCGACCGCTACTACCGCAAGTGGACGAAGGCGGTCCAGCGCACCCTCGACTGGGTCGACGACGACGACGACCAGTAGTCCCGGCCGGACCGTTCCGCGGGCGCCGTCCCCAGGGAGGGGCGGCGTCCGCGGGCGTCCGCGGGCCCTCTGACTACCCTCGGTGCCGTGCTCGCCTGGCCCGCTCCGCTGCTCCCGACGCTCCCGGGGCCCGGCCCCGTCCTGCGGCTGTTCGACACCGCGCGCGGGGAGGTCGTGGCCACCGAGCCGGGGCGGGTGGCGCGGATGTACGTCTGCGGCATCACGCCCTACGACGCCACCCACCTCGGGCACGCGGCCACCTACCTCGCCTTCGACCTGGTCAACCGGGTGTGGCGGGACGCCGGGCACGCCGTCCACTACGTGCAGAACGTCACCGACATCGACGACCCGCTGCTCGAGCGCGCCGAGCGCGACGGCGAGGACTGGATCGTCCTCGGCATGCGCGAGACCGCGCTGTTCCGGGAGGACATGACCGCGCTGCGGGTGCTGCCGCCCGAGGACTACGTCGGCGCGGTCGCGGCCATCCCGGCGATCGTCGCCCGGGTGGAGACCCTCCTCGACGAGGGCCTGGCCTACGTCCTCGACGACGGCACCGGCGACGTCTACCACGACGTGTCGCAGGCGCCCGGCTTCGGCGAGGAGTCCGGGTACGACCCGGCGACCATGCTCGCGCTGTCGGCCGAGCGCGGCGGCGACCCCGACCGGCCCGGCAAGCGCAACCGGCTCGACCCGCTGCTGTGGCGCGGCCGCCGCGAGGGCGAGCCGTCCTGGCCCGGCCCGCGCGGCATCGACGGCCGGCCCGGCTGGCACATCGAGTGCGCCACCATCGCGCTCGACACCATCGGCATGGGCTTCGACGTCCAGGGCGGCGGCAGCGACCTGGTCTTCCCGCACCACGAGTACTCCGCCGTCCACGCCGAGGCGCTCGCGGGCACCAAGCCGTTCGCCCGGGCCTACGTGCACGCCGCGATGATCGGTCTGCACGGCGAGAAGATGAGCAAGAGCCGGGGCAACCTGGTCTTCGTCTCCAAGCTGCGCGGCGAGGGCGTCGACCCGATGGCCGTCCGCCTGGCGCTGCTGTCCGGGCACTACCGCACCGACCGCGCCTGGACGCCGGACCTGCTGTCGGCGGCGGAGGGGCGGCTGGCCACCTGGCGCCGCGCGGCCGCGCTCCCCGCCGGCGCCCCCGCCGCACCCGTCCTCGCCGGGCTGCGCGAGCGGCTGGCCGACGATCTCGACAGCCCCGGCGCGATCGCCGCCGTCGACGCCTGGGCGGCGGCCACGCTCTCCGGGGACGGCGAGACCGAGGAGGGGGCGCCGGCCATGGTGGCCGACGCCGTCGACGCGCTGCTCGGCGTGCAGTTACAGGAGGGCTGAGTGCCCGGCGGGTTCAGCCCTACCGACCGCCTCGCCCGTGAGGCGGAGGAGTCCGGGCTCGCCCCGGCCGCGACGCGCTCGGCGGCCACCCGCGGCCGCGCCGTCGCCGAGCCGGAGGACCGGCTGCGCACCGCCTTCGAGCGCGACCGCGACCGGATCCTGCACGCCAAGGCATTCCGCCGGCTCAAGCACAAGACGCAGGTCTTCCTCAACCCCGACGGCGACCACTTCGTCACCCGGCTCACGCACACGCTGCAGGTCACCCAGGTCGCCCGCGCCATCGCCCGCGCCCTCGGGCTCAACGAGACGCTGGCGGAGGCGATCGCGCTGGGCCACGACGTCGGCCACTCGCCGTTCGGGCACATCGGCGAGGACGCCTTCGACCCCTACGTCCCCGGCGGCTGGCACCACGCCGCGCAGGGCGTGCGGATCGTCGAGGTGCTGGAGCACCTGAACCTGACCTGGGAGGTGCGCGACGGCATCCGCGCGCACAGCTGGAAGATCTCCCCGCCGCCGGCCACGCGGGAGGGGGAGTGCGTGCGCTACGCCGACCGGATCGCCTACCTCTCCCACGACGCGCTCGACGCCGTCCGCGCGGGCGTGCTGCAGCCCGGCGACCTGCCCGCGGCCGCGCGGGTCGTGTTCGGCGAGCCCGGCAGTGCGATGGTCGGGGCGATGGTCGACGCCGTCGTGGAGGGCGCGCTGGCCGACGGGGGAGCGGTGGTCATGGCACCCGGCCCGCTGGCGGCGATGCAGGAGCTGCGGGCGTTCATGTTCGAGCGGGTCTACCTGTCCGAGACCGCCGCCGGGCAGAAGCAGCTCGCCGTCGACGTCATCCGCCGGCTGGTCGACCACCACCTCGCCCACCCGGAGCTCATCCCGGCGACCTACCGCGACACCGAGGCCGACCTGGTCACCCAGGTCGTCGACCACGTCTCGGGGATGACCGACCGGTTCGCGCTGCGCACCCACGACCGGCTCTTCGACGACGACGCCGCCGCGCGCATGGCCCCGCTGCTGCGTCGCTGAGCAGGACGGTCGTCGAGGTCGTTCCCCTCGTGCGCGCGGCACCGGCGACGCAGCGCGCCGCGCACGTCCGGGCACCGGCCGGTCCGCCTGACACGGGCGCGGTGCCGGCGTCCGGTCCGGTCCGGTCCTGGGGTGTTCTCCACCTCCCGGGCTCCGGCAGGACCCCGGACGGACGAGGAACACCCCAGGAGCGGCCGGCCACGACCGTTATCCCCAGCAGACCGCCGACCCACGAGGACCCCCGGCACGGGCGGGCGGCGACGGGGGAGCGGGACGGTCAGGTCAGTTGCTGCCGCCGCGGCGGCGCAGGTACCGCTCGAACTCGCGGGCGATCTGGTCGCCGTTGGCCTGGGAGAGGTCGGTCTCGGTGGCGCGCTCCTCCAGCGAGCGCACGTACTCCACGACCTCGGCGTCCTCCTGGGCCATCTCGTCGACGGTCTTGACCCACTCGTCGGCCTGCGCCGGCAGCGCGCCCAGGGGCACCGGCAGCTCCAGCACCTCCTCGACCCGCTGCAGCAGCGCCACGGTGGCGCGCGGGGACGGCGGCTGGGACACGTAGTGCGGCACGGCGGCCCAGAAGCTCACCGCGGGCAGCCCCTCCTGCACGCAGGCGTCCTGGAACACGCCGAGGATGCCGGTGGGGCCCTCGTAGCGGGAGGTCTCCAGGCCGTAGGCGCGGGCGGACTCCTGGTCGTAGGCCGACCCGCTCACCGGGGTGGGCCGGGTGTGCGGGGTGTCGGCCAGCAGCGCGCCGAGGGCCACGACGGTCTGCACCTCGAGCTCCTGGCACAGCTCGATCAGCTCGGCGCAGAAGCCCCGCCAGCGCATGTTCGGCTCGATGCCGCGGATGAGCACGACGTCGCGGTCGCTGCCGGGCGGGCGGGCCACCGACACCCGCGTCGTGGGCCACTCGATGCGCCGGCTGACGCCCTCGACGAGGGACACGGTGGGGCGGTTGACCTGGAAGTCGTAGTAGTCCTCGGGGTCCAGCGCGGCCAGGGGAGTGGCGTCCCAGATGAGCTCCAGGTGCTCCAGCGCCCCGGTCGCGGCGTCCCCGGCGTCGTTCCAGCCCTCGAAGGCGACCACCGCCACCGGCTGGTTCAGCTGGGGCAGGTCCTCTGGAGCGGACTTCGGGTCGATCACCCCTGCGAGCCTACGTCGGTCGCGGGGCTGCGCCGGGCGGCGAGGGTGGGAGGATGGCACGGGCGCCGACGGCGCCCCCGGAATCCGCAGGGACCGGCGGCTGCTGCACAGCCGGGTGGACCGCCGCCCCCGACACCGAGGACGCCCGTGACCGACGCCCCGCAGCTCCGCCCCGACGCCACCGCGGAGCTCACCGCCCTGCTCGAGCAGCGGATCCTCGTGCTCGACGGCGCGATGGGGACGGCCATCCAGCGCGACCGGCCCAGCGAGGCCGGGTACCGCGGCGAGCGGTTCGCCGACTGGCCCACCGACCTGCAGGGCAACAACGACCTGCTCGTCCTCACCCGGCCGGAGATCATCGCGGGCATCCACCGCGAGTACCTCGAGGCCGGCGCCGACGTCATCGAGACCAACACCTTCAACGCGACGGCGATCTCGCTGGCCGACTACGGCATGTCCGATCTGGCGCGCGAGATCAACGAGACCGCGGCGCGGCTGGCCCGCCGCGAGGCCGACGCGATGACCGCCCGCACGCCCGGCCGGCCCCGGTACGTCGCCGGCGCGATGGGGCCGACGAGCCGGACGGCGTCCATCTCGCCCGACGTCAACGACCCGGGCGCCCGCAACGTCACCTTCCCCGAGCTGGTCGGGGCCTACCGGGAGCAGGCCGAGGGCCTCGTCGACGGCGGCGCCGACGTCCTCCTGGTCGAGACGATCTTCGACACGCTCAACGCCAAGGCCGCGATCGTGGCGCTGGAGGCGCTGTTCGACGACCGCGGCCGGCGCTGGCCGGTGATGATCTCGGGCACGATCACCGACGCGTCGGGCCGGACGCTGTCGGGGCAGACCACCGAGGCGTTCTGGAACTCCGTGCGGCACGTCCGGCCGCTGACCGTCGGCCTCAACTGCGCGCTGGGCGCCGAGGAGATGCGGCCCTACCTCGCCGAGCTCGCGCGGGTGGCCGACACGTTCGTCTCCTGCTACCCCAACGCCGGGCTGCCCAACGCCTTCGGCGAGTACGACGAGTCGCCGGAGGAGACCGCCACGGTGCTGCGGGGCTTCGCCGAGGACGGCTTCGTCAACGTCGTGGGCGGCTGCTGCGGCACCACCCCGGAGCACGTCGCCGCCATCGCCGGGGTGGTCGAGGGCCGGCCGCCGCGCACGCCCGCTACGGTGCGCCCGGCGCTGCGCCTGTCGGGCCTGGAGCCGCTGACCGTCGAGCAGGACAGCCTCTTCGTCAACGTCGGGGAGCGCACCAACATCACCGGCTCGGCGCGCTTCCGCCGGCTGATCCGCGACGGCGACTACGCCACCGCCCTGGCCGTGGCCCGCCAGCAGGTCGAGGCCGGCGCGCAGGTCATCGACGTCAACATGGACGAGGGCATGATCGACGGCGTCGCGGCGATGACCCGCTTCACCCGCCTGATCGCCACCGAGCCCGACATCTGCCGCGTCCCGGTCATGGTCGACTCCTCCAAGTGGGAGGTCATCGAGGCCGGCCTGCAGCAGCTGCAGGGCAAGTCGATCGTCAACTCGATCTCGCTGAAGAACGGCGAGGAGGAGTTCGTCCGGCACGCCGAGCTGTGCCGCCGCTACGGCGCGGCCGTCGTCGTCATGGCCTTCGACGAGGACGGGCAGGCCGACACCCTCGAGCGGCGGCAGCGGATCTGCCGCCGCGCCTACGACATCCTCACCGAGCAGGTCGGCTTCCCCGCCGAGGACGTGATCTTCGACCCCAACGTCTTCGCCGTCGCCACCGGCATCGAGGAGCACCACCGGTACGGCCTGGACTTCATCGACGCCACCCGCTGGATCAAGGAGAACCTGCCGCACGCGCTGGTCTCCGGCGGCGTGTCCAACGTGTCGTTCTCCTTCCGCGGCAACAACCCCGTCCGCGAGGCCATCCACGCGGTGTTCCTGTTCCACGCGATCGGCGCCGGCATGGACATGGGCATCGTCAACGCCGGCGCGCTCGAGGTGTACGAGGAGGTGCCGCGGGAACTGCGCGACCGCATCGAGGACGTCGTCCTCGCCCGCCGCCCCGACGCCACCGAGCGGCTGCTGGAGATCGCCGGCGACTACGCCGGCGACGGCGTGGCGAGGGAGGCGGCCACCGAGGAGTGGCGGTCGCTGCCGGTCGGCGAGCGGATCACCCACGCGCTGGTGAAGGGCATCGACGAGTTCGTCGAGGCCGACACCGAGGAGCTGCGCGCCGAGATCGCCGCACGCGGCGGCCGGCCGATCGAGGTCATCGAGGGCCCGCTGATGAGCGGGATGAACGTCGTCGGCGACCTCTTCGGCGCCGGGAAGATGTTCCTGCCGCAGGTGGTGAAGTCCGCGCGGGTGATGAAGAAGGCCGTCGCCTACCTCATCCCCTTCATCGAGGCGGAGAAGCAGCCCGGCGACGCCGAGCGCACCAACGGCCGCGTCGTCATGGCCACGGTGAAGGGCGACGTCCACGACATCGGCAAGAACATCGTCGGCGTCGTGCTGCAGTGCAACAACTACGACGTCGTCGACCTCGGCGTCATGGTGCCGGCGCAGAAGATCCTCGACACCGCCAAGGAGGTCGGCGCCGACGTCATCGGCCTGTCCGGGCTCATCACGCCGTCGCTGGACGAGATGGTCGGCCTGGCCAGTGAGATGGAGCGGCAGGGCTTCGACGTGCCGCTGCTCATCGGCGGGGCGACGACGTCGCGCGCGCACACCGCGGTGAAGGTCGCCCCGCGCTACCACGGCCCGGTGATCTGGGTGAAGGACGCGTCGCGGTCGGTGCCGGTCGTGGCCGCGCTGCTGTCGGACGAGCAGCGGCCCGGTCTGCTGTCGGCGACGTCCACGGAGTACGAGGCGCTGCGCGAGCGGCACGCCGCCCGCGAGGACACCCGCAAGCTCCTGCCGCTGGCCGCCGCCCGCGCCGCCGCGCCGTCGTTCGACTGGGCGTCCTACACCCCGCCGCGGCCGCGGATGCTCCTGCAGCAGACCCGCGACCTGTGCTCCGGACCCGGCTGCGACCACCGGCACGGCGAGGTCGGGCACACCCGCGTCCTGCGCGACTACCCGCTGGAGGAGCTGCGCGGCTACATCGACTGGCAGCCGTTCTTCACCGCGTGGGAGATGCGCGGCCGGTTCCCCGACATCCTGCACAACCCGGCCACCGGCGAGGCGGCGCGGCGGCTGTTCGAGGACGCGCAGGCGATGCTCGACCGGATCGTGGGGGAGCGCTGGCTGACCGCCAACGGCGTCTTCGGCCTGTTCCCCGCCGCGCGGGTCGACGGCGAGGACATCGAGGTCTACACCGACGACTCCCGCACGTCGGTGCGGGCGGTGCTGCACCAGCTCCGGCAGCAGACCGAGGGCCGCGACGGCGCACCCCGCAAGTCGCTCGCCGACCTCGTCGCGCCGCGCGAGACCGGTCTGCGCGACCACGTCGGCGCGTTCGCCGTCACCGCCGGTCTCGGCTCGGCCGAGCGGGTGACCGCGTTCAAGGCCGCCCACGACGACTACTCGGCGATCATGCTCGAGGCGCTGGCCGACCGGCTCGCCGAGGCGTTCGCCGAGCGGCTGCACGAGCGCGTGCGGAGGGAGTTCTGGGGCTACGCCGCCGACGAGCGGCTCGACGCCGACGGGCTCATCGCCGAGCGCTACCGCGGCATCCGCCCGGCCCCGGGCTACCCGGCATGCCCCGAGCACACCGAGAAGCAGACGATCTGGGACCTGCTCGACGTCGAGGCCGCCACCGGCCTGCAGCTCACCGAGTCGATGGCGATGTGGCCCGGCGCGGCGGTCAGCGGCCTGTACTTCTCCCACCCGGAGTCGCGCTACTTCAACCTGGGCCGGGTGGGCCGCGACCAGGTCGAGGACTACGCCCGGCGCAAGGGCTGGACGCTGCGCGAGGCCGAGCGCTGGCTGGCGCCCAACCTGGGCTACCGCACCGACGACGAGTAGAAGGACCCCCTCGCCCCCCACCCCTCGCTGACGCTCGGGGCGGGACCCTGCAAGGGGGCCGTTCCAGCACTGCGAGGGGCCGTTCCAGCACGTCACCTGGCCAGGAGGGCGACCGTCTGGCGGGCCATCTCGAGCTCTTCGTCGGTGGGGACGACGAGGACGGCGACCGGGCTGCCGTCGGCCGACACCCGCCGGGCGCCGCCGGCGCGGACGGCGTTGCGCTCGTCGTCGAGCCGGACGCCGAGCGGCTCCAGGCCGGCCAGTGACCGCGCCCGGACGACGGCGTCGTTCTCCCCGATGCCGCCGGTGAACGCGATCGCGTCGGTGCGCCCGAGCACCGCCATGAACGCCCCGACGTAGCGGCGCACCCGGTGGCAGAACACGTCGAGGGCGAGCACGGCGGCGTCGTCGCCGTCGGCGATGCGCCGGTGCACCTCGCGCAGGTCGTTGGTGCCGGCCAGCGCCAGCATGCCGCCGGCGCCGTTGAGCGCCCGGTCGACCTCCACCGGGCCCAGCCCCGCGACGCGGTGCAGGTGCGCGCCCAGCGCCGGGTCGACGTCGCCGGAGCGGGTGCCCATGACCAGGCCCTCCAGCGGCGTCATGCCCATCGAGGTGTCGACGCTGCGGCCGCCCGCGACGGCGGTGGCGCTCGCCCCGTTGCCCAGGTGCAGCACGACGGTGTTCGTCTCCTCCAGCGGCCGGCCGAGCAGCTCCGCGGCGCCGCGGGAGACGAAGGCGTGCGAGGTGCCGTGGAACCCGTAGCGCCGCACGCCGTGCTCGCGCGCCCACTCCCGGGGCACCGCGTAGGTCGAGGCCGCGGCCGGCAGCGTCGCGTGGAAGGCGGTGTCGAACACCGCCACGTGCGGCAGGTCGGGGAAGGCGCGCCGCGCCACGTCGATGCCGACGGCGTTGACCGGGTTGTGCAGCGGCGCCAGCGCCGCGAGCTCCCGGACGGCGCGGAGGACGTCGTCGTCGACCAGCACCGGCGCGGAGAAGCGGTCCCCGCCGTGCACCACCCGGTGGGCGACCGCGACCAGCCCGGCGTCGGCCAGCGCGGGGCCGGTGCGGTCGAAGGCCGCCAGCGCCGCCGTGAGCGCCGCCTCGTGGTCGGGCAGCGGCTGCTCGGCGACGTCGGGCTCGGCGCCCGCCCGGGCGTGGGTGAGCCGGCCCTCGGGCTGCCCGATCCGCTCGGCCAGCCCCCAGGCCAGCGCCTCGCCGGCGGCGACGTCGACCAGCCGGTACTTCAGCGAGGAGGACCCGCAGTTGACGACCAGCACCCGGCCGGTCACGACTGCGCCGTGTCCCGGGGCGCCGGGCCCTGCGCCTGGATCGCCGTGATGGCCACCGTGTTGACGATGTCCTGCACGGTCGCGCCGCGGGAGAGGTCGTTCACCGGCGCGCGCAGGCCCTGCAGCACCGGGCCGACCGCCACCGCGCCCGCGCTGCGCTGCACGGCCTTGTAGGTGTTGTTGCCGGTGTTGAGGTCGGGGAAGACGAACACCGTCGCCCGGCCGGCCACGTCGCTGCCGGGCAGCTTGGTGCGCGCCACCCCGGCGTCGACGGCGGCGTCGTACTGGATCGGCCCCTCCACCGACAGCTCCGGCGCCCGCCGGCGCACCAGCTCGGTCGCCGTCCGCACCCGGTCGACGTCCTCGCCGCTGCCCGACGCCCCGGTGGAGTAGGACAGCATCGCCACCCGCGGCTCGACGCCGAAGCGCGCCGCCGTCTGCGCGGAGGTGACCGCGATCTCGGCCAGCTGCTCGGCGTCGGGGTGCACGTTGACCGCGCAATCGCCGTAGACGAGCACCCGGTCGGCCAGGCACATGAAGAAGACGCTGGAGACGATCGAGACGCCGTCGACGGTCTTCACCAGCTCCAGCGCCGGGCGGATGGTCTGGGCCGTCGTGTGGGTCGCGCCGGACACCATCCCGTCGGCCAGGCCGAGCGCGACCATCAGCGTGCCGGCGTAGGAGACGTCGACGACGACGTCGCGGGCGGCGTCCATGGTGACCCCGCGGTGCGCCCGGCGGCGGGCGTACTCGACGGCCAGCCGCTCCCGCAGGTCGGGCTCGCAGGGGTCCAGCAGCCGGGCGGCGCCGACGTCGACGCCGGCGCGGGCGGCCGCGGCGCGCACCTCGGCGGCGTCGCCGAGCAGGGTCAGGTCGACCACGCCCCGCCGCAGCAGCCGCTCGGCGGCCCGCAGCACCCGCTCGTCGGTGCCCTCGGGGAGGACGACGTGCCGGCGGTCGGCGCGCGCCCGGTCCAGCAGCTCGTACTCGAACATCAGCGGCGTGGTCACCCGCGGCCGCGCCACGGCGGTGCGGTCGAGGAGCTCCGCGCCGTCGACGTGCTCCTCGACCAGTGCCAGCGCCACGTCGATCTTGCGCGGGGCGCCGGGCCGGATCCGGCCGGGCACCGACCCGGCGAGGGTCGCGGTGGCGTAGGTGTCGTGGTCGGTGAGCACCACAGGCACCGGCACCGGCATCCCGGCGAGCAGGCTGCGCACCGGCGGGGCCGGCTCCAGCCCCCCGGTGAGCACCAGCCCGGCGGGGGCCGGCAACCCGCCGGACAGGTGGGCGGCCAGCACGCCGAGGACGACGTCGGCGCGGTCGCCGGGGGTGATCACCACGACGTCGTCGACCAGCCGCTCGAGCAGGTTGGGGATGGTCATGGCCGCCACCAGGACGCCGGAGGTCTCCCGGCCCAGCGTCGCGTCGTCACCGGTGAGCACCCGGGCGTCGCAGGCGCGGGCCACCTCGGCCATCGTCGGGGCGGTGAGCACCGGGGCCTCGGGGAGCACGTACACCGGCGGGTCCCCGCCGCCGACCCGGTCGCGCACGGCCGGCAGCTGCCGGGGCGCCACCCCGTTGACCACGGCGGCGACCACCTCGGCGCCGGCGTCGCGCATCGCGTCCTGCGCCACCTCGACGGCGACAGCGACGGCCGCGGGGTCGCGGTCACGCCCGGAGACCACGCACAGCACCGGCAGCCCGAGGTTGGCCGCGATCCGGGCGTTGAGCGCCAGCTCCCGGGCGGCGCCGGCCTCGCTGAAGTCCGAGCCGACGACGAGCACCCGGTCGCACAGCGCCGCCAGCGCCCGGTAGCGCGCCACGATCTCCGACAGCGCGCGGTCCTCGTCGGCGAGCACGTCGGCGTAGGTGACGCCGACGCACGCGTCGGGGGAGAGGTCGCCGTGCGCGCGGGGGAGCAGCAGGTCGACCACCCCGTCGCCGTCGCCGCCCGCCTCGCCACCGGACACGACCGGCCGGAAGACCCCGAGCCGGCCCACCCGCCGGGCGAGCAGCTCGAACACGCCCAGGGCGATCGCGGACTTCCCCGTGGCCGGCTCGCAGCCGGTGACGTACAGCCCGTCCGACACCGCCCCACCTCCTGCCGCGACCCTAGGGCGCGGGCGGCGGTCCGGCCCGGGGAACGACGGTCAGCCCGAGCGCGGCGGCACCGCGATCCGGTACTGGGCGATCTTGCGGTAGAGGGTGGCGCGGCCGATGCCGAGCTCCTCGGCGACCTGGGTCATCGTGGTGCCGGGCTCGATCAGGCAGCGGACGATCTCGTCGCGCTCGAGCCGCTGCAGCCGCGACAGCGGGCGGGTGCCGCCGTCGAGCACCTCCGGCGCCAAGTGGTGGACGTCGACGACGTCGGCGCGGGTCACCGCCTCGCGGACCACCCGCCGCAGCTGCGCGACGTTGCCCGGCCAGCCGTAGCCGGTCAGCGCCCGGGTGGCGCGCGGGGTGAACGGCACGCTGCGGTGCCGCTCCTGCCGGGCCGACCAGGCCGCCAGGGGCAGCACGTCGTCGGCCCGGGCGCGCAGCGGGGGCGCCTCGACGACGGCGTCGGTGAGCCGGGCGAGGGGGTCGGGCAGTGCCGCGTAGTCGGGCGCGGTGAGCACGAACGGCTGCGACCGGCCGGTGCGCCGGACCGCCCCGAGCAGCTGGGCGAGCTCCCCGGCGGCCCAGGCGGGGAGGGTGTGCGTGCCGGAGACGATCACGCAGGTGTCGTCGTCGCGGAGCCCGGGGGTCCACAGGTCGAGCCACGCGGCCACGTCCGCGGTGTCGCCCGTCCCGGGTGCGCGCGCGTGCAACAACCGCCGGCGGCCGGGCAGCCGCCGCACGGCCAGCGCGGCCAGCGTCGCCTTCCCCGCGCCCGGCTCCCCGACGACGGTGGTGACCTCGCCCCCGCCGACCGCGCGGGCCGCGGCACCGACCGCCGCCCGCCAGGCCGCCGAGACGCACGGGTCGCCGTCGTCGGCCGCCGGGGAGCCGCCGACCACCCGGAACACCTCGCCACGCGGCGCCGACCGGGGCACCGCGCGACCGCCGCTGCGCAGCGCCATCAGCGCGCTGGTGGCGCTGGCTGCCGTCTGCGCCAGGCCCAGCAGCAGGTCGGAGGAGGAGTCCGACCACGTGGTCAGGTTGATGCTGCCGGCCAGTTCGCCGCTGACCGGCTCGAGCACCGGCGCCGCCGCGCACGTGTAGCCGCGCAGGTCGGTGCACCAGTGGTCGGCGGCCCGGACCAGCGACGGCGCCCGGTCGGCCAGCGACAGGCCCAGGCCGTTGGTGCCGGCGTTGCGCTCGCTGTAGGAGAAGCCCGGTGCCAGGTGCACCCGGTCCAGCGCCCGGTGGATGGAGGAGTCGCCGCCGAGCCGGGTCAGGACGAAGCCGGCGGGGTCGGCGACCATGAGGCTGACCGGCTCGGTGGCGATGGTCGACTGCAGGTCGGTGAGCACCCGGTGCGCGCACTCGTAGAGCAGCGAGCCGGTGTCGGGGGAGCCGGTGAACACCGGCACCACCTCGTCGGGCGGGACGCCGTAGACCTGGCTGCGGCGCCAGGACGCCCGCACCCGCCGGCCGGCCGGGGCGGCGTCGGGCAGCGGGCCCGGCGCGGTGGGCAGGTCGTCCGGGCGCGGCTCCACGGGCACCTCCGGCTGAGTGCGTCCCCCGCGGCTGCGCCGCCGCCTGGGGTGGCCTCCCTCCCGCGGAATGTACGCGGCGGCGGGGCCGCCGCGGCGTCTCAGAGTGAGACACCGCGGGGCTGGGCGCGGGCCACGCCCGCTCCTAGCGTCTGCCCCAGCGAGGTGATCCACCTCACACCGAGCCGACGGAGGCCGCGGGATGTACACCAAGGACGGCGAGCAGTACTACGTCGTGGACGCCCACATCGCCCTGTGGGACGCCCGCCCGGAGAACCAGCGCAACGTGCACGGCAGGCAGTTCATCGACTGCTTCTACGACTACCACCGCAACCTGTCCCCGGAGTCCGAGGTCTGGCCCTACGAGGAGTACCTCTACCAGGGCGGTGAGCGGCTGATGCGGGACGTGTTCGTCGACGGGATCGTCGACCACGCGGTCTTCCAGCCGGCGCGGCTGGCGGAGTTCTACCACCGCGGGTTCGGGCAGACCGAGGAGGCGTTCGCCCTCGCGCAGGCCCACCCCGACAAGCTGACCTACAACCACTACTGGGACCCGCGCGACGGCGAGAACGGCCTCGACGCCCTGCGCGCCGCCGCCGAGCGCATGCACCTCAAGGGCGTGAAGCTTTACACCGCCGACTGGCACGGGGAGTCCCGCGGCTGGAAGCTCACCGACCCGATGGCCCACCGCTACCTGGAGCTGTGCCAGGAGCTGGGCATCCGCAACATCCACGTGCACAAGGGGCCGACGATCCGGCCGCTGGACCGCGACGCCTTCGACGTCGCCGACGTCGACCACGTGGCCACCGACTTCACCGACCTGACGTTCGTGGTGGAGCACTGCGGGCTGCCGCGGCTGGAGGACTTCTGCTGGATCGCCACCCAGGAGCCCAACGTGGTCGCGGGCCTGGCGGTGGCCATCCCGTTCATCCACACCCGGCCGCGCTACTTCGCGCAGATCATGGGCGAGCTCGTCTACTGGCTGGGCGAGGACCGGATCCTGTTCTCCAGCGACTACGCGCTGTGGACGCCGAAGTGGCTGGTCGAGCGGTTCGTGGACTTCCAGATCCCCGAGGACATGACCGAGTACGCGCCGCTGTCCACCGAGGTGAAGAAGAAGGTGCTCGGCCTCAACGCCGCCCGCCTCTACGACCTCGACGTCCCCGGGCACCTGCGGCTGCCCGAGGCCGACGAGACCCAGACCGGCCCGCGGGAGCCGGCCGCGGCCGACCTGGCGGCCGTGTGATGACGGCGGTCCTCCCCGACCTGGCCGGGGCGGTGCGTGCGGCGCTCGGCACCGTCGTCGACCCCGAGCTCGACGAGCCGGTCACCGACCTCGGCTTCGTCCGCTCGGTCGCCGTCGACGGGGGAGCCGTGGAGGTGCACCTGCGGCTGCCCACCTCCTTCTGCGCGCCCAACTTCGCCTGGCTCATGGTGTCCGACGCCCACGACGCGGTCTCCGCCGTCCCGGGGGTGCAGCGGGTGGTGGTGGAGCTCGACGACCACTCCGACTCCGACCTGATCAACGCCGGCCTCGCCGCCGGGCTGGGCTACCGGGGCACCTTCGGGCACGAGGCGGAGGAGTCCCTGGACGAGCTGCGGGCGACCTTCGTCCGCAAGGCGCACACCGCGGCGATGGAGCGTGCGCTCACCGCCCTGCTGCGCGCCGACCCCTCCGCCGACGTCCGGGCGGTCACCCTCGGCGACCTCCCGGCCGACGACGCGGCGGCCCTGCGCCGCCGGCGGGCCGCCGTCGGCCTCCCGGTCGACGACGGCGCGCCCGTGCTCGTCCGCGACGACGGCAGCCGCCCGGGCCCGGACGACGCGGAGATGGTGCTGCGCCGCGCGCGGTCGGTGCGGATCTCCGTCGACGGCAACGCGCACTTCTGCCGCGGGCTGCTCACCACCCGCTACCCGGGGTCAGAGGCCGACCAGGCGCCCCGGCCCGACGACCGTCCCGTCCTGCCCCTGGAGGTCCTGTCATGAAGGCCGTCCGCGTGCACGAGTACCACGCCGACCCCAGGATCGACGACATCCCCGAACCGGAGCTGCGGGGTCCCCTCGACGTCATCGTCAGGATCGGCGGGGCCGGGGTCTGCCGGACCGACCTGCACATCCTCGAGGGCCAGTGGGCCGACCTGCAGGACCCCGACCTGCCCTACGTGATCGGGCACGAGAACGCCGGGTGGGTGCACGCGGTCGGGGAGGGCGTCACCAACGTCGCCGTCGGCGACACCGTGATCCTGCACCCGCAGCCCAGCTGCGGCCTGTGCATGCCGTGCCGCGCCGGCCGGGACATGCAGTGCGAGAACGCCTTCTTCCCCGGGCTGTCGAACGACGACGGCGGCATGGCCGAGTACCTGCGCACCACCGCCCGCGCCTGCGTCAAGCTCGACCCGTCGACCGACCCCGCCGACGTCGCCGCGCTCGCGGATGCGGGCATCACCGCCTACCACGCGGTGCGCAAGGCCCTGCCGCTGCTGCACCCGGGCACCACGGCGGTCGTGCAGGGCGCCGGCGGCCTCGGCCACATCGGCGTCCAGTGCCTGGCGGCGCTCTCGGGCGCGCGGGTGGTCGTCGTCGACCGCAACCCCGAGGCCCTGGAGCTCGCCCGCCGGATCGGCGCGGACGAGACCGTGGTCGCCGACGGGGACCAGGTGCAGGCGGTGCAGGAGCTGACCGGCGGGGGCGCCGACGTCGTCTTCGACTTCGTCGCCGAGCAGGGCGCGGAGATGGACGGCTGGCGCATGACCGGCCCGGCCGGCTCGCTCTACGTCATCGGCTACGGCGGCGAGCTGCGGATCCCGACGCTGGAGTTCGTCGCCGGGGAGAAGAACGTCGTCGGCAACATCGTCGGCACCTACACCGACCTGGCCGAGCTGATGGTGCTCGCGCAGGCCGGGAAGGTCACCCTGCACACCCAGCAGTACCCGCTGGACCGGGCCGTGGACGCGATCCGCGACCTCGACGCCGGGAAGGTCCGGGGGCGCGCGATCCTCGTGCCGTGACCGGCGGGTGAGGAGGCGCGGAGGCCGGTCGCCTCCGCGCCTCCTCGTCAGCGGGTCCGGTGCTCTCCGGTCGGTGGTGCCCCGTCAGTGGTGCCCGTCAGTGCTGCGGGGTCACCAGGGCCGGTGGTCGAACAGCCAGCAGAGGTCGACGAGTTCGGCGTCGATCTCGTCGAACTCCACCTCGAGGGGCTCACCGGTCTCGGCGTCCACGACGATCTCCACTTCCACGCTCTCCTCCGGCGCCGTGAAGTACGCCAGGTCGGGGATGCCGGCCTCCTCGAACGCCGCGATGTCCACCGCGCTGCCGGCGTAGGGGAAGAGCAGACTGGCGCCGTAGAGCACGTTCGTGATCCGGACCTCGTTCCCGACGGTCCGCTGCAGTTCGTACCCGGGTCCGCTGATGTCGAGTTCGTCGATCACGGCTCCGTCGCTCTCGCGCACCAGGTCCACGGTGGCGGCGCCCCGGAACTCGACGAGGACCTCCCCGGTCGCGAGCTCGGTGACGCGTTCCTCGACCTCGCGCACGTCCCCGGCGGTGATCGTCACGATCGATCCGCACGCCTCGGCCTGCACGACCTCGTCGTAGAAGGCGGGGTCGACCGGGACGAACTGTTCCGCGCCGGTCTCCTCCGCGTCCGGAGCGGGATGGTCGCCGGTGGCGAGTGCCGAACCCGCCGTCAGGCTGATGAGCAGGGTCGTCAGGGCGCCGATCGCCAAGCTGCGTCGCATGGGCGTGCTCCTCCGTGTGGGTCGGATGGTCCCCGGGCGGAGGGATGGTGGGTGCTCGCGCCACCAATCGGAAAGGAGTACCTGACGGTAACCTCGCATTTCCTCGGGATTCCTCGCGATCCGATCCCGCTGATCCCGCCTTCGGTGACAGAATGCATTTCACCGCATTCGTCGAGTTCCGTGGTGACGTCCCGACCGCGATCCGTGACTAGCTCGGCTGGCAGCAGGGGATCGGGTGCTCCTACCGCTCGACGTCCATCCGCTGCACCAGGTCGCCGTCGAACCGGTACACGTGCCGGACGGTCTCCCGCGACAGCACGGTGCCGGACGGGTCGCGGACGGTCATCGCCACGGTGACGGCGACCGCGCCGTCCGGGCGCTCCTCGACGGCGGTGGGCCGCAGCAGCGGGCGGATCTGCGCCCACTGCCGCTCCCAGTAGCCGCGGACGCCGTCGTGGCCGTGCACCCGGCCGCCCTCCCAGCCGTTGGGCCAGTCGACGTCCGGGGCCATGGCGGCCAGCACCGCGTCGAGGTCGCGTGCGGTGAACGCCTGGTAGAGGGCGCGCAGCCGCGCCTCACGATCGGGTGCGGTCACGGGGGTCCTCTCGCGACGGCGGCCGGGGCGACCGCCATCCTGGTGGCACCGTCCGACAGGAGGAACCATGACGCTCGCCGCCCCGCGGCCGCCCGCCACCGGTGCCGACGACGCCGCCCTGCGCGAGATCGAGCAGCGCGTGCTGTGGCTGGCGACGGCGGTCGTCGACCACGCCAACCGGGTGCGCCCCAACCCGACCGGGCTCAAGGTCGGCGGCCACCAGGCCTCCAGCGCCTCGATGGTCACGATCATGACGGCGCTGTGGCTGGAGCAGGTGCAGGCCGACGACCGGGTGAGCGTCAAGCCGCACGCCAGCCCCGTGCTGCACGCGCTGGAGTTCCTGCTCGGGCAGCTCGACGCCTCGTGGCTGACCACGCTGCGCCAGTTCGGCGGGCTGCAGTCCTACCCCTCGCGGCTGAAGGACCCCGTCCCGGCCGACTACTCCACCGGCTCGGTCGGCATCGGGGCGACCGCGCCGATCTGGGGGGCGCTGGCCCGCCGTTACGTCAACACCCAGTTCGGCGCCGGCGGCACCGGGCGGCAGTGGTCGCTGGTCGGCGACGCCGAGCTCGACGAGGGCGCCGTCTGGGAGGCCGTGCTCGACCCGATGGTCGCCGAGCTCGGCGAGGTGGTGTGGGTCGTCGACCTCAACCGGCAGTCGCTGGACCGCGTCGTGCCCACGATGGGCGCCACCCGCCTGCAGGGCATGTTCGCCGCCGCCGGCTGGCAGGTGCTCACCGTCAAGTACGGGGCGCTGCTGGAGGAGCTGTTCGCCCGCCCCGGCGGCGCGGCGCTGCGCGACCGCATCGACGGCATGGGCAACGCCGAGTACCAGCGGCTGCTGCGCCGCTCGGCCGAGGAGGTGCGCCGCGAGCTGCCGGGGGAGGGGCCCGGGGCCGCCGCGGTCGCCCGCCTCGTCGCCGAGGTACCCGACGCCGACCTCGTCGCCGCGGTGCGCAACCTCGGCGGCCACGACCTCGCCGCGCTGCGGGGGGCCTTCGCGCGGATCGACGACACCCGCCCGACCGTCGTCATCGCCTACACGCTCAAGGGCTACGGCCTGGCCACCGAGGGCCACCCGCAGAACCACTCCGCGCTGCTCACCGAGGCCCAGCTGCACGAGCTGGCCGCCCGCGTCGGCGCCGACCCGGCCGACCCGTGGGCCGGCTTCCCGGCCGGCAGCGCCCCGGCGCGGCTGCTCGCCGGCGCGGCCGCCCGCCTCGCCCGGCCGCCGGCCGACACCGCCCCGCCGCCGGCCGTGCCGGAGGACCTCGGCCGCACCCCGTCGGGCACCGCGACGACGCAGGCCGCGCTGGGCCGGACCCTGCTCGACCTCTCCCGCGCCGCGCCCGAGGTGGGCCGGCGGGTGGTCACCGTCAGCCCCGACGTGTCCAGCTCGACCAACCTCGGTGGCTGGGTGAACAAGGTCGGCGTCTGGTCGCACGAGGACCGGCGCAACTGGTTCGCCGACGACCCCGAGACGATCCTGCACTGGCGCGAGCGGCCCTCCGGGCAGCACGTGGAGCTCGGCATCGCCGAGACCAACCTGGTCGGGGCGATCGGCGAGCTGGGGGCGACCTGGTCGCGGTGGGGCCAGCCGCTGCTGCCGATCGGGGTGCTCTACGACCCCTTCGTCGGGCGGGCGCTGGAGCCCTGGTCGTTCACCGTCTACGCCGGCGGGCAGTCGCTGCTGGTCGGCACGCCGTCGGGGGTGACGCTCGCGCCGGAGGGCGGGGCGCACCAGTCGATCACCACGCCGTCGATCGGTCTCGAGCAGCCGGGGTGCCTGTCCTACGAGCCGGCGTTCGCCCTCGACACCGAGTGGTGCCTGCTGGCCGCGCTCGGGCAGATGGGCCGCGCCGGCGGGCAGTCGGCGTACGTGCGGCTCTCCACCCGCCCGGTCGACCAGGCGCTGGCCGCCGTCCCCGCCGACCCCGCGGCCCGGGAGCGCCGCCGGCGCCAGGTCGTCGCCGGCGCCTACCCGCTGCGGCGGGTGGCCCGCCCCGCGGTCACCCTCGCCGCCATGGGCGCGCTGGTCCCCGAGGCGCTCGAGGCCGCCGCGCGGCTCGACGGGCTCGGGTTCCCCGCCGACGTCGTCGTCGTGACCAGCCCCGGGCTGCTGTTCCGGGCGCTGCAGGCCCGCCGCGGCCTCGACGAGGCGTCGCCGTGGGCGCTCGACGGCGCGTTCCCCGCCGGCCGGGCCACCCCGCTGGTCACCCTGCTCGACGGCCACCCGCACACGCTGGCCTTCCTCGCCGGCGTCCGCGGGGTGCCGGCGACCCACCTGGGCGTCACGCGCTTCGGCCAGAGCGGCGACCTCGACAGCGTCTACCGCTCCCACGGCATCGACGTCGACTCGGTGGTCGGCGCCGCGCTCGACCTGGTCGACTGAGGTGCGCGCGTTCGTCGTCACCGCGCCGGGGGAGGGCGGGGTCCAGGACGTCCCGGAGCCGGTCGCCGGCCCGGGGGACGTCGTCGTCGAGGTCGAGCGGGCCGGCGTCTGCGGGACCGACGTCGAGTTCTGGACCGGCGAGCAGGCCTACCTGCGCCAGGGCCTCGCCTCCTACCCGCTCCGGCTGGGCCACGAGTGGGCCGGCACGGTGTCCTCGACCGGGGACGGGGTCGACCCCGCGTGGGTGGGACGGCGCGTCACCGGCGACACCATGCTCGGCGACGGCACCTGCCGCCGCTGCCGCCGCGGGCACCAGCACGTGTGCGGGCAGCGGCAGGAGGTCGGCATCCTCGGCGACCGCCCGGGCGCGCTGGCCGAGCGGCTGGCGGTGCCGGCGCGGTCGCTGCACGTCCTGCCCGGCACCGTCGACCCGGTCGTCGGCGCCCTCGTCGAGCCCGGCGGCAACGCCCTGCGGGCGGCGCAGGCCACCGGCGGAGGCCCCGGCGACCGCGTCCTCGTCGTCGGCCCCGGGACGATCGGGGTGCTGACGGCGCTGTTCCTGCGGGCCGCCGGCGCCGAGGTCCACCTGCTGGGCGTGACCGCGCCGTCGCTCGCCTTCGCCCGCGCCCTGGGGTTCGCCGCCGACGTCACCGTGCCCGCCCTGCCCTTCGACGCCGTCGTCGACGCCTCCACCGACGCCGCCACCCCGGCGCGGGCGCTCGGCCTCGTCGAGCCCGCCGGCCGGGTCGTCCTCATCGGCCTGGCCACGACCGCGAGCACCCTGGACACCCGGTCGCTGGTCCTCGGCGACGTGACCGCGGTCGGGGTCCTGTCGGCCTCCCCGGGGCTGGCCGCCACCGTCGCCGCGTACGCCGCCGGCACCGTCGACCCGCGGCCGCTGGTCGCGGCCACCGTCGGCCTCGACGGCGTCGGTGACGTGCTGGCCGGTCGTCGACCCGCGGGGGCCGGCCCCAAGGTGCAGGTCGACCCCGCGCTGCGGTGAGCCCCGGCGAGCCCGGTGACGGGCGCGCCGCGGCGTGTGGAAGCGTTCGGCACGTGATCGGACACGACGACCTCGCCGTGCGGACGCTCGGGCCCTGCCGCATCGACTCACCGCTGGCCGAGCGGCTCGAGGCCCGCGAGACGACGCAGCACTCGGTGATGGAGGACGACCGGGTCCTCTTCGACGACACCCTGTCCATGGCCGGGGCGCGGGACGTGCCGGTGCAGGGGCTGCCCAGCCTCGAGCCCGGCGGCCCGCGCAAGCGGATCTACTTCGACCCGGCCAAGACCCGGGTCGGCATCGTCACCTGCGGCGGGCTGTGCCCCGGGCTCAACGACGTCATCCGCGGGCTGGTGCTCGAGCTCGCCCGCCACTACGGCGTCCGCCGGATCGTCGGCTTCCGCAACGGCTATCGCGGCTTCATCCCGCACTACGGGGAGGACGTCGTCGACCTGGCCCCCGACGTCGTCCAGCACATCGACGACGAGGGCGGCACCATCCTCGGCACCTCGCGCGGCAAGCAGGACCCCGAGGAGATCGTCGACGCCCTCGAGCGGCTCAACATCAACATCCTGTTCGTGGTCGGCGGCGACGGCACCCTCCGCGGCGCCATGGACGTCGTCCGCGTGATCGGCGAGCGCGGCCTGAAGGTCGCCGTCGTCGGCATCCCGAAGACGATCGACAACGACATCCCCTACATCGACCAGAGCTTCGGCTTCCAGACGGCGATGGCCGAGGCCACCAAGTCCATCCACGCGGCCAGCGTCGAGGCGCGGTCCGCGCCCGGCGGGGTCGGGCTGGTCAAGCTCATGGGCCGGCACTCGGGCTTCATCGCCTGCTACTCGGTGCTGGCCAAGGACGACGCCGACTACGTGCTCATCCCCGAGGTGCCCTTCACCCTGCACGGCGAGCGGGGCTTCCTGGAGCACCTGCGCCGGCGCGTGCAGGAGCGCGGGCACGCCGTCGTCGTCGTGGCCGAGGGCGCCGGGCAGGAGCACATCGAGGGCGAGGAGCCCGGCCGCGACGCCTCGGGCAACGTCCGGCTCGGCGACGTCGGGCGGCTGCTGCGGCGGCTGATCACCGAGCACCTCGACGCCGCCGGCGTGGAGAACAACGTCCGCTACTTCGACCCCAGCTACGCCATCCGCAGCGTGCCGGCCAACGCCTACGACAGCGCCTACTGCCTGCGGCTGGCCCACGCCGCGGTGCACGCGGCGATGGCCGGGCGCACCGAGGTGATCGTGGCGCGGCGCCGGCGCCGGTTCGTGCACATCCCGATGGCGCTGGCGGTCAGCCGGCGCAACCACGTCGACCCGCTGGGCGACCTGTGGATGTCGGTGCTCGAGGCCACCGGGCAGCCCGTCCGCTTCGAGTAGCGGCTCCCCGGGGCGCGGCCGGCGCCGCCCCCCGGGGCCGGGGTCACTGCTTCTTGTCGGGAGTGGTCAGCCGCTCCATCTGCGACCGCGCGTCGACCTTGGCCTTGCGGTCGGTGCGCTTCTCCTTGATGGACTTGCCGGACTTCTTCGACATCGAGTGGCGCGGTGACTTGTCGGCCATGGCGGGCTCCTGGTCGGCGGGTGGACGGCGCCGCCTCGGGAGGCGGTCCGGCCGGGACGTGCGCCGGCCGGTCGGCCGGCGCCGTGCGGGGCCGGCGCGCCGGCCCCGCGGGCTCAGGCGGAGGGGCGCCCGCCCGCCGGCGCGTCGAGGCCGGCGAGCAGGAGCGTGGGTTCGTCGTGGTTCGAGCGGTCGGTGGCCGCGGTGAAGGCCCGCTCGGCCGCCGCCGGGGTGGTCCGCGGCGGCACCACGAGCAGGTCCAGCCGGCCGCGGCCGGGGTCGCCGGTCAGGTTGAGCAGGTGCGGGTCGAGGTGGCGGAACCAGCCGAGGCGGACGGTGCGGTCCCCGGTCTGCAGCCGTCGCGGGGTGACCGCCCACGCGTCGGGGTTGTACGCGACCCGGGTCGCCCGGATGCCGCGGCGCTGCAGCTCCTCCAGCAGGGGGGACAGCTCGGCCTCGAGGTCCGCCGTCCGGGGCCACCAGGCCCCGTCGAGCGTGGTCCGCGCCGACGGCGGGTCGATGAGCGCGAGCCGGACGGCGCCGTCGTCGGCACCGGCGGCCGCAGGCGGTGCCGCGGGCTCGGGGCCGCGGCGGGTGACCCGGATCGTCGTCACGACCGGACCGCGGTCCGGCGGGGGCGGAGGGGGTGCGGGGTGAGTCCCATGTCCGGGACCGCCGATCTCCCTCCGGGAGCGGAGGGGCTGGGCGCCGGAGCGGCACCGTCTCCTGAACCTACACCCGCCGGGAGGCGGGCGGACCGCACACGCGCGGCCGTTGCGGGGACGAGACCCTGGCCGCTGGGTCGCTGGCCGGCTGGGGAGCGGCGGCCCGCGGGGTCAACCTGGCGTCACCGGTGGTGGGGGAGGGGCTGGTCCCGGCGGGCCGGCCCGCCTCGGCCGCCGGGATCGCCACCGCCCTGGCGCTCGGCGGCCTCGGGGTGGCCACTCTCCCGGCCCGGACCGCGACGCCGCTGCAGCGGGTCTACGGCGCGACGCTGGTCTGGGCGCTCGTGGGCGTCGCCGACGGACGCCGGGCGAGCTCCCGGCCCGTCGCCGCGGCCGCCGTGGTCGCCGCGCTGCCGGTCCTGCGGCGCCTGCGCTGACCGGGGTCTCCGGGCTCCGCCGGTGGGCGCCACCCCGTCGCCGCGCCGGCTGGGACACTGGGTACGGAGCCCACCTGGCGGACGGACCCGCTCCGGACCTCGACGACGAGCCCGGCACCCGCGCCGGTGGCCGAGCCCGGGACCCTCCCGGCGCGCACCCGCGTGCCCGGAGACGACAGCGAAGGACACCGAGACCACATGGCAGACCGCCTCGCCGCCGTCCTGTTCGACATGGACGGCACCCTCGTGGCGACCGAGCACCACTGGGGCGCGGCGCTGTCCGGCCTCGCGGAGCGCCTGGGCGGGCAGCTCGGCGGACCCGCCCGCGAGGCGACGGTCGGCACGAGCATGCGCACCGCCCTGGACATCCTCTACGCCGACCTCGGCACCGACCGGGCGGCGCAGTGGGAGACCGACGCCGCCTGGGTCGAGCAGACCGTCGCCGGCCTGCTCGCCGAGGACGCCCCCTGGCGCCCCGGGGCCCGCGAGCTGCTCGCCCAGGTGCGGTCCGCGGCGCTGCCCACCGCGCTGGTCACCACGACGTCCCGTCCGCTCGCCGACCTGGTGATCGCGCGGCTGGCCCGCGACCTCGACGTGCCGCCCTTCGACCTCACCGTCTGCGGGGACGAGGTGCCCGCGCTCAAGCCCGACCCGGCGCCCTACCTGCAGGCCGCGGCGGCGCTCGGTGTCGACCCGGCCGACTGCGTGGTCGTCGAGGACTCCGCCTCCGGGATCGCGGCGGGCCTGGCCGCCGGGTGCGCCGTCCTCGGGGTGCCCTCCCTGCAGCCGCTGGCCCCGGCGCCGGGACTGGTGCTGCGCGACACCCTCGAGGGGCTCGCTGTCGCCGACCTGGAGCGGCTGCTCCTCGACCGGGCCGCCGCCTCCCGCTGACGCTCACGCCGCCGGGGCCACCTCGCGGCCGCGGGAGACCACCAGACGGACCCGCTGCAGGGCCGCGAGGTCGGCGGTGGCGTCGCCGTCGACCAGGAGCAGGTCGGCGTCCAGGCCGGCGGCCAGCCGGCCGGTCCGGCCGCCCAGCCCGCAGGCGTCGGCGGCCCGGCCGGTCGCCGAGGCGAGCGCGTCCGCCGGGCGCATCCCCGCGTCGGCGAGATCGGCGACCGCGAGTGGCAACAGGCCGTGCGGCTTGCCGGGACCGATCCCGGCGTCCACGCCGCTGACCAGCACGACGCCGGCCCGGTGCAGGTCCCCGGTCACCTGCAGGCGGCGCTCGTAGGTCATCCCCAGCCGGTCGATCAGCTCCTGGACGCGCAGCGGCGGCGCGACGCCGGGGAGGATCCCCAGCGTCGGGCAGACGACCGTGCCGGCGCGCGCCAGCGCCTCGGCCAGCCGCGGCGGCACCCCGAACCCCTCGGCGGTCAGGCAGGAGCCGTGCTCGATGCCGTCGACACCGGCCGCCAGGACCTGCTCCACCGCGACGACGGGGTGCGCGTGTGCGGTGACGGGCAGGCCGAGCCGGTGGGCCTCCTCGACCACCGCTCGCAGGTCGTCGTCGCTGAACTGGCAGGCGAACATGTCGGTGCCGGGCGTCATGGCCCCGCCGCTGGCCATGACCTTCACCAGGTCCGCGCCCCGCTCGGCGCGGTCCTGCACGGCCCGCCGGAGCTGTTCGGCACCCGACGACTCGCCCCCCATGGAGCAGCAGTGCCCGCCCGGCGAGGTGATCGGCGGCCCGGCGGCGACCACGGTGGGTCCGGTCCGCGGCGCCCGGTCGACGACGGCCCACCGGTGGTCGCCGAGGTCACGGACGGCGGTGACACCAGCGGCGAGCTGCTGGGCGAGGGCGGCGGTGATGACGGCGTCGAGTTCAGCGGCGCTCAGTTCGGGGAGCTGTTCCAACGCGCGGACCCCGTTGTCGCCGCACAGGTGCACGTGGGTGTCGATCAGCCCCGGCAGCAGCGTGGTGCCGGGCAGCGCGGTGACCCGGACGTCCGCGGGTGCCGGTGTGCCCGCCGGCTGGACGGCCACGATGCGCTCCCCGTCGACCAGCACGAGCGCGCCGCCGGGCAGCACCCGCTCACCGTCGAAGGCGCGGTCGGCCCGGTAGCCCCGCATCCGGCCTCCTCGGGGTGGCGGACGTGGGCGCACGCTCCCGGGCCGCCCTGGGGCCGGTCAACGGGACCCCACGCGTCTCGGGACCTGAACGCTCCGTTATCCCCAACTGTGCAGGCAGAACCTGCTACCGCGCAGGCGTGCAGTGATCACGGAGTCCACGTGGCGACCCCCCGATCGGCGGCGGCGTGTCGCCGCGCCGGCGCCATGATCGTTTGTCGGGGATCGCCGTCGGTGGGAGAGGCGCCGCAGAGGCCGCGGTGGGTCGCCGCCGGTCACCCGAGCGGAGACACCGGCGCGCCGCCGTCGTCCCCGCGGTGGCGGACCCGGGGGACGGCGCGGGGGCAGGCGTCAGTCGCGCTCGACGACCGGCAGCGTCGCCCAGCCGGCCGCGGCGGCGGCCTCGGCGGGGAACGGCGGGGGAGTGCCGCCGAAGGAGGGGCACAGCGCCTGGTGGTCGCACCAGTCGCACAGCCGCGTGCGGTTGGGCCGGAAGTCGCCGGTGGCCACCGCCCGCTCGATCGCCGCCCAGATCGCCAGCAGCGTGCGCTCGAAGCGCAGCAGCTCACCCTCCTCGGGGGCGTAGGTGAGCGCCTCGCCGTCGCCGAGGTAGATGAGCTTGAGCTGGCTGGCCACCACGCCGCGGGTGCGCCACAGCACCAGCGCGTAGAACTTCATCTGGAACAGCGCCTTGGACTCGAACGCCTCGCGCGGCATCGAGCCGGTCTTGTAGTCGACCACCCGCAGTGCGCCGTTGCGGGCGACGTCGAGGCGGTCGACGTAGCCGCGCAGCAGCAGCCCGTCGGGCAGGGTGACCTCGACCAGCTGCTCGCGGCCCTCGGGCTGGATGCGGGTCGGGTCCTCCAGCCGGAAGTAGGTCTCCACCAGCGTCCCGGCCGAGGCCAGCCACGACTCGAGCGACGGCGGCTCGGCGCCGTCCTCACCGGGGGCGAACAGCGCCGCCACCTCCGGGTCGGCCTGCAGCTCCTCCCAGGCCGGGCCGACCAGCCCGCGGGCGGCCTCGACGGTGCGCTCGGCCTGCGGCAGGTCGTAGAGCCGCTCGAGGACGGCGTGCACCAGCGTGCCGCGCACCGCGGCCGGGCTGCGCTTCTCCGGCAGCCGGTCGATCGTGCGGAACCGGTAGAGCAGCGGGCAGGTCTTGAAGTCCGCCGCGCGGCTGGGCGACAGCGACGGCCGCCGCGGCGCCCGCGCGTCCGGGGCCTGCTCGCCGCCGGCGGTGGTGTCGGGGAAGACCGCTGCCGTCATGTCATCGAGGCTAGGTCGCCCCACCGACAGTTCCGCCGCCCCCGCGCCGGACGGGACCGATCCGCCGCTCGCCTAGGCTCGCCGCCCGTGGACCCGCAGCCCGACCCGCAGCCCGACCCCAGCCGGAACGCCGACAGCTCCGCCCTCGCGCCCGCCGCCGAGGAGGTCCCGGCCGGTCGCCGGTCGCCGACCGCCGTGGGGGGGCCCGTGCCCGGCGCCTTCGCCGTCGGGGACCGGGTCCAGCTCACCGACCCCAAGGGCCGGCTGCACACCGTCGTCCTGGAGGCCGGCAAGCAGTTCCACACCCACCGCGGCGCCATCGCCCACGACGACCTCATCGGCGCGCCCGAGGGCTCGGTCGTGCACTCCACCGCCAACACCGGTTACCTGGCGCTGCGCCCGCTGCTGGCCGACTTCGTCCTGTCGATGCCGCGCGGCGCCCAGGTCATCTACCCCAAGGACGCCGCCCAGATCGTCGGCAGCGGCGACATCGGCCCCGGCATGCGGGTGCTGGAGGCCGGCGCCGGCTCCGGCGCGCTGACCTGCTCGCTGCTGCGCGCGGTCGGGGAGTCCGGCCGCGTCACCAGCTACGAGCGGCGCGAGGACTTCGCCGACGTCGCCCGCGGCAACGTCGGCGCCTTCTTCGGCGGCGTGCCGGAGAACTGGGACCTGCGCCTGGGCGACCTCGCCGACCACCCCGCCGAGGAGGTCGTCGACCGGGTGGTGCTGGACATGCTCGAGCCCTGGGCGGTGCTGCCGACCGTCGCCGCGGCCCTGCGCCCCGGCGGCGTCCTAGTCGGCTACGTCGCCACGGTCACGCAGCTGTCCACCTACGTCGAGGCGCTGCGCGCGCAAGGCGGGTGGACCGAGCCCTACGCGTGGGAGTCGCTGGTCCGCCCGTGGCACGCCGTCGGGCTGGCGGTGCGTCCCGAGCACCGGATGGTCGCCCACACGGCGTTCCTGGTGAGCGCCCGCCGGCTGGCCGAGGGCGTCGTCGCCCCGGTCCGGCAGCGCCGCGCCGGCAAGGGCTGACCACCCCGCCGCGCGCCGGTGACGGGGGCGTCACGGTCCCCGCGAGCCCCGGGCAGGGTGTCGGTCGGCGTGTATAGATTTGCCTCCTGGCTCCCCCCGATGTGTGCGGAGGTGCGCGATGGGCCCCGGCCATGGCAATGGTCCCGACGAGTTCCGAGCGCGGCGCGAGCGTGACGTCTCCGCCCTGCTCTCCCAGATCTCCTACCTCGAGGAGGAGATCGGCCTGCTGCGCCGCAAGGTGTCCGACAGCCCGCGCCAGGTGCGCGCGCTGGAGGAGCGGATCGCCGAGGCGGAGGGCCGCGCGGCCTTCCTCTCCGAGCGCAACGACAAGCTGGCCGGCACGCTGCGCGACGCCCGCGAGCAGCTGGTCACGCTCAAGGAGGAGGTCGACCGGCTCGGCCAGCCGCCGTCGGGCTACGGCGTCTTCCTCGGCCGGCACGACGACGGCAGCGTCGACGTGTTCACCGGCGGCCGCAAGCTGCGGGTCTCGGTCTCCCCGGCCGTGGAGGGCGAGGCGCTGCGCCCCGGCCAGGAGGTCATGCTCAACGAGGCGATGAACGTCGTCGAGGCGCTCGGCTTCGAGAAGCAGGGCGACGTCGTCATGCTCAAGGAGCTCCTCGAGCCCGTCGACGGGCTCACCCGGCGGGCCCTGGTGATCGGCCACACCGACGAGGAGCGGGTCGTCTACCTGGCCGACTCCCTCACCGACCAGCCGCTGCGGGTCGGCGACTCGCTGCTGCTGGAGTCGCGGTCGGGCTACGTGTACGAGCGGATCCCCAAGAGCGAGGTCGAGGAGCTCGTCCTCGAGGAGGTCCCCGACATCGACTACTCCGACATCGGCGGCCTGTCCCGGCAGATCGAGCAGATCCGCGACGCCGTGGAGCTGCCGTTCCTGCACGCGGACCTCTTCCGCGAGTACGAGCTGCGCCCGCCGAAGGGCATCCTGCTCTACGGCCCGCCCGGCTGCGGCAAGACGCTGATCGCCAAGGCCGTGGCCAACTCGCTGGCCAAGAAGGTGTCCGCGGTGAAGGGGGAGGGGCAGGCCAAGTCCTACTTCCTCAACATCAAGGGCCCGGAGCTGCTCAACAAGTACGTCGGCGAGACCGAGCGGCACATCCGGCTGGTGTTCCAGCGGGCCCGCGAGAAGGCCAGCGAGGGCACGCCGGTCATCGTCTTCTTCGACGAGATGGACTCGATCTTCCGCACCCGCGGCTCGGGGGTGTCCTCCGACGTCGAGTCGACGATCGTCCCGCAGCTGCTCAGCGAGATCGACGGCGTCGAGGGCCTGGAGAACGTCATCGTCATCGGCGCCTCCAACCGCGAGGACATGATCGACCCGGCGATCCTGCGGCCCGGCCGCCTCGACGTGAAGATCAAGATCGAGCGGCCCGACGCGGAGGCGGCCCGCGACATCTTCAGCAAGTACCTGACGCCGACGCTGCCGATCCACCCCGACGACCTCGCCGAGAACGGCGGCAGCGCCGAGGCCACCATCCAGGCGATGATCCAGCGCACCGTCGAGCGGATGTACACCGAGAGCGAGGAGAACCGCTTCCTCGAGGTCACCTACGCCAACGGTGACAAGGAGGTCCTGTACTTCAAGGACTTCAACTCCGGGGCGATGCTGCAGAACATCGTCGACCGCGCCAAGAAGATGGCCATCAAGGAGAGCCTCGAGGTCGGCTCCCGCGGCCTGCGGGTCGGCCACCTCATGCAGGCGTGCGTCGACGAGTTCAAGGAGAACGAGGACCTGCCCAACACCACCAACCCCGACGACTGGGCGCGGATCTCGGGCAAGAAGGGCGAGCGGATCGTCTACATCCGCACGCTCATCAGCGGCAAGGGCAGCGAGTCCGGCCGCGCGATCGACACGGCCACCAACACCGGCCAGTACCTCTGAGCCCGACCGGCCGCCGCGCTCCCGGCGCGGCGGCCGGCGGTGTCCCCGTGCGCGGCGGGCGGGCAGCGACCCGTCCGACGCCCCGGTCGTCGCGCCCCGGCGGCGTCGCGTGGTCCCTCGTGCCGCCGGTGGCCCCGGGCTCCCTGGCGGGCCCGGAGGGCGGGAGTCGGCGGGGCCTAGTCTCGGTCGCATGAGCGTCAGGCGGGTGATGGGCACCGAGATCGAGTACGGCATCTCGGTCCCCGGGCAGCCCACGGCCAACCCGACGACCCTCTCCAGCCAGGTGGTCAACGCCTGGGCGGTGGCCGACGCACCCACCCGCCGGCGCCCGCGCTGGGACTTCGAGGAGGAGTCGCCGCTGCGCGACGCCCGCGGGTTCGACCTCTCCCCGGCGCAGGCCCTCGACCACAACGACCTCGACGAGGACTCCGGGATGGCCAACGTCATCCTCACCAACGGCGCCCGGCTCTACGTCGACCACGCCCACCCGGAGTACTCGACGCCGGAGGTCACCAACCCGCGCGACGTCGTCCTGTGGGACAAGGCGGGGGAGCGGGTGATGGCCGAGGCCGCGCGCCGGGCCGCCCGCATCCCCGGCACCCAGCCGATCCAGCTGTACAAGAACAACACCGACGGCAAGGGCGCCAGCTACGGCGCGCACGAGAACTACCTGATGGACCGGCGGACGCCGTTCATCGACATCATCCGCGGGCTCGTCCCGTTCTTCGTGACCCGGCAGGTGTTCGCCGGCGCCGGGCGGGTGGGCATCGGCACCGAGGGCCGCACCCAGGGGTTCCAGATCTCCTCGCGCGCGGACTTCTTCGAGGTCGAGGTGGGCCTGGAGACGACGCTCAAGCGGCCGATCATCAACACCCGCGACGAGCCGCACGCCAACCCCGACGAGTACCGCCGGCTGCACGTGATCATCGGCGACGCCAACCTCGCCGAGCTGTCGACCTACCTCAAGGTCGGGACGACGTCGCTGGTGCTGGCGATGATCGAGGCCCGGGCGCTGACCGAGGACCTCACGATCGAGGAGCCGGTCGCAGCCCTGCAGGCGGTCAGCCACGACCCGTCGCTCACCTACCTCGTGCGGCTGCGCGACGGGAGGCGGATGACGGCGCTCGACGTCCAGCGCGCCTACCTCGACCAGGCAGCCGCCTTCGTCGAGCGCACCGGGGAGACCGACGCCCAGACCGCCGACGTGCTGCGCCGGTGGGCCGGGGTGCTCGACGACCTCGCGGCCGACCCCATGCGGCTGGCCGACCAGCTGGACTGGCCGGCGAAGCTGCGGCTGCTGGAGGGCTACCGCGCCCGCGACGGGCTGGGCTGGGGGGACTCCCGGCTGCAGCTCGTCGACCTGCAGTACTCCGACGTCCGCCCGGACAAGGGCCTCTACCACCGCCTGGTGGCGCGCGGCTCGATGCAGCGGCTGCTCAGCGACGACGAGGTGACCCGGGCGATGGTGACCCCGCCCGGCGACACCCGGGCCTACTTCCGGGGCGAGTGCCTGCGGCGCTTCCCCGCGCAGGTGGCCGCGGCATCGTGGGACTCGGTGGTGTTCGACCTCGGCCGGGAGAACCTCGTGCGCATCCCCACCATGGAGCCGCTCAAGGGGACCCGCGACCACGTGGGCGTGCTGTTCGAGTCGACGTCGAGCGCGCAGGAACTGGTCGACACGATCACCGGCGGGTGACGGACGGCCCGGTCGAGGTCGCCCGGCGGCTGGCCGGGGAGCTGCTCGCGCCCGCGGCCGCCGAGGTCGACGCCACCGGCGTCCTCCCGCGCGGGCAGCTGGACGCCCTGGCCGACGCCGGTCTCTACGGCCTGGTCGGCCCGGCCGGCGCCGGGGGACTGGACGCCGACGGGGCGACGCTGGCCGCCGTCGTCGAGGAGCTCGCGGCCGGCGACCTGGCGACCGCGTTCGTCTGGCTGCAGCACCACGGCGTCGTCGGCCGGCTGGCCGCCACCGGGCTGCACCCGGACCTGCTGGCCGACCTGTGCGCGGGGCGCCGGCGGGCCGGCATCGCGCTGCAGGCGGCCACCCGTCCGGACGCCGCGCCGGTCACCCTGCGACGCCACGGCGGCGACCCGGTGCTCGACGGCGCCGTGCCCTGGGTGACCGGCTGGGGACTGGTCGACGTCGTGCTCGTGGCCGCTCGCGACGGCGAGGACGTGGCGTTCGTCCTGGTCGACGCCGTCGAGGGGCCGGGCCTGGGCGTGGTGCCGCAGTCGCTGGTGGCGGTGCAGGCCAGCGCGACGGTCGAGCTCCGGCTGACCGGGCACCGGGTGTCCGCCGGCCGACTGCTCGGCAGCACCCCGCTGTCCCGGGTGCGGGCCGGGGACGCCGCCGGGCTGCGGCTCAACGGCTCGCTGGCGCTCGGGCTGGTGCGCCGGTGCTGCCGGATGGTCGGCCCCTCGCCGCTCGACGGCGAGCTGGACGCCGCCCGGGCACGTCTGGACGCCGCCGGGCCCGCCGACCTGCCCGCCGCGCGCGCCGAGGCGGCGGCCCTGGCCCACCGGGCCTCCGGTGCCCTGACGGTGGCCACCGGGAGTGCGTCGGTGCGGGCGGGCAGCGTGGCCGAGCGGACGGCCCGCGAGGCGCTGTTCCTGCTGGTGTTCGGCTCCCGGCCGGCGATCCGCGCGGCCCTGCTCGGCCGGTTCGGCGCAGCCCGGTGAGACGGCCGGATGTCGGTACCTGCGGGTAGTTTCAGCGGCAGCACGCACCGTGCGCGCACCAGGGGAGGGCTCATGGCCACCAGGGACACCGGCGGGCAGCAGCGCGCCACCCGCTCGCGTGAGGAAACCGACGAGGTCGAGGCCTCGGTCGACACCGAGGTCGCCGAGCGGCACAAGGAGGTGTCCGAGGACGTCGACGCGATCCTCGACGAGATCGACGACGTCCTCGAGGAGAATGCAGAAGAATTTGTCAGGAGCTATGTTCAGAAGGGCGGACAATAGACCGTTCTTCCGACAGTTCTTCATCGGAAACAGTACACACCAAGTATTGTCGGGATTGTGGTGAGGAACGACCCGTCGCGGAGTTCACGTCCGACCGGTCGCGCCGTGATGGCCTGAGCTTCTACTCCCGAGTACACGCACGGCGTCGCCTCCTGAGAGCCAAGGACGCTCGCCAGGGTCCACCCAAGCGTCGGCATCGCCGCGAGATCTCGGTGCCCGACGGACACGAGTGGTGCCCGGACTGCGGCCAGGTGAAGCCGCTCGACGACTTCGTCGGCAACCGGAGTCAACCCTCAGGACGGCAGCCCTACTGCAAGCCCTGCCACAACGCTCGGGGCAGGGCGTCGAAGGACAGGATGGGTGGGTCGCGGACCTACCACCTCAAGAGGCGCTACGGCATCACTGCAGCAGGGCCGACTCGATGCTGGCGGAGCAGGGCGGCCTCTGCGCCATCTGCGTCAAGGCGCCGGCGGAGCACGTGGACCACTGCCACGAGACGGGTAGGGTCCGCGCGTTGCTGTGCTCCAACTGCAACGGCGGGCTCGGCCAGTTCAAGGACGACCCCGTTGTCCTGCGTGCCGCCGCTGAGTACGTCCTGCGCTACCGGGCGCTGCAGGCAGGGGAGGGCGCGGCTCTCTGACCGGCCGGGTTCAGGACACCAGTAGCGCGCCCGCGGCGATCGCCGCCACCGACCCGACCGCGGTCAGCGCCCCGACGACGCGCTCGAACCCGTCCCGGGGACGGGGGCTCCCGTGGGGGAGCGCGTCCGGCCGCGCGGGGACGTCCCACGCCTCGCACAGCAGGCGCGGCAGTGCGAGCGCGAGCCGCTGCTGCCGGTCCAGCAGCAGCCGGCGCACCTCCGCGGCCTCCGGCAGCGCCTCGAGCTGCGACCAGGGGACCACCACGTGCCCTCCGGGGTCGGACAGCCCCACCGTGACCAGCCTCCCCGTGTCCTCGTCCCGGCCGACGGACACCGCCGTCACCCGCGCGAGGTCGACCCCGTGCGCGCCGAGCGGGGTCCGTCCGCTCAGCACCGTCCCGTCCAGCCGCAGCCGGCCGACGCCGTGGTGCCGCACCCGCGCGTGGAGGGTCCCGGCGGCCGGCAGCACCGCCGCCGTGGCCAGCACCGCCGCCCACATCGCGTCGCTGTCGAGCACCGCCCGCCCCCAGGCCGCACACAGCCCGCACAGCGCGACCAGGAGCAGCCCCGAGGCGGCCATCGCCGCCCGGCGCCGTCCCGCCGGCACCCGCGGCACCACCGGCTCCCCGGCCGGCCGATCGACCCTCGCCACCTGCTCGTCCACTGCGTCCCCCTCCGTCCGGTCGGTCCGGGCCGCGGCAACCTAGACGCCACGGCGCCCGCCGGCCAGGCCCGCCCGCGCCGCGGGCTCGCCGCCGTCCCCGCCGGTAGGGTCGGCGACGAGCCGCCGCGGCCCGGCCGCGGCACGTCGAGGAGCGACCCCGGACGGGGCGGAGAGGTGGACGGGTTGACCCAGTCGCACACCGGCCGGAGCGGCTTCCCGCCCGCCTACCTGGACCGGGTGGGCTCCTCGTTCACCGACTTCCTCGCGGTCACCGCGCCCGATCTGCTGCCGGGGAGGCGTCCGCTGCCGACCGTGAACGCCGGGGACCTCACACCGCACGGCACGACGATCGTCGCCGTCACCTACGCCGGCGGCGTCCTCATGGGCGGCGACCGCCGCGCCACGATGGGCAACCTGATCTCCAGCCGCGACATCGAGAAGGTCTACCCGGCCGACTCGTGGTCGGTGATCGGCATCGCCGGCGCCGCGGGCATCGCGATCGAGATGGTCCGGCTCTACCAGGTGGAGCTGGAGCACTACGAGAAGATCGAGGGCCTGACCCTCAGCCTCGACGGCAAGGCCAACCGGCTCGCGCAGATGATCCGCGGCAACCTCGGCGCCGCCCTGCAGGGCCTCGCCGTCGTCCCGCTGTTCGCCGGCTTCGACCTCGACGCCGCCGAGGGCGCCACCCCGGGCCGGATCTTCAGCTACGACGTCACCGGCGGGAACTACGAGGAGCGCGGCTACGCCGCCGTCGGCTCCGGCTCGCTGTTCGCCAAGAACTCGCTGAAGAAGACCTGGCGCTCGGGGCTGGACGCCGGTGCCGCGACGCGCACCGTCGTCGAGGCGCTCTACGACGCCGCCGACGACGACTCCGCCACCGGCGGGCCCGACCCGGTGCGGCGGCTGTACCCGATCGTCTACCGCGTCGACGCCGAGGGCGCCGTCCGGCTGACCGACGCCGAGGTGGCCGACGTCGCCGACGCGATCATCGGCGAGCGCGCCGCGGCCGACCGCGAGAACGTCGACCGGGGGGCCTGACCGCCATGACCATGCCGTACTACGCCTCGCCCGAGCAGCTGATGCGCGACCGCTCGGAGTACGCCCGCAAGGGCATCTCCCGCGGCCGCAGCGTCGCCGTCCTCACCTACGCCGACGGCGTCCTGTTCATCGCCGAGAACCCCAGCTCCACGCTGCACAAGGTCGGCGAGCTCTACGACCGGATCGGCTTCGCCGCGGTCGGCCGCTACAGCGAGTTCGAGAGCCTGCGGGTGGCCGGCGTCCGGCTGGCCGACGTCCGCGGCTACTCCTACAACCGGCGCGACGTCACCGGCCGGGTCATCGCCAACGCCTACGCGCAGACCCTCGGTGAGATCTTCACCCAGCAGACCAAGCCCTACGAGGTCGAGCTGTGCGTGGCCGAGGTCGGTGCCGAGCCCGACGCCGACCAGCTGTTCCGGCTCACCTTCGACGGGTCGATCGTCGACGAGCCCGACTTCGTCGTCATGGGCGGGCAGGCCGACGCCGTCACCGGGCACCTGCGGGAGAACTTCCGCCACGGCCTGGACCTCGCCGAGGCGCTGATGGTGGGCGTGCGCGCGCTGTCGGCGGTCAGCCCGGCGATGGCCGGCGGCAACGGCAACGGGCAGCTGCTCACCGCCGCGCAGCTGGAGGTCGCCGTGCTCGACCGCCGCCGTCCCAAGCGGGCCTTCCGCCGGGTGGTCGGCGCGGCGCTGGGCACCCTGCTCGGCGACCGGTCCGCGGGGGAGGTCGCCCCGCAGGGGGCCACGCACCCGCACTCGCCCAGCGCCTCCCAGCCGGGCACCCCGGCCGGCCTGGGTGACCCGGCCGCGCCGGACACCGTCGGCGGCGGTGACGGCTCGGGGGAGGGCTCGGGACCCCAGGCCGGGCCGGCGGACGGCGTGGGCGGCGGCACCGACGGCGGCACCGACGGCGGCACGGGCGGGGGCACCGACGGCGGCACGGCGTCCTGAGTCCGCAGGAACCGGCCGGAGTCGCATCCGGCGCCTAGGCTCGGTCCGTGGACCGACGGATCTTCGGGATCGAGACCGAGTACGGCGTCACGTGCACGTTCCGGGGGCAGCGGCGGTTGTCCCCGGACGAGGTCGCGCGCTACCTGTTCCGCCGCGTGGTGTCCTGGGGCCGCAGCTCGAACGTGTTCCTGCGCAACGGGTCGCGGCTCTACCTCGACGTCGGCAGCCACCCCGAGTACGCCACCGCGGAGTGCGACGACCTCACCGAGCTCGTCGTCCACGACAAGGCCGGTGAGCGGATCCTGGAGGGCCTGCTCGTCGACGCCGAGCAGCGGCTGGCCGAGGAGGGCGTCACCGGCGACATCTACCTGTTCAAGAACAACACCGACTCGGCCGGCAACAGCTACGGCTGCCACGAGAACTACCTGGTGGGCCGGCACGGGGAGTTCTCCCGGCTGGCCGACGTGCTCATCCCGTTCCTGGTCAGCCGGCAGCTGGTGGTCGGCGCGGGGAAGGTGCTGCAGACCCCGCGCGGGGCGATCTACTGCGTCAGCCAGCGCGCCGAGCACATCTGGGAGGGCGTGTCCTCCGCGACCACGCGGTCGCGGCCGATCATCAACACCCGCGACGAGCCGCACGCCGACGCCGAGCGCTACCGGCGGCTGCACGTCATCGTCGGCGACTCCAACATGAGCGAGACGACGACGCTGCTCAAGGTCACCATCACCGACCTGGTGCTGCGGATGATCGAGGCCGGGGTGCCGATCAAGGACATGGCGCTGGAGAACCCGATCCGCGCGATCCGCGAGATCAGCCACGACACCACCGGACGCCGCAAGGTGCGCCTGGCCAACGGCCGGGAGATGAGCGCGCTGGAGATCCAGGCGGAGTACCACTCGCGGGCGGCGGAGTTCGTCGACCGGGAGGGCTTCGGCCCGGTGCACCGGCAGATGCTCGAGCTGTGGGGGCGGGTGCTCAAGGCCGTCGACTCCGGCGACCTGTCCCTCATCGACCGCGAGATCGACTGGGCGATCAAGCTCTCCCTCATCGAGCGCTACCGCGCCAAGCGCGACCTGACGCTGTCCTCGCCGCGGGTGGCGCAGATGGACCTCGCCTACCACGACATCTCCCGCACCCGCGGGCTGTACTACCTGCTGGAGCGGGCCGGGCAGGTCGAGCGGGTGGCGCACGAGCCGCGGGTGTTCGAGGCCAAGAACGTGCCCCCGCAGACCACCCGCGCCAAGCTGCGCGGGGAGTTCATCCGCCGCGCCCAGGAGAAGCGGCGCGACTTCACCGTCGACTGGGTGCACCTCAAGCTCAACGACCAGGCCCAGCGCACCGTGCTGTGCAAGGACCCGTTCAAGAGCGTCGACGAGCGCGTCGAGAAGCTCATCGCCAGCATGTGACCCGTGGGCGCGGCACTGGTCACCGGGGTCAGCAGGCGGGCCGGCATCGGCTTCGCCATCGCGCGGCGGCTGATCGATCGCGGCGACCGGGTGGTCGTGCACTCCTGGGCCCCGCACGACGCCGGGCAGCCCTGGGGCGCCGACGACCTCGACGCCGTCCTGGCCGCGCTGGGCTCCCCGCCGCACCCCGCCGGTGACCTCGCCGGTCACGTCGCCGGTCACGTCGCCGCCGACCTCGCCGACCCCGACGCGCCCGCCGCCCTGGTCGCCGCGGCCTGCGAGGCGGCGGGGCCGCTGTCGACCCTCGTGGTCAACCACGCCCGCAGCGCCCTGGGCCGGCTCGAGGACGTCACCGCCGACGAGCTGGACCGCTGCCTCGCGGTGAACGCCCGGGCCGCCGTGCTGCTCGTCCAGGCCTTCGCCGCCCGGTACGAGCCGGCGGCCGGCCCGGGGTCGGTGGTGCTGTTCACCTCCGGCCAGCACCGCGGTCCCATGGCCGGGGAGATCCCCTACGCCCTGAGCAAAGGCGCGGTGCAGCAGGTCACCGCCACCCTCGCCGACGCCGTCGCCGACCGGGGCATCACGGTCAACTGCGTCAACCCGGGCCCCACCGACACCGGGTGGGCGGATCCCGGCCTCGCCGGGCAGGTGGCCGCGGCGATGCCCCGCGGCCGGTGGAACACCCCGGACGACGCGGCCGCCGTCGTCGCCTGGCTGACCGGCCCCGACGCCCGCTCGGTCACCGGCGCCACCGTCGACGCCGAGGGCGGCTTCCGCCGCTGAGCCCGGGGCGGGCGGTGGTCAGACCTCCTCGGGCAGCGGCACCCGCAACGCGGCGTAGCGGCCGGCGGCCGCGGCGGCCAGGAAGTAGGCGCGCTCCTCGGGCCAGCCGCGGCCCATCGTCGACAGCGTCACCGGCGACAGCTGCAGCGCCTCGTCCAGCCCGTCGACGTCGACCCACACCACCCGGTTGCGCTCGGGCTGCCCGGCGAGGTCCTCCTCGACCTGCTGGCCGAGCTCGGAGCCCAGCCCGCGCGGGGCGATGAGCGTCACCCCGGCCAGCGCCACCCGCCCGAAGGCGGTCAGCGAGTGGTGGGAGACGCCGCGGTGGCGCGGCCGCGGGTCGGCGTCGGAGATCCGCAGCGCGCCGATCGGCTCCCCGCCCAGCACGCTGACGGCGTTGCACGCCTCCCCGGCCGCCACGCCGGAGAACCCCCACGGGGTGCCGGTGCCGAGGTTGCCCGGGCCCTGGGTGACCACCGTGACGTCGGCGCCGAGCACGTGCTTGGCCGCGAGCAGCCCGGTGTGCAGGGTGACCGCCTCCAGGTCCCCGCCGAAGGCCTGCCCGACGGTGACCACCCCGGTCAGCGACGGCGCCAGGGTGTGCAGCGTCCGGGAGAACCCGGCGACCAGCGCGCCGCCGTCGGTCATGACGTAGGCGACCTTGAGGTCGGGGTCGGTGGCGAACACCCCGATGAGCGCGGCCGGCAGCGCCGAGTGCAGGTCGGCGACGACGACCGGCATGCCGCCGAGGTCCTCCGCCTCGGCGATGGCGGCGTGGTGCTCGGTGTCCTGCTCGTCGACGCCCTGCACGCTCACCTGCAGCGGCGTGTACCGGGCCTTGACCAGGTGGCCGGGGCCGGTGGGGTCCGGCGGCAGCCGGTCGGGGACGGCGACGACGAGCGCGTAGCCGCCGGTGCCCAGCCGCTGCGCCCACGCGGTGGTGTTGAGCAGCACGTCGTCGCCGACCTCGGGGACGCCGACCAGCGACGGGTGGGCCAGCGAGCGCACCTCGCCGTCGCCGGGCACCTCGACGGTGAGCTCGAGTGCGTCGCGCCAGCTCCGCCCGGTCGCGGTGACCGTGCCCCGCCGCCAGCGGATCCGTTGCGGAACAGTCCGTTTCTCCCCCACGAGGGCGAGGCTAGCCAGGGACCGAGCGGTCCGCGGCCCGGGCCGGTGCTGCCGGCCCGTTCTGACTAGCCTGTGCGCGTGTCGGCGAAGCGGGCGGAGCGACTGGTGAACCTGGTCATCGCCCTGCTCGGCACCCGGCAGTTCGTGACAGCGGCCCGGATCCGGTCGATCGTGCCCGGGTACGAGCCCGACGACGGCACCGCGCGGGCCGACGAGGCCTTCAAGCGCATGTTCGAGCGGGACAAGGCCGAGCTGCGGGAGATGGGCGTCCCGCTGGAGACCGGCCGCACCAGCGTCTTCGACACCGAGGACGGCTACCGCATCGCCCGCGCCGACTACGAGCTGCCCGAGATCACCCTGACCGGCGAGGAGGCCGCTGCCGTCGGCCTGGCGCTGCGGCTGTGGGAGTCCGCCCAGCTCGCCGGTGCCGCGCACAGCGCGCTGCTGAAGCTGCGCGCCGCCGGCGTCGACGTCGACCCGGGCCGCACGCTGCCCATCCAGCCCCGGCTGGACTCCGACGAGCCGGCGTTCGAGCCCTGCTACGCCGCCGCCCGCGACCGCCGCGTGCTGACCTTCGACTACCGCCGTCCCGACGAGGCCACCCCGGCCCGTCGCCGCGTGCAGCCGTGGGGCGTGGTCGCCTGGCACGGCCGCTGGTACCTCGCCGGCCTCGACCTCGACCGGCGGGCCCCGCGGGTGTTCCGGCTGTCGCGGGTCGTCGGCACGCCGCGCGCCAGCGGGCCGGAGAACGCCTTCGAGCCGCCGCCCGACGTCGACCTCGCCGGGCTGGTCGCCGGGGCCTTCGGCGGCGGGGGAGAGGAGCAGCTGGTGGTCGTGCGCGCCCGGCCGGGCAGCGCGGTCGGTCTGCGCCGCTGGGCCCAGCCGCTCGGTGCCGGAGCCGACGGGGAGGACCGCCTGCAGCTGCGCACCACCGAGCCGTGGCGGCTGGCCGACCAGCTGGCCGCCTACGGGCCCGACGTCGTCGTGGAGTCGCCCGCGCACGTGCGGGAGGCCGTCGTCGAGCGGCTGCGCCGGCTCGCGGGGACGACGGGGGAGGCCCGGTGACCAGCCCGGCCACCTCCGAGCGGATGACGCGGCTGCTCTCCCTCGTGCCCTACCTGACCGCCCGGCCCGAGGGCGTGCCGCTGGGGGAGGTGGCGCGCGACTTCGGCGTCCCCGAGCGGCAGCTGCGCCGCGACCTCGAGCTGCTGTGGATGTGCGGGCTGCCCGGCTACGGCCCCGGCGACCTCATCGACCTCGCCTTCGAGGGCGACCGGGTGCGCGTCACCTTCACCGCCGGCATGGTGCGCCCGCTGCGGCTGACCACCGACGAGGCCGTGGCGCTGCTCGTCGCGCTGCGCACCCTGCTGGACCTGCCGGGCCTCGCCGAGCAGGACGCGGTCAGCCGGGCGCTGGCCAAGGTCTCGGCCGCCGCCGGGCACGCCGCCGAGGGGGTCACCCCCGTGGCGCTGTCGGTCGACGCCCGCGAGCAGGCCCTCGCCGTGGTCCGGGAGGGGCTGGAGCGGGGGCGGGCGCTGCACCTGCACTACTACGTGCCCACCCGCGACGAGCGCACCGAGCGCACGGTCGACCCGATGCGGCTGCACCTGGTCGACGGCCGCTGGTACCTGGAGGCGTGGTCGCGGGAGGTCGCCGGGGTGCGCCTGTTCCGCCTCGACCGCATCGACGACGTCCGGGTGCTCGACGAGCCGGCCGCCCCGCCGCCGCAGGCCGCCCCGCGGGACGTGGCGTCCGGGGTCTACCGGCCCGCGCCCGACGCCCCGGTGGTCCGGCTGCGGCTGGCGCGCACCGCCCGCTGGGTGGCCGAGTACTACCCGGTGGAGGACGTCCGCGAGGTCGACGACCCGCCGGGCGGCCTGGCCGTGGCGCTGCGCACCGCCGACCTGGCCTGGGCGCGCCGGCTGGTGGCCTCCCTCGGCGGGGCGGCCACCGTCGACGAGCCGGCGGAGGTGGCGCAGGCCGTGGTCGCCGACGCCCGCGCCGCGCTGGCCCGCTACGGCGTGCCGGTCCCCGGGGCCTAGGGTCGTCGTCGTGCTGTGGGTCGTCTGGATCGCCGTCGTCGTGCTGTCGCTGGTGGTGCTGGGCGTGATCGGGTACGGCCTGCTCGGCGCGTTCGGGCGCCTGGCGCGGGAGCTGCAGGCCGCCGAGCGGGACGTGCGGCCGGTGCTCGAGCAGGCGCAGGGCGCCGCCGCGCGGGCGGCCGCGCTACAGGGCGAACGCCGGGCGAACGACGCCTGAACGCGGCCGAGACGTCCGTCCGGGGCCCCGGCTACGAACACCGGGCGGCGTAGCATCGCCGCAGGCCGCGCAACCGGCCACTCGACCTGGAGGACGCATGAACCTCGGCCCGCTGGAGATCGGCCTGATCATCCTGGCCGTCCTGCTGCTGTTCGGCTACAAGAAGCTGCCCGACGCCTCGCGCTCGCTCGGCCGCTCGCTGCGCATCTTCAAGGGCGAGATGAAGGGCATGAAGGACGACGACTCCCGTGTCGCCTCCGCCCCGCCGGTGCCGCTGGAGGCCGCCGACCGTGACCGGCGGGCGCAGCTGGAGGCCGAGGCGGCCGCCGCCGAGGCCCGCGCCGCGGAGCTGCGGGCCCGCGCCACGCAGCCGGGCGTCGTCGACCCCCGCTGAGCACCCCCGGAGCAGCGACGTGAGCGGGTCGCCCGTCCGGCTGCCGCGCCTGCGGCGCCGCCGACCGCCCCGGGACACCGAGGCGACGATGACGCTCGTCGCCCACCTCACCGAGCTCCGCAACCGCATCGCCAAGGCGCTGCTGGCGCTCGGGCTGGGCACGATCGCCGGCTTCCTCTGGTACGACCACGGGCTGCTGACCTTCCTCAGCGAGCCCTACTGCTCGCTGCCGGCCGAGCTCCGCTTCCAGGGAGACGACAACTGCCGCCTGGTGGTCCTCGACGTCTTCGGCGGCGTGCTGCTGCGCCTGAAGATCGGTCTGATCGCCGGTGCGGTGCTCTCTTCGCCGTTCTGGCTCTGGCAGCTGTGGGCGTTCATCACCCCCGGCCTCAAGCGCAACGAGAAGCGGTACGCGGTCACCTTCGTCGCCGCCTCGACGTCGCTGTTCGCCCTCGGCGCGGTGCTCGCCTACGTCACCCTCTACAAGGGGCTGGAGCTGCTGCTCGGGCTCGCCGGTGACGAGGTGGCCTTCCAGCTGACGGCGCCGGACTACCTGGGCTTCGTCATCAGCCTGCTGATCGCCTTCGGCCTGTCCTTCGAGCTGCCGCTGATCGCGGTGGCGCTCAACCTGGTCGGCGTCCTGTCCCACGCGGCGCTGTCGAAGAGCCGGCGGTGGATCTTCTTCCTCACCATCGTCTTCGCCGCGTTCGTCACGCCCACCCAGGACCCCTTCACCATGCTGGCCATGGCGCTGCCGATGGTGGTGCTGTTCGAGCTGGCCATCCAGGTCGCCCGCGTCGTCGACCGGCGGCGGGCCAAGCGGGACGCCCTCGAGCACTTCCACGGCCTCTCCGACGACGAGGCCTCCCCGCTCGACGCCGGCCCGTCGGCCGTCGACACCGCCCCCACCCCGCCGGGCGCACTGCTCGCCGAGGACCCCGCGCCGGCCGACCGCGCCCGCTGAGGCGGTCCGGCTCAGGCCGGGCGGGCCGCGGCCAGCGCCAGCCCGCGGCCGAAGTGCGGGTTGCTGGTGCTGACGGCGTCGGCGAGCGGGTGCAGGCCCAGCGGGGCGTACGTGCCGGCGTCGTGCGGGAAGACCAGCAGGGCGTACCCGTCGCCCTCGGCCACGGGGATGACGCCGCGGTTGACCGTGCCGAAGCCCGCGCCCGGCAGCAGCCGGTAGCGGCGGGAGACGTAGGCCTCGTCGGCGGGGACGTCGACCGTGTCGCCCGACCAGGGGCGGGACAGCCGCCCGCGCCGGCCGGTGGCGTCGACCACCAGCCCGGCGGGGAGGACGGCGCCGTCGTCGAGGCGCACGCCGGTCACCGCACCGCCCCCCGCCTCGACCGCGCGGACGGCGGCGTGCCGCAGGTCCACGGTCGGCTCGGCCTCCACCGCGGCGCGCAGCACCAACTCTAGCGCGCTCCGCCGGCACCACAGCGACGCCAGCCCGTCGGGCAGCGTCACCGGGCGGGCCCCCTGCGCCGTCAGCTCCGCGACGACGTCGGGCAGCGCCGCCGAGAGCTCGGCGTACAGGCGGGCCAGCAGGGAGTGCGGCTGGTGGAACTGTGCGACTCCGCGCCGCTTCCAGGCCGCGGCACCGTCCACCGCGTCCGGCCGCGGCGCGGCGTCCCGGTCGAGCAGCTGGACGCGGTGACCCTGACGGGCCAGTGCGAGAGCCGCGGTCAGTCCCGCGACACCGGCTCCGGCGATGACGACCTGCCCGGTCCCCTCCGATCGCTCGCGGGGACCCGGCCCGGCCTGGCGGTGCGGGTCCCCCCTGGACGGCGCCGCGCCATCATGCACCCCGGCGGGCGGGCCGGGGCCGTTCCGTCACCACACGGTGACCTGCGCTCCCACCTGCACTCCAACCCGGGCCACGCCCTCGAGGACGCCTCGGCGAGGCCCGCGCGGGGCGGCCGTAGGGTGACCCGCGCCGTCGAGGGAGGTAGCCCGGTGACCACCGACACCGACACCGACACCGACGTGGCCGTCCTGGTCAGCTCGGCCGCCGGGCGGGGCCGGGCCCGCGCTGCCTCCGGTGCCGTCCTCGACGCGCTGCGCCGCGGCGGGCTCACCCCTCGCGTGCTGCCCGCGGCCACCCGGGCGGCCGCCGAGCGGGCCGCCGCCGGCGCCGTCGCCGCGGGCACCCGGGCCGTGGTCGCCGTCGGCGGGGACGGCGCCGCGCACGCCGCCCTGCAGGCCGTGGCCGGCACCGGCACCCCGCTGGCCGTCGTCCCGGCCGGCACCGGCAACGACCTCGCGCTGGCCCTCGGCGTGCCGCCGGAGCCGGTGGCCGCCGCGACCGCCGCCGCGGCCGACCTGCGGGAGGGCACCGGGCGCACGGTGGACGCCGCCCGCACCGCCGGGCGCTGGTGGGCCACCGTGCTGTGCTGCGGTTTCGACTCCGCGGTGACCGACCGCGCCAACCGGCTGCGCTGGCCGCGCGGTCCTCGCCGCTACGACGTCGCGATCCTGGCCGAGCTGGCCCGCATGCGGCCCCGCGAGGTCGTGCTGACCCTCGACGGGCAGGCGTCGACGCTGCCGGTGACGCTGGTCGCCGTCGGCAACACGCCCTGGTACGGCGGCGGGATGCGGGTGTGCCCGGCCGCCGACCCCGCCGACGGCCTGCTCGACGTCACCGTCGTCGGGCCGGTCTCGCGCCGTGAGCTGGTGCGCACCCGCCCGCGGCTCACCGACGGCACGCACGTCGACCACCCCGCCGTCACGGAGCACCGGGCGGCGCGGGTGGAGCTCGCCGGCGCGGACCTGACCACCTACGCCGACGGCGAGTTCGTCGCCGCGCTGCCGGTGTGCGCCGAGGCGGTGCCCGGCGCGCTGCGGGTGGTGGGCAGTGGCCGCCCCGCGATGATCAGGTGACCTGATCGTGCTGCGTCCTGGCTCATCGTCGACCGCGAGCCAGGACGCACGGAGGTGAGCCAGGACGGCGGCGAGGTGTCGGGCACCTCCGATGCGACCGTTATCCCCAACTGTCGAGCAAAATAACGGCAGACGAGCAGGACCCGGTGACCACCGGCCCGGTGACCGGGTGCTCCCGAGCCGGGCCGGGGTACAGCGCCTAACGTGGGGGCATGTCCAGCCCCGCCGAGCGGTACGCGGCTGCCCGGCGGCGCAGCGCGCACCCGACCCTGGCCGACTTCACCGCCGGGCTCGGGTTCTCCCTCGACCCGTTCCAGGTGGAGGCCTGCGAGGCGCTCGACGAGGGGGCGGGCGTGCTGGTGTGCGCGCCCACCGGGGCCGGCAAGACCGTCGTCGGCGAGTTCGCGGTGCACAAGGCGCTGGCCGAGGGGCGCAAGGCCTTCTACACGACGCCGATCAAGGCGCTGTCGAACCAGAAGTACAACGACCTCGTCGACCGCTACGGCGAGGCGTCGGTCGGCCTGCTCACCGGCGACAACGCGATCAACGGCGACGCGCCGGTGGTCGTGATGACCACCGAGGTGCTGCGCAACATGCTCTACGCGGAGTCCCCGGCCATCCACGGCCTCGGCTACGTGGTCATGGACGAGGTGCACTACCTCGCCGACCGGTTCCGCGGCGCGGTGTGGGAGGAGGTGATCATCCACCTCCCGGCGTCGGTGACCCTGGTATCGCTGTCGGCCACGGTGAGCAACGCCGAGGAGTTCGCCGACTGGCTGGTCACCGTCCGCGGGCACACGCGGGTCGTCGTCAGCGAGGTGCGGCCGATCCCGCTGTGGCAGCACATGCTCGTCGGCAGCCGGGTGTTCGACCTCTTCAGCCTGCGCCCGGCCGCGCACGCCGCCGAGCAGGGGGAGACCCCGCGCACGCAGTCCACCCGCGAGCGCGGCGCCAGCGTCGTCGACCCCGAGCTGGTCCGCTACGTGCGCGAGCACGAGCGGCGGCTGGACACCTGGGGCGGCGGCAACGGCGGCTCCCGCCGTGACCGCGACTGGCACAAGCCGCGCTACCGGCCGCCGTCGCGCACCGAGGTCGTCGAGCGGCTCGACCGCGCCGGCCTGCTGCCGGCGATCACCTTCATCTTCAGCCGCAACGGCTGCGACGCCGCCGTCGCGCAGTGCCTGCAGTCGGGGCTGCGGCTCACCGACGAGACCGAGCGCGCCGAGATCGCCCGGATCGTCGACGAGCGCACCGGCTCGCTGCCCGACGAGGACCTGCACGTCCTCGGCTTCTGGGAGTGGCGCGAGGGGCTGCTGGCGGGTCTGGCCGCCCACCACGCCGGGCTGGTGCCGGCGTTCAAGGAGACCGTCGAGGAGTGCTTCGTCCGCGGCCTGGTCAAGGCCGTGTTCGCCACCGAGACCCTCGCGCTGGGCATCAACATGCCCGCGCGCACGGTGGTGCTCGAGCGGCTGGTCAAGTGGAACGGCGAGGCGCACGTCGACGTCACACCGGGGGAGTACACCCAGCTCACCGGGCGGGCCGGACGGCGCGGCATCGACGTCGAGGGGCACGCCGTCGTCGTGTGGGCGCCGGGCATGGACCCCTCGGTGGTCGCCGGGCTGGCGAGCACCCGCACCTATCCGCTGCGCTCGTCGTTCCGGCCCAGCTACAACATGGCGGTCAACCTGGTCGGCTCCTTCGGCCGGGCCCGCGCCCGGGAGCTGCTGGCCTCCTCCTTCGCCCAGTTCCAGGCCGACCGCTCGGTGGTGGGGCTGGCCCGGCAGGCGGCCCGGTCGGAGCGCGACGCCGAGCAGTTCGCCGAGCAGCTCACCACCGAGGGCGGCGACGTGCTGGCCTACGCCCGGCTGCGGCGGGAGATCGCCGACCGGGAGAAGGAGCTGTCCCGGGACTCGGCGGCCAAGCGCCGCATGGAGGCCGCCGACGCGCTGGCGGCGCTGCGCCCCGGCGACGTCATCCGGGTGCCCTCGGGTCGCCGGCAGGGGCTGGCCGTCGTGCTCGACCCCGGCATCACCGACCTGGCCGACCCGCGGCCTCTGGTGCTCACCGAGGACAAGTGGGCCGGCCGCCTGGGCAGCGTCGACTTCCCGACGCCGGTCACCGCGCTGGCCCGGGTGCGGGTGCCGAGGAACTTCAACCACCGCAGCCCGCACGCCCGCCGCGACCTCGCGGCCACGCTGCGCACCGCGCGGCTGGAGAACGACCTGGGTGCCCGGCGGGTCAAGCAGCGCTCGGCCGCCGCGGACGACCCCGTGCTGCAGGACCTGCGCCGGGCGGTGCGCGCCCACCCCGTGCACGCCCTGCCCGACCGGGAGGAGCGGGTGCGCCTGGCCGAGCGGTACCTGCGCGCGGTCGCCGACGCGGAGGCCACCCACCGGAAGATGGCCGAGCGCACCGGGTCGCTGACCCGGCAGTTCGACCGCACCTGCGACGTCCTCGAGGAGCTGGGCTACCTGGTGCCGGAGGCCGCGCCGCTGGTGCCGGTCGCCACCGACGAGCCCACCCCGGTCGACGACGTCCCGCGGGTCACCGCGGAGGGCCGCCGGCTGGCGCGCATCTGGTCCGAGGGCGACCTGCTCATCGCCGAGTGCCTGCGCGCCGGGGTGTGGCGCGGTCTCGGGCCGGCCGAGCTCGCCGCCGCGGTGTCCACGCTGGTGTTCGAGGCGCGGCGGGAGACCCCCGGGCAGGCCGCCGTCCCGGGCGGGAAGGTGGCCGACGCCATCGGCGAGATGCGCCGGATCCGCGCGCGGCTGCAGGACGTCGAGCTCGACCGGGGCCTGCCGGCGACCCGCGACCTCGACCTGGGCTTCGCCTGGGCGGCCTACCGCTGGGCCGACGGGCAGACCCTCGACCGGGTGCTCGCCGGCGCCGAGCAGGCCGGCACCGAGCTCTCCGGCGGCGACTTCGTCCGCTGGGCGCGGCAGCTCGTCGACGTCCTCGACCAGCTGGCCAAGGTCGCCGACGCGGCGGTGGCCGGGGTCGCGCGGGCGGCGGTGGGGCGGATCCGCCGCGGCGTGGTGGCGGTCGCGGTCAGCGGGTGAGGCGGCCGCCGGCAGCTGACCCCGCCGGGTGCCGCCCCGCGCGCGCGAGGGCCGTCGGCGCGCTCCCGTGGTGCACAATCGCCCCGCTCCCGTGACGCAGTGTCAGGGGGCGGCCCGCGCCGGGTCGACAGGACGAGCAGGAGCGACGATGACCAACCCACCGCAGGGTGGCCAGCCGGGGCAGTACGGGCAGCCGGGGCAGTACGGGCAGCCGGGCCAGTACGGCGGCCAGCCCGGGCAGTACGGCCAGCCGGGTGGGCAGTACGGCGGGCAGCCGGGCCAGCCCGGTCAGTACGGCGGGCAGCCGGGGCAGTACGGGCAGCAGCCCGGCCCGTACGGCCAGCCGGGCCAGTACGGGCAGCCCGGGCAGTACGGGGCGCCGGGCCAGTTCGGGCAGCAGCCCGGCCCGTACGGCCAGCCGGGCGGCTACGGCCAGCCCTACGGCCAGCCGGCGCCGCCGAGGAGGTCGCGGACCGGCCCCCTCATCGGGACGGTGGCGGCCGTGGTGATCATCGGCGTCGCGATCGCCCTGGCGCTGCTCCTCGGCCAGGACGTGCTCGACGCCGGCCGGGCCGAGAGCGACATCGCCGAGCAGTTCACCGAGACCTTCGGCGTCGGCATCGAGGTCAGCTGCGACCAGGAGATGGTCGTGGAGAACGGCGCCACCTACGAGTGCTCCGGCACCACCGAGGACGGCGAGGACGTGACCATCGAGGTCGCGATCACCGACGAGGACTCGGCGGCGTTCACCTGGGACGTCGCCTCCTGAGCTCCCGCGGACGGCTGGCCGGCGTGCTCACCCGAGGACGTCGGCCGGCCAGCCCAGCGCAGCGCCCAGACGCCCCAGGGACGAGCGCAGCCCGTGGGCGTCGGCCAGCGCCGCGAGCGCCGCGGGGTCGGCCGGGCGGCGGGGGAGCGCCCCCTCGACCGCGGGCATGTCGATGTCGCGGGCGACGGCGACCACCACCGGCGCCGCGTCGAGGTACTCCGCGCCCGCGTGCAGCCGCCTGAGCACCGCGGCCGTGAGCGGCGCCTTCGGCACCGCCGTCCGCGCCGCCGCCGCCCGGATGCCTGCCAGGTCGCCGAACTCCGTGATCAGCGCCGCCGCCGTCTTCGCCCCGACCCCGGCCACCCCGGGCAGGCCGTCGCTGGGGTCGCCGCGCAGCACCGCGAAGTCGGCGTAGGACCGGCCCGGGATGCCGTACTTCGCCGTCACCGCCGCCTCGTCGACCACCTCGATGTCGGAAATGCCCCGGGCGGTATAGAGCACCCGCACGCCGCGGGCGTCGTCGACGAGCTGGAAGAGGTCGCGGTCGCCGGTGACGACGTCGACCGGACCCCGGGCGCGGGTGGCCAGCGTGCCGATGACGTCGTCGGCCTCGTAGCCGGGCGCCCCGACGCGGGCGACGCCGGCGGCGGCCAGCACGTCGACGAGCACCGGCACCTGGGGGCCGAGCTCGTCGGGCGTCTCCTCCCCGCCCTCCGGGGAGAGCCGGTGCGCCTTGTACGACGGCAGCGCCTCGACGCGGAACGCCGGGCGCCAGTCGTCGTCCCAGCAGGCCACCAGCCGGTCGGGGGCGTGGGCCGTCAGCAGCCGCGCGGTCATGTCCAGGAACCCGCGGACGGCGTTCACCGGCCGGCCGTCGGGCGCGGTCACGCTGGTCGGGACGCCGTAGAACGCCCGGAAGTAGAGGCTCGCGGCGTCGAGCAGCATCGTCGTCACGGGCGGGGACGGTAACGGTCCGGGAAACCCGCGCGAGACCGGTCGGTACCCGGGGTTAGTGTCCGGGCGTGCCAGACAGCGCGGGGGCCCTCGTCAGCATCGATCGCGTGCACGCCGCACGCGCCGTCGCCGCCGAGCTCGGCGTCGACGTCGTCGTCCTCACCCCCGGGTCGGACCTGCGCTACCTGTGCGGCTACGACGCGCACGCCATGGAGCGGCTGACCGCCCTGGCCGTCCCCCGCAGCGGCGAGCCGCTGCTGGTGGTGCCCCGGCTGGAGGCGCCCATGGTGGACGCGAGCCCCGCCGGCGCGCTGGGCCTGGAGCTGCTGGCCTGGGACGAGACCGACGACGCCTTCGCCCTGCTCGCCCGCGAGGTCACCGCGCGGCTGGGGACGGCGCCCACCCGCGTCGCCGTCGGCGCCCGCACCTGGGCCGAGCACGCGCTCGGCGTGCACCGCGCGTTGCCCGGGTCGGCGCTGGAGCTGGCCACCCCGGTCCTCGACCGGCTGCGGATGGTCAAGACGCCGGCCGAGGTGGAGGAGCTCGCCGCCGCCGGCGCGGCCATCGACCGGGTGCACGCGCGGATGGGGGAGTGGCTGCGGGTCGGCCGCACCGAGGCCGAGGTGGGCGCCGACATCGCCGCGGCGATCCTCGCCGAGGGGCACGTCGGCGTGGACTTCACGATCGTCGGCTCCGGCCCCAACGGCGCCAGCCCCCACCACGAGCTCTCCGACCGGGTGGTGCAGGCCGGCGACCTCGTCGTCGTCGACATCGGCGGGGAGACCGCGACCGGCTACCGCTCCGACTGCACCCGCACCTACGTCGTCGGCGGGGAGCCCGGCGCCGAGGTGACCGAGTGGTACGCCGTGCTGCAGGACGCGCAGGAGGCCGCCGTCGCCGCCGTCCGCCCGGGGGTGACCGCCGAGCAGGTCGACGCCGTCGCCCGCGACCGCATCACCGCGGCCGGCTGGGGCGAGCACTTCATCCACCGCACGGGCCACGGCATCGGCCTCGACACCCACGAGGCGCCCTACATCGTCGCGGGCAACGACCTGCCGCTGGAGGCGGGCATGGCCTTCTCCGTCGAGCCGGGCATCTACCTCGCCGGGCGGGTGGGCGCCCGGATCGAGGACATCGTCGTCTGCACCGACGAGGGCGTCCGCGTGCTCAACCAGGGTCCCCGTGGGCTCGTCGTCCTCCCCGGCTGAGCCCGGCGGGGAGCCGTCCGGCCACGCCGCCGCACCCGACGTCGACCGGGCACTGCTGGCCGCCCTCGCCCGGGACGGTCGGGCCAGCTACACCGAGCTCGCCGAGCGGGTGGGACTGTCGGTGTCGGCGGTGCACCAGCGGGTCCGCCGCCTCGAGCAGCGCGGCCTGATCACCGGCTACCGCGCCACCGTCGACGCCCGCGGGGTGGGGGCGGGGCTGACCGCCTTCGTGTCCATCACCCCGCTGGACCAGGCCCAGGCCGACGACGCCCCGGCCAAGCTCGTCCACCTCGACGCCATCGAGGCCTGCTACTCCGTGGCGGGGGTGGAGAGCTACCTGCTCAAGGTGCGGGTGGCCAGCCCCGAGGCGCTCGAGGCCCTGCTGCGCGAGATCCGCACGACGGCGAACGTCAGCACCCGCACGACCGTCGTCCTCTCGACGTTCTACGAGGACCGGCCACCGGTCTGAGCCCACACCGCCCGATCCGTGCGTCCTCGTGTCCGGTGTCCGACCGTTATCCCCAACTGACAATCTCCTGCACACGCCGGGAAGGCAACAACGAGGAGCACAGGCCGGCGCGGCAGGTGGACACCCGGTCGAACGTGTGTTCGCATGGTCGGCGTGCGGTGGGAGGGGCAGCGGCTCGATGCCGAGGACGACGCACTCCTGCCCGGTATGCCGAGCGTCCGCGGGCTGCTGCGCAGCGTGCAGGTGCCGGAGTTCCCGGGGGTGACGCTGCACGAGGTGCTGTCCCGGTCCGCGCTCAACCAGGTGCCCGACGGATCGCGGATGCACGAGTGGCTCGACCTCGACAGCGGGCGGGACTTCGACACCCAGATCGTCGTCAAGACCAACCTGGTGGAGGTGCTGCGGCGGGAGCTGGCGAAGCCGTCGTGGCGCCGCGAGCACGTCGCGCTCGGCACGAACACCGACCCCTACCAGCGCGCCGAGGGCCGCTACCGCCTCATGCCCGGGGTGGTCCGCGCGCTGGCCGGGTCCGGGACGCCGTTCTCCGTCCTCACCAAGGGGACGCTGGCCCGCCGCGACGTGCCACTGCTGGCCGCCGCCGCCCAGGACGTGCCGGTGGGCTTCGGCGTCTCGCTGGGCATCTGGGACGAGGACCTGCACGCGAGCCTCGAGCCCGGCGTCCCGTCGCCGCGGGCCCGGCTGGACCTGGTGCGTGCGGTCACCGACGCCGGGCTGCCGTGCGGCGTCTTCCTGGCGCCGGTCCTGCCGGGCCTCACCGACCGGCAGGCCGACCTCGACGCCGCCCTGGCGGCGATCGCCGCGGCGGGTGCCACCGGCGTCACCGTCGTGCCGCTGCACCTGCGCCCGGGTGCCCGCGAGTGGTTCTCCGCCTGGCTGGCGCGCGAGCACCCGTCGCTCGTGCCGCGCTACCGGCAGCTGTACCGGGGCGGTGCGTACGTGCCCGCGGAGTACCGCTCCTGGTTGGCCGAGCGGGTGACCCCGCTGCTGCGCCGGCACGGCCTGGACCGCCACCCGGGCGGGCGGGTGCGGAGCGCGGGCGGGGACGTGCCCTCCGGCGTGCCCGGCGACGACGAGGTGTCCTTCCCGGCCGGCAGCCTGCCGGCCGCCCGGGAGGCCACCCCGGCGCCCGCACGGCGGGGGAGGCGCGCAGGCGGGAGCGACGACGGCGTGCCCGGGCAGCTCACCCTCCTCTGACGGCGGTCAGGCAAGCCTTCCCTCACCATTCGCCGACGGTGCGGAAATGGCGTCGGGGGTAGGGCAGCCTCCCCTCATGATCCGACCCGGCGAGCCGCGGACCTGCGATGACCCAGGTGAGGCTAACCTGGAGAATGGCTCAGGAACGCCATGCCGAGTTGTTCCCCGAGTCGAATTCCGCGCCATTCTTCGGCACACTGGCGGCAACCGATCCGTCCGACCCCGGAGCGCCAGATGACCACCGTCATGCCCCCCGTCAGCGAGTGCACCGTCGCCGGCTGCTCCTACAACGACCACGGCTGTCATGCCTTCGCGATCACCGTGAGCGGCTCCGACGGGCACGCCGACTGCGGCACGTTCCTCCCGCTCACCATCCGGGGCGGCCTGCCGCGGGCCGAGGCGCAGGTGGGTGCCTGCCAGCGCACCGACTGCGTGCACAACGACGCCCTCGAGTGCCGCGCGTCCGACATCCGCGTGGGGTTCGACCACGACACCGCCAGTTGCCTGACCTACGCGACGGCCTGACGACGGCCTGACGACCGCGGGACACCCCGCGCACACACTGCAGGACGGCCCGGGCACCCGCCCGGGCCGTCCTGCTGCGTGGGGGAGGGGAGTGGTCATCGCCCCGGTGACGGGGCGGCCCCGGCCGCCCGGTTGGCCCGCGATGCCCGCCCGGCGCGGACGGCGCCCCGCGGGGCCACCGGCTCGGCGCCGTCGGCGAGCGCCAGCCGGCGGAAGGAGTCGTAGGACAGCGTCTCGTACACCGCGGCGAGGGCCTCGGCCTGCGGGCGACGCGCGCCGGCCGACGTCCCGCGCAGGTACAGCGCGGTGCGGACGGCGTGCTTCGTGAACGTCACCTGCAGGGCCTGGCTGGACAGCCGCCCGCCGACCTCCGACCGGTAGCCGGGCCCGCGGCGCAGGGCCGGCAGCACCCACGGGCTCTCCGCCAGGGCCGGGAAGCGGTTGCGCACGGCCTCCCACGCGTGCCAGGCGCGCAGCGCCCCGGGCACCGCCCACTCGCCGTCGTCGGTGCGGACGAGCAGCCGACGGCTCGTCGGGCGCACCTGCTCCCGGCGCAGGTCGCGGAAGGTGCCCACCGGCGCCGGCCAGTGCAGCGCGATGGCGCACCAGACCACCGTGCGCAGGTGCTCGGGCTGCTCGCTCTGCACGTCGCACAGCGGCCGCAGGTCGAGCGCGCGCGGGTCGGGCTCCGGCGTCGGCGGGGTGGGCAGGGGGACACCGCCGTAGCGGGCCACCTTGCTGTACAGCGTGATCGTGGCCGGCTTCCACCCGCGCGCCGCCGCGACGTCGTCCATCCCGCCGGTGGCCAGTTCCTCCGGCCCCAGGCCGAGCTCCAGGGCCGCGTCGACCAGCCGCCGCCACTGGACGGCGTAGCCCTCGGGCGGCTCCAGGCGCGCCCACTCCCGCGCGGCGGGCACCGACGGCATCTCGGGCAGTGGCCCCTGCCAGGTCCGGCTCACACCGTCCAGTATACCCGTTATCCCCAACAAACGATGAAAAGACCGCGACGGACGAGAGCGACAGCGACAGCGACAGCGACAGCGACAGTCACCCACCAGGACCGGGAGCACCCTCCTGCCCGGGCAGGAGGCGGGAGCGGATGTCGGGCTTGAGGACCTTGCCCACCTTCGAGCGCGGCAGGTCGTCCCAGACGAGGACCTCCTTGGGTGCCTTGACGCCGCCGATCCGGGACCGGGCGAACGCCCGGAGGTCGGCCGGGTCGGGGGAGGTGCCGGCCCGCGGCTGGACGACGGCCACGACCCGCTCGCCCCACTTCTCGTCGGGGAGGCCGATCACGGCACAGTCCTGCACCGTCGGGTGCGCCAGGAGCGCCTGCTCGACCTCGGCGGAGTACACGTTGAAGCCGCCGCTGATGATCATGTCCTTCGCGCGGTCGACGAGGTAGAGCCAGCCGTCGTCGTCGAGGTAGCCGATGTCGCCGGTGTGGTGCCAGCCGAAGCGGCCGGCCTCGGCGGTGGCCTGCGGGTCGCGGTGGTAGCCGTCCATGACCAGGGAGCCGCGGACGACGATCTCGCCGCGCTCGCCGGCGGGCAGCAGCCGGCCCCCGGGGTCCATGACGGCGACGGTGGTCAGCGGTGTCGGGCGGCCGGCGGAGGCGAACCGCTCGAGGGCGGGGGAGCCGTCGGGGCGGAGGTGCTCGGCCGGGGACATCGTCGAGATCATCATCGGTGCCTCGGACTGGCCGAACAGCTGCCCGAGGACCGGGCCGATGCGGCGGATGGCCTCCTCGAGGCGGTGCGCGGACATCGGCGCGGCGCCGTACCAGAGGCACTGCAGGGAGGCGAGGTCGGTGGTGTCGAGGTCGGGGTGGGCCAGCAGGGCGTAGACCAGGGTCGGCGGCAGGAAGGTGTGGGTGATGCGGCGCCGCTCGACGAGGGCGAGGAAGTCGCCGAGGTCGGGTGCGGGCATGACGACGACCTCGCCGCCGAGCGCCATCACCGGGAAGCACAGCACCCCGGCGGCGTGGGTCAGGGGCGCGAGCGCCAGGTACCGGGGCCGCCCCCGGAACGGATAGCTCATGAGCGTCAGCGCCGACATCGTCTCGACGTTGCGGTCGGTCAGCCGCACGCCCTTGGGCCGGCCGGTCGTCCCGCCGGTGCCGACGAGCATCACCAGCCCACCGGGCGGCGCGGCCCCGGGACCAGTGGCCTCGGGACTTGCGGCCTCGGGACCTGCGGCCAGCCACTCGGTGAGCGACGGGTCGCCGCGGTCGCCCTCGCCGTCGAGGCAGACGAGGATGGTCAGCCGGGGCAGGCGGTCGCGGATCGCGGCGACCAGCGGCGCGTAGGAGCGCTGGTAGAGCAGCGCGGTGCAGCCGAAGAGGTCGAGCAGCTCCCGGTTCTCCTCGGCCTCGTTGCGGGGGTTGACCGGGCACCACACCGCCCCGGCGCGGGCGATGCCGAAGACGCCGGCGAAGGAGACCGGGTCGTTGGTCGACAGGACCGCCACGGCGTCGCCGGGCAGGACGCCGGAGCGCGTGAGCGCCCCGGCGACCCGCCGGCTGTGCCGCTGCACCTCGGCGTAGGTCATCGAGCGGTCCCCGCTGGTGAGGCAGGGGGCGTCCGGCCCGAGGGAGGCGCCCTTGTCGAGGTAGGCGGTGAGGCTCATCGGTGCTCGGTCACCACCGGGTCGAGCACCAGGCCGAACTGGCGGAGCACGCCGAGCAGCTGCCGGTGGCCGAACGCCTGGCAGCCGGAGGCGAAGCCGGCCTTCAGCGGGGGCTGCTGCAGCAGCGACATCGCCGCCCAGGCCTGCAGGAGCCCGGTCTGCTTGTAGTTGCTGTTGCCGTGGATGACGACGTGCTTGCGGCCGAGCGGGCCCGAGGCGTGCACGGAGTCGACCGACACGTTCAGCCGCGGGTTCTCCCGGGGCGGCATGCCGGTGGCCCACTGGTCGGCGACCGCGGCGAGGGCGTCGTCCCACTGGTCGCGGGGCAGGGTCTTGACGTCGCTCTCCACGGCCGCGGTGGTGGCGACGACGGCCTCCATGACCGGCCGGTTCATCACCCCGCCGGCGACCGTGACGTTGGCCACGCGCGGGTCGTTCTTGAACCACACCGGGTGGCTGGTGCCGCCCCACGGCACGGCGAGGCCGAGCTCGTGCCGGCCGGGCACCACGACGTCCCACCTCGAGAGCGGGTCGACCTTCACGTACTGGTTCTCCTGCAGGTGGAACCAGTCGGCCTTGAGGATGGTGAAGATCGTCTGGGTGGAGGCGTAGGTCGGGAAGCCCTTCCACAGCACGAGGACGTCGAGGGTGTCGAGGCCCGGCGTCTCCAGGGCGATGTTGGCTGCGATCTCACCGGTCGTGTACATCTGCGCGATCCCGGGGGAGAGCAGCAGGCCGGCGTCGGCGAAGTCGGTGCCGAAGCGCTCCTGGGCGGCCATGACCCAGTCCTGCTCGCCGGTGGTGTCGAGGTAGTGCGCCCCGGTGGCCAGGCACGCCTCGGCGACCTCGAACCCGTACCTGATGAAGGGGCCGACGGTGTTGCAGACGACCGAGGCGCCGCGGAAGAGGTCGGTGAGCGCCTCCACGGTGTGCTCGACCTCGACGATGTCGACGTCGGCGGTCTCGATGCCGGGGATGCGGCCGACCACCTCCTGGCAGCGGTCCTTGTCGCGGCCGGCGGCCACGAACGGGACGTTGAGCTCGCGCAGGTACTCGCAGATCAGCCGGCCGGTGTAGCCGGAGGCGCCGTAGACGACGACGGGCTTGGTGCTCATGGCTGGGTCTCCTCGCTGCTGTCGGGGGTGCTCAGGAGCCCATGCCGCCGTCGACGGCCAGGCCGGTGCCGTTGACGAAGCGGGCGGCGTCGGAGGCCAGGAAGACGACGGCGTCGGCCATGTCGGCGACCTCGCCGAGCCGTCCCGACGGCGTCAGCCCGACCACGGCCTCGACGGCGGCCTGGGGGCTGTCGAAGAGGCCCAGCTCGGCGCAGTCGACGGCGAGCTTCACGCCCATGGCCGTGGGCACCAGGCCGGGGTAGACGCAGTTGACGCGGACGCCGTAGCCGAGCCGGCCGGCCTCCGCGGCGGCGATGCGGGTCATCCGGTCGACGGCGGACTTGGTGCCGGAGTAGCCGGCGATGCCGGGGAAGGCGATGGTCGCCGCGACCGAGGAGACGTTGACGATGGCGCCGCCGGTGCCGGCCGCTCCGCCGGGCCGCATGGCGCGCAGGCCGTGCTTCATGCCGAGCGCGGTGCCGACGACGTTGACGTCGAGCATGCGGCGCAGGTCGCCGGCGTCGATGTCGGTGACCAGTGCGGTGACCTCGACGCCGGCGTTGTTGACGAGCACGTCGAGCCCGCCGAGCTGCTCGACGGTGGCGGTGACGGCGGCCTCCCAGCCGGCCTCGTCGGTCACGTCGAGGTGGACGGACCCCGCCGTCACGCCCTCCTTGGCGAGCAGGCGGGCGGTCTCGGCCGCCTCTTCGTCGAGGACGTCGCCGACGACGACCGAGGCGCCTGCGCGGGCGAGTGCCTGGGCCATGCCCTGTCCGAGGCCGCGTGCGCCTCCGGTGACCAGCGCCTTGCGGCCGTGCAGTGCGGGGACCGACATCGGGACTCCTCGTGCTCGGGAGGTCCGGGGGCGCGGATCCGGCCCCCGGGATGTGACGCGCGTCATGCTCGACCCGGATCTGGACGAGCGTCAAGAGATTCCTGGACACTCGTCAAGACCGCAGGCGCGCCGGTACGCTCCGCCCCGGGGCACGCGTCCGGTGCCCGCCGCCGACCGGAGGAGCGCCGTGGGACCCGCCGTGGCCGACCGGCTCGAGGGGCGCGCGGCCGACAAGGTCGCCCGGCGCCGCAGCGAGCTCGCCACCGCCGCGCTCAAGACGCTGTCCGAGCTCGGCTACGCCCGGACCAGCCTGCGCGAGATCGCCGCCAACTCCGAGTACTCCCACGGGGTCCTGCACTACTACTTCCGCGACAAGGTGGAGCTGATCACCCACTGCGTGCGGGAGTACAAGGCCCGCTGCGCCACCCGCTACGACGAGGCGGTGGCGACGGCGACCACCGCCGAGGAGCTCGTCACCGGGTTCCTGCGCGAGCAGACCGCGACCCTCACCGGCGAGCCGGAGATGCACCGCCTCTGGTACGACCTGCGCAACCAGGCGATGTTCGAGCCCGCGTTCCGGGCCGACGTCGCCGAGATCGACCAGCTGCTCGAGCAGATGGTCTGGCGGGTGGTCACCCGGTACGCGCAGTTGTCCGGCGCCGAGCCGCGCGTCGCCGCGCCGGCGTTCTACGCCGTCCTCGACGGGCTCTTCCAGCAGGCGCTGCTCCGGCAGCTGGCCGGCGACCCGCAGGCGGCGGCGGACCTGCGGGCGTCGGTGCAGGCGGTGCTCCCGCAGCTCGTGCACTGACCGGGCATGCCGCCGCCGACGTCCGGATGCCCGTCGGGGGACTGAGCAGGTCACTCCGCGGCGAGTGCGGTTATCGTCCCGCCATGTACACCGCGAGCTGGCGAGACGTCGTCCGGCGTGAGCTGTTCGGTCCGCGCCCCGACCGCCGGGACGCGCCCTACCGGCTGGTCGTCCGGCTGGCGCTGGTGGTGTTCCGGCTGCTGGGGCTGCGCTTCGACGTCCGCGGCTCCGAGCACGTGCCCGCCGCCGGCGGTGCGGTGGTGTGCAGCAACCACGTCAGCTACCTCGACTTCACCTTCCTCGGCCTGGCCGCGCTGCCCCGGCGCCGGCTGGTGCGGTTCATGGCCAAGGCCTCGGTGTTCGGCCACTGGTTCGCCGGCCCCTTCATGCGGGCGATGCAGCACATCCCGGTCGACCGCAAGGCCGGCGCCGCCGCCTTCGACGCCGCGGTGCGGGCGCTCAAGGACGGCCAGGTCGTCGGGGTCTTCCCCGAGGCGACGATCAGCCAGAGCTTCACGGTCAAGGACCTCAAGGCCGGCGCGGCCCGCATGGCCATCCAGGCCGGGGTGCCGATCCTGCCGGCCGCGGTCTGGGGCGGGCACCGGGTGGCCACCAAGAAGCGCCCCGTCGACCTCACCCGCGGCCGCGCGGTGACCGTGCTGGTGGGCGAGCCGATCGTCGCCGAGCCCGGGGAGACCCCGGCGGCGCTGCTGGCCCGGACGCGGGCAGCGATGGAGGCCCTGCTCGACGAGGCGCAGCGCAGCTACCCGCAGCAGCCGGCGGGCCCGGAGGACCTGTGGTGGCTGCCGGTGCACCTCGGTGGCACCGCCCCCACCCTGGAGGAGGCCGCGGCGCGCGACCGCGACGACGCCGCCGGGGCGCGGGTCCGCGCCCGCACCTCCCGCCGCGCCCGGCTGCGGGCCCGGCTGCGCCGCCGGCCCCCGTCCGCGGCGGCCTGACCCGACCGCCTGACCGGGCCGCCTACTCCACGACCGGCGGGGCCATCAGCCGGAACGCCTCCAGCTCGACGTCGTACCACCGGCGCATCCGGCCCAGCGGCTGCATGCCCAGCCGCCGGCACACGGCCAGCGACGGCTCGTTGCCGGGGCGCACGACGGCGTAGACCTCGGGCACCCCGGCGCCGAAGGCGTGCGCCACGACCGCCCGGGCGGCCTCGGTGGCGTAGCCGTGTCCCCAGCAGTCGGGGTGCAGGTGCCAGCCCACCTCCACCTCGCCGACCCCGCCGGGCAGCGGCTTGAGCAGCCCCGTGCCGGCCACGACCGGCTCCCGGCCGCCGACCTCGGTGCCGCCGATCTCGGTGCCGCCGATCTCGGTGCCGCGGACCTCGATCGCCCAGCAGCCGAAGCGCGGGTCCGCCCGGGTCACCTCCGCCCAGCGGCCGACCAGCTCCACCGGCCCCACGGACGGCGGGCCGCCCAGCCACCGGGTGACCTCGGGGCGGGAGTAGGTGTCGGTGAGCCGGGCCAGGTCGTCGCGGCAGGTGGTCCAGCGGCGCAGCCGCAGCCGCGGGGTGAGCAGCTCCCCGTCCGGCACCGCTCCTGCCTACCGTCGCCACCGGGGTCCGGCCACCCGGGGACGGGAGCCGCCGCGCCCGCCGTCATGATCGGCGGTATGACCCCCCGTACGGCCCCCGGCACCGGCCTGCTGCTCACCGACGTCACGGTCGGCGACCGGCCCGGCCGCGCGGTGCACGTCGTCGACGGGCGGATCGCCTGGGTCGGGGCGGCCGGCGACGCGCCGCGGGCGGGCCGGGTGCTGGCAGGGGAGGGCGCGCTGCTGACCCCGGCGTTCGTGGACGCGCACGTGCACGCCACCGCGACCGGCCTGGCGCTGACCGGTCTCGACCTCCACTCGAGGTCGAGCCTCGCGGACGCGCTCGCCGCGGTCACCGCGGCCGCCGGCACCGCCGCCCCGGGGGTGCTGCTGGGCACCGGCTGGGACGAGACCGGCTGGCCGGAGGGCCGCGGCCTCACCCGCGCCGACCTCGACGCCGTCGTCGGGGACCGGCCGGCCTACCTGGCGCGGGTCGACGTCCACTCGGCCACGGTCTCCACGGCGCTGCTGGACCGGGTCCCCGGCATCGCCGACCTGCCCGGCTTCTCCGCCGACGGGCAGCTGCGCCTCGACGCCCACCACGCCGCCCGCCGGGCCGCCTACGGCGCGGTTCCCGCCGCGCAGCGGGCCGCCGCCCAGGAGGCGACCCTGGCCGAGGCCGCCCGGCTGGGCATCGGCAGCCTGCACGAGATGGCCGGGCCCGAGGTGTCGGGCGCCGAGGACCTGCGGGCGCTGCTGGCCCTGGCGGCCGGCCGCCCCGGCCCGCGGGTGCTCGGCTACTGGGGCGAGCTCGCCGGACGCGGCGGGTTGGACCCGGTGCACGAGCTCGGCCTGGCCGGCGCCGGCGGCGACCTGTTCTGCGACGGCGCACTCGGGTCGCACACCGCCGCGCTGAGCAGTCCCTACCGCGACCGGCCCGGCACCAGCGGCGCGCTGCGCTTCGACACCGACGAGCTCGTCGACCACGTCCGGGCGTGCACGGTGGCCGGCGTGCAGGCCGGGTTCCACGTCATCGGCGACGCCGCCGTCGAGCAGGTCCTCGACGCCGTCGGGGCGGTGGTGGCCGTGCTGGGCCTGCCCGCCGTGCGCGCCTGCCGGCACCGGCTCGAGCACGTGGAGATGACCGGCCCGGACGCCATCGCGCGGATGCGCGCCTGGGGCATGGTGGCCAGTGTCCAGCCCGCCTTCGACGCGGCGTGGGGCGGGGACGCGGGCATGTACGCCGAGCGCCTCGGCGTCGAGCGGGCGCTGGCCACCAACCCCCTGGCCGCGCTCGCCGACGCCGGCGTCGCCCTCGCCCTGGGTAGCGACGCCCCGGTGACGCCGATGGACCCCTGGGGCGGGGTGCACGCCGCCGTCGACCACCACACCCCCGGGGCGGGCCTGCGCCCCTTCGACGCTCTCGACGCGGCCACCCACGGCGGCTGGCACGCCGTCCGGGCCGAGACCGCCGCCGGGCCGCTCGCCGTCGGCGCGCCGGCGGACCTGGCGCTGTGGGACACACCGGCGACCCTGTCGGCAGTGCTGGACACCCGGGCCCGGCCCGGGTGCACCGCCCTGGTGGTGGCCGGGGAGGTGCTGTCGCTGTAACGGAAGCCGACCCTCCGGGAGAGGGAGAGGGCCGGTCGTGCAGCCGGTCGCCGCGTACGGGATGGGATGCTGGTCGGCGGGCCACGCCGTGGCCCGTGCCCGCGGGGGAGCCGGGCGCCGGCCGACGTCGCGGGGAGGGCAGCGGTGCCACCAGCAGCGGTCCCACCAGCAGCGGTGCCACCAGCCCTGACGGACACGCGCGACGCCGGCGCGGAGCGGCCGGCGCGGACCCGCCCCGGCAGGCGGCTGCCCTGGCGGACGCTGCTCGCCGCCGCCGGGGGCGGCGCGATGCTGCTGGCCTTCCCCGGGTACTCGTTGCTGCCGCTGGCCGTGCTCGGCCCGGCCGCGCTGGCGCTGGCGGTGCACGGGCAGCGGGCCCGCTCCGGCGCCTGGCTGGGGCTGGTGTGCGGGCTGGCGTTCTTCGTGCCGCTGCTGTCGTGGACCGGCATCTACGTCGGCGCCTTCCCGTGGCTGGCGCTCGCGGTCTCCCAGGCGCTGTTCCTGTGCGCCCTGGGCGCGGCGACGGCGGCGGTCTCCCGGCTGCGACTGTGGCCGCTGTGGACCGCGGCGCTGTGGGTGGCCGACGAGGCGCTGCGCGGCCGGGTGCCGTTCGGCGGCTTCCCGTGGGGCCGGCTGGGGCTGAGCCAGACCGACGGGCCCTACCTCGCCCTCGCCGCCTACGGCGGTGTTCCGCTGGTCTCCTTCGCCGTGGCGCTCACCGGCACGCTGCTGGCCGCGGCCGTCCTCGCCCTGGCCCGGGCCCGGCGCTCCGCCGGCGCGCACCCGCGCGGCCCGGCGGTGCGGGCGGCGGCCGCCGCCCTCGCCGCCGCGCTCGCCGTCCCGCTGCTCGCCGCGGTGGCGTGGCTGCCGCTGCCCGGTCCCTCGCTCACCGAGGGCGGGCCCACCCGCACCGTCGCGGTGATCCAGGGCGACGTGCCCGAGGCCGGGCTGGAGTTCAACGCCCGCCGCCGCGCGGTCCTGGACAACCACGTGCAGCGCACCCTGGAGCTGGCCGACGCGGTCGCGGCCGGCGACCAGCGGCAGCCCGACCTCGTGGTGTGGCCGGAGAACAGCTCCGACATCGACCCCTACACCAACGCCGACGCCGCCCGGCAGATCAGCCGCGCCGCCGCCGCGATCGGCGCGCCGGTGCTGGTGGGCGCCGTCGTGCAGGGGCCGGGGGAGTACCTGTCCAACACCGGCATCGTCTGGGACCCCGAGAGCGGGCCCGGGCAGACCTACGTCAAGCGCCACCCCGTGCCGCTGGCCGAGTACGTCCCGGCGCGCGACTTCTTCCGCTTCTTCAGCGACAAGGTCGACCTGGTCCGCCGCGACTTCACCAAGGGCACCGAGGTCGGCGTGCTGGACATGGGCGGCGCGCGGGTGGGCGACGTCATCTGCTTCGAGGTGGTCTACGACTCCCTGGTCGCCGACACCGTGCAGGCTGGCGCCGGGATGCTCGTCGTGCAGACCAACAACGCCACCTTCGGCTACACCGACGAGAGCGAGCAGCAGCTGGCCGCCAGCCGGCTGCGGGCCGTGGAGTTCGGCCGCACCGTCGTCGTCGCCGCCACCAGTGGCATCTCCGCCGTCGTGGCGCCCGACGGGTCGCTGGCCCGCCGCTCGGAGCTGTTCACCCCCGCGGTGTTCGTCGAGGACGTCGCCCAGCGCGACTTCACCACCCTCGCCGAGCGGCTCGACGCCGTCCCCGAGTGGACCCTCACCGTGCTGGGCGCCGCCGCCGTCCTCGCCGTCGCCGTCCCCGCGCTGCGTGCCCGGCGGGGCGGGGCGTGAGCGGCCCCTCCCGGGTCCTGGTGGTCGTCCCGACCTACGACGAGGTCGACAACCTCGGGCCGGTCCTCGCCCGGCTGCACGCCGCGGTCCCCGGCGCCGACGCGCTCGTGGTCGACGACGGCTCACCCGACGGCACCGGCGAGCTCGCCGAGCAGCTGGCCGCGCGGGACCCCCGGGTGCACGTGCTGCGCCGCACCCACAAGTCCGGCCTGGGCCCGGCCTACGTCGCCGGGTTCCGCTGGGGCCGCGAGCGCGGCTACGACGTCCTGGTCGAGATGGACGCCGACGGCTCCCACCACCCCGAGCAGCTGCCCCGGCTGCTGGCCGCCCTCGACGACGCCGACCTGGTGCTGGGCTCGCGGTGGGTGCCCGGCGGGCGGGTGGAGGACTGGCCGCGCCGCCGGCTGATGCTGTCGCGGGTGGGCAACCGCTACACGCGCTGGGCGCTGCGGCTGCCCCTGGCCGACGCCACCGGCGGGTTCCGCGCCGTCCGCGGGGAGCTGGTCGACCGGCTGCCCTTCGACGAGGTGGCCAGCCAGGGCTACTGCTTCCAGGTCGACTGGGCCTGGCGGGCGGTGCGCGCCGGCGCCCGGGTGACCGAGGTGCCGATCACCTTCAGCGAACGCACGGCCGGCAGGAGCAAGATGACCGCCTCGATCGTTGAAGAGGCGTTGGTACGGGTCACCTGGTGGGGCCTGCAGGACCGGCTGGCCGATCGGCTGCCGGGCCGGGTCCCCCGGGCCGTGCCCGGACGGGTCCGCGACGGCGGGCGGTCCAGCGAGGTCCGGTAGGCGGACCCGGGCCGCCGGCGAGGCCGGACCGGGGAGAGCCGTGGGACAGCAGGTCAGGGGACGCCGCATCCGGGTCCTGGTGGGGCTGTGGGCCCTCGCGGAGATCGCCGTCTTCGTGCTCGTCGCGGCGTGGATCGGTGTCGGCTGGACGCTCGTGGCCGCGCTGGCCACCACCGTGCTGGGCTGGACGCTCACGGCGCGCCAGGGCGGCCGCGCGCTGGCCGAGCTGCGGGAGCGGGCGCAGGCGCACCGGTCGCCGGGCCGCGCGGCCGGTGACGCCGGCCTGGTCGCCGTCGGCGGGGTGCTGATGGTGCTGCCGGGGTTCCTCGGCGACGTCGTCGGGCTGCTGTTCCTGCTGCCGCCCACCCGGCCGCTGGTGCGCGCCGCCGTCGGCCGTGGGCTGGCGGCCCGGCTGGGCGTCCTGGGTGTGGCCGTCCCGGTGCGGGTGCGCAGCACGCGGGCGCCGGACTTTCCATACCCAGGCGGTCCGGTGCGGGTCATCGAGGGCGAAGTCATCGAGGGCGAGGTCGCCGAGGGCGGGGTCGTGGGGGAGCACCTCACCCGCTGAGCACGCGGAACGGCCCCGGTGGGGAGTCCCACCGGGGCCGTTCCGTGTCGTGCTGGTGTCGTGCTGGGTGGTGCGGTGTCAGCTGGCGCGGGTCCGCCGGCCGCGGAGCACCTCGAGCCGCTCGGCGAGGACCTCCTCGAGGTCCTCCACGGAGCGACGCTCCAGGAGCATGTCCCAGTGGGTCCGCGGGGGCTTGACCTTCTTGGGAGCGGGCTCCGCGCCGCCGACCAGCTTGGCCGACGCGCCGTCGAACTTGCACTCCCAGGTGTCGGGCACCTCGGCGTCGTCGGCGAAGGGCACGGTGAACTGGTGACCCGAGGGGCACTTGTACTCGACGTACTGGCGCTCGATCGGGGCGGTGTTCCGCTCCGTCTCGTAGCTGACGCTGCCCAGTCGGCTGCCCCGCAGGGAACGCTCGCCCATGGCACACCGTCCTCTCGTGCTGGTGGGTGTCGGTCGGGACTGCTCGCAGCAGGGGGTACCCACTGCAGGAGGTAGTCAAGGAGACCAACGGCGGATTTCGCGGAGAGATTCCGCGGAGTCGGTTCCCCATCATCGCATGGAGTGGTATCGGGGCACGCAACGCCCCCCGACCGGGTGAGCCACCGCCGCGCGCCGGGAGGCCCGGGGAGGTCAGGGCAGCTCGAGCTGGCCCGGTCCGGCCGCTCCCGGGCCCAGCTGCCCGAGCACGTGGTGGCGGCGGCACAGCACCTGGTAGTGCACCTCCGGGCCGGGTGTGTGGTCGGCCTCGGGCACCGGGGTGGGCGCGGTGTCCGCGACCACCACCGTGGCGCCCTGCCGCACCAGCTGCCCGTCGACGACGCGGGCGTTGAGCAGCCCCGGCGCCCCGCACCAGCACAGCACCTCGACCTGGATGCGCTGCACGTCGTCGGCGACCTCGAGCAGCCGCTGCGTGCCCGGGAACAGCCGGGTGCGGAAGTCGGTGGTCAGGCCGAAGGCGTAGACGTCGACGTGCGAGGCGTCGACGAGCTCGGCGAGCTGGTCGACCTGCGCCGGCGTGAGGAACTGCGCCTCGTCGACGATGAGGTAGTCCACGCGGGTGCCGTCGGCCCAGCGGCTGCGCACCAGCAGCAGCAGGTCGGTGTGGTCGTCGACCTCGACGGCGTCGTGCGCCAGCCCCACCCGGGAGGTGATCTGCGGCCGCACCGAGCGGTCGCCCTGGGTCAGCAGCAGGCCCGAGCGGCCCTGCCGGCTCTGGTTGTGGTCGACCTGCAGCGCCAGCGTGGACTTGCCGCAGTCCATCGGGCCGTGGAAGAAGCGCAGGTGCGCCGGCGCGGGCGCTCTCCGCCGGTCACCGGCGGCCGGGACCGCTGGAGCCGCGGGTGGGGTCGCGGGTGCGGGATCGGTCACAGCCGCTCGGGCGGCGTGTTGCCCGCGGCCAGCACCGCCCGCCGCAGGGGCAGGCGCAGCAGCAGCAGGAAGCCGGCGACGAAGAACACGACCAGGCTGATGATCGCGTACCGGTAGGACCCGGTGAGCTGGTAGGTCAGGCCGAAGGCCAACGGCCCGAGCCAGCTGGTCCCGCGGTCGCTGATCTCGTAGAAGCTGTAGTACTCCGCCTCCCGGCCCGCCGGGATGAGGTGGCTGAACAGCGACCGCGACAGCGCCTGCGTGCCGCCCTGCACCAGCCCGATCACCGCCGCCAGCGCGTAGAACTGGGCGACCGCGCCCTCCTGCAGCCAGTACGCGGCGACCAGCACCGCCGTCCAGGCCACCAGGCAGCCCAGCACCGTGCGCTTGGCGCCGTAGCGGGCGGCCACCCGCCCCAGCCCGAGCGCGCCGAAGACGGCGACCACCTGCACCATGAGGATCGCCCCGGTGAGCACCGACTGCGACAGCCCCAGCTCCTCGCTGGCGTAGGTGGCCGACAGCGAGATGACGGTCTGCACGCCGTCGTTGAACAACAGGTACGCGCCGAGGAACCACAGCGTCAGCGGGAACGCCCGCATCCCCCTGAGCGTCGCGGCCAGCTGCCGGAAGCCGCTGGTGGCCGCGCCGTGGGAGGCGGCCGGCGGCCGGTCGCGCAGGAGGGAGACGGTGACCAGCGTGAACAGCCCCCACCACAGGCCCGACGTCGCCAGGCAGATGCGCACCGCCTCGCCCTCGGTCAGCCCGAGGGACTCCGCCCCGAGGAACAGGCCCAGGTGCACGGCGAGCAGCAGCGCCCCGCCGACGTAGCCGAAGGCCCAGCCGCGGCTGGAGACGGCGTCGCGCTCGTCCGGGGAGGCGAGGTCGGGCAGCCAGGAGTAGTAGACGACGGTGGCGGCGCCGAAGGAGACGTTGGCGACGACGAACAGCGCCGCACCCAGCAGGTAGCGGCCGTCGGCGACGAAGAACAGGCAGGTGGCCGCCAGCGCGCCCAGCGCCGCCAGCCCGCCGAGCAGGTGCCGCTTGCGGCCCGAGCGGTCGGCGACGGCGCCGGTGAGCGGCAGCACCAGCACCTGCAGGACGACCGAGAACGACAGCACGTAGGAGAACCAGCTGCCCGGCGGGATCGACAACCCCAGGAACGGCAGCCGACCGTCGGCGCCGACGGCGTCCCGGGCGACGCTGGTCAGGTACGGGCCCAGGAAGACCGTGGTGACGCTGGTGTTGAACACCGACATCGCCCAGTCGTAGGAGTACCAGCCGAAGCGCTCGCGGCGCAGCGCGGGATCGGCCGGGCCGGGAACGGCCTGGATCTCGGGGGCGGTCACGACTCCTCCTCGCTGACGCTCGTCGGCGTCGTGACCGACGGTGCTGTGCTCACGTGCGGCCCCGCAGGCTCGGCCGCGTGCGCAGGGTGCCACCCCGGACGGGGCGGATCCAGCACCGGCCGGTCACGGGATGTCCGGCGGCACGACCCCGCCGGGGAACGCCGCCGCGCCGGTCGTCGGGCGGGTCGGGTCGGGGTGCAGCGGCCGGCTCGCCGCCCGCAGCGGCACCAGCCCGCGGGTGATCGCCGCCGCGATGCGCATCCGGGCCCGGTTGGCGTCGCCCACCCGCCCCACCTCGAGGTCCTCCATGAACACCGGCGGCCCGACGTGCACCCGCAGCACCGGACGCCGCACCAGCGAGCGCGCCAGGGTGCGCAGCTTGCCCCAGTCGTTGCCGTACTGCAGCACCTCCTGGGCGCCCCACTGGCTGACCGGCAGCACCGGGACCCGCACGCCGAGGGCCAGCCGCGCCATGCCGGTGCGGCCGCGCTCGGGCCACCCGTCGGGGGCCAGGCCCACCCGCCCCTCGGGATAGGCGACGACGTGCCCGCCGTGCACCAGCGCCACCTCGGTCACCCGCACCGCGTGGCGGGCGAGCTGCGTGCCGCGCTCCACCCGGATGCCCCCGGCGCGCTCCAGCAGCGGCCCGGCCACCGGCGCGGACATGATCCCGCCGGTGGCCATGATCCGCGGGACCACGCCGAGCCGGTGCAGCGCGACCGCGACGACGAAGGGGTCGAAGTCGCCGACGTGGTTGGCCGCCAGCAGCAGCGGCCCGCGCCGCAGCTCCTCCGGGACCGACCCGGTCACCTCCACCCGGCCGAAGAGGTCCACCAGCCAGGAGAACCGCCGCAGCAGCAACAGCCACACCCACCACGGCGGCGCCGCCGCGATCGCCAGCTCCCGGACGAACCACTCGGGGTCGCCGTCGCGCAGGATCGGCTCGAGGTGGTCGGGCAGCGGCGGCGGCGTGGGCCGCCAGGCGCGCAGCCGGCCGGTCAGACCGGTCACGACTGCCCCCACTGGCCGCGGGCCTCGAGGAGCTGCTTGAGCATGGCCGGGCGGTCGGTCATGATCCCGTCGACCCCGAGGTCGAGCATCGCCGTCGCCTCCTCCGGGGTGTCGACGGTCCAGACGTGCACCTGCAGGCCCCGGGCGTGCGCCGCGGTGACGAACCGCTCGTCGACCAGCGCCCGGCCGCCCAGCTGCAGCGGCACCTGCGCGCACCCGGCCTGCACGCGCACCAGCCCGGCCGCCCGCGGCGAGTACGACGACAGCCGCAGCGCCGCCACCCCGCGCGGGCCCAGCGACGTGCACACGGCCGGCCCGAGCACCCGCCGGGCGGCCGCGACCCGGGCGTCGGAGAACGACGCGAGGCAGATGCGGTCGAGCACACCGGTCCGGCGCACCGTGCGCGCCAGCGGGGCCAGCACGCCGGCGGCCTTGACGTCGAGGTTGAACCGGACGTCGGGCCAGGCGCCGAGCAGCTCCTCCAGCCGCAGGATCGGCTCCCGGCCGCCGATGCGGGCGCGGGCGACCTCGGCCCAGGGCAGCTGCTCGACGCGGCCGCTGCGGTCGGTGACGCGGTCCAGGGAGGGGTCGTGGAACACGACGGGGACGCCGTCGGCGGTGACCCGGACGTCGGTCTCGAGGTACCGATAGCCCATCGCCACGCAGGCCTCGAAGGCCGGCATGGTGTTCTCCAGGTGCTCGATCGCGCCGCCGCGGTGGGCCATCGCCAGGGGCGTCGGTCCGTCGAGGTAGGCGAACCGGGCGGGAGGCACGCTCGACACGCTAGCGGCGCACCCCGACGCCCCCACCAGGCCCTTCTCCGGCCCTGCACGGGCGTGTCACCCGGGACTGTCGGTGGGGACGTCTAGCGTCCCCGCCGTGGCTGAGCAGCAGGTCCGCGGCACCGACGCGGGAACGGTCCGGACGGCCGTCCGGACGGCGGTGGGCACGACACCGGAGCGGAGGACGACCAGGAGCAGGACGACCACGGTGACGACGCCGGTCCCGACGGCGGGGGAGGACGCGGGGCAGGGGAGCGGCACCGACCGCCGGTGCGGCTGGTGCCGGCGGGTCCTGCCCCAGGCCGGGTCGGTCGGCCGCCCGCGCCTCTACTGCGGGCAGGCCTGCCGCCAGCGGGCCTACGAGCAGCGCTCGGCCACCGCCAAGGCCGGCCTCTCCGACGACGTCGTGCTGGTGCGGCGCGCCGAGCTCGACGGCCTGCAGGACCGGCTGTTCCAGCTCCGCTGCGCCCTCGAGGACGTGCAGACCCTGCTCGGCGAGCGGCACACCAAGGCCGAGCTCGAGCGGTCCCTGGCCGACCTGGTGCACTCGACCGGCCGGCTCGACCGGCTCTGGGTCACCGAGCGCGCCGGCTGAGCCGACCGGCCGTCCGCGGGACTCCGGATCAGTCCGGGTCCTGCGTGTCGTCGTCCTGGTCCTCGGGGGCACCCTCGTCCGGGTTGCTGTTGTCGGGCAGGTTGTCCCGGGAGTCCTCGGACGGGTCGTCGCCGCTGGTGTTCTCACTGTCGTCGGTCGTGCCGTCGTTGGCGTCCTGCCCCGACGACGCGCAGGCGGTCACCGTCGCGCCGCCTCCCACGAGCGCCAGCGCGGTCAAGAGGGCGGCGATCGGACGTCGGAGTTCCATGTCCTCGACCCTAAGCAGGCAGCGGTCGAGCCGCCCGTCGAAGCACGGACACCCCCGCGCTTCCGTCACTGTGACGTAATTATGGTGGTGTGGCGGGCTGCCCGGAGGAGGGGTCCGAACGGTCGCGGCTGCCGGTCCGTGGTCCAGGTGGCCGGGTCGGGACCCGCAGGAGCGGCACGGACGGCGACCGGAGTCGCCGGCGGCAGGCAGCTCCGTGGGCCGGCTCGGGAACCCGGCGGCGGGCCGGAGCCGCAGCCGGCCGACGAGCAGCAGCCGGATGCCGGGCCGTCGAGATCCGCGCGGCCGGACAGACGGCGGTCGACATCCGGGCGGACGCGTGCGCGGTCGTCAACGGCGTCGTCCGTGCCGGCGAACCGGTGGGAACGGCACGTGTCGCGGACACCCAGCGGCAGCTGGTCGGGCGGCCGATCGTGCGCCGTCCGCGCACGTGAACGTCGCGCCGATAATGCACATTATGTCAACTAGTCGGGAGCGACCCCGCCCCGATGAGGTCGTCCGCCCATTCCCCCGGCTGCGCCCGGGACCGTCGTCCGACGCCTGACCGGGCCGGCACGGGTCGGCGCCCAGGCCGGCGCGGGCTCCGGTCCGACGTCACCCGACGTCACCCGACGCCACCCGTCGTCGTCCGTCACCGGACACGCGCCCCGCGGCGGACGATCATGGAGCCGGCGGGACCACACGCCGTGCCGGTCCCGCGTGTCGCCACCGCAGCTCCCTGGTCGTCGTCGCACCGGCGGGACAGGTGCCCGAAGACGGCCGCGTGCCGACGTCCGCCCGGGCGCTCGAGCACCTCGGTGCCACACCCGTCCGGCGGCGACGCACAGACACCGGCACGACGGCGATCCGGTGGTGGCCTGGAGTCGGGAGGGACGGCGGAGCAGCACGCCCGTCCTCGTCCCACCTCAACGTATAGCGCGCCCCGGGGCTTGCGGCAAGACCCGGGTGAGGTCGCAGACTCGCCCGCCGAGGCCGGGACCACCCGCCGTCGACCCCGCCGAACGGGCCGGGGACCACGCCGCCTCTCCCCCGCACCTCCGGAGCCGCTCCCGTGACCGCCACGACCGCCAGCGCGTTCGACCTCCCCGACCACCTCGCCGCCAAGGCCGACCCCGTCCTCATCGCCGACGACGAGCGGCACCTCGCCGCCGTCGCCGCCGGCCTCGAGCGCACGATCGCCGACCTGTCCGCGCGGCTCGACGCCGAGCGCCGGACACGCGGCGGCGCCGGGCAGGCCGCTCTCGACCGCGACCTGGAGGTGCACCGGCTCAGCGCCCGCCTGCGCACCCTGCGGCGCTTCGGCCTGGACCTGTGCCTGGGCCGCGTCGTCGCCGCGGACGGCAGCGCACCCGTCTACGTCGGCCGGCTCGGCCTCACCGACGGCGCGGGCCGCCGGCTGCTGGTCGACTGGCGCTCCCCCGCCGCCGAGCCCTTCTTCGGCGCCACCCACGCTGACCCGATGGGTCTGGTCAGCCGCCGCCGGTACCGCTGGACCCGCGGCCGCGTCACCGACTACTGGGACGAGGTCTTCACCGCCGAGGGGTGGCAGGGACACGCCGCCCTCGACGACCAGTCGGCCTTCATCGCCAGCCTGGGCGCCACCCGGTCGGCCCGGATGCGGGACGTGCTGGGCACCATCCAGGCCGACCAGCACGCGATCATCCGAGCGGGCTCGGCCGGCGCCCTCGTCGTCGACGGCGGACCGGGGACCGGTAAGACCGTCGTCGCCCTGCACCGCACCGCCCACCTGCTCTACGCCGACTCCCACCTCGGCCCGCGCCGGGGCGGGGTGCTGGTCGTCGGCCCCTCCCAGCCCTACCTGGCCTACGTCTCCGACGTGCTCCCCTCCCTCGGCGAGGAGGAGGTGCAGATCGCCACCCTGCGCGACCTCGTCCCCGAGGGAGCGGCAGCAGGACCGGAGCGCGACCCGCAGGTGGCCCGCCTCAAGGCCTCCGCGCGCCTGGTGGGCGCGGTCGAGGAGGCGGTCCGCTTCCACGAGCAGCCGCCCGGCACGGCGATGACCGTCACCACGCCGTGGTCCGACGTCCGGCTCGGCCCGGAGGACTGGGCGGAGGCGTTCGCGACGCCGGAGCCCGGCACGCCGCACAACGAGGGGCGCGGGCAGGCGTGGGAGGCGCTGCTGGAGATCCTCGTGGACGCGCACGACGATGCGCACGACGATGCCCACGACGACGAGGACGTCTCCCGCGACCGCATCCGCCGCACGCTCCTCCAGGACCGGGAGCTGCGCGCGGCCTTCGACCGCGCGTGGCCGCTGCTCGAGGCCACCGACGTCGTCGGGGACCTGTGGTCGGTGCCGGCCTATCTGCGCCGGTGCGCACCGTGGCTGGGCCCGGACGAGGTCCGGGCACTGCAGCGCGCCGAGCCCCACGCGTGGACGGTGTCCGACCTGCCCCTCCTCGACGCAGCACGGCAGCGCGTCGGCGACCCGGAGGTGGAGCGGCAGGCGCGCCGGCACCGGGCCGCCGTCGCCACCGAGCGGGAGCGCATGTCCGGCGTCATCGACGAGCTGATCGCCGCCGACGACTCCGAGTTGCTGCTGATGACCAGCCTGCGCCACGGTGACCTGCAGGACGCCCTGGTCGACGACGCCGCCCTGCCCACCCCCGATCCCGACCTGCTCGCCGGCCCGTTCGCGCACGTCGTGGTCGACGAGGCGCAGGAGCTGACCGACGCCGAGTGGCAGATGCTGCTGTCGCGCTGCCCGTCCCACAGCATGACGGTCGTCGGCGACCGCGCGCAGGCCCGGCACGGGTTCACCGGGTCCTGGCGCGAGCGGCTGCGGCGGGTCGGCCTCGACCGGGTCGAGGTGGCCTCGCTGACGGTGAACTACCGGACGCCGGCCGAGGTGATGGCCGAGGCCGAGCCGGTCATCCGCGCCGTGCTGCCCGACGCCAACGTGCCGACCTCCGTCCGCAGCAGCGGCGTCCCCGTCGTCCGCGGAGCCGTTCCCGAGCTCGGCCGGGTGCTCGAGGAGTGGCTCGCCGCGCACGCCGACGGGATCGCCTGCGTCATCGGCGCCCCCGGGCTGCGGCCGACCCCGCGCGTCCGGTCCCTGACGCCGGAGCTGGCCAAGGGACTGGAGTTCGACCTCGTCGTCCTCGTCGACCCCGAGGCGTTCGGCGGCGGCGTCGAGGGGGCGGTCGACCGCTACGTCGCGATGACCCGGACGACCTCGCAGCTCGTCGTCCTCACCCGGTCCTGAGCTGGGGTGTCAGCTGGCCGGCTGCAGCCGCACCCGCGGGTCGAGGGCCGCCGCGGCGATGTCGGCGACCGCGTTGGCCACGATCACCGCCGCGATCACCACGGTGGTGAGTCCGACCAGCAGCGCCCGGTCCCGGTCCTGGATCGCGCCGAGGATCGCCGCGCCGACACCGGGCATGACGAAGACGCCCTCGACGACGATGAGGCCGACGAAGAGCTGCCCGAGGTTGGCGGCCACGAACGTCACGACGGGCGTCAGCGACGGCCGCAGCGCGTGCACCCCCACCACCCGCCACGGGCGCAGGCCGCGGCCGCGGGCGGCCTGCACGAACGGGCTGCGCAGGGTGTCGCCGACCTCGGCCCGGGTGATGAGCGCGACGTAGCCGGTCGACAGGGCGGCCAGCGCGAGGACCGGCAGCACGTAGGCCGCCGGGTCGCCGGAGAGCCCGTTGAACGGCGCCCAGCCCAGCTCGGAGACGAACACGAACCGCAGCAGGGCCGCCGCCACCACGACCGGCGTGCCGACGAGCACCGTGGCCACCGCGTACACACCCCGGCCGGTCCACCGCCCGCCGGCCGCCAGCGCCCCGGCCACGACGCCGATGACGAGCTGGACGACGACCGCGCCGGCCAGCAGCACCGCGCTGACCGGCGCCGTGGCGGCGACGACGTCGAGGACGGCCGGCCCGGGCACCACGGCGTCCCCGCGCAGGCGGGGCAGGCCGCTGCCCCAGTCCCCGGTCAGCAGGTCACGCAGGTACAGCGCGTACTGCACCAGCAGCGGCTCGTCGAGGTGGAAGTCGCTGCGGATGCGGGCGTAGAGGGCCGGTGGCGGCGGCTCGAACCCGAACAGGGCCCGCACCGGGTCCCCGGGCAGTTGCGTCACGGCGACGAAGACGAGCGTCACGGCGGCCCACAGGCTCAGCAGCATCTGCCCGGTCCGGCGGACGGCGAAGGCGAGCACGGCCGACATCGTGGCAGGACCGTGATCAGCGCGGTCGACGCCGGGGCCGTCCTCGGCGAGACTCCGCCGGTGTCGTCCTCGTCCCCCGCCCGCGCCGCAGGAGGCCCGGCAGCCGGCCGGCGTCCGGGCAACGCGCCGCTCGCGGTCGGCACCGTCCTGCTGGTCCTGCTGGCCACCGTGGCGGTGGTACCCGGTGTGTTCACCGACGCCGACCCGCGCTCCTGCGACCTCGCCGACTCGCTGGTGCCGCCGTCGTGGTCGCACCCCTTCGGCTTCGACGTCTTCGGCTGCGACCTGGCCGCCAAGACGGTCTACGGCGCCCGGACCTCGCTGCTGCTGGCCCTGTCGGTCGTCGCGCTGACCGGCCTGCTCGCCGTCGTCCTGGGGACGCTCGCCGGGTACGCCGGCGGCCTGCTCGACGGCCTGGTGTCGCGGGTGACCGACGTGTGGTCGGGCATCCCGCTCGTGCTCGGTGGCGTCGTCCTGCTCAGCGCGACCGACCGGCGCGGGGTGTGGCAGGTCGTGGCCGTGCTCGCGGTGTTCAGCTGGCCGCCCATGGTGCGGATCGCGCGGGCCAGCACGCGGCAGGTGCTGGCCCTGGACCACGTGACGGCGGCCCGCGCGCTGGGTGTCGGCCCCCTGCGGCTGCTCGCGCGCCACGTGCTGCCCAACGCCGCGCGCCCGCTGGTGGTGTTCGCCAGCGCCTACGCCGGGGTGCTCATCTCGGCCGAGGCGGTGCTGACCTTCGCCGGGGTCGGCCTCCAGCGGCCCACCGAGTCCTGGGGCATCCTGCTCCAGCAGGGCGGTGAGGTGGCCTCCCGTGCGCCGCACGCGCTGGTCCTGCCCAGCGTCGTCCTGGTCGTCGCGGTGGCCGCCTTCGTGCTCCTCGGCGAGGGACTGCGCAACGCCGGCCGGGGTGCCCACGACCGATGACTCCCCGCGGTCCGGCGGCCGGGTCCTGGTCGGCGTCGAGGTCGCCGACGCCGCACTCCCCCACGTGTCCGACCTCGGCGGGCTGGTGCAGAGCCTGCCCACCGGCATGCCGTGGGTCAGCGGGTCGCCCACGACCGCGACCCCGACCCCGACGGCGATGCGGTCGACCTGCTCCGTCCTTGCGGTTGGTTCTTGCTCGTGTGAAAAAGACGAATTGTTGTTAGGGATAACGGTCAAGGGGCGCACGAGGCCTATGCCTCGTGGCGTCGTCCCGACTGACATCGGCAGCGGGTCGCACGTCCTCCACCCGACGCCGGCAGCTCCCCTCTGTCGGCGTCCGGGGCACGATCGAGCGATGGACGACGACGCGCGGGACCGGATCGCCGAGGGGTACCGCGCGTTCAGCAGGGAGACCGCCGTCGAGGCGCCGGCCTACTCCGCGCTGGCCGCCGCCGTGGCCGGCGACCGGGAGGTCCTGGCCTTCCTGGCCGGCCTGCCGGCGGAGAGGAGCACTCCCCCGCTGGTCCTCGCCGTCCTCCGGTTCCTCGGGGGCATCCCGGCCGACGGGGCCGAGCTACGGGACCGGGTGCTGGCCGACGGCCACCGCCTGCGGCAGACGCTGTTGACGCGAACGATCCAGACCAACGAGCCCGCGCGCTGCGCCGCGCTGCTGCCCGCTCTGGCCATGGTCGAGGGGCCGCTCGCCCTCGTCGAGGTGGGGACCTCGGCCGGGCTGTGCCTCTACCCCGACCGGTACGGCTACGAGTACGACGGCCGAGCGGTCGGGCCGCCGGGCCCGGTGCTGATCCGGTGCACGACGAGCGGCGCGGTACCGGTGCCGGCCGCGCCGCCGGAGGTGGTCGCACGGATCGGTGTGGACCTGGACCCGCTCGACGTCACCGACCCCGGCGACGTCGCCTGGTTGCGCTGCCTGGTCTGGCCCGGCCCGGTCGAGGTCGAGCGCCTGCAGCGACTCGAGGCCGCGGCGGCGGTCGCCGCCGCCGACCCACCGACCCTGCTGACCGGCGACCTGCTCGAGCAGCTGCCCGCGGCCCTCGCGCTCGTGCCCGACGGTGCGACGCCGGTGGTGTTGCACACCGCCGTGCTGCCCTACCTCGACGCGGACCACCGCGCGGCCTTCGTCGACCGGGTGCGCGGGCTGCCGGTGTGCTGGATCGCCCAGGAGGGCGCCGGGATGGTGCCCGGCACCGGCGAGCCGTACCCCGGGGGGTGGGGGCCGCACCTCGTGCTCTCCCTCGACGGCCGCCCCCTGGCCCGCACCGCTCCCCACGGCGGCCGGATCGACTGGCTCGGGTGACCGGCAACGCCGGCAGCCGGACGGGAGGCGGAGCACCGCCCGACGATCGCCACTCCCCCGGCGGGCGGCGCTCGTCCCGGGATCGCGACCGGGACGCCGGTTCCCCCTTCTCGGGCTTGTTCTTGTGTTCCCCATAAAAACAACAGCTAGTTAGGGATAACGGTCGACTGCGAAGCGAGCCGGACGCGTTCGCCGGCTCAGCGACGGCGGTCGCGCCAGGAACGACCCTGCAGCCACCATCCGAGCCGACGGGTGATCCAGGGCAGCAGCACGTAGGTCATCACCGGCGTGAGGGCCAGGGTGACCGCGAGCACCCGCAGGGCCACGTGGACGTCGGCGAGCAGCGCCCCCAGGGTCACCGTGGCCAGAAGGTTCAGCGGGTGGAAGACCAGCCAGATCGTCGTCGCCTGCTTCCAGCGCCGGTGGGGCCGGAGGACCGGCCGGGGTGACCACCCTCCGTGCCGGCCGGCTGGTCGAACCAGCCCTCGATGCCGGTGCGGCGCTCGGTGCGGGTGACCTCCGCCAGCCCCTCGGCCGACCGCAGCCACCACGCCCGCTCCGGCGAGGCCTCCCAGACCCCGAGCGCCGACGGGTCGGCGAAGCGGCACAGCATGTGCCACTCGTCGGAGCCGTCGCGCGGGCGCACCCATCCCGCGCCGAGGAACCCGGGGAACGACTCGGCCATCGTGAGGCCGGCGCGGATCCAGGCGGTCATCTCGCGGGTGTGCGCGGGATCGGCCCGGCGGGTGAAGGACAGCGTCACCGGCAGGCTCGCGGCGGCGACGGACGGTGGCGAGGTCACGCTCCCAGGATCGGTGAGCGACGGGCCAGGCCGCAGCGTGATCTCCCCCGCTCCCGCTGCGGTCTTCCCGTCAGGGGTTGCCAAGCTAATGTTGGGGATAACGGTCGACACGGTGACGTCCCGCATCCAGCGCGCTGCCGGTGGGTGCGCTTGACTCGCCGGGATGGACGCCGTCGACCGCCTCTGGAGCCGCGTCACGGCCGAGGCGCCCCTGCCCCTCGAGGTGCTGGCCGGGGCGGCCGTCGTCGCCCTGCTCGTGGTGGCGACGCCGGCGCTGTGGCGGCCGGCGCGGACCGTGGTCACCATCGCCCACGAGGGCGCCCACGGACTGGCCGCGCTGGCCACCGGCCGCCGGTTAGCCGGGATCCGGCTGCACTCGGACACCTCGGGGCTGACGGTGTCGGCCGGGCGCCCCAGCGGCCCCGGCATGGTGCTCACCTGCGCGGCCGGCTACGTGGGTCCCGGACTGTTCGGGCTGGGCGCGGCGGCCCTGCTGGCGGCCGGACACGCGGTGGGCGTGCTGTGGGCGCTGCTGGTCCTGCTCGCCCTCCTGCTGCTGCAGATCCGCAACCTCTACGGACTGTGGGCGGTGCTCGTCACCGGCGCCGCGCTGGCCGCCGTCACCGCGTGGCTGCCGCCCGCCGGTCAGGCCGCGGTCGCCGCCGCCGTCACCTGGTTCCTGCTGCTGGCCGCGCCGCGCACCGTGCTCGAGCTGCAGGCCGCGCGGCGGGCGCGGGCCGCGCCGGACTCCGACGCCGACCAGCTCGCCCGGCTCACCCGGCTGCCCGCGCTGCTGTGGGTCGGCGCCTTCCTGCTCGTCGACGTCGCCGCCCTCGTCCTGGCCGCCCGCTGGCTGCTGGTCCCCTGAGGTGACGTGCTCGAACGGCCCTCCTGCCGCGTCCCGCCCCGGGCGGAGCGGCGGGGACGGGTCCTCCGGCTAGTCGCGCTGCCCCTTGCCCCGGCGGCGGGGCGCGGCGCCGGGCGGCTGGGTCACCGGGGCCACCTCCGGCGCCGGCGGGTTGTCCAGCACCAGCTCGTTCTCGGTCACGGTCACCCGGCGCCCGTGGTGGTGGATGTCGAGCGGCTCGCCGTCGTGCAGCCGGTAGGTGGTCTGCTCCCGGCCGATGGCCACCTCGAGGACCCGCCCCTGGTAGGCCAGCCGGAAGCGCAGGCCGGTGATCCGGGAGGGCAGCCGCGGGGCGAACAGCAGCCGGCCGTCGTGGTCGCGCATGCCGCCGAACCCGGCGACGGCGACCGTCCAGCCACCGGCCAGCGAGGCGATGTGCAGGCCGTGCCCGGCGTTGCCGTGCAGGTTCTGCAGGTCGGTGAGCGCTGCCTCGCCCCAGTAGTCGTAGGCCAGCTCCAGGTGGCCGGTCTCGGCGGCCACCACCGCCTGCTGGGTCGCCGACAGAGAGGAGTCGCGCACCGTGCGGGCCTCGTAGTAGGCGAAGTCGGCGACCTTCTCCTCGTGGGTGAAGGCGTCCCCGCGCAGGTGCAGCGCCATCACCAGGTCGGCCTGCTTGACCACCTGCCGGCGGTAGATCTCGAAGTAGGGGTAGTGCAGCAGCAGCGGGTAGTGGTCGGGCGGGGTCGCGGCGAAGTCCCACTCCTCGTGGTGGGTGAACGCCTCGGACTGCATGTGCACGCCCAGCCTCGGGTCCCAGGGCACCCGCATGAGGCGCGCGGCCCGCTGCCAGTGCCCCACCTCGTCCTCGGTGACCTGCAGCCGGCCGGCGACGTCGGGGTGGCGCTCCACCGCGGCGGCCGCCTCGCGCAGGTTCCGCTGCGCCATGAGGTTGGTGTAGACGTTGTTGTCGACGACGGCGGTGTACTCGTCGGGCCCGGTCACCCCGTCGATGCGGAACCCGTCCTCGGCGTCGAAGTGCCCCAGCGACGCCCACAGCCGCGCGGTCTCGATGAGCAGCTCGGTGCCGAAGTCGCGGTCGAACTCCTCGTCGCCGGTGGCGTGCACGTAGCGCACGACGGCGTCGGCGATGTCGGCGTTGATGTGGAAGGCCGCCGTCCCCGCCGGCCAGTAGCCGCTGGTCTCCTCCCCGCGGATGGTGCGCCAGGGGAAGGTCGCGCCGCGGCGGCCGAGCTCGCGGGCGCGGTCGCGGGCCAGGTCGAGGGTGGAGTGCCGCCAGCGCAGCGCGTCCCGGACGGCGTCGGGCGCGATGTAGGTCAGCGCCGGCAGCACGTAGGTCTCGGTGTCCCAGAAGGTGTGCCCGTCGTAGCCGGGCCCGGTGAGCCCCTTGGCGGGGATGGGCTGCCGCTCGGCACGCAGGCCCGCCTGCAGGAGGTGGAAGACGCCGACCCGCACCGCCTGCTGCAGCTCGTCGTCGCCCTCGATCTCGACGTCGGCCTGCGCCCAGTGGGAGTCCAGGACCTCGCGCTGCTCGCGCAGCAGTCGCTCGAAGCCGGCGAGCTTCGCGGTCGCCAGGGCGCCCTCGACCTGGTCGCGCAGCGCCGCGGAGGAGCGGCGCGAGCTCCAGCCGTAGGACAGGTACTTGACCAGCTTCAGCGACGACCCCTGCGGCAGCCGGGCGGCGAGGGTGAAGCGGGCGAGGTCCTCCCCCGCCTCGATGTCCAGCGTGGCGCTGTCGGGGACCTCGATCACGTGGTCCATGCCGGCGGCCATGCGCAGCTTGCTGCGCCGGGTGCGGTGCACCAGCACCGCGCGCTGCCCGCGGGCGACGGCCATCTCGTTGACCAGCGGGCGGCGCAGCGCGGCGGCGGCACGCGGGTCGTCGCTCTCGCGGCCGCTGTCGACCGGCTCGTTGGCCAGCAGGTCCGACTGCAGCGCCACGTACAGGTCACCGCGGTCGTCGGTGCACTCCACGGCGTACTCGATGGCGGCGATCGAGCGGCGGCGCAGCGACACCAGGCGGGTGCTGGTCACCTTGACGGTGCGGCCGTTGGGCGAGCGCCACTCGGTGACCCGGCGCAGCACCCCGCGGCGCAGGTCGAGGGTGCGGCGGTGCTCGACGATCTCGCCGTAGTCGAGGTCGAGGGGGGTGTCGCCGACCAGCAGCCGGATCAGCTTGCCGTCGGTGACGTTGACGACCGTCTGGCCCTGTTCGGGGAAGCCGTAGCCGGCCTCGGCGTAGGGCAGCGGCCGCTCCTCGAAGAATCCGTTGAGGTAGGTGCCCGGGACGACGATCGGCTCGCCCTCCTCGAACGAGCCGCGCATGCCGATGTGCCCGTTGGCGAGCGCGAACACCGACTCGTGCACGCCGAGGGAGGGGTGGTCGAGACCGATCTCGGTCAGCGACCACGGCTCGACGGGGAAGCTGGGCCGGCCCTCGGTCACCGCGCACCCCCGTCGAGCAGCTGGTCGAGGTCGGTGACGACGACGTCGGCGCCGTTCTCCCGCAGCGCGTCGCCCTGCCCGACCCGGTCGACGCCCACGACGAACCCGAAGTCCCCGGCCCGGCCGGCGGCGACCCCGGCCAGCGCGTCCTCGAACACCGCCGCGGCCGACGGCTCGACGCCGAGCGCGCGGGCGCCGGCGAGGAAGGTGTCGGGGGCGGGCTTGCCGCGGAGGCCCTCGCGGGCGGTCACCACGCCGTCGACGCGGGCGTCGATGAGGTCGGCGAAGCCGCCGGCGGTGATGACCTGCTCGCCGTTGGCCGAGGCGGTGACGACGGCGGTGGCCAGCCCCGCCTCCCGCGCGGCCCGCAGGTAGGTCATCGAGCCCGGGTACACCTCGACGCCGTGCTCCTCGAGCTCGGTCAGCAGCAGCTCGTTCTTGCGGCGGCCGACGCCGTGCACGGTGCGGGCGTCAGGGGGGTCGTCGGGGCTGCCCTCGGGCAGCGTGATGCCGCGGCTGGCGAGGAAGTCCCGGACGCCGTCGGCCCGCGGCTTGCCGTCGACGTAGCGGTTGTAGTCGAGCTGGCTGAACTCCGCCGCCGTGGGGTCGGTGGCCCGCAGGAACTCGTCGAAGGTGCGCTTCCACGCGGCCATGTGCACCGTCGCGGTGCGGGTGAGGACGCCGTCCATGTCGAAGAGACAGGCACGGATGCGGTCCGGGAGTCCGAGCACGCTCGCCCACGCTACCGGCGTGTCGCGGGCTCGACCTGTCGAGAACCCCCCGGGGTCGCAGCTCCCCACCGCAGGCGGCAGCCTGGGGCGGCGCGGGGCCGCACCGGACCACCCGGTCCCGGCCACCCCGACCGCCCGAGGAGAGGACCGCCCATGGCCGACCGGACCGTCCCGCCGAGCCCCTACGACTTCCTGCCGCCCGTCCCGTCGTTCACCGTCACCAGCACCGACGTGCGCGACGGCGAGGTGATGCCGATGCGCTGCGTCAGCGGCGTCATGGGCGCCGGCGGTGAGGACTCCTCCCCCCAGCTGTCGTGGTCGGGCTTCCCCGAGCAGACGCAGGGGTTCGCCGTCACCGTCTTCGACCCCGACGCCCCCACGGTCAGCGGCTTCTGGCACTGGGTGGTCACCGGCATCCCCGCCTCGGTGACCGAGCTGCCGGCCGGCGCCGGCGACCGGGACGGGTCGGGCCTGCCCGCGGGCGCCCGGCAGCTGCGCAACGACTCCGGGTTCGCCGGGTACGTCGGTGCCGCTCCCCCGGCCGGTCACGGCCCGCACCGCTACTTCGTCGTGGTGCACGCCCTGGACACCGCCGACATGGGCGTGCCGGCCGACGCCAGCCCCGCGTTCCACGGGTTCAACCTGTTCGGGCACACGCTGGCCCGGGCGCAGCTGGTCGTCACCCACGCCCAGGACTGAACGGAACGACGACGTCCTGACCGGCGCGTGCGGCGGCGCCGGACCGGGGGTACCGCGGGACCATGACGTCCCGGGGCACTTCCCGGCCGGCGCCCGCACCGCCCCGGCCGCGCCCCGCCCGCGGCGCCGCCCTGCTGACGGCGCTGCTGCTGCTCCTGGTCGCCGACGTCGTCCCGGGCCGCGGACCCCGGGCCGCCGCAGGTCCCCCGGCCGCCGACGTCGTGCCGGCCGTCACCGCGTCGTGGACCGTCCCCGGCGGGACGCTGGCCGTCGCCCTCACCGCCCGCCCCGAGCCCCCCGGGCCGACCGGCCGCGCCACCGACGCCCGCGACACCCGGCTGGCGCACCGCACCGCGGACAACGGCGCCGCGGCCGACCGCCCCTTCCCCACCGCGTCGATGGTCAAGCTGTTCCTCGCCGAGGACCTGCTGCACCGCGCCCGCGCCGGGCTGGTCACCCTCGGCGAGCGTGACTGGGCGCTGCTGCAGGACATGATCCGCTCGTCGGACGACCCGGCCGCCTCGGAGCTGTGGACCCGCTTCGACGGCCCGCAGATGGTCCGCGACGTCGCCGACCGCTACGGCCTCCCCGGCACCGCTCCCCCGGCCGACCCCTCCCAGTGGGGCGAGACGACGACGACCGCGCGCGACCTGGCCCGTTTCCTCGCGCTGCTGCCCACCGTCGCCGCCCCCGCCGACGCGACGACGCTGCTGGTGTGGATGCGCACCGCCACCCCGCTGGCCGCCGACGGCTTCGACCAGCGGTTCGGCGCGTTCGGCACGCTGCCGGGGATGCCGGCGGTCAAGCAGGGGTGGATGTGCTGCGTGGACGGCGTGCGGCACCTGCACTCGGTGGCCGTCAGCGGCGACCGGGTGGTCGTGCTGCTCAGCGAGCTGCCGCCGTCGGTGTCCTGGGACGAGGCCCGCGCGGCGCTGTCGGCCGCCGCGGCCGCGCTGCCGGCACCGCGCGGCTGAGCCCGGTCAGCAGCCGGGCAGGCCGGCGACCCCGGTGGAGCCCAGCCAGGCGAAGCCGACGCGCTCGTAGACCCGCGCGACGTCGTCGTCCCCGGCGGTGAGGAAGACCAGGTCGGCGGTCTCGCGGGCCTGCGCCACCAGCGCCGAGGCCAGCGCCGCGCCGACCCCGCGCCCGCGCCGCCGGGGGGAGCTGGCCACCCCGACGACCTCGCTGATCTCGGTGCCGTCCACGTCGACCGGGGAGTGCGAGCCGACGCCCACCGGCATGCCGTCCTCGAGCGCCACCATCACCACGGTGCGCCCCGTGGCGACCCGCTCGCGCAGCACCTCGGCCCGGGCGTCGGACGGACCCTCGAGGTCCTCGGGGTCGGGGTCGGCGTGGTGCGGGGCGAACCCGGACTCCAGCAGGTGCTGGTAGTGCGGCAGCGCCGGGTCCTCGGCGCCCACCAGGTACAGCCGGACGCCGGCCGGCAGCAGCACCTCCACCGGGTCGTCGACCACGAGCAGCGGGAACTCGGTGACGACCAGCCCGGCCGCGCGGGCCGCGGCGCCCAGCGACGGCGCCCGCTCGACGACCCACTCCACGGCGGCCGGCAGGCCGGCCTCCTCCTGCAGCGCGACGGCGGCGCGCACGTCGTCGGCGGTCACCGCGCCGGCGCCGGGCCGCGGGCGGGCCGGGTGGGGCCAGGCCGGCGGGCCGACCGGCACGTCGAGCGCCCCGGCCGGGACGAGCCGCGCGTCCGGCAGCGGCGCGGCGGCGGCGTACCGCTCGACGCTGTCGAGCAGCCCTCGGCGGGTCGGCACACCGGCACCCTATGCGCGGGCCGTCCCGGCGGACCCGCGCGGAGCCCGCCCGACGACGCCGTTCCCCCCGCCCGGGTGACCCGCCGGTCGGGACGCGGGGGCGCGGGCGGCACGATGGTCGGTGTGACGGCAGGGACCCGGCCCCAGATCTCGCCCTACGCGGCCTTCGGCCGGGACGCGTGGCGGGCCCTCGCCGGCTCCCGCACGCTCCCCCTGGACGAGGCCGACCTGGTGGCGCTGCGCAGCCTCGGCGACCGCATCGACCTCGACGAGGTGGCCACCGTCTACCTGCCCCTGGCCGAGCTGCTCGGGCTGCACGTGACCGCCAGCCGGGCGCTGTGGGCCGCGCAGAGCCGGTTCCTGGGCGACACCACGGCCAAGGTCCCCTATGTCATCGCCGTCGCCGGCAGCGTCGCCGTCGGCAAGAGCACCACCGCCCGGCTGCTGCAGACGCTGCTCGCCGCCGCACCCGGCTCGCCGCGGGTCGACCTGGTGACCACCGACGGGTTCCTGTGGCCCAACGCCGTCCTCGAGCAGCGCGGCCACATGGCACGCAAGGGCTTCCCCGAGAGCTACGACCGGCGGGCGCTGATCCGCTTCCTCGCCGACGTGAAGTCCGGCCGCGGGGAGGTGAGCGCGCCGGTGTACAGCCACCAGTCCTACGACGTGCTGCCCGGGCAGCGGCAGGTCGTCGACCGGCCCGACGTCCTGGTGCTCGAGGGCCTCAACGTATTGCAGGCCGGCCGCCACGACGACGGCCGCGTGCCCGAGGTGTTCCTCTCGGACTTCTTCGACTTCTCCGTCTACGTCGACGCCGTCGAGGCCGACGTCCAGGAGTGGTACGTCGAGCGGTTCCTCGCGCTGCGCCGCACGGCCTTCGCCGACACCTCGGCCTACTTCCACCGCTACGCCGACCTCAGCGACGACGACGCGCGCGCCACCGCGCTGTCGATCTGGGCCGCGGTCAACGGCCCCAACCTGCGGCAGAACATCGCCCCGACGCGCTCGCGCGCCCGCCTGGTGCTGCAGAAGTCCGCCGACCACTCGGTCCGCCGGATCCTGCTGCGCAAACTCTGACTTCCTCCCCCCGGGGCGCTCTCCGCCGTGGTCCGTGGTGATCGAGGTCAGTTGGGGATAACGGTAGGGACGGGCGGTCGGGCCCTGGACGCGACGCGTCGGCGGCGCATGGTCCGCCCGCCCGGGACGTGTCCGCCATGGCGAGGTCTGACGACCCGAAGGGGTCAGGTCGTGGGATTCGTCACCTGACGCAGACCCGGGCCGGGCGCACACTCGGAGACGTCCGGTCACCGGACGTTCACCGCCAGTGATATCCGGCCTTCCCCGCCGACCTGATCGGGAGTCCTCCTGATGTGCGCACACCCCACCCCCTGCCCCGACGCCACCAGCGACGCGCGTGACCTCGCCGCGGTCGTGAGCAGCCACCCCGAACAGGGCTGGAGCCTGCTGTGCAACGGCGTCGTCCTCTTCGACGACGACGGCGAGCTGCTGCCCGACGGCAGCGCGGTCGCCGACCACCACCAGTGGCGGACCGCCGGGCTCGTCCCCGCCTAGGCCCGGGACCTCCCCGACCGCCCGGCGCGGGTCCCGCTGCGGCGGGGCCGGCGCCGGGCTCAGCCGGCGCCGGTCTCAGCCGGCGGCGGTCTCGGCGGCCTCGGTGAGCAGGGCGGTGAAGGCGGCCGCGTCCGGCGCCGCCGCGTCCGGCGCCGCGCTCTGCGCCAGCAGCAGGCCGCGCGACCCGTCGACCACGAGGCCGACGAGCACGCTGACCGACTCGCGCCCGGCCCAGTCGACGGTCACCTGCACCCCGGCGCTCTGCTGACCGAGCTCCGGCACGTCCAGCGGCGTCGCCTCGACGGTGGCGCTCCAGCCCCACGGGCCGGTCGCGGTCACCGTCCCGCACTCGGCGAGCAGCTGGTCGACCGGCAGCTGCAGCTCCGCGATCTGCGGTGACTCGGCGAGCACCTGCACGGTCTGCGCCTGCGGGGTGCGGGCCGCCTGTGCCGCCCACATCAGGTCACCGGCCTCGTCGTCGAGGCCCTCGAGGCCCTCGAGGGCTTCCAGCGCCGCGCGGCACCCCTCGGGCTCCACGGTCACCTCGCCGGCCCAGCCGTCGTGGTCACCGTCGCGGTCGTGACCCCAGTGGCCGCCCCAGCCGCCCCACCCCGGGCCCGCGGCGCCGAGCTGGTCGAGGGTGATCCCGACGACGGTCGCGTCCGCGCCGAACGCCGAGGCCGGCAGCAGCCGGTCGCGCAGGTCGTCGGACGTCGAGCCCTCCGGTGCCGGCTCCTCCGTCCCGGGGGCCGGTGACGGCGTCGCGGACGGACCGGGCGACGAGGACTCGGCCGGTGACTCCGACGGCGACTCCGACAGCGACTCGGACGCGGGTGCCGACGGCTCCCCGGTGACCGCGGCCGGGCTCAACCCCGACGTGCCGGCGCACCCCGCCGTGAGCAGCGCACCCGCGGCCAGCGCCGCTCCCGCCGTCCGGACCCGGAGCTGCCTCGTCGCCGCCATGCGCCGATCGTCCTCCATCCGGCCGTCGCCGTCACCTGCCCAGAGGTCGGAACCGGACCGCTCCCCGGGTCGTTGGGCGACGGTCCGCCGCCCGTCACCGTGCCGGAGGTCCCCGTGCCGACCGCTCTCCCCGTCCTGCCCGCGCTCCTCCCGCCGACGGTCGCCCAGGCCGAGCGGCTGGTCGCCCTCGGCCTGCACGAGCGGGCCGGCCTGTCGGCCGGCGACCTGCGGGCGGCCGCGGCCGCCGGCCACCCCGACCGGGACGGCGACGGCGCGCTGCTGGTGCTGCCGCCGGGCCTCGTGCCGCCCTCGGCCCTGGTGCCGTTCGTGCGGTGGCAGGACCGTCCGGCGTTCGTCGTCGTCGACATGACCGACCTCGACGAGTTCGCACCCGTCGAGGACGCCGTTCCTCCCCCGGGCCCGGTGTACCTGCTGTGCGGGCCCGAGCGGGGCGACGGGTACCGCGACGTGTCGCCCGACGACGCGCTGCCGCGGATCCGCGCCGCCGGCCGGACGCCGCTGACCCTGGCCGAGGGGCTCACCTGGCTGCTGCAGTGCCCCGGTGTGCTGGAGCGCAACGCCTGCACCATGACCGTCGGCTCCCGGCTGCGGCGGCCGAACGGCTCACTCGACGCCCGCACGCCGGCGCTGTGGATCAGCAACGGCACCGGCCGTGACGGGCGGGAGCGGCGCAACGCCCCCAAGGTCGGCTGGTGCTGGGCGGGCAACCGGCACACCTGGCTGGGCATCGCCTCGGCGTCCGGCCGCGTGCCGCTGTCCTGACCGCCCCGGGAGCGGCACGTCCCGGCGTGCCGCTCCCGGCGACCGGCTAGACCTGGCCAGCTAGGACTGGCCGGCGCCCACCACGTCGGCGGCGGTGCCCATGTCGTCGGGCGCGCCCTCGTCCCGTCCGGGCACGTGCGTCTGCGGGGCGTGCGCCGGCTCGGGCTCGGCAAAGGCCTCCGGCGGCGGGCACGAGCACACCAGGTTGCGGTCCCCGAACGCCTGGTCGATCCGCCGCACGGGCGACAGGTAGCCGCGGGTGGTCAGCCGCGGCACCGGGAACACCGCCGCCGACCGCGGATAGGGCCGCGCCCACTCCCCGGCCAGCATCCGCAGCGTGTGCGGGGCGTTGCGCAGGGGGTTGTCCTCGCGGTCGTACTCCCCCGAGGCGACCTCCTCGATCTCGCCGCGGATGGCGACCATCGCCTCGACGAACCGGTCGAGCTCGGCGAGGTTCTCGCTCTCGGTGGGCTCGACCATGAGCGTGCCGGCGACCGGGAAGCTCATCGTCGGGGCGTGGAACCCGAAGTCGACCAGCCGCTTGGCGATGTCGTCGTTGGTGATGCCGGTGGCCCGGGTGATCGGGCGGATGTCGAGGATGCACTCGTGGGCGACCAGCCCGCCGGCGCCGGTGTAGAGCACGGGGTAGTGCTCGCGCAGCCGGGCGGCGAGGTAGTTGGCGCCCAGGACGGCGTGCTCGGTGGCCCGCTGCAGCCCGTCGGGGCCCATCAGCCGCAGGTAGGCCCAGGAGATCGGCAGGATGCCGGCCGACCCGAACGGCGCACCCGACACCGCCGGGCCCTGCCCGCCGGTGTCGGCCAGCGGGTGCCCGGGGAGGAAGGGCACGAGGTGCTCGCGGACGCCGATCGGGCCGACGCCGGGGCCGCCGCCGCCGTGCGGGATGCAGAACGTCTTGTGCAGGTTGAGGTGGCTGACGTCGGAGCCGAACCGCCCCGGCCGGGCCAGGCCGACCATCGCGTTGAGGTTGGCGCCGTCGACGTAGACCTGCCCGCCGGCGTCGTGGACCGCGGCGCAGATGTCGCGGATGTCGGTCTCGAACACCCCGTGCGTCGACGGGTAGGTGATCATGATCGCGGCCAGCCGGTCGGCGTGCTGGCCCACCTTGGCGCGCAGGTCGGCCAGGTCGACGTTGCCCGCCTCGTCGCAGGCCACGACGACCACGCGCATCCCGGCCATGACCGCACTGGCGGCGTTGGTGCCGTGCGCCGAGCTCGGGATGAGGCAGACGTCGCGGTGCGACTCACCGCGGGAGGCGTGGTAGCCGCGGATGGCCAGCAGCCCGGCGAACTCGCCCTGCGACCCGGCGTTGGGCTGCACGCTCACCGCGGCGTACCCGGTGATCTCCGCCAGCCAGGTGCACAGCTCGTCGATGAGCTGCCGGTAGCCGCGGGCCTGCTCGGCCGGGGCGAAGGGGTGCAGCCCGCCGAACTCCGGCCAGGTGACCGCCGCCATCTCGACGGCGCTGTTGAGCTTCATCGTGCACGAGCCCAGCGGGATCATCGTGCGGTCCAGCGCCAGGTCCTTGTCCGACAGCGACCGCAGGTAGCGCATGAGCGCGGTCTCCGAGCGGTGCGCGGAGAACACCGGGTGGGTGAGGAACGGCGTCCGCCGGCGCAGCACGTCGGGCAGCGCGTCGGGGCCGTCGTCGTCCAGGGCGGACGCGTCGGCGTCCACACCGAAGGCCTCGGCGACCAGCCGCAGCACGGCCGGCGTCGTCGTCTCGTCGCAGGCGACCGCGACGGTGTCGGCGTCGACCCGGCGCAGGTTGACCCGCCGGGCGGCCGCGGCGGCCACGACCTCGTCGGCCCGGCCGGGGACGCGCGCCTGCACGGTGTCGAAGAACGACCCGTGCACGACGTCGATCCCGCCGGCGCGCAGCCAGCCGGCCAGCGCCAGCGCGCTGCGGTGCACGCGGGCGGCGATCGCGGTCAGCCCCTCGGGACCGTGGTAGACGGCGTAGGTGCCGGCCATGACGGCGAGCAGCACCTGGGCGGTGCAGATGTTGCTGGTCGCCTTCTCGCGGCGGATGTGCTGCTCGCGGGTCTGCAGCGCCAGCCGGTAGGCGACGTCGCCGTCGGCGTCCACCGACACCCCGACCAGCCGGCCGGGCAGCTGCCGGGCCAGGCCCTCGCGCACCGACAGGTAGCCGGCGTGCGGGCCGCCGTACCCGAGCGGGACGCCGAAGCGCTGGGTGCTGCCGCAGGCGACGTCGGCGCCCCACTCGCCGGGTGCCTCCAGCAGGGTCAGCGCCAGCACGTCGGCGGCGACGACGACCGCCGCGCCTGCGGCGTGCGCCGCCTCGGCGAGCGCGCGGTGGTCGCGGACGGCGCCGCTGGCACCCGGGTAGGACAGCAGCACGCCGAACGCGCCGGCCTCGGGCAGGTCGGTGGGCCAGCCGGCGGAGAGGTCGGTGACGTGCAGGCCGATGCCCAGCGGCTCGGCGCGGGTCTGCAGGACCGCGAGGGTCTGCGGCAGTGTGTCGGCGTCGACGACGAACACCGCCCCCGGCTTGGCACGGCCGGCGCGGCGGACCAGCGTCATGGCCTCGGCGGCGGCGGTGGCCTCGTCGAGCATGGAGGCGCCGGCGACCGGCAGGCCGGTGAGGTCGGCGACCATCGTCTGGAAGTTCAGCAGCGCCTCGAGCCGACCCTGGCTGATCTCGGGCTGGTAGGGCGTGTAGGCGGTGTACCAGGCGGGGTTCTCCAGGATGTTCCGCTGGATCACCGCGGGGGTGACCGTGCCGGAGTAACCCAGCCCGATCATCGAGGTGAACACCTCGTTGGCCTCGGCCCGCTCGCGCAGCTCGGCGAGGACGGCCGCCTCGTCGGCGGCCGCGGGGAGGCTCAGCGCGTCACGGTCGCGCACCGTCTCGGGCACGGTCGCGTCGACCAGTGACTGCAGCGAGTCGTGACCGACGGCCTCGAGCATCGCGTCGGTCTCGCCGGCGCGCGGACCGATGTGCCGGGCCGCGAAGGAGCCCGCGGGGCTCAACGCGCGCAGTGACGGGAGAGGGCCAGCAGCAGCGTCCGCCATTAGCACGACGCTACCAGCGGGACGCTCGGCTCCAGCGTCCTGCCGAGATCGCGCGATCTCGGCGGTCCGGCGGCCGCCGACCGGTCGAGATCACGGGATCTCGACCGCTCCGGCACCGCCGGCGTGCGAGATCGCGCGATCTCGACGCATCCGGCGGGCGGACGCACGGCCGGGGACCGGGCGTCCCGCGGGTGCAGGACGCCCTTCCGGGACGTGCGGACTCAGGCGGTCTGGACGCGGCGCTGGCGGCGCATCGCCAGCTCGTCGTCGGCGGCGTGCAGCGGGGCGCCGTCGAGCCGCTCGGCCGGCAGCTCGGCGAGCTCCCCGGACAGCTCCCGCAGCGCGCCGGAGACGGCGATGCCGAAGACGCCCTGCCCGCCGGCGAGGAGGTCGACGACCTCCTCGGCCGAGGTGCACTCGTAGACCGTCGCCCCGTCGGAGAACAGCGTGACGTTGGCGAGATCCTTGATCCCGCGGTTGCGCAGGTGGTCGACGGCCTTGCGGATGTTCTGCAGCGACACCCCGGTGTCGAGCAGCCGCTTGACCACCTTCAGCACCAGGATGTCGCGGAACGAGTACAGCCGCTGGGTCCCCGAGCCGGTCGCACTGCGGACCGACGGGGCGACCAGGCCGGTACGGGCCCAGTAGTCCAGCTGGCGGTAGGTGATCCCGGCGGCGGCACACGCCGTCGGGCCGCGGTACCCGACGAGGTCGGTGTCGACCTCGTCGTAGTCCGTCGCCCCCACGGCGGCGTCGCTGAAGAGCTGACCCTGGGAGCCCTCGCTCTGGTCGCTCACGTCAGCGGTCCTCCTTCGCGTGCCGCCACGGGCGCGGCGGCCGTCCCGGTCCGATCCGCTTCCCCACGGATCACACCGGTGTTGTCCGCGACCGTAAGCCGGGCCCACAGGGCGGTCAACTGACCCGGGCGGCGTGTCGCCGCATGCACCCCGACCGGGGGGTATCGGCACCCGCGGCCCGGGTCTCCAGTCCTGCGGTGACCGGAGCGACGCGTGTGACGGACGGGACGGAGGGGGTCCCGGCCGCCCCGGAGGTCAGGCGCCGCCGGAGCCGGAGCCCGCGCCGAAGTCCTCCGGGGAGATCTGGTCGAGGAACTCGCGGAACTTCTCGACCTCGTCCTCCTGCTCGTCGGGGATCTCGATCCCGACCTCGTCGAGCAGGTCCTCGGCGCCGTAGATCGGCGCGCCGGTGCGGACGGCGAGGGCGACGGCGTCCGACGGGCGGGCGCTGACCACCCGGTCGTCGCCGAAGACCAGCTCGGCGATGTAGATGCCGTCGCGCATCTCGGTGATGTTGACCGCCTCGAGGGTGGCGCCGAGCGTGCGGACCACCTCGCGCAGCAGGTCGTGGGTCATCGGCCGCGCCGGCCGGACCCCCTGCTGCTCGAAGGCGATCGCCGCGGCCTCCACCGCCCCGATCCAGATGGGCAGGTACCGCTCCCCCTGCGCCTCCTTCAGCAGGAGGATCGGCTGGTTGCCGGGCAGCTCGACCCGGACCCCGACGACTCTGAGTTCCTGCACGGTGTTGCTCCCTCAGCTGCGGCGGTACGGGTGGAACCGGTACGGCGCGAACGGGTGCGGCCCTCCGGCGGCCAGTCCACCGTACGCCGCAGTCAGGGGCGCAGGACGTCCCGGAGTCGCGCCTCCAGGAGGGCGCGGTGCAGCTGCGCCGACAGCGCGGAGAGCTCGGCCAGCTTCTCCGTGGCGCGGGCGCGGGCGTCCTCCGCGCGCGAGCGCAGCACCGGGACGACGAGCTGCTCGACCAGTCCGGCCTCGCGCTCGGCGCCAGTGCGGAACACGCGCAGGTGGCGCGGCTCGATGCCGTGCCGGGCCAGGCCCGCGGCGGCGCGGGCGATGGGCAGGTCGCCGGCCGGGTGCCGCCCGTCGGCGTCGGGGGCGAGCAGGCCGAACTGGACGCAGTCGGCGAGCTGCCGGGGATCGAGGCCGGCCGCGCGGGCGAAGTCGGCGGCGTCCAGCGGTCCGGCGTCGGGGGACCCTGCCTCCGGGGACGCGGGGTCCGGGGACCCTGCCTCCGGGGACGCGGGGTCCGGGCGGCCGGCGTCCCCGTGCGCGCCGCCGGCCGCCGGGGCCGGCGCCGCGGGGCTGCCGGCCCCGGGCACCGGCAGCCCCCGGTCGAGCGCGTCGAGGTGCTCCTTGATGACCCGCAGCGGCAGGTAGTGGTCCCGCTGCGCGGTGAGCACGTACCGCAGCCGGTCGACGTCGGCCCGGCAGAACTTCCGGTACCCCGACGGCGTCCGCTGCGGGGACACCAGCCCCTCGCTCTCGAGGAACCGGATCTTGCTGATGGTCACGTCGGGGAAGTCGTCGCGCAGCGCGCCCAGCACCGCCCCGATCGTCAGGCGCGGGCTGCGCGCGTCGGCGGCGCCGTCCCCGGACGTGCCCGCGGGCGCTCCGGGCACCGGTTCAGCGCACCGCGTCAGCGGACGGCGGGCTCGCCGGTCCGCGGGCCGGTCAGGTAGACGAGGCGGAACTTGCCGATCTGCACCTCGTCGCCGCCGGCCAGGGTCGCGACGTCGACCGGCTCGCGGTTGACGTAGGTGCCGTTGAGGCTGCCGACGTCGTGCACCGAGAAGCCGCCGCCCTCGCGGTGGAACTCGACGTGCCGGCGGCTGACGGTCACGTCGTCGAGGAAGATGTCGCTGTCGGGGTGCCGGCCGGCGGTGGTGACGTCCTGGTCGAGCAGGAAGCGGCTGCCGGCGTTGGGGCCGCGCTTGACGACGAGGAGGGCCGACCCGGCCGGGAGCGACTCGACGGCGCCGGCATGGGCGTCGGCGGCCGGCTCGACGGCCTCGGGGACGTCGCCGGTGTCCTCGCCGCCGACCTTCGGGATGACGCTGGTCGACTCGCCGACGCGCTCCTGGGAGAGGGCGGCGCCGCACTGCGCGCAGAAGCGACTGCCCTCGGGGTTGTCGTGGCCACAGCGAGTGCAGTGCACGTCTGTTCTCCTCCGGTGCAGGGGGGGCACCGCCGCGAGCGTTCCTGCCGCGGGCGGCCGGCGGACGACGGTCCGGTCGGTGCCGTCGTGGGTCGGCCGCCGTGCGGCGCACGGCGGGCCGTGGGTCATGGAACCAGCGGTCGTCCCGAGGGTCAACCGGACGTCGAGGTGACGCCACACCTGCCCCACGAGCGCGGTCAGAGGCCGGTTCCGGGGCGGAGTCTAGTGATCCCCGCCGGGCCGCAGGCCGCGGCGGGGGCGGTCAGGACGCGTCGACGAGCGCCTGGTAAGAGGCCGCGTCGAGCAGGTCGGCGGTGGGGTCGCCGCCGTCGCCGCCGACCGTGATCTCCACCAGCCAGCCGTCGCCGTAGGGGTCGGCGTTGACCGTCTCCGGGGCGTCGGTCAGGGCCTCGTTGACGGCCGAGACGGTGCCGGCCACCGGCGAGTAGACGTCGGAGACGGACTTGGTCGACTCCACCTCCCCGATCGGGTTGCCGGGGCCGACCTCCTCCCCCACCGCGGGCAGCTGGACGAACACGATGTCGCCCAGGGCGTCCTGCGCGTGGTCGGTGATGCCGACCCGGACGACGGTCCCCGCACCCGCTGCACCCGTGTCGGCGCCTCCCTGCACGAGTGCCCACTCGTGCTGGTCGGTGTAGCGGCGGTCGTCGGGGGTGGTCGTCATGCGGCGTCGTCTCCAGGGTCTTCCGTGGCCCCTCTGCAGGGGCCCGCACCGGGCGCCGGCGGGGCGTGGGGGGCGAGGGCGGTCCTCAGTCGGTGTCGGGCTGAGCGTATTGAGGCTCGTCGAGGGGGCGCAACGCGTCCACCACGACGCGGTCGCGCTGCTCGATCCCGACGCTGCCGTTCTGCCGGCCGATCGCGTCGACGACGCCGCCGGGGATGCTCATCGCCGTCCGCAGGTCGGCCGGTGAGCCGATGACGACGACCTCGTAGGGCGCCGACACCGGCCGGCCGTCGATCCGCAGGTCGCCCGGGCCGCCGGTGACAGCGGTGGAGACGCCCACCCGCACGCCGTCGATCTGCATGGTCTCCGCGCCGGCGCCGCGCAGCTCCTGGATCGCGTCGAGCAGGTCGGCCACCCGGACCCGGCTCTCGGGGTCGCTGATGGTCATCACCAGGCCGGGGCCCTCGGCGGCGACGGTGCCGTTGAGGACGGCGAGCACGTCGGCGCGGGAGCGGGCCGCCTCGAGGGCGGCCGCCGAGCGGCTGTCGGTGTCGGTCAGGTCGCGCAGCTCGCCGCGCTGGTCGGCGATCTGGGCGCGCAACCGCTCCTCGCGGTTGTCGAGGTCGTCGAGGATGGAGACCAGCTCCTCCTCGCGGGCGACGTCGAGCGCCCCGCCGGTGCCGGTGCTGCGGACCTGCACCGCGATGGCGAAGCCGAGCAGGACCGTGAGGACGGCGATCAGCGACGCCGCGACCAGGGACTGGCGCCGCCTCGGCCGGGCGGGGGCGGGCTCCTCGGCGGTGCTCTCGGCAGTGCCCTTAGCAGTGGCCTCCGCGGTGCCCTCGGCCGGCTCAGCAGCGGGCGCGGCGGCGTCGGCGGGGACCTCTCCGGGGACGGGGGCGTCGGGGGCGTCGCGGCGCGGGTCGTCGCTCATGCGCGGAACAGGTGCCGGCGGATGGCCGCGGCGTTGCCGAAGATGCGGATGCCGAGCACGACGACCACGGCCGTCGACAGCTGCGCGCCGACGCCGAGCTGGTCGCCGAGGAACACGATCAGCGCGGCGACGACCACGTTGGACACGAACGAGATGACGAAGACCTTGGCGTCGAAGACGCCGTCGAGCCGGGCCCGGGCCCCGCCGAAGACCGCGTCGAGCGCGGCGACGACCGCGATGGGCAGGTACGGCTGCAGCCACAGCGGCACGGTGGGGTCGAGGAGCAGGCCGAGCGCGATGCCGACGGCCAGGCCGAGGACGGGGATCACCGGTCAGTCCCCCGTCCCGGTGGCGGCCCCGGCCGGCTGCCCGGTGGACGGGACGGCGGAGCGGAGTTCGGGGATCCCCCCGGCGGGCACGGACAGCTCGTCCTCCTGGGCGAACTCGAAACGCAGGCCGTAGGTCTGCGAGATGACGGCGAGCGCGCCGACCTCGGGACTGGCCAGGAACCGGGGGCGCAGCTCGTCGGGGTCGCCGATCGCGCTGACGAGGTAGGGGTCGGTGACCGGCCGGAAGTCGACGAGGACGGCCTCCCCGGCGAAGCGGATGGCGGTCGTGGGACCCAGTCGCTGGCCGTTGATGCTCACCGCCTCGGCGCCGGAGGCCCACAGGGCGTTGACCACCAGCTGCAGGTCGCCGTCGCGGACCCGGCCGGCGGGGTCGCCCCCCGCGTCGCCGCCCACCGGGTCGGCGTCGGCGTCGGGCCCGGCGTTGGCCACGGTGACCAGCAGCCCGGGGCCGGTGACGGCCACCTGGCCGGCGGCGAGCTCGGCGGCGCGGAGGTCGTCGAGCGCCCGCTGGCCCACCGCGCTGGCCGCCAGGACCTCCTCGCGCGCGCCGGTGACCTCCCCGCGCAGCTGCTCCAGCTCGGCGGTGAGGTCGTCGGTGGTGGCGGAGGCGACCTGGATGTCCTCCACCAGGCCCGCGCGCACCGCCTCGCGGCCCTCGGCCCGCGACGCCGCCTGGTCGTAGGTGACGGCGAAGAGCACACCGGCGAGGGCCATGGTGGCGGCGACGGCCAGCGGCCCGAGCCGGTCGCGCTTGGCCGGGGGGTCCGGCGGCCCGCCGGCGGCCGACCGCTCCTGCCGGGCCTGCGCCGCGCGGGCGTAGGCGGGGTCGAGGGTCTCGGCGAGGACCTGGTCGAGCAGCGAGGCGCCCATCGAGCGCGGGCCGCTGCCGCGCCGGGCGCCGGTCACGGCTCCGGACGGGCCCCGGCGCCCGCCGCGGGAACGGGCGGCGCGGCCCGGTCGGCGCGGACCAGCCCCACGACCTGGACGACGTAGAGGACGCCGGCCAGCACGTACAGCGCGCTGCCCCAGATGGTCAGCGCCCAGGCCACCGGCGCCACCCACGCCCAGGCACCGCCGCCGTCGCCGAGCAGGAGCAGCGGGAAGGCGTACAGGAGGAGGAAGGTGGCCGCCTTGCCCAGGTAGTGCACCTGCAGCGGCGGGTAGCCGTGGCGGCGCAGCACCAGGAGCGCGATCCCGAGGACGACCTCGCGGCCGACGAGCACGGCCACCATCCACAGCGGGACGACGTCGCGCAGGACGAAGGCGACCAGGGTGGTGACGATGTAGAGGCGGTCGGCCGCCGGGTCGAGCAGCGCGCCGAGGCGGCTGGACTGCCCGAGCACGCGGGCGAGCTTGCCGTCGGCCCAGTCGGTGACGCCGGCGACCATGAGCACGACCACGGCCCAGCCGTCGGCCTCCGGGCCCAGCAGCAGGTACAGGAACAGCGGCACGCCGAGCAGCCGCAGCACCGACAGGGCGTTGGGCAGCGTCCAGACGCGGTCCGGCAGCTGGTTGCGGTCGGTCACCAGCGGACCCGGGTCGTCCTGCTCCGGCGACCCCGCCCCCGCGGCGACCCGGTCCGGGGACGCCGGGACGGCGGCCGACGGCCCCTGCGACGACGTCACTGCTCCTCCAGCCCGCTGCACACCGTGCCCGAGGCTAGTCGAAGGACCCCGCTGCCCCCGTCACTCGCCGGCCCGTGGCGGGCCCTCCGCCGCGGGGCCGTTCCCCCACGTCACCCGGCCCTCACCCGCGGGCCCGGAGCGGGCCCCTCCGCAGCGGGGCCGACCGTCAGGCCGGGACGGCGACCAGCGACGCGGGCGCCGGCTCGTGGCCCAGGGGCCGGCGGCCGAACGAGCCGGTGCCGTGGCTGACCGAGCGCAGCGCCCCGGCGTACCCGAGCAGCTCGATCTCGGGGACCTCGGCGCGGACGGTGGTGCGGTCGCGCAGGGGGTCGGCGTCGGTGCCGGTGACGCGGGCCCGGCGGGCCGACAGGTCGCTCATCACCGCGCCGACGTGCTCGCCCGGGACGACGACCTCCACCTCGCACCACGGCTCGAGCACCCGGGTGCCGGCCGCGGCGGCCAGCTCCCGCACGGCCAGGGCACCGGCGGACTGGAAGGCGGCGTCGGAGGAGTCCACCGAGTGCGCCTTGCCGTCGACGAGGACGAACCGGACGTCGACCAGTGGCCGGTCGGCCTCCACCCCCTTGGCGCACTGCGCGCGGATCCCCTTCTCCACGCTGCCGTGGTACTGCGTGGGCACCGCTCCCCCGACCACGCGCTGCTCGAAGGAGATGCCCGACCCGGGCTCGCCGGGCTCGGCCTCGACCACCACGACGGCGTACTGCCCGTGCCCGCCGGACTGCTTGACCAGCCGCCCGGTGGCCCGCGCGGGCCCGGCGAGGGTCTCCACCATCGGCACGCGGACCGGGACGACGGTGACCGCGACGCCGTGCCGGGTCCTCAGCCGCTCCAGCAGCACCTCACCGTGGGCCTCCCCCACGCACCACAGCAGCAGCTGCCCGGTCTGGCGGGACCGCTCGACCCGCAGGGTGGGGTCCTCGGCCGCGAGCCGGGTCAGCGCGGGGCCGAGCCGGTCCTCGTCGGCGCGGGAGGTGGCCTCGACGGCGACCGGGTGCTGGGGCACCGGCAGGTCCCACGGCGGTACCAGCCGCGGGTCGCCGGGTGAGGAGAGGGTGTCGCCGGTCTCGGCCGACGTCAGCCGGGCCACCGCGCAGACGTCGCCGGCCGGGGCGGAGGCGACCGGGCGCAGCGCCGCCCCGAGCGGGGAGGAGACGGCCCCGATCCGCTCGTCGGCGTCGTGGTCGGGGTGGCCGCGGTCGGCGCCGCCGTGGCCGGAGACGTGCACGGGCGTGTCGGGGGTGAGGGTGCCGGAGAAGACACGCAGCAGCGAGACCCGGCCGAGGTAGGGGTCGGTCGTCGTCTTGACCACCTCGGCGACCAGCGGGCCGTGCGGGTCGCAGGACAGCGCCGGGGCCGGCGACCCGTCGGGGCGGGTGACCGGCGGGCAGCCGTGCTCGCACGGGCAGGGGAAGGCCGAGACGAGCAGGTCCAGCAGCTCGGTCACGCCGACGCCGGTGAGCGGGGCGACGCACAGCACGGGGTGGAAGGAGCCGCGGGCGACGGCGGTCTCGAGGTCGCTGACGAGGTCGGTGACGGGCACCTCCTCCCCCGCCAGGTAGCGGTCCATGAGGGTCTCGTCCTCGCTCTCGCCGATCACCCCCTCGATGAGTTCGGCGCGCAGCCGGTCGGCCTCGGCGTCCTCGCCGTGCGGCTCGAGCAGCGACACCAGGCCGGTGACCGCGCCGTCGGGGCTGCGGCTCACCAGGTGCAGCGGCGCGACGCCGGCGCCCAGCTCCTGGCGGCACAGCCGGACGGTCTCCTCGACGTCGGCCCGCGGCCGGTCGAGCTGGGTCACCACGACGGCGCGCGGCATGCCGACCGCGGCGCACTCCTCCCAGAGCTGGACGGTGGCGGCGTCGACGCCACCGGCGGCCGAGACGACGAAGAGCGCGGCGTCGGCGGCGCGCAGCCCGGCGCGCAGCTCGCCGACGAAGTCGGGGCTGCCGGGGGTGTCGAGCAGGGTGATCCGCGTGCCGGCGTGCTCGACGGTGGCCACGCCCAGGGTGACCGAGCGCTGCTGGCGGGCCTCGACCTCGTCGCTGTCGAGGCAGGTGGTGCCGTCCTCGACGCGGCCGGCCCGCGGGAGGGCGCCGGTGGCGACGAGCAGCGCCTCGGCGAGGGTGGTCTTGCCGGCGCCGGAGCGGCCGACGAGTGCCACGTTGCGCACCCGTGTCGCCTCCCGCGGGGCCGGCGCGGGAGTCACCTCCCTACCCACGGGAGGGCCCCGGTCGGTCGCCGTCGGAGTGGGGTGCGGGCACGGGGACCTCCCGGGGTCGACGGGCTGTGGTCTGTGTCACACCCTGCCCCCGGACGTCGCCGTGCGGCAAGACCCCCGGGGGCTCAGTCGGCGGCCGCGGCGCCGACCAGCACCGGCCCGGCCGGGTCCGCCCACCCCGCCGGTGTCACGTCGGCGACGACGGCGGTGACGTCGTCGCGGGTGCCGGCGGCGAGGGCGGCCATGACGAGCCGGGCGGCCGCCGCGGCGGGGCGGCGCTCGGCGGCCAGGACGCGGCGCAGGGTGTCGTCGGGGACGACGCCGGACAGGCCGTCGGAGCAGAGCAGCAGGCGGTCGCCGGGCTCGGCGCGGATCGCCAGCAGGTCGGCGGGCCCGGGGTCGGCCGAGCCGCCGAGGGCGCGCAGCAGGACCGAGCGCATCGGCGAGGCGGCGGCCTGGGCGGTCGTCAGGTCCCCGGAGGCGACCAGCGCCGCCACCAGGGTGTGGTCGGTGGTCAGCCGGGTGAGCACGCCGGAGCGGAGCACGTGGGCGCGGCTGTCGCCCACGTGCGCGACGACCACCCGGCCGTCGCGGGTGAGCACCGCGGCGGTGCACGTGGTGGCCATCCCGGCGAGCGCGGGGTCGGCCGACGCGGCCCTCCGCACGGCGGCGTCGGCGGCGGCCACGGCCCCGGCCAGGCCGGCGTCCTCCCGGGCGTCGTCGCCGGCGGCGAAGGCCGCGGCGATCCGCCGGCCGACCTCGTCGACGGCGACCCGGGCGGCGACGGCGCCACCGGACCCGCCGCCCACGCCGTCGGCGACGACCAGCGCGGCGGGCCCGGCGCAGCCGGCGTCCTGGTCCTGGCCGCGCGGCCCGGCCAGCGAGACCGCGGCGGGGTCGAGGACGAACCGGTCGAGCGGCCCGTCCGCGCGCCGCCGTCCCGGGGCCGCGCCCGGTGCCTCGGCGGCCGGGAACCACGGCAGCGGGACGGCGGGGGCGGTCACGGGCGACAGCATGGCGCGGCGGGCCCGTCTCCGGGACGGTGCCGGCGCGCGCCACCCGCGGGTCACCCCCGCGGGTGGCGCGGCGCCGGGGGACGGCAGGTCAGCTGCGGCCCTGCCGGTAGGCCTCCCAGGCGTTGCTCATCCGGGCCACCTGGCCGGCGCTGAACCGGTCCATGCAGAAGTCCTCGGTGTAGTCCATGAAGTTGCTGAGGGGGTCCGTCCCCGGCTGCTGCGGGCAGCTGTCGCGCCCGGCGTCGGCCTCGCACTGGAAGGCCGGTGCGGCCTCGGCCGGGGTGTCGGTGACGTGGTCGCCGGGGCCGGTGCAGCCGCCCTGGAAGGTGTGGAACAGCCCCAGCCAGTGGCCGACCTCGTGGGTGGCGGTGTCGCCCTCGTTGTAGGGCGCGGCGCCGCCGCCGGGCAGCGACTGGTCGAGCACGACCACGCCGTCGCGGGAGAGCTGGCCGCCCTTGGCCGACTGGGGGAACGTCGCGTACCCCAGCAGGCCGCCGCCGATCGGGGCGACGTAGACGTTGAGCGTGGCGGCGTCACCCTGGCGCAGCGCCGCCTTGGCCGCCCGCTCCTCCTTGCTGCCGGGGACCAGCGACGCCCACGCCGCGTCCACGGTGTAGGTGGTGTCGGCGGCCTGCACGAAGCGGAAGGGCGTGTCCGGGGAGCCCGCCGCCGCGCCCTGCCCGCTGAAGGCGTCGTTGAGCACCACCAGCTGCCGGGCGATCTGCGCCTCGCGTTCGGCCTTCTCGGCGGTGGTGAGCTCCGTGGCGGTGAGGACGTGGAAGACCGTCGGGATCGTCACCGAGCCGGCGGGCAGCACCGGGCGGCTCTTGGGGTTGCCCAGCGCCGCGGCCTGGTCGGTGGAGACGGCGTTGGGCTCGGCGCGGGTGGCGCCGGGACGGACGCGGGCCTGCTCGGTGCCGTGGCTGACGTCGTCGGTGTGCAGGTCGTCGGTGTGCAGGTCGTCGGTGTGCAGGTCGGTGCACACCGCCGGGGCGACGGCCGCGGCGACGTCGCCGGTCGTGCCGGCCGCGGGTGCGGTGGTGAGGACCAGCGCCGCTGCGGCGCCGAGGGTGAGGGCGGTCCGGCGCAACCGGATCATGCGTTCCTCCGCAGGGGGATCGGTCGGCCCCAGGGGCCGGGGTGCGCGGAGCCAACCACACATCCGATACGGACCGGTCCGCCGGGTGTGTCGCAGCGCACATCGCCCCTGACGTTCGGTGATGGTCTGCGGGTCGGCGGCGTGCCTGGATCGACAATTTGTTCGGGATAACGGTCGGGGGGCCGTCGCCCGGGATCCGGGACACTGGGACGGTGACGGGAGCAGGGAGCGGGCACGCGGCCGGCCGGGACCAGGAGAGCAGCCGGGCGCACGCCGTCCCGCGCGAGGTCGCCGACGGGCCGCCGCCCTGGGTGGCCGCGTGCGGCACGCCGGTCGCCGTCGTCCAGGGCGCCTGGGGCGGACGGCGCGGGCTGGGCTCCGGCGACGTCTGCCCGGACTGCCGCCGGCTCGTCCCCGCCTGACCGTCCTCCTGCACCGCAGGGCGTCCTCCCCCACCGCAGCGCGTCCTCCCCCACCGCCCACCGTGCGGGAGGACGCCCGACGATCAGGTCACCTGATCGTCGCGGACTCCTCCAGCTCCGCAGGGTCGTCGTCCCCGGGCTCGGCGACGGTCGCGCCGGGCAGTCGCACGGTGAACACCGTCGCCCCCGGCGCGCTGTCGACGGCGACGGTCCCGCCGTGCCCCTCCACGACGGCGGCCACGATGGCCAGCCCCAGGCCGGTGCTGCCGCTGGCGCGCGACCGCGAGTCGTCGCCGCGGACGAACCGCCCGAACACCCCCGCCCGCAGGCCGGCGGGGACGCCCGGGCCGTCGTCGGCGACCTCGAGCACCGCAGTGCCGCCCTCGGCGCGCAGCCGGGTGGTGCCGGTCGTCCCGGGCGGGGTGTGCGTGCGGACGTTGGCCAGGAGGCCGGCCAGCACCTGGTGCAGCCGGGCGGCGTCCCCGGGGACGTGGACCGCGGCCGACGGCAGGTCGACCCGCCAGGCGTGTCTCGGCGCGGCGGCGTGCGCGTCGCTGACGGCGTCGAGCACGAGCGCGGTGAGGTCGACGTCGCCGCGCTCCAGCTCGCGGCCGGCGTCGAGACGGGCCAGCAGGAGCAGGTCGTCGACCAGGCCCGACATCCGCACCGCCTCGGCCTCGACACGGCGCAGCGCGGCGTCGACCTCCTCGGGCAGCCCCCCGCGGCGGCGCACCAGCTCGGTGTAGCCGCGGATCGAGGTGACCGGGGTGCGCAGCTCGTGGCCGGCGTCGGCGGCGAAGCGGCGCAGCCGGGTCTCCGACGCCTGCCGGGCGGCGATGCCGGTCTCCACGGAGTCCAGCAGCCGGTTGAGCGCGGCGCCGACCCGGCCGACCTCGGTGCGCGGGTCGGTGTCGGCGGCCGGCACCCGGTCGGGCAGGCGCACCTCGCCACTGGACAGCGGGAGCTCCGCGACCCGGCCGGCGGTGGCCGCGACCCGGTGCAGCGGGCGCAGGGTCCGGCCGATCACCACCGACCCGACCAGCCCGGCGGCCAGCAGCCCGAGCAGCCCCGCGGCGACCTCCACGACCGCCAGCCGCAGGAGCGCGGCCTCCACCGACCGCAGCGGCAGGCCGGTCACCAGCGCCCCGCCGTCGGCGGTGGGGGCCGCGACCACCCGGTAGGGACCCAGCCGGCCGAGGGCGACCGTCCGCGGGTCGCCGTCGGCGGGCACCCGCGCCAGCGCGACGACCTCGCGGGCGGTCAGGGCCTCGCCGTCGCCGTCGAGGCCGATGACGGCGGCCTCGACGACGACGCCGTCGGCCACCCGGGCGCCGAGCGTCCCGTCACCCTGCCCCGGGACCAGCAGGAAGTCCGGCCCGTCGCCCACCCCGCCGGGCCCGGGCTCGCCGTACGCCTGCGCCGAGCGGTCGACGGCGGCGGCCAGCCGCTCGTCGACCTGGCCGAGCAGCTCGCCGCGGACGGCGGCGGCCGCGGCCACGCCCACGACGGCGAGGACGACCGCGAGCGGCACGAGGAAGGCGCCGAGCAGCCGGGTGCGCAGCGACCACCCTCGCGCACGCATCGTCATGCACCCACGGTCGGCGCGGCGGCTGCACGTCGCCTGTGTGCCGGTGGGGAGTCGGCTGGGGACGTGCGCCACACCGCGCCCCGGACCCCTCCGCCTGTCATGGTCGACGGGTGCAGACGGGGACCGGGCGCGCGACCACCCGCACGGCCGGCCCCGGCGGCCTGACCGCGGCCGAGGCGCGGGAGCATCACCGGCGCGGGGAGGGCAACGTCGCGGTCAGCGCCTCCTCGCGCACCTACGGCGTCATCCTGCGGACCAACGTCTTCTCCTTCTTCAACGTCATCCTGTTCACCATCGGTGCGGCGCTGCTGGCCCTGGGCCGCTACAGCGACGCGTTCACCAGCGTGGGCCTGGGCCTGGTCAACGCCGCGATCAGCGCGGTCCAGGAGATCCGGGCCAAGCGCAAGCTCGACCGGCTGCAGCTGCTGGCGCGCGGCACGGTCACCGTCGTCCGCGACGGCACCGACGCCGAGGTGCCCCCGGAGGAGGTGGTGCGCGGCGACCTGCTGCGCCTGCGCCCCGGCGCGCAGGTCGTCGTCGACGGCCCCGTGCTCGACGGGCGGCTCGAGGTCGACGAGTCGCTGCTCACCGGCGAGTCCGAGGCGCTGCCCAAGGCGGCGGGCGACGACCTGCTGTCGGGGTCGTTCGTGGTGGGCGGCGAGGGGCTGCAGGAGGCCCGGGACGTCGGCGCGGCGTCCTACGCCGGCCGGCTGACCGCCGAGGCGCGCCGGGTCTCCACCGACCGCACCCCGCTGCAGCGGCGGATCGACTTCGTCGTGCGGCTGGTCATGCTGCTGGTGCTGCTGATGAGCGTCACCATCCTGGCGCAGGCCGCACTGGAGGGGTTCACGCTGGTGCGGACGGTGCAGACCACCGCGGTGCTGTCCGGGCTGGTGCCCTACGGCCTGTTCTTCCTCGTCGCGGTCGCCTACACGGTGGGGGCGGCCCGCAGCGCCGGCCGGGGTGCGCTGGTGCAGCAGGTCAACGCGGTGGAGTCGGTGAGCAACGTCGACGTCGTCTGCACCGACAAGACCGGCACCCTCACCACCGGGCAGCTGTCGCTGGCGGAGGTGCGGCCGGTCGGCCCGCTGCCGGCCGCCGGCGTCGAGCGGCTGCTGGGGTCGATGGCCCGCAGCGCCGCCGCTCCGAACCTGACGACGGCGGCACTGGCCGCGGCGCTGCCCGGCGAGCCGGTGCCGGTGACCGAGGAGGTGCCGTTCTCCTCGTCGCTGCGGTGGAGCGCCGTGCGGACCGCCGGCGCGGTGCTCGTGCTCGGCGCCCCGGCCACGCTCGCGCCGCAGCTGTCCGGGCCGCCGCTCGGCGGGCCGGTGCGGGACCTGACGGCCCGGGGGCTGCGGGTGCTGCTGCTCGCCCGCGCCGCTCCGGACGCCCCGCTGCGCGACGCCGCCGGCCGCGCGGCCCTGCCCCCGCTCGAGCCGCTCGCGGTCGTGGCGCTGGCCGACGAGCTGCGCCCCGGCGTGGCCGACACCCTGGCCCGGCTCACCGCCGACGGGATCGCGGTCAAGGTCGTCTCCGGCGACGACCCGTCCACCGTCGCGGCGCTGGCCCGGCAGGCCGGCCTCGAGCCCGGGGAGCCGGTGGCCGGGCCCGCCCTCGACGGGCTGGCCGACGCCGAGCTCGACGCCGTCGTCGCGCGGACGACGGTGTTCGGCCGGATCGCCCCGGAGCAGAAGGAGCGCCTGGTCGACGCGCTGCGCCGGGCCGGGCGGTACGTGGCGATGGTCGGCGACGGCGTCAACGACGCCCGCGCGCTGAAGCGGGCGCACGTGGGCGTGGCGATGGCCAGTGGCAGCGCCGTCACCCGCGACGTCGCCGACATCGTGCTGACCGGCGACTCGCTGGGCGCGCTGCTGCCCGCGGCGCACGAGGGCCGGCGGATCATCACCGGGATCAGCACCTCGATGCAGGTCTTCCTCGCCCGCGTCGGCACCCAGGGGCTGGTCATCCTGGCCGTCACCATGCTGGGGCTGGGCTTCCCCTACTCCCCCGCCAACGTGGGCCTGACGCTGCTCACCGTCGGGGTCCCGACGCTGTTCCTCACCGCCTGGGCCCGCCCGACGGCGCCCGACCCCCACCTGCTGACCACGCTGTGGCGCTTCGTCGTGCCGGCGGTGCTGGTGACCGCGGCCGGCGGGGTGGCGGTGTACGCCCGCCACTACACCGACCTGCTGCAGGGGTTCACCGACGACGCCGTCCCGTCCTTCGTCGTCGAGGACTTCGAGTCCTACACCGGGGTGCCCTCCGACGACGTCGGCTTCGCGGAGGCGGCGGCGACCATCGGCGCCCAGACGGCGCTCTCGACGTTCGTGTCCTACGCGGCGTTCCTGCTGATCCTGTTCCTCAAGCCGCCGAACCGGTGGTTCGCGGCCTGGACGCGGCCCGACGGCGACCGCCGCCCGGCGCTGCTGGTCGCCGTGCTCGTCGTGGTGTTCTCCGCCGGACTGTTCTGGCCGGCGTTCACCACCTACTTCGGGCTCACCGAGGCGGCCGACCCGGTGTTCGAGACGGTGCTGCCGTCGCTAGTGCTGTGGTTCGCGCTGCTGACCGCGGCCTACCGGCTCCGGCTGCTGGAGCGGGCGCTGGGGCTGACCGGCCCGCTCAGTCCGCCGGGCGTCCGAGGAGCTCGGCCAGCGTGAGCCGCGCCGCCCGCCGGCGGTCGAGGACGAGGACGCCGGGGCCCTCGGGCGCGGTGCGCAGCAGCCGCGCCCAGCGCAGGCCGTGGCGGCGCATGCGGCCCTCGGGGATCCGCCGGCCGCGGATGCGCTGACCCTCGGCGGCGTCCTCGGGCGAGACGTCGAGCAGCACCAGGCGCACCGCCCGGCCGGCCGCGCGCGCGGTGCCGAGCACGACCGGGCGCCACCAGCGGCTGGTCCAGGGGTCGGCGATGACGACGACCGGCGCCGGCCCGGTGAGCTCCCGCAGGACCCGCAGGCGGTGCTGGGTGTGCACCAGCGGGCGCATCAGGCGGTAGGGCACGCGCGAGCCGGTGCGCCAGCGGGCGGCGACCTGCTCGGAGTCCAGCGAGGTCACGCCGGGGACGCCGTCGCCGAGCAGGCGCCGCACCATGGTCGTCTTGCCGCCGCCGGGCAGGCCGCCCACGACGACCAGCGCCCGCGGGGCATCGCCCGCGGGCGCGGGTCCCTGCGCGGGCCCGGGCACGGGCACGGTCGCGGTCGGCACCGCCGCCTCCTCGATCACCCCCGTGGCACCGGACGCGCCGCGCGGGATGGCGGCGGACGTTACCCCGCGGTAGCCGCGCGTGGCGCCGGCCGGCGCGCGGGTCGACACCCTCGTGGAGCCCGCCGGCGGTGGGGGGCAGGGGGGTCCGTGATCAGTCGCCGTCGCGATCGCCCCAGGGTCCCCAGCGGCCGTTCCAGGGCGCGCCGTCGACGTCGGCGGACTCCACGGCCTCGGTGACGCGGGCCTCCAGGTCGGCCAGCACCTCGTCGGCCCGCTCCTGGGGGATGTGGCCCTCCTCGACGCCGGCGGTGATGCGCTCCCGCGCCTCCCCGACCAGCGCTGCGACGAGGTCGGACACGGCGACGCCCTGGTCCTCGGCGACGGAGGCGAGGGTGGCGCCGTCGGCCTCCAGCGCGGTGAGCAGCTCGTCCTCGGTCAGGCCGAGGGTCTCGGCCGCCACCGACAGGCCGCCCCAGGCACCACCGCGGTCACCGCCCCAGCCGTGGTGCCCGCCCCACGCCACGCCGGCGTCGTCGAGCGTGGTGGCGACCTCGTCGGCCTGCTCCTGCGTGAGGGACCCGTCGTCGACCAGGCCCGAGAGGGCGTCGCGGATGCGCTCCTCGGCCGAGGCGGCGGAGGGGGTGGGCGTCTCGTCGTCGGCCAGGGCCGGGACGGCGACGGCCAGGCCGCCGAGGGTCAGGACACCTGCGGCGGTGGCGAGCACGATCTTCCTGCGCACGGGGACACTCCTCGATCGGACTGCCGGCTGCGCCGGCGGGTCTCCCCCACCATCGGGGCCGGACCTGTGAGTCGCCTGTCAGCCCGCCGTGGCCGGGCTGTGGGTCCCGCGCGACGGCAGCCGTCACACGGAGTTCACCCGCCTCCCAGGAAGGAGGTGCAGGCTGGGGGCGTGTTGCTCCTCCCCCCGTCCCGGCAGCGCCGCCGGGGCCTCGCCGCGCGGGCGGCCACCGCCGCCCTGGCCGTGGTCCTCACGTCGCTCCTGGTGGTGGGCGGAGCAGGCACACTCGTCGTGGTGCTGGCCGGCGGACGCGGTACTCCGGCGCCGGCCGTCGCGGCCGGTGTCGCAGGCTCCCTCGGAGATGCTGCCGGGCGCTCCGTCGCGGGTGCGGCGACGCTCCCGCCGGCGCCCGACACGGCCGAGGACCGGCTCCTGCGCGTCGGCACGCCGGGTCCGCGCGCGTCGTCCCCGCCGGTCGACGCCGCCGCGGTGCTGGCCGCCGTGGAGGCGGCGGCGACCGCGGCGGGCGGGTCGATCGCCCTCGCGGTGGTCGGCACCGACGGGACACCCCTGGTCACCTCCCCGGACGCCGGCGACCCCGTCTACACCGCGTCGCTGGTCAAGCTGCTCGTCGTCGGCCGGCTGCTGGCCCTCGAGGCCACCGGTGCGGTCGCCCTCACCGACGGCGACCGGTCGCTGATGGAGCGGGCGATCGTGCGCTCCGACGACCCGGCCATGAGCGTGCTGTGGGACCGGTGGGGCGGCGCCGCGCTCGTCACCGACACCGCGTCCGCCGCCGGACTGACCGGCACCGGCCTGCCCGCCGTCCCCGGCCAGTGGGGCGAGGCGACGACCACCGCCGCCGACGTCGCCGGCCTGCTCGCCCGCCGGGATGCCGTCCTCGGCCCCGGCCCGGCCGCCATCCTGCTCGACTGGATGCGCGCCACCTCCCCCACCGCCGCCGACGGCTTCGGCCAGGACTTCGGGCTGCTGGCCGGGGACCCGGCCGGGACCGTGGCGGCCAAGCAGGGCTGGATGTGCTGCGTGCGCGGCACCCGGCAGCTGCACTCGGCCGGGGTGCTGCCCGGCGGCCAGGTGGTCGTGCTGCTCGGGGACTTCCCGTCGGGCACCTCGTGGGGACGGGCGCGGACGGCGCTCGACACCGCCGCGGCCGCCGTCCGCGCCGCGGCTGGCTGACCGTCCGGCAGCCCGGCAGCGGTCACCCAGGCTCCGCACAGGTCCGGGCGGCAGCGTCCGGGCATGGACGGCGACACCGACCACCGCACCGACCACCGCACCGACCACCGCACCGACCACCGCACCGACCACCGCACCGACCACCGCACCGACCACCGCACCGACCACCGCACCGGCCACCGCACCGGGCACCGCACCGGGCACCGCACCGGGCACCGCACCGGGCAGGACACCACCCGCTGGCTGTTCGACCCGGCGACGACCCGCGCCCTCGTGCTCGCACGCCGACCCGCCGGCGGGCGCCCGGTCGAGGACGTCGTCTCCGACGTGGTGTGGGGCGAGGTGGTGCGGCTGCTGCGCTGGGCCTCCGCCGGCACGCAGGGGTCGGCGGCGCTGCGTGCCGGCTCCTGGTGGCGCCTGGCCGCCGGGTGCGCCGCCCTGCTGCGCCGCCTGCCGGCGCTGAGCGCGGAGATCGCCGAGCCGTGGACGGTCGTGCCGCCGCCGTCCTCCCTGGACGGCGTCCCCGCGGACGCGCGCGTCGGCGTCGTCGCCGGCCGGCTGACCGCGCTGCTGCGGTCCGGGCAACCGGTCCCCCTGCGCCGGCTGGCCGCGGAGGTCGACGCGCTCGGCGAGGCCGCCGTCCAGGCCCTCGCCGCCGACTCCCTCGATGGGTAGCCGCGCGACATATAACGATATATCGTTAATGTCATCCGCTACATCGAGGAGGACGACGTGTACGACGATCCACGCTTCGAGGGCTGGCGGCGCGGTGCACGCGGCGGCCACGGGCACGGCCACCGTCACCACGGCCGCGGCTTCGGCTTCGGGTTCGGTGGGCCCGGCGGACCTGGCGCGCACGAGAGCCGCCCGGGACCCGGCTTCGAGCCCCCCGTCGGCCCGGGACCCGGCTTCGGTCCCGGCTTCGGACCCGGCGGCGGCTTCGGCCCAGGCGGCTTCGGCCCCGGCGGCCCCGGCGGCCCCGGCGGCTTCGGCCCCGGCGGCTTCGGCCCGGGCTTCGACCCGGGCGCGCGCTGGCGGCGGCGCGGCGGCGGCCGCGGACGGGCGCCGCGCGGCGACGTGCGCGCTGCCGTCCTGCTGCTGCTGGCCGAGCAGCCGATGCACGGCTACCAGCTCATGCAGGCGATCGGCGAGCGCAGCGGCGGCCGGTGGACGCCCAGCCCGGGTGCGATCTACCCGACGCTGGCCCAGCTGGAGGACGAGGGCCTGGTGAGCGTCACCGCCGAGGCCGGCCGCAAGCTGGCCACCCTGACCGAGGCCGGCCGCGGCGCCGTCGAGGAGCTGCGCGGCAGCGGCAACGACCCGTTCGCCGGTGCCGCCGACGGACCGCCCGCCGCCGACGTGCGGGGCCTGCTCGAGCAGCTGCACGGCGCCGTCCGGCAGGTGGCGCGCACCGGCACCGAGGCCCAGCTCACCGCCGCGGCCGAGGTGCTCGCCCAGGCCCGCCGCGCGCTCTACCTGCTGCTCGCCGAGGGCCCCGACGACTCCGGCGGCTCCGGGACGCCGTCGGCCGGCGCGCCCGACGCCTGACCGGGCGCCGGCCGCGCGGCCGGCGCCGGGTCAGAGCGCGCCGTCGAGCACCCGGCGCAGGGTGGCCGCGAAGGCCTCGGGGTCGCCCGTCTGCCCGTACTCGCCGCCCAGGAAGCCGGCGTGGCCGCTGGGGAAGACCACCGGCTCCGTCCCGAGCCGCTGCGCCATCGCCGCGCCGGCGCGGTGGGCCAGCTCGCCGTCGGACTCCGCGCCGACGGCGAGCACGACCCGGGTCGGCGCGGCGCGCAGCGCGTCGAGGTCGTGCTCGTGGTGGGTGCAGGTCATCAGGTTCTGGGCCAGCATCACGTCGTCGCGGGAGCCGTCGTCCTCGGTGGGCAAGCCGAACATGGCCGGGTCCGGCACGGGTTCGGTGGCCAGCGAGGCCGGCACGGGACCCCGGTGGGACACCAGGCGGATGAACCCGGCCATGCCCGGCCCGGTGCCGCCGGCGCGGTAGGCCTCCTCGATCGCGGAGGTGGCGGCCGAGGCCTCGGCCCGGTCGGGCAGCACCGGGATCGCCGGCGGCTCGTGGGCGACCAGCGTGCGCACTAGGTCGGGACGCCGGACGACGAGCTCCAGGGCGTTGACCGCCCCGCCACTGCTGGCGAAGACGTCGGCCGGCCCGCCGCCGACGGCCTCGACCACCCGGACGAGGTCGTCGGCGTGCTCCTGCGGGGTGCTCCGCGCGGCGCCGTCGGTGCGGCGGCTGCGCTCGACGCCCCGCGGGTCGTAGGTGACCACCGTGCGGTCGGCGAAGGAGCCGGACAGGGTGCCGAAGCCGGCCGCGCCCATGGGCGAGCCGACCAGCAGCAGCACCGGCGCCTCCGCGCTACCAGGGGCGGCGGGCCGGACGTCGTAGGTGAGCTGTGCGCCGGGCACCTCGAGGACCTCGGTGCGGATCTCGCGGGTGGGTGCGGTCATGGCTGCCTCCAGGGGCGGTGGTGTGGTGCTCTCGGGAGGGAGACCGCCGCCGCACCCGTTTCTCATCGCCGGTCTCCCACGCCCGTGCGCCGGACCTGCCGGCTCCCGACCGGCGTGCCACCCTCCGGCATGGCCTTCGACCTGCACCGCACCGACGGCGAGGTGATCCGCTACGACGACGCCGCGCGGTTCAGCTTCACCGCCACCGGCCACCTCGTCGTCTACGACGCCCACGGCAACAAGACCGTCTACAGCCACCACAGCTGGGACCGGATCGAGGAGCCGGTGCCGCCGCCGCGCCCCATGCGGTGAGTCCTCCGCCCCGCCCGGCGGGCCCGCTCGCCGTCGGGCAGGGTGACCGGCCGGTGCCGGCGACGGGGAGGACACGGGCGATGGGTGCACTGGGCAGGCTGGGCGGGCTGCTGGCCGACGCCGCACTCGGCCTCCCGCTGCGGGCGGTCCCGTACACGGTCGCGCGCGACGTCGCCGTCCCGATGCCCGATGGCGTGACACTGCTCGGCGACCACTACCGCCCCTCCGGCGCGGCCGGCCCGCTGCCGGTCGTGCTGGTCCGGCTCCCCTACGGCCGGGCCGGCGTGTTCGCGCACGCCTTCGCCGCCCCCTACGCCCGGCGCGGGCTGCAGGTGTTCGTCCAGTCCACGCGCGGCACGTTCGGCTCGGGCGGGCACTTCCGGCCGTTCACCACCGAGCACGAGGACGGGCTGGCCACCCTCGCCTGGGTGCGGGAGCAGCCGTGGTGCGACGGGCGGGTCGCGATGACCGGCGGCAGCTACTTCGGGCACACCCAGTGGGCCGTGGCGCCCTACGCCGACCCGCCGCTGGTGGCGGTCTCGCCGCACATCACCGGCGCGCGGATCACCACCGCCTTCTACGTCTCCGGCACCCCGGGGCTGGAGAACGCGCTGCGGTGGTCGCTGGCGATCGGCCGGCAGGAGGCCGGCGGCGTCCCGGCGCCGCTGCTGCGCCCGCTGCTGCGCCGGCGCGTCGAGCGGGCGCTGCGGATGCTGCCGCTGCAGGCGGCCGACACCGCCGCGGTCGGCGCGCCGGTGGCCTTCTGGCGGGACTTCACCGCGCACGCCGCACCGGGTGACCCGTTCTGGGCCGTCGCCGACCACGACGGCGCCGACCTCGCGCGCATGCCCCCGGCGAACATGGTCACCGGCTGGTGGGACCTGTTCGCCGCCGCGCAGCTCGCCGACGCCGTCCGCCTGCAGGCCGCCGGGGTCCCGCTGCGCCTCACCGTCGGGCCGTGGCTGCACGGTGAGCCCGGTGAGGTCCGGGAGGTGCTGCGCACCGACGCCGCCTGGCTGGGTCACCACCTGCAGGGTGGGCCGGCCCCCTCCGGCGCGCCGGTGCGGCTGTACCTGCAGCAGGCCGGCACGTGGCTGGAGTCGCCGACCTGGCCGCCGCCGGGCACCACGACCGTGCACTGGCACCTGCACGCCGGCGGGACCCTCGGCGAGGAGCCCGGCACCGGCGGGGAGCCGAGCAGCTTCACCTACGACCCGGCCGACCCCACCCCCGGCGTCGGCGGGCCGCTGCTGGAGCGGCCGGGCGGGCAGGCCGACAACCGGGCGGTCGAGGCCCGCGACGACGTCCTGGTCCTCACCGGGCCGGTGCTCCCCCGCGACGTCGACGTCGTCGGGCAGGTGCGCGCCCGGGTCCACGTGCGGCCGGAGCTCGGGCACGCCGACCTGTTCGTGCGGCTGTGCGACGTCGGCGCCGACGGCGTCTCGCGCAACGTCGTCGACGGGATCCGCCGGCTCGCCCCCCGCAGCGTGCCCGCCGACGACGTCACCGTCGGCCCGGACGGGGTGCTCGCCGTCGACGTCGAGCTGTTCCCGACCGCCTACCGGTTCCGCGCGGGCCACCGGCTGCGTCTGCAGGTCGCCGGCGGCGCGTTTCCCCGGTTCGCCCGCAACCTCGGCACCGGCGAGCCGTTCGCGACGGCGACGACCGGACGCCCGTGCCGGTTCGAGGTCTTCCACGACGCGGCGCACCCCTCGCGGCTGGAGCTGCCGGTCCTGTCCTGACACACGTCCGGCGCCCCCTCTCCGGGGAGAGGAGGCGCCGGACGGTGAGGTGCTGCAACGGCCCCCTCGCAGGGACCCGGCCCGAGCGTCAGCGAGGGACGGGGGGCGAGGGGGTCCTTCCGTCAGCCCGCCAGGTCGGCGGAGAGCTCGCCCTCGAAGGCGTCCTGCACGAGCTCCGCGCCGCCGGGGACGTCGGCCGGCCGCAGGATGAAGCTCTGCGTGCTGGGCGAGACCCCGGTCTCGAAGGCCTCGATCGGCACGAGCAGACCGCCGGTGTCGATGTCGGAGAGCTCGCCGAACGCGGTCTGGACGCCCTCGCGGGTCAGGTCGCCGCTCTCGCAGGCGGCGTCGAGGACCTGGTTCATGACGTCACCCATGGCGTAGCCGAACACCACGCCCAGGCTCGGCGTCGTGTTGGGGTAGGCCGCCTGGTAGGCCTCGAGGAGCTCGGGCTGGGTGTCCCAGGAGGTGATCGGCGAGGCCACGTAGAGGTGGTCCTTGAGCCACTGCGCCGAGGGGCCCTGCAGCAGGCCCGGCGCGAACACCGGGTTGCTGCCCAGGATCGGGACGTCGAGGCCGGAGGCCTGGGCCACCGCGGCCGCCGAGGCGGTCTGGGTGGGCGCGGTGGTCAGCACGATGGCGTCGACGCCCTCGGCGGCGAACTGGGTGACCTGCGCGGACATGTCCTGGTCGGTGGACTTGATCTGCGCTGGGATGACCGTCAGCCCGCGGGCCTCGGCGACGGCCTCGCTGCCGGCCAGCCCGTTCTCGCCGTACTCGCCCTCGAAGTAGATGTGCCCGACGGTGTCGCCGTCGGCCAGCAGGCCCTGGTCGAACAGGTACTGGTAGCCGTTGGCCAGCTCCACGTCGTAGGTGGCGCCGAGGACGCCGGTGCCGGGGATCTCGGTGAGCGTCCGGGCCCAGGCCGACGAGAAGTTGGTCATCACGTCGGACTCGAACTCCGGCGCGAGCGCGGTGTTGATCGGCGAGCCGATGGTCTGCTGCATCGCCAGGACGTCGGGCTCCATGGCGCTGTAGAGCTGCACGCCGGTCTGCGGCACGTACCCGGTGTCCTGGACGACGAGCTCGACGTCGTAGGTGTCGCAGACCTGGTTCTCGTCCCAGTACAGCGTGTTGCCGTTGGTGATGTCCTGCCCCAGCGCGGCGAAGACGCCGGTCAGGTCGGTGAGCACCCCGAGGCTGATGGTGGTGCCCTCGACGCCGACGTCGGTGGTGACGTCCTCGGCCTCCGCGCCGCCGCCACCACCGCCGCTGCTCTCCGGTGCCCTGGTGCTGCAGCCGCTGACCGCGACGACCGCAGCGGCGGCGAGGACGGTGGCTCCCCGTAGACGCGTTCCTGCTCTCATGTGGCGCTGCTCCTCCGTACGGGTGGATCGGTCGGGTGGGGATCGGTGGTGCCGGGTCCGGTGCTGCCGGGTCCGGTGGTGCCGGGGTCGGGGCCCGGTGAAGGACCCCCGGACGGGCGCGGGGAGGCACCCGGCGATCCGCGGCCGGGTCTGCGACCCCTGCTGCGGAAGCGCTGGGCGAACCCGGCGAGGCCGCCGGGCTCGAAGAGGACGACCAGGACGATCGCCAGGCCGAACAAGTAGCGGGCGGCGATGCCGGCGGAGACGCCACCCTCACCGGGGGCGCTCACCAGCGGCAGCACGTCGGCGAACTGCTGGAACACCAGCGGCAGCGCGGTGACGAACGCCGCGCCCAGCGCCGCGCCGGCGACCGACCCGAGCCCGCCGAGGACGATCATCGCCAGGTAGAGGATGGAGACGGTGAGACCGAAGGACTCCGGCGCGATGCTGCCGATCGACAGCGCGTACATGACCCCCGACAGCCCGGCGTACATCGAGCTGACGAGGAACACCCGCGCCTTGTAGGCCTGCACGTTGACGCCCATGACCGAGGCGGCGACCTCGCTGTCGCGCAGCGTCTGCAGCGCCCGGCCGGGCCGGCTGCGCAGCAGGTTGCGGGCGAACAGGTAGGCCAGCAGCGCCAGGACGATGCCCAGGTACCACAGCCGCTCGGCCTCCCGGAACGGGATGCCGAGCACGAACAGCTGCGGGTCGCTGTTGCCGAAGGTGAAGCCGAACAGCGAGAACTCCGGCACCGACCGGCCGTTGAACCCGCCGGTGACGGGGGTCCAGGTGTTGAGCACGTGCACGCCGATGAACACCAGGCCCAGCGAGGCGACGCCGAGGTAGATGCCGCGCAGCCGCGCCGCGATGGGGCTGAACAGCAGCCCGGCCAGCCCGGCCAGGAGCACGCCCACGACCATGCCGACGATGGGCGGGAGCTCCAGCCCGCGCAGCGCGGCGCGGGTGCCCAGGCCGCCGGACTCCCCGGAGATGAACGTGTAGCTGACCGCGCCGACAGCGAGGAAGAACGCGTGCGCCAGCGACAGCTGCCCGGTGGTGCCGACCAGCAGGTTCAGTCCGATCGCACCCACGATCGCCCCCGCGACGGCGAAGCCGGTGCGCAGCCAGAACTCCTCGACGTAGATCGGGAGGACCAGCAGGACGACGAGGAACGCGACCAGCAGCAGCGGCTTGAGGAACCGCAGCGGCGAGCGGCCCGGCACGGAGGCCTCGGCCGGCGTCGTCCGGCGGGTGGCGCCGGCCGGGACGGAGAGCGTGTCAGACACGTGTCAGCTCCTTGGTCCCGAACAGCCCGGAGGGGCGGACCAGCAGCACGATGATCATCACGACGTAGGGGGCGACCTCGCCGAACCCGCGGCCGAGGAAGGACAGCTGCTCCTGGTAGCCGGCCGCCATCGCCTCGGTGATCCCGATGAGCAGCCCGCCCACCAGCGCACCGCCGGTGGAGTCCAGGCCGCCGAGGATCGCCGCGGGGAAGGCACGGAGCGCGACGGTGTAGGCCGCGGCGCTCACCCCGGGCGTCGGGGCGCCGACGAGGAACAGCGCGGCCACCCCGGCGAGGACACCGGCGACGATCCAGGCCAGCGCCGACACCCGCCCCTGGCGGATGCCCATGAGCGCGGCGGCCTCGCCGTCCTCGGCCGAGGCGCGCATGGCCACGCCCCAGGACGAGTACTTGAAGGCGACGAAGAAGGCGACGATGAGGACGCCGGCCACGCCCATGGCGATCAGCCGGTTCTCGCTGATGCCGACGCCGCCGATGCGCACCGAGTCCCCGCCCCACGGGTGGGGGACGTTGAGGATGTCCGGGCCGATCCGCCGGATGAGCTCGGTCAGCAGGATGATGTCGACGCCGATGGTGACGATCGCCAGGCTGATCACCGGCGCCCCGCGCAGCCGGTTGATGATGAGCCGCTCGACGAGGAGCGCCGCCAGTGCGGTGACCAGCAGGCCGACGAGCACGGCGGGCAGGAAGCCGATCGAGTCCGACAGCCGGGCGATCGAGTAGGCGCCGAGCAGCAGCAGCGAGCCGTGCGTGAAGCTGACGACCTCGCTGGCCTTGAAGATGATCACGAAGCCCAGGGCGATGAGCGCGTAGATGGCGCCCAGCGAGATGCCGTTGAGCAGGAGGGACAGGAACTGGTTCACGGCCGGCCCCCCGGGGCGTCGGTGTCGTGGTGGGCGGCGGTCGCGCCGGACGTGGCTCCGGTGGTGGACGCGCCGGTCGTGGGTGCGCCGGCGGCCGTCCCGTGGGCGGCCGTCCCGTGGGCGGCGGCCTCGGCCGGGTCGACCTCGGTGCCCGAGCCCAGGTAGGCGCGGATGACCTCGGGGTCGGCCTGGACCTCGGCGGGGCTGCCGTCGGCGATGCGGCGGCCGAAGTCGAGGACGGTCACCCGGTCGGCCAGCGACATCACCATGCCCATGTCGTGCTCGACGAGGATGACCGAGATCCCCAGCGCCGAGCGGATCTCGCGGATCGCGTCGGCCATCCGCTCGGTCTCCTGGGCGTTCATCCCGGCGACCGGCTCGTCGAGCAGCAGCAGCCGCGGCTCGATGCACAGCGCGCGGGCCACCTCGACCCGCTTCTGGTCGCCGTAGGACAGCACGCCGACCGGGGTGTGCAGCTTCTCGCCGAGGTCGAGGAACTCGGCGATCTCGCGGATCCGCTCGCCGTGCCGCCTCCCCTCGCGGGTGGCCATCGGCAGGCGCAGGCCGGAGGAGAGGAAGCCGGCCTTCGTGAGGTGGTGCCGGCCGAGCATGAGGTTCTCGGCGACGGTCTGCGCGCCGGACAGGGCGATGTTCTGGAACGCGCGGGCGACGCCGACGCCGGCGATCTGGAAGGGCCGCATGGCGCTCAGCCGCGCGTCGCCGAAGCGGACCTCGCCTGCGGTGGCCCGGTAGACGCCGGACAGCACGTTGAACAGCGTCGACTTGCCGGCGCCGTTGGGGCCGATGACGGCGTGGATGGCGCCCGGGGCGACGGTGAAGGAGACGTCGTTGAGCGCCTTGATCGCGCCGAAGGCAACGCTGACGCCGTCGACCTCGACCGGCGGGACGTCCTCGCGGACGGCGGCCGGGGCGCTCACGCCGTCCACCGCGACAGGGTGCGGCGGGGTGCCCGCTCGACGCGCTGCTCGAGCGCGGCGCCGTGGCCGAGGTAGAGCCGCTGCACCTCGTCGGTGCCGGCGAGCTCCCGGGCGTCGCCGGACAGCGACACCCGGCCGACGTCGAGCACGTAGGCGCGGTCGGCGACGCCGAGGGCCATGGTGGCGTTCTGCTCGACCAGCAGCACCGAGGTGCCCTGGCGGTTGATCTCGGCGATCACCTCGCCGATCTGGCCGATGACCCGCGGCGCGAGGCCCAGCGAGGGCTCGTCGAGCAGCAGCAGCCGCGGGCTGGCCATCAGGGCGCGGCCGATGGCCAGCATCTGCTGCTCGCCGCCGGACAGCAGCCCGGCGCGCTGGCCGCTGCGCTCGCGCAGCACGGGGAACAGGTCGTGCACGCGGGTCACCGCCTGCGCCTTGGCCGCGCGGTCGCGGTTGCCCATCCCCCCGGCGCGCAGGTTCTCCTCGACGGTGAGCCGGCCGAAGATCCGCCGTCCCTCGGGTACCTGCACGATGCCGCGCCGCACGATCTGGCCGGGGTCGCGGCGGGTGAGGTCGGTGTCCTCGAACCGCACGGTGCCCTCGTCGACGCGGCCGCGGTGCAGCCGCAGCGTGCCGGAGATCGTGCGCAGCAGCGTGCTCTTGCCCGCGCCGTTGCTGCCGAGGACGGCCACGACCGCGCCGTCGGGGACCTCCATGGACACGCCGCGCACGGCCTCGACGGCACCGCCGTAGGTGACGCGCAGCGAGTCGATGCTCAGCACGGCGCCACCGGGAGTGATGTGACCCACATGCGGCGGAACACTAGGGCGGCCGTCAAGGACTGCCGCCCTGGTCACGCACACCGTGACCAGCCGGTGATACGGCCCCGGTCAGTATCGGGACGCCTCCCGGGTGACGCGGTGGGTCCGCGCGCGTGCCGACCGAGCCGGAGCGGCCGGCGTGGCCTACCGTCGGCCGTGTGGCCCGGGCCACACCGGACGTCGAGGAGGACGACCCGTGCTCTACACCGCCTACGAGTGGCAACAGCGGCTCGCCGCGCCGGCCCGGACGACGTCGGCGCTGACCGCCCGCGCGATCGGGGCGCTGCCCGGCCCGCTGGCCGCACTCCCCGGCCCCCGCCGGCTGCGGGCCGCGTGCCGGATCGTGGCCGACGCCCGGCCGACCCACGTCCGCCCCGACTGGGGCATCGACGAGGTGGCGGTCGACGGGGTGGCCACCCCGGTCGTCGTCGACGCCGTCTCCTCGACGCCGTTCGCCGACCTGCTGCACTTCGCCCGGCCAGCGGTGACCGGGCAGCCGAGGGTGCTCGTGATCGGGCCGATCTCGGGGCACTTCACCACGCTGCTGCGCCCCACCGTCCGGACGCTGCTGGCCGACCACGACGTGTTCGTCGTCGACTGGCACAACGCCCGCGACGTCCCCGTCGCGGCGGGGCGCTTCGGCCTCGACGAGTACGTCGACCACGTGCTGGCCGCGATGCGGCACCTCGGCGGCGACACCCACGTGGTGGCCGTCTGCCAGCCGGCGCCGCTCGTGCTCGCCTCCGTCGCGCTGCTCGCCGCCGACGACGACCCCGCCCAGCCGCGCAGCCTCACGCTGATGGCCGGCCCGGTCGACACCCGGGTCAACCCCAACCGGGTCAACGCCAACGCCGACCGCATGTCGCTGCCGCTCGTCGAGCGCCTCCTGACCACCACCGTCCCGGCGCGCTACGCCGGCGCCGGCCGGCGCGTGTACCCCGGCGCCGCCCAGCTGACGGCGTTCATGTCGATGAACGTGCGGCGGCACGTGGGGGCCCACCTGCGCATGTACCGGGCCATGGTCGCCGGCGACGAGGCGGCCGCGGCCGCCACCCGCGCCTTCTACGACGAGTACGGCGCCGTCATGGACGTGCCGGCGGAGTTCTACCTGGAGACGCTGCGGCGCGTGTTCATGGAGCACGACCTGCCGCGCGGGGCGTTCACCTGGCGCGGCCGGCGGGTGGACCCCTCGCGGATCGCGCGCACCGCGCTGCTCACCGTCGAGGGCGCCGAGGACGACATGTGCTCCCCCGGCCAGACCGAGGCCGCGCACGCCCTGTGCACCGGGCTCCCGGCCGGCAGCCACCGGCACCACCTGCAGGAGGGCGTGGGCCACTACGGCGTCTTCGCCGGCTCGCGGTGGGAGTCGGGCATCTACCCGGTCCTGCGGTCCTTCGTCGCCGAGCACGACCGGGCGCGGACGGCGGCGCCCGCCTCCTGAGCCGCGACCGTCGGGGGCCGGGGAGAGGATCGGCGGCGTGCCCGCCTTCTTCCTCCCCCGCGCCGCCGACGACGAGCAGGCCGAGCGCCTCTACGAGGCCCTGGCCGAGTTCGCCGGCTGCGAGCCCGCTCCCCCGGGCCGGCGGGTCGCGTCGATCACCTTCGCCCGGGACGGCGCCCGCTGGACCGCCGAGGTCGGGGCGGAGGTGTGCGGGCAGCGGACGACGTCGTTCCTGCGCCGCGGTGAGCTGGTCGAGCACACCGAGACGCTGACCGATGCCGCGCGGGTGCTGGCGATCTACCCGGGGACGCCGCACGTCGTGGTCACCGACGCCCAGCCGATCACCGGCACGCCGTCGCAGTGGGCCAACCCGTTCCCCGCGCAGCCCGACGAGGTCGTGCTGTTCGACGGCCGCTGAGCCGGTCAGTCCTCGACGCGGAAGCCGATCTTCATCGTCACCTGGTAGTGGGCGACGCCGCCGTCGACGACCTGGCCGCGGATCTGCTGGGTCTCGAACCACTCGATGTTGCGGACCGTCTGCGCGGCCTTGGCGATGCCGGTCCGGATGGCGTCGTCGACGCTGGTGGGGCTGCTGCCGACGATCTCGCTGAGCCGGTAGACGTGGTTGCTCATGTCGGCCTCCTGGCGCCGTGCCTGCGTGCGGTCCGGCGGCGGCCGGGACACGCCGGTCATCATGTCGCCTCCCCGGCCCCGCCGGGCCCGGTGTCACATCCGCGGCGCCGGCGGTGCTGTAGGGATGTGGACGTCGTGAGGCAGGCACCGGTCGCCGCCCTGGGGACCGCGGCGGTGCGCGGGACCGTCCGGGGGCGCCCGGGCCGGAGGGACGGCACGGTGACCGCAGCGCGCAGCGCCGTCCGGGCCGACCTCGAGCAGGTGTTCCGCGCCGGCTACCCGGCGGTGGTCGCCGTCGCGGCGCGGGTGCTCGGCTCCCGCGACGAGGCCGAGGACGTCGCGCAGGAGGTCTTCCTCTCCTTCGCCCGGTCCACGGTCCCGGCCGCCGAGGCCCCCGGCTGGCTCGCCGTCGCCGCCGCCCACACCGCCCTCAACCACCTCCGCTCGGGCCGCCGCCGCGCCGCCCGGGAGGAGGCCGCCGCCGACGGCTCCCGGCCCGTTCCCGACGTGGCCGAGGACGTCCTCCTCCGCGCGGAGCGCAGCCGCGTGCGCGCCGCGCTGGCCCGGCTGCCCCGCAGGCAGGCCGTCGCGCTCGTCCTGCGCCACAGCGGCCTGAGCTACGCCGACGTGGCCGCCGCCCTCGACCTCTCCCCCGGCAGCGTCGGCACCACCGTGCGACGCGCCGAGACCGCCCTTCGCGAGGAGCTGACCCGCCGTGCCCCTGTTCGCTGACTCCCTGTTCGCCGACCGCCACCCCCCCGACGGCACCCTGCGCCGCCTGCTCGACGAGCCGGCCGGCGTCGCCGACGGCGACCGCGCGCACGTCGCCGGCTGCACCACCTGCCGGTCGACCCTGGCCACCGTCCGGGCGGACGCCGAGGCCGCCCGTACCGCCCTCGCCGTCGGTCCCGCGCTCTCCACCGGCGTCGACACCGCCTGGCGGCGGCTGTCGGCCTCCGTGGACGCCGAGACCCGCCGCCGCACGCCCGCGGCCGCCCCGGCCCGGGGGAGCCGGTGGCGCACCGCGGTGCGCAGCCCCGTCGTCGCCGCATTCGGCGTGGTCGTCGTCCTCGGCGGCGCGGGTGCGGCGGCGGCCGCCGACTGGCTGGAGGTGTTCCGCACCGAGGAGGTCACCGCCGTCCCGGTGAGCAGCACCGACCTCGTCGCGCTGCCCGACCTCACCGCCTACGGCGAGCTCACCGTCGTCGCCGAGCCCGACGTCCGCGAGGTGGCCGACGCCGCCGCCGCGGCGGAGGCGACCGGCCTGGAGGTGCCGCAGGTCGACGCCCTCCCCACCGGGGTCACCGGCGAGCCGTCCTACACCGTCGCCGGCCAGGCGGTCGCGGAGTTCACCTACTCCGCCGACCGGGCCGCGCAGGCCGCCGCCGCGGCCGGCGAGACGCTGCCGCCCCCGCCGCCGGGGCTCGACGGCGCCACCTTCCGGCTGCAGGCCGGTCCCGGCGTGGCCGCCGTCTGGTCGGAGGCCCGCGGCGTGCCCGCGCTCGTCGTCGGCCGGGTCACCGCGCCCACGGCGTTCTCCTCCGGCGTGCCGTTCGAGACCGCCCGCGACCACCTGCTGTCCCTGCCCGGCCTGCCCGACGAGCTCGCCGCCCAGCTCGCCACCTTCGACGGGAAGGGGACGACGCTGCCGCTGCCGGTCCCGGCCGAGCTGGTCACCTCCTCCACCGCCGACGTCGACGGCACCGAGGCCACCGTCCTGGCCACCCGCGACGGCACCGTGACCGGCGTGGTCTGGGTGGAGGACGGCGTGGTGACCGCGGTCGCCGGCTCCCTGGGCGAGGACGAGGTCCTCGCCGTCGCCCGGGAGCTCGACTGACCGCCGGGAGCCCCGCCGCCGCCGGGGACGTGCAGCAGCTGCTCGAGCAGCTGCCGCCGTCCCCGGCGGTGTGGTGCTCGGGGCTGCGCAAGCGGTACGGGAAACGCGCCGCGGTCGACGGCGTCTCGTTCACCGTGGGCCGCGGCGAGGTCGTCGGCCTGCTCGGCCCCAACGGCGCGGGCAAGACCAGCGTCATCAAGATGCTGCTCGGCCTGGTCCGCCCCGACGACGGCGAGGTGCTGCTGCTGGGCCGGCCCGGCCGCGACCCCCGGGCCCGCGCGCGGGTGGGCTACCTGCCCGAGCTCTTCCGCTACCAGCCGTGGCTCACCGCCGCCGAGGTGCTCGCCCTGCACGTGCGGCTGGCCCGCGAGGCCGTCCCCGAGCCCGAGCAGCGCGACGTGCTCGGCCTGGTCGGGCTCGCCGAGCGGGCCGGGGACCGCGTCGGCGGCTTCTCCAAGGGCATGCAGCAGCGGCTGGGCCTGGCGGTGGCGCTGGTCGCCCGCCCCGAGCTGGTCGTGCTCGACGAGCCGACCAGCGCGCTGGACCCGCTGGGCCGCGTCGACGTGCGCGACGTCGTCCTGTCGCTGCGCGAGCGCGGCGTCGCGGTGCTGCTCAACTCCCACCTCATCGGCGAGGTCGAGCGGGTCTGCGACCGCGTCGTCATCCTCGACCGCGGCCGGGTCGCCGCCGCCGGCACGCTCGCCGAGCTGCTCGGGCAGCGGGAGCTGCGGCTGCGGCTGACCGGGCTCACGCCCGCCGCCGAGGCCCGGCTGGCCGCCGTCGGCGCCACGCACCGGGCCGGGCAGGACGTCACCGTCACCCTCCCCGCCGACGACGACGGCGCCACCGTGCCCCGCCTGGTCGCCGACCTCGTCGGCCTGGGCGTGCAGGTGCACGCGGTCGAGCCCGGGCGGATCAGCCTCGAGGAACGGCTGCTCGGCATCCTCCGGGAGGAGCACTGATGGTGGCGCTGACGTTCGCCGCGCTCACGCTGCGGGAGGCCGCCCGCCGCAAGGTGCTGCGCGCCCTCGGCCTGCTCACCCTCGCCCTGCTGGGGCTGTCGGCCTGGGGTTTCGCCGAACTGGCGACCGTCGACCCCGAGTTCGGCGCGCTGACCAGCGGCGAGGCCCGCCTGTTCGCCTCCCAGGTGCTCAACCTGGTCATGTTCGGCTACAGCCTCATCGCCGCGTTGGGCACGGCGTTCCTCGCCGGGCCGACGCTGTCCGGCGAGGTCGAGTCCGGTCAGGCGCTGTCGGTGCTCGCCCGGCCGGTCCGCCGGTCCACCGTGCTGCTGGGCAAGTGGCTGGGGCTGGTCGCCTTCGGCACCGGGTACGTGTTCACCGCGGGCCTGGCGCAGTTCGCCGTCGTCCGGTGGGCGATCGGCTACTGGCCGCCGGACCCGCTCACCGGGCTGCTGCTGCTCGCCGCGCAGACCGCGGTGCTCATGACGCTGGCGCTGCTGCTGGCCACCGCGATCTCGCCGATGGCCTCGGGCATCGTCGCCGTCGGCCTGTTCGGCGCCACGTGGGTGGCCGGCGTCGTCGGCTCCGTGGGCGACCTCCTGGGCAACGAGGGCGTGGCGCGGGTCGGCGAGGTCTCCCGGATGCTGCTGCCGACCGACGGACTGTGGCGGGGGGCGATGCACGCCTTCCAGGACTCGACGTCGCTGGTGGCCGCCGGGTTCGAGGGCTCCCCGTTCCTCGCCGTCGCGCCGCTGAGCCCCGGCTACCTGGTCTGGGTGGCCGTCTGGCTGCTGCTGATCGGCGGGCTGGCCGCGCTGTCGTTCGGCCGCCGCGACATCTGACCGACGCGGGAGCGGGAGCGGGCCGGGACCCGCGCGGGCGGACCGGCTCAGGCCGGCTCGGCCACCAGGTCGAAGAGGTCCAGGCAGCGGCGGACGTGCCGGCGGGCGCCGGTCAGCCGCAGGCCGATACCGCTGCCGGCCAGGTCGCTGCGCGCGCCGTACAGGGCGCGCCCGCCGGCGACGTCGAGGAAGTCGAGGTCGCTGACGTCGAGGACGACCTCGCCGGGGCGGTGCCCGGTGGGCAGCTCACCGGCGAGGTCGACGAGCGCGGTCCGCACGTGCGTGGCCTCGGTGGTGTCGACCTCGCCGTGCAGGGCCAGCCGCCGTCCGCGGCCGGACAGGTGGGCCAGCGGCTCCCGGTCGCCCAGGTGCTGCACCGGGTGCAGGACCGCGACCGGGCCGAGGGCCTCCGCGCCGACCGACCGGTCGTAGAGGCACAGCGCGGTCATCGGCACCGTGCCCATGAAGGCGTCGACCAGACCCTCGTAGGCGTTGAGCCGGCGGCGCCCCGGCCGTCCGGCCTGCAGCAGCGGGGTGACGTCGGCGACCACGCGCAGACCGGTGCGCCCGCCGGCGAGCGCGGCCTGGACCGCGGCGCGGTAGCGGCCGACCTGCTCGAGGGGCACCAGCCCGGTCCCGGCCGAGTAGGTCTCCCCGGTCGTCTGCAGCCCGAGCTGCCCGCTGGCGAGGAGCGCGTCGCGGTGCGGCAGGCCGGCGAGCAGGGCGGGCAGCGACGGGCGCGGCCCCCCGACGAGCAGCAACTGCTCGTCGCGGCGGCGGCCCTCGTCGAGGTAGGCGACGACGGCCTCGGCGAGGTCGGCCGTGCCGTCGAAGCTCCAGCAGACGTGGTCGCCGGGGCGGAGGCCGGTCAGGGAGTCCAGTCCCCGGGGCGCCGTCACCACCGGGACGCTACCGGCGGGCACGTGCGGTGTCAGCGCTGTCCGTCACCATCCGGACACCCATCTGTGACGGGCCCGGCAGGCGTCCGGATCCGGGGATCCGACGTTCCCCGCGTACGAAAGGGTACCGTCTGTGCCGCGCTCGTGCCGGACGGCCCGGGAGGACGGCTCCCCCGCGTCGGCGACCGCCGGGCGCGTACTCGTCAGAGGTCGACCTTCGGGAGTCCACGGGTGTCTGCTGCGCGCAGGGGCGGAGGACCGGGCGTCGTCGGCTTCGCGCACGACGCACTGCTCTACGACGACCCCGCCGAGCTCCTCGCCGTGGCCACCCGCTTCCTCCGCGAGGGCCTGGACGCCGGTGAGGGGGCGGTCGTGGCCGTCGGCGCCGACGTCGCCGCGGCCATCCGCGACGCCCTCGGCGACGACCCGCGGCTGCACGTCGTCGACCGCGCCGAGGTGTACCGGGTCCGCACCCCGGCGGCGATCACCGGCCTGCGGCGCACCGCCGGGCGCCTGACCGCCGGCGGGGTGCCGCGCGTCCGCGTCGTCGGCGAGCCGGACTTCGGCGGCACCGAGCAGGACCGCTACGAGTGGCAGCGCTACGAGGCCGTCGTCAACGCCGCACTGGCCGACGCGCCGCTGTGGGGGCTGTGCGCGTTCGACGCCCGGCAGCTGCCCGGGCCGGTCCTCGACACCGCCCGCCGGACCCACCGGGCCCTGACCACCGGTGCGGGACGGGCCGCCAACCCGGAGTTCACCGAGCCGGCCGACGTCCTCCGTGACCTGCCCGTGCCGCGGGAGCCGCTGGAGGACACCCGGCCGCACCTGGTCGCCCGGGACGTCACCGACTTCATCGGCCTGCGCCACGCCGTGGCCGCCGAGCTGGCGGCGCTGCCGGGTCCGCGCGAGGCGGTCGAGGACCTGCTGCTCGCCGTCGACGAGATGACGTCCAACGCCGTGCGGCACGGCCGGCCGCCGGTCGACCTCGAGCTGTGGACCGGCGACGAGCGGGTGGTCTGCCGCATCACCGACCGCGGCAGCGGCCCGCAGGACCCCTTCGCCGGGTACGGCCCGGCCCACGGCGCGGACCTCTCCCGGGGCGGCATGGGCCTGTGGCTCGCACGCCAGCTGTGCGACCACGTGCACGTCGCCCGGACCGCCTCCGGCACGTCCGTGCGCCTGGTGACCCGGCTGCGCTGAGGGCACCGGACGCGCCGACGGTCTACCGGACACGACGCGCCCGGTAGACCGCCCGTCGCCGTCCCGGTTCGCGGGAGCGCCGGTGGGGCACCACGTGGAGAACAGCCCCGACCGGAACGAGCAGATGCAGTCGGACACCTGGCCGCGACGGCCGCCTCCCGAGACCACGGGACCCCGCTACGAGTGCGAGATCTCCCGGGCCGCCGAGCTCCGGGCGGTGCGCGCCGGCCTGCGCCGCTGGCTGCCCGGCGTGCTCGAGGACGACGGCGACGGCGCCGTCCTCGACACCCTCCTGCTCGCCGTGGACGAGCTGGCCTCCAACGGCCTGCGGCACGGTGCCACGCCGGTCCGGGTGCAGGCGGCGGCCACCGGGGAGGGGCTGCTGCTCGACGTGAGCGACGAGGACCCGCACCACGGTCCCGAGCCCGCGGTCGACCGCGACCCGGCGCTCGGCGGCATGGGCCTGCACATGGTCGCCCGCCTCACCGGCGAGCGGGGATGGACCGTCTCCGGCGACCGCAAGCACGTGTGGGCGTGCCTGCGCACCCACTGAACCGGGCGGCGCCGGGCTCAGCCGGTCACCTGGACGACCGCCTCGATCTCCACCGCGATGTCGAAGGGCAGCTCGGCCATCCCCACCGCCGAGCGGGCGCCGCGCCCGCGGTCGCCGAGCACCTCGACCAGCAGGTCGGAGCACCCGTCGATCACCGCAGGCATGCGGGTGAAGCCGGGACGGCAGTTGACCATCCCGAACAGCTTCACCACCGCGCGCACCCGGTCGAGGTCGCCCAGCCGGGCCTGCACGGCGCCGAGCAGCTGCAGCCCGGTGAGCCGGGCGGCCTCGCGCGCGGTGTCCAGGTCCAGCCCGCCGTCCCCCACCTTCCCGGTGACCAGGCCGCCGTCGGGCGTCACGGGTCCGGTGCCGGAGAGGTACAGCAGGTCCCCGGCCAGGTACGCCGCGACGTAGTTGCCCGCGGGGCCCCGGGGCTCGGGCAGCTGCAGTCCCAGCTCGCGCAGGCGTGCTCCGGTGCGGCTGTCGGTCGGTCCGTCCACGGGGAGATGCTGGCCCCGCCCACCCGGACGGGGGAAGCACCCTGGCCCCGCCGGGGACGTGGGACGCTCGGTCCGTGACGTCGCCCGGGTCGCCGTGGCGCACCGTCCGGTCGGTCTACCAGCCGATCGTCGACCTGCGGGACCGGTCGCTGGTCGCCGTCGAGGCGCTGGCCCGCGGCGGGCCGGGCACGGCGGACTCGGCCGGGGACCTGTTCGCCGCCGCGCGGGCGTCCGGGACGGTCGACGAGCTCGACGCCGCCTGCCTGCGGGCGGCGCTGCTCGGTCTCGGGGAGGTCAGCGGGGAGGTGACCGTCTTCGTCAACATCGAGCCGGCGACGCTGTCGACCCTCGGCACGCGGCGGCTGGCCGAGCTGGCGGAGCTGACCGGGGACGGCGTGCACGTGGTCCTCGAGGTCACCGAGCGCGACCTGCTGGAGCGGCCGGCCGAGCTGCTCCGCGGCGTCCGCCGCGCCCGGGACAGGGGGTGGCGGGTCGCCCTGGACGACGTCGGCGCCGAGCAGCGGGGCCTGGCGCTGGTGCCGTTCCTGCGCCCCGACGTCATCAAGCTCGACCTCGCGCTGGTGCGCGGGCACACCACGCTGCGGACCGCCGCGGTGCTCAACGCCGTCCGGGCGGAGGCCGAGCGCTCCGGTGCGGTGCTGGTGGCGGAGGGCATCGAGACCGAGCAGCACCTGGAGCGGGCGCTGGCCATGGGCGCACAGCTGGGCCAGGGCTGGATGTTCGGCCGCCCCGGAGCGCTGGACGTGCGGGGCATGACCGCGCTGCGGCTCCCGCGGCCGCCGCCGGCCCGTGCCCGCGGCCCGGTGGAGGCCGGGTCCGCGTTCGACCTGCTCAGCGCCGGGTCGGCGCCCCAGCGCGCCACCGAGCCGCTGATCGCCTCGATGACCCGCCAGCTGGAGAGCCAGGCGCTGCTGCTCGACGAGCAGACCGTCGTGCTCGCCACCTTCCAGACGCCGGAGGCGATGACCCCGCGCACCCGGCGCCGCTACGAGTCGCTGGCCGCCGTGTCCGCGCTGACGGCCGTGACGGGCCCGGGGATGCCCGACCACCCGGCTCCCGGGGTGGTCGGCACGGCCCTGCCCCCCGGCGACCCGCTCACCGGGGAGTGGGTGGTCGCCGTCGTCGGGCCGCACTTCGCCGCCGCCCTGGCGGCCCGCGACGTCGCTCCCGCGGGGAGCGGGCCGGGTGCGCGCCGGCTGGACCACGTGCTGACCTACGACCGGCCGCGCGTGCTGGAGGTGGCCGGGCTGCTGCTCGACCACCTCCGCCCGCCCTCCGCCGCGCCGGCCCGGCCGCCCGCGGCCGGCGAACCGGTCGCGGGCACGGGGACCGGCGCGGACGGACCGGCGGAGCAGGCCGCGGACCGGGCCGCGGTCCAGGAGGCCATCGGGGTCCCCTCGGCCGACCTGCCGCAGCTCCTGCTGCGCGCGATCGCCACCGCCAGCAGCGGCATCGTCATCGCCGACGCGCGGCTGCCCGACCTGCCGCTGGTCTACGCCAACACCGCGTTCCTGCAGATGACCGGGTACGCCGAGGACGAGGTGCTGGGCCGCAACTGCCGCTTCCTGCAGGGCCCGGACACCGACGCCGGCCAGGTCGGGCCCATGCAGCGGCGGATGCTGGCCGGCCGCGACGTGCACACGGTGCTGGTCAACTACCGGCGGGACGGCTCGCCGTTCTGGAACGACCTGCGCATCAGCCCGGTCCTGGACGCGGCGGGCGAGATCACCCACTACATCGGCAGCCAGCTCGACGTCACCGACCGGGTGGACCGTGAGCGGCGGGCGACCTACCTCGCGCACCACGACGCGCTCACCGCGCTGCCCAACCGGGCGCACGTCCTCGAGCACCTGGACCTGGAGCTGCGGCGGGCGCGCCGCAGCGGCGCGAGCGTGGCCGCCGTCATGCTCGACCTCGACGGCTTCAAGGCGGTCAACGACCGCCTCGGTCACGCCGCGGGGGACGAGGCGCTGACCTGGGCCGCCCGCCGCCTGCGGTCGGCCGTGCGCGCCGGGGACCTCGTCGGCCGGCTCGGCGGCGACGAGTTCCTCGTCGTGCTGGCCGGGCTGCCCCCGACCGGAGGGGCCGGGAGCGGCAGCGGCTCCGCCGACGAGACCGTCCGCCGGGTGCAGCAGCACCTGCACCGCGCCCTCGCCGCCCCGCTGGAGCTCTCCGGCGCCCCGGTCCGGCTCAGCGCCAGCTCCGGCGCCGCGCTGTTCCCCCGCGACGCCGACGACCCCGCGGCGCTCATCGCCCGGGCCGACGCGGCGATGTACCGGGACAAGACGGCGTCGTGACGGCGTCCGGCGCCCCGGGAGGGACCGTCAGGCGAGGACGACGAGCAGGTCACCGCCCTCCACCTGCTGCACCGGGCCGATGGCGAGGCGCTCGACGGTCCCGGCGACCGGCGCGGTGATCGCCGCCTCCATCTTCATCGCCTCGATGGTGGCGATCGCCTGGCCGGCCTCCACGGCGTCGCCCTCGGCCACCTGCAGGGTGACCACGCCGGCGAACGGCGCCGGCACCTGCCCCGGGCTGCTCCGGTCGGCCTTCTCGGCGGCCTTCACCTGCGCGTCGACCGAGCGGTCGCGCACCGACACCGGCCGCAGCTGGCCGTTGAGCGAGCACATGACGGTGCGCATCCCGCGCTCGTCGGGGTCGCCGATCGCCTCGATGCCCATGAGCAGCGTGACGCCGGGCTCGAGGTCGACCGAGTGCTCCACCCCGGAGCGCAGGCCGTAGAGGAACTCCTTGGTGGGCAGCACCGACACGTCGCCGTACTGCTCGGTGTGGGCGGCGTACTCGCGGGCGGGTCCGGGGAACAGCAGCCGGTCCAGGGTGTCCCGCGGGGACTCCGCCAGGCCGCGCTCGTCGTCGGCGGACAGCTCCGCCGGCGGCTGGGCGGGGCGGCGGCCCTCGAGCGCGCGGGTGCGGAACGGCTCGGGCCACCCGCCCGGCGGGTCGCCGAGCTCGCCGCGCAGGAAGCCGATCACCGAGTCGGGCAGGTCGTACTTCGCGGGGTCGGAGGCGAAGTCGTCGACGCCGACACCGGACCCGACCAGCTGCAGCGCGAGGTCGCCGACCACCTTGGAGCTCGGCGTCACCTTCACCAACCGGCCGAGCAGCCGGTCGGCGGCGGCGTAGGCGTCCTCGACCTCCTCGAACCGCTGCCCGAGGCCCAGCGCGATCGCCTGCTGGCGCAGGTTGGACAGCTGCCCGCCCGGGATCTCGTGCCGGTAGACCCGGCCGGTGGGGGCGGCCAAGCCCGACTCGAAGGGCGCGTAGACCCGGCGCACCGCCTCCCAGTAGGGCTCCAGGTCGTTGACCGCGGCCAGGTCCAGGCCGGTCGCCCGGTCGGTGGCGTCGGTCGCGGCCACGATCGCCGACAGCGGCGGCTGCGACGTCGTCCCGGCCATCGAGGCGACGGCGCCGTCGACGGCGTCCACGCCCGCCTGCCAGGCCGCCAGCAACGTGGCCAGCTGCCCGCCGGCGGTGTCGTGCGTGTGCAGGTGGACGGGGAGGTCGAAGCGCTCGCGCAGCGCGGTGACGAGCGTGGCGGCGGCCGGCGGGCGGAGCAGCCCGGCCATGTCCTTGACGGCGAGCACGTGCGCGCCGGCGTCGACGATCTGCTCGGCCAGGGTCAGGTAGTAGTCGAGGGTGTAGAGGTCCTCGCCGGGGTCGGACAGGTCGCCGGTGTAGCACAGCGCCACCTCCGCGAGCGCCGTCCCGCTGGCGCGGACGGCGTCGATCGCCGGGCGCATCTGCGACACGTCGTTGAGCGCGTCGAAGACCCGGAAGACGTCGACGCCGGTGCGCGCGGCCTCGGCGACGAACGCGTCCGTCACGGCCTGCGGGTACGGGGTGTAGCCGACGGTGTTGCGGCCGCGCAGCAGCATCTGCAGGCACACGTTGGGCACCGCCTCGCGCAGCGCGGCCAGCCGCTCCCAGGGGCTCTCGTGCAGGAAGCGCAGCGCGACGTCGTAGGTGGCCCCGCCCCAGCACTCGAGCGAGAGCAGCTGCGGGGTGGTGCGGGCGACGTGCCCGGCGACGGCGAGCAGGTCCTTGGTGCGCACCCGGGTGGCCAGCAACGACTGGTGGGCGTCGCGGAAGGTGGTGTCGGTGACCGCCAGCGCCGTCTGCGCGCGCAGCTGCGCGGCGAAGGCCTCGGGGCCGAGCTCGAGCAGCCGCTGCCGGGAGCCCTCCGGCGGCGCCGCGCGCAGGTCGGCGTGGGGCAGCTTGGTCACCGGGTCGACCAGGTGCGGGCGCTCCCCGTGCGGCTGGTTGACGGTGACGTCGGCCAGGTAGGTCAGCAGCCGGGTGCCGCGGTCGGCGGAGCTGCGCGCGGTGAGCAGGTGCGGCCGCTGCTCGATGAACGACGTCGTCACCCGCCCGGCGGCGAAGTCGGGGTCGTCGAGCAGCGCCTGCAGGAACGGGATGTTCGTGGCGACGCCGCGGATGCGGAACTCCGCCACGGCCCGCCGGGCGCGGGCCACCGCGGTGCCGAAGTCGCGGCCGCGGCAGGTCAGCTTCACCAGCATCGAGTCGAAGTGCGCGCCGACCTCCGCGCCCAGCGACGAGCCGCCGTCGAGCCGGATGCCGGCCCCGCCCGGGGAGCGGTAGGTGGTGATCCGGCCGGTGTCGGGGCGGAAGCCGTTGGCCGGGTCCTCGGTGGTGATCCGGCACTGCAGGGCGGCGCCGCGCAGCACGATCGTGTCCTGCGACAGGCCGAGGTCGGCGAGGGTCTCCCCCGCCGCGATCCGCAGCTGCGACTGCACCAGGTCGACGTCGGTCACCTCCTCGGTGACGGTGTGCTCGACCTGGATCCGCGGGTTCATCTCGATGAACACGTGCCGGCCCTCGCGGTCGAGCAGGAACTCCACCGTGCCGGCGTTGACGTAGCCGATGGCGCGGGCGAAGGCCACCGCGTCGGCGCAGATCCGCTCCCGCAGCGCAGGGTCCAGGTTCGGTGCGGGGGCCAGCTCGACCACCTTCTGGTGGCGGCGCTGCACCGAGCAGTCCCGCTCGAACAGGTGCACCACGTCCCCCTGCCCGTCGGCGAGGACCTGCACCTCGACGTGCCGCGGCTCGACGACGGCCTGCTCGAGGAACACCGTCGGGTCGCCGAAGGCCGACTCCGCCTCCCGCATCGCCGCCTGCACCGCGCCGGCCAGCTCCTCGCGCGTCCCGACCCGCCGCATGCCGCGCCCGCCGCCGCCGGCGATGGCCTTGACGAAGACCGGGAACGGCAGCTCCTCCGCCGCGGCCAGCAGCGTGTCGACGTCGGCGCCGGGCTCGGTGGAGGCCAGCACCGGCAGGCCGGCGTCGCGCGCGGCCGCGATCGCCCGCGCCTTGTTGCCGGTCAGCTCCAGCACCGCCGCCGGCGGGCCGACGAAGGTGATGCCGGCGTTCGCGCAGGCCTCGGCCAGCTCCGGGTTCTCCGAGAGGAACCCGTACCCGGGGTAGACGGCGTCGGCGCCGGCGCGCTGCGCCGCGGCGACGACCTCCCCGACCGACAGGTAGGCGCGGACCGGGTGGCCCTCCTCGCCGATCTGGTAGCTCTCGTCGGCCTTGAGCCGGTGCACCGAGTTGCGGTCCTCCCAGGGGAAGACCGCCACCGTCTGCGCGCCGAGCTCGTAGGCGGCGCGGAACGCCCGGACGGCGATCTCGCCGCGGTTGGCGACCAGGACCTTGCTGAACATGGTGGCTCCCGGGGGCTCGCGCGGGCGAGGGTCCCGCCGAGCCTCCCAGACGGGGAGGCGGGACCGGGAGGCCCCGTGGGGCGGGCGGTCAGCCGGGAGGCACCAGCCGGACGGCGTCGACGGCGGCGAGCGCGCCGAGCTCGTCGGCGACCACGGAGATCCCGGTGATCCGGCCGCCGGTGAGCGTGAGGTCGTCGACCACCCGCAGCTCCACGCGCCGGCCGGTCGCCGGGAGGGGCCCGGCCGAGGTCGGCAGCGGGCCCACGTGCCGGCCGCCCATCCGGAAGGCCACCACGACCCGGTCGCCGGCCTCGACCACGGAGACGACCTGCCGCTGCACGTCGGCGAAGGCCGCCGACAGCGACCGGGCGCGCGACCAGGTCGGCGGCGCCCAGGGCGGGACCGTTGATCGTGACCGGGTCGGTGTAGACGGCGCGGAAGGCCCGCTCCGTGTCGGGCCCCTCGAGCAGCGGCTCGGTCCAGAGCCGCAGCAGCCGGTCCACGTCGAAGACCATCGCGCCATGGTGGTCCCTCCCGGAGCCGGCACCCGGCCCGGCGGCGGGGACGGCCGGGGCGGCACGGATGCTGGGCGCCGAGCCGTCACCGACGAGAGGGGACCCGTGCCCGCCTGGACGTCCGACGCGATCTGGTGGCAGGTGCACCCGCTGACCTTCACCGGCGCCGAGCCCGCCGCCCTCCCGCCCGGGGAGGTGCGGCACCGGCTGCCGCAACTGCAGCGCTGGCTGGACCACCTGCTGGCGCTGGGGTGCAACGGCCTGGCCCTCGGCCCCGTGTTCGCCAGCAGCACGCACGGCTACGACACCGTCGACCACTTCCGCGTCGACCCGCGCCTCGGCGACGACACCGACCTCGACGCGCTGTTCGCCGCGGCACGCGAGCGCGGCGTCCGGGTGCTGCTCGACGGGGTGTTCAACCACGTCGGCCGCGACCACCCCGCCTTCCGCGCCGTCGTGGAGCAGGGGCCCGACGCCCCGACGGCGGACTGGTTCCGACTGTCCTGGCCGGAGGACCGGACGCCGGGCACGCCGCCGCGGGCCGACGTCTTCGAGGGCCACGACATCCTGGTCGAGCTCGACCACTCCTCCCCCGCCGTCGCCGACCTCGTCACGCGGGTGATGACCCACTGGCTCGACCGCGGCGCCGACGGGTGGCGCCTGGACGCCGCCTACGCCGTCCCGCCGTCGTTCTGGGCGCGGGTGCTGCCCGCGGTGCGCGCCGCGCACCCGGACGCCTACGTCGTCGGCGAGGTCATCCACGGCGACTACGGGCGCGTCGTGGCCGACGGCGGGCTGGACGCGGTCACCCAGTACGAGCTGTGGCAGGCGGTCTGGCACGGCATCGCCGAGCGCAACCTGTTCGAGCTGGCCTGGTCGCTGCAGCGGCACGGGCAGTTCCTGCGCTCCTTCGTGCCGTGGACGTTCGTCGGCAACCACGACGTCACCCGCATCGCCAGCGCGGTCGGCGACCCGCGGCACCTGCCGCACGCGCTGGCCGTGCTGTTCACCGTCGGCGGCACCCCGGCGGTGTGGTCGGGCGACGAGCACTCCTTCACCGGCGTCAAGGAGCACCGCGCCGGGGGCGACGACGCCGTCCGGCCGCCGTTCCCGCCCGACCCCACCGGGCTGTCCCCGCTCGGCGCCCCGACGTTCGCGGTGCACCGGGAGCTGATCGGGCTGCGCCGCCGGCACCGCTGGCTGCACACCGCCGCCCCGGAGCAGGTGCACGTGGCCAACGAGCAGCTGGTCCACGCCGTCGCGGGGGACGGGCAGCGCCTGCTGGTCGCGCTCAACCTGGGCGACGCCGCCGCCCGGGTGCCCGCGCCCGGCGCCGGGGCCGTGCTCGCGGGTGCGGCCACGGTGGGGCGCGGCGAGGTGGAGCTGCCCGCGCACGGCTGGGCGGTGCTCACGGGCTGACCGGCGCCCCGGTGTCCGCACCGGCCTCCGCGAGGTCGACCACCCGCCAGCGGCCGTCGAGGGCGGCCGGGTCGTGCGTCACGAGCAGCACGGTGCGCGGGTCGCGGGCGAGCCGGTCGAGCACCCGCGCGGTGAGCCCGGGGTCGAGGTGGGCGGTGGGCTCGTCGAGCAGCAGCACGTCGGCGCGGGCCAGCAGCGCCCGCGCCAGCCCCACCCGCGCCCGCTCGCCGGCCGACAGGCGCTCACCGCCCTCCCCCACCCAGCCGTCGAGTCCGGGGGTCGCGGCCACGCGGTCGAGCCCGACGTCGGCCAGGACCGCGTGCAGCTCGGCGTCGGTCGCGTCGTGCCGGCCCAGGCGCAGGTTCCCGGCGAGCGTGCCGCCGAGCACCTGCGGTGCCTGGGCGCTCCACGCCGTCCGGGACCGGACGCCCTCCAGCGGCAGCCGGCGCAGGTCCACCCCGCCGAGGGTGACCCGGCCGGTGTCGGGGTCGCGGGCGCGCAGGGCGAGGGCGAGCACGCTGCTCTTGCCCGCGCCGCTGCTCCCCGTCAGCGCCACCTTCGCGCCGTCGGGCACGGCCAGGTCGAACCCGGCCAGCGCGGGGCGGGTCGCGCCGGGGTACGTGAGGGTGACGTCGTCGAACCGCAGCGCGGAGCCGGCCGGCAGCGGCCGCGGGTCGGCCGGGTCGGCGACGGCGGGCCGCCGCTCCCCCAGCTCGCGCACCCGCCCGGCCGCCGCGCGGATCCCGCCCGCGGCGCTCCAGGCGGCCCCCATCCCGCCGACCGCCTCGAACGCGCCCAGCACGCCGAGGGCGCAGGCGGCCAGCAGCAGCGGGTCGGTGGTCCCGGCGGCGACGTCGGAGCCGACCAGCCACAGCGCCGCCCCCAGACCGAGGGCCGGGACGCCCTCGCGGCAGACGGTGGTCACCGCGGTCAGCCGGGCCGCCGCCCGCTCGGCCGCCTCCTGCCGGTCGAGGTGCCCCAGCAGCCCGCGCAGGGCGGTGGCGCCGCCGTCGCCGCTGAGGGCGTCGGCCAGCCCGCGCACCAGGTCGAGGGTGTCGGCGGCGACGTCGGCGTCGGCCCGGGCGACGGCCACCGCCGCACGTCGCCCGGCGCGGGCGGCGACCGCGGGCACGGCGATCCCCAGGACGGCGAGCAGGACGGCGAGGACGGCGGCCGTCGGCGGGGACACCAGGGCGGTCAGCCCGACCGCCACCCCGCCGGCCAGGACGGCGACGCCGGCCGGGGCCACGAGGCGGACGACGACGCCCTGCAGCTCGTCGACGTCGGCGCGCACCCGGGACAGCAGCTCGCCGCCGCGGGCCCCGGTGAGCGCGGCCGGTGCGAGCGGGACCAGCCGCTCGAGCACCCGCGCCCGCACCCGGGTGACCATCCGCAGCGTGACGTCGTGGGTGACCAGCCGCTCGGTGTAGCGCACCGCGGCCCGCGAGACCCCGAAGAAGCGGACCGCGGTGATCAGCGGCATGAGCGCCAGCAGGGTCGAGGGCCGCTGCGCCGCGCCGGTGATCAGCGCGCCGGAGGCAGCGAGCAGCGCGGCACCGGAGAGCACGGTCCCCGCGCCGAGGACGACCGCGAGGGCGGTGCGGGGCCACCGCAGCAGCGACAGGGCCTCCCTCACCGCGGCACCGCCGGGACCGCCGGTACCCGCACCCGCCCGTCCTCCAGCACGACCACCCGGTCGTGCAGCGCCAGCGGCGCCGTCCGGTGCGTGACCGTGACGACGGTGCGCCCCCGCGCGAGGTCGTCGAGGGCGGCCAGCACGCCGGCCTCGGTGGCGGCGTCGAGCTGGCCGGTCGGCTCGTCGAGCACCAGCACCGCGGCGTCCTTGACGAAGGCCCGCGCCAGCGCCAGCCGCACGCGCTCCCCGCCCGACAACCGCGCGGCGTCCTCGCCCAGCGGCGTGGCGGCGCCCTGCGGCAGCCGGCCGACCAGCCCGGCCAGCCCCGCCCGGCGCAGCGCGTCGGCGACCTCGGCGTCGGTGGCGCCGGGACGGCCCAGGCGCACGTTGTCGGCGACCGTGCCGGGCAGCAGCCAGGGCCGCTCGGGCACGTAGGCCACCCGTGCCCGCCAGCCGTCGGGGTCCAGGGCTGGCAGCGGGACGCCGTCGACGAGCACCGCGCCCGCGTCGGGGACGGTGAACCCGAGCAGCAGCCGGACGGCGGTGGTCTTGCCCGCGCCGCTCGGGCCGACCAGCGCGGTGCGCGAGAGCGGCGGCAGGTCGAGGTCCACGCCGTCGAGCGCGGCCCGGTCGCCGTGCCGGACGGTGACGCCGCGCAGCTGCACGTGCGGCACGCCGGCCGGGGCCGCCGCGGTGCCGCGGACCGGCTGGGGGGCGTCGAGCAGCGCGAACACCCGCTCGGCGGCCGGCCGGCCCTCCAGGGAGGCGTGCCGGTCGGCGCCCAGCGCCCGCAGCGGTGCGAAGAACTCCGGGGTGAGCAGCAGGACCAGCAGCGCGCGCTCGAGCTCCATCCCGCCCTGGAACAGCCGCACACCGACGGTGACCGCCACCAGCGCCGTGCACAGCACCGCGCCGAACTCCAGCACGAAGCCGGAGAGGAACGCGGTGCGCAGCACCCGCATCGTGCTCACCCGGTGGGCCTCGCTGACCTCGGTCAGCCATCGCGTGCTGCCCCGGGCCCGGCCGTAGGCGACCAGCGTGGGCAGCACCCGCAGCGTGTCGACCAGCACCGCCCCCAGCTGGGCGAGGGTCTCCCACGACCCGCGGGCGGCCCGCGCGGCCAGCGTCCCGGTCAGCCACAGGAAGACCAGCACCAGCGGCCCGGTGAGCAGCAGGAGGCCGCCGCTCGCCGGGTCGAGGACGAGGACGGTGACGGCCACCAGCGGCGGGACGACGGCCGCCGTCGCCACGCCCGGCAGGTACCGGCCGACGACGCCGTCGAGCTTGCCGACGCCCTCGGTGACGGTGGTGACCAGCTCACCGGCGCGCTCCCCGGCGACGGCGCCCGGGCCGAGGACGAGCAGCTGTCGCAGCAGCGCCTCCCGGAGGCCGCGCCGCACCCGGGCCGAGGTGCGCGCGGCGGCGCGGTCGCGCACACCGACGAGCAGGGCGCGGGCGCCCCAGGCGGCGAGGGCCCCGGCGAGGGTGCCCGACAGCTCGGCCGGCGTCGCCCCGCCGGTGGCGACGGTGCTCACCACGGCGGCGACCAGGGCCCACTGCACCACCAGCAGCACCCACACGCCCACCCCGAGGAGACCGCAGACGACGACCAGCCGCCGGGAGCCGGGCAGCGCGAGGACCCGGCCGGTCGGGCTCCGCTCCCCCGGGCGCCGGTCCCTCATGCGCGGTCCGGCCTCAGTACCCGTGGCTCAGGGCGCCCTCGTCGGGCCGCACCCGCTCCCGGAAGACGTAGTAGTTCCAGATCTGGTAGCCGATGATCAGCGGCAGGAAGATCGCGCCGACCCAGGTCATGAGCACCAGCGTGTACTGCTGGGCCGCCGACTCCCGCAGGACGAGCCCGTACTCCGACTGCAGGGTCGACGGGAGCACCTCACCGCGGGTGTACAGCGCGAGGAACACCGTGACCGTGGCGAACAGGATGGTCAGGCCGCTCATGGTGAACGCCAGGGTGTCGCGGCGGCGCACCAGCGCCAGCCAGATGCTGGCCAGCGTCAGGAACGCCGCGATCGGGAAGACCCACGGCACCACACCGAAGTCCTCGAACAGGTCCTCGGTCACGTAGCCCATGACGACGAACGCGACGATCGCGGCGGTGGCCAGCGCGCCCCACCGCAGCGCCGCGGTGCGGGCCCGCTTGTAGAGCACGGTGTCGGTGTGCAGGCGCAGCAGCAGGAAGTTGGCGCCGTGCAGCATGAACAGCAGCAGCGTGGTGACCCCGCCGACCAGCGAGAACGGGGTGAACAACTCCGCGAAGCCGCCCTGCACGTCGCCGTCGCGGCCCACCGGCAGCCCCTCGATGAGCTTGGCCATGATGACGCCCCACAGGAACGACGGGACCACGCTGCCGCCGAAGGACATCCAGTCCCAGAAGGCGCGCCACCGCTCGCTGTCGACCTGGTTGCGGTACTCGAAGGAGACCCCGCGCAGCAGCAGCGCCAGCAGGATGAGCACGAACAGCGGGTACATGCCGCTGAACACCGCGCCGTACCAGACCGGGAACGTGGAGAACATCAGCCCGGCGGCGGCGATCACCCACACCTCGTTGCCGTCCCAGAACGGCCCGATGGTGCCGGTGAGCGCCCGCTCCTCGGCCTCGGTGCGCGCCAGCGTCGGCCGCAGGATGTCGACGCCGAAGTCGAACCCCTCCAGGAAGAAGTAGAGGGTGAACGTCAGCGCGATGAGCCAGAACCACAGCGTGACCAGGTCCACCGTCAGTTCCGCCTCTCGTACTCCTGGAACCCGGCGCCCTCGTAGTCCGGCGCGGGGGCCGAGATCAGCTGCGCGCCGGGCTTGCGGTGGATGCCCGCGCGCGCGGTGACGCTCAGCAGGTAGACGTCGAGCCCGATGAGGGCCAGGTACACCGCCCACAGGCCGATCAGGCCGGCGAGCACCTCCCCGGCGGTGTTGGCGCTGACGCCCTCGGTGACGGTGAGCTCGCCGTAGACCATGAACGGCTGGCGGCCCATCTCGGTGACCATCCACCCGGTGAAGTTGGCGATCCAGGGCAGCGGGATGAACAGCACGAGCGCCCTGAGGTACCAGCGGGTGGTGTCCAGCCCGCGCCCCCGGCGCCACCAGAGGAACAGGCCGAGGAACGCCGCGGCGAGGAGCAGCGACCCGATCGCCACCATGATCCGGAACGACCAGTACACCCAGGCCACCGGCGGGGTGTAGTCGTCCTCGCCGTAGGCGGCGTCGTACTGCTCCTCGAGCTGGTTGATGCCCTCGTAGCGCCCCTCGAGGCTGTTGTAGGCGAGGATCGACCCGACGTAGGGGATCTCGATGTTGAACGGGTTCTCCCGCTGCCCCTGGTCGATGATCGCGAACAGCGACCACGGGGCCGGGGAGTCCGACGTCTCCCACTGCGCCTCCATCGCCGCGAACTTCATCGGCTGGTCCTCGCGGGCGACCTGCCCGGCGGTGTGGCCGCTGATCACGGAGAACACCGTGCCGATGGCGGCGAAGACCAGGCCGATGCGCAGTGACCGGCGGTAGACGTCGGTGTCGCGCCCGTGCAGCAGGTGGAAGGCGCTGATGCCGAGCACGAAGAACGCCGCGACCACCCAGGCGCTGCCCTGCACGTGGGCGAAGTACAGCCAGGCCTTGTAGTTGAAGACGACGGCGGCGAAGTCGGTGAGCCGGGCCTGCCCGTCGACGACCTCGTAGCCGACGGGGTGGTGCATCCAGGCGTTGGCCAGCACGATCCAGAACGCGCTGATCTGGGTGCCGATCGCCACCAGCCAGATGCTGGCCAGGCGCATCCACGGCTTGAGGCGGTCCTTGCCGAACCACCACAGCCCGATGAAGGTGCTCTCCAGGAAGAAGGCCATGAGCACCTCGAGGGCCAGCGGGACCCCGAAGATGTTGCCCACGAAGAAGGAGAACTCGCTCCAGTTCATCCCGAACTGGAACTCCTGCACGATGCCGGTCACCACGCCGACGGCGAAGTTGATGAGGAAGAGGTGGCCGAAGAAGCCGGTCATCTTCCCGTACACCTCGCGCCGGTCGGCGCGGACGTAGGCGATCGTCTCCATCACCGCGATGAGGAACGCCAGACCGACGGTGAGCGAGACGAAGAAGAAGTGGAAGATGCTCGTCGAGGCGAACTGGAAACGGGAGAGCTCGACCACGTCCACGTGCGCACCACCTCGTTCCGGGGGCCTGGCGGGGCGGTGGGGCGCGCTGCTGCGCCGAGGGGCCCGGCCGTTCGCGCACACAGTTGCACGCAACCGACCCGGGTGCAGCCCGAACGGGTGAAGGGTACGGCGGCGGCGCCCCGGAAATGTCGTTGCCCTCCTGTGCACTGCAGGTCTCATGCTGTCGGCCACGAACCCGCCGGGACCCACCCCCGCGCGGCCCACGGCACCCGGACCGAGGAGCGCCATGAGCACCCATCCCGCGGTCGAGGCGATCGACCTCGCCAAGCACTTCGGTGACAACCGCGCCGTCGACGGCGTGAGCTTCGTCGTCCCCACCGGCTCGGTCCTGGGCCTGCTCGGGCCCAACGGGGCCGGCAAGACCACGCTCGTGCGGATGCTCACCACGCTGAGCGTCCCCACGAGCGGGACCGGCCGGGTGGCCGGGTTCGACGTCCGCGAGCAGCCCGACGCCGTCCGCCGCAGCATCGGCCTGACCGGGCAGGCAGCCACGGTCGACGAGATCCTGACCGGCCGGGAGAACCTCCGGCTGATCGGCAGCCTGTACGGCCTGTCGCGGGGCTACGTGCGCCGCGCGAGCGACGACCTGCTGGAGCGCTTCGACCTCGCCCGCGCCGCCGACCGGCCGGCGAAGTCCTACTCCGGCGGCATGCGCCGGCGGCTCGACCTCGCCGTCAGCCTGCTCGCCGCCCCGCCCATCCTCTTCCTCGACGAGCCGACCACCGGGCTGGACCCGCAGAGCCGGTCGGGGCTGTGGGACGTGCTGCGGGAGCTCGTGCAGGAGGGCACCACCCTGGTGCTCACCACGCAGTACCTGGAGGAGGCCGACCACCTCGCCGACGAGATCGTGGTGGTCGACCGGGGCAGGGTCATCGCCGCCGGCACGCCCACCCAGCTCAAGGACCGCGCCGGTCAGGCCAGCGTCGTGGTGACGCTGACCCACGCCGCCGACCTCGACGCGGCCGCGGCGCTGATGCGCGACCACTCCCCCGCGGTGCACGTCGAGACGGGCAGCCGGCGGTTGACGGCGCAGGCCGGCGGGCTGGGCGACATGACACGCATCGCCGCCGTCTTCGAGCACAGCGGCATCGAGCTCGACGACCTCGGCCTGGCCCGGCCCAGCCTCGACGACGTCTTCCTGCACCTCACCGGGCACCGCGCCGAGTCCGACACCGACACCGCCGCCACGAACACCCCTGAGGGAGCCGCCTCGTGACCGCCATCCAGACCCGGCCGCCGGCCACCGCCCGGCCGGAGATCCACCCGCCGTCGCTGCTGCGTGCGTCGTCGACGATCGTGTGGCGCAACCTCGTGCACATCCGGCGGATGCCGGAGATGCTGCTCGACGTCACCGTCCAGTCGGTGATGTTCGTGCTGCTGTTCGCCTACGTGTTCGGCGGCGCGATCGCCGTGGCCGGCACGAGCTACAAGGAGTTCCTGCTGCCCGGGATCATGGTGCAGACCATGGTCTTCTCCTCGGCCGTGGTCGCCATGGGGCTGACCAACGACCTCCAGAAGGGCATCGTCGACCGCTTCCGGTCACTGCCGGTCCCCCGGTCCTCGGTGCTGGTGGGGCGGAGCATCTCCAGCCTCATCCACTCCAGCATCGGCGTCGCGGTCATGGCGATCACCGGCCTGCTCATCGGCTGGCGGGTCCGCAACGGCGTCGTCGACGGCGTCCTGGCGTTCCTGCTGCTCCTGCTGTTCGGCTTCGCGATGATCTGGCTGGGCATCTGGGTGGGCTCGCTGATGCGCACCGTGGAGGCCGTCCAGGGCTTCATGTTCACCGTCATGTTCCCGCTGACGTTCGTGGCCAACACGTTCGCGCCGCCGGAGAGCATGCCCCAGTGGCTGCGCACCGTCGCCGAGTGGAACCCGGTGTCGGCGCTGACCCAGGCCTGCCGGGAGCTGTGGGGCAACGGGTTGCCGGCCGCCGCCGACGCCGCCTTCCCCCTGCAGCACCCGGTGGCGTTCTCCGTCGGCTGGTCGGTGCTGCTCACGGCGGTCTTCGCGCCGCTGGCGGTCGCGGCGTTCCGGCGCCGCTCCCGCGACTGACGGGCTCCCGCGACTGCGGGCCGGTCTCAGCCCGCGCTGCACCACTCCCCCGGCGTGTGCACGCCGTGGACGACGCGCAGGTCGACGCCGTCGTCGACCGGGCGCAGGTGCGGCGCGGGCCGCCAGTCGTGGCGGGGTGCGTCCGGGCGGGCGGCGGCGTGCGCGGCCAGCGCGGCGGGCAGCAGCCGCATCCGCGCGGCGAGCCAGTCGTCGTCCCAGGGGCCGTCCTCGAGCACCGAAGCGGCGGGGCGGAACTCCAGGTAGACGGTGCGCCGCAGCGGCGAGCCGGCGGTGGGCGGCGAGCCGTGCACGACCATGTCGTCGTGCACCAGGACGTCCCCGGGCGCCATGGGGACCTCCACGGCGCCCGGGACGTCCCAGCCGTGCTCGTCGCGCAGGGCGCAGGCGTCGGCGCGGGCCCGCTGGGAGCCGGGCACCACCCGCAGCGCGCCCTGTCCGGGGAGCGCGGCGTCGAGGTAGACGTCGACGTTGAACAGCCGGTGCCGCCGGGGGTGCACGGCGTCCTGGTGCCAGGGCACCGCCGCGCCGGCGCCCGCGGCCTTGACCACCAGCGACTCGTAGGTGGGCACCAGGTCCGGCCCGGCCAGCGACTCGGCGATCCCCAGCACCTCCGGGCTGCCGAGCAGCTCCAGCGAGGCGTCCTCGCCCTTGTCGTGGAGGTGGTCGACCCGCCAGAGCACGCCACCGGAGAGCAGGTGGTCGCCGGTCGGTGGCATGGCCGTCCACCGGTCGGCGGCGGCGCGCAGCCGGGTCAGCAGGTCGGCGGGGACCCGGTCGCGCAGGACGAGGTACCCCCCGGCGTCGAACCGGTCGACCTGGGCGGGTGTCAGGGACAGCGGCGTCATGCCTCCGATGCTCGGCCGGGCCGGCGGGGCAGACTCCCGGCATGGACGGCGGTCCTTCCCGGATCCTCGCGACCCCCCTCCCCGAGCCGCTGGCCGGCCCGGTGCACGAGGAGCACGGCCTGGCCTGCCGGCTGAGCACCCGACCGGTGATGCGGCGGGCGCACCGGCACGACGACGTCGAGCTGGCGCTGGCCGTGGGCGGGTGGGTCGAGCACGAGCACGCGGGCCGGCCGACCGCGGCGCTGCTGCGGGGCGGTCGGCTGGTGCTGCCGGGGCGGCACGACGACGCCGCCCGGTTCGCCCGGTGGGCGGCCGACCTGGCCGGTGGCGTGCCCGCCGAGGCCCGCGCGGCGCGGCTGGAGGCCCGGGCGCTGCTGGAGCGGCTGTCGGTCGCCGCGCCGGGCCCGGGGGACGACGCCCCCGTCCCGGTCGCGGGCACCGCCGGTGAGCGGCACGCCCGGCAGGTGGCGAGGATGACCGCCTTCGTCGCCGCCCGGTTCCGCGAGCCGATCGGGGTGGCCGAGGTCGCCGCCGCCGCGCACCTGCACCCGGCCACCGCGACCGCCGCCTTCCGCGCCGTCACCGGCACGACACCGGGCGCGTTCCTGCTGCACTGCCGGCTGGCCGAGGCCCGGCGCCTGCTCCTGGTCACCACCGCCGACGTCGGCGCCGTGGCCCGCCGGGCGGGGTTCGGGTCGACCAGCAGCTTCTACGCGGCCTTCACCCGCGAGGTCGGCGAGCCCCCCGCGGCCTGGCGGCGACGGCGGGGAGCCGTCCGCGCCGTCGTCTGAGGGGCCGGACCTTGACGGTCCCGCACCACCGTGCCACGGTTTGACATCCCAACTGAGGAGCTGCCGTGGACCTCGAGGTGCTCACCCGGCCCGTGCGACCCGACGACGAGCCGCGCTTCGTGCGGCTGTGGCCGCGGCTGTCGGCCGAGACCCGCTACCGGCGCTTCCACGCCCCGGTGCACCGCTTCCCCCTGTCGTTCGTGCGGCGGCTGGTCGTCGTGGACCACGACCTGCGCGAGGCCGTGGTCGCCGAGATCGGCGGCGAGGTGGTGGGCGTGGCCCGCTACGACCGGCTGCCCGGCGACCCGGCCACCGCCGAGCTCGCCGTCGTGGTCGAGGACGCGTGGCAGGGCGTCGGGCTCGGCCGCCAGCTGCTGACCGAGCTGCTCCGCCTGGCCGCCGAACGCGGCGTGCGCACGCTCACCGCGACGGTGCAGGCCGACAACGAGCGCATGCTCGGCATGCTCCGCCGGCTGCTGCCGTCGGCGCGGCTGGTGGCCGAGGACGGCGTCTACGCCGTGACCGCCGCGGTGGCCGACGCCGCACCGGTCCGGCGGTGACCTCCGGCCGGTGGCGGTCCCGCGCACCGGCCCCGGTCAGGGCAGGACGCCCGCCGACCGCGGGCGCGGGGACGCGCGGAGGACGTCGACGCTGAGGGCGGCGCCGGCCGCCGCCACCAGCCCGGCGAGCAGGAAGGGCAGGAGGAACCCGCCCGCCGTCTCGGCGAGGTAGCCGCCGAGCGGAGGGCCGCACAGCTGCGCCAGGCCGAAGGCGAGGGTGCAGCGGCCGAAGGCGCCGGCGAACTCCCGCGGGGTCAGGAAGTCCGACAGGTGGGCGGCGATCACCGCCGGCAGCCCCGACATCATGAGGCCGAACAACAGGGCCGACGCCGAGGCCAGCGGTTCCACGCCCAGCGGCACGAGCAGGATCGCCGCCGCCATGGCGAGGTAGCCGCCGACCAGCGTGGGACCGCGCCCCCACCGGTCCGACAGCGGCCCGAGCACGATCCCGCCGGCGACCAGCCCGATCCCGACCAGCGTGTAGACGGCCGAGGCGTGGCCGGCCGAGAAGCCGGCGTCGTCCTCCAGCGCGGTCACCAGGTAGCTGGTGTAGACGGAGTAGGCCAGGCCGTAGGCGGCGTAGCCGCCGGTCAGGCCGATCCAGCCGGGCACCCGGCGCAGGGCGCCGGCGCGCACCGGGGAGTCGTCGTCGCGGTGCCGCGCCGGCCGGAGCAGCAGCAGACACAGGACGAGCGTGACCAGCGCGAGCACCGTCTCCACCAGGTAGACCGTGCGCCAGGAGGCGTCCCCACCCTGCGCCTGCAGGATCCAGGTCAGGGCGCTGGCGAACACGATCCCGCCGCCGATGCCCGAGCCCGCGACGCCGATCGCCGCGCCGCGGCGCGAGGGCCGGACGACGGAGCCCGCGAGCCCGGGTGCCGGCACCCAGATGAACGCACCGCCCACGCCGGTCAGGGTCAGTCCCACGGCCAGGCCCCCGGCGCCGCCCGCCGCGGTGAGCAGCGCCAGGCCGACCGTGCTGCAGGCCAGACCGGCCTGGATGAGCGCGGCGGGCCGGGCCCGGCGCGAGAGCGCACTGACGGCGACGGTCCCGAGGAGGTAGGCGGTGACGTTGGCCGTGGCGACCAGCCCCGCCACGGCGTAGGAGCCCAGCAGGTCGCGGTTGATCGCCGGCAGCAGCAGGGCGTAGGAGAACCGGCCGAAGGACTGGGCGACGGCGGAGGCGAGCGCCACCAGCAGGACGAGCGCGCGGGGCCGCACCGGCACGACACCACCTCCGCCCACGCCCGCGGACGGTGCCGCCTCGGCCGTCCGACGGGCGCAGTCCACCACCTCGGCGGCTGCGGCGCGCTCCGCCCGTCCGCCGGGGGCTCCGGGGACGCGTGCCCCCGGGCGGGACGCCGGCGCGCCTGCGGCGCCCTCAGTGGCCGGGGCCCAGCACGTCGGCGGCCAGGCGGAGGAAGTCGGGCAGCGACGGGTGGGCCGACGCCGCTCTCCAGGCCAGGAGCAGCGGCACCGGGGGCGCGTCCCGCAGGGGCGTGTAGCGCACGTCCGGCCGGCCGTGGAAGTAGGCGGTGGACGCCGGCGTCACGCCGACGCCCCGGCCGAGCGCGACGGCGGTCAGCCACTCCTCGGTGTCGGCGACCTCGACGGTGCGGCCGGGTCGCCGGTCGGCCGGCCAGAGGTCGAGCGTCGTCGTCCCGTACTGCCGGTTGAGCACCACGGGCTCCGCGGCCAGGTCGGCCATGGTGAGCTCGTCCCGGTCGGCCAGCCGGCCGTCGGCCGCGACGGCGGCGAGCCGGGGCTCCTCGCGCAGCAGGCGGACCTGCAGTGCGCCGTCGTCGACCGGGCCGCGGAGCAGGGCGACGTCGACCTCTCCCCCGGCGAGGCCGGCGGTGCGGTCGCCGATCCGGCGCACCTCGAGCGGCCGGTCGGGATGGGCGTGCGACCACGCCCGGAGCAGTTCGGTGGTGTGCTCGCCGGCCGCGGCCCAGGCGTGCCCCAGCCGCAGGGGACGCAGCGGTGCGGCGACCGCGAGGGCGTCCTCGACGGCTGCCAGGACGGCCCGGCAGCGGTCGCGGAAGGCCTCGCCGGTCGGCGTCAGCCGCATCGACCGGGTCGAGCGCTCGACCAGCACCACGCCGAGCTGCTCCTCGAGCCTGCGGAGCGTGCGCGACAGGGCGGGCTGCGTCATGTGCAGGCGCGCCGCCGCCCGGGTGATGGTCGGCTCCTCGGCGATCGCGAGGAACGCCCGGACGTGGCGGAGCTCGAGCTCCATGCCCGCGGAGCATAGATCCGGGTGGATCGGCATTTCCCTCCGCGGCCGGACGGTGCCTAGCGTCGGGGTGCCCACCCACCGCAGCATTTCCGGGACGCCTCGCCATGAGCACCACGCCCGCCGCCACCGCCACCGCCTCCGCCCACGGCCGCGCAGCCGCGCGCCGCACCTGGGCCACGCCCGGGCGCGGCGGCGCGGTCGGCATGGTGCTCGCGGGCATCCTGTCGGTGCAGTTCGGTGGCGCGCTCGCCGCGACGATGTTCGACCGGGCCGGGCCCGCCGGGATGGTGACGCTGCGGCTGTTCGGCGCCGCACTGGTGCTGGTGCTGCTGGTCCGCCCCCGCTGGCGGGGTCGTTCCCGCGCCGACTGGGCGGTGATCGCCGCCTTCGGGCTCTCGCTGGCGGTCATGAACGGGCTGTTCTACGAGGCGCTCGCCCGGATGCCGATCGGCGCGGCGGTCACCGTGGAGTTCCTGGGGCCGCTCGGCCTCGCCGCCGTCCTGTCGCGTCGGCTGCGGCACCTCGGCTGGGTGCTGATGGCCGCCGTCGGCGTGTTCCTGCTCGGGTACGGCTCGCTGACCGGGCTGGACCCGGTCGGCGTGCTCTTCGCCCTGGGCGCGGGCGCCTGCTGGGCCGGCTACATCCTGCTGTCGGCCGAGACCGGACGCCGCTCCACCGGGCTGGAGGGACTGGCCCTGGCCAGCGCGGTAGCCGCGGTGGCGGTGCTGCCGTTCGGGCTGGCCTCGGCCGGGCCGGCGCTGGCGGCGCCCGACGTGCTGCTGGTCGGGCTCGCGGTGGCCCTGCTGTCGTCGGTGGTGCCCTACGCGCTCGAGCTGACCGCGCTGCGCGCCCTGGCCAGCCGGGTGTTCGGCGTGCTGATGAGCCTGGAACCGGCCGCGGCGGCGCTGGCCGGGCTGCTCGTGCTCGGCCAGGTGCTCACGCCGGTGCAGCTCCTGGCGGTCGCGCTCGTCGTCGGCGCCAGTGTCGGAGCCGCCCGCTCCCCCGCCCGGGCTCCGCTCCCCACCGGTGGGTCCCGCCGTCAGCGACGACGGGCCGGTGCCGGTGTGTCCTCGCCGACGACGCCGACCGGGACGGGCGACGGCACGCACTCGGGCAGGTAGGGCGAGAGGAAGCCGCACGTGCCGAGGACGGGCTCGGCCTGCCGGGACAGTCGGTACGTCCCGGCGGCGCGCAGGTGGTCGGCCTCACCGAGCTCGAGGGCCGCCAGTCGTCCCCCGGTGCGCTTCGCCGCGGCGAGCGCGCCCGCCCGCCACCGTTCGCGCCAGTCCGCCACGCGCGGCCGGACGAGGGAGACGGCAGCTGCGTGGAAGGCTGCCAGCGCAGCGCTGTCCCCGCCCTCGGCGTGCCGCCGCAGCTCGAGGAACCCCTCGACGGCGAGATCGCGGCGGGCACGGGCCCGCTCCGGCGACGGGCTCCCGTCGGGTCCGGCCAGCGAGGTGGCCGGGGCGTAGGCCTCGGGGTCCCGCAGGTGCTCTGCGGGCAGGGTGAGCACGGCGTCGCCGGCCTCGGGCAGCCCGCCGTTCTCCATGACGACGACCACCTGCAGGTCCTCGTCGTTCACCGCACGGTGGATCGTCCCCGGGGTGAACTCGACGACGTCACCCGCGACGAGCGGCACCTCCGCGGCGCCGCCGGCCAGGGCGAGGGTCTGCAGCCGACCGCGACCGCCGACCACGACGTAGGCCTCCGAGCAGCACAGGTGCAGGTGCGGCGACCCTCCGTGCAGCCCGTCCGCGGTTCCCCACGGATAGACCGACAAGCCGGTCAGCCCCACGGCCCCGGGCAGCGGCGGCACCCGCTCTCAGCGCGTGCTCCGCCACGAACGCCTCCACCTCGGCGCGGTCCCACGGCCGGTCGGCGACCACGACCCGGTGCCGCAGGCCCAACGAGTCACCGGGCGCCACCGTCACCTCCTCGCTGAAGGCCGGCGAGGGGTTGACCGCGGGGAACGGCTCCCGGCGGACGAACCAGCGCAGCGGTACCGGCGCGGAACTGGTGCCGGCGAAGAACAGCAGCGTCGCGCCGCCGTCGACCTCGTCGTGCTGCCCGGTGTCGGCCGGCCACGGGGACGACGCGCCCATCGGCTCCGCCGGGGCGCCCGGGTCGGCCAGGAGCACCTCGCCCCCGGTGAACCCGCGGGGCCCGCGCCAGAAGAACCCGGTGTAGCCGGCGTCCGGACGGCCGTGCGTGGTCGGGCTGCCGACGTGCAGGTCGGCACCGCGCACGTTGCGCAACTCGGTGGCGAAGTCGAGGGTCCAGGTGCCCCGCTCGACGTCGAGGCCGTGCCAGCGCAGCTCGCGCCGCTCGCTGATCCAGTCCTCACCGGCCGCGGTCACCCAGGTGAGCTCCTCGACGAGGCAGACCTCGGCGTCGCCGGCCCGTATGGCGGCGAACCCGTCGTGCCGCATCCGGCCGACGTTGTCGACCGGCACGTAGCCCTCGCCGTGCCGGTAGCTGTAGCCGCCCCAGAAGTTCTGGTCGTCCAGGTGCGAGACGGTCATCTGCAGGCCCTTGTGCCACCGGTGGTCGTGCGGCCGGTAGGCCGACACCAGCGCGCCGGAGAGCGTGCGAAGCGGGTGCAGGTAGGGCTTGGGCGCCTCGAGGGCCGGCACCGCGGAGCCCAGGTCGTAGGTGGCGACGGCGACCCGCCCGGAGCCCTGCCCCACGCCGTCGCCCTCCACCGCGACGACGACCCGGCGGCCGTGCTCGTGAGTGACCCGGAACGCCGCGCTCACCGGGCACCGCCCGCGGTGAGCAGTTCGCCGCCGAACCGGTCGTAGTGCGGGCTGCCCGGCACCAGGTCGGCGCGGGCGACGCTGCGGCCGGTCGCGGCGGACCGGTAGATGCCGGTGACCAGCTCCATCGTCTCCCGGCCCTGCCGGCCGCTGACCAGCGGACGCTCGCGCCGGTCGAAGGAGTCGAGGAGGCTCCGCAGCTGCGCCGCGTGCCCGCTGGGCAACTCCACGGTGGGGTGCCCACCGAGGAGGTCGCGGTCGGTGGCGTGCGGCGCCGGGGTCCACGTCCAGTCGGCGTCGCCGTAGCCGTAGAGGTGCTGCAGCTCGACGGTCGCGTCGGTGAAGTCGAAGCGCAGGTAACTGGTCTCCCGGGGCGACAGCACGCTGTTCACGACCGAGGCCATCGCGCCGGACTCGAAGGTCACCACGGCCATCGCGACGTCCTCGGTCTCCACGGGGCGGTCCAGGGTGCCGGTGACCGCGGTGACCTCCCGCCAGTCGCCCAGCACGGAGAGCAGGAGGTCCATCGGGTGACTGCCGTGGCTCATCGTCGGCCCGCCGCCCTCGGTCCCCCAGGACCCCCGCCACGGGACCTCGTAGTAGGCGTCGTCGCGGTACCAGAGGGTGTGGCACACGGCGACGAGCGGGCGGCCGAGCTCACCGGTGCGCACCTGCTCGCGCAGCCGGGTGGCACCGGAACCAAACCGGTGCTGGAAGACGAAAGCCACGTACGGGCCGCCCTCGCGCTCGCGCCCGGCGACGGCGTCGAGCTCGGCGAGGGAGAGCATCGGCGGCTTCTCGCACCACACCCAGGCGCCGGCACGTAGGCACGTCGTGACGCCGTCGAGGTGCGCCGCGGGCGGCGTGCAGAGGGTGACGAGGTCGGGCGACTCGGCGGCGAGCATCGCGTCCAGGTCGCCGTACGAGCGGGGGACGTCCCACCGCCCGGCGAGCTCGGCCGCCCGGGCCACGTCGACGTCCACGAGGGCGACCACCCGGACGCGGTCCCCCATGTCCGGGAGGGCCGGGAGGTGCCGGTCGTGGGCGATCTTGCCGGCTCCGACGACCGCGACGCGGACCGGTTCGGTTGAGTGCTGCACGTGTCTCCTCGGACGTGGCTCCCGGCCGCCGGGAGTGGCCGAGGACGGAACGGACCCCGACTCGCGGCTCCCCGTACCGACGACCGCGCGCACCGGACGTTCCAGCGGACAGGAGCCGGTCCTGAGCTCGGGAGCCCGTCGGGCAACCGCTTTCCACGCCCAACGCAGGCGTGGGGGTGGTGTCAAGCACAGGCCATGCCGGCCACGGTGGGGCCGCGCGGCGGTGGCACCCGGCCCCGGCGTGCGGGGTCCGTTCCCCGGCCCGTCCCCCCGCTCCGCGCAGTGGCGACGTCGTTCCTCAGCGGTCGGCCCTGCCCGTCTCGTGCTCCTCACCGCGCGGAGCGGCCGGGAGACCGCGGACGGCCGCCACGGTCGGCGTGAGCTCGTAGCGCGGCCGGCGGCCGGCCGTGAAGCGGAGCAGCTCGTCGACCATGAGCGCGAAGAACTGCGGGCGCGATCTCGCGGTCACCCCGGCGATGTGGGGCGTCAGGAAGACGTTGCGGCAGGACTTGATCGGGTGGTCCGCCGGCACGGGCTCCGGGTCGAAGACGTCCAGCGCCGCGAAGACGTCCCCGGGGAGGAGCCGCTCGAGCAGCGCCCGACCGTCGACGACGGCACCGCGGCTGACGTTGACTAACGCCGCCCCCGGACGCAGCCGCTGCAGCTGCGCGGCTCCCACCAGCCCGCGGGTCGCCGGCGTGAGCGGCAGCAGGCACACCACGCCGTCGGCGTCGAACACCCCGTCCAGCGAGGTCAGCTCCACACCGAGCTCCTCGGCCAGGTCGCCGTCGAGGTGAGGGTCGTGGACGAGGACGTCGACGCCGAACGGCTGCAGGTAGCGGACGAGACGCCGCCCGATGTGCCCGCAGCCCAGCAGGCCGATCGTCCGCCCCTCGATGCCGCCGTGCACGAACCCCGGGTCGGTGCGCGGCCGCACGTACGCCTGCGGCTCGATCATCTCCCGGAACGCCGCCCCGGCGTTGCGGAAGCAGAGGATGAGCGCGGCCACCGCCCACTCCGCGACGGGGTACGAGGACGCGTTCGACGTGTCCACGGCGGTGATCCCACGAGCCCACGCCGCCTGGAGGTCGAGCCGCGGGGAGAACCGGTCGCCCTCCAGCTCGCCGACGAGGCGGAGACGTGGCGCGTCCGCGAGCACCGCCGCGTCGACGTACGGCGCCCCGGGACCGAGCACGAGTGCGTCGGCATCCCGCAACGCGCCCCGCAGCCGGTGGCGTCCGGCCGGGTCGGTGACCACGTGCCGGTGGGCGCCGGAGGCCGTGGCGGTCAGCACCAGGTCGCACGAGACCTTCTCGCGGAGGCGGGCCAGGTCACGCTCCGACACGTGCTCCCGGGCGTAGTCCTGGCCGACGCAGACCACCACGTGCGCCCGGCGGGGCGAGGCCATCACGTCGTCCTCCTAGACGTCGTGCCGGGCACCGACCACGGCGGCGCCCAGCAGTGCACCGAGCAGCCAGAAGGCGGCGGACACCCCGGCCGCGCCCGCCAGGAGGCCCGCCGCCGCCGGGGTGCCGACCAGGCCGATCCGGTTGCCGACCAGCCGCAGTGCCAGCGCGGCGCCGCGGGCCTCCTCCGGCACGGCGCGGACGATGACGGTCATCATCAGGGGTTGCCCCACTCCCAGCAGGAAGCCGATGACGGCCAGCAGGATCCCCAGCACCACCACGTCCCCGGTCGCCGGCAGGAACGCCACGGCCAGACCCGACCCGACGGTGCTCAGCAACACCAGGCGCGGCCTGCCGATCCTCGGCAGCATCCGTGGCACCAGGAGGCGGGAGGCGACCGTGGCGCCGGCACGGATGCTCAGCAGGATCCCCACCGTCGATGGCGCGATGCCGCGGTTCTCCCCGAGCAGGGGGAGGTAGGCGGTGAGCAGGTCCACGGCGGCGGCGAGGACCAGGCTGGTGAACATCCCGGAGGAGACACCGGGCAGTCGGAGGATCCGGTGTGCGGGCAGCGGCCGCTCCACCGGCCGCTCCGGCCGGGTGGGCAGCAGCCGCCGGACGAGCAGCCAGGTCGCCGCCGGGAGGGCCAGCCCGCAGAGCCCGGCGCTCACGAGCAGCGCGCGGGAGGTCCCGGCGGCCAGGTTCCCCGGCGCGGTGGACAGCACGAGCCCGGCCAGTGCGGGCCCCACCAGCTGGCCGCCGGAGACGACGGCGGTGAACAGCCCGAACCCGCGGTCCAGCTGCGCGGGAGGCAGCCGGGCGACGACGTTCTCGCCGCCGACGATGCAGCCGAGGTTGCCCAGCCCCAGGACGACGTTGCCCGCGGCGATCCCGGCCAGCGAGTCGCTGGCCGCCAGCAGCAGGCAGCCGCCCACCAGGAGGGCGACCCCCGCCCCGAGGATCGGCTCGGGACGACGGCGGTCGGCCAGCCGCCCCAGCGGCAGCGCCACCAGCATCGGCACCAGCGCGAAGGCGCCGGTCAGCAGGCCGACCGCCAGCGCTCCCGCCCCGAGGTCGATCGCGCGGTAGGTGGTGACCGGTCGGGCCACCGCGATCCCGGCCTGGACGAGCACCATGACGGCGAGGAGCTGGGACAGCCAGCGCGGGGCCCCGTCCCGGCCGGGCGAGCAGGTCATGGGATCGCAGCCCCGCTCCGGGCCTGCACGTGACGGGCAGCACGGCGGCCCCCCTGCAGGGGCCCGTCGGGAGCCTGCGGGTGGCGGGAGGCCGTGAGGTCCTTCCTCAGTGCGGGAGTCGCAGGCCGGTGCTGGTGGAGAAGACGTGCTCCTCGCCGCTCCGGATGGTCAGGCGCACCTGCTCCCCCTTGGTCGGGGGGCGTCGCCCGTCCACGCGCGCGACGATCTGCTCGGTGTCACCGCCGTGCAGGTGCTCGGCCAGGTCCTCGTCCAGGAGGGACGCGAAGACGTAGGCGTCCGAGCCCAGCTCCTCGACGAGGTCGATGCGGGCCGCGAAGCCCTCACCGGTCGGCGAGACCTCCAGCGCCTCCGGCCGGAAGCCCAGCGTCAGGGTGCGGTCCCCCGCCGCGGCCGACAGCGTCTCGCGGGACAGCGGCACGAGCGTGTTCCCCAACCGCACGCCCCCGTCGGTGATCGGCACCTCCGCGAGGTTCATCGCTGGCGAGCCGATGAAGCCGGCCACGAACACGTTGCGGGGACGGTCGTACATCTCCCGCGGGCTGGCGACCTGCTGGAGCACGCCGTCCTTGAGCACCGCGACCCGGTCGCCCATGGTCATGGCCTCGACCTGGTCGTGGGTGACGTAGACGGTCGTGACGCCGAGCCTGCGCTGCAGGGAGGCGATCTGCGTGCGGGTCTGCACCCGGAGCTTGGCGTCGAGGTTCGACAGCGGCTCGTCCATGAGGAACACCTGCGGCTGGCGCACGATCGCCCGCCCCATCGCGACGCGCTGCCGCTGGCCACCGGAGAGCGCCTTGGGCTTGCGGTCCAGGTACGGCGAGAGGTCGAGCAGCGTGGCGGCCTCCTCGACCCGCCTGCGCCGCTCGTCCCTGCCCACGCCGGCGATCTTCAGCGCGAAGCCCATGTTGTCCGCGACGCTCATGTGGGGGTAGAGCGCGTAGTTCTGGAAGACCATCGCGATGTCGCGGTCCTTGGGCGGGGCGTCGCTGACGTCGCGGTCCCCGATGCGGATGGCGCCGCCGTCGACGTCCTCCAGGCCGGCGAGCATCCGCAGCGAGGTGGACTTCCCGCAGCCGGACGGGCCGACGAGCACCAGGAACTCGCCGTCCTCGATCTCGAGGTCGAGCTGGTCGACGGCCGGCGTGTCGCTGCCGGGATAGAGCCGGGTCGCCTGGTCGTAGGTGACCGATGCCATGTGAGCTCCCTTGATCCGGTGCCGGGCGTGCCGGCCCCTGTGACTGGCCCCACAGTAGGGCAAGCGCTTTCCGAGGGTCAACGTCCGGGCGGGCTCAGTCCATCTCCTGGAGGCGGTCGGTGGCGAAGGCCAGGCCGTGGCCCGGCCCGGTCTCCGCCCGCAGCACCCCGTCGGCGATGGTGACCCCGCTGGACGAGGCCAGTGCGCCCAGCGCGGCGAACGAGGCGTCCTCGACGTCCTCGACCATCGTCGCGTCCGGCAGGCACAGCGCGAGCTGCCCGGAGAGGTCGGGCAGGAGGTGCGGAGCCACCGGCACGCTCGATGCGCGGGCGAGCTGCGCGATCCGGAGGAACGGCGTGATGCCACCGACCCTGACGGCGTTGGGCTGCACGACGTCGGCGGCGCCCGAGGCGAGCAGCTGCCGGTACTGGAAGGCGGTGTAGACGTTCTCCCCCACCGCGATCGGCACGCCCAGCCCGGCGTCGTGCAGCCGGGACAGCGCCGGCAGGTCGTCGGCGACCAGCGGCTCCTCGACCCAGGACAGGTCGAACCGCGACAGTGCCCGGACCGCGCGCATCGCCGTAGGCAGGTCCCACCGCTGGTTGGCGTCGACCATCAGTCGCCGGTGCGGACCGATCACCTCACGGACGGCGGCGACCCGCTCGACGTCCTCGGCGAGGTCGGGCCGTCCCACCTTGATCTTCACACCGGCGCATCCCGCGGCGACCCAGCGGCGGGCCTGCTCGCGCAGCTCGTCGAGCGGGTAGTGGAGGTTCACTCCGCTGCCGTAGACGGCGACGTGGTCCCGCCGGCGACCCAGGTGGTCCACCAGGCTCTGCCCGGCCGACCTCGCCGCGAGGTCCCACAGCGCGATGTCGACCGCGGCGATCGCCATGGTGGTGAGCCCGCCACCGCCCGCCTCGTGCAGGTGCCACCACAGCCGGTCCCAGACGACGCCCGGGTTCGTCGGCCCGCCGACGACGACCGGCGCGACGTCGTGGTCGACCAGCGCCCGCACCGCGCGGGCGCCGATGGACGGCGTCCAGCTGAACCCGGTGCCGGTGCGGCCGTCGTCGGTGGTGAGCTCGGTGACCAGCAGGTGCAGCGCCGGGACGTCCTCGCCCCACGGCCGCGACAGCGGCAGCCGGAACAGTCGGCTGGTCAGCTGCTCCACCACGGGCGGCCGGGTGCCCACGGTCAGCGTGGTCACCGCAGCTCCGTGCGCCAGCTGCGTGACGCCGCCCAACCGAGCAGCTTCTCGGCCTTGGCGGTGCTGAACGCCGGCGCCGTCCCGGTGAGGCCCGCGGCCACCTCCGGCTCGACCCCGGAGTACCGGGGCAGGAGCTCCGCCAGCGGGGCGTCGGCCAGCGCGTCCTGGGCGCCGACGAAGAAGACCTCCCCGTTGGGGACGTCGCCCGCCTTGCGGAGCAGGGTGTCGAGGAAGTCCGCGGCGTCCCGGGCGTCGACGTAGTTGAACAGCGCGACGGCGCCGTGCCGCGGGTCGGCGATGCGCTCGCGGACAGTGTGGCCCTGCTGGGTCGGCGCGCCGTCCCACTCCTCCGGCGCGATGACGAAGCACGGCCGGAAGGCGGCCAGCCGCACCGCGTCCCCGTACCGGGCGGCGAACATCCGCATGGTCTGCTCGGCGGCCAGCTTGGACAGCCCGTAGGCGTTCCACGGCCGGGGCGGGTGGTCCTCGTCCAGGGGCAGGTGGGCCGGCGCCCAGCCGGCCGGGCTGCCGTAGCCCATGACGGTGGGACTGCTCGCGGTCACCACCGTGCCGACGCCCAGGTCGACGGCGGCCTGCAGGACGTTGTAGGCCAGCGTGGTGTTGGTGACGTGGATGACCGACTCGGGTCGGCTGAACGGGACGGCGATGGCGGCCAGGTGCACCACGGCGTCCGGGCGGTACCTCGCGACCACGCCGTAGGCCTGACCGAGGTCGGTGAGGTCGGCGGGGAAGGTCGCCTCCGCCCTGTCCTGCGGCGCCGTGACGACGTCGACCGAGACGACCTCGTGGCCGGCGTCGGCGAGGCCGTCGACGACGCTGCGGCCCAGCCGCCCGGCGCCTCCGGTGACGAGGACCCTCATCCCGGCACCACCACGGCGAGGTAGCGCTGCTTCACCGTCTCCACGACCTGGGCCTTCGGCTCGGCCCAGACGTCGGCGTTGAAGATCTCGACCTCGACCTCGCCACGCCAGCCGGCGGCCTCGACCGCGGCCACGAACGGCGGGAAGTCGATCACGCCGTCCCCCATGTAGCCGCGGGCCAGCAGCACGTCGGCCGGGATCGGCATGAGGAAGTCGCACACCTGGAACGAGGCGATCCGGTCACCGGCCCGGTCGATGGACCGCCACACCTCGGGGTCCCACCAGACGTGGAAGGTGTCGACCACGACGCCCACCTGCTCGACCGGAAACGGCTCGGCCAGGTCCAGCGCCTGCCCGAGGGTGGAGATGACCGCCCGGTCGGCGACGTACATCGGGTGCAGCGCCTCCAGGGCCAGCCGCACGCCACGCTCGCCGGCGTACGGAGCCAGCTCGGCCAGTGCGTCGGCCACCCGTTCCCGGGCACCGACCAGGTCACGCGAGCCGTCGGGCAGCCCGCCGGCGACGATCACCAGCGTCGGCGCGCCCAGCGTGGCGGTCTCGTCGATCGCCCGGCGGTTGTCCTCGATCGCCGCGGCGCGGGCCGCCGGGTCGGTCGCGGTGAGGAAGCCGCCGCGGCAGTGCGAGGTGACCCGCAGGCCGGCGTCGCGCACCAGTTTCGCCGCCCGGTCCAGTCCGTACTCGGCCACCGGCTCCCGCCAGGTGCCGATGGCCTGCAGCCCCGCGGCGGCGACGCCGTCCACGAGCTCCGGCATCGACCAGCCGTCGACCGTCTTGTGGTTGATCGACAGCGCCGCCAGCCGCGGGTCCACGCTCACTGGTCCACCCCGGCGGTCCGCAGGTAGGTCCGCATCCGCTCGGCGGCCAGCTCCGGGTCCGGCAGCAGCCCGGCCGCGTCGGCCAGCCGGAACACCTCGGCCAGGTGCTGCGGGCTGCGGGCGCTCTCCAGCCCGCCGACCATCCGGAAGCCGCGCTGGTGGCCGGCCAGCCAGGCGAGGAAGACGATCCCGGTCTTGTAGTAGTAGGTCGGCGTGCCGAACAGGTGCCGGGACAGCGCCACGGTCGGCTCGAGCAGCCGGTCGTAGGTCTCCAGGTCACCCCGGTCCAGCGCCTGCAGCGCGGTGGAGGCGGCCGGCGCGATCGCGTCGAAGATGCCCAGCAGGGCGTGCGAGTGCGAGTCGCCGTCCCCGCGCACCAGCGTCGGGTAGTTGAAGTCGTCGCCGGTGTAGAGCCGGACGCCGTCCGGCAGCCGGCGGCGCATGTCCACCTCGTGCGCCTCGTCGAGCATCGACACCTTGATGCCGTCGACCCTCGCGCTGTGGTCGGCGATCACCTGCAGCACCGTGTCGGTGGCCTCGGCCAGCTGTGCCGAGCCCCAGTAGCCGGCCAGCGCCGGGTCGAACATGGGGCCGAGCCAGTGCAGGATGACCGGCCGGGACACCTGCTCCAGCAGCCGGCCGTAGACCTTCGCGTAGTCCTCGGGACTGCGGGCCACCCGGGCCAGCTGCCGGCTGGCCATGATGATCACGTTCGCGCCTGCGCCCTCGATCACCTCGATCTGCTCGAGGTAGGCGGCCAGCACCTCGTCGGTGCCGGCCGGCTCGGCCGGCGCCTGGTCGGTGCCCGCGCCACAGGCCAGCAGCCCGCCGCAGGCCTGCGCCTCGGCGGCCGACCGGCGGATCAGCTCCGCGGTGGTGCTCCACGGCAGGCCCATGCCGCGCTGGGCGGTGTCCATCGCGTCGGCGACGCCCAGGCCGTAGGACCACAGGTGCCGGCGGAAGGCGAGGGTGGCCTCCCAGTCGACGTCCACCGGGGCACCCGGGGTGTTGTCGCCGAACGGGTCGGCGACGACGTGCGCCGCGGCGTAGGCCGTGCGGCTGGTGATCGGCCCGTCGGGTCGGGGGAAGGCGCCGGGCTCGCCGAGCCGGTGCTCGGCGACGGTGCCGTCGGGGCGTGGGAGCCGGACGGTCGTCACACCGTCACCTCGGGGATCTCGATGCGACGCCCCTCCTCGGAGGAGCGCAGCCCGAGCTCTGCCACCTGCACGCCGCGCGCGCCGGCGAGGAAGTCGTAGGGGTGCGGGGCGTCCTCGAGCACGTGCCGGAGGAACTGCTCCCACTGCGCCCGGAACCCGTTGTCCAGGTCGGCGTTGTCCGGCACGACCTGCCACTGGTCACGGAACCGCTCGGTCACCGGCAGGTCGGGGTTCCACACCGGCTTCGGCGTGGTCGCCCGGTGCTGGATGCGGCACTCGCGCAGGCCGGCGACGGCGCTGCCCTCGGTGCCGTCGACCTGGAACTCGACGAGCTCGTCACGGAACACCCGCACCGCCCAGGAGGAGTTGATCTGGGCCACCACACCACCGGGCAGCTCGAAGATGCCGTAGGCGGCGTCGTCGGCGGTCGCGGTGTAGCGCTGGCCGTGCTCGTCGATGCGTGTGGGGATGTGGGTGACCGCCTTGGCGGTCACGGCCTCCGGCCGGCCGAAGAGGTTCTCCAGCACGTAGGACCAGTGGCAGAACATGTCGACGACGATGCCGCCGCCGTCCTCCTTGCGGTAGTTCCAGCTGGGCCGCTGGGCCTCCTGCCAGTCCCCCTCGAACACCCAGTAGCCGAACTCGCCGCGCACCGACAGGATCCGGCCGAAGAAGCCGCCGTCGATCAGCCGCTTCAGCTTGACCAGGCCCGGCAGGTAGAGCTTGTCGTGGACGACGCCGTTCTTGACGCCGGCCTCCGTGGCGAGCCTGGCCAGGTCGAGGGCGCCGTCCAGCGACTCCGCCGTCGGCTTCTCGGTGTACACGTGCTTCCCGGCGGCGATCGCGGCCTTGATGGCCTTCTCCCGCGCCTGGGTCACCTGGGCGTCGAAGTAGATCGGCGCGGAGTCGTCCCGGAGCGCCTCGTCGAGGTCCGTCGTCCAGTGCTCGACGCCGTGCTGGGCGGCGAGGTCGGCGAGCTTGCGCTCGTTCCGGCCCACCAAGATCGGCCGGGGCACGATGCGACGGCCGTCGGAGAGCTCCAGGCCGCCGGAGTCGCGGATGGCCAGGATGGAGCGGACCAGGTGCTGGCGATACCCCATCCGTCCGGTGACGCCGTTCATGATGATGCCGAGCGGGGTGGACACGGTGTTCTCCTCCGAGAGGGTCATCGGGCGCTCCCGGCGGGAGCGGGGACGGGCGCGGCGCCCAGGGGGACGCCGAAGTCGGCGAGGTGGACGGCCTGGCCGGTGGCCAGGGAACGGTTGGCGGCGGCGCCGACGAGCACGCTGCGCACGCCGTCGAGCCAGCCGGCGGCCTGCCCGAGGGGGTCGGGCCGCCTGCCCGGGCGGAACACGTCGTCGAGCAGCAGCGCGTCGCCGCCGCCGTGGGCGCCGGGGCCGTCGGCGATCGGCACCCGCTGGGCGACCTCCCACCGGCGCTGCAGGACCAGCTCGGTGCCCTCGGTACGCGCGCCGGAGGCGGCGGCGACCGCCTCGGGAGTGGCGCTGGGGTCGACGGCGACCCCGAAGCCGCGGATGACGTCGTCGGAGGCGAGGACCGCGGCCCGCTCGACGACGGACAGCTCGATCCGGCCCTCGGTGCCGTTGATGCTCACCCGATAGCCCTCCCAGGGGCCGTGGGCGTTGAGCGAGTAGCTGAGCATCGCGCCGCCGCCGTAGCGCAGCAGCAGCGCCATGTTGTCCTCGATGGTGATGCCGGGAGCGAACACGTCCTGGTCGCGGATGTAGCCGTCCTCGGCCTCCGCCTCCAGGTAGAGCCGGCGCAGCCGGTCGTCGCCGGCCAGGTCGAGGGCGAACGGGTCACGGCCCAGGTCGGGCGAGCCGTGGCTGCGCGCCGGGCGCTCCCCCAGCCCGCGCTCCTCGGCGTTCACGTCGCCGTAGAAGCGCAGGTCGCCGAGGGCGAAGACGGTCTCCGGGACCTCCCCGGTCCACCAGTTGACCAGGTCGAAGTGGTGGGTGGCCTTGTGCACGAACAGCCCGCCGGAGCGCGACTTGTCGCGGTGCCAGCGGCGGAAGTAGTCGGCGCCGTGCACCGAGTCGAGCACCCACTCGAAGTGGACGCCGGTCACCTGGCCGATGGCGCCGTCGGCGATCAGCTGCCGCACGGCGGCGTTCCGCGGCGAGTACCGGTAGTTGAAGGTGACGACGAGGTCGCGGGCGGTCTCGTCGACGGCGTCGACGACGGTGCGGCAGCCCTCGGCGTCGATGGTGAGCGGCTTCTCGGTGACCACGTCCCGGCCAGCGCGCATCGCGCGGGAGACGTACTCGGCGTGGGTGGAGTCGACGCTGGCGACGATGACGACGTCGGGCTGCTCCCGGTCGAGCATCGTGTCGAAGTCCTCGGTGCCGTAGGCCGGCAGCGGCGCGGCGCCGGGGTGGGTCTCGGCGTACTGGCGCTGGTAGTAGGCCATCCGGGTGCGGTTGGGGTCGCAGAGCGCGACGAGCTCGCCGACGTCGGCGTGCGTGCGCAGCAGGGCGGCGATGTACATCTCCGCGCGGTGGCCGGTGCCGACGACCGCGTAGCGGCGGCGGGGCGCGGACGGGTCGGTGGAGGTCACGACTCCCTCTCCGGTGGTGAGGCGTGGTGGCGCAGCAGGAGGCAGGGCCAGGGGGCGGCCGGCGGACGCGCCGCCCCCTGGCCTGCGGTCACGCGATCGCGGACTGGACCTCGGACATGAACTGCGAGGCCGCGTCCTCCACCGAGATCTGGTCGAACAGGATCTGCTCGGTGTAGCGCTGCATGATCGCCTGCACCTCGCCGGCACCCTGCGGCGGCAGCGCCGGCGGGTCCTGCAGGTCCGGGGTGATCTCCTCGACGAAGGCCACGGCTGCCTGGCCCGGTGCGTCCAGGGTCGGGGCGATCTGCTCACGCAGCTCGGTGTTCACCGGCAGCCCGCGGTCGGCCTTGACGATCTCGACCGCGTCCTCGGAGTTGATCAGCCAGTTGATGAGCAGCGCGGCCTCCTTCGGGCTCTCGCAGTCGCTGCTGATCGCCCAGAACATGGCCGGCTTCAGGTACATGCCGGTCTCGCCGTTCCCCTCCTCGGTGGGGAACTGCATGAACTGCAGCTCACGACCGGCTCCGGCGGTCAGCGCCGGCAGCTCGTTGGTCCACCAGAAGCCCGAGGCGCCCCGGCCGGTGGCGACGAGCGCCTGGTCGACGCCACCGTTGAAGACCTCGACCGTGGTGGACGGCTCCGGCTCGGCGCCGGACTCCGACGCCTCCTTCTCGATGTTCCACCAGTCGACGAGCGTCTCCTCGGTGAAGCCGATCTGGCCGTCCTCGTCGAACAGCGCCTCACCGTGCTCGCGGGCGTAGACCTCGAAGTTGGTGTCACCGCCGTTGAGGCCCATCGCCTGCATCCCGTAGACCTGGCCGCCGGTCGCCTGCGTGACCTGCGCCGCGGTCTGGACCATCTCGTCCCAGGTCCACGAGGAGTCGTCGGGCACCGGGACCCCGGCGGCGGCGTAGGCCTGCGGGTCGACGACCAGGGTGAACGCGTTGACGCCCGTCGGGATGGCGTACGTGGCGTCCTCGACCTGGCCGGTGGTGGCGACCGCCTCGTCGAGGTTGCTGGTGTCGATGGTGCCGTCCTCGATGTACGGCGTCAGGTCCAGCAGGGCGTTGCGGTCGGCGTACTCGCGGACGTAACGGGTGTCCTGCTGCTGCACGCAGGGACCGTCGCCGCCGGCCGTGCTGGTGGCCAGCCGGTCGAAGTAGTCGGCGAACCCCGTGAAGTCGCCCTCGACGGTGACGCCCTCGTTCTGGGACTGGTACAGCTCGATGAGCTGCTGGGTGGCCGCATGCCGCGTGTCGCTGCCCCACCAGGACATGCGCAGGGCGACCGGCCCGTCCTCGCGGGTGGTCCCCTCCTCGGCGGCCTGTCCGCCGCCGCCGCCGCCGCTGTCGCCGCCGCACGCCGCGGTGGTCAGCAGCAGGCCGAGCACGCCGCCGGCCACGCCCACGCGGGTGGGCAGGCTGCGGCGCACCCCGCTCCTCCGGATCGTTCGCACGTTCGGTACCTCCTTGTTGGTGGTGGTCACTCGGGCGTTGCTGGTGGTCACTTGAGCCCCGTGGTGGCGATGCCCCGGACCAGGTAGCGCTGGCCTGCCAGGAAGAAGCCGAAGACCGGCGCCAGGGCGACGATCGACATGGCGAAGACCGGACCCCACGGCGTCTGGCTCGTCGCGTCGACGAAGGTCCGCAGGGCGACCGGGACGGTGTACATGTCCGGGTCGGTCAGGAAGATCAGCTGGCTGAAGAAGTCGTTCCAGGTCCAGATGAAGGTGAAGATCGCCGTGGTGGCCAGGGCGGGCACCGACAGCGGGATGATGATCCGCCAGAAGATGGACCAGTGACCGCAGCCGTCGATGCGTGCGGCCTCGTCGAGTTCCTTCGGGATGCCCCTGATGAACTGCACCATCAGGAAGACGAAGAAGCCGTCGGTGGCCAGCAGTTTCGGCACGATCAGCGGCCAGTACGTGTTGATCCAGTCGAGCTGCTGGAACAGGATGTACTGCGGGACGATCACCACGTGGATCGGCAGCATCATCGTGCCGAGCATCACCGCGAACCAGAACTTCTTGAACCTGAACTCGAGCCGCGCGAATGCGTAGGCGGCCAGGGAGCAGGCCAGGAGGTTGCCGATGATGGATCCGGCGACGATGACCGTCGAGTTCAGGATGTAGTGCCCGAAGTCGTGAGGCAGTGCCGTCCACCCGTCGGGGTAGTTCTGCCCGGTGACGCGCTCGGGGACCAGCCCGGTCTGACTGAAGATGTCCTCGGTGAACTTGAACGAGCTCGAGATCATCCACAGCAGCGGGTAGAGCATCAGGACGGCGCCCAGGATGAGCACGGTGTGCGCCAGCCACCGGGGCCGCTGCTTCTTCTGACGGCGGGCGGGGAGCTTCTCCGTGGCGGCCAGCGGCTCGGCCACGGTCAGGTCAGTCGCCATAGAACACCCAGTACTTCGAGGCGATGAAGTTGACCGCGGTCAACCCACCGACGATGAGCAGGAGGACCCAGGCCAGCGCCGACGCGTATCCCATGTCGAAGTTGCCGAAGCCGCGCTGGTAGAGATAGAGCGTGTAGAAGAGCGTCGAATCCGCGGGGCCACCCGTTCCGCCACTGACGATGAACGCCTGCGTGAACGACTGGAATGCGTGGATGATCTGCAGGACCAGGTTGAAGAAGATGATCGGCGAGAGCAGCGGCAGGGTGACCTTGAGGAACTGGCGCACCTTTCCCGCACCGTCCAGAGACGCCGCCTCGTAGTACATCGTCGGGATCTGCCGCAGGCCGGCCAGGAAGATCACCATCGGCGCGCCGAACGTCCAGACGTTGAGGATGATCAGCGTGCCCAGCGCGTAGCTGGGGTCGGAAACCCAACCCGGCGGGTTGTCCGCACCCAGGAAGCGCAGGACGCCGTTGAGCAGGCCCTCCGCACCGAAGATCTGCCGCCACAGGATGGCGATCGCGACGCTGCCACCGATGAGCGAGGGCAGGTAGTAGATCGACCGGTACAGCGCGAGGCCGCGCAGCCCCCGGTCGAGGATCATCGCCAGGAACAGGGCGAAGGCCAGCTGCAGCGGGACCGAGACGCCGACGTAGATGAACGTGACCTTGAGCGACTGGTAGAAGCGTGGGTCGTCGAACATCCGCCGGAAGTTGTCCAAGCCCGTCCACTCCGGCGAGCCGATCAGGCTGTAGTCGGTGAAGGCCAGGTACGCCGAGGCCGCGATGGGGCCGGCGGTGATGAGGAGCAGCCCGATGAACCAGGGGGCCAGGAACAGGTAGGCCACGTAGCGGCCGGAGTCCTTCTTCTTGCGCCTCGCGCGGGGGACCGGCTGGCCGGCCCCTCGTGGAGCCTCGTCGTGCGAACGTGCGCGCGACGAGACGTCGAGCGTTGACGACACGGGCTCACCTCTCTGTGGAGCTCGTCGAACGGGCTCGTCGGGGTCGGCGGGTGTGCAAGCGGTCACATCCCGGCAAGCGCTTTCTAGTTGCCGGGTGGAGGCCCTGTCAACGATGTGTTGTGGGCTCCTGGACGACGTTCTCGACCTGTGCGCTGCACCACAATGGGCAAGCGCTTTCTACGCCGGGCGACCGACGCCTGTCAACGATGGATCCGCCGCCCGTCCGGCCCTGCTGCTCCCGCGGACGCCGGATGAGGCCTCTGACCTCGCGTTTGACCCGTCGACACGACGCAGTCGACGGTCCGGTCGCCCCCCGGTGGGCAGGGCGTGTTCGGCAAGCACTTTCCAGGACGGGCCGTCTCCGGATACCCTCCCCGTGGCTGCGACCTCCCGGGCGGCGCGGCCGGACGGCGCGGACCCGGGCGAGGGGGGATCGGTGTCGGACACGCCGGAACTGAGCGGACGCGTCGTGCTCGTGGGCGCCCACGGCCACGGTCGCTGGCACCTGCAGAACCTGCGCCGGCTGGCCGCCACCACCGGTGTCCGGCTGGTCGGCGTCTGCGACCGGCGCGCCCTGCACGGCGACCTGCTCGACCTCGCCGGCGACGTGCCCGTCTCGCCCTCGCTGCCGGACCTGGTCGCCGAGACGGCTCCCGACGTCACCATCGTCTGCACGCCGATCCACACCCACACCGACCTGGCGCTGGCGGCGGTGGGCGCCGGCAGCCACGTGCTGCTGGAGAAGCCACCGGCCCCGACCCTGGCCGAGTACCGGCGCCTCGTGTCCGGGATCGACGCCTCCGGGATGGCCTGCCAGATCGGCTTCCAGAGCCTCGGGTCCGAGGCGATCGACCGGGTACGGGCCCTGGTGGCCGACGGCGCGATCGGTGACGTCCGCGGCATCGGGGGTGCCTGCGCCTGGGTCCGGGACGCGAGCTACTACGGGCGTGCCACGTGGGCCGGCCGGCGCACGATGGACGGCGTACCCGTCGTCGACGGTGCGCTGACCAACCCGTTCGCGCACGCGGTCGCCACGGCGCTCGCCCTCGCGGGAGCCAGCGGGCCGGGTTCGCTCCGCTCGGTGGAGGTGGAGCTGTACCGCGCCAACCCCATCGAGGCCGACGACACCTCCTGCCTGCGGCTGCGCACCGCCGACGACGTCGTCATCACGATCGCGGCGACGCTGGCCGCCGAACGCCCCCGCACCCCCCGGCTGGTCGTCCACGGCAGCGCCGGGCGCATCTCCCTGGACTACAAGACCGGCACGGTCCGGCTGCAGGCCGGCGACGTCGACGAGACGACCGTCCACCCGAGCACCGACCTGCTCGAGAACCTGCTCGCGCACGTCCGCGACCCCGGGGTCGGGCTGCTCGTGCCGCCACGCGCGACGCACTCCTTCATGGAGGTCGTCGAGGCGGTCCGCTGCGCCCCCGATCCCGCCGAGATCACCGCGGGACACCGTCACGCCGAGGGCGACGGGGACACCGCCCGCCAGGTCGTGCCGGGGATCGACGACCTGGTCGACGACGCCGCGGAGACCCTGCGGCTGTTCTCCGAGCTGGCCGCGCCGTGGGCGCGGAGCGGCACGACCCGGCTCACCGACGCTGCGGGAGCGAGGTGACCGTGGCGCTCAAGGAGGAGCACCGCGGGCACGTCCCGGAGGACGCCGTCGCACCGGGGTCGACCATCGCGACCCTGACCGTGGACGGCGTCGTCGTGGCCTCCTACTGCGACGGCGCCGGTCTCCCGCCCGTGCTGGCCCCCCGGCCCTTCCTGCACCCGGTCACGACCCTGGCCGGGACCCCCGTCACCGACGCCCAGCCCGAGGACCACCGCTGGCACCTCGGGGTGTCGGTGACCCTGCAGGACGTCGGCGGCGCGAACGTCTGGGGCGGCCGGACCTACGTCCGCGGTGAGGGGTACACCTGGCTCGGCGACCACGGCCGGCAGGTCCACACCGGGTGGCGCTCGCGAGCGGACTCCGGCTTCCGCGAGACGGTGCGATGGGAGGGGCCCGACGGGCGCCCGCTGCTCAGCGAGGGGAGGGAGGTGCGCGCCGCCCGCTCGGAGCTGCCCGGCGCGTGGGCCCTGGATCTCGACACGTCCCTGCGCAACGTCACCGGAGCGCCGCTGAGCCTGGGCAGCCCCGCCAGCAACGGCCGCGCCGGCGCCGGTTACGGCGGCCTGTTCTGGCGTCTGCCCGTCGCCGATGCCCCGCGCGTCTTCACCGCGGCCGCCGAGGGTGAGGACGCCGTCCACGGCTCCGTGAGCCCGTGGGTCGCCGTCACCTCCGGCGGGCACTCCCCCGCCACCGTCGTGCTGGCCGGACGGGACGCCGCGACCCGCCGCGACCCGTGGTTCGTCCGCGTGTCCGACTACCCGGGCCTCGGTGCGCAGCTGGCCGCCGAGCAGCCCGTCCGCCTGACGCCCGGGAACTCGGTCACCCGCAGGTTCCGGGCCCTCGTGGTGGACGGCGCACCCGACCCCGACGAGATCGACCGTGCACTCTCCTCCTCGACCGCCGGCAACGGGAGCAGACCGTGACCATCGACCCCGGGACGATCCCCAGCCGGAAGCCCGGGGAGGACGCCGAGGACGGGGAGGGAGCCCGCCGGGACGGTCCGGTGCTGCTGTCGGAGGTGGCCGCCCGGGCGGGGGTCTCCCTCGCCACGGCCTCCCGGGTGCTCAGCGGCCGCCGCTCGGTCGGGGAGCCCTACCGCGGCCGGGTGCTCGCCGCCGCACGGGACCTGCGGTACACGCCCAACGCGCAGGCGCAGGCCGTGGCGCGGGGGGCCAGCAACGTCGTGGGACTGCTCATCCACGACGTCCTGGACCCGTACTTCTCCAGCATCGCCAGCGGGGTCATGCGGCACGTCGAGGAACGCGACCTCGTCGTCTTCCTGGCCTCCACCCACAGCGACCCGGACCGGGAGCTGGAGTACGTCGCGACCATGCGCTCGCACCGTGCCCGCGGACTCATCATCTGCGGCAGCCGGACCACCGACCGACTGCACACCGAGCGGCTGGTCAAGGAGCTGGAGGGCTTCCGGGCCGCCGGCGGACGGGCGGCGGTGATCAGCCAGAACAGGCTGGGCACGCACGCCGTCGTCCCGCAGAACCGCGCCGGGGCGCGCAGGCTCGCCCGCGAGCTGTGCCGGCTCGGGCACCGGCAGTTCGCCGTGCTCGCCGGCCCCGTGCACGTGCTGGCGTCCCGGGACCGGGTCACCGGCTTCCGCGAGGGACTCGCCGACGAGGGGTGCGACCCCGAGGGCGTGACGGTGCTCCACGGCCGGTTCACCCGCGAGGGCGGCGAGCAGCTGGCCAGCGAGCTCGTGGCCGCCGGGCTGCGGGCCACCTGTGTCTTCGCGGTGAACGACGTGATGGCCCTCGGTGCGCTCTCGGCGCTCCGCCGCGAGGGCGTCCGGGTGCCCGACGACGTGTCCCTGGCCGGCTTCGACGACATCACCACGCTGCGCGACGTCGTCCCGGCGCTGACCACGGTCCGCCTGCCCCTCGAGGAGATGGGCGCGCGGGCCGCGCAGCTCGCGCTGGACTCCGACCCGGCCTCCCCTCCCCGCGCGGTGAAGGTGCACGCCGACGTCGTGCTGCGCGAGAGCACCCGTCCCCTCGTCTGAGCCCGCAGGAGGAGCACGTGCCCGAGGTCCCGGCACCGCCCACGGGCGACCGCGCGCAGAAGCGGGAGCGGGTGCTGGACCTGCTGCACACCACCGGGCGGGAGCGCCTCGTGCTCAGCGGCGTCGGGACCCTCTCCTGGTACCTGGACGGCGCCCGCGCGGCGGTCCGGCTGTCCGCCGAGCGCGGGGTGGTCGCGGTGGTGGTGGCTCCGGACGGCGACACCGTCGTCGTGCCGGCCAACGAGGTGGACCGGCTGCGGGCCGAGGAGCTGCCCGGTGACGTCGCCGTCCGGGTCACCGACTGGTGGGCGCCGTTGCTCGGGACCGACCTGGCCCCCGGCACCCCGGGCGTGCTCCACGAGGACGAGCCGGCGGCGGCCGAGGGACTGCGGGCCGCCCGTGCTGCGCTGTTGCCGGGCGAGCGTGCGCGGTACCGCAGCCTCGGCCGGGACACCGCCGAGGCCCTGACCGCGACGGCGCTCACCCTGCAGCCGGGGACGACCGAGCGGCAGGCCGCGGCCCGCCTGGGTGGTGAGCTGATGGCCCGCGGCGCCGATCCGGTCGTCGTCCTCGTGGCCGGGGAGGAGCGGCTGGCCTTCCGGCACGCGCTGCCCACCGCAGGACCCCTCGGCCGGCAGGTCATGTTGGTCGTGTGCGCCCGGCGCCACGGGCTGATCGCCAACGCGACGCGGTGGGTGTCCTTCGCCCCGCTCGACCCGGTGCAGGCCGACGCCGTCGCGCGGATCCGCGCGGTGGAGACGACCTTCCTGTCGGCCACCCAACCCGGACGGACCCTGGGTGAGGTCTTCGCGGACGGGGTCCGCGCCTACGGCGAGCAGGGCTTCGCGGTCGACGAGTGGACCCGGCACCACCAGGGCGGGCCGACCGGGTACGCCGGGCGTGACCCGGTCGCGACGCCGGACAGCCGGGTGCCTGTCGTCGCGGGACAGGCGTTCGCCTGGAACCCGTCCGCGCCGGGGGTGAAGGCGGAGGACACGGTGCTGCTGGGCGACGGCGGGCCGGCCGTGCTCACCAGCGACGGCGTGTGGCCCACGACGCCCGACGACCTGGGGCTCCCCCGGCCGGACGTCCTCGTCCGCTGATCCCGGCGGCCTACGAGGCGCCCCCGCCGTCCTCGGGGCGGCGGGGGCTCGACCGTCTGCGGGAGGGCCACCACCGCGAGCGTCGCGTACGGTCCGTCAGGCCCCGGTGGCCGGGCGCGTCCGCGCCCAGTGGCGGACCGCCTCGGCGGTCGTCAGCGTGAGCAGCTCCCCCGCCCTGCGCACGGCGTCCTCGATCCCGCTCGCCCGGTCGGCCAGGGCGTGGGCCGCCCCCACGCCGGCCGCTGCGAGCGCCTCGGGGCCCGCGCTCACCTGGCCGGCGACGGCCACGACGTCCGCACCGTGCCGCCGGGCCATCCGGGCGACTCCCAGCGGGGCCTTCCCGGCGAGGCTCTGCTCGTCCAGGTGCCCCTCCCCGATGACCACCAGGTCCGCGTCGGCCAGCGCCCCGGGCAGGCCGAGCAGGTCGAGCAGGAGGTCGATGCCGGAGGTAGCGCGCGCGCCGAGGAAGGCCATCGCGCCGGCGCCCAGCCCCCCGGCCGCTCCGGCACCCGGTCGCTCCGCGACGGCGGTGCCGAGGCACGCGGCCAGCCGCCGCCCGTAGTGGGCCAGTGCGGCGTCCAGTTCGGCCACCGTCGCGGCGTCGGCGCCCTTCTGCGGGCCGAACACCGGCGCCGCCCCCCGCGGCCCGGCCAGCGGGTTGTCCACGTCGCAGGCCAGCACGACCTCGGCCTCGCGGAGGCGGGGGTCGAGGCCGGCCACGTCCACGGTCTGCAGCCGGACCAGCCCGGCACCGCCGGCCGGCACGTCGCGACCGGCGTCGTCGAGCAGCCGGGCACCGAGGGCCTCCGCCATGCCCGCTCCCCCGTCCGTCGTGGCGCTGCCGCCGAGGCCGAGGACGAGCCGGCGGTGCCCGAGGTCGAGCGCGGCGCGGACCAGTTCACCGACGCCGTACGTGGTGGCCGCCCGGGCCGTTCCCGGGTCCGGTGCCGGGACGTACCGCAGTCCGCACGCCTGCGCCGTCTCGACGTACACCGTGTCCCCGAGCACGGCGAGGGAGGCCACCACCGGTCCGCCCAGGGGTCCGGTGACCATGCGCTCGATCCGGGTGCCACCGGCCTCCAGCAGGACGTCCACCGTCCCGTCACCGCCGTCGGCGACCGGGACCGCGGTGACGCGACAGCCGGGCAGCGCCGCCCGGCAGCCGTCGGCCATCGCCGACGCCGCGGCGGCGGCCGTGAGGCTGCCCTTGAACTTGTCGGGAGCGACGACGATCGAGGCCGTGGTCACGGCCGGCGCCGGGTCAGGCACCGGGCAGCTGGAGCACGCCGTCGACCCGGCGCGGGATGCCGCGGAAGTCGTCGGTCAGTTCGGCCGGCAGGACCTCGGCCGGTGCGCCCTGCCAGGTCACCGGCCGCAGGAACCGGCGGACGGCCGTCGTCCCCACCGAGGTGTGCTGGGAGTTGGTCGACGGCCACGGGCCGCCGTGGTGCTGCGCCCACGAGACGGCCACGCCCGTCGGGTAGGCGTCGTAGACGAGCCGGCCGGCCCGCGTGCGCAGCTGCTCCGAGACCGCCAGCGGCAGCTGGGTCTCACCGGCGCCACGGAGCACCGTGGCGGTGAGGGACGACGGCATCTCCTCCAGCGCCGAGAACAGCTCCGCCTCGCCCTCGTAGCGGGCCACCACCGACACCGGCCCGAAGCACTCCTCGGTGACCGCCTCCGGCAACTCGGCGGCGGACGTCCCGAGCAGCAGGGGCGCGACGGCGAAACCCGCCCCCTCCGGCTCGGCGCCGCGGGCGAGCACCTCGACCCCGGGCGCCCCGGTCAGGTCGCCCGAGACGCGGTCGTAGGAGGCGGCGATGCCCTCGTTGAGCAGGACCGGGGCGCCGGCAGCGCGCACGGCCCCGGCCATGGCGTCGACGACGGCGTCACCCTCGGGCCCGGCCGGCACGAAGGCGAGCCCGGGCTTGGTGCAGAACTGGCCGCCGCCGAGGGTGAAGGAGCCGACCAGCTCGGCGCCGATCGTCGATCCGCGCTCGGCCGCGGCCCGGGGCGTGACGACGACCGGGTTGAGGCTGGACAGCTCACCGAAGAACGGCACCGGGTCGGGACGCCGCTCGATGATCTCCAGCAGCGCGCGACCGCCGTTCACCGAGCCGGTGAAGCCGACGGCGCGGATCGCCGGGTGCGCGACCAGGTCGGCGCCGGCCCGGAGGCCGTGCACGATGCCCAGCGTGCCGTCGGGCGCCCCCGCCTTGCGGGCCGCGGCGTCCAGGACGTCGAAGACGAGCTGCGAGGTCGCCGGGTGGGAGCCGTGCGCCTTCACGACGACGGGGCAGCCGGCAGCCAGCGCCGAGGCGGTGTCGCCGCCGGGCACCGAGAAGGCCAGCGGGAAGTTGCTCGCACCGAAGACGGCGACCGGCCCGATCGGCAGCAGCATCCGGCGCAGGTCCGGGCGCGGACCCATCGGGGTGTCGCCCGCGTGGTCGATGGCGGCCTCGAGGTAGCTGCCCTCGTCGAGGACCTCGGCGAACAGCCGCAGCTGGTAACAGGTGCGGGTGAGCTCGCCGCCCAGCCGGGCCGCACCGAGTGCGGTCTCCCGGTCCGCGACGGCAACCACGTCCTCCCGCCGGGCCTCGAGGGCGTCGGCGAGGGCGCGCAGCAGCGTCGCGCGCCCGGCGCGGCCGAGCCGGTCGAGGCCGGGGGCCGCGGCGAGCGCGGCGGCGCAGAGCCGGTCGACCTCCGCGGTGGTGGTCTCCCGGGAGACCACCTCGACGATCTCGCCGGTGCGCGGGTCGGTGCTGACGACGTCGGTCATGGGCGGTTCTCCTCCGCGGGGCGAGGGGTCCGGCGGGCGGCCGGGTGGACGGCAGCGGGTCAGGACGGCTCGCCGACGATTCGCAGGCCGGTGGTGAGCAGCGCCTGGAGCTCCCGCGTCTCGGCGTCCGTCGGGTCGGTGAGCGGGGCCCGCACGGGGCCCACCGACTGCCCGCGGAGCCGGGCGGCGGCCTTCACCAGCGAGACGGCGTAACCGGTGCCCCGGTCCCGCAGCTCCACCAGCGGCCAATAGAACTCCCGCAGCAGCCGGTCGATGGTGGCGTCGTCGTCGGCGTGCAGGGCGGCGTAGAACGCACGCGCGATCTCCGGCGCGAACGCGTGGACGGCCGAGGAGTAGGCGGGGATGCCGATGGCGCGGTAGGCGCGGGCCTGCATCTCGGCGGTGGCCGCCCCGTTGAAGAACAGTAGGTCCGGCGGGGCCACCAGGCGCAGCCGCTGCAGCTGGTCGAGGTCGCTGTGCCCGTCCTTCACCCCGATGACGGTGGGCGACCCGGCGATCCGGGCGAGGGTCCGGGCGGAGAACTTCACCTGGCCCCGCTGGTACACGATGAGCGGCAGCTCGGTCCGCGCGGCCACCTCCTCCACCTGGCGGGCCAGCCCCTCCTGGGACGCCGCGACGAGGTAGTGCGGCAGGAGCAGACCCGCCGACGCACCGGCGCGGACCGCGGCCTCGGCGAACTGCACCGCCTGGGCCCAGCCGTACCCCACCCCGGACACGACCGGCAGCCCGCCGGCCTCCTCGACCGCGACCCGGACGACGGACTCGTACTCCGCGAGGGACAGGCTGAAGAACTCGCCCGTGCCGCACGCCGGGAAGATCGCGGCCGGGCCGGCGGCGACCTGGGCGCGGACGTGGCCGCGGGTCCCGTCCAGGTCCAGCTCCCCGTCCGCGGTGAAGGCGGTGAGCGGGAAGGACAGCACGCCCTGCGCCATGCGGGCACGCAGGTCGGCCGCGACGCCTGCGGCGCGCTGCGTACGGGCGCCGCCGTCGAGTCGGTCCACCGGAAGGGTCGAGGTCATCAGATCGTCTCCATCTGTAGACGTCGTCTCGTATGCTGTCTGCCAAACTACGGATTGGTGGCGAGGCCGTCAATGCGACGACCCGAGGTCCGAGGAGGCAGGTCGTGACAGGAGCGGTCCCGGCGGACGACGCCTCGCCGGCCGGCGTCCGCGACGTCAAGAGCGCCGTCCGGACGGTCGAGGTGCTCGAGTTCCTGGCGGGTCGGCAGAACCGACCCGCGCGCCTGCGAGAGATCAGCGAGGCGCTGCAGGTGCCCAAGAGCAGCCTGTACGCCCTCCTGCGCACCCTGGGGAAGCAGGGCTGGGTCCGCACGGACGCCTCCGGCACCCTGTACGGCATCGGCATCCGCGCCCTCCTCGCGGGCACCAGCTACCTCGACACCGACCCCTACGTCCGGCTCGCCCAGCAGCACCTGGACACCCTGCGGGCGACCGTCGAGGAGACCGTGCACTTCGGCCGGCTCGAGGGCGCCTCCATCGTCTACCTGGCGACCAAGGAGTCCGGGCACGCGCACCGGCCCTACAGCCGGGTGGGCCGGCAGCTGCCGGCCTACTCCACCGCGCTGGGCAAGGCACTGCTGGCCGAGCGCGGCGCCGACGAGCTCCCCCGGCACCTCCCGCCGGACCTGAGGCCGCTCACCGAGCACACCCTGACCTCCCGCGAGCTCCTGCTGGCCGACCTCGCGGAGGTGCGCGAGCGCGGATACGCCGTCGACCGGCAGGAGAACACCCCCGGCGTGCGCTGCTTCGGGTTCGCCCTGCGGTACGCCACCCCGGCGGTCGACGCGATCAGCTGCTCGGTGCCCCTGTCCCGGCTCACCCCCGAGCACGAGGAGCAGATCGTCCGGGCGATGGCCGACGTCCGGACGGTGCTCGAGCGCACGGCCCCCCGCGCCGGCGACGGCCTCCTGTAGCGCCCGGCGACGCATGCCGCCCACGGCCGGGAACCGTCGGCCCGCGGGCCGAAGGACCGTGGTCCGGCGTCCCGCGAGGGAGGACGCTCGGTCGGTGCGGCGGTGCCGCAGGGGCGTCGCCGCCGGTCCGAGAGGAGGCGTCATGTACGCCCGATCCACCACCATCACCTGCGACCCCGGCTCGCTCGACGACGCCATCGCCTACATGCGGGACGAGGTCTGGCCGGCACTGCGCGACACGGACGGCTGCGTCGGCCTGTCGATGGCGTGCGACCGCGGGACGGGCCGGTGCATCGCGACCTCGGCCTGGGACGACCGGGAGGCGATGCGGGCCAGCACCGCGCGCGTCGAACCGATGCGCCGCCACATGGTGGACCGCTTCGGGGCCGGTGGAGACCTCGAGGTGCAGGAGTGGGAGATCGCCGTCCTGCACCGCGCGCACACCGCCGGGGATGGCGCCTGCGCACGCATGACGTGGACCCGCGGCGACCCGGCCCGGGCCGACCAGCTGCTCGACGCCTACCGCACCAGCCTGATGCCGCGGATCCAGGAGATGCCCGGCTTCTGCAGCCTCAGCATGTTCGTCGACCGGGACAGCGGCCGCGCCGTCGGCACGGTCGTCTTCGACGGACCCGCCCACCTCGAGGAGTCACGGGAGCAGGCGCGCATGCTGCGGGAGGAGAGCGTGCAGATCATGGGCATCGACGTCCTCGACGTCGCCGAGATGGACCTCGTCCTCGCCCACCTCCGGGTACCCGAGACCGTCTGACGACCGCGAGGACCCAGGGCTGCTCCGGTGCTCCCGGAGCGGCCCTGCCGTGCTCCGCTCAGGTCGGGCGGCCCACCTTCGCCAGGTGGAGCCAGGTGTCCACCACGGTGTCGGGGTTGAGCGACATCGACCCGATCCCCTGCGCGACGAGCCACTCGGCCAGGTCCGGGTGGTCGCTGGGCCCCTGACCGCAGATCCCGACGTACTTGCCGCGTTCCAGGCACGCCCGGATCGCCATCTCGAGCAGGGCCAGCACCGCCGGGTCGCGCTCGTCGAAGCCCGCCGCGACCAGCGCGGAGTCACGGTCGAGTCCCAGCGTCAGCTGGGTCATGTCGTTGGAGCCGATGGAGAACCCGTCGACGTGGTCGAGGAAGGCGTGGGCCAGCAGCGCGTTCGACGGCAGCTCGCACATCATCACCACGGAGAGGTCGTTCTCCCCGCGGCGCAGGCCGTGCTCGCCCAGCAGGCGCACGACGCCCTCGATCTCCCTGACCGTCCGGACGAACGGGATCATGATCTTGACGTTGGTCAGGCCCATCTCGTCGCGGACGTAGCGCAACGCCTCGCACTCCATCGCGAAGCACTCGGCGAAGTCGGCCGACAGGTACCGGGAGGCCCCGCGGTAGCCGATCATCGGGTTCTCCTCGTGCGGCTCGTAGAGCTCGCCGCCGAGGAGGTTGGCGTACTCGTTGGACTTGAAGTCGCTCATCCGCACGATCACCGGCTCGGGGGCGAACGCCGCGGCGATCATCGAGACCCCCTCGGCCACCCGCTGCACGAAGAAGTCCCGCGCCGAGGGGTAGGCCACGATGCGCTCCTCGACCCGGGCCCGCAGCGGCGCGTCGAGCTCCTCGATGTCCAGGAGCGCCCGGGGGTGGATGCCGATCTGCCGGTTGATGACGAACTCCAGCCGGGCCAGGCCGACGCCGGCGTGCGGCAGCCGGGAGAAGGCGAAGGCCTGCTCGGGGGTGCCGACGTTCATCATGATCTTGGTGGGGATCTCCGGCATGGCGTCCAGGCGGGTCTCCTCCACCTCGAAGCCCACCTCCCCGGCGTAGACGACGCCGGTGTCGCCCTCGGCGCACGAGACGGTGACCGGGTCGCCGTCGGTCAGCACCCGGGTGGCGGTCCCGGTGCCGACGACGGCGGGGATCCCGAGCTCGCGGGCGATGATCGCCGCGTGGCAGGTCCGCCCGCCGCGGTTGGTCACGATGGCCGAGGCGCGCTTCATGATCGGCTCCCAGTCGGGGTCGGTCATGTCGGCGACCAGCACGTCGCCGGCGGTGAAGGCGTCCATCTCCTCGACGTCGGAGAGCACCCGGACGGGGCCGGCGCCGATCTTCTGCCCGATCGCCCGCCCCTCGACCAGGGCCGTCCCCGAACCGGTCAGCCGGTAGCGCTCGGTGCTGTTGCCCGAGCGCGACTGCACCGTCTCCGGTCGCGCCTGCAGGATGAACAGCTTCCCCGTCAGCCCGTCCTTGCCCCACTCGATGTCCATGGGCCGGCCGTAGTGCTCCTCGATCCGGAGCGCCTGCCGCGCGAGTTCGGTGACCTCGTCGTCGGTGAGGGACAGCCGCCGCCGCTCGGCGGGGTCCACGTCGACGAACGCCGTCGTCCGGCCGACCTCGGCGTGCTCGGTGTAGACCATCTTGGTGGCCTTCTCCCCCACACCCCGCTTGAGGATCGCCGGGCGGCCGGCCCGCAGGGCGGGCTTGTAGACGTAGAACTCGTCGGGGTTGACCGCGCCCTGCACGACGCCCTCGCCCAGGCCGTAGGCCGACGTCACGAACACGGCGTCGCGGAAGCCGGACTCGGTGTCCATGGTGAACAGCACCCCCGACGCCCCGACGTCGGAGCGCACCATCCGCTGCACGCCGGCCGACAGCGACACCGCCTCGTGGTCGAAGCCGTGGTGCACCCGGTAGGCGATGGCCCGGTCGTTGTAGAGCGAGGCGTAGACCTCGCGGACGGCCTGCAGCACCGCGTCGATCCCCCGCACGTTGAGGAACGTCTCCTGCTGCCCGGCGAAGGAGGCGTCGGGCAGGTCCTCGGCCGTGGCGCTGGAGCGCACCGCGAACGAGGCCCCCGCGTCGTCGCCGGCCAGCCGCTCGTACGCGGTGCGGATGTCGGCCTCCAGGGCCGGCGGAAAGGGCTGCTCGACGACCTCCCGGCGGATCTCCCGGCCGGCGGCGGCCAGCGCGCGGACGTCGTCGGTGTCCAGCGTCCGCAGCCGCTCGGCGATCCGCTGCGCCAGGCCGGTGTCGCCGAGGAAGCGCTGGTAGGCCGCCGCGGTGGTGGCGAAGCCGTCGGGGACGCTCACCCCGGCGTCGGCCAGGTTCGAGATCATCTCGCCGAGGGAGGCGTTCTTGCCGCCGACCACCTCCAGGTCGCCCAGCCCCAGCTCGGCGAACCACCGGACGTTGTCGGTCACGTCGATCGCCCCGTCTCCTGCGGCGTTGCCGGCCGGTACCTCGGGTGCGGTGTCGGTGTTCATGAGCGGGGGGTCCTTCCTCGCCGGAGGTCGCGGCCGGAGGGGAGGCGGCCACCGGAGCCGCGCCGTCGCCGGGCCAGGGTCTGGATCACCACGGTGGCGATCTCCTCGACGGAGGCCGCCGAGGTGTCCACCGTGGGCAGGTCGTGAGCCTCGTACATCGCCGTCGCCCGGCGCAGCTCGAAGCGGCACTGCTCCTCCGAGGAGTACCGGGAGTCCGGGCGGCGCTCCTGCCGGACCCGGCTGAGCCGCGCCACCGTGGTGGTCAGCCCGAAGCAGCGGTCCGCGAGGTCGCGGACCGGGCCGGGCAGGTCCGTGGTCTCCAGGTCCTCGTCGACCAGCGGGTAGTTCGCCACGAACAGGCCGTGCTGCAGCGCGAGGTACATCGCCGTCGGAGTCTTGCCGCAGCGGGAGGGCGCCAGCAGGACGACGTCGGCGCGGTCGAGCCCGCGGGAGCCGAGGCCGTCGTCGTGCTCGATGGCGAACTCGATCGCCGCCATCCGGTCGTTGTAGCGCCGGACGTCACCGACACCGTGCAGCCGCCGGGCCTCCCGGAGCCCGCGGGCCCCGAGCTGCTCCTCCACCCGGCTCATGTGCAGCCCGAAGAAGTCGATGATCGGGGCCTTCGTCCTCAGCAGCTCCTCGCGGACCTCGTCGACCGCCGCGGTGGTGAACACCAGCGGGGTCACCGGGCCCTCCATCGCCGCGTCGAGCTGGGCGACCACCTCGCGGGCCTGCTCGACCGTCGAGATGAACGGGATGAGCGTGCGCTCGAAGGACACGTCGGGGAACTGGATGAGCAGCGCGTTGCCCATCGTCTCGGCGCTGATGCCGGTGCTGTCGGACAGGAAGAAGACCGGCACGACCGCCTGCTCGTCGGAGGCCGGGTCGGCGTCCGTGGGCGGACCGGTCGACGGCGACCTCTGCACGGGGCTCTCCGATCTGTCGTGTTCCCGCGCTCGCCGGTGGCGGCGTGCTCGGCCACCGGCGAGCGCGTGGGCTCCCCGACCGCGGACGGTCAGTGGATGTGCGAGCCTCCGTTGACGTCGTAGGTGGCACCGGTGATGTAACCGGACTCCTCGCGGCAGAGGTAGGTGATGAGGTCGGCGACGTCGTGGACGTCACCCGTCCGGCCGACGGGGATCCCGGCGACGAGCTGCGCCTTGCGGTCGCCCTCGAGGGCTCCGCCGGTGATGTCGGTGTTGATCAGTCCCGGGGCGACGGCGTTGACCGTGACCCCGTTGGGTCCCAGCTCGCGGGCCAGCGCCCGGGTGAAGCCCAGCTGGCCGGCCTTGGCGGCGGAGTAGGCCACCCCGCCGAAGACGCCGCCGCCGCGCTCGGCGGACACCGAGGAGAGGAAGACGACGCGGCCGAAGCCGCGCTCGGCCATGCCGGGTGCCAGGCGCCGGGTCACGTTGAACGCACCCCGCACGTTGACGGCGAAGATGCGGTCCCACTCCTCGCCGCTGACCTCGAGGAAGGGGGTCGGCGAGGTGATGCCGGCGTTGTTGACGAGGGCCCCGACGGGAGGCAGCGAGTCCTCGAGGACGGCGAGCGCGTCCTCCACGGAGGCCTCGTGGGTGACGTCGCAGCCGACGCCGAGGGCCTGCACGCCGTGGCGTCCGGCGACCTCGTGGGCGGCGTCCTTGGCGCTGGCCTCGTCGAGGTCGAGGACGGCGATGTGCCAGCCCGCGGCGGCGAGGGCGTGGGCGGTCGCCCGGCCGATGCCGCGCGTGGAGCCGGCGCCGGTGACGACGGCGGTCTTGTCGGTGACGGACATGGTGTGTTCCTCCAGGGGTTCAAGCGGTGGCGGGGGCCGGATCGGCGGGCCACGCCGTGGGTGGGCGGTGTGGGGCGTCGGCGCCGTCGAGCTCGGCCTTGATCCGGGCGACGACGGCGTCGGTGGACAGGCCGTAGCGGTCGTGCAGGGTGGGCAGGGCACCGGCGGCGAGGAACTCGTCGGGCAGCGCGATGGGCACCACCCGGGTCCCGACACCGGCGTAGGCCAGCGTCGAGGCCACCGACTCCGCCAGCCCACCGATCACGGTGTGGTTCTCCAGGGTCACCAGCAGCCGGTCCGTCCGCGCCGCGCGCAGGATCGCCTCGGTGTCCAGCGGCTTGATCGTCGGCACGTGGAGCACGGCGACGTCGACGGAGTCGGCCTCCAGCCGGGCCGCGGCCTGCAGCGCCCGCATGGTCATGAGCCCGGTGGAGACGAGGACGACGTCGCGGCCGGTGCGGAGCTCGGCGGCCTTGCCGAGCTCGAAGCGGTAGTCGTACTCGTCGAGCACCGTGGGCACCGCACCGCGCAGCAGCCGTAGGTAGGTGGGGCCCGGTGCGGCCGCCAACGCCGGCACGGCCTGCTCGATGTCGACGGAGTCGCAGGGGTCGACGATCGTCAGGTTCGGGCAGCCGCGCAGGATCGCCAGGTCCTCGGTGGCCTGGTGGCTGGGTCCGTAGCCGGTGGTGAGTCCGGGCAGGGCCCCGACGACGTTGACGTTCAACCCGGGCTCGGCGATGTCGAGGCAGAGGAAGTCGTAGGCGCGCCGGGTGGCGAAGACCGAGTAGGTGGACGCGAACGGCACGAGTCCCACCTCGGCCATCCCGGCCGCCGCGCCGAGCATGACCTGCTCGGCCATGCCCATCTGGAAGAAGCGGTCCGGGTGGGCGTCGCGGAACACGTGCATGTCGGTGTACTTGGCCAGGTCCGCCGACAGCCCGACGATCTCGGGCCGCTCCTCGGCCAGGCGGTTGAGCGCGTGCCCGAACGGGGCGCTCGTCGTGCGCTGACCGGGGTCGGCGAAGGAGGCGATCATCGCCGAGGTGGTGAGCTTCTTGCGGGGGGCCGTGCTGGTCATCGGGTCAGTCCTTCCTGCAGCTGGTCGCGGGCGATCTGCCACTCGCGCTCCTCGACCCGCATGAAGTGGGCCTTCTCCCGGTTCGCGAGCAGTGGCACCCCGTGGCCGATCCGGGTGTCGCAGATGACGACCGACGGCGAGCCCCGGTGCTCGCGCACCTCGTCGAAGGCGTCGACGAGCGCGGCGACGTCGTTGCCGTCGACGCGCAGCGCGTGCCAGCCGAAGGCGCGCCACTTGTCGGTCACCGGCTCGGTGCGGAGCACGCCGGCGGTGGGGCCGTCGGCCTGCAGGGCGTTCACGTCGACGATCGCGGTGACGTTGTCCAGGCCGTGGTGGGAGCACGACATCGCCGCCTCCCAGGTGGAGCCCTCGTCCAGCTCCCCGTCGGACAGCAGGTCGTACACCCGCGCCGGGTTGCCCTGGAGCCGCAGCCCCAGGGCCATGCCGGTGGCCACCCCCAGTCCGTGACCCAGCGACCCACCGGAGATCTCCATGCCCGGCGTGTAGGACGCCATCGCCGACATCGGCAGCCGCGAGTCGTCCGACCCGTAGGTCTCCAGCTCCTCGACCGGGATGATCCCGGCCTCGGCCATCGCGGCGTACAGCGCGATCGCGTAGTGGCCGATCGACAGCAGGAACCGGTCGCGACCCGGCCAGTGCGGGTCCTCCGGGCGGAACCGCAACTGGTCGGTGTAGACGGTGGCGAGCACGTCGGCCACCCCCAGGGCCTGGCCGATGTAGCCCTGCCCCTGCACCTCCCCCATGTCCAGGGCGTTGCGCCGGATCCCATACGCGGCCTGCCGGATCCGCTCGATCCGTTCCTCCCGGTCGACCGTGCCCGCCGTGTCCGGGGCGGCCGAGCTCGTTGATGCGGTCATGCGGATGTCTCCTTTGCTCGATGTCCGGTGCTCGATCTCCGGTCAGACGACGACGCCGAGGACGAGGACAGCGCCCAGTCCGACGAAGGACAACAGGCCCTGGGCGACCGTGTAGACCTGGAAGGTGCCGCGGACGGACAGGCCCAGCAGCGTCTTGAAGATCCAGAAGGTGTTGTCGGTGACGTGCCCGCCGAAGGCGGCCCCGGACGCGGCAGCCAGCCAGATCAGCACCGCGGGGAGCCCCAGGTCCGAGACGACCGGCGCCAGCAGGGCCGCCGCCGTGATCGCGGCCACCGACCCGGAGCCCTGGGCGAGGCGCAGCAGTGCCGCGACCAGCCAGGCCAGCACGAGCGGGAAGGCCGCGTTGGCACTGAACAGGCCGGCCACCAGGTCCCCGATGTTGGTCTCGGCGATGACCTGTCCGAGCGATCCCGCGACGCCGGTGAACAGGAGGATGACGCCGCTGGTCCCTGCGGCCCGCACGACCACCTCCTCGACGCCCGTCCGTCCCAGTGACGGCACGGCGAGAGCGGTGCCCACGAGCAACCCGATGAGGAGTGCCACCACGGGATTGCCCAGGAAGCCGAGCACGGCGATCTCCACGCCGGCCGCACTGCTGCTGGTGTCGGCCACGATGAGGAGCACCGGGACGAGCAGCGGGAGGAGGGCGACCAGCAAGGGCAGCTGCCTCCCCGGCCCCCTGCCACCTGCGCCGGCAGGGGCGGTGCCGCGCTGCGGGTCCTGCGTGACGGCCGTCGCTCCACCGCCGCGATCGATCTGCGGGGCTCGCTGGCCGGTCGCGGTGGCTGCGGGAGCATCGGGGGGGCCATCGGCGGCTGGTGCGCCGTATCCGGCGATCTCACCGGTGTGCTCCGGGTCGGTCAGCGGGTCGTCGTCCTTGTCGTCACTCCAGGTGAACCGCATGAGCAGGCTGTGCAGCAGGATCGAGACGACGATGACCACGATCCCGAACGGGATCCCCCACAGGAGCATGGTGCCGAGCGGGATGTCTAGGGCGGCCGCGATGGCCAGCGCTGCCGCACCGGGCGGGACCATCAGCAGCGCCACCTCGAGGCCGATGGCCAGGGCGCCGGCCAGCGGAGCGATGCTGAGTCCGGTCCGCAGGGCGATCGAGCGGGCCATCGGTCCGAGGATCACCAGCGCGACGTCGAAGTAGATCGCGGGGAAGACCACCCCCGAGGCCAGGCCGATGACGTAGGGGGACCGGTTGACCCCGAAGAGCCGCAGCATCCCGTCCACCACGCGGTGGAGCGTCCCCATGGCCGACAACAGCGTCCCCAGCATCACGCCGAAGCCGATGATGAGGCCCACCTCGGCCATCAGGAGGCCGAAGCCCTCAGTGACGGCCGTCGTCGTCCCCTCGTAGCCGAGCCCTGCGGCGATGCCGAGGTAGAGGGCCCCGAGCACCAGCGAGATGACCGGGTTGATCTTCGCGAAGACGATGAGCCCGACGACGATCGCGACCGTGATCGCGGTGTGCAGCAGCAGGAGCGTGGTGTCGGCCATGTCAGTTCCCCTTCGGCCTGCGGGAGCCGGTGGAGGAGGTCCCGTTCGTCGTCCCGACGGAGCACCCGTCGGCGACGCCCTCGTCGGCCGGGGGCCAGGCGGTGACGTCCTCGAGACGTGAGGCGCGGACGGGTGGGTGTCGCTCGGTCATGGTCATCTCCGGTGGACGCTGGACGCCTGAGCCCCGTTGACAGTTGACTGTTAACAGTCGACTAGTGACGAGAGTGAGTGGTGCGGGTCACGGTGTCAAGGGTCACTTCTGGGCGGCGGCATCCGCGCAGGTGACAGCGCGGACGAGGGCGGTCCCGTCCAGGGCCCCGCCCCCGACGTGCGAGGTGCGGGAGAACAGCGTTCCTTCTCAGGCGGACCCGGTGGCCTCGGCGAAGTACTCGGCGGCGGAGGTCATGTGCTCGTCGACGATCCGCAGTGCCGCGGCGACGTCGGCCTCCTCGATCGCATCGACGATCGGCGCGTGCCGGTCGCGCGCCATCATCGGCGCCTGCCACGCGGCTCCGTTGAGGATCGCGACCCGCATGCGGCCCTCGAGATGCCGCCACGACTCGACCAGCATGGAGTTCCCCGACAGCCGGCACAGCTGGAGGTGGAAGGCCAGGTCGGCGGCGATGCGCGCGGGGAAGTCCTCGGCCTCCTCGGAGAGGTGCTCGAGCGCCGCACGCAGCGCGCCGACCGCGTCCTGCCGCCGCGGCGAGGCGATGATCTGGCGGACCGCCATGCCCTCGAGGGCCGCGCGGACCTGGAACAGCTCGCGGACCTCGACCGGCGTCAGGCTGCTGACCCGGAGCATCCCGCGGTTCCCGGCGGAGACCAGCCCCTCCTGCTGGAGGTGCCGCAGGGCCTCGCGGACCGTGCCGCGGCTGACCCCGAGGGAGCCGGCCAGCTCGACCTCGCTGAGGTGGTCACCCGGGCGGTACTGGCCCGAGATGATCGCCGACCGCACCGAGTCCAGGGCCCGTTCGCGCAGCGTGCTGCGGTCCAGGCTGGCCAGGGGCTCGATGCTCACGTCAGACCTCCTCGTTCGCGGGCAGCATAGCCCGGCGTTGTCGACGTCCCGATTGTCGACACTCGGCGCAGCGGACGACCAGCGGCACCGGGCCGCCGGAGGAGCGGAGCCGCTCGCGGAACGCTGCGGCGAGCCACTCCGACGCCGCCCGGTGCGCACCTCGGCCGGGCTCGAGCAGCCAGCCGTGGAGCGCCGCGTCCGGGACCGGGACGACGCCGGCCTTGCCCTGCTCGGGGCCACCGTCCAGCATCGGGTACCGCGCCACCTGCGGCGGTCGCGGCTCCCGGCCGGCATCCGCGCCGAGTCGCCCACGGACAGGAGAACCCCATGACCAGCGGTCCCAACCTCCCGAAGCCGGAGTTCGACATCGAGGCGACCGTCGAGCGCGCGATGGCGCTGATCAACCGGACCCTCCAACCCTCCCTCGAGGACGCTCGGAAGGCCGTCGACAAGGCCCGCGCGAGCCGGCCCCTGGTCGCGCCGGGAGACCTGGTCAGCCCGGTGACCCGGGGGAACCGGATGAGGGCGGCGCGCGCGGTCTCCTACTCCCTGCCGTCGATCCTCCCGGGTTTCGGAACGGCGATCTCGGCTGCCGCGCTCCCGGTCGCGTTGCGGGAGGTCCTCAAGGAGGCGGTGAGTGCGGCGATCAAGGTGGGACTGCTGCACGACAGGGACCTCGACGACCCGGAGCTCACCCGCATCGCCGTCCTCCTGGTCCTCACGGAGGGGGCGGTCAAGCTCGACAAGACCGGGAGGATCCGTCCCGGCGCGATCCTGGGACGCCACGCGTCGCTGCTGGGACAGCCCGCCTCCTACGACGCCCTCGCGGCCCTCACGGCGGAGGAGCGGCAGGAGATCGCCGCCTCGCAGTCGGAGATCATCCGGGCATGGGCGCTGGCGGTCGGACCGCCCCTCCTGGCCGGGCTGCTGCCCTTCGGCGTCGGGCCCATGGCCGCCGCGAACTACGTGCAGTACGTCCTGAGGAACACGATCACGGCCGCCACGGGGGTCTTCGGACCCGCTGCACCCGTGGCGGTGACCGTCGAGACGATCCCCGGATCCGAGGTGCAGCAGGACGGTCCCGAGTCCTGAAGCGGATCCCCTGGACCTCGCACTCGTGGCGCCCGGCCGACGCCCTCCCCTCGCCGGTGCCCGAGGGGTCGACCGGGCGCCCGGTGTCCACGTCGGCGACACCTCGATGGCTCCTGCACGGAGGGTGCGTCCGCACCGCGACGGCGTGGTGCGGGCCCGTCGCAGGTGAACTCATCCCGCCGTGATCCCCGCGGTAGCGGGACCAGCCGATCACCCGTCGCCGCTCGGCGCCGCGACCGGTCCCGTCGCCGTCCGGGCAGGTGCAGGCGCGGACGAGGAACACCGGGCACGGACCGGTGGACGCGGCCGGCCCCGGGCGAGTAGACCGGACGCCTCACTCGAGCGGAGGAGAGGGACATGACCACTGGTAGCGGCCAGGAGAGCGGACAGGTCACCGGCACCCAGGACAAGGACTACAACCTCATCTGGTTCACCGAGCAGTGCCTGAGCAACGCGCTCCGGCTCCAGACCTACGTCCAGGACGCCGAGCGCGACGGCGACGGTGAACTCGCCGACCTCTTCCGCAAGGCGCAGACGGAGAGCCGCAAGGGCGCTGAGCAGGGCAAGCAGTTGCTCAAGGCCCGGCTCGCCGGCTGATCGAGCCAGCGGGACGAACCCTGGGAGGGATGCGCACGTCCATCGGCTGACAGGACGACCGCGGACCGGGGCGGACGACTCCGCACGGGCAGCGGTGGAGGTCGGGATGCTGGTCGGGTTCGCCACCGTCAGACGGGTCGAGCGAGCTCGGCCAGGGCCTGACCCATGAGCCGTCCCGGCAGGGACGGGTCTGCCGGCGGGCGTTGCCCGCACTCCCCCAGCCGCACCGAGGTCTCGACCACCAGTCGGCAACGGTCGAACCGCCGGGCGCCGGAGCGGCGCAGTGCGCCGGGCACGTCGTCGTCCGCCAGCACCTCGGCGAGCACGACCGCGTCCTCGATGGCCAGGCCGACGCCGTACGCCATCTGCGGGGTGGTCGTGTGGGCGGCGTCCCCGATGGCCACCGTCCGGCCGCGGGACCACGGCGGCGGGAGGAGCAGCGACTGCAGGGAGCGCACGTCCACCTCCGCGGTCACCGACGCGACGACGGCGGGCACGGGCCCGCCGAAGGGGCGCAGCCGCTCGCGGAGGACGTCGGGCAGCCGCTCCGGTGGCGGCCGCTCCGCACCGCGGTCGGGTTCGAGCAGCCAGACGTCGAGCCCCGTCCGCGACACCGGGACGACGCCGACCTTCCCGAGCTCCGGGCCGCCGTCCAGCATCGAGTACCGCATCACCTGCGGCGGCCGCGGCGCGGGCGCCCGCCGGATCAGCTGGCCGGTCGCGCGCGGCTGCGGCGCGTCCGGCAGGACCAGCCCCCGGGTGTGCGAGTGCAGCCCGTCGGCCCCCACGACCAGGTCGACGGTCCCGGCTCCGCCGTCGGACAGGCGCACCTCCACCCGGTCGTCGCGCCCGGGCCGGAGGGGCGGATCTCGTCGTCGGCCCCCACCAGCACCACCCCGTGCCCGCGACGCACCCCGGACGGGCGGTGGAGCTCAGTCGGGCTGGGGCACGACGTCCGGGCTGTCGGGGACGTCGGCCGGGATGCGGTTGGGGCCGGCCTCGGCGGGTCGCGGCCGGTCCTGCCGGTGCAGGCGCACGGCGACCAGGGCGACGTCGTCGTCGGATCCGCCCTCCAGCATCCGGGTGAGGAGCTCGTCGCACAGGCCGTCGAGGTCGCGGCCGGCCAGCTCCCCGAGCGCCTGGTGCAGGCGCTCGAGGCCGTGGTCGAGGTCCTGGTCCCGGCGCTCGATCAGGCCGTCGGTGTAGAGGACCAGCGTCGCGTCCCGGTCGAGGGTGACCTCGAACTCGCGGCGCCGCGCGGTGTCGTCGACGCCGAGGAGCAGCTCCGGGCGCAGACCGGTCAACGGCAGCACCGTGCCGTCCGGGTTGACGACCATCGGCGGCGGGTGCCCGGCGTTGGACCAGCGGACCCTCGTGACGCCGCGCGCGGCCTCACCGCCGGTCTGCTCCAGGCGGACGACCACCGCGGTGGCGGTGGTGTCCACCTGCAGCGTGGTCATCGCCTCGTCGACGCGTCGCAGGATCTCCGCGGGACCGGCTCCGGTCGTCACCGCGATGGCCCGCAGCATCGACCGGATCTGTCCCATCGCGGCCGCCGCCTCGGTGTTGTGCCCGAGGACGTCGCCGACCGTGACGATCGTGCTCCCGTCGGGCTGGAGGAAGGCGTCGTACCAGTCACCACCGACCTGCGCGGTCTCCGCCGCCGGCGTGTAGCGGACGACGACCTGCACGTGGTCCGGCTGCGCCGGTGCCGTGAGCAGGGACCGCTGCAGGCCCTCGGCCAGCTGGCGCTGCTGGCGGTAGAGGCGCGCGTTGTCCAGCGCCAGACCGGCCCGGGCCGCGATGTCGGAGACGGTGGTCAGGGCGTCGGCGGTGATCGCCCCCCGGGCCGGGCCGTTGAACAGGCTGAGCAGCCCGACCGTCCGTCCGCGTCCCTGCAGGGGGACGACGGCGAACGACTCCGGCGACAGTCGCTCGAGCAGGTCGTGTGCGGGCCCGGGGACGAGGACCTCGCGGATCCGCGCGGTGGCCGAGCGCTCGACCACGACCGGCCGGCCGGTGGTCAGGGCCCGGGCGACGAAGGACGTGTCCATGAGGGCGGGGATGCGCTCGCGGGCGTAGGCCTCGACGACCGGGACCAGGCCGGGATCGGTGTGCCCCCAGCCGACGTCCCGCAGGCCCCGGCGGGAGCCGTGCTGGGCCTCGTCCCCGACCAGGGTCACCAGACACCAGTCGGCGAGCTCGGGCACCGCCAGACGCGCCAGGCGGGCGACCGCGTCCTCCGCGTCCAGCGTGCCGGTCAGCTCGCCGGCCACCTGCTGCAGCAGCTCGCTGCGCCGCTGCAGCCTCACGCGCTGGGTGATGTCGAGGAAGTAGAGGGCGAGCCCGTGCGGCCCGGGGACCGCACGGACCTCCACCCAGACGTCCAGCGGCGCGGGGTAGTAGGCGTCGAAGACGACCGGCCGGCCGGTGGCTACCGCCCGGCGGTAGCTCTCCTCGAACTCGGTCCCCACCGTCGCCGGGAAGGCCTCCCACAGGGAGCGGCCCAGCAGCCGGGCGCGGTCCTGGCCGCTGATCCGCTCCGCCTCGGTGTTGACGTGGGTCATCACCCAGTCGGGATCCATCGCGATGAACGCGACGGCCAGCCCCTCCAGCAGCTCGGCCGTCCGCTGCATCGGCTCCCGCTGCACCGTGGTGTCGTGCGCGACGCCGATCAGGCGCCGCGACCCGCCGTCGTCGACGACCCGGCCCCGGGCGGCGAGCCAGCGGTGCGAGCCGTCGGCGAGGACGATGCGGTACTCGGCCTCGTAGGAGCCGGCCGTGGCGAGGGCCCGCTCGACACGGGCGACGACGTCACCGACGTCGTCGGGGTGGACGTGGGCGTACACGTCCTCGGCCCGTCCTCCGAACGTGTCCCGGTCCAGGCCGGACAGCTGCACCATCCGGTCGTCGAGGACCAGGTCGCCCGTCGTGGGGTCCAGGTCGAAGGTCCCCACCCCGCCGGCCGCGGCAGCGAGGTCCCACCGCGCCCGGTCGGCGCGGCTCTCGGCGCTCCGCGCCGCCAGCTCCAGCTCGGAGACGACCGCCCGGGCCAGCTGCTCGAGCACCCCCACGTCCGACGGCGACCACGGCCGCGGAGCGCCGTCGAAGACGCACAGGGCACCGAACGGCCGGCCGTCCTCCCCCGACAGCGGGACGCCGAGGTAGGACCCGACGGCGCCCGAGGTGACCGGTGGCAGGTCCCGGACCCTGTCGTCGCCGGCGGCGTCGGGTACCACCAGGGGCCCACCGAGATCGGCGGTGACGGTGCACAGGGAGTCCTCCAGCGGGCCCTGGCTGCCCACCGCGGACGGCGCCAGGCCGGCGCCCCCGGCGATCGTCTGGACGTCGGACAGCAGCGACACCTGGGACGCCGACGTCCCCAGCAGGTGGGCGGCCAGCTCGGTGATCCGGTCGAGCGCAGCGGTGCCGGCGACCCGGGACCACACGGAGCGCGCGGGCGCCGGGCCACGGCCGGACGCGGCTCCGGGCAACGGCGAGCGGAGGGCGCCGGCCGGAGTCGGAGGAGGAGCCGGGTCGGGTCGGGCACTCACCACCGGGCACACCTCCCCGTTCCCACCGGCCGCCGAGCCATCGCCCCACGGTAGTGCCGGCGGCCGGTGGCGCTCCCGCGGTCCGGGGACGGCCGCGCCGCGACGGACCTCGTTGCCCCGCGCGTCCCGGCGTGCTGCGCTGGGCGACGACGCCCGGCCCGGCGCCGGCGCGGAGGGGGAAGACGATGCCCGACAAGCCGACCGCCCTGCCGCGACTGCTGCCGGCGACCGATCCCGGGGACCGGGTGGAGGTGCAGCAGACGGCCTTCAGCCACGACGTCCTCGGGCGCTTCGTGTGCAACGACTGGGACGAGGTGGCGGCGGGCCTCGCCGACGGCGGGTTCCCCTTCGACGTCATCGTCGTCGGCGCGGGGATGTTCGGCGCCTACTGCGCGGAGAAGCTGTACCGGCTGGGCGCGGCCTCCGGCCTCCGCGTCCTGGTCCTGGACGCCGGGGCGATGCTCCTCCCGGTGCACGTCCAGAACCTGCCGCAACGGCTGGGCGGGTCCCTGGGTGGACCCCGGTACCACCGGACGCGCGAGGACGGCACGGGCGTGCACAACGTGGTGTGGGGCCTGCCGTGGATCAGCAACGAACCCTCACCGGGACTGGCCTACTGCCTCGGCGGGCGCTCGATCTTCTGGGGCGGCTGGTCCCCCCGGCTCACCGGCGCCGACCTCGAGCAGTGGCCGGCCGAGGTGCGGCGGTACCTGACGGAACCCGGCGGGTACGACCGCACCGAGGTCGAGATCGGCACCGTGCCCACCTGTGACTACATGCTGGCCACGAGCTTCCACGACGACCTCCTCGCCGCGCTCCGGGAGGCGGTCCGGGACGTGCCGGGCCTGGAGACCGTGGAGGAGGCGCCGCTGGCCGTCGTCGGCTCCGCACCGGCCTCCGGCCTGTTCGCCTACGACAAGTTCTCGTCGGCGCCCTTCCTCGTCGACGCGGTCCGCAACGACGCCGCCGAGAACACCGGGCAGGGCGACGTCTCCCGGAGGCTGTTCGTCGTGCCGCGCGCCCGCGTGCTCCGGCTCCACCGCACCGGCGGGACCGTCACGGGCCTGGACGTGGCGTTCGAGGGGCGCCCGGGACCGGTCCTGCTGCCGGTGCCGGCCGGCGCCGCGGTCGTCCTCGCCAACGGCAGCGTGGAGGCCACCCGGCTGGCCCTGGACTCCCTCGGTGCCGGCGACCGGACGACGAACCCCGGCTCGCCGAGGCTCGGCAACCTGACCGTGCACCTGCGGAGCAACATCACCGTGCGCATCCGCCGGTCGGCCCTCGGCCTGCCGCCCGGACCACCCCCGGACGTCGAGACGACCGCGTTCCTCGTCCGCGGCCAGGGGTCCGGGGGCCGCCGGTTCCACCTGCAGATCTCCGCCGCGGCCGTCGGGGGCATCGACCCCGAGCGCGACATGTGGCAGCAGGTCCCCGACATCGACACGCTCGCGCACATCCGCGCGGGCCAGGACCCGGACTGGATCACCATCGTGCTCCGGGGCATGGGCGAGATGCAGGGCGACCCGGGGGTCCCGCCCGACCCGGCGAGGAGCTGGATCGACCTCAGCGCCGAGGTCGACGAGCACGGACAGCGCCGGGCCTACGTCCACCTCACGACGACGGCGGCGGACGAGACGCTCTGGCAGGAGATGGACCGGGCCGCGTTCGACCTCGCCGCCGACCTCGCCGGGGGGCCGCCGCCGGCCGGCCGGCCGGCGGACCTCCAGTACCTGCAGAGCCGCAGCGGCCCGTTCGCCGACGCCCGGCCGGAGCCGGCGGCCACCGGGCGCAGCTGGTGGCAGGACGGCCTCGGGTCGACCCACCACGAGGCCGGCACGCTGTCGATGGGCGATCCGGGTGCGTCGGTCACCGACGCGCGGGGCCGCTTCCACGACCTGTCGAACGCCTACGTCGTCGGCCCCGCGGTCTTCCCCACGCTCGGCTCGGCCAACCCCGCCCTGACCGCCCTCGCGCTCGCCCGGCGCACGGCCGAGCTCCTCGTGGCGGAGCGGACCGCGACCCCGCCGCCCGGGTTCGTCCCGCTGTCGCACGACCCCGCCGACTGGACGCTGGTGGGACGTCCCGGGAGCTCCCCCACCATGTGGCGTCCGGGGGCGCTGCTGGAGACCGGGGACGGGTACGGCCTCTACTACTACGTCGCGGAGGAGTTCGCCGACGCCGCCTTCTGGATCGAGTGGCGCGAGCGGTCCGCCGGTGACAACTCCGGGGTCTACGTCCGCACACCCGGGCCGGCGGGGCCCGACCCGCTGGGCCGGGCGGACGAGCAGGGGCACGAGATCCAGATCGACGCCCTCGCCGCGGGCTCCCCACCCGGACAGGGCGTGCACGCCACGGGGGCGGTCTACGGGCTGCAGGCCCCGACGGGGTCCCCGGCCTCCACGCCGGGCCGGTGGAACACGTTCCTCATCGAGACCTCGGGACCCAGGATCGAGGTCACCCTCAACGGGGAGCCGGTCAACGACTACACCAGCACCAGGCGACGGCAGGGGTTCCTCGCGCTCCAGGTCCACGGCGGGCCCGGCAGGGTCCAGTTCCGCAACCTGCACGTGCGACGCGGCCGGGCGGCCTGAACCGCACCCGCAGCACCCGTGGACCAGCACCGCCGCGCTGCGGGCAGGACGTCGCCGCCGTGCCGCGCCGGGCACCCCGGACCTCCGAGGGCCTCGTGGCCCGCGCTGCGGCGGCGGGGACGAGCTCGGCCTCGGTCAGGGTGCTGCACCGGCGAGGGCGGACACCGGCGTCAGGTCCCGGTGCCGCCGGGCGCCGTCGCCGGGACCGGTCCCCGACCGGCCAGCGCCTCGAGGGTGGCCCGGGCCCCGCGCTCGTGCAGCGAGGTGAGCGCCTCCAGGTAGTGCCCGGTGAACCGCTCGTCCTCGACCAGGTCGCCGAACAGGTCGCGGTCGGCGAGGAAGACGAGCGGCTCCTCCCGCTGGCGGCGGGCCCGCTCCGTCAGCGGGTCGCGCCTGCGGTCGGCGATCTCGATCGGGTCCCCCTGCTCGTCCACGCCCTCGGAGTACCGCGCCCAGCCGGCGACGATCGCGGCCGACCGGCGCACCTCGCCCCCGGCGGCGAGGTTGTCCCGGACGACCGGGAGCAGCCACTTGGTCAGCCGCTCGGAGCCGTCGAAGGCCAGCCGCGCCAGGGTGTCCCGGACGGCGGGGTTGGAGAACCGGGCGATCAGCTCGTGCCGGTAGGCGTCGAGGTCGATGCCGGGCACCGGCAGCAGGGTCGGGGTCGCCTCCTCCTCCATGTAGCCGAGCAGGAACGCCCGGAACAGCGGGTCCTGCGCCGCGTCGTGGACCAGCCGGTGGCCGGCGAGGCGGCCGAGGTAGGCCAGCGCCTGGTGTCCGGCGTTGAGCAGCCGCAGCTTCATCCGCTCGTAGGGGTCGACGTCGTCGACGACCTGCACGCCGGCGTCCTCCAGCGGCGGGCGCCCGAGGGGGAAGCGGTCCTCGAGGACCCACTGGTCGAAGGGCTCGCAGACCACCGGCCACCCGTCGTCGACCCCGAAGCGGCGGGCCACCTCGGCGCGGTCGTCGTCGGTGGTGGCGGGGGTGATCCGGTCGACCATGGAGTTCGGGAAGGGCACCTCCCGCCCGACCCACGCGCCGAGCTCCGGGTCGCGCAGGGCGGCGAAGGCGGCGAAGCTGCGGCGCGCCACGCCGCCGTTGTGCTGGACGTTGTCGCAGGACACCACCGTGAAGGGGGCGAGCCCGCGCTCACGGCGGCGCACCAGCGCGGCGGCGAGGAGGCCGAACCACGTCGTCGGCGTCCCCCCGTGCTCCAGGTCCCCGGCGACGCCGGGGTCGGTGGGGTTGAACTCCCCCGTGACCGGGTCGAGGGCGTACCCGCCCTCGGTGACCGTCAGCGACACGATCCGCGTCGTCTCGGCCGCCATCTTCTCCACGACAGCCTCGGGGTCGTCCGGTGCGAGCAGGTACTCGACGACCGAGCCCACGACGCGGGCCTCGAGGGTGCCGTCGGCGTGCTTGGCGACGAGCGTGTAGAGGCAGTCCTGCGCGGCCATCACCTCGGCCATCCGGCGGTCGGAGGGCAGCACGCCGACGCCGCAGATGCCCCAGTCCCGCGCCCGCCCCTGCTCCAGGAGCCGGTCGACGTACATGGCCTGGTGCGAGCGGTGGAACGCGCCCACCCCCAGGTGCACGATCCCCGCCCGCACCTGCGCCCGGTCGTAGCCGGGCACCGGCAGCGAGCCGGACAGGGAGGGGAGGGTCGCGGTGCGCAGCGGGGTCGCGGTGGGCAGCGGGGTCGTGGTGCGCGGCGCGGTCACGACGGGTCGCCGGGGACGGTGGTCATCGCGGGTGTCCTCCTGTGCTCGGAGCGGGGTCAGACCTGCGGGTGGACGACGACCTTCACCGACTCCGGGTCGGTGCGGCCGGCGGTCAGGGCGGCCTCGGCCTGGTCGAGGCCGTAGGCGCCGGTGACCAGGCGGTCGAGGTCGATCCGGCCGGCCGCGACGAGCGGGATCGCCGTCGGCCAGGTGCCGGCGTAGCGGAAGGTGCCGGTGACCTCGAGCTCGCGCTCCTGCACCACCGACAGCGGCAGGGCCAGCTCGTCGCCGCCCATGCCGACCAGGACCGCCCGGCCCGCCCGGTCCAGGGCGCGGACGGCCTCACCGGTCGCCCCGGGGTGACCGGAGCACTCCAGCAGCACCTGGGGCGGGCGCGGCAGGTCGGTGACCCGGGCCGTGCGGGCATCGACGACCTCGGTGGCGCCGAGGTCGCGGGCCAGGGCCAGCCGGGCGGGGTTGACGTCGGACACGACGACCTCGGTGGCGCCGAAGGCGAGGGCCGCCTGGACGCTGACCAGCCCGATCGGCCCGGCCCCGGTGACCAGCACCCGGGAGCCGGGGCCCACCCCGCCCCTGCGGCAGGCCCAGATGCCGACCGAGAGGGGTTCGAGCAGCGCGGCGGCGTCGTCGCCGACGGTGTCGGGCACCGGGTGGGCGAAGGCCGCGTGCACGACGACGTACTCGGCGAACGCGCCGTCGATCGGCGGGGTCGCGAAGAACCGCATGCCCGGGCAGAGGTTGTACCGGCCGGCCAGGCACTGCGGGCAGGTCAGGTCCGGGACCCCCGGTTCCACCGAGACCCGCTGCCCGACCGCCGGGGAGGTGACGCCGGGGCCGAGGGCGGCCACCTCCCCCGCCGCCTCGTGCCCGAGCACCAGCGGGGACTCGACGACGAACCGGCCGATGCGCCCGTGGTCGTAGTAGTGCGTGTCCGAACCGCAGACCCCGACCGAGGAGACGCGGACCACCACCTCGCCGGGGCCCGGCCGGGGCACCGCCCGCTCTTCCACCACCACGTCCCCGGGCCCGCGCAGCACGGCGGCCCGCATCGTGGCCGGCATCGTGGCCGGCATCGTGGCCGGGACCGTGGCCGGCACCGTGGCGCCCTGCTGCCCGCCGTCCGGCGCGAGGACCGCGGGCCGGCTCACTTGACCGCGCCCAGCGACAGCCCCTGCACCAGCTTGTCCTGGGCGGCGAAGCCGGCGATGAGCACGGGCAGCGACACGACGAAGGCGGCCGCGCAGACCTGGGCCAGGAACAGCCCCTGACTGGTGACGAAGCCGGTCAGGTAGACGGGCGCGGTCTGCGCCACGGTGCCGGTCAGCGTCCGGGCCAGGAGCAGTTCGTTCCAGCTGAAGATGAAGCAGATCAGCGACGTGGCGGCGATGCCCGGCAGGACGACGGGCGCCACCACCGAGCGGAGCGTGCGCACCAGGGACGCGCCGTCCATGGACGCCGCCTCCAGCATCTCCACCGGCACCTCGGCGAGGAACGACCGCATCATCCAGACCGCGATCGGCAGGTTCATCGCCGTGTACAGGACGATCAACAGCCAGATGTTGTCCAGCAGCCCGGTGAACTGGGCGAACAGGTAGATGGGCAGCAGCCCGGCCACGATCGGCAGCATGCGCGTGGACAGGAAGAAGAACATCACGTCGGTCCACTTGCGCACCGGCTTGATCGACAGCGCGTAGGCGGCCGGGATGGCCAGGAGCAGCACGATGACCGTGGAGACCACGCTGGCGGTCATCGAGTTCGCCAGCGACGGCCACGGGTTGGTGCCGGTGCCGACCCCGAAGAACTCCCGGTAGCCGTCGACGGTCAGCGGCGCGAACAGCGACGGCGGGTTGGTCGCGGCGTCCTCCTCGCTGTGGAACGACGTCAGCACCATCCAGAGGACCGGGACGACGAAGAGGAACCCGATCAGCCAGGCGGCCACCCCGAGGAGGGCGCCGGAGCGCGGCTTGCGCGCGCGGCGCGGCTCGCCCTGCGCCGTGCGGGTGGCAGGGACCGGTGCCACGTCGGTGATCGAGCTCATCGCGCGTTCTCCTCCTGGAACAGCGTCGACACCGTCCGCAGCGCCAGCGTGGCGATGGCGATCGTGCCGATGACGACGACGACGCCCGCGGCGGACGCCCGGCCGTAGTCGTGGGCCTGGTAGAAGGTCTGGTAGATCACGTAGGGCAGGTTCGCCGTGCCCAGGCCGCCCGAGGTGATCGTGAAGACGGCGTCGAAGTTCTGGACGATGTAGATCGACCCCAGCAGGCCGCCGAGCTCCAGGTAGCGGCGCAGGTGCGGGAAGGTCATGTAGCGGAAGATCTGCCACGTGCTGGCACCGTCGATGCGGGCGGCCTCGATGACGTCCAGCGGCCGGCTCTGCAGCCCTGCCAGCAGGATCAGCATCATGAACGGCGTCCACTGCCAGATCAGCGCGACCTCGACCGCGACCAGCGGGGCCGCGGTGATCCAGTCCGGCTGCGGCGCGTTGTCGGAGCCGAACAGCCGCCAGATCCCGGTGAGGGTGCCGTTGAGCAGGCCGTACTCGGGGTTGAACAGGGCGTGCTTCCACAGCAGCGCCGCGGCCACCGGGACGACGAGGAACGGCGTGATCATCATCGTGCGGACGATGCCGCGACCCCGGAACTTCCGGTCCAGCAGCAGCGCGATGCCCAGCCCCAGCAGCAGGCTGACCAGCACGACGACCACGGTGAGGATGACGGTGACGAGGATCGCCCGGCGCATGTTGACGTCGGTCAGCACGTCCGCGTAGTTGCCGAACCCGGCGAAGCCGCGCTCGTCGGGGTAGTAGGCGTTCCAGTCCATGAACGAGACGACCAGCGTGACGACGAACGGCAGCTGGGTGACGATGATCGTGAACACCAGCGCCGGCAGCAGCGGTGCCCGCCGCGCCCAGTCCGACGTCCGGCGGAGCGCCCCACCCGAGGGTGGCGGTGGTGGCGGCGGTGGCGGCGGTTGCTGGTCGCGCCCGCGGCTGGTCTGGAGGGTGCTGGTGCTCATCCCGCTGCCTTCCCCTGGTGTGGTCCTGCCGGCCCGGTCAACCCGAATCCCGCTCCCGGTAGCGCTCGGCGACGTCCGAGGCGAGCTCCTGCCCCCGTTGCAGTGCCTCGTCCACCGTCATCTGGCCGGCGATGGCGGAGCTGACGTCCTGGGACACCTGGGTGGCCAGGTCCGGGAACTCCGGGATGCCCACGAACTGGATGCCGGGGGCGGGGCGGGGCTGCACGCCGGGGTCGTTCGGGTCGGCGGCCTCGATGGCCGCCAGCGTGGGCTCGGCGAACGCGGAGGCCTCGGCGAGGTAGTCGGGGTTCTCGTAGGTCGACGCGCGCTTGCCGGCGGGGACGCGTGACCAGCCGAGCTCCTCGCCGACCAGCTGCTCGTACTCCGCGCTGGAGGCCCAGGAGATGAACTCCCAGGCGGCGTCCTTCTTCGCGCTCGCCTGCTGGATGCTCCACGACCAGGCGTACAGCCAGCCGGAGCTGTCGGTCTCGACCACCGGCGCCGGCGCGTAGCCCATCAGGCCCCGCACCGGGGAGTCGGCGGACTCCAGCGACCCGGCCGCCGACGTCGCGTCGTACCACATCGCCGCGTTGCCCTGGACCACGTTGTTGAGGCACTCGGTGAAGCCGGCCTGCGGGGCGCCGACCTCGCCGTGCTCGCGGACGAGGTCGACGTAGAAGGTGACGGCCTCGCGGAACTCCGCGCTGTCGACCCGGGGCTCCCAGTCCTCGGTGAACCAGGTGCCGCCGAAGGTGTTGACCACGGTGGTCAGCGGGGCGAAGACCTGGCCCCAGCCGGGCTGGCCGCGCAGGCAGATGCCGGCCATCCCCGGCTCGACGCCGTCGACGGCCGCCGCGATGTCGGCGACCTCCTGCCACGTCGGGGCGGCGGGCATCTCGATCCCCGCGGCCTCCAGGACGTCCCGGCGGTACATGAGGAACGAGGACTCGCCGTAGAACGGCTCCCCGTAGAGCCGGCCGTCGTCACCGGACAGCGACGCCGTCAGCGGGGCGAGGACGTCGTCCTGGTCGAACTCCGCATCGGCCTCGACGTACTCGTCCAGCGGGGCGATCCACTCGCTGCGGGCGTAGATGGGGATCTCGAAGTTGCTCAGCGTCGCGACGTCGTACTGGCCGGCCTGACTGGAAAACTCCTGGCTGATCTTGTCCCGGACGTCGTTCTCCGGCAGCGTCGTGAAGTTGACCGTGATCCCGGTCTCCGCGGTGAAGTGCTCCGCGGTGAGCTGCTGCAGGTCGACCATCTGCGGGTTGTTGACCATCAGCACGTCGATGGTGTCCGGTCCGCCGCCGCTGGGCCCTCCGCCCCAGCCGGCGCACCCGGTGAGCACGAGGGTTACGGCGGTCGACACGGTCACGGCGGGTGCGAGGCGGGTGCGTCTGTGCACGGTCCGGTCCTATCCCGAGGCAGCCATCGATGGGCGTGCTCATCTGAGCACCGGTCCCCTCAGATGTGAGTGACGTGAGTCTCATACGTCCGGCTGACGGCGTCAAGGCTCGTGGGATAGTGAGCCTCTGCGCGCTCAGATGAGCAGGAGGGGTTCCGTGGCAGGAGAGCCGGGTGGCCCGGCGCAGGTGGTCCTCACGGCGACGATCGCCCGCCGCTACTACCTCGACGGCCGGTCGAAGGTCGAGATCGCCGACGAGTTCGGCCTGAGCCGCTTCAAGGTCGCCCGCATCCTCGACACCGCGCGTCAGAGCGGACTGGTCCGCATCGAGATCCGGCACGAGGGGGAGATCGACGTCGACCTCTCGGCGCGCCTGCGGGACCGCTTCGGGCTCCAGCACGCCATCGTCCTGGACACCCCCGACGACGACGCGGCGTCGCTCCGCGACCACCTCGGGCGGGCGGCGGCGCAGCTGCTCGCCGAGGTGATCACACCGCAGGACGTGCTCGGCCTGGCCTGGGCCCGGGCGGTCAGCGCGATGGCCCGCGCCCTGCCGCCGCTGCCCGGGACGCCGGTCGTCCAGCTCACCGGCGCCATGTCCCTGCCCGGCGGGCCCGACACCTCCGTCGACGTCGTGCGTGAGGTGGCCAGCGCGTCGGGCGGTGCGGCGCACGTCTTCTACGCGCCCTTCACGGTCCCCGACGCCGCCACCGCGCGCGCCCTGCGCCAGCAGCCCGAGGTGGCCCGGGCGTTCGCGCACCTGCCGGCGGTGACCAAGGCGGTGGCGGGGGTCGGCCTGTGGGCGCCGGGCCTCTCGGTCCTCCACGACGCCCTGCCCGAGGACGACCGCGCCGCCCTCGTGCGGCTCGGGGTCTGCGCGGACGTGTCGGGGGTGTTCCTGTCGGCCGACGGCGAGCCGGTCACCACGCAGCTGTCCGAGCGCATGATCGGGATCAGCGCGGAGGAGATGCGGGCCATCCCCGAGGTCATCACCATCCCCTACGGCGTGGCGAAGGCCCTGGCCGTCCGCGCCTCCCTCCTCAGCGGCCTGGTCGGTGGCATCGTGACCCACGCGGCCCTCGCTTCCGCCGTGCTCGAGGAGTGAGGACCCGCGGACGCCGGCGACCACCGCCCGGAGGAGGCCCATGCGCGAGGTGACCGGGACCGCGGGGACCGCCGACGAGGTCCCCCTCGTCGGGGGCACCGCCAACCGCGGGCAGGTGGTGCGCGTCGGGGACACCGTCCGCCGGCCCCGCCGCGACACCACCGCGGCCACGCACGCCCTGCTGCGACACCTCGCCGACGTCGGCTTCACCGGCGCCCCACGGGTCCTCGGCGTGGACGGCCGGGGCCGGGAGGTCCTCTCCTACGTCCCCGGCACCGCCGTGACGCCGCCCTACCCGGCCTGGGCCCTCACCGACGACGCGCTGGTCAGCGTCGCCCACCTGCTGCGCGACTACCACCGGGCGGTGAGCACCTTCGACCCGGCGGGACACGTGTGGCCGCCGCACCCCCCGTCCCCCTTCAGCGGCGAGCTCGTGACCCACAACGACGTCAACCTCGACAACGTCGTCTTCCGGGACGGACGGGCCGCCGCCCTCATCGACTTCGACCTGGCCAGCCCCGGCAGCCGGGTCTGGGACGTCGCCGGCGCCGCACGGCTGTGGGCACCGCTGCGGCCGGACCGGCACATCGGCGACGCCCGGCGCGGGCGGGCGCTCGGCCGCTTCCGGCTGTTCGCCGACGCATACGGGCTGACCGCCGCGGACCGCGAGCAGGTGGTCACCGCGGTCCTGCACAACCACGACTGGTCCTACGACATCGTCGGCACGGCCGCCGCGGGGGGCCACGCCGCCTTCTCCGACTACTGGGCGAACGGGGCGATGGTGCGGGCCCGGGAGACGCGCCAGTGGTACGTCGAGAACGGCGACGCGCTGCGCAGGGCGCTGACCTGATCCCGTGCCTCAGGGCGTGACCGGTCGACCGCCGGCGCCCCTGCACCCCGCCCGACGCCGGCGGACGGGACCGGTCAGTCGGACCCCGCAGCCGGGACCGGCCGGAGCTCCCGACCGTCCTCACCCCGACCCGGCTCCTGCTCCTGTCCCGACGATGCCGGGGCGAGGTCCTGGGGCCGTCGGACGGCGTAGCGCAGCAGGACGACCCCGTTGCCGAACCGCCGGTTCTCCACCAGCTCGAGGTCGGTCGGCTCGTCGGCGGTCTCGAACAGCCGTCGACCGCGGCCGACGACGACCGGGTTGACGTAGAGCCGGTACTCGTCGACCAGGTCCAGCCGGCGGAAGGTCTCGACCAGGTCGACCCCGCCGAGCGTCATGTCCCCGCCGGGCTGCTGCTTCAGCGCGCGGATCTCGCCGGGGTCCACCTCCGCCCGCAGCGAGGCGTTGGGGCCGACCTCCCGCAGCGTGCGGGAGTACACGATCTTCGGCACCGCCCGCCAGATGCCGGCGAACTCGTGCATCACGGGCGGGAGGTCCGGGTCCTGGTCGGCCGTCGGCCAGAACGCCTCCATGAGCTCGTAGGTGACCCGGCCCTCGACGAAGGCGCTCGCGGTCGCGAGCTGCTCGTTGAAGTGCGCGTGCAGCTCCTCGTCGACGCGGTGCCAGCTCAGGTCGTGGTCCGGCCCCTCGAAGCAGCCGTCCAGCGACAGCATCATGTGCACGACGATCTTCCGCATGCGTCCTCCTGGTCGACGACCCGGTCCGGGAGCTCGGACCGGCGCGCGCGGGGGATCTCATCGGTCCCGCCGGCTCCGCTGGGCACGGCCGGTCGGGGTTGCGCCGATCCGCACACCGGCCCCGCCGGGCTGCCCTCGGTCGCCGCCGACAACCTGCAGGGCGCCCGGCTCGCGTGCAGCACCTCATCGGGCTGGGGCGCACCCGCATCGGCATGGTCACGGGACGCTCGGACCTGCTGTCCGCGCAGCAGCGGGAGCAGGGCTACTGCGAGGCGCTCGTCGCCGCGGGGCTGCCCGTGGACGAGGACCTGGTGCGGTCCGGCGGCTTCGAGCCGGAGATCGCGCGCGAGGCGGCCCGCGACCTGCTCTCGCGCCCGTCCCCGCCGACCGCGGTGTTCGCGGCCGACGACCTCTCGGCGCTGGTGACGGTGGAGGTCGCGGCCGAGCTCGGGCTCGACGTGCCGCGTCAGCTCTCGGTGGTCGGCTTCGACGACATCCCGGAGTCCGCTGTCGCCGACCCCCCGCTGACCACGGTGCAGCAGCCGATCCGGCGGATGGGCAAGGAGGCCGCCGACATGCTCCTGGCCCTCATCGCCGGCGAGGGCGTGGCCGACCTCCACCGCACCCAGGCCACCTCGCTCGTCCACCGCGCCCCCGGGGCCGGGCCTCGCGGGCTGAGCCGCACGGTCGCCGCCGTCGTCGGCCGGACCCCGACGACGCCCTGACCCGCGACGCCCTGACCCGCGACGCCCTGACCCGCGCCGCCCGCTCCCCCGTCCTCCGGGGCGTGGAATGGCCGACGACCGGTGATGCTTGTCCTCTGCAACGACAGTCGACACGGGGCGCTGCCGCGCGCCCAGGGGGACTAACGGTGACCGCCACCCAGGACCGCAGCACCGCCGTGCGCGAGGACGTCCCCGCGCCGCGCCGGGCGCTGCTGGCACTCGTCCTCGGCGCCTTCGTCGCCGTCGGCGCGTTCACCATCGACATGTACCTGCCGGCGCTGCCCGCCATCGCCACCGACCTGCGCACCAGCTCCCCGATGGTCCAGCTGACGCTGACCGGCACGCTGGTCGGGCTCGCCCTGGGGCAGCTGGTCATCGGGCCGCTCTCCGACGCGCTCGGCCGGCGCCGTCCGCTGCTGGCGGGGACCGCGCTGCACGTGGTGGCCTCGCTGCTCGTCCTGGTCGCACCGACCGTGGAGGTGCTCGGCGTCCTCCGCGTCCTGCAGGGCGTGGGCAGCGCCGCCGGTGGGGTGGTCGCCATGGCCATCGTCCGGGACCTGTTCGAGGGGCGGGCGGCCGCGACCATGCTGTCCCGGCTGTTCCTGGTCATGGGCGCCGCTCCCGTGCTGGCCCCCACGGTCGGCGGGGAGCTGCTGCGGATCACCTCCTGGCGCGGCGTGTTCGCCGTCCTGGCGCTCTACGGCCTGCTGCTGCTCGTCGTCGGCGCGCTCGCCGTCCCCGAGACCCTGCCGCCGGGCCGCCGCGTGACCGGTGGGATCGCCGGGACCCTGCGCACCTACCGGGGGCTGCTCCGGGACCGGGTCTACGTCGGGCTGGTCCTGGTGGCCGGGCTGACGATGGCCGGGCTGTTCAGCTACGTGTCGGGGTCCTCCTTCGTCTACCAGCGCCAGTTCGGCCTCGACGAGCAGCAGTTCGGCATGCTGTTCGGCGCCGGCGCCTTCTTCCTCATCGGCACGACCCAGCTCAACCCGGTCCTGCTGCGCCGCTGGTCCCCCGCGCAGGTGCTGTCGGTCGCCATGCTGGGCGGGACCATCGCGGGGCTGGTCCTGCTGGGCCTGGCGGCCGGCGGATGGGGCGGGCTCGCCGGCGTCGTCGTCCCGCTGTGGGCGGTGCTCGCCGCCGTCGGGCTCGCGCTGCCCAACGCCCCGGCGCTGGCGCTGGCCGCACACGGCGAGACCGCGGGCTCCGCGGCCGCCCTCCTGGGCGCCGTGCAGTTCGGCATCGGCGCCGCGGTCTCCCCGCTCGTCGGCGTGCTGGGCAACGACGCCACGGCGATGGCGCTCACCATGGGGGCCGGGCTGGCGCTGGGCGTGCTGGTGCTGGTCACCGTCGTCCGGCCGTGGCAGCTGTCCGACCTGCCCGACGCGCCGGCCGTCGGGCAGGTCGCCCACTGAGACGCGACGGCCAGCGCTCGGGCGGTGACCGGGTCGCAGCCCTCGGCGGTGACCCGGACGGTGGTCCCCCAGGCCGGTCGGCCGGACGACCGGGAGGGCTCGGCCGTCGAAGGCGTCGGTGGCCGTGGCCTCGGGGCCTCCTCCGTCTGACAGCCGTCGGGCACCATCCGGCCGTGGATCCCGAACTGCTGCTGCGGACGGCGGCCGACCGGCTGGATGCACTGGCCGCCCGGACGACCCATGGCGACTGGCGGACCCGCGGACTGCTGGCGACCCGCCCGGAGGTGGTCGCGCACCTCCCCGGCGGGAACACCGAGCACGTGGCCGAGGCACGGGCTGGGACCGGTGCGTGGATCGCCGCCCTCTCCCCCGCGCTCGCCGCGCCTCTGGCGAGCTGGCTGCGCGCCGCGGCGGCGCACGAGCCGGTGGACCCGGCGGCCGAGGTGTTCGCCCGGGCGCTGCTCCCGCGGCTGCCCTGACCGAACGGGTCGCCGCAGGCACGCCGGGGCTGCCAGCCGCGCCGCGACGAGGAGCCCCGTTCTGCACGCCCGCTGCCGGCAGGACGTCCTGAGCGGCCGAACCACGCACCGGTCGTGGAGAGCCACGAGCAGCCGAAGCCATCGCCTCGTGCAGCCGCACGAGACGCTGCCGGAGTCCGGTGAGGTGCCCACCCGCCAGCGTGGTGCTCACCTCCGGCGTCCCGCTCGGGGTGGTGCCGGACATACTCGGCCACTCCCCGATCGCGATCACCGGCGACGTCGACGGGCACGTCTCACCCGACGTCTCGCGCGAGGCCGCGGACATCCTCGGCGCCGTCCTCGGCGGATGACGACGGGGAACTCGGTGGAGACGGGCGCTGAGCCGGACCGGTGGACGTCGCGTCGGTGATCGACCCCGAGGACGACGACCTCACGCGGTTCTTCCACGACCCGGTACAGCCCGCGGTAGGTCCCGCGGCGAGTTGGCCAGATCCCGGCCGGCTCGCCGCGGAGCGGCATTCCGGCCCTCCGCGGGCTCATGACGAGCGTCGTGGTGACGAAGTCGATGACCGCTGCCGCGACCGCCTCGGGCAACCTCTCGGCAAGGGCTCGCCTCGCCGGCGGCGTGAGGACCCGCTCGTGGGGCGGCCCGTCGCTCACGGCCGCAGCCGACGGACCGCCTCGACACCACGTGTCACGTCGCCCCGTGCGCGAGCAGCATGCGCCTCACGGATGTGGCAGGCGCCTCCGTGTCATCGACGACCGACAGCGTCTCCTCGAGGGCATCCAGGCCCGACGATCCACGACGGAGAGCGTCCGTGCTCGCGAGCCCCTGGTGCGCAGGTCGTAGACGAGTCCTCGCGTGACGATGGGTCGGCAGGAATCGCGCCATAGCCTGGAGGCGTGCCCGCCTGGCCTCCGAACCACCGCATGCCGCACGCGCGTTTCCCCGAGCGGGCATGGCGGGCGATCGCGGGGACCAGCCCGCCGACCGCGCCGATCGGCCTGCGGGCCCAGTCCAGCCGGATGGACGACCTCACAGCACACGCCGCCCTGGGCCTGGCCCTGCGCATCGGAGCGTCGATGCTGGCCGTCGGGGCCCCCTCTGCCGACGTGACCGCCACGGTGCTGCGGGTCGCCGCCGCCTACGGGCTGACCAGCTGCCAGGTCGACATCACGTTCACTTCCATCACGGTCAGCTTCGATCGGGAGGACGCAGTTCCGCTCACCGCGATGCGGATCGTGAGCATGAGCCGGACCGACTACACCCGCCTGCAGGGGATCACCGATCTGGCCCGTGCGATCGGCGCAGGCGACCTCGACGTCCAGGAGGCACACCGCCGGCTGGACCGGGTGGTCTCGGCGCCCGTCACCTACCGCCGGATCGTGACCACGCTGGCCTGGGCCGGCGTGGCCGGTTGCTTCGGGCTCGTCCTCGGCGGTGGGTGGCTGGAAGCCCTCGTCGCCGCGCTCACCACCGCCCTCATCGAGCAGGTGATCCGGGTGCTCAACCGGCAGAGCCTGCCGGTCTTCTTCCAGCAGGTGGCCGGGGCCGCGCTCGCCACGGGGGTCGCCGTCCTCCTGGCCGTCTCGGACGTCGACGTCCGGACCTCCCTGGTCGTCGCGGCCGGCATCGTCGTCCTCCTCGCCGGACTGTCCCTGGTCAGCTCGGCCCAGGACGCCATCAGCGGCTTCCCGGTGACCGCCGGGGCGCGGGCCTTCGAGGTGGTGACCCTGACGGCCGGCATCGTCGTGGGCATCGCCGGTGTCCTCGACCTGGCCCAGCGCGCCCAGCTCCCGCTGACCGTCGTCGACACCTCACCCTCCCCGGTGTCCTTTCCCGTCGCGCTGGCCGCGTCGGCCGGGATCGCCGGGTTCTGGGCCCTCGCCGGCCACGCCCGCCCGCGCGCCGTCGGCCTCGCCGCGATCGCCGGCGCGCTGGCCTGGACGACGTTCTGGGCGGCCAGCGAACTGGGTGCCGGTCCCGCACTGGCCAGCGGGGTGGCGGCCGTGGTCATCGGGTTCTGCGGAGAGGCGCTGACCCGGCGGCTACGGGTCCCACCGCAGCTCGTCGCCGTCTGCGGCATCGTCCCGCTGCTGCCCGGGCTGGCCATCTACCACGGCCTGTTCACCATCGTCGTCGACGCCGACATCGACGGCGGACTGGCCGCCCTCGTCGGAGCCCTGGCCATCGGTCTCGCTCTCGCCGCCGGCGTCACGTTGGGCGGGTACCTCGGCAGGCCGGTCAGCGGCGAGCGGGACCGTTACGACGAGCGGGTCCGCCGGCGCGCCATGACCGCCGACTGAGCCGCCCACCGGTCGCGCGGCGGCATCCCGGACCCGTCTGCCGCGTACCCGCACCCCCACCCCGTGCGCCGGCTCGAGGTCGGCGCGGGGGCCGAGGAGACCGGTGGACCCGGTCCAGCGCGGCCCGGGGACGTGGGTTCGCCGGTGGCCGACACGGTGGCCCCCGTCCCGGTAGGCATCAGACCTCCTGCGGCCGGTTCACCGGAAGACGACCGTGCTGTGGCCGTTGAGCAGCACCCGCCGCTCGCTGTGCCAGCGCACGGCCCGGGAGAGCGCGAGGGCCTCGGCGTCCTGACCGACGGTGGCCAGTGCACGCGGATCGAAGGTGTGGTCGATGCGGATGACCTCCTGCTCGATGATCGGGCCCTCGTCCAGGTCCGGCGTCACGTAGTGCGCGGTCGCGCCGACCAGCTTCACCCCGCGGTCGAAAGCCTGGTGGTAGGGCTTGGCGCCCTTGAAGCCCGGCAGGAAGGAGTGGTGGATGTTGATGGCCCGGCCGTGCAGGGCGGCGCATGCCTCGTCGGAGAGCACCTGCATGTACCGGGCGAGCACGACCAGGTCTGCCCGGTGCTCGTCGACCAGCTCGAGCAGCCGCGCCTCGCCCTCCCGCTTGGTCGCCGGCGTCACTGGCACGTGGACGAACGGCAACCCGGCCGCCTCCGCCATCGGACGCAGGTCCTCGTGGTTGGAGACCACGGCGACGAGGTCGGCCCCCAGGTTGCCGGCACGCCAGCGGAAGATCAGGTCGTTGAGGCAGTGGCCCAGCTTGGACACCATGACGAGTACGCGCGGTGGGTGGTCGCCGGCGACCTGATAGGTCATGCCGAACTCCTGTGCCACCGCGTGGAAGTCCGCCGACAGGCGGTCGGTGTCGGTGTCCTGCGAGCAGACGAACGCCGTCCTCAGGAAGAGCTGCCCGCGGGCAGCGTCGTCGAACTGCTGGTGCTCGACGATGTCGCAACCGTGCTGGAAGAGGAACGAGCTGACCGCGTGCACGATGCCCGGACGCTCCTGACAGCTCAGCGTGAGGGTGAACGAGTGGGACACGGGTGCCTCCTCAGCACTCGACGACGTTGAGCGCAAGCCCGCCACGGGCGGTCTCCTTGTACTTGTCCTTCATGTCCGCGCCGGTCTCACGCATCGTCTTGATCGCCTTGTCCAGCGGGACGTGGTGCCGCCCGTCACCGCGGACGGCCATGCGAGCCGCGGTGATCGCCTTGACCGAGCCGACGGCGTTGCGCTCGATGCAGGGGATCTGCACCAGCCCCCCGACCGGGTCGCACGTCAGGCCGAGGTTGTGCTCGATCCCGATCTCGGCGGCGTTCTCCACCTGCTCGGGGGTCCCCCCGATGACCTCGGCGAGGCCGGCGGCGGCCATGGAGCAGGCCGAGCCGACCTCCCCCTGGCAGCCCACCTCCGCACCGGAGATCGAGGCGTTCTCCTTGAACAGCAGCCCGATCGCCGCGGCGGTGAGCAGGAACCGGACGACTCCGTCCTCGGAGTAGGAGTCGATGAAGTCGCGGTAGTAGTGCAGGACCGCCGGCACGATGCCGGCGGCGCCGTTGGTCGGCGCGGTGACCACCCGCCCGCCCGCCGCGTTCTCCTCGTTGACCGCCAGGGCGTAGAGGGTCACCCACTCCATCGCGCGGAGGGGGTCGGTCTCGTCGCGCTGACCCTCCAGCTGGGCGCGCAGCGCGGCCGCGCGCCGGCGGACCCCGAGCCCGCCGGGCAGGACGCCGGAGGTCCGGGTGCCGCGCTCCACGCACTCCTGCATCACCGACCAGACGTGCAGCAGACCTGCGCGGACCTCGGCCTCCGTCCGCCAGCACCGCTCGTTGGCCAGCATCACGTCACTGATGCGCAACCCGGTCTCCCCGGTGTGCGCCAGCAGCTCCTCGCCGGTGCGGAAGGGGTACCGCACCGGCGTGCTGTCCTCGACGATCACCGGGTTGCCGGCCTCGTCCTGGTCGAGGACGAAGCCGCCGCCCACCGAGTAGTACTCGCGGCGGCGGAGCTCCGACCCACCGGCGTCGAGGGCCAGGAAGCGCATCCCGTTGCTGTGGAACTCCAGCCGCTTGCGCCGGTGCAGGACGACGTCGTCGTCCACCGAGAACGCGATGGGGTGCTCGCCGGCCAGCCGGAGCTTCCCCTCGCGGCGGATGGTCTCGACCCGCGGCCCGGCCGCGAGCGGGTCGACGAGGTCGGGCTGCTCCCCCTCCAGCCCGAGGACGACGGCCGTCACGCTGCCGTGGCCGTGCCCGGTGGCGCCGAGCGATCCGAACAGCTCGCACCGCACGCCGGCCACCTGCCCGAGCACTCCCTCCTCGGACAGGCGCGAGGTGAAGGCCCAGGCGGCCCGCATGGGACCGACCGTGTGCGAACTGGACGGGCCGACCCCCACCGTGAACAGGTCGAAGGCGCTGATGGTCACCCGTGCCTCCCTCTCCCTGTCGGTGGTCGCGACACCACCACCGCCGAACAGCGACACTTTTGGTATATCAGTTGTACAGTTAAGGTATGTCGGTCCCCCGAATGAGGCAAGACCCGTTGGCCGACAACCTCTACGATCTGCTCGTGACCGTCGCACCGCTGGAGCTGGACCCGTCGGCTGCCACATCCCTGGCGGACAAGGCCTACGTGGCGATCCGAGACCGGCTGATCATGCTCGACATCCGCCCGGGCGATCCCATCGACGACGACGAGCTGGCCAAGGACCTCGGCGTGGGTCGGACCCCGGTCCGCGAGGCGCTGAAGCGCCTCGAGGGCGACCGGCTCGTGGTGTCCTACCCGCGGCGGGGGACGTTTGCGACGGGCATGGACATCTCCGACCTGGCGCACATCTCCGACATCCGCGCGCAGCTCGAGCCGTTGGCCGCCCGTCGAGCCGCCGAGCGAGCCGTCCGCACCGCACATGCCGAGCTCGACGAGCTGGCCTCGCACATCCAGCAGCTCGACATCGCCCAGCTCGACCGGACGGAGCTCATGCGCTGGGACCTCGCGGTGCACCGCGCCATCTACCGGGCGGCCGGCAATCCTCACCTGGAGGACGTCCTGATCCGCTATGACAACCTTGCGACGCGGATCTTCTGCCTGTTCCTCGACCGGCTGCCCACGGTGGACGAGCACGTCGGGGAGCACGTGGAGCTGCTCCGCTCGATCGCCGCCGGCGACGCCGATCGGGCTGACGACCTCGCCCGTGAGCACGTCCTGGGCTTCGAACGGGCGATCCGCGCGGTGATCTGACCGGGGACCTCCTGCCCCGCACCACCAGCCATGCTGGGATGCGCCCCCACGGCCTGGTCAGCCGCGGAGCCGGGTCATGTCCGGGTCGACGAGCGGCTCGGCGGCGATGGTGGCTGCGATCCGGGTGCCGAAGTACTCGATCTCGACGCTCGTCCCGACGGTCGTCGAGCCCGGCAACCAGGCATAGGCGATCGGCCGGCCGACGGTGTGCCCGAAGGCCGCGCTGGTCACGTACCCGACCGGTCGGCCGTCGAGGAACACCGGCTCGTGGCCGAGGACGACGCTGCGGCCGTCGTCGACGGTCAGGCATGACAGGCGGCGGCTCACCGTGTCGTCGCTGAGCTCGGCGACGGCCTGCCGGCCCACGAAGTCGGCCTTCTTCTGCTTGCGCACGGCGAAGCCGAGACCGGCCTCGTAGGGGTCGTGCTCGGTGGTCATGTCGTGGCCCCAGGCGCGGTAGCCCTTCTCCAACCGGAGGCTGCTGAACGCGGCCCGGCCCGCGGCGATCACGCCGAGGTCCTGCCCGGCACGCCACAACACGTCCCACAGCCGCTGACCGTTGTCGGCGCTGGTGTATAGCTCCCAGCCGAGCTCGCCGACGTAGGACAGCCGCATCGCCGTCACGGGCACTCCGCCGATCCGGGCGCGCTTGGCCCGGAAGTACTTCAGCCCGTCGTTCGAGAAGTCGTCGGAGCTGAGCCGCTGGACCAGGTCACGGGCCCGGGGGCCCCACAGGCCGATGCAGCACGTGCCTCCGGTGGTGTCCCGGATCTGGACGGTGCCGTCGTCGGGCGCCTGGCGCTGGAGGTGGTCGTGGTCGAGCGGACCGTTGGCCCCCACCTGGAACAGCTGGTCGCCCAGCCGGGCGACGGTGAGGTCGCTGCGGATGCCGCCGGCCTCGTCGAGAGCGAGTGCGTAGGTCACCGCCCCGACCGACCTGTCCATCTCACCGGTCGTCAGCCGCTGCAGGAGGTCGAGCGCGCCGGGGCCGCTGACCTCGAGCCGCTTGAGCGGCGTCATGTCGTACATCGCCACGGCAGTGCGGGTCTTCCACGCCTCCGCCGCTGCGATCGGGGACCAGAACTGCCCCGCCCACGCGTCGCGCTCCGGCGGCACCCACTCCGTCGGCAGCTCGGCCACCAGGTCCGCGTTGGCCTCGTACCAGTGCGGCCGCTCCCAGCCGCCGGCCTCGAGGAAGACGGCGTCGAGTTCCTGCTGGCGGGCGTGGAACGGGCTCACCCGCAGGTCGCGCGGGGACGACCGCGGCTGCAGCGGGTGGATGACGTCGTAGACCTCCACGAAGTTCTGCTGGGAGGTCTCGCTGACGTACTCCGGGCCGAGCTGGACGTCCTCGAAGCGGTGCACGTCGCAGCCGTGCAGGTCGATCTCGCTGCGCCCGTCCACCAGCAGCTGGGCCACCGCCCGGGCGACCCCGGCGGAGTGGGTCACCCAGACCGCCTCGGCGATCCAGAAGCCGGCGACGTCCGATGACTCCCCGATCAGCGGGCCACCGTCCGGCGTGAACGAGAAGATGCCGTTGAAACCGGTGTCGATCTTCGAGGAGCGCAACGAGGGCAGCAGCAGCTGGCTCTGCTCCCAGACCGGGGCGAAGTCCTCCTCGGTGAAGGGCAGCATCGAGGGCATCGACATCGAGGGCATCGACGACCCCCGGACGTCCGTGTCATCGCTGCCCTGGGGCAGCTCACGCAGGTCGACGGGCATCGGCCGGTGGGCGTAGGACCCGATGCCCAGGCAGTCGACCCGCTCCCGGTAGTAGAGGTCCTGGTCCTGGTGGCGCAGGATCGGCAGGCTCGCCTCGCTGAGCTCGTCGTTGCGGCCGACCAGGTCCGGCACCTGGCCGGTCCAGGCGAACTGGTGGGCCAACGGCAGCAGCGGCACGTCCATCCCGACCATGGCCCCGAGCTCCTGGCCCCAGAAACCGGCGCAGGAGACCACGACGTCGGCGGGGATGACCCCGTCCGGGGTCCGGACGCCGGTCACCCGCCCGCCGACCTGCTCGATACCCGTCACCCGGGTCGAGCCCTGGAAGCGGGCGCCCCGGGCCTCCGCGCGGCGGGCCAGCGCGACGACCGCCCGGGAAGCCCTGGCCAGGCCGTCGGTGGGGATGTGCAGGCCGCCGAGGATGCGGTCGCGGTCGACCAGCGGGTGCAGCCGCACGCACTCGTCCGCGTCGACCACCTGGGACTCCACGCCCCAGGAGGTGGCCCAACCCTGCTTGCGGTGCAGGTCGGTGAGCCGCTCCGGGGTGGTGGCGACCTCGAGGCCGCCGACCTGGTTGAAGCACCAGGCGCCGTCGACGTCGATGCTCGTGAACTTCTCCACCGTGTAACGGGCGAAGGCTGTCATCGTCTTGGAGGCATTGGTCTGGAAGACCAGCCCCGGGGCGTGCGATGTGGAACCCCCGGTCAGCGGGAGGGGTCCTTGGTCGACCACGGTGACGCGGTCCCAGCCACGGGCGGTCAGCTCGTCGGCCAGGTTGGCGCCGACGATCCCCGCTCCGATGACGACCACACGAGGGGTGGCGGACATGGCACTGCTCCTGACTGCTGGTGGATCCGGGGGTGCTGGCCGACGAGCGCGGGTCAGCTGGCGGGAGTCGTGGTGAACTCGAGGGCCGCGTCGAGCAGCCAGTCGGCGAGGTAGCCGGCCAAGGACGACCGGACGAGGACGCCGTGGTCGTCGCCGGCGTCGGAGAGGGCCAGCAGGACGACGCCCGCCTGGCCGAGGGTCGTCTGCGCGCTGCTGCCCCGGCCGAAGACCCGTGGGTGGAGGTCGATCGAGCAGCCCTTGGCCAGGACGTCGCGCACCCGCGCACCGGTCAGCCGGAGGCCGATCCGCTGGGCGGAGACGTCCGTCGCGGACCCGCCCAGCGGGACGACGGCGGCGCGGACGCGGGCCTCGAGCTCCTCCGGCGCCTCGGTGGTGCTGGTGAGCAGCCACTCGTCGGGGCCGAACCAGACGGCCCGCCCCGTGCCGGCCGGCACCCAGGTGTTCGGAGTCGTCGGCAGGTCGACGCCCAGCGCCGCCGACGCCTCGGCGGGAACGGCCCCGAGGCGGACGTCGACCATCGCCACGTACGGCTCGACCGTGATGCGGACGGTGTCGGGTAGGCGCTCGACCCGGGTGCTCCACCCCTCGAGCGGGTGGGTGCGCAGCAGCTCAGCCATCGCGGCGGGCTCCTTCGGGGTCGACGAGCACCGGGCCGGTGACCTCGACCGGGACGAGGGTGCCGTTGACGGGGACGTGGACGGTCTCGCCGATGCGCGACCTGCCGCCCTTGACCAGGGCCAGGGCGAACGGGCGGGCCAGCTCGGCACTGCGGTAGCTGGACGTGACGTGGCCCAGCATCGGGACAGGTGGGGGCGGCAGCCGGCCGTCGGCGAGGAACTCCACGATCTGCGAGCCCTCGGGCAGCACGGTCTGCCGGTCGACGGGCAACAACCCGACCAGCTGCTTGCGCAGCGGGTCGGAGTTGGCCGGGCGGGCGAAGGAGCGCTTGCCGATGAAATCGGGCTTCTTCTTCGACACCGCCCAGGCCATGCCCAGGTCGTGCGGGGTGACGGTGCCGTCGGTGTCCTGCCCGATGATCGGGTAGCCCTTCTCCGCGCGCAGGACGTGCATGGTCTCGGTGCCGTACGGCGTGATGCCGTACGAGCGGCCGGCCTCGAGCAGCCGCTGCCACACCGCGACCGCGTACCAGGGGTTGACGTACACCTCGAAGGCGAGCTCGCCGGAGAAGCTGATCCGGGCCAGCCGGACCGGCACCCCGTCGAGGGTGGTGTCCCGCCAGGTCATGAACGGGAACGCCTCGGTGGAGACGTCCACCTGCGGGAAGACCGTGCCGACGACGTCGCGGGACCGCGGACCGACGACGGGGAGGGTGACCCATTGCTCGGTGACCGAGGTGCAGTGGACGCGCAGCTCCGGCCACTCGGTCTGGGCCCACTCCTCCATCCAGTCGAGGATCTTCGCCGCGCCGCCGGTGGTGGTGAGGACGAGGAAGCGGTCCTCGGCCAGGCGCAGCACCGTGCCGTCGTCGATCACCATGCCGTCGACGCCGCACATGACCCCGTAGCGGACGGAACCGACCTTCAGGCTGCTCATCAGGTTCGTGTAGAGCAGGTCCAGGAGGACGGCGGCGTCGGGACCCTGGACGTCGATCTTGCCGAGCGTGGATCCGTCGAGGACCCCGACGCCGGTGCGGGCGGCGGCGCACTCCCGGAGGACCGCGGCCTCCATGTCCTCGCCGGGCTGCGGGTAGTAGCGGGGACGCTTCCACTGGCCGACGTCCTCGAAGACCGCCCCGGCCGCCACGTGCCACTCGTGCAGGGCGGTGACCCGCTCGGGGTCGAAGAGCCGGCCACGGTCGCGGCCGGCCAGAGCGGCGAAGGCGACCGGGGTGTAGGGCGGCCGGAACGTGGTGGTCCCGGTGTCCTGCACCGGGATCCCCAGCAGCTCGGCGGTGATCCCCGAGGTCAGGACGCCGGACGTCTTGCCCTGGTCGTGCGCCGTCCCGATCGTCGTGTAGCGCTTGACGTGCTCGATGGAGCGCAGGCCGGCGCCGACCGCGCGGGCGATGTCGGCGACCGTCGCGTCCCGCTGCAGGTCGACGAACGAGGTGCTGCCCTCGGCGCCGGAGGTGTCCGGCACCCGCCACAGCACCAGGGGCGCGGCCGGGACGACGGGCTCGGGGGCGGTGGGCAGCCGGTCCTCCCCCGCCGGCGGGATCGCCAGGGCGCCCAGCGCGGCGCCGGCCACGCGCTGACCGTCGGCCAGGCAGCCGGCCAGGTCGAACACGCCGGCGGCCGAGCCGGTGACGGCCAGGCCGTCGAGCTGCTCCCCCGGGAGGAACGCGCCGAGGGCCTCGTCGTAGCGGAGCCGGCCGCGGGTCTGGCTGAACAGGTGCACCGCGGGGTTCCAGCCCCCGCTGACCAGGAGCAGGTCGCAGGCGATCGCGCTGCCGGCACCGACCTCCCCGTCCGCGAACGGGGCGACGAGGGCGTGCGTGACCCGCTCGACGCCCTGGGTGCCGGTCACGACGGCACCGGACAGGACGCGGATGCCGGCGTGCTCGCACTCCTCGCGCCGGCGCGGTGAGCCCTCCGGACGGGCGTCGACCACCGCCTGCACCCGCACACCCGCGCGGTGCAGGTCGAGGGCGGCGTCGTAGGCACTGTCGTTCGTGGTGAACACGACGGCCTGGCGACCGGGCAGCACGCCGTAGCGGTGCAGGAAGGTCCGGGCGGCGCCGGCGAGCATGATCCCCGGGCGGTCGTTGTCGGCGAAGACGACCGGACGCTCGTGCGCCCCCGTCGCGACGACGATCGAGCGCGCCCGGATGCGCCACACCCGCTGGCGGGAGACGTGCTTGGGCGCGGCGGCACCGAGGTGGTCGGTGCGCCGCTCCAGTGCCAGGACGAACCCGTCGTCGTAGCTGCCGAACGCGGTGGTGCGCTGCAGGTGCAGCACCTCCGGGTGCCCGGCCAGCTCGGCGACCGCCGCGGCGACCCACCGCAGCGCCGGGACGCCGTCGAGCCGGTCGGTGCCCGACAGCAGGGAGCCGCCGGCCTCGGACTGCTCGTCCACCAGGGCCACGCGGGCGCCGGCCCGGGCGGCGGTGAGCGCGGCGGCCAGACCGGCGGGTCCGGCGCCCACGACCAGCACGTCGGCGTGGTGGTGGACCGCGTCGTAGCGGGCGGAGTCGGGGACGTCGGCGAGGCGGCCCTGCCCGGGCAGGCCGTGGGCCGCCAGGCCGTCGTGGAGCTCGACGGTGGTGGCCAGCAGCATGGGCTCGGGGAAGGGCTCCTCGATCTGCACGAGACCGCCCGGGTCCTCGGCCCAGGCCGCGGCGATGCCGCGCGGTCGGCCGAGCTTGGTGCTCGTGGCGACCCGGTGCCGGCCGGAGGCGAGCAGCGCCGAGGCCAGGGTGTCGCCGGGGTGGCCGGTGAGGGTCTGTCCGTCGAAGGTGAACTCGACGGTGGTCGCGCGGTCGATGCGGCCACCCTCGGGAGCGCGGTGGGTGCTGGTCACGGGATCACCGGCTTCGGGTCATCGAGCCGGTAGACGCGCTCGAAGCGGTAGGTGGCGGTGTCGCGGATCGCGTTGAACCAGCGGCGGCAGCCGGCGCTGTGCTTCCAGCGCTCGGCGAAGCGGCCCTTGGGGTTGGCGCGGAAGAACACGTAGTGCGCCCACTCCTCGTCGGAGAGCGCGCCCGGGTCGTCCGGGTACGGGACGTGGGCCTGGCCACCGTAGGAGAACTCGACCTCCTCGCGCGGGCCGCACCACGGGCATGCGATGAGTTGCACGGGAGACTCCCTGGCTCAGTGGGCGACGGCGGCTGCGCCGTGCTCGTCGACCAGCGCTCCGGTGACGAAGCGGTCGAGGGTGAACGGCGCCACGTACGGGTGGGGCTCGTCGTGGGCGATGGTGTGCGCCAGGGCCGAGCCGATGCCGGGCGTGGCCTTGAACCCGCCGGTGCCCCAGCCGCAGTTGAGGTAGACGTTGTCGTACGGCGTCCGACCCACGATGGGCGAGGCGTCGGGAGTGGTGTCGACGATGCCGCCCCAGGTGCGCAACAGGTGCGCCCGGGCGAACACCGGGAACAACTCGACCGCGGCGGCCATCTGCCGCTCGATGACGTGGAAGGCCCCGCGCTGGCCGTAGCCGTTGTAGGAGTCGACGCCGGCGCCCATGACCAGCTCGCCCTTGTGCGCCTGGGAGACGTACACGTGCACGGCGTTGGACATGACCACCGTCGGGTGCACCGGCTCGAGCAGCTCGGAGACCAGCGCCTGCAGCGGATGGCTCTGCACCGGCACGCGGATGCCCAGCATGTCGGTGAGCACGGAGGTGTGGCCGGCCGCGCAGAGGGCGACCGTGCCGGCGGAGATGGTGCCGCGGGTGGTCCGCACCCCGGTGACCCGGTCGCCGTCGGTGTCGAACCCGGTGACCTCGCAGTCCTGGACGAGGTCGATGCCGGCCTCGTCGGCCCGGCGGGCGAAGCCCCAGGCCACGTAGTCGTGCTTGGCGATGCCGGCGCGTGGCTGGTAGGTCGCCCCCAGGACCGGGTAACGGATGTCGGTCGAGGTGTTGACGACCGGGCAGATCTTGCGGACCTCGTCCGGCTCCAGCCACTCGGCGTCGATGCCGTTGAGCTTGTTGGCCTCGACCCGGCGCACGCTGTCGCGGACGTCCTGGAGGGTGTGGGCGAGGTTGAGCACGCCGCGCTGGCTGAACAGGATCGGGTAGCCGAGGTCCTCCTCGAGTCCCTCCCACAGCTGCAGCGCGTGCTCGTAGATGGCCGAGCTCTCGTCCCACAGGTAGTTGGACCGGATGATCGTGGTGTTGCGGGCCATGTTGCCGCCCGCCAGCCAGCCCTTCTCCAGCACCGCCACGTTCGTGATGCCGTGGTTCTTGGCGAGGTAGTGCGCCGTGGCCAGGCCGTGGCCGCCGCCGCCGACGATCACCACGTCGTAGGAGCGCTCGGGCTCCGGGCTCCGCCACAGGGAGTCCGGGTGCTCTGGCAGGTCCGCGCCGGGGGTGCGGGGGCTCATCGGGGGACCTCCGTCAGGTCGGGGTAGAGCGGATGACGGTCGGCCAGCCGGGTGACCCGCGTGCGGAGCTCGGCGAGCAGCTCCTCGCCCACCGAGGGCCGCAGCGCGAGGGCGATCACGTCGGCCACCTCGGCGAAGTCCTCGAGGCCGAAGCCGCGGGCGGCCAGCGCCGGGGTGCCGATGCGCACCCCCGAGCTGACCATCGGCGGGCGGGGATCGAAGGGCACGGCGTTGCGGTTGACGGTGATGCCGATCGCGTCCAGCCGGTCCTCGGCCTGCCGGCCGTCCAGCTCCGACTCGCGGAGGTCCACCAGGACGAGGTGGACGTCGGTACCGCCGCTGACCACGTCGATGCCGGCTGCGCGGGAGTCGGGGGCCAGCAGCCGGTCGGCCAGCAGCCGCGCGCCGGCGAGCGTCCGCTCCTGGCGCTCGCGGAAGGCCGGCTCGCCGGCCAGCTTGAAGGCGACCGCCTTGGCGGCGATGACGTGCTCGAGGGGTCCGCCCTGCTGGCCGGGGAAGACCGACGAGTTGAACTTCTTGGCGAGGTCGGCCGTGGCCAGGATGACGCCGCCCCGCGGGCCACCGAGCGTCTTGTGGGTCGTCGAGGTGACCACGTGCGCGTGCGGCACAGGGGAGGGGTGCAGCCCCGCGGCGACCAGCCCGGCGAAGTGCGCCATGTCCACCATCAGGTGGGCCCCGACCTCGTCGGCGATCCGGCGGAACTCGGCGAAGTCCAGCTGCCGCGGGTAGGCCGACCAGCCGGCCACGATGAGCTTGGGCCGTCGCTCGAAGGCAAGGCGCTCCACCTCGGCCATGTCCACGAGGTGGTCGTCGGCCCGCACGTGGTAGGCCGCGACGTCGTAGAGCTTGCCGGAGAAGTTGAGCTTCATGCCGTGCGTCAGGTGACCGCCGTGGGCCAGGTCGAGGCCCAGGATGGTGTCGCCGGGCTGCAGGAGTGCGGACATCGCCGCGGCGTTGGCCTGCGCACCCGAGTGCGGCTGCACGTTGGCGTACTCCGCGCCGAAGAGCGCCTTGAGCCGGTCGATGGCCAACTGCTCGATGACGTCCACGTGCTCACAGCCGCCGTAGTACCGCCGACCCGGGTAGCCCTCCGCGTACTTGTTGGTCAGCACCGAGCCCTGGGCCTGCATGACGGCCACCGGCGCGAAGTTCTCGCTGGCGATCATCTCCAGCGTGGTCTGCTGCCGGACCAGCTCGGCGGAGATCGCGGCGGAGACCTCCGGGTCGGTGTCCGCCAGCAACCGGTCGAGCACGCGGTCCCGGACAGCCGGGGCCTGTGGCGCTCCGTCAACCTGGACGACCATGCCGGGATCCCTCCTGTCACAACTTGCGGTAAGACTGGTATATCAGTCGTGCAACACCGTAGGCTCGGTGGTGCGCACGGTCAAGGGGCGTGGCGGCAACGACATCCCGCCCTCCCGCAGCCGGCGCACCCACCAGGGGAGGCGCCACCACGCGCCGTCCCTCACGTCCCCGAGACAGGAGATCGACCGCCATGGCCTACGAGGTGAGGGGCGTCGTCGCCCGCGGCAAGGGAGCACCGGTCAGCGTCGAGACGGTCCTGGTGCCCGACCCCGGTCCCGGCGAGGCGGTCGTGGACGTGCAGGCCTGCGGGGTGTGCCACACCGACCTGCACTACCGCGAGGGCGGCATCAACGACGAGTTCCCGTTCCTGCTCGGCCACGAGGCGGCCGGCACGGTGGCCGCGGTCGGGGACGGCGTCACCGACGTGGCCGTCGGCGACTTCGTCGTCCTCAACTGGCGGGCGGTGTGCGGCCAGTGCCGTGCCTGCCGCCAGGGCCGGCTGCACTACTGCTTCGACACCCACAACGCCACGCAGCAGATGACGCTGGCCGACGGCACCGAGCTGTCCCCGGCGCTGGGCATCGGCGCGTTCGTGGAGAAGACGCTGGTGCACTCCGGTCAGTGCACGAAGGTCGACCCCGAGACCCCGGCCACCGCCGCCGGACTGCTCGGCTGCG
>NZ_FOWE01000022.1 GCF_900115395.1 Geodermatophilus obscurus
CACTCCCGGCACCGGCAGCCACCCACCGGTCCCAGATCCACCCGTGCATCTCGAAGGCACCCGCCGACGACGCGAACACCCCACCCCGCTGGAAGCGCTGCAGGACCCCGGACGCCGTCCGGGTCTCCCCGCCGACGGGGAACCCGAGCAGGCCGGTCTGCCGGCCCAGGGCCGTCCACTTGTCCAGGACGGCGCCCCAGACGGCGTGGGCCCCCGTCGACGCCGACGAGTAGACGACCCCGCCCTGGAACTGCTGGCGGACACCGCCGGAGGTGCCGACCTCCTCGCCCGTGGGGTGGCCGAGCGGGCTACCCGGTCCGCCGAGGGCCACGTAGCGGTCGAGCACCCAGCCCCGGACGATCTTCGGCCCCGCGGCGGAGGAGTAGACGGTGCCGTACTGGAAGCGCTGCACCGCGCTGCCGGCGGCCGTCTCCTCGTCGGCCAGCGGGTAGCCCAGCGAGCCGGACTCGCGGCCGTCGGCCCGCCAGCGGTCGGAGATCCAGCCGCGGGTCACGAAGGGGCCGGTGCGCGGCGACCAGTGGATCGAGCCGTGCTGGTAGTCCTGGTAGCAGCCGCCGTCGCGCAGGCGGCAGCCGACCGGCGAGACCGCGGCGCCGAGCGGGCCGCCCGCACCGCCGAGTGCGGTCCAGCGGGCCGTGACCTCGCCGCCGCCGGGCGACTGCGTCGTGCCGAACCAGTCGGTGAAGTACAGCCAGAAGTTCCGGTTGCCGTACGCCGAGCAGCTGTCGCCCTCGGCGTAGCCGGCGCGCAGGGCGGCGGCGTTGGGCTGGTAGGGCGTGTAGTTGTAGAGCCCCGCCGTGGCCTGGTTCTGGATGTAGACCTGCGTGCCACCGCACGCGGCGTTGGGGTGGTGGCGGACGAAGTTGGTCGCGCCTGCCCGGTGGTTGAACGAGTTCGGGCGGGCCCGGTAGTCCTGGAACCGGCTCGCGGCGCCGTAGACCTGGTGGAAGAAGCCGCCGTAGGCCGGGTCGCAGGCGCGGGTGTCCGGGCAGGCGTAGCCCATGGCCTTCAGGTAGGCCTTGGCCGTGGGGTTCGTCGTCCGGACCAGGCCCTGCTCCTTCTGCAGGAGCACCAGGATCGCCCGCTGGCTGATGCCGCAGGCCGCGCCCACCTTGGCGATGATGTCGGCCGCGCTCTCCCGCGGGAGCCCGTCGTAGGCGCGGCAGTAGGAGGTGGCCGCCTTGTCGGGGGTGTCCTGGCGGTAGAGACGCAGGCAGGGGCTGCCGTCGCTGCCGACGCGGCAGCCGGCGCCCTTCGCGTCGAGGAAGGTCTGCACCTCGCGGGCGTCCATCGCGTCGCGGTCGAAGAAGACGGCGTCGGAGACGATGTTGCCCGGGTTGAACTGCGTGGCGTCGGCGGCCGGCGCCAGCCGCGGCCGCGACGGGGCGTCGGGCAGCACGAGCAGGCCGCCGAGCACCGCGAGGGCGAGGGCCAGGAGGGTCGCGCGGCGGGCGGCGCGCAGGAGGCGGGTGCGGGTCACGGGACCTCGACCTCGCGCTCGTCGCTGGAGCCGGCCGCGGCGTCGGACCGGTAGCCGAGGACGGCCGTCCAGGTGCCGCTCCCCAGCCCGGCGCCGTCGACGCCGACGGCGCAGACGGTCGTGGAGGCGTCCGGCTCGGCGGGCGCCGTCCCCGTCACGGCCTGTCCGCCGGAGCGGAGGGTCAGCGTGCAGGTGCCCCCGGCCTCGACGACGCCGGTCACGTAGCCGCCCGCCTGGACCTGGCCGGACGCCCCGTCCCAGCCGGACCAGGTGAGCACGACGTCGGCCGCCGCGGGCCCCGGCTCCTCCTCCGGCTCGTCGGTGCCGGCCTCGTCGGTGCCGGGCTCGGCGTCCTTCTCCCCCGGGTCCTCCACCCCGTACCCCGGGTCGGTCACGACGTCGGTGTCGTCGACCGTCGGGACCGGGGAGGTCGGCACGGCGGTCCCGGTGGACGGGCTCGCCGTCGTACCGGTCGCAGGCGCGCCGCCCGCCGTCGAGCCGTCCGCCGTCCCCGGCGCCGCCGTCGCGCCGGCTCCCCCGTCACCGGCGCCCGCACCGTCCTCCGCCGCGGCTCCGCAGGCGGGGAGCAGCAGCAGGGCGGCCAGCAGACCGAGTCGTGCGGCGCCCGGTCGTCCGGCGCGATGTGCTGGCGAGGTGGGCATGGGGGACGTCCTCCGGGGTTCCGCGAGCAGCCGGCCGGGAGGCCGACCGTCCGAGGCTACGGCGGAGGTTCCCGCTGCGTAGGCATCCGGTGACGGTGAGTCGTGACGATTCCCGGAGGGACGTGCTGTCAGCGTGTGGTGACGGTGAGGGCTCCGGTCCGGGAGTTGAAGGTGATGGACCCGTGCTGGAAGTCACTGCGCCGCCCGTCGCGCACGCCG
>NZ_FOWE01000005.1 GCF_900115395.1 Geodermatophilus obscurus
GTACTCGTCGATCAGCCCGGCCCGCATCGCCGCCGCGGCGAGGGTGGCGCCGCCGACGTCCATCGGACCGCCGTCCTCGGTCTTGAGCCGGGTGATCTCGGGAACCGCGTCGCCGGTCACCAGGCGGGCCCCGTCGACCGCGCTGGTCGTGGAGGAGAACACCACCTTCGGCATGTCCCGCCAGCGGCGGGCGTACTCGATCTGCGCCGGTGTGGCGCCGGGCTGCTGGTCGGCGGTCGGCCAGTGCGAGCTCATCGTCGCCCACAGCCTGCGCCCGTACAGCGCCAGGCCCGTCGCCCCCACCCGGTCGGACCACCACTGGAACAGCTCGTCACTCGGCACGCCCCAGCCGAGGTCGTCACCGGGCGCGGCGGTGTAGCCGTCCAGGCTCACGTTCATCCCGACGGTCAGTCTCCGCACGGCGTCAGCCTCCCCGAAGTCGGTTCCCGGCGTACGGACCGGCACGGCGCGGGGAAGTCATCGGTCGGGCCCACGGTCTCACCGGCCAACACCCCCGGCCGATCCCGACGGTGATGCCGTCGGTCAGGGCGGCACCGGGTCCCGACTGCCCGCCGGCGGTGACCTTGGCGGCGGAGCAGGCGGACACCGCACGGGCCTCGTGGCGTCCCGTTCGAAGGACGGACTCTCGGGCCGGTGGACACCGAAGTCGATGGTCGGTGCTGCAGGCTGCGACGGCTCGAGTCTGGGGGTTGACGATAATGATTCTCGATAGCGATAGGGTGCCAGAGTCCGTGCTCCCGCTCCTCTGGAGGACCCGTGCGCCGCACCCCGCCTTCCGTTCCCCGCACCCTCGCGCTGTCCGCCGCGCTGCCCCTCGCGCTCGTGGCCGGCTGCGCGTCCCCCGGCGGTGGCTCCGCCGCTGCGCCGACCACCTCCTCGTCGCCGTCCACGACCGAGCAGACCGAGGTGGGATCCAGCGCCCCCCGGCTCGCGCTCACCTACGACGGCGGCGTGCAGGTCCTCGACGCCCAGACCCTGGAGGTGCTCGCCGACGAGGAGCTGGACGGCTTCAACCGGCTCAACGCCGCCGGTGACGGGCGGCACTTCCTCGTCTCGACGCAGGGCGGGTTCCGGCTGCTCGACGGGGGAGCCTGGGCGGAGCCGCACGGCGACCACGCGCACTACTACACCGCCACCCCGGCCCTCACCGACGTGGTGTTCGAGGCCGACCGACCCGGCCACGTCGTCGCGCACGCCGGGCGGACGGTGCTCTTCGACGACGGCACCGGCGAGGTCACGGCCTTCGACAGTGCCGAGGTCGCCGACCCCGACCGCGAGACCCGCCGCCACCGGACGCCGTCGGCGCACCACGGGGTCGCCCTCGAGCTCCAGGACGGCACCATGCTGGTCTCGGAGGGGACCGAGGACGCCCGCACCGGTGTCCGGCTGCTCGACGCCGAGGGCACCGAGATCGCCGCCTCCGACGACTGCCCCGGCGTGCACGGTGAGACCGTCACCGGCGGGGAGACCATCGTGATCGGCTGCGAGGACGGCGTGCTGGTCGTCGCCGACGGTGCCATCACGAAGGTCGACAGCCCCGACCCGTACGGCCGGATCGGCAACCAGGCCGGCAGTGACGTCTCGCCGATCGTGCTGGGCGACTACAAGGCCGACCCGGACGCCGAGGTGGAACGGCCCACCCGGGTGGCACTGGTGGACACCACCACCATGCAGCTGCGCCTGGTCGATCTGCCTGCGTCCTACTGGTACCGCTCGCTGGGCCGAGGTGAGAACGGCGAGGCGCTCGTGCTCGGCACCGATGGTGCGCTGCACGTCATCGACCCGGTTGCCGGCACGGTCACCCGGTCGGTGCCGGTCATCGGCGCGTGGGAGGAGTCCGAGGACTGGCAGGACCCGCACCCGCAGCTCGTCGTCCTGGACGGCACCGCGTACGTGTCCGAGCCCGCCACGAGCTCGCTGCACGCGGTCGACGTCACGACCGGGGAGGTGTGGCGGACCGCCGAACTCGAGGTGACCCCGAACGAGCTGGCCGGCGTTCCCGGAGAGGTGGACGAGCACGCCACCGGCGAGCACACCGGTGAGGGCGGCGGGCACGAGGAGAGGGAGGAGGGCCACGGCCGGTGAGCCGTCCACCCGTCCGTGCGGTGGCCCTGGCGGGAGCGGCGGTCTGCGGCCTGACCGCGTGCTCCGGCGCCCACGCCGGCGAACGCGACGGCCTGACCGTGGCGGTCACCTCCTACCCGCTGGAGTACGTCACCGAGCAGGTCGGCGGCGAGCACGTGACCGTGCAGAACCTGACGCCGCGGGGCGGTGACAGCCACGGCCTCGAGCCGACCCCGCGGGTCGTCCTGGCGCTGGCCGAGGCGGACGTCGTCGTCCACCTGTCCGGCGGCATGCAGCCCGGGGTCGACGACGCCCTGGCGCAGCAGCCGACGGAGCACCTCGTCGACGCCGCGGACCTCGCCGACCGGCCACCGGATCCGCACTTCTGGCTCGATCCGGTCCGGCTGGCCGAACTCGGTGACCGGGTGGCCGACGGCCTCGCCGGTGCCGACCCCGCGCACGCAGAGGAGTACGCGCAGGCGGCCGACCGGCTCGGGGAGTCCCTGCAGGCCCTCGATGCGGAGTACGCCGCGGCCCTCGCACCGTGCCGGGGCGCCACCCTCGTCGCGGCGCACGAGGCGTTCGGCTACCTCGCCGACCGGTACGGCCTGCGCCAGGTCGGGGTGACCGGGCTGGACCCGGACGTCGAGCCGTCACCGGCCCGGCTTCGCCGGGCTGCGGAGGCGGTACGGGACAGCGGAGCGCGGACGGTCTTCTTCGAGGCCGCCGCCGGACCGGCCGTGGCGCGGACCCTGGCCGACGACCTCGGCGTCACCGCGGACGTCCTCCACCCGATCGAGAGGGTCGAGGGCGACGAGAGCTATCCCGAGCTCGTGCGGGACAACCTGACTGCGCTCGAGCGTGGCCTCGTCTGCCACGGCTGACCCGTTCAGAGCGCCGGCCCGACCGCAGTCCCCGGGACGCGACGGACGCGATCGCAGGGGCCGGCGGCCGGGTCGGCGCCCGGCTGGCGCCGAGCTGCCCTGGCCTCACGAGGCGGCCGGGGCACCGGGGAGCAGTGCATCGGGATCACCGCGGACGGCGTGTGTCAGGGCTGGTGACCCCGACGATCCGGCGTTCGGCGACGGTCCGCACGCCCACGGGTGACCCAGGGGATGTCGTGGCCCGTTGACGGTCCCGTGACGACCTCCTGTCTACCGTCCCCGCCTGCGCCGTAGGAGCGCGCAGGCCTTCGAGGAGGGGGCATGCCGAAGCGTCTGGTGCTGTGCTGTGACGGCACGTGGAACACGGCCGGCCGGGAGCGGGACGGCCGCTTGTGCCCGACCAACGTCGCCAAGGTGGCCCTGGGGGTCGACGGCGTGGACGGGAACGGTGTCGAGCAGCGGGTGTACTACCAGCAGGGGGTCGGCACGAGGCCGGGGGAGCGGCTGCGGGGCGGGGCCTTCGGCATGGGCCTGTCGCGCAACGTGCAGGACGCCTACCGGTTCCTCGTGGAGAACTACGAACCCGGCGACGAGCTCTTCGCCTTCGGCTTCAGCCGCGGTGCCTACACCGCCCGCAGCACCGTGGGGCTGGTGCGCACGTGCGGTGTCCTGCGGCGGGAGCACGCGGGCCGGCTCAAGGAGGCCTACGCCCGGTACCGGTCCCGGACCGAGGGCCCGCGCGACCTCGAGTCGCAGCTCTTCCGGCGGTCCTACAGCCACGAACCACGGGTGCGCTTCCTGGGGGTGTGGGACACCGTGGGCTCGCTGGGCGTCCCGTCGGTCGGACTGGGACTGTCGAGGTTGGTCAACCGCCGCTTCGAGTTCCACGACACCCGGCTCAGTAGCACGGTCGACGCCGCCTACCAGGCGCTGGCCATCGATGAGCGGCGGCGGCCCTTCGCCCCGACGCTGTGGGACCGTCGCTCGGTCGCAGGGCGCCCGCAGGTGGAGCAGGTGTGGTTCAGCGGCGACCACTGCGACGTCGGCGGTGGGCACGCCAGGTCGGAGCTCGCCGACATCACGCTCCTGTGGATGGTCGACCGCGCGCGCTCGTGCGGACTCGCGTTCCGGGAGGACGCCTACCGGCGCCCGGCCGACGGCGCGCCACGGACCTTCGACGGCCGGACCTTCCCCGTCGAGCCCGATCCCCTGGGGGTCCTGCACGACTCGCGGAGGTGGTTCTTCCGCCTGGTGCGGCCCTACGCCCGGCCCATCGGCGTGGAGGACCCGGACTCGGAGTCCGTCGCCTCCAGTGCCGTCCGCCGGCACGGGGAGCCCCGGGCGCGGTACGCGCCCCGCCAGCTCGTCGCCTACCTCGAGGGACGTCCCCGGGTCACGGACGTCCCGCTGGGGAACGGTGCCCGGACCGGCATGCGGCCACTGGCGGGACAGGTGGAGCCCGCCGAGGAAGAACGGACGGTCGCCCACCTGACGCCGCCCGGTCCCGGTAGCCCCGAGATCGACCTCTAGGCGGGAGCGTCCACCTCGTCATGACCGACCTCGTCAAGGGCATCGTGGGCGGCGGTTGGAACCTGGTGGTCGGTTGGATCCTCCCGACGTTCCTCGCCCTGCAGGTCGTCGCCTGGCTCCTCGTGCCCGCCTGGACGACGGAAGCAGCGCGCAGCTACGTGGAGTCTCCCCTGGCCACCCGTCAGGCACTCCTGCTGGCCGTCTCCGCGGTCGTCGGTCTCGTCCTCGCGGCGGTCAAGACCCCCCTCTACCGCTTGCTCGAGGGCTACCTGTTGTGGCCCCGGTGGCTCGTCGACCGATCCACCACGCGTCAACGGAGGCGTCGCGACTCGCACGCGAGGAGCAGTGACCGGGCCCTGGCCGCAGGCAGCTCCCTCAGGTACGCCCTCCTGTACGAACGGGTGCAGCGGTACCCCGCGGACGACGCCCAGTTCGCGCCCACGGCTCTCGGCAACTCCATCCGTCGCTTCGAGCACTATGCGAGCGATCGGTACAACCTCGACTCCCAGCTCCTGTGGCACCACCTGGCGACGTCGGCTCCCGATCGGCTGGTCAAGGTGCAGGAGAACGCCAGCACCAACGTCGACTTCTTCGTGTGCCTCGTGTACGGCTCGGGTCTCACCGCGACCTGCGCCCTGGCGACGCTCGTGGGCCCGGGACGTCCTGGCGTCCTCTGGTGGGCGGTGGTGCTCGGGCTGGCCGGCGCGCGGATCGCCTACCGTCTCGCCATCATCGCCACGGACGAGTGGGACCGGGCCGTACGGGCGATGGTCGACCACGGCCGGCTCGGAGCGGCGAAGGTCTTCGGTCTTGCCGTTCCGAAGCGACTGGCCGAGGAGCGGGACATGTGGCGGGCGGTCAACACCCTGGTCCGGCGGCCGTACGCGTACTCGACGAGCAGGGACGTCCCGGGGAAGCTCGATGCCTTCCGGGTCCAGCACGACCCCAACTCCCTGACGGTCGTGCTGGAGACCCGGCCCGCGCCGAACCCGTGAGGCGACCCCGCTGCCGGTGTCGGACCGCGCGTGCGGTGCTGGTCCCGGCGGTGCAGCCGACCGATGACCCGGTCCCGCCGGATGCGAGCCCGTCCCGCCCGGCAGCCGGCCGGCAGCCCGGTGTGGTGACGTCGCGGTGACGTCGCGGTGACGGACGACCGGTAGGTCCTGGCGGCACAGCGTTCGCCGCGGGCGCCATGGGAACCCGGAGTGGTTGATGGCCGACAGCACCGTCGATCTGTTCAAGTTCGTGACCATCCGCGCGACGCAGACCACGGCGCCGGCGGATCCGAGCGTCATCCGTGACCCGCGACTGGGTCCCCCGGCACCGGAGGGGGAGACGCCGGAGGTGGATGCCGACGCGGCGAACTACGCGGGCAGTGCCGCTGCACGCGCGGTCTACGACCTGGTGAAGGAACTGGGGGCGGACGCGCACACGGCACCCCAGGTGATCGAGGCCAACCGTGCCGTCGCGCAACGCATCCTGTCGCGCGGCCCGGTGGAGACCGGGACCGGCCTGCCGCACGTCGACGCGACGACGGCCGCGCTGGACGAGGTCTCCCCGGCGTCGTCGGCGGACGACCTCGGCGCGGCGATCACCGGCCGGTGGCCGTTCCCCGACGAGCCGGCCACGTCCTGGCAGGCGTACGTCGACCGACCGCCCGGCGCAGCCGGTGCGGACCGCCCCAGCCTGGAGGCCGACCAGGGGAGCCTGTTCGACCGGCTCTACCTGGCGCTCGTGGCCAAACGGGACCGGGCGGTCAGCCTGGAGGAGCTGATCCGGGGACTGCGCCTCCTCAACCTCCTCCGCGCCCTCCACGGGAGCTCCGCTCCCGAGCCGGCCGACGTGGCCGGCCTGCTGGCGGCCAACCCGGCCGTGCACCGACTGATCACCGCACTGGTCGGCTACTACCGCCCCTTCAACCCGATACGGCCCGTCGGGATCGGGGACCTCCTCGTCGTCAAGCAGTTCCTGTGCAGGTACGAGCCCGGGGAGGTCGCCCACATCGAGAACGTCCTGCCGGACGAGTCGAAACTGCGCAGGCACCGGAGCCTGCACCGGACGGACGACCTGGTCTCGGTGGTCGAGGACGAGGTGTCCCTCACCGAACGGGAGCTGTCGACCTCTCAGCGGTTCGAGCTGAAGAGCGAGACCGAGTCCACCATCCAGAACGACCTCTCCGCCGAGATCAGCGGACAGGTCAGCGGTCGGTACGGCGTGGTCGAGTACTCCGCCAACGCGGGGGTCAGCTACTCGACGTCGAGGCGCGACTCGCGCCGCGGTGCCAACAACTTCGCCAAGGACGTCGTCGACCGGTCGCTGTCCCGCATCCAGACGAGCGTCCGCGAGGAACGGACCACCCGGCGCCTCAGCGAGACCGAGGAACTCAACCGGCACCAGCTCGCCAACTCCACCGGGCGCAACATCGCCGGCATCTACCGCTGGGTCGACAAGGTGTACCGGGCGCAGGTCTACAACTACGGCAAGCGCCTGATGTTCGAGTTCGTGATCCCGGAACCGGCGGCCTTCGTGCTCTCGGTCTTCGACCACGAACGCCAGCAGACGGAACGGCCGGACATCCCGCAGCGCCCGGTCAAGCCGGACCTCGACATCAGCCAGATCAGCGCCGCCACGGTCGACACCTACGGTCGGATCTACAACCTCTCGGGACTCGACCCGGAACCACCGTTCGAGCAGACCATCACGCAGGCCATCGGGCTCGGCGGCCTCGAGGACCAGGCCGCGTCCGCGCACGAGCGGCTCTTCGACATCCCCGCGGGATACGCGGCGGTCGAGGCGACCATCGACGGGCGGTGGGACGGGCAGAGCAAGAACGAGCACGGTGCGGGTGTCTCGATCGGCGGCAAGACCGAGTTCCAGTCGGATCCACCCCAGGGACGGATCCACATGGACTTCGCGACGCGCACGCCGACGTTCGACCCGCCCCTGATCGGCAGCGTCGCAGCCGTGGTGTTCGTCTACCGGGTCAGGGCCTTCGCGTTCAGCGTCGCGCTGAAGGTGCGCCGCACGCCGCAGAGACTCCGGGAATGGCAGCTGTCGGTGTACGAGAGCATCATGGACGCCTACGACGAGGCCTACAGCGAGTACGTCTCGGCGCTCGGCGAGTACGAGTCGCAGCTGCAGGGTTACCGCATCAGCCAGGGCGTCCTGATCCGGGGCCGGAACCCCCGCATCAACCAGGAGGTCATCCGGACGGAGCTGCGCAAGAGCTGCCTGAGCATGATCGCGCTGCAGTTCGACGCCGACGGCTCTGACGACGTCGTGTTCGACGCCATGCGGAGCCGCAAGGAGTTCCTGCCGGTCGAGTCCGTGATCACGACCGAGACGGAGACGGTCACGACGACCACGCCCTCGCCGGGCACGACGGTGACGGTCACCACGACGAGCACGAAGAAGGAGCCGTCGACCGTCCGCACCGCGATCGACGTCCCGGCCATCGACGTCCCCGAGGCGGTCGACGACGGGCGGACCGTGCAGTTCCTGGAGCAGGCGTTCGAGTGGCAGCAGCTGAACTACGTCCTCTACCCGTACTTCTGGGGGCGGATCCCCGGCAAGTGGTACGACGCGCAGCGGTACTACGACGAGGTCGACCCGCTGTACGCGAAGTTCCTGCAGGCAGGAGCTGCCCGGGTGCTGGTCAGCGTGCGCCCCGGCTTCGAGGCGGCCGTCCAGCACTACCTCTCCACGCGTGAGCCCTGGAACGGCGGGCCGGTTCCCGACATCGACGATCCGCTGTACCTGGCCGTGCACGCCGAGCTGCGGGACCAGCAGGACGACCTGAACAACGCGACGCCGTACGGGGACGCGTGGACCGTCGTCGTCCCGACGCCGATCGTGTGGTTGCAGCCGGACGGAGTGCTGCCGGAGTTCGACTGCGGTGCAGCACCCGGCGTCGCGCACTCCATGACGGGGTTCTGGACCGGCACCGCCCACCAGGCGACGCTGTCGACCCTGGCCTCGGACCAGCAGGAGTGGACCGACTGGCCCTCTGCGGCCCGGTGGGACGTGCCCGTGCCCGACTGGGCCACCGAGGCCGACGTCACCTTCACGCTGAACCCCGGGGTCGTGGACGGCGACGTGTGGGGCGAGCTGCGCGCGGACCTCGGGGGGATCGTCACCGGCCCGTCGATGTTCGACGTCAACTACGAGGCCGACGTCGGGGGTCACCCGGAGCAGGCCGTGATGATCGTCGGCGCGTCCGTGGAGATCCCCGCGGCGCTGCGAGGGGAGGTCGTGCCGGTGCGGCTCCAGGGACGGATGCTCGACCCGCCCGAACACCCCGGTCGCCTCGAGGCCAACCGCGGGTGTCACGTCAGCGGTCAGGTGCACTTCAAGCGGCATCCGCTTCCATGACCGTGGGGGCGACAGCCGGGGTCACCGTCGTCGCTCCGGGGAACCGGCCCGCGGTCGACGGCACCGACGTCGACGGCATCGACGTCGACGGTCTCGCGGTCGCCGCGCCGGCAGGGGGACCCCGGGCTCTCCCGTCGGTGCAGGACATCGTCGTGGCGCTCCCGGTCGGGGTCGACGGAGCCGCGCCGTCCCCGGTCACCGTCACCTTCGACATGGGCCGGCCCGACCTGGCCGGTGTCGTCGCCGCGGCGTGCGACTCGATCTTCGTGATGGCGGGGCTCCCCGGGCTGACCGCGTTCGAGGAGGCCCTGGGGGGCACGGGGGTCTCCCTCGAGGGCCTCGGACAGGTCGGGATGCTGGTCCCCGTCGCCGGTCTGCGGGGGGAGGAACGGTATCGGGACGCTCGGCGGTCGCCGAACCGGCACCGGCTGCGGGAGGCGTTCGAGCAGTACACCCGCCGACTGCCGGCCCGCCGGGCAGCGGCGGAGGCGGCGGTCGGCGCCGCGGCACGGGCCGCGGCCCGGTCGCGGCTGGGTGCGAGTCGCGACGAGGTGGTGCGGGAGGCCCGGCGGTACCTGTCCGTCGCCCCGGGGGACCCGGTGGCCGCGGCCGTCCTCGGCGGCACCGCTCCCAACCGGCTGGCCGGGCCCGACGTGATCGGGCTGGCCACCGACCTGGTCAGGATCGCCGGGGCGCGCGACCGCCTCGATCGCGTGCAGGAGGCGCAACGGCGCGTGCAGGAGCAGTGGGAACGGGACAAGCGGTCCGTGGTCGAGGAGGACTACACGCGACGCAGCGTCCGCCAAGGCACCCCGCTGACTCCGGAGCAGTCGGCCGAGGCCGCCCGCGCTCTGGCGGCCATCGGTGACTCGGCGGCGGTCCGTGAGGCCCGGCAGCGGACGAGCGACGAGCGGATGGACCTCGCCCGGCTCGTGACGGACCTGGCGAGTCAGCGGCCGGTCCTCTTCCGGCTCTGGCGCACCGATGCCCCGTTCGAGGCGCGCCGCGCCGTGCTGCGGTCGGGTGGCGGCACCATCGTCCGGGACCGGGCGGTGCTGGCCTCCTCTGCTCCGCTGCGCGATGCGGTGACCGCGACGCCCTCCGGACGACGTGGCAGGCGGCGACCGAGCTCGGCCATCGCATCGACGACGTCCCCGACGTCGTCTGGCACTTCCCCGCCCTCGTCGACCAGGTGTTGCAGGAGTCGTACGCCGACGACGGCGACTTCGCCGGCCGGGCGGCACAGATCCGCCTCCGCGCCGAGGAGCCTGCTCGCGACCTGACCGACCTGTCGGACTGGATCGGTCGCGCGAGCCTGGCCGCTGCCCTGGTGGGGGCGGAGCCGGTCGCCACCACCGCCGCGGTCGCGCAGATCCTGGTGGATCTCGGCGGCCTGTTGGTGAAGCTGCTGCGCGCGCTGGAGCAGCAGCTGGGAGCGGATGCGTTCCTGGATCCCTCACGTCAACTGGCCGTCCCGCCCACCTACTCGTCGTTGGCCGTCGATCTCCTCCTCGTCGGCCTCGACGTCTTCTCGACCGGTCGGGAGATCCGCGGACCGCGGGTGCGGTGATGGCCGCTCAGCGGAGTCCCGAAGAGGTCGTCCAGGACATCGCCGACCTCAGCCGCACGGCCACCACGAAGGTCGTGCGACTGTCGCCGGCGGTGCGTGGTGGCTTCATCCGGCTCATCGGGGCCGCCCGGCACCGGTCCGCAGTGGTCGCCGCCGTGGACCAGTACCTCCTCGCCTCCCGCCGGGTGGAGTCCCACGCCGATCCGGCGGCACTGGCCGTCTTCACCCGAGCCGATGCCGTCCTCACCCAGCAGCTCGCCACCGTCACCGGGCCGGACATGGACCTGCTGAGGCGAGAGCTGGCGCAGCGACGGGCCACCGTCCTGCTGGATCCGGCCGCCCTGGAGGAACGACTCCGGAGAGCGGCCGAGCGGCAACGCAGGCGGCTCCGTGCCCGTCCGGGGCCCGACGGCGCCGACCTGCACGCCGCGCTCCTGCAACAGCGGTTCTTCCAGCAGCTGCGGGACGTCGCGGCCCGTGGACCGGCTGGGTGGACCGCCGAGCAGCGCAGCATGCTCCGGGGCTGGCGGAAGCTGAGAGCCGTGCTCGGCAGCCAGTGGGCAGACGGCTGGGAGGCGACCTTCCGCCACCTCCGGGAGAACGCCGTCGGCATCGCCGGAGCCGGCCGGGAGCTCCGCTCCGCGGTCAGTGCGCTCGACGAGGCGCGGGCCGGAGGCTCGGCGGTGCTCGTCCGTGCCGCCGAGGCGAGGGTGCAGCGGGCCCGCCGGCGAGCCCACGGTCACCTGAGCACGATCAAGGGACACCTCGGTGAGGCGTACGTGCCGAGGTGGAGTGCCTGGCAGATCCAGGTCGACGGCTTCCTCGACCTCGCCCGCCGCGAGGTCGCGCAACGGCCCGGCCGCTGGGAGGTCCGCCGTGTGACCGGTGACCTGCGCATCGGAGGACGGCAGGCATGGGACGAAGCCGTCCTCCTCGTCCGGCGGGACGTCTCGCCACCCAGCGCGGAGCTGTTCGTCGCGGCGCAGTTCAAGGTCGAGAAGCGGGTGTCCGCGCTGCGCCAGGTCCACGACGACGCGCGACGCGAGACCGCGTTGGTGGGGCACACGGCACCGGTCGTCCTCAGCTTCCGGTCGGGAGACGCGATCGAGAACGTCGTCCTCTCGCCGCCGAGGGCAGGCGCGGCCAGTCATCGGTACGTCTTCAACGCGGCCGGCGGGCGGTTCTCCGCCGCGGACGTCGCGCGACTGCGCCAGGCCGGCCTGGAGGTGAACCAGCTGAGCCTCGACGTGTCGGTCGGGGAGTTCGACGCCGTCGCGGAGGCGCTGATGGACGTGGTCACCGCGACGGTCGGCCGGTGACCGCCGGATGCCGGCGCCGGGCGACCTCCGGCCCCACCGAGGACCCCGCCGTCCGCGCCCACCTGCGCGACCGGCGGCCGTCCGGCGCCTGCGCGGACGGGTGGGGCACCGCCTGAGCCCGTCGCGCCTCAGCCGAGCGCGGGGACCGCGCTGGACGGGTTGCCGTCGGCGGCTGCCGCCAGGGCCGGCACGACCTCCTCCACCAGGTAGGGCAGCGACAGCGGGCTGCCGAAGCCGAGCGCGGCGGACACGTCGCCGGAGTAGCCGCCGAGCAGGACCGTGCGGTCCTGGGTCACCACGTCGAGGGCGGACAGCAGCGCGTCGGCGTCGGCGTCGGCCCGGTCGTACCCGTTCACGGCCAGCACGTCCGCCTCGAGCAGGTCCAGTCGCTCCTGGCTGACGTCGGTGCTCGTGTCGGGGACGGTGAAGCCGAGACCGGTGAAGAACTGGGTGCGCAGGTCGTCGCTGCCCAGCAGGTAGTGGCCCGAGCCGACGCCCGTCAGGTCCACGGCGATCGAGCTGCCGGCGAAGTCGGGGTTCTCCTCGATCGCCTGCTCGAACCGGCCCTCGACGTCGTCGACGAGAGCCCGCGCCTCGTCCTCTCGGCCGAGCGCCCGGCCGACGAGGAGGGTCTGCTGCTGCCACGGGGTGGCGCCGTCGGCGTGCTCGTCGGTCTGCGCGAGCGTCGGCGCGATGCCGGACAGCTGCTCGTAGACCGTCTCGTCCATGAAGGAGTAGACGCCCACGATCAGGTCCGGCTCGAGTGCGGCGACGGCCTCGAGGTCGATCTCCTCGCCGCCCACGGTCGGGATCTCCTCGGCCGGGAGCAGCTCCTCCGCCCAGGGCCGGGTCGCGGCGTCGTACCCACCGAGGAGCTCCCGCTCGCCCACCGGGGTGACGCCCAGCGCCAGCACGAAGTCCTGGTCGTTGAAGCCGACGGTGACGACGCGCTGCGGCTCCTCGGGGATCTCGGTGGTGCCGTACTTGTTCCCGATGCTGACCGGGAAGGCGCCCGACGCGGAGGACGCCCCCGCGGCCGGGGCGGGTTCGTCCCCGGAGCCGCCGCAGGCGGTCAGCCCTCCGGACAGGGCCAGGACGGTGAGCGGGACGGCGAGACGGGACGGGCGCAGCGGGCCCGCACTCTTCGGCATCAGGCGAGGTTAGCCTGCCCTAAGTCCGTGCTGACGAGGGGTCACGTCCGGTGCTTGTGCGGCCCGGTCGTCGACGTCGGCGGGTCGGCGCACGTGTCACGGGGCGGGGGCCGGGTAGTCGCCCGGGTCAGCGGCCGCGGGACGGGTCCTCGCGCCGGACGACAGCGACCCGGTGCCCGGGTGCCCCGTACCGCTCGAGGAGGAGGCGTGCCCCCTGGCCGGCGCCCGCGCGTCCCGTCCGGCGACGGGCGCGACCGCGGCGCGGGCGTCGTCAGCCTCGCACCGCGTGCACCGTCCGAGATCGAGGTCGTGGCCCACCGCGGTGTCTCGGCGGAGGCCCCCGAGCACACCCTCGCGGCCTACCGGCAGGCGCTGGCACTCGGCGCGGACGCCGTGGAGTGCGACGTCCGGCTGACTCGCGACGGCGTGCTCGTGTGCGTGCACGACCGCCGCATCAACCGGACCTCCACGGGCCGGGGCGTGGTGTCGGCGCTGGATCTGGCCGACCTCGAGCGGCACCGCGTCGTCCACCGGCGACCCCGGCGCGCCGCGCTCCGGGGGCGCCCGCCGCGCCCCGTGGCCGAGGACGCCGACGTGGGCGTCGACGTGGGCGCCGACGTGGGCGCCGACCCGGGCGCCGACGACGAGGCCGACGAGGACGCCGGTCGGGTGCTGACCCTCGACCGGTTGCTGGACTACGTGACGTCCTCGCCCGGGCGCGTGCGGCTGGCGATCGAGACCAAGCACCCGACCCGCCACGCCGGTCAGGTCGAGGCGGCCCTGCTCACCAGCCTCCGGAGGTTCGGGCTGCTCTCCGGCGGACGCCCACTGGAGTGGTCCGGACGTCCGGCGGTCCGGGTCATGAGCTTCTCGCCGACGGCCCTGCGGCGGGTCCGGCTCCTGGCGCCGGACCTGCCCACCGTGCACCTGGTCCGCCAGATGCTGCCGCGGACGCGGACACGGTCGGTCGCCCCGGCCGGCACCGCCGTCGGCCCGTCGCTGGCGCTGCTGCGCCAGGACCCGGCCCTGGTCGCACGCCTGCACCGGGCCGGACTGCAGGTGCACGTGTGGGTCGTCAACCGCCCGCGCGACATGCAGTTCGCCCTGTCCCTGGGGGTCGACGCGATCATCACGGACGAGGCGGCGGTGCTGATGCAGCTCCTGGGGAGAGACCGGCCGTCGTCGTCCGGCACGGGCTGACCCCGCCGGGTCAGGCCGGCCGGGCGGAGAACAGCCGCCGGTGGACGACGGCGTCGGGGCCGAGCGCGAGCAGACCCGCGGTGAGCGCGTCGGCCGCGGCGTGCGCGTCGTCGTCGGTCAGCGGGTCGAGGACGTCCAGGACGAACAGCGCGCCGGTGGTCCCGGTCGTGATGCGGGTACGCACGCCCTGGCGCCAGTTCCAGCGCCGGCAGGTGACGCCGGCGTCGTCGCGCCAGACGACCTCGCCGGGCTCGGGGTGCTCGACGACGGGCTCGCCCCCGGCGGTGCTGTCGAAGGGCTCGGTGCCGTCAGCGCGCACCAGCCGCGGCGGTCCGGTGTAGGCGGCCCGGTCCTCCCCGCCGAGCGGGAGCAGGTGGGCGACGGAGACGGCGTTGTAGACGTCGGTGATGCGGTCGATGCGCGGCAGCCCGTCCGGGTCGAGCCGGCGCAGCAGCGCCTCGACGCTCGGCCGGGTGCGCTGCGGCCGGGCGCCGAACGCGCGGTAGGCCTCGCGCCAGGCGGCCAGCTCCGGCAGCTCCTCGGGCCTCCGCCCGCCGAGCCGGTCCCGCGCGGTGGCCTCGGCGGTGGCGAGGACCCGCTCGCTGACCTCGTCGCTGGTCCCCCCGCGCAGGCCGTCGGCGGTCACCAGGAGCGCGCGGTAGTCCGGGCGCAGTGCGAACACGGCGTCGTCGACGGCGGCCGCGGCGAGCCACTCCTGCGGATCGGTCACGATCGGCCTCCGGTGACGTGGCGGCCGGCCGCTCCGGACCCTCGCCGCGCGGGGCCGGTGGCCGGGAGGTCCGGGACCGGGTGGCGCGCTACGGCAGCCCGACCGAGGACGACACGTACGGGACGACCCACAGCGCCACCGACACCGGCCACCACACGCGGGCCGGCACCGGCGTGTAGCTGCGGGCGAGCGCGGTCAGCGGTGCGGCGACCAGGACGAACACCGACCACAGCAGGACGGTCGTGATGACGGCGGGGCTGAGCCCGTCGCGCAGCAGCGTGGACGAGGCGTCCGCCCAGCCGGCCCGCATGGCGATCATGAGGCCGGTCATGCCGCTGACGATGAGCGGGAAGCGGCACAGCCAGCCCAGACCCAGTCCCAGCCCCAGGCACAGCAGCCAGCTCGCCCAGTGGGGGAGCTGCCGCCGCGGGGGTGCGGCGACCGGCGGTCGGCGCAGCGTGTCCGTCACCTCGTCCTCCTCCGGGGCGGCCGTCTGCTCGCCGCGGTCGGCACGGTAACCGGCCGTCGGCCGGACCCGGGGGTGGAGCGCCGCCGGCCGTTCCCGACCGGCGGACGTCGTGACCAGGCGTGACTCCGCCGTCGGTCCCCGGTGAGACCGACGGGTCCGGTCGCCCACGCGGCGGTGCCCCGGCCGCCCGCGTCGCCGGCCTCCACCGAGGACGCCCCCGGCCGGGTGACATCGGCGGGCGTCAGGCGTCGACGGCCTCGTACAGCCCGGCCGCGGTGCTCCGGCCGCTGACGACCAGGTCGGCCACCACGCGGGAGGCGACCCAGGCCTGGACGTGACCGGTGCCGTTGTAGCCGCCCAGCGCCAGCACCCGCCCGTCGGTGCCCGGCACCGGCCCGCACCGGGGCACCGGGTCCCCGGCGAAGCCGACCACGCCCGCCCACCGGTGCGTCACCGGGGCGCGCACCTGCAGCTCCTCCAGGAGCCACCGGTCGAGGCGCGCCTGCACCGGCGCGGAGACCTCCGGCTGCGACGTCCAGCTCGCGTCCCCGTCGAGGTCGGAGAAGCCGCCGAGCGCGATGCGCCCGTCGGCGGTCTGGTGCACGTACTCGTGGCCGTGCCGGGCGTACACGGGGCAGGGGAGGACCGTCCGGCCGACCGGCGCCGTGGCGAGCATGTTCAGGCGCCGCGGGCGGACGGCCGCCGCCGACGGCACCAGCGCGGCCAGGTCGCCGTCCATCGCGACGACGGCCCGGCCGCAGCGCACGACGCCCGCCGCCGTCTCCACGCGGACACCGTCGCCGTCGACGACGGGTGGCCCGGTCACCGGCGAGCGCTCGAAGACCCGCGCCCCCCGCGCCTCGAGCACGCCGGCGAGCGCACGCAGCCAGCGGACCGGGTGCACCGAGCCGTCGTGCGGGAGGAACAGCCCGGCCCGCCCGGGCCGGGCGAGGGGGCCGGGGAGGTCGTCGGCGGGGACGAGGTGCCCCGGGAAGCCGTCCTCGGCCAGCGCCGCGGCGTGGGCGCGGACGTCGTCGGCCTCGGCCTCGTCGACGGCCAGCCGGAGCATGCCGTCGAGGCGGAAGTGCCCGCGGGCGCCGACGGCCTCGGCCACCTCGAGCATCTCCCGCTGCGCGTCCAGAGTCGCCCGGTGGATGGCGACGGCGCGCTCGCGTCCCCAGAGGTGGCGGGTGTCGTGGTACATCGGCGCGGCGCCGGCGATGAAGAACCCGCCGTTGCGCCCGCTCGCGCCGGAGGCCACCTCGTGCCCGTCGAGCAGGACGACCGACAGGCCGGCGTCGAGCAGCCGCCGGGCCGTCGCCAGCCCGCCCACGCCCGCGCCGACGACGCACACGTCCGCGCGCACCTCGCCCTCGAGGGACGGCCGGGGGCGGTACGGCTCGTCCTGCCACAGCGGGACCTGGCTGCTCATCGGCGTCCTCTCCGTCGGGGTGGTCGTCGGACCGGTCGCGGGACGCGGATGCCCCGGCCCGCGCGGTGCGGACCGGGGCATCCGGCAGGGGAGTGCCTACCGCAGGTCGAAGCGGTCGAGCTCCATGACCTTCACCCACGCGGCGGCGAAGTCCTGCACGAACTTCTCCTTTGCGTCGTCGGCCGAGTAGACCTCGACGATGCCGCGCAGGATGGAGTTGGAGTTGAACACCAGGTCCGCGGCGGTCGCCGTGCGCACGACGTTCCCGTCGGCGTCCAGGCCCTCATAGACGCCCTCGGTGTCGACCGAGGTGCGCCACTGGACACCCAGGTCGAGCAGGTTGCGGAAGAAGTCCTGCGACAGCACGCCCGGCCGGTCGGTGAAGACGCCGTGCCGCACGCCGCCGGTGTTCGCGCCGAGCACGCGGAGCCCGCCGACCAGGACGGTCATCTCCCGGGCGGTCAGCTCCAGCATGTAGGCGCGGTCGACCAGCAGCGTCTCCGGCTGCAGCTTGCTGCCCGGCGCGATCCAGTTGCGGAAGCCGTCGGCCCGCGGCTCGAGCCAGCGGAAGTTCTCGACGTCGGTCTGCTCCTGGGAGGCGTCCGTGCGGCCCGGGTGGAACGGCACGGTCACCGGCGCGCCGGCGTCGGCCGCGGCCTTCTCCACCGCCGCGGTGCCGCCGAGCACGATCAGGTCGGCGAGCGAGACGCGCTTCCCGGTCTCGGACTCGAAGTCGGCCTTGACCTGCTCGAGCACCGTCAGGACGTCCTGGACACCCTCGTTGACCGCCCAGCCGACCTGCGGCTCCAGCCGCAGCCGGGCGCCGTTGGCCCCGCCGCGGTTGTCGGTGCCGCGGAAGGACGCGGCGGCCGACCAGGCGGTGTGCACCAGCTGCGGGACGGTCAGGCCGGAGGACAGCAGGCGCTGCTTGAGGTCGGCGACCTCGGCCTCGCCGACCAGCTCGTGGTCGACCGCCGGGACCGGGTCCTGCCAGACGAGGTCCTCGGCCGGCACGTCCGGGCCCAGGTAGCGGCTCTTGGGGCCCATGTCGCGGTGCAGCAGCTTGAACCAGGCGCGGGCGTATTGGTCGGCGAAGTACTCGGGGTCGCGGTAGAAGCGCTCCGAGATCGCGCGGAAGCCGGGGTCCTTGATGAGCGCGAGGTCGGTGGTCGCCATCATCGGCGGGTTCTTCTTGCCCTCGACGTGCGCGTCGGGGACGAGCTCCTGCGCCTCGGGGTCGCTCGGCTGCCACTGCTTCGCACCGGCCGGGCTCTCGGTGAGCTCCCACTCGTAGCTGAACAGCATCTCGAAGTAGGTGTTGTCCCACGTCGTCGGCGTCGGGGTCCAGGCGCCCTCGAGGCCGCTGGTGATCGTGTCGGCGCCCTTGCCGGTGCCGTGCTGGCTGATCCAGCCCAGGCCGTTGCCGTGCACCGGGCAGCCCTCGGGCTCCGGGCCGATCAGCTCGGGGTTGCCGGCGCCGTGCGTCTTGCCGAAGGTGTGCCCGCCGGCGATGAGGGCGACGGTCTCCTCGTCGGTCATGCCCATCCGGCTGAAGGTGACGCGGATGTCGTGGGCGGAGGCGACCGGGTCGGGCCGGCCCTGCGGGCCCTCGGGGTTGACGTAGATCAGGCCCATGGTGACCGCGGCGAGGTGGCCCTCCTCGAGGTCGAGCGGGGTGTCGCCGCTGTAGCGCTCGTCGCCCAGCCAGGTGTCCTCCGGACCCCAGAAGACCTCCGTGGGCTGCCAGGCGTCCTGGCGGCCGAAGGCGAACCCGAAGGTCTTCAGGCCCATGTCGTCGTGCGCGACGTTGCCGGCGAGCAGCAGCAGGTCGGCCCAGGAGAGCTTGCGGCCGTACTTCTGCTTGACCGGCAGCAGCAGACGGCGGGCCTTGTCCAGGTTGGCGTTGTCCGGCCAGCTGTTGAGCGGGGCGAAGCGCTGCGCGCCGGTGTTGCCGCTGCCGCGGCCGTCGGCGATCCGGTAGGTGCCGGCCGCGTGCCAGGACATGCGGATGAACAGCGGGCCGTAGTGGCCCCAGTCGGCCGGCCACCAGTCCTGGGAGGTGCGCATGACCTCGACGAGGTCGCGCTTGACCGCCTCGACGTCCAGCTCCGCGACGGCGGCCCGGTAGTCGAAGTCCTCGCCGAGCGGGTCGGAGTCCCGCGAGGGCTTGTTGAGCACCGACAGGTCGACCTGGTTGGGCCACCAGTCGCGGTTGCTGCGGGGCCGCTGGTCGGTGGCGACGGTCGGCGAGGGGATCGCCGGGTTCTCGCTCTCGCTGGTGCTCGCGGTCGCGGCCTTGCCGGCCTCGGTCTTGTCGTTCTCGCTCACGGAGTGCCTCTCTGTGCTGTGGAACCGTCGGGGTCGGGGGGAGCCGGGGCCGTCCGGGCGGTCGCGCACGACCGGCAGCGGCCCCAGTAGACGACCTCGGCCTCGTCGACGAGGAAGCCCCCGTCGACGGAGGGGGTGAGGCAGGGTGCCTGGCCCGTGGCGCAGTCGACGTCGCTGATCGCGCCGCAGGACCGGCACACCAGGTGGTGGTGGTTGTCGCCCACGCGTGCCTCGTAGCGCGCGACCGAGCCCTGCGGCTGGATGCGCCGCACCAGGCCCGTGTCGGTGAGGACGCGCAGGACGTCGTACACCGCCTGGTGCGACACCGCGCCCAGCCGGGCGCGGGCAGCGCCGATCAGGGCCTCGGTGTCGACGTGCGGGTGCGCGTGGACGGCGTCGAGCACCGCCAGGCGCGGGCGGGTGACCCGCAGACCCGCCGCGCGCAGGGCGCGCTCGAGGTCTGCGGCGTCCGGCACGCCGCCATCCTGGTGCGTTCTCTTGAACGAGTCAAGAACTGGGCGGGTCGTCCCCGCGACCCCGCGGCGGCCGGCCGGTGCCGTCACCGGGCGGGCACCGGCTCAGGAGACCCGGGTGTCCGGCGTGCCGGGCCGCGCACCCCGGCGGGGTCCCCGCCGCGGCCGTGGCACCAGGGGGGCGACGCCCCGGGGTGCGCCCGCTGCGATGGGCGCGGGGTGGGTCCGCCGCAGCCGTGCGGGCAGTTCGGCGGCCGGGAGCGCGGCACCGAACAGCCACCCCTGGCCCCGGCGGCAGCCGAGCTCGAGCAGCCGGCTGCGCACCGCCTCGGTCTCGACGCCCTCGGCCAGCACGCTGAGGCCCATGGTCGCGCCGAGGACGACGGCCGAGGCGACCATGTGCTCGCGCACGCGGTCGCCCACCAGCCCGGTGACCAGCTCCCGGTCGATCTTCAGACCCGTGAGGGGCAGGCGGAGCAGGCGCACGAGGTTCGACCAGCCGACGCCGAAGTCGTCGGCGGCGACGTGGACCCCGGCCTCGCGCAGGGTCACGAGCTCGTCGCGGGCCAGCTCGACGTCGGAGATCTCCGTCGTCTCGGTGATCTCCAGCGTGAGCGCGGAGCCGGGCAGCCCGGAGGCGTCGAGCATGCCGAGCACCTGCCCCGCCAGGCCGGGGCGGGCGAACTGCTGTCCGGACAGGTTGACGGCCACGCCGTCGGGGAGCGCGATGCCGCGCTCCCGCAGGTCCGCCACGACCCGGAGCGACCCGGTCAGCACCGCGCGGGTGGTCCACGCCGACAGCGTCCCGGCCTCCAGGCCGGGCAGGAAGGACGCCGGCGTCAGCAGGCCGTGGGTCGGGTGCTGCCACCGCACCAGCGCCTCCAGTCCGGTGACGACGCCGTCGCGCAGGTCCACGAGCGGCTGGAAGTGGGGTACGAACTGGCCGTCGTCGAGGGCCCGGCGCAGCACCTGCGGCCGGCGCGCGTCGGGCACGAGGCCGGGGGCGGTCAGGCCGGCCGCCGCGTCGAGCCGGCGCAGCTCCAGGGCCGTCGTCACCTGCCGCGCCACGTCCTCGAGCGAGGCCAGGTGGTCGGCGCCGAACAGCCGCGGCCGGGTGTCGAGGACGCACAGCGTGCCCAGCGGCAGGCCGTCGCGGCCGGCCAGCGGGACGGCGGCGTAGGCGCGCGCGCCGTCGCCGCCGATCCCCGGCACGTCGGCGTAGCGGGGGTCGGCGGCCAGGTCGCGGACGACGGCCGGGCGGCCGGCCGCCACGGTGTCGGAGCAGATCGACTGCTCCCGCGGCCGGTCGTGCACGGGGACGCCGTGGGCGCTCAGCTGCCACTGCCGGTCGCGGTCGACCAGGCTGATCATCGCCATGGGAGCGGAGCACAGCCGGGCGGCGGTGCGGGTCAGCGCATCGAAGGCGGGGTCGCGCCCGAGATCGAGCACGCCGTAGGAGTGCAGCGAGGCGACGCGGTCGGCCTCGTGCTCGTGCAGTCGCACGTCCATCGGTCGCTCCGTTCGGTGGTGCGCACGGCCCGGGGGCCGGGTGTCCGCCCGGTCCGGGACACGCGGTTCCTGTCGGCAGAGCAGGACGCGGAACGGAGTCGTCCGAGTTCCCTTCACCCGTCGGGGGCAGGCCGCGTCGCGCGCGTCCGGGCGGTCGGCGGGGGATGGGAGCGGCGTCCAGGGGTCGGCTCACCTGCTACGGCGCGGCGCCGGCGGCCGCCCTCCGGCACCTCCTCCGCCCGTCGCGGCCCGATAGGGTCCAGTCACGCAACGGACCAGCTCTGCTGCGTCGTCTGCCCGGAGGGGGTCGGCATGCGGGTCGGGATCGCCGTCAGCGGGGTCGGGGACGAGGACGTGCAGTTCGTCGTGGAGGCCGAGCGGCTCGGCGCGGACACCGTGTGGGTGGCCGAGGCGTGGGGCCACGACGCGTTCACCCCGCTGGCCTACCTGGCCGCCCGGACGAGCCGCATCCGGCTGGCCACCGGGATCGCGCAGCTGGGCGCGCGGACGCCGGCGCTGCTGGCGATGTCGGCGATGTCGATGCAGGCGCTCTCCGGTGGCCGGTTCCTGCTGGGGCTGGGGACCAGCGGCCCGCAGGTGATGGAGGGCTGGCACGGCGTGCGGTTCGGCTCCCCGCTGGCGATGACCCGGGAGACGGTCGCGATCCTGCGCACCGTGACCGCGGGGGAGCGGCTCACCCACGAGGGCACGGTGTACCGGCTGCCGTTGCCCGACAGCGCCGGGCGCGCGATCCGGTCGACGGCCCCGCCCACCCCGGTGCCGGTGTACCTCGCCGCGATGGGCCCGCGGAACCTGGAGTTGACCGGCGAGCTCGCCGAGGGCTGGCTCGCCAACGCGTTCGTGCTCGAGACCGCCGAGGTGTTCCTCGGGCCGCTGGCGGAGGGCGCGGCGCGCGCGGGCCGCACGGTCGCCGACCTCGACGTCGTGGTCCCGGTCGGGGTCGAGTTCACCGACGACGAGGAGGAGGCGGCCCGGCGGCACGCCCGCGGCTACGCCTTCACCATCGGCGCGATGGGCACCCGCGGGCAGAACTTCTACAACGCCGCCTTCGCGCGCCAGGGCTACGGTGAGGACGTCCGTGCCGTCCAGGAGCTGTGGCTCGCCGGCCGGCGCGAGGAGGCCGGGGACCGCGTCCCCGTGGACCTCGGCCGGCGCACCAACCTGCTCGGCCCGCCCGACGTGGTCGCCGAGCGCATCGCGCGCTACCGCGCCGCCGGGGTGGGCACCCTGCAGGCCAAGCTCACCGGCTCCCTCGACGAGCGGCTGACCACGCTGGCGACCCTGCTGGACCTGTGCGCCACCCCGGCCGCGACGGACCGGTCGTGAGGTACGCCGACGGGCCGACCGTCGAGGTGCAGACGCTCGTCGCGGCGCCCCCGGCGGTGGTGTGGGCCCTGGTCAGCGACGTCACGACGCCGGTGGAGTTCTCCGCGGAGCTGCAGGAGGTGCGCTGGCTCGACGAGCGGCGGTTCGTCGGGCGCAACTCCCACCCGGCGGTCGGTGAGTGGGAGACCACCTGCACCGTCGTCGAGGCCGAGCCCGGCCGGGCCTTCGGCTGGGTGGTCGGTGACCCGGAGCGGCCCGCCGCCGCCTGGCGGTTCACCGTGGAGCCGGCCGACGGCGGCACGCTGCTGCGGCAGTGGATGCGCATGGGCCCGGGCCGCTCGGGCCTGACCCCTGCCATCGAGGCGCACCCCGACAAGGAGGAGCGCATCGTCGCCCGCCGCCTGGCCGAGCACCGGGAGAACATGGAGCGCACCGTCGACGGCATCCGGCGGCGGGCCGAGGCCGCGGGAGGCTGACGACCTCGGGCGGACCCGGCCCGGGACGGCCGCGGGGCGGCGTGCAGCCGGTCGGGGCTCGGCAGCCGCGGATCGGAGCCGACCTCGGCCGCGGCGAGGTCGGCGACCCGCGCCCCGGTGCGGGCGGCGGCCGGCGGTCACCGGCCGGTGAAGCGCGCGTCGCGGCGCTCGACGAAGGAGGCCACGCCCTCACGGCCGTCGGCGGAGGCGAACAGCCGCGCCACGTCCGGGCCGAGCCGGGCGGCGGCGGCCGCGTCGCCCTCGTCGCGCGCCCGGTGGGCCGACTCCAGGACGGTCCGCACGCCGAGCGGCGCGCTCCGCTCGGCGATCGTGTGTGCGATCCCGGTGGCGCGGGTCAGGGCGGCGGCGCCGTCGTCGGCCAGCTCCTGCACCAGGCCGATGCGGTGGGCCTCGGCGGCGTCGTACTCGTCGCCGGTGAGCCGCCAGCGCATGGCGTTGCCCCAGCCGGCCTCGCGCGGCAGGCGGATCGTCGCCCCGCCGAAGGGGTAGATGCCGCGGCGGATCTCGTACTGGGCGAACCGGGTGTCGCGGGCCGCGATCCGGATGTCGGCGGCCAGCAGCAGCTCGATGCCCAGGGTTATCACCCAGCCCTGCGCCGCGGCCACCACCGGCGTCGTCCAGGTGCCGGTGAGCCGCCAGGGGTCGGCGCCGTCGGCGGGGTAGGGGCTCTCGCCGGCGAGCACGGCGGGGCCGACGTCGACCATGTCCAGACCGCCGGCGAAGTGGTCCCCGTGGGCGAACAGGACCCCACAGCGCAGGTCGTCGTCGCGCTCGAGCAGGCCGTAGGCCGCCGACAGCTCACCGAGCATCGCCAGGTCGAAAGCGTTGCGCTTGTGCGGGCGGTCCAGCCCGATGAGCAGGACGTGCCCCTGCCGCTCGACGGTCACGGTGGGCTGGGCGGACGGCTCGGGCACGGCTGCTCCTGGCGTGGGTCGCATCGAGCGGGTCGCATCGAGTGAGTTGCATGACGAGACCCACCGGATGTTAGCGGTGCCCGAGCTGCCGGGTCTCGTCACTGCACCCGTAACCTGGCGGCATGAGGCGGACGTCGTTCGAGGGCTGGCCCTGCTCCATCGCGCGCACGGCCGACCTGCTCGGCGACGGCTGGACGCTGCTGGTGCTGCGCGAGGTCTTCTACGGCCAGTCGCGCTTCGACGGCTTCGCCGACACCCTCGGCGTCCCGCGCAACACCCTCGGCGACCGCCTCCGGCGACTGGTCGACGCCGGCCTGCTCGAGCGCCGGCCCTACCAGTCCGACCCCGTCCGCCACGACTACGTGCCCACCGAGCGGGGCCGGGACCTCTTCGGCGTGCTCGCCGCCATGAACACGTGGGGCGACCGGTGGCTCGGCGGGGACGACGGCGTCCCGGTGACCCTGCGCCACGAGACCTGCGGCCACGACGTCCGGGCCCGCGTCGTCTGCGCCGCGTGCGGGGAGGACCTTGCGGCCGCGGACGTCACCGCCCGCCCGGGCCCGGGCTACCCGGCGCGGTTGCTCGAGACCCCGGACGTGCGCCGGCGCTTCGGGCTGCCCGCGCCGCAGACCGCCGGCGGGGGCTCCTGACGTGTGCCGTCGACCCGGGGAGCGGCCGTCCCTGGCACGTCCCCGGGAGACGCTGCGCGTCCGCTACTTGATGCCGGTGTTGGCGACGCCCTGGGCGATCTGGCGCTGGAGGACCAGGAAGACGGCGAGCAGCGGGAGGATGCCGAGGACGGCGGAGGCCATGGTCTCGGCGTACTGGATCGCGGAACCGCCGACCAGGCTGCTGAGCCCGACCGGGATGGTCTGCGACTTGGTCTGGGTGAGGACCAGCAGCGGCCAGAGGAAGGCGTTCCAGGACGTGATGAACGTCAGGATCGCCACCGCGGAGATCGCCGGCCGGGACAGCGGCATGGCGATCCGGGAGTAGATGCGCCACCAACTGGCGCCGTCGAGGCGGGCGGCCTCGATGAGGGCCACCGGGATGGCCTTGATGAAGGAGTGGAAGACGAGGACGGCCACGGGGAGGGCGACCGAGGGCAGGATGACCGCCCAGTAGGTCCCCAGCAGGCCGATCGCCCGGAACTCGAGGAACTGCGGCAGGACGAGCGCTTCGACGGGCACCATCAGGCCGGCCAGGATCAGCCCGAACACGACGTACTTCAAGCGGAAGTTGAGGTTGGCCAGGGCGAACGCGGCCATCGAGCAGACCAGCACGGTGAAGACGACCGTCAAGGTGGAGATGATGAAGCTGTTGACGTACCACCAGCCCAGTGGGCTCGAGTTCCACGCGGAGGCGTACGCGTCGAGGTTCCAGCTGCTCGACCAGAAGTTGGTGGGGTTCGCCGCGATCTCCTCGTTGGGCCGCAGCGACGTGATCAGCGCCCACAGGAACGGGATCAGCCAGATCAGGGCGAAGAGCGTCACGCACGTGGCGGCGAGCCGGTTGAACAGCTTCCCGCTCCGGTCCTCCTCGCCTCCCCGGCGCGAGCGCCGGGTGCCGGGGTCCTTCGTCTCGGCCGCAGTCGCGGCCACGGCTGTCGCCATCGTCCGAGCTCCCCTCAGGCGTTCGCGGCGTTGTTGCGCCGCCGGATCAGGAACCAGCCGACACTGACGACGACCAGGACCACGAAGTAGACCATCGTCGCGGCGGCCGCGTAGCCGCCCCGGTAGGTCGAGAACCCGGTGTCGAAGATGTACTGGATGACCGGACGCGTCGAGTAGTTCGGGCCGCCGGCCAGCAGGATGTAGATCTGGTCGAACACCTTCAGGGACGAGAGCACCTGCAGGATCAGCACGAGGCCGATGGTCGGGCGCAGCAGGGGGACGGTGATCATCCGGATCTGCTGCCACGGCCCGGCGCCGTCGAGCAGCGCCGCCTCGTAGACCTCCTCCGAGATCTCCTGGATGGCCGCGGTGTAGAGGATGAAGTTGAAGCCGAACGTCCACCACACGGTGAGCAGGACGACGGCGAACCAGGCACCCGAGGTGCTGCCGAAGAAGTCGGGGGCGGTCAGCCCGAACCAGCCGAAGGCGTTGGTGATGAGCCCGGTCTGGGGCGTGTACATGAACGCGAAGATGAGGCACACCGCGGCCGAGGGCACGACGTACGGGGCGAAGAAGGCGAGCCGGTAGAACGTCTGGCCCCGGGCCAGGCGCGAGACGAGGACGGCGAACAGCAGCGGCAGTAGCACCAGGAACGGTGTGGTCAGCAGCGTGAACAGCGCCGAGTGCCACATCGAGGCCCAGAAGTCCGCGTTGGTCAGGACGTCGGCGTAGTTGGAGAGGCCCACCCAGCTGCCCACGCCGGCTCGCACCGTCGTGGTGTTGAACAGGCTGATCAGCAGGCCGATGACCACCGGGCCGATGAGGAAGGCGAGGTAGAGGACCAGGAACGGGGTGGCGAACAGCCACCCCGCCCGGTTCTCCGGGCGCGAGGGCTTCCCCGCGGTCGCGGCGCGGTCACTGACCTCGGCCCCGCTCGGGGGCGCGGGGAGAGCGGTGGCGGTCATGGCGGTCTCCGTCCTAGACGGGTGGCCGGGCGGTGGAGAACGTCTGCAGGCTGTTGGTCATGGAGTCGACACCCTGCGCGGGGTCGGTGGCCCCGGTGAGCACGCTGGCGACGACGGAGCCCATGGCGGTCTGGAAGTCCGAGCCCGCTCCGGTGTACCAACCCGGCGGGTCGTAGACCGCGTTGAAGGCCGCCTCCGTGTAGTTGCTCTGCGGCTGGAGCTGGAGGAACTCCTCGCTCTCCTGCACCGGCAGCCAGGCGGGGACGTGCCCGCCGTCCGCCCAGGTCGAGCTCTGGTCCAGCAGGCCCTGGACGAAGCGCACGGCGCTCGCCGTCCGCTCGTCGGGGCGTCCGGGACTCGCCGGCACGATCAGTGCGTGCGAGTCGGCGTAGGCGACCGGCTCGGGGCCGAGGAGGGCGGGGAAGGGCACGACGTCGAAGTCGAGGCCCTCGACGTCCCGGTAGGTCGGGATCTGCCAGACGCCGTCGAAGAGGAAGCCGACCTCGCCGTTGCTGAAGAGGGTCGACGACGTGGTCGACGTGGCGGTGCGGGGCATCAGGCCCAGGTCCCCGGTGAGGCTCTGCAGGAAGGCGAACGACTCCTCCATCGCGGCGCGGTCGATCGTGACCCGGGTGCCGAGGTCCTCGACGATCGGTCCGGCCAGACCGGAGTAGGTCATCAGGAAGAGGCGCCAGCAGGTCGAGGGGTCCACCGTGATCGACGCGACCGCCGCGTACTCGTTGCCGGTCGAGTCCTTCATCGCCTGGAGGGTGGCGACGAAGTCGTCGCTGTTCCTCATGGGCCGGAGGGTCCCGTTCTCGAGCAGGCCGGCCTGCTCCGCCAGTGCGGTGTTGTAGTACAGGACGAAGGGGTGGGTGTCGATCGGTACCGCGTACGTGGTGCCGTCGACCGTGGCCTTCTCCCAGGCGGCAGGGGTGAACTTGTCCTCGGTGATCCCCGCGGCGGCGAACTGGTCCGCGACGGGCTCGAGCAGCTCGGCCTGCGCCAGGAGGGGCACCCGGGACAGGTGCGCGACGGTCACGTCGGGCGGGCGGCCGCTCGACGTCGACAGCGCCAGCTTGGTGTAGAAGGGGTTGCCCCAGGAGAGCAGCGAGGACTCGACCGACGTGCCGGACGACTCGCGATACGTCTCGATCATGGTCGCCATGTTCTCGCCGTCGCCGCCGCCGAACAGGTGCCAGAAGATGACGTCGGCCGTGCTCGGCTGCGCCCCGGTGAGGCTGCTCCCGATCGGCGTGGAGCACCCCGACATGGCGACGGCGAGCGAGACACCGCCCCCTGCGGCGAGGAACCGGCGACGCGAGAAAGAAGCCATGAGGTACGTCCAGTCGTAGCCCCGAAGTTCCGGACGCCAGGACTCTTGCACGCCTTTCTGGCGAGCGGCAACAGGAGGATCTCCGTTGTGTGACACGTATTTCCGGAGCATTTCACGATCACTCGCGGACGAGACCGCACTCGATCGCTTCCCTGCTGGTGAGCGCGTCGGAGGAGCCCCCACAGGGTCCGTCCCCCGTGGGGCGCGGCGGCGCTCGACGACCCGACCGGGCAGGCAGGTGTCCGGCGGGATCCGGCACCTGCCAGCATCGACGACGTGGGCACCGAGGACCGGACGGCCACGGAGGCGCCCGCCGGACCCTCACGACGTGTCCACCGCCTCCCGACCCGGTCGTCCGCGGCGCCCTCGTGCCCGGACCCCACGACCCGCTCGTCGACCCCCCACCCAGGAGTGACCATGCCCCCACGCGCCACCCGCCAGGACGGCACCCACCCCCGCCCGCAGCTGCTGCGCGACGAGTGGACCGACCTGTGCGGGACCTGGCAGCTGGCCTACGACGACGCCCGCGCCGGGGTCGACGGGGGCTGGGCGGGCATGTCCGACCTCGCCGACCGCGCCGTCTTCGACCGCGACGTCACGGTGCCCTTCCCCCCGGAGTCCGAGGCGTCGGGGATCGGCGACAACGGCCCCCACCCGGTGCTCTGGTACCGGCGCGGCCTGCGGCTGGCCGACGTCGCCGGGGCCGACGCGGTGCGCGAGCACGGGCACCGCGTCGTCCTGCGGTTCGCCGCGGTCGACTACCGCGCCCGTGTCTGGCTGGACGGCACGCTGCTGGGCTCGCACGAGGGCGGCCAGACGCCGTTCTCCTTCGACGTCACCGGCCTGCTGACCGCCGGTGACGCCGACGAGCACGTCCTGGTGGTGCGGGCGGAGGACGACCCGCGGGACGTGACCCAGCCCCGGGGCAAGCAGGACTGGCTCGACGAGCCGCACGGCATCTGGTACTTCCGGACCAGCGGCATCTGGCAGCCGGTGTGGTGCGAGGTCGTGCCGACGGTGGCCGTGGAGCACCTGGCCTGGAACCCCGACGTCACCGGTGCCGCGGTGCACCTGGGCATCACCCTGCGCGAGACGCCGGCCGAACCGGTCACGGTGGCGGTGCGGCTGGAACTGGACGGGCAGCTGCTGGCAGAGCACCGCGTCCGCATGCAGGAGCAGCGGCTGCGCACCACCGTGGCCGTGCCCGAACTGCTCAACGGGCCGGCGCGCTGGCTCATGACGTGGTCCCCGGAGACGCCCCGGCTGGTCGACGCGACCGTGCAGGTCCTCGCCGACCCCGACGGCGGGGACGGGGAGCGGGTGGTCGACGAGGTCGCCAGCTACCTCGGCCTGCGCACCGCCGGCGTGGGCGGTCGCGCCTTCCTGCTCAACGGCCTGCCGTACTACGTGCGCTCGGTGCTGGCGCAGGGGTACTGGCCGGAGTCCCACCTGGCCGCGCCGGACGCCGGGGCGCTGCGCCGTGAGGTAGAGCTGATCAAGGAGCTCGGCTTCAACGCGGTGCGGGTGCACCAGAAGGTCGAGGACCCCCGGTTCCTGTACTGGGCCGACCGGCTCGGTCTCCTGGTGTGGGGGGAGACGGCCAACGCCTTCGCCTTCTCGCCCGAGGCCGTACGGCGGCTCACCACCGAGTGGCTGGACGCCGTGCACCGCGACATCAGCCATCCCTGCATCGTCACGTGGGTGCCGATGAACGAGAGCTGGGGCGTGCACGACGTCGCCACCGACCCGGCCCAGCAGGCCTACACCGTCGCGCTGGCCGCCCTGACACGGGCGGCGGACCCCAGCCGGCCGGTGGTGAGCAACGACGGCTGGGAGCACACCGACAGCGACCTGTGGACGGTGCACGACTACGCCGACACCGGGGCGGTCCTGGCCGAGCGGTACGGGTCGGTGGAGCTTCGGACGATGCTCGAGGACTTCTGGCCGCAGGGGCGCCGCGTCCTGCTGCCCGGGGCCGTCGACCGCGGGCAGCCGCTGATGCTCACCGAGTTCGGCGGCGTCCGCTACACCCCCAGGCCGCCCGACGAGGTGCCCGTGGAGCGGACGTGGGGGTACTCGACCGCCGAGGACGCCGAGGACTTCGCCCGGCGGCTGGAGGACCTGCTGTCGGCCGTGCACGGCTCACCCGTGCTCGCCGGCTTCTGCTACACCCAGCTCACCGACACCCTGCAGGAGGCCAACGGCCTGCTCGACGAGCACCGTCGGCCCAAGCTGCCCGTGGAGCGGCTGCGCCGGATCATCACCGGCCGGTGAACCCGGGCGTCGCGGCGGCGCTGGCCGAACGACGCGACGCCCTCCCGGCCGTCGGCGGAGGCGGACCGGCGCGCCACCGCCACCCGGCGCGGCTGATCAGGGCCCCGGCGCCCGACCGCGGCAGGCCCGTCGGTCCCCGTCGCTACCGTGCCGCATGCCCCTCCAGCTGCTCGGCCTGCGCACGGCCGTCCACCCGGCTCCCGACCTGGACGCAGCGAAGCGGTGGTGGTCCGAGCAGCTCGGGACCGCCCCGTACTTCGACGAGCCGTTCTACGTCGGCTTCGACGTGGCCGGCTACGAGCTGGGCCTCCTCCCCGGCGCCGACCCGGCCGACGGCGTGCTCACCTACTGGGGCGTCGACGACGTCCCCGCGGCGGTGGCGCAGCTGCTGGCCGCCGGCGCCACCGGGCACGTGGCCCCGGCCGACGTCGGGGGAGGCATCGTCACCGCCACCGTCCGCACGCCCGGCGGCAGCGTGCTCGGGCTGATCCACAACCCGCACTTCCGCGCGGGCGGCTGACTCAGCTCCTCGACACCGTGCGCGGCAGCACCCGGCCGAGCACGAGGGTGGCGACGCCGGCCACCACGACGGTCAGCAGGCCGACGCGCAGGCTCGTCGCGTCGGCGATGGCGCCGACCAGTGGCGGCGACAGCAGGAAGCCGATCCGCAGCAGCCAGTTGACCAGCGTCAGGCCGACGCCGGAGCGCAGCCCGGGCAGCTCGTCGGCCGCGGCGTAGACGGCCGGCACCAGCGTCGCGACGCCGAGCCCGGCGAGGGCGAACCCGACGAGCGTGGTGGCCAGCGACGGCACGGCGAGCGCGAGACCCATGCCGGCGGCGATGAGCACGCCGCCGGCCCGGGCCACCCGGCGCTGGCCGAAGCGGTCGACGACCCGGTCGCCGGTCAGCCGGCCCACCGTCATCGCCCCCTGCAGGGCGACGAAGCCGAGCCCCGCCGTCGCGGCGCCGACGGCGATCTCCCCGCGCAGGTACAGCGCCGACCACGACGAGCCGGCGTCCTCCACGAACGCCCCGGCGGTGGCGAGCACCCCCAGGGCGGCCAGGGCGGGCAGCGCCGCCCGGACGGCGCCGCGCGACACCTCCTCCGGGCCGGTCCCGGGGACCGCGTCGTCGCGGTCGGGGCCGGGCAGCATGCGGCGGCGGGCGACCAGCGCGAGCCCGGCGAAGACGACCGCGACGACGCCCAGGTGCAGGGCCAGGGGAACCCGCAGCCCGGCCGCGACCGAGCCCAGCAGGCCGCCGGCCACCGCGCCGATGCTCCAGACGCCGTGGAAGGCGTTCAGGATCGAGCGGTCGTAGGCACGTTGCACCCGCAGGCCGTGGGCGTTCTGGGCGACGTCGACGACCGCGTCCAGTGCGCCGGCGACGAACAGTGCCGCGGCGAGCAGCCACCACGACGGCGCCACGGCCGCGGCCCAGACCGCGGCGGCGAGCACCACGAGCCCCCAGGAGGCCACCCGCGCCGAGCCGAACCGGCGCATGAGGGCGGCCGAGGCCAGGGCGGAGACCAGCGAGCCCAGCGGCAGCGCGGCGAGTGCGGCGCCGAGGGTGGCGTTGGTGAGGTCGAGGCGGTCCTTCACCTCGGGCAGTCGCGGCACCAGGTTGGCGAAGAGGACGGCGTTGACGAAGAAGCAGGCCGCGACGGCCGCGCGGGCGGCGCGCAGGCGTGCGGGGACGGTCGCCGGGAGGGTGTCCGACACGGGGGTCCTGTCTGGGTGGTGGTCGGGCAGGTGGGTCAGCGGGCGAAGCGGGAGAACGCCGCGCGGATCTGCGCGGGCGTCATCGGGTCGGTCGACAGGGCGCTGTGCAGCGTCAGCCCCTCGACCATGGCGTCGATCTCTCGGGCGGTGACCGGGTCGAAGTGGCGCTCCAGGCTGCGCCGGCTGCGCAGCATCCAGTCCTGGGTCACCGCGCGCAGGGCGGGGCGCCGGGCGGCGGCCGCGTACAGCTCGACGGCCAGGACGAAGTCACGGTGAGAGGCCAGGAGGTCGTCGGTGAGGTGGCCGACGAGCACCTCCAGCGCGGCCGCGCCGTCCGGGGCCGTGGCCATGCGCTCGTCGAAGCGTGGGGCGACGTCGTCGACGTGCCGGGTGAAGGCGGCGGTGTGCAGCTCGTCGAGGGAGGCGAAGTGGTAGGTCAGCGAGCCGAGCGGCACGTCGGCGGCCCGGGCGATTGCCCGGTGCGTGGCCCCCACGACGCCGGCCTGCGCGATCACCTCGACGGTGGTCGCCACCAAGCGGTCGCGGCGTCCCGGGTCGTGCCGTCGCGGCCGGCGGACGGGGGCGGCGGTCACCGGAGCGCGTCGTCGAGCGTGCGGACCACCCGGGCGGGGTCGCCGACGGCGGCCACGCCCGCCGGCAGGTCGCGGGGAGCCACCGCGCCGGCGCCGACGACCGTGTCGGCGCCGATGCCCACCCCGGGCAGGACGACCACCCCGCCGCCGAGCCACACGTCGTCGCTGATGGTGATCGGCTGCTCGACCTCCTCCTGCCGCCACGGCTCGGCCTCGACCGGGTGCGTCGGGGTGAGCAGCTGGACGTCCGGCCCGATCTCGACGTCGTCGCCGATGGTGATGGCGGCGACGTCGAGGGCCACCAGGCCGACGTCGGCGAAGCAGCGGGCGCCGATCCGGATCTGCGTGCCGTGGTCGACGTACAGCGGCGGGCGGATCTCGGTGTCCTCGCCGACCGCGCCGAGCAGCCGCTCGAGCAGCTGCCGCCGCAGCGGGCGCTGGCGGACCGTGGTGGCGTCGTAGGCGGCCGTCAGGTCCATCGCCACGGCACTCGCCTCGGCCGGCTCGGGGTCGTCGGCGACATAGGGTCGCCGGCGAGCATCCGCTCGGGCACGGTGCGGCCGTCGGCGGCGGGCGGCAGACTCATGCGGACGAGCGTACACATCATGTGTACGCCCGTCCGCACCACGGTCCTGGTGGCGGCCGCCCGGGCCTGCCAGGCTCCCCGGCATGCAGCGCGCCTTCGGCATCGACGTCCCGGACACCGTCGCCGAGATGTGCCGCCCCGCGGCCACCGCGGTCCTCGTCTACGACGCGCAGGTCGGCATCCTCGCCCACGTCCGCGACCGCGACGGACTGGTCGGCCGGATCACCGCGGTGCTGGGTGCCGCCCGCGCGAACGACGTGCCGGTCGTCTACGTGCGGCACGTGTCGCTGCCGCCATCGCACCTGGGCGTGGCGGGGTTGCGCACCGCGATGGCCTGGCAGCGCAGGGACCGCGCCGAGGACGTCACGTCGTCGTTCCCCCCGGAGGCCGCGCACACCGCCCTCGCTCCGGAGCTCGCCCCCGCCGACGGCGAGCCGGTGTTCGACAAGCTCGGGATGTCGGCACTGGTCGGCACCCCGGTGGAGACGCTGCTGCGCGACCGCGGCGTCACGACGCTCGTGCTGGTCGGCGCGGTCCTCGAGATCGGCATCGAGCCGACGGCCCGGCACGCCGCCGACCTCGGCTTCCTGCCGGTGGTGGTCGACGACGCCTGCGGGGTGGTGGACGACGACGCCGCGCAGCGGTCGCTGGCCTCCCTCGACTACAGCCTGCTCAGCCACCGCTGCACCACCGCCGAGGTGGTCGCGGCCCTCGGCGGCGGCTGACCCCGGCGCGGGGGATGGTGTGGGGGCGCCCGGCGACCGAGGATGGTGCGCGCCGCTCCACCCCGACCCGGAGGACCCCGATGACCGCACCGTCCCGCACGCTCCCGCCGACCGCCTCCGTGGTCGTCATCGGCGGCGGGGTCACGGGGCTGGCCACCGCCTACGAGCTGGCCCGCGCCGGGGTGCGCGACGTCGTCCTGCTCGACCGGGACGCGTTCGGCGCCGGGTCGACGTGCAAGGCGGCCGGCGGGGTGCGGGCGATGTTCTCCGACCCGGTCAACATCACCCTCGGCGAGCGCAGCCTGGAGACCTTCCGCGACTTCCCCGCCCGCTTCGGGCAGGAGATCGACTTCGCCGCCGTCGGCTACCTGTTCCTGCTCTCCACGCCGGAGGCGGTGGCCGCCTTCGACGACGCCGTCGCGCTGCAGAACTCCCTCGGCGTGCCCAGCCGGATGATCGACGTCGCCGAGGCGCAGCGGCTGTCCCCGCTGATCGCGACCGACGGGCTGCTGGCCGCCGCGTTCTCGCCCACCGACGGGCACTGCACACCGGAGTCGGTGGTGCTCGGCTACGCCTCGGCCGCCCGCCGGGCCGGGGCCACGCTGCTGCCGCACTGCGCCACGACCGGCATCGACGTCACCGACGGGCGGGTCAGTGCCGTGCACACCGCCGCCGGGACCATCCGCACCGACACCGTGGTCTGCGCCGCGGGCGCGTGGTCGGCCGAGGTCGGCGCGTGGGCCGGCGTCGACCTGCCGGTGACGCCGCTGCGCCGGCAGGTGCTGGTCACCGAGCCGGTGCCCGGCCTGGACCCGCACACCCCGTTCACCATCGACTTCGCCACCTCCTTCTACTTCCACCGGGAGGGGCGGGGCCTGCTCATGGGCATGTCCGACCCCGACGAGACGCCCGGCTTCCGGCTCACCCGCTCCGACGCGTGGCTGCCGCGGCTCGGCGAGGCGATCGAGCGGCGGGCACCGGAGCTGGCCGGCGTCGGCGTCGCCGGCGGCTGGGCGGGGCTGTACGAGATGACGCCCGACCACAACGCGCTCATCGGCCGGGCCGACGAGGTGGAGGGGTTCCTCTACGCCACCGGCTTCTCCGGGCACGGCTTCCTCATGGGGCCGGCCGTCGGCGAGGTGGTGCGCGACCTGTACCTGGGCCGGGAGACCCTCGTCGACGTCTCCGGACTCGGTGCGGCACGCTTCCGGGGCGCGGGCGTCCGCCCCGAACTGAACGTCGTGTGACCCCGTCCCACCCCGGCCACCACCCCCGGCCACCGACCCGGCACCCGAGGCGACACCCCGCCCGGGCGGCCGATCCGATCGAAGGAGAACCGTGACCAGCCTGCCCACCGCCGAGGAGCTCCGCCGACTGGCCGAGGACGCCGCCCGCCGCTGCGGGGTCGACCTCGACGCCGTCGCCGGCGACCACCCGGTGACCTCACCGGTCAACGGGCAGCACCTGCTGTCGGTCCGGCGGCAGACCGCCACCGACGTCCAGGACGCCGTCGCCCGGGCGCAGGAGGCGTTCCTGCAGTGGCGGACGGTCCCCGCGCCGGTGCGCGGCGGGCTGGTGCGCCGCCTCGGTGAGCTGCTGCGCGAGCACAAGGCCGACCTCGCCACCCTCGTGAGCGTCGAGGTCGGCAAGATCACCTCCGAGGCGGCCGGCGAGGTCCAGGAGATGATCGACATCTGCGAGTTCGCCGTCGGCCTCTCGCGGCAGCTCTACGGCAGGACGATCAGCTCCGAGCGCCCCGGCCACCGGCTCATGGAGACCTGGCACCCGCTCGGCGTCGTCGGCGTCATCAGCGCGTTCAACTTCCCGGTCGCCGTGTGGTCGTGGAACACCGCGATCGCGCTGGTGTGCGGCGACCCGGTGATCTGGAAGCCCTCGGAGCTCGCGCCGCTGTCCGCGCTGGCGTCGGCCGCGCTGCTCGACCGGGCGATCGCCGAGACGGGCGCGCCCGAGGGCCTGAGCCAGGTCCTGATCGGGGGTGCCGACGTCGGCGAGGCGCTCGTCGCCTCGCCCGGCATCGCGCTGCTGAGCGCCACCGGCTCCACCCGCATGGGCCGCGCGGTGGGGCCGCGGGTGGCCGACCGCTTCGGCCGCTCCCTGCTCGAGCTCGGCGGCAACAACGCCGCGATCGTCACGCCGTCGGCCGACCTCGACCTCACCACGCGCGGCATCGTCTTCTCCGCCGCCGGCACCGCCGGGCAGCGCTGCACCACGATGCGGCGGGTCATCGCGCACGTCGACGTCGTCGACGCCGTCGTCGAGCGGGTCGCCGCGGCCTACCGGAACCTGCCGATCGGGTCGCCGCTGGCGGCCGGCACCCTCGTCGGGCCGCTGATCCACGACGCCGCCTGGAAGGGCATGCAGGACGCGCTGCAGGCGGCGCGCCAGCAGGGCGGCGAGGTCGTCGTCGGCGGCGGGCGGCGGCTGGCCGAGGAGGCGCCCGACGCCTGGTACGCCGAGCCGGCGCTGGTCCGGATGCCCGGGCAGACCGACATCGTGCGCCAGGAGACCTTCGCGCCGGTGCTCTACGTGCTGCCCTACCGCACGCTGGAGGAGGCGGTGGCGCTCAACAACGACGTGCCGCAGGGCCTGTCGTCGACGATCTTCACCTCCGACCAGGCGGAGGCCGAGCGCTTCCTCGCCGCCGACGGCTCCGACTGCGGCATCGCCAACGTCAACATCGGCACCTCGGGTGCCGAGATCGGCGGCGCCTTCGGCGGGGAGAAGCAGACCGGCGGCGGCCGGGAGTCCGGCTCCGACGCGTGGAAGGGCTACATGCGCCGCGCGACGAACACCATCAACTTCTCCGGCGAGCTGCCGCTGGCGCAGGGCGTCGAGTTCCCGATCTGAGGAGGGGGCCGGGCCCTCGCGGGCCCGGCCCCGGCTCACAGCCCGAGCTGGCGGGCGATGAGCATGAGCTGCACCTCGGTGGTGCCCTCGCCGACCTCGAGGATCTTCGAGTCGCGGTAGTGCCGGGAGACGACGTACTCGTTCATGAACCCGTAGCCGCCATGCACCTGGGTGGCGTCGCGGGCGTTGTCCATGGCGGCCTCGCCGGCGACGAGCTTGGCCACCGCCGCCTCCTTCTTGAACGGCTGGCCGGCGAGCATCTTGGCCGCGGCGTCGTAGTAGGCCGCGCGGGCCGCCATCACCCGCGCCTCCATCCGGGCGATCTTGAACGAGATCGCCTGGTTCTGCGCGATCGGTCGGCCGAACGCCGAGCGCTCCTTGGCGTAGCGCACGCTCTCGTCGACGCAGCCCTGTGCGGCGCCGACGGCGAGCGCGGCGATGGCGATGCGGCCCTCGTCGAGGATCGACAGGAAGTTGGCGTAGCCACGGCCGCGGTTGCCGAGCAGGTTCTCCTCGGGCACGCGGACGTCGTCGAAGGACAGCGGGTGGGTGTCGCTGGCGTGCCAGCCGACCTTGTCGTAGGCCGGCTCGGCGGTGAAGCCCGGCGTGGGCACCGGCACGAGGATCGAGCTGATCTCCTTGCGGCCGTCGGCGAGCTCGCCGGTGACGGCGGTGACGGTGACCAGCCGGGTGATGTCGGTGCCGGAGTTGGTGATGAACGCCTTGCTGCCGTTGATCGTCCACTGGCCGTCGGCGAGCACCGCCGTCGTCCGGGTGCCGCCGGCGTCGCTGCCGGCGCCGGCCTCGGTCAGGCCGAAGGCGCCCAGCGCCTGCCCGCTGGTGAGTAGGGGCAGCCACTCCTGCCGCTGGGCCTCGGTGCCGAAGCGGTAGACCGGCATCGCGCCCAGCGAGCAGCCGGCCTCCAGCGTGATGGCCACGCTCTGGTCGACCCGGGCGAGCTCCTCGATGGCCAGGCACAGGGCGAAGTAGTCACCGCCCATCCCGCCGTACTCCTCGGGGAAGGGTAGCCCGAACAGGCCCATGTCGGCCATGCCGCGGACGACCTCGTACGGGAACGTCTTGTCGCGGTCGTGCTGGTAGGAGACCGGCGCGACGACCTCGCGGGTGAACTCCTCGACGGTCTTCTTGAGCTGCTGCTGCTCGTCGGTCAGGCGGGTGTCGAGCACGTCAGGACTCCTGGTCCTCGGGGGTGGGGGCGGTGCGGGGGTGGACGACGGCCAGCTCCTGGCCGAGGGCGACCTGGTCACCGACGCGGACGGAGAGGTCGACGGTGCCGTCGGCGGGCGCGGTGAGCGTGTGCTCCATCTTCATCGCCTCGACGACGACCAGCGGTGCGTCGGCGGCGACCGCGGCGCCCGGCGCGACGTGCACGGCCACGACCGTGCCCGGCAGCGGGCTGCGCACCGTGCGGTCGGCGGTCGCGGCGCCGGCGTGCAGCCGGGCCGGTGGCAGCTCGGCGAGGGCGTGGGTGCCGCCGTAGACGTGCACCCAGGTGGTGGCGCCGTCGACGGCGGTGCGGGCGGACAGGGTGCGGCCGTCGACGGTGAGCAGCAGGCGGGAGTCGACCACCTCGCCCGCGACCTCGTGCTCGCCGCCGTCGCCCACACGCAGCCGGGTGCCGCCGGTGAGGGTGACGGTCAGCCGCTCCCCGTCGGGGCCGGCGAGGTCCCAGCGCAGCGGTGCCCGGCGGCCGCCGGGCCGCCAGCCGCTCGGCACGTCCCACGGGTCGGGGGCCGGACCGGCCGGACGCAGCGCGGCCAGGCGCGACAGCGCGAACGCGGCGTACGCCTCGACCGGCACGTCGGCGGCGGTCAGGGCGTCGAGCTCGCGCTCGACCAGGCCGGTGTCGAGCCGGCCGGCGCGCACCTCGGGGTGGGCGAGCAGCGCGCGCAGGAAGGCGGTGTTGGTGCCGACGCCGAGGACGACGGTGCCGGCCAGCGCCCGGTCCAGCCGGGAGAGGGCGGCGGCGCGGTCGGGGCCGTGTGCGACGACCTTGGCCAGCATCGGGTCGTAGCTGGTGCCGACGACCTGGCCCTCGAGCAGCCCGCTGTCGACGCGCACCCCGGGACCGCCGGGCTCGGCCAGCACCAGCGCGGTGCCGCCGGTGGGCAGGAAGCCGCGGGCCGGGTCCTCGGCGTAGAGGCGGGCCTCCACGGCGTGCCCGGTGAGGACGACGTCGTCCTGGCCGAACGCCAGCGGCTCGCCGGCCGCCACCCGCAGCTGCTGCTCGACCAGGTCGACGCCGGTGACCAGCTCGGTCACCGGGTGCTCGACCTGCAGCCGGGTGTTCATCTCCATGAAGAACGGCTCGTCGGGGGCGTCGCCGGCGACGATGAACTCGACGGTGCCGGCGCCGGTGTAGTCGACGGCGCGGGCGACCTCGCAGGCCAGCGCGCCGTACCGGGCCCGCTGCTCCGGCGTCAGGAACGGCGAGGGCGCCTCCTCGACGATCTTCTGGTGGCGGCGCTGCAGGCTGCACTCGCGCTCGCCCAGGTGCAGCACGGTGCCGTGGGTGTCGGCGAGCACCTGCACCTCGACGTGCCGCGGGTCGGTGACGAACCGCTCGAGGAACAGCGTGTCGTCGCCGAAGCTGGCGGCCGCCTCGCGGCGGGCGGAGACCAGCGCGGCGCGCAGGTCGGCGTCGCGGTGCACCAGCCGCATGCCCTTGCCACCGCCGCCGGCCGAGGGCTTGACCAGCACCGGGTAGCCGACCTCGGCGGCCGCGGCGACGAGGTCGTCGTCGGTCATGCCGAGGTCGGTGCGCCCGGGGACGACGGGGACGCCGGCCGCGCTGACGGTCTGCTTGGCGCGGATCTTGTCGCCCATGACCTCGACCGCCTTCGCCGGCGGACCGACGAAGACCAGCCCGGCGTCGGCGCAGGCCTGCGCGAAGGCGGTGTTCTCCGACAGGAACCCGTAGCCGGGGTGCACGGCCTGGGCGCCGGTGCGCGCCGCGGCGTCGAGCAGCCGCTCCACCGACAGGTAGGACTGCGCGGCGGGCGCCGGGCCCAGCCGCACGGCGACGTCGGCCTCGCGGACGTGCCGGGCCCCGGCGTCGGCGTCGGAGAAGACGGCGACGCTGCGGATGCCCAGCCGGCGCAGGGTCCGGATCACGCGGACGGCGATCTCACCGCGGTTGGCGACGAGGACGGTCTGGAACACGCTCACATCCGGAAGACGCCGTAGGAGACCGGCGCGAGCGGCGCGTTCGCGCACGCCGACAGCGCCAGGCCGAGGACGGTGCGGGTGTCGAGGGGGTCGATGACCCCGTCGTCCCAGATCCGCGCGGTCGCGTACCAGGCGTTGCCCTGGTGCTCGTACTGCGCGCGGATCGGCTCCTTGAACGCCTCCTCGTCCTCGGCGCTCCAGCTGTCGCCGAGCTGGTCGCGGCGCACGGTGGCCAGCACGCTGGCCGCCTGCTCGCCGCCCATGACGGAGATGCGCGCGCCGGGCCAGGTGAAGAGGAAGCGGGGGGAGTAGGCCCGGCCGCACATGGAGTAGTTGCCGGCGCCGAACGAGCCGCCGATGACGACGGTCAGCTTGGGCACCCGGGCGCACGCGACAGCGGTGACCATCTTGGCGCCGTGCTTGGCGATGCCCCCGGCCTCGTAGTCGCGGCCGACCATGAACCCCGTGATGTTCTGCAGGAACAGCAGCGGGACGGACCGCTGGTCGCACAGCTCGACGAAGTGCGCGCCCTTGAGCGCCGACTCCCCGAACAGCACGCCGTTGTTGGCCACGATGCCGACCGGGTGCCCCTGGACGTGCGCGAACCCGCACACCAGCGTGGCGCCGTAGAGCTCCTTGAACTCGCGGAACCGGCTGCCGTCGACGATCCGCGCGATGACCTCGCGGACGTCGTAGGGCGTGCGGGGATCGGCCGGGACGACGCCGGGCAGGTCCGCGGGGTCGAGCGCGGGCTCCTCGGCCGGGCGCACGTCCCACGGGCGCGGGGCGCGCGGGCCCAGCCCGGCCACGATGTCGCGGACGATCCGCAGGGCGTGCGCGTCGTCGTCGGCCAGGTGGTCGGTGACGCCGGAGGTGCGGCTGTGCAGCAGCCCGCCGCCGAGGTCCTCGGCGCTGACGACCTCCCCGGTCGCGGCCTTCACCAGCGGCGGCCCGCCCAGGAAGATCGTGCCCTGGTCGCGGACGATGACCGCCTCGTCGGCCATCGCCGGCACGTAGGCGCCGCCGGCGGTGCACGAGCCCAGGACGGCGGCGACCTGCGGGATGCCCTGCGCGCTCATCGTGGCCTGGTTGAAGAAGATCCGGCCGAAGTGCTCGCGGTCGGGGAACACCTCGTCCTGCATCGGCAGGAACGCGCCGCCGGAGTCGACGAGGTAGACGCAGGGCAGCCGGTTCTGCAGCGCCACCTCCTGGGCGCGCAGGTGCTTCTTCACCGTCATCGGGTAGTAGGTGCCGCCCTTGACGGTGGCGTCGTTGGCCACGACGACGACCTCGCGGCCGCTGACCCGCCCGACGCCGGTGATGATCCCCGCGCCGGGGGCGTCGCCGCCGTACATGCCGTCGGCGGCCAGCGGGGACAGCTCGAGGAACGGGCTGCCGGGGTCGAGGAGGGTGTCGACCCGGTCGCGGGGGAGCAGCTTGCCCCGGGAGACGTGCCGCTCGCGGGTGCGCTCGGGCCCGCCGAGGGCCGCCGTCGCGAGCCTGTCGTGCAGCTGCGCGCGCAGCTCCTCCTGGGCCGCGGCATTGCGGGTGAAGGCCTCGCCGCGGACGTCGGCCCGGGTGCCGAGCACGGTGCCGGCGTCGACCGAGTTAACCGGGGTTAACGTCACGCCCGTCACGTTAACCGACGTTCACTCCCGGCGCTACGCTGCGGAGGTGACCGACGCGGGAACGCAGAGCGACACCGCGCTGGCCGCCGACGCCGCGCACCCCTCCCGGCGCGAGCAGATCCTCCGGGCGGCCGCACAGCTGTTCGCCGAGCGCGGCTCGCGGTCGGTCGGCGTCGACGACGTCGGCGCCGCCGTCGGGGTCACCGGCCCGGCCATCTACCGGCACTTCGCCAGCAAGGACGCGATGCTGGCCGAGATGCTCGAAGGCATCAGCCGGCGGCTGCTGGCCGGCGCACGCGAGCGGGTGGCCGCCGCAGGCCCCGCCCCGGCCGCCCAGCTGCGGGCGCTCGTCGCCTTCCAGGTCGACTTCGCGCTGGACAACCCGGCGCTGATCACCGTGCAGGACCGCGACCTCGGGTCGCTGTCCGCCGAGGACGCCGCGCGGGTGCGCCGGCTGCAGCGCCGCTACGTCGAGGTGTGGGTCGACGTCCTGGCCCGGCTGCGCCCGGAGGAGGGCACCGCCGGCAGCCGGGCGCGGGCGCACGCCGTCTTCGGGCTGGTCAACTCCACCCCGCACAGCGCCGGCCGGGTGCCGCGGGCGGAGATGGCCGCGCTGCTCGCCGCGATGGCCGAGGCCGCCGCGCTCGCCTGAGGCGCGGCCGCGGGTGGCCCCGTGGCGGGCTCTCGTCCCGGCCACACGGGTGCGGCCGTCCGGGAGCGGCTCGCCGGACGAGGGGACCGACCGGTGATGTGCGCTGACGGCGCATCCCCGGTGCCGGATGCGCCCTGAACGCACCTCACCGGCGCTGCGGCAGGGGCTGCCGCCGCCCGGAGGGGCGCCGCGCCGTCAGGCGTTGCGGATCCCGGCGGCCGACTGCAGGCCCAGCTCCTCCACCGACACCTCGCGCATCTCCACCTTCCGCACCTTGCCGGTGACGGTCATGGGGAAGGACTCGACGACCTTGACGTAGCGCGGGACCTTGTAGTGGGCGAGCTTGCCGGCGCAGAACTCCCGCAGCGCCTCGGGCGTGAGCGGCTGGGCGCCCTCGCGCAGCCGCACCCAGGCCATGAGCTCCTCGCCGTAGCGCTCGTCGGGGACGCCGATCACCTGCGCGTCGACGACGTCGGGGTGGGTGTAGAGGAACTCCTCGACCTCGCGCGGGTACACGTTCTCCCCGCCGCGGATGACCATGTCCTTGATCCGGCCGACGATGTTGAGGTAGCCCTCGTCGTCCATGACGGCGAGGTCGCCGGTGTGCATCCAGCGGGCGGCGTCGACGACCTCCGCGGTCTTCTCCGGCTGGTCCCAGTAGCCGAGCATCACCGAGTACCCGCGGGTGCAGAACTCACCGGGCGTGCCGCGGGGCACGGTGATCCCGGTGGCCGGGTCGACCACCTTGACCTCCAGGTGCGGGTGCACCCGGCCGACGGTGGAGGTGCGGCGGTCGAGGTCGTCGTCGGCGCCGGTCTGGGTGGAGACGGGCGAGGTCTCGGTCATGCCGTAGCAGATGGTCACCTCGGCCATGCCCATCTCGGCGACCACCCGCTTCATCACCTCCACCGGGCACGGCGAGCCGGCCATGATCCCGGTGCGCAGCGAGGAGAGGTCGTAGGTGCCGAAGTCGGGCAGCGCGAGCTCGGCGATGAACATCGTCGGCACGCCGTAGAGGGAGGTGCAGCGCTCCTCCTGCACCGCCCGCAGGGTCGCGACGGGGTCGAACGCGGGCGCCGGGATCACCATCGTCGCGCCGTGGCTGGTGGCCCCGAGGTTGCCCATGCCCATGCCGAAGCAGTGGTAGAAGGGCACCGGGATGCAGATCCGGTCGGCCTCGGTGTAGCCGCAGCCCTCACCCACGAAGAACCCGTTGTTGAGCAGGTTGTGGTGGCTGAGCGTGGCGCCCTTGGGGAAGCCGGTGGTGCCCGACGTGTACTGGATGTTGATCGGGTCGTCGGGGGAGAGCTCGCCGGCGCGGGTGGCCAGCAGCGAGCGGTCGGCGGCCCGCCCGGTCTCCATCAGGCGGTCCCACTCCGGGTCGCCGAGGAAGACGACCTCGCGCAGCTCGGGGCACCCGCCGCGCACCTCGGCCACCATCGCCCGGTAGTCGCTGGTCTTGAACTCCGGCGCGGCGACAAGCACCGAGATGCCCGCCTGGCGCAGCACGAACGCCAGCTCGTGGGTGCGGTAGGCGGGGTTGATGTTGACCATGACCGCGCCGAGCTTCGCCGTCCCGTACTGGACGAACACCCACTCGGCGCAGTTGGGCGACCAGATGCCGACCCGGTCGCCCTTGTCCACCCCCAGCGCGTCCAGGCCGAGCGCGCAGGCGTCGACGTCGGCGACCAGCTGCGGATAGGTCCAGCGACGACCGGTGGCGCACTCCACCAGGGCCTCGTGGTCGCCGACCCGCGCGGCCGTCCGGTCGAGGTTCGCGCCGATCGTGTCCCCGAGCAGGGGGACGGTCGAGGTGCCGCTGGCGTACGACGGCAGGGCCGGCGCCGTCGTCGGGCTGCTGCCTGGCTCGGTCACTGCGGGTCCTCTCGTCCGGGGAGCGCTCGGCTCGACTGTGCGCCACGGAGGCGGGCGGCGTCACCCCCGATCGCGGGGAGGACCGGCATAGGAAGCTCTCCCCTCGTCCCGGGCGCCGGGACGAGGGGAGAGCTTCCTGTGCCTGGGCGGGGTCAGCGCGGGTCGCCGACCAGCTCCCGCTCGCGGTGCGCGGCCGGGTCCTTCTCCAGCGCGGCGCCCTCGACGTCGAGCACCGGCAGCCAGCGCAGCCAGCGCGGCAGCCACCAGGCCCGCTCGCCCAGCAGCGCGAGCGCGGCCGGCACGAGCACCATCCGGACGACGAAGGCGTCGACGAGGATGCCGATCGCCAGCGCGAACGCGATCGACTTGATGGTCGGCTCGCCGGCCGGCACGAACCCGGCGAACACCGAGAACATGATCAGCGCGGCCGCGACGACGACCGGCGCTGCCTGCCGGAATCCGGTGCGGATGGCCTCCATGGGCGGGGTGCCGTGGGTGTGGGCCTCGTGCATCCGCGACACCAGGAACACCTGGTAGTCCATCGCCAGGCCGAACAGGATGCCGATCACCAGGATCGGCGTGAGGCTCAGCAGCGGGCCGGTGGAGTCGAGGTTGACCACGTCGGCCAGCCAGCCCCACTGGAACACCGCCACGGTGGCCCCGAGCGCGGCGCCGATGGTCAGCAGGAAGCCCAGCACGCCGACCAGCGGCACCAGCAGTGACCGGAAGACCAGCACGAGCAGCACCAGCGCCAGCCCGACGACGAGCAGCAGGTACACCGGCAGCGCCTCGTCGAGGCTCTGCGCGACGTCGACGCTGACCGCCGTCGCCCCGGTGACGGAGGCCTCGACACCGTCGACGCCGGCGAGCCGGTCGCGCAGGTCGGTGACGAGCTGCTCGGTCGCCTCGCTGCTGGGACCGGACTCCGGGACGACGGTCAGCAGCGCCGCGGTGTCGTCGGCGTTGGGCACCGGCGGGGCGACGACGGCGACGTCGTCGAGGTCGGCGAGCCCGGTGCCGACCTGCGCGGCGGCCGCGGCGGCCCCGTCGCCCTCGAACAGGACGGTGATCGGCCCGTTGAAGCCCTCGCCGAAGCCCTCGGCGAGCAGCGCGTCGGCGCGGGCGGCGGAGGTGCCCTCGGCCGGGGTCTGGATGAGCGTGGTCCGCATGGAGGCGACCGGGATGGCGACGGCGGCCAGGGTGACGATCGCCAGCAGCAGCCAGGCCACCGGGCGGTGCGTCACGGTCGCGATCCAGCCGGCGAGGAAGCCGCGGTCGCGGGCCGGGGCGGGGGAGCCCGCGGCGGCGGTGCGGCGGCGGCGCGGCAGCACCCGCTGCCCGAGCAGCGACAGCACCGCCGGCACGAGCGTGAGGGCCACGAGGACCGCGACGACGATCGTGCCGGCCGCCGCCAGGCCCATCTGGGTCAGGAACGGGATGCCGGCGACGAACAGCCCGGCCAGGGCGATGACGACGGTCAGGCCGGCGGTGACCACCGCGGAGCCCGCCGTCCCCACGGCCAGGCCGATCGAGGTGCGGACGTCGGTGCCGCGCAGCAGCTCCTGGCGGTGCCGCGTGACGATGAACAGCGTGTAGTCGATGCCGACGGCCAGGCCGAGCATCGCGGCGAGGATCGGCGTCGTCGAGGACAGGTCGGTGAAGCCGGTGGCGATGGTGATGCCCAGGACACCGACGCCGACACCGACGAGCGCGGTCATCAGGTTCATGCCGGCGACGGCCAGCGCGCCGTAGGTGACGGCCAGGACCACGAGGGCGACGACCACGCCGATGACCTCCGACGGTCCGCCGACGGCCGGCACCTCCTCGACGGCCTGGCCGGTGACGGCGACGGTCAGCCCGCCGTCGCCGTCGGCGTCCTCGACCGCCGACAGCAGGGCCTCCCGCTGCTCGGGGGTGACGCCGCCGGGGGCGTCGTAGCTGACGGTGCTGTAGGCGGTGGTCAGCTCGGCGTTCACGCCGGGGGCCGCGGGGTCGAGCGGGTTCGTGGCCGAGGCGACCCCGGGCAGGCCGGTCAGCGTGCCGACCAGCCCGGTGACCGCCGCGGCGTTCTCCGGCGTGGTCAGCTGGGCGCCCTCGGGCGCGACGACGACGACCCGCGCGCTCACGCCGCCGGCCGCGCCGCCGAACTCCTCGCCGATCCGCTCGAGCGCGGTGGTGGACTCCTGGCCGGGGATGGCGAAGTCGGTCGAGGTCTCCCCGGCGAGGGTGGCCGCGCCGGCACCGCCCGCCACGAGGACGAGGAGCCACACGGCGAGGACGGCGAACCGGTGCCGTGCGGAGGAGGTCCCGAGACGGGACAACAGGACTGCCATGGGGGATCAGGCCTCCGCCTGCTGGGGGTGGGAAGGGAGGGTGCGCGGACGGCGGTGTCCGAGCGCGTCGAGACAGGTGGCGACGACCAGCGGGCGCCACTCGGTGGTGCGGTCGGCCTCGTGGGCCGCCAGGGCGAGGACGGCGAGGGCGCCGAGCGCGCCGACGACGCGCACGGTGCGCTCGGGGTCGGCGTCGTCGTCGGGGTCGACGCCGAAGGCCTCGAGGACCGCGTGCTCGGGGCTGCCCGTCTCGTGCACGACACCGTCGGCGAGCTCGGTCACCGGGGCCAGCAGCATCGCGACGACGCCCGGGTGGCCGAGCGCGACGTCGACGAGGAGCTCCACGGCCAGCCGGTCGCGCGCGGGCCCGGGAGGCAGGTGCGCCACCCCGTCGAGCACCCGCCGGCCGAGCGCGTCGGCGTGGGCGAGGACCGCCTCGTGCAGCGCGTCCTTGCTGGGGAAGTGGTGCAGCAGCCCCGCCTTGGACAGGCCGACGGCGTCGGCGACGTCCTGGACGGAGGTCTTGGCGTACCCGCGACGGGCGAACAGTCCGGCGGCGCGGTCGAGGATGCCCTCGTCGATCTGCTGCCGGAAGGGACGCGCCACGTCCGCACAGGCTACGCGCCGACCGACCGAAACGGTCGGTCCACCGTCCGGTCCGGTCGGGATGTCGGTTCGGTCGTCGCCGGTGGGACGTCCTTCCCGCGGGCTCCCGGCGCGGGGGACGGCGTCCCGGTCATCCGTACGCCCGCGCCCCGGCCCGGCTCACAGCAGGTTGCCAGGCAGCACCCCGGAGGAGGACAGGTCGGCCTCCCACCCTCGCGGTGACCGCCGAGGAGGCGCCGATGTCCGGATCCCCCGCTCGTCTCCGGCCGCGCGGTCGCCCCCGCCCGGGTCGGCCCCGCCGGTGACGGCCGCGCTCGCGCCCGCGGGCCTGCTCGACGCCACCGGCGCCGCGCTCGCCGACCACCTGGCCGCCCACGGCCCGCTGCCGGCGGCCGACGCCGCCGCGCTCGCCGGGTCCGCCGGCCTGACCGCCCGGGGCGGCCTGCCGGCCGCGGGGCGCATCCGCTCGGTCGCGCAGGCGGCCCTCACCGCCCGGCGTGCGCCGGTGGTGGTCGCCGACGGCGTGGGCGGGGACCCGGCGGGACTCGGGGACCGGGCGCTGCTCACCCGGGCGCCGCACCTGGTGCTCGACGGTCTCGCCCTGGCCGGCCGCACGCTCGGTGCGACGACGCTGGCGCTCGCCGCGCCCGCCGACCGGCTGGCCACCGTCCTCCGCGCCGTCGCCGAGCGCGGGGACGCGGTGCGGCTCGACGTGGTGGTACCGCCGTCACCGGTGGGCGGCCGGCCGACCCTCGTGCTCGACGTCGAGACCCTGGCCCGGCTCGCGCTGCTCGCCCGCGGGTGCACCGGGCCGGCGGGCGCCCGGCTGGTCACCCGCCGCTGGGAGGCCGCCGGCGTCCCGCACGCCGACGTCGTCGACGCCGACCCCGGCACCCGGTTGGCCGACCTGCTGCCCCTCGGCGGCGCGCGGGCCGTGCTCGTCGGGGGCGGGTCCGGCACCTGGGTGCCGGCCGCGGCCGCGCGGGGGCTGCGCCTGGACGGCGCCGACCTCGCCGCCGTGGGCGCGCACCCGGGTGCCGTCGTGCTGGCCGCGCTGCCGGGCGACCGCTGCGGGCTGCTCGAGACCGCCCGGGTGGTCGCGGCCCTGACCGGCGACCCGACCGGCGCCCCGGCCGGCCGCTGCGGGCCCTGTGCCGACCACCTGTCCCGCGTCGCCGCCGCGCTGGCCGCCACCGTGCCCCCGCCGCCGGGGCTGCTCGACGACGTCGCCGGCCGGCCCGGGTGTGGCGCGTGCCGGCACGCCGACGGCGCCGCGCGGCTGGTCGCCGGTGCGCTGGAGGTGTTCGCCGACGAGGTGACCGCCCACCGGTACGGCTCGTGCACCGCGACGTCGTGGGCGCCGTTCCTCCCCGTGCCCGCGCACGTCCGGTGACCGGCAGGAGGGCCCGTCGTCAGACGGCGGTGGCGGTGACGAAGGTGCACACGCCGTCGCCGGCGGTGGCCCGCTGGCGGATGCCGGCCAGCCACAGCAGCGCCATCTCCACGCGGTAGGCAACCCGCATCGGTCCCCGGTAGAGGGTGTCGCCGGCGGTGGTGACCTCCAGGGACCCGAACCCGGCGAGCCGGACGTGCTCGGTGAGCATCCAGTCCGGCAGCAGCGTGATGTGGCCGGGGGAGTGGTAGTGGCGCGGGCCGAAGATGTAGGGGGCGCCGCGCAGCAGGGTCAGCAGCCGCGAGTGCGGGTGCGTGACGTTGGGCGTGCTCACCAGCAGCCGGTCACCGGGGCGCAGCAGGGCCCGGATCGAGCGCAGCACCTGCCGGGGGTTCTCCACGTGCTCGAGCGTCTCCACGCAGACGACGAGGTCGAACGGGCCGCGGGTGTCCTCGCTCCAGTGCGGGTCGTCGAGGTCGAGCCGGTGGATCCACTCGTGCGGCGGGTCGAGGTCGGTGGGGACGACGTCGATGCCGGCGTCGCGCAGCCGCAGCGCCAGGGCGCCGCAGCCGGATCCCACCTCGAGCACCCGCCCGCCCGCGGGCAGCGCCGCGCGGACCAGCTCCGCCGCGTACTCGTGCACCCCAGGGGCGGCGTGCACGCCGTGTCCCTGGTAGGTGCGGACGGCAGGTGTCCGCCGGCCGTCCCGGTGCGCCACGGTGTCCGCTGCTTCTCCCACCGGCCCACCTTGTCACCGACCCGCCCGCCCCGCAGACGTCACGCCGGGCACCGCCGGACGACACCGGCGGGACACCTCCGGGCCACCTCGCTGGTGACGATGGGGAGTGCCCGGATCGCGCTCCGCGGCCGGTCCTCCCGCTCCCGCACCCGAGGAGAGACGTGTCCGGTTCCCACTCGCACGGCACCGGTGGTCACCACCACGACCACGGGCACGACCACGCGCACCCCCACCCCCACGACGGCGACGCCGGGTACGCGCCCTACGGCGACGCCGCGGTGCCCGACGCGGCGCTGACGCCGGGCGACCTGTCCCGCCGCCGCTTCCTGCAGGCCGCCGGCGTCCTCGGGGTCACCGTCGGTGCCACGGTGGCCGGCGCCCCCCGCGCCGCGCAGGCCGCCCCGCGCCCCGGCCGGGGCGGCGCCGGCGGCTACACCTGGCTCAACGGCGACCACCACATCCACACGCAGTTCAGCCCCGACGGCCTCTACACCGTCGGCCAGCAGGTGGAGCAGGCCCGGCGCAACGGCGTGGACTGGCTGGTCATCACCGACCACGGCTCCGCGGCCCACGCGCGGCTCGGCGTGGAGGCCGTCAACCCCGAGATCCGGGCCGCCCGGGACGCCCACCGCGGCATGCTGGTGTTCCAGGGCCTGGAGTGGAACATCCCGGCCGCCGAGCACGGCACGGTGTTCGTCGCCCCGAACGCCAACGAGGTCGCCGTCCTCCGCGAGTTCGAGAACCAGTTCGACGGCGCGGTCCGCGGCACCTCCGCGAGCTCGCCGGCCAACGAGGAGCAGGCCGTCCTGGGCATCCGGTGGCTCGGCCGGCAGATGACGGGCGGCCGCACGCCCAACGCGCTGTTCCTCGCCAACCACCCGGCCCGCAACGGCCTGGACTCGCCGCACGAGATCCGCGCCTGGAACGACGCCGACCCCCGGATCGCGGTCGGCATGGAGGGCGCGCCGGGCCACCAGGCCGCCGGCATCCCCACGCCGGAGGGGCCGGGCGAGGAGCGCGGCTACTACGGCAACGGGCCGGGGGCGAACAGCTTCCCCGGCTACCCGCTGGAGTCCTACCGGACCTTCGGGGGCTTCGACTGGATGACGGCGCGGCTCGGCGGGGTCTGGGACTCGCTGCTGGCCGAGGGCCGGGGGTGGTGGATCACCGCCAACTCCGACTCGCACTCGGTGTACCGCGACAGCCTCGTCCGCCCCGCGGGGCAGGACACCCGCGCCTGGTTCGACGCCGACGGCCAGTACCCCGACCCGGTCGACAGCGGTGTCCCGGACCCGACGCGCGGCGACTTCTGGCCCGGCTACTACTCGCGCACCTGGGTCGGCGCCGCCGGCCGCGACTACGGCGCGGTGATGGACGGCCTGCGCGCCGGCCGGGCGTTCGTCGTGCACGGCGACCTGGTCGACGCCCTCGAGGTGACCGTCCGGGGCGCCGGGGGCGGCAACGCGCCGGGCACCCTCGGGGAGCAGGTCCGGGTGGGCCGCGGCGAGAACGTCCAGGTGCAGATCCGGATCACCCCGCGGCGGCGGCCCAACGCGAACGGCGACGTCCCGGTCCTGCGCCGGGTCGACCTGATCGCCGGGCCGGTCACCGGCCCGGCCGCTGACCGCGACACCCAGACGGCGCCCGAGACCACCGTGGTGCAGTCCTTCGAGGTGCGCGGCCGCGGGCAGGTCGTCCTCGACCACACCTTCCGCCGGGTCGACCGGCCGTTCTACCTGCGGCTGCGCGGGACCGACGGCAACTTCTCGGCACCCGGCAGCATCGAGCCGCGGCTGGACCCGGCGGGCAACAGCGACCCGTGGACCGACCTGTGGTTCTACTCCAACCCGGTGTTCGTCACCGTCGCCTGAGTCCCGTGCCCGAGTCCGCCCCCGGCGACCGCTGGGTCGCCGTCTGCGGCCCGCCGCGCGCGCTGGCCGAGGTCGAGCACCGGCTGCTCGACCTCGGCCGGCGGGCCGGCGGCGCGGTCGAGGTGGTGACCCACGTCGTGCGGGTCCCGGAGGGCAACCACCACGCGGGCACCCTGCGCGTGCGCGGGCCGGCCGCCGCCGACGGCTGGGCGGAGCCGGGGGAGGCGGTCGTGGTCTGCGACGAGGACGGGGAGGTCCTCCTGGCCGGGGACCCCGGGCACCGCGACCACGCCGTCGCCGCCGTCCGGGCCCACCGGGCCCGGGCCTCCGGGCGGCTGGTCCGCTTCCCCGGCCAGGACGCGCTGCCCGACGTGCTGCCGCTCGGCGAGCTGACCGGCCGGTGCGCCGTCGAGGCGGTCGACCTCCTCGGCGTCGCCGACGACCCGGGGCTGGTGCTGCGCACCCGTGGGCACGTCCGGCCCCAGTTCCGCGACGGTGTCGTGGTCCTGCCGGTCACCGCCTGGGACGACGGCGAGGTGTGCCCGTTCGAGGGGCCGCGGCCGCGCGCCTGCTGCAGCGACCACTGACCCGCCGGCGGCCGGCCGTCAGGTGCGGGCGCCGTGGTGGACGACGCGGCCCTTGCCGGCGCGCTTGGCCGCGTACATCGCCGCGTCGGCGCGGGCCATCAGCTCGTCGGCGCCCGCCGCGGCGTCGCCGGCGCCGAGGGCGACCACGCCGGTGCTCGCACCCACCGCCCGGGTGTGCCCCGCGACGGTGAAGGGCACGGCCATCGCCGCGGTGATGCGCGCGGCGGCCTCGAGCGGGTCCCCGCCGTCCTCGAGCAGCGCGGCGAACTCGTCCCCGCCGAGGCGGGCCACCGTGTCGCCGCCGCGCAGCGCGCCGGTCAGCCGCTCCGACACCCGCATGAGCAGCTCGTCGCCCGCGGCGTGGCCGAGGGTGTCGTTGACGGCCTTGAAGTCGTCGAGGTCGAGGAAGACGACGGCGACCGGCCGCATGTCCCGCGCGTGCAGGGCCAGGGCGTGCTGGAGGCGGTCGAGGAACAGCGAGCGGTTGGCCAGGCCGGTCAGCGGGTCGGAGAAGGCCAGGTGCCGCAGCTGCGCCTCGCGGGCGGCCAGGTCGTCGGCGAGCCGGACGTTCTCCCGCACGGTCATGTACTGGCGGGCCATGAGCGCGGCGATGACCACGGTGGCGGCCAGCAACTCGCCACGGGACATCGGCGTGCCGGCGAGGCTGCGGGCCAGGGCGGTCGCGAGCGCGACGGAGACCGGGGCGTAGGGCAGCAGTGACGCCCGGGTGCCCGTCCGGCGGCGCTCGCCGGGGTCGGAGCCGGCCGGCGCGAGCGGGGGGCACAGCCCCGCGGCGGCGAGCAGCACGAAGGCGGCCGCCCAGCCGGCGTCGGCGACCCCGCCGTCGTAGCTGCTGGTCGCGGCGAGGTAGGTGAAGGCGCTGTCGGCGACGGCGAGCGAGGTCACCCCGGCCGCGACGAGGTTGAGCGGCCGGCGGTCACCGGCCGTCCGGGTGACCAGCAGGACGGCGAGGACGACGAGGGCGGTGTCGGCGACGGGGTAGGCGGCCAGCAGCAGGCGGACGACGACGTCGTGGCCGGTGTCCTCGCGCAGGACCGCACCCAGCGCCGTCTGCCAGCTGACCAGGCCGACCGCGCCGGTGCTCATCACCGCGTCCAGGGCCCGCTGGCGGCGGCCGGTGCGCCCGCCGCCGGCCGGGTGCACGACCAACGCGACCACGGCGAGGACGGCGAACCCGAGGAAGCCGACGTCGGCCAGCGAGGGGAACGGTGCCTCGCCGCGGGCCGCGAGCGCGGCCCAGTACACCTGCCCGGCGCACCACGCCGCGCAGGCGGCCGACAGCGACCACCACGCGGCGCGCATCCGCCGCCCGGTGCTCCGGACGGCGTGCCGGCCGGTGGCCGCCGCGGCGGCGCCCGCGGCGAGGGCCTGGGTGACGTCGGAGACGAGCGGCGCGACGGAGGGCGGCAGGAGCGTCGTGCTCAGCATGCCGGTGGCGCACACGCCGACGAGCAGCGCGCCCAGGTGCGGGGCTGGGGGGAGGGGCCGGGCCATGCGGGGCTGCTTCCGTCGGCGGGGAGCTGTCCCCCTCCTGATCGACCCCCGGCCGTCCCCGGCACACCCCCCGCCGGGGTGATCGGCTCAGCCGCGTCCGGCGAGGACCCGCGCCTGCTCGGCGCACAACTCGGCCGGCGCCTGGGGCGCCGACCGGCACAGCCGCGGGAAGGCGAGGAAGCCGTGGGGCATGCCCACGTACTCGGTCAGCCGCACCGGCACCCCGGCGCGTCGCAGGGCCGCGGCATAGCGGGTGCCGTCGTCGCGGATGGGGGCGTGCTCGGCGACCTGGACCAGGGCCGAGGGCAGCCCGGTGAGGTCCTCGGCGAACAGTGGGGACGCGTACGGCTGCCGGGGGTCATGGCCCCCGAGGTAGTGGTCGCGGAAGGCCAGGCAGTCGGCCTCGGTGAGGATCGGGGCGGAGGCGTTCTCCTCGATCGAGGGGCCGCTCATCGTGAGGTCGACCGACGGGTACACCAGCCCCTGGTGCGCGATGGCGGGCCCCGAGCGGTCCCGGGCCATGAGGCTGACGACGGCGGCCAGGTTGCCGCCCGCGCTGTCGCCCATGACCGCGACCCGTGCGGGGTCGACGCCGTGCTCCGCGGCCCGGCCGACGACGTCGACCAGCGCGGCGTAGCAGTCCTCCGCGGCGGCGGGCCAGCGGTGCCCCGGCGCGAGCCGGTAGTCCACCGAGACGACGACGGCGCCGACGGAGGCCGCCACGTTGCTGCACGGCCAGTCGCCGGAGTCCAGGTTCCCCAGCGTCCACCCGTCGCCGTGGAAGTGGACGACCAGCGGCAGCGGGCCGCCGTCGGCGCCCTGGGGCCGGTAGGTGCGCACCGGCACGGGACCGACCTCGCCGCGCGCCGTCCCGTCGGTGAGCCGCACCCCGCGGGCGACGCCGTCGAGCAGCAGGTCGGTGACGGGGTTGTGCCCGATCGACTGGTGCTGGGCCCTCCGCAGCCGCTGCTCGTCCATCGACGAGATCGACACGCGGCCCAGCAGCCGCCCGAGCACCCGCACCCGCAGGTCCATCCGTGCCACGTGCCGCTCCTCTGTCTCGCTGCCGGTGTCCCGGTCAGTGCTCGGCGAACCAGGCCCAGCCGAGCCCCGGGACGACGATCCTGCCGTCCTGCACCGGGAGCCGGCCGTCGCTGCCGGCCACCTGGGGGAAGGTGCCCAGCCCGGTGACGGTGTCGGCGTCGACCGGCTGGGGAGCCGGGGCCACGTTGGCCACCCCGACGAAGGTCCCGTGGCGCGGGTGCCGGCGGCGCCACACCAGGACGGTGTCCTCCCCGGCGCTGACGCCGGCGCCGAGGACCTCCGACGCGACGTCGCCGGTCAGCGCGGGCAGCGACCGGCGGGCCCCGCCCAGCCGGCGCAGCGCGGCCCAGACCCGGCCCTCGACGCTGCCGGGGTCGGCGGTGCGGGCGGCGGCCGCCCAGTCCAGCGGGGGGCGGTGCATCCACCGGTTGTCCGGCGCGAGGGCGGGGTCGGCCAGGTAGCCGGCGTCGTTGCGCTGGGCCAGCTCGTCGCCGGAGAACAGCAGCGGGATGCCGCCGAAGCCGTAGGCGACGGAGTACAGCAGCTCCAGCCGGCGGATCCCCGCCTCCAGGGCCGCGTCGTCGCCGCGCTCCAGGGCGTCCTCGATGCCGCACAGCGACGCCGTGGTGCCCGAGATCCGCGCGTCGCCGGTGGCCTCGTTCTCCTGGAACAGCGCGCCCCGGGCGAAGGAGCCGGGGAAGCGGCCGGAGTAGAAGTCGTTGAGGAAGCGCCGGTGGGCGAACCCGTCGAGGCCGACGGCGGCGGCGTCCTCGTCGGTGACCGCCCAGCCGATGTCGTCGTGGCCGCGCACGTAGGTGCACCACGTCGTCGACGGGGGGATGGGCTGCATCCGCTGCAGGGACTGCCGCGCCAGGCGGACGTCGCCGGTGGCCAGGCAGCTCCACAGCAGCACCATGAGCTGGTTGTGGTAGGCCAGCTCGCACTCCGGGCGCTCCCGCTCGTGCGCGCCGAGGTACCGGACGAGGTCGTCGGGGGCGACGATCGCCTCGGCCTTGAAGACGACGCCGGGCGCGGCCAGCCGGGTCAGCGCGTGCAGCACCTGCAGCAGCAGGTGGGCCTCCGGCTCGTTCTGCGAGGAGGTGCCCAGCCGCTTCCACAGGAACGGGACGGCGTCCATGCGGAACACGTCGACACCGCGGTTGGCCAGCCAGGTGATCTCGCCGAGCATCGCGAGCGTCACCTCGGGGTTGGTGTAGTCGAGGTCCCACTGGTAGGGCCAGAACGTCGTCCGCACCCAGCCGCCGGCGCCGCCGAGGGCCTCGGGCACCCAGCTGAACGACCCGGGCGCCCGGTCGGGGAACACCTCGGGAGTGGTCGCGTCGTAGGCGTCGGGCAGCGCCCGGTCGGGGAAGGCGGTGTAGAAGTCCGCGTACGCCGGGTCGCCGGCCAGCCAGCCGCGCGCCCACGGGTGCTCGCGGGCGGTGTGGTTGACCACCAGGTCGATGCACAGGCTCATGTCGCGCTCGTGCAGCGCGGCGGCGACCGCCTCGAGGTCGGCCATCGTGCCCAGCCGCGGGTCGACGGCGCGGTGGTCGGCGACGGCGTAGCCGCCGTCGTTCTCGCCCTCGCGCGGGCACAGCAGCGGCATGAGGTGCAGGTAGGTGGTGCCGAGCTCCTCGAGGTGGTCGAGCCGGCCGGGCAGCCGGTCGAGGGTGCCGCAGAAGCGGTCGACGTAGCAGACGTAGGCCTGCACGCGCGGCGACTGGAACCAGCCGGGGTCGATCTCGCGGCGCCGGTCGAGGCGGCGCAGGGGCGCGGGACGCTCGGCGGCCGTCCGCAGCGCGGTCCGCAGCGCGCGGTGCAGCACGTCCGGGGCCCGGCCGCCGTAGAGCACGGCCAGGGCCGCGCGCACGTCGGGCAGGCACAGCGCGGCCCGGGTGAGGAAGGCGTCGGCCTCGTCCTCCCCGAGCGCGGCGACCGCCTCCGCGGCGAACCCCTCCGGCAGCACGGCCGTCGTCGTCCCGTTCCCCCGGCTCATGGATCCTCCGTATCCCGTTCCGGCCGTGCCCGCACCTGGGCGGGGCCCCAGACTGACCGGCATGCCCACAGCCGTCCCGCCGTCCCGCCCGCCCCACCGCCGCCGGCACCGGCCGTGAGCCGCGGGCTCGTCCTCGGCGGTGGCGGCATCGCCGGCATCGCGTGGGAGATCGGCCTGCTGTCCGGGCTGGCCGCGGCCGGTGCCGACGTCCGCGACGCCGACCTGGTCGTGGGCACCTCGGCCGGCTCGATCGTGGGCACGCTGCTGCGCACGGGCGCCGACCTCGAGGAGCTCCACGCCGCGCAGCTGGGCCCGGTCCCGGCGACCGAGCGGGCCGTCGCGTTCGACGGCGCCGCCTTCGCCGCGACGGTCGCCGGGGCGCTGGCCGGCGCGCGCGGGGAGCAGGAGTCGCGAGCGCGGGTCGGCGCCCTGGCGCTGCGGGCCGAGACCATGCCGGAGTCCGAGCGGCGGGCGGTCATCGGCGCGCGCATCGGGTCGCCGGAGTGGCCGGCCGCCCGGCTCGTCGTCACCGCGATCGACACCGCCGACGGGGAGTTCCTCGCCGTCGACCGCGACACCGGCTGGCCGCTGCTCGACGCCGTCGCCGCCTCCTGCGCCGTCCCCGGCGTCTACCCGCCGATCACCGTCGGCGGCCGGCGCCTCATGGACGGCGGGCTGCGCTCGCCCACGAACGCCGACCTGGCCGCCGGCTGCGACCGCGTGCTCGTCGTCGCGCCGACGGGCGGGTTCCCGGGCAGCCCGCTGGGTCCCTCCCTCGACGACGAGCTGGCCACCCTGCGCCGCGACGGCGAGGCGCACCTGGTCCTCGCCGACGACGCGGCGCTGGCGGCGTTCGGTCGCAACCCGCTCGACCCGGCCACCCGCGCACCCGCCGCCCGCGCCGGCCGCGCGCAGGCCGAGCGGGTCGCCGGCGAGGTCCGCGCGTTCTGGGGCTGACGCCCGCCGGACCCGGAACGGGCCGGGCTCAGGCGAGGACGCGGACGGCGAGGACGGCGACGTCGTCGTCGGTGCGGGCGGGCAGCACCCGGGTGAGCAGGCGGTCGCACAGCGCGTCGGCCGGCAGCCCCTGCAGGCCGTCGAGCGCCCCGGCGACCCGCTCCAGCCCCTCGTCGATGCCGCCCCGGTCGATCTCCACCAGCCCGTCGGTGACCAGGACGAGCGTCTCCCCGGGCGCGACGGTGGTGGCGTGGTCGGTGCGCGCGCCGGGGTCGCCGGTGCCGAGCAGCCGCTCCGGCGGGGTGGTGAGCAGCCGCACCCCGCCGTCGGCGGCGAGCAGCAGGGGCGGCAGGTGCCCGGCCGACGACCAGCGCAGCAGCCGGCCGTCGCCCTCGCCGGCCGGCTCCAGCCGGGCGACCAGCGCGGTGGCCAGCGTGCCCACGTGCAGCCCGGCCAGGACGCGGTCGACCCGGTCGAGCGTCCCGGCCGGGCCGGCGGGGGAGTCGTAGGCCAGCGTCCGGACGGCACTGCGCAGCTGCGCCATCGCCGCGGCCGCCTCGACGCCGTGGCCGGTGACGTCACCGATGACGAGCACCGTGGCCCCGCCGGGCAGCTCGAACGCGTCGTACCAGTCGCCGCCGACGAGGTCCTCCGACACCGCCGCCCGGTAGCGCACGGCGAGCTCGAGGCCCGGGGGCTGCGGCGGCGGGGTGAGCAGGCTGTGCTGCAGCGTCTCGGCCACCCGCAGCTGCCGGCCGTAGAGGCGGGCGTTGTCCAGCGCCAGCGCCCCGCGCCGGCCCACCTCGACGGCGAGGGCGACCTCGGCGGGCCCCGCCGGGAGGCGGTCGCCGCAGCGCACCAGGGACAGGACGCCGATCGCCGAGCCGCGGGCCCGCAGCGGGACGAACAGGCTCGACGTCGGGTCCAGCAGGTCCCAGGCGGCCCGCACGGGGCCCTCGGGCAGGGACTCGGGCCCGAGGTCGGGCTCGAGCTCGGTGAGGTGCACCGGCTCCCCGGAGTGCAGCGCGGAGACGAGGGCGGCCTGGTCGCGGGGCGCGGTCACCCGGCCCGCCAGGTAGGTGTCGACGGCGCCGAGCAGGTCCGGGTCGCGGTGGGCGCGGGCGACGCCTCCGGGCGCCCCGTCGCCGGCGAGGACGGTGACCGTGGCCCAGTCGGCCAGCCGGGGGACCACCAGGCGGGCGAGCCGGTCGGCGGCGGTGCCGGAGTCCAGGCTCTCCGCCAGGGCGTCGGTGACCTCCGCCAGGAAGCGGTAGCGGTCGCGTTCGGCGTCGCGCTCCCCGTCCCCGGTGGGTCCACTCACCTCGGCTCCGTCCCGTCCCGGGCCTCCTCCGGCGACGGGGACGCAGCGTACGCGAGCAGACCCCCGCGACCGGCGCGCTCGCGACCGGCGGCTCAGCCGCCGCGGCGCGCGCGGTAGCGGGCGGCCCGCCTGGCCGCCGCCGCGCGGCGGCGCTCGGACTCACGGGCGTCGCGCTGCAGCCCCGCCCGGTCCCGGACGGCCTGTGCCGAGCCCGCGGCGTAGCCGGCCTTCTTGACCCGGTTCTCCACGGCCTCGGTCATGTAGGCGAGGGAGAAGGCCATGCCCAGGATCAGCCCGCCGAGCGCGGCCAGGCCGCGGATCCAGAACTCCCCGGGGACGAGCAGCAGCACCAGCCCGATCGGGACCGCGAGCTGGACGAGCGTGCGGGCCACGTGCCGGAGCACCCACGTGCCCGTCGTCGTGTCGTAGAGCACCCAGGTCCGGTGCCGCCCGGGGAGCCCGGCACCCATCGCGTAGGCCACCCACCGCAGCGGGCCGGGGCGGACGCGCCCCCCTCCGTCCGACGGTGCCCGCGCCTCCACGTCCCCTGTCTACCCCTCCGGACGCGATCGCGGGCCGCCGACCCGACGGACGGCACGGCCGAGCCGGGGCCACACTGGAGAGCGGACGGGGGTGGGGCGCATGCCGATGACGAGCCTGCGGGGAGCCGACTTCGCCTCGGCGGTCGCGGCGCAGGGCATCGTGCTGGTCGACGTCCGGACGTCGCGCTCGGGCAGCAGCCGGGCGTTCAGCGCGGTGTTCGAGGCGGCGGCCGGCCGGCACCCGGACCTGCGCTTCGTCGCGGTGGACGCCGACGTCGAGCCGGTGCTGGCCGCCGAGCTGGGCGTGCGGTCGACGCCCACGCTGATGGTGTACCGCGACGGCGTGCTGGTGTTCGCCGAGCCCGGGTGGCTGCCCGGTGACTCGGTGGACCTGCTGGTGGCCACCGTCCGCGACCTCGACATGGCCGCGGTGCGGGCGACCTTCCCCGCGCCGATCGAGCGGTACCCGCGCTGATCGGGGCGGCGCCCGTGCGCCGGACGCCGACCCGGTGCCGTCCCCGGACCGCGGGGACGGCGTCAGGTCGACACCGGGCGCGCCGGCGCCGGGACCCGCGGTCCTCCGTCAGGCGGCGAGCACGACCACCAGCGTCCGGGGGCCGTGCACGCCCTCGACCCGCTGCAGCTCGATGTCGCTGGTGGCCGAGGGGCCGCTGACCATCGTGATCGGTGCGACGGGGTCCAGGCGGGCCAGCGCGTCGGGCACGTCGGGCACCACCTGGGCCGCCTCGACCACGCACACCAGCACGTCGGGCAGCAGCGACAGCGCCCGCCGCCCCGACAGCGGCGAGCCGTCGAGGACCAGCGTGCCGGTCTCGGCGACCGCCGTCGCCACCCCGGTGAGCGTCGCGGCGAACGCGGCGAGCCCGACCGCCGGCCGGCCGTCGTCCTCGGTGGACCCCTCCGGTCGCCAGGCGGCCGGGACCCCGGGGGCGACGACGACGTCGGCGGGGGACCAGCCCCCGCCCAGCGCCAGGTCCAGGCCGCGGACGACGGTGGCGCCGACCTCGCCGGGCGCGCAGCGCAGCACGGTGGCGCGGTAGTCCTCGACCCGGTCGGTGAGCAGGTCGAGCAGCTCGGCGGCCGGGAGGTCGCGCGGCGACGGCAGCGGCGGGACGTCGACCCGCGGGCGGTCGGCCCCCAGCGCGGTGCGGATCCGGCCGAGCACCTCCTCGCGCGCGCTCACTGCCGGTGCTCCTCGGTCCACTGCTGCACGAACGACTTCCGGGGCGGGGTGGGCAGGTCGCGGCTGCGGGTCCAGGCGCTCGCCGGCGGCGGAAGGGCAGCGGGCAGCGTCGGCTTCCCGCGGGCGAGGAACCGGCCGAGCCCGGCGGCGCGCTGGGCCAGGTGCCACAGCCGCGGGTTGCTCATCACCCGCGCCAGGCCGCGGAAGGCGACGGCCTCGGCGGTGGGCCGCGTCTGCGCCTCGACGTGCTCGCCGCGCAGGTGCACGAGGATCGAGGGGATGTCGATGGCCACCGGGCAGACGTCGTAGCAGGCGCCGCACAGCGACGAGGCGTAGGGCAGCGAGGCGTTGTCCTCGACGCCGGTGAGCTGCGGGGACAGCACCGCGCCGATCGGGCCGGGGTAGACCGAGCCGTAGGCGTGCCCGCCGGTGCGCTCGTAGACCGGGCAGACGTTGAGGCAGGCCGAGCAGCGGATGCAGTGCAGCGCCTCGCGGCCCACCTCGTCGGCGAGGACCGCCGTCCGCCCGTTGTCGAGCAGCACGAGGTGGAACTCCTGCGGCCCGTCGCCGGGGGTCACGCCGGCCCAGGTGGAGGTGTAGGGGTTCATCCGCTCGCCGGTGGAGGAGCGGGGGAGCAGCTGCAGGAAGACGCCGAGGTCCTCCCAGCGCGGCACGACCTTCTCGATGCCCATGACGGTGATGAGCGTCTGCGGCAGGGTCAGGCACATCCGGCCGTTGCCCTCGCTCTCGACGACCGACAGCGTGCCGGTCTCGGCGACGGCGAAGTTGGCCCCGCTGACGGCGACCCGGGCGCGCAGGAACCGCTCCCGCAGGTGGGTGCGCGCGGCCATCGCCAGCCGGCGGGGGTCGTCGGTGAGCCCGGGGTCGACGCCGGGGATGGTGCGGCGGAAGATCTCGCGGATCTCCGAGCGGTTCTTGTGGATGGCCGGCACGAGGATGTGGCTGGGGGAGTCCTCGCCCAGCTGCACGATCAGCTCGGCCAGGTCGGTCTCGATCGCCTCGATGCCGGCGGCCTCGAGCGCCTCGTTGAGTCCGATCTCCTGGGTGGCCATCGACTTGACCTTGACAACCTCGCGGCTGCCGGTCGCCTGCACCAGCCCGGTGACGATGCGGTTGGCCTCGGTGGCGTCCCGCGCCCAGTGCACGGTCCCGCCGCGGGCGGTGACCTGCCGCTCGAGCTCCTCGAGGTGCTCGTCGAGGCGGGCCATGGTCGCGGCCTTGAGCGCCTTGCCGGCCTGGCGCAGCTGCTCCCAGTGCGGCACCTCGGCGACGACGGCGGCGCGCTTGCCGCGGATCGTCGTCGTCGCCCGGCCGAGGTTGGCGCGCAGCTGGCCGTCGCGCAGGGCGGTGCGGGCGGCGTCCGGGAAGGACTGCGTGCCGCGCAGGTGGCCCACGCCGCGGGGTGCCGTGGGCAGGCCGAGGAACGTCGTCCCGGAGCGGGGGGCGCCGGGCGCGAGGGGCGTCGGCTCGGCGCGGGAGTCCTGCGGCGTCGTCGTCACCGGTTCGCCTCCCACGCGCGAGAGGCGGTCACGCCCGGACCGCCGGGCGGGTGGTCTGGGTGGGGCTCACGTCGTCCTCCGTCGAGGCCAGGATCTCGGCCAGGTGCACCGTGCGGGTGCCCGAGCGCAGCCGCGACAGCCCGCCGCCGATGTGCACCAGGCACGAGGAGTCCCCGGCGGTGCACACCTCGGCGCCGGTGGACAGCACGTTGGCCATCTTGTCGGTGAGCATCGCCGTCGAGGTGTCGGCGTTCTTCACCGCGAAGGTGCCGCCGAACCCGCAGCAGGACTCCGCGCCGGGCAGCTCCACGAGGTCGAGCCCGCGGACGGCGCGCAGCAGGGCGAGCGGCCGGTCGCCGACCCGCAGCAGCCGCAGCGAGTGGCAGGTCGGGTGGTAGGTGACCCGGTGCGGGTAGTAGGCGCCGACGTCGGTCACCCCGAGGACGTCGACGAGGAACTGCGACAGCTCGTAGGTGCGCCCGGCCAGCGCCTGCGCCTCGTCGGCCAGCGCGTGCTCCCCGGCGCGCCGGGCCACCATCGCCTGCTGGTGGTGGATCGAGGCGACGCACGAGCCCGACGGCGCCACGACGGCCTCGGCGCCGGCGAAGGCGCGCACGTGGTTGGCCACGATCGGCACCGCCTCGCGCCGGTAGCCGGTGTTGACGTGCATCTGCCCGCAGCAGGCCTGCGTCGGCGGCACGACCACCTCGTGGCCCAGCCGCTCCAGCAGCACCGCGGTCGCCCGCGCCACCTGGGGCACCACGGTGTCGACCAGGCAGGTGGCGAACAGCGCGACCCTCACGGGCCCTCCTCCCGGTCGGCCGTCCTGTCGCGGCGGACCATGCTCGACTCGCGGACGACGAGCGTCGGCTCGAAGACCTCCTGCACGTGCACGTGTCCGTCCCCGCGGGCCTCGTCGAGCAGCAGTTCCGCGGCCCGCGAGCCGAGGGCCTGGCGCGGCTTGCGCACCGAGGTCAGCGGCACCGCGGCGGCCGCGGCGAAGTCGATGTCGTCGTACCCCACGATGGCGAACTCGTCGGGTACCCGCACCCCCTGGCGCACCATCTCCTGCAGCACGCCGAGCGCCATGAGGTCGTTGGCGCACACCGCGGCGGTGGGCCGGTGGGCGGCGGGCATCCCGACGATGCGGGCGGCGGCCTCGCGGCCGGCCGCCACGGTGAGCGCCTCGGTGGAGAGGACGACGAGCGCGTCGTCGCTGCCGGTGGCCTCCCGGACGACGGCCTGCACGCCGGCGAGCCGCTCCTGCACCTGCGGCAGGTCCGAGGCGCCGCCGATGAAGGCGATCCGCCGGTGCCCGCGCTCGAGCAGGTGCCCGCCGGCCAGCCGGCCGCCGAGGACGTCGTCGACGGCGACCGCGCACTGGTCGGCCGACGGCGCCCGGCGGTCGACCAGCACCACCGGCACGCCCCGGCGGCGCAGCGTCTGCAGGTGCGGGTTCAGCTCGCCGGTGGGGGTGATGAGCACGCCCTGCACCCGCTGCTCGGCGAGCACGTCGAGGTGGGCGCTCTCCTTCTCCGGGCGGTCGTCGGAGTTGCAGAGGAACACCGCCAGGCCGGCCCTGTTGGCGACGTCCTCGACGCCGCGGGCGACGTCGGTGAAGAACGGGTTGGCGATGTCGAGCACGACCAGGCCGATGGTGCGGCTGTGCCCGGCGCGCAGGTGACGGGCCGACTCGTTGCGCACGAAGCCCAGGACGGCGATCGCCGACAGCACCCGCTCGCGGGTCGGCGCGCTCACCACGTCGGGCCGGTTGAGGACGTTGCTGACCGTCCCGACCGAGACCCCGGCACGCTCGGCGACGTCGCGGATGCTCGCGGCCACGGCGTCTCCTCCCGGGGGTCGGGGCTCGGGACGGGACACCGTCCGGTGCCGTGATGGTCGTCGCTGTCCTGAAACGTGTCAAACACCCGTCACGAGCCGTAGGGGACCGCCGCGGTGTCTCATGACACCGATTGACACGGTCCCGAGCGGCGTCCTATGGTCCAGGCCACAGCGTCGCTGAATCGTTTCACGGCAGGAAGGGCCGGCATGTCACGTGCCTGCTTCACCCTCCAGGTCCGCCCCGACCGGCTGGCCGAGTACCGCGCACGGCACGCCGCCGTCTGGCCGGAGATGCTGCGCGCGCTGCGCGACGCCGGCTGGGGGGAGTACCTGCTCTACCTGCGCGACGACGGCCTGCTGGTCGGCGTCGTGGAGACCGACGACCTCGCGGCCGCCCAGGCGGCCGTGGACGCCACCGAGGTGAGCGGCCGCTGGGAGGCCGAGATGGCGCCCTTCTTCACCACCGGCGACGGCCGTGGCAAGGCCACGCTCGACCTGGTCTTCGACCTCGACGCCCAGCTCGCCGCCGCCGGCGAGCACCCTCCCCGTCCGAACGGAGACGCCCCGTGACCACCGACCTCCGCGCCCGCGCGCTCGCCGCGCTGGCCGACCAGACGATCGAGCTGCCCTCCTGGGCGTTCGGCAACTCCGGCACCCGCTTCAAGGTGTTCGGCCAGCCCGGCGTGGCCCGCGACCCGTTCGAGAAGATCGAGGACGCCGCCCAGGTGCACCGCTACACCGGCGCCGCGCCGCGAGTGTCGCTGCACGTCCCGTGGGACCTCGTCGACGACTTTGCCAAGCTCGCCGCGCACGCCGCCGACCTCGGCGTCTCGATCGGGGCGATCAACTCCAACCTCTTCCAGGACGACGACTACCGGCTCGGGTCGCTGACCCATCCGGACGAGGCCGTGCGGGACAAGGCGATCGCCCACCACGCGCAGTGCGTCGACGTCATGCGCGCCACCGGCTCGACCGACCTGAAGTTGTGGCTGCCCGACGGCACCAACTATGCCGGCCAGGACGACCTGCGCGGCCGCCAGGAGCGCCTCGCCGACTCGCTGCAGCAGGTCTACGCCCTGCTCGACCCGGGCCACCGGCTGCTGCTCGAGTACAAGTTCTACGAGCCGTACTTCTACGCGATGGACATCCCCGACTGGGGCACCTCGCTGCTGCACTGCATGGCCCTCGGCGAGCAGGCGACGGTCGTGCTCGACACCGGCCACCACGCGCCGGGCACCAACATCGAGTTCATCGTCATGCAGCTGCTGCGGGTGGGCCGCCTGGGTGCGTTCGACTTCAACTCGCGCTACTACGGCGACGACGACCTGATCGTCGGGTCGGCCGACCCGTTCCAGCTGTTCCGGATCATGAACGAGATCGTCGCCGCGGACGCGCTGCTCGGCGCGGGCGTCAACTTCATGCTCGACCAGTGCCACAACATCGAGCCGAAGATCCCCGGGCAGATCCGCTCGGTGATGAACGTGCAGGAGGCCACGGCGAAGGCGCTGCTGGTCGACCGCGAGGCGCTCGCCGCGGCCCAGCGGTCCGGTGACGTGCTGGCCGCACACGGCGCGCTGACCGACGCCTTCAGCACCGACGTCCGCCCCCTGCTCGCCGAGCTGCGAGAGTCGAAGGGCCTCGACGCCGACCCCTACGCCGCCTACGCCCGCTCCGGCCACCAGGAGCGCATCGCCCGCGAGCGCGTCGGCGGCACCCAGGCCGGCTGGGGCGCCTAGCCCCTCCTGCCTCCTCTCCCCGGCGAGATCACGTGATCTCGCACGGATCAGCCCCTCCCACCGTGCGAGATCCCGTGATCTCGCCGGGTCCAGGAACCCGGAAGGAACCACCCGTGACCAACCCCGTGGTCAGTGAGCTGCTGGGCCGGAGCAACCGGCTGGGCGCCGACCCGCGCAACACCAACTACGCCGGGGGCAACACCTCCGCCAAGGGCAGCGAGACCGACCCGGTGACCGGCCGGCCGGTCGAGCTGCTCTGGGTCAAGGGCTCCGGCGGCGACCTCGGCACGCTGCAGGAGTCCGGCCTGGCCGTGCTCCGGCTGGACCGGCTGCGCTCGCTGGTCGACGTCTACCCCGGCATCGACCGCGAGGACGAGATGGTCGCCGCCTTCGACTACTGCCTGCACGGCCGCGGCGGCGCCGCCCCGTCAATTGACACCGCCATGCACGGTCTCGTCGACGCCGCACACGTCGACCACCTGCACCCCGACTCCGGCATCGCATTGGCCACGGCGGCCGACGGCGAGGCGCTCACCCGCGAGTGCTTCGGCGACCGCGTCGTCTGGGTGCCGTGGCGCCGTCCCGGCTTCCAGCTCGGCCTCGACATCGCCGCCATCAAGGAGAAGAACCCGCAGGCCATCGGCTGCGTCCTCGGCGGGCACGGCATCACCGTGTGGGGGGCGACCAGCGAGGAGGCCGAGGCCAACTCCCTCGACGTCATCCGCACCGCCGAACGCTTCCTCGCCGAGCGGGGGGAGGCCGAGCCGTTCGGTGCCGTCGTCCCCGGCTACGAGGCGCTGCCCGAGACCGAGCGCCGCCGCCGCGCCGCCGAGCTCGCGCCGGTCATCCGCGGGCTGGCCTCCACCGACCGGCCGCAGGTCGGCAACTTCACCGACTCCGACGTCGTCCTGGAGTTCCTGTCGCGGGAGAAGCTGGCGCCCCTCGCGGCGCTGGGCACCTCCTGCCCCGACCACTTCCTGCGCACCAAGGTCCGCCCCCTGGTGGTCGACCTGCCGGCGAGCGCCCCGGTCGAGGACGTCGTCGCGCGGCTGCGCGAGCTGCACGAGGAGTACCGCGCCGAGTACGCGGCCTACTACCAGCGGCACGCCACCCCCGACAGCCCGCCGATGCGCGGCGCCGACCCGGCGATCGTGCTGGTCCCGGGCGTAGGCATGTTCAGCTTCGGCGCGAACAAGCAGACCGCGCGCGTGGCCGGTGAGTTCTACGTCAACGCGATCAACGTCATGCGCGGCGCCGAGGCGGTGAGCACCTACGCCCCGATCGACGAGAGCGAGAAGTTCCGCATCGAGTACTGGGCGCTGGAGGAGGCCAAGCTCCACCGGATGCCGAAGTCCAAGCCGCTGGCCTCGCGCGTCGCGCTGGTGACCGGGGCGGCCAGCGGCATCGGCAAGGCCATCGCCGAGCGGCTGGCGCGCGAGGGCGCGTGCGTCGTCGTCGCCGACCTCGACCTGCAGAAGGCCACCGACGCCGCCGCCGGCATCGGCGGCGCCGACGTCGCGATCGGGGTGGCCGCCGACGTCAGCGACGCCGAGGCCGTGGCCACCGCCTTCCGCGAGGCCGTGCTGGCCTTCGGGGGCGTCGACCTGGTGGTGAACAACGCCGGCCTGTCGATCTCCAAGCCGCTGCTGGAGACCACCGAGCAGGACTGGGACCTGCAGCACGACGTGATGGCCAAGGGCAGCTTCCTCGTCTCGCGCGAGGCCGCCCGGATCATGATCGAGCAGGGGATGGGCGGCGACGTCGTCTACATCTCCTCGAAGAACGCGGTGTTCGCCGGCCCGAGCAACATCGCGTACTCCTCCACCAAGGCCGACCAGGCGCACCAGGTCCGGCTGCTGGCCGCCGAGCTCGGCGAGCACCAGATCCGGGTCAACGGGATCAACCCCGACGGGGTCGTCCGCGGGTCGGGCATCTTCGCCGGCGGCTGGGGCGCCAAGCGCGCCGCGGTCTACGGGGTGCCGGAGGAGGAGCTGGGGCAGTTCTACGCCCAGCGGACGCTGCTCAAGCGCGAGGTGCTGCCCGAGCACGTCGCCGACGCCGTCTTCGCCCTGACCGGCGGCGAGCTCTCCCGCACCACCGGTCTGCACGTCCCGGTCGACTCCGGCGTCGCGGCCGCGTTCCTGCGCTGATGTCCGCCTTCCGCGCGCGAAAGGGGGATGGGTGAGCCGGGAGCTGACCCTCGCGGCCGTCGACCTGGGCGCCTCCAGCGGCCGGGTGATGACCGCGCGGGTCGGCCCGGGGCGGCTCGACCTCGCCGAGGTGCACCGGTTCCCGAACCGGCCGGTGCGCACGGCGGGCACGCTGCAGTGGGACGTGCTGTCCCTCTACGCCGGCGTCCTCGACGGCCTGCGCGCGGCCGGCCGCGAGAGCAGCGGCGTCGACGCCATCGGCATCGACAGCTGGGCGGTCGACGTCGGCCTGCTCGACGCCGACGGCGCGCTGCTGGGCAACCCGGTGCACTACCGCGACGCCCGGCACGGGACCGCGGTCCCGGCCGTGCACGCCGCCGTCCCGCCCGCGGAGCTCTACCGGGTCAACGGGCTGCAGCACCTGCCGTTCAACACCGTGTTCCAGCTCGCCGCGATGCGCGGGACGGCGCGGTTCGCCGCGGCCCGGCAGGCGCTGCTGGTGCCCGACCTGCTGGCGTACTGGCTCACCGGGGCCCGCGCCGCCGAGGTCACCAACGCCTCCACCACCGGGCTGCTCGACGCGACGACGCGGCAGTGGGCTCCCGGCCTGCTCGAGCGGCTCGAGCTGCCGCGCGACCTCCTGCCCGGCCTCGTGCAGCCGGGGGAGGAGGTCGGACGGCTCACCGCGGAGGTGCGCGCCGAGACCGGCCTGGGCGAGGTGCCGGTGATCGCCGTCGGGTCGCACGACACGGCCTCGGCGGTCGTGGGCGTGCCGGCGTCGTCGGACCGGTTCGCCTACGTCTCCTGCGGCACCTGGTCGCTGGTGGGCGTGGAGCTGGACGGGCCGGTGCTCACCGAGGCCGGGCGCGCCGCCGGGTTCACCAACGAGCTCGGCGTCGACGGCACGGTCCGCTACCTGCACAACGTGATGGGCCTGTGGCTGCTGCAGGAGTCGCTGCGCACGTGGGCCGCCTCCGGGCTGCCGGCGGACCTGCCCGACCTGCTCGCCGCCGCGGGACGGGTGCCGGCGTTCACCGCGGTGGTCGACGTGGACGACCCGCGGTTCCTGCCGCCCGGCGACGTGCCGGGCCGCCTCGCGCAGGCGTGCGGGGAGACCGGGCAGGCGCCGCCGCAGGGCCAGGCCGAGACGGTGCGCTGCATCGTCGACAGCCTGGCGCTGGCCTACCGCCGGACGGTGCGGCGGGCGCAGGAGCTGTCCGGCCGCGCGGTCGACGTCGTGCACCTGGTCGGCGGGGGAGCGCGCAACGCCCTGCTCTGCCAGCTCACCGCCGACGCCTGCGGGCTGCCGGTCCTCGCCGGTCCCGTCGAGGCCGCCGCGCTCGGCAACGCCCTCGTGCAGGCCCGGGCGCTCGGCGCGGTCACGGGTGGCCTGGGGGAGATGCGCCGGCTGCTGCGGGACACCCAGCAGCTGGTCGAGTACCGCCCCTCGGGTTCGGCCGCGGCCTGGGACGCCGCCGAGGCGCGCGTCGCCGGCTGACCGGAACGCGGGGCCTCGTGCGCGTCCCGGCCGGGCGCGCGGCATCGGCCCACGGGCGGCGCCTCCGCCGGCCGGTGGGGAGGGGCCGTGACCGGTCCGGCGGAGCGTCGCCGACGGCGACCACGGCGACGACCTCGCCCACGAGGCCACCGCCGGCGGGCGACCGCAGCCGGCACCCCCGGCGCCCGCGGTGCCGCCCGCCAGGGCGGCCGGCGGCGACCCCGGAGACCCCGACCGTGACCCCCGCGACCCCGGCGGGGACCTCGGCCACGACGTGGTGCACCGCGCCTGACCGGCGTCCGGGTCAGGGCCGCCCGGCGGCCGCCAGGCCGCGCTTGGTGAAGTCCAGCGCCTCGCGGGCCAGGGTGCGGTTGTCGGTCCAGAGGTTGCGCCAGATCGCCAGGTCGTTGGACAGCGTGCGGTGCACGACCTCGGAGGAGAACGACTCGAAGGTCACGATCCCGTCGTAGCCGACCTCGGTCAGCGCGCCGAAGAACTCCGCCCAGGGGATGGTCCCGGTGCCCAGCGCACCGCGGTGGGACTCCCCGACGTGCACGTAGCCCAGCCGCCCGGCCGCGGCGGCCGCCCGCACCGCCTCGGTGAACGAGTGCTCCTCGATGTTCATGTGGTAGGTGTCGAGGTGGGCCATGACGTTGGGCCGGTCGACCGCGGCGATGAAGTCCAGCGTCTCCTGCGTGGTGTTGATGACGTTGGTCTCGTAGCGGTTGCAGAACTCCAGGGCCAGCGTGATGCCCGAGGCGGCGGCCCGGTCGGCCAGCCACGCGATCGCCTCCTGGGAGTTGGCCCGGCCGCGCTCGGTGGCGGGCCCGGAGTACTTGCCGAGCCGGGAGTAGAGGACGCCGCACAGCACCGAGCCGCCGCTGTCACGCAGCACCGACAGTGCGGTCGCCAGGCGCTCCCGGCCCCGGGCGACGATGTCGGGGTCCTCGCTGGAGACGTCGGTGTCCTCGCTGAGCCCGAGGGAGGCGCTCACCTGCAGGCCGTGCTCCTCCAGCAGCCGCGCGGTCATGCCGGCGTCGAAGCCCGTCGGGTCGATCGGGGCGATCTCGATCAGGTCGTAGCCCGCCTCGGCGGTCGAGGCGATGGCGTGGCGGGCCTCGTCGGGGGACCAGCCCCCGGTCCAGACCAGCGCGTGGACGCCGTGGGTGATCGGCATGGGTCCTCTCCTCTTCCTCGGTGGGACACGGGTCAGCTGACGTCGTCGAGCCAGCCGCGGCGGTGCAGCTCGGTGACCAGGCGCCGGTAGCCCTCCTCGAGCGGGCCGGCCTGGCCGGGGTCGGGGTCGACCACCTCGGCCGCGCGCACCATCCGGTCGGCGGCGGCCACCGGCGGCGCTCCGGTCACCGCGGCGGCGGCCAGGACGGCGGCGCCGAAGGCGCTCGACGGCTCGGCCGGCCGCGTCACCGGACGGCCGAGCACGCTCGCGCGGATGACGCTCCACACCGCCGATCCGGAGCCGCCGCCGACGACCCGGTGGTCGGTCGAGGCGACCCCCAGCGCGGCGAGGCGCTCCAGGCCGAGGCGCTCGACGAACGCGACGCCGTCGAGCACGGCGCGGTGCCGCTGCTGCGGGGTCGGCGCGGAGGGCCCGACGAGGAAGCCGGTCGCCTCGGGGCGGACGAAGGGGAAGCGCTCGCCGGTCCCCGGCAGGGGGTAGGCGGTCCAGGGGGAGGGACCCTGCCGGGCGGCCTCGGCGTCGGCGGCGGCGAGGTCGGGCACCCCGGCGTCGGCCAGGACGCCGGCCCCGGTGTTGGACGCGCCGCCGGGCCACCACAGGCCGTCGGGTGCGAGGTGGGAGTAGACCGCGCCGCCGAACCCGGTCACCTCGGCGGCGGCCACGCCCTTGAGCACGAGCGTGGTCCCCAGCACGCCCGCCGTCCGGCCCGGGGCCACGGCACCCGCGGCGAGCTGCGCGGTGCAGCCGTCGGTCATCCCGGCGACGACGGCCACGCCGCGGGCGAGACCGAGCGCGGCCGCCACGTCCGGGCGGACCTCCCCGACGACGGTGCCCGGGTGCACCAGCTCAGGCAGCGCGGTCTCCGGCACGCCCGCGGCGGCCACCAGGTCCGCCGGCCAGCGGGCGGTGACCGGGTCGATGCCCGCCTTGAGCGCGTGCGAGGTGTCGGTGACCAGCCGCCCGGTCAGGTCGGCGACCACGACGTCGGGCACGTGCAGGTACCGGGCGGCCGGGTCGGAGGCGGCCAGCCAGGCCAGCCGCGCGAGGGTCGAGGAGGCGCCGACCGGCCGGCCGGTCGCGGCGCTCACCCGCCCGGCGTGCGCGGCGCCGCGCTGGTCGGCGTAGAGCAGCACGGGCCCGCGCGGCACCCCGTCCCCGTCGGTGGCGACGACGCTGCCCGACGTCGCGGTGACGGCGAGCGCCGCGACGTCGGCCGCGCGAGCGCCCAGCCGGGTGGTGAGCTCCCGGAGGACCGACCGGACGGCGGCGGCGTGCACCGGCGGCTGCTCCTGGCAGCCCGGGGCGGGCACCGCGGGCACGGGCAGGGGGGCGGCGGCGGTGGCGACGACGTCGCCGGTGCCGATCCGGACGGCCGTGGCCCGCACCGCCGCGGTGGCCAGGTCCACGCCGACCACGAGCTCGCCGGTCACCCGCGCCCGTCCTCCGCCGAGGTCAGGGGCAGCAGGACGTCGGCCAGTCCGGTGAGGTCGGGGACGGCGAGGTCGGGCTCGGCCAGCTGCTCGGGCGTGGGCTCGTCGGGCGCCTCGCCCCGCAGCACCCACACGGTGCCCAGCCCCAGCGCCGCGGCGGGCCGGACGTCGGTGTCGAGCCGGTTGCCCACGTGCACCGCCTCCTCCGGCGAGCAGCCGGCCCGGTCGAGGCACCAGCTGAACAGCTCCGGGCTGGGCTTCTCGAACCCGACGACCGCCGACACCCCCCAGACGTCGACGAACGGGGCGACGCCGTCGCGGGTGAGCGCGTCGACGACGGTCGCCTCCTGGTTGGCCAGCACCCCGACGACGACCCGCCCGTGCAGGGCGCGCAGCAGGGGCAGGACGTCGGGGTAGAGGGTGCCCGGCGGGTGCACCCAGTGCCGGCGGGTCCGCTCGTGCAGCGCGCCGCGGAGCCCGGGGTCGCCGAGCAGCTCCGTGGCCAGCGCGGTCCGCAGGGACCCGCCCTGCCGGGCCCGGGCGGCGTCGTACACCCGGCGGACCGCGGCGCGGTCGACCGGCTCCCGGCCCTGGTCGGCGCGCAGCTCGTCGAGGGCCCGGACCACGGCGGCGAGGTAGTTCCCGTCGTCGTAGACCGGCCCGCCGACGTCGAGGAACACCGCGCGCAGCCGCCGGGGCAGGGTCATGCCCGCGAGCCGCCGAGACGGGCCCGCCGCTCGGTCACGTCCTCCCGGGCGACGAACTCCTCGACCTTCGCCGGCTCCAGCGGGACGACGCCGCCCACCGAGTAGGCGGCCAGCCGGACCTGCGCGCCCTTGACCGCCATCTCCGAGGCCGCCTCGACCCCGGCCGGCCCGGGCGCGTTGACGACGATGCCGTGGTTGCCGAGGAGCACCAGCCGGGGCAGCTCCCCGTGGGCGTCGACGTGGCGCCGCAGTGCCGCGAGGTAGACCCGGCCCAGGTCGATCCCCGGCGTCGCGTAGGGGACGTACAGCGGCCGGCCGATCACCACGGCCTCGTCGGAGTAGACGTGCCGGTCCCACGCGGTGGGCCCCTGCACGCTCGCCAGCAGGCCGACCACCGCCGTCGGGTGGGTGTGCCCGACGAACGCCGTGGGGGCGAACACCTGCGCCGCCACGTGCACCAGCGTCTCGATCGAGGCCCGCCGTCGGCGGCCCTCGTGCTCGCCGGCGTCGAGCGCGGCGGTGAGGTCGGCCTGGGTCGCCGTCGGTGAGGACATGAGCTCCACGAGCGGGTCGACGTCGACGACGACGAAGTCCTCGGCGGTCGACGTGCGCATGTTCGACCCCGACGCCTTGACCACCAGCCGCCCGTCGGGCAGCAGCTCGGAGGTGTTGCCCTCGGCCAGGACGACGAGGTCGCGGGAGCGCTCGCCCAGCGACCGGGTGAGCGCGACCAGCTCGTCGCTGACCAGGTCCGGGTCCCAGACGGCGCTCACCCCGTCCTCCCGTATCGGCGGTTGGCCAGCCCGTTGAGCAGCGCGGCGGCGATGAGGACGACGCCGAGGGCGAGCAGCTGGTACTGCGAGCCGGCGTTGCCCGGCACCGCCAGCAGGATGCCCGCGTTGAGCCAGACGACCAGCAGGGTCGCCAGGACGACGCCGGCGACCCGGCCGATGCCCCCGGTGATCGCCACCCCGCCGAGGACGGCGATCGTGATCGCCGGCAGCGCCATGCCGCTGCCCGTGACCCCGGCGTCGGGCCGCGCGGAGGCGAACTGCGCCACGGTCACGACCGCGACCAGGCCGGAGATCACCCCGGCGGCGACGTAGGCGGTGAACCGGGTGCGCCGCACGTCGATGCCGGTCCACTCCGCGGCGACGTCGTTGGTGCCGATCGCGTAGAGCCGCCGTCCGTACGTGGTCCGGTTGAGCAGCAGCCAGACCACCACGGCGGTGGGCAGCAGGAAGGTCAGGATGCCCAGCGGGATCTGCAGCGGGTCCTCGCCCCCGCCGACCGGCACCGAGCGGGCGGCGGAGAAGAACTCCTGGATCGGCCGGGTGCTGATCGGCTGCTGGTCGTTGATGACGATGGCGAGCGAGGAGAACGCGTAGTAGGTGGCCAGGGTGGTGATCAGTGCCGGGTAGCCGATGTAGGCGATGAGGAAGCCGTTCACCGCGCCGCACAGGCCGCCGAACGCGGCGGCCAGCACGATGGCCGACCACAGAGGCCAGCCCCACTCCCCGTAGGCGAATCCGAACACCATGCTGGTCAGGGACACGATCGCGCCGACCGAGAGGTCGATCCCGCCGCGCCCGGACGTGATGACGAGCAGCTCTGCCAGGCCGAGCATGACCAGCGGGACCGCGCTGATGAGGGTGACCGACAGGTAGCCGGCGTCGTAGGGCGCGGACAGGTAGTTGCGCGCCGACAGCGTCAGGAACGTGACGACGACGGCGGCGAGCAGCACCAGCAGCAGCACGATCCGCTGGGTCAGCAGCCCGCGCAGCAGGAGGGCGGGCAGCTGCCGGAGCCGGGACTCCGAGGGCGCGCTCCCGTCGTCGGGCCGGGGTGCCGGGGCGGGCGCCTCCGGGGAGACCGCCGTGCTCATGTCGTCCTCCTCGTCCGCTGCCGGAGCAGGTCGGCCCCGACGGCGATCAGGATGAAGATGCCGATGAAGAGGGCCGACAGCTGCGAGCGCCAGCCCAGCTGGGTCACGCCCGAGGTGACGGTCTGCACGAGCAGGGCGCCCAGGACGGTGCCGAGGACCGAGCCGCGGCCGCCCATGATCGAGGTGCCCCCGATGACCACCGCGGCGATCGCGGCCAGCTCGATGCCGGCGCCCACGTTCGGTGCGAGCGTGGAGGTGCCGCGGGCGATGACGAAGCAGGCGGCCAGCCCGGTGAGCAGGCCGGTGAGGACGTAGGCCGACACCACCCGCCGCTGGACCTTGACACCGGCCAGCCGGGCGGCGTCGGCGTCACCGCCGATCGCGTACATATGCCGCCCGCCGGGCGTGTGCCGCAGGTAGTACCAGGCGGCCGCCGCGATGAGCAGCATGATCAGGAAGCTGTGCGGGATGCCGAGGGTGCGGCCGGCCTCGCCGCGGCCGAAGAAGGCCAGCGTGCCGGGGATGTTGTCGACCGTGGTCCCGCCGAACAGCCGCAGCCCGAGGAACTCGAACAGGTTCGCGGTGCCGAAGGTGATGATGATCGCGTGCACCCGCCCGTAGGCGATGAGCACGCCGTTGACCAGCCCCAGCACGCCGCCGATCGCGACCGAGAGCACGACGGCCACCGGCAGGGAGATCCCCGACCCGACCATCGCCCTGGCCACCACGACGGCGCAGACCATGACGATGCCGGCCACCGAGACGTCGATGCCGCCGGTGATGATGACGACCGTCATCCCGATGCCGATCAGCGCGACCGGTGCCATCGCCACCAGCAGCGGCACGATCGAGCCGCGGGTCAGGAACGCCGGGGTGGCCAGGGCGAGCGCCACCCACAGCGCGGCGACGACCACGAGCAGCACGATCTCCTGGCCGGTGACCGGGAAGGGCAGGACCCGGCCGCGCTCCCTGGCGGTGTGCGCCTCCTGCCCGGCCGGCGCGGCTCCGCCCGGGGGCGTGAGGGTGGACGAGCTCATGCCGCCTCCTCCTGGCCGACCGCGCCGGCGGCGGCGGCCAGGACGTCGGCCTGGCTCGCCCCGGGGCCGAACTCGACCGTCGTGGTTCCGGCGCGGACGACCTGCAGCCGGTCGGAGATGCGGATGGCCTCAGGCAGGTCCGAGGTGACGATGAGGACGGCGGTCCCCTCGTCGGCGAGCGCGCGGACGATCCGGTGGATCTCCTCCTTGGCCCCGACGTCGACGCCCTGGGTGGGCTCGGCGAGGACGAGGACCTTCGGCCGCTGCACCAGCTGGCGGGCGAGCACGACCTTCTGCGCGTTGCCGCCGGACATCGCCGACACCGGCTGCCGCTCGTGCGGCGTCTTCACCGACAGCCTGGTGATGAGGTCGCGGGCGACCTGGCGCTCGCGGCGGCGGTCCATCCAGGTGCCCAGCCGGGACAGCATCGGCAGGTGGCCGGCGGAGATGTTGAAGGCGATCGACTGGAAGCCGAACAGCCCCTGCTGCTTGCGGTTGGCCGGCAGCAGCGCGATGCCGAGCCGCTTGGCGGCGCGGGGGGAGTGCGGGGCGACCGGCCGGCCGTCGAGCAGCACCCGGCCGGCGGTGGCCCGGCGCATGCCGTACACCGTGTCGGCGACCTCCGAGGCCCCGGAGCCGATCAGCCCGTACAGGGTGACGATCTCCCCGGGGCGGACGGCGACGTCGACGCCGGAGTACGCCCCCTCGGAGGCCAGCCCCTCGAGGACCAGCCGGGGCGGGACGTCGGGGACGGTGTGCTCGGGCGGGCGGTCCTCGAGGATCCCGCCGACCATCAGCTCGACGACCCGGCGGACCGACAGCTCCTCGATGGGCCAGGTGCCGAGGGTCTCCCCGTCCCGCATGACGGTGACCTCGTCGGCGATGACGAACAGCTCGTCCAGGCGGTGGGAGATGTAGATGATCGCGACGCCGGTGGAGGCCAGCCGGCGGACGACGCCGAAGAGCACCTCGATCTCGGCGTCGGTGAGGATCGCCGAGGGCTCGTCGAGGATGAGCACCTCCGCGTTGCCGACCAGCGCCTTGGCGATGGAGACCTGCTGCTGCTCGGCGATGGACAGCTCGCTGACCGGGACGGTGGCGTAGCGCGCGGGCAGCCCGATGAGCTCCAGCAGCTCGACGACGCGGGCGTTCTGCGCCGCCCAGTCGACCCGGCCCCGGCGGGTGATCTCCCGGCCGGTGAAGACGTTCTCCGCGACCGTGAGGTCGGGGAACAGCTGCGGTTCCTGGTAGACGGTCGCGATGCCGAGGGCGATGGCGTCCGCGGTGCTCGAGATGGTCACGGGGCGGCCCTCGAAGGTGATCCGGCCGGTGTCGGCGGTCGCCGCCCCGGAGAGGATCTTGATGAGGGTGGACTTGCCGGCGCCGTTCTCGCCCACCAGCGCGTGCACGCTGCCGGCCCGCACGGTCATGTCGGCGTTGCGGATGGCCCGCACCGCCCCGTAGCGCTTGGACACCCCGGTGACGGACAGCCGCTCGGCGCGTGCTCCGGTCGGCTGGGAGGGGGCCGGCTCGGCCGGCCCGGTCGTTCGGGTCTCGCTCATGGTCTCCTCGCTCGGCCGGTGGCCGGGGAGGACCGGCGGGGTGCCGGTCCTCCCCGGGGCGCGATCAGTAGTCGAACTCGCCGGCGTTGTCCTTGGTGATGCGCAGCGGCGGGCCGAGCAGCAGCACCTTGCTCTCGGAGTCGAAGGTCACCTCGGGCATGTCCGCGTTGACCTCGTTGGTCTCCTGCAGCTCCTCGCCGTTGGCCAGCTGGACGCCGGTCCACGCGGTCAGGTAGCCGAGGTTCTCGACGTCCCAGAGGATGCTCGCGCTCGACGAGCCGTCCTCGAGGTAGGGCAGCATCGACTGCGGCGTCCCGAGCCCGACGGTGAAGACCTGGCCGATCTTCCCGGCGTCGCGGACCGCCTGGGCCACACCCGGCGCCGACGAGGTGCACTCGCCGACCAGCCCGGTGAGGTCCGGGTTGGCGTTCATCAGGTCGGTCGCCAGCTGGGTGGCCGCCGCCTGGTCCTCGCCGGCGTAGACGATGTCGACGATCTCGGCCTCGGGGTAGGCCTCGGCGGTGTAGGCCTCCTGGACCTCGATCCAGGCGTTGAGGTTCTCGGCCGTCTGCCCGCAGGAGACGATGGCGTACTTGCCGCGCCCGCCCATGGCCTCCATCAGCGCGTCGGTGAGGCCCTCGCCGATGCCCTGGGTCGAGGCCTGGCTGACGAACACCTCGCGGACCGAGTTGGGCGCGTCGGTGTCCGAGGTGGCCACGGCGATGCCCGCGTCGGCGGCCTGCTGCAGCAGCGGCGCCATCGAGTCGGGGTCGTTGGGCGCCACGATGAGCGCGTCGACGCCCTGCTGGATGTAGGAGCGCACGATGTCGGCCTGCGCGGCCGGGTCGGCCTCGACCGGGCCCTGGTAGAGCCAGGTGCAGCCGATCTCCTCGCAGGCGGCCTGCCCGCCGGTGTTCATGGCCTCGAAGTACGGGATGCCCTGCAGCTTGGGGACGAAGGCGACCGTGACGTCGCCGCCCTCGGAGCCCCCGCCGCCGCCACCCCCGCCGCCTCCGCCGCCGGATGCCGACCCGCCGCTGCCCTCCCCGCACGCGGTGAGGACCAGGGTGGTGGCCGCGCCGAGGGCGACGGCCAACCTCGTCGTTCGTGTTCTGCTCATCGGTCACCTCTCGGAGTGGGGGACGAGCCCCCGTGGTGCCACCGGACTCGGCGAGCCGGTGGGGGACAGGACGCTGCGCTGCTCACGTCGGGATGAGCCCCCGCTCGCGGTCGTCGTCCTGGGTCAGCTCCCGCAGCCGGGCTGCGGCCTGCTCCCAGCGCGGATCGGGGCGCGGGGACCAGGTCAGGAGGTCGGCGGTCCGGGCGACGACCGCGCGGACGTCGGCCACACCGCCCAGGTCGCCGAGGGCCACCAGCTGCGCCGCGGCGTTGCCCAGCGAGGTGGCCTCGACCGGGCCGCACTGCACGGGCAGCCCCGTGGCGTCGGCGGTGGCCTGGGCCAGCAGCCCGTTGCGGGCGCCGCCGCCGGTCACGCAGACCGCGGTGGGCGTCGTGCCGGTGACCGCCGCGATGTCCTCGGCGGTCACCCGGTAGGAGACGGCGAGGGAGTCGACCACGCAGCGGGTGACGGCGGCGGGGGACTCGGGCACCGGCTGCCCCGAGCGCCGGCAGTAGGCCTGCACCCGGGCGGGCATGTCGCCGCGGCCGAGGAAGTCGCGCGCGTTGGGGTTGACCACGCTGCGCAGGGCCGGCTCGCGGCCGGCGAGCTCGATCAGGTCGGCGTAGGAGAACTCCAGACCCCGGGCGGCCCAGGCCCGCCGGCACTCCTGCAGCAGCCACAGGCCCATGACGTTGCGCAGCAGCCGCGTGGTGCCGGCGTAGCCGCCCTCGTTGGTCAGGTTGGCCGCCAGGGACGCGTCGGTCACGACCGGCCGCGGCACCTCCGCGCCCATCAGCGACCAGGTCCCCGAGGACAGGAACAGCGCCCCGGGCCCGGGGAACGGGGTGGCGACGACGGCGCTGGCGGTGTCGTGCCCGGCCGGGGTCACCACCCGCGTCCCGGCCAGTGGGCCATCCGCCAGCGGACCGACGACCGGGCCGAGGTCGGTGCCCGGCGGCACGACCTCGGGGAACAGCCGGGTCGGGATCCCCAGCTCCTCGGCCAGGCCGGTGGCCCACCGGCCGCCGGCGGCGTCGTAGAGACCGGTGGTCGAGGCGGCGGTGGCCTCGGTGACCCCGGCGCCGGACAGCAGGTGGTGGAAGACGTCGGGCATCATCAGCAGCGACGCGGCGTCGTCCAGGCGGGTCGTCGTCCGCGCGTCGGAGACCAGCGCGAACACGGTGTTGATCTCGTTGACCTGGACGCCGGTGGACCGGTACAGCCGGTCGCGGCCGACCGTGGCCAGGGCCTCGTCCATCGCCGCGAGCTGCCGGGGGTCGCGGTAGCAGGTCGGTGCGTCCACCAGCGTCCCGTCGGCGCGGACCAGCCCGTAGTCGACACCCCAGGCGTCCACCCCGACCGAGGCGACCGCCGTCTCCGCGCCCAGCGCCGCCAGCCCGTCGTGGACCGACCGGACGAGGAGGTCGACGTCCCAGCGCAGCAGGCCGTCGACGGGCGCCGGCGTGTGCGGGAACCGGGCGACCTCGCGGACGGTCAGCCGTTCGCCGTCGAAGTCGGCGCGCTCGACCCGGCCGCTCTCGGCGCCGAGGTCGACCGCCGCGACGGTCCGCACGGCGCTCACCGGTGCTCCTCGGGGACGGCGACCCGGTGCACGCGGGTGCCGGCCCGCTCGATCGCCGCCACGACCGTGGGATCGGCGCCGGCGCCGGTGTAGAGGGCGGTGAGCTGCGACAGCGGGGTGGCCGTGTGCAGCGAGAAGCTGCCGAACTTGCTGGAGTCGACCAGGCCGTACAGCTCGCTGCAGTGCGCGGCGAAGTGCTGCTTGGCCTGCACCTCCTCCAGCGCCATGTCCATGACGCCGCGCTCGGCGGAGACGGCGTGCGCGCCGATGAAGCCCTTGTGGATGCGCCCGCGCCCGGCCAGGACGTCGTTGATGAGGCCGACCACCGACCGCGCCGAGCGGCGCACGATGCCGCCGGTCACCAGGACCGTCGCCTCCGACCGCTCGGAGAACAGCGTCGCGGTCGGCATGCTGTTGGTGATCACCACCAGCGACCGGCGGTGCAGCAGCTCGCGGGCGAGGAAGTGGCAGCTGGTCGAGGAGTCCAGCGCGATGACGTCGCCGTCCTGGACCAGCGGTGCCACGGCCCGGGCGATGGCGGTCTTCTCCGCGCGCCGCGTGCGCAGTCGGGTCTCGAAGGACCCCTCGTCGACGACGGCCGCGGCCACGGCCCCGCCCCGGACGCGGCGCAGGGCGGCGCGCTGCTCCAGCGCGTCGAGGTCCTTGCGGATGGTGACCGGAGAGACCTCCAGCCGCTGCGCGAGGTCGTTCACCTCGACCCGCCCGGCGGCCCCCAGCGCGGACAGGATCGCCTGCGAGCGGGCGTGCTCGTCGAGAGAGGGCACGGACACCTCCTCGCTCTCCGCTGCTGTGACCGGGCCACCCGATGACCTCGGCGCGCGAAAAGCTAGGGGCTCGCGAAACCGAGCGTCAAGACTCCGCAGCGAAACGAAAGCCGTCCGCTTGCGATGAGCCGTCGGGCGGTTTCGCGCGTCCCGGACGACGGCCGGACGGACCGGTCAGCCGCTGATCCGCTTGTAGGGGTCCGGCGGCGCGGCACCGCCGGCCACGACCGCCGCCGACCACTCCTCCAGCTGCCGGGTCAGCCCGGGGAGGTCCGGCCCGATCGCGGCGAGCACCGGCTCCATGGCGGCCTCCGTGCGCGTCTCGACGTCGTCGCGCAGCCGCCTGCCGGCGGCCGTGAGCGCGCCGTCGGCGACCAGGCCGCGGCGCACGAGGTCGGCGTCGGCCGCGGCCATCGCCTCCGGCGACCAGCCGCGGGTGCCGGCGTACGCGGTGGGCTCCCAGCCGACCCAGTACTCCGTCAGGAGGTTCATCTCGACGGCGGTGAGGCCGGCGGCCACGTTGGCGGCCTGGTGGGTGTCACCGCGGTACTCGCGCAGCAGCGTGGCAGCGTGCCAGAGCTGCCCCAGCGGGTCCTCCGGCCAGGGCAGGGACAGCTGGCCGGCGAACAGGGGCCGGCCGACGACGTGCGGCGCGGCGGCGTCGACCCCGCGGCGCAGCGCGGCGACCGCGCCGGTGACGTCGGCGCCGGGCAGCAGGGCGCGCAGCGACTCCACGACCCCCTGCTCCCGGGCGGCGAGGACGGCGGCGCGGCCGGCCGTGGCGCGCGCCTGCTCGTAGACGCCGGTGACCAGGCCGGGCTCGAAGACGCCGAAGGCGGCGACGACGACCGGTGCGGCCGGCTCGCCCATCGGTGCGGCGCGGCCCCAGACGTAGCCGGTCAGGAAGTCCAGGCCGAGGGCCGCGAGGCGGTCGTTGACCGGCTCGCCCCACCAGCTGACGGTCGCGATCGGCTCGGCGGCGTCGCGCAGCCGCCGGCCCGGGGTGTCGGGGACGCCGGCGGGCGTGCGCTCGACCGCGGGCGGGGTGAGGAAGACCTGCCGTGCCTGGGCGTAGTCCACGGGCGCATGGTCCTCGCGTGCCACCTCCCCGACCATCCCCTTCGCGCCGGGAAGGCCGGGCCCGTGCGGCGGGTTGTGGACCCGTCCGGCCCCCGCCCGTCAGGAGACGCCCGTGCCCGCCGCCCCCCTCGCCGTCACCGGCTCCACCGGGCGGCTCGGCGGCCGCGTCGCCCGCCGGCTCGCCGCTGCCGGTGTGCCGCAGCGGCTGCTGGCCCGCGACCCCGCCCGCGCCCCGGAGCTGCCCGGCGCGACCGCCGTCCGCGCGCCCTACGGCGACGCCGCCGCCGTCCGCGCGGCGCTCGAGGGCACCTCGACGGTGCTCATGGTGTCGGCGTCGGAGACCGTCGACCGGGTCGACCAGCACCGAACCTTCGTCGATGCCGCCGTCGCCGCCGGGGTGGAGCACCTCGTCTACGTGTCCTTCGTCGGGGCGGCCCCGGACGCCACCTTCACCCTCGCCCGCGACCACTGGGCCACCGAGGAGCACGTGCGCGCCCGCGGCCTGCCCGCGACGTTCCTGCGCGACTCCCTGTACGCCGACTTCGCGCCGGTGCTGGTCGGCGACGACGGCGCGATCCGCGGGCCGGCCGGTGACGGGCAGGTGGCGCTGGTGGCGCAGGACGACATCGCCGACGTCGCCGTCGCGGTGCTGCGCGACCCGACCGCGCACGCCGGGCGGACCCTCGACCTCACCGGGCCGGAGGCGCTCACCCTGACCGAGGTGGCCGGCGTGCTGACGGCGGTCACCGGGCGGGCGGTGCGCTACGAGCCCGAGACGGTGGAGGAGGCGTTCGCCTCCCGGGCTGTGTACGGGGCGCCGGACTGGCAGGTGGCGGCGTGGGTGTCGACCTACACCGCGATCGCGGCCGGGGAGATGGCCGCCGTCTCCTCCGCGGTCCCCGACCTCCTCGGGCGGCCGGCCCGCACGCTGGAGCAGGTGCTGCGCGCGCCTTCCTGACGGCGGGTGGGTCAGGTGCGGGCGTGCGGGTAGACGCTCCTCGTGCGCCTGCCCGGTCCCTCGGACCTCCTCGACCTGCCCTGGACGCTCGCCGACTCCGTCCGCAGCCTCAGCGCCGCCCTGCCGCGCGCCGAGACGCTGCTGCCGCTGGCCGACGACGTCCTCCGCCGCACCCGCGCCCTGCTCGACGGCGCCGGCCCGGCCGTGGCGCGGGCGGCGGCGGTGGGTCCCGAGGCCGTCGAGGTGGCGGCGGGCGTGGTGCAGCGGTTCGCCGCGATCGCGACGCCCGAGCGGGTCGCGACCCTCGGCGCCGTCGTCGACCGGCTCGGCGCGGCGCTGTCGGCCGACCGGGTCGAGGCGCTCACCCGCGCGGTGGACACGCTGCGCTCGCGGGCCGACGTCGTGCCGCGCGTCCTGGACGCCGTCGACGGCCTGCTGTCCTCCGGCCTGTTCTCCCCGGGCCGGCTGGACGGGATCGCCGACGGGCTCGACCGGCTGCTGTCGACGGACCTGCTGACCCGGGTCGAGCGGGTGCTCGACCACCTGGCCGACGAGCGCGTGGAGCGCGCCCTCGACCTCGCCGGGGACGACCGGGTCGTGCGGGCCCTCGAGCTCGTCACCGGCGACCGGGTGAACCGCACCCTGGACGTCCTGACCGACGCGCGGGTCGACCGCAGCCTGGACGTCCTGACCGACCAGCGGGTCGACCGCACCCTGGACCTCCTGACCGGCGAGCGGGTCGAGCAGGCCCTCGACCTGGCCGCCGACGAGCGGGTGCGCACGCTGCTCGACCTCGCGTCCGACGAGCGGGTGCGCACGCTGCTCGACCTCGCGTCCGACGAGCGGGTGCAGCGGCTGCTCGGCCGACCCGACGACCTGCTCGACGACGACCGAGTCCCGCGGCTGGTGGAGCGCGCCGTCGGGCTGCTCGACGACGAGCGCCTGGCTCGGCTCGGCGCCCGGCTCGACGTGCTGCTGTCCGACGAGCGCCTCCACCGCCTCGAGGAGGCGCTGGGCGAGGAGCAGGTGGACGCCGTCCTCGGCCTGCTCACCCGGCTGGGCCGCGAGCTCGACGACGACGCGACCCGCGCGCTGGGCACGCTGCTCGGCCGCCTGCCCGCGCTGCTCACCGAGCAGCGGGCCGCCGACCTGGCGGCGCTCACCGACCAGATCCCGCGGCTGCTGCGCGGGCTGGAGGCGGGGCACCTGCCGAGCACCGCCGACCTGGGGCGGGTGCCGACGGACCTGCACGCCCTGCTCGAGCTCATCGACGACCTGCACCAGGTCGTGTCGGGCCTGCCCGGGGCCGGCCGCGCGCGGGACCGCGGCGACGACCCGCACCCGCAGGTCGAGGACCCCCGGCCGCCCGATGACGAGCCCCGGACGGTGCAGAGCGGACCGCTACCGGACCCGCAGGCCGCCGAGGTGCAGGGCGAGGACCGGCCGCCGGGCGCCTGAGCCGGCGTCCTCCCGCACCGCAGCGCGTCCTCCCTCACCGCAGCGCGTCCTCCCTCACCGCCCACCGTGAGGGAGGACGCCGCACGATCAGGTCACCTGATCGTGGCGGGACCTCCACTCCCGCACCCAGGCGCGGCCGTAGTCGTTGCCGTGCGGGGTGCGCAACACGGTGTGCACGTGGAAGGGCTGCGGGGTGTCGTGGTCGAGGAAGACGCCGCAGTGGTGGTCGAGCTCGGCGACGACGACCGGCGACTGCACGCGGTAGTAGAAGACGTCGCCGGGTGCGGAACCGCCGATCCAGGAGAACCAGGTCTCGTCCAGGTGCGCCTCGACCTCGCGCAGCCGCGCCGCCCGCGGTCCCTCGGGCAGCAGCCGCACGAACGTGGCGACGACGTCGAGCACCCGCGCCCGCGCCTCCGCCGACAGCTCCGCGCACCGCACGCCCTCCACCGGGATGACGCGGTTGTCCTGGAAGGCGCCGGCCAGGTGCCGCTCGTCGCCGGGGTGCACCCGGCCGGGCGGCATGGCCGGGTCGACCATCTCGCGGTAGACGGTGGCGGCGTCGCGCTGCTCCGGCGTCAGTGCCGCCATCACGGCTAGGCCGGCCGCGATCCGGTCGGCGAACAGGCCGGAGATCCCGGCGTGCGGGCCCTCGTCGATCTCGTCGGGCTCGGCGCCCACGAACACCGGCGAGACCACCATCCGGCCCTCGACGACGAGCACGTTGACCGCGCAGTGGTGGCCGTAGAGCTGCCAGCCCCACGGCGCCCGCAGGTCGGGGTTGCCGTAGAGGGCGAGGTTGTAGCTCCACTCGCCCAGCAGCGTGGGCAGGTCGACGACGTCGCCGAGGAAGCCGTTGACCAGCATCGCGGCGTGCACCAGGTCGGCGCCCTTGGGTGACAGCGACGCGCGGACCAGCGCCAGCGCGGCCTCGCGCACCTGCGGCGGCTGGAACTCCAGGCGCAGGCCGGTGTCGAACTGCAGGAACTCCGGGTTGGCCCAGGTCTGCCACTCGGGGGCGTCGACGGCGAAGGCCACCCGCTCCCGGTCCTCCGGCGTCAGCAGGCCCAGCAGCGCCTCGGCGGCGGCGACCATCGCCGCGACGGGCGCCTCCTCACCCGGGGCGGCCGGCGTCAGCGGGTACTGCCCCTCCCGGAGCGACCCGTCCTCGGTGACCCCGCGGAACGGCGCGAGGTACAGCGGGGCCCAGCCCTCGACCAGCCCGCCGGTGAACGTGCCCGGCTTCCGCGCGAACTCCCCGTAGGTGTGGGGGTCCAGCCCGCGGACCTCCGCCAGCCGCGGGTGGTCGTGGGGGAACAGGTACCGCCGGAACTCACCGGCCACGGCGGGCCTCCCCTCCGACGACGCGGTTGGTCAGCACGCCCAGGCGGTCCACCTCGACCTCGACGACGTCGCCGGGCTGCATGAGCCACGGGGGTGTGCGGGCGTAGCCGACGCCGGACGGCGTGCCGGTGGCCAGCAGGTCGCCCGGGCGCAGCGTGAAGGTGCGGCTGATCAGGGAGAGCGTGTCGCCGACGGTGTAGACCATCTCGTCGGTGCGGCCGTCCTGGACGGTCTCGCCGTTGACCCGGGTCCGCACCCGCAGGCCCTCGCGCAGGTCGCCGACGTCCGCGGCCGGGACCAGCGGCCCGAGCGGCCCGGACCGGTCGCCGTTCTTCCCGAGGATCCACTGCGACGTGAGCTTCTGCGCCCGCCGCGAGGTGACGTCGTTGAACGTCGAGTACCCCACGACGGCGGTCAGTGCCTCGTCCGGCGTCGCGTCGACCAGCGTGGACCCGACCCAGGCCACGACCTCGCCCTCCCAGTCGAGGCCGTCCTCGTCGGCGGGGACCGGGATCTCCGCACCGTCGACGGTCAGCGACTGCGTCCAGCGGGCGAACAGCGTCGGGTACGGCGGTACGCCCTCGCCGGCGAAGGACCCCTCGGCGACGTGCTTGAGGTAGTTCAGCCCGATGCACACGACCCGCGCGCCGGGCATCACCGGCGGCACGGACTCGACCTCGCGGGTCGGCACCGTCTCGCCGTCCGGCTCGCGGGACAGCCACGCGGCGGCGTCGGCCCAGAACTCCTCCAGCGGCGCCAGCACGGTGACCGCGGCGCCGTCGTCGGACAGGGCGGCCACCTTGACGCCGGTCGCGCCCGGCCGGCGGATCCCCACGACCCGCATCAGGCGAGCCCGTTCCGGCGGGCCACCCCACCGAGCCACGCCAGGCTCGGCTTGGGCGTGCGGGCGAAGGTCTGCCGGTCCACGGCGACCAGGCCGAAGGTGGGCAGGTAGCCGAGCATCCACTCGAAGTTGTCCAGCAGCGACCAGTGCACGTAGCCGCGGACGTCGGCGCCGCCGTCGATGGCCGCGGCCAGGGACGTGAGCGCGTCGCGGGTGAAGGCGATGCGGTCGTCGTCGTCGGCGGTGGCGATGCCGTTCTCGGTGATGACCAGCGGCATCCCGGGCAGCACCTCGGCGGCGCGGGTGACGGCGGCCCCGAGGGCCTGGGGCCGGCGCTCCATGCCGTGGGCGAGGGTCTGTACCTCCAGCGCCGGCGCGATCAGCCCGTCGGGGCCGAAGCGGGCCGCGGTGTAGATCTGCAGGCCCACGAAGTCGTCGCCGCGGGCGGCCTCGAGGAACTGGTCCTCGAAGGCGGCGCGCTCGGCCCGCAGGTGCTCCTCGCCGCCCTCCTCGGCGATGTGCTCGCGGCCGACCAGGGTCAGGCCGGCGTTGCGCACGTTCCCGCGCAGCACCTCCATCGACCGGGCGTGCAGGCCCAGCAGCGCCTCGGCGACCTCCTGGTCGGGGCGGGGCAGGCCCTTGATCTCCTCGCCGCGGCGGGCCATCGCGCCCATCACCGGCTGCGCGGCCATGAGGTTGGGCTCGTTGAGCGTGGCCACGTACTCGGCGTCGGCGAGCACCGGCAGCACGGTCTCGGTGTAGCGGGCGATCCGGTCGCCGGTCTTCGGCCCGGTCCAGCCGCCGTCGTGGAGCAGCCAGCGTGGCTGGGTGAAGTGCACCAGGGTGACCACCGGCGTCAGCCCGCGGTCGCGGCAGCCGTCGACGATGCGGCGGTAGTGGTCGAGCGCGGCCCGGGAGACCTCGCCCTCCTCCGGCTCGATGCGGCTCCACTCGAGGCTGAACCGGTAGGCGGTCAGGCCCGCACCGGCGACGAGGTCGAGGTCCTCGGGCCAGCGGTGCCAGGAGTCGCAGGCGTCGCCGCTGGGCTCGTGGAACGGAGAGTGCGCCGCGTGCTCCATCTCCCAGTGGTCGTTGTTCACGTTGCCGCCCTCCACCTGGTGGGCGGCGGTGGCGGCGCCCCAGAGGAAGCCGTCGGGGAAGGTGGTCATCGGTCGTCTCCTCGGAGTGGGGTCAGCGGGCGGCGGAGGCCGGGACGGGGACGCCCAGCACGCGGTCGAGCAGCGCGGCGGGGTCGGCGACGGCCGGGCCGCGCCAGGCGACGTGCTGGTCGGGGCGGACGAGCACCAGGTCCCCGCCCATGAGCCCGTGCATCCCCGGGACCCCGGCCAGGTCCACCACGGTCAGCGGGACACCCCGGCGCTCCGCCTCACCGGCCAGCGGCGCCGGGTCGGCGGCGGCGTCCAGCCGCAGCAGGCTGAGCTCGGGGCCGAGCCGGTCGTAGAGGGAGTCGCCGTCGGCCAGCCACGCGTGCGGCAGCCGGGCGCCGGGGTGGGCCGACGGGGTGAAGGTGGCCAGCGCGGGCTCGGGGACCGCCTCCCCGTCGGGGACGACGACGGGGGAGTCGGGGTAGTCGTAGCCGAGCACCAGGCCCAGGCTGTGGAACTCGGGGTCCTTGACCTGCAGCGCCTCGGCCAGCGCCGCCCGCAGCTGCCAGCCGGTGGGGCCGTCGTCGTCGAGGTCGCGGGAGGAGAAGGCGGGGGCGAGGAAGGCCTCCTGGCCGCCGGCCGCCGCGATCGTCCGCTGCGCCACCGGGCGTCGCTCGGGCTGGTAGCTGTCGAGCAGCGCGGCCGGCGCCCACCCGCGCAGCACGGCCGCGAGCTTCCAGCCGACGTTGACCGCGTCGCCGACGCAGGTGTTGAACCCGTGCCCGCCCCACGGCGGGTTGAGGTGCGCGGCGTCGCCGACGAGGAACACCCGCTCGCCCCGGTAGCGGTCGACGAGCAGCATCCGGGCCTGCCACGGGTCGGTGGCGAGCACCTCGACGTCGATGTCGTCGCCGACCATCGCCCGCACCAGCGCGACGGGGTCGGCGTCCGCGGCCACGGTGTCCAGCCCCTGGACGATCGCCCACCAGGTGCCGTCGAGGTCGAGGCGGCCCATGAGCCCGCCGCGCTCGGTGCCGATGACCCAGTAGTGGACGCCGAGCGCGCACAGCGGCCGCTCCTCCAGCGCCCGGGAGCGGAAGGTGACGCTGAGGTTGGGCAGCGCGCCGGAGGAGCCCTCGTAGCGGGCGCCGATCGCGCGGCGGGAGATCCCGCCGCTGCCGTCGCAGCCCAGCAGGTAGTCCGCGACGACGTCGGCGGTCGCGCCGTCCGGGCCCTCGACCGTGGCGCGGACCTCGTCCGGCCCGTCGGTGACCGCGGTGACCCGGGAGCCGACCAGCAGGGTGACCGACGGCAGGTCTGCGGCGGCCGCCCGCAGCAGCACCTCGACGTCGGGCTGCGGCGCCTGCTGACCCGACTCCGCGGCGATCTGGCGCGGCTGCGTCCACAGCCCGAAGGCCTCGGGGAAGCGGGTGATCTCGTGGCCGAACAGGCCGGTGCAGAAGACGACGTCCTGGGCGTGCGTCACCGGCAGGGGAGCGGCGGCGCGCAGCCTGCCGGCCAGGCCCCAGCGGCGCAGGTGCTCCATCGTGCGGACGCTGGTGGTCTTGGCGCGGGGGCGCAGCGGGTCGAGCGTCGTGCGGGGCTCGACCACGAGCACCTCGACGCCCCGCCGGCCGAGCTCGATCGCGGCGGCCAGGCCGCTGGGGCCGCCGCCGGCGACGAGGACCGGGACCCGGGAGGGGGCGGTGGCGTGGGACACGGGGACTCCTGTCGGGACTGCGGTGCCGCCGTCCTGTCGCGTGCGAGAGGCGAGAGGGTGCGGGGATCGGGGCCGGCCGGCGGGCTCGGGTGCCGCTTCCGGACACGTCGAGCATCGGTGGCGCAGGTCACCCCGACCTACGGCGTTGCCATTGGGCGGCAGACGGCCCTGAGCCGTCTCGCATCACCCGACCGGCAGGCGCGCGCGGAGGAAGGCGACGGTGCGGTCGAGGGCATCGGCGGCCGTCTCCGGCGCGCCCAGCCACATGTGGCCGGCGGCGTCGTAGGTGTGCAGCCCGACGTCGCCGCCCGCCGCCGACAGCGCCGCCGCCAGCCGCTCGCTCTGCACGCAGGGGACCAACCGGTCGGCCCGCCCGTGCAGCAGCAGGAACGGCGGGGCGCCCGGGCGCACGTGGGTGACCGGGCTCGCCTGGGCGGCCCGCTCCGGCACCGCGGACGGCGCCGCCCCGAGCAGCCGGGCCTCGCGGGTGGTCGCGTCGGCGGGGTCGGCGCCGGTGTCGACGGCGACCGCGGCGACGTCGCTGGGCGCGTACCAGGCGGCCACCGCGACGACGGCGCTCGACGGTCCGGTCACCCCGACGTCGCCCTCCAGCGCCGGGTCGTCGACCAGGCCGAGCAGCTCGGCCAGGTGCCCGCCGGCCGACTCGCCCCACGCGGCGACCCGGTCCGGGTCGATCCCGAGCTCGCCGGCACGGGCGCGCAGCCACCGGACGGCGGCCTTCGCGTCGGACAGCTGCGCGGGCCAGACCGCCTCGCCGGTGAGCCGGTAGTCGGCGCTGGCGACGGCGATCCCGGCGGCCGCGGCGCGCTCGAACAGCGTGCGGCCGGGGAAGGCGGGGCCCCCGGAGTGCCGGCTGCCCAGCCGCCAGCCGCCGCCGTGCAGGAACAGCGCGACCGGGTGCGGGCCCTCGCCGGGCGGCAGGTACAGGTCCAGCTCCAGCGGGCGGACGCCCGGGGTCGCCGCGAACGGGACGCCGGCCAGCAGACGCGTGCCGTCCGGGCCGGGCGCGGCCGGGGGCAGCGGGGCGGCGTGGGCCGGCGGCGGGAGCGGCGGGGCGGGCGTGGGCACGGCGGGGGTGGGCACGGCTCTCCTCACGGGACCGGGCGCGGTCCGGAGGGACCGCGCCCGGCGGGGGTGCGACGGCTGCAGGATCAGGCGTCGGGCCAGGTGAAGTCGCGCATGAACTGCATGTCGTGCTGCTGCGCGGCCGCCTGCATGCGCGGGAAATCGGGGATGAAGGGCGGCTGGTCCTTCGTCGGGTGGTCGGTCGGCTGGCCCATGTGCTGGAAGAACCGCTCGAAGCCACCGGAGAGGGTGCCCATCATCCGGGCGTCCTCGACGATCTGGTACGCGTGCGCGAACCCGGCCGGCACGTAGCCGAAGTCGCCGGGACCGAGCAGCTGCGACTGCTTGACACCCTCGGCGTCCTCGAAGAACAGCCGCACCCGGCCGTCGAGGACGAAGAAGGTCTCGTGGGTGCCGTTGTGCGAGTGGGTGGGGATGACGTCGCCGGCGGGGGAGTCGCTGACGATGATCCCGAACTGGCCCTGCGTCTCGTCACCGGAGAGCAGCACGGTGAACAGGTCGCCGAAGAGCATCGCGTGCTCGCCCTCCCCGCGGCGCAGCACGTAGGGGACCGGCTTGCCCGGCAGCACGCCCTGCCACTGCGGGCCCCTCTCCGGGTCGATCAGGTACTCGAAGCTCATCGGGACTCCCGGTCTGGTCGGCGCTGACCCCCCGAGCATGGGTGACCGCCGTCACGTGCTCCCAGCACCGTGCCATTGAGCGGCAACCAACCTCCGGCGGCGACCAGGCCGGGCCCGCGGGCGTCCGCAGGAGCAGGATGCGGGCATGCCCCTGTTCACCGGCGTCGGCGTCGCCCTGGTCACCCTGTTCTCCGAGGACGGGACGCTGGACGCACCGGCCACCGCCGACCTGGCGGCGCGGCTGGCCGGCCTCGGCGTGCGCTGCGTGCTCGTCGCCGGGACGACGGGGGAGGCGGCCGCCCTGACCGCCGGGGAGCGGGACGCGCTCGTCGGCGCGGTGCGGGCGGCGTTGCCGGCGGAGGTGCCCGTGCTGGCCGGCACCGGCGCAGCCACCGGCCGGCAGGCGGCGGAGCTGACCGGGCGCGCCTTCGCCGCGGGCGCGGACGCCGTCCTGGTGCTCTCACCGCCCGGGGTCCCCGACCCGCGGCCGTACTACGAGGCGGTGGCGGAGGCGGCGACCGGACCGCTGCTGGCCTACCACTTCCCGGGGGCCTCCGCGCCCGGGATCCCCGTCGACCTGCTGCCCGGCCTCCCCGTGTCCGGGCTCAAGGACAGCTCGGGCGACGCCGGCCGGCTGCTGCACGAGCGCGAGGTGTTCCCCGGCGACCTCTACACCGGGGCGGCGTCCCTGGTCGGGTTGTGCGGCGCGATCGGGGCCGCCGGCGCGCTCGTGGCCGCCGCCAACGCCGCCCCCGAGTTGTGCGTGGCTGCGGCCGGCGGCGACGCGGACGCCCAGGTGCGGCTCGCGGCGGTCGACCGCAGCGCCTCGGCCGACTTCCCGGCGGGCTACAAGCGGGCGGCCGCGGAGCGCTTCGGCACGTCGGTGGTCACCCGGATGGGCACTTGACGACAGCCTCGGGAGCATCGCAGCGAGGAACGAGCGAGGAGCGGACCGAGGCGCGGAGTCAGGCCATCGGGATCGCTTGACGACAGCCTCGGGAGCATCGCAGCGAGGAACGAGCGAGGAGCGGACCGGGGCGCGGAGTCAGGCCATCGGGATCGCGACCGCGCTCAGTGCGACTCGCGGCTCACCGCCGACCCGCTCGAGCCGACGAGGAAGTCCAGGTCCGCGCCGGTGTCGGCCTGCAGCACGTGGTCGATGTAGAGCCGCTCCCAGCCGCGCCGGGGGGCGGCGAAGCCGGCGACGGTCGCCTCGCTCGGCCGGCGCCGGGCCAGCTCGTCGTCCGGCACCTCGACGTCGATCCGCCGCGCCGCGACGTCCAGCGTGACGACGTCGCCGGTGCGCACCAGGCCCAGCGGGCCGCCGGCGGCCGCCTCCGGCGCCACGTGCAGGACGACGGTGCCGTAGGCGGTGCCGCTCATCCGGCCGTCGCACACCCGCACCATGTCGCGCACGCCCTGCTCCAGCAGCTTCCGCGGCAGCGGCATGTTCGAGACCTCGGGCATGCCGGGGTAGCCCCGCGGGCCGCAGCCGCGGAGGACGAGCACGGAGTCGGCGTCGACGTCGAGGCCGGGGTCGTCGATACGGGCGGAGAAGTCCTCGATGGAGTCGAAGACCACCGCCCGGCCGCGGTGCCGCATGAGGTGCGGTGAGGCCGCGGCCGGCTTGACCACCGCGCCGTCGGGGGCGAGGTTGCCGCGCAGGACGGCGATGCCGCCGTGCTCGACCAGCGGCTCCGCGCGCGGCCGGATCACCTGCGGGTCCCAGACCGGGGCGTCGTCGAGGGCGTCGACCAGCGGCTCGCCGGTGACGGTGAGCGCGGTCGGGTCGAGCAGGTCGCGGACCTGGGCCAGCACGGCGAGCAGGCCGCCGGCGCGGTGGAGGTCCTCCATGAGGAACCGCCCCGCCGGGAGCAGGTCGACGAGCACCGGCACGCCGGAGCCGATGCGGTCGAAGTCGTCGAGCGTCAGGTCGATCCCCAGCCGGCCGGCGATGGCCAGCAGGTGGACGACGGCGTTGGTCGATCCGCCGACGGCGGCCAGCGCCACGATGGCGTTGGCGAAGGCCCCCGCGGTGAGGAGGGTCGAGGGCCGGCGGTCGGCGGCCACCATCTCGACCACCAGCCGGCCGGTCCCGTGCGCGGCCTCCAGCAGGCGGCTGTCCGCGGCGGGGATGCCGGCGACCCCGGGGACGACGGTGCCCAGCGCCTCGGCGACGACCGCCATGGTCGAGGCGGTGCCCATCGTGTTGCAGTGCCCGCGGCTGCGGATCATCGCCGACTCCGACCGCGCGAACTCCTCCGCCGACAGCGTGCCCGCCCGGACCTCCTCGGAGAGCCGGAAGACGTCGGTGCCGCAGCCCAGCGGCACCCCGCGGAAGGTGCCGGTGAGCATCGGCCCGCCCGGGACGACGACGGCGGGCAGGTCGACCGAGGCGGCGGCCATGAGCAGCGAGGGGATCGTCTTGTCGCACCCGCCGAGCAGCACCAGCCCGTCGACCGGGTTGGCCCGGAACGCCTCCTCCATCTGCATCGCGGCCAGGTTGCGCCAGAGCATCGCGGTGGGCCGGACCTGGGTCTCGCCCAGCCCCATCACGGGCAGGTCCAGCGGGGTGCCGCCCGCGGCGAGGACGCCGTCGCGCACGGCGGCCGCGACCTCGGTGAGGTGGCGGTTGCAGGGCACGAGGTCGGAGGCGGTGTTCGCGATGGCGATCTGCGGGCGGCCGAACGCGTCGTCCGGCGCGCCGCGGCGCATCCAGGCGCGGTGGATGTAGGCGTTGCGGACGTCGCCGGAGTACCACTGCGCGCTGCGGAGGGTCACGGCCGCCATCCTCGTGCCCGGCCGAGACGGCGGTCCAGCCCGGCGCACCCACCGTGTGGGCCGCCGTCCGCACCGGGCCGGGTCAGCCGGCCGCCGCTCGTCTCCGCCCGGTGCCGAGGACGACGCCGGCCACCAGGTCCAGCGCCGCGTCGACCGGCTCGACGTCATCCGCCGGCAGGTTGAGGAAGCCGTGCAGCATCCCGGGCACGAGCACCTGCCGGACGTCGACGCCGGCCAGCGCCAGCGCCGCGGTGAACGCCTCGGCCGAGGCGCGCAGGTCGTCGTACTCGGCGTTGAGCAGCAGCACCGGGCACAGCCCGTCGAGGACGGCGTTCGCGGGCATCGCGTACCCGTCGGCCCGGCTCTCCGGCCCGCCCAGGTAGTTGCGCGAGATCGACGCCCGGTCCTCGGGCAGGAAGCGCAGCAGCCGGGGCACCTCGGTCATCAGCGCCGCGAGCGCCGTCGACGGGGCCGGGACGACGGCGTGCAGGGTCGTGTAGGCGAGCACGAGCGCCGCGGGGACCCAGGCGTCGTCGTCACGGAGCCGCAGCACGGCGCCGGTGGCCAGGTTGCCGCCCGCGCTGGCGCCTCCGACGGAGATGCGCCCGGGGTCGACGCCGAGCGCGTCGGCCGAGTCGCGGACCCAGCGCACGGCGGCGACGGCGTCGTCGTGGGGGACCGGGTAGGTGACGCCGCCGACGCAGAGCCGGTAGTCGACGCTCACGACGACCGCGCCGGCCCGCTGGCACACCTGCCGCGCGGTCCAGTCGGCCTCGGGCATGTCGAGGTCGCCCATGCGGAAGGCGCCACCGTGCAGCCAGACCAAGCAGGGCCGCCCGGTGCCGCCGCCGTCGGGCTCGTACACGCGGACGGGCACGTCGCCGTGCGGTCCGGGCGCCGACGCCGGCCGGGTCGCGACGGCCGGTGGCGCCGGCGCGCCCGCGATGGACAGGAACGCGTCCAGGCGGGCGCGCTGCTCCGGGTCGGCGAGCCCCTTCTCGAAGGACTCGATGCCCTCGAGCAGGGGCAGGTTCGCGGCGATGGCGGGGTGGATCGGCACGGTTCCTCCAGACAGGGGTGAGCCAGGCCACCCTCGGCAGGTGGACCGCCGTCAGGCCATGCCCGTGCCATCAGGCGGCACGCCGCTAGCGCCCGAGCGGCCGCCGGGCGCCGAGCTCGCGGGAGATGGCCCGCGCCGCCGTGCGCACCGCCGGACCGAGCAGCCGCGCGTCCGCCCGCTCCTCGGGCACCACCACCGACAGCGCCGCCGCCGGCCGGTCCTGGGCGTCGAACACGGGAGCGGCGACGGAGACCAGCGGGTTGGGGACCTTGCGGCGGAAGTGGGCCAGCCCCTCCCGGCGGACGTCGGCGAGCGTGCGGCGCAGCGCCGCCTCCGACACCGGGACCCGCTCTGGCTCGTGCAGCAGCGGCCGGGCGAGGTACTCCTGCTGCACGTCCGGGTCGGCGTAGGCCAGGAGCACCAGCCCGACGCCGGTGGAGTGCAGGGGCAGCCGGCCGCCGACCTGGTAGAGGACCGGCGTGGCGGCGTGCGCCGACAGCCGCTCGACGAGCACGGCGTCCCCGCCCTCGCGGACGGCGAGCAGCACGTGCTGGCGGGTGACCTCCTCCAGGTCGCCCATGTACGGCATGGCGACCTGCCGCAGGCCGCGGGCGCGCGGGGCCAGCGAGGCGACCTCCCACAGCCGCAGGCCCACGGTGAACCGGCCGTCGGCGCCGCGCTCGAGCGCCCCCCACGCCTGTAGCCGCCCGGCCAGGCGCAGCGCCGAGCTGGTGGGGATGCCGCTGCGCCGGGCGAGCTCGCCGAGGGTCAGCGCGGGGCGGGCGGCGTCGAAGGCGGCCAGCAGGGCGAGGGCCCGGTCCACCACCGGGTCGCCCTGCGGCGGCCGGCGGCCGCGGACCCTCGGCGCGGGGGAGGGGACGTCGGTCACCCGCCGGTCACCTCCCGGTCACTGATGAGGCCTGCACCACACTCGCGTTCCATTCAACGGCATCGTGCCTGACGCCACATCCCGGTCGTCCTCATCGTCTACGTCAGCCGGGCCGAGCAGCCCGCACGGCCGCCGGTCGGCCGTCCAGACCCCTCGCGTCCGTCGAGGATGAGGAGCCAGGACACGATGAACAGAAGCACCCTCTCGTCGCGCCGGACCACGCGACCGCTGCGCGCCCGCCTCGGTGCGGTGACCCTCGCGCTGGCGACCGCCACCACGCTGGCCGCCTGCGGCGGCAACGGCGGCGGTGGCGGCGCCGGCTCCGCGAGCGCCGAGGGCACGCTGACCTTCGCCTACGACGCGGACGCGGCCCCGACCGGCTACGACCCGCTGCTGTACTCGCAGGGCCAGTTCACCTTCTTCTCCGCGCTCTACGACGCGCTCTTCGTGACCCAGGCCGACGGCACCGTCGCGCCCAGCCTGGTCACCGAGTTCGCCAACGACGCGGAGAACACCCAGACCACGCTGACCCTGCGCGAGGGCGTCACCTTCACCGACGGCTCGCCGCTGGACGCCGAGCTGGTCAAGGCCAACCTCGACCGCCGCAGCGACCCCGACCTCGAGGCCTACGGCGCCCTGGCGCCGGGCGGGGCCAGCGAGATCACCGACGTCACGGTGCAGGACCCGCAGACCGTGGTCATCACCTGGGCCCAGCCGCAGGCGCGGCCCGACAGCAACCTGGTCGACACCGCCGGCGTCATCGTCGGCCCGGCCGGCATCGCCGACCCGACGTCGCTGGAGACCACGCCGGACGGCTCGGGCGCCTACACGCTCAACACCGACGAGACGACGCGGGCGAGCACCTACACGCTCGACAAGAACGACGAGGCGTGGGCCGCCGACGAGTGGACCTACGACACGATCGTCTTCGACGTCATCACCGACCCGCAGGCGCTGGCCAACGCGGTCGTGTCCGGCCAGGCCGACGTCGCGACCGTGCTCGACCCGACGACGATCGACCTGGTCGAGGAGCGGCAGAGCACGGTGAGCGTCGGCGGCACCATCGTCGGCTTCCCCGTGACCGACAAGACCGGCGCGACCAACCCCGCCTTCGCCAGCGAGCAGGCCCGGCTGGCGATGATCTACGCCACCGACCGCGAGTCGCTCGTCGCCGACCTGCACGACGGGTCGCGCCCGACCTCGCAGCTGTTCCCCGAGAGCGCCCCCGGCTTCGACCCGGCGCTGGACGAGGAGTTCGGGTACGACCCCGACCGCGCCCGCGAGCTGCTCGCGGAGGCCGGGTTCCCGGACGGCTTCGACGTGAACTACACGGTGCTCGGCCAGCCGGAGGAGGACGCCGTCGCCATCCAGAGCCAGTGGGCCGAGGTGGGCATCCGGCTGAACTTCGTCAACGCGACGTCGACCGACCAGGTGTTCGCCGCGGTGCGGACCGACCCGGTCATCTTCGGCCCCTTCACCGTCGGTGCGAACCCGGCGGGCTTCGTCGCCGGTGTGCTCTACGGCGGCTTCATGAACATGCAGGGCGCGGAGGAGCCGGAGATTGAGGGGTCGCTCGGCGCTGCCCTCGGTGCCACCGGTGACGCCCAGGAGCAGGCGCTGACCGACCTCAACCGGGCCATCACGGCCAACGGCTGGTTCGTCCCGGTGTACGAGGACTTCGTCTACGCCGGCTACAACGCCGAGTCGGTCGCCGAGCCGTCCTTCGCCGGGACCAACGCCTACCTGGTCCTGTCGCAGATCCAGCCGGCCAGCTGAGGCCGCCGGCCGGTGGCCGCGGACCCCTCTGCGGCCACCGGCCACCTCCTCGCCCTCCTGACACGGCACCCACGGACAAGGGACCCGAGATGCTCGCCTACGTCGCCAAGCGACTGGCCCTGGCGGTCGGCACCGTGCTCTCAGCGGTCGTGATCGTCTTCCTGCTGGTGCACGCCAGCGACACCACCCCCGGCGCCGTGCGCGCCGGCGCGGGCGCCACCGCCGAGCAGGTCGCCGCGGAGAACGAGGCCCTCGGCTGGAACCGTCCGCTCTGGGTGCAGTTCACCGACTACGTGGGGCAGCTCGTGCAGGGCGACCTCGGGACCTCGCTCGTCGACGGTCGCGACATCGCCGCCGACATGGCCGACCGGCTGCCGGTGACCGCCTCGATCGCCCTGTTCGCCACGCTGCTCTCGGGCCTGGTCGGGGTCTTCCTCGGCGTCACCGCTGCCGTCCGCGGCGGCCGCCTGGGCCGGCTGATCACCACCGGCAGCGGTGTCGCCCTGTCCCTGCCGGCCTTCTGGGTGGGGATCCTCTTCGTCTACCTGCTCTCGCTGCAGCTGGGGTGGTTCCCCGCCACCGGCTACACGGAGTTCTCCTCCGACCCGCTCGGGTGGGCCACGAGCATCGCGATCCCGGTGCTCACCCTGGCCGTCGGCGGTGCCGCGATCATCGCCCGCACCGCCGCGGCCGGCATGCGCGAGGCCCTCACCCAGGAGCACATCCGCACCCTCCGGGCCATGGGGACGCCCCGGTGGCGGATCCGGTACGTGCACGCGCTGCGCTACGCCAGCGTGCCGGTGGTCTCCACGCTCGGCATCCAGTTCATCGCGCTGTTCGGCGGCTCGGTGATCATCGAGAACCTCTTCGCGCTGCCCGGCCTCGGCCAGGCCAGCCAGGTCGCCGCGTCCTCGAGCGACTTCCCGGCGCTGGTCGGCGTCGTCGTCGTGGCCACGGTGGTCGTCGTCGTCACCAACCTGCTGCTCGACCTCGTCGTCGCGGCCCTGGACCCCAAGGTGCGGACCCCATGAGCGTGCTGCCCCTCGACGCGGCCGACGAGGTCGCCACCGAGCCCGTCCCGCCGGCCCGGCGCCGTCGCGGCCTGCCCGGCTTCCTCCGCCGTCCCGGCGGGGTCTTCGGCGCCGCCTGGCTGACGTTCGTCATCGTGGCGTCGCTCACCGCGTCGCTGTGGCGGCCGTTCGAGCCCGGCCAGCAGGACACCGCCAACCGGCTCGCGCTGCCCTCGGCCGAGCACTGGCTGGGCACCGACCCGCTGGGCCGTGACCTGCTCTCGCGCATCTTCAGCGCCGGGTCGCTGCCGCTGCTGTCCTCGGCCCTCATGCTCGTCGTCGCCTTCGGCATCGGCCTGCCGCTCGCGCTGATCGCCGCCGAGCGCGGCCGCCGGGTCGAGCGGGTCATCAGCCGGGTCACCGAGGTCTTCCTCGCGCTGCCGGCGACCATCCTGCTGCTGGCGCTCATCGGCGTGATCGGCAACCGGCTCTACCCGGTGATGGCGGTCCTCGGTGTGCTCATCTCCGCCGCGGTCTACCGCGTGCTGCTCGGGGTGGCGCAGTCGGTGCGGCAGCGGCTCTACGTCGACGCCGCCCGGGTCAACGGCCTGGGCTCGCTGCGGGTGAACCTCGTCCACGTGCTGCCCTCGATGGCCACCGTGGTGGCGGTGCAGGCCGCGCAGCTGTTCGGCATCGGCCTGCTGATCGTCGCGGGCCTGGCCTTCCTCGGGTTCGGGCCCGGCGAGCCGGAGCCCAGCTGGGGCTTCATGATCCAGGACGCGTCGGGCTACATCTACACGTCACCGTGGCTGATGGTCCCCACGGGCCTGGTGCTCGCGCTGACGGTCGTGGCGGCCAACGAGCTCGCCGACGCCCTGGCGGGCAAGGCCGCCGCCGCTCGCGGGACCGGCCGTCGCCGTCGCCCCCTGCGCCGGGCCGTCGCGGCCGCCGCCGTGCCGGCCGGCGCCCCGGCCGACCCGGCCGCCGTCCTCGAGGTCCGGGACCTCACCGTCTCCGTCGACGACGGCCCGGACCTGGTCACCGGCGTCTCGTTCTCGCTGCGGAAGGGCGAGGTCCTCGGCCTGGTCGGCGAGTCCGGCTGCGGCAAGACGATGACCGCCCGCTCGCTGATGGGGCTGCTGCCCGACGGCGTCTCGGTCACCGGCGGCTCGATCCGCTGGCGGGGCCGCGAGCTGGCCGGCCTGTCCGAGGCCGAGATCGACCGGGTCCGCGGCCGGGAGATCGCGATGATCTCCCAGGAGCCGATGGTGGCCCTCGACCCGATGTTCTCGATCGCCACCCAGCTGGTCGGCCCGATCCGCCGCTTCCGCGGGGTGGGGCGCTCGGAGGCGAAGCGGATCGCCGCCGAGCTGCTGCGCAACGTCGGCATCGTCGACGCGCAGCGGGTCCTGAAGAGCTACCCGCACCAGCTGTCCGGCGGCATGGCGCAGCGGGTCTGCATCGCCCTGGCGCTGACCGGTGAGCCGGAGCTGCTGGTCGCCGACGAGCCGACCACCGCGCTCGACGTCACGGTGCAGGCGGAGATCCTGTCACTGCTGCGCGCGCTGGTCCGCGACACCGGCCTGTCCGTCGTCATCGTCAGCCACGACCTCGGCGTGGTCGCCGACATCTGCGACTCGGTGGCGGTCATGTACGCCGGCGAGGTCGTCGAGGCCGGCACCGCCGCCGCCGTGCTGGACGAACCCGCGCACCCGTACACGATGGCGCTGCTCGGGGCGAACCCGCACGTGCCCGAGGGCGAGCCGGTGCCCGAGCGGCTGGCCTCGATCGCGGGCACCGTCCCCCCGCCCGGCTCCTGGCCGACCGGCTGCCGGTTCGCCACCCGCTGCCGGTTCGTGCAGGAGAAGTGCACGGTGCCGTTCCCGGTGCTGCCCGCCCACGGGGAGGGGTCGGTCCTCTGCACCCGGGTCGACGAGCTCTCCCGCGAGCACGCCGTGTGGGAGCCCGAGCACGCCGGCGACGAGATCGCGTCGCCGCTCGCACCGCCCGCCCCCGTCGCTGGAGTGTCCTCATGACCACCGCCCCCGCCGGTGCCACGGCCCTCTCCGCCACCGTCCGCGTCCCCGCGCTGGAGATCCGCGACCTCGTCGTCCGCTACGGCTCGGGACGCAAGGCACGGCAGGCGCCGCCGGCCATCGACCGGGTCAGCTTCGACATCGCCCCCGGCGAGACCGTCGGCCTGGTCGGGGAGTCCGGCTCCGGCAAGTCGACGATCGGCAAGGCGGTGCTTGGGCTGCAGCCGCCGACGTCCGGGACCGTGAAGCTGCACGGGCAGGACATCACCGCGATGTCGCTCAAGCAGCGCAGCCGTCTGGTCGCCGACCTGCGGGTGGTGTTCCAGGACCCGTACTCCTCGCTCAACCCGGCGCGCACCATCGGCCAGACGCTGGTCGAGCCGCTGCGGCTGATGGGGGTCAAGGGCCCGGAGGCGCTGCAGAAGGCGCGCGCCGGCCTGGAGTCGGTCGGGCTCCCCGCCGACGCGGTGGACCGCTACCCGTCGCAGTTCTCCGGCGGTCAGCGCCAGCGCATCGCGATCGCCCGGGCGCTGGTGTGCGACCCCAAGGTCGTCGTCCTCGACGAGCCGGTCAGCGCGCTGGACCTGTCCACCCAGGCGCAGGTGCTCAACCTGCTCGCCGACCTGCGCGACCAGCGTGGGCTGGCGTTCCTGTTCATCGCGCACGACCTCGGCGTCGTCCGCTTCCTCTCGCAGCGCACGGTGGTGCTCTACCGCGGGCAGGTCATGGAGACCGGGCCGGTGGAGGCGGTCAGCCGGGCGCCCCGGCACCCGTACACCGTGGCGCTCACCGCCGCCGCGCCCGTACCGCGCCCGGCCGAGCAGGCCGCCCGCCGCGCGGCCCGCGAGGCCGCCGGGTTCGGCACCGCGGGGGCCGCCGCGCCGTCGGCCACCGGCTGCCCGTTCGTGCCGCGCTGCCCGCTGGCCACCGACGTGTGCGTCACCGAGCGGCCGCCGCTGCGGCTCGTCGAGGGTACCGAGGCCGCCTGCCACCACGCCGAGCGCGTCCCGGCCTTGTGACGGCCGCGGCACACGACGGGTCGGGGGCGCCGCACCCGCTCCGCGTCGAGCACCTCGACGAGCCGCTCGGCATCCGGACGACGGCGCCGCGGCTGTCCTGGCAGCTGCCCGACGGCGCCCGCGAGCAGGTCGCGTACCGCCTGACCTCCGACGACGGGTGGGACACCGGCTGGGTGGATGACTGCGGGCACCTGTTCGTGCCCTACGCCGGCCCGGCGCCCGGGTCGTCGCAGCGGGTGCACTGGCGCGTGCAGGTCCGCACCGACCTCGGCGAGAGCCCGGTGTCCGAGCCCGCCTGGTTCGAGACCGGCCTGCTGTCGGCCGGGGACTGGCAGGCCTCCTGGATCGAGCCCGGCCGGATGCCGGGCGGCCCGGCGGGGGAGCGGCCGGCGGCCCTGCTGCGGGGGGAGTTCGACGTCGACCGGCCGGTGGTCGCGGCGCGGCTGCACGCCACGGCCCAGGGGCTCTACGAGGCGTTCCTCAACGGGCAGCGGGCCGGCGACGCCGAGCTCACGCCCGGCTGGACGCAGTACGACGCCCGGCTGCAGGTGCAGACGCTGGACGTCACCGACGCCGTCCGGCCGGGCCGCAACGCGCTCGCCGTCGTCCTCGCCGACGGGTGGTTCCGCGGGCAGATCGGGATCACCCGCGCCGCCGACCAGTGGGGCGACCGCACCGCCGTCCTCGCGCAGCTGCACCTGACCCACGACGACGGCACGGTCACCGTCGTTGGCACCGGGCCGGACTGGCGCAGCGCGCCCGGCCACGTGGTCGCCGCCGACCTGATCGCCGGGGAGCGCTGGGACCTGCGCCGGCTGCCCCGCGGCTGGGACGCGCCCGGCTCCGACGACTCCGGCTGGGACGCCGTCCAGGTGGTCGAGCACGGCCTCGGCGGGCTGGTCGACTCGCCGGCGCCGCCGGTGCGCCGCGTGGCGGAGCTGGTCCCGGTGTCGGTGACCCGGCTCGACGCCGACCGGCAGGTGGTCGACCTCGGGCAGGACGTCAACGGGTGGGTGCGGCTGACCGACCTCGGCCCCGCCGGGACGACCGTGACCCTCACCCACGGCGAGTGGCTCGGCCCCGACGGCGACGTCACCACCGACCACCTCTGCCCGGCGGTGCCCTTCCTGCCGTACCCGCTGCCGGCCGGCCAGGTCGACACCGTCGTGAGCGCGGGCGTCCCCGGCGACGCCTTCGAGCCGCGGCGCACCACCCACGGCTTCCGCTACGTGCGGGTGGAGGGCCACCCCGCCGACCTCACCCCCGACGACGTCCGCGGCGTCGTCGTGCACACCGACATGCGGCGCACCGGCTGGTTCTCCTGCAGCGACGAGCGCGTGACCCGCCTGCACGAGGCGGCGGTGTGGAGCCTGCGCGGCAACGCCTGCGACGTCCCCACCGACTGCCCGCACCGGGAGCGCGTCGGCTGGACCGGCGACTGGCAGCTGTTCGTGCCGACCGCCGCCTTCCTGTACGACGTCGCCGGCTTCTCCACCAAGTGGCTGCGCGACGTCGCCGCCGACCAGTGGCCCGACGGCACGGTCGCCAACGTCAGCCCGATGCCGCGCTCGGAGGGCAGGGACAGCCCGGTGTCCTTCCTCAACGGCTCGGCCGGCTGGGGCGACGCGGCCGTGATCGTGCCGTGGGAGCTCTACCGCGCCTACGGCGACACGGCGGTCCTCGCCGAGCTGTGGCCGACGATCGTCCGCTGGCTGGACCGGGCCGAGCGGACGGCCCGCGAGCAGCGCCACCCGGCGCGGGCCGCGCGCCGACCCGGGCCCGCGCCGCACGAGCAGTGGCTGTGGGACACCGGCTTCCACTGGGGCGAGTGGCTCGTGCCGGGGGAGGAGGTCGGTGACTTCGGTGCCTTCGTGGCGTCCGACGAGGGGCACGTCGCGACGGCGTACCTCGCGCACAGCGCGGGGCTCGCGAGCCGGGTCGCCGCCGTGCTGGGCCGGGACGACGACGCCGCGCGGTACCTGGAGCTCGCCGACCGGGCGCGCGCCGCCTGGCGGGCCGAGTACCTCGACGACGACGGCCGCCTGGTGCCCGACACCCAGGCCGACCACGTGCGCGCCCTGGCCTTCGACCTGGTCCTCGACGGGCAGCGCCCCGCCGTCGCCGAGCGGCTGGTCGAGCTGCTCCGCAAGGCCGGCACCCACCTGGGCACCGGCTTCCTCGCCACGCCGTACCTGCTGCCGGTGCTCGCCGACGCCGGGCACCTCGACGTGGCGTACGAGCTGCTGCTGCAGGACACCGAGCCGTCCTGGCTGACGATGGTCGACCGCGGCGCCACCACGGTGTGGGAGCGCTGGAACGGGGTGGACGCCGACGGGGTGCCGCACGAGTCGCTCAACCACTACTCGAAGGGTGCCGTCGTCTCCTTCCTGCACCGGTACGTCGCCGGCATCGAGGCGGTCGAGCCCGCGTACCGCCGCTTCCGCGTCCGGCCGCGTCCCGGCGGCGGGCTGTCCTCCGCCGAGGCCGCGCACGAGTCGCCGTACGGCCGCATCGAGTCGGCCTGGCGGCTCGACGGCGACACGTTCCGCCTGCACGTCGTCGTCCCCGCCGGGACGCAGGCCGAGGTCGTCCTGCCCGACGGCACCACCACGACCGCCGGCCCCGGCCGGCACGAGTTCACGAGCACCGACCCGACGGAGAGCACCCGATGACCGCCACCGCCCCTCCCGACGAGTGGGCCGGGCCCGCCCGGTTCCTGCCGCCGCCGCCGGCCACCCGGCGCGACGACGGCGCCCGCCACTTCTCCGGCGTCACCTACGCCGTGGCCTTCGGGTACCGGCCGCTGCAGCTGGACGTGTGGGTCCCCGACACCCCGGCACCCCCGCCGCTGGTCGTGTGGGTCCACGGCGGCGCCTGGATGATCGGCGACCGCCGCGAGCTGCCCGAGACCCTGCGTCCCGGCCAGGTCTTCGACGCGCTGCTGGCCGCCGGGCTCGCCGTCGCCACGATCGACTACCGGTTCGCGCTGGAGGCGCCCTTCCCGGCGCAGCTGCACGACGCCAAGGCCGCGGTCCGCTACCTGCGCTCCTTCGCCGGCGAGCTCGGCGTGGACACCACCCGCATCGGCGTGATGGGGGAGTCGGCCGGGGGGCACTTCGCCGCGCTGGTCGGCCTGACCGGGCACCGCGCCGACCTGGAGGGCACGGTCGGCGTCGTCGGCCCGTCGAGCGCGGTCGACGTCGTCGTCGACTGGTACGGCGTCTCCGACCTCGACACCATGCCGCGCCAGGCGCCGCCGCCGGAGATCGCCGACCGGCTGCCCGAGGAGCTGCGCGTCCCGCCGGAGGAGCACCTGGTCGCCGGCCTGACCGACGCCACGCGGGCGGACGCCAGCCCGGTCACCCACGTCACCGCCGGCGCCCCGCCGTTCCTCCTCGTGCACGGCACGGCCGACTGGCTGGTGCCCTTCGCGCAGAGCGAGCAGCTGGCCGCGGCACTGCGGGAGGCCGGTGTGCCCGTCGAGTTCGAGGCCGTGGACGGCGCCGGGCACATCTGGCAGGGCTCCGACGACGTCGACGGGATCGTCGACCGCTCGGTCCGCCACCTCGCCGACGCGCTGATCGGAGCACGGGCGTGAGCGACCTGACCGTCGGCGCCGTCACCGTCGAGCACCACCGCGAGCCGCTCGGCATCGGCGAGACGGCACCGCGCCTGTCGTGGGTGACGTCGACCGAGCTGCCGGACTGGCGGCAGGCCGCCTACGAGGTGGAGGTCGAGCCGGAGGACGGGCCGGCGTGGTCGTCGGGCCGCGTCGACTCCGACACCTCGGTGCTCGTGCCGTGGGGCGCGCCGCCGCTGACCAGCCGGGAGCGGCGCACCGTCCGCGTCCGCGTGTGGGGCGCCGGCGACGCGCAGCCCTCCGGGTGGAGCGAGGACGTCGTCGTCGAGGCGGGGCTGCTCGAGCCCGAGGACTGGACGGCGGTCCTGGTCCGGCCGGTGCTGCCCGAGGGCGAGGAGCCGGCCGTCCTGCTGCGGCGGGAGTTCACGCTCGACGCCCCGGTCGTCCGCGCCCGGCTGTACGCCACCGCGCAGGGCGTGTTCGAGGCCGAGCTCAACGGCGCGCCCGTCGGCGACGAGGTGCTGGCGCCCGGCTGGACCAGCTACCGGCACCGGCTCCGCTACCGCACCCACGACGTCACCGCGCTGCTCTCCGAGGGCGCCAACGCCCTGGGCGTGCACCTCGCCGACGGCTGGTTCCGCGGCCACCTCGGCTTCACCGGCAAGCGGCACTGGTACGGCGACCGGACCGGGGCGTTCGCGCAGCTGGAGGTCGAGCACCCCGACGGCTCGCGCACGGTGGTCACCACCGACGGTTCCTGGCGCTCGGCGCCCAGCTGGCTGACCCGCGCCGGCCTCTACTCCGGCGAGACCGCCGACCTGCGCCGCGAGGTGCCCGGCTGGTCGGCGCCCGGCCTCGACGACGCGGACTGGACGCCGGTCGAGGCCGGCGACCTCGATCTCGCCACGCTCGTGGCCCCGACCGGCCCGCCGGTGCGACGCACCGAGGTGCTGCCCGCGGTGTCGGTGTCCACCTCACCGTCGGGGAAGGTGCTCGTCGACCTCGGCCAGAACCTCGTCGGCCGGCTACGGCTGCGCCTGCCCGACGGCCCGGCCGGCACCGAGGTCACCGTCCGGCACGCCGAGGTGCTCGAGCACGGCGAGCTCGGCACCCGCCCGCTGCGCGCCGCGCGGGCGACCGACGTCGTCGTCCTCGACGGGAACGGCCCGCGCACCTGGGAGCCGCGGTTCACCTTCCACGGCTTCCGGTACGCCGAGGTGACCGGCTGGTCCGGCGAGCTGACCGCCGACGACCTCGAGGCCGTCGTCCTGCACACCGATCTGCGGCGCACCGGGACGTTCACCTGCTCCGACCCCGACGTCGAGCGGCTGCACGAGAACGTCGTGTGGGGGATGCGCGGCAACTTCCTCGACATCCCGACCGACTGCCCGCAGCGCGACGAGCGGCTGGGCTGGACCGGCGACCTGCAGGTGTTCGCGCCGACCGCGTCGTTCCTCTACGACACCACCGGCATGCTGCGCTCCTGGCTGGCCGACCTGGCCGCCGAGCAGCGGGAGTTCGACGGCGTCGTCCCGATGTACGTGCCGTTCCTGCCGCTGCTGCCGTTCCCGCAGCAGGCCGAGACCGGCTGGGGCGACGCCGCGGTCGTCGTCCCCTGGGTGCTGTACCAGCGCACCGGCGACGCCGGGCTGCTCGCCGACCAGTGGGAGTCGATGACCGGCTGGATCGACGCGTTCGCCGCGCGGGCGGGGGAGGAGCTCGACTTCCCCGGAGGCGGGTTCTCCTTCGGCGACTGGCTCGACACCGCCGCCCCGCCGGACAACCCGGCGGCCGCCCGGACGCCGTGGCAGTGCGTGGCCACCGCCTACCTGGCCCGCTCGGCACGCACGGTCGCTCAGGCGGCGGAGGTGCTGGGCCGCGACGGCGCGCGGTTCGCCGAGCTGGGGGAGCGGGCAGCCGCCCGGTTCCGCGCCGAGTACGTCTCCCCGAACGGCCGGGTCGCCTTCCCGTCGCAGACCGCCTACGCCCTGGCCCTGGAGTTCGACCTGCTCGAGCCGGCGCAGCGCGGGCACGCCGGGCGGCTGCTGGCCGACCAGGTGCTGAAGGACGGGTTCCACATCGCGAGCGGATTCCTGGGCACGCCGCTGGTCACCGACGCGCTGACCGGGGCCGGGGAGCTGGCCACCGCCTACGAGCTGCTGCTGCAGCGGGAGAACCCGTCGTGGCTGTACCCGGTGACGATGGGCGCGACGACGATCTGGGAGCGCTGGGACTCCATGCTCCCCGACGGGTCGGTCAACCCCGGCGACATGACGTCGTTCAACCACTACGCGCTCGGCGCGGTGGCCGACTGGCTGCACCGCACGGTCGCCGGCCTGGCCCCGGCCGCGCCGGGCTACCGGCGGCTGCGGGTGGAGCCCCGTCCCGGGCCGGGGCTCACCTCGGCGGCGGCCACCCACGAGACGCCGTACGGCACCGCGTCGGTGTCGTGGGCGCTGACCGGCGGGACGGCGTTCGCGCTCGACGTCGTCGTCCCGCCGAACACGACCGCGGAGGTCGTGCTGCCCGACGGCAGCGCACCGGGAGAGGTCGGCTCCGGCCGGCACGCGTTCACGTGCGAGATCGAGGAGCCCCGCCCGGTGGAGAAGCCGGCGCTGTTCTTCGACCCGGACGCGCACGCGTGACCCCGCGCCCCGTCGTCCCCGGCTTCCACCCCGACCCGAGCGTGGTCCGGGTCGGCGACACGTACTGGTTGGTGCACTCGAGCTTCGAGTACGCCCCCGGCGTCCCGCTGTACCGCTCGACCGACCTGGTGACGTGGGAGCAGGCCGGGCACGTGCTGGCCCGGCCCTCGCAGCTCGACTTGTCGGCCGCGCCCGGGTCGGGCGGGATCACCGCGCCGACGATCCGCCACCACGACGGCCGGTTCTGGATGGTCACCACCAACCTCGCCGACGGCGGCTGGCAGGTGCTCGTCTCGGCCGAGGACCCGCTCGGGGAGTGGTCGGACCCGCTGCGGATGACCGGCGTGCGCGGCATCGACCCCGACCTCGCCTGGGACGACGACGGCACGCTGCTGGTCAGCTACGCCGGCTTCGGCGCAGGCGGCCCGGCCGGGCTCGTGCAGCAGGCCGTCGACCCGGTCACCGGCGCCGCGCTCACCGGGCGGCGGCCGCTGTGGCAGGGCACCGGCGGGCGGTTCCCCGAGGGGCCGCACCTCTACCGGGTGGGCGACCTCTGGTACCTGCTCATCGCCGAGGGCGGCACCGAGCGCGGGCACGCGGTGACCATCGCGCGCGGGCCGTCGCCGGCCGGGCCGTTCGAGCCGTGCCCGTCCAACCCGCTGCTCACCCACCGCGGCGTCGAGTCGCCGGTGCAGAACACCGGCCACGCCGACCTGGTGCAGCGGCCCGACGGCAGCTGGGCGGTCGTCTTCCACGGCGTGCGCCCGCGCGGCGCCAGCCCGCAGTTCCACGTCCTCGGCCGGGAGACCTTCGCCGCCGAGGTCGAGTGGGTCGACGGCTGGCCGCGGCTGGGGGAGTGGCTGACCCCGCCGGACGGCACCGTCGAGGTCGCCGACGACCTCTCCGGCCCCGCGTGGGTCGCGCCCCGGCGGTTCCCCGGCGAGCTGCTGACCCAGGTGGAGGGCGGCTGGCGGCTGACCGCGGCCGACCCCGACCCCGCGTCGGAGGACCTCGCGTTCGTGGGCCGCCGCCAGGAGCACGAGGACGCCCGCTTCCGTGCCGTCGTGCGGGCCTCCGACGGGGTCGGCGGGCTGTCCCTGCGCATCGACGCCCGGCACCACCTCGACCTCGAGGTCGACGGCGACCGCGTCCGCGCCGTCGCCCAGGTCGGCGCGCTGCGCTCCGTGCTCGGCGAGGCGGAGGTCGCCCCCGGGGACGTGACCCTCGAGATCCGCACGCTCCCCGGCGAGGGGCACTTCTCCTCGACGGCGCTCGCCCCCGACGTCCTGGTGGCCGGCCTCGTCGGTGTGGGCGGGTTCGCCGAGCTGGGCCGCCTCGACGGGCGCTACGTCTCCACCGAGGTCGCCGGCGGCATGACCGGACGGCTCGGCGGCGTCTGGTGCGCGCGCGGCGAACTGCACGTCCGCTCGACCACCTACCGCGGCGCCGACGACCCGGCCGCCGCCTGACTCCGGAGGAACGCGTGTCCCTGCGCATCACACGACGCTGCCGCGTCGTCGTCGACAACGACTGGGCCGGTGACCCGGACGGCCTGGTCGCCCTCGCCCACCACCTGCTCAGCCCCGCCAACCGGGTGGACGCGGTGACCAGCTCGCACTTGAACCCGGTGTTCGGGCCACCCGAGGGCACCGCGGAGAGAGGCGCCCGGTTCGCCCAGGAGCTGGTGGACCTGGTCGGCGGCCCCCGGCCGGCGGTCGCCGCCGGCTGCGACGTGGTCCTGGACGCAGGCGACACCCGCTCGGCCGCGGCGGACCTCATCGTCGCCGAGGCCCGGCGGGACGACCCGTTGCCGCTGCTGCTCGTCTGCGCCGGGCCGCTCACCAACGTCGCCCAGGCACTGCGGCAGGCGCCGGAGATCGCGCAGCGGCTGACGCTGGTCTGGGTCGGCGGGGCACTGGACCCGGCCGCCTTCGAGTACAACCGGGAGACCGACGCCGAGGCAGCCCGTGAGGTGCTGGCCCGCACCGACCTCGCCGTCTCCCAGTTCCCGCTGGAGACCTACCGGCGGTGCGAGTACTCCGTCGCCGAACTGGAGCAGGACCTGGGTGGGGCGGGCCGGGTGGGGGCGTGGCTGTGGCAGCGGTACGTCGAGCTGCCGATCCCCTACTTCGTGGAGCAGGGGGAGACCTGGCCGCTCGGCGACAGCCCGCCGTTGCTGCTGACCGCCCTCAGCGATGCCACCAGCGCGTGGACCGAGACCGCGTCCGCGCCCGGGGGTGCGTCCCGCCGCGTGTACGTCGACGTCGACGTCCGGCTGCTGGTCGCCGACCTCTACGCCAAACTGCGCCGGCACGAGCGGCAGGCGGTCGGGGCCTCGGGGCCGGTGTGACCGGTGACCGGGTGGGGCACCCGCCCCACCCCACGGGTCACAACGTGGTCATGCCGCCGTCCACGGCGAACACCGCACCGGTGGCGAACGCCGACTCGTCGCTGGCCAGGAACACCATGACGCCCTCGAGGTCACCGGTCGTGCCGGCCCGGCCCATTGGGATCCGGCCCACGATCGCGGCCCGCGCCCCGGGGTCGGCGGTGAGGGTGCTGACCAGACCGGTCTCGGTGTAGGGCGGCACGACGGTGTTCACCCGGATGCCCCGCCGGGCGTAGGCGGCGGCGACCGTGCGGCCCAGCCCGTGCATGCCGGCCTTGGACGACGCGTAGGCGGTAAACTCCGCGCCCTCGCCGCGGACCGCGGTGGGGCTGCCGGTCAGGACGACCGAGCCGCCGCCGACGGTCAGCATGCCGCGGACCGCGTGCTTGATGGTCAGGAAGGCGCCGGTCAGGTTGACCTCGTGGGTGCGCCGCCAGACGTCGAGGTCGAGGTCGGCGACCTCGGCGTCCTGTCCGAACAGCTGCACGCCGGCGTTGACGACGACGACGTCGGGGACCCAGCCGTCCGCGGCCAGCGTGGCGAACCCGCCCGCCACGCTGTCCTCGCCGGTGACGTCCATCGGCACCGCCCGCCCGCCCGACGCCGCGGCGGCCGCCTCGGCCCCTGCGGCGTCGCGGTCGGCGTAGGCGACCCGCGCTCCCTCGGCGGCGAACCGGTCGGCCACCGCCCGCCCGATGCCGGCGGCAGCTCCGGTGACCAGTGCCGTCTTGCCCGTCAATCGCCCACTCACGTCCGCAGTCTGTCCCGCGCCCCCCGGGGCACCGGCACCCGTCTGCCAACCACCGGCACGCCGCTGTCCGTCGCATGCGCGCCTCGTCGAAGATCGAGGCGCGGGCTCCAGCGGCGACCCAGCGGACGGCCGGTCGCCCCGACGCCGGACCCGCGTGGGCATGGGGCGCTCCAGCCAGGACGCCATCCGTCGCGTGCTGCCTCTTCGTCCCCGATGACAGGACAGCCATGCGCCGCATCCCGTTCACGACCGGCTGGCAGACCCGCCGGCACGCCAACTCCTTCGCCGAGATGGTCGGCGCCGCGGCGCCCTGGCGGGACGTGACCCTGCCGCACGACGCGACCCTGGGTGAGACCCGCGACCCCGTCCACGGCGCCGGCCGCGGCTACTTCCCCGGCGGCGTGTACGAGTACCGGGCGACGCTCCCCGCGCCCGCGGAGTACGCCGACCGCCGCGTCCTGCTCGAGTTCGAGGGCGTCTACCGGCGAGCGACGGTCTCCGTGAACGGCGCCCTGGCCGGCCACTGGGCGTCGGGCTACACCGGCTTCGCCGTGCCGCTCGACGACGTCCTCCGGTACGGCGAGGACAACGAGGTGCGGGTCGTGTGCCGGTCCGCCGAGGACTCCCGCTGGTACGCCGGCGCCGGGATCCACCGGCCGGTGCACCTCGTCGTCGGCGACCTGCTGCACGTGGCGCTCGACGGCGTCCGCGTCACCACCGAGGACGTCGACGCCGACCTCGCCGTGATCGAGGTCGTGACGACCGTGGAGAACGACCGGCCGCGGCTGGCCACCGTCGAGGCGGTCACCGAGGTCCGCGACGCCGCCGGCGCGGTCGTCGCCACCGACCGGGCGCCGGTCACCGTGCGGCCCGGTGAGCCGGCGGTCGTGCGCCAGCGCCTCGTCGTCCGCGAGCCCGTCCTGTGGGGTCCCGGCTCGTCGGCCCTGTACACCGCCACGGTGCAGCTCCGCGACGGCGACGCGGTCGTCGACGACGGGACGGCGACCTTCGGCATCCGGACGATCTCGGTCGACCCGGTGCGCGGCCTGCGCGTCAACGGCGAGAAGGTGCACCTGCGCGGGGCCTGCGTGCACTCCGACAACGGCGTCCTCGGCTCGGCCACCATCGACCGCTCCGACGAGCGGCGGGTGGAGCTGCTGCAGGCGGCCGGCTTCAACGCCCTGCGCAGCGCCCACAACCCGATGAGCCGGGCGATGCTCGAGGCCTGCGACCGGCTCGGCGTCCTGGTGATGGACGAGCTGAGCGACGTGTGGACCGAGAGCAAGTCCGATTTCGACGCCGCACTGGACTTCCCCGAGTGGTGGCAGCGCGACGTCGCCGCGATGGTGCGCAAGGACGCCAACCACCCCAGCGTGGTCATGTACTCGATCGGCAACGAGATCCCCGAGCTCGCCACCCCGCAGGGCGCGCTGTGGTCCCGGCGGCTGGCCGAGGAGGTGCGCCGCCTCGACCCGACCCGGCTCGTGACCAACGGCGTCAACGGGATGCTCGCCGTCATCGGGGAGGCCAGGGCCGGCGCCGAGGCCGGGGGCGGCATCAACACGATGCTGTCGGACATGGGCGGCTTCATGCGGGAGCTGTCCGGGTCGGAGCTGGTCGGCCGGCGGACGGCGGAGTCCTTCGCGGTGCTCGACGTGGCCGGCCTGAACTACATGGACGCCCGCTACGAGGCCGACCGTCAGGTCTTCCCGAACCGCGTCGTCGTGGGCAGCGAGACCTTCCCGGCCGACATCGACCGGCTGTGGCCGCTGGTCCGCGACAACCCGCACGTGATCGGCGACTTCACCTGGACCGGCTGGGACTACCTCGGCGAGGTGGGCATCGGCCGGGTCGCCGACGTCGAGGACCCGACCGCCCGCCAGCTCAACGGCCCGTACCCGTGGCTGCTCGCCCACGTCGGCGACATCGACGTCACGGGGCACCGGCGGCCGGCGTCCTACCACCGCGAGATCGTCTTCGGCCTCCGGCGCGACCCCTACGTCGCGGTGCTGCGGCCGGAGCGCTCCGGCCGGGAGACCGTGTCGACGCCGTGGGCCTGGAGCGACACCGTCGGCAGCTGGGCCTTCCCCTCCGGGACCGAGGGGACGCCGCTGACGGTCGAGGTCTCCAGCGACGCCGAGGAGGTCGAGCTGCTGCTCGACGGCGAGTCACTGGGCACCGCGAAGGCGGGGGAGGCCAACCGGTTCCGGTCGGAGTTCACGGTGACCTGGGCGCCCGGCGAGCTCACCGCCGTCGCCCGCACCGGCGGGGAGGAGACGGGCCGGTTCTCGCTGCGGGCGGCGGAGGGACCGGTCGCGCTGGCCGCCGTCGCCGACCGCGGGGTCATCCGGGCCGACGGCACCGACCTCGCGTACGTGGACCTGGCGCTGCAGGACGCCGCCGGCACCGTGGCGCTCGGCGTCGACCGCGAGGTCACCGTCACCGTCGAGGGACCCGGCGTGCTCGCCGGGTTCGGTAGCGCGGCACCGGCGACCGAGGAGTCCTACCTCGACGAGGTGCACACCACGTTCGACGGCCGCGCGCTCGCCGTCGTCCGCCCCACCGGCCCGGGGACCATCACCCTCACCGCCTCGGCGCCGGGCTGCGGGCGCGTGACCGCGACCGTCGAGGCGCGCTGACCGGGCTCCTCTACGGTGCCGGCATGACGGACGGGGAGCTGCGCGTGCAGCCGTGGCACGCCGGCGCGTGGACGACCGCCCCCGCCGCCGTCGCCGAGGACGGGCCGGACGTGGTGGTGACCGCCGTCGAGGGCAGCGACGCGTGGCGGCACACCGCCTACGGGTTCGTGCACGACGACGCGCACGCGCTCCTCGCCCCGTTGGCGTCCCCGGGCGCGGTCGAGGTGACGTTCGACGTTGGGTGGGACGGGCAGTTCGACCAGGCCGGGTGGTGCTGCGGGCCGACGAGCAGACCTGGCTCAAGGCCGGTGTGGAGATGACCGACGGCGCCGCCCACGTCGGCGCCGTCGTCACGCTGGGCCGCTCGGACTGGTCGCTGGCACCGGTGCCGGAGTGGGCCGGCCGCCGGGTCACCGTCCGGGCCAGCCGTGCCGGGGACGCGGTCACCGTCCGCGCGCGGGTCGACGACGAGGCGTTCCGGCTGGTCCGGGTCGCGTCCTTCCCGCCGCACCCCGCGGTGCGGGCCGGGCCCTATTGCTGCGCACCCACCCGCAGTGGCCTCGTCGTGCGTTTCCGGCGGTGGGCGGTCGGCCCGGCGGACGCCGCGCTGCACTGAGCGGCGCTGCCACTGGATGGCAGCCGCGAGGACGGTGCGGTCCGCGGCACAGCAGGATCGGGTGGTGACCTCCGCCACGCCCCCCGACCGGTCCTCCCTCGACGCGCTGCCCCTCGAGACGAGGGCGGCGTTGCTGTCCGGGCAGGACTTCTGGTCCACGCCGGCGGTCGAGGAGGCCGGGCTGCCCTCGGTGGTGCTCACCGACGGCCCGCACGGGGTGCGCCGCCAGGAGGGGGACTTCGACCGGATCGGCCTCCTGCGGAGCGTCCCGGCCACCTGCTTCCCCCCGGCGGTCGGCGTCGGGTCGAGCTGGGACCCGGACGTCGCCGAGCGGATCGGCGCCGCGGTCGGCCGGGAGGCCCGCGCGCTCGGCGTGCCCGTCGTCCTCGGCCCGGGCGTCAACATCAAGCGGTCCCCGCTGGGCGGGCGGAACTTCGAGTACTACTCCGAGGACCCGCTGCTCACCGGCGTGCTCGGCGCGGCCCACGTCCGCGGCCAGCAGGCGGAGGGGGTCGGCGCCTCGGTCAAGCACTTCGCGGCCAACAACCAGGAGACGCAGCGCATGCAGGTCAGCGCCGACGTCGACGAGCGCACGCTGCGCGAGATCTACCTGCCCGCCTTCGAGCGGATCGTCACCGAGGCGCGGCCGGCCACGGTCATGTGCGCCTACAACAGGCTCAACGGCGTCTACGCGTCGCAGAACCACTGGCTGCTCACCGAGGTGCTGCGCGAGGAGTGGGGCTTCGAGGGCGTCGTCGTCTCGGACTGGGGCGCCGTCGACGACCGGGTCGCGGCGCTGGCCGCCGGCCTGGACCTGCAGATGCCCGGCGACCACGGCGCGGGCAACCGGCTCGTCGTCGAGGCGGTCCGCGCCGGGGAGCTCGACGAGGCGCTCGTCGACCGCAGCGTGCGGCGGGTGGCCGCGCTCGCCGACCTGGTGACCGAGCCGACCGAGGCCTTCGACGCCGACGCCCACCACGCGCTGGCCCGGGAACTGGCGGCGCAGTGCGCGGTGCTGCTGAAGAACGACGGCGGCGTGCTGCCGCTGGCGCCGGACGCCCGGGTCGCCGTCGTCGGGGAGTTCGCCCGCACGCCCCGCTGCCAGGGCGGCGGGAGCTCGAACGTCAACGCCACCCGCGTCGACGACGCGCTGACCGTCCTGGGGGAGGCGCTACCCACCGTGTCCTCCGCCCCCGGTTTCTCCCTCGACGGCTCGGGCGACGCCGCCGCGCTGCGCGAGGAGGCCGTGGCGCTCGCCCGCGACGCCGACGTCGCCGTCGTCTTCGCCGGGCTGGCCGAGTCCGACGAGTCCGAGGGCTTCGACCGCACGACGATCGACCTGCCCGCCGTCCAGGTGGAGCTGATCCGCGCGGTGGCCGCGGCCGCCCCACGCACGGTCGTCGTCCTGTCCTCCGGCGGCATCGTGTCCCTGGAGGGCTGGCACGACGACGTCGACGCGATCCTGGCCGGGTTCCTGCTCGGCCAGGCCGGCGGCAGCGCGCTGGCCGACCTGCTCACCGGCGCGGTGAGCCCGTCCGGGCGGCTGGCCGAGTCGATCCCGCTCCGCCTGGAGGACACCCCCAGCCACCTGAACTTCCCCGGCGAGCAGGGGCACGTCCGCTACGGCGAGGGCGTGATGGTCGGCTACCGCCACTACACGACCGTCGACCGGACGGTGCGGTACCCGTTCGGCCACGGGCTCGGCTACACGACCGTCGAGACCTCCGGCCTGCGGGTGACGGCGACCGGCGACGACACCGCCACCGTCGCGGTGACCGTGACCAACACCGGCGAGCGGGCCGGTCGGCACGTGGTGCAGGTCTACGTCGCGACGACGGCCGGCCCGGTGCGCCGCCCGGCGCGGGAGCTGCGCGCGTTCACGAAGGTGCCGCTGGAGCCCGGGGAGTCGCGGACGGTGGAGCTGGCGCTGGACCGCCGCGCGTTCGCCTACTGGGACGTCCGCGAGGGCGGCTGGGTGGTGGCGCCGGGGGAGTACGCGGTGCAGGTCGGCGCGAGCGCCGCCGAGGTCCTGGCCGAGGAGACGCTGACCCTGGCGGGCGACACGGTCGTCCCCGAGCTCACGCTGGGGTCGTCGGTGGCCGAGTGGTTCGAGCACCCGGTCGTGGGGCCCCAGCTGCTCGAGGGCTTCCTCGCGTCCATGCCGGACGGCGCCGCCGAGATGCACGCCGGGATGCTGCAGATGATCGGGTCGATGCCGATGCGCCGGTTCGCCGCCGACTTCGGCGCCGCCATCCCGCCCGCCGAGCTCGACCGCCTGGTCGCCGTCGCCCGGGAGGCCCGAGCCGGCTGACCACCCGACCGTGCCCGCGGATCTGCCCGGTGCAGATCCGCGGAAGTGCACGGAGGGACGGCGGTCAGCGGCGGCCGGACAGCTCTCCGGCGCGGCTCCGCACGGCGGCCACGAGTTCCGCGTCGTCGGCGAGTGCGGGATCCAGGGTGGCCAGGACGGCGGGGACGGCCTCGGCCGGCGGCCGACCGCCGAGGGCCCGGAGCTCGTCGGCGCGGAGGTCGCGCACCGGTGCACCGGTACCGCGCAGGTGCAGCAGCCACGCGGCCAGGACGGTGACCGCGACGTCGGGAAGCCGGCCGGCGGCCCGCTCCGCGCGGAGGACCGGCAGCAGACGGACGGGGAGCTTCTGCGAGCCGTCGCCGGCGATCTGCGCCAGCGCGTGGCGCATCCGCGGGTTGGCGAAGCGCTCGATCAGCGCCGCGCAGTACTCCTCCGCCCGCTCGCGGCCGAGGAGCAGGTGGGGTGTGCACAGCGCCCACCACCGCTGCAGCAGGTCGAGGCAGTGCGGGTCGCGCACCGCCTCGTCGACGGTGGCGTGCCCGCGCTGCGACCCCACGTAGGCCAGCAGGGAGTGCCCGCCGTTGAGCAGCCACAGCTTGCGCTGCTCGTAGGGCGTCACGTCGTCGGTCACCACCGCGCCGGCGGTCTCCCACGCGGGCCGGCCACCCGGGAAGGCCCCCGAGACGACCCACTCGCTGAACGGCTCGGTCACCACGGGGGCCGCGTCGTCCACCCCGGTGGCGGCCAGGACGGCGGCGCGGTCGGCGTCGGTCGGGGCGGGGGTGATCCGGTCGACCATCGTGGTGGCCGTCGAGACGGCGGCGTCGAGCCAGGGGAGCAGCGAGGGGTCGACGGCCCCGGCCAGGTCGCGCAGGACGCGGTCGAGCACCCGTCCGTTCTCCGGCAGGTTGTCGCAGGGGACGAGCGCGAGGGCGCCGGCGTCCGCGGCGCGGCGGGCGAGCAGCCCGGCCACGATGCGCGCGGGAGCCGTGACGACGGGCGCGCGCGGGTCCTCCCGCAGTGCGGCGACGTCGCGGACCACGGCCGGGTGTGCGGAGTCCAGCCCGCCGCCGGGCGCCCGCAGGTACCCGGCCTCGGTGACGGTCGTGGTCAGCACCCGGACGTCGGGCGAGGCGACGGCGCCCAGCCACGCGTCGTGGTCCCCGCCGGGGACGGCCCGGGCGAGGGAGCCGACGGTGGCGAAGGCGTCGCCGTCGGCCCCGCGGGTGACCAGCGTGTAGAGCCCGTCCTGGGCGGAGAGGGCCTCGGCGAGGTCCGGACGACGCCCGGTGAAGGCGGCGATGCCCCACCCGTCGCCGTCGGCCGCGCGGTCGGTGTACCAGGCCTGGTGGGCGCGGGAGAACGCGCCGAGGCCCAGGTGGACGACGCGGACGGGCGGCGGTGGCGCGCTGCGGCGCAGGCGGGCGGTCACAGCTTGAACACCTCGCGCGGGCGGCCGGCGACCAGGTCGACGGCGGTCTCGAGCGCCTCGTCCTCGTCCAGGACGTGCTCGGCGACGAGCTGGGCCAGGGAGCCGCTGTCCAGCCGGCGGGACATGTCGTGGCGGGCGGGGATCGAGCAGAAGGCCCGGGTGTCGTCGATGAACCCCGAGGTCCGGCGGAACCCGGCGGACTCCGTGACCGCGCGGCGGAACCGGCGGACCGCCTCGGGGGCGTCGAGGAACCACCACGGTGCCCCGACGTAGACCGACGGGTAGAAGCCGGCGAGCGGTCCGAGCTCGCGGGAGAACACGGTCTCGTCGAGCGTGAAGAGCACCAGGTGCAGCGCCGGGTGGGTGCCGAAGCGCTCCAGCAGCGGCCGCAGGGGGTCGGTGAACTCGGTCCGCAGCGGGATGTCGTGCCCGGTGTCCGGCCCGAAGCGCTCGGCCGTGGGGGAGTGGTGGTTGCGCCGGACGCCGGGGTGCAGCGTCATCACCAGCCCGTCGTCGCACGACATCCGGGCCATCTCCAGCAGCATGTGCCGGCGCAGCGCGACGCACTCCGCCCGCGTCGCCGTCCCGGCCAGCGCCGCGCGGTAGCCGCGCTCGGGGTCGTCCAGCGGCTCGGTGCCGACGTCCTCGTGGCTGTGGTCGGCCGAGGTCGCCCCGTGCGCGCGGAAGTGCTCGCGGCGCCGCTCCATCGCGGCCACCCAGCCGGCGTAGCTGCCGGTGTCGACGCCGCTCACCTCGCCCAGTCGGGCGACGGCGTCGGCCCAGCCGGGGGCCGCGGCCTCGAGGTACCGGTCGGGGCGGAAGGTCGGGACGACGCGGCCGGGGAAGGACGGGTCGGCGGCCAGTCCCGCGTGCGCGGCGAGGTCGTCGCACGGGTCGTCGGTGGTGGCGAGGACCTCGATGCCGAAGCGCTCGAACAGCGCCCGCGGGCGGTAGGCGTCCTTGGTCAGCCGCTCGGCGACCCGGTCGTAGACGTCGTCCGCCGTCGCGGCCGAGGGGCGGACCGTCACGTCGAAGACCTCGGCGAGCGCCGACTCGAGCCAGTAGCGGCTGGGCGTGCCGGCGAACACCGGCCAGTGCTCGCACAGCCGTCGCCACACCGCGCGTGCCTCCGCCTCCGGCAGCGGCCCGTGGCCGACGCCCAGGTCGGACAGGGACACCCCGTTCGCGTGCAGCAGCCGGGTGACGTAGTGGTCGGGGGTCACGAACAGGGCGGCCGGGTCGGAGAACGGGACGTCGTCGGCCAGCGTTCGAGGGTCCACGTGCCCGTGCGGCGAGAGGATCGGCAGGTCCCGCACGGCGTCGTAGAGGCGGCGCGCGATCGAGCGGACACCGGGCTCTGCCGGCAGCAGCCGGTCGGGGTGCGGCGCGAGGGCGCCGGGGGCTGGCATGCCCGTCATGCTGGGTGTTGCGCGGATCACGCGGCAATCGGTTGCCGCGAGTTGTCGCCACGCGCCCGTCCCGGTTGCCACATGTTCCCGTGGCACCTTGTCGCCCGGACGTCGTCCGGCGGAGGGTGGGCGCGTGACGACCACCGTCGACCCCGTCGTCGACCTCCCGACCACCGCCGCGCTCGTCGGCGGACCCGATTCGGTCCTGACCGACGCGCAGGTGACCGCCTTCGTCCGGGAGCAACTGGCCGCGCACGACCTCGACGGCCGCAGCGTCTGCATCGTGGTGCCGGACGCCACCCGCAGCTGCCCGCTGCCGCTGCTCCTGTCCGCGGTGCACGGCGCGCTGACCGGCCGGGCGAGCCGGATGACGGTGCTGATCGCGCTGGGCACGCACGCCCCGATGACGGAGGCGCAGCTGGCGCGTCACCTGGGTTACCCGGCCGGTGACCTGGCCGTGCGCTATCCCGGGACGACCGTGCTCAACCACGAGTGGGACGACCCGGAGACGTTCGTGTCGCTCGGCCGGATCCCCGCCGAACGGGTGGCGGAGCTCTCCGAGGGCCGGCTGCACGAGGGCGTCGACGTCCGCCTCAACCGTGCCGTGGTCGAGCACGACGTCGCGCTCGTCGTCGGGCCCGTCTTCCCGCACGAGGTGGTCGGTTTCTCGGGCGGCAACAAGTACTTCTTCCCGGGCGTCGCCGGCCAGGAGATCATCGACCTGTCGCACTGGCTGGGTGCGCTCATCACCAGCGCCGACATCATCGGCACCCGCGGCACCACTCCCGTCCGCGCGCTGATCGACGAGGCCGCGGCGCTCGTGCCGGCGCAGAAGCTGGCGCTCTGCGTCGTCGCGCAGTCCGGCAGCGGTGCCCTGCACGCCGCCGCCTTCGGGGACCCGCAGGCCGCGTGGTCAGCGGCGGCCGACGTCTCGGCCCAGACCCACGTCCGGTACCTGGACGCCCCGGTGCGCCGGGTGCTGTCGGTCGTCCCCGAGAAGTACGACGACATGTGGACCGCGGCCAAGGGCTTCTACAAGGTCGAGCCGGTGGTCGCCGACGGCGGCGAGGTGGTGCTCTACGCGCCGCACATCACGCAGATCTCGGCCGTGCACCCGGAGATCGAGCAGATCGGGTACCACTGCCGCGACTGGTTCGTGGGGCAGTGGGAGCAGTACCGGCACCTGCACTGGGGCGTCCTGGCGCACTCCACCCACCTGCGCGGCGCCGGCACCTGGGACGCCGAGCACGGCGAGCGCTGCCGGGTGCGCGTGGTCCTCGCGACCGGCATCCCGGAGGACGTCGTCCGGGTCGCCGCCCTCGAGTACCTCGATCCCGCCGACGTCGACCTCGCGGCCTACCGCGCGGACCCGGACACCCTCGTCGTCCCCGAGGCCGGGGAGGTCCTCTTCCGCCTGCGCTGAGCGGTGGAGCCCCGCACCACGAGGCGGACCGGCAGGACCAGGGGCGCACCGGTGTGGCCCGCCGCGCCCTGCACCATCGCCAGCAGGTGCCGGACGGCGGTCGTGCCCTCGGCGCGCAGCGGAGCGGCCACGGTGGTGAGGCCGGGGGTCACCAGGGCGGCGGCGTCGATGTCGTCGAAGCCGGCCACGCTCACGTCCCGCGGGACGCGCAGCCCCTGGGCGGTGAGTCCGCGCAGGAGCCCGATGGCCTGCTGGTCGTTGTAGGCCACGACCGCGGTGGCCGACCGACCGCGCAGCTCCCCGGCGGCCCGCAGACCCCCGGGCACGTCGGGCGTGCACGGGCCGTGCCGGCGTACCTGCAGGCCGAGGTCGGCGGCCGCCTCGCGCAGCGCGGTCCACCGGGCGCCGTCGGCCCACGACGCCTCCGGACCGGCGACGTAGGCGAGCGACTCGTGCCCGAGCCCCGCCAGGTGCTCGGCCACCAGCCGCGCGCCCCGCTCGTTGTCGGTCACCACGCAGGGCACGTCGACGACGGCCCGGTTGAGCACGACGACGGGCTTCTGCTTGGCGAGCATCCGGATGGCCGAGTCCGACATCCGCGACCCGGCCAGCACCACCCCGTCGACGACGGACAGGATCCGCTCCAGCGAGGCGCGCTCGCGGACCCCCGACTCCTGGGCGTCGGCGAGCAGCACGGTGTACCCGGCGTCCCCCGCCGCGGCCTGCGCACCCCGGATGACCTCCGCGAAGACCGGGTTGGTCACGTCGGGCACGGCCAGCGCCAGCATGTGCGTGCGGGTGGTCACGAGTGCCCGCGCCAGCGGGTTGGTCCGGTAGCCGAGCCGGCCGGCCGCCTCCCGGATCCGCTCGGCCGTCGCGGCGTTCACCCGGCCCGGCCGCGAAAAGGCGCGGGAGACGGTCGAGGCGGCGACACCGGCCTCGCGGGCGACGTCGTAGATGGTCACCGGGCGACTCGGGGACGGTCCGCCCTCGGTGCGGGACACCTGCCGTCCCCCTTCCAACAACACATGGCAACCGATTGCCTCGGCTCCGGCCAGTGTGACCTACTGCGGACGTGCTGAGGCCGCAGGACAGTGCCACCCGGGAACGCCGGCGCCTGGACGGCCTGTGGCGGTTCGCGATCGACCCGTCCGGCGCGGGCCGGGAGCAGGGCTGGTGGCGCCGGCCCCTGGCGGACGCCCGGGACGTGCCCGTGCCGGCCAGCTACAACGACGTCTTCGCCGACCCGGCGATCCGGGACCACGTCGGCGACGCCTGGTACCAGACCACCGTGCGGGTGCCCCGCGGTTGGGGCGGCCAGCGGGTGGTGCTCCGCTTCGACGCGGCCACCCACCGCGCCGTCGTCTGGGTGGACGACGTCGAGGTCGCCCGGCACGAGGGCGGCTACACGCCGTTCGAGGCCGACGTGACCGCGCACGCCCGGCCGGGGGAGGAGTTCCGGCTCACCGCCGTCGTCGACAACCGGCTCACCTGGGAGTCGGTGCCTCCCGGCATCGTCGAGGACACCCCCGCGGGACCGCGGCAGACCTACTTCCACGACTTCTTCAACTACGCGGGCCTGCACCGGTCGGTGTGGCTGTACAGCACCCCGCCCGCCCGGATCGACGACCTCACCGTGGTCACCGGACTACGGGGGACGACGGGCACCGTGGACTACCGGGTGGACGTGGCCGGCGCGGACGGGCTCGGCGTCCGAGTCGTCCTCCGGGACGACGACGGCACCGAGGTCGCCTCCGGCAGCGGCACGGCCGGCATCCTGACCGTCGAGGACGTGCACCCCTGGCGGCCCGGCGAGGGTCACCTCTACGACCTGCGGGTGGAGCTGACCGACGGCACCGACGTCGTGGACTCCTACTCGCTGCCGGTGGGGATCCGCACCGTGGAGGTGCGGGGCACGCAGTTCCTGGTCAACGGGGAACCGTTCCGCTTCCGCGGCTTCGGGAAGCACGAGGACGCGCCCTTCCGCGGCAAGGGCCACGACGACGTGCTGATGGTCCACGACTTCGCGCTCCTGGACTGGTGCGGTGCCAACTCCTTCCGGACGTCGCACTACCCCTACGCCGAGGAGGTCCTGGACTACGCCGACCGGCACGGGATCGTGGTCATCGGCGAGGCGGCCGCCGTGGGGCAGAACCTGGCGCTGATCGGCGGCATCTCCGGCAGGCAGATGGCGCCGACCTTCTCCCCGGAGACCATCTCCGCCGCGGGCCAGGAGACCCACGCCCAGGCCATCCGCGAGCTCGTGGCGCGGGACAGGAACCACCCGAGCGTCGTGCTGTGGAGCATCACCAACGAGCCGGAGGCCGACACCGAGGCCGCCGAGGAGTACTTCCGGCCGCTGTTCGAGCTCACCCGCGAACTCGACCCGACCCGCCCGGTCGGCCACGTGAACGTCTTCCTCGCCCGGCACGGCGAGGACCGGCTCGCGCAGTACGCCGACGTCGTCATGCTCAACCGCTACTACGGCTGGTACGCCTTCACCGGCGACCTCGCGACGGCCGAGACCGTCTGGCAGGCCGAGCTCGAGCAGTGGGCCACCGACGGCAAGCCGATCATCGTCACGGAGTACGGCGCCGACACCGTCGCGGGCCTGCACTCGGTGGTGCCCGAGCCGTGGAGCGAGGAGTACCAGGTGGCCTACCTGGAGATGAACCACCGCGTCTTCGACCGGGTCGACGCCGTGGTCGGCGAGCACGTGTGGAACTTCGCCGACTTCGCGACGAAGTCCGGGATCACCCGCGTCGACGGCAACAAGAAGGGCGTGTTCACCCGGGACCGCCGGCCCAAGGCCGCGGCCGCGGTGCTGCGCCGTCGCTGGCGGGAGGCGAGCGGGTGAACGGGGTCCTCGCGGCGTTGCGGGCCTGGTTCGCCGACGTGCCCGCGGTCGCGGTGGCGTGCAGCGGCGGCGTCGACAGCCTCACCCTGGCCACGGTCGCGCACCGTGCCGCACCCGGGACGACGCTCGTCGTGCACAGCGTCACCCCCGCCGTGCCCGCCGCCGCGACCGCCCGGGTGCTCGCGCTGGCCGCGGACGAGGGCTGGGACCTGCGGCTGGTCCGCTCCCGGGAGTTCGAGGACGCGCGCTACCTCGCCAACCCGCGGGACCGGTGCTGGTCCTGCAAGTCGCACCTGTACGACGCGATCACCGAGCTGGCCGGCGTCGTCGACGGGCGGACGACGCTGGTCAGCGGCGCCAACCTCGACGACCTCGCCGAGTACCGCCCGGGCCTGGTCGCGGCGGCCGAGCGCGGGGTGCGCCACCCCTACGTCGAGGTCGGCATGGGGAAGGCCGACGTCCGGCGCACGGCCGCCGCCCTCGGTCTCGACTGCGCCGACCTCCCGGCCTCGCCCTGCCTGGCCAGCCGGCTCTACACCGGCACCGCCGTCACCCCGGCGCGGCTGCGCGCGGTCGAGGTCGGCGAGGCGCTGCTCACCGCCCGCACCGGGGCGGCGGTCGTCCGCTGCCGGATCCGCGAGGACGTCGTCCGGGTCGAGGTCCCCGACGCCGACCGCGCCGCCGTCACCGGCACCGTCCTGGCCGACGTGCTCACCGCCATGTGCGCGCTGGCACCGGACCTGCGGACGGCGGTGCTCGACGACGAGGCCTACCGGCCCGGGCGCGCCTTCACCCTCACGCCGGTGGCGCGGTGAACGACCCCGGCTACACCGACCTCGGGTTCGCGAAGGTCGACACCGACCGGCTGCGCCGGACCGGCGACCCCGAGGTCGTGTTCGGGCAGGGCAAGACCCCCGACGAGGTCGTGGCGATCGTCGCGACGCTCGCCGCGGCGTCCGGGGACCGGCCGGTGCTCGTGACCCGCGCCGGCCCGCGGACCGTCGCCGCCCTCCTCGACCGGTGGCCGGACGCCACCGTCGACGGGACCACGGTCGTGGTGGGCGCCTTCGCACCGCCCGCAGGCACCGTCGCGGTCGTCAGCGCCGGCACCTCGGACGCACCCGTGGCCGCGGAGGCCGCGCTCACCGTCCGCGCCTGCGGGGCCGGCGTCGTCCGGGTGACCGACGTCGGGGTGGCCGGCCTGCACCGGGTGCTCGCCGCCCGGCCGGTGCTCGACGACGCGGACGTGGTCGTCGTCGTGGCCGGCATGGAGGGGGCGCTGCCGAGCGTCGTCGGCGGGCTGGTCGGGACGCCGGTGGTCGCGGTGCCCACCAGCGTCGGCTACGGCGCCAGCTTCGGCGGGCTGTCCGCGCTGCTCGGCATGCTCAACTCCTGCGCGCCCGGCGTGGTGGTCTGCAACATCGACAACGGCTTCGGGGCAGGGGTCTTCGCCGCCCGGGTCGCGCGCAGCATCGCCGGCGGGCGACCGTGACCCGGACCGGCTGGCTGGACCTCGGCGCCGGCGTCGCCGGGGACATGCTGCTCGGGGCGCTCGTGGGGGCCGGCGTCCCGCTGGACACCGTCCGCTCGGCCCTGGCGCCGCTGGACCTGGCGATCGCGCTGCGCGCCGAGGACGTGCGGCGCGGGGGACTCGCCGCCGTCCGCGTCGTCGTCGACGTGCCGGAGGAGGGTCAGCCGCACCGCACCTGGGCCGACGTCCGGCTGCTGCTGGACCGGCTGCCCGAGCCGCTGCGCTCGACGTCGACGGCGGTGTTCGCCGCGCTGGCCCGCGCGGAGGCGGCCGTGCACGGCGTCGCCGAGGACGAGGTGCACTTCCACGAGGTCGGCGCGCTGGACGCGGTCGCCGACGTCGTCGGGGTGTGCGCCGGGCTGGCCGCGCTGGGGCTCGACGAGCTCGTGGCCTCGCCGGTCACCGTCGGCAGCGGTTCGGTGCGCACCGCGCACGGCGCCCTCCCGGTGCCGGTGCCGGCCGTGGTGGCGCTGCTGGCCGCGGCCGGCGCACCGGCGCGGGGCGGGTCGTTCCCGGGCGAGCAGGCCACGCCCACCGGCGTCGCGCTGGTGACCGTGCTCGCCGACCGGTTCGGGCCGATGCCGGCGATGCGCCCGTCCGGCTGGGGTGCCGGCGCCGGGACCCGCGACCCCGCCGACCGGGCGAACGTCGTCCGGCTGGTGGTGGGGGAGGGTCAGGCGGCGGACCCGCCGGGCGCCCTGCTGCTGGAGAGCGCCGTCGACGACCTCGACCCGCGGGTGTGGCCCCTGGTCCTCGCCGCACTGCTGGCGGCCGGAGCGCACGACGCGTGGCTGACGCCGGTGCTGATGAAGAAGGGCCGGCCCGGGCACGTGGTCGCCGCGCTGGCACCGCCGGCCGCCGCCGCGCCGGTGCGCGGCGTGCTGTTCCGGGAGACCACGACGCTCGGTGTGCGGGAGACGGCGGTCGCCCGGACGGTGCTCGACCGCGAGTTCCGGCAGGTCGACGTCGACGGTCAGATCGTGGCGGTGAAGCTCGGCCTGCTCGACGGCGCCGTGGTCAACGCGATGCCGGAGTTCGAGGACGTCGTCCGCGCGGCGCAGGGACTCGGGCTGCCGGTCGAGCAGGTGCTGGCCCGCGCCCGCGGGCTGGCGCAGGACCTGCTCGGCGGCTGAGCACTCGTCCGTGCACTTCCGCGGAGCTGCCCGGGGCAGATCCGCGGAAGTGCACGGTCAGAGCTGGAGGTGCAGGCGGAGTGCGTCGTCGAGGGTGGCCATCGTCGCGGCGGGGACCCGACCGAGCACGGCGCCGACGCGCTCGACCGCGACCGCGCGTACCTGTTCCGCCTGGGCCTTGCTGTCGACCTGCAGACCGGTGTCCTCGGCCGGGAGCAGGGTCTGGAAGGGGAAGACCCGTGTGGTGTTGCTGGTGACCGGGACGACGGTCACCACGCCGCGCCGCAGACGATCCGCCACCGCGTTGGCCCGGTCGTTGCTGACGACGACTGCGGGTCGGCGCTTGCCGGCCTCGCTGCCGCGGATGGGCTCGAGGTCGACGAGGCGGATCTCACCGCGGAGCATCGTCCAGCCCGTCCCCTGCGGTCGTCTGCCAGTCGGCCTCCTCACCCGAGGCCCGCCATTCCTCCCACGCGGCCGCGTAGTCGTCCTCGAGGTCCGGGTGACGGAGCAGGCGGATCGCGTGCTGCAGGGCCGCCGACCGGGACCGCAGGCCGGTCGACCGGGCGTAGTCGTCGAGAACGGCGACGTCCTCCTCGGTCAGGCTCACACTGAGCTTCACACCGCGATGCTACTTCGGTGGCACCACGACGGGACGCACGTCCGCGGATGTGCCCGAGGTGCTCCGCCCCAGCCGCCGAGGTGGCGTGCGGCCGGGACGCCTCCCGCGCGCGAGAGGCGCCCCGGTGCACATCACCGTCGGGTCGGGACGGACTCAGACGCGGACCTGGTCGTCGTCGCGGTCCTCGCGCAGGGTGGGCTCGGCCGCCGGGACGGCGGCGTGCGCGCCCGACCGCAGCAGCGCCGCGAGCTCCTCCTCCGACTCCACCGCCTCGCCGCGGGCGACCATGCCGGCGTGCTCGGCGAGCGGGATCTCCCTGAGCGCGAACGACAGCAGCAGCGCGAGGACCAGCAGCGGCACGAGGTACCAGAACACCGGCGCGAGCGAGTCGGCGTAGGCGTCCACGATCGCCGTCCGCAAGGGCTCCCCGGCGGCCTCGACCGCGGCCGGCACCAGGGTGTCCGGCGAGGTGATGCCCGCGGCGGCCGCCTGCTCGGCGTTGCCGGTCAGCGCGCCGGTCAGGTTCTGGGCGAGCCGGCTGGTGAACAACGTCCCGAAGACGGCGACGCCCAGGGTGGCGCCCACCTCGCGGAAGTAGTTGTTCGTGGAGGTGGCGGTGCCGATCTGGGTGGCCGGGACGGCGTTCTGCGCGGCCAGGACGACGTTCTGCATGATCAGGCCGAGCCCGCAGCCGAGCGCGAAGAACATCACGCCGATGGTCCACAGCGACGTCCCGCCGGTCAGCGTGGTCATCCAGACGACGGCCCCGAGGATCACCGCGGTCCCGGCGATGGTGAACCGCTTGTACCGGCCGGTCCTGAGGATGGACGCCGCCGAGCCCTGGATCGTGACGATGATGCCGGCGGTCATCGGCAGCATGAGCAGACCCGAGTTCGCGGCCGACAGCCCGGAGCTCATCTGCAGGAACGTCGGCATGAACGCGATGGCCGAGAACATGCCCAGCCCCACGGCCATCCCCATCCCGGTGGCGACGACGAACGTGCGGTTGCGGAAGAGGCTCAGCGGCACGATCGGCTCGACCGCGCGCCGCTCGACCAGCACGAACGCCACCACGGAGACGGCGAACGCGGCCAGCAGCGCGAGGGTCAGCGGGTCGGTCCAGCCGTCGCTGCCGCCGAGGTCGGTGAACAGCACCAGCGACGTCGTGGTGGCCGACAGCGCGACGATGCCGGCGACGTCGAGCGGGGTGGTGCTGCGCTTGCGCGGCAGGGACAGCGCGAACCAGCCGATGAGGAAGGCGCCGATGCCGACCGGCACGTTGACCCAGAAGCACCACTCCCAGCCGAGTGCCGGCGAGTCGGTGAGGAAGCCGCCGACCAGCGGCCCGGCGACGGCGGACAGGCCGAACAGGGCGCCGATCGGGCCCATGTACTTCGCCCGCTCCCGGGCCGGGACGATGTCGGCGATGATCGCCTGCGACAGGATCATCAGCCCGCCGCCGCCGAGGCCCTGCACCCCGCGCCAGATCACGAACCAGGTGAAGTCCGGCGCCAGCGCGGCGCCGACGCTGGCCGCGGTGAACAGGCCGATCGCGACCAGGAAGAGGGTGCGGCGGCCCCACAGGTCGCCGAACTTGCCGTAGACGGGCATGACGAGCGTCGTCGCCAGCAGGTAGGCGGTGGTCACCCACGCCATGTGCGAGACGCCGCCGAGCTCGCCGACGATCGTGGGCATCGACGTCGACACGATCGTCTGGTCGAGGGCGGCCATGAGCATGCCGGCCAGCAGGGCGCTGAAGACGACGTTGATGCGGCGCCGGGTCAGGACGATGGGCGGTGCGGAGCTGTCGGGCGGGGCCTGCACGGAGGTCCTCTCTCGGGTCGTTCGGCGGTGCCGCTGGCGCGCGGCACCGAGGGGAGAGCGGACGGCGCCGGCCGCTCGGGGGATCAGCGGCGCGGGGCGGGGAGCCCGGCGGCCAGCGCGTCCCACGCCTCGTCGACGAGGGCGGGAAGGGACGCGGAGAAGTCGCTGGCCAGCCAGGCGTGCAGGGCGGTGCGCATGGCCGTCCCGGACACCGCGGCGAGCAGGGTGGGGTAGACGTCGGCGCCGACGGTGGTGCCGGTGCGGGCGGCGATCGCGTCGGCCAGGGCCCGCTCGGCGGAGCCGAAGACCGCGTGCAGCCGGGCGACGAGGACCGGGTGCTCGTCGATGACCCGCAGCCGCAGCGGCCACAACGTCTCGGGCTCACCGGCCATCTCGGTGGCCTGCTGGGCGTGGACCGCGCGCAGCGCCTCGACCGGCGACTCCTGCGCCGGCCGTGCGGTGAACCGCTCGGCGGCCTGTCCGACGGCGGAGGCGTCGATCCCGACGACGGCGTCGTCCTTGGTCGGGAAGTAGTTGAAGAAGGTGCGCGGGGAGACGTCGGCGCGGGCGGCGATGTCGTCGACCGAGACGCCGTCCAGGCCGCGCTCGGCCACCAGCTGCAGCGCCGCCTGGTGCAGCGCCAGGCGGGTGGCGAGCTTCTTGCGCTCGCGCAGGCCGGAGGTCACCGGGACATGATCGCGCGAAACGTGCAGTCCGTGCAATGTTGCGTGCACTGCACGGCGTGTCGCGTCCGTCGCAGGCGGGCGGCGTCCCGGCTCACCGCAGCGCGTCCTGGCTCACCGCAGCGCGTCCTGCGTCACCGTCGACCGTGAGCCAGGACGCCGCACGATCAGGTCACCTGATCATGCGCGGCCACACGTCAGTCGCGGTCGCGCTGCTCCTCGATCGCCCGCAGGACGGTCTTGCGTCCCTTGCCCAGGTCCTTCTCCGCGTGCTCGGCCCGGTCGAGCTGGGAGTCCCCGTGCATCTCCCCGACCCGCTCGCGCGCCTCGGTCGCCGTCACGTCCACGAGCTCGGCCGCCTTCCGGGCCTCCTTCGCCGCGTCGGTGTTGGTGACGTGCTGCTCGCGGCCCTGCCGCTTGCGCGTGTCGGTCGCCTCCTTCTCCTCGTCGGTGAGCAGCTCCCACGCCGCGTCGGGCAGGTAGCGCTTCGTCCCGTCGGAGCCGCGCGCCCGGTCGCCGCCGTCGGCGGTGTGCCAGTCCTGCCCGGTCCACTCCTGCAGGTGCCGCTGCGCCTCGGTGCGCTCGCCCTCGTGCCGGTAGCCGCCGCCCTGCGCCTCGTACTCATGGGTGAGCAGCTGGCTCTTGCGGGCGCTCCACTGGCCGGGCCGCCCGCCCCTGTCCCCGGCCTTGATCTCCTCCTTGAGCCGCGCGCGCAGCTCCGGGTCCGTGTAGTCCTCGGCGTAGTCCTCGGCCGACTTCCCGCTCATGGGACCGGGGTACCCCGATCCGGCCGCGCCTCACCCGGTCTCGCACGACCGACCTGTGAGTGGTGGGTCAGCGGCCGGCGGGGGCGGCGCGCACGTGGATGCGCTCGCCCTGGGGGCCGTAGAGCGCGAGGACCTCGGCGGGCCGGTCCTCGGGGTTGCCCATCCAGTGCGGCACGTGCGTGTCGAACTCGGCCACCTCGCCGGCGGTGAGGACGACGTCGGTGTCGCCCAGCAGCAGCCGCAGCCGGCCCGACAGCACGTAGAGCCACTCCCAGCCCTCGTGGCTGCGCTGCTCGCCAGGCTCGCCGCCCCAGCGCGGCGGGAGCACCAGCTTGTAGGCCTGCAGACCACCGGGCCGGCGGGTGAGCGGGATGAACGTGGCGCCGTGCCGGGTGATCGGCTTGAGCCGCACCCGCGGGTCGCCGGTCTCGGGGGCGCCGACCAGCTCGTCGAGCGGCACCTGGTGTGCCCGGGCGAGGGGCAGCAGCAGTTCGAGGGTGGGCCGGCGCTGCCCCGACTCCAACCGCGACAGCGTCGACACCGAGATGCCGGTGTCCTCCGACAGCTGGGCGAGGGTGGCGCCGCGTTGCCGCCGGAGCTCCCGCAGTCGCGGGCCCACGGCATCGAGGACGTCGTCGAGGTCGGGCACGCCGCACACTTTGCCGTTCCGGCAAGGAAGTTTGTCAAGGCGGCACGGGTGGGCGCACAGTCGCCGGCATGGACGAGACATACGACGTGGTGGTCATCGGCGGGGGAGCGGCCGGCCTGTCCGGCGCCCTCGCCCTGGGACGGGCGCGCCGCTCGGTGGCGGTGGTCGACGAGGGGACGCCGCGCAACGCGCCGGCGCACGCGATGCACAACTACCTCGGTCGCGACGGCACCCCGCCGGCCGACCTGCTCGCCGCCGGACGGGCGGAGGTCGCCGGGTACGGCGTCGCGCTGGTCGACGGCACGGTCACCGCGGTGGGCGGCTCGGTGGGCGCCTTCACCGTCGAGACGGCGGCTGGGCGGGTGCTCCGCGCGCGCCGGCTGCTGGTCACCACCGGGCTGACCGACGAGCTGCCGGAGATCCCGGGCGTGCGCGAGCTGTGGGGCACCGACGTGCTGCACTGCCCGTACTGCCACGGGTGGGAGGTGCGGGACCAGGCGATCGGCGTCGTGGCCACCGGTCCCCTGTCGCTGCACCAAGCGCAGCTGTGGCGGCAGTGGAGCGCCGACGTCGTGCTGTTCCAGCACACCGCGGACGCGCCGCCGGCCGACGTCGCGGAGGCCCTGGCCGCCCGCGGTGTCCGCGTCGTGACCGGCGAGGTCGTCGCGCTGGAGACCGACGGCGGCCGACTGACCGGCGTCCGCCTGGCGAGCGGCGAGGTCGTGCCCCGCGCGGCCGTCGTCGTCGCGCCGCGGTTCACCGCCCGCTCGGCGGTGCTCGCCGATCTGGGCATCGAGGCCGAGCCGTTCCGGATGGGCGAGGTGGTCATGGGCACCCACGTGCCGGTCGACGCGCGCGGCGCCACCGCGGTCCCGGGCGTGTGGGCGGCCGGCAACGTCACCGATCTCGGCGCCCAGGTGGTCTCGTCCGCGGCAGCCGGGCTGTGGGCGGCCGGCCAGATCAACGCCGACCTCCTCGCCGAGGACACCCGCCTCGCCGTCGACGTGCTGCGCGCGCAGACCGACCCGGTGTACGGCGAGCAGTGGTGGGAGGAGCGCTACCGGTCGCACGCGCACACCGTGTGGAGCGGCCGGGTCAACGACGTGCTGGCCACCGAGGCCGCCGACCTCCCGCCGGGGCGCGCGCTCGACGCCGGCGCCGGCGAGGGCGGCGACGCCGTCTGGCTGGCCCGGCGCGGCTGGGCGGTGACCGCGCTCGACCTCTCCCGCACGGCGCTGGACCGGGCGGCCGCGGCGGCCGAGGCGGCCGGCGTGGCGCTCGACACCCGTCAGGCCGACGTCTCGTCGTGGGAGCCCGGCGACGAGCGGTGGGACCTGGTGACGGCGTCGTTCCTGCACTTCCTGCCCGCCACCCGCGACGACGTGCTGCGCCGGCTGGCCACCGCGGTCGCGCCCGGCGGCACGCTGTTGGTGACCATGCACGACGGCGGCGACCTCTCCCGCGGCGTGCAGCGTCCGGGCCTGCCCGAGTGGTACGCCACCGGCGAGCAGCTGGCCGCCGTGCTCGACGCCGGGGACTGGGAGGTCGAGGTGGCGGAGTCGCGTCCCCGCGAGGCCCGCGGTCACGAGCACGGGTCGGTGCACGTGGCCGACGCGGTGCTGCGGGCGCGGCGCCGTCAGCCGGCCGTGTCGCCGTCCTCCCGCGGGTAGAGGAACCGCAGCCGGGCCGGCGGGCTGAACGGCGCCCAGCCGTCGCGCGTCTGGGCCAGCCGGTCGGCCACCAGCCACAGCACCGCGGGGTCGAGACCCATGCCGAGGTGGCTGGCGTGCACGCCGACGTTCTCGGCCCGCGGTCCCGGCCGCTGCCGGCAGGCCCGCCAGTCGACGACGCCGTCCCACCGCGAGTAGACGGCGGTGCTCGGCACCGGCAGGCCGCCGCGCAGGTCGCCGCGACCGCGGGGGACGGCGTGCAGGTGGCGGTACCGGTCGTAGGTGCGGGCACCGGGCGAGTCGTCGGCGGGGCGGCCCGCCAGCGCGAACGGTGAGCCGAGGCTGATCACCTGGCGCACCAGCCGCGGGACCCGCGTCGCCAGCCGCCGGGCGTAGATGCCGCCGAGGCTCTGCCCGACGATGCTCACCGGCCCGCCCTGCCGCTCGGCCAGCCGCTCCACCAGCCGGGGCAGCTCGTCGGTGATCTCCTTGGTCGGGCCGCGGTTGCGGCCCAGCTCCCAGCCGACCACGGGGTACCCCAGCCCGCGCAGCCACCGGCGCAGCGTCCCGGTCGAGACGTCGGAGGCGAGCAGCCCGGGGAGGACGAGCACGCCGTGCGGCTCACCGCGCGGGGCGCCGCGCAGCAGGGGGTAAGCCAGCGCGAGGGCGCCGGCACTGGCCGCGGCCCGCGCCGGCTCGGTGGCGGCCAGCAGGGTGGCGCGCCGGGCGGGCGGGCGGCGTCCGGGGGTCTCGGACACGGGCTCTCCTCCGACAGTGGTGCAGCGGGACCCCCGGCCCCTACCCGCGCGGACGCCGCACGACCACGTTCATGACGCGGGTCCGGCACCCGATCCGGGCCGGATGCCGTCCAAGTCCGCGTCATGGCCAGGGGCCGGAGGGGTCTTCACCTGTGCACGGCCCACACGGCGAGGACGCCGCACCGGGCCACCGACGGATGGAGACCCCCATGACCAGCACGCTCAAGCGCTCCGCCTTCTGCCTGGTCGCGTCGACCGCGCTCGTCACCGGCGTCGCCGGCACCGCCAGCGCCCAGCCGGTGGACCAGGACGGCCTGGTCAACGTCAACGTCGGCGATGTGACGGTGACCGTCCCGATCGGCATTGCCGCCCAGATCGCGGCAAACGTCTGCGGCGTCAAGGTCGGCCCGGTGGCGGTCCTGGGCACGGCCGTCGACCGCGGCGGCGAGGTGGACCCCGTCTGCACGACCGACCAGGGAGACATCACCATCACGCAGAACGTCTGACCTGAGCCCGGCGCGGTTCCCCCGGCCGCGCCGGCCCAGCCCCCGGCCGGGACCGTGACCCCGTGCCCGGTCGGGGGTCCGGGTCAGCGCCGGTGCAGCAGCGCCCGCTGGGCCATGTCCGACGTCGCCAGCACCTCGCTGAGGAACTCCGCGGCCGCGGCCGCCACCTCGGGCAGCTCGTCGGCGGGGGTCTCCCGCAGCACCTCCAGCAGCACCTCGTGGTGCACGCTCGCGACCTCGAGGATCCCCAGCCCCTGCGTGACCGCGGCCCGCCCGAGCTCGTACCCCCGGCTCAGCGAGGCCTCGCAGCGGCGGGTGAGGTGGGCCAGGAAGGCGACGCGGTAGTCGCGGGTGAGGCCCTCGACGCCGCCGGTCACGCCGGCCCGCCCCGCGCGCCCACTGCCGGGCGGCGGCCCCCGGCGATCCGGTCGAGGAGGGCCAGGCCCTCCTCGAGGTCGAGGGCGGTGTGCAGCGCCCCGGTGTCCATCCCCAGCGACACCATCGCGAAGGCCACGTCCGGCTGGATGCCGACCACCACCGTCACCGCGCCGCGCAGCCGGGCAACCTCCGCGATCGTCCGCAGCGTCCGGGTGGCGAAGGAGTCCAGGACGTCGAGCGCGGCCACGTCGATCACCACGCCCCGCGACCGGTCCCGGCCGATCCGGTCGACCAGGTCGTGCTGGAAGGCGGTCATCTGCGTGTCGTCCAGGGCCGTGTGCACCGAGGCGATGAGGTGGGAGCCCTGCCGCAGGATCGAGACGAGCCGTGGTCCGGTCACGGCGCCGTCCCGTCGTCCCCGCCGGCGGTCGGGTAGCCGAGGAGGCGCTCGGCCTCCTCCAGGCCGCCCTGCAGGTCGCCGATGGTGTCCATCTTGCTGAGGTCGACCCCGATGGTCACCAGCGTCTGGGCGATCACGGGGGACAGGCCGGTGATGATGACGCTGGCCCCCATCAGCCGGGAGGCGTCGACCGTCTGCACCAGGTGGTTGGCCACCGACTCGTCGACCTCGGGGACGCCGGTGATGTCGATGACCACCACCCGCGCACGGTGGGTGCGGATGCCGTTGAGCAGCTGCTCGGTGAGCTGGCGGGCACGCTCCCGGTCGAGGACCCCGATGATCGGCAGGATGAGCAGCCGCTCCCGCACCGGCAGCACCGGGGTGGACAGCTCGCGGATGGAGTCCTGCTGCTGCCGGATGACCCGCTCGCGCTCCTCCACGAAGCTGACCGCGACGGTGTTGGCGATGCGGTTGGCGGCCGGCTCGTAGGCGTCGAGCACCCGGTTGAGCAGGCCGAAGTCGCGCTGGTACTTCTCGAACAGGGACCGGGCGAGGACGTCGCGCAGCAACAGCACGATCCCCACGACCTCGTGGGTCTCGACGCCGCGCGGGATGATCCGCTCGGAGAGGTCGCGGGCGTAGCGCTGCAGGGCCTCGACGCTGCCGGTCTCCAGCACCTCGACGTAGTTGTCGTAGACCGACGTCGTCTCGGCGGCCATCTCCTGCGGCGTCATGGCGTGCAGCAGCCCGGCCAGCTGGATGCGGTCGGCCCACTCGTGCCGCAGCCGCGCGCGGTGCTCGCGCAGGTGCGCGACGAGCTGGGGGAGCAGCTGGTCCTCGGCCAGGCCCTCCAGGCCGTCGAGGCCGTCCAGGCCCCCGGGGCCCCCGGTCGTCGTGCCCTGTCCTCGGTAGCCGGTCATCGCTCACCACACCATCTCGTCATCGTCACCGTCGTGCCCCGCCCCACTTCGGAGGCGATCGCGAACTCGTCCATCAGCCGCCGGGCGCCGGGGAGGCCCAGGCCCAGGCCGGCGTAGGTGCTGTAGCCGTCCTGCAGCGCCCGCTCGACGTCGGGGATGCCGGGGCCGGTGTCGCGGGCGGTCACCCGCACGCCCGTGCGCGGCTCCTCGAGGACCTCCACGACCACCTCGCCGGAGCCCGCGAACTTGACGATGTTGCGGGTCACCTCGGAGACGGCCGTGGCGATGAGCGTCAGGTCGGTGCGGGAGAAGCAGCCGAGCCGGGCGGCCAGTTCGCGGGCGGCCTGCCGGGCCGCGACGACGTCGCCGTCGCCGTCGACGGGGATGCGGACGGCGTCCTCGCGCGGCGGCGCACGGTCGAGCAGCGGCTGGCTGAGCCCGGCACAGGCGTCGCACTCCAGCAGGTGCCGCCCGGCCTCGACCTCGCGCTGGCGGCGGCGGTCACCGCTGGACAGGGCGAGCAGGACGGGGCGGCACCGGTCGGTCGGCGGCTCGGTGTGGTCCCGGGCCAGCAGGTACTCCACGCGCAGCCGGGCCCGGGCCCGGTGCAGCTGGGCGGCGACGGCACCGGGGGTGGACCCGAGCTCGGCGGCCAGTGACCGGGTGTCCCGGCCCGACACCTCGTGGGCGAGCAGCGCCTCGCGGTCGCGGTCCCCGAGCCGGGCGAGCGCCTCGGCCACCGCGGCGCGCTCCTCGGAGGCGAGCAGCTCGGTGTCGGGCGGGTCGGGGGTGTCGAGGTCGACGACCCGGTGCTGGTTGCGCCGCTGCCGGTCCCGGTCGCGCCAGGCGGTGGCGACGACGTTGCGTGCGGTGGCGATGGCGTATGGCTCGAGCATCCCGGCGTCGACCCGCCCGGCGGCGGCCAGCACCCGCACCAGCGTCTCCTGGACGAGGTCATCAGCCATGGCCGCGTCGTCCACGCGGGCGGCGACGATGCGCCGGACCATGGGGATCAACGAGGCCACGGCGTCGTCACCGTGTGGTGACCGCGTGGCGGACCCGGTGGCCGCCATGAGCCGGACGCTACGCCCGGACGGCCGTCACCGTGCCGGAAGCGGGCACGGTGACGGCCGCCGGTGTCAGCGCTCGGCGAGGTAGGCGGCGGCGGTGGCCCGCAGCCGCTCGTGCACGCCGTCGGCCGCGGTGGCACCCGGCAGGTACCGCTTCGCCAGCTTGGCCACCATCGTGTAGTTGGTGTCGACGACGTTCCCCGCCGGCGCCAGCCCCGCCTGGCTGACCAGTTGCAGCGCGTCGAGGGGGTCCCAGCCGGTCAGCTGCGCCGCCCAGGTGACCAGGTCGTGCTGGCTGACCCGGTAGGCGTCCTCCAGCGGCCGCACCGAGCCGGTCGACATGAGGAACTCGTCGGTCTCCAGCCGCGGCCACGCCGGGCCGCCGCCCTTGACGAGGTCGACGACGACCACGGTGCGCATCGCCGACTCGACGGCGGTCCCGCACACCTCGCCCTCGCCCTGCCGGCAGTGCCCGTCACCGATCGACAGCTGCCCGCCGGGCACGTTCACGCCGAAGTACGCCGTCGTGCCCGCGCGCACCTCGGGGGTGTCCATGTTCCCGCCGTGCGCACCGGGCGTGATGCTGGCGAACACCTCGCCGGAGGCCGGCGCGACGCCGATCGTGCCGTGCATCGGGTCGAGCGGGAGCTCCACCTCCGGCCCGCCGCGGCGCGGCCGGAACAGGCAGGTGCCGCGCTCCCGGTCGACCTCGTAGAGCCAGACCAGCTCCTCGAGCGGGTCGTGCAGCATCGCGGTGCTGTGCGTGGTGGTGAGCGCGCCGAAGTGCGGGAACGTGCTCGACACCGCCCAGTCGCGGGCCGGCGCGACGTCGACCAGGTGCACCGCGAGGGTGTCGCCGGGCTCGGCGCCCTCGACCGCGATCGGCCCGGTGACGGGGTTGAGGTAGGGGAACTGGCACACGACGCTCGGCAGGTCCTCGACGCTGCGGACCTTCCCGGCGTAGCAGTCCTCGGTGGTCAGTTCGACCACCGTGCCGGGTGCGACGGTCAGCAGCGGCTCGCCGCCGCCGAACGACCACCGCCACTGGTCGGGCGTCGGCTCCAGGGTGACGACCTCGAGGGACTGCGTCACAGCTCCTCCTCCGCCCGGATCTCGGGCTTCCGGCCCGTGGCGACCAGGAAGACCATCAGCGCCACGCCGATGAGCAACCAGACGAACCCCAGCCGCTGGGCCGTCACCTGGGCGTTGACGACGACGTAGACCAGGATGGCGAACCCGAGGACGGGCACCACCAGGTGCAGCCACCAGTTCCTGCTCCGCTGCCTGCCGACGTAGTGCACGACGACCGACACGTGCAGGAGCAGGAACGCCGACAGGGCACCGAAGTTCACCAGCGTGGACAGCAGCGTGATGCCGTCCTCCCGGGTCGTCATGTACCAGCCGAGCAGGAGGGAGACGGCCGCGACCAGCAGGGTCGCGTTGACCGGCACGCGGCGGGTCGGGTGCACCTGCCGGAGGAAGCCCGGCAGCTGCCGGTCCCGCGCCATCGCGAACAGCAGCCGGGAGGTGGCCGCCTGCGCGACGAGGGAGTTGGCGAAGCCCCACGCGACCGCCGTCGCCACCGCGGTGAGCGTGCCCAGCCAGGCACCCCCGGCCACCTCGGCGGCGTCGTAGAAGGCGGTGCCGGCGGCGTCCCCCTCGGCGATGAGGGTGTCCGGGTCGGGCACGAGCAGCGCCGCCACCCAGGTCTGGACGATGAACAGCGTCCCGGCCAGGGCGAGCGCGGCGATCATCGCCTTGCCGATCGAGCGGGCGGAGTCGCGGTTCTCCTCGGCCAGGGTGGAGATGCCGTCGAAGCCGAGGAAGCTCAGCACGGCCACCGACACGGCCCCGAAGACGAGCTCGAGGGAGAAGGCGTCCGCGTCGTAGATCGGGGAGAAGTCGAAGCCGCGGCCCTCACCGGAGGCCAGCGCGACGACGCCGATCACCAGGAAGATCGCGAGCACGATCAGCTCGCCGACGAGCATGATCTTGTTGACCCGCGCGGTGAACTCGATGCCGAAGTAGTTGACGACGGTGTTGAGCACGACGAAGCCGATCAGCCAGACCAGCACCGGCACCGAGGTGACGATCGAGTTCATCGCGATCGCGGCGATGAGGTAGAGCAGCGCGGGGACCAGCACGTAGTCGAGCAGGATCATCCAGCCGGCGATGAAGCCGACCGGCTGGGCGATGCCGCGGCCGGCGTAGGTGTAGACCGAGCCCGCCATCGGGAACGCCCGCGACATCTGCGAGTAGGACGCGGCGGTGAAGGCCATGGCCAGGCCGCCGATCGCGTACGCCAGGGCGACCATGCCACCGGAGGCCTGGAAGACGCCGCCGAAGATGCCGAACGGCGCGATCGGGACCATGAAGACCAGGCCGTAGACTAGCAGGTCGGTGAAGGTCAGCGAGCGCTTGAGCTCCTGGCGGTAGCCGAACTCCTCGACGCCGGCCGCACCGGCGGCGGGCACCGATCCGGCGCCGGTGCTCCCGGGCAGGTCGGGGGAATGGGTGGGGCGGTGGTCGCTCACGGCTCCTCCTCTCGGCCGGCTCGGGGCCGGACGCGGGGGAGGGTAGACCCCTGTTGTTTCCACGTGGAAGCACCTCGGGGTCAGGCGCGCGGCGCGACCTCGCGGAAGACGAGTCCCTCGGCACGGGCCAGGCGCGGGGGAGCCGGCCGCGCGGGTCCGCCGGACCCCGGCCCGAGCAGGCCGGCGGCGGTGCGGACGCCGTCGTGGACGCCGCGGGCGTAGGCGCAGACCACTGGCGCGGAGGGGCCGGCGCGGGCCGCGAGCCGCTCCTGCAGGTCGAGCTGGCCCTCGTCGCCGCTGCCGTCGGGGGCGGCGAAGGAGGGCATGCAGGCGTAGAGCTCCCCGCCGCTGTCCCCGCCGACGGCGTAGAGGCCGTTCTCCTCCAGCGCGCCGGAGAGCCGCACCACCCGCCGGTCGAGGCCGGCGCGGGCGAAGGCCCGGTTGAAGGCCACCAGGTCGCGGCCGACCAGGCTGAGCAGGACGGCGTCGGCCCTGCTGCGGCGGACCAGGTCCAGCGCCGGGCCGGGGTCCATCGGGCCGAAGGGCACCAGCCGCTCGTCGACCACCTCAGCGCCGAGGTCGGCCAGCACCGTCCGGGCGGCGCGGTGCACCGCCTGCGGCCAGACGTAGTCGGTGCCCAGCAGCAGCCAGCGCCGGGCGTGCCGGTGGCGGACCAGCCAGGCGAGGGCGGCGGCGTGCTGGGCCAGCGGCGAGGAGCCGATCCGCAGCACGCCGGGACGGGCGCGGCCGCCCTCGTGCGGCGGGGTGAACACGTAGCCGGCGCGGCCGGCCAGCGCTGCTGCGACCGCCCGGGAGACGTCACTGGTGGAGAACCCGACGAACACGTCGACGGCGCCGGCCGCGTGCAGCGCCGCCACGTCGGCGGCCACCTCGACGGGGCGCCGTCCGGCGTCGACGGTGACCAGTTCGACGGCGCGGCCGCGGACCCCGCCGGCGTCGTTGAGCTCGTCGGCCGCCAGCCCCGCGAGGTCGAGCGCCGACGGCGCGGTCATCGCCAGCGGACCGGTGAGCGGGAGGGCCAGGCCGACGCGCAGGACGCCGGGGGAGCGGCCGGTGACGGCGGCCTCCCAGGCGTCGATCGGGACGGTCGGGCCGGTCACTCCCTGAGTATGGTGCGGTCCATGGCGGTCGAGCAGCAGGCCACGGGCGCTCCCGCGCCGCCGTCGGCCGCTCCCTCGCTCGTCGAGCTGCTCACCGTGGTCGCGCGGCGGGTGGCCCGCGGGGTCACCGCGGTGCTCGCCGAGGACGGCGCGACGCTCGACTCCTACCGCTTGATGCGGGCGCTCGGCAGCGGGCCGGGGCGCACGATGGGCGAGCTCGGCGCGGCGCTGTGCCTGCCGGCGCCCACCACCACCCGGCTGGTCGACGCCCTGGTCGACGCAGCGCTCGCCTATCGGCTGCCCGACCCAGACGACGGGCGGCGGGTGCGGGTGCACCTGGCGGCGCGCGGGCGCACCCGGCTCGACCGGCTCGAGGCATTGGTGGCGGCGCACGAGGCCGCGCTGGCCGCCGAGCTTGGCGCCGACCGGGTCGGCGCGCTGGTCGCCGCGCTCACCGACCTCGCGGCGCCGCAGGACCCCCTGCCCGGGAGCTAGTCCGCCGGGGGCAGGACGCGGGGCACGAACACCTCGTCGATCGGGCGGGGGCCGACGTACTGCCGGCACGTGCACGGCACCCAGGTGTGACCGGCCCAGCGGCCGCGCTTGTCGTAGGCGTCGCGGCGCAGCTCGGCGTAGCAGGTGTTGGTCCCGGTGTCGTGCTGGCTCAGCGGGTGCCCGCAGCCGCACACCGGCTGGGGGTTCGCCGGTGGCGCCGGGGGCCGGCGGCGCCCGATCCGGCCCGCCACGAAGCCGACGGCCACCAGCACCGCACCGACCACCAGGCTGACTGGTTCCACCGCTCACTCCTCACGCCGCCGTCCTCCCGACGGTAACGCCGGGAGGACCGTCGTGGTGCCGGCGGGGGACCGGGTCAGGTGTCCTGCTTGCCCCGCCCGCTGACCGCGTCCCGCAGGTGGTCGACGAGCGCGGCGACCGGGCCGACCACCGTGCGGACCACGCCCTCGTTCGGCGTCATCGGGTGCGGCCGGGTCGGCGCGATCTTCTTCACCCGCTCGACCGCCTCCGCCATCCGCACCAGCTCGGCGCGGTCGAAGGACGCCCGCAGCTCGGTGAACATCCGGCTCTCCTCGTGCTCCACGTGCGTGCGGATCTCGTGGATGAGGGTCCGGATCTCGACGTCGTACCGCTCGTCGGCGGGGTCGAGCCGCTCGAGCTGCTTCATCGTCTGCTCGGCGGAGTCGTGCTCGTGCTTGGAGCGCTCGGCCTCCTCCGCGTCCACCTCCTTCTGCACCCGCGGGTAGACCTGCGTCTCCTCGGCGACGGAGTGCTTGACCAGGCCGATGCTCACCTCGTCGACCAGGGCGCGTTTGCGGGCCAGCACGTCGGGGTCGGTGCTGCCCATGAGCTGCTCGAGCTCTCGGAAGATGCGGTCGAACTCGCGGTGGTCGGCGCTCAGCAGCTCCACCACGTCACGCTGGGTCTCGGTCACGGTGTCTCCCGGCTCGCTGACCTGCGTCCCCCCTGCTCGGGGACGCCCCGACCCTTCCCCGCGGCACCCGCCGGCACACCCCCGCGGCCCTGTCCCGCGACCAGGGGGTTTCGGCCGGATGTGGCCTGGGGCACAGCAGGTCCGTGGAGTCCTACGCGGTGGGTTTCGCCCGGCCCGACCGGTGGTCCCGCGGCACGCCGGCCGGGGAGCACACGCCCTGGCACGCCGTCGAGGCGCACCGCCCGGCCGCGGAGCTCGACGGGGAGGTCGAGCTGGCGCTGTGCGGCGCCATCGTGCAGGTGTGGGGCAGCCAGGTCTGGGCGCGGATCGGCAGCGGCCGCACCGGGTGCCCGGAGTGCCGCCGGCTGTCCGGCCTGCCGCAGCCGGCGCAGCTCAGCCGCGCCGGCTGAGCCCCCGCCGGGTCAGCGCCGCCGGCCGCTGATCGCCGACAGCCCGGTGATCTCCCGCCCGACGATGAGCGCCTGCACGTGGTCGGTGCCCTCGAAGGTGTAGATCGCCTCGATGTCGGCGTGGTGGCGGGCGATGTGGTGCTGCAGCAGGATGCCGTCGCCGCCGAACAGGTCGCGGGAGTCGGCCACGATCCGCCGGGCGGTGGCGCAGCAGTGCCGTTTGGCCAGCGAGGCCATCGCGGCGGTCATCCGGCCGGCGTCGGCCAGGCTCGACAGCCGCCAGCACATCAGCTGCATCGTCGTGATCTCGGCGAGCATCGTCGCCAGCTTCTCCTGCACCAGCTGGTAGCCGGCGATCGGCTGGCCGAACTGCTCGCGCTGCAGGCAGTGGGCGAGCGCCAGCTCGTAGGCGGCCATGGCCACGCCCAGAGCCCGCCAGGCGACGGTGTAGCGGGTGCGGTCGAGGATGGTCGAGACGTCCTTGAACGACCGGCAGTTCTCCAGCCGGTTCTCCGCCGGGACGCGGGCGCCCTCGAGGGTGATCTCGGCCTGCCACACCGCCCGCAGCGCCGTCTTGCCGGTCATCACCCGCGCGGTGAACCCGGGCGTGCCCTTCTCGACGACGTAGCCGCCGACCTGCCCGTCCTCCCCGCGCGCCCAGATGAGCACGTAGTCGGCGATCGACCCGTTGCCGATCCACTTCTTCTGCCCGTCGAGGACGTAGGAGTCACCGTCGCGGCGCGCGCGGGTCTCCAGGGCGACGGCGTCGCTGCCGTGCTGCGGCTCGGTCAGCCCGAACGCGCCGATCTTCTCCATCCGCGCCATCGCGGGCAGGAACCGCTCGCGCTGCTCCTCCGAACCGAGCAGCGCGATCGACTGCATCGCCAGGAAGCTGTGCACGCCGTTGAAGGTGCCGATGCTGCCGTCGGCGCGGGCGAGCTCGGCGGCGACCAGGCCGGCCGCGACGGCGCTCATGCCCGGCGAGCCGTAGCCCTGCACGGTGCCGCCGGCGATGCCCAGCTCGGCGAAGCCGGGCACCAGCTCGAACGGGAAGTCGCCGCGCTCCCAGTAGTCGTTGATCCGCGGCGTGACCTCCTTGGCGCACCAGTCGGCCACCCGGTCGCGGACCTCGACCTCCTCGGGGGCCAGGAGCTCCTCGATGGCGTAGAAGTCGGTGCGCGCGGTCTCGGTCACGCGCCGACGCTACGCGCGGGCGGGGCATGCTGCCGGGCGTGCGGATCGTCGTCGCGCCCGACTCCCTCAAGGGCTCCCTGACCGCCGCGGAGGCCGCCGACGCGGTCGCCCGCGGCGTGCGCCGGGCGGTGCCCGGCGCGGAGGTGCTCACCCGTCCGATGGCCGACGGCGGCGAGGGGACGGTGGCCGCCGCGCTGCGCGCCGGGTACCGCCCGCGGACGGTGCGGGTCAGCGGCCCCGACGGCCGCGCGGTCGACGCCGTCCTCGCCGTCGACGGCGACACCGCGGTGGTCGAGCTCGCCGCCGCGGCCGGGATCGGCCTGCTGCAGACCCCGGCGCCGCTGACCGCCACCACCCGCGGGGTCGGGGAGCTGCTGCTGGCCGCGCTCGACGCCGGTGCGCGCCGGGTGGTGCTGGGCCTGGGCGGCAGCGCCACGACCGACGCCGGTGCGGGCCTGCTGCAGGCGCTCGGCGTGCGGCTGCTCGACGCCGCGGGCCGCGACGTCCCGCCCGGCGGCGCGGGCCTCGCCCTGCTGGAGCGCATCGACGTCGGCGCCCGCGACCGGCGGCTGCACGGCCTCGCGGTGCGGGTGGCCACCGACGTCGACAACCCGCTCACCGGCCCGGCCGGGGCGGCCGCGGTCTACGGGCCGCAGAAGGGCGCGACGCCGGAGCAGGTCGCCGAGCTCGACGCCGCGCTGGCCCGGTTCGCCGCCGTCGTGCGCCGCGACCTCGGCATCGACCTGGAGGGACGGCCGGCGATGGGCGCGGCCGGGGGCACCGCCGCCGGCGTGGCCGCCGTCCTCACCTGCTCGGTCGGCTCGGGCGCGGAGCTGGTCGCCGACCTCGTCGGGCTGGACGCCGCGCTCGCCGGCGCCGCCCTCGTCGTCACCGGCGAGGGGTCGCTGGACGCGCAGACGCTGCGCGGCAAGGCGCCGGCGGTGGTGGCGGCGCGGGCGCGCGCGGCCCGGGTGCCGTGTGTGGGGCTGGCAGGCCGCGTGGCGCTGACCCCGGGCGAGCTCGCGGCCGCCGGGTTCGCGGCCGCGCCCGCGCTCACCGAGGTCGAGCCCGACGTCGGCCGCTGCCTCACCGACGCCGCCGCCGTTCTCGAGGAGCTCGCCGCCCGCACGGTCGGGCCCCGGGTGGCGGCCGGCCCGCGCGGCTGAGTCCCGCTCCGGGGGGACACCCGCGCGCGCGGGCCGACGGTAGGTTGCGGTGTCCGCCCGGCCGCCCGAGGAGCCCCGTTGCCGTTCCTGCTGCACCGGCTGCTGCGCTTCGCCCGCACCCGGCTGCCGGGCTGGCGCCTGCCGCTGGCCGTGGCGCTGCTGGTCTTCCTCAGCAGCTGGGGGCTCATGGCGCTGGCCGAGCCCGGGGCCGACATCGTCGCCCCCGCGAACTACTGGTGGTACTTCGTCGTCACGGCCGCCACCGTCGGCTACGGCGACCTGTTCCCGGAGACCCTCGCCGGCCACGCCGTCGGCGCGTACGTGATCGTCGGCGGGATCGTCACGCTGACGCTGCTGTTCACCGAGCTGGCCACCGCCCTGCAGAACGCGCGGGGCAAGCGTCTGAGAGGGGTGGTGGGCCTGGACGTCCGGGACCACGTCGTCGTCCTGGGGTACACGCCCGGGCGGACCGAGCGGATCGTCGCCGAGCTCACCGTCGAGCCGGGCACGCACGTGGTGCTGTGCGCCCACGACGACGTGCCGGGCAACCCGATGCCCGAGCAGCGCGCCGTCTCCTTCGTCCGCGGCGACCTCACCCACGCCGACGTCATGCACCGGGCCTGCGTCGAGCACGCCCGGACGGCGGTCATCGACGGCCGCGACGACAACGAGACGCTGGCCATCGCCGTCGCCGTCGACCACGCCAACCCGGCGGTGCACATGGTCGCCGCCGTCCGCGACCTCGCCCGCCGCGACACCCTGCGCTACGTCAACCCCGGCGTACAGGTGGTGCAGTGGCACATGCCGTTCCTGCTGTCGGAGGAGGCGGCCGACCCGGGGCTGACCCAGGTCTACAACGAGCTGATGACGGCCGGCGGCCACGGCAACACCTACTCGGTGCGGGTGCCGCGCGGCGGCCTGGCGCACCGCACCTTCGGCGACTGCCAGACCGCCTTCGGCCGCGAGCACGGCGCGACGGTGCTCGCCCTGCGCACCGACGACGGCCTGCTGGTCAGCCCGTCGTGGGACACCCCCGTGCCCGAGGGCGCCACGCTGTACTACGTCGCCTCCCGGCGACTGGACCCCGCGCGGCTCGCCCAGCGGAGCTGAGCGGGCCGGTCACCACCAGCCGGCCGCGGCGGCCACCAGGGCGACCACCCCGCCCAGCGCGGCGAGGACGGCGAGCACGGCCAGCACGACCGGCACGACGACCCAGCGCCGCTTGAACCGCAGCCGCCGGGCCGGGGCACCCGCACGGCGGGCGGGACCCCCCGGACGGAGGGCGACCGGTGGCGGTGCCGGCGGCGGCACGGGGGCGACCCTCCGGTCGGCGCGCCGGTCCCGGCGCTCGCGGCGCTTGTCGGCCAGGTGGCGGGCCTGGTCGCGGGCGTCGCGGGCGACGGTGCCGATGACCGACGCGAGCGCCCGCAGGTCGTCGCGGTCGAAGCGCTCCACCTGGCCGCCGAGGGAGGGGGCGTCGGCGGCCGGGGTGCCGTCGGGCTCGGGCGGCGACCACGCCGGGCCCGGCCCGGCCCCGGCGAGGGCGTCGCGCAGGCCGGCCCGGGCGCGGGCGACGTCCCACCGCTGTTCCTGGTCGCGGGTGAGCAGGCCCTGCAGCACCGGTGCGAGGGGGCCGGCCCGCTCGGGCGGTGCGGGGTCCTCCTGGACGACGGCGAGCAGCGTGGCCATCGGCTCGGGCCGGTCGAAGGCCAGCCGGCCCTCGACCGCCGTGTAGAGGGTGGCGCCCAGGGACCACAGGTCGACCGCGGGCCCCGGCTCCTCCCCGCGCGCCCGCTCCGGGGACATGTAGGCCGGCGACCCGAGGATCGCGCCGGAGGTGGTGATCGAGGCGTCGCCGGTCGCCGTCGCGATGCCGAAGTCGGTGAGGTGCGCCGAGCAGTCGGTGCCGACGAGCACGTTGGCCGGCTTGACGTCGCGGTGCACGATCCCGGCGGCGTGCGCGGCCTCCAGCGCGTCGAGGACGTCGAGGCCGATGCGGGCAGCGGTGCGCCACGGCAGCGGGCCCGATCGCTGCACGACCTCCTGGAGGCTGCGCGACTCGACCCGCTCCATGACCAGCCAGGGCCGGCCGTCCTCCTCGACGACGTCGTAGAGGGTCGTCACGCAGGGGTGGACCAGCCGGGCCGCCGTGCGGGCCTCCCGCAGGGTCCGGGCCCGCAGCGAGGCGCGCTCCTCGTCGGAGAGGTGCGGCGGGAACGACACCTCCTTGAGCGCGACCGGTCGGTTGAGCACCTCGTCGGTGGCGTCCCAGACGACTCCCATGCCCCCGCGGCCCAGGACGCCGGTCACGGAGTAGCGCCCGGCGACCAGACGCCCGGTTCCGGTTTCGGCGGACATGCCAGAACGCTACGCCCGGGAGCGGGCCGCCGTCCCGGCTCAGGCCGGGTTCGTCGGCTCCTCCGGGTCGCTCTTCGCCTCGAGGTCGTCGGCGACCTCCTGCGTCTCCATCTCCACGGCGATGTCGCGGGGCTGGGGCAGGTCGGACTCGGGCGGCGTCGTCATGCCCGGCAGCCTGCCCCGGATCCCGCCGCGGCGCTCCCTAGACTCCGGCGTCCGTGAGCGTCACCCGGCTGCTGGTCGCCAACCGCGGCGAGGTCGCCGTCCGCGTGCTGCGGACCGCCGCCGCCCTCGGCCTGTCCACGGTGGCCGTCGCGCCGGAGGACGACGCCGGGGGCCTGCACCTGCGGCGGGCCGACGACGCCGTCCGGCTGCCCGGCGCCGGCCCGGCCGCGTACCTCGACGTCGCCGCGGTGGTCGGGGCCGCGGTGCGGAGCGGCGCGGACGCCCTGCACCCAGGCTGGGGGTTCCTCGCCGAGAGCCCGGCCCTCGCGCGGGCCTGCGCCGGCGCCGGGATCACGTTCGTCGGCCCGGACGCCGGGGCGCTCGCGCTGTTCGGTGACAAGACCCGCGCCCGGGCCCGCGCCGTCGAGGTGGGCCTGCCCGTGCCGGCCGCCACGGGCGCCGACCCCGCCCCCGAGGCCGCCGCGGCGTTCCTCGCCGGCGGCCCGGCCATGGTGAAGGCGGTGGCCGGCGGCGGGGGACGCGGCATGCGCCTCGTGCACGACCCCGCGGACCTGCCGGCCACGCTGGAGCGCTGCCGCTCGGAGGCGCGGGCCGCCTTCGGCGACGGCGCCGTCTACCTCGAGCGGCTGTTGACCGGCGCCCGGCACGTCGAGGTCCAGGTGGCCGGCGACGGTGCGGCGGTCGTCGTCCTCGGCGACCGGGACTGCTCGCTGCAGCGGCGGCGCCAGAAGCTCGTCGAGGTCGCCCCGGCGCCGGCACTGGACGACGCGCTGCGGGCCCGCCTGGCCGGGTGGGCGACGGCGCTGTGCGCCTCGGCCGGCCTGCGCGGGCTGGCCACCGTGGAGTTCCTGGTCCGCGGCGGGGAGGTCGCCTTCCTCGAGGTCAACCCGCGCCTGCAGGTCGAGCACACCGTCACCGAGGAGGTCACCGGCCTCGACCTGGTGGAGCTGGGCATCCGGCTGGCCGAGGGGAGGACGCTCGCCGGCCTGGGACTGGCCGGCCCGCCCGCGGTCCGCGGCGCCGCCGTCCAGGTGCGGGTGAACGCCGAGACGCTGCTGCCCGACGGCACCGTGCGGCCCGGCACCGGCGTGCTCGAGCGGTTCGTCCCGCCCACGGGCCGCGGCGTGCGGGTCGACACCGCCGCGGTGCCGGGGGCGGAGGTGGGCCCGCGCTACGACTCGCTGCTGGCCAAGGTCGTCGTGCACGACCGCGACCTGCCGCGCGCGCTGGCCGGCGCCGGCCGGGCCCTCACCGAGCTCGACGTCACCGGGGTGCCCACCAACCGCGACGTGCTCGCCGCGCTGGTCGCCCTGCCGGACGTCGCCGCCGGCACGGCCACCACCGACCTCGTCGACGCCCGCCTCGCCGACCTGGTGCCGCAGCCACCCGCCGAGGCGGTGGCCGTCGTCGACGGCGTGCTGCCGGTGACCGCGCCGCTGTCCGGGGCGGTGGTCGAGGTGACCGCCGCGGACGGCGACGCCGTCGCCGCCGGCGCGCCGCTGGTGGTGCTCGAGGCGATGAAGATGGAGCACGTCGTGGCGGCGCCGGCCGGGGGCGTGCTCACCGGGCTGGCCGTGCGGGTCGGCGAGGTGGTCGCCGCCGGGGCGGTGCTCGCCGGCGTCGTCCCGGGGGAGGTCGCCGGGGACGACGCGGGGCCGGAGGCGACCGACCCCGACGTCCTGCGGCCCGAGCTGACCGAGCTGCGGGAGCGCCGGGCCGCCACCCTCGACACGGCGCGCCCCGACGTGGTGGAGCGGCGGCACGCCGCCGGCCGGATGACCGCCCGCGAGACGGTCGCCGCGCTGGTCGACGAGGGCACCTTCGTCGAGTACGGCGGGCTCGGCCTCGCCGCCCAGCGGGCCCGCCGGTCGCTGGAGGAGCTGGTCGCGCGCACCCCGGCCGACGGCATGGTCACCGGCATCGGCGAGGTCGACGGCGTCCCGTGCGCGGTGCTCGCCTACGACTACACCGTGCTGGCCGGCACCCAGGGCCGCGTCAACCACCGCAAGACCGACCGGGTGCTGGAGGTCGCCGCGGAGCGGGGGCTGCCGGTGGTGCTCGTCGCCGAGGGCGGCGGCGGCCGGCCCGGCGACACCGACGGGGTGGGGCTGTCGCACCTCGACGTCCCGACGTTCACCACCATGGCGCGCCTGGCCGGGCGGGTGCCCACGGTCGCCGTCGTCTCGGGGTACTGCTTCGCGGGCAACGCGGCGCTGGTCGGCTGCTGCGACGTCGTGGTCGCCACCGAGGGCAGCAGCATCGGCATGGGCGGGCCGGCGATGATCGAGGCCGGCGGGCTGGGCGTCGTCGCGCCGGAGGACGTGGGGCCGACCGCGGTGCACGCGGCCACCGGCGTGGTCGACGTCGTGGTGCCCGACGACGCCGCGGCCGTCGCCGCGGCCCGGCAGGCGCTCGGGCTGCTCGCCGGCCGGGCCGAGCCGGGGGAGGCCGCCGACCAGCGCGTGCTGCGGACAGCGCTGCCGGCGAACCGGGTGCGCAGCTACGACGTGCGGCCGGTGGTCACCACGCTGGCCGACGCCGGCAGCGTGCTGGAGCTGCGCCCCGCGTACGGCCGCGGGATCGTCACCGCGCTGGCCCGCCTCGGCGGGCGGCCGGTGGGGTTGCTCGCCAACGACCCGCGGCACCTGGGCGGGGCGATCGACGGCGAGTCGGCCGACAAGGCGGCGGCGTTGCTGCGGCTGTGCGGGTCGGCCGGGCTGCCGGTGGTCTCGCTGGTCGACACCCCGGGGTTCATGGTCGGTCCGGAGTCCGAGCGCACCGGGACCGTGCGGCGCTTCGGCGGGCTCTACGTCGCCGGGGCGCAGCTGCCGGTGCCGTTGCTCGCCGTGGTGCTGCGCAAGGCCTACGGCCTCGGGGCGATGGCGATGCTCGGCGGCGACCTCGGCGTCCCGCTGCTCACCCTGGCCTGGCCGACCGGCGAGTTCGGGCCGATGAGCCTCGAGGGCGCCGTCCGGCTGGGAGCGCGCCGCGAGCTGGAGGCCCTGTCGCCGGGAGCGCGGGAGGCGCGCTTCGCCGAGCTCGTCGCCGAGTCCTACGCCCGGGGCCGGGCGCTGGAGGTCGCCTCGGCGTTCGAGGTCGACGACGTCGTGGACCCGGCCGACACCCGCGACGTGCTCCTGCGCGCGCTGGCCGGGCTCAGCCCTCGCCCAGGCGGCGCTGCAGCACCTCGTGCTCGTGGCGCAGCACCACCTGGCTGACCAGGTCGCGCACGGCGCCCTCGGCCTGGCGGCCGATGAAGGGGGCGTCGACCTTCGCGTCGCCGGTGACGGTGGCGCGGGTCCCGCCCCCGGCGGCCGGGGTCAGGCGCCGCTCGCAGGTGACCCGCGCCTCGCGACCCATGATCTCGGCCCGCAGGTCGAGGCTGCCGTGGTGGCCGCCGTCGCCGTCCGGCGTCCAGGTGGTGACCTGCGAGACCGGCACGGTGGTGCCGACGAAGCGGGCGAAGACCGGCGGGATGCCCGTCGTGGGCGCCGACAGCCGCACCCGCGTCGTGGTGCCGGTGTCGTCGGCGCGGCTCGAGGCCTCCTGCACCTGCGCCTCGAGGGCCTGCGCGACCTCGCGCAGGAAGGCCTCGTCGGTGAGGACGGCGAGCACGCGGTCGGGGTCGGCGGAGTAGCTGGTCGTGGCGTCGATGGGCACACCCCATCCTCGTCCGGGACGGCCGCCGTCCGCCCGGCGGGGGCCCGCGGTGTGCGCGGGAGGCCTGGGACGCCTGGGCCGGACCCGCCCTCCGAGCGTGCGGAGGAACCCCTCCCGGCCGACCTAGCGTCCCGGAGGACGCGCCGGGTACATGGCCGGCGCCCTCACCGAGGAGACCACGCGTGCGTCGCAGCACCGCTCTCGCCGGGGCCCTGGCCGCCGGCGCCACCATCCTGCTGACCGGACCGGCCGCCCAGGCCGCCGACACGGATGTCATCTACGTCCCCGACGACTTCGTCGCCGCGTACACCGACACCCGGGCGACCGGTTCCTACGCGGTCGAGGGCACGGGACTCCGCATCACGACCAGAGGGAGCACCAGCACGGACAAGGTGGCCGAGTACGTGGCCACGGATGTGTCACTCGCCGATGCGCGCGATTCCAGCCTCGACTACACCGCCATCTCGGGCACCACCCCGCCCGGCTTCCAGCTCCGTGTCGACTTCGACGGCGACGGCTTCGAGGACGGCATCCTGGTCGGCGAGGACGTGTACGGCGACAAGTGGTGGCTGAGCAACGACGCGCAGCAGTCCGTGAAGGACGACGCGCCACGGACCGGCGGGGGCTCTGGTAGCAACTGGTTCGGCACGCTCGACGAGTGGAGTGAGGCGTTCCCCGAAGCCGATGTCCTCGCGTTCGGGTTCTCGCTCGGCTCGGGCGTCAAGGGCGACGGCGTCATCGAGTCGATCGAGTTCGCCGGCACCCGCTTCACCTTCGCGGTGCACGTGACGCTGACCGCCAAGCAGGACTGCAAGAGCGGCGGGTGGGCCAGGAGCACCAAGCCGGTGTTCCGCAACCAGGGCGAGTGCGTCGCCTCGCTCGCCCGGCCTGCCGGGCGCTGATCCGGGCTCCGCTCCGGAGGCCGTCACCCCGACCGGGGTGACGGCCTCCGTCGTCGTGTGGGCCGGCGATGGCGTGCAGCGGGCCGCGGTGACGTGCTCCCGGGTCAGGGCGCGGCGGTGACCGGCTCCGTCTCCGGGACCGTGCAGGCGACGGCGTCCGGGGCCGGCGTCGCCGCCGGGTCGGCGGTGGCCTCCGCAGCCGGCTGTTCCGCGGGAACGGCGGCTGGCTCGCAGTCGGTCGCGGGTGGCTCGGCCGGTGCGGGTGCGGCGGGTGCAGGCGCGGCGGGTGCGGGCTGCGCTGGCGCAGGCTGCGCCGGAGCCGGTGCGCTGGGGGTCGAGGTCGGGGCCTGCGTGGTGGGCGCCGCCGGGGTCGTCGGCACAGCCGGAGTCGTCGGCGCGGTTGGTGCCGCCGGAGTCGTCGGCGCGGCCGGAGTCGTCGGCGCCGCCGGAGTGGCCGGCGTATTGGGTGCCGCCGGAGTCGTCGGCGCAGCCGGAGGCGTCGTCGGCGCGGCCGGCGTGGTGGGCGCGGCCGGCGTGGTGGGCGCCGCCGGAGGCGTCGGCGTAGCCGGAGGCGTCGTCGGCGCGGCCGGCGTGGTGGGCGCGGCCGGGGTGGTGGGCGCTGCGGGTACAGCGGGCTCGGCCGGCGTCGTGGGCGCGGCCGGAGTCGTCGGAGCCACCGGGGTGGTCGGAGCCGCCGGAGCCGCCGGGGTGGGCGCGGCCGCAGTCGTCGGCTCGGTGGGTGCGGCGGAGGTGCTCGGCTCCGTCGGGGTGGGCTCGGCGGGTGCCGAGCCCGACGGGGCCGGCTCGGTCGGCGTGGGCTCCGTCGCGGCCGTGGTCGGCACCGTCGGCTCCGTGGGCACGTCCGCCGGCAGCGGTTGCTCGGCGGGCGGCGCGCCGATCGGCAGTTCCTCCGGCGTCGGCTCCCCCAGCGGCGGATCCCCGAGCGGGTACTCGTCGAGAGCGGCCTCGAGGTCGTCGTCGAGGGGTGGGAACGGGTCCTCGGGCATCAGGCCGGCCCAGTCGGGCGCTCGCGGGACCGCGGGGATGGGCGCCCACCCGTCCTCGAACTCGGGGGGCACCACCCCGATGCTCGGCAGGGCCAGCGGGCCGCCGTCGGTCGCCTCGGGGTCGGGCCGGTAGACGTCACCGGCCGGTGCGGTCCCGCCGGCGAGGGGGGCACCCGCCGGCGTCGCCGAAACCGCGGACACCGCCGCCGCCATGCCGAGGACGAAGGCACTCGCGCCCACGGCCGGTGTGAAACGGATACCGCGACGCGATCTGCCCACTACTCATCCCCCGAGCTGCCGGACCTGCTGCGCCCATCGTGGGCCCGTCGGTACCGGCCGTCTACGGGAGCGTGCGTCCCGCGCCGCTCGTTCACCCGCTGGCTCAGGCGCGCACCGGCCGACGCGCGGGTCATCACCGTCAGTGCGCGGCGTCGTCCGGAGTGGGAGCACCGGGCCCAGCGAGGTCGCCGGAGCGTGCGGGCGCCCGCCGTGCCCACCGGCGCGGTGGGCACGACGGGCACCGAGGACGGGACCGGTGGCGAGCGCCGTCACGCCGCCGCGACCGGCACGGCCTCCCGCGCGGCGGGAGCCGGCGCCGCGGGACGGGACCGGCGACCGCGGGCGGCGCCGGCGGCGAGCAGGAGCAGACCGGCGAGGCACCACGTGAGGAGCACGAGGAGCGCGGAGCCGGCACCGGCGCCGTCGAACCAGGAGGTGGCACGCAGCAGCGTCCCGGTGGCGCCGGGGGGCAGCAGCTGGCCCACCGTCCCCCAGGCGCCCGGCAGCAGCTCCGGCGCACCGGCCAGGCCGGACAGCGGGTTGCCCAGCAGCACCGTCGTCGCCGAGCCGAGCGCCAGCCCCGCGGTGCCGAGCAGGGCGTGCAGGCCGAGCAGGACCAGCGCGGTCGCGCTGATGCCGAGCGCCACCACACCCGACGTCGTCCACCACGAGGCCCCGACCGAGCCGAGCCAGCTGCCGAGGACGGTGGCGGTCACCATCCCGCCGGCGACCGCGGCGGCCAGTGCCGCGGCGACCTGCCGGAGCCTGCCGCGCACCAGGCGCGAGGTGAGCGCGCCGGTGACGATGCCGCCCAGGGCCAGCGGGAGGGCGGAAGCGGCCAGGCCGGCGCCGCGGGGGTCGGCCTCCGGGGCGGACACGACGTCCTCGACCGCCACCGGCGAGCCGGCCGCCGCACCGAGCCCGGCCGCGACCTGCCGCAGCGAGTTCGCCACGGTGGGGGAGGCGGCGGAGGCGACGAGCAGCCGGGGTCCGGCGGCGTCGACGACGACCGCGCCGTACACGTCCCGGTCCTCGATCGCCGCCCGGGCTGCGGCCTCGTCGTCGACCGGGCGGACGTCGAACGCGCCGGGGGACGCCTCGTCGAGGGCGGCGGACACCTGCGCGACGGCCGGTGGGGGCCCCGCGACGGCGAGCGGCAGGTCGTGCGGCGCCGACCGGACGGCCGGCCAGGCGAAGGCGGTGAGGACGACGGTCAGGAGCACCGCGACCGCGGCGACGGCGGCCAGGACCGGTGCGAGGGAGGAGCGTGCGGGGGCGGGAGTCGTGGGCTCCGGGACAGCGGGCATGAGGACCACTCCGGTAAAACGAAGGACCGTTCGCTTACACGGACGAGTGTGGCGCGGTCCCTACCGGGCGTCAAGAACGATCGTTCGCTTTATGCTCGGCCCATGCCCCGAGTGCCCGACTCACACCTGGCCGCCCGCCGGGACCAGATCATCGACGCCGCCACCGTCCGTTTCGCGGCCAACGGCTTCCAGGCCACCGGCATGGCCGACGTCATCGCCGCCTCGGGGTTGTCGGCGGGCGCCGTCTACCGGTACTTCCGCAGCAAGGACGAGCTGATCGCCGCGATCGTCGAGCGCGTCCTCGGGCAGGCGGCCGACCGCTTCCAGGCGCTGCTCGCGGAGGACGCGATCCCGGACCCGCCGACGGCGGTGGCGACCGCCGTCGGACTCGTGGCCGACCTGGGCGCTCGCCCGCCGGTGGACATGACCCGGGTCGCCGTGCAGGCGTGGGGGGAGGCCCTGCGCAACCCGGCCGTGCACGCCGTCGTCGACCGCGCCTACCGGATCATCCGCGGCTACTTCGTCGAGGTCGCCCGGCGGGGCCAGGCGGCCGGGCGGCTGCCGGCCGACGCCGACCCGCTGCACCTGGGCGCGACGATGCTCTCCTCGGTGCTCGGCTTCCTCGTGCAGCGGCTGCTGCTCGGCGACCTCGACCCGGCCGCCTACGCGGAGGCGGTGCGGGTCACCGCCGCCGGGTCCCCGGTCACCGGGTCGCCGGTCGCCGAGGGGTAGCGGCGCGGCGGGCGGCTGCCGACCAGGACCCCGGTCACCACCAGCGCCCCGCAGGTCAGCTCGACCAGCGGCGTCCGCTCGCCGAGCAGCAGCCACGACGAGCCCATCCCGACGACGGGCACCAGCATCGAGAACGGCGCCACCGTGCCCGAGGGGTGACGGCTCATCAGCGCCGTCCAGATGCCCGAGCCGAGCAGGGTCGCGACGACGACGGTGAAGGCGAGTCCGGCGAGTGCGAGGACGCCCTGCCGGCTGTCCAGGGTCGTGAACGACGCGCCGATGCGGGCGGGACCCTCGGTGGCGAGCGAGACGGCGAGCATCGGCAGCGGCGGGACGACGGTCATCCAGAGGACCAGCCGAAAGGGTCGCGCCGGGCGCGCCTGCCGGTTGCAGAGGTTGCCCAGCGCCCAGCCCAGCCCGCCGCAGAGGGTGAGCAGCACCGGCAGCAGCGTCGTGCCGCCGGCCAGCCCGGCGCGGTGGACGGCGATCCCGGCCAGCCCGGCGACGGCCAGCGCGACGCCCACCGCCTGCCGCCCGGTGAGCCGCTCGTGCAGCAGGAGCCCGGCGAGCACGACGGTGAACGGCGCCGACGACTGCAGCACCAGTGACGCGAGCCCGGTCGGCATGCCGGTGTCCATGGCGACGTAGAGGAAGAGGAACTGCAGGACGCCGAAGCCGGCGCCGTACCCGACCACCCACCGCCACGGGACGCCGGGGAGCGGGACCAGCAGCACGGTCGGGACGGCGACGAGCGCGAACCGCAGCGCCACGAGGAGGAACGGCGGGAACTGCTCCAGCGACAGGTGGATCGCCGGGAAGTTGAGCCCCCAGACGACGGCCACGAGGAGGGCGAGCAGGCGGTCGCGGGGAGGCACGGTCCCGAGCGTCCCGGCCACGACCGGTCAGCACCAGCGAATGGTCCTGCACCGACGTTGTAGCGTCACTTCATGGACGTCCGGGCACTGGAGACCCTGCGGACGGTGCGCAGCCAGGGCGGCGTCGGAGCCGCGGCAGCCGTGCTGCACCTCACGCCGTCGGCGGTCTCGCAGCAGCTGGCGGCGCTGTCGCGGGAGGCCGGGGTGGCGCTGACCGAGCGGGTCGGCCGGGGGCTGCGGCTGACCGCGGCGGGCGACGCCCTGGCCGACGCCGCGGTCGACGTGGCGGTCGCCGTCGGGAGAGCGCGCGCGGCCTGCGCGTCCTTCCTCGGCCGGCCCGAGGGCACGGTCCGGGTCTCGGCGTTCCAGAGCGGTGCCCAGCTGCTGCTGCCGCCGCTGCTCACCCGCGTGCGGGCGCTGGGCGGCATCACCGTCGAGTGCTCCGACGAGGACGTCGCGCAGGACGACTTCCCCGCGCTCACCGACCGTGTCGACGTCGTCGTCGCGCACCGCCCCGAGGGGAGCGCGGAGTGGCCGGGGTCGCCGTCGCGGCTGCGCGTCGTCCCGCTGCTGCGCGAGCCCCTCGACGTCGCCGTGCCGGCGGACCACCCGCTGGCCGGGCGCGAGCGCGTGCGGGCCGGCGACCTGGTGGACGAGCAGTGGATCGCCGTCCGCGAGGGCTTCCCGGTCGCCACGGTGCTGGCCGCCGTCGCCGCCGGCCCGGGCACCGCGCCGCGGATCGCGCACCGGATCAACGACTTCTCCGTCGTCGAGGCGATGGTGGCCGCGGGGCACGGCGTCTCGCTGCTGCCGCGCTACACCGCGGGGCGTTCCCCCGGCGTGCGTCTGCTGCCGCTGGCCGGCGTCCGGGCGGGGCGCCGGGTCGACGCGCTGCTGCGGCCCGACACCGCCGAGCGGCTGGTCGTGCGCCGCGTGCTGGACGAGCTGGTCGCCGTCGCGGCCGAGGCCGGCGGCGCGCCGGTCAGGGCCGCCAGCGGTGCAGGCCGGTGACCCGACGGACGGCGGCCGCGGTCACCCGGTAGGGGAGCCGGCCGAGCACGGCGGCGAGGCGGGCGTCCGGACCGACGAGGACCCGGAACGGCGGCCGCCGGGCTCCGAGGGCGTCCGCGACGGCGCGGGCGACCTCGCGCGGGTCGCGGGAGCGGGGGAGGTGCTCCTGGTCGACGAAGCGCTCGACCGCCGACGACAGGCCCGCGTACGGGCTGCCCGGCGGCGTGACCCGCGGCGTCGACGACCAGATGGCGGTGTCGTAGTTGCCCGGCTCGACCAGGACCACCCGGACGCCGAGGGGCTCCACCTCGTAGGCCAGGGACTCCGCCCAGCCCTCGAGCGCCCACTTGGAGGCGCAGTACAGCGACAGACCGGGGTTGCCGTAGCGCGCGGAGTCGCTGGAGACGAGGAGCAGCCGCCCCGCCCCCTGGGCCCGCATGACCGGCAGGACCAGCTTCGCCATCCGCATGCCGCCGAACAGGTTGGTCTCGATGACGCGCTGCCACTCGGCCTCGTCGGTGTCCTCGAAGGCGCCACCGGAGGCGGTGCCGGCGTTGCTGACGAGCGCGTCGAGCCGGCCGCCGGTGAGCTCGAGGGTCTCCTCCACCGCCTGCTTCGCCGAGTCGGGGTCGGTGACGTCGAGCGGGACGACGTCGAGCGGCTGCAGGCCCGCCTCCCGGGTGCGCGCGTCGAGCGCCTCCCGCCGCCCCGGGTCGCGCATCGAGGCGACCACGTGCCAGCCGCGGCCGGCCAGCTCGACGGCGGTCTCCAGGCCCAGGCCGGAGGAGGTGCCGGTGATGAGGACGGAGCGCTGTGGCCGGGTCACCCCTCCGGGATCGGCCGGCCGGCGCGCGGGGTGGACGTCCCCGCAGGAGGTGTGACGCAGGTCCCGTCCGTCAGCGGTGGTGCTCCCGGCGGTTCAGCCAGCCACCCGGTGGCCGGCCGATGCTGGCGGTGAGGCCCTCGACCTGCCCGGCGTCGAGGCGGCAGCCGTGCGGGCAGTCGAAGCCGGTGGGGCGCCCGCCCAGCCAGCCGACGGCCGCGGACCGCCGGCAGTTGGGGCAGTCCTCCCACGTGACCCGCTCGGTCGATTCCATGGTGCTGCCCTCCGGTCCCGGCGTCGGCCGGGGACGAGGTCCGGCCGCGTCCTGGACCGGGATCCCGGGTTCGGGCGCTCTCCTAGCCCGTCGCTCGGGTGGGAAACGCGCCCGTGCGGGCCTGCTGGTTCCGGTTCAGGGGCGTCTCGGCCCGCGTCTCCCCGTCGGCGGGGCCGGAGGTCATCCGGTCGAGGACCTCCAGCCATGCCCGGCGCACGTGGACGGGCTGGTCACCCACCAGGGCCTGCAGGTCCAGCGCGCTCGGCCGGGCCGGGTCGATCGAGCTGTCGAAGGCCAGGCGGAACAGCAGGGTGCTCATCTCGTCACGGGTCAGGCCGGCCTCCACCAGGGGTCGCAGGATCCAGTGCTGCTGCGCCGATGCTCCGATCACGGAACGTCTTCGGACGCGAGGGGCCGCTCGGATGCGCCCTCCCGCGGTTCGGGCTTGTCGGGGGAGCGCCGGGCGCGCAGCCTGGCGGCATGGCACGCAGCGGGAGCGCGGTGGGCACGGTCGTCCGGTGGGACGGCGACGGCGGCGTCATCGAGGTGGCCGGCCTGCCGGGGGAGTGCTGGGCCGACGCGTCCGTCGTCGAGGACGGTCCGCTGCGCGCGGGGCAGGTGGTCGGCGTCGACTGGGCGGAGTCGGAGGAGGGCCGGCCCTTCCGGGCGGTGCGCGTCGGACGGCCGCGCGACGACCTGCAGGCCACACCCGGCGGCTGACCGCCGCCACCTGCGTGCGGAGGGACGAGGTCGCAGGCCTCTGGACGGCGACGCGTCGGAGAGGACCGTCACCGGCATGACCGAGGACGTCCAGCGCTCCGTCCGGCCGGCCACCGCGGGGGACGCCGACCGTCTGGCCCGCACCCTGGCCGCGGCCTTCGTCGACGACCCGGTCTTCTGCCACCTCCTGCCACCCGGGGTGCCCAGGAGGGGCGAGCGGTTGCGTCGGGCCTTCGCCATCGACGGCGCCCGCAGCCTGTCCCTCGGCGGGCTCTGGACCGCGGCCGGAGGGAATGCAGCCGCGGTGTGGTTCCCGCCGGGCCACTGGCGGGCCACCGCACGACAGGACCTCGCCGAGCTGCCCGCCTGGCTGCGGGCCGCAGGAGGGCGGATGCGGGCCTTCCAGCAGGTGCGATCGACCCTGTACGCCCACCACCGCGAGCTGCCGCCGCACTGGTACCTGCTGTACGTCGGCACCCGCCCCGAGCAGCAACAGCAGGGGCTCGGCCGCGTGCTCCTGCAGGCGGTCCTCGACCGCTGTGATGCCGAGCAGGTCCCCGCCTACCTCGAGTCCACCTGCGAGAGGAACCTCCCCCTCTACCGACGGCTCGGGTTCGTCGACCGCGGAGCCCTCGAGATGCCCGCCGGCTGCCCACCCATGACACCCATGTGGCGGGACCCCGCTGGGCTGGACCGGGACGACCGGTCGTCGCCGCGCTGACCTGAGGGTGCTCGAGTGGGGCGGGTGGGGCTCGAACCCACGACCCAGGGATTATGAGTCCCATGCTCTGACCGGCTGAGCTACCGCCCCGGACGGTGCCTCCCAGCCTGCCAGACGCCGCTCCGGCACCCGCCGGCGCCGACACCGCGCCACAGGCGACCGGGCCTCAGTCCGGATCGAGCTCGCCCCACCGGTCGCGCGGGCCGTCCCACTCCTCGCCCCAGCCGCCCGGGCCGCCGTCGAACACCGCCTCCAGGAGCGACGAGCCCAGCGCGACCAGCAGCAGCACCGCCAGCACCGCGGCCAGGGCGAGACGGATGCCGGGACGGCCGGGGGTACGCCTGACCGTCGTCCGCACCTGCTCCCAGGCCATCAGGCCCAGCGGCCGCCACCCCGGGGCGCCCGTGCGGGCCGGCAGCGGCGCCGGGACCGGCGCGGCGGGGAGGTCCGCCGTGAGCGGCGCGAGGTCCCGCAGGTGGACGGCGGCCCAGGCCGCCGCCATCCGGTCACTGCCCTCGTCGGGCGTCAACAGTCCCCGCGCGACGGCGTCCTGCAGCACGTGCACCGTGGCCGCCCGGTCGCTGTCGGCCGCCCGCATCGGCGGTGCCGGCCGGGGTCCCCCCGATCCGTCCATGTCCCTGCTCCTCGTGCCGGTGCTCATCCCGGCCAGCCAGGGTGCCTCCGCTCCCTGTGACCGACCTGTGAGCGGGCGCACACGTGCGACGAGCCGACGGCGGCCCCGCTCCCGTGCGTGCGACATCCCACACGCGCAGTCATGTGCGCAGCTCAGCGGCCTGTGGACCCTCACCCGGCCGGGCAGGTAGTTGATCGTTGCGCGACCCCACGCGTCCCACCCGTAGTACGTTCGCCCGCGGTCCTGCCGGGCCCACCCGCTCCTCGATCCCCGAGGACACCGGCCGGACCCCGCCTGACCGCCGGCCACCGCGCCGGGGGACCGGGACCTCCTCGAGGCCCCGACTCGGTCGCGCCCGCGCACGGGGACGCGGGCAGTCCGCACGCCCGCACCGGGCGCCGCGGTGATCCGGACGGCGGTCCCGAGGAAACGGAGATCCGCCGTCTTGGCGTCCCTGCACCAGCGGACCGGTACCCGCCCCGTCCGTCGCGTCCGTCGCGCCGTGTTCGCCACCGGGGCGGCCCTGGGCCTCCTGCTCACCGCCGCCGCCCCCGCGATCGCCGACCCGGACGACGACGTCGCCGCCGCCGAGGCCACCGAGCAGGATCTCGCCACCGAGGTCGCCCGCATCCAGGCCGAGGTCGCCGCCGCGGAGGAGCAGCTGCAGCGGATGACCGTCGAGGCCGAGGCCGCCGCGGACGCCGCCCTGGTCGCCCAGGCCGAGCTCGCCGCCGCCCAGGAGCAGGCCGCGATCGCCGCCGCCGAGCTGCAGGTCGCCCGGGACGCCGTGACGGCGGCCCGGGCCGAGGTCGTGGAGCTCGGCCGCGAGGCCTACATGCAGAGCACCGGCGGTGAGCTGGGCGGCACCGCCGAGGTCCTGCTGGACAGCGAGGGGCCCCGCGAGGTCCTCGAGCGCGCCGCCACCCTCGACCTGCTCGGTGACCAGCGCGCCGAGACCCTCGATGACTTCGAGGTGCTCGAGGCCCAGGAGGCCGCCGCCGACGCCGCCGCCCGCGCCGCCGTCGACGAGCGGGACGCCGCCGCGCGGGTGGCCGCCGAGGCGCAGGCCGCCGCCGACGCCCGGCTCGCCGGCGCCCAGGCCGAGTACGACGCCCTCGCCGCGGACAAGGCGCGCCTCGACGAGCAGCTGCGCGCCGCCGAGGTCGAGCTGCTGCGCCTGCGCGGCGTCCGCGACGCCGAGGCCGCCTACGCCGCCCAGCAGGCCGCGGCGCAGGAGGCCGCCGTCGACGTGCGGGCGGCCGTCGGGGGCTCCGCCGCCCTCACCACCGGCCGGGTCACCTCCTGCTACGGCGCCCGCTGGGGGACCCTGCACCAGGGCGTGGACATCGCCGCGCCGATCGGCACACCGGTCCACGCCCCCGAGGGCGGCGTCGTGCTGCAGGCGGGCCCGGCCAGCGGCTTCGGCCAGGCCGTCTACGTGCAGCACGGCGACGGCACGATCACCCTCTACGGCCACGTCGACCAGTTCCTCGTCTCGGCCGGCGAGGTGGTCAGCACCGGGCAGCAGATCGCCACGGTGGGCAACAAGGGCCAGTCGACCGGACCGCACCTGCACTTCGAGGTCCACGAGGGCGGCCTCTACGCCAGCCGCGTGAACCCGATGCCGTGGCTGGAGGCGCACGGCATCTCCCTCGGCGGCGCCTGCTAGCGGCGGCGGGCTCAGCCCCGTCGGCCGCGCAACCGGCCGAGCAGGTCGCCGGCGCCGCCGACGGTCCGCGCCGCCAGCGCCAGGACCGGCCCGCCCGGGATACCCGGGGCCGCCTCCACGATCGGCGTGAGGCGCATCAGCTCCGGCAGGTCGCGGATCCGCAGCCGACGGCGCACCAGCGCCGCGGCCGGGTTGGTCCGCCCCGACGCGGCCTCCAGCAGGACGTCGGCGGCCGCCTCGACGACGGCGCCGTCGGGCCGACCGCCGGGTAGCCGGCGGACGGTCCACCCCGGCGGGTCCGCCGCGAACGCCCAGCCGCCGTCGGGGGTGAGGAGGGCCGCGCCTCCGGTGATGCCGGATGCGGCGGCCAGCGCCCCGGTCACCTCCGCCAGTGCGGCCAGGCCGGCCTGCAGCACCGACGGCGGCGGTGGGGGAGCGCCCAGCGGCACGAGGTCCAGACCGTGGACGGCCAGCTCGTAGGCCTGGCCGAGGACCACCGACAGCAGCGGCAGCCGCCCGACCGTCGACACGGTCGGGGCCGTGTCGAGATCCTCCGGCTCGTCGGCGAGGTAGCGCACCGTCGCCTCCCGGTTGCGGTGCAGCGCCGCCAGGACCTCCTCGCGGGAGGCGTCCCGGTGGGCGGCGGTGACCCGGGCGTTGGTGGCGTCGACGTCCTGCGGGTCCCCCCTGCCCCCGGCCCGTGCCCCGGCCACCAGGTCGGCCAGCGCGGCGTGGTCGGGCCACGCGCCCAGGTGGACGCAGACCTCGTGCGCCCGCCAGCCGGGCAGCCGGGTGGGCCGGTCGAGGTCGACCGCGGCGGCCTGCGCGAGGAAGACGTCCCAGGCCTCCAGCACCAGCGGCCCCACCACGTCCCGTCCGGCGCCCGCCAGGCCGCGCGGGTGGCCGGCGTCGTCCCCTGCTCCCATGGCCCCTCCCTACCCCGCCGGACGGCGGTCTCCCGGTGCCGGTGGTCACCCCTGACGGGGGAGCGGCCTCGCGGTCCGAGGCGAGGAGGGGACCCCGTCGGCCGTTGACCGCGTCGTGGACGGCGCGGCGACCGGGGTGCGCAGCGGGGGAGGACCCCTGGCTGCGCCGCGGCGTCGCGCCCCGGGCTGGCTGTCCGCCGGGCTGTACCGGCCGCTGGCCGAGGACGACGAGCGGGGCCCGCTTCTGGGTGCGGCACGTCCGTGCGGCGCGACCGCCAGCGTGGGCTGCGCCCTCCTGCACCCCGACGACGACGTCGCGGGGGTCCTGCACCGCGCCGACGCGGCGCTGTACCGGGCCGAGGCGGCCGGCGGGGACCGGGTGCACGACCTCGCACGGTGACGGCCCCACCCGCGCGTAGGTGACCCACCGTGATGACCGGCCCGGTGGTCCCACGGGCGACGCGTCCGGTCGCGACGGCACGTGACCGGGCACCGGGGGTACCGTCAGACCGGTCCGGGGGTGGGTTGGACTGCCGGGGCGCCGTCGTGGTATGGCGTTGACCAGCACTTCCGTGGCGCCGGGGACGCGCGTGATCCCATCTGTCCCACGTGTCGCATCCGCACTGGCGCGACCGGTGCTCCATCGTGCACACTGTCCGTGGAACCCCTGGTCCACCGGAGCTGACCACAGCCTGTCACCGAATCGATCGTCCGTTGGGGAAGACGAGACCGATCGAGTCGATGGAGGTGCCTCGTGCAGCGACGGTCTACCCAGGGTGTCGTCTTCGTGCACTCCTGCCCGAAGGCGCTGTGCCAGCACGTCGAGTGGGCGCTCGAGCGCGTCATCGGCGCGCCGGTCTCCCTGTCGTGGGCCGACCAGCCCGCGGCGCACGGGTCCTACCGTGCCGAGGTCGCCTGGACCGGCGTCCCCGGCACGGGTGCCAAGCTGGTCGCTGCCCTCCGCGCGTGGCCGATGCTGCGCTTCGAGGTGACCGAGGAGGCGAGCCACGGCAACGACGGCGAGCGGATGTCCTACGTGCCCGGGCACGGGGTCTACCGCGCGCCCACGAGTGCCAACGGCGACCTCGTCGTGACCGAGCAGCAGCTGCGCACCCTCGCCGCCACGGCGACGTCCATCGAGGCGTTCCGGCACGGCGTGGACCAGCTCCTCGGGGCCGCGTGGGACGCCGATCTCGAGGTCTACCGGCACGCCGGCGACGGCAGCCAGACCACCTGGCTCCACCAGGTGGTGTGATCGGGTGAACCCGCAGGTCACGATCAGGGCACACGACGTGAGGCCGCCCGTCTCGTCGTCGTAGGCTCCAGGTCGGGTCGTCCGGACGTCGTCGGGGAAGCGGCGTCCGGAGGACCTTCCGAGGAGGCCCGCCACCGCTGCAGCGGTGGCGGGCCTCTCCTCGTCCGGTGAGCGGCCGGGGTCGTCCGTCTACAGCGGGATGTTGCCGTGCGCGCCGCGGCCGGCCGGTGCGGCGGCCAGGGCTGCCACCAGCCGGCGGCGGGTGTGCGCGGGCTCGACCACCTCGTCGACGACGCCGATCCGCAGCGCCCGGTCCACCCCGCCGGCGATGCGCTCGTGCTCCTCGGCCAGCCGGGCGTGCAGCGCCTCCCGCTCGGCCGGCGGCACCACGGCCAGCTTCTTGCGGTGCAGGATCCCGACCGCGGCCCGGGCGCCCATGACCGCCACCTCCGCGCCCGGCCAGGCGAACACGGCCGTGGCGCCCAGCGAGCGGGCGTTCATGGCGATGTAGGCGCCGCCGTAGGCCTTGCGGGTCACGAGCGTCACCCGGGGCACCACGGCCTCGGCGAAGGCGTGCAGCAGCTTGGCGCCGCGGCGCACGACGCCGTCCCACTCCTGGCCGACGCCGGGCAGGTAGCCGGGGACGTCGACGAGCACCACCAGCGGGACGCCGAACGCGTCGCACATCCGCACGAACCGGGCCGCTTTCTCCGCGGACGCGGAGTCCAGGCACCCGCCCAGCCGCAGCGGGTTGTTGGCCACGACGCCGACGGTCCGCCCGGCGAGCCGCCCCAGCGTGGTCACGACGTTGGGCGCCCACCGCGGGTGCAGCTCCAGGCCCGGCCCGTCGAGCACCGCGGCGACCAGCGGCCGGACGTCGTAGGCGCGGTTGCTCCGCTCGGGCAGCAGCGCGCGCAGGTCGACGTCGGGCAGGGCGGGCGCACCCGCGGCGAGGGAGCCCTGCGCGGCCAGCAGGTCCACCGCCCGGCGGGCGGTCTGCAACGCCTCGTCCTCGGAGTCGGTGACCACGTGGACGACGCCGCTGCGGCGCCCGTGGGTGTCGGGCCCGCCGAGGCTCTCCATGTCGACGTCCTCGCCGGTGACGGAGCGGACGACGTCGGGGCCGGTGACGAACACCCGCCCGGCCGGGCCCATGATCACCAGGTCGGTGAGCGCGGGGCCGTAGGCGGCGCCGCCGGCCGCGGGGCCGAGGACGACGGAGACCTGCGGGACCCGCCCGGAGGCGCGGACCATCGCCGCGAACACCTCGCCGACGGCGTGCAGCGCGGTGACGCCCTCGGCCAGCCGGGCGCCGCCGGAGTGCCAGATGCCGACCACCGGGACCCGCTCGCGCAGCGCGGTGTCGATGGCGTCGACCACGTGCCGGCACCCGTCGACGCCCATGGCCCCGCCCATGACGGTCGCGTCGGTGCAGAACGCGACGACCGGCGACCCGCCCACCGTGCCGCGGGCGGCCACCACCCCGGAGGTGTCGCGCGGGGCCAGCAGGGTCGTCGACCCGGCGTCGAGCAGCCGCAGCAGGCGTCCCTCGGGGTCGCGCGGGCCCGGGGTGGACAGGGTCGGGACGGGGTGGACGGTGGTGGTCACCGGACCTCCAGGGGCGCCTGCAGCGCAAGGGTGGGAGCCCGCCCGGAGGACCGGGTCGGGCTGAGGAGAGGTCGGACTCAGGCGGTGGTGAAGACCAGCGCGAGGTTGTGCCCGCCGAAGCCGAAGGAGTCGTTCACCGCGGCGGTGAACGTGGCCTTGCGGGGCTCGTGGCGGACGATGTCGAGCGCCTGCACCGCCGCGTCGTCGTCGGGGTCGTCGAGGTTGGCCGTCGCCGGCACCACCTGGTCACGCAGCGCCAGGATGGTGAACACCGACTCCAGGGCCCCGGCCGCGCCGAGCAGGTGGCCGGTCTGGCTCTTGGTCGCCGAGACCAGCGCGTGCTCGCCGACGGCGCTGTGGATGGCGCCGGCCTCGGCGGTGTCGCCGACCGGCGTCGAGGTGGCGTGCGCGTTGACGTGGCCGATGTCGGCCGGGGAGAGACCGGCGTCGCGCAGGGCCGCGCCGATCGCCCGTGCGGCGCCCTCGCCCTCCGGGTGCGGGGCGACGAGGTCGTAGCCGTCGGCGGTGGCGCCGGCACCGGCCAGCCGGGCGTGCACGTGCACCCCGCGGGCGCGGGCGGAGCCGGCGCGCTCGAGCACGAGCGCGGCCGCGCCCTCGCCGAGCACGAACCCGTCGCGGCCCTTGTCGAAGGGGCGGGAGGCCCGCTCGGGCTCGTCGTTGCGGGTGCTCATCGCGCGCATCGCGGCGAAGCCTGCCATGGGCAGCGGGTGCACGCAGGCCTCGGCGCCGCCGACCAGCACGACGTCGGCCCGGTCGAAGCGGAGCAGGTCCAGGCCCCAGCGGATGGCCTCGGCGCCGGAGGCGCAGGCGCTCACCGGCGCGTGGACGCCGCCGCGGGCGCCCACGGCCAGCCCGACCGCGGCCGCCGGGCCGTTGGGCATGAGCATCGGGATGGTGAAAGGGGAGACCCGCTTGGGCCCCTTGGCCTCGAGGATGTCGTCCTGGCCGAGCAGGGTCAGCGCGCCGCCGATGCCGGTGCCGAAGACGACCGCGATCCGCTCGGAGTCGTAACCGGCGTCGCCCGCACCCGACTCCGCCCAGGCCTCCTCCGCGGCGATGACGGCCACCTGCTGGCTGCGGTCGAGGCGCCGGGCGCGCACCCGGTCGATCTGCTCGGCGGGGTCGGCGGCCAGCCGGGCGACGAGCTGGGCGGGGAACTCCCGCACCCACTCGTCGGTGATCCGGCTGACCCCCGACCGCCCGGCCAGGAGGGCGTCCCAGGTGCTCGCCACGTCGCCGCCCAGCGGCGTGGTGGCACCGAGGCCGGTGACGACGACGTCACGGTCGGACGTGCTCATTTCGGGTTCCTCCTGGGACGGGCGGCCGGGGGCTGGGGGCCTTCGTCAGCCCTGGTTCTTCTGGATGTAGCTCATGGCGTCGCCGACGGTCTTGATGTTGCCCAGCTCGTCGTCGGGGATGGCCACGCCGAACTTGTCCTCGACGGCCGTGGCGATCTCGACCATCGACAGCGAGTCGACGTCGAGGTCCTCGGTGAACGACTTCTCCGGGGTGGCGTCGGCGGGGGCGACCCCGGCGACCTCCTCCAGGATCTCGGCCAGTCCTGCCTGGATGTCCTCGCTCACGCGGGGGTCCTCTCTCTCGGTGGTGGTGGCGGGGGGTGCCCGCCGTCGGGCCCGGTGGTCCGGGGGTCTGTGGGGGAGCTCAGGGCAGCGTCAGCACCTGGCCGGCGAAGGTCAGCCCCGCGCCGTACCCGAGGACGAGCGCGAGGTCGCCGCTCTTCGCCTCGCCGGACTCCATCAGTGCGGTCAGCGCCAGCGGGATCGACGCCGCGGAGGTGTTGCCCGACTGGACGACGTCGCGGGCGACGACGACGTCCTCGCCGAAGCCCAGCCGCTTCGTCATCGACTCCACGATGCGCAGGTTGGCCTGGTGCGGGGCGAACACGTCGATGTCCTTCGGGTCGACGCCCGCGGACTCCATCGCCAGCAGCAGCGTGTCGGTGAGCCGGGTGGTGGCCCAGCGGTAGACCGCCTGGCCGGCCATCGTCATGGTGCCGGTGCCGGCGGCGATCTCGATCGCGGAGAACTGGTCGCCGTCGCTGCCCCAGGCCACCGGGCCGATGCCGGGCTCCTCGGACGCGCCGACCACCGCCGCCCCGGCGCCGTCGGCGAAGATCACCGCGGTCGACCGGTCGGTCTTGTCGACGACGTCGGTGAGCCGCTCGACACCGACGACGAGCACGTTGCGCGCCGAGCCGGCGCGGATGGCGGCGGAGGCCGACTCCAGCGCGTAGCAGAAGCCGGCGCAGCCGGCGTTGAGGTCGAAGGCCCCCGGGCGCGGGATGCCGAGGCGGTACGCGACCTGCGGGCCGATGCCCGGGATCGGCTCCGTGAGGCTGGCGCTCGCCAGGATCACCAGATCGACCTCGTCGGGGGACAGGCCGCTGGCGGCCAGCGCCTTGCCGCCGGCGGCGACCGACATCTCCACCAGGGTCTCGTCGTCGGAGGCCCAGCGGCGCTCGGCGATGCCGACGCGGCTCTGGATCCACTCGTCGTTGGTCTCCATGACCTGCGCGAGTTCGTCGTTGGTCACGCGGCGCCGCGGGCGGTAGCCGCCCAGGCCGAGGACGCGGGCGCCCGGGGCGCCGGCCGGCAGTCGGATGCTCACGCGGGGACCTCCGGGTAGAGACGGGCGAGGGGGTCGCCGGCGTCGACGAGGTCGCCGTCCTGGACCAGCCACTCGGCGAGGACCCCGTCGTAGCCGGCGGAGACGTTGATCTCCTCACGCCGGCTGCGGACGCGGCCCAGGGGGGTGCCGGCCGGCAGCCGGGTGCCCTCGGGCACGTCGGCCGGGCTGACGGTCCCGCGCACGGGCGAGACGACGACCCGCCAGTCGGGCTGGTGCTCGCCCTCGGGCCGGCCGCGGGCGGCGTCGATGAGGGCGCGGGCCCGGTCGAGGTCGCCGGGGCCGGCCAGGGCCAGCACCTCGATGTCGCTGCCCTTCCACTCCCGCTTGGCCAGGCCGGCGAGCGCGCCGGCCGGCGGCAGCTCGATGGCGGCGGTGACGCCGAGGTCGCGCAGGGTGGCCAGGCAGGCGTCGAAGTGCACCGGGCTGGTCACCTGGGTGACCAGGCGGGACAGCGCCGCGGTGCCGGAGCCGACGGCCGCGCCGTCGGCGTTGGACAGCAGCAGCCGGCTCGGGTCGGCCGGCCGCAGCCCGCCGACGAGGCCCTCGAGCTCCTCGCGGGCCGGGGTCATGTAGCCGGTGTGGAAGGCGCCGGCCACCGACAGCGGCAGCACCTTCGCCCTGGCGGGCGGCTCGGCCTTCAGCGCGGCCAGACCCTCCAGCGGCCCGGCGACGACGACCTGCCCGCCACCGTTGAGGTTGGCCGCCACCAGCCCGTGCCGCTCCAACGCCGCGGCCAGCTCGTCGGGGTCGCCGCCGAGGACGGCGGACATGCCGGTCGGGGTCAGCGCGCAGGCCCGGGCCATCGCGCGGCCGCGGACGGCGGTGAGCGCGATCGCGGCCTCGACGGAGAGCACGCCGGCCAGCGCGGCCGCGGTCAGCTCGCCGACGCTGTGCCCGGTGATGACGACGTCGCGGCCGGTCTGCGGCGTGTGCGCGACCGGGCCGGGCAGCCCACCGAGCTCGCGGGCGACGAACAGGCTCATCGCGACGACCAGCGGCTGGGTGACCGCGGTGTCGCGGATGGCCTCGGCGTCGCCGGTCGTGCCGAGGGTCAGCAGGTCGGCGTCGGCGATCGCGCCGGCCCAGCGGAAGAAGGGCTCGGCTCCGGGCAGGTCCAGCCAGGGGGTCAGCATCCCGGGCTTCTGGGCACCCTGTCCGGGGGCGAGGACGGCCAGCACCTCCTCACGGTGTCATGGGTCCGGGCGGCCCGCGCGCTCGGTCGCCACGAAACCGTCCGGGATCTCCTTGGAGGGTTCCCACAAGAGCGACGGCCCGGATGCCGCTCTGGCGGCGTGTCGGTGGTGGGGACCACACGGACGCGTGCCCGGCTCTGGTAGTGGCGAGGAGGTCCTCGAACTAGTGCCAGAGGGAGCGGCCGCCGTCGAGGTCGGCGAGTGCCAGCGCCACGTGCAGCGTCCACGCGCCGCGGGCGTCGGTGGCCACCAGACCGGTCAGCTCCGCGGCCCGCTTGAGCCGGTACCGGACGGTGTTCGGGTGGACGAACAGCGCCCGCGCGCTGGCCTCGAGGTTGCCGCCGCCGGCCAGCACCGCGCGGACCGTGTCGAGCACCTCGCCGCCGGCCCCGCGCAGCGGCAGCACCACCCGCTCGGTGAGCGCCGCTCGGGCCAGCGGGTCGCCGTCGAGGGCCCGCTCGGGCAGCAGCGCGTCGGCCGTGACCGGCCGGGGCGCTCCGGGCCAGGCGCGCGCGGCCCGCAGGCCCGCGAGGGCGGCGGCGGCCGAGCCGCCGGCCGCGCTGAGCCGGTCGACGACGGGGCCGAGGACGACCGGGCCGGGCGCGAACTCCTCCGCCACCCGGCCGGCGGCGGCGGTCACGTGCTCGGCGCCGCCGAGGACGACGACCAGCTGCTCGGCGTGCACGCCCACGAGCACCTCGCAGCCCTGGGAGCGGGCGGCCCGGCGGACGGCGGTGTGCGCGTCGCCGTCGGCGGGTGCTGCGCCGACCAGCACGGTCACCGGCTGGGTGTCGGCCCAGCCGAGCGCGGCGGCCCGGCCGGGCAGCTCCTCGGAGCGCTCCCCGCGGACCAGCGCGTCGACGACCAGCGCCTCGAGCCGGGCGTCCCACGCGCCGCGGTTCTCGGCGAAGCTGGCGTAGACGTGCGCGGTGGCGAAGGCGACCTCGCGGCTGAACTGCAGGACCGCCACGCGCAGCGCGACGACGTCGCCGGGCTCGGCCACCGACTCCACGTGGTCGTCCATCACCTCGACGGTGAGCTTGACCAGGTCGACGGTCTGCTTGAGCGGCACGGCCCGCACCAGGTCGCGGGGCGCGGCGCCGAACACCTCGCCGGTCAGCCGCGGTGGCCGGGCGGGGTCGCGGCACCACTCCACGAGGGAGGCGATGCCGGCCTGGGCGACGAGCATGACCCAGGAGCGCTGGTCGGCGGGCATGGTGCGGAACCACGGCAGGTCGTCGTCCATGCGGGCGACGGCGCGGGTGGCGATGGCCCCCGAGGCGCGCTCGAGCCGCCGCAGCGTCCCGGCGGACGGTGGGCGGTCGTTCACCCGGTCGGCCACGCCGGCCAGCGTGTCACGCGGCGCGTCGTCGGGGAGAGTGGGGGAGTGTTCCGCTCCGCCGCCCGGGCTCCCCGACGGGTCCCGGCCGCGATCGGGGGCGGGCTCACCGTCCTCGGGGTGCTGGGCGCCGGGGTGCTCGCCCGCTTCCCGCCGCAGGTCCGCCTCGACGACGCGCTCAGCCGCGCCCTCTACGCCGGTGACGACCGGTCGCCGCTGGTGGGCGGGCTGCTGGAGGTGCTCACCACGCCCGGCGTGACCTGGTTCCGGGTGCTGGTCTTCCTCCCCGTGCTGGGCTGGCTGGCCCGCCGCCGGGCGTGGCGGACGGTGCTCTGGGTGGGCGTGGCGATCACGGCCGTCGGCCCGGTGACGGTCTGGCTCAAGGACGTCGCCGGCCGCGCCCGGCCGGCGTTCGAGAACGGCGGGCTGGTGTACGAGGGCCTGAGCTACCCGAGCGGGCACTCCTCGGGCATCGCCACGCTGGTCACCGTGGCCCTGGTGCTGGCCTGGCCCCGGCTGACGGCGGGCGGGCGCCGCGCGGCGGTGACGGGCGGCGTCGCGCTGGCGGCGCTGGTGGGCCTGACCCGGATGTGGCTGGGGGTGCACTACCTGTCCGACGTCGTCGGCGGGCTGGCGCTGGGCCTGGCGTGGTCCCTCGGTGTCGCGCTGGTGCTCGGCGGGCTGCCCGGCGGGGCCGGCGCGCTGCCGGACCGCGAGCGGGTGGGGGAGTACCGGTGACGGGCCCGGACGGGCGGACGCTGCTCGAGCCCGGCGACGGGTCGCTGGGCCCGCTGCTGCGGGTGACCGACGACCGGCTGCCGCCCGGTACCGGCTACGGCGTCCACGCCCACCGGGCGGTCGACGTCGTCGCGGTCGTGCTGGCCGGGTCGCTCACCCACCGCTGGGGCACGGCGGCCCCGCTGTCGGCGGGGGACGTCGGCGTGCTGCGCGCCGGGCGCGGCCTCGACCACGACGAGGTCGCCGGCCCCGACGGCGCCCGGGTGCTGCAGTGCCACCTGCGGGCCGCCGACCCCGGGGCGGCGCCGGCGCACGAGGTGCTGCAGGCCCCCCACGGCTGGGTCGACCTGGGCCGGCCCGACGCCCGGCTGTGGCTCGGTGCGGACGGGCCGGACGTCCCCGACGGTGTCGTGCTGCGCACCGGCGGGCCGGTCGTCGTCTGGTCGGTCGACGCCGGCCGTCCCGACTGGGCGGGGTGACCGGGGGACCTCCCCGCGGAGAGGCCCCCCGGCCGCCGGTCAGGGAGCGCAGAGCTCCGGCGGGACACTGCTGCCGCAGGTGTCGTCCTCGAAGTCGACCGCGCCCACGTCGAGCAGGGACGGGCTGACCTCCGGAGAGCTCAGCAGGACGTCGACGGGGACGTTGCCGGTCAGCGTGTTCCCCTCCACCACGACGTCCTCCGCGGGGCCGGGGTCGATGCCCAGCGCGTCGTTGAACGGCGGCAGCGAGACGAGGACGAGCCCACCGGCCGGGAACTGCAGGCTGGCTGGGTCGACCGACGGCACGTTGTCGTGGACGTGGTTGTGCCGGACGGTGACGGTGTCGGCGTTCACGACGCCGATCCCGGTGCCGGAGACGCGCAGCGACGCCTGCACCTCACCGACGCCGGCGAGGCAGAACCGGTCGTTGGCGGTCACCTCGTTCCACTTCAGCTGCCAGTCCCCGCCCTCGACCTGCCGGCCGGCGTCGGGGATCTCGGTGGTGGCGTCGTCGAAGACGAGGACGCCGACGCAGTTGCCGGACACGTAGTTGTTGCGGATGACCCCGACGCGCGACTCCCGGGCGACGACGCCGAGGTCGTGGCCCTGGACGTCATTGGCCACGACGTCGGCGTAGGAGTCGTCGGAGTCGGTGATCCCGATGCCGGCCGTGCCGCTGTTCGGCGCCTCCGGCGAGCCGCGGTCGAGCCCCTCCACGACGTTGCGCGAGATCCGCGTGTGCGTGGAGTCGGCGGCGAGGATGCCGTAGCGATCGTGCGCGTGGACCGCGGTCTCGTGCACCCGGAAGCCGTCGCACCCCAGGCGGCGATCCCGTTGGCCGGGTGGTTCCAGGTGGACAGGTGGCGCACCCGGACCGGGCCGTCGGGCTCGAGGAAGAACAGCCCGGAGACGTCGTCGGCCAGCGTGGCGGGGTCGGACTCGGGATCGGCCTCGTTTCGCGCCGTCCAGCAGGCCGGCGCCCCCTCCTCATACCAGAGGCGTGTGTGGGCCTCGCCCCTCCGACGGGTCCCGGGCTCCGACCACCGGACCCGTCAGGCGGACTCCCGCACCACGAGCCGGGTCGGGCAGACCCGCACGCGCACCTCGTCGTCGCCCTCGACCTGCCGCAGCAGCAGCTCGGTCATGAGGGAGGTCATCTCGCCCAGCGGCTGGGCCACCGTGGTCAGCGGCGGGTCGCTCGTGGCGGCCACCGGGGCGTCGTCGAACCCGACGACGGCGACGTCACCGGGCACCGAGCGGCCGGACGCGCGCAGCACGCGCAGGGCACCCACCTCCATCGGGTCGGAGGCGACGAAGACGGCGTCGAGGTCGGGCGCGCGCTCGAGCAGGGCGGTCATCGCGGCGGCACCGCCGGCCTCGGTGAAGTCGCCCTCGGCCACCAGCGCCGGGTCCTCGGCGACCCCGGCGTCCCGCAGCGCGGTGCGGTAGCCGGCGTAGCGGTCGATCCCACCGATCATGTCCCGCGGGCCGGTCACGGTGGCCACCCGCCGCCGGCCGGCGACCAGCAGGTGCGCGGTGGCCGCCCGGGCGCCGCCGGCGTTGTCGGCGTCGACGTAGCAGACCGGGTGGCCGTCGAGGGGGCGGCCGGAGAGCACCAGCGGCACCTGCGCCTCGGCGAGGATGCGGGGCAGCGTGTCCTGGCTGTGCAGCGACATCAGGATGACGCCGTCGACGTGCCCCTGACGCACGTAGCGGCCGACCTTCTCCTGCTCGCGCTCACCGCGGGCGGCGAGCAGGACGAGGTTCATCTCGGTGTCGGCCAGGGCGGCCGACAGCTCGCGGACCACCCGGGCGAAGAACGGGTCGGAGAACACCTGGGTGTCGGACTCCGAGAGCACCAGCGCGATCGTGTCGGTGCGCCGGGTCACCAGGCTGCGGGCCATGCGGTTGGGCACGTAGCGCAGCTCCGCCACCGCCGCCTCGACCGCCCGGCGGGCCTCCGGGCGCACCTTCGGCGAGCCGTTGACCACGCGCGACACCGTCGCCCGCGACACGCCGGCGAGCTCGGCCACCTCGTCGAGGGTGGGCGAGGACGCCCGTCCGGCCAGGGTCGTCACAGGACCTCCTCGGGTCGTGGTGCGGGTCCATGGTGCACGCGTCAGGGCGTCCCCGCTCGGCTCGCCGACGTCTGCCGAACACCCACTTGACAGGTCGATGTGATGCCCATCACTCTCCTCCCATCCGGTCGTGAGAGCGCTTTCACGGCGACAACGTAACCCGGACGAGGTCGTTCGGGAACCGATCCAGGAGGACCGATGACCGTTTCCCGGAGACGCAGGGCGGCGCTGGGAGCTGCCCTCGCCACCTCGCTGCTGGCCGCCGGCTGTGGAGGCGGCGGTGGCGGTGACGACGGCGCCGTCACGCTCGACCTCGGCCTGTTCGGGACCTTCGGGTTCGAGGAGGCCGGGCTCTACGAGGAGTACATGCGGCTCAACCCCGACATCCGCATCACCGAGGAGTCGGTGGAGCGGTCGGCCGACTACTACCGGGCGCTGCAGACGCGCCTGGCGGCCAACTCCGGCCTCGCCGACATCCAGGGCATCGAGGTCGGCTTCGTCGCCGACGTCGCCGCCAACCACGCCGACGCCTTCGTCGACTTCGCCACCACCGAGAACGCCGACGAGTCCCTCGGCCACTACTTCGACTGGAAGGTCGAGCAGGCCACCACCTCCGACGGCCGCGTGCTCGGCCTCGGCACCGACGCCGGCCCCCAGGCGATGTGCTACCGGCACGACCTGTTCGAGCAGGCCGGGCTGCCCACCGACCGCGCCGAGCTGGCGACCCTGTGGGCCGACTGGGACGGCTACCTGGAGCTGGGCCGGCAGTACGAGGCCTCGCCCACCAAGCCGGAGGGCAGCTCGTGGGTCGACAGCCCGGCGAGCGTCTTCTCCGCCTCGGTGTACCAGGGCGAGACCGCCTACGACGACGAGGACGGCAACCCGATCCCCGAGTCCAGCGACGGTGTGCAGGCCGCGTGGGAGGACGCCAGCGCCGCGGCCGCGGACGGGCTGACGGCCAACCTCACCCAGTTCGGCGACGAGTGGAACTCAGCCTTCGTCAACGGTGCCTTCGCCACCATCGCCTGCCCGGCCTGGATGCTCTCCTACATCTCCACGCAGGCCGGTGACGAGGGCGCGGGCACCTGGGACGTCGCGCCGCTGCCCGGCGGTGCGGGCAACTGGGGTGGCTCGTGGCTGGCGGTCTCGGAGACCAGCGAGCACAAGGAGGAGGCGATCGCCCTCGTCGAGTGGCTGACCGCCCCCGAGCAGCAGGTCAAGCGGTTCACCTCGCTGGGCTACTTCCCCTCCAGCCAGGAGGCCGCGGAGGACCCGGCGGTCGCGTCGGCCACCAGTGAGTACTTCACCGGGGCGCCGATCGGGCAGCTGTTCGGCGAGTCGGCGGCCGCGGTGCGCTTCACGCCCATCGGCCCCTACGACACGCAGATCCAGGAGGCCTTCACCGAGGCCCTCACCACGGTGGGCGGCGGGACCGACCCCGACGACGCCTTCCAGGCCGCACTCGCCGAGATCGAGCAGATCACCGGCGGCTGACCGACTCCGGCCGGTGCCCGCGCGACCGTCGGCCCGGGCACCGGCCGGCTCCACCGCACCGCCCGACTCGCAGTGAGGCCCCCCGCATGACCATCGCCAGCGACGACCCCCGGGTCGCGGCGGTCACCGCACCGCCACCCGACGCCCCACCGGCCGCTCCGGCGGCCGCCCCCCGCCGCCGCCGCGCCCGGCTCACCCGCAACCGCTGGGGCTACGCCTACGTCGCCCCGTTCTTCCTGCTCTTCGGCGCCTTCAGCCTCTACCCGTTCCTCTACACCGCCTACATCTCGCTGCACGAGGTCCGGCTGTCGGACATCGACGGCGCGGAGTTCGTCGGATTCGGCAACTACACCGCCCTGCTGCAGAACGAGTTCTTCTGGAACGCGGCGAGGAACACCCTCACCATCGGGATCCTCTCGACGGTCCCGCAGCTGTGCATCGCCCTGGGCCTGGCCCACCTGCTGAACTACCGGCTGCGCGGCCGGACCTTCTTCCGGGTCGCGATGCTCATGCCCTACGCCACCAGCATCGCCGCGGCCACGCTCGTCTTCGGCCAGCTCTTCGGCCACGACTACGGCCTCATCAACGCCCTCCTGCAGGGCCTCGGCCTGGACCGGGTCGACTGGGAGGCCGGCACCCTGAGCAGCCAGGTCGCCATCTCGGTCATCGTGACCTGGCGCTGGACGGGCTACAACGCGCTCATCTACCTCGCCGCGATGCAGGCGATCCCCAACGACCTCTACGAGGCCGCGACGCTCGACGGCGCCAGCCGCTGGAAGCAGTTCATCCACGTCACCGTCCCGGCGCTCAAGCCCACGATCCTGTTCACGATCGTGGTCTCGACCATCGGCGCGGTGCAGCTGTTCGGCGAGCCGCTGCTCTTCAGCGGCAACGGCATGACCAACGGCGGGGCGTCCAACCAGTACCAGACCCTCGGCCTGCTCATGTACGACCAGGGGTGGACCAACTTCCGCCTCGGCCAGGCCGCCGCCACCGCGTGGGCCATGTTCCTGATCATCCTCGTCGTCGTGGGCGCCTGCGCGCTGATCGCCCGCCGGCGTGCCCGGGCCGAGCGGTAGGAGCCGCCATGACCACCCTCGCCACCCCGCCGGAGGAGTCCGTGGACGCCCCGGCCCGCACCGTCGCCTCCGCCGCCCCGCGGCGCCGGCGCCGCCGGGCCGGCCGCGTGACCGCCGCCGGACCGCTGACCTACCTGCTGCTCGCGCTGACCACCCTGGTGTCGGTCTTCCCGCTGTACTGGACGATGGTCGCCGGCTCGCACACCAACGCCGAGATCGCCGCGACGCCGCCGCCGTTCCTGCCCGACGCCGACCTGTTCACCAACATCGGCCGGGCGATGGAGGAGGCGCCGATCGGGCTGGCGATCGTCAACTCCGTCGTCGTCGCCGGCTGCATCACCGTGGGCACGGTCCTGTGCTGCACGCTGGCCGGTTTCGCCTTCGCCAAGCTCAGGTTCCGCGGCAACGGCGTCCTGCTCGGCCTGGTCATCGGCACGATGATGGTGCCCACCCAGCTGGCGATCATCCCGCTGTTCATCCTCATCGCCGAGCTGCAGTGGGTCGACCACCTGCAGGCGGTGGTGCTGCCGACGCTCGTCAGTGCCTTCGGCGTCTTCTTCATGCGCCAGTTCCTCACCCAGGCGCTGCCCGACGAGCTGCTGGAGGCCGGCCGCGTCGACGGCGCCTCCACGTGGCGGATCTTCTGGTCGATCGTCGTCCCGGTCGCCCGGCCGGCGATGGCGGTGCTGGCGATGCTCACCTTCCTCACCGCCTGGAACGACTTCTTCTGGCCGATCATCGCCCTCACCACGAACAACCCCACCGTGCAGGTGGCGCTGGCCGGGCTGGGCGGGGGCTACGTCCCCGACCGAGCCGTGATCATGGCCGGGACCCTCGTCGGCACGCTGCCGGTCCTCGTCGTCTTCGTCGTCCTCGGCAAGCAGATCGTCGGCGGCATCATGCAGGGCGCGGTCAAGGGATGAGGCGTCCACGCACCCCCACTCCCCGCCCCAGCTCCCCGAGAGGGCTCTCACCGTGGCCACCGTGACCTTCGAACAGGCGACCCGCATCTACCCCAGGGCCGACCGGCCGGCGGTCGACACCCTCGACCTGGCGATCGGCGACGGCGAGCTCCTCGTCCTCGTCGGCCCCTCCGGCTGCGGCAAGTCCACCTCGCTGCGGATGCTCGCCGGCCTCGAGGAGGTCGACGCCGGCAGCATCCGGATCGGCGACCGCGACGTCACCGACTCCCCGCCCAAGGACCGCGACATCGCGATGGTCTTCCAGAACTACGCGCTCTACCCGCACATGACCGTCGCCGAGAACATGGGCTTCGCCCTGAGGATCGCCGGCGTCGGCAAGGCCGACATCGGCCGGCGGGTCGCCGAGGCCGCGCGGATCCTCGACCTCGAGCCCTACCTGGCGCGGCGGCCCAAGGCGCTCTCGGGCGGGCAGCGGCAGCGGGTGGCGATGGGCCGGGCGATCGTCCGCCAGCCCCAGGTGTTCCTCATGGACGAGCCGCTGTCCAACCTCGACGCCAAGCTGCGCGTGCAGACCCGCACGCAGATCGCGGCGCTGCAGCGGCGCCTCGTCGTGACCACCGTCTACGTCACCCACGACCAGGTCGAGGCCATGACCATGGGCGACCGGGTCGCGGTGCTGAAGGACGGCGTGCTGCAGCAGTGCGACGCCCCCGGCACGCTCTACGACCGGCCCGCGAACACCTTCGTCGCCGGATTCATCGGCTCCCCGGCGATGAACGTCGTCACCGGCCCGGGGGTCGACGGCGGGGTGCGGCTCGGCGGCGCGGTGCTGCCGGTGCCGCGCGAGCGGCTGGCGCGCGCCTCCGCCGGCTCCGGCCGGATCACCGTCGGCTTCCGTCCGGAGGCGGTGGACCTCAGGGCCGGCGACGGCGTTCCCGTGGTGGTCGACGTGGTCGAGCAGCTGGGCTCGGACGCCTGCCTGTACGCCACCCTCGGCGCGGCCGACGACGGTGACGTGCTGCACACTGCTGATCTCGTGGTCCGCACGGAGCCGCGCAGCGCACCGGCGGTGGGGGAGCCGGTGACGCTCCGGGTCCGAGAGGACCACCTGCACGTGTTCGACCCCGTCACGCAGCTCCGCGTCGACTGACCCGCACCCTCCCGTCCCCCTCGGCGGCCCCGTGCCGGGCGCCGCGCTGCCCCCTGACCACCGCCGCGAAGGAGCACCCGCCTTGACCACCACCGACAGCCCCGAGGACCTCCTCGCCGGCCTAACCTTCCCGCCCGGCTTCGTCTTCGGCGCCGCCACTGCGGCCTACCAGATCGAGGGCGCCGCCGACGAAGACGGCCGGGGCCGGTCGATCTGGGACACCTACAGCCACACCCCGGGCCGCACCTTCGGCGGCCACACCGGCGACGTCGCCTGCGACCACTACCATCGCTACCGCGACGACGTCGCGCTGATGCGGGAGCTGGGCCTGTCGGCCTACCGCTTCTCGGTCTCCTGGCCGCGCGTGTTGCCCGAGGGTGCGGGCCGCGTGGAGCAGCGCGGCCTGGACTTCTACCGCCGGCTGGTCGACGAGCTGCTCGAGGCCGGCATCGACCCGTGGCTGACGCTCTACCACTGGGACCTGCCGCAGGCGCTGCAGGACCGCGGCGGCTGGGCCGACCGGGACACCGCCGCGCGGTTCGCCGACTACTCGGCCGTCGTCGTCGACGCCCTCGGCGACCGGGTGCGGCACTGGTCGACGCTCAACGAGCCGATGTGCAGCTCGCTGATCGGCCACATGGCCGGTGCCCACGCCCCGGGCCTGCAGGACCCGGTCGCGGCCTCCCGGGCCGTCCACCACCTGCTGCTCGGGCACGGGCTGGCCGCGGGCCGGCTGCGGGCGGCCGGCGTCGAGTCGTTCGGCATCACGCTGAACTTCACGCCGATGAGCCCGGCCACCGACTCGCCGGCCGACCTCGACGCCGCCCGCCGGCTCGACGGACAGCAGAACCGGATGTTCCTCGACCCGGTCGTCTCCGGCGCCTACCCGGCAGACGTCGTCGACGACCTCGCCGCCGCCGGCGCGCCCCTGCCGGTGCAGGACGGCGACCTGGAGATCATCGCCGCGCCGCTGGACTGGCTGGGTGTGAACTACTACTTCGAGCAGACCGTGCGCGCCGGTGCCCGCCCGGCGGACAAGCCGCCGACGTCGTTCATCGGCGGCGAGAACGTCGTCGAGCTCGACCCCGAGGGCCCGACCACGACCATGGGCTGGGGCATCAGCCCGCGGGCCTTCACCGACCTGCTGCTGTGGCTGGGCGCGAAGGCGCCGGGCCTGCCGCTGATGATCACCGAGAACGGCTCGGCCTGGGACGACGTGGTCGACGCCGAAGGCGCGGTGCACGACCCCGAGCGGGTCGACTTCCTGCTCCGCCACCTGGCCGCCATGACCGCGGCGATCGAGCGCGGCGCCGACGTCCGCGGCTACTTCGCCTGGTCGCTCATGGACAACTTCGAGTGGGCCCGCGGGTACGCGCAGCGCTTCGGCCTGGTGCACGTCGACTACGACACCCAGCGACGCACGGTGAAGGACAGCGGGCGGGTCTACGCCGAGGTCCTGCGCCGCCACCGCGAGGGCTGATGGCCGGCCTGCCGGCGGGTCCCGTGCTCGACGACGGGGCCCGCGGGCGGGTGCTCACCTGCCTGCTGATCTGCCAGCGCCACTCGTGGGACCAGGGCCTGACGGCCGCGGTCCTCGACGGCGCGGGGGAGGCCGGGGCGCTGCGGGTCCTGGTCGACGACGCCGTCGCACGGCAGCTGCCCGACGGCCGGCTGGCCGAGCTCGACCCGGCGTGCAGCGTCAACGGCGGGGTCGTGGGGGAGTACGTGGACCGGGTGGCCGCCCGCCTCGGCGACCGGGAGCTCGCCGCCGCGGCCGCCCGCCAGCGCGACTGGCTGCTGCACCGGGCGCCCCGGGCCACCGACGGCACCCTGTTCCACCTGCTCGGCACGCGGGAGGTCTGGGCCGACACCGTCTTCATGGTGGTGCCGCCGCTGGCCGCGGCCGGGCACGGCGACGCCGCGCTCGCCCAGCTGGACGGACACCGGGCCCGCCTGCGGCGACCCGACGGGCTGTGGCGGGCCCGGTGGGACGAGGACGGCGGGCGGACGGCCGACGCCCGCGCCTGGGGCACCGGCAACGGCTGGGTCGCCGCCGCCCTGGCCCGGACGGTGGGCCGGCTGACCGGTGCCGCCGGCGCCCGGGTGGCGGAGGAGGCCCGGGCACTCCTCGACGCCTGCCTGGCCCACCGGCGTGCCGACGGGACGCTCGGGGACGTGCTCGACGACGACACCTCGGACGCGGACACGGCGGTCGGCGCGATGCTGTCCTACGCCGCCCTCACCGGCGCCGCCGAGGGGTGGCTGCCGGAGTCCTACGCCGCGGCCGGACGGTCGCTGCTCGGCACGGTGGTGGCGAGCCTGGACGGGCTGGGACGGGTCTCCGGCGCGGCGGCGGCGCCCCGGTTCGACCGTCCGGGGCACTCGCCCGAGGCGCAGGCCTGGCTGCTCCTGGCCGACGCGGCGGCGCGGCGCGGTCAACGGCCCGGGACCAGCGCGACGACGTCGGCGGCGCAGCCCCAGGAGAGGGTGACGCCGGCGCCGCCGTGTCCGTAGCAGGCGACGACCGGACGGCCGGCCCGCTCGACGCGCTCGAGGCGCACGGTGGGCCGGCCCGGCCGCAGCCCGACCGCGCGGGAGAGCACGGGGGCGTCCCGCAGCTCGGGGACCAGCGCCCGCGCCCGCGCCAGGACGGCGGCCTCGACGCCGGGGTCCGGCTCGGTGCCGGTGGCGCCCTCGACGGCCGTGCCGCCGCAGACGACGTCGCGTCCGCGGGGCACGACGTAGGTCAGCCCGTCGGGCCCGTCCTCGTCGAGCACCCAGCCGGTCAGGCCGGGGTCGGCCAACCGCACCACCTGGCCCTGGACCGGGATCCCGCTGTCATCGCCGAGCAGGGGGCCGGAGGCCAGTCCGGCGGCCACCACGAGGACGTCGCCGGGGACGTCGTCGAGCCGGCCGACCCGCGTGCGCACGACCTCCACCCCGGCCGACCGGGCGGCTCCGGCCAGCCACGGCAGGTACCGGCCCGTGTCGACGACCGGCAGCGTGCAGCGGGTGCCGCGGGACGCCCCGGGCGGGAGCTCGGCGCCGGTCGCCGGCCGGTGCGGCAGCCCGCGGGTCCACCACAGGTCGGGCTCGGGGTCGCGGTGCACGACGGTGCCCGGCCGCAGGGTCACCCCGGTGGCCGGGTCGTCGGCGAGGGCGGTCCGCGACGCGGCGCCCCAGCGGAGCACCGCATCGGCCGGCGCCGCCCGGTAGGGGAACCACAGCGCCGCGGCCACGGCCGAGGTCGTCGCCTCCGGCGGGTCGGCCGCGTGCAGCCGCACCCGGTGACCGGCGCGGGCGAGCTCGAGCGCGCAGGTCAGGCCGACCACCCCGCCGCCGACGACGGCGACCCGCGGGTGCGGGCCGCCGTCGCCGGTGCTCACCTCGCGGTGCTCAGGTCGCGGGGCTGGGGTCCGTGCGCTCCTCGGCGGGCGCGGCCTGCACGTCGCCGATGCGGTACCTCTCCACCGCCTCGCGCACCTGGGCCCGGTCGACCAGGCCCCGGTCCGCCAGCGACGCGAGCACCCGGACGACGATCGACTCGGCGTCGACGTGGAAGTGCCGCCGCAGCGCCGGGCGGGTGTCGGACAGGCCGAACCCGTCGGTGCCCAGCGTCGCCATCCCGCCGGGGACGAACGGCGCGATGAGGTCGGGGACCGACTTCATCCAGTCGGACACGGCGACGACCGGGCCGTCGGTGTCCTGGAGGCGCTGCGTCACGTACGGGATCTGCGGCTCCTCCTCCGGGTGCAGCAGGTTGTGCTCGGAGCACGCGTCGGCCTGCCGGCGCAGCTCGGTCCACGAGGTCACCGACCACACGTCGGCCGACACGCCCCAGTCCTCGCGCAGCAGCTCCTGGGCGCGCAACGCCCACGGCACCGCCACGCCGGAGGCCAGCACCTGCGCCCGGTGGCCCTCCCCGTGACCCGGGGCGTAGCGGTACATGCCGGCCAGCAGGCCCTGCACGTCCAGCCCCTCCGGCTCGGCCGGCTGGTTGTACGGCTCGTTGTAGACGGTCAGGTAGTACATGACGTCGGGGCTGCGGTGCCCGCCCAGCGGCGCGCCCGGGTCCTCGCCGTACATGCGCAGCAGCGCGTCGCGGGTGATGTGCCCGACCTCGAAGGAGAACGCCGGGTCGTAGGACACCACCGCCGGGTTGGTGTGCGCCAGCAGCAGCGAGTGGCCGTCCTCGTGCTGCAGGCCCTCGCCGTTGAGCGTCGTCCGGCCCGCGGTGGCGCCGAGGACGAACCCGCGGGTCATCTGGTCGGCGGCGGCCCAGAACGAGTCACCGGTCCGCTGGAACCCGAACATCGAGTAGAAGATGTAGATCGGGATCATCGGCTCGCCGTGCGTGGAGTACGAGGTGCCGGCGGCGGTGAACGACGCCGTCGAGCCGGCCTCGTTGATGCCCTCGTGCAGGATCACGCCCGACTCGGACTCCTTGTAGGTGAGCATCAGCTCGCGGTCGACCGAGGTGTAGCGCTGACCGGCCGGGTTGTAGATCTTCTGCGACGGGAAGAGGGAGTCCATCCCGAACGTGCGGGCCTCGTCGGGGATGATCGGCACGAAGCGCGGGCCGAGCTCCTTGTCCTTCAGCAGCTCCTTGAGCAGCCGGACGAACGCCATCGTCGTCGCGACCTCCTGCTTGCCGGAGCCGCGGCGCAGGACGTCGAGGGCCTTGTCGTCGGGCGCCTTCAGCGTCTTGAACTCCGCCCGGCGGCGCGGCACCGCACCGCCGAGGGCCCGGCGCCGCTCGAGCATGTACTGCATCTCGTCGGAGGCCGGGTCGGGCTTGTAGTAGGGCGGCAGGGTCTTGTCCAACGCCTCGTCGGGGATGGGCAGGTAGAGCCGGTCGCGGAAGGCGGCGAGGTCCTCGGCGGTCAGCTTCTTCATCTGGTGGGTGGAGTTGCGGCCCTCGAAGTGGCTGCCCAGCGTCCAGCCCTTGATGGTCTTGGCGAGGATGACCGTCGGCTGGCCCTTGTGCTCCACGGCGGCCTTGAACGCCGCGTAGACCTTGCGGTAGTCGTGCCCGCCGCGGGAGAGGTCCCAGACCTCCTTGTCGCTCATGTGCTCCACGAGCTTGCGGGTGCGCGGGTCGCGGCCGAAGAAGTGCTCGCGCACGAAGGCGCCGTCCTCGGCCTTGTAGGTCTGGTAGTCGCCGTCGGGCGTGGAGTTCATGAGGTTGACCAGCGCGCCGTCGCGGTCGGCGGCCAGCAGCGGGTCCCACTCCCGGCCCCAGATCACCTTGACGACGTTCCAGCCGGCGCCGCGGAAGAACGACTCCAGCTCCTGGATGACCTTGCCGTTGCCCCGCACGGGGCCGTCGAGCCGCTGCAGGTTGCAGTTGACGACGAAGGTGAGGTTGTCCAGCTCCTCGCGGGCGGCCAGGCCGATCACGCCCAGCGACTCCGGCTCGTCCATCTCGCCGTCGCCGAGAAAGGCCCAGACGTGCTGGTCGGAGGTGTCCTTGATGCCGCGCGCGTGCAGGTAGCGGTTGAACCGGGCCTGGTAGATCGCGTTCATCGGGCCCAGGCCCATGGAGACGCTGGGGAACTCCCAGAAGTCGGGCATGAGGCGCGGGTGCGGGTAGGACGACAGCCCGCCGCCGGGGTGGCTGACCTCCTGCCGGAAGCCGTCGAGCTGCTCCTCGGTGAGGCGGCCCTCGAGGAAGGCGCGGGCGTAGATGCCGGGGGAGGCGTGACCCTGGAACCAGATCTGGTCGCCGCCGCCGGGGTGGTCCTTGCCGCGGAAGAAGTGGTTGAAGCCCACCTCGTAGAGCGAGGCGGAGCTGGCGTAGGAGGAGATGTGGCCGCCGACGCCGATCCCCGGCCGCTGCGCGCGGTGGACCATGATCGCGGCGTTCCACCGGATGTAGGCGCGGATGCGCCGCTCGGTGTCCTCGTCACCGGGGAAGTAGGGCTCCCGCTCCGGCGGGATGGTGTTGATGTAGTCGGTGCTGCGCAGTGCCGGCACGCCCACCTGCTGCTCACGGCTGCGCTGCAGCATCTTGAGCATCAGGTAGCGGGCGCGCCCGCGGCCTGCGTGCTCGACGACGCTGTCGAGCGACTCCACCCACTCCTGGGTCTCGTCGGGATCGGTGTCGACCAACTGGCTGGGGAGCCCGTCGGTGATGACCGCGCGGGGCTGGCCGGCGTCGCGGGTGGGGTCGCCACCCTGCTGCGGTGCGCTCATGGCCCCATCGTCTCGCGTTCCCCGCCCCGGCGTCACCTGATGGTGGCGAAGACCCAGGGCCGCCACGCCGACGACGGCACCCGCGCGCCTCCCCGTGGACCGCTTGCGCCTGACCAGGCATGCCCTACGCTCCTGCCCACGCGCACCGACGTCGTCGGCGCCGCACGTCCGGGCTCGAGAGGGGTGACATGACCAGGCAGCGGGTGGCATCCCCGCCGGTCGTGTCCGTCGTCGGCCCGCACACCCCCCACGCGCCCGGGTGCCGGTGCCGCGTGCCCGCCGGCCCGGGGTCGGCCACCACCGGACCTCTGGAGGAACAGCAGGGATGAGCGTCGACTCGGGCAGCGCCAGCATGGCGGCCCGGCTGGGGATCAAGCCGGGCATGGTCGTGCAGGAGCTCGGCTGGGACGAGGACGCCGACGAGGACCTGCGCGACTCCATCGTCGAGGTCTCCGGCAGCGACATGGTCGACGAGGACACCGACGAGGTGGCCGACGTCGTCCTCCTGTGGTGGCGCGAGGACGACGGCGACCTGGTCGACGCGCTCGTCGACGCGATCGCCTCCCTGGCCGACGACGGCGTCGTCTGGCTGCTGGTGCCGAAGTCCGGGCGTCCCGGCCACGTCGAGCCCGGCGACGTCACCGAGGCCGCGCCCACCGCGGGCCTGGCCCAGACCAGCAGCATCTCGGCGGCCAAGGACTGGTCGGGCATCCGGCTGGTCACCCCGAAGACCGCGCGCACCCGCCGCTGAAGGACCCCGTCCTCCTCGTCCCTCGCCAGCTCGGGACGAGCCTCTGGACGGGGCCGTTCCATGGCGTCACCGGGAGTGGGGCACGATCGGGCGCATGAGTCTCTCCGTCGGTGACGTCGCGCCCGAGTTCAGCCTCCCGGACTCCGACCGCCAGGTCGTCTCCCTCGCCGAGTTGCGCGGCGCGCCCGTGCTGGTCGTCTTCTACCCCTTCGCCTTCTCCGGCATCTGCACCGGCGAGCTGTGCCAGCTGCGCGACGAGCTCGCCACCTACACCGACGCCGGCGTGCGGGTGGTCGCCATCAGCACCGACCCGGTGTTCAGCCTCAAGGCCTGGAAGGCGCAGGAGGGCTTCGAGTTCCCCCTGCTCAGCGACTTCTGGCCGCACGGTGCGACCGCGCAGGCCTACGGCGTCTTCAACGACAAGGCCGGCATGGCCCTGCGCGGGACGTTCCTCGTCGACGCCGACGGGAAGGTCGCCTTCGCCGAGGTCAACCAGCCCGGCGACGCGCGCGAGCAGTCCGGCTGGAAGGACGCCGTCGCCGAGCTCGCCGCCTAGGCTGGGCCGGCGGGGCGCGTAGCTCAGCGGGAGAGCTCTCGCCTTACAAGCGAGCGGTCGCAGGTTCGATCCCTGCCGCGCCCACCCTCGTCCGACTCCGACGGCCGGCCACCCGACCGGCCGGGCGTCGGCGGACGCGCGCGGTGGTCGACGCGAGGCCGACGTCAGGCCGCGGCGGCGAAGACGGGCGGCGGGACGTCGGGCCGGGGGAACGCCGGCCGCAGCGCGAGCGGCGAGCGGAACGGGCGCCACACACCCTCGGGCTGGGCGAGCCGGTCGGCGACGGCGTAGATGACCGCCGGGTGGTGCCCCATGCCGAGGTGGCTGGCGTACACGGCGATGTTCTCCGACCGCGGGGAGAGCCGGTCCAGGCAGGCCTGCCAGGCGACGATGCCGTCCTGGTGGGAGTAGATCGACGTCGACGGCACCTGCAGCGGCGTCGCCTCGCTCTCCAGCGGCAGCGAGCGCCGCTCCACGTGCAGGTGCGCGTAGCGCTCGAACACCTTGTGCGCGCGGGTCTGGCTGTCCGACCGCAGCGCGAACGGACTGCCGAGGGTGATGACCTGGCGGACGGAGTCCGGCGTCCGGCGGGCCAGGTCGCGGGCGAAGATGCCGCCCAGGCTCTGCCCGACGAGGCTGACCGGCCGGCCGTAGCGCTCGCCGAGGTCCTCGATGCGCCGGCTCATGCCGTCGACGCACTCCGCGGTCGGCCCGATGTTGCGGCCCAGGCGCCAGCCGTGGACGCGGTAGCCCAGCCGGCGCAGCACCCGCCGCAGCGTCAGCGTGGACATGTCGTCGGCCATGAGGCCGGGCAGCACCAGCACGGGGTGCCCGTCCCCGGCCGGCAGCCGGGGGAGCAGCGGCCGGGCCGCGAGGTAGAGGCCGTAGTCGGCGCACGCGCGGCCGACCTCGGTCAGGTACAGCGGCAACCCCGGGCCCTCGAACTGCTGTCGTGCCACGTCGTCCTCCTCGCCGGCCGTCCGTGGCCTCTCTTCGACCAGCGACCGCCGCCTCTCCCGGTACCACTGTGGAGCTACGGTCACACCTGACTGTGACAGGACACGGTAACGATCGTGGCGCAGACCACAGCCGTCCCGGGAGTCCCATCAGCACGGCGGCGGGCGGCCCGGGCGGGGGCGTGGAACCGTACGGACGGCGCCGCGCGGGCGCCGACGGGGACAGGAGGACGGCGCGTGGAGCAGGCTCCCGGCACGAGCAGGACGATCGACCTCGGCGGTCCGGTGCACCTCGTGGACTACGGCGGTGCCGACGACGGTCCCGCCGTCGTCCTGGTGCACGGCCTGGGCGGGTCGCACGGCAACTGGGACCTGCTGGCGCCGCTGCTGACGCCGTCGGCCCGGGTGTGGGCGCTGGACCTGCCCGGCTTCGGCCGCAGTGAGCCCGGGGAGCGCCGGGCCACCGTGCAGGCCAACGTCGGGGTGCTGCAGCGCTTCCTGCGCGAGGTCGTGGGGGAGCCGGTGGTGCTCGTCGGCAACTCGATGGGCGGGATGATCTCGCTGTTCACCGCGGCCGCCGCGCCCGACGCCGTCCGGGCGCTCGTGCTGCTCGACCCGGCGCTGCCCGGCGGCCGTCGCCGGCTCGACCCGCTGGTCGCGGCCACCTTCGCCCTCTACGCAGTCCCCGGCATCGGGGAGCGGGTCCTGTCGCTGCGGCGGTCCCGGCAGACCCCGCTGACCCGCGTGCGCACGATGCTGCAGCTCGTGGGCGTGGATCCGGACACGCTGCCGGCCCCGGTGGTCGACCGGGCGGTGACGCTGCTCGAGCAGCGCGGGGACGTCGCCGGCATGGACCGGGCGTTCCTCACCGCCGCCCGGTCGCTGCTGCGGATCCTGCTCGACCCGCGCCGCTACCGGGCGGCCATGGCGCGGGTGACCGCACCGGTGCTGCTCGTGCAGGGCGACGTCGACCGGCTGGTGCCCGTCGGCGCCGCCCGGGAGACCGCCCGGCAGAACCCCGGCTGGCGGTACGAGGAGTTGGCCGGGGTCGGGCACGTGCCGCAGCTGCAGGTGCCCGACCGCCTGGCCGGCCTGGTGCTCGCCTGGCTCGACGAGGTCGCCGTCAGCGGGTCCGCAGCTCGGTCTTGAGGACCTTCCCGCTGGGGCCCTTGGGCAGCTCCTCGATGACCAGCACCTCCCGCGGGTACTTGTAGGCCGCCAGCCGCTCCCTGCAGAAGCCGATGACCTCGGCCGGCTCGGCCGAGGCGCCCTCGCGCAGGCTGACGTAGGCCACGACCTCCTCGCCGAGACGCTCGTCGGGCCGACCGACGACGGCGGCCTCGCGGACGGCGGGGTGGGCGTGCAGGACCTCCTCGATCTCGCGCGGGTAGACGTTGAAGCCGCCGCGGATGACGAGGTCCTTCTTGCGGTCGACGATGTAGAAGAAGCCGTCCTCGTCCCGGTAACCGAGGTCGCCGGTGTGGAACCAGCCGCCCTTCATGGCCTCCGCGGTGGCGTCGGGGCGGCCGAGGTAGCCCTTCATGACGTTGTGCCCGCGCAGGACGATCTCGCCGACGTGGTCCGGGCCGGGCGGCAGCTCGCGGTCGTCGGCGTCGACGACGCGGACCTCGCAGCCCCACAGGCGCTTGCCGATGGACATGACCCGGCGGTCCTCGGCGCTGCGGTTGAACGTCGCGAGCGCGCAGGTCTCCGACAGCCCGTAGCCCTCGAGGACGGTCGCGCCGTAGGCCGCCTCGAAGCCCTTGATCACCTCGCCGGGGATGGACGCGCCGCCGGACACGCAGATGCGCAGGGAGGAGACGTCGCGGCCGGTCAGGTCGGCGTACATGAGCGCGACGAACATCGTCGGCACGCCGCAGAACACGGTGACCCGGTGCTGCTCCATCGCGTCGAGGACCGCGCCGACGTCGAAGCGCGGCACCAGCACGAGCGTCGCCGCGGAGCGGACGGCGCAGTTCATGACGCTGGACAGGCCGAAGACGTGGAACAGCGGCAGCACCGCCATGGCGACGTCGTCGTCGCGGTAGGCGAAGGTCTCGGCGGCGACGGAGGCGGCCATGTACGCCTGGAAGTGGGTGAGCTCGGCGCCCTTGGGCTTGCCGGTCGTGCCGCTGGTGTAGATGACCACCGCGGTGTCGTCGGGGGACATCTGCTCGACGTCGGCCGGGTCGGCCTCCGCGCCGGCGGCGACCAGCTCGTCGAACGGGCTGGTGTCGGCGGGGGCCTCCGGCCCGCCGGGCGCGGACACCACGTACACGCGGACGTCCCCGGCCCCGGCCGCCCCCTTGACCGCTTCCTCGGCGAACGCGTCGAAGGTGATCAGCGCCTTCGACCCGCTGTCGGAGAGGTGGTAGCTCACCTCGGGCGCCTTGAGCAGCGGGTTGAGGGGGACGACCGTCATCCCGGCCTTGAGCGCACCGAAGTAGGCCAGCACGAACTGCGGCACGTTGGGCAGCTGCAGCGCGACCGAGTCGCCACGGCCCAGCCCGGCCGCCCGCAGGCCGGCGGCGACCTGTCCCGACAGCACGTCGACCTGGCCGTAGGTCAGCGCCAGCGGGCCGAGGCGCAGCATCGGCTTGTCCGGCTGCGCGAGGGCGGACTCGCGCAGGATGGTGGCGAGGTTGAAGCTCATGGTCCCCCCAGGACTGTGACACGGGTTACACCCGGTCCAGTACCGCCACCACCCCGGCTCACACCTCCTGGGCGTCAGCCGCGGCCGAGCGCCACCACCTCGTCCAGCCCCGCCTGCAGGTCGGCCACGAGCCCGGCCGGGTCGGTGACGGCAGCTGAGTCGAGGTTCATCCCGATGCAGCACTGCGTCTCGTGCGACAGCAGCGTGATCATCGCGGCGCAGCCGGGCAGCGGGCCGAACGGGAACATCCGGGTGATCCGCGAGCCGGCGATGTACACCGGGTGCGTCACCCCGGGCACGTTGGAGACCTGGACGTCGTTCGCGCTGGTCAGCCGCCCCGACACCGCGCCGATCACCGGCGCCGGCAGCCAGCTCAGCGTGGGGGCGAGCAGGTCGTTGAGCACGCTGGAGCGCGCGTCGCCGCGCACGGAGAGGACGAACTCGCGGATCGTCCGGATGCGCGCCGCGGGGTCGGGCTCGTCGAGCGGCGCGGCGAAGCGGGCGCCGGTGAACCGGTTGCCGCCCTCGGGCGCGTCCTGCGACCGCAGGCTGATCGGGATGCCGATGGCCAGCGTGCCCAGCGGCGCCCCGTGCCGCTGGTGGTAGCGGCGGAAGCCGCCGACCATCGCGGCCAGGAAGCCGTCGTTGAGCGAGCCACCGGCCGCCTTCGCCCCGGCCTTGAGGTCGGCCAGCGCCACCTCGAGCACCTCGAGGTGCCAGTCGCCGCCGCGCGGGGTGAGCAGGGTGGAGCCCGGTCCCGGCGGGGTGAGGGTGCGCCCGGCCGAGCGGGCCGACCCCAGCGCCGAGGTGACCGCGCCCCACGGGTTGGCGCCGCTGGTGAGCGCGTCGACGCCGCGGCGCAGCACCGCCATCGGTGCCGAGCGGGCGGTGCCGACGAGCTGCTCGGTGAGCAGGCCGGTGCGCGAGACGCCGTCGCCGGGCGTGGGAACGGGTGGCTCGGGGCGCACCGGGTCGTGCTCGGCGGTGCGGCTGTGCAGCCTGCCCATGAGCTGCACCGCGCCCAGGCCGTCGGTGGTGCTGTGGTGGGTCTTGACGACGTAGCCGGCGCGGCCGTCGGCCAGCCCCTCGACCAGCAGCGCCTGCCACAGTGGCCTGTCGCGGTCCAGCGGCGCGGAGACGAACTCCCCGACGACGTCGAGCAGCTGCCGCATCGAGCCCGGCTCCTCCAGCCGCACCCGCCGCACGTGCGCGTCGAGGTCGAGCTCCTCGACCGTCACCCACCGCGGCGTGCCGATGCCGAGCGCCGGCTCGACGACGCGCTGGCGCATCCGCGGCACCATCCGCGAGGCCCACTCGTGCGCGGCGCGCAGCCGCTCCCACTCCGGGGCGGGCTCCAGCAGCTCCAGCAGGGCGACGTTGGCGCGCAGCCGCGGGTCGGCCACCTCGGCGCGCCACATCGCCGTCTCCAGCGGGTTCATCTCCGGCACGCTGCCCCAGTCCAGCGGCGGGGCGGGCAGCGGCGCCGCCTCCCCGGCGGTCGGCTCCTCGCTGACCACGGGGCGCTCGCCGCGGCCACCCCAGTCGGCCAGGGTGCGCAGGTACCGGTCGCGCACGTCGGCGACCCGCTCGTCGAGGTCGTCGACGGTCCACCCGTCGGTGGGGACCGGCGGCAGCACGCGCACCTGGACGACGCCGGGGGAGACGGTGGTGGCGCCGCGCCACATCAGCTCGCCGGTGTTGCGCAGCACGATCGGCACGATCGGCACGCCGGCCTGCATGGCGACGTGGAAGGCGCCCTTCTTGAACGGCGCCAGCGTCGGCGTCGCCGTCCGGGTGCCCTCGGGCGCCACGACCAGCGAGATGCCCTCCTTCAGGCGCTGCACCGCGGGCTCGAGCGCCCTGCGCGCCTGCTCGGGGTCGCCGCGGTCGACGAAGGCGACGTCGGCCAGGCGGAAGGCCAGCCCGAAGCCGGGTGTGCGGGCCAGCTCCTTCTTGGCCACGCCGGTGAACCCGCCGCGCAGGAGCTTGGCGAGCACGAGTACGTCGAGCTGGCTCTGGTGGTTGAAGAGGAACACCGCCGGGCGGGTGGCGAGGTGCTCGGCGCCCTGGACGTCGAGCCGGACGCCGGCCAGCGCGCTGCCGAGTTCACCCGCGAGGGTGATCCCCAGGTCGACCGCCTCGCGCCGGGAGCCGCCCAGGGCGCCGACGGCCAGGCCGGTGGCGAAGCCGCCGACCATGCCGCCGACGCCGGCCACGGTGCGGGCGAGGTCGACCGGCGAGGTGGTGCCGCGGCGGCGGAAGTGGGCCACCGGCCAGGAGTAGTGCCGCGCGGCGGCGGTCAGTCCGCGGCCGGGGTTGAGCGCGCGGGCCCGGCCGACGGTGCGCAGGAAGGGGACGTCCTCGTCGCCGTTGGAGTAGGCGTAGCTCTGCAGCAGGTCGATGCCGTGCTCCTCGGCGAAGGTGCGCACGGCGGCGGCCTTGCCCTTGCGCCACAGCAGCGGCCCGCCGGGGCGGCCGGTGCACAGGCCGTCGACGATCTCGACGGGGGAGACCAGCACGTGCTCCACGCCCAGGGCGCGGGCGGCCGGCTCGACCTGGAACCGGGTGGCCGAGGAGGCCAGGACCACGGTGTGCCCGGCGTTGAGGTGCGCGGTGACCAGACGCCACGCCTCCGGGTACAGCGACCCGGCGATGCCCTGGACGAACAGCCGCTCGCCGAGCTCGAGCAGCTCGTCCTCGCTGCGGCCGGCCCACGCGCGCATGCCGGCGACGGTGAACCGCTCGAAGTCCTCCTCGGTGGTGACCCCGCGCAGCCCGTTGAGCAGCAGCTGGCCCAGCGCGTTCGGCGTCACCTCCAGCGAGCGCAGGTGGTGGCGGGCGAAGGCGGCCAGGGAGTAGCCGTCGATGACGGTGCCGTCGAAGTCGAAGAACGCGCCGATCCGCGGGCCCGGGGGCGCGGCGTCGACGTCGGCGATCAGCTGCTCCTCGGTCCAGACCGCGCGCCTGGCCATCGCCGCGGCGTTCTCCCGCAGACCGCCGCCCGCCGTCGTCCCCTGGTCGGCCGTCACGGCTCCACCCCCACGCTCTCCCGCCGCGCCGCGGCGTCCAACTCGTCGATCACTCCTACTCGGCCGACGACGTCCCGGACTTGAGCGGCCCACTCCTGGCGGCGGCGGGCCAGCTCCTCCCGCCCGGGGTCGACCAGGTCGAGGTTGGCGGCCAGCCGCAGCGCGCTGGCGAACAGCTCGCGCGACAGCGACTCGGGCCCGTGCAGCCGGCCCTGCAGCAGCATCTGCTGGCCGACGCCGCTGCACTCGGCGAGGAACTCCGGCTCGGCCACGGGGGTGCGCGGGTCGCGGGCGGCCAGCCGCTCGGCCACGACGAGCTGCGCGTCGAGGAAGGAGCGCAGCACCCGGTGGGCCACCAGCAGCGGCGCCCGGCACAGCACGTCGCGGCCGTCGGCGGTCTCCCACGCCGGGTCGAGCCGCGCGAGCTCGGCGGCCAGCCGCTCGCGGTAGGCCTCGCGCTCGGGGAAGAAGAACTCGAACTCCAGGAGCTTGCGCAGGCGGGTGGCCTCCTCCCAGCGGTCGGCCGGGTCGCGCAGCATGACCAGCTCGGCGATCGCCCGGTCGACGACGTGGTGGACGGCGCTGTTGCGGTAGAAGGCGGCCACCAGGTGCTGGCCGCGCTCGATGGCGTAGACCGGCTCCTCGCCGCCCTCGTAGACGGTGACCACGCCCTGCTGGGCGAGCGCGGCGAGCACCCGCCGCACCCCGGTGGCGGTGCGCAGGGCGGCGCCGGAGTGCGGCCGGCCCTCCTCGGTGAGGTAGGCCAGCAGGGGCTCGAGCACCCGCTGCACCTGCCCCAGCGTGAGCGCGCGGTCCCGGACGCCGAGGAGTGCCAGGGTGACCAGCGCGGTCGCCGTCGCCGGGGTGACGGAGTTGATCCCGACGGCGACCTGGAAGGCTACCTTCTGCAGGGTCAGCCGGCGGGCGTCGGGGTCGGCGGGGTCGGCGCCGCTGCGCAGCGCCGCGGCCAGCGAGATGGGCTCGGCGAAGCCGACGTGCACGGTGCCCAGCGGGGTGCGCACCTGCTCGCGGATGTAGGAGGCCATCCACGACAGCCCCTCGCCGCGCTTGGCGGCCCCGCCCTGCTCGGCGGCCATGCCGGTGACCTCGCGCAGCTGGTCGTAGGTGATCGACACGGGGACCACGTAGGCGTCCTCGACCCGGCCGCGCTCGACGGCGTCGGCCACGTAGCGCAGCAGCCCGTGACGTGGCGGGCGCAGCTTCCCGGTGCGGGAGCGGCCGCCCTCCATGTACCACTCGAGGTTGAACCGCTTGGCCAGCAGGAAGGCGAAGTACTCGCGGACGGCGAGCTTGTAGACCTGGTCGTCGCCGAAGCTGCGCCGGATGAACACCAGCCCGGCGCGCTTGGCGATCGGGCCGACCGGCCAGAAGCGCAGGTTCTCCCCGCCCAGCACGTGGTTGCGCGGGAAGTCGTGGGCGGCGAGCACGTCGGCCAGCACCAGCGGGTCGACGTAGGAGCGGTGGCTGGGCAGGAACACCAGCGGGTGCCGCCGGTTGAGCTCCCGCAGGCCGGCGAGCCGGGCGGTGTCGGCATGCACGTCCCACGCGCGGGCGTGCACCGGCCGCAGCAGGGCGGTGAACAGCTCGACGGCCACCGGGTCCATCGCCGCGACCAGGCCGCGCAGGTCCTCGACCGCCTCGGCCATGACCTGCTCCTCGGGCAGCTCGAGCCGCTCGGCCAGCGCGGCGACCTCGCCGCGGAACTCCGGGCTGTACTGGATCGCCTCGGCCACGTGCCGCGGCACCTTCGCCCGGTCGCCGACCACCAGGCGCTCGGCCCGGTCCAGCGCCAGCTCCGCCTGGTGGACGACGAAGGCGGCCAGCGAGCCGCTGCCGTCCCACCGGCGCGCCAGCTCGGCCACCGTCGCGGGCTCGGCGACGACGACGCGGGCGCGGTCGGGGTCGCGGCGCACCGCGGCGGCCTGCAGGGGCGCGGGCGGACGGCGCAGCAGCCAGGGGCGCACGTCGTGCAGCCGGCCGCGCCGCGTGCGTCCCGGGGCGGAGGCGGAGGGCCGGCGCGGGGCCCAGGCCACCCGGACCGCGGTCACCACGGTCTCCGGGACGGCGTCGGCGAGCGGCGCGGCGAGCGCGGCGCCGCGCATCGGGACCACGGTCACCTCGTCGCGGTCGGCGGGGACCACGTCGGCCACCAGCCGCCGCTCCACCTCGCTGGTCACGTCGGCCAGCACGATCGTCGGGACGGCGGTGTCGACGAGCGGGTCCATGTGCACCTCTCTCCGGGGTCTCCCGGGACTGCTCCGGCCCACGCAGGCCCCGTCCGGTCTCGTCCGGGGCCGCGGCCGGGGTCACGCCCGCGGGGACGCCGAGCCTGCCGGTCCGGCGCCGTCCGCGGAAGTGCTGGTCAGCTGCGTCGTCAGCCCGAGCGCAGCGTGGCCCGCAGGGCCTCCAGCCCGGTGTAGCGCGGGCGCCAGCCCAGCTGCTCGCGGGCCTTGGTGGTGTCCATGATGGCCGGGTGGCTGGCAGCCTCCACCCACTCGGCCACCGGCGGCAGGAACGGCAGCCGCGACACCGCCCGGGCGGCCAGCTGCGCGGGGGCGGCCGGCAGCGGCAGCGGGATCGCGCCGTACTCGCGCGCGACGTCGGCCGCGGTCAGCACGCCGTCGCCGGCGATGTTGTAGGCCCCGGGCGGGCCGGCCGCCACGACGCACTGCAGCAGCGCCTGCCCGACGTCGTCCTCGTGCACGAACTGCAGCGGGATCACCGGGACCGCGACCGGCACCGGGACCGGCAGCCGCCGGGTGCCCTGCTCGGCCAGCTTGCGGCCCAGCGGCGCGAGGGGGCCGGGCAGCAGGTCCTTGGCGCCGAGGGTGTGCGGGCCCAGCACCACCGGCGGGCGCAGCAGGTAGAGGTCGATCTCCGGGTGCGCCTGGGCCTCGGCCTGCAGCAGCTGCTCGAGCTCGGCCTTCTCCTGGGCGTAGAACAGCCGCGCGGCCGGGCGCACCGGCCACTCCTCGGTCATGCCCACGGGGTTGTCCGGGTGGAAGCCGTAGGCGGCGACGGAGGAGGCGTAGACGAAGCGGCGCGCGCCGGCCGCGGCGGCCGCCCGGAAGGCGTTGAGCGTGCCGTCGACGTTGATCGCCCGGGTGGTCTGCCGGGAGGCGTTGCCGGTGATGAGGAAGGCAAGGTGCACGACGACGTCGGCGCCGGCGAAGGCCTCCCGCAGTGCGCCGGCGTCGCGGACGTCGCCGCGCCGGTACTCCATCTTCGACCAGCCGCGGTCGGCCGGGTCGAAGGGACGGCGGGCGATGCCCACGACCCGGCGCACGCGGTCGTCGTCCTGCAGCAGGGGGACCAGCCCCTCGCCGAAGGTGCCGGTGGGGCCGGTGACGGCGACGGTCAGGTCGGTCTGGGGAGCGGTCACGCCGGTTCCGCTACCCGGGCCCCCGGCGGGGTGAACCAGGACCGGGCCGGCCGGGACCGGGCGGCCCGGCTCACCGGGCCGCTGCGGCCGGCTGGCTGCGCCCCAGGCCGACCAGCTCGTCCACGCCGCGGCGGATGCCGTCGGAGAGCACCTCGAGGTCGGGGAAGGCGTCGAAGTCGGCGTTGATGCCGAAGGTCATCGAGTCCAGGTAGCTGAAGATGCCGATCGAGATCCGCGTCCCGCCGCCGATGGGCACGTACGGGTGCGCCGAGACCATCCGCCTGCCGAGCACGTACAGCGGCACGCGCGGCCCGGGGACGTTGGTGGTCACCGCCTGGCACCACAGCTGCCCGGCCGACGCCGCCGCGCGCACCCCGAGCGCCAGCAGCGTCGGGGCCACGTAGTCGCCCATCGCGATGATCGAGCGGGCGTCGACGGCCTGCATCGTGCGCTTGTAGTCGTCCATCTGCCGCCGGATCAGGGTCAGCCGCTCCACCGGGTCCGGCTCGCCGACGGGCAGGTCGACGAACACCGCCGTCACCTGGTTGTTCAGCGACCCGCGCTCGTTCGGCCTGCGGACCGAGATGGGCACCATCGTGCGCACCACGGTGTCCCCGCCGAGGGCGCCGCGGCCCTGCAGCAGGTCGCGGAAGCCACGGGTGATCGCGGTGAGGACGACGTCGTTCACCGTGCCGCCGAGCGCCGTGCGAGCGGTCTTGAGCTCGGCGAACTCCGCGTCCGACCAGGCCCACCGGCGGTGCGGGCCGATCGGGCCGGTGAGCGTGCGCGCCAGCGGCGTGAGCGCCTGGCGGGCCAGCGCGGGCAGGGTCGCGGCCGCCGCACGGGCGCTGCCCACGAGGCTCTTCGCGCCGGCGGTGACCGCCTCGGGTCCGGGCAGGGAGGTGAGCTGGCGCAGCGGGGTGGTCACGGTCTCGGTGACGGCGCCGACGGCCATGGCCAGGCCCGACGGGGTGCGCTGCGGCGACCAGTCGCGCGGCGGGGCGTGCTCGGCGTCGGGGTCGATGTCGAACATCACCTGCATGAGGTCGGTGCCGGCGACGCCGTCGACCATGCAGTGGTGGACCTTGGAGATGATCGCCCAGCGGTCGTCCTCCAGGCCCTCGACCAGCCACACCTCCCACAGCGGCTTGGCCATGTCCAGGCGCTGGCCGAGCACCCGCCCCGCGAGGTTGCGCAGCTGCTCCTGCCCGCCGGGCTTCGGCACCGCGGTGTGCCGCACGTGGTAGAGGATCTGGAAGTGCGGGTCGTCGACCCACAGCGGGCGGCCGAGGCTCATCGGCACCTCGCGGACCCGCTGCCGGTAGCGGGGGACCTGCGGGAGCTTGCTCAGCAGGAGCCGGACCAGGTCGCCGTAGGACGGCGCGGGGCCCTCGAACACGGCCACGGAGCCCACGTGCAGCGGGGCGTTCTCGGTCTCGGCGTAGTAGAAGCCGGCATCGGTGGCACTCAGTCGGTCCACGGTCGCTCCCCTCCTCGTCGACGGTCGGGCGACGCTGCTGTGGTGCCGGACACAGTAGGCGGGCCCCGGCTCAGCCTGCCCGGCGGGCGGGGCCGGAGCCAGCGGCATCCACCCGGCCGAGCAGGGTGAGCAGCGCCTCGTCGACGACGGCCGTGCGGGTCAGGTTGACGCTGTGCCCGGCGCCCGGGACGACGACGAGCTCGGTCCGCTCCCCGAGCAGCTCGGCCAGCCGGCGACCGTGCGCGGCCGGGGTCAGCCGGTCGTACTCCGCGGCGACGACGGTGACCGGCACCCGGCCCAGCACCGGCAGCGCCGCCGTCTCGTCGTGGTCGAGGAAGGTGCCGTAGAAGGCCATGGTCACCGTCAGCGGCGTCTCCTCGAGCATGTCCTGCACGACCCGCACCGCCTCCGGCGTCGCGTCGTCGCGGCCGAAGAGGTACGTGCGCATGTACCGGGCGCCGATCCGGGAGCCGCGGCGGCGGTAGCGCTCCAGCAGGGGCGCCAGCAGCCGCAGCCACCACAGGTAGAGCGGCAGCAGCCGCAGCGCCTGGAGCAGCTTCACGGCGGTGCCGAGCAGGCCGGTGGAGACGAGCCCGCCGGCCGAGGTGGCCAGCAGGAACGCGCCGACGACGCGGGTGCCGATCCAGTCCGGCCGCTGCCGGGCCAGCGCCATGACCGTCATCCCGCCCATCGAGTGCCCGGCGAGGACGACCGGCTGCCCGGCCGGGACGACGGCATCGAGCACCAGCTGCAGGTCGCGGGCGGTGCGGTCGATGGTCGCCGTCGTCGGGTCGGCCCAGCTGGAGCGGCCGTGCCCGCGGTGGTCCCACAGCACGACGCGGGCGCGGTCGCGGACGGCCTCGCGCTGCAGCTCCCACTCGCCGAGGCGCGCGGTGAACCCGTGGCAGAACACCACGGTCAGCGGCGCGTCCTCGGGGCCGTCGAACTCCACGTGCAGGTCGACGCCGTCGTCGGTGCGGACGGTGCGCGACCCCGGCGGCGGTGGGCCGTCGGTGCCGGGGATGACCGGGATGCGGGGGGCGGCGGGGGAGGTCCGTCGGCGGCGGCGCATCTGTCCATGACAGCGCAGGCGCGGGGCACCGGCGACTCAGGTGCCCGGCACCGTCGTCTCGGGGCGGCGGCCGGGGGCTGCGTCGCGGACCAGGCGGCGGGCGGCGTCGACCTCGCGCGCCACGGGCGCCAGCACGCCGTCGGCGTCGATCTCGGCGTCGTCGGGCGGCCGGTGCGCGCGGACGTCGTCCTCCAGCTCGCGCAGCGCCCGCCGCAGCACCGCGACCTGCGCCGGGTCGGGGGTCCGGCCACCCTGCCCGACGGCGATCACGGCCTCGGTGACGGCGTCGGCAGTGCGCTCGAGCTGCACGATGACCGGCCACCACGCCGAGGCGCGGGAGCTGATCGGCGGCGGCTCGGCCAGGCGGCGCTGCAGCTGCGTCTGCACCTCGGTGAGCGCGCGGTAGGCCCGGCGCCGCGCCCGACGGCGGGTGGTGGGGTCGCCGGTGAAGGCCGCCCCCACGAAGTCGTCGAGGGCGAGGGTGGCGGCACGGAGCGCCTCGTCCAGCGGCGCCCGCCAGGTCTGCGGCCAGATCAGGTAGCCGGCGACCAGGACGATCGCGCAGCCGATGAGGGTGTCGACCAGGCGCGCCCCGACCAGCCCCGGGCCGCCGGGGACGGCCAGGTCGAGCAGCAGGATGATCACCGGCGTCTGGAAGACGGAGAACAGGCCGAAGTTCGCCCCCCGCGCCCACGGCAGCAGCCCCGCGCCCACGGCCATGGCGACCACCACCCAGCCGTCGCGCGGCAGGAACGACAGCAGCACCGACCCGATGAGGACGCCGAGCAGCGTGCCGGCCCCGCGCTGGACGGCCCGGGTGAACACCGACCCGAAGTCGGGCTTGAGCACGATCGCCACGGTGAGCAGCACCCAGTAGGGGCGCTCGATGGGCAGCAGCTGGCGGGCGACCTCGGCGATGCTCATGCACAGCACGAGCCGGAGGGCGAAGTCGCGGGTGTCGCGGCTGCCGAGGGTGCGGTCGGCCAGGTCGCGCAGCCGCTCGCGCCCGGACGGCCGGGGCGGGGTGACGGCGGCCTCCGCGCGCTCCTCCGGGTCGCCGACCACCGCCCACGCCAGGCGGACCCCGTGCCGCACCGCGCGCCGCTGCGGCGGGCCCTGGTCCAGCGGCGGCGGCCGGTCGGCGGGCAGCTCCCGGTCGCCGGTCACCGCGGCGGCCAGCGCGTGCACCGCGGTGACGTCGTGCGGGTCGGCGTGCACCCCGGCGCGTGCGGAGGCGACGGCGGCCTCGACCAGGGGTGCCGCGGCGTTGAGCACCCCGGCGAGCTCCGACAGCTCCCGGTTGCGGCCGGCCAGGAGGCTCCGGGTGCGGATCACCCGGTCGTAGGCGGCGTTGAGCGCGGTGGTCAGGTCGCGGCGCGCGTCGTCGGTGCCCTCGGTGCCCACGGCGGTGAGCAGGCCGGCGATGCGGGTGAGGACGGCGGCCACCGCGGCGCGGTCGGGGTCGCCGGGCTCGGTCGCGGACTGGACCAGCGTCCCGAGCGTGGCCCACGCCGCGCCGACGGCGAACCAGGCAACCTCCGCCGCCGGCGACAGCGAGGTCACCAGCCCGGACGCCAGCGCGGTGTAGACGAGCAGCTGCAGCGCGCCCAGCGACAGCGCCGAGTTGACGGCGCTGATCAGCGCCGCGGCTGCCGCGAGCAGCGCCACGACGACCACCGGCAGCACCCCGCCGCCGCTGGCGTACTGCCCGGCCACCAGCCCGACGGCGCCGAGGCCGACGGCGGCCGCGGTGCGCCGCAGCCGCTCGCGCAGCGGCCCGCCCTGCGGGGCCAGGGTGGCCGCGAGCGCCCCGGTGGTGGCGAAGACCCCGGCACCGAGCGCCGCGTCCCCGCCGACCACCAGGGCGACGGCCAGCGGCGCGGGCACGGTGACGGCGAAGCGGGCGACGTCGCGCCAGGGCACCGGCGGGGGAGTGGTGCGCACCAGTTCCTCGAGCCACGCGGGGGCGCGCCGCGACCGGTCCGCCACGTCGGGCAGCCTCTCACCCGCTCTGGGGGGCCGCCGGGATCAGGTGACCTGATCGTGGCGCGTCCTCCCTCACGGTCTGCGGTGGGGGAGGACGCGTTGCGGTGAGCCAGGACGCGTTGCGGTGGGGCAGGACGCGTTGCGGTGCGGGAGGACGCCGCGCCGCCCGTGCACGCGGCAGCATGACGGCGTGGACGCCGACGTGCGGGTCGCCGACCCGGCCGACCTCGAGCGGCTGCCGGAGGTGGAGGCCGCCGCGGACGCGCTCTTCGAGCCGCTCGGCATCACCGGCCTCCCGCCGCCGCAGACCGCGCAGCAGCGTGCGGCGTCCTGGCGGGTCCTGGTCGCCGGACGCCCCGCCGTCGGCTTCGCCGCCCTGCAGCGGGTCGACGACGACGTGCACCTCGAGCAGCTCTCCGTGCACCCGTCGGCCGGGCGGCGTGGGCTCGGGACCGCCCTGCTCGACGCCGCCGTGCGGGCCGCGCGGGAGGCCGGGGCGGCGCGGGTCACGCTGACCACGTACGCCGACGTCCCGTGGAACGGGCCCTGGTACGCCGCCCGCGGCTTCACGGTGCTGCCCGACCCCGGTCCGGAGCTGACCGCGCTGCTCGCCGCGGAGGCCACCGTCGGGCTGACCGTCCACGGCCGCCGGATCGCGATGGCCCGGCCGCTCTGACCTAGGGTCGGCGCCCGTGACCGCCACCCTGGGCGAGGTCGTCGCCGCGCTGGAGGCCCGCTACGACCCGGCGCTGGCCGAGAGCTGGGACGCCGTCGGGCTGGTGTGCGGTGACCCGGCCGACCCGGTCGAGCGGGTGCTCGTCGCCGTGGACCCGGTCGCCGCCGTGGTCGACGAGGCGGTCGAGAGCGGTGCCGGACTGCTGGTCACCCACCACCCGCTGTTCCTCACCGCGGTGCACGGCGTGCCCGCCGACGACCCGAAGGGGCGCCTGGTGCACCGGCTGGTGCGGGCCGGCTGCGGGCTGTTCGTCGCCCACACCAACGCCGACCGCGCCGCCGATGTCGGCGTCAACGACGCGCTGGCCGCCGTCCTCGGGCTGACCGCGACCCGGCCGCTGGAGCCGGTCGCCCCGGGCTCGCGGCAGGGGCTGGGCCGGGTGGGGGAGCTGGCGGAGCCGACGACGCTGGCCGCCTTCGCCGCGCACGCGGCGGCCGTGCTGCCGGCGACGGCGGGCGGGGTGCGCGCGGCCGGCGACCCGGACCGCCCGGTGCGCACGGTCGCCGTGTGCGGGGGCAGCGGCGGCTCGCTGCTGCCGGCCGCCGCGGCCGCCGGCGCCGACGTCCTGCTCACCAGCGACCTGCGGCACCACCCGGTCTCGGAGTCGCAGGAGCGCCCCGGGCCGGCCGTCTGCGACGTCGCGCACTTCGCCTCCGAGTGGCCCTGGGTACCGGTCGCCGCCGAGGTGCTGGCCGCGGACCTCTCCGGCAGGGTCGCGGTGGCCGCCTCCCGGCTGCGCACCGATCCCTGGGCGGTGCACGCGAGCCCGCCGGGGGGCGCCGGGTCCGCGGGTAGGTTGAGCGGGTGAAGGCCGACCACTTCGAGCAGCAGAAGCTCCTGGCCCTGGCCGACGAGGACGTCGCGCTCACCCAGCTCGCCCACCGGAAGCGGACCCTGCCGGAGGTCGCCGCCGTCGAGGCCGCAGCGGGGTCCGAGCGGGCCTTCGCGGAGGCCGAGGTCCGGGCGGGGACCGAGGTGCGCGACCTCGACCGGGAGCAGAAGCGGCTCGAGGCCGACGTCGACACCGTCCGGACGCGGGCGTCGCGCGACCAGTCGCGGATCGACTCCGGTGCGGCGACGGCGAAGGAGATCACCTCGCTGCAGTCGGAGCTGCAGTCGCTCGCCCGGCGGCAGTCCGACCTCGAGGACCAGGTGCTCGAGCTCATGGAGCGCCGGGAGACCGCCGACGCCGCGCTCGCCGCTGCGCAGTCCGGCCGCGCCTCCGCCGCCGCCGACCGGGAGCGGGCCGAGCAGCTGCGCGACGACGCCCTCGCCGACATCGCCGACTCGACCGGACGCCACCAGGCCACGCGGGACGAGGTCGCCGCCGGCCTGTCGGAGCCGCTGCTGTCGCTGTACGACCGCATCCGCAAGCAGACCGGCACCACCGGCGCGGCGATGCTCAAGGCGCGCCAGTGCCAGGGCTGCCGGATCGAGCTCAACGGCCGCGAGCTCGCCGCCGTCCGCAACGCCGACCCGCACGAGGTCGTCCGGTGCGAGAACTGCGGCCGGATCCTGGTCCGCACCGCCGAGTCGGGGCTGTGAGCCGCCGGTTCGTCGTGGAGGCCGACGGGGGCTCGCGGGGCAACCCGGGTCCGGCCGGCTACGGCGCGCTGGTCCGCGACGCCGACACCGGGCGGGTGCTCGCCGAGCGCGCCGCATCCGTCGGCCGGGCCACGAACAACGTCGCCGAGTACGGCGGCCTGGTGGCCGGGCTGCAGGCCGCCCTCGACCTCGACCCGGGCGCGCAGGTCGAGGTGCGGATGGACTCCAAGCTCGTCGTCGAGCAGATGTCGGGGCGATGGAAGATCAAGCACCCGGACATGCAGAAGCTCGCCGTGCAGGCCCGCGACATCGCCCGCCGGCTCGGCGGCGTCCGCTACACCTGGGTGCCGCGGGCGCAGAACGGCGCCGCCGACGCCCTGGCCAACAGCGCCATGGACGGCCGGCCGGTGCACCGCGACCTGGCCGCCGAGCCGTCGGTGGCCGAGGACGACGTCCAGCCCACGGCCGAGCCCGCCCCGGTCGTCACCACGGTGACGCACCTGCTGCGGCACGGGCGGACCGAGCACACACCCGAGCGTCGCTACAGCGGCCGCAACGACCTGCCGCTGTCGGCCACCGGGCGCGCCGAGGCCGAGGCGGCGGCCGCCCGGGCGGCGGACCTCGGCATCGAGGTCGTCGTCGCCTCCCCGCTGCGCCGCACGCGGGAGACCGCGGAGGTCGTGGCCGCCGCGCTGGGCCTGCCGGTCGAGTTCGACGACGACCTGGTCGAGCTCGACTTCGGCGACCTCGAGGGGCTGACCGCCACCGAGGCGCGGGAGCGGCACCCGCTGGCGGCCCGCCGGTTCACGTCCGACGTGACCGTGGCGGCGCCGAACGGCGAGTCGGTGGCCGACGTGGCGAAGCGGGTCGCGCGGGCCCGCGTCCGGCTGCTCGAGCGGCACGCCGGGCGGACCGTGCTCGTGGTCAGCCACGTGACGCCGATCAAGCTGCTGCTGGCCGCCGGCCTCGGGGTCGGGGACGAGGTGGTGCACCGGGTGTTCCTGGAGGCCGCGTCGCTGTCGACCGTGGCGTGGTCCTCCGACGGCCGCACGTCCGTCCGCCTGGTCAACGACACGGCGCACCTGCGCTGAGGCCCGTCGAGATCGCGTGATCTCGCACGTCCGGGGCGTCCCCGGCGTACGAGATCACGCGATCTCGACGGCATAGGGAGGGGAGGGACGGCCTACAGCCGGCCGGCGTCGATGACGCGGCGGAGGAACTGCCGGGTCCGCGGGTGCTGCGGCTCACCGAGCACCTGCGCCGGCGGTCCGGACTCCAGCAGCACCCCGCCGTCGAGGAAGGCCACCGTGTCGGCCACCTGGCGGGCGAAGCCCATCTCGTGGGTGGCCATCACGATCGTCATCCCCTGCGCGGCGACCTCGCGCACCAGCGCCAGCACCTCGCCGACGAGCTCGGGGTCGAGCGCGCTGGTCACCTCGTCGAGCAGGAGCACCCGCGGGCGGACGGCGAGCGCCCGCACGATCGCCACCCGCTGCTGCTGCCCACCGGAGAGCCGGTCGGGGTACTCGGCCGCCTTGTCGCCCAGCCCGATCCGGTCGAGCAGCGCCCGCGCCTCCTCGGCCGCCTCGGACCTCGACCGCCCGTGCACGACCGTCGGCGCGAGCGTCACGTTGTCGAGCACCGACAGGTGCGGGAACAGGTTGTAGGCCTGGAAGACCACGCCCATCCGCCGGCGCACCCGGTCGGCGTCGGCCCGCGGGTCGGTGACGTCCTCCCCGTCGAGCAGCACCTGGCCGTCGTCGACGGTCTCCAGCAGCGACGCGCAGCGCAGCAGCGTCGACTTGCCCGATCCCGACCCGCCGATGAGCGCCACCACGCGGTGCTCGTCGACGGCGAGGTCGACCCCGCGCAGCACCACGTTCGCGCCGAACGCCTTCACGATCCCGCGCAGCTCCAGGACACTCACAGCAACGAACCGCTCTGCTGCCGGCGGCGGGCGCGGGCGGTGACGGCGTCGGCCAGCCGGGCCGAGGGGACGGCGAGCAGCACGAACAGCAGCCCGGCGACGACGTAGGGCGTGAAGTTGAACGTCTGCCCGACCTGGATCTGCGCCGAGCGGACGGCGTCGATCGCGCCGAGGACGGAGATCAGCCCGACGTCCTTCTGCAGCGCGACGAAGTCGTTGAGCAGCGCCGGGGTGACCGTGCGCAGCGCCTGCGGCAGCACGACGATCCGCATCGTCTGCCGGTGGGTGAGCCCGAGGGAGCGGGCCGCGGCGCGCTGGCTGGGGTGCACCGACTCGATGCCGGCCCGGAACACCTCGGCCACGTACGCGGAGTAGACGAGCACGATGGCCGCCGTCCCCAGGACGAACGGCGACGTCGGCACGCCCTGCAGGCCCAGGGCCGGGAACCCGAAGCCGACGAGGTACAGCACGATGATCAGCGGGACGCCGCGGAAGAGGTCGACGTAGACCGTCGCGAGGATCCGCAGCGGGGCCCAGGCCGGGCCGCGCAGCGTCCGCAGCGCCGCCGTCCCCAGCCCGGCGACGAGCACCAGCAGCCCGCCGACGACGAGCACCTGCAGGTTGACCACCAAGCCGCGGGCGATGTCGGGCAGCGACTCCAGCGCCGCCGACGGCGAGAAGAACGTCGCCTGCACCCGCGGCCAGCCCGGCGAGCTGGTGACCGCGACGTAGGCGACGACGGCGAAGACGAGCGTGGAGGCCAGCGCGACGAGCGTGGACCGGCGGGCGCGGCGACGGCGCCAGGCCCGGCGGCCCAGCTCCAACTCGCTGGGCGGCGGCAGCCCGCCGCCCGGGACGGGCGCGCTCAGGACAGGACGGGGGCGTCGGCGACGTCGGAGAGCCACTCCTGCTCGAGGTCGGCCAGCGTGCCGTCCTCGCGCAGGGCGTCGACCGCCTGGGACACGCAGTCGGTGAGCGGGCTGTCCTTGGCCAGCAGCAGGCCGAACTGGTCGCCGCCCTCGCCGGAGTCCTCGAGCTGGCCGACGATCACGCCGTCCTCGAGCTCGGCCGCGGTGATGAAGAAGGCGGTCGGCAGGTCGACGACGATCGCGTCGACCTGACCGTTCTGCAGCGCGAGCTTGGCGTCGTCGTTGGTGTTGAACACGACCGGGTCGCTCTCGGGGGCGATGACGTCGGTGAGGACCTGCAGGCTCGTCGTCGCCACCTGGGCGCCCAGGCGCAGGCCGCGCAGGTCGTCCAGCGACGTGGCGCCGTCGGCGGCCGAGCCCGCGGTCGTGATGACCGCCTGGCTGACCGTGTAGTACGGCGAGGAGAAGTCGACGGCCTGGCGGCGCTCCTCGGTGATGGAGAACTGGTTGACGTCGAAGTCGAAGGGCCGCGGTCCGGGCTGGATCGCGGCGGTGAAGGGCACCCGGGTCCAGGTGACCTGGTCCTCGGTGTACCCGAGCTGCTCGGCGACGGCGTAGGCGACGGCGGACTCGAAGCCCTGCCCGTTCTCGGGGGTGTCGTCGACCATCCACGGCTCGTAGGCCGGCTGGTCGGTGGCGATGGTGAGCGTGCCCGGCTCGAGGGTGTCGAGCTCGTCGGGGGTGCACGCGCCGGTGGTCGCGGAGCCGCTGCCCGTGGCGGCCGCGTCGGTCGACTCCTCCTGCGGGGCGCACGCCGCGATCGCCAGGGCGGTGGCGGCGGCCAGGGCGAGGGGGAGCGGGTGACGGCGCATCGGGGGTCCCTTGATCGACGGGGGTACGGCGCGGTGATCGTAGGACCGCCGCCGGTGTGTCCGGCCTCACCGTGCGTCCGCAACCGATGAGTTGAGGACGCCGCGCCGGTCGGAGGGGGGACGGCTCCGTCCGGGAGCCGGTGTCGAGGAGGTGCGCCATGGGTGCTGTGGTGCTGTTCGCCGCGGTCTCGCTGGACGGGTACGTGGGCCGGGACGACGACATGCCGGGACCGCTGTTCGACTGGTACGGCAACGGCGACGTCGAGCTGTCCTTCAGCGACCGGGACCGGCCCTTCCACGTCACGCGGGCGACGGCGGAGTTCCTGCGGCCGTTCGCCGAGCGGGCGGGCGTCATGGTCGTCGGGCGCCGCCTGTTCGACATCACGAACGGCTGGGAGGGCGTGCCCCCGAACGGCGAGCACGTCGTCGTGGTCACCCACCGCCCGGCCGACGACTGGCCGCACGCCGGCACGGCGCCGTTCTCCTTCGTGCCCGACGTGGGGACCGGGATCGAGCGGGCGCGGGAGATGGCCGGCGACCGCGACGTCACGGTGAGCGCGGGCGACGTCGGCGGGCAGGCGCTGCGCGCCGGCCTGGTCGACCGGGTGGTGCTCGCGCTCGTCCCGGTGGTCCTGGGCTCGGGCAAGCCGTACTTCGGCGCCGGCGGCCCACCGGAGATCGAGTTCGAGGACCCGCAGGTGGTGCAGGGCAGGCGGGTGACGCACCTGGTCTACGACGTCCGGCGCTGACGCCGGGGAAGCGCCCGGGGTGGCCGCGCGTTGCACCGGGCACCCCGCCGCCGTCGCCTCCGACGCGGCGGGGAGCATGAGAGCCCCGTCCCCTCCGAGGAGCCCCGTGACCGCGACCATCGCGCCCGCCACCCCCGCCGTCGTCGGCGACGAGCGCACCCTGTCGCCCGCCGAGTACGAGACCTGGGCGGCCGAGGTCCGCCGGCTGGCCGACGAGCGCGGCGCGGTCGTGCTCGCGCACAACTACCAGGTGCCCGAGATCCAGGACGTCGCCCACTTCACCGGTGACTCGCTGTACCTGTCGCGGGTCGCGGCGCAGACCGACGCCCGGGAGATCGTCTTCTGCGGCGTCCACTTCATGGCCGAGACGGCGAAGATCCTCTCGCCGGACAAGACGGTGCTCCTGCCCGACCACGCCGCCGGCTGCTCGCTGGCTGACTCGATCACCGCCGAGCAGCTGCGCGAGTGGAAGGCCGAGCACCCGGGCGCCGTCGTCGTCAGCTACGTCAACACCACGGCCGCGGTGAAGGCCGAGACCGACATCTGCTGCACGTCGTCGAACGCCGCCGACGTCATCCGCTCCATCCCGGCCGACCGCGAGATCCTCTTCTGCCCCGACCAGTTCCTCGGCGCGCACGTCAGGCGCGTGACCGGGCGCGAGGACATCCACGTGTGGGCGGGGGAGTGCCACGTGCACGCCGGCATCAGCCCGGCCGACGTCCGCGCGCAGGTCGCCGCCCACCCCGACGCGGAGATCCTCGTGCACCCCGAGTGCGGCTGCACCACCTCCGTGCTCGACCTGGTCAGCCATGGCGACCTGCCGGCCGACCGCACCCGCGTGCTGTCCACCGGCGGGATGGTCGAGGCCGCGGCGCGCACGTCGTCGGGCCAGGTGCTGGTGGCCACCGAGATCGGCATCCTGCACCAGCTGCGCGCGCTCAACAGCGGGACGGCGTTCATCCCGATGAACGAGCGGGCCGCCTGCCGCTACATGAAGATGATCACCCCGGCGAAGCTGCTGCACACGCTGCGCACCGGCGAGGGCGCGATCGACGTCGACCCCGACACCGCCGCCCGCGCCCGCCGCGCCGTCGAGGCCATGGTGGCCATCGGCGAGCCCGGCCGCGGCGGCGAATGAAGGACCTCCTGCCCCCCACCCCTCGCAGGCTCGGGGCGGGACCCTGCAGGAGGCCGTTCCAGCACGTCACCTGGTGAACAGGTAGGCCGACACCGTCAGGCCGAAGACGACGATCAGCACGCGCAGCGGGGTCGCCGGGATGCGGCCGGCGATGCGGGCGCCGGCGAAGCCGCCCACCAGGCTCGCCGGCGCCGCGACGGCCACCACCGCCCACGCGACCGGGCCGAACAGCCCGAACACCACGAGCGTGACCGTCGCCGTCACCGCGGAGAACGCCGACTTGAGCGCGTTGGCCAGCGGCAGCCGGTGCAGCGCCGTGCCCAGGACGCCGACCAGGATCACGCCCAGCGCCCCGCCGAAGTAGCCGCCGTAGACGGTGGCGAGGAACAGCGCGAGGAACAGCCACCACGGGTCGCGCACGGTGGCGTCGTCGCGGTCGCGCAGCCGGCGGGTGAGCAGCGGCTGCACCGCGAGCAGCAGGCTGGCCAGCAGCACGAGCACCGGCACGACGACGTCGAAGGCCTCGCTCGGCGTGGTCAGCAGCAGCACGCTGCCGGCCGTCCCGCCCAGCGCCGAGACGACGCCGAGGCGCAGGAGCCGGCCGCGCTGGCCGGCGTACTCGCGGCGGAACCCCACCATCCCGCCGAGGTAGCCGGGCCACTGCGCGACCGAGTTGGTGACATTGGCCGCGACCGTCGGCAACCCGAGCGCCACCAGGGTCGGGAACAGGATCAGCGACCCGCCCCCGGCGATCGAGTTGACGACGCCCGCCAGCAGGGCGACCGCCGCCGCGATCAGCAGGTCGGCGGCCGGCACGGGGCCGCAGCCTACGGTGACCGCATGCGACTGCCCGCCCCGGCGACCTGGCTGGCCGCCGCACTCGGCGGCTCCGGCGTGCTGCACCTCGTGCGGCCCCGGACCTACGAGTGGCTGGTGCCCCCGGAGCTCGGCGACGCCCGCGCGTGGGTGCTGGGCAGCGGCGTCGCCGAGGTGGCCGCCGCGGCGCTGCTGAGCGCGCCGCCCACCCGCCGCGCCGGGGGCTGGGCCGCCGCCGGGCTGCTGGCGTCGTTCCTGCCGGCGCACCTGCACCACGTCCGCATCGCCCGGGGGAACCCGGCGCTGCTGGCGGCCGCGACCGTGCGGCTGCCCCTCCAGGGGCCGATGATCGCCGCGGCTCTGCGGGTCGCCCGCGGGCGCTGAGACCCCGGCGCGCCCGGTTGTCCTCCACCGGACGGGGCACGACGGAGTGGTGGACAGTGGTTGCCATGCGCAAGTGGCTGCCGCTGGTCGCGATCTGCACCGGCACGTTCATGCTCCTGGTCGACGTCACGATCGTGAACGTCGCCCTGCCGGACATGGCGACCGACCTGGACACCTCCTTCGGCCAGCTGCAGTGGGTGGTCGACGTCTACGCGCTGGCCCTCGCCGCGCTGGTGCTCGGCGCGGGCTCGCTGGCCGACCTCTACGGGCGCCGCCGGCTCTACCTGATCGGGCTCGTCCTGTTCGCGCTCGCCTCGCTGGCCTGCGGCCTGGCCCCGGACGCCGGCTCGCTGGTCGCCGCCCGCGGAGCGCAGGGGATCGGCGGGGCGATCATGTTCGCCACCACGATCGCGCTGATCAACACCGGCTACGAGGGCCGCGACCGCGGGACCGCCTTCGGCATCTGGGGCGCCGTCTCCGGGGCGGCGGCCGCCATCGGGCCGATCCTGGGCGGCGCGCTCACCGAGCTGTCCTGGCGCTGGATCTTCTACGTCAACCTGCCCTTCTGCGTGCTCGCCGTGGTCCTGACGCTCAGGGCCGTCGCCGAGACCCGGCAGCCCGGCGCACCGCGCCCGGACCTCCCCGGCATCGGGCTGTTCACCCTCGGCGCCGGCGGCCTGGTGTTCGGCCTCGTCCGCGCCGCCGCCGACGGCTGGGACGCACCGGCCGCCTGGGCGCCGCTGGCCGGTGGCCTGCTCGCGCTGGCCGTGTGGGTGCTCGTCGAGCTGCGCCGGCGGGCCCCGATGCTCGACGTCCGGCTCTTCGGCAGCCGCTCCTTCACCGGGATCATGATCGGGTCGCTGCTGCTCAACGCCTCGGCGTTCGCCTCGCTGGTGTTCACCTCACTGTGGCTGCAGTCGGTCGGCGGGCTCTCGCCGCTGCAGACGGGGCTGGTGTTCGTCCCGCTGTCGCTGGTCAGCTTCGTCGTCGCCGCGGCCGCCGGCCGGGCGCTGCAGGCCCGCCCGCCCGGCCCGGTGATCGGCGGCGGGCTGCTGCTCGTCGGCGCCGGCTCGCTGCTGATGGCGCTGGTCGACGGCGACTCCACCTGGCGGGTCCTGGTGGCCGGCCTCGCCGTCCTCGGCGCCGGGGTGGGCCTGGCGACCCCGCTGCTGGCGTCGGCGGCCCTGGCGGCGGTGCCCCGGGAGCGCAGCGGCATGGCCTCGGGGGCGGTCAACACCGCCCGGCAGCTCGGCTTCGCCCTCGGCGTCGCGGTGCTGGGCAGCGTCTTCACCGCGGGGGCGGCGGCCCCGCTGCGCGACGCCGGTGCCCCCGACCCCGGCGGGACGGCGACCGCGCTGAGCGCCGGGCAGGCCGGACGGATCGTCGGGGCCGCGCCGCCGGCCGAGCGGGGCGCGCTGGCCGACCTGCTCGGCGGCGCCTACGCCGACGGGCTGCGTGACGTGTTCCTCGTCTGCGGTGCGGCCGGCGTCGTCGGCGGGGTCCTGGTGCTGCTGCTCGTGCGCGCCGCCGCGCCCGGGCAGGCGCCGGCCGCGCGTCCCGCGGCCGCCGCCACGCGCTGACCGGGGCAGACTGCCCGCATGCCCGAGCCGTTCCCCGACGACTGGGAGCGCGCGCTCGTGGTCGTCGCCCACCCCGACGACGTCGAGTACGGCTGCGCGGCCGCCGTCGCGGCGTGGACCGCCGCCGGGCGCGACGTGCGGTACGTGCTGGCCACCAGCGGGGAGGCCGGCATCGCCGGGCTGCCGCCGGAGGCCGCCGGGCCGCTGCGCGAGCGGGAGCAGCGGGCGTCCGCGGCGGTGGTCGGGGTGCCGGTCGTCGAGTTCCTCGGTCACCCCGACGGGCGGCTCACCGAGGGGCTGGACCTGCGGCGGTCCCTGGCGGCGGCGATCCGCCGGCACCGGCCGGAGCTGGTGGTGACGATGCACTGGGGCGAGACGTGGACGCCGCCGGAGGTCGCGCCCGCGTACTGGAACAGCGCCGACCACCGGGCGCTGGGCCGGTCGGTGCTCGACGCGGTGGGCGACGCCGCGAACGAGTGGATCTTCCCCGAGCTCGCCGACCCGGAGCCGTGGCGGGGCGTGCGCTGGACCGCCGTCTCCACCCCGGTGGGGGTGACGCACGCCGTCGACGTGACCGCCGTCGTCGACCTCGCGGTGGCCTCCCTCGCCGAGCACCGCCGCTACCTCGAGGCGCTGTCGGACGACCCGGTCGAGGAGCAGGCGCGGCGGCAGGTCGAGCGGGCGACCCCCGCCGACGACGCCGGGCGGCGGCTGGCGGGGTTCCGGCTCTACGCAGGCTGACGAGGGCCGGCCGACGAGGACGCCGGCCGACGAGGGCGCGGCCCCGGGGAGTCCCCGGAGCCGCGTCCCGGACCAGTCAGGGGTTGAAGCTGACGTGCACGTGGTCGTAGTGGTTCGCGGTGATCGACCCGCGGTCCTCCATCGCCCGCCAGCCGGAGCCGCCGATGATGAAGATCCGCTGCTCCCAGATGACGTACTCGACGCCGAACCGCTCGGCGTTGTCGATCACGAACTGGGCGACGGCGTCCCCCTTGGCGGAGTCGGCGTAGACCATGAAGTCCGCGGCGAGCTCCTGGGTGGGGGAGTGTCCCGGCCGGGTGAGGACCGTGGACACCGCGTGCGCCTGGGTCACCTCGGCCACCACCGGGCGGACGTGCGGTGCCCACGCGCTGTAGGAGGTCGAGGTGGGCGTCGGCTTGCCGGCGGGGTCGGTGGAGATCGGCAGCGCCGCGGCCGGAGCCGGTGCGGCGGCCCCGGCGGGCACCTCAGGCGCAGGTGCGGGTGCAGGCGCGGGGGCCGGTGCCGGCGCCGGAACCTCGGCGGGCGCGGGCGCCTCCGCCGTGGCCGCGGTCCGGTCCCAGCGGTCCCAGCCGTGGTCCCGGTCGTGGTCCCGGTCGTGCGCCTGGGCGGCCGACTGGCCGGCCAGGCCGAAGGTGACGGCGAGGGCGCCGGCGGTGAGCGTGCGGCGGAACGTGCGCCGGTGGGTGTTCGAGGGCATGACGAGGAGAACTCCTGACGAGTGTCCGGGGCCGCCGTGAGCGAGCGGTCCCGTCGTGATCGAGGGGTGGCACGAGGCCGGGCGGGCAGTCGGACACGGGCCGCACGCGGGGCACTGCTGGAGCGCAGGCCGACACGAGGGCAGTCGAGGTCCGTTCCCGTCCACGCGGCGACCGGCGGGTGTGCAGGGCGGGTCGCGGCGGCGGTGTCTGGAGGGGTGCGAGCGCGCCAGGGCAGGCGCCTGCGGCGCACCCCGTTGCGGATCTCCGTTCTTCCCAGGGCCGCCTACCGGGTCAGCTGACGGGTTCGGGCGGGGAGACGCCCTACCCGCTCCCGAGCGGGGCTCGGAGGCGGGACTCACCCCAGTGGTTCGGTGGGTCCCCGGCTCACGGCCACGGACGTGGTCGCGACTCGGCGGCATCCGGCGCGGCTCCCCCCGAGTGGAGGCGGTGACGACCGGCCGGACGCCGAAACCGTAGAGGGGTTGTCGTCCTGTGACAATCCGAGGAGTCCGGACTTGGCGAGTTGGCTGGTCACCGTCCGCGTGTCGTTCACCTCGACCGCGTGTCGGCGTCGGCCGGCGCCCCGGCTGGGCCCGAAACCAGCGGGAACGGTTCCGTCCTGTGGGCACCCCGGTGCCGGGTCCGACAGGGTGGGGGCGGCAACCGCGACCACGCCCCGGGAGGACGACGGTGACCGACACGGACACGCGCGAGGAGACCACCGCCCCCCAGGGCAGCGGCCCGTTGGCGCCCGACGAGCTGGAGCGCATCCACGCGTGGTGGCGGGCGGCCAACTACCTGTCGGTCGGGCAGATCTACCTGATGGGCAACCCGCTGCTGCGCGAGCCGCTGCGCTCGGAGCACGTCAAGCCGCGGCTGCTGGGCCACTGGGGCACCACGCCCGGCCTGAACTTCGTCTACGCGCACCTCAACCGGGCGATCACCGCCCGCGACCTCGACTGCATGTACGTGATGGGCCCCGGGCACGGCGGCCCCGGGCCGGTGGCAGCGGCGTGGCTGGAGGGCACCTACAGCGAGGTCTACCCCGACGTGTCGCAGGACGGGCCGGGGATGGCGCGGCTGTTCACGCAGTTCAGCTTCCCGGGCGGGATCCCCAGCCACGTCGCCCCTGAGACGCCCGGCTCCATCCACGAGGGCGGCGAGCTCGGCTACGCCCTGGTGCACGCCTACGGGGCCGCCTTCGACAACCCCGACCTGGTGGTGGCGGCGGTCGTCGGCGACGGCGAGGCCGAGACCGGCCCGCTGGCGGCGAGCTGGCACACCACCAAGTTCGTCGACCCGTCCCGCGACGGCGCCGTGCTGCCGATCCTGCACCTCAACGGCTACAAGATCGCCAACCCGACGGTGCTCGCCCGCATCGAGCCCGAGGAGCTCGACGCCCTGCTGCGCGGCTACGGGCACACGCCGTACGTGGTGGAGGGCAGCGACCCCGAGCTCATGCACCAGCAGTTCGCCGCCGCACTCGACCGCTGCCTCGACGAGATCGCGGAGATCCAGCGGCGGGCGCGGGAGGACGGCGTCACCGAGCGGCCGCGCTGGCCGATGATCGTGCTGCGCTCGCCGAAGGGGTGGACCGGCCCGGCCGAGGTCGACGGGCACCGCGTCGAGGGCTCGTGGCGCTCGCACCAGGTGCCCTTCGCCGACGCCCGGCAGGACGACGCCCACCGCGAGGTGCTCGAGCAGTGGCTGCGCAGCTACCGCCCCGAGGAGCTCTTCGACGACGACGGCGCCCCGGTGCCGGCCGTCCGCGACCTGCACCCGCAGGGGATGCGGCGGATGAGCGCGAGCCCGCACGCCAACGGCGGCATCCTGCTGCAGCCGCTGCGGATGCCGGACTTCCGCGACTACGCCGTGCCCGTGGAGGAGCCGGGCACCGGTGCGGTGGAGGCCACCCGGGTGCTGGGGGAGTTCCTCCGCGACGTCATGCGCCGCAACGGCGACAACTTCCGGGTGTTCGCCCCCGACGAGAACAACTCCAACCGGCTCGGCGCCGTGCTGGAGGCCACCGACCGCACCTGGATGGCGCGCCGCGAGGAGGAGGACGACCACCTCGCCCCCGACGGCCGGGTCATGGAGGTGCTCAGCGAGCACCTCTGCCAGGGCTGGCTGGAGGGCTACCTCCTCACCGGCCGGCACGGCCTGTTCTCCTGCTACGAGGCGTTCATCCACGTGGTCGACTCGATGTTCAACCAGCACGCCAAGTGGCTGAAGACCACGAACGGGATCCCGTGGCGGCAGCCGGTAGCGTCGCTGAACTACCTGCTCACCTCGCACGTGTGGCGCCAGGACCACAACGGCTTCTCCCACCAGGACCCCGGCTTCATCGACCACGTCGTCAACAAGAAGGCCGACGTCATCCGGGTGTACCTGCCGCCGGACGCCAACACCCTGCTGTCGGTGGGCGACCACTGCCTGCGCAGCCGGCAGTACGTCAACGTGATCGTGGCGGGCAAGCAGGCGGCGCTGCAGTACCTCGACATGCCGCGGGCGGTCGAGCACTGCACCAAGGGCCTCGGCATCTGGGAGTGGGCCAGCACCGACGCCGGTGCCGAGCCCGACGTCGTCCTCGCCTGCGCCGGGGACGTGCCGACGATGGAGGCGCTCGCGGCGGCGGAGATCCTGCGCAACGCGTTCCCCGACCTGCGGCTCCGGTTCGTCAACGTCGTCGACCTGATGCGGCTGCAGGACGACCGGGAGCACCCGCACGGGCTCTCCGACGCGGAGTTCGACTCCTACTTCACCAGCGACAAGCCGGTCGTCTTCGCCTACCACGGCTACCCGTGGCTGATCCACCGGCTGACCTACCGGCGCACCAACCACGGGAACCTGCACGTGCGCGGGTACGTCGAGGAGGGCACGACGACGACGCCGTTCGACATGTGCGTGCTCAACGGCATCGACCGCTACGACCTGGCCATCGACGTCATCGACCGGGTGCCCCGGCTGCGGGCCCGCGGGGCGCACCTGCGCGACCGGCTGCGCAACCAGCTCATCGAGCACCGCCGGCACGTGCACGCCACCGGCGAGGACCTGCCGGAGGTGCGGAACTGGCAGTGGGGGTCGGGCGCCGGGCCGGTCGTCGTCGGCGGGGACAACCAGCCGTTGCACGAGCCGGAGGACTGAGTCCGGTCACCTAGACTGTCGGGCACGACGGACGAGTCGGCCGGGCGGTCGCGTCGGCGGGGGAGACCCCGTCGCCGAGGAACGTCCGGGCTCCACAGGGCAGGGTGGTCGCCAACAGCGACCCGGGGTGACCCGCGGGACAGTGCCACAGAGAACAGACCGCCAGCAGTTCGCTGCTGGTCAGGGTGAAACGGTGGTGTAAGAGACCACCAGCGCACCGGGTGACCGGTGCGGCTCGGTAAACCCCACCCGGAGCAAGGTCGAGAAGGGACGGCGGCGCGAGTCGCCGTCCTGCGCAGGCGTTCGAGGGCTGCCCGCCCGAGCCTGCGGGTGGACCGCTCGAGCCCGCCGGCAACGGCGGGCCTAGATGGATGACCGCCCATCGGGAGGCCGCGAGGCGCCCGAGGACAGAACCCGGCGTACAGGCCGACTCGTCCGTCGTCCCCCACCTGACCTGCACGTTCAGGTCCGGCGGTGGTTCCCGTTCCTCGGATGTTCCTCAGCCGCGGGAGCCGGCACGGCATCCACCGCGGCCGGGTCCGGTCGTCGTAGTCCGGCCACAGGTGGCTGTCGGTGTCGAGGGTCCCGGAGGCCGAGGCGTGGCCCAGCCGCGCCTGTACGGTCCGGTCGACCGTCAGCCCGAGGGCCTCGCCCTGTCGCAGAACCCTGCCGGTGGCGAGGGTGACCAATTCCCGGTAGCGCTCCGGGACGGCGTCGGTGAGCGCCCGGAGCGCCTCGGTCGACAGCGGCTCGATGCGCTGCTCGTGGACCGTGGGCAGTCGCGTCCCCGTGCAGGGCGACTCGATGGTGCGGCGGTCTCGGACAGCGGCCTTGAAGACCGCCGACAGGATGCGGTGGACGACGCCGACCGTGCCCGGCGCGAGCGTCTTCGCCAGTCGCTCGACGAGGCCTGCACGACGCTCGGCAGCCGGGGCCTGAGGAGGAGGAGGCCTCCTTCCTGCGGTGTAGACGGTGCGGGAACCGGTGGTCCCTGGAGTGGGTCGAACAGCCTCGCCGCGGGCGAGGCGCCACACCTGCGGGCATCGACATGCTCGGCGCCGCCGCCTCCCTCGGAGCCGGCTCTTACCCCGCCTCAGGGAAGGACTCCGATGTTCCCTCGAATGTCCGCTCTCGGCAGCGCCGCGACCTTCTACGCACTGGCCGTCGTGATGGTCACGGTGGTGGCGGCGACCGGCGGCAGTACGACGGTGGCCATGATCACCCCGGTCGTCGCCGCGGTGCTGATGCTGCTGGTCGTCACCCGTGACGGCTGGACACGGTCCGGATGGGCCTCGCTGGGTCTGCACCGGCTAGGGCTGCGGCTGTGGCCGGTGGCCGTCCTGGTACCCCTGGCAGTGATCTCGCTGGGGGGAGCGGTTGCTGCCGCCCTCGGCATCGCCGAGTGGAACCCTGTCGGCCAGCCCGGGGAGTTCGGCCCGGCGTCGTGGCCGGTGATCGTCGCAACCAACATCCTGTATGCCGCCCTCACGGTGAGCTTGACCGAGGAGATCGGCTGGCGCGGCTACCTGCTCCCCCGGCTGGTCGCGCTGGGGGAGCGGCGGGCCATGCTGCTCAGCGGCCTGATGCACGGCATCTGGCACCTGCCGGTCGTCCTGCTGACCAGCCTCTACCTCCCCGCGGGCAACCGGGCGGTGGTGATCCCGATGTTCCTGCTCTGCGTGGCGGCCGGCGGTGTCCTGATGGGCTGGCTGCGCCTGCGCACGGACAGTGTGTGGCCGGCGGTCCTCGCGCACTCCGCGCACAACGTCGCGATCTTCTGGCTCGCCGACCTCCTCGACGGCCAGGAGACGTCGATGGCATACATCGCCGGGGAGGCCGGAGTGGTGCCGGTCGCCACCTACGTGGCGCTCGCCGCGGTCCTGCTGGTGCGCACCCGGCCGGCAAAGGGCTCCAGTGGGTATCCGGTGGCGGTCCCGCCCGCACGCGCGCCGGAGGCCAGTGCTCTGTGATCGGCGAGGCCGGACCGCGTTCCCGCCGGGCTGCGCGGGCGCGGTCCGGCCTGCTGCCCTGGAACGATGCGGACGTCGCGCTCGGGACGGGGCCGGGGTGGCGCCCGCGGCCCTAACCTCTGGCGCGTGCAGCGCACCGGTGCTCCCGATCGGCGTTCCCTCGCTGCCGGTCCCGAGGACGGCGTTCCGGGCCGTCCCGCCGGTCGGATCGGTACGGCGGCCCTGACCGCGGCGCCCACCGTGCTGGTCCTCCTGATGAGCACCAGCGGGCTCGATGACGCCCACCGCGCCCACGGCTGGTGGCCCCTGCTGGGAGTCCTGGGTCAGACCCTGCCGCTGCTCCTCCTGCGCCGTGCCCCCGGGTCCGTGCTCGTCGTCGTGGCCGGCGTGACGGCCGCCCAGCTGGCTGCCGGGTTGCCGGTGACGAACGGCATGATGGGGCAGGCGGTCGCCACCGGTGCGGTCGTCGCGCGGACGCGGTGGCCGACCGCCTCGGTGGTGCCCGTCGCCGTGCTCGCGACGAGCTGGGGGAGCGCGTGGGCGGGAGGGCAGCCCGGCCTCCTCCGTTTCGTCTCGGTCACCGCGCTTGCCCTGCTGGTGGCGTGGCTGCTGGGCGATGCTGCGGGCCGGCGGGCGCAGGTGCGCCGCGGCATGGAGGCCGCACTCTCCCGCCGTCGGAACCGTGCCCGTCTCCACGGCCACGTGGTGGCCACGGAAGAGCGGCTGCGCATCACCCGCGAGCTCCATGACCTGGTGGGGGAGGCGCTCGACGCCGTCGTCCTGCACGTCGAAGCCTCCCGCTCGCACCGCGGCCGGCCGGAGGCGGCGAGTCAGCTGCAGTCGATCGAGGAGCTGGGACGTCAGGTCCTCGCCGAACTCGACGGCTACCTTCGCTACCTGCGGCGACCCGTCTTCGAGGGTCAGCGGACGGCGGATCCCGGTTCGGCGCCGGTCGCCGTTCCGGAGGGGCGCCGGCTGCCGACCGCTTCCCGGTTCTCCTCGATCGGATCGGTGCTCGGTGTCGCCTTCCTGACCTTCGTCGACGAGTTGTCGGTACCCCTGGAGGACTGGCCGTTCCCGGCATGGCCCGCCGTGTCGACGGCTGTGGTCGCCGTGCCGCTGCTCCTGCGCCAGCGCGCCCCGGAGGCGGTCCTCGGTGTCCTCCTCACCCTGTTGGCCGGGCTCGCGCTGGTCGGCATGCCGATCGGGAGCGGCGGCCTCCTCGCCATCGCTGTCGCCCTGCACGAGGTCGCTTCGGGGCGAAGCCGGCGTCGGGCCCTGCTGGGGGCGGTGTCGTCGTGCCTGGTGCTGCTGGCAGTGACCGTGCTGGTGTATCCGCAGGAGTTCGGCGCGTTCGCCGGGCCCCTCCTCGCTCTCGTCGCGGGGGCGCTGTACGTGGGTGACACGGCCCGCGTCGCGCGGGAGCACAACGAGTCCCTGGCCAGGCGCGTCGCCGAGGCCGAGGAGGAGGACCGACTCCGCGAGCGTGCCGCCGTGGCCGACGAGCGCACCCGCATGGCACGGGACCTGCACGACTCGATCGGCCACACCCTGTCCCTGATCGTGCTCCAGGCAGGGGCAGCACGCCTGGCGGCCGCCTCGCCGGGAGATGCGTCCGAACGGCAGGTGGCGGACGCCCTACGGTCCATCGAGACGACGGCGCGGACGGCGCTGAGGGAGCTGGACGCCGTCGTGCACTCACTCGGGGGAGACCCTGAGGACGACGGCCTCATCGTGCCCGGCCCCGCCGACCTGGACGACGTCGTCCAAGGGGTTCGTGCGGCCGGCACCCGCGTCGACGTGGCCGCCGCCCCGACAGGCGACCTTCCCCGTTCGCTCCAGGTCGCGATCCTGCGCATCGTCCAGGAGGCCCTGACCAACGTCGTGAAGCACGCGCCGGGGGCCCGTGCAACGGTCCAGGTCGTCCGGTCCGACGACTCGGTGAGCGTGACCGTCTCCAACGATCCCGGATCGCGTCCGGACCGGGTGCTGCCCTCCGGAGGACGGGGACTGGCCGGCATGCAGGAGAGGGTCTCGATGTTCCACGGCGAGCTCTCGGCGGGGCCCGACGGCAGGGGCGGACACCGTGTCGACGCCCGCATCCCGGTGCCCCGCCGCCCCACCTCACCGCCCTCCCTCGCCCCGACGGCAGGAGACCACCGGTGACGATCCGAGTTCTCATCGTGGACGACGACACCCTGATCCGGACCGGCCTCCGGCTCATCCTCGACACCCAGCCGGACCTGGACGTCGTGGGTGAGGCCGGTGACGGTGGCGCCGCCGTCGCCCAGGTGCGTGCCCTGCGTCCCGACGTCGTGCTGATGGACGTGCAGATGCCGCGGATGGACGGTCTGCGGGCCACCGCCGAGATCACCGGTACGGCCGATGCGCCGCGCGTGATCATCCTGACCACCTTCGAACTCGATGAGTACGTGTTCCAGGCGTTGCGTTCGGGTGCGAGCGGTTTCCTGTTGAAGCGGACCCCGGCCGAGGAGCTGGTGGCCGCGATCCGGACGGTGGCGGGAGGGGAGGCGCTGCTGGCGCCCTCGGTGACGCGGCGGCTGATCGAGGCCTTCGCCGCGCAGCCGGTGCCGCACCACCCCGACCAGGCCCTGTTGGGCGAGCTGACCGCTCGAGAACTGCAGATCTGGCGGTACCTCGCCCGAGGCCTGAGCAACGCGGAGATCGCCGAGGCGCTGTTCCTCAGCACGCTCACCGTCAAGACGCACGTCACCAACCTGCTGAACAAGCTGCGTCTGCGGGACCGCACCCAGGCGGTGGTCCTGGCCTATGAGTCCGGCCTGGTGACCCCTGGTGCGCTGGAGACGCCGTCGGGTCCTTGAACGGCGGCCGGACGCACTGCCCCGGCGGGAGTGGGGAGCTACTCCGCTCGGAGTAGCGGGATGCGCCTCGAGCGGTCCTCCGGGTCGGGTCACGAACCTCGTTCCGGGCGAGGCCCGGTACAGGTCGTGTGCGCCACGCTCGGCTCGTCGCCGGCGGGAGGCGCCGGCTCGGACCGGGGCGATCCCTCGCCATCGACATCCCGCGCGATGACGGAGGCGGGAGGAAGCCGCCCCGCGCCCGCCCTGCAGACCTCCTCCACACCGACCCAGGAGCAGTCATGCCCGAGATCTCGACCGACTCCGCCCGCGACACCACGATCGAGTCGCCACGGCCGGTGATCGCCCGCCGTCGCTCCGGCCCGCGCCGGGTCGGCCGCCGCCTCGCCATCGTGCTCGCATTGCTGGTCGGGGCCGGGCTGACCGGCGCCGGTGCCGAGGCGGTGATCTCCCAGTCCGATGACGAGCGGTACCCGCTGCCCGGCCGCCTGGTGACAGTCGCCGGGAACGGTCTGCACCTGAACTGCACGGGGACCGGTGCTCCGACGGTGGTCCTCGAGGCGGGGCTCGGCGAGCCGTCCCTGACCTGGGCCGACGTCCAGCCCTCGCTCGACGACGGCGTGCGGGTCTGCAGTTACGACCGAGCGGGATTGGGGTGGAGCCGCGGCGGCGACAACGGTGCCTGGACCGCCGAGCAAGCCGCCGCCGATCTCGCCGGCCTGCTGAGCGCTGCGGGCGAGCGCGAACCGTACGTCCTGGTGGCCCACTCCGTCGGCGTGCTCGTCGCGCGCGAGTTCCGGCAGGCGCACCCCGAGGCGGTGACGGCCATGGTCCTTCTCGATCCGACCAACGCCGAGGCCGTCCGCAACGGAGGGGTGCCTCCCGCCGGGGTCGTCGAGCGGCGTATCCAGGGCTTGCTGGCTCGAACCGGAGTCCTGCGGTGGCTGGGGGAGTGGCTGGTCCCGGCCGTCGTGGGGGATCAGCCACCCCCGGCGCTACTCCGCCAGCTGCCGGCCGCGTACCACCCTCGGTCCATCGATGCCTCGCTGCAGGAGCTACGTGGCACCGTCGCCTCCGTCGAGCACCTCCTGCGCGAGGAGGACCCCTCCTGGGGCGACCTGCCGGTGACCGTGGTCTCGGCCAGGTCCGCCACCGAGGCGGACCGGGATGCCCATGCCGCTCTCGCCGCCCGGAGCCGCGCGGGTCAGCACGTCTCGGCGGGGAGCGGCGGTCATCACCTCCACTACGCAGACCCGCACTGGGTCGTCGGCCTCGTCCGGGAAGCAGCCGCGACCGCTGACTGAGAGCGGCCGCACGTCTGCCCATCGATCGAAGGCTCGAGGACATGCCGATGCACCGCCGATACGGGCTGCGGACGGTGGCCTTGAGCGGCGTCGACGCCACGGGACGTCGCCAGACCGACCACGTGCTCGAGGGCCGCAAGACCGCGGTCGTCCGGCCGCTCCTGAACCCGGACGGCAGCACGGACCCCGTCGAGCGCCCAGGGGAGCTGCTGCTGGCCGTTGACCACGCCGGCCGCTCCGTCGCCGTGCTCCGCGTGGAGACGGCAGGCATCGCCGCCCTGGACGGCCTCGAGGAGGCTCTGCGTCGAGCAGACGACCCGGACGCCGACGGTCACACCGCATGGGCGCAGACCCGACGCCAGGAGTGGTCGGCCGCGGGCCACCCCGTGGACGGCACTGCACCGGTGGTGTGGGTCCGGTTCCAGGTCATCGGCCGGGACGACCCGGAGACAGACGGCGAGCCATGACAGGACGCTCGCGAATCCGACACGAGCGGGTCATCCCCCGCAGTCGTCGGCCCGCCCCGCCCTCAGGGGGCTCCAGCACGCGTTCGGAGAGCCGGGCCGAGGAGCCTGACCGTGGTGGTACAGGGCGCGGTGCAGCACGTGGCTGCCACCGTCAACGGTGGCGGCGCAGCTGCGAACCGTGCGTCGCGGCGTCAGCGCAGGTGCAGTCGCAGGGTCAGCGTCCCGGTGCCCTCGCCGCTCTCCAGGAAGGTCCCGTCACCTCGGACGGTCCGGAAGTCGCCTGAACCACCGGTGATGGCCACGGTCTTCTCCGGCGGCGGCGCGTTCTCGAACGCATAGGCGATCGTGCCCTGCCCGTCCAGGGTGACCACTGCGGTGCAGTTCGACAGCCCGGACGGGTCGACGACGACGCAGCTGCCGACCTCGTGGCCGACGTGGCGACCGTCCTGCTCGAGCACGTCGTTGAAGACGATCACGTCCGCGGCGGAGGGTCCCGGTGCGCCCAGGTCGGTGTAGGAGAAGGGACTCGTGACGACGTGGAAGGTGAGGGTGAGGTCGTCGTCTCGGTGGTCGCCGCCCGGGTCGGCGCTGGCCGTGGCTCCTTGCAGCACGGCCGCGGCCGCGAGCAGGGTGGCTCCATACGCTGCGGTGCGCACGGTGCGTCGTGTGGGCATCGGGTCCCCTCGGGCTCGGGCCGGCCGGTTCGACCGGATGTCGTCCGACTCTCGGCCGGCGGCTCCGGGAGGGGCAGTGCCGTCGGACCCTGTCGGTGTCCGGGCAGTCCGAGGGTGCGGAGTCCGCATCCGCTGCCGCCGGTCATGACGCACGACGAGGTGATCCGTGCCGGAGGCCCACCCGGCAGCCGAGTCTCCGGTGACCAGTCGGACACGCGACGTCTCGACACCGCGGTGGCCGTTGAGCCGGGCAGGTGACCGGAGTAGACATCGCAGCCCCCGCCGTCGGGGAGGGCCGCCGTGAGGTCGACGGCGCGACCGGTGCGCATCCTGGCTGTCGCCGGCGCTCTCGCGGCCCTGGCCGTCGGCTCTCAGGGGGGCGACGTTCAAGGTCCTTGCCGCGAGCGACACGGGCACTGCGGCGGACCTCAGCAGGACGGAGTTCGCACCCACAGCGGGTAGCGGCCTGAACTCGGACGCCCGGAGTGCCCCGAGCACGGCATACGGCATCGCGCAGTTCCTGTAGGGCGCTCACGGCGCACCGTCTCCACAGGCTGCACGCACCGCTGTGACGTGACGGCTGTCAACCGCTCGACGAGGCGAGCCGCCGGCACACCGAGTTCACGTCGCGACGTCACCCGTCGCGTCGCCCCTCGGCCGGCTGAGGCGAGGTGGTACGGCCGCCCATCGAGCGCGATCGGAGCGGAGAGGCTCGACCGACGCGTTCCTCGATCGTTCCCCGGCACGGGCCAGCGTGGTCCATCGTCCCCGGGTCAGGCCCCCGCGACCGGTGGCGCGGTGGGGTCGGCGGCCTCGGCCGTGACCTCCCGGAGCACGTAGTCCTCGATCGTCTCGAGGTCGTGGGTGGAGCGCTTCACGATCGTGAGCAGGTCGCTCATCTTGCTGACCTCCTCGATCTGCTCCTTGATGAACCACTGCATGAACTGGTCGGAGGCGAAGTCGTTCTCCCGCCGCGCGATCCCGATCAGCGCGCCGATCTGCTCGGTGACCCGCTTCTCCTGCTCCAGCGCCAGGGCAACCGGCGCGACGACGTCGGGGAACTCGTTGACCGGCGCCGCGACGGCAGGGATGCGCACCGGCGCGTCGGAGTCGAGCAGGTAGCGGACCATCATCATGGCGTGCTGCCGCTCTTCGAGCGCCTGGTCGAAGAAGAGCTGCGCCGTCCGGGGCATGGTCAGCTGGTCGAAGTACACGGCGCAGGAGACGTACTGCTGGTGCGCGGCGAATTCGTTGCCGATCTGCGTGTTCAGCAGCTCGACGAAGGCGGGGGCGGCCATCGGGACTCCCGGACGTGTGCGGTGGCGGTCACCGGACGTTATCCGGTGACCCGCCGGTGCCCGTGGATCACCCGCAAAGGGAAGGCTAGCCTCACCGGGTGGCCAAGTCGGCGGGCATGCCCAAGAAGAAGTGCTGCGAGGACAGGCCGCGCTGCAAGCGGTGTCCGCTCCGCGCCCTCGCCGAGGGGACGCTCCCGCCGGGCTACACGGTCAAGAAGCGCCGCCTGGTCAAGGTGGGCAAGGCCGACAAGGTGCTCGCCAAGAGCACCCGCAGGGCCGCCTGACCCGTCCCACCTCGGGATCCGCGGACGGTCAGGACGTCTTGCCGCTCTTCTCGGCCCTGTCGACCTCCCCGTCGAGGGGCGCCGTCCGAAAGCCGGGCGACCGGGCGCTGCCCACCCCGGGGCCGGTCGGCACACCCCGGTCCGCGAGGTGATGCCCGGGCGGGTCAGGCAGGAACGGCCGGACGGTAGGGCTCCTCCCGGACGGCGTGCGCGGCCACGAGCTCGAGGACGAGGGCCGGGCCCAACCCGGTCAGTCCGGCGGGTGCGGCGACCAGCGGGGCCGCGATGACGCCGACGGTCACGATGGCCCCGGCGAGGGGCCGGCCAGGTGGAGCGGCACGCACACCACCGCCACGGTCCCGGCGAGGCCCGACGAGTACCAGACGCCCGCCCACAGCACGGTGGCATCGGGCAGCAGTGCGGCGACGACGAACGGGTGCACGTGCAGCGCCGCGAAGCCGACGTGGTCCCGGCCGGCGGACAGGTCGTTGCCGGTCCGGCAAAGGGGACCCGTACGTTCCGGTCCGTGGGGGAGCGGGCGGCGGACCCCGGGTGACTGACCGGCCTGCACGTGGTCCTCACCGTCGTGACCCTCGTCGTGTGCACGCCCCTGGTCTCGACGGCGCCTGGGCCGCGGCGGCCGGCGTCTTCCTGCTCTTGGTCGTGCTCGAGGTCGCGGTCGTCGTCGTGGTCCGTCGGAGGAGGGACGACCGGCCTGACGCCGGCGCTGCAGGCCCCGGCCGTCCCCTCAGAGCCGCAGGAGCGTCTTGATCGCGCGGCGCTCGTCCATGGCCGCGTAGCCCTCGGCGGCCTGGTCGAGGGGGAGCTCCAGGTCGAAGACGCGGCCCGGGTCGATCTCCCGGTTGGTGATCAGCTCGATCAGCTCGGGGAGGAAGCGGCGCACCGGAGCCGGCCCGCCGTGCAGGTGGACGCCGGAGAAGAACAGCTCCTCGCCGGGCAGCGACACGTCGTGGCTGACGCCGACGTACCCCACGTGCCCGCCGGCCCGGGTGGCGCGGATGGCCTGCATCATCGACTCCTGCGTGCCCACGGCCTCGATGACCGAGTGCGCGCCCAGCCCGTCGGTCATGTCCCTGATGCGGGCCACGCCCTCGTCGCCGCGCTCGGTCACGACGTCGGTGGCGCCGAACTCCCGGGCCAGCCGCTGCCGGGGCTCGTGGCGGCTCATGGCGATCACCCGCTCGGCGCCGAGCCGCCGGGCGGCCAGCACGCCGAGCAGGCCGACGGCGCCGTCACCGACGACCGCGACGGTCTTGCCGGGGCCCACCTCGGCGGCGACGGCGCCGAACCAGCCGGTGCCGAGCACGTCCGAGGCGGCCAGCAGGCTCGGCACCAGGTCGTCGTCGGGCATGCCCGGCGTGGTGACGAGCGTGCCGTCGGCCAGGGGGACGCGGGTGTACTCGGCCTGCGCGCCGGTGGCGGCGCCGGGCTGCCGGTCCACGCAGTGCGTCTGGTAGCCGACGCGGCAGATGTCGCAGGTGTTGTCGGAGGCGGAGAACGAGCCGACGACGAAGTCGCCGGGCCGCACGGTGGTGACCTCGCTGCCCACCTCCTCGACGACGCCGGCGTACTCGTGCCCCATCGGGCTGGGACCGTCCACGGCCTCGACGCCGCGGTAGGGCCACAGGTCCGATCCGCAGACACAGGTGGCGGCCAGCCGGACGACGGCGTCGGTGGGCGCCTCGACCGTCGGCCGGGGGCGGTCCTCGACCCGGACGTCACGGGGGGCGTGGAGAACGGCTACGCGCACGGGGGACCTCTCGGAGGATCGGCGGGCGGTCGCCTCCAGCCAACCGCTGTGACAGGCGGTCCGCGAGGTGGGTCGTGCGGCGCCCGGGCCACCGGCTGCGGGGATCCGCCGTCAGGCCCGGTCCAGCTCGCGGGCGGCCGCGGCCAGCACCGCCTCGCGCACCCGGTCGAGGGTGGCCGAGCGCAGCCGCCACTGCTGCCAGTACAGGGGGACGTCGACCGCGCCGTCCGGGTCGAGCTCCACCAGTTCCACGCCCACGTCGCGTGCCTGCAGGTCGGGCACCATGCCCCAGCCGAACCCGAGGGCGACGGCGCTGACGTAGTCGGCCGACGCGGGCACGAGGTGCTGCGGCGGGACGACGCCGGTCCCCGCCCGGGCGTGCAGCCAGCGGTGCTGCAGGTCGTCCTTGCGATCGAAGACGACCACGGGGGCGCGGGCGAGCGCCTCGGGCGTGGGGCCGTCGGGGAACCAGCGCCGCGCGACGTCGGGCGTCGCCTTCGGCCGGTAGCGCATGCCGCCGAGCCGGGTGGAGGTGCAGCCGGGCACCGGGTCGGCGTCGGAGGTCACCGCCGCCATCACCGTGCCGGTACGCAGCAGGGCACTGGTGTGCTCCTGGTCCTCGCGGTGCAGGTCCACGCAGACCTCTCCGGCCAGGGGCGCCAACGCGGGGAGCACCCAGGTGGCCATCGAGTCGGCGTTGACCGCGATGGGCAGCGTGGGCACCGCGCCGGGCGCCGTGTCGTCGCCGAGCTCGCGGGCGACGTCGGCGGTGAGCAGGTCGACCTGCCGCGCCAGCCGCAGCACCGCCTGCCCCGACCCGGTCACCTGCACCGGCTTGGTCCGCACCAGCAGGATCCGGCCGGCCGCGATCTCCAGTGCCCGCAGCCGCTGGCTGATCGCCGAGGGGGTGACGTGCAACGCCCGGGCGGCGGCCTCCAGGGTGCCGCCGCGGACGGTCGCGTCGAGCGCGCGCAGCTGCGCCAGGTCGAGCTCCACGGACAGCGATGCTAATGACGCACAAGAAACATGAGCTGGACCGGTGGTCCGTCGCTTCCTAGCGTCGATGGCGTGGTGGACACCCCCGGCCTGCTCGCCGTCGCCTCCGGGCTCGCCCTGGGCCTCGGGCTCATCGTGGCCATCGGCGCCCAGAACGCCTTCGTCCTGCGGCAGGGACTGCGTCTCGAGCACGTGGCCGCCGTCGTGGCGGTGTGCGCCCTCTCCGACCTCGCGCTGATCCTGGCCGGCGTCCTCGGCGCCGGCGCCGCCCTGGAGCGGCAGCCGTGGCTCGTCCCGGTGGTCTGCTTCGCCGGGGCGGCCTTCCTGCTCGGCTACGGCCTGCTCGCCGCCCGGCGGGCACTGCGCCCGGGCGCGCTGCTGTCCGACGCCGCGGGTGCGCGCGCCGGCCTGGCGGCCACCGTCGGCACCTGCCTGGCGCTGACCTGGCTCAACCCGCACGTGTACCTCGACACGGTGGTGCTGCTCGGCTCCATGGCCTCCACCTACGGCGAGCACCGCTGGCAGTTCGCCGCCGGCGCCGGCCTGGGCAGCCTGCTGTGGTTCACCGGCCTCGGCTACGGCGCCCGCCTGCTGCGCCCGGTGTTCGCGCGGCCGGCGGCCTGGCGCATCCTCGACGGCGTCATCGCCGCCGTCATGACGGCCCTCGCCGTCTCGCTGGTGCTCCGCGGCCTGGCCGCCTGAGCCGATACCGCGTTGCGCGGTCCTCGCGCGGGGCCCTAGCGTCGCCGTCCTCCCGAGCCCGGATCGGAGGTGCCGCGCGGATGCCCTGCGACCTCGTCGCGCTCGGCTGGGACGCGACCGAGCCGCAGCGACTCGCGCGCTTCTGGGCCGGCCTCCTCGGCTGGGCGACGGCCGACGACGGCACCACGCTCCTGCCCGACGACGACACCGGCTTCGCCTTCCGGTTCCTCCCGACCGAGGAGCCGAGGACCGGGCTGAACCGGGCCCATCTCGACCTCACGAGCACCTCGCTGGAGGACCAGCGGCGGACGGTCGCACGGGCGCTCGACCTCGGTGCCCGGCACCTCGACGTCGGTCAGCTCACAGAGGAGGAGCACGTGGTGCTCGCCGACCCCGAGGGCAACGAGTTCTGCGTCATCGAACCCGGCAACGCCTTCCTCGCCGACTGCGGCCGCGTCGGGGCGCTCGCGTGCGACGGGTCGCAGGCGGTCGGCTACTTCTGGAGCGGGGCGCTGGGCTGGCCGCTGGTGTGGGACCAGGACCAGGAGACGGCGATCCGCTCACCGCACGGCGGCCCCAAGATCACCTGGGGAGGCCCTCCCGTCGAGCCGAAGAGGGGACGGAACCGCCTCCGCCTCGACGTCGCCCCGCAGGCCGGCGCGGACCAGCGGGCGGAGGTCGAGCGCCTCGTCTCCCTCGGGGCGACCCGGCTCGAGGGCGCGGGCGGCCCGGTGGAGATGACCGACCCCGACGGCAACGAGTTCCGGCTGCTGCCGCGCGCCTGACCGCACCTCCGGCCGCCGGCCGCGCACGGGTGACGCCGTCCGACCCCGCGGCCCGGTCAGTCGCCGGGGGGCAGCTGCCCGTCGGAGGCGGCGTCCTGCTCGCGGCGGAAGCGCAGCGACTCCACCAGCACGTAGCCGAACAGCACGCTCCAGGCGAAGGAGAGGAACGCCGCGCCCCAGTCGCCGTCGAGGAGCTGCAGCACGATCTGCACCAGGTTGTAGGCGAGGGCCACGCCGGCGAGGCCCTGCACGCCGCGGTTGCCGAACCACGGCGGGCGGAAGGATGCGGCGGCCACGACGCCACGCTAACCGGGCCCGGCCTGCCACCGCCGGGCGCCGCGCGGCACGATGCGGCCATGGGATCGCCCCGGGCAGGCGGCACGGCCTTCGTCCTCGGTGGCGGGGGAGTGCTCGGCGCGGCGGAGGTCGGCATGCTGCAGGCCCTCCTCGAGCGCGGCATCCGGCCGGACCTCGTCGTCGGCACCTCGGTCGGCGCGATCAACGGCGCGCTCGTCGCCGCCGACCCGACGCCGTCCGCCGTCGACCGGCTGCGACGGGTGTGGGAGGAGCTCGCCTCCCAGCGGGTCTTCGCCGGGTCGGTGTTCGCCCGCGTCGGCACCCTGGTGCGCACCCGCACCCACCTGCACCCCCGCGAGCCCCTGCGCGACCTGCTCGACACCCATCTACCGGTGCGGGACTTCGCCGGCCTCCAGGTCCCGTTCCAGTGCGTCGCGGCCAGCATCGAGCGGGCCGCCGAGCACTGGTTCACCGAGGGCCCGCTGGTCGAGGCGGTGCTCGCCTCCTGCGCCGTCCCCGGGCTGCTGCCGCCGGTCGAGATCGACGGCGAGCACTACCTCGACGGCGGGCTGGTGCACAGCATCCCGGTCGGCCGGGCGGTGGCCCTCGGCGCCGGCACCGTCTACGTGCTGCACGTCGGGCGGATCGACCGGCCGCTGCGCCCACCGGCCCGGCCCTGGGAGGTCGCCACGGTCGCCTTCGAGATCGCCCGCCGGCACCGCTTCGCCGCCGACCTGGCCGCCACACCGCCCGGGGTCACCGTGCACGTGCTGCCCGCCGGGGACGCCGCCCCGCCCGGGACGGCGAACCTGCGCTACCGCGACTTCGGGAGCGTGCCCGCGCGGATCGAGCAGGCCGCCGCCGCCACCCGCGACCACCTCGACCGGATCGCCGGAGGTGCCTGACGTGCTGCCACCCCGCCCCGTCCGCCGCGTCACCGGCCCGCTGCTGCTCGGCGCCCTCGTCCTCGGCGTCGTCCTGCTGCCCGCGCTCGCCGTCGTCTCCCTGGTCGTCTCGCTGTTCCTGCCCGGCCGGCTGCGCGCGCTGCGGCTGCTGGCCTTCGCGCTGGTCTACCTGGCGCTGGAGGTCGCCGGGCTGGCCGCCGCGGCGGTGCTGTGGGTGGCCGCGGGCTTCGGCCGCCGGCTGCACGCGCCGCGCATCCGGGCGGCGCACTACACCGTGCTGCGCCTGGTGCTCGACACCCTCATGCGGGTGGCGCAGCGGCTGTTCGCGCTGCGGCTGGTCACCGACGGGGAGTCCTGGTCCCCGCTCGACGACGGCGTCCCCGGCTCGACCAACGCGATGGTCGTGCTCTCCCGCCACGCCGGCCCGGGCGACTCGTTCCTGCTCGTGCAGACGCTGATGAACCGCGACCACCTGCGCCAGCCGCGCATCGTGCTCAAGGACCTGCTGCAGCTCGACCCGCTGATCGACGTCTACCTCAACCGGCTGCCCAACCACTTCGTCGCGTCGGCCCCCGGACTCGGGGACGTCACCACCGAGGCCATCGCCGACCTCGCCCGCGGCCTGGGGGAGGAGGACGCGCTGCTGGTCTTCCCGGAGGGCGCGAACTTCACCCCGCAGCGGCGGCTGCGGGCCATCCAGCGGCTGCGCGACCGCGGGCTGACCGCCGCGGTCCGCTCCGCCGAGGCGCTGCGGCACGTGCTGCCCCCGCGCCCGGCCGGGGTCACCGCGGCGCTGCGCGCGGCCCCGCACGCCGACGTCGTCTTCGTCGCCCACACCGGCCTCGACCACCTGAACACGGTCGGCGACCTGTGGCGGAGCCTGCCGATGGACAAGACGCTGCACCTGCGCTGGTGGTTCGTCCCGGCGGAGGAGGTGCCGCGCGGCGAGGCCGAGCTGACCGACTGGCTCTACCGCTGGTGGGCCACGATCGACGACTGGATCACCACCACCTCGGCCGCCGAGCGCCCCGCCGCGTAGCGCCGGTCACGATGCGGCTACCGGGACGCCCGGCCGGGTAGGCGGGCGCCATGGACCTGCTCGCGATCCCCCGCACCGTCACCGCCTCCGCGCTCGCCCTGGGGACGGCGCTGCGCGGGGCGCGGGTCTTCCACCCCCGCGGCGACGCGTACACCGGCACCGCCGAGACCGACGGCGGCGGGCGGTTCGGCGCCCGGGTGCTCGACGAGGCGGGCCGGCACGACGTCGTCGTCCGCCTCTCCCGCGGCGTGGGGCTGCCCGCGCCGCTGCCCGACATCGTCGGCCTCGCCGTCCGCTTCGAGGGCCGGGGCCGCGACGGAGGGCCGCTCGACGTGCTCGTCAACACCGCCGGCGGCCCGCCGGTGCTGCGCCACCTGTTCCTCCCCGAGCCGCTGGGCCGGACGTTCTCCTCCGTGCTGCCCTACCGCACCGGCAGCGGGCGGCTGCTCCTCCTGGGCGCCCGCGACGAGGGCACGGGCACCAGCTGGGAGCTGCTCGCCGCGTCGCTCACCGGCTCCTGGACGCGCTGGGGACGGCTGACCCTGGGCCCGGTGCTGTCGGGCGCGGTGTCGGAGGAGCTCCGGTTCCGGCCGACCCTGGGCGCCGACGACCTGCAGCAGGTCGCGCTCTTCCGCGCCGTCCGCGACCAGTCCTACCGGGAGAGCCAGGCGCTGCGCCCCTGAGCCGGTCAGCCGCGGGCGGTCGGCGCGCGGCGGTGGTGCGGGCTGTCCGGGTTGAGCAGCGAGTGCTTCCGGCCGTAGGCGAAGTAGAGGACGAGGCCGATCAGCAGCCAGACCCCGAAGCGCGCCCACGTCTCCCACGGCAGCTGCCAGATGAGGAACAGCGACGCCAGCACCCCGAACGCCGGCACGAACGGCATGAGCGGCAGCCGGAAGGTGCGGGGCGCGTCGGGCCGGGTGTAGCGGAACAGGATGACGGCGACGCAGACGACGACGAACGCCGACAGGATGCCGATGTTGGTCAGGTCGGCCACCGCCCTGATCGGGAAGACGCCGGCGAGCACGGCCGAGCCGATGCCGGCGATCCAGGTGACCCGCTGCGGGGTGCCGTTGCGGTCGACCTTCGCGAACCACGGCGGCAGCAGCCCGTCGCGGCTCATCGAGAACCAGACGCGGGTGACGCCGAGCAGGAAGGTCAGCATGACCGTCAGGATCGACAGCACCGCGAAGACGGAGATGATGCTGGCGACCACCGACAGGCCCACGCCCTCGAAGGCGGACGCGAAGCCGGCGGTCGGGTCGATCTCCCGGTAGTCCTGCATCCCGGTGAGCACCAGGGTGGCGGCCACGTACAGCAGCATCGCGATGACCAGCGACAGGATGATCGCCTTGGGCATGTGCCGCTTGCCGTCCTCGGCCTCCTCGGCGGCGGTGCTCATCGCGTCGTAGCCGAAGACCGCGAAGAAGACGGTGGCCGCGCCGGTGAGCACCGGGCCGAAGCCCGAGGGCAGGAACGGGTCGTAGTTGCCGCTCTCGATGTAGAACACGCCGAGCCCGATGATGCCGAGGATCAGCAGGATCTTGACGCCGACGGCGATCAGCTCGAAGCGGCCGAAGGTCTTCGTGCCGCGGCTGAGGATGAAGGTGACCAGCAGGCAGATGAGGACGGCGGGCACGTTGACGACGCCGCCCTCCTCGGCCGACGCGGTGAGCGACGTCGGCAGGGTGGCCCCGAGGTTGTCGAGCAGTTCCCCGAGGTAGCCGGAGATGCCGATCGCCACCACCGCGACGATGGCGATGTACTCCAGCAGCAGGTCCCAGCCGATGAACCAGCCGATGACCTCGCCGAGGGCCACGTATCCGTAGGTGTAGGCCGACCCGGCGCGCGGGATCATGCCCGCGAACTCGGCGTAGGACAGCGCCGCGGCCGCCGAGGCCAGCCCCGCGATCAGGAAGGCGATGAGCACCGCGGGGCCGACGCCCTCGTTGTCCGCGTCGCCGGCGGCCACCAGCCCGGCGAGGGAGAAGATCCCGACGCCGATGATCCCGCCGACGCCGATGGCGGTGAGCTGCCAGAGCCCCAGGCTCTTGGCCAGCTTCCCGCCGGCGCTGGCCTCCTCGACGTCGTCCATCCGGTCGATCGGCATGCGCCGCCAGACCGACCGGCTCGTCGGAGTGCTCATGGGTCCCCTCCCGCCACCGGCCCCGCGTGGTGCCCGAGACTCCTCGCCCCGGACCGATCCCGCAGGGTCAGCCGGGTGTGACCGGCGTGGGTGACGGCGCGCCGCGCCTGCTGGCCGTCCGCGCCCGGGGAGCCGATCATGGGGCGATGACGGTGATCGCACTGCCGAAGCCGGGCCGGTGGGTGTGGGACGCGCGCGACCACACGCGCGCCGTCCGCGTCTCCACCCACCCCGAGCACGGCCTGCTCAACCTGAGCGTCTGGCGTGACGACGTCTGCGTCGGCACCGTCAAGCTGCGTCCCGACGAGGTATCGGGCCTGGTGGCCGCGCTGTCGGAGGGCCTCGCCCGCCTCGTCCCGCCGCCCCCGCCGGTGCCTCTCCGCGACGCCGACGTCGTCGCCCTGGAGACCCGGCTGGCCGCCGTCGAGTCACGGCTGGCCGCGCCGCGCCCGCCGGTGCGCGTGGTGGCCCGCTCCCTGGCCGCGCAGGTCCGCGGCCGCCTCGCCGACCTGATCCGCGGCTGAGCCGTTCCGCTCGTACATTGGTGGAGGTGACCGCCGCACCGCCGCTGACCGTCGCCCTGGGCGACCGCTTCGCCCGCGCGCTGCCGGAGATGGCCGTCGCGTGGCAGGCCGCGGAGGTGCCGCGTCCGCAGCTACTGGTGCTCGACGAGGAGCTCGCCGCCGACCTCGGCCTCGACCCCGACGCGCTGCGCAGCCCCGCGGGCGTCGGCCTGCTCACCGGCACCGCCGTCCCCGACGGCGCCCGCCCCGTGGCGCAGGCCTACGCCGGCCACCAGTTCGGCTACTACAACCCCCGCCTCGGCGACGGGCGGGCGCTGCTGCTCGGGGAGCTCGTCGACCGCGAGGGCCGGCTGCGCGACCTGCACCTCAAGGGCTCCGGCCGCACGCCCTTCTCCCGCGGCGGTGACGGGCTGGCCGCCGTCGGCCCGATGCTGCGCGAGTACGTCGTCGGCCGGGCGATGCACGCCCTCGGCATCCCGACCACCCGCGCGCTCGCCGTCGTCGCCACCGGCCGCCCGGTCCGGCGCGAGACCCTGCTGCCCGGCGCCGTGCTCGCCCGGGTGGCGAGCAGCCACCTGCGGGTGGGCAGCTTCCAGTACGCGCGGGCCACCGGCGACGACGACCTGCTCCGCCGCCTGGCCGACGAGGCGATCGCCCGGCACTGGGCCGGGGCGGGTGACGGTGGAGCGGCGGACGCGGAGAACCGGTACCTCTCGCTGTTCTCGGCCGTCGTCGCGGCGCAGGCGTCGCTGGTGGCGCGGTGGATGCTCGTCGGCTTCGTGCACGGCGTCATGAACACCGACAACGTGACCATCTCCGGCGAGACCATCGACTACGGGCCGTGCGCGTTCATGGAGGGCTACGACGCGAACGCCTGGTACAGCTCCGTCGACGAGGGCGGGCGCTACCGGTACGGCAACCAGCCGCTGGTGGCCGAGTGGGACCTCGCCCGGCTGGCCGAGGCGATGCTGCCGCTGCTCGCCGACGACCAGGAGCAGGCGATCGCGCTCGCCGTCGAGGCGCTGCACGGCTTCCGGCCGGCCTACGACGCCGCGTGGTCGGCCGGCTGGCGGGCCAAGCTCGGCCTGCCCGCGGACGTGGACGACGCCGTCGCCACCCCGCTCGTCGACGACCTGCTCGACCTGCTGCAGGCCCACCGGGTCGACCTGACCGGCTTCGCGCGCCGGCTGTCCGCGGCCGCCCGCGGCGACGCCGAGCCCGCCCGCGGCCTGGTGCTCGACCTCGCCGGGATCGACGCGTGGCTCGCACGGTGGCGGGCGCTCGGTCCCGACGCCGACGCGATGGACCGCGTCAACCCGGTGTACGTCCCGCGCAACCACCTCGTCGAGGAGGCGCTGGCCGCCGCGACCGCCGGTGACACCGGCCCCGTCGAGCGGCTGGTCGAGGTGGTGAGCCGCCCGTTCGAGGAGCGGCCCGGCCTGGAGCGCTACGCCGAGCCGGGACCGGAGGGCCCCTACGTCACCTTCTGCGGCACCTGACCACCCTCACCCGGCTGGGGCGTCCGCCTCGTCGGTGCGCGTGGACCCTTCCCGGTGCAGCGCGACCCCGACGACGACGAGGAGGACGCCGGCCACCTCCGGGGCGCTCGGGACCTGGGTGAGCACGACGACGCCGATGACGGTCGCGGTGGCCGGGAGCAGGGACACCATCACCGCGTAGGTGGCGCGCGGCAGGCGGGCCATGGCGAGCTGGTCGCTGACGTAGGGGATGACCGAGGAGCAGATCCCCACGCCGACGGCGGCGGCCAGGGCGACCGGGTCGGTGAACGCGGGTGCCGCCTGCCCGATGCCGAGGGGCAGGGCGATGACGGCGGCGATGACCATCGAGAGCGCCAGGCCGTCGATCCCGGCGACCTGGTCACTGCGGGCGACGCGGTGCCCCAGCACGACGTAGAGGGCGAAGAGCACGGCGTTCGCGACCGCGAAGGCGAAGCCGAGCGGCTCGGCGACCAGCCGCACGTCGGTGAGCAGGTAGACCCCGGCCACGGCGGCGACGAGGGCCGTGGCGTTGCGCCGGGTCCGGGCGGCGAGAGCGGCCAGCAGGACGACGGGCAGGAACTCGATCGCGGCGACGGTGCCGAGCGGGAGCCGGTCGATGGCCAGGTAGAAGGCGCTGTTCATCACCGCGAGCACGCCCGCCCAGGCCGTCAGCAGCCATCGCGTGGAGCGGTCGAGGCGCTGCCAGAGGCGCCACGGCCGGCGCCAGAGCGCGAACACGAGCGCCGCGGAGGCGATGCGCAGCCACGCCACACCGAGGACGTCGATGCGGACGAACAGCAGCACCGCCAGCGCCGGGCCGAGGTAGTGGAAGACGGCGCTGACGACGAAGTAGGCGTGCGGCGGCACCCGGCGGACCGCGCCCACCGGAGCGGGGCCGCCGTGGCTGCGAGCTGCGGTGGGCATGTCCTCATCCTCGGAGGAGGATCACCGGGACACCATGCACGATCGAAGGTGCAGAGGGGAGAAGAGCGACGATGTCGCAACCCGGACCGCGCAACGGCTTTCCCGAGAGGAGATCGCTGCTCGACGAGGTCAACGTGCGCCTGCTGGCCGCGCTGGACGCCGATCCGCGAGCCGGTGCCGCCGAGCTCGGCCGGCGGGTCGGGATGTCCGCGCCGGCGGTGCGCGAACGGCTCGCCCGGATGGAGGAGGCCGGCGTCATCCGCGGCTACCGCCTCGACGTCGACCCGGCCGCCCTCGGCCTGCCCGTCACCGCCTGGGTGCGGATCCGGCCGGGACCGGGTCAGCTGCCCAGGATCGCCGAGCTGGCCGCCCGCACCCCGCAGGTCAGCGAGTGCCACCGCATCTCCGGTGAGGACTGCTTCCTGCTGAAGGTCCACGTCCCCGGCATCGAGGCCCTGGAGGCGGTCCTCGACCAGTTCCTGGTCCACGGCCAGACGCACAGCTCGTTCGTGGTGTCCACCCCGGTGCCGCCCCGGAACCCCTCGCCCGGCTGAGGTCCTCGGGGCGTCCGTCAGGCCGACGCCGACAGCCACACCTCGCCGCTGACCTCGTGCCGCGCCTGCCTGCACCGCGCCCAGGCCCGCGACGACCGGATGGTGCCGGACGTTCCTCATCCGTTCGGTCCCGGACGGGGGTCGCAGGGGCTGCCCGTGGCGGCATCCGGACCTACGCTCGGACGGTCGCGGTACCGGCGGAGGGGGACGCACACCATGGACCGGATCCCGGACTCGTTGCCGGTGCTGAGCCGGGGACGGCACCGCAGCCCCGTGCGCGGGGCGTGCTTCCTGGAGTACACGTCGCTGCTGGCCGGCGAGCCGTTCAGCGACGCCCCAGGCTGCGTCGACGCCGAGCTCGCGGCGGTGCTGCGGCACGCCAACGACGTCCTCTCCACCGCCGACCGGCCTCGCCTGCTGCCGCTGCTCGGGCGGGCGATCGGCCTGGTCGCCGCCGGCCCCGGGGCGGCCCGAGTCCGGCTGGAGGTCGCCCGGCGGTTCGCGGCCGAGGTCGGCAGCGCGCTGTCACCGGAGGAACGGCGGTGGGCCGGGACCGGCGCGGTGGACCGGCTGTTCTGGTCGCTGATGCTGGAGCCGGCGCCGGTGAGCACGTCGGCGGCCTGGGTCGACCGGCTGGTCGAGCGGCTCGACCTGCTGCACGGCTGCTACCAGGCGGCGCTGGCGGTACGGGTCGGGGCCGGCCCCCGCGGGTGAGCGCCCCCCGCGCCGTCGTCCGGGTCCGCGGCGAGGCCACCGCCGACTCCCCGCCCGACGTCGCGGTCCTGTCGGTGTCGGCGGCCGAGGTGTCGACCGTCAGCCGCGCCGACGCCCTCAAGCGGGCCGCCGCCGTGGTGGCCGCGCTCCGGTCGGCGCTCGACGGCGCGGCCGGGGTGCGCCGCGTCGCGCTGTCGCGGGTGTCGGTGCACGAGCGCTCCGAGTGGGACGAGCTCGCCGGGCGGTCGAGGCGTGCCGGGTGGGAGGCGACCGTGGGCGGCTGGGTGCGGGCCGACGCCGGGGCGGCCGAGGCGCTGGCCGGGGTCGTGGCCGCCGCCGGGGCGGGGATCGCCGGCGTCGGGTGGGAGCTCGAGGACCCCGCCGTCGCACGCCGGGCGGTGCGCCGCGCCGCCGTCGATGCCGCGCGGGAGGCCGCCGCCGACCTCGCCGACGCCGCCGGCCGGTCGCTCGGGCCGCTGCTCGAGCTGGCCGACGCCGGCCTGTCCTCGGGTGTCGCCGCCCCGGAGTCGACGGTGCTCATGGCCCGCGGCGCGGCGGACGGCGGTCCCGAGCTGCACCTGGACCCGCGGGACGTGACCGTGTCCGCCGTCGTGGAGGCCACCTACGTCCTGGAGAACTGACCGTCCCGTGCCATGATCGGACGGGTCGGCGCCGGCCCCCGCCCGGGGACACCCGCCGGCCCCGACCCGCGAGGCGCTCCGCGGGACCTGCGCCGGCCCGGCAGCCCGCTGCCGGCACCCCGCGGGGACCGCGCGGCGCCCGCGCGAGGACGCCATGACCGCACCCGCTCCACGCCCGCCGTCGCCCTGGCCGGGCTCCCGCCACGAGACCGTGCACCGCTGGCAGCTCGACGACGTCGGCTCGCTGGCCGAGGCCGTCGAGCGGCTGACCGCACTGGCCGCCGAGCTGCGGGCCGCGCACGCCGCCGGCTGGGCGCCGGCCCGACCCATGCGCGACGGCCACCTGCTCGCCACCCGCCCCTCGCGCCGCGAACGGGCCCGCGGCGACGTCGTCGTCCCGCTCGGGGCGGGAGAGGCCCCGCCGCTGCCGCGGTGGCGGGTCCGCGTGGTCGACGAGCCGCTGACGCCGGGTGACGAGGTGCTCGACCTCGCCGCGGTCCCGTCCACGGTGGTGGTGGCCTGGGCGGACGGGGCGCCGCGGCAGGTGGCCGGGCCCGCCGCCGACCTGTCCCTGCTCGGCGAGCTGGGGCGCCAGGTCGCTGCGGCCGAGGCGGCCGGCCGGCGGTGGGCGGTCGTGCCCGCCCGCGTCGGCCCCGTCCACGACCTGGTGGCCGAGGGCAGCGCGCTGCGGGTGCACGGGATGGTAGGCGGAGCGCTGGTCCGCACGGTCGAGGCGCTGACCTTCCGGCACGCCGCCGACCGCGCCGCCACGCTGGCCGACGCCGCGGCCGCCTACGAGCGGCTCGCCGGGGCCGCCGCCACGATGGCCGCGGCCGGTGGGCGACTGACCGACTCCGACGACGGCCTGCTGCACGTCCGGTACGGCCGCTGATGTAGGTGCACCGCGGCGCCGACGGGGCGGTCCTGCACTCCGCCGTCTTCGGCCGGGAGGACGGGCCGACGCTGCTCGTGCTGGCCGGAGGTGCCGCCGCCCACCCGCGGTACCTGGGGGACCTGGCCGGCCTGGGGGAGCGGTACCGGCTGGTGGTGCCGCACCTGCGGGGGGTGGGCCGCTCCGCGGAGGCGCCGCCGACCTCGCGGTGGGACCAGGCCGACGACCTCGACCGGCTGCGGGCGTCGCTCGGGCTCACCCGCTGCGCGGTCGTGGCGCACTCCGCGGGCACCCGCCTGGCGATCGCCTTCGCGGCCCGCTACCCCCAGCGGACGTCCGCCCTCGTGCTGGTGGCACCGCCCGCCGAGTACCTGGTCGACGTGCCCTCCGACGTCCCCGCGCTGGTCGCGGCCCACGCGGGGGAGCCGGCGGTCGCGGCGGCGGTCGAGGCGCTCCAGGCGGGGCCCGACCTCACCGACGACGACACCTTCACCGCCTGGCGGCTGCGGGCCGCGCCGCTCGGCTACGCCCGCTGGGACGCGACGACGCAGGCCCACGCGCGGGGGATGCGCTACTCCCTGGCGGCCGCGCGGGCGTTCATGGCGGGGGAGACGCCGGCGGACCTGGGTGAGCGGCTGCGCGCGGTCACCGCGCCGACCCTCGTGGTCGCGGGGGCGCAGGACGCCTCCGCCGGGGGCGCGCCGGTGCTCGCGGTGGCCGGGCTGTTCCCCCGCGGGGAGAGCGCCGTCGTCGAGGGCAGCGGCCACTTCCCGTGGGTGGAGCGTCCCGATGCGTTCCGCGCCGTCGTGGACCCGTTTGTCGCGCGCACCGTGCACCCGCCGGTGTGAGCACCGGTCAGAAGGGCGGCGGGTCGTGGTCCGGGTCGGTCTGTGGTGGCCCGGCCGCCTCGGGTGGCGGGTCGGGTGCCGCCGGTGGTGGTCGCATGCCCGGTGGGCGGGTCGTGCTGGTGATGCCGGACGGTGTGGTGACGGTGAGGATCCCGTCGGCGTCCATGGTGAAGCGCCAGCCGCGGGCGAAGGTCTTGAGCCGGTGGTGGCTGCGGCACAGGCAGCAGAGGTTGGCGCAGTCGGTCGGGCCACCTGCGGCGTGCGGGATGACGTGGTCGGTGTCGGCCCAGCCGACGCGTTGGCCGCAGGTGGGGAAGCGGCAGGTGCGGTCGCGGGTGCGCACGAACGCCTGCTGGGCCGGCGAGGGGGTGTAGCGGTCGACCCGGCCGGGCCGGTCGAGCACCGGGCAGCCACAGCCGGTGTCGGTGTCGCCGGCTGGGTGGTCGGGGCAGCCGCGGGCGGCGAGCCGGCGCAGCCGGTCGAGGGTGCCGGTGGCGCGCAGGGCGCCGTCGCCGTCGGTGACCGCCACCGTGACCGACGGGCCGTCGGGGGTCTGCAGGCCGAGGGCGTCGAGCCGGGCGAGCAGGTCGCGCAGGTGCGCGGCGGTGACCGGCAGCCCGTTGACCGCACCGCACCCGGTCGAGGACCCGGCCAGCGAGGCGAGGGTGGCGGTGAGCTGCAGGTGCGCGGTGACCGGCGGGCGGCTGTCGTCCCAGGGGCGCAGGATCAGGTCGGCGACCACCTGGGTGCGCAGCTGCCCGATCGGGCGGGGATCGCCGTCGGCCTTGAGCATCGCCGCGAGTGCGTCGATGACCGCGTGGCAGGCCGCGGCCACCTCCGCGGGCAGGTCGGCGGTCAGCTGGGCCATCCCCTCGTCGGGGGAGGGATCGAGGCGGACGTCGGCGTGGCGCTGCGCCTGCGCCCGGCGGCGCCCGGCCGAGTCAGGGTCCAACTCCAGCAGCAGCTCCAGCGCCCGCTTCCTCAGCCTCCCCGCGGTCAGCTGCACGGCCTCGGGCAGCAGCCGCGCCTCCACCCGCCGCGCCAGCCCCGGGTCGGCGTACTCCAAGACCTCGACCAGGATCCGCGCCCGGTACTCGTCCAGGTCCCCGGCGGCCAGCGCCGCCCACGTGGCGGGCAGGCTCTCCCGCAACGTCCAGGCTCGGTGGGCCAGCTTCGCCGCCGCCACCCGGCCGCAGTTGAGCACCAACGCCAGCTCGGCGGGAAAGAACTCCGACACCCCCGGGCAGCTCGGTATCGGGCTTCCACGACCGCGCACCAGGCGTGCCGGGCGGCGGGTCGTCGCAGTCGGGGCGGAGCTCGGCCAGCCGCAGCACCAGCTCCGCCTCGTAGGCGGCCTCCATCGCCCGCCGTGCCTGCACCCGGGCCAGCTCGGCGGCCACCTGGTCGTCCGACAGCAGCTCCACCGGCAACCGAGACACCCGCACCGGCCGCGCCACCAGCGCACCGGCCAGCGCACCCTCGAGGCGCGACCCGCGGACGGCGACCTCCTGCACGACACCCAACCTACGCACGGGATACGACAGAAACCGCAGGTCAGAACGGTGGAGTCGAAGACCGCCCGCCCACTGCGCGCAGCGCACCGACGGTGGGAGTGCACCGTCGCGCACTCGGTCGCCGGACCGTCGCACCGGGACCGGCAGGGACCGCAGCCCGAACGGGGTGTGCAGGTCTCACAGCCGGGAGGTGTCGACGGCGACCTCGGCGGTCACCACGTCGCCGTCGTCCTTGCCCCGCCGGATCCGCGCCGGGACGGGCAACAGCCAGCCGCCCCGGCTGTCCCGCCAGACGCTCGTCGTCCAGGTCCGGCCGTCGACCGTGGCGGTCACCGGCACGCGACCGAAGGAACCTGCCCTGTCGGGTGCGTGCTCGTCCGGGACGGGGGCGAACACCCAGCTCGCCGCACCGGGCCAGCGCACGAGCGTCGCGTCGAAGGGGGTCACGGGCGCACCCTGCCCCACGGGTGCGACATCCCCCGGCGACGGGTCAGGGAGTGGTGAGCGCCGTCAGCACGTCGCGTGTCCGCGTCCACAGCAGCGCACCGGCCTCCCCGTCGAGCACCGTGCGCCGCACGTCGGGGATGCGGGTGGCCAGCGCGGCGCCGAGGTCGGGGGAGTGGACGGTGCTGGTGTCGCCGGCGCCGTACCAGAGGTGGACCGGGACGGCGATCTCCTCGGCGGGCACCGGCCAGGGGCCCAGGGCGGTGACCAGGTCGCGGGCGTAGCCGGCGGCGCCCTGCGCGAAGCCGTCGGTGAGGGCGGCCCGGACGGCGGCGCCGAGACCGGTCCCCTCGTACCGTTCCCGGTCGACCGGCGCGGCGGTGGCCAGGATGACGCCCCACAGCCAGTCGGCGTCCGCGACCCGGGTGATCTCCCGCTCGAAGCCCGCCGGGTCGGCCTCGACGGCGTCGAGCATGCCGGCCACCTCCGGCACCAGGAGGTGCCGCTGGGCGCGGAGGTCGTCCTGCCCGGCGACCAGGGCGACGGCGTCGAGGAGGCCCGCTCCGGCCAGCGCCACCGCGAAGGGGGCACCCTGGGAGAAGCCGACGCCGAGCACGGAGCGCAGGCCCAGCCGGTCGACGAGGCACCGCACGTCGCCGGCCCACGAGGCGTACGTCTTGCCCGGGTCGGGGGAGGAGCGTCCCAGCCCCGGCCGGTCGAGGGCGAGGAGGCGCAGGCCGAGCTCGGCCAGGACGTCGGTGCCGAACCCGAGGACACCGCTCATCCCGGCGCCGGGCGCGAAGAGGACGGGGCGTCCGTCCGGGAGGCCCCACTCGGTCCAGGCGAGGTCGCGCCCGTCGGGGAGTCGCACCGACCGCGCGATCCCGTCCCTCCCCGCAGCCGGCCCGTCCACGATGTCCTCCCGCTGCGTCGTCCGCCCGTCCCGCCCGATCGTCGCAGGGTGCAGTATCTGCTCGCCGAGCCGGACGGATCTGTCGTCGTTTGGGCTTGAGGCGGACGCGGGCCTGGGACGACAGCGCAGTCCGTGACGGGCGTGACGACGCGTCGGACGGGCCTCCGGCGCCGGCCGGGACCGTCCTCGCGGCTGTGTCACCGTCCTCGCCGTGCCCGCCTCCCGCCCCCGGACCGCCCGGTGACCGGCCTCGTGCCGGCGCTCGTGGTGGCCGGCGCGGCGCTGGCCGGCGCGGTCGTCGGCCACCTCGTCGACCGCGCGGCGGCCCGCTTCCCGTGGCCGCGCCCGGCGACCGTCGGCGCCGTCCTCGGCGGCGGTGGGGGAGCGGCGCCCCGGGGCCTCCTGGAGGTCGCGACGGCGGCGCTGTTCGTGCTCGCCGCGCTGCGCTTCGGCCCGACGGCGGAGCTGCCGGCCTGGCTGTGGTTCGTGGCGGCGGGCGTCCTGCTCAGCGTCATCGACCTGCGCGAGCGGCTGCTGCCCAACCGGGTGCTGCTGCCGGCCACGGTCGGCGCGCTGCTGCTGCTCACCGTGGCCGCGGCCGCCGGCGACCGCTGGGACGACCTGCTGCGCGCCGTGCTCGCCGGAGCCGCGGCCTTCGGGGCGCTGCTGGTCATGGCACTGGTCTCCCCGGCCGGGATGGGCATGGGCGACGTCAAGCTGGCCGGCCTGCTCGGGCTGCTGCTCGGCTGGCTCGGGTGGCCGGTCGTGGTCACCGGCCTGCTCCTGGGCTTCGTCATCCAGGCCGTCCTCGGGTTGGCCCTGATGGCGCTGCGGCGGGCCGGTCGGGACACCGAGCTGCCCTTCGGCCCGGCGCTGGCCGGAGGCGCGCTGGCCGCGGCGGTGCTCGCCGGCACCTGGCACGGGCCACTGTGAGGCCCTGCGGCCGATCACGGTGCGTCATCTCGGCTCCCTGAGCTGCCTCGTCCGGCGGAACGGCGTCGCCTGATCCGGCGAAGGGTGCTCAAGCTCGGCTCTCCCGGGCCCGACATCCCTGACGTCCGCCGCGACGCCGGGTCGACCGACCCCGGCCGGACGGCACCGTGTCCCAGGGAGTCCCCGTGCTGAACCTGCTCGCCAACCCGATCGCCGCCGTCGCCACGCTCTACGCCTTCGCCGAGGAGCGTCTCAAGAGCGAGAAGGGCGCCACCGCCGTCGAGTACGGCCTCATGGTCGGCCTCATCGCCGTCGTGATCATCACCGTCGTCGCCACCCTCGGTGAGCAGCTGGGGGCCCTGTTCCAGGACGTCAGCGACGAGCTGCCGGCCGCTCCCTGACCGACCCCGTTCCCCCGCACCGGCGCAGCGGCCCCATCCGGGGCCGCTGCGCCGCGGTGCACCCGACGAGCCGTACCCCCGGAGGTGAGCACGGATGTGGAGACGACTGCAGGACCAGCGTGGTGCGGCAGCGGTGGAGTTCGCCTTCATCGTCCCGCTGCTCGTCCTCCTCGTCCTCGGCATCGCCGAGTTCGGGCACGCCTTCCAGGTGCAGGGCACGCTCTCGGCCGCCGCCCGTGAGGGCGCCCGCGTCATGGCCCTGCAGAACGACCCGGCCGCGGCCCGCGCCGCCGTCCGCGATGCCGCCCCGACGCTCGACCCCGCGGTCACGAACGCGCAGATCACCGTGACTCCGGCCGCCTGTCCCACGACGGACGCGACGGCCTCCAACGTGCGCGTGACCGTCGAGTACCCGATGCCGTTCCTCACCGACTTCTTCGGCGCCGGCATCACCCTGACCGGGACGGGGGTCATGCGGTGCAACGGCTGAGCTCTCGCACCCGGCGCCGGCTCGCCGGCGAGCGCGGCGCCACCGCGGTGCTCCTGTCCCTCCTGCTCGTGCCGGTCCTCGGCTTCACCGCCGTCGCGGTCGACATCGGAGCCCTGTACGCGGAGCGCGCCAAGCTCCAGGTCGCGGCCGACGCCGCGGCGCTGGCCGTGGCCGCCGACTGCGCCAGGGGCGCCTGCGGCGACATGCAGGCGACCGCCCAGGGCATGGTCGACGCCAACCTCGGCGACGCCACCGCCGCCCCGCCGGTCCTCGCGTCGAACCCCAACCGCGTCACCGTCTCCGGCCGTACGCCGCGGGAGCACTGGTTCGCTCCGGTCATCGGGCACGACGCCACCGAGGTCTCGGCCACCGCCACGGTGGCCTGGGGCGGCCCGAGCGGGGGCACCGCCGTCCTGCCGCTCACCTTCTCCTGGTGCGAGTTCGAGCAGCAGACCGGCGGTGGGCTGCCCTCGGGCACGATCCAGCGGACCATCTACCTGACCAAGTCCTCCACCACGATCCGGGACTGCACCGGCCCGTCGGACAACGTCGTTCCGGGCGGCTTCGGCTACCTGGTCAGCGACCCCGGTGACTGCCGCGCGTCGAGCGCCCGCGACGAGCGCTCGACGTCCTCCACCGGCAACACCCCGCCGTCCGAGTGTTCGGCCGCCGACTTCGCCTCCTGGGTGGGGAGGACGGTGCTGCTGCCGATCTTCGACGAGTTCGGCGGCACGGGCAGCCACGCCTGGTACCGCGTCTACGGCTACGCCGCGTTCCGGCTGACCGGCTACCACCTGGGCGGTCACTTCAGCACCACGCCTCGACCGTGCGGCGGCAGCGAGCGCTGCGTCACCGGGTACTTCACGCGCTTCGTCGATCTCGGCGAGGCCTTCGACTACGACTCCGGCGCACCCCAGATGGGCGCCTGGGTCCTCCGACTCGTCCGATAGGGGCTCCCGTGAGACGACGACTGCTCGCCGCCACCGTGGCGCTGCTCCTCGCCGCCGCCGGCGCCGTGGTGCTGCTGGCCTACGTGCGCGGCGCCGACGCCCGCGCCCTGGCCGGCACGCGCACCGTGGACGTCCTCGTGGTCGACCAGGCCATCCCCGAGGGGACGCCGGGCGAGGAGGTCGCCGACCTCGTCCGCACCGAGCGGCTCCCGGCCAAGGCCGCCGTCGAGGGCGGGATCACCGACCTCGCCCAGCTCGCCGGGCAGGTCGCCACCGCCGACCTGCAGCCCGGCGAGCAGCTGCTGGCCGTACGCTTCGCCGCCCCCGAGGACCTCGCCGTGCCCGGCACCGTCCCCCCGCCCCCGGGCGCGTCGGAGGTCAGCATCCTGCTCGAGCCGCAGCGCGCCGTCGGCGGCCGGCTGGCGGCCGGTGACGAGATCGGGGTCTACGTCTCGATGAAGCTGGAGAACGAGGCCGGCAAGACCGTCGGCACTACCCACGCGACCCTGCACGGCGCGCTGGTGACCCAGGTCCAGGGCGCACCGGCACCGGCGGGTGAGGACGTCGACACCGAGACGGTCTCCTCGGGCGGGGCCGCGCCGACGGGCAGCCTGCTGGTCACCGTGGCCCTGCCCGCACGGGACGCCGAGCTGGTCGTCTTCGGCATGGAGCACGGCACCGTGTGGCTGACCCTCGAGCCCGAGGGCGCCGACCTGGACGACACACGGATCGTCACCCAGGGCAACGTCTACGGGGACCTCTCCGGCCTGGGCACCGTCTACGGGGAGTCGGAGTGAGCCGCGTGGTGCTCGGCGCGGCGGGCGAGGAGCTCGTCCTGCGCGTGAAGGAGGCGACCGACGGCGACGTGTACGTCCTGCCGCCGGGCCGGCTGCCCGCCGATCCGGCGCGGCTGTTCGAGCAGCTGGTCGACGGCGAGCTGCCCGAGGTCCTGCTGGTCGGCCCGCAGGCGGCGTCGCAGGAGGTGTTCGGCCTGGCCGCGCGCCTGGACGTGCAGTGCCCCGGCATCACCGTCGTCCTGGTCGCCGACCCGACCCCGGAGATCTGGCAGGAGGCCATGCGCGCCGGGGTCCGCGACCTCCTGCCGCCGACCGCGGACGCCGGTGCCATCCGCGCCGCCGTGGAGCGCGCCGGCTCGGCCGCGGCCGAGCGGCGGCGGGTGCTGCGGCCGGTCGAGGAGACCGCCCGGTACACCGGGCGGGTCATCACCGTGGCCTCTCCCAAGGGCGGCGTCGGCAAGACGACGGTGGCCTCGAACCTGGCCATCGGGCTCACCGAGACCGCACCGCAGTCGACCGTGCTGGTCGACCTCGACGTCCAGTTCGGCGACGTCGCCTCGGCGCTGGGCCTGGTGCCCGAGTACGTGCTGCCCGACGTCGCCCACGGTCCCGCGGCCGAGGACACCATGGTCCTCAAGACCTTCCTCACCCAGCACCCCAGCGGCCTGTACGCCGTGTGCGGGGCGGACTCGCCGGCCGCCGGCGACACCGTGACGGCGGCCGACGTCACCCGGCTGCTCACCTCGCTGGCCCGCGAGTTCCGCTACGTCGTCGTCGACACCGCGCCGGGGCTCTCCGAGCAGACACTGGCCGCCCTCGACCGCGCCACGGACGTCGTGATGCTCAGCAGCATGGACGTCCCCGGCGTCCGCGGGCTGCGCAAGGAGCTCGACGTGCTGCGCGAGCTGTGCATGATCCCGGCCGGCCGGCACGTGGTCATGAACTTCGCCGACGCCAAGGGCGGTCTGTCGGTGCGCGACGTCGAGACCGCCATCGGGACCGGGGTGGACGTCGTCGTCCCGCGCTCGGCGGCGGTGCCGGCGTCGACCAACCAGGGCGTGCCGATCGTCGCCGGCAGCCGCCGCGACCCCGCGGCCAAGGAGCTGCGCCGGCTCGTGGCCCGCTTCGCCGCCACCCCCATCGTCCGGCCCGGCCGCTACCGGGCCAAGCACCGGGCGGCGTCGTGACCTCCGCCTCGATGCACCGGGCGGCATCGTGAACCTGGCCTCCCGTCTCGCCGCCGCCCAGGGCCGGCACTCCGCCCCCGAGGCGGCCACGTCGGCGTCGGTCCCGCTGCCCCGGCCCGTGGCGCGCACCGTGACCCCGGCGCTGCCGTCGCCGCCGCCCACCCCGCCCACCGACGCCCTCGCCCGGCTCAAGGACCGGGTGGCGAAGGCGCTCTTCGAGCGCATGGGCAACCGGATGAACGACCCGTCGCTGTCCGAGGAGCAGCTGCGCACCCTCGTGCTCGGCGAGCTCGACCAGGTGGTCGAGGAGGAGCGGGTCCCGCTCTCGGCCGAGGAGCGGGCGCGGCTGACCGCCGAGCTGGCCGACGACGTCCTCGGCTACGGCCCGCTGCAGCGGCTGCTCGACGACCCGAGCGTCACGGAGATCATGTGCAACGGCCCGGACGCGGTCTACGTCGAGCAGGAGGGCCGGCTGGTCCGCACCGGCACCCGGTTCACCTCCGAGGAGCACCTGCGCCGGGTCATCGACCGGATCGTCTCCCGGGTGGGACGGCGGATCGACGAGTCCTCGCCGCTGGTCGACGCCCGTCTCGCCGACGGCTCCCGTGTCAACGCGATCATCCCGCCCCTGGCCTTCAGCGGCTCGACGCTGACCATCCGCAAGTTCGCCAAGGACCCGTTCACCGTCGACGACCTGATCGGCTTCGGCACCCTCACCCCGGAGATGGCCGAGCTGCTGCACGCCTGCGTCGAGGCGCGGCTCAACGTCATCGTCTCCGGCGGCACCGGCACCGGGAAGACGACGCTGCTCAACGTGCTGTCCTCCTTCATCCCCGAGGGCGAGCGGATCGTCACCATCGAGGACGCCGTCGAGCTGCAGCTGCAGCAGGACCACGTGGTCCGGCTGGAGTCGCGGCCGCCCAACATCGAGGGCAGGGGCGCGATCACCATCCGCGACCTGGTGCGCAACAGCCTGCGCATGCGGCCCGACCGGATCGTGGTCGGTGAGTGCCGCGGCGGGGAGTCGCTGGACATGCTCCAGGCGATGAACACCGGACACGACGGCTCCCTGTCGACGGTGCACGCCAACTCGCCGCGCGACGCGATCGCCCGGCTGGAGACCCTCGTGCTCATGGCCGGCATGGACCTGCCGCTGCGGGCGATCCGCGAGCAGATCGCCTCGGCGGTCGACCTCGTCGTCCAGCTGACCCGGCTGCGCGACGGCACCCGGCGGGTCACCCACGTGACCGAGGTGCAGGGCATGGAGGGCGAGACGGTCACCCTGCAGGACGCCTTCCTCTTCGACTACTCGGCCGGGGTCGACGCCGCGGGCCGATTCCTCGGCAAGCCGGTGCCCACGGGCGTCCGGCCGCGGTTCACCGACCGCTTCGACGAGCTAGGCATCCGCGTCTCGCCGCGGGTCTTCGGCACCGTCGAGCCGCGGCGGGGGTGGGCCTGATGTCCCCCCTGCTGCTGGCCGCCGGGCTCCTCGCCGTCACTGGCGCGCTGCTGCTCCTGGCGCTCGCCGTCCTGCCGGCCGGGCCGCAGCGGGTGCCGCTGTCCCGGCTCGACCCCACGGTCGCCCCGCCGTCGTCCGCGCTCGCGGGGGCGTCGGCCGTGGCCGGTGCCGCCGTGGAGCGGGCGCTCGCCCGCCGGGGCCGGGTGGCCGCCGGCACCGCCGCGCTGGAACGGGCCGGGGTCGCGATGGCCCTGCCGGACCTCGTCCTGCTGGTGGGCCTGGCCAGCGTCGTCCTCGGCGCGCTCGGCTTCGTCGTCGGCGGGGTCCTGCTCGCCGTCGTGCTCGCCGCGCTGGCCCCCCTGGGCACGAAGGGGGCGCTCGCGTTCCGCCGCGGCCGGCGGCAGTCGGCCTTCGCCGACCAGCTCGACGACTCGCTGCAGCTCATGGCGTCGAGCCTGCGGGCCGGGCACAGCCTGCTGCGCGCGGTGGACGCCGTGTCCACCGAGGCCGCCGCCCCGACGTCGGAGGAGTTCGCCCGCATCGTCAACGAGACGCGGGTGGGCCGCGACCTCGCCGACGCCCTCGACGAGGTCGCCGAGCGGATGGCCAGCGACGACTTCCGGTGGGTCGCCCAGGCCATCGCCATCCACCGCGAGGTCGGCGGGAACCTGGCCGAGGTGCTCGACACCGTCGGGCACACCATCCGGGAGCGCAACGCGATCCGCCGCCAGGTCAAGGCGCTGGCGGCCGAGGGCAAGCTGTCGGCGGTCGTGCTGATGGCCCTGCCGTTCGGAATCGTCGGGTTCCTGGCGATCAGCAACCCGGGCTACCTGGCCGGCTTCACGGAGGGCCTGGCCGGTTACGTCATGGTCGCGGTCGCCGTCCTGCTGCTGCTCGTCGGCGGGCTGTGGCTCAAGAAGACCGTGGCGATCCGGTTCTGATGAGCGCCGTCCCGCCCCCCGTGCTGGCGGCCGCACTGGCCGTCGCCCTCGCCGTTCCCTTGCTGGGCTGGGCGCTGCTCGCCCGCCCGCAGGACGCCACCGCCCGCGCCCGCGCCAACCTGATCCGCGGCATGGAGCTGCCCACCGCCGCCCGGCCCCGGGCGGGGCTGCCGTCCCGGCTGGCCCGGGCTCTGACCCCGGCCGGCACCGTGGACCGGCTCAACCGGCTCGCCTCGTCGGCCGGCCGGCCCGCGGAGTGGCCGGTGCCCCGGCTCGTGGCCGCCAAGCTGGTGCTCGCCGCCGTCGCGGCGGTGCTGGCGCTGCTCGTGGTGACCGCCCGCCCCGGCCTGCTGACCGTCCTGATGGCCGTGGTCGTCACCGGCGTGGCCTACGTGCTCCCCGAGCTGCTGCTGTACAGCCGCGCGCAGGAGCGGCAGCAGGCGATCGCGCTCGAGCTGGCCGACACCCTCGATCAGATGACCATCGCGGTGGAGGCCGGGCTCGGGTTCGAGTCGGCGATGTCGCGGGCCGCGCGCAACGGCCGCGGCCCGCTGGCCGAGGAGCTGGTGCGGACCCTGCAGGACATCGGCGTGGGACAGCCGCGGCGGGAGGCCTACCTCGCGCTGGCCGAGCGCACCGGCGTGCCGGATCTCGCCCGCTTCATCCGCGCGGTGGTGCAGGCCGACGCGTACGGCGTCTCGATCGCCGACGTGCTGCGCACCCAGGCCGCCGAGATGCGGCTCAAGCGGCGGCAGCGCGCCGAGGAGAAGGCGATGCAGATCCCCGTCAAGGTCATCTTCCCGTTGATCCTGTGCATCCTGCCGACGCTGTTCATCGTGCTGCTGGGCCCGGCGGCCCTGGACATCGCGGCGACCTTCGGCGGCGGCTGACCGGCCGGACGCAGACGACGGCCGCGCACCCGGTGGGTGCGCGGCCGCCGCCGTGTGCGGGAGGGGTCAGGTGCCCTTGCGGTGGGTGCCGCTGGACCGCGGCTGGGCCGGGTTGGTCGGGTCGCCGTGCGAGGGGGCGTTGATCGCCGGGCCGGTGGTCGCCTCCGACACCTTGGACCCCGCCGCGGCGGGCACCGGGTCGTCCGCGGCCGGGGCCGCCGGGTCACCGCCGGAGGGCTGGGCGCCCTCGTGCAGCGACCGCAGCCGGTTCTGCATCGCGGTGACGACCTGCAGCCGGTCGGCGTGGGCGCGCTCGTAGTCCAGCAGCGTCTGCAGGCCGGTGGCGTCCAGCGTGCGGATGCGCGAGATCAGTCCCTGCACGGGCAGGTGGTCGTAGTCGGGCAGCGGCAGCTGGTCGTGCTCGGTCATGGGGCACCGCCTACCCCCGCCTCCGGGATCCGACACGGTGTGTGGCGGTCGGGTCGGTGGGTAGGCGGGCGGGCAGTGCGCGCCCCGCCGAGGGCGCCCTCCCGCACACGATCAGCACCGAGGAGTGGTCCCCACCCATGGACGTGTCCTTCCTGGCACCGGTCTTCGAGGCCCCAGGTCCCTACGCCACCGTCACGGCCGACGTCACCCACGTCACCGAGAACGCCGACACCGAGCTCGACCTCCGCGTCCGCGCGGTCGCCGAGAAGCTCACCGAGCAGGGCGCCCCGGAGGCCGTCGTCGAGGCGGTCCGGAGCCGGCTGCTCGAGGGCAACGACGGCGGCGAGGCGGGCACCATCCGTGGCCGCGCGGTGATCGTCGCCGCCGACGGCACGGTCGTCTTCGACTCCCAGCTCGGCGACGTCCCGCGCCAGGAGCTGGCCCAGTGGTCGCCGCAGCCGGAACTCCTCCCGGTGCTGCGCGCGCTGCCCGGCCGCATCCCGCACGTCGTCGTCCTCACCGACCGCGTCGGCGCCGACCTCACCCTCGCCACCCTCCCCGGTCACGCCGACGCGGAGGAGACGGTGGAGGGCGACAGCTACCAGATCCGCAAGTTCCAGGGCGGCGGCTGGGCGCACCACCGCTACCAGCACAACGCCGAGAACAAGTGGGTGCACAACGCCGACGACGTCGCCGAGCACATCGCCTCGGTCGTCCGCCGGGTGCACCCGCGCTTCGTCCTGCTCGCCGGCGACATGCGGGCCCGGCAGATCCTCACCGACCGCGCCAGCGCCCTGTGGTCGGACCTCATCGTGAACATGGACGAGGGCGGCCGCGCCGCCGGCGCCGACCGCGAACCCGTGGAGCGCAGGGCCGCCGAGCTGGTGGCCGAGCACGAGGCCCGCGACGAGGCCGAGGCCGTCGAGAAGATCGCCTCCGCCGGGGCCCACGGCCTGGCCGTCACCGGCACCGCCAACGTCGTCGAGGCGCTGCGCAAGGCGCAGGTGGAGACGCTCCTGCTCGCCGACCCCGCCGACGACGAGAAGCTGTTGGTGGGGGCCTCGCCGCTCGAGCTGGGCGTGGACCAGGGCGACATGGACGCCCTCGGGGTCCAGGAGGTCCACTCCGTGCCGGCCGAGACCGCGCTGCTGGCCGCCGCGGTCGCCAGCACCGCCGGGGTCGTCGTCGTGCCCCGCGCGGCCATGCCGGGCGACATCCCGGTGGCGGCGATCCTGCGCTACACCGACGACTCCACCCCGACCCCCCAGTGACGGAGACCGCCATGACCGATCCGCACCAGTCAGCCACCTCGCCCGGCATGGGCCAGGGGGACGTCGAGCACCGCGCCGCGATCGCCGAGGCGCTCGGGAAGGAGGTCTGGCCCGCCGACCGCGAGACGCTCGTCGCCAAGGCCCAGGAGTCGAACGCGCCCGGCCGGGTGCTGGCCGACCTGCGCCGGCTGCCCGAGGGGCAGCGCTTCGAGAACGTGCAGGAGGTCGCCCGGGCGCTGGGCATCGGCACCGAGCAGCACCGGTTCTGAGGAGGCCCGCGTGGTCACGCAGAAGGAGCCCAGCCCCGAGGCGCTCGCCAACGTCACCGAGCACAACATCGAGACGCGCGCCGACCTGCTGCCCGAGGAGGCGGCCATGAAGGGCAGCGGCATGGAGGAGGTCGCCGCCGAGATCATCCTCGCCGAGTCCGAGGAGCGCACCGTCCACACCGACCCCGACGACGCCCAGGGCGCCCACCGGCAGTCGGCGGAGACGGCGGACCTGCCCTGAGCGAGCGGCACGAACACCCCGTCCAGCTGCGCTGGTCGGACACCGACGTCTTGGGGCACGTCAACCACGCCCGCGTCCTCGGCCTGCTCGAGGACGCGCGGCTGGCGATGGTCGACCCCACGCCGGGCGCGGGCATCATCCTCGCCCGGCTGGAGGTCGACTACCTGCGCCAGGTCCGCTACCGGGCCGGCGAGCACCTGACCGTCGTCGGCACCGTCACCCGGCTGGGCCGCAGCTCCATCGGCCTGCGCCAGGAGCTCGCCCAGGACGGGGAGCCGGCGCTGCGCGCGGAGATGGTGCTCGTCAACTACGACTACGCCGCCGACGCCAGCGCACCGCTCACCGGCGCGCAGCGCGCGCACTGGTCGCGGTGGCTGGTGGAGTGAGCGAGGCCTCCGGCGTCCGGTACGTCGACGTGACCGCCGACGTCCGGCTCCGCGTGCGCGTCGCCGGCTCCGGGCCGCCGGTGGTCCTGCTGCACGGCCACCCGCGCACGCACACCACCTGGCACCGGGTCGTCCCGCTGCTGGTGGCCGCCGGGCACACCGTCGTCTGCCCCGACCTGCGCGGCTACGGCCGCTCCACGGGGCCGGCACCCGACGCGGAGCACCGCGCGTACGCCAAGCGGGCGGTCGCCGGTGACGTCCGTGCGCTGATGCGGCTCGTCGGCCACGAGCGGTTCGCCGTCGTCGGCCACGACCGGGGCAGCTACGTGGCGCTGCGGCTGGCGCTCGACCACCCGGAGGCGGTGACCGCCCTCGCGGTGGTCGACTGCATCCCGATCGTCGAGCACCTCGACCGCTGCGACGCGCGGTTCGCCGGCGCCTGGTGGCACTGGTTCTTCTACGCCCAGCCGGAGAAGCCGGAGCGGGCGATCGGCGCCGACCCCGTCGCCTGGTACGGCCTCGACCGGCCGGGTGTGGCCGCCGCGCTCGGGGAGGACAACCACGCCGACGTCGTCGCCGCGGTGCGCGACGCCGCCACCGTGCGCGCGATGCTCGAGGACTACCGCGCCGGCCTGACCGTCGACCGCGCCGACGAGGAGGCCGACCGGGCCGCCGGCCGCAGGGTCACCTGCCCGACGTTGGTGCTGTGGTCGTCCCGCGACGACCTCGAGGACCTGCACGGCGACCCGCTGGCCATCTGGGCCGGCTGGACCACCGACCTGCGCGGCGGCGGTCCGGTCGACAGCGGCCACCACGTCGCTGAGGAGGCGCCGCAGGAACTGGTCGTCGCGTTGCTGCCCTTCCTCGCGGGTAGGTGAGCGTCATGCCGAAGACGACGAGGAGCGGTGACGCGAAGGCCGAGGAGCTCCCCAGCACCCTGCAGCGCTCCGACGAGAAGGCGCAGCGCACCTGGGCGAAGACCCACGACTCCGCCGTCGGGACCTACGACGGCGACGAGCAGCGGGCCAACCGGGTGGCGTGGGCCGCGGTCAAGCACACCCACGAGAAGGTCGGCGACCACTGGGAGGAGAAGGACCACAGGGGGCCGAGCGACGCCCAGGCCGAGGGCGGCGCCGACACCGACCGGGAGACCAAGGGCGGCGTCGACGCCAACGCCACCAAGGAGCACCTCCTGGACGTCGCCAGGCGGCTCGACGTGCACGGCCGTTCCCGGATGACGAAGGACGAGCTGGTCGACGCCATCCAGAAGGCGAACGACAGGAAGACCGCCGAGGCCCGCAGGAACCAGCGCTGACGGGGTACCGGAACGGCATGAGCAGCCCACGTCCCCTGACCGACCAGGTCGTCGTCGTCCTCGGTGCCTCCAGCGGCATCGGCCGGGCGACGGCGCTCGAGTTCGCTCGGCAGGGCGTGCCGCGCATCGTCGTCGCCTCCCGCGGCGTCGAGGCGCTGGGCACCCTGGTCGACGAGCTGACCGGCCTGGGCACCGAGGCCGTCGCCGTGCCGACCGACATCAGCGACGAGACGGCGGTGCACGACCTCGTCCGGTCGACCGAGACGCGGTTCGGGCGCATCGACACCTGGGTGACCGTCCCGGGGGTCAGCGTCTACGGCAACGTGGTCGACATCGACCTGGCGGAGTTCCGGCGGGTGCTGGAGGTCAACGTGCTGGGCCACGTCGCCGCGGCCCAGGCCGCGGTCCCGGCGCTGGAGCGTGCCGGCGCGGGCGGGCTGATCGGGATCGGCTCGGTGCTCGGCTACCGCGCCGTCCCCCTGCAGGGCCCGTACGCGGCGAGCAAGTTCGCGCTGCGGGCGTTCTACGACGTGCTGCGGATGGAGCTCGCCGAGGCCGGGTCTCCGGTCTCGGTGTCGACGATCCTCCCGGCCAGCATCGCCACCCCCTTCTTCGAGCACTCCCGCAGCAAGACCGGCTTCGTGCCCAAGCCCCCGCCGCCGGTGTACGCGCCGGAGGTCGTGGCGGACGCGGTCGTCCGGGCCGCCACCCACCCGCGCCGGGAGGTCCCCGCCGGCGACGCCGCACTCGGCTTCATCGCCGGGCAGCGCTTCAGCCCCGCCCTCACCGACGCCGTCCTCTCCGTCGCCGGCCGGCCGACGCAGATGACCGACCGGCCCGACGACGGCACCGACATCCTCGACACCCCCACGCCCGGCCCCGGCAGCGTCCGCGGCAGCCACGCCGACCAGGCGATCCGCACCAGCCCCGTCACCCGGCTGGCCGGGACCGTGCTGCGGCCCGGGGAACTGCTGCTGCGGGCGCGGCAGCGCATGCCGCGCCGCTGAGTCAAGCGGCGGGGACCGTCCACAGCTCCCGCTGCGGGCAGCCCAAGAACGACGTGCCCGCCGGGGTGAGGACGACGGCCTCCTCGACCGCCAGCCGCAGCGCCTGCCCGCCCCACTCGGGGACGGTCGTGCGCACCGCCAGCTCCAGCGCGTAGACGGTGTCGGGGTGCAGCACCCGGTCGCCGTCCCCGCGCACGCCGCGCTGGGCGTCCCACCGGCCGATCGCCGGCCCCGCCCCGTGCCCGTGCACGCCCACCGGGTGCGAGTACACCTCCGCGGTCAGCCCCTCCGCGTCGGCGGAGGCGCGGGCCGCGGCGAGCACCTCGTTGCCGGTGCGGCCCACCGCCATCGCCTCGGCGGTCAGCGCGCGCATCCGCGTGGCCGCCGTCCAGGCCGCCTGGAGGCCGGGCGGAGGAGCGGACTCCCCGGGACGCAGCAGGTAGGCGCTGCGCTGCAGGTCGGTCACCAGGCCCAGGCTGGCCAGGCCTGCGTCGCAGGTGACGAGGTCACCGGGCTCGACGGCGGCGTCCTGCGGCAGGGCCGGCAGCGCCACGTCGCCGTGCCCGCGCAGCCGGACGCCCGCCCGCTGGACGGTGACGCCGGGGTGGAACCACGGGGGCACGCCGCGGTCGGCCAGCTCCTGGTGCAGCCACCACGCCAGGTCGGCCGCCGTCGTGGTGCCGGGTGTCACCGCGGCGGGGGAGAGGGCGCGGGCGAGCACGTCGTCGGTGAGCCGGTTGAGGGCGTCGAGGGCGGCGACCTCCTCGGGCAGCCGGGTCTCCAGCCAGCCGACGACGAGGTCCTCGGCCGGGACCAGCCGCTCCGCCCACGGGCCGAGGGCGTCGGTGAGCGCGCGGTGCTCGGTGACCGACAACCCGTCGGCGAGGGCGCAGGAGGCCGAGACGTCGATCCCGATCCGGCGTGGCGCGGCCTGCTCGACGATGCGGCGCACCGCGGCCCACTGGTCGCCCTCGCCGGGCGACCACCCGGGCAGGTACTGGCCGACGGGGTAGCGGGACACCGCGACCGGCGTGACCCCGTCGTCGCTGCGGTGCAGCACGAGCACGGTGCGCCGCCGGGCGGACAGCCACGCGGCCGGGAGCAGGGTGGCCAGCACCGGGTCCTCGTTGTTCTCCCGGCCGACGACGACCCACAGGTCGATCCCGGCGCGGTCCATCAGCCCGGGCAGCAGGTCGAGCAGGCGCTGGGTCAGCCACCGGTCGCGGACGTCGGCCTGCTGCCGCAGCGGCAGCGGCACGGTCCGCGTCGGGTCCGGGACCACCAGCGTCATGCCGACCAGGGAAGCAGAGAAACGCCGTTCCCACCGGGTGGAACGGCCCCGCTGCAGGGGCGTCCTCCGTCAGCCGGCGTCGGAGGGCGCGTGCCCCGGCAGGGCCGGGCCCGGGACCGTCGGGGGTCCCAGGCGCTCGCCGTCGGGCGTCGGCCGGGGCCGCGGCGGGCTGAAGCCGGCCACCCGGTCCCGACCGCCCTGCTCGGCCGTGTACATGGCCGCGTCGGCGCGGTCGACGAGCCACCACAGCGCCGCGGCCGCGTCCTCGCCGTCGACCGGCCGGGTCAGCGCGATGCCGATCGAGGCGGTGACGGCGGGACCGTCCTCGGTCCGGGCGCCGGCCACCGCCAGCCGCAGCCGCTCGGCCAGGCGGCCGGCCTCGCCGGGGTCGCCGACGATGCCGAGCACCACCAGCTCCTCCCCGCCGAGGCGGGCCAGCACGTCGCTGGGCCGGACGGTGTCGGCCAGCGCCCGCGCCACGCTCTGCAGCACCGCGTCCCCGACGGCGTGCCCGTGGACGTCGTTGACCTGCTTGAAGTGGTCGAGGTCGATGACCATGGCCGCGACCCGCAGGCCCCCGCGACGGGCCTGCCGCCAGGTGCGCGGCGCCTGCTCGACCAGGTGCCGCCGGTTGGACAGGCCGGTCAGCGGGTCGCGCAGGACGAGCGCCTCGGCCGCCGCCAGCAGCCGCCGCTCCCGGCGCCGCAGGACGCTCACCGCGAAGGAGACCAGGTCGAGCATCCCGGCGCTCACGCCCACCTGGACGGCCAGGGCCACCGGGTCGGGGTAGCTGCTCCACATCGCGACCAGCACCGCCAGCGGCGTGGCGACCATGTTCACCGCCAGCATCCACGGCCGCAGGAACCAGGCGGCGACCAGTGCGGGGAACAGCAGCATCAGCGGCGTCGCGTAGCGCACGGGGTCGTCGATGCACAGCGCGACGACGACGTAGACGAGGTCGCCGAGCAGCACCAGGGCGAAGGTCTGCCACCGGCCGATGCGCCGCCGCACCAGCAGCGGCACCGCCATGAGGACCAGTGCGGCCATCGTCGCCGCGTAGACGGGGCGGCCGGGACCGTCGCGGACGACGTCGTCGAGGGCCAGGTTCACCAGGCCCGTGCCGCCGCCGGTGAGGAGCAGCACGGCGAGCAGGACGGCGGCGACCCCGCTCTCGGTGCCGGGGCGCCCGGCGGGGGGCGGCCGACCGTCCGGGCCAGCGGGTGACGCGGGACTCACGCGCAGGAGGATGCCCCACGTCAGGGGCGGAGCGGGCGACCACGCGCGCGACCTGCGGCGGTGCGGGAGGGTGGGGCCCGGATGCCGTCCGGGCAGGGTCCCGGCGACGGCCGACGACGAGGAGGTGCGCCCGTGGCGCAGGGACCGTGGTTCTACTGCCTCAAGCACGACACCGTCGAGGACCGGGACGGGTGCGCCGAGCGCCACCGGCTCGGCCCCTACGCCACCCGGGAGGAGGCCGAGCGCGCGCTGCAGTCGGTCGCCGACCGCAACGAGAAGCTCGACGCCGAGGACCGGGAGTGGCGGGAGGGCGACTGACCCGTTACCGGCACGGGCCTCCTCAGCGCCCGGCGCCGGCCAGGTCGAGCAGGCGCGGCACCACCTCGGCCGGCGCGGGCATGGCGGCCATCTCGGCGGCGACCTCGCGCGCGGCTCCGGCCAGGCCGGGGTCGCCGACCAGCCGCTCGAGCACCGCCGCGGTGACCCCGCCGGGGTCGACCGCGATGCCGGCCCCGCGCGCGGCCACCAGGTCGGCGTTGGTACGGCGGTCACCGGCGCCCCGCACGACCAGCTGCGGCGTCCCGGCGGCCAGGGCGGTGAGCAGCGTCCCCGCCCCGCCGTGGTGCACCACCCCGGCGGCGGCCGGCAGGACCCGCGGGAACGGCAGCCAGTCCGTCGTCGTCACCTGGGGCGGCAGCCGGCGGCGGGTCACCCACCGCTCGGGCCGCACGAGGACGACGTCGAGGCCGGTGCCCGCGGCCGCGGCGGCGACGTCGGCCATGAGCCGGTCCCGGCCCGGCGAGGACACCGTGCTGCGGCTGACCAGCACCCGCGGCCGGATCCCGGGACGGGCGTACCTCTCGTCGAAGGGACGGTCGGGCGCCCAGGGGAGGAACCGCACGGGCCGGCCCTCCCGCGGCCCGACGAGGCTGGGCGGTGCCGTCGTCACCGTCTCCACGGGCGGCGGGGGAGCGGTCAGGCCCCGGGCGGGCGCGTAGACCGCCAGCGCGGCGTCGCGCAGCCGGCCGGCGTCGAAGAGGTTGCCCTCCACGAGCACGGCGGGGACGTCCAGCCGTGCGGCGGCCTCCACCCCGGCCGGGGCCAGCGGCTCGTGCACGACCAGGTCGGGCCGCCACCGGTCGGCCAGCGCGACGGTGCCGGCGGCGGTGCGGGCGCCGAGCGCGCCGAACAGCAGCCCGACGGCCGTGGTGCCCCCGCGCCCGGCCAGTTCGCGGCGGGCCAGGAGCGGGTGCCGCAGCATGATCCGGCCGAACAGCGGCCCCAGCCGCAGGCCCGGCGCGACGTCGGTGGGCGAGAGCTGCGGCGGGCAGACCGCGACGCCGTCACCGGCCGTGGCGACGACCACCTCCGCGCCGGCGTCCCGGAGCGCGAGGGCGAGGGGGACCAGCGGCAGGACGTGTCCGGTCAGCGGGGAGGCCACCACCAGCACGCGCACGGCGGCCAGGCTGGCCCCGGCACCGTCCCGGCACAAGGCGTTCCGCCGCGGCCCGGACCGCGCGACGATGGGCCGGTGGTGCTCGCGCACGCCGTCGCCGTCCTGCACGCGGCGGTGGTCCTGTTCATGCTGACCGGCTCGCTGCTCGCGCTGCGCCGGCCCGTGCTCGTGCGGCTGCACGCGCCGGTGGCCCTGGTGGTGCTCGGCATCAACCTGGCGGGTGCCCCATGCCCGCTGACGACGGTGGAGCTGGCCCTGCGCGAACGGGCCGGGGCGCCGCCCTACGACGGCGGGTTCCTCGGGCACGTCGTGTTCGGCCCGGTCGGTCTCGACGTCGGGTCGGCCGCCGTCCAGGTCGGGATGTACACGGTGGCGCTCGGCCTCAACGCCGTCGGCTACGGCCTGCTGTTCCTGCGGACCTCCCGGCCGGTCGCCCGGCGGTGACGCCGCCCCCGGGAGGACTACTCGAAGGAGTGCTCGGGGCCGGGGAAGACGCCGCCGCGGACCTCGTCGGCGTACTCGCGCGCCGCGCGCAGCAGCTCCCCCCGCAGGTCGGCGTACTTCTTCACGAACTTCGGCACCCGCCCGCCGTTGAGCCCGGCCATGTCCGGCCAGACCAGCACCTGCGCGTCGCAGTCGGGCCCGGCGCCGATGCCGATCGTGGGGATCGACAGCTCCTTCGTCACCTGGGCGGCCAGCGCCGCGGGCACCATCTCCAGCACGACGGCGAACGCGCCGGCCTCCTGCACCGCGTGCGCGTCGGCCAGCAGCTGCTCGGCCCCGGCGCCGCGGCCCTGCACGCGGAACCCGCCGAGCGCGTGCTCGCTCTGCGGCGTGAAGCCGATGTGCGCCATCACCGGGATGCCGTTGTCGGTGAGCAGCCGGGTCTGCGGCGCGACCCGCACCCCCCCCTCGAGCTTGACCGCCTGCGCGCCGCCCTCCTTCATCATCCGGACGGCGCTGGCGAAGGCCTGCTGCGGACCGGACTCGTAGCTGCCGAAGGGCAGGTCGGCGACGACCAGCGCACGCTTCGTCGAGCGGGTGACCGCCTTGGTCATCAGCAGCAGGTCCTCGACGGTCACCGGCACGGTCGAGGAGTGCCCGAGGACGACGTTGCCGGCGGAGTCGCCGACGAGCAGCACCGGGATGCCGGCCTCCTCGAAGACGGCGGCGGCGTAGGTGTCGTAGGCGGTGAGCATCGCCCACCGCTCGCCGCGCTCCTTGGCCTGCAGGAGGTGGTGGATGCGCACCCGGGCGGTCGACGTCCCGCCGTACAGCACCGACTCCGTCATGCCTGCGCTCCCTCGCGGACGCTGGGCAGGCTCTCCCGCCAGCGGTTGGTGACGGGCAGCCGCCGGTCGCGGCCGAACGCCTTGAGGCTGATCTTGGTACCGGGCGCGGACTGCCGTCGCTTGAACTCGGCGACGTCCACCAGCCGCAGCACCCGCGCCACCACCGCCGGGTCGTGGCCGCGCTCGAGCAGCTGGGCCATCCCGAGGTCGCGGTCGACGTAGTCGGCGATGACGGCGTCGAGCTCCTCGTAGGAGGGCAGCGAGTCGCTGTCCTTCTGCCCGGGGGCGAGCTCGGCCGACGGCGGCTTGTCGATCGAGTTCTGCGGGATCGGCTCGGTCTCGCCGCGCTCGCGCGCGTACCGGTTGCGCCAGCGGGCGAGCTCCCACACCAGCGTCTTGGGCACGTCCTTGATCGGCGCGAAGCCGCCGGCCGCGTCGCCGTAGAGCGTCGAGTAGCCGACGGCGACCTCGCTCTTGTTGCTGGTGGCCAGCAGCAGGTGCCCGTGCTGGTTGGACAGCCCCATGAGCAGCGTCCCGCGCACCCGGGCCTGCAGGTTCTCCGCCGCCGTCCCCGACAGCTCCACCGAGGACTCGAACGCGTCGACCATCGGCGCGATCGGCACCGTGGAGAAGTGCAGCCCCAGCCGCCGCGCGCTGTCCTCGGCGTCGGCGAGCGAGTGCTCCGAGCTGTACCGCGACGGCAGCGCCACGCCGTGCACCCGGTCGGCGCCGAGCGCGTCGACCGACAACGCGGCCACCAGCGCGGAGTCGATGCCGCCGGAGAGGCCGAAGACGACCGAGGGCATGCCGTTCTTGTCGATGAAGTCCCGCAGGCCCAGCACCAGCGCCCGCCAGACCTCCTCGGGGTCCGACAGCGGCTCGGCCACGGACGCCGGCCGCGGCTCGAACGCGGCCACCGGCTCCTCGGAGAGGACCGTTCGGGTGACCGTCATCGGCCCGATCCGGCCCTCCCGCCGCTCGGGCACCCGGCCGCGGTCGAGCACGAGGTCGACGCAGAGCAGGTGCTCGACGAACTGCGGCGCGCGGGCCAGCAGCTCGCCGTCGGCGGAGACCGCGAGCGAGTCGCCGTCGAAGACCAGCTCGTCCTGCCCGCCCACCAGGTTGCAGTAGACGATCGGGGCGCGGGCCTCCGCGGCGCGGCGCTGCACCAGCGGCAGCCGCAGGTCGTCCTTCGCCCGCTCGTAGGGCGAGGCGTTGGGGGAGACGACGAGGTCGACGCCGGCCTGCCCGGCCACCCCGCACGGGCCGCCCTCGACCCAGAGGTCCTCGCAGATGGTCAGCGCGACGTCGGCGCCGTGCAGCCGCACGACCGGCAGTTCGGTGCCGGGGACGAAGTAGCGCGCCTCGTCGAAGACGCCGTAGTTAGGCAGGTGCCGCTTGGCGTAGCGGGCCACGACCTCCCCGCCGTGCAGCAGCGCCGCGGCGTTGCGCGGGGCGCCGCGACGGGGGTTGGCGTCGCCGGGCCGGTCGCCGTCGGCCGGCACCTGGTCCACCGGTGCCGGGCCGGCGCCGTGGGTGTGCGCCAGGTACCCGACGACGACGGCGACCCCGCCGAGGCCCCGCTCGGCGAGGGTGGCGGCGAGGTCGGTGAGCGCCCGCTCGCTGGCCTGCGCGAACGACTCGCGCAGCACGAGGTCCTCGGCCGGGTAGCCGGTCAGCGTCATCTCGGGGAACACCACGAGGTGGGCGCCGTCACCGGCCGCCTTCTCCGCCCACTCGACGACGAGCGCGGCGTTGCCCTCCAGGTCGCCGACGCGGGTGTCGACCTGGGCCATCGCCACTCGGAGCTGCACGGGTCCGCTCACGCCGTTCATCCTCGTCCTGCGCCCCCGGGGACGGACGGTGGGGCCGTGTGACCCATGCCACAGCCCGCCCTGCACCGGGGGCGCCGACCGGCCTCAGCCGTCGGCGAGCGCCGCCAGCTGCTCGGCGTGATCGCGCTGGTGGGCCGGGAGGAACGCGAGCAGGTCGGCGAGGCTGACCGGGCCGTCGACCTCGTGCACCCCGACGGCGCCGAGCCGGTCGGACCGCACGGCCGCGACGGTGCGCAGCAGCTCCGCCTGTGCGGCGGCCAGCCCGGCCGCGAGGACCGCCGGCGGGGTGGCGCGGTAGCCGGCGACCCGATCCGGCTCGTCGGGGACGAAGTCGGCCAGCGCCGGCCGGTCCTCCAGACCGATCCGCCGGATGCGGTCGGTGAACACCCGGGCGCTGTCGCGCAGGTGGCCGGCGACCTCCTCCGGGGTCCAGTCCAGCTCGCTCGCGTAGGCGGGGAAGTGCCCGAGGGCGACCAGGCGGCGGCGCGCCTCCGGCGACAGCGGCCGGGAGCGCCCGGCGGCCCGGGCCAGCAGGGCGGCCACCCGGTCCTGCTGCGCGGCGAGTTCGGTCACGGCGGCGGCCACCGAGCCGGCCAGGGGAGGAGGCGTCGTCGTCACGTCGGGCAGCCTCGCCGACCGCGGGCCGGCGCCACCAGCGGCAGGACGGCCGTCGTCCGCGGGGATCCTGCCGGCCCGGGGTCAGTCGCCGAGCAGGCCGCGCTGGGCCTCCGGCGGCCACCACGCGACGACCTTCGTCCGCAGCTGGGCGCCCAGCCGGCGGTAGAAGCGCTGGGCCGCGGTGTTGTCCTCGCGCACCTCCCAGCGGACGACGAGGTCCTCGGCCGCCACCCGCCGGGCCAGCTCGGTCATGAGGAACCGCCCCACCCCGGCGTCGCGGTGCCCGTCCCGGACGAACAGGTCGTCGAGCGCCAGGACGTCGGTGCCGAGCCACAGGTGCAGCCGCCGCAGGGCGGAGACGTAGCCGACCGGCTCGCCGTCGCGCTCGGCGAGCAGCACGAGCACGTCGGGCCGGGCCAGCATCGCCGCCCAGGTCCGCTCGTCGCTGCCGACGTCGGACACGTCGCCCTCGGCGGCGGCGATCTCGCGCACCAGGCGGAGCACGACGGCGGCGTCGGCGGGGCCGGCGCGGCGGGCGGTCGGGGTCGGGCCGGTGGCCACGGGAGCTCCTCCAGGGGGACGTCGGGCGGGGCGGGGGTCCCCGCACCACGCGGGCGGCGGGGCGGTCGTGTGCCGGCGGCCTGGACCGGGCACGCTGTGGGCGGCGACGACACACGCAGGAAACGGGCGGACGCGATCATGGCCAGCATGGACCGGCAGCAGGAGTTCGTCCTGCGCACCCTCGAGGAACGCGACATCCGCTTCGTGCGGCTGTGGTTCACCGACGTCTCGGGCTATCTCAAGGCCGTGGCGGTCGCGCCCGCCGAGATCGAGGCCGCCTTCGCCGAGGGCATCGGCTTCGACGGGTCGGCGATCGAGGGCTTCGCGCGCGTCTACGAGTCGGACATGCTCGCCAAGCCCGACCCGGCCACGTTCCAGGTGATGCCGGCGTCGAAGGGGCAGCCGAGCGACACCGCGCGCATGTTCTGCGACATCACCCTGCCCGACGGGTCGCCGGCCTGGGCCGACCCGCGGCACGTGCTGCGCCGGGCGCTGTCGAAGGCCGCCGACATGGGGTTCACCTTCTACACCCACCCCGAGGTCGAGTTCTTCCTGCTGGAGGACCTGCCCACCGACGGCAGCCCGCCGAAGCCGGCCGACAACGGCGGCTACTTCGACCTGTCCACGCACAACGTGGCGCACGACTTCCGGCGCGAGGCGGTCTTCGCCCTGGAGGCCATGGGCATCTCGGTGGAGTTCAGCCACCACGAGGTCGCGCCCGGGCAGCAGGAGATCGACCTGCGCTACGCCGACGCGCTGTCGATGGCCGACAACGTGATGACGCTGCGGCACGTCGTCCGGGAGGTCGCGCTGGCCCAGGGCGTGCACGCCACCTTCATGCCCAAGCCGTTCACCGACCTGGCCGGCTCGGCGATGCACACCCACGTGTCGCTGTTCGAGGGCGACCGCAACGCGTTCCACGACCCGTCGGACCCGATCCGGCTCTCGACCACCGGGCGGCAGTTCATCGCCGGCCTGCTCACCCACGCGCGCGAGCTCACCGCCGTCACGAACCAGACGGTCAACTCCTACCGGCGGCTGCTGGCCGGCACCGAGGCCCCGACGGCGGCCACGTGGGGCCGGGCCAACCGCTCGGCGCTGGTGCGGCTGCCCTCCTACAAGCCGAACAAGGGGCAGTCGGCGCGGATCGAGGTCCGCTCGCCGGACTCCGCGTGCAACCCCTACCTGACCTTCGCCGTCCTGCTGGCCGCGGGGCTGCGCGGGATCGAGAAGGGCTACGACCTGCCGCCGGAGGCCGAGGACGACGTCTGGTCGCTCACCGACACCGAGCGCCGCGCCGCCGGCTACGAGGACCTGCCGGTGTCGCTGGGAGAGGCACTCACGGCGATGCAGGGCAGCGAGTTGGTCGCCGAGACCCTCGGTGAGCACGTCTTCGAGTTCTTCCTCCGCAACAAGTGGGAGGAGTTCAACTCCTACCGGCAGAACGTGACGCCCTTCGAGCTGAAGCGCTACCTGCCCGGCCTCTGAGGGACGCGCGGGCGCACGGACCTCGGGACGGGTGCCCGACGCCGCCCGCCCGTCCGCTCGCCGTCGCCGCGGACGGCGCTCGACCCGGCCTCCTGGGGCGTTCCTCGTGCTCCGGGAGCCCTGCAGGACCCCGATTCACGAACGACGCCCCAGGAGCGGCGCCCGAGCCGTCTCCCGCGCGCGGACGGCGGAACGGTGGCGGGGCGGCGCCGAACTAGGCTCGGCCCCGTGCCCGACCGCCCCGCCCGCCTGCTCGTCGTCGTCCCCAGCGAGACCGCCCCGCCCGCGCGGCTGGGGGAGTGGCTGCGCGCAGCCGGGCTGGAGCTCGACGAGCGGCACCTCGACGCCGGCGACGAGGTCCCGGCCGACCTCACCGGCCACGACGGCCTGTTGGTCACGGGCGGCCCGCAGTCCAGCCTCGACGACGACGCCACCGAGCTGGCCCCCGTCCGCGCCCTGCTCGCCCGCGCGATCGCCGACGACGCCCCGACGCTGGCCATCTGCCTCGGCGCGCAGCTGATGGCCCAGGCCGGTGGCGGACGGACGCGGGTCGGCGCCGACGGGCCGGAGGTCGGCGCGGCGCTGGTGGCCCGGCGCGACGCCGCGGAGTCCGATCCGCTGTTCGCCCCCGTCCCGCTGAGCCCCGACGTCATCCAGTGGCACCACGACGAGGTCAGCGAGCTGCCCGCGGGCGCCACCCTCCTCGCGAGCAGCCCGCGCTACCCGCACCAGGCGTTCCGGGTCGGCCGGCGCTGCTACGCGCTGCAGTTCCACGTCGAGACCACGCCGGAGATCGTGCGGCGCTGGGCCGAGAGCGACCCCGACGGGGTCGCGTCCACGCCCTTCGACGCCGCCACCGTCGCCGAGCGGGCCGCCGCGGTGCACCCCGACGTCGAGGAGGTCTGGGCGCCCTTCGCCGACCGCTTCGCCGACCTGGTGCGCTCGGCCCGCGGCGCCCGGGTCTGACGGTGACCGTCTCCCGCGAGGTCCCGCGCCGCGCGGTCGTGCGGCTGGCCCGCTTCGGGTTCCTCGACGGCGAGCGGGCCGCGCTGATGCTGTCCGACCCCGCGCTGGGGCTGTGGGACCTCGAGCGCAACGAGCCCGCCGACCCCGAGGCCGGCCCGGTCGTGGCAGCACTCGCCCGGGCCGGCGACCCCGACCTCGCCGTCCGCTCGCTCACCCGCCTGGTCGAGGCGCTGGACGCCGCCGACCCCAGCGGCGGCTCCGCGGCCGGGCTGCTCGCCCGGCTGCGCGGCTCGGCGGCCCTGCGCAGCCGGCTGCTGGCGGTGCTGGGTGCCAGCGCGGGCCTGGCCGACCACCTCGCCGCCCACCCCGGTGACTGGACCGTCCTCGACGACGACGAGAACCGTGGCGCGCTGCGGCCCACCGCGCAGGCCCTGCAGCGGCAGCTGCTGGTCGCCGTCGGTGCCGACCCCGACGACCCGCCCTGGGGTGTGCGGCTGGGCAGGGCCGCGCCCGACGCCTCCCCGCAGCGGGTCGCCGCCCTGCGGCTGGCCTACCGGCGGGCGGTCCTGTCCCTGGCCGGGCGCGACCTGGGGGAGGGGCTGCCCGCCGAGGACGCCGCCGCCGAGCTCGCCGACATCGCCGCCGCCGTGCTCACCGCGGGGCTGGCGATCGCCGTCGCCGAGCAGCCCGACGGCGCCGCCCCGTGCCGGCTGGCGGTCATCGGCCTGGGCAAGTGCGGCGGCCGGGAGCTCAACTACGTCAGCGACGTCGACGTCGTGTTCGTGGCCGAACCGGTCGACCCCACCGACCCCGAGGCGCCTGCCGTGCAGAGCGCGACCCGGGTGGCCGCCGCCCTGATGCGCATCTGCGGGGAGGCTGCCTGGGAGGTCGACGCCGCCCTGCGTCCGGAGGGGAAGGCCGGCGCGCTGGTGCGCACGCTGGCCAGCCACGCCGCCTACTACCGGCAGTGGGCGAGCACCTGGGAGTTCCAGGCGCTGCTGAAGATGCGCCCCGTCGCCGGCGACCCCGACCTGGGCCGCGCCTACGTCGACGAGCTGTTCCCGCTGGTGTGGCAGGCCGGCGACCGCCCCGGCTTCGTCGCCGAGGTGCAGGCGATGCGCCGCCGGGTCGAGGACAACATCCCGCCGGCCCAGGCCGACCGGGAGCTCAAGCTCGGCCGCGGCGGCCTGCGCGACGTCGAGTTCGCCGTCCAGCTGCTGCAGCTGGTGCACGGCCGGGTCGACGTCCGGCTGCACGTCGGGGGCACCCTGCCCGCGCTGGCCGCGCTGCGCTCCGGCGGCTACGTCGGCCGCGACGACGCCGACACCCTCATCGCCTCCTACCGGTTCCTGCGCACCGTGGAGCACCGGCTGCAGCTGCTGCGGTTGCGGCGCACCCACCTGCTGCCCACCGACGAGCAGCAGCTGCGCTGGCTGGGCCGGTCCCTGGGCTACAAGCCCGACGCCCGCGGCGACGCCGTCGACGTGCTGCGCGCCGAGCTGTCGCTGCACACCCGTGAGGTGCGCCGGCTGCACGAGAAGCTGTTCTACCGGCCGCTGCTGTCGGCCGTGGCCAAGGTGCCGGCCGAGGCCGCGCAGCTGGGCAGCAAGGCCGCCGGCGACTGGCTGCGGGCCCTCGGTTTCGCCGACCCGCCCGGCGCGCTGCGGCACATGGGCGCGCTCACCGGCGGGGTGTCGCGGTCGGCGTCGATGCAGCGCTACCTGCTGCCGGTCGTGCTGCAGACCCTCGCCGACTGCGCCGACCCCGACGCCGGGCTGCTGGCCTACCGCCAGGTCAGCGAGGCGCTCGGCGGCAACCAGTGGTACCTGCGGCTGCTGCGCGACGAGGGGCAGGTCGCCGAGCGGCTGGCCCGGCTGCTGGGCTCGAGCCAGTACGTCGCCGCGCTGCTCACCCGCACGCCGGAGGCGCTGCGCATCCTCGCCGACGACGACGAGCTCGAACCGCGCGGTACCGCCGCCCTGGCCGGGGCGTGGCGCGCCGCCGCCGCCCGCTCCGCCGACCCGCAGGCCGCCGTCGGGGTGCTGCGCGCGCAGCGCCGCCAGGAACTGCTGCGCATCGCCTCGGCCGACCTGCTGGGCCGCCTCGACGTCGAGCGGGTCGGGCAGGCGCTGACCGACGTCGCCGTCGCGACCCTGCAGGTCGGTCTCGACGTCGCCGTCCGCGCCTGGGTACGGGACTCCGGCACCGCGGTCGAGGACGTGCCGATGGAGCTGGCCGTCATCGGGATGGGCCGGCTCGGCGGCGGGGAGATGGGCTACGGCTCCGACGCCGACGTGCTGTTCGTGCACCGCCCCCGGGAGGGCGTGGAGGACGGGAAGGCCACCCAGGCGGCCAACGCGGTCGCGCACACGCTGCGCCGGCTGCTCGGCGAGCCAGCGCCCGACCCGGCCTTCGAGGTCGACGCCGACCTGCGCCCCGAAGGGCGGCAGGGCGCGCTGGTGCGCAGCCTCGACGCATTCCGCGAGTACTACGAGCGCTGGGTGTCGGTGTGGGAGGTGCAGGCGCTGCTGCGCGCGGTGCCGGTGGCCGGCAGCCCGGAGCTCGGGGCGGCCTTCGTCGAGCTGGTCGACCCGCTGCGCTACCCGGCCGCCGGGCTCACCGACGCGCAGGTCGCCGAGATCCGCCGGATCAAGGCCCGGGTCGAGCGCGAGCGGCTGCCACGCGGCGCCGACCCCGCCACGCACACCAAGCTCGGCCGCGGCGGGCTGGCCGACGTCGAGTGGACCGTGCAGCTGCTGCAGCTGCAGCACGCGGGGGCGGTCCCCGCCCTGCGGGTGCCCTCCACGGTCGGGGCCCTGGCGGAGCTCACCGCGCACGGCCTGCTCGAGCAGGCGCCGGCCGACGCGCTGTGCGAGGCGTGGGAGCTGGCCAGCCGGGCCCGCAACGCCGTCTTCCTCGTCCGCGGCCGGCCCAGCGACCAGCTGCCGCGCCCCGGGCTGGAGCTGGCCGGTGTCGCCCGGGCCAGCGGCGCCGGCCCCGACGTCGACCCCGGCCGGTTCCTCGACGAGTACCGGCGCACCACCCGGCACGCACGGACGGTCGTCGAGCAGGTGTTCTACGGCCTGCCGCCCGGGTGACCCGGGTGTGCCGCCCGCGCCGCCGGGGCACGCTGGGGGAGTGAGTTCAGCCGTGCCCGCCGACGCGACCGCCGACCCGCCCGACCCCGCCGACGAGGGTGCCGCGGACGCCACCATCACGCCCTACCGCGACGGCCCGCTGATCGTCCGCGGGGACTTCCGCCTGGTCGACCAGGACGGCGCCGAGATCGACCCGGGTCGCAAGACGGTCGCGCTGTGCCGGTGCGGGAAGTCGGGCATCAAGCCCTTCTGCGACGGCACCCACAAGCGCTCGGGCTTCTCCGCGCCGAGCGCCCCCAGCCGGCCGCGCCCCGCCGCGGCGATCGTGCGGGAGGCCCGCCGGCCCGACCCGGCCTGAGAGCGGCGGTGGCGCGGGCCGGCCCCGTGCCCCGCCCGCGCCACCACCACCCCGCGTTCGGCGTCAGGCGTGCGTCTGGATGGCCTGCGCCATCCGGACCTGCTCCTCGAGCACGTCGGTGATCCGGGTCTGGACGGCGTCGAGGCGGCCGATCACCTCGCTGGTGGCGTGGATGCCCGCGGTCACCTGCTCGCTGCTGGTCTGGATGCCGGCGATCTGGTCCGACACCTGCTGGGTGGCCGCCGCGGTCTCCCGCGCCAGGTCCTTGACCTCGCTGGCCACGACGGCGAACCCGCGGCCGAGCTCCCCGGCCCGGGCGGCCTCGATGGTGGCGTTGAGGGCCAGCAGGTTGGTCTGGTCGGCGATGCCGGAGATGATCCGGATGACCTCGCCGATCGACGTCGACGCCTCGCTCAGCGCCGCCACCTCGCTGGTCATCGTCGACGCCTGCGCGACGGCGCTCGCCGCGACCTGTCCCGCGGCCGCGGCGGCCTCGCGCAGCCGGTCGACGGTGTCGAGGAGCTCGCGCGAGCGCTGCGCGTCTGCCGCGGCGCGGCGCAGCACGTCCAGCCGCTGCGACACCAGCTGCTGCACGTTGCGCAGCGCGTCGGCGCGGGAGGCGGACAGCGCGATGGTCTCGGTCACGAAGAAGTCCATCGTCCCGATGACCCTGCCGCCGGCGGTGACGGGGAAGCAGACGCCGGACTTCACCCCGGCCCGCTGCGCGGCGGGGCGCCGCACGCAGTCGGTGACCTCGGCGAGGTCGCGGACGAAGACCAGGTCGCGCCGCTCCCACGCCCGGCCCGACAGGCCGACGCCCTCGGCGAAGCTGGCCGCCAGGGTGACCCTGCGGAACTCCTCGCCGGCCGAGCCGGACTCGGTCTGGAAGCGCAGCACGTTCTCGGTCTCGTCCAGCGCCCAGAACGAGCCGTACGCCCAGCCGAAGGCGGTGCGCACGGTCTCCAGGGCGGTGCGGAGGGCCGACGCCTCGTCGACGGCCTCGCCGACCCTCGTGACGACGGTGGTGACGGCGGCCCGGTCGTCGAGCGTCTCGCGCAGGGCGGAGGTGGCCAGCGCCGACCGCCGGGCGTGGCCGAGCAGGCGGGCGATCGCCCGCCACTTCTCGCGGCGGACGCCGAAGAAGGGCAGCGGCGTGGCGCTGTGGAACTCGAGGACGGCGCTGACCTGCCCGTCGTCGACGGCCGGGTGGAAGCAGCCCTCCCGGGCGCCGGCGGCCCACGCGGTCTCCCACCGGAGGCACTGGCCGCGACCGGCGGGGGCCGTCGTCAGGTGGACGGTCTCCCGGTCGCGCAGCGCACGCCCGCCCATCCCCGCGGACTCGGTGAGCCGGCCGTCGTGCGGCCAGGACGCGGACATGGCCGGGGTCAGCGGACCGGTCTCCCACGCCAGCGAGAAGGCGCCGGTCGCGTCGGGCAGCCAGACGGCGCCGTACCCGAGGCCGCAGGTCTCGACGATCGTCCGGACGCCCACGACGTGTGCCTCGCGCACCGTGGAGACGCCGGCGTCGAGTGCCAGGACCACCTTCTCGAGGGTCTCGACGTCGCGCGGCATCTGCCGGGGGTCGAGGGGCCCGGCCGCAGCCGGGTCGTTCCGCCGCCACATGCGAGACCTCCGGGGTCGAGGACCCCGGGTCCTGCTCCTCGGGTGTCCACCCCGGAGGTTCGGCGGCGACCGGCGGATGTGCAGCCGGGAACCCGGACGGCGTCGTCCGTGACCGTCCGGGCGGTCAAGCGGTCAAGCGGTCAGGCGGTCAGGTGGTCAGGCGGCCAGTGCCGGCTCCGCGTACAGCGCCGACCGCCCGCCCTCCCAGGCGCCGAGCAGGTGGGCGGCGGCCAGGCCGTCGAGGGCCAGCGAGCAGGCGGCGCCGAAGAGGACGTCGTCGGTCAGCGAGGGGTCCTCGGCGACCAGCGAGCCGCACATGTCCACCGAGGCGATCTGCTCGTGGACGGCGTCGGCCTCGACGTGCTCGTCGTAGAAGACGGTCGTCCGCTCGTCGTGGCCCAGGCGGCGCAGCCCCGAGGAGTAGCGGCGGCTGGGCTCCGACGACGTCATCTCCACGCAGGCCAGGTGCCCGAGGGCGGCGCCGCGCCAGCGCCGGTGCAGCCCGAACAGCGACATCGTGTTGACCGAGGTGAAGGCGACCGCCGGGGCGACGTCCCACAGCTCCCCGTAGCCGGCGTCGAGGCCGAGGTCGCGCATCATCCCGGCGAACAGCTCGCTGTGCATGCGCTCGGCCGAGCCGCCGCCGTACTCGTCGGCCTGGATCTCGACCATCGCGGCCTTGGCCCGGCCGGACAGGCGCGGGATGGCGAAGGTGTGCGGATCGGCCTCCTTGAGGTGGTACACCGACCGCAGCGACAGGTACTCGCGCCACTGCTCCGGCGTGCCGTGGCGGGCCATGTGGCGCGACAGCGACGGGCCGTCGTCGGCGGCGATCAGCGCGGTCAGCTGCCGGTCCACCGGCTCCGCGGTGGCCGTCGTCGGGCCGGTCAGCTCGCGCAGTGCGGCCAGGTGCCGGCGCTCCAGGTGCGCGCGCAGGGTGAGCAGGTCCGGGTCCCACTCCAGCGCGTCGTCGACGCCGTCGAACCCGCGGTAGTGCAGCTCGTAGCAGACCGCCAGCGCCAGCTGCAGGTCGTCGTCGTGCAGCGGGTCGGCGGTGGCCCCGGCCGTGCTGCGGGCGAGGTCGACGGCGGCGGCGGAGACCTCGCCGGCGAGCAGGTCGTCACGGAGGGCGGCGGTCAGGGGACCCCTGGGCTCGGGCAGGCGCATGGAGCCGACATGCCCAGCGGCCCCGACTTCGATGCACCGTGCACGATGTGATGTCGCACCGGGTAGTGGCCGCCCATGGCAGACCTGCGCGACCGCGTCGTCCTCGTCACCGGCGGCAGCGCCGGCATCGGCCGGGCCACCGTCGCCCGGCTGGCGTCCGCGGGGGCGCGGGTGGTCACCTGCGCCCGGGACGGCGACCGGCTCGCGGAGGCGCTGGCCGGGCTGGACGGCGTCACCGGGGTGGTCGCCGACGTCGCCCGGGCCGGCGACCGGGAACTGCTGGTGCAGCGGACGCTGGCCGCGCACGGCCGGCTCGACGCCGTCGTCCTCAACGCGGCGGTGGGCTGGATGGGCCTGGTCGAGGACACCCCCGGCGACGTCGTCGAGCGCATCGTGGCCACCAACCTGACCGGCGTCGTCGAGCTCACCCGGCTGTCGCTGCCGCACCTGCTGCGGGCCGCCGCCGAGCACGGCCGGGCCGACGTGCTCACCGTGAGCTCGTCGGCCGGGCTGTCGCAGGTGCCGCCGCTGACCGTCTACTCGGCCACCAAGGCGGGCGTGCAGGGCTTCGTGTCCGGCCTGCGCCGCGAGGTCACCGCCCGCGGGGTCCGGGTGCACACCGTGATGCCCGGGCCGGTGTCCACCGAGTGGATGGCCCGCGGCCACGGATCCCCACCGGCCTCCGACGACGACGCCCGCGGCCGGCTGTCCCCGGGCATCTCCGCCGAGCGGGTGGCCGACCGGGTGGCCGGCTGCCTGACCTCGTACTGGTCCCGCTCGGTCGCCGTGCCCCGGGTCATGGGCCTGGCCCGCCTGGGCGAGACCTTCCCGGTCAACCGGGTGCTGGACGTGGTGGTGTCCCGGCAGACCGACCGGGTCCGGCGCGTCTCGGCCCGGATGGTCGACGAGCGGACCGGGTGAGGCGGCCGTGCCCTTCGACCCGCCGGTCGCCGTCCTGCGCACCGAGGGCGCCGACGGCTGGACGCTGGCCGAGCCGCTGACCTACCTCGGCCGCCGCGACCGGTTCGTCGTCCCCGCCGGGTTCGGGACCGACCTCGCCACCGTGCCCCGGCCGGTGCTGTGGCTGGTCCCGGAGTCGGGGCGCTACACGCTCGCGGCGGTCCTGCACGACTGGCTGTGCACCGTCGGCATCGCCAGCGGCGTGGTCACCTCCCGGGACGCCGACGGGATCTTCCGGCGGGCGATGCGCGAGGCCGGCGTCCCGGTGCTGCTGCGCTGGCTGATGTGGACCGGCGTCCGGTGGGGGGCCCTCGCCGACGCCGATCCCGCGCGCCGGCGCGGGTGGCTGCTGTCCGCGCCGGGCGTCCTGGCGATCTCGGCGCTGGCCGCGCCCCTGGTGCTGCCGCCGTCACTGCTCGTCGTCCCGGGGCTGGCCGTCTACGCGCTGCTCGAGCGCCTCGTGTCCGGGCGCGCCGGCGTCCGGCCGTGGTCGCGCCGGCGCCGCTGAACGGGCACCTCCAGGGTCACGGGCCGGTCACGACCGGACGCCTCACCGGGCGGGCGGTGCGCGCTCTTGGCATGCTCGCCGCGTCTCCAGGACGGCGTCGTCCGGGCGCCGTCTGCGCACCGAGGAGGATGCCCGTGTCCACCACCGTCAGCAGGCCGGACACCGGCGGAGGACCCCCTCCGAGGGCCGGCCGCCGCCTCCCGCTGAAGAGCGTCCTGGTGTGGACGGCGGTCGCCGTCGTCGGTGCCGTCTGCTGGGGCGTGCTGGCCATCGCCCGCGGCGAGACCATCTCCGCGCTGTGGCTGCTGTTCGCCGCGCTGTGCTCCTACGCGATCGCCTACCGCTTCTACTCGCGGTTCATCACCTACAGGGTGTTGCGGGCCGACGACGCACGGGCCACCCCGGCCGAACGGCTGCAGAACGGCGTGGACTTCGACGTCACCGACCGCCGCGTCCTCTTCGGGCACCACTTCGCCGCGATCGCCGGCGCCGGACCGCTGGTCGGACCGGTGCTGGCCGCCCAGATGGGCTACCTGCCCGGCACCATCTGGATCGTCGTCGGCGTCATCTTCGCCGGCGCCGTCCAGGACCTCGTCGTCATGTTCTTCTCGATGCGGCGCAACGGGAAGAGCCTCGGCCAGATGATCCGCGAGGAGATCGGCGTCGTCGGCGGGGTCGCCGCGCTGATCGCCGTCTTCGCCATCATGATCATCATCCTGGCCGTGCTGGCGCTCATCGTGGTGAACGCGCTGGCCGAGTCGCCGTGGGGGGTCTTCTCCATCGGGCTGACCATCCCCATCGCCCTGTTCATGGGCGTCTACCTGCGGCGCCTCCGGCCGGGCCGGGTGCTCGAGGCCACCGGCATCGGCGTCGCCCTGCTGCTGCTGGCCATCGTCGCCGGCGGCTGGATCGAGGACACCGCCCTCGGCGACACGCTGACGCTGTCGCGGGAGTGGCTGGTCCTCGCCCTGGTGGTCTACGGCTTCGTCGCCTCGGTGCTGCCCGTGTGGCTGCTGCTCACGCCGCGGGACTACCTGTCGACGTTCATGAAGATCGGCGTCATCGTCCTGCTGGCGATCAGCCTGGTCATCGCCCGCCCGGTGCTCCAGGCCGACGCGGTCAGCGACTTCGCCGTGGCGGGCACCGGCCCGGTCTTCGCCGGCTCGCTGTTCCCGTTCGTGTTCATCACGATCGCGTGCGGGGCGCTGTCCGGCTTCCACGCGCTGATCTCCTCCGGGACGACGCCGAAGATGGTGGCCAAGGAGAGCCAGGTCCGCCTGATCGGCTACGGCGGCATGCTGATGGAGTCCTTCGTCGCCATCAGCGCGCTGATCGCCGCCGTCGTCATCGACCAGGGCCTCTACTTCGCGATGAACAGCCCCGCCGGCGCGACCGGGGGCACGGTGGAGTCCGCGGCCACCTACGTGCAGGGGCTCGGCTTCGACACCACGGCGCAGGACCTGGCCGCCGCCTCGGCGGCGGTCCAGGAGGACACGCTCATCTCGCGGACGGGCGGCGCCCCGGCACTGGCGGTCGGCCTGGCCCAGGTGTTCAGCCAGGCGTTCGGCGGCGGCGGCCAGGCGTTCTGGTACCACTTCGCGATCATGTTCGAGGCGCTGTTCATCCTCACCGCCGTCGACGCCGGCACCCGCGTGGGCCGGTTCATGCTGCAGGACACGATCGGCAACGTGTGGAAGAAGTTCGGCGACCTGTCGTGGCGGCCGGGCAACGTCATCGCCAGCGCCGTCGTCGTCGGCCTCTGGGGCTCGGTGCTCTACATCGGCGTCACCGACCCGCTGGGCGGGGTCAACCAGCTCTTCCCGCTGTTCGGCATCGCCAACCAGCTGCTCGCCGCCATCGCCCTGACGCTGTGCACCGTGCTGCTGGTCAAGCACGGGAAGCTGCGCTACGCCTGGGTGCCCGGGATACCGCTGGTGTGGGACCTCGTGGTCACCATGACCGCGAGCTGGCAGAAGGTCTTCTCCGGTGACCCGCGGGTCGGGTACTTCACCCAGGCGGGGGTGTACCGCGACGCCCGGGACGCCGGAGAGGTCCTGGCACCCGCCGCGGACGAGGGTCAGATGGACCAGATCGTCTTCAACTCCACCCTCAACGGCGTCCTGCAGGCGGTCTTCGCGCTGCTGACGCTGGTCGTGGTCGTGCACGCGGCCGTGGTCATCGCGAAGGCGATCCGCAACCGCGGTCTGCCGACCACCGAGGAACCGGCCGTGCCGTCGAGGCTCGTCGAGCCGGCCGGGCTCTTCGCGACGCCGGAGGAGAAGCGGGCCATCGCCGAGCACGAGCGGCTCGTCGGCGCCGGCGCCGGCCGCTCCGAGGCGGAGGAGAAGTGACGGCGACCGCCGCGGTCGCGCGCGCCTGGCGGGGCGTGCGCTGGTACCTCAAGGAGTTCACCGGCGAGGCCCGCTGGGACGACTACCTGGCGCACTGTGCCGAGCACGGGCACCAGCCGGTGTCCCGGCGGGAGTTCGAGCGGCGCCGCGCCGACGCCCTCGAGCGCAACCCGGTCAGCCGCTGCTGCTGAGCCCGTGACCCCGGCCCCCACAGGGGGCCGGGGTGCGGCCCCGGCCGGCCGTCGCCGCGGCGGCGCACCGGAGGCCCGCCGGCGCGCGTCCGCGCCGTGCGTGCGCCAGGCTCGCGGGCATGACCGACTCCTCCGGCCCGCCGTTCCGCGCCGACCACGTCGGCAGCCTCCTGCGCCCGCAGGCCCTCCTCGACGCGCGGGCGCGGGCGGCGGCCGGCGAGATCGACGCCGACGAGCTCCGCAGCACCGAGGACGCGGCGATCGCGGACGTGGTCCGGATGCAGCAGGACGTCGGCCTGCGGACGGCGACCGACGGGGAGTTCCGCCGTGCGTCCTGGCACATGGACTTCATCTACGCCATCGACGGGATCACCAAGGTCACCGGTGAGGACATCGTCGTCCACTTCCGCAACGCCGACGGCACGATCGACTACACGCCGGCCGGGCTGCACGTCGACGGGCCGCTGTCGATCGACGAGCCGGTCTTCGGGCGCGACCTGGAGTTCCTGCAGAGCCGGGTGACCGACGCCCAGACGGCGAAGCTGACCATCCCCTCGCCGTCGATGGTCCACTACCGCGGCGGCGCCGCGGCCATCGACCCGGCCGTCTACCCCGACGAGGACGCCTTCTGGGACGCGCTGTCGGCGGCCTACGCCCAGCAGGTGCGCGGCGTCGCCGAGCTGGGCTGCCGCTACCTGCAGCTCGACGACACCAGCCTGGCCTACCTCAACGACCCCGCCCAGCGCGCCGAGCTGGCCGCCCAGGGCCGCGACGCGGAGCACCAGCACGAGCGCTACATCCGCCAGATCAACGCCGCGCTCGCCGGCCGCCCGGAGGGCCTCACGGTCACCACCCACATGTGCCGGGGGAACTTCCGCTCCTCCTGGGTGGCCGAGGGCGGCTACGACTTCGTCGCCGAGGCGCTGTTCGGCGGCCTGGAGGTCGACGGGTTCTTCCTCGAGTACGACGACGCCCGCTCCGGCGGCTTCGAGCCGCTGCGCTTCGTGCCGCCGGGCAAGCGGGTGGTCCTCGGCCTGGTGACGACGAAGCGCCCGCAGCTGGAGTCGAAGGACGACCTCAAGCGGCGCATCGAGGAGGCGTCGCGCTTCGTGCCGCTCGAGCAGCTGGCACTGTCCCCGCAGTGCGGGTTCTCCTCGACCGTCGAGGGGAACGCGCTGACCCGCGACGAGCAGGTCGCCAAGCTGGCGCTCGTCGTCGAGGTCGCGCAGGAGGTGTGGGGCTACGCCTGAGCCCGGGCGGGCACGGGGTCGACGCCGCCCGCGCCCGGCCCGCAGCGGCGCAGCCGGCGCACGGTCAGCCACCCGCCGCGCAGGGCGCCGTGGGTGCGCAGCGCCTCCAGCCCGTAGGTGGAGCAGGTCGGGGTGAACCGGCAGACCGGCGGGCGGGTGGGGCTCACCCGGGTGCGGTAGGCGACGACGAGGCGGGTCAGCAGGCGGGCGCCGCGGGGCGTCCCGGCCGGTGCCGGCGACACCAGTGCCGCGGGGAGCGCCAGCCAGAGCAGGCTGAGCAGGCTCACGGCGTCGCAGCCGTGCTCGCAGCCGTCGCACGAGGAGTCACCGGACCCCCTCGACCGTCGTCGGGACGTCCGGCGTCGGGTGCACCCGGGGCGGCTGATCACGGGGCGGCATGCTGCACGGCCCCGGGCCGGAACGGAAGGGCCGCCCGCGCGGGTCGGGCGTGCAACGGTTCGTCCCGCGTGTCCCCACCCGTCGCTGCCGTCCCACGCGTGCTCCGGTCGGGCGGCCGGAGTGCCGAGGCTGGGGACAGGACCCGTACCCGCGGGCCACGTCCGAGGAGATCCCCGTGTCCGAGCCGTCCTCGCCCGACCACCACCGCCGGCTGACCGAGCTGCGCGCCGGCATGTCCGTGCTCACCAGCGCCGCCGCCGACCTGCACGTCGGCAGCCAGCCCGAGGTGCGGGTGCTCTCCGACGGGCGGTTGTGGCTGGCCGAGCAGGAGGTCGCGGTCACCGCCGCCGCCGTCTACCAGGCCGCCCGCGGGCTGGTCGCCGCGCAGCTCGACGCGATGGCCCAGGTCACCGGCCGGCCGGTCGAGGACCACGCGCTCGCCTGGCTGGTCACCCTGCAGACCAACGAGGTCATGGTCGGCCTCGACGCCGCGGCGCAGCTGGAGGACGACGCCGCCGCCTGACCGGGGACGGGCAGGCCGGCCGGATGACTCTGGCCACAGTCGGGACTGCACCGGGGCCGCCGCCGCATTGACCCTGCCGTGCCGAACCTCTGGGGACTCACGCGCTGCCGTGAGCTGGACCTCTGCCGGGTGACGACCGACCTGTGTCGCCGCCACCCGCGCCGTCGTCCCCGAACACCTCCCCGGAAAGGCACCCCCCCGTGCTCGCACGTCTCCGCCGCGTCCCCTTCGCGGCGCAGGTCCTCCTCGCCCTCGTCGTCGGCGTCGCCCTGGGCCTGGTGGCCCGCGACCTCGGCCCCGTCGCCGACGGCACGCCGAACTGGCTGACCAGCACCCTGCAGACCATCGGCGACACCTTCGTCACGCTGCTCAAGGCCCTCGTCCCGCCGCTGGTCGTCACCGCGGTGATCGTCAGCATCGCCAACCTCCGGCAGGTCTCCAACGCCGCTCGGCTGGCCGGTCAGACCCTGCTCTGGTTCGCCATCACCGCGCTGATCGCGGTCGGCATCGGCATCGGCATCGGCCTGCTCACCCAGCCGGGCCGCAACAGCTCCGTCGACGCCGCCGCGGCGCAGGCGCCGGAGTCCACCGGCTCCTGGTGGGACTTCCTCGCCGGTCTCGTCCCGCAGAACGTCCTGGGCCTGCAGGGCTCGCCGGACGGCTCGCTGTCGTTCAACGTCCTGCAGCTCATCGTGCTGTCGGTGGCGATCGGCGTCGCCGCGCTCAAGGTCGGCGACGCCGCCGAGCCCTTCCTCGGCTTCGTGCGCTCCGCCCTGGCGATCGTGCAGAAGGTGCTCTTGTGGGTCATCCTGCTGGCCCCGCTCGGCACCGTCGGCCTCATCGGCACCGCCGTCGCCACCTACGGCTGGGACTCCCTCGGCTCGCTCGGCGTCTTCGCCGGCTCCGTCTACGCCGGCCTCGCCCTGGTGCTGTTCGTCGTCTACCCGGTGCTGCTGCGGCTGCACGGCCTCTCGCCGCTGCGGTGGTTCGCCGGTGCCTGGCCGGCCATCCAGCTGGCGTTCGTCTCGCGCTCCTCGATCGGCACGCTGCCGGTGACCGAGCGGGTGACCGAGCAGAGCCTGGGCGTCCCGCGGTCCTACGCCTCGTTCGCCGTCCCGCTGGGCGCGACGACGAAGATGGACGGCTGCGCCGCAATCTACCCGGCGCTCGCGGCGATCTTCGTGGCCCAGTTCTTCGGCGTGGAGCTGTCGGTCACCGACTACCTGCTCATCGCCCTGGTGTCGGTGGTCGGTTCCGCGGCCACCGCCGGCGTCACCGGCGCGGTGGTCATGCTGACCCTCACGCTGTCCACGCTCGGCCTGCCGCTGGCCGGCGTCGGCCTGCTGCTGGCGGTCGACCCGATCCTCGACATGGGCCGCACCGCGGTGAACGTCGCCGGCCAGGCGCTGGTCCCGACGATCGTCGCCAAGCGCGAGGGCATCCTCGACCTCGAGCGCTTCCGCTCCGGCCGCGCGGCCGCCCCGGTGGCCGCCGCGACCGGCGGGGTCGACGCCGACCTGCGGCAGCCCGCCGCCGTCTGAGCGCACGCCCCGCCCCGACGGGCCGGTGACCTCCGCGCGGGGTCACCGGCCCGTCGTCGTGCCGGGGTCAGGCCGTGCCCTGCTCGGCGATGAGCTCGGCGACCTCCTCGGGCCGCTCGGAGCAGTCGTCGTCGGCGGCGGGCTGGTCCTGGGCCAGCCCGGTGACGCCGGCGTCCTCGACCGGCTCGAAGCCGCGCGCCTCGATGTGCCGCGGCACCCGGTTCTGCGCGTTGACCACGTGCGAGCGCGACAGCCAGCCCAGGCCGTCGTCCACCTGGAAGTCCAGGCCGCCGCCGGGTGCCCGCTGCACGTGCCCGGGGGAGGGCAGCAGCCCGACCAGCTGCACGGCCTGGTCGACGGTCAGCGTCGACGGCGGGGTGTCGAAGTAGTACCAGCTGGCCGAGCAGATGCCGTAGAGCTGCGGGCCGAGCTGCGCGTAGTTGACGTAGAGCTCCAGCATCCGGCGGTCGTCGACCACCAGCGCCAGCTCCATCGACAGGCCGGCCTCGATCGCCTTGCGCCAGGCGCTCATCGACTGGTTGAGGAAGAGGTTCTTGGCCACCTGCTGCGGGATGGTCGACCCCGACGGGTCCTCCTCGCCGCGCAGGCGCGCCTCCGCGCGGCCGGAGAGCTCGTCCCAGGTGAAGGCGCCGTCGCGGTAGGGGAGCGGCTGGTCCTCGTGGGCGATGACGGCGGCGAGGAAGTTCCGCGAGACGTACTCGACCGGCACCGACTGCTGGATGGCGCCCTGCTCGTTGGCCAGCATGAACGCCGTCGTCGGCGGGTCGACCCAGCGCAGCGACACCATGACCAGCGCCTGCAGCACGAAGACGACGGCCAGCACGCGGCCGACGCGGCGCAGCCGACGTCGCCGCCGGGGCCTCGGGACGTCCGAGGGCGGTGCCGCGTCCCGGCGCTGTCCGGTGTCGGGACGGGGCGGGGCCGGGGGAGGCGGACCCCAGGCGCCGGGCGGCGGCGCCGTCGGGCCGGGCGGCGGAGGTGCTCCCCACGGGTCGCCGTACGGCCGGCCCCGGTCGTGGTCGGGCACCGGCTGCGACATGCGCCGGGTGGGTGCGGGGTCGGTCCACCGCTGCTCGGGCGGAGGCTCACCGGAGGAACGGCGGTGGCGCGGCGCGAAGGGCATGCGGTGCTGTCCTCCCGGGGACCGACGGGAGTCCCCAGGGTACGGCCGGGTCCGGCGGAGGAGGACCACCGCGGCCGTGCGCGTCCCCGCCGCGCCGGACCCGGCCGAGGGGTGGAGGCGGTGACTGCCCCACGCCCGGCCCGGTGGAGGTCCTGCACCGCTGGGCCGTCCCGGGACCGGGCTCGGCCGGGCGATGAGTTCAGCCGGGGTCGCGGGTCTCCACTGCACGAGGAGCCGGGCCGCGTCGGGAGGCTCCCGCGAGGGGCACCTCGAGCTCGTCGAGGCCCACCCGTCCCCCAGCGGCACCGTCGCGCTGGTCCACCGGCCGGAGCGCACCTGAGGAGTGAGGAACCGTGGGCAGAGTGGTGGCGAACGCGATCACGTCCCTGGACGGGTACGTCGCCCGGCAGGACAACAGCATCGGCTCGTTGTTCGACTGGCTGCAGAACGGCGAGGTCGCACTCCCGACCCCCGCCGGCGACTTCACCGTCCAGCTGACCCCGCCCAGCGCGGAGCACTGGCGGCGGTGGACCTCGTCGCTGGGGGCGCTGGTCTGCGGCCGGACGCTGTTCGAGGTGGCGGGGGGCTGGCAGGGCCGGCACACCCTGGACGTCCCGGTCGTCGTCGTGACACACCGGGTTCCGGCGGACTGGGTCGAGGCGCACCCCGACGCTCCGTTCACCTTCGTGACCGATGGGGTCGAGGCCGCGGTCGCCCGGGCGCAGGAACTCGCCGGCGACCGCGTCGTGGCGATCACCGGTGGCACCATCGCCCGGCAGTGCCTCGAGCTGGGGCTGCTCGACGAGGTGGCCGTCGACCTGGTCCCCGTCGTGATGGGCGGAGGCAACCGCCCGTTCTTCGGCGAGCTGTCGTCCGGGGACGTCCTGCTCGGCAACCCGACGGTCTGCGTGCAGGGCGACAGGGTCCTCCACCTGGTGTTCCCGGTGCAGCGCTGATCCGGCGGGACACTGCCGGCGTCCGCCCGGCCGTGGCAGTCCGGTCCGAGCGCGCGAGAGGGGCCGGTGACCCGTGCAGGTCACCGGCCCCTCGTCGCCGCCGTGGGTCGATCAGATGTCGTAGTACATGGCGAACTCGTGCGGGTGCGGGCGGAGGCGGATCGGGTCGATCTCGTTCTCCCGCTTGTACTCGATCCACGTCTCGATCAGGTCGGGCGTGAAGACGCCGCCGTCGATGAGGTACTCGTGGTCGACCTCGAGCCGGTCGAGGACGGCGTCCAGCGACGCGGGCACCTTGTCGATGCCCATGGCCTCCTCGGGCGGCAGCTCGTAGAGGTCCTTGTCCACCGGAGCCGGCGGCTCGATCTTGTTCTTGATGCCGTCGAGGCCGGCCATCAGCATCGCCGAGAAGGCGAGGTAGGGGTTGGCCGACGGGTCGGGCACGCGGAACTCGATGCGCTTGGCCTTGGGGTTGTCGCCGGAGATCGGGATGCGGCAGCAGGCCGAGCGGTTGCGGGCCGAGTAGACGAGGTTGATCGGGGCCTCGTAGCCGGGCACCAGGCGGTGGTAGCTGTTGACCGTCGGGTTGGTGAAGGCCAGCAGCGACGGCGCGTGGGCCAGCAGGCCGCCGATGTAGTGCCGGGCGGTGTCGGACAGGCCCGCGTAGCCGGTCTCGGCGTGGAAGAGCGGCTCGCCGTCCTTCCAGAGGCTCTGGTGGCAGTGCATGCCCGAGCCGTTGTCGCCGAACAGCGGCTTGGGCATGAAGGTCACGGTCTTGCCGTGCGCCCAGGCGGTGTTCTTGATGACGTACTTGAACAGCATCAGGCTGTCGGCCGACCGCAGCAGCGTGTCGAACTTGTAGTTGATCTCGGCCTGGCCGCCGGTGCCGACCTCGTGGTGACCGCGCTCGAGCTGCAGGCCGACGCCGGTCAGGTTGGCCATCATCGTGGCGCGCAGGTCGCTGTAGTGGTCGAAGGGCTCGACCGGGAAGTAGCCGCCCTTGGCGCGGGTCTTGTAGCCGAGGTTGGGGCCGCCGTTCTCGCCGGTCGGCGACCCGGAGTTCCAGGAACCCTCGACCGAGTCGATGTGGTAGTAGCCCTCGTTGATGCCGGTCGAGTGCCGGATCGAGTCGAAGATGTAGAACTCCGCCTCGGGGCCGAAGTAGGCGGTGTCGGCGATCCCGCTGCTGGCCAGGTAGGCCTCCGCCTTCTTCGCCACGTTGCGCGGGTCGCGGCTGTAGGCCTCGCGCGTGATCGGGTCGTGGATGAAGAAGTTGACGTTGAGCGTCTTGTGCTTGCGGAACGGGTCCAGGAACGCGCTGTTGGCGTCGGGCAGCAGCAGCATGTCCGACTCGTTGATCGCCTGGAAGCCGCGGATCGAGGACCCGTCGAAGCCCAGGCCGTCGGAGAAGGTGTCCTCACCGAACGTCGACGCCGGGATGGTGAAGTGCTGCATGACGCCGGGCAGGTCGCAGAAGCGGACGTCGACGAACTCGACGTCGTTGTCGCGGATGTAGGCGGCGACCTCGTCGGGACTGGTGAACATCGATCCTCCGGGAGTGGGCGGTCTGCCGCTCGAACGCTATGGCCGGGGAGTTGCCCGGGGGTGTCCCGCCTGTTTCCGGGCGGTAACAAGGCCCTCGGCGTGTCGGCGCGGTGAGGTGCTGGAACGGCCCTCCTGCAGGGCACCGCCGGGAGCCTGCGAGCGTCGGGGGCAGGAGGGTCATCTGTCTACGCTGGTGGGCATGGTCGGGGACGCGCAGCCACCCTCTCAGGCGCGCCGGCGCGGCGCCTCCCTGGGCCTGCCCGCCGACGGACCGGGATCGCTGGCTCCCTTCGGCACCCGGGTGCTGGCCTTCCTCGTCGACGCGTTCCTGTCCGCGGTGGTCGCCGGCTTCTTCACCGCCCCCGACCTGCCCGGCAACTGGAGCCTGCTGTCCCTCGCCGTGGTGTACGTCGTCTCGCTGCTCGCCGTCGGCCAGACACCCGGCATGCGGCTGCTCGGGCTGCGGCTGGCCCACCCGCGCCCCGCGGCCCGTCTCGCCCTGTGGCGCGCGGTCGTGCGCACCGGGCTGCTGTTCCTCCTGGTGCCCGCCCTCGTCGTCGACGCCGACGGCCGCGGCCTGCACGACCGGCTCACCGACACCGCCGTCGTCCGCGACCGCTGACGGACCACCGTGCCCCCCACCGCTCCCGGGCCCGCGGCGGGACCCCGCGCGATGGCCGTGCGGCGCGAGCGGCCCGCCGAGCACGCCGCCGTCGAGGCCCTCCACCGGGCGGCGTTCCCCACGGCGGTGGAGGCGCGGCTGCTCGCCGAGCTCCGCGAGGACGTCGGCTTCCTGCCGCACCTCTCGCTGGTGGCCGTCGAAGGCGCGGACGTCGTCGGCCACGTGATCGCCACCCGCGGCTGGGTCGAGCCCCTCGGCGCCGCCGCGCTCGGCCTCGGGCCGGTCGGTGTGCGGCCCGACCGGCAGGGGCGGGGGATCGGCACCGTGCTGGTGCACGCGCTGCTCGCCGTCGCCGAGGCGGCGGGGGAGCGGCTGGCCGTCCTGCTCGGCGACCCAACCTACTACCGGCGGTTCGGCTTCCTGCCCTCGACCGAGCTGGGCGTCGAGCCGCCGGACCCCGGCTGGGGCGCGCACTTCCAGGCCCGGGCCCTGGCCGACGGCGCCCCGCGCGGCACCTTCCGCTACGCCGCGCCCTTCGACGACCTGTAGCCGGCGGGGGAACCAGGCCGTCCGCATACCGGGGTCGCGGCGGCCCGGCCGGCGGTCCCGTCGGCGGTAGCGTCGCCCGATGGGGCAGCGAGGCGGCCGGAGCAGGCTCGGCGATGCCGCGGCCGCGTTCGCGAGCAACACCCGGAACCGCGACCTGCGCCGCGCCCAGCTCAGCTTCCTCGGCGCGTGGACGGCCGAGTGGGCGTTCACCGTGGGACTCGGGATCGTGGCCTACCGGGACGGCGGGGCGACGGCCGTCGGACTGGTCGGTCTGCTCCGGATGGTGCCGTCCGCGGTCCTGACCCCGCTGCTGTCCCCGCTGGCCGACCGGGGACGACGGGAACGCGTCCTGGTCCTGGTGTCCACCGTCCGCGGTGTGGCCACCGCCGCGACGGCGGTCGTCGTCGGCGTGGCCGGCCCACCGCAGGTCGTATACGCGCTGGCCGTGGTGTCGACGGTCGCCGCCACCCTCTACCGGCCGGCGCACTCGGCACTGCTCCCGTCGCTGTGCCGCACCGGGTACGAGCTGGCCAGCGCGAACGTGGTGCGCGGCCTGCTGGACTCCGTCGCGACGCTGGCGGGTCCGCTGCTGGCCGCGGTGCTGCTCCGGTTCGTCGGCCTGACCGCGGTGTTCGCCGTCTCGGCGGGAGCCTCCTGCTGGGCCGCCGTCCTGCTGCTGCGGCTGCGGTACGACGCGCCGCCGCGACCGTCCGCCCCGGTGGAGGTCCACCTGGTCGGTGAGGCGGCCGACGGCGTCCGCGCCGTCGTCCGCAACCGCGACCTGGCGCTCATCGTCGGCCTCGCCGCGGCGCAGACGTTCACCCGGGGGGCGCTGACCGTGCTCACCGTCGTGGTGGCGATCGACCTGCTGCGCACCGGCGAGCCCGGCGTCGGCACGCTCTCGGCCGCCATCGGGGCCGGTGCCGTCCTCGGCTCCCTCGCCGCCTCGCTGCTGGTCGGGACGCGCCGGCTCGGTGCCTGGTTCGCCGTCGGGGTGGCCCTGTTCGGCCTGCCGGTGACGCTCATCGGCGTCCTCCCGTACCAGGCCGCGGCGCTCGCCCTGCTGGCCTGCGTCGGCGTCGGCAACGCCCTGATCGACGTCGGGGGGTTCACGCTGCTGGCCAGGACGGCACCCGACGACGTGCTGGCGCGGGTCTTCGGCGTGCTGGAGTCCCTGGTCGCCCTGTCCACCGGGACGGGGGCCGTCGTCGCGGCGCTGGTGGTCGAGCAGGCCGGCGTGCGCACCGCGCTGCTGACGATGGGTCTGCTCGGTCCCGTCGCCGCGGCGGCCTCCTGGCACCGGCTACGGCAGCTGGACCGGTCCATCGGTGTCCGCGACCGGGACATCGACCTGCTGCGGGCCGTGGCCATGCTGGACCTGCTGCCCCTGCCGGCCATCGAGCAGCTGGCCCGCCGCATGGAGCCGGTCGCGGTGCCCGCGGGCGGCGTCGTCTTCGAGCAGGGCGACGTCGGCGACCGCTACTACGTGATCGAGTCGGGGAGCGTGGAGGTGGTCGGGGACGGGCGCGCCGTCGCGACCCTCGGTCCGGGGGAGGGGTTCGGGGAGATCGCGCTGCTCCGCAGCACCCGCCGGACGGCCACCGTCCGGGCCACCAGCGCCCTCCGGCTGCAGACGCTGCGCTCGGACCACTTCCTCCCGGTCGTCCTCGGCTACACGCCGAGCGCCCGGGAGGCGGGCACGGTCGTCGACACGATGCTCCACCGCTACGCGCCCCGGGACGCGCCCGAGCCGCCGGCCGGACGGCAGATCCCGTGACGACGCCCGGGGCCGGAGCGGGCACCGGCGGGGCCTGCGCCCGCTAGCGTGTCCCATGGCGTCCGGACGTGCACTGCTCCTGATCGCCGACATCGGCGGCTACACCGACTACATGGGCTCGCACCGGATGAGCCTCGCGCACGCCGAGGTGAACACCGGGCGGCTGCTGGAACAGGTGGTCGACGCCGCCCGCGGTTTCGACCTGGTCGAGATCGAGGGCGACGCGGCCTTCCTCGTCCGCCGCGCCGACACGCTCGGCGGCGGCGCCGCCCTCGCCGCCACCACGGACGCCGCCGTCGCGATGCACCGCGCGTTCCACCGCGAGCGGCACTACGTCGTGAGCAACCTGTGCCCGTGCAACGGCTGCACCGAGGCGAGCAACCTGACGCTGAAGTTCGTCGCCCACGTCGGCGAGGTCGCCACCCAGACCATCCGGCAGCGGCGCAAGCTCGTCGGGATCGACGTCATCCAGGTCCACCGGATGCTGAAGAACCCGGTGGACATCCCCGAGTACGTGCTCTTCTCCGACGAGCTCTACCGGGCCGGCGGGACCCCGCCGCCGGACCCCGCCCACGAGATCTCGCAGGACCTCGAGGGGATCGGCCCCGTCCGCGAGTGGTTCGTCGACGTCGCGGAGCTCGCGGGTCCCCTCCCGCCGCCGCCGGCGCCGTCCTGGCGTGGACGCCTCGGGCGGACGGTCGGTGTCGCCGGGGCCGGCATGCCCTACATGCTCGGCCTGCGGCGCCGGCGCCGTCCGGCTCCCGCGCTCTGACCCCGTCGGCGGCACCGACGGGGAGCCGCGCCGGCGGCCGGGCGGTGCTCCCGTCCGCGCAGGTCGTCAGCGGCGGCGGACCTGCCGCTGGCTGACCGTCATCTGCTTGCCGCCGGGCAGCGGGCCACCGGGGACCGGCATCCGCGCCCCGCCGAGCGCCGCCATGCGCTTGCCGAGGGTGTTGACCTCCCCGGCCGACAGGTTCCGGGGCAGCTTCATCACGTGGGTGCTGAGCTTGCGCAGCGGGACCTGCCCCTCCTCGTCGCCCACCATGACGTCGTAGATCGGGGTGTCGCCGACGATGCGCGCGATCTTCTTCTTCTCCTGCGCCAGCAGGCTCCGCACCCGGGTGGGGGAGCCCTCGGCGACGAGGATGATCCCGGGCCGGCCGAGCACCCGGTGGACGGCGTCGAGCTGGGCGGTGCCGGCGACCCCGGCGCTGACCCGCCAGTCGCCCCGCATGCCCTCGAGCACCCACGCCGCCGCGCCGGGCTGGCCCTCCACCTGGCGGTAGGCCGAGCCCTGCGCGCGGCGGCCGAAGACGATCATGGCCGCCAGCACGCCGGTGATGACCGCCAGCGGCAGCAGGAGGAACGGCGCGCCGAAGAGGATGGCCAGCAGCTCGACGGCGCCGGCCACCACCACGAAGGCGATGAGCATCAGCCACGGCAGCTTGGGGTCGTTCTTGCGCGTCAGCGAGTAGGCCTGCTTGATCATGCGGGCCTGGTTGCCGAGCTTCTTCAGGCGGCCCACCTTCGGCTTGCCGTCCTTGCCGAGCTTCGGGGGCTTGGCCGGCTTGCCGGGCTTGGCGGCACCGCCCGCGGTCGCCCCGGAGGCGGTGGCACCGGAGGCGGTGGCACCGGAGGCGGTCGCACCGGAGGCGGTGGCACCGGATGCGGTCGCACCGGACGCGGTGGCACCGCCCGTGGTCCGGCTCCGTCCGGTCGTCCCGGGACCGCGCCCGGCCTTCCCGGTGGGCGCGGCGGGACCTGTGGGCTTGCTGCGTGCCATGTCCCCAGGATAGGGGCGCGGGAGCGCACTCCCGGTGGGCACGCGGGCCGATCAGCCCCGAGGGGTCAGCCCGCGCGCCTCGACGGCCTGCTGGTAGAGCCGGCCGGCCCGGTAGGAACTGCGCACGAGCGGCCCGGCCAGCACCCCCGGGAAGCCGATCTCCTCGGCCTGCTGCTGGAAGCCGACGAACTCGTCGGGCTTGACCCAGCGGACCACGGGGTGGTGACGGGGTGAGGGGCGCAGGTACTGGGTGATGGTCAGCAGGTCGCAGCCGGCCTCGTGCAGGGCCCGCATGGTCTCCACGACCTCCTCCGGCTCCTCGCCCATGCCGAGGATGAGGTTGGACTTGGTGACCAGGCCGGCCTCGCGGGCGGCGGTGATGACCGCCAGCGACCGCTCGAAACGGAAGCCGGGCCGGATCCGCTTGAAGATGCGCGGCACCGTCTCGACGTTGTGCGCGAGCACCTCGGGCCGGGAGGAGAAGACCTCGGCGAGCTGGGCGGGGTCGGCGTTGAAGTCGGGGATGAGCAGCTCGACGCCGCAGCCGGGGACGGCGGCGTGGATCCGGCGGACGGTCTCGGCGTAGAGCCAGGCTCCGCCGTCGGGCAGGTCGTCGCGGGCGACGCCGGTCACCGTGGCGTAGCGCAGCTGCATCGTGGCGACGCTCTCGGCGACCCGACGCGGCTCGTCGGCGTCGAAGTCGGCCGGCTTGCCGGTGTCGATCTGGCAGAAGTCGCAGCGCCGGGTGCACTGGTCACCGCCGATGAGGAAGGTCGCCTCCCGGTCCTCCCAGCACTCGTAGATGTTGGGGCAGCCGGCCTCCTCGCACACCGTGTGCAGGCCCTCGCGGCGGACCAGCGACCGCAGCTGGGTGAACTCCGGGCCCGTCTTGAGCCGCGTCTTGATCCACTCCGGCTTGCGCTCGATCGGCACCTGGCTGTTGCGCACCTCCAGGCGGAGCAGCTTGCGGCCGGCCGGCTCGATCACGGCGGGGGAGGACGCGGCAGGAGAGGGAGTGGGGACCGCCGTCTCGCTCATGACCTGCACGGTACCCCTGGACGCACGCCGCCCCCGCGGCCTCGGGAGGCGGCGGGGGCGGCGGGGAACGGGTCGCGGACGGCTCAGGCCTGGCCGGCCGCCGGGCCCGCGGTCGGGCCCTCGGTGGAGCCGCCACCACCGCTGGTGAACGGCTCGGGAGCGGTCTGCGTGGGGTCGGTGGCGCCGGCGTCGTCGTCACCGGCCACGTTCTGGGCGTCACGGATGCCCATGTCGGACTCGGCGGGCGCCGAGTCGCCGGACACGAACATGGCGTCGGAGACGGTCTTGCCGGACTGGTCGCTGCTCGGGGAGCTGGGCACGGGGTCCTCTCGGTAGCTCGGGACGGGCCCGTCGCCGGTGGGGGCCGGCGTCCACGGGTCCTCCTTCCGGCGGCGCAGGAAGGCGAAGGTGGCCGCACCGACGGCGAGGGCGACGAGCACCCACGGCCAGCGGCGTGACGAGGTGTCCGTACCCACCTGCCGCCGGACCTTCGCAAGGGTCTTCGAAGACTTCCGCTTCGTCTTCCGCTTCCCCGTGCCGACGCTCGTCACCGTGCCGCCGACCAGCTCGGCGCGGCGCGCCTCCAGCTCGCCGAGGGCGGTGCCGACGCCGGCGACCAGGCTGTCGCGGGCGGAGCCGAGCGCCGGCCCGACGGTGTCGCGGGCGGCCGCCACGCGCGGTGCGACCTCGGTGGCCAGCGCGTGGCGGGTCGCCTCCTGCGCGGCCTCGAGGTGGGGGGCGAGGTCGGTGGCGGCCTTCACCGCGGCGGCGCCGACGGCGGCGAGCGCCGAGGTGACCGCGGGACCGGCGGACTCGCGGGCCGCCACCACGCGGGGGGTGAGGACCTCGACGGCGGCGTCGACCCTCTCGCGGGCCAGCTCCAGCGCCGGCGTGGTGGCGCCGCGGGCGGCCTCCACGCGCGGGGCCAGCGCCTCGCGGGCGGAGGCCACCACGGGCGCGGTGGCCGCGACGGCCGCGGCCAACCGCGGGGCGACGGCGACGCGGGCGGCGTCGAGGACCGGCCCGGCCACCTCGCGCGCGGCGTCGACGCGGGGTGCCAGCTGCTCCACGGCGGCGAGGCGGGCCTCGGTGACCGCGGCGCCGAGGTGGGCCAGGCCCTCCTGGAGCTCGGCCCCGATCACCTGGCCGCGGGACTCGGGTCCGAGGGCCGGCACACGGGACTGGGAGCGGAACACGGGATCGCACCTCCGGGTAGATCGACTCCGGCCATCCTGCCCGCTCCGCCGGGACAGCACACCCCCGGACCCCGCCCGGGACCGTCAGACGGTGGGCACGAGCGGCAGCCGCTCCGCGGCCAGCCAGCGCAGCAGGTCCCCGACCGGCATCGGCCGGGCCACGGCGTAGCCCTGCGCGACGTCGCAGCCCAGCTCGGCCAGGCGCCGGGCGGTGACGACGTCCTCGACGCCCTCGGCGACCAGGCTCAGGCCGAGGTCGTGGGCGAGGGCCACGGTGTGCCGCACGATCGCGGCGGCCCGCTCGTCGTCGGCGACGTCGCAGGTGAGGCTGCGGTCGAGCTTGAGCTCGTCGGCGGGCAGCCGGCGCAGGTAGGCCAGCGAGCTGTACCCGGTGCCGTAGTCGTCGATCGAGGTGCGCACGCCCAGGCGCCGCAGCTCCCCGAGCACCGTGCGGCCGCGCTCGGGGTCGGCCATGAGGGTGTCCTCGACCAGCTCGAGGGTCAGCGCCGCCGCGGGCAGGCCCCGGCGGGCCAGCTTCTCGGCGACCTTGCGCGGCAGGTCGAGGTCGGCGACGTTGGCCGCCGACAGGTTCACCGACACCGGCACGCCGTGGTCGTCCCACCACCGCGCCACCGCGTCCAGCGAGCGCTCCAGGACGGTGTCGGTGAGCGGGCGCAGCAGCCCGGCCTGCTCGGCGGCGGGCAGCACCTGCGCGGGGCCGACCAGCCCGCGGACCGGGTGGTGCCAGCGCAGCAGGGCCTCGACGCCGACCACCCGGCCGTCGTCCATGGCGACCTGCGGCTGCAGGTGCACGTCGAGCTCGTCGCGGACGAGGGCGGTGCGCAGCTCCTCCATCGTCCGCAGCCGCTCGCCCGAGCCGCTCGAGGGGTCGGGGACGTACACGTGCACGCCGGTGCGCTCGGTCTTGGCCGCGTACATCGCGACGTCGGCGCAGCGCAGCAGCTCCTGCACGTCGTCGGCAGGCACCGGCGCCGTCGAGACGCCGATGCTCACCCCCACGTGCAGCCGGATGCCGTCGACGGCGAACGGCTGGCGCAGCAGGTCGTGCACGACGCCGGCGCGCTCGGCGGCGGTGTCGAGGTCGGCGGCGGGCAGCAGGACGGCGAACTCGTCACCGCCGAGGCGGGCCAGGACCTCGCCGGGGCGCAGCGCCGGGGCCAGGCGCGGGCCGACCTGGCGCAGCAGCTCGTCGCCGGCGCCGTGACCGAGGCTGTCGTTGACCTCCTTGAAGCCGTCGAGGTCGAGCAGGAGCAGGGCCGCGGGGCGAGCGGTGGTGGCCGCGGCGACGACGCTGCGGGCGGTCTCGAGCAGGGCGCGGCGGTTGGGCAGCTCGGTCAGCTCGTCGGTGCGCGCCTCCTGGCGGACGGTCGCGAACGAGCTGACCTCGCGGAAGGTGACCGCCGTGCGGGCCAGCGCGGCGAGCACGCAGCCGACGGCGAGCCAGCCGGCGGTGCTCGGCAGCTGGTCGCCGTAGCCGGCGGCGAGCACGGCCAGGGCGGCGAGCGTGCCGGCCAGCGGCAGGGCGACCAGGCGCCAGGTGATGCGGACCCCGCCGTCGTCCTCGCGCGGCCGCGGGTCGCCGGTGGTCCGCTGCGCGGCGACCGCGGCGCACAGCACGCCGGCCAGCCACAGCAGCTCGAGCGGGCCGCCGTCGGTGTAGCGGTCGGCGACGCTGAGGGCGAACAGGGCGGCGTCGGCGACGCAGAAGAGGGCCACCGCCCCGCCGGCCAGCACCAGCGTGCGGTCCAGGTGGACGCCGAGGATGGCGCCCACGCCGGCCAGCAGCGCCAGCAGCAGCACGTCGGCCGCGGGCCAGGCGACCTGCATGACCGAGACCTGGCCGTCGCCGGTCAGGTAGGGGCCGAGCAGGAAGCCGGCGCCGACCGCGGACGCGCCGAGGGCGCCGACGACGCCGTCGAGCCACATGCTCGGCAGGAAGCGGGTCACGCGGGCGCGGATGAGGACGAACAGCGCGACGTAGAGGCTGCCGTAGGCGACCGCCACGCAGGCGTCGGCGACCGGCGACGGCGTGGTGCCGGCCTGGCCGGTCTCCACGATCCGGGCCACGTTGCCGACGGCGCCGACGAGCAGCGACGTCGCCATCGCCCGCCACGCCACCGCCTCGCGCGGCGCGGTGCGGGCGGTCAGCCAGCAGGCGGCACCCGCGGCCACCCACGGCACGTGGTAGACGACCAGGTCGTAGAACAGGTCCCACGCCCGTCCGCCCGGCCGCGGGCCGGTGCCCGTGGCGAACACGGCCACGCCGAGCACCGCGACGACGAGGAGGAGGTCGCGCGGACGGGTCGGCAGGCGAGGACGGGGGGACACCGCTTCTGGGCGCACGGGTACTGCATCGGCGGCTCCCGCTCGGGTGTGCACCCGGACGGCCCGGGTCGACCCCTCCGGGTGAGACGGCGCCGCGCGCTAGGCTGGGCGGGTGAGCGGCGGACGCCTCCTTCTCCGGCCGTGCTGACCTGATCCGCGTCAGCACGGCGACCCCTCCTGCGTGAGGGGTTTTTTCATGTCCGCCGACGGATGACCCCCGGGAGCACCGCGATGAGCCAGACGGCGAGCCAGCCCACCACCGAGCCCGCGGACGAGGGCGTCCCGCCGCACCGCTACACGCCCGCGCTGGCGCAGCGGATCGAGCTGGCGTGGCAGGACCGGTGGGAGGCCGAGGGCACCTTCCACACGCCCAACCCGACCGGGCGGCTGTCGGCGGGCTTCGAGCGGGTCGCCGGGCGGCCCAAGTCCTTCGTGATGGACATGTTCCCGTACCCCTCGGGCGCCGGCCTGCACGTCGGCCACCCGCTGGGCTACCTGGGCACCGACGTCACCAGCCGGTTCCGTCGCATGGACGGCGACAACGTGCTCCACCCCATGGGCTACGACGCCTTCGGACTGCCCGCCGAGCAGTACGCCGTCCAGACAGGGCAGCACCCGCGGGTCACCACCGAGGCCAACATCGCCGCCATCCGCGCGCAGCTGCGGCGCCTCGGCGTCGACCACGACGAGCGGCGCACCTTCGCCACGATCGACCCCGGCTACTACCGGTGGACGCAGTGGATCTTCCTGAGGATCTTCGGCGCCTGGTTCGACGAGGAGGCCGGCCGGGCCCGCCCGGTCGAGGAGCTGGTCGCCGAGCTCGACGCCGGCACCCGTGAGCCCGCGCCCGGCACCAACCCGTCGGGGCTGCCGTGGGCCGGGCTGTCCGACGTCGCCAAGCGGCAGGTCGTCGACGCGCACCGGCTGGCCTACCGGCACGAGGCGCCGGTCAACTGGTGCCCGGGGCTGGGCACGGTGCTCTCCAACGAGGAGGTCACGCCCGACGGCCGCTCCGAGCGTGGCAACTTCCCGGTGTTCCGACGCCCGCTCAACCAGTGGATGATGCGGATCACCGCCTACGCCGAGCGGCTGCTGGCCGACCTCGACCGCCTGGACTGGTCGGACTCGGTCAAGCAGATGCAGCGCAACTGGATCGGCCGCTCGACCGGTGCGCGCATCCGCTTCGCCGCCGCGGACCGGACGATCGAGGTCTTCACCACCCGGCCCGACACGCTGTTCGGCGCCACGTACGTGGTGCTGGCTCCGGAGCACCCGCTGGTCGAGGCGCTCACCGCCGACGCCTGGCCCGACGGCACCGACCCGCGCTGGACCGGGGGCGCCGCGACGCCCGCCGAGGCGGTGCAGGAGTACCAGCGGCAGGCGTCCCGCCGCTCGGAGCTCGACCGCCAGGACGCCGGCCGGGAGAAGACCGGCGCGTGGCTGGGCGCCACCGCCGTCAACCCGGTGAACGGCCGCGAGCTGCCGGTGTTCATCGCCGACTACGTGCTGACCGGCTACGGCACCGGCGCGATCATGGCCGTGCCCGGTGAGGACACCCGCGACTGGGAGTTCGCCGAGGCCTTCGGGCTGCCGGTGGTCCGCACCGTGCAGCCGCCCGCCGACTGGGACGGCGGCGCGTACACCGGCAGCGGGCCGATGACCAACTCGTCGAACGAGCACGTGTCGCTGGACGGGCTGACCGACAAGGACACCGCCATCGCGCGGATGACGGAGTGGCTGGCGTCGGCCGGGCACGGCGAGGCGACGACCACCTACAAGCTGCGCGACTGGCTGTTCAGCCGGCAGCGCTACTGGGGCGAGCCGTTCCCGATCGTCTACGACGCCGACGGCCTGCCCCGCGCGGTGCCCGAGTCGCTGCTGCCGGTGCTGCTGCCGGAGGTCGACGACTACTCGCCGAAGACCTTCGCCGACGACGACGCCGACTCCCAGCCCGAGCCGCCGCTGTCCCGGGTCACCGAGTGGACGACGGTCGAGCTCGACCTGGGTGACGGGCTCAAGCCCTACCGCCGCGAGACGAACACGATGCCCAACTGGGCGGGGTCGTGCTGGTACCACCTGCGCTATCTCGACCCCGGCGACGACACCCAGCTGGTCGACCCCGAGCTGGAGCGCTACTGGCTGGGTCCGCAGTCGCCCGGCGACACCGGCGGCGTGGACCTCTACGTCGGCGGCATGGAGCACGCGGTGCTGCACCTGCTGTACGCGCGGTTCTGGCACAAGGTCCTGCACGACCTGGGCCACGTGTCCAGCGAGGAGCCGTTCCGCCGGCTGGTCAACCAGGGCTACATCTCCGCCTACGCCTACACCGACGAGCGCGGCTTCTACGTGCCCGCCGCCGAGGTCGTCGAGCAGGACGGGCAGTTCCTGTACGAGGGCAGGCCGGTCAACCGTGAGTACGGCAAGATCGGCAAGAGCCTGAAGAACATGGTCACGCCCGACGAGATGATCGGCGCGTACGGGGCGGACACGTTCCGGGTGTACGAGATGTCGACCGGTCCGCTGGAGCAGTCGCGGCCCTGGGACACCAAGGCCGTCGTCGGGTCGCAGCGGCTGCTGCAGCGGATCTGGCGGGTCGTCGTCGACGAGGAGACCGGTGCCGTCCGCGCCGACGACTCCGCGCCGTCCGACGAGGTGCAGCGCGCGCTGCACCGCGCGATCGCCGGGGTGCGCGACGGCATGGCGACCCTGCGGTTCAACGTGGCCATCGCCCGGATCGCGGAGCTGACCAACGCGCTGACGGCGGCCTACGGTGCCGACTCCCCGGTGCCGCGGGCGGTGGCCGAGCCGCTGGTGCTGCTGGTGGCGCCGCTGGCCCCGCACCTGGCCGAGGAGCTGTGGGCGCGCCTGGGCCACGACGACTCGGTGGCGTGGGCGCCGTTCCCGGTCGCCGACGAGCAGTGGCTGGCCGAGGACACCGTGCAGGTCGCCGTCCAGGTCAACGGGAAGGTGCGCGCGCAGGTGACCGTGCCGGCCGACGCCGACGCCGCGGGCCTCGAGCAGGCGGCGCGGGCGGACGAGAAGGTCGCCGCGCAGCTGGCCGGGAAGACGGTGCGGCGCGTGATCGCCGTCCCCGGCCGGCTGGTCAACTTCGTCGTCGGCTGACCGGCAGCCGCCCCGCCCGGGCCGTCGCGGTTCAGGCGGGGCGGATGCGGATGAGCTCGTGCCGCTCGGTCCCGGGCCTCCTCAGCCGGGTCCACAGCCGTGGGGTGACGTACCCGGCCTGGAACCGCCAGCCGTAGGCACGCCGGAGCGCGGCCAGGGCCCGCGGCCACTCCGCCCGGTCGACGAACCCGGCCTGCGCCTCGACGGCGGGGCTCCCGGGCCGTCCGCGGACGTCGCACGGCGCGACGGTCACCTGCGCGGTGTGCCGCAGCCGCTTCACCTTGCCCGAGTCGGCGCGGGTCCAGACGACCAGCGAGTCGAGGTCGGGTGCGGCCCACACCGGCGTCGCCACGGGGACGCCGGTGCGGCGGAACGTGGTCAGGCTGACGTAGGTCGAGCGCGGCAGGTCGGCCACGGGTCAGACGGCGGTGGCGAGGGTGAGCACCCGCCGCACCGCCGCCTCCACCGCGTCGATCACCTCGGCCACGGGGACGTCCCGGCCGAGCTCGGCGGTCAGCGACGTGACGCCGGCGTCGGCGATGCCGCACGGGACGATCGCGCCGAACGCGGCCAGGTCGGGGTCGCAGTTGAGGGCGAAGCCGTGCATCGTCACGCCGCGGGCGACCCGCACACCGATCGCGGCGATCTTCCGCTCCGGCCGGAACCGGCTGCCGGGACCCGGCGCGTCCGCCGCCAGCCAGACCCCGCTGCGCCCGTCGACGCGCTGGGTGTCGACGCCGAGGTCCGCGCAGACCTGCATCAGCGCGTCCTCGAGGCGCCGCACGTGCGCGACGACGTCGACCGGGTCGGGGAGGGCCACGATCGGGTAGCCGACGAGCTGGCCGGGCCCGTGCCAGGTGATCTTGCCGCCCCGGTCGACGTCGACGACCGGCGTGCCGTCGACCGGGCGCTCGTGCGGCTCGGTCCGGCGTCCGGCCGTGTACACCGACGGGTGCTCGAGCAGCAGCAGCGTGTCCGGGCCCTCCCCGGCCACCCGCGCGGCGTGGAGCTCGCGCTGGCGCGCCCACGCCTCCTCGTAGGGGACGGTGCCGGCCCGGACCACCTGCAGCTCAGTCACGGACCCAGCCTAGGCCCGTCGTCATCGCAGCCGGCGCGGCTCGAGACGGGTCTCCACGGCGGTGCCATCGGGTCCGCGCTCGACGCGGTACGCGGCCGCGCCCGGCCGGTCGGCGACGACTTGGGCCAGCTCGGTGCCGCGGTAGACCAGCCCCGCGCCGTCGTCGGTGGCGTGCCCGGGCGGCAGCGTCCCGTCGGCGACCAGCCGGTGGTACAGCGGGCGGCGCTGCTCCTCGGAGTCGTGGTGGACGCCGTTGGAGGTCGGGATGAGAGCGAGGCCGTCCGTGACCGGTCGCAGGTCGGGGCCGTAGGAGTCGGTGGTGCCGCCGACGTGCCAGCACAGCGACCCGGCCGACACCCCGCCGAGCACGACCCCCGCCTCCCACGCCTCCCGGAACACCTCGTCGAGGCCGTGCACCCGCCAGACCGCCAGCAGGTTGGCGACGCTGCCGCCGCCGACCCAGACGACGTCCTGCGCGAGCAGGTGCGCGCGCACGTCGGGCACCGTGGGCATCGGGAACAGGCTGAGGTGACTGACCCGGACCGCGCTGCCGGCGAAGGCGCCGTACACCCCGGCGACACGCGCCGGGTCGTCGCCGGTGGCGGTGCCCAGGAAGCACAGGCGTGGCTGCTCCGGTGCCCCGGCCAGCTCGACGGCGAGGTCGAACACCGGTCCGGGCGCCCAGTCGGACGGGCCGCGGCCGCGGGAGTCGAACCCGATGCTCGTGGCGAGGATCGTCGGGGCGGAGGCCGGCATCAGGCTGCCCCGGCGGCCGGTCGCAGCGCGCGCAGGACGGCCGCGGCGGCCCGCCGGCCGCTGGCCATGGCGCCCTGGATGGACGGGGTGTCCCGGTGGTCCCCGCAGACGTAGAGGCCGCCGCCGAGGTCGACCGGACGACGGTGCCGCAGCGGGGGGAGGGCGGCCGGCTGGGCCCCGGTCACCGTCACGGTGGTGAGGTGCTCGAGGTCGGCCGCGGCGACGTCGTGCAGCCGCGCGACCTCGTCGCGGACGTCGGCCTCGCGGGTGGGTACGAGGGAGTTGCTGGCGACCAGGGCCCGCCCGTCGGGGGAGTAGCCCGGCTGGGCGTCGCTGAGCACCACGCTGTTGACCAGCCGTCCTCCGGGGGTGCCGAGGACGATCAGCGGCTCGGTCCAGGGGGAGGCCGGGAGCACGTGGTAGTGGGTGGTCACCTGCCGGGGCGCGGCGGCCTCGACGGCCGGGAGCAGGCCGGCGGCGGTGCCGGGGTCGGTGGCCACCACGACGGCGTCGGCGTGGACCGGTCCGGCGTCGCTGCTGACCTGGCTGCCGGTGACCGCGCCGACCCGGACACCGGTGTGCACCCGCCCGGCGCCCACGCCGGCGGCCAGTTGCTCCCCGATCGCCTGGATCCCCTGCGCCGGCAGTCCGGTCGCCCCCCGGGCGAAGCTGCGCCAGAGCAGGTCGAGGTAGCGGCTCGAGGTCTCCAGCCGGTCCTCGAGCAGGACCCCGGCCAGGAAGGGGGCGAAGAACCGTTCGAGCGCCGTCTCGCCCACGCCGGCCCGCCGCAGGTGCTCGGCCGCCGTCGTCTCCGGCGCGGCGAGCAGCCGGGGGACGGGCCAGTAACCCGCGCGGGCGGAGAAGGCGGCGACGGCGACCTTCTCGGTCAGTGAGCCGATGGGCGCGCGCAGCGTGTCGGGGAGTGCGGTGGGCCGGCGCCGCGGGTCGGCCACCCGGTGCGCCCGCCCGTCGACCCGGACCACGGCGCCGGGGGTGAAGTAGCCGAGCTCGAGCGCGGGCAGGTCGAGGTCGGCCGCCCGGGGATAGCCGGTGTTGAGGACCTGGAAGCCGCGGTCGACGACGAAACCGTCGACCCGGTCGGTCTCCAGCCGCCCGCCGACGTGCCCCGAGGCCTCCAGCACGTGCACGTCACAGCCGGCGGCGGCCAGGCGGGTGGCGACCGAGAGACCCGCCAGGCCAGCCCCGACCACGACGACCTCGGCGCGGGCAGGCGGTGGCATGTCCTGAACCTAGGTCCCGCCGGTCCCGCGCACCCGTCCGGGCGGGTGGCTGTGGACCCGCCGCGCACCTGTGGACAACCGCAGCGGGACCGCGGCCGCCCGGCCTACCGTCCCCGGCCGTGTCCACGCTGCCTGATCCCGATGACGCCGCTGCCCGTCCCGGTGCGGACCCCACGTCCGACGACGGCGCCTCGGCGCTGCCCCCGGTCGTCCCCGGCTACCTGCTCGACCGGTTGCTCGGGCGCGGCGGATCCGGCGAGGTCTGGCGCGCCCGCCCCCGCGGCGGCGGCCCGCCGGTCGCGGTCAAGGTGCTGGTCGCCGGCGACGCCGAGCGGCAGGCCCGCGAGGCCGCCCTGCTCGGGGCGCTGGACCACCCGCACCTCGTCCACCTGCACGAGGTCGTGCACCAGCCACGTCGCGGTGGTCCGCCCCGCGTGGCGCTCGTCCTCGACCTCCTCGAGGGCGGCAGCCTCGCGGCCCTGCTCGCCCGGCGCGGGCGCCTGCGCCCCGGTGAGGTGGTCACCGCCCTCGCGCCGGTGGCCGCGGCTCTCGCGCGGGCGCACGAGGAGGGCGTCGTGCACGGTGACCTCTCCCCGGGCAACGTCGTGTTCACCGCCGAGGGACGGCCGGTGCTCACCGACCTCGGGGTGGCCCGTGTCCTGGGGGAGGAGGCGGCGGGCGAGGTCACCCCCGCCTACGTCGACCCCGCGGTGGCCCGCGGTGGCGCACCCGGCCCCGCGTCCGACGTGTTCGGCGTCGCGGCGGCGGCCTTCCACTCCCTGACCGGGGTGGCTCCGTGGAACGCCGCGACACCCGCCGACACGCTCGCCGTCGCGGCCGCCGGAGAGCTGCCCGACCTCGCGGCGCTGGCACCCGACGCCCCGCCCGCCCTCCTCGAGGTCGTCGCCCGGGGGCTGTCGGCCGACCCGCACGCCCGCGGTTCCGCGGCGGCGTTCGCCCTCGACCTGCGGCACGCCTGCCGCCCGGAGCCCGTCCGGCTGTCCCGGTCCGGGGGGATCGACGCGTCCGCCACGCGGACCGGTCGCGGACACCGCACCGAGCTGACCCACCAGGTGCCCGGCCGGCACCGGCGGCCCGCGCCGCGGGAGGTCCGCCCGGCCACCCGGAGGCTCCGGCGACCCGGCCCGGCGGTGCTGCGGCGGGCCGCCGCCGGCGTCGGCACGCTGCTGCTGGTCACCGTCGCGATCTGGGGCGGGCTGGCCTGGACACGGTCCGGTCCGGGCGGGGCAGCGGTCCCGGCGGCCGAGGCGCAGACGGTGTCGGCAGGCCCGGCGACGCCGTCCCGGCCCAGCACCACGCCGCCGACCCCCTCGCCGCACCCCGCGGCGTCGGGTCCCTCGATGCCGGCTCCCGAGGCGTCCCCGTCTCCCTCCGCGACCGCGGCTCCGTCCACGTCCTCGGTCCCGCCCGCGACCCCGGAGCCGGCTCCGCCTCCGACGGCGCCCGAGGACACGGACTGGACGGCGATCCTCACCGGCCTGTACGAGCGGCGCGCGACGGCGTTCACCACCGGGGACGCCGGCCTGCTCGACCAGGTGCACGCCGCCGACAGCCCGCTGCTGGCCGCCGACCGCGCCTACCTGGCGTCACTGACGGCGGCGGGGGAGGCGCTGCGCGGGTTCCGGCCGACCGTCACCGAGGTGACGGCCACCGCCGAGCCCGACGCTGACGGTCAGGTCCGGGTGCGGCTGCTCGATGGCTGGCCCGACTACGCGGTCGTCCCGGCGGACGCCCCGGACGGCCCGGCGCTGCGGACCGAGGCCGGGCGGGACCGGACCCCGGTGGCGATGGTCCTGGTCCCGGGCCCGGACGGCTGGCTGATCGGCTCGGCCGGCCGGCTGTCGTGACCGGTCAGCCGCGGCCGAGAGCCTCCCGCAGCGCCGACGGGAGGTCGCCGTGCGTGAACCGGTAACCGGCGGACTGCAGCCGGGCCGGCACGGCACGCTGACCGGCCAGCACGCTGGAGCGCCCGAACTCACCGAGGGCGAGCCGCAGGGCGACGGCCGGGACGGGCAGCACGGCGGGACGGGACACCGCGGCGGCCAGGTCGCGCACGAAATCGCTGTTGCGCACCGGCTCCGGCCCGGTCAGGTTCACCGGCCCGCGGACGTCGTCGGCCGTGAGGAGGAACCGGATGGCGCCGACCTCGTCGGCGAGACTGACCCACGGCCAGTACTGCCGGCCCGACCCCATGCGGCCGCCGAGGCCGAGACGGAACACCAGTCCGAGGATCCGCACCAGCATCGCGTCGCGGCCGATGACCAGGCCGGTCCGCAGGGTGACCACGCGGACGCCTGCGTCGACGGCCGGTCGGGTGGCGTCCTCCCACTGCACGCACAGTCGGGCGAGGAAGTCCTCGCCCGACTGTGCGTCCTCCTCGACGACGCGGTCACCGGTGTCGCCGTAGAACCCCACGGCCGACGCGGACAGCAACACCCGCGGCCGCGACGGGTCGGCGGTCTGCGCGGCGGCCAGCGCCTCGCTCACCGTGGTCGTGCTGTCGACCCGGCTGGACACCAGGTCCCGCTTGTACGACGGGGTGAAGGGGCGCGGCCGGATGGGCGTGCCGGCGAGGTTCACCACCGCGTCGACGTCGCTCACCACCGCCGGGTCGAGCTGCCGGTGCCGTGGGTCCCACCGGTGCTCGTCGGCCGTGCGTGGGGTCCGGCGGACCAGCCGGACGACGTCGTGCCCGTCGGCACGCAGCGCCGGGACCAGTGCCTGGCCGATGAGGCCCGAGGCCCCGGTGACCGCGATCTTCATGGACGCTCCTCGCCCCCTGTGCACGGACGCGGTCGGGCCCCGGCGTCTCCGCCGGGGCCCGACCGGGGGACATCAGGCGAGGCCGAGCTCGCCCTCGAACTGACCGGCCTCCAGGCGCTCCTTCACGCTGACCAGGAACCGGGCGGCGTCGGCGCCGTCGACGATCCGGTGGTCGTAGGTGAGCGCGAGGTAGACCATCGAGCGGACCGCGATGACCTCACCCAGGTCGGGGTCCTGCACCACGACCGGCCGCTTGACGACCGCGCCCGTGCCCAGGATCGCCACCTGGGGCTGGTTGATGATCGGCGTGTCGAACAGGGCGCCGCGGCTGCCGGTGTTGGTCAGCGTGAAGGTGCCACCGCCCAGCTCGTCCGGGGTGACCTTGTTGATGCGGGTCCGCTCGGCGAGGTCGGCGATCTTGCGGGCGATGCCTCCCAGGCTCAGGTCGCCGGCGCCGTGGATGACCGGCACGAGCAGGCCCCGCTCGGTGTCGACGGCTATCCCGAGGTTTTCTGCGTCGTGGTAGGTGACCGTCCCGGCCTCCAGGTCGACCGAGGAGTTCACGGACGGGTGGGCCTTGAGCGCCTCGACGGCCGCCTTGGCGAAGAACGGCAGGAACGACAGCTTGACGCCCTCGCGGGTCTGGAAGTCCCGCTTCGCCCGGTCACGCAGCTTCGCGATCCGCGTGACGTCGACCTCCACGACGGTGGTGAGCTGCGCGCTGATGGCCAGGGACTCGACCATCCGCCGGGCGATGACGCCGCGCAGGCGCGACATCTTCTCGGTGCGGCCGCGCAGCGAGGGGTCCGCCTGGGCCGCGGGGGACGGCGCCGAGGGCCGGCCGGAGGACGCGGCGGGAGCGGGCGCGGGCGCCGGGGCCTCCGCGGCCGGGGCCTTCGCCGACTCGGCCGCGGCGAGGACGTCCTGCTTGCGGATCCGCCCGCCCACGCCGGTGCCGGTGACCGAGGAGAGGTCGACACCGTGCTCGGCGGCGAGGCGGCGCACCAGCGGGGTCACGTACGTGCCGGAGCCATCGGCGGGTGCCGGAGCCGGTGCCGGAGCCTGACCGCCCGAGGAGGACCCCGCCGGCTGGCTCGGCGGCTGGCTCTGCTGGGCTCGGACGCTCTCCGCGTCGCCGGAGCCGTAGTCGGCACCCGCGGGCACCGACGGCGGTGCGCCGGGGGGCTCCTCAGCAGCCTGCGGCCCGCGGGCAGCCTGCTGCTGTTCACGGACTGGCGGGACGGCCGGCACCTCCTGCTTGACCGGGGAGGACTCCCCCTGGGCCGCCGGTGCGGACGGCTGCTCGGGCTGCGGTGCGGGCGCCGACGGAGCGGAGTCGCCGGCGCCGCTGCCGATCACCGCGAGCTGCGCGCCGACCTCGACCGTCTCGTCCTCGTTGACCGCGATCGACAGCAGGGTGCCCGACACCGGGGCCGGGATCTCGGTGTCGACCTTGTCGGTGGAGACCTCCAGCAGCGGCTCGTCGGCGGTCACCTCGTCGCCGACGGCCTTGAGCCAGCGCGTCACGGTGCCCTCGGTGACGCTCTCGCCCAGCGCCGGCATGGTCACCGGGGTGCCCTGCCCGTCGCCCGACGAGCCCTGGCCCGCGGGCGCCCCGGCGGGCTCGGGCGCCGCCTGCTCCTGCGGGGCACCCCCGTCGGTGTCGTCCACCTGCTCGACCGGCGTCTGCGGCATGTCGGCGTCGTCCGCCGAGGCCGCGTCCCCCGAGCCGGTGTCCCCGGCAGCGTCCCCGCCGGCGTCCCCGTCACCGTCCCCGCCGATGACCGCGAGCTCGGCGCCGACCTCCACCGTCTCGTCCTCCGACACCAGGATCCTGGTGAGGACGCCCGCGGCGGGCGAGGGGATCTCGGTGTCGACCTTGTCGGTCGACACCTCGAGGAGCGGCTCGTCGACCTCGACCTGCTCACCCTCCTGCTTGAGCCAGCGGGTGACCGTGCCCTCGGTGACGCTCTCGCCCAGGGCGGGCATGGTGACGGAGGTCGGCATCGGGAGAGGGCTCCTTCGTGGTGGCGCGGGTGGGGGAGACGGCGGCCGGCGCGAGGTGCCGCGTCAGCCGTGGGCGTGCAGCGGCTTGCCGGCCAGGGCCAGGTGGGCCTCGCCGAGGGCCTCGCTCTGGGTCGGGTGGGGGTGGATCAGGGCGGCGACCTCGTCGGGCAGGGCCTCCCAGTTGAAGATCAGCTGCGCCTCGGCGATGAGCTCACCCACGCGGCTGCCGACCATGTGGACGCCCACGACCGGCCCGTCCTTCTGGCGGATGAGCTTCACCGCGCCCTGGGTCTTGAGGATCTGGCTGCGGCCGTTGCCGCCGAGGTCGTAGACCAGGGTCTCGACGTCGCCGTACTTCTCGCGCGCCTGCACCTCGGTGAGGCCGACGGAGGCCACCTCGGGCTCGGAGTAGGTCACCCGCGGGACGCCGGCGTAGTCGATCGGCACGACCGGCAGGCCGGCGAGCCGCTCGGCGACGAGGATGCCCTCGCCGAAGCCGACGTGGGCCAGCTGCAGGGTGGGGATGAGGTCGCCGACGGCAGAGATGGTCGGGACGTTGGTCCGGCAGTACTCGTCGACGAGGACGTAGCCGCGGTCCATCGCCACGCCGGCCTCCTCGTAGCCCAGGCCCTGGCTGACCGGGCCGCGCCCGACGGCGACGAGGACGATCTCGGCCTCGAACTCCTTGCCGGTCTGCAGGGTGACCTTGACGCCGTTCTCGGTGTGGGCGACCGAGGACACCAGGTTGCCCAGCTCGAAGTTGATCTTGCGACGCCGGAACGCGCGCTCCAGGAGCTTCGAGGAGCTCTCGTCCTCGAGCGGGACGAGGTGCTTGAGGCCCTCGATGATGGTGACGTCGACGCCGAAGGACTTCCAGGCGCTGGCGAACTCGCAGCCGATGACGCCGCCGCCGAGGATGATCGCGGAGGTCGGTACGCGGTCGAGCGCCAGCGCCTGCTCGCTGTCGATCACGCGGACGCCGTCCAGCTCCACGCCGGGGATGCTGCGCGAGTAGGACCCGGTGGCCAGCAGGACGTGGCGGCCCTCGTAGGTCTGCCCGTTCACCGACACCGCGGTGGGGGAGACCAGCCGGCCCTCGCCCTCGACGTAGGTGATGCCGCGGCTCTTGATCAGGCCCTGCAGGCCCTTGTAGAGCCGGGCGACGACGCCGTCCTTGTAGGAGTTGACGCCGTCCATGTCGATGCCGGCGAGGGACGTCTTGACGCCGAACTGCTCGCCCTCGCGCGCCTGGTCGGCGATCTCACCGCTGTGCAGCAGGGCCTTGGTGGGGATGCAGCCCCGGTGCAGGCAGGTGCCGCCGACCTTGTCCCTCTCGATCAGGACGACCGACATGTCGAGTTCGGCGGCCCGCAGGGCTGCGGCGTACCCACCCGAGCCACCACCGAGGATGACCAGGTCGGCAGGGGTGCTGGGTGCGCTCACGACGTGCTCCTCGATGCTCTCGGCCTTCCCCGCTCGTGCGGGCGGGGGGATGGTCCGCGCTCATCCTGCCACTCCGGCGGAGTGCGGGCCGAGCGTGCCGACCAGCGGCCGGTGCGTCACCGCGGGGACCCCGCGGGCGCACCGGCCGGGCGGTGTTCAGCGCGCGACGAGGCCCTCGATCGTGGCCAGCAGCGTGCGCACCGGGACGCCGGTGCCGCCCTTGGGCGTGTACCCCCACGGCGCGCCGGTGTTGTAGCTCGGGCCGGCGATGTCGATGTGCGCCCACGGCAGCCCGGCGGGCACGAACTCGGCGAGGAAGTGCGCCCCGACGAGCATCCCGCCCATGCGGTCGGCGTTGGCGTTGACGAAGTCGGCGATCGGCGAGTCGATGCCGCGGCGCAGCTCCTCGGGCATGGGCATCGGCCACATCGGCTCGCCGCTGCGCCGGCTGGCGGCGACGACGGCGTCGCGCAGGTCGTCGCTGCCCATGACGCCGGCGGTGCGCGACCCCAGGGCGACGAGCTGCGCGCCGGTCAGCGTCGAGGTCTCCAGCAGGACGTCGGGGGAGTCCTCGGCGGCCCGTGCGATGGCGTCGGCGAGGACGACACGGCCCTCGGCGTCGGTGTTGGTGATCTCGGCCTTCTTGCCGTTGCGAAAGGTGACCACGTCGGCGGGCCGGTAGGCGGTGCCGCTGGGCAGGTTCTCCGCGATCGGCACGGTGGCGGTCACCTCGACCGGCAGGCCGAGCCGGGCGACCAGGCAGACGGTGGCGATCACGGCGGCGGCGCCGGCCATGTCGCTGGTCATGTGGTGCATGTTGGCGGCGGGCTTGATCGACAGGCCGCCGCTGTCGAAGGTGATGCCCTTGCCGACCAGCGCGATCCGCTTCTGCGCCTTCTTGCCGTTGTAGGTGAGCCGCAGCAGCCGGGGACCGCGCGCCGACCCGCCGCCGACGGCGAGGACGCCGCCGTAGCCGCCGGCGGCCAGCTCGGCCTCGCCGAGGACCTCGACCGACAGCCCGGCGGCCTTGCCCGCCGCCGCCCCGCGTGCGGCCAGCTCGGCGGGGTACAGGTCGTTGGGCGGTGTGTTGACCAGGTCGCGGACGAGGGTGACCGCCTCGGCCACCGCGCGCACGCGGGTCAGCGGCGCCTTGGCGGCCCCGGCGTCGGGGACGACCACCGTGAACTCGCGGGGCGGCGTGGGCCGGTCGGCGGGCAGGTCGGAGCGGTAGGCGGTGAACTCGTAGGCCCCCAGCAGCGCACCCTCGCCCACGGCGTGCAGGCGCTCGGCGTCGGGAGCGCCGCCGACGGCGGCCAGCAGGGTCACCACGGAGGAGCGCCCGGTGAGCGCACGGCTGGCCGCGCCGGCCGCGCGGCGCACCGCCTCGGCGGAGTAGCCACCGGTCGGCCCGGGTGCGCCGAGTCCGACGGCCGCCACGACCGGGAACGGCCCCTGGCCGAGACTCGCCACGCGGGTGACCTCGTCCTCGGAACCGCGGGCCCCGAGGGCGGCGAGCGCGGGCAGCAGCCGGCCGCCGAGCAGCCGGTCGACGGCCTCGGCGCCGGGCGTGGGCAGCGGGCCGGTGGCGCCCTTCCCGATGCCGACGACGACGGCGTCGGCGGGGGTCTTCTCGAGCGGGCGGTCGGTGGCGGTGATCGTCGGCGGCACCGCTCGATCCTAGGGGGGCCGGTCCGGCCGGTCCTGCCGGTCCTGAGGACGGCGAAGGAGCCGCCGGGCGGCCGTCGTTACGGTGCGGGGGTGACCGCGCGCACCTCACCCCTGCACGACCGGCACGTCGCGGCCGGCGCCAAGCTGGCCGACTTCGGCGGGTGGTCGATGCCCATCGAGTACGCGGGCGGCGGTGTCCTCGCCGAGCACGCCGCCGTGCGGGAGACGGTCGGCCTCTTCGACGTCTCCCACCTCGGCACCGGCACCGTCCGCGGCCCGGGTGCCGCGGCGCTCGTCGACGCCTCCCTCACCAACGACCTGGCCCGCATCGGGCCCGGCCGGGCGCAGTACACGCTGTGCTGCGTCCCCGACGGGGAGGCCGACGCCGGAGGCGTCGTCGACGACCTGATCGTCTACCTGCACGGCGACGACGACGTCCTGCTGGTGCCCAACGCCGCGAACGCGCGCGAGGTGCTCGCCCGGCTGGCCGACGCGGCGCCGCCCGCGGTCACGGTCACCGACCGGCACGGGGAGGTCGCCGTCCTGGCGGTGCAGGGACCCCGGTCGGCCGCCGTCCTGGCCGCCGCCGGACTGGCCGCCGACCTCGGCTACATGGCCTTCGCCGGTGGGGAGGGGCAGGAGGTCACCGTCTGCCGGACGGGGTACACCGGCGAGCACGGCTACGAGCTGCTCGTCGCCGCCGACCGGGCCGGCGACCTCTGGGACCGGCTGCTGGAGGCCGGGGCGGCCGAGGGCATCCGCCCGTGCGGCCTCGGCGCGCGCGACACGCTGCGCACCGAGATGGGGTACCCGCTCCACGGGCACGAGCTCTCGCGGTCGATCACCCCGAACCAGGCCCGCAGCGGATGGGCGGTGGGCTGGCGCAAGCCCGCGTTCTGGGGCCGCGACGCCCTGCTGGCCGAGCGCGAGGCCGGTCCGGCCCGCCTGCTGTGGGGGCTGCGCGCCCCCGGCCGCGGCATCCCGCGCCCGGGCATGGCCGTCCTCGACGCGGCCGGCGAGCGGGTCGGCGAGGTCACCAGCGGCACCTTCTCGCCGACCCTGCGCACGGGCATCGCGCTGGCCCTCCTCGACACCGCCGCGGAGCCGGCCGAGGGTGCCACCCTCGCCGTCGACGTGCGCGGCCGGCCGCAGCCGGTCGAGGTGGTCCGCCCGCCGTTCGTCCCCTCGCACGTCCGCTGAGCCGACGTCCGACTCCGGCGGGGTGGCCCTGGTGCGAGGTCCCGCCGGCCCGTCCCGGGCCCGCGGGGGACGGGGAGACGGGGTCCGTCGTCAGGCCTTCTTGGCGGTCTCCTTGGTCGGCTCGGGCGGGTCGGGCAGCTCGTCGGCCATGGTGGCGTTGCGCTGCCCCATCGGCACGGCGGGCCCCTCGGTGGTGTCCTCCGCCGTCTGGTGCTCGGCCTCGGAGTTGATCTCGGCGCCGAAGAGCACCAGGTAGCAGGTCACATACAGCCACAGCATGAGGACGATGACGCCGGCGATGGCGCCGTAGGTCTTGTCGTAGGACCCGAAGTTGTCCACGTAGAAGCTGAAGCCGACGCTGACCAGCGCCCAGATGACGGTGACGACGATCGCGCCGAGGCTGACCCACTTCAGCTGCGGGGCGTCGCGGTCGGGCGCGACGCGGTAGACCACCGCGAGGGACCCGGCGAAGACCCCGAGCAGCAGCACCCACCGGAATACCTGGGCCAGGACCGTGCCGACCACGCCGAGGGGCAGCGTGTCGAGCACCGCGGGCATCACCGCGACCAGCGTGAAGGTGACCAGGATGAAGACGATCGCGCCCAGGGTGAGCCCCAGAGCCAGCGCCTTGCGCTTGACGAAGGACCGCGTCTCGACCTCGTCGTAGGCGATGTTCACCGCCGTGATGACGTTCCCGGTGCCGCCCGACGCCGACCACAGCGCACCCAGGACCGAGATCGCCAGGCTGATCGACAGCGCACCGCCACTGTTCTGCGTGATGGCGGTCAGCTGGTCGCCGATCAGGTCGGCGGCGCTCGCGGGCAGCTGGGCGGACAGGCTCTCCACCTGCCGGGCGACGGTCTCCGGAGAGGCGACGAGTCCGTAGATGGAGATGGTCGCGATCAGCGCGGGGAAGATCGCGAGGAAGGCGAAGAACGCCACCCCGCCGGCGATGATCGGCATGTTGTCGGCGTTGTGCTCTGCCCAGGCCCGCTTGACGATCTGCTTCCAGCCCCGGGCCGGGATCTGTGTCGGGTTCTCGGCGTGCACGCCGGGCAGCTCGTCGTGGCCGGGCCCGCCGGGCGGGACCCGTCCGGGATCGGCCGGTCCCTCACCGCGGGCGGCGCGGCTCTCGGCCGCCTTGGCGGCCGCCCGCCGGGCCGCCTTCTCCTCGACCCGCTCCCGGATCCGGTCGACGGCGCTGTCCCGTTGCCTCGTACCGGCCATGTCCGGCCTCCCCCTGGGTGTTCCTCGGTGTCCCCGTGCGGCCGTGGCGTCAGTCGCCCGGCCAGCTCCCCGTCAGCTTGGTGAACCCGCGCGCGCCGAGCCGGTCGATCGTGGCCTTGGTCGCGGCGAACAGCGCGCCCTGGATCGCCGCGGCCAGCACGACCTCGCGCATCTTGTACTCGCTCTGCAGCGCGTCCGGGGCGTCGTCCTCCCCGGAGACGCGCTTCCAGACCTGCTTGAAGACCGCTCCGGAGACGACACCGGCGAGGATGCCGGCACCCAGGCCGAACGGGCGGTACGCCAGCTTGGCGCCCTTGCTGCTCATCGGCGCGCCTTCCTCACGGTCCGCTCGGTCCGCTTCCGGGTCTTCCGCGCCTGCCGCTTGGCGTTCTTGACGGCGGCCTGGCGCTTGGCGTCCCGAGCGGCGGCGCGGCGCGCCCGCTTGGCCTCCCGCTCGGCCTCCGCCCGCGCACGGCGGGTCTCCGCGCGGGCCTGCGCCAGCGCCGCACCGGCCCCGGTCGAGGTGGCGGCCGCACGGCGCCGCTTGCGGCGGCGGCGCCAGACGAGCAGCCCCAGCAGGCCGGCGACCGCGGCACCGGCGCCGACGACGGCCGGCGGGCTCTCGCGGTAGGTCTCGACGGCGGTGTCCTTGGCGCGGGCCGCGCCCTCCTTGGCCCGCGCGGGGACGTCGAGGCGGTGGCTGAGCTCGTCGACGGTGCGACCGAGCTGCTCGCGGGTGGCCTCGATCTCGGCCTTGATGGCGTCGGGGTCGGTCGGACCCGAGGCCGCGGCGTCGGACCCGTCGGGTCGTGAGGTACCGGACGGGGTGCTCATCGGCGCGCACTCTCCTTGACGGTCGCGATGTCGGCCTTGGTGCTGGCGATGGCCTCGGTCGGCACCGGCGGGGTGCCCTGCTGCACGTCCTTCTTGCCGATCAGCGCGAGGACGCCGGCGACGGCGAAGAGCACGACGGCCACGATCAGCGCCGCGAGCCAAGCCGGCAGGACGAGGTCGAGAGCCAGGACGGCGGTGGCGACGAGCACGCACAGGCCCAGGAAGCCGAACAGGCCGGCGCCGCCGAACAGGCCGGCACCGACGCCCAGGCGCTTGGCCTTCTGTGTCATCTCGGCCTGTGCCAGCCGGGCCTCGTCACGCACCAGGCGGGAGACCTGCTCGGTCAGCTGGCTGATCAGCTGGCCGGTCGAGGTGTCGTCGGTCGACGGGGGTGGTGGGGTGGCGCGCGAGGCGCCACCCGCGGACGGCACGGTCATCGGTCCTCCGGGGGACAGGAAGGGTCGGGGACTCCCATGCCCCTCCCGGTCGCTCCCGACACCCGCGCGGCGATCACGTGCCGGTCACGGCCGGACGTCACTAGCCTCGGCGCCATGACCTGGACCTGGCGGCTCGAGGACCCCGACGGCGCGACCATCGACCCGGCGACCCTCGGCGTCGAGGTGCCGGGGGCGGACAACCAGGGCGACGCCGAGTCCTGGCTGGGCGAGAACTGGCGCGACCTGCTCGGCCGCGGCGTCGCCACCGTGAGCCTCTTCGAGGGCGACCGGAAGGCCTACGGGCCCATGGGCCTGGCCCCCGCCTGAGGACGGGCCCCGCTGCCGGGTCCCACCGCTCGCGGCGGGACCCGGCAGCGGGGTCACCTCACCCTCTACCCGACGTTCACCCCCGGGCGGTCTTCGCGGGGTCGCGCTCCACGACGTCGCCGAGCACCTCGTCGATGCGCGCGAGGACGTCGGCCTCGAGCCGCACGCCAGCCGCCTTCACGTTGTCGTGCACCTGCTCGGGACGGGTGGCGCCGATGATCGCCGCGGCGACGTTCTCGTTCTGCAGCACCCACGCGACGGCGAGCTGGGCCATCGACAGGCCGAGGTCGTCGGCGACCGGCCGCAGGTCCTGCACGCGGGTCAGGACGTCGTCGGTCATGAACCGGCGGATGAAGCGCCCGGCCTCGGGGTCGGTGGCGCGGCTGCCGGCCGGGGGCTGCTCGCCCGGGCGGTACTTGCCGGTGAGCACGCCCTGCGCGATCGGGGACCAGACGATCTGCGAGACGCCCTCGCGCTGCGACGTGGGCACGACCTCGTCCTCGATGACGCGCCACAGCATGGAGTACTGCGGCTGGTTGCTGATCAGCTGGATGCCGAGGTCGCGGGCGAGCGCGGCGCCCGCCGCGATCTCCTCGGCCCGCCACTCCGAGACGCCGACGTAGAGGACCTTGCCGGCCCGCACCAGGTCGGCGAAGGCGGTCATCGTCTCCTCCAGCGGCACCGTCTCGTCGTAGCGGTGGGCCTGGTAGAGGTCGATGTGGTCGGTCTGCAGGCGCCGCAGCGAGGCCTCGCAGCTCTCGGTGACGTGCTTGCGCCCGAGGCCGCGGTCGTTGGGCCCGGGGCCGGTGGGCCAGTAGACCTTGGTGAAGATCTCCAGGCCCTCGCGGCGCTGCCCGGCCAGTGCGCGGCCGAGCACGGCCTCCGCCCGGGTGCCGGCGTAGACGTCGGCGGTATCGAACGTCGTGATCCCGGCGTCGAGGGACGCGTGCACGCAGGCCAGCGCGGCGTCCTCCTCGACCTGGCCACCGTGGGTGAGCCAGTTGCCGTAGGCGATCTCGGAGATGGTCAGGCCGGAACGGCCGAGGCGTCGGTACTCCACGGAGCCCGACGCTAGCCGGGGCGCGCCCCACCTGCTCAGGAGTCGTCCCGGCCCAGCCGTGCCCCCAGCCAGCCGGCCGCTGCGCGGGCGCGCTCGCGCCCGGCCACGGCGTCGACCAGGAGCACGCCGTCGAGGGCCGCCAGCAGGCCCGCGGCGGCCGCCGCCCGCTCGTGGTCGGGCACGTCCAGGCGGGGGCCCACCCACGACAGCCAGTCCTCCGCCACCCGCCGTGCCAGGTCGGCGAAGGGCTGCCGGCCGCGTGCGGCGAGCCCGGACACCTCCAGGTAGAGGCGGACGGGCGCGGCGGCGCCGGAGTCCTCGAGGGAGGCCCACAGCGCGGGCAGGAGCCGGCCCGGCGGGACGGGGCCGTCCGGGAGCGCGGCGGTCAGCCCGGTCTGCAGCTGCTCGCCCACCGCGTCGAGGACGGCGGTCAGGAGCTCGTCCCGGGTGCCGAAGTAGTACAGGAGCATCCGGTCACTGGTGCCGAGCGCCGCGGCCAGCGGACGCAGGGAGAGCGTCGCGACGCCCTCGCGCAGGACGTGTTCCACCGCGCCGGCCAGATGGGCCGCGCGTTGCCCCGAGTCCCTTGCCGCACTCATGTAGCACACGCTACATTCGCCGTGGTGTAGCGACTGCTACACCACCCCCGCGAGGAGGAGACGGCCATGCAGGAGACGACGGTGCCGACCCGGGTCGGACCGGTCCGCGTGCGGCAGACGGGCAGGGGAGGACCGGTGGTGCTCCTGGTGCACGGGCTGCTCCTGGACGGGCGGCTGTGGGACGGCGTGGTGGACGCACTGCCGGAGGACGTGCGGGTCGTCGTCCCCGACCTGCCCCTGGGTGCGCACCGGCAGGCGGTGCCCGACCGGTCGGTGCTCACTCCGGAGCACGCGGCCGGTGCGCTGCTGGACGTCCTGGACGGCGTCGACGCGCCCACCGCGGTGCTGGTCGGCAACGACACCGGGGGAGCGCTGGTCCAGCTGGCCGCGGCCGCCGCGCCGGAGCGGGTCGCGGGGCTGGTGCTCGCCGGCTGCGACGCCTTCGAGCACTTCCCGCCTCCGCTGCTGCGCCCGCTGCCGCGCGTCGTCCGGCTGCCCGGCGCCGGACGGGTCCTGCTGCGCGTCTTCGGCGTCCCCCGGCTGCTGGCCGAGCCGGGCAGGCTCAACCTCTTCACCGTGCGCGGCTTCGGCCGGCCGCTGGTCGCCGACCTGCTGGGTCCGGCGCGCACCGACCCCGCCGTGCGGGCCGACCTCACGGCGCTGATCGCGGCCGTGCGCCCGGACCCGCTGCTCGCGGCGGTCCCGGCGCTGGAGCGGCTCGGCGTCCCCGCCGCGGTCGTGTGGGGCCGGCGGGACCGCGTCTTCCCGCCCCGGGACGCCGAGCGGCTGGCCCGGGTCCTCGGCACGGAGGTCACCTGGCTCGACGACGCGCTGACCTTCGTGCCGTGGGACCGCCCGGACGCCGTCGCCCGGGCCGTGCGCGCGGTCGCCGGCGCCGCGGTGGCCTGACCGGGCCCGGCGACCCCGGCCGTCGGGCGCCGGACGCCGGGCGTCAGACCCGGGTGCCGAGCGCCACCGCGGGCTTGGGGAACCGCCAGCGGCGGATCATCGTGGCCCGGCTGGCGCCGTACCAGACCAGCCCCCGCATCCGGTGCGGCTGGTCGGGGAAGCGCTCGGCCACGGTCCGCTTGATCCGCCGGCCCAGGAGAACCGAGTCGACGATGATCAGCAGGAAGTACACGAACCAGACGAAGACGGTGTAGCTCTGCACCGCCGGGTTCGGGATGAAGTACCCGGCCAGGACCAGCGTCGCGACGGGCAGGAAGTAGCTGCCGAGGTTGCGGCGGGAGTCGACGATGTCGCGCACCAGCCGCCGCACCGGGCCGCGGTCACGCGCGGGCAGGTAGTCGTCCTCGCCGCGCGACATGCCGGCGCGGGTCTCGGTGCGGCGCAGCGCCTGCTGCTCCCGCATCCGCCGGTAGGCCTCCTTGCGGGTGGTCGGAGGCGGCGGCGGGGGACCGGGACGGCGACCCTGGGCCTCGGTCCGCTTCGGCGTGGGCCGGCCCTTGCCGCCGGCCTTCACCAGCTGCGGCTCGCTGACGGCGGCGGGGTCCGGGGCGGTCTCGGCGCGGTCCCGGCGCCCGGGCAGGCGGAGCTTCACGGTCGAGGAGTCTACGTGCGCGTGCGCACGGGGCCGACGGTCCGCGGCGCGCGCCGTACAGTGGAACAGGCTCCGCCACGGCGGTGTTGGCAGCAGCAGGGAGTGCCGCAACGGACGCCCTCGGATGTGGGAGGACAGAACATGACGGTGCAGGACACCGAGACCCCCGGCAGCACCGGCGTGCTGCTCAGCGACCCGGCAGCCTCGAAGGTCAAGGCGCTGCTGGACCAGGAGGGCCGCGACGACCTGCGTCTGCGCATCGCCGTCCAGCCCGGTGGCTGCTCCGGTCTGCGCTACCAGCTCTTCTTCGACGAGCGGTTCCTCGACGGCGACCAGACCTACGAGTTCGGTGGCGTCGAGGTCATCGTCGACCGGATGAGCGGCCCGTACCTGGGCGGCGCGGTGATCGACTTCGTCGACACCATCGAGAAGCAGGGCTTCACGATCGACAACCCCAACGCGCAGGGCTCCTGCGCGTGCGGCGACTCCTTCAGCTGACGAAGGGCCCCTCTGCCCCCGGGCAGAGGACCGCGCGTCACCGGACCGCCCGGCTCCCGAGGGAGCCGGGCCGTCCGCGTCCTCACAGCCTGACCGGGTACACCGTCTCCGGGACGTCGACGACGATCCGGTCCTCGACGAAGATCCCGTGCCACACCATGAAGACCAGCACCGACCACAGCTGACGGGCGATCCGCTTGCTCGGCACCTCCTCGGCGCGCAGCCGGTCGAGCAGCCCGAGGACGACGTCGCGGTCGAGCCACTGCTGCGTCTGGCTCTGGGTGACGACGTCGCGGGCCCAGTCGTGCAGCGGGCCGGCGAGGAAGTCCGCCGTCGGCACGGGGAAGCCGAGCTTGCGCCGGTTCATGATCCGCGGCGGCACGATCTGGCGCATCGCCTGGCGCAGCGCGTACTTGGTCGCGTCCCCGCGGCGCGGCACCCGCTGCTCGACCGGGATGGAGCTGGCGACGGCGAACACCTCGGGGTCGAGGAACGGCACCCGCAGCTCGAGGGAGTTGGCCATGGTCATCTTGTCGGCCTTGACCAGGATGTCGCCGCGCAGCCAGGTGAACAGGTCGACGTACTGCATCGCCGTCACGTCGTCGTAGCCCGCCTCGCGGGTCTGCCGGTACAGCGCCTCGGTGACCGCGACGTGCGAGAGGTCCGGGTCGCGGCCGGGCAGCAGCGCGGCGAGCTCGTCGTCGCGGAGGTTGCGGGCGTTGCCGTAGTACCGCTGCTCGAGCGGGACGGAGGCGCGACGCAGCAGGTCCTGGCCGCGTACGCCCTCGGGCAGCAGGTCGGCGATGCGGGCCATCGCCCGCCGGCCGGCCGTGGGCAGCGTCGATGCCCACGCCAGGCTGATCGGCTCGCGGTAGATGGTGTAGCCGCCGAACAGCTCGTCGGCGCCCTCGCCGGAGAGCACCACCTTCACGTGCTTGCGCGCCTCGCGGGCGACGAAGTACAGCGGCACGAGCGCGGGGTCGGCGACCGGGTCGTCGAGGTACCAGACGACCTCGGGGATGGCCGCCGCGAACTCCTCGGCGCTCACCTCGACCGGCACATGCTTCACCCCGAGGATCGACGCCGACTCCGCGGCGATCTCGATCTCCGACTGCGCCTGCCGCTGGAACCCGACCGTGAAGGTCATCAGGTCGGGGTTGTAGCGGTGCGCGAGCGCGGCGATGGCGGTGGAGTCGATGCCGCTGGAGAGGAACGAGCCGACCGTGACGTCGGCGCGCATGTGCTTGGCCACCGACTCGTCGAGGACGTCGGCGATGCGGTCGTAGAACTCCTGCTCACCGCCGGCCGGTACCGGCCGCGGCGTCCACGCCGGGTGGAAGTAGCGCGCGGTGGCCAGCTCGCCGTCGACGACGGTGAAGCTGGTGCCGCTCTCGATCCGGCGGATGCCGCGGTGCAGGGTCGCGGGCTCGGGCACGTACTGCAGCGTCAGGTAGTGCTGCAGCGAGGCCGCGTCGACACCACCGGCCGCCGCGCTGCCGCCGAGCAACTGCAGCACCGCCTTCTTCTCGGAGCTGAACACCAGCCCGCCGTCGGCCAGGCGCGCGACGAACAGCGGCTTGATGCCGAAGGGGTCGCGCGCGCCGAACGCGGTCCGGGTGTGGGTGTCCCAGATGACGAAGGAGAACATCCCGCGCAGCCGCCGGACGACGTCCTGGCCCCACAGGTGGTAGCCCGCGACGATCGTCTCGGTGTCGCCGTGCGTGGCCAGCTGCGCGCCCGCCGCGGCGAGCTCCTCGCGCAGCTCGACGTAGTTGTAGATCTCGCCGTTGAAGAGGATCCGGTAGCGGTCACCGGCGTAGGGGAGGGGCTGCGGGCTCCCCTCGACGTCGATGATCGACAGCCGGTTGAAGCCGAGGACGACGTTGTCGTCGGACCACACGGCGGTGTCGTCGGGACCGCGGTGGTGCAGGCAGTGCAGCGCCTCGCGGACGTCGTCGACGTGGGTGTCGGCCACCCGGGGCGCGTCGGTGGACAGGTAGGCCAGCAGGCCGCACATGGGCGCAGGTCTCCGGGGTGTCGGAACGGGTCCCGGCGGCAGGCCGGGACGGGGTCAGACGCGCTCGCCGGCGCGGGTCTTGCGGGTGGCGATCCGCTCGGCGACGAACGACAGGAGCGGCACCGTGCCCGCCACGAGGATGAGGACCGTCCCGCGGAGCGTCCAGCGGGCGCGCAGGGCGAGGTCGCACGCGGTGAGGAAGAAGACCGCGTAGAGCCAGCCGTGGGCGGTGCCGATGACGGCGACGGGGCCCTCGAGATCGGCGGCGTACTTGAGCGGGACGGCGACGAGGAACAGCACGGCCAGGAGGACGCCGACGACCCAGGCCATGACGCGGTAGCGCGTCAGGGCGGCGGGGACGTCCCTGCCGACGCGGCGGGCCAGCGCCCGGGGGAGCCGGGACGACGGCGCCGTCTGCTCAGCGGCCACCGGTGCTCCGCTGCCCGAGGGCGCGCTCGTTCAGCTCTGCCAGGTAGGCGTTGTAGGCGGCCAGCTCGGGGTCGCCACTGGTGTCGATCCGCGGCCGCTGGTACAGGACGACGGCGTTGCCGGGCTCGTCCTCGTCAGGGTCGCGGTGCAGCTCCTCGCGCACCATGCGCACGTAGAACCACAAGCCCATGACGCCGTAGAGCGGCCACTGCAGGGCGTAGCTCCAGTTGACCGCCCCGCCGCCGTTCTCGGCCTTGGTGAGCTGCCAGTAGCCGAGGAAGAACGTGGCGACGAACAGGGCGGCGACCAGCAGGTGCAGCAGGACCCACCGGGGGGTCAGGAGCCGCGTCCACACGCCTCCGACTCTAACCGTCCGGGACGGCGCGGCGGCGGCCGCGAGGGGGTCCGGGCCGGGTCCCGGGGGTGGGCCTCGTCACCAGCGGTGTCGCGGTCCCGTCCGACCCGCCGGTGCCCCGTCTCCCGGCGTCGGCCGCCGCGCGCGGTCGGTTAGTCTCGGTCCAGACTGTGGTCTGGCGTGAAGGCCGTGGCGGGGCGCCCGCCGGCGGCCGCGCCGCAGAGCCGTCCGGTTCCCGGACGGAGGACGAGGAGGCAGCGAGCAGTGGCTCGAGGCAGCAGGCTCGCGCGGGTCGCCGCGCTCGGTCTCCTGGGGGTGCTGGTCCTCTCCGGGTGCGACCTGAACAACGAGTTCTGGCGGTTCGGCTTCCCGGAGGGCGTGACCGAGCAGTCGGTGGGGGTCCGCCAGCTGTGGACCGGCTCGGTGATCGCGGCGCTCATCGTCGGCTTCATCGTGTGGGGCCTGATCATCTGGTCGGTGATCTTCCACCGGAAGAAGGGCGACGAGCTGCCGCGGCAGACGGCGTACAACCTCCCGCTGGAGATCGCCTACTCGATCTTCCCGTTCCTCATCATCGCCGCCCTGTTCTTCTTCACCGTCGTCGTCCAGAACGACGTCCAGGAGCGCAGCGACGAGCCCGACACCACGATCGCCGTCAACGCGTTCAAGTGGAACTGGCAGTTCGTGTACCCGGAGACCACCGGCGACGACGGCGAGCCGGTCAACACCGTCGGCTCCACCGACGAGATCCCGATCCTGGTCATGCCGGTCGACCAGGACGTCCGCTTCGAGGTCGCCTCGGCCGACGTCATCCACTCCTTCTGGGTGCCGGAGTTCCTCTTCAAGCTCGACGTCATCCCGGGCAACGAGAACGGCCGGGACAACGTCTTCGAGGTGCGCGCCAACCAGGAGGGCGCCTACGTCGGCCGCTGCGCCGAGCTGTGCGGGACCTACCACGCCTACATGAACTTCGAGGTCCGCGTGGTCAGCGGCGACGACTACGAGGCGTACCTCGACGCCCGCGAGGGCGGGCAGAACACCCGCGAGGCCCTGGAGTCGATCGGCCAGGACGGCGAGGCCACCACGACCCGCCCGTTCCGCGTGGGCGACGGGTACTACCAGCAGGCAGCCAACTGACGTGGACGGCCTCATCGACCACCCCACCGACGCTGCGCAGGGAGGACGACCGTGAAGGTCGAGGCGCTCATCTTCAACCTCATCGCGGTCTTCTGCATCGTCGCTGCCGCGGTGTACGGCATCTGGTCGCGCGAGCCGATCGGTACGACCGCCCTGGTCCTCTCGGGTGGCCTGACCGGGCTGATCGGTGGCTTCTTCTGGTTCGTCTCCCGGCGCATCGACGCCCGTCCGGAGGACCGCAAGGACGCCGAGATCGCCGAAGGAGCCGGTGAGCTGGGCTTCTTCAGCCCGGCCAGCTACTGGCCCTTCGCCATCGCGCTCGCTGCCGCCACCACCGGCCTCGGGATGGCGTTCTGGTACTACTGGCTGATCGCGCTCGGTGGGGTCGCCCTGCTCATCACCATCGGTGGCCTGCTGTTCGAGTACTACGTGGGGCAGAACGCGCAGTCCAGCTGACACACCGGCTGCCCACGAGGGCCCTCTCCCGCACCGCGGGGGAGGGCCCTCGTGCGTTCCTGCCCTTGGCAGCCGCGGCGCCGCCCGCGCCCACCGCCGGGGAGCGGCGCGGGACGCCGGCCGGTCCTGTGTCCCGCTCCGCTTCGCGGGCGCCTGCGGTCGGGTGACGGCGCCGGCCGGGGGCTCCCTGCGTCCACGGGGCGGAGCCTGTCGGGTTCGCAGGGGCCCGGTTCGTAGGGCCCCGGTTGGTATGGCCCCCGGTTCGTATGGCCCCCGGTTCGTACGGCCCCGGTCGGCACACGGCCGCAGGGCCTCGGGAGGACGCACGGGAGCCCTCAGGGGCCCGCTGAGTGGCTGCCTGCCGTGTCGCGTGCCCTGGCGGGTGGCCTGCGCCCACCGGCGGGTGCCGGCGGTGCGAGCGAGCCCTGGGCTGCCCGGCGACGGTCCGAGTGGCCGTCGCCCGGGACGTCCCCGGTGGCGCGCTCCCTGCGGCCGGTGCCGAGCCGCCCAGGGCCTCCCGCTCGATCGACGGCAACCGGTGTCGATCCCGTCACCGAGGACCGCCACTGCGGCCGGCCCCGGGCAGGGAGTCGCACGGGGCCCTGGCGGCGGGGGCGCACGGCGGAGGCCGCGGAGGAGCGGGCCGTCCGGGCGGCGCCCGCTGGTCCGCGGGCCGGCACGGACCGCGCAGGCGGCCCGGGCCCCCTGTGCCGCCATCACGCCGGACCCCGGGCCGACCAGCGGCCACGCAAGCAGCAGGGCCCCGGTGGTGATCCACCGGGGCCCTGCTGGGGTGCTGGGACGTGCTAGTCGCGCGGCTCCTGCGGCCGGCCACCCTCGGAGGGGCGTCCACCCTCGGAGGGGCGTCCACCCTCGGAGGGCCGGCCACCCTCGGAGGGCCGGCCACCCTCGGCCGGACGACCGCTGGAGGTGAGCTCCCGCTGCGGGTCGGTCGAGGCCAGGCCCCGCTCCTCGCCGGCCTGCTCGAGCTGGACCGCGGCCGGCTCTTCGATGGGCGAGAAGAACCCGCGGATGGCGCGGCGCGCGCCACCGACCTGGTTCATCTTCTTGGGCACCGGAGCGCCGCCGTAGGCGAGCGCGCCGTGGCCGTGCTCGTCGACCGGGCCGAGCGGCTGGTGCACCTCGATGAACTCACCGTGCGGCAGCCGGCGGATGACGCCGGTCTCGATGCCGTGCTCGAGCACCTCGCGGTCGTGCTGCTGGAGACCCAGGCAGATCCGGTAGGTGATCACATAGGCGATCGGCGGCAGGATGATCAGGCCGATGCGGCCGATCCAGGTCATCGCGTTGAGGCTGATGTCGAACTTGTCGGCGATGACGTCGTTGCCGCCCGAGAGGAGCAGCACCACGTAGAAGGCGAGCGCCATGACGCCCAGCGAGGTACGCACCGGCACGTCGCGCGGCCGCTGGAGCAGGTGGTGCGACGCGGTGTCGCCGGTCAGCTTGCGCTCGATGAACGGGTAGAGCGCCAGGAGCGTGAACAGGATGCCGGGCAGGACGAGGGTCGGCCAGAACAGCGCGGGGATGTTGTAGTTGCCGGGCAGGTAGATGTCCCACGCCGGGAACAGGCGCGTCGACCCGTCGAGGAACATGACGTACCAGTCGGGCTGCGACGCGGCGGACACCTGCGCGGGGTTGTACGGGCCCCACAGCCACACCGGGTTGATCTGCACCAGGCCGCCGAGGGCTGCGCAGACGCCGAAGACCACGAGCAGCAGGCCGGTCGCCTTGCCCGCGAAGGTCGGGAAGAGGCGGCTGCCCACGACGTTGTGCTCGGTCCGGCCGGGGCCGGGGAACTGGGTGTGCTTCTGCTTGACCAGGATCAGCAGGTGCACCGCGATCAGCCCCAGGATGATCGCCGGGATGAGCAGCACGTGCACGATGTAGAACCGGCCGATGATCAGGTCGCCGACGAAGTCGCCGCCGAACACCGCCCAGTGCGCCCAGGTGCCGATCACCGGGATCGACAGGATGATCGCGCTGATGATGCGAAGCCCGGTGCCCGAGAGCAGGTCGTCGGGCATCGTGTAGCCGGTCATGCCCTCCACCAGCGCCAGCACCAGCAGTGCGACACCGATGAGCCAGTTGGTCTCCCGCGGGCGCCGGAAGGCGCCGGTGAAGAAGATCCGCAGCATGTGCACGATGATCGAAGCTACGAACAGCAGCGCCGCCCAGTGGTGGATCTGCCGGATGAGCAGACCGCCGCGGACGTCGAAGGAGAGGTCGAGCGTCGACGCGTAGGCGATCGACATGTCGACGCCCCGCAGCGGCGCGTACGAGCCGTCGTAGGTGACCTCGGTCATCGACGCCTGGAAGAAGAACGTCAGGTACGTGCCGGTCAGCAGCAGGATGACGAACGAGTAGAGCGCGATCTCCCCGAGCAGGAACGACCAGTGGTCGGGGAAGACCTTGTTCAGCGTCCGGCGGAGCGGGCCGGCGACGATGAGCCGGTCGTCGACCTCGAGAGCGGCCCGGCCCGCGAGCGTCTTCGGCGCTCCCGGCGCCGTGGCGGTGCGAGCCATCAGATGCGCTCCCGGTTCCAGTAGGTGGGACCCACGGCCTCAATGTAGTCGCTGCGCGCCACGAAGAAGCCCTCGTCGTCGACTGTGATCGGCAGCTGCGGCAAGGAGCGGGTGGCGGGGCCGAAGATGGGCTTGGCGCCCTGCGTGACGTCGAACTGCGACTGGTGGCAGGGGCACAGGATCCGGCTGGTCTCCTGCTCGTACAGCGACACCGGGCAGCCGGCGTGCGTGCAGATCTTGGAGTAGGCGACGTAGTCGCCGTAGCCGAAGTCCTCCTGGCCCGCCCGCGGCACGGCCTCGGCCTGCTGCGCGGGGCGCAGCCGGATGAGCATGGTGGCCGCGTCGGACAGGTGGTTGCCGCCGGGCACGGCCGGGAAGACGGTCTCCAGCGAGCCCGGGACCTGGTCGCCGGGGCGGATCGGGGTGCCGTCGTCGCGGACGAGGCGGACGCCCTCGGCCCACTCGGTGGTGCCCAGCGGGTTCCCGCGGTTCGGGTTCTTGATGAGGCCGCCGAGCGGGGCCACCAACATGAGGCCGAGGCCACCGCCCATGAACACCAGCGAGCGGGTGAGCAGCTTGCGGCGCTTCAGGCCGGAGTTGTGCAGGCCGCCGATGAGGGTGGCGCCGGTCGTGACGCGGTCGAAGTGCGACCCGTCGTGCTTGTCCTGGACCGCCGTCTCGTGGGGGAGCAGCTTCTTGGTGTAGAGCACCAGGCCGATGCCGAAGAAGGTGAAGGCCAGGGCCATGAACAGGCCCAGCAGCGGGGTGTAGAGGGTGCTGAAGGTGCTGCTGCCCAGCTCCCACTGCCAGTCGGGCAGGAACCAGCCGGCCCCGGCGTAGACGACGCAGAAGGCGAAGGCGGACAGGCCGGCCAGGGCGAACAGGAGCCCGACCTGGCGCACCGCGCGCTTCTCCATCGGCGAGCCGGGCTCGGGACCGGGCTCGACGTGCAGGATCTCCACGCCGTCGTAGCGGGCCCCGAGCCGGTCGAGCTCCTCGGGGGGGAGCGCGGCGAGCTGCTCGGGGGTGTAGTCGTCGTCCGGGCCGCCGTACAGCGGGCCGGGCGTATCGGCGCCCCCGGTGGAGCCGGGGCGGGTGTCGTGCGTGGTCACGCCTTGCTCCCCATCCAGAAGATCCCGAACAGCAGGGCGGCGACGCCGACGACCCAGATGACCAGGCCCTCGCTCACCGGCCCGATGCGGCCGATACCGGCACCGCCCGGGTCGGGCATGTCGGTGATCGTCTGCACGTAGTTGATGATCGCCCGCTTGTCCTCGGGGGTGAGCTGGTTGTCACCGAAGACCGGCATGTTCTCCGGCCCGCTCAGCATGGCCGCGTAGATCTCGAGGTCGTTGGAGTCCTCGAGGCTGGGGGCGTACTTGCCCGAGGAGAGCGCGCCGCCCTCGCCGACGAAGTTGTGGCAGGACGAGCAGTTGAGCCGGAACAGCTCGCCGCCGGCCGCGAGGTCGCCGTCGCGCAGGTCGCCCGACGGCAGCACCGGGCCGCCGCCGTTGGCCTGCACGTAGGCCATGAGCTGGTCGATCTCCTCGTCGGAGAAGATCGCCGGCTTGTCGGGGCCCTGGGCCTGCTGGCGGACCAGCGGCATGCGGCCGGTGTGCACCTGGAAGTACACGGAGGCCTCGCCGACACCGATGAGCGACGGGCCGCGGTTGGGCACGCCCTCGAGGTTCTCGCCGTGGCAGCTGATGCAGCTGCGCTCGTACAGCTCGCGGCCGGCGGCCTCGGCGCTGGACTCGCTGCCCTCCGGGGCGGCCTGGGCCCCCGGCGCGAGCGTGGAGTACAGGGCGCCGGTGAGGACGAGGCCGGCCATGAGGCCGGCCACGTTGGCCAGGCGGCGGCGCTGCTTGGAGCGGCGCCGGGCACGGGCCGCGGCGGCCGGGGTGCCCTCGGCGGGGCGGCGCGACCAGCGGGACCGGCGTGCGCCCTCGTCGAGCTGGGTGTCGGACTGCGGGTTCGTGGTGGACACCGGTTCCCTAGCGGATCAGGTAGATCGTGGCGAAGAGCCCGACCCACACGACGTCGACGAAGTGCCAGTAGTAGGAGACCACGATCGCCGAGGTCGCCTGTGCGGGCGTGAACCGGCCCATGGTGGACCGGATGAGCACGTAGACGAAGGCCACCAGGCCGCCGATGACGTGCAGCGCGTGGAAGCCGGTCGTCAGGTAGAAGACCGAGCCGTAGGTCGAGCTCGAGATGGTGGTGCCGTGCTCGGTCACCAGGACCCGGTACTCGTTCGCCTGGGCGAGCACGAACACCAGGCCCATGACGAAGGTGATCGTGAACCACCGGCGCAGGCCGTAGACGTTGCCGCTCTCCGCCGCGAAGACGCCGATCTGGCAGGTGACCGACGAGGCCACCAGCACCAGCGTGAAGAAGAGGGCGTACGGCAGGTTCAGCTCGGTCGGTTCCGGCGGCCAGCCGTCGGTCGCGCGGGCCCGCGCGGTGAAGTACATGGCGAACAGCCCGGCGAAGAACATCAGCTCGCTGGAGAGCCAGATGATGGTGCCGACGCTGACCATGTTCGGTCGGGTCAGGGAGTGCACCCGCGAGGTGTCGAAGGTGCTGCTCGCCACGGGAGCCGTTGTCACGACACCCATCATGGCACCGGCCGCCGACGCGCACCGTCCGCGGGTGGCACGGCGTGCCCGCACCGTGACCGGGCCGAGACCGTCCCCCGGACGGGCGTCGCGTCCCGGGGACGGGACGGGGGCGGGCACTAGGCTGCCGGACGTGAGCGACGCGCCCGCGACCGTCCTGGTCTACAGCTCCCGGCCCGAGGTCCGCGAGGCCGTCCGCACCGCCGTCGGACGCCGGCCGGCACCCGACGTCGGACCCCTCACCTGGATCGAGTGCACCACCGGCCAGGACGTCGTCGACACCGTCGACGGCGGCGGTGTGGACCTGGTCGTCCTCGACGGCGAGGCGCAGCCGACCGGCGGGCTCGCGCTGTCGCGGCAGCTGGTGGTCGAGGTCGCCGACCGGCCGGCGATCTGCGTCCTCATCGCCCGCCAGCCCGACCGCTGGCTGGCCCACTGGTCGCAGGCTGACGGCACGCTGGCCCTGCCGATCGACCCGCTGACCGCCTCGCAGGTCGTCGCCGGGCTGCTGCGCGAGCACGCCGCCCGCGGCCCGCTGCGCCGTCCCGCCCGCCGGTGACCACCCGCCCCGCGGCCGGACCCACGTGGCCCGGCCTGCTGACGCGCCTGCTGGCCGGCGAGGACCTCGGCGCCGACGAGACCGCGTGGGCGATGCGCGAGGTCATGACCGGCGAGGCGACGCCCGCCCAGATCGCCGGCTTCGCCGTGGCCCTGCGCGCCAAGGGCGAGGCGCCGGCCGAGGTGTCCGGGCTCGCCGCCACGATGCTCGAGCGGGCGACGCCGGTGGAGCTCCCCCTGGCGACCGTCGACGTCGTCGGCACCGGTGGTGATGGAGCGCACACCGTCAACATCTCGACGATGGCCGCCGTCGTGACCGCGGCCGCGGGCGTCCCGGTCGCCAAGCACGGCAACCGCGCCGCCTCCTCCTCGTCCGGCGCCGCGGACGTGCTCGAGGCCCTGGGCGTCGTCATCGACCTGCCCGCCGCCGCCGTGGCCCGCTGCGTGCAGGAGGCCGGCATCGGCTTCTTCTTCGCCCCGGTCTTCCACCCGGGCTACCGGCACACCGCGGCCCCACGGCGGGAGATGGGCATCGGCACGGTGTTCAACTTCCTCGGCCCGCTCACCAACCCGGCCCGGCCGGTTGCCGCGGCGATCGGGTGCGCCGACCCGCGGATGGCGCCGGTGCTGGCCGAGGTGGTCGCGGCGCGGGGCGACCGCGCGCTGGTCTTCCGCGGCGACGACGGCCTCGACGAGCTGACGACCGCCACGACGTCGCGGGTGTGGGTGGCGCGCGGGGGCGCGGTCACCGCGGGCGTGGTCGACCCGGCCGAGCTGGGCATCGCCCCCGCCGGCCCCGACGCGCTCCGCGGTGGCGACCCGGCGCACAACGCCGACGTCTTCCGGCGGGTGGTCGGGGGCGAGCGCGGGGCCGTGCGCGACGCCGTCCTGCTCAACGCCGCCGCGGCGCTGACCGCCTTCGACAACCGGGGCGGGGACCTGACCGCCGGGCTCGCGGACGGGCTGGAGCGCGCCGCGGCCGCGGTCGACGACGGCCGCGCCGCCGCGCTGCTCGACCGCTGGGTCGAGGTCAGCCGGGCGGCTGCCGGGGCCTAGTCGCCCGGCCCCAGGCCCAGCGAGAAGGCGGCCTCGAGGTCGTGCCGCGAGTAGGCCCGGAAGGCGATGTGCGTCTCGGTCTCCAGCACACCGGCCACCTTGTTGATGCGGCCGGCGATCACCTCGGCGACCTGGTCGAACTCGCGGACCCGCACGACGGCGATGAGGTCGACCTCCCCGGCGGTCGAGTAGACCTCGCTGACGCCGTCGAGGTCGGCGATGGCGGCCGCCACCTCGGGGATCGCGTCGGTGGCGGCGTCGATCATCACGATGGCGGTGATCACGCCCGGGATGCTATCCGCGGCGCCCGGGGCCCGCCGGGCGTCACCGGCCCGCGACCACCCGCTCCGGGCGGGCGCGGGTGCCGAGCCGGCGGCCGTCGGCGAACGGGTCGCGCAGCGCCCGGCCGGCGTCCACCCGAGCGAGGAAGTCGCTGAAGCCCCCGGTGCCCGGAGCCGCGCAGGCCAGCGTGCCGTCGACCTCGACCAGCCGGGTGCCCGGCTTCTCCATCCAGCGCAGCACCAGCTCGGTCTCGTCGACCGACGCCGCGAGCCCGCCGTCGGGACCCGGGACGGTCTCGGCCGTGGCCCGCAGGCCGACGAGGGTGTCGCGCACCGAGGTGCCGAGCGGCGCGCAGCCCGCCGACACCAGCCGGCCGCGGCGCACGACCGTCAGGTGCCAGCCGCCGTCGCCGTCGGGCCGGGCGAGCACGAACTCGGGGACGGCGGCCAGGGTCTCCAGCCGCTGCCGGCGGCGGACGGCGCGCACGAGCACGGCGACCCGGTCGCGCAGCACCGCGGCGTCCTCGTAGCGCTCCTCGGCCGCCAGCCGGTCGACGCGGTCCAGCAGCGGCTCGACCAGCGCCCGCGGGTCGCCGGCCACCGCGCCGCGCAGAACCTCGGCGACCACGGCGTACTCCTCGACCGACTGGGCGCCCGTGCACGGTCCGCCGCAGCGGCCCATCCCGAACAGCGCACAGGCCGCTGTGACGATCCGCGGGGACAGCCGCGACGTGCACTGCCGCAGCGGCAGGGACTCGTGGATCGCCGCCATCGCCATGTCGGCGGCCCGCCGGTCGGCGAAGGGGCCGAGGAAGACGCCGGCCTCCGGGCGCACCCGCCGCACCGCCGACAGCCGCGGGAACGGCTCCTCGGTCAGTCGCAGCCACAGCGCCCGCTCGGGGAAGCGGGAGCGGCGGTTGTAGCGCGGCTTGTGCTCGGCGATCAGCCGCAGCTCCCGGACGGCGGCCTCGAGGTCGTGCGCGCACGGGACGGCGTCGACCCGCTGCGCCAGGGCGACCATCTCGGTCATCCGGCTGCGCTGCTCGCTGGAGGTGAAGTAGCTGCGCACGCGGGTGCGCAGGTCGTTGCTGGTGCCCACGTACAGCGGCTCGTCGCGCGGCCCGCGGAAGACGTAGACGCCGGGGCCGTGCGGGACCGACTCGGCGAGGTGGCGCTTGCGGCGGCGCTCGGGGTCCACCTGGCGGGTCAGGCCGGCGAGCTCCTCCAGCGACGTCACGCCGAGCGGGCCGAGCCGCTCGAACAGGCCGTGGAGGACGTCGACGGTGGCACGGGCGTCGTCGAGGGCGCGGTGGCACGGCGACGTCGTGGCGGAGAAGAACGGCGCGAGGGTGGCCAGCTTGCAGTTGGGCACCTCGTCGCGGGAGAGCAGTCGGCGGGCGAGGACGGCGGTGTCGACGGAGGCGGCCGCCGGCCACGCCGTGCCGGTCTGCTCGCAGGCGGCCTTGAGGAAACCGAGGTCGAAGGGGGCGTTGTGCGCCACCAGGACGGCGCCGCGGGCGAACTCCAGGAACGCCGGCATGACGGCGTCGATGCGCGGGGCGGTGGCCACCATCGCCGTCGTGATGCCGGTGAGCACGCTGATGTAGGGCGGCACCTCGCACCCGGGGTCGACCAGCGTCTGGAACTCGCCGAGCACCTCCCCGCCGCGGACCCTGACGGCGCCGATCTCGGTGATCGCGCAGTCCTTGGGCGAGCCCCCGGTGGTCTCGAGGTCGACGACGACGAAGGTGACGCCGGCCAGCGGCGTGCCGAGCTCGTCGATCGTGCCCTGGACGTAGGGGACCGGTTCGTGGGTGCCCGGCTCGTGCGGGCCCGGCCCGTGGCCGGCGGTACGGGTGCGGGGGAGCGGGCGGTCGCCGTGGGCGGGTGCCTGCTCGTGTCGCGGACGCCGGGACCCGGCGTCACTCGCGGGGAAGAGCACGGCGGGACGGTAGGCCGGGGGTCGGACAGTCCCGGGAGGCGGGCCGCCGCGTCGGCGCGCCGCGCCGCGACGCGCCGCCGCCCCGGCCCGGGAGGAGGACCCGCGCCCGTACCGGTTGCGGGCGCGGCGCGGCGCGGACGACGATCCCCGGGCGGACCGGGGGTCCGGTCCGGCGGGGGTGGTCCGATGCGCGCGCGTTCACGGTGGCGCCCGTGGCGCCGCGCCGCGCCCCTGCTGGTCGCCGTCTCGCTCCTCGTCGTCCTGCCCCTGGCCGGCCCGGCGTCCGCCGAGCCCAGCGACCAGCCCGGCGGCACCAGCGGCGTCCTGGACAGCGAGGCCCTCGACCGCCTGCAGGAGCGTGCCGCCGAGGTGCAGGCCGACCTGCGGCAGCGGCAGGCCGAGGTGGTCGCCGTGCAGCGGGCGCTGACCGGTGCGCAGGCCGAGGCCGACGCCGCGCGGGCCGTCGTCGACGAGGCCGAGGGCGAGCTGGCGGAGCACCAGGACGAGGTCGCGCGCTACGCCTCGGCGGCCTACCGCGACGGTGGCGCGTTCTCGCCCCTGTCCGTGCTGCTCTCCGGCGGGGACCCCGGCGACCTCGCCGCCGCCCTCGGGTACCTCGACGCCGTCGACGACCACACCGCCGCGGTGCTCGCCGCGGCCGAGGAGCAGCGCCGGGCCGCGCTGGGCGACCGGGCGGCCGCCGAGGCCGCGCTCGCCACCGCGCGGGAGCGGGCCGGGGCGGTGGCCGCGCAGGTCGCCGAGCTGAAGGCCACCGCGGCCGCGGTCACCGAGGAGCTCGACGCGGCGCTCGGGGACGTCGACCGGCAGCTGGCCGACCTCCAGCAGCAGCAGGTCGACGTCAACCGGCAGACGGCGGCCAACTGGCGCGCCCACCTCGGCCAGCTCGTCGCGGCGGGGGTGGTGTCACCGCCGGCGTCGGCGCTGCTCGACCCGGTAGCCGCTCTGCCGGAGGGCCTGGTGCCGGTCGGGGCCACCGCCGGGGGTGCCCAGCCCGGCGTCGCCCAGTTCCCCCGCGAGCCCACGTCGCTGCTGGTGCTGCCGGCCGAGACGGTGGCCGCCGTCACCGCCGCGATGGAGGCGCTGGGCAGGCCCTACGCGCCCGGGACGGCCGGGCCGGACTCGTGGGACTGCGGGTCCCTGGTCTCCACCGTCTACGGCGCCGCGGGCATCGACCTGCCGGCCGACCAGGCCGGGCTGTTCGCCGTCACGGCGCCGGTCGACCCGGCCGACGTCCTGCCCGGTGACCTGGTGTTCCTCGGGACCCCCGAGTCCGGGCTGGGCCACGTCGGCATCGCACTGGACCGGGAGACGATGCTGGCCGCCGACGGGCGGGCCGGCGCGGTCGTCGTCCGCCGCCTGCCGGCCGACCAGGTGCTGCACGTCGGCCGGCCGGCGCTCGGCCCGCGCGCGGAGGTGCCCCCGCCGGGTCCCGTCGACGGGGCCCTGCGGGTGGAGTGCGGCAACACGGTGTACCCACCGAGCTCCGTCGGGGGCCGGTCCTGGGGCGGCTACCCCAACGGGCTCATCCCGCCGAGCGCGCTGTGCCCGCTGGGGGAGGGGAGCCACGCGCTGCGCTGCGACGCCGCCGCGGCCTACCGGGCGATGAGCGCGGCGTTCGCCGCGGAGCTGGGGGAGCCGCTCTGCATCACCGACTCCTACCGGACCTACGCCGGCCAGGTGCGCCTCTACGGCGAGAAGCCGGCGCTGGCCGCCGTGCCCGGCACCAGCAACCACGGCTGGGGTCTGGCGGTCGACCTCTGCGGCGGCGTCCAGACGTTCGGCACCCGCGAGTACACCTGGATGGTCGCCAACGCCGGGCGCTTCGGCTGGCTGCACCCCACCTGGGCCGACCCGGGCAACGGCCGCGAGGAGCCCTGGCACTGGGAGTACGCGGGCGGCTGACCCGGGACTGTCGGTGGCCGTCCCTAGCGTGCGGGCCGACCGACTGGGAGACCGTCCCGGCCGCGAGCCCTCCCGGGCGGGCGGTCCGGGCACCGGAGGGACACCGCCATGCTCATCGACTGCGACACCTGCACGGTGCGCGGCACCGGCTGTACCGACTGCGTCGTCACCGTCCTGCTGGGTGCGCCGCCGGCGGAGCGGGGCACCCGGCCCGTGCTGCTGCCGGTGCCTGCCGTCCCGGCCGCCCGCCGGTCCGGAGCGGCCTCAGCACACGGAGGGGAGGGCGCCGCCGCCCCGCGACCGGGCGTCGTGGTGGAGCTCGACGACGTCGAGCGGCGCGCGGTGCGAGCCCTCGCCGAGGGCGGTCTGGTCCCCCCGCTGCGGCACCGGCCGGCGGGCGACGGGCGCCCCGGCGGACGGCGCCGGACCGGCTGACGCCCCGTCCGGACGCCCGGCACCGGGTACGGACCGGAGTGGCGCGGCTGCTGAACGTGCACATTCTCACAGTCGGCAGGGCCCTCGTTTGTCACGACCTGTCCACCTCCGTACTGTGACCGCGTCCGGCCGGGAGGTCGTCACCCGACGCGAGGTGACCTCGGCCGGTCACCGCCGAGTCACCGGACGCCGCCCAGCGGGTGTGCGCGAGGTGAGCCGGGGACCCACCGCAGCACTGGGGTGAGTTCTCGCGGGTACCGGTCCGCCGGTGCCCGCCAGATAGGGCATGTCTTCCCAGCCCGAACCCGTCAGCTAACTCGGTAGGCGGTAGCTGAGGAAGAAACGGAGAGCCGCCGCCCGTGGCGACCCCCCGCCCCTCCCTGGGGCATGCCCGCGCACAGTCCACCTCCCCGGCGGCCCGCGTGGCGGGCCCGCACCGCCCCTCGCGACGCCGCCTCCTCGGCCGGGTCGCCCTGGCCGGCACCGCCGCCGCCCTGACCGTGGCCCTCCTGCCCGGCACCGCGGTCGCCGACCCCGAGCGGGCCACCAGCCCCGAGCAGGCCGCCCAGCTCGCCGCCGACGCCGGACGCCGGCTCGAGGCGGTCAGCGAGCAGGTCAACGAGGCCCGCGAGGTCCTGTCTCGGCAGGAGGCCGCCGCCGAGGCCGCCGACCGCGCCCTCGCCGAGGCGCAGGACCAGCTGCGGGACCTCGACGGGCAGATCCGCCAGGTCGCGCGCACCGCCTACACCAGCGGCGACGACACCTTCGCCGGGCTGGACCTGCTGATGACCAGCGAGTCCGCCGACGAGTTCGTCAGCTCGCTGGCCACCCTCGACCACATCGCCGCGCACACCACCGGCGTGCTCGCCGAGGTGGGCGAGGCCGCCGCGGCCGCCCAGCGGGCGCAGGCCGAGGCCGACGCCGCCGAGGCCGAGGCCGAGGCGACGCTGGAGGAGCTGAGCGCCCAGGAGGCGCAGCTCGAGGACGACATCGCCGACTACCGGGCCCAGTTCGACGCGCTGACCGAGGCGCAGCGACAGGCGGCGCTGGCCGCGCAGGAGGCCGGGGAGGCCGCCGAGGCCGCCGCCGCCGGCGCGGTCGGTGAGAGCGCACCGGCAGCGGGACCGGCGCCCGCCCCGCAGGCCGCGGCCGCCGCGGCGGCGCCGGCTCCCGCGGGCGGGGGCAGCGGCGCGGCGCAGGCGGCGGTGCAGACGGCGCTGGCGCAGGTCGGTGACCCCTACGTGTGGGGTGCCGGCGGCCCGAACGCCTTCGACTGCTCGGGTCTGACCCAGTACGCCTACGCGGCCGCCGGGATCAGCTTGCCGCACTCGAGCCGGATGCAGTCGCAGCTGGGCAGCGCCGTCTCCCGGTCCCAGCTGCAGCCGGGTGACCTGATCTTCTACTACAGCCCGGTCAGCCACGTGTCGATGTACATCGGCGACGGCCAGATGGTGCACGCCTCCACCTCCGGCTCCCCGGTCAAGGTGGTGCCGGTCGACTCGATGGGCGGGATCACCGCCATGCGCCGCATCGCGTAACGCCACCGCCCGCTCGGCCGGCCCCGCCGCAGAGGCCGTGCCGACACGGCTCGAGGGCCGGTGACCTCCAGGAGGTCGCCGGCCCTCATCGCGTCCCCGGGACGGGGAGCCGGGGAGCGGACCGGGCCGCCTAGGATCGGCCGGGTGAGCTCGGCGGGACGGGACGGCGCCCGCCGGATCGCTCTCCTGACCGCGGTCGTGCTGGGTGCGGCGTTCGTGGTGGTCGTCGCCGTCCGGACGCCATGGACGGTGCTGCCCGCACCGCCCGGCGGCGGGACCCCCCTCAGCGACGACGCGGGTCTGCCCGCCGAGGTCGTCCGCCGGGCCGAGGCGTTCGCCGCCGACATCCGGCCCGCGTCCCTCGCCGGCCTGCTGCTCGGGCTCGCCGTCTCAGCGCTGCTGGGGCTGACCCGCTGGGGCAGCCGGCTGGTCACGGCGGCGGGCCGGCCCGCCGGCGGCCGCCGGCCGCTCACGGTGCTGCTCGGCACGCTCGCCCTCGTGGTCGTCGGCCGGCTGGTCACGCTGCCGCTGTCGGCCTACGGCGAGGTGGTCCGGCACCGCTACGGCCTGTCCACCCGTTCCTGGCCGCTGTGGCTGCGCGACGTCGCCGTCTCCACCGCCATCGACGCCGCCCTCACCGCGCTGGTCCTGCTGGTGCTGGTGGCCCTGGCCCGCCGCGCGCCGCGCACCTGGTGGGCGTGGGCGGCGGCCGGTGCGGCTGCCCTGGTGGTGGCCGGCTCCTTCCTCTACCCCCTGGTCATCGAGCCGGCCTTCAACCGCTTCGAGTCGCTGCCGGCCGGTCAGCTGCGCACGGACGTGCTGGCGCTGGCCGAGGAGAGCGGGAACCCGGTCGAGGACGTGCTCGTCTCCGACGCCTCGCGCCGGACGACGGCGCTCAACGCCTACGTCTCCGGGTTCGGCTCCACGCGCCGGGTGGTCCTCTACGACACGCTGCTGCAGGAGGTGCCCGACGAGGAGATCGAGTCGATCGTGGCGCACGAGCTCGGCCACGTGGCCACCGACGACGTCCTGACCGGGACGCTGCTCGGCGCGCTCGGGGCCGCCGGTGCCGTGGCGCTGCTGGGGTGGCTGCTGTCCTGGGCGCCGCTGCTGCGCCGGGCGGGCGCCGACTCGGCGGGCGACCCCCGCGTCGTGCCGCTGGTGCTCCTCCTGGCCGCCCTCGGCACGCTGGCAGGCACACCGGTGCAGAACCTGGTGTCGCGGCACGTGGAGGCGCGGGCCGACCTGTTCGCCCTCGACCTCACCGCCGACCCGCGGGCGTTCGTCGCGATGCAGCAGCGGCTGGCGCGGACCAACGTGTCCGACCCGAGCCCGCCGGCGGCGTGGCAGTGGTTCTTCGGCTCGCACCCGACGGCCGCGCAGCGGGTCGCGATGGCGGAGGACTGGCTGCAGCTGGGCGAGCGGTGACCCGCACGCTCGTCGTCACCAACGACTTCCCGCCGCGGCAGGGCGGCATCCAGACCTTCGTCGCCGCGCTGCTCGACCGGCGGCCACCCGACTCGCTGGTCGTCCTGGCCTCCCGCTCCCCGGGCTGGGAGCGGTACGACGCCGCCCTGCCCTACCGGGTCGTCCGGCAGCGCACACCGGTGCTGCTGCCGACCCCGGCCACCGCACGCGCCGCCGTCCGGCTGGCTGCCGAGCACCGCTGCGACACCGCCTTCTTCGGCGCGGCCGCCCCGCTCGGCCTGCTGGCACCCGGGCTGCGGGCCGCCGGGGTCTGGCACCTGGTGGGTGCCACGCACGGGCACGAGACCGGCTGGGTGGCGTTGCCGGGCGCCCGGCAGGTGATGCGGCGCATCGCCGGCGGCCTGGACGTGCTGACCTACATCAGCGACTACACGCGCAGCCGCCTGGAGCCGGCGCTGGGCGGGCGGACCCGGCTGGCACAGCTGTCGCCCGGCGTCGACGTCGACCGCTTCACCCCGGCCGCCGACTGCGTCCCGGTCCGCCGCCGCCACGGCCTGGGCGAGGGCCCGGTGGTGGTCTGCGTGTCGCGGCTGGTGCCCCGCAAGGGCCAGGACGTGCTGGTGGCGGGCTGGCCGCGGGTGCTCGACCGCCACCCCGGCGCCCGGCTGCTGCTGGTCGGCGGAGGTCCCGACGAGGCCCGGCTGCGGCGGTCGGTGGCCGCGGCCGGACTGGGGTCCTCGGTCGTCTTCGCCGGGCCGGTGGCACCGGCGCACCTGCCGGCGTACTACGCCGCCGGTGACGTGTTCGCCATGCCCTGCCGCACCCGCCGGGGCGGTCTCGACGTCGAGGGGCTGGGCATGGTCTACCTGGAGGCAGCGGCCTGCGGGCTGCCGGTCGTCGCTGGCACGTCGGGCGGTGCGCCCGAGGCGGTCCGCGACGGCGAGACCGGCACGGTCGTCGGTGACCCGCGCTCACCGGAGGCTGTGTCGGCCGCCGTCACCGCCCTGCTCGACGACCCCGCCCGGGCCCGCGCGATGGGCGCGGCCGGCCGGGCCTGGGTCGAGCAGCGCTGGTCGTGGACCACGATCGCCGACACCTTCGCCGGCCTGCTCGAGCCCTGACCCGCGCCGAGCCCCGCCCCGCGAGGCGGGACGGGGCTCGGCGACCGGAGGTGCGGACTAGCGGGCGTACATGGCCTCGACCTCGGAGCCGAACTCCTTGACGACCACCGCGCGCTTGAGCTTGAGGCTCGGCGTCAGCATCCCGTTGTCCTCGGTGAAGTCGGTGGCGAGGACCCGGTACCTCTTGATCGCCTCGGCCTGCGAGACGGCCTTGTTCGCCTCGGCCACTGCGGCGTCGAGCTCGGCCCTGACGTCCGGGTCGTCGACGAGCTCCGCCAGCGGGGTGTCGGCGGGCTTGCCCTTCGACTCCAGCCACAGCGGCAGCGCCTCGACGTCGAGGGTGACGAGCGCGGCGATGTAGGGCCGCGCGTCGCCGACGACGATGCACTGGCTGACCAGGCGGTGCGCGCGCAGCCGGTCCTCGAGGACCGCGGGGGCGACGTTCTTGCCGCCGGCGGTCACCAGGATCTCCTTCTTGCGCCCGGTGATGCGCAGGAAGCCGTCGGCGTCGATCTCGCCGATGTCGCCGGTGTGGAACCAGCCCTCGGGGTCGATGGCCTCCGCGGTGGCCTGCTCGTTCTTCCAGTAGCCGCGCATGACCACGCCGCCGCGGATGAGGATCTCGCCGTCGTCGGCGATGCGGAAGCCCACGCCGGGGAGCGGCCGGCCGACGGTGCCGATGCGCAGCGCCCCGTCGTGGTTCACCGAGGCGGCCGCCGTCGTCTCGGTCAGGCCGTAGCCCTCGTAGACGGTGACGCCGATGCCCCGGAAGAAGTGCCCGAGGCGCTCGCCGAGCGGGGCGCCGCCGGAGATGGCGCCCTGGCAGCGCCCGCCGAGGGCGGCGCGCAGCTTGCCGTAGACCAGCCGGTCGAACAACGCGTGCTGGATCCGCAGGCCCAGGCCGGCGCCGCCGGTGTCCTGGGCGCGCGACCAGTCGATGGCGACCCTGGCCGCGCGGTCGAAGATGCCGCCCTTGCCGTCGGCCTCGGCCTTCGCCTTGGCGGAGTTGTAGACCTTCTCGAAGACGCGCGGCACGGCCAGGACGAACGACGGCTGGAAGCCGCCCAGGTCCTCCAGCAGGTTCTTCACGTCGGGCGTGTGGCCGGTGACCGTGCGCGTCTTGACCGCGCCGATCTGCAGGACGCGGGCGAGCACGTGCGCCAGCGGGATGAACAGCAGCACCGAGCCGTCCTCGCCGAGGAACCGGTCGAGCAGGGTCATGCCGTTGTCGATCTCGAACAGCAGGTTGCCGTGCGTCAGCTCGCAGCCCTTGGGCCGGCCGGTGGTGCCCGAGGTGTAGATCAGCGTGGCCAGGCTGTCGGCGTCCAGCGTCGCCCGGCGGTCGGCCAGCTCGCTGTCGGGGACACCCTCGCCCGCGGCGACGAGGGTGCCGACGGCGTCGTCCTCGATCACGTAGAGCGGTCCGAGGTCGGGGGCCTGGTCGCGCACCGAGTCGACGGCGGCGGCGTGCTCGGCGCGCTCCACGATCGCGGCGACGGCGCCGGAGTCGGCGAGGATCCAGGCCACCTGGTCGGTGCTGGAGGTCTCGTAGACCGGGACGGTGACCGCGCCCGCCGTCCAGATGGCGAAGTCGAGCAGGGGCCACTCGTAACGGGTCTTGGCCTGCAGGGCGACCCGGTCACCGGGCCGGACGCCGGCGGCGACGAGGCCCTTGGCCACGCCGGCCACCTGCTCGCCGAACTCGCGCCAGGTGACGTCCTCCCAGCGGCCGTCCCGTTGCCGGCGCAGGCCGACGTCGTCGCCGTGCTGGGTGACGTTCTCGGTCAGCATGTCGGTGAGGGCCGCATCGGGCTTCACCTCGGTCGTCGCCGGGACGCTGTACTCGCGCACGCTCGGTCCTTCCTCCCCGCTCGGCCGGGGCGCCGGTGCCCGCGGTCCCGCGGCGGGACACGTCCCGGCGAATCTACCGGCTGGGGCTACCCAGCAGTAGCCGTCCCCGGGCGGTCGCCCAGCAGGGGGAACGGCAACGGCTAGCCTTCCCCCATGGCCGAGCAGTCCACCCAGTCGATCGTCGTCTCCGCTCCGGCGGCCGACGTCATGGGGGTGATCGCCGACTTCGCGGCCTATCCGCAGTGGGTGAAGGCGGCCCGCACCGTCGAGGTGCTGGAGGCCGGCCCCGACGGCCGGGCCCGCCGTGTGCGCTTCGTCATCGACGCCACCGTCCTCACCGACGAGTACGTCCTCGACTACACGTGGGACGACGACCGGCGGGTGTCCTGGACGCTGGTGCAGAGCAAGATCATGAAGCGGCAGGAGGGGTCCTACACCCTGTCCGGCACCGACGGCGGCACCGAGGTCACCTACCGGCTCACCGTCGACATGGCGGTGCCGATGATCGGGATGCTCAAGCGCCGGGCGGAGAAGGTCATCCTCGACACCGCGCTCAAGGAGCTCAAGAAGCGCGTCGAGGGCTGAGCCCGTGCACACCCTCCTGTTCACCGGTCCCGGTGGGGCCGGGACGACGACGGTCGCCGCGGCCGCCGCGGTCCGCGCGGCGCGGTCCGGGCGGCGCGTGCAGCTGGTGACCGGCGGGCCGCCCCCGGCCGGGGTGGCCGGCGAGGACGGCCTCGTGCTCGTGCGGCCCGACCCCCGTGCCGAGCTGGAGCGGGCGTGGGCCCATTGGGGCGCTCAGCTGTCCGCCGCCGTCCCCGACCTCGCGCTGCCCCCCGCCACCTCGCTGGTGCCGCTGCCCGGCGCCGCGGAGCTCGCGCTGCTCGCGGCGCTGGGCCGGGCCGCACGGGAACCGGCCGACCTCGTCGTCCTCGACGCCGGGCCCCTCGCGGCGGCGACCGCACTCGTCGGGCTGCCCGGTGCGCTGCGCTGGTGGCTGGAGCAGGTGCTGCCCACGCGGCTGCGGATGCTGGGCGCCGTCCGCACCGCCGCCGTCCGCGCCGGGACCGTGCGCCGGGGCGCCGTCGACGTGGCCCTGGCCGCCGTCCCGGCGCTGGAGGAGCTGCTCGGCCGCCTCCAGCTCACCGATCCCGCCGTCACCGCCGTCCGCCTGGTCGCCGTGCCCCGGGCCGGGGTCGCCGGCACCCTCCGTGCCGCCACCACCGCGCTGGCCGTCCACGGGCAACGGCCGGTGGGCGTCGTCGCTCGCGTCCTGCCGCCCGGCGCGGGCAGCGGCGACTGGTGGGCCGCCCGCGCGGCCGAGCAGGAGGCGGCGCTGGGGGAGCTCAGCGAGGTGGCCGCGGTGACGACCGCCGTCGAGTCCGCCACGACCCCCGCCGGTGCCGACGCGCTGGCCGCGCTGCTACCGGACCTGCCCGGCCCGGGCGCGGAGCCGGCGGCGGCGCCCGCGCCGGAGCGGGTCGACGGCGGCTGGCGGCTCGTCCTGCCGCTGCCGTTCGCCGAGCGGGAGGACGTCACGCTGACCCGCTGGGAGGACGACCTGGTGCTGACCGCGGCCGGTGCGCGCCGGTCGCTGCGCCTGGACCCCCTGCTGCGCCGGTGCCTGGTGACCTCGGGCAACCTCGTCGACCCCGGCACCACCGGCGCGCGCCTGGAGGTCGGCTTCGCGCCGGACGCCCGGCTCTGGCCGGCGGACCTGCTGGCGGCCGCCGCGGGCGACGGCTCGACGGACGGCTCGACGGACGGCTCGACGGACGGCTCGACGGACGGTCCGGGGGACCCCGGCGGGGACACCGCCGGGCACGGCGGAGGGAACAGGAGGACGCACGGTGGCTGAGGGGACCGACTGGGTCGAGCAGGCCCGCCGGCTGGTCGCGGGCCTGGGGGAGACCGGTCTCGGACAGGCGGTGCTCGGGCAGGCGGTGTTCACGCAGGCGGGGACCGACGCGCACGGCGGGGGCCCCGCCGGGGACCACGTGCCCGGCGGGGACTGCCGGTGGTGCCCGGTGTGCCAGCTCGCGGCGGTCGCGCGCCGTCCCGAGGTCAGCGAGGCCCTCGCCGACGCCCTCACCAGCGCCGCCACCGCGCTGCGGGCCTTCGCCGCCGCCGCCGCCGACGCCGCGGGACCGGACCCGGCGGCCCCCGCGGCCACGGAGGACGAGACGGCCGCGAGCCCGCCCGCCCCGCCGCCCGCGCCGGTCCAGCACATCGAGATCGCCTGAGTGGCTCCGGGGGACGGCACGGCGGGGCTGCCGGCCCTGGGTGTCGACGTCGGCGGCACCAAGGTCGCCGGCGGGGTCGTCGCGGCCGACGGCACGGTGCTGGCGACGGCGCGCCGCTCGACGCCGACCGCCTCGGTCGCCGAGACCGAGACCGCGATCGCCGGGGTGGTCGAGGAGCTCGCCGTGTGGCACGGGGGAGACCTCGCCGCGGTGGGCGTCGGTGCGGCAGGCTGGTTCGACCGCACCGGTGACGTCGTGCTGTTCAGCCCCCACCTGGCCTGGCGGCACACCTCGCTGCGGCGCGACCTCGCCGCGCGGCTGCACCGGCCGGTGTGGGTGGGCAACGACGCCGACGCCGCGGCCTGGGCCGAGTACCGCTTCGGCGCCGCGCGGGGCAGCGACCTGGCCCTGTGCGTCACCCTCGGCACCGGCATCGGCGGCGGGATCGTCGCCGAGGGGCGGCTGCAGCGCGGCGCGCACGGCGTCGCGGGGGAGTGGGGCCACATGCGGGTCGTCCCCGACGGACGGCTGTGCCCGTGCGGCAACCGCGGCTGCTGGGAGCAGTACGCCAGTGGCAGCGCGCTGGCCACGACCGCCCGCGAGGTGGCCACCCGCTCGCCGGCCGCCGCGGCGCGGCTGCTGGACCGGGTCGACGGCGACCCGTCCCGGCTGACCGGCGAGGACGTCGCGCGCGCCGCGGCCGACGGCGACCCGGTGGCGCAGTCGCTGGTCACCGACGTCGGCGAGTGGCTGGGCCAGGGCATCGCCGACCTGGCCGCGGTCCTCGACCCCGACGTCGTCGTGATCGGCGGCGGGGTCAGCGTGCTGGGCGAGATGGTGCTGCGGCCGGCGCGGGAGCGGCTGGAGCGGGTGCTGCCCGGCCGCGGGTTCCGGCCCGGGCCGCGGGTGGTCGCCGCCGAGCTCGGCGCGCAGGCCGGCCTGGTCGGCGCCGCGGACCTGGCGAGGACCGCCCCGGCCTGAGGGCCACGACTAGACGACGGCGCCGTCGTCGCCGTCGTCGGTGGAGCGGTCGCGCATCCGGGACAGGAACAGCGCGGCACTGCCCACCAGCGCCGCCACGCCCAGCACCAGGCCGGTGTCGGTGGTCAGGCCCAGGAAGCCCGGCGCGCCGACCAGCGCGACGCCGGCCGCGGCCAGCAGCACGGCGTACAACGTCGACGGCGACGGCAGTGGGACCGGCGGCGCCGGCGGCGGCTCGTAGTGCTCCTCGGGGAGGAGGTCCTCCTCGTCGTCCTCCTCGACCGGTGCGGTGACCGGCGCCGGCGCGGCGTCCTCGACGACGGTGCGGCCGTGCTCGGCCTCGTAGGCGGCCACGATCCGCGCCCACTCCGCGTCCTCGTCGAGGTCGGCCCGGGTGGCGCGGCGCTCGGCCGGCGGGCCCCCGGCGGGTGCGTGCTCGTCGGCGTGCCGGTCGACCAGCGAGCGGCCCTCCGGCAGCCGGGCGCGGTCGACGAAGAGCCGGTCGGCGGGCGGGCTGGGGAGGAAGACGGTGCGGGTGTAGGGGCCGACGTCGGCGGCCGGTTCCAGGTAGGCGGCGATGCCGGCCTCGCGCAGGACGTCGAGCAGGTGCTCGCCGACCCGCGGGTCGACGTCGCGCACGGGTGCCCACAGGGGCGCGTCCAGGCCGTTGTCGCGGCGGCCGCGCCCGCGTCGCGGCCCGGTCACGGCGCCGGGGTGGGCTGTGCGGCCACGAGGTCCTCCTGGGCGGACGGCGGGGTGGACGGCGGGTGGACGCCGGGCGACGAGCGGGGGATGGGCCGGCCGACGCGCGGGGAGCGGGGCCGATTGTCCCTCGGGGCCCCGGCTCCCTAGTCTGGCAGTTCCACAGGGAGGCGTGTTGTTCTACTGGTTCCTCAAGTACGTGGCGATCGGCCCGCTCGCGAAGCTGGTGTTCCGGCCTCGCGCGGAGGGCCGGGAGCACGTGCCCGCCGACGGCGCGGCGATCCTCGCGAGCAACCACCTCGCGGCCTCCGACTGGATCTTCATGCCGATGTGCCTGCGCCGCCGGGTGACCTTCCTGGCCAAGGCGGAGTACTTCACCGGCACGGGGCTGAAGGGCCGGCTCCGGCGGGCGTTCTTCACCGGTGCGGGGCAGGTGCCCATCGACCGCTCCAGCGCCACCGCCGCCGAGGGGGCCATCCGCACCGGCATCCAGATGCTCGAGCAGGGCCGGATGCTGGGCATCTACCCCGAGGGCACGCGCTCGCCCGACGGGCGCCTCTACCGCGGCAAGACCGGCGTGGCGCGGATGGCGCTGGAGACCGGCGTCCCGGTGATCCCGCTGGCGGTGACCTACACGCCGCGGCGCATCCCGTTCGGCAGGAAGCTGGTCAAGGTGCACGTGCGCTTCGGTGAGCCGCTGGACTTCTCCCGCTACGAGGGGCTGGCCGGCGACCGCTTCGTCGAGCGGTCGATCACCGACGAGATCATGTACGAGATCATGACGCTGTCGGGCCAGGAGTACGTCGACGTCTACGGCGCCACGGTGAAGAAGCGGATGGACGCCACCGGCGCCAGCGCCTCCGACGTCGTCAGCCGGCTCGAGCCGCCGGTCGACGAGGCCGGTGACCGGGCGCCGGACACGCTCGCCGGCTAGGGAGCCGACCGGGCCCACCTACGGTGGACGCCGTGCGGCGGTTCTTCTACGACACCGAGTTCATCGAGGACGGGACGACGATCGACCTCGTCTCGATCGGCGTCGTCGACGAGACCGGGCGCGAGTTCTACGCCGTCAGCACGGAGTTCGACGAGCGCCGGGCGATCCCGTGGGTGCGTCGCAACGTGCTCGACCAGCTGCCGCCGCCGGCCGACCGGGCCTGGCGCAGCCGGCAGCGCATCCGCGACGACCTGCTGGCCTTCCTCACCGGCCCCGGTGAGGAGGTCGAGCTGTGGGCGTGGTTCGCCGCCTACGACCACGTGGCCCTCGCCCAGCTGTGGGGCCCGATGACCGCGCTGCCGCGCGCGGTGCCGCGCTTCACCCGGGAGCTGCGGCAGCGGTGGGACGACGTCGGCCGGCCCGAGCTGCCGCCCAAGCCCGCGGGCACCCACGACGCGCTCGTCGACGCCCGCTACAACCTCGCCCGCTGGCGGGCGATGGAGGCCGCCCGGGACCGCTGAGCAGCCGGTCCCGGGCTACCTCCGGGCGTGCACCTGCGCGGAGGTGCACGGCTAGACGGTGAAGACGCCGAGCAGCCGGGTCAGCTCGCGGGACAGCCCGTCGAGCTCCAGGGCGGCGGTGCGCGCCCGGTCGACGTCGGAGGCGCTGTCGCGGGCGTCGGCGCTCACCGTCGTCAGGGTGGTCGACACCGAGCCGGCGCCCTCGGCGGCCGCGGCCACGCTGCGGGTCAGCTCGCGGGTGGTCGCCGACTGCTGGTCGACCGCGCTGGCGATGGTGAGCTGGTGGTCGTTCATCGCGTGCACGACCTCGGCGATGCGGCTGATCGAGCCGACGGCGGCCTCGGTGTCGGCCTGGATCGCCCCCACCCGCCGGGTGATGTCGTCGCTGGCCCGGGCGGCCTCCTGGGCGAGCTCCTTGACCTCGTTGGCGACGACGGCGAAGCCCTTGCCCGCCTCGCCGGCGCGCGCGGCCTCGATGGTCGCGTTCAGCGCCAGCAGGTTGGTCTGCTCGGCGACGGCGGCGATGACCCGTACGACGTCGCCGATCTCGGCGGAGCTGGTGCCCAGCGCGGAGATCGCCCCCTCGGTCCGCCGCGCCAGGTCGGCGGCCTGACGGCCCACCTGCGCGGCCTCGGCGGCGCTGCGGGCGATGTCGGAGATCGACAGGCCCATCTCCTCGGCGCCGGCGGCCGCGGCGGACACGCTGGCGCTGATGTCGCTGGCCACGGTGTGGGCGGCCCGGGCCTGCTCGGCGCTGCGGGCGGCCCGGCCGGCCAGCCCGTCGGCGGCTGCGGCCACGCCGGAGGCGGAGACGGCGACCCGGGAGGCGCAGCCGCCGATGTCGCGCACCGTGCCGGCGACCTTCTCGACGAACCGGTTGAACGCCGCCGACAGCCGGCCGACCTCGTCGTCGCCGGTGACCTGCATCCGCTGGGTGAGGTCGCCCTCGCCGTCGGCGATCTCGGCCATGCGGGCACCGAGCTGCTCCAGCGGGGCCGTCAGCCGCCGGCCGACGACCCAGGCCACCCCACCGCCGGCGGCGGCGACCAGCAGGACGGCGACGACGATCGCCGTGAGCATCGCCATGCGTCCCTCGGCGAGCTGCTCGACCGGGCCGGCGAAGTCGGCGTCTCGGGCGACGACGGTGATCACCCAGTCCCAGGGGGCGTAGTACATGACCTGCGCGGTCGTCGGGCCCGCGTCGGGGTCGACGTAGCGGACGGTGGCCTGCTCGCCGGGCTCCAGCTCGACCGCGGCGTCGACGATCCGCTGCACGTACGGCACGCCGTCCGCGTCGGTGGCGTCGATCAGCGCCTCGCCGTCGCGCGCGCCGCCCGGGCTCACCAGGACCGTGCCGCGCTGGTCACGGGTACCGCCGAGCACCTCGACGAAGCCGTGCTCACCCACCGCGGTCTGCTCGAGGCTCTCGCGCAGCGCCGGCTGGCTCTGCTGCTTCACGCCGACGTAGAGGATGCCCACCACCTGGCCGGACGCGTCGAGGATGGGGTCGTAGGCCGAGACGTACCAGGAGTCGACGACGAAGGCGTTGCCGCGGTAGGTCTGCCCGGCGAGCACCTGGGCGAGCACCGGGTTCGGCCGGCCGTCGGGGTTGGTGGCCGGGATGTAGGTGCCGATGGCGCGGGTGCCGGCCGCGCTCTCCACGTTGGTCGCCACCCGCAGCATGTCGCCGGCCGGGCCGGTGCGCTGGAAGACGGTCACGGTGGCCCCGACCATCGACTTGATCTGGTCGACCACCGGGGTGGGCACCGACAGGTCGGCGTTCTGCCCGAACCAGGTCCCCCCGACGAGCGCCCGGGGCAGCTCCAGCGGCGTCACCTCGCCGGAGAACTGGTTCTTCGCCTCCCACCGGACCAGCCCCTCGCGCGGGCCGGCGGTGCCGAAGCCCCCCGACTGGGCCAGGACGAAGCGCGCGGTCGCGAGGTCGGCGTCCACCTTCGCCGAGATCGAGGCCCCCTGGGTGGCGATCACGTCGTGCACGCCGTCGGCGGTGCGGGCGATGTCGGCGTCGACCAGGGCCTCGACGTCGTCGCGGGCCGCATCGGCGAAGCGGGCGCTCTGCCAGGCGCTCACCCCCGCCATCGCCCCGCCCGTCACGGCGACGCTGGCGACGGCCAGCGCGACCACCTTCGTCCGGATGCCCCACTGCCCGAGCCTGCGCACGTCGCCCCCTCCGGCCGGGATGTCCCCCCGGCGTCGAGCCGCAGGGTCGGCAGGGAGGGAGCGCACCTGTACCGCAACGCCGGCAGGTGGGGCTCCTGGGACGGGTGGGACGCCGCGCGACCGCCCCGGGATCAGCCGCGGCCGAGCACCGCCTGCGTCTGGGTGACCGAGGCGACCGGGCGGCCGTCGTCGTCGGTGACCTCGGTGAGCACGACCACGGTCGAGCGGCCCACGTGCAGCGGTCGGGCGGTGGCGTGCGCGGTGCCCCCGCGGACCGCCCGCAGCAGGGAGGTGGCCGAGGCGAGGGTCGACGTCGAGGCGTCCGGCGGGAGGTTGAGGAAGGCGCACACCGCACCGACGGTGTCGGCCAGCGTCATCAGCGCCCCGCCGTGCAGCACGCCGCCGGCGGTGCAGCGCTGCGGCGCCCACGGCAGCCGCCCGGTCACCTCCCCGGCGGTGGCGGAGCCGAGCTCCACCCCGGCGAGGACGGCGAAGGGCATCTGCGCGAGCAGGTCGGCGGGGTACACGGTCCGATCGTGTCGTGTCCGAGCGCCTATGGTGACCATCGTCACGTCCGCTGCGGCAGGATCGGTCGTGAGCTGCGGTTCCCCCCGGACGGAGGCGTCATGCGCATCGGGATCCTGACCGGCGGAGGGGACTGCCCCGGTCTCAACGCCGTCATCCGCGCCGTCGTGCGCAAGGCGACGGCGGCCGGGGACGAGGTGGTCGGCTTCCGCGACGGCTGGCGGGGGCTGCTCGACGACGACTCCGTCGTGCTGGACGTGGCCGCCGTGCGGGGGCTCCTGCCGCGGGGCGGCACGGTGCTCGGCACCTCGCGCACCAACCCCTACGCCGTCGAGGACGGGCCGGGCCGGATGCTGGCCACCCTCGAGCGGCACCGGATCGACGCCCTGGTGCCCGTGGGCGGTGAGGACACCCTCGGCGTGGCGGCGAAGCTGGCCGCCGAGGGCCTGCGGGTGGTGGGCGTGCCCAAGACCATCGACAACGACCTCGACGGCACCGACTACACGTTCGGCTTCGACACCGCCGTCGGCGTCGCCATGGAGGCCATCGACCGGCTGCACACCACCGGCGACAGCCACCACCGCACCCTGGTCGTCGAGGTGATGGGCCGGCACGCCGGCTGGATCGCGTTACACGCGGGCATGGCCGGGGGCGCGAACGTCATCCTCATCCCGGAGAACCCGTTCGACGTCGACGGCGTCGTGGCGCACTGCCTGCACCGCTTCGAGTCGGGGTTCTCGCCGATCGTCGTCGTCTCCGAGGGGGCGCGTCCGGCCGACGGCGGCCTGGTCACCTCCACCGGCCAGACCGACGCGTTCGGCCACGTGCGGCTCGGCGGGATCGGCGCGGCGCTGGCCGCCGTGCTCGAGGCCCGCACCGGCCGCGAGTCCCGCGCGGTGGTGCTCGGGCACGTCCAGCGCGGCGGCACGCCCTCGCCGTTCGACCGGGTGCTCGCCACCCGCTTCGGGCTGGCCGCCGTCGACGCCGTCGACGCCGGGCTGTCCGGGGTGATGGTGGCGCTGCGCGGGACCGACGTCGTCCCGGTGCCCATCGCCGAGGCGACCGCGCAGCTGAAGCTGGTGCCGCGGGAGCGCTACGCCGAGGCCGAGGTCTTCTTCGGTTGACGCACTCCGGGGGACCGGCTGCCCCGGCCGTCGGCCGGGCGGCCGTACCCTCGGGGCGTGAACCTGCTCGAGTCCGCCCAGCTGGCCCCCGGTCTCGACCGGTGGCGGGAGCTCCCCGCCGCCCAGCAGCCGAGCTGGCCCGACCGGGGTGCGCTGGAGTCCGTCCTCACCACCCTGGCCACGGTGCCGCCGATCGTGGCGCCCAGCGAGGTCGACGAGCTGCGCGGCCGGCTGGCCGAGGTCGCGCAGGGCCGGGCGTTCCTGCTGCAGGGCGGGGACTGCGCCGAGACCTTCGACCTCAACACCGACGCACACCTGCAGAGCACCACCCGCACGCTGCTGCAGATGGCCGTGGTGCTCACCTACGGCGCCAGCGTGCCGGTGGTGAAGGTCGGCCGGGTGGCCGGGCAGTACGCCAAGCCGCGCTCGTCGGACACCGACGCCCTCGGCCTGCCCTCCTACCGCGGGGACATGATCAACTCCCTGGAGCCGGTGCTCGAGAAGCGGATCCACGACCCGAACCGGCTGGTGCGCGCCTACGCGAACTCCGCGGCGGCGATGAACATGATCCGCGCCTACGCCCGGGGCGGGCTGGCCGACCTGCACGCCGTGCACGACTGGAACCGCGACTTCGTCGCCAGCTCCCCGGCCGGGGTCCGCTACGAGGTCATCGCCCGCGAGATCGACCGGGCGCTGGCGTTCATGCGGGCCTGCGGGGTCGACGACACGGCGCTGCGCGGGGTCGAGCTCTACAACAGCCACGAGGCGCTGGTCCTCGACTACGAGGCCGCGCTGCTGCGGGTGCACGAGGGGCGGCCCTACGCCTCCTCGGCCCACTTCGTGTGGATCGGCGAGCGCACGCGCCAGCTCGACGGCGCGCACGTGGAGTTCATGTCGCGGGTCGCCAACCCGATCGGCGTCAAGATCGGGCCGACGACGACGCCCGAGCAGGCCACCGAGCTCGTCGAGCGGCTCGACCCCGACGGCGTCCCCGGCCGGCTCACGCTGATCAGCCGCATGGGCAACGGGAAGATCCGCGACGCGCTGCCGCCGATCGTGGAGAAGGTCACCGCCAGCGGCCACCAGGTCGTGTGGCAGTGCGACCCGATGCACGGCAACACCCACGAGTCCTCGACCGGCTACAAGACCCGGCACTTCGACCGGATCGTCGACGAGGTCCTCGGCTTCTTCGACGTCCACCGGTCGCTGGGCACCTGGCCCGGCGGCATCCACGTCGAGCTCACCGGTGAGGACGTCACCGAGTGCCTCGGCGGGGCCATGGACATCAGCGACGAGGACCTCAACAGCCGGTACGAGACTGCCTGCGACCCGCGGCTGAACACCGGCCAGTCGCTGGAGCTGGCGTTCCTCGTGGCGGAGATGCTGCGTGGCTGAGTCCTCCCTGGCTGCCCCCACCCACCCCGCCGTCGTCGACCTCCGCTCGGACACCGTCACCCGCCCCACGCCCGGCATGCGCCGGGCGATGGCCGAGGCCGAGGTCGGCGACGACGTCTACGGCGAGGACCCGGCGGTCCGGGCGCTGGAGGAGCGGGTCGCGGACCTCTTCGGCCACGAGGCGGCGTTGTTCGTGCCCTCCGGGACCATGGGCAACCAGATCGGCATGCGGCTGGTCTGCGAGCCCGGCCAGGAGGTGCTCTGCGACGCCGACGCGCACGTGGTCACCTACGAGATGGGTGCCGCGGCCGCGGTCTTCGGCATCTCGACGCGCACCGTCGTCAGCGACGGCGGCCTGCTCGACGCCGGCGCGCTGATCGCGCAGGTGCGCCCGCGCGGGGACTGGCACCTGACCGCCACCGCCGCCGTCGCCGTGGAGAACACGCACAACCGCGGCGGCGGGCGCGTGCAGCCGCTGGGTGAGCTCGAGCGGCTGTTCGCCTGGTCCCGGGACGCCGGCGTCGCCGTCCACCTCGACGGCGCCCGGATCTGGAACGCGTCCGTGGCCTCCGGGGTGGCCCTGGCGGAGTACGGCCGGCTCGCCGACACGGCGTCGGTCTGCTTCTCCAAGGGCCTCGGGACGCCGGTCGGCTCGGTGCTGGTGGCGTCGGCGGAGCGGATCGCGGCCGCACGCCTGTGGCGCAAGCGGCTCGGCGGCGGCATGCGGCAGGTCGGCGTCCTCGCCGCGGCCTGCACCTACGCCCTCGACTCCCACCTGCCGCGACTCGGCGAGGACCACGAGCACGCCCAGCTGCTGGCCAAGCGGCTCGGGGTCGACCCGGCGTCGGTCGAGACCAACATGGTCGTGCTGGACGACGTCGCGGCCCCGCTGGTCGCCGAGGCCGCGAAGGCGCAGGGCGTGCTGGTGTCGCAGGTGAGCCGGCGTCGCATCCGGCTGGTCACGCACCTCGACGTCGACCACGCCGGCGTCGACCGCGCCGCCGACGTCCTCGCCCCGCTGCTCGACCGCTGACACCACGACGGCCGCCGCCCCGGTGCGGGACGGCGGCCGTCGTCGTGCCCGAGGTCAGGAGGCGCCGAACAGCAGCCGGTTCGGGGTGCCGGCCCGCGCGGCGGTCCGCGACATCGTCACGTGGTTCGTCGTCGCGGCGGCCGTGACCGCCCCGGCGACCGTGGCCGGTGAGGCGGACGGGGCGCCCTGCAGGTACCGCGCGGCGACGCCGGCGACGTGCGGCGTGGCCATCGACGTCCCGCTGATCGTGGCGGTCGTGGTCGGACCGGTGTGCCAGGCGCTGGTGATCGCGACGCCCGGGGCGAACAGGTCGACGCAGGAGCCGTAGTTGCTGAACGACGCCGCCGTGTCGGTGCGGTCGGTCGCGCCGACGGTCAGCGCCGCCGTGACGCGGGCGGGGGAGTAGGAGGAGCAGGCGTTCTGCGCCACGCCGGAGGAGTTGCCGTTGCCGGCCGCGACCGCGTAGGTGACGCCGTCGGCGATGGAGTTGCGCACCGCGGTGTTGATCGCGGTGCTCGCGCCGCCGCCGAGGCTCATGTTCGCCACCGCGGGTGCGCCGGCCGGGTGGTCGGCCGTGACCCAGTCGATCCCGGCGACGACGCCCGCGGTGGTGCCGCTGCCGTCGCAGCCGAGCACCCGCACGCCGACCAGCCGCACGCCCTTGGCGACGCCGTGCGTCGCCCCGCCGACGGTGCCCGCGACGTGCGTGCCGTGGCCGTTGCAGTCGTCGGCCGAGCCGCCGTCGACGGCGTCGAAGCCGGACACGGCGCGGCCGCCGAAGTCGCTGTGCCCGTGGTTGATGCCGGTGTCGATGACGTAGGCGGTGACCCCGGACCCGGTCGTGGTGTAGCCGTAGGAGGTGTCCAGCGGCAGGTCGCGCTGGTCGGTGCGGTCGAGGCCCCACGGCGCGTCGGGCTGCACGGCGTCGGCCGTGACGACCTGGTCGCGCTCGACGGAGACCACGCCCGGGAGGCCCGACAGCCGCGCAGCGGCCGCCTCCGGCAGCGTCACGGCGAAGCCGGTCAGCGCCGCGGTGTAGACGTGGTCGATCCGCCCGCCGAGGCCGCGGGCCCGCTCGGCCGCCTGGGCGGGGAGGGCGGAGCTGTCGACGGTGACGACGTAGGTGGCGCGCGGGCCGCCGTCGGGCGGTGCGGCCGCCGCGGGGCCGGCGGTGACGCCGAGTCCGGCGGTGGCCAGGGCGGCGACGACGCCGGCGGCCAGGGTGCGACGAGTGGGCAAGGACGGCTCCTCGGGAGGCTCCGCGGCCGGGCGACCGCGAGGTGATGCGAGCCAACGCGGTGCCGGAGTTCACCGCAAGTGAGGCAACGAACTCGCAGCGTGAGTCCGGCGTGTCCTGGTCCCCGGGCGTGCCGACGTCCCGGGTCGGCTCGCCTCGTCGGGCTCGCCTCGTCGGGCTCCCCTCGTCGAGATCGCGTGATCTCGGCGCTCCAGGGCCCGTTGACCGTCGAGATCGCGTGATCTCGGCGCTCCAGGGCCCGTTGACGGTCGAGATCGCGCGATCTCGACGGGGAGGGGAGGTGACCCGGGCCGCCGCTCAGGCGGCGGAGGCCGCCTCCGGGACCGGGCGCCCGTCGCGCAGGGCGCTCAGCAGGGCGATGTCGCGGGCGTGGCCGCGGTCGGCGCTCGGCGTCTCGACGACGACCGGCACGCCCGCCACCGCCGGGTGCCGCACGAGCTCGGCGAACGCGGGCAGCCCGATCGACCCCTCGCCGATCGTGGCGTGTCGGTCACGCCGGGATCCGCGCCCGTCCAGCGAGTCGTTGGCGTGCACCAGCCCGAGCCGGCCGGGGCCGACGGCGGCCTCGAGGGCGTCGAGCGTGGCCGCCGTCCCGCCCGGGGTGGCCAGGTCGTGCCCGGCCGCCCACGCGTGGCAGGTGTCCAGGCAGACGCCCACCATCGGGTGCCCGTCCAGCGCGGCCAGGTACGGGCCGAGGTCCTCCACGGTCGCCGCCAACGACCGGCCGCCGCCCGCCGTCGGCTCGACCAGCAGCCGCGGGCCGTCGTCGGGCAGCGCGTCGAGCACCGGCAGCAGCCGCTCGCGCAGCTGCCGCAGCGCCGCCTCGTAGCGGTCCTCGTCGACCGCCGAGCCCGCGTGGACGACGACCCCGCGGGCACCGAGCTGCGCCCCGCGGGCGAGGTCGGCGGCGATCACCTCGATGGAGCGGTCGACGGTCGCCTGCGTCGGGGAGCCGACGTTGACCAGGAACGGCGTGTGCACGAACAGAGGCACGCCGCGCTCGGCCAGACCCTCGACGAAGGCGGCGTCCTGCGCGGGATCGCCGGCGCTGCGCCGCCAGCCGCGCGGGTTGCCGACGAACACCTGCACGGCCTCCGCACCGACGTCGTCGGCGTTGCGCAGCCCGTCGGTGGCCAGGCCGCCGCCGACCAGGACGTGCGCGCCGACCGGGGTCGACGCCCGGGTCACCCGAAGCTCAGCAGCAGGCTGACCTCGGTGCGCACGTCGACGACGGTGCCCGGCGCCGGGTTCTGCCGGTACACCTTGTCGCCGGTGATGAACGTCGAGGTGCTGTGGGTCAGGCCGGCGGCGTCGAGCGCCGCGACGGCCTCCTGCTCGCTCATACCGGTGACGTCGGGCACGGCGACCTGCGGCAGGCCGATCGACACCTGGATGGTCAACTCCGAGCCGTAGGGGGCCTCGACGCCCGGTGCGGGGTCGACCGCCATGACCTGGTCCCGGTCGACCTCGGCGCTGCGGCCCTCGGTGCGGACGACGGTGAAGCCCAGCGCCTCGAGGTTGCCCTGGGCGGCGTCGGCGGACTGGCCGACGACGTCGGGCACCTCGACCGGCGCCCGGCCCAGGCTGACGTAGAGGGTGACCGTCTGCTCGCGGCGCAGCTCGGTGCCCGGCGCGGGGTCGAAGCGGGTGACCGAACCGGCCGGCACCTGCTCGTCGTAGACCTCCTCCTCGGCGAGGACCACCGGGATCCTCCCGAGCGCCTCGCGCACCGCCTCCTCCGGCTGACCGACCAGCCCGGCGTCGACCGCGAACCGCTCGGGCCCCTTGGACACGACCAGCTCGACGTCGGTGCCGCGGATCACCTCGCCGCCGGAGGGGTCGGCGGAGATGACCGCGCCCTCGGGCACGGACTCGCTCCACTGCTCCTCGCCGAAGACCGGGTCGAGGTCGGCACCCTGCAGCAGGTCGACGGCGGCGTCGCGGTCGCTGCCGGCGAGCTCGGGCACCTGCGTCCAGCGTCCCGAGCCCATCCACCAGCCGACGGCGCCCACGGTGACGGCGAGCAGCAGCACGACGGCCAGCGCCAGCCGCGCGCGGCGGCGGCGCAGGTGCGGGGCCGGCCCCGGACGCCCGGCCGGGGCCGGCCGGCGGCCCGCCACGTCGGTGGTGGGGCCGGCGCCCATGCCGGGCAGCATGCTGGTGCGCCCGCCGCGGGAGGAGCGTCCCGGCGCGAGCACCTCGGTGCCGGGCCCGCCCGGTCCCGGGTCGCTGGGGTGCCGCTGCCGGGGTGGCCGGTTGGTCGGGCGGATGGTGGCCGGTCCCGCGGAGCTGCGGCCGGTGGGCACCGGCACGCGGGCCAGGCCGAGGTCGCTGCGCACGTCCTCGAGGTCGGCCAGGAACGCCCCGGCGTCCAGCGGCCGGACGGCGGGCTCGCGGCGGGTCGTGCGCTTGACCAGCTCGTCGACCTGCCACGGGACGGCCGGCACCTCCGACGAAGGCAGCGGCACGTCGTGGTGCACGTGCTGGTAGGCCACCGCCAGCGGGGTGTCGCCGCCGTAGGGCGGGTGGCCGGTGAGCATCTCGAACAGCACCAGCCCGGCGGCGTAGACGTCGCTGCGGGCGTCGGCGCGGCCGCGCTCGAGCTGCTCGGGAGAGAGGTAGGCGACCGTGCCGATGAGCACGCCGCCGGTGTGGCTGGTCTGCCCGGTGCCGGTGAGCGCGCGGGCGAGGCCGAAGTCGGCGACCTTCACCGTGCCGTCGTGGCCGATGAGCACGTTCTCGGGCTTGACGTCGCGGTGGACGATCCCGGCGCGGTGCGCGGCGGTCAGGCCGGCGAGCACCGGCTCCAGGACGGCGAACGCCTCGCCCACGGTGAGCCGGCCGCGGGCCTGCAGCAGGTCGCGCAGCGTGCGGCCGCGGACGAGCTCCATGACGAGGAACACCAGGCCCTGGTCGCTGCCCTGGTCGCTGACCGACACGACGTTCGGGTGGCTGAGCATCGCCGCGGCGCGCGCCTCCCGGGTGAACCGGTCGACGAACGTCGGGTCGTGCGCCAGGTGCTCGGCCATGACCTTGACGGCGACGGTGCGGTGCAGCCGCAGGTCGGTCGCGGCGTAGACGGTGGACATGCCGCCGCGCGCGAGGCGCTCCTCGAGGCGGTAGCGCCCCTCGAGGACCAGGCCGACCACGGGGTCGGTCACGGCGGTGTCCACGCTGCGAGTCTAGGAGCGGGCGGCGCGGGAGCGGCGGTCACACACGCAGTCGCGCCGCCCGCAGCACCCAGCCGTCACACCGACCACAGGAGGACGGCCGGGATCAGGGTCCCTGATCGTGCGGCGTCCTCCCTCACGGTGGGACGTGCGGGAGGACGCCCGACTATCAGGTCACCTGATCGTCGCGGGGCACGCTCAGGAGAGCTCGAGGCCCGGGTAGAGCGGGTGGGCGGCGACCAGCTCGGCGGCGGCCGCGCGGGTCTTGTCGGCCAGGCCGGCGTCGACGACGTACTTCGCCCGGGACGGCGACCCGTCCTTCGTCGCGGCCGGGGAGGTGTTCGACAGGACCTCCACGATGAGCTCGGCGGTGCGGTCGAACTCCGCCGCGCCGAACCCGCGGGTGGTCAGCGCGGGGGTGCCCAGCCGGACGCCGGAGGTGTACCAGGCCCCGTTGGGGTCGGCCGGGACCGAGTTGCGGTTGGTGACGATGCCGGCGTCGAGCAGCGCGGACTCCGCCTGCCGGCCGGTGAGCCCGAAGCCGGAGACGTCGAGCAGCACGATGTGGTTCTCGGTGCCGCCGGTGACCAGGGTCGCGCCGCGGCGGGCCAGCCCCTCGGCGAGGGAGACGGCGTTGTCGACGACGGCCTGCGCGTACGTGGCGAACTGCGGGCGGCGGGCCTCGGCGAAGGCGACCGCCTTGGCGGCCATGACGTGCGGCAGCGGCCCGCCGAGCACCATCGGGCAGCCGCGGTCGACGGCGTCGGCGTACTCGGGCTGGCTGAGCACGAACCCGCCGCGCGGGCCGCGCAGCGACTTGTGGCTGGTGCTGGTGACGACGTGCGAGTGCGGCACCGGGTCGAAGTCGCCGGTGAACACCTTCCCGGCGACCAGGCCGGCGAAGTGGCTCATGTCGACGATCAGCGTGGCGCCCACCTCGTCGGCGATCTCCCGCATCCGCGCGAAGTCGACCTTCCGCGGGTAGGCGGAGTAGCCGGCCATGAGCACCAGCGGGCGGAACTCGCGGGCGCGGGCGGCGACGGCGTCGTAGTCCAGCAGCCCGGTGCCCGGGTCGGTGCCGTAGGAGGACTGGGCGAACATCTTGCCGCTGATGTTCGGCCGGAAGCCGTGGGTGAGGTGGCCGCCGGCGTCGAGGCTCATGCCGAGCATCCGCTGGTCGCCGAGGGCGTGCCGCAGGGTGGCCCAGTCCTCGTCGGTGAGGTCGTTGACGTGCCGGACGCCAGCCCGCTCGAGTGCGGGGGACTCGATGCGCTGGGCCAGCACGGCCCAGAAGGCGACCAGGTTCGCGTCGATGCCCGAGTGCGGCTGGACGTAGGCGTGCGGGGCGCCGAACAGCTCGCGGGCGTGCTCGGCGGCCAGCGCCTCGACGGTGTCGACGTTCTGGCAGCCGGCGTAGAAGCGGTGGCCGACCGTGCCCTCGGCGTACTTGTCGGAGAGCCAGTTCCCCATGGTGAGCAGCACGGCGGGGGAGGCGTAGTTCTCGCTGGCGATCAGCTTCAGCGAGGCGCGCTGGTCGGCCAGCTCGGCGCCGATCGCGTCGGCGACGCGCGGCTCGACCTCGGCGATGACCGACAGCGCGCTGCGGTAGGCGGTGGACGCGGCGGAGGCGTCGAAGGCGGGGGTCACGTCGCTCATGGGGGCTCCTGGCGGGTGTCGGCGTCAGCGGTGCCCAGGCGCCCGGCGGGGGAGTGCAGGCCGCTCCCCGGTGGTGCCCCACCTCGATGCGCCAGTCACGGCCCACCGTCGATCCTAGCCCGCGACGGCGACCCGGCCCCGGTCCGTCCTAGGCTCGATGCGTGCAGACCGACGAGATGGAGACGCTGACCCCCGCCGAGGTCGCCGCCGCACTCGGTGTCTCGCCGAACAAGGTCCGGCAGCTCATCCGCGAGGACCGGCTGATGGCCGTCCCCGGCAGCGGCAACAGCCGCATCCCGGCCGACTTCCTCCAGGAGGGCGCGGTCCTGCGGCACCTGCCCGGGCTGATCACCGTCCTCAAGGACGGCGGCTACACCGACGTCGAGGTGTTCGACTGGCTGTTCCGGCACGACGAGTCGCTGCCGGGGACGCCGGTGCAGGCCCTGCGCGACGACCGGCACACCGAGGTCACGAGGCGCGCCCAGGCCCTCGCCTTCTGATCCATCAGGCACAGGAAGCGATGCGCACGTGTCGACGCCGGATACGTGCGTACCGCTTCCTATGCCTGGCGGGACCCGGCGCGCTGGCGGAGGCGGACGGTCTGGGCGCTCGCGAGGCGGCGGGCGAAGATCCCGAGCCGGCGCGGCTTGGACACCGTCACCCGGCGGTCGAGGACGCGGAAGTCGGCGCGCTCGATCTCGGTGAGGATGCCGCCGTAGAGCGCGGTGGCCGCGCGCACGCAGTCGCGGGACTCCGCGGCGAGCATCGGCGTCCCCGGAGCGGCGTCGTCGTAGCGGCGGCGCACGATCGCGACCATCTCCTGCATGAGTGCGCGGAAGCGGGCGTCGTACCGCTTGGCCGCGATCTGCTCGCGGGTCACCCCGTGCGCGGCCATGACGTCGGCGGGCAGGTAGACCCGCCCGCGGTCGGCGTCCTCGGCGACGTCGCGCAGGAAGTTGGTCAGCTGGAAGGCCTCGCCCAGGGCGATCGCGTGCGGCGCGGCCTCCTCGCGGGTGACGCCGGGCGCGGTGCCCAGCACGGGCAGCACCTGCAGGCCGATCACCGACGCCGAGCCCCACATGTACCGGTCCACCGCCGCCATGTCGGCGTAGCCGGTGACCGTGAGGTCGCTGGTCATCGCGGCGAGGAAGTCGACGAGGTGCTCGACCGGGATCGCGTACCGGCGGTAGGTGTTCACCGTGGCCAGCCGCACCGGGTCGTCGGACCAGCCTGCCTCGAGCTCGGCCAGCAGCGCGCGCGACCAGTCGGCGAGGTCGCCCTCCGGGTCGGCGCCGGGGTGGTCGACGAGGTCGTCGGCGGTGCGGGCTGCGGCGTAGAGGGCGTGGACCGCCGGGCGCCGGTCGGCGGTGAGCAGCCGGGTGGCGAGGTGGTAGCTCTTGCCGTGCTCGGCGTTGACCGCCGCGCAGAACCGGTAGGCGGCGTCGAGCCGTTCCTGCCGCTCCGCCGTCGACAGCGGCCGCTCGGTCGCCGTCACCGGACCGGCCCCGTGATCCGCTCGGCGGCGAGCCGGCCGCTGATGACCACCATCGGCACGCCGACGCCGGGCTGCACCGACGAGCCGGCCAGGACCACGTTCTCGGGGCCGCGGCGGGGCAGGGTCGGCGTCCGGAACGGGCCGGTCTGGCCGAAGGTGTGGGCCAGCGCGAACGGCGTGCCGGCCGCCATGCCCTGCCGGGCCCAGGTCAGCGGGGTGTCCACGTGCTCCACCTCGATCGCGTCGGAGAGGCCCGTCCAGCCGCGGGCCTCCAGGGTGCCCAGCACCTCCTCGCGGTAGCGCGGGGTGAGGGCGTCCCAGTCGATGTGCGGGTTCCCGCCGCTGTGCGGGTCGAGGTTCGGCGCCGGCGCGACGACGCTGAGCACCTGCCCGCCGTCGGGTGCCAGCGAGCGGTCGGTGCGCGAGGGCATGCTCACGAGCAGGCTCGGGTCGCTCATCGGCCGGCCGTCGCGGGTCAGCTCGTCGAACACCTGCTGCCAGGCCGCGCCGAAGCTGATCGTGTGGTGCGCCTGGCCGGGCAGCTCGTCGCGCACGCCGAGGTGCAGCGTGACGCAGCTGGGGGAGTAGGTGGGGCGGCGGCGGGAGAACCCGGGGACCAGTCTCTCGGGGACGTCGGTGGTCACGACGACGGCGTCGGCGGGCAGCCGCTCCCCGCCCTCGAGGCACACGCCGGTGACCCGCCGGCCGCGGACGTCGAGCTGCTCGACGGTCGCGCCGTACCGGAACACGACGCCAGCGTCGGCCGCGGCGGCCGCCATCGCCCGCGGCACCGCACCGATCCCGCCGACCGGGTGCCACACGCCGGCGCCGATGTCGAGCTGGGCGATGACGGCGTAGGCGGCGATCGCGCGGAACGGCGAGACGCCGGCGTAGAGCGCCTGGAAGCTGAACAGCCGCCGGAGCCGGTCGTCGTCGAAGAAGCGGGCGACGTGGCTCGACAGCCGCCCGAAGCCGCCGCGGCGGGCCAGCGCCCACAGCTCCGGGCCGAGCAGGTCCAGCGGGGTGTCGAGGTTGCGGTCGATGAAAGTGCGCAGCTGCAGCCGGTACAGCTCGGCGAGGTCGGCGAGGTAGCGGCGCAGCGCGGCGGCCTCGGCCGGGCCGGCCAGGGCCTCGACCCCGGCGGCGAAGGCGTCGACGTCGGCGTGCACGTCGAGGTGGGAGCCGTCGGCGAACTGCGCGCGGTAGGTGGTCTCCAGGGGCACCAGCTCGAGGCGGTCCTCCAGCCGCTCGCCGACGGCGGCCAGCGTGTCGGCCACCAGCTCCGGAGCGGTGAACACCGAGGGCCCGGTGTCGAGGACGTAGCCGTCGCGCTCGAGGACGCCGGCGCGGCCGCCCGGGCCGGGCCCGCGCTCGACGACCGTCACCTCGCGGCCGGCGCCACGCAGCCGCAGCGCCGTGGCCAGCCCGGCCAGGCCCGCGCCGATCACGACGACCCGGTCGGTCGCCCCGGGGACGGTGCGCACGGTCAGGCGGTCCGCGTGGTCGCGGCGACGGCGAGCGCGTCGAGAGCGGCGCGGGCCTCCTGGGCGATCGGGGCGTCGGCGATCGCGGCGCGCGCGGTGGCGGTGCTCTCGGCGATCCGCTCCTCGACCCGGGCGCGGGCGCCGGTGCCCTCGATCAGCGCCCGCAGGGCGGCGAACTGCTCCTCGCCGGCGTCGGGGTCGCCGAGGGACTCGCGCAGCAGCCGGCGGCCGGCGTCGTCGGCGGCCTCCTCGGCCAGGGCGACCAGCAGGGTCTGCTTGCCCTCGCGCAGGTCGTCGTCGGCGGACTTGCCGGTGACGGCGGGGTCGCCGAACACGCCGAGGACGTCGTCGCGCAGCTGGAACGCCTCGCCCAGCGGCAGGCCGATGGCGGTGTAGACGTCGGCGGCGCGCGGGCCGGCGCCGGCGAGCGCGGCACCGAGCTGCAGCGGGCGCTGCACGGTGTAGCCGGCGCTCTTGTACCGGGCGACGGTGAGCGCGCCCTGCGCGCCCGGCAGGCCGCCGGCGGCGCGCAGCAGGTCGAGGTATTGCCCGGCGGTGACCTCGGTGCGCATGGTGTCCCACACGGAGCGGGCGCGGGCCAGCGCCGGGCCGGAGATGCCCGAGCGGCGCAGCAGCTCGTCGGACCAGACCAGCGCGAGGTCGCCGACGAGGATCGCCGCGCCCACGCCGAAGGCGTCGCCGTCGCCGGACAGGCCGCCGTCGCCGTGGCGGGTGGCGAAGCCGACGTGCGTGGCGGGGCGGCCGCGGCGGGTGAGGGCGCCGTCCATGACGTCGTCGTGGACCAGCGCGCTGGCGTGCACGAACTCCAGCGCGGCGACCGCCCGCAGCACTGCGGCGTCGTCCTCGGCCGGACCGGAGACGTCCTCGGCGACCCCGCGCCAGCCCCAGTAGGCGAAGGCCGGGCGCAGCCGCTTGCCGCCGTCGGCCAGCGCGCAGACCTCGTCGACGACCGGCGTGAGCGAGGGGTCCATCCCGGACAGCGTGGTGCGCTGCTCCTCGAGGAACCCGGTCAGTGCGGCCGACACCGCGCCCCGGATGCGGCCCAGGTCGGCGGCCGCCAGGGAGGGCGGCAGCTGACGGACCACGGACCCTCGTTGCTCCGCCGCGCCGGTGATCACGCGGCCAGTATCGCCCCATGGAGTCGTGCGCGTCCCGTTCAGGGGCCGGTGGGACCTGTTCACGGGCTGTCTCCTGCCGCTCGGCCGGTGCTCTCCGGAACCCTTCCGGCGGGAACGCGCGGCCGGATGCAGACGTACCCTCGGTCCCCGTGACCGCCAGCGTCCGTGAACTGCTCACCTCGTCCCGGCCGACGTGGTCGTTCGAGTTCTTCCCGGCCAAGACGCCCGAGGGTGAGGCCCAGCTGTGGACCGCGCTGCGCCGGCTGGAGTCGCTGCGGCCGTCGTTCGTGTCGGTGACCTACGGCGCCGGCGGCTCGACCCGGGAGGGCACGGTCGCCGTCACCGAGCGGATCGCCGCCGAGACGACGATGACCCCGCTGGCGCACCTGACCGCGGTCGACCACTCGGTCGCCGAGCTGCGGCACGTCGTCAGCCGGCTGGCCGCCGCGGGTGTGCGCAACCTGCTGGCGCTGCGCGGCGACCCGCCCGGCGCCGACCCCCAGGCGGACTGGGTGGCCCACCCGCAGGGCCTGCGCTACGCCTCCGAGCTGGTCGAGCTGATCCGCTCGATGGGCGACTTCTCGGTCGGCGTCGCCGCGTTCCCCGAGCGGCACCCGCGCTCGCCGGACTTCGACAGCGACGTCGAGATGTTCGTGCGCAAGTGCCGCGCCGGCGCGGACTTCGCGATCACCCAGATGTTCTTCCGCGTCGAGGACTACCTGCGGCTGCGCGACCGGGTGGCCGCCCGCGGCTGCGACGTCCCGGTGATCGCCGGGGTCATGCCGGTGACCAACGCCCGGCAGATCACCCGCATCGTGCAGCTGTCGGGGCAGGCGTTCCCGGAGGACCTGGCCGCCCGCTTCGCCGAGCTCGACGGTGACTCACCCGAGGACAAGGCGGCGGTGCGCGCCTACGGCGTCGAGGTGGCGACGGCGATGTGCCGGCGGCTGCTCGACGAGGGCGTGCCCGGCATCCACTTCATCACCATGAACCGGTCGACGGCGACGCGCGAGGTCTACGCCAACCTCACCGACGCGGCCACCGGGATGTCGGTGCCCTCGACCCTGGCCGCGACCCCCTAGACGCTGACGCGGTGGCCGGGCTCGAGCAGCTCGGCGGTCATCCGGGCGGCCCGGCGCAGCGCCTCCCGCTCGGCGGCGTAGCCCCCGAGGACCCCGACGACGGGCAGCTGGGACACCAGCCGGGCACCCAGGCGGCCCTTGGGACGGGCGTCGAGCGCGTCGTCGATCCGGCCGAGCAGCTGCGCGGCGCGCCACACGGTGCGCGCCGCCCCGGCCAGGCCGGTCCGCTCCTCGCGCGCGCCGAACGCCGTCTCGACGTAGCTGCCGCGGACGCGCTCCAGCAGCGGGCGGACGCGGTCGGCGGGCAGGTCGCGCGCCAGCAGCACGCGGCTGAGCAGCGACACCCGCTCGGCCGGGTCGGTCACCCCGTGCTCGCCGGCGACGCCGAGCACCACCAGTGACTGCACCGCCGTGCCGACGGTGTTCTGCAGCGGGAGCAGGTCGGCCAGCCGTCCCGCCACGCGGGGCAGCCCGCCGGCCGCCGCGGCCACCCGTGACACCCGGTCGGCCCACCAGGCGTCCCGCTCGGCGGGCGGCAGCTCCGGCGGGCGGCCCAGCCGCTGCACGAGGGGGCCGGTGAGCCGGTCGACCCGGCGCAGGACGTCGACGACGACGGCGTCGCTGAGGGGAGGGGCCATGAGGTGCGCATACCCGCCGGCGCGCCCGGTGCACGCCCGCGGTGGCGGCGACGGTGTGCGCGCGGGTGCAGCCGGAGGCCCCGGACCCGCACGTCCGCGCACGCGGTCGGCCGGGTTGCGCGGCGCTCGTAGCGTGGCGCGCATGTCGGGGCACGGGCGCGCCCGCCGCTGGGCGGTCCTCGCCGCGCTGGTCGCCGTCCTCTGCGCCCTGCCGGCCGTCGTCGGCGCGCTGCCGGCCGACGACGCCGACGTCCCCGCGGCTGACCTGCGCGACGCCGTCCTCGCCAGTGCCGGCGTCGGCTTCTCCGGCTACGCGGTCTCGGCCGGCGGGCTCACCCTGCCGGTCAGCGACCAGCTGCCGGCCGTCGCCGACCTGCTCAGCGACCGCGTGCAGCTGCGGGTGTGGTGGCGCGGCGAGGACGAGCAACGGGTCGACGTCCTGACCGCGGCGGGGGAGACCGGCGTGCACACCGACCCGGCCGGCACCTGGACGTGGGAGTACGAGTCGGCCACCGCCGAGCGGACGCGGCCGGCGCCGCTCGCGCTGCCCGCCCCGCCGGACCTGGTGCCGGCCGCCCTGGGCCGGCGGCTGCTGTCGGAGGCCGCCGACGACGAGCTGTCGCGCATCGGCGCGCGCCGGGTCGCCGGGCGGGACGCGCTGGGTCTGCGGCTGGTCCCGGCCGCGGCGGCGTCGTCTGTGGCCCACGTCGACGTGTGGGCCGACGCCGCGACCGGCCTGCCGCTCGCCGTGGAGGTGGTCGCCGACGGGGCCTCCGCGCCCGCCCTGGACACCCGCTTCCTCGACCTGGACCCGAGCCCGCCCCCGGCCGCCGTCGTCGGCTTCACCCCGCCGGCGGGTGCCCGCGTCCGGGAGGGCCGGGACGTCGGCGGGCTGCTCGACGAGGCCGGCAGCCGGCTGCCCGCGGCGCGGTTGCCGGACACGCTGGCCGGCCTGCCCCGCCGCGACCTGGCCGGCGCGCCGGCGGCGGTGGGGGTCTACGGCGGCGGGGTGACCCTGCTGGTGGTGGCGCCGGTGCCCCACCGGCTGGCCTCCGCGCTGCGCGCCGCGCTCGCGGCCGCCCCGGACGCGGTCGCCGACGAGCGGGGTACCCGGGTCGCGGCCGGGCCGCTCGGCCTCGTGCTCGTCGAGCCGCCGGGCCGCGGCGCGCACCTGCTCACCGGGACCGTCACCCTCGACGCGCTCGCCGACGCCGCCGCCGTGCTGGGGAGGGCGCCCGCGTGAGCTCGGTGATCGTCACCCGCGGCCTGGTCAAGCAGTTCGGCCGGGTCCGCGCCGTGGACGGGATCGACCTCGACGTCGGCGCCGGCGACGTCTACGGCTTCCTCGGCGCCAACGGCTCGGGCAAGACGACGACGGTGCGGATGCTGCTCGGCCTGGTGCTGCCCACCCGCGGGGAGGTGGAGCTGCTCGGCCAGCGGATGCCACGCGCCGGCCGGCGGGTGCTGCCGCGGGTGGGTGCGCTCGTCGAGGGCCCGGCGCACCACCGGCACCTGTCCGGCGCCGCGAACCTGGCGCTGCTCGACGCCGCCGGGCCCGGCGGCCGGCGCCGGGACCGGAGGCGGCGGATCGCCGAGGTGCTCGACCAGGTGGGCCTGGGCGGGGTGGGACGGCGGCCGGTCGGCGCCTACTCCCTCGGCATGCGGCAGCGCCTGGGCCTGGCCGGTGCGCTGATGCGCCGCCCGGAGCTGCTGGTCCTCGACGAGCCGACCAACGGGCTCGACCCGCAGGGCATCGCCGAGGTCCGGGAGCTGCTGCTCGACCTGCACCGCGGCGGGACGACGGTGTTCCTCTCCAGCCACCTGCTCGCCGAGGTGGAGCAGCTGTGCAGTCGCGTCGGCGTGCTCGACCGCGGCCGCATGGTGCTGCAGGACGAGATGACCCGCCTGACCGCCCCCACCGGCGCGACCGTGGTGGAGACGCCGGAGCCCGGGCGGGTGCGCGCGGTCCTCGACGGCCGGGTGCTGGCCGCCTCCGGCGAGCGGGTGGTGGTCCGCGGGGCCGACCCGGCGGAGGTCAACGCGCTGCTGGTGGGCGCCGGTGTGCCGGTGACCGGGCTGGCCCTGCAGCGGCCCACCCTGGAGGAGGTCGTGCTCGCCGCGGCGGGCACCAGCGCCGACCGGGTGGAGCGGGCGTGATCGGTGTCGAGCTGTCGAAGATGTTCCGCCGGCCACGGACCTGGACGACGATCGCCGTCCTCAACGCGCTGCCGGTGCTGGTGGCCGTGCTGCTGCGGCTCACCGACCTCGCGCCGCGGCCGGGGGAGGGGCCGCCGTTCCTGTCGGCGGTGCTGACCAACGGGGCGCTGTTCCCGCTGGCGGCGCTGGCGATCGTGCTGCCGCTGTTCCTGCCGATCGCCGTCGCGGTGGTCAGCGGGGACGCCGTCGCCGGGGAGGCGCAGGCCGGGACGCTGCGGTACCTGCTGGCCCGCCCCGCCGGCCGCACGCGGCTGCTGGTCGCCAAGCTGGTCGCGGTGCTGGCCTTCGTCGTCGTGACCGTGGTGGTGGTGGCCGCGGTCGGCTTCGTCACCGGCACGCTGCTGTTCGACGCGCAGCCGGTGGGCGGCACGTCGGTGTCGGGCACCTCGCTGACGCAGGAGGAGCTGGCCGGGCGCACGCTGCTGGCCATCGGCTACGTGGCGGTGTCGATGCTCGGCGTCGCGGCGTTCGGGCTGTTCTTCTCCACGCTCACCGACTCGCCGCTGGCCGCCGCGCTCGGCGCCCTGGCGGTGCTGGTGACGTCGTCGCTGCTGTTCACCCTCGACGCCGCCTCACCGGTCGCGCCCTACCTGCCGACCCGCTACTGGCTGGCGTTCGTCGACCTGTTCCGCGACCCGGTCCTGTGGCGCGACGTGGTACGCGGGCTGGCGCTGCAGGGCGTCTACGTCGGGGTGCTGCTGACCGCGGCGTGGGCCAACTTCACCACCAAGGACGTCACGAGCTGAACGACTGCGCGCCGATCACCGACAGCAGCGCGAGCTTCTCGGCGCTCTCGCTGCCCGGCGCCGCGGTCAGCACCAGCAGCACCTGCGCCTGGTTCTCGGTGAACAGCGCCTGGCAGTCGACGTCGATCTCGCCGAGCTCCGGGTGCACCAGGGTCTTCGCGTCGTCGAACCGGCGGGCCACCTCGTGCTGCTCCCACACCGCGGCGAACTCGGGGCTCGCGGCCAGCAGCCGGCGCACGATCTCCGCCGCCCGGGGGTCGGTCCCGCCCGCGCTGAGCGCCGCGCGCAGCCCCGCCGCCTGCAGCCGGCTCTGGTGGGCGTGGTCCCGCTCGGGGTACCGGCTGCGGGCGCCGGGGTCGGTGAACCACCGGTAGAAGGCGCTGCGGGCCAGGCCGGTGTGGCGGGTCTCGTCACCGAGCAGGGCGGTGGCCATCCGGTTCTGCAGCAGCGTGTCGCCGAGGTCGGAGAGCACCAGCGCCGGGGTGTCGGCCAGCCGGTCGAAGACCCGCTGCAGCGCCGGTGCCACGTGCTCCGAGCGGCGCACCCGCAGCGGCGCGGAGGAGCCGGCGAGCCGGAACAGGTGGTCGCGCTCGTCGAGGGTCAGCCGCAGCGCCCGGGCGATCGCCGTCAGCATCTGCTCCGACGGCTGCGGGCCGCGCTGCTGCTCCAGCCGCGTCCAGTAGTCGGCCGACATCCCCACCAGCGCGGCGACCTCCTCGCGGCGCAGCCCGCTGGTCCGCCGGCGCGGACCGGCGACCAGGCCGACGTCGGCCGGCTGCAGGGCCTCGCGGCGGCGGCGGAGGAAGTCGGCGAGCAGGGGGCGGTCCACGCGTCCATCCTCGCCGCCTCGCGTCCGCCCATCCAGGGACCGCCGGTCCCCGGACAGGTGCTCTCTGCCGCGCGGGCGCCGGGCGCCGCAGGGTGGGGACACCGACACAAGAGGGAGGTCCCCATGGACACCAGCGGGAAGACCGTGCTCGTCGCCGGCGGCACCTCGGGCATCGGCCTGGGCCTGGCGCTGCGGCTGCAGGCGGCGGGCAGCAGCGTCGTCGTCGCCGGGCGGCGCCAGGAGGAGCTCGACCGGATCGCGCAGGCGCACGCGGGTATCGGGACGGCGGTGCTCGACGTCACCGACCCCGCGTCGATCACCGCGTGCGCGGCCGCCGTGACGGCCGCCCACCCCGGGCTCGACGTGCTCGTCGCGATGGCCGGGATCATGCTGCCCGAGGACCTGCGCGACCCGGCGCACCTGGCCACCGCCGAGGCGACGGTGACCACCAACCTGCTCGGTCCGATGCGGCTGACGGCCGCGTTCCTGCCGCACCTGCTCCAGCGTCCCTCGGCCGCCGTCGTCACCGTCTCCTCCGGGCTGGCTTTCGTGCCCCTGCCGGCCACGCCGACCTACAGCGCGACGAAGGCGGCGGTCCACTCGTGGACGCAGAGCCTGCGGGTGCAGCTGGCCGGCACCTCCGTGGAGGTCCTCGAGCTGGTGCCGCCGGCGGTGCGGACGTCGCTCATGGGCCAGGACGCCGCGGGCGCCGGCATGCCGCTCGAGGACTACCTCGACGGCGTCATGACCGTCCTGCGCGAGCAACCCGACGCCACCGAGGTGCGCGTGCCGGAGGTGGAGTTCCTGCGGTGGGCCGAGGTCCGCGGCACGCACGGCGAGGTCCTGGCGCAGCTCAGCTCACGGAGCCACTGACGCCGGGCGCCGCCGGTCCCGCCGCCGGTCCCGCCGCCCGGACCGCCGCCCGCCGGCCGAGGAAGGCCACCAGGCGGTCCTCGGCCGGGGCGGTCGCCGGCAGGTCCACGGGCGCGGCGAACAGCTCCGGCCGCACGCCGGCGGGCAGCAGCGACGACGCCAGGGCGAGCACCTCGGCGGCCAGGCCCGGCGGCATCGGACGGCCGGAGCCGACAGCCGTGGCGACGTCCCAGCCGTGCGCCGTCAGCTCCACGGCCCCGTTCCGCGCAGCCGCGGTCGCCCGGCCGGCCCGGTCGCCGTCGGCCGCCGCCCGCGTGACGACGTCGAGCAGGTGGAGGAGGCGCTCCCCGGCCACGGCCACGGGGTCGGCGTCTCCGGACCGGGCCGGCCGTGGCAGCGCGAACTCCCCGGTGCGGACCAGGGTGGCCAGGCCGTCCGCGGCGTCGGCCAGGTGCAGCAGCAGGGCACGCAGGTCCCAGTCCGGGCACGGGGTGGGCCGGTCGAGGTCGGTCGCCCCGACCTCGGCCAGGCCCTCGAGCGCGTAGCCGGTGGCGCGGGCGAGGAGAGCAGTCCCGCCGGTCACGCCGGCGCCGCCATCTCCCAGGGCGCCTCGGGCAGCACGTCGCCGGTCTCGAGCAGCGACTTGAGGTTGGCGAGGACGGCGGGCCAGCCGTGCGAGATCTCGCGCAGCGCCTGCCCGTCGGCGAGGTTCTCGTGGGTGACGGTGAGGCGGACGATCCCGGCGCCCGGCTCGAGGTCGAAGGTGACCACCGAGTCGCCGCCGGGCGGTTCTTCGCCGCCCGCGTCGCCGAAGGTCATGACCAGGCGGCGCGGGGGATCGGTCTCGAGGACCCGGCCACCGGCGTCGGCCTCGCCCGAGCCGTCGGTCCGGCGGTGCTCCCAGCGGCTGCCCGGCTGCCAGTCGGAGACGTTGGCGTGGCCCCAGTAGCGGGCGGTGAGGTCGGCGTCGGTGAGCGCCTGCCAGACCTGTCCGGGGGTGGCCCGGACGTAGGTGACGTAGACGTAGGTGGGGACCGGCTCGGACACGGCGAGCTCCTCTGCTGCGTCGCGGATGGCGGCCAGCGCCTGCAGGCGCGGCCGGTCGAACGTCGAGATCCAGCGCTCGCCGATCTCGGAGATCGCGGCCGGGTTGAGGAAGTGCAGCCGTTCGCGGCCGCGGCGGACGACGGTGACCAGCCCTGCGGAGACCAGGACGTCGAGGTGCTGCGTGGCCGACTGCCGCGCCATGCCCAGGCGCGCGCAGAGCTCGCCCAGCGTCTGGCCGTCCTGCTCGCGCAGCCGGTCGAGGAGCAGCCGGCGCGTGCGGTCGGCCAGGGCCTTGAACACCGCGTCGACGTCCGGTGCGTCCACGTGTCCGATCATGCAGGCATCCACCTGCATGTGTCAACGCGCCGGTACTGGGACGTCCTCCCTCACCTCCGCGCGTCCTGGCTCACGCCCGCGCGTCCTGGCTCACGGTGGGCGGTGAGGGAGGACGCGCCACGATCAGGTCACCTGATCGTCGCGGCCGCCGGCTCAGCCGCCCAGGCGGGCGCAGTCGGCCGGGCCGAGGGGCACCGGGTCGCCGGCCGCCAGCTGGGCGACCACCATCGCCTGCACCAGCGGGTCGCGGGGGAGCCCGCCGTGCCCCACCTGCGCGCCCGCGCAGACCGACTGCACCTCCAGCTCGAGGGCGCCGTCGAGGCGGGCGGACTCCGGCGGGGTGACCGTCTCGTCCCGCGCCGTCCAGATCGAGACCCAGGTCGGCCCGTCCGGCGTCTCGTCCCCGCCGTTGAGCTCCGCCAGCAGGTCGCTGTCGGTGGCCAGCTGCCGGCACGCCTCGGGACACGAACCGGGGGCGACCCGGGTGGCGAGGTCGGCGAGGGTGGTGCCGTGGTGCGGTGAGCCGAGCGTGACCACCCGCCGCGCGACGCCGGCGCCGCCGTCTGCCACCCACAGCCGGGCGACCACCCCGCCCGCCGAGTAGCCGACGACGTCGACGCTCTCGGCGCCGGTCCGCGCCAGAGCCGCGTCGGCGGCCTCGTCCAGCGCGACGGCGGCCTGCGCGAGGTCGCCGGTGCCGTCGCCGGGCAGCGCGACGACGGAGGCGTCGCGGCCCTCGGCGGTCAGCCGGTCGGCCAGCGACGACAGCGAGCCGGTGCCTCCGCCGTACCCGGGGACCAGCAGCACCGGGCCCGGCTCCTCCTGCGACACCGGTGCGGCCGGCGCGGCCCCGCCGTCCCGGCCGGCGAGGACCAGCACCGTGGCGGCGACGGCGGCCGCGACGACGAGCGCGAGCAGGACCAGCAGCAGACGGCGGCGGGCGGGGGCGAGGCCGGCGAGCACCTCCCCACTGTCCCCGGTCCCGCCGGAGGGTGGCGCTGCCGGGGAGACTGCCCGCGTGCTGAGCCGTGAGGAGTACCTCGCCGAGTGGTCGCGCTGGCACGGCGGCACCGACCCGTCGGCCAGCCGGCTGGTGCACGGCTGGCTGTCGCTGGCCTACCGGCTGGCCCGGGCGGTGTCCTGGATGCCGCCGCTGGCCGCCACCGCGCTCGGCCTGCTGGTGGCGCTGGCGGCGATCGGCCCGGCGCTGGCGGGCGGCGCGTGGCTCGTCGCCGCGGGCCTGCTGGTGGGGCTCTCGGGCCTCCTCGACTCCCTCGACGGCGCACTCGCGCTGGCCGGCGGACGGGCCTCGCGCCGCGGCTACGTGCTCGACTCCGCCGTCGACCGGCTCACCGAGGCGGGGTACGCGGTGGCGCTGTGGGCGGCCGGCGCGCCGGGCTGGCTGGCCGCCGTCTTCGGGGCGCTGTGCTGGCTGCCGGACTACCTGCGGGCCCGGGCCGGGCAGGCCGGCGTCGCCGAGACCGGGTCCATCTCGGTGTGGGAGCGGCCCACCCGGGTCGTGATGACCGGCTTCACCGTCGGGGGCGCCGGCATCGTCGCCGCGACCGGGCTGGACGCCGTCGCCGGGGTGGCCGACGGCCCCGCGGTCGTGGTGACCACCGGCGCCGCCGTCGGCGCGGTGCTCGGGCTGGTGGGGACCGCCCAGCTGGGGGTCTCGCTGCGCCGCGCGCTGGGGGAGTGACCGACGCCGGGCGGCGGGCGCACCCGGGCGCCTCTTAGGGTTGCGCTGCCAGCCGTCGGCCCGTCCACCAGGAGCCCCCGTGCCCGTCCTCGTCACCGGCTCCATCGCCACCGACCACCTCATGACGTTCCCCGGCCGGTTCACCGACCAGTTCGTCGAGGGTCAGATGGAGAACGTCTCCCTGTCGTTCCTCGTCGACGACCTCATCCAGCACCGCGGGGGTGCCGGCGCGAACATGGCCTACGGCCTGGGGCTGCTGGGCCTCGCCCCGGTGCTGGTCGGGTCGGTGGGCAGCGACTTCGCTGACTACGACGCCTGGCTCACCCGGCACGGCGTCGACACCGGCGACGTGCGGTGGTCGGAGATCAAGCACACCGCCCGGTTCGTCTGCACCACCGACGCGGTCAACAACCAGATCGCGTCCTTCTACTCGGGGGCGATGAGCGAGGCCGGCGAGATCGAGCTGGCGCCGGTGTGCGCCCGCGTCGGCGCGCCCGACCTCGTCGTCATCGGGCCCAACGACCCGAAGGCGATGGTGCGCCACACCCAGGAGTGCCGGGACCGCGGCTACGCCTTCGCCGCCGACCCCAGCCAGCAGCTGGCCTGGGCCGACGGGGAGATGATCCGCGACCTCGTCGACGGCGCCGACCTGCTGTTCACCAACGAGTACGAGTCCGCGCTGCTCATGCAGAAGACCGGGTGGGACGCTGCGGAGATCCTCGCCCGCGTCGGCACCTGGGTCACCACCCGCGCCGCGCAGGGCGTGCTGGTCCGGCAGCGGGGCGCCGACCCGATCGAGGTCATCGCCGTCCCCGAGACCAAGCCCGTCGAGCCCACCGGCGGCGGGGACGCCCTGCGCGCCGGCTTCATCGCCGCCCGCACGTGGGGGCTCGGCCTGGAGCGCGCCACCCAGCTCGGGTCCGCGGTGGCCACCGAAGCGGTCGAGGTCGTCGGCACGCAGGAGTACGAGCTGCGCCGCGAGCCGTTCCTCGAGCGGTTCGCCGCCGCCTTCGGCGACGCGGCCGCCGCCGAGGTCGCCGCCCACCTGCCGGCCTGACCCCTCCCCGGCAAAGGAAGCGATGCCCGCGTCCTGGCACCCTGGACGTGGGTGTCGCTTCCTATGCCTCCGAGTCGCCGCGGACCTGCTCGCCGATGGTGGGGTCCTCGGCCCACGTCGAGTAGGGGATCCGCGGGATCGTCCGGACCTCGCCCACGGTGCACCACTCGTTGCCCCCGAGGCGGGCCAGCGGCCGCAGCTCCTCGATCCGCGGCCGGCCGTCGCGGACGGCGTCGCTGACCACGCTCACCCACTCGACCCGGCCGAAGACGACGGTGCTGTCACCGAGCCGCAGCGTCGAGTGCAGCGTGCACTCGATGGTCACCGGCGACTGCGCCACCCGCAGCGCGCCCACCTTCTCGCTGGGCTCGAGCCGGATCCCGGCCGCCTCGGCCTCGCTCTGGTCCGGCGGGAAGTCGGTGCCGGTGGCGTTGGCCTGCTCGAAGAGCTCCTCGGGCACCAGGTTGACCGTGAAGTCGCCGGTCGCCTCGACGTTGGTCAGCGAGTCCTTGCGCCCGACGGAGGTGAACTGCACGACCGGCGGCTGCACGCACGCGACCGTGTAGAAGGAGTGCGGCGCCAGGTTGTGCACGCCCTCGGCCGAGCGGGACAGCACCCACGCGATCGGCCGGGGCACGACGACCGAGTTCATCACCCGGTAGAAGTCCGACGGGCGCATCCCGGCCGGGTCGAAGGGGGTGCGGGGCCGGCTCGGCTCGGGTGAGGTCACGCCCCATCCTGTCCCGGCTCAGCCGACCGCGCGTCCCCGCCAGGTCAGCGTCCCGCGCCGGCGTCCGGCGAGCGAGCGCACCAGCAGCACGTCGAGCGCCAGCAGCGACACCGGGTGGGCGAGCGCGTCGGGCCACACCCGGCTACCGGTGACCGCCGCGCTCACCGCGCGCCCGGCCACCCCGGCCGCCCAGCCGAGCTGGCCGGCCCGCGAGCCGCCCAGCGCGGCCAGCGGCGGGACGACGCCGACGGCGGTCAGCACGGCCGCCGCGGCCGCCGACGCCACCGGCGAGCCCCCGACCGACGCCCACAGCGACTTGCCGTAGCCCTCGCGCATCGCCGCCCAGCCGTCGTACATCCGGCACTCCGCCAGTGCGGCGCCGGCCGCGGGCACCGCCCGCCCGCCCGCGCGCTTCACCGCCCGGGCCAGCGCGACGTCCTCCACCACCTCGTCCCGCACCGCCGCGTGCCCGCGGGCGCGCAGGTAGCCGCGCCGCGTCAGGGCGAGGAACTGCCCGTTGGCGGCGGTCAGCGACGGCCGCCGCGAGCGCTCGGCGGCCCGCAGCGGCAGCGTCGTCATCCACAGCCACGGCGACAGCGGCTGCACCAGCCGCTCGGCCGCGGTGCCGGCGACCGGGCGGGGCCACGGCGAGACGAGGTCCAGCCCGTGCGCGTCCAGCAGCGCCACGGCAGCGGCGACGGCGTCGGGGGAGAGGCGCACGTCGGCGTCGACGAAGACGAGCACGCCGTCCTCGGTGAGGGTCTGCGCGCCCACCCAGCAGGCGTGCGGCTTGCCCAGCCAGCCCTCCGGGACCCCGCCCGCGGGCACCAGCCGCACCCGCGGGTCCGCCACGGCGCGGACGACGCCGGCGGTGCCGTCGGTGGAGCCGTCGTCGACGACGACGACCCGCAGGTCGGGCACCCCGCGGGACGCGAGCACGGCGGCCAGGCACCCGCCGACCTGCGCCTCCTCGTCCCGGACCGGGACGACGACGGTCACCGGTCGGCGCACCTCCGGCGGGGACGCCGGGGGGCGGCGCAGCAGGACGGCGTTGACGCACGCGTGCGCGGCGCCGGCGACGGCCAGGCCGGACAGCACCCGGACGACCGGGCCGCTCACCGCCGCCGGGCCTGCAGTGCGAGCACCGCCAGCACGACGAGCGAGAGCGCCGCGCCCCAGGCCGCCGAGCCGGGCAGGTCCAGCCACAGCGCGTGCGCGAGCGCCCCGCCGGCGACCATCCAGCCGATCACCAGCAGCGGGGCGGCGTCGGCGGGCCGGCCCGGCACCGCGGTGCGCTCGACGGCGAGCTCGAGCAGCGTCATGAGGACCAGTCCGGCCAGCAGCCAGCCGCCCAGGTTGGTCAGCGGCACGGTGTCGATGCCGGGCAGTCCCGGGGTGGGCTCCGCCCAGGTCCAGTAGCCGGCCTGCACGAGCTGGGGGTCGAGGACGACGTCCCAGCCGGCGAACACGGCCGCCGCGACGGCGACCCGGGCTCCGCGCCGCCGGGAGGGCCGGACGCGGCGGGTGAGCGGCCCGGCGAGCACCCGGCTCGGCCAGGCCATCATCAGCCACGCCAGCGGCACGAGGAACGGGACGCCCAGCAGCGTCGGGCCCAGCGCGTCGCTGTAGGTGTAGGGGCCGTAGGGGAAGCCGGTGGCCAGCCCGACGGACTCGAAGACCACCGCGGTGACCGCGACCAGCCCCAGGACCGCCGCGCCGGTGCGGGCGCCGTGCGCGGCGGCGGCCGCGGTGACCGACACGGCCGCACCCAGCAGCACGATCGTCCAGGACACGGTGTCGCGGGCCGCGCCGTCGGTGAGCGGGTAGGCGATCGCGGCGAGCACCAGCAGCACGGCGAGGACCAGCGGGACGCGGGCGGGGACACCGGCGCGGCGCACGGCCGCCGTCGTCGCGCTCACCGGGCGGTCCGGACCAGCCGCCCGGCCGCCTCCTGCACGCGGGCACGGGCCCGGGCCAGCAGGGGGCGGTCGGCCAGCACCGTCCGCGCCGCCGTCCGGCCCGAGTTGCCCGACACCCCGCCGCCGGGGTGGGTGGAGGCGCCGGCCAGGTAGAGCCCGTCGAGCCCGGGCACGCGGTAGCCCGACAGCGCCGGCGTCGGCCGGAAGGCGAACATGCTGGCCAGGCCCATCTCCACGTGCATCACGTTGCCCCGCAGCAGGGACAGCTCGCGCTCGAGCAGCAGCGGCGTCTGGACGTACACGTCCTGCACGGAGTCGGCGAAGCCCGGTGCGTACCGGTCGACGGCGGCCACCAGCCGCTGTGCCTCGGCCTCGGCCAGGGCGTCCCAGTCGCCGCCGTCGGCGAGGTCGTAGGGGTACCACTGCCCCCACACGGTGACCACGTGCCGTCCGGGTGGGGCGAGGGTGTCGTCGCTGGCGGAGAACGACATCGCCAGCGGCACCGGCTCGCGCGGCAGGCGGCCGGCCAGCCAGTCGCCGTGCGCGGCGGCGAGCTGGGCGCGGTCGGTGCACAGCAGCTGCAGGCCCTGGGCGGAGACCGCGGGGTCGACGCCGGGGTAGACCGGCACGGCGTCGGTGAGGCAGCGCAGCACCAGGCCGAAGCCGTTGCCCACCGGCGGGGCGGCGTCGGCCAGGGCCGGCGGGGCGGATTCGCCGGCGAGGTCGCGGGTGGCCAGCACGTGGCAGGCGGCGACGACGACGGGGGCCGCGATCCGCCGTCCCGAGACGGTCTCGACGCCGGTGACGCGGCCGTCCTCGACGAGCAGCCGCGCGGCGCCGTCGCCGAGGGTGACCCGCCCGCCGTCGGACTCCAGCCGTGCGCGCAGGGCCGCCGTCAGCCCGCCGGAGCCGCCCACGGGGTGGCCGGGCGGCACGTCGTGCAGCAGTGCCACCCACGCCACCATCGCGGCGGTGCCGGGCTCGGACATCGGCGGCCCGGACTGCGCGCCGAACCAGGCCAGCGCCGCCTTGAGCCGCTCGCTGGTGAACCAGCGGTCGAGCAGCGCGTCGCCGGAGCCGAGGAAGTCGACGGCGAGGTCGCCGCCGGGCGTGCGCGGGTTGCCGCCGCTGGGCGCACCCAGCGGCCAGAACGCGCGGACGAGGCCCAGCGGGGTCGGCCGGCGCCCGAAGGAGTCGACGACGGCGCGGCTGCGCGGGCCCCACACGCCGACGAACCGGCGGTAGGCCTCGGCGTCGGCCTCCCCGCACGCGGCGGCGATCGAGGCGCAGGTGGCGTCGAGGTCGACGGAGAAGACCAGCGGCCGGCCGTCGGGACCCGGGTCGCCCGGGGACGGCGCGGGCGCGAAGCCCCACGGGTCGCAGTCGAGGTAGCGCAGCCCGTGGGCGGCCAGGTCGAGCTCCTCGACGACGCCGCTGTGCCGGACGATGACGTGCGCGCTGGAGCCGCGGTCGACGCGGACGCCCGGCCAGCGCTCGACGGTGGACACCGCCCCGCCGAGGACGTCGTCGCGCTCCACCACCTCCACGGTCAGGCCGGCGCGGGCGAGGTAGCAGGCCGCGACCAGGCCGTTGTGGCCGGCGCCCACCACGACGGCGTCGGCGCCGGTGCGTGGCTCCCGCACGCTCAGCGGCCGGGCACCGGCTGCAGCGGCAGCCGGGCGCCGAGGATGGCGAACGGGCGGGCGTCGCCGGGGAAGTGGTGGCCGCGGGCGAGGTCGACGAAGCCGTCGGCGTGGTAGAGCCGGAAGGCCTTGGTGTCGGCGTCGGGGGTGGACAGCAGCGCGACGGGTGCGTCGACCCCCTCGACCAGCGCGTGCAGCAGCCGCCGGCCCAGGCCCCGGCTCTGCGTGTCGGGGTGCACGTGCAGCTCGCAGACCTCGAAGGCGCCGGGCAGCCACCGCTTGGCCGTGCGCCGGTCCAGCGCCGCGCGCACCTGGTCGTGCCACCACTGGCCGGGGGCGACGAGGTAGCCGTAGCCGAAGCCGACGAGCTGCTCGCCGTCGGGGGTGGGGGCGAACCCGCCCACGGCGCGGAAGCCGGGCCGCTCGGTGTGCTGGACGGCGTAGCCGTACCGGCCGGCCACCACCGAGGCGTCGTAGCCCATCGCGGCGCCGTAGATGGCCAGCGCCTCGTGCATGTGGTCGCGCAGCCACCCGACGGGCAGCTCCGTCACCCGCGCCGCGGGCGTCGTGCCGGTCACGGTCTCTCCCTGTTCTCGGGCGCGCTGCTCACGGACCCACCGTGGCGGCGGGCCGGGGGTCGGCGGCAGCGGGGCCGGTGGCGCCGGGGCCGTCGCCGACCTCGGCGGGGGTGCCGCCGGTCAGCCGCAGCAGCTCGTCGTAGGTGGTGGGGAACACGGCCGAGGGGTGGCCGGCCGCGGCCCACACCCGGTCGTACCGGGCGAGCTCGACGTCGACGAGCGTGCCGATGGGCGCCGGGTGGCCGATCGGCGCCACCCCGCCGATGGGCTGGCCGGTGTGCTCGCGGACGAAGTCGGCGGAGGCGCGCTGGACGCGGGGCACGCCGAGCAGCGCGGCCACCCGGGCGGTGTCGACCCGGTGGGCGCCGCTGGTGAGCACCAGCAGCGGCTGCCCGCCGGCGTCGAAGACCAGGCTGTTGGCGATGGCGCCGACCGGGACGCCGAGCCCGGCGGCGGCCTCCGCGGCGGTGCGCGCACCGGCCGGGACCCCGCGGACCTCCCCGCCGGCGCCGGCCGCGGCCAGCAGGTCGGCGATGGCGGCCACCCGGGGGTGGTCGGGTCGGCTCATGGCGCCGATCCTGCCACCGCTGTCGTACCCCCGCCGTAGCGTCCGCCGCACCGGACGGGGAGTACCGGCCGGGTGCGTCCGGCTTGACGGAACCGGGCCGGTCCGGTCTACTCGGGGTGTTCGAACACACGTTCGAACGGGCCGTGCACCCTCCCGGGACCTTCCCCGCCCGGGCGGGGCAGGCCGTCAGCGGCACGGGGTGGGGAGTCGTCATGAGCCGGGTGCTGGGTGACGTCGGCGAGCGGGCCGGCGAGGAGGTGCAGGTCGAGCGCGGGCCGCTCGGGCCGGCGCAGTTCTGGCGCGGGCAGTGGCGCTACGTCGTCGGCGAGCTGCTCGACTCGTGGGTGGAGACCTCGCCGTGGTGGCAGCAGCCGGCCGGCGGCGCCTCGGCCGGCCTGGTCGCCCCGCGCGAGGTCTTCCGGGTCGAGGCGGTGCGGGCCGGGCGCTCGCGGATGAGCTTCGCCGGGATCTACGACCTGTGCTGGGACGCGGCGGACAACCGCTGGTCGCTCGTGCGGGTGCACGACTGATGGGTGCCGCGCACGCCATGACCCACGACCCGGCCGACCAGCTGCCCCTGCCCCCGCCGCTCCCGGCGGCCGCGGCGCAGCTGCTCGACCAGGCCACCCGGGCGCTGGCCGAGGCCCGCCGCACCTCCGACGTGTGCCAGCGCTACGCCACCGCCCACCTCGGCGCACTGCGCGCCGCCGCGGCGGTGCTCGCCGCCCGCACCCGGCCCGAGGCCGGCCGCCGCCGGCCGCGCAGCGCCTGGGTGCTGCTCGAGCAGGTCGCCCCGGAGCTGGGGGAGTGGGCGACCTTCTTCGCCGCCGGCGCCGCCAAGCGCGCCGCGGCCGAGGCCGGGCTGTCCCGCGCGGTCACCGAGCGCGAGGCCGACGACCTGGTCCGCGACGTCGGCGCGTTCCTCGACGTGGTCGAGACCGTGCTCGCCAGCACGCCCGAGCCCGCGCCCCGGCCCCGCGTGGTCGGTGGCACCCAGATGCGCGGTACGGCGCACCGTCCCGCCCGCGGGCGGTGAGCGGCGACCCCTTCGTCCACCTGCACGTCGCCTCCGGCTACTCCCTGCGGTACGGCGCCAACCACCCCGCCGATCTGGTCGCGCGCGCCGCCGAGCACGGCATGGGTGCCCTCGCCCTGACCGACCGCGACGGCCTCTACGGCGCGGTGAAGTTCGCGCTCGCCTGCCGGTCGGCGGGGATCCGGCCGCTGTTCGGGGTCGACCTCGCGGTCGCCCCCGCGGTGGACACCGCCGTGTCCCCGGCCCGGGCGCGTGTGCTGGGCGAGGACGACGAGCTGGCCGCGCGACGCACGGGTGGACGCGACGCGGGTGGGCGTCCCGGCGGGCGGGTCACGCCGCTGCGGCGCAGTCCGGTGCGCGGTGGTGCGAGCGTCGACCCGCGGCTGCCGCGGGTCACCTTCCTCGCCCGCGACGGCGCCGGCTGGCGCTCGCTGTGCCGGCTGACCAGCGCCACCCACCTGCGCGGCACCCGCGGCGAGCCGGTGGCCTCGCTGGGCCTGGCCGCCGAGCACGCGCCCGGCCTGGTCGCGGTGCTCGGGCCGGAGTCCCCGGTGGGCCGCGCGCTGGCCGCCGGGCGGGCCGACGTCGCCGCGTCCCGGCTGGCCGCGTGGCGGTCGGTGTTCGGGCCGGGGTCGCTGGTCGTCGAGCTGGTGCACCACCGCGGCCGGGGCGACCGGCTGCGCGCCCAGCGGCTGATGCGCTTCGCCGCCGACGAGGGCGTGCCGGTGGTGCTCACCAACGCCGTCCGCTACGTCGACGCCATCGACGCGCCCACCGCCGACGTCCTCGACGCCTCCCGCCGGCTGGTCGCCCTCGACACCCGGCACGTCGACCGGCGCACCGCCGAGGGGTACCTGAAGTCGGGCAAGGAGATGGCCGACGTCGCCGCGGAGATCGCCGGGCCCGACCGCGACGCGGCGCTGCGGCTGCTCGAGCGCACCGCCCGGCTGGCCGAGCAGTGCGCCGTCGACGTCCGCGACGACCTCGGCATCGGCACCGTGCGCTACCCCGAGCTCGACGTCGTCACCCGGCCCGGTGAGCGGGGGGCGGGGCCCTCGCAGGTGCTGCGGGCCCGTTGCGAGGCGGGGCTGGGCCGGCGCGGGATGCCGCGCAGCGAGGAGGTCCTCGTCCGGCTGGAGGAGGAGCTCGCCGTCATCGACTCCCTCGGCTACCCCTCCTACTTCCTCACCGTCGCCGACGTCGTCGACCTCATCAGGGGCCTGCGGGTCCGGGCGGCGGCGCGCGGGTCGGGCGCGGGCAGCCTGGTCACCTACCTGCTCGGCATCTCCGACGTCGACCCGATCCGCTACGGCCTGCTGATGGAGCGGTTCCTCTCCCCGCTGCGCCACCAGCTGCCCGACATCGACATCGACGTGGAGTCCGCCCGGCGGATGGAGGTCTACGACGCGGTCATCGACCGCTTCGGCGCCCACCGGGTCAGCTGCATCTCGATGATGGACACCTACCGGGTGCGGCACGCCGTCCGCGACGTCGGCGCCGCGCTCGGGCTGCCGCCGGCCGAGGTCGACGCCGTCGCCAAGGCCTTCCCGCACATCCGGGCCAACCAGGTGCACGCCGCGCTCAAGGACCTGCCGGAGCTGCGGGCCAGCCGGCTGGGCTCCCGGCGCGGCGGCGGCACCGGCGACCTCGACCTGCTCTTCGACCTCGTCGCCCGGCTCGACGGCCTGCCCCGGCACATCGCGCTGCACCCGTGCGGGGTGCTGCTGTCCGACGCCACGCTGCTCGACCGCACGCCGGTGGAGAGCAGCTACCTCGGCTACCCGATGAGCCAGTTCGACAAGGACGACGTCGAGGAGCTCGGGTTGCTCAAGCTCGACCTGCTGGGCATCCGGATGCAGTCGGCGATCGCGCACGCCCTCGACGAGGTGGCCCGGGTCGACGGCGAGACCGTCGACATCGACGCCATCCCGCGGGACGACCCGACGACGTTCGAGCTGATCCGCAGCACCCGGACCCTCGGCATGTTCCAGATCGAGTCGCCGGGGCAGCGCGAGCTGGTCGGCAAGTTCGGGCCCGAGACGTTCGAGGACATCGTCATCGACATCTCGCTGTTCCGGCCCGGGCCGGTGAAGAGCGACATGGTGACGCCGTTCCTGCTGGCCCGGAACGGCTGGCGGGACCCGGTCTACCCGCACCCCGACCTGAAGCCCTTCCTCGAGCAGACCGCCGGCGTCGTCGTCTTCCACGAGCAGGTGCTGCAGATCGTGGCGCGGATGACCGGTTGCGACCTCGCCCAGGCCGACGAGGCCCGCCGCGCGCTCGGGGACAGGGAGCTGCACCCGGAGGTGCGGGCCTGGTTCATGCCCGAGGCGCTGCGGCACTACCCGGTCGACGTCGTCGAGAGGGTGTGGGAGGTGCTGGTCGCCTTCGGCTCCTTCGGCTTCTGCAAGGCGCACGCCGCGGCGTTCGCGCTGTCCACCTACCAGTCGGCGTGGCTCAAGACCCACCACCCGGCGGCCTTCCTCGCCGGGGTGCTCACCCACGACCCCGGCATGTACCCGAAGCGGCTGATCCTCGACGACGCCCGCAACTTCGGCATCACGGTGCTCGGCCTCGACGTCAACGCCTCGGCCGGGACCTACCGGGTGGAGCGGCTGGCGCCCGAGGACCGCGCGGAGGACCGGCAGCGGCCGGAGTGGATGCCGGCGGCGATGGCCGACCCGTCGGCCCACGGGATCCGGCTCGCGCTCTCCGACGTCAAGGGCATCACCGAGGACGAGGTGGCCCGGATCGTGGCCGGGCAGCCCTACCGCTCGCTGCCGGACTTCTGGACCCGGGCGTCGGTGTCCCGGCCGGTGGTCGAGCGGCTCGTGCTGGCCGGCGGGTTCGACTCCCTGTACGGCTTCGGGGTGCGCGACCGCGAGGCCGGCCGCCCCACCCGCTCCCGCCGGTCGGTGACCCGCCGCGACCTGCTGCTGCAGATCAGCGAGCTCGACCGGTGGAGCCGCAGCGGCCGGAGGACCGGGTCGGTGGGGCAGCTGAGCCTCGACCTGCTCGGTCTGGAGACCCCGGGGGAGGACGGCCCCGAGGAGACCGGTCCGGAGTGGGCGGGCACCTCCGGGCTGCCGGAGTTCACCGACGCCGAGCTGGTCCGCGCCGAGCTCGAGGTGCTGGGCCTGGACGCCAGCCGGCACGTCGTCGACTTCTACCGGCCGTTCCTCTCCGCGGTCGGCGCGGTCCCGGCCGGGGAGCTGCTCACCTGCCGCAGCGGCGCCGAGGTGCTGGTGGCCGGGGTCAAGGTGGCCACCCAGACGCCGCCGATCCGGTCGGGGCGCCGGGTGGTGTTCGTGACCCTCGACGACGGCACCGGCTGCACCGACTCCACCTTCTTCGAGGACGTGCAGGGCCCCTACGCCGCGACGGTGTTCCACTCCTGGCTGCTGGTGATCCGCGGGGTGCTGCGCCGCACCGGCCCGCGCGGGGTGTCGATCCGGGCCACCGGCGCCTGGGAGCTGCCGGCGCTGTACGAGGCATGGGAGACCGGGGGGCCGGCCGCGGTGGCCGAGCACATGGCCGCGCCGGGGGAGTACACCGAGCGGTCCATCGCCGGGGCGGCGGCCTCGCACGGTGCCCGGCCGGTGGTGGTCAAGCCGGTGCTGGTGCACCCGACCGGCTTCCGGATGTCGCCCTACGCCGACATCAAGCCCGCCGGCGAGGACGCCGGCACCGCCGCCCGCCGCGCTGCCGCGGCACAGAAGGGCGCCGCGCCCCGCAAGCTCTGGCACTCCAGCCCGGGCAGCCCCGGCCACTGAGGGAGGACCACCGCCCGCCCCGGGCGATGCGCGGGGCCCTGCAGCGCGGCCGCCCGCTGCCCTCCGCTCGGGTGGTGTGCGCCGATGGCGCACCAGGCGCGCGGGACACGCCCTCCGCGCACATCGTCACGCGGCACCGACGTGCTGCCCCGCCGAGCCGGGACGCGGGGTGCCGGGGACAGGGCCGAGGGCCGGGTCGGGCACCACCGGGGCCGACCGATGAGTCCGGGACGCGGGCGCCGTCTCCCCTGCGGTCGGCCGGCACCCCGCCGGCCCGTCCGGAGGAGGACACGGCCATGCCGAAGCAGATCCCGTGCCTGTGGTTCGACACCGAGGCGGAGGAGGCCGCGCGGTTCTACACGTCGATCTGGCCGGACTCCGAGATCCTCGGCACCGTCCGCTACGGCCCGGAGAACCCCGAGCGCGAGGGGCAGGCCCTCACCGTCGGCTGGCGGCTGGGCGACACCGAGTACGTCGGCCTCAACGGCGGCCCGCAGCACTGGTCCTTCAGCGAGGCCATCTCCTTCCAGATCCTGTGCGCCGACCAGGAGGAGGTCGACCACTACTGGGACCGCCTCACCGACGGCGGCGAGGAGGCCCCCTGCGGCTGGCTGGAGGACCGCTTCGGCGTCTCCTGGCAGGTCGTGCCCGTCCGCCTGCTGGAGCTGCAGGCCGATCCCGACCCCGACCGCCGGCAGCGCGCCGTGCAGGCCATGTCCACGATGCGGCGGATCGTCATCGCCGACCTGGAGCGGGCCGCCGACCCGGTGTCCGCCTGAGGACCCGGCGGGTCGGTGCCGGGGCCGGCCCGCGCCCCGGCCACTAGGGTCCGTGAGGTGCCGCCGACCGCCCCGGACCCCTCCTCCGGCGAGCAGCTCCCCGTCCGGACCGCCGCGGTGTGGGCCGCGCTCGACCCCCTGGTCGGCGCCGGCACCGCGCTGCGGGTGCTCGACGTCGGCGGGGGCAGCGGCGTGTTCGCCGTGCCGCTGGCCCGCCTCGGCCACTCCGTCACCGTCGTCGACCCCAGCGCCGACGCCCTGGCCACCCTCGAGCGGCGGGCCCGGACCGCGGGCGTCGGCGACCGGGTCCGCGGCCTGCAGGGCGACGGCGACCTGCTGCACGAGCTGCCCCTCGACGACGGGGACGGCGGCCACGACCTCGCGCTGTGCCACGCCGTCCTCGAGGTGGTCGACGACCCCGCGACGACGCTCGGCGAGGTCACCCGTGCCCTGCGCCCCGGCGGCCAGGTGAGCGTGGTGACGGTCAACCGCGCCGGCGCCGTCCTCGCCCGGGCCCTGGGCGGCCACCCGAAGGAGGCCCTCGCGCTGCTCGAGGACCGCGACCCCGCGCCCGCCCGCACCCGCCCCGCCCGGCGTCGGTTCGCCCCGGAGGACCTGCTCGCGCTGGTCCGCGACGCCGGGCTCGAGCCCGGCGAGTGGCGCGGCGTCGCGGTCGTCGCCGACCTGCTCGACGCCGTCCCCGGTGCCGCCTCGAGCGCCGACCCGGCCGCCGTCCGCCGCCTCGAGCTCGCGCTGGCCGCCACCTCGCCCTACCGCGACGTCGCCAGCGGGCTCCACGTGCTGGCCACCCGCCCGTGAGCGGCGCGCTCCCCGCCGACCTCGTCCGCCCCGCCTACGGCGCCCGCACGCTCGCCGACGTCCTGCCCGGCGTCGCCACCGCCCTCGGCGTCGACGTCGACCGCGCCGGCCTGCCGCCCGACCCGCTCGGCCTCACCGCCGCCCTGGCCGGTGCCCGCCGGGTGGCCGTCCTGCTCGTCGACGGCCTCGGGGCCCACCTGCTGCGCGCGCACGCACACCTGGCCCCCGTGCTCTCGGCGCTGGCCAGCCCGGGCGACCTCGACGCCCCGTGCCCGAGCACCACCCCGGTCAGCCTCGTCACCCTCGGCACCGGCGTCCCCCCGGGCGGGCACGGCGTCCTCGGGTTCGTCACCGTCGTCCCCGGCGAGGACCGGCTGCTCAACCACGTGCAGTGGGCCGACGACCCCGACCCGCGCGACTGGCAGCCCCGCCCGACCGTCTTCGAGCAGGCCGCCGCGGCCGGCCTCCCGGTCACCGCGGTCGCGCCCTACGCCTACGCGGGCTCCGGCCTGTCGACCGCCGCCTACCGCGGCGCCGGCTACTCCGGCACGGTCGGCGCCGGGGACCTCGCCGCGCTGCTGCTGCACTCCCTCGCCGCGGCCCCCACCGGTCTGGTCTACGGCTACACCCCCGAGCTCGACCTCACCGGCCACGTCCGCGGCGTCGACTCCGACAGCTGGCGGCTGCAGCTCGGCCTCGTCGACCGCGTCGTCGAGCAGGTCGTCGCCGGCCTCCCCGACGACGCCGCCCTCCTCGTCACCGCCGACCACGGCATGCTCGACGTCCCCCGGCACACCCGCGTCGACGTCGACGACGAGCCGGCCCTGCTCGACGGCGTCGCGCTGCTGGCCGGTGAGCCGCGGGCCCGCTACGCGCACGCCCTGCCCGGCGCGGCCGGCGACGTCCTCGACGCCTGGCGCGGGGTCCTCGGCGACCGGGCCTGGGTGGCCGGCCGCGACGAGGCGATCGCCAGCGGCGTCTTCGGCGCGGTCGACGACACGCTGGCCGCCCGCATCGGCGACGTCGTCGCCCTCGCCCGCGGCCCGTGGGCGATCACCGCGTCGGCCACCGAGCCCGGCCCCAGCCGGCTGGCCGCCTACCACGGCTCGCTCACCGCGGCCGAGGTCGCCATCCCGCTGCTCCTGGCGCGCGGCCGGGCCCTCTAGCCGACCGACAGCACCGTCCAGTCCCGCGGATGCGCGGGGTGCAGCGCCTTGCAGGTCAGCTGGGCCGCCGCGTCGGCCGGCCGGCTCTCCACCCGCACGACGACGTCGCCGTCGGGACCGCCGAGCACGACGTCGAACCGCTCGACCCCGGCCGCCGCCTCCTCGGCGGTGCCGGGGAGCCGCTGCGAGCCCCGCAGCGGCAGGTCGTCGACGCCGAGCAGGCCCAGCCGCTCGCGGGCGGCCTGCTGGGCGGCCTGCGCGGGCTGCGGCAGCCCGGCCCGTCCGCGCAGCCACGGCAGTGCCACCTGGCCGCGGGCGTGCGCGGCGACGAGGTCGGCGCCGTCGTCGGGCACCTGGGCGTAGGCGAAGCCGTGCGGCAGCACGAGCACGTTGGTGGCGAACCGGCAGCCGCCGAGGTGACTGCACTCCCAGACGTCGGCGGCCGGCATCGCCCGGGCCAGCGGCCGGCCGCGCAGCGCGCAGCAGGCGTCGTGCTGGCCGTGCGTGCACACCAGGTAGACCGGGTCCGGGGCGCGCTCGCCGACCGAGCCGTCCCACGGCACGTCCAGCAGGTCGGCGTCGGACCCGCGCGTCGACCACCACACGCCCTCGCGGCCCGGGCGGCCGTCGGCGTAGCCCCAGCGGTGCTCGGACTCGGCCAGCCGCTCCCCGGGACGGCGGACCAGCAGCACGCGCATGCCCTCCGCGCGGGCGCGGGCAGCCAGGCGCGGGGCGACCGCCTGGTCGAAACGCGACTGCGTGAGGGCGTCGCGCCCCCACGGGCCCGGCTGTTCGACCAGCAGCCAGCGCTGCGCCGGCCCGGCCGTGGCCACGGGGGAGTCGCCGCGCACCAGGGCGGTCACCGAGCAGCGCGTGGGGTCCAGCCGGCCGACGCGCACCGGCCGCGGCGCGACCGGCCCGGCCGGTGCGGCGCTCACCCGGGGCAGGGCAGCCGGATCACGACCCGGTCCCGAGGGCGTCGGCACGCTCGCCATCGTCCCCGCCGGCGTCCGGGGCCGGGGCACCCGGTCCGATGGGACCCGGTTCCGGGGCGGTCGCGGGCACGCCGTCGGGGCCGCCGTCGACGTGCGCCCCGGCCACCACGGCGATCGACTCGGTCACCAGGCGGCGGGCGAGGGTCAGCTGGTCGGCGGGGTCCAGGCCGGTCAGGTCGGCGACCTTGAGCTCCCCGGTGGCCAGCAGCGCGGCCAGCGCCGGGCGGGTGGCGGCGGGGAACTCGTGCGACCGGCGGCCGCCGAGCAGGGTGACGCGGTCGCCGGTGCCCTCGCGGAGCGAGGCGCGCAGCCGGCGGCGCAGTCGCAGCACGCTGTCGGGCGTGAGCGCCGCGGCCGCCGTCGCCTGCGCCAGCGGCGCCACCGGCTCCGGCCGCACCTGGGCCCAGGTGCGGCCCCGCACGCGGTCGGCGACCTGGTCGGGGTCGACGCGGCCCAGCCACTCCTGCAGCGCGGTCACGACCGCGCCGACGTCGTCGCGGACCGACGCCGGGTCGGCGAGGTCCACGCCCAGCGGCAGGGAGCGGCGCAGCTCGCGGTCCTCGGCGGCCAGCGTGCGCACCAGGTCCAGCGCCGACTCGACGGCCGACCAGCGGGTGACCGAGTGCACGCCGATGGTCAGGTGCGCGCTGGTCTGCCCGAGCGCCACCGCCGAGTGCAGGTAGCCGCGGGGCAGGTAGAGGGCGTCGCCGGGGCGCAGCACCTCGTCGATCACCGGCTCGCGCTCCGCGGCGGCGGCCACCTCGGCGGCGCGGTCGGTCCACGGCTGGGTGCGCAGCGGCTCGTCGAGCACCGGCTCGTGGATCGTCCAGTGCTTCTCCCCGGCCACCTGCAGCACGAAGACGTCGTGCACGTCGTAGTGGGGGGAGAAGCCGCGCGAGGACGGCGGCGTGACGTAGGCGTTGACCTGCGTGGGGTGCCCCAGGTCGGCGGCCAGCTGGTCGGCGAACTCGATCAGCGGCGGCCAGAGCCGGTGCAGGCCCTGCAGGACGACGGTGCTGCCCTCGGCGAACAGCCGCAGCACGGCGTCGGAGGAGACCTGGTCGGCCACCTCGGCGCCGGCGCCGCCGGAGGTGGTGAACCGCTTGGCGTCGACGACGGCGCCGTCCTTGGCGATCCGCAGGAACGGCGTGCGCAGCCCGCGGCGCGACAGCAGCTCGTCGACGTCGGCCAGCGTCAGCAGGTCCGCGAAGGACTCCCCGGTGTCCTCGGCGCGCGACAGCAGCGGGCGGCGCGACCAGTGCTGCTCGGCGAAGACCGCGGGGTCGAGGTGCGTGCACCGGCGCAGGGCCGGGCGGAGGTCAGCTCCGCCCGGCCCCGCGACGGCCGGGTCCTGGCTCAGGCCGAACCGTCCGCGCCGCCATCGGCACCACCGTCGGCGCCGCCGTCCGAGCCACCGCCGGCCGCGCCGCCGTCGGCCGGGCCGTGACCGGCGCCACCGTCGGCACCACCGTCGGCACCGCCGTCCGAGCCACCGCCGGCTGCGCCGCCGTCGGCCGGGCCGTGACCGGCGCCGCCGTCCGCGCCGCCGTCGGCACCGCCGTCCGCACCGCCGTCCGCGCCGCCGTCCTGGTGGCCGGGCGTGCCCTCGCCGGCGCCGCTGTCGGCCGGACCCTCCACGCTGGTCATGTCGTCGTCGTCGAGCGCCATCGAGCTCCTCCGCATGCGGATCACCGCCGGCCGCCGGACGGCGGTCGGTCGTGTCCCACCTACCTCGCCGGGAGACCGGTCACACATGCGGCGACCAGCGAGTTCGGCCGGGTCCGGGACACGCCCGGCCGGCGTCGCCGACCACGCGCGGAGGACCGCCGTGGGCCGTTAGTCTCCTCCGGTCCGTCCGAACACGTGTTCGAGGAGGAGGTGTCATGGCGGCGGGGACGGGGGGACGCGCAGCCGGGTGCACCGTGCTGCACGTCGACATGGACGCCTTCTTCGCCAGCGTCGAGGTGCGCCGGCACCCGGAGCTGGCCGGCACCCCGGTCATCGTGGGCGGTGCCGGCAACCGCGGGGTGGTCACCTCGGCCACCTACGAGGCACGCGCCCACGGCGTGCACGCGGCCATGCCCACGGCCCGGGCGCTGCGGCTGTGCCCGACGGCCACCGTGCTGTCCGGGGACATGGCGCTCTACGCCGAGGTGTCCCGCTCGGTCATGGCGCTGTTCCGGTCGGTCACCCCGCTGGTGGAGCCGCTGAGCCTGGACGAGGCGTTCCTCGACGTCGCCGGCGCCGGCCGCCGGCTGGGCGACGCCGCCCAGATCGGGGAGTACCTGCGCGCCCGCGTCTACGACGAGCAGGGCATCACCTGCTCCGTCGGCGTGGCCGGCACCAAGTTCGTGGCCAAGCTGGCCTCCACCCGCGCCAAGCCCGACGGGCTGCTCGTCGTCCGCCCGGCCGAGGTCATCGACTTCCTGCACCCCCTGCCGGTGGGCGCGCTGTGGGGGGTCGGCGCCAAGACCGAGGAGGTGCTGCTGCGGCTGGGGCTGCGCACCGTCGGCGACCTCGCGCACGTCCCGGCGCGCACCCTCCAGCGCGCGGTCGGCCAGGCGGCGGGCAGCCACCTGCACGAGCTGGCCTGGGGGCGCGACCCGCGCCGGGTCGTCCCCGACGAGCCGGAGAAGTCGACGGGACACGAGGAGACCTTCGCCACCGACGTCGACGACCCCGCCGTGGTCCACCGCGAGCTGCTGCGGCTGGCGGAGCGGACGGCGGGCCGGCTGCGCGCGGGCGGGTGGCTGGCCCGCACGGTGAGCATCAAGGTCCGCTTCGCCGACTTCACCACGATCACCCGGAGCCGCACCCTCGACGTCCCCACCGACGTCGGGCAGGACCTCTACGAGACCGCCCGCGCCCTGTTCGACGCCCTCGGCCTGGACCGGGCGCGGCTGCGGCTGGTCGGGGTGCGGGCCGAGCGGCTGGTCCGGGCGGGCGCGACGCCCCGGCAGCTCGAGCTCGGCGAGCGCGAGCACGGCCGCCGTGACGCCGAACTGGCCGCCGACCGGGCCGCCCGGCGGTTCGGCGCCGGGGCGGTCCGGCCCGCCACGCTGCTGCACCGCGACGGCGACCGGCGGGTCCGCGACCGCCCGTGAGGGTGGTCGCGGAGGGCTCCCGGCGGGTCCCCGCGCGCTCGCCTTTCGCACCCTGCAATCGGCTCGTATCCTCGTGTCTACCGCCGGGGAGACCCCGGCGGTATTGGCTTGACCCACCCTGGAGGTCTCCGTGCCGCTCTCCGAGCACGAGCAGCGACTGCTGGAGCAGATCGAGCGCGCCCTCGTCGACGACGATCCCAAGTTCGCCTCCTCCGTCCGCACGGGTGACCGCAGGCTCAAGGCCCGGCGGAAGCTGCAACTCGGTGCGCTGCTGGTACTGGTGGGTCTGGCCGTCCTCGTCGGTGGCGCGGTCGTCCCGTCGGTGCCCCTGGGCGTCCTCGGGTTCCTGGTGATGTTCGGTGGCGCCGCCCTCGGCGTGCTGAACTACCGCGCCGCCACCGGCGCCGTCGAGCCCGGCCCGGCCGGTGCCCGCGGCGGGAGCACCGCCGCCCGCGGCCGCGGGGGCAAGCCCCGCCGCCAGCCGCTCAAGAACCGCCTCGAGGAGCGTTTCCGCCGCCGCTACGACCAGTAGCCGCCGCCCGTCCACCCGACGGCCGCCGTCCCCACGGGGACGGCGGCCGTCGTCGTTCCCGGCCGTCCCGAGGCATGCCGCGGACGTGCACCGTGCAGATCCGCGGACGTGCGCCCTGCGGATCCGCGGACGTGCGCCCTGCAGATCCGCGGACGTGCACCGAGCACCGGCCCCGTCTGGCCCGGGGCCCGGGCCGGGGGAGTCTCAGGCCGAGGTGCGGCGGGGGAGCCGGGCGGCCAGCGTCCGGGCCGCGGTGCCGAGCCCGTCCGCCAGCGAGGCCGGCCACAGCAGCGCCTGCACCCGGGCGCGCGGCGGGACCGCCGCGACCAGGCCCGCCCGCGCCGCCCGCAGCGCGGACACCGCGGCCGGGTCGCCGTCGGCGGCGCCGGGGCGGCCGTAGCTCGCCGTCTCCTCGGCGCGGGCCAGCCGCTCGACCGCCTCGGCCGCCCCGGGCAGCGCGGCACGGTGGGCGCCCCCGGCCCGGCCCGCTGCCCTCCGGCCGCCGCCCCTGGTCTCCAGCGTGCGGACCAGCGACGCCGCCTGCTGGCGCGGGGTCTGCGCCGCGTCCCAGTCCAGGCCGAGGTCGCGGGCGGTCGCGGCCAGCTCGTCCCACAGCGCGGCCGGGCCGCCGTCGAGGACCCGGCGCCGCCGCTGCAGGGCCCGCAGCCCCGCCGGGGCGGCCGCCAGCAGGGCCAGCCCCAGCAGCACCCCGCCGGCGACCAGCACCGGGCGGCCCGACGGCGCGGCCGACGGCGCCGCCTGCCCCTCGGGCGTGGCGCCGTCGACCCGGTCGAGCTGGGGGTTCGCCGGACCGGTGGGCACCGTGGGGGCGGTCGGCACGTCAACCGGTCGCTCGGTGACCTCCTGCGCGGCCGGGCGCGGCGCCCAGGGCAGGTCGACGGCGCGCTCGCTGTCGATCGGCGTCGGGTCGAAGGGGATCCAGCCGAGGCCGTCGAAGTACACCTCCACCCAGGCGTGCGCGTCGTCGCTGGTGATCAGCCGCTGGCCGCCGGGCTGCACGCGGCCGGGGGTGTAGCCGAGCGCCACGCGCGCGGGGATGCCGGCTGCGCGCACCATGGCCGCCATCGCGCCGGCGTACTGCTCGCAGTAGCCCTGCTTGAGCCGGAGGAAGTCGGCGAGGTCGTCGTCGCCGGTGCCCGGCGCGGTGGAGAGGCTGTAGACGAAGCCGTTCTCGCGGGTGAAGTGCCCGTGGATGGCGCGGACCGCCTCGTAGGGACTCGCCGCGCCCGCCGTCAGCTGCGTGACCAGGTCGGTGACCTCCGGGGCCAGCGGCGGCAGCGCGGTGTCCCGCTCGCGCACCGGACTGCCCTCCGGCAGCGGCGCGGAGGCGCGCAGCTCCTCCTCGCCCGGCTGCGGCTCCACCGCCGCGACCCGGTAGCCGGTGCCGGCGGTGGTGACCTCGCGGCCGAAGACGGTGCCGGTGGCCGGGTCGAACCGCCACGACCCGGGGTCGGCGATCTGCACCGCCTGCGGCGAGGTCAGCACCGGCAGGAACCGGTCGTCGTGCGCGACGGTGCTGATCGTCGCCTCGACGTAGCGGCCCGCGCGGCGGCCGGGCAGCGGCGCCAGGGGCTCGGCCTGGCCCACCGACGCCTCGCCGTCGAGGTTGCCGACCGTCCAGCCGTTCTCGGGGTCGTAGGAGTCGAGGGTGACCACGCGCAGGTAGCCGGGGTCGGGGACCGAGGCGTCCAGGCGCAGCAGCTCGATCGGCTCGGGGAGGGTCAGCTGACCCTGCAGCGCGGCGGCCGCGTCCAGGGCGGTGCCGGTGGCCTCGCCGCCCCCGCCGGGGCCGAACCCGGAGGCCAGCCGCCCCTCGGGGAGGGTCGGGACGAGGCTGCCGACGACGACGGCCGCGACCAGCGCCGCCAGCGCGGTGCCGGCGGCCGCGGGCGCCGCGGCGCCGTGGCGGCTGCCCGCCCGGACGCTGCCCCCGCCGAGCCGGCGCGACTGGTCGGCCCACAGCAGCAGCGCCAGCCCCGCCGCCGGGGCGGCCAGCGCCACCAGCCCGACGTCGCCGGTCACGGTGCTGACCGGCACGCAGAAGAGGACCAGCAGACCCAGCCCCGCCAGCGCCGGCTGCCGCCCGCCGACGGCGACGAGGTCGACGGTGACCGCGACCATCCCGACGAGCAGGACGGTCAGCGCGAGCAGCCCGGTCAGCGGCAGGGCCGGCGTGGCCTGCTCGCGCAGCTCCGCGGAGCCGGCGGTGAGCACCCCGGCGAGCGCGCGGAGGCTGCCGGGCGTGGGCACGAGCCCGCCCAGCGCGCGGTCGGGGGCGAACAGCGCCGTCATCAGGCAGGTCAGGGCGGCGAGCTGGCCGAGCGGGACCAGGGGGACGCCGGCGGCCGCGGCGCGCGCGGGCAGCTGCCGGTTGCCCGACGCCCACGCCCACAGCGCCGGACCGGCCGCGCGCAGCGCGAGTCCGGTCAGCGCCACCACGACGATCGCCGCCCAGGTGGGCGGCAGCCACGCCGGCCGCGTGTAGACCGGTGCCAGGGCGAGGGTGCCCAGGGCGGTGGCCGCCGCGGCGGTCAGGGAGGTGCCGGCGTCGCGCGGCGCCGTCGCGGGCGGGCGGGGCGCCGCCGGCCGGGAGGCGTGGACGGGCGGCCGCGGCGGCCGGGGAGCCGCGGGGGCCGGCGGCGGGGCGAGCGCGGTCATGCCGGCACCACCAGGGGGCCGCCGGGCCGCAGCCCGGCGCCGCGCTGGGCGACGAGGTCGGCCCACACCGCCTCGACGCCGCGCCCGGCCCCGGCGACGGCGACCTGCCAGCCGGCGCCGCGCAGCAGCGACGCGCTCTGCTCGACCTGATCGGTGAGGGCGGCGCGCGCGGTCGCCGAGAGCGCGCGCCGGGTCCGGCCGCCACCCGGGTCGGCCCAGCTGCTCACGTCGAGCAGCACGGCGGCGTCGGTGTGCGGGCCGGACCGCGCGGCGACCAGGTCGGCCAGGTCGTCGGGGGCGACGGAGCCGAGCACCGCCACGACCGGCCCGTCACCGGCCACCCGCTGCAGCTGCTCGACGGCGTGCCGCAGCGACGAGCCCCGCGTCGGGGCCAGCACCGCGAGCCGGTCGAGCAGCTCGGTGGGGCCCAGCCCGCCCGAGCCCTCCACCGGCCGCAGCTCGCCCTCGGCGGTGACCACGCGCAGCGTCGCGCCGCGGCGGGTCAGCGTGGTGCCGATGCTCGCCGCGGCCTCGACCAGCCACTCGAGGCTGTCCGGCGGCGGTGCGGGGTCACCGGGCGGCCCGGCGACGGGGACGACGGCCGGGCCGGGCCCGGAGGCGCGGGTGAGCAGGTGGGCGCGCACCCGGGTGTCGAGCAGCAGGGCCGCCTGTGCCCGCCACGGGCGCTCCTCCATCCGCATCATCAGCTCGCCGGTGCGCGCGGTCGCCCGCCAGTGCACCTTGCGCAGGTCGTCGCCGTGCCGGTATGCGCGGGTGCTGACGTCGTCCTCGCCGTGCACCGCGATCGACCGGCGGGCGCCCTCGCCGCCGCCGCCGTGCCCGCCGGCCGGCCCACCGGGCCCCAGCGGGCGCACCCGCGGCACGACCAGCAGCGGGGCGCCGTCGGCGCCGCTGGTGGTGCGCTGCACCAGACCGAAGGGGTCGACCAGGCGCAGTTGCAGCGGCCCGAGCCGGAACCGGCCCCGGCGGCCGCCGTGCACGCGGTAGGGCAGCGCGGCGGCCCGCCCGCCGGCCAGCCGCTCGACGACGAAGTCGGGGGAGCTGCCCAGCTCGGCCGGCAACTGCTCCGACAGCAGCCACAGCCGCCCGGTGCGGCGGTCGGCGTTGGTGACCTCGAGCAGCACGTCGGCGCTGTCGCCGCGCGGCACCCGGGTGGGGGTCACCGTGCGGCGGACGCCGACCCGGAACCGCTGCCGCGCGACGGTGAGCGCCGACAGCAGCGGCAGCGCCAGGAGGAAGACCGCGATCTGCGCCAGCGGCCGCTCACCGAGCAGCGCGCCCAGCGCCAGCAGGGTGAGGCCCGCGGCGACCAGGCAGCGGCCGCGCAGGGTGAGCGACGTCAGGGCCGTCCGCAGCTGACCGGCCACCGGTCACCGCCCGCGCAGGACGGGGACGCTGCCCAGCAGCGCGTGCACCACCTGCTCGGGCGTGCGGCGGGCGGCCGCGGCGTCGGCGGTCGGCAGCAGGCGGTGGGCCAGCACCGGCAGCGCCATCGCCTGGACGTCGTCGGGCAGCACGTGGTCGCGGCCGGCGAGCGCCGCGGCGGCGCGGGCGGTGCGCAGCAGCTGCAGCCCCGCCCGGGGCGAGGCGCCCAGGCGCAGGTCGGGCGAGCGGCGGGTCGCCTCGACCAGCGAGACGACGTAGCGGCGGACGGCGTCGGAGACGTGCAGCGTCCCGACGGCGGCGACGAGCGCGCGGACCGTCGCGGCGTCGGCCACCGGCGTCAGGGTGGCCAGCGGGTCGCCGGTGCCGCGGTCGTCGAGCATGGCGACCTCGGCCTCGCGGTCGGGGTAGCCCATCGACACCCGGGCGGTGAAGCGGTCGCGCTGGGCCTCGGGGAGGGGGTAGGTGCCCTCCATCTCCACGGGGTTCTGCGTGGCCATCACCAGGAACGGCCGGGCCAGCTCGTAGCTGACGCCGTCGACGGTGACCTGCCGCTCCTCCATGCACTCCAGCAGCGCCGACTGCGTCTTGGGGGAGGCGCGGTTGATCTCGTCGGCGACGACGACGTTGGCGAAGACCGCGCCCGGCCGGAACTCGAAGGCCCGGGTCTCCTGGTCGTAGATCGCCACGCCGGTGACGTCGCTGGGCAGCAGGTCGGGCGTGAACTGGATGCGGCGCACGCTCGCGTCGATCGAGGCGGCCAGCGCCTTGGCCAGCGTCGTCTTGCCGGTGCCGGGGACGTCCTCGACGAGCAGGTGGCCCTCGGCGAGCAGCACGACCAGCGCCAGGCGGACGACGTCGGGCTTGCCCTGGACGACGCGCGAGACGTTGGCCGCGATCCGCGCGCCCTCCGTGGCGACGTCGACCGACGGCCCCGCCGTCCCGTCCGCCGCACGCATGGTGTCGGTCACCCGGTCCACGGTACGTGCCCGGCGCCGTACCGGAGAGCCGCTGCGCGCCACCGCTGCGGCACCCCGCCGCGCCGCCGTCGCACGCCCCACCCGGACGCCTCCCGGCCGCCCCCGGACGCCGCCCGGGCGGCCCCCGGACGGCGCCCGCGCCCCACCGCGCCCCACCGGGTCGCACGCCGCCCTCCGCGCCCCGCTGACCTGCACGGGGAGCGGTGGGGCCAACCGGTCACGACATGGTGTCGAGTGGTGTCCGGTGGGGCGTGGTGGGTTAGTGTGTGGCGCGGTGGGGAGCCAGGGCCCGTCCCGGGTCCGCGGTGGACACGAGGAGGGCGCATGGGGGAGGTGATCCGGTGTTCGTCGGCAACTACACGTTGCGCCTCGACGAGAAGGGCCGGCTCGCTCTCCCGGTGCGCTTCCGAGACCAGGTGGCCGACGGCATGGTGATCAAGAAGGGCCAGGAGCGCTGCGTCTACGGCCTCACCATGGCCCGCGTCGCAGAGCAGAGCCGCGCCGCCGCCGCGATGGCCCCCGCCGACACCGCCGAGGCCCGCATGCGCGCCCGCCTGAGCTTCGGCTCGATGGTGGAGGTCGAGCCGGACAAGGCCGGCCGCATCACCATCCCGGCGAGCCTGCGCCAGTACGCCGGCCTCGACCGCGACGTCGTGGTGGTCGGCGTCGACACCCGTTTCGAGATCTGGGACCAGGCCACGTGGGACGCCTACGAGGCTGAGCAGGAGGCGGCCTTCGCCGCCATGGAGAGCGAGGGGATGCCCACGCTGTCCTGACCCCGTCCCGCCGGTCGCCCCGGCCGCCGCGCACCCCACCGCGAGCCGTCTTCCCCGCGGCTCGACCGGGTCCGGCCCGAACCGCCTTCCCCGCGGCTCGGTCCGCCGCAGCGGATCCCGGCGTCCCCTCGCCACCGGCCGAGCCGGTGACCGGCACCGGCGGCCTCCGCCCCCCGCGACCGCCTCCTGACGCACTTCCCCGGCGCCAGGCGGCACCGCGGGGGGTGGAGGTCCCCACCTCCGCCCCACCGCGCACCACGGTCCCCACCGCGACCCACCCGCTACCCCCGCGCGGGTGGCCTCCGGCCTGCCCGCAGCCCGCCGCGCGCCCGCCCCTGGCGTCCCATCCGTCGCACGGCGCGCCCGCGAGCTCCCCCAGCCGACCCGCCGCCCGCGTCACCATGTGCACCGCGACTCCGCGCGGGCGACAGCCGTCCCCGCCGGGGAGCCCGACCCGAGGAGACCGACGATGAGCACGCCCGAGCCCACCCGGCCCGCGGTGCACGTGCCCGTCCTCCTCGACCGCGTCACCGAGCTGCTCGGCCCCGCCTGCGCGGCCGACGGCGCCGTGCTCGTCGACGCCACCCTCGGCCTGGCCGGCCACGCGCTCGCCCTCCTCGGCGCCCACCCCGGCCTGCGGTTGGTGGGGCTCGACCGGGACCCGCAGGCCCGCGCCGAGGCGGCCGCCCGCATCGACGCCGCCGGCCACGGCGACCGCGCCACCCTCGTGCCGGCCGTCTTCGACGAGCTGCCCGACGTCCTCGCCCGCCTCGGGCTGACCGAGGTGCAGGCGGTGCTGTTCGACCTCGGCGTCTCCTCGCTGCAGCTCGACCGCCCCGACCGTGGCTTCAGCTACGCCGCCGACGGCCCGCTGGACATGCGCATGGACCCGCAGCACCCGCGCTCGGCCGCCGACGTCGTCAACACCTACTCCGCCGCCGAGCTGGCCCGGGTGCTGCGCGTCTACGGCGAGGAGCGGTTCGCCGCCCGCATCGCCGGGGCGATCGTGCGCGAGCGCGCCCGCGAGCCGTTCAGCGGCACCGAGCGGCTGGCGCACCTGGTGCGCGACTCGATCCCCGCCGCCACCCGGCGCACCGGCGGGCACCCCGCCAAGCGGACGTTCCAGGCGCTGCGGATCGAGGTCAACGACGAGCTCGGGGTGCTGCAGCGGGCGCTGCCGGCGGCCCTCGACGCGCTCGCGGTCGGCGGCCGCCTCGCCGTCATCACCTTCCACTCGCTCGAGGACCGCATCGTCAAGCAGGTCCTCGCGGCGGGCGCCGCCGACCGGACGCCGCCGGAACTGCCGGTTCGGCTGCCCGAGTACGGCCCCGTGCTGCGGCTGCTCACCCGCGGCGGCGAGACCGCCTCGGAGGCGGAGCTGGCCGCCAACCCCCGGGCAGCCTCGGCCCGCGTCCGCGCCGCCGAGCGCATCCGGCGGGCGGCGTGAGCTCCGCCGCCCGGCGCGCCGACCCCCGCGCGGCGGCCGCGGCCGGCCGCGCCGCCGTCCGGGAGACCCCTGCCGCCCCCCGCGCGCTGCGCGCGCTGCCGTCCCGGCCCGTGCGTGCGCTGCCCTCCCGTACCCGCACCACCGGGCCGGCGCCGCGCGTCCCGTCGGTGCCGGAGCTGCGCCTGCTCCCCGGCGGCGCCGGCCTGCGGGCGGTGGCCACCGCCTCCGGGCGCCGCGCGCCGTTCGTCCTGCTCGTGGTCGTGCTCCTGGTGGTCACCACGATCGGCCTGCTGGTCCTCAACACGGCCATCGCGGTCAACTCGCTCAAGGCCACCGAGCTGCGCACCGCCAACGCGGAGAAGGCCGAGGAGGTCCAGGCGCTGGAGCAGCAGGTGGTCTCCGGGGGCACGCCGGCGCAGCTCGCCGCTGCCGCCGTCGCCGCCGGGCTGGTCCCCGCCGGCGCCGCGGCCTACCTCGTGATCGCCCCCGACGGCAGCGCCACCCTCCGCGGGACACCCGAGCCGGCACCACCGAGCGGCCCGCAGGCCGGCACGGAGGGCGACCGTGGCACCCCGTGACAGCTCCCGCGGACGACGGCCCGACCCCACCGGCGACGTCGTCCGCGATGCCGTCCGCGATGCCGCCCGCGACGGCCGCCGCGACCGTCCCCGCGACGGCGAGGTCGCCCGGCGCCGCCCGACCCGCGGCGCGGCCGCCGGTGACGGGGCGCCGCGCGGCCGCCCGGGTGCCGTCCCGCGCCCGGTGCCGGCCCGCGACGGCGGCCTGCGCGGCGGCCCGTCCCGGACCGGCGGGGCACCCCGCTCCGGTGCGTTCGTCCCGCGGCGGGCGGAGGGGCGCCGGCACAGCGGCCGCACCCTCGTGCCCGGACCCGGGCGGCTGTGGTGGGGGCTGGTGCTCGTCGTCGTCCCGCTGCTGGTGGTCACGGGCAAGCTCGTGCTGCTGCAGGGCGTCGACAGTGCCGACCTCGCCTACCGCGCCGAGCAGGACCGGCTGCGCACGTACCCGATCGCGGCGCTGCGCGGGGCGATCGTCGACCGCGACGGCACGCCGTTCGCCTACACCGTCGACGCCTCGCGGGTGGTCGCCGACCCCACCGTCGTCGAGGACCCCGAGCGCGCGGCGCTGGCGCTGACGGCGCTGCTCGACGTCCCCGTGCCCGAGCTGACCGAGCGGCTGTCGGCCGACTCCCGCTACGTGGTGCTGGCCCGGCAGGTCCCGCCCGAGACCGTCGAGGCCATCGAGGAGGTCGGCGTCGGCGGTGTCTCCTTCGAGGACGACCCGCTCCGGCTCTACCCCGCGGGCGCCGTCGGCGGGCAGGTCGTCGGCTTCATCGGGGGCGAGGGCGCCGGTCTCGCCGGCATCGAGGTGCGCTTCGAGGACGCCCTCGCCGGTGCCGACGGGCGCCGCCGCGTCGAGGTCGGCAGCGGCGGCAACCCGATCCCCTCCGGCATCGACGAGTCGACGCCGGCCACCGACGGCAGCACCGTCGAGCTGACCGTCGACCAGGACGTGCAGTTCGTCGTCGAGCAGCGGCTGGCCCAGGCGTGCGCCGACGGCGCGACCACCCGGGCGTCGGCCGTCGTCCTCGACGCGCGGACCGGCGAGGTCGTGGCGATGGGCTCCTGCCCGGGCTACGACCCCTCGGAGGCCCGCAGTACCGACCCCGACCTGCTCGGCAACCCGATCGTCAGCGGCGTCTTCGAGCCCGGCTCGGTCATGAAGGCCGTCACCCTGGCCGCCGCCCTCGAGGAGGGCGCGGCCACGCCCGACACCGTGCTCAGCGTCAACGGCCACATCCAGGCCGGCGACAGGGTCGTTACCGACGCCCACGACCACGCGCCGATCGACTGGACGGTGACCGGCATCCTCGCCAAGTCCAGCAACGTCGGCACGATCATGCTGGCCCGCGAGGTCGGCGACGAGACGCTCGAGCGGTACCTGCGCGCCTTCGGCATCGGCGCGAAGACGGGCATCGAGCTGCCCGGCGAGAGCGCGGGCATCCTGCAGGGCGCCGACGAGTGGGAGGACAGCCGCGCGGCCAACATCGCGATCGGCCAGGGCGTGTCGGTGACCACCCTGCAGATGGCCTCGGTCTACCAGGCCATCGCCAACGACGGCGTCCGCGTCCCGCCCCGGGTCGTCTCCTCGGTCACCGCCCCCGACGGGACGACGACCACGCCGGCGCCGCCGGAGCCGGCCCGCGTGGTCAGCGAGGCCACCGCCGACGACCTCGCACACATGCTCGAGGCCGTCGTCGGTCCCGGCGGCACCGCCCCGCTGGCCCAGGTCGAGGGGTACCGGGTCGCGGGCAAGACCGGCACCGCGCAGCGTGCCAACCCCGAGTGCAACTGCTACGAGGGCGGCGGCTACGTGACGACGTTCGTCGGGTTCGCCCCCGCCGACGACCCGCAGTACGTCGTCGCCGTCGACCTCGAGCGGCCCACCAGCTCCGCCGAGGGCGGCCAGGTCGCGGCACCGGTGTTCGCCGACGTCATGCGGCACGTGCTCACCGACGCCGGCGTCGTGCCCTCGGGCACCGACCGCCCGGACTTCGCGCTGACGCGCGAGGACCTCGCCGAGGCGACGGCAGGCCGGCCCGCCGACGACGACTGAGCGACCGACCTCCCCGAGCACTTCCGCGGAAGTGCACCGTCGGACACCGCCGAGTGCCCGTGGGTGCGCGGGGTGCGACCGGTCCGCCGGTAGATTGGACCGACGTGAGCCCGACCGGACCCGGGTCGGCGCCCCGGCCTGCGGGGAACCGCCCGCTCGCCCTCCGTGCCCTCGCCGACCTCGTCGGCGACCCCGTGCAGGGCGACCCCGCCACCGCCGTCACCGGCGTCACGCTCGCCTCCACCGAGGTGCGGCCCGGTGACCTCTACGCCGCCCTGCCCGGCGCCCGCACGCACGGCGCCCGCTACGCCGCCGACGCCGCCGCGCGCGGTGCGGTCGCGGTCCTCACCGACCCCGCCGGCCGCGAGCAGGCCGCCGCCACCGGCCTGCCGGTGTGCGTGGTCGACGACCCCCGCGGCCGCCTCGGCGACGTCGCCGCCCGGGTCTACGGCGAGCCCGCCCGCCGGCTGCCGGTCATCGGCATCACCGGCACCAACGGCAAGACGACGACCAGTTACCTCGTCGAGGCCGGTCTGGCCGCCGCCGGCCGTGCCACCGGGCTGATCGGCACCGTGCAGTCGCGCACCCGCGGCCGCGACGGGGCCGAGACCACCTTCCCCAGCGTCCGCACCACCCCCGAGGCGCCCGTGCTGCACGCGCTGCTGGCCACCATGGCCGGGTCCGGCGTCGACGCCGTCGTCATGGAGGTCTCCAGCCACGCGCTGGTCCAGGGCCGGGTCGGCGGGGTGCCCTTCGCCGCGGCCGGCTTCACCAACCTCAGCCAGGACCACCTCGACTTCCACGCGGACCTCGAGGACTACTTCCGGGCCAAGGCGCTGCTCTTCGACGGCCGCGCCGCCGCCGAGGTGGTCGTGGTCGACGACGACCACGGCCGCCGCCTGGCCGGGATGGTGGGGGAGCGCGCGGTGACCGTCTCCGCCGAGGGAGCGCCCGCGCACTGGACCGCCACCGACGTCGCCCCGGCCCCCGACGGCGGCTCGCTGTTCACCGTCACCGGCCCCGGCGGCACCTGGCCGGGCGCCACGCGGCTGCCCGGCCGGTTCAACGTCACCAACGCCGTCCTCGCCGTCGCCCTGCTCGACGCCGTCGGCGTGCCGGTGGCCCGGGCGCTGGAGGGGATCGCCGCCACCGTCGTCCCGGGCCGCATGGAGCCCGTCGACGCCGGCCAGCCCTTCACCGCCGTCGTCGACTACGCCCACACCCCCGACGCCGTGGCCACGGCCCTCGCCGCGCTGCGGGCGTCGACGCAGGGCAGGCTCATCACCGTGCTCGGCTGTGGGGGAGACCGCGACCAGGGGAAGCGCCCGGCGATGGGCGCGGCCGCGGCGCTGGGCAGCGACCTCGTCGTCGTCACCGACGACAACCCGCGCTCGGAGGACCCGGCCGCCATCCGCGCCGCCGTCCTGGCCGGGGTGCCGGCCGAGCGCCGCGCCGCCGTCGAGGAGGTCGGTGACCGCCGGGCGGCGATCGCCCGCGCGGTGGCGCTGGCCCGCCCGGGCGACACCGTCCTGGTGGCGGGCAAGGGGCACGAGTCGGGCCAGGAGGTCGCCGGCACGGTGACCCCCTTCGACGACCGGGCCGTGCTGCGGGAGCTGCTCGCCGCGCCGGTCGCGGGGACGACCCCCACCGGGGCGGCCCGCCGGTGATCGCCCTCTCCCTCGCCGAGGTCGCGCAGGCCGTCGGCGCGTCCCTGCCGCCGGGTGCCGACGGGTCGGCCACCGTCACCGGGGTCACCCTCGACTCCCGGGCCGTCGCGGCCGGCGACCTGTTCGTCGCCGTCGCCGGCGAGCGCGTCGACGGGCACGACTTCCTCCACGCCGCCGCGGCCGCGGGCGCCGTCGCCGCGCTCACCACCCGCCCCGGGGGCCCGCTGCCGGCGCTCGTCGTCGACGACACCGTGGCCGGGCTCGGCCGGCTCGCCGCGCTCGTGCACGCCCGCCTCGCCGCGGCCGGCCTGCTGACCGTCGGCATCACCGGCTCGTCGGGCAAGACCTCCACCAAGGACCTGCTCGGGCAGGTGCTCGCCGCCGCCGGCCCGACGGTCAGCCCGCCCGGCTCCTACAACAACGACATCGGCCTGCCGCTCACCGTGCTGTCGGCCGACGGGGACAGCCGCTTCCTGGTGCTGGAGATGGGCGCCCGGGGCGTCGGCCACATCGCCCGGCTGTGCGCGGTCGCCCGGCCCGACGTCGGGGTCGTGCTCAACGTCGGCTCGGCGCACCTCGGCGAGTTCGGCTCGGCGGAGGTCATCGCGCAGGCCAAGGGCGAGCTGGTCGAGGCGCTGCCGGAGGCGGGCACCGCCGTCCTCAACGCCGACGACCCCCGCGTGGCCGCGATGGCCGGCCGCACCCGCGCCCGCGTGGTCACCACCGGCCGCGGCGGGGACGCCGACGTCCGCGCCACCGGCGTCACCCTCGACGACGGCGCCCGCGCCCGGTTCACCCTGGTCGCCAGTGGCGAGGAGCACCCGGTCGTGCTGCAGGTGGTGGGGGAGCACCAGGTGGCCAACGCCCTGTCGGCCGCGGCCGCGGCGCTGGCCGCCGGCATGAGCCCCGCCGCCGTCGCCGACGCCCTGTCGGAGGCGGAGCCGCGCAGCCGCTGGCGCATGGAGGTCACCCGCCGCCCCGACGGCGTGACGGTGGTCAACGACGCCTACAACGCCAACCCCGAGTCGATGCGCGCGGCGCTCGCGGCCCTGGCGGGCCTCCCGGCCGGCCGGCGGGTCGCCGTCCTCGGCGGGATGGCCGAGCTCGGCGCCGGCGCGGTGGCCGAGCACGAACGGCTCGGGCGCGACGCGGTCGCCGCCGGGGTCGACCTGCTCGTCGCCGTCGGACCCGATGCGGTAGGGATGGTGACGGGTGCCACGGCCGCCGGTGCCCGCCACGGGGAGGGCAGCGGGAGCGACGCCGGCACGCGCGTCGAGTCCGTGCCCGACCGGGCGGCCGCCCTCGACCTGCTCTCGGAGGTACTGGTGCCCGGTGACGTCGTGCTGGTGAAGGCCAGCCGGTCGAACGGGCTGGAGGTCCTCGCCGCCGACCTGCTGACCGCCGGGGCAGGCGCGTGAAGTCCGTCCTCGTCGCCGCGGCGTTCGGGCTCCTGATCTCGATCCTCGCCACGCCGCTGGCCGTCCGGGCCTTCCGGCGGCGCGGCTTCGGTCAGGAGATCCGCGACGACGGCCCCGAGTCGCACCTGTCGAAGAAGGGCACGCCCACGATGGGCGGCACCGTCATCGTCGGGGCGACCGTCGCCGGCTACCTGCTCTCGCACCTGTTCCTCATCGGCCAGCCCGGCCGCGGCGTCACCGCCACCGGCCTGCTGCTGCTGTTCCTCATGGTCGGGCTGGGCACCGTCGGGTTCCTCGACGACTACCTCAAGATCCGGCACCGGCGCAGCCTCGGCCTGAACAAGACGGCCAAGCTGGTCGGGCAGCTGGTCGTCGGGCTGACCTTCGCGGTGCTGGCGCTGAACTTCCCCGACGAGGCCGGGGTGACGCCGGCGTCGGAGTCGGTCTCCTACGTGCGCGACATCGAGCCGCTGTTCGTCGGGTCGATCGGCTTCGTGGTGCTGGCGTACCTGTTCATCGCCGGGTTCTCCAACGCCGTCAACCTCACCGACGGCCTCGACGGGCTGGCCGCCGGCTGCTCGGCGATGGTGTTCGGCGCCTACGTCGTCATGAGCTTCTGGCAGTTCACCCACGACTGCGCCACGGCCGCCGTCGACGGGTGCTACCAGGTGCGCGACCCGCTCGACGTCACGCTCGTGGCCGCCGCGGCCCTCGGCGCGTGCCTGGGCTTCCTGTGGTGGAACACCAGCCCGGCGCGGATCTTCATGGGCGACACCGGCTCGCTGGCCCTCGGCGGGCTGATGTCGGGCATCGCGATCGTCACCAGGACGGAGCTGCTGCTGGTCGTCCTCGGCGGCCTGTTCGTCGCGGTGACGCTGTCGGTGGTCATCCAGGTGGCGTTCTTCCGGGCCACGCGGCGGCGGGTGTTCCGGATGGCCCCGCTGCACCACCACTTCGAGCTCGCCGGCTGGGCCGAGAACACCGTCATCGTGCGGTTCTGGCTGGTCACCGGGATGGCCGTGGCCTTCGGGCTGGGCCTCTTCTACGCCGACTGGCTGTCGCTGACCGGCCTGTGAGGAAGGTGGAAGGACCCCGTCCCTCTCACCACTCGCAGGCTCGCGGCGAGCCTCCGGACGGGGCCGTCCGGCACGCCTCGCACGCTCGGCGCGGGTCCCTGCGAGGGGGCCGTTCCAGCACGTCACCTGCTCGGCGCGGGTCCCTGCGAGAGGGTCGTTCCGGCACGTCAACGCGGCGTCCCGGCGGACGGGCACCGCGACACGCGCCGCCCCTGCCGGGACGGAACGGTCCGAGCAGCGACGATGGCCGGATGGACGGCCGCACCGAGTCGACCCGCGCCCGCCGCACGCCCCGCCGGACCTCCCCGGCGGCGCCCTCGCGGCTGCGCGGCCCGGCCTGGCTCGACGGGCCGATGACCAGCTGCCACCTGGTGATCGGCGCGGCCGGGCTGCTGCTGGCGATCGGGCTGGTCATGGTCTTCTCGGCCTCGGCCATCGAAGCCGCGCTCGACGACCAGCCCGCCTGGCGCCCCGGCGTCGACCAGCTCGTCTTCGCCGTCCTCGGCCTCGCCGCGCTCGCCGTGGCCGTGCGGCTGCCCGCGGGGTGGATCCGCCGGTGGTCGCCGGTGGCGCTGGGCGCGGTGACCGTCCTGCTCGTGGCGGTGCTCGTCCCCGGGATCGGCGTCGAGTACAACGGCTCGCGCGCCTGGATCAGCCTCGGGTTCACCGACTTCCAGCCCTCGGAGCTGACCAAGCTGGTCGTCGCGCTGTGGGGCGCCCACGTGCTCGCGCTGCGCGGCCGCCACCTGACGGTCCGGACGCTGCTGCTGCCGCTGCTGCCGGTGTTCGTGCTGCTGTGCGGGCTGCTCATGCTCGAGCCGGACTTCGGCGCGGTGGTCAGCCTGCTGCTGGTGGTCACCGGACTGCTGTGGGCCGGTGGCCTGCCGGCGCGGCTGTGGGGCATCGGCATCGCCAGCGCCGCGACCCTGGCCTACGTCCTGGTCACGAGCTCCCCGGAGCGGACCGAGCGGGTGACCTCGTTCCTGCACCCCTTCGACGACCCCACCAACAGCGGGTTCCAGGCCGTCCGCGGCTTCTACGCGCTGGCCAACGGCGGGCTGTGGGGCGTGGGGCTGGGCAACAGCGCCATGAAGTGGAACCTGCTGCCCGAGGCCGAGTCGGACTACATCTTCGCGATCATCGGCGAGGAGCTCGGCTTCCTGGGCTGCCTGGTGGTCGTCACGCTCTACGCCGTGCTGGCCTACGCCGGCTTCCGGATCGCCCGCCGCTCGGCCGACCGGTTCGTGTCGCTGGCCAGCGTGGCCATCACCGTGTGGCTGGTCGGCCAGGCGGCCATGAACATGGGCTACGTCGTGGGGCTGCTCCCGGTCACCGGGGTCACCCTGCCGCTCGTGTCCGCCGGTGGCACCTCGCTGGTGCTCACCCTCTTCGTCGTGGGGATCCTCATCCGCTTCGCCCGATCCGAGCCCCAGGCCATCGAGTACGCCCGCGTGCACGAGCGCGGCCGGCTGGCCCGCTGGCTGCTGCCGGTGCCGGCGCTCGCCGTCGACCCCGTCCGCCCGCCCCGGAAGCGGCCGGGCCGGGACGCGGCGCCCGCCGGCCTGCGCCGTCCCGTGGACGCTCACCCCGTCGGTGCCCACCCCCTCCGGCGGGCCGGCCGCGCGCACCCCGGTGAGCGCCGGGTGCCCCCGCCGGCCGCGCGCCGCCCCGAGCGCGTGCCCGCCCGGCCCGCCGACCGCCCGGGACGGTCGCGGTGAGCGCCCTGTCGGTAGTCCTCGCCGGCGGCGGCACCGGCGGCCACATCGAGCCGATGCTGGCGCTGGCCGACGCGCTGCGCCGACGCCCCGACGCCCCCCGCATCACCTGCCTGGGGACCGCCCGCGGCATGGAGACCCGGCTGGTGCCCGCCCGCGGCTACGACCTGCGGCTCATCCCGCCGGTGCCGCTGCCGCGCCGGCCCACGCCGGACCTGCTGCGCGTGCCGGGGCGGGTCCGCCGCGCGGTCGCCGACACCCGGGCGCTGCTCGGCGAGCTGTCGGCCGACGTCGTCGTCGGCTTCGGTGGGTACGTGGCGCTGCCGGCCTACCTGGCCGCGCGCCGCGCCGGCGTCCCGGTCGTCGTGCACGAGCAGAACGCGCTGCCCGGGCTGGCCAACCGCATCGGTGCCCGGGTGGCCGCGCGGGTCGCGGTCACCGTGCCGGGCACGCCGCTGCACCGCGGCGAGCACGTGGGCATGCCGCTGCGCACGGCCATCAGCGGCCTCGACCGCGCCGCCACCCGGCCCGCCGCCCGCGCCGGGTTCGACCTGGACGCCGACCGGCCCACGCTGCTGGTCTTCGGCGGGTCGCAGGGCGCGGCCTCGCTCAACCGGGCGGCGGTCGCGGCGGCCGACGCGCTCACCGCCGCCGGGATCCAGGTGCTGCACGCCCGCGGGCCCAAGAACACCGACGTGACGGTGCCGCCGCGCCCGGCCGGGTCGGCGCCCTACGTCGTCGTCGACTACCTGGAGCGGATGGACCTCGCCTACGCCGCCGCCGACCTGGCGCTGTGCCGGTCGGGCGCGGTCACCGTGGCGGAGCTGTCGGCGGTCGGGTTGCCGGCCGCGTTCGTGCCGCTGCCCATCGGCAACGGCGAGCAGCGCCGCAACGCGCTGCCGGTGGTGGAGGCCGGGGGCGGGCTGCTCGTCGACGACGCCGACCTGTCGGCCGCCTGGATCGGGGCCACGCTGGTGCCGCTGCTCACCGACCCTGCCGCGCTGGCCGGGTACGCCGCCCACGCCGCCGCGGCCGGGGTCCCCGACGCCGACGAGCGGCTGGCCGACATCGTGCTGGAGGTGGCGGCCGGTGACCGCTGACGCGACCGCCGCGTGGACCGGGCCGGTGCCCGCCCTCACCGACCTCGGCGCGGTGCACTTCGTGGGGATCGGCGGTGCCGGCATGAGCGGCATCGCCCGGATCCTGCTCGCCCGCGGGGTGCGGGTGTCCGGCAGCGACCGCCGCGACACCCCGACCCTGCTCGCGCTGCGCGCGCTGGGTGCCCGGGTGGAGGTGGGGCACGCCGCGGAGAACCTCGGCGAGGCCGACTCGGTCGTCGTCTCCTCCGCCATCCGCGAGGACAACCCCGAGCTGGCTGCCGCCCGCGCCCGCGGGCTCACCGTGCTGCCCCGCGCGGTCGCGCTGGCCGCGGTCATGGCCGGGCGGCGCAGCGTCGCCGTCGCCGGCACGCACGGCAAGACCTCGACCACCTCGATGCTCACCGTCGCCGTCCAGGCCTGCGGCGTGGACGCCTCCTTCGCGATCGGCGGCAACCTCAACGAGTCGGGCAGCAACGCGCACGCGGGGGAGGGCGACGTCTTCGTCGCCGAGGCCGACGAGAGCGACCGCTCGTTCCTGCTGCTCGCGCCGTACGGGGCGATCGTCACCAACGTCGAGGCCGACCACCTGGACAACTACGGCGACCTCGCCGCCGTCGAGGCCGCCTTCGACCGGTTCCTCGGCACCGTCGCCCCCGAGGGGTTCGTCGTCGTCTGTGCCGACGACCCCGGTTCGGCCCGGCTGCGCGGCGTCCCCACGCCCGCGCGGCTGCGCACCTACGGCACCGCCGACGACGCCGACCTGCGGCTGGTCGACCTCGACGTCGGCCCCGACACCACCAGCTGGACGGCGGTGCACGACGGCACCGTCCTGGGCCGGGTGCGCATCCGGGTGCCCGGCGAGCACATGGCCCGCAACAGCGCCGCCGCCCTGCTGGCCGGCCTGGAGCTCGGCCTGCCCGCCGAGGGGCTGATCGCCGGGCTGGAGCGCTTCGGCGGGGTGCACCGCCGCTTCGAGCTCAAGGGCGTCGCGGCCGGCGTGCGGGTCTACGACGACTACGCCCACCACCCGACGGAGGTCACCGCGCAGCTGCGCGCCGCCCGCGCGGTGGCCGGGCAGGGCCGCCTGGTGGTGGCGTTCCAGCCGCACCTCTACAGCCGCACCCGGGAGTTCGCGTCCGCGTTCGGCGAGGCGCTGGGCCTGGCCGACGAGGTCGTGGTCATGGACGTCTACGGCGCCCGCGAGGACCCCGTGCCCGGCGTCACGGGCGCGCTGGTCGCCGACGCCGTCCCGCTGCCCCCCGGCCGCGTGCACTTCGAGCCCTCGTGGTCGGCCGCCGCGCCCGCCCTGGCCGCCCGCGCCCGGCCCGGGGACCTGGTCATGACCATGGGCGCCGGCAACGTGTCGATGGTGGGTCCCGAGGTCCTGACCGCGCTGGCGGGCTCCCACGACCTGGCCGCGCCCCCGGGTCCCGACGACCTGCCCGCGCCCTCCGGTGACGGGGTGCCCGGCGGGGACGCCGTCCGGTGAGCCGCTCCGGCCTGACGACGGCCGACCGGGAGCGCGGGGTCCCGGTCGAGGTCGCCCGGCCGGCCCGCCGGCGGCGTCGCGACAGCCCCCGTGACCGGCGCCGCCGCCGCATCGCGGCCGCCGTCGCCGCGGTCGCCGTCGTGGCGCTGGTCTGGTGGGCGCTGTGGGCCAGCCCGCTGCTGACGGTCCGCGACGTCCGGGTCGACGGTGCCGGCACGCTGACCGCCGAGCAGGTCCGCACCGCCGCCGGGGTGGCCGAGGGGACGCCGCTGCTGCGGGTCGACGTCGAGGCCGCCGAGGCCCGGGTCGCCCGCCTGCCGCAGGTCGCCTCGGTCCAGGTCGCTCGCGGCTGGCCGGGCAGCGTCGTCGTGACCGTGGTCGAGCGGCGGCCGGTCGCCGTCGTCGAGGACGCCGGCACGCGGTCGCTGGTCGACGCCTCCGGCGTGCTGTTCGACACGGTCACCGGTGAGGTCCCGGACGGCGTGGTGCCGCTCGACGTGCCGACGCCCGGCCCCGGCGACCCCGCCATGCACGCGGCCCTGGACGCGCTCGTCGCGCTGCCCGCCGACGTCCGCGCCCAGGTGTCCGGCGCCGCCGCCGACACGGGGGAGGACGTCACGCTGACCCTGCGCGACGGCACCGTGGTGGTCTGGGGCGGGCCCGACGGCGGCTCCGGCGGCGGCTCCGGCAGCACCGCCGACGCTGCCGCCGACCGCGCCGCCGCACTGGTGGCGCTGCTTGACCAGATCGACGCCGGGGCGCTCGAGCCGGCCGCGACGATCGACGTCAGCGCGCCGGACGCCGTCGTCCTGCGCTGAGGAAGGACCCCCTCGCCCCCCACCGCTCGCAGGTTCGCGCACGGCCCCGTCCCGAGGCTCGCCGCGAGCTCGCGAGCGGTGAGGAGGACGGGGTCCTTCGACCTGCGGGGGGACCGTTCCAGCACGTCACCGCCCCCACCGCTCGCGGGCTCGCGGCGGAACCTTGCCAGGGGGCCGTCCTCATCGCGTCAGCGTGCTCGCGCTGCGTGTGCTCCCGCGTGCGGACCGCTGATCGACCGGCGCGCCGTCGACACGCCGACGCCCGCGACACGCCCGACGCGGAAACCGGAGTGGATCGGTTCACCGGAGAGGCCGGCGACCGGTCTCGACCCGGGGATGAGGGATCACGCAGGCGGGTCGTCACCATCGGTGGTGCAGATGTGACCAGCGAGTCGTCGGAGATCGGTGAGGTCGGGCCGTCGCGACACGCCGGGCCGGGGAGGGTGCTTGTAGGGCCGGACGCGCCCCACCTAACTTCGTCCGCGTCGACCCAGTTGACATAACGCTAAGTCTCCACTTGAGGATGAGGGTCGAGGTCGGGAGCCCCACATGACACCTCCGCACAACTACCTCGCGGTCATCAAGGTCGTCGGCATCGGCGGCGGCGGCGTGAACGCGGTGAACCGGATGATCGAGGTCGGTCTGAAGGGGGTGGAGTTCATCGCCATCAACACCGACGCCCAGGCGCTGCTGATGAGCGACGCCGACGTCAAGCTCGACGTCGGCCGTGAGCTCACCCGCGGCCTCGGCGCCGGGGCGCAGCCCGACGTCGGCCGGCAGGCGGCCGAGGACCACCGCGAGGAGATCGAGGAGGTGCTCAAGGGCGCCGACATGGTCTTCGTGACCGCCGGCGAGGGTGGTGGCACCGGCACCGGCGGCGCGCCCGTCGTCGCCTCGATCGCCCGCAAGCTCGGCGCGCTCACCATCGGCGTGGTCACCCGCCCGTTCTCCTTCGAGGGGAAGCGGCGCGCGGTCCAGGCCGAGTCGGGGATCGAGGAGCTGCGCAACGAATGCGACACGCTCATCGTCATCCCCAACGACCGGCTGCTGCAGCTCGGTGACCGCAACGTCAGCGTCATGGACGCCTTCCGCACCGCCGACCAGGTGCTGCTCTCGGGTGTCCAGGGCATCACCGACCTGATCACCACGCCGGGCCTGATCAACCTGGACTTCGCCGACGTCAAGTCGGTCATGTCCGGGGCCGGCTCGGCGCTCATGGGCATCGGCAGCGCCCGCGGGGACAACCGCGCCCTGCTCGCGGCCGAGCAGGCCATCGCCAGCCCGCTGCTGGAGGCCTCGATGGAGGGCGCCCACGGCGTCCTGCTGTCGATCTCCGGCGGGTCGGACCTGGGCCTGTTCGAGATCAACGAGGCCGCCTCGCTGGTATCCGACGCCGCGCACGCCGACGCCAACATCATCTTCGGTGCCGTCATCGACGACGCCCTCGGCGACGAGGTCCGCGTGACCGTCATCGCCGCGGGCTTCGACAGCGGGCGCCCGTCCTCGCGCAAGGACTCCGCCGCCGCCAGCGCCGGCCCGTCGACCGCGCCGGGCCGGCTGCCCTCGCCGCCGGTGGCGCCGGCGCCGTCCGCCGGTCCGTCGCGGGCCACCGGTGAGCGGCTGGTCGGCACCGTGCCGCCCGCCCCCGTCGCGGCGCCGGCCCCGGTCCGCGCCACGCCGCCGGCCGGGGGGATCACCGTCCCGCCGCTGCCGCCGGTGCAGAACAGCAGCGCCTCGGCCGCCGGCCGCCGTCCGCTCGGCAACGAGGACTTCGAGGAGGAGCTCGACATCCCGGAGTTCCTCCGCCAGTAGTGGAGGACCCCCGTGCCCCCCACCGCTCGCGCGCTCGCGGCGGGCCCCTGCACGGGGGCCACGCCGTGAGCGCTGGACCGGCCGCCTCGCCGGCGGTGCGACCCCGCAGGGGCGTCACCGACCGGCGGGGCGGCCGCTCCGCGTCGCCCTACGACACGTTCAACCTGGGCGCCCACGTCGGCGACGACCCCGGTGCCGTGGCGTCCAACCGGGAGCGCCTGGCCCGGGAGCTGGGTGTGCCCGGGGAGCGCCTGGTGTGGATGGAGCAGGTGCACGGCACCGGCGTCGCCGTGGTCGACGGCCCTGTCGAGGCGCCGCTGCCGGCCACCGATGCGCTGGTGACCCGGACGCCGGGCCTGGTGCTGTGCGTGCTCACCGCCGACTGCGTCCCGGTGCTGCTGGCCGACCCGGTCGCCGGGGTGGTCGCCGCCGTGCACGCCGGCCGGGAGGGCGTCCGGCAGGGCGTCGTCCCGGCGACGCTGGCCGCGATGCGCGGGCTGGGCAGCCGGCCCGGCGACACGACGGCGCTGCTCGGGCCGGCCGTCTGCGGTGCCGACTACGAGGTGCCCCGCGCCATGCAGGCCGAGGTCGCCCGGGTCGCCCCGGCGGCCGCCGTGCGGACCCGCACCGGCACGCCCGGCCTGGACCTGCGCGCCGGGCTCGCCGAGCTGCTGACCCGCGCGGGCGTCGCGCAGGTCGTGCACGACCCGCGCTGCACCGTCGAGGACCGGCGGCTGTTCAGCCACCGCCGCGACGGCGTCACCGGCCGCCAGGCCGGCGTCACCTGGCTCGGCTGACGGACGGCCTCCCCGCCCCCTCCTGCGCACGTCCGCGGAGGTGCGCAGACGAGGCGGGGATGATCGTCGGCATGACCACCCCGGCCGAGCGGCTGCAGGCCGTCCGCGACCGCATCGCCGCAGCCGCGCGCGCCGCCGGGCGCGACCCCGCGTCGGTGGCGCTGCTCGCGGTGAGCAAGACCTGGTCGGCCGACGACGTCCGCGCCCTCGCCGCGCTCGGCCAGGCGGCGTTCGGGGAGAACCGCGCGCAGGAGCTCACCGCCAAGGCCGCCGAGCTCGCCCACCTGCCGCTCGAGTGGCACTTCGTCGGCCAGCTCCAGCGCAACAAGGCCGCCGCCGTGGCCCGCACCGGTGCCGTCGTCCACTCCCTCGACCGCTCCGCCCTCGCGCGGGCGCTGTCCTGGGCGGGGGAGGAGCGCGGTGCCCCGGTCGGCGTGTTCGTGCAGGTCGACCTCGGCGGCGCGGCCGGCGAGCTGGCCGAGCGCGGCGGCGTCGCGCCCGACGACGTCGCGCGCCTCGCCGACGAGGTCGCGGGCCTGCCGGGCCTGGAGCTCCGCGGCCTCATGGCCGTCGCCCCGCGCGGCGAACCGCCGGCTCCCGCCTTCGCCCGGCTCGCCGTGCTCGGCGAGCGCCTGCGCGCCGACCACCCCGGCGCCACCGGGCTCTCCGCGGGCATGAGCGGCGACCTCGAGGAAGCCGTCGCGGCGGGCGCCACGCTGGTGCGTGTCGGAACCGCGCTCTTCGGCTCCCGGCCCCTAACCTCGCCCGGAGTCACACCAGTCACAGGGGTCCCACCGGGGTCCTCGGAGGAGGTCTGATGGCCGGGGCCATGCGGAAGATGGGCATCTACCTCGGGCTCGTCGAGGACGACGACGCCCGCGCCTACGATCGCTACGACGCCCGCCAGGCCGACCACCACGACCGGTACGACGACGGCCGCTACGACGAGCGGTACGACGAGGGGCGCTACGACGACCACCGTGCCGACCCCCGCGGCGGCCGCTACGACGACCGCTACGCCGAGCGTCACCCCGCCGACCGGCACTCCGCCGAGGTGCGCGGGGAGGGCGGCTACGGCGGCTACGACTCGCTGGCCGGCGACCCCGGCTACGACGACCGCTACGCCGACCGCCGCTACGACGGCGAGCGCTTCGACGACCGCGGCGGGCGCGAGGACGGGCCCGCCGACGCCGAGCCGGCCCTGCCGCGCCGCGCCGGTGCCACCCGTCTGGGCCTGGCCACCCCGGTGTCGTCCCCGGCGCCGGTCGCGGCGGCGGGGGAGTCCCGCGTGTCCGCCCCGTCCGGCAACGCCGGCCCGCGCCTCGGCTCGGTCGGCGGCACGATCGGCGGCAGCGCGGGCAGCGGCCCGGCCGGGGGCACGATCGGCGGCACCGTGGGCGGCTCCGTCGGCGGTCCGGCCGCCGCGGGCCTGGCCGCCCGGGAGGCGGTCGCCGCTGCCGAGCCCGCTCCGGCGCCGGCCCCGCAGCCGTACCGGATCACCACGCTGAGCCCGAAGACCTACAACGAGGCGCGGGCGATCGGCGAGGCCTTCCGCGACGGCAGCCCGGTCATCATGAACCTCACCGAGCTCGACCACGCCGACGCGCGCAGGCTCGTCGACTTCGCCGCAGGACTGATCTTCGGCCTGCGCGGTAACATCGAGCCGGTCACGGCCAAGGTGTTCCTGCTCAGCCCGCGGGACGTCGACGTGACGGCCGAGGACAAGGCCCGGATCCGCGAAGGCGGGTTCTTCGCGAAGTCCTGAGGTCGCCCGGCCGGGACGCTGCACGACTGGGCTGCACGGCAGGCGTAGACGGCACCGCGGGTGCCCCGGGACGAGCGAGGACAGTGGCACTCTTCTGGCAGATCGTGTCGTCGATCCTGCTCGTCTTCCTCATCCTGCTGTTCGCGCGTTTCGTCGTGGACTGGGTGATGGTCCTGGCGCGCAGCTGGCGCCCGTCCGGGTTCGTCGCCGCGGGGCTGGAGGTGGTCTACGCGACCACCGACCCGCCGCTCAAGGTGATCCGGAAAGTGATCCCGCCCCTGAACCTGGGGTCCATCCGTCTGGACCTCGCGTTCATGGTGTTATTGATCGCCGTGTACATCCTGCGGAGCATCACGCTCTCCCTCGCCAGCCCGCTCTAGACGCCGTGGCCCGCGTGTGAGGGCCACCCACCCCCATCCGCCGTCCGACCCGAGGTGAGCCCCTTGCCACTCACGCCAGCCGACGTGCACAACGTCGTCTTCAAGAAGCCGCCGATCGGGAAGCGTGGCTACGACGAGGACGAGGTGGACGCGTTCCTCGACGTGGTGGAGGCCGAGCTCGCCCGGCTGATCGAGGAGAACAACGAGCTGCGGTCGAGCTCGAGCACCGGCCGGGTCACCGCCCAGCCGATCGCCCCGGAGCCGACGCCGGCCCCCGCGCCGGCCCCGCCGCCGCAGCCCCCGGTCGCGCGCGAGGACGACACCACCCGCGCCTCCCGGATGCTGGCGCTGGCGTCGGAGACCGCCGACCGCTACGTCAACGAGGCGAAGGCCCAGGCCGACCAGATGGTCTCGGCCGCCAAGGCCAACAGCGACCGGCTGGTCGCCGAGGCGCGGGCCAAGAGCGACCAGATGGTCAACGACGCCAAGCTGCGCGCCGACTCGATGATCAACGACGCGCGCACCCGCGCCGACACGATGGAGCGCGAGGCCCGCGCCAAGGCCGCGGCCCTCGACCAGGACGCCGAGCGCCGCCACCGCGAGGTCATGGGCCCGCTGGAGGAGAAGCGCACCAACCTCGAGCGGAAGATCGAGGAGCTGCGCACCTTCGAGCGCGAGTACCGCACGCGGTTCCGCTCCTACCTCGAGTCGCACCTGCGTGACCTCGACAGCCGCGGCTCGGCCGAGCCGTCGTCGGCCAGCCGGCAGACCCAGCACGCCTCCGCCTGAGGCTCGTCGCCCCCGAACACGACAGAGGCCCCCGGACGGCGTCCGGGGGCCTCTGTCGTGTTCGGGGGCCCGCTTGTGGCCCCTCGGGGCCGGGGCCTCAGCCCTTGACGCTGCCGGCCAGCAGCCCGCGGACGAAGTAGCGCTGCAGGGACAGGAAGACGACCAGGGGCAGCACGATCGACACGAACGCACCCGCGGCCAGCAGGTACCAGTCCGACCCGCGGGTCCCGGCCAGCTCGGCCACCCGCACGGTCAGCGGGACGACGTCGGGAGCGCCGCCGGCGAAGGTCAGCGCCACCAGCAGGTCGTTCCAGACCCACAGGAACTGGAAGACGCCGAACGCGGCGATCGCCGGGGTGAGCAGGGGCAGCAGCACCTGGAAGAAGATCTTCACGTGACCGGCGCCGTCCATGCGGGCGGCCTCGATCAGCGAAGCCGGGATCTCCTTCATGAAGTTGTGCAGCAGGAAGATCGCCAGCGGGAGTGCGAAGATCGAGTGCGACAGCCAGATGGTCCAGAAGGACCCGGCCAGCCCCGCGTCGACGTAGAGGCTCAGCAGCGGGATGAGCGTGACCTGGATCGGGACGACCTGCAGTGCGAACACGGCGACGAACAGCAGGTTGCGGCCCGGGAACTTGATCCAGGCGAACGCATACGCGGCCAGCAGCGCCAGGCTGATCGGGATGACCACCGCGGGCAGCGTGATGACCAGGGAGTTGACGAACAGCGTCGCGAAGTTGGTGGCGCCGCCGTAGAGGACCTCGTTGTAGTTGTCGAGGGTGAACTGCGGATCGGAGAGCGCCGTCCACCAGCCCGAGCGGCGGATGTCGAGCTCCGGCCGGAACGACGTGATCAGCAGTCCCAGCGTCGGCACCGTCCACAGCGCCGCGATGACCAGCGCGATGATCGAGGCAGCGGGGGAGCTGAGCTTGTTCTTCGCGGCCACCGCCCGGCGCTCGGTCCGGGTCAGCCGGCGCTCGTCCGGGGGGACGGGCGCCATGACCGGGGTGGTCGTGGTCATCGGAGCTCCTCGGCGAGACGCAGCTGACGGACGTTGTAGGCGATGATCGGGATGACCAGCAGGAAGAGCAGCACCGCGAGCGCCGCACCCAGACCGAAGTTGAACTGCCGGAAGGCCTGCACGTAGAACTCGTTCGCCACGACGCTGGTGCTGAACTGGCCGCCGGTCATGGTGCGGACGATGTCGAAGACCTTCAGCGTGGTGATGGCGACCGTCGTCACGACGACGACCAGGGCCGGCCGGATGCTCGGCACGGTGACGTAGCGGAACATCTGCAGGCCGCCCACGCCGTCGAGCCGGGCGGCCTCGACGACGTCGTCGGGGATGGCCTTGATCGCCGCTGAGAGCACCGTCATGGCGAAGCCGGCCTGGATCCAGATCATGACCACGATCAGGTAGAAGCTGTTCGACGGCGCGTTGAGCAGGAACTGCTGCGGTTCGAACCCGAGGAGCACCAGCACCTGGTTGAGCAGGCCGATCTGGCGGACCCCGGGCTGGTCGGGGCGGTACTCGTAGACGAACTTCCAGATGACGCCGGCGCCCACCATCGAGATCGCCATCGGCAGGAACACCAGCGCCTTGGCCAGCTTCTCGAAGCGGGTGCGGTCGACGAGGTAGGCGTAGACCAGGCCGAGCCCCGTGGTCACCAGGGGGACCAGGACCACCCACAGGAGCGTGTTGAACAGGACGGTCTGGAAGTTGTCCTCGCTGAAGACCGTGACGTAGTTGTCCAGGCCGACGAACGACGAGCCGTCCCGGTTGTAGAACGACCCACGGACGGTCTCGAGGGCCGGGTAGACGAGGCCGACCGCCAGCAGGAGCAGCGTCGGGCCGACGAAGCCGACCGCGACGATCCAGTTGGGGACCCGCTTGGGCCGGTCGACCGCGAACAGGATCGCGGCCATGACAGCCGCGAACAGGAGGATGGCGAACACCATCAGGGCGATCTTGTGCCCCGTGGTGGTCGCTTCCAGGAACCACTGCACCGCTGACGACCTCTCCTCGGCAACGGAACGCCGGGGGGACCACAGCGACGCTGCGGTCCCCCCGGCCTCCAGGGGGTGGTGGGACGGACGGGCCCGGTCAGCCAGGGGACCGACCGGGCCCGGTGATCAGGACGTCGGCCAGGCGCTCTCGACGTCGGTCAGGACCTGCTGGGTCTGCTTGTCGGTGGCGAGCCAGTTGGTCAGCTCGGTCCACAGCGCACCGGCACCGATCTCACCGGGCATCAGGTCCGAACCGTCGAAGCGGAAGACCGCGTTCGGGTCCTGGAACTGCTCGGCGGCCAGCTGGTCGATCGGCGAGGTGAGGTTCTCGACGTCCAGGCCTGTGTTGGCGCTGACCCAGCCCGGGCCGGAGACCTGGGCCTTGATGTTGGCCCACTCCGGCGAGGAGAGGTAGGTCTGGAAGGCCTGGGTGGCCGGCTCGTCGTTGAACGCCGCGGTGAACTCGCCACCGCCGAGGACCGGCGCGGTGTCGCCCTCGATGGGAGGCAGCGGGAAGGCGAAGATGTCGCCGTCCTCGGAGATGTCGGTGCCCTCCGGCCAGTTGGCCTGGTAGAAGGACGCCTGACGGTGCATGAAGCAGCTGCCGTCGAGGATGGGCAGGCCCGCGTCGGTGAACTCGGTGGTCGCGATCGACTGCACCTCGCCCAGGCCGCCGTTGACGTAGTCCGGGTTCTTGAGGATCCCGCCGACGGTGTCGAGTGCCTGGACGATCTGCGGGTCGTTGAACGGGATCTGGTGGGCGACCCACTGGTCGTAGACGTCGGGCCCGGCGGTCCGCAGGACGACGTCCTCCAGCCAGTCGGTGGCCGGCCAGCCGGTGGCGTCACCGGAGCCGATGCCCGCGCACCACGGCTTGGCGCCGGACTCCGCGATCTGGTCGGACAGCGCGAGCATCTCGTCCCACGTGGTCGGGATCTCGTAGCCGGCGTCGGCGAACGCGGACGGCGAGTACCAGACGAAGGACTTGGCGTTGGCGCCCAGCGGAGCGGCGTAGAACTCGCCGTTGACGGAGCCGTAGTTCTTCCAGCTCTCGTCCCAGTACTCGTCGACGTTCGCCTCGACCTGCTGCGGGGCCGGGACGACGGCGTTCGCGGCCACCAGGTTGGCGAGCAGACCCGGCTGCGGGATGTAGGCGATGTCCGGGGCGTTGCCGCTCTGGACGCGCACGACGAGCTGCGCCTCGAACTCGCGCGATCCCTCGTACTGCACCTCGACGCCCGTGCACTCCTCGAAGGGCACGTAGGAGTCGATGTGCGGCTGGTCCTCGGGGTCGACGATGGAGGTGTAGACGCTGACGGTCTCGCCCTCCAGGTCGCCGAACTCCTCGTAGGGAGCGCAGTCGAGCTCCAGGTCCGAGGCGTTCGTGGCTCCGGCGCCACCACCTCCGCTGGTCGCGCCGGCACCGCAGCCGGCCAGCACCAGCGCCACACCCAGGCCGCCGGCCAGCGCCGTGGAGCGCCGACCTCTCGCGCGCATGGTCATCGGTATCCCTTCGTTCGCTGCGGCGTCGTCGCCGCACGCCGTTATCGGAGACCGGTTCCGGAGGTGCCGGACCGGTCGCCACGTTCGCCCGGGGACGATAGGGGCGCGGACAACCGGTTGCGTGCAACGGTGCTAAACCGTTATGCAACGGCGTGTTCACGGCGTGTTCACGCAGGGACCGCGGAGGCGACCGCCCCGGTGCCGGCAGGTCGTGGGTCGTGACCGGATCACGGTCCGATGACCCGGACGTGTGCCTCCGGCAGACCCTCCGTGCCCTCGCGGCCCTCCGCATGTCACAGTCCGCCTGAGCTCCTCGGCTCAGGAAGGACCCCTCTCATGGCGGCCATCACCTACGACCACGCCACCCTGACCTACCCCGGTGCGACCACGCCGTCGGTCAACGGTCTCGACCTCGACGTCGCCGATGGGGAGTTCCTGGTCCTGGTCGGGCCCTCGGGGAGCGGCAAGTCCACCGCGTTGCGCATGCTGGCGGGGCTGGAGGAGGTGACCGAGGGGTCGATCCGGATCGGGGACCGCGACGTCACCCACCTGCCGCCCAAGGAGCGGGACATCGCGATGGTGTTCCAGAACTACGCGCTGTACCCGCACATGACCGTGGCCGACAACATGGGCTTCGCGCTCAAGATCGCCGGCATGAAGAAGGACGAGATCCGGTCGCGGGTGACCGAGGCGGCCAAGGTGCTCGACCTCGAGCCCTACCTCGACCGCAAGCCCAAGGCGCTCTCGGGTGGCCAGCGGCAGCGGGTGGCGATGGGCCGGGCGATCGTCCGCCAGCCGCAGGCCTTCCTCATGGACGAGCCGCTGTCCAACCTCGACGCCAAGCTGCGCGTGCAGACCCGCACCGAGATCGCCTCGCTGCAGCGGCGCCTGGGCGTCACCACCGTCTACGTCACCCACGACCAGGTCGAGGCGATGACGATGGGCGACCGGGTGGCGGTGCTGAAGGACGGGCTGCTGCAGCAGTGCGACACCCCGCGCAACCTCTACGACCGGCCGGTGAACGAGTTCGTGGCCGGCTTCATCGGGTCGCCGGCGATGAACCTGGTGACGGTGGAGCTGACCGAGGGGGGTGCGCGGCTGGGTGGGCACACGGTGCCGCTGCCGCGCTCGGCGGTCGGCGCGCTGTCCGCCGAGGGCGCGCGCACCGCGACGCTGGGGTTCCGCCCGGAGTCGGTGCAGCTCGTCGGCGCCGGTGAGGGCGTGCCGGTGGAGGTCGTCGTGGTCGAGGAGCTCGGCTCGGACGCCTTCGCCTACGGCAACCTGCACGCCGCCGACACCGCCGGCACCAGCGACAAGATGCTCACCCTGCGGGTCGACGCCCGCAAGCCGCCGGCCAAGGGCGAGGTCGTCCACGTGGGCATCCGCCCGGGGGAGTCCCACGTCTTCTC
>NZ_FOWE01000002.1 GCF_900115395.1 Geodermatophilus obscurus
CGACCTACCCGCCCTGCACCGCGCAGCCAGGAGCGGAGCAGCGCTCACCCCATCCGGCGCGACCGGCGGCTACCGGCCCGGCGCCGCCCTCGACCGGCACGTCCGCGCCCGCGACCGCCGCTGCCGCTTCCCCGGCTGCCGCCGCCCCGTCCCAGGAAGTGGCGAACTCGACCACACCACCCCCTGGCCCACCGGCCAGACGAACGCGGCCAACCTCACCGGCTACTGCACCGGCCACCACCGCGGCAAACACCAGGCACCCGGCTGGCACCACCACATGACACCCGACGGCACCCTCACCGTCACCACACCCACCGGCCTCACCGCCGCCACCACACCACCGCCCTACTGAGGGACGGAGCGCGGCGTGCAGCGGCTCAGTGGGCGAGCTTGAGCCCGATCACGCAGCCGACGATGCCCAGCAGGAGCAGCACGCGCAGCGCCGACAGCGGCTCCTCGCCGGTCGCCATCGCGTAACCGGCGGTCAAGGCCGCGCCGATGCCCACCCACACCGCGTACGCCGTCCCGATGGGGAGGGTGCGCATGGCGTACGCCAGCCCGATCATGCTGCCGACGAGCCCGAGGACGAAGACGACCGTCGGGGTGAGCCGGGTGAAGCCCTCCGAGCGGCCGAGGGCGGTTGCCCACACGGCCTCGAGGACACCGGACAGGACGAGTACGAACCAGGCCACGACGACTCCCGTGGTCGCCGTCTTGTCGCTGTCCGGGTACGGCGCCGCTCGTCCGGGGGATCCCCTGCGGACCCACGTCCCACCATCGCACACGGCGGCCGACCAGGGCGGTGACAACGGCCACCGGCGGCGGCCCCCCGCGGCGACCACGGTGGGACCCTGCCGCCATGACCGATCCGGAGTACGACGCCGTACGCCTGCGCGCTGCACAGGGCGACCCGGACGCCGTCGACGAGCTCGTGGAGCTGGCCGGCGAGCGAGGCGACCTCGAGGAGCTGCGGCGCCTCGCCGACGCGGGCAACCGCGACGCCGCCGACGAACTCGTCCAGGCCGCCGCCGAACTGGGCGACCTGGACGAGCTGCGCAGCCTCGCGGGCGCCGGCAACCGCGACGCCGCCGACGTCCTCGCCGAGCTCACCGAGGACTGAGCCGGGGGAGCAGCCCCCGAGGGGTCACCTCCGCAAGGGCCCCGCTGCGGGCTCGCGAGCCAGTGGGGCGGCGGCGTCAGTCGGCGGGCTCGTCCGCCCAGTCCGGGCCGTTGACCTCGCCCGGGCCGGCGAGGTCGGCGGCGTCGATGATCGTGTACGCGTAGCCCTGCTCGGCGAGGAACCGCTGCCGGTGCGCGGCGTACTCGGCGTCGAGGGTGTCGCGGCTGACCACCGTGTAGAAGTGCGCCTGCCGGCCGTCGGCCTTGGGACGGAGCACCCGGCCGAGCCGCTGCGCCTCCTCCTGCCGCGACCCGAACGTCCCCGACACCTGGACGGCGACCGCGGCCTCGGGCAGGTCGATGGAGAAGTTGGCGACCTTGGAGACGACCAGCGTACGGATCTCCCCGACGCGGAACGCCTGGAACAGCCGCTCGCGCTCCTTGTTGGTGGTCGACCCCTGGATCACCGGCGCGTCGAGCGCCCGCCCGAGCTCCTCGAGCTGGTCGAGGTAGGCCCCGATGACCAGCGACGGCTCCTCCGGGTGCCGCTCGAGCACCCGCCGGATCACCGGCAGCTTCGACGTCGCGGTGGCCGCGATCCGGTACCGCTCCTCGGGCTCGGCGACGGCATAGGTCATGCGCTCCTCGTCGTCGAGACCGACGCGCACCTCGATGCACTTGGCCGGGGCGATGTAGCCCTGCGACTCGATGTCCTTCCAGGGCGCGTCGTAGCGCTTGGGCCCGATGAGGGAGAAGACGTCGTCCTCCCGCCCGTCCTCGCGCACGAGCGTCGCCGTCAGCCCGAGCCGGCGGCGGGACTGCAGGTCGGCGGTCAGCCGGAAGATCGGCGCGGGCAGCAGGTGCACCTCGTCGTAGACGATGAGGCCCCAGTCCTGGGCGTCGAAGAGGTCGAGGTGCCGGTACTCGCCCTTCCGGCGGGTGGTCATCACCTGGTAGGTGGCGATGGTGACCGGGCGGATCTCCTTGCGCTCGCCCGAGTACTCGCCGATCTCCTCCTCGGTCAGCGACGTGCGCGCGATCAGCTCGCGCTTCCACTGCCGCCCCGAGACGGTGTTGGTCACCAGGATCAGCGTGGTCGCCTTGGCCTGCGCCATCGCCGCGGCCCCGACCAGCGTCTTGCCCGCACCGCACGGCAGCACGACGACGCCCGAGCCACCCGCCCAGAAGCCCTCGACGGCCTCCTGCTGGTAGTCGCGCAGGTGCCAGCCGTCCTGCGCCAGCTCGATCGGGTGCGCCTGCCCGTCGACGTAGCCGGCGAGGTCCTCGGCCGGCCAGCCCACCTTGAGCAGCGCCTGCTTGAGCCGGCCGCGCTCGGAGGGGTGCACGACGACGGTGTCGGGGTCGATCCGCGCACCGAGCATCGGCGCCACCCGCTTGGAGCGGATGACCTCCTCCAGCACGGCGCGGTCGGTGGTGGCCAGCGTCAGCCCGTGCACCGGGTGGTTGACCAGCGTCAGCCGGCCGAAGCGGTCCATCGTGTCGGCGACGTCGACCAGCAGCGCGTGCGGCACCGGGTAGCGCGAGTAGCGCACCAGCGCGTCGACGACCTGCTCGGCGTCGTGCCCGGCGGCGCGCGCGTTCCACAGCGCCAGCGGCGTCACGCGGTAGGTGTGCACGTGCTCGGGGGAGCGCTCGAGCTCGGCGAACGGCGCGATCGCGGCACGGCAGTCGCGCGCCTGGGGGTGGTCGACCTCGAGCAGCAGGGTCTTGTCCGACTGGACGATGAGCGGTCCGTCGTTCACGGGATGGGGAGCCTCTCCTCGGCGGGCGTCTGTCTGGTCAACCGTTACCGGCGGCCGGTGCTTCCTCGTCGACGAGCGCCACCGAGGTGATGCGGTGCACCGCGAACGTGCGGTTCTCCTGCCGGCGTTCGTCCCAGCCCTGGAGGAAACCACCGGCCAGTGACACCGGCTGGACCACGCGCTGGCTGCCGCTGCCCTGGGCGTCGACGTAGCCGAGCCACACCGGCAGGCCCTCGCGGATCGCACGCGAGAGGACCTCCAGCGTGCCCGCGGTGGTGACGCCCGGGATCTGCCGCACCGGCGCCGCCGGGCGGGCGGCCAGCGCGGCGTCGCCGGCCCGGATCTCCCGCACGGTCGCCTCCGCCTCGGCCGCCGTCACCGGCCGGGCCGCGGGGGAGGGCAGCGCGCCGTGACGGCGGCCGGCCGCGCGGGGCCGCGCCGGCGGGCGGGTGAGCACCGCCCCGCCCGGTGACTCCCCGGCGGGGGCGTAACCGGCGGCCCGCAGCACGCCGAGTACCTCGTCGGCGCCCAGCCCGCTCACCAGCACCCCCGGTGCCAGCCGGCGCAGCTCGGCACCGGCGGTGCGCCGGTCGCTGAGCACCTGGGAGAGCAGGCCGTGGTCGTCGGAGCGCACGTAGCACTCGATCGCGCCGACCCGCAGCCGGCCGTGCTGACGGGCGACGTCGTCGACCAGGTAGTCCAGCGCCTGGGGCACCGGCGTGCGCGAGGCGCGGGTGAACAGGTCGTGCAGGTCGGTGGCCGACCAGCCGGCGTCCAGCGCCCGGCGCACCGAGGACTCCGTCACCCGGAACACCGTCGCCCCGCCCGAGGACTCCACGTCGGCGACCAGCGAGAGCGTGTCGGCGAGCTGCGCCACCAGCGGACCCGGTGCGACCAGGGTGAGGTCGGGCTGGGCGAGCACGTGGTCGACCGGCTCGGGCAGCAGGCCCTGCATGCGCATCGCCGCGCCCTCCTCGCCGCCGGTGAGCAGCCCGTGGCCGCCCGAGGACAGCACCCCGCCCACCAGGACGCCGATCCGCGCGGCCTCGGCGAGCATGTCCGGCACCGGCGCCAGCCGGTCGGCCCGCCGGGGCGTGCGCCAGCGCAGCAGCGCCACCAGGTCGTCCGGGGCCAGGCCGGAGCCCGGCGGGGAGGCCGCGAGGGCGGTGAGCACCGAGCGGCGGATCGCCGGGGCGGTGTGCCGGACCAGGTCGGGGGAGAGGGCGTTGACCCCCTTGCCCGCTACGTCGCGCTGTCCCACCAGCGACGGCAGCCGGGTGCTCTCCAGCCAGCCCGCGGCCAGCGTCGCCCAGCGGTCGGCCAGCGGCTGCTCGCGCCAGACGTCGTAGCCGCGGGTGGGCAGCCACTCGTCCCGGTGCGCGCCGCCGACGTCGAGCAGCCCCGCGGCGAACGCCAGCTCCAGCAGCCAGCCGGCGTCGGCCTCCGACACCGTGAGCGCCTTCGCCAGCCGCTTGCGGTCGCGCACGGCCACCCCGCCGCTGCGCAGCAGCCCCGCCGGCTCCTCCTCGAGCACGGCCAGCAGCTCGCCGACCCGCCCCACCGACTCCAGCGCCGCGCCGGCCGCCTGCCGGTCGACGACGGCGGGCTCCCGCTCGACGACCGCCGGCCGCGGCTCAGGCCGGGGCGGCCCGTACGGCTCGGGGCCCCGCAGCAGCAGCCCGATCTCGCGCGGCAGCTCGACGTTGAGCGCGTCGATGCGGGCCAGGAGCCCGGCCTGCAGCAGCCGCCGCGCGGGCGAGGCCGCGCCGCCGCCCGCCTCGGGCAGGTGCCCCACCGGGCGGTCGCCGGCCAGCCGCTCGAGCACCTGGCGCTCGGCGGGGTCGAGCGCGCCGACGGCGGCCGGCAGGTCGGCCGGCAGGGCCACGCGGAGCTCGGCGGCGCGCCGGCCCAGCCCCGCGGGGTACCGGACGGCGCGGCGTACCTGGTCGGGGGCGTGCAGGACGTCCTCGCCCCACAGCAGCGCCCGGGTGGTCAGCCGCTCGACGGCCGCGGCCACGACGTCGTCGGGCAGGCCGGGCAGCGCCGCGGCGACCTCGGCGGCCTCCACCCCGTCGGTGGGGGCGAGCAGCACGACGTCGAGCACCTGGAGGGTGGCGGCGTCGAGCTCGTCGAGGGCGCGGTCCACCGACACCGGCACCGCCAGCCGGCTGGCGAGGGTGACGACGTCCGACGGGGCGGGCCGGGCGACGTCGGGACGCGCGCCCAGCAGCTCCGCCAGCTGGGCGTCGCTGCGGGTGCGCAACCACGCGGCCAGCGTGGCGGGACGGTCGGCAGGCATCCGGACCACGTTACGTCCGCCGCAGGGGGTGCCGCCCCGGCGGCCGGGACTGTCAGCATGGAGGGCGTGTCACCGGCCACCGAGGACCCGCACACCCGAGCCGCGCTCGAGGGCTACCGCGCCGGGGCGCTGCGGTGGCTGGTCGGCGGCGTGATCGCCGTCGTGCTCGCCGTGCTGCTGGGGGCGGTCGCGATCAGCCTCGCCGAGGACCGCGGCCGCCCGGTCCCGCTGGCCGGGCTCGTCGTCGTCGCGCTGGTCAGCGGCGGGGTCGTGTCCGCGATCGCCGGGCTGGGCGGTCTGGCCCGGGCGCTGCGCTGGAGCCGGGCGCTGCGCGCCGTCTCCTGGCAGCGCGGGCTGCTGCGCATCGCCGGCCCGGCCATCGTGGCCTTCGAGCCCGAGGGCTACGACGAGTGGGACCCCGACGACGAGCCCGTGCGGCTGCGCCTGGTGAGCACCTCGGTCTGGCGGACCCGGCAGGTGCAGGACCTGGACGGCGGCGAGGTGCGGGCGGCGCCGGTCGGCAGCGGGCAGTGGGTGCTCACCGCCGAGGGGCTGCCGACGCTCTTCGGCGCCCGGACCGCGCGCCGCCGCCGCTGACCCCGTGTCGTGGCAGGCCTCGCGTGGGTAGGGACACCGTCGCGGGAAGATGGTGGGGAACGCGCACCCGGGGTGCGCCCGAGCACGGAGGCGAGATGGCCAAGCGCAAGGAGAAGCACGCCCACCTGGTGGAGCCGACCTGGGGCCAGTCGGAGGACGCCGGCCCGCCGGTGACCGAGCTGCTGGGCGAGATGGCCGGCCCGCTGTCGCCCTTCGGCGAGGACCACAGCTTCCCGCTGCCGCCGGAGCGCATCCGCTACGCCCACCCCACCGACAAGCCCAACCGGGCGGGCGTGCAGCTGCCGGAGAACCGCCGGCGCTGACCCGCCTCCCGCGCCGCCGCCCCCGGAGCGGCGGCGGCGCGGACGGCCCGCTCAGGTGGGCTCGACGTCCACGACGAGCGCGCGGTGGTCCGACAGCGGCAGCTGCGGCGCCTCGGCCGGCCCGGTGGCGGCGAGCCCGCCGCGGACGAGCACGTGGTCGAGCTGGCGGGTCGGCTCCTCCAGCGGGAAGGTGAGCGCCCGGGCGAGGGGTCGCATCCCGCTCACCAGGGTGGCCTTGCGCGGCTCCATGTTGAGGTCGCCGAGCACGACCAGCGGCTCCCGCGTCCCCCGCAGCGACCGCACCAGCCGGCGCAGCTGCACCGAGTTCCAGTACGGCACGAACGACAGGTGCGTGCAGGTGACGGTGAACTGCCCGTGCGGCCCGTCGAGGACCCCGGCGACGGCGACCCGCGGCTCCTCGCTGACCAGCACCGGCCGCCGGGCGCCCCGGAACCACACCGGCACCCGCCCGGGCAGCGTGGGCAGCCGCACCACCCGCCACGACACCACCGGGTACCGCGACAGCAGCGCGATGCCGTAGCTCGCCGCGCCGGGCTGCTCGTCACCGGTCGCGGCCATCCAGGTGCCGCCGGGGGTGCCGGCCAGCGCGGCGACGAACTGGGAGTCGACGGCGCCCATGGCCTCGGCGGCCACCGCGGTGAGGTCGGCGTTCATCGAGCGGGGCTGGTCGCGGTCGACCTCCTGGAGCGCCAGGACGTCGGCGTCGAGCGTCTTGACCGCCGAGGCCAGCCGGTCGACGTCGACCCGGTCGTCGGCCGGTGAGCGCCCGTGCAGGATGTTGAAGGTCGCGATGCGCACGAGGAGTGCCGTGCCCGGGGGCGGGTAGCGGCATGCGCGTGCAGCCCTCCGACCGCGACGAGATCCGTGACCTGCTCAAGCGCGTGGCCGTGGCCCTCAAGGAGGGCGGGGTGCCCTTCGCCCTGTGCGGCGGGTACGCGGCCTGGGTGCGCGGCGCCCCCGAGCCCGACCACGACGCGGACTTCCTCGTGGCGGACGACGAGGCCGAGCGGGCGGCCAAGGTGCTCACCGACGCCGGCCTGCAGGTCCGGGACCCGGCCGAGGACTGGCTGACGAAGGTCGTCCAGGGCAACTCGTTCGTCGACGTCCTCTGGCGCACCTGCGGCCGGCCGGTGGAGAGCGACCTCATCGAGCGCGCCGAGGTCATGCCGGTGCTGTCGGTGCACATGCCGGTGCTGGCGGCCACCGACATCCTGGTCACGAAGCTCATGGCCCTCGACGAGCACTACTGCGACTTCTCCCGGCTGCTGCCGGTCGCCCGGGCGCTGCGCGAGCAGGTCGACTGGGTCACCGTGCAGCGCGAGATCGAGGACAACCCCTTCGCCGCCGTCTTCCTGGACCTGCTCGGCCGCCTCGGCGTCGTCGACGCGGAGCAGTTCGCGCGCTGAGCGCCGGGAAACCGCGCGGGCGCGGGCGGGCGGCCGGTTAACCTGGGGCGGGCGGTGCGACCGTCCGCCGTCCGCCGGCCCCGTGCCGGACCACCCCGCGAGCGACCGAGGACCCCACCGTGCCCACCGGCAGAGTCAAGTGGTTCAACCCCGAGAAGGGGTTCGGCTTCCTCTCGCGCGAGGACGGGCCCGACGTCTTCGTGCACAAGGACGCCCTCCCGTCGGGCACGGCCGAGCTCAAGCCGGGCCAGCGCGTGGAGTTCGGCATCGTCGCCGGCCGGCGCGGCGACCAGGCGCTGCAGGTGCGCGTCCTCGACCCGCTGCCGTCGGTGGCGGCGAAGGTGGCCGAGGCCAGGCGCAAGAAGCCCGACGAGCTCGTCCCGATCATCGAGGACCTCATCAAGCTGCTCGACGACGTGTCGAACTCCCTGCGCCGCGGCCGGCACCCCGACCGCGGCGAGTCGCGCAAGGTCGCGGCGGTGCTGCGCGCGGTCGCCGGCGACCTGGAGGCCTAGCCCGACGGCGTCCCCGTCGGCGCGGTCCCCAGGTCGCCACCGGCGCGGACGAAGCCGATCGGCCACGAGCCGGTGAGCAGGCACTCGTCGTGCTGGTCCTCGACGACGACGAGGTAGTACGCCGGCGGCACGACGTCGGAGCTGTTGATCCCCTCGTACGTCGTCGTCCCGGGGTCGACGTCGACCACGCCGAGCTGCTCCTCGAACTGCCCGTCGAAGACCTGCACGCTCCAGCCGTTGGCAGCGACGTCCTCGGGCACGGTCAGCTCGATCGTGGTGTCGGGGGAGACCTCGATGATCGGCGGCGTGACCTCGTAGGCCTGCCCCTCGCCCTCGCCGCAGTACTGCGTCGGGCGGGCGGTGATCTCCTGGGGGCCGGCGACGACCCGCACGTCCGGCGGTGTGTCCGACGCGGCGGAGCCGCCGCAGCCGGCCAGCGGTGCGGCGAGCGCGCCGGCCAGCACGGCGGCGGCACGGGAGTGCGACCTCACGGGCGGGGGGCCTCCGGAACGGTCCCTGCGCCCGGCGCGGTGGGGACCCCGGGGACGGTCGGCGCCTCCGGGTCCACCGCGGCCGGCCCGCGGCGCCGCGGGGTCCACAGGACCAGGCCGACCGCGAGCACGAGCAGCGCGGCGGCGACGGTGAAGCCCAGCCAGCCGATCGGCGGCAGCGCGATGCCGATGGCGCCGCCGACCACCCACGCCAGCTGCAGCACCGTCTCCGAGCGGGCGAACGCCGAGGCCCGCAGGCTCTCGGGGACCTCGCGCTGGATGATCGCGTCGAGGGCGGACTTGCCCAGCGCGTTGGCGACCCCGGCGACGCCGGCGACCGCGGCCGCCGTCGCCAGGCCGAAGAAGACGGCGGCGAGCACGGTGACCGCGGCGGCCACGCCGGCCGACCAGACCACGACCCGGTCGGGGTCGGCCGAGTGCAGCCGCGAGCCGATGCCGGTGCCCAGCACGCTCCCGGCGCCGGCGGCCCCGGCGATCGCGCCCAGCGCGAGCGTCGACTCCCAGCCGCCCTCGACGGTGGCCTGGACGAGGAACGCCGAGAAGATCGTCAGGAACCCGCCGAGGCCGCGCAGCGCGGCGTTGGCGCGCAGCGCCAGCACCACGTGCGGGTTGACCGGCCGGCGCCGGCGGCCGGCGACCGGGACCTGGCCGGTGCTCAGCACGTCGGCCGGCTGCTCCCCGGTGGGGACGTCGACGTGGCGGGGCAGCCGGACGGCCAGCACCCCGGAGACGGTGAAGACGGCGGCGGTCGCCCACAGCTCCGGCGGGAACCCGGACGCCCAGGCGAGGCCCGCGCCGATCCCGCCGAAGACGCCGGCGGTGACCAGCCCGAACACCGACAGCCGGGCGTTGGCCGACGTCAGCGACATCGCGCCGGGCAGTACCCGCGGGACGACGGCGGCGCGCAGCACGTTGTGCGCCTTCGACAGCACCAGCACGCCGAGGGCGGCGGGGTAGAGCCACCAGTCGTCGTGGTGGGCGGCCATGACCAGCGCCAGCACCGCCCGGCCGAAGGACGCGGTGCCCAGCGCCCACCGCCGGCCACGCTGCAGCCGGTCGAGCAGCGGGCCGATGACCGGCGCGACGACGGCGAACGGCGCCATGGTCACCAGCAGGTAGAGCGCCACGTTGCCGCGCTGGGCGTCGGACGCGGCGGCGAAGAACAGCGTGCCGGCCAGCGAGACGGCGATCATCGCGTCGCCGGCCATGTGGAGCGCGTTGACCCACAGCAGCTGCGTCAGCCCGCTCTCCGCGGCGCCGTCGGCACGGCTGGCCGCCCGCACCCGCGCCACGCCCGCGCGGGTCAGCTCCCGGCTGCGGGCGGCCGCCACCCGGGTCACCGTCACCCGCGGTGCGGTGGCCGGCCCCGGCTCCGGCTCGGGTGCCGGCGGCGGGGCCGCGGGCGGCAGCGCGGCCGGTGGCGGGCCGTACCCGGGCGGCGGGCCGTACCCGGGCGGCGGGCCGTACCCGGGTGGCGGGCCGTACCCCGGCGGCGCGGCGTACGGCGGCGGGCCGTACCCGGGCGGTGCCGGGTACACCGGCGGGACCGGCGGGACGGTGTAGGCGGGGTACGGGGCCGGCATGGTGCCGGGCGGTGCCGGGTACGCCGGCGGCGCCGGGTACACCGGCGGCGGGACGGCCTGGGGCCGGGTCACCGGCCGGGGGAGGTCGAGCGGGGCGGTGTCCATCCGGTCGGTGTCCACCCGGCCGGCGTCGGCCGGCTCGGGCCGGGTGCGGCGCAGCGGACCCCTGCGGGACCCGGGCGGACGCGAGGACGGCACGCCCCCATGGTGCCGCACCGACCCGCGGATCCGGGGCCGGTGTGATCACCCGGACGCAGGGTCGGCCTGCGGCGTCCCGTCTGGGACGATGACCCGGTGCGTCCCGACTCCCAGCCCGCCCCGGCCGGCACCGACGTGCTGACCGCCGCCGTCGACCCCGCCCGCGCCGCGGCCGAGGAGACCGCCGGCGACCCGGGCCTGGTCGGCGAGCACCTCGGTGCCACGGCCGAGAGGCCGGGCACGCCGGCCGAGGGCACCCCGCCGGAGGCGCTCGGCGCCGTCGTCACCCACTCCTTCGCCAGCCGCCTGCCCAGCTACGTCGGCTGGCACTGGGCGGTCACCCTCGCCGCCGTCCCCGGCAGCGACGAGGTCACCGTCGACGAGGTCGTCCTGCTGCCCGGCGACGCCGCGCTGCTCGCCCCGGCGTGGGTGCCGTGGCACGAGCGGCTGCGCCCCGGTGACCTGTCGGTGGGCGACGTGCTGCCGGCCACCGAGGACGACCCGCGGCTGGTCCCCTCCTACACCGCCGACGACGACGCGGCGGCCGACCCCGAGGCGCAGGCACTGGCCGCCGAGATCGGGCTGGGCCGCGAGCGGGTGATGTCGGCGGAGGGCCGCGCCTCCGCCGCCGCGCGCTGGCTGGCCGGCGACTTCGGCCCGCGCGCGCCCATGGCCCGACAGGCCCCCGGCCCGTGCGGCACCTGCGGGTTCTTCCTGCCCCTGGCCGGCTCGCTGCGGACGCTGCTGGGCGCCTGCGGCAACGAGTACTCCCCGGCCGACGGCCGCGTCGTCGGCATCGACTACGGCTGCGGCGCGCACAGCCAGGCGACCCTCGCCGTCGGTGAGCCGGCGGAGGTCGTGACGTCGGCCCGCTACGACACCGCGGACTTCGACGTCCTGTAGCCGGCCTCAGGTCCGCGGGCGGTCGATGAGCCGGGAGAGCACGACCGCGCTCTCGGTGCGGGCGACCGTGGGCAGCGCCCGCAGCCGGCGGACGGCCCGCTCGAGCTCGGCGGTGTCGCGCGCCTGCAGCCGCAGGACGGCGTCGGCGGTGCCGGAGATCGTGGTCGCCTGCACCACCTCGGGCACGTCCTCGAACTGGGCGCGCACCTCGTCGGGGTCCGGCGCGCCCTGGCAGTACACCCACACGTAGGCCTCGACGTCCCACTCGAGGACCGCGGGGTCGAGCACCGCGGTGAACCCCCGGATCGCGCCGCTGCGCAGCAGGCGGTCGACCCGGCGCTTGACCGCCGGTGCGCTCAACGACACCTCGGCCCCGATCCGGCCGTACGTGGTCCGGGCGTCCCGTAGCAGGTGTTGCACGATTGACCTGTCCAGCTCGTCCACGGCGTCTCCTCGCTGCGCGCAGCCCCCTCGGGACGCAACGGATCGTAGGTCGCGCGCAGCGGAACGGTCTTGGCCGGAACGACCCGGCGTCCCTAGCCTCGGCGTCGCTCGCCATGCGGGGAGCCGGGAGGAGGAGCCGTGACGCTGACGGGGTCCCCGGTGCCGACCGTCGCACCGCCGCGGCCGGACGCCCTGAGCCGTGCCGAGCTCGCCGTGCTCGACGCGCTCGACGTCGAGGCGCTGCACCGCACGCTGGCCGACCTGCTGCGGGTGCCCAGCGTCACCGGCAGCGACGCCGAGTCCGACCTGCTCGCCGCGCTCGCCGACCGCACCGCGCGCGCCGGGATGGACGTCGACCACTGGCGGCTCGACCTCGCCGACCTCACCGCCCGGCCCGGCTTCCCCGGCACCGAGGCGCCCCGGCAGGAGTCGTGGGGGCTGGTGGCGACGACCGGGGACGGCGACGGGCCGACGGTCGTGCTGCAGGGCCACGTCGACGTCGTCCCCCCGGGCGACCGGCGGCGGTGGACCGGTGACCCGTGGACCCCGCGGGTGGCCGGGCCGCGGCTGCACGGGCGCGGCGCCTGCGACATGAAGGCCGGGGTGGCGGCGGACCTGGCCGTGGCCGAGGCGGTGCTGGCCAGCGGCGTGCGGCTGCCCGGCCGGCTGGCCCTGCACCTGGTCGGCGGCGAGGAGGACGGCGGCCTGGGCGCGTTCGCGACCCTGGCCCGCGGGCACCGGGGCGACGCCTGCGTCATCACCGAGCCCACCAGCGGCACGCTCACCACCGCGGCCGGCGGCGCGCTGACCTTCCGGCTGGTCGTCGCTGGCGAGCCGGCGCACGGGAGCGCCCGGTGGGCGGGGCGCAGCGCCGTCGAGCACTTCGTGCACCTCGACGCCGCGATCCGCGAGCTGGAGGCCGAGCGCAACGCCGTCGTCGACCCGCTCATGGCCGAGTACCCGGTCGCGCACACCATCTCGGTCGGCACCGTCGTCGCGGGGGACTGGGCGAGCACCGTGCCCGACACCCTCGTCGCCACCGGGCGCCTGGGCGTCCGCCTCGACGAGGACCCCGCGCAGGCGCGGGCCGCCCTGGAGGCCCGCCTGGCAGCCGCGTGCGCCGACCACCCGTTCCTGCGCGCCCACCCGGTGGAGGTGACCTGGCCCGGCGGTCAGTTCGCGCCCGGGCGGACCGCGGGCGGGGCGCTCCTGCGGCACGCCGTCACCTCCGCCCAGGAGGCCCTGACCGGCACCGCGCCCCGGGAGCGGGGCGTGCCCTACGGCAGCGACCTGCGGCTCTACGCCGCCGAGGGCGTCCCCACGCTGCACTACGGCCCGGGTGACGTGGTCCACGCGCACGCCTACGACGAGTACGTCGACCTCGCCGAGCTGACGGCGGTCACCCGCGTGCTGGCCGTGGCGACGGTGCGCCTGCTGCAGGGCGGCTGAGCCGGCCCACCGCTGCCGCCGGCTACCGCTGCCGCCGGCTCCACCGCCCCCGCCGGCCGAGCTGGCCCTGCCAGCGCATGATCCCCAGCCCGCCGAAGGGCAGCACGATCCCGGCGACGCAGGTCCAGGTCCACACCCGGTCGAGCCGGTCGCCGAGCAGCAGCACGACGACGAGGGCGACCACCCACACGGCGATCCCGGCCAGCACCACGCGGGCGGTGTCGACGCGCAGCGGGGGAGGAGCCGGCCGCAGGGGCCGCGAGGGGGACGGGCGGGGCACGCTCCCGACCCTAGGCGGCACGCCGCGGGAACCGGCGGGGAGGCGCGCGCGGCGTGTGGCACGCTGTCGCCGCTCACCGCCCGGCATCAGTCCGCAGGAGCCCGCATGCCCGAGAAGTCCCGTCCCGCCAAGAGCGCCGGCGCCACCCGGGTCACCCGGTCCACCGGCGGCGGCACGCCGGCCGCGGGGGACACCCCCGCCGACGTCGCGGCGACCGCGACCCGGCCCCGGCGCAGCGACGGCCCGCAGCTGCGGCCGCGCAACGGGCTCGACCGCTACTTCGGCATCAGTGCCCGGCGCAGCACCGTCGGCCGTGAGGTGCGCGGCGGGCTGACCACCTTCTTCACGATGGCCTACATCGTGGTGCTCAACCCGATCATCCTGTCCGGCACGGACATCACCGGCGCCACGCTGTCCTTCGGCGCCGTCGCGGCGGTGACCGCGCTGCTGGCCGGCGCGCTCACCGTCCTCATGGGCGTCGTCGGGCGCTACCCCTTCGCGCTGGCCACCGGGCTGGGCATCAACGCGATCGTCGCCGTCTTCGCCGCCACGCAGCTGTCGTGGCCGGAGATCATGGGCCTGGTCGTGCTCGAGGGCCTGCTCATCACCGTGCTGGTGCTCACCGGGTTCCGGCGCGCGGTGTTCGAGGCCATCCCGCCGCAGCTCAAGACGGCGATCGCCGTCGGCATCGGCTTCTTCCTCACCATCATCGGCCTCGCCGACGCCGGCGTGATCCGGCCGGGCACGCCGCTGATCAGCTTCGGCGTGGGCGGCCAGCTCGCCGGGTGGCCGCTGCTGGTCTTCGTCGTCGGCCTGCTGCTGACCGCCGTCCTGGTCGTGCGCCGGGTGCGCGGCGCGCTGCTCATCGGCATCGTCGTCTCGACCGTCCTGGCGGTGGTCGTCGAGGCGGTGGCCGGGATCGGCCCGCGGATCGGCCCCGACGGCGCGGAGGCGAACGCGCGGGGCTGGGCGCTGCAGGTGCCCACGCTGCCCGACGAGGTCGTCAGCACGCCGGACCTGTCGATCATCGGGCAGTTCTCGCTGTTCGGCGGCTTCGAGCGGATCGGCGTCGTCGCCGCGCTGCTCATCGTCTTCTCGATCATGATCGCCGACTTCTTCGACACCGTCGGCACGATCACCGCCGTCGGCGCCGAGGGTGACCTGCTCGACGAGAAGCGCAACCTCCCCGGCTCGCAGCCGGTGCTGCTGGTCGACTCGCTGGCCGCCGCGGCCGGCGGCGCGGCCAGCGTCTCGTCGAACACGACCTACATCGAGTCGGCCTCGGGCGTGGCCGACGGCGCCCGCACCGGCCTGGCCAGCGTGGTCACCGGCGTGCTGTTCCTCGTGGCGATGTTCTTCACCCCGCTGGTGCAGATGGTCCCCTCCGAGGCGGCGGCCCCGGCGCTGGTCATCGTGGGCGCGCTCATGATCAGCCAGATCCGCACCCTCGAGTGGGACGACATGGGCCTGGTCATCCCGGCCTTCCTCACCATCGCGCTGATGCCGTTCACCTACTCGATCACCAACGGCATCGGCGCCGGCGTCGTCAGCTACGTCCTGCTGCGCGCGGCGGTCGGCCGGGTCCGCGAGGTCCACCCGCTGATGTGGGTGATCAGCGTGCTGTTCCTCGTCTACTTCGCCCTGGAGCCGCTGCAGCAGCTCTTCTAGTCGACGGACCCCCTCGCGCGCTCGGGGCGGGCTCCCGGGCGGTCGTTAGGTAGGCTACGGATCGTGGGCCGGACGACGCTGGACACCGCGGCGCTCGCCCACGACCTCCGGCTGGCCGTGATGCGGTTCAGCCGGCGGCTGCGCAACCAGCGCGTCGACACCTCCGTCACGCTCACGCACCTCGCGGCGCTGTCGACGCTCAAGCGGCACGGTGCGATGAGCCCGGGCGAGCTCGCCGCGCACGAGCGGGTGCAGCCGCCGTCGATGACCCGCGTCGTCGTCGCGCTCGAGGAGCGGGGGCTGGTCACCCGCACCCCGCACCCGACCGACGGCCGGCAGGTGGTCATCGGCCTCACCGACGCCGCCGAGCGGTTGCTGACGGAGGAGGCCCGGGCGCGCGAGGCCTGGTTGTCGGCGCGGCTGCACCGGCTGACGCCGGAGGAGCGCGCCACCCTCCGCGAGGCCGCCGCGATCATGGAGCAGCTCGCCGGTGGGTGACGTCCACGGCCGCTGAACCGCGCCCCGCCGACCCGCGCCCCGCCGACCGTGGCTCGTTCCGGTCGCTGCGGGTGCACAACTTCCGGCTGTACGCGTCGGCGAACCTGGTCAGCCTGACCGGGACCTGGATGCAGCGCATCGGCCAGGACTGGCTGGTGCTGCAGCTGTCGGGCGACAGCGGCGTCGCGCTCGGCCTGGTCACCGCGCTGCAGTTCGGACCGACCCTGGTGCTGGGCCTCTACGGCGGGGTCCTGGCCGACCGCTACGACAAGCGGCGCCTGCTCGTCGCCACCCAGGCGCTGATGGGCCTGCTCGCCGTCGCGCTGGCGACCCTGGTGGCCACGGACGCGATCGCGCTGTGGCACGTGTTCGGGCTGGCCGCCGGGCTGGGGTCGGTGTCGGCGATCGACGCGCCGGTGCGCCAGGCGTTCGTGTCCGAGATGGTCGGCCGCGACCTGCTCCCCAACGCCGTCGGGCTCAACTCCACGATCTTCAACGGCGCCCGGCTGGTCGGGCCGGCGCTGGCCGGGCTGCTCATCGGTGCCTCCGGCGGGGACACCGCGCCGGCGTTCGCCGTCAACGCCGCGAGCTTCGTCGTCACCATCGCCGCGCTCCTGGCCATGCGCCCCGACGAGCTGCGGCGCAGCGACCCGGTGGCGCGCGCCCGCGGGCAGCTGCGGGAGGGGCTGTCCTACACCTGGGGCCGGGCCGACCTGCGGCTGGCGATGGTCCTGGCCTTCGTCATCGGGACGTTCGGCTTCAACTTCCAGGTGACCATCGCGCTCATGGCCCGCGAGGTGCTGGGCCTCGGCGCGGAGGGCTTCGGCCTGCTGTCGACGGCGTTCGCGGTGGGCTCGCTGACCGGCGCGCTGCTGTCCACGCGCCGCAGCGCCCGCCCGCGGCAGCGCTTCCTGCTCGTCTCCTCGGTGGTCTTCGGCCTGCTCACCGTGGCCTGCGGGCTGGTCCCGGGCGGCACCTGGCCGTTCGCCGTCCTGCTCGTCCCCACCGGCGCGGCCGCCCTGGTCTTCAGCGTCGCCAACAACAGCTTCGTGCAGCTCGGCGCCGACCCGCAGATGCGCGGGCGGGTGATGGCGCTGTACTTCACCTGCTTCCTCGGGGGCACCCCGCTGGGCGCACCGCTCATCGGCTGGGTGTCCGAGCACCTCGGTGCACGCTGGGGGCTGGTGCTGGGCGGCGGGGTCGTGGTCCTCGCCGGGGCCGCGTCCGCGCTGGCGGTGGCCCGAGGGCGGCGGGTGCGGACGGCGGCCCGCGTGCGGCCGGTGCCCACGGGTCCCTGACGGTCGCCCGACCGGCCACGTGGCGCAGGTCACCGGGTCGACGTACCGTCGCGGCCACCGCCGGTACGCACGGGGAGCGCGCCGCATGAGCCCGATGACCAACGCCGTGCTGTACCTCGTGCTGCTCACCGCGGCGATGGCGGCCAGCTTCGCCCTCCTCGGACTGCTGCTGCGGGCCTTCTCCGGCCAGCTCCAGCAGGACCTGCGGGCCCGCCGCCGGGCGCGCGGCCGCGACCTCCCGCCCGAGCCGGTGCACCGGCCGGTGGAGGCGGTCGCCGCAGACCTGCGCCGGCTGGCCCGCCAGGTCGACGTCGTCCCGGCCGGGTCGCCGCAGGTGCGCCGCCGCGGGTTCCAGGCCGCCTACGACGACGTCCTGTGCGAGGCGGCCGGGCAGTTCGCCATCCCGACGACGCTGCGCGGCATGCCCCCGGGCTTCCCGCGCGACGTCGAGCGACTGCGCGTGGAGACGGCGCTGGCCGACGCCGGCCTGGTCGTGCGCTGAGCGGACCGTCGCCGCTGCGGCTGTTCGTCGCGGCGACCCCGCCCGCGGCGGCCCGTGACCACCTGGCCGCGGCGCTGGCACCGCTGCGGGACGCCCCCGGTGCGCCGCGCTGGGGTGACCCCGGCCGCTGGCACCTCACGCTGCTCTTCCTCGGCGCGGTGCCACCGGACCTGCTGCCCGCCCTGACCGGCGCCGTCGGGGACGCCGTCGCGCCCACGCCGCCGGCCTCGCTGCGGCTGGCCGGCGCGGGGCGGTTCGGGTCGGCCCGGCGGCCGCAGGTGTTCTGGGCGGGGGTGGACGGCGACGTGGCCGTGCTGACCGCGCTCGCCGTCCGGCTGGCCGCCGCCGCCCGCGGGCTGGGCCTCCCGATCGAGGACCGGCCCTTCCGCCCGCACCTGACCCTCGGCCGGTGGCACCCCCGCCGGCCCGCCGACGGCGACCTGCCCGGGCGGCTGGCCGGCTACCGCGGGCCGGACTGGCCGCTCGACGCCGTGACGCTGGTCCGCAGCAGCGGCGGCCGCCACGAGGTGCTCTCCTCCGTCACCAGGCGTACTCCATAGGAGCGGCGCGGTAGCCGGGGAAGACCTCGTCGAGCCGGTCGAGCTGTGCCTGTTCCAGCGTCACGTCGAGCGCGGCCAGCGAGCCCTCGAACTGCTCCATCGTCCGCGGGCCGACGATCGGCGCGGTGACGCCGTCCTGGTGCAGCACCCAGGCCAGGGCGACGTCGGCCGGTGCCAGCCCCCACTCCCGGCAGGCGTCCTCGAAGGCCTGCAGCGCCGGGCGGTGCTGCTCGACGCGCTCGCGGTTGCGCTGCTGGTGGCGGCGGTCGCCCTCCTGGTCGCCGAGGACGCCGGCCAGCAGGCCCTGCGCCAGCGGGCTCCAGGGGATGACGCCGATGCCGTAGTGCTTCGCGGCGGGCAGCACCTCGAGCTCCACGTGCCGGGTGAGCAGGTTGTAGTGCGACTGCTCGCTGACCAGGCCGAGGAAGTGCCGGCGGGCGGCGGCCTCGTTGGCCGCGGCGAGCTGCCAGGCTGCGTGGTTGGACGACCCGACGTAGAGCACCTTGCCCTGGGCGACGAGCGTCTCGCACGCCTGCCAGATCTCCTCCCACGGCGTGGCCAGGTCGACGTGGTGGAACTGGTAGAGGTCGATCCAGTCGGTCTGCAGGCGGCGCAGCGAGGCGTCGCACGCCCGCACGATGTTGCGGGCGGACAGGAAGGTGTCGTTGGGCCAGTCGGACATGCCGCCGTAGACCTTGGTGGCCAGCACCGTCCGCTCGCGGCGCTCCCCGCCCTGGGCGAACCAGGTGCCGAGCACCTCCTCGGTGCGGCCCTTGCCGGCCTCGAAGCCGTAGACGTTGGCGGTGTCGAAGAAGTTGATCCCCGCGTCGTGGGCGCGGTCCATGACCGCGTGGGAGTCGGCCTCCTCCGTCCTCCAGCCGAAGTTCATCGTGCCGAGACAGAGCCGGGAGACCGACAGGCCGCTGCGTCCGAGGTGTGTGTACTCCACGTCTGACGACCCTGGCACCCTGGCGGCCGTGCCGCAGACCGACACCGTGATCCCCGCCTTCGACCGGGCCACCGCCGTCTCCCGCACCGAGGGCAGGGGCGTCCGCGCCGAGCTGGACCCGGGCTGGGACGTGGGCAACGGGATCCTCAACGGCGGCTACCTGCTCGCCGTCGTCGCCCGGGCCGCGCTCCTCGACAGCCCGCACCCGGACCCCGTCGCGCTGTCGGCGAGCTACCTGCGGGCCACGCCCGGCGGGCCGGCCGACCTCACCGTCACCCCGGGCTCCGCCGGGCGCACCCTCGCGCACGCCTCGGTGCTGCTCGCGGGCGCGGCCGGCCCCTCCCTCGCCGTCCAGGTGACGACGGCGTCCCTCGGCCGCGACCCGGTCGACTACACGGTGAACCCCGCTCCGGAGGTGCCGCCGCCCGGCGACTGCGTGGCCACCCGCACCAGCGAGGGCGGGCCGAGCGTGGGGCTCGCGCGGCACCTCGACACCCGGCTCGACCCGGCGACGGCGGGCTGGGTGCAGGGGCGGCCCTCGGACACGCGGCTGCTGCGGGCCTGGATCCGGCTGGCCGACGGCCGTGAGCCCGACCCGCTCGCGCTGCTGCTGTTCGCCGACGCGCTGCCGCCGACCGCCTTCGCCGTCGGGAAGCCGGGCTGGGCGCCCACCGTGCAGCTGCAGGTGCTGGTGCGCGCGCTCCCGGCCCCGGGCTGGTGCCTGGTGGAGTCCCGCTCCACCGAGGTCACCGGCGGCTGGTCGGACGAGGAGTGCCGCATCTGGGACGCCACCGGCCGCCTGGTCGCCCAGGCCCGTCAGCTCGCCCGCGTGGCGCGCTAGTCGCGGCGGGTGGGGAGGGTGACCTCGCCGGTGAGGTAGCGCTGCAGCGTCGGGGCGACGGCGGCCACCACCTCCTCGGCCGGCGCGGAAGCCAGTGGCTCCAGCCGGAGGACGTAGCGCATGAGCACCAGGCCGGCGACCTGCGAGGCGACCAGCGCGCCGCGCGCCTCCCGCTCCTCGCGGGGCATGTCCAGCGACCCGATCACCCGGCGGATGATCTTCACCAGCACGAACTCGCGGAGCATCGCGGCCGACCGCTCGTGGTTGACCGCCGAGCGGACCAGCGCCAGGGCGGCGGGCCGGCCGGGGCCGTCCCAGACGCGCAGCACCGTGCGCACGACCGCGGCGCCACGCTCCTCCGGCGGCCCGGAGAGCACGGCCGGCAGGAACTCGTCGGGGTCGACCGGCGCCTGCACCGCCGCGAGGAACAGCGCGTCCTTGGTGCCGAAATAGTGGTGCACGAGCGCCGGGTCGACGCCCGCGGCACCCGCGATCGCCCGGATCGAGGCGCCGTCGTACCCGCGCTCGGCGAAGGCGGCGCGGGCCGCGGCCAGCACCGCCTCGCGGGTGTCGGGGTTGCCCGGCCGCCGTCCGGTCGGGCGCCGTGACGGGCTCAGCTGGTCCTCCTCCGCAGGGTCGCCGCGGCCAGGGCGAGCGCGAGGGCGGCCGCGCCCGCGACGACCGCGACGTCGGCCCACATCCTGCCGGTCACCGTCTCCGAGCGCCCGAGCTCCTGCAGCGCCTCGACGGCGTAGGTCAGCGGCAGCACGTCGCTGACCGCCTGCAGCCAGCCGGCCATCTGCTCGCGCGGGACCAGCAGCCCGCACAGGAAGAACTGCGGCAGGACGACGACCGGCATGAACTGCACCGCCTGGAACTCGCTGCGGGCGAAGGCGCTGGCGAGCAGGCCGAGGGCGACCCCGAGGACGGCGTCGGCGACGGCGACCAGCACCACCAGCGCCAGCGGCCCGCGGAGGTCGAGGTCGTAGAGCGTCGTCGCCACCGTGACGGTGACCACGGCCTGCGCGACCGCCGCCAGCCCGAAGGCGGTGCCGTAGCCGGCGAGCAGGGCACCGCGCGACAGGGGAGTGGTGAGCAGCCGCTCGAGGGTGCCGGAGGTGCGTTCGCGCAGCATCGCGATGCTGGTGACCAGGAACATCACCACGAACGGGAAGACCCCCAGCATGGTCAGACCCACCCCGTCGAACGGGGACAGCGGCAGGTCCCTCCACAGCAGGTACAGCAGCCCGAGCAGCAGGCTCGGCACCACGAGCATCAGCACGAGCGTGCGCGGGTCGTGCCGCAGCTGGCGCAGCACCCGGCCCGTGGTCGCGACGGTCCCGTTCACGCCGACACCCCCTCGCCGCGCCGCACCAGGCTGAGGAAGGCCTCCTCCAGGTCGGCGGTGCCGGCGTCGGTGCGCAGCTCGCCGGGGGTCAGGTCGGCCAGCAGCCGGCCCTCCCGCAGCAGGAGCAGCCGGTCGCAGCGGCCGGCCTCGTCCATGACGTGGCTGGAGACCAGCAGGGTGGTGCCGGCCGCGGCGAGGGCGTGGAACCGGTCCCACAGCTCCACCCGCAGCACCGGGTCCAGGCCCACCGTGGGCTCGTCCAGGACGAGCAGCTCGGGCTCGCCCACCAGGGCGCAGGCCAGCGACGCCCGGCCCCGCTGGCCGCCGGAGAGGTCGGCGACCAGCTGCCCGGCGGCGTCGGCCAGGCCGACGGTGGCGACCGCGTCGTCGGCGGCGCGCGCACCCCGGCCGTACAGGGCGGCGAAGTGGCGCGCGTTCTCCCGCACGGTGAGGTCGGGGTAGACGCTCGGCGCCTGGGTGACGTAGCCGACCCGGCGGCGCAGGCCGGGGGAGCCGGCGGGCTCGCCGAGCACGGTGACCTCGCCGGAGCGGACCCGCTGCACGCCCACCAGCGCGCGCAGCAGCGTCGTCTTGCCGCTGCCGCTGGGGCCGAGCAGACCGGTGACCGCGCCGGCCGGCACGGCACAGGACAGCCCGGGCAGCACCCGGCGGTGCCCGCGGTCGACGACCAGGTGTCGAACGGTGACGGCGTCGTCCATGTCGGCCTCCCGAGGAGAAGAACTCAACGCCCGATGAAGTCAACGGTAGGTGAGTTCCGCGGGCGGCGTCAACGGCATCCCGCGCGGGGGAGCTCAGTCCCGGCGGCGGGAGGCGGCGTCGACGAGAGCGATGACGGCGAAGGGCAGGACCGACCACAGCGCCAGCACGGCGACCGCCCGGGGCACACCGTCGCCGGCGAAGTAGACGGCGTCGCGCAGCCCCTGCACGGCCACGCCCGAGGGCAGGACGTGTGCCAGCGGCGCCGCCCAGGCCGGCAGGTACTCCGCCGGGTCGGACCCGGTGCTGGTCGCCGCGCCGAGGATGAGCAGCACTGCGGTGGCCACGAAGGTGCCCACCCCGCCCAGCAGCCGCAGGCACACCGCCGCCACGGCGCCGGCCGCCAGCGCGAGCAGCGTCACGAGCCCGCCGACCACCGGGGCCGACCCGGGGACCGCGTCGAAGGCCAGCACCGCGACGACCGCCCCGGTGAGCCCGGCGGCGGCGGCGAACAGCGCTGAGCTGGCCAGCCGCAGCCGCAGCGACAGCCGCGGCGCCACCTGGTAGCTGGTGATCCCGAACAGGAAGCCGCCGAGGACGACGGCGAAGGCGAGGTGGTCGATCGCCCGCCCGCGGGTGTCCTGGGGCGTCAGCGGGACGACGTCGGTGACGGTGAGCTGCTGCCCGGCCCGCTGCACCACCGGGGTCAGGGCCTGGGTCAGCGTCTCGGTGACGCCCTGGCCGTGCGCCCCCGCGGTGAGCAGCTCGGGCGCCGGCCCGTCGAGCACGACCGCGCCGCGGACGTCGTCGCGGCGCACCGCCCGCTCGGCGGCGGCCGCGTCGGGCAGCTCGACCAGCCGCAGGGCGCCGGGCTGCGCCGCGGCCACCTCCGCCCGGACCCGCCCGACCTGCTCGGCGCCGCCGACGACGCCCACCGGGAGGTCGCGCGGGGTCGCGGTGGTGACGATCGACAGCTGCACGACCAGGAACAGGCAGCCGACGAGCACCGCGACCAGCGCCGGCAGCACGATGCCGCGCAGGCCCGCGCGGGCCGGGCTCCCCTCGGAGCGCTCCTGCTCGGCCCGCTGGTCGGCCGGGCCGGGGGGCGGGGCGAGACCCGCGGGCACTCAGCGCCCCGCCAGCGCGGTGCCGAGGAGGTGCCCCGAGGTCCAGGCGCTCTCCACCTTCGACGGCGCCCGCCACCCGTCACCGCAGGCGCCGACGCCGTCGACGAGGCCGAAGGGCTCCGCCCGGGGCGCGACGGGCTTGGCGTAGGTCCAGCGGTGCACGTGCGTCCACGCCGGCACCGCGTCGATGCCCAGGGCGCGGCACACCGCGGTGGTCACCTCGGGGACGGCCCGGTCGGGGTCGGCGAGGTGCGCCGCGGCGGTGCCCGGCGTGCTGTGGGCGACGAGGACGGGGGCGCCGTCGCCGCGCCGGTCGCCGTCGTCGGCGATCCACTCGACCACCGGGTCGTCGTGCACGAAGGCGCCGTGCAGGTCGGCCGGCCACCGCCGCTCGTCGAAGCCCAGCGCGACGGCGAGGGTCGGCTGCCACGGGTGCCCGTCCTCCGCGCCGAGCAGCCGGCCGGCGAGGTCGCCGCGTAGCAGCCGGCGGGCCTGGGGGTCGGGGAGGGCCAGGACGACGGCGGGCACGTCCTCGCCGTCGACCCGCGGCCCGGGCGCCACGCCGTCCACGGTGTGCTCCTGGTCGACGTCGAGGCCGTCGCCGAGGTCGGCCACCAGGGACCGCAGCCCGCGCGGGGCGGCGTAGCGGACGGGGCCGGTGCGGGTCTCGCGGATCCCGTCGGGCCCGGCGACGGCGAAGGTGTCGGTCCAGGGCCGGGCCAGCCCGCGGTCGACCCAGCCGGCGACGACGGCGGCGAAGGGCGACCCCTCGGCGGCGGTCAGGTAGCTGGCGCCGAGGTCGGTGGCCCGGCCCGAGAGCGTGCGGGAGGCCATCCGCCCCCCGGGACGTCGCCCGCGGTCGAGGACGCGGACCGGGGTGCCCGCCCCCGCGAGCGCGCGGGCGCAGGCCATGCCGGCGATGCCGGCTCCGACGACGACCGTCGAGTTCCCGGGGGATGACTGACGCACCACTGGATCCTGCGGTCAGCGCGCCGGGACCGCTCGGGGAGGATCGCCGTCGTGCCCGAGCCGATCCCCGACCCCGCCGACCCGCGGGTCGCCGACTTCCGCGACCTGCACGCCGGCGACCGGCCCGCGGGACGGGAGCGGGGGACCGGCCCGGTGATCGTCGAGGGCGTGCCCGCGGTGCAGCGGCTGCTCGCCTCGCCGTATCCGGTGCGCGCGGTGCTCGGCGTCCCCGGGCGGCTGGCCGACCTCGACCTGCCCGCTGGCGTGCCCGCCTACGAGATGGACAAGTGGGCACTGTCGGAGCTCATCGGCTTCCGGCTGACCCGCGGCGTGCTCGCCTCGGCCGACCGGCTCCCGCCCGCCGACGTCGGCGCCCTGCTGGCCGGCCCGGACCCGGCCGCGCCGCGGCGGCTGGCGGTGCTCGAGGCGCTCAACGACGCGGAGAACCTCGGCTCGATCGCCCGCTCGGCGGTGGCCCTGGGCGTCGACGGGCTGCTGCTGGACCCGCGCTGCGCCGACCCGCTCTACCGCCGGGCGGTGCGGGTGTCGATGGGGCACGTGCTCGCCCTGCCGTTCGCCGTGCTCCCCGACTGGCCCGCCGGCCTCGGGCGGCTGCACGAGGCCGGGTACCTCACCGTGGCGCTCACCCCGGCCCCCGACGCCGTCGACCTCGCCGACGTCGACCCGCGCGCGCACCCGCGCACCGCCGTGCTGCTCGGCGCGGAGGGGCCGGGGCTCACGCCGGAGGCGCAGGCCGCGGCGCGGGTGCGCGCCCGGATCCCGATGCGGGCCGGCGTCGACTCCCTCGGCGTCGCCGCGGCCGCGGCGGTCGCCTTCGCCACCCTCCGGTGACGTGCTGGAACGGCCCTCCTGCAGGGGCCCGCCGCGAGCTCGCGAGCGGTGGGGGGTAGGGGGGTCCTTCTACTGCGAGCGCAGGGACCAGCGGGCCAGGATCGTCCGGGCCTCCTCGGCGCGGGAGGGGTCGCACATCACGTCGTAGCGGCTGGCGGTGATCTTCGAGGTGCTCGTGAAGTCACGCTGCCCCCGGGTCGCCGCGTAGCCCATGGCGCCGAACAGCGCGCCGAACAGGACCCCGATGAGCAGGCCGGTGAGCACCGAGCTGATCCAGCTCGTCCCGCTGGGGGCGAAGATCCCGAGCAGCAGGCCGACGAACAGACCCCACCAGGCGCCGCCGACCGCGCCCGCGCCGATCGCGCGCCCCCAGGTCAGCCGGCCGGTGACCGTCTCGATCATCCGCAGGTCCGAGCCGATGATGGTGACGTTCTCGACGGGGAACTTCTCGTCGGACAGGTGGTCGACGGCGGCCTGGGCCTGCGGGTAGGTGTCGTAGGACCCCACCTGCACCCCGCCGGTGGGCATCGACACGGACATCGACATGTGTGGCTCCACTCCCGCGCTCGTACGGTTGTGGACGACGTACCCGCGAGCCCCCGGACGGACACGTCGGTCCGGTGTGACGAGCGTAGTGCTCAGCGGTTGCGGCGGACCCCGAAGACGATGTCCTCCCAGGCCGGCACGCGGGCGCGGGGGTCCTCGTCCTCGCCCTCACCGGTGCGCAGGACGACGGTGTCGTGCTCGGAGACGTCGTCGTCCGGCGCCGGGGCGTCGGTCCGCCGGTCGGCCGGGGGAGCGACGGGCCGCTCGTGGGCGGGTGCCGACCCCGGGGACGACGCGGGCGCCTGCGGTGCGGCGGCGCGGTCGGGCACCGCGGCGCTGCGGTGCACCGGTAGCGACGGGCGCTCGGCCGGCACCCCGGGGACGACCCGGACCAGGCGGGTGCCCTCGGCGAAGTCGCGGGTGGCGGCGTCGAGCGGGGAGACCGTGCGGGCCGGGACGTCGTAGACCCAGTGCGTGGTGCCCTCCTTGGTGCCGGCCCGCCAGGCGGCGGTGACCACCCAGGTGCCGTCGTCGGAGCGGGCGGCGTCCCAGCGGACCGCGTCGAGGTCGGCGCCCAGCAGCCGCAGCCGCTCGGCCATGTACTGCTGCAGCGGCGCGCCGGGGACGCCCTCCGAGAGCCGCACCCGTGCGTCGCGGGCCTGCTCGGCGAGGCGGGAGCGCTCCTGCAGCACCGTGTGCGCGAAGCGCATGATCCGCTCCACCCGGGTGCCGGAGGCCGCCGCGACCTGCTCGGGAGTCTCCCCGGCGCGGATGCGGGCCTGGATCACCCGGGGCGAGAGCCCGCCGTCGGCCTCGATCTGGCCCAGGCGGTGCGCGTCCCCGCGGGCCGCCGCGCGGACCCGCTCGTCGACCGGCAGCTCGAAGCGCTCGCCGTCGTCGGTGCCGTCCCCGCCCTCGACGGTGAGCACGAGGCTGCGACCGTCCTCGGACAGGCCCACGAGGCGCAGCGTGCGCACGGGTGACCTCCTCGGACGGCGGTGGACGAGTGGCCCGGGTACACCGGGCCACGCGCGAGGCTATCCGCGGACGGCGTCCGACGGCGGCAGGCCGTCCGGCGTGGCGGGCCGGGGAGGGCGCGGCCCTAGACTCGCATCCCATGCTGACCGGTCCCCGGGACGACGCCGGCCTCGTGGGTGACGCGACCCGCGACGATCCCGAGCGCAACGAGCGCTTCCTGCCCTCACCGGTCGACGCCGGCCAGAAGCGGCTGCCGATCGACATGGACTACGTCCAGCGCGTGATGATGGAGCTGCTCACCATCCCGAGCCCGTCGGGGCGCACCGACCACGTCATGCAGCTCGTCGGCGGCGAGCTGCGCGACCTCGGCCTGGACTTCGAGGTCACCCGCCGCGGCGCGCTGATCGCCGAGCTGCCCAGCCGCAGCCCCGGCGCCGACCGCACCGTGGTCGTGCACGCCGACACGATCGGCTGCATGGTCAGCCAGCTCAAGGACAACGGCCGGCTGGCGATCGTGCCCGTCGGCACGCACAGCGCCCGCTTCGCCGAGGGCGCGCGGGTGACGATCTTCAGCGACGACGTCTCCGGCGACTACTGGCACACCGGCACGATCCTGCCGATCAAGGCCAGCGGGCACCGCTTCGGCGACGAGGTCGACGAGCAGGGCGTGGGCTGGGACTTCGTGGAGGTCCGCGTCGACGAGGTGGTGCACAGCCGCGCCGACCTGGAACGGCGCGGCATCCAGGTGGGCGACTTCGTCGCCATCGACGCGCAGCCGGTCATCACCTCGAGCGGGTTCGTCAACTCCCGGCACCTCGACGACAAGGCCGGCATCGCCGCCGCGCTCGGCGCCTTCAAGGCGATCCTCGACCACGGCGTCGAGGTCCCGGTCACCGCGCACCTGCTGGTGACCATCGCCGAGGAGGTCGGCCTGGGCGCCAGCCACGGCCTCGACGCCGACGTCGCCGAGCTGGTCAGCATCGACACGTCGGTGGTGGCGCCGGGGCAGTCCTCGTCCGAGCAGTGCGTGAACATCGCCATGCAGGACTCGACCGGGCCGTTCGACTACCACCTGACCCGGCACCTGATCGACCTGTGCCGGGTGCACGACGTGCCGCACCGCCGCGACGTCTACAAGTACTACCGGTCCGACGCCGCCTCGGCGCTGGAGGCCGGGGCCAACACCCGCGCCGCGCTCATCGGCTTCGGCATCGACGGCAGCCACGGCAACGAGCGCACCCACCTCGACGGCATCCGCAGCACCGCCGAGCTGGTCGCGCTCTACCTGCAGACCGACCTCACGTTCCGCAGCTGGGACCGCACGCCCACCGGCGACCTGCGCGACTTCCCCAGCACCGCCGTCCAGCCCGCCGACGGTGAGCTGGCCCGCTAGAGGCGCTCGACGACGAAGTCGATGCAGGCCGTCAGCGCGCTGACGTCGTCGGGGTCGACGGCGGGGAACATGCCCACCCGCAGCTGGTTGCGGCCGAGCTTGCGGTAGGGCTCGACGTCGACGACGCCGTTGGCCCGCAGCGTCTTCGCCAGGGCCGCGGCGTCGACCGACTCGTCGAAGTCGACCGTGCCGACGACGAGGCTGCGGTGCGCGGGGTCGCGGACGAACGGCGTCGCGTACGGCGAGGCCTCCGCCCACCCGTAGAGCCGGCCCGAGGAGTCCCGGCTGCGCGCGACGGCGCCGTCGAGCCCGCCGAGGCCGAGCATCCAGCGCACCTGGTCGGCCAGCAGGAACAGCGTGGCGACGGCGGGGGTGTTGTAGGTCTGGTCCTTCGCGGAGTTGTCGACCGCGATCGACAGGTCGAGGAAGCCGGGGATCCAGCGGCCCGACGCCTTGACCTCGGCCACCCGCTCGAGCGCCGCGGGGCTCATCAGCGCGATCCACAGGCCGCCGTCGGCGGCGAAGGACTTCTGCGGCGCGAAGTAGTAGACGTCGGACTGCGCGACGTCGACCGGGAGGCCGCCCGCGCCGCTCGTGGCGTCGACCAGCACCAGGGCGTCGTCGTCGGCCCCGGCGGGCCGCTCCACCGGCGCCATGACGCCGGTGGAGGTCTCGTTGTGCGCCCAGCCGTAGACGTCGATCCCGGGCTGCCCCTCGGGCAGCGCCAGGGAGCCGGGCGGGGCCTTCGCGACGACCGGCTCCTCGAGGAACGGCGCCTCGGCCACCCCGGAGGCGAACTTGGCCGAGAACTCGCCGTAGCTGCCGTGCGCGCTGCGACGGCGGACCAGGCCGATGGTGGCGGCGTCCCAGAACGCGGTGGTGCCGCCGTTGCCGAGCACGACCTGGTACCCGTCGGGCAGGCCGAACAGCTCGGTGAGCCCCTCCCGCACCTGCCGGACGAGGGCCTTGACCGGCGCCTGGCGGTGGGAGGTCCCCATGACCCCGGCGCCGTCGGCGGCCAGGGCCTGCAGCGCCTCGGGGCGGACCTTCGACGGGCCGCAGCCGAACCGGCCGTCGGCGGGCAGCAGGTCGCCGGGGATCTCGATGGTCATGCGGGAGGGGCTCCTCGGGGGGCTGGCCCGGCTACGCCGGGGTCGCGTCGCTGACGGACTTGACCTGGATGGTGTCGAAGCCGTCGACCTCCTCGGGCTTGCGCGCCGCCGGGCCCACGTAACGGGCCGACGGGCGCACGAGGCGGCCGGTCTGCTTCTGCTCGAGGATGTGCGCGCACCAGCCGGCGGTGCGGGCGCAGGTGAACATCGAGGTGAACATGTGGCTGGGCACCTCGGCGAAGTCGAGGACGATCGCCGCCCAGAACTCGACGTTCGTCTCGATCGGCCGGTCGGGGCGGCGCTCGCGCAGCTCCTTGAGCGCGGCCTGCTCCAGCGCCAGCGCGGCGTCGAAGCGGGGGGCGCCGAGCTCCTTGGCGGCCTTGCGCAGCGTGCGGGCGCGGGGGTCCTCGGCGCGGTAGACGCGGTGGCCGAAGCCCATGAGCCGCTCCTTGCGGTCGAGCAGGCCCTTCACGTACTTCTCCGCGTCGCCCTCGGCCTCCACGCCGTCGAGCATGTGCAGCACCCGGGAGGGGGCGCCGCCGTGCAGCGGGCCGGACATGGCGCCGATGGCGCCCGACATCGCAGCGGCGACGTCGGCGCCGGTGGAGGCGATGACGCGGGCGGTGAAGGTCGAGGCGTTCATGCCGTGCTCGGCGGCCGACGTCCAGTACGCGTCGACGGCGGCGACGTGACGGGGGTCGGGCTCGCCGCGCCAGCGGACCATGAAGCGCTCGACGATCGTGGTGGCCTCGTCGACGCGGCTCTGCGGCACGGCGGGCGTGCCGATGCCACGGGCGGACTGGGCGACGTAGGACAGCGCCATGACGGCGGCGCGGGCCAGCTGGTCGCGGGCCTCCTCGTCGGAGATGTCCAGCAGCGGGCGGTAGCCCCAGAACGGCGCGAGCATGGCCAGCGCGGCCTGCACGTCGACGCGGACGTCACCGCTGTGCACCGGGATGGGGAACGGCTCGGCCGGGGGCAGGCCGGGCCCGAACTTGCCGTCGACCAGCAGCGCCCAGACGTTGCCGAAGGTGATCTTGCCGACCAGGTCCTCGATGTCGACCCCGCGGTAGCGGAGGGAGCCGCCGTCCTTGTCGGGCTCGGCGATCGTGGTCTCGAAGGCGATGACGCCCTCGAGGCCGGGTACGAAGTCGTCGGCCATCTCGCGTGCCTCTCTGCCTGCGGACCTCGTGCGCACACGGGTCGTGCCGCACGACTGCACCGGCGACCCTAGGCGGTGCCCAGGCCACCGGCACACGGGGGGCTGCCGTCCAGCGGGAGCCGTCCGGCACCCGTCCGCGGCGGCGGTGTCAGCATGGCGGGGTGGCCGACCTCTCCCGCATGCGCAGGGACTACGACCGCCCGGGACTGCGCGAGGAGGACCTCGCGCCCACCTGGGTCGAGCAGTTCGACCGCTGGTTCCGCGACGTCGTCGCCGCCGACCTCCCCGACGCGAACGCGGTGGTCGTCGCCACCGCCGACACCGACGGCGCTCCCGACGCCCGCATCGTGCTGCTCAAGGGTTACGACGAGGCCGGCTTCGTCTTCGGCACCAGCTACGCCTCGGCCAAGGGCGCGCAGCTGGCCGCCAACCCCCGCGCCGCGCTCGTCTTCCCGTGGCACGCCCTGCAGCGCCAGGTCCGGGTGACCGGCCGGGTGGAGCGCATCGGCGACACCGCCTCCGACGACCTGTGGGACCCCCGCCCGCGCGAGGCCCAGCTGGCCGCCGTCGCCTCGGTGCAGTCCACCGTCGTCGACTCGCGGGAGGAGCTCGTGGCGCGGGTGCGGTTGCTCGACGAGGGGACCGAGACGGAGAAGGTGCCGCGGCCGCCGACGTGGGGCGGCTACCGGGTGGTGCCCGAGCAGGTCGAGTTCTGGCAGGGCGGGCCGGGCCGGCTGCACGACCGGCTGCGCTTCGTCCGCGACGACGAGGAGGGCGGCGGCTGGGTCCTGCAGCGGCTGGCCCCGTGACGGCGGCGCCCCGACGGTCCTGGGCGCTCGACACCTCGCCGCTGCGCGAGCCGGGGTTCCGGCGGCTGTTCTGGGGCGTCGCGGCCACGATGCTCGGCCAGCAGATGACGCTGGTCGCCGTCCCGTACCAGGTCTACGCGCTCACCGGCTCCTCGCTGCTGGTCGGTGTCACCTCGGTCGTCGCGCTGGTGCCGCTCGTCGTCTTCGGCCTGCTGGGCGGCGCCATCGCCGACGCGATGGACCGCCGCCGGCTGATGCTGGTCACCGGCGCGGGCTCGGCGGTCACCAGCGCGCTGCTGGCCGTGCAGGCCCTGCTGCCCGGCGGCGGGAACCTCTGGCTGCTGTGGCTGCTGGTCGCGGCCGTCTCCGGCTTCACCGCCGTCAACCAGCCGACCCGCAGCGCGGTCATCCCCGCGCTGGTCGGCCCCGAGGGGGTGCCCGCGGCCAACGCGCTGGCGATGACGGTGCGCCAGGTCGGCGTCATCGCCGGGCCGCTGCTGGCCGGGGTCCTCATCGGCCTGGGCGACCTGTTCCTCGCCTACGCCGTCGACGCCCTCGGGTTCCTCGTCGCGGTGCTGCTGCTGCGCGGCCTGCCGGCGCTGCCGCCCGCCGGCGTCACGGGGCCGCTGCGCCTCGGCGCCGCGCTGCGCGGGGTGGGGGAGGGGTTCGCGTTCCTGCGCACCCAGCCGGTGCTGCTCATGACCTTCGTCGTCGACGTGATCGCGATGCTGTTCGCCTGGCCGCAGGCGGTGTTCCCGGAGCTGACCGAGGGCCGGTACGCGGACTCGCCCAACGCGCTGGGCTGGCTGTTCGCCGGCGTCTCGATCGGCGCCCTGCTCATGGGCCTGACCTCCGGGTGGGTGTCCCGGGTCGACCGGCAGGGGGCGGTGGTGCTCGCCGCCATCGTCGTGTGGGGCGTCGCGATCGTCGGGTTCGGGCTGGCCCCCACCCTGTGGCTGGCGGTGCTGTTCCTGGCGGTCGCCGGCGCCGGCGACATGGTGAGCGCGGTGCTGCGGTCGTCGATGCTGCAGACGGCGGCACCCGACGACATGCGCGGGCGCATGCAGGGCGTGTTCCTCGTCGTCGTCGCGGGCGGTCCGCGGCTGGGCGACCTGCGCGCCGGGGCGATGGCCAGCGCGGTGGGGGTGAGCGCGGCGATGGTGTCCGGCGGCGTCGTCGTCGTGGTGTCGATGGTGGTGGTCGCGCTGCTGGTGCCCTCGTTCCTGCACTTCCGGGCGTCGCGCGCGGCCGCCTAGGCGAGTGCTCCGGCGCGGCCGGTGACGACCTCGGGTGCAGCGGGCCCTCCTGCCACCGGAGGCCCCGCTGGACCCGAGGTGATCACCGGGTCGGCTGCCCCTACGCCAGCGCGCCGGCGACGACGCGCAGGTCGGTGACGAGCGCGCCGTAGGCGGCCTCGCGCGCCTCGTCCGGGGTCCGCAGGATCGCCGAGGGGTGGGCGGTCGCGAGCATCCAGGTCTGGGCGGGCGCGTCCTCCTCGGGCTCCTCGTCGGGGGTCACCTGCGCGACGCCCGGCGGCGTCCACGGCATCAGCTTGCCGCGCTCCTTGGTGATCCGGAACGACGGCGAGATGAGCGCCTTGGCCGCCGTCGCCCCCAGGCAGACGACGACCTCGGGCTTGAGCACCTCGAACTCCGCCTCCAGCCACGGCCGGCAGGCGCGGAGGTGCTCGGCGCCCGGCGACTGGTGGATGCGCCGCTTCGGGGTCGGGGTGAAGCGGAAGTGCTTCACGGCGTTCGTGATGTACGTGTCCTTGCGCTCGATGCCGGCCTCGGTGAGCGCCCGGTCGAGCAGCCGGCCGGCCGGGCCGACGAACGGCTCGCCCTTGCGGTCCTCCTGGTCGCCGGGCTGCTCGCCGACGAACACGATGCGCGCGGTCTCCGGGCCCTCGCCGAACACCGTCTGGGTGGCCGGCTCCCACAGCTCGCACGCCCGGCAGCCGGCCGCGGCGGCCCGCAGGCCCTCGAGCCCCACACCCGACGGCGGGCTGGCGGGGACGTTCTCCTGGCTCATGGACCGATGACACCGCAGGTCGGCCGGGCGCGCGAGGCGGCGACCGATAGCGTCGCCGTGCACGGGCGGCGGACCAGGGATCGAGGGACAGTGCTCGAGTTCGACGGGCTCCACAAGAGCTACGGGGACAACCACGTGCTGGAGGGCGTCGGGTTCACCGTCGCCCCCGGCTCGATGTTCGGCTTCTGCGGGTCCAACGGGGCCGGGAAGACGACCACCATGCGGATCGCCATGGGGCTGGCCCGCGCCGACGCCGGCGAGGTCCGCTGGCGCGGGCGGCCGCTGGACGAGGGGATGCGCCGCCGCATCGGCTACATGCCGGAGGAGCGCGGGCTCTACCCGAAGATGCGCGTCGGCGAGCAGCTGACCTACTTCGCCCGGCTGCACGGCATGGACGCCGCCGCTGCGGCCCGCGCGGCCGAGGAGTGGTCCGGCCGCCTCGGGCTGGCGGAGCGCCGCGGCGACGCTGTCGAGAAGCTGTCGCTGGGCAACCAGCAGCGCGTGCAGCTGGCCGCGGCGCTGGTGAGCCGACCCGAGGTGCTCATCCTCGACGAGCCGTTCAGCGGACTGGACCCGGTCGGCGTCGACGCGCTGGCCGACGCACTGCTCGAGCAGTGCCGCGCCGGGGTGCCGGTCGTGTTCTCCAGCCACCAGCTCGACCTCGTCGAGCGGCTGTGCGACTCCGTCGGCATCCTCGCCCGCGGCCGCATGGTCGCCTCCGGCACCGTCGAGGAGCTGCGCCGCCGGGAGGCCGGCCGGGTGCTGCGGGTCGTCGTCCCCGACGCCGCGCCGGGCTGGGCCGCCGCCGTCCCCGGCGTGCGGGTCGTGTCCGAGCAGGGCGGTGACACCCTGCTCGAGCTCGACGAGGGCACCGACGACCAGGCGGTGCTCGCCGCCGCGCTGCGGACCGGGCGGGTCACCCACTTCGCCTGGCGCCAGGCCACGCTCGTCGAGCTGTTCCGCGAGGCCGTCGCCGACCCGGCGCAGCGGCAGGTCCGGCAGGAGGTCGCCGCGTGAGCGCGCCCCTGTCCAGCGTGCAGATGGTCCGGCTGGTCGCCGCCCGCGAGATCTCCACCCGCATCCGCGACCGCACGTTCATCGCCAGCTCGGTGCTGATGATCGTGCTCATCCTCGGTGTGCTGGTGTTCCAGGTCGTCGTCAACTCCGGCGACGACACCCAGCGGGTCGGCGTCGTCGGGGACCCCGGGCAGCTCGGCACCGCCATCGAGGCGCAGGCCGAGGCCCTCGACGTCGGCGTCGAGGTGGTGCCCTTCGACACCGGGGAGTCCGCGCGTGCCGCCGTCGAGACCGAGGAGGTCGACGCCGTCCTGCTCGACGGCACGGGCAGCGCCCCCGAGCTGGTCGTCGGCACGCCCGACGCCACCCTCGAGGCGCTGGTGTCCGGTGCGGTGGGCAGCGTGGCGCTGGGCGAGGTGCTCGCCGGGGCCGGCGTCGACGCCGCCGACCTGCCGCAGGTGACGGTGACCTCGCTCGACGACGACACCGCGGCCGACGGGCAGCGCACCGCCGTCGCCGTCGTCGGCGTGGTGGTGCTCTACAGCCTGCTGATCCTGTTCGCCCAGTTCGTCGCGCAGGGCGTCGTCGAGGAGAAGTCCAGCCGGGTGGTCGAGCTGCTGCTGGCCACGATGCGGCCGTGGCAGCTGCTGGCCGGCAAGATCCTCGGTCTGGGCGTGCTGGGCCTCGGGCAGATCGCCGTCATCGCCGCCATCGGGATCGGCGGCGCCCTGGCCTTCGACGTCGTGGAGCTGCCCGGCGAGCTCGTGGGCACGGTCCTGTGGCTGCTGTTCTGGTTCGTCCTGGGCTACGCGCTCTTCGCCTCCCTCTTCGCCGTCGCCGCCTCGCTGGTGAGCCGGCAGGAGGACCTCGGCAGCGTCCTGACCCCCGCCTCGCTGGTCCTGGTCGCCGGCTTCATCGTCGCCATCCAGGCCGCGAGCGACCCGGAGTCGACGCTGGCGGTCGTCACCTCCTACGTGCCGGGCCTCTCGCCGATGGTCATGCCGGTGCGCCAGGCCGCCGGCGACGTGGCGCTCTGGGAGGTCGCGGTGGCCGTGCTGCTCATGCTCGTGGCCATCGCGCTGGTGGTCCGGCTGGGCGGGCGGGTGTACTCGGGCGCCCTGCTGCGCACCGGCGGCAGGACGAAGCTGAAGGAGGCCCTGCGGGCCGGTCAGGCGTGACCTCCGGGCCCGTCCCGGGCGGGGTCCCGGCGGGGGGACACCCGCCCGGACGAGGCCCGGACACGTTGGGGTGACCTCACCCCGTGGGAGGGCGTGCGCCCAGGTCAGCGCCCGCATCATCGTCGGCATGACGGAGGACCTGGACGCACGCCTCTGGCGGCTGCAGGCCTCCGAGGACGCCGACGAGCTCATCGACCTGGGTTGCGACCTGGCCGAGGCCGGCCGGCAGACCGACGCCGAGTGGTGCTTCCGCCGCGCTGCGGCCCTCGGCGACGTCACCGGCTACTACGACCTGGGCAACAGCCTGGCCGCGCAGGAGCGCTGGTCGGAGGCCGTCGAGGCCTACGAGGTGGCGCTGTCCGGCGGCGAGGTCGACGCCTGGCGCAACCTCGGCCTGGCCCTGGAGCAGCTGGGCGACCTGGCCGGGGCCATGGCCGCCTACCGCGGCGCCGCCGCGGCCGGCGACACCGAGGGCGGGCTGCAGCTGGCGTTCCTCCTGCGCGAGCAGGGCGAGCGCGAGCAGGCGCTGACCGTCGCGCAGGAGCTCGCCGCCGGCGGGGACGAGGAGGCCGACGCCGTCGCCGCCTGCTGGGAGTGGTGCGCCACCCTCGACCCCGCCCTGGAGGAGCGGCTGCGGACCGGCGCGGCGTACTTCGCGGCCGCCCGGGCCGACCTCGCCGCGCTGCTGCTGCAGACCGGCCGCGGCGCCGAGGCGCGCTCGGTCCTCGAGCGCGGCGCCAAGCTCGGCGAGCAGGTGGCGTGGCTGCCGCTGGGCAACCTCTACCGCGAGCAGCTGGGCGACGACGAGGCGGCCGAGGAGGCCTACCGCGCCGGCATCCAGGCCGGTGACTCCTATTGCCACCACAACCTGGGCGTGCTGCTGGCCGACCGCGGCGACCTCACCGGCGCCGCCGAGGAGTTCCAGCGCGGCGCCGACGCCGGCGACCAGCTCGCCGCCGCGGCCCTCGCGCTGCTCCAGGAGAGCTGAGACCCGTGCACTTCCGCGGAAGTGCGCAGGTCTACACCGTCCGCAGCCCCTCCAGCGGACCCCGGTAGGGCTCCGCCGGCGGGCCGCTGACACCGGGCCGCACGGTGAACAGCCGCCCGGCGTCGGGCTCGTCGGCGTCGCCGTGCGCGGTGCTGATCACCAGCAGGTCGCCGGCGAAGGCGCAGCTCGACGTGTTCGCCACCCCCACCTCCACGACGGCGAGCAGCTCGCCCTCGGGGGACCAGCGGCGTACCTGCCCGCCGCCCCACATCGCCGTCCACAGGCAGCCCTCGTCGTCGACGGTCAGCCCGTCGGCGACGCCGTCGGGGCCGCCGGTCTCCAGCAGCACACGGCCGTCCGAGAACTCCCCGCTGCCCGGGTCGTAGGCGAAGGCGTGCACCACGGCGGGGCCGGAGTCGGCGAAGTACACCGTCCGGCCGTCGGGTGACCAGCCCAGGCCGTTGGAGACGGTCAGCCCGTCGAGCACCGTGGTGACGGTGCCGTCGGTGTCGACCCGGTACAGGCTGCCGGCGCCGGGCCGCTGGTCGAAGGCCATCGTCCCGCCGAAGAGCCGGCCCGCGCGGTCGCACTTCCCGTCGTTCATCCGCGTGCCGCCGTCGCCCTCGCCGCCGCCCTCGCCGGGCAGGTCGACCAGCACGCGGGCGGTGCCGTCGTCGGCGACGTGGGTGAACCCGCCGCCGGCGCCGGTCAGCCAGCCCCCGGCCGCGGCGGGGACGGCGAAGCCCACGGTGTCGCCGGCGTGCAGGGAGCCGGTGTCGCGGATCGCGCCGTCGTCGTCGAGGGCGCCGCGGCGGACCCGGCCCGCGGAGATGTCGACCCAGAGCAGCTCGCCGCGGGCGGCGTCCCAGGTCGGGCCCTCGCCGTGGTCGGCGGGAGCGGGGGCGGCGGGGGTGGCTCGCAGCGTCTGCACGGCCGCCCAGGTGCCCGCGACACCTCCGCGTCACACGGACCGTCGATACTGCCGGCCATGTCCGAAGCCACCGTCGACGTCGCCGACCTCCGCCTGCCCGGGCGGGACCCCGAGGGGGACGGCCGGGCCGACGACGCCCCACTGCGCGACGACATCCGGCTGCTGGGCCGGGTGCTCGGCGAGGTCATCCGCGAGCAGGCCGGCGACGACGTCCTCGACCTGGTGGAGTCCACCCGCCTCCAGGCGTTCGCCGTGCGCCGCTCGGAGGCCGACCGCGCCGGGCTGGCGCGCCGCCTGGCCGACCTCGACGTCCGCGCCGCCAACCACGTCATCCGCGCGTTCAGCCACTTCTCGCTCTTGGCCAACCTCGCCGAGGACCTGCACCACGAGCGCCGCCGCCGGCACCACCGCCGCGCCGGGTCGCCACCCCAGCCGGGCAGCCTCGCGGCCACCTTCGCGCTGCTCGACCGGGCCGGCCTCGACCCCGACGTCGTGGCCCGCCACCTCGACGGCGCCCTGGTGGTGCCGGTGGTCACCGCCCACCCCACCGAGGTGCGCCGCAAGACGATCTCGCAGGTGCAGCGGGACGTCACCGAGCTGGTCCGCGAGCGCGACCGGACGGCACCCGGCGACCTCGACGAGCAGCGCTGGTCGGCGGCGCTGGAGCGCTCGGTGCTCACGCTCTGGCAGACGGCGCTGCTGCGGCTGTCGCGGCTGCGGCTGACCGACGAGATCGACGAGGCGCTGCGCTACTACGACCTGTCGCTGTTCCGGGTCGTCCCGGAGATCAACGCCGGCCTGCGCCGGGAGCTGGGCGCGCGCTGGCCCGGCAGCGGGCTGCCCACCCAGCCGGTGCTGCAGCCGGGCTCCTGGATCGGCGGCGACCGCGACGGCAACCCGTTCGTCACCGCCGACGCCGTCCGCCGGGCCACCACCCGGCACGCCGAGACGGCGCTGGCCCACCACCTCGGCGAGCTGGTGGAGCTCTACCGCGACCTGTCGATGTCCGACCGGCTGGTGACCGTGACGCCGGAGCTGTCGCGGCTGGCCGACGCCGCCCGCGACGACTCCCCGTTCCGCGCCGACGAGCCCTACCGGCGGGCGGTCAACGGCGTGCACGCGCGGCTGGCGGCCACCGCGCGGCGGGTCCTCGGCTCGGTGCCGGGTGTGCCGCCGCACGCGGAGCTCGCGCCCTACGGCACCCCGGACGAGCTGCTCGCCGACCTCGACGTCGTCGACGCCTCGCTGCGCAGCCACGGCGCCGGGGCGCTGGCCGACGACCGGCTGGCCCGGCTCCGCGACGCCGTCGAGGTCTTCGGCTTCCACCTCGCCGGGCTGGACATGCGGCAGAACTCCGCCGTCCACGAGGAGGTGGTCGCCGAGCTGCTGGCGTGGGCCGGCGTCTGCGCCGACTACGCCGCCCTCGACGAGGCCGCCCGGGTCGAGCTGCTGGCCGGGGAGCTCCGGCTGCGCCGCCCGCTGGTCCGCGCCGGCGCGGAGCTCTCCGAGCTGGCCCGCGGGGAGCTCGACCTGCTGGTCGCCGCCGCCGAGCAGGTGGCGCTGCTCGGCCCGCGGGCGATCCCGAACTACGTGATCAGCATGTGCGAGTCGGTGAGCGACGTGCTGGAGGTCGCCGTCCTGCTCAAGGAGGTGGGCCTGCTCGACCCGGCCGGGCCCTCCTGCCCGGTCGGGATCGTGCCGCTGTTCGAGACGATCGCCGACCTGCAGGGCGCGGGCGCGACGATGACCGCCGTCCTCGCCCAGCCGCTGTACCGGGCGCTGGTCGGCGCCCGCGGCGACCAGCAGGAGGTCATGCTCGGCTACTCCGACAGCAACAAGGACGGCGGCTACCTGGCCGCCAACTGGGCGCTGTACCGCGCCGAGCTGGCGCTGGTGGAGGTGGCGCGCCGGGAGGGCGTGCGGCTGCGGCTGTTCCACGGCCGCGGCGGCACCGTCGGCCGCGGCGGCGGGCCGAGCTACGAGGCGATCCGCGCGCAGCCGCCGGGCGCGGTCGCCGGGGCGCTGCGGGTGACCGAGCAGGGCGAGGTGATCGCCGCCAAGTACGGCGAGCCCGACCTCGCCCGCCGCAACCTCGAGGCGCTGGTCGCGGCCACGCTCGAGGCCACGCTGCTCGACGTCGAGGGCCTCGGGGACGACGCCGAGGAGGCCTACGCGCTGCTCGACGACCTCGCCGCCCGCGCGCAGGCCGCCTACCGGGCCCTGGTGCACGAGACGCCGGGGTTCGTGGAGTGGTTCCGCGCCGCGACGCCGATCCGCGAGCTGGCCGAGCTCAACATCGGCAGCCGGCCGCCGTCGCGCAAGGCCGGCGACCGGATCGCCGACCTGCGCGCGATCCCGTGGGTGTTCAGCTGGTCGCAGGCGCGCATCATGCTGCCCGGCTGGTACGGCACCGGGACGGCACTGGAGTCGTGGATCGACGGCGACGGCCCCGGCGGACGCACCGCCCGGCTGGCCCGGCTGCGGGAGCTGCACCGGCGGTGGCCGTTCCTGCGCACCGTGCTGTCGAACATGGGCATGGTGCTGGCCAAGACCGACCTCGACCTCGCCGCCCGCTACGCCGCGCTGGTGCCCGACGAGGAGCTGCGGGCCCGGGTGTTCGACCAGATCAGGGCCGAGCACGAGCGCAGCTGCCGGGTCCTGCTGGCCGTCACCGGCGACGAGTCGCTGCTGGCCGACAACCCGTCGCTGGTCCGCTCGATCCGCAACCGCTTCCCCTACCTGGAGCCGCTGCACCACCTGCAGGTGGAGATGCTGCGCCGCCGCCGCACGGGCGACGACGACGAGATCGTCCGCCGCAACATCCAGCTGACGATCAACGGGATCGCGACGGCGCTGCGGAACTCCGGCTGACCTCGATCCGGTTCCTCTCCAGCCAGGCCGCCAGCCGGGCGCCGTCCCAGGGGCGGCGACGGCGGGCGGCGGCCAGCACCAGCGCGCGGGGGAGCTCGGCCAGGGCGAGCACGATCCCGGCCGCGCCGAGCAGGTCGCCCTCGCGCACGTGGCGGGCGACGGCGCGCGGCCGGCGGGCGAGGAACGCGGCCGTCTCCCGCACCGGGCGGGCGGCGTGCTGCGGGACGAGCACCTGCACCGTCCGCGCGTAGTGCCACTCGCGGCGCAGCGCCGCGCGGCGGCCGCGGCCGTCCTTGCCGTGGTGGAACCGGGCGTCGGGGACGCGCAGCAGCCGGTGCCCGGCGGCGCGCAGGCGCCGCGAGGCGTCGCGGTCCTCGTTGTAGAAGAAGTACAGCGGATCGAACCCGCCGGCGGCGAGGAACTCCTCCCGGCGGACCAGCAGCGCGGTGCCGGGCAGGTCGTCGACGTCGAACGGCGGGCCCGGCGGGTCGTCGTCCTCGCCGGGACCGGAGACCGCCGGGGCGGCCCAGACGGCGTCGGGCTCGGCGTCGAGGACCTCCGCCAGCCGGCGCAGCACGTCCGGCGCCGGCTCGCCGTCGGAGTTGAGCAGCGCGACGTAGCGGCCGCGGCAGGCGTCGAGCGCGAGGTCCATGGCGCGCGCGAAGCCGAGGTTGCGGGGCGAGGACAGCACGCGCCGGTCCGCGTCGGGGTGGCCGCTGCGCAGGAGCCGCCGAGCGGCGGCGGAGGTGGCCGGGGCGGGCGCGTTCTCGACCAGCAGCGCCCGCCCGCGCCAGCCGGGACCGGTGGCCGCCGCTACCGCCGCGCAGTGGCGGGCCAGCACCTCCGGCGGCTCGCGGTGCACGAGGAGGACGACGTCGACGTCGTCGAGGCCGGTGCGCGCGGGGGTCTCCACCGTGCCGCCCTACCCGGGGCGCGCGGGTGGCCTACCGTTCCGGGGAGCACACACAGCGGGGGGACCGTGACCGAGACGATGCGGGTCGCGGCGTCGGGAGCCGAGCTGCGCGCCGCCGCGGCGCTGCTGGGCGTGGCGCCGGCCGCGCTCGCCCCCGAGCTGCTCGACCCCGGCGCCCGCCTGCTGCTCACCGACGGCGCCGCGGCCCACCTGCGCCGGCGCTGGACCGACGCCGGCCGCACCGAGGCCGTGGTCCTGCGCCGCTCGACACACGTCACCGGGCGGTCGGCGCTGCTCGCCGTCGCCTCGGCGTGGGGCTGCTCGACCGTCCACGACGCCGGCACCGGCCGGGTGCTGGAGGTCGCCGGCCCGCCGGAGGACGCCCCGCTGCCCGAGCGGTTCGCCCACCTGGCCGCGCTGGCCGCCACCCGGGTGGAGGTGGCGGTGGCGCTGGCCCGGGACAGCGGCCGCGACCAGCGCAAGGACGACGGCAGCTGGTCGATCGCCGCCGACGACGCCGCGCACGACGCCGCCGTCGAGGTGCTCGCCCCGCTCGGGGTGCCGGTGCTGTCGGAGGAGCGGGCCGACCCCGCGGTGCCCGACGACGGGCCGTGGGTGGTGCTCGACCCCCTCGACGGCACCGGTAACTTCCGCGCCGGCCTGCCGCCGTGGGCGTTCTCCGCGGCCCTGGTGCACCGCGGCGAGGCGGTGGCCGGGCTGGTGGTCGACCTGTCGTCGGGGCGCCGCTGGGCCGGGGGAGTGGGCACCGGCGCCTGGCGCGACGGCGTCCCGGCGCGGGTGCGCGAGGGCTCGACCGTCGTCGCCCCGTCCGGCCGGGTGGTGCGGGTGCCGTCGACGGCGTGGCGGGTGCGGGTGACCGGCTGCACCGCCGTCGACCTGTGCCTGGTCGCCGACGGGTCGGCAGGCGCGTGGCACGACCTCGACCGCAGCGGCACCCACGTCCACGACGTCGCCGGCGGGCTGGCGGTGCTGGCCGCGGCCGGCGGGGTCGCGCTCACCGACGACGGCGCGCCGCTGCGGCTGCGCCCGGACACCGAGACGCTGATCCGCTTCGCCGCCGCGGCCAGCGAGCGGTCGGCGCGCGAGCTGATCGGCGCGGTGGGCCGCTAGCGGGCCGTGGCGGCGCGGACGGCGGCCAGCAGCGTCTCCCGCTCGTGCATCGTGGTGCGGGCCCGTCCCCGGGTGGCGCCGAGGGCGACCTCGGCGGCGTCGATGGCCCGCCAGTCCTCCAGCAGCACCGGCTCCGCGCCCCGCGCCTGCAGCGTGCGCACGAGGTCGTCGCGGTCGCCCCCGGACCGGAGGACGCCGGCCTCCGCGTCGGCCAGCAGCGAGGTCACCGTCTCCCGGGCGTCGTGCTTGTTGGTGCCGACGACGCCGCTGGGCCCGCGCTTGATCCAGCCGGCCACGTACTCCCCGGGTGAGGGCCGCCCGTCGCGCAGCACCCGGCCCTGCTCGTTCGGCACGGTGCCGCTGCGCTGGTCGACCGGCAGGCCGGGCAGGCCCTCCCCGCGGTAGCCGACCGAGCGCACCACCAGGTCGGCGGGCAGCACCTCGAACTCTCCGGTGCCGGTCGCGCGGCCGTCGTCGCCGACCGTCGTCCGCTCGACCTCGACGCCGGTGACCCGGTCGGCACCCAGCAGGCGCACCGGTCGGCGGTGGAAGCGCAGCCGCAGCGCGACGCGGCCGGGCCCGGCGTCGTGACCGGCCCAGCCGCGCAGGACGGCGAGGTTGCGGGTGGCGTTGCGGTCGCCGGCGATGCGCTCCTCGGCGGCAGGGGACAGCTCGAGGTCGGCCGGGTCGACCAGCACCGTGGCCTGCTCCAGCCCGTCGAGCTCGCGCAGCTCCATCGTGGTGAAGCTGGCCTGGGCGGGGCCGCGCCGGCCGAGGACGGTGACCTCCTCGACCGGCGCCGCGGCCAGGACGTCGAGCACGTGCTGGGGCATGTCGGTGGGCTCGAGCTCCTGGGGGGCGCGGGCCAGCACGCGGGCGACGTCGAGGGCGACGTTGCCGACGCCGACGACGACCGCGCGGCGCACGCCCTCGAGCGCGGACTCCACCCGGGCCCGGTCGGCGTCGGGGTGGCCGCAGTACCAGGCGACGAGGTCGGTGGCGGCGAGGCTGCCGGGCAGGTCCTCGCCGTCGACCGACAGCGGCCGGTCCAGCGCCGCGCCGTAGGTGTAGACGACGGCGTCGACGTGCGCGCGCAGGTCCTCGAGGGTGACGTCGGTGCCCACCTCGACGTTGCCGACGAAGCGGACGCCGGGGTCGTCGAGCGCGCGGTGCAGGGTGTCGCGGATGGCCCGCATCTTCGGGTGGTCGGGGGCGATGCCGTGCCGGACCAGGCCGAAGGGCGTGGGCAGCCGGTCGAGCAGGTCCACCGTCACCGGCACCGGTGCCCGGCGGGTCAGGGTCTCCGCGGCGTAGATGCCGGCCGGCCCCGCGCCGACGACGGCCACCCGCAGCGGGCGGCTCTCCGCGTCACTCTCGTCCGCCACGACTGGGATCCTGGCCCGGCGGGGTAGTGGTGCGCCAGATCACCGCCCACAACACACCGCTGCAGTGAAGGGGACCGCCCGTGTCCGTCGTCGTCATCGCCACCATCACCCCGAAGCCCGAGCACGCCGAGGAGGTCCGCGAGGCGGTGCTCGGGACGGTGCCGGCGGTGCACGGCGAGCCGGGCTGCGAGCGCTACTCGCTGCACCAGGGCCGCGACGGGGCGCTGGTGATGGTGGAGAAGTGGGAGAGCGCCGAGGCCCTGGCCGCCCACGGCAAGGCGGAGGCGCTGACCGCGCTGTCGGGGAGGCTGGAGGGCAAGCTCACCGGGGCGCCGGCGGTCACCGTGCTCGACGCGCTGCCCGCCGGTGACCCCGACAAGGGCGCGCTGTAGCCCGGTGTCTCGTCGAGATCACGTGATCTCGGCATCCAGGGCCGGCGTGCGCGTCGAGATCACGGGATCTCGACGGGCGTGGTGCGCTAGACCGCCTGGCAGGTCGGGCACCAGTGCAGGTTGCGGCCGACCATCTCCTCGGTGCGCACCTCGGTGCCGCAGATCCGGCACGGCAGGCCGGTGCGCCGGTAGACGTAGTGCGCGTCCTCCCGGCGCACCGCACCCGAGCGCCGGGAGCGGTCCGCAGGCTCGGTCGTCACGATCCGGCCCATCCGGACGCCGGCCCGCATGAGCTTCACCAGGTCGTCCCACAGCGCCTGCCACTCCTGCGCGCCGACGTCGCGGCCGGGGCGGAACGGCGAGATGCGGTGCCGGAAGAGGATCTCGGCGCGGTAGACGTTCCCCACCCCGGCCAGCACCGACTGGTCCATGAGCAGCGCACCGACCGCCGTCCGGCTGCGGCCGACCCTCGCGTACGACAGCGGGCCGCCGCGGCGGGTGCGCAGCGGGTCGGGGCCGAGCCGGTCGAGGATCCCGTCGACCTCGGGCTGGGTCAGGACGTCGCACGCCGTCGCCCCGCGCAGGTCGGTCCAGACACCTTCGCCCTTCGGCCCGTCGGCGACCCAGCGCATGCGCAGCGCCCCGCGCGGGGACGGCGGGTCGCCCAGGCCGGTCGTGTAGGTGCCGTAGAGGCCCAGGTGCACGTGCAGGACGGGCCCGCCGAAATCGGCGAACAGGTGCTTGCCGTAGCTGGTGATCTCCTCCACGACCCGGCCGTCGAGCAGCGCGGCGCCCGCGGCGAAGCGGCCCTGCGGGCTGGTCACGTGCACCGGCCGGCCGGCGAACAGCTCCGACTGCTCCCTGGCCAGTCGGAAGAGGGTGTGCCCCTCAGGCATCGCGCACCGCCTGGTACCGCGCCAGGGCGACCTGCCGCTCCTCGGCGTGGTCGACGATCCGCTCCGGATAGCCCACGGGCAGGCCGCCGGGCGCGGTCCACGGCTCGTGCACGTAGCGGTCGGGGACGTCGCGCAGCTCGGGCACCCAGCGCCGCACGTAGGCGCCGTCGGGGTCGAACTGCACGCCCTGCCGGGTCGGGTTGAACACGCGGTAGTACGGCGAGGGGTCGGTGCCGGTGCCGGCCACCCACTGCCAGCCGTGCTGGTTGCTGGCGAGGTCGCCGTCGACGAGGTGGTCGAAGAAGTGGCGCGCGCCGCGCCGCCAGTCGATGTGCAGGTCCTTGACCAGGAACGACGCCACGACCATCCGCACGCGGTTGTGCACGTAGGCCTCCCCGAGCAGCTGGCGCATCCCGGCGTCGACGATCGGGTAGCCGGTGCGGCCCTCGGCCCAGGCGCGGAAGTGCTCGTCGGCGACGGGCCCGGTGTCGTACCGCATCGCCGTCATCCGGGGGTCGACCGGCTCGCGCGCGGTCTCGGGGCGGTGCCACAGGACGTCGGCGTAGAAGTCCCGCCAGATCAGCTCGCCGACGAACTTGTCCACCGCCTCGGCGTGCTCGTCGGCCAGTGCCTGCGCCTCGGCGAGGAGCGTGCGCGGGTGCACGGTGCCGTACTTCAGGTGCGCGGACAGGCGGCTGGTGGCGTCGGTGCCGGGGGTGTTGCGGCCGGTGGCGTAGCCGAGCAGCCGCTGGTCGCGGAACTGCGCCCAGACGTCGCGCCCGGCGGCCTCCCCGGCGGTGGGCAGCACCGTGTCGCCGAGGTCCTGCGCGGGCGGGAGGTCCTCCGAGCGGACGCCGTCGGCCCAGGCGACGTCGTCCGGCCGGGGCGCGGGCCCGTGCAGGCCGCGGGCCCGCCAGGCGCGGGCGAACGGCGAGTAGACCTTGAACGGCGTGCCGTCGTCCTTGGTCAGCCGGCCGGGCGTCACGCCGTAGGGCGAGCCGGTGCGCACCAGGGGGACGTCGCGGAGCGCCTGCTCGACGGCGGCGTCACGGGCCCGGCCGTAGACGCCGGCGTCGGCGGAGACGTGCACGCTCTCCGCCCCGGTCTCGCGGACGAGGTCGGGGACCACCCGCACCGGGTCGCCGGAGCGGATGACCAGCGCGCCGCCGGTCTGCCCCCGCAGGTCCTCCAGGCAGCCGCGGAGGAACTGGCGGCGTGGCCGCCCCGAGGGCTCCCACAGCCGCGGGTCCACGACGAAGACCGGCAGCACCGACCCGCCGTCGCCGGCCGCGTCGAGGGCGGCCAGCAGCGCGGGGTGGTCGGCGAGCCGGAGGTCGCGGCGGAACCAGAGCAGGGCGGTGGGCACCCGCCCCAGGCTAGGTGGCCGGGTGCGACGCCGCAGGTCAGCGACCGGTCAGGCGTCGGAGGTGGCCAGCCCGAAGTGGGGCTTGTCCTCGTCGGCGACCAGGTCCAGCGTCTCCGGGTGCTGCTGGATGTAGTGGCGGACGAACGAGCAGTAGGGGAGCACGGTGAGCCCCCGCTCGCGGGCGGCGTCGAGCACGCCGCTCACCAGCATCTTGCCGAGCCCGCGGCCGCCCATGCTCGGGTCCACCTCGGTGTGCGGCAGGGCCATCGTGCCGTCCTCGACGTGGTAGCTGGCCAGTCCGACGACCTGCTCGCCGACGCGCACCTCGAACCGTCCCCGCTCGGGGACGTCGACCACCGTGGTCTCCATCGTTGTCCTGCCACCTCCGCATCGCCCCGGCGCCGTTGCCGGGGTCACGACGTGCAACTGGAACGGTAACGCCTCGGAGCCGCGTCCGTGCCCCTCCGACGGGGTGTCCCGCGGACGGGTCGGCCCGGTCGCCGCCGCTCCGCACCGTCAGCGCGCGCGGCTCCGCCACACCGGGGACGTGCCCGACCAGGCCGTCCCCGTCACGGGCGCGCGGGCGCCGTCGTCACCCAGGAGGGGGACGGCGGTCACCCTCCGGGGCGGCCGCACGGCGGGTCGCGCGTCGGCCCGGCTGATTCCTCCCGGCGGGTTGGTCCTGGGGGCTGCTGCCCGCTTTCCTGCAGGCGCTCTTCACAGGCAACTCACAGCTCGAGCAGGGAGATGCGGATGAGACGACAGGTCGGCACGGTGGGAGGCGCGGTCGTCGCTCTCCTGGTGGCGAGCGGGGCACCCGCCGCCGCGACGGAGGAGGCGAGCGTCGTGCCTGCGACGCTCACCGTGCCGTCGTTGTCGTGGGCCGCCTGCGGCCTGACCGAGGAGGCGACGGCCGCCGACGTGCAGTGCGCGGTGGCCGGCCTGCCGCTGGACTACGACGAGCCCACCGGCGGGCAGGTGCAGATCGCCGTCGCCAAGGTGCCGGCCACCGACCCGGCCAACCGGGTCGGCTCGCTGTTCTTCAACTTCGGTGGCCCCGGCGGTCCCGCCGTTGACTACCTGCAGGCGGCCGGTGCCGGCCTGTTCGCCACCTTGAACGAGCGGTTCGACATCGTCGCGTTCGACCCGCGCGGCGTCGGCCAGAGCACGCCGGCCATCGACTGCCAGATCGACGAGCGGACCGAGGAGTTCTTCCCGAGCCCCGCACCCACGCCGCTCGACGTCGACGTCGAGGAGCTGGTGTCCGGGGCCCAGCGCTACGCCGACAGGTGCGCGGCGGCCAACGGCGAGCTCCTGGAGCACGTCTCGACCGCCAACGTCGCGCGAGACCTGGACGCGCTGCGCGCCGCCGTCGGCGACGAGAAGTTGAGCTTCCTCGGCTTCTCCTACGGGACGTTCCTGGGCGCCACGTACGCGAGCCTCTTCCCGGACCGCTACCGCGCCATGGTGCTCGACGGGGCGCTGGACCCCACCGGGTACATCAACGACCCGGTCTCGCTGAGCACCGCGCAGGCGAGCGGCTTCGAGCTCGCGCTGGCCCGCTTCACCCAGGCGTGCGCGGTCGACCAGGTCGCCTGCGCCGGCTTCGGCGGCACCGACCCCTACCTGGCCTACGACCGGCTGCTGGCCGCCGCGGACGCCGCGCCGCTGCCGGCGGACGGCTACCCCGACGACCCGACGCCGGTCACCGCCGACGACATCCGCGCGGTCACGCTGACGCTGCTGTACGCCAAGGAGAACTGGGGCCTGCTCGCCGCGGTGCTGGCCTCCGCCGAGGCCGGCGACGGCTCGCCCGTCCGGGCGCTGCTGGACCTGATCACCTCCGACCCGGTGGGCAACGACGCGTTCTTCTCCATCTCCGCGGGCGAGCAGCAGTGGCCGCGCGACGTCGAGGAGTACCTGGACCGGGGTGCGGAGGAGTGGGTCGCCTTCCCGCACTTCTGGGCCAGCTTCGCCTACGCCGAGATCACGCTCGGGCTGTGGCCGGCCCGGGACGAGGACGCCTTCGCCGGTCCGTTCGAGGTGCCGGCGACCTCGCCCGCGCCGCTGGTCATCGGGACGACCTACGACCCCGCGACCCCGTACCGGGGGTCGCTGCAGATGGTCGAGGACCTCGGCAACGCCACCCTGCTGACGATGGAGGGTGACGGGCACACCGCCTACGGCGGCCGCTCCACCTGCATCGACTCCGCCACCGAGGCCTACCTGGTCGACGTGACGCTCCCCGCCCCGGGGACGGTGTGCACGCAGGAGGTGCCCTTCACCGCGCTCGAGGGCGTCGACGCCGCGTCCGGCACGGGCGTCCTCACGGCCCGACCGGTGGACCGGGGACTGCTCACCGCCCTCCGCTGACGCGCTCCACCCGGGACCCCCGCCTCTGACCGTCCCGGTCAGGGGCGGGGGTCCCTCCGCGTCCAGGGGCGCTCGTCGCGCCGGCCGCCGAGCCCGGCCCGGCAGCGACGGCAGACCGCCTGCACCTCCTCGGCGTGCCGGCCGGACTCCGGCTGGACGTCGGCCCAGCTCACGTGCGGAAAGCGGGTGAGCCGGGACCGCGACAGCGACAGCCCGCACACGGCCTCGTTGCGCCCCTGCTCCCAGGCGTGCACCTCTCCGGAGGGGTAACGGATGCCGTCGTCCGGGTCGGTCCACTGGCCGGAGGCCGCGACGGCCGAGGTGCGCGGTGACATGCCGGGTGCATACCCGCCGACGCGCCGGCACCGTGCGGCGTCCGGTCATCCGGTCCGGACCGATGAGCCCGGCGGCGCCGGCCGGTCGGTACTGGCGACAGCCCCGTCCGACCCCCCGGAGGACCCCGTGCGCAGGACCGCCCCGACACGCGATCACCTCTGGGCGGCGGCGCACGCCGAGCGCGCCGCCCTCGCCGACGACCTGGCCGGCCTCGACGACGCGCGGTGGGCGCTGCCGTCGCTGTGCGCGCGCTGGTCGGTCGAGGAGGTCGTCGCCCACCTGACGGCGGCCGCCAGCGTGGGCCCGTGGCGCTGGGTCGCCAGCGTCGTGGGGGCGCGGTTCGACACCGACCTGCACAACCAGCGGCGGCTGGCCGAGCACCGCGGGGCGACACCGGCGGAGACGCTCGAGCGGTTCCGCCGCGTCACCACCAGCACCACGGCGCCGTGGGGTCCCGTCGAGGCGTGGCTGGGCGAGGTCGTGATCCACGGCGAGGACGTCCGCCGTCCCCTGGGCCTGTCGCACACCCCGCCGGTGGAGACCGTCACCGCGGTCGCCCGCTTCTCCGCCCGGCGGGACTTCACCGTCTCCGGCCGGACCGCCGTCACGGGGTTGCGCCTGGAGGCCACCGACGGGCCCTTCGCGACCGGCGAGGGCCCGCTCGTCCGCGGGACGACGCTGGCGCTCCTCGTGGCGATGGCCGGCCGGGAGTCCGCCTGCGACGAGCTCACCGGCCCCGGCGCGGCCGTCCTGCGGCGGCGCTGCGCGGGCGGCCCGCCGCGGGGGCGCGCGGCGTCCCGTGAGCGGCGCTAGCGTCGGTCCCGTGTCCGACGGGACGGCGCTCGCCGACCTGCTGCGCGAGCGGGGCGCCGGGACGATCGGGCACCCCGGCGGCACGCTGGCCGCCCACCTCGAGCGCGTGGGGCACCGGCTGGCCGGACTGGGCGCCTCGACGACGCTGCAGCTGGCCGCCGGGGCGCACGCCGTCTACGGCACCGACGGCTTCGACGTCGCCCTCCTCGGGCTCGACGAGCGGCCGCTGCTGGCCGGGTGGTCGGCCCCGACGCCGAGCGGCTCGTGTACCTCTACGCCGCCTGCGACTACCTCTACGCCGCCTGCGACCGCGGCCGCACCTGGACGGCGCTGCCCGGCACCCGGCGGGTGGTGGACCGCTTCACCGGGGAGCACCACGATCTGACCGCCGGCGAGCTGCGGGACCTCGCCGACCTGAGCACGGTCGACGAGCTCGACGTCGCCGAGCACTCGGCGGACTTCCTCGACCGGTACGGCGCCTACCTCCGCCGGCTGGTCGCGGCCTGGGAGCCGCTGCTCAGCCCGGCCGGCCGCGAGGACGCACGGCGGGTGCTGGGGCCCGCGGGCGCGCGATGAGGCTGGTGCCCCCGGCAGGATTCGAACCTGCGACACACGGTTTAGGAAACCGATGCTCTATCCCCTGAGCTACGGGGGCTCGTCGGCCGGAGGCCGGCTGGGGCGTGCCGGTCGAGGTTAGCGGGCCGGTGTCCGGCCCCTCCTCCCGGCGCTCCGGGGGAACTACCGTCGGTCCATGGTGGTGTTGGTGGCCGAGTTGGTGGTCCTCCTGCTGCTCGCCGGACTCCTGCTGTACGGGCTGGGCGTGTGGTCGGCCTCCCCGTCCGGGTCCCCCGGCGCGACGCCGGCCCGGCTGCCCGGCCGGCGCCGCACCGAGGCGGCGGTCGCCCGGGCCCGCTGGGCGCCGGCCCACGACGAGGTCGACGGCGAGACGCGCGTGCTGCTGCGGCGTGCCTACACCGGCCCGGACGGCCTGCCGGCCGTGCTGGAGGAGCGGGTGTTCCAGACGTTCCCCTCCGCCGACCCGGCCTGGGAGGTGCGGTTCACCGAGGCGATGGCCGACGCCCGGTACCGGTGCGGGTACCTGAACGCCGAGGAGGAGCGCTGACCTGCTCCACGGCAGGGACGGCGGCCGCCCGGGCCGCGGTCTCCTCGACCAGGCGCACGATCGTCCGCGGCCGGTCCGACTGCGGCGCGTGACCGGCCCACAACAGCAGGACGAAGCGGGAGCCGGGGACGAGCGGCAGGTACCGGTAGGTCTGCCCCGAGGCGATCCAGTCGGCCACACCCTGTGCCAGGGTGACCGGGCAGTCGATGCGGTCCAGGCCCAGGGGGACGTCGAGCAGCAGTCCCCACAGCAGGGTGCGCCAGTAGTCGCGGGAGTCGGCGAACCCCTCGCGCGCCCCGATCGCCTCGTCGACGGAGGTGTCCCAGGGGCGGACCTTCAGCGGTGCCAGCAGCGCGGCCCGGCCCAGGGCCGAGCGCGACAGCGGCGCCACCAGCGGCGCGCCGATCCGCATCACGACGCGCGCCAGCGCCATGCCGCTGCCCTGCAGGATCCGCTCCGGCAGCACGTTGAGGCCCGACGGCCCGATCGCCACCACCGACCGGGCGCGTCCCCGGCGGGCCAGCTCGAGGGCCACGCGGCCGCCGAGCGAGTTGCCGAGCACGTGCACCCGGTCGACGCCCTCCGCGTCCAGCGTCCGCTCGACCGCGTCGGTGATCGCGGCGACCGTGGGCCGTACCTCGAGGGCCGGCGACCCGCCGACTCCGGGGAGGTCGGCGTCGATGACGTCGAAGCGGCCGGTCAGCAGGGGGAGGACGGCGGCGAAGTCGCGTCGCGAGCTCCCCATGCCGTGCAGCAGCAGCAGGGGTTCGCCCGAGCCCGCGCGGGAGACGGACAGCAGTTCGCGCATCCGCCGTCAGTACCCGGTGGGAAACGGGTCGACCGGTGAGCCGGGCCACGTCCCCGGCGGGGCCGGCGGGGACGAGGGGAGGATGGGCACATGGGACAGGTCGTGGCCACCGCCGAACGCGTCGTCGCAGCGCCCGCCGAGCGGGTCCGGGAGGCCCTCGCCGACTACTCCGGCATGCGCCCGCGGGTGCTGCCCGAGCAGTTCAGCGACTACCGCGTCGAGGCCGGTGGCCGGGGCGCCGGCACGCAGGTGCACTGGCGCTTCGCCGCGACGTCGAAGCGGGTGCGCGACCAGCTGGTCGAGGTCAGCGAGCCCGACGGCACCCTGGTCGAGCGCGACACCCGCTCGTCGATGGTCACCACCTGGACGGTCACCCCGGCCGACGCCGGGAGGAGCACGGTGGCGGTGCGCACCACCTGGGACGGCGCGGGCGGCGTCGGCGGCTTCTTCGAGCGGACCTTCGCGCCGAGGGGGCTGCGCCGCGTCTACGGCGACCTGCTCGGCCGGCTCGAGCGCGAGCTGGGCGGCACCACGGTCTGACGGCGGGACCACGGTCTGACGGCGGCACCACGGTCTGCCGCCGGCACCACGGTCTGACGGCGGCGCGGCGCGCCGTCGCGGAGCACCATGGGACGGTGACCGCCGCCCTCCCCGCCGCCGTCGAGAGCCCGTCCGGTCTCGACGAGCTGGCCGGCCTGGTCGCCGACGGCGACGTCCTCGTCCTCTCCGGCGCCGGCCTGTCCACCGACTCCGGCATCCCCGACTACCGGGGCGCCACCGGCTCGCTGCGCCGGCACACCCCGATGACCTGGCAGACCTTCTGCCGCGACCCCCGCGGCCGGCACCGCTACTGGGCGCGCAGCTTCGTCGGCTGGCCGCAGATGGCCGCCGCCCGCCCCAACGCCGGCCACTCCGCCGTCGCCCGGCTGCAGAGGGCGGGTCTGCTCGGCGGCGTCATCACGCAGAACGTCGACGGGCTGCACCAGGCCGCAGGCGCCCGCGACGTCCTCGAGCTGCACGGCGGGCTCGACCGCACCGTCTGCCTGTCGTGCGGCGACGTCGCCCCGCGCGCGGAGCTGCACCGGCGGCTGCGCGCGGCCAACCCGGACTTCGGCCCCCGCGCCGACGAGGTCAACCCCGACGGCGACGCCGAGCTGCCCGAGGAGGTGCTCGACGGCTTCGTCATGGTCGACTGCCGCGCCTGCGGGGCCGGCCCGCTCAAGCCCGACGTCGTCTTCTTCGGCGAGACCGTGCCACGCGAGCGCGTCGACACCTGCTTCCGCATGCTCGAGGACTCCGCCGGCCTGCTCGTCCTCGGCTCCTCGCTGACCGTCATGAGCGGCTACCGCTTCGTGCTGCGCGCCGCCGAGCTCGGTATCCCGGTCGGGGTGGTCAACCTCGGCCCCACCCGCGGCGACGCGAGGGCCGACGTCCGCGTCGACGCCCCGCTCGGCGACGTGCTGCCCGAGCTCGCCCGCCGCTGCGGCGCGTGACCCGCCGCGAGCGGAAGGACCTCCCCGCCCCCCAGCGCTCGCAGGCTCGCGCCGGGCCCCTGCAGGGAGGCCAGCTCACCGACGACGGCCGCTGGGTCGTCGTCGACGGCCGGCGGTGGCGGACGGCCGACCCGTCGCTGCCCGACGACGTCCGCGCCCGCCTGCTCTCCCACCTGGGCGCCGCCCGCGCCGCGGTGCGGACGGCGCCCGACCCGGCGGCCGTGCGGGCCGCCCGGGACCGGGTGCAGCTGGCCAAGACCGGGCTGGGGGAGCGCGGGCCCGCGTGGTGGGAGCAGGACGACGACGCCCGCCGCGCCCGGTGGGAGGCGGCGCTGGCGGCGCTGGACGGTTGACCCGGAGCGGGCCGGGATAGGAGGTCCCCCGATGCAGACCTTCCTGCCGGTGCCGGACTTCCGGGAGAGCGCGCGGCTGCTCGACTCGCCACGGCTGGGCAAGCAGCGCGTGGAGACGCTGCAGGTCCTGCGCGCCCTCGAACTGCCCGACTACGGCTGGACGTCGCACCCGGTCGTGCACATGTGGCGCGGGCGGACGGCGGCCCTCGTCGTCTACGGCCTCGCCATGGTGGAGGTGTGGCGCGAGCGCGGGTTCGCCGACAGCACGCACACGCTGATCGCCGAGTTCGCCCCCGACGTCACCGGCGCCACGCAGCAGGAGCTCGCCGGCGCCGGGCTGCTGCCGTCCTGGGTGGGCGACGAGGCGGTGCACCGGTCGCACCGCTCGAACCTGCTGGCCAAGGACCCGGACTTCTACCGGCCGCTGTTCCGTCCGTTGTTCGGCGCCGAGCCCGAGGACCTGCCCTACCTGTGGCCCGGCGCCGACGACGTCCCGCCGGCACCGGCCCCCGAGGGGACGCGGGTGTGGGTCGTGCGGCCGCGGGCGCACAACGAGCTGGGCGCGTGCCTGGCCGCGGGCGTCGTCGGGCTGGGCACCCAGTCGGGGGTCGACGTCGACGCCACCGGGCTGTCCCCGGCGGAGCTGCGGGCGCTGGCCAAGGAGCTGTCGGGGCGGCGCCCGAGCAAGGACCTGCGGCAGCTGTCGACCTTCCTCGACGAGATCCGCCCCGGCGACCCGGTGGCGCTGCCGATCGAGCACGGCGCCGGGCTGCTGGTGGGGGAGGTGCTCGGCGACTACCTCTTCGACGGCCGCGAGCTGCTGCCGCACCGCCGCCCCGCCCGCTGGGACCACGTCGTGCCGCGCGCCGCCGCCCGGCCGCCCGCGACGCTGCAGGACCCGCGCGCGCTGTTCTCGGTCGTCATCGACCCCGACGTGCTCCCGCCGTCGCTGGCCGGGACCACCTACCGGGAGCCGGCCCTCCCGCTGGTGTAGCCCGTGCGCCGCGCCCTCAGGTCCCCGGCAGCGGGACGTTCTGCAGGCGCACCTGACCGCGTGCGACGAGCTTGCCGTCCTCGGCGCGGGTGAGCAGCACCTGCCACAGCTGCAGGGTGCGGCCCTGCTGCACCGGCTCGGCGAGGACGTCGAGCCGGCCGGTGGTGACCGGCCGCAGGAAGTCGGTGCTGTTGCTGACCCCGACGGCGAACTGGCCGCGGTCGGCGACGGCGGCGCTGGCCCCGATCGACGCCGCGGACTCCACCACCGCGCAGTACACGCCCCCGTGCACGACGCCCCACGGCGTGTGGTGCTCGGGCCCGAGGTCGACGGTGCCGGTGACCCGGGCGCCGCCCGCCTCGCCGACGTCGAACCCGGTGGCCGCGACGAACTCGCTCGCGGAGGCCCGGTCGACGCCGGGCAGCTCGGCGCTCACGCGTCCCACACCAGGCAGAAGGGGTGGCCGGCAGGGTCGGCGTAGACGCGGAAGTCGCCTCCGCCGCCGGGGAGCCTCCGCGCGCCGAGCGCGAGCACCCTCGGCTCTGCCTCGTCGACGTCGGTCACGAACACGTCGAGGTGGAACTGCTGCGGGCGCTGCGGGTCGGGCCAGTCCGGCGGGACGAGGTCGGGCGCCTGCTGGAAGGCCAGCCGGTGCCCGCGGCCGCTGACCACGACCCAGGAGTCGCCCGGGCCGCCCGTGGTCACCTCCAGGCCCAGCAGCTCGGCGTAGAAGCCGGCGAGCGCGTGCGCGTCGGGCGCGTCGATCACGACGGAGTGCAGCTGACCGATCATGCCGCCCATCCTGGCCGAGAGCGGCGGCCGGCACCGCCAGGTCCCGGGCCGTCCGTCGCGGCGATCCGGCCACGGGGCAGGATCGCCGTCGTGCCCGACCCCGCCGACCAGCCCCCCGTCCTCGGCTCGCTCACCTGGGTGCCCGCCGCCTCGCGGCCCGACCTGCTGGGCGGGCCCGTCGCGGCGGCCCTCCCGTCGCTGCCCGGCCCGGCCTGGGTCGCGCCGGTCGACGACGACCTCGCCGACACCGCGGCCTTCACCGAGGCCTACGGCGTCCCGCTGGCCGCGTCGGCCAACTGCGTCGTCGTCGCCACCCGCCGGGCCGGGCAGACCGCGCTGGCCGCGTGCGTCGTGCTGGCCACCACCCGCGCCGACGTCAACGGCCTCGTGCGCCGCCACCTGGGCGCGCGCAAGGCCTCCTTCGCGCCGCAGGACGTCGCGGTCGCCGAGTCCGGCATGGCCTACGGCGGCATCACGCCGGTCGGCCTGCCGCCGTCGTGGCCGGTCCTGGTCGACGCCGCCGTGGCCGCCGCCGGCCTGGTCGTCGTCGGCTCGGGAACCCGGGGGGCGAAGCTCGCGCTGCCCGGCGCGGTGCTCGCCGCCCTGCCGTCCGCGGAGGTCCTCGACGGCCTCGGCGTGCCGCTGGAGGAGCCGCCGGCGGCGGCCCCGGTCCCGGCCGTGGCGGCCGAGCGGGCACCCGACGACCGGGACGTCGGCTGGGGCGAGCGCCCCGACGACGCCGATCCCGACCGGCGCTGGTTGGAGGACCGCCCGCCGCACTGGGGCAGCGACTAGGACCGCTCACGGCGGCGCGGGGAGGCTCAGCGTCAGCGTGGCGCCCGTGGCCGCGGCGGCGAGCGTGGCCGCGGTGGCCTCGTCGACGGCGAGGACGAGCAGGCCGTCGTCGTCGGGGGCGGCCAGGACCAGCGCGCCGCGGGCCACCACCTCGGCGCGGGCGGCGTCGGGCGCGGTGGCGAGGACGTCGACCCGGTCGCCCGGGCCGGCGAGACCGGCGACGGCGAGGTCGGCGAGCCGGACCGGGGCCGCCACCTGACCGGACGGGAGCAGCGCGGTCAGGCCCGGGCCGACCAGCCGGACGTCGGTGACCGGCTCACCGGCGCGCAGCGGGGCGGCCAGCACCCGCCCGACGAGGGCGCCGGGGTCGGTCGCCGCGCCACCGGGGGCCGCAGCCAGCTCGGTCAGCGACAGGGCGGCCGCGGTCAGCGTCGTCCCCGCGGGCAGGTCGGTGGCGGCGGTGACCACCGGGGTGCCCGGGAGCGGAGCCGGCACCGGTGGGTCGGGCGGGCGCAGCGCGAGCACCAGCGCGCCGGCGGCGAGCAGCGCCGCCAGGCAGCGGCGCAGCAGAGTGGCGGGGGAGCGGGGACGGCGCAGTCGCGGCACCGGCCCAGGCTGGCCGTGGGCGGCCGGTGCCCGGGGCGGCGGGCGCGGCCTGTGGAGGAGCCGCCCGGGTGTGGACGGCCGCGGGTCAGCCGGCGGCGGCCTTGCTGCCGCTGCCGGACGAGCCGGTCGAGGAGCTCGACGACGCCTTCGCCGGCGCGGACTCCTTCGCCGGCGAGGAGCCCGTGGAGGAGGACTCCTTGGACGACGACGAGCTCTCCGACGGGGTCTTCGCGCTCTCGGCCGAGGAGGAGCTCGAGCGGCTGTCGGTGCGGTAGAAGCCCGAGCCCTTGAAGACCACGCCGACGGAGCCGTAGACCTTGCGCACCGGGGTGGCGCAGGTCGGGCACTCGGCGACCGGTGCGTCGGTGAAGGACTGCACCACCTCGAACTCGTGCTTGCCCTCGGGGTTGGTGCAGGCGTACTGGTACGTGGGCACGGCGCGGCACTCCTGGTCGAGCGGGGGTCGGGTGGGCCCGGCGCCGGCGGGAGCTGGCACTCGGGACCCTCGACTGCCAATGATGCGCCACGCTCGGGCCGGTCGTCCACGTGATCCGCGTGGTGTCGCCCCGCGGGGTGCCGGCCTCTAGCGTCGCCGCATGGCCGGTCCTCCCGAACTCGCCCGCACCGCCCGCGTCGACGTCCTGGTCGAGGGCTACGCCCGCCTGCCGCACGTGGCGGGCACGGTGACGCTGGTGCGCGACGCCGGCCGGGTGCTCGTCGTCGACCCGGGCATGGTGGCCGACCGCGACCTCCTGCTGCGGCCGCTGCGCGACCTCGGTGTGCGCCCGGAGGACGTCACCGACGTCGTGGTCAGCCACCACCACCTCGACCACACCGTCAACGTCGCGCTGTTCCCGGTGGTGCCGGTGCACGACTTCCAGTCGGTCATCGAGGGCGACGTGTTCACCCGCCGGCCGGCCGACGGGGTGCAGCTCACCCCCGCCGTCCGGCTGCTGGCCACGCCCGGGCACACCCCGCAGGACGTCACCACCCTGGTCGGCACGCCCGACGACGTCGTCGCGCTGACCCACCTGTGGTGGACCGGCGAGGGCCCGGCGGACGACCCCTACGCCCCCGACCGCGACCAGTTGCGGCAGCAGCGCGAGCGGGTGCTCGCGCTGGCCACGCTGGTCGTGCCGGGGCACGGCGCGCCGTTCCGGCCGGGCTCCGCCACGCCGCGCTAGGCGACGGCGAGCTCGCCCTCGACCTCCTGGCCCGCGGTGGCGGCGTCGCGGGTGGCGAGCACCGCGGCGGCCACCGAGCCCGCGGCGGCCTGCAGCTGCTCCGGGGTGTGCGTGGCCATGACCGACAGTCGCAGCACACCCCGGCCCCGCGGGACGGCGGGGTAGCCGACGGCGTTGCAGTAGACGCCGGACTCGTAGGCCGCCCGCCACGCCGCGGCGGTGGCCTCCGCGCTGCCGGTCGGCACCGCGATGACCGCGCCGCTGCCGGGCAGCGGGGGCGTCCCGGCGACGCTGAGCTCGACGCGCAGCCTGCGGCCGTTCTCCTGCAGCCGGTCGCGCCGCTCGGGCTCGGCGCGCAGGATGCGCAGGGCGGCCAGGGCCGCACCGACGCCGGCCGGCTCGTTGGCCGCGCTGAACACGTAGGGCATGGCGCTGGCGCGGATGCCGTCGGCGACCGCCCGGGACGTGAGCACCGCGCCGCCGACGCTGGCCAGGGACTTGCTGAAGGCCAGCGTGACGGCGTCGACCCGGTCGAGGACGCCACAGTGCTCGGCCGCCCCGCGGCCGCGCTCGCCGAGGACGCCGAGACCGTGCGCCTCGTCGACGACCAGGCGCGCCCCGTACGCCGCGCACAGCTCCGCCAGCTCGGCCAGCGGCGCGGTCTCGCCGGTCATCGAGTAGACGCCGTCGACGACCACCACGGCCCCGGCCTGCGGGTCGAGCCGCTCCAGGCGGCGGGTCAGGGAGTCGACGCTGTTGTGCCGGAAGCGGACGACGGTGCCCCGGCTGGCGGCCGCGCCGGCGTGCACGCTGGCGTGGGCGTGCGCGTCGACCAGCAGGGTGTCGCCGGGACCGCCGGCGGTCGACAGCAGGGCCACGTTGGCGTTGACGCCCGAGGAGGTCAGCACCGCGGCCTCGACGCCGTAGTGGTCGGCGAGCTCCTCCTCTAGCTGCAGGTGCAGCCGGGTGGTGCCGTTGAGGACCCGGCTGCCGGAGGTGCTGGTGCCGAAGCGGCGCACCGCGTCGACGGCGGCCTCGACCACGCGCTCGTCCCCGGCCAGGCCGAGGTAGTTGTTGCTGCCCAGGTTCACCCGCGGGACGCCGTCGTCGTAGACGGTGACCGGCTCGGGCGCGCCCGCCGTCGGCACGCCGTGCGTCGCGACGCCGGCCCGGTCGTGCTCGCGGAACAGGGCGGCGAGCGGGTCGTGCAGCAGCGGGGCGAAGGCGTCGCGCCGGCCGCTCCCGTGCTCCCGGCCGGCACGCGGGCGGGGATGGGGGACGTCGGCCACGGGGTCTCCGTTCGGTTCCTGCACCGGCGGGTCCCGGTGGCGAGTCACCCTCACCGTCGTGGTGACTCTGCGTCAATGGTGGGTCAGCTCACAGTTCGCCCGGGTGTCCCTCGTGCCCCCGCCGTGTGACATCCGGTCGCTTTCTACTCACCCTGCGTACCACCGAACCGGGTGGTCAGACGCCCGTCCGGGGAGGACGCGCCGGTACCGTCGCCGGGTGACCGCACGCTGGCTCGACGACACCCAGCAGCGGGCCTGGCGTGCGTGGCTCACCGCCTCGGAGCTGCTCCCGCGCGCGCTCGACGCGCAGCTGCAGCGCGACGCCGGCCTGACCCACGCCGCCTACGTCGTCCTCGCGATGCTGTCCGAGGCCCCCGGCCGCAGCCGCCGGATGACCGACCTCGCGCGCCGCGCCAACCAGTCCCAGAGCCGGCTCTCGCACACCGTGGCCCGCCTGGAGGCCCGCGGCTGGGTGCGCCGGGAGCGCTCGGTCGACGACGGCCGCGGCAACCTCGCCGTCCTCACCGACGCCGGGTGGGACGTCGTCCGCGAGGTCGCGCCGGGCCACGTCGACGCCGTCCGCGCCGCCCTGTTCGACCCGCTGACCGCCGAGCAGACCGCCGTCCTGCGCGACGCGCTCGAGGCCGTCGTCGAGGCGCTCGACCCCGACGCCACCCGCCGCGTCGCCCACGGCGGGGACGTCGAGACCCCCTAGGCGCGCACCCAGGCCCCGACCAGGCCGGTCAGCACCGGGGCGGCGGCGCCGAGGGCCGCGGCGTCGGTGTAGGTGACCAGAGCGCGGTCGGGACCCCGCCACTCCAGCAGGCCGGTGGGGTCGGCGAAGCCGAAGGCGTCCGAGCGCACCCGGGCTCCCCGGTGGAAGACCAGCACCGCCCGGTCGGCCCGCGACAGGCTGACCGTCATCCGGTCCGCGCCGCCGTGCACGAACGTGGGCGAGCGCCACTTCACGTGCTCGGTCAGCCCGTCGACGCCGTCGAGCAGGGCGGCGCGCAGCTCCTGCACGGCCGGGACCATCGGGTGTCGCGAGCCGGCCAGCAGGGCGTCGACGCCGGGATCGCGCACGGGTCCCCCTCCCGGCAGGCCGGGGGCCCGGCGGTGCCTGCGCCGATGATGGCCCGAGCAGCGCCGTCCTGGCTCACCGGAGCGCGTCCTGGCTCACCGTCGACGCCGAGCCAGGACGCAGCACGATCAGGTCACCTGATCCCGGACGACGTCAGCGGCCCAGGTGGCGGTAGCGGTGCAGTCGGCTGCGGTGCCGCTCGGCGTCGTCGCGGCCCAGCAGCCCGGCCAGCTCGTCGCCGAGGACCCGGCCCAGGCGGCGGCAGAACTCCACCGGCTCGTCGGCGGCGTCGGGCCGCTCCGGGACGACGCGGTCGACGATCCCCGCGCGCCACAGGTCGGTCGCCCGGACGCCCTGCGCGGCGGCCATCTCCGGCGCGCGGTCGACGGTGCGGTGCACGATCGCCGAGGCGCCCTCCGGCGGTAGAGGGCCCAGCCAGCCGTTGGCCGCGGCGAGCACCCGGTCGGCGGGGGCCAGCGCCAGCGCCCCGCCGCCGGTGCCCTGGCCCAGCAGCACCGCCAGCGTCGGGGCCCGGAGCGTCACCAGGTCCTCCAGGCACCGGGCGATCTCCCCGGCCAGGCCGCCCTCCTCGGCCTCGACCGACAGCGCCGCGCCAGGGGTGTCGATGAGCGTGACCAGCGGCAGGTGCAGCTCGGCGGCCAGCCGCATGCCGCGCCGGGCCTCCCGCAGCGCCGCCGGGCCCAGCGGCGCCGACAGCGACTGCCCGCGCCGGTCCTGGCCGAGCACCACGCACGGCGCGCCGCCGAAGCGGGCCAGCGCGAGCAGCAGGCCGGGGTCCTTCTCCCCGGCCCCGGTGCCCGACAGGCCGACGACGTCGGTGGCCGCCGTCCGCAGCAGCCGCCGCACCCCGGGCCGGTCGGTCCGCCGCGAGGCGGTGACGACGTCCCACGCGCTGCGCCCGTCCTCGGGGTCGTCGGTGTCGGCGCCGTCGTCGGGGCCTGGCCGCTCGGCGTCGCGGACGTCGCGGTGCCAGGTGCGGCGGGCCGAGAGCACGGAGAGCGCCCGGTCGGCGAGGTCGGCGACGTCCTCGTGCGGCACGACGGCGTCGATCAGCCCCCGCCGCGCCAGGTGCTCGGCGGTCTGCACGCCCTCGGGGAAGCGCTCGCCGTACAGCGCCGAGTACACCCGCGGGCCGAGGAAGCCGATCGAGGCGCCCGGCTCGGCGATGGTCACGTGCCCCGTCGACCCCCAGGAGGCCAGCACGCCGCCGAAGGTGGGGTCGCGCAGGTACACCAGGTAGGGCAGGCCCGCGGCCTTGTGCCGCGCGATCGCCGCGGTGATGCCGATCATCTGCAGGAACGCGACCGTGCCCTCCTGCATGCGCGTGCCGCCCGACACCGGCGCGGCCAGCAGTGGCAGCCCCTCGTCGGTGGCTCGCTCGACGGCGGCGACGAGCCGCTCGGCCGTGGCCACCCCGATCGAACCGGCGAGGAAGCCGAACTCCCCGGCGACGACGGCCACCCGCCGCCCGCGCAGCGACCCCTCGCCGGTGACCACCGCCTCGTCCTGCCGGCTGGCCGCGGCGGCGGCGCGCAGCTCCTCGGCGTAGGCGGGGTCGACGTCGCGGTGCCCGACCGGGGTGTCCCAGCTGCGCCAGGAGCCGGGGTCGAGGACGAGGTCGCGCAGGGTCCGGGCGTCCAGGCGGGTCACGCGCCGGGCCGCGCCAGCCAGGCGCGGATCTCGGCGTCCGAGCCGCCGAGCACCGGGGGAGCGGCGTGCTCGCGGCGGGTGGTCTCGGTCTCGCCGTCAGGAGTGGTCTCGAAGAAGCGCAGCGGCGGACCGGGCAGCCGCAGCGGGCCGAGGGTGGCGTGGTCGACGTCGACGAGCAGCCCCTGCGACAGGGTCTGGTCCCAGGCGTAGACCTCGTCGATCGTGCGGACCTTGCCCGCCGGCACCCCGGCCGCGGCGAGGCGGGCGAGCAGCGTCTCGGCGTCGACGTCGGCGAACGCGGCCTCGAGCAGCTCGACCACCCGCTCCCGGTTGCCCACCCGCTCGGAGTTGGTCGCCAGCCCCGGCGTCTCGGGGTCCAGCCCGAACTCGGCGCACAGCCGGCGCCACAGCCCCTCCGACCCGCAGGACAGCTGCACGCTGCCGCCCCGGCAGTGGAAGAGCCCGTACGGCGCGATGGAGGGGTGGTGGTTGCCCTGGGCGCGGCCGACCTGCCCGCCCACGGTCCACGCCGTCCCCTGGAAGGCGTGCACGCCGACGATCGCGGCGAGCAGCGAGGTGCGCACGACCTGCCCGCGGCCGGTGCGCTGCCGCTCGAGCAGCGCGGCCAGCACGCCGTAGGCGCCGTACATGCCGGCCAGCAGGTCGCCGATCGGGACGCCGACCTTCTGCGGTGAGTCCGGGTCCGGGCCGGTCAGCGACATGAGGCCGCCCTCGCCCTGCGCGATCTGGTCGTAGCCGGCGCGCCCGCCCTCGGGCCCGTCGTGGCCGAAGCCGCTGATCGCGAGGGTGACCAGCCGCGGGTTGAGGTCGGCGAGCACGTCGGTGCCGAACCCGAGGCGGGCCAGCGTGCCGGGGCGGAAGTTCTCCAGCAGCACGTCGGCACGGCGGACCAGCTCGCGCAGCAGCTCCTTGTCGCCGTCGTCCTTCAGGTCGAGGGTGACCGACTCCTTGTTGCGGTTGGTCGACAGGAAGTACGTCGACTCCCGGTCACCGGACTCCGGCTGGACGAACGGCGGGCCCCATCCGCGGGTGTCGTCCCCGCTGCCCGGGCTCTCCACCTTGATCACCCGGGCGCCGAGGTCGCCGAGCATCATCCCGGCGTGCGGCCCGGCCAGCGCGCGGGTCAGGTCGACGACGAGCACGCCGTCCAGGGGTCCGGACATGGTTCGGATCTCACTCCGATCAGAAGAACGACGGGACGACGGCGAACGTCAGCCAGGCCAGCAGCGGACCTGCGACCACGACGATCGTGGCGTACACCAGGATCTGCTTGTAGAAGCGGTCCTTGTCCACGTCCTGCGCATTGGCCAGGACCAGCGCGCCGTTCGTGGAGAACGGGCTCACGTCGACGATGGTCGAGGACACGGACAGGGCGACCACCACGCCCACGGCCCCGATGTCCCCGGTCTGCAGGAAGGGCACGGCCAGCGCGATGGCCACGGCGATGATCGCGACGGACGACGCGAACGCCGACACCACCGCGCCGATGTAGCAGAGCAGCAGGGCCACCAGCAATGGCACCCCGATCCCGGTGACCGCCTCGCCGACGTAGTCGATGGTGCCCGCCTCCTGCAGCACGAAGACGAAGGTGAGCACCCCGGCGATCAGCAGGATGGTGCTCCAGCTGATCTGGGTGACCGCGCCCTTGTGCTGCTGCGCGGAGAACAGCGCCAGGACGACGGCGACGGAGATCGAGACGAACCCGATGTCGAGGTCGAAGGCCAGCGCCAGCACCGCGACCACGACCAGACCGATCAGCGTGAGCACCTGCTCGAAGCGCACCGGCTGGGCGACGTCCGGGTGGATGTGCTCGTCGTCGTCGCCGCCGACGCCCGGCCCCGGAGCGGCGCCGTGGCCGCGCACGACCGTGCCGTGGGAGTGCTCGACGTGCTCGAGGGGTACGGCCGCCACCTTGCGTCCCAGCAGCTTCCGGCCGCCCAGCACGAAGAACAGCACCAGGGCGATCGCCAGGTTGAAGACCAGGCTGCCGAGGAAGACCTGGAGGGAGCTGCCCGGCAGGCCGGCCTCCTCGACGATGTCGTTCACCGTGGCGCCGTAGACGCTGATGGGGGAGAAGCCGCCCCCCTGGGCTCCGTGGATGACCATCATCCCCATCAGCAGCGGGCTGATCCCGTGCCTCGCGGCGAAGGTGAGCGCGATCGGCGCGATGATCGCGACCGCGGCGGGGGAGAGCGCGCCGATCGCCGTCAGCACCGCGGTGACGGCGAACATGATCCAGGGGATGGCTGCGACGTGGCCGCCGACCAGCCGCACGGCCCCCCGCACCAGCAGGTCGACCGTCCCGTTGTTCTGCGCGATGGCGAACAGGTAGGTGACCCCGATGAGGGTCAGGACCAGTTCCGAGGGGAAGCCCGAGAGGATGTCGTCGGTCGTCAGCCCGACCGACAGGGTGCCGACCAGGAAGGCGGCGACGAAGGCGAGCGCACCCATGTTGATGGGCAGGAACGTCGCGATCGCGAAGATCACGACGAGCGCCAGGATCGTGACGATCTCCGGTGACACGGGCGGGCTCCTCACGTCGGCGTCGACGGGTGCGCGCCCACCGTGTCACCTACCGGTCGGTAGTTCCTGCCAGCCGCCGGAGGGGGTGACGACGGCGGTCACCGGCCGGTCGTGGTCGAACGCCGGGAGCCGGTCGACCAGCTCGTCGTCGAAGACCACCGCCACGACGACCGCGCCCGGGCGGGCGTGCCGCAGCGCGCGGTCGTACCACCCGCCGCCGCGGCCGAGCCGGGTGCCGCCGCGGTCGACGGCCAGCGCCGGCACGACGACGACGTCCGCCGTCCCGACCGCCGTCGGCCCCAGCCGCGGGCCGGCCGGCTCCAGGAGCCCGAAGCGACCCGGCACCAGCCGGCCGGTGTCGACCGCCCACCGCAGCTCCGCGCCGGACTCCGGCACGACCGGCAGCAGCACGCGGGCGCCCAGCTGCGTGTAGGCGGCCGGCAGCCGGCCGGCGCCGGGCTCGGTGTCCTCGGGGACGAAGGCGGCCAGCACGCGGACGCGCGCCAGGCGGGCCAGCAGGGCGGTGGTCACCGCGGCCGCGGCACCGGCGCGCGCGGCGGGGGAGCGGTCCCGACGGCCGGCCAGGATCCGCTCGCGGAGGACGGCCTTGGCCGCCTCTCCCTCCGGCGGTGCGGTCACGGGTGGAGGCTAGAGCCGCCGCCTCCCCCGCGGACGGGACGGGATCGGCCGGTACGGCCACGGCTAGGCTGCCGCGCATGCCGACCCCGCAGCGCTCCGCGCGCAAGGCCGTCATCCCCGTCGCCGGGATGGGCACCCGGTTCCTCCCGGCCACCAAGGCGGTGCCGAAGGAGCTGCTGCCGGTCGTCGACCGCCCGGCGCTGCAGTACATCGTCGAGGAGGCCGCCCGCGCCGGCCTCGCCGAGGTGCTCATGGTCACCGGCCGCAACAAGGCCGCGATCGAGGACTTCTTCGACCGCACCCCCGAGCTCGAGACGGCGCTGGAGAAGAAGGGCGACGCCGGCCGGCTGGCCGCCGTCCGGGAGTCCACCGACGTCGCGCAGGTGCACTTCGTGCGGCAGGGCGAGGCCCGCGGGCTGGGGCACGCGGTGCTGCAGGCCGCGGCGTTCGTCGGCGAGGAGCCCTTCGCCGTCCTCCTGGGCGACGACCTCATCGACGCCCGCGACCACCTGCTCGAGCAGATGCTCGCCGTCCAGGCCGAGCACGGCGGCTCGGTGATCGCGCTGCTCGACGTCGGGCGGGAGAACATCGACAAGTACGGCGCGGTCGCCATCCGGGAGGACACCCAGCAGGGCGTCGTGACCATCACCGGCCTGGTGGAGAAGCCCCCGGTCGACGAGGCGCCCTCCAGCCTGGCGATCATCGGCCGCTACGTGCTCTCCCCGGAGGTCTTCGCGGTGCTGCGCGAGACCGAGCCCGGCCGTGGCGGGGAGATCCAGCTCACCGACGCGCTGGCCACCCTGGTCGAGCGCGGGCACCCGCTGCACGGCGTCGTGTTCGACGGCCGCCGCTACGACACCGGCGACAAGCTCGACTACCTCAAGGCGGTCATCCGGCTGGCCTCCGAGCGGGAGGACCTCGGCCCGGCGCTGCGCTCGTGGCTGACCGAGTTCGTGGCCGACCTGCCCGCCGAGGGCGCGTCGCAGGCCTGAGGCGGTCCCCGGAGGGGGGACCATCGCAGGCGATGAGCGAGAACGGCGCGCACGGGGCGCGGGACACCCTGCACCGGGAGACGTCGGCGCTGGACCTCCGCAGCGGGGCCACCGTCGACCCACCGACGTCCCCCGCGCTGCCGGCGCACGCGACCGCGCAGATCGACCGCGGCGCGGTCCCGCCGCCGCGCGCGGCCGCCGCCGAGCCCGAGCCCCCGGCGCTGCGCACGGTGGAGGCCCACCTCGAGGAGATCCTCGCCGCGGTGCCGCAGCCGGAGCCCATCGAGCTCGCCGTCCTCGACGCGCAGGGCCTGCTGTGCGCCGAGGAGGTGGTCAGCGCCCGCGCGCTGCCGCCCTTCGACCAGGCCGCCCTGGACGGCTACGCCGCCCGCGCCGAGGACGTCGCCGCGGCCACCCCCGACGCGCCGGTCGAGCTCGCCGTGGTGGGGGAGACCGCCGCCGGGGCGGCGCCGGTGTCCTCGCTGGCCCCCGGGCAGGCGCACCTGGTCACCGCCGGCGCGATGCTGCCCACCGGCGCCGACGTCGTCGTGCCGGGCGTGTGGACCGACGGCGGGGTGGTCCGGGTGCAGGTGCACGCCGGGCCGGAGGCCGGCAGCTACGTCCGCCGCGCCGGGGACGACGTCTCGCCCGGCACCGCCGCCGTGCACGTCGGCACCCCGATCGGCCCGGCCCAGATCAGCCTGCTGGCCGCCGTCGGCCGGGACCGCGTCCAGGTGCGGCCGCGGCCGCGGGTCGCCGTCCTGTCCGCCGGCCCCGAGCTCGTCGACATCACCACCCAGCCCGCGCCCGGGCAGGTGGTCGACGTCAACACCTACGCCCTCGCCGCCGCCGCCCGTGACGCCGGGGCCGCCGCCTACCGCTGGGGGATCCTGCCCACCGAGCGGCGCCGGCTGACCGAGGTGCTGGAGAGCCAGCTGCTGCGCAGCGACCTGGTGCTGATCTCCGGGACGTTCGCCGGCAGCGGTGACCAGGTGCAGGAGGTGCTCGCCGAGCTCGGCCCGATGCACCTCCGCCAGGTGACGATGCACCCCGGGGCCGTCCAGGGCTTCGGCCGGCTGGGCCGCGAGGGCGTCCCGGTGATCTGCGTGCCCGGCGAGCCGGTCGCGGCGCTGGTGTCCTTCGAGGTCTTCGTGCGCCCGGCGATCCGCTCGATGCTCGGCAAGCGCCAGCTGTTCCGCCGCACGGTGCAGGCCATCTCCGCCGAGCGGCTGCTCTCGCCCCTGGGCTACCGGCAGTACCTGCACGGCCAGGTCATGCGCCACCCCGACGGCGGCTACGTCGTCGAGCCGCTCGGCGGCGGGGACGAGGCGATGCTCGCCCGGATGGCGCGGGCCAACTGCCTCATCGTCGTCGACGAGGACGTCACCGAGGTCGCCGAGGGCGGGCTGGTGACGGTGATGCCCCTGCTGCTGGGCGGCTGACCTGGAACCGGCACAGCACCCGGGCTGGCCGGCCCGGCTGGCGTACGGCCCTGTCGAGCTGGACGCGCTGCGACGCGGCGACGCCGGCGACTGGAGCCGCCTGCGGCTGGCCAACGAGGCGTGGCTGCGGCCGTGGGAGCCCTCGGCGCCGGTGGCTTGGTCGGTGCGGCACACCCCGGCGGCCTACCGCGCGATGCGCCGGTCGGTGACCCGCCGCGCCCGCGCGGGGACGTCGATGCCGTTCGCCGTCCGCGTCGAGGGCCGGCTCGCCGGTCAGGTCACCGTGGACAACGTCGTCCGCGGCGCGCTGCGGTCGGGGTCGCTGGGCTACTGGGTCGACCGCGCGGTCTCCGGGCGGGGGATGGCCTCCCTCGCCGTGGCGCTGGTGTGCGACCACGCGTTCGGCCCGGGCGGGCTGCACCGGCTGCAGGCCGACATCCGCCCGGAGAACGGGCCCAGCCGGCGCCTGGTGGAGCGGCTGGGGTTCCGTCAGGAGGGTCTGCTGCGCCGGTACCTCGACATCGACGGCGACTGGCGCGACCACGTGTCCTACGCGCTCCTGGCCGAGGACGTGCCCGGCGGGGTGCTCGCCCTCTGGCGCTCCCGGGCGCCCGGCCTACCACGCTGACGCCCGGTCGCGGGGGGACCGCATGTCGACACGCCGCCGTCCGCGCCACTCCCGTCACACAACACTCCGGCGACACGCCGCGCGCCTCCCTCGTCCGGGGGGTGGCCTGCGCATAACCTGCGCCGGCAAGTGACTCGTGTGACGGGTGGTGTTCTCGATGGGGTCAGGCGTGCTGCTCGCCGCGCTGGTCGTGCTGTGGTTCGTCGTGCTGGTGCCCATGGTGGTGACCCGCGGCGACTCCTCGACGGCGCGTGGGGAGGTCACCCGGGGCCGGACGCTGCAGCGGCGGCGGGTCGGCGACCCGGTGGCGTCGGTGGCGACCGAGCGGGTGTCGGTGGACCGCGACACGCTGCGCCGCACCGGTGAGCTGCGGGTCGACGTGCACGCCGCCCGCCGGCGCACGCTGACCGCGCTCGTGGCGCTGGCCGTGCTGACGCTGGTCGGCGCGCTCGTCCTCACGCCGTGGCTGTGGATCACCCACGGGGTGGTCGACGCCGCGCTGGTCGGTTACCTGGCGGTGCTGCGCTCCGTGGTGCGCCGCGAGCAGGCCGCCGCCCGCCGCGCGGCCCGTGCCGCCGCCCGGTCGGCCGCGCGTCCGGTGCCGGCTCCCCGGCCGGCCGCGCGCCCGGCGCCGCAGCCCGTCGTCGCGGAGCCGGTCGTCGCGGAGCCGGTGCACTCCACCGTCGGCCTGCCGCACCCGAGCCTGCCGCTGGCGCCGGTCCACCCGCTGCGCCCGGCGCGCGTGGTGGCCGCGCGCACCCCGGCGCCGGCCGGCTGGCAGGACAGCGCCGTCGTGGGCCTGGACGACGACGACATCGGCTTCGCCGACATCGACTACTACCAGCCGCGGGTGGTCAACGGGTAGCGGACGTCGACGCCCCGGGTGCCACCCCGTCCGCGGCACCCGGGGTCGCGGCAGGTACTCTCGTCCTCCGTCAGGGGCTGTGGCGCAGTCCGGTAGCGCACCTCGTTCGCATCGAGGGGGTCAGGGGTTCGAATCCCCTCAGCTCCACCCTGAGACCGACGCCGTCGGGGCACCCGCCCCGGCGGCGTCGGTCGTCTCGTGACCGGGCTCCCAGGGTCCGCCCCGTCGTCGGCGCCCCGGGCCCGGCGCACGACGCCGTCGTCGGCGGCCGGCCCCCCGGGTCGTCCCGACGGTCCGCGGTGTCAGAACCAGGAGGGGAACCACATGCGCGTGACCCACTCCGCGTGCGACAGCGGCAGCCCGGCGAGCACGGGGTAGAAGAAGGCGAACGTCCCCGCCACCACCGCCACGTAGCCGCTCACCGCCGCCAGGCCGGCCGTCCGGCGCCACGGCGGGGCCCCGGGCCGGCCGAGCACGTCCTGCAGCACCAGCACGACGGCGAGCACGAAGAACGGCAGCACCGGCGCCGTGTAGAAGACGAACATCGTGCGCTCGGGGTTGAGGAACCAGGTGCCCCAGCCGGCAGCCACCATGACGGCGACCAGCACCGCGGCGGGGTCGCGCCGGGCGACGATGCGCCACGCGGCCCAGGCCAGCGCCGGCGCGAAGGCCAGCCAGAGCGTCGGCGTCCCGACCATGAGGATGTAGCGGATCACCTGGTCGCCGGAGGCGTCGGTGAGGCCCTGCGGGTTCCACAGCAGGATCGGCCGGCCGTTGACCAGCCAGGTCCAGGGCCCGGACTCCCAGGGGTGCGAGGTCGACAGGCCGTTGTGGAACGTCCACCACTCGACGTGCATGTGCCACCACGAGCGCAGCGCGTCCGGGATCCACGGGAACGCCGTCTCCGGGTTGCGCTGCGCCCACCAGCGGCCCTGCGCCGTCTCGCCGAGGAACCACCCGGTGAAGCCGGCGAGGTAGGTGAGCACCGGGACCGCGGCCAGCGCCCAGGTGGCGCCGGGCAGGCCGCGGCGCAGCGTCGTCGCCACCGGGTGGGGGACTCCCGCCGCACGCCAGGCCGACCGCTCCCAGAACAGGGACAGCACCGCCGCGAAGGCGAGGAAGTACAGCCCGCTCCACTTCACCGCGCAGGCGCAGCCGAACAGGAACCCGGCCGCGATCCGCCAGCCCCGCGGGCCGAGGCGGAACCCGGTGACCGGGACCGGCATCGAGCCGGCGATCCGGGCGCGCACCCGGTCGCGGTCGACGACCAGGCACGCCACCGCGGAGACGACGAACACCTGCAGGAAGACGTCGAGCAGGCCGATCCGCGAGACGGTGAAGGCGAACCCGTCGAAGGCGAGCAGCAGGCCGGCGACCAGGCCGAGCAGCGTGGAGCCGGTGAGCCGCCGGGCCAGCCGCACCAGGACCACGACGGCGACCGCCCCGGCCACCGCAGACGGGAACCGCCACCCCAGGCTCGTGTAGCCGAACAGGTGCTCGCCGGCGGCGATCAGCCACTTGCCCAGCGGCGGGTGGACGATGAACGTGTAGCCGCGGTTGTACTCGTGGCCCCACGTCAGCAGGTCCCACGCCTCGGGCGGGTAGTACGCCTCGTCGAACAACAGCGTGCGGGGGTAACTGATCCCGACCAGCCGGCCGGCCAGCACCAGCAGCCCCAGCCCCAGCGCGAGCACCCAGGACAGCCGGCGGTCGGCCGGCAGCGGCGGGATGCGGTCGACCCGCGGTCGCGGCGCCGGCCAGCGACGACGGGTGCGGGGCGGGTGCGGCGGTGGCCCGGCGCCGGGGCGCTCGGGAGCGAGGACCGCCATGGCCTCAGGGTATGTGGCCGGTCGGGTGGCCCCGGCGTGACAGGCTCGTCCGCGTGACGGGACGGCTCGTGCTCGGTGGCGCACCCCTCGGCCAGCCCGGCGACGTCGGCCCGCGGCTGCGGCAGCTGATGGGCACCGCCGACGTCCTGGCCGTCGAGGACACCCGGAGGCTGCACCGGCTGGCCTCCGACCTGGAGGTCACGCCGACCGGGCGGGTGGTCACCTTCCACGAGTCGGTGGAGCGCGCGCGGCTGCCCGGGCTGCTCGCCGCGCTGGCCGACGGCGCCACCGTGCTGCTGCTCACCGACGCCGGCATGCCGTCGGTGTCCGACCCCGGGTACACGCTGGTGCGCGCGGCGATCGACGCCGGGGTCGAGGTCACCTCGGTGCCCGGGCCGACCGCGGTGACCACGGCGCTGGCGGTGTCGGGGCTGCCGGTCGACCGGTTCTGCTTCGAGGGGTTCCTGCCGCGCAAGGCGGGGGAGCGGCGGTCCCGGCTCACCGGGCTGGCCGACGAGCGCCGCACGATGGTCTTCTTCGAGTCGCCGCACCGGCTGGCCGACGCGCTCGCCGACTGCTCCGCGGCCTTCGGCCCCGACCGCGAGGCCGCCGTCTGCCGGGAGCTGACCAAGACGCACGAGGAGGTCCGGCGCGGGCCGCTGTCGGAGCTGGCCGCGTGGGCCGCGGACGGCGTACGCGGGGAGATCACCCTGGTGGTGGCCGGTGCGGTGCCCGCGCCGGTGTCGCTGTCGGCGGGGGAGCTGGCCGCGCTGGTGGCCGGCGAGGAGGCGGCGGGCGCCACCCGCAAGGACGCCATCCGCGCCGTCGTCACCCGCACGGGCCTGCCCCGCCGCACGGTCTACGACGCCGTCGTCGCCACCAAGGGAGCCTGACCCCCCAGAGGGCTGTGCGCTCGTCGGGGTCTGCACGGCCCGTCCGGCCCCGATGAGCGCACGACGGCCCGGGCCTGTGGACGACGCCGGCGGCAGCGACCCCTCGTCCGGCACGGTTCCGCCGTGCCCCGACCTCCGATGGTGCCTGCAGAGCTCCTCGAGCTGCCGTTCCACGGCACCGAGGCCGTCGCCCAGGGCCTCCTGACCCCAGACCAGCTGCGCAGCAGCGCCTGGCGGCGCCTGTTCCGCGACGTGTACGTGCACCGTGACGTGCCGGTCACCCACGAGCTGCGCGCGGTGACGGCCGCCTCGATGGTGCTGCCTGGTGCGGTCGTGTCGGGGAGGAGCTCCGCCGTGCTGTGGGGGGTCGACCTCGCCGGCACCGACCACGACGTCGAGCTGACCCTGCCGCCCGGCCGGCACCCGGTGCGGACGACCGGGCTGCGGGTCCGCCGGGCCGCGCTGGCCGACGCGGACGTCGTCCGCCGTCGCGGCGTCCCGGCGACCACGCCGGAGGCGACCGCCATCGGGCTGGCCGCGCGGCTGGACGGCGACGACGCGGTGGTGGCCGTCGACCGGTTCCTCGCCCGCGGGCTCGTCGACCTGGCGCCGCTCCGGGCGCGGGCGGCCACGGGCACCGGACCGGGCAGTGCACGGGCGCGGGCGGTGTGCGCGCTCGCCGACGAGCGGTCCGAGTCGCCGCAGGAGACCCGGTTGCGGCTCCTCGTCGTCCGGGGTGGCCTGTCCGCCCCCGTCCCGCAGTTCGCGGTCCGGGTGGACGGGCGCTTCGTCGCGCGGGTCGACCTCGCCTGGCCCGAGCACCGGGTGGCCGTGGAGTACGACGGCCTGTGGCACGCCGAGCCGGGGCAGTTCGCCCGCGATCGGCAGCGGCTGAACCGGCTGCAGGCGGCGGGCTGGCGGATCGTGTTCGTGACGGCCGAGGACCTCGACCGGCCCGGCGAGCTCGTCGCCCGCATCGCCCGGGCACTCACGGAGGCGGGACGTGTGCACCTACCGGGCTCACGGGAGCGCGCGTGACCCCTGTGTGTGCACACCCGCGAGCGACGGTTGCGCGCTACAGCCAGCCGTTGCGCTTGAAGCCGCGGTAGAGCAGGACGCAGGACACGACGATCACCAGCAGCACCATGAAGTAGCCGTACCGCCACTCCAGCTCGGGCATGAACTCGAAGTTCATGCCGTAGATGCCGGCGATCGCGGTCGGGACGGCGATGATGCCGGCCCAGGCCGAGATCTTGCGCATGTCCTCGTTGTCGGCCAGCGTCGTGCGGGCGAGCGAGGCCTGCAGGATCGACGACAGCAGCTCGTCGAGGCTGCCCACCTGGTCGCGCACCCGGATGGCGTGGTCCTGCACGTCGCGGAAGTAGGAGCGCATCGCGTCCGGGACGACGTCGATCTGCCGCTCGGACAGCTTCTGCAGCGGCAGCTCCAGCGGCGCCACCGCCCGCCGCAGGCTCATCAGCTCGCGCTTGAGCTGGTAGAGCCGGCCGATGTCGTCGGTGCGCTCGGGGCTGAACACCGAGGCCTCGAGCTCGTCGACGTCGTCCTGCACCTGCTCGGCGACCTCGACGAAGGTGTCGACGACGAGGTCGGCCACGGCGTACAGGACGGCGGCCGGGCCCAGGCACAGCAGGTCGCGCTGCTCCTCCATGCGCTGCCGCAGCTCGGACAGGTCACCGTGCCCTCCGTGCCGCACGGTGATCACGTAGTCGCGGCCGAGGAAGACCATGACCTCGCCGGTGTCGACGACCTCGCTGGTCGCGGTCAGCTGCTCGTGCTCCACGTAGCGCGCCGTCTTGAGCACCATGAACAGGTCGTCGTCGTAGTGCTCGAGCTTGGGCCGCTGGTGGGCGAAGACGGCGTCCTCCACCGCGAGCGGGTGCAGCCCGTAGTGCTCGGCGATGTGGCCGAGCTCGGCCTCGGTCGGCTCGAACAGCCCCAGCCACACGAAGCCGCCCCGCTCGCCGGCCGCCCGCAGCGCGTCGCCCGGGTCGACCGGGGGCTCGCGGCGCCCGTCGACGTAGACGGCGCAGTCGACGACCGCGTCGGTCCCCTCCCGCCGGCTGCCGGTGCGCCGCGGGGCCCCGGCGGGCCGCGTGGCCGGCAGCGGCGGACCCGCCGGCTGCCCCGGTCGCCGCGCCGGGCGCTGTGCCGGCGACGGACCCGGCGGCGTCCCGTCACGGGTGTCGGTCACGGGCGCACCTCCTCGCGTCGACCCGCGGCGGCGGGCGGGGGACCAGCGTAGGCGTGCGGGTCCCCGGACCCCGTGCCACGCTCCCGGGAGGACCGACGACGCACGGACCGCTGGGAGACAGGCAGGGGGATGCCGTGGCCGAGGGCGCACGACGGATCAAGTCCGTCGAGGACTCCATCCGCGACACCGAGGAACCCGAGCACCGGCTCAAGAAGAACCTCTCGGGCCTCGACCTCGCCGTGTTCGGCGTCGGGGTGATCATCGGGACCGGCATCTTCGTGCTCACCGGGGTCGTGGCCCGCGAGAACTCGGGCCCCGCGGTGGCGGTCTCGTTCGTCATCGCCGGCGTCGTCTGCGGCCTGGCCGCCGTCTGCTACGCCGAGTTCGCCTCCACGGTGCCGGTCGCCGGCTCGGCGTACACGTTCTCCTACGCCACGATGGGTGAGCTGCTGGCCTGGATCATCGGCTGGGACCTCGTGCTCGAGCTGGCGCTGGGCGCGGCCACGGTGGCGGTCGGCTGGTCGGGCTACCTCAACCAGCTGCTCGGCGACCTCGGCATCCCGCTGCCCGAGGCCATCGCCGGGGAGACGGCCCGCTTCAACATCCCCGCCATCGTGATCGTCCTGCTCATGACCGCGGTCCTGGTCCTGGGCATCAAGCTGTCGTCGCGGGTGACCAGCGTGATCGTGGTGATCAAGGTCGCCATCGTGCTGCTGGTCATCGCGCTGGGGCTCTTCTACGTGCAGGCGGACAACTACACGCCCTTCGTGCCGCCCGCCGAGCCGGCCCCGCCGGGCGCCAGCGGGTGGGACGCGCCCCTGGTCCAGACGATGTTCGGCTTCAGCCCGGGCGTCTTCGGCTGGGGCGGGGTCATCGCCGGCGCCTCGATCGTGTTCTTCGCCTTCATCGGGTTCGACATCGTGGCCACCGCGGCCGAGGAGACGAAGGACCCGAGCAAGGACCTGCCCCGCGGGATCATCGGCTCGCTGGTGGTCTGCACGCTGCTCTACGTCGCCGTGTCGCTGGTCGTCGTCGGCATGCAGCCCTACTCCGAGCTGTCGACCGAGGCGCCGCTGGCGGAGGCGTTCAGCAGCGTGGGGCTGTCGTTCGTGTCGAGCCTCATCTCCGTGGGCGCCCTGGCCGGCCTGACGTCGGTCGTCATGATCCTCATGCTCGGGCAGTCGCGGGTGCTGTTCGCCATGAGCCGCGACCACCTGCTGCCGCCGGGACTGGCCCAGGTGCACCCCCGGTACGGCACGCCCTACAAGATCACCATCGCGACCGGGATCGCCGTCGCCGTGCTGGCCGCCGTCGTGCCGCTGGAGGAGCTGGCCCTCCTGGTGAACATCGGCACGCTGTTCGCCTTCGTGCTCGTGTCGCTGGGCGTCATCGTGCTGCGGCGTACGCGGCCGGACCTGCACCGGTCCTTCCGGGTCCCGCTGATGCCGGTCCTGCCGATCGTCTCGGCACTGGCCTGCCTCTGGCTCATGCTCAACCTGCCCGGGGAGACCTGGCTCCGGTTCGCCATCTGGATGGCGATCGGCTTCGTCGTCTACTTCGCCTACGGACGGCGGCACAGCCGGCTGGCCGGCGCCGAGGGCGAGGCCGCGGCGGTGCGGCTGGCCGCCGACCGGGAGGCCCGCCGCGGTCCCCGCTGACCCCCGGAGGGGTGAGACCCCCTCCAGCGGCCCGCCACGGAGGCCGACCTGACCGGTGACAGACGTCCCCGGCCAGGAGCGACCCCGTGGCGACCAGCGTCCTCGACGCCCCCCTCCCGACCCCCGCGGCCCGGCACCGGGCCCGGTGGCCGGTGGCCGTCCTGCTGCTGGCCGGCGTCTCGCTCCTGGAGTCGGTCGCCCTGCTGGCCGTCGGGCTCACCGGGCTCGACGGCCTGATGACGGCGACACCGCGGCCCCCGGGCCCGCTCGTCGCCGGCGTCCTCGGCGGGCTGGCCGGCTGGATCGTGCTGTGCGCCGCGGGCGGGCTGGCCGTCGTCGACGGCTCGGGGCGCCGGCTGCCGGCCGGCGTCGCCTGCGCCGAGGTGGCGCTGGTCGGCGCGCTCACCGTGGCCGCCGTCGCGGTCCCGCTGCCCCTGCCCCTGCCGCTCCCGGCGCTGGCGCTGCTGGTGCTCGCCGTGCCCGTCGGCAAGCTCGTGCTGCTGTCGGCGCCCTCGGCCCTGGCCTGGGCGGCCGCGCAGCCGCCGCGGGAGCGGGACCGGCCGGCCGCCGTGGCCCACCCGCGGGTGCGGCTGGCGACCGTCGCGCTCATCGGGGTGGCCCTGACCGCCCTGGCGGTCACCACGCCGGTGGCCACCGAGCCGCCGCCGTCGACCGCGGTCTCCGGGCACTGACCCGGCGCTCACTACGCTCGTCGTGTGACAGCCCGCCACATCCTGACCGCCCCGGCGTGGCCGTACGCCAACGGGCCGCGCCACATCGGCCACGTCTCCGGCTTCGCCGTCCCCTCGGACGTCTTCAGCCGCTACCACCGGATGGCCGGCGACCGGGTGCTCATGGTCAGCGGCACCGACGAGCACGGGACGCCGATCACCGTCGCCGCCGACGCCGAGGGGGTGAGCCCGCGCGAGATCGCCGACCGCAACAACCGGATCATCGTCGGCGACCTGCAGTCCCTCGGCCTGAGCTACGACCTGTTCACCCGCACCACCACGGTCAACCACGCCCGGGTCAGCCAGGAGATCTTCCTCGGCCTGCTCAAGAACGGGTACGTCTTCCCGCAGACGACGCTCGGCGCGATCAGCCCCAGCACCGGTCGCACGCTCCCCGACCGCTACATCGAGGGCACCTGCCCCATCTGCGGCTACGACGGCGCCCGCGGCGACCAGTGCGACAACTGCGGCAACCAGCTCGACCCCACCGACCTGATCAACCCGGTCAGCCGGATCAACGGCGAGACGCCGCGGTTCGTGGAGAGCGAGCACTACTTCCTCGACCTGCCCGCCTTCAGCCGCTCCCTCGGCGACTGGCTGGCCACGCGGAAGAGCTGGCGGCCCAACGTCCTCAACTTCGCCACGAACCTGCTCGAGGACCTCAAGCCGCGCAGCTACACCCGCGACATCGACTGGGGCGTGCCCGTCCCGCTCGACGGCTGGCGCGACCGGCCCGACAAGCGCATCTACGTGTGGTTCGACGCCGTCGTCGGTTACCTGTCGGCGTCCATCGAGTGGGCCCGCCGCTCCGGCGACCCCGACGCGTGGCGGCAGTGGTGGCAGACGCCGGACTCCGACGCCTACTACTTCATGGGCAAGGACAACATCGTCTTCCACGCCGAGATCTGGCCCGCCCAGCTGCAGGGCTACGACGGCGAGGGCGACAAGGGGGGCAGCCCCGGTTCCCTCGGCCGGCTCAACCTGCCCACCGAGGTCGTGGCCAGCGAGTTCCTCACCATGGAGGGCCGCAAGTTCTCCTCCTCGCGCCAGGTGGTCATCTACGTCCGCGACTTCCTCGCCCGCTACGACGCCGACGCGCTGCGCTACTTCATCGCCGCGGCCGGGCCGGAGTCCCAGGACACCGACTTCACCTGGGCGGAGTTCCTCCGCCGCAACAACGACGAGCTCGTCGCCGGGTGGGGCAACCTGGTCAACCGCACGGTGTCGATGGCGGCGAAGAACGTCGGCGCCGTCCCGACGCCGGGCGAGCTGACCGACGCCGACCGCGCGCTGCTGCGGGCGACGTCGTCGGCGTTCGCGCCGATCGGCGAGCAGCTCGGGCGCAACCGGCAGAAGGCCGCGGCCGCCGAGGCGATGCGGGTGGTCGGCGAGGCGAACAAGTACCTCTCCGACCAGGCGCCGTGGAAGCTCAAGGAGGACCCGGCCCGGCGCGACACGGTGCTGCACACCGCGCTGCAGGCGGTCAGCGACTGCAACGCGCTGCTCACCCCGTTCCTCCCGCACTCCGCCCAGAAGGTGCACGAGCTGCTCGGCGGCACCGGCGTGTGGTCGCCGGCGCCGCGGATCGAGGAGGTCACCGACCTCGACGACGGCTCGCCCTACCCGGTCATCACCGGCGACTACGGCGACGCGCAGGCGGTCTGGGCCTCGCGGCCGCTGCCGTCGGGGACGCCGCTGGCGCCGCCCACGCCGGTCTTCCGCAAGCTCGACGAGTCGATCGTGGCCGAGGAGCTGGCCCGGCTGGAGGAGGGCCAGGAGTGAGCCGGTCGGCCGCGTCCCGTGCCGACCGGCGGGGCGAGCCGCCGCCGTCGCCGGAGCCGCTGCCGGCGCCGGCGGTCGACAGCCACACCCACCTCGACATCGTCCTGGACGGGTTCCGCACCGACGAACCGGCGGACGACGCCGCCGTCGACGCCGAGATCGCCGCCGCGGCCGCCGTCGGCGTGCCGCGGCTGGTGCAGGTCGGTGTCGACGTGCCCTCCTCGCGCTGGGCGGCGGAGCTGGCGGCCCGGCACCCGAACGTGCTGGCCGCCGTCGCCGTCCACCCCAACGAGGCCGGCGCCGGCCTAGCCGCCGACGACGCGCTCGCCGAGATCGACCGGCTCGCGGCGCTGCCGCGGGTGCGCGCGGTGGGGGAGACCGGCCTCGACCGGTTCCGCACCGGGCCGGAGGGCTGGGCGGCGCAGGAGGCGTCCTTCCGCGCGCACATCCGCATCGCGAAGGAGCACGGCGTCGCGCTGGTCATCCACGACCGGGACGCGCACGAGGAGATCCTGCGGGTCCTCGACGACGAGGGCGCCCCCGAGCACACGGTGTTCCACTGCTTCTCCGGGGACGCCGGCTTCGCCCAGGCGTGCGTGGAGCGCGGGCACGTGCTGTCCTTCGCCGGCACGCTGACGTTCGGCAGCGCGGGAGCCCTGCGCGAGGCGGCGGCGCTCACCCCGGTCGACCAGCTGCTCGTGGAGACCGACTCGCCGTTCCTCACGCCCGTCCCGTACCGCGGCCGCCCCAACGCCTCGCGGCTCGTCCCGCACACCGTCCGGGCGCTCGCCGAGGTCACGGGCGTGGAACTGGTGCGGTTGTGCGACGCCCTGACCCGCACGGCCGAGCGCGTCTTCGGCCCGTGGGACCGAGGGCCCACCGCCTAGCCCGCTCGGCGTTGCACACTGGTCACCGTGGGCCGCCTCATCGCCGTCGTGCTCTTCATCGCCGTCCTGGTGCCCGGCGTGCTGCTCGCCCGCGCCTGGGCCCTGGCCGCGGGCCGCCGTGCCGTCGCCTCGGCGGCGGTGGAGTTCACGACGCCGACCCCCGAGGCCGTCACGACGCTGCAGCGGCAGGCCCTGCACGGGCGCCGGGTGCGCCGGGTCGGGCTGCTGCTCGGCCTGCTCGCGATCGCGGCGAGCGTCGTCGTCTTCGCCGAGGCGTCGGTCTTCCTGTGGCTGCCGGCCCTGGTCGTGGGCCTGCTGGTCGGCGTCGTGCTCGCCGAGGCCACCCGCCCCCGCCCGCGCTGGCGGCTGAGCGAGCCCGCCCGCCGGCCCCGCCGCAGCGAGCAGATCTCGCTGTGGCTGCTGTGGACCATGCGCGCCGTCGTCGCCGCCGAGGCGGTCGCCGCGGTCGTGGCCTGGCAGCAGGGCGACCTGCGCGACGCCGTCGGCCTGACCGCCCTCGCCGTGCCGCTGGCCGCCTGGCTGATCGCCGAGGTGGCGCTGCTGCGCGCCCTCGTCCGGCCGCTGCCGGCCGACGGTGCCGACGTGCCGGTCGACGAGGCGCTGCGCACCTGGACCGCGCACCTGGTCACGGCGGCGGCCAGCGTGCTGGCGCTGCTGCCGCTGGGCACCCTGCTGCTGGTCGGCGGCATCGACCTCGGTGACCGGGTCACCGAGGGCGTCGACCTGGTGCCGGTCGCCCTGGTGGCGGGCGGGTTCGCCGGGCTGGCCGCGGGCCTGGCCGTGACCGGCTTCCTGCTCACCTGGCTGCGGCCGCTCCAGACGAGCGAGCGCGCCCTCACCGGCTGAGGCGGCCCGCTGCCCTCGAGCGGCGCCGGCCACACCGTGACGTCGCTCACCGCCTGACCCCGCGCGACCCGGCCGTCACACCCGTCCCATACGGCGCGCCCGTGACTGTACGTGTCGGCGCGGCGCCGTATCGACATCTCGTCCCGGTGGTTCACTCCGTGCGCACCGTTGCACGCGCACCACGCTCGTTATCGTGTCGTGACCGACCTCCGGGATGGGGACCCACCCGGGCGGCGTCCACGGCCCCGGGGTCCCCTCGGAGCTGACGCCCGCCCGGATGCGCGTCGCCGCTCCCGGTCCTCTGACCCGTGAGAGAACCGTGCCCCGAACGCTGAAGCTCGCCCTCTTCGCCCTGGTCCTCGCCGGACTGGTGGGCGGCTCGACCGCGTGGTTCCTCGCCACGCAGAAGTCGCTGACCCTGACCGTCGACGGGCAGGACCGTGCGGTGACCACGACCGCCGGCACCGTGGGCGAGGTGCTGGCCGAGGAGGGCCTGGAGACCCAGGCGCACGACGTCGTCCTCCCCGGGCCCGACGCCGAGGTCGTCGACGGCGACACCGTCGTCGTGAACCGTGCGCGGCCGCTGCAGCTCACCGTCGACGGCGTCAGCAGCGAGGTCTACGTCACCGCGCTGTCGGTCGACGAGGCGCTCGCCCAGCTCGGCTACCGCGCCGAGGGCATGGTGCTGTCGGCCAGCCGCAGCGAGCGGCTCCCGCTCGACGGCATGGAGCTGTCGATCACCACCCCGAAGGACGTCACGCTCGTCGTCGACGGCACGACCCGCGTCGTGAGCACCACCGCCGCCACCGCCGGCGCGTTCCTAGAGGAGCAGGGCGTCGTCCTCGGCGAGCACGACCGCACCAGCCTCTACCCGACCCAGCCGCTGCTGAGCGCCATGCGGCTGCAGGTGGCCCGCGTCTCGGTGACCGAGGAGGTGGTCACCGCCCCCGTGCCGTTCCGGACCGTCGAGACCGAGGACCCGGAGGCCTTCGAGGGCGACGACACCGTCACGCAGGAGGGCGTCCCCGGCGAGCAGGCCACCACCTTCCGCGTCACCGTCGTCGACGGCGTCGAGACCGGGCGCGAGCAGCTCGACATGGCCGTGACCGTCCCCCCGGTCGACGAGCTCGTCACCGTCGGCACCAAGGAGCGCCCCGCGCCCGCCGGCGGCGTGCCGGCCACCGCCGACGGCCTGGACTGGGCGGCGCTGGCGCAGTGCGAGTCCGGCGGCCGGCCGGACGCGGTGAGCTCCACCGGCAAGTACCGCGGCATGTACCAGTTCTCGACGGCGACCTGGCAGTCCGTCGGCGGGTCCGGCGACCCCGCGGCCGCCTCCGCCGCCGAGCAGACCCTGCGCGCCCAGATGCTCTACGCCCGCTCCGGGGCCGGCCAGTGGCCGCACTGCGGCTCGCGACTGTTCGGCTGAGGCCCACCCGCTGACCACTCCCGAGCAGGCCGACGGGCTGCTGGGCCCGGCCGCCATCCGCGACCTGGCCCAGCAGCTCGACCTGCGTCCCACCAAGACGCTCGGCCAGAACTTCCTGCACGACGCCAACACCATCCGCCGCATCGTGCGGACGGCGGAGCTGCGCCCCGACGACGTCGTCCTCGAGGTCGGCCCGGGCCTGGGCTCGCTGACCCTCGGCCTGCTGCCGGCCGCCGCGGCCGTGACCGCCGTCGAGATCGACCCCCGGCTGGCCGGCCTGCTGCCGCGCACGGTGGCCGACCGGCGGCCCGACCTGGCCGGCCGGCTGACCGTCGTCGAGGCCGACGCGCTGCGGGTCCGGGAGCTGCCCGGCCCCCCTCCGACGGCGCTGGTGGCCAACCTGCCGTACAACGTGGCCGTGCCCGTGTTGCTGCACCTGCTGGAACTGCTGCCCTCGCTGCGGCGTGCGCTGGTCCTCGTCCAGGCCGAGGTCGCCGAGCGGCTGGCGGCCCCGCCCGGCAGCTCCGCCTACGGCGTCCCCTCGGTCAAGGCCGCCTGGTACGGCACCGCCCGCCGCGCCGGCAGCATCGGCCGGCGGGTGTTCTGGCCCGAGCCCAACGTCGACTCCGGGCTGGTCGCCCTCGACCGGCACGACCCGCCCCCCGGCGACCGGGCCGCGACCTTCGCCGTCGTCGACGCCGCCTTCGCCACGCGCCGCAAGGGCCTGCGGGCGGCGCTGGCCGGCTGGGCCGGCAGCCCGGCCGCCGCCGAGCAGCGGCTGCGCGCGGCCGGCATCGACCCGGCCACCCGCGGCGAGCGGCTGTCGGTGGCCGACTTCGCGCGGCTGGCGGCGACCGCGCCGTGAGCCGGTCCTGCGGAGGCGGGTGCCCGTGAGCTGGTCCTCGCCGGGCGGCCCCGGGCACAGCCGGGGCGACGGCGCGGTCGCCGCGCACGCGCCGGCCAAGGTCAACGTGTCCCTCGCCGTCGGCCCGCTGCGCGACGACGGCTTCCACACGCTGCACACCGTCTACCTCGCCGTGTCGCTGCTGGACACCGTGACCGTGCGGCCCGCCGACCGGCTGTCGGTGACGGTGACCGGGGAGGGCGCCGACGGTCCCGACCCGGTGCCCACCGACCGGCGCAACCTCGTCTGGCAGGCCGCGGAGCTGCTCGCCGAGCACGCCGGGGTCGCCGCCGGCGCCGCCATCGAGGTGCACAAGACGATCCCGGCCGCGGCGGGGCTCGCCGGGGGCAGCGCCGACGCCGCCGCCGCCCTGGTGGCCCTGGACGCGCTGTGGGGCATCCACGCCACCCGCGGCGACCTCACCGGCCTCGCCGCCCGCCTCGGCAGCGACGTCCCCTTCGGCCTCGCCGGCGGGGTGGCGCTCGGCACCGGCCACGGCGAGCAGCTCACGCCGGTCCTGGCCCGGCGGCAGTGGCACTGGGTGCTCGGCATCGCCGAGGGCGGCCTGTCCACACCGGCGGTCTACGCCGAGCTCGACCGGCTGCGCGCCGCGGGCCGGCTCCCCGACGGGACGGCGGCTCCCGAGTCCGGGCCGGTGCTGGCCGCCCTGCGCAGCGGGCCGACGGCGGCGCTGGCCGCCGCGCTCACCAACGACCTGCAGGCGCCGGCGATCTCGCTGCGCCCGGCGCTGCGGCGGGCGCTGCGGGCGGCCACCGGCGCCGGGGCCGCCGCCGCGCTGGTCAGCGGCTCGGGGCCGACCGTGGCCGCCCTGGCCGACGACGAGGACGCGGCGCTGCGGCTGGCCGCCGTCCTGGCGGGGGAGGGCGTGTTCCGCACCGTCCGGGTGGTGCACGGCCCCGTGCCGGGCGCCCGGCTGGTGGGCTGACCGCTCAGGCGGGGTCGAGCCGGACGGTGTGCAGCACCGGGTGCGGATCGAGGTGGGACAGGCCGGAGTAGGCGAGGTCGACCAGCCGCGCGGCCACCTCGTCCTTGCTGGTCGTCCGGTGCTCCAGCCACCACTGGGCGACCAGCGCCACCATCCCCACCAGCGCCTGGCTGTAGAGCCCGGCGGGCTGCGGGTCGTGACCGCGTGCGGCCAGCTGCTCGGCGAGCAGGTGCTCGACCCGGTGGGCGATCTCGCCCAGCAGCGACGAGTACGAGCCGGCGCCGGGGGAGTCGCGGGCGAGCACCCGGAAGCCGTCGGTGTCGTCCTCGACGTAGTCCAGCAGCGCCAGGGCCGCGCGCTCGAGCAGCGCCCGCGGCCCGCCGCCCTGCGCGAGCGCTGCGGTGAACCGGTCGAGCAGCCGCTGCATCTCCCGGTCGACGACGGCGGTGTAGAGGCCCTCCTTGCCGCCGAAGTGCTCGTAGACGACCGGCTTGCTGACGTCGGCGCGGACGGCGAGCTCCTCGATCGACGTCGCCTCGTAGCCGCGCTCGGCGAACACCGCGCGGCCGACCGCGACCAGCTGCTCCCGCCGTTGGGGACCGCTCATCCGCACCCGTGGGCGCGGCACGCCAGCACGTCCGGCCGGAGCCGGCACCCCCGTCAGGCGGCGGCGGGCTCGGGTGCCCGCCGCTTCGCGGCCAGGCGCACCGGGTCGGGCCACTTCACCGAGGAGGCCCAGCCGAGCTTCTCGAACACCCAGATCACCCGGGCGCTGATGTCGATCTGCCCGCGCAGGACGCCGTGGCGGGCGCAGGTCGGGTCGGCGTGGTGCAGGTTGTGCCACGACTCCCCGGCGCTCAGGATCGCCAGCGGCCAGAAGTTGGTGGCGCGGTCGCGCGAGGCGAACGGCCGGCTGCCCACGACGTGGCAGATCGAGTTGATCGACCAGGTGACGTGGTGCAGCAGGCCGGTGCGCACCAGCCCGGCCCAGAAGAACGCCGACCAGGCGCCGGCCCAGCTGCCGGTCACCAGGCCGCCGATCGCGGCGGGCAGGGCGAGGCTCAGGAAGGCCCACAGGCTGAACAGCCGACTGGTGATCCGCAGCCCGCCGTCCTTGAGCAGGTCGGGGGCGTAGCGCTCGGCGTTGGTCTGCCGGCGGTCGAACAGCCAGCCCAGGTGGGCGTGCCACATGCCCTTGAGCAGCGCCCGGGCGTCGGTGCCGTAGCGCCACGGCGAGTGCGGGTCGCCCTCGCGGTCGGAGAAGGCGTGGTGGCGCCGGTGGTCGGCCACCCACTGCACGACCGGGCCCTGGATCGCCATGCAGCCGGCGATCGCCAGCGCGATGCGCAGCGGCCGCTTGGCCTTGAACGAGCCGTGGGTGAAGTAGCGGTGGTAGCCCACCGTCACCCCGAGCAGGGGGACGAAGTAGAAGCCGGCGAACAGCGCGACGTCGAGCCACGACAGTCCCCAGCCCCACACGACCGGCACGATCGCGGCCAGGGCCACGAACGGCACGACGACGAACACGTAGAGGACCAGCTGCTCGAGGTGGCCCTTCTCCTTGCCGTACGCGGTGGCCGGCAGACCGGCGTCGGGGTCAGCGGGGCGGAAGGCCGTCGGCCGGGTCAGGGAGGGGGCGGACACGGGGCGGGAGCCTCCAGGTGTGGGCCGTCGCGGGTCGTCCGAGGTGGACGACCGGCGGATGGGTGCTGCGTAACCTACGTCACCGTAGGCGGACGCGCCGCCTGGGCCTGCGGGCCGGGTGGACGGTGACCCGGCGCCACCCGGCCCCTAGGCTCGGGCGCGTGGTGCCGCGCGCGGGCGCGGCGCCGCGGTGGGGGATGGGGTAATCGGCAGCCCGCCGGCCTTTGGAGCCGGGAAGTCTCGGTTCGAGTCCGAGTCCCCCAGCAGCGTCCCCATCCACCGCCGGCCGGCGCCGGCGGGCCCACCGTCGGAGGAGATCCGTGAGCTCCCAGCAGGCAGTCGCCGCCGTCGTCGTCCTCGCCGCCGGCCAGGGCACCCGCATGCGGTCGGCCACGCCGAAGGTCCTGCACGAGCTCGGTGGGCGCTCGATGCTCGGCCACGTGCTCGCGGCCGCGCAGCCGCTGGGCGCCGCCACCACCGTGGTGGTCGTCGGGTCCGGACGGGAGGCCGTCGAGGCGCACCTGGCCGCGGTCGCACCCGGCGCGCGGGCGGTGCTGCAGGCCGAGCAGCTCGGGTCCGGGCACGCCGCCCGGGTCGCCCTGGACGCCGTCCCCGAGCTCGAGGGCCCGGTGCTGGTGGTCAACGGCGACGCCCCGCTGCTGCGGACCGCCACGCTCACCGCGCTGGTCGACGGGCACACCGCGGCCGCCAGCGTGTTCACCGTCCTGACCGCCGAGGTCGACGACCCCACCGGGCTGGGCCGGATCGTCCGCGACGACGCCGGCGCCCCGCGCGCCATCGTGGAGGAGCGCGACGCGACGCCCGGGCAGCGGGCGGTCCGCGAGGTCAACGCCGGGGTCTACGTGGCCGACGCCGGCACGCTGCGGCGGGTGCTGGCCGGGCTGGCCACCGACAACGCTCAGGGCGAGCAGTACCTCACCGACGCGCTCGCGCCCCTGGTCGAGGGCGGTGCGCCGGTCGCCGCCGTCCCCGCGCCGGACCCCGACGACGTCCTCGGCTGCAACGACCGCCGCGAGCTCGCCGTGCGCCGCCGCACGCTCAACGACCGCGTGCTCGACGAGCTCATGCGCTCCGGCGTCACCGTCGTCGACCCGGCCACCACCTGGGTCGACGTCACGGTCACCGTCGCCCCCGACGCCCTGCTCGAGCCGGGCGTCCAGCTGCGCGGGACGACGTCGGTGGCCACCGGTGCCGTCGTCGGCCCCGACACCACGCTGGTCGACACCACCGTCGGGGAGGGCGCCGCCGTCGTGCGCTCGCACGTGCTCGGCGCGGTCGTCGGGCCGCGGGCCACGGTCGGCCCGTTCAGCTACGTGCGGCCGGGTACCCGGCTGGGCGCGGACGCCAAGGTGGGCGCCTTCGTGGAGACGAAGAACGCGCAGGTGGGCGAGGGGTCGAAGGTGCCGCACCTGTCCTACGTCGGCGACGCGACCATCGGGCGCGGCAGCAACATCGGTGCCGCGACGGTGTTCGTCAACTACGACGGCGTGGCCAAGCACCACACGACCGTCGGCGACGCGGTCCGCATCGGCTCGGACACCATGCTCGTGGCGCCGGTCACCGTGGGGGACGGCGCCTACACCGCCGCCGGCTCGGTGATCACCGAGGACGTCCCCCCGGGTGCCATGGGTGTGGCGCGGGCCGCACAGCGCAATGTGGCAGGCTGGGTCCGTCGCCGCCGCCCCGGCACCGCCGCCGCGGACGCCGCTGCGGCGGCGGGAGCAGCAGCCGAGGGGACGGCCGGGAGCCGTCCCGCGGGCGACACCCCGGCCGGGCCGGCGGAGCCCGGGGCGGACCACGAGCGGTAGGGGTACACAGCCGATGAGCGCGATCCGGCAGACCACCAGCAAGAGCCTGATGCTCTTCTCCGGCCGGGCCTACCCCGAGCTGACCGACGAGATCGCCGGGCACCTGGGGGTCACCCCGACGCCCACGGCGGCCTACGAGTTCGCCAACGGCGAGCTCTTCGTGCGCTTCGAGGAGTCGGTGCGCGGCTCGGACGCGTTCATCGTGCAGAGCCACGCCGCGCCGATCAACACCTGGCTCATGGAGCAGCTGCTCATGGTCGACGCCGCCAAGCGCGCGTCGGCCAAGCGGATCACCGTCGTCGCGCCGTTCTTCCCCTACGCCCGGCAGGACAAGAAGCACCGCGGCCGCGAGCCGATCTCCGCCCGCCTGGTCGCGGACATGTTCAAGACCGCCGGCGCCGACCGGCTGATGACCGTCGACCTGCACACCGCGCAGATCCAGGGCTTCTTCGACGGCCCGGTCGACCACCTCTTCGCCCTCGAGCTGCTCAGCGGCTACGTGCAGGAGCGCTGGGGCGACCGCGACATCACCGTCGTCTCGCCGGACTCCGGCCGCGTCCGGGTGTCGGAGCGGTGGAGCGACAAGCTGGGCGGCAAGCCCCTGGCCTTCATCCACAAGACCCGCGACCCGATGCGGCCCAACGAGGTGGTCGCCAACCGCGTCGTCGGTGAGGTCGAGGGCCGGCTGTGCATCCTGCTCGACGACATGATCGACACCGGCGGCACGATCGTGAAGGCCGCCGAGACGCTGTTCACCGCCGGCGCGGCCGACGTCATCGTCTGCGCCACCCACGGCGTCCTCTCCGGTCCGGCGGTCGACCGGCTGAAGAACAGCCAGATCAGCGAGGTCATCGTGACCAACACGCTGCCGATCCAGCCGGAGCGCCGGTTCGACAAGCTCACCGTCCTGTCCATCGCCCCGCTGCTGGCCCGGGCGATCAAGGAGGTCTTCGAGGACGGCTCGGTCACCAGCCTCTTCGGCGGCGCCAGCTGACCCGTCGCCTCCCCGGCTCGCAGGGGAGCCCGGTCAGCGGGTGAAGGCGCGCGGGAGGCAGGCCAGCTGGCGGTCGTCGAGCCCGCGGGAGGCCAGCTCCCGCTGGCGCTCGGTGACCGGCGGGACGGGCACGGTCGTCATGGGCGTGCGCGAGGTGTAGGTGAAGGTGACCGAGCCGCGGTCGCGGCGCACCGGCGGCATCGCCCGGTGGAACACCGCGCGCGTGTCGGCGACGACCGCCGTCCACGTCGGGCCGGTCGCCCGCCGCCACTCGTCCTCGGGGACGCGGCGGCGCAGCGCGTCGTCGCCCACGAACCCGGTGACGTAGGCCAGCTCCCGGACCAGCCGGTCGGTGTGCCGGCGGGACACCCACTCGAAGGGCCCGCCCTCGAGGTCGACGTCGTTGAGCCACACCAGGATCTTGAACATCCGGTGGTCCTCCATGTCGCGGTGCCACTGCCGGACGCCGACCGTCCGCGCCGTCGCGTGCTCGCACCGCACGTCGGCGCCGTGGTAGCGGGGCGGCAGGCCGAGGTGGGCCTCGGCGAGGTCCAGCAGCTCCGGTTGCAGGCCCCACTGCCACACGTCGGACTCGGCGAGCACGTCGTCGAGCGACGGGCGGCTGGTGTCGCTGCCGGGGGTCGCGCCGCGGGCGGTCGCGGCCGCCAGTGCCCCGAGCCCGGCCTGCAGGCGGTCGGTGCCGGGCAGGCCGAGACGGTCGAGCGTGCTGACGCACACGCCCTCCTCGCGGAGGGTGGCCACGACCTCGGCCCGCTGGGGCGACAGCGTCGGGACGAACGGCTCGTAGCGGCGCAGCCGCTGCCGGTGCAGGTGCTGGGACAGCTCGCGCGCGGGGCCGACCCGGCCGATCACCTCCCGCTTGACGCGGTTCCCGGCACGCACGGCCAGATCGAGCACGGTGGTCCTCCTCGGCAACCGACCGCTCCGCCGGTCGTGGATGGGTGTCCGGAGCGCCGCGCACGCTAGTGACGTCGTGAGAGCCGCCGGAACCCCGTTCATGATCGCCATGCGGACGTTCTCGTCCCGTCCGGCGCGACGCCGCGCAGGAGCGCCCGCGACGGGCGTCTACACTGGCGGGAAGCCCGGCGAGGGAGGCGGCCCGTCCGCTCTCCGTGATCGACGTGCGTGTGCTCCCTGCGAGGTGTGCCGCGCGCGGCCGCCGGCACACCGGCCGATCCACCAGAGGAGCACACCGTGGCTGACTTCCGCCTCGTCGCCGAGGCCCGCACCGAGTTCGGCAAGGGCAGCGCCCGCCGGACCCGCCGCGCGGGCCGCATCCCCGCCGTCCTGTACGGGCACGGCCAGGACGTCGTCCACCTGTCGCTGCCGGCCCGCGAGTTCGCCGCGGTCCTGCGCAACGGCGGCAGCAACGCCCTGGTCACCGTCGTCCTCGACGGCACCGAGCACCTCGCGCTCACCAAGTCGGTGCAGCGCGACCCGCTCACCCGCGTGCACGAGCACGTCGACCTGCTGGCCGTCCGCCGCGGCGAGCGGACGACCGTCGAGGTGCCGCTGGTCGTCGTCGGGGAGCCCGGCGTGGACGCGATCACCAACCACCAGCTCAACACCGTCGCGATCGAGGCCGACGCGACCGCCCTGCCCGACACGATCGAGGTCGACGTGACCGGCCGCACCGCCGGGCAGAACATCGCCGCCGGCGACCTCGTCCTGCCGCGCGGCGCCACCCTGGTCACCGACCCCGAGGCGCTGGTCATCGGCTTCCTCGGTGCCCCGACCGCCGAGGCCCTCGAGGCCGAGCTCGCCGAGGCCGAGGCCGAGGCCGGCATCGAGCGCGAGGAGTCCGCGCCCGCCGAGGGCGGCATCGGCGAGGGCGACGTCGTCCCCGAGCCGCAGGCCCAGGGCGGCGGCGAGTCGATCGAGTCGACCGAGAACAGCTGAGGTCACCGCTGACCGAGAGCACGTCCCGCAGGGGCGCCGGCGCACCCGCCGGCGCCCCTGCGGCGTCCCCGCCCTCCGAGGGCCCCTTCCTCGTCGTCGGGCTAGGCAACCCCGGACCCGGCTACGCGGGCAACCGGCACAACGTCGGTGCGATGGTCCTCGACGAGCTCGCCGCGCGCGCGGGCGTGCGGCTCGCCCCCGGGAAGGGCAAGCGGGCGCGGGCACTCCTGGGCGAGGGCCGGCTGGCCGGGCGCCGCGTCGTCCTCGCCCGGCCGACGACGTACATGAACGAGTCCGGCGGCCCCGTCCGCGGCCTGCTCGACTACCACTCCGTCCCGGTGGCCGACCTGGTCGTCGTCCACGACGAGCTCGACATCCCCTTCGCCGCCGTGCGGCTCAAGCGCGGCGGGGGCGAGGGCGGGCACAACGGCCTGCGCTCGATCAGCCGGTCCACCGGCACCCGCGACTACCTGCGCGTGCGGGTCGGCATCGGACGCCCGCCCGGCCGCCAGGACCCCGCCGACTTCGTGCTCAAGGACTTCTCCGCGACCGAGCGCAAGGAGCTCGACCTGCTCGTCGCCGAGGCCGCCGACGCCGCCGAGGAGCTGCTGGCGCACGGCCTCGAGACGGCGCAGAACGTCGTCCACCCGCGGTCCTGATCCCTCTCCTTCGGGTGAACGGTCACTCTCCGCATTGACCCGGTGGTGACGCTCTGTGAGTGTCCTCCGTGCACTGGGGGACGCGCTGCAGGCAAGGGCACCGCGCAGATGCACCGTCCGTGACCGTCGTCCTCCGTGCACACGTGGAGTGACGAGGGGGAAGACGTGCTGCTGGACCACCACGCCGCCGAGACGGGCCGCACCGCACCGAGACTGCCCCTCCCGCGCCCGGCTGCCGGGGCCCTCCGTCCCCTCCGCGCCGTCCGCCGGGTCCCCGCCCGCCTCTGGGTCGGCCGCTACTCCGCCACGCTGCACGTGCTCGACGTGACTGCCGCCGTGCTCGCCACCGGCGCCGTCGTCGTCGCTGGGGCCGGCCGGCCCTCCCTCGGCTCGCCGCTGGTCCTCACCGCGGCCGCGCTCGTCCTCGCCTGGCCGCTGCTGCTGCTGGGCACCGGCGCGCACGAGGAGCGGGTGTTCGGCACCGGCAGCGACGAGTACCGCCGCGTGGGCCGGGCCGGCTTCCTGCTGCTCGCGCTCACCAGCGTCGTCTCCTTCGTCGCCTCCCTCGACCTCAGCCGGTCGGTCGTCCTGCTGGCCGTCCCCGCGCTCACCGTCCTCACCCTGGGCGGCCGCTACGCCGCGCGGTGCGCGCTGCGCCGCCTCCGGGCCCGCGGCCGCTGCACGACGCGGGTCGTCGTCGTCGGCCGCGGCGGCGCCGTCGTCGACCTGGCCACCGCGATCCGGCGGCAGAACTACGCCGGGCTCGAGGTGGTGGCCGCCTGCGCCACGCCGGAGAGCCGGGCGCGCGTCGCCGACACGCTGGGCGTGCCGGTCGGCGGCCTCGACGAGGTCACCGCGGTCGCCGAGCGGCTGGGGGCCGACACGGTCGCGGTGACCTCGGCCAGCGAGACCGCCGCCGAGTACCTGCGCCGGCTGTCCTGGCAACTCGAGGGCACCGGCATCGAGCTGCTCGTGGCACCGGGGCTCATCGAGGTCGCCGGGCCGCGGCTGCACATCCGCCCGTTCGAGGGCCTGCCCCTGCTGGCGGTCGAGCAGCCGCGCTTCGAGGGCTGGGGCCGGCTGGTCAAGGGCGGGGTCGACCGCGCCGTCGCGCTGGTGGCCCTGGTGCTGCTGGCCCCGCTGCTGCTGGGGCTGGCGCTGGCCGTGCGGCTCGACAGCCCCGGCCCGGTCCTCTACCGCCAGGAGCGGGTCGGCGTGAACGGCCGGCACTTCACGATGCTGAAGTTCCGCAGCATGGTCGTCGACGCCGACCGCCAGGTCGAGGCGCTGCAGGCGCACAACCTCTCCGACGGACTGCTGTTCAAGATGCGCGCCGACCCCCGGGTCACCCGTGTCGGCCGCGTGCTGCGCCGCCTCTCCCTCGACGAGCTCCCGCAGCTGCTCAACGTGGTGGGCGGCTCGATGTCGCTGGTCGGCCCGCGGCCGCCGCTGCCGCGTGAGGTCGCCCGCTACGACTCCTCGGTCAGCCGGCGGCTGTTGGTCCGGCCCGGGCTCACCGGCCTGTGGCAGGTCTCCGGGCGCAGCGACCTGTCCTGGGAGGAGGCCGTCCGCCTCGACCTGCGCTACGTCGAGAACTGGTCGCTCGCCCTCGACGCCCTGATCCTCGCCAAGACCGTCCGCGCGGTGCTCAGCCGCTCGGGCGCCTACTGACCCGCGCCGCCGGCTCCCCCGTGTCTCACCCCCCGCCCACCCCGGCGGGGGAGGAGCGGTGACCCGCCCGCGCCGCAGCATCGGACGTCACCGCATCGAACGAGGCCCTGCGGGCGGGCCCCGGGACCGCACCCCGCGACCGCACCCCATCCCGCAGCAACCGGAGGACGGACCCTTGGACCACGTGAGCATCGCCCTGGTGGGGACCCGCGGTGTGCCGGCGCGCTACGGCGGCTTCGAGACCGCGGTCGAGGAGGTGGGCCGGCGGCTCGCCGAGCGCGGCCACCGCGTCGTCGTCTACTGCCGCACCGTCCCCGGTGCCGGGGAGGCGCCGCCGGCCGAACACCTGGGCATGGAGCTGGTGCACCTGCCCGCCGCCCGCCGCCGGTCGCTGGAGACCCTGAGCCACACCGCGCTCTCGGTCCGCCACCTGCTGACCCACCGCACCGATGCCGCGATCGTGTTCAACTCGGCCAACGCGCCCCTGCTGCCGGCCCTGCGCGCCGCCCGCATCCCCGTCGCCACCCACGTCGACGGCCTGGAGTGGAAGCGCGCCAAGTGGGGACCGGCCGGCCGGCGGTACTACCGCGTGGCCGAGGCGCTGGCCGTGCGCTGGTCCGACGTCCTCATCGCCGACGCCGAGGGCATCGCCGAGTACTACCGCGAGGCCTTCGCCGCGCCGACCACGCTGCTCACCTACGGCGCGCCGCTGATCGCCCCGGGCTCGCACCGGCTGGCCGAGCTCGGCCTCGAACCCGGCGGCTACCACCTGGCCGTCGCCCGGTTCGAGCCGGAGAACCACGTCGACGTCGTCGTCGAGGGGTACACGGCGAGCGAGGCGACCAAGCCGCTGGTCGTCGTCGGCTCGGCGCCCTACGCCGACGACTACACCCGCCGGGTGCACGCGCTGGCCGACGAGCGGGTGCGCTTCCTCGGCGGCGTCTGGGACCAGGAGCTGCTCGACCAGCTCTACGCCAACTGCGCCACCTACCTGCACGGCCACTCGGTCGGCGGCACCAACCCCTCGCTGCTGCGCGCCATCGGCGCCGGGGCCGCGGTCACCGCCTTCGACGTCGACTTCAACCGCGAGGTCGTCCGCGACTCGGGCCGCTTCTTCCGCACGCCGCAGGACGTCGCCCGGGAGATCGCCGCGGTCGAGGCCGACCCCGAGGGCACCCGGCGGGCCGGCCGTCGCGCCCGCCTGCTGGCCGCGCGCTACGACTGGGACGAGGTCGCCGGCGGCTACGAGGAGCTGGCGCTGCGGCTCGCCGCGCGCGACGTCCCCCGGCGGCGGCCGAGCGGCCGCCGGCGTCCGACGGCTGCGGACGCGCCGCTCGCCCCGCGTCCGCAGCCGGCCCCGCCGGCGGACAACGTCGTGCCGCTGCCGACGGCCGGGTCCGCGCCGTGGGCGCACCTCCCGGCGGGACAGCAGTGAGCGCGCTCCTCCGCGGCCGGCGCGCGATCCCGGCGGCGCTCCTCGTCCTGCTCCTGGCGGCCGGCGTCGTGGGGGCCGTCCTCGCCGGGCGGCAGGACGCGACCCCGTCGGCCGGCGCGGCCACACCCTCGACCTCGACCCCGACGGCACCGGCGGACGCCTCCACCGTCGACCCGGCGCAGCCGGCCGACCCGACCGACCCGGTGGAGCCGACCGTCCCGGCCGAGCCGGTCCACGACGCGGACGTGCCGCCGCCGGCCCTGCCGGCCGTCGCGCTCGGCGAGGACGCCACCGCCGGCGACGGCGTCACCGCGGCCGTGCGGTCGGTCGAGTCGGTCCGGGGCGACGGCTACGGCCCCGGCCAGGTCGACGGCCCTGCCCTGCGCGTCACCGTGGAGCTGCGCAACGGCACCACCGCCGCGCTGTCGCTGGACGGGGTCACCGTCACCGTCGCCACGGGCGCCGACGCCCTGCCCGGCTCGCCGATCGACGACCCCGCCACCCGGCCCTTCGCCGGGGAGCTGGCCGCGGGGGGATCGGCCACCGCCGTGTACGTCTTCGGCGTCCAGGGCGACGGCCCGGTGACCGTCGAGGTCGGCCACCGGGCCGGCGCCCCGCTCCTGGTCTTCACCGGCACGCCCTGAGCGCGCCCCGCCCGTCCCGAGGAGCCCGTCCATGGTCACGACCCCACCGGCAGTCGCCGCCCGCCCGAGCACCCGCGTCCCGGCGAGCGCCGGCCCCGGTCGCGGGGCCGACGTCCTGCGGAGCTGGCTGATCCGGCGGGCCGGCGCACTGCGCGGCCGCCCGCTCGCCATCGACGAGCGGATGCCGCCGTCCTACCTGGCCTCCCTGGTCGTCGAGCGCGGTCTCATGGCCGCGCGCGGCCTGGTGCGCTTCCCCGCGCGCTCGCCCCGGCCCTTCGTCGGCAGCCGTGTCCGCCTCCGCGGGAAGCGGCTGCTCTCCGTGGGGCGCGGCGTCACCCTCGGGCACGGCTGCCTGGTCGACGCGACCTCCATCGACGGCGTCCGCCTGGGCGACGGGGTGACCGTGGGCCGCGGCACCCGCATCGAGTGCACCGGCAGCGTGGCCACCCTCGGCCGCGGGCTGGTCGTCGGCGCCGGGACGGGGCTGGGCGCCGACAGCTTCTACGGCTGCGCCGGGGGAGTGCGCATCGGCCCCGACACGATCGTCGGCGAGTTCGTGTCCTTCCACTCCGAGGACCACGTCTTCGCCAGCCGCGCGGTCCCCATCCGCGACCAGGGCACCACGCACCGGGGGATCGAGGTGGGAGCCGGCTGCTGGATCGGCTCCCGCGTCACCGTGCTCGACGGGGCCCGGATCGGGGACGGCTGTGTGATCGCGGCAGGAGCCGTGGTCGTGGCCGGCGAGTACCCGGCCCACGGCATCTACGGCGGCGTGCCGGCCCGCCTCCTGAAGGTGCGGCCGGAGGACTGAGGTCCGCGGCCGGCCGTACGACCTGACCCCTGACGCGGGTGCGCCGGAGCGCACCGCGTCAGGGGTTCTCGTCGCGTCAGGAGTCGTGCGTCAGGGGTCGTCGTCCCCGCGCCACCGTGGCGTGCGGCGGGTCGGTGGCAGCCGCGCGGTGCGGGCACGGAGTCCGGGACCACGGTGGCGGCGGTCCGTCCCGTCGGGGCGCTGCTCCCGCGTGCCGCGACCGGGTACGTCGTGGCACCGCCACGGCGCACCCGGCGACCCGCCGGTCACGGAGCCTGACGACCGGGAGGCCCCGGCCCGGCGGCACGCCCGGGACCCGTTGCCGCGCACGCCGGCTCGTGGCGGCCGGCTCGTGCCGGCCGGCGTCGTGGGGGCCGTCCTCGCCGGGCGGCACGGTGACGCCCGCGGGGGCCCCGGCGGGGAGGCAGACGGGACGCCGGTCCCGCCCGGCGGTCAGCGGGCGGCGTCGAGCGCGGCGAGCTGGCGGCGCCAGCGCACGAGTCCGGCGGCCAGGTAGGCCGCCGTCCCGGCGAACAGCAGGCCGTACGCCACCAGGAAGGCCGCCGGCCAGCCGAGCAGGACGAACGCCACGCACAGCAGCCCGTAGTCGGCGGGAGCGGTCACGAAGGACCGCAGCCGGGACCGGCGGCCGTCCCCCGACGCGCCCGGCGCCCCGGCGCCCCGGCGGAGCTGGTCGGTCAGCACGGTGCCGAAGAACATCACCGTGGTGACCAGCCCGAAGGCGGCGGGGAGCAGCAGCAGCTCCGGCTGCGACGGTCCGGCGAAGCGGTACAGCGACACCAGGACGGCGAGGTGGAGCGCGGCCCCCTTGGCGCAGTCGACCATGTGGTCGAGCCACTCACCGGTCAGGGAGCCGCCCCCACGCAGGCGGGCGAGCTGTCCGTCCGCGGAGTCGAGCGCGTAGCCGGCCACCAGGAGCAGGGCGACCGCGAGCCCCAGGACCACTCCCGGGCGGACCGCGGCCACCAGACCGATGCCGGTGAACGTGAGGACGGCGCTGGTGATCGTCACCTGGTCCGGCGTCATGCCCAGCCGGTGCGCGACCGCGGCCAGGACCCGCCCCAGCGGCCGGTTCACCAGCCGCGAGTAGAGGGGCGCGTGGTGCGACGGCTTGCCCGCGGCACGCAGGTCGGCCATCGCCGCCCCGAACGACCTGCGGGGCAGGGTCGCGGACGGCGTTGCGGACATCGGGCACGCTCCTCGGTGGGCCGGGATCGGCGCGGGCGCCTGGTGCGCCGGCGCCGGACGGACGCGAGCGGCCAGTCTCCCCGGACGCCGGCGCCCCGGGTACGGGTGCGCGGGGCGGCCTCCCCCCAAGGCGGGAGGCGGTGCCGTGCCGGCCACCGGGCCGGCCGCCCGGACGGCGTCCGCGCGGCGGCACCGATGGTCACGTGCAGTCACCTCGGACGCCCCCGGGACACCCCCAGCGGGGGAGAAACCACGGAGCGTCACCGGATCAGGGGACGTCGTCACTCTGGTGATCCGACGATCGTCACTCTTAGTGTCGGTCGGCCGCCCCGTGCACCGAGGCGGCTCTCATCGAACGAGCGGGGGAACCGAGCATGTCCGCACGCGTGGGCACCGCACTGAGGCAGGTGGTGGCGGCCGTCCTCGGCCTGCTGCTGACGGCCGGCGTCCTGGGCCTGGTGGCGCCGCGCGCGGCGCTGGCCGACAGTGCTCCGCTGGAGCCGACCAGCCCGATCAGCCCGATCACGGTCACCGCCGACCCGCTGCCCACGGTGCAGATCGACGGGATCGTCTGGTCGCAGGTCGTCGTCGGCAACACGGTCTACGCGGCGGGCAAGTTCGAGTACGCCCGCCCCGCCGGGGCCGCTCCCGGCACCCAGCAGGTGCAGCGGAAGAACCTGCTGGCCTACGACATCCGGACGGGGCAGCTCGTCCAGTCCTTCGCGCCCGACCTCAACGCCCAGGCGCTGGTGGTGACCGCCTCCCCGGACGGGTCGCGCATCTACGTCGGCGGTGACTTCACCCGCGCCGACGGCCAGACCCGGTACCGGGTGGCGGCCTACAGCACCGCGACCGGTCAGCTCGTCCCCGGCTTCCGCCCCGCCGTGGCGGCGCAGGTGCGGGCGATCGTGGCCACCGACACGACGGTCTACCTCGGCGGCTGGTTCACGGCCGTGGGGTCGAGCGCCCGCACGAAGCTGGCCGCGGTCCGGGCCTCGGACGGCGCCCTCCTGCCGTGGGCCCCGCAGCCGGGAGCCGCCGCCACCGGCGGCAGCAACGACGTCCTGGCCATGGTTCCCGGTGCCGGCGGCCAGGTGGTCGTCGGTGGGCGGTTCACCTCGCTCAACGGTGTCGCGGCGACCGCGGTCGGTGCCCTGGACGGCGCCTCCGGAGCCGTCCGGCCGTTCGCGGTCAACCAGCTGATCACCAACCAGGGCGCCAAGTCGGCCGTCTGGAGCCTGTCCACGGACGGGTCCACCGTCTACGGCACCGCCTACGACTACGGCGGCCCCGGCAACCTGGAGGGGTCCTTCGCCGCGGCGGCCGACGGCGGTGCCCTGAAGTGGGTCAACACCTGCCTCGGCGACTCGTACTCGAGCCACGCCGCCAACGGCGTGCTGTACCACGCGGGGCACCCGCACGACTGCAGCAGCATCGGCGGCTTCCCCGAGCAGACGCCGCGGGTGAACCAGTTCGCGACGGCCGTCAGCCTGGCCCCGGCCGGCACCAGCACCTCCACCTTGCGGAACACGAACTTCCGGGGCAAGCCCGCGCCGGCGCTCCTGCCGTGGTTCCCCTCGTTCACCACCGGAGCGGTCAGCGGTGCCACGCAGGCCGGCTGGTCGGTCACGGGCAACGACCGCTACGTCGTCTACGGCGGCGAGTTCCCCCGCGTCAACGGCGTCGGCCAGCAGGGCCTGGTCCGCTTCGCCGTCCCGTCGCTGGCGCCCAACGCGGTCGGGCCGTGGGTCGACGGGGGGTTCACCCCCACCGTCTCGGCGGTCCCCGGAGCGGTGCGGATCTCCTGGCGCGCGACGTCCGACCGTGACAACGAGCAGCTGACGTACCGGGTGTACCGGGACAGCGCCACCGGCACCCCGGTCTGCACGGTCACCCGGCCCTCGACCTGGTGGAACCGGCCGAGCTACGCGTGCTCGGACACCGGCGCGACCGCCGGCGCCCACCGGTACCAGGTGGTCGCCGTCGACCCGTGGGGCAACCGGCAGCCCTCGTCCTGGGTGCAGGCCACGGTCGGCAGCGCGGACCGGAGTCCCGCCCGTCCGTACGCGGACCTGGTGGCAGCCGACGGCGCGCTCGCGCACTGGCCGCTGGGCGAGGCCGCCGGCACGACGGCGTACGACCGGGTCGGCACGCAGGACGCGGCGGTCAACTCCGGCGTCACCCGGGGCCAGGCCGGCGCCGTCTCCGGCGACCGCGACACCGCGTTCGCCTTCAACGGCAGCACCTCGGCGTTCGTGGCCTCCGGGGCGGCCGTGCCCAGCCCGCGGACCTTCTCGGTCGAGGCGTGGTTCCAGACGACCAGCACGACCGGCGGCCGGATCGTCGGCTTCGGCAGCTCGGCCACCGGGACCAGCGGCTCCTACGACCGGCACGTGTACATGGACGCGGCGGGCCGCGTGCACTTCGGGATCTGGAACGGCGCCCAGCGGCTGGTCAGCACCGCCGGGTCGTACAACGACGGCCAGTGGCACCACGTCGTGGGCTCGCTCAGCCACCGGGGCCTGGAGTTCTACGTGGACGGCGTGCTCGTCGGCGCCCGTCCCGAGGTCACCTCGGCCAACCCCTACACCGGCCACTGGCGGATCGGCGGTGACAAGACCTGGTCCGGCTCGTACTGGTTCACCGGCCGGATCGACGAGGTCGCCGTCTACCCGACCGCGCTGAGCGCCCGGGCCGTGGCCGCCCACACCGCCGCGGGGCGGACCGGTCAGGCCCCCAACGTGGCCCCCACGGCGTCGTTCACCGCGGCCGCGGCGGACCTCACCGGCTCGTTCGACGGCACCGGCTCCACGGATCCCGACGGCCTGGTCGCCGCCCACGCCTGGGACTTCGGTGACGGGACGACCGGCACGGGGGCGAAGGTGACGCACGCCTACCGGGCAGCCGGCACCTACACCGTCCGGCTGACCGTGACCGACGACGACGGCGCCACGGCCGCCACGACCCGGTCGGTCACCGTGACCGCGCCGCCGGTCACCGAGCCGCCGGCCCCCGGCGTCCTGGCCGCCGACGCCTTCGAGCGATCGGTCGCCTCGGGCTGGGGCACCGCGGACAGCGGGGGTGCGTGGACGGTCACCGGAGGGGTGTCGAACGCCTCGGTCACCGGCGGTTCCGGCAGGCTCGCCGGTGCAGCCGGGCGCGGGGTGGAGGCGGCGCTCGGCGCGGTGTCCGGACAGGACGTCGTGGTGCAGGCGGACCTCGTCCTGCCGCAGGCCTCGACCGGCGGTGGCACCTACGCCGGCCTCGGCGCCCGGCGGGTGGGCACCAGCGACTACCGCACGACGCTGCGCTACCACTCGACCGGTGAGGTCGACGTCCGGCTGGACCGGTACGTCGACGGGGTGGAGACGGTGCTCGGCATCGTCCGGCTGCCCGAGCGGTACACGCCGGGACGCGCGCTGACCGTGCGCCTCGAGGCCGCCGGCACCGGACCGACCACGCTGCGGGTCAAGGTGTGGACCGCGGGTACCGCCGAGCCCTCGGCGTGGACGCTGACCCGCACGGACGCGACCGCCGCGCTGCAGCGACCGGGCGCCGTGTTCGTGCGGACCTACACGTCCGGGAGCGCGACGCAGACCTCGGTCCTGGTCGTCGACCACCTGCGCGCCGTGCCGGCCGGCACGGCGGTCGAGCCGCAGCCGCAGCCGCAGCCGGAGCCGCAGCCGGAGCCGCAGCCGAACCAGGCCCCGACCGCGTCGTTCACCGCATCCGGGTCGGGCCTGACCGGCAGCGTCGACGGCACCGGCTCGACCGATGCCGACGGCCGCGTCGTCGGGCACGCCTGGGACTTCGGTGACGGCGCCACCGGCACCGGGGCGACGGCGTCGCACACCTACGCGGCGGCCGGCACCTACACGGTCCGGCTGACCGTCACCGACGACGACGGCGCCACCGGCACGACGACGCGGACGGTGACCGTGGCCGCCCCCGCCCCGCAGCCGCAGCCGGAACCCCAGCCGCAGCCGGAACCCCAGCCGCAGCCGGAACCCCAGCCGCAGCCGCAGCCGGAGCCCACCGTGCTGGCCGCCGACGCGTTCGGCCGGGAGGTCGCCTCCGGGTGGGGCCGGGCGGACGTCGGCGGGAGCTGGAGCACCTACGGCGGGACCGGCGCGGTGTCGGTGACCGCGGGGTCCGGCCGGGTCACCGCCGGCCCGGGGACCAGCGCCGGCGGCGTGCTCCCCGTGGGGGCGCAGGACCTGGTGGTCCAGGCCCGGGTGACCCTGGACCAGGCGGCCACCGGCGGTGGCACCTGGGTCGTGCTGGGCACCCGCGACGTGGGTGGGTCCCGCTACAAGGCCCAGCTGTGGTTCTCCGCCGACGGCCGCGTGCAGGTGGCCCTGCTCCGGGTGGTCGACTGGTCCGAGACGTGGCTGACCGGCGGCTGGGTGCCCGGCTACGGCACCGCCGGTTCCTACACCCCCGGCACGCCGCTCGACCTCCGGGTCGAGGTGGCGGGGACCGGTCCGGCGCAGCTGCGGGTCAAGGCCTGGGCCGCGGGGACGGCGGAGCCGGACTGGCAGCTCACCGCGAGCGACGCCACCGCCGCGCTGCAGCGGGCCGGCGGGCTGCGCGTGGACGTCTACAACGCCCGCTCCTCCACCGGCCCCACGGCCGTGCGCATCGACGACGTCCGGGTGACGGCAGCGGGGGAGACCCCGCCGGCGCGCTGAGCGGAGCGACGGTCACCTCACCCCCGGCGGGCTCCCCGCCGGGGGTGAGGTCGTCCCGGGGTGCCCCGCAGGGGTGATGACGCCACCGGGGGCCCGGCGCACGATCGTCCGGCCGCCGCGCCCTCCGAGCGCCGGGCGGCGCGCCGGCAGGAGGACCACCATGACCCGTCGCCCCGCGACACCGACGACACGCACCGGCAGGCCGGGATGACGGCGACCGCTCCCGTCGGGCCCGCTCCCGCCGGTGCCGGCCCCGCCACCGGGGGCCGGCTCGGGGTCGTCGTCGTGTCGTACGGCAGCTCGGAGCTGCTCCGGCGCACCCTCGCCCCGGCCGGCCTGCCCGGGCCCGACGTCTCCGTCGTCGTCGTCGACAACCTCTCCACCGCGGCCGAGCGCGCCGCCGTCCGGGAGCTCGGGGCCGCCAGCGGCTGGCACGTCGTCGCCATGCCGGACAACCGCGGGTTCGGCGCGGCCTGCAACGCCGGCGTCGCCGCCGCCCGGGAGCTGGGCTGCAGCACCTTCCTGTTCCTCAACCCGGACGCCGTGATCACGCCCGCCGTCGTCGCCGAGCTGCGGGCGCAGAGCCTGCGGGAGCCGATGTCGCTGATCAGCCCGCGGCTGCTGACCTCCGACGGCGCGGTGGCGTTCCTCGCCGCCCGCACCGACCTGCGCGACGGCCGGGTGCGGCGCCGTCCCGCGGCCGCCGGGCCCCGCACCACCGACCCCGGCGACTGGCTGTGCGGCGCCTGCGTCGTGGTGCACGACGAGCTGTTCTCCCGGATCGGCGGGTACGACGAGGACTACTTCCTCTACTGGGAGGACGTCGACCTGGGCTTCCGGGCGGTCGCGGCCGGCGCCACGGTGGTCCTGCGCGAGGACCTGGTGGCCGTCCACGACGAGGGCGGCACCCACGGGGAGCGCCGCCGGGGCCAGGCCAAGTCCGCCCTGTACTACCGCTACAACTGCCGCAACCGGCTGGTCTTCGCCGCGCGCAACCTCGACCGCCGCACGCTGCTGCGCTGGGTCCTGACCACGCCTGCGGTCAGCTGGCAGATCCTGCTGCGCGGTGGACGGCGCCAGCTGGTCCAGGACCCGTCGCTGCTGTGGCCGGCGGTGCGCGGCTCGCTCGAGGGCCTGGCCCGCGTGCTGCCGGCCCTCCTGCGCGGTCCGCGACGGCGGCCGGCCCGCCCGCGGGTGCTCGTGGTGCACCCCGGTGCCGAGCTCTACGGCTCCGACCGGGTGCTGATCGCGTCGGTCGAGTCCCTGCTGCACCGCTCCGACGTCACCGTCGCGCTCCCCGGGCACGGGCCCCTGGTCGCGGAGCTCCGGAGCCGCGGCGCCGACGTCGTCGTCCGGCGCATGCCCGTGCTCCGGAAGGCCGCGCTGCGGCCGGCCGGCGTGCTGCGCCTCCTCGCCGACACGGTGCTCGGCCTGCCGTCGGCGCTGGCGCTGCTGCGCCGGGCGTCGACGGTGTACGTGAACACCACCGTCCTGCCGGGCTGGCTGCTGCTGGCCCGCCTCACCGGCCGCCGGGTCGTCTGCCACGTGCACGAGGCCGAGTGGCCCGGCCCCGCGGTCCTGCAGCGGCTGCTCCTGCGGACGCTCCTCGCAGCCCACACCGTGGTCGCCAACAGCCGGTTCACCGCCCGCGCGGTCACCGGCCTGGTCCCGGCGCTCGCCGGCCGCACCACCGTGGTCCCCAACCCGGTGCCCGGGCCGCCCGACGTCGTCCCCGCCCGCCTGCGGCCGACGGGTCCGGCCCGCCTGCTCTTCGTCGGCCGCCTCTCGCCCCGGAAGGGCCCCGACGTCGCCGTCCGCGCCCTCCGCGCCCTGCTCGACCGCGGCGTCGACGCCAGGCTCACCGTCGCGGGCTCGGTCTTCGAGGGCTACGAGTGGTTCGCCGAGGAGCTGCGCGCCGGGATCGCCGCGTCCGGGCTGACCGGCCGCGTCGACCTCACCGGCTTCCGCGACGACGTGTGGCCGCTGCTGCAGGAGGCCGACGTCGTGCTCGTCCCCTCCACGCTCGACGAGTCCTTCGGCAACGCGGCCGTCGAGGCGGTGCTGGCCGGCCGGCCGGTCGTCGTCAGCGACCTGGGCGGTCTGCGCGAGGCCGTCGACGGGTATGCGGCAGCCCGGATCGCCGAACCCGGTGTGCCGGAGTCCTGGGCCGACGCCGTCGCCGACCTGCTCCGCGACTGGCCGGCCGTGCGCCGGGCGGCCCTGGCCGACGCCGCCCGCGCGGCCGACCGGCACGCCGTGGGCCGCTACGCCGCCGACCTGCTCGGCGCCACCGACCTGCTCGACGCCACCGACCTGCCCGGCGCCACCGCGGCCGTGGTGCCGGCCGGCTCCCGGGCGGTGGCCCGGTGACCGCGCCCACGACCGAGCCGGCCCACACCCGGACCGTCCGCGTCACGGTCGCGGTGCCGACCTACCGCCGTCCCGACGACCTGCGCGTCCTGTTGCCGGCGGTGCTCGACCAGGCGCGGGAGGTGGCGGCCGCGAGCGGCGGCCGCTACGCCGTCGACGTCCTCGTCGTCGACAACGACCCGGACGGCGGCGCCGCCGCCACCGTCGCCGGGATGGCCGCGGCGGAGCTGCGTCACGTCACCGAGCCGACGCCGGGCATCCCCGCCGTCCGCAACCGGGCTCTGGCCGAGGCCGCCGACGCGGAGCTGCTGGCCTTCATCGACGACGACGAGCGCCCCGAGCCCGGCTGGCTGGCCGCCCTGCTCGACACGTGGGCCGCCACCGGCGCGGCCGCCGTGTGCGGCGTCGTGCTCGCCGAGTACGCCGGTGAGCTGGACCCGTGGATCCGGGCGGGCGGCTTCTTCGTCCGCCGTCGCTGGCCCACCGGGACGCCGCGGGACCTCGCCGCCTGCAACAACCTCCTGCTCGACCTCGACCAGGTGCGGGCGCTCGGCCTGCGGTTCGAGCCGGCGCTCGGTCTGGGCGGCGGTGAGGACAGCCTCTTCAGCCGTGCCCTGAGCCGGGCCGGCGGCCGCATCGTGTGGTGCGACGAGGCGGCCGTCGTCGACCGGGTGCCGGCCGGCCGCATGACCCGGTCCTGGGTGCTCACCCGCGCGTGGAGCCACGGCAACGCCGCCGTGCGCATCGAGCTGCGGCTGACCACCGGGGCCGCCGCCCGGCTGCGCGTGCGCCTGGGGGGCGTGACCGGCGGGCTGGCGCGCGTCGTCGCCGGTGGACTCCGCTGGGGCTGGGGGCTGCTGCTGCGGTCCGACCGGCACCAGGCCCGCGGGCTGCGCACGTCGTTGCGCGGAGCCGGGATGGCCGGCGGCGCCTGCGGCCTGGTCTTCGAGGAGTACGCCCGGTCCGGCCGCCGCTGGCACTTCGCACGAGGAGGACTCCGGTGAACCCCCTGACGACGGCCCGGACCGTGGCCGGAGCCACGCGCCGCGGTGCCCGGCGGTCGGCCGGCGCGCTGCTGGGCTCCGCCGTGGAGGTGCGGACCGAGCGACCCGAGGTGGTGCTCACCTTCGACGACGGCCCCGAGCCCGGCGGCACCGACCGGGTCCTGTCGGCCCTCGCCGACGCGGGGGCCACCGCGACCTTCTTCGTCCTGCTGACCCGCGTGCGCCGGTACCCCGCGCTGCTCGGTGAGGTCCTCGCGGCCGGCCACGAGGTGGCCCTGCACGGGGTCGACCACCGGGCGCTGCCGACCCTGCCGCCGGGGGAGGTCGCCAGGCTCGTCCGCGCGGGCCGGGCCGAGCTCGAGGACGCGACCGGGCGGCCGGTGCGCTGGTTCCGCCCGCCCTACGGCCGGCAGACCCTCCGCAACTGGCGGTCGGTGACCGGTGCCGGGCTGGTCCCGGTGCTGTGGGGACCCACCACGTGGGACTGGAAGGACGTGCCCGTCGCCGAGCGCGTCGCCCGGTCCCAGCGGGGCATCCGGCCGGGCGCGGTCGTCCTGGCCCACGACGGCTTCGCCGGGCCGGACGACGGTGCCTGCGACGGGCCGCCGCCCCGGTTCGACCGCGGTGAGCTGGTCACCGGCGTGCTCGAGGCCTACGCCGAGCGCGGCCTGTCGGCGCGTTCGCTGGAGCAGTCGCTGCGGTCCGGTGTCCTGGTCCGGGAGCCGTGGTTCCCGGGCTGACCCGGTCGACGGCCGACGACGCGCGCTGCCCCCGTTCCCGCGAGGAGCGGGGGCAGCGCCGTGTCCGGGCCTGCCGTCAGCCCCGCCGCGCCAGCATCTGCCGGCCCCAGGCGGCGACGCCGGCCAGGTCCCGCCGGATCGGGGGGACCAGCGCGGCCAGGCCGTAGACCGCCAGGCCCGCGGCGAGGCCCGCGGCGAGCCGGCCGACGGCGGGCCAGCCGGACGCCAGCTGGACCGCCAGCGCGCACACCGCGCCCGCGGTGACCGCGCACCCCGCGATCCGCAGCGCCCCGCCGAGCAGGGCGCGCACCGGGATCACCGTGGTGCGGGAGAGCCACCACAGCGACAGCGGCCACTCCAGCACGGCCGCCGTCGCGTAGCCGGCGGCCACCCCGACCACCCCGTGGCGGCTGCCCACGGCGATGCAGACCGCCTTGAGGGCCATCGTCAGGAGCGTGTAGCGGAACAGCGCGCCGGCCAGCCCGCGGGACAGGTAGACCCAGTAGCCGACGAAGGACAGCGTCTGGGCGCTGCCGGCGACGGCCAGCAGCGCCAGCACGGGGGCGACCTGCGCCCAGCGGTCGCCCAGCACGACCTCGACGAGGGGTCCCGCGGCACCGGCCGCGAGCCCCATGGCGGCGACCAGCGTGAAGCCCAGCGCCAGTTGGCTGCGGCGCAGGTAGTCACCGGCGCGCCCGAGGTCGTCCTGGAGCCGCGAGAGCACGGGGACGGCGACCGTCGTCGCCGGTGAGCGCAGCTGGTTGAGCGGCGTCATCAGCAGCTGGAAGCCGCGGTTGTAGACGCCGAGGGCGGCTGGGCCGGCGGTCAGCCCCAGCACGAGGTTGTCGAGGTTGTTGCCGAGGTAGTGGACCAGGTGGGTGCCGGTCAGGCCGCTGCCGAACCGCACCAGGGGGCCCAGGCCCACACCCCGCCGCGGCCGCCCGGGCACCCAGCGCCCCGACGCCGCCACGAGGACGAGCACGACCGTCCCCTGCACGATCTGCTGGGCGACCAGCGCCCAGTACCCGGCCCCGGCCACGGCGGCGCCCACCGCCACCGCGAAGGACACCACCTGGGCAGCCAGGTCGACGCCGGCCACCGCACCGAAGCGCAGCCGGCGGAGCAGGCCGGCGCGGTACTGGGCGGCCAGCCCGTTGAGCAGGAAGACCACGGACAGGCAGCGCACGACGTCGACGAGCTCCGGCTGCCCGAACGCGGCGGCCACCGGCTCGGCGGCCACCAGCGCGAGTGCTGACAGCAGCACCCCTGCCGCGACGTTGAGCCAGAAGAGGCCGTCGCGCTGCGCGGTGGTGAGCTCGGGAGCACGGATCGCCGCGGTCGACAGGCCCAGGTCGCGGAACACCTCGCCCACGCCCACCACGACGAGCCCGACGGCCAGCAGGCCGTAGTCCTCGGGGCTGAGCAGGCGCGCCAGGACGGTGACCGACGCCAGCTGCAGCACGATCCGCGCGCCCTGCCCGGCCAGCGTCACGCCCGCTCCGCGCGCCGCCACGCGACCGAGGTCGGTCCGGCCGGGCGGGGGAGCGTCTCCGGGGGCGAGCGGACCGCCCGAGGGGTCAGTGGCCGCCGACACGCGCGTCCCCACCGACCGGTTCCGACGACGGCGCCGGGGGCCGCCCGTACTCGTGGGGGACGAACCCCAGGGCACCGACGACCAGGCCGCTGTAGCTGGCCAGCGTGCCTACCGCCGCGCCCTGCGCACGGGCGTCCCGGCGCACGGAGGCCGCGGCGAGCGCGAGGAGCGCCAGCGACAGCCGGACCGCTGCCCGGGCCAGGATCCCGGCGCGCGTGCGCAGCCGGCCACCGGGCCCGGCGGCCAGCGAGACCTCCGCGCGGCTCCACGAACCGGCGGAGCGGAAGCAGCGGCGGACGACCCAGGACCGGGTGACCCGCTCGGCCGGGACGGACTCGACGGCCTCGGCCTCGTCGCACCAGCGCAGCTCCCCGCCCCGGTGCACCAGCTGGTGAGTGAACAGGGTGTCCTCGCCGCCCGTGAGCCCCAGCCGCTCGTCGAAGGCGAGGCCGAGGTCGCGCACCCGGCGGACGTCGAGCAGCAGGTTGCCCGCGCCGGCACCGCCGACCAGCGAGCCGGTGGTCGCGCGCCGCCGGTCGAAGACCCCGGTGCCGGCCACCCAGGCGCTGGCGGGCACCAGCAGCTGCGAGGACACCGGACCGGCGACGGCCGCACACCCCCAGGAGCGCCAGGCCCCGACCAACCGCTCCAGCCAGCCGGGGCAGGGCAGCTCGTCGTCGTCGATGAAGACGAGGACCGCGGCCCCGCGGGCCTCGGCCAGGGCGCGGTTGCGGGCCGCCGAGATGCCCGGCCGGGGTTCGTGCACGTACCGGACGCCGCGGTCGGCCCAGCCGAGCACGACGTCGGCCGCGCTCCCGGCGGGGTCGTTGTCCACGACCAGCACCTGCGCACGGGGGGTCACCGTCGCGGCCTGGCCCACCAGCTCGCGCAGCAGCGCCGGCAGGTGCCCGGCGCGCCGGTAGGTCAGCACGGCGACGACCGTCCCCGCCGTGCCGCCGTCGTCGGTTCCGTCCACCGCGTGCTCCCCTCGGGCAGGTCCTCCTGCTGCATCGGCCGGGTGTCGCCGGTCCTGGAGCCCTCCGGCGCCGTCGCGGGTCACGCAGCCGCTCCCAGCGGCCGGCGGGCCGGCAGCGGGCCGGCGCCGGGGGAGTCGTCGTCCTCGGCGGGACGGCGCGGCAGCAGCAGCAGTCCGAGGGCCAGGACGAGCGTGTCGGTGTTGCTCGCGATGGGGCCGAAGAGCAGTCCCCAGAGGGCCATCGGCAGGAGCAGGCACACCAGGCCGGACGCCGTGCGGCGGCGCGCCTGCTCGGCGAACCCGGTCACGACCAGCGCGCCCATGAGCAGGCCCAGGAGCACCCCGGCCGGTCCGAGGTCCGCCCACAGGTCCGCGAGGATCGAGTGCAGCTCCACCCCGCCCTGGAGCAGGTAGTTCTGCACGTAGGACTCGGCGGTGGGGATGTTGGTGACCGCGATGCCGGCCTTGCCGACCAGGACGTCCCGGCTGTCCGGGACGATCCCCAGCCCGAAACCGAGCGGGTGCGTCTGCGCCAGCGCCCACGTCGTCGCCCACTCCGGGCGGCCGCCGAGGATGAGCGAGCCGGTCTGGGCGATCTGCACGGCCGTCCGCTCCTGGATCTCGGCACCCAGGGCACCGGCCAGCATCAGCCGCGTGAGGACCCAGTACCCCGCGGCCGCGAGGGCGGCGAGGACGGGCAGGACCAGCCAGCGCCGCGGACCCGGCGCCGGGCCGGGCCGTCCCGGGCGCTGCTGCCAGAGGACGAGCGCGCCGGCCACGACGCAGAAGCCGAAGGCGCTGCGGGCGTCGTTGGTGACGTTGAGCAGCGCCAGCACGCCCAGGACGGCCAGGGTGGGCAGCGGCCGCCCCCGGCGGACGGCGAGGGCCAGCGCGATGACCATCAGCGGGGCCGACAGCTGGAACTTCCACAGGTTGTCCGTGCCGGGCGCGCCGAGCAGCCCCGTCGCCAGCATCCCCAGACCGAAGGCCACCCCGAGCACCGGGACCGGGAGGACGGTGCGCGCCCACAGGAGAACGCCGACCCCACCGACCGCGGCCAGCACCGTCGAGGTGCGCACGGAGGCCCCGTTGAGGACGAACCCGTGGTCGGCGGAGTGCGCCCAGGCCAGCAGTGCACCGGACAGGACGCCGACGGCGGCGAGCGCCAGCAGTGGCACCGGCCCGCGCGTCCGGCGCACCACCGGCAGCCACAGCGGGAGCAGGGCCACCGCGGCGACCAGGCCGGTCACGAGGCCCATCGGGAGCGGCCTGGTGAAGCCGGTCATGGCGACGGCCAGGACCGCCACGCCCGTGGTCGCCCCCGACGCCCGGTGACCGGCGCCGACGGTGGCCGCGGCACCGGGACGGCCGTCGAGCCGCCACGTGGCGTGCCCGCGGGCGGCGGCCCGCAGCGCCGTCCGCAGGCCGGCTCGCGGCGGGAGCAGGCCGTCGACCACCACGCCCGCCAGCGGCACACCGGACGCGTCGGCTGCCGACGTGCTCGCCGCCAGCTCCGCGAGCGTGGTGCGCCGGCCGTCGGCCACCACGACCACGCCGTCGAGCGGCCCGGCGGCGAGCAGCTGATCGGGTGAGTCGACGGCGACCACGGCCGGCCCCGTGGTGACCAGCTCCGCGGCCAGCTCCGTCGTGGTGGTGGCCGCCCCCAGGAGGGCGACACGGGGGGCGCGGTCGGTGGCGGAGGGCGTCACGGGGGCCGTCACGGGGGCCGTCGTGGGGGCCGTCGCCGTCGCCCGGGCGGGGACGGCGGAGCGCAGGGCCAGCCGCAGCCGGGCGACCTCCTCGGCCCGTTGGGGCAGGGAGGCCGGTCGGCGGGCGGAGGAGCGGCGCCCGTGCCGCGGGACGGCTGCCGGCAGCAGCCCCAGCACGGGAGCGCCGGTCACGCGGGCCACGTCCGCACGGCCGCGCACGCGGGGCCGGGCCAGCTCGGCCAGGCCGGCGGCCAGGCCCGCCGCGCCGGCGCCTGCGAGTGCCCCGAGGGCGGCCAGGAGGACGGTCGGGCGGTCCGCCGCGACCGGGGGCGTGGCGTCCCGGACCGGGGTCACGCGCAGCTGCGGACCGTCGCTGCCCGCGAACAGGGTGGCGGCGCGGCGCACGACCTCCGCGCCGACCGCCCGGGCGACCGCGGACGCCTCGGCCGGCGTCGGCCGTGTCGCGGTGACGCGCAGGACGCTGACGTCCTCCTCGACGACGACCTCGAGGCCGTCGGCCAGCTCGCTGGGGGACTCCCCGAGCCCGAGCCCGGCGCCGACCCGCGTGAGCACCGTCGAGGAGGTCGCGAGCGCGGCGACCGAGGGCAGCACGGTCGTGCGCACCGCGGCGGCCGAGGAGGGGTCCTGCGGTCCCGCGACGACGGCGGCGTCGACGTAGAGCGAGACGCGCGACTCGAACGCGTCGGGGGTCAGCAGCCCGACGGTGCTCCCGACCAGCAGGCCGGCCGCCGCCGCCGCGACGACTCCCACCCAGCGGCCGGCGACGGCCCGGGCGTAGTCCCTGAGCTCCACGTACCCCTCCTCGTGTCCGGCGGTCATCTTGACCCCGCCCGGACGCCGATCGGCCCGTCCTGCGCGGATCGGGGTCCGGGCCTGACCCCAAGGGGTGGCGTCGGCCGCCGAGCGCCGGTCCGGGCCGGGTCCCGGCCGCAGACTCCGGACCGACACCCCGTCCGCAGCACCGACGGACGGGCCGACGCGGTCACCGGTCGTCGCACACGTCGCGCGACGGTGGCAGACGAGGAGGACCAGCCGTGAGCACCCGAGGGCCGTTGCACGTGCTCCGCCGGAGGTGGGTCCAGATCTCCGGCGTCACGCTGGTGGGCCTGCTGGGCGGACTGACGTACGCCTGGACCGCACCGGTCACCTACGAGTCCACGGCCGGCGCCTTCTTCTCGCTGGTGTCGGGGAGCACGGCCTCCGACCTGGTGCAGGGGTCCACCTACGCGCAGAACCAGGTCGAGTCCTTCGCCCAGCTCGCGGTCACGCCCGAGGTGCTGCAGCCGGTGATCGACCGGCTGGACCTGCCCGAGAGCCCGGCCGCGCTGGCCCGCGCCGTGGAGGTCACGGTGCCGACCGGCACGGTGATCGTCGAGGTCACCGTCACCGACGGCTCCGCCGAGCGCAGCGCCGAGCTCGCCGACGCCGTCATCACCTCGCTGTCCGACGTCGTCGAGCGCATCGCCCCTCAGGACGAGGCCGGCGACCCGACCGTCGTCGCGACGACCGTGACCCCGGCGGAGGTGCCGTCCGCCCCGGCGTCGCCGGACGTGCCGCTCGTCCTCGCCGCCGGCCTCGTCGCCGGGCTGCTCGCCGGGCTGGGCCTGGCCTGGCTGCGCGAGACCCTCGACACCCGCATCGCCGACGCGGAGGACGTCGCCGAGGTGACCCCGCTGCCGGTGCTGGGCAACGTGCCCAGCTGGCCACGGCGGACCGGCCGCGTGGTGGTCGCGGCCGAACCGTTCAGCCAGGCGGCGGAGAGCTTCCGGCAGCTGCGCACGAACCTCCAGTTCCTGCGCGTCGCCGAGGGCGGCTCCGGGGGCACCGGCGCCCACGTGGTGGCCGTGACCTCCTCCTTCTCCGGCGAGGGCAAGTCCACCGTCTCGGCCAACCTGGCGACCACGCTGGCCGAGACCGGGGCCCGCGTCCTGCTCCTCGACGCCGACCTGCGCCGCCCGACCGTCGCCGGCGTGCTCGGCATCGAGGGCGGGGTCGGGCTGACCACCGTGCTGGCCGGACAGGCCGCCCTGGACGACGTGGTGCAGGAGTGGGGGTCGGCCGGCCTGGCGGTGCTCCCCTCGGGACCGGTGCCGCCCAACCCGGCGGAGCTGCTCGGCTCCCCGGCGATGCGCGCCCTGCTGGCCGGGCTCCGCACGCGCTACGACCACGTCGTCGTGGACACCGCTCCGGTGCTGCCTGTGGCCGACGCGAGCGTGCTGTCCCGTGTCGTCGACGGGGTGGTCGTGGTGGCCAACGCGCGCCAGGCGCGCCGCCGCCACCTGGGGCAGAGCCTCGACGACCTGTCGAAGGTCTCCGCCCGGGTGCTCGGGGTGGTCCTCAACCAGGTCCGCCGCGACGAGGAGTCCTACAGCTACGGCCGGGACGAGGACCGGGCGCAGCCTGCCGACGGCGACGTGCGGTCCGGCTCCGGGCGGGTCGGGCGCGCCCCGGTGGGCCGGCAGCCGGTCCGGTGAGTGCGACGGTGGACGGCCCGCTCCTGGTGGTCTGCACCGGCAACATCTGCCGCTCCCCGGCTGCGGAGCTGCTCCTGCGGGCCGGGCTCGGCGACGGCGGTCCCGAGGTGGTCAGCGCCGGCCTCGCGGCCCGGGCCGGTGAGCCGGTCGCGGCGCCGGTGGCGGACCTGCTGGCCGGTGCCGGGATCGACCCGGCGGGCTTCGTGGCCCGCCAGCTGCAGCCGTCGATGCTGCGGGAGGCCCGGCTGGTGCTGACCATGACGACGGCGCAGCGGAGCGCGGTCGTCGGTCGCGCGCCGGCGGTCGTCCGCCGCACCTTCACCCTGCGGGAGTTCAGCGACCTGGCCCGGCTGGGCGCGGACCTGCCACTGGGCCCGGACCCGGCCGGGCGGCTCGCCGCCCTCCTCGCCGCGGCGCCCCGGCTGCGTGCGCTGCGCACCGGTCCCCGTGAGGACGACGTCGAGGACCCCCACGGCCGGTCCGCGGACGTCCACGCCCGCTCCTTCGGCCGCATCCAGGAGGCCGTCGGGACGCTCCTCGACGTGCTCGTCCCGTCCCGCGCTCACCCGCCGTCACCGGTGGCGGGCGGTCCTCGCAACTGGCGGCGCACCTTCGGGTGACACCACCCCCTCCGGGTGATGACTCAGCGTAGTCGGACTGGTGGAGTGGCCGGGAGTCATCGGCAGCACGGGCTGCCTCGGGGGAGAAGCGGACATGACACGAGTCGTCGGGTACGCGCCGGGCGCGTACGACCTGTTCCACATCGGTCACCTCAACCTGCTGCGGCACGCCGCCGAGCAGTGTGACCACCTGATCGCCGGTGTCGTCTCCGACGAGATGCTGGTCCTGACCAAGGGCCGCGCGCCGGTGATCCCGCTGGCCGAGCGGATGGAGATCGTGCGCAGCCTGCGCATCGTCGACGAGGTCCACGCCGAGGTGGTGCCGGACAAGATCGACACGTGGCGTGAGGTCGGCTTCGACGTCATCTTCAAGGGCGACGACTGGCGCGGCACGGAGAAGGGTCGCCGGCTGGAGCGCGACTTCGGCGCGGTCGGCGTCGAGGTCCGCTACTTCCCGTACACGGTGCACACGTCGAGCACGGCGTTGCGCCGCGCGCTGGCCGCCCTCGAGGGCGCGCCGCGTGCCGCCTCCCTGGCCGGGGACGGCCGGCGGTGACCGTGCCGACGGACGCCACCGTGACCCTCGACGCCGCTGTGACCCTCGACGCCGCTGTGACCCCGGACGCCGCCGCCGTGGACGCGGAGGGGCGGCGCCGCATGCGGATCCCTCCGGTGCTGATGTACCACTCGATCTGCCCGTCGACGCAGCCCGACCCCCACCGGATCCGGGTCTCCCCGGAGCGGCTGGACCGCCACCTGCGGCTGCTGCGCCGGCTCGGCCTGCGCGGCGTCCCGCTCGGTGAGCTGCTGGCCGCCCAGCGGCGCGGCGAGGCCGGCGGCCTGGTGGGGCTGACCTTCGACGACGGCTACACCGACTTCCTCGAGCACGCACTGCCCGTCCTCGCGCGGCACGAGGTCACCGCGACGGTGTACGTCGTCGCCGGCCTGCTCGGCGGTCACAACGACTGGGACGAGGGCCCGCGGCTGGACCTGCTCGACGCCGACGGCGTCCGGGCCGTGGCCGCGGCCGGGCACGAGGTGGGCAGCCACACGCTCAGCCACGCCGACCTCCGGGACGCCGGTGCCACGACCCTGGAGCGTGAGGTGGCCGGCAGCCGCCGGGTGCTGGAGGAGGTGCTCCAGGCCGAGGTGGCCGGCTTCTGCTACCCCTGGGGCCGCTTCAACGCCGCCGCGGCCGAGGCCGTCCGGGCGGCGGGCTACGACCACGCCTGCGTGACCGGCGACCACCTGCCCGGGGACCGCTTCACCCTGCCCCGTGCCTACGTCGCGCCGGAGCACCGCGCGCCGCACCTGGTGGCCCGGCTCGTCCGGCACCGCGTGCGGATGATCGGTGTCCCGGCCGCCGGCTGAGCGGGGGACCACGCCGACCGCGGCGGGTCCGGCGCCGCGCGCCGTCGTGCTGGTGGGCGACGCGTCGCCCTGACCACCCCGGCCCGTCGACGTCGGCTGGGCCGGGGTGGCGATGTCCCGCGTGCGCCCGGAGCCGGCCCCGCCCGACCGCCCCGGCTGCCCGGTCCCACGCGGGCCGAGGCCGGGCGACCGACGGTGTCCGCGCCACCTCCCGTGCGGCCGGCCCGACGACGACGGCGCGCGCATCCTCGTCCCCGTCACCACGTCTCCCGTCGTCGCCGTCCCCGGGTAATCGGCCCCTGTGGAGCGTCGTGACGATCCGTGGCCGGATCCACACCGCCGCCTCGGGACCAAAGACCTGACCAGCGGGAACGGCGCCCAAGAGGGTTGCGCTGCGTCACCGCCTCTGGTTCGTTGACCGCGCTTCGGTGAGCGGGTCACGACCTCCGGGTCGCTGTCCGAGCCCACCACAACGGGGAGGCGCGTCGCGTCCCCCTGTCTTCCCCGAGAAGGGGGGCGGTCGATGGTCCTCCACGACGTCGGTGTCCCGACCCCCCGCACCGAGGGCACGCCACCCGCCTCGCCGCCGCGGGCCGGTGGCTTCGACCGGCCGGTCGCGCCGAGGACCGCGGCCGGCCACGGTACCGACACGGGCCGGCGCCGGCACCCCCTCTGGCTGCGCCGCTACCAGGCCGCCACCGTCGTCTCGGACCTGCTCGCCGCCCTCGCTGCCGGGGCCCTGGCCCACGCCGTCCGATTCGGCACCGAGGTCGTGCCCTCGGCCCTCCAGGCGCTGAGCGCCTTCCCGGTGCTGTGGGTCGCCGTCGTGGCGCTCGCCGGCGGGCACCGCAGCGCCCACCTCGGCACCGGCACCGAGGAGTACCGGGCGGTGCTGCGTGCCGGCGTCCAGTGCCTGGCGGTGGTCGCCCTCCTCTCGTACGCCCTCATGCTCTCGGTCTCGCGCGGCCTGGTCGTCATCGCGCTGCCCGGCGCCGTGCTCCTCAGCGCGGTCGGCCGGCACGTGCTGCGGCGCCGGGTGCACCGGCTGCGGGCCCGCGGTTCCTGCCTGCGGACGGTGGTCGCCGTCGGCCGCTCGATCCCGGTCGCCGACCTCGTCCGCCAGCTCGACCACGACCGGCACTGCGGGATGACCGTGCTGGCGGCGTGCGTCCCCGACGCCCCCGGGAGCGGTGTCCTGGCCGGGACCGACGTCCCGGTCCTGGGCGACCTGCAGGCCGCGGCGGCCGTGGCGCGCCGCCTCGACGCCGACACGGTCGCCGTCACCAGCTCCAGCGAGACCGCGGCGGTCTACCTGCGCCGGCTGTCCTGGGAGCTCGAGGGCAGCGGGATCGAGCTGCTCGTCGCGCCGGGCCTGATGGAGGTCGCCGGCCCCCGCATGCACGTGCGCCCCTTCATCGGGCTGCCCCTGGTGCACGTGGAGGAGCCGGTCTTCACCGGGCCCACGCGGCTGGTCAAGGAGTTCATCGACCGGACGGCGGCCGCGCTGGCCGTGGTCGTGCTGCTCCCGCTGCTTCTCGGCGTGGCCCTCGCGGTCCGCCTCGACAGCGCCGGCCCGGTGCTGTTCCGCCAGCAGAGGGTGGGGCGGCTGGGCACCGACTTCACGATGCTCAAGTTCCGGACGATGGTGGTCGACGCCGAGCAGCGCCGCGCGGAGCTGGCCGACCGCAACCGCAACGGCGACGGGCCGCTGTTCAAGGTCGCCGACGACCCGCGGGTCACCCGCGTCGGCCGCGTGCTGCGCCGCTACTCCCTCGACGAGCTGCCGCAGCTGCTCAACGTGCTCACAGGGCGGATGTCGCTGGTCGGCCCGCGGCCGCCGCTGCCCGACGAGGTGGCCGTCTACGACGACTCCGTCGCCCGGCGGCTGCTGGTCAAGCCCGGGCTGACCGGCCTCTGGCAGGTGTCGGGCCGCAGCGACCTGACGTGGGACGAGGCGGTGCGGCTGGACCTGCGGTACGTCGAGAACTGGTCCCTCGCGCTCGACCTGCAGATCGTCTGGAAGACCTTCTACGCCGTCACCCGGTCGTCGGGCGCCTACTGATGGACGGCGGACCCCCCGGGCGGGGCGGACGGGCAGTGGACCGGCGCGGAGTGCGCGCGGTCGGGCACGACACGGAGAGCGGACGATGACGACGACCAACGGCACACCGATCGGCATCGCGGTCATCGGCGCCGGCTACTGGGGACCCAACCTGGTGCGCAACGCCCAGGTGACGCCGGGCCTGCACCTGGAGTACCTGTGCGACCTCGACGTCGCCCGGGCGCGGGCGGTGCTCGGCGGCTACAGCACCGTGCGGGCCACCGACGACCTCGACGCGGTGCTCTCCGACCCCGCCGTCGCGGCGGTCGCGGTGGCCACCCCGGCCGCCACGCACGCCGGCATCGCCATGGCCGCGCTGTCGGCCGGCAAGCACGTGCTGGTCGAGAAGCCGCTGGCGGCCAGCCTCGCCGACGGCGCCAAGCTGGTGCGGACCGCCGAGGACGCCGGGCTCGTCCTCATGCTCGACCACACCTACTGCTACACGCCGGCCGTCTCCCACCTGCGCGGACTCGTGCGCGGCGGCGAGCTCGGCACCCTGCAGTACCTGGACTCGGTGCGGATCAACCTGGGCCTGGTGCAGGCCGACGTCGACGTCGTCTGGGACCTCGCCCCGCACGACCTGTCGATCCTCGACTCGCTGCTGCCCGACGACGTGACGCCGGTCAGCGTGGCCGCGCACGGCGCCGACCCGCTCGGCTGCGGCCAGGTGTGCGTGGCCCACCTGGCGGTCGAGCTGAGCACCGGGGCGCTGGCACACATCCACGTCAACTGGCTGTCCCCGACCAAGGTGCGCACCACGATCGTCGGCGGCTCGCGGCGCACCGCCGTCTGGGACGACCTCAACCCCACGCAGCGGGTGGCCGTCTACGACCGCTCGATCGAGACCCGTGACCCCGCCGAGCTGGGCGTCGAGGCCCGCAACCAGACGCGGGTGTCCTACCGGATCGGGGACATGGTCGCCCCGGCCCTCCCCGAGAGAGAGGCACTGCGCACGATGATGGGTGAGTTCGCCGCGGCGATCGGCGAGGGGCGGGCGCCGCTCACCGACGGGCGGTCGGGCCTGCGGGTCCTGGCGATGCTGGAGGCGGCCAGCGCCAGCCTCCGCCGTGGTGGCGCCGCGGTGCCGGTCGAGCAGCTCCCCGCCGAGGTCGCCGCGTGAGCGCCGGGGTGGAGCTCGCCGGCAGCCGGGTGCTGGTCACCGGCGGAGCGGGCACGATCGGGTCGCACGTCGTCGACCAGCTGGTCGACGCCGGCGCCGCCGAGGTCGTCGTCCTCGACAACCTCGTCCGCGGGCGGCTGGCCAACCTCGACCGGGCGCTGCGCACCGGCGGCGACGTCGTCCGGGTCGTCGAGGGCGACATCCGCGACGTCGGCCTGGTGCACGACCTCACGCGCGGCAAGGACGTCGTCTTCCACCTCGCCGCGCTGCGGATCACCCAGTGCGCCGAGCAGCCGCGGCTGGCCCTGGAATCGCTGGTCGACGCCACCTTCACCGTGCTGGAGGCCGCCGCCGAGCACGACGTGGCGAAGGTGGTCGCCTCCTCGTCGGCGTCGGTGTACGGCCTGGCCGAGGAGTTCCCCACCACCGAGCGGCACCACCCGTACAACAACGACACCTTCTACGGGGCGGCGAAGGCCTTCAACGAGGGCATGCTGCGCAGCTTCACCGCGATGTACGGCCTGCCCTACGTCGCGCTGCGGTACTTCAACGTCTACGGCCCGCGGATGGACGTCCACGGCGTCTACACGGAGGTCCTCATCCGCTGGATGGAGCGCATCGCCGCGGGGGAGCCGCCGCTCGTCCTCGGCGACGGCGCACAGACCATGGACTTCGTCCACGTCGAGGACATCGCCCGCGCCAACCTGCTCGCCGCGCAGGCCGACGTCACCGACGACGTCTTCAACATCGCCTCCGGGACCGAGACCAGCTTGCTCGAGCTGGCCGGCCGGCTGCTGGCGGCGATGGACTCCGACCTCACCCCGGTTCACGGCGAGGCGCGCAAGGTCAACGCCGTCTCCCGTCGACTGGCCGACGTGACCGCCGCCCGCGAGCGGCTGGGCTGGACGCCGCGCATCGGCCTCGACGAGGGGCTGCGCGGGCTGGTCGAGTGGTGGCGCACCGAGCAGGCGCCGGTGCAGGCGCCGGTGGAGGGGACGCGCGCGTGACCGTCGTCGACACACCGGCGGCCGCGCTGCCGGTCATCCCGGTGATGCGCCCGTGGCTGGGCGAGGAGGAGGCCGCGGCCGCGGCCGAGGCGGTCGCCTCCGGCTGGGTCGCCCAGGGTCCGCGGGTCCGAGCCTTCGAGGAGGCCTTCGCCCGGCGGGTCGGCGCGGCCGAGGCGGTCGCCGTCTCCAACTGCACGACGGCGCTGCACCTGGCGCTGCACCTGGTCGGCGTCGGTCCCGGCGACGAGGTCGTCGTCCCGTCCTTCTCCTTCATCGCCACCGCCAACGCCGTCCGGCACGCGGGCGCGCATCCGGTCTTCGCCGACGTCGACCTGGTCACGGGCAACCTCACGCCGGAGACGGTCGGGCCGGTGCTGACCGCCCGCACCCGCGCGGTGATCGTCGTCCACCAGGCCGGCGTGCCCGCCGACACCGCCGCGCTCGGCGCCCTGCTCGACCCCCTCGGCGTCGCCGTCGTGGAGGACGCCGCCTGCGCGATCGGCAGCACGCTGTACGGGCGGCCGGTGGGCGCAGGTGTGGCGCTCGGGGCCTTCTCCTTCCACCCGCGCAAGCTGGTGACCACCGGCGAGGGCGGCATGCTCGTGACCTCCTCGGCGGAGGTGGCCGCCCGCGCCCGGCGGCTGCGCGAGCACGGGATGAGCGTCAGTGCCGCCGACCGGCACGCCACCGGCAGCGTGGCCCCCGAGCAGTACCTGGAGCCGGGGTTCAACTACCGGATGACCGACGTGCAGGCCGCCATCGGGCAGGTCCAGCTCACCCGCCTGGACGCGATGGTCGCCCGCCGCCGCGAGCTCGCCGCCCGCTACCGGGCGCTGCTCGCCGACCTGCCCGGCGTGCGGCTGGTCGAGGACCCGCCGTGGGGGACGACCAACCACCAGTCCTGCTGGCTGCTGCTGCCCGAGGACTCCCCGGTCGGCCGCGACGAGCTGCTCGAGAGCCTCGCCGCGGCCGGCATCTCCGGCCGGCGCGGCATCATGGCCGCCCACCTGGAGCCGGCCTACGCCGACCGGCCGCGGGTGCACCTGCCGGCCACCGAGCGGCTCACCGCCGACAGCCTGGTGCTCCCGCTGTTCCACCAGATGACCGCGGCCGAGCAGGACCGCGTCGTCGAGGCCCTGCACGCGGCGCTGCGGTGAGCCGGGCACCCCGTCCGCTGGTCGTCCTCGGTGCCGGTGGCGCCGCGCGCGAGACCGTCCAGCTCCTGCGCGCCTGCCCCACGGCGGCGGGCGGGCCGGTCACCGTCACCGGCCTGCTCGACGACGACCCCGCCCGGGCCGGCACCCTCGTCGACGGCGTCCCCGTCCTGGGTCCGACCGCCGCGGCCGCCGACTCCGCGGCCCGCGGCGCGCTGCTGCTGGCCTGCGTGGGCTCGCCCCGCGACCCCGGCGCGCGCCGGCGCCTGACCGGCCGGCTCGGCCTGCCCGACGAGGTCTGGGCCACCGTCGTCCACCCGCTGGCCGCCGTCTCCCCGGACAGCACCGTCGGCGCGGGCAGCGTGCTGCACGCCGGCGTCGTCCTCACCGCGGCCGTGACCGTCGGCCGGCACGTGTACGCGATGCCGCACGTGGTGCTCACCCACGACGACGAGGTCGGCGACGCGGCCACCTTCGGCGCGGGCGTACGGCTCGCCGGCGGCGTCGTCGTCGGCTCGGCGGCCTACCTCGGCTCCGGCGCGCTCGTCCGCGAGCACCGCCGGATCGGCGCCGGCGCACTCGTCGGCATGGGCAGCGTCGTCGTCCGCGACGTCCCGCCCGGCCAGACCTGGGCGGGCAACCCGGCCCGCCCGCTCACCACCCCCGCGGCCCTGCTGGAGGCATCCCCGTGACCACCGTCGACGTCCCCGCGGTGACCGGCCCCGTGCCGCTGGTCGACCTCGGCATCCAGCGCGACCGGGTGGCCGGCGAGGTCGCCGAGGGCTTCGCCCGCGTGCTGGCCACCACCGCCTTCGTGCAGGGGCCCGACGTCGGCGCCTTCGAGGAGGAGTTCGCCGCCGCCACCGGCCGGGCGCACTGCGTCGGCGTGGGCAACGGCACCGACGCCCTGGAGTTCGCGCTGCGTGCGTGCGGGCTGGGCCCCGGCGATGCCGTCGCGGTCCCGGCCAACACCTTCCTGGCCAGCGCCGAGGCGATCGTGCGCGCCGGCGCCCGGCCGGTCCCGGTCGACGTCGACGACGAGCACCTGCTGCTCGACCCCGCCGCGCTCGACGCCGTCGCCGAGGGGCTGCGGGGCGTGCTGCCGGTGCACCTGTTCGGGCAGATGGCGCCGATGGCCGCGATCCGCGACGTCGCCGAGCGGCACGGGCTGGTCGTCGTCGAGGACGCCGCCCAGTCCCAGGGCGCCACCCACCGCGGCGTGCCGATGGGCGGCTGGGGCACCGCGGCCGGCACCAGCTTCTACCCCGGCAAGAACCTCGGCGCCTACGGCGACGCGGGCGCGGTCACCACCGACGACGCCGGCGTCGCCCGCGCGGTCCGGCTGCTGGCCAACCACGGCAGCGAGGTGAAGTACGAGCACCCCGTGCTGGGCTTCAACTCGCGGATGGACACCCTGCAGGCGGTCGTCCTCCGCGCCAAGCTGCGCCGGCTGGCCGCCTGGAACGCCGAGCGCGCCGAGGCCGCGCAGCGCTACGCCGACCTGCTCGCCGGCGTCCCGGGCGTGCGGCTGCCCGGCGTCGCCCCCGGCAACGAGCACGTGTGGCACCTCTACGTCGTGCGGGTGCCCGCCCGCGACGCCGTCCTGGCCGACCTCGCCGCCGCGCGCATCGGCGCCGGGGTGCACTACCCGGTGCCGGTGCACCTGACCGGCGCCATGGCCGGCGCGATGGCCGGCTCCGGGCCCGGCGCCGCCCCGGTCGCCGAGCGCGCGGCCGGGGAGATCCTGTCGCTGCCGATCTTCCCGGGGATCACCGCCGCCCAGCAGGAGCGCGTGGCGGCCGAGCTGGCCCGGGCGGTGGTCCGCCGTGGCTGAGCCGGCCGGCGTGCGGGTGCACCCGCTGGGGCTGTGCGAGAGCGACGACGTCGGCCCCGGCACGCGGATCTGGGCGTGGGCGCACGTGCTGCCCGGTGCCCGCCTCGGCGCCGACTGCAACGTCTGCGACCACGCCTACGTCGAGGGCGGCGCCCGGCTCGGCGACCGGGTCACCGTGAAGAACGGCGTGCTCGTCTTCGACGGCGTCGACGTCGGCGACGACGTCTTCCTCGGCCCCGGCGTGGTCTTCACCAACGACCTGCGGCCCCGCGCCCACGTGAAGAAGGGTGCCGACGCGCTGCTGCCCACCGTCGTCGAGGACGGCGTCACGCTCGGCGCCGGCACGGTGGTCGTCTGCGGCACCCGCATCGGCCGCCACGCGTTCGCCGCCGCAGGCTCGGTGGTCACCCGCGACGTCCCCGCGCACGCCTTCGTGGCCGGCAACCCCGCCCGGCAGCGCGGCTGGGTCTGCGCCTGCGGCGAGCGTCTCGACGGCGACCTCGCCTGCCCCGCCTGCGGGACGGCGCACACGGAGTCGGAGGCGGGCCTCGGTGTGGCCGCCCAGCAGTACGCGGAGGTGCCGCAGTGAGGTTCCACCGCGCACTCCCCCTGAGCGCGCCGGCCCGGGTGAGCGTCGTCGTCCCCTGCTACCGCTACGGCAGGTACCTGCACGACGTCGTCGCCAGCGCCCTGGACCAGCCCGGCCTGGACGTCGACGTGCTCGTCGTCGACGACGCCTCACCGGACGACTCCGCGGCGATCGCCCACGCCATCGCCGAGGAGGAGCCCCGCGTCCGGGTCGTCGTCAACGACCCGAACCTCGGCCACATCGCCACCTACAACCGCGGCATCGCGGAGGTCACGGGCGACTACGTCGTCCTGCTGTCCGCCGACGACCTCCTGACCCCGGGGTCGCTGACCCGGTCGGTGGCCCTCATGCAGGCGCACCCGTCCGTCGGCCTGGCCTACGGCTATCCGCTCGAGTTCCGCGGACAGCCGCCCACCACGCGCAGCGGTCCGGCGACGTGGATCACCTGGCCCGGACACGAGTGGCTGCACGTCTTCTGCCGCCGGGGCAGGAACCTCGTCTTCAACCCGGAGGTGGTCCTGCGCCGGGAGGTCATGGCCGAACTGGGTGCCTACGACCCGGCCCTGCCGCACGGAGCGGACATGGACCTGTGGATGCGGACCGCACTGCACTGGGACGTCGGCCGGGTCGTCGGGCCCGAGCAGGGGCTCTACCGGCAGCACGACGACAACATGCACGTCGAGTCCTTCGGCGGCGTCCTCGACGACCTCGTGGGTCGCCGGCTGGTCTTCGACCGGGTGCTCCTGGTCTCGGCGAGGGACGTCGTGGCGCCTCCGGAGAGACGGCGACTGCACGCGACCGCGTACCGGGCGCTCGCCCGGGAGGCCGTCGACCTGGCGATCCGCACCGTCGACGGCGGACACCCGGAGGCCGCCGTCCGCTGCAAGCAGTACCTGGCGTTCGCCGAGGAGACCTGGCCGGCCGTCCGGCACGGGCGGGCCTGGCAGGCCGCCGTCGGCCGCCTCGGCGGCGGGTCGTCCGCGCTCCGTGCACGGGCCGGCGAGACGGCACGACAGGTCCGCGACAGCGCACGGTGGCGCGTCTGGCGGCGCCTCGGTGTCTGACTCCGCGAGGGGAGCCCGGCCGGCCTCCGTGCCGGCCGGGCCCGCAGGCGACGCCGGGCTTGCCGGACAGGTCAGGCGGGGACTGGCCTGGAGCGGGCTCAACAGCGTGGCGCTGCGCATCGGGAGCCTGCTCACCGGGATCGTCCTGGCCCGCCTGCTCGCGCCCGAGGACTTCGGCGTCTACGCGATCGCCCTGACCGCCCAGGCGGTCCTGGTGACCCTCGCCGACCTCGGGCTCAGCGCCGACCTCGTCCGCGCGGAGCGACCGGAGCAGCGGGCGCCGACCGTGGCCACGATCGCCCTGCTGGCCGGCTCGACGCTCACGGTCCTGATGGTCGTCTCCGCGGTCCCGCTGGCCACCGCGCTCGGCAGCGCCGAGGCGGCCCCGGTGATCGCCGTCCTGGCGTTCACCCTCGTGCTCAGCGGAGCCGGCGTCGTGCCCTACGCGAAGCTCCAGCGCGGCTTCGAGCAGCGGAAGCTCTTCCTGGTCGACGGCTGCGGCTTCGTCGTCAGCACCGGTCTCTCCATCTGCCTGGTCCTCCTCGGCTCCGGGCCGATGGCCCTGGCCTGGGCCCGGCTGGCCGCCCAGGTCGTCGTCGTGGTTCTGCAGTTCGTCCTGGCCCGCACACGGCCGCGGCTGGGCTGGGACCGCGTCGTCGCCCGCAGCGCGATGCGCTTCGGCGTGCCGATCGCGCTCGCCAACACGCTGTCCTGGGCGCTGCTCAACGTGGACACCGTGGTCGTCGCGCGGCTCGCGGGGCCGGTCGTCCTCGGCTTCTACGTGCTGGCCTTCAACGTCTCGTCCTGGCCGATGTCCGCCATCGGCCAGGCCATCCGCCCGGTCACCCTCGCGGCCTTCGCCCGGCGGCAGGACGGCGACGCCAGCGAGTCCGTCGCCCGGGCCGTGGGGCTCGCCGCCGCCGTGGCGTTCCCGGCGGGCACCCTGCTCGCCGTCCTCGCCCTGCCGGTCGTGACGGTGGTCTACGGCGAGCGGTGGGCGGCCGCGGCCGCCGCACTCGCGGCCCTCGGCGTCTTCGGCGGCCTGCGCGTGGTCACCGACGTCCTGGCCACCTTCCTCACCGCCCGGGGCGCCGCCCGGGCCGTCCTCACCGTCCAGGTCGTCTGGATCGTCGCGCTCGTCCCGGCGATGGTCCTCGGCACCACCTCTGCGGGCCTGGCCGGCGCCGGCTGGGCGCACGTCGTCGTGGCCGCGGCGCTGGTCCTGCCGGCCTACCTCGTGGCCTCCCACCGGGCCGGGGCGCGGGCCGGCGCGGTCCTGGGCAGCCTGTGGCGCCCGGCGCTGGCCTCCGCCGGCATGGCGGTACCGGTCCTCCTCGTGTCGCGCCAGGCCGACCACCCGCTCGGCGCCGTCCTCCTCGGCGGGATGGTCGGGGTGGCCGCGTACGCGGCTCTCGTCGTCCCCTGGGTCCGGCGGCTGCTCGCGCCCGCCGCGGCTGCGGCCGCGGTGCCGGGCACTGCGCCCGACCGTCTCCCGGTGGCGTCGTCGTGAGGGGCACGGCGACGGCGGGCACGGGCGTCCTGCGGTCGGCGGACCGCCCGTCCCGGGGAGCCGGCGCGGTCCGCGTCCTCGCCCGCGTGGCGCCGGCCCCGATCGACCCGACCGCCCCCGCGCCCCGGGTCACGGTGGTCGTCCCGTGCTTCGACTACGCCGGCTACCTGCCCGTGGCGGTGCGCAGCGCGCTGGCGCAGACCGGCGTCCGCGTGGACGTCGTCGTCGTCGACGACGCGTCGACCGACGACTCCCTCGCCGTGGCCCGGGCCCTGGCCGCCGACGACGACCGCGTGACGGTGCTCGCCCACTCGACCAACCAGGGGCCGGTCGCGACGTTCAACGACGGGCTGGCCCGGGTGACCGGTGACTACCTGGTGCGCCTCGACGCGGACGACGCCCTCACCCCGGGGTCCCTGGCCCGGGCCGTGGCCCTGGCCGAGCGCTTCCCGTCCGTGGGGATGGTCTACGGGCGGCCGGTGCACTTCTCGGGTCCCGTCCTCCCCCCGGCCCGGACGGACGTGCGCTCCTGGGTCGTCTGGTCGGGTGCCAGCTGGCTGGAGCACCGCTGCCGGCGCGGGGTCAACTGCATCACCTCGCCGGAGGTCCTGATGCGGACGTCGGTGGTCCGCGACGTCGGGGGCCAGCGGGACCTCGCCCACGCCCACGACATGGAGATGTGGCTGCGCCTGGCCCGGGCCGCGGACGTCGCCAGACTGGACGGGCCCGACCAGGCGTGGCACCGCGAGCACGAGGCCAGCCTGTCGGCCCGTGAGGTCGACGGGCTGACCGACCTGCACGAGCGGGCCCTCGCCTTCGCCACGCTGTTCGGCGACGGGCGGGGTGACCCGGTGGAGTCGCAGCGGCTCCACGGACTCGCGCGGCGGGCGCTGGCCCGCGAGGCGCTCCTGGGCGCCTGCCAGGGCTACGTCCGCGGCTGGGCCGACGACGCCAGCACCCGCCCGCTGCTGGACTTCGCCCACGCCATGGTCGACGACGTCGACGACCTCCCGGAGGCCGCGCGCCTGCGGGCCTCGCGCCGGGCGGGTGCGCGGCGGGCGAGGTACGTGCCCCGCCTGGTGGCCCCGGCGGTCCTGACCCTCGTCGACCGTCGCCTGCGCGCCCGCGCCTGGCAGCGCACCGGACTGTGAGCACCGACCGCCGGGACCGGGTCCCGGGAACCACTGGAGGATCAGTGCGCCTCAGGAACGACATCCGCAAGGCCGTCCGCGTCGCGCGGGTCGAGGGCCGCACCGGGGTGGCCGACCGCCTGGTCCGGGCCGCCGCGCGGCGGTTCGGATCGGCCGGCGAGCAGACCGGTCTCGCCGCCGACGACGTCGTGGACGCCTCGTCGACGCGCGTCCCGCCCCGACGCGCCCGTGCCGAGGGCGGGCCGCTGGAGGTCGGGTGGGTCATCACGCCTCCGGCGGCGGGCTCGGGCGGCCACACCACCGCCTTCCGGATGGTGCAGGCCATGGAGGCCGCCGGGCACCGCTGCCTGCTCTTCCTCTACGACCCGCACGGCGGCGCGCTCGCCGACCACGAGCGGGTGATCCGCACCTGGTGGCCCGGGATGCGCGCCGAGGTGCGCAGCGTCGCCGACGGCCTCCCCGACCTCGACGCCCACGTGGCCACCGCGTGGACCACGGCGCACGTGCTGGCGCGGCACGACCGCGCGGCCGGGGCGCGGTTCTACCTCGTCCAGGACTTCGAGCCGTACTTCTACGCCCGGGGCTCGGCCGCGGCGCTCGCGGAGGAGACCTACTCCTTCGGCTTCCAGGTGCTCGCCGTCGGACACATGGTGGCCGGGGAGCTGCGGGACCGGTTCGGCCTCGACTCGACCGTGCTGCCCTTCGGCTGCGACCACGGGACCTACCGCGTCACCGGGTCCGGGCCCAGGGACGAGGTCGTCTTCTACGCCCGCCCGGGCGTCCCGCGCCGCGGGTACGAACTCGGCGTCGCCGCGCTCGAGCTGTTCACCCGGGCGCGGCCCGACGTCGTGGTCAACACCTTCGGGGTGCAGGCCCGCCACCTGCCGTTCCCGGCCCGCGTCCACGCCGCCGTCCCGCCCGCTCGCCTCAACGAGCTCTACAACCGGTGCGCGGCGGGACTGGCGCTGTCCTTCACCAACGTCTCCCTCGTCGCCTTCGAGCTGCTCGCCGCCGGGGTGGTCCCGGTCGTCAACGACGGCCCCGGGCCGCGAGCGGACCTGGACAGCCCCTTCGTCGAGTGGGCCCGCCCGACCCCCGCCGCGGTCGCGGCAGCGCTGACCCGGGCCGTCGACGGGGCGGCCGGCCGGCCCGCCGGGCTGATCGCCGCGAGCGTCGCGGACACCAGCTGGCGCCCGGCCGAGCGCGCCGTCGTCGACACCATCGAGCGCAGCTGTGTCCCGGTCGCCTGAGGCCCGGCCCGCCCCCGTGGGGCCGCCGGACCACGACGTCCCACCGGATCCCGCTGCGCCCGGTGCGGGAGGCCGTCCCGCGCGGCGGCGGAGGGCGCTCCTGGCCGGCGTCGCGGCCCTCGCGGTGGCGGTCCTCGTCGTCACCCTCCTGGTCGCCGACCGCGACGGCGGGCCGGACGGCGCGGGGCCGGACACCGCCCTCCTCGACCTGCCGCGGGTGCCGTGGGAGGGCGGCCCGGAGTACTGGGCGCGGTTCCCGGCGACGGCTGACGCGGGCTGGACCGACCCCGCCTTCTTCCCGGTCGTCTCCTGGTTCAACGGCATCAGCAGCGACGAGGAGGTCCGGTACGACCGGTCACTGGGCTTCAACACCTACATCGGGATGGACCCGTCGACGCCGTACTCGCTGTTCGCCGACAACGACGTCTACTGGATCGGCGGAGCCCTCAACGAGACGTTCACCGAGGACTCCCGCAACTGGGTGGGCACCTTCCTCGACGACGAGGTGGACGGCCGGTTCCCGCCGGACGAGGCGCGCGACCGGCTGGCGCAGCTGCGGGAGTCGGCACCGGCGGACCGCCCGGCCTACGCCAACTTCACCCAGACGGTCGTCAGCCGCGACATGACCGACGACGACGCCGAGGCGTTGATCAACGACTACACGGACGTCGTGTCGGTGGACATGTACTGGTACACGATCCCCTTCTGCGACTGGGACCCCTACCGGGCGGTCTACCTCCTCCCCGTCGAGCAGGAGACCTGCCGGACCGCGTCGAGCTACGGCACGGTCGTGGAGATGCTGCGCCAGCGGGACGCCGCGGACGGCGAACTGCAGGCGACCTGGCAGTTCGTCGAGGTGCTCAACGGCGGGCCCGGCGAGGGGCCGTTCCTGGGCAACATCGAGCCCGACCAGCTCCGCGGAGCGGTGATGAGCAGCCTCATCCACGAGGCCCGCGGCATCGTCTACTTCAACCAGAGCCTCAGCGGGCCCTGCCAGGGCGGCAACGTCATCCGCCTGTCGCAGGTGCAGGAGGACTTCTGCGGTGCCGCCCAGGTCGCCGCGGCCGGCGAGGTCAACGCGCAGATCCACGAGCTCGCGCCCGTGCTCAACACGCAGTCCTACGAACACGACGCCGGCCCCGGGCTCGACACGATGCTGAAGGCCCACGACGGGTACGCCTACCTCTTCGCGATGGTCGACGGGAGCGGCCCGCCGGGGGAGCGCCGGCTCGACCTGCCGGCCGGGCTCGCCGGCGGGGAGGCCGAGGTCCTGTTCGAGGACCGCACCGTGCCCGTCGTCGACGGCCGGATCACGGACACCTTCACGACGGAGTCGACCTACCACGTCTACCGCATCCCGCTCGAGGGGACCGGGGAGCCCGCATGACCCGCACCGTCGACCACGTCCTGCTGACCCGGTTCAACCTGCCCTCGCCGGGACACGAGAGCCTCGTCCGGGCCCGCGAGGGCTGGCTGAGGGACCGGGTGGCGCTGTTCGAGCGGTACTGCCTGCCGTCGGTCCTGGCCCAGTCCTGCCGGGACTTCGAGTGGCTGGTCTACATCGACCCGGGCAGCCCGTCCTGGTTCCTCTCGTGGGCCTCCGCGCACGCCGCGCGCGGACACTTCCGCCCCGTCCTCCGCGAGGAGGTGCCGCGCGAGGCCCTGCTCCACGACCTGCGCACCGCGGTCGGCCGGCCCGGGGACCGGGACCTGCTGACCACCAACCTCGACAACGACGACGGCCTCGCCCGGGACTTCGTCGCGCGGGTGCAGGCGTCGACCAGGACGGCCGGCCCGGTCGCGGTCTACCTCGCCGTCGGCCTCGTGCGCCGGGACGACCAGGTGTTCCTCCGGGTGGACGAGAGCAACGCCTTCTGCTCCGTGCGCGAGGCCCCGGACGAGCCGCTGACCTGCTGGGCGGACTGGCACAACCGGCTGGCCGACCACATGCCGGCGGTCGTGCTCCGCGGTGCCCCGGCCTGGCTGCAGGTCGTGCACGGCGCCAACGTCAGCAACCGGGTACGCGGGAGGCGCACCGACCCCGGGGCGCACCGCGACCTGTTCCCCGGGCTGCTCGACGACCTCCCGAGGCCGACGGTCACCGAGGTGCTCCGCGACCGGGTGCTGGACGCCCCGGTGCGCGGGGTGCGCGAAGCGGGCCGGGCGACGGCCAAGACCGCCGTGTCGGCCGTCCTCGGGAGGGAGCAGCTCGACCGCGTCAAGGTGTGGGGTGCGGCCACCCGGCGGCCGTTCGCCCGCCGCGACCCGGGACGCGGACTGCTGCCGAACCGTGGCCGGAACCGGTGACGCGGCCCGGTCTGCTCCGTACGGTGCGCGGCGAAGGGCCGGTCGGGGACTCCCCCGGCGGGCAGGGCTGCACACCGGGACGGGAGGCGGTGCGCGTGCGGGTATCCGTCGCGAACGGCCACGGGGAGCCCACGGCTGCCGCCGGGACGACGGCGCCGCGGCCGGCGGGGACCGACTGCGCCGTCGTGGTGGTCACCTACCGCAGCGCGGCCGACCTGCGCGGGCTGCTGGACTCCGTCCCGGCGGCGGCGGGCGGCCTCCGGGTGACCGTGACCGTCATTGACAACGACTCACGTGACGACGTCGCGGACGTCGTCGCGCACCGTGACGGCGTGCGGCTGGTGCGCGCGGCCGGCAACCTCGGGTACGCCGGCGGCATCAACCTCGCCTACCGGCACCTGCCGGCGAGCCGGTGGGTGCTGGTCCTCAACCCCGACCTCGTGCTGGACCCGGGGGCGATCGAGACGATGGTCGACTGCGCCGAGCGCAGCGGTGCCGGCGCGGTGGTCCCCCGCATGCTCGACGCCGACGGCTCGCCGTCCCCGTCGCTGCGCCGGGAACCGCGGGTGTCCCGGACGCTGGGCGAGGCGCTGCTGGGGGACGTCCTCCCGGGCCGGCCCGCCTGGGCCGCCGAGATGGTCCGGGAGCCGGAGGCCTACGCCCACGAGCACGCGGTCGAGTGGGCCACCGGGGCCGCGCTGCTGGTCAGCCGGAGCGCCGTCGAGTCCGTGGGTGCCTGGGACCCCCGCTTCTTCCTGTACTCGGAGGAGACCGACTACTGCCGGCGGTTGCGGTCGGCAGGGTGGGAGATCCGGTACACACCCGACGCCGTCGCGCGGCACCGCGGAGGTGGTTCCGGGACGTCGCCGGACCTCGTCGCGCTCCTCGCGGTGAACCGGGTCCGCTACGCACGCAAGTGGCACGGTCCGCCGACCGCGGCGGCGGCCTGGTCGATCGGCCTCCTGCACTGCTCCCTCCGCCTCCGGGACCCGGGGCAGCGGCGGGCCCTGGCGGCTCTGGTGTCCCGCCGGGTCCGGCGGCGCCTGCCCGGTGCGGCCTCCGCCGCGGCGGCCGGGGGTGCCCCGTGACGGCCGGGCCGGACACCGGGCGGGGGCCCACGGGCGGCGCCGTCACGGCCGGGGCGCGGTCCCTAGCGGGTCCGTCCACCTCCCGGGAGCGGACGGCACCCGGGGCCGACCGCCAGGCCGTGGCCGCCCTCGGTCTCTACGTGGTCACCCTCTTCGTGTTCCCGTCGGACCTGGTGATCCGCGTGGTGGGCGGCCAGGGGTACGTGGCGGGGCTGGTGTCGCTCGCCCTGTTGGCCGCCTGGGCGACCTCCTCCCTCCTCGGGGCGCACGACCCCCTCCGCGTCCGCCACCCCACCCGCGGCGCGCTGGCCTACCTGGCCGTGACCAGCCTCGTGTGCTGGGCGCTGACGCCGTTCCACGGGCTCACGCCCGTCCAGCAGCTCGCGGCGGACCGCTGGATCCTCATGGTCGCCGGCTTCGCCGGCGTGGTCCTGGTGGCCGCCGAGGGGCTGCGCAGCGCCGGCTCGGTCCTGACGGTCCTCCGCGTCACCGTGCTGGGTGCGGCCTTCTGCGCCGTCGTGGCGATCCTGCAGTGGCTGTTCACCTTCGACCTCAGCGGCGTCATCCGCCTGTACACGCCCGGGTTCAGCACCGACAACCTCTACAGCGCCTACCAGGCGCGCGGCGCCCTCCAGCGGGTGACCGGGACGACGTTGCACCCGATCGAGCTGGGCGTGGTCGCGGGCATGGTGCTGCCCCTGGCCGTGACCGTGGCCATGTACGACACGGCGCGGTCGGCCGCCCGGCGCTGGACCCCGGTCGTCGTGATCGGCCTGGCGATCCCGGCCTCGGTCTCGCGCTCGGCGGTGCTGGCCGTCCTCGTTGCCGTGGTGGTCCTCATCGTCGCCATGCCCGCCCGCCCGCGGGTCACCGCACTGCTGTTCCTGCCCGTCGGGGCGTTCGTCATCGCCCTCGCCCGCCCCGGCTACATGCGCACGCTGGCGGAGTTCATCGGTGCGGGAGAGGACGACAGCTCCGTCGCCTCGAGGCTGAGCGACATCCCCATGGTCCAGCGGCTCGTCGCCGAGCACCCCTGGACCGGCACCGGAGGTGGGACCTTCCTCCCCGCGAACGCCCTCGACATCCTCGACAACCAGTACTACAAGAGCGCGGTCGAGATGGGCCTGCTCGGGATGACGGGCGTGCTCGCCTGGTTCCTGGTGCCGATCGTCACCGCCCTGGTGGCCCGTGCGCGGTCCCGCGACCCGCTGCTGCGCGCCCTCGCCTCCGCACTGGCCGGGTCCGGCCTCGCGGCGGCCCTGTGCGTCGCCACCTTCGACGGCTTCTCCTTCTCCATGTTCGCCGGCCTGCACGCCCTCGTCGTCGGCTGCTCGGGTGCGTGCTGGCTCGTCGCCGGCCGCGAGACCCGGCAGCCCGCATCCTCCTCACCACCAGCTGGGAGCTGACCCGTGGACCTGTTCGCCATCCTGAGCTCGCTCCGACGGCACCTGATCGTCACCGTGCTCGTGCTCGGGGCGACGCTCGTCGGTGCCGTCGCGCTGCTCGCCTTCATGCCGCGCGACTACCGGGCCACGGCCTCGTACGTGCTCGTGAACCCCCTGCCGCCACCCACCGACGAGGAGATCGCGGCCAACCCCTCTCTGGCACAGGGCAACCGGGACAACCCCTACCTGCGCTTCACCAGCGAGGCGACGGTGGGCCAGGTGCTGGCCGGCCGCGTCAACAGCGGCACGGTCCGCGAGGCGCTGGCGGCCCAGGGGGCCAACCCGGCGTACGAGCTCGCGCCGTCACCCAGCTCGGCCCAGATCATCGACGTCGCGGGGACCGGCACCAGCGCGGCCGAGGCCGAGGCGACGCTGCGCCTCGTGTCCGAGCGCATGGTGCAGGAGCTCTACGACGCCCAGACCGTGAACGGCGCGGACGACGCCGCGCTCATCGAGGCCCTGCCCGTCGCCGAGCCGACCCCCGCCTCGGTCGTCCTCTCGGGAACCGTGCGGTCCCTGGTGGGCGTCGTGGGGGCGGGCGTCGTCGTCCTGTTCGTGACCATCAGCCTCGCCGAGGCCCGGGACGCTCGGCGGCGTGAGCTCGAGGCCGGCGCGGAGCCCGCCGAGGGGACACCCGGAGCGGGAGCCGGTGCGGCCGGGCCCCTGCCCGGCACCGGGGCACCGGAGCGGCCCCGGCCGGTCGAGGACCTGCTCGACCCCGACGACGCCGACCTGCGGTCCGAGCTGCTCGACCACCGGCCGGAGGCCGCCGGTACCCGTCCGGGCCTGTAGGTCCGGGCCGCGCCCGCCCGGCTCAGCCCGGGCGGGCGGCCTCGGCGCGCTCGACGAGCGTGGCGGCGCGGGAGTCCCAGGAGCAGCCGAGCACCGACGCCCGGCGCAGCTCCGGCGTCGACGGGCCGTCGTCGGCGAGGGTCCGGCGGACCGCCTCGACGAACTCCTCCGGTGTCGACGCGACGCGGACGCGGTCGCGGTACCCGGCCAGCTCGGCGAAGTCGGTGCTCACCACGGGCAGGCCCAGGGCGAGGTACTCCTTGAGCTTGATCGGGTTGGCGTGGGTGATCCACTCGTTGTCCTGCCACGGCATCACGGCCACGTCGAAGGCCGACCCGTACGCGGGGATCGACTCGTAGGGCCGCCGGCCCAGCCAGTGCACGTTGGGGTACCGGTCGAAGCGGTCCATCGGGTGGTTGGCGTCCCCGACGAGGACCAGGGACACCTCCGGCAGCTCGGCCGCCAGCCGCTCGAGCAGGTCGAAGTCGACGACGAAGTCGTCCAGCGCGCCGTAGAAGCCCACGCGGGGCCCCGGGAGGTCGCGGACGTCGGCGGGCCACTCCTCGCGCGGCCGGCGCCGGAAGTGCCCGACGTCGACGCCGTGGTCGAGGAAGTGCCCGCGGGCGCCGGCGGCCGGGGACTCCTCGCGCATGAGGGAGCGGCTGACGTACAGGACGTGGTCGGCCGAGCGCAGGAGGTCGGCCTCCATCGCCTCGATCGTGGCGGTGTCGGCCTCGGGGAAGGCCGAGTGCCGGTCCGACCGGTTGAACACCAGCGACCGGCGCCGCATCGGCCGGACGACCTCCCACGCCGTCGGGACCGTGACGACGACGACCGGCTCGCGGATGCCGAGCCACCACATCGTCGCCCGCACCTGGGCCCGCACCACACGGGCGCCGACGCGGCGGGCACGCGGTGAGCCGTAGAAGGGGAGGGGGAGCGGGGACACGACGTGGAAGCCGGGCAGGTCGGGCAGGGGACGGCGCACCAGCCGCGCGACGCTGCCGAGCTTGCGGGTCAGCCGCCGGGTGACGTGCGTGCTGACCCCCGGCCGCGGCATCCGCATGCCGATGCTGTTGACCACGAGCACCGTCCGGTCGCGGGCGACCGAGCGCATGAGCTGGAAGTCGGAGTGGGCGCGGTTGTGGTACCACCAGTCCTGCGCGGCGAAGCAGACGTAGGCCGCCCCGTCCGGGGCCGGCGCGGACGACCGGGAGCGGGGGCGCCGCCGTCTCACGACCGGGCCGTCCGGCGCGGGTCGGCCGGCCGGGTGGCGAACCCGTAGGCGGCGGCCCGGCTGAGCAGGTCCAGGGCGAACGGCATGTCGTGGGCGAGGTAGCGCCGGGCCAGCCGGCGGGGCTCGAGGGCCAGCCGGTGCACCCACTCGCCGCCCACCCGCTGCAGCACGACCGGTGCCCGCCTGAACTGTCCGGCGGCGAACGGGATGCCCGCGCCGCAGCCGAGCAGCCACGCCTCGGGCAGCCGGGGCCGCAGCCGGGCGATGAGCCGCTCCTGCTTGGGGAACCCGAGGCCGACCAGCACGAGGTCGGGCTGCGCGGCCACGACCCGGTCGAGGACGGCGGCCAGGTGCCCGGGGTCGCGGTCGAAGCCGTACGGCGGGGAGTCGGTGCCGGCCACGGTGGTGCCGGGGAGGCGGGTCACCAGCGCCTCGGCGGCCGCCTCGGGCACCCCCGGTTCGCCGCCGAGGAGGTAGACGGAGCGGCCGTGGGCGGCCGCCGCCGCGGCGAGCGTCCCGACCAGCGAGGCACCGGTGACCCGCTCGGGCAGCGGGTCACCGGCCAGCCGCGAGGCCCAGACGAGGGGCATGCCGTCGGCGACGGCGAACGTCGCCGACGCGACCAGCTCCGCCAGCCCGGCGTCGCGCGCGGCCGCGCGCAGGATGTCGACGTTGACGGTCACGATCCAGCCGCCGCGACCGGCGGCCCACCCGGCGACCACCTCGCCGGCGACGGCGGGCTCGGTGAGCGCCGCGATGGCGGTGCCCCCGACCGTGCACAGCCGCACGGGATCCGGCTCCGGCGCCCCGCCGGTGATGCGGTCGTCCCGCGGCGGTGGAGCCGTGACGCTGGTCATGGGGCCGGATCGTGTCGACGTCGGGGTCGCGGGAGGCGGTCCGGCCTCCCGGCCCGTTCCCCCTGACGCGTGTCCTCACGAGCGGTGACCGGGCCCGCCGTCTGCGCGCGCTCGTGCCGCGGTGAGCAACACGGATGCGGCGGATCACCTCACGGTGGGTCACCGGTCCGGGGGCACCGGGACGTCCGGCACGGCCCCCACCCGGCGGTTAGCCTGGGAGGGGGCCTGCGCCGCACTCGGCGGCACCGCTGCGGGCCGTCGTCCCCCTGGAGGAAGTCCCCGTGAGCCTGCGCGGCGTGCTCGACGTCGTCCTCAGCGATCCCGGCATGGCGCGCGTGGTGGCCTCCGCCGGGTCGGCCGAGCTCGCCGTCCCCGCACCCCCGCCGGTGCAGCCGCTGGTCGCCGCGGCGCTGGCCGCGGCGGCGCCGGGCGCCGGGGTGCCGGTCCTGCTGGTCACCGCCGGCGAGCGCGACGCCGACGTCGCCGCCGACCTGCTGCGCTGCTTCCTGCCCGGCCGCCGGGTGGAGACCTTCCCGGCGTGGGAGACGCTGCCGCACGAGCGGCTCTCGCCGCGCGCGGACACCGTCGGCCGCCGGCTGGCCGTGCTCCGCGACCTCACGAACCCCGGCGAGAACGGCACCGTCGACGTGCTGGTCGCGCCGGTGCGCAGCGTGCTGCAGCCGCTGGCGCCGGGCCTCGGCGACCTGGTGCCGGTGGAGCTGCGCCCCGGCGACACCGCCGAGCTCGACGACGTCGCCCGCGCGCTGTCCGACGCCGCCTACACCCGCGTGGAGCTGGTCGAGAAGCGCGGCGAGTTCGCCGTCCGCGGCGGCCTGCTCGACGTCTTCCCGCCCACCGAGCCGCACCCGGTCCGGGTCGAGTTCTGGGGCGACGAGGTCGACGAGCTGCGCTACTTCTCGGCCGCCGACCAGCGCTCCCTCGACGACCGGCCCGAGCGGCTGTGGGCCCCGCCGTGCCGGGAGCTGCTCCTCACCGACGAGGTGCGTGCCCGCGCCGCCGCGCTGGCGGTCGAGCACCCCGGCCTGCTCGAGGTGCTCGGCAAGCTCGCCGAGGGCATCGCCGTCGAGGGCATGGAGTCGCTGACACCGGCGCTCATCGGCTCCGGCGGGGAGGGCGGGGACAGCGCGGAGCGGATGCAGCTGCTCACCGACCTGCTGCCGGCCGGCACGCACGTGCTGGTCGCCGACCCCGAGCGGGTGCGCAGCCGCGCCGCCGACCTGGTGCGCACCGCCGAGGAGTTCCTCGCCGCCTCCTGGGCCACCGCCGCGGACTCCTCCGACGGCATGGCCGGCGAGGCGCCGCTGGACCTCGGGGCGTCCTCGTTCCGCGCGCTGGAGGACGTCGAGGCCGCCGCCCGCGGCCGCGGCCTGCCGTGGTGGACCACCGGCGCGTTCACCCTCGGCGACCTCGACGACGGCGCCGCCGCGCTGGAGGCGAGCACCGTCGAGCGGTTCGCCGGCGACCTCGACCGCGCCGTCGGGTCGCTGCGCGACTGGACCCGCGAGGGCTGGCGGGTCGTGCTGACCTTCGCCGGCCCCGGCCCGGCGCAGCGCGCGGCCGAGCAGCTCGGTGCCGCCGAGCTCGGCGTGCGGCTGGTGCCCGGCGTCGAGTCCGCGCCCGAGGCGGGGCTGACCTCGATCACCCAGGGCAGCCTGGAGTCCGGGTTCACCTTCCCGGGGGTGCGGCTGGCGCTGCTCACCGAGCACGACCTGACCGGCCAGCGGGGCACCACGATGCGCGACGCGCAGAAGATGCCCGCCCGCCGCCGCAACGCCGTCGACCTGGTGCAGCTGCAGCCCGGCGACCTCGTCGTCCACGAGCACCACGGCATCGGCCGGTACGTCGAGATGGTCAGCCGCACCGTGCACGGCGGGCAGCGGGACTACCTCATCGTCGAGTACGCCCCGTCCAAGCGGAACCAGCCGCCGGACCGGCTGTTCGTGCCCACCGACGCCCTGGACCAGCTCACCCGCTACGTCGGTGGCGAGCAGCCGGCGCTGTCCAAGCTCGGTGGCGCCGACTGGCAGAAGACCAAGGGCCAGGCGCGCAAGGCGGTCAAGCAGATCGCCGCCGAGCTCATCCGGCTGTACTCCGCGCGCATGGCCACGAAGGGCCACGCGTTCGGCCCGGACACCCCGTGGCAGCGCGAGCTCGAGGACGCCTTCCCGTTCACCGAGACCCCCGACCAGCTCGCCGCGATCGACGAGGTCAAGGCCGACATGCAGAACCCGGTGCCGATGGACCGGGTCATCTGCGGCGACGTCGGCTACGGCAAGACCGAGATCGCCGTGCGCGCGGCGTTCAAGGCGGTGCAGGACGGCAAGCAGGTCGCCGTCCTGGTGCCCACGACGCTGCTGGCCAACCAGCACTACAAGACCTTCTCCGAGCGGTTCGCCCAGTTCCCGGTGACGGTGAAGGTGCTGTCCCGCTTCCAGTCCGACGCCGAGAGCACCGAGACGCTGCGTGCGCTGGCCGCGGGTGAGGTCGACGTCCTGGTCGGCACCCACCGCCTGCTGCAGCCGACCACCCGCTTCAAGGACCTCGGGCTGGTCGTCGTCGACGAGGAGCAGCGCTTCGGCGTCGAGCACAAGGAGTACCTGAAGACGATGCGGACGGCGGTCGACGTCCTGTCGATGTCGGCCACCCCGATCCCGCGCACGCTGGAGATGTCGTTGACCGGCATCCGCGAGATGTCGACGATCCTCACGCCCCCGGAGGAGCGGCACCCGGTGCTCACCTACGTGGGCGCGTGGGACGACAAGCAGATGGCCGCCGCCATCCGCCGCGAGCTGCTGCGCGACGGGCAGGTGTTCGTCATCCACAACCGCGTGCAGTCGATCGACAAGGCCGCCGCGAAGATCCGCCGGCTGGTGCCCGAGGCGCGCGTCGCCGTCGGCCACGGGCAGATGAAGGAGCACGAGCTCGAGCGGATCATGGTCGGCTTCTGGGAGAAGGAGTACGACGTCCTGGTCGCGACGACGATCGTCGAGTCCGGCCTGGACATCCCCAACGCCAACACCCTGGTCGTCGACCGCGCCGACACCTTCGGCCTCTCGCAGCTGCACCAGATCCGCGGTCGCGTGGGCCGTGGGCGGGAGCGGGCCTACGCCTACTTCACCTACGACCCCTCGCGGCCGCTGACCGAGACCTCGGTCGACCGGCTGACGACCATCGCGCACAACACCGACCTCGGCGCCGGCATGGCCGTGGCGATGAAGGACCTCGAGATCCGCGGCGCGGGCAACCTGCTCGGCGGGGAGCAGTCCGGGCACATCGCCGGGGTCGGCTTCGACCTCTACGTCCGGCTGGTCGGCGAGGCGGTGGCCGACTACCGCGCCCAGGTCACCGGGGAGGCCGTCCCGGCCGAGCCGGTCGAGGTGCGGGTCGACCTGCCGGTCGACGCCCACCTGCCGCACGACTACGTCCCCGGCGAGCGGCTGCGGATGGAGGCCTACCGCAAGGTCGCGAGCGTGCAGGACGACGACCAGGCGCAGGCCGTCCTCGACGAGCTGACCGACCGCTACGGGGCGCCGCCGGCCCCGGTGCTCAACCTGCTCGCGGTGGCCCGCTTCCGCGCGGCCGTGCGGCAGCTGGGCATCACCGAGGTGTCGCTGCAGGGCCGCGCCATCCGGGTGTCGCCGGTGCCGCTGCGCGAGTCGCAGCAGATGCGGCTGGCCCGGCTCGCCGACGGCGCGAGCTACAAGGCCACGGTCGAGACGGTGTCGCTCAAGGTGCCGGTCGGCCCCGACCGGCGGACCCCGCTGCGCGACGTCGCCCTGCTCGAGCACCTGCACTCGCTGCTCAAGGCGGTGCTCGAGCAGCCGGTCGCCGCCTAGCTCCCGGCTGGCCGGGTCGCCGCGACGAGTGGGGGCCGGAGGCCTCCGCGAGGAGTGGCGGGTGGGGCTCAGCGCAGCCGGGGGACCGCACGTGGCCGCGGTGTCGCCGCGACGAGTGGGGGCCGGAGGCCTCCGCGAGGAGTGGCGGGTGGGGCTCAGCGCAGCCGGGGGACGGCACGTGGCCGTGGTGTCGCCGCGACGAGTGGGGGCCGGAGGCCTCCGCGAGGAGTGGCGGGTGGGGCTCAGCGCAGCCGGGGGACGGCACGTGGCCGTGGTGTCGGCCGGTAGGCCGACGGTGTCATCGCAGCGCCACCGAGAAGCGGGCGGCGAGAGTGCCGACGTGCTGCTCGCTGAGCAGGCCGACCCGGTCGTCGTCGAGGTCGCCGTGGTGCCCGGGGACGACCACGACCGCGAGCCGGCGGGCGACGCGCCGCCACGCCGACAGCGTCCCGCGGACGGTGGGTCGCGACCCCTCGGCCAGGAAGAAGGTCACCGGCGCGGCGACCTGCGCCGGCCGGAACGCCTCGCCCACGGCCTCCGACCGGGTGAAGAAGGCCAGCTCCGGGTCCGCGACGGCGGCCGGTGACCTCTCCGGGACGGCGGCGGACGGACGGAGCCGGCGGCGCACCGCGGCGGCCGGGCCGCCGGAGCGCAGGGTCCGCAGCCGGGCCCACCAGCGCTGGGCGGTGAGCTCCCGCCGGCCGAGCGAGGCGCGCGGCGGGCGGACGTCGAGCAGCCCCAGCCAGGCGACGGTCTCGCCCTCGGCCTCCAGCGCCGCCGTCATCGCGGTCGCGACCAGGCCGCCGAAGGAGTAGCCGGCCAGGCTGTAGGGCCCCTCGGGCTGCACCGCGCGCAGCCGGCTCACCGCCCGCTGCGCCACCTCCTCGATGGTCGAGTGCGTCCCGTCCGGGCCGGTGAGTGCGGGCTGCAGGCCGAGGACCGGCCGCCCGGTCGCGAGTCGGCGCACCAGCCCGGCGTAGAGGTTGAGCTGTCCCCAGGCGTCGGCCACCAGCACGACCGGGCGCCCGGCGCCCCCGCGGAGCACCGGCACGCCACCGTCCCCGGCCGATCCCGCCGCGACCGCCCGGGCCAGGCCGCGCGGCGTCGGCCGGTCGGCGAACACCTCCAGCGGCACGTCGGCGCCGAGGTCGAGCCGGACCCGCCGCAGCAGGCTCAGCACCTGCCGGGAGGTGCCGCCGAGGTCGGCGAAGTCGTCGTCGGGCCCGACGGCGCCGGTCCCGAGCACCTCGGTCCACAGCGCGGTGACCGCCTGCAGCAGCGGGTCGCCGTCGGGAGCCGCGGCAGCGCCACCGGCCGTCGCGGCGGCCACGGCGGCCCGGACGGCCTCCAGGCAGCCGGGGGACCGCAGCGCGCCGGCGTTGGCCACCGGGTCGCCGTTCACCGCGTCGCGGGCGGCCCGCTCCGAGCGCTTGCCGTTGTGCGTCGTCGGGAGCTCCGGGACGGCAACCACCAGCGCCGGCACGTGCGCGGCCGAGGCCTGCTCGCGCAGCCGGCGGCGGATCGTGCGGTCCAGGCCGCCGGACAGCGTGGCCCCCTCGCGCAGCACGACCAGCAGCACTATCCGGGTCGCGCCGGGGCGGCCGGGGTCGCGCTGCTCGACGGCCATGACGTCGGCGATCTCCGGCACGCCGCGCAGCACGGTGTAGATCTCGCTGGGCCCGATGCGGACGCCGTCGACGTTGAGCACGCCGTCGGAGCGGCCGTGCACGCGGGCGGACCCGTCGGCGTCGACGTCGACGAGGTCGCCGTGCGTCCACACGCCCGGGTGCGCGGCGAAGTAGGAGGCGTGGAAGCGGGCGCCGTCGGGGTCGCGCAGGAAGCCCACCGGGCGGGAGGGGAAGGGGTTGCGGCAGACCAGCTCGCCGACGGCGCCGACGACCTCCGCGCCGTCCTCGTCGACGGCGGCCACGTCGAGCCCGAGGCTGCGAGCCTGGCTGCGGCCCCGGCGCACCGGCGCGTCCGGGGTGCCCAGGACGAAGCAGCCGATGACGTCGGTGCCGCCGGAGATCGACTGCAGCGGGACCGGGCCGACGTGCTCGGCCACCCAGTCGAACTGCCAGTCGTGCAGCACCGCACCGGTCGAGAGCACCGCGCGCACGCGGGACAGGTCGACCTCCGCGGCCGGGCGGTAGCCGGCGTCCTGGCACAGCTGCAGGTATGCCGGGCTGGTGCCGAAGACGGTGACCCCGTGCGCGGCGACCAGCTCCCACAGCGTCCCCGGACCGCTGACCGGGCCGTCGTAGGTGACCACGTGCGCGCCGACCGCCAGCGCCGACAGCTGCCAGTTCCACATCATCCAGGCGGTGGTGGTGTGGAAGTACAGCGTGTCGGCGGGCGTGAGGTCGCCGTGCAGGCGGTGCTCCTTGACGTGCTCGAGGAGCGTGCCGCCCGCGCCGTGGACCATCGCCTTGGGCGGGCCGGTGGTGCCCGAGGAGAACATGACGAACAGCGGGTGGTCGAAGGGCCGCCGCTCCCACTCCGGTGCCGGTCCGGCGCCGGCGACGAGGTCGGCCAGCCGGTCGGCCGGCAGCGGGCCGCCGGGCAGCGGCAGGTCGTCGAGGACGACGAGCCGGCGCGCGGTGGGCAGGCCGGCGACCAGTGCCTCCGCCGTCCCCGTGCCCATGGCGGCGCGGTCGAGCACCAGGAACGCCGGCTCGACCTGCTCGAAGCGCCCGAGGAGGGCCGCGGCCCCCATGTCCGGCGCCGCGGTGGACACCGGGGCCCCCAGCGCCGCGGCGGCGAGGGCCACCACGATCGTGCCCGCGGTGTGCGGCGCGACGAGCACCACGCGGTCACCGGCCACCAGCCCGGCGCCGGCCAGCGCGGCGGCGGTCCCGGCGACCTCCGCGCGCAGCCGGCCGCGGGTGAGCGTCTCGGCCGGGCGGCCGGCGTGCACGGCGGTCACCGCCCGGGCGTCGTCGGGGACGCCGGGCAGCGGCCGCAGCAGCGCCTCGGCGTAGTTGAGCCGGACGTCGGGGAAGAAGCGCGCGGTCTCGACGTCCCCGCTGGTCCGCACGACGTCGGCCGATCCGGACCAGGGCAGCTGCGTCCAGTCCAGCAGCGTGCGCCAGAACAGCTCCGGCTGCGCCACCGAGAAGGCGTGGAGGGCGCCGGGTGCGTCCAGCGCGAGGCCGGTCACCTCCTCGCAGCGGGCCCGGAACAGCGCGAGCTGGGTGCGGGCGGGAGCGAGCGTCATCGCGGGGTCTCCTCGTCGGGGGCGGTGGCGAGGCTGGCCACCCATCCGTCGGGCACGGGCACGTCCCGGACCGACCAGCCGTCCACCGTGACCGGGGCGTGCCCGACCCCGGTGACGGTGGCGGCGAGCCCACCCCGCACGCCGGCGCCGCGGCCCTTGAGCACGGCCTCCTTGCGGGTCCAGGCGCGCGTCGCCGCCAGGGCGCGGTCCCGTGCCGGCAGGGTGGCGAGCTGCTGCTGCTCGACCGGGGCCAGCCAGCCCTCGTCGAGCACCGCGGCCGTCCAGGGCGCCACCGGCTCGACGTCGACGCCGAGCCGGCAGCCGCGGCCCACGGCGACCAGGCCCAGCGCGCCGGCGGCCGAGCAGCCGGCGTCCAGGCCGGTGCCCGCCGGCAGCTGCGGCCGTCCCAGCGCCCCCGCGGTGAGCGGCACCTCGGCCGGGCCGGTGCCCAGCTCGGCGGCGAGGACGGTGCGCAGGGCGGCGCGCAGCAGCACGCGGCGCCGGTGGACGGCGGGGGTGCCGCGTCGCGCCCGGGCGAGCTCGGCCGGGCTCAGCACGGACTCGGCGCGGGCCACCTCGTCGTCGTCGGCGGCCAGGTCGACCAGCGTCAGGGCGACGTCGGCCCGCGGGGAGGGCGGGGCGGGCAGCGGCATGCGCGGATGCTGGCAGGGCGGGCACGCGCGCGGATCCCTCGTCGGGGGGAGCCGGAGCCGGCGGCACCCGCCCGGGCGAGGTCTGCGCCTGCCCGGGGCTCCGACCCCGGTGTGGCACGCTCCGCTGGTGCAGACGCGTCGCCTGACCGCATCGCTGGCCGCTGGCCTCGTCGCGCTGACCGCGGCGGGCTGCCGCACCTCGCCGAACGTCGCCGCCTACGTCGGCGAGGAACAGATCACGGTGGCCGAGCTCCGGTCCGCCGTCGACGACCGGCTCGCCGACCCGGCGGTCGCCGAGGCCGTCGGCGGGCCCGGGAGCGCCTACACCCGCCAGGTGCTCACCCTCCTCGTGCGCGAGGAGGTGTACGCCGCCGCCGCCCGGGAGTACGGCGTCGAGGTCACCGACCGCGAGGTCGCCGCGTACGTCGAGCAGGCGCTGGCCGGCCAGGACGCCGAGGCGCTGTACGCGCAGGCCGCCGGGGAGGGCTACTCGCGCGAGGACGTCCGGGAGAGCGCCCGTCAGCAGCTGCTGCGCCGGGAGCTCGGCGCGGCCACCGGGGAGGTCCCGCCCGTCGACGAGGCGGCGCTGCGCGCCCGCTACGAGGAGGTCCGCGGCCAGCTCGAGCGGCTCCGGCTGGGCTACTTCGTCGTCCCCGACCAGGCCACCGCCGACGCCGAACTCGCCGCCCTCACCGCCGACCCGGCGTCCTACCCCGCCGTCGCGGCGCGCTTCCCGGGGCAGAACTCGCTGCCGCAGCTGGAGGAGACCGCGGCCGGCGAGGTCAGCGGCCCCCTCGCCGAGGGCATCGCCGCGGCGCCGGCCGGGACCGGCTTCACGCTGACGGTGCCCCAGGTGGTGGGCGTGGTCGTCGTATTCGTCGCCGAGCGGGTCACGCCGCCGTTCGAGGAGGTCCGGCCGCAGCTGGAGAGCGAGGCCGGGCAGGGGGTGGAGGAGGCCGGCGCGGGCGTCGTCGACGAGTTCCGCGGCGACCTCCGGCTCACCGTCAACCCGCGGTACGGCTCGCTGGAGGACGACGTGGTGCAGGAGGCCGACGGCGGCGTCGTCGACCTGCTGGACGACGACGCCGCCGCCACGACCGGGGGCTGAGGCGTGCCACGCGCCGTCGTCGTCACCGTCAGCCCGCGGCTGCCCGGCCTGCTCGGCCCGGCCGGCTGGGCGGCGCTGACCGGCCGCCGCCTCGCCGCGCTGCCCGGGGCCGCGGCCACCGCGGAGCTGCTGCGCGCCGCGGGGCACGAGGTCGCCGACGTCGCTGACGCGGCCGCGCTCGACGCCGACGTCGCCCTCCTGGCCGGGCCGGGGGAGTCCGTGCCGGGGGCCGAGGTGGTCGACGGCGCCCCCGAGCCGCCCGGCGCCCGGCTGCTCGACGTCGTCGCGGTGATGGACCGGCTGCGCTCGCCCGGCGGCTGCCCGTGGGACGCCGAGCAGACGCACTCCTCGCTGCGCGGCTACCTGCTCGAGGAGGCGCACGAGGCCTACGACGCGATCGTCGACGACGACCCCGCGGCGATGCGCGAGGAGCTCGGCGACGTGCTGCTGCAGGTCGTCTTCCACGCCCGGGTGGCGGCCGAGGCGGACCCCGGCCGGCGCTTCGACGTCGACGACGTGGCCGGCGACCTCGTGGACAAGCTCGTCCGCCGGCACCCGCACGTGTTCGGCGACGCGGGCCCGCGCGACGTGGCCGGCGTCGAGGCGGGCTGGGAGGAGATCAAGAAGGCGGAGAAGCAGCGGCGCTCGCCCACAGAGGGCGTCTCGCGCTCGCAGCCGGCCGCCTCGTGGGGCGCCGCGCTGGTGCGGCGGGCCGGTCGCGCGGGGCTCCCCACGCCGGAGCCGGCCGAGCTCGCGTCGGCGTCGCCGGAGGAGCTCGGGGAGCGGCTGCTCGCCGTCGTGTCCGCGGCCGAGCAGCGCGGCTGGGACGCCGAGGACGCCCTGCGCGAGGCGGTCCGGCGCTACGCCGGCGAGCTCGACGCCGAGGCGCACCGCCGCGCGGAACGGGGCCGCGACTAGCCGACGGGGACCGGCCCGGCCGGCGCAGTGGTGACCCGCGGCGACGTGAGCATGGCCTTCAGCGCGCCCAGCACGCCGAGCCCGGCCACCGCGACGGCGCACCAGACCCCGGGTCCGAGCGAGCGGACGTCCCAGCCGGCGTCCACCAGCCGGCCGGCCACCGCGGCGGCCACGGCCAGCGCGACGCCGAGCGCCAGCACCCCGGACACCCGGTGGCTCCGCGCGGGACGCAGCAGCAGGAGCGCGAGGACGACGAGCACGGCGCCGCCGGCCGCCACGGTCGCCGGCTGCCACAGACCGGTGCGCCCGAGCTCGGCGGCCCCTTCCCGGGCGGACCCGATGGAGCGCACCACCAGGTCCAGGCCGGTGGTCCCCCCGTCCCGGTCCCACGGCAGCCACGCGCTCGCCGTGTCGGCCACGCCCGCGAGCAGCAGGAGCACCCCGCCGACCACGTCGGGGCGCCGCACGTGGACCAGCCCGCCGGGGTGGAGCGCCACGCCGGCGACCTCGGTCCCGTCCGGGACCGGCTCCACGTCCGCGACGTCGTCCTCGGCCGTGTCCGGCGCGAACCCGAGGATGGACGGACCGGTCCCGGCGTCCGCGTCCGCGGGGTGCCGTTCCTGCTGGCGCTCGGTCATCGGGTCCTCCGACCGTGCGGACGTGGGGAGGCGTCCGACGTGTCCGAGAATAGCGCCGGATCGGTTCCGCCGACGCCGTTCCGTGACCGCTCCGTGACAGGAGACCGGCGGCCACGCGCCGCGGACGGGTGTGCGCCGTCCCTCGCTAGGCTGCTCCCCGTGCCGAGCATCGATGCCGTAGGCGCGCGGGAGATCCTGGACTCGCGCGGAAACCCCACCGTGGAGGTCGAGGTCGCCCTCGACGACGGGACGATCGCCCGGGCGGCGGTGCCGAGCGGCGCCTCCACCGGCGCCTTCGAGGCGGTGGAGCTCCGTGACGGCGGCGAGCGCTACGGCGGCAAGGGCGTCACCCGGGCCGTCGACGGCGTCCTCGACGTCATCGGCCCGGAGCTCGTCGGCTACGAGGCCACCGAGCAGCGCCTGGTCGACCAGCGGCTCATCGACCTCGACGGCACGCCGGACAAGTCGCGCCTGGGCGCCAACGCCATCCTCGGCGTCAGCCTCGCCGTGGCCCGCGCCGCCGCCGACTCCACGGGCCTGCCGCTGTTCCGCTACGTCGGCGGCCCGTCGGCGCACCTGCTGCCCGTGCCGATGATGAACATCCTCAACGGCGGCGCCCACGCCGACAGCAACGTCGACGTCCAGGAGTTCATGATCGCCCCGATCGGGGCGGCCACCTTCGCCGAGGCGCTGGCCGTCGGCACCGAGACCTACCACGCCCTGAAGTCGGTGCTGAAGGGCCGCGGCCTGTCCACCGGCCTGGGCGACGAGGGCGGCTTCGCCCCCGACCTGCCCACCAACCGGGCGGCGCTGGACCTCATCGCCGAGGCGGTCGAGAAGGCCGGCTACACCCTGGGCACCGACATCGGCTTCGCGCTCGACGTCGCCGCCACCGAGTTCCACGGCGACGGCGGCTACGACTTCGAGGGGCAGACCCGCTCGGCGGAGTACCTCGTCGACTACTACCGCGAGCTGGTCGACGCCTACCCGATCGTCTCCATCGAGGACCCGCTCTCGGAGGAGGACTGGGACGGCTGGGTCGCGATGACCGCTGCCCTCGGTGACCGCGTGCAGATCGTCGGCGACGACCTGTTCGTCACCAACCCCACCCGGCTGGCCGACGGCATCGAGCGCGGGGCCGCCAACGCCCTGCTGGTCAAGGTCAACCAGATCGGCACGCTCACCGAGACCCTCGACGCCGTCGGGCTGGCCCACCGCAACGGCTACCGCTGCATGATGAGCCACCGCTCGGGCGAGACCGAGGACACCACGATCGCCGACCTCGCCGTCGCCACCGACTGCGGGCAGATCAAGACCGGCGCCCCGGCGCGCAGCGAGCGGGTCGCCAAGTACAACCAGCTCCTGCGCCTCGAGGAGGAGCTCGACGACGCCGCGCGCTACGCCGGTGCGGCCGCCTTCCCGCGCCTGCGGGCCCGCTGACGCAGGTGAGCGCGGGTACCGGCCGGCGACGTTCCACCGGCCGGCCGCTGTCGCACGCCGCGTCCCGGCCGGTCCCGGCCGGGACGCGCTCGGGCGCGGGCAGCCGTCCCGCCCCGCGGCCCAACCGGCGCGCGGCGCGGCCGGCACCCCGTGCCACGGCCGCCCGGCGGCCCCTGGTCACCGGGCGCGTGGTGCTGCTGGTCGGGCTGCTGCTGCTCTTGGCGCTGACCCTGGCCGGGCCGGTGCGGCAGTGGCTGGAGGGCCGGGCCGAGCTCGCCCGACTGGCCGCCGGGAGCACCGCCTACGACCAGCGCATCGCCGACCTCGAGGCGGAGCTGGCGCGCCAGTCCGACCCGGACTGGACCGCCCGCCAGGCCCGCGAGCGGCTGGCCTACGTGCTGCCCGGGGACCGGCTCGTCGTCGTGGTCGACGGCGAGGTGGCCGAGGGCGACGCCGGCACCCTGCCCGAGGCGCCGGACACCACGCCACGGCCCTGGTACGAGGAGCTGCTGGGCTCGGTCGCCGAGGCCGACGGGTGAAGGACCTACCTGCCCCTCACCGCTCGCAGGCTCGGGACGAGCCCCTGCAGCAGGGCCGTTCCGGTTCCTCACCGGGACGGCCGGTCCGCGAGCCGGTCACGCCGGAGGAGCGTGACGTCGTCGCCCGCCAGCTGGGCCGCGACCCGCGGGCGGTGCGGGCGGTGGCGCACCGCTGCCCGTGCGGCCAGCCCGACGTGGTGCAGACCTCGCCGCGGCTGGAGGACGGCACGCCGTTCCCGACGCTGTACTACCTGACCTGCCCGCGGGCGTCGGCGGCCGCCAGCCGGCTGGAGTCGGCCGGCCGGATGCGCGAGTGGCAGGCCGACCTCGGCACCGACGCCGGCCTGGCCGCCGCCTACCGCGCCGCGCACGAGGCCTACCTCGCCGAGCGGGACGCCCTCGGCGAGCTGCCCACCCGCAGCACCGCCGGCGGCATGCCCGACCGGGTCAAGTGCCTGCACGCCCTCGCCGGGCACGCGCTGGCCGCCGGCCCCGGCGTCAACCCGGTCGGCGACCGCGCGGTGGCCGAGATGGGGGAGTGGTGGGCGCACGGCCCCTGCGCACAGCCGGAGACACCTCAGCCGGAGGGACGTCCGTGACCCGCGTGGCCGCCGTCGACTGCGGCACCAACTCCATCCGCCTGCTGGTCGCCGACGTCCCGCCGGAGGGCGCGCACACCGACCTGCTGCGCCGCATGGAGGTGGTCCGCCTCGGCCAGGGCGTCGACGCCACCGGCCGGCTCGCCCCCGAGGCGATCGAGCGCACCCGCGTCGTGCTCGCCGAGTACGCCGCCCAGGCCCGCGACCTCGGCGCGACGGCGGTGCGGATGGTGGCCACCAGCGCCACCCGCGACGCGGCCAACCGCGCCGACTTCGAGTCGATGGTCCTCGACACCCTGGGCCAGCGGCCCGACGTCGTCCCCGGCGACGAGGAGGCGCGGCTGTCCTTCCTCGGCGCCACCGCCTCCCTCGACGCCGCGGCCGCCGCGCACGGGGGCCCGCCTCCGCGCCCGCCGTACCTGGTCGTCGACATCGGCGGCGGGTCGACGGAGTTCGTGCTCGGCGACTCCGGCGGCGTGCGCGCCGCCCGCTCGGTCGACATCGGGTGTGTGCGGCTCACCGAGCGGCACCTGCACGGCGACCCGCCGACCCCCGACGAGATCGGCAGCAGCGAGGCCGACATCCGGGCCGCGCTGGCCGAGGTGGCCGAGGCGGTGCCGGTGGGGGAGACGGCGACGCTGGTGGGCCTGGCCGGCTCGGTGACCACCGTGGCGGCGCTGGCGCTGCGGCTGCCGGCCTACGACGCCGAGGCCATCCACGGCTCGCGGATCCCGGTGGGCGCCGTCCGGTCGGTCACCGCGGGGCTGCTCACCGCCACCCGGCAGCGCCGCGCGGTCGAGGCGGTGATGCACCCGGGGCGGGTCGACGTCATCGGCGCCGGCGCGCTGGTGCTGCGGGTGGTGATGGACGCGTTCGCGCTCGACGAGGTGGTCGTCAGCGAGCACGACATCCTCGACGGCATCGCGATCCGGCTCGCGCGCGGATGACGGACCCCCTGCCTCACCCCACCTCGTCGACCCCGGGCGGGAGCTTGCCGGTCAGCGACGTGTAGGCCGCGGCGGCGCCGCGCGCGGCCAGCAGCCGGCCGCCGGCGACCGCCAGGCCGGAGAACGCGGCCCAGGCCAGCGCGTCGGGCCAGAAGACGCCGGGCGCGGCGGGGTTCTTCGGCGGGGTCGTGCCGCGCGCGGCGTACCAGGCCGCGTCGGTGAGCTTGCGGACGGCGATGCCGGACAGGGTGGTGGCTCCGGCGCCCAGGAGCTTCCAGGTCATCGGCGGCTTGGTCTTCCTGGCCATGCGGTGATCATGCCCTGCCACCCCGGGAGCCGCCCGCCCCGGCCGGGTGCTGCACTGGGTGGGTGGCAGCCGACGCCCTGGGGTTCCCCGTCACCCGCACGCCCGCCGGGGTCGCCCGCTCGGCCCGGGGCGCGCGTGACCTCGCCGTCCTCGACGCCCGGATCTCCGGCTGCCGCGCCTGCCCCCGGCTGGTGACCTGGCGCGAGGAGGTGGCGCGGGTCAAGCGCGCGTCCTTCCGCGACGAGGAGTACTGGGGCCGCCCGGTGCCGGGCCTCGGCCCCGCCGACGCGCGGATCGCCGTCGTCGGGCTGGCCCCGGCCGCGCACGGCGGCAACCGCACGGGCCGGGTGTTCACCGGCGACCGCAGCGGCGACTGGATCTTCGCCGCGCTGTGGCGCGCCGGGCTGGCCAGCCAGCCGACGTCGACGCACGTCGGCGACGGGCTCGAGGTCACCGGCGTGCGGATCGCGGCCGCCGTCCGCTGCGCGCCGCCGGACAACGCGCCGACGCCGGCCGAGCGGGACACCTGCTCACCGTGGCTGGCCCGCGAGCTCGCCCTGCTGCCGCGGCTGCGGGTCGCCGTCGTGCTGGGCGGCTTCGGCTGGACGGCGCTGTGGCCCGTGCTGGCGGAGGCGGGCTACGCGCTGCCCCGGCCGCGCCCGGCGTTCGGGCACGGCGCCGAGGTGACCCTGTCCGGGCCGCGCGGCGAGCTGACCGTGCTGGGCAGCTACCACGTCAGCCAGCAGAACACCTTCACCGGCCGGCTCACCGAGCCGATGCTCGACGCCGTCCTGGCGCGGGCCACGGAGCTCGCCGGAACGGGACGCCCCGAGGGGGCAGAGGACCGGTCCGTCCGCCCCTAGGGTGGGCGCATGGCGTCTCGTCAGGGTCCCGCGTCCCGTCCGGTGGTGCTCGTCGTGGGCGGTGGCTACGTCGGCCTCTACACCGCGCTGCGGCTGCAGAAGCGGCTGTCGCGGGGCCGGGCCGAGATCATCGTGGTCGACCCCCAGCCGCACATGACCTACCAGCCGTTCCTGCCCGAGGCGGCGGCCGGCTCGGTGGAGCCGCGCCACGTCGTCGTCCCGCTGCGGCGCACGCTCAACCGCTGCCGCGTGGTCACCGGCGCCGTCGTCTCGCTCTCGCACGCGCAGCGGCGGGCCCGCATCGCCCCCGCGGAGGGCGCCACCTACGAGCTCTCCTACGACGTCCTGGTCATGGCGGCGGGCTCGGTGGCCCGCACCCTGCCCATCCCGGGGCTGGCCGAGCACGGCGTCGGCTTCAAGACCGTCGGCGAGGCCATCTTCCTGCGCAACCACGTGCTGGCCCGCCTCGACGCGGCCGCCTCCACCGACGACCCCGCCGTCCGCGCCCGCGCGCTCACCTTCACCTTCGTCGGCGGCGGCTACGCCGGCATCGAGGCCTTCGCCGAGCTCGAGGACATGGCCCGCTACGCCGTCGAGCACTACTACCCGCGGCTGTCGCCCAGCGACATGCGCTGGGTGCTGGTCGAGGCGACCGGGCGGATCCTGCCCGAGGTCGACCTCGACATGGCCGCCTGGACGGTCAAGCAGCTCACCGCCCGCGGCATGGACGTGCGGCTCAACACCCGGCTGGAGGAGGTGTCCGACGACGGCGTCGTGCGCCTCAGCGACGGCGACGCCTTCGCCAGCGACACCCTGGTCTGGACCGCCGGCACCAAGCCCAACCCGGTGCTGGCGCAGACCGACCTCCCCCTCGACGAGCGCGGCCGGGTGCGCTGCGAGTCCACGCTGCAGGTCAGCGGGCTCGACGACGCCTGGGCCGCCGGCGACCTCGCCGCCGTCCCCGACCTGACCAAGGACCAACCCGGCGCCACGACGGCGCCCAACGCCCAGCACGCCGTGCGGCAGGCCAAGCGGCTCGCCGACAACGTCGTCGCCGTGCTGCGCGGCGGGCAGCCGCAGCCCTACCGGCACGCCTATGCCGGGTCGGTGGCCAGCCTGGGCCTGCACAAGGGCGTGGCCCAGGTCTACGGCGTCAAGCTCAAGGGCTGGCCCGCCTGGGTCATGCACCGCAGCTACCACGTCAGCCGGGTCCCGACGTTCAACCGCAAGGCCCGGGTGGTGGCCGACTGGACGCTGGCCTCGGTGTTCCGCCGCGAGGTGATCGCGCTCGGGCAGCTGCAGGACCCGCGCCGGGAGTTCGTCACCGCGGCCGGCCTCGGCGGCACCGGTCAGCTGCCCGCCCCGTCGGCCGCCGACCGTGCCCAGGCGAGCTGAGCCCGGGTCGGCGGGCCGTCCGCACGCCCCCGTGGCCCAATCGGCAGAGGCAGGCCCCTTAAAAGGGTCGCAGTGTGGGTTCGAGTCCCACCGGGGGCACCGCAGGGTCCTGCGTCCGGTGTGCCCGGTCACCCGTCCGGGGTGGCCGACATGCGGAACGCGCAGGCCACCTGCTGCGTTGTAAGAACCGAGTGGGGTGCGAGGTAGCAGCCCACCGACCGACCAGTCACCTCGAGGAGATGACGATGCCCAGCCACAACCCGGTCTTCGGCCGGGGCTTCGCCAACGCCGGGTCCGGTGGTGGCCAGCAGTACGGCCAGCAGGGCCCTGGTGCCCCGGGCTACGGGCAGCAGTACGGCCAGCAGGGCTACGGCCAGCAGCAGTACGGTGCCCCCGGCTACGGCGCCCCCGCCTACGGCCAGCAGTACGGCGCCCCGCAGGGCTACGACCAGCAGTACGGCGCCCCGGCGCCGGCCGGCACGCCCTTCGGCCCGCCGGCCACCCGGTACATGACGATGGACGACGTCGTCCAGAAGACGGGCCTGTCCTTCCTGGTCACCGTCCTCTCGGCCGCCGTCACCTGGGCCCTGCTCCCGCAGGACCTGGCGCTCGGCCTGGCCCTGCCGGCGGTCCTCGTGGCCTTCGTGCTGGGCCTGGTGATCGCCTTCAAGCAGATCGCCAACCCGGTCGCCACGCTGACCTACGGCGCGCTCTACGGTGTCGCGCTCGGCGCCATCAGCGAGGCCTTCAACGACCTGTTCCCGGGGATCGTCACCCAGGCGCTCGTCGGTACGTTCGGTGTCTTCGCCGGCATGCTGGTGGTCTACAAGACCGGCGCCATCCGGGTGACCCCGAAGCTGACCCGCTGGATCGTCGGCGCCCTGTTCGGCGTCCTCGCGCTCGTGCTGGTCAACCTGGTCGCCGGCTTCTTCGTCCAGGGCGGCCTGGGCCTGCGTGACGGCGGCCCGGTGGCCATCGTGTTCAGCCTCGTCGTGATCGGTGTGGCGGCCTTCTCGCTGCTGCTCGACTTCGACATGGCCGACCAGGCCATCCGCCGCGGCGCCCCGGCCAAGTTCGCCTGGTACGTCGCCTTCGGCCTGCTCGTCACGGTCGTCTGGCTGTACCTGGAGATCCTGCGGCTGCTGTCCTACTTCCAGGACAACTAGCCCGCACCGCACGACAGTGGCCCGGTCCCCTCGCGGGGGCCGGGCCACTGCCCGTTGTAGGTGACGTGCTGGAACGGCCCCCTCGCAGGGTCCCGCCGCGAGCTCGCTCGTGGCGGGGGGCGAGGGGGTCCTTCGTCAGGACAGGCGCTCGAGCACCATCGCCATGCCCATGCCGCCACCGACGCACATGGTCTCCAGGCCGAGCGTCCCGTCCTTCGTCCGCAGGCCGTTGATCAGGGTGCCGGTGATCCGGGCGCCGGTCATGCCGAAGGGGTGGCCGACGGCGATGGCGCCGCCGTGCACGTTGAGCTTGTCGATGTCGATGCCCAGGTCCCGGTAGCTCGGGATGACCTGCGCGGCGAAGGCCTCGTTGATCTCGACCAGGTCGATGTCGTCGATGGTCAGGCCGGCCCGCTGCAGGGCGAGCCTCGAGGCGTCGACCGGGCCGTAGCCCATGATCTCCGGCGACAGGCCGGTGACCGCGGTGGAGACGATCCGCGCCAGCGGCGTGAGGCCGAGGTCGCGGGCCTTGGTGTCGCTCATGACCACCACGGCGGCGGCGCCGTCGTTGAGGGGGCAGGCGTTGCCGGCGGTGACCCGGCCGTCGGGGCGGAAGACCGGCTTGAGGCCGGAGATCCCCTCGAGGGTGGTGCCGGCGCGCGGGCCGTCGTCCGTGCTGACGACGGTGCCGTCGGGCGTGGTGACCGGGGTGATCTCCCGCTCCCAGAAGCCCTCGGCTATCGCCTTCTCGGCCAGGTTCTGGCTGCGGACGGCGAACTCGTCCATGTCCTGCCGGGTGACGCCCTTGAGCAGCGCCAGGTTCTCGGCGGTCTGGCCCATGGCGATGTAGACGTCGGGGACGTCGCCGTTCTCCCGCGGGTCGGTCCAGGAGTCGGCGCCGCTCTCGGCGGTCTTGGCCACCCGGGCCTGGGCGTCGGTGAACACCGGGTTCTGCGTGTCGGGCAGCGAGTCGCTGTTGCCCTTCACGAAGCGCGACACCATCTCGACGCCCGCCGAGATGAAGACGTCGCCCTCGCCGGCCTTGATGGCGTGCATCGCCATGCGGGTGGTCTGCAGCGAGGAGGAGCAGTAGCGGGTGATCGTGGTCCCGGGCAGGTGGTCCATGCCGAGCAGCACGCTGACCACGCGGCCCATGTTGTAGCCCTGCTCGCCGCCGGGCAGCCCGCACCCGAGCATCAGGTCGTCGATGTCGGTGGGGTCGAGGGCGGGGACCTGGTCCAGCGCCGCGCGGATGACGGTGGCGGCCAGGTCGTCGGGGCGGAAGTCCTTCAGCGACCCCTTGAACGCGCGTCCGATGGGGGAGCGGGCGGTCGCGACGATGACGGCTTCGGGCATGGGGTCCTCCACGATGAGGCGGGCTCCCGGCCGGGGAGTGCCGGGTGTCGGGTCACCCCGGAAACTACCCCCGGGTAGCCGGGCGGACGCGGGCCTCCCCGCGGGCGCGGGCGGTTGTGTCCCGCATCACGGGGCCGTCAGCCGACCGGGATCTCCGCGGCCTGCGTGACCTCCTCGGGTGTCGGCAGGTCGCTGGGCCGCCGGCGCAGCAGGCGGGCCCAGGTGCCCAGCGGGCCGGTGACCGAGCCCCGCACCTCGGTGGCCCGCACCTCCGTGCCGGGACGCCCCGCGGCCCGCGCGGCCGCCCGGGCCACCGGGCGGACGCGGCCGCGGCCGCGCAGCCGCCGCTCGTCGCGGGCCGGCCACACGCCGACGGAGTCGGCGAGCGCGGGCAGCAGCACGGCGGCGGCGGACGCGTAGCCGGCGGCGCTCGGGTGGAACTCGTCGACGCTGAACAGCGACCGGTCCTGGGCGAAGGACGGGCCGAGCACCGAGCCCAGGGAGACGGTGCGGCCCCCGGCCTCGACGACGGCGATGGTCTGCGCCGCGGCCAGCTGCCGGCTCCAGCGCCGGGCCAGCAGGCGCAGCGGCTGGCCGATCGGCCGGATGGTGCCGAGGTCGGGGCAGGTGCCGACGACGACCTGTGCGCCGGCCTCCCGCAGCCGGCGCACGGCGTCGGCGAGGTGGGCCACCGACACCGCCGGCCGGGTCCGGGTGGTGACGTCATTGGCGCCGATCATGACCAGCGCGAGGTCGGGCCGCTCGGCGAGCGCCCGGTCCACCTGCGGGTCCAGCTCGCAGGACTCCGCACCGGAGACGGCGACCCGGACCAGCCGCACGGGGCGCTCGGCCAGCTCGGCGAGGGCCGCGGCGAGCAGCACCCCCGGCGTCTCACCGGCGCGCTCGACCCCCAGGCCGACGGCGCTGGAGTCGCCGAGCACGGTGAACACCAGCGGCCTGACCCGGCCGCGGCCCCGGCCGTAGACGCCGTCGCCGGAGGGCGGGTCCTGCCGGGAGGTCCGCGCCTCCACCCGGCGACGGGCCGCGCGGGCCTGCAGGCGCAGGAGCCCGAGCAGGCCGGCGCCGGCCACACCGACCCCGCCACCGCCGTAGGCGGTGGCGGCGACCAGCCGTCGCGCCCTGCCCGCTCGAGTCACCGCCACCCCGATCGTCGCGCCCTGCCACCGTCTGTCCAGCAGGCTAGTCAGCCTCTACGGTGCCCCCCGTGTCCGAATCCCCCCGACGGGTGTCCACCGAGGGAACTCCGGGTGGGCGGTCCCGCCTCATCGTCGACGTCCTGGTCGACGCCTTCTCCGAGCTGATGGCCGCCGACGCCGACGCCTTCCGCACCAAGTTCCGCAAGATGGCGGCCGACCCGTTCGCGTTCTACCGGGGCAGCGCGTGTCTGTTCTACGCCGACATGGACGGTCTCGCGGACCCGTGGGCCGACGAGCGCACCGGCCGGGTGTGGATCCAGGGCGACCTGCACGCGGAGAACTTCGGCACCTACATGGACGGCGCCGGCCGGATCGTCTTCGACGTCAACGACTTCGACGAGGCCTACGTCGGGCACGTCACCTGGGACCTGCGCCGCTTCTGTGCCAGCTTCGCGCTGCTGGCGTGGCGGAAGGCGCTGGGTGACGACGTCATCTCCGACCTGCTGCGCACCTACCTGCGGGCCTACCTCGATCAGGTCGGTGCCTTCGCCCGCTCCGACGACGACCGGTCCTTCGCCCTCACCGCCGCCGACACCGAGGGCGCGGTCCGGACGGCGATCCTGGAGACCACGCTGCGCACCCGCGCCTCGCTGCTGGACCGGATGACCGTCGTCGAGGGCTACCAGCGGCGGTTCGCCGACGGCGGCCGCACCCGCCGCCTCGACGACGGCGAGCGCGACCGCGTGCTCGCCGCGCTGGAGCGCTGGCGGGGGACCGTGCACCCGCCGGTGCGCCGCCGCGACGTGGCCTACGACGTCAAGGACGTCATCGGGACCGGCGGGTTCGGCATCGGGAGCGCCGGCCTGCCGGCCTACAACGTGCTGCTGGAGGGGTACGACCAGGCGCTCGAGAACGACGTCGTGCTGTCGATCAAGCAGGGCAACGTCGCCGCGCCGAGCCGGATCGTCCGCGACGAGCGGATCGCCGGGTTCTTCGAGCACCACGGGCACCGCACGGCGGTCAGCCAGCGGGCGCTGCAGTCCAACGCCTCGCAGTTCCTCGGCCACACCGAGATCGACGGCGTCGGGTTCGTCGTCCAGGAGCTCTCGCCCTACGAGAACGACCTGGACTGGGAGGACCTCACCGAGCCGGAGGAGATCGCCCCGGTGCTGGCCCAGCTGGGACGGGCGACGGCGAAGATGCACTGCGTCGCAGACGCCGACAGCGACCACGCGCTCGTGGACTTCCAGACCGAGGACGCGGTCCTGGCGGTGGTCGGCGACCGGCGCGAGGCGTTCCTCGACGACCTGGTCGCGTTCGCGCACGCCTACGCCCGGCAGGCGCAGGAGGACCACCGGCTCTTCGTCGACGCCTTCCGCGCCGGCGCGATCCCGGGCATCAGCTCGAGCGGTTCGCACCCGGTCCGCCCCTGACCGGGAGGGCGGCGGCCAGCACCGCCGCCGCCATGGCCTCGGGCTCCCACCCGTGGTCGTGGCCGGGGATCACCGCCCGCTCGGCGTGCGGCAGCGCGGCGACGACCGAGTCCGCGGCGTCGGCCATGGAGGGGAAGGTGCGCGACCCGAGCAGGACGACGGTGGGCGCGGTCACCGACCCCCACAGCCGCGCGCGGGGCGCCGACTGCGTCCAGGCCAGCGCCTCGGCGTCGGCCTCGAGGGCCGGCGCCATGCGCTCGAACAGCGGCCAGTGCGGGCCGGTGCGCACGGCCTCGAACCACTCGGGCGGCATCCCGTCGGTCCAGTACCGCCAGACCCCCTCGGGGTCGCCGGCCGACACCAGGGTCCGCACGGCGGCGAGGGCCTCCGCACCGCCGGTGCCCTCCTCCTCGTCGAGGGGGACCTCCCACAGGAACAGCCGCTCGACCCCGGGCAGCTCCCTGGCCGCGGCCAGGGCGATCGCACCCCCGGAGGAACTGCCGTAGAGCCACGCCCGCCCGCCGAGGAGGTCGAGGAGGGCACGGATCGCGGCCAGCTCGCCCGCCAGCCCGAACGGCGGCTCGCCGCCGCTGTCCCCGCGCCCGGGCCGGTCGTACACGACGACGTCGAAGCCGCGCCCGCCCAGCACGGTGGCCAGCCCGGTGGTGGCGGGGTCGACCGCGCGGAACTGGCCCGCGCCGCCCACCATCACCAGCGGCCGGCCACCGCCGACGCGGTCGTAGGCGATGCGGACGCCGTCCGCGGTCTGCACGAATCCGGTCACGCGGTGCAGACCGCCTGCGGCGGCGCAACTCAGCGGAGGCCGGTGACCATCCCCACGTGGCGGCCGATCGGCGGCACGTCGAAGGGGTCGGTGACCACGGTGAAGCCCATCCGCTCGTAGAACCCGGCCGCGGTGACCCGCGCGTTGCACCACACCAGGTCGCCACCGCGCGCTCCCACCAGGGCCAGCCCGGCGGTGACCAACGCCCGGCCGGTGCCGGTGCCGCGGACGGCGTCGTCGGTGGCCATCGCCCGCAGCTGCCACGGTGCGCCGGCGTCGCGCCACGGGCAGGGAGCGGGGGAGAGTCGGACGACGCCGGCCACCCGCCCGTCGGCGGTACGGGCGGCGAGGTGCACGGTGGCCGGGTCGTCGTCGCCGGGGAGGTCCGCCGGCCCGCCGTCGCGCAGCACGGCGCTGCGCAGCGGCAGCACGACGCCGACCGGCACCTCCTCGACCGTCACCTGCGGGTTCACCGGGCCCGGCGGCCCCGGCGGGTGCGCAGGTAGTCCGCGACGACGTACTCGCCCAGCCGGTCGGTGTCGGGCGTGAACACCCGGCCGCCGGCGCGCGCGGTGATGTCGTGGACGAAGTGCACCAGGCTGGGCTCGGGGTCGAGCGCGAACACGTTGAGCGTCGCCCCCGACCGCGCGACCCGCTCCACCTCGGCGACCGTGCGGGCGATCGTCTCGGGCATCGGCGGCCAGCAGAAGTACGGCGTGCCGTCGTCCTCCAGGTGCGCCGTCGGCTCGCCGTCGGTGACCACCAGCACCACCGGCTCGGCGTCGCGGTGCCGGGCGAGGAAGCGGCGGGCCAGCATCAGCCCGTGCTGCAGGTTGGTGCCCTGCAGCGTGTCCACGCTCAGCTCGGCCAGCGTCTCGGGCCGGAGCACCTGCGCGGTGGAGGAGAAGCCGATGATCTGGATGGCGTCCTGGGGGAACCGGGTGGTCACCAGGGAGTGCAGCGCCATCGCTGTCGACTTGGCCGCGCCCCACGTGCCGCGCAGCGCCATCGAGTAGGACAGGTCGACCAGCAGCGCGACGGCCGCGCCGGTGCGCCGCTCGGTCTCGACGACCTCGAAGTCCTCGACGGCGATCCGCACCCCGCGGTCCCCGCGGGGGCCGCCGGCGGTGCGCAGCACGGCGTTGCGCACCGTGCGGACGACGTCGAGGGGCTGCTCGTCGCCGAACTGCCACTCCCGCGAGGCGCCGGTCAGCTCCCCGGCCGCACCGGCGTCGGCGACGTCGTGCTCGCCGCGGCCGGTGGCGTCGAGCTTGGCGAACACCCGCCGCAGCGCGGTGGCGCCCAGCCGGCGCACCGCCTTCGGGGACAGCTCGAGCTTGCCGTCGCGCCGGACGAGGTGCCCCTGCCGCTCGAGCTCGCGCTCCATCTGCCGCAGCGCCGCGAGGTCGTCGACCGCCTCGCGGCCCAGCGCCTGCTCCAGGAGCTCCTCGTCGACGTCGGCCAGCGAGGCGCCGGCGTAGCCCTGGGAGAGCTGGTTGGACAGCGCCTCGAGGTCGGCCAGCTCGGCGACGGCGCTCGTGGCGTCGCCGAGGCCGAGGGCCTGCTCGCCGTCGGGCACCTGGCCGCGCTGGCCCCACGGCAGGTCCGGGCGGGCCTGCCGCAGCGCGTCCTGCAGGTGCGCCATCTCGCTGGCCAGGCCCATGTCCGACATCGTCTGCGCCATGAGGTCGGCCAGCTCGGCCCGCTGCTCCGGCGACAGCCCGGCCATCATCCGCTCCTGCGCGGCGGCCCGGCGGGCGAGGGAGTCGATCAGCTCGTCCACCGACTGCGGGTCGTCCGGGAAGAACTGCCCGTGCTTCTCCATGAACTCGCGGAAGCGCTCGTCGGTGTCCTCGCCGCGGTTGTGCGCGTCGACCAGGCGGGACAGGTCGGCGACCATGTCCTTCACGGCCTGCACGTCCTGCTCGGAGGCGTTCTCCAGCGCCTGCTTCATGTTGGCGAAGGAGCTGTCGAGCACCTCACGGCGCAGCAGGTCCTGGATCTGCTCGTAGGCCTCCCGGGCCTCGCCGCTGCGGAACGGGTACTCCTTGAGCGCCCGCACCGCCCCCGCGGTGTCCTCGGGCAGCGCGTCGAGCTCGGCCTCGGCCAGCCGGGCGGCGTCGTCGGGGTCCGGGAAGAGCGCGCGGCGCTCGGCGTCGAGCGCCCGGTCGAGCAGCTCCCGGACCTCCTGCAGGGTGCCGTCCATGCGCCCGGCGGTGCGCGCCTGCCGCAGCCGGTCGCGGACCGAGCGGCGCAGCTCGTCGAGGCCGCGCCGGCCGTCCATGCCACGGCGCAGCAGCTCGCGCAGCGCCTCGCGGACGCCGCTGCCGCCGAGGACGGAGTCGCCGATCTCGTCGACGGCGGTGCCGAGGTCGTACGGCGGGGCGAGCGGGTCGGCCCCGCCCCGCCAGCGGCCGTACCGGTACCCCTTGCCGGGGCGGGGCCTGGCCACTACTCCTCCTCGCTGGCGCTCGTCGGAGCAGTGACCAGAGGCGCTGTGCTCGTGGATGAGCTCGCACGCTCGCTCATCGCACTAGGCCCCGTACACCGTGCGGGTGCCGTCGGTGTCCTTGGCCAGCCGGCGGGTGAGGTAGAGGCCCTCGAGCGCGAACTCGACCGCGGCCGCGGCCTGCTCGGCGGACTCCTCGCCCTCCGGCACGCCGAGGCGGCCCAGCAGCTCGGCCAGCCGCGGGATGGTGCCGAGCTGGCCGAGCAGCGCCGCGCCGGGCACCAGCTCGCCGGACTCGACGGTCTCCCCGCCGGTGAAGTGCTCCTGCAGGCCGGTCAGGTCCAGCCCGCCGCACCGGGCGCGGAAGGTCTGCGCGGTGGCCTGCCGCAGCAGGTGCTCGAGCACCTCCGTCTCCCGGTCGTCGTCGGGGTCGCTGCCGGAGTCGGCGAACTCCACCTTGCCGCGGCTGGCCGGGACGATGCTCGGCAGGTCGACCACCCGCGCCACCGGCCGGGTCTCCCCGGCGACGGCGGCCCGCCGGACGGCGGAGGCGGCGACGGTCTCCAGCCCGGCGATGGCGAACCGGGCGCTGACGCCCGAGCGCTGGTCGACGTGGCTGGACTCGCGGACCAGCCGGGTGAACCGGGCGACGATCTCCACCAGGTGCTCGGGCACCACCGGGGCGTCGAAGGCGTCGTGCCCGCTGGGGGCGCCCAGGCCGCTGGTCTGCGCCTCCTGGCGCAGCAGCCGCACCTCGTCGGCGAGCTCCAGCGGGTAGTGGGTGCGCACCTCGGCGCCGAAGCGGTCCTTGAGCGGGGTGATGATCCGCCCGCGGTTGGTGTAGTCCTCGGGGTTGGCGCTGGCGACGAGCAGCAGGTCCAGCGGCAGCCGCACGCGGTAGCCGCGGATCTGGATGTCGCGCTCCTCCAGCACGTTGAGCAGCGCGACCTGGATGCGCTCGGCGAGGTCGGGCAGCTCGTTGACGCTGAAGATGCCGCGGTTGGTGCGCGGCACCAGCCCGTAGTGGACCGTCTCCGGGTCGCCCAGGGTCCGGCCCTCGGCCACCTTGATCGGGTCGACGTCGCCGATGAGGTCGCCGACGCTGGTGTCGGGCGTGGCCAGCTTCTCGCCGAAGCGCTCGCTGCGGTGCAGCCAGGTGACCGGGGTGTCGTCGCCCTCCTCGGCGATCCGGCGGTGCGCCCAGGCGCTGATGGGGGCCAGCGGGTGCTCGTTGAGCTCGCTGCCGGCCAGGACCGGGGTCCACTCGTCGAGCAGGCCGACGAGGGTCCGGATGAGGCGGGTCTTGCCCTGGCCCCGCTCGCCGAGCAGGACCAGGTCGTGGCCGGCGATCAGTGCGCGCTCGACCTCGGGGACGACGGTGTCCTCGAAGCCGACGATGCCGGGCAGGGTGGGCTCGCCGGCGCCGAGGCGGGCGAGCAGGTTCGCGCGGATCTCGGCCTTGACGGGCCGGAAGGCGGCCCCGGAGGCACGGAGCTCGCCGAGTGTCGTGGGTGCGGGTGGGGTCTGCGCTGGTGCGACGTCCGTCACCTCAGCCACGGTACGACGACCTGCGGTGATCCGTGAACGCCCTCGGCGCACCGGCCTGGGAGGATCCCGGTCGTGTCGGTTCCGGACGTGGGTGTGCAGCTGGTCTCGGGGGACGACGTCGCCGCGGCGGCGGCCCTGCTCGACGGCGTCGTGCGGCGCACGCCGCTGGAGCACTCCCGGGCGCTGGCCGAGCGGGTCGGCGGCCCGGTGTGGCTCAAGTGCGAGAACCTGCAGCACACCGGCTCGTTCAAGTTCCGCGGCGCCTACACGCGGCTGTCCCGGCTGACGGCGGAGGAGCGGGCGCGCGGCGTGGTCGCGGCCAGCGCCGGCAACCACGCGCAGGGGGTGGCCCTGGCGGCGCAGATGCTCGGCGTCCGCGCGACGGTGTTCATGCCCGACGCCGCCCCGCTGCCGAAGGTCGCGGCCACCCGGGGTTACGGCGCCGACGCGCGTCTGGCCGGCGCCGACCTCACCGAGGCGCTGGCCACCGCGGTGGCGTACGCGCAGGAGACCGGCGCGGTCTTCATCCACCCCTTCGAGCACCCCGACGTCATCGCCGGTCAGGGCACCGTCGGGCTGGAGGTCCTCGACCAGTGCCCCGACGCCGCCACCGTCGTCGTCTGCACCGGCGGCGGGGGGCTGGTGGCAGGGGTGGCCGCGGCGGTGAAGCAGCGGCGGCCCGGCGTCCGGGTGGTCGCGGTGCAGGCCGACGCGGCCGCGGCCTTCCCGGGGTCGCTGGCCGCCGGCCGGCCGGTCGCGCTGTCGGGCATGGCCACGATGGCCGACGGCATCGCGGTCGGGTCGCCGGGGGAGCTGACCTTCGCGCACGTCCGCGACCTCGTCGACGAGGTGCGCACGGTCAGCGAGGAGGACCTCTCCCGGGCGCTGCTGTTCTGCCTGGAGCGGGCCAAGCTCGTCGTCGAGCCGGCCGGCGTGGCCGCGGTGGCCGCGGTGCTGGCCGACCCGACCGCGTTCGCGCCGCCGGTGGTCGCGGTGGTCTCCGGCGGCAACATCGACCCGGTGCTGCTGCTCAAGGTCGTGCAGCACGGCATGGCCGCGGCCGGCCGCTACCTGCGGCTGCGGCTGCACGTGCCCGACCGCCCGGGGTCGCTGGCGGGGGTCCTGTCGGTGCTGGCCGGTGTCGGGGCCAACGTGCTGGAGGTCGAGCACGAGCGGACGGCGACCCGTCTGGACCTCGGCCAGGTGGAGGTCTTCGTCGTCCTGGAGACCCGCGGTCCCGACCACGCGCGGTCCGTGGTGGGCGCGCTCGAGCAGGCCGGGTTCGCCGTCTCGGAGGCGTAGCGCTCAGTTCCCGGGCGCCGCGGCGTCTCTCCTCCCGGGCCGTCGGCACGGCCCGGACAGGGAGGGCGTCATGGAGACGAACAGCAGGTGTACGGGCGTTCGCGGACCGCGAAGAGGGCTCGGGAAGTGTCCGTGCTCACACCTAGTTCCACGGGCATGAGCGACGCCATCCTCGTCGAGGGACTGCAGAAGCGCTTCGGGTCCAACACCGCCCTCGCGGGCGTGGACCTCACGGTCCCGGAGGGCAGCGTGCTCGGCCTCCTGGGACCCAACGGCGCGGGCAAGACCACGGTCGTCCGCATCCTCACCACGCTGCTGCAGCCCGACGGCGGCCGGGCGGAGGTCGCCGGCATCGACGTCCTGCGCGAGCCCGACCGGGTGCGCGCGGTCATCGGCCTGACCGGCCAGTACGCGGCGGTCGACGAGTACCTCACCGGCTTCGAGAACCTCGAGATGGTGGGGCGGCTCTACCGGCTGGGCAAGCGGGAGTCGCGGGTGCGGGCCGACGAGCTGCTCGAGCGCTTCGACCTCACCGACGCCGCGTCCCGGCCGGCGAAGACCTACTCCGGGGGCATGCGCCGGCGGCTCGACATCGCCGCCTCGCTGATCGCCCGCCCGCGGGTGCTCTTCCTCGACGAGCCCACCACCGGGCTCGACCCGCGCAGCCGGCTCGGCATGTGGGAGTTCATCGCCGACCTCGCCACCGGCGGCACGACGATCCTGCTCACCACCCAGTACCTGGAGGAGGCCGACCGGCTCGCCGACCGGATGGTGGTCATCGACCGCGGCCGGGTCATCGCCCGCGGCACCGCCGACGAGCTCAAGGCCCAGGTCGGCGGGCAGCGGCTGGAGCTGACCGTCAGCTCGGCGGCCGAGCTCACCGACGCCGTCCGGCTGCTGACGCCGCTGGCGGCGGGTGAGCCCCAGGCCGACGAGCAGACCCGGCGGCTGAGCGTGCCGGTCCGGGGCGGCACCGACGCACTGGCCGAGGCGCTGCGGCTGCTGGCCGGCAGCGGCGTGGAGGTGCTCGACGTCGGGTTGCGCCGCCCCGACCTCGACGACGTCTTCCTCAGCCTCACCGGTCACGCGGCCGAGGACGGCTCCGACGACGGGACGCCCGCCGGGCGGACCGCGACCCAGACCGCGGGGAGTGCCCGATGAGCTCGCTGTCCGTGGCCGTCGAGGACGGCCTGACGATCACCCGCCGCAACCTGGTCAAGGTCAAGCGGGTGCCGGAGCTGATCGTCTTCGCGACGCTGTCGCCGATCATGTTCGTGCTGCTGTTCCGCTACGTCTTCGGCAGCGCGATCCCCATCCAGGGCATCAGCTACGCCGAGTTCCTGCTGCCCGGGATCTTCGCCCAGACGATCGTCTTCGGGAGCACGATCACCGGGGCGAGCCTCGCGGAGGACCTGCAGAAGGGCCTCATCGACCGGTTCCGCTCGCTGCCGATGGCCTCCTCGGCCGTCCTGGTCGGCCGGACGGTCGCCGACCTCGCGCTCAACGCGCTGTCCATCGTGGTCATGGGGGTGACCGGCTTCATCGTGGGGTGGCGGATCCGCTCCTCGCTGGGGGAGGCGCTGGCCGGCTTCGCGCTGCTGCTGTTGTTCGCCTACGCGATGAGCTGGCTCATGGCCACGGTCGGGCTGCTCGTGCGCGCCCCGGAGGTGGTGCAGCAGGCCAGCTTCATCGTGATCTTCCCGCTGACCTTCATCGCCAACACGTTCGTGCCCACGGACAACTTCCCGACGGTGCTCAAGTGGATCGCCGACTGGAACCCGGTGTCGGCGGTGGTGCAGGCGGCGCGGGAGCTGTTCGGCAACACCGCGCCCGGGCTGTCGGCCGGGGACACCTGGTCGCTGCAGAACCCGGTGCTGTACACGCTGATCTGGTCGGCGCTGCTCCTGGCGGTGTTCGTGCCGCTGTCGGTGCGCATCTACCGGCGGACCTCCAGCCGCTAGACCGGACGGCCCCGCCGCACACCGGTGGCCCGGGACCCGGCCGGTCCCGGGCCACCGGCGTGCGGCGGTCCGGACCGCGGTGGTGCAGCAGGATGGGGAGCGATGAGCGCCGACGCCACCACCGCCCCGTCCAACCCGCTGCTGACCGACTCGCCGCTGCCGTACCGGCTGCCGCCGTTCGCCGACATCACCCTCGAGCACTGCCGCGAGGCGGTGCTCGCCGGGATGGCCGAGCAGCGGGCGGAGCTCGACGCGATCACCGGCTCCACCGCGCCGCCGACGTTCGAGAACACGATCGAGGCCCTCGAGCGCTCCGGCGCCCTGCTGCGCCGGGCCGAGGCGGTGTTCGGCAACCTGTCCTCGTCGCTGTCCACGCCGCGCCTGCGCGAGATCGAGCGGGAGCTCGCGCCCCTGGAGTCCGCCCACGCCGACGCGCTGCGCCTAGACCCGGCGCTGTTCGCCCGCGTCGACGCCGTCCACGCCGCGCGCCGCGACTCCGGGCTGGACGCCGAGGCGGTGCGGCTGGTCGAGCGCCACCACCTCGACCGGGTGCTCGCCGGCGCCCGGCTCGACGACGCCGGCCGCGCCCGGCTCTCGGAGCTCAACCGCGAGCTGTCGGAGCTGTCGACGCGGTTCGGGCAGAACCTGCAGCTGGCCACCGAGGCCGCCGCCGTCCGGGTCGACGACGCCGCCCAGCTCGACGGACTGACCGAGGAGGAGGTGGCCGCCGCCTCCCGGGCCGCCGCCGACCGCGGCCTCGAGGGGTACGTGCTGCCGCTGCTGCTGCCCACCGGTCAGCCGGTGCTGGCCGCGCTGCGGAACCGGGAGCTGCGCCGCCGGGTGTTCGAGGCGTCGGTCACCCGTGCGTCGTCGGGCGAGCACGACAACGGGCCGGTGGCCGCCCGGATCGCGCGGGTGCGCGCCGAGCGGGCGAGGCTGCTCGGCTTCGCCACCCACGCCGACCTGGTGCTGGCCGACCAGACAGCGGGGAGCACGGCCGCCGTCGACGCGATGCTCGCCTCGATGGTCGGCCCGTCGACGGCGAACGCGCGGGCCGAGGCCGAGGTCCTGGCCGAGGCCGCCGCCCGCGACGGCGTTCCCGACCTCGCGCCCTGGGACTGGGCGTTCTACAGCGAGCGGGTGCGCGCCGAGCGCTACTCGGTCGACACCGCCGCGCTGCGCCCCTGGTTCGAGCTCGACCGCGTGCTCGTCGACGGCGTCTTCCGGGCCGCGGAGCTGCTCTACGGCTACACGTTCACCGCCCGGCCCGACCTCGCCGGGTACCACCCCGACGTCCGCGTGTGGGAGGTCTCCGGCCCCGGCGGCGAGCAGGTCGGGCTCTACCTCGGGGACTTCCTCGCGCGGGAGGGCAAGCGCGGCGGGGCGTGGATGAGCTCGTTCGTCACCCAGTCCCGGCTGCTCGGCACCCGGCCGGTGGTGGTGAACAACCTCAACGTGACCCCCGCCCCCGAGGGCCGGCCGACGCTGCTGACCCTGTCCGAGGTCGACACGCTGTTCCACGAGTTCGGTCACGCGCTGCACGGGCTGAGCTCCGCGGTGACCTACCCGCGGTTCGCCGGCACCGCGGTGCCCCGGGACTTCGTCGAGTTCCCCAGCCAGGTCAACGAGATGTGGGCGATGGAGCCGCAGGTGCTCGCGCACTACGCCCGGCACGTCGAGACCGGGGAGCCGCTGCCGGGCGCCGTCGTCGAGGCGATCGACGCCGCCCGGCTGTGGGGTGAGGGCTTCGCGACGCTGGAGTACCTGGCCGCGACCCTGCTCGACCAGGCCTGGCACCGGATCACGCCGGAGACCGAGGTCGGCGACCCGGCGGAGTTCGAGCGGTGGGCGCTGGAGGAGGCCGGCGTCGCCTCCGACCTGGTCCCGCCGCGCTACCGGACGACCTACTTCCAGCACGTCTTCGCCGGCGGCTACGCGGCGGGCTACTACTCCTACATCTGGTCGGAGGTCCTCGACGCCGACACCGTCGAGTGGTTCCGGGAGAACGGCGGGCTGCGCCGGGAGAACGGCGACGTCTTCCGGGAGCGGTTGCTGTCCCGCGGCGGGTCGGTGGACCCGCTGGAGGCCTTCCGCGCCGTCCGCGGCCGCGACGCCGACCCCGGGCCGCTGCTCCGCCGCCGGGGGCTCACCCCGGTGGGTCCCCCGACGATCAGGTGACCTGATCGTGGGGCGTCCTCCCTCACGTCCCACCGTGAGGGAGGACGCGCCACGGTGAGGGAGGACGCGCCGGCGACCCCTGGGCGCTGCTCCTGGCTCAGAGCCAGGGCAGCGAGAGCACCAGGTCGAGGTCGTCGGGGGCGTCGCCGTCACGGACGAGCCGGTTGGGCTGGCGGTGGCCGCACGCCGTGCAGCGGTGCACCACCTGCCAGCCCTTGCCGGACTTCTCGACCAGCCCGATCGGCTCCATCGGCTGCCGGCACCCGCTGGCACGGTCGCCGGGCAGGTCGTCGACGTGCAGCGACCACAGGCAGACCGGGCAGTGGTTGCGGTAGTGCCCGTCGGTGTTGGCCGGGACGTCGGCGGCGCAGTGCACGCAGGCGAAGCCGGTGTTCTCCGCCCGCCGGGAGCGGGTCACGCGCACGGGAGGGTCCGGGTCAGGGGACGAACGGCTCGACGGCGACGACCTCGACGGTGATGTCGCGGCCGTTCGGCGCCTTGTAGGTGACCGACGTGCCCGGCTCCGAGCCCATGATCGCCGAGCCCATCGCCGACTCCGGCGAGTAGACGGCGAGGTCGGTGGTGCCGGCGATCTCGCGCGAGCCGAGGAGGAACTTCTCGGTGTCGTCGTCGCCCTGGAACCGGATGGTGATCACGGTGCCCAGCTCGGCGGTGGTCGCCGTCGTCGGGGGCTCGCCGACGCGCGCCTTGCGCAGCAGGTCGGTGAGCTGGCGGATCCGGCCCTCCTGCTTGCCCTGCTCCTCCTTGGCGGCGTGGTAGCCGCCGTTCTCCTTGAGGTCACCCTCCTCGCGGCGGGCGTTGATCTCGGCGGCCATGGCGGGCCGGCCGGCCACCAACTGGTCGAGCTCGGCCTTCAGCCGGTCGTGGGCCTCCTGGGTCAGCCAGATGCCCTGCTCGTGCTCAGTGGGGGTGGTCACGCGTGGAACTCCTGCAGCTCGGGGGCCACCTCCCGGACGGGAGGCGGTCGACGTCGATCCGCCAAACTAACACCGGCCGACGGGCCCCTGCACGGACCCGAGGACCCGCCGGGAGTGCAGGACCGTACCCACGACGGGCGTGAAGAGCAGCACATCCACCCCTCCGGGCCACCGCCCGCGGCGGACCGTCCCCGCCACGGGGGACACTGGTCGGGTGACCGAAGCAGACCCGTTGCGCCTGCTCGCCGTGCACGCCCACCCCGACGACGAGTCGAGCAAGGGCGCGGCGACCATGGCGAAGTACGTCGCCGAGGGCGTCGAGGTGCTGGTGGCGACGTGCACCGGCGGCGAGCGCGGCTCCGTGCTCAACCCGGCCCTGGACCGCCCGGAAGTGTGGGAGCGCCTGCCGCAGCTGCGCGTCGAGGAGATGGCGCGCGCCCGCGAGATCCTCGGCGTCCGGCAGGAGTTCCTCGGCTTCGTCGACTCCGGCCTCCCCGAGGGCGACCCGCTGCCGCCGCTGCCCGAGGGCTGCTTCGCGCTGGTGCCCACCGAGGAGGCCGCCGCACCGCTGGTCGAGATCATCCGGCGGTTCCGCCCGCAGGTGGTACTCACGTACGACGAGCGCGGCGGTTACCCGCACCCCGACCACATCAAGACGCACGACATCTCCGTCGTCGCCTTCGAGGCGGCCGGCGACCCCGAGCGCTACCCGGAGCTGGGTGAGCCGTGGCAGCCGAGCAAGCTCTACTACCACATGGGCTTCACGCTGACCCGGATGCGGGCGTTGCACGAGGCGATGCTCGAGGCCGGCGCGGAGTCGCCCTACGCCGAGTGGCTGGCGACCTGGGACCCCGAGCGGGACATGTCGCACCGGGTGACCACCCGGGTGCCCTGCGCGGACTACTTCCCCGTGCGCGACGCCGCGCTCATCGCGCACGCCACCCAGATCGATCCCACCGGCCGCTGGTTCGCCTGCCCGATGGACGTCCAGCAGCGGGTCTGGCCCACCGAGGACTACGAGCTGGCCCGCTCGCTGGTCGACTCGACGCTGCCCGAGGACGACCTGTTCGCCGGCATCCGCAGTGAGGTGACCATCCCGTGAACACGATCGCCGCGGTCGGCACGGTGCTCGCCGCCGAGCCGCAGCTGCCCGAGGACGTCGGCAAGTCCGGCCCGCTCGGGCTCTTCCTGATCCTCGTCCTGCTGCTCGCCACCGCGCTGCTGGTGCGGTCGATGGGCAAGCACCTCAGGCGGCTGCCCCGCAGCTTCGACGAGGACGACGGCCCGCGGGTCGTCGTCCCGGACACCCCGGCCGAGCTGGTCGAGCCACGGCAGCCCGGCCAGGACCTGCTCGACACGCTGCGCCGCGCCCCGCGGGCGATCGAGGGCCCGCGGGCCGGGCGCGACGACGACCGGGACGGCCCGCCGGCGCACTGACGCCGGCGGGCCGCGACCCGGCCACGGGCGGGTGGGTGGTGACGGCCCACCCGCCCGTCGTCGTCACCAGGTGTGCGCCACGTCGACGACGAGACGCGAGCCGTCGCCGGGCCCGTCCAGGACCTGCACCCGGAAGGGCAGCCGGGCGCGGACGCCCACGCCGAACCGGCTCTCCCCCTCGAAGGACTTTGCCCACGCCACCTGGCGGAAGGTGCTGTAGCCGCGGACGTCGAGGGCCTCGGCGGCGTTGCGCGGGGCGTAGGTCGCCGCTCCACCACCGTCGTACGCCGGGGTGTGCACCAGCACCTGCAGGTCGGCGGCCCCGCGGAGCGGGACGACGCGGCCCGAACCGTCCTCGATGACCTCGCGGACGTAGCGCACGTCGTAGGACACGTCGGACGCGTCGACGCCGTCGAGGTCGAGGACGAGCCGGTCGTAGCAGGCGTGCCGGCCGCTGCGGGCGTCGTCGAGCGTGCCGCCCCCGTCCTCGACGGCGGACTCGGTCAGCGAGCCCCACGCCGTGCTGCAGGTGGGGGCGGCGGTGGCGGGCAGGACGGCGCCGGCGAGGGCGGCCGCGGCGGCGGACACGACGACGGCGGCGCGGGTGAGGGTGGTGCTCATGGTGTGCCTCCCGGGGTCAGGGGGATCGGCGGTGCGGACGAGGACGAGGGTCCGCAGACACGCCGTCCCGCGCCATGGCCAGGACTGCGCGGAAGTGTCGATCCCAGCGCCGTTCCCCGGGCAGATGTCGACGACGAACAGCCCTCCGGGCGCGACACGGAACGGCAGATGTCGCCAGGGTCACCAAATGGCGACGCTCGGTCAGCGGCGCGGTCCGTGCCTCCGGGCCACCATCCGCAGCACCGTCCCGGCGGCCTCGTTGCGGTCGAGCACCGCGAGCATCGTGGCGACGTCGTCGGCGTAGGGGGAGCCGTCGGCGACGTAGGTCGTGCGGCGCTGCCCGATGCCGGTGCTCACCGAGCCCGGCTCGACGGTGGTGATGTGCACGCTGAACGGGGACAGCTCCAGCCGCGCGGCGTCGGCGAAGCCACGGATCGCCGCCTCGGTGGCCACGTAGGACGAGTGGTGCGCCAGCGGGAAGCTCGCCGGCATCGACCCGACCATCACCACCCGCCCGTGGCCGGGGGCGCGCATGCCCGGGAGGGCCAGCTGGGTCAGCCGGACCGGGGCGAGCACGTCGAGGCGGAACAGCCGCTCCAGCGCCTCGGCCGGCAGCCCCTCCAGCGGGCCGCTCTGGCTCTCCCCGGCGGCGTTGACCAGGACGTCGACGTCGGCCAGCCGCCCGGCGAACGCCTCGACGGCAGCCGGGTCGGTCAGGTCCAGGGCGGCGTACTCCACTCTGGGTACCCGGTCGGCCGGTGCCAGCCGGTCGGGGTCGCGGCTGGCACCGAGCACGGAGTGGCCGCGGGCGACGAGGGCGGCGGCGGTGGCCCGGCCGATCCCCGACGAGGCCCCGGTGACCAGCGCCCTCACCGGGACGCCGCGGGCCGGGGGTCGGGCCGCTTCGGACCGGCGGGGACACCGGGACACCGTGGACCGGCGCCGGGACGGCGGAACCGGCGTGTCCTCTCCCGGGGCGGAGGATGGGCCGGCGCACCGTCCGCTCTGGGCGTAGCCCGACCGGGCCCGATCAGCGTTACCGTGTAAGCGTGTAATCAGATGTGCCACGAGGAGGCCGCCGTGTACGGACACCACCGTTTCGCCGATTCCCCCTTCGCCCGCATGGGCGCCCCCGGCTTCCGCGGTCGCGGACCGGGCGGACGCGGCCGCGGCGCCGACAGCTCGCCGCCGGTCGACCGCGCCGAGGTCGCCGGCTGGTTCGCCGGCCGGCTGCCCGACGGCTGGTTCACCGGCCCCGTCGAGCTGGTCGTCGACCGCGACGAGATCACCGTCGTCGGCCCGCTCGCCGAGCCCGAGGCCGGCGAGGGCGACCCCGCCGCCGCCCGCGCCGGGCGGATCGCGCGGTTTCGCGAGGACACCCGCGAGCAGCGGATGGCCATCGCCGACGCCGCGCAGGCCCGCTACGGCCGCTCGGTGGCCTGGGGCGCCGCCTGCGGTGACGTCCGCGAGGTCTTCACCAACGCCTCGGTGCCGGTGATGACGCGGCTGCGCCAGCCCGAGCGGCTGGTGCTCGACACCCTCGTCGACGCCGGCGTCGCCCGGTCCCGGTCGGAGGCGCTGGTCTGGGCGGTCCGGCTGGTCGGGCAGCACGCCGACGAGTGGCTGACCGAGCTGCGCCAGGCCATGGCGTCGGTGGAGGAGGTCCGGGCGCGCGGCCCGCAGACCTGACCTCTGCCAGGCTGGCGGGGTGAGCCCGGAGCTGCTGCGGTCGGCCTACGGCGACCTCTCCGCCCTGGTGTCCGACCTGCGGCCGGAGGAGGGCTGGCAGCCCAGCGGGTGCGCCGGCTGGAGCGTCCTCGACCTCACCCAGCACCTGCTCGACGACGCCCGCCGGGGACTGGTCGCACTGGCCACCCCGGCGGACGGCCCGGCCACCACCGACGCCGTCGCGTACTGGCGGTCCTGGCAGCCCTCGCCGGAGGACGACGACTCGACGGCCTGGCGCACCCGCGTCCGGGCCAGCGTCACCGGCGGGCTGCCGGGCCTGGCACCCCTGTACGCGGAGACGGCGGCCGCGGTGGTCGTCGCGGCCGGCCGCGCGGACCCCGGTGGCCTCGTGGCGACGCAGGGCTGGGTCGTGCGCGTGGACGACCTGCTGTCCACGCTCGCCGTCGAGGCCGCCGTCCACCACCTCGACCTGGTGGCGCACCTGGACCGGCCCGGGCCCCCGCCCGGAGCGCTCGCGGAGGTGCGGCGGGTGCTGGGGGAACTGCTCGGGCACCCGCTGCCGGCGGGGTGGGACGACGCGACGGCGGCCCGCCGCGGCACCGGCCGGGAGCCGCTCACCGACGCCGACCGTGCGGCGCTGGGGGACGCAGCGGCGTCGTTCCCGCTCTTCGGATAGCGCACCCCGCCGAGCAGGGACACTGGGGACGTGCCCCCCACCGCTGCCCTCCCGTCCGCGACCGACGTCCTCGTGGTGGGCGCCGGTCCGGCCGGCTCGGCCGCCGCGGCCTGGGCGGCCCGCGCGGGGCACGACGTCGTGCTCGCCGACGCGGCGGTCTTCCCCCGCGACAAGACCTGCGGCGACGGGCTGACCCCCCGGGCGGTCGCCGAGCTGGACCTGCTCGGCCTGGGCGACTGGGTGCGCGGGCACGCCCGCAACCGGGGTCTGCGCGCCGCCGGCTTCGGCCGGCAGTGGGAGCTGCCCTGGCCCGGCGGGCAGTTCCCCGACCACGGCAGCGCCGTCCCGCGCACGGAGCTCGACGCGCGCATCCGGGAGGTGGCGCTCGCCGCGGGGGCGGTCCCGTTCGACGGCGCACGGGCGGTCGACGTGGAGCGCGACGGTGACCGGGTGCGCGCGGTGGTCTTCGAGCTCGCCGACGACAGCCGGGTCAGCGTCGCCTGCCGGCGGCTCGTCGTCGCCGACGGCGTGCGGTCGCCGCTGGGCCGGGTGCTCGGCCGGGAGTGGCACCGCGACACCGCCTACGGGGTGGCCGCGCGCAGCTACGTCCGCTCCGGCCGCAGCGACGACGAGTGGATCTCCTCGCACCTGGAGCTGCGCGGTGAGGAGGGCGAGCTGCTGTCGGGCTACGGCTGGGTCTTCCCGCTGGGTGCCGCTGCCGGCGAGGTCAACCTCGGCGTCGGCACCCTGGCGACGGCGCGGCGGCCGGCCGGCGTGCAGCTGAAGTCGCTGCTGGAGTTCTACGCCGAGTCGCGGCGCGAGGAGTGGCAGCTCGACGGGCCGGTCCGCGGTGTCGCCTCCGCGCTGCTGCCGATGGGCGGCGCCGTCTCCGGGGTCGCCGGCCGGAACTGGGCACTGATCGGCGACGCCGCCGGGTGCGTCAACCCGCTCAACGGCGAGGGCATCGACTACGGCCTCGAGACCGGTCGCGCCGTCGTCGGCCTGTTCGCGGAGGACGACTGGTCGCGCGCCTGGCCGGCCACGCTCCGGGAGCACTACGGCGAGGCGTTCTCCATCGCCCGGCGGCTGGCCGCCCTGCTGACGGTGCCCCGGTTCCTGCCGACGGCCGGTCCGGTCGGGATGCGCTCGCGGCCGCTGATGACCGTCGCGCTGCGGGTCATGGGCAACCTGGTCGGCGAGGCCGACCGCGACGTCGTCGCGCGGGCTTGGCGGGCGGCGGGCCGGGCCTCGACCCGGTGGGACGAGCGGCCGCCGTTCGGGTGACCCGCCCACCCCCGGGGCCCCGCCGTGAGCGGTGGGGCAGGGGGCCCCGCTCAGACGAAGGGGGAGTTGTACATCGCGAAGTAGACGGCGATGTAGTGGCAGATCGCGGCCACGATCGTCATCGCGTGGAAGACCTCGTGGTAGCCGAAGACGCCGGGCCACGGGTTGGGCCACTTGATCGCGTAGGCGACGCCCCCGACCGTGTAGAGCACGCCGCCGACCGCGAGCAGCACCAGCGAGGTCACCCCGGCGATGTGCAGGATGTCGGTGAGGATGAAGACGGCCACCCAGCCGAGGCCGATGTAGAGCGGCACGCCCACCCACCGCGGTGCCGTGGGCCAGGTGAGCTTCAGGCAGACCCCGGCCAGGGCCCCGGCCCAGACGCCGACCAGCACCCACCAGCCCAGCGGCTGGTCGACGGCGAGCAGCGCGAACGGCGTGTAGGTGCCCGCGATGAACAGGAAGATCATCGAGTGGTCGAGCCGCTTCATGACCTTCCAGCCGCGGGGCGACCAGCGGCGGCGGTGGTAGAGCGCGCTGGTGCCGAACAGGCCGCAGATGGTCAGGCAGTAGACGGCGACGGAGAAGCCCGACCGGGCGCCGAGCACGGACGCCAGCGGGATCAGGACCGCGCCGGCGACGATCGCGCCGAAGAACGCGAACAGGTGCAGCCACCCGCGCATCCGCGGCCGGGTGTCGGGGTGCTCCCAGTCGTCGTCGGCGAAGTCCGCCGCCGTCCACGTCTGCTCGACCTGCTCGCCCTCCGCGAGGACGGTGCCGACGGCGGCGGCGTGCGGGGCCTCGATCTCGGCCTGGTCCGCCTGCACCCGGACGGGCTGGCGGTCGTCGGGGACACCGGTCATGCACCGAGGTTACGGAGGCGTAGGGAACGGCGCACCGGCACGCGGCTGTGAGTTCGCCCCGCATCGGCGCAGGCCGGGGGAGGGGTGGTGCGCCCGCGGAACGGGAGCGTCCCGGGGGCCCTAGGCTGGTGCCCGTGGGGGCGCGTCAGTGGGTCCGCGACGCGCTCACCCAGCTGTACGAGCGCCGTCTGGCCCGCCAGCTCGTGGGGGCCGACGTCCCCCGCCACGTGGGCGTGATCATCGACGGCAACCGCCGCTGGGCGCGCGCCACCGGGCTGCTCGACCCCAACGCCGGGCACCGCCGCGGCGCGGGCCGGATCGCCTCCTTCCTCACCTGGTGCGACGAGGCCGGCGTCGAGGTGGTCACGCTCTTCCTGCTCTCCACCGACAACCTGGGCCGTCCCGAACCCGAGCTCACGCCGCTGCTGCGGATCATCGAGGGCGTCGTCCAGGACCTCTCCGCCCCCGACCGCCGCTGGCAGCTGCACCCGGTGGGCGCCCTGGGCCTGCTGCCGGCGGAGACCGTCACCGTCCTCAAGGAGGCCGAGGAGGCCACCCGCGGCCGGCCGGGGGCGACGGTCAACCTCGCCGTCGGGTACGGCGGGCGGCGGGAGATCGCCGACGCCGTCCGGTCGCTGCTGGCCGAGCACGCCGCCCGGGGGACGCCGCTCGACGAGCTCGTCGAGGTCCTCGACGTCGCGCACATCGCCGAGCACCTCTACACCCGCGGCCAGCCCGACCCCGACCTGGTCATCCGCACCAGCGGCGAGCAGCGGCTCTCGGGGTTCCTGCTGTGGCAGACGGCGCACTCGGAGTTCCACTTCACCGACGTCTACTGGCCCGACTTCCGGCGGGTGGACTTCCTGCGGGCGCTGCGGGCCTACGCGGCGCGGCACCGCCGTTTCGGCGGGTGACAGACTCGGGCGCATGGCACCCGGCACGGTCGACGTCCCCCTCGAGTACGTGCGGCTGGGACTGCGCTTCGACCGCCTGGAGTCCGGCTTCGTCGACGCCTACACCGGTACGAAGCGGATCCGCGCCGAGGTGGAGAGCGAGCCCGCACCGACGCCGCAGGCCCTGCGCGACCAGGCGCGGGCGCTGCTGCGCGAGCTCGACGCCGCGGCGCTGCCGGCCGACCGCACCGAGTTCCTGCGCGGCCAGCTGACCGGGCTGGAGTGCAGCGCCCGCAAGCTCGGCGGCGAGCCGGTCGGCTTCCTCGAGGAGGTGCGCAGCTACTTCCAGGTCGACCTGACCCTCGGTGACCCGGCCGACTACGCCGTCGCGCACGCCGAGCTCGACACCCTGCTGCCGGGCGACGGCACGCTGGCCGAGCGCTACGCCGCGCACCGGCGCCGCGAGGAGTGCCCGCCGCAGCGGCTGGACGCCGCGGTGCACGCGCTGTCGAGCGCGCTGCGCGACCGGGTGCGCGGCCGGTACGGCCTGCCCGAGGTCGAGACGGTGCGCTACGAGGTGGTCACCGACAAGCCGTGGTCAGGCTTCAACTACTACGAGGGCGACTTCCGCTCGCGGGTGGCGATCAACGCCGACCTGCCGCACCGGCTCGGCCAGCTCGTGCACCTGGTCGCGCACGAGTCCTACCCCGGGCACCACACCGAGCACTGCCGCAAGGAGCAGGGGCTGGTCGAGCGCGCCGGCCACCTCGAGCACACCGTCTTCCTGGTCAACACCCCCGAGTGCCTGATGGCCGAGGGGCTGGCCGACCTCGGCGTCGCCGCCGCCGTCGGCGAGGGGTGGGGCCCGTGGTCGGCCGAGGTCCTCGGCGACCTGGGCCTGCGGTTCGACGGACACCTCGCCGAGCGGATCGCCGCGGCCGCCGCGCCGCTGAACCGGGTGCGCCAGGACGCCGCCGTGATGCTGCACGACCGCGGTGCCGACGCCGACGAGGTCGCCGCCTACATCCAGCGGTGGTCGCTGGTCAGCGCCGAGCGGGCCCGCCAGCAGCTGCGCTTCCTCACCCACCCGCTGTGGCGGGCCTACATCACCACCTACGTCGAGGGCTACGACCTGCTGCACCGCTGGCTGGCCGCCCGGCCGGCCGGCCAGGACGTCGCCGGGCGGTTCGTGCGCCTGCTTGACGAGCCGCTGACCCCCGCCGTCGTCACGGCCGAGCTGTCGGCCACCTGAGCAGTGCCGCGCCGCGACCCGCGCGAGGCCCGCGCCCTCGGGCTCTGGACGGCGGGCTGGCTGTTCGCGCTGCTCCTCGCCGGCCTGCTGTGGATCGGTGACCTGCGCGTGCAGTGGCCGGTTCTCGCCGTGCCGGTGCTGTGGGCGCTGGTCGCGCTGCGGCCGCGCCGTCGGGATCCGGGCCGGGCCGCGCCCCCGTGGGAGGCGCGGTCGTGGGAGGCACGGTCGTGGGAGGCGTCGTCGTGGGAGGCGCGGCCGTGGGGCGAGCCGCCGCGGGAGGTGCCGCCGACGCGGGAGATGCCGGCGTCGCGCCCGCGCCCGCGCCCCCCGGACACCCGCTGGGGCTGAGCCGGGCCGCTGGTACGGACGGGACGGCTGCGTCCCCCCGATGGAGGACACGCCGCCTGCTCGTCATGCTCCTGTCACCTCCCGGCTCTAGCGTCCGCAGTGGACGACGGGCCCGCCCCGCCGTCCGCGGGAGGCCCGGTTGGTGCTGACGAGCTCGTCGACCAGGGGGGCCGCGACCCGGCCCCTGTGCCGGGTCCCGGCCACCTCAGAGCCGGGGCGCGCCGTGCGCCCCAGGGGAGACGACTCGTGACTCTGCGCCGCACGTACGTCCTCGACACCTCCGTCCTGCTGTCCGACCCGCGGGCGCTGCTGCGCTTCGGCGACGCCGACGTGGTGCTCCCGCTGGTGGTCATCGGGGAGCTCGAGGACAAGCGGCACCACCCCGAGCTCGGCTGGTTCGCCCGCCAGGCGCTGCGCATGCTCGACGACCTGCGGGTCACCCACGGCCGGCTCGACGCGCCGGTCCCGGTGGGTGAGGACGGCGGCACGCTGCACGTCGAGCTCAACCACAGCGACGGCGCGGTGCTCCCCGCCGGCTTCCGCAGCGACAGCAACGACAGCCGGATCATGGTCGTCGCGCTGAACCTGCGCGCCGAGGGCCGCGACGTCTGCCTCATCACCAAGGACGTGCCGCTGCGGGTCAAGGCGGCCGCCGTCGGCCTGGACACCGACGAGTACCGGGTGCTCGACGCCGTCGACGCCGGGTGGACCGGCATGGCCGAGGTCGCGCTCGAGGACGCCGAGCTGTCGGCGGTCTACGACGACGGCGAGGTGCACATCCCGGCGGCCGCGGAGCTGCCGGCGCACACCGGCCTGGTGCTGCTGTCCTCGCGCGGGTCGGCCCTGGGCCGGGTGATGCCGGACAAGCAGGTGCGGCTGGTGCGCGGCGACCGCGAGGCGTTCGGCCTGCACGGGCGGTCGGCCGAGCAGCGGATCGCCCTCGACCTGCTCCTCGACCCCACCATCGGCATCGTCTCCCTGGGCGGGCGCGCGGGCACCGGCAAGTCGGCGCTGGCACTGTGCGCGGGGCTGGAGTCGGTGATGGAGCGGCGGGCGCACCGCAAGGTCGTCGTCTTCCGGCCGCTGTACGCCGTCGGCGGGCAGGAGCTCGGGTACCTCCCCGGCAGCGAGGGCGACAAGATGTCGCCCTGGGCGCAGGCCGTCTACGACACCCTCGGCGCGCTGGTGTCGAAGGAGGTCCTCGAGGAGATCGCCGCGCGCGAGCTCATCGAGGTGCTGCCGCTGACCCACATCCGCGGCCGGTCGCTGCACGACTCCTTCGTCATCGTCGACGAGGCCCAGTCGCTGGAGCGCGGCGTGCTGCTGACCGTGCTGTCGCGGCTGGGCAGCGGGTCGCGGGTGGTGCTGACCCACGACGTCGCGCAGCGGGACAACCTGCGGGTCGGCCGGCACGACGGCATCGCGGCGGTGGTCGAGCAGCTCAAGGGCCACCCGCTGTTCGCCCACGTCACGCTCACCCGCTCCGAGCGCTCGCCGATCGCCGCGCTGGTGACCGAGATGCTGGGGGACCTCCCACTCTGACGCCCGGCGCCGGCTCCGGCTCCGGCTGCTGGCCGGCTCCGCTCCTGCGGTGTCGCATGCGCTCCCGCGGTGCTGCGACACCGCAGGAGTGCACACCACACCGCAGGAGCGGATCAGAGCGAGCGTCCGCCCCGGGCGAAGGCGCGGCGGATCCGGCGCTCGACCACGGCCGGGGTGCGCAGGTCCGCCCACGTCCACCGTGCGACTTCCCAACCCGAGTCGCGGATGTCGTCCTCGCGCCGCTTCTCCCGGAACACGACCTCACCGGGGTCGGGACCGGCGGCCTCGCCCCGGTACTTGACCCGACCGTCGAACTCGCCCACCGTCCGGTGGTCACGCCAGCCGAAGTCGCACCGAGCGATCACCGAACGGTCGGGTCGCAGGAGCCGGACCTGTAGATCGGGCACGGGTAGGCCGAGTCGGTGCATCAGCACCCGGCTGCGGCTCTCGCCGACGCTCTCGCTGCGCCCGTCGGCGAACGCGACGACGCGGGAGGCCCGGCGCGAGCCGGGTACCGGTCCCATCCGTGCGAGACACGCGTCTAGGTGCGCGGGGGTGACCTGACCGGAGGCGAGCGCCGCATCCGCCGCCACCAGCGCGGACTCGAACGGCAGGGAGCGCCCTAGGTCGACGACGGCCCGCGCCAGGCTGGTGGTCGTCGCGCCGTCGACGGTCGTCAGGTCGTCCTCGGGCAGCCGGGCGACGTGGAGGTGCACCCTCGCGCTGCCGCTGCCCGCCGCGGGCGGAGACCGGGTGACGTGCACGCGGTCGGTCGCTGCGTGCCACAGCGGCAGCCCGTGGAGGACCGCGGCCGAGACGTGGCTGACCGCACCACCGTCGCGGAGCACGGCCGCCGTCGCCAGGACCAGGGCGTGGTTGGCGGAGAGGGTCGCCGACGGGTCGAGGTAGGCGCCTGGGCGGACTCGGGTGAGTTGTCCGCGACGGACCGCTCGCGCGAGATCCCGGTCGTCGAGACCAGCGGCGAGGGCGTCGGCACGGAGCAGCAGCGGCCGGCCGAGGGGGAGTGCGTCGTCCATGCTGCGACCCTCACGGGACGCGGGCCGGGGCGGACCTCTCCGACGACATCTGTGGACGGCCCTCGTGCGGCCGTCCACACGCTCCTGCGGTGTCGCTACACCGCAGGAGCGGGGACGGCGCCGCGGGAGATGCGAGGCGGTCAGGGGCCGGGGGCCGGCTCGTCCTCGGGCGTCGGCGCGGCGGGACGCCGTGCCGGCGGGGCGGGCGGCGTCATCGCCCAGCGCAGCAGCGCCACCGCGCCCCAGGCTGCCAGCAGGCACCACGGCAGCCGGACGACGACCTCGTCGGCCGAGAAGTCGCCGCGCGCGCCGAGCGCGAGCACCGGCAGGGCGAGGAGCAGGCCCAGCCCGAGGACGTCCCAGCGCAGCGGACTCATGTCCCGGCGGTCTCCAGCCGCTCGCACAGCAGCGACGCCCAGCGGTGGGCGGTCGCGCGGACGCCGTCGAGGAGGGCCACGGGCACGGCGCTGCGGCCGAGCACGGCGGCGGGGTCGGCGGTGAGGTCGGTGTCCTGGACGACGAGCGCGTCGACGCGGGGCAGCGCGTCCAGCCACGGGCCGACGTCCTCGGGCTTGCGGGTGGCCTCGACCACGGCCCAGACGGCGACCGGTGAGAAGACCGCCATGACCTGCTCGAGCCAGGTGCGGCCACCGGCGCGCATCGGGGCGTCGACCGCCACGACGGTCGGGGTCCCGGCCCGCGCGGCCTCCTGACGCCGCACGAGCGCCGTGTCGACCGAAGTGACCCGGCTGGCCTCGGGGACCAGGGCGGCGAGGTCGCCGCGGGTGGCCCACTGCAGCCGGTCGGGGTCGAGCCGCATCGAGACCGACAGCGACCGGGCGGCGGCGAGGGTCTCGACGCCGGGGCCGACCACCAGCAGCACCTCACCGGCACCGCTGGGAGCGGCCGGCGCGGCGGGGAGCCCGCGGAGGGCGCGGGTCAGGGCGGCGTAGGTGCCGCCGGCGGCGACGTCGGCCGCGAAGCCGCCGCCGAGCAGGTCCTCGGGCACGCCGAGGGCGCGCAGCCGGCTGACGATGCCGGCCGCCTCGACCATCCGCGGGTCGACGAGCTCACGGCCGGAGGGGCCCGCCGCGCCGCGCTCGCGCACCGACGACACGACGACCCGGCCGCCGGACCAGCCACCGCGGGACTCGACGGGCAGGCGGGTGACCGTCGCGAGCGGCGCCGCGACACGCGCCACCGCCCGGCCGGGCACCGGCGGCAGCCGCCGGGCCGGCGGGACCGGCGGGCGCCCGAGCAGGCGCGGCACGGCGAGCTCCGCACCGGGGGTCGGCGGCGGGAGGAGTGACAGGGGAGGGAGGACGGCGGTGGCGTCGAGCGGGAGGGGTGCGGGGTCGCTGGCCGTGGCCGCGAGCGCGACCACCTCGGTGCCGGCCTCGGCGGCCTCCTCGACCTCCCACTCGTCGGACTCCGCGGAGGCCTCGACCCACGCCGGCTCGCGGTCCATCCGCCGGGCGGTGGCCGGCACCGGCGGGCGGCCGCGGTGCACGCCGCCGTGGGTGGAGGCGCTGGCCAGGACACCGCGGAGGATGTCGGTCAGCGCGTCGTCGGGGGTGTCGTGCGCCAGCGCGGCGCGCAGCACCTCGGCGATGGCCTCCTCGCGGCCGGTGGACGGGCCGGTCTCCGCGTCGGGCCAGCCGGCCGCGACCGGCTGCGGGGCGGGCACCTCGATGGGCTCGACGACGACCGCCGGCAGCACGTCGGTGGTCGGCTCGGCGACCGGCTCGGCGATGGCGACGGCGGGCTCGGCTACCGGCTCGGCGACGGCGGGCTCGTGCTCGTCCTCGGCCGTCCCCAGCAGCTCGGTGAGCAGCGACTCCTCGTCCTCGTCGACGCCCTCCTCGGCGGACTCCTCGGAGAGGATCTCGACGACCGGCTCCACGACGGCGACCGGCGCCGCAGCCGGGGCGGCCGACGGGCGCGACACGGGCACGGGCTCGGCCCACATGTCCACGCCGAGGGCGTCCTCCCCGCCGGTGTCCTCCTGCAGGACGGACTCCTCGAGGACGGGCTCCTCCAGGACGGGCTCGTCGACGGCGGCTTCTACGGCGACGGCCTCCACGGCGACGGTCTCCACGGCGGGGGCGACCGGCTCGACGACGGGCGCGGTGACCGGCTCGACGGCCACCTCCTCGACGGCGATCGGCTCGGCGACCTCCGCCACGACCGGGGCCGCAGCGGGAGCGGGCACAGCAGGCGCGGGAGCGGGCACAGCAGCAGCGGGAGCCGGGGTCGCGGCGGGGACGGGCGCGGCCATCGCGGCGGCCAGGGCGGCGGCCAGCGGCATCGCCGGGGCAGCGGGCGCCGACGCGGGCGTCCGCAGCACCGACCGGGACACCGGCTCGTCGTACGCAGGCTCGTCGGACACCAGCTCGTCGGACACCGGCTCCGCGGGGAACGGCGCCTCGTCGACCAGCGGCACCGACGCCGCCGCGGCCTCGGTCAGCGCGCGCAGCGCCTCGGCCGCGGAGGTGGCGGCGGCGGTGCGGACGGCGTCGTCGACGGCCTCACGGACCTCGCGGTCACCGGCCACGACCTGCGCCAGGGCCGCGGTGAAGAGCGACGGGCCGGCGGGCTCGGCCGGGGTGGCCGGCGGCCGCGGCGCGGCCTTCGGCGCGCGCCGGGGCGTGACCGGGGCGGCGGCCGCGGCAGCAGGGGAGGAGGCGGCCGTCCGGTGCTGAGCCGTGCGCGGCGCGGCGGCCGGGCGGAACGCCGTCGTCCCGGAGGAGGGCTGCCGGGCCGCGGCGAACGCCGTCCGCGAGTACAGGTCGACGTCCGGGCCGGCGCCGCCGCCGAGCAGGCCGGCGGCCTCGTCCACCGGGTCGGGCAGGCCACGCGCGGGGCGCGCCGTCGGACGTGCGGCCGCGGGACGCGACCGGTGCATCCCGGTGGCGCGCAGGAAGGCGCCGGTGTCGGCCAGCGGGCCGGGGTCGCGGCTCAGCGCGGCCTCGATGCGCCGCGCGGACTCCGACTTCGACGCCGGCCGCGGGCGGGCGGGCTCGACGTCCTCGACCTCGGCGACGAACCGCTCGGTGGCGAAGAACCCGAGCACGCCGCCGGAGCGGATGCGACGGACCCCGACGACCCGGACGGCGTTGCCGTACCGCTCCCGCGCCGCGGCGACGGCGGCCTCGGGCGTGGGCGCCTCAACGGATGGCAACGGCACCGCTCACCACTCCCAGTGACTCGATCTGGGCCGTCCGGGAGACCTCCGTGTAGGAGATCACCGGCAGCCGGGGCAGGACCTGGCGGACCAGGCGGGACAGGGCGGCGCGGACCTGCGGCGAGCAGACCAGGACCGGCGAGAGGCCGTGGTTCTCCGCCTCCTCCAGCAGCCCGGTGCAGCCGGTGACCAGCGCGTCGACCGAGCCGGCGTCGAGCGCCAGCACCTGGCCGCCGTCGCTGTGCCGGACGGCCTCCAGGAGCCGCTGCTCGAAGGCGGGGTCGAGGGTGAGCACGTGCAGCCGCTCGTCGGGGGTGACGTAGGGCTGGCTGATGGCCGCGCCGAGGGAGGAGCGCACCGCCTCGACAAGGCCGTCGAGGTCGGTCGACGTCTTCGCCCGCAGCGACAGCGCCTCGAAGATGCGCACGAGGTCGCGGATGGAGACGTTCTCGGTGAGCAGCGCGTGCAGCACCCGCTGGACCTCGCCGAGGGTGAGCAGCGCCGGGGTGAGCTCCTCGACGACGACCGGGTGGGTGCGGCGGACCATCTCCACGAGCACGCGGACGTCCTCGCGGCCGAGCAGGTCGGCGGAGTGCTGGCGGACGACCTCGGCCAGGTGCGTCGTGATGACCGACGAGCGGTCGACGACGGTGGCGCCGGCCATCTCCGCCTGCCGCTGCAGCTCGGCCGGCACCCACTTGGCGGGCAGGCCGAAGACCGGCTCGCGGGTGGGGCGGCCGGGCAGCCCGTCGAGGGAGTCGCCGATGGCCAGCACCGTGCCGGCGGGGGAGGTGCCCTTGGCCGCGGGGACGCCGTTGAGCCAGATGACGTACTGCGAGGCCGGCAGGTCGAGGTTGTCGCGGGTGCGGACCAGCGGGATGACCAGGCCGGTCTCCATCGCGACCTTCCGGCGCAGCGCCTTGACCCGGTCGAGCAGGTCGCCGCCGCGGGAGGAGTCGACGAGGTCGACGAGGTCGAAGGCCACCTCGAGCTCGAGCGGGTCGACGCGCATGCGCTCGGCGATCGCCTCGGGGGAGTCCGGCTTGGGCTCGTCGTCGACGTCGGTGGCCGGCGTCGTCTCGTCCTCGTCCGGTGCCTCCTGCATGCGGGCGGCCATGAGCAGGAAGGCGCCGCCGACGAGCAGGAACGGCAGCTTGGGCAGCCCGGGGATCAGGCACAGCGCGAGCGCGGCGCCGCCGGAGATGCGCACCGGCTGCTTGAAGCGGCCGAGCTGGGCGAGCAGGTCGCTGCCCATGTCGCCCTCGGTCGCCGAGCGGGTGACGATGATGCCGGTGGCGGTCGACATGAGCAGGGCCGGGATCATCGAGACCAGGCCGTCGCCCACGGTGAGCAGGGAGTAGGTGGAGACGGCCTCGCCGGGCGCCAGGCCCCGCTGCATGACGCCGATGGCCATGCCGCCGACGAGGTTGACCAGCGTGACGATGATGCCGGCGATCGCGTCGCCCTTGACGAACTTCGACGCACCGTCCATCGAGCCGTAGAAGTCAGCCTCGGCGGTGACCTCGGTGCGCCGCTTCCGGGCCTGCGCCTCGTCGATCAGGCCGGCGTTGAGGTCGGCGTCGATGGCCATCTGCTTGCCGGGCATGGCGTCGAGGGTGAAGCGCGCGCCGACCTCGGCGACACGGCCGGCACCGTTCGTGATGACCACGAACTGCACGATCGTGAGGATCAGGAAGATGACCATGCCGACGATCAGCGAGCCGCCGATCACGATGTGCCCGAAGGCCTCGATGACCTTGCCGGCGTAGCCGTCGGTGAGCACCAGGCGGGTCGACGACACGTTGAGCGCGAGCCGGAACAGCGTGGCGATGAGCAGCAGCGACGGGAAGACCGCGAAGTCCAGCGGCTTCCGGATCTGCATCGCCACCAGCAGGATCAGCAGCGAGATCGCGAGGTTCAGCCCGATCAGCAGGTCCATCAGCGCCGCCGGCAGCGGCACGACCAGCATCAGGACGATGGCCACGACACCGATCGGCACGGCGGCCTTCGTCATCCCTCTCACGGACCTCCCATCGGCAGCCGCCGAGGGCGTACCGACCGCGCTCGGCGCACGCGTCACACGCGCACCACGACGACCCGTGCACGTCCGCGGGAGTGCACGGGTCGTCGCACGGGTGCGCTCGGGTCAGGAGGCGAGCGGCGCCCTCCGGCGGCCGGCCTTCGGCAGCCCCGTGACGTCCGGCGCCTCGAACCCGGGCCGGTGCACCCCTCCGCGCACCCCGCGGGCGCCGAGCTGCATGACGAAGGCGAGCACCCGCGCGACGGCCGTGAACAGCTGCGGCGGCACCTCCTGCCCGATCTCGCAGGAGGCGTGCAGCGCACGGGCCAGCGGGACGTCCTGCACCATCGGCACCCGCGCCTCGGCCGCCCGCTCCCGCAGCCGGGCGGCGATCTCGTCGGCGCCCTTGGCCACGACCCGCGGCGCGCCCTTCTCCGGTCGGTAGCGCAGCGCGACGGCGACGTGCGTCGGGTTGACCAGCAGGACGTCGGCGTCGGCGACCTCGGCCATCATCCGGTTCCGGGACAGGGCCATCGCCATGGACCGCCGCTGTCCCTTGACGTGCGGGTCACCCTCGGACTGCTTGTGCTCCTGCTCGATCTCGTACCTGCTCATCTTGAGCTTCTTCATGATCTGGACGCGGACGACGACGTAGTCGGCGACGGCGATGACGAGCCCGGTCACCGCGACCACGCGGAACAGCAGGACGGCCGAGTCGGCGAAGGTCGCGACGACGGCCGAGAGCGGCAGCGCGCCGGACGCCGAGACCATCTCCTGCGCCCGGTCGCTGGTGACGACGACGACCGTGGCCAGGGCCGCGGTCTTGAGCAGTGCCTTGGCCGCCTCCCACACGCCGTGCGTGCCGAACATCCGCTTCATCCCGGGGAACGGGTTCAGCTTCTTCAGCGTCGGCTTCATGCCCTTCGCCGACACCGCGATCCCGCCCTGGGCGGCGGAGGCGAGGAAGCCGACGAGCATCAGGGCGAGCGCCATCGGGAGGACCGCCTCGAGGAACGCCGTCAGCGCCTGCCCGAGCAGCACGGAGAGGGCCTCGACCTCCGGCCGGCGTGCCACCGCCCCGATCTGCACGAACAACCGGCCCACCGAGTCGAACGCATCGCCCGCGAGCAACGGCAGGAGCGCGCTGGCCACCGCCATCGCCGTCCAGGTGCCCAGCTCCTGGGTGCGCGGGATCTGCCCCTCCTTGCGCGCCTCCTTCAGGCGCTTCGGAGTGGGCTTCTCGGTCTTCTCACCGCCCGGACCGTCCTTGGCCACCGCCGCTCACCCGCTCCGGATGCTGATGACCGCGCGGGTGGCCTGCTCGAGCAGGGCGTCGAGCGCCGTGGGCAGCAGCGGGAACGTCAGGCCCAGCAGGGTGAGGGTGAGCATGATCTTCACCGGGAAGCCGATGGCGAAGATGTTCAGCGTCGGTGCGGCACGCGAGAGCAGGGCCAGGGCGACGTCGGAGAGCAGCAGCACCGCCACCATCGGCCCGGCGATCTGCAGCGCGGCCAGGAACATCATCGAGAACGCGGTGAGCACCACCGCCCCGATGGAGTCGACGGGGAAGCCGCCGGTGACCGGCAGTCCCTCGTAGGAGGTGGCGAACCCGCGGACCAGCAGCAGGTGCCCGTTGCTGGTGAACAACAGCGTCGTCGCCAGCAGGGTGTGCAGCTTGCCCATGACCGAGTTCATCGTCATCGACAGGGGGTCGTAGGCCGGCTGCAGCGTGAAGCCGCCGGTGACGTCGATGAGCTCGCCGGCGAACTGCACCGCGGTGAAGAAGAGCTGCACGACGAAGCCGAGGGCTGCGCCGATGGCCACCTCGGTGACCGCGGTGACCACCAGGAAGCCGGTGGTCGGCTCGGGCAGGCCGACGGCGACGCGGTCGACCAGCGCGACCGACAGGGCCAGCGCGAGCGCGCCCTTGACCGGCCCGGGGACCGTGCGGGTGTTGAACGGCGGGGCCAGCAGGACGAAGCCGGCCGCCCGGGCGGTGGCCAGGAGCAGGGCCGCGAGGGTGACCGCCGGGACCTCGAGGTCCATGGCGCTCAGGTCCGCCCGAGGAAACGCGGCAGCTGGTCGAACAGGTGCTCGGTGAAGCTCACCATCTCGGCGAGCACCCAGTTGCCCGTCACCAGCAGCGCGATGGACACCGCGATCATCTTCGGCACGAAGGACAGGGTCGGTTCCTGGATCTGGGTCGCCGCCTGGAACAGCGAGATGAGGAACCCGACCAGCAGCGCCGTCAGCAGCACGGGGGCGGCGACCTTCGCGCCCACCGTCATCGTCTCGACGGCGATCTCGGTGACGTCGGCGTCCGTCACGTGTAACTGCCCACCAGCGCGGTGGTGATCAGCGCCCACCCGTCGACCACCACGAACAGCAGCAGCTTGAACGGTAGTGACACCACCGACGGCGGCACCATCATCATGCCCATCGCCATGAGGGCGGCGCTGACGAGCATGTCGAGCACCAGGAACGGGATGAAGACGACGATCCCGATGATGAAGGCGCTCTTGAGCTCCGACAGCACGAACGCCGGCACCAGCGTGGTCATGCTGACCGAGGCGGCGTCCTCGGGCTGCTCCTCGCCCGACAGCCCGACCATGAGCTCGAGCTCGTCGTCGCGGGTGTTGGACAGCAGGAACTCCCGCAGCGGCACGACGCCGGCGTCGTAGGCCTGCGAGACGGTGATCGCCCCGTCCATGTAGGGCTGGACGGCGACCTCGTTGACGTCGGAGAACACCGGGCCCATGACGAACAGCGTCAGGAACAGGGCGATCCCGGTCAGCACCGAGTTGGGCGGCGACTGCTGCAGGCCCAGCGCGTTGCGGGTCAGCGACAGGACGATCGCGATCTTGGTGAACGACGTCGTCAGCAGCAGGACCGACGGCGCCACCGACAGCACGGTGACGGCGAGGATCAGCGTGATCGAGGTGCTGGGGCTGCCGCTGCCCACCGAGATGTCCACGCCGCCGTCGACGGCGGGGACGGCCGGGGGCGTGGGGGCCGTGGGCGCGGTCGGGGCCGCCCCCGCGGGCCCGGCCAGCAGCACGCCGGCGAGCGCGCAGCCGAGGAGGGCCAGCAGGACGGCGGCGACCCGGCGCGCCAGGTCCCGTGCGCGGGCGGTGCGGGTCATCAGCGGCGGACCGTCCGCTCGCGCAGCTGCCCGACCAGGCCCGACCACGCGCTGCGGTCGAGCACCGACCCGGCGAGCGCGCCGCCCGACCGGCCCGCAGCGGACGCCACGGGCAGGGCGGGCCGGCCCTCGCGGTCGGCCCGCTCGGCCAGGGTCGCCTCGAGCGCCTCGCCGTCGAGCTCGGCCAGCAGGGTCACCTGCTGCTCGGTGGCGCCCACGACGAGCACGCGGTCGCCGATGCGCAGCACGTTGACGGTGCTGGCGCGGCCCATCCGCTGGTGGGCGACGACCTCGACGAGGCCGCCGGAGGAGCCCAGGCCGCGCTTCTTCGCCAGCCGGGCGGCGAACCAGAGCACGCCGGCGACGAAGGCCAGCGACAGCAGCAGCCGGATCACCATCCAGGTCACGGCCGGTCCTGCCCGAGCTCGGAGGCGGCGTCGGCGACGATCTCGCTGATCCGCAGGCCGAAGTCCTCGTCGACGACGACGACCTCGCCGCGGGCGATGAGCGTGCCGTTGACCAGCAGGTCGGCCGGGGCGCTCGCGGCGCGGTCGAGCTCGACCACCTCGCCCGGGTGCAGCGAGAGCAGCTCGCCGACGGTCATGCGGGTGCGGCCGATCTCGACGGTGACCTCCATGGCCACGTGCCGCAGCAGGTCGAGGCTGTTGCGCCGCGCGCGGGGCGCCGTCGGCAGGGTGACCTGGAGCGCCAGCGTCGCCTGGTGGTCGCCGCCGGTGACGAGCGGCACGGCGACGAACATGCCCTTGTCGCGGAGCCCGTCGAGGGCGGTGACCGGGTCCTCGGTGCGCTCGGAGTCCACGCGCACCCGGCCGAGGGTGGCCGCGGCCGCCTCCAGCGCCGGGCGCAGCGCCGTCGCGACGTCCATCGGGCCGACGGGGGAGTTGTCCAGGGCCTCGACCACCTCGGCCGACAGCACCAGGACGACGTCGCCGGTGACCTCGCCGGAGAGCCGGGCGCTCACGGCCGCGGCGGCCGACGGCGGCACCGGGACGGCGTCGGGGTCGGTCACCGCCGGGCCGGGCTCGAGCTCGGTGCCGGCCGGGACGAGGACGGCCGCGGCGCGCGCGGCGGCCACCACGACGCTGGTGATGGCCTCCGACGCCTGCGCGTGGGCCTGGGACGGGTCGAGCGTGGCGGTCATGCGGTGTCCTTCTCGGCGGACGGGGCGGGGACGATGGAGGCGGCCAGCCGGCGGCGGTGGTTGCTGGCGATGGCGTGGGCGAATACGGCGTCGTTGGTGGTGACCTCCAGCGGCGCGTCCCGCGGGTGGCGCAGCAGGAGGACGTCGCCGACGGTGAGCGACAGCAGGTCCTCCGAGGAGACCTCGAGCGGGCTGAACCGCACGCTCACGTCGACCGGGACCAGCTCGATCCGCTCGGCCAGCAGCTCGGCGGCGCGCTGCCGCTTGCGCTGCGCGGACTCCGACAGCTGCGGGGAGGCGGCGTTGTCCAGGGCCTGGTGGAAGGAGGAGAACGGCAGCACGAGCGACGCCGTCCCCTCGCGGGAGCCGATCGACAGCGTGTAGCGGGCCACCATCACGGTGTCCGAGCCCGCGGCCGCCTGGGCCAGCGCCGGGTTGTACTCGATGCCGTCCATGACCGGCTGCAGCGTGCTGACGTGCTGGAAGGCGGCCGCGAACTCCCGCAGCAGCCGGCCGAGCAGCGAGTGGGTGATGGTGGTCTCCATCGCCGTCATCGGCCGGGTGGGCTGCTGCGCGGCGCCGGAGCCGCCGAGCATGTGGTCGACGGTCGCCATCGCGATGTCCAGCGGGTAGGCCAGCAGGCCCTTGCCGGCCAGCGGCTCGATGGTGAACGTCGTCAGGAAGTACGGGTCGGGCAGCGTCGCGACGAAGTCGTCGTAGGAGTGCTGCTCGATGCCCAGCAGCTCCATGCGCGCGCCGGTGCGCAGCATGGTCGTGAGCACCGTCGTCGCCTGGCGGGCGAAGGACTCCTGGGCGATCTGCAGCACCCGGACGTGCTCGCGGGAGAGCTTGGTGGGGCGGCGGAAGTCGTAGGTGCGGGGTGCACCGCGCCGGCTGCGGCCGCCCACGGCCGGCGACTGCGCCTCGTGCCCGGCGGGCACGGTCGCGTTCTCGGGGCGGGTCACGCCTCCCTCATCGGCGGGGCCGGAACGCGAACTGACCGGCGGCGCGGGGCGCCGCCGGTCAGCAGGGGAGGGTGGGGCGCGTGGTGCGCCCGGGGGCCACTGGGGCGTGGCGGGTGGGTCAGGACGTCACTGGGTGACGTACTCGGTGAGGTAGACGTGCATGACCATCGGGACGCCGTCCTCGGTGTAGGCCTCGACGATCTGGTGCTCCAGCGACTCCTTGAGCGCCTCGCGGGCGCCGGTGACGTCGGCCGGCTGGGCCTGGGAGTAGGTGGCGATGACGATGTCGAGGGCCTTGGAGCCGTCGACGCCACCGCTGCCGTGCCCGCCCGCGGCGGCGGCCGCGGTGTACTCGAGCGTGATCCCGATCTTGAGGTAACCGCCGCCGGCGAGGTTGACCGCGATGGGCTCCAGGGCGGTGTACCCGCCGTGCTCGGGCTCCTCGGCCGCGGCCTCGCCGCTGCCGGCGAAGAGGAAGAAGTAGACACCCGCGCCGGCGGCGACCAGCAGGAGCACCAGCATGACGAGGAGCTTCTTCCTGCCGCCGCCCCCGCCCTCCTCGCCGTCGGTCGCGTCGTCCTTGCCCTTGGCGGCCTTGTCCCTGGTCCTGGTGCTCACTCGTGGGTGCCTTCCTGTGCGGCCGGCGCGGCCGGGGCGGCCGGCGCGGGTGCGGTCTGGGCGGGGGCCTGCTGTGCGGGGGCATCGAGGCCGGGCAGCAGCTCCCGGGCCTCGGCGGAGGCGTCGGACAGCACGACGATGTCGACGCGGCGGTTGAGGGAGAGCGCGCCGGGGTCGGTCGCGGGCACCATCGGCCGCGTGTCGGAGAGCCCGGTGCCCTGCAGCCGGGTCTGGGGGACGCCCTCGGCGGCGAGGAAGCGGACGACGGTGGTGGCGCGGTAGGCCGACAGCTCCCAGTTCGACGGCCACGGCCCGCCCGGGGTGACCGGGAGGGAGTTGGCGTGCCCCTCGACGTCGATCTGGTTGGGCAGGCCGGTCAGCGCCGGGGCGACGGCGCGGAGGATCTCGCGGCCCGTGGGCTGCAGCGCGGCCTCCTCGGGGCCGAACAGCACCGGGTCGGACACGATGTGCACGACCAGGCCGCGCTCGTCGATCTCGTACTTGGCCGCGCCGGCGTGACCGGCGGCGGCGAGGGCGGCGTCGATGGCGTCGCGCGCGGCGCGCAGCTGGTCGTACTCGGCCCGCGCCTCGGCGGCGACCCGCTGGGCCTCCTGGCGGGCGGCCTCGGCCGCGGCGGCGTCGATCGACTCCTGCGCGGCCGGGGCCGGCGGGATCTGCACGTCGACGGCGGCGTCCAGGGAGTCGAGCACCGAGGCCTCGGGGTTGCTCGCCGACCCCTGCATCGCGGTGACGGGGGCGCCGAAGGCCTCCGACAGCCCGCTCGCCAGGGCGGCGAACTTCTCCTTGTCCACCTGGCTCATCGCGAAGAGGACCACGAAGAGCACCAGCAGCAGCGTCATCATGTCCGCGTAGGACACCAGCCACCGCTCGTGGTTCTCGTGCTCCTCCTCCTCGTGCTTCTTGGCCCGGCGCTTGCCGCCGTGGCCGCCGCCGCTCACGCGGCCTCCTTGGCGACCTCACTGGGCGGGATCAGGGAGTTGAGCTTGAGCCGGACGGCGCGGGGGCTGGTGCCGGCCTGGATCTCGGCGATGCCCTCGACGAGGAGCTCCATCTGCGCGGCCTGCAGCTCGCTGACCCGCAGGATCTTGGCGCCCATGGGCAGGAACCAGAAGTTGGCGGCCATGACGCCCCACAGCGTGGCGACGAACGCCGCGGCGATCATCGGGCCCAGCGCCTCGGGGTTGCTGAGGTTCCCCATGACGTTCATCAGGCCGACGATGCAGCCGACGATGCCGATGGTCGGGGCGTAGCCGCCCATCGTCGTCATGAACTTGGCGGCGGTCTTGTCCTCCGCCTTCTTGGCCGAGATCTCGCTCTCGAGGACGGAGCGCAGCTCCTCGGGGTCGGTGCCGTCGATGCCCATCTGCAGTCCGCGCTTGAGGAACGGGTCCTCGATCGCCTTGACCTGGGCCTCGAGCGCGAGCAGGCCCTCCTTGCGTGCCTTCTCGGCGAGGCTGACCAGGGTCTGGATCTGCTCGCTGGCCGGCGGGACCTTGGCCGGCGTCAGGGCCTGCTTGAACCAGCCGGGCATCTTCTTGAGGTCGTCCATCGTCTGCCCGGACATCGCCGCACCGAAGGTCGCGACGATGACCAGGATGATCGCCGGCAGGAACAGCAGCGACGTCGGGTCGGCGCCCTCCATGATCATGAAGACCAGCAGGGCGACCATCGAGACGACGAACCCGATGAGGGTGGCGGGGTCCATGGGTCAGCGCTCCTCACGGGCCGGGAAGGGCACGACCGAGGCGCGCGGGGCGCCGTCGGCCGGGTGGGCGGGGGCCGAGCCGGGGGAGGCCGCGCGGTAGGTGCCGCGGTCCATGGCGTAGGCGGTGGCGAGGATGCTCGCCCGGTACTCGCGGATCTCGTCGAGCACCTCGTCGACGCCCTCCCGGACGATGTACCTGGTGCCGTCGACGAGGAAGACGACCGTGTCGGGGTGGCCCTCGACCCGCTCGATGAGGTCGGGGTTGAGCGCGAAGTGCTCCCCGTTCAGGCGCGTCACACGGATCACGGGTGGGTCCTCTTGGCTCGTCGGGGGAGGGGCGGCCGCGGCGCTGCGGACTGCCGGCTGCAGGGACCATCGGTCCCGCGCGGGGGCTGCTTGAGCCGAACACCGTCCGCCGGGTCACCCGCGCGGGTGACCTGCGCACCGCGTCCCCGTGCGCCCCAGGGGCACCGGGACGGCCCGCGACGACGGGCGGCCCGGCACCCGCGCGGGTGCCGGGCCGCCCGGAGGGGTCTGCGGCTAGCGCTTGAGGTTGACCAGGTCCTGCAGGATCTCGTCGGAGCTGGTGATCACGCGGCTGTTGGCCTGGAAGCCGCGCTGGGCGACGATCAGGCCGGTGAACTCCTCGGCCAGGTCGACGTTGGACATCTCCAGCGCGCCGGCGGTCAGGGAGCCGCGGCCGCCGGTGCCGGCCTCGCCCACGACCGGCTGGCCGGAGTTGTCGCCCACCCGGTAGCTCGTGTTGCCGGCCTTGGACAGGCCGCTGGGGTTGGCGAAGGTGGCCAGCGCCAGCTTGCCGATCGGCTCCCGGAGGCTGTTGGAGTAGACGCCCATGATCGTGCCGTCGCCGCTCAGCGAGATCGACTGCAGCGTGCCCATGGCGTTGCCGTCGACACCGCTGGGCGTCAGGGAGGTCTTGCCGCCGTACTGCGTCATCCCGCCGAGCTCGATGTCGACCGGCGCGCCGCCGACGTTCACGGTGAAGGCCGTGGCGCCGGTGGGCCGGCCGTCGGCGCCGAAGGCGAGCGCCGTCGTCCCGCGGGGGGCGCCGTTCTCGGTGGCGGCGACCGACCAGCCGGTGGCGGTCCGGGAGAAGGTCAGCGCGATCGGGTGCGCCGTCCCGACCGCGTCGTAGGTGGTGATCTGGGTCTGCACCGCCTCGCCGACGCCGGCCGTCGTCGACAGGTTGCCGGCGACGGCGCCCTCCGTGGTCGCGGTCGGGCGCATGACCTGGCCGAAGGGGATGCTCAGCGGGCCGACCGCGGCGTTGGTGTTGACCACGCCGTCGTCGGCCATCCAGCCCTGCAGCTGCGCGCCGTCGGGGGTGACCAGGTTGCCGGCGCCGTCGTAGTCGAAGGACCCGGCGCGGGTGTAGAGGTTCTCGTTGCCGGCCCGGGTGACGAAGAAGCCGTCGCCGCTGATCATGAAGTCGGTCGAGCGGCCGGTGTTCTGGGTCGAACCCTGACCGAAGTTGGTCGTGATGCCGGCGACCTTGACGCCGAGGCCGACCTGGGCCGGGTTGGTGCCACCGGTGTCGGCGGTCGGCGCGGAGCCGTTGCGGATGACCTGGGACAGGGTGTCCTCGAAGACGGTCTGGGAGCTCTTGAAGCCGACCGTGTTGACGTTGGCGATGTTGTTGCCGGTGACGTCGAGCTTGGTCTGGTGGGCGCGCAGGCCGGAGATGGCCGAGAACATCGAACGGAGCACGGGGGGAGGTCCTCTCGGGAGGGGGAGCGCGGGGCGGGGTCAGGAGGAGGCGGGCACGGAGATCTCGGTCAGGCGCCCGAGGGGCACCTCCTGGCCGTCGACGACGGCCTGGGGCTCGTCACCGCCGAAGCGGACCGAGGACACCGTCCCCGTCCGGGTCGAGCCGTCCTCCGCGGTCCAGCTGACCGCGTGGCCGACCAGGGCCCCGGCCGACAGCGAGCGCTGCAGCGACAGGAGCGCGGCGTTCTGGGTGGCGATCTCCTCGAGCTTCTCGACCTGGGTGAACGTCGCCGTCTGCGACATGAACTCGGTCGTGCTCGTGGGGTTGCTGGGGTCCTGGTACTTCATCTGCGCGACCAGCAGCTGCAGGAAGGTGTCCTTGCCCATCTGGTCGGCGCGGTCCACCGAACTGGTGGCGGTGGAGGTCGCGGCGGCCGGGGCGGAGGTGCCCACGCCGCCCACGGGGTTGGTCATCGTCGGCTCCTCTCAGGCCCGGACGTCGAGACGGCTCGACGCGGGGTGGGTCGGGGCGGCAGCCGGGCGGCTCCCGTCGGGGTCGGTGCGCGGCCACGGGCGGCCGCGGTCGTCGGCCGGGCCGCGTCCCTGACCGTGGCCGCGGCCGCGGTCGTCGGCCTGCTGCCAGGCGGTCCGGTCCTGCGACTGGCCCGAGCCGGCCTGCTCGCGGTCGACCTGCAGCCGCGAGCAGCTCAGGCCGGAGGACTCGAGGTCGCGGCGCAGGTCGGGCAGCGCGTCGAGCAGCGCCGCCCGGCCGGCCTCGGAGGCGCCGCGCAGGCCGAGGTCGATCGTGCCGTTCTGCACGGTCACCCGGATCTCGACCGGTCCGAGGGTCTCCGGCGTGAGCACCAGGGTCATGGTGTGCGCGCCGTTCGGCCCGGCGGCCAGCGTGGCGACGACGGGGGCGACCTGGCCGGCGACCGGCGGGGGAGGCGCGTCGGCGCGGGCCACCGGGACCGGGGCGGCGACGGGGGACGGCGCTGCCGGTGCGGCCACGGCGCCCGCACCGGTCGGGGCCGGCGCGGTGGACGGCGACTCGACCGGCCGCGGCCGCGGGTCGCCGGTGCCGGGGCCGGCGTCCTCGCCGGACGCCGCCGCCGGGACGGCGGGCACGGCCGGGGCGGCCGCGGACGGGAGGGGGCCGGCAGCGGCGTCGGGAGCCGGCGCGAGGTCCGCCGCGACGACGACGAGGCCCTCCGGCAGGACGGCGGGCACCGTGGGCACCGCGGCGGGCGCGGTGCCCGGCACGGCAGCCGGCGCGGCGGCGGGCGGGGCGGACGGCGCGGCGGTCGCGGCCGGGACGCCGACCGGATCCGTGGGCAGCGGGCCGCCGGGCAGCGCGGCACCCGTGGGCGCCGCGGCGACGACGGGCCCGGCCGGCAGTCCGCCGGTGGTGTCCGCGGCCGGGGGCGCGGCGGGCACCACGGCGCCGGGGACGGTGACGGGCGCGGCCGCGGTGCCCGGGGCCGCGACGGGCGTGCCGAGGGCCAGCGCCATCGCCCAGCCGGCGGGCAGCGGGGTGACCGGGGTGGTGGCCGCGTGGTCGGTGGCCGCGTGGTCGGTGGCTGCCTGGCCGGTGGCCGCGGCCTCCTCGGCGGGGACGGGCTCGCCGGGAGCCGGTCCGCCGGCTGCCGGGTCGGCGGGGTCGCGCTCGGGGCGACCCCGGCCGGCGGGACCGCGGGCCACCGGGCCCCGCTCGTCGGCACCGCGGTCGACCGGACCCCGGGCCACCGGGGCCCGGGCCGCGGAGGCACGGTCGGCGACCGCGCTGCCCAGGGCGGCGGCGAACCCGGCGGCCGACGCGGGGCCGGCGGCGCGGGACGGGCCCGACGGCGGCGCGGCCGGGGGGACGGAGGGGAGGACGGGGGCTGTCACGAGTAGGCCTCCACGGCGCTGGTGACCTTGCGGACGTAGGACTGGGTCTCGGCGTACGGCGGGATCCCGCCGTGGCGGGCGACCGTGCCGGGGCCGGCGTTGTACGCGGCCAGCGCCAGGTCGGTGGAGCCGAAGCGGTCGGTGAGCTGGCGCAGGTAGCGGGCCGCGCCGTCGACGGCCGACGCCGGGTCGGCGGGGTCGACGCCGAGGCCGGCCGCCGTCGCGGGCATGAACTGCATGAGGCCGGTGGCGCCGGCCGGCGAGACGGCCGAGGAGTCGAAGCCCGACTCCACCTTCGCCACCGCGGCCAGCAGCGCCGGGTCGACGCCGTGGCGGGCGCCGGCGGCGGTGAACAGGTCGGCGTAGGGGACGCCGGCGAGCCCGGAGCCGGGGACGGCCGCCGCCGCCGCCGCGGCGGCCGACGACGGGAGCACCCGGCGGATGAGGGCCGGGTCGCCGACGTCCTGCACCTTGACGACCTCGCCCGCCTGCGGCGCGGCGATCATCTTCCCGTCGCCGACGTAGATACCGACGTGGTCGATGCCCGGACGCGAGGGGGAGTGGTCGAAGAAGACGAGGTCGCCGGGGCGGGCCTCCGCCAGGCTCGCGACGGCGGTGCCCGCGGTCGCCTGCTGGGAGCTGGTGCGGGGCAGGTCGATGCCGAGGTCGCCGTAGACGCGCTGCACCAGGCCGGAGCAGTCCAGGCCGACCGCGGGGTCGGTGCCGCCCCAGGCGTAGGGGACGCCGAGGTAGCGCTGCGCGGCGGCCACCACGCGGCCCTCCATCCCGCTGGCGGCGGTCGCCGCCGTGCCGGTCGCCGTCGTCGCGGAGGTCCCGGTGAGCCCGGCGGCGGAGGCCGCGGAGGCCCACTGCGAGGACACCGCGGTCGACGTCGACGTCGAGGACGCCGAGGCCAGGGTGAAGATCCGGTTCTGGATCTCGGCGATGCGGCCGTGCACCGCGGTCAGGCCCTCCACGGCTCCTCCTCTCCCTGCTCGTCGGCCGCGCGCACCGAGTGCCGGCGCGTCACCAGGTCGTCGACCGCGCGCTCCTCGGCGGCCAGCTCGGCGGTCCGCAGCGCCAGGAGGTGCCGCTCGCGCAGCTTCTCCAGCGCCCGGGTCTCCTGGGCGGCGGCGGTCCACCGCTGCCGCAGCAGGTCCGCCTGCTCGGCCGAGGCCTGCGCCAGCGACCGTGCAGCCGCTACATCGGCAGCCGCGGCGGCCGATGCGACCATCGCGGCGAGGAAGACGTGCCCCGGTGCGGACGCCGGGGGCACGCGGGTGTGGAGCGCGGCCGCCTGCTCCTCGGCGCGGCGGGCGGCGTCGTGCGCGGCGGCGTCGGCCGCGGAGGCCGCCCGCTGGGCGGCCTCCTCGGCGGCGGCGCGCACCCGCAGGACGGGCTCGAGGCGGAAGGCGGCGTGCTTGCCCACGTCAGCCCGCGGTCACGAGCCGGTGCAGCATCGACCAGGCGTCGTCGGGCGAGGTGGTGTCCTCCAGCGCCTGGCGCAGGAAGGCGTCGATGGCGGGGGAGAGCATCCGGGCGCGGTCGACCAGCGGGTCGCTGCCGGCCTGGTAGGCGCCGATCTCCACGAGCTCCTTGACGTCGCGCAGCGCGCCCATGAGCCGCCGGGCCTCGCGGGCGTCGGCCATGCGTGCCGGGGAGGTGACCGCGCCGGCCACGCGGGAGATCGACTCGAGCACGTCGATCGCCGGGAAGTGGCCGGCGGTGGCCAGCCTCCGGGTGAGCACGACGTGCCCGTCGAGGATGGAGCGGGCGGTGTCGGCGATCGGCTCGTTGTGGTCGTCGCCCTCGACGAGCACGGTGTAGAGGCCGGTGATCGAGCCGGTGGCGCCCGGCCCGGCCTTCTCCAGCAGCCGGGGCATCATCGCGAACACGCTCGGCGGGTAGCCGCGGGTGGCCGGCGGCTCGCCGGCCGACAGTCCGACCTCGCGCTGGGCCATCGCCGTGCGGGTGATCGAGTCCATGAGCAGCAGCACGTCGCGGCCCTGGTCGCGGAAGCCCTCGGCGATCCGGGTGGCCACGAACGCGGCCTTGAGCCGCACCAGCGGCGGCTCGTCGGAGGTGGCGACGACGACGACCGTGCGGGCCATGCCCTCCGCGCCGAGGTTCTCCTCGAGGAACTCCTTCACCTCGCGGCCGCGCTCGCCGATCAGCCCGATGACCCGGACGTCGGCCTCGGTACCGCGGGTGATCTGCGCGAGCAGCGTGGACTTCCCGACGCCGGAGCCGGCGAAGATGCCCAGCCGCTGGCCCTTGCCGACCGGCACCAGGGTGTCCAGGGCACGCACCCCCACCGGCAGCGGCTCCTCCACCCGGCGGCGCGACAGCGCGTGCGGGGTCTCGCTGGCCAGGTCGACCCAGTCGACCCCGCCGCCCAGCGGGCCCAGGCCGTCGACCGGCCGGCCCAGGCCGTCGAGCACCCGGCCCAGCAGCGCCTCGCCGACCGGCACCTGCAGCGGCATGCCGGTGGCGCGCACCGGTGCCCCGGCGTGGACGCCGGAGATCTCACCCAGCGGCATGCAGGTCAGCCGGTCGCGGGACACGGCGACGACCTCGGCGAGCAGCCCGGCGCCCACCTCGACGAGGTCACCGACGGCGGCGACGACGCCCTCGACGGTGAGGGTGAGGCCCATCGCCCCGACGACGGAGCCGGTCGGCTGCGGGCGGGCGGCCAGGCGGGCGCGGGCCAGGGTGGCGGCGACGCTCACGCCGACAGCACCGCCCGCACCCGCGCCAGCGCCGTCGACAGCTGCGCGTCGACCCGGCGCGGGCCGCACTCGGCGACCGCGCCGGCCCGCTCGACGGCGTCGTCGGCGACGACGGTGACGCTCGGCGGCAGCGCGGCGAGGGCGTGCGGCGGCACCTCGGCGAGGTCGTCGGGATGCAGCCGGACGACGGCAGGCGCGTCGGCGGGGACGAGGGTCAGCGCGCGGCGCAGCGCGTCGACGCCGGCGGTGCCCGACGCCGACAGCTCCCGGCCGAGCAGCTCCTCGACCAGGCCGGCGACGCCGTCGACGATCGTGTCGCGGACGTCCTCGGCCGTGGGCACCGCGGCGGCCTCCAGCGCGGCGACGGCGGCGGCGAGCGCCGCGGTCGCCGAGGCCATGCGGCGCTCCCAGCGGGCCTGGACGTCGGCCAGCCGGGCGGCCGCGGCGGCCTCGGCCTCGGCGACGACCTCCGCCGCCGACGCGACGCCCTCGGCGTGCCCGGCGCTGTAGCCCTCCGCGCGGGCGAACTCGCGCAGCCGGGCCAGCTCCTCGGCGTAGACGTCGCCCAGCCGCAGCACGCCGCGGCCGTTGGGCACCGGCACGTCGGCGGCGCGTCGGGGCGCCGTCCGTCGCTCGACGACGACCTCCGGCGCGGTGGCGACGACGGGGGACGGGCCGGCCGGCGCGGGCGCGGGGGCGCGCCGCGGCGCCGGCGGCACCGTCGTCCCGGGGACCGAGCGGTACGGCGCCGCGGCGACGGCCGACGCGCCGCGCAGCAGCACCGACGGCCGCACGCCCCGGTCGGCCCCGTCCAGGGTCCCGCCCCGCGCCTCAGGCGACGAACTCATCGTCCCCGCCGCGCGAGATGGTCACGACACCCTGCTCCTCGAGCGTGCGGATGACCGCGACGATCTTGCCCTGGGCCTCCTCGACCGTGCGGGCGCGGACCGGGCCGAGCAGCTCGATCTCCTCCGCGAGGTTCTCGGCGGCGCGCTCGGAGAGGTTCCGCACGACCTTGTCCCGCACGTCGGGGCGCACGCCCTTGAGCGCGGTGGCCAGGTCGTTGGCCTCGACCTCGCGCAGCACCAGCTGCATCGAGCGGTCGTCGATCGTGGTGATGTCCTCGAACACGAACATCTGCGCGCGGACCTGCTCGGCCAGCTCCGGGTCGGAGGAGTCCAGCCACTCGAGGATGGAGCGCTCGGTGGGCCGCGGGGAGCGGTTGATGATCTCGACGAGGGTCTCGACGCCGCCGACGGTGGACATGTCCTGGTGGGCCAGCAGCGAGCCCATGCGCCGGCCCAGCTCCTCCTCGACCAGGCGGACCATCTCCGGGGAGGTGCGGTCCATCGTGGCGATCCGGTGCGCCACCTCGGCCTGCTGCTCGGGGCCGAAGCCCGACAGCACCTCGGCCGACTGGGCGGCCGACAGGTGGGCGAGCACCAGCGCGATGACCTGCGGGTGCTCGTCCTTGAGGAAGGTGACCAGCTGCCGGACGTCGGCGTTGCGCAGCGAGGCGAAGGGCACCTCGGTGTAGACGACGTTGAGCCGGGCCAGGATGCCCTCGGCCTTGTCCTCGCCCAAGCCCGCGGCCAGGATCTCCCGCGCGAAGTCGACGCCGCCGCGGCCGACGAACCGCTGCGCGCTCATCAGCTGGTGGAACTCCGACAGGACGCCGTCGACGTCCTCGGGCTCCACCGAGCCGAGCTTCATGATCTCGCGGGTGATCGCCTCGACCTCGCGCGGGCGCAGCTTCGACAGCAGCAGCCCGGCCTCCTCCTTGCTCATCTGGGCCAGGAAGACGGCGGCCTTGCGCAGGCCCGGCAGCTCCGGGCGCGGCGGGGCCGGCGGCAGCGCGGGGAGGTTGGTCCCGCCCGCGCCCACCAGCTGCTCGACCGATGCCAGCGTCATTTCACGTCACTCAGCCATCCGCGCAGCATCTGCGCCACCTCGTCGGGACGTTCGCTGACCATCGACGCGATCTCCCCTCGCACCCGCTGGCGCTCGGCGGCCTCCAGCTCCAGGGCCCGGTTGTCCAGCACCGCGGTGTCGTCGCGGGAGCTGGACACCCGCAGCCGCTCGAGCTCGGCCAGGAGGCCGTCGTCGACGTCGTACTCCTCCTCGTCGTCGTCCTCCTCGTCGTCGCGGCGGCGCGAGCGCAGCCAGACGACGAGCACGAGGAGGGCGATGCCGAGGGCGATGCCGCCGGTCCTGATCAGCGACCACATCTGGGCCTGCTGCTCGGCCTCGCGGGCGGCGGCCATCTCGGCGGCGGCCTGGTCGGCCGCGCTGGTGTCGAAGGCCAGCGACGCGACGCTGATGTCGTCGCCGCGGGCCTCGTCGAGGCCCACCGCGTTGCTGACCAGGTCCTGCACCTGCGCCTGGTTGAGCCCGCCGGCCACGGTGTCGTCCATGACGACGGCGACGGTGAGCCGGTTGACCTCGCCCGGGGCGGACACGGTGTTGGTGACGGTCTGGTCGACGGCGTTGTTCTCCGTCGACGACTCGGTCGAGTAGTCGGCGGCGCCGCCGGCGCCGCCGTCCGCGGCGTCGGCGGTGTTCTCCGGGCCCAGGACGCCGCCGACGGCGGCCCCGTCGCCGGTGTACTGCTCGGTCGAGGACTGCCGGCTGATCGGCGGGGTGCCCTCGGTGTAGCCGTAGGTGGTCGCGGTGCTGTCTCGCTGGCTCATGTCGAGGTCGGCGCGGACGGACACGCGCGCGTTGCCCGGGCCGAGGACGGTGTCGAGGATCGACTGGGCGTTGGCGGCCAGCCGGGTCTCGTAGTCGGTCTCCATCTGCGAGCGGGCGTCACCGGACGCCGCCGACGACGTCTGGCCGGCGGCCGAGAGCAGCTGGCCGGCCGAGTCGCTGACGGTGACCTGCTCGGGCGCCATCCCCTCGATGCTGGAGGACACGAGGTTGGTGATCGACTGGATCTGCTCGCCGGAGAGGTCGGTCCCCGGCGTCAGGTCGAGCAGCACCGACGCGGTGGGCTCGGCCTCGTCGGAGGCGAAGACCTCGTCCTCGGGCAGCGCCACGTGCACGACCGCCTGCGAGACGCCGTCGAGGGCCTCGAGGGTGTTGGCCAGCTCGCCCTCGATGGCGCGCTGGTACTGCACCTGCTGCTGGAACTCGCTGGTGGTGATGCCCTGCTCGTCGAGCAGCGCGTACCCGGTGTCGGCGCCGGCGGGCAGGCCCTTGCCGGACATCTGCAGCCGCAGGTCGTAGACGGCGTCGTTGGCGACCAGGATCGTCCCGCCGCCGTCGGCCAGCTCGTAGGCGACGCCGCCGGCGTTGAGCTCGTCGACGATCGCCGAGGCGTCGGTGGAGGCCAGGTTGGAGAACAGCGGCGCCATGGTCGGCGTCGTGATCCAGCGGTAGAAGAAGAAGCCGCCCATCGCCAGCGCGGCGACCAGCAGGCCGATGACGACCTTCTGGCCCAGGCTGATCGTGGCGAGGGTGCCGCGCACCTTCGCCAGCGGCCCCGCCAGTGCGGCAGGCATCAGACCGGCATCCTCATGATCTCGGTGAAGGCCTCGACGGCCTTGTTCTTCAGGGTCACGACCATCTCGGTCGCCACGGAGGACTCCTGCGCGGCGATCATGTAGTCGTGCACGTCACGCAGGTCGCCGGTGGCGGCCTGCACGGCCATGGCGTCCCGGGTCTTCTGCAGGCTCCCGAGCTGCTCGAGCGCACCGGTCAGCACCGAGGCGAAGCCCTCGCCGGAGGCCGCGGGCACCGCCGGGACGACCGCGCCGACCTCGGCGGCGCCGCCGAGGGCGCCGACCAGGGGGATGCCGGGCAGCGAGACGCCGCCGATGGGGGAGGTCACGGTCAGCCCTTCCCGAACTGGAGAGCGGCCTGGTAGGCGTTGGTCGCCCGCTCCATGGCCGCGATGTTCGCCTGGTAGCCGCGCTGGGCCATGATCAGCTGGGTCATCTGCTCGCCGAGGTCGATGTCCGGGTAGCGGACGTTGCCGTCGGCGTCGGCCAGCGGGTGGTCGGGCTGGTACACGACCCGGCCCTCACCGCTGCCGAACGCGGCGCCGGCGACGCGCACGCCGCCCTCGCCGGAGCCGTAGTCCACGGCCTGGGCGACGACCATGCGCTCCTTGAACGCCTCGCCGTCGGTCGGGCTGGCGGTGTTGATGTTGGCGATGTTGTCCGAGACGGCGTCCATCCACCGGCGGTGGACGGAGAGCGCGGATCCGGAGATGTCGAGGCCGTCGAACACGTCATGCCGTCCTGAGGGCCGAGCGGACACCGTTGTACTTGCCCTCGAGCGCGGTGAGGGCGAGCTGGTAGCGCAGGCCGGTCTCGGTGGCGATGACCGTCTCGCTGTCGAGGTTCACGTTGTTGCCGTCCTCCCGGGTGGGCTCCAGCGAGCGGGCGATGGACCCGCCGGACACGGTCGGCGTCCGTCCCTGGCGCAGCTCGGCGCGCAGCGAGGACTCGAAGTCGGTCCGGCCGGCGAGGAAGCCCGGGGTCTGGACGTTGGCGATGTTGTCCGCCGTCACACGCTGGCGCTGCGCGAGGCCGCTCAGCGCCGCGTGCAGCGTGGTCATCGTGACGTCGCTGATCATCGGGCGGACCGCCGGTGGGCAGGACGGCAGGACACGAGGTGCCTCCGGGTACGTCGGGGACCCCCGCGCGCGAGGCGCAGGGGAGTGGCCGCCGATCCGTGGCGAGTGCGGTGCTGTCCGTGCAGGGCCGACATCGGCAGTGCCCGGGCAGACCTTGACCACCGTCCGTGGTGCGCGTGACGGGTGGGACCGGGGGAGTGGATGAGCCGGACGGGCGCGGGTGGGGTCCGTGGCGGCACGTGAGGCGCCGTCCGCGCGCGGACGGTGACACCCACCCCACGACGACGACGGCCGGGCCCGCGGTGAGGCGGGCCCGGCCGGGGTCGGTGTTCGTGAGGTGTTGCTAGAGGGCGCGGTCGACGTAGGCGGCCACCGGGCGAGGCCGGTAGGCCATGCGGGCGGCGACGTCGCGCTGGCGCTGGGACTGCGTGATGCGCTCGACGAGCTCCTCGGCGACGGCGAGCTGGTGCTGCAGGAGCCGGGCGGCCCGCTCGCGCAGGTCCGGGGGGAGCGGGCCGAGCATGTTCGGCGGCGTCCAGTCCTCCATGCGCCGGCCCCAGGCGGCGATCTCCTCCGCGCGGTTGCCGCGGATGGAGCGCTCGGCGTCGAGGACCTCGACCTCCATCTCCTCGAGGACGCCCGCCCACTCGGCGCGGCGGTCCTCGTCCGAGGCGTGCGCGGCGGTCATGCGGTGCCCGCCAGGCTCGCCGCGGCCTGGCGCCACGCGTCGCGGAGGGGCTCGACGACCTGACGGCAGGCGGCGACGCGGTTGAGGTCGCCCTTGACGTTGGCCTGCAGCATCTCCGTGATCAGCCAGCCGTACAGCGCGGCGAGGCGCGGGCCGCCGTCCCAGAGGTCGACCTGCAGGCTGCTGCGGAGCTCGAAGACGATCTCCTGGGCGTGCAGGAGCTGCGCGCCGGCCTCCTGCCGGTCACCGGAGACCAGGGCGGTCTCGGCACGCTCGAGGTCGAGCGCCAGCCGGTCGTACAGCATGACCAGCAGCTGCTGGGGCGACGCGGTGGCGACGGTGTCGCCCATGTACCGGGCGCGCAGGGCAGCACTCATGGGACAGGACTCCTCGGGAACGCGACGTCGGACGCCGACGGCAGTGAGCAGGTGGACAGGTCCGACGTCAGTCGGACGAGGACTTCGACCAGCTGGGCAGCGCCGAGAGCTGGGAGGACAACCATGACGACTGGTTCTGGAGGGCGCCCAGTGCGGACTCCATGGCGGTGAACTGCCGGGTGAGCGACTGCTTGCGCAGGTCCAGGCGGAGGTCCCAGTCGTCGATGCGCTTCTCGAGCTCCGTGGCCTGGTCGTCCTTGCTCTTCGCCAGCCTCGTCAGCGTGCCGGTGGTCGCGTCGGTGGCGCGCTTGGCCACCTCCAGCACCCGCTGCGCGACGCCCGGCACGCCACCCGTGCCGGACGTGCCGTTGAGCAGCGCCTGCGCCAGCGCCGGATCGGACTCCAGTGCCTTGGTGAAGGTCTCGGGGGTGAACTTGATCGCGCCCTCACGCGTCAGCTCGACGCCGGCGGTGGCGGGGGACCGGTTCCCGACGGCGTACGAGACGGCGCTCAGGATGTCGCTGGCCACCTGCCGCAGTGCGCTGTCCCCGCGCAGGGCGGCGGTGCTGCCCGTGCCGTTGTAGCTGTACCCGTTGACGGTGGTCAGCGCACTGTTGACGGCGGTGACCAGCGCCTGCACCGCGGCCGTCACGGCGGACGGGTCGCTGGCCGCCGTGACGGTGGCGGTCGCGCCCTTCTCGGCGACGGTGAACGTCACCCCGGGCAGCAGGTCGCTGAAGGTGTTGGTCGAGGAGGTCACCGGGAAGCTGCCCTCGCTCCCGGCGCCCACGGTCAGCTGCGCGTCGGCGCCCTGGGTGAGGAGCTTGAAGTCGAGGCCGCCGCTGACGGAGAAGACGCCGTCGGCCCCGGAGGCGGACGCGGTCAGCTGGATCCGGTGGCCGGCCCCGGTGTCGAGGACCGTCGCGGTCACGCCGGCGCCGGCCCTGTTGATCTGCGCTGCCGCGTCCTGGACCGATGCGCCCGCGGCGATGGTGACCGGCTTCGCGGTGCCGTCGGCCCGCGTGACGGTCAGGGTGGTCTCGGTGGCCGGCGGCGCCCAGTCCACGGCGCTGACGCGCGCGTGCCGGGCTGCGAGCCGGTCGACGGTGAAGGTGACGGAGCCGGGTGCGGCGCCGGTGGCGGCACTCGCGGTGACCGTCGAGGACGAGCTGGAGGCCTTGACCGGCGTCCAGGTGGTGGCCTTGGTGAGTGCCTCGGCTGCCGTCTGCATCGCCGACACCGCGGTGTTGACGGCGCGGTAGGCCGACGCGTCGACCCTCGTCTCGGAGAGCCGCGTCTCCAGGAGCTTCTGAGGCTGGGCCTCGATCTGCATCAACTGGCTGACCAGCGTCGTGTAGTCCAGGCCGGAGGCCAGTCCGATGCCGGTGCTCATGCCAGCCATGCGGGTCCCCTCTCGAGGTCCGGGGTCGGTGAACGTGCGAGCAGCGATGAGGGGGGAGGCCCAGGGCCTCCCCCCTCACCGAGTGGTGCTCAGGTGGTGCGGATGGCTCAGCCCAGCAGCTTGAGGATGCCCTGCGAGGACTGGTTGGCCTGGGCCAGCATGGAGGTGCCGGCCTGGGTCAGGATCTGGGTCCGGGTGAAGTTGGTCATCTCCTGAGCCATGTCGGTGTCGCGGATCCGCGACTCCGAGGCCGTGGTGTTCTCGATCGCCACGTTCAGGTTGTTGATCGTGTGCTCGAACCGGTTCTGGTAGGCACCGAGCTGGGCCCGGGCCTCCGAGACCTGCGCCAGCTGGTCGTTGATGGACTCGATGGCGTCCTGAGCGTCGGCGGCGCTGTCGAAGCTGATGCCACCGGTCACGGCCGCACCCGTCGTGTTGATGCCAGCGGCACCGGTGCCGGCGGCCACGGTCACCGCGGTGGCGGCGCTGTCCTTCGCGGTCACGACGAGCTTGTTCTCCGAGTTGACCGACGCTCGGAATGCAGCCGAGAAGCTGCTGTCCCCGTTCAGCTTCTTGGCGACCGAGTCGACCGTGGTGTGGTCGCCGGCGGTGCCCAGGTCGACCGCGGCGCTGGCGCCCTGGCCGTCCGAGAAGGTGTAGGTCCCAGCCGCCGTGCTCGGCGTGATGACCGCGAACGAGGTCTTGCTGCCGCCACCGACACCGAGGGCGTCGGCCACGGCGGAGACGTCGGCCGAGGACAGGTCCACGGCGATCTGGCTGGCAGTGTCGCCGTTGGCGCCGACCTGGAAGTTCAGGGTGGTCGTCGACCCGTCCAGCAGCTTGGTGCCGTTGAAGTTGGTCGAGTCTGCGATCCGGGCCAGCTCCTTCTGCAGACCCTCGACCTCGGTGCCGATCGCGTCGCGGGCGGCCTGGTTGTTGGAGTCGTTGGCCGCCTGGACCGCCAGGTCGCGCATGCGCTGCAGGATCGAGGTGGTGGTGCCCAGGGCACCTTCCGCGACCTGCACGACGCTGATGCCGTCCTGGGTGTTGCGGACGGCCTGCTTCATGCCGCCGATCTGCGAGCGGAGACCCTCGGAGATGGCCAGGCCCGCCGCGTCGTCGGCGGCGCGGTTGATGCGGAAACCGGAGGACAGCCGCTCGAGCGACTTGCCCATCTGGTCGTTCGTGACCGACAGGTTGCGGTACGAGTTGAGCGCGCCGATGTTGGTGTTGACGCTCATGCCCATGGTGTTCCTCCGTGGAATCGGGGCTGACTGGTTACCGCTGCATCCGTGCTGCGGGTCGTGCAGGTGGTGTTTCGGCCGGCACCGGCCGGCGCTTGAGGCGAACTACGGCTTTTTTCCGCCCGGTCTCACTCAGGCGGGTCGCGAGGCCCCGTAGGCCGCCTGCCAGCCGGCCCGGACGGGCGCCGACCGGGGCGCGGGGATGGTCGGCACGGCGCGGCCGGCGACCCGGTCGACGTACTGGCGCTGCTGGTTGCGTGCCCGGACGCCGCCGTCGGCCGGGACGGCGCGACCGTCCCAGACCTCGCTCATGGCCGCGTGCAGCAGGGTCAGCGCACGGGCGCGCATCTGCGAGACGCGGGAGAGGGTGACGCCGAGGTCGGCCGCGATGTCGGTGAGGGACTCCCCGCCGAAGAAATTGCGCTCGACGACCTCGTCGAGCCGGTCGGGCAGCGCGCGGATGGCGTCCTGCAGGTACCGGGCCCGCTCACCGCGCAGCACGGCGCGCTCCGGGGACTCACCCGGGTCGGGCAGGTCGAGGGAGCCGCCGCCCTCGCCGCCGCTCTCGGCGTCGATGCTGACCATGACGGCGCGGTGCACGTCGACCTGGAGCGCCTCGAGGTCCTCGCGGCGGACGCCGAGGCTCTCCGCGAGCTCCTCGCGCGTCGGCGGGCGGCCCAGGCGGATGGTGAGGGCGTCGGCGGCGGCGTCGCTGCGCCGGGCCGCGGCGCGGACCGACCGGCTGGCCCAGTCGCCCGAGCGCAGCTCGTCGAGGACGGCGCCCTGCAGGCGCGGCAGGGCATAGGTGGCGAAGGTGGCGCCGGCCGAGGGGTCGAACCGGCGGGCCACCTCGACCAGCGCGACCTTGGCGCAGGACAGCAGGTCCTCGCGGCTCACGTGACCGGGGAGGGAGATGCGTGAGGCCACCGCGTTGACCGCGAAGGAACACAGAGGGAGGTGGTCGGTGACGAGCGTCTCGACCTCCGACTCCGGGCGCAGGGCCTCGGACCGCACGGCACGGGGCCGCGCCGGGACGGTCGGCAGCGGGGGAGCGGAGCGCGGGGCGACCGGGGCGGTCACCGGAAGGCGGGCAGCGGGCACGGCCCCTTCCTCGGCAGGGACCGGGGGGTGGGGGACGCACAACTCCTGCCAATCCTGCGATCTCGGCTTGAGGGGCCGTTGCCCGGTGCCGACGGTCTGACCGCATGGCGCGGACGGCGGTGACCTCCGCCGGGACACGAGGGAGGCGGTCGCGGACGTGGACTACCAGCACCTGTCGACGCTGCTGTGGCGCGAGCAGGAGCTGCTCGACCTGCTGCTGTTCAAGGCAGAGGAGAAGCAGTACCTGATCCTCTCGGGCAAGACGCGCTGGCTGGCGCGCATCGCCCACGAGATCGAGGTCGTGCTCGACCAGCTGCGCACCCTCGAGGTCGAGCGCGCCGCGGCCACCGAGGCGATCGCCGTCCGGCTGGGCACCGGGGTCAACCCGTCGCTGCGCCAGCTCGCCGAGGCCTCGCCCGCCCCGTGGAACGACCTGCTGGCCCGGCACCACGAGGCGCTGCTGGTCCTGGTGACCGACCTCCGCAGCCTCTCCGACGCCAATCGCGGGCTGATCGAGGGTGGCCTGGCCGCCATCGGGGACGCGCTGCTGTCGGTGCGGCACCCCTCGGCCGGCACCTACGGCGCCACCGGCCGCTCGGACACCGCCGCCCACCGGGCGGTCACCCTGGACGGTGCCCTGTGAGCACGTTCTCCGGTCTGAACACCGCGTCGACGGCACTGTGGGCCGCGCAGCGCGGCCTCGACGTCACCGGCCAGAACATCGCCAACGTCAACACCGCCGGCTACTCGCGGCAGCGGGTCGACCAGCGCGCCATGGGCGGCGCCGCCGTCCCGGCGATCCACTCGGTCGCCGGGACCGCCGAGGGTGGTGTCGACGTCGAGGCCGTGCGCCGGGTGCGGGACGCCTTCCTGGAGGCGAGGGCGCAGCTGGAGACCGGGACCACGGCCCGGCTGACCGCGGAGAGCCAGGCGCTGTCGCGGGTGGAGGAGGCCTTCCGGGAGCCGACCGACAGCGGCCTCCAGAGCCTGCTCTCGGACGTGTGGTCCGGCTTCAGCGACCTGGCCAACAACCCGCTCAAGCTGGCCCCGCGCAGCCAGGTCCTGGAGCGCCTGGACACCCTGGCGGCCGGCATCCGCACCACCCGGGCATCGCTCGACCAGCAGTGGGACCAGACCCGTGACGGACTCTCGGCGCTGGCGGCGGACGTCAACGCGTCAGCCACCTCGATCGCCGAGCTGAACCAGGCGATCCGGCAGGCGAGCCTGTCCGGACTGCCCACCAACGAGCTCTCCGACCGCCGTGACGTCCTCGTGATGGAGCTGTCGCTGACCGTGGGGGCGACCGGGGTGGCGCGCGACGACGGCGTCGTCGACGTGGTCATCGGCGGGACGAGCCTGGTCTCCGGCAACACCGCCATCGGCGTGCGGCTGGCCGGCGCCTCGGGACCCGACGACGTCGCCGGCGACCCACCCCGCCTCGTCACCCAGCCGGGCGGCACCTCGCTCCGTGTCGGTGGCACCGCCGCGAGCCACGTGGCGACGCTGACGACGATCGTGCCGGGCTACCGCGCCCAGCTCGACACCCTGGCCCGCGACCTGGTCTCGTCGCTCAACGCCGCCCACGGGGCCGGTTTCGACGCGAAGGGCGTCAGGGGCGGCCCGCTGTTCGACGACGGCAGCGGCACCCTGCCGGTCGTCCTCGGCGCGGTCACCGCCGCGAACATCAGCCTCCGGGCGCTGACGCCGGAGCAGGTGGCGGCGTCGGCCACCGACCCCGCCACGATCGCCGGCGCGGTCTCCGCGGACGGCAAGAACGCCGATGCCATGTTCAAGCTCAGCCTGGACCCGGCGGGTCTGGACGCGACCTACCGCAAGCTCGTCGTCGCCCTGGGCGTCGAGACCTCGGTCGCCACACGCAACCTCGAGGTGCAGTCGGCGGTCTCCACGCAGGTAGAGGCCGCGCGCGAGTCCGTCTCCGGGGTGAACCTCGACGAGGAGATGACCAACATGCTGTCCTACCAGCACGCCTACAGTGCGGCCGCCCGCCTGGTGAGCGCCATCGACGAGGCGCTGGACACGCTCATCAGCCGCACCGGGCTCGTGGGGCGGTGACCTGAGTGCGCATCACGCAGCGCGCCGTCGCCCAGACGGCGCTCCAGGGCCTCAACCGCAACCTCGGCGAGCTGGGCCGGACCCAGGAACGCCTCACCTCCGGCAAGCAGATCAGCCGCCCGTCGGACTCCCCGACCGGCGTCAACCGCGCCATGCAGGTGCGGCAGGACAAGTCGGCCGCCCTCCAGCAGGAACGCAACATCTCCGACGCGAAGGGCTGGCTGGAGGCCACCGACACGGCGCTGACGACGATGCTCGCGCAGGTGCGGCGCGTGCGGGACCTCACCGTCCAGGCCTCGAACGAGGGCGCGATGTCCGGCACGAGCCGAGCCGCCGTCGCCACCGAGGTGGCCGCCCTGCGGGACGCCCTCCTCGGGCTGGCGAACCAGACCCTCGACGGCCGCCCGCTGTTCGGTGGCGTGACCGAGGGATCCCGGGCCTACGACGAGAACGGGGCCTACGTCGGGGTCGGCGGCACGGCGGGGATCCCGGCCATCGCGGTCGAGCGCCGGCTGTCGAACACCGAGGTGGTCCGCATCGACGTCGCGGGTCCCGAGGCCTTCGGCGACCCCGCAGACGGGGACGACCTCTTCGCGCTCGTGGGCAGGATCGCCACGGACGTGACGGCGGACCCGGCCGCGCTGTCCGGGCACCTCAACGCCCTGGACGCCGGCATGGAGCGGCTGCTCACCGCGGCCGCCTCCGTGGGCGCTCGCGCGGTGCGCGTCGACACGGCGAGCCAGGTCAACGCCGACCTCCAGCTGACGCTCACCAAGCAGCTGACGGCTGTCGAGGACATCGACCTGCCCAAGACGATCATGCAGCTGAACATGCAGCAGACCGGCTACCAGGCGGCGCTCTCGGCGACGGCGAAGGTCATCCAGCCCACGCTCGTGGACTTCCTCCGGTGACGCTCGCCCCCGTCGTCACCCTGCCGCTGCTCGGCATGGTGACCCCGCTGCCCGGCTTCCCCGACTCCCGTGACTACGTGCTCGTCACGGCCGACGGGGACGGCCTGCTGTTCTGGCTGCAGTCGATGGACGCCGACGGTCCGCGCTTCCTGGCCATCCCCCCGGCCCGGTGGTTCCCGGACTACGCCCCGTCCCTGCCGCGCCAGGTGCTCACCGACCTCGACCTCGACGACGCCGCCGGCGCCCTGCTCTTCTGCCTGGTCACCGTGCCGGCCGAGGGCGTCGCGGGTGCGACGGCGAACCTGCGGGCACCGGTCGTGCTCAACCCGGCGAACTGGCGGGCCACCCAGGTGGTCCTGCCCGACAGCCGTCATCCGATCCGGCGTCCCCTGCGCCGATAGAGGAAGCGGAGCGCACGATCGCTCCACCACCCGCTCCCGAGCGGGTGTGCCACGGAGGCTGACAGACACCCATGGAGGGGTACCCGTGCTCACACTGACCCGCAGCGTCGGCGAGACGATCCGCATCGGCGACGACATCGAGGTCCACGTCGTCGAGGTCCGCGGCGGCACCGTCCGCCTGGGCTTCACCGCCCCCCGCGAGGTGACCATCCACCGCGAGGAGGTCTACCGGCAGATCGCCGAGGCCAACCTGCTCGCCGCCCAGGTCACCGCCGACACGCTGGGGGCGCTGGCCGCCTTCGCCCCGTCGTCCGGGAGCGCCCCCGCGCCCGCCGACGGCGCGGCCCCGCGCCGCGCCGCCCGCCCCGGCCCGCCGGAGACCGGCCGACGCTGAACGACTCGCACGGACGGCGGGTCGGCGGCTCGGCAACTCCTGCCGTGGCGCCGACCCGCTGGACCGCACGGCCGCCGCGCACGGGCAAGACCTGACGAAGGTCGGCCCGCGGATTGCGCAGGGCACGGCGAGTTGTGTGCCCGTTACTGTGCGCTCATGCGACAGAGTTGCCCCCGAGCACGACACAGGGGGCGATGGAGATGCGTCAGAGCGCGTACGCAGTGGACACCGAGCGGACTCGGGTCGAGGACGGGTACGGCCTGCCGGCCGAGGAGACCGTGGTCGTGCACGTGCAGCTGCGGCCGCGTCGCGGGTCGACCCGGCGCTGCCTCGCCGAGCTGTCGGCCCTGGCCGCCGCGCACCCCGACATCGCCTTCGCCGTCACCGGCCTGGCCAAGGACGACCGCGTCGTCCGCGTGACCGTCGGCGTCGAGCTCGGGCCGCGCGAGGCCATCGCGCGCTTCTCGCCGCAGGCGCAGGCGGCCTACGCCTTCGTCAGCGACGTCTTCACGGTCCTCTACGACCACATGCCGGTCTACGCCGCCGAGCCGTCGGCCGCCGAGCGCGCCGCGGCCGAGGTCCTGCTCGGCGACGCCGACGTCGAGGCGGCCCCGGCCGTCCGCGTCCCGGCCCCGCGGGTCGTCCCGGCCCCGCGCGTCCTCGCCTGACGGCCGCCACCCCGCGATCGACGTGAGGACCTCCGTGAGCACCCGTACCGCCGTCCCCGCCACCGACCAGCCGGCCGACGCCGCCGGCCGCGCGCCGCTCGTCTTCGGCGGGATCCCCGAGGCCGAGGGCTTCGCCGCCGTCCCGATCACCGCCCGCGACCGGGTGCACTTCCGGGTCGACCAGGACCTGCCGCTCGCCGAGTTACGCGCCGACCTGCCCGAGGGCGTCACGGTCAGCCACGACGAGGGGGAGGGGCTGTACCGGGTCGACGGCCCGTGCGGCCAGGGCCAGGTCCTCGCCGACTGGATCCGCGCGTGGTGCGCCGGCCGCGGCTGCGCCACGGTGGGCCTGCGGGCCGAGCCCGGCGTCCGCCGCCGCGCCCCCCGGGACCTGCCTCCGGCGTTCCTCGAGGACCTGTGCCGGCACTACCACCCGGTCAGCCTCAAGCGGCTGCAGCGCAACACGAGCACCCTGCGCATGCACGTGCCGGACCAGGACGACCTGCACCAGCAGGTCGCCGAGTGGATCCTCAAGGCCGTCGGGCAGTACGACGAGACCAAGGGCGTCCCGTTCGGGGCCTTCCTCGCCACCCAGCTGTCCAAGTGGGTGCACGACCTGGGCCGCAGCGCCCACGGCCGGACGGCGGCCGACACCGAGAACCGCCAGCAGAAGGCGCTCGCCGCGTTCCAGGCCGAGCACCAGCGGCGGCCCACCGAGCGGGAGCTCGCCGAGTACATGGGGCAGAGCGTCGCGACCCTGCGGCGCAACTCGCAGACCGTGGCCACGCTCAACGGCCTGCGCAACCTGCAGTCCCTCGACGGCGGCCCGGACGCCACCGAGGTGCTGGTGCCCGACTCCACCGAGGCGCCCGACCAGATCATGGACGAGGCCGAGCAGACGCTGCTGTCGCACGCGCTGACCGCCGCCTGCGCCCCCGACCCGACCGCGGCCCGGGGCCAGCGGGCCGCGCAGCCCAACGTCCTCGGCTGGGCCACCTGGTACCTGACCACCTGGGGCGGGCAGACCAAGACCCAGGTCTCGGCCGACCTCGGCACCTCGGTCCGGAACATGAACGTGCACGCCGACCGCGTCGAGCGGGCGCTCAAGGACAGGTTGACCGAGCTGTCGGAGTGACGCCCGGGAATCGGCTGGAAGCAGTGCGGTCCAGACGGGTCCATCCCGCCTCCGACCTGCCGATACCGAGGACGTGACCGCGAGTCCCCGCCGACACGCCGCAGCCGCCGGCCGGCCGGGACCGCAGACGCCGACGGGGGGAGGTGTGCGGTGAGCGTGCTGCCCGCGGGCGACCCCGCCGTCGTCCTGCTGCCGCACTGGCTCTCGGAGGCCGACCGCGCGTGCCTGGCCGGTCTCGTCCGCGACGGGCTGACCGCACCCGGGCTGCACCCGGTCACCGCCGTCCACCTCGCCGACGTGCTCACCGAGCTGCACGTCGCCGCCGCGCGCGACGCCGTCTGGCCCGCGCCGGCCGCGCGCGTGCGCCGGGTGACCGGCTGGGCCGACGACGTCCTGCCGGTGCGGCTGTCGGCCGAGGAGCTCGACAGCGTCCTGGGCCTCCCCGCACTGCCGGCCGCGCTGCGCGCCACCCTCGCCGGGCGCCGCCCGTGATGCCCCAGCGCCCGCTGCGGTCCCCGGCCGGCCTGCTGCACCGCCGGCGGCCGGCACCGGTCGCCGTCGACGACGTCCGCGCCGCCGCGGCCGCCGTGCTGCCCGGCCTGGTCACCGGGGGCCTGCGCGCCGCCGTCCTGACCGACCCCGCCCGCGGTCCCGTGCTGGTCCTCGCCGAGGACGAGCGGCGGACCCGGCTCCCGCTGCGCGACCTCGCCGAGGACATGACCGACGCCGGGGTGGACCCCGCGACCGACGGGGTCGCCGCCGCGCTGACCGCCGTCGTGGCCCGGCGCCCGGTCAGCGACGCCGTCGCCGCCCGCACCGGGGTCGCCGTCCTGGACTGGACCGACGAGCGCCGGTCGGCGGTGGGCTGGCGGGTCGTCGTCCGGCGTGGTGAGCGCACCGTCGCCTGGACGCCGTCGGACCGCGCCGACGCCGCCGCCGTGGCCCGCACCCGCACCGGCGCGGCCGCCCGCGCCGCGGACGCCGGAGGGGTGCTGCGGGTCGAGGGGCCGGTGGCGCTGTGGTCGCATCCCGGCGCACCGATGCTGGCCACCGCCGCGCTGGCCGCACCCGAGCGGCTGCTCGCGCGCATCGCCGACGCGGGGCTCGGCCTGCGCGACCCGAACGTCGTCGTCACGCCGACGCGGCCGCTGGCCTGTGCCGCCGCCGGGGTGGCCGACCGCCTGGCGGGCCTGACCGGCGAGGCGTGCGTGCGCCTGCCCTGGACAGGCCTGACCCGGCTCGCCTGGCTGTAGGAGGTCCGGAGGCTCCTGGCGAGATCACGCGATCTCGGCGCTCCGACGCCGCATTCCCTGCCGAGATCGCGCGATCTCGGCGCTCCGACCCCGCATTCCCTGCGGAGATCACGTGATCTCGGCGGCCGGCCGCTCAGGCCAGGTGGCCGAACTCCCAGTGCCAGGGTTCGGGCTTCTCGCCGCCGGGCCGCGCCCAGTCGGGGTTGACGAAGCCGAACCGCCCGGCGTGCTGCGTCATCCAGGTCCACTCGCGGGTGCCGGCGACGTTGACGCCGCCGCACAGGTCGACCGCCAGCGCCCAGCCGTGGTTCGACGTCCCCGGCACCGCGGCCAGCCCGGGCTTGCGGCGGAACGCGTCCACCTGGGCGCCGATCGGCCGGTAGGAGTCGGTGATGCACAGCGCCTCACCGAGGTCGGCCTCGAACGCCCGGCTCATCGCGGCGTAGCCGGCCGCGGCGTCGCAGCGCAGCGCGTGGCCGCGGGCGACCGGGCACAGCGCCTCGCCGGGGATGCGGCCGTTGGCCCAGCCGCCCCAGGCGGGGCTGACCGGCCCGACCGGCGCCGGGTGAGCGCCGCAGGCGCCGCGGCTCGAGGCCGTCGGCGGCAGCGGGGCGTTGGGTTGCGCCGGGGCGGGCAGGGTGACCCGCACCGCGCGGGCGTCGGCCGGCACCGGCCGGACGCCGACCTGGTAGGTGGCGGCCGAGGCGCCGAGCACCTCGCCGGCGCCCACGTAGAGGCCGACGTCGGCGCCGCCGTCGGAGACGACCAGGTCGCCGACCTGCAGCTGCGAGGCGGGGACGACGGCGGCAACGGCCCACTGCCCGGCCGCGGTGGCCGGCAGGTCGTACCCGGCCAGCAGCCACGCCGCCGCGGTGAGCCCGCCGCAGTCGTAGCTGTCCGGGCCGGCGGCACCGGGGGCGTAGGGACGCCCGGCCTGCGACAGCGCGGTGCTGACCGCGGCCACCGTCTCCGCCGGGAGCACGGTCACCGGGCGGTTGCCGACGACGGCCCACGCGACACCGGGGACGGCCTGGCCGGCGGCGTCGAGCGCGGGGGAGAAGCCGTCGGGCAGCGCGGTGGGGTCGGCCAGCTCGGCGGCCGACGGCGGCTCGATCCCGGCCGAGGCCAGCTCGGCGAGGAAGCCCTGCCAGCGCTGCAGCGCGGCGGTGTTGCGCTCCTGCTGGGCACCCGCGGCGGGCACGGTGCCCAGCCCGGCCAGCTGCGCGGCGACGTCGAGGCCGAGGTCGTCGGCGGTCTCCCGGACACCGTCGAGCAGGACGCGGGCCTGCGCGGTCGCGGCGTCGACGGCGGCCTGCGCGCCGGTCACCCGCGCGGCGGCGGCCTCCGCGGCGGCCGCGGCGCGCCGGGCCCGGACGACGGCGGCCTCCCGCTCGGCGGCGGCCCGGTCGGCCAGCGCCTGCCGGTAGAGGACGTCGGGGGTGCTGGCCGAGGCGGTGGCGTCCAGCGCGAGCACCGGCATCCGGCCGGTGGCCCGCGAGCGGTAGAGGTCGGCCGCGGCGCTGCCGACGGTCACCTGCTCGGCGGCGACGGCGTCGCGGGCGGTCCGCTCGGCGGCGACGGCGTCGGCCAGCTCGGCCCGGCGGGTGGCGATCTCGGCCTGCAGCCGGCGGTAGGCGTCGGCGTCCTGCAGCAGCGTGCTGCGGGCGGCCAGCGCCAGGCCGGACGGGTCGGCCGCGGTGGCCGCGCCGGGCGCGGTGGCGGCGGGGGTCAGCAGCACGGTCACGACCGGGGCCAGCAGCGTGGCCAGTCCGACGACGAGCAGCCGCGTGCGCCAGGGGCCGCGCTCGCGGGGCGTCCGGGCGGCGGGCCGGCGGCGGGCGGCCGGCCGGCGCTTCCGGGCGGGGCCCTTCCTCCGCGACGCGGCACGCGCCGGCGCCGGGCGGGAGGCACCGGGAGCCGCCGGGGTGCCGGCCGCGGCGCGGGCGGCCAGCAGGGCGCGCAGCGCCTCGGCCTCGCGGGCGGTGAGCTCGCGCCGGGGGGCCGAGCTGCGGGGGGTCGAGCTGCGGGAGGCCGAGCTGCGGGAGGCCGAGCTGCGGGAGGCGGTCGTGCGGGGTGTGGTCGTGCGTGGTGCGGGCACGGCGTGGTCCCCCGGCGGTCTCGATCGGCTGGCCGCGCTCCGCGGCGTCGTGCCGTGGAGCGCTCGCCGTCAGATCGACCGGTCGGGGGACCCGGAGGAGGGACGAGGGAGGAGGTCTCACCCCAGGGGGTGAGACGGTGCGCCCGCCCGGGGGACGGGGCGCGGGGCGTCAGCGGTCGGGCGGTGCCCACCAGGCGCCGTGCCGGGGGACGAGGGCGATGCGGTGCTCGCCCCCGTCCTCCGTGGAGACCACGAGCTCGACCGCGGTGATGGCCAGCGGCCGGTCGTCGTCGTCGCGCAGCAGCCGCCCGGTCGCCAGGGGGATCGGGGGGAGGACCAGGACGTCCTCGGGCGGCTCGCTGCCCATCGGCGCCGGGATCAGCGCTCGGCGAGCGGGACGAAGGCCCGCTCCGTCTCGCCGGTGTACACCTGTCGCGGACGGCCGATCTTGGTGGCCGGGTCGTCCATCAGCTCACGCCACTGGGCGATCCAGCCGGGCAGCCGGCCGAGGGCGAACAGCACGGTGAACATCCGCACCGGGAAGCCCATGGCCCGGTAGATCAACCCGGTGTAGAAGTCGACGTTGGGGTAGAGCTTGCGCTCGACGAAGTAGTCGTCGGACAGCGCGATCTCCTCGAGCTGGCGGGCCAGGTCGAGGAGCTGGTTGTCCCCGCCCAGCTTGTCGAGCACGGTGTCGGCGGTCTGCTTCACGATCGTCGCGCGCGGGTCGTAGTTCTTGTAGACCCGGTGACCGAAGCCCATGAGCTTGACGCCGGGCTCCTTCTTCTTCACCCGCTCGACGAAGGCGGGGATGTCGCCGCCGTCGCGCTGGATCGCCTCCAGCATCTCCAGCACTGACTGGTTGGCCCCGCCGTGCAGCGGGCCGAACAGCGCGTTGATGCCGGCCGAGACGGAGGCGAAGAGGTTGGCGTGCGAGGAGCCGACCAGCCGGACGGTCGACGTCGAGCAGTTCTGCTCGTGGTCGGCGTGCAGCACGAACAGCATGTCCAGGGCGGAGGCGAGCTCGGGGTCGACCTCGTAGGGCTCGGCGGGGAACCCGAAGGTCATCCGGAGGAAGTTCTCGACCAGGCCGAGGGAGTTGTCCGGGTAGAGGAACGGCTGGCCGACGGACTTCTTGTAGGCGTAGGCGGCGATCGTGGGCAGCTTGGCCAGCAGTCGCACCGTGGAGATCTCGACCTGCCGCTCGTCGAAGGGGTCGAGGGAGTCCTGGTAGAAGGTCGACAGGGCGCTCACCGCGGAGGAGAGCACCGGCATCGGGTGCGCGTCCCGCGGGAAGCCGTTGAAGAACTGCTTGAGGTCCTCGTGCAGCAGCGTGTGCCGCCGCAGCCGCTCGTCGAACTCGCCGAGCTGGTCGGTCGTGGGCAGCTCGCCGTAGATGAGCAGGTAGGTGACCTCGAGGAAGCTGGCCTTCCCGGCGAGCTGGTCGATCGGGTACCCGCGGTAGCGCAGGATCCCGGCGTCGCCGTCGATGTAGGTGATCGCCGACGTGCACGCGGCGGTGTTGACGAAGCCGATGTCGAGGGCGACCTGTCCGGTCGTCGCCATCAGCTTGGAGACGTCGAGCCCGGAGGAGCCCTCCGTCGCCGGGACCGTGCGCAGCGGGAGCTCACCTCCCGGGTGCCGGAGGGATACCTCAGGGGTGGTGGCTGTCTCGGTCATGGTGGCCCGACGCTACTGGCGTCAGGCCGCGCAGACGACAGGGACCGCCACGCGGCGGGGTGGACCGGCGCGGCGTCCACCCCGCCGGGCGGTCAGGGGTGGGTCATCGACAGGACGTCGAGGGCCTCGTCGAGTTGGGCCTCGGTGAGCTTGCCCTGGTCGACGTAGCCGCGCTCGAGGACGACCTGGCGGATCGTCTTCTGCTCGGCCAGCGACTGCTTGGCGACCTTCGCCGCCTCCTCGTAGCCGATGTACTTGTTCAGCGGAGTGACGATCGACGGCGAGGACTCGGCATAGGTGCGGCACTGCTCGACGTTGGCGACGACCCCGTCGACGCAGCGGTCGGCCAGGATCCGGCTCACGTTGGCCAGCAGCCGGATCGACTCCAGCACGTTGCGCGCCATGAGCGGCAGCGTCACGTTGAGCTCGAAGACGCCGGTGGTGCCGGCGTAGGTGACCGCGGCGTCGTTGCCGATGACCTGGGCGGCCACCTGGATGACCGCCTCGGGGATCACCGGGTTCACCTTGCCGGGCATGATCGAGCTGCCCGGCTGCAGGTCGGGGAGCTGGATCTCGCCGAGGCCCGTGCGCGGGCCCGAGCCCATCCACCGCAGGTCGTTGGCGATCTTCACCAGGCCGACGGCGATCGTCTTGAGCTGGCCGGAGGCCTCGACCAGGCCGTCGCGCGAGCTCTGCGCCTCGAAGTGGTCCCGCGCCTCGGTCAGCGGCAGCTCGAGCTCGGCGGCCAGCTTCTCGATGATCGCCGCGGCGAAGCCGGGCGGGGTGTTGATCCCGGTGCCGACGGCGGTGCCGCCCAGCGGCAGCTCACCGATGCGGGGCAGCGACGCGTTCAGCCGCTCGACGCCGTAGCGGACCGCCGCCGCGTACCCGCCGAACTCCTGCCCGAGGGTGACCGGGGTGGCGTCCATGAGGTGGGTGCGGCCGCTCTTGACGACCTCGCGGAACTCCTCGGCCTTGCGCGACAGCGAGGCCTCCAGGTGCTGCAGCGCCGGCACCAGGTCGCGCACGATCGCCCGGGTGGCGGCCACGTGGATGGCCGAGGGGAAGACGTCGTTGGACGACTGCGAGGCGTTGACGTGGTCGTTGGGGTGCACCGGCGTGCCGCCGGCCTCGGTGGCGAGGGTCGCGATGACCTCGTTGGTGTTCATGTTGCTCGACGTCCCCGAGCCGGTCTGGAAGACGTCGATGGGGAAGTGCTCGTCCCACTTCCCGGAGGCCACCTCCGCGGCGGCGTCGGCGATCGCCGCGGCGACCTCGCCGTCGAGGACGCCGAGGTCGGCGTTGACCCGCGCGGCCGCGCCCTTGATCGCGGCCAGGGCCGCGATGAGCTCCCGCTCGATGGGCGTCCCGGAGATCGGGAAGTTCTCGACGGCGCGCTGGGTCTGGGCCCGCCACTTCGCCCAGGCCGGGACGCGGACCTCCCCCATGGAGTCGTGCTCGACGCGGTGTTCCTGCTCGGTGGCCACGCTGGCTCCCGTGTGGTGTCGGTGGGATCGGTGCTGCAGCCGTGACCCTAGGAGGGGCTCCGCTCCGCCCGCCGCCCGCCTGCCCGCCGGCGGCCCTCGCGAGGGGGCGGGCGTGGCCCACCGGGGCGGAGTGGCCGGTCCGTCGCCGTCCCGTGACCTGTCGGTGGTTGGCCCCCGCCCCGGCCCGACCTAGCCTGGGCCCGCCAGTGACCGAGCCCGAGGAGTCCGCCCCATGTCCCAGCCGCCGCATCCGCCGCAGGACGGCAACGACCCCCCGGGCCGGCAGCCCGGGGAGCAGGGCTGGGGGCAGTCCGACGACCCGACCCGGCAGTTCGGCCAGCCGGCCCCGCCCACGGCGCAGTTCCAGCCCGGCCAGTACGGCCCGCAGGGCGGCTACGACCCGAACCGGCAGACCCAGCCCGGCGTCGACCCGGGCCAGCAGTACGGCCAGCAGTACCCGCCGGGCGGCTACGACCCGAACCGGCAGGACACCCAGCCCGCCTACGACCCGAACCAGCCCTACGGGCAGCCGTACCGGCCGGGCGGGTACGGCACGGGTCAGCCGTACGTGCAGCAGTACCCGCCGGCCGGCTACGGCGCGGACCAGCAGTACGGCCAGTACGGGCCGCCACCCGGTCAGCCGGCGCAGAAGAGCAGGGGGAACCTGGCGGTCGTCCTGACCGTCGTCGGCGTGCTGGTGATCGCCGGGATCGGTGCGCTGCTGTTCTTCCTGCTCCGCGACGACGACCCCACCACCGTCGCCGACCCGACGCGGAGCAGTTCCACCGCGTCGTCGAGCCCGTCGTCCGGCTCCTCGTCGAGCTCGTCCTCGTCGAGCTCGTCCTCGTCGAGCTCGTCGTCGAGCTCGTCGAGCAGCCCGCGGCCGTCCTCGCCGAGCGCGCCGCCGCCGAGCAGCCCGAGCGCGCCGCCCCCGGGGGCGGGGCTGCCGCCGGCGACGATCCCGCCCACCGGCCTCGGCGCGGACCCGGCGCTCGACGCCCTCGCCCAGCAGTGCTTCGACGGCACCATGACGGCGTGCGACGACCTGTTCTTCGAGGCCGACGTCGACACGTCCTACGAGACCTACGGCGACACCTGCGCCGGCCGGCAACCGGAGGGCACCGGCGAGCTGTGCACGGTCACCTTCCCGCAGTGACCCGCCCCTGAGCGGCCGGCCCCGGGCACCCGCCCGGGGCCGGCCGCTCAGTCGTCGGTGTGGTCGAAGGCGACCGCGGAGTAGGCACGCAGCTTCTGCAGCGAGTGCAGGCTGTCGATCGAGCGGATGGTGCCCGAGCGCGAGCGCATGACCAGCGACTGGGTGGTGCAGCCGCCCGCCCGGTACTGCACGCCCCGCAGCAGCTCGCCGTCGGTGATGCCGGTGGCGACGAAGAAGACGTCGCCGCGGACGAGGTCGTCGATCTGCAGCACCCGGTCGAGGTCGTGGCCGGCGTCGATCGCCTTCTGCCGCTCCTCGTCGTCCTTGGGCCACAGCCGGCCCTGCAGCGCACCGCCCATGCACTTGAGGGCGCAGGCGGCGATGATGCCCTCCGGCGTACCGCCGATGCCCATCAGCATGTCGACGCCGGTGCCCTCGCGGGCCGCGGCGATGGCACCGGCGACGTCGCCGTCGGTGATGAACCGGATGCGCGCGCCGGCCTCGCGGACCTCCTGCACCAGCCGGTCGTGGCGGGGCCGGTCGAGGATGCAGACGGTGACGTCGCCGGGGGAGCTGTGCTTGGCCCGCGCGACCCGGCGGACGTTCTCCGCGACCGGTGCGGTGATGTCGACGACGTCGGCGGCGGCGGGCCCGACGGCGATCTTCTCCATGTAGAACACCGCGGACGGGTCGTACATGGCGCCGCGGTCGGCCACGGCCATGACGGCGATCGCGTTGGGCATGCCCTTGGCCATCAGGGTGGTGCCGTCGATCGGGTCGACGGCGACGTCGCACTCGGGGCCGTAGCCGTCGCCGACCTGCTCGCCGTTGTAGAGCATGGGCGCCTCGTCCTTCTCGCCCTCCCCGATGACGACGACGCCGCGCATGCTCACCGTGCCGATGAGGGCCCGCATCGCGTCGACGGCGGCGCCGTCACCGCCGTTCTTGTCCCCGCGGCCCACCCAGCGGCCGGCGGCCATCGCGGCGGCCTCGGTGACGCGGACCAGCTCGAGGGCGAGGTTGCGGTCGGGGGCGGGGCGGCCGGCGCGGAAGGTGCTGGCGCGGTTGCTCGCGGGCACGGGGCCGTCGGGCACGGGAAGGGTCACGAGGACCTCCTGTCTCGGCGACGTCGCCGGTACCCACCGCCCAGGGCGGTCGTCCCCCGCTGCCGATCGGGCGGACGGGGTCGTCGGGACGCGGCGCGGCGGGGTACGGGATCGGTGCTGCGATCCTAGGGGTATGACCACGACCGGCCCGTCGGGCCAGCAGGCCCCCGAGGAGCAGCCCCCACCGGCGCCGTCCGCGGTCGAGCGGGCCAACCGGATGAGCGCGGCGAACATGATCCGTTCGCTGCTGCCGCTGGTGGTCATCTGCCTGCTCGCCGTCGGCTGGATGGCGTTCCGGCAGGGCGGCACCGACCCGGTCCGCGCGATCGACCCCTCCAGCACCGTCCAGCTGGCCGCGGCTCGGGCGGACTACCTCGTCGAGGCGCCGTCCGGGCTGCCCGACGGCTACCGGCCGACCAGCGCCCGCACCGACGCCGGGGACGCCGCCCCGGGTGCGCCGGTGACCCTCGAGGTGGGCTACGTGACGCCGTCGGACGAGTACGCCGGGTTCGTCACCAGCGACGACCCGCGCGCCGACCCGCTGCGGGCGGTGCTCGACGGCGCGGAGGAGGACGGCAGCGTCGACGTGGCGGGGCGCACCTGGACCCGGCTGACCAGCCAGCGCGGTGAGACGGTGCTGTCCCGGGAGGAGGCCGGGGTGACCACCCTGGTCACCGGCTCGGCCGACGACGGCGAGCTCGAGACGGTGGCCGCCTCGATCGCCCCCGTCGTGGTGCGCTGAGCGCCCGGCCGGAGGAGCTCAGCCCTCCCGGTCGGCGGGGGTCGCGGCGGCCAGCCGCTCGCGGGCCCGGTCCAGCCAGTGCCGGCACAGCTCGGCCAGCTGCTCGCCGCGCTCCCACAGGGTCAGCGACTCCTCCAGCGTGAGGCCGCCGGCCTCCAGCCGGCGCACGACGTCGGCCAGCTCCTCGCGCGCCTGCTCGTAGGTCTGCGTCGGCTGCTCGCGCGTCGGCTGCTCGGGACTGCTCACGATGTCCTCGGTTCGCTCCCGCGGAACGCTCCGCTCCTCGCTCGTTCCTCGCTGCGATGCTCACGTTCCTGTCCGCTCACGGCTGCCCATCCTCCCTGGCGACCCGCACCGGAAGCCGGCCGCCCGCCACCCGCACCGACAGCCGCTCGTCGTCGGCCACCTCGGCCGGGTCGCGGACCAGCCCGCCGTCGGCCCGCTGCACCAGTGCGTAGCCGCGCTGCAGGGTCGCCTGCGGCGAGAGGGCGGCCACCCGGGCGCGGGCGTGCTCGAGGTCGCGCTCGGCGGTCTCGACCCGGTGGGTGAGGGTGCGCCGGGCCCGGTCGCGCAGCGCGGTGACGTCGTCGGCGCGGCCGTGCAGCAGGCGCTCCGGATCGGCCAGGACCGGCCGGCTGCGGACGCTCTCCAGCCACCGCTCGGACTGCTCGATGCGCACGGTGAGCAGGTGCCGCGCGCGGGCGCGCAGCCCGTCGACCAGCCGTCGCTGCTCGCCGATCTCGGGGACCACGCGGTGGGCGGCGTCGGTGGGGGTGGCGGCGCGGACGTCGGCGACGTGGTCGACCAGGGTGGTGTCGGTCTCGTGGCCGACGGCGGTGACCACCGGCGTGCGGCAGGCGGCGACGGCGCGCACGAGGCCCTCGTCGGAGAACGGCAGCAGGTCCTCGACCGACCCGCCGCCGCGGGCGAGGACGATGACCTCCACCTCCGGGTCGCGGTCGAGCCGCTGCAGGCCGTCGATGACCGACGCCGCGGCGTTGACGCCCTGCACGAGGCTGTGGTGGACGGCGAAGCGCACCGCCGGCCAGCGGCGCCGGGCGGTGACCAGCACGTCGCGCTCGGCGGCGGAGTCCTTGCCGGTGACCAGGCCGACGACGGCGGGGGCGAAGGGCAGCGGGCGCTTGCGGGCGACGTCGAAGAGTCCCTCGGCGGCCAGCAGCCTCCGGATCCGCTCGATGCGGGCCAGCAGCTCGCCCAGGCCGACGGCGCGGATCTCCGTGGCACGCAGGGAGAAGGAGCCGCGGGCGATGTAGTAGTCGGGCCGGGCCCGCACGACGACCCGGGCGCCCTCGGTCAGCTCGAGGCCGGGCCGGTCGGCGACGTCGCGGGCGCAGGTGACCGGCACCGACAGGTCGGCGGCGGGGTCGCGCAGGGTGAGGAAGACCGTGGCCGCGCCGCTGCGCCGGTTGAGCTGGGCGACCTGGCCCTCCACCCACACCTCGCCGAGCCGGCCGATCCACTCGGCGACCTTGCGGGCCACCGTGCGCACGGGCCACGGCGCCTCGGGGGAGGAGGGCGCGGTCATGCTCCGAGCCTGCCAGGCGCCACCGACGACACCGGCCCGGGACCCCGCATCGGGGATCCCGGGCCGGTGTGGCGGCGTCCTACTGGCCGCGCGGCTGCAAGGGGCTGTTGTCGGCGGCCTGCTGCTCGAGCTTCTCCAGCCGGTTGCGCAGCATCGTCACGAACGGCGCCCGCGCACGGGTGGCCTCCTCGTAGGCGAGCAGGTCGGACACCGTGGCCAGCTGGTAGCCCCGCAGCCGCCCGCGCAGCTGGGCGACGCTGAAGGAGTCGTAGCCCTCCACCGGCGCGGCGCCGGCCGCCTGGGAGCCCGACAGGTCGCTGCCGCCCTCCGGGTCGTCGGTCGGTGCCGCGGACTCCCCGCCGACGGCGTCGACGGCCGCCCCCTCGGCGATCGCGGCGTCGTCCTCGGCCGTGTCGGTGTCGCCGACGTCGGTGCGCACGCCGGTGGCCGCGGCGACGGGGGTGCCGCCCTCGTCGATGACCTCCGCAGGGGCCTCCGTGGTGGCCTCCGTGCTGAGCGCGTCGGCGGCCGGCTCGGGCTCGACGGTGTCGGTGGCCGCCCCGCTGTCCTCGCCGGGCCCGGCCTCGGTGCCCATCTCCTCGTCGACGCGCACGTGCTCGTCGGTGACGACGTCGGAGTCGGGGGCGCCGCCGGCCTCCGCACCCGTGTCACCGGCCGTGTCACCGCCCGTGTCACCGGTCTCCGGGGCGACGACGCCCTCGTCGGTGACGGTGCCCTCGACCGTGGTGACCTGGCCGTCGGGCGTGATGACGTCGACCTCGGTGGCGGCGTCCTCGGCCGCCGACGCGTCGGCCTCGGCGTCCTCGCCGAGGACGCCGGCGTCGGGCGGGGTCGCGGTGCCGGCCGTGGCGTCACCGGTGGCATCGCCGGCGGCCTCGTCGGCCAGGCCGATGTCGGTGTCGGGGGTGCCGGAGTCAGCGGCGTCGGGCGTCGTCGTGTCGTCGCTGCCCACGTCGGGCGCGCCGGCGAGCTCGCCGACGGGGGAGCCGCCCGGGTCGCTGGCCGCCGGGGCGTCGTCCGGGGTGCCCGCCGCCGGCGTGGCGTCGGTGCCCTCGGCCTCCAGCAGCGCGCTCTCCAGCGCGTCCTCGGCGGTCAGCGCGGAGTCGGCGGCGCCGAGCGCCGCCTCGGCCTCCTGGGCGCCCAGGACCTGGTCGTTGACGTCCTCGACGGCGGCGACGACCGCGGCCGGCGCCGGGTCCTGCGGCAGGCCGGCGAGCTCGTCGTCCACCAGTCCGGCCGCGTCGGTGTCGACGTCGACCTCCATGACGTCGACCTCGGTGAGCCCCGCCGTGTCCTCGACCGCGGCCGCGACGGCGTCGGCGGCCGGGTCGGTGGGCAGCTCGGCGACCTCCTCGTCGGAGATGCCGATCGAGTCGACGTCGGGTGCGCGGTCGAACGCGGAGTCACGCAGCACGTCGATCGGCTGGGCGACGAGCCCGACGGCGGGCACCTCCTCGTCGTCGTCGAAGGTGGCCAGGCCCGGCTCGCGGTCACCGCGCAGCCCGGTGAGCACCTCGTCGCCGCGGGCCACCAGCCCCGACCAGTGCTGCTGCAGCTTCATGGCCGTCTGGAGCGCGATGCCGACGAGGCGCACCGGGAGGCCGGGCAGCGTCTCGGGGAGGCGACGGGCCTCGTCGAGGACGGTGGCGGCCAGTCCGACGTAGGCGCGGACCGGCTCGGGGATCTCACGGGACATGCTCCCCAGACTGCCGCAGGCCGCCTGTGTCGGCAGCACGGCCCCGGCTGCGGCCACCCGGTCGGGCGGGGCTGCTCCCCCCGGTGTGTCGGAAGTCTCCATGCGCAGGGCCCTGCCGGGTCCCGCCGGAGGCGCGTGGACGCCGGGGGTGCGGCCGGGGTGCTCCTACCATGGGAGGCATGGCTGATCAGCGCGGACGGGTCCTGCTGGCCGATCCCCGGGGCTACTGCGCCGGCGTCGACCGGGCGGTGGTCGCCGTCGAGCGGGCGCTGGAGATCCACGGCGCCCCGGTGTACGTCCGCAAGCAGATCGTCCACAACAAGCACGTCGTCGCGACCCTCGAGCGGCGCGGCGCGGTCTTCGTCGACGAGACCGACGAGGTGCCCGAGGGCTCGGTCGTCGTCTTCAGCGCGCACGGCGTCTCGCCGGCCGTCCACGAGGAGGCCGCCGCCCGGCAGCTGCGCACGATCGACGCCACCTGCCCGCTGGTGACCAAGGTCCACCAGGAGGCCAAGCGGTTCGCGCGCGACGACTACGACATCCTGCTCATCGGCCACCGCGGCCACGAGGAGGTCGAGGGCACCTCGGGTGAGGCGCCGTCGCACATCCAGCTCGTCGACGGCCCTGACGACGTCGCCTCCGTGCAGGTGCGCGACCCCGAGCGGGTGGTGTGGCTGTCGCAGACGACGCTGTCGGTCGACGAGACGCTCGCGACGGTCGACCAGCTCAGGAACCGGTTCCCCGGGCTGCAGTCCCCGCCCAGCGACGACATCTGCTACGCCACCCAGAACCGGCAGCAGGCGGTCAAGCAGATGGCGCCGGCGTGCGACCTGGTGATCGTCGTCGGGTCGACCAACTCGTCGAACTCCGTCCGGCTGGTCGAGGTGGCCCTGGAGGCCGGTGCCCGCGCCTCGCACCTGGTCGACTACGCCGCCGAGATCGACCCGGCCTGGCTGGAGGGCGTGTCCACGGTCGGCGTCACCAGCGGCGCGTCGGTGCCCGAGGTGCTGGTGAGCGAGGTCCTCGACTGGCTGGGCGAGCGCGGCTACGCCGACGTCGAGACGGTCAAGGCCGCCGAGGAGCGGCTGGTGTTCGCGCTGCCGCACGAGCTGCGGCGCGCCGAGAAGGCCGCCCGGCCCACCTCCTGACGGAGGACCTCCCCACCCCACACGAGCAGGGCCCCCTCCCGATCGGGAGGGGGCCCTGCTGCGTGCCGGGGTGGTCCTTCCTCAGCGGCGGGCGGCCCAGCGGACGATCGCGACCACGGCCGCGACCACGGTGGCGACGGCCATGGTGGGGAAGCCGCGGATGAGGATCGTGGCGAGCGTCGGGAGGTTGAAGCTCGCCGACGGCGCCAGGCCGATGTTCACCACGCCGACCAGCACGAAGACCAGCGGCGGGGCGACGACGAGGCTCAGCAGGTCGCGCTTGCGCACCAGCAGCGTGCCCACCGCGGACGCGGCGACCAGCGTGACCAGGGTCAGCGTGCCGAGGCCGATGCCCAGGAACGAGTCGACGGCACCGCCGGCCAGCGTGATGACGAAGACACCGAGGACGGCGAGGCTGCCGCGCAGACCGGTGCCGCGGTCCTCGGCGGGCGCACCGCGGTCCGGGGCGCGGTGGGCATCGGGGGCCGGCGGGCGGTCGGCGGCTCGGCTGCGGCGGACCGGCGCCTCGGGGGCGCCGCGCTCGGACAGCGGGTGCACGCCGGGGTAGGGGGTGCGCTGCTGCGGCCGGGCCGCCGGCGGGCGGGAGTCGGCGACGGGGCGGCCGTTGCCCATGCTCGTGCCGTGCCCCGGCGCGCTGCGGCGCTCGGGACCGGGACCCGCGGGGCGGCCACGCGGCGGAGGCGGCGGCACGGGCGGCAGCGACATGCGCGCGGCCCGGGCCGGCGTCGCGTCGTGCCGCGGCAGGTCCCGGCGTGGCACCTGCGGACCGGCGAGGGGCCGCCCGCCGCCGGCGCTGCTGTCGCGCCAGGTGTCGGCTGCACTCGCCGAGGCCATGGCCACCTCCCCGTTTCGCCCGGCCTGTCCCAGCCGGGCCGGTGTCGGACTCCACCGTAGCGACGGGAGGACGTCCGGCGGGGCACCTCGTGGTGTCGGGATGCGACACGTCGCCGCCGCGGTTTGGCAAGTCTCGGTGAGCGGCGGGGTGGGTGTGACGGAGGGGTCCAGCGCGACCGGCGGGACGAGCCGGCGGCACCGCCGCGCCGGGGGTGCCCGGGTCAGCCGCCGTCGGTGAGCCGCCAGCGCACCGGGGCGTCCTCGTGCACGGGGACCTCGCGCAGGGGGACCTCGCGCACGGGGACCTCGGGGAGCGGGACGGCGGGCAGCGGGACGGCGTCCGCGTCGTCGTCGTCGACGGCCGGCCGGAGCTGGCGGACCACCGCCTCGACCTCGGGCGGCGAGGGCACGGCGGTCTCGGCCACGCCGAGGTCGTCGAAGCGGCGGGCGGCGGCCAGGACGGAGCGCTCGTAGGAGCCGACCGTCTCGTTGTAGCGGGTCAGCGCGGTGCCCAGCGCGGAGCCCAGGCGGGTGAGGTGCCCCGACAGCGTGGTGAGCCGGGCGTGCAGCCGGCGGCCGACCTCGATGACCTGGTCGGCGTCGCGCGCCAGCCGCTCCTGGCGCCAGGAGTGGGCCACGGTGCGCAGCAGGGCGAGCAGCGTGCTGGGGGTGGCGATGACGACGTCGCGGGCGAAGCCGTGCTCCAGGAGCGCGGGCTCGGCCTCCAGCGCGGTGGTGAGGAAGCCGTCGGAGGGGACGAAGAGCACGGTGAACGGGGCCGCCGGGCGGAACGCCGTGGGGTAGCGGCGGGCGGCCAGCTGGTCGACGTGGGTGCGCAGCTGCCGGGCGTGCGCGGCCACCCGCTGCACGCGGACGGCCTCGTCGGTGGCCTGCACGGCCTCGATGTAGCCGGTGAAGGGCACCTTCGCGTCGACGACGACCTGCCGGCCGTCGGCGAGGGTGACCACGAGGTCGGGCCGGACGCCGGCGCCCTCGTCGTTGACCGACGACGGCTGCTCGACGAAGTCGCAGTGCTCGAGCAGGCCCGCCACCTCGACCACCCGGCGCAGCTGCACCTCCCCCCAGCGGCCGCGCACGTGCGGGGTGCGCAGCGCCGTCACCAGCGCCGCGGTCTCCTGGCGCAGCAACGCGCTGGTCTGCCCGACGGTGCCCATCTGCTCGCGCAGCTCGCCGTGGGCGGTGGCGCGGTCGCGCTCGATTCCGGCCAGCAGCCGGTGCAGGTGGTCCAGCGACTCGTGCACCGGCTCGAGGGCGTCGTCGGCCGGGCGGCGGCGCGACGTCAGCGCCACCACGCCGAGGGTGACGGCCACCCCCAGCAGCGCGCCGACGAGCAGGCCGAGGAGCAGGGAGGCGGCGTCCACGCCAGCAGCGTGCCGGACGGGACCGACATCTCCCAGGAGGCGCAGGCATGGGAAGCGATACCCACGTCCCGGCTCCCGGGACGTGGGTATCGCTTCCTATGCCTCGACGGGGACGGCGGCGTGCTCCGCCTCGTGGTCGAGCAGCCAGCGCTTGACCGGCGTGCCCCAGCGGAACCCGCCGAGGCCGCCGTCGGAGCCGAGGACCCGGTGGCAGGGCACGAACAGCGCGGCGGCGTTGCGGGCGCAGGCGTTGGCCGCCGCGCGCACCGCCGCGGGCCGGCCGCAGCGGACGGCGAAGGCGGCGTAGGTGTCCGGCTGCCCGGCGGGCACGGTGCGCAGCACGTCCCACGCGTCCTCGAGGAAGGGCCCCGACCGCTGCCGCACCGGGACGGCGTCGATCGCGCCGAGGTCGCCCGCGGCGTGCGCCTCGACGGCGTCGAGCACCGGCAGGTGCTCCGCCCGCTCGACCCAGGTCGGGCGCAGCGAGCGGTGGACGACGGGCAGCAGGTCGGCGACGTCGCCGGTCCACCCGGCGGCCAGGACGACGTCGCCGCCGTCGGGGCCCGGGGTGACGACGACGGTGAACGGGCCGGGCGGTGTCGCGACGGTGGCGAAGCGGGCGGACGTGGTCATGACGCACTCCGATCGGAGGGAGGGGCGGGGGGTCGGGTGAACAGGGAGGGCGCGGCCAGCGACCACAGGTGCATCACGGCGTAGGAGCGCCACGGCCGCCAGCGGGTGGCGGCGTCGGCGTCGGAGCTGCCCAGGGCCGCCAGCGAGCGCCGCAGCGCGAGGTCGCCGGGCAGCCAGACGTCGGGGTCGCCGAGGCCGCGCATGGCCACGAGCGCCGCCGTCCACGGCCCGATGCCCGGCAGGGCGAGCAGGTCGCGGACCGCCTCGTCGCGGTCGCAGCCGGGGTCGAGCGCCACGCGCCCGTCGGCCAGCGCGGCGGCCACCCCGGTGAGCGTGCGGCGGCGGGCGCCGGTGAGGCCGACGGCGGACAGGTCGGCGGCGGCGAGCGCCTCAGGCCGCGGGAAGGCGTGCGTGAGGCTGCCGACCGGCTCGGCCAGCGGCGTGCCGGCCAGCGCCACCACCCGGGCGGTGAGCGTGCGCGCGCCGGCCACCGACACCTGCTGGCCCAGCACCGCGCGCGCCGCCGTCTCCGGGGCGTCGGGGGAGGCCGGCACGCGGCGGCCGGGCGCGCCGGCGACCAGCGGGGCCAGGGCGGGGTCGGCGCCGAGGACGTCGTCGACGGCGGCGGGGTCGGCGTCGAGGTCGAGCAGCCGCCGGCACCGGGGGACCGCGGCGCGCAGGTCGCGCAGGTCGGCCAGCAGCAGCCGCGCGGTGACGGCCGGGCCGCCGTCGGGGGCGGGGGAGAGCCGGACGACGGCGGGGCCGCCGGGCAGGTCGAGGACGCGGGAGAACGTCGTCCCGTCCCACTCCTCCAGGCCGGGGACGGCGTGGGCGCCGAGGAAGAGCAGCACCTCACCGGCGTCGAACGGCGCCCGGGCGGCCAGCCGGAGGGTCAGCCAGCCCGGGGTGCCGCCGCCGCGCGTGGCGGGCCGGCGGCTGCGCAGCTCGCTGGGGGTGCAGGCGAAGACCTCGCGGACGGTGTCGTTGAACTGCCGGATGCTGGCGAACCCGGCGGCGAAGGCGACGTCGGCCATCGGCAGGTCGGTGGTCTCGACGAGGACCCGGGCGGTCTGCGCGCGCTGGGCGCGGGCCACGGCGAGCGGGCCGACGCCGAGCTCGCCGACCAGCAGCCGGTGCACCTGGCGCTCGGAGTAGCCCAGCCGCGCGGCCAGGCCGGGGACGCCGGCGCGCTCGACCTCGCCGTCGGCGATCAGCCGCATGGCCCGGGCGACGACGTCGGCGCGGACGTCCCACTCCGGCGACCCGGGGACGGCGTCGGGGCGGCAGCGCCGGCAGGCCCGGAAGCCCGCGGACTGGGCGCCGGCCGCGGTGCCGAAGAAGGTCACGTTGGCCGCGGCGGGGGTGCGCGCCGGGCAGGAGGGCCGGCAGTAGATGCCGGTGGTGCGCACCGCCGTGAAGAACCAGCCGTCGAAACGCGCGTCCCGGCTGGCGACCGCGCGGTAGCAGCGCTCGGCGTCGAGGGAGGTGGTCACGGCACCGAGCATGGCACCGCGCGGGGACGGCGACCGGCGGGAATCGGACGCGGCCGTGGGCAGTCGTCGGTACCGGCCGTCAGACTGCGACCACTGTCGGTACCACGCCGTTCACCAGGGGGAACCATGATCGACCCGCCGGCCGCCCGCCGCCCGCGACGCCTGCCGGGGGTGAGCACGACCGGGCGGCAGGTCGTCGTCTTCGCCGACCCCGACGGGGAGGCCGTCGACTGGTCGGCGGCCGGGATCACCGACGTCGCCGACTCGCGGGACTTCACGTCCGGCCGGGTCCCCGCGCAGGCCCTCCGCCAGGCGGGTGCCACGGTGTTCGCCCGGCTGGGCATCGCGGTCGTCGACGCCGCTCCGGACCAGGTCAGCGCGCTGCGCTCGGCGCGCCGGCCGGTGCTGTCGGTGTCGCCGGAGCTGGTGCACCGGGTGCTCCCCGAGGACCCGTCGGCCTACGTCCGCGGCTACCGCGACGGCGTCACCGACCTCGCCGGCCGGCTCGGGAGCAGCGGCCCCGGGGAGGGCACCGCGCCCCCGCCGCCGTTGTTCGAGGACACCCCGGCGGCCACCTGGGGCGTGCAGGCGGTGCAGGCGACCACGTCGCCGTTCACCGGCCGCGGCATCCGGGTCGCCGTCCTCGACACCGGGCTCGACCTCGCCCACCCCGACTTCGCCGGCCGCCCGGTGACCGCGGAGTCGTTCGTCACCGGGGTCGACAGCGCCCAGGACGGGCACGGCCACGGCACCCACTGCACCGGCACCGCGTGCGGCCCGCGGGTGCCCCCGGCCGGGCCGCGGTACGGCGTCGCGTCGGAGGCGGAGGTCTTCGCCGGCAAGGTGCTCAGCGACGAGGGCAGCGGCGACGACGGCGGCATCCTGGCCGGCATCGACTGGGCGGTGGCCAACGGCTGCGCCGTGATCTCGATGTCGCTGGGCGCCGACGTCGCCGAGGCCCACCCGCCGTACTCGGCCGCCGGGCGGCGCGCCCTGCAGCAGGGCTCGCTGATCGTGGCCGCGGCCGGCAACAACGCCGACCGGGAGAACGGCGACCCCGGCTTCGTCGGCGCCCCTGCCAACAGCGTCGAGATCATGGCCGTCGGGGCCCTGACCAGCGCGCTCACCACCGCCTGGTTCTCCGCCCGCAGCCTGCCCACGCCCGGCGGGGAGGTCGACCTCGCCGCCCCGGGCGTCGACGTGCTCTCGACCTGGCCCATGCCCACCCGCTACGAGACGATCAGCGGCACCAGCATGGCCACCCCGCACGTCGCGGGACTGGCGGCGCTGTGGGCCGAGGCCACCGGGCGGCGCGGCCTCGAGCTGTGGGCCACCCTCACCCAGGCGAGCCGCCGGCTGGGCGAGCCGTCGGTCGACGTCGGCAGCGGGCTGGCGCTGGCACCCCAGGAGGGCGCCGGCACGGCGTAACCTCCCGCCCCATGGGGTCCCCGCTGGCGCGCTTCAGCGTGACCGTCGACGACGGGCACCTGGCCGACCTCGACGCCGTGGCCCGGGCGCTGCGCGACTCGGGCATGCAGGTCGACCGGGTGCTCGGCACGCTCGGGCTCATCACCGGCCAGGCGCCCGCCGACGCGCGGTCGACCCTGCTCGCCGTCGAGGGCGTGACGTCGGTCGACGAGCAGTTGCGGGTCCAGCTGCCGCCGCCGGACGCGCCGGTCCAGTAGGCCGGGGACGTCCCGGGACCGCCGTCCGTTGACCGGGGTGTGCGGTGGACGGGGGTGCGGACGGCGGTGGGGGTCGCCGTCGTCGTCCTCGCGGTGCTCGGGGCACTGCTGGCGGTGCGGCAGGTGACCGCCGACCCGCCGCCGTCGGCGGAGTGCGCGGCGGCCGGGCCCGGCATCCGGGTCGACCCCGCGGCGGTGCCCGAGGGGCCGGTCGCCGGGTGGTCCGGCGAGCAGCTGGCCAACGCCGCGGCGATCGTCAACGCCGCGCACGCCCTCGGGCTGGACACCTGCGCCCAGGTGGTCGGCGTGATGACGGCGATGGGGGAGTCCTCGCTGCGCGTCCTCGACCGCGGCGACGCCGTGGGCCCCGACTCGCGCGGGCTGTTCCAGCAGCGCGACAACGGCGCCTGGGGCTCCTACGCCGACCGGATGGACCCGGCCACCAGTGCCACCAACTTCTTCCGCGCGCTGGAGGAGGTGCCCGGCTGGCGCTCGCTGCCGCCGACGATCGCCGCGCACCGCACCCAGCGCAACGCCGACCCGTACCACTACGCGCGCTGGTGGGACGACGCCGTCGAGGTGGTCAGCGCGCTGGCGGGCCGGCCGGTGCTCGGGACGGGTCGCTAGCGCGCTGCTCGACCAGCACGCCGACCCCGTCGAGGAGCCGGGCCAGGCCGAAGGCGAAGGAGCGCTCGGGGTCGGAGGCGGCCTGCAGCTCCTCGCCGGCCACCGGCCCGACGCGGGCGGCGGTGGGGAAGCGCTCCGCGTCGAAGAAGCGGTCGACGTGCGGCGCCATCGCCGTCCACCACTGGTCCTCCGACACGCCGCTGACCTGCTCGGCCACCACCTTCTCGTGGACGCCACCGACGGTGCCCTGCACGAGGTCGTTGACGAGGGTGACCAGCAGGTCCATCTCGACCTCGGACAGGCCGAGCCCGTCGACGGCGCGCAGCTCGAGCTCGTACTTGCGCATCAGGTGCGGGCCCAGCGGCGGGCGGCCGGTGGCCAGGTGCAGCGCCCACGGGTGCCGGAGGAAGAGGTCCCAGTTGGCCCGGGCCACCGCCTCCAGGCGCGCGCGCCAGTCCCCGCCGGTGACCACGGTCTCGTCCGGGTAGAGCTCGGCCAGGACCGAGTCGAGCATGAGGTCGACGAGCTCGCCCTTGCCGGGCACGTGGCCGTAGAGGGTCATCGCGCCCACGCCCAGGTCGGCGGCCACCCGGCGCATCGACAGCGCGGGCAGCCCCTCGGCGTCGGCCAGGCGCACGGCGGCGGCGACCACCCGGTCGACGTCCAGCGACGACCGCGGGCCCGGCCGCCGCCCGGACGCCGGTGCCGTGCGCCAGAGCAGGTCCATGCTGCGGGCCGGGTCGCCGATGCCCGTGAACTCGGTGGCCATGCGCCCAGCCTCCCGCAGCGTCGTAGCGACGCGTCTCCGTACGGTGTACGGTGCCATCGTCCGGCAATGGCGTACAGCGTACGGAGGTATCCGGTGGAGACGGCTGTCAGGGCGACGGGCCTGGGGAAGAGCTACGGCGGGACGGCGGTGCTCGACGACGTCGACCTTGACGTCCGCGCCGGCACGGTGTGCGCCCTCCTCGGTCCGAACGGGGCGGGCAAGACGACGGCGGTGCGCATCATGACCACGCTGGTGCGGCCCGACCGCGGCCGCGTCGAGGTGGCCGGGCACGACGTCGTCCGCGAGCCGCGGCAGGTGCGCCGCCGCATCGGGCTGGTCGGGCAGCAGCCCGCCGTCGACGAGGTGCTCGGCGCGCGGCAGAACCTGGAGCTGTTCGCCCGGCTGCACCACCTCGACCGGCGCGCCGCCCGCCGGCGGGCCGGGGAGCTGCTCGACCAGGTCGGGCTGTCGGACACCGGCGACCGGCCGGTGCAGCAGTTCTCCGGCGGCATGCGCCGGCGGCTCGACCTCGCCGCCGGGCTGGTCCTCGCCCCCCGGGTGCTCTTCCTCGACGAGCCGACGACCGGTCTGGACCCGGCCGGCCGCCGCGACGTGTGGGACGCCGTCCGTGCCCTCGTGGCCGCCGGCACCACGGTCCTGCTCACCACGCAGTACCTGGAGGAGGCCGAGCAGCTCGCCGACGACGTCTGCGTGCTCGACGCCGGGCGGGTGGTCGCCCGCGGGACCCCGGCGGAGCTGACCGCGGCGGTCGGCGGGGACCGCCTCGAGCTCGTGGTCAGCGACCCGGCACGCGCGGCGGAGGCCGTCTCCGTGGTGGAACGGGCGCTGGTGGAACGGGCGCTGGCCGGGCCGGCCCTCGCCGGTCCACCCGGGGCCGCGCCCGGCGGGCCACCGCCGGTGCGGGTGACCGTGCCGGTCGCCCGGCGGGCGGGTGCGGTCGGCGCCGTCGTCCGCGCCCTGGACGCCGCGGGCATCGAGGTCGACGACCTCGCCCTGCGCCCGACGACCCTGGACGAGGCCTACCTGCGGATCACCCGCCGCGAGCCGGCGGAGGCGCCGGCGGGGGTGCCGGCGTGAGCGCGCCTGCGGTGCACGGGGAGCCGGTGCCCGAGGAGTCGGTGCAGGAGGAGTCGGTGCAGGAGGAGTCGGTGCAGGAGGAGTCGGTGCTGGAGCGGCTGCGGTGGGCGGTGGCCGACGGCCTGACCGTGGCCGGCCGCGACGTCGCCCACTGGCGGCGCCGGCCTGCCGCGCTGCTGGTGGGCCTGCTGTTCCCGGTCCTGCTGCTGGTCATGTTCGGGTACCTGCTCGGCGGCGGCATGGTCGTCCCCGGGGGCGGCGACTACCTCGACTTCCTGTTCCCCGGGATGCTCGCGCTGGCGATGGTGTTCGGGCTGGAGGCCACGATGACCGCGGTGGCCACCGACGCCGGCCGCGGGATCACCGACCGGTTCCGCTCGCTGCCGATGGCGCCGTCGGCGGTCGTGCTGGGCCGTTTCCTGGCCGACGTGGCCGCCTCCGTCGCCGGCCTGCTCGTCCTGCTGGCCGGCGGCCTGGCGATCGGCTGGCGGCCCGGCGCCGTGGGACCCGCGCTGGCGGCGGTCGGGCTGCTCCTGCTGCTGCGGCTGGCCTGCCTGTGGGCCGGCATCCACCTCGGCCTGGTCGCCCGCGACCCCGCGGCGGTGGTCGCCGTGCAGATCCTGGTCTGGCCCTTCGCGTTCCTGTCCAACGCCTTCGTCGCCACCGCGACGATGCCCGGCTGGCTGGCCGCGGTCGCCGAGTGGAACCCGCTGGCGACCACGGTCACCGCCGTGCGCGAGCTGTTCGGCAACCCGGTCGGGGCCGGCGGCGGCTGGCCGACCGAGAACGCGCTGCTGCTCGCGGTGGTCTGGCCGGTGGTGATCGGCACGGTGTTCGCCGTGCTGAGCGTCCGCCGGTACCAGGCGCTGTCGCGGTGACCTGACGGGAGAGGCCGGCCGTCCACCGACCGGTGGACGGCCGGCCCACGGACCGGAGGTGCCGCCGACCGCCTGCGGCCGACAGGCTCGTGCCATGACATCGACCCGGGTGACATCGACCGAGACGGCGCCCGCCCCGGTGGCCGGGGCGCGGGACGACTCCGCGGTCCGCGCGCGCGGGCTGCTCAAGCGCTACGGCGACCGGACCGTGGTGGACGGCATCGACCTCGACGTGCGGCGCGGGGAGGTGTTCGCCCTGCTCGGGCCGAACGGGGCGGGCAAGACGACCACCGTCGAGATTCTGGAGGGCGTGCGCCGCCGCGACGGCGGCGACGTCGACGTCCTGGGCGAGGACCCCGCCCGCGCGGGACGGGCCTGGCGCGACCGGGTCGGCGTCGTCGGCCAGAGCACGGGCGCCGGCAACGCGCTCACCGTGCGCGAGACGCTCGACCACTTCGCCCGCTACCACGCGACGCCGGTGCCGACGGCCGAGCTGCTCGCCGACGTCGGGCTGCGCGAGGCCGCCCGCACCCGGGTGGACAGGCTCTCCGGCGGGCAGCGCCGGCGGCTGGAGGTGGCACTCGGTGTGCAGGGCCGGCCGGAGCTGCTGTTCCTCGACGAGCCCACCACCGGCATGGACCCGGTGGCCCGCCGCCGGTTCTGGTCGCTGGTCGAGGGCCTGCGCGACCGCGGCACCACGGTGCTGCTCACCACCCACTACCTCGACGAGGCCGCGCACCTGGCCGACCGGGTCGGCGTCATCAGCGCCGGCCGGCTCGTCGAGGTCGCCCCGCCGGCCGAGCTCGGCGCCGGCCTGCGGCAGGCGGCCACCGTCCGCTGGCTCGAGGACGGCGTGCCCCGCGAGGTCACCACGCCGGAGCCGGCCGCCGTCCTGCGCGACCTGCTCGCCGCGCACCCCGCCGGGGAGGTCCCCGGCCTCACCGTCACCCGCCCCGGCCTCGAGGACGTCTACCTCGCGATGGTCGGCGCCACCGCTCCCGAGGAGACCGCGCGATGACCGCCGCCCTGACCCCCGCCGTCACCCGCCCGTCGCCGCCGTCGGCCGCCGCCATCGGGCTGGCCCGCGTCGGCCTGGAGCTGCGGCTGTTCGTCCGCGACCCCGGCCAGGTGGTGTTCTCCTTCGCCTACCCGATCGTGATGCTGGTGATCTTCGCGTCGGTGATGGCCGACGAGGACCGGCCGGCCGGGGTGCCGTTCGCGCAGTACTTCCTGGCGGGGATCGCGGCCACCGGGATCATGCTGACCAGCTTCCAGGCGGTCGGGACGGCGATCGCCGAGGAGCGCGACCGCGGCGACCTCGCCCGGCTGCAGACCGTCGGTACGCCGGCGGTGTCCTACTTCCTCGGCAAGGCCGGCCAGGTGCTGGTGACGACCGCGGTCCAGCTGACCGCGCTCCTGACCGTGGCGGCCACGGTCTACGACGTGCCGCTGCCCTCGGAGGCCGGCCGCTGGGTGACCTTCGCCTGGGTGGTGCTCGGGGGCGCCCTGGCAGGCACCGTGCTCGGCATCGCGGTGGCCTCGGTCGGCAGCACCCGCTCGGTGGGCAACGGGATCGCGGCGTTCGCCATCGTCCTGCAGTTCTTCTCGGGGGTCTTCTTCGTCTTCTCCGAGCTGCCGTCGTGGATGCAGGAGGTGGCCGCGGTCTTCCCGCTGAAGTGGATGGTGCAGGGCATGCGCTCGGTCTTCCTCCCCGACGCCGCCGCGGTGGCCGAGCCCGCCGGCACCTGGGAGCACGGGACCACTGCCCTGGTGCTGGCCGCATGGGTGATCATCGGCGTCGTGGTGTGCGCCCGGACCTTCCGCTGGCGCCGGACGACGTGAGCCTCCGGCACCGGCTGACCGCCGCCGTCGTCCCTCCCGCGGAGGACGACGGCGGCGCGCCGCTGTCCGAGCGCGGCTGGCGGACCACCCTGGTCGGGATGCACGTCATCTCGGCGGGGCTCTGGGCGCTGGCCCTGCTCAGCGTCGGGTCCGGCGAGGTGACCGGTACCGGGGAGCGCGGTCCGGTGCTCGCCGTCCTGGGGGCGCTGGCGCTGTCCTACGTGCTCGCCGGCGGCCCGGCGCTCAGCGGCGGGCACCGCTGGCGGGCGCTGACCCACCTCGTGGTCGTGGTCGTCTCCTTCGGGCTGCTCGGCGTCCTGGCGCCCGGGCTGCTGTTCCTGCTCTTCCTCGCCTACCCGCAGGTGTGGTTCGTCGTGCAGGGGACGCGGACCGGGGTCGTGTGGACGGTGCTGCTCGCCGTCGCCAGCGCCGTCGGCCCGGTGACCGACGCGGAGGCCGGGCGGTCGACGCTGGAGGTCCTGCGGGAGTCGGTCATCAGCCTGGCGTTCAGCCTGGCGCTCGGCCTGTGGATCAGCCACGTGCTGCGGCAGAGCGCCGAGCGGGCCTCGCTGATCGCCCAGCTGGAGGCCACCCGCTCCGAGCTCGCCGCCGCCGAGCGCGAGCGCGGCGTGCTGGCCGAGCGCGAGCGGCTGGCGCAGGAGGTGCACGACACCCTGGCGCAGGGCTACACGTCGATCGTCGTGCTCTCCCAGACCGCCGCGGCGCTCGTCGGCCCCGCTCCTGACGCCGCCCGGGAGAAGCTGGCGGTCATCGAGGAGGTGGCCCGCGACAACCTGGCCGAGGCGCGGGCGGTGGTGGCCGCGTTCCGGCCGGTGGCCCTGGACGGGTCGACGCTGATGGAGGCGCTGGGCCGCCTCGCCGAGCGGTTCGCCCGCGAGACCGGGCTGCCGGTGCGGGTGGACACCTCGGCGCTCGACGCCGCGCCGGGGTTGCGCACCGACGAGGAGGTGGTGCTGCTGCGCGGGGCGCAGGAGGCGCTGACCAACGTCCGCCGGCACGCCGGTGCCTCGGCGGTGGTGCTGCGGCTGGCGCGGGTGGGCTCGCAGGTGTCGGTGCACGTGGAGGACGACGGCGTGGGCTTCGACCCCGCGGCGGTGACCGTGTCGGGCCTGGAGGGGCTGCGCGGGCGGGTGACGCAGGTGGGCGGCGAGGTCGACGTCGTCTCGGTGCCGGGCTCGGGCACGCGGGTGACGGTGCGGGTGCCCGGCTCGTGATCCGCGTCCTCGTGGTCGACGACCACCCGGTGGTGCGCGGTGGCCTGGTCGGCTGGCTGGCCGCCCAGGAGGACCTCGACGTCGTCGGGGAGGCCGCCGACGGGCTGGAGGCGCTGGCCCAGGTGGCCGCGACCGCGCCCGACGTCGTGCTCATGGACCTGCGGATGCCGCGGATGGACGGCGTCACCGCGATCGAGCGGCTGGCCGCCTCCCATCCCGGCGTGCGCGTGCTGGTGCTGACCACCTACGACACCGACGCCGACATCGTGCGGGCCGTCGCGGCCGGCGCCACCGGCTACCTGCTCAAGGACGCGCCGCTGCCGCAGCTCGCCGACGCCGTCCGGGCCGCCGCGCGCGGGGAGACGGTGCTCGCGCCGCCGGTGGCCGCCCGGCTGGTGTCCCGCATGCGCGCGCCGGTCGTCGAGGAGCCGACCGCGCGGGAGCTCGAGGTGCTGGCCGGGGTGGCGCGGGGGCTCACCAACGCCGACATCGGCCGCGAGCTGTTCATCGGCGAGGCGACGGTGAAGACCCACCTGCTGCGGCTGTTCGCCAAGCTCGGCGTCGACGACCGCACCCGCGCGGTGATGGTCGCCGTCGAGCGCGGCCTGCTGCCGCGGCCGGGCGGCTGACCGGCCCGCGTCCGTCCTCTACCGTGCCGGACCATGACGGACGACCCGGAACCGGTGGTGACCGGGGCGCCGGAGGCGCTCCTCGTCCGGCTGTCCTGGGACGGGCCGCAGGGCTGGTACGAGCAGCGGGAGGGTGCCCGCCAGGAGGTGGCCCTGCTCTACGCGCGGTTGACCACCGGGTACCCGGCCGACCACTGGGTGGCCTACGGCTTCCTGCGTGCCTGGCGGCGACACCTGCGCCTGTCACTGCGCGGCCTCGTCGACAGCCTGCCCCTGCTGACCGGGCGGTCGCTGACCCTCGACGGGGACGACGTCTTCGCGCACTGGGGCGGGGTGCAGGACGTGCTGCTCGACCTGTGGCCTGACGCCGCCGAGGACGCCGCGGTCACGTCCCGCGCCCTGATCCGGCTGCAGACGGCCTTCGGTGCCGAGCGCGTCGACGTCGCCGCGGTCCACCGCGAGATGCTCGCCGCGGCAGCGTTCCTCGACGGCGTGGAGGTCCGGGCGCAGGCCCAGGTCGAGTTCATGCAGGACCGCGACGACTCCGTCCGCTGACGGGTGGCGGCGGCCGGCCGGTCGGTCGGCGTGGGCGGTCGATGATCCTGCGTCACGCGCGGCCGCGATCTGTGGACGGGTCGCTGACCTGCGGATTCGGGTCGCGGACTGATCCGACTTCGGCTATAATTCGATCATGTGTTCGAGTGACTGGCGGCCGGGTGACGTGCTCGACGACGTCGCCGCGCTGGTCGCCGAGCGCAACCGGATCGACGCCGCGCTGGCCCGCCGGGTGCGGGCCGCGGAGCTGGCGCAGGCGCCGGAGCGGGACGGTCAGCGGTCGATGGCTGCGTGGTTGCGGGGGCACTGCCGGCTGTCGGGGTCGGAGGCCCTGCGGCTGGTGACCGCCGGGCGAGCGATGGAGCACCTGCCCGCCCTGGCCGAGGCGGCCGAGGCGGGGTTGGCCAGCGCCGGGCAGGTCGCCGAGGCGGCCCGGGCGGTGACGCCGCGGCGGCTGGCCGCGGCCGCCGCTGCCGGTGTGGACCTGGCGGTCATCGACGCCGTCTTCACCGGGGTGGCGGTGCAGCGGCCGCACGCCGACCTGGTGGCGGTGGTGGCCCGCTACCTGCTCGGTCTGGAGCCCGACGGGCCCGGGCCGGACCCCACCGAGGGGCGCCGGCTCGTCTTCGTCCGGCACGCCGACGGGTCGGTGTCCTTCCACGGGCACCTCGACGCCGTGGGTAGGGAGAAGGTCCAGGCCGCGGTGGAGGCGCATGTCCAGGCCGACCGGCCCGCCGGGGACGAGCGCACCCGCGCGCAGCGGCAGGGCGACGCCCTGGTGCAGATCGCCGACAACGCCCTCGCCTCCGGCGCGGCGCCGGTGCTGCGCACGGTCAAGCCCCACGTCGCGGTCCGCATCGACCTCGACGACCTGGCCGACCCGGCCACCGGCGCCGGTGCGGCCACCACGGGGTTCGGCGCCACCATCTCCGCCGCCCGCGCCCGCTGGCTGGCCTGCGATAGCGGCATCGCCCGGGTCGTGTTCGGCCCCGACGGCGCCCCGCTCGACGTCGGCCGCGAACAGCGACTGGTCTCCGGGCCGCTGCGGCGGGCGGTCGAGGCCCGCGACGGCGGCTGCGTGTTCACCGGCTGCGACGCACCGAACTCCTGGTGCGACGTCCACCACCTGATCCACTGGATCGACGGCGGCCAGACGTCGCTGGCCAACAGCGGGCTGCTCTGCGAACGGCACCACACGAAGGTCCACCACGGGTTCCGCGTCGAACGAAACCGGACGGGCGATGGCGCACCTGGCGACCCGACGGTTCGGAGATCACCACCCCCGCGGCGCTGGTCCCCGCCGCTTGATCGCTACAGGTCGACCACTCGACGCTCCGCGGTGAGCTCGCTCGGGCTGTCCCCCGTGTTCACCGTGGTGCTCGCTCGACCAGCAGCACCTGCGCGCCGTCGGGCGAGTACGGCTGGTGCGGCGTGCCCTTCGGCACGACGTAGAGCTGGCCCGGGCCGAGCGTGACGTCGCCGTTGTCCATCCGGATGGTCAGCGAGCCCGAGAGCACGAGGAAGACCTCGTCGGTCTCCAGGTGGCTGTGGCGGGTGAACCTGCCACGGGTGTGCACGACGCGGACGTCGTAGTCGTTGAGGACGGCGACGGTGCGCGGCGACCACGGCTCGTCGATGCCGGCCAGGACCGCCGCCAGGTCGACGGGTCGCTTCACGGCACCACGTCCACCGACGCCGACGCCCGGGCGAGCGCGCGGTCGACCAGGGCGAGGAGCCGCCGGCTGACCTCCGCGCGGCGCTCCAGCTGCACCATGTGTCCGACCCCGGGGTAGACGGCGAGCTCGGCCATGGGCAGGGCGTCGGCGATGGCGCGGCTGTGCTCGACCGGGCAGAGCCGGTCGGCGTCGCCCACGGCCACCAGCGCCGGCACCTCGGCGAGCGCCTCCAGGGCCCTGGCGCGGTCGTGGTCGGAGAAGGTGGGCAGGAACGCGGCCACGGTCTCCGCCGAGCAGGCGCGGTGGACGTCCATCGCGGCCGCGACGTCCGCCGCGTCGGCCGTGCCGCTGAAGATCAGCTTCATGTCCAGCGGGCCGACCACGCGCGGCCGGCCGGCCCGCTCCGCCCGGACCGCCCGCTCGTTGAGCACCGGCAGCAGCTTCTCGACCACGCGGGCCACCGGCCGCGGCAGCCCGTAGGTCACCGCGTCCAGGCCGCCGGAACTGGTGCCCACGAACGCGACGCCGACCACCCGCTCGCCGAGGAGGTCGGGACGCTGCTCGGCCAGTGCCATCAGCGTCATGCCGCCCATCGAGTGCCCGGCGACGACCACCGGCCCGGCCGGCGCGACCTCCTCGACCACCCGCGCCATGTCCCGCCCGAGCACCTCGATCGTGGCGCGGTCGCGCGTCGTCGGCCCGGACCGCCCGTGCCCGCGGTGGTCGTAGGTGACCACCCGCAGGTCCGGCCGGGCCGCCAGCAGGTCGCGCACCTGGCCGGCCCACAGCCGTGACGACTGCACGTAGCCGTGCGCGAGGACGACGGTCGCGACGGGCTGCTCCGCCCCGAACTCCTCGACGTGCAGCTCGAGGCCGTCCTCGGTGGTCACCGTGCGGACGCGGCCCTGCGGCGGCGGCTCGGGTGCGGCCGCCGGCGACGGAGCGGGACGGGCGGCACGGCGCCGGGCGACCGCGGCACCGGCGGCGAGGACGGCGGCTCCGGCGATGGTGATGGACGTGCGCATGGGGGAGTGGACCTCCGGAGGTCAGGCGGGGACGGGGACGCGCCGGGCGGCGCGCAGCTCGTAGGACTCGGCGTCGAAACGCCGCATGAGGCGCATGAAGGTGACCGTGTGCGTGGGCCAGAGGGTGAAGTTCCGCCCCTGCTCGTCGCGGTACCAGGACCGGCAGCCGCCGGCGTTCCACACGGTGCCGGTGAGCTCGGCCTGCAGCCGCGCGTTCGAGGCGTCCTGTGCCGACCGCCGCACCTCGAGGGCGTCGGCACGGGCGTCCCGCATCGCGCGCAGCGCCGCGACGACGTAGCCGATCTGCGCCTCGATCATGATCACGACCGAGGTGTGGCCGAGCACGGTGTTCGGGCCGAGCAGGAGGAACAGGTTCGGGAAGCCGGCGACGGTGGTGCCGCGGTGGGCCTGGACGCCCGAGCGCTCCCACTCCTCGGACAGCGTGCGGCCCTCGCGGCCGGTGAGCCGGTGGGCGAGCGGGATGTCCATCACCCGGAAGCCGGTGCCGTAGACGACGACGTCGACCTCGTGCTCGGTCCCGTCGGCGGCGACCACCGCGTGCGGGCGCACCTCCGTCACCGGGGACGCGACGACCTGCACGTTCGGCCGGGTCAGCGCCCGCAGGTAGTCGTCGCTGACGATCACCCGCTTGCAGCCGATGGCGTAGTCCGGGGTGAGCCTCGCGCGCAGCTCCGGGTCGGGCACCTGCTGCTCGAGGAAGGCCAGCGCCTGCTTCTCGAACAGGCCGCGCAGCCGCCCGCCGCCGATGAAGGCGCGCAGCCGGGCCTCGCGGCTCCAGTACTGCACCCCGCGGGCGAGGCGCAGGAAGCCGGGCACGCCGGCCATCACCCGGTGCTCGCGCTCGGTGTAGGCGCGGTCGGCCCGCGCGATCACCCACGGCGGCGTGCGCTGGAAGACGACGACCTCCGCCGCCGTCCGCTGCAGCTCCGGCACGAACTGCGCGGCGGACGCACCGGTGCCGACGACGGCGACCCGCTTGCCGGTCAGGTCGACCGAGTGGTCCCAGCGCGCGGAGTGGAACCAGGGGCCGGCGAAGGTCCCGGTGCCCGGCACGTCGGGCAGGTGCGGCTCGACCAGGCCGCCGGCGCCACTGACCAGCACGTCGGCGGTGAGGTCGCCGCGCGAGGTCCGCAGCCGCCAGAGCAGCGCGTCGTCGTCCCACCGCCCGGAGACGACGTCGGTGCCGCAGCGCAGGTGCGGGAGCACGCCGGAGTCGGCGGCGACCTGCTCGAGGTAGCTGCGGATCTCCGGCTGGCGCGAGTAGACGTGCGACCAGTCCCGCTTCGGCGCGAAGGAGAAGGAGTAGAGGTGGCTGGGGACGTCGCAGGCCGCGCCGGGGTAGGTGTTGTCGCGCCAGGTGCCGCCCAGGCCGTCGGCGCGCTCGAGGACGACGAAGTCGTCGATGCCCGCCTCCCGCAGGGCGACGGCGGTGCCGATGCCGGAGAACCCGCTGCCGACGACGACCACGCGGGCGTGCGGGGGCAGGGGACGGGGAGCGGGCGACGTCGTCGTCGCGGACACGGGCGCCTCCGGTGGCGTGCGGGGTGTGGGGAGCGTCGCACGGGTCCGACCGGTCGTCGTCGGCACCGTCCGGGGTCCCCGTAGGCTGGACCCCCGTGAGTCTCACCATCGGGATCGTCGGGCTGCCCAACGTCGGCAAGTCGACGCTGTTCAACGCGTTGACCAAGAACGACGTCCTGGCGGCCAACTACCCCTTCGCCACGATCGAGCCGAACGTCGGCGTCGTCGGCGTGCCCGACGAGCGGCTGGGGAAGCTGGCCGAGCTGTTCAGCTCGCAGAAGGTGGTGCCGGCGACGGTGTCGTTCGTCGACATCGCCGGCATCGTCCGCGGCGCCAGCGAGGGGCAGGGGCTGGGCAACAAGTTCCTGGCCAACATCCGCGAGAGCGACGCGATCTGCCAGGTGATCCGCGTGTTCACCGACCCCGACGTCGTCCACGTCGAGGGCAAGGTCTCCCCGCGCGACGACATCGAGACGATCAACACCGAGCTCGTCCTCGCCGATCTGCAGACGCTGGAGAAGGCGATCCCGCGGCTGGAGAAGGAGTCGCGCAAGGACAAGGAGCGCGCGGCGCTGCTGCAGGCGGCGCAGGTCGCCGAGCAGGTGCTCAACTCCGGGCAGACGCTGTTCGCCGCCGGGGTAGACCCCGCGCCGCTGCGCGAGCTGACGCTGCTGACGACGAAGCCGTTCCTGTACGTCTTCAACGTCGACGCCGACGAGCTGGCCAACGAGGAGCTGATCACCGAGCTGCGCGAGCTGGTGGCGCCGGCCGAGGCGATCCTGCTCGACGCCAAGACCGAGTCCGAGCTCGCCGAGCTGCCGGCCGAGGAGGCCGCGGAGCTGCTCGCGTCGATCGGGCAGAACGAGCCGGGCCTCGACCAGCTGGCGAAGGTCGGCTTCCGCACGCTGGGCCTGCAGACCTACCTGACGGCGGGCCCGAAGGAGGCGCGCGCCTGGACCATCCCGGTCGGCGCGACCGCCCCGCAGGCCGCCGGCGTCATCCACACCGACTTCCAGCGCGGGTTCATCAAGGCCGAGGTCGTGTCCTACGACCAGCTCATGGAGGCCGGCTCGATGGCCGAGGCCAAGTCCCGCGGCTGGGTGCGCATCGAGGGCAAGGACTACGTCATGTCCGACGGCGACGTCGTGGAGTTCCGCTTCAACGTGTAGGACGGCCTGTTTCCGCAGGTCAGCGGCCGATGCAGGTCCTCCAGTCAACACCCAGTCAACAGGATTCCGAGCTCGAGGTCGTCGACGCCGCCGACTCGCACCTCTCCGGGCGGCTCTGCGGTCCGGTCTAACGCTTGACGGGGACGGTCGTCGCTGACGCGTGGAGCAGTCTCGGCAGGCCGCTGCGGCGTGACAGCCGGAGGAGGCGGGCGCCGCGGCGGAAGGCACTGGAGGCCGGCGCCGGCCTCGTCAGCGACCTCCGGTGGTGCTCCGGTCGGCCTCCGGGCCGTAGGACTCGGTGAGCATCGCCTGCGCGGCGGCGCGTGTGCGGTCCTCGGCGCTCGGCCACAGATGCGAGTACGTGGACAGCGTGGTGGTCGCGGAGGAGTGCCCGAGTGCGCGCTGGACGGTGACGACGTCGCAGCCGGAGGCGATCAGCCCCGAGGCGTAGAAGTGCCGGAGGTCGTGCAGACGGAGTCCGGAGATTCCGGCAGCGGTGATCGCGGTGCGCCAGCGGTGGCCGACGGTGTTCTGGTGCGGCGGTTGATCGCCTTCCCCGGTGAACATCCAGCCGCCCTCGTGGTTCTGCGCGGCGACGTGTACGGCCAGCATCTCGACCAGTCCGGGTGCCAGGAACACGACTCGCTCGCTGCCGTACTTGGGCGGCCGGACCTCGACCTGTCCGCGGCCGGCCCGCTGCACTTGGCGGGCGACGGTGAGGGTGCGACGCAGGAAGTCGATGTCCGCCACCTGGAGGCCGGCGGCCTCGCCGAGCCGGAGCCCGGCGAACGCGCAGAGCGCTACGAACGGCCGGAAGGCTGGGTCGGCCGCGTCGAGAATCCTGCCCACCTGCGCCGCTGTGGGCAGGGTCATCGCGGCCTGAGGGCGACGACGGCGGGGGAGTGCCACCCCGACGCTGGGATCGGTCGGGATGAGCCTGTCCGCGACAGCGCCACGCAGCACCGCGCGGACGTTGTTCATCCGGGTGTGCACCGTGCCGGGGGCGAGTCCGCGGCTGACCATGCCCTTCACCCAGCCCTCGACATGTGAACGACGGAGTGATCGCAGCGGGACGTCGGCGAACGGCACGGAGTTGGCGGCCAGCCTCATGGCCAAGACAGTCCCCGGAGCCCACACCTGCCGTTCGGACCAGTCGGCGTAGAACTCAGCAAAGGTGATCCGGCCTGCGCCGGGATCGACGTAAGTGCCTCGTGCGACGTGCGCGGTCTGCTCGTCGAGCCACCGTTGTGCGTCCCGCTTGAGAGCGAAGGACTTGGCTACCTGTCGGCCCGACGGGTCGCGGAACTGCGGTCGGTAGCGCAGGCCCTTGCCGTCCTGCGCTGTCGGAACCAGCTTGCCGGTGACCGGGTCCTTCCGGCGCCACCGGTCCTGGATGCTCGCCACGGTGACCTCCAGTCGGCCGCGCGATGAGGTTCAAATGCCGGTCAACGTAGTCTGGGGGCCCGACGTCTGAGGCGGTGCACGACGAGCACGGTGACGCAAGGTCCTTGATGCCGACGCCCCGCGAGTCAGCTCAGTACGCCTGTGCCCGCTGGCGTTGACCGATCCACCGGTCGACGTCCTCGCGGCGATACATGACCCGGCGGCCAAGGCGGAAGCCGGCGGGGCCGGCGCCGAGGTGCCGCCAGTAGCGGAGAGTCGCGACAGGGGTCCGGAGGGAGGCCGCAGCCTCGACGAGGGTCATGAGGTCGCTTCCACTGCTCAAAGCGTTGGTCGAAGGCATGGCGGGTCTCCCCAGATGGCGGCTGATGACTGACGAGGAGGCGTCCACTCCTGCCAGCACCGTTCGGCCGCCTCACTCACCAGCCAGCCTGAGCAACCTTCCCCAGTTGATCTGCAGTGCCGGCGTTGCGGTAGTCGCTCAGGTGATCGAGCCGCGGCGGGCTTGTCGCCGCGCCCGCGCCCGACGCTGGTCGTCGAACGATCCGCTGCGCACAGACGGGCGGCGGCGAAATGCCTCGAGGACATCACCGAGCGCCTTGGACAAGTTCAGCAAGTCGCGGTCGTAGATCCGGCCGTCGTCCACTTGGCGAGCGAGCTCGTCGAGCAGGGGCGGCCAGTCGCGGCGTGTCGGTGTCGCGGGTACTGGGACCTCGACGCGTCGCTCGACGACCTCCACGGCGGAGCGGCCAGACGCTGCGGCTCGGATTTGCTCCCACGCGCGGTGCCGGCAGGTGGCGGAACACCACTTCGGAATCGGACCGCGGCTGCGTGGGGTGATCGGTCCGCCGCACCAGGCGCACTCGGTGGCCGCCGCCCGACGTCCCGGGAAGGGCCTCTCCTTGGCAGCTGCGTCGGCTGCGTCGGATCGCCTCGGCTCGATCTGCGCCCGCTCTACCTTCTGGCGCCGGCGGCGCTCAGCCTCCGCGCGTCGTCTTCGGTGATCGGCCGTTCCCTTGCTGCCCATGGCGCTGAGACTGCTGACGAACCTCCAGTTACCCGTCACCACGAATTGTGAGACCCGACGGTGCAAGAGGTGTGTGGCCTTGTGATCTTGCTGTTCTCCAGGTCGGCTTGGCGGAGCGTCGAGGACTGCGGAGGCAGCGTGTCGAGGGGTGCTTGAGTGGTCTGCACGAGTCGGAGAGGTGTCCCTAAAGGCGGCCTATGGGACAGGCAGACCTTCGGTCACTCGGCTCCAGCAAGGTCGTCCAGCGCCAGAGCGACGTCCAGCGCCCAACGGGGGTCGACCTCCGCCAGAGCGGCCTCAAGCTCGGCGAGGCTGGCGACGACGCGATGGAACAGGCCGGTGGGTGCGGGGATGTCCACAAAAGGCGCTTCGGTCTCCTCATCGACCGGCCGGTTGTCCCAGTACTCGACAGCGGCCAGCTCACGGCGCTCCAGAAGATCGGCTACTTCTTCGTGATCCGTACGTTCCAGCACCCGCTCGACGGCCGGCAGGGCAGCGTCGGTGAAGATCTCATCCGGCTCAGGCAGAGCGACCGTGTGAAGGCGTCCATCGTCTCCCCGCCACATGGCGACAAGATGGCACGGACGCCGGACCGTCGCGGATCGAACACGCTCACGGCATCACAGGCATGCTGTCCCAAAGTGGGCCGCTCCGGGACACACGGCGGCTCCAGGGATACTCCAGTGGTTCGCAGCCGCCGCGAAGTTACTGACGAACGGGACGTCGGCTGACACCCGGGGGTCAAGCGGAAGGTCGCGCTGGGCGGGCAATGGCTGGGCCGAATTACCGCTCGCTCGCTGTTTTCGCTAGGCCTCGTCGTCGGTGGAGTTGCTTATCCACCCAGCCAGTACAGGGCGAGGTCGACGTCTCGCGCCTTCCATGGTTGGCCGGCCACTGCCGCCGCTTGTGTGCGCAGTTGTTCGACGAGGTCCATGTACCGCCCAAAGCGTCCGGGCGCGGGGCTCAGCTCGACTCCCAGTCGCTGGAGCGCCGTCTGCGCCCGCCGGTCGTACACCGCCATCCGCTCCGGCGCGGCGGCTAGCAGCAGAGCTGACGCCAGCGCATCCCCTGTCGAGAGCCCTGGCAGCGGCGACAAGGCCGAGCGTCCCTGACGTGCGGCCTCAGGAGTGTCGAGAAGCTCGTCCGTGACTGCCTGTACCGCGACTGCGGTGATCCGCCGCACCTGGACCTCAGGCATCGCGTGTAGCTGCGCGGCCCAAGGGGTGTTGGCCTGCAGTCGCTTCCAGAACAGCAGCGCGCCGATGTCGAGCTTGCCGATGCTGCCGGAGCCGCGGATGCGTCCAACCACTTCGTCGAGCACCTCGTCGTAAGCGCCCGAGACCTGTTGCTCGACCTCCTGGCGAGCCTTGACTAGGCGGGCAACGCGGTCGTCGTCGAGTAACGGCATGGTGCTGTCTAGCAATCGACCTGTTACCTCACTGGCAACAGCTCGACGCGGCGTGTCGTGTCGCCGACCACCCGCAACCGGCTGAGCGGTTCGATGATGTCCCGTCTGTCGTGGCGCCAGGATCCACGCTGGCCCGTAGTGGACCCGCTCGGAGTTCCCGTCGCAGCGACACGGGCGCTCAGAAAGCGCCGCCAGCCGCGCACGTCGACCGCGTTCTCGCGGGCCGTTGTGGCAGGAGCTGTCCTCAAGTGGGCCGCTCAGGGACACCGGCAGCGGCCGCACATGATCCGCAGGACAGGCCCGAGCAGCCCGAACCCGCTCGCACGCGCCTATCCTGAACGGCAGCCGTGGCCTCTTCCCGACGTGCTCGGCGCAGTGCCGACACTTCCCCGGTGCAGACGAGCATCGAAGGACGAACGCCATGGGCGTCGATAACCGGCTGACCGCCGACCAACTGGCCGCGCTGTTGCCCGGCGACCCGGTCGTCATCCAGTCCGGCGCCGAGTCCGGCCGGCCGAGGCACACCGCCGGCGTCGTCGTCCGCGCGGACGGGCCGCACATCGCCGTCAGCGTCCGCAGCCCCCGCGGTGCTGCCTACGTCGAGCAGTACCGCCGCCGCGATGGCAGCCGAGTCGGCGGCCAGATGCGGGCTGAGCTCATCAACGCCGATGCGGACGCGCCCGTGCCTCAGGAGGCCCAGCGGCGGACCCGGCACATCGACTTGCTGTTCCGCGACTGGACGCGTCACCGCACTGACGTGGACCGGCTACGAGCGCTGCACGAGGCCATCGGCGAGTGCCTCGAGGATTCGACCGAGACGGCATCGCGGTAGGACGGCGCGAACTCGCCCCAGCGCGGGCCGTCATCGCCACCACAGGTATAGGGCCTGCCGAGAGGTCCTCTCCGGACCATCCGGGCTGGTCCGCCATCGAACGGTTAGGACCTGCTGCCGTCCCAGCGAGCCCATGGCCAGTCTCTCGACGGCGTGATCGCCGACTTCCACGATCTCGGCGGCGTTGAGGTGACGACGCTGCCCGCCCTCGGACTCAAGGTCCACCTTGACGTCGTGCGCAGCTCTCTCGCCCCGGTTGGTCAAGTTGGCATCGCCGGGCACGGAGTCGTGAGTGAGCTGCCATCGCACCGCACGCTCCTCCGCGGCCTCCTGCTCGCGGAGTTCTCCCCGCTCGGCGACGGCCGCTGAGCGCTCTGCGGCGGTCGCTGATACCTCGGCCGCGCGCGTGGCGCGGCGGCTGTAGACAAGGGCGATGCCGGAAGCGATCAAGGCCAGGCCGGAGAGTAGGAGGGCGATCCAGTCGGTCACAGCGCCGAGGTAAGCACAGGGTTACGAAGTTCTAGCGCCCCCGTGACTGCGTGGCTCCATCGGGTCAGAGGGACCAAGAAGTCCCCCTGAGAGGTCGCCGTAGCGGCTCTCAAGGGGTCGCTGGTGTGCAGCAGAGTGCGCTGGCCTGGCAACGGGACTGCCCCGACTTCAGTTGACTCGGTTCGGTAGGAGCGGTCAGGCCGCGTGAGCGGTCCTGGTCAGGGTCTCGAACTCTATGGGCGTGAGTCGGCCGAGGCGGCGTTGCCTGCGCCGGCGGTGATAGGTCTTCTCGATCCAGGTGATGATTGCCAGCCGCAGGTCCTCCCGGGTAGCCCAGCGCTGCCGGTCGAGGACGTTGCGCTGCAACAGGGCGAAGAAGGACTCCATCGCGGCGTTGTCCCCGCAGGCGCCGACCCGGCCCATCGAGCCGATCAGGCCGTTGTTCTTCAGCGCGGTGACGAAGGCGGTGGAGCGGAACTGGCTGCCGCGGTCGGAATGCACGATTGTGCCGGCCGGCCCGCGCAGGGCGATCGCGTTGCGCAGCGCCGTCACCGCGAGTGCCGCGGTCATCCGGGCGTCCATCGAGTAGCCGACGATCCGGCCGGAGTGAACGTCCTTGATCGCGCAGAGGTAGAGCTTTCCGTCGCCGGTGGGGTGCTCGGTGATGTCGGTCAGCCAGACCGCATTCGGTGCCCTGGCGGTGAACTGGCGGTCGACCAGGTCGTCGTGCACGGGCGGTCCGGCCTTGCGGTTGAGGCCGCGCTTCTTGGCGAACACCGACCAGATCCGCTGCTGGGAGCACAGCCGAGCGACCCGGTTCTCACCGGCGGCCAGGCCGCGTTCGTGCAGCTGGTCGGCGATGAACCGGTAGCCGAAGGCGGGGGTCGTCATGGTGGATGTCGTAGGCAGCGTTGATCAGGTGCGCGTCATCCCAGTCCCGTTGGGAAACGGGGTTGGCGCACCACTTGTAGAAGGCCTGCGTAGAGAAGCCCAGCACCCGGCAGGTCACCGCGACGGGGATGTGCTCGGCGGCGAGTTCACGGACCAGCGGGTAGATCATTTTGGGAGGACGTCGCGGGCGAAGTAGGCCGTCGCCCGGCGCAGGATCTCGTTCTCCTGCTCGAGCAGCTTGTTGCGCCGGCGCAACTCGCGGAGCTCCGCCGACTCCTCCCTCGAGCTCCCGCCGCCGCGGTCAGCGGTGGCCGGCGGGGCCAGCCCGTCCTCGCGGTCGGCGATCTTCAGCCAGCGCTGCAGACAGGACTCCGAGATCCCGAAGTCCCGGGCGATCTGAGCGATCGACGCCTCGCCCTTGCGGGCCACAGCGATCACGTCACGACGGAACTCCGCCGGGAACGGCTTGGGCACGATGCTGATCCTTCCAGCGAGGCCGAAGCCTCACAGGCAAGGAGTCAACCGAACCGGGGGCAGTCCCGGAGTGCCGTCGGCCAGACCGGGCCGCGGCTAGGGGCCGTCCCCCGTGGGAGCCTCGGCAGCGCCTCCCACGGCAGAGTCCCGAGGCCCTCATGCGCCGAGCGGTCCAGCCTGACCGACCCTGATGCCTCACAGCGGGCTGCTGAAGGACACCGCCCTCGACGCCCAGGGACGGCGTCAGCGCTTACCCGTGCTGTACCCCGCCGCACCGGCCGTGTCTGGCGGCAACAGGCTGTGGAGTGGCCCCACCATCACCTCGACGGCCTACCCCTCGTCAATCTTGCCCGCGTCGCCGAATGGACCGAGGGCAAGGCGTCCAGCGCGCCATCCGACCACCGGCGCCGCGGGCTAGCATTCCGCCTCACGGACTGCCGCGCTGGCCAACACGTGCACGTGGCTGCTGGAACGGACGACGCCAACGGCATCACTGCTTGACGAAGGTCCCGCAGTCCCGATTGGTGAAGTCCTGTCCTTCGCGTAGCTGCACGGTCGGAAAGCCGCCGGTCACGATGTTGTTGTCGATGATGTCCGAGCCGTTCGTCCCGGAGCGGTAGATGCCCCAGTAGCACTGCCCAAGGACGGCTGACGAGGTCCGGTAGGTGCCCGGCTGAACGTCGACGCCGACGGTCCAGGTGCCCTCGCCAATCGAGTTCGCGGCGACCTGCTCCTCCACAACAGCCACGGCTGCCTCACGGGCGGCAACCGTGCGCTCCCGCGCCTCCACGTCCGCAACAACCCGCGCGGCGTTAGCCTCGGCCCGCTCAGCCGCCTCGCTCACCCGCCGGGATCCTTCCTCGAGCGACTTGTTCCGCTGTTCGAGCGACTGCAGGTCGCGCTCGAGGGTGAGGTACTCCGCGCTCTGCGTCGGGTCAGACTGTGCCGCCGCTGCCCCGATCCCGACTCCGAGGACCAGACCGGCGACAGGGACGGTCCAGCGCAGCCACCCGGCGGTCCGCTGCCCTGGCCGCTCCGTCGACTCGCTGGGAGTGGTGGTCGGCTCCACGGTCGGGTCGGGCTGCACAGCAGTCATTGCGGTCAACTTCCTGCTCCGGTGGCCCCGCCTGTCGGGTCGCTGCTGTCTCGTATCGGCAGCGAGGCGTTCTGGCGATAGGCGAACCCTCACTGAGGTTCGCTACCGGGCTCAGAGGCGTTCGCTGTTCCGAGCTACCTTCCTGGTCAGACCGCAGCGACGACCGCGGCGCTGAATGCCCCTGCGGGGCCTCGATGCAGAGGGCGGGTCGGTCTGGGATCCGCGCGTGCTCGAGCAGCTCCTACACGGTCACCAGGTCAGGCGCTCACTCCGACAGGTGACCGCTGATCCCCCGTTCGAGTCTGCCTGGGCACGGCCGCGGCGGCATCGGGGCCAGCCCTGAGCTGTCGCGCGTCTGCTCGCGCATGACGCCTGTGATCTTGCCGTCCTCTGAGCATGCGGCCTGGAATGAGCTCGCCGCCTGGTGGCTGGCTCGCTACAAGCCCTCCACCCAGCAGACCTACGCCACCTACCTGCCGCGCTGGAGCAGGTGGTGCGCCGACCGCCGCATCGATCCGCTGGCCGCCCGCCGCGCCGACGTCGAGCTATGGCTGCGCGCCGTCGCCGACTCCGGGCTGTCCCGCGCCTCGGTCGCCGCCCACTACGACGCCATCGCCAGCCTCTACCGCCTCGCCTACGAAGAGGAGCTGGTCGCGGCTGATCCCTGCGCCCGCGTCACCCGGCCGAAAATTCAGCGCGAGCTGCAGCGCCGCGAGGTGCTCACCGTGTTGGAGTACGCCGCCTTCCTGACCACCGCCCGCCACCTGGGCCCAAGCCACCACGCCATCGCCGTACTCGGCGGCATGATGGGCCTGCGCGCCACAGAGATGGCCACCCTGACGGTGCAGTCCTTCGGCACCGTCCGCGGCTACGCCACCCTCATCGTCCTGGGCAAGGGCGACAAGCCCGCCCGCGTGCCGGTGCCCATCCCCGCCCTCGGCGCCGTCCAGGCCGCCATCGACGGCCGCACCGCCGGGCCGCTGCTGCGCACCCGGACCGGTGCCGGCATGGACCGGCGCACGGTGTACCGCTACGTCGCCGCAACCGCCAAGGCCGCGGGCATCTCCCGGCCCATCGGCCCGCACGCGTTGCGTCGCACCGTGGGCACCGTCGGGCTTAACCAGGGCATCCCGCTGCGCGATGTTCAGCGACTACTCCGCCACGCCCGCCCGGAGACCACCCTGGGCAGCTACGACATCACCGGCGAAGCGCTGGAACGTCACGCTTTCCACCAGGTCGCCGGCTTCCTCGCCGGCTGGGCCGGCTGAGCTATGTCCTTGAGCGGCCCACTCAGGGACACCCGTCACCCGGTGCGACGACGAGCGAGGATGCCAGACAAGCGGGATAACCACCTCGACTTCTGGCACTCCCTCTCTCGGTCCAGTAGCAAGCGCGCGAGGTAGGCGGCGTCGTCGGCCAACGCCAGATTGGACTCTCCGGAGTGGTCGAGATAGGTCCGCAGGCGCTGCCGGAGTTTATCCGCCCGCTGCTCAAGGGTCGCGGTCAGCACGACTCGACCGTCCTCGACCTTTGGCTGGATCACGGTGCCGTCCTGTCCGAAGAAGACGTACTCGTCGTTCTCGAGATCGATGGCCTCGAAGTAGTCCTCAGCAGCGGCGAGGGAGGGGTGGACGTACAGGACGCTCGGTCCCTCGAACGTGTAGACAGCCTGCTGCGGAACCACCTCGCTAGCCTCCCTCACCGGGTTGTCGTGGCCGACGGCGGAGGTCGCCTCGACCGGCTCTGCGACGACTCGGCCGTGTCTTTGAGCGGCCCACTCAGGGACATGGGGCGCCTTGCGGTCAGCTCGGCAGCCCGGGATCTGTCCGTCTCCTGGCTGCCCTCACCTCCGGCCACTGCCCCACGGCCATCCCCGCGTTCACCAATGCGATGAGGAAGGCAGCTCCCCCGATGACCTGCTCGTCCTGGTCCCCGAAGACGAAGACGAGCACCCCGAATACCACCATCAGGAGGGCCGCCCCACACGGGACCAGAAGACACCGCGTGGTGTGTTGAGCGCCCGCCACCACCGCACCCATGCAGCTTGCCTGGCACCGGGGGCTATCGCGATCGAGGTCGCCCAGTCGGCTGAGGGACCTGCTACCCCCGTACCTGCAGCCGCCTTTGCGGTCAGCCGGCCGGTGTCTCTGAGCGGCCCACTCAGGGACAGCTCGGACGGCTGCCGGGCGGCGTTGACGCGTCAGAGCTCGACGTCGGCGACGTAGGCCGCGTGGTCGCTGAGCCGCGTGCCGGCGGCCGTTGTCGGTGGGCGGAACACCTCGACATCTCCTGCGACGGTCAGTTCGCGCGAGACGGCCAGGTGGTCGATGGCCTCGCGGCCCGGCATGCGATTTTCGGCGTACTCGGTCAGCGGCCTCAGGCCACACTGATCGAAGGCCGTCCTCAGCCGGGCGATGCCATCGACCGTGCCGAGAGTCCGGTAGCCGACCTGCTCCAGCTCGGGGGTGGGCCGGCGCAGTGCCTGGTTGAAGTCCCCACCCCAGATGATCGGTTCCCCTGGTCGGCGAGCCCGTCGAATCCGGTCGACGTGGTGGTCGAGGACGAACCTCGCCTGGTCGTTGAGGTTGCCGGATGGGAGCCCCGGCCACGAGGCCGCGGCGTCATCCCACGGCAGGACGGAGCACGCCACGAGGACGGTCGCGGCGGAGGATCCGGTCGGCAACTGAACCCGAGCGAGACAGAGTGCCTCCTCGGCGGCAGCCGGGATTCGCCCGTCGTCGGGCAGCGGTGTCGATGGCAACGCTGTCTGGATGCCCGCCCACCGCCTCTGCGAGTCGCCGAGCACACGGCGCGGCGAGACCACCAATACTTCTCCCGGAGTCCGCCATCCGGCGTTGACTTCCGTGAGCAGCCAGAGGTCGACCCGGGCCGACGCCAAGAAGGCCGCGGCTTCGGGTCCCTTGCCCTGCCCCGCGAACGGGTACTTCTCCATGTTCCAGGTGCCGATGCGCAAGGCTTTCCGCTTTCAGACGATCGAGGGGCCAGCGGCGACGGTACGTCGACCTCGCTCCCATCCTGGGCGCAGACACGGCGGCATCCACGCCGAACGGACTCGGATGTCGTTGGCGCCTCACTGCAATCCATGCCGCGGGTCGTCTGTCCCCGAGGCCGCCCTCTAGGCGGGCCGGTGGCTATCCCTGAGCGGCCCACTACGAGACACCAGCCAAGCGTACCGTCGGGTTAGCGAATGGCTCAGCCGTAGCCTTGATGGGGACGATCACGCGGCGACGTCGACAAGGGTGCAGATCGCCGTCGTGCTTGCTGGCGGCCGTGAGGCATCGTCGGTGGACTGGCTCACGGACGGCGAGGCGGGATAGGGAGTGAAAGTCGCCTTCGGTTTGCTCCACAATCTTGTGCTGCGACTGGTGCTGCGATCCGACCGGAGTCCGACCACACCTGAACTGCCCCATTGAGAGACACGCGCAGCCGGGTGCGTGCACGGTGAGCAGATCGCCTACTGTCGGACCCGACCGCGCTCTGACGAAGCCTGTATGACGCTTCTGGCGTTGTCCATGCCACGCGCAGGGCCTCGCCGCGGCGGATCAAGCGCCCTGCTGGGTCATCCTGCAGGGCTGACTCGACCCCATCTCACCCAACTGCGTAATCGCTAAACGTGCCGAGTCACATACTGGCACCAAGTGGCCGCACGGCCACAGCTCTCGGGCGATCTCCATCACTCTCCTCGACGCGAAACAGCACCATGGCACCTTGCCTTGGTTCAAATCCCTGCGAGCCAAGCGACCCTCGATGGAAGAATACGTTGCGAGGGTACTCGGAGTGCGCAATGAATCCATATCGGCCTCTCCACGAGACGATCTCCCCCGCGAGGTCACCGATCACGCTCGCATCCTGGCGCGCTGGTCCCGCATCCAACGCGTCACCGAGCACCTCTTGAGCGATCCCCGAGACGTGCGAACTACTACCTCCTTCCCGAAGCCATTGAGCGAGGTGTCGCACGAAGACGGTCCAGTTTCTTTGTCCTCTGTACAGGGGTCGGCGGCTCTTGATGGCGGTAAGCATAACCAAGGCTTGTCGAGCAACCTCGTCATTCAATACGCCGCGATGACTTGCGGCACGAAAAGCGATCGTCACGGACTCAAGCACGGCTCCGGCCAGACGACCATCGAAAATTCCAACGTTGATCTTTTCGGCGCCGACGTTGAAGCCAGCATAGGCCTTCTCGAACGCATTCATTGCCCGGTGCCCCTCTAGATCCGCCTCCGCCCAGCGTCGCCAACTTTCCACAAGCGATGTCAGCGCTATGAGCCAGGTCTTCTCCTGCGTGCTATCAAGCGCGTCCTCTAGGAGCGCTTGGCCTTCTTCAAACTCCCGGTTCCACACGCGGTACGTGCCGAGACTTAGCGCAGTATCGCCGCTCTGCAGGATTTGATGAGCCATTACAGCGTAAGGTAGCGCCAACTCGAGCTCATGCATCGCACGGGCGAGGTGACCCGCCAGGAAGTACGCAACTATCGCTTTCTCCTCGGGGGCCTGAGCTTTAACTAAGGCCGACTTATAGAGAGTTACCGCCTCTTCGCGTCGCCCAGAGGAGGAGGCAACGAACGCAGCAACCCGATCCGTCTCCCAGTAGTCCGGGTTCAATGCCCGGGCTCGATCAATAAGGGCCCGGCTTGTTTCAGTGTCCCCTCTCTTACTGTGCGACAACGCCAACCGCAGCAGATGGGCTGTTGGCTCGTCCTCCGGTCCACGTACGCGCACGACGTTGGGACCCATGCCCCGTGCGGCCTCATCGGCGCGGCGGCGTTCCGCGCTCTTGATGTAGGCGTCCTCCCGCGCCAATATGTCGGCGGCTGAGGGTCCGACGCGCGGCTGCGTCCGAAGGAAAAGGCTAGCCGCGGCGCTAAGGCTGATCTGAGAGGCGAGACCTCCCTGCGGATCGGGTTGGTGAACGACCAACGAGCCTCGGCCGAGCTCTTGAGCCGCACTCCGCAGGTCGTCGATCGTCAAATCAGTTAATACGGCCAATTCATCAAACGTAACGCCACGGTCTAGAGACTCGAGGACCGAAAGGATATGCTTGGAATTGACGGACAAGGCGTCATACACGTTTTTCACACAGAAGCGAATCAATTCCGCTTGATCCCGGAGGGCCGAGGAAGGCTCCCGTCCAGCCTCCACGGACAGGACGTACCAGCGAATCGCCAAGGGGCTGAACCGCAGCCGCGCCAACACCTCGTTAGCGGTCCGCGAGGTCAATCTGGCCAGATTTCGAAGGCCTCGCATGCTAGCCATTTTCCGCAGGAGCAACTCCGCATCTTTCTGCTGAAGGGCGCCGAGCGGGAAGCGACGCTCAATTTGGCCGATGCCGACGCGACTTGTCAACAAGTAGGTCGCGGTCTCGGGAAGAGTGTCGTAGAGGCGCAGAACTTCATCGCCTTTGGCTGACTCCAGATTGTCGATGATGATGAGCGCCCTGATTCCCTGCAGACTATCGGCAAGTTCCGCGACAGAGCCATTGAAGGACTGATCAAGGGTCCTACCGAACTCTTGTGTGGCTCCCGTAAGGTCCTTGATTGCCTTCTCGATTGTGCGCACCCCTGACACTGTCAGGAGTTCCGACTTCAAGGACGCCCAAAGCACACAGTCGAAGTCCGAGGCTGGGTCATCGACGATGGCGTAGGCAACCTCCAGAGCCAAAGCCGTCTTTCCGATGCCCCCTTCGCCGGTGATAGTGACTATCGCCTCTCGCCTTTTCTGCACGAGCGTCTTGAGCTTCACGAGTTCGTCGGACCGGCCGATCAGGCCGGTCTCGTCGTAGTCGGCCTCAGGAAGGTTATGCAGGATGCGTTCCGTGGGGGATGGGAGAGTGGCAAAGGCGGGCTCCCACGTACTGTCTTGGGCTAGTCTTCGCAGAATTGCATGCGTGGCCGCCCAATGCCGTGTGGTGAACCCTTGCAGCGCGGATACGGCACGTTCAGGGTCGTCCACCCGAAGGGGCCTCCCGTGCATCACGCGGTTTCGCACAGGCACCAATTCATCCATGCGTGTAGCGCTGACTCGGAGCTCGTCCGCTAGTTCTCCGGGCAGCTTTGTCCGGTGGCGGTTCAGAAGATCGTACGCCTGACGCGTGTATAGGTAATGCACGATTGATACGGGCTGGTCGCCCACATCGCTCTCTCTTAATTGCGCGACCGGCCCGTAGTCGTTACCAAGAGCTTCTTCTTCCGATAAGTGATCCAGAATGTAGTGCTCGATGATATCCCGCATGTCCGCCTCGAAGGCGTCCATCAAGGCATAAAGTCGGGACCGGCTAATCCTAATGTCTGTACTCACAGCTCCCCCATCGTCGATTAGGTGAGATTAGGCCAAGTTGAACAGGCCAGCGCCACGGCACTCCGCGTTCCCGAACTCCGGCGCTCCTGCCCTCACCCTGACTTCAAGATCGATGGCGGACCTCGTTGCTGTCTGTCGAGGGCGTCAAGTCGAACCCGCGGCTCCTGTCGGAGTGAACCTGAATGCCCATCGACACCTGCCGAGGGGACGGGTTGTGAGGCAGAAGTGCGGTTGGCTGGTGCTCAACGAACACCTAGCCGGTGGGGTCGTTGCCTGGACGTGCCGCTGCATGACAGGAGTCCCTGAAGCCGCCTTCAGGGACGCGCGGCCTCTGTCGACCGATAACCCATCGCCCAGAGTGACGCTGGACCGTCGGCTCACAAGTAGCGGGGGCGGCGGCAGGCACCTAAAGGCAAACGCCACGCCCGACCGCGTGGACGTCAGTCAACAGCCAGTCAACAAGACTCCCGTTGTAGACCACGATCGGCCAACACCGACCAACCATGAAACTGCTGGTCAACAGCAACTTTCCAAAGCGTCCAACGACGACCGGGCACGTTGAGAACGTTCCGCTTCAACGTCTGACCGGGCGGGTCTGCGCTCGGCTCAGCCCGGCGCTCGGATCGGCCGCTGGTCCGGGCCGTCCGGCGGAGGCTCGCCCGGTGGAGCGGTGTACTGGCTCCATGTCGACGCATGACGAGGACGTGGCCCTCCTCCGCGCCATGGTCGAGGACGTCCGTCGGATCCGGAACAGGACCTGTGAGCCCAAGGACCGCAGCAACCCCCGTCACCACGCCCTGTCCATGGCGGTCTCCGGCCTGCTGAGAGCGGCCGACGACATGCAGGACGAGGACCGGCGGTCGAGTTGATCGGAATGCGCACACCGGCGCGGCCCTCCTCGACGTGAGGCTGTCGCGGCGCGGAGAGATCGGCCGCTGCGCTCGTGGCATGCCCGGCTGCTGAACGCCTCCGGTCAGGCGGTCGACCGTGCGGCAGTCACGAGCCGCTCGCTGACGTCCCAGAGACGCCGGGCGGCGTCGGGGTCCAGCGCGTGGGGCACGACCCCGTGGATACCGTCCAGCCGCTCGACGACCTCGGCCTCCTGGCAGTCCTCGAAGTACCTCCCGCCGACGCCGGCCACCAGGGGGGAGGTGGCCAGGAAGACCGACGTGGCAGCGCCCTGCGCGGGGGTCTTCATGTGGAACAGGCCCGCGCTCTCCGCCCGGCGCGCCTGCTCCTCCGCCGCCGCGCGCTGCTCCGCGGGCCAGTGACGCTGCAGCGGCGTCCAGATGCCGCCGGGCATGAGGGCGTTGGCGGTGACGCCCTCGCCGGCCCAGCGCCGCGACGCCTCGACCGCGAACAGCACGTTCGCCGTCTTGGATTGCCCGTACGCCAGGCCGGGCTGGTACGGGCGACGCTCGAAGAACAGGTCGTCGAAGACGACCGGTGAGGCGGCGTGGCCGCTGGAGGAGACGACGACGACGCGGGCGTCGCCGGCCTCCGCCAGGGACCCGGACAGACCCGTCGTCAGGGCGAAGTGGCCCAGGTGGTTGGTGCCGAGCTGCGTCTCCCACCCCTGCGCCGTCCGGCCGAACGGGGTGTCCATGACGCCGGCGTTGGCGACCAGGACGTGCAGCGGGCCCGCCCAGGCGCCGGCGAAGGCGTCCACGCTCGCCAGGTCGGCGAGGTCGAGGCGGGCGACGTCGGGCGCTGGCCCGCCGCTCGTGCCGGCGATGTCCGCGGCGACGCGCTCTCCGGCGCGCGGGTCGCGGACGGCCAGGGTGACCTGGGCCCCGGCGGAGGCGAGGGCCCGCGCGGTCTCGACGCCGATGCCCGAGGAGGCCCCCGTCACCACCGCCCGCCGGCCGGTCAGGTCGATGCCCTCGACGACCTCGAGCGCGGTGCTCCTGCTGGTGAAGCGGCTCCGGATGCGTGTCATGCCCCGAAGGTAACCAACTGTTTGGTTACTTGCTAGCGTGGACGGGTGCCGAGGGACGGGGAGCGGAGTCGTCGCCGGGTGCTCGAGGCCGCGGCGGCCGAGTTCGCCGCGTACGGGATCGCCGGTGCGCGGGTCGACCGCATCGCGGCGTCGTCCGGCGTGAACAAGGCGCAGATGTACGCCTGGTTCGGGTCGAAGGACGGCCTGTTCGACGCCGTCTTCGACGAGCAGCTGCACCGCATCGTCGACTCGGTGCCCTTCGACGCACAGAACCTGCCCGGCTACGCCGTCGCCCTCTACGACTCCTACCTCGCCGCACCGGAACTGGTCCGCCTCACGAGCTGGAAGCGGCTGGAACGCGTCCCCGCCGGCGACATCCTGGCGGGGCACGAGACGCTGGCGCAGCCCAAGTACGACGCGATCGCCGAGGCGCAGCGGGAGGGGCGCGTCGTCGGCGGCATCCGGCCGGACGAGGTCTACTCCCTCGTCGTCGCCCTCGCGGGGACCTGGTCGCCGGTCAGCAGCACCTACACCGCCTCGGCCGGGGAGGACCCCGGCGAGCACGAGCGGCGGCGGGCCGCGCTGCGACTGGTCGTCGGGCGGGCCCTGGTGCCGTGACCCGGGGCGGGGACCGGCTCACCGGCGCAGGTCGGCCACCTCGTCGAGACGGCGCAGCTTGTGCGGGTTGCGCATCGCGTACATACGGCTGATCCGGCCGTCCTCGACGGCGAAGGTGATCGCGGTGTCGAACGCGCCACCGGCGTCGATGCGCACGCCCACCGTGCCGTTGACCAGCGGCGTCGTAATCCCCACCCCCGGCGCGAGGTCGGCGAACCGCGCCAGCGCCCGCGCCACCCGCAGGTGGCCGGTGAGCGGGCGCAGCGCGGCCGGTGCCAGGCCGCCGCTGTCCGCGACCACGACGACGTCCGGTGCGAGCACGTCCATGAGCTCCTGGACATCGCCCCCGGCGAGAGCCGCGAGGAACCGGTCGACGACGCGCTGCTGCTCCGCGCGGCTCACCACCGCCCGCGGACGGCGGGCGGCCACGTGCTCGCGCGCCCGGTGCGCGATCTGCCGCACCGCGGCGGCCGTCCTGCCCACCGCCTCGGCGATCTCGTCGTACGGCACGGCGAACACCTCGTGCAGCACCAGGACCGCCCGCTCGGTCGGTCCGAGCGTCTCCAGCACGGTCAGCATCGCCATCGACACGCTCTCCGCCAGCTCGACGTCGTCGGCCACGTCTGGGCTGGTCAGCAGCGGTTCCGGCAGCCACTCGCCGACGTAGTCCTCCCGCCGGCGGGCGAGGGTGCGCAGCCGGTTGAGCGCCTGGCGGGTGACGATCCGCACCAGGTAGGCCCGCGGGTCGCGCACCGCCGCTCGGTCGGCGTCGGCCCACCGCAGCCAGGTCTCCTGCACCACGTCGTCGGCGTCGGCCGCCGAGCCGAGCATCTCGTAGGCGACGGTGAACAGCAGGCCGCGGTGGGCGACGAAGGGGTCCCCGGTCACGACGACGGTGCCGCCAGCGGCGGCAGGCCGCAGGACGCCGCGAACTCCTGGGACCGGATGCCGAGCGCGACGTTGCCCCGTGCGGTCATGTTCATCGCCCCGATCCTGGCGGTCAGCTCCACCAGTGCGGGAGCCCCCAGCTCGGCGAGCAGCGCGGCGGACATCTCGTCGGTCACGGCCGGCGGCGTCTGGCTCATCGCCTCGGCGTACTCCATGACCCGCCGCTCCAGCGGGGTGAACACGGTCGACTCCCGCCACCGCGGGACCTCCCGGACCTTCGTCTCGTCGAGGCCGCGGTCGCGCGACAGGAAGTGGTGCAGGTCCAGGCAGAAGCCGCAGCCGATCGTCCCGGCCGCGGCCATGGCCGCGAACGTGGCCAGGCTCCGGTCCAGCCGGTCCCACGAGTCGACCTTGCGGCCGAAGCCCATCGAGTCCCTGAGCACCCGGGGGTGGTGCCACATGACCCCGACGGCGTCGGGCACCTGGCCCAGCACCCTGCGGCTGATCGTCGTGACGAGGGCGCCGTAGGCGCCGGTGATCTCGGTCGCGGGGACCCGGGTGCTGCCGGCCATGTCTCCTCCAGGGGATGCGGTGTGTCCGACATGGAGACACCGGCCGCCGTCCGGGTGTGACAGGCCCGTTGCAGCCGGCCGCATCCGGGCTGCAGACGGCCTGCAACACCCGGGGTCCACCGTCGTCGCGTGACAGGACACCTGTGCGAGGACGAGACGACCGGCACCGTGGACCCGCTCGACGCCGAACGGGTGCTCCCCGAGGCGGAGAGCACCCTCGGGTCGGGGCCCCGGCGGCTGCTGACCGCCTTCGCGGTGCTCACCGCGCTGGCGACGCACCAGCTGTTCGTGCTGGGCGGGCGCACCGACCAGTACTGGGCGTGGACCATCCACACGCGGCCGACCGTCGCCTTCCTCGGCGCGGCGTACGCCGCCGGCTTCGTCCTGTCGGTCGCCGGGCTGCGGCAGCGCTCGTGGCCGCACGTCCGCGTGGCGGTGGCCACCGTCACCGCGTTCACGGTCCTCACGCTGGCGGCCACGCTGGTCCACGGGCACAAGCTGCACCTGTCCACCGCGGACCCCCTGGCGCGGTCGGCGGCCTGGGTCTGGCTGGCGGTGTACCTCGCGGTGCCGGCGGCCGGTCTGGCGGTGCTCGCCCGGCAGTGGACGGAGCCGCGGTCGCGCCCCGCCCGCAGCCCGCTGCCGACATGGCTGCGATGGGTGGTCGCCGCGCAGGGCCTGGCGCTCGGCGCCACCGGCGCGGTCCTCTTCGGCCGCGGCCTGACGGCCCACCACGGGACCGGGGCGACGGCGGGGTGCTGGCCCTGGCCCCTGATGCCGCTCAGCGCCCAGGTGCTGGGGGCCTGGCTGCTGGCCCTGGCGATCGGCGCCGCCCTGGTCGTCCGGGAGCGGGACCCCGCCGGCCTGCGCGTCCCGGCCGTCACCTACGCGGCCTTCGGCGTCCTCCAGGGGGCGGTCCTGCTCCGCTACCGCGGGGAGATGGACGCCGGACCGGCCCTGTGGGCCTACGGGGCCGTGCTCACCGTCGTCGTGGCGACCGGCGGCTACGGCTGGTGGGTCGTCCGGCACCGTCCCGGATGACGCCCGCCGGTGCAGGTGGGCGGGCCACCTGCACCGGCGGGGCGGTCGTCAGGCCCGCCCGGCGGAGCCGCGGTTGGACTTGGCGGGCGGGACCAGCGGGTCGGGCACCGGGACGTCGTCGGTCACCGGACCGCCGGTCACCGTGGTGGTGCCCGTGGTGGTGACGGTGGTGGTGCCCGTGCCGGTCGTCGCGGGCGGCGGCGGGACCACGGCCTCGACGTCGCCGAGGAGCGTGGCCTCGCCCTCGATCGTCCCGGCCGGCGTGCGGCCTGCGGCGTCGGTCCCGGTGCCCCCGGAGCCGCTGCCCCCGGAGCCGCTGCCCCCGGAGCCGGCGCCGCCGGAGCCACTGCCGCCGGTCGCGCTCGCGGCCAGCTTGTCGATCGTCCCCCGCAGCTGGGCCGGCGCGACCGCCCGGGCCTGCTCGACGGCCTGCCCCACCGCCTGCTGCACCTCCGGCCGGGCCATCACGCCGGACGCGGCCTGCTTGATCTGCTCGTACTTCTCCTTGCCGGCCCGCGCGCCCAGCACGTACCCGACGGCGAGACCCAGTCCCAACGACAGCTTGCCCATGTCTTCTCCTCCACTCGTCCGCCGTTCCCGGCGGCCATCTCGGACGCCGCGACCGGCAGGGCCGACCCGTTCGCCCGCAGCTACCCAGCAGGTGGCGGGCCAACCGGGACCGGTACTCAACCGCCCGCGGGCGCGTGGACGAACACGAACGCCTCGGCGATCCGGCCGTCCTCGACGCGGATGACGTCGCGGCCGGTGACCACCGGCGGCGCGCCCTCCGGGCCGTAGCCCCAGGCCCGGGTGCCCAGGCCGCCGTCGACCTCCGGCTCACCGAGGGTCCGGAACACGAAGCCCGGGGTGCCGTCCTGCAGCGCCTGCACGTGCCGGTCGATGGCCTCGGTGCCGCGGACGGCCTCGGCGCCCAGGTGCAGGACCGCGTCCGGGGCGTAGACCTCGGCGATCGCGGCGGCCCGCGCGGCGGCGTCCCGCTCGCCGAAGACGCCGAAGACGTTGCGGAGGACCAGGTCCTCGACGGTGCCGGGCGTGGTCATGGTCGTCCCCTCGTCGGTGCCGGGCCCCATCGTGGCGGAGGTCGGGCCCCGCGGGGAACCTCCGAGCGCCACGGGCCCGCTAGAACGCGTCGCCGGTGCGCCAGGCCATCTCCTGCAGGGTCAGCGTGTTGCCGTCGGGATCGGTGATCCAGGCGTACCTCACCCCGCCCCCGACATCGACCACCTCGCCCACGTCGACACCGCGGCCCACGAGGTCGGCGCGGGCGCGCTCGATGTCGTCGACCACCAGGTGCAGCCCCCGGACCGAGCCGGGCGCGGCGTCGTCGTAGGCCGGCAGTCCGGTGCCCAGGCCGATCGAGCAGGCCGAGCCGGGCGGCGTCAGCTGCACCACCCGCACGCCGTCGACGGGCCGCACGTCGACGTCCTCGGTGAAGCCGAGCCGCTCGACGTAGAAGGCCTTCGCCCGGTCGACGTCGGCGACCGGGACCGGCACCAGTTCCAGCTTCATCCTCACCACGACCCACCTCCCGCACCGGCGGCGCCGTGCCGCCCGCAGGGGAGACCGTGCCCGACCGCCGGGCTCATCGCTCAGGGACGGTGCGCGTCGACGACCACCCGCAGCACCGGGTCGAGGTCGCCGGCGCCGCCGTCGAGGAGCCCGGCGTGCTGCAGGGCGGCCACCCCGTGGGTCGTCGTCCAGCAGGCCCGCGCCAGCGCGAGCGCGTCCTGCGCCCGCAGCGTCCCGGCGTCGAGGCACTCCTGCGCCGCGGTGACGACCTGGCCGAAGGACCGGTCGCGGCTGACCTCGCGGGTCGCCCGGCTCGGCGTGAACCCCGGGATGACCGGCCCGAACATGACCGAGAAGAACGCCGGCTCGTCGGCGGCGAACCGGCGGTAGGCCTGCGCGAGGACGACCAGCCGGGCGGGGTCGCCCACCGGCGCCGGGGCCTCCGCCGCGGCCGCGCGCATCGCCTCGCCGAGCCGGCGGAAGCCCTCGGCGTAGAGCGCGTCGGCGAGCCCGGGCTTGCCGCCGAACAGCGTGTAGACCAGCTGGGTCGACCCGCCGGCCGCGGTCGCCAGGCGTCGCAGGGACAGGGCGTGCGGCCCCTGTTCAGCGATCAGGCGCGCGGCGAGCTCCACCACGCGGGTGCGCCGGGGGTCGTCGTCCCCGTTCCCCCATGACACTGTCATGACACTGTTATACCGTGGCGGTCGTGGACCCCGTCATCGAGACCGACTACCTCGTCGTCGGCGCCGGCGCCTCCGGGCTTGCCTTCGCCGACACCCTGCTCGACGAGACCGACGCGCACGTCACGATCGTCGACCGGCACGGCAAGCCCGGCGGTCACTGGAACGACGCGTACCCCTTCGTCACGCTGCACCAGCCGTCGGCTTTCTACGGCGTCAACTCGACCGAGCTGGGCAGCGGCCGCAAGGACACCACCGGCCTCAACGCCGGCCTCTACGAGCTCGCGTCCGGCCCGGAGATCTGCGGCTACTACGACCGGGTGGTCAGCACCCGCCTCGTCCCGAGCGGGCGCGTCTCCTACCACCCGATGAGCGACTACGAGGGGGAGGGGCGGTTCCGCTCGCTGCTCTCGGGCGCGGTCACGCGGGTGCACGTGCGCCGCAAGGTCGTCGACGCGACCTACGCCAGCCCCACGGTGCCGTCGACGCACACGCCGTCGTTCTCCGTGGCGCCCGGCGTGCGGATGGTCCCGCCCAACGCGCTGCCGGGCCTGGGCAGTGGCACCGGCACCGGCACCGGCACCGGCACCGGCACCGGCACCGACGAGGTCCCGCACCGCTTCACCGTGCTCGGCGGCGGCAAGACGGCGATGGACACCGTCGTCTGGCTGGTCCAGGCCGGCGCCGACCCGGACGCGATCACTTGGGTGGTCCCGCGCGACTCCTGGCTGATCAACCGGGTGACCACGCAGCCGGCGCCGGAGTTCTTCGACGCGGTCATCGGCGGGCAGGCCGACCAGATGGCCGCCTTCGCCGCCGCCACCTCCACCGACGACCTGTTCCTGCGGCTGGAGGCCTGCGGCGCGGTGACGCGCATCGACCGCGAGCGCACGCCCGGCATGTTCCACCTCGCCACGGTCGCGCCCGGCGAGGTCGAGGTGCTGCGCCGGGTCCGCGACGTCGTCCGCCTCGGGCGGGTGCGGGCGCTGGAGCCCGGCCGCATGGTCCTCGACGGCGGCGAGGTGCCCGTGGCGCCGGGCACCCTGTTCGTCGACTGCACCGCCTCCGCCGTGCGGCCGCGCCCGGTGCAGCCGGTGTTCCAGGGCGACCGCATCGTCCTGCAGATGCTGCGGCTGCCGCAGCCGGCCTTCAGCTCGGCGCTCACCGCCTGGGTCGAGGCGCACCACGACGACGAGGAGCAGCAGAACCGGCTGTGCGCGCCGGTGCGGTTCCCGCACACGCTCGACGAGTACGCCGGCTCGGTCATGACGACGATGCTCAACCAGTTCCACTGGTCGCAGGACCGCGAGCTGCGGCGCTGGATCCGCACCAGCCGCCTCGACGGCTTCGGCAAGCTGGTCGCCGGCGTCGACCGCGAGGACGCGCAGCGGCAGGCCGTGCTCGCGCGGTACCGGGAGCAGGCGATGGCCGCGGTCGGCAACATGCCCGCGCTCACCGGCGCCGCGGGTGGGGCCGGGGCCGGCTGAGCCAGGCGGCGCGCTCGCCCCTGTCCCCGCCCGCGGGTCGCCGCTAGGGTCGCCCCGGCCCGTGGCGGTCCGCGTGCAGGGCGAGGCATCCATGACAGGCACAGGGCACGTGCGCTTCCGGGTCCTCGGGCCGCTCTCGGTCGAGGACGGGGACGGGCCGCTCGCCGTCGGTGGCCACCGGCCACGCTCCCTGCTGGCGGCCCTGCTCGTCGCCCGCGGCGAGGTGGTGCCCGCCGACCGGCTGGTCGCCGCGGTGTGGGGCGACGCCCCGCCCGACGGCGCGGCGACCGCCCTGCGCGCCTACGTCTCCCGGCTGCGCGGCGTCCTCCGGGACGCCGCCCCGCTGCGGCACCGCCCGCCCGGCTACTGCCTCTCGCTGGACGCCGCGACGCTGGACGCCGCCGAGTTCGAGCAGCGGGTCCGCAGCGCCCGGGCCGCGGCCGCGGCGGGCGACCACGCCCGGGCGCTCGCCGACCTCGACGCCGCCCTCGCGCTCTGGCGCGGGGACGCGCTGGCCGAGTTCGCCGACGAGGAGTTCGCCGCCGGTGAGGCGGCCCGGCTGACCGAGCTGCGCACGGGCGCCACGGCCGACCGCGCGGACGCGCTGGTGGAGCTCGGCCGGTCCGCCGAGGCGGTGCCCGAGCTGGAGGCGCTGGTGCGCGCACACCCGTCGTGGGAGCGGCCCGCGGTCAGCCTCATGCGGGCGCGGTACGCCACCGGGCACCAGGCCGACGCCCTCGCCGCCTTCCACGAGCTGCGGGCCCGCCTCGCCGAGGAGCTGGGGGTCGAGCCGGCCGCGCCCGCGCAGGAGCTGTACCGGCGGGTCCTCGCCCACGACCCCGCGCTCACCGCGACGCCGGCCCCGGGCAACCTCCCGCGGCGGGCCAGTGGCTTCGTCGGCCGCCGGCAGGAGACCGGGGGCGTGCTGGCCGCCCTGGAGGCCGGCCCGCTGGTGACGCTGACCGGCGTCGGGGGAGCGGGGAAGTCCCGCCTGGCGGTGGAGGTCGCCGCCCTCGGCCGGGCCCGGTTCGGCGACGGCGTGTGGCTGTGCGAGCTCGCCGCCCTCCCCGACGGCAGCCCGGTGGGTGACGCGGTCGCGGCGGCGCTGGGCATCCGGCAGCGCAGCGGGCTGTCGGTGGAGCAGACGGTGCTGGAGTACCTGCGCCCGCGGTCGCTGCTGCTCGTCGTCGACAACTGCGAGCACGTGCGCCCGCACGCGGCCGCCCTCGTCGGTGAGGTCGTGCAGCGGTGTCCCGGCGTGGTGGTGCTCGCGACCAGCCGCGAGCCGCTCGGCGTCGACGGCGAGCAGGTGTGGCCGGTCCCGCCGCTGCCGCTCGCGGACGCCACCGCGCTGTTCGTCCAGCGCGCCCGGGCGGCGACGCCGGACTTCTCCCTCGACCCGGCCACCGCCGACGCCGTCGCGGCCATCTGTGCCCGCCTCGACGGCCTGCCCCTGGGCATCGAGCTGGCCGCGGCCCGGATGCGGGCGATGAGCCCCGCGGAGGTGGCCGCCCGGCTCGAGGACGCCCCGCTGCTCGGCGGCGGCCGCGGCCCGGTCGCCCGGCACCGGAGCCTCGTCGCCGCGATCGAGTGGTCCTACCGGCTGCTGCCCGAGGACGAGCAGCGGCTCTTCCGCGCGATGTCGGTGTTCGCGGGCGGGGCCGACCTGCGCGCCGTGCACGGCGTCGCCGACCCCGGCGCCTCCGAGGACGACGTCCTCGACCGGCTCTCCCGGCTCGTCGACCGGTCGATGGTCGTGGCCCGCAGCGGGGTGCACAGCCGCTACCGCCTGCTGGAGACGCTGCGGGCCTACGGCCGGTCCCGCGCCGAGGCCGCCGGTGAGACGGCCGGGCTCACCCGGCGGCACGTCGAGTACCACGTCGACTACGCCGAGCGGGCCGGCGCGGGGCTGCAGGGCCCCGACGAGCGGGCGTGGGCGGAGGAGGCGCTCGGCGTCTACGACGACCTGCGCGCGGCCTTCACCCGGGCCGCCGCCGGGTCGCACTGGGACCTCGCCGTGCGGCTGGTCGCGGCCGTGCCCGAGCTGGTGCACCTGCGCGTCGGCTACGAGGCCTACGCGTGGGCCGAGCAGCTGCTGCCCGTGGTCGACCCGGACCACCCGCGGTACCCGGCCGCCGTCGGCGCCGCCGCCCGGGGTGCCTGGAACCGCGGCGACTTCGCCACCGCCGTGGCCACCGCGCGCCGGGCGGGGGACCGCCGGCCACCGCCGGGGTCGCCGCGCATCGCCCACCCCGGCGACGTGCTCGCCGACGTGGCGCTCTACGAGGGCGACGTCGGCGCCGCGCTGGCGCACTACACCGGCGAGGCGGAGCGGGCCCGCGCCGAGGGCGACCGCATCCGGCTGGTGTGGACGCTGTACTACGTCGCGGTCTGCCACGCGGTGAGCCGCCGGGCCGAGCGCGGCCTGCCCGCCGCCCGGGAGAGCCTCGAGGTCGCGGAGGCGACGGCCAACCCGACGGCGCGGTCGATGGCCCGCTACGCCCTCGGGCTGGTGGTGAAGAAGTCCGACCCCGAGCGCGCGCTGGCGCTGTTCGACGAGGCCGAGGCGCTGGCCGCGGCCGTGCGCAACTTCTGGTGGCAGGGCATCGCGATGATGGAGGCCGCGGCGACCCGGGCGGTGCACGGCGACCCGGGGGTCGCCGCGCAGGGGCTGCTCGCGGTCCTCGCGCACTGGGAGCGGGTGGGCGACTCCACGCAGCAGTGGCTCGACCTGCGCTACGTCACCCGGCTGTTGCACCGCGTGCACGCCGACGACGACGCCGCCGTCCTGCACGGCCACCTGCTCGCCGCGGGCCGGCCCTCGCCGCTGGACCTGCCGGCCCCGCACCGCGACGGAGCCCCGCCCGACCCGCGGGCCGTCGAGGCCGCCGCGGTCGCGCACGCCCGCGCGGCGCTGCGCCGCCTGGTGTCCGGGGAGCCCGCGCCCGTCCGTGGCTGAGGCTGCAGCCCAGGTGCAGCCGGTCTGCAACGCGCCGGCGGGACCGTCGTCCCACCGCGGGGGAGGACCCGCACGACGACAGGAGCAGACGATGACCGACACCGTCGACACGACCGCCGCCGACCGTGCCCTCAAGGGCAGGCACCGGGCGATGTGGGGGCTGGGCGACTACCCGGCCGTGGCCCGCGACGTGATCCCGGAGCTGGGCCGCGTCCTGGTCGCCGCGGCCGGCGTCCGGCGCGGCGAGCGGGTGCTGGACGTCGCCGCCGGCAGCGGCAACGCCGCCGTCCCCGCCGCCCTGACCGGCGCCGACGTCGTGGCCTCCGACCTCACCCCCGAGCTCTTCGACGCCGGCCGCGCGTTCGCCGCCCGCGAGGGTGTGCCGGTGACCTGGGAGGAGGGCGACGCCGAGGCGCTGCCCTACGGGGACGCGAGCTTCGACGTCGTCCTGTCCTGCGTCGGGGTCATGTTCGCCCCGCACCACCAGCAGGCCGCCGACGAGCTCGTGCGGGTGTGCCGCCCCGGCGGGCGGATCGGCCTGCTCAGCTGGACGCCGCAGGGCTTCGTCGGCGAGATGTTCCGGACGATGAAGCCCTACGCGCCGACGCCGCCGCCCGGCGCCCAGCCGCCGCCGCTGTGGGGCGACGAGCAGCACGTGCGCGGCCTGCTCGGCGACCGGGTGACCGACGTCGTCGCCCGCCGGCAGACCGTCACCTCGCCGGAGTACGCCTCCCCGGAGGCCTGGCGGGACTGGTGGAAGACCGTCTACGGGCCGACCATCGCCATCTACCGCGGGATCGCCGACGATCCGGCCCGCACCGCGGCGCTCGACCACGACCTGGCCGCGCTCGCCGCGCGGTACGACCGCGGCACCGGGTCGACGGTCATGGACTGGGAGTACCTGCTGCTCACGGCCCGCCGCGCCTGAGCGTCGGCACCGGGACGGCGGTCCTGCGTCCCGGTGCCGGGCCCCGGCGACGACGGGGCGGTGGGCGCCGGCCCCTCCTGCAGCGCCGTCCGTCCCCGCTGGAGCAGCGGGCGGCGGTCACCGGGGTGCCCGGGCCAGGTACCGGCGGTGCACCCGCAGGGTCGCCTCGTCGGAGTCCAGCCGCCAGTCCTGCTCCTTGGCCTCGTGGAAGTACGCGACCCGCGTGAGGCGTGGGAACCGGCGGGAGCGGTAGAGCGCCTCGTGCCAGGCGGCCTTGCCGGGCCCGGCGGCGCAGCCGATCTCGCCGACCACGAACTCGGCGGTGGGGTGCAGCGCCGTCAGGCGCCGGTACATGGGCCCGATGACCTGCTCCGCGGTGACCTGCGGCCTCCCGGCGGCGTCCCATCCCCAGTTGTAGCCGTCGACCCCGACGACGTCGACCCACTCGGCGCCGGGCCAGTAGGCCTCCGCGGGCACCCCGCCGACGTCGTTGGTGTTCGTGCAGAACACGAACGCCACGTTGGTCGCCCCCTGACCCCGGGCGATCCCGACGACGCGGCGCCAGGCCTCCTGCCACTGCTCCGGGTCGGTCACCGCATCGCTCTCGTGCGCGACCGACCACGGGTACCAGTTCCCGTTGGCCTCGTGCATCAGCCGCACGAGGACCCGCCCCGGGTAGGCGCGGGCCCCGCCGGCCCAGCGCCGGAAGTACCCGTCCCGGGCGCCGGACACGACGTCGGCCAGGCGGGTGTCCCAGGGCTCCAGGCAGACCATGCAGTCGTAGGGGTCGGCCGGGTCGAACGCGGCGATGCCGCCGGCGGTGCCGGCGTCCCAGTCGTGGAGGGCCGAGAACCAGGAGAAGACCGGGAGCGCGGCGCCGAGGCGGGCCTCCAGCGCCCGGTGGTCCTCCACCGGCGTGCCCCCCAGGGCCGACCAGGCCCCGAACCGGCACCGGGTGACCAGCTCCGGGCACTCGTCGTCCGTCACCGGATCCCTCGGGGGCCGGGGCCTCAGCCGGTGACGGTCCGGGCCTGCTCGGCGAACCTGCGCCGGGCGTCCTCCAGCGCGGCCACCGCCTGCGCCCGCCGCTCCCACCCGCGGGTCTCGGCCGACTTCTCCGGGGCCAGCGCCTCGTAGATCTCGAAGAAGTGCCAGATCTCGGCGATCTGGTGGATCGGGACGTCCTCGAGCTCCTGCAGGTGCTGCTGGCGCGGGTCGGTGGCCGGGACGCAGAGCAGCTTGGCGTCCGGGCCGCGCTCGTCGTGCACCCAGAACACCGCGATGACCCGCGCGCGCACCAGGCAGCCGGGGAAGGTCGGCTCGCCGAGCAGCAGCAGCGCGTCGATCGGGTCGCCGTCCTCGGCGATGGTGTCCGGGACGAACCCGTAGTCGCCGGGGTAGCCGGTGGCCGTGAACAGCATCCGCAGCAGCCGGATGCGGCCGAGCCGCTGGTCGTACTCGTAGCGGTTCCGGGAGCCCTTGGGCACCTCGACGATCACGTCGGCTTCCACGCGGACCCCTTCCCGAGCGGTGGGAGCGACCCTCGCCGAGCGCCGGCCGCGCGTCAACCGGAGGCCGGTCCTCCGACGACGGTCAGCCGGCCCGGTGCGCCGTCGCCGAGGAAGGCCGCCAGGGCGGTGCCCTCGGCCTCGACGTCGTCGCGCTCGGCGGGGGTGAGCGGGCGCAGCGGCCGGACGGTCACGTCGACGCCGCCGTCGTCGCGCCCGCCGGTGGTCCAGGTGGCCGACACGGAGCCGTCGACGAGGACGAGGCGGGCACCGGTCACGCTGAGCCCGCGGTGCTCGTCGGCGATGACCCGCGACCGGTCGTCGTAGCCCAGGACGGCGTTGTCGAACGCCGGCAGGAAGCGCACCGGCGCCGGCTCGCCGGGGTCGGGCAGGGGAGCGTCGGGGACGTCGAGCAGTTCGCGTCCGCGCTCGTCGCGCCAGGAGCGCAGCTGCGGCCGCAGCCGGGCGACCACCGCCGGCAGTCCGCTCAGGCCGCACCAGGCGCGCAGGTCCGCGCTCGCCGCCGGCCCGTACGCCCGCAGGTAGCGCAGGACGAGGGCGTCGAGGACGTCGTCGGGCGGGCCGACGAGCAGGTCGCGGCCCAGCCAGGCGCGGACGGTGGTGTTGCGGGCCGGCGCCTGCTGCCGCCACAGCCCGCGCGGCGGCGTCTGGACCAGCGGGACGAGGCTGGACAGGGCGTCGCCGAGGTCGCGCGGCAGCGCGTCGGGCCACCGGCCGGCGAGGAGCCGGCCGACCTCGGGCAGCAGCCGCGGCTCCGCCGCGAACAGGGGCTCGCCGGCGGCGGTGAGCTCGTCGAGGTCGACGCCCGGCAGCCGCCGGCCGAGCACGCCCAGCATCCGGGCGAGGAGCATCGGCTGGTGCACCGGCCGCAGGCGCAGGCAGTCGTCGGCGGTGACCAGGTGCAGCGTGCGGCGCATCAGCTGGGTGCGGACCACCTGCCGCCCCTCGAGCAGGCCGTCGAGCTCGGCCGGGGACGACCGGGCCAGCCGCGACCACAGCCCGACGTGGGGCTCCTGCGGCTCCTGGGCCTGCAGGCCGACGAGGTGGTCGACGGCGCCGGACGCGTCGCGCTCGTCGCGGTGCAGCAGCAGCTGCCGGGCGAGCGTGGCGCGGTCGAGCGCACGCCGGGAGAGCACCTCGGCTCCCCGGCGCGCGCCCACCGCGTCTGTCTACCGCGCGGGCCGACCGTCGTCAGGCGGCGAGCGGGTGGTGGTGGCAGCGGCCGTTGCTGGTGGCGCGGGCGGCGCACGGTGCGCCGGCCCGGGTCACCCCGCCGCTGTCGCCGCAGCGGGCCGGGGCCGCGGGCCGCGCCGCGGGCTGTGCGGCCGGCAGGGCGGCCAGTGCCGGGCGGGGGAAGGGGAGGACGACGGCGTCCCGGGCGATGGCGTCCCGGGCGACGGCGGGTGCCTCGGCGGGCACCGGGCCGGGCACGGCGGCGCGGGCGGGAGCCGGGACCGCACGGCCGGCACGGCGGTGCAGTGCCGAGGCGGCGGTGAGACCGGCGGTGAAGGCGGCGAGGGCGGTGGCGACGTGACTGGCGCGCATGCCCTCCCCATCGGCGGTCCACGGCCCGGGAGGGACGCGGCAGCCCCACGCGCCACAGCCGTCGCACCGGGGCCGGCGGGCGCTCCTCCTCTCCTCGGACACGCGGCACGGTTGTCCACCTTGACCAGGGGTAACGCAGCTCACACACGTGCCGAGACGGTCGTGACGACGACAGGAGGAGCGATGACCACCAAGGTCGAGAAGTCGATCCAGGTCGACGTGCCGGTGCGCACGGCCTACGACCAGTGGACGCAGTTCGAGGACTTCCCCCACTTCATGGGCGGGGTCAAGGAGGTCCGCCAGCTCGACGACCGGCGGCTGCACTGGGTCGCCGAGATCGCCGGCGTCCGCCGGCAGTGGGAGGCCACCGTCCTCGAGCAGGACCCCGACCGGAAGGTCGCCTGGGCCGCCACGGAGGGGGCGACCAACGCCGGCGCGGTCCGGTTCGAGGCCGCCGGCCCCGACTCGACGATCGTGTACCTGCAGCTGGAGTACGAGCCCGAGGGCCTGGTGGAGCAGGTCGGCGACAAGCTCGGGATCGTCGAGCGGCAGGTGCGGTCGGACCTCGAGCGGTTCAAGAGCCTGGTCGAGAGCCAGGGTTATGCCAGCGGCGCCTGGCGCGGGTCGATCAACGAGGAGCTCGACGTCGGCACGCCGACCGCCGAGACCGCGCACCGGTCGCAGGGCGACAGCGGCAAGGCCGGCGTCTCGGGGAAGGTCGTCGCCGGTGCGGCCGCGGCGGTGGCCGGGGTCGCGGCAGCGGCCGCGGCGGTGGCGTCGTCCGGCGGGCAGCAGGAGAGCCGCCCGGTGGATCAGCCGGTGGACCGGCCCGAGGGCGTCGCCCAGCCGCAGCAGGTCACCGTGGTGGACCAGCCGCCGGCGGACGTCGTGGTGCGCGACGACGTGCTCATCCCCGAGTCCGACGCGGAGGGCTACACCGCCCCGTCGTCCACGGAGGGCGTCGAGCACACCGTCCGTGGTGACGGGGACGACCCGATGATCGGCGGCGGCAGCCGCCGCTGACCTGCCGACCGGCCGGGTGCCCGCACGCAGCGGGCACCCGGCCGGTCGCGGTCTCAGGCCCGGCCGGTGAGCCGGCCGGCGGCCCGTGTGATCTGCTCGTAGTCGCCGTACCCGGCGCCCACGACGTAGCCGGTGCCCGCGCCCAGCCCGAAGGCCGTCAGGCGCACGACCCGCTTGCCCTTCTTCTTCAGCCGGTGGCCGGCCTCGGCGACCTCCTCGGGCACCGACTCGACGGCGCGCTCGGCGCGCATCGCCGCCCGCATCCCGGTCTGGCCCAGCTCGGCCCCGACCTCGGCGGCCTTCGACACCGCGGCGGTCGCCAGCGCGGCACCGGTCCCCAGCGCCTGCCGGGCGGCGGCGGCACTCTCGTCGGCCGCCTCGCGCAGCACGGACCCGGTGGACGCCAGCAGGGGAGCGGCCGCCAGCGCGCCGCTGCGGGTGGCGCCGAGGACCTGCGCCGCCGCGTTGGCCGCGGCAGGCCCGGCCGCGGACAGGCTGCCGCGGGTGGCCTCCAGGGCCTGCTGGGCGACGCCGGTCACGGCCGGCACGGCCGCCGCGGCGCCGGACCGGGTGGCCTCGAGGACCTGCTGGGCGGCGTTGCCGACGACCGCGCCGGCGCCGGCGGTGCCGCTGCGGGTGGCCTCCCGCACCTGCCGCGTGGCGCTGAGCACGGCCGGTGCGACCCCGGCGGTCGCCTGCTGCAGGAGGGAGGCCCCGGTGGCCGGGACGGCGCGCGTCCGGCGGGCGGCCTTCCCGGCGGCCTTCCCGGTGGCCTTTCGCGTGGCCCTGCGGGTCTTCCGGTCGGCCTCGGCGGCCTTCCGGCCGACCTTCGCGACCTTCAGCCCGACCTTGCGGGACGCCTTGCGGGAGGCCTTGCGGGCGGTCTTGCGCGTGGACGGGCGCGCCGTCCGGCGGGCGCTGCGCGGGAGCCGGGCGGCCGGCTGCCGGCGCCGGCGGAGCACCGAGAGGACGACCGCCCCGAGGGCGAGCGCCGCGGCGACGGCGGCGGCGATCCGGGTGGTGCCGGTGCCTCCGCCGGAGGTGTCGTCGGCCCGCCCGAAGTCCCGGTCGCCGGGCTGGGCCACCGTCGGCGGCGGGGTCGGGGGCAGCGCCTCGCCGGCGTCGTCCCCGCTGGGCAGCGCCTCGGCCGGCTGCGCGACCGGCACCGTGTCGCTCGCGGCGGCCGCCGTCGTGGTCGTCGTCGTGGGCTCGGCGCCCTCCGCCGGGAGCAGGGTGTCGGAGGTCGCCGTCGTCGCCTCGATCCCGTAGTGCCGGTAGAGCGCGGCCTCCTGGTCGGTGGTGAGCTCGCGGCTCTCGCCGTAGCGCGGGGCGCCGTCGACCATGCCGCGCTCGACGGTGACCTGCACCCGCTCGCCGTCCCCGGTGGCACCCACCAGCGGGACGACGACGGTGGCGCCGCCGTGCTCGGCGTAGAGCCACTCCGGCCGGCCGGTGTCCTCGTCGGCCAGCAGGTGCGTCACCGTGCCGATCTCGTTGCCGTCGCGGTCCACGACCGGCTTGCCGACCCAGTCGGTCACCGACTCCCGTTCAGGCAGTGTCATCGCTGTCTCCCCACCTCGTCGCCGGGCCCGGGTGGCCCGGCCGCGCACATCCGACCGCCCCTACCCCGCGACTCCCGGAGCATTCGGCTCCGGATCGCCGCGGCGGTCCGCGCCCGACCGTGGCACGCCTGGGCCCGCCCCGCTCAGCGGCGGCTCACGACGGCGGAGACCAGCAGCAGCTTGAGCAGCCAGTCGCCGGCGTGGATGGCGGCCAGCCGCCAGGGCACCTTCTCGTGGAACACCGACCCGGTCAGGAGCACCACCGGGAAGGCCGCCCACAACCCGGTCCCGAGGGCCAGCGCCTCACGGGGACCGCGGGCGGGCAGCCGGTCGACGAGCACCGACACCCCGGTGGCGACCACGCCGCTGCGCAGCAGCTCCACCGGCGCGACCACCGTGGGCGACCGCGGGGGTCCGGCGTAGGCCTCGTCGAGCCCGGCCAGCCGGGAGCCGAACGCGGCGTACCAGGCCGAGCTCGCCACGAAGGCGGCTCCGGCCGCGGCGGCGACCCGCAGCGGCGAGACGGCGCTCACGACGGGTACCCGTCGACGGTGCCGGCCACCGCCACCCGCCCGCGGGTGCCGAGCTCCCGCACCGACTCCCGCCAGACCAGGTGGGTCCAGCCGCCAGGTGCCGGGCTCTTCTGCAGGGTCGCGCTGAACCGCTGGTCCATGACGTCCTCCTCGTCGCGGTGGTACGGGGGCAGACCGGCGTCGGGCGCCGGACTCATCGGGCGGGCGGTGGTGTGCGCTGATGGCGTGATCTCGCGCTGGACTGCGCCGTCAGTGCACGTCACCGCTCCGTCCTCCCGGTGTGCCCCAGTCGATCCGGGCAGCGAGGTCGCGCAGCCGGGCGCCGAGGACCGGGTCGACCGAGGCGGCCCAGGCGACCCGGCCGAGGACGTGGTCGCGGAAGGTCGCCGGGTCGCGGTCCCGGACCTGGGAGGCCCAGGCGGAGACGGCGCAGTTGTGCAGCAGGGCCCGCAGCGCGTCGCGCTCGGGGCGCGGCAGCGTCGGCCGGGTGTTGACGACGGCGCCGAGCACCGTCTGGCGGCGTCCCGACCCGGCGCTGCGCGTCTTGCCCGGGTCGACCCGGAACCCCTCGCCGGCGGCGATCGCGGCCACGCGGGCGGCGACGGCCGGGCGGTGCAGCGTGGGCGGCCCGCTGAGGAACAGGTCGTCGACGTAGCAGGTGTAGACCGCCCCGAGCGACGCCGCCAGGCCGGTCAGCCGCCGGTCCAGCCGGGTGCAGGCGAGCTTGGCCAGCGCGGGCGAGGTGGGGGCGCCCTGCGGGAGGTGCGGTGTCGCGAGCAGGCGGCCGAGGCGGGCGTGCCGGTCGCGGCCAGCGGGGTCGGCCGGCACCGGCACCTGCCGCCACACCGCCGCCGGCACCACCGTGGTCACCAGGCCGGTGACGGCGTGGGCCACCGGCTCGGGCAGTTCGACGACGCCCTGCAGCAGGCTCCACACCCGCGCGGCCGGGACGCTGGCGAAGAAGGACTCGAGGTCCATCGCGAACACCGTGCCGGCACCGGGGGACCTGCTGCTCGCCGTCTGCGGCCGGCGCGTCAGCCCGCAGGGCGACTCCACGGCCCGGCGGCCGAGCGGCTGGCCGCCGGCTCGCGGAGCTGACCGCTCACCAGTCGCCGTCGGGCGGGGTGAACTGGCTGACGGTGAACTCCGCGCCCTGCGGGTCGCGCAGCAGCGCGTCGCGGGTCCACGCGCCGTCGGCCGAGCGGAGCACGGTGGCGCCCAGCCGCTCGGCGGTCGCCACGCTGTCGTCGCGGTCGGCCACGGTGAAGGTGACGTGCCAGTGCGGCGGCTCGTTGGCGGTGACCAGCAGACCGCCGATGACGTCGGCGAAGCCGGGCGGCGCCGAGGCCTGGCGTTCGTGGATGCCCGGGTCGACGGTCGCGGCGAGGTGGTCGCCGTAGCCGGGGACCTGGATCATCGTGCCGGCGTCCTGGGCCATGTCCACGTCGCGCCAGCCGAACAGCGGCTGGTAGAACGCCATCGCGGCGCCCCGGTCGGGGGTGTGCAGGTCGGAGAAGTTCCAGGTGCCCGGGGTGTTGGTGATCTGGGCGCCGGGGCGGCGACGGGCCTCCCACAGCCGGAACGCCGCACCCTGCGGATCGGTGCAGGACGCCGTCCGCCCGCCCGGGCCGGCGTCCTCGGGGCCGGAGACGACGGCGCCACCCAGCCCGGGCACCCGGGCGGCGGCCGCGTCGGCATCGTCGACGGCGACGTAGGTGTGCCAGGCCGGGAGGCCGTCCCCGGGGCCGATCGCGGCGACGTCCCGCCCGTCGAGGGTGCGATCAGGTACGGGCCCGGGACGCCGGGCGGCACGGCGTCGGTGAGCGTCCAGCCGAAGAGGCCCGCGTAGAAGGCGGCCGCGGCGACCGGGTCGGGCTGCTCGGTGTCGATCCAGCACGTCACGCCGTGCGGGTACGTCCGGATCACGACCGCTCCTCCCACCGGGGTCCGGGTGGCCAGCAGCGTAGGGACGCCCGGGGACGGTTCCGCGTCAGCGGGCGGCCATCGCCTCGCGGACCTCGCGCAGGCTGGGGTCGGTCAGGTACCGCCCACCCACCACGACGGTGGGGGAGAGCTCGAAGCCCTCCGGGTGGTGCGCCCGCACCGCGGCGGCGCCTTCGGGGTCGTCGGCGAAGCGCACCGCCCGGTGGGGGACGCGGGCGAGCGTCACGGTGACGGCCACGTCGGCCATGGACGGCTCCGATCTCGCGGCATCGGCCCGATGAGTCCTGCGCGTGCGCCCAGTCTGTCCGCCGTGACCCCTCAGGACATCGACGCCTCGTTCACCGCACCCATCGAGAAGGACGGCGCCTTCGCCACCTTCGTGACCGTGCCCGGCTCCGCGGAGCTGTTCGGCACCCGCCGGGCCGTCAAGGTCACCGGCACCGTCGACGGCCACGAGTTCGCCGCCACGTGCATGCCCTCGGGCGACGGCCCGCACTGGCTCCCGCTGCGGAAGGCGGTCTGCGCGGCGATCGGCAAGGACGCCGCCGGTCAGGAGGTCGCCGTCCACCTGCGTCAGCGCCTGTCCTGACGGGCGGCCCGGCGTGCGGCAGGGCAGGCTGGGGCGGTGAGCTGGCTGGTCACCGGGGGCGCCGGGTACGTCGGCGCGCACGTCGTGCACGCGATGGTGGCGGCGGGTGAGGACGTCGTCGTCCTCGACGACCTCTCCACCGGCGACGCTCAGCGGCTGGCGGCGCTGCCGCGGGTGCGGCTGGAGGTCGGATCGGTGCGTGACCGCGGCATGGTCCGGCGGGTGCTGCGGGAGAACGGCGTCACCGGGGTCGTGCACCTGGCGGGGAAGAAGCAGGTGGCCGAGTCGGTGGCCGATCCGCTGCTCTACTGGGCGGAGAACGTCGAGGGCCTCGTCGCGCTGCTGGAGGGCTGCCGCGCCAAGGGCGTGACCCGCTTCGTGTTCTCCTCGAGCGCGTCGGTCTACGGCATGCCCGACGTCGACCGGGTCGGCGAGGACACCGCATGCCGCCCCCTGTCGCCGTACGGCCGCACCAAGCTCGCGGGGGAGGACCTGCTCCGCGACTGCGCTGCCTGGGGGCTGGCCGCCACGAGCCTGCGGTACTTCAACGTGGCCGGTGCCGCGGCGCCCGGGCTGGGCGACCGGGGGACGGCGAACCTCGTGCCGCTGGTGTTCGAGGCGCTCGACGCCGGCCGGCCGCCGCTGCTGTTCGGCGACGACCACCCGACCCCCGACGGCAGCCCGGTCCGCGACTTCGTGCACGTCTCCGACGTCGCCGACGCGCACGTGGCCGCCGTCCGCGCGCTCGCCGCCGGCCGGCCCGGGGGCACGTACAACGTCGGCCGCGGGGAGGGCAGCAGTGTCCGGGAGGTGCTGCGGGTCGTCGCCGAGGTGACCGGCGGGGACACCACGCCGGAGGTGACCGACCGGCGCCCGGGCGACCCGGCCCGCGTGGTCGCCGCCGTCGACCGGATCGCCCGCGACCTGGGCTTCCGCGCCACCCGCGACCTGCGGGAGATGATCGCCGGCGCCTGGACCGCCTGGCGGGCCCTGCAGCCGCTCTGACCTCCCGCGCTCGCTCGAGCTCTGCCCCCGGGTGGTGGGCAGGGCACTAGCGGGCGGGGGACACCACCGTGGCCGCCAGCTCCTGGGCCGCGGCGTCGGCGAGCAGCACCTCGGGCAGGCCGGCCAGCGCCGCGCGCATCCGCTCCGGCCCGCCGAACTGGAAGCCGAGCTGGGTGGCGTAGCAGGCACAGGCGTCGGCCCGCCGGTCGAGGTCCTGCGGCAGCTCGAGGGCCGTCAGCCCGCCGGGCAGGTCGGGCCCGGGCCGCGCGTCGGGGTCGCGCAGCACGTACGGCGAGTCCCGCCACCACAGCACCGGCCGGCCCGTCCCGGCGACGACGCGCAGCACCTGCAGGTGGTCCACGTGCGCTCCCAGCCCCTGCGGCGCGAGCCACAGGTCGCCCGGCACGGCCTCCAGCAGGTCCCGCACGGTGCGCCACACCTCGTCGCCCTCGTGCGCCCCGGCGAACAGCTCCGCCGCGCTCCCGTAGCCGCGGTGCGGGGCCTCCGGCAGGTCCAGGTGCAGCGGCGTCGCGCCGAGCACGGCCATCGCGGCGGCGTCCTCGTCCCGGCGCAGCGCCATGTAGTCGGCGTCGGCCGGCAGGCCCTTGTCCAGCTGGCAGGCCAGCGCGAAGCCGGTGGGGCCGGGGACGCTCGCGGTGAAGCAGGTGACCACGGTGACCTCGTGCCCGGCGTCGGCCAGCGCGGCCAGGGTGCCGCCCACGGAGAACGCGGCGTCGTCGAGGTGCGGGCTGACCGCGGTCACCCTCACAGCAGGTGTGCCGCCGACCGGAACCGGCAGGAGAGGTCGACGTCGGCCGGCATCGTCCAGTCCGGCGACGGGGGAGCCCCCGCCACCGACCGGTAGACGTCGTCGATCGAGCGGGCGAGCACCGGCCAGGAGTAGAGCCGGCGCACCTCCTCCAGCGCCGTCGTCGCCAGGCGGGCGCGCAGGGCGCCGTCGGCGAGCAGCCGGTCCAGCGCCGCGCGCAGCCCGGCGACGTCGCCCGGGGTGTGCAGCAGGCCGTTCTCCCCGTCGCGCAGGCAGTCGACGACGCCGACGCTGTCGGTGCTCACCGTGGGCAGCCCGCTGGCCATCGCCTCGAGCAGCGTGTTCGAGAACCCCTCGCTGTAGGTGGGGCTGACGAACACGTCGGCCGAGCGGTACACCGCCGGCGCCTCGTCGGGCGGGACGTAGCCGAGGAACGTCGTCCGGTCGTCGGCACGGGCCCGCGCCTCGTCGAGGTCCGGGCCGATGCCGGAGACGACCAGCCGGACGCCGTCGGGCAGCGCCTCCAGCAGGTCGAGCACGCCCTTGCGGCGGTCGACGCGGCCGTGGAACAGCAGCACCGGGGCGTCCTGCAGGGCGCCGATCGGCCGCTCGGCCGGGGTGAACCGGCGGGTGTCGGTGGCGCCCGGGACGATGGTGAACCGCGCGGGGTCGCTGCCGAGGTTGCCGACGACCTCGTCGCGGAAACTCGCGCTGCCGATGAGCACGGCGTTCGAGGCGTCGACGACGGCGCGCATCGCGTGCGCGTGGGTGGTGCAGCAGGTACCCACCCAGTGCCCGTCACCGCCCTGGATGCTCACCACCGCCGGCAGCCCGGTCTCCCGCGCGGCGGCCAGCACCGCCAGCCCCGGCGGGTAGCCGTACTGGGCGTGCAGCACGTCGAACGGGCGCTCGCGGTGCAGGTCCAGCACCGTGCGCACGATCTCGGCGACGTCGCCCTCCCAGTCGGCGGGGACGACGGTCTCGCCACGGCTGGGCAGCGCGTGCACCTCGACTCCGGCGGGCACCCGGGCGGCGGGGGGCGGGCCGCCGCCGTACACGCGGGTGCCGGCCTCGTCGTCGCGGTACTGGCTGACCAGCACCACCTCGTGGCCCAGCGCGACCAGCTCGCGCAGCAGGTTCTCGGCGTAGACGCTCATCCCGCTGACCGCCGGCCAGTAGCGCCGGCTGACGAAGCAGATCCTCACGCGGCCATCCCCTGGGACTCCGCCCGGCGCAGGACCTCGATCGAGCGCGGCACCATCTCGTGCGCGCGGTGCCCGTCGCGGGAGAGCTCCAGGGTGACCAGCCGGTCGTAGGAGGCCTCGCGCAGCGCCCGCAGCACCGCGGGCAGGTCGACGTCGCCCTCGTCGAGCGGCAGGTGGTCGTGCACCCCGCGGCGCATCCCCTCGACGGCGACCGTGCCCAGGTGCGGCGCGAACCGGGTCACCGCCTCCTCCGGCTCGTACGCCCCGGCGACGACGCAGTGCCCGGTGTCCAGCGCCAGCGCGATGCCCGGCGCCTCGGCGGCCAGCCGTGCCCAGCCGTCGCAGTCCTCCACCAGCATCCCGGGCTCGGGCTCGACGGCGAGGGCGTAGGAGCGCCCGCCGTGGCTGTCGACCAGCGCGCGCACGCCGTCGGCGAACCAGCCCCACGCGGCGTCGCGGTCCACGCCCGGCTTCGGCACGCCGGCCCAGAAGCTGACCGCCTCCGCGCCGAGCACCTCCGCGAGGTCGCAGGCCAGCCGCAGGTAGGCCAGCCGCCGGGCCCGGTCCTCCGCGGAGGCGGTGACGAGCGTGGGCTCGTGCTTGGCCCGCGGGTCGAGCAGGAACCGGGCGCCGGTCTCGACCACCACGCCGAGGCCGAGCTCGTCGCAGCGGGCCCGCACGCGCTCGGCCTGCGTGAACGCGTCGTCGGCGAACGGGTCGAGGTGGACGACGTCGAGGGTGAGCGCGACGCCGGCGTAGCCGCAGTCGGCGAGGAGGGGCAGCGCGTCCGACAGCCGGTGCGACGTCAGCCCGTTGGTGTTGTAGGCGTACCGCAGGGCCGTCACTTCTCGAGGACCTCCGCGACCACGTGCCGGCCCGGCTCCCGGTACAGCGCGTACAGCGCGCCCACCCGCCGGTCGGCGCCCGCCCGGTCGAACCAGGCCGGCCCGCCGAGGCGCTCCTCGGCCGCGGGCGTCAGGTGCACCCGCGCCCAGCCGCCGGGGTCGGCGCCGACGGCCGCGAGCCCCGCGTCGGCCTCGACGAGCCTCCGCACCCCCCGCTCGCCGATCCGGCCGTAGGACATCGTCTCGACCTCCAGCCCGGTGACCACGACCTTGGCCGCCACCGCGTCGCCGGCGGAGGGCTGCAGCTCCACCAGCACGTCGTGCCCCGCGGCCTGCACCGCGCCGGTCACGGTCGCGTGCAGGTCGTCCCCGGACCAGCTCGGCAGGTCGGTCAGCGCCACGGTCGACCGGCGGGACAGCACGGTGTCCTGCAGCAGGTCCACCAGCGCGGACGTGCCCATCCGCGTCCACTCGAGCATCGCCTGCAGCGCGCGGTCCTCCTCGACCAGCCGCTCCGGCGGGTGCCCACCGCGCCAGTGGTCCAGGTAGCCCGGCGGCGTCGCCGGCAGGACGACGTCGAAGGGCCCGTGCATGAACGCCTTGCGGCTGCGCGCGGAGGCGAACTCGTGCAGCGCCTTGCGGACGGCGGTGTCGCGGTCGGGGTGCGCGGCCTCGCCGCACGCGGTGGCCATCACCGGTACCGGCTCCGAGCCGTCCCGCGAGCAGCCCACGGCGTAGAGGTCGACGACGCCGAACTCCGTCGACGCGAGCTTCACCACGACGTCGATGCCCGCGGCGTCGAGCCGGTCGAGCAGCGCCAGCGCGTCGGGGTCGGTGAGCCCGGCGAGGTCGACGACGACGCCGCGGTCCATCGCCCGGAACGCCGTCGCGTTGCCGTCGCGCTGCAGCACCTCCAGCAGCGCGTGGGTGACCGCGCGGTCGGCGTCGAAGGCCGCGCCCTGCCCGTTGGTGATGACCGTGGTCAGCCAGCCGCCGGGCGGCGGGTCGCCGGGCAGGTCGTCGGGGGCGGACGCCACCAGCTCGGCCGGCACCAGCACCCGCTCGCCGTCGCGCAGACGCGTCATCGGCAGCCACTGCAGGACGCGGTCGCCGGAGTAGTCGCTGCCCGCCTCCAGGCACAGCTCGCGGGGGTCGGCGACCCGGTCGCGGCCGTGCCGGCGGGTCATCTCGGCGAACGAACCCTGCTCGCGCTGCACGCCCTGGCGCGCGCGCAGCGACAGGGCCATCTCGGCCATCTCGCCCATCGCGCCGGTGCGGGCCTCCTCGCGGGTGGCGCCGTAGCCGAGCCCGCTGCCGCCGGGGTGCGCGGGCGTCGGGGGCAGGACGGCCGAGTGCAGCGGCACGTCGAGGACATCGATGCCCTCGATGGCGAAGTCCTCGACCGGGGTGGGGAAGCTGTCGCGGTACCGCTGCGACGGCGTCACCTCGGTGGTCGTCACAGCTCCTCCAGGGGGACGGGGGCGGCGTCCGGCGGCCCCGACAGCAGCCGCTGCACGAGGTGGACGACGTTGTCGGTGGTGACGCCGGGGACCATCTCGAACGGCGTCGCGACCACCTCGAAGTCGAGCTCGGCGACGACGGCGAGCATCTCCCGCAGCTCGCCGTGCGAGAGCGGGATCTGCGCGTGGAACGCCTTGTGGGCGCTCAGCGCGACCGGGTCGCCGTCGGGGGAGAGGTCGACCTTGAGCGAGTCGCCGCAGAAGAGGATGCCGCGGCGGGAGTCGTGCAGCACCGAGTGGCCGGGGAAGTGCCCGCCGGTGCGGTGCAGGGTGAGGTCGGGGGCGAGGGTCAGGACGTCGTCGGCCGGCCAGGTGACGCGGAAGGCCTTGGTCCAGGTCAGGTCGTGCACGTTGACGCACACCACCCGCGGCTCGAGCTCCATCTGCAGCTGCCACAACGCCCCGTAGCCGTGCACGTGGCTGGAGGCCAGCACCGGGAAGCCGCCCTTCTCGGCGGCCATCCGGCGCAGCTCGGCGAGCATGTCCGCGGTGTACCAGGGGGCGCACTCGAAGCCGACCAGGCCGATGTCGGTCTCGATCACCCAGCCGCGGCTGTCGAGGCCGAAGCGCGGCTCGGTGCCGAACTCGGTCACGCCGTCGACCGGGGCCGGCCGCCAGGAGCCGGTGACCAGCTCGTCGGCCTGCTTGGCGGTGACGAACTCGAAGCCGTGCTCGGGCAGCGCGTTGCGCACGTCGGCGCAGACGGGGCAGACCAGCGGCCCGGGCGCGGGCCAGCGCTGCCAGTGCCCGCAGTTGGTGCAGGCGTAGGCGGGCAGGTCGGGCAGCAGGCCGCGGTAGGGGTTGGTGTCGACCTGACTGGACGCGTGCCGCGCGCCCGTGCCGTCAGCAGTGAGGTCGGCGGCGGGGTCGGTGGCCCGGTCGATGGCCCCGGGTACGTCGGGCGAGCTCACGGGGATCCTCCGGAGAGTGCGGTGAGGAGCAGGCGGTGCAGGGCGAGGTCGCGGGCGGGGGCGTACGGCCACCCGGTGCGGCCCGCGACCGCGTCGGTGAAGGCGGCGAACTGCGCCCGGAACGGCGGGGTGTCGGCGAACGGCACGTCCACGGGATCGGGGCGGTACAGCGTCAGCGAGCCTCCCGCCGTCTGGCCCATCGTGTCGACGGCGACCGCCATCCCGCGGGTGCCGACCACCTCCAGGCGGCGGCGGGGGAGCGCGTCAGGGGTGTTGAAGGCGACGTGCAGGCTGACCAGCACCCCGCCGTCCGTCGTCCCGGTGAGCAGGGCGCCGTCGTCGACGCCGTAGTCGTGCACGCGGGTCTGCAGCACCGCCGAGAGCGAGGTGACGTCCTCGCCGAGCAGCGTGCCGGCCAGGTCGAGGCCGTGCGGGGCGAGGTCGATCGCGGCGCCGCCGCCGGCGCGGGCCGGGTCGACCCGCCAGTTGTCGTGCGGGCGGCCGTCGGGCGTCCAGTCCCCGGGCAGCCAGCAGCAGTAGACGATCCGGACGGCGGTGACGGTGCCCAGGTCGGGCACCATCTCGCGCAGCCGCACGTGCGCGGGGTGCCAGCGCTGGTCGTAGGCGGTGCCGAGCAGCACGCCGGCCCGTGCGCACGCCTCGACCAGTGCCTGAGCGTCGCCGGCGTCGGCGGCCAGCGGCTTCTCGCACAGCACCGCCGTGCCGGCCGCGGCGGCCGCCTCGACCAGCGCCCGGTGCCCGGCGTTGGGCACCGCGACGTAGACGGCGTCCAGGCCGGGGGTAGTGAGGAACTCGGCGAGGTCGGTCGTGCGCCGGGCCCCCTCGACCGGCATCCGGTCGATCGCGGCGGGGTCGAGGTCGTGCAGCGCGACCACGCGTGCCCCGTCGACGGCGAGCAGCGCGGGCAGCGCGTGGTCGCGGGCCACCCAGCCGCACCCGGCGATGCCCCAGCCGACGGTGCTCACCACCGCGTCCCCCCTCCCGTCGAGATCGCGTGATCTCGAACGCGGAGGGCCCCGTGGACGTGCGAGATCGCGCGATCTCGACGGGGAACTCGCCGGCTCACCAGGCCTCCGGGAGGTCGACGAGCAGCCGGCGGCGGGCGGCGTCGGGGGGCACGGGGTCGGGCCAGCGCTCCGGCAGGTACGCCGACCGCGGCCCGTACTCGGCGGCGTACCGCTCGCTGGGCCACGTGCGCACGCCGTCGCGGTAGAGCGGGTTGGGCGTCAGCGGGGGCAGCGGCTCGCCGAGGTCGGCGGGGGCGGGCCCGAGCGGGTCGCCGGCCACCAGGGCGATCGCCTCGCTGGCGTGCAGGTCCGCCGGTGCCGACGGGCGCGGCGGGCGGCTCTGCAGCAGGGAGCGGGTGAGCTCGTCGTCGTCGTAGAGGAGGCCGGTGCGCAGCACCCCGGCGTAGCCCTCCGGCGTCAGCGGCTCCCCGTGCGGGTCGGCCACGTGCGCGTGCCCGACGACGACGGTGCCGCCGTCCCCGGCCAGCGCGTGCATCGCCGCGGCGGCGGCCCGCTTGTCGCGCAGGAAGTAGAAGGCGTCGTGGCACATGACGTAGGCCGGGGTGCGCACCCGCAGGTCCGGCGCCGCGGTGAGGTCGGCGCAGACGTAGCGCGCGGCGGGGCAGACGAACCGCTGCGCCAGCCACAGCTTCGCCCAGACGACGTCGACGCCGAGCAGGTCGCCCACCCCGCGGCGGGACAGCTCGCGCAGGTGCGCGCCGACCCCGCAGGCGACGTCGACCACCGGCCGGTCCCCGGGCCAGTGCGCCTGCAGCAGCGCCAGGCCGGCGAGGTGGGTGGGGTCGGACCAGCGGTGGGCGAAGTAGTCGGCGACCCGGCCCATGCCGAGCAGTTCCATCGCCTCGCGCAGCGTCCGCGCGGCCGGCACCCGGGCGAGCTGCTCGGGCGGGGGCGGTGGCTCGGTCCACCAGTCGTCGGCGTCGGCGAGCAGCAGCACTCGGGCGCGGTCGTTCTCCCCGGCGGCGAGCAGCCCGGCCACCTCCGCGCGCAGGTCGTCCCGGCCGGCCCGCGCGAACGGGATCCCGTCGACGACGGGGGCGTCGAGCGTGAGCCTCACAGCCCGGCCGCCGCCAGGACGTCGAGGTGGTAGGCCTGCACCGGGCCGGCGTGCACGAGCTCGAGGTCGTCGAGTGCCTGCGACGCGGTGAACGCCGCCGCCCGCGCGTGGTGGTGCACCTGCAGCACGCGGTCGAGGACGTCGGCGGCGTGGAAGGCCCGCGCCCCGGGCACGTCGGCGCCGGGCCGCAGCGCCAGCACCTCGCGCACCTGCCCGGCCAGGTCGGCGGGCAGCGCCGCGAGCTCCCGCTCCTCGAGCGTGGCCATGACCCGCTCCAGGGCGTCGCCGAGCAGCACCTCACCGGCGAACCCGGCGTCGGGCAGGACGACGTTGTGCAGGTGGTGGGTCAGCCCGAGCAGGAACGGCGGCACCGGGTCGGCACCGACCACGGGGGCCACCAGGGCCCCGTAGACGGCGACGGTCAGGCAGTGGTCGCCGTGGCTCTCCGGCGGCTCGACCACGATCCGCTGGCGGCCCGGCGCGGTGGCCCCCGCGCGCGGCTGGGCGTTGAGCGCCCCGGCCAGCGCAGGCGGCGTGCCGGGGGAGGGGAGCGGCCCCAGCGCCGCGCGCAGACGATCGCGCAGGCCGGCGTCGAGCGGCCCGGCGACCTCGTCGAAGCCGCGCTCCAGCACGGCGAGCGCCTCGCCGTCGGAGAGCCCGGCACCGGTCAGCACGCCGGCGTCGATGCCGGCGAGCCGGGCGCGGGCGACGGCGGCCGCCGTCTCCGAGTACGCGACCGCCGCGACGTCCTCGCCGGAGACCAGCCGCGCCCAGGCGCGGGCGAAGGCCTGCTCGGCGAGCGAGCCGGGCCGGCCGGCGACCCGGACCCGCTTGGCGTCACCGATCTCGGCGAGCAGCGGCCGGAGGGCGGCGAGGGGGACGAGCGGAGGGGCGAGCGCGGTCACCGGGCGGAGACGCCGGCGGCCAGCCAGTCGAGCAGCGCGGTCTCCTGCCGGTGGAACGCGTGCTCCGGGACGCTGCCGTCGGCGGTCATCGGCGCCTTGAAGAACCAGCCGAGCTGCCGCTGCACGCCGCCCTCGCCGCGCTGCTGCGCGAGGTCGGTGAGCCGGGCCAGCTCGACGGCCAGCGGCGCGGCGAGGATCGAGTCGCGGCACTGGAAGTCGACCTTGATCTGCATCCGCTGGCCGAGGAAGCCGACCAGGTCGATGGCGTCCCAGGCCTCCTTCTGGTCCCCGCGCGGCCGGTAGTAGTCGATCCGGACGACGTGGTCCTCGACCGGGTAGCCGAGGATCGAGTCCAGGACGCTGCCCTTGGTCTGCAGCTTGCTCTCCAGCGAGTCGGGGTCGTCGAGGGCCAGGCCGTCGCGGTTGCCGAGGATGTTGGTCGAGTACCAGCCCTCGACGGTGAGCGACCGGGCGCGGAAGGCCGGCGCGAGCACCGTCTTCATCATCGTCTGGCCGGTCTTGCCGTCCTTGCCGGCGACCGGGACGCCGCGCTGCTCGGCGAATGCCACCAGCGCGGGGACGTCGGCGGCCAACGACGGCGTGAAGTTGACGTAGCCGGCGCCCTCGGCGATCGCGGCGTAGGCGTAGACCATCGCCGGGGTGATGGCGCGGTCGTCGGCGTCGAGCCCGGCCTCGAAGGCCTCGACCGTCTGCAGCGCCGGGGCGGCGGGGTCGGGCCAGCGCTCGGTGGAGGCCAGGTTGACCAGCACCAGGCCGTCGAGGGCCTCCTCCTCGCGGAAGCGGCGGAGGTCGGCGCGGACGGCGTCGACCTGCGCGCGGCGGGTCTCGGCCAGCACCACGTTGCCGCCGGTGACGTTGCGGCAGAAGTCGGCGTCGCCAGCCGCGGGCCAGGGGGTCAGCGCCGACAGCGCCGGGCCGGCCTGCTCGAGCTGGCGGGAGTCGAGGACGCCGTGCTGCTCGGCGGCCTTGCGCAGGTCGGATCCGTCGAGGTCCCAGCCGCGGACGACGAGGGACTCGTAGCCGACCAGGCCCGTCGTCTCCTCGACCGGACCGCCGGCCACCTGGAGCCCCGCCAGTGGCAGGCCGTCGGTGCCCGCCGCCCCGATCCGCACCAGTTCCAGGCCGGCGACCGCGGTCGTGGCTACCGCACCCCCGAGTCCGACCACAGCGACGCCGACGCGACGGGACTGCTGGACCACAACGACCTCCGCGAGACTGGGGGGCTGTTCCCCCGGTGCCGCGACCGAGCCTGGCACAGCGGTTGTGCACTCGCTGGGTGGAATCGAGATTCTGCTCCACAATCCGGTCGCGCACGGCGTGTCCCTGGACGGCGGGGCCACGATGGGTCCTGACCACCCGCCGACACCCGAGGAGAGCACCGTGACCGTCCCGTACTCCGACCAGCCGTCGGCCGCGATGGTCGTGCCGCGCTTCGCCGTCCGTCAGCGGATCACCGTGATGGTGAACCGCTACGAGGTCCGCGCCGTGGGGCCGGACGGCAGCGAGCAGCAGCTGCTCGCGATGGCCCAGCAGAAGCGGCTCAAGCTCAAGGAGGAGGTCGTGTTCACCGCCGACGAGGGCGGGAGCCGGCCGGTCTTCTCCTTCCGCGCGCGCCAGCGCCTCGACGTGCGCGCCGAGCACGACGTGTTCGACGAGTCCGGCCAGGTCCTCGGCTCGTTCAAGAAGCGCTTCGGCGCGAGCCTGCTGCGCTCGACCTGGGACCTGTCGGTGCCGGGACTGACCGCCGTCGGGCAGGAGCGCCGGCCGTTCATCGCGATCCTGCGGCGCGTGTGGGAGCTCATCCCGTTCCTCGGCGACGTCTGGGTGCCCTTCGTCTTCCACTTCGACTTCGTCGACACCGCCACCGGGGCGCCGGTCCTGGTCGTGGAGCGGCGGAAGTCGATCCGCGACCGCTACGACGTCTCCGTGCCCGACCCGCGGCTGGATTTCCGGGTCGCGGCGTCGATGGCCGTGGCACTGGACGCCCTGCAGAGCCGGTGAGCGCGTTCGTCGACGACTTCGGGGGCGCCGACCTCGACCGCGACGTCTGGGTGCCGCACTACCTGCCCCAGTGGAGCTCCCGCGCGGCGACGGCGGCCCGCTACGAGGTCCGCGACTCCTGCCTGCGCCTGTACCTGCCCGACGACGCGCCGCTGTGGTGCCCCGACGACCACCCGCCGCTGCGGGTCTCGGGCATCCAGTCCGGCGTCTTCTCCGGGCCGGTGGGCAGCACGGTCGGGCAGCAGCCGGTGCGGCCGGGCGCCGTCGTCCGGGAGGAGCAGCCGGCGCGGTGGGGCTGGACACCGCACCACGGGCTGCTGGAGATGCGCGCCCGGGCCACGGTGACCCCGCGGTCGATGGTGGCCTGGTGGACGGTCGGCCTGGAGGACGAGCCCGGGCGCAGCGGGGAGCTGTGCGTCATGGAGGTCTTCGGCGACGCCGTCGACCCGGTGGCGGGTGCGGCCGTCGGGATGGGCGTGCACCCCTTCCGCGACCCGCGGCTGGTCGACGACTTCGCCGCGCCGCGTCCCGGGATCGACGTCGCCGACTGGCACACCTACGCCGTCGACTGGCGGCCCGACGGCGCCGTGTTCTCCGTCGACGGCGCCGAGGTGCGCCGCGTGGCGGTGACCCCCGACTACCCGGTGCAGACGATGCTGGCCGTCTTCGACTTCCCGGAGAAGGCGGTGCCGGGCGAGCCCTACGTCGTCCCGGAGCTCGTCGTCGACTGGATCCGCGGGGAGTCCGGCTGACCGCGCGGGGCGCCGCGGGCGATCAGGTCGGCAGCGGGAAGACCAGCAGGGAGCTCGACGCCGTCGCCACGAGCTTCCCGGCCCCGTCGAGGACCTGCCCCTCGGCGAAGGCCACCCGGCGGCCGGGCTTGACCACCGTCCCGACGGCGGTCAGCGTGCCGCTGTCCCGCGTCACCGCCCGCAGGTAGGTCACCTTCAGCTCGATGGAGGTGTAGCCGACGCCTTTCGGCAGCGTGGAGTGCACCGCGCACCCCGCGACGGTGTCCAGCAGCGTGCAGACCAGCCCGCCGTGCACGACGCCGATCGGGTTGTAGACCGACTCGTCGACGGCGCAGGTGAACTCGACCCGGCCCGCCTCGACGGAGACCACGCCCATCTTCACCAGCACGGAGATCGGCGGGGGCGGCAGGACGCCGTCGCGGATGGCCTCCAGCGTCTCCAGGCCGGAGCGCTCCACGGCGCCGGCCGCGGTGACCATCGGGTCGTACCAGGTGACCGTCCGGGAGCGCGGCTCCCCCCAGGAGGCGGGCACGGCGCCGGTCAGCGGGTCGGTCAGCGGGTCGGCCTCAGTGCTCATGCCGCTGCTCCTCGGGGACGCCGGCCAGTGCGCGGCCGGCCGGGGTGAGGACGCGCTCGACCCGGGACCGGTTGACCGGCTCCCCGCACGTGCGGCACACCCACTCGGCGTCGACCTGGTGCTCCTCGTGCCCGTGCGGGGCGTGGTGCAGCCGCACCGGCGGCTCCTCGGCGGCCCAGCGGTCGCCCCACTGCAGCAGGGCCTGCAGCACCGGCAGCAGGTCGCGGCCCGACGCGGTCAGGTGGTAGCCCGAGCGGGGCGGTGCGTCGCTGTACTGCCGGCGCTCGAGCACCCCCGCCGCCACCAGGGCGTTGAGCCGCGCGGTCAGGCGGTCCCGCGGGGCGCCGGTGCCGCGGGCGATGTCGCTGAACCGGTGGTTGCCCAGCGAGACCTCCCGGACCACCAGCAGCGACCAGCGCTCGCCCACCAGCTCGAGGGCGGCGGCGATGGTGCAGGGGCGGCCGGGCAGCCCGGCGAGGTCGAAGGACGCGGTCACCCGAGTCAGTTTGCACGTCGAACCGACGGGCCGCCACCCCCGGGACGTGCCTGCCCGGGAGCGGCGACGGGCGGGGACCCCGGGTGGGGTCCCCGCCCGCAGGTGGGGTGCTGGAACGGCCCCCTCGCAGGGTCCCGCCGCGAGCGTGCGAGCGGTGGGGGGGCGAGGGGGTCCTTCCGCTAGCTCTTCGGACGCGCGCCGGCGCGCAGGGCGCCGAGGAGGTCGTGGTTGAGCCGCGAGATGTTCTCCATCGAGATGCCCTTCGGGCAGCTGGCGGAGCACTCACCGATGTTCGTGCAGCCGCCGAAGCCCTCGAGGTCCTGCTGGTGGATCATGTTGATCACGCGGTCGTTGCGCTCCGGCTGCCCCTGCGGCATGAGGCCCAGGTGCACGACCTTCGCCGACGTGAACAGCATCGAGGACGCGTTCGGGCAGGCCGCCACGCAGGCGCCGCAGCCGATGCAGGTGGCGGCGTCGAACGCGGCGTCGGAGTCCTTCTTGGCCACCAGGATCGAGTGCGCCTCGGGCGCGGTCCCGGTCGGGGCGCTGATGTAGCCGCCCGACTGGATGATCCGGTCGAGGGCGCTCCGGTCGACGGCGAGGTCCTTGATGATCGGGAACGCGGTCGCCCGCCAGGGCTCGATGTCGATCGTCTCGCCGTCCTTGAACGACCGCATGTGCAGCTGGCAGGTCGCCGTCTGCGGGTGCGAGTCGTGCAGGCCGTTGCCGTGCGCGCGGCCGTTGATCATGACACCGCAGGAACCGCAGATCCCCTCACGGCAGTCGTGGTCGAAGGCGACCGGCTCCTGCCCGTCGAGGATGAGCTGTTCGTTGAGGACGTCGAGCATCTCGAGGAAGGACATGTCCGGGGAGATGTCGGTGACCTCGTAGGTCACCATCTTCCCCTTCTCCGTCGCGTCCCGCTGACGCCAGACGCGCAGCTTGAGGTCCATTTACTTGTAGCTCCGCTGGGCGAGGTGGACGTACTCGAACTCGAGGTCTTCCTTGTGCAGGACCGGCGGGGCGCCCTCCGGCGTCCACTCCCACGCGGCGACGTAGGCGTAGTTCTCGTCGTCGCGCAGTGCCTCTCCCTCGGGGGTCTGGCTCTCGGCGCGGAAGTGGCCGCCGCAGCTCTCGTTGCGGTGCAGGGCGTCGACGCACATGAGCTCGGCGAGCTCGATGAAGTCGGCCACCCGGCCCGCGTGCTCCAGGCTCTGGTTGAAGCGGCCCAGCTCGCCGGGCACCTTCACGTTGGTCCAGAACTCCTGGCGGATCTCGGGGATGCGGTCGAGCGCCTTGCGCAGGCTCTCCTCCGAGCGCTCCATGCCGCACAGGTCGAACATCAGCCGGCCCAGCTCGCGGTGGAACGACGCGGTGGTCCGGTTGCCGTTGATCGACAGCAGCCGCTCCGTCTGCGCCCGGACGCCCTCGAGCGCCTCGACGGCGGCCGGGTGCTGCGGGTCCACCTTGTCGAAGGGCCCGGAGGACAGGTAGTGGCTGATGGTGTTCGGCAGGACGAAGTAGCCGTCGGCCAGGCCCTGCATGAGGGCGCTGGCACCCAGCCGGTTGGCGCCGTGGTCGGAGAAGTTGGCCTCGCCGATCACGAACAGGCCGGGGATGTTGGACTGCAGGTCGTAGTCGACCCACAGCCCGCCCATCGTGTAGTGCACGGCCGGGTAGATCCGCATGGGGACCTCGTAGGGGTCCTCACCCGTGATCTGGGCGTACATGTCGAAGAGGTTGCCGTACTTGGCCTCGATGGCCGGGCGGCCCAGGCGCTGCATGGCCTCGGCGAAGTCCAGGTAGACGCCCTTGCCCTCGGGGCCGACGCCGCGGCCCTCGTCGCAGACGTTCTTGGCCTGCCGTGACGCGATGTCGCGGGGGACCAGGTTGCCGAACGCGGGGTAGATCCGCTCGAGGTAGTAGTCGCGCTCCTCCTCGGGGATGTCCCGCGGGTCGCGGGTGTCGCCGCGCTCCTTGGGCACCCACACCCGGCCGTCGTTGCGCAGCGACTCGCTCATCAGCGTGAGCTTCGACTGGTACTCGCCGTGCACCGGGATGCAGGTCGGGTGGATCTGCGTGTAGCAGGGGTTGGCGAACAGCGCCCCCCGCTTGTGGGCCCGCCAGATCGCCGTGGCGTTGGAGCCCTTGGCGTTCGTCGACAGGTAGAAGACGTTGCTGTAGCCACCGGTGGCCAGGACGACGGCGTCGGCGAAGTGGGTGCTGATCTCGCCGGTGATGAGGTTGCGGGCGACGATGCCGCGTGCCCGGCCGTCGACGACGATCAGGTCGAGCATCTCGGTGCGCGCGAACTGCTCGACCGTGCCGGCCGCCATCTGCCGCTCGAGAGCCTGGTAGGCGCCGTAGAGCAGCTGCTGACCCGTCTGGCCGCGGGCGTAGAACGTCCGCGACACCTGGGTGCCACCGAAGGAGCGGTTGTCGAGCAGGCCGCCGTACTCGCGGGCGAAGGGCACGCCCTGGGCGACGCACTGGTCGATGATGTTGACGCTGACCTCGGCCAGCCGGTGCACGTTGTCCTCGCGGGCGCGGAAGTCGCCGCCCTTGACCGTGTCGTAGAACAGCCGGTGCACCGAGTCGCCGTCGTTGCGGTAGTTCTTGGCGGCGTTGATGCCGCCCTGCGCGGCGACGCTGTGCGCGCGGCGCGGGCTGTCCTGGTACCAGAACGACTTGACCTTGTAGCCGGCCTCGCCGAGCGTGGCGGCCGCCGAGCCGCCGGCCAGGCCGGTGCCGACGACGATGACCGTCAGCTTGCGGCGGTTGGCCGGGTTGACCAGCTTGGCCCGGAAGCGGCGCTCGCTCCAGCGCTCACCGATCGGGACGTCGCGCGGGGCCGAGGTGTCGGCGATCGGGTCGCCGAGGGTGAACAGTTCGAGGGCCATGGTCGTAGTCGCTCCTAGTCAGCCGACGAGCCCGGAGAGGATGCTGAGCGGCGGGATCAGGAACCCCGCGGTCAGCACCACCGCGAAGACGGTGGCGAAGGCGTTGACCGTCCGCTCCCGCTTCTTGTTGCTCTGCCCCAGCGTCTGGGTGGCGCTCCAGATGCCGTGGCGCAGGTGGAACCCGAGCGCGAGCAGCGCGACGATGTAGACCGCGGTGATGAACGGGTTGGAGAAGCCGGCGATCACGCGGTCGTACGGCGTCGAGGCGGTGCCCTCGGGGTTCGCCACACCTGCGGTGAGATCGAGGATGTGGTAGATCACGAACAGCGCGAGGATGACCCCGCCCCAGCGCATGGTGCGCGAGGCGTAGCTCTGGGCGACCTGCTTGCGGGCGACGTACTGCACGGGACGGGCGCGCTTGGCCTGGCGCCACAGTGACACGGCGGCCCAGATGTGCGCCGCGACCGCGGCCAGCAGGACGACGCGGATGATCCACAGCGTCGTCTGCGCCGGGACCGCGGGCTCACCGATCGTGCGGATCCACTCCGAGTAGCCGTTGAACGACTCCCGGCCGGAGAAGATCTTCAGGTTCCCGATCATGTGCGCGACCAGGTACAGCACCAGGATGATGCCGCTGACCGCCATCACCGCCTTCTTGAAGACCGAACTGGTCTTCGCGGCCTTCGGGGTCCTGCGCTGGCCCGAGTGCGTCACCGTCACCACGCCACCAAAGTTAGGCTCCATAACCCGGTGTCGGCCATGTGAACACGCAGTGAGCCATGTCATGTGAGGGAACCCTCAGCGCAGGTCAGGACGTTGGTGGTCGCTCGCGGGCATGGCAGCGTGCCCGGCACACCACCCGAACGAGGAGGACGCGTGGCAGGACCGACCCGGGGCTTCCTCGGCAGACGCCGCGAGCGTGACCCCCGGCTGCCCCCTGGCCAGTACGACGTCGGCCGCGACTGGCCGGTGCTGACCGCCGAGCCCACCCCGCGCATCGCGCCGGAGACCTGGAGCATCACCGTCGACGGGCGGGTGGAGGACCCGACCACCTGGACCTGGGACGAGGTCCACCGGCTGCCTCCGTCGGAGTACCGCGGCGACATCCACTGCGTGACGACGTGGTCGAAGTTCGACACCCACTTCGCCGGTGTCAGCGTGGACACGCTGCTGGAGGCCGCCCGCCCGACCGGCGACGCGCACTTCGTCATGGCGACGGCCAAGACCGGTTACACGACCAACCTGCCGCTCCAGGACGTCACCGGTGGGAAGGCGTGGATCGTGTGGGAGTTCGGCGGGGAGCCCCTGCCGGTCGAGCACGGCGGCCCGGTGCGGCTGCTGGTGCCGCACCTCTACTTCTGGAAGAGCGCCAAGTGGGTCACCCGGCTGACCCTCCTCCAGCGCGACCAGCAGGGCTTCTGGGAGCAGAACGGCTACCACGACCGCGGTGACCCCTGGCGCGAGCAGCGCTACCAGGGTGACTGAGGAAGGACCCCGCTGCCCCCCACCGCTCGCAGGCTCGCGGCGGGACCCTGCAGCGGGGCCGACGGGTCCCCCACCGGGCCGGCGGGCCCCGGCCGGCGGGTGGCGGACGGCGACGGTGCGCGAGGTCGACCGGCCCACCCCGCGCACGGTCCGGCTGCGGCTGGCGGTGCCCGACCGCGTCGACCACCTCGCCGGCCAGCACTACGTCGTCCGGCTGACCGCCGAGGACGGCTACCGCGCCCAGCGGTCGTACTCGGTGGCCTCGTCGCCGGGCGACCCGCTGGTCGAGCTGCTCGTCGAGCGCCTCGACGACGGCGAGGTGTCGACCCACCTGGCCGACGTCGTCGAGCCCGGCGACGCCCTCGAGGTGCGCGGGCCGATCGGCGGCTGGTTCGTGTGGGAGGGGGACGGGCCGGCGCTGCTGGTCGGCGGCGGCACCGGGGTGGTGCCGTTCGTGGCCATGTGGCGCACCGCGCTCGAGCTCGGGCGCACCGACCTGCTCCGGATCGCCGTGTCCACCCGCACGGTGGCCGAACTGCCCTACGCCGACGAGCTGCGCGCGGCCGGGGCGCTGGTGGTCACCACCCGTGAGCCCTCCGGCATCCGCCCGGCCGGCCGGCTGACCGCCGCGGACCTGGTGCCGCTGTGGGAGCCCGGGCAGACCGCCTACGTGTGCGGCTCCACGCCGTTCGCCGAGGCGGCCGGCCGGCTGCTGGTGGGGCTGGGCGTGCCGGCCGCCGACGTCCGGGTCGAGCGGTTCGGCCCCAGCGGCAGCTGACCGGCGCGCACCGGACTCAGCGCCGGGAGCGCAGCCAGGAGCCCAGGGCCACCCCGGCCAGGGCCCAGAAGGCGCCGGCGCCCACCCCGGCGAGCACGATCCAGAAGGGGACGCGCAGCTCGTCGTCCACGGGGCGCGGGGTCGGGACCGGACCGGGTGCGTCGCTCATGGCGACGAGCCTGGCGCGGGACGGAGCCCGCGGTCCAGGGGCTCGCGGTCCAGGGGTGCTGCCGGTGTGACCTCCGCCGCGGACGATGATCGACGGCATGCCCGCTGCCGAGGTGACCGCCGTCAGCGACGTCGGCCCGCAGCTGCGCCGGGCGCTGCTGGCGTGCTGGACGGAGGTCAGCAACGCCGGCGGCGCGGTGGGGTTCGTCCCGCCGGTCACCGAGGACGACGTCGAGCCGGTGCTCGACGCCCTGCTCGGGCGGGTGGCGCAGGGGCGTGAGCAGCTGGTGGTGGTGAAGGTCGGCGGGGAGCTGGCCGGCTGGGCGGTGCTGTCGCTGTCGGTCAGCCCGCTGCGCCGGCACTGGGCCACCGTGCTGCGCGTGCAGGTCCACCCGGCCCGGCAGGGGCAGGGCCTGGGCCGGGTGCTGATGACCGGCGTGCACGACGCCGCCCGGGCGCTGGGCCTGGAGATGCTGCACCTGACCGTGCGCGGTGGCTACGGCCTCGAGGGGTTCTACGCGGGCCTGGGGTACCGCGAGTTCGGCCGGATGCCCGGCGCGATCCGGCTGGGGCCCGGCGACGACCGCGAGGAGGTCCACCTCTACGCGGTGCTGTAGCCCGTCGCTGCCGGGTCGGTGCCGTCGACGGTGCCCCGGGAGGACAGCACCGCCAGCCGCGCGAACAGCTCCTCGGCGTACCAGCCCTCCCGCGCCGTCCGCGCCACGACGGCGGCGTGCTCGGGCCGGTCGTAGGCGAAGGCGTTGAGCGCCGCGCCGGAGTCCCAGACGCTGAAGGTGCCCTGCAGGCCCAGCGGCGCCTCCCCGATCCCGACGGCCATGCGCAGGCCCGGCGCCCGGTGCAGGTCGGCCGACACCGGCGGCACCGCCGACCAGAACCGCGCGGCCCGGCGCAGCACCAGCCGCGCGCGGGTCACCGCCGCGACCGGGCCGTCCCAGCGCTGCGGCCGGGGGCTGCCGAACGGCTCGCGGCCCGACCACCGGCCGCGCGCGGCCAGGGGGCGCAGCCGCACCGACCACTCCTCGTCGGCGATCCGGCGCCAGCTCCGGGTCACCGGCCCGTCGTCGAGGGCGTCGGCGGCGGCCGCGTCGTCCCAGACGGCGAGCAGACCCCAGCGGCGCGGGTCGGCGTCACGGACGGTGAAGGTGCGCCCGTCGCCGGTGCCCAGCAGCTTGGCGAACCGCAGGCCGGGCGTGCGGGCCAGCGCCGGGCGCACCGAGGCCATCCGCAGAGCCGCCCGCGGCACCGCTCGGCCGGGGACGCCCCACAGGTGCAGCGTCACGGCCCCCGGGGCGCGGGGCGGTTCGGAGTGGGGCACGCCGCCGAGGGTAGGTGCGCGCCATGACCGACCAGCGCCGCGTCCAGCTCGGCGACACCGACGCCCCGGCCGAGGACGAGCTGGTCGAGGCCTTCGACCGGGTGGTCAGCCAGGGCGCGCAGCGGCTGCACCGCACCTGGCGCGAGGTGCTGACCACCGGGCTGGCCGGCGGGCTGGAGGTCGGCGTCGGGGTGCTCGCGCTGGTGGCCGTGTACGCCGGGACCGGCAGCCACCTGCTGGCCGGGCTGGCCTTCTCCGTCGGCTTCATCGCGCTCCTGCTCGCCCGCAGCGAGCTGTTCACCGAGGGCTTCCTGCTGCCGGTCACCGCGGTGGTGGCCGGGCGGGCGAGCTGGGCGCAGCTGGCGAAGCTGTGGTCGGGCACGCTGGCGGCCAACCTGGTCGGGGGCTGGGCGTTCATGTGGGTGGTGGCGCACGGCTTCCCCGAGCTGGGGCCCACGATGGTCGAGTCCGCGCGGCACTTCGTCGAGTCACCGCTGGACCTGCGCGCGGTCTGCCTGGCCTTCCTCGGCGGCACCGTCATCACGCTGATGACGCGGATGCAGAACGGCACCCCGGCCGACGGCGCGAAGATCGTCGCCGCGGTGGCCGGCGCCTTCGTCCTCGCCGGGCTGCAGCTGTTCCACTCGGTCCTGGACACGCTGCTGGTCTTCGGTGCCATCCACACCGGCACCGCGCCGTTCGGGTACGGCGAGTGGCTGGCCTGGTTCTGGTACGTGACGCTGCTCAACATGGCCGGCGGGCTGCTCGTGGTCACGCTGCTGCGCCTGGTGCGCAGCAAGGAGCTGATCCAGCGCGAACGGGCCGACGCCGCCGACGACGACTGACCCGGCCGGGCCTCCCGCAGCAGGCGCCCCGTCCACCGGGACCCAGCGACCGGCTCCCGCGCGTGCGGGAGCCGGCCCCGGGATCAGCGCTGGCCGAGCGGGATGGCGATGTCGGTGACCTGGCCGCCGCCGATGCGGCCGGCCTGGGCGAACCGGCCGCTGAGCAGGTCGACGGCGTACAGCGTGCCGCCGTTGACCGCGAAGGCCGACAGCTGGCCGGCCGAGCGACCGCGGGTGGAGGTGTAGATGTCGAAGCCGGTGTCCCCGGTGAGGTCGACCCCGGTGGCGCCGGTGGCCGAGAGGGTGCCGGCGTTGGCCGGAGCCTGGATCACGACCTGGTCGGTGGCGGTGGCCAGGTCGAACAGCGTGGTGGAGGTGGCGGGGTCGAGGTCGTTGTTGGTGTAGGCCGCGCCGGTCACGCCGGTCGTCGTCCCCACGGTCGGCGGGGAGGTGAGCGGGGTGTCGGCGACGGTGGCAGCCCCGGGGGTGGCGAAGGGCTGGCGCAGGTTCTGGCCGGTGTCGCTCACGACGCGCAGGGCGTTGGCGGCGGGGTTGAAGTCGACACCGAAGCTCTGGCCGTCCAGGGGGATCGTCAGGTTCAGCACCTTCGTCGCCTTCAGCGAGCGGGTGTCGACGGTGTAGACGCCGCCACCGCGGCCCACGGCGTAGAGCGCGCCGTTCTGCACGCGGTAGTCGATGCCCACGATCTCCTGGTCGGCGGCGTCGAGCCCCTGCACGTCGCCCAGCGTGCGGCCGCGGTCGGCCCGGTCTGTGTCGAACTGGACGAGCGTGCGGTCGCCGGCCAGGCCGATGGCCTGCAGCCGGTTCTGCCCGGACGCCGAGTAGCTGCCGTTGTTCCCGTTGTCGGCCGAGGCCAGGGTCGGTGCCAGGGTGACCCCGAGGGCCGCGGCGGCGGACAGGGTCAGGGCGGTGGTGAGTCCCTTGCGCATGGTTTTCTCCCGATGAGCGGGCACCTCGACCGTGAGGTGCGTGCACCTGTGTCTACGGGCGCCCGACCTGGGCGTTCACCGTCTCGGCGGACGGTTCCGTCCGTTCCGGCCTCCGCTCCGGGGGGTCACCACGCGGTCACCGGGGGCCGAACGCGACCGCCCGGAAGGCGCCGAACAGCGCCGGCGGCGCGGGGGAGGACCACATCTGGTTGGTCAGCAGCACCGCCGTCGTCCCGGTGACCGGGTCGGTCCACCACGAGCTGCCCAGGCCGCCGTCCCAGCCGCAGGAGCCGGCGTGCCGGCCGCCGGGCTCGTCCTCCCGGCGGACGCCGAGGCCCAGCCCCCAGCCGCCGCCCTCCTCGTCGACCGGGCCGGCCTGCTCGGTCGTCATCGCGGCCACCGTGTCGCGGCGGAGCACAGGTCCGCCGCCGCCCAGCAGTGCACGCGCGAGCGCGCTCAGGTCGTCGACGGTGGAGACCAGCCCGTCACCGCCGTCGGGGAAGGCCGGTGGGTGCGCCCACTGCCCGTCGGCGGGGTCGTACACCTGCCGCGTGCCGCCGTCGTCCGGCGGCGTCCAGTGCGGGCCCAGGCGGTCGCGCGCGGCGTCGGGCACGCCGAAGCCGGTGTCGGCCATCCCGAGCGGCGTGAGCACCCGTTCGGCCAGCACCTCGGGCAGCGGCCGGCCGGCCGCGCGGGCGACGAGGACGCCCAGGACGCTCGCGCCCGTGTGGTACAGCCAGCGCTCGCCGGGCTGGTACGCCAGCGGGACCGAGGCCAGCCGGCGCAGCCACTCGTCCGGCGGGGGAGCGGCCTGCGGCTGCGGCGGCCCGGCCGGGAGCCCGGCCTCGCCCAGGGCGGCGACGGTGGGCGTCGGCCACGGTGCGGTGAAGTCCAGGCCCAGGCCGAGGCGGAACGTGAGCAGGTCGCGGACGGTGATCGGCCGCCGCGCCGGCACGGTGCCGGCCGCCGGGTCCGCGGGGTCGGCGAGCACGCGCCGGCCGGCCAGCTCGGGCAGGTGCGGGTCGACCGGGTCGTCGAGGCCGAGCGTTCCCTCCTCGACGAGCGCGAGCGCGGCGACGGCGACCACCGGCTTGGTGACCGAGGCGATGCGGAAGACGGTGCCGGGCGCGACTGGGTCGTCGCGGCCGGGCGTGTGCGTGCCGGCGGCGCTTCGGGCCACCTCGCCGTCGCGCTCCACCCGCCAGGCCGCGCCCGGTACCGCGTCGGCCGCCACCGCCGCGCCGACGACGCGCTCGATCTCCTCCGCCAGTCCCATGCGGGGTCGACCGGACCCGGGACGGGAACTCATCGGTGCGGCACCATCCGCACGTGACCGCGCCCGCCACCGTCGAGGAGTACCTGGCCGCCCTGCCCCCGGAGGCGAGGTCGGCGCTGGAGCAGGTGCGCGCCGCCGTGCTGCGCGGCATGCCCGGTGCCACGGAGACGATCCGCTACGGCATGCCCGCCGCGATGGTCGGCACCCGCCACGGCCTGCACTACGCGGCGTGGAAGCGGCACGCGGCGCTGTACCCGGTGCCGGTGTTCGACGGCCCGGGGGAGGGTGACCTGGAGGCCGAGGTCGCACCCCTGCGGTCGGGGAAGGACGCCGTCCACCTGGCCTACCGCTCGCCGGTGCCCGGCGACCTGGTCGAGCGGATCGCGTCCGCGGTCGCGGCGCGGCGCAGCGAGGAGAGGTAGCGGCGGGTGGCCAGCCCCTGCACGAACCGGGCGACCGGCGGCAGCAACCGGGCGGCCGGCGTCGCCAGCCGGGAGAACACCCGGATGGAGACGACGACGTCGCCGGCGTCGGTGAGCCGCACGGTGAAGCACTCCTCGCCGCTCTCCGGGTGCCCGGGCAGGGTCCCGTAGGCGTAGCCGCGCTCGTCGCCGGTGGTCGATGCCCACACCACCCGGCACGGGATGTCGTAGCCGAACCGCGGGAGCCCCGCCGTCAGGACGACGACGGTGCCGACCTCGCCGGGTGACCCGGTGGCGCGCACCCGCAGGCCGACGCTGCGCTGCGGCGTCCAGTCGAGGATCGCGGCGGCCACCCGTTCGAACGTCTCCCGGCCGGACCCCACGACCTCGGTGGACTCGCCCGGCAGGTAGCCGGCGGGGAGCTCCGGCGCGCGGGTGGCGCCGACCTCGGCGTACGTGAACGGCGCGTCGCGCAGGCCCTCGGGCGACGCGGCCCGGAAGAGGCCCATGACCCCAGTGTGGACCGGCGTAGGTTGTCCGGCACTGTGCTGCCCGCCGTCACCGCCACCCGCTACGTCACCCCGCTGCGTGAGGGTGGCTCGCTGCCCGGCCTCATGGAGGCCGACGACCTGGGCACCTACGTGGTCAAGTGGCGCGCCGCCGGCCAGGGCGTCCGGGTGCTGGTCGCCGAGGTGGTGTGCGGCGAGCTCGCCCGGGCGCTGGCGCTGCCGGTGCCCGCGCTGGTCACCGTCGACGTCGCTCCGGAGCTCGCGGTGGGGGAGCCCGACCCCGAGGTGCAGGAGCTGCTGCAGCGCTCGGCCGGGACCAACCTCGGCCTGGACTACCTCCCCGGGGCCCTCGACCTCGAGGCCGGCGTGGACGGGGTGGACCCCGAGCTGGCCGGCCGCGTGCTGTGGTTCGACGCGCTCGTGGGCAACGTCGACCGCTCCTGGCGCAACCCCAACATGCTGTTCTGGCACGGCCGGCTGCAGCTGATCGACCACGGCGCCGCGCTGACGTTCCACCACTCCTGGTCCGGCGCGCAGGCCGCCGTCACCCGGCCCTACGACGCCGCGCAGCACGCCCTCGTCGAGTGCACACCCGACGTCCGGGCCGCCGAAACCGCGCTCGGCGGCCGGGTCACCCGGCCGCTGCTGGAGGGCGTCCTGGCCCAGGTGCCCGACGACTGGCTGGAGGGCCCGACGCCCGAGGAGCCCCCCGACGACGTCCGGGAGCGCTACGTCACCCAGCTGCTGGCACGTCTGGCCGCCCGCGACGCCTGGCTGCCCGGGGTGGTGGCCGCGGCGGCCTCCGGGAGGTCGCGCCGGCGGGCGCCGCGCGGGGAGAACCGGCCCGCCTGGCTGGGCCCGCCGCCACCCGAGGGGATCACCCAGCGGTGAGCCGGGACACCTTCGAGTACGCCGTCCTGCGGGTGGTGCCGCGGGTCGAGCGCGGGGAGTCGCTCAACGCCGGCGTCCTCGTCTACTGCCGGCAGCGCGACTACCTCGGCAGCCGGGTGCACCTCGACGTCGACCGGCTGCGCGCGCTGGACCCGACCGCCGACCCGCGGGCGATCGGGCAGGCGCTGCAGGCCGCCGCCGACGTCTGCGCCGCCGACCCGGCCGCCGGCGCCGCGGGACGGGAGGCGCTCGGCTCGCGGTTCCGCTGGCTCACCGCCCCGCGCAGCACCGTCGTCCAGCCCGGGCCGGTGCACACCGGCCTGACCGAGGACCCCGACGCCGAGGCCGACCGGCTGCTGCAGCTGCTGGTGCTCCCCGTGACCGACTAGGTCGGCAGCAGCTCGTCGATCCGCCGGGCCAGCTCGAGGTCCAGGGCGCTCACGCCCTGCTCGGAGTGGCTGACCAGCGTCAGGTGCAGCGTCCGCCAGCGCAGGTCGACGTCGGGGTGGTGGTCCAGCTCCTCGGCGACGTCGGCGAGGGCGACGATCGCCTGCACCGCCGCCCGGAACGACGGCAGCCCGACGGTGCGGTGCAGGCCGGTGACGTCGCCGCGCCACAGCGGCAGGTCGCGCAGCGCGGCCGCGACCTCGTCGGGGGACAGGCGCGGTGGCCGGGGCACGGTCGGTCCGCTCAGAGGTGCAGGCCGCACTCGGTCTTGCCGCGGCCGGCCCAGCGCCCCGCCCGCGGGTCCTCGCCGGGCGCGACCGGGCGGGTGCAGGGCGCGCAGCCGATCGAGGCGTAGCCGATCTCCTGCAGCGGGTTCACCGGCACCCGGTGCTCGGCGAGGTAGGCGTCGACGTCGTCCTGCGTCCAGGCGGCCAGCGGGTTGACCTTCACCATGCCCCGCTTGGCGTCCCAGTCGACGACCCGCGTGCCCGCCCGGGTGGCCGCCTCGTCGCGGCGCACGCCCGAGCCCCAGGCCACGTAGCCGGCGAGCGCCCGCGCCAGCGGCTGCACCTTGCGCAGCGAGCAGCACAGGTCGGGGTCCCGGTCGTGCAGTGCGGGACCGTGCTCGGCGTCCTGCTCGGCGACCGTCTGCGGCGGCGTCACGTCCACCAGCGTGATCGGCAGGACGCTGCTGATCCAGTCGCGGGTGCCGATCGTCTCGGCGAAGTGGTAGCCGGTGTCGAGGAAGACGACGTGCACCCCGGGGACCGCCCGGGAGGCGAGGTGGGCGAGCAGCCCGTCGGCCATGGAGGAGGTGACGGCGAAGGCGTCGCCGAAGGTCTCCCCGGCCCACTGCAGCACCGCGAGGGCCTGCTCGACCGGGTCGGCGATGCCCTCGAAGCGGGCGTCGGCGTCGGCCGCGAGCTCCGGCGTCGGCGCGATGGCCCTGGCCGTTCCTGCAGCCGTCACTCCTGCACCCCCGTCGCGATCAGGCGGACCGAGAAGGCCCGCAGGCAGGCACCGCAGCGCCAGCCCTCCTCGTGCGGCGTGAGGTCCTCCTCGCCGCAGTACGGGCAGTGGAACACGGGCAGCTGACGGGTCCTTCCCGTCGACGACGACGGCTCGCCCTCGCTCACAGCAGCCAGGCCTCCTCGGCGCGGGAGACGTAGTGGGCGAAGGACTCGCCGGGGGTGCGCCGCTCGAGGAACCCGCGCAGCAGCCGCTCGCAGTAGTCGGCGGTCTCGGCCTTGGTCACCTTGTGGCCGCGGAACTTGCGGCCGAAGGTCGCCTCCACGCCGAGGTGCCCGCCGAGGTGCACCTGGAAGCCCTCGACCATCTCGCCGTTGTCGTCGCGGACCATCGAGCCCTTGAAGCCGATGTCGGCGGTCTGGAACCGGGCGCAGCTGTTCGGGCAGCCGTTGACGTTGATCCCGATCGGGGTGTCGAAGTCCGGCAGCCGCTTCTCCAGCTCCGCGTAGAGGTCCTGCGCGTGCTGCTTGGTCTCGACGATCGCCAGCTTGCAGAACTCCAGGCCCGTGCAGGCCATCGTCCCGCGGCGGAACGCGCTCGGGCGGACCTGGAGGTCGTGCTCGGCCAGAGCGGCGACGAGGTCCTCGACCCGCTCGTCCGGCACGTCGAGGACGACCAGCTTCTGCTGCGTCGTCGTCCGGATGCGTCCCTGCCCGTACTCGTCGGCGAGGTCGGCGATCGTGGTGAGCAGCGAGCCGCTGATCCGGCCGGTGCGCAGCGCGAAGCCGACGGCGTTGCGGCCGTCCTTCTGCCGCGAGACGCCGACGTGGTCGCGCTGGTCGTGCTTCGCCGGGGCGGGCGCGAGGCCGTCGGGCAGCGCCTCGTGCAGGTACTCGTCCTGCAGCACCTGGCGGAACTTCTCGGGGCCCCAGTCGGCCATGAGGAACTTGATGCGGGCGCGGTTGCGCTGCCGGCGGTAGCCGTAGTCGCGGAAGACCGCGGTGCAGGCGGCCCAGACGTCGGTGACCTGGTCGGGCCGGACGAACACGCCGATCCGCTGCGCGAACATCGGGTTGGTGGAGAGGCCGCCGCCGACCCACAGGTCGTAGCCGGCCTCGCCGGCCTCGTTCACCACGCCGACGAAGGAGACGTCGTCGATCTCGGGCTCGGTGCAGTGGTCGACGCAGCCGGACATCGACGTCTTCCACTTGCGCGGCAGGTTGCTGAACTCGGGGTTGCCGACGTACTCCGCCACGGTCGCGGCGATGACGTCGGTGGCGTCGATGACCTCGTCCTCGAGGATCCCGGCGAGCGGGCAGCCGAGCATCACGCGCGGCACGTCGCCGCAGGCCTCGGTGGTCGACAGGCCGACCGACTCCAGGCGCCGCCAGATCTCGGGCACGTCCTCGATGCGGATCCAGTGGTACTGGACGTTCTGCCGGTCGGTGACGTCGGCGACGTCCCGCCCGAACTCCGTGCTGATGCCGCCGATGACGCGGAGCGCGTCGCTCGTGAGCTGCCCGCCGTCGATGCGGACCCGCATCATGAAGTAGGAGTCCTCGAGCTCCTCCGGCTCCAGGACGGCGGTCTTGCCGCCGGGGATCCCCTGGGCACGCTGGGTGTAGAGGCCCATCCAGCGCATGCGCCCGCGCAGGTCGCCGGGGTCGATGCCGTCGAAGCCGGTCTTCGAGTAGATGTCGAGGATCCGCTGACGGACCTCGAGGCCGTCGGAGTCCTTCTTCATCCGCTCGTTGGGGTTCAGCGGCTCCCGGTACCCGAGGGCCCACTGACCCTGGCCGCGGACCGGCCGGTTCGAACGGGGGGGTGCGGACACGGTGCACTACTTCCTGCGCCGTCCTCGCCGGGCTCGCCGGCCCGGGCGGGAGGGCGCTGCCAGGTCGGGGTCGCGGCCGGGCCGCGGGGGAGGACTGGAGGTCAGCGCGCGGCGCGACAGGCGGCGCTGCTGACCCGGGCGAGGTCGACGTGGAGGCGCGCGACGAGCAGGCTGCCGCGATCCGTCACGCCGTCCATGGTCGCACACCCGCGGAGGGGGCCGGCGGGACTCAGCCGTCGACCGCCGCCCGGATCAACGCCACCGACTCCGCCAGCGGGGTGACCGAGGTGTCGATCACCAGTTCGGCGGCGGTGGGCGGCTCGTAGGGGTCGTCGACGCCGGTGAAGCCGGGGATCTCCCCGGCGCGCGCCCGGGCGTAGAGGCCCTTGACGTCGCGGGCCTCGCAGACCTCCAGCGGCGTGGCCAGGTGGACCAGGACGAACCGGCCGTACCGCTCGACCAGCGCCCGGGCCTCCTCGCGCGCCTGTTCGTAGGGCGCGATCGCCGCCACGACGACGGTGCCGCCGTGTTTGACCACCTCGCCGGCGACGAAGCCGATGCGGCGGATGTTGAGGTCGCGGTGCTCGCGCGTGAAGGACAGCTCGCTGGACAGGTGCGTGCGGACGACGTCGCCGTCGAGGACGGTCACCGGCCGGCCGTCGGCCTCCAGCCCCGCGACGAGTGCGTCGGCGATCGTCGACTTGCCCGCGCCGGACAGGCCGGTGAGGAAGACGGTCACACCACCGTGCTGCGCACTGCTCACCGGGCGAGTCTCGCCCAGCCGTCCCCGGCGCTCAGGAGGGGGAGTCGCCGAAGGAGCGCCAGGCGTCCTCGACGGCGGCCAGCTCGGCCACGTGACCGGGCAGCTTCCCGGCGACGACGTCGGCCAGCGTGACCTCCTCGAGCACCCGCCGGTAGGCGGCGCGGGCGGCCACCCAGACGCCGGCCAGCTCCGCCGCGTTCCCGGGGTAGCTGACGTCCTCGGGCCGCTGCCCGTGCACCTCGGCGAGGAAGCCCTGCTCGACCCGCATCACGCGCGCGATCGAGATCTCCGTCGGCGGCAGCGCCAGGCGGTAGCCGCCCTCGCGGCCGCGCTGGCTGGTCACCAGGCGGGCGTGCTGCAGGTCGCCGAGGATGCCCTGCAGGAAGCGGGAGGGGATCCCCTGGGCCCGGGCGATCCGGTCGCAGGTCAGCGCGTCCGGCGCCGCGGCGGCCAGCTCGACGGCCGCGCGGACGGCGTAGTCGACCCGGGCCGTGATGCGCACCGCGCCCTCCTCCTGTCGGGTCCTGCGGCCCATCCTGCCCCGTCTGGGACCGTGGCGGCGTGTCCCGCATGTCCTTCACCACCGTCGTGGCGGCGCCGCTGACCGTCGCCTTCGACGTCGCCCGGGCCCTCGGGCGCCCCTGGCCGTTCCCGCTGGAGGAGGTCGAGTCGGTCCGGCCGGTGTCGGACCTCTACGCCGCCGGGCCCGGCCGCGGCCGGCGCCGGCTGGTCCACGCGCGGCGGTTCACCGCCACCGCCGACGGCACCGTCGTCGACGAGCAGGTCGACTGGGACACCGGCCTGCCCCGCCTCCTGGCCGGCCTCCTCGACCGGGCGGTGCTGCGCCGGCGCGTGCGGCGGTCGATGCGGCGGCACCTGGACGGCTACGCGGCCGTGGCGGAGCTCCGGGCCCGCGACGTCGTCCAGGTGGTGGGGGCGGCGATCGTGCGGGGCGACGCGGCCGGCCGGGAGGTGCTGGTGGCCCAGCGCGGGTCCGGGCCCCTGGCCGGGCTCTGGGAGTTCCCCGGCGGCAAGGTCGAGCCGGGCGAGGACCACGAGGCCGCCCTGGTGCGGGAGTGCACCGAGGAGCTCGGCGTCACCGTGGTGCCGCGGGAGTTCCTCGGCGAGGTGCCGCTCGACGGCGCCGTGGCGGGCGGGGCGCCGGGCACCTCGACGCTGCGCGTGTGGGCGGCCGGGCTGGTCGCGGGGGAGCCGGTGGCCCACGAGCACCGCGACCTGCGCTGGGTCGGCGCCGCCGGCCTCGGGACGCTGGACTGGATCGCCGCCGACCGCCCGCTGCTGCCGGCCGTGCGGGACCTGCTCACCCGCCCCTGAACGCGCCACGGCGCCGTCCCCTCCCGGGGCGGCGCCGTGGCGACGTGCTGGAACGGCCCCGTCCGGAGGCTCACCCCGAGCTAGCGAGGGGTGAGGAGGACGGGGTCCTTCACTTGAAGACGTCCTTGACCTTCTCGCCGGCCTGCTTGATGTTGCCGGCCGCCTTGTCGTTGGCGCCCTCGGCCTGGAGGTCGCGGTCGCCGGTGGCCTCGCCGACGCGCTCCTTGCCCTCGCCGGACAGCTCCTGCGCCTTGTTCTTGAGCTTGTCGATCCCGCTCACGATGAGCTCCTCTCGTCGAGTGGGGATCGGGGTACCCGGCGCAGCGGTCCCGACACCCGTCCACCCGGACGGCGGAAGTCCTGCGGGATGAGCGCCCGGGGGCCGCAACACGTGTCGTGATCGGCCGGGCGTACCGTGCCGTTTGCATCGCGCACCGTGAGGTCGTGAGCCTGGGTCACAAATCGATGACGGTCGTGGACGGTCCTCGTCGGGCCTGCCTAGGGTCGCTCGCGGCGATCCGGGACGATCCCGGGTGTTCACCTGATGGACGCCGACGCCCGGCGATCGAGTCCGGGTGGGCATCGACCAGTCCGTTCCCCCCGCAGGTGCGGGACGAGGGAGGCAACGCACGTGAAGTTGAGCAAGCGCCGGTCGGCGCTCCTGGCAGCCGGCCTGTCCGGGGCGCTGCTGCTGTCCGCCTGTGGCGGCGGCGACGACGGCGGCTCCGGTGGCGGTGGGGGCGGTGAGGGCAGCACCGGTGGCACCTTCAGCGTCTACATCGGCGAGCCCGAGAACCCGCTCGTCCCCGGCAACACCACCGAGTCCGAGGGCGACCAGGTCATCAGCTCGCTGTGGACCGGCCTCGTGCGCTACACCGAGGAGGGCGAGGTCGACTACTCCGGCGTCGCCGAGTCCATCGAGTCCGAGGACAACACCACCTGGACCGTCACGCTCAAGGACGGCTGGACCTTCCACGACGGGACGCCGGTGGACGCGCAGTCCTTCGTCGACGCGTGGAACTACACCGCCTACAGCCCCAACGCCCAGGGTGCCGCGTCCTACCTCTCGCGCATCCAGGGCTACGACGACCTGCAGGCCCCGGTCGACGCCGAGGGCAACGCCACCGGTGAGCCGGCCGCGCAGCAGATGAGCGGCCTGGCGGTGGTCGACGAGCAGACCTTCACGGTCACGCTGTCCTCGCCGTTCTCGAACTTCCCGGCGATCACCGGCTACAACTCCTTCCACCCGCTCCCGGACTCGTTCTTCGAGGACCCGGAGGCCTTTGGCACCCGGCCGATCGGCAACGGCCCGTTCCAGGCGGAGGAGGACTTCGTCCCGGGCCAGGGCATCACCCTGACCCGCTACGAGGACTACGCCGGTGAGGACGCCGCCCAGGCCGACTCCGTCGAGTACAACGTCTACGCCGACGTCAGCACCGCCTACACGGACGTGCAGGCCGGCAACCTCGACATCGTCGACGTGATCCCGCCCGACGTCATCGAGTCGGCGGAGGGCGAGTTCGGCGACCGGTTCATCCGGACCGAGTCCTCGCAGATCACCTACCTCTCCTTCCCGACCTACGACCAGCGCTTCGCCGACCCCCGGGTCCGGCAGGCGTTCTCCATGGCCGTCGACCGGGAGGCGATCTCGGAGGCGATCTTCCAGGGCACCCGCGCGCCGGCCGACTCGTTCATCCCGCCGGTCATCGACGGCTACCGCGAGGGCAGCTGCACCTACTGCACCCTCGACCCGGACGAGGCCAACCGCCTGCTCGACGAGGCCGGCTTCGACCGCAGCCGTCCGGTGGACCTGTGGTTCAACTCCGGCGCCGGCCACGACGCCTGGATGGAGGCCGTCGGCAACCAGATCCGGGAGAACCTCGGTCTCGAGTACACGCTGCAGGGCAACCTCGACTTCGCCGAGTACCTGCCGCTGCTCGAGGCGCGGGGTGCCACCGGGCCGTTCCGGTACGGCTGGAGCTTCGACTACCCGGCCGCGGACAGCTACCTGACCCCGCTGTTCACGGCGGCGTCGCTCGCGCCGGCCGGCTCGAACTACTCCTTCTACACCAACCCCGAGGTCGACGAGCTGATCGCCCAGGGCGACCAGGCGGAGACGCCGGAGGCCGGCATCGAGGACTACCAGGCGGCCGAGGACATCGTCGCCGAGGACATGCCGATGGCCCCGATGTTCTTCACCGAGATCCAGTCGGTGACCTCCGAGAACGTCTCCGGCGTCCGGCTGGACCTCTTCCAGCGGATCGTCACCTCCGAGGTCACCGTCAACAGCTGACCTCACCCCGCAGGACCCGCACTGCCCGCCGGGGGCGCCTGTCCGACGTGGACGGTCGCCCCCGGCGGCGCGTGCGGGGCCGGACGGGAGCACGATGGACACCGGCGGCGCGGTCGCTCGCGCGCGCCGCCACAGACCCCGAGGGGGACCATGGGCCGCTACGTCGCGCGCCGCCTGCTGCTCACCATCCCGGTACTGCTCGGCGCGTCCTTCCTGATCTTCTCGATGGTGTACGCGCTGCCGGGTGACCCCATCCGCGCGCTGGGCGGCGACCGCCCCCTGTCGCCGGCCGTCATCGCCGAGCTGCGCGATCGCTTCCACCTCAACGACCCGCTGTACGTGCAGTACTGGGAGTACCTCAAGGGCCTCTTCCAGGGGGACCTGGGCACCGACTTCCGCGGCCGGCCGGTCCTGGACACCATCGAGCGCACGCTGCCCGTGACCGTCCAGCTGGCGCTCGTCGCGATCCTCTTCGAGGCCGTCATCGGCCTGGTCGCTGGCGTGCTGGCCGGCATCCGGCGCAACAGCTACTTCGACAACCTCGTCCTGGTGTCGACGACGCTCATCGTCTCGATCCCGATCCTGGTGCTGGCGTTCTTCGCCCAGCTGCTGTTCGGCCTGCGGCTCGGCTGGTTCCCGATCGCCGGCACCAACGACGGCCTCTACAGCTTCGTGCTGCCGGGCCTGGTGCTGGCCTCCGGCTCGCTGGCCTACGTCGCCCGGCTCACCCGCACCAGCCTCGCCGAGAACCTCCGCGCCGACTACGTCCGCACGGCCCGCGCCAAGGGCCTGCCCAACCGGACGGTCATCGTCCGGCACACCCTGCGCAACAGCCTGATCCCGGTGGTCACGTTCATCGGCGCCGACATCGGCACGCTGCTCGGCGGGGCGATCGTCACCGAGACGGTGTTCAACCTGCCCGGCATCGGCCGCGAGGTGTTCAACTCGATCCGTTCCCAGGAGGGCGCGGTCGTCGTCGGCATCGTCACCCTGATGGTGTTCTTCTTCATCTTCTTCAACCTGGTCGTGGACGTCCTCTACGCCGTCCTGGACCCGAGGATCCGCTATGACTGACCAGCAGCAGCTCGACCTGCGCAAGGACGAGGTCCAGGCCGGCACCACCACCGGCCTGGCCAGCCCGTCCGTCGACGTCACCAAGGAGCGGCAGAACAGCCTCTGGAGCGACGCCTGGGGCGAGCTCCGGCGCAACCCGCTGTTCTGGATCGGCGCCGTCCTCGGCGTGTTCTTCGTGCTGATGGCGCTCGTGCCCCAGGTCTTCGCCCGCGGGGCCGACCCGCGGGCGTGCGACCTGGCCAACTCCCAGGACCTGCCCTCGGCGCAGCACTGGTTCGGCTTCGACCAGCAGGGCTGCGACTACCTCGCCAACGTGGTCTACGGCGCCCGCAACTCGCTGATCATCGGCGTCACCGCCGTGCTGGTCATCCTCCTGCTCGGCGTCGTCGTCGGGGCGATCGCCGGCTACTACGGCGGGATCGCCGACGGGATCCTCGCGCGGATCGCGGACATCTTCTACGCGCTGCCGCTGATCCTCGGCGCGCTGGTGCTGCTCCGGGTCGGGCCCTCGACCGGCATCCCGATCATCAACAGCCGGGGCCCGGGCGCGGTCGCGATCGCGCTGGCGCTCTTCGGCTGGATGACGGCGATGCGGCTGGTCCGCTCGCAGGTGATCGCGGTCAAGAGCTCCGACTACGTGGCCGCGGCCCGCGCGATGGGCGCGTCGGGCCGCCGCATCCTGGTGCGGCACATCCTGCCCAACGCCGTCGCGCCGGTGCTGGTCTACGCGACCATCACCATCGGCGTGATCATCGCCGCGGAGGCCACGCTGACCTACCTCGGCGTCGGCCTGCAGCGGCCCGCGATCTCCTGGGGCCTGCAGATCGCGGCCGGGCAGGCCTCCATCCGCACCGCGCCGCACCTGGTGCTGTTCCCCAGCCTGATCCTCACCCTGACCGTGATGGCGTTCGTGATGATGGGCGACGCCCTCCGCGACGCCCTCGACCCGAGGCAGCGCGCATGACCCACCTCGACCTGTCCAAGCCCACGGCCGAGGCGACCCCCGCCGGCACCCCGCTGCTCGACGTGGACGACCTGCACGTGGAGTTCCGCACCCGCTCGGGCACGGTGCACGCCGTCAACGGCGTGAGTTACAGCCTGGCGGCGGGGGAGACCCTGGCCATCCTCGGCGAGTCCGGCTCCGGCAAGTCGGTGTCGGCCCAGGCCATCATGGGGATCCTCGAGTCCCCGCCGGCGGTCGTCACCGGCGGCGGCATCTGGTTCGAGGGCCGCAACATGCTGGAGATGTCGGCGGAGGACCAGCGCCAGATCCGCGGCCCGGGCATCTCGATGATCTTCCAGGACGCCCTGTCGTCGCTGAACCCCGTCTACAGCGTCGGGTTCCAGATCGGCGAGATGTTCCGGGCGCACCAGGGGATGTCGAAGAAGGACGCCCGCAAGCGCGCCATCGAGATGATGGACCGCGTGCGGATCCCCGCCGCAGCGCGGCGCGTCGACGACTACCCGCACCAGTTCTCCGGCGGCATGCGCCAGCGCGTGATGATCGCCATGGCCATCGCCCTGGACCCGCGGATCCTCATCGCCGACGAGCCGACCACCGCCCTCGACGTCACCGTGCAGGCCCAGGTCATGGACCTGCTCAAGGACCTGCAGTCCGAGACGGGGATGGGGCTCATCCTCATCACCCACGACCTCGGCGTCGTCAACGAGGTCGCCGACAACGTGGCGGTCATGTACGCGGGCGAGATCGTCGAGCGGGGCACCGTCGACGACGTCTTCACCCGCCCCTCCCACCCCTACACCGACGGGCTGATGAGATCGGTGCCGCAGGTGGAGGCCAAGGGCGGGCGGCTGCAGCCGATCGTCGGCCAGCCGCCGAACCTGGCGCACATCCCCAGCGGCTGCCCGTTCCACCCGCGCTGCTCCCGCCGCCGTCTCGGCGCGGAGGCCCCGCCCGGCCGCGAGTGCTCGACCGACGTCCCGCCGCTGCGGCTGGTCGTCCCCGGGCGCGAGGCGGCCTGCCACTACAGCGAGGAGGTGCTGGGTGTCCCAGCCCAGTGAGCACGGCGCCACCGCGGCGTCGTCCCTGCCGACGTCGGTGCCGGCGCCCGTCCCGGGCCAGCACGAGCACTCGTCCCTGACGAAGCTCACCTCCGGGGTGGCGGCGACCGGCGCCCGGGGCGAGATGGGCGAGGCGCTGCTGGAGGTCCGCGGTCTGCAGAAGCACTTCCCGCTGACCCAGGGCATCGTCTTCAAGCGCACCGTGGGCCACGTGCGGGCGGTCGACGGCGTCGACCTCACGCTGCGCCGCGGGGAGACCGTCGGTCTGGTCGGCGAGTCCGGCTGCGGCAAGTCGACGGTGTCGAAGCTGATCGTGGCGCTGGAGAAGCCGACCGCGGGGTCCATCTTCTTCAAGGGCCGCGACGTCGCCCGCATGGGCGGCCGAGCGCTCAAGGACTACCGGCGCGAGGTCCAGATCATCTTCCAGGACCCCTACGCGTCGCTGAACCCGCGGATGACCGTCGGTGACATCGTCGCCGAGGGCTGGGCGGTGCACGCCGACGTCGCCCCGAGGAAGGGCCGGCTCAAGCGCACCCAGGAGCTGCTCGACCGTGTCGGCCTCAACCCCGACTACGTCAACCGCTACCCGCACCAGTTCTCCGGCGGCCAGCGGCAGCGCATCGGCATCGCCCGCGCGCTGGCACTGCAGCCCGAGGTCATCGTCTGCGACGAGCCGGTGTCGGCCCTCGACGTCTCGGTCCAGGCCCAGGTGGTCAACCTGCTCGAGGACCTGCAGGACGAGCTCGGCCTGTCCTACCTGTTCATCGCCCACGACCTGTCGGTGGTGCGGCACATCTCCGACCGGGTCGCGGTCATGTACCTCGGCAGCATCGTCGAGGAGGGCACCGCGGACGAGGTCTACTCCTCGCCGTCGCACCCCTACACCCAGGCGCTGCTGTCGTCGGTGCCGCTGCACGAGCCGGCGCTGCGCGGGCAGAAGGACCGGATCCTGCTGCAGGGCGACGTGCCGAGCCCGGCCGACCCGCCGTCGGGCTGCCGGTTCCGCACCCGCTGCTGGAAGGCGCAGGACGTCTGCGCCACCGACCCGCCGCAGCTGGTCGACCGCGGGCAGGGCCACCCGAGCGCCTGCCACTTCGCCGAGGCCCGCACGGTGGTCCCGGTCGACGTCGAGTAGTCCGCGCCACCATCAGGTCACCTGATCGTCGGGCGTCCTCCCTCACCTCCTGCCGTGAGGGAGGACGCCCTGCGGTGCGGGAGGACGCCGCCCGGACTGCCGCACACCGTGTCCCGGTGCTCGGGGAGGATGTCCCCGTGACCGCTGACCGCCGCCTGCTGCTGGTGCACGCCCACCCCGACGACGAGACCATCAACAACGGCGCCACGATGGCCCGCTACGTCGCCGAGGGCACGCAGGTCACGCTGCTCACCTGCACGCTGGGCGAGGAGGGCGAGGTCCTCGTGCCCGAGCTGGAGCTGCTCGCACCGGAGCAGGCCGACCAGCTGGGCGGGTACCGCATCGCCGAGCTGCGGACCGCCATGGACGCCCTCGGGGTCACCGACTGGCGGTTCCTCGGTGGCCCGGGCCGCTACCGGGACTCCGGGATGATGGGGACGCCGGCCAACGAGAAGCCCCGCGCGTTCTGGAACGCCGACCTCGACGAGGCCGTGGGCCACGCGGTCGCCGTCGTCCGCGAGGTCCGGCCGCAGGTCGTGGTCACCTACGACGAGGAGGGCGGCTACGGCCACCCGGACCACATCCAGGCGCACCGGGTGGCCATGGCCGCCGTCGAGCGGGCCGCGGACCCGGCGTGGCGGCCCGACCTCGGCGAGGCGTGGGACGTCGCCAAGGTCTACTGGTGCTGCGTGCCGCGCTCGGTGCTGCGCGAGGGCGCCGAGGCGATGGCGGCGCTGGGGGAGACCTCCCCGTTCGCCCAGCTCGGCGAGGTCGACGACATCCCGTTCGCCGTCCCCGACGAGCTGGTCACCGCCGCCGTCGACGGCCGGGCGTACGCCGGGCACAAGGACGCCGCGATGCGGGCGCACGCCACCCAGATCACCGTCGACGGGCCCTTCTTCGCCCTGTCGAACAACCTCGGCCAGGAGGTGCTCGGCGTGGAGCACTACCGGCTGGTGCGCGGCGAGCGCGCCCCGGCCGGGGACGCGCCGAACGGCTGGGAGGACGACCTGTTCGCCGGCCTGCCCGGATGAGCCGGGTCGCCACGCTGGCCGCCGCCGCGGCCGCGGTGGTGGCCGTGGCGGGGTGGCTGGCGCTCGTCGAGGTGTTCTGGCTGCCGCTGCGGGTGGCGGGGGTGCTCGTGCCGCTGTCGGTCCCCGCCGCCGTGGTCGCCAACTACCTGCTGGTCACCGGCGCGCACCGGCTCACCGGCTCGCGCACCGTCGCCGTGCTGCCGGCGATCACCTGGCTGGCGGTGGCGGTCACCGCCACGGTGCGCCGGCCGGAGGGCGACCTGGTCGCGGTGGGCACCGGCGGCCTGGGCACGGTCACCCTCGCCTTCCTCGGCCTCGGCGTGCTGGGGGCGGCGGTCGCCGTCGGCCGGGTGGTCGCCGTCCCCCCGGCTCAGGCCCCCTCGGGCGCCCAGCGGTAGTGGTAGCGGTGGTGCTCGACGTAGCCGGTCCGGCGGTAGAGCGCCCGCGCCGGCGCGTTGGACGCCGACACCTGCAGGTACACCCAGCCCGCGCCCTGCCCGGCACCCCACCGCGTCAGCGCGCCCATGACCGACGTCGCCAGGCCGCGGCGGCGGTGGTCCTCGGCGACGGTCACCGCGCTGACGCCGAGCCAGTCGTCGGTCACCACCCCGCGGGCGACGGCGACCGGGGGCTCGCCCGGGCCGGGGCGCACGGCGGCGAAGGCGACCCGCCCGCCGGAGGTCAGCACGGTGCGGGCGATGGCGGGCGGCACCTGTCCCCGGTACCGGTACGCGGCCACCCAGCCCTCGTCCGGGACGGGGGAGAGCTCCACCGGGACACCGGGCTCCGGGCCGGCGACCAGCGGGGCGGTGAGCACGAGGACGTCCTCGTCACGCGTCCACCCGGCCCCGGCGAAGGCCGCGTCGGCGCGCCGCGCCTGCACGCCGGGGAGGGCCGCGCCGGGCCGCAGACCGCGCGCGCGGTACCAGGCGGCCACCGCGCCGACCGCCTCCGGCAGGGGCCGCCCGGGGTCGCCGGTGACGAGCGCGGTGTTGGCCCGGCCGGTGAAGCCGCCGCCGGCGCGCAGCAGCCAGCCGCCGAGCGGTTCCTCCTCGCTGCCCCGCCAGCCGCGGGCGGCCAGCCGCTCCAGGTCGGTGACGCCCAGGGGTGAGCGGCTCTGTCCCATGCCCCGATCCTGGGGTGTGCGCGGCGGCGTCCCCCCACCGGGGCGGGCCCGTCCACCCGTCGCGTTTCACCCGCGCCCGCGGGGCCATACTGGGCCCAGACACGCGCGACCCGGCCGCCCCGCCGGACCGCTGCCCCGCACGTCCCCGGGAGGACCCACCGTGACCTACGTGATCACCCAGGCCTGCGTCGACGTCCTCGACAAGGCGTGCATCGACGAGTGTCCGGTGGACTGCATCTACGAGGGCGAGCGGATGCTCTACATCCACCCCGACGAGTGCGTCGACTGCGGGGCGTGCGAGCCGGTGTGCCCGGTGGAGGCCATCTACTACGAGGACGACGTCCCGGACAAGTGGAAGGACTTCTACAACGCCAACGTGGAGTTCTTCTCCGACCTGGGCAGCCCCGGCGGCGCGGCCAAGACCGGCAAGATCGCCAAGGACCACCCGCTCGTGGCGGCCCTGCCGCCCCAGGGCGAGGGGCACTGACGACCACCGCGCCGGGGACGGCGGCCGGCCACCGGCTGCCCGACTTCCCCTGGGACAGCCTGGAGGCCGCCCGCGCCCGCGCGGCGCAGCACCCCGACGGCATCGTCGACCTCTCCATCGGGACCCCGGTCGACGAGACCCCGGAGGTGCTGCGCACCGCGCTCGCCGCGGCCGGGGACTCGCCGGGCTACCCGATGGCGCTCGGCACGCGGGAGCTGCGGACCGCCGCGGCCGGGTGGCTGCAGCGGCGGCTGGGCGTCACCCTGGCCGACCCGCTCGGCGCCGACCCATCGGTGGTCCCGACGATCGGCTCCAAGGAGCTCGTGGCGCTCATGCCCACGCTGCTGGGCCTGCACGAGGGCACCGTGGTCATCCCGGAGGTCGCCTACCCGACGTACGAGGTGGGCGCGGTCCTGGCCGGGCTGGCCGTGCGGCGCACCGACACCCCGCCCGACGACGCCGCCGGCATCGGCCTGGTGTGGCTGAACTCCCCGGGCAACCCGCACGGCCGGGTGGTGCCCGACGAGACGCTGCGCGCGTGGGTGGCCTGGGGCCGGGCGCACGGCGTCCCGGTGGTCTCCGACGAGTGCTACGCCACCCTCGGCTGGGACGTGCAGCCGCGCTCGCTGCTGCACCCCGCCGTCGCCGGTGACGACCACACCGGCCTGATGGCCGTGCACTCGCTGTCCAAGCAGTCGACGGCGGCCGGGTACCGCGCCGGCCTGCTCTCCGGCGACCCCGCGCTGGTCCGGCGGGTGTGGGAGGTGCGCCGGCACCTGGGCCTGCTGGTGCCCGGGCCGGTGCAGGCGGCGATGACCGCCGCACTCGCCGACGACGCCCACGTCGACGCGCAGCGCGAGCGCTACCGCGGCCGCCGCGAGCGGCTGGCCGCGGCGATCCGGGCGACCGGCGCGCGCATCGACCACTCCGAGGCGGGCCTGTACCTGTGGGTCACCCGCGACGAGGACTGCTGGGCGACCGTCGACTGGCTCGCCGGCCTCGGCATCGTCCCCGCGCCGGGCTCGTTCTACGGCCCCGCCGGTCAGCGGCACGTGCGGTTCGCGCTGACCGCCGGCGACGAGCGGATCGACGCCGCGGTGACCCGGCTGAGGAACGCGTCCTAGCCGCTCGCAAGCCGGCCGCACCGCGACGGCAGTCCTCCGCCAGACGTCCGCAAGGGCCGCGCGCCACGGTGGTCGCACCAGCCGGGCAGCCCGCCCGGTCCCACCGCGGAGGCCGCCGTGTTCCTCGTGCTCTTCCTGCTCGTGCCCGTCGTCGCGCTCGCGGGCCTGCTGGCCCTCGAGACGCGTCTGCACCGTGCCCGTGACGTCGCCGGCCCCTCCGGCGTGGCGGCGGCCTTCGACCGCCCCGAGCTCCACGGCAGGAGCCGCGCCCGGGTGAGCTGAGCGGTCAGCCGCAGTCGCGCGTCCGGTCGTCGGAGCGCAGCGCGGTGACCAGCGCGGTCGCCAGCGGCTCGTGCTGCTGGTAGAGCTCCGGGAAGCCGGACCGCTGCACGGCCTGCGCGGCGTCGGTCAGGCGCATCGTGTCCCAGCCCGGGACGCGCACCAGGCCGTCGTAGAACCGGCCGGCCGCGTAGACCGGGTCCTGCACCTGCTCGGGGGTGCCCCAGCCCTGCGACGGCCGCTGCTGGAACAGGCCGAGGGAGTCGCGGTCACCGTGGTCGAGGTTGCGCAGCGTCGACTCCTGCACCGCCGTCGCCAGCGCGATGACCACGGCCCGCTCGGGCAGGCCGCGGTCGTACCCCACCTGCGCGATGGTGCGGGCGTTGGCCCACTGCGCCTCGCCGAGGGTGACGGAGGTCGACGGCACGGTGCAGACCCGCGTCGTCGGGGCAGGCTCGGAGCCGTCGGCCTGCCAGGCCAGTCCCAGCACGAGCGCGACGCCGAGCGTCATCGCCGGCCACCAGTGGCGCAGCGCCCAGGCGTCCCCGCCCCGGCGCGCGCGGCGCTTCCCGGCTCCGGACCGCTTCGCCGCCGGCCGCCGGGCGGCCGGTCGCCGCGCGGGGGCCGGGCGGGAGGCGGTACGAGCACTGGTCATCGCGGCCGACTCTAGGTCGGTTCCCTGGCAGGTCCCTGGAGGTCGCGGGGAGCGGTGGTGTGCCTGGGACACCCGCGGCGCGGCCCTCGTCGCTAGCGTGTGCGCGCCGCCCACCGACCCGAGGAGTACCGCCATGGCCGACGTCCTGCTCCCGGGGGTCACCAGCACCCGCGTGTCCACCCGGCGGCTGACCCAGAACGTGCTGCACGCCGAGGGCACCGACCCGGCCGGGCCCGGCGAGGCGGTGCTCTTCGTGCACGGCAACGTGAGCTCGGCGCTGTTCTGGCAGCCGACCCTGCTCGCCGTCCACGACACCGGCCGGCACCGTGCGCTCGCCGTCGACCTGCGCGGCTACGGCGGCACCGACCCGCGGCCGGTCGACGCCCGGCGTGGCGTGCGGGACTGGGCCGACGACGTCGCCGCGCTCGTCGCCGCGCTGGGCCTGGACCGCGTGCACCTGGTCGGCTGGAGCATGGGCGCCGGCGTCGTCCTGCAGTACCTGCTCGACGCGCCGTCGCGGGTGGCCTCGGTGGCGCTGGTCGCCCCCGTCTCGCCGTACGGCTTCGGCGGCACGGCCGGTCCGCAGGGCCGCCGGCTGGCCGACGACGGCGCGGGCTCGGGCGGGGGAGCGGCCAACCCGGAGTTCGTGGCGGCGCTGGCCGCCGGCGACACCACCGACGCCGCGCCGACCAGTCCCCGGTCGATCCTGCGCGCCTTCTACGTGGCGCCGGGGTCGCTGCCGCTGGACCCGGGACTGGAGGACGTCTACGTCGCCGCGATGCTCTCGACCCGCACCGGCGAGGACCACTACCCGGGCGACGCCGTCCCGAGCGACACCTGGCCGGGGACGGCGCCGGGGCCGCGCGGGGTGCTCAACACGATGGCGCCGACGGTGTTCGACGTCTCCGGGATCGTCGACCTGCCGGTCAAGCCCCCGGTGCTGTGGCTGCGCGGGGACGCCGACGCGATCGTCTCCGACACCTCGGCGTTCGACCTGGCGTTCCTCGGGCAGCTCGGCGCGGTGCCCGGCTGGCCCGGCGCGGAGGTCTGCCCCCCGCAGCCGATGGTCACCCAGACCCGCGCGGTGCTCGACCGGTACGCGGCCTCCGGCGGCGCCTACCGCGAGGTGGTGCTGCCCGGCGTCGGGCACTCGCCGCACGTGGAGCGGCCGGAGGAGTCCGTCGCCGCGCTGCTCGAGCACCTCGAGACGCCCGCGTCGCAGCCGGCGGACCTGACCTGAACGTGCACATCCGCGGAAGTGCACGGTGCACTTCCGCGGATGTGCACGGGTCAGTTGGCGTGCAGGGCCGCGTTGAGCTCCCCCCAGGTGCCGGTCCGCGGCAGGGCCTCCAGCGCCCCCGAGACGCTGTTGCGGCGGAACAGCAGGCCGTCGCGGCCGGAGAGCTCGCGGGCCTTGACCACCGAGCCGTCGGGCAGCGTCACCCGCGAGCCGGCGGTGACGTAGCAGCCGGCCTCGACGACGCAGTCGTCGCCGAGGGAGATGCCGATGCCGGCGTTCGCGCCGAGCAGGCACCCGCGGCCGATCGACACGACCTCCTTGCCGCCGCCGGACAGCGTGCCCATGATCGACGCGCCGCCGCCGACGTCGCTGTCCGCGCCCACGACGACGCCCGCGCTGATCCGGCCCTCCACCATGGAGGGCCCCAGCGTGCCGGCGTTGTAGTTGACGAACCCCTCGTGCATGACCGTCGTCCCCTCGGCCAGGTGCGCGCCCAGGCGCACCCGGTCGGCGTCGGCGACCCGCACGCCCGCCGGGAGCACGTAGTCGACCATCCGCGGGAACTTGTCCACCGACAGCACGGTCAGGCTGCCGTGGGCGGCGCGCAGCAGCGCGCGGCGGGCGGGGGTGAGCTCGGTGGCCAGCACCGGCCCGGCGCTGGTCCAGGCGACGTTGGCCAGCAGGCCGAAGACGCCGTCGACGTTCACCTCGTGCGGCCGCACCAGGCGGTGCGAGAGCAGCTGCAGGCGCAGGTAGACGTCGTGGGTGTCGGCCGGCGGGGCGTCGAGGTCGGCGATCGTCGTCCGGACGCCGATGACCTCCACGCCGCGGGCGTCGTCACTGCGCACCAGGCCGGAGAACTCCGTGCCGAGCTCGGCCTCCAGCTCCAGCGTGCCGAGCTGCTGCGTGCCGGTCGCGCCCTCGGCGCCCAGCGCGGGCGCGGGGTACCAGGTGTCGAGGACGGTGCCGGAGGCGGTCACGGTCGCGAGACCGGCGGCGACGGCGGAGCGGGCGGCGGGAGCGGTCACGGTCCCGACGCTACCCAGCGCGGTCGGCGGGTTCCCGCGCCACCGGTACAGCGGTGCCGGCCGGGGCCGGCGGGCGCGGCGCCCGGGCACCCACGACGGCACCGAGCAGCCCCAGCAGCGCGACGACGCCCAGCGCCCACCGCAGCGTGACCACCTCGGCGAGCAGGCCGATCAGCGGCGGCCCGGCGAGGAACCCCCCGTAGCCGATGACCGAGACGGCCGACACCCCGCGGCCGCCGGGCACGGCCTCGGCGGCGCCCTGCATGGCGACCGGGAAGGCGCTGGCCAGACCCAGCCCGGCCAGGGCGAAGCCGGTCAGCGCCGCGGCGGGTGCGGCGGCCAGCACCGCGAGCAGGACGCCGGCGGCGGCCACCACCCCGGAGGCGGCCAGGGTGCGGGCCCGGCCCAGCCGGCTCAGCAGTTGCTCGCCGGCCAGCCGGGCCACGGTCATGCTCAGCGCGAAGGCGGCGTAGCCCAGGGCCGCCACGCCGTCGCCGGCGCCGGTCTCGTCCCGGAGGAACAGCGCGGTCCAGTCGGCCATCGCGCCCTCGCTGAAGGCCGCGAACAGCGCGATCAGGCCGAAGACCCAGACGTCCCGGTGCCGCCAGGCGCTGCGGCTCCCCGGGCCCGCCGGGCGCTCCTCGGGCTCGTCGGCCGGCAGCCGCGCGGCGACGGCGAGCACGCCGGCGGCGCACGCCGCGCCCACCAGGCCGAGGTGCACCGCCGGAGGGACACCGGTCCCCGCGGCCAGCGCGCCGGTGCCGGCACCGGCCAGCCCGCCCAGACTGAACGCGGCGTGGAAGGCGGGCATGAGGGGCCGTCCCGAGCGCCGGACGACCTGGACCGCCCCGACGTTCATCGCCACGTCGAGGACGCCGAAGGTGGCGCCGTAGAGGAACAGCACGGCACCGAGCACGACGACGTCGCCGGCGAGCCCCGGCAGCGTGATCGCGGCGGCGGTCCCCAGGCCCGTGACCACCGTGACGCGGGCCGATCCGAAGCGGTCGACCCCTCGGCCGGCCAGGGACATGGCGGCGATCGAGCCGACGGCGATGCACAGCAGCGCCAGCCCGAGCGACCCCGGGCTCGCGCCGGTGCGGTCGCTCACGGCGGGGATGCGCGTCACCCAGTTGCCGAACACCGCGCCGTTGAGGAAGAAGACGGAGGCGACCGCTACCTTCGCTCCGCCGAGGGATCTTCTGGATCGATCCAGAACCATGGGTCGAGCGTAGGTCGTAGCCTGCCGCCGTGCCACGACGACCGACGCTGCGCGACCTCGCGGCCGCCGCGGGGGTCAGCCGGTCGACGGCGTCGAACGCCTACAACCGGCCCGACCAGCTCAGCGCCGAGTCGCGCGAGCGGGTGCTGGCGACCGCGGCCCGCATCGGCTACCCGGGGCCCAGCCCCGCGGGCAGCGCGCTGCGGCGCGGCCGGGCGGGGGCCCTGGGCGTGTTGCTCGGCGACCGGCTCGGCTACGCCTTCAGCGACCCCGCTGCCGCGGTCTTCCTCGACGGGCTCTCCGAGGCCGTGGAGGACGAGGGCTACGCACTGCTCGTGCTGCCCGGTGCCCGCACCGGCGGCGGGCCGGCTCCCGAGGCGGTCCGCACGGCGGTCGTCGACGCCGTCGTCGCCTACTCGCTGGCCGACGACGACCCGGCGATCGCCGTCGTCCGGGACCGCGGGCTCCCGCTCGTGACGGTCGACCAGCCCGCGCTGCCCGGCGTCGCCGGCGTCCGGGTCGACGACGAGGCGGGCGCACGCGCCGTGGCCGAGCACGTCCTGGGTCTGGGGCACCGCCGGCCCGCCGTGGTCGCCTTCGAGCTCACCGCCGACGGCCGGGAGGGTCCCGCCGGTGCCGAGCGACAGCGGGCGGCGACGTTCACCGTCACGCGGGACCGGCTCGCCGGGTACCGCGCCGCGGTCGAGGCGGCAGGGCTCAACTGGGCCGACGTGCCCGTGCACGAGTGCCCGCACAACGCCTTCCTGGAGGGCGTCCGGGCGATCGCCGAGCTCCTGCCCCTGGGTCCCACGGCGGTGCTGGCGATGAGCGACGAGCTCGCGCTCGGCGTCGTGCGGGGAGCCGCGGACGCCGGCCTGACCGTGCCGGGCGACCTCACCGTGACCGGCTTCGACGACACCACCGCCGCCGCGCGCGCCGGGCTGACGACCGTGCGCCAGCCGCTGCGGGACAAGGGGGTACGGGTGGGCGAGCAACTGCTCGCGCTGCTGGCCGGGGAGACCCCGTCCCCGCAGACCCTGCCGACCGAGTTGGTCGTGCGGTCCTCCGGCGCGCCGCCCCCGGCTCCCCGCGCGGGGCAGCGGGTCGGACCCGGCCGCCCGTAGGCTCGGGCACCGTGACCGGCGTGCCCGACCTGGACCTGTCCGCCGACGTCCTCACCCTCACCCGGGCGCTGGTCGACACGCCGTCGGTGTCCGGCGACGAGGGGCCGCTGGCCGACGCCGTCGAGACCGCCCTCCGCGCGCTGGGCGGGCTGGAGGTCGAGCGGGTCGGCGACACCGTGCTCGCGCGCACGAACCTCGGTCGCGACACCCGCGTCGTCCTCGCCGGGCACCTGGACACCGTCCCGATCGCCGGCAACGTGCCCAGCCGCCTGGAGGACGGGCGGCTCTACGGCTGCGGCTCCAGCGACATGAAGTCCGGCGACGCGGTGATGCTGCGGCTGGCCGGCCGCTTCGGCGTCGCCGGGGCGGAGCCCGCGCACGACCTCACGTTCGTCTTCTACGACAACGAGGAGGTCGAGTCGGCGAAGAGCGGGCTGGGCCGGGTGGCCCGCGAGCGGCGCGGCTGGCTCTACGGCGACCTCGCGGTCCTGCTCGAGGGCACCGACGGCGAGATCGAGGCCGGCTGCCAGGGCACGCTGCGGGCGGTGCTGGAGGTGACCGGCCGGCGGGCGCACAGCGCGCGCAGCTGGCTGGGCGTCAACGCGGTCCACGGCGCCGCCGGCATCCTCGCCACGCTGGCCGCCTACGAGGCGCGTGAGGTGGAGATCGACGGCTGCACCTACCGGGAGGGCCTCAACGCCGTCCGGATCGAGGGCGGGGTGGCCGGCAACGTCGTCCCCGACTCCTGCCGGGTGACGGTCAACCTCCGCTACGCGCCCGACCGCGACGAGGACGCCGCCGAGGTGCACGTGCGCGAGGTGTTCGCCGGCGCGCTCGACGCCGGGGCCACGCTCACCGTCGTCGACAACGCCGGCGGGGCGCTCCCGGGGCTCACCGAGCCCGCCGCCGCCGCGTTCGTGGCCGCCGTCGGCCGCCCGGCCCGCGCGAAGCTCGGCTGGACCGACGTCGCCCGGTTCGCCGCGCTCGGCATCCCGGCGGTCAACTACGGCCCCGGCGACCCGAAGCTCGCGCACACCCGTGAGGAGCACGTCCTGGTCGAGCGGCTGCAGCCGACCGAGGACGCCCTGACCGCCTATCTGTCCGGAGGCAGTGCATGACGACCATCCCCCCACCCGACGGCGCCCGGAACCCCCGTCCGACGCGCCACCGCGGGCCGGTGATGCTCCGCGGCGGCGAGCCCGACCCGCGGACGGTCGGGACGACGACCGACCAGCGGCTGCTGGACCTGCGAGGGCCCACCGACTGGGTGCACACCGATCCCTGGCGCGTGCTCCGCATCCAGAGCGAGTTCGTCGAGGGCTTCGGCCTCCTCGCCGAGTTGCCGCGCGCGGTCAGCGTCTTCGGCAGCGCGCGCACCAGGCCCGACCACCCGCACTACGCGGCGGGCGTGCGGATCGGCGCCGCGCTGGCCCGCGCCGGCTACGCCGTCATCACCGGCGGCGGGCCCGGGGCCATGGAGGCGGCCAACCGCGGCGCCTCGGAGGCCGGCGGGCTCTCGGTCGGGCTGGGCATCGAGCTGCCGTTCGAGCAGGAGCTCAACGAGTGGGTCGACGTCGGCATCAGCTTCCGCTACTTCTTCGTCCGCAAGACGATGTTCGTGAAGTACGCGCAGGCCTTCGTCATCCTGCCCGGCGGCTTCGGCACGCTCGACGAGCTGTTCGAGGCGCTGACCCTCGTCCAGACCCGCAAGGTGACCCGCTTCCCCGTCGTCCTGTTCGGCACCGAGTACTGGGCGGGGCTGGTCGACTGGATCCGCGGCAGCTTGCTGGACTCGGGGACGATCAGCGCCGGCGACCTCGACCTGTTCACCGTCACCGATGACGTCGAGGAGGCGCTCGCGCTGATCCGGGCGTCGGAGGCGGCGGGTACGCCGGGTGACAACGGCGGCGGGATGCGCGCGCCGCTGTCCGGGCCGGTCGAGCCGGTCGAGGGCTGAGAGCCGGCCGTGCTGTCCTTCCTCGTCACGATCGCCGCGGTCGCCGTCGTCGGGGCGCTGCTGTTCCTCGGCGGCTCGGTGCTGCTCGGCCGCGGCGAGACGCAGCCGCCGGCCGAGCTCGACCGCTCACCGGTCGAGCTGCCCGACGACCGGCCGGTGACCGGCGAGGACGTGCGCGGGCTGCAGGTGTCGGTGGCGGTGCGCGGGTACCGGATGACCGAGGTGGACTGGCTGCTCGAGCAGCTGGCGCAGGCGCTGGAGGAGCGCGACGAGGTCATCGCCGCGCTGCGCGCCGAGCGGTCCGCCCCCGGGACGGGCAGCGCGCCCCGGACCGCATCCGGCAGCGGGGCCACCGGCGAAGGACACGACGTGGACGAGGGAGCGCGCAACGGTGCCTGAGCTGGTGCTGCCGGTCGCCGTCGAGGCACCTCCGGAGCGGGTGTGGGCGGCGCTCACCGACTGGCGGGCCCAGGGCCGCTGGATGCTGGCCACCGACGTCGAGGTGGTCACCGCGCACGACGAGGGCGTGGGCGTCCGGCTGGCGGCGCGCACCGGCGTCCCGCTGCCGTGGCGGCGCGGCCGGCACGGCAGCACCCGGCACCTGGGCGTCCTGGACACGATGGTCGTCACCGAGTGGGAGCCGCCGACCCGCGTGGTCGTCCAGCACACCGGCCGCATCGTGCGCGGTCCCGGGATCTTCGAGCTCACCCCCGCCCCGCACGGCACCGACATGGTGTGGACCGAGCGGCTGTACCTGCCCTTCGGGATCGCCGGCCGGCTGGGCTGGCCGCTGGTCAAGCCGTTCGTCGTCCTCGGCTTCCGGCTCTCGCTGCGCCGGTTCGCCCGCTACGCCGCCACCGGCGCCGCGGGCTGAGCCGCGGCGCGCACCGCCTCCCGGCTGACGTACCAGCGGTGCCACAGCAGCGCGGCCGTGAGCAGCGTGACCACCGTCCCGCCGTCGTACACCAGGCGCGCGCCCTCCTCCGCGCCGGTGACGCCGGCCGGGGGGTGGGCGTAGAGGACCTTCGCCAGCACGTCGTGCGCGGCGGCACCGCCGGCCAGCGCGACCGCGCGGACGCCGACGCCGCGCCGGTGCGCCGCCGGGTCGACCGCGAGCACCGACGCGGTGGCGAGGTACCCGCTGACCAGCAGGTGCGCCGCCAGCAGCGCCGACCAGCCGGGGGAGTGCCCGGCCGCGCCGTGCAGCCCGGTGCCGTAGAGCAGCCACAGACCCGCGGCGTTGGCCGGGACGGCGACCAGCGGGTCGGCGAGCCACCGCAGGGGAGCGGCGCGCAGCAGCCGGCTGACCCGCCGGGCGGCCGGGACCGGCAACGCCCGCAGGACGAGGGTCACCGGCGCGCCGAGGACCAGCAACAGCGGCGCGACCATGCCGACCAGCAGGTGCCCGGCCATGTGCGCGCGCAGGTCGCCGTGCACGGTCAGCGGCCCGGCGACGGCGACCGCGGCGGCGGCCACGCCCGCCAGCCAGGCCGCGGTGCGGGCCAGTGGCCAGGGGCTGCGGCAGCGCCAGGTGGCGGCGACGTACGCGGCGGCCGCGGCCGCCAGGAGCACCAGCAGGACGCTCACCGGAGGGCTGCCGGCCGCTCGCGAGAGCGCCGCAGCAGCACGACCCCGGTGACCAGCAGCAGCGCCCCGGGGACGATCCAGGCGACGTCGTACCCGGTCAGGTCGACGCCGTAGCGCACCTGGTGCAGCCGCAGCAGCTTGTGGTGCACGACGCCGTCCCACACCTGGAACGCCCCGGCGCCGGTGAGCACCGCGCCCCACCACAGGGCGGGGACGAAGGAGCCGCGACGGCGGGCGTCGGCCAACAGGGCCATGCCGGCGACGGCGGCGGAGAACGTGCCGGCGTGCAGCAGGCCGTCGGACACCAGGCCGGCCGCACCGCTGGCCCGGTCGTAGAAGTGGTGCCAGTGCAGGATCTGGTGGAAGACGATCTCGTCGACCGCGCCGGCCACGCCCAGGCCCAGCAGCAGGCCGGAGACCAGCAACCGCCGCCGGGCCGGCGGGCGGGGCAGTGCGTCGGCCACGGGGCCTCCCGTCGTCGCAGGTCCCCCCGCGCTGCCCGCGCCGCGCCGGGGGGAAACCGGCGTCCGGCTGGACCCGGCCCCTGGGGCGTGCCGCACGCTCGGGTTCATGGGCGGAGACCTGCTGCGGGCCGGGGAGTTCCAGCGCCGCACCCGGCTGTCGGCGAAGGCGCTGCGGCTCTACGCCGAGCAGGGGCTGCTGGTGCCCGACGCCGTCGACCCGTGGAGCGGCCACCGCGGCTACGCCGCCGGGCAGGTGGAGCGGGCCCGGCTGATCGCCGCGCTGCGCCGGGCCGGCATGCCGCTGGCCCGGGTCCGCGAGGTGGTGGACCTGGAGCCGGGGGCACGGCGGTCGGCGGTCGCGCGCTGGTGGGACGGCGTCGAGGAGGACCTGCGGCGCCGCCGGACGTGGGTCGGCGCCCTGACGGTGGAACCGGACGACGGCGAGGAGGACGACGTGTACGAGGTGGCGCTGCGCGAGGTGCGCGAGCAGACGGTGCTGACCGCCGAGCGGCGGCTGACCGTGGACGAGCTGGAGGACTTCATCACGACGGCGGCGGAGGAGATCGACGCGCACCTGACACGGTCGGGCGCCGCCCCGGCCGGCCCGCTGCGGGTCGTCTACCACGGCATGGTCACCGAGGACGGCGACGGGCCGGTCGAGGTCGTGCGCCCGTTCAGCGGCCGGGTCGAACCGGCCGGTGAGCTGCGGATCCGGCTGCAGCCGGGCGGGCGGGAGGCGGTCACCTGCCTGACGCGCGGGCAGGCGGAGTTCCCGGGCATCCTCGGGGCCTACGACGCAGTCGGTGCGTGGGTGGACGCCCACGGCCTGGAGCGGGCGGGCAGTCCGGCCGAGGTCTACGTCGGCGACCGCGACGTCGACCCCGACGAGCCGCACGTCGAGGTGGCCTGGCCGGTCCGGTAGCGGGTCGCCCCGGGCGGAGCGGGCCGGGGCGCCGCTAGGTCCGGCGGAGAGAGGCGACGAAGGCCATCGCCTCCTCGGCGAGGGCGAGGTCGGACTCCGGCGTGCCGTGGTCGAGCGCGACCCACTCGCGCATCGGGGTGCCGTTGGCCGCGGCGAAGGGCAGGCCGGTGCCGGCCGCGACCAGGCCCTCCACCCGGTGCCGCGGCAGCTTCAGCACCACCGCACCGCCGACCACCATCGCGAAGACCGACCCCTCGATGGTGAGCGCGGCCGCGCCGAAGCCCCACCGTCCGCCGGCGCCGGGCGGGCCGACGCCAGGCCGGGTGGCGAGGGCCTCCACCAGGAGGGCGAAGCGCTGGCCGGGGTCCACGCAGGGAGTCCAGCGCCGCTCGGCGGGATGCGCAAACGGGTGTGTCGGTGACGGCGGGGAGACTGTCGCGGTGAGCCGTCGCGGGTGGGTGCTGTTCGTGGCGATGTCGGTCATCTGGGGCGTGCCGTACCTGCTGATCAAGGTGGCCGTCGACGAGGTGTCGCCGGTGGTCGTCGTCTTCGTGCGCTGCGTCGTCGGGGCGGCGCTGCTGCTGCCGTGGGTGCTCGCCCGCGGCCAGGTCCGGCCGGCGCTGCGGCACTGGCGGGCGCTGCTGGTCTTCACCGCGCTGGAGATGACCGCCCCGTGGCTGCTGCTGTCCTACGCCGAGGTGACGCTGTCGAGCTCGCTGACCGGGCTGCTGGTGGCCTCGGTGCCCTTCGTCGCCGCGCTGGCCGCCCGGTTGCTGGGCGACGAGGAGCGGCTGACGCCGGTGCGGCTGGCGGGCATGGGCCTCGGCGTCCTGGGCATCGCGGCGCTCCTCGGGTTCGACGTCGAGGGCATCGCGCTGCTGCCGGTGCTGGCGGTCGTGCTCGTCGTGCTCGGCTACGGGACGGCGCCGCTGGTGGCCAGCCGCGCGCTGGGCGACGTCCCCGGCGTGGCGGTCAGCGCGATCGCGCTGGTGCTGACGGCGGTCGTCTACGCGCCGTTCGCGGTGCCGCGGTGGGAGCAGGTGACGACGGCCTCCACGCAGGCACTCGGGTCGCTGGCGGCCCTGGGGGTGGTGTGCACGGGGGTCGCGCTGGTGCTCTTCTTCGCCCTGATCCGCGAGGTCGGGCCGCAGCGCGCGCTGGTGATCACCTTCGTCAACCCGGCCGTCGCGGTGCTGGCCGGGGTCCTGCTGCTCGACGAACCGTTCACGCTCGGGCTGGCGGTCGGGCTGCCCCTGGTCCTGTTGGGCTGCGTCCTGGCCACGCGCCGCAACGCCCCGGCGCCCGCCCCGGTCGAGTCGCCGGTGCCCTGACGGCGGGCGGTCCGGGGGCTCCTGTGCCCCTCCGAGTGATGTCGCCGGACGCGACGGTCCAGGCCGGTCGGTCGGTGGCCGACGTGGGGCGTGTTCGCCGGCACCCGTCGATGGGAGTTCGTTCCGTGGCCCGCACCACCCGCCCTCTCCTCTCCGTGCTCGCCGCGGTGGCAGCCCTCGGGCTGCCGGCGTGCGGCGGGGACGGTCCCGCGGACGGGAGCCGTGGCCCTGCGGGGGCGTCCGCGTCGGTCGCTCCAGCGCCGGCTCCCGCGCCGTCCGCCAACGGCCTGGCAGCCGAGCAGGAGGCCGCCGCCGCCGAGGCCGCCCGCATCGCTGCCGAGCAGGCCGCCGCCACCGAGGCAGCCGCTGCGGCCGAGGCCGCCCGCGGGGCCACTGCGGTCGCCTCCCGCCCGGCGCCGCAGAACTCGTCCGCGCCCCGCCCGGTGCCCGCTCCCGCGCCGGCCCTGGCTCCCGCGCCGGCGCCGAGGCCTCAGGTCGACTCGTGGGTGAGCCTGTCCGGCAAGTCGTGCAACGTCGACGGCGACACGTACACGCTCGGCTTCACCGTCCACTGGTCCGACGGGCACACCATGCGCGTCGACCGCTACGTCTCCGGCGGCCCCTACCTCATGAACCTCTACACCGACTACGCCGGGGAGAATCTGTGGACCGTGCGCCCCGCCGACCAGGGCTTCTCCTGCTGACCCACTCCCTCGACCGTGCGCCGGGTGGCCGCACCCGGCTCGGGCGCGGCCACCCGGTGCCCTGACCGCGGGCACGCCTCGCGCGGCCATCTGCTCCGGGGAGCGGGCGGCCGGGCGGTGTTCCGGTCAGGCGGCGGGGGAGAGCAGCGGTTCGGGGGTGGTGATCTCGGTGCCGTCGGGTCGCCAGGTGCGCCATCGCCCGCTCGGTTGTCGCTCGACGCGGAAGCCGTGGTGGACCTTCGTGTGGTGCCGCTCGCACAGCAGCGCGGAGTTCTCCAACGAGGTCTCGCCGCCGTCGATCCAGTGCACGAGGTGGTGCACGTCGGTCCAGTGGCTGGGTGCGTCGCAGCCGGTGAACACGCAGCCGCCGTCGCGCAACTCCACCGCCCGCCGCAGCGCTCCGGAGACCAGCCGCTGCTCCCGTCCCACGTCCAGCGGTACGCCGTCGGGGCCGAACACCACGCGGGAGATGCGGCCGTCGCAGGCCAGCCAGCGGGCGCGGGCGGCGGAGATGGTGGCGCCGAAGCCCATGTCCGCGGCGCCCTGTCCGGTGGCGAGGTCGTCGAGGTCGATGCGCACGGCCACATGGGGTCGGACCGTGCGCAGCACCGGCACCGCGCCGGTGGCGAGGGCGTTGTCGGCGATCTGCAACAGGGCGTCGCCCTGCCGCTGGGCGCGGGTGCGCTCGTCCCCGGCGGGGCGGTCGGCCTGCACGTGGGCCTCGACCGCCGTCTGGACCTTCTCCCCACCCACGGCGTCGAGGTGCCCGGAGAAGGACACCGACCCGTCGGCGTGCCGGACGAAGACGAGCCGCCGCCCCTCGGTGGGGTCCGGCTCGGGCCCGTCGGGCTCCAGACCGAGCAGGTAGCGGGCCACCACCGCCACCAGGTCGGCGTGCGGCTGCTCGGTGGCGACCTGGGTGAACACCGCGTCGACCACGGCCAGGTCCACGCCTCGTTCGGCGGCCGCGGCCAGCCGCCGCGGCGTCACCGCCCGGGCGGCCTCGGCCACCTGACCGGCCGACACCAGCCCCGCCTCGGCCGCCTTGGCCAGGGCGGGCAGGTGCTCCAGCGCTCGCCCGGCGGTCACCAGCCGCAGGGCCTCCGACCCCGACAGCCGGCCGTGCCCCCGCAGCCAGGACGCCATCGACTTCTGCCCGTCCCGCTCCGGCGCCTGCGCCAGCTCCGCCGCCCGCACCGCCCGGGCCAGCGCGGCGTCGATCCGGTTGCGCTCGGTGACCAGCGCGGCGACGTCGTCGAGGACGTCACCGTCGACCAGTGCACTCGAACACATGATCGAACAGTAGCGCACCAGGAGGCATCCGGCGACCCGTATCCCCAGGTCAGCAGCCCGTCCACAGATCACCTGGCACCCTGGCGTACCACCTCCGGCGGGGTGGAGGAAGGGGGACATGACGACCGTCCTGTCCCAGCCCGGCACTAGCGTCTCCCCTGTGGGACCCCCGCCGACAGCCGACCGCATCCGCTGCGCGTGGGGCGACAGCACACCGGAGTACGTGAGCTACCACGACGAGGAGTGGGGCACCCCGCTGCACGGCGACGACGCCCTGTTCGAGCGGCTCTCCCTCGAGGCGTTCCAGTCCGGCCTGTCCTGGATCACCATCCTGCGCAAGCGCCCCGCCTTCCGCGCCGCCTTCGCCGGGTTCTCCATCGACGCGGTCGCGGCCTTCACCACCGAGGACGAGGCCCGGCTGATGGCCGACGCGGGGATCGTCCGCAACCGCGCCAAGATCGCCGCTGCGGTCTCCAACGCACGCGCCGCCCAGCGGGTCGAGGAGGGGTTGTCCGACCTCCTGTGGTCCTTCGCACCCACCGCGCCGCGCCCCCGGCCGGCCACGCTGGCCGACGTCCCGGCCACCACCCCGGAGTCCACCGCGATGGCCCGGGAGCTCAAGCGGCGGGGGTTCGCCTTCGTCGGGCCGACGACCGCGTACGCCCTGATGCAGGCCACTGGCATGGTCGACGACCACGTCCGGACCTGCTTCCGAGCGACCCCCTGAGGGGGCTCATGTTGGTGCCACGGCGGGGATACGGGATCATGTGCGCAGAGCTCAGCACCGAGGTACAGCCACACCGCAGCCGCACAGGAGCGACGGGTGGCCGGCGAAGGAGGCACGCATGGCGGCCATGAAGCCGCGCACGGGTGAAGGTCCCCTGGAGGTCACCAAGGAGGGGCGCGGCCTGGTCATGCGGGTGCCGCTCGAGGGCGGTGGCCGCCTGGTCGTCGAGCTGTCGCCGGACGAGGCCGCGGCGCTCTCCGAGGCCCTGAAGGGCGCGACCAGCTGAACGCCTCCGCGAGCCTGCCCTCGGGCAGCCCCGCGCAGGACGACGCGGCCCCGGCCGCCGGCAGCACGCCGGCGACCGGGGCCGCCCCCTTGCCGCGGGTGGAGCTGCTGGCCGCGCTGCCCCGGCTCGGCGAGGACGACGTCCTCGCCGTCCCGGTCGGCACCGGTACGACGCTGCCGCCCTGGCTGACCTCGCCGGCGTTCGGGACGCTCCCGCCCGTGCCGGCCCGGTGGCTCGCCGGCGCGCTCGCCGACACCGGCAACACCGGCAAGCCCGGCGCCATCACCAACCTGCCCGTCCCCGGTCGCCGCCCGCGCAGCGTCGTCGCGGTCGGGCTGGGCGACGGGACGCTGCCGCACCTGCGCGGCTACGTCGCCACCGCCGTCCGTCGCGCGCAGACCCTCGCCGAGCACGGCGCGAGACGCCTCGTGCTGCTTCTCGACGCGGCGCTCGCCCCCGCGGGCGCCGACGAGGTGCGCGCCGCCGTCGAGGCCGCCCTGCTGGCCGGGTACCGCTTCCGCGAGACTTCCCGGCCGCACCCACCGCGGCTGCCCACCGTCACCCTCGTCGCCACCGACGCCACCGACCCCGCCGTGGTCGCCGCCGCCCGCGCCGGTGAGGTCACCGGACACGCCGTCGCCTGGGCCCGCGACCTGGTCAACACCCCCGGCAACACCGGGGACCCCGCCTGGCTGGCGGACCAGGCCGTCGCGCGGCTGGCGGGCCTGCCGCACGTCACCGTCACCGTGCTCGGCCCCGACGAGCTCGTCGCCGGCGGCTTCGGCGGGGTCCTCGCCGTCGGCGGCGGCTCGGCGTCCCCGCCGCGGCTCGTGGTCGCCTCCTACGCGCCGCCCGGCACCGGCCCCGCGCACCCCGTGCTGGTCGGCAAGGGGATCACGTTCGACACCGGCGGCATCTCGATCAAGCCGAACGCCGGCATGCGCGAGATGAAGACCGACATGGCCGGGGGAGCGGCGGTGCTGGCCGCCCTCGACGCCGCCGCCCGCCTGGAGCTCCCGGTCGCGGTGACCGCCGTCGTCCCGGCCGCGGAGAACGCCGTCTCGGGGTCGTCCTACCGGCCGGCCGACGTCGTCCGGCACGTCAGCGGGCGCACCACCGAGGTGCAGAACACGGACGCCGAGGGCCGTCTGGTGCTCGCCGACGCGCTGGCGCACGCCCGCCTGCACCTGGGCGCCACCGTGCTGGTCGACGTCGCCACGCTGACCGGCGCGACGAAGGTCGCGCTCGGCACCCGGACGGCGGGCCTGTACGCCACCGCTGACGGGCTGGCCGCCGCGCTCTCGACCGCGGCCCTGCACGCCGGCGAGCGGGTCTGGCGCATGCCGCTGGCCGAGGAGTACGCCGAGCTGCTCGCCAGCGACGTCGCCGACGCGAACAACGCCCCGGGCAACCCCGGCGGCACCACCGCGGCGCTGTTCCTGCGCCCGTTCGCCGGCGACCTGCCCTGGGCCCACCTCGACGTCGCCGGCCCCGCACGCGCCGGTTCCGACGACGCCGAGGTGGTCAAGGGTGGCACCGGCTTCGGCGCCCGCACGCTGCTGCGCTGGCTGGAGGCCGGCGCCCCGCTCGACCCGCTGCCGACCGTCACGGACTGAGGGAGCCCGATGAGCACCGACGACACCGGCGTCGTCTTCCCGGCCGGCCCAGACGGGCGGCGCAGCACCGCGGCGGTCGGCCGCGCGGTCGTGGCCGACGCGCTGCGCCCGGTCGATCCCGTCGGCGCCCGCGCCGCCGAGCAGGAGACCAACTGGCGGGCCGGCTACCTCACCCACTTCCGCCGGCTGGTCGAGGCCGGCCTGGCCTCACCGGACGCGGCGCGGACCATCGCCGCTGCCGGGCTCGACGCCGTCCACGGCCGCCTGCACGTGGCCGGCGACGGCGGGGAGCAGCCCCTCGCGACGCTGCTCACCGCACCGGCCGGACAGTCCCTGGGCACGCGCGAGGTCGCCGGCGAGGGCGAGCCCGAGCGCTCGTTCAGCCTGCCCTTCCGCGGCACCCGGCTGCGCGGCGACGACCTGCACCGGCGGCTGGACACCTGGGTCGAGTGCGGGGTGCTGGAGCCGAGCGCGGCCGAGGCGGTGCGCGAGGTCGCGGCCCACCCGGAGTGGTTGGCGCTGCCCGGTCGCACCGTCGCCGTGCTCGGTGCCGGGGCGGAGATGGGCCCGCTGACCGCGCTGCTGCGCTGGGGGGCCACCGTGGCCGGCGTCGACCTGCCCCGCCCCGACCTGTGGCGCCGGGTCCTCGACACCGCCCGCCGGGGCGCCGGGACGCTGCTGGTGCCCACCGGAGGCACCGACGGCGCCGACCTCGTGCGCGAGGTTCCCGCCGTCGCCGAGTGGCTGGCCGGCCTGCCCGGCGAGCCGGTGCTCGGGAACTACGTCTACGCCGACGGCGCGACCAACGTCCGCGTCTCGGCCGCCGTCGACGCCCTCACCCTGCGCGTGCTGCAGGCCCGGCCCGAGACCGCGCTGGGCTTCCTCGCCACGCCGACCGACGTCTTCGCCGTCCCCGGTGAGGCCGTCGCGCAGTCGGTGCGCAACTACGCCGGGCGCTCCGCCGCCGGGAAGCTGCTCGGCCGCCCGCTGCGGACGCTGTCGGCCGGGCGGCTGCTGCAGCGCGCCTACGTCGCCGGCGCCGACCCCGGCATCAACGACAGCCTGGTCGCCCAGCAGGGCCCCAACTACGCGCTCGCCAAGCGGCTGCAGCGGTGGCGGGCCACCGTCGCCCGGGCGGCCGGCACGACGGTGTCGATGAACGTCGCGCCGCCCACCCGCACCCGCTCCGTGGTGAAGAACCGGGCGCTGGCCGCCGCCTACGCCGGGGCGCACCGCTTCGGCGTCGAGGTGTTCGAGCCGGCGACGTCGAACGTGCTCATGGCCGCGCTGCTCGTCCACGACCTGCACACCGGCGGCGGGCCCCAGCACGAGCACCCGTGGCAGGACGAGGCCCACGCCGCCGTCCACGGCGGGCTGTGGCGGACGGCCTACGCGCCGCGCAGCGCGCTCGGGCTGGCCGCCGTGCTCGGCCTCGGCGCCGCCCGCGGCTGACGCCAGCGCCTCACTCGCCGACGGCGCCGTCGACCGCCTCGCGCAGCAGGTCGGCGTGCCCGGCGTGCCGGGCGGTCTCCTCGACCAGGTGCAGCAGCATCCAGCGCAGGCTGAAGGCGTTGCCGTTGCGCAGCGGGACCGCCGACAGCGCGTCGAGGTCGCCGGCGGCCGCGACCACCGCGTCGGTGCGCCGGGCGGCCTCCCGGTAGCGCTCGCGCAGCACCTCCGGCTCCAGGCCGGGAGCGGTGTCGAACTCCCAGTCGGGCGTGACGTCCCAGTCGACGCCGGCCCACGGCCCGGGAAGCGGCCCGCCGGCGAAGCGCTCCACCGCCCAGGACTCCTCCACCAGCGCCAGGTGGTACAGCAGCCCGGCGAGGGTGAGCGAGGACGGCGGGTGCGCCCGGCCCAGCTGCTCGCGGGTGAGCCCCTCGGTCTTCAGCAGCAGCGTCTCGCGCTGGAAGGCGAGGTAGGCGGTCAGCGTGGCGGTCTCGGACGCGTTCTCGGGCGGGTCGGTGCGCACCGGGGCACCCTGGCACGCCGGGGTCAGGCGGGGCCGACCAGCCCGGCGACGATCTCGGCCGACAGCGTGACCAGCGGCAGCCCGCCGCCGGGGTGCGAGGAGCCGCCGACCAGGTACAGCCCGCGCACCGGGGCGGCGTTGCCCGGCCGCAGGAACGCCGCGCGGGCGCCGTTGCTCGACGTGCCGTAGATCGAGCCGCCGACGCTGCCGGTCTCCCGTGCCAGGTCGGCCGGGGTGCGCGCCACGCACCAGCGCACCCGGTCGCGCACGTCCAGCCCGCGCGCGGCCATGACCTCCAGCACCCGGCCGGCGTAGCGGTCGGACAGGCCGGGGGCGTCCCAGTCGACGCCGGCGTCGGGGTCGTGGCGCGGGGCGTTGACCAGCACGAACCACGACTCGCTGTCGTCGTCGGGACGGGTGGCGGGGTCGTCGGGCGCGCTGACGTAGACCGTCGGGTCGGGTACCGGGCACGGGACGCCGCGGTGCCGGCCGGTGCCGAAGACGGCGTCGAACTCGGCGTCGTAGTCGGCGGGGAAGGCGACCGTGTGGTGGGTCAGGCCCGGCGTCCGGCCGCGCAGCGCGAGCAGCAGCACGAAGCCCGACAGCGACGGCGTGGCCCGGGTGAGTCCCCGCCGCACGGCCCGGGTCCGCCGGTCGGGCGGCAGCAGGCCGTCGTAGAGCGCGGCGGCGTCGGCCCCGGACACGACGACGTCGGCGGTCATCTCGCCCCCGCCGGCCAGCTCCACGCCCGACACCCGCCCGCCGTCGCGGAGCACCCGCCGCACGGGCGTGCCGGTGCGGACGTCGGCACCGTGCTCGCGGGCCCGGTCGGCCACCGCCTCCGCCAGCCGGTGCAGGCCGCCGCGGACGTACCAGGAGCCGAAGGCCTGCTCGACCCACGGCACGGTGGCCAGCACCGCCGGGGCCCGCCGCGGGTCGGAGCCGGAGTAGGTGGCGTAGCGGTCGAGCAGCACCCGCAGCCGCGGGTCGCGGAGGTGGCGGGCACCGAGGCCGCGCAGGGTCTGCCACGGCGCGACGGCGGCGACGTCGGCCGGGTCGCGCGCCAGCCGGGCGAGAGTGGCCGCGCCGCGCAGCGGCGAGCGCAGGAACGGCTGCTCGGTGATCGCCCACATCGCCTCGGCGCGGTCGAGCACCGCCCGCCACTGCGCGCCCGCGCCGTCGCCGAGAGCGGCGTCCAGGGCGGCGGGGACGTCGTCGAGCCGGCCGGGCATCGCGAAGCGGGTGCCGTCGGCGAACCGGTAGTCGACGGCGGGGTCGAGCCGGACCAGGTCGACGGCGTCCTCCAGCGGGCCGCCGGTGGCGTCGAAGAGGTCCCGCAGCACCTGCGGCAGGGTGACCAGGCTGGGGCCGGTGTCGAAGGCGTGCCCGCCGCGCTCGTACCAGCCGAGCTTGCCGCCGACGGAGTCAGACTGCTCGAGCACCGTCACCCGGTGCCCGAGCGCCCCCAGGCGGGCAGCCGCGGCGAGTCCGCCGAGTCCGGCGCCGACGACCACCACCCGCGCCACCCCGTCACCGTAGTGCGGCGCTCGCGCCCGGGATCAGGACGGGATCGTCAGGGCCAGGACGGCGAGGTCGTCGGCCTCGAAGCGGGAGTGGCGCAGCCGCTTCTCGACACCGGTCGAGATCAGCTCGACGATCTGCTCGGCGCTGTCCGCCCCAGGGCGGTCGAGCAGGGCCACCAGCCCGTCCTCGCCCAGTTGGACGCCGGAGTCGTCGCGCGCCTCGGTGACCCCGTCGGTGTAGAGGACCAGGGCCGCGCCGGGCGGGAGGGGGACGGTCTGCGGCCGGAACCGGGCGTCGGCGTCGATTCCGAGGGGAAGGTCCCGGTGGCCGACCTCGGACCAGCCCGCAGGCGTGCGCAACAGCGGGAGGGGGTGGCCTGCGACGCCCACGTCGGCGCGGACGCCACCGCCGTCCCGCGGTCCGAGCACCAGGCAACAGGCGGTCACGAACCGGAGCGGACCGGAGGCCTGCTCGCGCAGGAGCGCCGCGTTGACCGCCCGGAGCACCTCGTCCGGGTCCCCGGCGGCTGCAGTCGCGCGGGCGGTGTGACGGGCGAGGGCGGTCACCGCGGCCGCTTCGGCGCCGGTTCCGCAGACGTCGGCGATGAGCACCATCCAGCGCCCGTCGGGCAGGGGTGTGACGTCGTAGGTGTCGCCGCCGACCAGAGCCGACCCGCCGCCGGGCCGGTACCGGGCACCGATGTCGAGCCCGGGGATCGTCGGCAGGTGCGAGGGCAGCAGGCTGCGCTGCAGGGTGTCGGCCAGGTGCCGGACGTCGGACTCGGCGCGCAGCCGGCCCAGGAACTGGCCGATCTGCCGGCCGGCGTGGGCCAGGACGTCGAGCAGCTCGCCGGGCACCGGTCGCGACTGCCGCGAGAACAGCTCGCAGACCGCCACCACGGCATCCCCGCGCAGCACGGGGAAGGCCACACCCGTCCGGAGGCCGTCGGCCCGCGCCTCGGCGGCCCGGAGGAACCGGGGGTCGGTCCACAGGTCCTCCATGACGACCGGCGCCCGGGAGGACCAGGCTAGCCCCGGCAGCCCCTGGCCCCGGGCGAGGGACCGCCCGACCGTCCCGGCGTGCAGGGCACCGGCGTCCCGTCCCGGTGCGGTCCAGGTGCTGGTGTACCGCAGCTGGCCGGTGCCCTCGTCGGCCTCCCACAGGCTGGCGGCGTCCCAGTCCAGCTCGGCGCACAGCGTCGCCAGCAGCCGCGCGAAGGCGGCGTCGGCGTCGGGCGCCTCGGTGAGCGCCGCGGTGACCCGCAGCGTGGCCGCCAGGTACCGGCTGACCTCCAGCTGCCGCTCGAGCAGGACCGTCGTGCTGGCGTCCCGCAGCACGGCCACCACGACGGCGCCGTCCGGGTCCGCACCGGGTACCGGGTCCAGTCGGGACAGGGTCAGGTCGATCGGGATCTCGTGCCCGCGCACGTGCAGGGCCGGCACCTGGGTGGTGGAGCCGACCAGCTCGCCGACACCGGTCCTCCGGAAGCGGTCGAAGCCTGCACCGTGGCTGCTGCGGAAGCGCTCGGGCATGAGGACCGTGAGCGACCGGCCCACCAGGTCCACGGGGTCGTGCCCGAGCAACGTGCGGACCGAGGGGTTGACGTAGGCGATCCGCCCGGCCCCGTCGGCGACCACTACGGTGTCGGGGAGGGCCTCGAGGAGCGCCGGTGCCGGGAGTGCCGGCGTTCCCGCACCCGACGTGGGCGCCATGGTCTCCCCCCGACCTGTGGTGCTGCGGTGGCCGCCGGGCGCGCCGGCGGTCGTCCTCGCCGTCAACGATCCCACAGGCGGCGGCCGCTCCCGGACGGGAACGCCGGTCGGACGGGCCTCAGAAGGCGTACCGGACGCGCAGCCACGGCGCGTGGTGGGCGATGAGCTCCTGCAGCCGCTCGACGCCGGCCCGCTTGACGTCGTTGCGGTAGCGCACGTTCCACTGGCCGTTCTGGCTGCGCTTGGGCTGCTGCAGGTCCGGCCGCCACAGCAGGTCCTCGGCCTTCGGGTGCCAGCCGAGGTTGACCTCGTGCAGGTCCCGGTTGTGGGTCAGCATGATGACCTCGGCCGCTGCCTGCGCCTTGGCGGCCGGCCCCAGCTCGTCGTCGAGCTGCCGCAGCAGCTGCGCCCAGTCGGTCTCCCACCCGTCGCGGAGCACGACCGGCGACAGGTTGAGGTGCACCTCGTAGCCGGCCGCGACGAAGTCGTCGACGGCGGCGACGCGCTCGGCGATGCGGCTGGTGCGGACGTCGATGACGCGGCTGTCGGTGTCGGGCATGAGCGAGAACCGGACCCGGGTGCGGCCCTGCGGGTCGAGGTCGAGCAGCTCGCGGTTGACGTACTTGGTCGCGAACGACGCCTTGGCGGTGGGCAGCCCGCGGAAGGTGGCCACGAGGTCGGCGACGTTGTCGCTGACCAGGGCGTCGACGGAGCAGTCGCTGTTCTCGCCGATGTCGTAGACCCAGCTCACCGGGTCGCACTGGTCGGGCTCGGTCTTGGGGCCCTGCCGGGCGACGTGCCGGCGCAGGTAGCCGGTGATCTGCTCGATGTTGGTGAAGACGGTGATCGGGTTGGCGAAGCCCTTGCGCCGGGGCACGTAGCAGTAGGCGCAGGCCATGGCGCAGCCGTTCGCCGTCGAGGGCGCGATCCAGTTCGACGAGCGGCTGTTGGGCCGGGCCGACAGCGACTTCTTCACCCCGAGCACCAGCGTCTCGGTCTTGACCCGCACCCAGCGCTCGACGTTGCCCTCGTTGCCGTTGAGCTCGGGGATCTGCCAGTGCGAGGGCACCTCGACCACCTCGGCGCCGGGGAAGCGGGCGAGCACCTCGCGGCCGCGGGCGGAGTCGAGGGCGGCCGGCTCGGCGTAGACGGTGCGCACGTCGAGAAGGCGGGTGGGGGAGGGGACGGGCGCAGGGACGACGGGAGACGGCGGGGGCGCTGCGGTCACGCGTCGTACAGCGCGGCCCACCGTGCACCGATTCCAGCCCTGAGCTGCGGGAACGGTCACACGGGGCGGGTCAGGCGACCGGCCCCGCGGTGATGTCCTCGAGGCGCAGCCGGCCGGTCTCCAGGTCCTCGGCGACGTCCTCGACGGTGCGGCCACCGGCGTACGCGGCGGCCCGCAGCAGCGACAGCGCGGACGCGGGGTCGGTGTCGAGGGCCATCGCCGCGCGGCCGGCGGCCCGCAGCACCGCGGCGCGGCGGCGGGCCTCCGGACCGTGCAGCCAGGCCGGCCCGCGCTCGGCAGGCCAGTCCGACCACACGGCCGCCTCGGTCAGCGCCGCGGTCACCAGCTCACCCACCGCCACGGCCGTGAAGACGTCGAGCGCCGGCACCGCCGTCTCGTCGGTGAAGTAGAGGTCCAGGGCGCCGGCGCCGGCGAGGTCCTCGCGCAGCGGGAAGGCGACGACGGCCCGGAACGGGGTCTGCGCCGTGAGCAGCTCGGCGAAGGGCGACCAGCGGCGCTGCAGGTCGGCCAGCACGGCGAACACCGGCTGCCGGGTGGTCTGGGCCTCCCAGCACGGGCCCTCGCCGACGGTGAACTGCAGCCGCTCGGCGCACGCGGCCGCGGTGCTGCTCGCGCCGAGTGGGATCCGCGTGCCCGCCGCGTCGACCACGGACAGGCCGGCGGCGTCCACACCGAGCGTCGCGGCGGAGGCCCGGGCGAGCCGGACGGGGAGGAGGTCAGCACCCGCGGGGCCGCCGGCGGTCTCGTGCTCGAGCGCCGCGGCGAACCGCGTGGCGATGGTCACAGAGCATCCTCCCCCCGCCGGCCGGCATCGGGACAGCCAGCTAGCGCCCCGCGTCCGGCCGGTGGGTGTAGGCCGCGCCGCGAACGGCCTCGTCGGACTCCAGTCCCGCACCGAGCGCGCCGCCGACCGTGGCCAGCGAGCTGGTCAGCCAGGCGAGCTCCACGTAGTCGCCGAGCGCGGCCCGGTGCCCGAGGCCCTCGGCGAACAGGCCCGAGGGCACCAGCAGCAGCGCCCCGGCCAGCGCGAGGAGGAACAGCGCGGCGTAGAGGGTCAGCACGCCGATGACGACGGTGGCCACCGTGGCCAGGTTGAACAGGGCGACCTGCTTGCGCACCCGCCGCGACCGGGCGCGCTCCCACAGCTCCGCGCCGACCACCAACGTCGCGCAGATCGCCACGACCGAGCCGAGCCCGACCGCCGACAGCCGCAGCAGGCCGAAGCGGTCGGCCAGCCGCCAGATGTCGGCGGTCACCAGTGCGAACACGCCCGCGGCGACGGCGGCGGTCAGCGCCCGGGACAGGCCGGTGGTCAGCCGCCACGGCCGGTTGGCCCGCACCATGCCGACCAGCAGCCGCAGGTTCCCGGTCAGCACCCGCGCGGTGAAGCCGACGCCCCGGTCGACCCCGGCCGGGTCGGTGGCCAGCTCGCGCACCCGCCGGCGCAGCGCCGCGGGGTCGCCCGCGCCGTCGTCGCCGAGCAGCGCGTGGACCAGCCCGACCGCCGTCTGCAGGGCACGGCGGCGCCGGCCCACGGCACCCAGCGCCGGCACGGACAGCACCGCGACGCCGTGGACGGGGCTGGCGTGGGCGGCCACCGTGCGACGATGGACGGCCAGGGGCAGGTCGGTGAGGCAGACGGCGAGGTCCCACTCCTCGGCGAGCAGCCGCTCGCGCGCGGCGGCGACGATCTCGGCGTCCTCGGCCGGCGGCCGGACGAGGCCGTCCTCGACGACGCGCAGGTCCCAGACCACCTCGGGATGGCGCTCCCGCAGCGCCGCGGCGAGGTCGGCGGCCAGCTCGGCGGCCACCTCGGCGGCCGCGCCCGGCGCCGCCACCAGCCCGACGACGACGTCGGCCGGCCACCGCCCCGGCGGGCCCCCGGGCCGGTCGTCCCCCGTGGGCTCCGCGCTCACAACCGCAGCTGACCCTCGGACCCGGTGCGCCACTCGACCATGACGATGGTGGCGTCGTCCTGGAGCTGCCCGGCCTGGTGTTCCATGACGCTGCCCATGAGCCGGCGCATCGTCTCCGGCGGCGGCTCGGCGCCGAGCTCGGCGCGGACGACGAGGTCGGCGAGCCGCTCCTCGCCGAAGAACTCCCCGCCGGGGGAACGCGCCTCCACCACGCCGTCGGTGTAGAGCAGGACGCGGTCGCCGGGCCGCAGGTGCACCTCGCAGACCTCGGGCGCGGCCGCCAGCAGCCCCAGCGGGCGCGCCGGGCGGCACGCCGGTGGGTGCAGCAGGACGCCGTCGCGGACCAGCAGGGGGTCCGGGTGCCCGCAGTTGACCCAGCGCAGCACCCCGGTCTCCAGGTCGAGGCGGGCGATCGCGGCGGTGGCGAACCGGCTGCCCGTGAACTGCCCGGCGACGACGGCGTCCACGGCCGCGGCGATCGCGGCCAGGTCGAGCGCCCGGCGGCGGGCGTGGCGGTAGGCGCCGACGGCCGCGGTGGACAGCAGCGCGGCGGGCAGGCCGTGCCCCACGGCGTCGAGCACCAGGAGGTCGACGAGGTGGCCGTTCACGGCGTAGTCGAACGTGTCGCCGCCGATGTCGTAGGTCGGCTCCAGCGCGCCGGTGACGACCACGCGGTCGCTGGCGTAGGTCAGCGGCGGCAGCTGCTCCCACTGCATCTCGGCGGCCAGCGACAGCTCCCGGCGCCGGCGCAGGCGGCTGAAGACGTCGCTGTAGGCGTCGCGGGTGACCACCAGCTCGGCGACCAGCGAGGCGAACGTCCGCGCGTCGTCCTCGAGGTCGGGCGGCGGCTCGGCCGGCAGGACCAGCTCCAGGACACCGATCCGCTCGGCGCCGTCGAGCAGGGGCAGCCACAGCGACCCCGGGCCGCCGTGTGGTGTGGAGCGCACCGGGGCGACCCGGCGGAAGGCGCGGCCGGCCACCGACCCGTCGATGGTGAGCGGAGGGCGCTCGGGGACGCCGTCCCCGGCGACCGGTATCAGCTCGTGCTGCGCGTAGTCGGCCAGGTGGACGACCGCGTCGAGCATCCCCAGCCGCCGCGCCTCCTCGGTGACGACCGTGCCGAGCCGGTGCGCCGGCAGCTGGTGCGAGGCGCGCACCAGTGCCCGGATCGGGTCCTCGGCGGACGGGGGCGGGGGTGTCACCGCAGGCAGCCTCCCACCCGTGCCGCGGAGCGCTCAGCCGCGGGCGTCGAGGACCGCGGAGTACACCTGCACGGTCTGCTGGGCGATCGCCGGCCAGCCGAACTCCGACAGCACCCGCTCCCGGCCGGCCGCGCCCATGGCCGCGGCGCGCGCCGGGTCGGCGAGCAGCTCGGCGGTGCGCTCGGCGAGCCCGGCCTCGAAGGCGCCGGGGTCCTGCGGGTCGTAGGGGACCAGCAGGCCGGTGACGCCGTCGGCGACGACCTCGGGGATGCCGCCGACGGCGCTGGCGACCACCGCCGTCCCGCAGGCGGCGGCCTCGAGGTTGACGATGCCCAGCGGCTCGTAGACCGACGGGACGACGAACACCGTGGCGCCGGTGATCAGCGGGACGAGCTGCTCGCGCGGCAGCATCGCCTCGATCCACACCACGCCGTCGCGCCGCGACTGCAGCTCGGCGACCGCGTCGGCCACCTGCTGCCGCTCGGCGGGGGTGTCGGCGGCGCCGGCGCACAGCACCAGCCCGGCGTCGGCGGGCAGCCGGTCGGCCGCCCGCAGCAGGTGGACGACGCCCTTCTGCCGGGTGATCCGGCCGACGAACAGCGCGTAGGGCCGGTCGGGGTCGACCCCCAGCGAGCGGACGACGTCGGGCGCCGGCGTCGGCCGGTAGGCCCCGGCGTCGACGCCGTTGCCGACGACGTGGACGCGCGCGGGGTCGAGGTCGGGATAGGCGTCGAGGACGTCGGCGCGCATGCCGTGGCTCACCGCGATCACGGCGTCGGCGGCCAGGTAGGCGGTGCGCTCGACCCAGGACGACAGCCGGTAGCCACCGCCGAGCTGGTCGGCCTTCCAGGGCCGGCGCGGCTCGAGGGAGTGGGCGGTGACCACGTGCGGGACGCCGTGCACCAGCCCGGCCAGCAGCCCGGCGCCGTTGGCGTACCAGGTGTGGCTGTGCACCAGGTCGACCCCGCCGAGCCCGGCGGCGATCTCGACGTCGGTGCCCAGCGCCTGCAGCGCGCCGTTGGCCCCGGCCAGGCCCGGCGGCACCGCCCAGCCGACGGCGTCGGGGCGCGGGGCGCCGAAGCAGTGGACGTCGAGCTCGGGCCCCGCGGGCAGCGTCCGCAGCGCCGCGACGAGGTGCTCCACGTGCACCCCTGCGCCGCCGTAGACGTCGGGGGGCCACTCCCGGGTGACGATGCCGATGCGCACCTCGGTCACCCTAGGGGGCGCCGGGGATGCGGGCGGGGCGACGCGGGTCCCGCGCAGCGGCTAGGTTCGCTCCATGCGTGGCAGTCCTCGGGTGCTCGGCATCGTCCTGGCCGGTGGTGAGGGCAAGCGGCTGGCGCCCCTGACCGCCGACCGCGCCAAGCCGGCGGTCCCCTTCGGGGGCAACTACCGGCTCGTCGACTTCGTGCTCTCCAACCTGGTGAACGCCGAGATCCGGCAGATCGCGGTGCTCACCCAGTACAAGAGCCACAGTCTCGACCGGCACATCACCACGACGTGGCGGATGTCGAGCCTGCTGGGCAACTTCATCACCCCGGTGCCGGCGCAGCAGCGGCTGGGGCCGCGCTGGTACACCGGCAGCGCCGACGCGATCTACCAGAGCCTCAACCTCATCTACGACGCGCGGCCGGAGATCGTCGTCGTCTTCGGCGCCGACCACGTGTACCGGATGGACCCGTCGCAGATGGTCGACCAGCACCTGCAGACCGGCGCGGGCGTCACCATCGCCGGGCTGCGGGTCCCGCGGCGCGAGGCCACCGAGTTCGGCGTCATCGACGCCGACGCCGACGGGAAGGTGCGCGGCTTCCTCGAGAAGCCCGCCGACCCGCCGGGCCTGCCGGACTCCCCGGAGGAGTCCTTCGCCTCGATGGGCAACTACGTCTTCACCACCGACGCCCTCATCGAGTCGCTGCGCGCCGACGCCGAGGACGCCGACTCCGCGCACGACATGGGCGGCTCGATCATGCCGATGTTCGCGGCCGCCGGGGACGCGTGGGTGTACGACTTCTCGACCAACGTCGTCCCCGGGGCCACCGAGCGCGACCACGGCTACTGGCGCGACGTCGGGACGATCGACTCCTACTACGAGGCGCACATGGACCTGGTGTCGGTGACGCCGGTGTTCAACCTCTACAACGACCGCTGGCCGATCTACACGCTGCCGCCGCAGCTGCCGCCGGCGAAGTTCGTCCTCGGCGGGCGGGCCGAGGAGTCGATGGTCAGCGCCGGGGCGATCATCGGCGGCGGGTCGGTGCACAACAGCGTCGTCTCGCCCGGGGCGCGGGTCGACCGCGGCGCCCGCGTCGAGGACAGCGTGCTCATGGACGGCGTCCAGATCGGCGAGGGCGCCTACGTCCGCCGCGCGATCCTCGACAAGAACGTCGTCGTGCCGGCGTGGGCCCGCATCGGGGTCGACACCGACGCCGACCGCGAGCGCTACCACGTCAGCGCCGGGGGCGTGGCCGTCCTCGGCAAGGGCGCCCGCGCCCTGCCCTAGCGGTGGCGGGCGACGAGCGGGCGCTCATCGTCACCCTGCTGCTCGAGGACCAGGCGCAGGCGCGGTTCGACCGGCTGCGGGCCGAGCACTTCCCGGCCGAGCGCAACCACCTGGCCGCGCACGTGACGCTGTTCCACGCGCTGCCCGGCGGGCAGCGGCCCGCCGTCGACGCGGCGCTGGCCCGCGCCGCCGCGCGGCCCCCCTTCGACGTCGAGGTGTCCGGGCTGCAGCTGCTCGGCCGCGGCGTGGCCTACCGGCTGCGGTCGGGGGAGCTGTCGGCGCTGCACGCCGGCCTCGCCGCGGAGTTCGACCCCTGGCTGACCCGGCAGGACCGGCAGCGGCTCTCGCCCCACGTGACGGTGCAGAACAAGGTCGAGCCCGCGGTCGCGCGGGAGCTGCGCGACCGGCTGGCGGCCGGGTTCACGCCGCACGCCGTGCCGGCCCGCGGGCTCGGGCTGTGGCGCTACCTCGGCGGCCCGTGGGAGCCGCTCGCCGAGCACCCCTTCGCCGGCTGACCGCGGGTCACCGGGCCGGGGACCGGCGGGTGGCCAGCAGCAGGCCCGCGCCGATCGGCAGCACGGCGGAGACGAGGTCCTCGTCCTCCCGGACGGTGCGGGCCAGGTCGCGCCAGGCCACGGTCTCCGGGTCGCGCGCCGCACGGTCGCCGATCCGGTCGCCGGCCAGCAGGCCGTGGCAGGCCAGTGTGCCGCCGGGGCGGACCAGCCCGACCACCGCGGGCAGGTGTCCCGACCACTCGGTGGGCGGCGCGGCGCAGACCACCAGGTCGTAGGCGCCGGGGGACAGGCGCGGCAGCACCTCCGCGGGCGTGCCGAAGATGAGCCGCGTGCGGCCGGGGGCCACACCGGCCTCGGCGAGGGCGCGCCGCGCCGCGCGGAGCTGCTCGGGGTCGGTGTCGAGCACGGTGAGGACGCCGTCGCGCCGCATGCCGCGCAGCAGCCACAGACCGGCCACCCCGCCGCCGCTGCCGATCGAGACGACCGTGCGGGCGTTGCCGCCCGCGGCGAGGACGGCGAGGGTCGCCCCGACGGACGGCGCGACCGGCGGCGGCCCGCCCAGGGCGGTGGCCCGGGCGCGGGCGGTGGCGAGGACGGGGTCCTCGGTGGCGTAGCGGTCGGCCCACGCGGCGCCGTCGGCGGGGTCCGTGCGCGACGGGGGTCCCTCGGCGCTCATCACCGGCCGAGGGTAGTGGCCGCACCGGTCCGGACCCGGGACCCGGAGGCGGAGACGGACGGACGACCCGGACGGACGACCCGGACGGGGGACCCGGACCTGTGAGCTGCCTGTGAACGGGAACACCCGGTCGCCGGCCGTCCGTTGACCCCGACGTGACACCCGAGCGTGCCGCCGTCCCCACCCGCCCGTCGGGGGAGGTCGGCAGCGTGCGCGTCCGCGATACTGGGAGCGTGTCCGAGGCCGCCGTCCCCCCTGTCGCCGACCAGCAGCCGGCCGCCTCCGGTGCGGGCGAGGTGTGGGTCGCGCCCACCTGGGAGCAGGTCGTGCGGGACCACTCCGCCCGCGTGTACCGGCTCGCCTACCGCCTGTCGGGCAACGCGCAGGACGCCGAGGACCTCACCCAGGAGACCTTCGTCCGGGTGTTCCGCTCGCTCGCGGACTTCTCGCCGGGCACCTTCGAGGGCTGGCTGCACCGGATCACCACGAACCTGTTCCTCGACATGGTGCGCCGCCGGCAGCGCATCCGGTTCGACGCGCTGCCGGAGGACACGGAGCGGCTGCCGGGCACCGCGCCCAGCCCCGAGCAGGTCTACGCCGACACCCACCTCGACCCGCAGGTCCAGGCGGCCCTCGACGGGCTGCCGCCGGAGTTCCGCGTCGCCGTCGTCCTGTGCGACATCGAGGGCCTGACCTACGAGGAGATCGCGGCGACCCTCGGCATCAAGCTCGGCACCGTGCGCAGCCGCATCCACCGCGGCCGCGTGCAGCTGCGTGCCGCTCTCGCCCACCTCGCCCCGCGCGGGGTGCCGACACCGGGGGCTCCGGCGTGAGCCTGCCGGAGAGCCACCTGGCGCAGGAGGCGATCGCGGCTCTCGTCGACGGCGAGCTGGCCGCCGGTCCGGCCGCGCGCGCCGCCCGCCACCTCGCCGGGTGCTCCGAGTGCCGGGTGCTCGTGCAGGCGCAGCGCGAGGCCAAGGACGCGCTGCACGCCGCCTCCGACGTCGCCGTCCCGGGCGACCTGCTGTCCCGGCTGTGCGCGATCCCCTTCACCACCGACGTCCCCGGCGCCGGGGGCCTGGGCACGGTCATGGCCGGCCCCGGCCAGCTGACCGTCACCGGCTCCTCGGGCCGCTGGACGGTGGCCCTCGACGACCCGCCCGCCCGCCCCTCGTCGGCCTCCCAGGCACGCTGGCTGCGCCGCGGGGTCGCCGGGACGCTCGCCGGCCTCGGCCTCGGCGTCGCCGTGCTGACCGTCAACCTGCCCGATCCCGACCGCACGGTGCCCGGCTCGCCCCCGGCGTCGGTGGCCGGCGGCTCGGTCCCGGAGGAGCGCACCGAGGTCGTGCCGCCCGTGGTCCGGACGCTGACGCGGTCCGCGCCGCAGGACGCGGCCGGCGGCACCCCCTGACCTGCGACACTCGGACCCGCCACACCCGACTGCCAGGTCCCGGGAGGACCCTGTACCCGTGACGCCACCCGACGCCCGGCAGCCCGGCTCCGACGACGGCGACCGCACCGTCGAGGCCGTCCTCCGCCCGCCGGTCGGCTCGACCCGCGCCGAGACCGCTCCCGCGGGGTCCACCCGCACCGAGGGTGACGACGGGGCCTTCGCGCGCCCGGCCGGCGCCGACGGCCCGTTCGACCCGCCGGAGCGCCGGCGCCCCGTCGTGCAGGCGCCCCCGCCGGCGAGCCCCGCCCAGCAGGCGGCGTTCGGCCGGCCGGCCGCCGTCGCGGGCAGCTTCGCCGGTGACCGTCCCACTCCGCCGCCGCGGCCGGTCGCGCCGCCGCCGCCGGAGGCCGTCCTGCGTGCCTTCCGCGCCTCCGGCGGGCAGGCCGGCCTGCAGGAGCCGCCCGGCGGGCGCCCGGGCCGGCGGCGCACCTCGGCCGGGCCGTGGTGGAAGTCCGACGCCCGCAGCGACCCCTGGCGCGACCCGCACGCCCCGGCCGGCCTCACCGGCCCGGCGGTGTTCGAGGAGGAGTCCGAGCAGGAGGGCCCGGTCGTCGTCGACCGCAGGGGCCGCAGGAAGCTCCGGCTGCGCGACCTGTCGGTGCGCGTGGCCGCCCTCGTGGTGCTGGCGGTCCTGCTCGCCGGCGCGCTGGGCGGCGGCGTCGGCTACCTGCTCACCCGCGAGGCCGCCGAGACGCCGCTGCTCGCGCCCGGGACCACCCTGTCGGAGACCGACGAGGGCGTCACCCGCGAACCGGGGTCGGTGTCCGACATCGCCGACCGCGTCTCGCCCGCGGTCGTGTCCATCGAGGTGCGCATCGGCGACGCCGGGGCCACCGGCTCGGGCGTGGTCGTCGACGGCGAGAACGGCTACATCGTCACCAACAACCACGTCATCTCCGGCGCCGACGGCGTCGAGGGCGCCGAGATCCGCGCGGTGTTCAGCGACGGCAACGGGTCCGAGGCGCGCATCGTCGGCCGCGACCCGGCCAGCGACATCGCCGTCGTCAAGGTCGAGCGGCCCGGGCTGGTCACCGCCTCGCTCGGCAGCGCCGACGACGTCGTGGTGGGCGACCCCGTGGTGGCCATCGGCTCACCGCTGGGCCTGGCCGGCACCGTCACCAGCGGGATCGTCAGCGCCCTGGACCGGCCGGTGCGGCTGGCCGGGGAGGGCAGCGACACCAACGCGGTCATCAGCGCCGTGCAGACCGACGCCCCGATCAACCCCGGCAACTCCGGCGGGGCGCTGGTCGACGCCACCGGCGCGGTCATCGGCATCAACACCGCCATCGCCTCGCTCGGGGGCGGCAGCGTCGGCCTGGGCTTCGCCATCCCCATCGACACCGCCCGCGACATCGCCGAGCAGCTGATCGCCACCGGCTCGGCGGTGCACGCCGCGCTCGGGGTCAACACGCGGTCGGTCACCGACGGCACCCGCGACGGTGCCCTGGTCCTCAACGTGGAGCCCGGCAGCGCCGCCGCCGCCGCGGGCATCCGCGAGCAGGACGTGATCATCGCCGTCGACGACCGGCGGGTCGGCAGCTCCGAGGAGCTCGTCGTCGCCGTCGACTCCCGGCGGCCGGGCGACGTGGTCACCGTCGAACTCGTCCGCAACGGGTCCTCGACGACGGTGCAGGCGACGCTCGACCAGGCCTAGTCGGGGCCGCGCAGCGAACTACCCTGGGGCGCGGGCCGCGCCGGCGGCAGGACGACGGGAGCAGCGGGTGTTCGACTCGATCGGCTGGGGCGAGATCGTGGTCCTCGCGCTGGCCGCGCTGTTCATCTTCGGGCCCGAGCGACTGCCCACCCTGGCCAAGGACGCCGCGGCGGGCCTGAAGAAGGTCCGGACGGCGCTCACCGGCGTGCGCGCCCAGGTCGACGACTCGCTCGGCGACGAGCTGGCCGGCCTGCGCGACCTCGACCTGCGCAAGTACCACCCCAAGACGTTCATCCGGTCGCAGCTCTTCGACGACGACGGCGCCCCGCCGGTGCGCCGCGGCAGCGCCGGCGGACCCCGGGCCCCCGGCGGCGCGAACGGCGCCGCCGCGGGGGCCACCGCGGCGAGCCTGGTCAAGCCGGCGCGCGTCGACCGCGACCGCAGCGTCCCGCCGCCGTTCGACGTCGACGCCACCTGAGCCGCCGGGCACAGCGCCGGTGGACGCCGACTGCTGGGTCGACCCGAGCTGTCCCTACAGCTGGGTGACCGCCTGCTGGCTGGCGGAGGTCGAGCGGGCCCGCGAGGTCCGGGTCCGCTGGCACGTGATGAGCCTGGCGGTGCTCAACGAGGGCCGCGAGGACGACCCCGAGGGCGATCCCGAGGGCTGGCTGTGGCAGCCGGCGCGGCTGTTCGCGGTGGTCGCCGACCGCCACGCGCAGGAGGCGTTCGTCGCGCTGCACCGCGCGTGGGGCGAGGCGGTGCACACGCGGGGGGAGTGGCCCGAGGTCGGCGGCCTGCTCGCCGCGGCCGGGCTGCCCCGGGAGCTGGCCGCCGTCATGGGCTCCGAGGAGCACGACGGCCTGGTCCGCGCCTCCCACGGGGCCGGGATCTCCCTGGTCGGCACGCACGTCGGCACGCCCGTGGTGGCGGTGCCGGGCGCGGACGGCCCGGTCGCCTGGTTCGGCCCGGTGCTGTCCCGGGTGCCGCGCGGCGAGGCGGCGGGCCGGCTGTGGGACGGCGTCCTGCTGGTCACCGGGACACCGGGCTTCCACGAGCTGACGGGGGCGCCGCACGCGCCGCCGGTGACCTGAGCCGGGAACGCCGGAGGCCCGGTCCCTGGTGGGACCGGGCCTCCGGTGCGCTCAGCGGCGGACGGGGGTGAGCCCCAGCGACATGCCGGACAGCCCACGCTGGCGGACGGCGAGCGACTCGGCGATGGCCGACAGCGCCTTCGCGGCGGGGGTCTCGGGGTCGGCGAGCACGATCGGCGCACCGGCGTCGCCGGACTCGCGCAGCCGCGTGTCGAGCGGGATCTGGCCGAGCAGCGGCACCCGGGCGCCGAGCGTGCGGGTCAGCGCGTCGGAGACCGCCTGACCGCCTCCGGAGCCGAAGACCTCCATGCGCGAGCCGTCGGGCAGCTCGAGCCAGGACATGTTCTCGATGACGCCGACCACCTGCTGGTGGGTCTGCGTGGCGATCGCGCCGGCCCGCTCGGCCACCTCGGCGGCGGCCAGCTGCGGCGTGGTCACCACGAGGATCTCGGCGGTGGGCAGCAGCTGGGCGATGGAGATGGCGACGTCGCCGGTGCCGGGCGGCAGGTCGAGCAGCAGGACGTCGAGGTCGCCCCACCACACGTCGGCGAGGAACTGCTGCAGCGCGCGGTGCAGCATCGGCCCGCGCCACACGACCGGGGTGTTGCCCGGGGTGAACATGCCGATCGAGATGACCTTCACGCCCATCGACTGCGGCGGCATGATCATGTTGTCGACCTGCGTCGGCTTGTCGTCGACGCCGAGCATGCGGGGCACCGAGTGGCCGTAGATGTCGGCGTCCACGACGCCCACCGACAGGCCCTTCTTCGCCAGCGCGGCGGCCAGGTTGACCGTGACGCTGGACTTGCCGACGCCGCCCTTGCCGGAGGCGACGGCGTAGACGCGGGTCAGCGACCCCGGCTGGGCGAAGGGGATCACCGGCTCGGCGGCGTCGGTGCCGCGCACGGTCCTGCGCAGCTCGGCGCGCTGCTCGTCGCTCATGACGTCCAGGCCGACCTGCACCGAGGTCACGCCGGCGACGGCGGACACCGCGGTGGTGACCCGGTTGGTGATGGTCTCGCGCATCGGGCAGCCGGCCACGGTGAGGTAGACCTCGACCCGCACGGCGCCCGGGTCGCCGCCGACGCCGATCTGCACGTCCTTGACCATGCCGAGCTCGGTCAGCGGACGGTTGATCTCCGGGTCCTGGACGGTGGCCAGAGCGGCGGTGACGGCGTCGAGCGCCGGCGAGCCGGTCAGCGTGTCGGACATGGGGGGATGTGTCTCCTTCGACGGGGGGACCCGGCTGCGGGCGCCGCACACGGCGGGGACCGCCTCCCGGGCCACCTGTCACTGTACGGCGGTCGGCACCGGGTGCCGCCCGGCGCGGGGGTGATGTGCTGCGCACCGCGGCGGCACTCCCGCACAGGTCAACGCCGTGCCGGGCGCGTCCCTTCCCCGTCCGCCGTGGGTCGCTAGCCTCGGCTCCCGTGTCCGGACCCGCCCGCGCCGCCGTGCTCCGGGACGCCGTCGGGCTCGGTGTCGCCGTCGGGCTCTACGGCGTGGCCTTCGGCGCGGCCGCCGACGCCGCCGGCCTGGACCCCTGGCAGGCGCTGGCCCTGTCGCTGCTGATGTTCACCGGCGCCTCGCAGTTCGCGCTGGTCGGCGTGCTGGGGGCCGGCGGGGGAGCGGTCGCCGCGGTCGGCAGCGCCCTGCTGCTGGGCACCCGCAACACCGTCTACGGCGTCCGGCTGCTGCCGCTGCTGTCGCCGCGCGGCCTGCTGCGCCGGCTCGGGACGGCGCACTGGGTCATCGACGAGACGACGGCGCTGGCCGTGGCCGCACCCGACCGCGCGCTGGCCCGGCTGGCGTTCCTCGCCGGCGGGGCGTCGATCTTCGCCGTCTGGAACGCCACGACCGTGGTGGGCGCGCTCGGGGCCGCGGCGCTGGGGGCGACCGCGCAGGCGGCGCTGGACGCCGTGGTGCCCGCCGCGTTCCTCGCGCTGCTCTGGCCGCGGCTGCGCGCCGGCGCCGAGGAGCCCGCCGTCGCCCGCCGGGTCGCCCTGGGCGGCGCGGTGGTGGCGCTGGCGCTCACCCCGTTCGTCCCGCCGGGCGTGCAGGTGGTCGCCGCCGTCGTCGCGGTCGCGCTGGCCGGCCGGCCGCGGTGTGAGCAGCGGGAGGCGGCCGCGTGAGGGGCATCGCGTGAGCAGCGGGACGCTGTGGGCGGTGGTCCTGGCCGGCTCGCTGGGCTGCTACCTGCTCAAGCTCGCCGGGCTGTCGGTCCCGGCGGCCTGGGTGGAGCGGCCGTGGGTCATGCGCATGGTCACCTTCGTCCCGGCCGCGCTGCTGGCCGCCCTGGTGGCGGTGCAGGCCGTGGCGTCCGGTCAGGACCTGGTCGTCGACGGCCGGCTGGCCGGGCTGGCCGCCGCCGCGGTCGCCCTCGCGCTGCGCGCCCCGTTCGTCGTGGTGCTCGTGGTGGCCGGCGCCACCGGCGCCCTCGTGCACGTGATCGGAGGCTGAGGTGGCGGAGTTCCGGGACCTGGCCGGCGTCCGCGCCGCGATCGACGGGCTCGACGGGGAGCTCGTCACCCTGCTGGCCCGGCGCGAGCGGCTGGTGCGCGCGGCGGCGCGGTTCAAGGCGGACGCGGCGGCGGTGCGCGCCCCCGACCGCGTCGAGCAGGTCGTCGCCCGGGCGCGGCGGCTGGCGGGCGCCTCCGGCGGCAGCCCCGAGGTGGCCGAGCGCGTGTACCGGGCGATGATCGCGGCGTTCGTCGACCTGGAAATGTCGGTGGCCGAGGTGCGCGACGACGGACCGGGCGGCCCGGCCGGCGCCTGACGCGGGACCCGCTCAGAAGAGGCGGTCCTCCCGCTGCTCGAGGTCGAGCAGGAAGCGCTTGCGGGCGAGCCCGCCGCCGAAGCCGACCAGGCTGCCGTCGGCGCCGACCACCCGGTGGCAGGGCACGACGATCGCCAGCGGGTTGCGGCCGCAGGCCAGGCCGACCGCCTGGGCGCCGCCGGGCTGTCCGACGGCCCGCGCCACGGCGCCGTAGGTGCTCGTGCGCCCGTAGGGGATGCGGCCGAGCTCGTCCCAGACGGCCAGCTCGAAGTCGCTGCCCCGCGGTCGCAGCGGCAGGTCGAAGGTCTCCCGCTCGCCGGTGAGGTACCCGCCGAGCTGCGCGGTCACCGCGGACAGCGCGGCGTCGTCGCGCGCGCCGAGGTCGGCCTGCGGATCGGGAGGGGAGAGGTACAGCCGGACGAGCACCCCGTCGTCGGTGACGACGGTCAGCGGCCCGACCGGCGAGGGCAGCACCGCGTGCGCGCGCATGCCCGGCAGTGTGCCGCGGGGGGACGACGGTTCCCGCTCAGCCGACCGACTCGCGCCGCTCCCGCTCGGCCCGCTCCGCCTTCCGGCGCTTGCGCTCGCGGCGCTCGGCCTCCTCGGCCTCCTCCGGGACCAGCCGGGTGAGCTCGCCGCGGATGAAGTCACGGGTGGCCAGCTCGCCGATCGCCAGGCGCAGCGCGGCGAGCTCGCGGGCCAGGTACTCGGTGTCGGCGCGGGTGGAGGCGGCGCGGGCACGGTCCTCCTCGGCCTGCACGCGGTCGCGGTCGGCCTGCCGGTTCTGCGCCAGCAGGATCAGCGGCGCGGCGTAGGCGGCCTGGGTGGAGAAGGCCAGGTTGAGCAGGATGAACGGGTAGGGGTCCCACCGCAGGTCCACCGCGACCACGTTCAGGCCGATCCACACGATCACGATGAACGTCTGGACGGCGAGGAAGCGGCCGGTGCCGAGGAAGCGCGCGATGCCCTCGGCGAAGCGGCCGACGGCGTCGGGGTCCAGCCGCAGGAAGTCGCTGAGGCTGCGCGTCGAGCCGCGGGGGACGTCGAGGCGGCGCCCGGACTCAGCCACGACGGGCCCGCTCGCGCCAGTCCTCGGGCAGCAGGTGGTCCAGGACGTCGTCGACGCTCACCGCGCCGACCAGCCGGCCCTGCTCGTCGACCACCGGCGCGGCGACCAGGTTGTAGGTGGCGAAGTAGCGGGTGACCTCGGCGAGCGGGGCCTCCGGCCGCAGCGGTTCCAGGTCGTCGAGGGCGCCGCTGACCAGCGTCGAGGGGGGCTCGCGCAGCAGCCGCTGGATGTGCGCCAGGCCCAGGTAGCGCCCGGTCGGCGTGGCCGACGGCGGCCGGCAGACGTAGACCTGGCTGGCCAGCGACGGGGTGAGCTCGGGCTCGCGCACCCGGGCCAGCGCCTCGGCGATCGTGGCGTCGGGGGCGAGGATCACCGGCTCGCTGGTCATCATCCCGCCGGCGGTGTCCTCGGAGTACTTCAGCAGCTGGCGCACCGGCTCGGCCTCGCCGGGCTCCATCAGCTCGAGCAGCCGGTCACGGTCCACGTTCGACAGCTCGGCGAGCAGGTCGGCGGCGTCGTCGGGGTCCATCTCCTCGAGGACGTCGGCGGCCCGGCGCTCCTCCAGCGTGCCCAGGATGGTGATCTGCTCGCCGCCGGGCAGCTCGCCGAGGACGTCGGCCAGCCGCTCGTCGTCGAGGGCCTCGGCCACCTCGTGCCGCCGCTTGACCGGCAGGTCCTGCAGCGCGTGCGCGAGGTCGGCGGCGTTGAGCTCGCGGTAGGTGGCCAGCAGCGTCTCGGTGCCCTGACCGGTCTCGGACAGTGCCAGCCCCTCGACCTCGGCCCACGCCAGCTGGTGCAGCTGTCCCCGGCGGCCGAGGCGGCCGGGCTCCTGGACGGCGAGCCGGGTGATCTGCCACTCGCCGGTACGCGTGTGCTCCATGCCCGCGTCGACGACGGTGGCGGGCCGGCCGGACTCGCGGATGGTGACCGTGCGGTCGAGCAGCTCGCCCAGGACCAGCGTCTCGCCGCGCCGCTGCTCGAAGCGCTTGAGGTTCAGCGTGCCGGAGGACAGCACCACCGCGCCCGGGTCGACCGTGGTGACCCGGCCCATCGGGACGAAGATGCGGCGGCGGGCCACCACCTCCACGACCAGGCCCAGCGCCCGCGGGCAGGCGGTGCCCACCCGCATCGCCACGACGACGTCCCGCAACCGGCCGACCCGGTCCCCGTTGGGGTCGAAGACGGGGAGTCCGGCGAGCCGGGAGACGTATGCCCTGGTCACCGTGCTCACGGTTGCTGAGGTTACCGTCGGCGCGTGCCAGCCCCGGGGTCCGTCGAGTACGAGGTCGTCGACGTGTTCGCCCCGCGGGCGTTCGCGGGCAACCCGTTGGCGGTCGTGTTCGACGCCGACGACCTGACCACGGAGCAGTGCCAGGCCCTCGCGAACGAGTTCGCGCTGTCGGAGACGTCCTTCCTCTGCGCGCCCACCGAGCCCGGCGCGTCCTACCGGGTCCGCATCTTCACCCCGTGGGCCGAGCTGCCCTTCGCCGGGCACCCGAGCGTCGGGGCGGCGCACACGCTGGTGCGCACCGGGCGGCTGCCCGCGGGCACCCTGCACCAGGAGTGCGGGGCCGGGGTGCTGCCGATCGAGGTGGACGCCGACGGCGCCACGCTGACCGGCGGCCGCCCGACCCTCGAGGACGGGCCGGACCCGGGGGCGCTGGCGGAGGCCGTGGGGCTGTCCGCCGCCGACGCCGTGGGGGTGCCCGCCTCGGTGGCCGGGTGCGGGCTGCCCTGGACCTTCCTGGCCGTCCACCCCGGCGTCGTCGGCCGCGCCGTCCCACAGCCCGCGGTGCTCGCCGCGTTCGGCCTGGGGGAGGGCGTCTCGGTGCTGTCGTGGGACGGCACCACCGCCTCCGCCCGCGTCTTCGCGGACGACCTGCGCTGGGGCGAGGACCCGGCGACCGGCTCCGCCGCGCTGGGTGCCGGCGTGTGGCTGGTCGCCTCCGGGCTGCTGGCGCCGGACGGGACGTCGTCCTACACCGTGCGGCAGGGCGAGGCGATGGGCCGGCCGTCGGTGCTCACCTGCACGGTCACCGCCGAGGGCGGCCGGGCGACGGCGGCCACCGTGGCCGGCGCGGTGGTGCCGGTGGCGGCCGGCCGCATCCGCGTGCCGTGAGCGCGGCCCGGGCGACGGCGGCGCCGTCCCCGTGGGCGGTCCACCGGCCCGGCACCCGCGACGTCGGGCTGATGGCGGTCGCCGTCGTCGGGGTGTCCTTCTCCGGCCCGCTCACCGCGCTGGTGAGCACCTCGTTCCTCGCCATCGCCTTCTGGCGCAACGCCGCCGGCGCCGCACTGCTCGTGCCGGTGCTGCTCGGCCCGGAGCGGGACACGCTCACCGGCCTGCGGCCGCGGGACCTGACGACGTCGGTGGTGGCGGGGCTCTTCCTCGCCGCGCACTTCGCCGCGTGGCTGCCCAGCCTGTCGATGACCACCGTGGCCGCCTCGACGGCGCTGGTGACGACGACGCCGATCTGGACGGCGCTGGCCGCGCGGGTCTCCGGCGTCCGGCTGCCCGGGCAGGTGTGGGCCGGCCTGGCGCTGGCCGTCGTCGGCGCGGCGCTGATCGCCGGGGTCGACGTCACGGTGAGCCTGCGCGCCCTGGCCGGCGACGGGCTGGCGCTGCTGGGGGCGATCTGCGCCGGCGGGTACATGCTCGCGGGCGCTCGGGCCCGCACCCGGCTGGCGACGTCGGCGTACTCCGTCGTCTGCTACTCCACCTGCGCGGCGGCCCTCGCCGTCGCGGCACTGCTGACCACCACGCCGCTCGCCGGGTTCAGCGCCCGCGACTGGTGGCTCATCGCGGCCATCACCGTGTGCGCGCAGATCCTCGGGCACACGCTGCTCAACCTCGTGCTGTCCACGGTGGGGCCCACGGTGGTCGGGCTCGCGGTGCTGCTCGAGGTGCCCGGGGCGCTGCTCGTGGCCCTGGTCCTGCTGCAGCAGACCCCGCCGCTGCTGGCGCTGCCCGGGATGGTCGCCGTCGTCGCCGGGGTGGCCCTGGTGATCCGTGCCGGGCGGCCGCCGACGCCGGTCGAACCGGTCACCTGAGACGCCCGGGAGGCGCTGGTTACCCTCCGGTAGCCGATTCCCCGGCAGCGTCGTCCGCCCACCCCACCACCCAGCCGGAGGCACCGTGGCCGAGCTCCGATCCCGCCGTTCCAACCTGGCCGTGCCGGGCAGCAACCCCCGCTTCCTGGAGAAGGCCAAGGGACTGCCGGCCGACCAGGTGTTCCTCGACCTGGAGGACGCGTGCGCGCCGCTGGCCAAGCCCGGCGCCCGGAAGAACATCGTGGCGGCGCTCAACGAGGGCGGCTGGGGCGGGAAGATCCGCACGGTCCGGGTCAACGACTGGACGACGGAGTGGACGTTCCAGGACGTGCTCGAGGTCGTCGGCGGTGCCGGCGCCGAGCTCGACTGCATCATGCTGCCGAAGGTCCAGGACGCCGCCCAGGTGAAGGCGCTGGACATGCTGCTCACCCAGCTCGAGAAGGCCAACGGCCTGGAGGTCGGCCGGATCGGCATCGAGGCGCAGATCGAGACCGCGCAGGGCCTGATCAACGTCAACGACATCGCGTTCGCCAGCGACCGGATCGAGACGATCATCTTCGGCCCGGCCGACTTCATGGCCAGCATCAACATGAAGTCGCTCGTGGTCGGCGCCCTGCACCCCGACTACCCGGGCGACCCCTTCCACCACATCCTCATGACCATCCTCATGGCCGCCCGCGCCCGCGGCGTGCAGGCGATCGACGGGCCGTTCCTGCAGGTGCGCGACGTGCCCGCGTTCGAGGAGGTCGCGAGGCGCTCGGCGATGCTCGGCTTCGACGGCAAGTGGGTGCTGCACCCGGGCCAGATCGACGCGGCCAACGAGATCTACGCGCCGTCCCAGGAGGACTACGACCACGCCGAGCTGATCCTCGACGCCTACGACTGGGCGACGTCGGAGGCCGGCGGGAAGAAGGGCTCGGCGATGCTCGGCGACGAGATGATCGACGAGGCCAGCCGCAAGATGGCCCTGGTCATCGCGGGCAAGGGCCGCGCCGCCGGCATGTCCCGCACGTCGTCGTTCACCCCGCCCGAGGGCTGAGCCCCGGCCAGGCATGGGAAGCGATCCCCACGTCCGGGGCCCCGAGACGTCTGGATCGCCTCCTGTGCCTGGAGCACCGTTCGAGGTGACCCGGGACACGGCGACGGTGCCGGGGGAGTGGCCCATACTCGCCGGTAACCCGGACACCGGCGTCCCGAGGAGGAAGCGTGGCCCGACTGGCGCAGACCGCCGACCTGACCGACGTCCAGCAGGAGATCCTGTCGACGGTCAGGAGCTTCGTGGACAAGGAGATCATCCCGCACGCCCAGGAGCTCGAGCACGCCGACGCCTACCCGCAGGAGATCGTCGACGGGCTCAAGGAGCTCGGCATCTTCGGCCTGATGATCCCCGAGGAGTACGGCGGCCTCGGCGAGTCGCTGCTGACCTACGCGCTGGTGGTCGAGGAGATCGCCCGCGGCTGGATGAGCGTCAGCGGCGTCATCAACACCCACTTCATCGTCGCCTACATGATCCGCCAGCACGGCACGCAGGAGCAGAAGGAGCACTTCCTCCCGCGCATGGCCACCGGCGAGGTCCGCGGCGCGTTCTCGATGTCCGAGCCGGGCCTGGGCTCCGACGTCGCCGGCATCCGCACCAAGGCGGTGCGCGACGGTGACTCCTACGTCATCGACGGCCAGAAGATGTGGCTGACCAACGGCGGCTCCTCCACGCTGGTGGCCACGCTGGTGCGCACCGACCTGGGCGCGCAGAAGGCCCACCAGAACCTGACGACGTTCCTGGTGGAGAAGCCGGCCGGCTTCGGCACCGTCGCCCCGGGCCTGACCATCCCCGGCAAGATCGACAAGATGGGTTACAAGGGCGTCGACACCACCGAGCTGGTGTTCGACGGCTACCGCATCGGCGCCGACACGGTCCTCGGCGGGGAGCCCGGCCGCGGCTTCGCGCAGATGATGGACGGCGTCGAGGTCGGCCGCGTGAACGTCGCCGCCCGCGCCTGCGGCATCTCCATCCGCGCCTTCGAGCTGGCGGTGGAGTACGCGCAGCAGCGGGAGACCTTCGGCAAGCCGATCGCGCAGCACCAGGCGATCGCCTTCCAGCTCGCCGAGATGGCCACCAAGGTCGAGGCCGCCCACCTGATGATGGTCAACGCCGCCCGGCTCAAGGACGCCGGCAAGCGCAACGACGTCGAGGCCGGCATGGCCAAGCTGCTGGCCAGCGAGTACTGCGCCGAGGTGACCACGCAGTCGTTCCGCATCCACGGCGGCTACGGCTACTCCAAGGAGTACGAGATCGAGCGGCTCATGCGCGAGGCGCCGTTCCTGCTCATCGGCGAGGGCACCAGCGAGATCCAGAAGACGATCATCAGCCGCGGCCTGCTCAAGGAGTACGGCCTCGAGCGCTGAACGTGCGGGCGGCCCGGGACCTCTCGGTCCCGGGCCGCCCGCACGTTCAGCCGGCGCTGTCGGCGGTGTCCTCGAAGCGGACCTCGACCTCGTCGACGCCGAGGGACCGGGCCAGGCCGGTCAGCATCGTGCGGGTGTTGTCCTCCGCGCGCTCCCGGAGGTCGCTCTCGGCGGCCGCCGCGGCCAGCCGGTCCTCGGCCATCGCGTAGAGCTCTGCGTCGTCGACCGGGTCGTCGCCGAGCGCGTCGCCGATCCGCTCGACCAGCCCCCGGTCCCGGTCGAGGACGCGGCTCTCCTCCGGGTCGATCCGCACCTCGTCCAGGCGCGGCGCCGGCAGCTCGATCGTCGCGGCGGTGCCGTCGCCGGAGAGGGTCACCGCGCCGGCGTCGAGGCCGGAGAAGTCGACGTAGGCGTCGGCGGTCCCGGTCGCGAGGAGCTGGACGCGCTCGCCGCTGATCGCCGACGGCACGTACCGCGTGTCCACCTCGCGGTCGACGACGACCTGGAAGGCACCCGTCGCGGCGTGGTACTCGTGCAGGTCCTCCAGTGCCAGCAGGAGCGGCGTCGTGCTCCGGTCGACGACGTCCCGGCCGAACGGGTTCTCGGGCAGCCAGCCGGCGACCTGCAGCCCGACCGGCACGAGCACGGCCGCGCCGGCACCGGCCGCGAGGAGGCGGAGGGGGATCCGGCGACGGCGGTGCGGCGCCGGCCGCGGGTCGGAGGAGGCGGGGCCGGGGCGGGACGACAGCAGGGTGGGCATGCGCGGCCTCTCGGTGCGGGGAGGGAGGGCGTGCTCGACCGGTGCGGTGCTCATCCGGCGCGGTACTCATGTGGCGCGGTGCTCACCCGGTGCAGCGCCCGGGACGCCGCCGTCATTCCCGGGCCGCCCACGTCTCAGCGGGCCGGACGGCGCTCGTAGTTGGCCCGCGCCCACAGGTAGCCGATGAGCGAGATGCCGGCGCACCAGGCGACCGCGACGACGGCGGACGAGCCGATGGCAGTGCCGGTGAGCAGGCCGCGCAGCGTCTCGTTGACCGGCGTGAACGGCTGGTGCTCGGCGAACGAGCGCAGCCAGCCCGGCATCGACTCGACCGGCACGAAGCCGCTGCCGAAGAACGGCAGGAGCATCAGCGGCATCGGCAGGTTGCTGGCCGCCTCCACCGTCCTCGTCCACAGCCCCATCGCCACCGACAGCCAGGACAGCGCGAAGCTGGTCACGGTCAGGACGCCGACCGCCGCGGCCCACTCCAGGGCGTTCGCGTCCGGCCGGAAGCCGACGAGCAGGGCGACGGCGACGACGAGCGCCAGCCCGACCAGCGTCTGGATCACCGCACCCACGACGTGCCCGGTGAGAACCGACGCCCGGGCGATCGACATGGTGCGGAACCGGGCGATGATGCCCTCGGTCATGTCCATGGCGATCCCGATCGCCGTCCCCTGCGCGCCGCCGGTGATGGCCAGGACCAGGATCCCCGGGACGACGTAGGTGACGTACTCGGCGCGGCCGCCGGAGGGGTCGCCCAGCCCGGCGCCGAGCGTCCCGCCGAAGACGTAGACGAACAGCAGCAGGAAGACGATCGGCAGCGCGGCGACGATCACCGTCAGCCCGGGGTAGCGCACGGCGCGCCTGAGGTTGCGCCGCAGCATCGTCGCGGAGTCGGTCAGCGTGAGGCCCAGCGTCGTCACGAGGGCACCTCCCCGGGGGCCGGCCGGCCGGTCAGGGCCAGGAAGACGTCGTCCAGGTCGGGGGTGTGCACGGTCAGGTCGGCGGCCTCGACGCCGGCGTCGTCGAGGCGGTCCAGCAGGGCCCGCAGCGCGGCGACGCTGCCGTCGCCCGGGACCTCGAGGACCAGCGTCGCCGGGTCGGCGGTGCCGGCGCCCAGGGCGCGGGCGGCCCGCTCGAGCCCGGCCGGGTCGGGGAAGCGCAGCCGCACCGAGCTGCCGGGGACCAGCCGCTTGAGCTCGTCGGCGGTGCCCTCGGCCACCAGCCGGCCGCCGTCCAGGACGCCGATGCGGTCGGCGAGTGAGTCGGCCTCCTCGAGGTACTGCGTGGTGAGCAGGATCGTGACGCCGTCGGCCACGAGGTCGCGGACGACGTCCCACATCGCCCGGCGGCTGCGCGGGTCGAGGCCGGTGGTCGGCTCGTCGAGGAAGACGACCCGCGGGCGGGCCATGAGGCCCATGGCGAGGTCCAGCCGGCGGCGCATGCCACCGGAGTAGGTGACCGGCGGCCTGTCGGCCGCGTCGACGAGGTCGAACCGCTCGAGCAGCTCCGCGGCGCGGCGGCGGCCCTCCTCCCGGCCGAGGTGGTGCAGGTCGGCCATGAGCCGCAGGTTCTCCGCGCCGGTGAGCAGGGTGTCGACGGCGGAGAACTGACCGGTCAGCGCGATCGCGGCGCGCACCGCGTCCGGTTCGCGGCGCAGGTCGTGCCCGGCGATGCGGACCTCGCCGGCGTCGGCGGGCAGCAGCGTCGAGAGGACGTCGACGGTGGTGGTCTTGCCGGCCCCGTTGGGGCCGAGCAGGGCGTAGATGGTGCCCTCGGGGACGGCCAGGTCCAGCCCGTCGAGGACGGCCTTCGGACCGAAGGCCTTCCGCAGGCCGGAGACGGCGATGGCGTCGGTCACGGGGATGGCGTCGGTCACGGCGGTGCCCCTCATGCCCGCCGGACCAGGATGTCGCCGTAGGCGGTGCGGGCCCTGACCTCGACGGTCCCGGTGGCGTCCTCGGGGCCGTCGGCCGCCGCGAGCTCGTTGCGGACGGTGCCCGACGCCGACGACAGGTCCAGCCACGCCGCGGTGCCCGCGGCGATGCCGGCCTCGACCTCGCCGTAGGCGGTCTCGAGCACCAGCGACCCGCGCACCGCCTCGCCGACGCGCACCCTGCCGTAGTTGGTGCTGCCGACGAGCGTGCCGGCGGCGCGGTCGACGGTGACGTCCCCGCAGGCGCTGCGCAGCCGGGCGTCGCCGTCGGTGCGGCCGATGCGCACGTCGCCGTAGTCGGTGTGCGCGACGGTGTCGCCCTCCACCGTCCCGGCGGTGATGCCGCCGCTGCTGGTGCGCGCCCGCAGCCCGGTGGCGGCGTCGAGCCGGAGGTCGCCGTGGCGGCTCTCCAGGGAGGTGGTGCCGAGCCGCCCGGTGCAGGAGACGTCGCCGGCCGACGTGCGCACCTCCACCGAGGAGTCCTGGGGCAGGTCGACGTCGACGTCGACCCGGCCGCCGGAGCCGAGGAACAGCAGCCGCGGGCGCCCGGTGGTCCGGACCAGGAGCGTGCCGTCGGAGCAGGTCACCGTCGCCTGCTCGGCGGCCTGCACGTCGGCGCCGCTGCGCTCGTCGTGCGGCCGGACCTCGACCACGGTCACGGGGCGGTCGGAGGCCCGCACCCGGACGCTGCCGGCGGCGAGGTCGATGCGGGCGGAGACGGGGGAGGGGGTGTCGAAGGTGGGCATGGCGTCGCCTCCTGGGCGTGCCGGGTCGGCCCCCGTCCGGTCGGCCGGGGGTTGCGGTGCGGGTGCGCCGTGTGGGGCGGGGTCCGGCTAGCGGACCCAGCCGGTGTAGGACTGGCCCGAGGACCACCGGGACCGCCGGGGCTCGGCGGCCTGGGGGCGGTCGGCGCGGGCCAGCGCGTCGGCGACGGCGCGGACCAGCCAGGTGTTGACCGAGGAGCCGAGGCGGGCGGCGGCCTCCTCGACGCGGGTCTTGAGCTGCTCGGGCAGCCGGAGCGTGATGCGGATCGTGCTGCCGTCGTCGGCGTCAGGGACCGCGGCCTCCGGCGCGGGTGCCGGGTGCGGCACCTCGGCCGGCGGCGGGGTGACGACGAAGCTGATGTCGCTGCCGCGCAGCCGTACGTCGACCGAGCCGGGCGCCAGCTGGCTGGTGAGCTCCTCGGCCGCGGCCGACAGCGCGCTGAGCAGGGCCAGCCGCACCGAGGACTCCAGCGGTGCGGTGAGCCGCTCGGCGAGGGCCTGCGCCTCCTCGCCGCCGGGTGCAGCGGCCACCGCGAGCTCCCGTCGCAGCTGCTCGACGAACGGCGTGAGGTCCATGACGTCACCATGACACCACAATGACGTCACGCGCAAGGGGGATGACGTCACGCCCGGCGGGGCGGGTTCTCGTAGGGTCGGGCCGTGCGAGCCGTGGGAGTGACCCAGTTCGGCGGGCCCGAGGCCCTCAGCGTCGTCGACGTCCCGGACGAGCCGCTCGGTCCCGGGCAGGTCCGGGTCCGGGTGCGGGCGGCCGCCGTCAGCCCCACCGACACCCACCTGCGGGAGGGCGCCTACGCCGGGCGGGACCCGGTGAAGACGCCGCCGTGGGTGCCCGGCATGGACGCCGCCGGTGAGGTGGTGGAGGTCGGCGAGGGCGTCGACCGGGTGGCCGTCGGCGATCCGGTCATGGGCATCGTGGTGCCGACCGGCGCCCACGGCGGCTACCGCGAGGACCTCGTGCTGCCGGCCGGCTCGATGGCCCGCGTGCCCGCCGGGGCCGACGCCGTCGCCGCCTGCACGCTGCCGATGAACGCGCTCACCGCCCGGCTCGCGCTCGACCAGATGGCGCTGCCGGCCGGGTCGGTGGTCGCGGTGACCGGCGCGGCGGGCGCCTTCGGCGGCTACGTCGTCCAACTGGCGAAGGCCGACGGGCACACCGTCGTCGCCGACGCCTCCGAAGCCGACGAGCAGCTCGTCCGCGACCTCGGCGCCGACGTCGTCGTGCGGCGCGGCGACGACGTGGCCGAGCGGATCCGCACTAAGTTCCCCGACGGCGTCGACGGGCTGGCTGACGGGTCGGTGCAGGACGCGCTGGTGCTGCCCGCGGTCCGCGACGGCGGGAAGGTGGCCACCGTCCGCGGCTACCGCGGCGACGGGTCCGACCGCGTCGAGGTGCTGCCGACGCTCGTGCGCCGCTACGCCGAGAACGCCGCCGCGCTCGACCGGCTGCGCCAGCAGGTCGAGTCCGGCGCGGTGACGCTGCGGGTGGCCCGCACGTTCGCGCCGGAGGAGGCGCCGGAGGCGCACCGCGTGCTGGCCGCCGGCGGGGTCCGCGGCCGCCTGGTGATCACCTTCTGAGGTCGCGGGGACCATCCGGTCCCTGCCAGGGTGGGGGAGACCCGGGCAGCGGTGCCCGGGCGCGAGCGCGGAGGTGCGGTAGATGGTGCACAGGCTGGTGGTCAGCTACGGACAGCCCGACGACCCGGCGGCGTTCGACAGCTACTACCGGGACACCCACACCCCGCTGGCGACGCAGATGCCCGGCCTGGTCCGGCTGACCACGGGCAAGCCGCAGAGCCTGGACCCCAGCCACCCCGCCTCCTACCTGGTGGCCGAGCTCGACTTCGACTCCGAGCAGGCGATGGGCGCGGCGTTCGCCTCCGAGCAGGGGAAGGCGACCGCCAAGGACGTGCCGAGGTTCGCCACCGGCGGCGCGGTCATGACGCACTACGAGGTCACCGAGGTGCACGTCTCCCGGTGAACGGCGCCCAGGCCCTCATCCGCACGCTCGTCGACGCCGGGGTCGACGTGTGCTTCGCCAACCCCGGCACGTCGGAGATGCACTTCGTCGCCGCCCTCGACGACGTCCCCGGCATGCGCGGTGTGCTGACCCTCTTCGAGGGCGTGGCCACCGGTGCCGCCGACGGCTGGGCCCGCATGACCGGCCGGCCCGCCGCCACGCTGCTGCACCTGGGGCCGGGCCTGGGCAACGGCCTGGCCAACCTGCACAACGCCCGCCGCGGCCGGACGCCGGTGGTGAACGTCGTCGGCGACCACGCGCGCTCGCACAAGCGGCTCGACGCGCCGCTGGAGAGCGACGTCGACTCCCTCGCCGGGACGGTGTCGGGCTGGGTGCGCCGGACGCTGGCCCCGGAGGACGTCGGCGCCGACGCCGCGGACGCCGTCGCCGCGGCCGGGCGCGGGCAGGTCGCCACGCTGGTGCTGCCGGCCGACGTCTCGTGGTCCGACGGCGCCGCCGTCGCCGGCCCGCCGCCGCCCTGGTCCCGGCCCGTGCCGCCGCAGCACCGGGTGGACGAGGTGGCCGCGGTGCTGGCCTCCGGGGAGCCCGTCGTGCTGCTGCTCGGAGGCGACGTCCTGGCGGGCGAGGACGGGCAGCTGGCCGCCTCGGCGGTCGCCGGGGCCACCGGCGTGCGGCTGCTCGCCGAGACGTTCCCGGCGCGGTGGGTGCGCGGTGCGGGGCTGCCCGACATCGGCAAGCTGCCCTACCCGCCGGAGGTGGCGATGAAGTCCCTCGCCGGCACGCGGCACCTCGTGCTGGCCGGAGCCGTCCCGCCGGTGCACTTCTTCGGCTACCCGGGCGTCCCCGGGACTCCGGTGCCCGCCGACTGCTCGGTGCACGTGCTGTCCGAGCCGGGGGAGGACGGCGTCGCGGCCCTGCGGGCGCTGGCGGAGCTGGCCGCCCCGGGTGCGGCACCGCAGCCGGTCGAGGCCTCCCGCCCGGAGCTGCCGGCCGGGCGGCTCACGCCCCGGGCGGTGTCGGCGGTGGTCGGCGCGCTGCTGCCGGAGCGGGCGGTGGTCGTCGACGAGGCGATCACGTCCGGCGTCGGCATCGCCGAGCTGACCTCCGGTGCGCCGCGGCACGACTGGCTGTCCCTCACCGGCGGCGCGATCGGCGACGGACTGCCCATGGCGGTCGGCGCGGCGGTGGCCTGCCCCGACCGGCCGGTGCTCGTGCTCCAGGCCGACGGCAGCGCGATGTACACCCTGCAGGCACTGTGGACGATGGCCCGCGAGCAGCTCGACGTCACCGTCGTCCTTTACGACAACGGGTCCTACGCGATCCTGCAGGGCGAGCTCGCGCGCGTCGGCGCCACCGGCGGCGGGGAGCGGGCCGGGCAGCTGCTCGACATCGGCGGCCCGGCGCTGGACTTCGTCGCCCTCGCCACCGGCACGGGCGTGCCGGCCACCCGCGCCGAGACCGTCGAGGAGCTGGCCGACCAGCTGCGGACGGCGTTCCGCGAGCCGGGTCCGCACCTGGTGCAGGCGGTGCTGCGCCCCGCCGGATGAGACCCGTCTCACCCCCGGGGGGGACGGAGGGGCGCGGGGATTCCAGACCGATCGGTTCCGTGCCGATGCGCTCCCCGTGACCCCGACCAGCTCCCGCCCCGCCACAGGAGGCACCGGCACCGCACGCAGCGGTCACGGCCTGCTCGCGGCGGGCGTCGTCGCGGTCGCCGTGCTGCTGGGCGTCCAGTGCGTCACCGCCGACACCGGCACCGGCGTCGCGCTGTACCAGTCGATCGTCTGGGCGAGCGTGGCCGGCGCCTGGGTCGGCGCCCGGCGCAGCGGCCGGCGCCCGGCCGTGTGGCTGGCTCTCGGCGTCACGCTGTCGGCCGTCGGGGACGCGTTCTGGCAGGTGCTCACGGCGCTGAGCGGGTCCGCCGGGGACGCGAGCGTGGCCGACGTGTTCTACCTCGGCAGCTACGTGGCGCTCGGCGTCGGGTTGACCGTGCTCGCCCGGACGCCCGGCCACGGGGACGGCGAGCGGCTGGCCGGCTGGATCGACGCCGTCGTGGTCTTCGTCGCCGCCCTGCTCGTCGTCTGGCAGGTCTCGATCGCCGCCACCGTCCTGGACACCACGCTCGACATGCTCAGCCGGGTCGTGCTCGCCCTCTACCCGGCGATGGACGCGGCGCTGATCGGCCTCGTGGTGCGCCTGCTGGCGACCCGGCGGCGGGGCGAGTGGTCCTCCCTGGCGGTGGCCGCGGCCTGCACCTGCTGGCTGGTGTCCGACGTCGGTTACCTGCTCGTGCCCGTGGCCACGGCCGTGGGCTCCTGGCTCGACACCGGTTGGCTGCTGGGCAGCCTGCTGCTCGCGGCCGCCGCCTGGTCGCGCCCCGTGGCGGTCCCGGCCGGCACGGGGACGGAGCGGTCGGGTGCCGGCCTGGCCCGGCTGGCCGTGTGCCTGGGCGCCCTGATGGTCCCGCCGGCCCTCGAACTCGTCGCCGACCTGACCGGCGGCGAGGACTCCTCGGGGTCGGTCTTCCTGGCGATGGCCGTGCTGACGGCGCTGGTCTTCCTGCGCGCCGCCCTGCTCCTGCGCGGTGAGGCCGCGGCGCGGGCGCTCGTCCGCTCGCGCGAGCGGTACGCCGCCAAGCTGGCCGCGCACTCCTCCGACGCCGTGCTCGTGCTGGCCCGCGACGGCCGGCTGCTCGGCGACCCGGCGTCGCTCGCCCACGTCCTGGGGATCCCGGCGTCCGGCCCGGTGAGCACCGGCGACGCCGTCCGGCTGTCCGGGGTGGACCCGGCCACCGCCACCGAGCTGTTCACCCGGGCCCTGGCCGCCGGCGGCACCGTCGTCGACGCCGAGGTGCCCGCCCGGCTGCAGGGCGAGGACCGCTGGCTCGGCGTCCGGCTGACCGACGCCTCCGGCGACCCCGACATCGGCGGCGTCGTGGTGCACGTGACCGACGTGACCGGCCGCCGCCGGGCCGAGGAGGCCCTGGCCCACTCGGTGCTGCACGACGGGCTCACCGGCCTGGCCAACCGCACGCTGTTCACCGACCGCGTCGGCCAGGCGCTGCGGCGCACCGTGCGCGGCGGCGGGTCGGCCGCCGTCCTCTCCATCGACGTCGACGGGTTCAAGGCCCTCAACGACGGCCTCGGCCACAGCGCGGGGGACGCGCTGCTGCGCGAGGTCGCCGACCGGTTGCGCGGTGCCGTCCGCGCCGACGACACCGTCGCCCGGCTGGGCGGCGACGAGTTCGCCGTCCTGGTCGAGCAGGCCGGCGAGGGCGACGACGAGGCCGTGGCGACCGCGACCCGGGTGCGCGAGGTGCTGTCCCGGCCGGTGGCGCTGCCCGGCGGTCCGGTCACGGTGTCGGCGAGCGTGGGCGTCGCCGTCGGCCGGGGGAGGACGGCGGCCACCTCGCTGGTCGCCGACGCCGACCTGGCGCTGTACGCGGCCAAGCTCGACGGCCGCGACCGCACGGTCCGCTTCGAGCCCGGCATGCGCGCAGCGGCCCAGGCGGCCCGGGAGCTGGAGCAGGAGCTGCGCGGCGCGCTGGCCGGCGGCCAGTTCCGGCTGCTGTACCAGCCGGTGGTGGCGCTGGCCGACCGCCGGGTGACCGGCTTCGAGGCGCTGCTGCGCTGGGACTCCCCGCGGCTGGGCCCGGTCGGCCCCGACCGGTTCGTCCCGGTGGCCGAGGCCGCCGGCCTGATGGACGGGATCGGCGCCTGGGTGCTGCACGAGGCCTGCGCCACGGCCGCGACCTGGCTGCGCGACCACCCGGGCGTGGGGGACCTGTCGATGGCGGTCAACGTGTCGGCGACCCAGCTGGGGTCGCCCGACCTCGCCGGGTCGATCGCCGCGGCCCTGGCCGCCAGCGGGCTGCCAGCCTCCGCGTTGGTGCTGGAGGTGACCGAGACGGCGCTCGTCGGCGACCCGGAACGGGCCGCGGCGTCGCTGGCCGAGCTGCGGGCGCTCGGCGTCCGGCTGGCCCTCGACGACTTCGGCACCGGCTACTCGTCCCTGGCGCACCTGCGGCAGTTCACCGTGGACGTGCTCAAGATCGACCGCTCCTTCGTCAGCGGGATCGCGGCCGGCGAGCCGCTGCCGGCGATCGTCCGCGGCACCATCGACCTGGGCCGGACCCTGGGCCTGGAGGTGCTGGCCGAGGGCGTCGAGTCCGAGCACCAGGCGCGGCTGCTGGCCGCGGGCAGCTGCGACACCGCGCAGGGCTACCTGTTCGCCCGGCCGCTGGAGCGCTGCGACGCCGAGGCCCTGCTGCTCGAGCAGGTCGCCGTGCGCCCGGGGGCCGTGCCGCTGCGCACCTCCCGCCGCTGACCCTCCGGGCACCACGACCCCGGGCGCCACGACCCGCGGATCAGGGTGCGGTCCAGGGTCCTCCCGGATGTGACGCGGGGTGCCGGACGCGGAGGCTGCGTGCATGACAGCAGCGGTCCTCGACCGGCCCGGCGGCTCCGCCCCGGCGGCAGCGGTACCGGCAGCCGGGGCGCTGCTGGCGTCCGGCCCGGTCCCCGGCTGGTGGCACCGCGACCACGTCGCGGCGCAGTTCGCGCGGTTCGTGCTGGTCGGCGGCTCGGCCAACGTCGTCTACGTCGGGCTGTTCCTCCTGCTCGCGGGCCTCGGCGACCAGGTGGCCAACCTCGCCGGGGTCGTGGCCTCGACGGCGCTGGCCAACGAGATGCACCGCCGCCTCACCTTCCGCGCCGGCGCCCGCACCGGCTGGGCGGCGGCGCAGTGGGCCGGCGGCGGGCTGGCCGTCACCGGCCTGCTGGCCAGCAGCTCCACGCTGGCGCTCCTCGACGGCTGGACCACCTCGGCCGGGCCGTTGGCGTCGGTGCTCGTCGTCTGCGCGGTCACCGGCGTGGTCGGGCTCGTCCGGTTCGCCGGACTGCGCTGGGTGCTCTCCGCGCGGCCCTGACACCCCCGTCACCCGGACGGGTGGTGCGTCCCCCACCGGTGGTCACCAAGCGTCATCGGATCGGTTGACGGGCCCCCCGCGGCCCGTCCGGCCGTCCTATGGTCCGTCCGTCCTGAGCTCGTTCAGGCAGGTGACGGGGGTGCGGTGCCGACTTCGACGAGTGCGCTCGACGTCGTCGACGGCGAGGTGCGCGAGCTGATCCGCCGGCGCGGACTCGACCCGTTCACCGACCCCGGGCCGGTGCGCGTCCTGGTGCGGGACGTGGTCGCCGACTACTCCGAGCGCTCCCTGACCTCCGCGCTGCCCCCGATCGGCGACCCCGACGGCGTGGTGCGCGACGTGCTGGACCGGGTGGCCGGCTTCGGCCCGCTGCAGCGGTGGCTCGACGACCCCGAGGTCGAGGAGATCTGGGTGAACGAGCCCGGCCGGGTGTTCGTCGCCCGCCGCGGCCGCAGCGAGCTCACGACGACGATCCTCGGCGCCGGGGAGCTGGCCGACCTGGTCGAGCGGATGCTGCGCACCTCCGGGCGGCGGATCGACATGAGCCAGCCCTTCGTCGACGCGGTGCTGCCCGACGGCTCGCGGCTGCACGTGGTCATCCCCGACGTCACGCGCCGGCACATGGCGGTCAACATCCGCAAGTTCGTGCTGCAGGCGCACTCGCTCGACGAGCTGGTCGCCACCGGGACGCTGCCGGTGCAGGCCGCCCGCTTCCTCGAGGCCGCCGTCGCCGCCGGGCTCAACGTGCTCGTCTCCGGCGGCACCCAGGCCGGCAAGACGACGCTGCTCAACTGCCTGGTCGCGGCCGTCCCGGCACGCGAACGGGTGATCACCTGCGAGGAGGTGTTCGAGCTCCGCGTGCCGCTGCCCGACGTCGTCGCGATGCAGACGCGCCAGCCCAACCTCGAGGGCGCGGGGGAGATCCCGCTGCGCCGGCTGGTCAAGGAGGCGCTGCGGATGCGGCCCTCGCGGATCGTGGTCGGCGAGGTGCGGCAGGAGGAGTGCCTCGACCTGCTCATCGCCCTCAACAGCGGCCTGCCCGGCATGTGCACGCTGCACGCCAACAGCGCCCGCGAGGCGGTGGTGAAGATGTGCACCCTGCCGCTGCTGGCCGGCGACAACATCGGCCACGCCTTCGTCGTCCCGACCGTGGCCGCCAGTGTCGACCTGGTCGTGCACGTGGCCACCGAACCCTCCGGTCAGCGCCGGGTGCGCGAGGTCGTGGCGGTGCCCGGCCGGGCCGAGGGCGGCGTCGTGGAGCTGGCCGACGTCTTCACCACCCGGGGCGGCCGGCTGGTCCGCGCCGAGGGCTTCCCGCCCCACCCCGAGCGCTTCGCCGCCGCCGGCTTCGACCTGGCGGCCCTGCTCGAGGCGCCGGCGTGGAGATGACCGGCGCGCTCCTGGGGCTGCTGCTCGGCGTGGGCCTGCTGCTGGTCTGGCGCAGCGGGCCGCGTGCCCCGCAGCGTCCCCCCGTCCCGCGCCCGCCCGGCCGCCGCGCGCGGCTGCTCGCCGAGGCCGGGCTGACCGGCATCAGCCCGGCGCAGCTGGTCGCGCTGCAGGCCGCGCTCGGGCTGCTGGTCACCGTCGTCGTCCTGCTGACCACCGGCACCGTGACGGTCAGCCTCGCGTTCGGCGTCTTCGGCGCTGCGCTGCCGCACGTGCAGGTGCGCCGGCTGGCCGTCCGCCGCCGCGCCGACCTGCGCGAGGTGTGGCCGGAGGTCGTCGACAACCTCGCGTCGGGCGTCCGGGCCGGCCTGTCGCTGCCCGAGGCCCTGTCGGCGCTGGGCACCCGCGGACCCGAGGTGCTGCGTCCCCCGTTCGCCCGCTTCGCCGCCGACCACCGCTCCAGCGGCCGCTTCGGCGACTCCCTCGACCGGCTCAAGGCCGACCTCGCCGACCCGGTGGGCGACCGCATCGTCGAGACGCTGCGGGTGGCCCGAGAGGTGGGCGGCTCCGACCTCGGCCGCGTGCTGCGGACGCTGGCCGGCTTCCTGCGCGAGGACGCCCGTGCCCGCGCCGAGCTCGAGACCCGGCAGGGCTGGGTGGTGCAGGCCGCGCGGCTCGCCGTCGCCGCGCCCTGGGCGGTGCTGCTCCTGCTCGCCACCCAGTCGACGACGCTGGCCGCCTACGACACCCCGGTGGGGACGGCGCTGCTGCTCGGCGGTGGCGCCGTCTGCCTGGTGGCCTACCGGCTGATGCTGCGCATCGGGCGGCTCCCGCAGGACGTGCGGGTGCTCCGGTGAGCGGGCCCGTGCTCGGCATGCTGCTCGGCCTGGCCACGGCGTCCGGGCTGCTGCTCGTCGTCTCGTTCGCGCCACCGTTCCGCCCGGTCCGGCTGGTCGACCGGCTCGCGCCCTACGTCCACGACACCCCGCCGCCGTCGCGGCTGCTGGGCCCGCGGGCCGAGCCGGGGCTGCTGACGGCGGTGCGGCGGGTGTTCGGCCCGCTCGTGGCCGACGGCGCCGCCCTCGTCGACCGCGTGCTCGGCGGCCGCTCCGCCGTCCGGCGCCGGCTCGACGCCCTCGGCGCGGAGCAGACGGTCGAGGACCTGCGCGTCGAGCAGGTCGTGTGGGGCGGGCTGGGCCTGCTCGGTGCCGCGGTGCTCGCGGGTGCCGGCTCGCTGCTGGCCGGGAGCGTCAACGTGCTGTCGGTCGCCCTGCTGTGCCTGGCCGGGCTGCTCGGCGGCGTGCTCGGCCGCGACTGGTGGCTGACCCAGCAGGTCCGCCGCCGCGAGGAGCTGCTGCTCGCCGAGTTCCCGGTGGTCGCCGAGCTCCTGGCGCTGGCGGTGACGGCGGGGGAGGGCCCGACGGCGGCCATCGCCCGGGTCACCCGGCTCTCCGGCGGCGAGCTGGCCCGCGAGCTGGGCGGCGCGCTCGGCCGCGCCCGCGCGGGGGTGCCGCTCGTGGACGCCTTGCAGGAGGTCGCCGACCGGACGTCGGTCGACGCCCTGGCCCGCTTCGTCGACGGCCTGCTCGTGGCCGTGGAGCGCGGCACGCCGCTCGCCGAGGTGCTGCGTGCCCAGGCCGCCGACGTCCGGGAGGCCGGCAAGCGCCGGCTGCTCGAGGCCGGCGGCCGCAAGGAGATCGCCATGATGGTGCCGGTCGTCTTCCTGGTGCTGCCGGTCACCGTCCTGTTCGCCCTGTTCCCGGGGCTGATCAGCATCGTCTCGCTGGCGCGGTGAGCGCCGGTGCAACACGGAGGAGGACGACGGATGCGGGCCTGGGCCTGGCTCTCGACGACGGTGGCCGCGGTGGCCGCCTGCCTGGGGGACGACGACCCCGAGCGGGGTGACGTCCCGGGCTGGGTGATGATCACGGTGATGACGGCGGCGCTCGTCCTCGCCATCCTGGTGCCGTTCCGCGAGGCGATCGTCTCGGCCGTCGAGAACGCGCTGGCCTCCGTCACGAGCGGTGGCTGACCGGTGCGCCCGCGAACGCGGCGGTGCCGTCGTCGACTTCGTGCTCGTCTCGGTGCTCGTGGTCGTCCTCCTGCTCGCGGTGCTGCAGGTGGCGGTCTACGTGCACGTGCGCAACGTGGTGACCGCCGGCGCCCAGGAGGGCGCCCGGTACGCGGCCAACGCCGACGTGCCGCTGTCGGAGGCCCCTGGCCGCACGCTGGCGGTGGTGGCCCGAGCGACGTCGGCCGGCACCGCCGACGGGCTGCTGTGCACCGCGGCGGAGGAGGTCGACCCGACCGGCCTGGTGCTGGTGACGGTGCGCTGCACCGGCGGCGTCCCGACGCTGCTGGCCGGGATGGGGGACCTGCTGCCGCTGGACGTCACCGGCCGCGCCGTCGAGGAGGCGCGGTGAGCCGGCTGCGGGCGCGCCTCCGCACCGGTGAGCGCGGCTCGGCGGTGGTCGAGTTCGTGTTCGTGGCCCTGGTGGTGTTCGTCCCGCTCGTCTACCTGGTCGTGGGCTTCTCGGCCGTCCAGCGCGGCGTCTTCGCCGCGACGGCCGCCGCGCGGGAGGCCGGGCGGGCGCTGGCGACGGCGCCGGACGCGGTCACGGGGCTGGCGCGGGCCGAGCGCGCCGCCCAGCTCGCGGTCGCCGACCAGTCGGTGGACGCGGCCGACGTGCGGCTGTCCTACGTCCCGGCCGGCGTCGCCTGTGACGGCGCGACGGACGGGTGGACCCCGGCCCTGGCGCCCGGGGAGGAGTTCTCGGTGTGCGCGACGGTGACGGTGCGCGTGCCGCTGCTGCCCGAGTTCGTCGACGCGAACACTGCGACAGGCCGATTCGTCGTCGAGATCGAACGCTATGTCGATGCCTGAGCCGGGAGCGGTGGGCGAGGAGGTGGTCGAGCAGGTGGCACCGTCGTCGGGACCCCGTCGGAGCCCCTCGTCCTCGACGCTGGGTCCGTGGTTCCCTCACTCTGCGTCACCGACACCCGTGGATCCGAGTCGCCTTCGTCACTCATCGTCATATGCGTTGGCCGGAGTGGAACGAAGCTGCCTAAGGTGCGGTCTCCGTCAGCTCGGTGACCAGGCGTGGTCGTACGACCCGTCTGGGCTGACGTCATGCAGGCGAACGAGGGGAGGGCAACCGGAACATGAGCGCACCTGTAGCGGTATCGCCGGCCCCCCGGGTCGCCACCCGGTCCAGGAGTGCGATGACCTGACCGGGACCTCCGGGTCCCCTCCCCGGCGCCGGGTCCGCACCCGGCGCCGAGCGGCCGACCACCCGCTCAGCCGTCCGCGGCTGGGCGGACGCCCACTGCCGGGCGTCCGGGCACGACGAGGTGCCTCTTCCCCTGAGTCCGGCCGGAACCGGCCGGCCTGCGTGCCGCCCCCACGCGCCCCGGCGCGTGACGACGAGCCGTCGGCCACCGCCTGCCTGCCCGCACCTCTCTCCGAAGGGAAAACCGTGCTCTCCTCCCGTTCCGTCCCTCGCCGGGGAGCGCCGTCCGCGGCGTGCTCCCCCTCGGCGGCCTCCCGGGAAGGAGGCAGCCTCCTGGTCACGTCCAGCCGTGGCTGACACCACCCTGCAGCCCACCCCGCGCTACGCCGCCTTCAGCGAGCTGGCCGGGCCCCTCGAGGCCCCCGCCGACGACCGCCGCGTCCGCTTCCGCCCGGTGACCCGCGGCGGGGCGCGCCTGCGTGCCTGGCTCCTGGTGTCGACCGCCCTGGTGTTCGAGGTCCTGTTCCTCGCCTTCCTGCTGCGGCCGGCCAACTACCCCGAGCTCACCGGCGAGTGGCACTCGTACCTCGCCATGGCGCTGATCGGCAGCATCGCCGTCATCGAGTGCCTGCGCCTGGTCAACGTCTTCACGCTGGCGGTGTCCACCCTCAACGCGCGCGACCCGGTCCCGACGACGCCGCTCACCTGCCAGCGCATCGCGTTCATCACCACGATCGTGCCCAGCAAGGAGCCGATCGAGATGGTGCGCCGGACGCTGGAGGCCGCCCGTGCGGTCCGCTACGACGGCGTCCTCGACGTCTGGCTGCTCGACGAGGGCGACGACCCGGCCGTGCGCGCCATGTGCTCCGAGCTCGGCGTGCGGCACTTCACCCGGGTCGGCGTGTCCCGGTGGAACCAGAGCACGGGCCGGAACAAGGCGCGCACCAAGCACGGCAACTACAACGCCTGGCTCGAGTCGCACGGCGACGACTACGACTTCTGGGTCTCCGTGGACACCGACCACGTGCCGCTGCCCAACATGGCCGAGCGGCTGATGGGCTACTTCCACGACCCGGACGTCGCCTTCGTCGTCGGCCCGCAGGTGTACGGCAACTACGACAACTTCGTCACCCGGTCCGCCGAGTCCCAGCAGTACCTGTTCCACAGCGTCCTGCAGCGGGCGGCGAACCGGTTCAGCAGCGCGATGTTCGTCGGCACCAACAACGCCGTGCGGATCTCGGCGCTGCGCGCCATCGGCGGTCTCCAGGACTCCATCACCGAGGACGCCGCGACGAGCCTGGTGTGGCACGCCGACCGCAACCCCGAGACCGGTGTCCGGTGGAAGTCGGTGTACACCCCCGACGTCCTGGCGGTCGGCGAGGGCCCGACCACGTGGCGGGACTACTTCACCCAGCAGGGCCGCTGGGCCCGCGGCACCGACGAGGTGGTCCTGCGCCGCTTCGTCAAGCTGGTCCGGCGCCTGCCGATCACGCGGACGCTGCACTACGGGCTGCTGATGTCCTACTACCCGGCCGCGGCCGTCAGCTGGGTGCTCGGCATCTCCAACCTCGTCGCCTACCTGCTGACCGGCGTCGCGGGTCTGCTGGTCTCGGCGCAGCTGTGGCTGATGCTCTACGTCAACGCCGCCGTGCTGCAGGTCGCCGTCTACCTGTGGAACCGCAAGCACAACGTGAGCCCGCACGAGGAGGAGGGCTCCTCGGGCCTCAGCGGGATGGCGATCTCGGTGATGTCGGCGCCGCTGTACGTCAGTGCCCTGTGGGCGGCGGTGCGCAACCGCAACACCGGCTTCCACGTGACCCGCAAGGGCGCCGTCAGCGGTGACAGCCTGGCCGTCTTCCGGCAGCACCTGTGGTGGGCCGCCGTGCTCGCCGCCGCGCTGACGGCCTCGCAGGTCCTCGGCCACACCCACAGCGCGATCCGCGTCTGGGCCGTGGTCAGCCTCGTGATGTCGCTGCTGCCGATGGCCATCTGGCTCGCCGGCTCGCGGCGCGGGCGGACGGAGGAGCCGGCTCCCGCGCCGGCCCCGGTCCCGGGCCCGACCGCCGCCGTCCCCGCTCGTCCGGTCCCGGTCCCGGTCCCGGCCGCCGCGGCCGTCGGCGGGACCGCCCTGCCCGGTTCGAGGGCCGTCGCCCTCGCCGGCACCCGCCCCTCCCTCGCCTCGACCCAGGAGAAGACCCCGTGATCCGCCCGAAGCCGAGACGTTCGCGTCGACTGCGCAACGCCACCCTCGTCACCCTCACGGTGGCCGGGATGGTCGCCGTCAACGGCCCGGTGGTCGCGTCGGCGGTCGGCCAGGCCTACACCGACTTCCAGCGGAGCCGGCCCGAGTACCAGGCCCAGTTCGGCTCGTGGGAGACCATCGAGCTGCCCGAGCAGTACCGCGGGCAGGCCGTGCACGCCGCGCTGCTGCGCACCGGCAAGGTGCTGCTGATCGCCGGCTCGGGCAACAACGCCGAGGACTTCGCGGCCGGCACCTTCCGCACGATCGTGTGGGACCCGGTGAGCGGGGAGGCCAAGGAGGTGCCGACGCCGGAGGACCTCTTCTGCTCCGGCCACGCGTACCTGCCCAACGGCAACCTGCTCGTCGCCGGCGGCACGCGGGAGTACGAGGTGCTCGCCGACGACGTCACCCACGCCGCGGGCGTGCTCACCGTCAAGAACGAGAGCCACGACGGCCCGGTCACCCTGCCCGCGGGCACGCGCTTCACCGCGCAGGGGAAGACCTACCTGTCGACGGAGCAGGTCACCGTCCCGGCCGCGCACTTCATGTCCGACGGCAGCCACATGGGCGGCGAGCAGGACGTGTGGATCGAGGCCGAGGCCGAGGGTGACGCGTACGTCATCAACGGCGGCACGCAGTTCCAGGTCGAGGGCCTCACGCCCGAGCAGCAGCAGAACCTGTACGGCGTGGGCGACACGATCACCCTGGACAAGCAGAACTACCAGGGCCTCGACGCCTCGTACGAGTTCGACGTCGAGACCGAGACGTACATCGAGACCGGGCGGCTGACCGAGTCGCGCTGGTACCCGACGCTCATCGGCCTCGACGGCGGCGGCGTGCTGGCCGTCTCCGGCCTCGACGAGTACGGCAACGTCATCGAGGGCGCCAACGAGGTCTACGACCCCGAGACCCGCACCTGGTCGGACCGGCCCGACCTCGAGCGCTACTTCCCGACCTACCCCGCGCTGTTCCGTCTCGCCGACGGCAACCGGCTGTTCTACAGCGGCTCCAACACCGGCTACGGGCCGGCCGAGGAGGGGCGTCAACCCGGTATCTGGGACCTCGAGGACAACACCTGGCAGGACGTCGACGGCCTGCGCGACCCCGGCTTCAACGAGACCAGCACCTCGTTCATGCTCGCGCCGGCCCAGGACCAGCGGGTGGCGATCGTCGGCGGCGGTGGCGTCGGGGACAGCGAGGAGTCGACGGCGCGCTTCGACGTCGTCGACCTCAGCGAGGAGGAGCCGCGCTACGAGCCGGCCGCGGCCGACTACCCGAGCCCGGCGCGCTACATCAACGCCGTCACGCTGCCCGACGACTCGACCCTGCTGACCGGGGGCTCGGTCGGCTACCGGGGCAACTCGCAGAGCGACCTGTTCCTGACGACGCTCTACGACCCGCACAGCGGCCACCTCAGCGAGGCCGCGCCGAACGAGGTCGGCCGCAACTACCACGGGACAGCGATCCTGCTGCCCGATGGCCGGGTCATGACGATGGGCTCGGACCCGCTGTTCTCCGACGCGGAGAACACCATCCCCGGCAAGTTCGAGACGCGCATCGAGATCTACTCGCCGCCGTACCTGTTCGCCGGGGAGCGGCCCGAGATCACCGACGCCCCGCAGGAGATCAGCCGGGGGAGCAGCTTCGCCGTCTCGACCGCGGGCGCCGACGTGGCCGAGGCCCGGCTGCTGCGGCCCAGCGCCGTGACGCACCAGACCGACACCGAGCAGCGTTCCATCGCCCTCGAGGTCGGGACCGGCTCGTCCTGCCCGGAAGACGGCGGCGAGCACGCCGCGGCCGGGCACTGCCCCGAGGGTGGGTGCTGCGGCAGCGGCACGGTCGAGCTCACCGTGCCCGAGGAGGAGGGCCTCACGCCCTCGGGCTGGTACATGTTGGTCGTGCTCGATGACGAGGGTGTGCCCTCCCCGGCTCGCTGGGTGCACGTGGGATGACCGCACCCACCCGTCGCCGCCGGTGGCTGCGGGGTGCGGCGCTGGCCACCGTCGCCGCCACCGCGGCGGCGTGCGGCGGCGACACCCCGGACCCCCCCGCGCAGGAGCAGGTCGCGACCGAGAGCCGGCTCGCGGGGGAGGAGCTGTGGCTCAACCCCGAGGGACACGGTCCGGTCGCGGTGGAGGAGGCCCGGGCCGACGGGCGGACCGAGGACGCCGAGGCGCTCACCCCGATCGCCGAGCAGCCGACCGCCACGTGGATCGCCACGCCGGACAACCCCTACGAGGCGGTCGAGGAGATCTCGCTGGCCGCCGAGGAGGCCGGTGAGCTGCCGGTGCTCGTGGCCTACAACGTCCCCGGGCGGGACTGCGGGCTCTACTCCGCCGGCGGGGCGGCCGACGTCGACGCCTACCTGGAGTGGATCGGCAGCTTCGCGGCGGCCCTCGGTGACCGCCCCGCCGTCGTCGTCCTCGAGCCCGACGCCGTGCCGCAGGCCGTCGTCGGCTGCGAGGGGGTCGACCCGGAGCAGCGGTATCAGGTGCTCGCCCAGGCCGTGGACATCCTCGACCGGCAGCAGGGGACCCGCACCTACATCGACGCCGGCAACGCCAGCTGGGTCACCGACGTGCCGGTCCTCGCCGACGCGCTGCGGCGCAGCGGCATCGACCGGGCCGACGGCTTCTCGCTCAACGTCTCCAACTACGAGACGACCGAGGCGAGCACGGAGTACGGCGTGGCGCTGTCGGAGACCCTGGAGCAGGGCGCACCCGAGGGCACGCCGCCGGCGCACTTCGTCATCGACACCAGCCGCAACGGCGCCGGCCCGCCAGGAGAGGCGAGCGACGCCGAGGGCCGCTGGTGCAACCCGCCGGGCCGGGCACTCGGGGAGCCGCCCACGACCTCCCCCGAGGGCGAGCGGCTGGACGCGCTGCTGTGGATCAAGCAGCCCGGCGACTCCGACGGCACCTGCGGGGGAGGCCCGCCCGCGGGGCAGTGGTGGCCCGAGGCGGCCGAGGAGCTCGTCGCCGGCTGAGGAGCCGGTCCGTCAGTCGCCCCAGGGGATGTAGGTCGAGCCGCCGCCCAGCGCGGTGAGCACGATCATGCCCGCGAAGGCGAGGACGATGAAGGCGACCACGACCGCGAACAGCATCCAGCTGCGGTCCTCGATGCCGCGCTTCCCGGCGGGGGTCGGCGTGGGCGGGGCCTCGTGAGTCCCGGCGGTCGGTGCGGGCTCCTCGACCGCTGCGGGCGGTCGTCCGGCGGGCAGTGTCATGGCCACTCCCTCGGGGTGCCGGCCGGGGAGGCCGGCGGCCGGACGCCGGTGATCGACGTCCGCCGCCCACGCTAGGGCTCGCCGACGTCGCCGCGGCGGGCCATAGGTCCCTGTCCGGGGCCGCGGGAGGGCACCGGCGGAGCCGCCCCGTGGCCGGACGGGAGCGGTCAGCCGCCGCGCTCGACCTCGGCCTGCACGATGCCGCCGATCGCCGTCTGCAGGGCCGGGTCGGACACGTTCCCCTCCGCCAGCGCGGTCAGGGCGCCCTCCGGCAGCAGGCCGGGGTCGACGTCGTCGAGCCAGGTGACGTCGTCGCCGACGCGGCGGCCCACCTTCAGGCCCTCGCCGGACCGGCGCAGCACGTACTTCTCTCCGTCGATGTCGAGTGTGAGGTCGTCGCTCATGGGCGGCCCCTACCCGGCACGGCCCGGGGCACGCGCCCGGGACATGCGCCGGGAGGATGGCGGCGTGGACACCGACGTGGTCGAGGTCATCGTCACCGGCCCGGACGCCGACTGGCTGGCCGGCTACGCCCGCACGCTGGTGGAGGAGCGGCTGGCCGCCTGCGGGCACCGGCTCGCCGCTATCCGCTCGGTGTACCGCTGGGAGGGGGCGGTGCACGACGACGCCGAGGCCCGCGTCGCCCTGCACACCCGCCGCGCCCTGGTGCCGGCGCTGGTCGCCCGCACCCGGGAGCTGCACCCCTACGACGTCCCCTGCGTCCTCGCACTGCCGGTGACCGGCGGCGACCCCGACTACCTGGCCTGGGTGCTGGCCGAGACCCGCGAGCCCTGACCGGAGCCCGGACCAGGGGCCCGACCGGGGCCTGACCAGGGCCCTGACTAGGGGACGAGCACCAGCTTGCCGCGCACGTGCCCCTCGCGGCTGAGCCGCAGGGCCTCGGCGGCCCGCTCGAACGGGTAGACCTCCTGCACGGGGAGCTCGAGCCGGCGCTGCGCCACGAGCTCCGCCACCTCGGCCAGCCGCGGCGCGGCGCCGTCGCTGCTCGTGGTCACCTGCACGCCGAGCTCCCCGGCGCCGAAGTCGGCGATGGTGACGACCCTGCGCGGGTCGCCGGTGAGCGCCACGAGGTCGCGCACCGACCCCTTGCCGGCGGTGTCCACCCCGCCGTCGACGCCGCCGGGCGCGATCTCCCGCACGCGGTCGGCCAGGCCCTCGCCGTAGGTGGTGGGCAGCGCGCCCAGCGACCGCACGAAGTCGGTGTTGGCCGGTGAGGAGGTGCCGACGACCCGCAGTCCCCGGCTGACCGCCACCTGCACCGCGGCGATGCCGACCCCGCCGCTCGCGCCGTCGACGACGACGGTGCCGCCCTCCGGCAGCCCGAGCAGGTCGAGCGCGCGGACGGCGGTCTCGCCGGCCACCCCGAGCCCGGCCGCCACCTCGAAGGGCACGTCCGGCGGCTTGGGCGCCCACGCGCGCAGCACGGCGAACTCGGCGGCCGTGGACGGGCCCAGCCCGAACACCGCGTCGCCCACCTGCACCCCGGTCACACCCTCGCCGACCTCGTCGACGACCCCCGCGGCCTCGTAGCCGGGCACCACCGGCCCGGCCGGTGCCCGGCCGCCGGACACCAGGCCGGTGACCTGCTTCCAGTCGATCGGGTTGACGCCGGCCCCGCGCACGGCGATGCGGACCCGGCCCGGCCCGGCGTGCGGCTCCGCCACCTCCCCGACGCCCAGGACCTCGGGCTCCCCGTACTCCGTGTGGACGACGGCGCGCATCGGTGTGCCCCTCCCGGACGGCGGTGACGTGCTGGAACGGCCCCCTGCGGGGCCCGGTGCCCGGCCCGCGACGTGCGGGGGCAGGGGGTCTCAGCCCGGTTCGCCGCGCAGCTTCCGGCGGGCCACCACCGCGAGGTCGACCAGCGCCACCGCGCCGAACACGAACAGCAACACCGCGGGCCAGGCCGGCAGCTCGGTGCGCAGCCACAGGACCCCGAAGACCACGCAGACCACCAGGCCGAAGGCGGCCAGCACCAGCCGCAGGGTCAGCGCCGACCGCGCCGGCGGGGCGCCGAGCAGCCCGGCGGTGGGGTCGTGGTGGTCGGGCAGGCCGCGCGCGTAGTCCTCACGGGTCAGCCTCCGGCGGGGCTCGCTCATGACGGCAGCGGTACCCGCCGGCCGGGGCGCACTACCCTGGGTCGATGTGGCCGCTGACTTCTCCGTCGTCCTGGACGAACTCGACACGACCCTGAGGTCCATCGAGGCGGTCCTCGACGTCGACCGGCTGCGGCGCGAGGTGGCCGAGCTCGAGCAGCAGGCCGCCGCGCCCGACCTCTGGAACGACGTCGAGGCCGCGCAGGCGCTGACGTCGAAGCTGTCCTACCTGCAGGGTGACCTGCGCCGGGTCGAGGAGCTGCGCAGCCGGCTGGACGACGTCGGGCTGCTGCACGAGATGGCCGCCGAGGAGAACGACGAGGCGACCACGGCCGAGACCGAGCGGGAGCTGGAGAGCCTGCGCCAGGCGATCGACGAGCTCGAGGTCCGCACGCTGCTGTCGGGGGAGTACGACTCCCGCGAGGCGCTGGTGACCATCCGCTCGGAGGCCGGTGGCGTCGACGCCGCCGACTTCGCCGAGATGCTCATGCGGATGTACCTGCGCTGGGCCGAGCGGCACAGGTACCCGGTGGAGACCTACGACGTCAGCTACGCGGAGGAGGCCGGCATCAAGTCGGCCACGTTCGCGGTAAAGCAGCCCTACGCCTACGGCACGCTCTCGGTCGAGCAGGGCACCCACCGGCTGGTGCGCATCTCGCCGTTCGACAACCAGGGCCGGCGGCAGACGTCGTTCGCCGGCGTCGAGGTGCTGCCGGTCGTCGAGCAGACCGACCACGTCGACATCCCCGAGAACGAGATCCGCATCGACGTCTTCCGCTCCAGCGGCCCGGGCGGGCAGAGCGTGAACACCACCGACTCCGCGGTCCGCATCACCCACCTGCCCACCGGCATCGTCGTCTCCTGCCAGAACGAGAAGAGCCAGATCCAGAACCGGGCGGCCGCGTTGCGGGTGCTGCAGGCGCGGTTGCTGGCGGTGCGGCAGGCCGAGCAGCGGGCCGAGATGGACGCGCTGAAGGGCGAGGGCGGCAGCAGCTGGGGCAACCAGATGCGCTCCTACGTCCTGCACCCGTACCAGATGGTCAAGGACCTCCGCACCGAGCAGGAGACCGGCAACACCAGCGCCGTCCTCGACGGGGACATCGACTCCTTCATCGAGGCCGGCATCCGCTGGCGCCGTCAGCAGGAGAGCGTCGCCGCCGGCTGAGCCGGGCGGCCCCGCGAGCCGTCGGTCACACGGGGCCGGGGTTCCGATCGCGATCACCCTGGGTAGGGGGCGGAGATCGGGAAGAAGGGCCGGTGCGTCCCGGCGCGGACCGGCCGTCGTGCGGTCCCGGGCAGGTACCGTGGCCCCTCGTGATCGAACTGCAACACGTCACCAAGCTCTACCCGGCCAGCCCCCGGCCGGCCCTCGATGACGTGTCGACGGAGATCGACAAGGGCGAGTTCGTCTTCCTCATCGGCTCCTCGGGCTCCGGCAAGTCGACGTTCCTCCGGCTCCTGCTCAAGGAGGACGACCCGACCCGCGGCACGGTCACCGTGAACGGCAAGACCCTCAACGGCATGAGCAAGTGGCAGGTGCCCAAGCTCCGCCGGACCATGGGCTGCGTCTTCCAGGACTTCCGCCTGCTGCGCAACCGCACCGTCGCCGAGAACGTGGCCTTCGCCCTCGAGGTGATCAACAAGCCGCACCGCACCATCAAGCGCGTCGTCCCCGAGGTGCTGGAGATGGTCGGTCTCGACGGCAAGGCCAACCGGCTCCCGCACGAGCTCTCCGGTGGTGAGCAGCAGCGGGTCGCGATCGCCCGCGCGTTCGTCAACCGGCCGCTGGTGCTGCTCGCCGACGAGCCCACCGGCAACCTCGACCCCGAGACCAGCGAGGGGATCATGCTGCTGCTGGAGCGGATCAACCGCACCGGCACCACCGTGATCATGGCGACGCACGACTACCACATCGTCGACTCGATGCGCCGGCGCGTGATCGAGCTCAACGGGGGCCAGATCACCCGCGACCAGTCGCGCGGCGTCTACGGCGTCGGCCGCTAGCCGCCCGGGCCACCGCCCTCACGACCTGCACCTCACGACAGGGAACCCATGCGCGTCAACTTCGTCCTCTCCGAGGTGGCCACCGGGCTGCGTCGCAACCTGACCATGACGGTCGCGATGATCCTGACCACGGCCATCTCGCTCGGTCTCATGGGGACCGGCCTGCTCATCGCCGGGATGATCTCCGACATGAAGGAGATCTACTACGACAAGGTGCAGGTCTCCATCTTCCTGGCCGACGACGTCACCGGGGACCAGCGCAGCGCCATCGAGTCCCAGCTCGCCGACTCGCCGGAGGTGGCCAGCTACCTCTACGAGTCGAAGGAGGAGGCCTACGAGCGCTTCCGGCAGCAGTTCTCCCAGCAGCCGGAGCTGGTCGACAACACCCCCCGGGACGCGCTGCCGGAGAGCTTCCGCGTGGAGCTGGTCAACCCCGAGCGCTACGAGGTCATCGCCGCGGCGTTCCCCAACGGTGAGAACGGCGTCGACCAGGTCCGCGACGAGGGCGACTTCCTCGACCGGCTGTTCAGCCTGCTCAACGGCGCCCGCAACGCCACGATCGCCGTGGCGGTGGTCCAGGCGCTGGCGGCGCTGCTGCTGATCTCCAACACGATCCAGCTGGCGGCGTTCAACCGGCGCAACGAGACCAACATCATGCGGCTGGTCGGCGCCTCCCGTTGGTACACCCAGCTGCCGTTCATCCTCGAGGCGGCGCTCGCCGGGCTCATCGGCGCGATGCTCGCCGTCGGCGGGCTCGTGCTGACCAAGGTGCTGTTCGTCGACAAGACGCTGGCCGGGCCGATCAAGGCCGGCATCATCCCGCCGGTCGACTGGAGCGCGATCGTCACGATCGCGCCGGTCATCGCCGGGGCCGGCGTCGGGCTCGCCGCGGTCGCCGCCTACGTGACGCTCCGCCTCTACGTCCGCCTCTGACCCCGCCGTCGCGCCTCGCGCGCGCGAAAGGCGGGCCACGGGGGTAGGAAGCGGGCATGACGACGGTCAGCGCCTCCGGGGTCCACGAACACGCGGCAGCCGGAGCGGAGGACGTCGACGCCGGCCGGGCCGACGTCCGCGGGGCGCTGCGGCGGCTGGGCGGCGTCGGGGTGTTCGGCACCGACGAGGACGACCCCACCGATGAGCTGCTGGCCTCCGTGCGGATGCTCCGCCGGCTGGCGTCGGTGTCGCTGGCCACCGCCTTCTCCGCCTGGTCGCAGCGGATGGTGCTGGAGTACCTGCGCTGCTGCCCGCCGCCGGAGCCGCTGACGGACCTGGTCGCCGGGCTGCGCGCGGGCACCGTGCCGGGTGCCACCGCGCTCGCCCCCGCCGTCGCCGACCTCGCCGGCACCGGCACGCTGCCGGTCACGGCCGTCCGCGACGGCGCCGGCTGGCGGCTGTCGGGCACCGTCCGCTGGGCGTCGAACCTCTTCGACGACGCCGTGGTGGTCACGCCCGCGCGCACCGCCGACGAGGGCCGGCTCGTCGCGCTCTTCCGGCTCACCGACCACGGCGTGACGCCGTCGGCGCCCTACGAGCTGCTCGGGCTGGGCGGCACCGGCACCGGGGGCGTGGAGCTGCGCGACGCCGCGGTGGGGCCGGGGCACGTGCTCACCGACGACCTGGCCTCGTTCATGGCGCTGTGCCGGCCGGCGATGCTGCTGCTGCAGACCGCGCTCGCCCTCGGCGTCGCCGACGCCGCGCTGACCGCCGCGGGGGAGCAGCTCGCCGTCGTCCTGCGGCCGGACGTCGACGCCCTCGGCGAGCGGCGCGACGACGTCGTCCGGCGGCTGGAGGACCTCGCCGGGGACCGGGTTGGGGTGCACCCCGGCGACCTCGCCCGGCTGCGGCTGTCCGCGCTCGACATCGCCGCCGAGGCGGTCCGGCTGGAGTCCGCGGCGGCCGGCGGGCCGGGCTACCTGGCCGCCAGCGCGACCGCCCGGCGGGTGCGCGAGGCGGCGTTCCTGCCGGTGCAGGCGCCCACCTACGTGCAGCTGCGGCGGGAGGTCGCGACCGCCGGCTGACCCGGGCCGCTCAGTCCCGGCCGGCGCCCGCCGCCAGCCGCCGCTCCCGGACGGCCAGGAACAGCGGGAACGTGAAGGCCAGCGCCACCACCGCGGTGAGCGGGACCAGCACCAGCGTCCACCGCAGGCCCAGCCGCAGGCCCTCGCGGACGTAGAAGAGGCAGGCGACGACCGCGGCGACGATGACGTCGACCGCCGCCGAGGAGCTGGCCGGGTTGGCGAACCAGGCGCCGAGGTAGTCCCCGCCGTCGTACTGCAGGTTGTGGTACCAGGTGCCGGCGGCGCCCACGACGGCGAGCAGCAGGTAGCCGGCGATCCAGGCGCGGGCGGCGGCGGGCGTGCGCCGCGGGGGCGGGGCGGTCGGGGCGGCGGTGGCGGTCATGCGGTCACCTCGGGGACGGGCGCGGGAGCCGGGACGGCGGGCGGGGTGCGGGCGGAGCGGGCGAGCAGGACGGCGCCGAGCGCGACGGCGAGCAGCAGCGCGACCGCGGCGGCGAGGACCGGGCCGTCGGGCTCGAGCAGCGGCAGCCCGCGCAGCGCCTGCCACACGGTGAGGGCGACGACGCCGGCGTAGCCCCCGGCGGCCAGCCACACGGCCCGGGTGCGGCCGGTCTCGTCCAGGCCGCCCCGGCGGGCCAGCGCCAGGGCGAGCAGGGGCAGCACCTGCAGGGCGTGCATGCCCACGAAGTGGCCGACGCGCAGGTCGCCGCCGGTGGTGCTCCAGCCCAGCAGGGGCAGCCCCGGGCCGCCGTCGACGACGCCCACGCCGTGCGCCCCGCTGGTCACCGGCGGTGCGCCGGCGGCCGCGGCGGCGGCCTGCTCCGGCGTCTCCCCGAGCATGAGGAAGCCGACCGACAGGCCACCGACGGCCACCAGGACGCCGAGCCGCACTGCCCAGGTCAGGGCCCGGTCGCCCAGGTCGGTGCGGAACAGGCCGGCCGCGACGACGAGCGTGCACGCGTAGATGACCGCCACGAGCGCGCCCATGGTGCCGAAGACGGCGGCGTCGAACGGCGTGGCGACGTTGAAGTGGCTGGCCCGGCCGCGCACCACCTGCACCACGATCAGCACCAGCTCGGCGAGCGAGGCGACGGCGAGGACGGCGCCGGCCCACCAGCCGGTGCGCCGCAGGTGCTGCAGCCGGCTGGTCATCCAGGCCAGCACCCCCGCGTACAGCGCGAAGGAGAGCGCGAACTTCATCGGCTTGGCCCAGACGGGCGTGCCCAGCAGGGTGCGGTCGTCGAGCAGCCAGGCGACCGCGACGACGGGGACCAGCAGGGCGCTGAGCGCGGTGAGCGCCGCCAGCGGCCCGTGCCACCGGATGACCGTGCGGAGAGCCCGCCCGAGCGAGGGAGCGAGGGTCACGACGATCTCCTTGACACTGTTAGGCTGGCTGAGCAGCGTCAACGTAGGGCGACTGCTTGACACTGTCAAGGAGAGTGCGGGTGTCCGGACCGGGAGCGGGCCTCCGCGAGCGCCGGCGGGCGCAGACCGTCGCCGAGATCAAGGCCGCGGCGCTGCGGGAGCTGGCCGTCACGGGTGCGGACGGTCTGTCGCTGCGGGCCGTGGCGCGCGCGGTGGGCGTGAGCGTGCAGGCCCTCTACCACTACTTCGACTCCCGGGACGCGCTGGTCACCGCGCTGGTCGCCGACGCCTTCGACGAGCTGGCCGGCGCCGTCTCGGCCGCCGCGTCGGCCGCGCGCGACCCCCGCGAGCGCGTCGTCGCCGCGGGGCTGGCCTACCGGGCGTGGGGCCGGGACAACCGCAGCGCGTTCCTGCTCGCGCTCGGTGTGCCGCTGGCCGACTACACCGCGCCCGAGGGCGGACCCACCTCGCAGGCCGCCCGGCGGATGGGGGAGGCCTTCCTCGACGCCGTCTTCGGCGGGTGGAGCGCCGACGAGCTCGCCGCCGTCCCGCTGCCCGACGACGCCCCGGCGCTGTCCGCGCAGCTGCGCGACGCCGACGCGCTCGGGGGCCTCCCGCCGGGCGCGGCGGCACTGTTCACCGCCGGCTGGGCCACGCTGCACGGGCTGGTCGTGCTCGAGCTGCTCGGCCACCTGGTGTGGGTGGGGGAGGCCGGCGAGGACATGGTCCGGGTCGCCCTGCTGCGCTACGCCGACGAGCTGGCGGCCGCCCGCGCACGGGCACGCCGGTAACCTGGGGGGATGCCGCGGGAACAGGGGCGCAAGCTGATCGCCCAGAACAAGAAGGCGCGGCACGACTACTCGATCCTCGACACCTACGAGGTCGGCCTGGTGCTCACCGGCACCGAGGTGAAGAGCCTGCGTGCCGGCCGGGCGTCGCTGGTCGACGGCTTCGCCACCGTCGACGGCGGCGAGGTGTGGCTCCAGCACGTGCACATCCCCGAGTACACGCAGGGGACCTGGACCAACCACGCCCCGCGCCGCAAGCGCAAGGTGCTCATGCACCGGGACGAGATCGACAAGCTGATCGGCAAGACCCGCGAGGGCGGCCTGACGCTCGTGCCGCTGGACCTCTACTTCAAGGACGGCAAGGTCAAGGCCACCCTCGCCCTCGCCAAGGGCAAGAAGAGCTACGACAAGCGCCACGACCTCGCCGAGCGCGACTCGCGCCGGGAGATCCAGAAGGCGTTCGGCCGCTACGTGAAGGGCCGCCGGTGAGGGGGGTCGCCTACGACCGGTTCGGCGACGCCGACGTCCTCGGGCTCCGCGACGACCTGCCCGAGCCGCCGGTCGGCCCCGACACGGTCCTGGTCCGCACGCACGCCGCCGGGGTGAACCCGGTCGACGTCGGGATCCGCGAGGGCCGCCTCGCCGGGTTCTTCCCGCACCACTTCCCGATCGTTCCGGGCTGGGACCTCGCCGGCACCGTCGAGGCGGTGGGCCCGGCCGTGGTGGACCTGCACCCCGGCGACGAGGTGTTCGGCTACCTGCGCCGCGACGACGTCCAGTGGGGGACCGCGGCCGAGCTCGTGCCCGCGCCGCAGCGGTGCGTGGCCCGCATGCCGGAGTCGCTGTCGTTCGCCGAGGCCGGGGCGCTGCCGCTGGCCGGGCTGACCGCCTACCAGGCGCTCACCGAGGCGCTCGACGTCGGCGAGGGCGACCGGGTGCTCGTCCACCGGGCCGCGGGCGGGGTGGGCTTCTTCGCCGTGCAGATCGCCGCCGCGCTGGGCGCGCACGTCGTCGGCACCGCGAGCCCGCGCAACCACGGCTTCCTCCGCGACGCCGGCGCCGCCGAGGTGCTCGACTACTCGGCCGGGCCGGTCAGCGCGCAGCTGTCCGAGCCGGTCGACGCCGTCCTCGACCTCGTGGGCGGTGACACGCTGGCCGACGCGCCGCGGCAGGTGCGCGACGTCGCCCGGATCGCCAGCGTCGTCGACCCGGCGGTGAACGGGATGGGCGGGCGCTACGTGTTCGTCCGGCCCGAGCGGCACGACCTCGAGGAGCTCGGCCGCATGGCCGACGCCGGTCAGCTGCGCGTGGCGATCGCGAAGGCGTTCCCGCTGGAGCGCACCGCCGAGGCCCAGGACCTGGTCACCGGCGGCCACGTGCGCGGCAAGGTGGTCGTGACCCTGCGATGAGCGTGCCGCCGCCGGTCGACGACGACGACGTCCCGCGGTTCTGGCGCGCGCTGGGCCTGCCAGGCCTGGTCGACGTCCACGTGCACTTCCTGCCCCCGCGCGTGCAGGAGAAGGTGTGGGCGTACTTCGAGGCGGCCGAGACGCACTACGGCGCGGCCTGGCCGGTGCACTACGCGCTGCCCGAGCACGAGCGGCTCGCCGTCCTCGGCCGCCTCGGCGTGCGGGCGTTCCCGACGCTGCCCTACCCGCACAAGCCCGGGATGGCCGCCTGGCTCAACGACTGGTCGGCGGCCTTCGCCGACGCCCACCCGCAGGTGCTGCGCTCGGCGACGTTCTTCCCCGAGCCGGAGGCCCCGCACCACGTCGCCGAGGCGCTGGCGCGCGGGGTCCGGGTGTTCAAGGTGCACGTGCAGGTGGGCGGCTTCGACCCGCGGGACCCGCTGCTCGCGCCGGTGTGGGCGCGGCTGGAGGAGGCCGGGACGCCGGTGGTCATCCACTGCGGCTCGGGGCCGCTGGCCGGCGAGCACACCGGGCCCGAGCCGGTGACCGGCCTGCTCGAGCGCCATCCCCGGCTGTGCCTGGTGGTCGCCCACCTCGGCATGCCCGAGTACGCCGAGTTCCTCGACCTCGCCGAGCGGTACGAGCGCGTGCACCTGGACACGACGATGTTCGCGACCGGCTTCACCGAGCGGCTGATGCCCTTCGACCCGGCGCTGCGGCCGCGGCTGGCCGCGCTGGGGGAGAAGGTGCTCCTCGGCAGCGACTTCCCGTCCATCCCGTACCCCTACGCCGAGCAGCTCGCGGCGCTGTCCCGGCTCGGTCTCGGCGACGACTGGCTGCGCGCGGTGCTGTGGCACAACGGCGCACGGCTGTTCAGGGTGGCCGCATGAGGCTCACCGCCGCCGTCCTCGGCACCCCCGACCCGCCCGGCCTGGCGCGCTTCTACCAGCGGCTGCTGGGCTGGCCGATCCGGGACGACGAGCCGGGCTGGGCGACGCTGCGCCCGGCCGAGGGCGGCACGGGGCTGTCCTTCCAGTTCGAGCCCGACCACGTGCCGCCGGTCTGGCCGCCGCAGCCGCGCACCCAGCAGATGCAGACCCACCTCGACCTCGAGGTCGACGACCTCGACGCGGCCTGCGCGCTCGCCGAGGACGCCGGCGCCCGGCCGATCGGCGGCTACGACTCCCCGGAGGAGGTGGTCCGGGTCTACGCCGACCCCGCGGGCCACCCCTTCTGCCTGTTCGTCCCCCTCGGAAACCGGTCGCCCGCGGGAGGGGATCCCGCCTAACCTCGGCGGCCGTGTCCGACGTGCCCGGCCTGCCCGACGGCCTCACCGCCCGCCCGCTCACCCTCGACGACGCCGACGCCGCCGCCGAGCTCCTCGAGGCGGCCGAGGCCGTCGACGACACCGGGGAGCACGAGGACGCCGACGACCTGACCGAGTGGTGGGGCCGCGAGCTGGTCGACCTGCCGCACGACGGGCGCGCGGTGGTGACCGCCGACGGCCGGCTGGTCGGCTGGGCGACCTCCATCGACAACCGCGGCGCCCGCGACGCGCACCGCATCTGGTCGGAGGGGCGCGTGCACCCCGGCCGGCGCGGGCAGGGCGTCGGCCGCGCGCTGCTGGCCTGGCAGGTGCGGCGCGGGGCCGAGCAGCACGCCGCGCACCGCCCTGACATGCCCGGACGCCTGGTGGCGGCCGTCTACCCGGCGATGACCTCGGCCGCCCGCCTGCTGGAGCGCGCCGGCTTCGAGGTGGAGCGCTACTACAACGCGATGGAGCGCCCACTCGACGACGTCCCCACCGTCCGGGCCGTGCCGGGGGTGGACCTGGTGCCCTTCACGTGGGACCGCGACGACGAGATCCGCCGGGCGCACAACGCGGCCTTCACCGCCCACCACGGCTCCAGCGAGCGCGACGAGCTGGCCTGGCGCAGCTGGTTCACCGGGCAGAAGGCGTTCCGGCCCGAGTTGTCGGTGCTGGCCTTGGCCGACGGCGCCGTGGCCGGCTACGTCCTCGCCTACGTCTACGACGCCGACACCCGCGCGACCGGCGTCCGGACCACGCAGCTGGGGCAGATCGGCGTGCTGCCGGCGGCCCGCGGGCGCGGGGTGGCGACGGCGGCCATCGCCGCCGCCCTGGACGCCGCGGCGCGCGGGGGCTGCGGGCGGGCTGCCCTCGACGTCGACACGGAGAACTCCACCGGCGCGCTGGCGCTCTACGAGCGGGTGGGCTTCCGCACCACCCGCGTGCGCACCGCCTGGGCCAAGGCGCTGCCGCCGGTGACCGCCGCGGGCCGGTAGGGCCGCTCGCTAGGGTCGCCGGCATGGTCAGCGCCGATCAGCCCGCGCCCGCCCTCGACCCCGCCCTCGTCGGCCGCGCCCACCGCGCCGTCGAGCCGCTGCACAACCACGTGTACTTCGTGCCCGAGACCGAGCAGCACCTGACGGGGGCCGGGCTGCGCCCGGGCCGGATGGTCTACTTCGCCGGCCGCGCGGCCCCCATGGGCGCCGTCGGCCCCGGCGTGGTGACGGCGACCTTCTCCAACTTCGCCCCCGCGCTCGTCGCCCGGCACGTCCCGCGGGCGTGGACGCTGGCCTCTCCCGAGCAGGTGGTCGCCGCGCGGTTCGCCGCCGCCCGCGCCTCGCTCACCCGGCTCCTCGGCGGCGAGGAGGCCGCGGCCGCCCCGGAGGTGACCGAGCTGGGCGACCTGCTCGCCGAGGCGTGCGGCGTGCTGACCGCCGAGGGCCGGCCGCTCTACGCCGGCCACGCCGACCTCGCCTGGCCCGCCGACCCGGTCACCCGGCTGTGGCACGCCGCCTCGCTGCTGCGCGAGTGGCGCGGCGACGGGCACGTGGCGGCGCTCGTGCGCCACGAGCTGTCCGGGCTGGAGGCGCTGATCACCCACACCGCCACCGGCCGCGGTTTCCTGCCGGAGGTCGCGAAGGTCGGCCGCGGCTGGTCCGACGAGGAGTGGGACGCCGGCCTCGCGCGCCTGGCCGACCGGGGGCTGCTCGACGGCTGGACGCTGACCGACGCCGGGCGGCAGCTGCGCGCCGACCTCGAGGCCGAGACCGACACGCTGTCGGCCGCGCCCTGGGCGCACCTCGGGCCCGAGCGGACCGGCCGCGTGATCGAGCTGGGCAAGCGGCTGTCGGCCGCGGTCGCCGCCAACGGCGCCTACCCCACCGGGGTGTTCGCCGGCCGCTGACCGAGCGTTCCGCGGGGGCCGGTGCGCGGACTTTGCGGCCGGGTGGGCGCTCACTATGGTGTGCGTCACATCCGCGCCCGGGGAGTCGCCATGACCCTGATCGACCGTCCGGGACAGCCCGGGCCGCGCACCGACGTCGACGCCGCCTTCCGAGGCTCGGCCACCTACCGCAGCCTCGGCGAGCAGACGCTCAGCCCCGCCGAGGAGCGGTTCGAGAAGGGGCGCCGCACCGTCGGGCTCTTCCTCGCCCCGCTGGTGACGATCGTCTTCGCGCTGCTGCCGCTGGACATGGAGAACCAGCAGCAGCTGCTGGCCGCCATCCTGCTCGGCGTCATCGTCCTGTGGATCACCGAGCCGGTGCCCATCCCGATCGGCGGCCTCATCGGCGTCGGGGCCATCGTCGTCCTCGGCGTGGTGCCCGCCGACGAGGCCGTGGGCCCCTTCGGGTCGACGACGGTGTTCACCTTCATCGGCGCCTTCATCCTGGCCGCGGCGATGCTCAAGCACGGCGTCGCCCGGCGGTTCGCGATGGCGATCCTGTCGCTGCGCTGGGTCGGTGCCTCGACCGCGCGGGTGGTCATCGCCTTCGGGGTGATCACCGCGCTGCTGTCGGCGTTCGTGTCCAACACCGCCACGGTGGCGATGCTGCTGCCCACGGCGCTGGGCATCCTCACGGTCATCGCGAAGCTGCTGCAGGACAAGGAACTGGTCAGGCCGGACTTCGACCCGCTGCGGCTGCGGATCGGCGTCGCGCTGATGCTGATGCTGGCCTACGGCGCGAGCGTCGGCGGGCTGATCACGCCCGTCGGGACCCCGCCGAACCTGATCGGCCGCGGGCTGATCGAGGAGGCGACGGGGGAGCGGATCGGGTTCCTGCAGTGGATGCTCATGGCGCTGCCGATCTGCGCGCTCATGTTCGTGGCGCTGTCCGCCGTCCTGCTGCTGCTCAACAAGCCGGAGATCAAGCGGATCGAGGGCGTGCACGAGTACGTCGAGGCCGAGCGTGCCCGGCTCGGCCCGGTGACGCGGGCGGAGAAGAACACGCTGGTCGCCTTCGGGGTCACGGTGTCGCTGTGGATCTTCCCCGGCATCATCGCGCTGACCGCCGGCACCGACTCCTCGCTCTACGAGACGATCAGCGGCCGGATCAACGAGGGCATCGTCGCCGTCCTCGGGGCGTCCCTGCTGTTCCTGCTGCCCACCGACTGGAAGCGCCGGGAGTTCACCCTCAACTGGTCCGACGCCGCGACGATCGACTGGGGCACGGTCCTGCTCTTCGGCACCGGGATCATCTTCGGCTCGCTGCTGGCCGACACCGGCCTGGCGGAGACCATCGGCAACGCCTCGGCCGACACCCTCGGGCTGGGCAGCACGATCGCGATCACGGTCTTCGCGGTGATCCTGGCGATCATCATCTCGGAGACCACGAGCAACACCGCGTCGGCGGCCGTCGTGGTGCCGATCATCATCCCGGTGGCGGTGGCCGCGGACATCAACCCGTTCGTGCCGGCGCTGGCGGCGACCTTCGCGGCGTCCTTCGGGTTCATGCTGCCGGTGTCGACGCCGCAGAACGCCATCGTCTACGGGTCCGGCGTCGTGCCGATCACCAAGATGATCCGCTCGGGCATCTCCTTCGACGTCCTGGGCGCCCTGCTCATCGTGGTCCTGCTGCCGGCGATGGTGGGTCTCGTCCTCGACGTCTGATGCGGGGGTGAACGGAGAGGGAAGTCATCCCCTCCGGCGGGGTCGGCGACGCGTCGCCGTGTCACGATGGACGACGGCCATCGCAGGGGCGGCCACCGCCGGTGGGAGGGAGCAGGCGCATGCGCAGCGAACCCCCCAGTCCCAGTCCCGAGGTCCTCCCCGGCTGCTGACCGGCCGCCACGCGCGCCGGGTGCCGGTGGAGGACCACTGCTGAGTCCCCCGTCACCCAGCGTCCCCGGGAGCCCCTCATGGCCGACCGCCGCCTCGCGCCCCTCACCGCCCTGTCCACCCTCGGCCGCCGGCCGCGTCCGCCGGTGCTGCGTCCCGCGCCGCCCGTGGCACCGCCCCCCGCGCAGACACCGCGGCCGCCGCGGCTGATCGACAACGCCGTCTACGCCGGCGGACGGCGCATCGCGACCCCGCCGTCGGCCGGCGAGAGCCACGACTGGCTGACCGAGGGCTTCGACGACCGCATGGTGTGGCTGGGCCTCTACCGGCCCGAGCCCGCCGAGCTGGGGGAGATCGCCGAGCAGTACGAGCTGCCCGACCTCGCCGTCGAGGACGCCATCCAGGCCCACCAGCGGCCGAAGTTCGAGCGCTACGGCGACACGCTGTTCGTCGTCCTCAAGGCCGCGCGCTACCTCGACGCGGCCGAGGAGGTCGAGTTCGGGGAGCTGCACCTGTTCCTCGGCCGGCAGTTCGCCATCACCGTGCGGCACGCCGAGTCACCCGACCTCGCCCGGGTGCGGCGGCGGCTCGAGAGCGAGCCCGCGCTGCTGGCCAAGGGGAGCGAGGCGGTGCTGTACGCGATCCTCGACGCCGTCGTCGACGGGTACTCGCCGGTGGTCGCGGGCCTGGCCAACGACATCGACGAGATCGAGACCGAGGTCTTCCGCGGGGACCCCGGCGTCTCCCGGCGCATCTACGAGCTGTCGCAGGAGGTGCTGGAGTTCCAGCGGGCCGCGCAGCCGCTGACCGGCATCCTCGCCGCCATCACCGCCGGGTTCGACAAGTACGGCGTCGACGAGGAGCTGCGCAGCTACCTGCGCGACGTCGCCGACCACGTCACGCAGGTCATCGAGCGCATCGAGGCGTTCCGGCTGCAGCTGCGCGACATCCTCACCGTCAACGCGACGCTGGTCGCGCAGCGGCAGAACGACGAGATCCGCGAGCTCACCGAGGCCTCGATCGCGCAGGGCGAGGAGGTCAAGAAGATCTCCGCGTGGGCGGCCATCCTCTTCGCGCCGACCCTCGTGGGCACGGTGTACGGGATGAACTTCGAGCACATGCCGGAGCTGGACTGGCGGTTCGGCTACCCCATGGCCGTGGTGCTCATGTTCGGCGTCAGCCTCGTGCTCTACGCCATCTTCAAGCGCCGCGACTGGATCTAGACGAAGGACCCCCTCGCCCCCCACCGCTCGCGAGCTCGCGCCGGGACCCTGCGAGGGGGCCGGACGAGCGCGCCGGGGCGCCGGGGAACAACCGGCTGGCCTGGCCGGTTACGATGGGTGCACAACTGCACAGGGGGTGAATGGTCTCGACTGCGGTCGGGTGACCAGGGGAAGCGAGCCGAGGAAGCCGACGATGAGCTCGTTAACCATCCGTCGGAAACCACACAAGCGCCGACTCCAGTCAGCGCGAGTTCGCCCTCGCTGCCTAAGTAGCGAGGCGACTCTGTCAGCCCGGGTTCGTCATCGGCCCGGATCCTGGCATCAGCTAGATGACTCACCGTGAGCGCCGGTCGCGGGCACTCACGGGACACCAAACAGCGACTGGGCCCGCCATCCCGACGTGTTCGTGCGATCGGGAGGGCCGAGCAGAGGCAGAGCGGACTGCGCTCGGAGAAGCCCTGGTGATGCGTCGCAGGACGCGGGTTCGATTCCCGCCACCTCCACCCCAACCCCGAGGTCTTCGCAGATCTCACGAACCGCCCCTGACCTCCAGGTCCGGGGCGGTTCGTCGTCTCGTGCGGTCCCAGGCGGCCTCTCCGACGGCCGAGCCGCCCGAGTCCTGCCATCCTCGTCACCTGCGCGACGTCGACCGGTGCCCAGGAACTCGCAGGGTCGGCGGCTGACGACACAGGAGGTCGCATGAGCACGACGGCAGGGCGGGCTGCGGGTCAGCCTGACGAGGAGAGCCGCCGCGGCGCGTTCAGCTCGCGGCGTGTCTTCATCCTGGCGGCGATCGGGTCGGCGGTCGGGCTGGGCAACATCTGGCGGTTCCCGTACGTCGCCTACGAGAACGGCGGCGGTGCCTTTGTGGTGCCCTACCTGGTCGCCCTGCTGACCGCCGGCATCCCGTTCCTGTTGCTGGACTACGCGATCGGCCACCGATACCGCGGTTCCGCGCCGCTCTCCTTCGCCCGGCTGCGCCGTGGCACCGAGGGGCTCGGCTGGTGGCAGGTGGCCATCTGCTTCGTGATCGCCGTCTACTACGCGGCGGTCATCGCCTGGGCGCTGCGTTACACCTTCTTCTCGCTCGACGAGGCGTGGGGTGCCGACCCCGAGGGCTTCTTCTTCGGCGAGTTTCTCCAAGCCGGGGACGTGGAGGTCACCGCCGACGTGGTGCCCGGGGTGCTCGCGCCCCTCGCCCTGGTGTGGGTGGCCGTCCTCGCGATCATGGTCCTCGGCGTCCAGCGCGGGATCGGGGTGACCTCGGTGGTCTTCATCCCGGTGCTGGTACTCGCCTTCCTCGTCCTCGTGGTGCAGGCGCTGCTGCTGCCGGGCGCCGGGGCCGGCCTCGACGCGCTCTTCACGCCGGACTGGTCGGCACTGACCTCGGCATCGGTCTGGGCCGCCGCGTTCGGCCAGATCTTCTTCTCGCTCTCGGTCGGCTTCGGCATCATGATCACGTACGCCTCCTACGTCCGCCGCCGCGAGGACATGATCGGTTCCGGTCTGGTCGTCGGCTTCTCGAACTCGGGCTTCGAGCTGCTCGCCGGCATCGGCGTGTTCGCCGCCCTGGGCTTCATGGCCCAGGCCGGCGGGGTCCCGGTCGGCGAGGTCGCCAGTGGCGGGATCGGCCTGGCCTTCATCGCCTTCCCGACGATCATCAGCGAGGCGCCGGCCGGTGCCCTGATCGGTGTCCTGTTCTTCGGGTCGCTGGTCATCGCCGGTCTCACGTCGCTGGTCAGCGTGATCGAGGTCGTGATCTCCGCGGTCCGCGACAAGTTCGACACCAGCCGCCTCACCGCGACCCTCGTGGTCGTCGTCCCCCTCTCGGTGCTGAGCCTGGTGATGTTCAGTACGACGAGCGGGATCTACGTGCTCGACGTCGTCGACCACTTCGTCAACCAGTACGGCATCCTCGTGGTGGCGCTGGTCAGCATGCTGGTCGTCGCCTGGGCGCTGCGGGCCCTGCCCGGCCTCGGTGATCACCTCAACGTCCACGGCCGTCCCCGGGTCGGCGCCGGCTGGCGGACGCTGACGAGCGTCGTCGCGCCGGTGGGCCTGGCCGTGGTGCTCGTGCTGGCGCTGCGCGACGACCTCACCGCGCCCTACGAGGACTACCCCACCTGGCTCCTGCTGGTCTTCGGCTGGCTGCTGGTGGTGGCGCTGCCACTGGCCGGCTTCCTGCTCGCCCGGCTGCCGTGGCGCGCCGGGACCCACCTGGACGGGCCGCCACCCGGCTCCGACCCGGCGGCGCCGCTGCACGCGACCCCCACGGCGGACCCGGTCCCCGGGAACCGCCCGGTGACCGGGCACGACGAGGGAGGACTCCGATGAGCACGGCCGCGATCGTGATGATGGTGGTGGCGATGCTCGTGATCTGGGGCGGCCTCGCCCTGGCCATCGCCAGCCTGGTCCGCCACGGCGCCGTCGAGGACCGCGCCGAGAGTCCGCGCCGGGACGGCTGACCTCGGGAGCGCACGCCCTCCGTACGTCCGGGAAGGGTCACCGACCGGGGCTCTCGCGTGTCCGGACACGCCACCCGGACGGGCACTCCCGCGATCCCCGTTCGGGGCGCTAGGTTCCGGCCGATGACGACGGGCAGCGGTGCCCGCCCGATCCTGCGACGGCTGCGGATCGGGCTCTTCCCCGTGGTGGGGCAGGCGGTGGGGCTGGCCGTGCTCGTCGCGGTCCTGGCCGCCTCGCTCGTCTCGGTGCCGCTGATGACCGGGTCCGCCGAGGAGGGCGCCTGGGTGCGCGAGCGGGCCCGCTACGCGGAGTCCGCGATCAGCGCCACCTTCCGCTCCTCCTCGCTGCCCGGGGGCGGCGAGCAGACCCCGGGGCGGGTCCTGGACGCCGCCGACCTCGACGACGCCGTCGTCGAGGCGGCGACCGCGCTCGGGTTGCCCCGGCCGGTGTCCTTCGTCCGCCTGCGCGACCCGCTGTTCACCGCCACGCCCTCGGGCCCGGCGCGGATCGTGCTCGCCTCCCGCACCGGCGCGGAGGAGAACCTGGACGTCGTGGCCGGGGACGTCGGCGTCCTCGCCAACAGCCGCCTGGTCGACCTGCTCGGCGTCGCCCCCGGGACCACCGTCGTCGGAGACGCCGACTCGGGCGTGTCGGCCGAGCTGGCGGTCACCGGCGTCTACGCCGACCCGGACGTGCCCCTCGCCCCGTACTGGGGCGGCCTGGAGAACCTCTTCATCCCGCCACCGGACCCGGGCACCGACGACCCGGAGTACCCGACCGTCGCCGTCTTCACCTCCCGCGACCAGGTGCTCGCCACGGCCGACGCGGTCGGCGAGGACGTCGAGCTCGAGTGGTACCTCCCGCTGCCCCCGGGGATCGACGTCGACGAGGCGCGCCGCACCGCCGACCGGCTCGACCGGCTGCTCGTCGACCTGGGCGCACCCCGCACGGAGGCGGTGCGGGTGACCGGGCTGTCCGGGTTCGACCGGCCCCTGCCGCAGGGCGAGCTGCGCGACGCGCTCGAGCGGGTGGACGAGACGGTCGCCCTCCTCGAGCCCCCGGTCCGGGCGGTGGGCATCGGCGCCGGCGCGGCCGGGCTGGTCCTGGTGGGCGCCTGGGCCGGCCAGCGCGCCCGGCGACGGGAGGACGAGCTGCGCTCGCTGCTCGCGCGCGGGCACCCGCCGCACCGGGCGGCCGGGCAGGCGCTGCTCGAGGCCGTCCTGCCGACGGCCGCCGGGATCGCCGCCGGCGGGGTGGTCGGGTGGCTGCTGGTCCGTGCGCTGGGGCCCTCGCCCGAGCTGTCGGCCACCGCGGTCCCGGCCGCCGTCGCGGTCCTCGCCGCGGCCGGGGTCGCCGCGCTGCTGACGGTCGCCGCCGTCACCGCCGTCCTGGTGGTCCGGCTGGACTCGCCGGGGCGCCGGTCGGGTGTGCTGCCCGGCCGGATCCCCTGGCTGGCGGTGACGGCGGCCGTCACGGTGGTCACCGCGGTCCCCGTCGTCACCGGGGAGGCTGACGGGGGAGGCATCGACCTGCTGCAGCTGGTCCTCCCGCTGCTGGCCACGGCCGTCGTCGCCGGTGTGGTCACCGCCGCGCTGCCCCGGGTCGGGAGCCGGGTCGCCGCGCGACTGCACCGCCTCGCACCCGCGCCGTCCCTGGCGCTGTCCCGGGTGTTCACCGGCCGGGCCGCGGCCCGCCTCGTCGTCATGACGACGGCGCTGGCGTTGGGCCTGATCGTGTACTCGGGAGCACTGGCCGACTCCGTCGACCGCACCATCGCGGCCAAGCGGGCGGTGTCGACCGGGGGTGACGTCGTCGTCCCGGTCCTGCGGCGCATCGCGGAGGCCGGTCCGCCACCGTCCGGGACGACGATCGTCGGCAGGGGCGGACGCGCCACGCTGACCACCGAGGACCTGCCCGCCGACGTGCTCGCCGTCCGCCCGGCGGAGGTCCTGGAGATCGCCCGGTGGGACCCCGCCCTCGCCGACCGTCCGTTCGGCGACGTCATGGCCGCGCTGGGCGACCACCGCGGCGACGGCGTGCCGGTGGTGGTCGCCGGTGGCGTGCCGTACGAGCTCGGCACCGAGCTGACGCTGGAGTTCGGCCTGGTCTACTCGATGCAGGTCGAGGTCGTCGCCCAGGTGGACGCCTTCCCCGGTCAGCCCGACCGGACGCCGATGGTCGTCGCCGACTGGGACGGCTTCGGCGCGGCCCTGTCGGGGTCCGGCCGCGACCCCGACCTCGTGCTCGACCGCGAGGTGTGGGCCCGGGGGGAGGCCGGTCCGCTGCTCGAGCAGCTGACGGCCGCCGGGTACGCCTACGACCCCGACCAGGTGCGCACGGGCGAGGACTTCGCTGCGCGCCCCGAACTCAGCGCCCAGTCGTGGTCCTTCGGCTACCTCCGGGCGATCGCGCTGGCCGCCGGGCTGCTCGGGCTGACCGGCATCGCCATGCACGCGCTCGCCCAGCAGCGCCGGCGCACGGTCGCCGCCCTCCTCCTGAGCAGGATGGGGATGGGACGGCGGTCGCTGGACGCGGCCACGGCGCTGGAGACCGGGCTGCTCACGGGCCTCGGTGCGCTGGTCGCCGTCGGGGTGGCCGTGCCGGCGTCGGCCCTGCTGCTCCCGCTGCTCGACCCGCTGCCCGCGCTGCTGCCGACGCCGCTGTTCACCGTGCCGTGGAGCAGCGTCGCGGCCGTCCTCGCCGGGGTCCTGCTGGTGACCGCCGCTACCGCCGTCCTCGTCGGCCGCTCGGCCCGTGCCGACGACCCCGGCACGGTCATGCGGGGGGCCCCGTGACCGGCCCCGGCCACCGGTGGTCCCGCACGGTGCCGCCCGTGACCACACGTCCCGCGGCCGGGTCCCTGGCGGCCGTCTGCGACGGGCTGGTCCGCATCTACTGGTCGCCCAGCGGCGAGGTGCACGCCCTCAAGGGGGTCGACGCCGTCGTGCCCGGGGGCCGGCTCACCGCGATCACCGGCCCGTCCGGCTCCGGCAAGAGCTCGCTGCTGCGCATCCTCGCCGCCCAGGACCGGCCGACCGCCGGCCGCGCCGAGGTGGCCGGCCACCTGCTCACCGGGATGTCCGCCCGCCGGCTGCGCGCGGTGCGCCGCCGGCACATCGGCTACGTCTTCCCGCGGCCCCCGCAGAACCTGCTTCCGCACCTGACCGCCCGCGAGCACCTGGCGATGGCCGGCCGGCTGCGCGGCGTGGGACGGGCCCAGGTCACCCGGGAGACCGGCGAGCTGCTCGACCTCCTGGGCATCGCCGACCGCGCCGACCACCTCCCCGGCCAGCTCTCCGGCGGCGAGCAGCAGCGGCTGGCCTTCGCGCAGGCGGTGGTCGGCCGGCCGGCGCTGGTCGTGGCCGACGAGCCGACCAGCGAGCTCGACAGCGTCACGACCCACGACCTGCTCGGCGCGGTGCACGAGCTGACGCGCACCGGCACGACCGTCGTCATGGCCACGCACGACCCGCTCGCCGCGGCCGCGGCCCACCAGGTCATCCACCTGCGCTCGGGCACGGTCGCCTCCGAGGAGGTGGCCGGCCGGCGCCTCGCGGTCGTCGACGGCGACGGACGCGTGCAGCTGCCCGAGGAGGCGCTCACTCGGTTCCCCTCGCGGCGTGTGCTGGTCGAACTCACCGACGACGGCGTCGTGCTGCGGAGGCCCTCGTGACCCTGTCCGCGACCGACGTGCACAAGACCTACCGGCGCGGGCGGGAGCAGGTGCACGCGCTCCGCGGGGTGACCCTGGAGGTACAGCGCGGCGAGGTGGTGGCCCTGCTCGGGCGCTCCGGCTCGGGCAAGACGACCCTGCTCAACTGCCTCCTCGGCTGGGAGACCCCCGACTCCGGCTCGGTGCGGGTGTCCGGCGCGGCGGATCCGGGGCGCGCGCCGTGGGCCACCGTGGCCGTCGTCCCGCAGCGGTTCGGGCTGCTCGACGAGCTCTCCCTGGCCGACAACGTGGCACTGCCCGCCCGGCTCGCCGCGACGGCGGACCCGCGGGGCGCGGCGCTGCGCACCCTGGAGACGCTGCGCCTGGGGCCCCTGGCCGGCCGGATGCCCGACGAGGTCTCCCTCGGCGAGCAGCAGCGGACGGCCCTGGCCCGCGCGCTCGTCGTCCGGCCGGACTTCCTCGTCGCCGACGAGCCGACCGGCCGGCTGGACGAGGAGCTGTCGACGCACGTGCTCACCACGCTGCGCGAGGTCTACGCCGCGGAGGGCACGGGCGTGCTCATCGCCAGCCACGACCCGGTGGTGGTGGCCGCGGCCGACCGCGTCGTGCGCCTCAGCGACGGCCGGGTGGTCGACGGCTGACGGAGGACGGTCACCCCCTCGGCTGCGTGACGGCGGCGAGGACGGCGGGGTGGGCGTCGCGCGCGAGACGGCGCAGCTCGTCGTCGGTGCGGTCCTGGATCGGGTGCGGGACGAGGACGTGCGGGACCGCGAGGCCGAGCGCCCGTGACTGGGCGGCCGCGGCGCCGGCGAACTCGGTGGAGGCCAGGAACACCCCCACCACGCCCCGGGACTCGAGGTCGGCGATGTCGTGCACACTGCACGACGTGCACGAGCCCTAGTCGGCCAGTGCCTCGATGACCACCTCGCAGTGGGTGGCGATCTCGTGCCGCAGGTCCACCGGCGCCGGGCGGGCGAAGGTGGGCTTGCGGTACCGCAGCGTGCGCACGCCGTCGGCCCGCAGCAGCGCCTCGAGCTCGTCGACGACGACGTCGCCGCGGCTCTTGGAGATGTCGAGCAGCCCGACGGTCAGCCCCTCCAGCGACAGCGGCCGCGGGGTCAGCGCCCGCGCGGCCGGCCGCAGCTCCGACGTCGGGTCGAGCAGCACGCGTCCCATCAGGCCTCCTCGATCGGCACGGTGACCGGCGAGCTGCCGGTGGCCCCGCTGACCCAGCCGGGGACGACGGCGGAGAACATGCCCGCCGGGCCGCCGGCGTAGGCCAGCAGCAGCCCGCCGGGGCGGAACTTCGGCAGCGGGCGGTCGTCGAGGCCGGCCGGCATCCCCTCGGCGATGCCCATCGACCCCCGCCGCAGCTCGTCGGGCTGCAGCACGAGCAGCGGGTCGAGCTCGGCGAGCAGCCGCTCGCGGTCCCAACCGGCGTCCCGGAACACCCGCCCGTGCTCCGGGCTGAGCACCACGAGCGCGTCCATCGCCAGGGCGGCCTTGGGGTGGCCGACCGTGCGCAGCACCAGCGCGAGCGTGCGGGCCAGCGACTCCGGTGTCCGGCTGGCCTGGTCGAGGACCGGGACGAGGCCGGAGCCGGCGAAGACGGTGAGCGCGGAGCCGGGGACGCCGCGCGCCTCGGACAGGAGCGGGAAGGGGCGCCGCCCGTCCTCGGCCTCGGCGAGGCACCAGCCGACCTTCCCCGGGTTGCCCAGCGTGGCGCGGTCGACCTCCCCGGGGCGCCCGCCGCCGACGTTGCGGACGACGAGCTGCAGCGCCCGGCCGATCGTGGCATTGGCGCGGTCGCCCTGGCCGAGGACGTTGACGCCGGAGTTCATCCGCAGCCGGGCGGTGACCGGCCCGCCGACGACGAGCACCGGCCCGGCCGACCAGGTGGTGGCCAGCACGCCGTGCAGCGCGAACTCGTCGCGGCAGGCCGCCTCCACCGCGGCCAGCACCACCGGCAGGTGCTCGGGCAGGCACCCGGCGAGGACGGCGTTGACCGCCACCTTCTCGACCGTGCACTCCACCAGGTCGGGCGGGACGACGGCGACCACCTCGTCCGGCGCCCGCCGGGTGCCGGCCAGCATGCGCAGCACCCGCTCCTCGGTGGGCGGCACGCAGGGCAGCCCGTCGCTCCAGCCCCGGGCGAACACCGCCTCGACGTCGTCCTCGAGGTCGGCCAGCTCGACGCGCCGGGCGGCGAGCACCCGACCGCCGTAGCGCCGGTCCAGCTCCTCCTCGACCCCCCACTCGACGCTGCGCGACCCGCAGCCGGGCCGGTGCTCGGGCAGCCCGTCGCCGAGGTCGCGGACGCCGGTGAAGGCCTCCCAGGCGCCGCGCAGCCAGCCCTCGACCCGGCCGGTCTCCGTGCCGCCGGCCAGGCGCAGCAGCGTGGGCACCGTCTCGATCCGCAGCCGCCAGCTGACCTCGAGCTCGCGGTCGTCGACCACCGGCAGCCCGCCGGGGAAGTCCGGGTCGTCCTGGCTGACCACGGTGAGCGGTCCGGCCCCGGCCAGCTGCCGCAGCACCGGCTCGACGAGGGTGCACGTCGGGCAGTCGTGCTTGACCACCGCGACCAGCCCGTCCGGGACCGTCGTCATGCTCCCGACCATGGCAGCCGCGTCAACCGGCCGGGGCCGAGGTGGCTCGCGGCCCCACGGTCGGCCAGAGTGACCCCGGCCACCCACCCGAGACGAGGGGACCCGCCGTGATGGAGAACGCCTTCTACACGCCCGAGGTGCAGGGTGCCTACCGGCTGCACGCTCTGGGCGGCTTCGACCTCGAGGAGGGCGGGCACATCCCCGACCTGCAGCTGGCCTACGCCACCTACGGCGAGCTGAACGCGGCCAAGGACAACGCGATCCTGATCCCCACGTGGTTCAGCGGCACCCATGCCACCTGGGAGCAGGCCTACATCGGGCCCGGCCGGGCACTGGACCCCTCGCGCTGGTTCGTCGTGGTGGTCAACCAGATCGGCAACGGGCTGTGCACCTCGCCGCACAACAGCGACGGTGACATCGCGATGTCGGGCTTCCCGCACGTCCGGATCGGCGACGACGTCCGCGCCCAGCAGCAGCTGGCCGCCGAGCTGTTCGGCATCGAGCGGTGGGCGCTGGTCGTCGGCGGCTCCATGGGCGCGCAGCAGACCTACGAGTGGGCCGTGCGCTTCCCCGAGCAGGTGCTGCGTGCCGCGCCGATCGCCGGCACGGCGCAGAACACCCCGCACGACTTCCTGTTCACCCAGACCCTGATGGACGCCATCACCTCCGACCCCGGGTGGAACGGCGGGGAGTACCGCTCGCACACCGAGGTCGCCGACGGGCTTCGCCGGCACGCCGACATCTGGGCGGTGCTCGGCCTGTCGACCGAGTTCTGGAAGACGGAGTACTGGCGGCAGATCGAGATCCCCGACGTCACCTGGTCGACGCTCCAGGAGTTCCAGGAGCGGTTCGTGCAGGCGACCTTCCAGGCCATGGACCCCAACGCGCTGCTGTCCATGGCCTGGAAGTGGCAGCGCGGCGACGTGGCCCGGCACACCGGCGGGGACCTCGCCGCGGCACTGGGCCGCATCACGGCGCGGACCTTCGTCATGCCGATCGACGAGGACATGTTCTTCCCCGTCCGGGACTGCGCCGCGGAGCAGGCCCTGATCGAGGACAGCGAGCTGCGGGTGCTGCCCAGCATCGCCGGCCACTTCGGGCTGTTCGGCTTCGAGAAGACCTATCTCGACGAGGTCGACCGCAACCTCGGCGAGCTCCTCGACATCCGGGTCTGAGCGGTGCGGGGCCGGCGACCCGGGGAGTCCACCGCGAGTGCGCTACCCGGGGCCGGTCCACGCACGCCCACGTCCCCCGGCTCCCTACTCGGAGGGGTGAGGTGCGGCGCCCGGCTGCAGTTCCCCGGACGCGCTGCCGATCTGGGAGGACATGAACCCCATCGCGTGCCGCGCCGTGGCGCAGGCCGGACTGGTCGCGGCCACCGCCTCGGCCGACGACGAGCGCCCCTGGTCGCTCTTGCTGGTGGCCGGCTGGCACACCACCGCGGCCGACCTCGTGCTGGCCGACACCCGGCTGGCCGACGAGCTGGCGGCCTTGCCGGTCTGACCGGACCTACGCGCGCGCGAGCTGGCCGCTGGGCCCGTGCGAGCGGACCACGACCAGCACGTCCTCGCTCTGCAGCGTGCCGATCAGCGGGTCGTCGAAGCGCAGCGTGCGCCCGCCGCGGGTGACCGACAGGACGATGTCGCGCAGGTCGCGCGGGCCCAGGCCGACCTCGCCGGACGTCACCGGGCGCTGGGAGAGGTCGAGCCCCTGCCCGCCGGTGAGCAGGTCCTCCACGACGGAGACCACCCGCGGGCTGTCGGTGGACAGGCCCAGCAGCCGGCCGGACGTCGCCGAGGTGGTGATGACGGTGTCGGCGCCGGACTGCCGCAGCAGGCTGGCGTTCTCCTCCTCGCGGACGCTGGTGGTGATCGGGACGCTCGGGTTGAGCTGGCGCACCGTCAGGGTGATGAGCACCGCGGCGTCGTCGCGGTTGGCCGCCACGATCACCGCCCGCGCCCGCTCCACGTGGGCCCGGCGCAGCACGTCGGTGCGCCCGGCGTCGCCCACGATGCCGGTCAGGCCGATGGAGTTGGCCTCGTCGATGGCGCGCTGGTCGTTGTCGACGATGACGATGCTGTCGAGCGGGGTGCCGGTGGCTTGCAGCGACCGGACGGCGCTGCGCCCCTTGGTTCCGTAGCCGCACACGATGACGTGCTGGCGCACGCGGGACCTCCAGCGTCGGATGCGGAACTCCTCGCGTGAGCGCGCGGTGAGCGCCTCGAGGGTCGTCCCGATGAGCACGATCAGGAACATGACGCGCAGCGGCGTGATGAACAGGATGTTCACCAGCCGCGCGGTCTCGGTGATGGGCGTGATGTCGCCGTAGCCCGTGGTCGACAGCGTGACCGTGGAGTAGTAGATCGCGTCGACCAGCGTGATGCCGACCTCGTCGCCGTCGCGGTAGGAGTCGCGGTCGATCCAGACGATGAACACGGTCAGCGCGAGGAAGAACGCCGCGAGCAGCACCCGGCGCATCACCTGCCGGACGGGGGTGGGCTCCTCGTGGGCGATCCGGACCCCGGTGTGCGGGTCCTCCGCCGTGCCGTGTCCGCCGATCACCTCGCGGACGATAGCGAGCGGACGGCGGCCGGGCGTGCAGGACGCCGCGGCCACCGCCCGAACGGGTCAGCCCTGCGCCGCCTCCCGGTCGCGCAGCTCCCGCTTGAGGACCTTGCCGGCGGCCGACACCGGGATCGCGTCGATGAAGACGACGTCGCGCAGCCGCTTGTACGGCGTGACCTTGTCGTTCACCGCGGCCATGACCGACTCGGCGGTCAGCGCCGCCCCGGCGTCGTCGGCCCTCCGCACGACGTAGGCCACCGGCAGCTCCCCGGCCTCCTCGTCGGGCCGGCCGACGACGGCGGCCCCGGCGACTCCCGGGACGCCGAAGAGGACCTCCTCCAGCTCGCGCGGGAACACGTTGTAGCCCTTGTAGAGCAGCATGTCCTTGGTGCGGTCGACGATCGACAGGTAGCCGTCCTCGTCGAGGACGCCGACGTCGCCGGTGTGGAACCAGCCGTCGGCGTCGATCGACTCCGCCGTCGCCTCGGGCCGGTGGGCGTAGCCGCGCATCACCTGCGGGCCGCGGATGCACACCTCACCGCGCTCGCCCACGGGCAGCGGGTCGCCGCCGCCGAGCGGGCGGATGGTGATCTCGGTGTCGAACACCGGCACCCCGACCGTGCCCGCCTTCCGCGTGCCCGAGCGGAACGAGGGGTTGCCGGTGGCCTGCATGGTCACCTCGGTGAGCCCGTACCCCTCGCCGATGACGGCGTTCGGCAGCACCGCCTGCAGCCGCTCGATGAGCGACACGGCGAGCGGGGCGGCGCCGCTGGAGACGCCGCGGACGTGCGACCAGTCGTGCTCGGTGAAGCCGGGCACCTGCAGCAGCGCCACGAACACCGGCGGGGCGCCGCCGATCGACGTGACGCGGTGGCGGGCGGCGTCCTCCACGTAGCGCACTGGGTCGAACCGCATGTGGATCACCGTCATGGTGCCGGCCATGACCATGCCGTTGAGGTAGCCGATCGCCCCCATCGCGTGGAACCACGGCGTCAGGTTGACCAGCCGCGCCTCGCCGAGCCGGATCGGGCACTCGTCCTCGCCGAGGACCTGCCGGAGGGTGACGTCGCCGGCGTCGTCGAGCTCGGGCAGCGACCCCGACGTCCAGCACGCCGACTGCAGCACGTTGGTGACGACGTTGCGGTGCGGCAGCTCCACGCCCTTGCTCACGCCGGTCGTGCCGCCGGTGTAGGCCAGGTGCGCGAGGTCGACGGCGGGGTCTACGCCGGCGTCGTGGTGCCGGTCGGTCGGGTCGGCGCCCAGCAGGTCGGCGAGGTCGACGTCGGTCTCCTCGAGGCCGTCGAGCCGGGCCGCGAAGTCCAGGGTGTGCGCCTCCCCGGTGACGACGACGGTCTGCACCGGGGTGGCCGCCAGGGCCGAGCGGACGAACGGCAGCACCTGGTCCCAGGTGACCAGGACCCTCGCGCCGGCGTCGGTGAGCTGGGCGGCGAGGTCGGCGGCGGGCAGCAGCGGGTTGGTGGGGGAGAAGACCGCGCCGGCCATCATCACCCCGTAGTAGACGGCCGGGTACTGCCGGCAGTTCGGGATGTGCACCGCCACCACGTCGCCGCGGCCCACGCCGTGCTCGGCCAGCCAGTTGGCGACCGCGGCCGCGCGCTGCCCCAGCTCCTCGTAGGACAGCTCGACGTCGTGGTCGACGAACGCCGTCCGCGTGCCCCAGCGGCGCACGGCCGCCCGCAGGATCGACCCGACCGGGACCTGCGGGTACTCCAGCGAGCGCGGCAGCCCGGGCGGCCAGCTGGCGGCGGCGGTGGGGGCCGGTGCGGGCTGGGTCGCGGTCATGCGGGTCCTCCCTGTCGGGTTCGTGGCCGGGACAGGGTGGCCCACGTCACAGCCGGCTGTCGAGCCGTGTGGCCCCGTGCAGGGGCCCGCCGCGAGCGTGCGAGCGGTGGGGGGCACGGGGGTCCTTCGTCACACGGCCGGGTCGCTGACCAGGGACCCGGCCCGGTGCTCCGTGCGCAGCGCCGTCTTGAGCACCTTGCCGCTGGGGTTGCGGGGCAGCGCCGGCACGACCGCGTACTCCCGGGGGTGCTTGTAGCGGGCCAGCCGCTCCCGGCACCAGGCGGTGAGCTCCTCGGGCGTGGGCGGGGAGGCCGGGTCCCGCGGGGCGACGACGGCCAGCGGCGCCTCGCCGAAGCGGGCGTCGGGGACGCCGATGAGCGCCACCTCGGCGATCCCCGGGTGGGCGGCGAGCACGTCCTCGACCTCGGCGCAGTACACGTTCTCGCCGCCGGTGATGATCATGTCCTTCTTGCGGTCGACGACGTAGTAGTAGCCGTCCTCGTCCTGCCGGACCAGGTCGCCGGAGTGGAACCAGCCGCCGGCGAACGCCTCCGCCGTCGCCTCCGGCCTGCCCCAGTACTCCTTCATGACCATCGGGCTGCGGTAGACGATCTCGCCCACCTCGCCCCGCGGGACGTCGCGCATCGCGTCGTCGACGACACGCACCTCGACGTTGAGCATCGGCGTCCCGACCGAGCCGATCTTGCGGATCGAGTCCTCGCCGCGCAGCAGGCAGGTGACCGGGCTGCACTCGGTCTGACCGAAGGCGGTGACCACCTCCGCCTGCGGGAAGGTGTCGATCATCGTGCGCAGCAGCGTCGTCGACGCCGGGGCCGCACCCCAGGAGATGCGCCGCAGGCTGGACAGGTCGCGGTCGGCGATGCCGGGGACGGCGACCACCGCGGCCCACATCGCCGGCACGAGGAAGATGTTGCTGACCCGCTCCCGCTCGACGAGGTCGAGCGTGGCCACCGGGTCGAAGCCGCCCGAGCGCAGGATCACGTGGGTGCCGCCGAGCAGCAGCGGCGGCAGGCCCCCGGCCAGCCCGGCGATGTGGAACAGCGGTGCGCCCGGGACGCCCACCCGGTCGTCGGGGTGCCAGCCGAGGTGGGTGACCTGGCTGAACACGTGCATGAGCAGGTTGTGGTGGGTCAGCACCGCGCCCTTGGGGCGGCCCGTGGTGCCCGACGTGTACATGATGAACGCCGGCGCGGACTCGTCCACCTCGACGTCGAGCGGCTCGGCCGACGCCGCGGCGACCGCCTCCTCCAGGTCACCGCCGATCGTGAGCACCGTGCGCAGGTCCGGCGCCTGCTCGCGGGCCTTGGTGGCCACCTCGGTGAGCGCCGCGTCGACGACGAGCGCGGTGGCCCCGGAGTCGGCGAGCACGTAGGCGACCTCGTCGGCGACCAGCCGGAAGTTGACCGGGACGACGATCGCGCCCAGCCGCACCCCCGCGAGGTAGGCCTCCCACACCTCCATCGAGTTCAGACCCAGCACCGCGACGCGGTCGCCGGTGCCGACGCCGCGGTCGGCCAGCGCGCGCGCCAGCCGGGTGACCCGCTCGTCGAGCCCGGCGTAGGTGCGCCCGCCGCCGTCGAAGCGCAGCGCCCACGCGTCCGGGGTCCGCCGGGCCCAACGGGCGAGCTGGTCGGCGGCGGTCATGCCGCGGCCCTGGAGAGCGGGGATGAGGGCGCTCACGGGTCCTCCTCGGTGCCGGGTGTGACCCGCGTCATGCTGTCGGGGGCCGAGGAGGGCGGTCAACCCTGACGGTCAGGGCAGCCGCGCGGCCGCGCCGACCAGGAGCGGGTTGACCAGCACCGCGTCGGCGGCCGCGGCCTGGGCCCGCAGCCGCTGTTCGAGGTCCTCGGCGCCGACCTCCGCCGCGGTCGCCACGCCGGTGCGCTCGAAGGCCGGCAGCAGGCTGGTGGCGTCCCCCGCGACGATCGCCCACCCGGTCGCCCCACCGCCCCGCTCCAACGGCTGGCCGGCGCTGAGCACGGGGTCGGGCAGTCCGGCCGTCCGGTAGACCGCGGTCAGCCGCAGCCCCGCGTCCACGGGCACGCCGAGCCGCTCGAAGGTGGTGAGCAGCCAGCCGTTGAAGGCGGTCAGGAGCGGCAGCGGCGGGTGCGCGGCGCGGGTGGGGAGGACGACGTCGGAGAAGGCGACCACCCCGCCCGGGCGCACCAGCCCCGCCATCCGGGCCACGAGTGCGACCGGATCGGCGAGGTGGAGCAGGAGCAGCCGCCCGAGCACGGCGTCCACCGGCCCCGGCGGCTCCCAGGTGGTGACGTCCGCCTGCTCGAGGACGACGGTGCGGTGCCCGGCCGCCGCGGCCCGCCGTCGGGCCACCTCCAGCGGGCGGGCCGCGGCGTCGACGCCGATCACCCGGCCGGTGGGCCCCACCCGCTCGGCGGCGGCCAGGGTGACCGCGCCGAGCCCGCAGCCGAGGTCGACGACCGTCGCGCCGGGGGCCAGGCCCGCGGTGTCGAGCCACGCCGCGGTGGCCGGCGCGTAGACCCGGGACAGCGCGTCCAGCCGGGCCAGTGCGGGGTCGTCGTCGCCGAGGACGTAGCCGGGGGCGCGGTCGCTGACCATGCCCCCGCATGCTGGCCCGGCCGGAGCCCCGGCGTCAGCCCTCCGCGTGCGCGAAGAGCATCCGCGCGGCGAGCCGCTTCCACAGCGCCAGGTGCGGGTCGGTGGCGGCGGGGCGGTCGGCGAAGGCGTACACGCAGGCCACGCCGCGCATGCTGGTGAACAGCAGCTCGCACAGCTCGGCGTAGAGCGGCGCCGCGGCGATCTCCGGACCCCAGATGCCGTCGGCCACCCGGCGGATCGCCGTGCGCAGGCCCCGCTCCTCCACCTGCAGCGCCGCGCGCAGCCCGGGGTCGGTGCGCGCCGCCGTCCACAGCTCCATCGCCGCCCAGAACGGCGGCTCGTGGAACGTCGCCCACATCAGGTCGATGGCGCGGTCGACCCGCTCGGGGCCGGGCGGCTGGTCGGCCATGAGCGCCGCGGCCCGGGTCTCGACCTCGGCCAGCAGGGTGGTCGACACGTGCCCGGCGGCGGCCACCAGCAGCTCGGCGCGGGACGGGAAGTGGTGCAGCAGCCGCCCGCGTGACACCCCGGCCCGCGCCTGGACGGCGAGGGTGGAGGCGCCGGCGTAGCCGTCCTCGACCAGGCACGCGACGGCGGCGTCGAGGATGAGCGCGCGGCTGTCGGCCGTCCGCGCGGAGCGGGTCCGCGGCGGGCAGACGTCCGGGCCGGCGAGCGGTCCGGTGTCGGCGGTCACCGGGGCAGGGTAGGCGCCGCGCGCGACCACGAACAGTCACCGTTGACCGTCGCCGGTGACCGGTGTCACGCTGCGGCCGACCGGCCCGACGAGCAGGGGGTAGCGCGTGGACTTCGACGACACACCGGAGGAGGCGTCCTACCGGGCGCGGGTCCGGTCGGTGCTCACCGACCGCGCGGCCGACCTGCTGCACGTCGCGCCCGGTGAGCCGGTCGACGCCCGCAGCCGCGAGGCCGAGCTCCGGGCGACCCAGGGGGTGCTGGCCGAGGAGGGGCTGGTCGGGGTGACCTGGCCCCGCGAGTACGGCGGCCAGGGCGGCACGCTGGTGCAGCAGGCGATCGTGTCCCAGGAGCTGGCCCGCGCCCGCGTCCCCACCCTGGTCAACCACATCGGCATCGGCATGTGCGGGCCCACCGTCATCGCCCACGGCAGCGACGACCAGCGCTCCCGCTACCTGGCCCGCCTGCTGCGCGCCGACGACGTCTGGTGCCAGCTGTTCAGCGAGCCGGCGTCGGGCTCGGACCTCGCCGCGCTGCGCACCTCCGCGGTGCGCGACGGCGAGGACTGGGTGGTCAACGGCCAGAAGGTCTGGACGACGCTGGCCCACGTCTCCGACTTCGGCATCCTGCTCACCCGCACCGACCCGGAGCGGCCCAAGCACGCCGGGCTGACGATGTTCGTCGTCGACATGCACGCCCCCGGCGTCACCGTGCGGCCGCTGCGGCAGATGAGCGGCGGCGCGGACTTCAACGAGGTCTTCTTCGACGACGTCCGCATCCCCGACTCCGAGCGGCTCGGCGAGCCGGGGGAGGGCTGGCGGGTCGCGCTCACCACGCTGATGAACGAGCGGGTGGCCATCGGCGGCGCCGGCAGCGACATCGGCCAGTCGCCCGAGGCGCTGGCCGCGCACGCCCGCGAGCGGCTGCCCGCCCTCGACCCGGAGCGGCAGGCCCTGGCCCGGCAGGCCGTGGGCCGGGCGCTGGTCGCCTCGCTCGCCACCCGCTACACCGGCTACCGCCGCTTCACCACGCTGTCGCAGGGCGGGGTGCCCGGGCCGGAGGCCAGCGCCGGCAAGCTCGGCGGCACCGCCGCGGCCCGGCTGGTGGCCGACGCCGGCGTCCGGCTGCTCGGCGACGACGCCGTCCTGGGCGCCACCGCCGACGGCGACGACACCTGGCAGCGGGCACAGGCGTACGTGCCGGGCATCGCGATCGCGGGCGGCACCGACCAGGTGCTGCGCAACATCCTCGGCGAGCGGGTGCTGGGCCTCCCCTCCGAGCCCCGCACCGACAAGACCGCTCCCTTCTCCACCGGAGGACGACGGTGAACTTCGACCTCTCCGACGACCAGCGCGACGCCGCCGCCGGCGCCCGCGACTTCTTCACCGGCTCGGTGCCGCTGTCGGCCGCCCGGGCCGCGCTGGAGGGCGAGGGCGTCCCGGCGCCCGGCCGCAAGGCGCTGGCCGACATCGGCTTCCTCGGCATCACCGTGCCGGAGTCGGCCGGTGGTGCGGGCGGCTCCGTGCTCGACCTCGCCGTCGTCGCCGAGCAGGGCGGCGCGGTGCTGGCCGGGCCGTCGCTGGTCACCGCGGCGCGGGCGGCGGTGCTGTTGGAGGGCGCGCCCGACCTCGCCGCGCAGCTGGCCGACGGGTCGGCGGCGATCGCCGTCCTCGACGGCCCGGTCACCGGCTCGGCGCCCTCGATCGACGCCGCCGACGCCACGCTTTTCCTCGGCCTCGACGGCGGCGCGCTCGTCGCCGGCGAGGGGGAGGTCGTGCCCGGCCGGCCGCTGGACGCCACCCGCGGGCTCGCCCGGGTGCGGCTGACCTCGCGCCGGGTCCTGGCCGAGGACGCCGGCGGGCTGTGGGAGCGGGCGCGGCAGGTGGCCGCCGTCGTGCTGGCCGCCGAGGACCTCGGCGCCGCCGACCGTGCCGTGCTCATGGCCGTCGACTACGCGCAGCAGCGCGAGGCCTTCGGCCGGGTGATCGGCTCCTACCAGGCGGTCAAGCACATGCTCGTCGACGCCTGGGTCGGGGTGGACCAGCTGCGCTCGCTGGTGTGGTGGGCGGCCTGGGCGGCCGACTCCGCGCCCGGGGAGCTGCCGCTGGCCGCCGCGGCCGCCAAGGCCTACGCCGCCGAGGCGTTCGAGCGGGCCGCCGAGACGGCCGTGCAGGTGCACGGTGGCATCGGGTTCACCTGGGAGCACGACGCCCACCTGTACTGGCGGCGGGCCAAGACCGACCGGCTGCTGCTGGGCGACGCGACCGAGCACCTCGACGCCGTCGCCCGCCTCGCGGTCGGCGGCGCCCTGGGATGACCTTCGAGCAGCTGCGCTACGACGTCGACGACGGCGTCGCCACGATCACCCTGCACCGGCCGGAGCGGCTCAACGCCTTCACGCCGGTGATGGCCGCCGAGCTCGGGCGGGCCGCCGCGGCCGCCGACGCCGACGAGGCCGTGCGGGTCGTCGTCGTGACCGGCGCCGGGCGGGCGTTCTGCGCGGGCGCCGACCTCGCCGCCGGTCCCGGCGGGCTCGGCGACCGGTCCCGCGGCGCCGCCCCCGACGGCGGCGAGCCCGGCCGCGGCAGCATCGACGGCGTCCCGCGGGACTGGGGCGGGATCGCGTCGCTGCCCTTCGCCGCCCTGCGCAAGCCGGTCGTCGCCGCCGTCAACGGCCCGGCCGTCGGCATCGGCGCGACGATGCTCCTGCCGATGGACGTGCGCATCGCCGCCGAGTCCGCGCGGTTCGGGTTCGTCTTCGCCCGCCGGGGGATCACCCCGGAGGCGGCGTCGTCGTGGTTCCTGCCGCGGGTGGTCGGCATCAGCCAGGCGGTGGAGTGGGTGGCCACCGGGCGGGTGTTCGACGCCGCCGAGGCGCTGCGCGGCCGGCTCGTCTCGCGGGTGGTGCCCGACGCCGAGCTGCTGCCGGCCGCGCACGCGCTGGCCCGCGAGATCGCCGACAACACCTCCGGGGTCGCCGTCGCCGCCGCGCGGCAGCTGCTGTGGTCGATGCTCGGCGCGGCCTCGCCCTGGGACGCGCACCGCGCCGAGTCACGCGCGCTCGCCGAGCTGACCGCCGGCCCCGACGTCGAGGAGGGCGTGGCCGCCTTCCTCGCCAAGCGGCCCCCGGAGTTCCGCGCGCCGCTGGGCGAGGGCGCCGTCGCCGGTGTCCCGCGCTGGCCGCTGCCCCCGGACGACGTCACACCCTGACGGCCGGCCGCTCAGGCGAGCAGTCGGTGCGCCGCCCCGATGGCTCGGTAGGTCGCCGCTGCCCGGGAGTCGAGGGAGACGAGCTCGGCGCCGTGCCGTACCGCGGTCACCGCGATGAGGGCGTCGTAGGCGGCGCCGCCGGAGACCCCCCGGCCCGCCAGCAGTTCCGGCAGTCCGGCGATCTCCTCGGCCGAGAGGGTCAGCGGCGCGTCGGTCGCGACCCGTCGGAGGAACCACGCCGCCAGGTCGGGCACGACCCGGTGCGGTGGGGGGAGCCGGGTGAGCACCGAGTAGGTCTCGACCAGGCTGTGCGCCACCAGCCGCGCACCACGCAGCGCCTCCCGGGCCGCGGGGTGCGACTCGTGCCAGGACGCGAAGGCCGCCACCAGCACGCTCGTGTCGACCGCGATCACCGCCGGGTGCGCTCCAGCGCCTCGCGCACCTGCTCCGCGGTGAGCGGGGGAAGGTCGACGTCGGTGACGGCCCGGACGGCGTCTCCGGACTCCTCCAGGCGCATCGCGACCGGGGCGGGCTCGATCTCCAGGCGCCCGTCCCTGACCTGCACGGAGACCTCGTCCCCGGCTCGCAGTCCCAGGGCGTCGCGGAGGGCCTTGGGGACGACGAGCCGCCCGGCCCCGTCGATGGTGGTCCGCATGGCAGAAAAATACCATCGCGCCACCTGTTCCCCACCTCCCGACGATCATGGCGCCGTGACCACGGACCCGCGGTGCGGCGTGGTCACGGCGCCGTGATCGCGGCGCACTACACGGCGGCGATGGCGGCGACCGGGGCGGTGCGGGCGGCGCGGCGGGCCGGCAGCACCGAGGCCAGCAGCCCGGCGACGGTGGCGACGACGACGATCGCCGCCACCTGCAGCCACGGCACGTCGAGCACCACCTCGCCCTGCCCGCCGAGCACCGACGCCGTCCCGATCAGCCCGTACCCGCCGCCGAGCAGGACGCCCAGCACCGCGGCGACCCCGGCCACGAGCACCGCCTCCCACGCCAGCAGCCCGCGCAGCTGGCCGCGCGTGAGACCCAGCGCCCGCAGCAGGCCGTTCTCCTGGCGCCGCTCGACCACCGACAGGGCGAGGGTGTTGCCCACGCCGATCAGCGCGATAACCACCGCGACGCCGAGCAGGCCGGTGACCACCAGCAGCAGCACGTCGAGCACCGAGTCGATCGCGGCCCGCTCGCTGGCCAGGCCGGTGACGTAGGCGCCGGGGGCCGCGGCGCCGGTCAGCTCGGTCACCTCGTCGATGGCGGCCCGCTGCCCGTCCCCGTCGGCCAGCCGCAGCCACAGCGTCGCCGGGGGCGCGTCGGGGACCAAGCCCCGCAGGTCGGCGCCGTGGAGCATCGGCGCGGTGGCGTCCCCTCCGACGACGGCGGTGAGCGTGCGGCTGTTCGCGCCGGCCGTGAGCGTCACCGGGTCGCCGGCCCGCACCGCCCAGGCGTCGGCGGCCCACTGCGGCAGCACCACCTCGCCGAGGGCCGGCAGCGGGAGGTCCGCCGTGCTGCGCAGCACCCCGGTGGCGTCCGCCGGGTCCACGCCCTGCGACCAGACGGGCCGGCCGTCGGGGCCGGTGAGGTCGGCACCGGTGAGCGCCGTCCCGGCGACGACGCCGTCGACGTCCTCCAGCCGCGGGAGCAGCGCCGTCGGCAGCTCGCCGTAGGCCCCGACCTCGACGTCGGCCGGGTAGGCGGCGTCCAGGCCGGCCTGCGCGGTGGCCCGGGTGGAGGCCGCACCCACCACCATGGCGGTGGTCAGCGTGACGCCGATGAGCAGCGCGGTCGCCGTCGCCGCCGTCCGGCGCGGGTTGCGGGTCGCGTTGCCGGCGGCGAGCCGGCCCGGCAGCCCGCCGACGCGGCCCAAGGTCCGCCCGGCGGCGGACACCACCGGCGGCACCGCCCGCTGTGCGAGCAGCACGACGCCGAGGAAGCTCGCCGCGCCGCCGGCGAGGGACGGGTACACGTCGGCCGTGGCGACACCGAGCGCCATGAGCCCGGCGCCGCCGAGGACCAGGACCAGCCCGGTGACGAACCGCGCCAGGCCGCCCCGGCTGCGCAGCGGCGGCGCGTCCTGCGGGCGCAGCGCGGCCAGCGGCGCGACCCGTGTGGCCGCCCGCGCCGGCCCGAGGGCCGCGAGCAGCGTCGTCAGCGTGCCGACCGCCAGCCCCGCGCCGACCGCGTACAGCGGCACCGAGACGCCCTCGAGCGGCAGCGGCGAGTCGGGACCGACCAGCGCGGAGACGAGCGCGGCCAGCCCGATGCCGGCACCCACGCCGATCGCCGACGCGGCCAGCCCGGTGACCGCGGCCTCGGCGATCACGCTGCGCCGGACCTGCCGGGAGGTGGCGCCGACGCAGCGCAGCAGCGCCAGGTCGCGGGTGCGCTGGGCGACGAGCACGGCGAGCGTGTTGGCGATGACCAGCCCGGCCACCAGCACCGCGACGGTCGCGAAGACCAGCAGGACGGCGGCGAGCGCGAGCCGGTTGCCGGTCATGGCGGCAACGGCGTCCTCGGCGGCCTGCTCGCCGGTGCGCACCTCGACGGCGGGGAGGCCCGGTGCCGCCGCCACCTGCTCCGCGAGGAGCCCGGGCTCCGTGCCCGGCTCGCCGGCGACCCGCAGCTCGGTCGGCTCGGCCGCACCCCAGGCGGTCACCTGCTCGGGGACGGCGAACCCGCGGGCGAACACCCCGGCGGAGGGGTCCCCGCCGAGGTCGACCAGGCCGGTGACGGTCGCCTCACCGGTGGTGGCGACCACACCGGTGGCGGGGTCGTAGACGGTCACGGCCACGACGTCGCCCACGGCCGCCTCGGTCGTCGTCGCGAGCGCGACCTCACCGGGCCGGCCGGGGAGGGCGCCGTCGGCGACCTGCTGCCAGCGCAGCTCCGGGTCGGTGGCGATCGACTGCACCGACAGGTAGGCCTCGGAGCGGCCGGGGAGGGCGGCCTGGACGTCGGCGGCCGCGCTGGGGTCGACGGCGCGGACGCCGGGGACGGCCGCGACGGCGTCGACGGCGCCGGCCAGCGAGGAGCCGTCGGTCGTGGTCACGACGACGTCGGTGCCGACGTACTGGGCGCCCGCGGCGCGCAGCAGGGTGGCGCGGGAGGTCTCGTTGAGCACCAGCGTCGCCACGACGAAGGCGACCGCGATGACGACGGCCAGCGTGGCGGCGACCAGCCGGGGCAGGTGCGCGCGCAGGCCGGCCAGGGTGGTGGACAGCACCGCGTCAGCCCCCCAGCCCGCGGAGCGCCTCGAGCACGGACGCGGCGGTGGGCCGCTCGATCTCCCCGGCGGGGCGGCCGTCGGCGAGCAGCACGACGCGGTCGGCGTAGGAGGCCGCCGTCGGGTCGTGGGTGACCATGACGACGGTCTGGCCGGTCTCGCGGACGCTGCTGCGCAGCAGGTCGAGCACCTCGGCGCCGGCGCGGGAGTCGAGGTTGCCGGTGGGCTCGTCGGCGAAGACGACGTCGGGGCGGGGGAGCAGCGCCCGGGCGATCGCGACCCGCTGCTGCTGGCCGCCGGAGAGCTCGGAGGGGCGGTGCCGCAGCCGCTCGCGCAGGCCGAGGCGGGCGATCACGGCGTCGAACCAGGCCGGGTCGGGACGGCGGCCGGCCAGCTGCACCGGCAGCACGATGTTCTCGCGGGCGTCGAGGACCGGCAGCAGGTTGAAGGCCTGGAACACGAAGCCGATCCGGTCGCGGCGCAGCCGGGTGAGCTCGTCGTCGCGCAGCCCGGTGAGCTCGGTGTCGCCGAGGAAGACCTGCCCGGCGGTGGCGGAGTCCAGCCCGGCCAGGCAGTGCATGAGCGTGGACTTGCCCGAGCCCGAGGGGCCCATGATCGCGGTGAACCCGCCGCGGTCGAAGGCGACGTCGACGCCGGCCAGCGCGCGGACGGCCGTCTCGCCGGAGCCGTAGACCTTGGTCAGGCCGGTGGCGCGGACGGCGGCGGACGACGTCGAGGCCGGCGGCTCGCCGGGGACGGTCATGACGGGGACGGACACTGCGGACCTCCGCGGATCGCTTCTGGGGACGGGGACGACCCTCGCGGTCGGGGGCGTCCTCCCGCGTCGTCCCGCGAGGTGGTCCTGCGGGGCGGCGCCCTGCCCCCGGGGGCGGAGGCCCGTCATCCCCCGGTCGGACCCGGGGACGACGCGTGAGGTCGTGCACTTCCGCGGAAGTGCACGGGAGGTCCTCCGTCAGGCGTCGCGGAGCAGGTCGGCGGGGGAGACCAGCCCGGTCCGGTAGGCCAGGACGACGGCCTGCACGCGGTCGCGCGAGCCGGTCTTGGCCAGCACCCGCCCGACGTGGGTCTTCACCGTCGCCTCGCTGACGAACAGCCGTGCGGCGATCTCGGTGTTGGTCGCGCCGAGTGCCATCTGCACCAGCACCTCGCGCTCGCGGGGCGTGAGCTCGGTCAGCTCGGACGCGGGCGCGGCGGCCGAGCCGGCCCCGCGCAGCAGCGGCGCCACGTGCTGCAGCAGCCGGCGGGTGGAGCTGGCGGCGATCACCGAGTCGCCGGCGTGCACCGTGCGGACCGCGTCGAGCATCTCCTCGGGCGGCGCGTCCTTGAGCAGGAAGCCGCTGGCCCCGGCGCCGATCGCGGCGACCACGTACTCGTCGAGGTCGAAGGTGGTCAGCACGACCACCCGGGGCGGGTCGGGCAGCGCGGTGACCCGCCGGGTGGCCTCGATGCCGTCGGTGCCGGGCATGCGCACGTCCATGAGGACGACGTCGGCCGCGGTGGCCTCCAGCAGCCGCACCGCCGCCTCGCCGTCGCCGGCCTCCCCGACGACGGTGAGGTCGGGCTGGGAGTCGATGACCATCCGGAACCCGGCGCGCACCATCTGCTGGTCGTCGACCAGCGCCACGCGGATCACCGGCCCCTCCCGAGCGGCAGGACGGCGTGCACCCGCCAGCCGCCGCCGGTGCGCGGGCCGGCCTCCAGTCGCCCGCGGTGCAGCTGCGCCCGCTCCTGCATGCCCCGCAGCCCCTGCCCGTGCCCGTCGTCGGCGGCCACGGCGGCCGCGGCGCCCCGGCCGTCGTCCAGTACCGACAGCTCCAGCGCGTCGTCGCGCCAGTGCAGCCGCACCCACGCCCGGGTGGAGGGGCCGGCGTGCTTGAGCACGTTGGTCAGCGACTCCTGCACGATCCGGTACACGGCCAGCTGCGGACCGGCCGCCATGGGCCGCGGCTCGCCCTCCACCAGCAGGTCGACGTCGAGCCCGCTGCCCCGGACGTCCTCGATGAGCGCCGGGACCGCCACGACGTCGGGCTGCGGGGCGTACTGCTCGGGGGAGCCGTCCCGGAGCACACCGAGCAGCGCCCGCATGTCGGCGAGCGCCTGGCGCCCGGTGGCGGCGATGGCCTCCAGCGCCCCGGTGGCCGCCTCGGGGTCGCTCCTGCCCGCGTAGCGGCCGCCGTCGGCCTGGGCGATGACCACCGACAGGGAGTGCGCGACGACGTCGTGCATCTCGCGGGCGATCCGCGCCCGCTCGGCGGTGGCGGCCAGGCGCATCTCCTGGTCGCGCTCGATCTCCAGCAGCCGGGCCCGCTCGGCCAGGCCGACGAGCTCGCCGAGCCGGGAGCGGCGCAGCCGGCCCAGCGCCCAGGCCGCGACCACCGAGACGCTGATCGAGCCGACGGTGACGAGCAGGGCCACGCCGTCGCCCGCCGACCACCAGCGCAGCGAGGCGAGGACCGCCCCGACCAGCCCGAGCGCCAGCCCCGCCCGTCCCGCCCAGGGCGGGCCGTAGGCGGCGAGCGCGTGGACCATGACCAGCGCCGCGACGTTCGCGGCGAGGAAGTCGGTGCCCGCGACCAGCTCGAACAGCCCGGCGGCGGTGACGACGGCGGCCGCGGGGACCGGTGCCCGTCGCCGCCAGGCCAGCGGGGCGACGAGCGCGACACCGATCAGGAAGGACACGGTCTCGCTCAGGTAGTACGTCTGCGCCGGGACGACGACGGCGAAGAGCCCGACGGCCGCGGCGATCACCACGTCGACGGCGAACGGCCGCGCGCGCAGCGTCGCCGCGAGCTGCTCGAGGGGGAGGCGCTCGTCCATCGGCGCCGAATCTAGGCAGCGCGGCGGCGTCCGTCGTCCACCCGGGGGAGGACCCGCCGGTCGTCCCCGGGGACGAGGGCGTCAGCGGCCGAGGTGGCGCAGCAGGGTCTCGCCGACGTCCCGCATCGCCGCGATCTGCTGCGGGGAGAGCTGGTCGAACAGGTGGGTCCGCACGCTCTCGACGTGGATCGGCGCCGCGGCCTCGAGCGCGGCGAAGCCCTCGTCGGTGAGCACGGCCAGCAGGCCGCGGCCGTCCTCGGGGCACTCCTGGCGGCGCACCCAGCCGCGCTCCTCCAGCCGGGAGACCGCGTGCGACAGGCGGCTGCGGGAGGACAGGCAGCGGTCGGCCAGCTCGCTCATCCGCATCATGCGGTCGGGGGTCTCCGACAGCTGCACGAGGATCTCGTAGTAGGCGCTCGGGATGCCGGTCGAACGCACCAGGTCGCGCTCGAGCCGGTCCTGCAGCATCTGGGTGCTGTGCAGCCAGGCCCGCCAGGCCAGCTGCTCCCCGTCGTCGAGCCAGCGCGTGCCCGCGGGGACGTGCCCGGCACCGGTGGCGGGCGACACCTCGGTCGTCATGCCCCCAGGGTACTGGCGGAATAGTCAAGCCCTCAACTACGCTACGGGCGCCGTAGGTAGTTCGACGCTCAACCACTGAGAGGGTCCACCATGACCGCCAGCACCGCCGTCCAGATCCCCGGGTACCTCGCCGGCACCTGGGACATCGACGCCACCCACTCCACCGTCGGCTTCTCCGTGCGCCACATGATGGTGAGCAAGGTCCGCGGCTACTTCACGGAGTTCTCCGGCGAGATCGTCACCGCCGAGGACCCGGCGCAGTCGTCGGTCAGCGCCACGATCGACATGGACTCGATCGACACCCGCCAGGAGCAGCGCGACGCGCACATCCGCTCCGCGGACTTCTTCGACGTCGGCAACCACACCGTCATGACCTTCCGCTCGGCCCGGGTCGTCACCGACGGTGCGGACTGGGCGGTCGAGGGCGACCTGACCATCAAGGGCATCACCAAGCCGGTCACCCTCAGCCTCGAGGTCAACGGCTTCGGCCCCGACGCCTACGGCGGCACCCGCGCCGGCTTCAGCGCCCGCACGTCCATCTCCCGCAAGGCCTACGGCGTCGACATCGACCTGCCGATGGACGGCGGCGGCGTCGTCGTCGGCGACAAGATCGACGTCGAGCTCGAGATCGAGGCCGTGCTCCGCACCGCCTGAGCAAGGACCCTCCTGCCCCCCACCGCTCGCAGGCTCGCGGCGGGCCCCTGCAGGAGGGCCACCCCGAAGGGCCCCGGACGCACGTCGCGTCCGGGGCCCTCGCGCGTCCCGGGGACACTGGGGTCATGACGACGTCCGTGCTGACCCGCGCCCGCACCCGGCTGTCCTCCGCCGCCCTCGTCGCCGTCGGGCTGGCCGCCGGCTTCGGCGTCGCCCAGGGCACCGGCGTCCGGGCGCTCGGCGGCGCGGTGTTCGCCGCCGCCGGCGTGGGCGCGGCCGCCCTGTGGGTGCAGCGCCGCGGCTGGGCGGTCGCGCTGGGCCTCGGCGCGCTCTACGTCGGTGCCTTCGTGCTCGCGCACGTGCTCGCCATCGGTGCCGGACTGCCGGCCTGGCTGGCCGTCGGCCTGGTGACGGTGGTCGCCGCCGGGGTGACCTACGTCGTCGCCGACCGCCACTGACGCGGTACGCCGGCGCCGCGGGTCGGTGACGCTGCCGGCCTGGTGCCGGGCGGCGGCCTGGTGCTGGGCGGCGGCCTCCGCCACCTGCGGACCGCCGAGCGGCTCCGGGCGGGCTGGAGGAGCGTCTCGCGCAGGTCCGGGGCGGTGAGTCCGGTCACGATCCCCGCCGCAGGGGTGACCTCCGCCCCGGGCGGGCCCCACGACCGGGGGGAGCACGCGACCGGAGCCCCTACAGTGGGAAGGTCGCCGAGCAGGCGGCTGTTGGACCCAGTGCCGGGCGCGTGGACGCGCCGACCCCCTGATCTCCTGAGGTGCCTCTCCGCATGCCCACCCGCGACGACCTGCGCAACGTGGCGATCATCGCCCACGTCGACCACGGGAAGACCACCCTGGTCGACGCCCTCCTCCGCCAGGCAGGCGCCCTCGGGCGCGCCAAGGGCGAGGGGACGGACAACGACTCCACGCAGGACCGCGTCATGGACTCGATGGACCTCGAGCGTGAGCGCGGCATCACCATCCTGGCCAAGAACACCGCTATCCACCTGGCCGACGAGAACGGCAACCCCGTCGTCGTCAACATCGTCGACACCCCCGGTCACGCCGACTTCGGCGGCGAGGTCGAGCGCGGCCTGTCGATGGTCGACGGCGTCGTCCTGCTCGTCGACGCCTCCGAGGGCCCGCTGCCGCAGACCCGCTTCGTCCTGCGCAAGGCGCTGGGCAAGGGGATGCCGGTCATCCTCGTGGTCAACAAGACCGACCGCTCCGACGCCCGCATCGGCGAGGTCGTCGACGAGACCTACGAGCTGTTCATGGAGCTGCTCGAGGACTCCGGCATGGACGTCGACAACCTCGACTTCCCGATCGTCTACAGCAACGGCAAGACCGGGCAGGCCTCCCTCACCCGGCCCGCCGACGGCACCAGCCCCGACAGCCCCGACCTCGCGCCGCTGGTGAAGACCCTGCTCGACACCATCCCCGCGCCGGTCTACGACGCCGAGGAGCCGCTGCGCGCGCAGGTCACCAACCTCGACGCCTCGCCCTACCTCGGCCGGCTGGCGCTGCTGCGCATCCACTCCGGGACGATGAAGAGCGGCCAGACGGTCGCCTGGTGCCGGACCGACGGCAGCACCAAGCACGTCAAGATCACCGAGCTGCTGGTCACCGAGGGGCTCACCCGCACCCCGGCCGAGAGCGCCGGCCCCGGCGAGCTCGTCGCCATCGCCGGCATCGAGGACGTCATGATCGGCGACACCCTCGCCGACCCGAACGACCCGCGGCCGCTGCCGCCGCTCACCGTCGACGAGCCGTCGATCTCCATCACCATCGGGATCAACACCTCGCCGCTGTCGGGGCGCTCCGGCAAGAAGCTCACCGCACGGCTGATCAAGAACCGTCTCGACCAGGAGCTGGTCGGCAACGTCTCGGTGCGCATGCTGCCCACCGAGCGTCCCGACACCTGGGAGATGCAGGGCCGCGGCGAGCTGGCGCTGGCCATCCTCGTCGAGCAGCTGCGCCGCGAGGAGTTCGAGCTCACCGTCGGCCGGCCCACCGTCGTCACCAAGACCATCGACGGCAAGCTCCACGAGCCGGTCGAGCGCGTCACCATCGACACCCCCGGCGAGTACGTGGGCACGCTGACCCAGGCGCTGGCCACCCGGCGCGGGCGCCTGGAGAACCTGGTGCACCACGACACCGGCTGGGCGCGGATGGAGTACATCGTCCCCTCGCGCGGCCTGATCGGGTTCCGCACCGAGTTCCTCACCGAGACCCGCGGCACCGGCGTCCTCAACCACAACCTCGAGGGCTACGAGCCGTGGCTGGGCGACATGCGTGCCCGCCCGACGGGCTCGCTGGTCGCCGACCGCCAGGGCGTGGCGACGACCTACTCGATGTTCTCGCTGCAGGAGCGCGGCCAGCTCATGGTCCAGCCGGGCACGGACGTCTACGAGGGCATGATCGTCGGTGAGAACTCCCGTCCGGACGACATGGACGTGAACATCACCAAGGAGAAGAAGCTCACCAACATGCGCAAGTCCACCTCCGAGGAGCTCGAGCGGCTGATCCCGCCGCGCATCCTCAACCTGGAGCAGGCGCTGGAGTTCTGCGCCGAGGACGAGTGCGTGGAGGTCACCCCGGCGACGGTCCGGATCCGCAAGGTGGTGCTCGACCAGACCGAGCGCGGCAAGGCGAAGAACCGCAAGCCCAAGCCGTGACGGCGCGAACGCCTCTCCGCGACCCGCGGGGAGGCGTTCGTATGTTCGCGTTGACATGCCGGTGGCGCGTCCATAGCGTCGGGCGGTGTTCCACAGGTCACACCACGGGGGAGTCGGGGCCACGTCGTCGCGGATGCGAGGGCCCGGCAGTGGCCTGGCCACCGTGCGACGACGCCGGTGGACCGCTACGGACACGGAGTCCCCATGGCCCGACCGCCGCTCCTTCCCCAGCCCCCTGCCCTCGACCCGGGGTCGCGCAGACCGAGACGGCGGTGGTTGGTCCCCGTGCTCGGCGCCGGCCTGCTCGCCGGCGGCCTCGTGGCACCGGCCAGCGCCACGCCCGCTGACGACGACGACGGGACGGGAGGCGACGTGACCGCGACCGTCGAGCCCTTCGGCAACACCCCTGACGGCACCCCGGTGGAGCGCTGGACGCTCGCCAACGGCGACGTGACCATGAAGGTGCTCAGCTACGGCGGGGTCATCCAGACCCTCGAGGCGCCCGACGCCTTCGGGCGGACCGAGAACGTGGTCCTCGGCTTCCCCGACCTCGAGGGCTACGTCTCCGCCGACGACCCCTACTTCGGCTCGCTCATCGGCCGCTTCGGCAACCGCATCGCCGAGGGCCACTTCACCCTGGACGGCGAGACGTACCAGCTGCCGCTCAACGACGGCCCCAACACCCTGCACGGCGGCCCCGGCGGCTTCTCCGAGCGCGTCTGGACCATCACCGACGTCAGCGACGACGACGTGGCCGCGCTCCGGCTCGAGCTGGTCAGCGAGGCCGGCGACCAGGGCTTCCCCGGCACCCTGACCACGGCGGTCACCTACACCCTGGACGCCGAGGCGCGGCTCACCGTGCACTACGAGGCCACCACCGACGCCCCCACCGTCGTCAATCTCACGCAGCACACCTACTGGAACCTGGCCGGTGAGGGCTCCGGCGACGTCTACGACCACCTGCTGCAGCTGAACGCCAGCGGCTTCACCCCGGTCGACGAGACGCTCATCCCGACCGGCGAGATCGCCCCGGTGGAGGGCACGCCCTTCGACTTCCGCGAGCCCACCGCCATCGGCGAGCGCATCCGGGTCGCCGACCAGCAGGTGCTCTACGGCCAGGGCTACGACCACAACTGGGCGCTCGACCGCGAGGACGACGGCGCGCGGGAGGGCTCCGACAGCGAGGACGCCCTCGAGCAGGCGGCCGTGCTGCACGACCCGGAGAGCGGCCGGACGCTGCGGATCCTCACCACCGAGCCCGGCATCCAGTTCTACTCGGGCAACTTCCTCGACGGCACGCTCGTGGGCACCGGCGGCGGGGTCTACCGGCAGGGCGACGGGCTGGCGCTGGAGACCCAGCACTTCCCGGACTCGCCGAACCAGCCGGACTTCCCCTCGACGGAGCTGCGCCCGGGCGAGACCTACGACAGCACCACGGTCTTCGAGCTGGGCAGCTGAGTCCCGGCGCTCCCGCGGACCCCGGTCCGCGGGAGCGCCGTGACCAGACCGTGACCGGTCGTGATGACGAGCCGTAGCGGTCCGACAGGCCAGGACGCCACGCGCGGGGGCACACCGACACGCCGACCTACGGTCGTCCGGTGGGCCCGGACGCGGGCCCGCGAGGCGAGCAGGAGGCAGCTGATGACGACGACCCGGATGGCGCGCGGGGAGGACGGGTTCCGCGGGGGCATCGACGTCCGGGTGAGCCTGCGGGCCGACGCCGGGTCGGGGGAGAACGCCCTCGACGGCGCATGGTTCCCCCGCAGCCGCGACCTCGCCGTCGAGGTCCCCGAGCTCGTGGCGGCACTGGACCGCCGCGGGATCCGCGTCGAGCGGTTCACCCACGCGCTGGAGCCGTGGCTGCCCGCGCCGCGCAAGCTCGTCGTCGACGGCCGCGTCGTGCGCACCGGCGGGTTCCGCAGCATGGACCCCGGCGTGGTGTGCCTGAGCTGGGCCGGCGGCAGCCGGGTCGCCGACCTGCTGGTGGTGCCGCCGGAGACCGACGTCATCACCGGTGTCCGCGCGCTGCGGCTGTGCACCCGCCGCGGCCTGCCGCGCTCGCCGCAGATGCTGCTCGCCGCCGCCCGCTCCCAGCCGCTGCCGCAGGTCCCCGACGTGCCGGTCACCCGCGCCGTCTCACCCGCGGTCTGAGCGCGCCGTCCGAGCCCGCCGTCTCGGCCTTCCGTCTCGGCCCTCCGTGAACCGGCTGGACGGCGGCCGGGTGGCTGGGCTGGGCTGCGTGCATGCGACTCCTGGTCCTCGGTGGCACCGCGTTCCTCGGCCGGCACGTCACGACGGCGGCGCTCGACCGCGGTCACGAGGTGGCCACCTTCACCCGCGGCGTCTCCGGGGACCCACCCGAGGGCGCCCGTCCCCTGCACGGTGACCGCGACGACCCGGACGCGCTGCCGGCGGCGCTGGGGCGGTGGCGGCCGGACCTGGTCGTCGACACCTCGTGCCGGACCCGCGCCGCCGCCCGCAACGCGGCCGCCGTCCTGGGCGGGGTGGCCGGCTACGCCTTCGTCAGCAGCCTCAACGCCTACCGGAACTGGCCGCCCGGGCCGGTCGGGGCGGAGGACGGCGAGCCGACCTGGGACAGCGAGGACGACGCCTACGGGCCGAACAAGGCCTTCGCCGAGCGCGTGATCGGTACGGCGGTCGGCGACGGCTTCCTGACCGCGCGGGCAGGACTCGTCGTCGGCCCCTACGACTACGTGTACCGGCTGGGGTGGTGGCTGGCCCGGACCGCGCGCGGCGGCCGCGTCGTCGTCCCGGACGAGGGCATGGACCAGCCCATCGCGCTGGTCGACGCCCGCGACCTCGCCGGGTGGCTCGTCGCCCTGGCCGAGCGGGGGCAGGGCGGCGCGGTGAACGCGACCGGCCCGGCCGGGATGACCACCCTCGCCGGCCTGCTGGACGTCTGCCGCGACGTCACCGGCGGCGACGTCGAGTGGGTCCGGGTCCCCGAGGCCGACCTCGAGGCGGCCGGCGTGCAGCCGTGGCAGCACCTGCCGCTGTGGCTGCCGCAGGCCACGGCCCGCACCGCCTGGGACGTCGACACGTCCCGCGCCCGGGAGCTCGGCCTGGCGGCGCGGCCGCTGGCCGCGTCGGTCGCCGACACGTGGGCGTGGCAGCAGACCGACACGCGGCCGCGGTACTCACCCATGGGCCTGCCGGCCCCCGGCCTGCCCGCGGACCTGGAGGCCGCGCTGCTGGCCGGCCGCTGAGACGCGGGGAGGCCCCGCCCGGCAGTGCCGGACGAGGCCTCCCCGTGGGCTCGGCTAGGCCGGCGGTGCCTGCGGGCGGCCGGCCCGGAGGCTGCGCTCGAGGTCGGCGGCGTCGGCTGCGTCCGGCGCGTGCAGCCGCCGCTCGTCCTCGGCCAGCCGCGCGGCCTCGGCGGCCAGGGCGTCGGCCGACTCCTGCGCCCGGTCCTTGCGGAACTGGCTGTAGGAGTGGGCGACCGCGGCGGCCCAGACCAGGTAGATCGCCGCGTAGACGGCGTAGCGGACGGGGTCGGAGGCGTCGATCCAGTCGCTGCGCAGCAGGGTGCGGGTGTTGGTCAGCACGATGATCCCGCCGACCAGCGAGCCGAGCAGGCGCGGCGGCACGTGCCGGACCAGCCAGGCGGCCAGCGGTGCGGCGACCAGGCCGCCGAGGAGGAGGGCGGCGACCCAGGCGAAGTCGATGCCCTGCGAGCCGAGCGCGAGGAGGAACCCGAGGCTGGCCGACAGGGCGACCAGGAACTCGGAGGTGTCGATGGAGCCGATCACCTTGCGCGGCTCCATGCGGCCGCTGGCCAGCAGCGCCGGGGTGCCGACCGGCCCCCAGCCGCCGCCGCCGGTGGCGTCGACGAAGCCGGCCACCAGGCCGAGGGGCCCGAGGAACCGCTTGCGGACCGGCTTGCCGAGGTTGCGGCGGTCGATGCCGCGGAGGGTGAAGCGGACCAGCAGGTACACGCCGAGCGACAGCAGGATCAGCGACATCACCGGCGCGGCGACCTCGGTGGAGAGGGTGGACAGCACGGTCGCGCCGGCGAAGGCACCGACCGCGCCGGGCACGCCGACCCTGGCGACGACCTTCCAGTCGACGTTGCCGAACTTCCAGTGCGACAGGCCCGACGCCAGCGTCGTGCCGATCTCCGCGAGGTGGATGGTCGCCGAGGCGGCGGCCGGGTTGGTGCCGATGGCCAGCAGCAGCGTCGTCGAGGTGACGCCGTAGGCCATGCCGAGACTGCCGTCGACGAGTTGGGCGCCGAGTCCGGCGAGGGCGAGCAGGATCAGGGTCTTCACGGGGCTGACTCCGGGGAGGGGGCGCCGAGGGCGCGCGGCAGCGCAGCGCGACGGCGGGGACGAGCGGGGGAGCGCCGGGGACGGCGCGGGAGGTCAGCGGCCCGGACAGGCGGCGGTGCAGACACGCAGCAGGTCGACGTGGATCCGCCCCACGAGGAGCACCACCGTCGCCGCCACGGGGCGTATGTCTACCAGATCGGTCGGGATTGTCCGACCCGGGTCCCGCAGGGTGGGACGGACGCGGCCGGTCAGCCCCCGGACGCTCCCGACCCCTGTCGGCCGGACCCGTCGAGCGCCTCCACGAGGTCGGCCCGCGCCCGCGCGACCCGCGATCGGATGGTCCCGACCGGGCACCCGGCCACCTCGGCGGCGTCGGCGTAGGAGAGGCCGAGCAGCTGGGTCAGGGCGAAGGCCTCGCGCCGCTCGGGGTCGAGCCGGCCGAGCAGGTCGGTGACCGCGGCGCCCTCGCCGACCCGGTCGGTGGTGTCGGCGGGGGAGAGGGCCTCGAGGTCGGCGTCGTCGCGGACCAGGGTCAGCCGCCGGCGGCGACGCGAGCGGACGGCGTCGGCGCACACCCGGCGGGCGATCGACAGCAGCCAGGTGCGCAGCGACGAGCGGCCCTCGAAGCGGTGCAGCGAGGCGAACGCGCGGGCGTAGGTCTCCTGGGTGAGGTCGTCGGCGGAGTCCCGGTCGCCGAGGGCGGCGCACAGCCGCCACACGTCGGACTGGGTGGACCGGACGAGGGTCGCGGCGGCGAGGGGGTCGCCCTCCACCGCGGCCGCGGCCACCCGCGCCAGCTCGTCCACGTCACCCCTCCGTCGTGATCCCCGTCCCACCGGGAACCGGACGGACCCCCCGCGACGACTACTCCTCCATGCAGTGTGCACCGTTCCGCGAGGCCGTCTCGGCGCGACTCGACGGCGAGCCGCTCGGGATGCCGGCCGCCGACCTCGACCGCCACCTGGCCGGGTGCCCCGACTGCGCCGGCTGGTCCGGTGCCGCCGGGGCGGTCACCCGGCGCGCCCGGCTGGCCCCGGCGCCCCCCGTCCCGGACCTGACCGCGGCGGTGCTCGGCGCGCTGCCCAGGCAGCTGCCCGGGACCGCGGCCGCCGCGCGGGCCCGCCTGCTGCACCAGTCGCTGCGGCTGGCCCTGCTCGCGGTGGGCGTCGCGCAGGCGGGTCTGGCCTGGCCGGCGCTGTCGGGCGGCGCCGCCGCGATGAGCGCCCCGGTGCACGTGGCCAACGAGACCGGCGCGTGGAACCTCGCCGTCGCGGCCGCCTTCGTGGCCGTCGCCGCCGCCCCGCGGCTCGCCGCCGGCGCCCTGCCGCTGCTGGCCACCTTCGCCGTGCTGCTGACCCTCACCACGGTGCGCGACCTGAACGCCGGGCACGTGCACGCCGACAGGGCCGCCGCCCACCTGCTGCTGCTGGCCGGCGTGGTGCTCGTCACCGTCGTCGCGTGGCGGCAGCGCAGGCGCCGGGGCGCCGCCGTCCTCGCCGGGGAGCGGGTCGCCGCGTGACCGCCCTCCCCGCACGGCCGGTCCGCCCGGTCCTGCTGCTGCTCGTCCTGCTCACCGGGTGGCTGGGCCTGGGCGTGGCCACCGCCGGCCCGGCCGCCGCGCACGCCGAGCTGGTCTCCACCGACCCGGGGGAGGGCGCCCGCCTCGACGAGGTCCCCGGCTCGGTGACGCTGCGCTTCACCGAGGGCGTCTCGCTGGGCGCCGGCTACGCCCGCGTGCTCGGTGAGGAGGGCGAGCGGGTCGACACCGGCACCGCCACGGTCGACGGCGACACCGTCACCGTCCCGCTGCGCGACGACCTGCCCGACGCCAGCTACGTCGTCACCTACCGGATCGTCTCGGCCGACTCCCACCCGATCAGCGGCGCCTTCGCCTTCGTCGTCGGGGACGGCGAGCTCGCCGACGCCGGCGCCGTGGCCGAGGGTGTCGACGTCGACCCGTTCGTGGGCGCCGCCCTGCCGGCCTCCCGCGCCCTCGGGTTCGCCGGGCTGGCCGCGGGACTCGGGATCCCGGCGTTCCTGGTGCTGTGCTGGCCGGCCGGCTGGGCGTCGCGCAGGATGCGGCGGCTGACCACCGCCGGGCTCGGCACCGTCGCGGCGGCCGCCGTGCTCACCTTCCTGCTGCAGGGCCCGTACGCCGCCGGCTCCGGCCCCGGGTCGCTGTTCGACCCGGCGCTGGTGTCGGCGACGGCCGCCTCCTCCTTCGGGCTGACCACGCTCGGCCGCGGCGCGCTGGCCCTGCTGCTGGCCGCGCTGCTGGTGCCGCTGTGGCGGCGCGGCGCGGGCCCGACGGCGCAGGAGACCGCCGGGCTGGCCGTCCTCGGCGGCGGCGTCGTCCTCACCACCGCGGCGGTCGGCCACCCGGTCGCGGGCCCCGTGCCGTTCTTCGCGACCGCCGTGACCGCCGTGCACGTCGTGGCGATGGTGCTGTGGCTCGGCGGGATGACCGCGCTGCTGACCGGCCTGCTCCGGCCTGGGGCCGGTGCCGGCGACGCGGCAGGGGAGGTGGCCGGCACGCTGCCGCGCTGGTCCCGGGTCGCCTCCGGCTCGGTGGCCGCGCTCGTCCTCACGGGTGTGGTGCAGTCGGTGCGGGAGGTCGGCTCGCCGTCGGCGCTGGTGTCGACCACGTACGGCTGGGTCCTGCTCGGCAAGCTGGCTCTCGTCCTGCTGCTGCTCGCCGCGGCCGGGGTGTCGCGCGTCTGGGTGCAGCAGCACCTCGGGATCCACCGCCCGCGGCCGGGCGGGCGGCGCCGGGTCACCGCGCACGCCTTCTCGGCCACCGGCGGCAGCCCCGCCGACGAGCCCACCGTGGCCGCCGCCCGGGTCCGCGCGGCCGCGCAGGCCCGCGGCGCCGTGGAGGACGTCGGCCCGCTGCGCCGCTCGGTGCTGGTCGAGGCCGCCGTCGCCGCGGCCGTGCTGGTGCTGTCGGCGGTGCTCGTGGGCACCCCGCCGGCCCGCGCCGCCGTAGCCTCGCCGGTCGACGTCACCCTGCCGCTGCAGTCGGCCGCGGGGGAGTCCGGCAGCGTCCAGCTGTCGATCGACCCGGTCCGCTCCGGTCCCAACACCCTGCACGTCTACCTCTTCGACGACGGCGGGCAGCTCGCCCAGCCCGCCGGACTGCGCGTGACGCTCACCGAGCCCGAGCAGGAGATCGGCCCGCTCGACGTCGAGCTCGAGCCGGCCGGCCCCGGTCACTGGGTGGCCGACGGGATGACCATCCCGGGCGCCGGCACCTGGACCGTCGCCGTGAGCGTCCGGCTCGACGAGTTCACCGCCACCACCGCCAGCACCGACGTCCCGGTGCGCTGACCCGCTCCCCGCGGGCGAGAGAAGGAGAACCGTGTCCCCGACCCCCCTGCGACCGCCGGCCCGTGCCGGCGTCGTCCTGACCGCCCTGCTCGCCGCCCTGGTCGCGTCCGTCGTGGTCGCCACCGGCGCGTCGGCGCACGTGACGGTCTCCTCGGACGACGCCACCGCCGGCGGCTACGGGAAGCTGACCTTCCGGGTCCCCAACGAGAGCGACACCGCCAGCACGGTCGCGCTGCGCATCTCGATCCCGGAGGAGCAGGCGATGGCCTCGCTGCGGGCCCAGCCGGTGCCGGGCTGGACGGTGACGACGACGTCGTCGCAGCTCGCCGATCCGGTGGCGGTGCACGGGCAGGAGATCAGCGACTACGTGTCGGTCGTCGAGTTCCGCGCCGACGCCGGGGGCGGGATCGCACCCGGCCAGTTCCAGGAGTTCGCGCTGTCGGGCGGGCCCTTCCCCGACGCCGGGACGCTGACCTTCCCGGCGGTGCAGACCTACAGCGACGGCACCGAGTCGGCCTGGATCGAGCCGACCGTGGCGGGCCAGGAGGAGCCGGAGAGCCCCGCGCCGGTGCTGTCGCTGACCGGGGACGCGGCCGGCGACGGCGCCGCCGCCGGGACCACCACCGCCGCCGGCGAGCACGGCCACGGCGGGCCGGTGAGCAACGAGCCGGCCGGCCTGGCGCTGTTCCTCGCGATCCTCGCGCTGGTCACCGGCGTCGCGGGCGTCGTCCTCGGGTACCGCGCCGGTCGACGTACCGTGGGGTCGTGACCGTTCCCGCCCGCGGCCGCGTCGCCGCGCTGCTCCTCACCGCCGCCCTGGGCCTGTCCGCCTGCGGCTCCGGTGACGCGGACGAGGCGGCGGCCGCCGAGGGACACGACCACTCCGACGGGCCGGCCGCGACGCTGGAGGGCCCCGGCGACGAGTACGCCGGCATCGACCTGCGCGATCCCTTCCAGCGGCCGTCGTTCACCCTCACCGACAGCACCGGCGCCGCGTACGACTTCGCCGCCGCGACCGCGGGCAGGCCGACGCTGCTGTTCTTCGGCTACACCAACTGCCCCGACATCTGCCCGACGACGATGGCCGACGTCGCCCTCGCCCTGCGCGACGTCGACCCGGCGCTGGCCGCCCAGGTGCAGGTGGTCTTCGTCACCACCGACCCGGCCAACGACACCCCGCAGGTGCTCGGTGAGTACCTCGACCGGTTCGACGCCGACCTGCCCACCCAGTTCGTCGGGCTGACCGGCGAGCAGGAGGTCGTCGACCAGGCGCAGCTCTCGGCCGGTGTGCCCCTGGCCGAGGACGAGGGCCGGCTGCACAGCTCGCTGCTGCTCCTCTACGGCGCCGACGACGAGGCGCACGTGGCCTTCGACGCCGGCAACACCGCCCGCGACATCGCCGGCGACCTCGAAGCCGTCGCGGCGGCGTGATGGGCCGCCTCCCCGGGCGGCTGCTGGTCGTCGTCCTCGGCGTGCTCGCCGTCCTGGCGTTCGCGGGACCAGCGGCGGCGCACGTCGGCGGCGAGGCGGCCGGCAGCGACTTCGACGGCCGGGTCACCTCCGTCCGGCCGGCGGTGCCCGGGGTGTCGGTGCGGGTGCTGGAGTTCGGCGACGCCCTGGAGCTGGTGAACGACACCGGCGCCGAGGTGACCGTGCCCGGCTACTCCGACGAGCCCTACCTGCGGATCGGGCCCGACGGCGTCTGGCGCAACGCGCACAGCCCGGCGACCTACATCAACCTCGACCGCTACGGCCAGGTGACGCTGCCCGAGGGTGCCGACCCGCAGGCCGCGCCGGAGTGGGTGCAGGTGTCCACCGAGCCGCGTTACACCTGGCACGACCACCGCACGCACTGGATGAGCGAGGGCCAGCTGCCGCCGGCGGTCGCCGCCGACCCGTCCCGCCCGCACACCGTCTTCGACTGGACCGTGCCGCTGCGGCACGGCGACACCGCCGTGACCGTGCGCGGCACCCTGACCTGGGCGCCGCCACCGCCGACCTGGCTGACCTGGGCGCTGCACCTGGGGCTCGTCGCCGCCGTCGCCGCGACCGGGCTGGTCGCCCGCACGTCGCGGCCGTTGGCCTGGGCGCTGGGCGTCGGAGCCGCCGCGGCGCTGTGGCACGCCGCGGCGACGCCGGAGCCGCCGGTGACGGTCTCCTCGCACGCCGCGGCCGTCGTCTCGGCGCTGCTGCCGGCGGTCACCGCGGCGCTGGTCGCCGGGCTCGGGGTGATCGCCGCGCGCCGCGGCCGGGGCGTCGTGACCGGCCTGTGCGCGCTGGTCCTCGGGTGGCTGCTGCTGGTCCAGGGCCTGCCCGACGTCGACGTGCTGTGGAGCGCAAACGTGGGCAGCGCCGGCCCCCACGTCCTCGCGCGGGCGGCCGTCGCCGTCCTGGTGGCCGGGGGTGCGGGCCTGGTCGTGGCCGGGCCGGCCGCCGTCCGCCGCCTCCGCGAGCCCGACCGCCCAGCCCCGGCCCCGGAGCCCCAGCCGGTCGGCTGAGCCGGCCGGCCGGGGCCCGGACCGGGCTAGACGGTGCCGTCGGGGACCGGGTGCAGGTGCGGCCGGGGGCCGGAGAAGAGCGCGTTGGCCCGGTCCAGGTCGGCCTCGAAGTCGACCTCGACGGCGGCCCAGCGGGAGATGTCCAGCGGCCGGAACCGCAGGCCCGCGTCGGCGATGGCGGTCTCCATGCCACGCTCGAAGTAGTCCTGGTCGCCGCACCCCTCGAGGTGCTCGATCAGCGTGGCCTTGTCCCGCGAGGAGACGTGGTTGATGCCCACGGCCTCGCCCAGGCCGCCCTCGACCGTCTTCGACAGGCCGGCGATCCAGCCCTCGGCGTCGAGGGTGTACTTGACCTCCTCGTCGCCGACCACGGAGGTGTCGACGCACACGAAGCTCTCGTCGGCCTCCAGCGCCGGGACCACCGACTCCAGGACGGCGGCGTCGAACACGACGTCGCCGTTGAGCCACAGCACCCCGCCGGGGCCGGTCGCGCGCAGGCCGCGCAGCAGGCTCTTGCTGGTGTTGGTCCGCGCGTAGTGCGGGTTGTAGGCGAAGCGCAGGTCCGGCGCGGCCTGCATGAGCAGCTCGCACTGGAAGCCGACGACGGCGGTCACGTCGACGGCCGGGCCGAGCACCTGCCCCAGCGTGTCGAGCTGGCGCTGCAGGATGCTGCGCCCGTCGTGCAGGGGTGTCAGCGGCTTGGGCAGGGGCCGGCCGAGCCGGGTGCCCATCCCGGCGGCCAGGACGACGACCTGTACGGGCCGGTCCTGCGGCCGCGCGGCCGGACGGGTGGGACGCGGCAGGAAGTCGCCGCGTGCCGGGGTGGTCTGCGTGAGGTCAGCGGTACGCACCGTCGCCCCCTCCTCGGGTCGTGGGAACCGCACCGGCGGGAGTGCCGGCGGGCGGGAAGAACAGGTCGAGGACACGCTCGGTGGCGTGCCCGTCCTCGAGGGAGGTGAAGGTCTCCCGGAAGGTGCCGTACCGCTGCGCGGATGCGGCGGTGACGGCGTCGAGGTCGGCGATCGCATCGACCAGCTCGGCGCTGGTCGACAGCAGCGGCCCGGGCGCGATCTCCTCGATGTCGACGTAGAAGCCGCGCAGCCGGTCGCGGTACTCGTCGAGGTCGTAGGTGAACAGCAGGATCGGCTTCCCGGTGACGGCGAAGTCGACCATCGTCGACGAGTAGTCGGTGACCAGCAGGTCGGCTGCCAGGTACAGGTCGGCGATGTCGGAGTACGAGGACACGTCGCGCACCGGCAGCCCCTCGATCGACTCCAGCCGGCTGGAGACCATGTTGTGCAGTCGCAGCAGCAGCACGTGGTCCTCGCCGAGGCGCTTGCCGAAGTCCTCGAGGTCGACGGGGAAGTGGAAGTCCCGCTCGCCTTTCCCCTCGAACACCAGGTCGTCGCGCCACGTGGGCGCATAGAGGACGACGCGGGTGCCCTCCGCGATGCCGAGCCCGGCCCGCACCGACGCGCGGACCTCCTCGCGCCGCGGGCTGCAGAGCAGGTCGTTGCGCGGGTAGCCGGTCTCGTGGATCGGTCGGGGGAAGCCGAAGGCCTGCCGGAACCGCGCGGTGCTGTACGCGTTCGGCGACAGCATGGCGTCCCAGCGGGCGATGTCGTGCTCCAGGTAGGCCAGCCGGCCCTCCGGCGCCCAGAGGACGTCGTTGTGGATCCGCTTGAGCGGCGTGCCGTGCCAGGTCTGCAGGTAGAGGGTGCCCGGCCGCTTCTCCCAGTCCAGCGGCACGTGGTCGTTGGAGACGACGACGTCGGCGGACTCCAGCGCGGCGATGCTCTCGGGACTGCCGAACGGGACGGTCTCGACGTCGGCGGGGAAGGCGGACTCGGCCACCGCCGAGGTCAGCCACGTGTGCGTGGCGTCGTCGCCACGGGCCACCAGGGCCTCGTAGATCGCGCGCGGGCTGTCGGAGAACAGGCCGCGGAAGCTGGTGTAGACGATCCTCATCGACCACCTCCGGTCAGGACGGGCAGGAGCAGGTCGGCGAGCTCCTGCCAGGACGAGACGACGGCGAGCACCCCGGCCTCGCGCAGCGCGGCCTCGCGGTCGGCGCGTTCGGCGGGCTGCACGAACAGCAGGTTCCCCACGGTGGGACAACCCGCGCGGACCGCCGAGAGTGCCCCCGGCACGGAGTCCTCGACGGCGAGGCCCTGCCGTGGGGCGATCCCGAGCCGCTCGCAGGCGAACAGGTAGACCGCCGGGTCGGGCTTGCTCGTGGGCTCCGGGAGGGAGTCCTCGGCGCTGAACCGTACGGCCGGAGGGACCAGCCCGTCGAGTCCGGTGGCGGTGAAGCAGGCGGCCAGCCGGGCCAGCGCGCTGGAGCTCACCGCCGCCAGCCGCAGGTGCGGCGCGAGGGCGGTGAGGGCGGCGGTGGTCTCCGCGTGCGGTCGCAGGTGCTCGCCGAGGTACGCCGTCACCGCGCGCCGCTCCTCGGCGACCCACGGCTCGACGTCGACGTCGGGCCGGCCCGCCTCGGCGGCCAGCCGCCGCGCCGTCGACCGGAAGTTCATCCCGGTGGTGGCCAGCCGCAGCTCCTCCGGGCCGTACCGGCGCGGGTCGCCGAGGTCGGCGAGGAAGCGGTTGGTGACCCCGGTGGAGGCGACGAAGGCCGGCTCCTCGGAGGGGAAGAGGTTGCCGTCGGCGTCGCAGAGCAGCGCGGTGAGGCCGGCGACGACGGACCGGGGGAGGGTCGCCGTGCCCGCCCCGCCCTCGCGGGGCGGGGTCACCGATCGCTCGCGGCGGTGCGGGCGGCCGAGCTGGCGCAGGCGGACGTGGCGGCGGCGACGGTGGCGCGGACGCCGTCGCGCTCGAGCCGGTGCAGGACGGCCGCCAGCTCGTCGGCGAAGCCGGGGACACGGCCCAGGTCGCCGACGACGGACTCCTCGGCGAGCAGGGGACGCGGGTCGGTCCCCCCGGCCAGGGCGAGCGCCTGCAGGTGCGGGCCGGCGTCGTCCTCGACCGGCAGCGGCACCCCGGCGTCGTCGGTCCGCTGCAGGTAGCGGATCCAGCCGGCCAGCGCGAGGGTCAGCAGGCCGTGCGGGCGCTCCTCGGCCAGCGCCTGGCGCAGCGAGGGCAGCAGGTGCTGCGGCAGCTTGGTCGAGCCGCGGCGGCACAGCCGGGACAGCCGGTCGGCGATCGCCGGGTTGCCGAAGCGCTGCAGCAGCGTGGCCTTGTACTCGGCGAGGTCGATGCCCTCCGGGCAGCGGATGAGCGGGGTGACCTCGTCGTCCATGAGGTGCCGCGCGTAGGCGGCGAACACCGGGTCGCCCACGAGCAGGTCGATCCGGTCGTGGCCGGCCAGCGTCCCGAGGTAGCCCAGGGCCGAGTGCGTGGCGTTGAGCAGCCGCGTCTTCATGAGCTCGTGATCGGTGACGTCGCGGACGTAGCGCACGCCGACCTGGTCCAGCGGCGGGCGCCCGTTGCAGAAGGTGTCCTCGATGACCCACTGGGCGAACGGCTCGGTGACGACCGGCCAGCGGTCGTCGACGCCGTACCGGCGGGCCACGGCCGCCCGCTCCTCGGGGGCGGTCTGCGGGGTGATCCGGTCGACCATGCTGCTGGGGAAGGCCACGCGGTCGGCGATCCAGCGGGCGAGCACCTCGTCGCGGCGCGCGGCGAAGCCGACGACGGCGGCGCGGGTGGCGTCGCCGTTGCGGTGCAGGTTGTCGCAGGAGAGCACGGTGAACGGCGCGGTGCCGGCCCGCCGGCGGCGGTCGAGCGCCTCGACGAGGAACCCGAAGACCGTCCGCGGCGCGCCGGGGTGGGCGAGGTCGTGCCGGACGTCGTCGTCGGGGGTGAAGGCGCCGGTGCGCGGGTCGAGCAGGTAGCCGGCGTCGGTGATGGTCATCGTGACCACCCGCGTGCGCGGGTCGGCCAGCCGGTCCAGGACGGCGGCCGGGGCGTCGGGGGCGAACAGGTAGTCGGTGAGGACGCCGACCACCCGGGCCCGCTCGCCGTCGGGGCTGCGCTCCACGACGGTGTAGAGGTTGTCCTGCGGAGCCAGGGCCTCCTGCATGAGCCGGGCCCGCAGGCCCACCCCGACGACGCCCCACTCGTCCGAGATGCGCCGCTCGGCGACGTCGTCGAAGTAGGTGAGCTGGTGGGCTCGCGAGAACCCGCCCACGCTGAGGTGCACGACGGCGGGGACGAGGGCCGCGCGGTCGTAGGTGGGGACGGTCAGCCGGGCCCCGTGCTGCTCGAGCGTCGCGGCGGTCAGCGGCCGGATGCGGACGACGGGTGCCACCGCCGGCTCCGGAGTGGCCGTGAGGCTCCGCGGCTGCTCCCGCGGAGGACGCTCGGGCTGCGCCATCGAGGCATCGGTCCTTCCTGTCGAGACTGCTGGATCCGGCCACGACCGGTCGCACCGCCGCCAGGGGGCGCCCGCGGGTCCCGCCGGGGACGATCATGGGATCACGCCGGGTACACCGGCCGCACCCCTGGGGAGGGTGGCGGCCGGCTCGTGCGGCGAGTCCGGCGGCGTGTCGGGCACCGGCGCGACGGGGCACGCGGGTACCGGGCTTCAGCGGGGGCGTCGGCCCGGCGGGAGTCGTCGGCCCGGCGGGAGTCGTCGGACCGGCGCGAGCTTCTCCACGCCGGAGAGTTCTGGTTCCCGGCTGGGCCGCCGGCCAAACGCGGGGCGCGGCGTGACCCGCGGCACGCGGCGCGTCACTCGACGACACGCCGAGCGAAGGGTTACGAAGCGGTCACGGTGTGTTTGTATGGCGACCACCTGATCGGGCCCACGGGGGCCGCTTCCCACGAGCGGGGTACGTGCATTGGCGAGTCACCGGAGTGACGCGGGTCTGCTGACCCGCCCCTCGAGCGGTTCCCGCACCGAGGTGCCCGGTCCCCGCAGCGGTGGGCACCGCCGCGCCGCCGCCCGTCCCGTCTCCCCGCTGCGCGGCTTCCCGCCCGTGCGCCCGCCGGAGGAGGCCACCCCGCCGTCCGCGCCGTCGCCCGCCCTCGTGCCCCGGCCCCGCGCCGCGGCCGACGACGTCGTCCCGGTGCGGCCGGCCAAGGCGCTGCCCGGCGTCGAGCTGCCCACTGCGGTCGTCCGCGCGGAGGCCCCGCCGACCGCGGCCCGCCCCGCCGCCGCGCCCGCGCCCCGCCGCCGTCGCGGCCTGCGCGACCGCCGCCCCTACTTCCTGATCGCCGCGCTGGTCGCCGGCGCCGTCGGGGCCGGGGTCGTCGGCGTGCCCGGCGCGGCGACGTCGACGGAGCCGACCTCGGTGCTCGGCGCCCGGACGGAGCTCGCCACCGGCGACGAGGTGGTCGAGGTCATGCCGATGGCCTCCATCACCGAGGCCGAGGCGCAGGCCCGGCTGCAGGAGGTGGCCGCCTCCCGCGCCGAGCGCGCCGCTGCCGAGGCCGCGGCGGCGGAGGCCGCCGCCGAGGCGGCCCGGCCCAAGACCGTGCTGCCGGTCCAGGGCGCCCGCTTCACCAGCGGCTACGGCTCGCGGTGGGGCACCTTCCACTACGGCATCGACCTGGCCGCCCCCATCGGGACGCCGGAGTACGCCGCGGCCGACGGCGTCGTGGTGCGGGCCGGCGCGGCCAGCGGCTTCGGCCTGGCCGTGTACATCCTGCACGAGAACGGCGACGTCACCGTCTACGGCCACATGGAGGAGATCCTGGTCGAGCCGGGCCAGTACGTGGACGCCGGTGAGACCATCGCGCTGCTGGGCAACCGGGGGCAGTCGACCGGGCCGCACCTGCACTTCGAGGTGCACGAGGGCGGCATGGACGGCCGCCGGATCGACCCCGTCCCGTGGCTGGCCGAGCGCGGCGTCGAGGTCTGACGCACGCGGGGGAGGAGCGACGCGCGGCCACCCCCTGCCGCGGCCGCCCGCGGGCGGCGATGTACAGTTCTCCTCGGTCCGGGCGACACCGGCCGGACCGGAACGGGGCTGTGGCGCAGCTGGTAGCGCACCACACTGGCAGTGTGGGGGTCAGGGGTTCGAGTCCCCTCAGCTCCACCCCGACGACCAGGGCGTTCTCCCTCAGGGAGAGCGCCCTGGGTCACATCCGGGGTGGCACAGATGGTGCGGTGAACGGCATCGGCAGGTCGACTCCACCTCGACCGGGCTGAACGCCGACGGACCCCTGCCACTCGGAAGCCGAACACCGGGCAGGCCCTCGCGGACCTGCAGGCGCTGCTGGGTGGCGGGGGAGGGTCGGATCCACCGGCTCTGCGCCGTCGACGGCCCACTACTGCGGCGACGATCGACCCGGCCGGCCACCTCGACACGGACGCCCCTCGCAACGCGGTGTCGGGCGGGTACGGCATCACAGATGCGGGGCTGCGCAGGTTCCGCTGACGCCTGGACGGCGGCGACGCCGGCAACCGGTCGGAGGACCTGCCGGTCAGCCTGTCGGCGCCGGCCGGTGAGGACGGCGTGGTCGAGTCGACCCTCGACGGCTGGGAGCGCTGACTGCGGCCGTCGGTCAGGACAGCAGTCGTCCGCTCTGACGCAGCAGGGGCCCGGCGTCCCGGTGGACGACGTCGTCCGGGGCGGGGCCCACCACGGCCAGCGCGGCGGCGAAGCCTGCCGGCGCGGGCAGGTCGTCCAGCCACACCGGTTCCGGGTCGTCCCGGTGCAGCACCCGCGGCGGGGTGGACGGCGGGGTGAGGACGAGCTCGTCCGGCAGGATGCCGAGCCCCTGGCCGGTGGCCTTGAGCACTGCCTCCCGGCGCACCCAGGAGATGGTGAACGCCCACGGCTGCTGGGTGGCCGGCAGGCGGGCCAGGTGCTCGCGCTCGGGGTCGGGCAGCACGCATCCGGCCAGGTCGCCGACCTCGCCGGGCGCGAGACACCAGACCTCCTGGACGTCCACGCCGACCGGGTGGCCGGGCAGGACGGCGACGGCGACCCAGTTGCCCGAGTGGGAGACCGAGAAGTGCAGTCCCTCGGCGCCCGGTAGCCGGGGCCGGCCGTGGGGCGAGCCGCAGGAGGTGCACGTCCGGTCGATCCGCAGCGCCTGCGGCGGCGTCCCGAGGGCTGTCCCCAGCACCAGCCGGACGACCGCCGCGCCCGCCGTCAGCCGCAGCCGGTCGGCCGGGCGGGTCAGGCGGACCCGCCGGGCCAGGTCCGCGTCACCAAGCAGCGTGTCGTGCTCCGGGCGGACGTCGCCCGGACAAGCCCACCACACCTGGCACACCCCCGGCAGCGACGCCAGGTCGGGCTCCGACCGCGGCCAGGGCGGCCATCCGTGTGTCGACGCCAGGGGGGTCATCCGTAGCGGGACAGCTCGGTGAAGAAGTCGTCGACCACGTGCAGGTCGCCCGCCCGCGCCACCTCGTCGTGGACGAAGCGTCCTACCGCCAGGTCGAGCACGCCCAGCCCGAAGGGGGAGAAGATCACGGGCCGGTCGTGGGGCACCGTCACCCGCCCGGTCATCACGTCGGCGAGCGTGCCCAGCAGGAAGTCGCGGCTGCCGGTCAGCTGCTCGACCAGGTGCGGCGAGGTGTCGGCCTTGAGGCAGTGCTCGACGTCGTCGACCAGGTTGGCCGAGGCGAGCAGCACCTCGGGTGCGAGGTCGCGCAGCGACACGTGCAGCACCACGGGGCAGTGGGCGAACGCCGTCACGTCGGAGACGTAGGGCCGCCCGGCGATGGTGGCGAAGACGACCAGGTCGCTGGCGCGCACCACCGCCTCGGGGCTGTCGTGCACGGTGACCCGACCGGTGGTGCCCGTGCGCTCGAGGTAGCCGCAGAAGCCGGCCGTGCTGTCGGCGGACAGGTCGTGCACGGCCACCTCGTCGAACGACCAGCCGGTGCCGGTCAGGTAGGTGTGCACGTAGCGGGCGATCAGCCCCACCCCGACGAACCCGACCCGCGCCGGACGGCCGCGGTCGCGGGTCAGCCAGTCGGCCGCCAGTGCCGCCGACGCCGCCGTCCGGCTCGCGCTGACCACCGAGGCCTCGAGGCAGGCGAACGGGTAGCCGGTCTGGTGGTCGTTGAGGACCAGCACCGCCGAGGCCCGCGGGATCCCGGACGCCACGTTGTCCGGGAAGCTGGAGATCCACTTGACGCCGTGCACCCGCACGTCACCGCCGATCGAGGCCGGCAACGCGATGATCCGGGCCGAGGGCCGGTCGGGGAAGCGCAGGAAGTACGACGGTGGGTTGACCGTGTCCCCGGACGCGTGCACCAGGTAGGTCGCCTCGACCAGCTCCACGACCTGCGTCTCGCGGCCCTGCAGGGCGCGCTGCACCTGGGCGCCGGACACCAACGCGAAGGACGGGACGGCGGCGGTCACGGGGCACCCACCGGGACCGTCGGGGAGCAATCGGCCAGGTGCACCGGGTCCGCGAGGGCGACCAGCACCTCACGGGGCCCGGTGTAGGCCTCCCGGCTGTGCGCGGTGCGCACGTTGTCCACCAGCAGCAGGTCACCGTCGTGCCACGGCTCGCGGGCGGTGTGCCGCTCGTAGACGGAGTTGAGCAGCGCCACGACGTCCTCCCCGATCGGGTCCCCGTCGCCGTAGGCGGTGGTGAACGGCAGCCCCTCGGGGCCGTAGACGTCGACCAGGTACTCGCGTACCTCCTCGGCCAGCGTCCACTCGTTGAGGAACGCCACCTGGTTGAACCAGCAGCGCCGCCCGGTGACCGGGTGCCGGACGACGGCGCTGCGCCGCTGCCGGGTGCGCAGCCCGCCGTCGGGCTGCCACTCGACGTCGATGCCGTTGGCCCGGCAGTAGGCCTCCACCGCGCCACGGTCGTCGGTGCCGAACGCCTCGGGCCAGGGGGCGCCGATCTCGTCGTTGTAGCTGCGCAGCAGTAGCCAGCCCTCGCGCTCGAAGCGCGATGTGAGGTCGGCCGGGAGGGCGTCCAGCACGGTGGGCGCATCGGCCACCGCGGTCGCGCCGCCCTCCGCCGGCGCGGTCAGGCAGGCGAACAGCAGCAGGCCGGGGAACTCCATGGCGTAGCTGAGCTCGTGGTGCATGCACATCGGCTGGTTGGCCGGCCAGGGCGTGGCCGAGTACAGCCCGCTGGGCTGCAGCTGCCGGGGTGCGAAGGCCTCCCGCTCGAGGACCAGCCGGTCGGTCAGCCGACTCGCCACGTCGGCGACCGTGCCGGCGTCGGCGAGGCCCAGGCCACGGACCAGCACCGACCCGTGGTCGACGACGGCGGCACGCAGCGCCCCGCGGTGCTCGGCCGCCCAGGCCGCAGGGTCGCCGGGTACGTCAGTGCGCAGCACCGGGGGGCTGCCCGGGCGCAGGTCCACGTCGAGGGGGGGCACCGGGCACGACGTCATAGCGCGTTGCCTTCCGGGGCTTCGGAGGAGGGGACGGAGGAGGGCCGGCCGCGCTCGTCGAGCAGAGCGGCGAGGTCGGCCAGGACGGGATGCCGGACGAGGTCGGGCAGGGAGACGGTGCGGTCCAGCGCGATCGCCAGCTTCACGGCCGACAGTGACGTCCCGCCGCGGTCGAAGAAGCCGTCGGTCCGGCCGATCTGGTCGGCTGGGATGCCGAGCACCGTCGACCAGGCGGCGGCGACCCTCCGCTCGCTCGGCGTCCGCGGGGCGGTGGTGTCCTCGACCACCGCAGCGAGCTGGCCGGCCAGCGCGGTGAGGACCTTGGTGTCGACTTTGCCGTTGGGGGTCAGGGGCAGACTCGGCCGGTGGTGGAAGGCGCGCGGCACCATGTACGCCGGCAGGGAGGCGGCCAGCCGGTCCCGGAGGACGTCGTCCGGCAGCTCGTCGCCGGTGAAGAAGGCCACGAGGTGGCGGCTGTGGTCGGGCCCCTGCGCCACGACCACCGCGTTGTCGCGCACGCCGGGCACCCCGAGCAGGGTGTTCTCCACCTCGCCGAGCTCGATCCGGAAGCCCGAGATCTTCACCTGGCTGTCCCGACGGCCGAGGAACTCCAGTTCACCACTGGGCAGCCAGCGTCCGGAGTCGCCGCTGCGGTACAGCCGCCGGCCCGGGCGGTACGGGTCGGGCACGAAGGCCCGGCGGGTCCGCTCCGGGTCGTTGACGTAGCCGCGGCCGACGCAGACGCCGGAGAAGACGATCTCGCCGGGCGCGCCCAGCGGCACCGGCACCAGGTGCTCGTCGACCACCCGTACCTCGACGTTGGGGATCGGGCGTCCCAGCGGTACCCGGTCGGTCTCCGGGACCGACCGCAGGACCGCGTGGTTGGTGTCGTCGGAGGTCTCGGTCAGCCCGTAGGCGTTGACCAGCGCGATGCCCGGCTGTGCGGCGAACCAACGCTGCACGAGTTCCTTCTTCACCGCCTCGCCGGTGACCGACACGCAGCGCAGGTCGGGCAGCCCGCGGGGGTGCGCCTCCAGGTAGGTCAACACGACCTCGAGGTAGGAGGGGACCACCTGCACCACGGCGACGTGCTCGTCGACCAGCTGGTCGACGAAGCGCGCCACGTCGAGGACGACGTCCTGCGGCACGAGCACGGTCCGCCCGCCGACCACCAGCGCCGACACCAGCTGCCACAGGGAGATGTCGAAGCCCTGCGGGGCGACCTGCGCGACCACCCGGCCTCCGGCGACGCCGAGGTCGTCGATCTTGGCCAGGACGTGGTTGAGCATCCCCGCGTGCTCGCACATCGCCCCCTTGGGCTCACCGGTCGACCCGGACGTGAAGAACAGGTAGGCCAGCTGCCCGGGGCCGACCGCGACTCCGGGGCTGGTCGCGGGATGCCCCTCGTCAGCGGCGTCGCCGACGTGCAGCGCCTGCACGCCCGGCAGCCCGGCCAGGGCCGCGTCGAGCGAGGCGGTGCTGCCCGGCTCGGTGAGCGCCAGCCGGCAGCCGGCGCGGGTCAGCACGACGGCGATCCGGTCGGCGGGGAGGTGCGGCTCGACGGGCAGGTAGGCGCCACCGGCCTTGAACACCGCGAGGACGGCGGTCAGCCAGTCCAGGTCGCGCTCGGTGACCACGGCGACGACGTCCTCCGGCGCGAGCCCGCGGACCAGCAGCGCCCGGGCCACCCGATTGGCGCGGGCGTCCAGCTCGCCGTAACCGATCCGGGCGTTCCCGTGCACAGCGGCGATGTCGTCCGGACGTCGGCGGGCCTGCTCCTCCACCAGCTCGTGCACCCGGCGGTCCGGCAGCTCGCGGCGGGGTCCGGCCAGCCCCACGAGCTGGAACTCGAGCTCCTCGGCGGAGAGCAGGCTCTGCCGTCCGGGATCAGCGTCGGGATCAGCGGTCATGAGCCGGAGCGCGGTGAGGTGGTAGTCGCTGATCCGCTGGGCGGTCGCGGCGTCCACGGCGTCAGTCCGGTACTGCAGCCGCAGTCCGAGGGAGGCGCCGTGCGGGACGGCGCCGACGGAGAGGACAGCGGTGTCGGGCAGGTCGCCACCGATGCCGTCCGGGTCGACCGCGGACTCGGACGATGCGTCGGTCAGGCCGTGCTCCCGGCGGAGGGCCTCGAGGGGGGCGTCTCGGTGCGCCAGCAGCCGCGCCCGGGCGTGCGCGGCCTCCCGCACCAGTTCGCGCCAGGAGCCGGCGCCGGTGTCCAGCCGGCACGGCAGCGTCCGGTCTTCCGGACCGGTCACGTAGCCGGTCAGTACCTCGCGATCGCCGGACAGCGCCGTGAGTACCCGGGCGTGCGCGGCCAGCAGCAGTGCGCTCGGGTGGACGGCCAGGTCTCCGGCCAGCTCCCGCACCGCTGTCAGCAGCCCACGGGGTACCGGCGTCTCGTGCTCCGCCACACCTGGCACCGGGTCGAGTGTCCAACGCGGGAGCGTGGTCCGTCCGCCGGTCATGAGCACCTCCCGCCAGAACTCGCGGCCGGCGTCCGGCGTCGCGACCGTGTCCACCGCGCTCACCGGGTCGCCGCCCGGTGGCGCTGGCGGGCGCGGTGTCGGCCGGCCATCCGCTGTGGCGGGACGGCCTGGTGCTGACCATCGGAGAGGGCGTCCTGACGGAGCACCTCCATGAGCTCCTCCATGGTGTCGTGGGTGCGCCCGATCCGGGCGTGGCCGTCGGGAGCGGCGCTCGAGGCGGGGGCCGACGTGCGTAGGCCGGTGGGCAGTTCGTCGTCCCGCAGCTCCTGCGCCGGGTTGCCGCCCCAGTGCTCGGCCGGCAGGACCTCAGAGCCCTTCATGAGAAAGGCGTCGGGACCGAGATCCGCGCCGTCGCCGACCGTCACGCCGTAGTGCACCCAGGCGCCGACCCCGAGGGTGACGTCGGCGCCGATGGTGATGTGGTCGGACTTGAAGCCGCCGTCCTCCTGCGAGTGGCCCTGGATGGAGGTCCCGGCGTTGATGGTGCAGTCGTCGCCGATGGTGACCAGCGTCCGCTCGGGGATGGCGGCGCCGTCGTCGAACACCCGGCGGCCGAGTCGGACACCCAGCAGCCGCCAGACGACGTTCTTGAACGGCGTGCCGTTGTAGAAGTTCGGCTGCGTGTCGGCCATCAGCTTCCAGTAGCGCTCGTGCCACCAGAAGTACGGGTCGTAGATCGAGCACTGCTGCGGGGTCAGCGGGCGGAAACCGGTGGAGGCGCGCTCGATCAGCACGGTGTACACGGTGACGAACAGGACGGCGACCACCATGGACGCCGCGAGCGCGCTACTGCCGTAGCGGTCGCTGAGGTCGAGGCCGGCCGTGGTGATCACGGCCAGTGCGAAGACATCGACCCAGCGGAGCAGCAGGAACAGGCCCATGGTGATGAGGTTGTGCTGGTTCTTGGCGGCCAGTCGGCGGGACAGCTCACCCGGGGCCTGGAGGTGGGCGTCGATCGTGGCGTCGCGGAAGACGGTGCGCGGGATCGTGAAGGCAGGGGAGCCCAGCAGCCCGACGCCCTCCCGGAGCTCCCCGTCGATCGGGATCATCACCTTCGTCGCGAGCAGGACGTCGTTCCCGACCATGGCCTCCGCGGGATAGGCGACCGCGTTCCCGAGGAAGCTGTGTGCGCCGATCGAGACCCAGGACGCCCTGAAGGACGTACTGGAGAAGTCGGCGTTCGAGACCGACAGTCCGTCGGCGATCATCGTGCCGCTGCCGACGGAGGTCAGGTACGGGGTGTCGTGTTTCACCGCCTCACCGAAGTTCGACCCGGTCTGCTCCACCTGCCCGAGGTGGTACCCCAGGGCTCTCAGGTAGTGGACGACGTAGGAGCTGTTGCCGGTGAGCTTCAGCAGCGGCTTGGCGTTCGTCGTCTTCGTGATCGTCCGCTGCACCGAGTAGTGGAAGCCGTACAGGGGATAGACGCGGCCCGGTGTGATGAGCGCGCTCAGCAGCCGGGGGACGGTCGTGACGAAGAGGAAGCCGACGACGTAGGTGCCGAAGTAGAGGATCAGCGAGCCCACCAGGGCGTTGAGGTAGAACGTCGCGCTGGTCAAGGCCACCGGGCCGGCATCGAGCAGCTCGCCGAGGCCGGGGAACGCGAGGAACAGGAAAGCCAGTCCGCCGATCGCCAGCGGCAGGTCGACCAGCAGCACCGTGACCAGCTTGAGGAGCGTGTAGACCACCTTGCGGCGGGTGCGACAGACCCGGGGCGGGACCAGCCGGTAGTCGACGTCGGCCCGCCGGGCCGGCGCTCCGTGCCAGCTCTCACCCGCGGGCACCGCCTGACCGGCGTGCAGCGATGACCGGTGACCGAGCTGGGCGCCGTCCCCCATCGACGTCTCGGTGTCGATGACCGAGGCCTCGCCCACGACCACGTCCCTGCCGAGGGTGATCCGGCCGATCTGGATCTGGCCGGCGTGGGCCCGGTAGCCGCTGATCAGGACGTCCTTCCGGATCACCGTCCCGTCGCCGATGGTCAGCAGGTCGGTGGCCACCGGAACCTGCCGGACGAAGATCGCGACATCCCGGCCGACCTTCGCGCCCAGCGCCCTCAGGTACCAGACGTACAGCGGCGTGCCGCTGAAGAACAGCAGCATCGGATTCCGCTGGATCAGCGTCTTGACGATCCAGAAGCGGACGTACGCAAGACTCCAGACCGGGAACTGCCGCGGTCCGCCGCGCCCGATCAGCGCCCACTTCACCACGATGGGCAAGAGGGTGAGCCCGACGAAGGCCGCACCGCCGGCGACGACCGACCGCGCGTACAGGTCGACGATCCCCCCGCCGTCGGAGATCCAGCCGTAGCCGGCCACGCTGACGGCCGCGACGAGGAGGCAGTAGCCGAAGAAGAACAGCGCCTGCAGGGTCCCGCAGAGGAGGTACTGCGCCGTCTTGGCGGGGGCAGGTGGGGGTGCCGCGGTCGGCACCGGGGCCGATCGCTCGACCGCGGCAGGCAGGTCGGCGCTGAAGGCTGCGGCCAGGCTGTGGATCGTCGGGTGCTGGTAGACGTCCTTCATCGAGACCGTGGGGAGGTCTGGCTGCTTGCGTACGCGGGCGCAGAAGCGCGCCATGACCATGGAGTCCGCGCCCAGGTCGTCGAAGACGTGCGCGTCGACCGGGACCTGCTCGACCTGCAGGACGTCGGCCAGCACCGCGGCCAGCTTGGTGTCGACGGGGTCGGTGGCAGGCGGCGGTGCGAGCGCCACCGCCAGGCTGTGGATCGTCGGGTGCTGGTAGACGTCCTTCATCGAGACCGTGGGGAGGTCTGGCTGCTTGCGTACGCGGGCGCAGAAGCGCGCCATGACCATGGAGTCCGCGCCCAGGTCGTCGAAGACGTGCGCGTCGACCGGGACCTGCTCGACCTGCAGGACGTCGGCCAGCACCGCGGCCAGGACGGCCTGGGTCTGCGGGGCGTGCTCGTCATGAACGGCCGAGGCTGCTGCCGGGGCAGTCGTGAGGACCTCGATCGGGTGTCCCACGTCATGGACTCCTTCAGCGCGAGGAAGCAGGTCTGTGCCCGTGCGGGGGGATGCGTCGCCTGCGCCTCCGCCTCAGCGCGGGTCGGACGTGACGGACGACCGGTACGCGGATGACCGTGGCTCGAGCACGGCCGGTCCCGCCTCAGCTCCCGTGTCCACAGGGAGCGCGTCCTTGCCGTACAGAGCCTCGACCCAGTTGGACTGGTAGAGGGTGTCGAGATAGCGCTCGCCGAGGTCTGGGGCGATGGCCACCGCGGTGACGTCCCACCCGTCGTGCCGGGCCAGCCAGTTCGTGGCGCCGCTGACCACCGTGCCGGTGGAGCCGCCGAACAGGAAGCCGCGGCGGGCCAGCCGGTGGCAGGCTCTGATGGTGTCCACCTCCTCGACGAGGACCACGTCGTCGACGAAGGACTCATCGAGCAGTTCCGGGCGGACGCCGCTGCCCAGGCCGGGGATCATCCGTCGGGCGGCCGGGCTGCCGAAGGTCACCGAGCCGACGCTGTCGACCGCGACGATCCGCACCGGCCGGTACCACTCCCGGAACCAGCGGGCGCAGCCCATCAGGGTCCCGGTGGTGCCGGCACCGACGAACAACACGTCCAGCTCGGGGAAGGAGCGGGCGATGGCCGGTGCCGTCGTGCGGTAGTGGGCCATCCAGGCGCGCGGGTTGCTGTACTGGTTGAGCCACACGTACCGGTCGTCGGAGGCGCACATCGCCCGGACGTAGTCCTTCCGGGCGCCGAGGAAGCCCCCGACGGAATCGGGCTCGGTGATGGTGTGCACCCGGGCGCCCAGCGCCTCCATCAGCCGCCTGCTGGACAGGTTGCACCTAGGGTCGGTCACACAGAGGAATCGGTAGCCCTTGCTGGCCGCGATCATGCTCAGCGCCACACCGAGGTTCCCGGACGAGGACTCGATCAGGACCGCACCGGGCCGCAGGCTCCCGTCCTGCTCAGCGGCATCCACCATTTCCCTCGCGGTCTTGAACTTGACCGAACCGGCGAAGTTGAAGCCCTCGCACTTCAGGAAGAGCGAGTGGTTCGAGATCGATCGGAGATCGATGTACAGGTCCTCTTCGTTGAAGGCCTGGGGAGCGCATATGACTGTCATGATCAGATCCTCAGCGGCAGCGGATCGCTCAGTTGCGCTCTCGTACCGGCGCAATGAGGCGAATTGGCCGACGACGTGCGACGTCGACGACGAGCAGTGCAGGGATCGCCTTCGGAGCGATCGGCAGGTGTGCGGTCAGCAGTGGGGCCACGGCGATCGCGTCCACGTGCGGCGGAGCCGCGTGTCACCTGGTGAAGCCGTGAACCGGTGGGAGACCTGCATGGCAGGCGTGGCACGCCTCGCACTCCTCGACGACCACGACGGACGTGACGCGGTGTGGAACCTCTGCCCCCGTGCATGAGCCCCCCTCGTCAACCGACCACGAGTCGGCCTGCATTGCGCCAGCCGTCACCGCACCACGGTGTCGATCGTCAGGCTGTGCAATTGCGCGGGAGCCGTGGAGTCGCACGTGCCGATTAGCACGTCGTTGCGCCTCCGGGGCTGTGGGTACGACTCCTCTCGGCCCATTCCCTGAACCGCCCGGCCGCCGCGGGGTGAAGAGCCTGCGCTCGCGCGGTGGGCCTGTCAAGGCTCCGAGTGACCGCTGTGCATGAATTCTCAGTGCCTTCTCGGACGTACCTCGTTCCGTCATGAGAGCTCCGCAACCCACCTCCGTGACGCAAGTCGAGACGCTGCTCACCGAACCGGTCCGGCTCCGAGTGGGAGGGGTTGCGGTCGCCGCAGCCGGAGCGGTCGCCGCCCGCACCGTGCGCTGGCGCACGGCGGAGCGCGGACTCGTGGTCGCGACGCCCGGAGACGTGCTCGCTGCGGTACGGACGACCAGTCGCACGAGGAACTCCGCCCGTGTCGGCCCGACCGGATGTGGCCGGGATCACTGGTGCATACGGGCCTGCGGTGCCCTCCGTTCACGGGCGCAGGCCACGCGCCGTCCTCTTCCTGACCGCCATCGATCGACGGGCGTCCGGCCGAGCGACCTGGTCAGCGGAGCGACCGAACCGAGGGAGCCCCACCGAGCCTTGCCATTGCGGGCGTTGAGCAGCTCACGACGGACACGTCCACGGCGGCGAGACGAGCGACGACCACCGGGACACCCCGGAGGTCGAGGGACCGCCGCGATGGCCCGCCGGAGCCGGTGATCGACGAGTCGGCCGACCCCGGTCATGGACTGACCGTTCGCCGACCGCCCGGCGCCGGCGCCGGCTGTCCCTGGAGCCGCCTCCGGACACTGGGCGAGCGCCGGGCCCGAGGTGCCGCCACGGCGTCGTCGGCAGGGTTCCGTCGGCCTGGTCGCTGTCGTGGTGGCAGTCGGCGGGGTTCGCGCCGGTGGGCGGGTGTCCGCCGTCGGTCGAACCGGCAGTCCGAGGGGCTGCGGGAACGACGGCGGACCCCGTGAACGCGATCACGGCGGCCCGGCAGTGTGGGGGTCGATCGCGCCGTCCGCCGGAACCCGCCGCGTCGCGGCCAGGTGCGGCGACTCCCGTCGACCCCGGGCCCTCCTGCGGTCCCCCTCGGGTGCTCACCGGCTCGCGGCGGCGTAGGCGCTCGGCCGTCGGGTAGACAGCAGGGGAGCAGTTCCGTCGAGACGGCTCTCGTCGCAGGCAGCCGACACCACGGGGGGACGAGCACGGTGCAGGTGGGTCACCCGGTCGAGCGTCCCGGCAGTCGCGTGCCGGGCTCCGACGAGGTGCCTCCCGGGTACCTGCACGACGCGCTGGTCTACGACGGCGTCGACGACCTCGTCGCCGTCGCGGCTCCGTGGCTGCTCGACGGGCTGGCCGCCGGCGACGCCGCGCTCATCGCAGCCGGACCCGCGACCACCGGGCCGCTGCGCGAGGCCGTCGGCGACGACCCGCGCGTGGTGGTCGTCGAGCGGCGCAGCGTGTACCGCGCCCGCACGCCCACCGCCATCACGACGTTCCGCCGCTTCGCCGCCGAGCACGCCGCGCCGGGCCGGCGGCTCCGGGTGGTCGGGGAGACCGACTTCGGCACGACGACCGCCGAGTGGCGGGAGTGGCAGGCCTACGAGGCGGTCGTCAACGTCGCCTTCGCCGCGTCTCCGCTGTGGGGCCTGTGCGTGGTCGACGCCGCCCTGCCCGAGCCGATCCTGACCTCGGTCCGGCAGACCCACCCCCAGCTGGTCACCGCCTCCGGGCGGGCGGTGAACCCCGACTTCGTCGACCCGGCCACCTACGTGCGCACCCTGCCGGTGCCCGTCGAGCCGCTGGAGGCGACGCCGCCGGTGCTGGCCGACGACCGCATCACCGACTACACCGGTCTGCGGCACACGGTCCGCCACCTGCTGGAAGCCGTGGACGGTCCGCCCGACCTGCTCGAGGACTTCCTCATGGCCGTCGACGAGATCACCTCCAACGCGGTCCGGCACGGTGCCCCGCCGGCGGGCCTGCGCCTGTGGACCGCACCGGGGCGGCTGGTGGCCACCGTCCGCGACTCCGGCAGCGGCCTCGACGACCCGTTCGCCGGCTACGGACCCGCCCACGGGCAGGACCTCTCCCACGGCGGCATGGGTCTGTGGCTGGCCCGGCAGCTGTGCGACCACGTCGCGGTCCGCCACGACGAGCACGGCGTGAGCGTGCGGCTCTCCACGAGCTGGAGCTGAGACCTCGGCAGGTCCGCGGGGACGGGCCGGCTCAGTCCGCCGGCACGTTCGGCGGCACGCGGTTCGGTCCGGCCTGGGGCGGCCGCGGCCGGTCCTGCGGGTGCAGCTGCAGGGCGACGAGGGCGACGTCGTCACCGGGGTTGGTCGGCAGCATCCTCGCGAGCACCTCGTCGCAGAGCTCGTCGAGCTCGCGGCCGGCCAGCTCGCCCAGGAGCACCTGCAGCCGGTGCAGGCCGTGGTCGATGTCCTCGTGCCGGCTCTCCACCAGCCCGTCGGTGTAGAGCAGCACCACGCTGTCCCACGGCAGGGTCACCTCGGCCTCCCGGCGTGGCGCGTCGGGGCGGACCCCCAGCAGCAGGTCCGGGCGGCCGCCGTCGAGGACCCGCACGTGCCCGTCCGGGGTGACCACCATCGGGGGCGGGTGCCCGGCGTTCGACCAGCGCAGCCGGGTCAGACCGGCCGCGCGCTCGTCGTCGGTCTGCTCCAGGCGCGCGACGACAGCGGTGGCGAGGATCTCCGACTGCAGGGTCTGCATCACCTGCTCGACCTCGCCGAGGACCGCAGCGGGTCCGCCGTGGTCGCGAGCGGCCAGCGCCCGGACGATCGTGCGCACCTGGCCCATCGCCGCGGCGGCCTGGACGTCGTGACCGACGACGTCCCCGATGACGAGCACCGTGGCACCCGAGGGCTGCAGGAACGCGTCGTACCAGTCCCCGCCGACCTCGGCCGCCTCCCCGGCGGGGACGTACCGGACGACGATCTGCACGTGGTCGGGCTCGGGCGGCGGGGTCAGCAGGGACCGTTGGAAGCCCTCGGCCAGGTCGCGTTGCTGCCGGTACAGGCGCGCGTTGTCCAGCACGACCCCGGCTCGGGCGGCGACGTGGCGGGCGGTCACCAGGTCGGCCGGGACGAACCCTCCGCGGGCCCGACCGGTGCACAACGTCAGCATCCCGACGGGGCCGTTCCTGCCGGGCAGCGGGAGCACGGCGATCGACTCGGGCGCCAGCTCCAGCACCAGGTCCTGCACCGGTCCCGGGTGGAGCATCCCCCGCACCTGGTCGGTGGCGTCCCGCGCGAGCAGCTGCAGCTGCCCGGTGCGCATGGCCCGGACGACCAGCGAGTCGTCCCTCAGGGCAGCCAGCCGCGTCCGCGCGTAGGCGTCCACGGCGCCGCGCCACTGCGGGTCGTGGTGCCAGGAGGTCACGTTCCGCAGCGCCCGGCGGTCGCCGCTGGCCTCCTCGTCGTGGATGAGCGTGACGATGCACCAGTCGGCGACACCGGGCACCACCAGCCTGGTGAGCCGGCGGGCGGCCTCGTCGGCGTCCAGCGTCGCCGACAGCTCCTCGGTGATGCGGGACAGCATCCGCTCGCGCTCGGCCGCCCGGTCCGACAGCTCCTGCGCGCGGCGACGGGCGGTGATGTCGAGGAAGTACAGCGCGACCCCGTCGTCGCCGGGGACGGCGCGGACCTCGACCCAGACGTCGAGCGGCTCGGGGTAGAAGGCCTCGAAGACCACCGGCCGGCCGGTGTCGGCGGCACGGCGGTAGGAGGCCTCGAACTCGGTGCCGACCGTCGCGGGGAACACCTCCCACAGCGTCCGGCCCAGCAACTGCGTCCGCGGCATGCCGGTGACCCGCTCGCCCTCGGCGTTGACGTGGGTCATCACCCAGTCGGTGTCCATGGCGATGAACCCGACCGCCATCGACTCGACCAGCTGCGCCAGGCGGTCCTGTGCCTCCCGGCGGACGGAGATGTCCCACGCCGCCCCGAGCAGCCGCACGGCCGCACCCGACTCGTCGGCCAGGGCCCGCCCGCGGGCGGCCACCCACCGCTGCCCACCGCCGGGGAGGACCACCCGGTACTCCGCGGAGTACTCACCCACCGTCTCGATCGCCCGGCCGAGCAGCTCGCCGACCCGGTCGACGTCGTCGGGGTGCAGACGGGCGTTGAACGCGTCGATGCTGCGGTCGAACGTGGCGGCGTCGTAGCCGAACAGCTCGATCAGCCGCGCATCCCAGCTCAGGGTGCCGGTGACCAGGTCCCAGTCGAACGAGCCGATCCCGGCAGCGGCGACCGCCAGGTCCAGCAGCGAGCGTCGCGCCTCGTCCGGCTCGCCCGGCCACTCCGCCACGTCGGGTCGCCGCGCGTCGTCGCCGTGCGCGCTCATCGTCCCCGTCCCCGGTCGAGCCTCCGCGTGGGTCTGCAGCGGCACCTGGTCGGTCCAGTATGGACGAGCACGACGGCAGGGCCCAGGAAGCGGCGGAGGTGCCGCGCCCCATCTCCGTCCGGGCCCCGGCGGCCGGGTTCGGGCGTCTCGCACGCGGGTAGGACGGCGTCGCTCCACGAGGTGCGCCAGCTCGAGCCCAGGGTCAGCGGCCACCCCTTCGCCGGTGTGCACCGGCCGGGAGAGACATGGCGAGTGAACACATCACCTGGGAGACCTGTCCGCGCTGCGGTCTCACCGCGGCCGTCGGCTGGCTCGACGGCGTGCCGGTCGAGTTCGACTGCACGGCCGGGTGCAGACCGGTCGAGCAGGGCCTCGCGGGGTTCCGGCCGCTGGCCGGCGGCGCCGGCGCGTGGCAGCGCGGGCCCGGCACGACGTGGCGCTCCGGCTGAGTGCCCACGGCTCGAGATCGCCGGGGGGCGCCCGCCGTCGACGGCGCCGGACCGGGCTCCCGTCGGCAGGAGTACCCCGGTGCTCCCCGGGCATGGTGGGGACCGGCACCCGCCCCACAGCCGCCGGGCCTGCGGGCCGACGACGGAGGTCCAGATGTCGACGCCAGGCGCAGCCGATCCGCAGCCGCCGGGGATCCGCGCCGAGCCCACCGTCCGGGTGGGCCGGCCACCGGTCCCGGCCCGTGCACGCCCTCCCCAGGCCGGGGCCTCGGGGGTGTCCGGGCCGGGCGGCACTCCTCGGGACGAGGCCACGGTGACCCTGCCCGACCGGGTGCAGGGGGTCCGGCAACCGACGATCGAGTACGGCGCCCCCGCGCCGGTCCAGGTCACCGTCGCCCCCCGTCGGCGTCCCCGGCGCAGGTACCGCACCTGGCCGTGGATCGCCGCCGTCGTCGTCGCCCTCGTCCTGCTGGGGGCGGTCCTGCTGGTGATGCTCCTGCGGGGCGCGACCATCGACGGCGACGTCGACCTGGTCGGTCGGGGTGGACCCGGCGGGTCGGGCGCGGACACCGTCACCGGACAGTCGCCGTAGGGACCGGAGCCCGGTCGGCCGGGCGGGCCGGTCCAGAGCAGGAAGCCCGCCGTGTGGACCGCCGCCGCACCGAGCACCGCCACCACGTACGGCACGACCGCGAGGACGCCGGTCACCGTCAGCCGCCGACGTGGATGCCGGGCCGGCGGGAGGGGTCGGGCTCGGCCTCGCGGATGATCTCCCGCACCACCGGCGGGGTGTCGCCGCGGCCGAGCAGCAGGTGGCGGAACAGGTGCCCGAGGGGGTTGCCCTCGGACCACTCGAAGTAGCAGTGCGGCCGCACCCCGGTCGCCTCCTGCAGGGCGAGCAGGACCGCCGCGATGGCGTTGGGCGCCGCCGGGGCCTCCGCCCGGAGGATCCGGTGACCGTCCACCTGCACGCCCCGCACGTGCAGCGCCCCGCTGAACGCCGAGGGGTCGACCACGTCGATCTCCAGGAACAGGACGTCGGCGGCACCGGGCACGGGGTTCATCCCGCGTTGGGCCTCCTCCTTCTCCGCGTACTCCCCGGCCTCCCCGCGCTGGCGGCGGTTGGCCACGAGGTGCAGCTGCCCGTCGTGGGCCAGCGAGTCGGTGACGAACGAGCGGGCCGGGTCGTCGAGATCGATGTGGTCGGCCCGCAGCTCGGTGGTGCGGGTGACCCGTGACACCAGGGAGATCGCCACGATGCCGACGACGAAGAAGGCGGAGATCGTGATGCCGTCGGGCTTCTCGACGACGTTGGCGAGCAGGGCGTAGAGCAGCACGGAAGACGGCCGGCCGCCGACGGCAGGCCCGATCCTGACGTTCTCCTAGCGCCGGGCCCGGCCGACCGGGCCCGGCGACGGCGGCCGCTCCGGACTACCGGCCCCGGGCGAAGTCCGCCGGCCGGAACTGCCCCTTCGAGAGCTTGCCCTCGATCTGTTCCAGGCTGCGGCCGGTGAGCTCGGGCATCTTCCGGTACAGGAAGACGAACGCGGCGATGTTGAACCCGGCGTACAGCCAGAAGGTCTGCCCGGTGCCGATCGTCTCGATGGTGCTCAGCAGCGTCAGGGTGATGAGCAGGTTGGTGCCCCACAGCGACGCCGACTGCGCGGCGGCGCCGGCCTCGCGGGTGGCCAGCGGGTAGATCTCCGAGCCGGTGAGCCAGCCCATGAGCTGGATGCCGCCGGCCGTGAAGGCCATGAACGCGATGAGCGTGGCGATGATGTAGGGCACCTGCGCGTCGCCGTCGTTGCCCGTGACGAAGAAGCTGCCGAGCACGATCAGCGACAGCGCCGCCCCGGGGAGGGTGAGCAGCGTCAGCCGCCGCCGGCCCACGCGGTCGATGATCGCCAGCCCGATCAGCTGGGTGACCAGGTAGGTGACGCCCAGCGCGACCGAGACCCGCAGCGCCGCGGAGTCGGAGAACCCGTTGTCGGTGAGGATCGTCGGCGAGTAGTAGACGATCATCTCGATGCCCGAGAGCTGGGTGAAGATCGCCAGCCCGCACCCCACGACCAGCGCCGGGCGCACCCAGGCCTCCCGCAGACCCCGCCAGCCGCTGGTGCTGGCCTCGCGCTCAGCCTCGACGAGCTCGTCGATGTCGCGCATCTCCCCGGACACGTCGTCGCCCCGGGGGCGCACGCCCTCGAGCGCCTGCTGCGCGCGGTCGCGCTGACCGGCCTTGACCAGCCACCGCGGGCTGTCGGGCAGGCGCAGCAGGAACAGCAGCATCAGGGCGCCGGGCACGGCGGCCGCGCCGATCGCCAGCCGCCAGTCGACGCTCTCGGTCGCACCGACGATCGTGGCGATCACGATGCCGACGCCGATGGCGATCTGGAAGAACAGCACCAGACGGCCGCGGTACCGGCTGGGAGCCAGCTCCGCGACGTACACGGGGGCGGTCTGCGTCGCGCCGCCGACGGCGAAGCCGAGGACGACGCGCGCCAGCGACAGCGTGAGCGGATCGCGGGCCAGCGACGCCGCGAGCGCGCCGACGACGAAGACCGCGGCGACGATGAGCAGCGTCGTGCGCCGGCCGCGCCGCTCGCTGAGCCGGCTGCACACCAGCGCCCCGACGACCGCACCGGCGAGGATCGAGGCCGCGATCACCTGCTCCCAGCCGCTGCCGATGCCGAACTCGTCGCTGATCTGCAGCAGCGCGCCGGAGATGATGCCGGTGTCGTAGCCGTAGAGCAGTCCGGAGATGGCCGACACCAGGGCCACGACCACGACCGCACCGGTCAGGCCGCCCCCGTCGTCGTGACCGGGGTCGGGTTGGACCGTGCCGGCCGGTGTGCGGGCGGGACCCTCGGGAGAAGAGGCCACGGGGCCCTCCGACGACGTGGCGGGGCGCCCGGCTGCTGGGGCGGTGACCGCCACGCTATGGCCGCGGCGGAGGACGCGCCTCCCACGGACGGGACCGTCCCGTTCCAGGACGGGGGCGGCTGGGTAGACGGTCGTCGTGACGGTCGTCGAGGAGTTCCGGGTCGCGCTCGCCGCGTCGGCGCTCGACCTGACCGGTCCGGAGCTGCTGCCGGAGCGCCTGGCGCGGGTGTGCGCCCGGGTGCTCCCGGTCGACGGCGCGGGCATCGCACTCTTCTTCGCCGACGACCGCCGGCTGCCCGTGGGCGCCAGCGACGCCACGTCGTCGATCGCGGAGCGGCTGCAGTTCACCGCGGGTGAGGGACCCTGCCTGTCCGCCCACGCCGAGGGACGCCCGCTGGTGGCCGACGAGGCGACCATCCGCACCCGGTGGCCGGTGTTCCACGACGGGCTGGTCACCCGGACGCCGATCCGCGGGACGATCTCGCTGCCGCTGGAGGACGCCCTGCGCGGCATCGGCGCGCTGGACCTCTACACCGTCCCCCCGAACGACGTCACCCGGCTGGGCCTGGCCGACGCGCTCGCGGTCAGCACCGAGGTCACCTCGGTGCTCCGGGCGGAGGGCAGGACCTCGCGGGGGACCGACGGCGGGCCGGCCTGGCTCGACGCCCCAGCCGCCGAGCGGCGGTCGACCGTGTGGCAGGCCCTGGGCTTCCTCAACGCCGGTCTCGGCGTGAGCAGCGCCGACGCGCTCGCCCTCCTCCGAGCCCACGCCTACACGAGCGGGGAGGACCTGGACCGGCTCGCCCGGCGCGTCGTCGACCGGGAGATCCCCTTGGACCACCTCGCCCTGGACCACGACAGCTCGGCGTAGTCCCGCCGTCGGGATGCGCCGGGTGTCCGCGTCCCCTCACGGACGGTCGCACTGACTAGATTGGGGCCATGGTGTCGAGCCCGGGTGAGTGCGACGTACGGCAGCACCTCGGCGACGCCATGAGCCGGGTCGCCCGGCAGCTGCAGGAGGAGCACGGCGACGTCGAGGGGACGCTGCGGGCCATCACCGCGTCCGCGGTGGCGACGGTGCCGCACGCCATGGAGTGCGGCATCAGCTACGTGATCGGCCGCCACCGGGTGGAGCCCCGGGCCTCCAGCGGCGACCTGCCCCGGCAGGTCGACGAGCTGCAGAGCCGCCTGGGCCAGGGGCCGTGCCTCGACGCCGTGTGGGAGCAGGAGGTCGTCCGGGTCGACGACGTCGGCGCCGACGAGCGCTGGCCGGAGTTCGCGCGCGAGGCCGCGGCGCTCGGGGTCGGCAGCATGATGTGCTTCCAGCTGTTTGTCTCGGGCGACCAGCTGGGCGCGATGAACCTGTACTCGGCCGCCGCGGGCGCCTTCGACGACGAGTCCGAGCAGATCGGGCTCATGCTCGCCGGCCACGCCGCGGTGGCGCTGGCCGGCGCCGAGCACGAGCAGGAGCTGCGCCGGGCCGTCGACAGCCGCGACCTCATCGGCCAGGCCAAGGGCATCCTCATGGAGCGCTACAAGCTCACCGCGGACCAGGCGTTCGGGGTGCTGGCCCGGGTCTCCCAGGAGACCAACCGCAAGCTGGCCGACATCGCCGTGGAGCTCAGCGAGACCGGCGCCGTGCCCGGTGCTGCGCAGCGTCGCGGCTGACCGGGCCGGCACCTCCGGCCCGGCTCGCCCGGGCCCCTCGCCGCCTGCCCTGTTAGGGTCCGGACGGGTCGAGAACGCGGCCTGACGTGCCTGTCCACGGGACGCCGTCAGCCGGTCGGCCGGGTGTCCCGCGGCGGATGCCGTGCCTGCGTGCCGACCGTGTCGCTGCCCCTCCGGCCGTGCGTTCCCGGTCCCGGCCGGTCCCTCCTCGCCCGGCGCAGCCTGCGGCTGCCTGCCGCGTTCCCTGCATTGGAGCTCCGTGTCCGACACCGCGATCTTCGACGTCGACGGCACCCTCGTCGACACCAACTACCACCACGCGCTCGCCTGGTCGCGGGCGTTCGACCGCTACGGGATCACCCGCCCGCTGTGGCGGATCCACCGCGCCATCGGCATGGGCGGGGACATGCTCGTGCCCGCGATCGGCGGCCGCGAGGCCGAGGAGGAGCACGGCGACGCACTGCGCGACGCGTGGGTCGAGGAGTTCGACGAGCTCGTCGGCGAGGTGAAGGCCTTCGACGGCGCGCACGAGCTGCTGGAGGAGGTCAAGCGGCGCGGCTTCCGGCTCGTGCTGGCCAGCTCGGGCAAGGCCAAGCACGTCGAGGCGTTCCTCGACCTCGTCGACGGCAGGTCCCTCGCCGACGCCTGGACCACCTCCGACGACGCGGAGCGGACCAAGCCGGAACCGGACCTCGTGGTCACCGCGCTGGCCAAGGTCGAGGGCGCCTCCGGCGTCATGGTCGGTGACTCGACGTGGGACGTCATCGCCGCCGGCAAGGTGGCCGTCCCCACGATCGCGGTGCGCACCGGCGGGTTCTCCGTGGCGGAGCTCCAGGAGGCCGGCGCCGCGCAGGTGTTCCAGTCCCTCGTCGAGTTCCGCGCCGGCCTGGACGGCACCGCGCTGGCCCGCCCCAGCTGAGCCCCCTGACGCGACGGGTGGCCCTCGCGATGGGGGCCCGCAGTGGGGCTACTCCCGGACGACCCAGACCTCGGCCGGCCCGTTCGGGGTGTCGCGGACCTGCACCGGCTCGAACCGCTGGTAGACGCCGAACCAGCGGGGGCCGTCGTAGACCAGCACCGAGGACGTCAGGAGCTCGGGCCGCACGTCGTCCACGTCGCCGTGTCGCGGCCCACCCCAGTGCAACACGAGCGGCATGCCCGGACGGTAGTCGCCCGGGACCCGGCCGCCGCGCGCCGGGGACCGAAGGTCGTAGGACGCCTCCGTGGCGTCACGCTCCGTGAACACCCGGTGCGGATCGGCCCGGCCGCAGGGGAGGGCGGCCCCGCCGCCCCTGGGTCTGGAACGGCGGGGCCTTGCCGCGGCGGCCTCCCGGGGGGTCGCCGCGGCCGCTGAGGGGGCTACGGGGAGAGGAGCTCGCCGGTGGCCACCAGGTGGTCGGCGACGTCGCGCAGCTTGCGGTTGGCCTGCATCGAAATCCGGGCGAGCACCTGGAAGGCCTGGTCGGCGGTGAACTTGTGCCGCTCCATGAGGATGCCCTTCGCCTGGTCGATGACCGCGCGCGAGGCCAGGGCGATCTGCAGGTTGTCGGCCATGTCCCGGGCGCTCTGGTAGGCGTACAGGTTGCCGGCGGCGACCGCGGCGTAGGGGGCGAACCGGGTCCCCACCGACCGGCTCTCCTCGTCGAAGGCGTCCGGCCGGCGGGCGTAGACGTTGAGCGCGCCGGTGAGCTCCGCGTCCGCGTCGACGGCCAGCGGCAGGGACAGCGAGCTGAGGTTGCCCGCCTCGGCGGCGCGCGGGAGGTAGTCCGGCCACCGCCCGTCGGTCCGGGTGTCGCGGACCTCGACGACCTCGCCGGTGCGGGCGGCGTGCAGGCACGGCCCGTGTCCCCGGTCGTACTGCACCTCGTCGAGGGCGGTGGCGAGCCCACCGGTGGAGGCGATCGTCGTCGGCCGGTCCCGGACCAGCAGGGTCACGGAGGCCTCGGGGGCGCCCGGCATGACGCTCTTGGCCAGGTCGGCCACGGTCTGCAGCAGGCTCTCCATGGACAGCTCCCGCAGCGAGAGCCGGCCGAGCCGCTCGAGCACCTCGGTGGCGTCAGCGGGGGGAGAGTCGTCGGTGCCGGCCACGGGGGGCCTCCGGTCTCGGGGAACCGGGGGCTGGCGACCTCGGTCACGGACCCGGTGGGTCCGTGGGGTGCACGCCGCTGTCTGACGCACGGTGGACGGCCGGGGCGACCCGGCTACAGCACCCACCGTACGCGGACGGCCGGGTGAGCGCGAGGCCGATCGGCCCGCCGTGTTGCCGGGGTCACACCCCGGGTCGATGCTGCCGGTCATGACGGCGAAGAAGCAGCCCGGGACCTCGCTCGAGGAGGCACCACAGGCGACCGGCAAGGTCGACACCGCCTGGTACGAGCGCGAGGTCGCCCGGCTCCAGGTCGAGCTGGTCAAGCAGCAGGAGTACATCCGGGCGCGCGGCCTGCGGGTCGTCGTCGTCTTCGAGGGGCGCGACGCCGCGGGCAAGGGCGGCGCCATCCAGCGGATCACCGAGACGCTCAACCCGCGGGCAGCCCGGGTCGTGGCGCTCGCCGCGCCCACCGAGCGCGAGCGGGGGCAGTGGTACTTCCAGCGCTACGTCGCGCACCTGCCGACCCGCGGCGAGATGGTCCTGTTCGACCGGTCCTGGTACAACCGCGCGGGCGTCGAGCGGGTGATGGGCTTTTGCACCGACGAGGAGTACGAGGAGTTCCTGCACTCGTGCCCCGAGTTCGAGCGGATGCTCGTGCGCAGCGGCATCACGCTGGTCAAGTACTGGTTCTCCGTCAGCGACACCGAGCAGGAGAAGCGGTTCCAGAAGCGGCTCCAGGACCCGACGAAGCGCTGGAAGCTCAGCCCGATGGACCTCGAGGCGCGCAACCGCTGGGTCGACTTCTCCCGCGCCAAGGACGCCATGTTCGCCGCCACCGACATCCCGGAGGCGCCGTGGTGGGTGGTCGAGGCCGACGTGAAGAAGCGCGCCCGCGTCAACGTCATGACCCACCTGCTCGCCCAGGTCCCCTACGAGGACCTCACGCCCGAGCCGCCGGTGCTGCCCCCGCGCCCGCCGGTCACCGACGACTACGTGCGCCCGCCCAAGGAGAGCCAGCACCTCGTCCCCGACGTCGTCCCCTGACCCGGGGGGCCGGCGGTCCGATCGTGTGACGGCGACGGGCCGGCCGCGCGCGGTCCTTGCGCAGGTCGGCAGACTGCGCAGGTGATCGAGAGCGCCGACGGTGCCGGGACGACGTCCGGCGCCTCCACCGTCCCGGCGCCCACCGCCGACACCCTGCTCGTCCCCGGCGAGACGTGCTGGCGGATCGAGCAGGCCGAGCGGCACGCCGTCTTCGTCGACGCCGCCGACTACTTCGCCACGCTCAAGCGCGCGGTGCTGCGCGCCGAGCGCCGGGTGCTGTTCATCGGCTGGGACTTCGACCCCCGCATCCGCCTGGACCCCCGCACCCCGGGCCGCGCGCGCGAGGACCGGCTGGGCCGCGTGCTCGAGCGGGCGGTGCGGGCCAACCCCCGGCTGGAGATCGGCGTCCTGCAGTGGGACCTCGGGATGATCGTGGCGCTCAACCGGCGGATGGCACCGATCGTGCTGCTCAACCGCCGCACGCCCGACCGGCTGCGCTTCGCCGTCGACATGCACCACCCGGTCGGCGGGGCGCACCACCAGAAGATCGTCGTCATCGACGACTGCCTCGCCTTCGCCGGCGGCATCGACGTCACCGCCGACCGGTGGGACACCTCCGAGCACCGCGACCGCCACCCGCTGCGCCACCGGCCGCACACCACCCGGCTCCGCGGGCCGTGGCACGACGTCACCAGCCTGGTCTCCGGCCCGGCCGCCCGCGCGCTCGGCGACCTCGCCCGCGAGCGGTGGGAGAGCGGCACCGGCGAGCACCTCGAGCCGGTGACCGACGCCGGGACGTGCTGGCCGGAGGACGTCGAGCCGTTCCTCACCGACGTCGACGTCGCCGTCTCCCGGACCCGCCCCGAGCACGGCGGCACCGAGCTGGTGCACGAGATCGAGCTGCTGTGGCTGGCCGTGGTCGCCGCCGCCCGGCGCACCGTCTACATCGAGACCCAGTACTTCGCCAACCGCCGCATCGCCGAGGCGATCGCCGACCGGCTGGGCGAGGAGGACGGCCCGGAGTTCGTCATCATCAACCCGCGGGCGGCCAGCGGCTGGCTGGAGAGCAAGGCGATGGACACCGCCCGCGTGAAGCTGCTCGCCCTGGTCCGGGCGGCCGACCGCCACGACCGCTTCCGGCTGCTCGTCCCGGTCACCGAGGGGCGGCAGCCGGTGTACGTGCACGCCAAGGTCACCTGCCTCGACGACCGGCTGCTGCGGATCGGCTCGTCCAACCTCAACAACCGCTCGATGGGGCTGGACACCGAGTGCGACCTGTCGATCGAGGCCCGCACCGGCGACGACCGCGAGGAGGAGCTGCGTGCGGCGGTGCTCGGCATGCGGCACCGGCTGCTCGGCGAGCACCTCGGCGTCGAGCCCGGTGCGGTGGCCGCGGCCGTCGAGGAGCACGGCGGGTCGCTGGTGCGCGCCGTCGACGCGCTGATGCGGCCCACCGGCCGCTCGCTGGTGCCCTTCCAGCCGCCGGACCTGGCCCCGGTGGAGCGGTTCCTCGCCGAGACCGAGCTGCTCGACGCCGAGCACACGCCCGACCGGTGGCGCCGGGTGAAGCGCGCCTTCGGCGGCCGGCGCAGGCAGCAGCGCGGCTGAGGGTCGCGCATCCGCCCGGGGTCCGCGGGTAGGGCGGGCGCATGAGCGCTGCGACCTTCGACTTCACCGGCTCCGTCGTCCTCGTCACCGGCGGCGGCACCGGCATCGGCCTGGCCATCACCCGGGCGTTCCTCGACGCCGGCGCCACCGTGGCGATCACCGGGCGTCGGCGGGAACGCCTGGAGTCCGCGCTCGAGGGCGTCCCGGAGGAGCGTGCCGCGGCGCTGCCGGCCGACGTCTCCGACCCGGAGCAGGTGCGGCAGCTTGTCGCCGACGTCGTCGCCCGGTTCGGCCGGCTCGACGTCGTGGTGAGCAACGCCGCCGGCTACGCCAGGGGGGAACTGACCGACCTCGCCGACGACGCGTGGGAGCAGATGCGGGCCACCAACGTCGACGCGTTCTTCCACCTCGCCAAGGCCGCCCTGCCCCGGCTGGCGGAGTCCGGCGGGAACCTGGTCGCCGTCTCGTCGGTGTCGGGTCTGCGCGGCGACTGGGGGCAGGCGGGCTACAACGCCACGAAGGCCGCGGTGACCAACTTCGTGCGCTCGCTGGCGCTGGACTGGGGGCCGCGCGTGCGGCTCAACGCCGTCGCACCGGCCTTCACCTTCACCGAGCTCAACCAGGACGCCCCGCGGGACGAGGCCTCGCTCGCGCCGCACGTCGACCGGGTCCCGTTGGGCCGCATCGCCGAGCCGGAGGACGTCGCCCCGCCGGTGCTGTTCCTCGCCAGCGAGGGCGCCCGGTACGTCACCGGCGCGGTGCTCGCCGTCGACGGAGGGACCAGCGCCTCCACCGGGCAGGCGCACGTGTGACCCCGCCCGCCGCGTCCGACCGGCTCGCGTTCGTCGCCGGGGCGGTGGCCGCCGCGCCGGGGGAGCGGGTGCTCGAGGTCGGCTGCGGACACGGCGTCCTGGTCACCGCGCTGGCGGCGGCGGTGGGGCAGGGGAGCGTCGTCGCCGTCGACCGGTCGCCGCGCATGGCCGCGGCGGCGGTGCGCCGCAATGCGGCGGCGGTCGAGGCGGGCCGCGTCCGGGTGCTCGCCCGTCCGCTGACCGAGGCCGGGCTCGCCGCCGAGCGCGTCGACGCCGTGGTCGCCGTCGACGTCCGGGCGTTCTGGACGCCGCCCGCGCCGGAGTGGGACGTCGTCGCCCGCGTGCTGGCGCCGGGCGGGCGCGTGGTCCTGGGGTTCTCGGTGATGCGCCCGGAGGACCGTGCGCGGGTCCCGGCGGCCGTCGCGCGGCTCGCGGGGGAGCGGGGGTTCGCCGTCACCGCCACGACCGCCGCGGCGACCGTTCCTTACGAGACGGTCGCCGTGGAGTTGCGCCGGTCCGCCTGCGGGTAGGTGCAGGGCCCGACGACGTGAGGACCCGCGATGACCGACGAACTGCCCGGTGACCTCTACGGATACGAGACACTGCTGACCGAGGACGAGCGCAAGGAGCTGTCGGGCATCCGGCGCTTCCTGCACGAGGAGGTCCGCCCGCGGGTCAACGACGCCTGGGCCGCGGCGGAGTTCCCGATGGACCTGGTGCCCCGCTTCGCCGAGGAGGGCATGGTCGGGCGCAGCTACGACCTCGAGCACCGGCCGCGGGCCTCACGGCTGTTCACCGGGTTCATCGCGCTGGAGACCGCGCGGGTCGACCCCTCGATGGCCACCTTTCTCGGCGTGCACAACGGCCTGTCGATGGGCTCGATCGTGCTGCTGGGCTCCGACGAGCAGCGCGCCCGCTGGGTGCCCGGCATGGTCGCGCTGGACACGATCGGCGCCTTCGCGCTGACCGAGCCGCACGGCGGCTCCGACGTCGCCCGCGGCCTGGAGACCACCGCCCGCCGCGACGGCGACGGGTGGGTCATCGACGGCGCCAAGCGGTGGATCGGCAACGGGACGTTCGCCGACGTCGTCGTGGTGTTCGCCCGCGACGTCGCCGACGACCAGGTGAAGACGTTCGTCGTCGAGAAGGGCACGCCCGGGTTCACGCCGACGAAGATGGAGGGCAAGTACGCGCTGCGGACCGTGCAGAACGCCGACATCGTCTTCGACGGCTGCCGGGTCCCGGCGGAGAACAAGCTGGAGCACGGCAACTCGTTCAAGGACGTCAACCGGGTGCTCAAGCTGACCCGCGGCGGCGTCGCCTGGTCGGCCGTCGGCTGCCAGATGGGCGCTTTCGAGGCGGCGATCGCCTACGCGAAGGAGCGCGAGCAGTTCGGGCGGCCGATCGCCGGGTTCCAGCTCGTGCAGGACCTGCTCGCCCGCATGGCCGGCAACGTGACCGCGAGCCTCGGCATGGCGGTGCGGGTGTCGCAGCTGCAGGAGGAGGGCGTGTTCCGCGACGAGCAGGCGGCGCTGGCCAAGGCGTTCGTCACCGGCCGCGCCCGCGAGACCGTCGGGCTGGCCCGCGAGCTGTTCGGCGGCAACGGGATCCTGCTGGAGAACGACGTCGTGCGGTACTTCGCCGACGCCGAGGCGCTCTACTCCTACGAGGGCACCCGCGAGATCAACAGCCTCATCGTCGGGCGGGCCCTGACCGGGGTGAGCGCCTTCGTCTGAGGGTCCCTCGCACGGGGGAGGTACCGCCGCCCGCGGGTGCGGGGTGGTGCGGGGGCCGCGCGGTCGGTGCTCGTCGTGGAGGACAGCGGCGAGATCCGGACCGTCCGCGGGGTGGGCTACCGGCCGGTGGCCTGACCGTCCCGGGGCCCGGGCACCGCGGGGTGCCGGGGAGCGGTCAGCTCGGTGACCAGCGCGTGCGCGACGACGCCGCGGCGGGCCTGCCGGGCGATGGCCCCCGACAGCCGGGCGACGGCGGGGTCACCGGGCTGCCCGCTGCTGCCCGCGAGCGCGGTGGCCCCGGCCGCCGGCCCCTCGACGTCACCGGCGCGCGCGGCGCCGGCGATGGCGGCCAGCCAGCCCGGCAGCGTCTCGGCGTGCGCGGCGCGCAGCCGCTCCACGAGTGCGGGGTCGGCGGCGGGGAGGTCGCGGGCGGTCTCCGGCGCGGATCCGGTGCGGCCCTGGAGGAAGGCCAGCAGACGGGTGGTCAGCTCGCTGTCGGTGGCGACGGTGGTCCTCCGGGTCCTGCTGCCCTCCGGCATGTTCACGTTCACAGCCTGCCACCGCCCGCGAGCCGTGGGTGGAGCGGGTCCCAGCGCTGCCCGCTCGGCGTCGGGGATGCCGGCCTGGGCAGGGTCCGGACACGGCAGCGCCCCGCCGGACGGTGTCCGGCGGGGCGCTGGTGAGCCTGGGACGGCCCCTCCGCAGGGTCCCGACGCGAGTGCGCGAGCGGCGGGGGCGGAGGGGCCCTCCCGTCAGGAGCCGGAGGTCTGGCTCTGCACGCTCTGGCGGGACTGCTGGGCCTGGCCCTGCACGTCCTGAGCGGCCGACTGGCCCTCCTGCTTCACCGTCTGCGCGGCGCCCTGGGCGGTGCCCTTGACCTCCTCGACGGCCTGCTGGGCGGCCGGCTTGAGCTGCTCGCCGACCTCCTGGGCGGCCTGCTTGGCCGGGGCCAGCAGCTCGTCCTTGTGCTCGCGGAAGGCGGTCTCGGCCTGCTGGGCCAGCTGCTGCTCCTTCTGCGTGGCGGGGAGCAAGCTGCTCACCAGCCAGCCCACGCCGAAGGCGATGAGGCCGGCCGCGAGCGGGTTGCCCTGCGTCTGGCGGATCACCGCGTCCGGGGCCTGCTGGACGGCCGAGGCCGCCGACGAGGCGGCGTCCTGGACGGTGCCGGCCGCGTTGGCGGCCGCGCCCTGGACGGTGCCGGCCGCGTTGGCAGCCGCACCCTGCACGGTGCCGGCCGCGTTGGAGGCCGCACCCTGCACCGAGCCCAGCGCGTTGTGGGCGGTGCCGTGCGTCGAGGACCGGGTGTCGTGGGACGAGCCCATGACCTTGTCCTTGACGTTGGCGAAGCGGCCCTTCGCCGCGGCCATGCGCCGGTCGACGACGCGGGCCGGGTTGACCTTCTCGTTGAGGGCGTCGACGTCGTAGCTGAGCTCGCGCCGCGTCTCCTCGATCTGCCGCCGGATGGCGTCCGGGTCACTGCTGGTCATGTCTGCTCCAGAGAGGTGTGGGGGCCGTTGGCCCGGGGGTCAGTGGGGCTTGAGGGCGCCGGGGACCTGCTGGAGCGTGTCCACGGTCCGTTCGGGCTTCGGGTTGACCTGCCGGAACTTCTTGCGGCCCATGGAGAACGCGACCGCGCCGATGATCCCCCAGAGGACCGCCACGATCAGGGCGGACCAGCTGTGGCCGACCAGGTGCGACAGGGCCCACCACAGCGCGATGCTGAGGAAGATCACGGTCATCAGCCCGGCGAGGCCCGCGGCGCCGAACATGCCCGCGCCCTGGCCGGCCTTCTTGGCCTCGACCTGCAGCTCGGCCTTGGCCAGCGCGAGCTCCTGGCGCATGAGCACCGAGAGGTCCGTGGTGACCTCGCTGATGAGCTGCCCGACGGAGACCCCTTCGACGTCGGGCCGGCCGGCGTCGGTCGTCGGCGTGCCGAGGTCACCGGCGTGGGCGGCGGAGGAGCCGTAGGACTGGTCGTCGTAACCGGCGGCCTGGTCCTGCCCGTAGCCGGGCGGCACGGCGTAGTTGGCCTGCGGTGGCTCGGGCGGGTAGCCGGCCGACCCGCCCACCGGCGTGGCGCCGGAGTAGGGGGTGCTCATGGCTCAGACCCCCTGACCGGGACGGCGGTCCGGGTCGTCCCAGCCGGCCGGGGTGGTCGGCGGCACGACGCCACCCTCCGGCGGGGTGGTCCCGTACGGCGGGGGCGGCAGCGGGGTGCCACCGGCGGTGGAGTCACCGTAGGTCGCGCCCGTCCCGTAGCCACCCGAGGTGGTCGTCTCGTAGCTCGTCGTCTCGTAGCCCGACGTCGTGCCGTAGGACGGGGTCGACTCGTAGCCGGAGTAGGCCGGTGCCGGGTCGACGTAGTTGCCCGAGCCGGTGGTCGACGTCCCGGTGAGGGACCGGGTGCCGGAGGACGGGCCGTCGGAGTGGGCGGCCTTGACCCCGCTGGTCAGCCGGCCGGCGAGGACACCGGCGACGGCGGCACCGAGCAGGAAGGCGCCGGGCCGGCGGCGGGCGAAGCTGCGGACGTCCTCGAGCAGGTCGGCCGGCTCGCGGTTCTGCAGCATGTCGGCGAAGTCCTGCACGCGGCCGGCGCCCTGCTGGATCAGGTCGCGGGCCGGGCCGGGGGCCGGGGCGTTGCCGTCGACCATGCCGCGCAGCTGCTCGGCCAGGCTCGACAGGCTCTGCCCGGCCTTCTGCTGCTGCGACACGACCTGCTGGCGGACCTGGGTGCGGCCCTGGTCGACCAGGCCCGCGGCCTGCTGCTTGGTCTCGGCGACGACGTTCTTCGCCTGGTCGGCGGCCGTCGAGGCGACCTGGTTGCCGGCCTGCTTGGCCGTCTGGCCGACGTTGCGGGCCTCGTCGCGGGCCACGTCGGTGGTCGACGGGGAGCCCGTGGTGGTGGTCGAGGTCGTACTCGTGTCCCCGAAGCCGGTCGCGCCCGAGGAGGGCGGCGGCGGGAGGGGAGCGTCGATGGAGTGGGTCATCGTTCCTCCTGAGTGGATCTCGGTCGGCGTAGCGCTACCCCGGAATGGATCACGCACACATCAGCGAGGGACGGCCGTCGCCGGGGGGTGTGCGTGTGGAACGGGGCCGGCGGTGGTGCGGGTGCCGGCCCGTGACGCGTGGGGAAGAGCGGTCCGGCACCGCCCGGGGCCGTGGCACCTGATCGGCGACAGCCCCGAGGACGGCGCCGAGGACGGCGCCGTTCCCGCTGGCCAGGGGCTACCCGGACGGAGGGGTCCGGAAACGGGGACCGGTCTGCGCCACCAGGTAAGGTGAGCCTTCCCTGACCTGAGGAGGGCCCTGTGGCCGACCCCGCCCCGCGCCGCCGGCGCACGCCCCGCACCGGCACCGTCGTGCGGACCACCCGGCTCACGCCGCACGTCGTGCGCGTCGTCCTCGGCGGGGACGGGCTGGCCGGCTTCGCCCCCGAGCACACCGACTCCTACGTCAAGCTGCAGTTCCCCCCGCCGGGAGCGCCCTACGCCGCGCCCTTCGACCTCGACGACGTGCAGGCGCGGCTGCCGCGCGAGCAGTGGCCCTCGACCCGCACCTACACCGTGCGCCGCTGGGACGCCGCCGCCGCGGAGCTGACCATCGACTTCGTCGTCCACGGCGACGAGGGCGTCGCCGGGCCATGGGCGGTGGCCGCGGGGCCGGGCGACACGCTGCAGCTGCTCGGCCCCGGCGGGGCCTACACGCCGGCCGCGGACGCCGGCTGGCACCTGCTGGCCGGCGACGAGACGGCGCTGCCGGCGATCGCCGTCGCGCTGGAGGCGCTGCCCGCCGGCGCCCGCGCGGAGGTGTTCGTCGAGGTGGCCGGCCCGGAGGAGGAGCAGCCGCTGGCCGGGGGACCGGGCGTGCGGGTGACCTGGGTCCGCCGCGGCCGCGCGCCGGGGGTCGCCCTGGTCGCCGCCGTCGCCGGTGCCGACCTGCCCGACGGTGACGTGCACGTCTTCGTCCACGGCGAGGCGGGCGCCGTCCGCGAGCTGCGCCGGTTCGTGCGCGCGGGCTTCGACGTCCCCCGCGAGCGGCTGTCGGTGTCGGGCTACTGGCGCCTGGGCAGCACCGAGGACCGCTGGCAGGCCGAGAAGCGCGAGTGGAACGCCGCCGTCGAGGCCGAGGATCAGGGGCTGCCGGTCGCCTGACCGCGCCAGGGGAACCGTGGTGCGCGGCGCTCGGTGAAGGCGGCCACGCCCTCGGCCAGCTCGCCGGCGGACGCGGTCTCCCGGTACCAGCGGGCGGCCAGCTCCTCGACGGCGTCCTCGTCGTCCCCGGCGGCCAGGGCCGCGGTGATCTCCTTGGCCGCGCGCTGGGTCAGCGCCGAGCGGGAGGCGAGCACCTCGGCGAACCGCCGGACCTCCCCGGCGAGGTCGCCGGCCGGCAGCAGCCGGTCGACCAGCCCGGTCCGCAGCGCGGTCGCGGCGTCGACGAGCTCGCCGGAGTACAGCAGGTAGCGCGCCGTCGAGGGCCCGACCAGTCGCACCAGCTGGCGGGTCGACGTGGGCGTGAAGACGATCCCCACCCTCGCCGGGGTGACCCCGAAGACGCCGGTCGGGTCGGTGAAGCGCAGGTCGCAGCACGTGGCCAGCTCCACGCCGCCGCCGATGCAGTGCCCGCGGATCATGGCGATCGTCGGCCCGGGGAAGTCGCGCAGGGCCGCCTGGGCGGCGAGGTTGTCCCGGCGCAGCTGCGCCATCGGGTCGCCGGCGTCCGGCCCGCCGAGCAGGTCGGCGATGTCGGCCCCGGCGCAGAAGCCCGGCCCGGCGCCGGTGACCACCAGGACGCGCACCGCCGGGTCGTCGGCCAGCCCGGCCAGCACGCCGGGCAGCGCCGCCCACATCGCGGCGGTGAGCGCGTTGCGCTTCTCCGGGCGGTCGATGGTCAGGACGGCGACCGCGCCGTCCCGGGTCACGCGCAGGTGCTCGGTCACCGTCTCAGCCCAGGTCGTCGGTGGTGAAGGTGTCGCACCGCGCCGGGTCCCCGGTCTCGTAACCGGTGAGGAACCAGCGCTGGCGCTGCTCGGACGAGCCGTGCGTGAAGGCGTCCTGGTCGACGTTGCCGCCGCCCAGGTTCTCCTGGATGAAGTCGTCGCCGATCCGCCCGGCGGTGTCCAGCGCGCGGTCGACGTCGTCCTGCGTGATCTCGGCGATCAGCGGGGCGCCGGACTCGTCGGGCACGGTCGTCGCGTGGTTGGCCCACGCGCCGGCGTAGCAGTCGGCCTGCAGCTCCAGGCGCACCGCGCCGCTGGTGGGGCCGCTCTCGCCGGGCGTCACCTGCTGGTTGGTGCCGAGCAGGTTCTGCACGTGGTGGCCGTACTCGTGGGCGATCACGTAGGAGTTCGGGAAGGCGCCGCCCTGGGCGCCGAACTGCGAGCGCAGCGTGTCGAAGAACGACAGGTCGATGTAGACGAGGCGGTCGGCCGGGCAGTAGAAGGGGCCGGAGCCGCTGGTGGCCCCGCCGCACTGCGTCTGCACCTGCCCGGAGAAGAACACCGTCTGGGTGGGCACGTACTGCGGGCCGAGCTGCTGCGTCCAGAAGTCCTGGATGGACTCGACGTCGGCGACCACGGCGCACTCGACGGAGTCGTTGGCGTCGCCGCTGTCGTCGCACGACTGCTCCAGGGCGGCGTTGTCGGCCGTCTCGCCCTCGGCCAGCCCGGCCAGCGCGCCCAGCCCGGCACCGGTGCCGGCGCCGCCCCCGCTCCCGCCGCCGAGGACCTGCACCAGCACGATGACGAGGAGGCCGACGAGGCCGATCCCGCCACCGCCGACGGCGATCCCGCGCCCGCCGCCCAGGCCGCCGGAGCGTCCCCGCCGGTCCTGGATCGACGACGTGTCGAGGTCGCCGCCCTCCCTGTACCGCATGCGACTGAGCCCTCCCGGTGGTCCGTGCGATCGACCGTGCCACCGGGTGCGGACGGCCGCGACCCGGAACGGGACCCGGGCCGCGGCCGCCCGCCCGCCGTCCCCGGGCGGTCCGGCGGAGTGGGGGCGGCGCGGTGGAGAAGCCCGCTCAGGCGCGTTCGGCCGGCTCGGACCCGGTGCGCGGGGCGGCGTCGGGCTGGTCGCGCAGGAACAGGTACCAGTACGAGGTCCCGACGAAGACGACCGCACCGACCAGGTTGCCCACGCCGGCCAGCAGCCAGTTGGTGAGGGTGTCGCCCCAGTTGGCGCCCTCCACCCCGGCGAAGAGCGCCGCGGGCAGGAAGAACATGTTGGCGACCACGTGGTCGAAGCCCATGGCGACGAAGGCCATGACCGGGAAGAAGACGGCCAGGATCTTGCCCGAGACGCCGGTCGCCGCCAGCGACATCCACACCGCGAGGCAGACCAGCCAGTTGCACCCGACCCCGCGCAGGAAGGTCTCCCACGCGGTGTGGTGCGTCTTGCCGTCGGCGATCTCGGCCAGCCGGGTGAAGGTCAGCTGGGCGCTGCCGGTGCTGTCGGCGTCGCCGATGACCCCGGTGGAGACGGCGAGGAAGTACGCGACGAACAGGGCGCCGAGCAGGTTGCCGACCAGCACCAGGGTCACGTTGCGCACGACGTCGGCCACGTTGATCTTGCCGTTCATCGCACCGAGCGGGACCAGCATCATGTTGCCGGTGGCCAGGTCGGAGCCGGCGATGAGCACCAGGACCAGGCCCAGGGTGAAGGCCGCGCCCATGAACAGCGTCGGCAGCGTGCCCCAGGTCTCGGGGTCCAGCCCGGAGGACACGGTGATGGCGACCAGCGCGCCGAAGGAGATGTAGGCGCCGGCGAGGAAGGCGCTCACCAGCACCCGGTCCCACGTCCGGTGCACCTTCTTGGCGCCGGTCGCGGCCGCGACCTTGGCGATCTCGGCTGGTTCCTTGGCGGTCATCGCGCCTCCTCCGGGGCGAGGGCGTCGGTGTCCGGACGGTAGCGGCACAGGACCGTCCGCGCCGTGCGAGGAGCCGCCCGGAGCCGCCGCCGTCCCCGGCGTGGATCTAGGGTCGGGGCGTCCACCAGGTCGGGAGGGGTCCATGGCGTTCTCGAACCGCGTCCGCAGCGCACTGACGACGACGGTGCTCGCCACCGCCGCCACCGGTTTCCTGGCCGGCTGCGGCAGCGACGACGAGGAGGAGCAGGTCGCCTACTGCACCAACGAGGACGGCGAGATCGTCGACGACGAGTACTGCGACGACGACTACCGCGGCGGCGGGGGTGGCCTGTTCTTCCTCTACCTGGGCGCCTTCCGCGGCGGGCTGCCCGTGGGCACCGTGCTGCCCTCCGGCGGCACCCGCGTCGACCCGCGCGACACCGCGGCCCGGCAGCGGTACGGCCTGCCCGGCACCGGCACGGTGGCCAGCGGCACCCGCGTCACCGGTGGCATCGGCTCGGGCACCGGCGGCAACCGCACCTCCGGCTCCTGAGGCGCGGGCGTGCGGCGCGTCGAGGGCGGCGTCGTCCGGCCCGGCTGGGAGGCCGAGGTCGAGGCGCAGGGGCTGGTGTACAACCGCACCACCACCCCCGGCGGTGAGGTCCGCAGCTACTGGCGCGAGGGCCCCTTCTACGACTTGACCTCCGCGGAGGTGGCCCGGCTCGAGGGCTGGGTGTCGCAGCTGTTCGAGATGTGCGTCGCCGCCGGCGACCACGTGGTCGAGCACGACCTGTTCGAGCGGATGGGCATCCCGCTCATCGCCCGCTCCGGCATCCGCGCCTCCTGGGAGGCCGAGCCGCCCAGCGTCTACGGCCGCTTCGACCTGCGCTACGACGGCGAGGGCCCGCCGAAGCTGCTCGAGTTCAACGCCGACACCCCCACCGGGCTGGTGGAGGCGGCGGTCGCGCAGTGGAACTGGCACCTGTTCACCGGCCAGGGCCGCGACCAGTGGAACGCCCTGCACGAGAAGCTGGTCGCCGCGTGGCAGCGCAACCTCACCCGCTGGGAGCGGCGGACCGGGCTGCGGCCACGCGTGCACCTGGCCTGGAGCAGCGCCGACCCCTCCGGCGAGGACCGGATGACCGTCGCCTACCTGATGGACACCGTGGTGCAGGCCGGCTACGAGGCCGTGGAGCTCGTCGTCGAGGACATCGCCCTCGACGCCGGCGACGGGCGCTTCTACGACCCGGCCGGCCGCCACCTCGACGTCGTCTTCAAGCTCTACCCCTGGGAGTGGCTCGTCGACGACGAGTTCGGCGCGGCCGTCCTGGCCGACGCCGCCCGGCCCGGCGGCACCACGTGGGTCGAGCCGGTCTACAAGATGCTCTGGAGCACCAAGGCGCTGCTGCCGGTGCTGTGGCGGCTGTTCGGCGGCGACCCGGTGCTCTCGCAGCTGCTGCTGCCGGCCTACTTCGCCGACGAGGTGCCGGCGAGCTGGCGCGACTTCGTGCGCAAGCCGCTGTGGGGCCGCGAGGGCGCCAACGTGCAGATCGTCCGCGACGGGCAGGTGGTCACCGCGCTGCCCGGCCGGTACGGCACCGAGGGGTTCGTCGTCCAGGAGTTCGCGCCGCTGCCCGACTTCCCCGGCGTCGACGGCCCGCACCACCCGGTGCTCGGCGCCTGGGTGGTCGACGGCGAGCCCGCCGGCCTCGGCATCCGCGAGAGCGACGGGCTGATCACCGACAACCTCAGCTTCTTCGTCCCGCACACCGTCGACGCCCGCTGAGGCTCACGCCGGCCGGTAGGTCAGCAGCGTGACGCCGGAGCGGAAGGTGCGGCTGCCGGTCGCGGTGAGCCGGACGTCGGTGCCGTCGGGGAACAGCCGCCGCCCCCGGCCGAGCACCCGCGGGAAGACGAACAGCCGGTACTCGTCGACCACCCCCGCCGCGATGAGCGCGTGGCACAGCGTGATGCTGCCGGTGATCCCGACCTCGCCGTCGCGCCCGCGCAGCAGCCGGCGGACCTCCTCGACGGCGTCGCCGGACAGCACCGTGGTGTTCGCCCAGCCGGGTTCGGCGAGGGTCGAGGAGACGACGGCCTTCTCGACCGCGTCGAGGTGCGCCCCGATCCCGGTGGTGTCGCCGGCCTGGTGCGGCCAGAACCCGCGCATCTCCTCGAACGTGCGCCGGCCGGTCAGGAACACCGACTGGCCGGCCATGTGGCCCCGGACGACGTCGAGCTGGTCGGAGACGTCGGCGCCGTCGTCCTGCGGGGCGAACCAGCCGCCGGTCGCCTCCACGACGCCGTCCAGGGTGGTGTTCTGGGTGATCACGAGCCGGGCCATGCGGGGTCTCCTCGGGTCGGGGCGCTCCGGGTCGTGACTGCCCGGGCGCCGGGATCTCGTCGGTCCTACGGTCGGGGCATGCCAGTCCAGGGGGAGTACGTCCCGAGTCCGCAGCAGTGGGTCCGCGACCAGGTGGAGCGCTACGAGGCCACCGGGGGGCGTGAGGCGAACACGCTGCTCGACACCGGCCTGCCGGTCGTCGTCTTCACGACCCGAGGCGCGACGACGGGGAAGGTCCGCAAGCAGCCGCTCATGCGCGTGGAGAAGGACGGCGTCTACGCGATGGTCGGCTCCCAGGGCGGGGCGCCGAAGGACCCCGCGTGGGTCGCCAACCTCCGCAGGTACCCCGACCAGGTGAGCGTGCAGGACGGGCCGGAGCCCTGGGACGGCGTCGCGCGGGAGATCACCGGCGAGGAGCGGGCCGAGTGGTGGGAGCGCGCCGTGGCCGCCTACCCGCCCTACGCGGAGTACCAGCGGAAGACCGACCGGGTCATCCCCGTCTTCCTCGTCGAACGGAGTGCCGAGACCGCTTAGGCAAGCCTGCCCTAAGGTGGGTCCCCGGTGCCGGACGGTCCGGCGCCGGGAGGAGGGCAGTGGTGCTCTGGGGACGGACGGGCCGGCGGGTGACCGGGGCCGTGCTGACGGCGGCGGTGCTGAGCGGATGCGGCGGGACGGAGCCGGAGGCGCGGGCGGAGGCGACGCCGGCGGAGGAGACCCGCACGGTGCAGCACGCGATGGGGGAGACGGAGATCGTCGGCACCCCGGAGCGCGTCGTCGTCCTCGACACCGGTGAGCTCGACGCCGCGCTCGCCCTCGGGGTGACGCCGGTGGGCGCGACCCGCACCGACGTGAGCGACGAGCTGCCCGGCTTCGTCGCGGCGGCCGGCGTCGACCCCGCGGACATCGCGGACGTGGGCACCATCGCCGATCCCGACCTGGAGGCCATCGCGGCCCTGGAGCCGGACCTGATCCTGTCCAACGCGGTGCGGCACGCCGAGGTCCACGACCAGCTGGCCGGCATCGCCCCCACCGTCTTCGCCGAGGCGATCGGCGAGAGCTGGCAGGAGAACCTGCTGCTGGCCGGCGAGGCGCTCGGCCGCGCCGAGGAGGCGCAGGCTCTGCTCGACGAGTACACCGTGCGGGCGCAGGAGGTCGGCGAGCTCTACGGCGACCCGGCCGCCACCGAGGTCAGCATCGCCCGCTTCCTCGACGGCACGCTGGTGCGGCTCTACGGCGAGGGGTCGTTCATCGGGTCGGTGCTGGCCGACGTCGGCTTCGCCCGGCCGGAGGTGCAGCGCACGCAGGAGACGTTCGTCGAGGTCTCGCCCGAGCAGGTGACCCAGGCCGACGGCGACCTGCTCTTCCACGCCGCGTACGGGGCCGACGGCGCGGCGGCGGCCGAGCAGGTCACCGCCGGGCCGCTGTGGCGGTCGATCCCGGCGGTCGCCGAGGGGCGCGCCGTCTCCGTCGACGACGACCGGTGGTTCCTCGGCCTCGGCCCGCTGGGCGCCGGACTGGTGCTCGACGACCTCGAGGAGCTGGCCGGGCAGCTGGCCGCCTGACCCGCCGCCCGCTCCTGCGGTGTCGCCCGCAGTCCCGCCGCACCGCAGCACCGCAGGAGCGGAGGGCGCACCGCAGGAGCGGTGGGGGCACCGCAGGAGCGGCGGCCGCCGCGCGGCTCAGGGCAGCCGCGCCGCCAGTTCCGGCACCCGCTCGGCCACGCCGTCGGGGAAGGCGGTGAACGGCTCGGCGACCACCGCCCGCCGCGCCCCGGTGCCCGTCCACCGCCAGGTGCCGACCGCGCACCCGCCGGTGACCACGGTCGGGCGGAAGACCCCGTTGCCGCCGGGCACGATCCGGTCGGCGTGCTCCGCCGGGACGGTGCAGGTGCGGTCGGCGTAGCCGAGCACCACCTCGTCGAAGCCGGGCAGCAGGTGCAGGCCCTCGGCCTCGGCCCGGCAGGCGGCCAGCCGGTCGGGGGTCTCCGGGTCCAGGTACATCTCGGTGCCGTCGGCGTCGACGGCGGCCAGCCGGTCGCGGACCAGCGCCAGACCGGCGCGGGCGTCGCGGACCGTCGTCCCGCCCCAGCGCACCAGGTCGGCGACGGTGGCCGGGCCGTGCCCCCTGAAGTAGCGCAGCGCCAGCTCGGCCAGCGCCTCCTCGCGGGCGAGCCGGCGCGGCTCCGGGATCCACTCCTCGAGCAGGACGAACGCCTGGTCACCGGCCTCCGGGGGGCCGAGGACGAGCGTCCCGGTCTGCGACAGGTACCACAGCGTGTGGTAGCCCTTCTGACCCGCGACGTCGCAGCCGCCGTCGGCCAGGGTTGTCAGCAGTTCCCTGCGCCCGAGCCGCCGGCCGCCGCTCAGCGCTCCCACGGCGACGCCGCGGGACCGCTCGAGGTCGTCGAGGGTCAGCCCGACCACCTCCCGCCGCTTCGCCGCACCGGCGAGCGCCCGCGAGCCGAGCAGGTCGAGCATCCAGGGCAGGTCCGCGGCCGGGGTGAGGTGCAGGGTGCCGCGCATCGGCCAGGAGCGGACGACGTCGCCGCTCTCCAGCGCCGCGTCGACCCCGGCCCGCGCGCGGTCCGCCGTCCGCAGCGCCACCGACGTCAGGGCGCCCGGGAGGTCCTGCGCCTGCACGGCGAGCAGCCCCCGGACGGCGGCCGCGGCGTCGGGGAACGGCGGCCCGGCGACGCGCTGGGCGACCAGCCGCAGCAGCGCCACCTCCCGCGGCGGGACCGTCGTCGTCACGGCGCGCATGCTGCCAGCCGGGGACGACGCTCAGCCGTCGGCGCCCCGCGGGATGCCGAGGGTGGACAGCAGGTCCTCGTGCAGCTGCATCCACACGGTGTGGCAGGAGTCGACCTCGGGGGAGTCGACGTAGCGCCGCTGCCCGAGGTCGACCTGCGCCAGGGCGGCGGCGTAGCGCGCGCCGTAGCCGTCGAGGCGCTGCAGGCACCCGCCGAGCGGGTCGGTGAGCTGCGTCAGCTCCCGGCCCAGCGTCCCCAGCGCCCGCAGGACGCGCTCGTCCCACCGCCAGTCGGTGTGGTCGTTGGCCGCCATCGGCTCGGCCCGGGTGGGCCGCAGCTGCCAGTCGGTGCAGACGCGGGCGAAGCGCGCGTTGAGCGGCAGGAACCGCGTGTGCGCGTCGCTGACGACCGGGCGGGCGCCCGTGCGGTCGAGCTCGGCGGCCATCCGCCGCTCGTCCTCGGCGCGGCCGGCCTCGGTCAGGAACCAGCCGGAGGTGCCGGCGAAGGCGGCCGAGCCCACCCACCCGCGGGCGCCGAGGTCGAGCAGGTGGTCCTCGACGTCGTCGCGGTCGAGCCCGTAGCGGTCGGCGATGCGGCCCGTCGGGGCGAACCCGAGGACGCGGGGGGCGTGCAGGACCAGGTCGTCGACGGCGGAGACGGCAGCGGCCACACCGGCATCCTGCCCCTCACCGCAGGAGGTGCCGGTACAGCATGTCCTCGGCGTCGGGCTCGGTGGTCAGCGGCGCGAACCCCGCGGACGCCGCTGCGCGGAGGCTCGCCGTGTTGTCCGGCTCGATGCCGAGGACGAACTGCTCGACGTCGGCGGTCTCCGGCGCGGCCACCAGCGCCCGCAGCGTCGCGGCGCCCAGCCCGCGGCCCCGGCGGGACGGGGCGACGACGTAGGCCGCGCCCATCGTGCGGCGGGGGTCGGTGGACAGCACGCGCTCGGTGACCGGGTCCCACGCCGTCCAGCGGTCGTAGACGTCTCCGCCGACCTGGGCGACCACGGTGCCGTCGTCGTCCAGCGCGACGAAGGTGCACGAGCGCAGCACCCGGCGGCCGCGGAACTCCTCGCTCCAGAGCGTGCTGCGCAGCGCCAGCTCCCGGGTGGGCCAGTCGCGGCCGCCCAGCCGGCGCCGCGTCTCGGGGTCGTCGAACCACGGCAGCACCCCGGGCAGGTGCTCCGGCTCGAAGGGGACCAGCCGGACGGTGCTCACCCGTGCCAGCCTGGCGTCGTCCGGACCGGGCCGCACCCGCGCTGGCAGACTCCCGCGCGTGCAGGCGGAGGACTGGGACGCGCGCTACGCCGAGCGGCAGCAGTGGTCCGGGGAGCCGAACCCCCTGGTGGCCGACCTGGTCGGGGGCCTGCCGCCGGGCGACGCGCTCGACCTGGCGGCGGGGGAGGGGCGGCACGCGCTGTGGCTGGCCCGGCTCGGCTGGCGGGCCACGGCGGTCGACTTCTCCACGACCGGCCTCGCCCGCGGCCGGGCGCAGGAGGGTGCCGACCGCGTCACCTGGGTGACCGCCGACGTGACGCGGTGGACGGCGGAGCCGGCGTCGCAGGACCTCGTGCTGGTGGCCTACCTGCACCTGCCCGAGGAGGAGATGACGCCGCTGCTGGTCCGCGCCGTCGACTGGCTGCGCCCCGGCGGGCGGTTCCTGCTGCTCGGCCACGACGCCGACAACCTCACCCGCGGCGTCGGCGGCCCCCAGGACCCGGCCCTCCTCCACAGCGCGGACCGCCTGGCACCGGTCGCCGCGCTGCTCGACGTCGACCGGCTCGGGCAGGTGCCCCGCGAGACCCCGGCGGGCACCGCGCTGGACACCCTGCTGTGGGGACGGCGACCGGCCCCGACCGTCGGTGCCCGTCGCTAGCGTCGCGCCCGTGATCGATCCCGTCGAGGAGTGGTTCGACGCGGCCGGGCCGCGGGCGGACGAGCTGCGCCGCGTCGACGCGCTGGTGCGGGAGGCGGCGCCCGGCCTGGACCGGCAGCTGGTGACCGCGGGCTCGGGGCAGGTGCTCGGGTACGGGCTCATGCCCTACCGGCCCCGGTCGGCCAGGGAGACGACGCTGTGGCCCCTGATCGCCCTGGCCGCGCAGAAGCGGCACCTGTCGCTGTACGTGTGTGCCGTCGTCGACGGCGAGTACCTGGCCGAGGCGCGGGCCGCGCGGCTGGGCAGGGTCTCCTGCGGCAAGAGCTGCATCCGCTTCGCCGCCCTCGACCGCGTCGACGCCGGCGAGCTGGCCGCCTTGGTCCGCGACGCCGCGGCGGTCACCACGACCGGCCAGAACGGCTACTTCACGTCCTGACCGCATAACACCGTGTGATGTCGGGGTCGACTGTCGAGCGCCCGGGACGTTGGTCCCTGGCCCGCGGCCCCGGCGCAGGTCACGGTGGTCCCCGTCCCCCGCACCGGACAGCACGAGGAGTCCCGCGCGCCCATGACGCTTCCCGCGCAGCACACTGCCGACCCCGTCGTCGAGCAGGCCGTCGCCCGGCTGGTCTCCGAGTTCGGCACCCGGCTGCGACCCCAGGTGGTGGGCAGCGTCGTCCGCTCCTCGCGCCGCGACCTCAGCGGCGTCCCCGTCACCGCGCTGCCCGAGATGGTCGAGCGGCTGGCCCGGGCCCGGCTGCAGTCGGTCGGCTGAGCTCTTGACCTCCCGTGCACGTGAGGCGGTTGCCTCCCGTGCATGCGAGCGATCCGACTGCACTCCTTCGGCGGCCCCGACCGCCTGGTCCTCGACGAGCTGCCCGACCTGACGCCGGGACCGGGGCAGGTCCGCATCGCCGTCGAGGCGGCGGGCGTCCACCTGGTCGACACGGAGCTGCGCCGCGGCGACCCCGGGCCGGTGCCGCTGCCCGCGCCGCGGCTGCCCACCGTCCCGGGCCGTGAGGTCGCCGGGGTGGTCGACGCCCTGGGCGACGGCGTCGACCCGGGCTGGCTCGGCCGCCGCGCCGTCGCCCACCTGGGCCCGGTCCCCGGGGGGTACGCCGAGCAGGCGGTCACCGCCGCCGACGGGCAGCTGTTCGCCGTCCCCGGGCACGTCCCCGCGGCGGACGCCGTCGCCGCCGTCGGCACCGGCCGGACCGCGCTGGGTGTCCTGGAGCTGGAGCCGCCGTCGGCCGACGACGTCGTCCTCGTCCCGTCGGCCGCCGGCGGGCTGGGCTGGCTGCTGGTCCAGGCGGCCCGCGAGCGCGGCGCGACCGTGGTGGCCGCGGCGCGCGGCCGGCACCGGACCGCCCGGCTGGCCGGGCTGGGCGCCGACCTGGTCGTCGACTACGGCGAGGCCGGCTGGGACGCCCGCGTCCGCGACGCCGTCGGCGGGGTGACCCTGGTCTACGACGGTGTCGGCGGGGCGGTCGGGCGGTGCGCGCTCGAGCTGCTGCGGCCCGGTGGCCGGCTGGTCCTCTTCGGCTGGTCCTCGGGCACCGTCACCGCCCTCGACAGCGCCGACCTCGTCCGGCTGGGGATCACCGCCGGCTGGTCGCTCGGACCGCGGATGGCCGCCCTGCCCGGCGGCGTCCCGGGTCTCGCCGCACGGGCGCTGGACCGGGTGGCCTCGGGTGCCTGGCGGCCCCTGGTGACGACGTACCCGCTGGCCGAGGCGGCCCGGGCGCACGCCGACCTCGAGCAGCGGCGGGCGCTGGGCAAGGTCGTGCTGACCACCTCCTGAAAGCGGCTTGCCCCGTCCCGGACCATGAGCGCGTGGGGTACGTGGACGTGAGCGGGGTCCGGCACACGCTGCCGGGCGGCCGGGTGCTGCTGGACGACGTCTCCTTCCGGATCGGCGACGGCGCCCGCGCCGCGCTGGTCGGCGAGAACGGCGCCGGCAAGACGACGCTGCTGCGGATCGTCGCCGGGGACCTCGTGCCCGAGGCCGGCACGGTCGGCCGCAGCGGCGGCCTCGGCGTCATGCGCCAGTTCATCGGCTCGGTGCGCGACGACACCACGGTGCAGCGGTTCCTCGTCGACCTCTCGGCCCCGGCGGTGCGCGCCGCCTGGGACGCCCTCGAGGCCGCCGAGCTGAGGCTCATGGAGACCGACGACGAGCCCGCCCAGCTGGCCTACGCCGACGCGCTGGCGCAGTGGGGCGACGTCGGCGGCTACGAGGCCGAGGTCACCTGGGACACCGTCACCGTCGCCGCGCTCGGCGTCCCCTACGACCGGTGCAAGTACCGCGAGCTGTCGACGCTGTCGGGCGGTGAGCAGAAGCGGCTGGCGCTGGAGTCGCTGCTGCGCGGGCCCGAGCAGGTGCTGCTGCTCGACGAGCCGGACAACTACCTCGACGTCCCCGGCAAGCGGTGGCTGGAGGAGCGGCTGCTCGAGACCCGCAAGACGGTGCTGTTCGTCAGCCACGACCGCGAGCTGCTGGCCCGCGTGGCAGACCGGGTGGTGACCGTCGAGGGCGGCACGGCATGGGTGCACGGCGGCGGGTGGGGCGGCTACGCCGACGCCCGGACGGCGCGGCACGAGCGGATGGCCGAGCTGCGGCGGCGCTGGGAGGAGGAGCACGAGCGGCTGGTCGAGCTGGTGCGCACGCTGCAGCAGCAGGCGGCCAACTCCCCGGACATGGCCAGCCGGTACCGCGCGATGCAGACGCGGCTGGCGAAGTTCGAGGCCGCCGGACCGCCGCCGGACCGGCCGCCGCAGCAGCAGGTGGCGATGCGGCTGCGCGGCGGGCGCACCGGCGTCCGGGCGGTCATGGCCGAGCAGCTGGAGCTGACCGGGCTGATGCGGCCGTTCGACCTGGAGGTCTGGTACGGCGACCGGGTCTGCGTGCTGGGCGCGAACGGGGCCGGCAAGTCGCACTTCCTGCGGCTGCTGGCCGGCGGCGACGTCCCGCACACCGGTTCCTGGCGCCTCGGCGCGCGCGTGGTTCCCGGCTCGTTCGCGCAGACGCACGCGCACCCGGAGTGGCTCGACCGCACGCCGGTCGACCTGCTGTGGCACGGCGAGCCCGGCCGGCCCGGCGTGGACCGCGGCCGGGCGATGGCGGTGCTGCGCCGCTACGGGCTCACCGACTCCGCCGACCAGCCGTTCCGGACCATGTCGGGCGGGCAGCAGGCCCGCTTCCAGGTGCTCGTGCTGGAGCTGTCCGGCGCCACGCTGCTGCTGCTCGACGAGCCCACCGACAACCTCGACGTGCTGTCGGCCGAGGCCCTGGAGGAGGCGCTGGCCGCGTTCGACGGCACGGTGCTCGCGGTGACCCACGACCGGTGGTTCGCCCGCTCCTTCGACCGGTTCCTCGTGTTCGGCTCCGACGGGCACGTGTACGAGTCCGCCGAGCCGGTCTTCGACGAGACCCGGGTGGCCCGCGCCCGCTGACGAGCGGGACCGGCCGGTGGAGCACACACCGTCAGCTGTGGTCGCCGTGCGTGCCGACGTGCAGGGCCGGCCGGCCGACCGGGCGCAGACGGACGGGCCGGGCTCCTGTGGCGTCCGGGCAGCCCTACGGTCCGGCCCATCCGTTCCCGCTCCGAGAGGGCGCTCATGGCATCCGGACTGGCACTGCAGGACATCCACCCCACCGTCGAGCGGATGGTCAACACCGGGGACGTCGAGGGCTTCGTCGCCCTCTACGCCGCAGACGCCAGCATGGTCCTGCCCGACGGCTCGACCGTCACCGGACGCGAGGCCATCCGGGAGGTCGCGACCCAGGTCGTCGCGATGCAGGGCCGCATGACGGTCAGCACCCGCTACGTGATCGAGGCGGGCGACCTCGCCATCCTCAGCAACGAGTGGACGCTCACCGCCGGAGGGGAGTCCCTGTCGGCCATCACGGCCGAGGTCGCCCGGCGCCAGCCGGACGGTGGGTGGCTGTACGTCATCGACAACCCGTACGCCGGACCGGCTTCCGGCGCGGCAGCCGCCGCCCGCGAACCCGCGGCCGGCGGTGTCTGACCAGGCGTCGTCCGTCAGGCTGCCTTGACAGTCAGGACGGCCTGACGGACTCTGGGGCATGGACGTCGACGCACTCGAACGGCAGCACACGCTGATGAGCGCCGTCCTCCGCTACGACGAGCTGCGTGCCCGGGACTCGCTGGCCGACCCCGACGACCCGGCCGGGCCGCGACCGCTGACCCGCGGGGAGGCTCTCGAGCTGCTGGCGCTCGGCGAGGTGATCGCCCGCCGCGCGGCCCAGGGACGGCAGCTCACGGTGCGCACGGCGCGGACGACGGGGGCGTCGTGGGCGCAGATCGGCCGCGCACTCGGCGCCACCCGCCAGTCGGCGTGGGAGGCGCACAAGCGCTGGATCGACGCCCAGGTCGCCCGCCGGGGCGAGGCGGACCACATGGGCTTCGACGACGAGGAGGCGGCCGAGGCCCGCGCCCTGCTGGCCAACGACGCGGACTAGTGGGGGTCCGGCCCTCGCCGTCGCCCCGGCCAGGGCACACCGCCGCGGTTCAGCCGAAGGCGCGGCCCTCGCCGCGGTAGGTCGGGACCGAGCCGGTGAGCGCGTCGCGGCCGAGGGTGTGCAGCACGTCGACGTGCTCGCACACCTCGCCGGCCTTGGCGTGGCGGAACCACACCCGGTCACCGACGGCCAGCCCGGCGGTGCCGGGCCCGCGCAGCGGCGTCTGCACCTCGCCGGCGCCCTCGGTGCCGAGCAGCCGCAGCCCGGCCGGGTGCACCGGGCGCGGGGAGCGGTCGGGGCCGGGCGGGCCCGACGCGATCCAGCCGCCGGCCGCCGTGGTGACGATCCCGGGCGCGGGGCGGCGGGTGACCGCGAGCGCGAACAGCAGCGCCGGCTCCCCGCGGAAGGCGCGGTACCCGTCGAACAGGGTGGGCTGGTACAGCCCGGACCCGGCCGCCAGCTCGGTCACCGACGGGTCGGCCGCGGTGCGCTCGAGGCTGCCGGTCCCACCGCCGTTGACGAACTCCAGCGGGGCCACCGCCGAGACGGCGGCCACCGCCGCCGCCCGCCGTCCGGCCAGCTCCCGCACCGACAGCGCCTGCACGCCGCGCACCGCCAGGCCGCGCAGCGGACGCCCGGGCGGGGCGTCGGGCACCCCGGCCACCTGGGCCTCGTAGGCCATGAGGCCGACGAGCGTGAAGCCCGGCCGCCCGTGCACCGCCCGGGCCAGCGCCGCCGCTCCCGCCGGGTCGTGCACCGGCGAGCGGCGGACGCCGACGTGCACCCGTCCGCCCCCGGCGCGCAGCGAGGCGTCGAGGTCGAGGCAGATCCGCACCGGCGGCCGGTGCCCGGGGGCGGCCACGGCGTCGACGACGTCGAGGTGGTCGGGGGAGTCGGCCATCAGCGTCACCCGGGCGGCCAGCGCCGGGTCGGCCACCAGGCGGCGCAGCGCGCCCCGGTCGGCGGTGGGGTAGCCGATGACGACGTCGTCGCCGACCGGGTCGTCCCCGCCGGCCAGCCACAGCGCCTCGGGCAGCGAGTAGGCCAGCACGCCCGCGAACCCGGGCCGGGCCAGCACCCGCCGCAGCACCGCGCGGCAGCGGACGGACTTGCTCGCCACCCGCACCGGCCGTCCCCCCGCCCGGCGGGCGAGGTCGGCGGCGTTCGCGTCGAGGGCGTCGAGGTCGAGGACGGCGACCGGCGGGTCGAGCTCCGCGGTCGCGGCGTCGAGCCGGGCCCGTGCCGGATCGGTCACGGCACCGGAGCCTCCCGGCGGCGGACCCGCGGGGCAAGCGCGGGCAGCGGCAGGATGACGCCGTGGCGGGCACCGGGACGGGCACGTGGCGCAACTGGGCGGGCAACCAGCGGGCCGCCGGGCTGACCGTCGTCGCGCCGGCCGGGACGGAGGCGGTCGCCGCCGAGGTCCGGGCGGCCGCCGCGGCGGGGCGCCGGGTCACCGCGCTGGGCAGCGGGCACTCCTTCAGCGGCATCGGCCGGCCCGAGGACGTCGCGCTGGACCTCCGCCGGCACGCCGCCCTGCTCGACGTCGACGACGCCGGGCTGGTCACCGTGCAGGCGGGCATGACGCTGCACCGGCTGGACGCCGAGCTCGCCGCCCGGGGCTGGGCGCTGACCAACCTCGGCGACGTCGACCGGCAGACCGTCGCCGGCGCGCTGTCCACCGGGACGCACGGCACCGGAGCGCGGTTCGGCGGGCTGGCCACCCAGGTGCGCGCCCTGGAGCTGGTGACCGCCGACGGCACCGTCCTGCGCTGCTCGGCCGCCGAGCACCCCGGGGTCCTCTCCGCCGCCCGCGTCGGACTGGGCGCGCTCGGCGTGATCAGCACGGTGACCCTGCAGGCGGTGCCCGCCTTCGCGCTGCGGGCCGAGGAGGGCGCGGCCCGGCTGCCGGACCTGCTCGCCTCCTTCGACGAGGTCATGACCTCGACCGACCACGTCGAGTTCTACTGGTTCCCGCACACCGACCGCTGCCTCACCAAGCGCAACACCCGCGTGCCGCTGGCGGAGGTGGCGCCGCTGTCCCGGGCCCGGGCGCTGTGGGACGACGAGGTGCTGGCCAACGCCGGCTTCGGCGCCGTCGTCGCGCTCGGCCGCCGCGTGCCGGCGCTGGTCCCGCCGCTGGCCCGCTTCTCCGCCGGCGCCCTCGGCGCGCGCACCTACACCGACGCCGCGCACCGCGTGTTCGTCGCCCGCCGCCGCGTCCGGTTCCGGGAGATGGAGTACGCCGTCCCGCGGGAGGCGGCGCCGCAGGTGCTCACCGAGCTGCACCGGGCGGTCGAGGCCGGTCCCTGGCGCGTGCCGTTCCCCGTCGAGGTGCGCGTCGCCGCCGCCGACGACGTCCCGCTGTCCACGGCGTCGGGGCGCGACACCGCCTACGTCGCCGTCCACGTGCCGGCGCGCAGCGAGCCGGGCGGGTACTTCGCGGCGTTCGAGGCGATCGCCGGTGCGGTGGGCGGGCGGCCGCACTGGGGCAAGGAGCACGGCCTCGACGCCGTGGCGCTGGCCGGCCGGTACCCGCGCTCCGGCGAGTTCACCGCGCTGCGCTCCCGGCTCGACCCCGCCGGGGTCTTCGCCAACGCCCACCTCGCCCGGGTGCTCGGTCCGGTCGGGGCGGGCGTCGGGCAGGCCTGAGCTCAGAGGTCGACGTCGGGCTCCCCGGTGCCGCCGATCCGGTCGAGCTCCGCCATCTCGGCGGGCCCGAGCACCCGCATCGCGGCCTGCAGGTTCTCCTCCAGGTGCGTCACCGACGAGGTGCCCGGGATGAGCAGGACGTTGGGGGAGCGGGCCAGCAGCCAGGTCAGCGCGACCTGCATGGGCGTGGTCTCCAGCCGCCGCGCCACGGTCTCCAGCGCCGCGGACTGCAGCGGGGTGAAGCCGCCGAGCGGGAAGAACGGCACGTAGGCCACACCCTCGCGGGCGAGTGCGTCGACCATCGGGTCGTCGTCGCGGTGCACGAGGTTGTAGTGGTTCTGCACGCACACCACCGGGGCGATCGCCCGCGCCTCGGCGAACTGCTGCGTCGTCACGTTGGAGACGCCGAGGTGGCGGACCAGGCCCTCCTGCTGCAGCTGGGCCAGCGCGCCGAACGGCTCGGCGAGCGAGCGCTCCACGGGCGCGGCGAAGCCGGGCATCCGCAGGTTCACCACGTCGAGGACCTCGACCCCGAGGTGCTCGAGGTTGTCGTGCACGGCCTGCCGGAGCTCGTCGGGGGAGAGCGCCTCGGGCCAGTCGCCGTCCGGTGTCCGCCGCGCGCCGACCTTGGTGACGATGGTCAGGTGCTCCGGGTAGGGGTGCAGCGCCTCGCGGATGACCTCGTTGGTCACGTGCGGGCCGTAGTAGTCGCTGGTGTCGATGTGGTCCACGCCCAGCTCCACGGCCCGGCGCAGCACCGCGACGGCGGCGTCCCGGTCGGCCGGCGGGCCCATCACGTGCGGGCCGGCCAGCTGCATCGCGCCGTAGCCCATGCGGTTCACCGTGCGGTCCCCGAGCGTGAACTGTCCGGACCGCTCGGCGGTCGTCGTCGTCATGACCGCCTCCTACCCGCCGGACGGCGGTCGACCCGGGCTCAGGCGGCGGTGTCCAGCCGCCCCGCCACCTCCGCGCGCCACCGCCGGACGTCGGCGGTCACCCGCGCGGACTCGCGGCGGTCGGCGCGCCGGACGGCGAGCGCCAGGACGCATCCGGCCAGGGCCAGCGCGGCCCCCACCCAGATCGGCGCGGTGTAGCCGAGGCCGAGGGACAGCACCAGCGCGCCCAGCGCCGCGCCGATGGCGTTGGCCACGTTGAACGCGGCCTGGTTGGCCGCCGACACCAGGCTGCCGCCGCGCACCCGGGCGGCCTCGATGACGCCGTTCTGCACGACCGGGCCCATCGCGAACGACACCAGGCCGAAGAGCACCAGCAGGACGACGGCCGCGGCGGGCGTGCGCGCCAACAGCGCGAAGGCGGTCAGGGTGAGCGAGGTGAGCAGCAGCCCGACGACGACGAAGGAGGAGCCGAAGCGGTCGCCCAGCCGCCCGCCGGCCAGGGTGCCCACGGTGGTCCCGACGCCGAAGAGCCCCAGCACCGGCGTCACCCAGCCCTCGGACAGGCCGGCCAGCTCGGTGAGGATGGGGCTGACGTAGCTGTAGACGGCGAACAGGGCGGCGAACCCGACCATCGTCAGCGTCAGGACCAGCCAGACCTGCCGACGGCGGAAGGCGGACAGCTCGCTGCGCAGGTCGCCCCGCTCGCCGGTGCCCGCCGGCAGCCAGGCGAGCAGGCCGGCGATGGTGACCAGCCCGATGACGGCGATGCCACCGAACACCAGCCGCCAGCTCAGCTGCTGGGCGACGAACGTGCCGAGCGGGACCCCGGCGACGTTGGCCAGCGTCAGGCCGGTGATCATCAGCGAGATCGCCCGCGTGGCCCGCTCCGGCGCCACCAGGGCCCGCGCGGCCACCGCCCCGACGCCGAAGAACGCGCCGTGCATCAGCGCCGTCAGCACCCGCGCGGCGACCAGGGTCTCGTAGGTCGGCGCCAGCGCCGACAGGGCGTTGCCGACGGTGAACACCACCATCAGCGCGACCAGCGTCTGCCGCGGCGGGAAGCGCACCCCGAGCGCGGTCAGCGTCGGCGCGCCGACGACCACGCCGATCGCGTAGGCGGAGATGAGCAGGCCGACGGCCGACACCGAGACGCCGAGGCCGTCGGCGATCTGGGGCAGCATGCCCATGACCACGAACTCGGTGGTGCCGATGCCGAAGGCGCCGATGGCGAGGGCGAGCAGGCCGCGGGGCACGGGGGGACTCCAGGGGACGACGACGGGTGCGGGACGGACGGGAACGGACGTCGTCGTCCGGAGCGGTCCTACCGGAGGGCAAGGCACCGGCCGCGCGGAGCATGCCCCGCGGGCCGGTGGTCCTCCTCACGCGGGGCCTCAGGGCTGCAGCAGCACCTTGACCGCGCCGTCCTTCTTCTCGCGGAAGTCGGCGTAGGCCTGCGGTGCCTGCTCCAGCGGCACGCGGTGGGTGGCGAAGTCGTCGACGCCGAGGGGATCGTCGTCGACCAGCAGCGGCAGGATGTCGGGCACCCACCGCCAGACGTTGGCCTGGCCCATGCGCAGCTGGATCTGCTTGTCGAACATGTTCGACAGCGGCATCGGGTCGGTGGCCCCGCCGTAGACGCCCGACAGCGAGACCGTCCCGCCGCGCCGGACCGCCTCGATCGCCGTGTTCAGCGCGGCCAGCCGGTCGATGCCGGCGACCTTCATCACCGGCGCCATGATCGCGTCCGGGATGACGGCTGTCGCCTTCTGGGCGATGCGGGCCACCGGGGAGCCGTGCGCCTCCATGCCGACGGCGTCGATCACCGCGTCGGCGCCCCGCCCGTCGGTGCGGTCGCGGATCTCGGCGACGACGTCGGCCTGGTCGGTGGAGCGGATCACCTCGGTGCCGCGGGCGGTGGCGCGCTCGAGCCGCTCGGGGACGACGTCGACCCCGACGACCCGGAGGCCGAGGTGCGCGGCGATGCGGGTGCACATGTCACCGATCGGGCCCAGTCCCAGGACCAGCAGCGTGCCGCCGGGCGGCGTCGCCGCGTACTGCACCGCCTGCCAGGAGGTCGGCAGCACGTCGGAGAGGTAGACGAACCGGTCGTCGGAGGGACCGTCGGGCACCTTGATGGGCAGCGTGTTGCCGAACGGCACCCGCAGGTACTCGGCCTGGCCGCCGGGCACCTGCCCGTAGAGCTTGGTGTAGCCGAACAGCGAGGCGCCGAAGCCCTGCTCGCGGTTCTGCGTGGTCTCGCACTGCGACTGCAGGCCCTGCGAGCACATCCAGCAGGTCCCGCAGGAGATGTTGAACGGCACGACGACGCGGTCGCCGGGCTTCACGGCGGTCACCGCGGAGCCGACCTCGCGGACGACGCCCATGGGCTCGTGACCCATGACATCGCCCTTCGTCATGAACGGCGCCATCACCTCGATGAGGTGGAGGTCGGACCCGCAGATGCCGCTGGAGGTGATCTCGACGATCACGTCGGTGTCGTCCTGCAGCGTCGGGTCGGGGACGGTGTCGACCTGTACGTCGGCACGTCCGTGCCAGGTGACTGCGCGCACTGGTGCTCTCCTCGGATCGCCGGACGGGAGTGCTGTCAAGGGGGTGTCCACGCCCCTCGTGCCCCCTGTGGGCCTCATCGCTCCTGATCAGCGCCCCACGCGGCGCGTCCCTCACTGAGCGTCGCTCGAGTTGGACGCAGCGTCGAAGGAGGCGGGAACGGCCAGGTGGCGCACGCCACACAACCGCTCGGCCGTACCCGCCCTCGCAGATCACGAACCGGTCACGGCGTGTTTACATGGGCCCCGCCCGCTCCCCCGGGCACCGCACGACGTCCCTGTCCCCGACGGAAGCCAGGTGCATGACCGAGCTCCACCCCGACCGCCTCCTCGAGGGAGGAACGGCCCCGCATCCGACCGCGGCCGGCTCCTCCCGCAGGGCCTCGGCGGCGTCGCCCGACCGGCGACGCGCCCCGGCCGGGACGGCGGCCCAGCACACGCCCCCCCAGCGACGTCAGGGGGAGACGTCGCCGACCGGGGAGGCCGTGCACCCCGCACCCGCCCCCCGCCCGCGCCCCACGCCGTACCCGCGGCCCGCCGCCGGGCTCGAGGTCCGCGCGGTCGTCGTCGGGGACCCCGGCACCCGGGACGACCCCGAGCCGCCGGTCACCGCCGTCGCCGACGCCACCGACCTGGTCGTGGCCGCCGACGCGCAGGCGCTGGCCGCCGTCACCGCCGCGGCCGGCCCGGCTCACGGCGACGACGCCGAGCCGGTGCCTGGCCTCCGGAGCCGCCGTCCGGTCTCGCGCGCGCCGCGGCCGCCGCGCCGCCGTCCGGCCTGGTACCTCGCCGCCGCGCTCGTCGGCGCCGTCGGGCTGGGCGCCTCCGCCGCCGGCGACCACGTGGCCCGCGCCGACGGCCCCGAGCCGGTCAGCGCGTCGGTGAGTGTCGCCGAGGAGCTCGGCATCGGCGGCAGCGACCTGTCGGCGCCCGCCGAGGCCGCCACCCTCCGCTCCGACGCCGTCCTGCTCGGCGAGGTCACCGCCAGCCGCACCGCCCGGGAGGCCGAGGAGGCCGCCGCCGCCCAGGCGCAGGCCGAGGCCGACCGGGTCGCCGCCGAGGCGGCTGCCGCCGCGGCCGCCGAGGCCGCGCGGCCGCGCACGGTGCTGCCGGTGGCCGGTGGCCGCCTGACCAGCACCTTCGGTCCCCGCTGGGGCAACCTGCACGCCGGCATCGACCTCGCCGCGCCGATGCTCACGCCCGAGTACGCCGCGGCCGACGGGGTGGTCCTCGAGGCGGGCCCGGCCAGCGGCTACGGCAACGTCGTCTACATCCAGCACGAGAACGGCGACGTCACCGTCTACGGGCACATGGAGCAGATCCTCGTGCAGCCCGGCCAGGTCGTCCGCGCCGGCGACACGATCGCCCTCCTGGGCAACCGCGGCCAGTCGACCGGGCCGCACCTGCACTTCGAGGTGATCGTCGGGGGCCCGGGCGGGCAGAAGGTCGACCCCGTGCCGTGGCTGCAGGAGCGCGGCCTCGCCGTCTAGCCCGAGGACACCCCACCCGGCCGGGGACACTGGTCGGGTGGGAGGTGGGCCGATGGGTGCGGGGCACGCGCACGGGCACGGCACCGCCGCCGGCGCCTCGCGCGGGCGGCTGGCGGCGGTCCTCGGGCTGACCCTGGCCGTCTTCGTCGCGGAGGTCGTCGGCGCGGTGGTGTCCGGGTCGCTGGCGCTGCTCGCCGACGCCGGCCACATGGCCACCGACGCCCTCGGGATCGGCCTGGCCCTCGGCGCGGTGACGCTCGCGCAGCGCCCGGCCCGCGGCCGCAGGACGTTCGGCTGGCAGCGCGTGGAGATCCTCGCCGCGGTCGCCAACGGGCTGCTGCTCACCAGCGTCGCCGTCGTCGTGGTCGTCGAGGCGGTGCGCCGGATCGGGGACCCGCCAGAGATCGACTCCACCGTGGTGCTCGCCGTCGCCGCCGTCGGACTGGTCGCCAACCTCGCCGGGCTGGCCCTCCTGCACCGCCGGCGCCAGGGGTCGCTGGCCGTGCGCGGCGCCCACCTCGAGGTCCTCGGCGACGCGCTCGGCTCGGTCGCCGTCCTCGTCGCCGGCGGCGTCGTCGCGCTCACCGGGTGGACGCCGGCCGACACCGTCGCGGCCCTGCTGGTCGGCTGCCTCGTCCTGCCCCGCGCCTGGGCGCTGCTGCGGGAGTCCCTCGACGTGCTGCTCGAGGCCGCGCCCCGCGACGTCGACCTCGACCGGGTGCGCGCCCACCTGCTGGGCGTCGACGGCGTCGTCGGGGTCCACGACCTGCACGCCTGGACGATCACCTCGGGGCTGCCGGTGCTCTCGGCGCACGTCGTCGTCAGCGACGAGGCGCTGGCGGCCGGGCACGGCGGGTGGGTCCTCGACGCGCTCGGCGCCTGCCTCGGCGACCACTTCGACGTCGCGCACTGCACCTTCCAGATCGAGGCGGAGGCGCACGCCGACCACGAGGCCCCCGTCCACGACTGAACCGGGACGACGGATCCGGGCGGACCTGCCACCCTGCCGGAGGTGACGGCCGACGTGTGGACCGCCCAGGTGGCGCAGGGGTACGACGCGGCGTCGGCCGACGTGTACGCCCCGGAGGTCCTGGGGCCGACGGTCGACTTCCTCGCCCGCCGGGCGGGCGACCGCCCCGCACTCGAGTTCGGGATCGGCACCGGCCGGGTGGCCCTGCCGCTGGCCGCCCGGGGTGTGCCGGTCGCCGGGATCGAGCTGTCCGAGCCCATGGCTGCGGAGCTCCGGCGGAAGCCGGGTGGCCACGCGATCCCGGTCACGATCGGCGACATGGCCACCACGACCGCACCCGGACGGTTCGGCCTGGTCTACGCCGTCTACAACGCCCTGACCCTCCTGCTCACGCAGGCCGAGCAGGTGCGGTGCGTGCGCAACGCCGCCGCGCACCTGGAGCCCGGCGGCCTGCTCGTGGCCGAGGTCTTCGTCCCGCAGCTGCAGCGGCTCCCGCCGGGCGAGACCGCTCGGCCCTCGCGCGTCAGCGAGCACCACCTGGTGTTCGACGTGTACGACGTGGTCGAGCAGCGGGTGACCTCCCACCACCACGTCGTCGCGGACGGGCGTGCCTCGACGTTCCGGTCACCGCACCGGTACGTGTGGCCCGCCGAGCTCGACCTCATGGCCCGGCTCGCGGGCCTGCACCGCACCGAGCGGTGGGCCGGCTGGACCGGTGCGCCCCTCACCGCCGACAGCGCCTCCGCCGTCTCGGTCTGGCAGAAGCCGGCCGGGTGAGGGCCGGTCGCCGACCGCCCGGCTGCCCGCACGGTGGGACAGTGGAGGGCAGATCGCACAGAACCGGAGGTAGCGGTGGAGCACGGGCACCACTCGGGCATGTGGCTGCCCGACGAGCCACCCACGTGGGGACGGATGTTCCTGCCGCACCTCGACGCGTGGTCGGTGCTGCCGGTGCTCGCCCTGCTCGGCGTGCTCGCCTACGTGGTGGGCGTGGTCCGGCTCCGCCGGTCGGGCGTGGCCTGGCCGTGGTGGCGGACGGCGTCGTGGGTGGCCGGGTGCCTGTCGCTGTTCGCCGTCACCGGCACGTGGCTCCACGGCTACGCGATGGTGCTGTTCAGCGTGCACATGGCCCAGCACATGGTGCTGTCGATGGTGGCCCCGCTGCTCCTGCTGCTCGGCTGCCCGGTGACCCTCGCGCTGCGGACGCTGCCGCGGGGCAGGGGAGTGGCGGGGGTGCCGCGGGCGCTGCTGCTCGACGCGCTGCACAGCCGGCTCGCGCGGTTCGTGTCCCACCCGGCGTTCACGCTGCCGCTGTTCCTCGTCAGCCTCTACGGCGTCTACTTCACGCCCGTCTTCGACGCCCTGATGGGCGACCCGATCGGGCACCAGTTCATGCTCGCGCACTTCACCGCGACCGGGTTGCTGTTCTTCGGGCCGATCCTCGCCCAGGACCCGTGGCCCCGGCAGGTCGGTCATGCCGGCCGGATGCTCGAGCTGCTGATCCCGATGCCGTTGCACGCCTTCTTCGGCGTCGCGATCATGATGTCGTCGTCGCTGGTGGTGCAGACCTTCGTCGACCCGCCCGCCGCCTGGGGCGTCGACCCGCTCACCGACCAGAACACCGCCGGCAGCATCGCCTGGTCCTTCGGCGAGCTGCCGACGGTGCTGGTCCTCGCCGTCGTGCTCTTCAGCTGGATGCGCTCGGAGGAGCGCCGCGGCCGCCGCATCGACCGGGTGGCCGCCCGCACCGACGACGCCGAGCGGGAGGCCTACAACGCCCGGCTCAGGGCGATGGCGGCTCGCAGGTGACGTGCTGGAACGGCCCCGCTGCAGGGGCCCGCGCCGAGCTCGCGAGGTGTGGGGCGCAGCGGGGTCCTTCCTTCAGCCGACGTGCACGGGGGCGTCGCCGGCGGGGATGTCGTCCTTCGTCGCCTTGATCAGCAGCCCGGCCACCACCGCGCCGGCGACCAGCAGGCCGGCCGGCCAGATGAAGGCCGTGGTGTAGCCCTCCACCTGGCCCTGCAGGCCCACCGCCGGGTCCTGCGGGTTCGCGCCCGAGGTCAGCGCGTCCGCGGTGAAGGCGCTGATCGCGCCGACCGACAGCGAGGCCAGGACCGCGGTGCCGATGGAGGCGCCCACCTGCTGGGTCGCGTTGAGCACCGCGCTGGCGGCCCCGGCGTCGCTCTCCCCGACGCCCACGAGCGCCAGGTTGGACAGCGGCACGAACGTGAAGCCCAGACCCAGGCCCAGCAGCAGCTGACCGGGGAACGGGAGCGTCCAGAAGCTGGTGTCCAGACCGACGAACGACAGGGTGAATCGCCCGGCCGCCGCGAGCAGCCCACCGGCCACCATCAGCGGCTTGGGCCCGATCCGCGGGGTGAGCACGCTGGCAGCGCCGGCCGAGACGAACACGCCCAGCGTCGTCGGCAGCGAGGCCAGACCGGCCTGCACCGGCGTGTAGGCGAGCACCTGCTGGAAGTACAGGCTCAGGAAGAAGAACGCCCCGATGAGCCCGGCGCCGACCAGCGTGGAGGTGAGGTAGGCGCCCCCGCGGTTGCGGTCGAGCACGATGCGCATCGGCAGCAGCGGGTTGCGGGTGCGCAGCTCCAGGACGACGAACAGCGCGACGAGCACCAGGCCCGCGACGATGAACACCCACGCCGGCCCGTCGGTCCAGCCGCTCTCGGGGGTGACGATGGTGCGGGTGCCCTGCGCCGCCGCCTGCGCGTTCGCGGCCGCGGCCTCGGCGGCGTTCGTCTGCGAGGCCTCCGCGACCCGGGTGAAGCCGTAGACGATCGACGCCAGGCCGAGCGTGATCACGACGGCGCCGGGGATGTCGTACTTCGTCTCCCCGGGCGCCTTGCTCTCCGGCACGATCGGGATGGCCAGGGCGATGGCGAGCAGCGCCACCGGCAGGTTCACCCAGAAGCACCAGCGCCAGTCGGCGTACTCGGTGAGGACGCCGCCGAGCAGCAGCCCGACCGCCGACCCGCCGCCGGCGATGGCGCCGTAGACGCCGAAGGCCTTGGCCCGCTCCTTGGGGTCGGTGAACAGCACGGTGAGCAGCGCCAGCGACGCGGGCGCCAGCAGCGCGCCGAAGACGCCCTGCAGCGCGCGGGCGCCGAAGAGCATCGCCTCGTTCTGCGCGAGACCGCCGATCGCCGAGGCGACGGCGAAGCCGGCCGCGCCGACGAGGTAGGTGCGCTTGCGGCCCCAGAAGTCGGCGATGCGGCCGCCGAGGAGCAGGAAGCCGCCGAAGGTCAGGGTGTAGGCGGTGACGATCCACTGCTGGGTCGCCGCGCTGATGTCGAGCCCGCCCTGGGACTCGGGCGCGGACACGGCCGGCAGGGCGATGTTGACGATGGTCGCGTCGAGGATGACCAGCAGGACGGTCATGGCGATGACGCCGAGGGCCAGCCAGCGCTTCTCGTAGGGCTCCGCGGCCGGGGTGTCCGGGGACGCGGGGGTGGACGACGGGTGGGTCATGGAGGTCCTCGGGAACTGGTGCGGGAGGGCGGCCGAGGTCGTCAGCCGCTCCCGGACGTAGCGGCCTGGGACCATCGTCCGGTGCCCGTCTCGATGGTGGTGACCGCCGACACGCACCTGCCGAAGCGCGCGCGTGACCTACCTCATGTGCTGTGGACGGCGATCGACGCCGCGGACCTCGTCGTGCACGCCGGCGACTGGGTCGACGTCGCCCTGCTCGACCTGCTGGAGGCCCGCGCGCGGCGGCTCCTCGCCGTCCACGGCAACAACGACCACGGCGCGCTGCGGGAGCGGCTGCCCGAGGTCGCGCGCGCCGAGGTCGAGGGCGTGCGCCTGGCCGTCGTCCACGAGACCGGCGACGCCACGGGCCGCGAGCGCCGCTGCGCCGCCCGGTTCCCCGACACCGACGTGCTCTTCTTCGGCCACAGCCACATCCCCTGGGACACCACGACGAGCACGGGCCTGCGGTTGCTCAACCCCGGCTCGCCCACCGACCGCCGCCGGCAGCCCCACTGCACGTTCCTCACCGCCGTCCTCGACGCCGGGGCGCTCACCCGGGTGACCCTCCACCCCGTCGCCCGGTGACGGCGTCCGGGTATCCGCCCGCCCGCTGGCGTCACCTCGGCGTCGGGCTGACCGGTCTGGTCGCCGCCTGCGCCGCGCAGAACGGGCTGCCCTTCCTCACCGTGTCGCTGCGCGCCGAGGGCCTGACGCTGCCGCAGGCCGGCCTCCTGGTCAGCGCGCCCACCGCCGGCCTGGTCTGCACCCTGCTGCTGTGGGGCGCGCTGGCCGACCGGTACGGCGAGCGCCTGGTGCTCACCGCCGGGCTGGCGATCGCCGCCGGGGCGCTCACCGGGGCCGCGCTGGCCGACGGCGTCGTCGCGACCGGGCTGTGGCTGCTGCTGGCCGGCGGCGGGAGCGCCTCGGTGCACGCCGCCAGCGGCCGCCTGGTGCTCGGCTGGTTCCCGCCGGAGCAGCGCGGGCTGGCGATGGGCATCCGGCAGGCCGGGCAGCCGCTGGGCGTGGGGCTGGCCGGCCTGCTCCTCCCGCGGCTGGCCGGTGACGGCCCGGGCGGCCCCCTCGCCCTGCTCGCGGCGGGGTGCGCGGCCGCCGCGGTGCTGGTCGGCCTGCTGCTGCGGGACCCGGCGCGGCCGCCCCGGACCGCCGGTGCCGTGCGTCCGGCCTCGCCGTACCGGAGCCCGGTGCTGTGGCGCGTGCACGCCGCCAGCACGCTGCTCGTGGTGCCGCAGTTCGCCGTCGCCGGGCTGGCGTTCGACTGGCTGGTGCGCGAGGGCGGCTGGAGTGTCGCCGGCGCCGGCACGCTGCTCGCCGCCTCCCAGGCCGGTGGGGTGGCCGCGCGCCTCGGGGCCGGTGCGTGGTCGGACCGGGTGGGCAGCCGGCTGGGGCCGTTGCGGCAGGTCGCCGCCGCGGTGGCCGTCGTCGTCGGGCTGCTGGCCCTCGTCGCGGTCCTGACGCCGGCGGTCCTCGGGCCGGGGGCGGCGGCCGCGGCCGTGGCGCTGGCCGCGGTGGCGACGGTCAGCCCCAACGGTGTCGCCTTCACGTCGGTGGCCGAGCGGGCCGGCAGTGCATGGGCGGGGCGGGCGTTGGGCGCGCACAACACCGCGCAGAACCTGGCGGCCGCGCTCACCGTGCCGCTGGCGGCGCTGCTGGCCGACGGCGCCCCCGGCTACCCGGCCGCCTTCGCGCTGGGGGCGGTCGCCGCGGGCGCCGCCGTCGCCGTGGTCCCCGGGCGGGCGGCCGAGGTCCCCGCCCCGCCCCTGGCGGCGGTCCGGTGAGCCGCCGACCCTGGCCGCCCCGGGCCGTCGCGGTGCTCGCCTGCCCGGTCTGCGGCGGCCCGCTGTCGGCTCTGCCCGGCGACACCGGCCTGCGCTGCCCGGCCGGGCACTCCTACGACCGGGCGCGGCAGGGGCACGTCACCCTGCTGCCGCCCGGCCACACGCCCCCCTCCGGCGACAGCGCGCCGATGGTGGCCGACCGGGCCGCGGTCCTGGAGGCCGGCACCTACGCCGGGCTGACCCGCGCGCTCGCCGGGGCGGTGGCGGCGGGGGAGGGGCCGGTCGGCACGGTCCTCGACCTCGGCGGCGGGACCGGCCACCACCTCGCGGGGGTGCTCGACGCGCTGCCCGACGCCGTCGGCGTGGTCCTCGACTCCTCGCGCTACGCGGCACGGCGGGCCGCCGGGGCCTCGCCACGGGCGCTGGCCGTCGTCGCCGACACCTGGGCGCGGCTGCCCGTCCGCGACGCCGCCGTCGACCGGGTGACGGTCGTGTTCGCGCCGCGCAACGGGCCGGAGACGGCGCGGGTGCTGCGACCGGGCGGCCGGCTGGTGGTCGCGACCCCGGCGGCCGACCACCTCGCCGAGCTGGTCGGGCCGCTGGGGCTGCTGCGGGTGGACCCCGACAAGGCCGCGCGGCTGGCCGCCTCGCTGGAGCCGCACCTGGCGCCGGCCGGGGCGACGGCCCACCGGGAGGTGCTCGAGCTCGACCACCGGACGGCGGCGTCGGTGGTGGGGATGGGGCCGCACGCCCGGCACCTGACCCCGGAGCGGCTGGCGGAGCGCCTGGCCGGCCTCCCACCGCGGGTGCGCGTGACCCTGGCCGTCGACGTCACGACCTGGACGGTGTGACCTCCCGGACACGCCGGAGGGGCCCGGCCGGACGGCCGGGCCCCTCCAGGAGTCACTCGCTGCAGGGCCACGGGGAGCCCTGCGACGGGTCAGATGCGAGAGCTGCTGCGTCCCCGCGTCGCGAAGACGTACACGAGCAGCACGACGATCGCGCCGATGATCGACCCGATGATCCCGGAGGTCCCGAGCTCGAAGCGGCCCTCGAAGATCAGGCTGCCGAGCAGGTTGCCGACGAGCGAGCCGATGATGCCGAGGACGATCGTCATCCCGATGCTCATCGACTGCTTGCCGGGGACGATGGCCCGGGCGATGAAGCCGGCGATGGCGCCGACCACGACGAGCACGATGATGTTCCAGAGAATGTCCACGGTGGACCTCCTGAGCAGGTGGCCGAGTGGCCGGGGTCTGGGATCTCCAGAGCCGGACGGTCCTGTTCCCGGTCTGAGCTGGGCGGAAACAACCGTGATCATGACGTGACCCAGGGATGCGGGGGTGTGCACGCTGCGTGCGGCGGCGCGCTGGCCCGGTGGGGCCGGACGGCCCCGCCGAACTCGGTCTAAGCTGCGCCCGTGACGATCGCGCCTGCACCGATCGTGAGCCGGCCCAGCCCGGCTCGCGAGGTCCAGCGGGGTGCGCGGCTCTCGAACCTGCTGCGGACCACGGACCACAAGACCATCGGCCTGATGTACATGGCCACCTCGTTCGCCTGGTTCATCGTGGGTGGCTTCATGGCCATGCTGATCCGCGGTGAGCTGGGGCAACCGGGGCTGCAGTTCCTGTCGCCCGAGCAGTACAACCAGCTCGTCACGATGCACGGCACGGTCATGCTGCTGATGTTCGCGACGCCGCTGTTCTTCGCGTTCTCGAACCTGATCATGCCGCTGCAGATCGGCGCGCCCGACGTCGCCTTCCCGCGGCTGAACGCCTTCTCCTTCTGGCTGTTCTTCTTCGGCAGCCTGATCGTCGTCAGCGGGTTCCTGACCCCCGGTGGCGCGGCCGACTTCGGCTGGTACGCCTACGCGCCGCTCTCCGACGTCGTCCACACCCCGGGCGCCGGTGTGAACATGTGGTTCGCGGGCCTGGCCGTCAGCGGCCTCGGCACGATCCTGGGCGCGGTCAACTTCACCGCGACGATCGTCTGCCTGCGGGCCCCGGGCATGACCCTGTTCCGGATGCCGATCTTCACCTGGAACACCCTGGTCACCAGCCTGCTGGTGCTGCTGGCCTTCCCCATCCTCACCGCCGCGCTGCTGGCGATGCTGGCCGACCGCAACCTCGGCGCCCTCGTCTTCTCCGACGAGAACGGCGGCCCGATGCTGTGGCAGCACCTCTTCTGGTTCTTCGGCCACCCCGAGGTCTACATCATCGCGCTGCCGTTCTTCGGCATCATCACCGAGGTCATCCCGGTGTTCAGCCGCAAGCCGCTGTTCGGCTACAAGGGCATGGTCGGCGCGACGCTGCTCATCGGTGGCCTGTCGCTGACCGTGTGGGCGCACCACATGTACGCCACCGGCGCGGTGCTCCTGCCGTTCTTCGCCTTCCTGACGTACCTGATCGCCGTGCCGACCGGCATCAAGTTCTTCAACTGGATCGGCACCATGTGGCGCGGCCAGCTGACGTTCGAGACGCCGATGCTGTTCTCGATCGGCTTCCTGGTGACCTTCCTCCTGGGCGGTCTCACCGGCGTCCTGCTGGCCAGCCCGCCGCTGGACTGGCACGTCAACGACAGCTACTTCGTCGTCGCCCACTTCCACTACGTCGTCTTCGGCACCGTGGTGTTCGCCGCCTACGCCGGCATCTACTTCTGGTTCCCGAAGATGGCCGGCCGGATGATGGACGAGCGGCTGGGCAAGCTGCACTTCTGGCTGACCTTCATCGGCTTCCACGCGACGTTCCTGGTCCAGCACTGGCTGGGCACCCAGGGCATGCCGCGCCGGTACGTCGACTACCTGCCCACCGACAACTTCACGACGCTGCACGTGATCTCCACGATCGGCTCGTTCGTCCTCGGCGCCTCGACGATCCCGTTCCTCTACAACGTGGCGAAGTCGTGGAAGTACGGCCGGCTCGCGCTGCGCGACGACCCCTGGGGCCACGGCAACTCCCTGGAGTGGGCCACCTCCTCGCCGCCGCCGCGGCACAACTTCACCGAGATCCCCCGGATCCGGTCGGAGCGCCCGGCGTTCGAGGCGCACTACCCGCACCTCATCGACCGGCTGCAGCGCGAGGCCCACGTCGGCAAGCGCCACGAGCCCTACGGCGGTGTCAGCGAACTGGCCGACGGGACCGGCGCGCGGCAGGGCCCGAACGACCCCGACCCGTTCTGACCCGCGCGGCCTGACACCCGCAGCGCACGTCACGACGACGCCCCGTCGGCTCCGGCCGGCGGGGCGTCGCCGCGTCCGGGCCCGGGTGCCGACCGGCCTCCGGAGGTCCTGCGGGGTGCGGCACGATGACCGCCGTGCCGCTCGACCCCTCGCCCCGCGTCCTCCCGCAGATGACGGGGGAGGGGCCCCGCGCGCTGCTCACGGTGACCGGCGCCGACCGGCCCGGGGTGACCGCCCGCCTCTTCGGCGCCCTCGCCGACGGCCACGACGACGTCCCGCCGGTCGAGGTGGTCGACGTCGAGCAGGTCGTCGTGCACGGGCACCTGGTGCTCGGCGTCGTCGTCGGGACGGTGCCGACCCGGACGCCGGTCGACGAGCCGACCTTCCTCGCCGCGTTGGGCCGGCTGGCCGACCGCGTCGCCGGGGCCACCGGGGTGGAGGTGGCGGTGGAGTCCGCCTCCGGCCCGCGGCCCGGCCCCGCCACTCCCGACACGGCCCGCCCGGGCCGGCCGCACCACGTCATCCTGCTCGGCCGCCCGGTGCCCCCCGGCGCGGTCGCCGGTGCCGCGACGGCCATCGCCGGCGTCGGCGGCAACATCGATGCGATCCGGCGGCTCTCCGACTACCCGGTCACCAGCCTGGAGCTGACCGTCTCCGGGGCCGAGGCGACCGCGCTGCGCACCGCACTGGCGGCCGTCGCCACCGCCACCGGCGCCGACATCGCCGTCGAGCAGGTGGGGCTGGCCCGGCGGAGCAAGCGGCTCATCGTCCTCGACGTCGACTCCACCCTGGTCCGCGGCGAGGTCATCGACGAGCTGGCCGCCCGCGCCGGGCGGGCGGCCGAGGTCGCCCGCATCACCGCCGCCGCGATGAACGGCGAGCTCGACTTCGCCGAGTCGCTGCGCGCGCGGGTGGCCACGCTGGCCGGGCTGCCCGTGGAGGTCCTCGACGAGGTGCGCGAGCACCTGGAGCTGACCCCGGGCGCACGCACGCTGATCCGGACGCTGCAGCGGCTCGGGTTCCGCTGCGGCATCGTCAGCGGCGGCTTCACGCAGATCACCGATCCGCTGGCCGAGTCCCTCGGCCTGGACTTCGCCGCGGCCAACACCCTCGAGGTGGCCGGCGGGCGGCTCACCGGCGGGCTGGTCGGTGAGATCGTCGACCGCGCCGGCAAGGCCCGGGCGCTGGCCCGCTTCGCCGGCGAGCACGGCATCCCGCTGGAGCAGACGGTGGCCGTCGGCGACGGCGCCAACGACCTCGACATGCTCAACGCCGCCGGCCTCGGCATCGCGTTCAACGCCAAGCCCGTGGTGCGCGAGCAGGCGCACGCGGCGCTCAACCAGCCCTACCTCGACGCGGTCCTGCAGGTCCTGGGCTTCACCAGGGACGAGGTGCTGGACGCCCAGTGACCGGTCGGCCTACCGGCCTCCACCGCCACCACGTGCCGTCCCCGGCGGGCGCTGAGCCCTGCCACGACGTCCCGACCGGGAGCCTCCGGCCCCGCGGTCGGTCCGCCGTCCCCCGCAGGGGCGGCTCACCTCAAGGCCGGTGGACCTCGCCCTCGAGCTGCACGCCGGCGGTGCGCAGCTGCTCGAGGGCGGCGTCGGTGCTGGCCGGCGCGACCCCCGCGGTCAGGTGCAGCAGCACCCGGGCCGCGAAGCCCTCCGCCACGGCGTCGAGCGCGGTGGCGCGGACGCAGTGGTCGGTGGCGATCCCGGCGACGTCGACGGCGTCCACCCCGCGCTCGCGCAGCCAGTCGGCCAGCGGCACGCCGCCGGCCCGCCCCTCGAAGCCGGAGTAGGCCGCCGCGTACTCGCCCTTGTCGAAGACCGCCTCCAGCGGTGACCGGTCCAGCGCCGGGTGCAGCTCCACCCCGCCGGTGCCGACGACGCAGTGCGCCGGCCACGTCTCGAGGTAGTCCGGCTGCTCGGCGAAGTGGCCGCCCGGGTCGACGTGGTGGTCGCGCGTGGCGACGACGTGGTCGTAGGACGACGACCGCACGTGCTCGGTGATCACGGCCGCCACCGCGGCACCCCCGGCCACCGCGAGGCTGCCGCCCTCGCAGAAGTCGTTCTGCACGTCCACCACCAGCAGTGCGCGCCTCATCCCGGACCCCCTCACGAGCTCACCGTCTCCAGCACCGGTTCCCCGCGGGAGAGCGCCCACGCCTCGGCCGGCAGGGCGGCTCGCACCCGCCGGTGGTGCGCGGCGGCCGCCGACAGCGCCTCGGCCGGCGACGACGGCGCCACCGCCTCGCCGTCCCGCACGAGCGGGACCACCAGCGCCCGGTCGCCGTCGCGCGGCCCCACCCGCCCGCTGGTGACCACCTCGGCCACGGCGGTGCCGTCGGCGTCGTGCCGGCGGACGGCGGTCTTGCGCCCGCCCGTGGAGTTCTTGCCCTCCGAGCGCTTGGCCACCGCCACCCCGTCGCGCTCCACCAGCTTGTAGACCATGCCCGCCGTCGGCGCCCCCGAGCCGGTGACCAGCGAGGTGCCCACGCCGTACCCGTCGACCGGCGCGGCCATCAGCCCGGAGATGGCGAACTCGTCGAGGTCGCTGGTGACGATGATCCTCGTGCCGGTGGCGCCGAGGGAGTCGAGCAGCTCCCGGGCCGCGGTGGCCAGGGTGGGGAGGTCACCGGAGTCCAGCCGGATCGCGCCGAGCCCCGGCCCGGCCACCTCGACGGCGGTCCGGATGCCCTGGACGACGTCGTAGGTGTCGACCAGCAGCGTGGTGCCCACGCCCAGGGTGTCGACCTGCGCGCGGAAGGCCGCCGCCTCGTCGTCGTGCAGGAGCGTGAAGGCGTGGGCGCTTGTGCCCGTCGTCGGCACCCCGTAGCGCCGGCCGGCCTCCAGGTTGGAGCTGGCGACGAAGCCGACCAGGGAGGCGGCCCGGGCCGCGGCGACGGCGGCCTGCTCGTGGGTGCGCCGCGAGCCCATCTCGATGCACGGCCGCTCGCAGGCCGCGGCGACCATGCGCGCCGCGGCCGAGGCGATCGCGCTGTCGTGGTTGAGCACCGACAGCACCAGCGTCTCCAGCAGCACCCCCTCGGCGAAGGGCGCGCGGACGGTGAGCACCGGCGACCCGGGGAAGAACAGCTCGCCCTCGGCGTAGCCGTCGACGTCGCCGGAGAAGCGGAAGTCGGCCAGCCAGTCCAGCAGCCGGGCGTCGGTGAGCCCCTGCTCCCGCAGGGTCGCCAGCTCCTCGTCGCCGAACCGGAAGTGCGGCAGCTGCTCGAGCAGCCGGCCGGTGCCGGCGACGACGCCGTAGCGGCGGCCGTGCGGGAGCCGGCGCGCGAAGACCTCGAACACGCAGTCGCGGTCGGCGGTGTCGTCGGCCAGGGCGGCGGCGACCATCGTCAGCTCGTACCGGTCGGTGAGCAGGGCGGGACCCGTCGGCATGGCACGGGAGCCTAGGTCGGCCGGTGCGGGCCGACCCGGTGAGACCGCGGGGCGACCGTCCTATGGTGGTCCGATGGCCGGACCGCTCGCGCCGACCCGGACGCCGGACCCCACGGTCGAGGAGGTCGAGGACCTCGACCGCCCGTGGGTGACGATCGTCTGGAACGACCCGGTGAACCTCATGACCTACGTGACCCACGTGCTGCGGGAGCTGTTCGGCTACGACGAGCCGACGGCGACCACGCTGATGCTGCAGGTGCACGAGGAGGGCCGGGCCGTGGTGAGCTCCGGCCCGCGCGAGCGCATGGAGCACGACACCAGCCGGCTGCACGCCTACGGCCTGTGGGCCACCTACCAGCAGGACGCATGAGGCCCTTCCGGCGCCGGGGTGGCGACGTCGTCGCCCGGCTCGACACGGCGGAGGCGCACGTCCTCGGGCTGCTCCTCGACCAGCTCGAGCAGCTGCTCGACGCCGACCCCGAGGACGTCGACGGCGACCCGGTGATGGCCCGGCTGCTCCCGGCCGGCCACCGCAGCGACCCCGAGCTGGCCGCCGACTACCGGGAGCTCACCGAGGCGGCGCTGCGGTCGGGGAAGACCGACGACCTGGCGGCGGTGCGGGCCGGCCTGCCGCCCGGTGGCGGGGAGGTGCGGCTCGACGCCGAGCAGGCCGCCTCGTGGCTGCGCACGACCAACGACCTGCGGCTGGCGCTGGGCGAGCGGATCGGGGTCACCGAGGACACCGAGCCGCCGGAGGACCCGTCCGGCGAGGAGGGCCAGCAGCTGGCCGTCTACTACTGGCTCACCGCGTTGCAGGGCTCACTCGTCGACGCGGTCGCCGCCGGGCGCGACGCCCGAAGGTGAGCAGCACCAGCGTGGCCAGGAGCAGGTCGAGCACGAAGAAGACCGGCACCAGGCTGGGCAGCTCCAGGTCGCGGACCATGGCCCCGACCGCGGAGACGAGCGTGACCACCGACAGCGCCAGCACCAGCAGCCAGGTCAGCAGCCGGACGGCGACCAGCAGCACCAGGGAGACCCGGTCGGCGGCGACGTCGCTGCTGTAGTGACCGCTGCGGGCGGTGAGACCGCGGATGCCGAGCCACAGCGCGGGGAGCGCGACGGCGAGCACCCCTCCGACCATGAGCAGCTCGACCACCACGAGTCGGCACCGTATCCGGTGGGTGTCGCCCCGGTGTCGCCCCCGGTCGGGCGACCGTCGGCCGGTGCCGCGGCGAGGCCGCCTAGACTGGCCTCCGTGCTGCGCATCGACCGCGCGACCTACGACGCCATCGTGGCCCACGCCCGGGAGGACCACCCGGACGAGGCCTGTGGCGTGGTCGCCGGACCCGAGGGCAGCGACCGTCCCGAGCGGTTCATCCCGATGCTCAACGCCGCCCGGTCGCCGACGTTCTACGAGTTCGACTCGGCCGACCTGCTGCGGCTCTACCGGGAGATGGACGACCGGGACGAGGAGCCGGTGGTGGTCTACCACTCGCACACCGCCACCGAGGCGTACCCGTCGCGGACCGACGTCAGCTACGCGTCGGAGCCGAACGCCCACTACGTCCTCGTCTCCACCCGCCACCACGGCAACGAGACCGGCCTGGCCGGTGACGAGGTGGAGTTCCGCAGCTTCCGGATCGTCGACGGCGTGGTGAGCGAGGAGGACGTCGAGGTCGTCGAGTCCTACCTCTTCGGCCACTCGCCGACCACCGTCGTCTACGACTGAGAAAGGACCCCCTCGCCCCCCACGACGCGCTCCGCACGTCGCGGGGCCCTGCGAGGGGGTCGCCGCGGGGACGGAATCCCCCGCGGCGGGCGGGCGTTGCCCGCATCGACACCCGCTCCCCGAGCGCTCCCGCACGTCCCCGTCCCCCCGAGGAGAACCGCACGCCATGGCCATCGAGGTCCGGATCCCGACCATCCTGCGCACCCACACCGGCGGCAACAAGACCGTCGAGGGCAGCGGGGACACCCTGGCCGCCCTCGTCGACGACCTCGACGCCAAGCACCCGGGCCTCAAGGGCCGGCTGGTGACCGAGGAGGGCAAGCTGCACCGCTTCGTCAACGTCTACGTCAACGACGAGGACGTGCGGTTCACCGGCGCGCTGGACACGGCGGTCAAGGACGGCGACTCGGTCACGATCCTCCCGGCGGTCGCCGGCGGCTGCTGACGCCGTCGTCCCGCCGTCCCGTCTCCCGGAAGAGCTCCCCGCATGCGCTTCAACTCCCTCGTCGACTCCCTCGGCGGCACCCCGCTCGTGGGCCTGCCGTCCCTGTCGCCGACCTCCGACGTGCGGTTGTGGGCCAAGCTCGAGGACCACAACCCGACCGGGTCGATCAAGGACCGCGCCGCCATCGCGATGATCGAGGCGGCGGAGAAGGCCGGGGACCTCACGCCCGGCGCCACCATCCTGGAGCCGACCAGCGGCAACACCGGCATCTCGCTGGCGATGGTGGCCCGGCAGCGCGGCTACCGGCTGATCTGCGTCATGCCGGAGAACACCTCGGTGGAGCGCCGGCAGCTGCTGGAGATGTACGGGGCGCAGATCATCAGCTCGCCGGCCGCCGGCGGCTCCAACCAGGCCGTCGCGGTGGCCAAGGAGCTGGCCGCCGAGCACGACGACTGGGTGATGCTCTACCAGTACGGCAACCCGGCCAACGCCGAGGCGCACTACACCGGCACCGGCCCGGAGATCCTCGCCGACCTGCCCTCGATCACCCACTTCGTCGCGGGGCTCGGCACCACGGGCACGCTGATGGGTTGCTCGCGCTACTTCCGCGAGCACAAGCCCGGCGTCCAGGTGATCGCCGCCGAGCCGCGCTACGGCGAGCTGGTGTACGGGCTGCGCAACATCGACGAGGGGTTCATCCCCGAGCTCTACGACCCCGACCTACTCGACTCGCGCTTCTCCGTGGGGCCGGAGGACGCCATCCACCGCACCCGCCAGCTCGTCGAGCGCGAGGGCATCTTCGCCGGCATCTCGACCGGCGCGATCCTGCACGCGGCGCTGGGCGTCGCCGACCGCGAGGTCGCCGCCGGGCGCCGGGCCGACATCGTCTTCATCGTCTGCGACGGCGGGTGGAAGTACCTCTCCACCGGCGCCTACGCCGGCACGCTGGAGGAGGCGACCTCGGCGCTCGAGGGCCAGCTCTGGGCGTGACGGTGCCCTCCGAGCGTGGCCCGAGGCTGCCGGCGAGGGGCCTGCTGTTCGACAACGACGGCGTCCTGGTCGACTCCGACGCCGCGGTCGCCGCCTCATGGTCGCGCTGGGCGACCGAGCACGGGCTGGTCCCGGCCGAGGTCGTCGCCGTCGTCCACGGCCGCCGTGCCGCCGACACCGTCGCCGCCCTGCTGCCCGCCGAGCGGCGGGCCGCGGCGTCGGCCCTCATCGACCGCCTCGAGCTCGAGGACGCGGCGACGGTGCCCGCCGTCGCCGGCGCCGCCGGCCTGCTCGGCACCCTCCCGGCGCACGTGTGGGCCGTGGTCACCTCCGGCACGCCGGCCCTGGCCACCGCCCGTCTCGCCGCCGCCGGCCTGCCGCTGCCCGGCGTGCTGGTGACCGGGCACGACGTGCGCACCGGCAAGCCCGACCCCGAGGGGTACCTGCTCGGCGCCCGCCTGCTGGGCGTGCCGCCGGAGGAGACCGTCGTCGTCGAGGACAGCCCGGCCGGCATCGCCGCGGGACGGGCCGCGGGCGCGCGGGTCCTGGGGGTCGGCGAGCGCGCACTCGGCACCGGCGCGGACGTCGTCGTCGGCGACCTGACGGGGGTGTCGTGGGCCGACGGCGTCCTGACGGTGGCCGCCGGGTCGGTGCTGCCGGACCGGACGCCATGATGGGACCCGTGCGGAGGACTGCGGCGTGAGGCTCACGGTTGTCGGCTGCTCGGGCAGCGGCCCGGGCCCCACCTCGGCGGCCTCCTGCTACCTGGTCGAGCACGACGGCTTCCGGGTGCTGCTCGACCTCGGCAGCGGCGCGTTCGGCCCGCTCCAGGCGCTGACCGACCCCGCCACCATCGACGCCGTCTACCTCACCCACCTGCACGCCGACCACTGCCTCGACGTCGCCCCGATGGTGGTCTGGCACCGGTACTCGGGCCGCTCGTCCGGCCGCCGGGTCCCGCTGATCGCCCCCGCCGGCGCCGACCGCCGGCTCGCCCAGGCCTACGACGCCGGCGGTGCCCCGCTGACCGACGTCTTCGACTTCGCCGTCACCCCGGTCTCGGCCGTGCTCGGGCCCTTCACGGTGCAGACGGCGCGCACGGCCCACCCGGTCGAGTGCCACGCCATCCGGCTCACCGCCCACGGCTCCTCCCTCGTCTACACCGGGGACACCGGCCCGAGCCAGGCCGTCGTCGACCTCGCGTACGGGGCGGACGTGCTGCTGGCCGAGGCGGCCGACCCCGAGCGCGCCGACCAGCCCCCGGACCTGCACCTGACCGGCCGGCAGGCCGGTGAGGCCGCGGTCGCCGCGCGCGTGCGCCGGCTGCTGCTCACCCACGTCCCGGCCTGGGTCGACCCCGCCGCGCAGCTGACCGCCGCGCGGTCGGTCTTCCCGGCCGCCGAGCTGGCGCGGCCGGGGGCGACCTACCAGGTCTAGCCGCTTGCCGCGCCCGCCCGGGCAGGGCACGGTGGGCCGGTGGTCGACGACGAACGGGACGGCGTCCGGCTGACCAGCCTCGACGCGCCGCTGGGCGACGGGCTGGAGGTCACCAAGGGCGACCTGGTCGACCACCTCGACGCCTTCGCCGACCGCCTGGTCCCGCAACTGGCCGGCCGGCCGCTGTCGGTGAAGCGGGTGCGGCCGGGCCAGGAGCCGTTCATGCAGCGCAACGTCGCCAAGGGCGCGCCGGGGTGGGTGCGCACGGTGCCGGTCTGGTCGTTCGGCGCCCACCGCGAGGTGCACCAGGTGCTCTGCGACGACCGCCGCACGCTGCTGTGGCTGGCCAACCAGCGGGCGGTGGAGTTCCACGTCCCGTTCTTCGTCGCCGGCGCGGAGACCGAGCCCACCGGCATCGTCCTCGACCTCGACCCGCCGGAGGGCGCCGACTTCGACGTCGTCGTGCGGGCCGCGGAGCTCGTGCGGCGCGCGCTGGCCGACGCCGGGCTGGCCGGCGCGGTGAAGACCAGCGGGTCCAAGGGCGTGCACGTCGTCGTCCCGGTGCGCGGCGTCGGGCCGGAGGACGCCGCCGCCGCGACCCGCGCGCTGGCCGCCCGCGCGGCCGCGCTCGACCCCGACGTGGCCACCACCGCCTACATCAAGGAGGACCGGCACGGCCGCGTCTTCCTCGACTCCACCCGCTCGGGCTCCTCGACGATCGTGGCGGCCTACAGCCCGCGGATCCGGCCGGGCCTGCCGGTGTCGGCCCCGGTCGCGTGGGAGGACCTGCCGTCGGTGCGGCCGGGCGACGTCACCGTGGCGACCGCGCCGGACCGGCTGGGCGACGGCGACCCGTGGACGGCGCTGCTCCCCGGCCCGCAGGAGCTGCCGGCCGACCTGGTCGCCGAGGGCCACACCATCCCGGTCGCCCGGGTGGCCGCGATGCACGAGGGCAAGCGGCGGGCACGGGCCCGGCGCGCCGCGGAGGGCTGACCCACCGACGATCCGGCCGCCGGTGTCCACAACCGGCGCGGCCGTCCACCGCCCGCCGGACGCGGCAGCCGGCCGGTGCCCCCCGGCCGCAGGCTGCCGGCATGACGACCGACCCGCAGACCACCGCCTGGCTGGACCAGGAGGACGCCCACCTCGCCGCGGTCATCCGCCGCACCCGCTTCGCCGTGCAGTACGTCGGCCCGGGCGACCTGCCCACCGAGCCCGCCTTCGGCTACACGATCGGGCTCTTCGGCCTGGGGCACCCCGAGCTCGTGGTCGTCGGCCGCGGGTCGTCGGCCACGCACACCCTCCTCGACGCGGTCGCCGGCGAGGTCGTCGCCGGCCGCTCGGTGGTCCCCGGTGAGCTGCTCGAGGTGAGCCGGGAGGAGCTGGTCGCCGAGGAGTGCCCGAACCCCGGGGAGGTCCTGCTGAGCGCCAACCGGTGGTACCGGCGGCCGGCGGAGCACTCCGTGCCGGCGCTGCAGCTGACCTGGGCCGCACCGTCCGGGTGCTTCCCCTGGGACCCGGGCTGGGACGGCGGGCGGCACGGGCAGCCGCGGCCGGGCACCTGGACGGCCTGAGGACGTCCCCCGCACCGGCCGCGCCCGCGGCGGGCGTCCGCGCCCCTACGCTCGCCCCGTGATCGCGCCGCGGGAGGAGGTCGTGCGCCGGGCGGCGCGCACCCTGCTCGACGGCGAGCGCCTCGACACCACCGTCCTCGCCGCGCAGCTCGGCATCTCGCGGGTGACGCTGTTCCGCCGGGTCGGTAACCGCGACGCCATCCTCGGCGAGGCCATGTGGTGGCTGGGTGAGCGCACGCTGCAGCGCGCGGTCCGGGCCCACGACGCCCGCCCGCAGGGTGCCGAGCCGGCGGGCCGGCTGCGCAGCCTGGCGATCGCCGAGGACTACCGCAACGCCCTGAGCACGGCGACGGCGCTGCGGCGCTTCCTCGACGACGAGCCCACCACCGCGCTGCGGGTCCTCACCGACCCGCGCGGCCGGGTGCAGCCGCGGCTCGTCGAGGCCTACACCCGGCTGTTCGAGCGCGACGTCGAGGAGCGCGGGCTCACCCCCGAGGTGCCTCTGCCGCTGCTCGCCCTCGCCGTCGTGCGGCTGGGGGAGTCGTTCCTCTACTCCGACGTCATGGTCTCGCGCGACCCCGACCTCAAGGCCGCGACCACGGTCGTCGACGCGCTGGTCACCGGGGTGCTCGGCGTCCGGGGCGGCTGAGCCCGGCCGATCCCGAGGTGCTCAGCCGATCCCGAGGTCGCGGCGCAGCTTGGCCACGTGCCCGGTGGCCTTGACGTTGTAGGCGGCCCGCTCGACCCGGCCCTCGGCGTCGATCACGAAGGTCGAGCGGATCACGCCCTGCACCTCCTTGCCGTACAGCTTCTTGGTGCCGTACGCGCCGTAGGCGGCCAGCACCTGCTTGTCGGGGTCGGAGACCAGGGTGATGCGGAGGTCCTCCTGCTCGCGGAAGCGCTGCAGCTTCTCCGGCGGGTCGGGGGAGATGCCGATGATGTCCAGCCCGGCCTCGGCCAGGTCGCCGGCCGCCGCGGTGAAGTCGACCGCCTGCGTCGTGCAGCCCGGCGTGAGGGCCGCCGGGTAGCAGTAGACGATCACCCGGCGGCCGCGGTGGTCGGCGAGCGAGACCGGCCGTCCGTCGGCGTCGGGGAGCGTGAAGTCCGGCGCCGGGTCACCGGGGGCCAAGCGGGCGGGGGCGGGGGCGGTCTCGCTCATGTGCGGCATCCTGCCGTGCCCCACCGACCGTCCACAGCCAGGGGCGCGTCAGCCCCCGAGGAAGGACAGCCGCACGTGCCGCTGCGGGTTGTCGCCGTTGGTGTCGACCAGGCAGATGCGCTGCCAGGTGCCCAGCTGCAACCGTCCGTCGAGGACCGGGACCGTCGCGTGCGGCGGCACGAAGGCCGGCAGCACGTGGTCCCGGCCGTGCCCGGGGCTGCCGTGCCGGTGCCGCCAGCGGTCGTCGCGGGGCAGCAGCTCGTCGAGCTGGGCGAGCAGGTCGTCGTCGCTGCCCGAGCCGGTCTCGATGATCGCCACGCCGGCCGTCGCGTGCGGGACGAACACCTGCAGCAGCCCGTCGCCCTGCCCGCGGACGAACTCCTCGCACTCCCCGGTCAGGTCGACCACCGCCGGCGCCCCGCCGGTCCGCACCGCCCGCAGCTCCGATCGCACGAGGGGGATGGTGGCATCTCGGCGGGAGGACGGCGCCCCGGCGTCGCTAGGGTCGGCGTCCGTGACCCGTCCCGACGGCCGCACGGCCGACCGGCTCCGCCCGGTGACCATCACCCGCCACTGGCTCGACCACGCCGAGGGCTCGGTGCTCGTCGAGTTCGGCCGCACCCGCGTGCTGTGCGCCGCCAGCGTCACCGAGGGCGTGCCCCGCTGGCGCAAGGGCTCGGGCCTGGGCTGGGTCACCGCCGAGTACGCCATGCTGCCGCGCGCCACCCACACCCGCGGCGACCGCGAGTCGGTGCGCGGGAAGATCGGCGGCCGCACCCACGAGATCAGCCGGCTGATCGGCCGCTCGCTGCGGGCCGCCGTCGACCTCGGCGCGCTGGGGGAGAACAGCATCGCGATCGACTGCGACGTCCTCCAGGCCGACGGCGGCACCCGGACGGCGGCCATCACCGGCGCCTACGTCGCCCTCGCCGACGCCGTCACCTGGCTCGGCGACCGCAGGAAGCTCGCGAAGAAGCAGCCGCTGGTGCAGTCGGTGTCGGCCGTCAGCGTCGGCGTGGTCGACGGCGAGCCGCGCCTCGACCTCGCCTACGAGGAGGACGTGCGCGCCGGCACCGACATGAACGTCGTCTGCACCGGCGACGGCGGCTTCGTCGAGGTGCAGGGCACCGCGGAGGGCGCGGTGTTCGACCGGGCCACCCTCGACGAGCTCCTCGACCTCGCCGTCGCCGGCTGCGCCGAGCTCACCCGCATCCAGCAGGAGGCGCTGCGGTCGGCGGGTGCGGCCCGATGACCAGGCTGCTGCTCGCCACCCGCAACGCCGGCAAGCTCGCCGAGCTGCAGCGGCTGCTCGCCAGCGCGGTCCCCGGCGTCGAGGTCGTGGGGCTGCGCGACGTGCCCGGGTACCCCGAGGCGCCCGAGACCGGCGCCACCTTCGCCGAGAACGCGCTGCTCAAGGCCCGGGAGGCGGTCCACCACACCGGGCTGCCGGCCGTCGCCGACGACTCCGGCATCGCCGTCGACGCGCTCAACGGCATGCCCGGGGTGCTGTCGGCGCGCTGGTCGGGCCGGCACGGCGACGACCCGGCCAACACCGCCCTGCTGCTGGCGCAGCTCGCCGACGTCCCCGACGAGCGGCGCGGCGCGGCCTTCGTCTGCGCGGCCGCGCTGGTCACCCCCGACGGCGCCGAGCACGTGCTCGAGCGGCAGTGGCGCGGCCGGGTGGTGCACGAGCCGCGCGGCGGCAACGGCTTCGGCTACGACCCGGTCTTCGTGCCCGACGGCCTGGAGGTCACCTCCGCCGAGCTCGAGCCCGCGGAGAAGGACGCCCGCAGCCACCGCGGTCAGGCCTTCGCCGCGCTGGTCCCCGAGATCGCCCGGACGCTCACCGGCGACTGACCGCCGCGCCACGGTGGCGTCCCGACCGGGCCTGGTCCGGCTCCGCGCCGCGTAGGGTCTGCGCCCGCGACGGGCAGGGGCGCCCGCGGGGGAGGAGCGGGGTGGACCGGCGGGTGTGGATCTCGGCGCTGCGACCGGGGCCGGTCGGCTACCGGCGCTCCGAGGTGCTGCGGGCGGGGCTCGGCGCGCTGTTCGGCATCGCGCTGGCCGGGCTCACCGCGCAGGCGGTGCCGGGCGGTCCCGCGGCCCTGCCGTGGATCGTCGCGCCGATGGGTGCCACCGCCGTCCTGCTGTTCGCCGCGCCCGCCAGCCCGCTGGCCCAGCCGTGGCCGGTGCTCGCGGGCAACACGGTGTCCACGCTGGTGGGGGTCGCCGCCGGCAAGCTCCTCGACGACGTCACCCTGGCCGCCGCGGTCGCCGTCGGGGTCGCGATCCCGGTGATGATGGCGCTGCGGTGCGTGCACCCGCCCGGCGGCGCGTGCGCGCTGTTCGCCGCGGTCGGCGGGTCCGCGGTGGCCGAGCACGGCTGGGCGTTCGCGCTGTGGCCGGTCGGCGTCGACACCCTCGTGCTGCTGGTCGTCGCCGCACTGGTCAACAACCTCACCGGCCGGCCCTACCCGCACGTGCCCGAGCCGCCGCGGACCGGTGCCGAGCCGCCGCCCACGGAGCGGGTCGGGCTGCGGACCGAGGACGTCCGGGCCGCCATGGACCGGCTCGACCGCGGCCTCGACGTCATGCCCGGCGACGTCCTGGCGCTGGTCCGCGACGCCGAGGAGCACGCGCTCGACCGCAGGCTCGGCCGGCTGCGGGTCGGCGTGCTCATGGCCCGCGACGTCCGCACCGTGCAGCCGCAGGAGACGCTCTACCGCGCGCGGATGCTGATGAACCAGCACGCGGTCAAGGCGCTGCCGGTCGTCACCGACGACGCCCGCGTGGTCGGCATCGTCACGGTGCACGACCTGTTCAACCTCGACGTCGTGGCGCTGCGCCCGGTGGCGGACGTGATGAGCAGCCCGGTCACCACGGTCGGCGTCGACACGCCCGTGTCGGAGCTGGTGGGGCTCATGGCCGACCGCGGGCTGCGGCACCTGCCCGTCCTCGACGACGCCGGCCGGCTGGCGGGGATCGTCACCCGCGCCGAGCTCGTCGCCGTGCTGCACCGGGCGCTGGTCGGCTCCTGAGCCCGCCGGTCAGGCGACGGCCCGGCCCTCGTACAGCGACCCCAGCGAGCGGGGCCCGCCGGGCAGGTACCGGTGCGCGAGCCGGGTGACGGTCAACGGTGAGGCCGCCAGCAGCGCCTCGACGTCGTTGTCGAGCACGCAGCCGGCCACCGCCCGGTTGACCGGGTTGCCCAGCCGCTGCAGTCGGCGCACCCCCGGGTCGGGCGCCCGCCCGTGCTCGACGAGGCGCAGGACGCCGCCGGGGCGGAGCACGCGCGCCACCTCGGCCAGCGCGACGGCGGCGCCGGGGACGCCGCACAGCACCCAGGTGCACAGGGCGGCGTCGAAGCGGCCGTCGGGGAAGGGGAGCGCCCGGGCGTCGTCACCGGCGACGACGACGGCGACCGCCGAGGCCGCGCGGCGCGGCTCCGACAGCCGCAGCGCGCCGGCCGACGGCTCCACCGCCCACACGCCGGTGACCTCCGGAGGGAGGTGCGGCAGGTTGTGCCCCGAGCCGAAGCCGATCTCCAGGACGTCGCCGGCCAGGCCGGCGCAGACCCGCTCCCGGATGGCTCCGGTCACCCGTGGCCCGAGCGCGGTGTCGTGCAGGCGGGGACGCAGCCGCTCGGCGTAGAGACCCATCGCGCCAGGCTCGTCCGTGCCGGCGGAGGGGGCAAGGCCCCGGGGCGGGTCTCAGCCGGCGGGTGTCGCGCCGCTGCCGGTGCCCGAGCCGTCCTGCGGGGCGGGCGCCGACGGCTCCGCGGGTGCGCTCTCCCCGCTGTCGCCGGAGCCGCTGTCGTCGGAGCCGGTGTCCCCGGAGCCGGTGTCCTCGGACCCGTCGCCCTCCGCGGGCGTGTCCGTGGCCGGCGCGTCGGTCTGCGGGGCCTCCGGGTCGGGGGCGTCCGTGCCGTCGTCCCCGGGTGTGCCCGTGGCCGGGGCCTCGGTCTCCGGGGCGTCGGTCTGCGGGGCGTCGGTCGTCGGGGTGGCCGGGCCGGTGTCCGACGGCGGCACGTCGCTGCCGGACGAGGCGGTCGACAGCTCGCCGATCGTCGTGGACGACGACGGCTGGTCGGTCCCGCCGACCAGCGCCGAGACCGGCTTCTGGCCGACCAGCTCGATCCCGGTGACGATCGCCATCGCCACGGCGAAGACCGCGGCGGCGTACGCGGCCAGGCGCGGCCAGCGGACGCGCTGCCACCAGGTGGCGGCGGGGCGCGGGTCACGGCGCGGGTCACGGCGCGGGTCGAGGTGGGCGGGCAGCACGCGGGTGGCGGTGTCCTCGGCCGGTGGCGCGGCCGGCGTCTCGCGCGTGCGCCGCAGCCGCTCGGTGGTCCGGTTGAGGGAGGCGCTGTAGAGGGCCGACCCGACGGTGCTGACCACGCTGACGAGGGCCGCGCCGATGACGGTCCCGGCGACCCCGAAGAAGGAGGCGGCCACCGCGGCGGACACCGCGGCGAGGGCACCGGCCACCACCTGGGTGACCGAGAGGGTGGTGCGCGGCGGCTTCTCCGCGGCCTGGTCGGGACGTGCGTCGATCTCGGTGCGGGGGGAGGTCATGGGCTCCGACGGGGTCGTGTTCGTGCGGGAAGAGGGGCCGGCCCGGCGACCTCGTCGTACGACCGGGCGGCCGTCCCGACGGTACGTGGCCCGGCGGGCCCGTGCAGCCGGCGCGGCCCGGTCCGGCGCGCCGACCTGCACGGAGGGGGTCGGTGTGATCTGCACGGCGTGGACCGGCTCCCGGCTGGGCACCCCAGCGGTGTGCGCGTGGAGATCACAGCGGTGCGCGGGCTCCGGTTCGACGACGGGGCGCCGGTGACGGCGGCGTCGGGCATCGCGCCGCTGGGGGACGGCTGGCTGGTCGCGCAGGACGACGCCACGCACGCGGCCTGGCAGCGCCCGGACGGGGTCTCGCGGGTGCGGCTGCTGCCGCCGGTCGACGGGCACGACCTCTTCTCCGAGGCGGCCGGCACCAAGGCGCTCAAGCCCGACCTCGAGGTGGCCTGCCCGGTGGAGGCAGACGGCGCCCCGGCCGTGCTGCTGCTGGGCTCGGGCTCGACGGCGCGGCGCACGCGCGGGGTGCTGGTGACGCTCGACGGCGACCGGCCCGGCGTGCGGGCCGCCGAGCTCGGCCCGCTGTACGCCGCGGTCGCGGCCCGGCTGGGCGTGCCGGCCGGGCAGCTCAACCTGGAGGGCGCGAGCCGGGCCGGTGACGTGCTGCGCTGGTACCAGCGGGGCAACCTGGCGGCCGGGGTGGCCAACGCCGGCGTCGAGGTCCCGCTCGAGGCGCTGGTGGCGGTGCTGCTCGGCCGGGCCGCCCCCGACTCGGTCCCGCTGGGGCCGGTGCACCGGCTGGAGCTGGGCGAGGTGGCCGGCGTCGGACTGGCGGTGACCGACGCCGTCGCGCTGCCCGACGGCCGGGAGCTGCTCTCCGCCGCCGCGGAGGACACCCCGAACGCCGTCGACGACGGCCCGGTCGTGGCCACCGCCCTCGTCCTCGCCGACGGCGGTCGGGTGCTGGGCACGGCGCCCGTGCCGGAGGTCGACGGCCGGGTGGTGAAGGTCGAGGGGCTGGCCCTGCGCGGCACCGACGGGGACACCGTGCACCTCGTGGCCGTGGTCGACGCCGACGACCCGGACCTGCCCTCGCCGCAGGTCGACCTCCTCGTCGGCCTCGGCTGAGCGGCGCCGCCGGCCCCTGCGCCCGCGTGTCCGGTGTCACCCCGCGGGTCACCCGTCGGGAGGGGACCGGCGGCCCGGCGCTCCAGCTCGGGCGGGACGGGCCGATGTCGTCGTGAGCGGCCGTCCGGCCGCCGACCGTGCGACGAGGACGGACCCCATGGACGGCGAGCAGACCCGCAGGACCCGGGCCGGTACGCGGCGGCGCGTGCCGGCCGCGGTCCGCCGTGTGCGCGCCCGGCTGTCCCCGCACGCCGCCACGGGCGGGCTGGTGCTCGTGCTGCTGGTGCTGACCGCGTTCTCGGTGACCGCGGCGGTCGCGAACGCGCGGGCCGCGACCGAGGCGCGGACCAGCGCCGCGGTGTCGCAGTGGGCGACGCGGGCGGTGGAGGCCCTGGCGGCGGAGGAGGACGCCGCCGACGCGCTGGCCGTGGACCCCGACGACGAAGACGCCCGCGCCGGCTACGAGGAGGCCCGCGCCGAGACCCGCGCCGCGATGGCAGGGACGGCCGACAGCGGGGGCGCCGGCCAGGACGTGCTCACCGGGTGGATGGTGCTGCACGACCGGTACGCGGCGGCCGTCACGCAGTTGGTCACGATGGCGCGGAACGACCCCACGGCCGCCGCCCAGTTCGAGGAGAGCCGGGTCGACCTGTACTTCGACACGCTCGAGGTCATGGTCACCCTCGAGGCGCGGGAGCACTGGGCGATCGCCGAGGCGGCGCTCGACGACGTGGAGCGCACCCAGCGGCTGCTGCTGGTCCTCACGCCCGTGGTCTTCGGCATCGGCCTGCTGGTGGTCGGCTGGCTCACCGTCGTGCTGTCCCGCAGCCGCCGGGAGACGGTCGCGCAGGCCGAGGCCAACCGCCGGCAGGCGCTGCACGACGCGCTGACCGGCCTGCCCAACCGGACCCTGCTGCGGCAGCGGGCCGAGGCGGCGCTCCAGGGGGCCGCCCCCGGCAGCGTCGCGCTGATGCTCATCGACCTCGACCGCTTCAAGGAGATCAACGACACCCTCGGCCACGCCTACGGCGACGTCGTGCTGCAGGCGGTGGCCGACCGGCTCGGCGGCGCCGTGCGCGCCACCGACACGGTCGCCCGGCTCGGTGGCGACGAGTTCGCCGTCCTGCTGCCCGGTGTCGACGGCGTCCAGGCGGCCGAGGACCTCGCCACCCGCGCGCTGGCCGCCCTGGTGGGCGGCGTCGAGGCCGACGGGGTCTCCCTCGACGTCGAGGCCAGCATCGGGATCGCGATGGCCGGCGAGGACGGCGCCGACGTCGAGTCGCTGCTGCGCAACGCCGACATCGCCATGTACTCCGCCAAGGACCGCAGCCTCGGCGTCTGCGTGTACGGCAGCGAGCTCGACGACCACAGCCCCGAGCGGCTCGGCCTGCTCGGCGACCTCCGCCGCGCCATGGACGCCGGCGAGCTGGTCCTGCACTGGCAGCCCAAGGTCTCGCTGCCGGGCGAGGAGGTCCGCGGTGTCGAGGCGCTGCTGCGCTGGCACCACCCGGAGCGCGGCGTGATCCCGCCCGGGGTCTTCGTCCCGGCCGCCGAGCGCACGCCGGTCATCCGCCCGCTGACGCGGTACGTCCTCGACGTCGCCGTCGCCCAGTGCGCGCGGTGGCGGGCGGCGGGCCGTCACCTCGACGTCGCGGTGAACGTCTCCGCGCGCAACCTGCTCGACGACCGGTTCGTCGACGACGTGCTCGAGGTGCTGGCGCGGTGGGACGTGCCGGCGTCCTCGCTGGAGCTCGAGGTGACCGAGAGCGCGATCATGGCCGACCCGGCCCGCGCGCAGCTCATCCTCGGCCGGCTGGCAGACGTCGGCATCACGCTGTCCATCGACGACTTCGGTGCCGGCTACACGTCGCTGTCGCACCTCAAGGACCTGCCGGTGCACCAGCTCAAGATCGACCGGAGCTTCGTGGCGCACATGACCACCGACCGCAGCGACGCGCTGATCATCCGCTCGGTGGTCGAGCTGGGCCGCAACCTCGGCCTCACCACCGTCGCGGAGGGGGTCGAGGACCGCGCCACGCTCGACCGGCTCGGCGAGCTGGGCTGCGACGTCGCGCAGGGCTACCTGGTCTGCCGTCCGCTGCCGGCCGACGAGCTGGAGCGGTGGTTCGACCGGACCCGGGTGCCCGCCGGCGCGTGAGCACACGTGCGGGAGGCGGGAGTCGAACCCGCACGCCCGAGGGCACCAGATCCTAAGTCTGGCGTGGCTGCCGTTACACCACTCCCGCGTGGCCGCCGAGTCTAGGGCCGGTCGGGGCCGGCCGGTCGCCCGGCCGGTCGCCCGGCCGGGTGCCGCTGATCGCCGGGACGGGCCGGTCGGGGCCGGGTCTGGCAGGCTGTCGCCCGTGCCTCGCGACCCTCGAGAGATCCAGCTGGAGATCGACGCCGCCCGTGAGTCGCTGGCGGCCACCCTGGACCACCTGGCGTTCCGGGGCAGCCCCACGCGCCTGAAGGCACAGGGCCAGGCCGCCGTCGTGCGGTTCCTGCAGTCGCCGGCGGGCAAGGCGGCGATGGGCGGTCTCGGGCTGCTGGCGTCACTGGTCGTCGCCCAGAAGGTGCGGCAGCGCAGGGCCGCCAGGCGGCCGGTCGTGCGTCGCACGCGCTGAGCCGGTGAGCACCCCCCGGCGCGACCCGGTCGGCCCCGGTCAGGAGTCGGTCTGGGACTACCCGCGCCCGCCGTCGGCCGAGGTGTCCCCGCGCCGCGTCGTCGTGGAGGTCGGCGGCCGGGTCGTCGCCGACACCACCCGCGCGGTCCGGGTCTGCGAGACCAGCCACCCGCCGGTCTACTACGTGCCCCGCGGGGACGTCGTCCCCGGCGTGCTGGAGCGTGCGCGCGGCGCGTCGTTCTGCGAGTGGAAGGGCGCGGCGACCTACTGGGACGTCGTCGTCGACGGCCGGCGGCACCCCTCCGCGGGCTGGTCCTACGAGCGGCCGACCGAGGGCTACGAGCACCTGCGCGGTGCGGTGGCGTTCTACCCGAGCCGGGTCGGCCGGGCCACCGTCGACGGCGAGCAGGTGCGCGCCCAGCCCGGCGACTTCTACGGCGGCTGGATCACCGACGACGTCGTCGGGCCGTTCAAGGGGGAGCCGGGCACGCTCGGCTGGTGACGCCTCAGCGGTCGCGGCGCACCAGCGGGAGGACGACCGTCTCGAGCACCGCTTCGGCATAGGAGGCGTCGACCGGCTCGTGGGTCGCCAGCCAGCGCTGTACCAGCAGGGCCGTGGAGGCCTCGGCCGCCAGCGACTGGTGCATGTCCGGGCCCACCTCGCCGCGCCCCTCCGCCCGCGCCCACATCTCGGCGAACGCCCGCCGCCACACCGCCAGGGGGCCCTCGCGGTAGGCCTCGATGAGGGCCGGCTCGTGCTGCATCGCCGCCAGCAGCGAGCGGGTGGCCGCACCCACCGGGCTCGCCATCATCTCGACCATGCGGTGCACGAGCTGGCGCAGGTCGCCCTCGAGCGACCCCGTGTCGGCGTCGATGGTCCAGGACCGGTTGAGCTCGGAGACGGTGTCGACGACGAGGTCCTGTTTGGTCCGCCACCGCCGGTAGATCGTGGCCTTGCCGACGCCGGCCTCCGCGGCCACGGCGTCCATGGTCAGCGCGCCGTAGCCGACGTCGCCGAGCAGCCGCAGGATGGCCGCGCGGATGACGTCGTCACGACTGGGGTCGCGCGGGCGTCCCCCGCGGCCCGTGCGGGCGGGTGGCTCGGTGACGAGGGTCGCTGCCATGGGGGGACACTAGGGCCTCCGGGACCCCCCGACGGCGGTCCGCGGCGCGGTACCTGGACCTCTTGACGGACCTCCGACGGACCTCCCGACGCCCTCCGCGCGCCTGCCCGTGCCGTGGGTGCGGGTCGGTCATCCTGCTGCGCGTGGCGAGCACGATCGGCGCGGCCCGCCGGCGCGAGGAGTGGGACCTCCCCGAGGCGGCGACCCGGCTCCTCCTGGCCAGCGAGGCCGAGCACGTCCTCCCCGCCGTGGCGGAGGTCGCCCGCGCGGTCGGCCTCTCCGTCTTCTCCGCCCCCGGGCTGCTCGACCTCGCCGACGAGCGCGACGGCCTGCGCGTGGAGCTGTTCCTCGACCGGATCTCGCGCGCGCTGACCGGCGCGGAGGCCGAGGCGGTGCGGGTCGCCACCGACCCCGCGAACGAGTACACGGCGCTCTCCCGCGGCCTGCTGACCGCGCCGACCCTCGCCCAGGAGCTCGCCCGGCGGGGGGTCACCGCGGAGGTCGGGGTGCTCGCCGAGGCGGAGCTGTGGTCGGCCTACCAGCCGATCGTCGACCTCGGCGACCAGTCGGTGGTGGCGCACGAGGCGCTGCTGCGGGCCGACTCCGACGGCCGCCCGGTCGACGGCGGGGACCTGTTCTTCGTGGCCGAGTCCGCCGGGTGGCTGCCGCGGCTGGACCAGGTGGGCCGCGAGTGCGCGATCGCCGGTGCGGCCGGCTGGCTCGGCGACGCCGACCTGTTCGTCAACACCCACCCCACCTCGGTGCTGCGACCTGACGCCGACCTCGCGAGCACCGCCGAGGCGGTGGAGCTGGCCGGCCTGCGCCCGCGGCAGCTGGTGCTGGAGGTGGGGGAGCGGGCCGCCGTCACCGACCGGGGCCACCTGCTCGCCGTCCTGGAGTCCTACCGGGCGCGCGGCTGGCGGGTGGCGCTGGACGAGGTGGCCGCCGGCTGGTCGAGCGCCTCGCTGCTCGACGTGGTGCGGCCCGACGTCGTCAAGCTCGGCCGCGCGCTGGTCTCGGCCCTCCCCGACGACGGCGCCCGCGCGGTCGTGCGCAGCGTCGCCGCGCACGCCCACCGCCTGGGCGCGGTGGTGGTGGCCGAGGGCGTGGAGACCGAGCAGGCCGCCGAGGAGGTCACCGCGCTCGGCGCCGACCTGGCGCAGGGCTGGCTGTTCGGCCGGCCCGAGGCGCCCGCCGGCACCCGCCCGGCGGAGGTCAGTCCAGTCCCCACCCCGTGAGCACCGGGCGCCCGTGCTCGTGCCCGAGCGCGCCGTAGGCCCCCGCGGGGAGGGCGAACAGCGCCCCGGCCTCGGGCTGCAGTCCCAGCCACCGGGCGGTCAACACGCGCAGCACGTGGCCGTGGGCGACCAGCGCGACGTCGCCGTCGTCCAGCCGCGGGCGGGCCCGGTCGAGCACCCGGTCCACCCGCCGTCCGACCGCCTCGAGGGTCTCGCCGGGCGTCTCGCCGGGGACCGGCGGGTCGCTCCAGACCGACCACCGGCGCCCCAGCTCCTTGCTGATCTCGGCGGTGGTGCGGCCCTCGTAGGCGCCGTAGTCGAGCTCGACGAGGTCCTCGTCGACCGCGGTGGGGGTCAGGCCGGCCAGCTCGGCGGTGCGCAGAGCCCGCTGCCGGGGGCTGACCCAGACCTCGACCAGGTCGCGGCGGGCCAGCGCCGGGCCCAGCGCCCGGGCGCGCTCCTCCCCCTCGGGGAGCAGCGGCACGTCCGTGACGCCGGTGTGCTGCCCGGTCCTGCTCCACTCGGTCTGGCCGTGCCGCAGCACCACGATCTCGCCCACGCCGTCTCCTAGGTCCGTGCCGCCGGTCACGTCGCGGCGGCTCCGGGAAGCATCGCCCCTCCCGGGCGTGCTGCCGTCCGCGAGGTCCCCGGGAACTGCGCGGCGCTCAGCGCCAGCGGTCGAGGGCGACGGGGACCACGGGGCGGGTGTCGCCGCCCCGGCCGCTCAGGAGGTCGGGGTCGGGCCGGGGACGGCGCGGCTCCTCGCGCATCGGCGGCACCCAGGCGGCCGCCGGCTCCCGGTCCGCCCGCGGCGACCGCGGCCGCACCGGGTCCTGGCCGCTGAGCGGCCCGTCGAGCTCGAGCCGGCCGGCGAGGCCGGCCTCGGCGACCTGCCGGCGGACGGCCGCGGGAGCGCCGACCACCCGGCAGCGGCGGCCGGCCGCGGCGAGGGTGTCGCTGAAGCCGGCGAGGGCGTGCAGGGCGGTGCCGTCGGCGAAACGCGCCCCGGCGACGTCGACGACGACGCTGCCGGTGCCGTGTCCGGCCGCGCCGGTGAGCGCGGAGGTGAGTCGGGGGAGGGTCGCGAGCCCGGCGTCGCCGGTGAGGCGGACGACGACCTGCGCGGGGGCGGGCACGACAGCGACGGAGAGGTGCACGGCGACTCCGGTGGACGATCGGTGCCACTGACTCGGGCACCGACTGCGACCGTAGTGCTGCCGACCGTCATCCACAACGGCGAGTGCTCGGCCGGTCGCTCATCGCCACGTGATCCCGACGAGCCGGCCGTCGCCGGAGGGCGGCACCATGGGCGCGTGGACGCCGAGGACTTCACGCAGATCAGGAACGCGGTGCGCCGGCTGGTCCGGGAGGTGGTCGTCCCCCGCGAGGAGGAGATCGACCTGCACGACCGCATCCCGGAGGAGCTGCGGGGCGCCGCCGCCGACATGGGCCTGTTCGGGTACGCGCTGCCGGAGGAGTACGGCGGCCTGGGCGTGGACATGCGCGAGGACGTCGAGCTGGCCTTCGAGTTCGGCTACACCACGCCGGCGTTCCGGTCGCTGTTCGGCACCAACAACGGCATCGCCGGGCAGGTGATCGCCCGCTTCGGCAGCGAGGAGCAGAAGAAGGCGTACCTGCCCCGGCTGGCCACCGGTGAGCTGATCGGGTCCTTCGCGCTCACCGAGGCCGAGGCGGGCTCGGACCCGGCCGGACTGCGCACGAGTGCCCGCCGCGACGGCGACGCGTGGGTGATCGACGGGGCCAAGCGCTACATCACCAACGCGCCGCTGGCCGACCTGTTCGTCGTCTTCGCCCGCACCGACCCCGAGCAGAGGGGCGGGCGCGGGATCTCGAGCTTCGTCGTGCCCGCCGACGCGCCCGGCGTCTCGCTGGGCGCCAAGGACGTGAAGATGGGCCAGTCCGGTGCCTGGACGTCGGAGGTGTTCTTCGACGGCGTCCACGTGCCCGCCGACGCGCTGGTCGGCGAGGAGGGCCGGGGGTACGCCAAGGCGCTCACGGTGCTCTCCCGCGGGCGGCTGCACATCGCGGCGCTGTGCGTGGGGATGGCGCAGCGGGTGCTCGACGAGTCGGTGGCGTACGCGGCGACCGCCCGGCAGGGCGGTGCGCCGATCGGGCGGTTCCAGCTGGTGCAGGCGCTGATCGCCGACATGCACGCCGAGACGCTGGCCGGGCGGGCGATGGTGCGCGAGGTGGCGGCCCGGTACGACTCCGGTGAGGACACCTCGATCGGGCCGTCGTCGGCAAAGCTGTGGTGCAGCGAGATGGTGGGGCGGGCCACCGACCGCGCCGTGCAGGTGCACGGCGGGCTGGGCTACCTGCGCAGCACGCCCGTCGAGCGGTTCTACCGCGACGCCCGGCTCTACCGGCTGTACGAGGGCACTAGCGAGGTGCAGCGGGTGATCGTCGGCAGCGGGCTGCTGCGCGAGGCCGGGATGCCGCGTGGATGAAGGGTCCTCCTGCCCCCCGCCACTCGCTGACGCTCGTAGCGGGCCCCTGCAGGAGGACCGTTCCAGCCTGTCGGCCGAGGAGCGGGCCGCCCGCCGGGTCGCGGTGGGGGAGCTGGGCGACGCGCTGCGCGAGCTCGTCGACGCCGCCGTCCGCACCGAGGTCCCCGAGGCCGAGCTGGAGGCGGCCGCCGTCCTCGCGCGCGAGCTGGCTGCGCGGCTGCGGGCGTCGGCGCGGGGGCTGCACGAGATCGCCCGGGTCGACGACCCCGAGACCGGTGAGCGCTGGTACAGCCCGGTGTACGGGCCGGGCAGCCCGGTGGCGCCGCCGCTCGTCGCGAGCGACACCCCCGACGGGCGGGCGACCGGCCGGGTTACCGTGGGCAAGCCGCACGAGGGCCCGCCGGGGCTCGTGCACGGGGGCGTGGTGGCCACGCTGCTCGACCACGTGCTGGCCCGCGCGCTGCGTGCCGCCGGACGCGGCGGACTGACCGCCACGTTGACGGTGCGCTACCGCCGGCCGGTGCACCTCGGTGTGCCGCTGCTGCTCACCGCCGAGATGGGCGAGACCGACGGCCGGCGGACCACCGCGCACGCCCGGCTGGTCGCCGAGGACAGCCCGGAGGTGGTGCTGGCGGAGGCCGAGGGCCTGTTCATCGCGCTGCGCGCCGAGCGTGCCGCGGACGTCTTCTCGGCCACCGGCCGGACGGTCGGCGCGTGGACCAGCCGGAGCTGACGGGGCTGCCCTCCCGGACCCGTCGGTGGCGACCTCTAGCCTGCCGCCCATGCCGCAGCAGGTGACGCCGTTCCTGATGTTCACGGGTGACGCCGAGCGAGCGATGGAGCTCTACACGTCGCTGTTCGACGACGCCCGCGTCCTCGCGCTGACTCGGTGGGGAGCCGAGGGCCAGGGCGCCGAGGGGACGGTGCAGCAGGCCACCTTCTCGATCGCCGGTCAGGTGTTCCGCTGCTTCGACAGCCCGCCGGTCCACGCCTTCGGCTTCACGCCGTCCCTCTCGCTCTTCGTCGACGTCGCGTCGGAGGAGGAGCTCGACCGGCTCTTCGCGGGCCTGTCCGAGGGCGGTGAGGTCCTGATGCCGATCGGCGACTACGGCTTCAGTCGCCGCTTCGGCTGGGTGAACGACCGCTTCGGCGTGTCCTGGCAGCTCAACCTGCCGTAGCCGGGCGCCCGGCCGCCGCCGCTCAGTAGGGCGGTGGGGTGGTGGCGGCGGTGAGGCCGGTGGGTGTGGTGACGGTGAGGGTGCCGTCGGGTGTCATGTGGTGGTGCCAGCCGGGTGCCTGGTGCTTGCCGCGGTGGTGGCCGGTGCAGTAGCCGGTGAGGTTGGCCGCGTTCGTCTGGCCGGTGGGCCAGGGGGTGGTGTGGTCGAGTTCGCCACTTCCTGGGACGGGGCGGCGGCAGCCGGGGAAGCGGCAGCGGCGGTCGCGGGCGCGGACGTGCCGGTCGAGGGCGGCGCCGGGCCGGTAGCCGCCGGTCGCGCCGGATGGGGTGAGCGCTGCTCCGCTCCTGGCTGCGCGGTGCAGGGCGG
>NZ_FOWE01000008.1:0-209169 GCF_900115395.1 Geodermatophilus obscurus
TCGCCGCGCCGTCCCAGCACGGCGGGCAGCAGCAGGATCGGGACGAGCAGGATCGCGTACGTCCAGGCGGTGGCGAACCACGTCCAGGTCAGGCCCGCCCCGCCGGCGACGACGGCCGGCAGCACCACCGCAGCCGGTTCCCGCAGGACGTCCGGCCAGTCGAACGTCGAGGACAGCGCGGTGGCCGCCCCCGCGAACGCCAGGGCGCCCGCCACGAACAGGGTCCCCGCCGTGCGGCGCAGGCGGTGGTCCACGGTCACGGTCACGACGGGCACTCCCTGGACGGCGTACATTATCTGGACGGCGTACAGGAGCGTTCTCCTGTGTTGCCGGTGACGTCAAGGGGGTAGGGAGCACCGATGTCCGTCTCGGAGATCCGACGCAGGCGCGGCCCGCGTCGCGCGCTGACCGAGGACGAGATCCTCGATGCGGCGCTGGACCTGCTCGACGAGGGCGGCGCCGATGCGGCATCCATCCGCGGCATCGCCGCACGGGTCGGCGTCGCCCCGAACGCGGTCTACACCTACTTCCCGGACAAGGCCGCCGTGGTGCGCGGCCTCGTCGAGCGGCTGCTCGGCGGGGTGGACCACGACGTGTTCGCCGACCGGGCCCGGCCCTGGCACGAACGCGTCGAGGCCCTGGCCCTGGAGCTGCGGGCCCACCTCTCGGCCCACCCCGGCGCGGTCCCCCTGATGATCGGCGGGCCCATGGACGGGCCCCACGCGCTCACCCTCAACGAACGACTGCTGCAACTGCTGGCCGACGCCGGACTCGGTCCGGCCGACGCCGCACGGGCGTCCTACCTGCTCATCGTCTACGTCTTCGGGTCGATCGCGCTGGAGGTCGCCGACACCTCCCGTCCCGGTCCGCTGCCGCCGGAGGCCGAGCGCGTCGCCGCCCGGAAGGCGGCCTTCTCCGCGACACCGGCCGACGACTTCCCCCGCAGCGCGGAGGCGGCCGCGACCATGGCCGGCTACGTCTCCACCGAGCAGTACCTGTGGGGACTGCACCGGATCCTGGGCGGCATCGCCGCACGTGAGGCGACGCCGGAGGAGCTCGGACCCGTCGATCTGCGCGACCGGACGGGCCTACGGGAGGCGCACTCCGCCTGACCGGCGGGGTCCGGATCCGGTCACGCGTCCGTGCGGCGTCCGGGTCCCGGGGTCCCCGTGCCGGCGCCTCCCGGACGGCCGCACGGGGATCCCCCCTCGCGGCCGGACGGTCAGTGCCCCAGGCCGGGCGGTCGGCGGCCGCGGCCTCCCGGGCGCCGGGGGCGCCGGCGCGGGGACGCGCCGGGGCCCTCCGCGTAGGTGTAGTCCACCCGCGCCCACACCACCTTGCACCGGCCCTCGACGGTCCAGCCGTGGTCGGCGCAGATGGTGGCGACGAGGGACAGGCCCATGCCGCCGTGCGCCGGGTCCCGGTGGACGGCCGGTGACGGGGGGCTGTCCACCGCGGCGTCCCTGACCTCCAGCAGCCAGGAGCGGCCGCTCCGGATGACCGTCACCTCGGTCGGGGGGCCCCCGTGGCGCAGCGCGTTGGACGCCAGCTCCTCGAAGGCCAGGAGCAGCCGCTGCACCGCGCCCTCGACGGCCGCGGCCGGCCGGGCGCCGTCGTGCAGCGCGGAGCCGAGCTGGCGCCGGGAGACGGTGAGCTCGGCCAGCGTCTCGGGGTGCCACCGACCGACGACGGCGGACTCGGTGTCCCTGATCGGGAGTGCGCGGTGTGCCCACGGCGGCGCGGTCATCGGCCGACCTCCACGACCCGGGCCGGCTGTTCGACTCGGGTCCTCGTGTTTCGTCGGGCTCCGGCTCGCCGGCCGGGGCTCCGCGGCGGTCCGGGCCGGGACAACCTGTGACCGACGTTACGCGCACTTCCGGACGGCGGCGTCCCGGAGCGGTGCCGGTGGCTTCGGTGCCGGGCGCAGGATGGTCCGGTGCGCGCGGTGGTCAGCAGGGTCTCGTCGGCGTCGGTGACCGTCGACGGCGCCGTCGTCGGGGAGATCGGGCGGGGCCTGCTCGCGCTGGTCGGCGCCGGCCGGGACGACGACGCCGGCCGCGCCCGCACGCTGGCGCGGAGGATCCACGAGCTGCGGGTGTTCCCCACCGACGACGGCGCCCGCTCGGCCGGCGACCTCGGGCTGCCGGTGCTCGTCGTCAGCCAGTTCACGCTCTACGGCGACACACGGAAGGGCCGCCGTCCGTCCTGGGACGCCGCGGCTCCCGGCGAGGTCGCGGAACCGCTGGTCGACGAGGTGGTCGCCGAGCTGCGGCGGCGCGGCAGCGAGGTGGCGACCGGGGTGTTCGGGGCCCGGATGTCGGTCGCCTCGGTGAACGAGGGCCCGATGACCTTGCTCCTGGAGGTCTGACGCGCGACCGGTCGGGTACCGAAGGTGACCGAACACACGGCCTGTGCTTCTCCTGTGAACCCGGGCCTGCAGGAACACCAGGCCCCGTCGGAGCCGTTGAACGGGGTGTAACACAACGGACCACAACGGAAGAACAGCGGGGTGCCGCCCGGACAGCGGCGCTCCACCCCAGACGCGGGTGTCCCACCGGCCACGAGAGCCGGTACATGCATCCGAACTCCAGGCAAGGACGAAGACATCCCGTGACGCTCCTCCAGTCTTCCCCCAGTGACGCTCTCGAGGTCCGCTCGCCGCGACGCGAGCCGGACACCAGTGGCCTGGTGTCGACCGACCTGGTGCGCGTGTACCTCAACACGATCGGCAAGACCGCCCTGCTGACCGCCGAGCAGGAGGTCGAGCTGGCCAAGCGCATCGAGGCCGGGCTCTACGCCGAGCGGCTGCTCACCGAGCGGCAGCTCACCCCGGCCCTGCAGCGCGACTACAAGGCCCTCGCGGCCGACGGCAAGGCCGCCAAGCGGCACCTGCTCGAGGCCAACCTGCGCCTCGTGGTCTCGGTGGCCAAGCGCTACACCGGCCACGGCATGACTTTCCTCGACCTCATCCAGGAGGGCAACGTCGGCCTCATCCGTGCCGTCGAGAAGTTCGACTACACCAAGGGCTTTAAGTTCTCGACCTACGCGACGTGGTGGATCCGCCAGGCGATCACCCGCGCCATGGCCGACTCCGGCCGCACCATCCGGCTCCCCGTGCACCTGGCCGAGCAGGTCAACAAGGTGGTGCGGACCCGCCGGCGGGTGCACCAGGAACTCGAGCGGGAGCCCACCGCGGAGGAGCTCGGCCTCGAGCTCGACATGACCCCCGAGCGGGTCACCGAGCTGCTCGAGTACAGCCGCGACCTGGTCAGCCTCGACCAGACCGTCGGCGCCGACGAGGAGTCCCGCCTCGGTGACTTCATCGAGGACGCCGACGCCGCGGTGGCCGAGGACGCGGTGGCCTTCCAGATGATGAAGGGCGACGTGCGCACCGTCCTCTCCACGCTGGAGGACCGCGAGCGCGACGTCGTGGTGCTGCGCTTCGGCCTCGACGGCGGCCAGCCCCGCACACTCGAGCAGATCGGCAAGCAGTTCGGTCTGTCCCGCGAGCGGGTGCGCCAGATCGAGCGCGAGACGATGGCCAAGCTGCGCGACCCGCAGCGCGCCGACGCCCTGCGCGACTACCTGGGCTAGTGAAGGACCTCCTCGCCCCCCGACCCTCGCTCCGCTCGGGCCGGGTCCCTGCGAGGAGGCCGTTCCAGCCGCTCGGAGAGCCGGTTCCCCCCACGGGGAGCCGGCTCTCGGCGTTGACAGGGCCGCCCGTGCGGGCCACGCTATTCCTCAACCGATCGGTTGAGGAGGCGGCGATGACCACGACGGAACGGACGACGGCACAGCGGTGGCAGCGGCTGGCCGACGACTTCGGCCGGCGGGTGGACGCCGTGCCGGCGGATCGCTGGGACGCCCCCGCGCCGTGCGAGGGCTGGGTGGCGCGCGACGTCGTCCGGCACGTCGTCGACTGGATGCCCTCCCTCTACCTCGGCGCCGTGGGAGTGCCGCTGCCCGAGGGCCCGTCGGTCGACGACGACCCGGCCGGCGCGTGGCGGGCCGCCGACGCGGCGATCCGCTCGGTGCTCGAGGAGCCGGCGACGGCGCACCAGCAGACCTCCACCCGCGCCGGGGAGATGCCGCTCGAGGACCTGGTGGCCATGACCGGCCTGATGGACCTGCTGGTGCACGCCTGGGACCTCGCCCGCGCCACCGGTCAGGACGAGAGGCTCGACGCCGCCGAGGCGTCGGGCTTCCTCGCCGGCATCGAGCCGTGGGACGCGGCCCTGCGCAGCAGCGGCCACTACGGCGCGCGGGTCCCGGTGCCCGACGACGCCGACGACCAGACGAAGCTGCTCGCCTTCACCGGCCGCCGTCCCTGATCGGGGCGGCGCCCGGCCCGCCACCCCGATGAGTTCCGGTGCCGCCGGCGGTCATCCCGTCGCCGACACCGAGGAGGGGATCGTGGGCCAGCTGAGGGTGCAGAACTTCACCGTCTCGAGCGACGGGTACGGGGCGGGCGAGGGCCAGAGCCTGGAACGCCCGTTCGGGCACGCCGACCCGGGGGTGCTGATGGCCTGGGCCATCGCCACCGCGAGCTTCCCCGGCCGCGCCGGGCCGGGCGGCAGCCGCGGCCTCGACGACCTCCTCGTCCGCGACTTCGCGCACGGCATCGGCGCCGAGATCATGGGCCGCAACAAGTTCTCGCCCCACCGCGGCCCCTGGCAGGACCACGAGTGGCGGGGCTGGTGGGGGGACGAGCCGCCGTTCCACACGCCCGTGTTCGTGATGACGCACCACCTGCGGCCCTCGTTCAGGCTGTCGGACACGACGTTCTCCTTCACCGACGCCGAACCGGCCACGGTGCTGGAGCAGGCCCGTGCGGCGGCCGGCGGCGCCGACGTGCGACTCGGCGGCGGCGCCACCGTGATCCGGCAGTTCCTGGACGCCGACCTCGTCGACACGCTGCACGTCGCCGTCTCCCCGGTCGAGCTGGGCGCCGGCTCCCGGCTGTGGACGTCGCCCGACGAGCTGCTCGACCGCTTCCACCGCGACGTGGTCCCCAGCTCGAGCGGGGTCACCCACCACCTGTTCTGGCGGAGGTGACACCCCGGCCGCGGCGCTACGCGGGGTCGCGCATCCGCCGCGGGCCGGGCGCGATGCGAGCCGTGGGCGGGCCCACGCGCACGGTGCCTCCGGCGACGACCAGCGACCGGCCGCCGTGCGGCGGGTCGGCCGGGCCGGCGATCACCGGCGACAGCGTCAGGCCGAGCACCTCGGGCAGGTCGTCGGCCAGCCGCGCCACCCGCAGCAGCAGGTCCTCGAGCGCCGCGACGTCGACCGGCTCGGCACCCCGCCAGCCGTCGAGCAGCGGCCAGGCCCGCGGCTCGCGCACCAGCTCGGCGGCGTCGAGGTCGGTCAGCGGCAGGGTGCGGTAGGCGCGGTCGCCGAGCAGCTCGGTGGCCACCCCGCCGACGCCGAAGCTGACCAGCGCGCCGAAGGACGGGTCGTCGACGACCTCGACGACCGTGGCCACGCCCGGCGCGGCCATCTCCTGCACGATCACCGGGTCGCCGGCGGGGATGGCGCCGAAGGCGGCGCGGACGGCGGCGGCGTCGGCGAGGTCCAGCCGCACCCCGCCGAGGTCGGTGCGGTGCCGCAGCCACGGCGCCGTCGACTTGAGCACCACCGGGTAGCCGACCGCATCGGCGGCGGCGACGGCCTCCTCGGCCGTGGTCGCCACCCGGGTGCCCAGCAGCGGCACGCCGTAGGCCGCCAGCAGCGCCAACGTCTCGTCGTCGGTGAGCTGCCGCCCGCCCGGCGCCTCCGTGAGCGCGCCGAGGACGACCGACCGCGCCCGCCCGGCGTCGACGTCGGGCAGGTCGGGCACGGTGCCGATCGGCCGCTGCCGCCAGCGGGCGTACTCGGTCACCCGGGCCAGCGCGATGACGGCCCGCTCGGGCGTGGAGTACGACGGCACCGATCCGCGGGCGGGCATGCCGGCCTCGTCGGGCACGGTCAGCTCCGGCGGGATGCCCTCGGCGGAGAGGAACGTCGCCAGCACCGGCTTGGCCGACGCCAGCGACACCTCGCGCAGCGCCCGGCCGTAGGCGTCCGGGGACGTGCGCACCAGCGGCGGGAGGAACACCGCGACCACGGCGTCGACCCCGTCGTCGTCGACGGCGTCCTGCACCGCCGCCCGGAACGCCTCCGGGCTGCCGGCGCTGCCGATGTCGACCGGCGCCTCGTGGGACAGCGACAGCCCCTGGTCGAGGACGGAGTCGGCCACCAGCACGCCGAGCGCCGTGGAGTTGCCGACGACGGCGACGCGGTCCCCGGCCGGCAGCGGCTGGTGGGCGAGCAGCATTCCGACCTCGAACAGCTGGGCGACGGTCTCGACGCGGATGACGCCGGCCGAGGCGAACAGCGCGGCCACCGACTGCTCCGGCACCGACACCGAGGTGCCGGCCAGGCCCGGGGTGAGCCCGCCGTGCCGGCCGCTCTTGACCGCGACCACCGGCTTGGTGCGCGCCACCCGCCGGGCCAGCCGGGCGAACTTGCGGGGGTTGCCGAAGCTCTCCAGGTGCAGCAGCACGACCTCGGTGCCGGGGTCGCTGGCCCAGTACTGCAGCAGGTCGTTGCCGCTGACGTCGGCGCGGTTGCCGGCCGAGACGAAGGTCGACAGGCCGATGTTGCGGTCGCCGGCCCGTTCCAGCAGCGCCACCCCGAGGGCACCGGACTGGGCGAAGAAGCCGACCCGCCCGCGCCCGGGCACGCGGGGGGCGAGGCTGGCGTCAAGGCGGATCGCCGGGTCGGTGTTGACGATGCCCAGGCAGTTGGGGCCGACCACCCGCATCCCCGAGGCCCGCGCCGAGGCGACCAGCCGCCGCTCGGCCGCCCGGCCTTCGGGGCCGGACTCGCCGAACCCGCCGGAGATCACCACCAGGCCGCGGACCCGCTTGCGGCGGCAGGCCTCCACCACGCTCGCGACCTCGTCGGCCGGGACGGCCACGACCGCGAGGTCGACGTCACCGGGGATGTCCTCGATGGAGGCGTAGGCGGGCACCCCGCGCACGTGCCGGGCGCCGGGGTTGACCGGGTACACCGGCCCGTCGAAGCGGTAGTCGAGCAGGTTGCGCAGGACCAGGTTGCCGATCTTGCCCTCGTCGTTGCTCGCCCCGACGACGGCGACCGACGACGGGGTGAGCAACCGGGCGATGGACCGCGACTCGCTGCGCTGCTCGCGCTCGTAGGCGACGGCGAGGGAGGTCTGCGTGGGCGCGATCGGGAAGGAGAGGTGGACCACGCCCTCCTCGTAGGAGCGGCTGGGCTGGTAGCCGGCGTCGAGGAAGACCCGCACCATCCGGCCGTTCTGCGCCAGCACCTCGGCGACGAAGGCGGTGATCCCGCGCTCGCGGGCGGCGGCGGCGAGGTGCTCGAGCAGCACCGAGCCCAGCCCGCGGCCCTGGTGGGCGTCCTCGACGAGGAAGGCGACCTCGGCGTCGGTGGTGCCGGGGTACCGGTCGTAGCGGCCGACGCCGATCAGCTGGTCGCCGAGCAGCAGCACGAAGGCGACCCGGTCGTCGTGGTCGACGTGGGTGAAGCGGTACAGGTCCTTGTCGCTGAGCCGCTTCATCGGCCCGAAGAAGCGGTAGTAGCGCGTCTGGTCGGAGCTGCGCTCCATGAGGCCGGTCAGCCCGTCGGCGTCCTCGGGGCAGATCGGGCGCAGGTGCACCGTGCCGCCGTCGGCGGCGATGATGTCGGCCTCCCAGTGCGCGGGCGGCTTGGGCGCGGGCGGCTCGGGCACGGGTGACCCTCCCCCGCCGGCGGGGTCCACGGTCGGCCCCGCCGCAGCGCCCGCGGCCCCGTCCAGAGGCTCGCCGCGAGCCTGCGAGTGGTGAGGAGGACGGGGTCCTTTGTCAGTCACGGGGGTCGTCCGGGTCGAGGCCGAACCAGGGGTAGGAGGCCTTGCGGGTGCGGCCGATGGCCCGGTCGACGCGGGACTCGGTGAAGGGGTCCCAGGCGGAGAAGCCGGTGTAGCCGCCCTCGGTCATGTGCGTGGGCGGCCGGGCACGCAGCCCGCGGGCGACGACGTCGTCGCGCCAGGACTGCGGGATCGCCGTCGCCGGGTCCAGCTGCTCGCCCGACGCCTCCGCCAGCAGGTGGGTCCAGGCCCGCGGCACGCAGCGCACCAGCCCGTAGCCGCCCCCGCCGAGGGCGATCCAGCGGCCGTCGCAGATCTCGTGCGCCAACTCGTGGACGGCCCGGTAGCCGGCCCGCTGGCCGTCGACGGTGAGCGCGAGGTCGGCGAGCGGGTCCTCGTGGTGGGTGTCGCAGCCGCACTGGGTGACCAGGATCTGCGGGGAGAAGGCCCGCAGCACGCCGGGGACGACGGCGGAGAAGGCGCGCAACCAGCCGGAGTCGTCGGTGCCGTTGGGCAGGGCGATGTTGACCGCGCTGCCCAGCGCCTTCTCCGGGTGGCCGGTCTCCTCGGGGAAGCCGGTGCCCGGGAAGAGGGTCAGCGGGGTCTGGTGGATGCTGACGGTGAGCACCCGCGGGTCGTCGTAGAAGACCGCCTGCACGCCGTCGCCGTGGTGCACGTCGAGGTCGACGTAGGCGATGCGCTCGTAGCCCTGGCCGAGCAGCCACCGGATGGCGATCGCGGCGTCGTTGAACAGGCAGAACCCCGACGCGCGGTCGGGCATGGCGTGGTGCAGGCCGCCGGAGATGTTGACCGCGTGCTGCGCCCGGCCGGAGTGGACCAGCTCGGCGGCCTGCACGCTGCCGCCGGTGATGAGCGCGGCGGCGTCGTACATGCCCTCGAAGACGGGGTTGTCCGCGGTACCCAGGCCGTAGGCGGGGTCGGGGTGGGTGGGTGCGCGCCGCACCGCCTCGAGGTAGGCCGGGTCGTGGACCAGGGTCAGCAGGTCCGTGCCGGCCGGGGTGGGGGCGACGACGTCGATGCGACTCGACGCCAGGACGCCGAGGCCGTCGGCCAGCCGCATGGTCAGGTCCAGCCGCACCGGGTGCAGCGGATGGTCACCGCCCAGCGTGTAGCCGAGCAGCGCGTCGTCCCAGACGACGGCCACCGAGTCGCTCACGGGGCCCTCCTGTCACCGTCGGGGCGCCGGCGCCGGGACGTCGTCGTCCGCGGCCCGCCCTGCCGGGACGCTACCGCCGGTACCGGGGCGCCGCCCTCCCCACCGCCGCCTGCCCGCCCGTCGCCGACTCGCCGCGGACGACCGGGCAGGTGGCCCGTGCGCCGTAGGATCGGCGGCGACACGGAGGAGTGCCAGTGAACGACCTCATCGACACCACCGAGATGTACCTCCGCACGATCTTCGAACTGGAGGAGGAGGGGATCGTCCCGCTCCGGGCGCGGATCGCGGAGCGGCTGCACCAGAGCGGGCCCACCGTCAGCCAGACCGTCGCGCGCATGGAGCGCGACGGGCTGCTCACCGTGGAGGGCGACCGGCACCTGCAGCTGTCGGAGACCGGCCGCGCGCTGGCCACCGCGGTCATGCGCAAGCACCGGCTGGCCGAGTGCCTGCTCGTCGACGTCATCGGCCTGGACTACGCCGACGTCCACGAGGAGGCGTGCCGCTGGGAGCACGTCATGAGCGAGGCGGTCGAGCGCAAGCTGCTCACCCTGCTCGGCAACCCGACGGTCTCCCCCTTCGGCAACCCGATCCCCGGCCTCGACGCCCTCGGCGGGGAGACCTCCGCCGTGCTCGACGCCCTCGTCCTGCTGTCGACGTCGGCCACCGCCGAGGGGCGGCGGGTGACGATCCGGCGGATCAGCGAGCAGCTGCAGGAGGACGCCACCCTGCTGCGCCGGCTCGCCGACCAGGGCGTGCGCCCCGGCGCGACCATGGTCGCCCGGTCGGCCAACGGGACGGTCACCCTCGACGGGGTCGCCCTGCCACCGGGCGTGGCCCAGCACCTGTTCGTGGCCGCGCTCGACGAGGACCTGACCCCGGCGGAGGCCGCGGCCCAGCTGTAGGCGACGGGCCCCTCGCGGGCCCTCGGCGCCCGGCACCGCTCCCCGCGGGTGCCGGGCGCCGCTCGTTACGGTGGCGGCCACCGTCTGCCAGACGGAACCGCGCCCAGCCCGCGAGGAGCCCCGGTGAGCCAGCCCGACCACCCGACCGACGACTCCGCGGAGGCTCCCGCCGCACCTCCCGGCTCCTCCTTCGAGCGCCTCGCCGACTTCGTCGCGCTCCCGCGGGTGTCCGGCCTGGCCCTGTCGGCCGACGGGACCCGGCTGGCGGTCTCGGTGCAGACGCTCGGCCCGGAGCGCACGCGCTGGCAGTCGGCGCTGTGGGAGGTCGACCCCGCCGGGCAGCGCCCGCCCCGGCGGCTGACCCGCAGCGCACCGGGCGAGTCCGCGCCGTCCTTCACCCCCGACGGCAGCCTGCTGTTCGTCTCCGCCCGACCCGACCCGGCCGCCGGCAAGGACGCCGGGGAGCCGGAGCCGGCGCTGTGGGCGCTGCCGGCCGGCGGTGGCGAGGCCCGCCCGGTGGTGACCCGCCGCGGCGGCGTGGGCGGCTTCGCGGTCGCCGCCCACAGCGGCGACGTCGTGGTGGTGGCCTCGGCCATGCCGGGTGCCGCGGACGCCGCCGAGGACGGCGAGCGCCGCACGGCCCGCAAGGACGCCGGGGTGACGGCGATCCTGCACGAGGCCTACCCCGTGCGGTACTGGGACGCCGACCTCGGCCCGGCCGTGCCGCACCTGTTCTGGGCCGGCGCCGTGCCGGCGGAGGACCCGGCCGGGGAGGCCTCCGAGCCGGTCGACCTCCGCGACCTCACCCCCGACGCCGGCCCGCCCGTCGGAGCCGGCGAGTGGGTGACCCTCTCCCCCGACGGGACCCGGGCGCTGCGGCACGAGCAGGTGCCCGACGGCCCGGCCGGCCGCCGCACCCGGCTGGTGCTCGTGGAGACCGCCACCGGGGAGAGCCGGGTGCTGGCCGACGACCCGCTGGCCGACGTCCACTCCGGCGCCTTCTCCCCCGACGGCGCCTCCGTGGTGTGCGTCCGCGAGACGACGACCACCTACGCCGAGCCGCCGGACTTCACGCTGCTGCTGGTCGACGTCGCCTCCGCGGGGACCCGGGAGCTCACCACCGGCTTCGACCGCTGGCCCAGCGCCCCGCAGTTCGCCGCCGACGGCGACGCCGTCTACTTCCTCGCCGACGACGACGGCCGGCACGCGCTGTTCCGCGTGGACCTGGCCGGCGGGGACCCGGTGCGGCTGACCACGGACGGCGCCTACAGCGACCTGCAGGTGGCCCGCGACGGCAGCGCCCTCTACGCGCTGCGCTCGGCCTACGACGAGCCACCGGTCCCCGTCCGGCTCGACCCGCGGGCGACCGGCCAGCACCCCGACCCGCTGCCCGCTCCGGGCGCGGTCGGCCGGCTGCCGGGGACGCTGACCGAGGTCCGCGCCACCGCCGCCGACGGCGCCGAGGTGCAGTCGTGGCTGGTCCTGCCCGAGGGCGCCTCGGCCGAGCACCCGGCGCCGCTGCTGCTGTGGATCCACGGCGGACCGCTGATGAGCTGGAACTCCTGGTCGTGGCGCTGGTGCCCGTGGGTGCTGGCCGCCCGCGGCTACGCCGTCCTGCTGCCCAACCCGGCGCTGTCGCAGGGCTTCGGCCAGGACTTCGTGCGGCGCGGCTGGGGCGAGTGGGGCGGGGCGCCCTACACCGACCTCATGGCCGCCGTGGACGCCGCACTGGAGCGGCCCGACCTCGACGCGGAGCGCACCGCGGCGATGGGCGGCTCGTTCGGCGGCTACATGGCCAACTGGGTGGCCACCCAGACCGACCGGTTCCGGGCGATCGTCACGCACGCCAGCCTGTGGGACCTCGACAGCTTCGTGGGCACCACGGACGCGGCCTACTACTGGGAGAAGGAGTGGGGCGACCCGCTCGCGACCCCCAAGCGCTACGAGCAGAACTCGCCGCACCGGTTCGCCGACGCCATCCGCACGCCGGTGCTGGTCATCCACGGCGACAAGGACTACCGCGTGCCGATCGGCGAGGGCCTGCGTCTCTGGTACGACCTGCAGAAGCGCGGCGTGCCCTCGCGGTTCCTCTACTTCCCCGACGAGAACCACTGGGTGCTCACCCCCGGCAACTCCGCGGTCTGGTACGAGACGGTGATCGCCTTCCTGGCCGAGCACGTCCTCGGCCAGGAGTGGCAGCGACCCGCACTGCTCTGACCCTCAGCCGGCATCCGTCAGGAGCGTGCTGCGGATGAGCGCGCGCAGCTCGGCCGGCGGCACGCACGCGGCCAGGCCCTCGGCCAGCAGCCGGGGCAGCCGCGCGCCCGGGTCGGCGGCCATCGCCCGGTCGAGCGCGACGTTGGCCGTGGCGCCGTCGCCGCGCAGCCACGCGCTGACGGCCAGCAGCGTCGCGGGCGCGCCGTCGAGGGGCACCGGCGCGCGGCGGGTGCACTCCGTCCACAGCACCTCGGCGGCCGCGGCGTCCTCGCCGAGGGCCAGGGCGAGCGCCCGGTCACGGACGTCGGGCACGGTGAGCGCCCAGAGCACCTCGGCCACGCGGGCGTCGGGCAGCCGCGTGCCGGCGGTGGCCGGCCCCGGCCGGCAGGCGGCCACGGCGTCGGCGACCAGGGCGGCGCCCGCCTCGGCGACCTCGTCCGCAGCACCGGAGCGCAGGCGGGCGGCGTGCCGCCGTCCGGTCCGCAGGCACTGCGCCGCCATCGCCGCGGCGGCGGGCCCCTCGGCCGGGGCGATGCGGGCGGCGAGCGCGTCGCGGTCGGGTGCCAGCACCGCGCCACCCGCGACCGCGGCCGCGGCCAGCGGGCTGGCACCCTCGGGGACGGGCGTGCCCGCGCCGGGCCCGCAGCACGGGTGCGGGCAGTCGTAGTCCCACCAGCGGCCGCCGCGGACCAGCAGCGCCTCGCGGACGGGGACGTCCCGCGCGTCGAGGGCGAGCACCAGCTCGTGCACCACGTCGCGGTGCGGCAGCTCCGGCCGGGCCTCGAGGTCGCCGGACCCGGGGGGCGCGACCGGCAGGACCGTGACGTCCGGCGCCAGGACGTCAGGGGAGTCGGACACCACCGCGAGGAGCACGGCCCCGGGGTCGTCGGTGACGAGCTTGACGGCGAGCGTGCGGGCCAGCGCCGCGGCCGCCCCGGGAGGCGGGAGGTCGGCGCGCACGGTGAGGCCGACCCGGCTGCCGCCGGGACCGCGCAGGCTGACCAGCACCACCGACTCGGCCGGCCGGAAGCCGAGCAGGTGCGGCAGGGCCGCGGCGACCTCGCCGGTGTCGCCGAGGCGGATGACGGGGATCGGGGGTTCGTCCACACGAGCGACCCTGGGACCGCACGTGGGCCGGCGAGGGCGCCGACGACCCGCTGTGGACGACCGGGCGGCTGTGGACGGCGATCGGCGGACCCGTCAGTCGAGGGCCTCGGCCTGCGTGTCGTAGGCCTCCCGGAGCAGACCGGTGAACGCCGTCGGGTCCAGCCGGCCACCGCCGGTGTCGGTGGTGACCAGGACGACCACCCGCTCGCCGTCGTGCACAGCGCCCACCAGCGCCGGCACGGTCACCTGCTGCCCGTCGGGCCCGGTCGCGGTGGTGGTGGAGCTGATGCCCGCGGAGCCGTCGCCGAGGTCGGGGACGTCGATCTCGTCGAAGGCGACGGTGACGGTGCCGACCTCCGGCGAGGTCAGCTGCACCGAGCGGCAGGCCCCGAGCTGGTCGTCGAAGTTCGCCACGGCGTCCTCCGCCGGCCCGCCCGACGTCAGCGCCTGCACCGTGGTGGTCGTCCCGAGGACGGCGACCTGCGCGGCGACGTCGTCGTACTCGTCGAAGGAGGGCTGGGTGCCCTGCACGGCCTGGTCGCACTCGGGCGGGGTCACCTGCAGTCCCTCGGTGGAGGCGCCGGCGGCGCTCTGCTCGAGTTGTTGCTCGGGAATCGGGGTGACCTGGGCGCCGGGGCCGAACGCGTCGGCGGGCAGCAGCCCCGGGGCCAGGTCCGTCCCCGACGACGGCGCCCCCGACGACACCGACTCCGACGCCCCGGCCGACTCCGAGGGCGACCCCGACGCCGGCGACGCGGGCGAGGCGCTGCCCTCGACGTCGCCACCACCGCACGCGCTCAGCAGGACCGCGGCGGCCAGGCCGGCGGGGGCACGCAGACGACGGCTGGTGATCATGGTCGGACGCTGATGGCGGCGGGACGACCCCGCAGGTCGACCGCCCGGACGGGTCACACCTCGTACTGGACGGCGCTGCGCGCGGCCAGGTACGGGCGGACGTGCTCGGCGATGACCTCGAGGTGCACCGGGTCGGTGGCATAGCGGCGGAAGGCCCCGGCGTCGGGGAAGTCGGCCACCAGGACGGTGTGCGCGTTGCCCTCGACCAGGCCGGCGTCGGGCGCCACGGTGAAGGCCAGCGACCCCGGCACCTGCTCGGGCAGCCGGCGCAGCGCGGCGACCGTCGCGGCCCGGCGGTCCTCGTCGGCGGCGTCGGACCAGGTGAAGTGGACGACGTGTCGGATCACGCCGGTCACCCTGTCAGGCGGGCGGACGGTGCGGGGTCGGTAGGGTCCGGCGCATGGGACGACGGCTGCGGATCGCACTGCTGTCGTACCGGAGCAAGCCGCACAGCGGCGGGCAGGGCGTGTACGTGCGGGCGCTGTCGCGCGAGCTGACCGCGCTCGGTCACGCCGTCGAGGTCCTCAGCGGCCAGCCCTACCCGGAGCTCGACGACGGCGTCCCGCTGACCCGGGTGCCCAGCCTGGACCTCTACCGCGAGCCCGACCCGTTCCGCACGCCGCGGCCCTCGGAGTTCCGCGACGGGATCGACGTCCTGGAGTTCGCGGCGATGTGTACTGCCGGGTTCCCCGAGCCGCTCACCTTCACCCTCCGCGCGGCCCGCGCACTGCTCCCCCGCGCTCACGAGTTCGACGTCGTCCACGACAACCAGTCCCTCGGCTACGGGCTGCTGCGGCTGGTCCGCGCCGGCGTCCCGACGGTGGCCACCGTGCACCACCCGGTGGCCATCGACCGGCGGCTCGACCTCGCGGCCGCGCCGTCGCTGCGCCGCCGGCTGACGCTCACCCGCTGGTACGGCTTCACCGCGATGCAGGCCCGCGTGGCGCCGCGGCTGGACGCCGTCACCACGGTGTCGGAGAGCTCCCGCCGCGACATCGAGACCCACCTGCACGTGCCCGCGTCGGCCGTCGAGGTCGTCCCGGTCGGCATCGACCCCGGCGTCTTCACCCCGCCGCCGGCCGACCGGCTCCGCGAGGCCGACTCGATCGTGGTCACCACCAGCGCCGACGTCCCGCTCAAGGGCCTGGTGCACCTGCTGGAGGCGGTGGCGAAGCTGCGCACCGAGCGGCCGGTGCGGCTGACCGTCGTCGGTACCGCCCGGCCCGGTGGCCCCGCCGAGTCCGCGCTGGACCGCCTGGGCCTGCGCGACGCCGTCCGCTTCACCGGCCCGTTGCCCGAGGCCGACCTGGTCGGGCTGCTGCAGACGGCCACCGTGGCCGCCATCCCCTCCCTCTACGAGGGGTTCTCCCTGCCGGCGGTGGAGGCGATGGCCTGCGGCACGCCGCTGGTCACCACCGACGCCGGCGCGCTGCCGGAGGTCGTCGGCACGCAGGCGGGGCTGCGGGTGCGGGCCGGCGACGTCGACGAGCTGACCGCGGCGTTGCGGCTGGTGCTGGAGAACCCGTCGCTGCAGGAGCAGCTCGGCCGGGCCGGCCGCCGGCGGGTGCTGACCACCTACACGTGGCGCTCCACCGCGGAGCGGACGGCCGACTGGTACACCGAGGTGCTGGAACGGAAGGGTCGCCCGTGCTGACCGTCGACTACGACCTGCTCGACCTGCGGCCGGGCATGACCGTCCTCGACCTCGGCTGCGGCGAGGGCCGGCACGCGTTCGAGGCCTACCGGCGCGGCGCCCGCGTGGTCGCCCTCGACTGGGGCGTGTCCGAGGTGGAGACGACCAAGCGGTGGCTGGGCGCGATCGCCGAGGCCGGCGAGGCGCCGGCCGGTGCCCGGTTCGAGGTGGTGCGCGGCGACCTGCGGCACCTGCCCGTCCCCGACGCGAGCGTCGACCGGGTCATCGCCTCGGAGGTGCTCGAGCACGTCCCCGACGACGCCCGCGCGATGGCCGAGATCGCCCGCGTGCTCACGCCGGGCGGGCGGGTCGCGGTCACCGTGCCGCGCTTCGGCCCCGAGCGGATCTGCTGGGCGCTGTCGGACGCCTACCACGCCAACGAGGGCGGCCACGTCCGCATCTACCGCGGTGACGCGCTGCGCGCGCGGCTGTCGGTGGCGGGTCTGACACCCGGCCGGCAGCACCACGCGCACGCCCTGCACGCGCCGTTCTGGTGGCTCAAGTGCGCGGTCGGCGTCGAGCGCGACGCCGCCGTCGTCCGGGCCTACCACCGGCTGCTGGTCTGGGACCTCACCCGGCGGCCGTGGGTGACGCGGGTGGCCGAGCGGGTGCTCGACCCGCTCATCGGCAAGAGCCTCGTCGTCTACGCGGACAAGCCGGCCGTCGCGCGGCCGGCGGCCGCCCGCGAGCGGGAGCGGACCGCTGCCGCGCGCTGACCTGCCCGAGCTGCCCGGCGTCCTCGACGCCGCGGCGGTGCGGCGCACCGTCGCGAGCATCGCCGCCGAGCAGGGGGCCGACGGGTCGCTGCCGTGGTTCCGCGGCGGGCAGCTCGACCCGTGGGACTCCGTCGAGGCGGCGATGGCGCTCGACGTCGGCGGTGAGCACGAGCGGGCGGTCGCGGCCTACCGGTGGCTGGCCGGTCGTCAGCGTCCCGACGGCTCCTGGGCCGCCGAGTACCGCGGCGGCGCGGAGACCTCCCCCGCCGTCGAGAGCAACCACGCCGGCTACCTGGCCGTGGGCGTGTGGCACTCGTGGCTGACCACGCGGGACGAGGCGGTGGTGTCCGGGCTGTGGCCGGTCGTGCGGCGCGGGCTGGACCTCGTGGTGCGCATGCAGCTCGACAGCGGCGCGGTCGGCTGGGCGATGCGACCCGACGGCACCCCCGACGACACCGCGCTGCTGACGGGCAACGCGAGCCTCTTCCAGGCGCTGCGCTGCGGCATCGCGCTGGCCGGGCTGGCAGGGGAGCCGCAGCCGGACTGGGAGCTGGCGGTCACCGGCCTCGGCACCGCGCTGCGCACCGACCCCGCGGCCTTCGCCGACCGGTCGCGGTACTCGATGGACTGGTACTACCCGGTGCTCGCCGGCGCCGTCACCGGCGAGGCCGCCCGCGCGCGGCTGGCCGCCGACTGGGACCGCTTCGTCGTCCCGGGGCTGGGGACGCGCTGCGTCGCCGACCACCCCTGGGTGACCGGCGCGGAGACCTGCGAGCTGGCCCTGGCGCTCGTCGTCGCCGGGCAGCCGGAGGCCGCCCGCGAGCAGGTGGCGGCCATGCAGCACCTGCGCCACGACGACGGCTCCTACTGGACCGGGCTGGTCTACGCCGACGACGCCCGCTGGCCGGTGGAGCGCCCCACCTGGACGGCGGCCGCGGTCGTGCTGGCGGTCGACGCGCTGGCGGGCACCGGCCCGGCGTCGGGGTTGTTCGCCGACCCGGCCGCGCTCCCGGCGCCGGGCACCGTGGACACCCCCGGTTCGGCGGCGCCGCTGCCGGGCAGGGGGCAGCCGTGACGAGCACGTGGGCCCGGCCCCGCCACCGTCCGCCCGCGAGCCCCGACGGCGTCACCGTCGTCGTCATGAGCCGCGACCGGCGCGAGGACCTGCTCGCGACGCTGCCCCGGCACGAGGCGCCGGTGGTGCTGGTGGACAACGGCTCCACCGACGGCACCGTCGACGCCGTCCGGGCCGCGCTCCCGGAGGTGACCGTGCTGCCCCTCGCCGAGAACGTCGGCGCCCGGGCCCGCACCATCGGCGCCGGGCACGCGGGCACCGAGTTCGTGGCCTTCGCCGACGACGACTCGTGGTGGGCGCCCGGCGACCTCGCCCGGGCGGCGGCGGTCCTGCGCGCCCACCCGCGGCTGGCGGTGCTCAACGCCCGGGTCCTGGTGGGCCCGGAGGAGCGCCTGGACCCGCTGTGCCCGGTGCTCGCGGCCAGCCCGCTGGGCACCCCGCCGCACCTGCCGGGCCCGCGGCTGCTCGGCTTCATCGGCTGCGCGGCGATGGTCCGCCTCGACGCCTTCCTCGCCGTCGGCGGGTTCGACCCGGTGGTCCGCTTCCCCGGGGAGGAGGAGCGGCTGTCCCTGGACCTGGCGGCGGCCGGGTGGGACATCGCCTACGTCGACTCCGTCACCGTGCACCACCACCCCTCGACCCGCCGGCACGACGCCGCGGCCCGGCGGGCGGCGATCTCACGCTCGAAGGTGCTCACCGCGGTGATGCGCCTGCCGGCGCGCGACGTCGCCCGCACGGTGGCCGCCGCGGTCAGGGCCGGTGCGCCGGAACGCCGTGGCCTGCGCCGGGCGCTGCCCGACCTGCCGGCCGCGCTGCGCCGCCGCCGCGTGGTGCCGGGGTCCGTGCTGGCCGACCTGCGGCTGCTGGCACGGTGACCGCCACCGCCGGCCTCCCTGCAGGGGCCCGACGCGAGCCTGCGAGCGACGGGGGGCAGGGAGGTCCTTCCGCGGACCCCCGCGTCGCCGTCGTCGTCATCACCCACCAGCGGCGCGACGAGGTGATGCTGGCCCTCTCCCGCCTGCTGGCGCTGCCCGAGCGGCCGCACGTGGTGGTCGTCGACAACGGCTCCACCGACGGCACGGCGGAGGCGGTCGCCGAGCGCTTCCCCGCCGTCGAGCTCGTGGCCAGCCCGGAGAACCTGGGCGCGATCGGCCGCAACGTCGGTATCGCCCGGCTGTCGACGCCCTACGTCGCCTTCTGCGACGACGACACGTGGTGGGACCCGGGGTCGCTGCGGACGGCGGCCGACGTCCTCGACGCCCATCCGCGGCTGGCGGTGGTGACCGCGCGGATCCTCGTCGAGCCCGGGGCGCGGGAGGACCCGATCGTGCCGGAGCTGCGCGACTCCCCCGTCCGCGGCGCCGAGTGGCTGCCCGGGCCGGCGCTGGGCTCCTTCCTCGCCGGCGCCAGTGTGGTGCGCCGCGAGGCGTTCCTCGAGGTCGGCGGCTTCTGCGAGCGGCTGTGGCTGGGGGGCGAGGAGGAGCTCATGGCCGGCGACCTCGCCGCCGCCGGCTGGGAGCTGTGCTACCTCCCGCAGCTCACCGTGCACCACCAGGCGTCGAAGGCCCGCGACTCCCACCGCCGCCGCCGCGACGGCATCCGCAACACCCTCTGGACGACGTGGCTGCGGCGCCCGCTGCGCCCGGCGCTGCGCCGCACGCTGCACCTGCTGGGCACCCTCCCCCGCGACCGGGTGACCGCGCAGGGGCTGCTGGCCGCCGTCCGCGGGATCCCGTGGGTGGTGCGCGAACGGCGGGTGCTGCCCGCCCACGCCGAGGCCCGCTTCGCCGCGCTCGACGCCGTCCAGCGCCGCTCCACCGCCCGCCGCTACGTCAGTTGAAGGACCCCCTCGCCCCCCACCGCTCGCGGGCTCGCGGCAGGCCCCTGCGAGAGGGCCGACGACCGGCTCACCGGGCGCAGCTGATGCAGGTGCGGGCGGTGGGCCGTGCGGCCAGCCGCTCCGGGGCGATCGCCCGGCCGCACGTCTCGCAGCGCCCGTAGGTACCGGCCTCGACGGCGGTCACCGCGGCGTCGACGTCGGCCAGCCGGCGGCGCGCCTGCTCGAGCAGCGCCGCCACCTGCTGGCGCTCGAACGCGATCGTCGCGCCCTCCGGGTCGTGCTCGTCGTCGGCGTTGGACGCCTGCGACGCGGCGACGATCTCGTCGAACTGGCGGGTCAGCGCCTCGACCTGGGCCTGGGCGGCCGCCCGCACCGCCCCGAGCGCATCAGCGGACACGGCGCAGCAGCCGCAGCGAGCCGGTGCCGGGCAGCTCGGTGAAGTCGCCGGAGGCCAGCACCCGCGTGTAGACGCCGAACGGCGCCTGGCCGCCGTCGGCCGGGTCGGGGAACACGTCGTGGATGGCCAGCGTCCCGCCGACGGCGAGCTTGGCGACCCAGGCGTCCTGGTCGCGGCGCGCGGACTCCTCGGTGTGGCTGCCGTCGAGGAACAGCAGCGCCAGCGGGGTCGACCACAGCGGGGCGAGGACCTCCGACCGCGCCACGACGGCGACGACGACGTCCTCCGCGCCGGCCTCGGCGACGGTGCGGCGGAACCGCGGCAGCGTGTCGATCCGCCCCACGGCGGGGTCGACCAGCGACGGGTCGTGGTACTCCCAGCCGGGCTGGTGCTCCTCGGAGCCGCGGTGGTGGTCGACGGTGACCACCTGCCGCCCGGTCTCGCGGGCGGCCGCGGCGAGGTACAGCGCCGACTTGCCCATCCAGGAGCCGACCTCCAGCAGCGGCCCGGGCACCGCGACGGCGCGGGCGGCCTCGTAGAGGGCGCGGCCCTCGTCGGCGGGCATGAAACCAGGTGCCGCCTCCGCGGCGGCCAGCAGTCGGAGGACCCCGTCCCCCTCCCGCCTCGCGAGCTCGGCGTCGGACCCGGCCGCCTGCAGGGGCCCGCTGCGAGCCTGCGAGCGGTGGGGGGCAGGTGGTCCTTGGTGGGGCCGGGAAGTGCTCGTGTTCATCGGGCGAACCTCGCACGCAGTGCCGACAGTCGCTTCTCCGGGTCCGCGCCGGCCGCCGTCCGGGCCGCGGTGGCGAAGAACGCGCCGGCCGCCGTCGTCACCGGCACGGCCAGCACCAGCGCGATCGAGCCGACCAGGGTCCGGACGACCTCCTCGGCCATCGCCGAGCTGGTGACGATCGTGCCGGCCGGCTGGGAGTAGAGGTCGAAGAGGAGCAGGAGCGGCAGTGCGGCCCCGGCGTAGGCGAAGACGATCGTGTAGACGGTGGAGGCGATGTGGTCGCGGCCCACCGTCATGCCGCGGCGGTAGAGCTCCCTCCACCCCATCGCCGGGTCGACCTCGTGCAGCTGCCAGATGGCCGAGGCCTGGGTGATCGTGACGTCGTTGAGCACGCCGAGCCCGGCGACGACGACCCCGGCGATCACCAGGCCGGAGAAGTCCAGCGTCGGGTCGAAGGTGGCCAGCGTCGTGGTCTCCTCGCTGGTCAGCCCGGTCAGGCGGGCGACCGCCACGGACACCGCCCCCAGGACGGTCACCAGCGCGAGCCCGAACAGCGTGCCCACGAGCGCCGTCGTCGTCCGGGCCGAGAAGCCGTGCGCGAGGTAGAGGACGACGAACATGATCGCCGCCGACCCGACCAGGCTGACCGCGGTGGGCGAGGAGCCCTCCAGGATCCCGGGCAGCACGAACCGGATGAGCACGAAGAACGCGAACGCCAGCCCGACGATCGCGGCCAGCCCCCGCAGCCGGGCCACCGCCGCGGTGACGACGGCGAACGCGACGGCCAGCACGAGCATCGGCGTCGACCGCGCGAAGTCGTAGAACTGGTAGCTCGGGCCGCCCTCGGCACCCGGGTCGCGGGAGAGCACGACGGTGTCGCCCTCGCCGACCCCGTTGGCGACGACGTCGGCCTGCAGGTCCACCTGCTGGAACTCCCCGGCGCCATCGCCCTCGAGGACCTCGACGACGGCCGTCGCGCACGTCGCCTGCGCGGTCCCGGCCTCCCCGCACGGCAGCGTCTGCAGCGAGACGATCCGGCCGTCGGCGTAGGTGGTGCCCGGCGGCAGGTAGGTCTCGGCCACCTGCTGGGCGCGGGTCGGGCCGTCGCCGGGCCACAGCACGACCAGCCCGACGAGGGTGGCCAGGCCGGCCGGCACGAGCAGCAGCAGCATCAGCCAGACGGCCCGGCGCCGGCGGGTCAGCGTCTCCGCGCTCGGCGGCGCCGCGTCGGGGTCGGACCCGTGCGAGTGGCCGTGGGAGTGGGCGTGGGAAGAGGGTGGCACCCGGTCAGGCTAGGAGCCGCCGCGTCCCCCGCACCGCACGACACCGGGGTCAGGCGCTGCGGCCGCCGGGGCCGTCGGGCCGCCGGGTCTGCGCGCCCGACGGCGGCGAGCCACCCCCGTCGGCCGGGCCGGCGCCGTCCTCGACGACCTCGAAGCGCCGCCACAGACCGGTCAGCTGCAGCGGCCGGGCGACGGCCACGGGCGGCGAGACCAGGGCGACGGTGACCGCCCGCGGCGAGGTCATCCGCTGCAGCTGCACGAGGACGGCCATCCCCGCGGAGTTCATGAACGTCACCCCGGCGAGGTCGATCTCCAGCCGCCCGAGCGTGGGCACCGAGAGCATCTGGTCGGTGACCGCACGGACCAGGGGCCGCCGGGCTGCCTCGGTGAGCTCACCGGTGACGGTCACCCGGCTGACGTCGCCGTCGAGGGTGGCCGTCACCTCGGGACCGTCGTCGTGGTCGGCGGGCTGGTCGCCGGGCGGTACGGACTCGTCCATGGGGACGCACTGCCCGGTGTCCGGGCATCCCATGCCCGGAGCCTCCGTCCCGCGCGGCTCAGATGAGCCCGTGCGCGTGGACGGCCTCGGCCACCTGGAGGAACCCGGCGACGTTCGCGCCGAGGACCAGGTCGCCCGGGGAGCCGTACTCCTCGGCGGTGGCGGCGCACCGCTCGTGGATGCCGCGCATGATCTCCTCGAGCCGGTCCTCGGTGTGCTCGAAGGTCCACCGATCGCGCGAGGCGTTCTGCTGCATCTCCAGCGCGGAGGTGGCCACTCCCCCGGCGTTGGCCGCCTTGCCCGGCGCGAATGCGACCCCGGCCTCCCGGAACACCCGCACCGCCTCGGGAGTGGCAGGCATGTTGGCGCCCTCGACGACGTAGCGGCAGCCGTTGCGCGCCAGGACGGCGGCGGCATCGCCGTCGAGCTCGTTCTGCGTCGCGCTGGGGACCGCGACGTCGCACGGCACGTCCCAGATGCTGCCGCCGGCCACGAACGACGCCGACGGGACGCGGTCGGCGTAGGCGTCGATGCGGGCCCGCTCCGCCTCCTTGACCTGCTTGAGGACCTCGAGGTCGATGCCCTTCTCGTCGACGACGTGGCCGCTGGAGTCCGAGCAAGCGACGACGGTGCCTCCGAGCCGGTGCACCTTCTCGATCGCGTAGACGGCGACGTTGCCCGACCCGCTGACGGTGACACGCTTGCCGTCGAAGGACTCCCCGGCTGCCTCCATCATCGCCTCGGCGAAGAACGCCGCCCCGTACCCCGTGGCCTCCGTGCGCACCAGCGCACCGCCCCAGCCCAGGCCCTTGCCGGTGATGACACCGGACTCGTACCGGTTGGTGATCCGCTTGTACTGGCCGAACAGGTAGCCGATCTCGCGCGCCCCGACGCCGATGTCGCCGGCGGGCACGTCGGTGTACTCACCGAGATGCCGGTACAGCTCGGTCATGAAGGACTGGCAGAAGCGCATGACCTCGGCGTCGGAGCGGCCCTTGGGGTCGAAGTCCGAGCCGCCCTTGCCACCTCCGATGGGCATGCCGGTGAGCGCGTTCTTGAAGACCTGCTCGAAGCCGAGGAACTTGACGATGCCGAGGTTGACCGACGGGTGGAAGCGTAGCCCGCCCTTGTAGGGGCCGAGCGCGGAGTTGAACTCGACGCGGAAGCCGCGGTTGATCTGCACCTCGCCCGAGTCGTCCTGCCAGGGCACCCGGAAGATGACCTGCCGTTCGGGCTCGCAGATCCGCTCGACGGTCTTCATCTCGGTGTACTCGCTGTGCCGGCCGAGTACGACGGCCAGCGACTCGAGCACCTCACGGACCGCCTGGTGGAACTCCGGCTCGGCGGGGTTCCGGCGCAGCACCTCCTCGTGGATGCGCACGACCACCGGCGGGAGGCTGTCGGCCACGGGTGTCCTCCGTCCTCGACCGGATCCGTTCCGGATCCCTGACGGGGTCATGATGCCGTGCGACGGGCCGGCACCCGTCACCCGGAGGTGGCGGCCGGCTGGATCCGCCAGGACGGGACGACCCAGAAACAAATTCTCCCGAAGGACGTTTACATGGGTGTGCGATCGAGGTATTCTCCAGTCGCCACTTGAGGTTCTGCCTCGGGCAGCGAACACGACCAGCACACCCCAGGAGGTGCACCAGCCATGATGCTGACCGCCTACGACCCGTTCGCCGCCACGTCCGCCGCCTTCCGCGCGCTGGACCAGCTCGCCGGCCGCCCCGGCACCGCCCGCGCCCTGTCGGGCATGCCGATGGACGCCTACCGGGTCGGCGACAAGTTCGTCGCCCACTTCGACCTGCCCGGCGTCGACCCCGGCTCGATCGACCTGTCCATCGAGGGCACGACGCTGACCGTCAGCGCCGAGCGCTCGGTACCGCAGCTGGAGAACGCCGAGTGGGCCGTCGCGGAGCGCCCGTACGGCTCCTACACGCGGCAGCTGGTCCTGGGCCGCAGCCTCGACACCGACCGGCTCGAGGCCAGCTACCACGACGGCGTGCTCACGGTGAGCATCCCGGTGGCCGAGAAGGCCCGGTCCCGCAAGATCACCGTGACCCGCGCCGACGTGCCGGCCGCCGTCGAGGGCCGGACCATCGAGCACGGGACCGGCGCCGAGGAGCAGCGCGCCGTCGAGGGCTGACCGGCGCACCGATCGGCACCCCCGCGGGGCCGGGCCACCACGGCCCGGCCCCGCGCCGTTCCGGGCGACACCCGGAGCACGTCCTGCGAGGAGTCCCCGTGAGCACCGACGGCAGCCCGGCCGGCAGTCCGGCCGACAGCGGCCCCGAGCCCGCCGACCCCGCGGCCGACGCCGTCCGCCGGCTCGACGACCCCGACTTCCCGGCGCTCACCATGAGCCAGGCCGCCGCACTGCTCGGGGTGCAGGCGGCCTTCCTGCGCAGCCTCGACGGGTCGGGCGTGCTGCACCCCCACCGCTCCCCCGGCGGCCACCGGCGCTACTCCCGCCACCAGCTGCTGCTCGCCGCCCGCCTGCGCGGCCTGCTCGACGAGGGGCACCCGCTCGCCTCGGCCGAGGTGATCGTCGGCCTGCAGGACGAGCTGGCCGACGCCCGCGCCACCGGTGACCGGCTGCGCGACACCGTCGACCGGCTCCGCGCCGGCCCGCACGAGGTCCCGCCGGACGACGGCACCTGACACCCCTGGGGGGTAGGGGTACAGTGAGCGGTGTGACCGACCCGGAGACCGCACCCGCCCACGTGCACGGGTACATCCACCGCAAGGACGACCACCTCAAGCGGCTGCGCCGCATCGAGGGGCAGGTCCGCGGCCTGCAGCGGATGGTCGAGGACGAGAAGTACTGCATCGACATCCTCACGCAGGTCTCGGCGGTGAACTCCGCCCTGCAGTCGGTCGCCCTGGGCCTGCTGGAGGAGCACCTCTCCCACTGCGTCGCCGAGGCGGTCGCCACCGGTGGCCCGGAGGCCGACGCCAAGGTGCGCGAGGCCTCCGCCGCCATCGCCCGGCTCGTCCGCTCCTGACCCACGCCCACCCCCCGGAGGACCCCGTGAGCACCGCCACCTACACCGTCACCGGCATGACCTGCCAGCACTGCGTCTCCGCCGTCACCGAGGAGGTCAGCGGCCTGCCCGGCGTCACCGGCGTGCAGGTCGACCTGCCCAGCGGCGGCCTGACCGTCACCAGCGACGCCCCGCTCGACGACGACGCCGTGCGCGCCGCCGTCGGGGAGGCCGGCTACGAGGTCGTCGGCCGCTGATGCGCACCCCCGTCCGGCTCGCCGCCACCGCCCTGGGCCTGGCCGCCGTCCTCGGCGCCGGGTGGGGCGCCGGCGCGCTCGCCGGCCCGGTCGGCGCCGCGCCGCCCCCCGCGCACGCCGAGGACGCCGGCCACGCCGGAGCGGACTCCCACGAGGCCGCCGCGGCGGAGCACGACCTGCCCGCAGGCCTGGCGGTCTCCGCGGAGGGCCACACGCTCGACCTGGCCGCCGACGCGCTGCCCTCCGGCGACGCCGTCCCGCTGTCGTTCCGGCTGCTCGGGCCCGACGGCGCCCCGGTGACCGCCTACGAGACCGTGCACGAGCAGGACCTGCACCTCGTCGTCGTGCGCCGCGACCTGAGCGGCTACCAGCACCTGCACCCCACCCTCGCGCCCGACGGCACCTGGACGACGACGGTCGCGCTGGCCCCCGGCTCCTGGCGGGTGGTCGCCGACTCGACGCCGACCGCGCACGACGCCGGGCTGGTGCTCGGTGCCGACCTCGCCGTCGGCGGCGCGAGCGAGCCGGTGCCGCTGCCGGCGTCGTCCCCGACCGCGGAGGTCGACGGCTACACCGTCACCGTCGAGGGCGACCTGGTCGCCGGGCAGGAGTCCGAGGTGGTGGTGACCGTCGCCCGCGACGGCGTCCCGGTGACCGACCTGCAGCCGTACCTGGGCGCCCGCGGCCACCTGGTCGCGCTGCGCGCCGGCGACCTCGGCTACCTGCACGTGCACCCGACCGCCGCCACCGGCGCGGAGGTCCGCTTCGCCGTCGAGGTGCCCGCGGCCGGCGACCACCGGCTGTTCTTCGACTTCCGGCACGGCGACGTCGTCCGCACCGCCGCCGTCACGGTGACCGCCCGGTGACCGCGCAGGTCGAGCTCACGATCGGCGGGATGACCTGCGCCTCGTGCGCGGCCCGCATCGAGAAGAAGCTCAACCGGCTCGACGGCGTCACCGCCACGGTCAACTACGCCACCGAGAAGGCCCGCGTGGTCTACGGCGACGGCGTGACGCCCGAGGACCTGGTGGCCACCGTCGAGAGGACCGGCTACACCGCCCAGCCCGTTCGGCCCCGTCCAGAGGCTCGCCCCGAGCCTGCGAGGGGTGAGGAGGACGGGGTCCTCCGACCGGACGCCGCGCTGCGCACCCGGCTGGTGGTCTCGGCGGTGCTCACCGTGCCCGTCGTGCTGCTGGGCATGGTGCCGGCGCTGCAGTTCGACCACTGGCAGTGGCTGTCGCTCACCCTGGCCGCGCCGGTCGTCGTCTGGGGCGGGCTGCCGTTCCACCGCGCCGCCTGGACCAACCTGCGGCACGGCGCGGCCACCATGGACACCCTCGTGTCGCTCGGCACGGGTGCGGCGTTCCTGTGGTCGCTGTACGCGCTGTTCCTCGGCACCGCCGGCGACCCCGGCATGACGCACGAGTTCTCCCTCGCCGTCACCCGCACCGACGGCAGCGGCGACGTCTACCTCGAGGCCGCCGCCGGGGTGACCACGTTCCTGCTGGCCGGCCGCTACGCCGAGGCACGCGCCAAGCGGCGTGCCGGGTCGGCGCTGCGGGCGCTGCTGGAGATGGGCGCCCGCGAGGTGTCGGTCCTGCGCGGTGGGGCCGAGACCCGGGTGCCGGTGGACGCGCTGCACCCCGGCGACCTGTTCGTCGTCCGCCCGGGCGAGCGGGTGGCCACCGACGGCGAGGTGGTCGAGGGCTCCTCGGCCGTCGACGCCTCCATGCTCACCGGTGAGCCGGTGCCGGTGGAGGTCGGGCCGGGCGACGCCGTCGTCGGGGCGACGGTCAACGCCGGCGGCCGGCTGGTCGTGCGGGCCACCCGGGTCGGCGCGGACACCCAGCTGGCGCAGATGGCCCGGCTGGTCGAGGAGGCGCAGAACGGCAAGGCCCAGGTGCAGCGGCTGGCCGACCGCGTCTCCGGGGTCTTCGTGCCCGTGGTGCTCGCGCTCGCCGCCGCCACCCTCGGCTTCTGGATCGGCACCGGCGCCGGGCTGGCCGGGGCGTTCCCCGCCGCCGTGGCCGTGCTGATCATCGCCTGCCCGTGCGCGCTCGGGCTGGCCACGCCGACCGCGCTCATGGTCGGCACCGGCCGCGGCGCGCAGCTGGGCATCCTGGTGCGCGGACCCGAGGTGCTGGAGTCCACGCGCCGGGTGGACACCGTGGTGCTCGACAAGACCGGCACGGTCACCACCGGCCGGATGAGCCTGGTCGACGTCGTCGCCGCCGACGGCGAGGACGCGGCCGAGGTGCTGCGCCGCGCCGGCGCGCTGGAGGACGCCTCCGAGCACCCGATCGCGGCCGCCGTCGCCACCGCCGCCCGCGAGCGGGCCGGCACGCTGCCGGCCGTCGCCGGATTCCGGGCCGAGGCGGGGCTGGGCGTGCGCGGCACGGTCGAGGGCACGGCGGTCGTCGTCGGCCGGCCGGCACTGGTGGGGGCGCCGCCTGCGGAGCTGACCGCGGCGGTGGCCGCCGCCGACGCCGCCGGGCGGACCGCGGTCGCCGTCGGCTGGGACGGCGCGGTGCGCGGCGTGCTGGTCGTCGCCGACACCGTCAAGCCGACCTCCGCCGCCGCCGTGCGACAGTTCCGCGACCTGGGGCTGCGGCCGGTGCTGCTCACCGGCGACTCGGCGGCCGCCGCCCGTGCCGTGGCCGCGGAGGTCGGCATCGACGACGTGGTGGCCGAGGTGCTGCCGCAGGAGAAGGTCGACGCCGTCCGGCGGCTGCAGGCCGAGGGGCACACCGTGGCGATGGTCGGCGACGGCGTCAACGACGCGGCCGCGCTCGCCCAGGCCGACCTCGGGCTGGCGATGGGCACCGGCACCGACGTCGCCATCCAGGCCAGCGACCTCACCCTCGTGCGCGGCGACCTGCGCGCCGCCGCCGACGCCGTCCGGCTGGCCCGCCGCACGCTCGCGGTGATCAAGGGCAACCTGTTCTGGGCGTTCGCCTACAACGTCGCGGCGATCCCGCTGGCCATGGCCGGGCTGCTCAACCCGATGATCGCCGGTGCGGCGATGGCGCTGAGCTCGGTGTTCGTGGTCACCAACAGCCTGCGGCTGCGGCGGTTCGCACCCCTGCCGGGCAACGCGACCTCCGCGGTCCCGGGCTGACCGGGCTCAGCGGGGGCGGAGGCCGTCGAGCAGGCCGTCGACGGTCTGCTCGAGCAGCGGGTCGACGTCGGCCCCGGGCAGGGCGCCGCTGACCGAGAGTGCGGCCACCCCGTGCAGGGCCGCCCACAGCGCGGTGGCGAGCGTCCCGGGGTCGCCGGGGCGCACCTCGCCACGGGCCTGCGCGTCGGTGACCACCGCCTGCGGCCCGGACAGGCCCGGGCCCTCGTGGCTGCCTCCGGCGGCCTTGCCGGCGAACATGAGCTCCAGCAGGGCGGGCTCGTCGGTGGCGAACCGCACGTAGGCCCGGCCGAGCGCGAGCAGCCGGGGGCGCAGCCCCGCCCCGGGGCCGGGGTCGGCGGCCGACAGCGCGGCGTCGAGCCGCTCCCAGCCGGCGCCGGCGAGCGCCGCGAGGAAAGCCTGCCGGTCGGGGAAGTGCCGGTTGGGTGCCGCATGGCTGACGCCGAGGTCGCGGGCCAGGGCGCGCAGCGACAGGTCGGCGACGGTGCCCGTGCGCAACCGCTGGGCCGCCCGCTCCAGCAGGGCGGCCCGCAGGTCACCGTGGTGGTAGGGCTGCTCGGCCGTGGTCACGTCCGGAGAGGGTAGTCCCCTGTAGACGTTGCCTACATTGTTGTCAGCGACTACATTCATCCGCATGACACCTCCTCCCTTCACCGTCCCCTCCCAGGCCGGCCGCACCGCCGTCGTCACCGGCGCGACGAGCGGCCTCGGCCTGGCCACCGCGCGTGCGCTGGCCGCGGCGGGCGCCCGCGTGGTGCTCGCGGTCCGCGACGTCGCCCGCGGCGAGGCCGCCGCCGCCGGGCTGACCGGCGAGGTGGAGGTGCGCCGGCTGGACCTGGCCGACCTCGCCTCGGTGCGGGCCTTCGCCGGCGCCTGGACCGGCCGGCTCGACGTCCTGGTCGCCAACGCCGGGATCATGATGGTCCCGCGGGGCCGCACCGCCGACGGCTTCGAGCTGCAGTTCGGCACCAACCACCTCGGCCACTTCGCGCTCACCAACCTGCTGCTGCCGCACGTCGCCGACCGCGTGGTCACCGTGTCCTCGGGCGCGCACCGGATGGGCGGTCTCGACCTGACCGACCTGGCCTGGGAGCGCCGCCCCTACTCCCCCGAGCGGGCCTACGGCGCCTCCAAGCTGGCCAACCTGCTGTTCACGCTGGAGCTGCAGCGCCGGCTGACCGCGGCCGGCTCGCCGGTGCGCGCCACCGCGGCCCACCCGGGCTGGTCGGCGACGAACCTGCAGGGCCACACCGGCAACCGGGTCAAGCACGCGGCCATGGCGCTGGGCAACCGGGTCGTCGCCCAGTCCGGCGAGCAGGGCGCGCTGCCCACGCTGTTCGCGGCCACCGCCGACCTGCCCGGCGGCAGCTACGCCGGCCCGGAGGGTGCCTTCGAGCTCCGGGGCCAGCCGACACTGGTCGGGCGCAGCCGCGCGGCGAGCGACCCCGGGCTGGCGGCCCGGCTGTGGACGGCGTCGGCCGAGCTGACCGGCGCCGACTTCCCGACCCCTCTGTCCGCCGCCCGCGTCTGAGCACTTCCGCGGAAGTACACGGTGCATCTCCGCGGACGTGCCCGGCTACAGGGCCGGGGCCAGGAGCAGGACGGTCGGGACCAGCAGCAGCAGGCCCGCGCAGGCCAGCGCGGCGGCGCGGGCGGCGGCCGGCAGGGGCGACGGCGGGCCGAGCAGCCGCGCCACCCGGGCGGACACCGCGCCGCCGGCGACCGCCAGCGCGCCGCTGGGCACGCCGCCGGCTCCCCCGGCCGCTCCGCCGACCGCGAGGACGATCGCCTGCGCCAGCGTGCGCCGCGGGTCCGGGCCGGCCAGCGAGGCCACGGCACGGTCGTCGGCGCGCATCTCGACCAGCTCCCGCACGGCGGCGTGCGCCCGCGCCGCCGCCGGCAGCACCGGCAGCGCCGCCTCCCAGGCCACGAACGGCAGCAGGTAGAGGTGGTGGTGCTCGGCCAGGTGCGCCCGCTCGTGGGCGACGACGGCGGCGAGCTGGGCGTCGTCGAGCTCGGCGACCATGCCGGAGGACAGCACCAGCAGCGGGCGGGCGCCGGGGATGCAGAACGCCACCGGCGCCGGGTGCTCGAGCAGCCGCGCGTCGGGGACGGCGTCGGCGGGCCGGACGACGAGCTCGAGCAGCTCGCGGTGCCGGCGGCGGGCGCGGGCGGTGCGCGCCCACGACAGCGCGAGCACGCCGAGCAGCTCGGCCGCGAGGACGGCGGCCAGGGTCAGCGCGACCCAGTGGTCGCCGCGGACCGGGTCGCGGGCGGGCTGCCCGGTGAGCACCGCCCAGCCCGCCTCGGGCAGCGAGTGACCCCAGGGTGCCAGGCCGTGGACCAGCAGCGCGCCGATGATCGACAGGCCGCCGGCCAGCCCGATCGCCTGCCAGCAGACCAGGGCGACCAGCGGGTCGCGGCGCGGCCAGCGGGCGCGGCCCAGCAGCGCCGGTACCGGCCACGCCAGCAGCGCGGCCAGCACGGCGAGCGCGGCCGCGGTGGCGGGGAGCACGTCAGCTCTCGGCCAGCAGCTGCCGCAGCAGCCGGGCCTCCTCCGGGTCGACCCCGCCGACGAAGCGCGCCAGCACCGCCTGCCGGTCGGCCGACGCGCCGAGCACCTCGTGCATGAGCTCGGCCGCGTGCTGCTCGCGGGTGGCGGTGGGGCGGAACCGGCGCGGCCGGGCGTCGTCGTGGCGGACGAAGCCCTTGCCCTCCAGCCGCGACAGCACCGTGTGCACGGTGGTGAGGGCCAGCTCGCGGTCGGCCAGGGCGTCGCGCAGCTCGGCCGCGGCCACCGGGCCGTCAGCCGCCCACAGCACGCCCATGACGGTGCGCTCCAGGTCACCCAGCGACGCCACGGTTCCTCCTGCCGGTCGGTTCTACCCAGCGTAGAACGGCCGCGCCACCGGCCGCACGGACCCTGTCGCGCACCTCACCCCGACTCGTTCTACGGGATGTAGAAACAGAGTTCTACGAGGCGTAGAAAGGAGGTGTCGGGACCGCGCCCGACAGGTGAGGAGCAGGTTCCGTGGACCTCCTGGGCATGGACACGCTGGACGTCGCCCGCTGGCAGTTCGGCATCACGACCGTCTACCACTTCCTGATGGTCCCGCTGACCATCGGACTGGGGATCCTGGTCGCGGTCATGCACACGATGTGGGTGCGCACCGGCAAGCCGGAGTGGCTGCGGATGACCCGCTTCTGGGGCCGCGTCTACCTGGTCAACTTCGTGCTCGGCGTGGCCACCGGCCTCGTGCAGGAGTTCCAGTTCGGCCTGGCCTGGAGCGAGTACTCGCGCTTCGTCGGCGACGTCTTCGGCTCGCTGCTGGCGATGGAGGCGCTGCTCGCGTTCTTCCTCGAGTCGACCTTCCTCGGCCTGTGGATCTTCGGCTGGGGGCGCATCCCGAAGAAGCTGCACCTGGCCTCGCTGTGGGCCGCCGTCATCGGCTCGATCGTCAGCGCGTACTTCATCATCGCGGCCAACTCGTGGATGCAGCACCCGGTCGGCGTCGTCGTCGGCGAGGACGGCCGCCCGCAGCAGGTCGACTTCCTCGCCGTGCTGACCAACAACACGGCCCTGGCCGCCTTCACCCACGCGATCGTCGCCGCGCTCGTGGTCGCCGGCGCCCTGCTGGTCGGCATCGGCCTCTACCAGCTGCGCAAGCGGAAGCTGGCCGGCGCCTCCACCACCGACGTCTCGGGTGGGCGGGTAGACGACACGGTGTGGCGCCGCTCGGTGCGCGTCGGCGGGTGGGTGTCGCTGGCCGCGTTCGTGCTGGTCGCCGTCACCGGTGACTGGCAGGGCAAGCTCATGTACCACCAGCAGCCGCTGAAGATGAGCTCCGCCGAGGCGCTCTGCGAGACCGAGGCGCCGGCGCCGTTCTCCGTGTTCGCCTGGGCCAAGCTCGGCAGCAACGAGTGCGACGACGTGCACAGCTACACCATCCCGGGGCTGCTGTCCTTCCTCGCCCACGGCGACTTCTCCTCCCCCGTCCCCGGCATCGAGGAGCTGCAGGAGGAGTACGCCGCCGTCTACGGCGAGACCTACCCCGACGACCCGTCCTTCGGCGAGCGGGCCGGCGAGCCGGTCGACTACACCCCGGTGCTCGCGGCCACCTACTGGAGCTTCCGGATGATGATCGGCCTGGGCGGCGTCTCCGCCGGTGTGGCCGCCTACGCCCTGTGGGCCACCCGCCGGGGCCGGGTCCCGACGTCGCGGATCGGCGTCTACGGCTCGCTGGTCGCCGTCGGCGCGCCGTTCGCGGCCAACGCGGCCGGCTGGGTGTTCACCGAGATCGGCCGCCAGCCCTTCGTCGTGTACCCCAACCCCGACGTCCCGGTCGACGAGCAGGTGTGGTTCTTCACCGCCCAGGCCGTCTCCCCCGGCGTCACCGTCGCCGAGGTGTGGACCTCGCTGATCAGCCTGGGCCTGCTCTACGGCGCCCTGGCGGTGGTCGAGCTGGCCATCCTCGTCCGACTGTTCCGCCGCGGCGTCACCACCGGCGACACGACGCCGACGCCGCCCGCGGTGGGCAGCACGCGCACGGACGGCCGGTCCGACGACGACCGGTCCGACGACGAGCGCGCCGACGACGACGTCCTCTCCTTCGCGTACTAGGAGCCCCTGACATGGACCTGCAGACCCTGTGGTTCGCCGCCGTCGCGGTGCTCTGGACCGGTTTCCTGCTGCTCGAGGGGTTCGACTTCGGCGTCGCGGCGCTGCTGCCGGTGCTCGGCCGGCGCACCGCGGACCGCCACCTCATGCTGCGCACCATCGGCCCGGTGTGGGACGGCAACGAGGTCTGGCTCATCACCGCCGCCGGCGCCGTGTTCGCCGCCTTCCCCGGCTGGTACGCCACCTGGCTGCCGGCGCTGTACCTGCCCTTCGTCGTGGTGCTGCTCGGCCTGATCGTGCGGGCGGTGGCCTTCGAGTGGCGGCACAGCTCGCACGACCCGCGCTGGGACGCCACCTGGACCCGCGTCATCACCGGCGGCTCGCTGGTCGCGGCGGCCGGCGTCGGCGCGGCGCTGGGCGCCACCACGCTCGGCCTGCCGATCGACGCCGACGGCACCCGGGTCGGCGGCGCGTTCGCCGGCCTGGGCTGGTCCTCGCTGCTCGGAGCGGCCGCGGTGCTCGGCTTCTCGGTCGTGCACGGCGCGCTGTTCCTCGCGCTGAAGACCGACGGCCCGGTGCGGCTGCGGGCGCGGGCGTTCGCGCTGCGCTGGTCCCCGGTGGCCGCGCTGCCGCTGCTGGCGTGGGCCGGGCTGGTGCAGCTGCGGTCGGGCACGACGGTCACCGCGGTGCTCTGGCTGGTGGCCGCGCTGGCCGTCGTCGTCACCTGGACCCGGGTGCGGCTCGACCGCGAGGGGCAGGCCTTCGCCGGCTGGGCCACCGTGCTGCTCGCCTCGGCGGCCACGCTGTTTGGCTCGGCCCACCCCGTGGTCGTGCCCTCGACGATCGACCCGGCGTTCGACGTCACGATCGCGCAGGCCTCGGTCAGCGACTACACCCTCACCGTCATGACCTGGGTGGCCGCCGTCGGGCTGCCGGTGGTGCTGGCCTACCAGGCGTGGACGTACTGGGTGTTCCGCCGGCGGCTGACCGCCGAGCCGGAGCACGACGACAGCGCCGAGCCGGTGGCCGCGTGAGCACCGCCCGCGGGCCGCTGGCGCCGCTGGCCGGTGTGCCGGGGCTGCCCGGCGCGCTGGCCCGGGCGGCGGCGGCCGCGCTGGGGTCGACGGCGGGGCTGGTGCTGCTCGCGGCCGGCCTCGCGCACGCCGTCGCCCGGGCGGCCGGGTACGCCGACGGCGCGGTGACCGGACCGCTGGCGCTGGCCGCCGCCGGCGCGGTGCTGCGCGCGGTCGCCGGGACGCTGGGCGAGCGCGCCGCCGTCCGCGACGCCCGCCGCGCCGAGGACGCGCTGCGCCGCAGCCTGCTCGAGCGGCTGGCCGCCTCCCCCGCCGCGGTCGCCGCCGCCGGAGGGCCGGCCCCGGCCGCCGTGCTGGCCACCACCCGGCTCGCCGACCTCGCCCCCGGCCTGGCCGGCTACCTGCCCGCGCTCGCGCAGGCGGCCGTCGTCCCGCCGGTGCTGCTCGTCGTCCTCGCCGCCACGGACCTTCTCTCGGCCGGCCTGGTCGCGGTCACGCTGCCGCTGGTGCCGCTGTTCCTGGCGCTGGTCGGGCTGGCCACCCGCGACGGCACCACCGGCGCCGCCCGCGCGCTGGACCGGCTCGCCGCGCACGTCGCCGAACTGGTGCGCGGCCTGCCGGTCCTGGTGGGCCTGGGCCGCGCTGCCGAGCAGGTGACGGCGCTGGCCGAGCTGGGCGAGGCCACCCGCCGCCGCACGCTGGCCACGCTGCGACTGGCCTTCCTCTCCGCTCTGGTGCTCGAGCTGATCGCCACGCTGTCGGTCGCCCTGGTCGCGGTCACCGTCGGCCTGCGGCTGGTGCACGGCGACCTGTCGCTGGCCGTCGGGCTCACCGCGCTGCTGATCGCACCCGAGGCGTTCGCGCCGCTGCGCGCGCTCGGCACCGCCCACCACGCCGGGGAGGCCGCCACGCTGGCCGCCACCGAGGCGCGCGCCGTGCTCGCGGCCCCCGTCGCCGCACCCGCTCCGGCCACCGACGACGGCGACCCGCGCGGCGCCGACGTCGCCGTCACCGGGCTGACCGTGCGCCACGCCGGCCGCGCGCTCCCGGCCCTCCCGCCGACCGACCTGGTGCTGCGGCCCGGCGAACTCGTCGTGCTGCGCGGTGCCAGCGGCTCGGGCAAGTCGACCCTGCTCGCCGCGCTGACCGGCGGCCTCGACCCGGCCGCCCGGGTCGCCGGCACCGTCACCGGCGTGCCCGCCGGCAGGGTCGCGCTGGTCCCGCAGCACCCGCGGACGACGGCGCCCACGGTGGCCGACGAGCTGCGCCGGCACGCCGCCCCGGAGCCCGGCGTGGACGCCGTCGCGGCCGAGGCGCTCGTCGTCGCGGCGCTCGACGCCGTCGGCGCCACCGCGCTCGCCGGCCGCGCCTGCACCACCCTCTCCCCCGGCGAGCTGCAGCGCGTGGCGCTGGCCCGGGCGCTGGTGCGGGTCCGCCGCGGCGCCCGGCTGCTCCTGCTCGACGAGCCCACCGCGCACCTCGACGCCGCTTCCGCCGCCCGCGTCGCCGCCGTCCTCGCCGCCCTGCGCGGCACCGTCACCGTCCTGCTGGTCACCCACGACCCGGCCCTGGCCGCCCTGGCCGACCGCGCGGTGACGCTGCCCGGCGCGCCGGGCGCCGTCGCGCCGACTCCTGCGATCGCGGTGCCGTCGGCGGCCGATCGCCCCGAGCACGCTGGTCTCGCCGCCGCGCCCGCCCCGGTGACCCCGGCGCACCCGGCCGCCCCCACGGCGCTCGGTTGGCCGCGGCGGGCGCTGGTCCGCGCGGTCGCGGCCGGTACCGCGTCGGCCGGCGCCGGCGTCGCGCTGACCGCCCTGAGCGGCTGGCTCATCGTCCGCGCGGCGGAGATGCCGCCGGTCCTCACGCTGCTCGTCGCCATCGTCGGCGTGCGCGCGTCCGGCCTGGGCCGGGCCCTGCTGCGCTGGGTCGAGCGGCTCACCTCCCACGACGCCGCGCTGCGCATGGCCGCCGACCTGCGGGTGCGGGTGTGGCGGGCGCTGGCCGCCCAGGGCGTGGCCGCCGACCGGACGCCGGGCGGCGCGCTGGCGCGGGTGGTGGGCGACGTCGGGCTGGTGCAGGACCTCTCGGTGCGCGTCGTCCCGCCGGCCGCGGTCGCCGTCACCGTGCCGGCGCTCACCCTCGCCGTCCTGGCCGTGCTCTCCCCCGCCGCCGCGGGCGCCGCCACGCTGGTGCTGGCGGCCACCGTCGCGCTCGTGTTGCTGGCGCACCGCCGCGTCGACGCCGGCGCCGCCCGCGAGGAGGCCACGCTGCGGGTGGCCGCGCTGCGCGACGTCACCACCGCGCTCGAGGGCGCGGCCGACCTGCGCGCGCACGGCCTGGCCGCCACCACCGCCGGCGACCTCGCCGCCGTCGCCGGGCAGCGGTCGGCCGTGGCCGCCGGGAGCGCGCGGGCCGGCGCGCTGGGCAGCGGGCTGGTCGTCCTCGGCACCGGCCTCGCCGCCGTGGCCGCCACCGCCGTCGGCGCGGGTGCCGGGCTCGGCGGGCCGGTGGTCGCGGTGCTCGGGCTGGCGCCGCTCGCCCTGGCCGAGCCGCTCACCGGCCTGGTCGCCGCGCTGCAGCGGCGCGGCGCGCTGGCCGACGCCCGCGCCCGCCTCGACGCCGTCCTCGCCGCCCCCGTGCCGGCCGACCCCGCCGACCCGCGCCCGGCCCCCGCACCCGTCCGCGACCTCGCCGTCGAGCACCTCACCGCCGGCTGGCCCGGTGGCCCCGACGTGCTGCGCGGCCTGACCACCGGGGCGTCGGCCGACGGCGGCTGGCTGGTCGTCCGCGGCCCCTCCGGCGCCGGCAAGTCGACGTTCCTCGCGGTCCTGCTCGCCACCCTCCGCCCGCGCGGCGGGAGGTACGCGCTCGGCGGCACCGACACCGCCGCGCTGACCGGCGACGCGGTCCGCTCGCGCACCGCCTGGCTGCCGCAGGACGCCCACGTGTTCGCCTCGACGATCCGCGCCAACCTGGCGCTGGCCGCGCCCCGCGGCGTGCTCGCCGGCCCCGGCGGCGAGGCGCGGATGACCGCGGCGCTCACCGCGGCGGGCCTCGGGCCGCTGCTGGCCGGGCTGCCCGACGGCCTGGACACCCCGGTCGGCGCCGGCGGCACGGCGCTCTCGGGCGGCGAGCGCCGGCGGCTGGCCGCGGCACGGGCGCTGCTCGCCGACCGCGACGTCGTCCTGCTCGACGAGCCGACCGCCCACCTCGACCCGCCGACGGCGGCCGCGCTGGTCGCCGACCTGCGCCGGGCCCTGGCCGGCCGGGTGGTCGTCTGCGTGACCCACGACGACGCCGTCGAGCGGCCCGGCGACACCGTCGTCCGGCTCGGGACCGGGCTGCCCGTGGGCGCGGCTACCTGACGAAGCCGGAGCGGTAGGCCAGCACCACGGCCTGCGTGCGGTCCCGGGCACCGGTCTTGGCCAGCACCGCCGCGACGTGGCTGCGCACCGTCTCCACGCCCACCACCAGCCCGGCCGCGATCTCGGCGTTGCTGCGGCCGTCGGCCATCAGCCGCAGCACCTCCCCCTCCCGCGCGGTCAGCCGCGCCAGCTCCGGCGCGCCGGCCGGCCCGGCCGACCGCACGTGCCGGCGGGCGAGCTCGCGCACCGCATCCGGGAACAGCAGCGACTCCCCGCGGGCCACCGTGCGGATGCCGTGCAGCACCTCCTCCGGGGTGGCGCGCTTGAGGAGGAAGCCGTCGGCGCCGGCGGCCAGGGCGTCGAACACGTGGTCGTCGTTGGCGAACGTGGTGAGGACGAGCACCCGCGCCGCCGACCCGGCCCGCACCAGCGCGCGGGTGGCCGCGATGCCGTCCACGCCCGGCATCCGGACGTCCATGAGGACGACGTCGGGCGACGTCCTGCCCACCAGGTCGAGCACCTCCGACCCGTCGCCGGCCTGACCGACCACTTCGAGGTCGGGCTCGGCGCCGACGACCGCGGCCAGGCCACCGCGGATGAGCGGCTCGTCGTCGACCAGCGCGACCCGGACCACGGCGCTCACCGGGCGTGCACCGGCAGCCGCACGGCCAGCACCCACCGGCCGTCGGCGTCGGGGCCGGCCTCGACGGTCCCGCGCAGGTCCCGGGCCCGCTCCCGCAGCCCCCGCAGGCCCCGCCCGCCGCCGGGGGCCCCGGGGACGGTGCCGGGTCCGTCGTCGGCGAGCCGGATCCGCAGGTCCTCCCCCGCCGCCACGTCGAGCCGGCAGGCCGCGCCGGGCGCGTGCCGCAGCACGTTGGTCAGCCCCTCCTGGACGATCCGGTAGGCCTCGCGGGACACGACGGCCGGCAGGGCGTCGAGCTCCCCGGTCACGTGGGTCTCCACCCGCGCCCCAGCGTCGCGGGCGGTGCCGACGAGCTCGTCGAGGTCGCGCAGGTCCGGCGCCGGGGCGGTGCCGGCCCGGTCGCCGGACTCCTCGCGCACCAGCCCCAGCACGTGGTCGAGGTCCACCAGGGCACGGCGGGCGGCGTCCTCGGTCGCGCGGATCGCCGCCTCGGCCGCGGCGGGGTCACGCGTGACCAGCCGGCGGGCGGCACCGGCCTGGACGGTGACCAGGCTGAGCGAGTGGCCGACGCTGTCGTGCAGCTCACGGGCCAGGCGATCGCGGCCGGCGAGCACCGAGACCGCCGCCTCGGCCGCGGCCAGCCGCTCGGCCGCGGACCCGGCGAGCAGCCGCGGGGCCAGCCCGGCGAGGCCGCGGCCGAGCAGGTCACCGCCGGCGACCACCGCGGCGGCGAGGAGCAGCGCGAGCGCCGTCCGCACCGGCCACCCGCCCGGGACCGCGACGTCGCCGAACAGGCCGCCGGCGTCCGGCGTCGCCGCGAGCAGCACGGCCGTGGGCAGCCCGACGACGAGGAGCGCCCCGGCCAGCCCGCCGGCTCCGACGTGCAGCACGACCAGCAGGCCGGTGCGGGTGCGCTGGGCCGCCGTCACGGAGGGCCCGACGCGGTCCTCGGCGCGGCCGGTCAGCAGCGCCGCGACCGCCGCGCCCTCGACCGGCCGGGTCTCGGCGAGGGCACCCACGGCCGCGAGCGGCGCGGCCACGACGAGGAGGGCGAGCGGGACCGCGAGCACCAGGGGCAGGCCGGAGCTGACGAGCGCCTGCACCGGCCAGGCCAGGACGACGCCGAACGCCAGCGCCAGGGCACCGCCGAGCAGCAGGTACACCCAGCGGTGCAGCTCCCTCCGCAGCGCCGGGGAGGCGGGTACGCGCACCACGGCGCCATCCTGGCAGGCCACCACGTCCGGGCCCGCCGTCAGGAGCCGACGGCGAGCGGCGGGCCGCCCTGCCCGCACGAGGCGCACGCACCGCGGCGGCGGAGGGCGTAGGCGGTGACCGCGGCGGCCAGCGCCAGACCCCAGGGCAGCGTCGGGAAGAGCACCAGGAACGCCGCCTCGAACAGCTCCCCGGAGCCCAGCCCCGCGACGCCGATCGCGAGCATCCCGGGGCTGGCGGCGAGCAGCACGACGGCGACCAGCCCGCCGGCGACCACGGGGACCCGCACCGGCACGGGCCGCCCGCGCAGCACGGGCACCCAGGACGGCCAGACCTCGCCCCACGGCCGGATGAGGCCGATGGTGGCGACGGCGCCGCCCAGCGCCGCCACGCCCAGCGCCAGGCCGAACAGCCGCAGCGCCGGGTCCGACCCGTCGGGCAGCCCGACCGGCCACGGCGTCAGCCAGGTCATGCGCAGGAGCCCGTAGGGCAGCGGGCCGGCCGCGGCCACCAGCGTGGCCACCCGACCCCAGCGGGCGGCGGCCTCCGGCCGGGTCCACGCGGCGCCGGGCCGGCCGCACGAGGCGCAGGCACCGCGCGCGGCGCGCAGCACCAGCACCCCGAGGGCGGCGAGGAGGACCGCGCCGCCGATCAGCAGCGCGAGGTGCCCGCGGGCGGGCAGCTCGCGGGCCAGCGGGCCGCCGAGCTCGCCGGCGAGCCGCCCGATCGTGCCGGGCCGCAGCACGCCGCTGACGAGCCCGGCGGCGACGACCAGGCCGACGGCGGCCAGCCACGGCCGTGCCCGGCGGCTGCGCAGCGCCCCGACGGTGAAGACGGCGAGGAAGGCGGCCGGCGCCACGATCGCGGTGAGGTACCCGAGCAGCACCAGCGCCCGCACGTCCGCGGCCAGGACGCCGAGGCCGGCGGCGACGGCGAGAGCCGCTGCGGCGGCACGGGGCGACGGCCGGCGCAGCGAGGCCGCCGCCGTCGCGGCCAGCGCGCCCACGGCCAGGGCGAGCACCAGCCACGCGGTGACCGTGGGCGGCAGCACGGTGAGCAGTCCGGAGCCGCCGTTCTCCGCACCCCCCTCCAGGCCGGGACGGGTGGCGGGGACCAGCAGCCACAGGGTGGCGAGGGCCACGTGCAGGGCGCCCCAGGCCGCAGTGGCCCGGAGGACCGTGCGCGGGACCGCTGCCCCTCCGGTGGGGGCGGCGGTCCGGGGCGGGACGGCGGACGGCGGAGCGGACACGGAGGCCTCCCGGGAGCTGCCCGGGTCGCTCCCGGGCGGACGCGTCCAGCCTCGGGACGCCCGCGGCCGGGCTGCTCCCCCGCGCGGGGGATCCCGCTCCGCCGCGCGGGGGATCAGTGCGGCGGGACCCGGCGGACCTCGAAGCCCGGGCTGCGGGGCAGCTGCGCGTCGGTCACCAGCGGCACCCCGGCCGGGTCGCCGAGCAGGCCCGCGGCGACCGCCGGCCCGAGCTGGGCGACCAACCGGTCGTGCAGCTCCGGCCGCACCCGGATCTCCCGCGGAGGCGCGGCGCCGGGCTCCCACGCCACGGCGAGCAGGTCGTCGGCGAGACGGCAGCACCGGCGCGGAACGGCGGTGGGAGGGGCGGTGAGCGTCGCGGTGGCCATGACGAGCCTCCTGGGTGGGTTCCCGTGCTCTCACCCGGAGGTCTACTCCCGGGGTGTGACGGTTCCCGTGCCGCACGCTCGTGCTCTGCACACGGTCGCGTGCAGAGCACGACCCGCCGCCGGAGCAGGTGGTCAGCCGGCCCCGGGGACGGCGACGGGGACCTCCGGGCCGAGCGTCGCGCCCTGCAGGAGGCGCAGGTCGTCGCCGGACCAGAAGCTGCCCGGGTCGTACCAGTTGCGCGGCCGGTCGGCGGGCAGCAGGCCCATCGCGGTGTAGGTGGCGGCCACCAGCTCGGCGCAGAACACCGTCTCGGCCGCGGTCCCCCGGCGCAGCCGGCCGGTGACCCAGCCGCCCACCAGCCCGCGCGTCGTCGGGAAGGGCCGGCCGTCGAAGCGGGCGACGGTGCGCAGGACGGCGTCCTCCATCTCCCGGGTCACCCCGCCGTCGTCGGCCGGGCCGACCAGCTGCCGCAGCCACGCGCGCTGGCCGTAGCGCTGCCGCCAGGTGACGACGGCGTCGCGCAGGTCGTGCAGCTGCACCCCGCGCTGGTGCCGGCCGGTCCACGCGTCCGGCAGCGAGCGGCCCAGCTCGGCGTGCCACAGCAGCGGCGGCAGGTCCTCGAGGACGACGGCCATGCCGACGTGGTTGACCGGTGCGTTGGTCACCGCCCGGATCGCCCGGTCGGCGAGCGAGGCGCCACGGAACACCCAGACGTCGCCGGTGCGGGTGAGGTCGACCGCCTCGTCCAGCGGGAGGGTGCGCGGCGGGACCACGCGGCTACGGTAGGCGACCGTGCGCGTGTCCCCGCAGGTCTGGAAGCTGCTCGGTCTCGCCGGGCTGGCCGGTGTCGCGGCCACCGGCGCGGTGCTGGCCCGCGATGAGCGGCAGCGCCGTGCCCACACGCCCGACGAGGTCCGCGCGCGGCTGCACGAGCGGCACGCGGCCGCGCTGGCCGCCGCTCCGGGACCCGAGGCCGGGGAGGAGCCGCCCGGTCCGGTGCCAGTGGGTCTGCGCGCCCGGCTGCGCGTGGCGATGCGCCGTCGCCGTTGACGCGGGACGTCCTCCCGCGAACGCTCCGCGACCGCCACACCGGACCGCGCACCGGGTGCTCTCCTGCCGCGGACACCGGGTCGACACTGCTCGCGCCGTCCACGGGGGACCCGACCCGGGAGGAGAGCGCCATGTCCGAGCACCCCAACCTCGCCCGTGCACGCGAGGGCTACGAGGCCTTCGCCAAGGGCGACCTGGCCACGCTCACCGAGCAGTGGCGCGCGGACATCCGCTGGCACGAGCCGGGCGCCTCCGAACTCGCCGGCGACTACGAGGGGCCGCAGGCCGTCTTCGGCATGTTCGCCCGCCTCATGGAGCTGAGCGAGAACAGCTTCCGCGCCGAGCCGGTGCTCGTGTGCGCCGACGACGAGCACGCCACCGCCCTGGTCCGGTTCACCGCCCACCGCGGGGACCGGCACCTCGACACGCTGGTCGCCCAGGTCGCCCGCTTCGACGGCGATGGGAAGGTCGCCGAGTTCTGGAACGCGCCGACCGACCAGCAGGCCATGGAGCGGTTCCTCGCCTGAGCCCGCCCGCCGGCGCTCCCGTTCAGCCGGACGGGAGCGCCGGCCCCTCGTCCTTGAGCGCCACCCCTGAGGCGCCGAGCTCGCGCGCGGCGGTGAGCAGCGCGGTGACGGTGTCGGCGGCCTGCGCGTAGGACAGCCCGTGCGGTGGGCGGACGTTGGAGACGCAGTTGCGCTCGGAGTCCACCCGTCCCGGCCGCGGGTCCCAGGTCAGGTAGACGCCCAGGGAGTCCGCCGAGGACAGCCCCGGCCGCTCCCCGATCAGCACGACGACCGCGCGGACGCCGAGGGCCTCCCCCACCGCGTCGCCGAGCGCGACCCGCGCCTGGGTGGCCACCACCAGTGGGGCCAGCGACCAGCCGCCCAGGCGCTCGCGCAGCGCGGCCAGCAGCCCCGGCCCGTGCTCGTGCACCGCCCGCGGCGAGAGCCCGTCGGCCAGCACGACGGCGAGGTCGGCGCCCGCCCGCGGCAGCGCCAGCCCCTCGGCGAGCTGCCGGCCGAGGTCGGGGCGCTGCAGGTAGGTGGCCCGGTCGGGCGCGGCGGAGGCGACCGTCAGCACCTCGCCGGTCAGGGCGGCGCGCAGCGCGTCGACGTCGAGCGGGGAGTGCACGGCGTCGCGGGCGGCGGCGTGCGCGGCGCGGAACTCCAGCTCGCGGTGCGTGGGGAGCGCGTCGCCGGCCCGCCCGAGCGCCACCCGCGCCCGGGTGGCCGACCGCAGCACCGCCCAGGGGTCCTCCCCGACCAGGCTCACGGCGTCGCCGCCGCGAGCAGGACCCGGGCGGCCGGCGCGTCGGGGGCCAGCTCGCGCACCCGGCCGGCGTCGTCGAGCAGGTCCATCCGCGCCAGCCACGCCTCGAACTCCGGCGCCGGGCGCAACCCGAGCACCTGGCGGGCGGTGAGCACGTCGGAGAACGACAGCGACTGGTAGTGCAGCATCACGTCGTCGGCACCGGGGACGGCGATGACGAAGGAGCAGCCGGCCGCGCCGAGCAGCAGGGTGAGCGTGTCGGTGTCGTCGCCGTCGACCTCGGCGTGGTTGGTGTAGCAGACGTCCACACCCATGGGCAGGCCGAGCAGCTTGCCGCAGAAGTGGTCCTCCAGGCCCGCGCGCACCACCTGCTTGCCGTCGTAGAGGTACTCCGGGCCGATGAACCCGACGACGGTGTTGACCAGCAGCGGCTCGAAGTGCCGGGCGACGGCGTAGGCGCGGGCCTCCAGCGTCTGCTGGTCCACCGGCCGCCCGCCGACGCCGAGGTGGGCACCGGCCGACAGCGCCGACCCCTGCCCGGTCTCGAAGTACGTGACGTTGTCCCCCACCGTGCCGCGACCCAGGGCCAGCACACCGGCCCGGGCCTCGGCGAGCAGGTCCAGCGTCACGCCGAAGCCGCGGTTGGCCTCCTGCGTGCCGGCCACCGACTGGAACACCAGGTCCACCGGCGCGCCCTGCTCCAGCGCCCGCAGGGTCGTGGTGACGTGCGCGAGCACGCACGACTGGGTGGGGATCTCGTAGCGGCTGATCACCGCGTCGACCAGCTCGAGCAGGGCCACCGTGCGGGCCGGGGAGTCGGTGGCCGGGTTGATCCCGATGACCGCGTCGCCCGACCCGTGCAGCAGCCCGTCGAGGATCGAGGCGGTGACGCCGACCGGGTCGTCGGTCGGGTGGTTGGGCTGCAGCCGCGAGGCCAGCCGCCCCGGTAGGCCGATCGTGCTGCGCAGCCCGGTGACCACCCGCGTCCGCCGGCCCACGGCGACCAGGTCGGCGGTGCGCATGAGCTTCGACGTCGCCGCCACCATCTCCGGCGTCAGCCCGGGGGCCAGCGCGCTGATCGCCGCCTCGTCGCCGGCCGCCGTCCACGCCAGCAGCCGGTCGCGGAACTCCCCCACCGTCAGCGACGCCACCGGCGCGAATGCGTCCGCGTCGTGGGTGTCGAGGACCAGCCGGGTGACGTCGTCCTCGTCGTAGCCGACCACCTGCTCGTCGAGGAAGGTGGCCAGCGGCAGGTCGGCGAGCAATGTCTGCGCGGCCACCCGCTCGGCGGCCGACCGCGCCGCGCACCCGGCGAGCACGTCGCCGGAGCGCAACGGGGTCGCCCTGGCCATCAGCTCGACCAGCGTCGGGAACTCGTACGTGTGCCCGCCGACGGCGGCCCGTCTCCTCACCGGACGTCGTCCTGGGCCTCGGCGAGCAGCTCGAACTCCTCCTCCGGCGCGGAGGCCACGAGGTGGTGGCGGCTGTAGAGGGCGAACCAGGCGAGGAAGACGACGTAGGCCGCGAGCGTCCACAGCGCGGCGGTGACGTCGACGAGGAAGGTGGCCACGACCGCGGCGGCGGCGAGCACCAGCGCGACGCCGGTGGTCGCCGTCCCGCCCGGCGTCCGGTACGGGCGCGGCAGGTCCGGCTCGCGGCGGCGCAGCACGATGTGGCTGACCATCATCAGCACGTAGGACACCGTCGCGCCGAAGACGGCCATGTTGAGCAGCATCGCGCCCTGGCCGGTCAGCGAGAGGGCGAAGCCGATCGCGCCGGGGACCAGCAGCGCCAGCACCGGCGCCTTGCGCCCGTTGGTCACCGACAGCGCCCGCGGCAGGTAGCCGGCGCGGGACAGCGCGAAGGTCTGCCGCGAGTACGCGTAGATGATCGAGAAGAAGCTGGCGACCAGCCCGAACAGGCCGGCGTAGTTGACCACCCGGGTGAGGCCGTCGGAGGCGCCGGCGCCGGCCAGCGCGTCGACCGGCGGGTTGCCCGACTCCGCGATGGCCGCCGAGCCCGCGGCACCGGGGGTGAACACAAGCATGAGGACGGCGAGGACGACCAGCACGCCCATCGCCGCGACGATGCCCCGCGGCATCGACCGGGCCGGGTCGCGGGCCTCCTCGGCGGCCAGCGGCACGCTCTCGATCGCGAGGAAGAACCAGATGGCGAACGGGAACGCCGCCCAGATGCCGATGATCCCGTAGGGCAGGAACGACGAGGCGCCGGCCGCGTCGGTGGGCGCGATGTCGAGCAGGTTGCCGGCGTCGAACCGCGGCACGGCGCCGACGAGGAAGACGACCAGGCCGGCGAGCGCGACGACGGTGACGGCGAACATGGCCTTGAGCGCCTCGCCGACGCCCATCAGGTGGATGCCGACGAACAGCGCGTAGACGGCCAGGTAGACCCACCAGCCGTCGGTGATGCCGAACAGCCCGAGGGACTCGACGTAGGCGCCGATGAAGGTGGCGATCGCGGCCGGGGCGATGGCGTACTCGATGAGCACCGCGACGCCGGTGGCGTAACCGCCCCAGGGGCCCAGCGCGCGCCGGGCGAAGGTGTAGCCGCCACCGGCCGTCGGCAGCGCCGAGCCGAGCTCGGCCAGGCCGAACACCATGGCGGTGTACATGACCGCCATGAGCACGGTGGCGATCAGCAGCCCGCCGAAACCGCCCTCGGCCAGCCCGAAGTTCCAGCCCGCGTAGTCACCGGAGATGACCGCCGAGACGCCGAGCCCGGCCAGCAGCAGCCAGCCCGCCGTCCCGGTGCGCAGGCGGCGCTTCTCGAGGTAGCCCGCCTCGACCCGCTCGGCCTCCACGCCCGCGCGCGCGGCCGCCCGGGTCGGGGTGGGGCGGGCGGTGGGATCGGCGGTCATGGGCGCTCCCGCGGTCGGCCCGCCGACGGCGGGGAGGGCCAGCCTGGTGGCGCGGAGGACGCCTGGTCAACGGGGTGCGGCGGAACGGAACACGCCGTTCACGGGAGGCCGTGCCAGCGCCCCTCCTCGGCGTTGCCGGCCGGCTGCGAGGCGAAGACGTTGCCCTCGGTCGGCGGCGTCCGGTCGTCGTCGGCCAGGGCGAAGACCCGCAGCAGCGGACCGACCAGGGCGTCGTAGACGGCGGGGAAGAGCCGGAAGCCGAGGATGACCACCGGGTTGGCGAAGCCGGACTGCACCAGCCGCCGCGGCCGGTCCAGCCGGGCGACGATCGAGCGGGCCACCCGCTCGGGCGCGTAGATCGGGATGGGCGGGCGGCCCTTCAGGCCGATGTAGCTGCCGGCCTGCGAGTAGATCGGGGTGTTGACACCGCCAGGAGCGACGGCGGAGACGTGGACGCCGGGGACGTCGCGGGTCTCCTGCTGCAGCACCCGGATCATGCCGAGCTGCCCCCACTTGGCGGCGATGTAGCTGCCCATGAGCGGGGTGGCGACCGAGGCGAGCAGCGAGCTCACGACCACGAGGTGGCCGGCCTCCTGGCGGCGGAACACCGGCAGCACCACCCGCGCGAGGTTGGCGGTGCCGTGCAGCGCGGTGTCGACGACCCGCTCGAACACCTCCTTGGGCACCTCCTCCAGGCGCCCGTAGGCGATGACCTGCGCGGAGTGGACGACGACGTCGAGGCTGCCGAAGCGGGTGACCGCGCCGTCGACGGCGGTGCGCAGCGCGTCCTCGTCGAGCACGTCGGCGGGGCAGACGACGACGTCGGCGGCGCCCTGCGCCCGCACCTCGGCCGCGGTCTCCTCCAGGGCCTCGCGGCCGCGGGCCAGCAGCACCAGCTCCGCACCCCGCTGCGCGAAGAGGCGGGCGGTGGCGCGGCCGATGCCGCTGGAGGCCCCGGTGATCAGCACGGTCTCGGGCATGGGTGCGGTGTCTCCTCTGTCTCGGGTCACCGCGCGCCTACCCCGATCCGTTGCCCGCCATGCGATCGAGCACGTCGAGCAGGCGGCCGGGACCGGTCACCGCCGTCCCCGCGGGCAGCCGGGCCCGCAGGCCGCGGTCGGCGGTCACCGCCAGCACCGCCCGCCCGGCCGCGGCCAGCCCGGTGGCGGTCGCGGCCAGGGCGTCGTCGCCGCTCCCGGCCGCACGGACCAGGCGGACGCCGTCGGGTGCGGGGACGTCGCGGGCCGCACCCTCGACGACGACCACGACCTCGGCGACGACGGCGCCGTCGACCTCGCGCCCCGGCAGTCCGGCCAGGCGGGACAGGAGCCGGGCGGTGGCACCGGGCCGGTCGCGCCACCACCTGTCGGGCCGGGCACCGACGACGTTGGCCGCGTCGACCAGCAGGACGGTCACGCCGACCTCCCATCGGGTGGTGCCGGCCGGGTCCCGGTTCGCGGTGATCACCCGCGGGTACCCGCAGGTCCGGTCGGGGATCCCCGACGGGGGCGTCGACGAGACGAGGAGGACCGATGGCGAGCAACGACCGTACCGGGTACGACAGCGGCGCGACGGTGGGCGGCGAGGGGGCCTCCGCCACCCGCGGACCGGGCCGCGACGCCGTCGCCGCGCAGCGGGACCGCTTCGGCGGGATCAAGTGGGGAGCGGCCTTCTTCGGCTGGCTGTCGGCCAACGGGCTGGCCGTCCTGCTCATCGCCCTGGTGTCGGCGGGAGGCGTCGGCCTCGGTCTGGCGCAGGGCGTCGACAGCGTGGGCGAGGCGACCGACCAGGCCACCGGCATCGGCCTCGGCGGCGCGATCGCCGCCCTCGTCGTGCTGTTCCTGGCCTACCTCGCCGGCGGCTACGTCGCCGGGCGGATGGCCCGCTTCGACGGCGTCCGGCAGGGCCTGGCCGTGTGGATCATCGGCCTGCTGGTCGTGGCCCTGCTCGCCGTCCTCGGGTACGCCTTCGGGTCGCAGTACAACGTGCTGCAGCAGCTGAACCTGCCGCGCATCCCGGTCGACGAGGGCACCGCCACCACCGCCGGGCTGGTCACGCTGGGCGCGGTCCTGGTCGGCACGCTCCTCGGCGCGCTGCTCGGCGGCAAGCTCGGCACCCGCTACCACCGCAAGGTCGACCGCGCAGGCTTCTAGGAGGACCCTCCTGCCCCCCGCCACTCGCGAGCTCGCGGCGGGTCCCTGCAGGAGGGCCGTTCCCGCACCTCACCAGTCACCGGCCGTCCTACGCTGCGGCGCATGTGCCGGAACATCCGCCCGCTGTCGAACTTCGAGCCGCCGGCGACCGACGAGGAGGTGCAGGCCGCGGCGCTGCAGTACGTGCGCAAGATCAGCGGCGCCACGCACCCCTCCCGGGCCAACGCCGAGGCCTTCGACCGCGCCGTCGCGGAGGTGGCGGCGGCCTCCACCCGGCTGCTCGACGCCCTGGTCACGACGGCCCCGCCGAAGGACCGCGCCGTCGAGGCGGCGAAGGCCCGCGCCCGCTCCGCCGCCCGTTTCGGGAGCTGACCCACCGGGTCGTGCACGACCCGGTGGGCGACGGCGGGCATGGCCGCCGTGCGGACGGGTAGGTCTCGGGTCCACCTTCCCCGATCCGCAGGAGACCTCCATGGCCCGCAACACCCTGTCCCGCGCGCTGCACGACCTCGGACTGTCGGCCTGGTTCGGCGGCACGCTGGCCAACGCCGTCGCGCTCAACGCCGCCGCGGGTGCGGCCGGCAAGGACACCGGCCGCGTCGCCAACGAGGGCTGGAACCGCTGGACCCCGGTCAACGCCGTCGCCATCGGCACCCACCTGGTGGGCGCCGTCGGCCAGCTGATCGGCAACCGCAGCCGGGTGGCCCAGCAGGAGGGCGTCGCGAGCATGTCGGTGGGCAAGACGCTGCTGACCGCCGCCGCGCTGGGCGCCACCGCCTACAGCCGCTCGCTCGGCATGGTCGTGAACAGCCAGGACAACCCGTCGTCGAGGTCGGGCACCAAGCCGACCAAGCGCACGAAGGCCGAGATCGCCGCCGCGCAGGAGCAGCTCGACACCCTGCAGTGGGTCATCCCGGCGCTGACCGGCGCGCTGGTGTGGGTCAGCTCCTACGCCGGTGAGCAGCAGCGGCCCAGCGAGGTGCTCCCGGGCATCGCGCGTCGCTGACCGCTCCGTCCCGCACCACCACGCAGCACCTCTGGGGGAACCCGTGGACAGCACCGAGACACGAACCGTCACCTTCGCCGGCAACCGGGCGGCCGGTGCCCGCGACGAGGGCGCCGGGCACTCCGGCGGCTCGACCGTCTGCGCCGACTGCACCGACGGCCTGGGCAAGCCGACACCGGTCGAGCCGGACTCGTGGCGGGGACGGATCCGGGCCAAGCCGGGTATGCACCTGGCCTGGCGCGTCGGCGTCTTCGTCGTCGGCCTGCTGTTCGTGCTGCTCGGGGTGGCGCTGACGGTGCTACCTGGGCCGCTCACCATCCCACCGGTCCTGCTCGGGCTGTGGATCTGGTCGACCGAGTTCGACTGGGCGCGGCGGTTCTTCGCCGCGTTCCGCCGCAAGGCGGCCGCCGCCTGGCGACACGCCCGGCAGCACCCGGTCAGCTCGCTGGCGGTGACCGTCGGCGGTCTCGCGGCCGCGGCGGTGGTGTTCTGGGCGGTGGGCCACTTCGACCTGGTCGACCGGGCGAAGAGCGCCGTCGGGCTCGGCTGAGCCGCCCGTCCCCCGGCCGCCGTCCGCCTCCGCGGACGGCGGCCGGGGCGCGTGCGGGCCCGTGCGGCCGGGAGACTGGTGCCCGTGCCCGGACCGCGTGCCCTCCCGGCCCGGCTGGCCCGGCTGGTGCGGCCGGGACGGACCCCCGGCCTGCGCACGGCGAAGACCGTGCTGGCCGCGGTGGTCGCGTTCCAGGTGGCGACCTGGCTCGACACCACCAGCTCCCCGATCCTCGCGCCGCTGACCGCGCTGCTGGTCGTGCAGCTCACCCTCTACGAGACGCTGGCCACCGGCTGGGAGCGGGTCGCCAGCGTCACCGCGGGCGTCCTGATCGCGGTGCTGTTCGCCTCGGTCGTCGGGCTCACCTGGTGGAGCCTCGGCCTCGTCGTCGGCCTGTCGCTGATCGTCGGCCGGCTGCTTCGGCTCGGGCCGCACCTGGCCGAGGTGCCGATCAGCGCGATGCTCGTGCTGGCCGTGGGCGGAGCCGAGAGCGCGGCGCTCGGCCGGATCACCGAGACGCTCATCGGCGCCGGCGTCGGCGTCCTCGTGAACGTGGTGATCGCACCGCCGCTGTACGTCCAGCCGGCCGGTGAGGCCATCGCGGAGCTGGCCGAGCGCATGGCCGCCTACTGCGAGGACCTGGCGGCCGCACTGCGTGGCGAGTGGTCGCGTCGCGTCACCGACGACCTGCTCGACCGTGCCCGCGCGCTCGGCGCCGAGGTCACCCGGGCCGACGGCCGCCTCGCGCGCACCGAGGAGAGCGCTCGCCTCAACCCCCGGGGGTGGGTGGCCCGCGAGGCCCAGCCGCGGCTGCGCAACACGCTGACCGCGCTGGAGCGGGTGCACGTCACCCTGCGCACGCTCGCCCGCGTGCTCCTCGACCGCACCTACTTCGTGCCCGAGGACGAGGCCGGGCGCGCCTGGTCGCCGCCGGCACGGCAGGCGCTGGCCGACGTGCTGGTCACCGTGACGACGATCCTGCGCGAGGCCGGCGCGGTGGCCGCGGGCACCGTCCCGGCCGCGGGCGTCGACGCCGAGCGCCTCGCCGCCCTGCTCGACCTGCGCGCCCGGCTGGCCGAGGCCCTGCTCGTCGACCCGCGGGCCGACCAGGCCGCCTGGTCGCAGCACGGCACGCTGCTCGACGCCGTCGACCTGCTGCGCGTGGAGCTGAGCGCGGCGCTGCGCCCGACGTCGGCCACGTGGGCGCCGCCCCCGCTGGTCGGGGCGAGCCGGCGCGCGGTGCGCCGGGCGATGACCCGGCGCCGGCGGCGCTGACCCGGCGCCGGCGGCGCTGACCCGGCGCCGGCGGCGCTGACCGGCGCTCAGGGCAGGGTGAGGACCACCGGGCCGTCGTCGGTCACGGCGACGGTGTGCTCGACGTGCGCGGCCCGCCGGCCGTCGGCGGTGACCACCGCCCAGCCGTCCTTCTTGTGCCGGTACCGCTCGCCGCCGGCCAGCAGCATCGGCTCGATCGCCAGCGTGCTGCCGGCGTGCAGGCGCACCCGGTCCAGCCCCGCGTGCGGGCGGTTGGGCACGAACGGCGGCTCGTGCATCGAGCGGCCGATGCCGTGCCCGCCGTGGTCGGGCAGGTGGGCGTAGCCGTACCGGCGGGCGACCGCGTCGATCGCCTGCGCGACGTCGATCAGCGTGGCCCCGGGCACGGCCGCGGCGATCCCCGCGGCCAGCGCCTCCTCGGTGGCGGTGACGAGGCGGGCGTCGTCGGCGGACCCGTGCGACCCGACCTGCACCGTGATGGCCGCGTCGCCGTTCCAGCCGTCCACGACGGCTCCGCAGTCGATGCTGAGCAGGTCGCCGTCCTTGAGCCGCTGGCCGCTGGGCCGGCCGTGCACCACCACCTCGTTCGGCGACAGGCACAGCGCGCCGTTGTAGGCCGTGGGCGCCCAGGCCGGCTTGTAGCCGAGGAAGGACGACGTCGCGCCGGCCTCGCGGATGCAGGTCTGTGCCAGGTCGTCGAGGTCGCGCAGCCGCACGCCCGGGACCGCCGCCGCCCGCACCGCCGCGAGCGTCTGCGCCACCACGCGACCGGCGTCACGCATGGCGTCGAGTTCGGCGTCGGTACGGGCGGGCAACACAGTCAGGTCCACGTCCCCGACGGTACGAGACGGCGTGCTCGCCGCCGGCAGGGTCGCGGCGGCCCGCCGTCAGGCGATGCCGGGGCGGTGCACGTCGGCGGGGTCCGGCGTGCGGAAGACCGTGCCGACGTCGCCGGGGTCGGGTGCGAGTTCCGTCGTCGGCTCGTCGGGACGGTCGGTCTCCGCGGCGCGGTCGGGATCCTCCCCGGCGACGCCGAAGCCCTCGGCCGGCGGCGGCGCACCGGCTCCGGGATCGGCGGCGGCGATCTCGTCGGCCGGGCCGCCGGCGCCGGAGTCGGGGGTCATCGGTTCCCACATGGACGTCATGGCGGTGCAGTACCCCCTTGCCAGGCGGGCGCGTGGCCGGCCGGTGACCGGACGGGGGACAGCAGGTGACGAGGAGGTGTCGGCCGGGCATACAGCCGGGAACGGCGACGGGGCCGAGCGGCCCCTGGGGGTGCGACGGACCGGAGAGGAGCTGGGCATGGCCACGACGGGATCGGGACAGCGGGCAGGACGGGGCACGCGACCGGTGGTCGGGGACCCGCCCACCGGTGCCGACGGCCGGGACGAGACCCGGGCCGAGCGGATCGACCGGGAGCTGATGGAGCTGCTCAACGAGCTGCGCGTGGCGCTTCCCGGCGTGCAGTTCCTCTTCGCCTTCCTGCTGGTGGTGCCCTTCCAGCAGGCGACGGAGCGGGCGACGGACTTCCAGCGCGACGTCTACCTGGTGACCCTGGTGGCGGTCGTGGTGGCCACCGCGCTGCTCATCGCCCCGGCCGCGCAGCACCGCGCGCTGTTCCGGCAGCACGACAAGGAGGACCTGCTGCGGCGCAGCAACCGCTTCGCGTTCCTGGGCCTGTGCGTGCTGGCCGTCGCGATCGTCTCCGCGGTGCTGCTCGTCGTCGACTTCCTCTTCACGCTGACCCTGGCGCTGGTGACCGCCGGCGTCGTCGCCGTGCTGCTCGGCTGGCTGTGGATCGGCAGCCCGCTCACGCAGCGCGCCCGCGGATCCGCCTCCGGCGAGTGAGCCCGGGGCGACAGGGCCGTCCTGCGGATCCGTCTCGGCCCCGGCTGTCTCCGGAGGCCGCTCCGACGGGGACCTTGTCCCGTGTTCAGCGGCGCGTGCGAGAGAAAGGCTGCACGCCATGACAGCGAGCCCGTTCCCGGATCCCCCGACCTCCGCCATCCCGAACCCCGCCGAGCCTCCTCGACCGGATCAGCCGTCCTGGCCGCCGGCACCGCCTGTACCCGCAGCCGGGGTCACGCACCGTCGCCTCCTCCGCAGCTCCACCAACAAGGTGCTGGGTGGCGTGTGCGGCGGCTTGGCCGAGTACTCCGACACGGACCCCCTGCTGTGGCGCGTCGGGTTCGTCGCCCTGGCGGTGATGGGCGCCGGCATCCTCGTGTACCCGCTGCTGTGGCTGCTCGTGCCAGCCGCCGGCCCGGACGCACCGGGCGCCTCCGGGCTCCACGAGACGCTCCGGAGGGGACGGGCTCCCCGCTCCTGAGGCGGCCCACCGCACACGAGTGCAGCCTGCAGCTGTCCCGGAGCCCGGCCCGTGGCCGGGCCTCCCGGTTCAGTCGGGGGCGATCACCGAGAAGACGTTGCCCGAGGGGTCGGTGAACCAGGCGATGTCGGGGCCCTGTCCGCGCATGACCCCGTGCTCGTCCTGCGGGATCCCGTCGTATCGCTGGAAGCGCACGCCGCGCGCGGTCAACTCGCCGACCGCGGCCCCGACGTCGTCGACCTCGAAGTTCAGGACGGTGTAGCTGGCCGGGGTGGCCGTGGGCTGCTCGTAGACGAGGGTGTCCCGGCCGCCGGCCAGGTGCAGCCAGAGGTTGCCGTGGTCCTCGGACACGCGCAGCCCGAGCACCTCGCCGTAGAACTGCCGGGCCGCCGCCAGGTCGCGGACGGCGATGCCGCTGTACGCCTTCGTGTCGGTCAACATCGATGTGATCCCCTCTTATCGGCGCTCATGGGGTAGACGGCGTGAGCCCGGCGATCTCATCGCTCCGGAGCGGACCTCGATCCCTCCGCGCAGGCCTCCCTCTCCTGCTCGGGGACACCTGTGGAGGCGTGCGCGCTCCGCAGGACGTGCCTAGAACGGGGGCCGGTGGTCGCCCGGACAGGCCGGTGACTGTCCGGCGACGTCCGGTGGTGGGTCCGCAGTCGGCGCTGGTGGCGGCATGCCCGGTGGCCGGGTGGTCCTGGTGATCCCGGACGGTGTGGTGACGGTGAGTGTCCCGTCGGCACCCATCTCGAACCGCCAGCCGCGGGCGAAGGTCTTGAGGCGGTGGTGGGAGCGGCACAGGCAGCAGAGGTTGGCGCAGTCGGTGGCGCCACCTGCGGCGTGCGGGATGACGTGGTCGGTGTCGGCCCAGCCGATGCGTTGGCCGCAGGTGGGGAAGCGGCAGCTGCGGTCGCGGGTGCGTATGAACGCCTGCTGGGCGGCGGAGGGGGTGTAGCGGTCCTTCGCCGTCGGCCGGTCGAGCACCGCGCAGTCGCACTGCTCGTCGGGGTGCTGGGTGCAGCCGTGGGCGGCGAGCCGGCGCAGCCGGTCCAGCGTGCCGGTGGCGCGCAGGGTGCCGTCGTCGTCGGTGAGGGCCACGGTGACCGATCCGCCGTCGGGTGCCTGTACGCCGAGGGCGTCGAGCCGGGCGAGCAGGTCGCGCAGGTGTGCGGCGGTGATCGGCAGCCCGTTGACCGCACCGCACCCGGTCGAGGACCCGGCCAGCGAGGCGAGGGTGGCGGTGATCTGCAGGTGCGCGGTGACCGGCGGGCGGCTGTCGTCCCAGGGGCGCAGGATCAGGTCGGCGGCCACCTGGGTGTGCAGCTGCCCGATCGGGCGGGGATCGCCGTCGGCCTTGAGCATCGCCGCGAGTGCGTCGATGACCGCGTGGCAGGCCGCGGCCACCTCCGCGGGCAGGTCGGCGGTCAGTCTCGCCATGCCCTCGTCGGGGGAGGGCTCGAGGCGGACGTCGGCGTGGCGCTGTGCCTGCTCCCGGCGGCGCTCGGCCGCGTCGGGGTCCAACTGCAGCAGCAGTTCCAGCGCCCGCTTCCTCAGCCTCCCCGCGGTCAGCTGCACGGCCTCGGGCAGCAGCCGCGCCTCCACCCGCCGCGCCAGCCCCGGGTCGGCGTACTCCAAGACCTCGACCAGGATCCGCGCCCGGTACTCGTCCAGGTCCCCGGCGGCCAGCGCCGCCCACGTGCCCGGCAGCGACTCACGGAAGGTCCAGGCCCGGTGGGCCAGCTTCGCCGCCGCCACCCGCCCGCAGTTGAGCACCAACGCCAGCTCGGCGGGAAAGAACTCCGACACCCCCGGCAACTCGGGATCCGGCTTCCACGACCGCGCACCGGGCGTGCCGGGCGGCGGGTCGTCGCAGTCGGGGCGGAGCTCGGCCAGCCGCAGCACCAGCTCCGCCTCGTAGCCGGCCTCCATCGCCCGCCGTGCCTGCACCCGGGCCAGCTCGGCGGCCACCTGGTCGTCCGACAGCAGCTCCACCGGCAACCGCGACACCCGCACCGGCCGCGCCCCCAGCGCACCGGCCAGCGCACCCTCGAACCGCGACCCGCGGACGGCGACCTCCTGCACGACACCCAACCTACGCACGGGGTACGACAGAAACGTCGCTCTGAACAGCACGGATGCGTCCCAGCTCGGCGCAGATCGCGTCGGCCACGTCGTCGGGGTCCTCGTGCTCCCAGAACCGCAGCACCCGCCAGCCGGGGTCTGTGAGGACGGCGTCGGCGCGGCGGTCGCGGGCGGTGTTGGCCGCCAGCTTGGCCGCCCACCACCCCCGGTTGGCCTTCGGCAGGTGCCCACACGATGGGCAGCCGTGCCAGAAGCACCCGGGAAGGACCCCGTCCCCCTCACCCCTCGCACGCTCGGGGCGAGCCTCGGGACGGGGCCGTGGCCGCACGTCCACCGGAAGCGCACTCCCCGCGCGTGCAGCCGACGGCGCACGGCCATCTCGTGACGGGTGTCGCGCCGGCCCTGCCGGCGGAAGCGGGCGGCGACGACCTCCGACGACGGCGCCGGCGCGGGACCGGGGCCGGCCGTCGGGTCCACCACACCGCGCATGCTGCACCGCCGCACCGACACCCGCCGGCAGGGAAGGCTCGCCTACCCTCGCTCCCCGTGAGCACGACGGCGGACCGGACCGCGCAGGCACCGGCGTCCGCCACCGCGACGCGGCGCTGGTCCCCCGTCGAGCTGATCCCGCCCGCGGTGCTCGGCCTGCTGTGCGCGGTGCTGCTCGCTCCCGGCCACGGGTTCTGGTTCGACGAGGCGTTCACCGCCGAGGTCGCCCGCAGGCCACTGGCCGACATCCTGCGCGCGATCGCCACCGGCGAGGGCGTGACGAGCTACCTCGCCGACGTCCCGCCCTCGTACAACGCGCCGTACTACCTCGTCGTGCACGCCTGGGTGTCGCTGCCCGGGGTGGGCGGTGACACCTCGCTGCGGCTGTTGTCGGTGCTGGCAACCGCCGGCGGGCTGGCGTGCGTCACGCGCGCGGTCACCCGGCTGGCCGGCCGCCCCACCGGCGTGCTGGCCGGGCTGGTGCCCGCCTGCGCCCCGCTGCTGCTCGAGCAGGCCGTGGAGGCCCGCAGCTACGGGCTGGCGGTGCTGGCCACCGGCGGCGCGCTGCTCGGCCTGACCCGCTGGCTGCAGGACGGCCGCGGGCTGCTGCTGTTCGGCCTGGCCGGCGCGGGCATGGGCCTGGCGCACTGGTACGCCGTCACCGTCCTCGCCGCGTTCGTGGTCGCGGCGCTGCTGCTGCGCGGCCGGGCCGCCGTCCGGGTCGCCGTCGCCGGCACACTGGCCGCCCTGCCGGCGGCCGGGCTGGTCGGCGTCAACCTGCTCAACGGCACCGGGTCGCGCAACGCCGAGCACCTGCGCGACACCGGGGGCACGCTGGCCGACCTCGCCGTCGAGGCCTGGGCCGGCGGCCGCACCCCGCTGCTGTACCTCACCGTCGGCCTGGCCGTCATCGGCGCCGTGCGCGGCGCCGGGGTGCGGGTCGTCGGTGCCTGCTGGGTGCTGGTGCCCCTGCTGCTCCTGCTCGTCGCCGAGACCGTCCGGCCGGTGTACCTCCCCCGCTACCTGCTCGCCGGGCTCGTGGGGCTCGGCGTCCTCGCCGCCGCGGGCGTGACCGCGCTGCCCCGGGGCTCACGGGCGCCGGTGGCCGCGGCGCTGGTCGGACTGTCCCTCGTGGCGAGCGCACCCCTCGCCGTGCGCGAGCCGCGGGAGCGGTCGGACGACGCCGTCGCCCTGCTGCTGGGCGAGCAGCGGCCCGGCGAGCCGGTGGTCGCCGCCGACCAGCGGGCGGCCATGGGGCTCGACCACTTCGTCCGCACGTCCGGCCCGCGGCTGCGCCCCGACGTCGTCCTGCCACCCGCGGACGCCCCCGCCGACGCCGACCGCGTCTGGCTGGTCCGCCGCCTGGTCGACGGCGAGCCGGTGCCCACCGACGACGACGCGGTCCTCACCGGCGCCGGGTTGTACCTGACGCGGACCTGGGACCTGCCCGCCGTGAAGACCGACCTGGTCGTCCAGCTCTGGACCCGCTGACCCCGCGGCGTCGCGCCGCCCACGCCAGGGACCGCAGTGACTGCCGGAGCCGGGCCCGGGCGGTCCACGCCGACTCCCCCACCGGCCGGCGGTCGCGGGCGACGGGCACGCTGGCCAGCGGGGTCCCGGCCAGGCCCGCCGCGAGGACGACGCTGGGCGCCTGACCGCCGAGCACCGCGGCCACGACGGCGTCACGCACGGCGGGCCCGAGCGCGAGGAACGCGCCGGCGTCGGGCGGCAGGCCGGTGAGCGCGGCGGCGACCCGCCGGTGCAGCCCGCCGGTCAGCCGCCGCACCGGCGACTCGTAGCGGCCCCGGCGGCCGGCGAAGACCGCGCCGACGTCGCCCCGCGCCAACCGGTCGAGCAGCGCCGGCACCGCCTCGGGCGGGTCCTGCAGGTCGGCGTCGAGGCACACCCAGGCGTCGGCGTCCTCGGCGGCCAGCCCGGTGGCCAGCGCGCGGTGCTGCCCGACGTTGGCCGCCAGGGCGGTCACCGCGACGCGGGGGTCGGCCGCCAGCTCCCGGGCCACCGCCAGGCTGCCGTCCGGCGAGGCGTCGACGACCAGCCGCAGCCGCCAGTCCCGCCCGTCGAGGGCCGCGGCGAGCCGGGCGGCCAGCGGGCGCAGCGTCGCCTCGTTGCCGTACACCGGCACGACGACGGCGATCCGGGGACCGCTCACCCCGCCGCCCACGTGCGGGCCAGCCCCTCCTCGAGACCGACCGCCGGCGTCCAGCCGAGGAGCTCGCGCGCCGCGCGCGGGTCGCAGACCCAGTCGGCGGTGTCCCAGTCCCGGCCGGGGTGGGCGCCCGGCGCGGTCGCGACGGGCCGGCCGGTGACCCGCTCGGCGACGGCGACCAGCTCCTCCACCGACGTCTGCACGCCCGTGCCCACGTTGACCACCGCACCGGGCGGGAGGTCGTCGGCCAGCGCCGCCCGCACGCACGCGTCGACGACGTCACCGACCCACACCCAGTCGCGCCGGCTCACCCCGGCCGGCAGCGGCACCGTCGCCCCGGTGCGGGCGGCGGCGAGCACGACCGGCACCAGCCGGGTCGGGTGGTCCCCGGGGCCGTACACCTGGAAGGCGCGCAGCACCGCGGCGCGCACCCCGCGCTCGGCGGCGGCGGCCTGCAGCAGCAGCGAGCCGGCCGCCTTGGTGGCGCCGAAGAAGCCGCGCGGGCGCAGCGGCGCGTCCTCGGCCAGCGGTGCCCGCCCGGCCGCGTATTCGGTCGACGACCCGAGCCGCACGACGGCCCGGCAGCGGCCGGGCAGCGCGTCGACCAGCCAGGGGCTGGTGTTCACGGCCACCGTCGCGGCACGCTCGGCGGGGGTCGCCTTCGCCCGCCCCGCCGCGAGGGAGAAGACGACGTCGGGGTCGGCGGCCCGCACCGCGGCCGCGGCGGCGACGGGGTCGGCGAGGTCGACGTCGGCGCGGGTGAGTCCGGTGACCGCCCAGCCGTCGGCCCGCAACCGCGCCACCAGGTGCCGGCCGACGAAGCCCCCGGCCCCGGTGACCAGGGCCCGGCCGTTCACGCGGGGACGGCGACGGGGGCGGCCGCCCGCTCGACGGCGTCCACGAAGGCGGCCCGCCGCCCGTCGGCGGCCGACCGGTCGGCGCCGGCCAGGTCGGCGAGCGCGGCGAGCAGCCGCGGCACCTCGGTGAACGGGTCGCGCCCGGCCATGTCGGCGGTGAACGACCGGCGGAGGAAGGTGAAGTCGGTGCGCAGCCGGACCAGCTCGGCGGCCAGCAGGTCGCCCGGCACGGGGAACCCGCCGCCGGGCAGCGTCAGCCCGCCGACGCCGAAGGGCACGGGGACGGCGGCGCGGACGGCGTCGACCGTCCCGTCGACCAGCGGCCGGAACAGCTGGTCCGACCGCCGGTCGATGCGCAGGTCGTTCAGCCCCACGTAGACCCGCGACAGCGGCCGCCGGGCCAGCTCGGCAGCACGGTCGACGGCGTCCTGGGTCTCCACCAGGATGCCCAGCCCGCAGCGGCCGCCGACCAGGTCGAGGGTGCGGTCGACCTCGTCGGGCGCGCGCACCATCGGCAGCAGGACCTCGTCGGCGCCGGCCGCGACCGCGTCGTCGACCTCCCGGGCCGTCCACGGACCGGCCGCGTTGACCCGGCAGACCAGCCGGCCGTCGGTGGCCGCGCGCATACGGACGAGGTCCTCGAGGGTGTCGCCGTTGATCTGGGTGCCCTCGCCGGCCTGCCGGCGGTGCTTGCCGCGGCGCTCCCAGTCGACGACGATCCCGGCGGCACCGGCCGCGACGACGTCCCGCCCCCAGGCGGGGTCCACGGTGAAGAGGAACAGCTGCACGGGCGGTGAGCTTAGGCAGGCCTAAGTCGCCGTCGGCACCCCGGGTCGGGCCGGCGCGGTCGCGACGGGCGGGACGGTCGGCGCCGCGGCGGGGAACGGTACCGCCGGGCCGGCGACCACCACGGTGACCTCGGCCCCCTCGGAGGGCAGGTCACCGCCCTCGGTGCGCGCGCTGACCCGCAGCCCCGAGGGCAGCTCCAGCTCGATCCGGGCGTCGTGGCCGTAGAAGTCGACGCCGCGGACCCGTGCGCGCGTGCCCGGGCCGCCCGACAGCCGCAGCTGCTCGGGTCGCAGCAGCACCCGGACCGGGCCGTCGGCGCACGGCCGCCCGAGGGACAGCTCCCCCAGCTCGGAGGTGACCCGCCCGCCGGCGGCCTCGCCGTCGAGGACCACGGCCTCCCCGACGAAGGCGGCCACCTCGAGGTCCGCGGGCCGGGAGTAGAGGGTCCGCGGATCGGCAAGCTGCGCGAGCCTGCCGCCACGCACCACGGCCACCTGGTCGGCGGTCGAGAGCGCCTCGGCCTGGTCGTGGGTGACCAGGACGGCGGTCGCGCCGGTGGCCCGCAGCGCGTCGGCGACGGCGCGGCGGGTGTCCTCCCGCAGCGCGGCGTCGAGGGAGGAGAACGGCTCGTCGAGCAGGACGAGGGAGGGCTCGGGTGCCAGGGCGCGGGCCAGCGCCACCCGCTGCTGCTGGCCACCGGAGAGCTGGTGCGGCACCCGGTCGGCCAGCGCGGCGTCGAGGCCGACGAGCGCCAGCAGCCCGGCGACGCGCGTGCGGTCGCGGCGCAGCCTGCGGGGCAGCCCGAACGCGACGTTGCCGGCCACGCTCAGGTGCGGGAACAGCCCACCCTCCTGCGGCACGAAGCCGATGCCCCGGGAGCGCGCGGGGACGCCGCGCCCGGCACCGGCCACCACCCGGCCGCCCAGCTCCACGGTCCCGGCGTCGGGGTCGTCGAACCCGGCGACGATGCGCAGCAGCGTCGTCTTCCCGCAGCCGGAGGGGCCGAGCAGCGCGGTGGTCGTCCCGGACGGGACGTGCAGGTCGACGCCGGTGAGCACCGGGGTGCGGCCGTGGGACTTCACCAGGCCGGTGACGGTCAGCGCGCTCATGTGGTCAGACCTCGTCGGACGTCTCGGGAGAGCAGCACCGTGGCCGGTGCCGAGAGCAGGACCATGACCGCGGCGTAGGGCGCGGCGGCGCCGTACTCGAGGGCACTGCTCGCCGACCAGAACGCCGTGGCGAGCGTCTCGGTGCCCGTCGGGGCCAGCAGCAGCGTGGCGGTGAGCTCGGTGACCACCGCGAGGAACACCAGCGCCGCTCCCGCCCCGATCCCCGGGGCCAGCAGCGGCAGCGTCACCCGCCACAGCCGCGCGGGCGCGGAGACCCCGAGGGAGGCGGCGACGTCGTCGTGCACCGGCGGGGACTGCTCGACGGCCGCGCGCACGGTGACGATCGCCCGGGGCAGGAACAGGACGGCGTAGGCGGCCAGCAGGACCGGCACGGTCTGGTACAGCCCGGGCAGGACGCGGATGCCGACCGCCACCAGGGCGAGGGCGACGACGATGGCCGGCACGGCGCTGCCCAGGTAGGTGGTGCGCTCGAGCAGCGTGGCCAGCGGCCCCCGGCGGCGCACCGCCAGCCACCCGGTGGGCAGCGCCAGCACGGTGGTGACGGCCGCGGCCGCGCCGGCCAGGGCGAGCGTCGTCCCCGTCGTGCCGGCCAGGACCGCCCAGTCGACCCGCGCCGAGGTGCCGGTGAGGAACCAGGACACCAGCGCGCCGAGCGGGACCAGCAGCGACAGCCCGACCACGGTGGCGAGGACGAGCAGGGCCGGGCCGGTGAGCGCCCCGAGCCGGACGGGGACCACCCGGCGGGCGGCGCCGGCCCCGGTGCGGGCGTAGCCGCGGGTGCCGCGCAGCCGGACCTCTGCCAGCAGCAGCACCAGGCACAGCAGGACGAGGACACCGGCGAGCATCGTGGCGGCCGGGCCGTTGAAGGTGGCGCGGTACTGGTCGTAGACCGCCGTCGTGAGGGTCGGGTAGCGCAGCATCGCCAGGGCGCCGAACTCGGCGAGCACGTGCAGCGCGACCAGCAGGGTCCCGCCGAGGACGGCCACCCGCAGCTGGGGCAGCTGCACCCGCCGGAAGACCGCCCAGGCCGACAGGCCCAGACCGCGGGCGGTCTCCTCCAGCGCGGGGTCCAGCCCCCGGAAGGCGGCGACGACGGGCAGGTAGACGAAGGGCGCGTAGGCCAGCGACACGACCAGCAGGGCGCCGCCGTAGGTGTCCAGGCCGGGCAGCAGCGAGATCCACGCCGAGCTGCTGACGAAGGCGGGCAGGGCCAGCGGTGCGACCAGCAGCACGTGCCAGACGCGGCGGCCGGGCACCGTGCTGCGCTCGACCAGCCAGGCCGTCCCCACGCCCAGGACCGCGGTGACCGCGACGGTGCCGCCGACCAGCCGGACGGTGTTGCCGAGGAGCTCGGCCACCCGCGGGCGGAACACCAGCTCCGCGACGCCGCTCCAGCCGACCTCGGCGACGGCCACCGCGATGTGCACCAGGGGCAGCAGCGCGAGCGCGGCGACGGCCGCCGCCAGCAGCACCGTCACCGGCGAGCGCCGGGCCCGGGACGCGCGGCGGCGCCGCGACGCCGGGGCGGCCGGGGTCGCGGGGCCGGGGACGGCGGTGGGGCTCAGAGCAGCCCCACCTCCTGCATGAGCTCGGTGACGCGCTCCTGGTCGAGGGAGGAGGGGTCGACGGCCGGGGCGCCGAGGGTGTCCAGCGGCGGCAGCGCCCCGGCGGAGGGCACCCCGGTGCCGACGGCGTACTCGAGGGCGGTGCTCTCGGCCAGCCGCTGCTGCGCCTCCGGCGCGGTCAGCCAGGCGACCAGCCGCTGGGCGGCGTCCTGCTGGTCGGAGGAGGCCAGCACTCCGGCGCCGGAGACGCTGAGGAAGGCGCCCGGGTCGCCGTTGCCGAAGAGGTGCAGCCGCGCGTCGTCGCCCTTGAGGCCACCCTCGGCCTGGTCGCGGTACCAGTAGTAGTGGTACATCACCCCGGCGTCGATCTCGCCCTCGTCGGCGGCGACCATCACGGCGGTGTTGCTCTGGTAGACGCCGGCGTTGCGCTCGAGGCCCTCCAGCCACGCCCGGGTGGCCTCCTCGCCCTGCGTGGCGAGGACGGCGGCGACGATGGCCTGGAAGTCCGCGCCGCCGGCGGCGATGCCGATGCGGCCCTCCCACGCCGGGTCGGCCAGGTCCATGATCGAGGCCGGCAACTGGTCCTCCGTCAGCGCAGCCGGGTCGTAGACCAGCACGGTCGAGCGGGCGGCGAAGCCGGTCCAGGTGCCCGACGAGGGCCGGAACTGCTCCCCGACCTGGTCGAGGGTCTCCTGGTCCAGTGGCGCGAGCAGTCCCTCACGGTCGAGCACGGCGATCGAGGGGCTGTTCTCGGTGAGGAACACGTCGGCCGGCGAGGCCTCGCCCTCCTGCACGATCTGGTTGGCCAGCTCCGCGTCGTTGCCGTCGCGGAGCTCCACCTCGATGCCGGTCTCGTCGGTGAAGCCCTCGAGCATCGTGCGCACCAGGCTCTCGTGCTGGGCGCTGTACACGGTGAGCGTCTCGGGATCGGCGGCCCCCGCGCTGCCGCAGGCGGCCAGCGCCCCGGAGAGGCACACGGCGGTCAGCGCGGCAGCTGTCGCCCGGGCAGGGCTGGTCACGGGTCCTCCACGGGTCGCGGGACGACGGTCTCGTCAGCCGCCCAGGATAGGCACACCTAAGCAGGGCACCGCCCGCCGCGGTACCGATGAGTCCCGGGACGCCGGCCCGTCTGACCGTCAGACCCGTGCGGCACCGTGCGGGCACCCGACACGGGAGGCAGGAGGTGGAGCACGTGACGGCGTACGTCGGCGACACGGTGCCGGCCGGAGGGACGGCGCCCGGGGACGACGACGTCCCGGCGATCGAGGCGACCGGGCTGGTCAAGCGGTTCGGCGCGACGACGGCGGTGGCCGGCGTCGACCTGCGCATCCCGCGCGGCGGGGTGCACGGCTTCCTGGGTCCCAACGGGGCGGGCAAGACGACGACCATCCGCATGCTGGCGACCCTCGTCCCGCCCGACGGCGGGCAGGCGCGGGTCTTCGGCCACGACGTGGTCCGCGACGCCGACGCCGTCCGCGCGCGGGTCAGCCTCACCGGCCAGTTCGCCTCCCTCGACGAGGACCTCTCCGGCGCGGAGAACCTGCTGCTGCTGGCCCGGCTGCTCGGCTACTCCCGTGCCGCGGCCCGCCAGCGCACCGACCAGCTGCTGAGCGCCTTCGGCCTCACCGAGGCGGCCGGCAAGCAGGTGAAGCAGTACTCCGGCGGCATGCGGCGGCGGGTCGACATCGCCGCGAGCATCGTCGTCCGGCCCGACCTGGTCTTCCTCGACGAGCCCACCACCGGCCTCGACCCGCGCAGCCGCAACCAGGTGTGGGACGTCGTGCGGGCGCTGGTCCGCGGCGGGACGACGGTGCTGCTGACCACCCAGTACCTCGACGAGGCCGACCAGCTCGCCGACCGCATCTCCGTCATCGACGCCGGCCGGGTCATCGCCGAGGGCACGCCCGGGCAGCTCAAGGCGTCGGTGGGCTCGGGCACGCTGCACGTGCGGGTGCTCGACCCGGCCCGCCGGGGCACGGCCCGCGAGCTGCTCCAGCGAGTGCTGGGCGTGCCGGTGACCGAGGACGGCGACCCGGCGGCGCTCACCGCGCGGGTGCTCGGGTCCGCCCCCGCCGCCCGCGCGCTGACCGCGCTCGAGGGGGCCGGGATCGACCTGGCCCAGTTCGCGCTCGGCCAGCCGAGCCTCGACGAGGTCTTCCTCGCCCTGACCGGCCGGCCCGCCGAGGACGCCGGCACCCCGACCGCCCCGGAGGCACGGCGATGACCGCCCTGGACAGCGCACCCATCCGGCTCGCCGCACCCGACACCGCCGCGGTGCTCGCCGCGCTGGGGTCCGGCGAGCGCCCGAGGCCGCAGGGACCGATCGCCGCGTCGGCGACCTTCGGCTGGCGGACCCTGCTGCGGATCAAGCACGTCCCCGAGCAACTCTTCGACGTCACCGTCTTCCCGGTGATGCTCACGCTGATCTTCACGTACCTCTTCGGCGGCGCCCTGGCCGGCTCGGTCGAGGCCTACGTGCAGTTCTTCCTGCCCGGGATCCTGGTGCAGAGCATCCTGATGATCACCATGTACACCGGCGTCGCCCTGAACACCGACATCGAGAAGGGCGTCTTCGACCGGATCCGCTCGCTGCCGGTGTGGCGGCCCAGCGCGCTGGTGGGGGCCCTGCTCGGCGACGTCGTCCGGTTCACGCTGGCCTCGATCGTCGTGCTCGGCCTCGGCATGGCGCTGGGCCTGCGGCCCGGTGGCGGGGTGACCGGCGTGCTGGCCGCCGTGGGCCTGCTGCTGGTCTTCGCCTTCGCCCTCGGCTGGACCTGGACCTACCTGGCGCTCCGGCTCCGCACCCCGCAGGCGGTGATGGGCTGGTCGATGATGGTCCTGATGCCGCTGACGTTCGGCAGCAACATCTTCGTCGACCCGGCGACCATGCCCGGCTGGCTGCAGGCGGTCGTCGAGGTGAACCCGGTGAGCTCGCTCGTGAGCTCGGTGCGCGGCCTGGTGCACGGCGAGGTCGTCGGCTCCGACGTGCTGTGGGTGCTGGTCTGGGCGGTGGCCCTGGTGGCCGTCCTCGGCCCGCTGACGATGCGCCGCTACCGCGACCGCGCGTGAGACGCCTCCGAGCTCCCGGCGGGCGGTGCGCTACAACGGGCGGGTGACCCCCGTCCTGCGCACCGCCCGCTTCGCCGAACTCACCCCGTTCGAGGTCTACGCCCTGTGCCGGCTGCGGGTCGACGTGTTCGTCGTCGAGCAGGAGTGCCCCTACCCCGAGCTCGACGGCCGCGACGTCGAGCCGGCCACCTGGCACCTGTGGTTCGACGACGGCGGCGACGTCCTGGCCACCATCCGGGTGCTCGACGACGGCGCGACGCGCGCGATCGGCCGGGTGGCCACCGCCGCGGGCGCCCGGGGACGCGGGCTGGCCGCCCGGCTGGTGGAGGCCGGCATCGCGCTGTGCGAGGGCGTGCCCGTCACGCTCGGCGCGCAGGCGCACCTGCAGGGCTGGTACGAGCGGTTCGGATTCCGGCTCAGCGGCCCCGGCTACGTCGAGGACGGCATCCCGCACGTGCCGATGCGGCGCGAGCCCGCCTGAGCGCGGCTCACGACAGCGCGGCTCACGACATCGCCACCGCCTGCAGGTCGGCGGCCCCGAACGCGGCGTCGAACCGGTCGCACCAGATGACGACGCTGACCCAGCCGGTGGCCTCGACGCCCGCGGGGACCGGGTAGTTCTGGTCACCCACGTTGCCCTTGAGCACGCCCAGGTCGACGAACTCGTCGTCGAACGCGCCCTCCTCGCCGGCCGCGGGGTTCTGCGACAGGTAGACGTGGAGCGCCGGGCCGTTGGACGTCTCGAACCCCTCCAGCCGCACGACCGTCTGCCCGTCCGGCAGCCGGACGACCCGCGCGGTGCCGACGGTCCCGTGCTCGCGGGACACGAACGTCCCCGCGGCGAGGTCGACCGGCCCGGGTGGCGCGGCGGTGACCACGCCACCGTCGGCGGTCGGGGGCGCGGCCCCGGCCGAGGGCAGGCCCTCGTCGACCCGGTCGTCGTAGAAGAGCTTCTGCGGCTGGAACCAGACCAGGGTGACCACCCCGAGCACCACCACGACCGCCGCCACGAGCCCGACCCAGGTCCTCCGCCGCACCGACACGGCGGCGGACCCTAGCCGCGCGCCGTCGGTCCGGGAGTGGTCCCGCGCGCGGCGTCCGGGCGTGGGCCCCGGCCGGCGGGGGTACCGCCCAGGCATGGCGGACGACGGCGACGTGGGCGGCTTCGCGGGGCGGATCGGCGCCCGGCTCGACGAGGGCGAGGACGGCACGGCCACGCTCGTCTTCGAGGTCCGCGACGAGCACCTCAACCCCGCGGGGACGCTGCACGGTGGCGTCGTCGCGACGCTGGTCGACACCGCCATGGGTCAGGCGGTGCGCACGACCACCGAGGACGGCGAGGTGCCGGCGACCAGCCAGCTGACGGTGACCTACCTGCGCCCCGGCGAGCCAGGACCGCTGCAGGTGCGGGGCCGGGTGCGCACCCGCGGCCGGCACCTGACCATCTGCGAGGCCGACGTCGAGCAGGACGGCCGCTCGGTGGCGCACGCGGTGGCCACCTTCGCCATCCTCGACCGCCGCTGACCCCGGGGCCCGGCCTCCCCGAGGGCTCAGGCGGCGGGCAGCAGGGACGCGACGTCGACGACCAGGGCGCTGCCCTGCGGGTCGTCGTCGTAGACCTCGTCGTCGTCGCCGGTGCCGCACTGGCTGACGAGGGTGATGAAGAGGAACACGAACACGATCAGGCCGAAGAAGATGCCGAGCATCAGCGCGCGCCCCCGCTTGGGCCGGGGCGTCATCCCGCGGCGCTGGTCGTCGGGGTCGGGCGTGCGGGCGGCTCCGGACACGGGCGGGCTCCTCGTCGTCGGGGGTGGGGTGGCAGCGGGGTGCCGGGGAGGCGCCGGTCTGCGCTCCCCCGACACATGCCCACCCCACCCGGCGGTACTCCTGCGGTGGACCCCCGGATCACGCACGACGGGGTGCCGCGGGACACCGGCGGGGAGGACGATCGGGCCATGACCACAGCGACCTGGCACGGCACCGTCATCGCCGAGTCCGACGACATCGTCACCGTCGAGGGCAACGCCTACTTCCCGCGGGAGGCGGTGCGCGCGGACGTCCTGCGCCCCTCCTCGACCCAGACCACGTGCCCGTGGAAGGGCGAGGCGTCCTACTTCAGCCTCGAGGTCGACGGGCGGACCAACCCCGACGCCGCCTGGTACTACCCCGAGCCGAAGGACGCGGCGAAGGAGATCACCGGCCGGGTGGCCTTCTGGCGCGGCGTCGAGGTCCGCTGACCCCCGGCGAGGTGCTGGAACGGCCTCCCCGCAGGGGGGCCGGAACCGCTAGGAGGGCCGGTCCCCGGCGAGCTCGCGTGCCTCCGCGGCCTCCTGCGGGCCGAGGACGGCGGCGCGCTCCTGGCGCTCGATGGCCCGGTGGTAGGAGGTCCACGCCTCCGCCGGCGCGACGTCGAGGGCGGCGGCGATCTGCTCCCAGCTCGCCCCGCCGCGGAGCGCGGCGCGGAAGCCGATCAGCTGGCTGTCGTGGGCCTTGCGGGCGATGACCTCGCCGAGGGCGAGCACCTCGAGGGACTCCGCCACGTCGAGGGAGGTCTGCTGGGCGAGCAGGGAGGTCCAGTCGTCCTCGTCGCGCTCCGGTGCGGAGGTGCCGGACCCGGCACCGGAGTCCCGTCGGCTGAGGAAGTCCAGGCGGGTGGCGGCGGTCTGGAGCGAGAACTCCTGCTCCAGGACCTGGGGTGTGATCTGCATGCCCCGAGCATGCCCGGGGCCCGTTCCCGGTGAACGGGGAGCGACGGGGATCTCCCCGGACGGCGGAGGGCCCGCACCCGGTCGGGGTGCGGGCCCTCCGGAGAGTGGCGGAGACGTCAGCTGTCGACGCCCACGGCCTCCTTGGCCACCGCGGCGAGGGCGACCTGGGCGGCGCTGATGACGCTCGACCGGTTCTTGTGGGTCTCCTCGTAGCGGATGACCACGCGGATGTCGTGCGGCTCACGCAGCTTCTTGGCGGCCTCGGCGGCGGCCGACGTCGACAGCGAGTCGAAGCCCTTGATGGGCAGCTCGTCGGCGGAGACGTCGCCGAGCTCCTCGCGGGCGGCCTTGGCGGCCTCGGCGGCGTCGCGGTTGCCCTCGCGGCGGGCGATGCGCTCGGCCCGGCGCAGCGCGGCGGCCCGGCTGGCGGCGAGCGTCTCGCGGACGGCGTCGGTGAGCGTGCCGGCCTTGTCGGCCGCCTCACCGAGCCCGCCCTCGACCTGCGAGCGGCGCTGCGCCGCGGAGTCGAGCACCTCGTTGACCCGGTTGGCGACGAAGCGGTAGGGCGCGTTGGCGGCGCGGGTCGCGACACCGGCGACCTGCTGGAACGGCGTCGGCTGCAGCGCGGCCGGGCCGCCCAGGGCCTCCTCGGCCAGCACGACGGTCAGCCACTCGATGGTGGCCGCGTGGGCCTTCTCCAGCCCCTCGGCCAGGCGCTCGACCTTGGCCATGCCGGCCTTCTTGCCGAGGACCTTCAGGTAGGTGGCGCGGTCGTGCAGCTGGTGCTCGAGGGTGAGGTCCTGCAGGAGGGCCTCCTCGATCGGCGCGGCCTGCTCGACGGTGGCCTTGAGGACGGCCGACAGCCGGCCCACGAGCGGGGTGACGACGTCGGGCACGCCGCCGAGCTCGCGCAGCTCGGCGGTGATGAGGCGGGTGCGCTCGGCGGCGTTGTCGGCGTTCTGGGTGAGCTCACGACGCACGGCGTCGGTACGCGCCTGCGACACGCGGGTGCGGGCGATCTGCTCCTCGGTCTGGGTGAGCAGGACCAGCGCACGGAGCTGGTTGACGATCTTTGCGTGGTCGGTCACGACGGAGGACTCCAACGATCGGGGGAAAGCCTGACGCAGGAGTCATGCCCCGCCCTCCCGGACTGCTAACTCCTGCAAGCGTATTGCTAGCGGTGAGGTCGGTCACGCCCGTGGCGGTACCCACTCGTCCACGATGCCCAGCCGCTTCCCCAGCGCGCGCATCTCCGCCTCGAACAGCGGGGCGGCGTCGGTGAGGGCGAAGCGCAGGTGGCCGAACACCTCCATGCACACCAGCCCGTAGAGCCTGACCCAGCACGAGAGGAACACCGACATCACGCCCAGGGGCAGCTCGACGGGCAGCTCGGCGCACCACGCCCGCAACTGGTCGCGGTAGCCGGGGTCGAGGTCGTCGTCGGCGGGCACCGGGAAGGGCCGCCGGAGGTGGATCTCGGCGAAGAGGGTGGCGAAGACCCCGCCGAACCGGCGGCCGGCGACGGCCGCGGGCCCCTCGCCGCCCGGGGACTCCGGGACGACGCCGTCGGCGGCGCTGCCGAACAGCAGGCCGAACTCCGCCGGGTGGGTGGTGGCCCAGGTGCGGAACGCCCGCGCGGTGACCAGCAGCCGGGTGCCCGGGGCCCTCGGGTCGACGGCGTCGCGCGCGGCCTCCATGACCTCGCAGAGCTCGCCGTAGAGGTCGGCCACCACCTGCTCGACCAGGTCCTCGCGGCTGGCGAAGTAGCGGTAGAGCGCCGGTGCGGTCAGCCCCACCTCGCGGGCGATGGCCCGCAGCGCCAGGCCGTCGACCCCGCGGTCGACCAGCACCGCACGCGCCGCACTGCGGATGTCGCGCAGCGTGTCGGCGCGCGCCCGCTCCCGACGGCTCGCCGGCTGCGCCATCCCCTCTCCCCTCCGTCGGTTGACACCCGTGAACGGTGTATGCAGAGTTACCGCCGTTAGCTAACGGCGTTCACAATAGTACCGGGACAGAGTGGAGGCTGCCGTGTTCGAGACCCTCGGACGAGTGGTGTACCGGCGACGGCGGGCGGTACTGGCGGTCGGCGCCCTGCTCGTCGTCCTCGCGGGCGTGTTCGGCACCGGCCTGTTCGGCCGGCTCACCGGCGCCGGCTTCGAGGACCCGGCCAGCGAGAGCTCCCGGGCGGCGGAGCTGGCGGTCCGGGAGCTCGGCCGCGACAGCGCCGACGTCGTCGTCCTCTACCGCAGCGAGGACCTCCTCGTCGACGACCCGGCCTACCGCGAGGTGGTCACCGCCTCGCTCGCCCGGCTGCCCGGCGACCTCGTCGAGCGGACGACGACCTGGTTCGACACCGGGGCGGAGTCCCTGGTGAGCAGGGACCGGCGGTCGACCTACGCGGTGCTGCAGCTGGCCGGGGACGCCGACGAGCGGACCGACGCGCTCGAGGCCGTCGAGGCGGAGCTGTCCGCACCCGGGCTGGAGACGGCGATCGGCGGCGCCACCACCGTGGAGCGCGACATCAACGAGCGCGTCGGCGACGACATCGCGCGGGCCGAGATGATCTCGCTGCCGGTGCTCGCGGTGCTGCTGGTGGTGGTCTTCGGCAGCCTCACCGCCGCGAGCCTGCCGCTGGCCATCGGCATCACCTCGATCCTCGGCTCGTTCGCGGCGCTGCGGGCGGCCAGCGCGTTCACCGACGTCTCGGTGTTCGCCGTCAACGTGGTGACGATCCTGGGCCTGGGGCTGGCCATCGACTACGGGCTGTTCGTGGTGAGCCGGTTCCGCGAGGAGGTCCGGCAGCGGGCGACGGTCGAGGAGGCGCTGGCCCGCACGATGGCCACGGCCGGCCGGACGGTCGCCGTCTCGGGGGTCACGGTCGCGCTGTCGCTGGCCGGGCTGCTGATCTTCCCGCAGGTGTTCCTGCGCTCCATGGGGATCGGCGGGATGAGCGCCGTCCTGGTCGCGATGCTCGCCGCCCTTACCCTGCTCCCGGCGCTGCTGGCCGTGCTCGGTCCGCGGGTCGACGCACTGTCGGTGCGGCCGTGGCTGAGCCGGGTGAGCCGGCGTCCCCGGCACGCGGCGACCTCCGGCCCCGGCGGCTGGGAGCGGCTCGCCCGCGCGGTCATGCGCCGGCCGGTCGTGGTGACCGTCGCCGTCGTCGGCCTCCTGCTGGCGCTGGCCCTGCCCTTCCTGCGCGTCGAGTTCGGGGCGATCGACGTCCGGGCGCTGCCGGCGGGGACGGAGAGCCGGGTGGTGGCCGAGACGATCGACCGCGACTTCCCCGCCTCGCCGTCCGGCCCGGTGACGGCGGTGGTGACCCTCGCCGACCCCGTCGCCTCCCCCGAGGGCGCGGTGGCGCTGCAGCGCTACGTGGGGGACCTCGCCGCCGTCGAGGGCGTCGAGGGCGCCACGGTGACCGGCGCGGCCGGGAGCACGGCCCGGGTGTCGCTGGCCTACGCCGGGGACCCGGTCGACGCCGCCGCCCGCGACCTGGTCGCCGCGGTGCGCGACGTCCCCGCTCCCCCCGGCGGCGCGGTGCTCGTGGGCGGGGAGAGCGCGGCGATGACCGACCTGCTCGCCAGCCTGGCCTCGCTGCTGCCGTGGATGGCGCTGCTCGTGGTGGGGACGACGCTGGTGCTGCTGTTCCTGGCCTTCGGCTCGGTCGTGCTGCCGGTCAAGGCCGTGCTGATGAACGTGCTGTCTCTGGGGGCCTCGTTCGGCGCCCTCGTGTGGATCTTCCAGGACGGCAACCTCTCCGGCGTCCTGGACTTCACCCCGACCGGCTTCATCGAGGCGACCCAGCCGATCCTCGTGCTGGCCATCGTCTTCGGCCTGTCGATGGACTACGAGGTGTTCCTGCTGTCGCGGATCCGGGAGCAGTACGACCTCACCGGCGACAACACCACCGCGGTGGCCACCGGGCTGCAGCGCACCGGCGGCATCATCACCAGCGCCGCCCTGCTGCTGCTGGTGGTGATCGGCGCGTTCTCGCTGTCGGGGATCACGTTCATCAAGATGATCGGCGTGGCGATGGCCATCGCGATCGTCGTCGACGCGACCGTCGTCCGGCTCCTGCTCGTGCCGGCGTCGATGCGGCTGCTGGGCCGGGCCAACTGGTGGGCGCCCGGGCCGCTGCGCCGGGTCTACGCCCGGTACGGCATCCGGGAGTCCGACGGCGGGCAGCCGGCGGCCGCGCCCCGCGACCCGGAGCCGGCCCTCGCCGGCTGACGACGCCCCGGCGCCGGCTCCGCGATCACCGCGGAGCCGGCGCCCGGGGGTCAGCGGGCCGGAGCCTGGGGCACCGGCGGGCGGCGGCGGGTCCGCAGCCGCAGCACCGGCTGGGTCAGCTGCGCCAGCGCGGCGCAGCGCGCGCACACCGGGCCGGGACGGGTCTCGGCGGCGCAGGTGTCACAGGGCACGCGGGTCTCCTCGAACGCGGGAGTCCGACCGGACTCGGGGAGACACCGACCCTGCCACCTGAGACCGGCGGCGCCGTGCCGCGTGGGGCGGGTGGGACGACTCGTCAGCGATCCGTCACCTGGCGGCGGGCTCGGCGATCCAGCGGGGCCGGCGGCGCACGACGGCGGTGGCGACCGGGCGGGGCGGAGGGGTGTCGGCGCGGACGGGGACACAGGGGTGCGGGGTGCTCACGGTGACCTCCCGGGGACGGTGGCCGCAGAGCGTGGCACCCACCGCCGCGCCGTGGGGGTGCCGACGCCCCCGGAGGACGACATGTCACGCGAACGCCCCACCCCGTTCCCCCGGACGGTGCCGCTGCGTCGCGCCGGGGACCCCGCGAGTGGTCGGTCGTCGAGTGATCGGTGGTCGTGGTCCCCGGGCGCTGATGGTCACGGTGCCCGACCACTCGGCGCCGGGTGTCGGCCTGCGGTCGCCTCGCACCGCCGAAGACAGCAGCAGGCCGACACGCGGTCAGGTCTCGAGCAGGGCGCGCAGCCGGTCGAGGTAGGGCACCTGCCCCGTCACCAGCTTGGACCGCGCCTCGTCGAGGCCGAACCAGGCCGCGCGGTCGACCTCCGGGAAGTGCTGCACCCGGCCCGACCGCGGCGGCCACTCCAGCGGGAAGGTGCCGCTGACCACCGCGTCGGCGTCCAGGTCGCCCTCGGCGGCCCACACGGTGAGCACCTTGGCGCCGGCCCGCAGCTCGCCGAGCGGCACCAGCGCCGTCGACGGGACCGGGCTGCCGAGCTCCTCCTCGAACTCCCGGCGCGCCGCGGCGAGAGGCTCCTCGCCGTCGCCGTACTCGCCCTTCGGGATCGACCAGGCGCCCTCGTCCCTGCGCGACCAGAACGGCCCGCCCATGTGCCCGAGCAGCACCTGCAGGCCGGGGGTGCGCCGGTACAGCAGGACCCCCGCGCTCCGTCTCGGCACCGGCCCAGCCTGGCACGCGGTGACCAGGCGGGACGTCGTGGACGGCGCCTCCCGAGGGGGGACACTCGGGAGGCGCCGCCGTCTACGCGGGGCGCTGCAGGTGGGTCAGCGCCCCGGACAGGTCGACGACGTCGGCGTACTTGGCGTCGAGGTCGGCCAGGTTGTTCTCGTGCAGGGCCGGGCTCCGGTCGGCGCAGGCCTGGCGCACCACCTGCGGGCGGAAGCCGGAGTTGAGCGCGTCCGTGGCCGAGGCCCGGATGCAGCCGGACGTGGAGACGCCGGCGAGCACCACGGTGTCCACGCCCAGGCCGACGAGGGTCGGCGCCAGTGTCGTGCCGAAGAACGCCGAGGCGTACTGCTTGACCACCACCGGCTCCCCGGGATCGGGCTCCAGCGTGAGCTCGCCCCACTCCCCCGGCGCGTCCTCGGCGAAGGCGGCCAGCGCCGGCACCTTGCGCACGAACAGCCCGCCGTCGGCCAGCCCCCGGGCGTAACGGACCGCCGTCCACACCACCGGGTGCCCGCCGGACCGGGCGGCGTCGACCAGCGCGGCGGCCGCCTCGACGGCCGAGGCGGGGTCGGGCAGCGCGAACGGCCCGTCCGGCTCGGTGTAGGCCCGGCACAGGTCGACGACGAGCACGGCCGGCTGGCTCCCCCAGCCCACCCGGCCGGAGAACGCCGGGCCGTGCGGCCCGGCGGCGCTCATCCCGCCCCCCGGTGTCGAGATCGCGCGATCTCGCACGTTTGGAGCCCGCCGAGCGTGCGAGATCGCGCGATCTCGACGGAGGAGGAGGGCAGCACCGCGTTCACCTCGCGGCCCACACCGGACGGCGCGGCGCGGGGAGGCCGGTCTCCTCCTCGCAGCGGGCCAGCAGCTCCTCGATCGGCGGCCCCATGTCGAACACCGGCAGCTCGGCGGGGCGGTCGGCGCGCAGCTGGTCGCGCAGGGTGTCGGTCGCCCCGGGGTCCACCTCGCCGCCGTCGCACACGACCACGCCGTAGCGCCGGGCGCCGTCCTGGGTGACCAGCCCGCGGCGGACCTCCCGCGCCACCAGCTCCGGGTCGCGCGCCAGCGGGTCGCCCCACCCGCCCCCGCCCCAGGTGACGAAGTGCAGGACGTCGCCCGGCCGCACCGGCACCCCGTGGCACTTGCTGGGCAGCATCTCGCGGGTGCCGTCGGTGCGGTCGATCCACTTGCGGCCCCGGGCGCCGGGCGTGCCGCCGTTGACGCCCCACGGGTAGGTCAGCCAGCGGTCGTCGTGGATGGCGATCTCGCCGGGCTCCTCGAAGACGTAGGCGACGTCGACGCCGTTGCCGCCGCGGTGCAGCCCGGCGCCGCCGGTGTCGGCGACGGTCTCCCACTTCTCGATCCGCAGCGGGTAGTAGGACTCGAGGTACTCGCAGGGGATGTTGACGAAGCTCGGCCACAGCGAGTGCCCGTCGGGCCCGTCGCCGAGCGGCCGGCCCGGGATGCCGCCGAACCCGATCGAGTAGAGCTGGAACCACTCCCCCGTGCGCTCCCCGGACGAGTAGTGCCCGGAGTACATGAAGTGCGGCGAGGACGAGAAGCCGGCCGCGTTGAGCAGCGCTGGGTTGGTCTGCCCGAGCAGCCCGCCGAAGAGGTCGAACACCCGCCCGATGCCGTGGTTGCGGCCCGACAACGCCGCCGGGAACTTCGGCTTCCAGTAGGAGCCCTCGGGGATCGTGACGTCGACCAGCGGGTAGAAGCCGTCGTTCCAGAGGATCTGCGGGTCGGCGACGGTGATCATGTAGATCCCGAAGAACATCCGGGTCAGGTTCTCGTTGATGTAGTAGTTGATCGGCCCGACCGCCTGCGGCGAGGAGCCGGTGAAGTCGATGTGCACCTTGTCCCCGGTGCGGGTCAGCGACATCTTCAGCTCGTAGGGGCCGTTGCCGACGCCGTCGTCGCAGATGTAGTCGGTGAAGGAGAGGGTGCGGCCCTCCTCGAACACCATCGACAGCAGCACCTTCATCGCGTCGTGGTTGCGCTGCAGCAGCGCGTCGAGCGCCGACAGGTAGGTGCCCGTGCCGAACCGGTCGCACATCTCGACCACCCGCCGGGAGGCGGTGCGGCAGGCGGCGACCAGGCCGTTGAGGTCGGCGCGGTTCCAGTCGGGCTTGCGGACCTGGTTGAGGATGATCCGCAGCGCGTCCTCGTTCGGCACGCCCCGCCGGTAGAGCTTGAAGGGCGGGATGACCACGCCCTCCTCGTAGATGGTGGTGGCGTCGGTCGGCATGGACGACGGCGTCTTGCCGCCCACGTCGGACATGTGCCCGAACATCGACGCCCAGCCGACGATCCGGCCCTCGTGGAAGACCGGGACGACGACCAGCCAGTCGTTGGCGTGGCTGATCGCGGCGCCGCAGGAGTAGGGGTCCGACGTCAGCAGGACGTCGCCCTCCTCGACGGTGCCGTCGAAGCCGTCGAGGAAGTCGGGGATGGACAGGCCGAACTGGCCGACGACCATCTTCCCGTCGCGGTCGGCGATGAGCGGGAACTCGTCGTGCTGCTCGCGGATGCCCGGGGAGAGCGCGGTGCGGAAGAGCACCTCGTCCATCTCGTAGCGGGCGTTGCGCAGCCCGTTCTCGATGAGGTCGAGGGTCACCGGGTCGACGTCGACCCGCTCCACCTCGCCGGTCGCGGTCTCGATGATCCGTGCCATGTCAGCCCTCCACCGGGGTGATCAGCAGCGAGCCCGAGGCGTGCACGGTGGCCACGTGCCCGGGCAGGACGAGGGTGGTGGAGTCCATCTCGGTGACGATCGCCGGTCCGCGGACGACGTCCCCGGCGCGCAACCGCGCCCGGTCGTAGACCGACGCGGTCACCCGCTCGCCGCCGACGTGCACCGGCGCCTCGGAGACCAGCGCCTCCCGCGGGTCGCCGTCGCCGGGGTCCAGGTGCACCGGGGTGACGTCGGGACGCGGGCCGGTGACCGTGGCGCGGGCGTTGACCAGCTCGTGGTCGACGTCGAGGAGGAAGGAGAACAGCCGGTCGTGCTCGGCGTCGAAGGCCGTCCCGAGCTCGGCCAGCGCGCTGCTGCCCCCACCCGCACGACCGTCGTCGCCGTCGAGCCAGGCCGGGTCGACCGCGACCGGGATCTCGAAGCCCTGCCCGTGGTAGCGGACGTCGACCTGGTACCCGACCGTCTGCTCGGCGCGCGCCAGGCCCTGCGCGGCCAGCCGCTCACCGGCGTCGTCGGCCAGCTCGCGCAGGATCTGCACCAGCTCGGCGTCGTCGAGCTGGCCGAAGCGGCGCAGCACGGTGCGGGCGGACTCGTCGCGCCGGCTGGTGGTCGCGTCGCCGAGGGCGCACAGCACGCCGGGTGACGGCGGGACGATCACCGGCCACGCGCCGGTCAGCCGCCCCAGCGCGTTGGCGTGCAGCGGCCCGGCGCCGCCGAAGGCGACGAGGGCGAAGTCGCGCGGGTCGAAGCCCTGCTGCACCGAGACCAGCCGCAGCCCGCCGAGCATGTTCTCGTTGACGATGTCGACGATGCCGGCGGCCGCGGCCTCCGGGGAGTCCAGGCCCATCGCCTCGGCCACCTTGCCCACCGCGGCGCGCGAGGCCTCGGCGTCGAGGGTGATCTCCCCGCCGGCCAGCGACGAGGGCAGGTAGCCCAGGACGACGTCGGCGTCGGTGACCGTGGGGTCGACGCCGCCCTTGCCGTAGGCAGCCGGACCCGGGTCGGCGCCGGCCGACTGCGGGCCGACCCGAAGCGCGCGGGTCAGCTCGGGCACGTGCGCGATCGAGCCACCGCCGGCACCGACGGTGCGGATGTCGACGCTGGAGGCCCGCACGGTGAGGTCGCCGACCTTGGTCTCGCGGCCGATCCGCGGTGACAGGTCGCGCACCAGCGCCACGTCGGTGGAGGTGCCGCCCATGTCGAAGGTGATCAGGTCGCGGAACCCGCACTGCTCGGCGACCCACACCGCGCCGGTCACCCCGCCGGCCGGGCCGGACAGCAGCATGGTCACCGGCGCCGAGACCGCGGCCCCGGCCGACTGCAGCCCGCCGTCGCTGCGCAGGATCGACAGCTCCCCGGCCACGCCGCCCTCGCGCAGGCCCTGCGACAGGTGCCGCACGTAGCGGTCGACCTGCGGCTGCACGTAGCCGTTGGCGACGGTGGTCAGCGTGCGCTCGTACTCGCGCAGCTCGGGCAGCACGTCCGAGGACAGCGACACCGGCACACCGGGCAGCACGTCGGCGGCGATCTCGCGGATGCGGCGCTCGTGGGCGGCGTCGGCGAAGGAGTTGATCAGGCTGACCGCCAGCGCCTGGATGCCGCGGCGCGACAGCCGCTCCAGCGCGGCGCGCACGTCGGCGTCGTCGAGCGGGCGGACCACCGACCCGTCGCTGGCGATCCGCTCGTCGACCTCCACGGTGTCCTCGAGGTCGGCCAGCGGCTCGGGCTTGGGCCAGATGATCCAGCCGGCCAGCCCGCCGGGCACGAAGCTGCGGGCGATCTGCAGCACCTGCCGGAAGCCCCTGGTGGTGACCAGCCCGACGGTGGCGCCCTTGCCCTCGAGGATCGCGTTGGTGGCGACGGTCGTGCCGTGCAGCACCGAGGCCACCTCGGCCATCGAGATGCCGGCGTCGGCGCAGACCCGCTCGATGCCGGTGAGCACGCCGACCGCCTGGTCGGCCGGGGTCGAGGCGGTCTTGGCCCGCCACGTCGCGCCGCTGTCCTCGTCCACGAGCAGGACGTCGGTGAAGGTCCCCCCGACGTCGACTCCGAGCCGGTAGCTCATGCGGTCTCCTCCTGGGGGTGGGCGGTCGCCTGCAGGCGGGCCGCCCGGACCATGACGGCCCGGGCGTTGGCGATGTGGCTGGTCATGACGGCGCGCGCCCACGCGGGGTCCCCGGCGCGGACGGCGGCGACGATCTCGGTGTGGTGGGCCAGGCTGCGGCGCAGCGACTCCTCGTCGTAGGTGAGGAAGTTGCGCCGCACGATCGGCGGGTGGATCGCGGCGGCGAGGGCGGCGGCCAGGGTCGGGTGCGCGGCGAGGGTCACCAGCCGGTCGTGGAAGGCGCGGTTGAGCGGCACGAGGGCGTCGAGGTCCTGGGCCGGCCCGGGGGCGCCGACCTCGTGCATCCGGCGGGCCAGGGCGTCGAGCTCGTCGACGTCGCCGGGCCCGGCGTTCGGGACGGCGTGCGCGGTGAGCTGCGGCTCCAGCACCGACCGCAGGTCGAACACGCCCTCGAGCTCGGCGACGGTCCAGGTGGCCACCCGGGCGCCGCGGTTGGCCACGACCTCCACCAGCCCCTCGGCGGCCAGCCGGGAGAGCGCCTCGCGGACCGGGGTCCGGCTCACGCCCAGCCGGTCGGCGAGCTCGACCTCGCCGAGTCGCGCGCCCGGGGCCAGCTCGCCGCCCATGATCAGCTCGCGCAGCGTTCCGAGGGCGCGCTCCGCGGACGTCGGCGGACGTGTCAACGGTCACACCTCCCCGGTGATTGCATGCAAGTTAGGGGTCGAGGTGGCCCGCCACAAGAGGAGCGCGGAAGACTCCCCGGTCTCGATTCCGCCGTTGCACTGCAGGTCGTGGCGGGTGCAGACTCCCCATCACCCCGGACACCGCGCTCCGGAGCCTGTATGCAACCGAGCGTGTCGGGATCCGTGCAGGAACGGCGCGCCCGGCGGGGTCGACCGAGCCCACCCGCGAGGAAGCGAGGACCGACATGGTCACGGCGACGATCACGCGCCCGGCCGGCGACGCACCGACGTACGGCTACCTGGTCAACCTGGTCGAGCGGTACTTCTCCTGCGTCGACGCCAACGACCTCAGCGGTGTCCTCGACTGCTTCACCGAGGACGCGGTGTTCACCATCCAGTCGGCGCACTCCACACACAGCGGGCGCGACGGCCTGCGGGCGATGTACGAGGACCTCTTCGCCACCTACACGCCGCGGATGCGGCACGTGCACTTCACCCACGTCGCCGACCCGGAGAACAACCGGATCGCCTCGCAGTTCACCGTCGAGCTCACCGACACCGGGGGCACCGAGACGACGCTGACCAACTGCAACTTCTTCTACCTGGACGGCCTGCGGTTCCACCGGGTGTTCGTCTACATGAGCGACGGCGTCAACGTCCTGCACTGACGGTCCTGCACGGGCGGCGGTACGGGTACCGGACACACGGAGGTCGGCGTGGGAGAGATGCTGGGGAGCGACCGGACCCCCCGTGCCCGGCTGCGCGAGCTGCTCGCCGGGCGCGGGCCGCTGCTGGCGCCGGGCGCCTACGACGCCCTGTCGGCGCGGCTGGTGGAGCAGGCCGGGTTCGACGCCGTCTACATGACCGGCTTCGGGACGACGGCGTCGCTCATCGGCCGGCCGGACGTCGGGCTGCTCACCGGCGCGGAGATGGTCGACAACGCCCGGCGCATCGCCGCCGCCGTCGACGTCCCGGTGATCGCCGACGCCGACACCGGCTACGGCAACGCGCTCAACGTCGTCCGGACCGTGCAGCTCTACGAGCAGGCCGGGGTGGCCGGGATCCAGCTCGAGGACCAGGTCATGCCCAAGCGGTGCGGGCACATGAGCGGCAAGGCCCTCGTGGCCGCCGACGAGATGACCGGCAAGGTCCGGGCCGCCGTGGCCGCCCGCCGCGACCCCGACCTGGTGGTCATCGCCCGCACCGATGCGGTGGCCGTCACCGGCGTCGGCGACGCCCTCGAGCGCGCGCGGGCCTACGCCGACGCCGGCGCGGACCTGCTCTTCGTCGAGGCGCCCACCACCGAGGGCGACGTCGAGGCGGTGGCGACGGCGCTCGACGGCGTCGCGCCGCTGGTCTTCAACTGGGCCGAGGGCGGCCGCACCCCTCCCCTGTCCCTGGAGCGGATGCGCGAGCTCGGGTTCGCGCTGGTCATCTACCCGATCGGCACCCTGCTGGCCGCCACGGCCGGTATCCGCTCCCTGCTCGCGGCGCTGCGCGCCCAGGGCGTCCCGCCGCTGGAGGGGCTGCCCTCCTTCGACCAGTTCACCGACCTCGTCGGCCTGCCCGAGGTGCAGGACCTGGAGCAGCGCTTCGCGCGCTGACCGGGCCGCGCTGTCGGGCCACGCCGGCCGGGCCGCGCTGTCTGCCTGCGCCCCCGGCGGCCGACCCTCATCGGCAGCCGGGACGGGCCGCTGGGCACGTTCTCGGCCCTCCCGTCACACCCGTCCCAGACGCTCGCGGCGATGACCGGACCGGTCCGTCCGGACCGGTAGACAGGATCCGTGAGCACCACCGACAGCCGGCCGCAGCCGCACGACGGCGCCCCGCGGGTGGCCGTGGCGGTCGCCGCGACGTGCACGCCGGTGCTGTCCCACGCCCTCGCCGCCCACCGCGTCCCGGTCGTCTCCCGCCTGGCGTTCACCACCCACGGCCCCGCGGTGCACGGCGCGGTCGTCCGGCTCGGCGTCCGCGACGCCGAGGGCCCGATCGGCAGCCCCGTGGAGCTCACCGTCGACCTCGACGCCGACGCCACGACCGTCCTCAGCGACGTGGGCCTGGTCGTCGACGCCGCCGCGGTGCTGCACATCGAGGAGCAGCGGCCCGGGGTCGTCGAGGTCGACGTCACCGTCGACGGCGCCGACGTCGGCGGCACCGCCGTCCCCGTGCAGGTGCTGGCCGCCGGGCAGTGGCTGGCCTCCCCCGTGCCGCTCGCGCTGGAGATGCTCGCCGCGCACGTCATGCCGAACCACCCGGCGGTGACCGCGCTGCTGACCGAGGCCGCCGCGCTGCTCGACGCGCGCACCGGGGACGCCTCCCTGTCGGCGGCGGACCCCGCGCGGGTCGACCAGGTCGTCTCCGCGGTCGCCGCCGCGATGCGCGCCCGCGGCATCCGCCACAGCGAGGCGGCCGCGGACCGTGCCCAGATCGCGCAGAAGGTGCGCACGCCCGGCGACGTCCTCGACGGCCGGGTCGGCACCGCCCTCGACACCACCGTCGCGCTCGCCGCCGTCCTGGAGGCCGCCGGCGTCCGGACGCTGCTGTGGCTCGCGGACGGTCACGCGTTCCTCGGCTACTGGCGGGATGAGCTCAGCGCCGAGAGCGCCGCCACCACCGACGTCGGCCCGCTGGCCGACCTGGTCGGCGCCGGGCTGGTCCGGCTGGTGGAGACGACGCTGCTCACCACCCGGGGGCCCGAGGAGCCCGACGCCGGGCACCTGCACCGCGCGGCCGCCGACGCGTGGCTGACCGGCGGCACCGACCGGCTGCTCGGCGTCACCGACGTCCACCGGGCCCGCCGCGAGGGCATCCTGCCGCTGCCGGCCCGCCTGCGCGGGCCCGACGGCGCGCTGCAGGTGGTCGAGTACCGCGCGCCCGCGCACGGCACCGGCGACCCCGCCGGACGGCACGCCGCCCCGGCGCCCGGCGGCCGCGACGACGTGCCCCCGCGGGTGCGGCAGTGGCTGGACGGGCTGCTCGACCCGAGCCCGCGCAACCGGCTCCTGCACCTCCCCGACGGCACCGGCCTGCCGCTGGTCGTCCCCGGCCTCTACCTGGCCACCCTCACCGAGCTGCTCGGCGGCGACGGCGCGGTCACCGTGCTGCCCGGCGACGAGCTCGGCGCCGCCGACGCCGCACAGGTGCTGGGCTCGGCGCGCGAGCTGCCGGTCGGGGTGCTCGGCGAGGTCCTCCACGACCGCGCGGCCGTGCACGCCGACGTCCCCGCCGACGGCTACGACGACCGGCTGGGCACGCTGGCGCACCGAGCGCGCACCGCCCGCGAGGGGACCGGCGCCGAGGAACTCCACCTCGCCGTCGGCACCCTGGCGTGGGAGCTCGACGGCCGGCCGCTGCGCTCACCGCTGTTCCTGCTGCCGGTGTCGCTCTCCCCCGCTCCCGGCGGCTACCGGCTGACCGCCGCCGACCCCGCCGGCGCCGGGCCGAACCGGTGCCTGCTGGAGGTGCTGCGCCGGGTGCACGGCCTGGAGGCCCGCGGGCTCGGCGAGGACGGCGACGGGGTCGACGTCGACACGGTGCTCGGCGCGGTGCGCCAGGCGGTGACCGAGGCCGGCCTGCCGTTCCGGGTCGAGGCCACCGCCGAGCTGGCCCTGCTGCGCCCCGCCGCGTACCGGACCTGGCGCGACCTCGACCGGTCGTGGGGCGACCTGGTCACCCACCCGCTGGTCCGCGCCCTCGTGCCCGCGCCCGACGGGTCCTTCGCCGACCCGGTGCCGGCCCCGCCCCGGCCCGACCTCGACGAGCTGGCGGCGGCGTGCCCGCTGCCCGCCGACTCCGCGCAGCTGCGGGCCGTCGCGGAGGCCGGCGCCGGCCGCACGTTCATGTTGGAGGGCCCGCCGGGGACCGGCAAGTCGCAGACCATCACCAACCTGGTCGCCCGCGCGGTCGCCGACGGCCGGCGGGTGCTGGTGGTCGCCGCCCGCCGGACCGCGCTCGACGTCGTCGCCCGCCGGCTCGAGGGGGTGGGCCTGGGCCCGCTCACCCTCGACCTGCGCGCCCGCCCGGCCGCGGTGCGCGCCCGGGTCGGCGCGGCGCTGGAGCACACGGCCGCCGACGGCGGACGCCCGCCCGCCGGGGAGCACCCGTCCGCCGACGCCGGGGAGCTGCGCGCCGCCCGCCGGGCGCTGGCCCGCTACGCCGAGCTGCTGCACGCCCCCAACGCCGCCGGGCTGTCGTACTCCTCCGCGTGCACCGCGCGACCCGCTCCCGGTACCGACGCGCTGCCGCTGCCGCCGTCGTTCGTGGCCGGCGCGTCCCCGGCGACGCTGGCCGCGGTGCGCCGCGCCCTGGCGCTGCTGCCCGACGTCGCCGACCTGGTGCGCCCCTCCCCGCGGCACCCGTGGGCCTTCGTCGACACCGCCGGCGTCGACCTGCCCGCCGCGCACCGGGCGGCCGCCGCCGTCGACGCCGCGATGCGCGCCCTGCCCGCCGAGGAGCACCTCGCGCGGGCGCTGCGCGAGGTCTGCACCCCCGGCGACCTCGACGACCTCGCCCACCTGCTGTCCGGCCCGGCCGTCGGGCTGGACGTCCTCGACGAGGTGCCCACGGCCCGCTGGTCGGCGGCGACGACGGCCCTGCTCGCCGAGGTCGCCGCGTTCGCCTCGACCGTCCACCCGGGCCTGGAGGTGGCGACGCCGGAGGCGCTGGCGCTGCCGCTGGCCGACCTCTACGTCGCCGCGCAGACCGCCCAGGCCGCCCGCACCTGGACCCGCCGGCAGGGCCTGGTCGCGGTGCGCGACCGGCTCGCGCCGGTGCTGCGGCCGGGGGTGGCCGTGCGGCTGCGCGACGTCCCGGAGCTCACCGCGTCGCTGTGGCGGCTGCAGACCGCCGCGGCCGCGCTCGCCGCCCGCGCCTCGGTCGTCCCCGGGCTGGCGGTGCCGGCCAGCTGGAACCCGCTGCTGCAGCCGACGCTGCTCGACGGGCAGGTGGCCTGGCTGCGCCGGGCCGGCGCGGTCGTCGACAGCGCCCGCGGCTTCGCCGTCGCGCTGCGCCGCTACGTCGTCGCCGGGCCCGGCCCCTCCCCCGCCGCCGCGGCGGCGGTCGCCCGGCTGCGCGACGAGCTCGACACGCTGCTGCGGGTGTGCCGCAGCACGCCCGCCCGGCTGGCCGCCTGGTGCGGCACCGACGGCGTGCTGCTGCGCTGGGCGATGACCCGCCCGGAGCGCGGCCTGGAGCACAGCGGGCTCATCTCGCTGCGCCGGTGGGCGGAGTTCCTCGACACCGTCGAGCCCCTGCGGGCGGCGGGGCTCACCGAGGCCCGCGCCGCGCTGGTCAGCGGCCGGCTGCGCGCCGACCTCGCCCCGCGCGCCCTGCAGGCCGGCCTGGCCGCCGCCTCGGCCGTCGAGCGGCGCGCCGCCACCGGCCTCGACGACGTCGACGCGGCCGACCAGGACACCGCGCTCGCCCGCCTGACCGCCGCCTCCCGCGCGGTGCGGCGGCAGCTGACCACCGCGCTGCCCGCCGCGGCGCTGGCCGCCCGCCGCCTCGACGGCGACCGGCTCGCCGCCCTGCGGGACGAGCTCGCCGCACCCGGCGCCGACGCGGGCGTGCACGCCCTGCTCACCGCGCACGGGGACACGGTCGCGGCGCTGCTGCCCTGCGTGCTGGCCGACCCGGACTCCGTCGCCCGCCTGCTCCCCGCGCGCGCCGGCCTGTTCGACCTCGTGGTGGTCGACGAGGCCTCGCAGTTGCGCGTCGCCGATGCCGTCGGCGCGCTGGGCCGGGCCCGGTCGGCGGTGGTGGCCGGCGACAGCCGGCAGCTGCCGCCCGCCGCTCCCGACGCCCTGCCGGGCACCGCGGCGGACGAGGAGGAGTCGCTGCTGTCGGCGTGCCTGCGGGCGGGGGTGCCGGCGCACCGGCTGACCTGGCACCACCGCAGCCGCGACGAGTCGCTGATCGCCTTCAGCAACGCCCACCACTACGGCGGCCGGCTGTCCTCCTTCCCCGCGCCGCCGCGCGCGGACACCGGCATCTCGCTGGTGCGCGTGCCGGGCACCTTCCACCGCACGGGCGGCGGGCGGCTGCGGCGCACGAACCCGATCGAGGCCAAGGCTGTCGTCGCCGAGGTGCGCCGGCGCTTCGACGCCGAGCCGGGCCGGACGCCGTCGATCGCCGTCCTCACCGTGCACGCCCGGCAGCGGGCGCACGTCGAGTCGCTGCTGCGCGAGGCCGGCGACGAGCGGCTGACCGCGGCCCTGGACCGCGCCGACGGCGAGGGCCTGCTCGTCCGCACCCTGCAGGAGGTGCAGGGCGAGGAGCGCGACGTCGTGCTGATCTCGCTCGGCGCCGGCCTGGACCCCCGCGGCGCGCTGCCGCTGGACTTCGGCCCGCTCAACCGGGTCGGCGGCGAGCGGTGGCTGAACGTGGCGATCACCCGGGCGCGCCGGCAGGTCGTCGTCTTCTGCTCCTTCGACCCCGCGGCGCTGCGGGCCGAGGAGACGTCGTCGGTAGGCATCAAGCACCTGCGCGCCTACCTCGACCTGGCCGCGCTGGGCACCGAGGCGCTGCCGCGCGAGGCCCGTCGGCCCGGCGTCCCCGACCCGCACCGCGAGGAGGTCGCGGCCGCGTTGCGCGAGCGGGGACTGGTGGTGCGCACCGACGTCGGCCTCTCCGACCTGCGCATCGACCTGACGCTGGCCCGGCCCGAGGCGCCGGGGACCCCGCTGGTCGCCGTGCTGCTCGACGGTCCGGCGTGGGCGCGGCGGCGCACGGTCGGCGACCGCGACGGCCTGCCCGCCGAGGTCCTCCCCGCCCTCGGCTGGCCCGCGGTGGAGCGGGTGTGGCTGCCGGCGTGGCTGCGCGACCGCGACGCCGTGCTGGACCGCCTCGTCGCCGCCGTCGCCGCGGCCGCCCCCGTCGCGCCTGCCGTCCCGGCCCCTACCCCGGTCCTGTCCGTGGTGGACGACGGTCCTGCCACACCGGCGCCCTCCCCGGTGCCGGTGCTGCGTTCCGTGACGTCGGCCGCCCTCGCGCCGCTCCCCCGCCCGCTGCCCGGGGAGGCCGCCGAGCCGCAGCCGGTGGGCCCGCCGGCGCTGAGCGTCGTCCCGCCCGTCCCGGAGGAGACCCCCGCCGCCGAGGAGGACCCCGCCGCCGAGGAGGTGCCGGCCGCCGAGGAGGTGCCGGCCACCGAGCTGCGCTTCCGTGCGTGGTCGCCGAAGCCGGCCGGTGACCGCAAGGTCCTCGACGCCCTCACCGACCCGCGCAACGCCCGCCTCGTCACCCGCGTGCTCACCGCCGGCCTGAAGGCGGAGGGCCCGGTGCACCGCGACCGCCTGGCCCGGCTGGCCGCCGGCGCCTTCGGGCTCTCGCGGGTGGGCGAGGCCCGCCGCGACGCGCTGCTCGCGCTGCTGCCGGCGCACACGCTCGACGGCGAGGTCGTGTGGCCGGCGTCGCTGGACCCGGCGACGTGGACCGCCTACCGCCGCCAGTCCGCGAGCACCGTGCGCCCGCTGGAGCACGTGCCGCCGCAGGAGGTCGGGAACGCGATGGTGGCCCTGTGCCGCCACGGCGGCCTGCCGCGGGACGAGCTGTTCGTGCGCACCGCCGAGGTGTTCGGCTACCGCCGCCGCACGCCGTCGCTGACCCCGCTGCTCACCGCGGCGCTCGACCGCGCGGCCGCCACCGGCCGGCTCACCGTGCACGACGACGGCCGGGTCACCGCCTGAAGGAGACCTCCCGCACCTCCGCCGGGTCGTGCTCTGCACGCAGGTGTGTGCAGAGCACGAGCGTCCGCAGGAGCACCTATTCCTCCCGCCGACTCGTGCTCTGAGTCCGCCACGGACTCAGAGCACGAGCGTCCGCGGGAGGACCCCGGCCGGCAGGGAGGATGGGACACCGTGAGCACCGCCGTGGCGCCGGACCTGACCCGCTTCCCCGCCGACGTGCGCGACGCCGTCGGCCGCCTCGCCGGCGTCGCCGAGCGCACGCCGCTCCAGCGCAACGAGCGGCTGTCGCGGGCCACCGGCGCCGACGTGTGGCTCAAGCGCGAGGACCTGCAGGTCGGCCGCTCCTACAAGGTCCGCGGCGCCTACAACACGATCAGCCGCCTCGACGCCGCCGCCCGCGCCGCCGGGGTGGTGTGCGCCAGCGCCGGCAACCACGGGCAGGGCGTCGCGCACGCCTGCCGGGTGCTCGGCGTCCGCGGCGCGGTGTTCGTCCCGGGCACCACGCCGCGGCAGAAGCGCGCCCGCATCCGCGCGCTCGGCGGGGACGTGGTGGAGCTGGTCGTCACCGGCGACACCTACGACGACGCCGCCGCGGCCGCCAGGGCACACGCCGACGCCACCGGCGCCACGCTGGTGCCGGCGTTCGACGCGTGGCCGGTCGTGGTCGGGCAGGCGACGGTCGCCGTCGAGGTGCTCGAACAGTTGGGCTCCGCGCCCGACGTCGTCGTGCTGCCGCTGGGCGGCGGTGGGCTGGTCGCCGGCTGCGGAACCTGGCTGGCGCAGGCCAGCCCGGGCACCCGGCTGGTCGGCGTGGAGCCCGCCGGGGCGGCGGGCATGGCGGCGGCGCTGGCGGCCGGGCGGCCGGTGGAGCTGCCGGCCATCGACACCTTCGTCGACGGCGCCGCGGTGCGCCGGGCCGGCGACGTCACCTTCCCGCTGGTGCGCGACTGCGGCGCCGAGGTGGTCGCCGTGCCCGAGGGGCAGATCTGCACCGAGATGCTCGACCTCTACCAGGTCGACGGGATCATCGCCGAGCCCGCCGGGGCGCTGGCCGCCGCAGCGCTCACCGGTGGGACCGTGCGCGTCGAGCCCGGCTCGACGGTGGTCTGCCTGCTCTCGGGCGGCAACAACGACGTCAGCCGCTACGCCGAGGTCATCGAGCGCTCGCTGGTGCACCAGGGCCTCAAGCACTACTTCCTCGTCGAGTTCCCGCAGGAGCCCGGGGCGCTGCGCCGCTTCCTCGACGACGTCCTCGGCGCCGACGACGACATCGTGCTGTTCGAGTACGTCAAGCGCGACAACCGGGAGACCGGCGCCGCGCTCACCGGCATCGAGCTCGGCAGCGCCGACACCCTGCCCGGCCTGCTCGCGCGGATCGCGGCCAGCCCGCTGCGCATCCAGCACCTCGACCCCGGCTCACCGGCCTACCGCTACCTCGTCCGCGGCGGCGTCCCCGGCTAGACCCGCGCCAGCCCCACCACGGTGACGTCGTCGGTGCCGGGCGGGTCGAGCGCGCCGACCACCGCGTCGACCACCTCCTGCGGCTCCCCCGCGGCCGCGGCCACCGCGCGGCGCACCGCCTCGATGCCCTCGGGCAGCGGCCGGTCGCGGCGCTCGACCAGGCCGTCGCTGTAGAGCAGCAGCCGGTCGCCGGCCCCCAGCCGCAGCGTCACCTGCGGGTAGGCGACGTCGTCGAGCAGGCCGAGCGCCGGTCCGCGGCCGTCGGAGACCAACGCGGCGGCGCCGCCGGCGACGTGCACGGCCGGCAGGTGCCCGGCGCTGGCCAGCGCCAGCTCCCCGGTCCCCGGGTCGAGCTGGGCGACGACGACGGTCGCCATCTCCCCCGGCAGCAGGGCGGCGACCAGCCGGTTCAGCGCGGCGAGCGCGGCGGCCGGGCCCTCGTCGCGCAGCAGCGCCGCGCGCAGGGCGTGCCGCAGCTGGGCGGTCACCGCGGCTGCGCCCAGCCCGTGCCCGGCGCCGTCGCCGAGGACCACGGCCAGCTCCCCGCCGGGCAGCGGCACCAGGTCGTACCAGTCGCCGCCGACGACGTCGGCCTCGCTGGGCCGGTACCGGGCGCCCAGCGCGACGCCGGGGACCTCGGGCAGCTCCTCGAGCAGCAGGGTGCGCTGCAGCGCGGCCGACAGGCGGTCGTCCTCGGCGGCGCGGGCCAGCACCGCCTCGCCGAGGTGGGCGGCCAGCGCGCGGGCGGCGGCGACCTCGTGCGCCCGCCACGGGCGGGCGGTGCCGCGGACGGTCTCGGTCCAGCGGGCGAAGGAGCGGCGCGGCGACAGCCGCCCGTCGGTCACCTCCGACGTCGAGGGGTCCCCGCCCCAGCTGACCTCGCGCGGGGTCTCAGGGCGGAACCAGGCGAGGAAGTCCCCGCGCCCGCCGCCGACCTCCACGGCGAGGACGCCGCTGGCGTCGGCGGCGAGGTCGTCGAGGCCGGGCAGGTCGAGGGGTAGCCGGTCGGTGCCCCCGCCGGCGCGCAGCACCGCGGGGACGAGCGCGGCGACGCGGTCGGCCGGCGGCGTCGTCCCGAGCAGGTGCAGCCGGCCGCCGAGGCGCACCGCGGCGCCGGCCGCCGGGAGCAGGTCCAGCGCGGTCACGTCGCCGTCGACCAGCGCCGCGGCAGGCGCCCGGGGGCTGCGCCCGACGGCGGCGGCCAGGTCGGCCTCCCGCCGGGACACCGCCACCACCGCCTCGCGGTCGCCGGCCTCGACGGTGGTGTGCAGCAGCAGCGAGGCGGTCCGGCCGAGGAACTCCGCCGCGGTGCGGTCGGCGACCGAGGGCCGGTGCGGGCCGCTGTAGGAGTGGCAGGCGACCAGGCCCCACAGCTGCCCGCGGTCGATCAGCGACACCGACATCGAGGCGGTGACGCCCATGTTGGCCAGGTACTCCAGGTGCACCGGCGAGACGCTGCGCAGCATTGCGCCGGACAGGTCCAGCGGCGCGCCCGTCCCCGGCAGCAGCGGCGGGTCGAGCGGCACCGGGGCGTAGGAGGCGTCGGGGATCAGCCGCAGCCAGTTGGTCGCGTACAGCGCGCGGGCCTGGGCGGGGATGTCGCCGGCCGGGTAGTGCAGGCCGAGGAACGGCTCGAGGTCTGGACGCCGGTCCTCGGCGACCACCTCGCCGTTCCACCCGGCGTCGAAGCGGTAGACCATCACCCGGTCGAAGCCGGTCAGCGCCCGCACCTCGCGGGCGAGCACGGCGGTCAGCCCCTCGAGCGTCGTCGGCGCGGACAGCCGCTGCAGCACCCGGGGCAGCCGCCGGTGCCACGCCGCGCCGGCCTCCCCGGCGCCGGCGACGGGCTCCCACTCGGTGACCAGCAGGCCGCCGCTGCGGCTGAGCACCAGGTCGGCCTCCCGGCCGCCGGGCGCGACCCGCAGCGGGTCGGCCTCGGCGAGGTCGCCGTCGAGCGCGGCCCGCAGCCGGTCGAGGTCGGCGGTGCCGAGCACGTCGGCGAGCGTGGCGGGGGTGGCGCCGAGGACCTCGGCGGCGTTCGCCGAGGCGACGACGACGGCCAGGTCGGGCTCGGTGACGGCGAGCAGCGCGCCGTGAGGCTGGATCGCGCCGGGGACGGCGATCGGCTCCTCCGCGCAGCGGGCCAGCGCCTCGGCCTGCGAACGGGCGTCGACCAGGCGGCCGACGGGGTCGGGAGCTGCCGCCGGGGGCCGGATCACCCGCTCGACCCTACGACCCCACCTCGCCGTCGGTGAGGGCTGCCGACTCCACGACGGGCACGAGCAGGTGCAGTTCGAGCAGGTCGATGACCAGGCGCACCGGTGTGTTGCCCCGCGGGCAGACCACCTGCACCGAGGTGCCGACGTCGGCGGCCCGGCGTGCGGCGCGGACCAGCTCGCGCGCACCCGAGGAGTCCAGGAACGTGGTGTCGGTCAGGTCGACGACCAGCGACCGCGGCTTCGCCGCCAGCTCGGACGCGACGCTCTCGGCCAGCCGGGGAGCCGTCGCGACGTCGAGCTCACCACGTACGCTCAGCGCCGGTCGCCCGTGAGCCGCTCCGCGGTGGACGACGAACAGCACGATCGGGCTCCCTCGCTCGGCCTGGACCGCAGGAGCGTAGTACGGCGTCACGGAGGGAGGCTCGGCGTGGACATCTCGTTCACCGTCCGGCTGCCCGTCGACGTCGACAGCGTCCCGTTCGTCCGCGGCCTGTGCCGGCAGGCCCTCGACCACCTGCGGGTGGACCGGCCGGTGGTCGAGGAGACGACGCTGGCGCTGACCGAGGCCTGCGCGAACGTCGTCCAGCACGCCGGCGAGCACGCGGAGTACGAGGTGTCGGTCGCCATCGGCGACGGCCTGTGCCGGATCACCGTGGTCGACGACGGGTCCGGGTTCGACCGGGCCGAGGCCGAGGGCCGGGCGGGGCTCGACGTCGACGGCGGCGCGGGCGTGCGGCTGATGGAGGCGCTGGTCGACTCCCTCGACTTCCGCCGCGACGCCGAGGGCCGGCACCGGGTCAGCCTGGAGAAGCGGCTGTCCTCCCGTCCGCCGCTGCGCCTGCTCGACCGCGCGTAGTCCCGCCCCGTCAGGCGGGTGGTGCGTCGCGGTCCTGCTGCTGTGCGGGCGGGGACGTCGCCTCCACAGCGGTGAACGGCTCGACGATCTCGTAGGTGTGGGCCACCCCGGCCGGGACCACCCAGGAGTCGCCCGGGCCCAGCTCCAGCGTCTGGCTGCCCGCGCGCAGCCGGGCCTGCCCGGCGACGACGTAGCCCACCGTCTCGTAGTCCCGCGCGGTCTCCGGCTTGCCCTCGCTCTCGGGCTGCTCGTCCCACAGCCGCATGGCCACCCGGGACCCCGCGGCCAGGTGGTGCTGACCCATCCGGCCGGTGCCCGCGTCCGGGGCGTCGACCTTGCCGACCTGGCCGTTCGTCGTCTCACTCATCGACCGGGGCTACCCGGGCCGGTGGTGGTCACGCGTCCACCGCCGGGGCACGGTCAGGACGACGGGGTCAGCCCCCGCACCCGCTCGATGAGGCCGCCGGCGCAGGCGTCGATGAACCCGTCGGGGTCGGGCCCGACGTTCTGCAGCACCAGGTGGTCGAAGCCGGCGTCGACGTAGGGCTGGGCCTGCGCGACGTGCACGTCGGGGTCGGGGCCGACGGAGAACTGCTGCCGGATGTCGTCCTCCTTCACCGTCTGGCTGGCGGCGTCGAAGTTGACCGGGTTGGGCAGCTCGCTCATCACCTTCCAGCCGGTCAGCGCCCAGCGGCTCTTCTCCAGGGCCTCCGCGACGGCGGACTCCTCGTCCTGCGCCCAGGCCATCGGCACCTCCGCGTAGAGCGGCCCGGAGCCGCCGGTGTCGCGGAAGGCGGCGACCAGGTCCTCGCGCGGCTCGGTGGCGAACAGGCCGTCGCCGAACTCGGCGGCCAACCTCGAGGCGTGCGGGCCGCCGCTGGCGACCGCGATCACCGGCAGCTGCTCGGGCAGGTCGAAGACGCGGGCGTCCTCCAGCTGCAGGTACTTGCCCTCGAAGGTCTGGTAGCCGCCCTGCCACAGCTGCCGGATGATCTGCAGCGCCTCGCGGAGCATCTCGTGGCGCACGTGCACGGCCGGCCAGCCGGTGCCGACGACGTGCTCGTTGAGCCGCTCGCCGGCCCCGATGCCGAGGGTGAAACGGCCGCCGGAGAGCAGCGCGACGGTCGCGGCGGCCTGGGCGATGATCGCCGGGTGGTACCGGATGATCGGGCAGGTCACGCCGGTGACCAGGCCGATGCGCTCGGTCCTGGCGGCCATCGCGCCGAGCATCGACCAGGTGAAGCCGCTGTGGCCCTGGGCGTCCAGCCACGGGTGGAAGTGGTCGCTCATCTCGACGAAGTCGAAACCCGCCTCCTCGGCGCGCACCGTCTGGCGGACGACCTCCTCGGGCGGGAACGCCTCGGTGGCGAGCTTCAGTCCGACCTGCATCGCGGGGTCCTCACTGCTCGGTGTCCGGTCGGAGCGGGAGCTGCCCGGGGTCCGCGGAACGGAAACGGCACGCCGGGGTCCGCCGGCCGGCCGTCCGGGTAATGCGGTCGCGCCGCGTGAGCCCAGCGCGTTGACTGCCCCGGCCCACCGAAGCACCGCGGGGACCGGGCCCCGCGCCGGAGAGAGAAAGGACCATGGAGCAGATCACCGAACGCCTGCTCAGCTGGGCGTCGATCCTGGAGCCCGCCACCCGGGAGCAGGCCGAGCGCACCGCCTCGATGCCCTTCGTCCACCCGCACCTGGCGCTCATGCCCGACGCGCACCTGGGCCTGGGCGCGACCGTCGGCTCCGTCATCCCGACCGACGGCGCCATCATCCCGGCCGCGGTCGGGGTGGACATCGGCTGCGGGATGATGGCCGTCCGCACCCAGTTCACCGGCGACGACCTCCGCGGCCGCAACCTCGCGACCCTGCACGAGCAGGTCTCCCGGTCGATCCCGCTGTCGGCCGGCGGCCGCAACCGCAGGGTGCGCGACACCGCCGCCCCCCGGGTCGAGGAGCTGCGTGGCATGCCGGGCGCCGACCAGGCCGACGGCGTCGCCGACTCGTGGCCGCTGCAGCTGGGCTCGCTCGGCTCCGGCAACCACTTCATCGAGGTGTCCCTCGACGAGGCCGACCGGGTGTGGCTGTTCCTGCACTCGGGCTCGCGCGGCGTCGGCAACAAGCTGGCGTCGAAGCACATCCGGGTCGCGCAGGAGCGCACGCGGGCCCGCGGTGTCGAGGTCCCCGACCGCGACCTCGCCTACCTGGAGGAGGGCGAGCCGGAGTTCGACACCTACATCGAGGCGCTGCGCTGGGCACAGCGGTTCGCCGCGCTCAACCGCGAGGAGATGATGGACCGCGTCGCCGACCAGCTGTCGAGGTTCCTCACCGAGGAGGTGCGGCGCGAGCAGGTGGTCCAGTGCCACCACAACTACACCGAGCGGGAGATCCACTCCGGGCGGGAGGTGTGGCTGTCGCGCAAGGGCGCCATCTCGGCGCGCGCCGGTCAGTGGGGGCTCATCCCCGGCTCGATGGGCGCGGCGTCCTACGTCGTCGTCGGGAAGGGCGACCCCGCGTCGCTCATGTCGGCGCCGCACGGCGCCGGCCGGGCGTTCTCCCGGACGGCGGCGCGCAAGCGGTTCAGCCGGGCCGACCTCGACCGGAGGATGGCGGGCATCGCGTGGGGCCGCTCGGACGCGTTCCTCGACGAGCACCCCGACGCCTACAAGGACATCGACGTCGTCATGGCCGACGCCGCCGACCTCGTCGAGATCCGGCACACGCTGCGCCAGGTGGTGAACGTCAAGGGCGACTGACGTGGCCTCCTCCCTGCCCACGGTCTGCCAGCCACCGCGTCCCGCGGACGGTCGTGCTCTGCACACACCGGTGTGCAGAGCACGACCGTGCCGGACAGGACAGTGGGCCGGCGGACGGCGAGGGGACCGGCCCGCCGTCGCCGGAGGTGGGCGGTGGACGTCGGGTCCCTGCGCTCCGCCGTCGGCCATGGGGTGACGGCAGTCACGACCTCCTAGGGTCCGCGGCATGGCAGAGCGCGAGATCAGGACGGTGCTGACCGGCGGCGGGTTCTTCGAGGGCCCGCGCTGGCACGAGGGCACGTGGTGGGTGTCGGACTTCTACCGGCACACGGTGAGCCGGGTGACCGCCGACGGGCAGGAGACGGTGCAGTTCGAGGTGCCCGGGCAGCCGTCGGGACTGGGCTGGCTGCCCGACGGGTCGCTCGTCGTCGTCTCGATGAAGACCCACGAGGTGCTGCGCTGGGACGGCTCCTCGCTGTCGACCCACGCGGACCTGTCGGAGCACTGCGGCGGGCACCTGAACGACCTGGCGGTGTCCGCGACCGGTCACGTCTTCGCCGGCGACTTCGGCTTCGACCTGATGGGCGGCGGCGATGCCGCGACCGCGTCGCTGAAGCGGATCGACCCCGACGGCACGGTGTCGGAGGCCGCCGACGGGCTGCAATTCCCCAACGGCTCGGTCATCACGCCGGACGGCGGCACGCTCGTGGTCGGCGAGACCCTCGGCAACCGCTACACCGCGTTCGACCTGGCGCCCGACGGGTCGCTGTCGAACCGGCGGGTGTGGGCGTCGCTCGGTCCGGAGGTCACCGGCCGCACCGTCGACGAGGTGCTCGGCCAGCTCGCCGTCGCACCGGACGGCTGCACGCTCGACGCCGACGGCTGCATCTGGGCGGCCGACGCCGTGGGCGGCCGCGTGGTGCGGGTGGCCGAGGGCGGGGAGATCGTCGACGCCGTGGCCGCGCCCGAGGGGCTCGGTGTCTATGCGTGCATGCTCGGCGGCGAGGACGGCCGCACGCTGCTCATGTGCGCCGCGCCGGACTTCTACGAGCACAACCGGGCGCCGGTGCGCGAGGCGGTCCTGCTGGCGACGGAGGTCGACGTCCCCCACGCCGGCCGGCCGTGAGACGAGCGCCGTCCCCCCGCGCGGCGGGGACGGCGCTCACACCCGGGTCAGGGGCAGGCCTCCTCGAGGTCCACGGCACCGAGGTCGCTGGCCCCCTCGGACGGGCAGCAGCCCGCCCGGGAGGGGCGCCGCTGCCGCGACACGCCGCCCCAGTAGCCCCGGACGCACCGCGCCCCCCGTCCCGGTGCGGGACGGGGGGCGCGGTCAGGCGTCAAACCCTCAGTAGGCGCGGCCTCCCGGGCCGCCCTTCTTGTTCTTGGCCTGGTAGTTGCGGATGGCCTGCTTGATCTTGGCCTGGTTCTGCGGCTTCTGCAGCTCCCGGATCACCTTGGCGGCGACGCCGGAGGCGAGCAGGTTCCTCAACATGCCCATGGGTGCTCTCCTCTCGTTCCGTACTCCGGTTCCCCGCCGACGACCGGGGCAACCGTCCGTCTCGCCGCAAGGTCGTCGTCACTCCCCGTACGGACGCACCGCGCCGTCCTTTCTTCTCGACCTCGGCGTGTCGTCCTCGGCGCGTCCTCGGTCTCCTGTCCCCCGTACCGATGTCCGCGCTGGTCAGCGAGGCGATTCGAGTCCGCGCCGCCGGTCAAGTCGACGACGGCGCGTCGGGCGTGGCGGGCGGTCGGCACGGTTGAGGCCGGGTGGGGCCCTCCCTACCGTTCCTCGCGGTCCGGCCGGGGTCCTCTCGTCACCCATCACGTGACACCCGCCGGGCACGCCGAACCAGGTGCCACGACTCAGCCGGCACCCGGACCGGGGACCCAGAGCAGCACTGGGGTGAAGCGCGATCCGTCGCGCCGGGCGACTCCTCCGTCCGAACCCGTCAGCTAACCCGGTAGGCGATCGCGGAGAACAGGAGAACCGTCGTCCATGACGACTACACGCACGTCCATCGCCCGCCGCTCGTTCCGCGGGATCGCCGTCGCGGCCATCGCCGGCGCCACCGTCACCCTCTCGCCCGCGGTCGCCTCGGCCGACGCGGGTGGTGGCGGCGGGACTACGACCACCGTGGCCGCCGCGCCGGCCGCCGCGCCCAACGGCGCGGCACAGGTCGCCGTCGACACCGCGCTGGCCCAGCGCGGTGACATGTACCTGTACGGCGCGACCGGTCCCGACCGGTTCGACTGCTCGGGCCTGACCAGCTACGCCTACAAGGCCGCGGGCGTCACCATCCCGCGCACCTCGAAGCTGCAGTCGACGTTCGGCACCGCGGTCGCGAAGGCCGACCTCAAGCCCGGTGACCTGGTGTTCTTCTACAGCCCGGTCTCGCACGTCGGCATGTACATCGGCAACGGCCAGATGGTGCACGCCTCCTCCGCCGGCAAGCCGGTGGCGGTCGTGAACCTCAGCTCGATGCCGGGCTACGCGGGCGCACGCCGCGTCGTCTGACGCACCTCCGCGACGGCACCCCCGTCCTCCCCGGACCGGGGTGCCGTCGCGGTCAGACGGGCAGTGCCGACCGGCGGCGGCTGATCGCACGCCGCAGGTCGGTGCGGGCGACGTCGCGCAGGTCGAGCGGCGGGTCGGCCAGGCCCAGCAGCCACCCCTCGCCGGGGACGACGTCCTCGACCGCCAGCGGCAGGACGGCGACCCGCAGGTGCCGGTGCATCCACCCCGTCAGCTCGGCTCCGTCGACCGCCGGCCCGCCGACCGGTGACAGGCAGGCCGAGAGGGTCGTCCGGAAGGTCGAGAACCGCCGGCGCCCGCCGAGGTGCATGGTGGCGATGCGGCCCCACAGCGTGTTGGTCGACCGCACCCCGCTCGGCCGCACTCCCCCGGCCCGTCCGGCGTAGACGAGCCCTGCGGCCAGGCGGTGACCGAGCCCGGCGGTGAGGTCGGCGGCCCCTGCAGCGTCGGCCCACCGCACGACTTCGCGCTGTTGGCGGCCGGCCGTCCTGGCCGCCTCCCGCCACGGTACGACGCCGAGCCCCGGTACCGCCGTCAGGCCTCTGAGCTGCACTTTCGAGTTGATCAGCCCATGACCGCCCAGTATCATTCGTACATGTGTTCGAGCGACTGGCAGACGGGTGACGTACTCGACGACGTCGCCGCGCTGGTCGCCGAGCGCAACCGGATCGACGCCGCGCTGGCCCGCCGTGTGCGGGCGGCGGAGCTGGCGCAGGCGCCGGAGCGGGACGGGCAGAAGTCGATGGCGTCGTGGTTGCGGGGGCACGGCCGGCTGTCGGGGTCGGAGGCCCTGCGGGTGGTGGCCAACGGGCGGGCGCTGGAGCACCTGCCCGTCCTGCCGAGGCGGCCGAGGCGGGGCTGGTGTCGGCGGTGCAGGTGGCCGAGGCCGCCCGGGCGGTGACGCCGCGGCGGCTGGCCGTCGCCGCCGAACAGGGCGTGGACCTGGCGGTGGTCGACGCGGTGTTCACCGGCGTCGCCACCGAGCAGCCGCACGCCGACCTGGTGGCGGTGGTGGCGCGCTACCTGCTCGGTCTGGAGCCCGACGGGCCCGAGCCGGACCCCACCGAGGGGCGGCGGTTGGTGTTCACCCGGCACGCGGATGGGTCGGTGTCCTTCTCCAGGCACCTCGACGCGGTGGGTGGGGAGAAGGTCCAGGCCGCGGTGGAGGCCCACGTGCAGGCCGACCGGCCGGCCGGTGACGAGCGCACCCGCGCCCAGCGGCAGGGCGACGCACTGGTGCAGATCGCCGACAACGCCCTCGCCACCGGCCAGGTGCCGGTGCTGCGCACGGTCCGACCCCACGTGGCCGTGCGCATCGACCTCGACGACCTCGCCACGGGTGAGGGCGCCGCGACCATGGGCTTCGGTGCGGTCATCTCCGCCGCCCGCGCCCGCTGGCTGGCCTGCGACGGCCGCATCGCCCGGGTCGTGTTCGGCCCCGACGGCGTGCCCCTGGACGTGGGCCGCGAGCACCGGCTGGTCTCCGGAGCGCTGCGGCGGGCGGTCGAGGCCCGCGACGGCGGCTGCGTGTTCACCGGCTGCCACGCACCCAGTCACTGGGCCGACGTGCACCACCTCGTCCACTGGATCGACGGCGGCGACACCAGCCTCGACAACTCAGCCCTTCTCTGCGAACGCCACCACACGAAGGTCCACCACGGCTTCCGGGTCGAACGACAACCGAGCGGGCGATGGCGAACCTGGCGACCCGACGGCACCGAGATCACCACTCCTGAGCCGCTCCTCTCCCCCGCCGCCTGACCTCAGGGCAGGTAGCGGCGGCGGAACGACGCCACCCACTCCCCCATCCCCGGCACCGCAACGGCGGCGTCGGCCAGGTCGCCGTGCCCGCGGAAGAGGACGCGCGTCGGCATCGCTGCGCGGTCGGCGGTGAGGCGCTCCACGGCGGCCCGCGCACCGTCATCGGCGTCGCGCGCCAGCACGAGGGCGACAGCGCGGTCGAACGCCGGTCCGTCGTCGGAGCGGCCACGGCGCACGCTCTCGGTCAGCAGGGTGTTCCGCAGCAGTTGCCGGGTCGGGTACTCGCCCAGCCGGCCGAAGGCACCGGGAGCCATGCCGAACGACTCGCACGCGCGCCGGTACCGGTCGTCCTTCTCCAGCCGCCGCCTGTCCCTCTCCGGGCCCGGGTCGCGGCTGAAGCTGTCGACGTACTTCGTCTCGACGGCGACCAGCAGGCTCGCCCCGTCGGCCAGCCGGGCCGCCACCACTGCGTCGAAGGCAGACCCGTCCTGCAGGTGCTCACGCGGCTCCGGCGCCCACTCGCACTCGATGCCGTCGATGACCCGGCGCCCGACGGCGACCCGGTCGAGACCGGTCACCGGCAGCCCGAGCAGCCGCGACACCACCTGCGCCGCCGCCACCCGGTGCGCCCGCAGGTGACCGAAGACGCTGAACGCCAGCGGCATCGAGCTGAGCATGTTGGTGAACAGCCGTGAGCGGTCGAGCTGACCCCCCTCACGCCCCACGACCCCGGCCCGCGCCTTTGCGTACCGCGCCGCCTCCGGGGACAGCAGGTTGCGGTCGCCGTCCTCCTCGTCGAGGAGACTGCCCAGCACCCGGCCGCCCTTGTCGCGGCCGGCCGGGAGCCCGAGGACCCGTTCACGGAAGTCCGACTGACGCCGGCGCTCCCGCAGGGTGACCGGGTCGTCGGAGGCGGGCCAGGTCAGATCCCAGGGCCCCACGGCGTCTCCTCCTCAGTACACGACGCCGAGGTGGCGCTCGGCGCAGGGCATGCACAGACCGGTGTTGTCGTGCACGTGCTCACGCGCGTTGACCCTGCGGCACACCGGGCACCAGCGGAAGGTCCGCCGTCGCTTGCGGGCGACCTCCTCGGCCGCCTCGGCGAGGGTCGCGCGCTCGTAGAGCACCTCATCGGAGGAGAACCGGCGGTCGGGCAGGAACTCCCACACGAGCCGGTGCCCCTCCCACCGCGGCTCCGGACGGGCCAGCGTGAAGCCGAAGCCGTCCCAGCCCACCGCCACCTGCGCCGGCTCGCCGCTCACGAACCACCGCTCGTGCGGCGGGCCGGCGACCTCGAACCAGGCGTCGCCCAGCGCCCGCACCAGCACGTCCGGGGCGACGCCCGCCAACTCGGCCAGCGATGCGGTGTCAGACACCGGCCATCTCGGCCAGTCGGCACATCGCGTTGACCTGCCGCAGCTGCTCCGGCGTGCGCACCGCGGCGTCGAGCAGCAGCGGGCTCATCACCACCACCGCCAGCGCCTTCGCCCGCGACACCGCCACGTTGAGCCGGTTGAGGTCGTACAGGAACGACACCCCGCGCGGCGCCTCCTCGGCCGACGTCGACGTCGTCGAGTAGACGACGACCGGCGCCTCCTGCCCCTGGAACCGGTCCACCGTCCCCACCCGCGCGCCGTCGGGCAGCAACGAGCGGATCAGCGCCACCTGGTTGTTGTACGGCGCGACCACGAGCACGTCGTCGGGCCCGATCGGCCGCTGCGCGCCCTCGTAGTCGACCCACCCCACGCCCTGCAGCGACCTCCAGACGGCGGCCACCTCGCGCGCCTCCTCCACCGACGACGCCGACGCCGGGGTCGTGTGGGACACGAACCGCACCGCCGGCCCGGAGCCCGACACGAGCCCGCCCGGCCGCACCGTGATCCGCTCCCGCAGCGGCGCCGACTCCAGCCGGCCCTCGTACGCCAGGTCGGAGACGAACGCGGTCAGCGCGGGGTGCATCCGGTAGGTGCGGTCGAGGAAGACCCCCCGGCCCTCGGGGACCGTCGGGTGGCCCTCGAGCAGGTGCTCCAGCGCCGAGAGCCCCGACTCGCCGGGGTGGACGCCCTGCGTCGGCTGGGCGAGCTGCTGCGGGTCGCCGAGCAGCACCAGCGAGCGGGCCGACCGCGCCACGGCCAGCGCGTTGGCCAGCGAGAACTGCCCCGCCTCGTCGACGACGAGGACGTCCACGGCCCCGGCCAGGTCGGGCTGCGTCCAGAACCACGCCGTCCCGCCGACCAGCGACACGTCGCCCCCGAGCAGCCGGCGCGCCACCTCCTTGCCGTCCTTCGACCACTCGACGTCCGGCGCCCCGCACGCCTGGTTCTCGTCGCACTTCTGCAGCGCCGGCCGCCGGACCGCCGACAGCACGTTGCCGATGACGGCGTGCGAGGTCGCCGTGACGCCGACCTTCTTGCCCGCGTCGAGCAGCGCCCGGATCAGCCGCGACGCCGCCCGCGTCTTGCCGCTGCCGGGCGGGCCCTGCACGGCCAGCACCTCGCCGTCCAGCCTCAGCCCCAGCCGGACGACGGCGTCACCGGCCTCCTCCCCCGGCTGCCGCCGGCAGTCCGCCGGCACCCGGCGCGCCAGCAGCGCCGACCCGAGGCAGTCGCGGTCGGCCAGCACGTCGTCGGCGGTGGCGGCGATCGCCGCGCGCATGCCCTTGTCGTCCAGCGGCCCGCTCGGCCCGAGCCCCCGGGCGGCCACCGGCGGCTTCGCCGTCTTGACGACGACCCGCCCCGCGGCGGCGTCCAGCGCGACGACGGTGCCGATGCTGACGTGCCGGTCGACGTCGACCGCCGTCGACCCCTTGGCCAGCTTCGTGTCCTGCGTCGGGAACCGGTACTCGTAGAGCTTCGACCGCTTCTCCTGGCCGACCTCCACCGGCTCTGTCAGCCGGCCGAGCGCGGTGCCGTCCTCGACGAGCGCGTCGTCGTCCATGTCCTTCCGGGCGAAGAACTCCCACCAGCCGGGGCGGGCCTCGCGGCGGTGCCACTGCACGAGGTCGCCGATCAGGTCGTGCCCGGCCTCCTTGAGCCGCTCGACCAGCGCCAGCTCGGCGAGGTCGGCGTCGGTCCGCTCCACCGGGCCGGTGGTCTCCGACACCAGCGGGCGGTCCTGGCCGCCGAACTCCCGCTCGAGCTCCTCGCGCTGCGTCTCCAGCCAGTCGTGGAGCTCGCGGGTGGAGTCGACGTCGTCCTTGTTGTAGTCCTCGATGGCCTGCAGCCGGGCGGGGTCGCGGTCGGCGAGCCACTGCTCGTAGGCGATGACGCTGCCCATCGCGTCGGCGACGTCCCCGGTGTGCTCGCGGCCGTAGAACGCCTCGACCTTCTTGATCGAGTACGAGCCCTTGCTGATCCGCATCGACTGCTTGACGACCGGATAGAGGTCGACGAACCGCCCGGCGCGCAGCAGCTCGTCGAGCTCGGCCTCGCGGACGCCGTAGCGGCCGGTCAGGCGCTTGAGCGCGCTGACCTCGTAGGCGGCGTAGTGGTAGACGTGCATGCCGGGGTCGGCGCGCCAGGCGTCGAGGACGAGGTCGACGAGGTCGGCGACCATCTGCCGCTCGGCGGCGGGGTCGTGCGCCCACAGCGCGGTGAACGAGCCGTCGCGCCGCCCGACGCCGGCGAGGTACTCCAGACCCGCGCCGTCGGCGGAGAGCGGGTCGCCCTCGAAGTCGAGGTAGAGGTCGCCGGGGCTGGGCTCGGGCAGCCGGAGCAGGCCGAGGCCCTTGACGGGTGCGAGCAGCGTGCGGGTGGGCGCACCGGTGGACCGCTCGCGCAGCTGCTCGCGGGCCTGCTCCTGCACGCGGGCGCGGGTGGCGGCGCCGATGCGCGCCGCCTTCAGCGTCTCGGGGTCGGCGCCGGCGAGCTGCTCGAGCGTGGTGATGCCGGCGGCGCGCAGGGCCTCGCGGGTGTCGGTGCGCATGCCGGCGACGAGGGAGAGGTCGTCGGCGGCGAGCAGCTCCGCGTCGCAGCGCGCCTTCCACGTGCACTGGCTGCAGTAGTTGGTCGGGACAGGCCCGGTGACCGGCGGGTCGGCGAGGAAGCCGGTGAGCCGGGCGCGGGCGCGGCGGGCGTAGGCGGCGACGTCGACCAGCCGCCACGGGTGGGTGACGCCGTCGCCGGTGACGACGCAGATCCGGTCGGGCTGCCGGCCCTGCAGGACGGCGAGCCGCTCGGCGTAGGTGGCCATCTGCAGCAGCGCGGGCACCTTGACGCGGCGGGCGAGCTTGGCGTCGGCGACCTCGTAGGACCAGCCACCCAGGGCCGACGGGGTCTCCACGCGGAGCAGGAAGTCGGCCGCGCCGCCCCACGTGCCGTCGAAGAAGGACGCCTGCGCGATGACGTCGACGCCGGCGCGCATCGCCTGCAGCGTGAGCGCCTCGGCCTCGCGGCGGCCGGCGACGTCGAAGCGCGCCGGGATGCGGACGACCGACCGCCCCTCGGCCTCGAGCGCGTCGAGGTAGGCCAGCTCGTGCTCGATGCCGAGGTCGGCGATGAGCGCGGCGTGGTCGTCGGGGCCCTCGGCGGGCGGACGCAACCGGCCGTCGGCGACGGCGAGGTCGAGCGTCGTGGCGTGCGCGCAGGCCTGGTGGCGGGTGAGGTCGGTGGGGCTCAGGACCAGAGAGCCGTCGGTGCGGTACATCGGGACGGGACGGTCTCACGCGCCGTCCATGATCGGCGTCTCCCCCGCCGGTAGCGTCGGCGCGCCGAGGCCGAGGAGGCGCACGTGACACGGGGACTGCACCGCTCGCACCGGGTGGCGGGTGCGCTGGTCGGGTCGGCGGTGGGTGACGCGCTGGGCGCGCCGTTCGAGTTCGGCCCGCCGGGCGCGTTCTCGGCCCGGTTCCCCGTGCCCGCGCGGGGTTCGGCGACGGAGATGTGCGGCGGCGGGTCGCTGGGCTGGGAGCCGGGCGAGTTCACCGACGACACGCAGATGGCGCTGCTGCTGGCCGGCTCCCTCGTCGAGCGCGGCGGGCTCGACGAGGCGGATCTCTTCGAGCGGTTCGTGGCCTGGGCGGCGGCGGATCCGCCGGACATCGGCAACCAGACGCGGGCGGTGCTGTCGTCGGGGCTGCCGTGGGATCGCGCGGCTGAGGAGCACTTCGCGCGGTCGGGGCACGCGGCGGGGAACGGCTCGCTGATGCGGACCACCCCGGCGGCGATCTGGTTCTCGCGCTCCGGCACGGAGGCGACCGTCGACGCCGCGCGCCGGATCTCGGCGCTGACCCACGGCGACCCGTCCGCCGGCGAGGGCTGCGCCGTCTTCCACGAGCTGCTGCGGGTGGCGCTCGACGGCGGGGACCCGCTGGCCGCCGTCGCCTCGGCACTGTCACTGGTGGCGCCCGAGCACCGGGACCGGTGGGCGACCGTGCTGGCCGAGGACTGGTCGCCCGACCAGGCCACCGAGTCCAACGGCGCGGTGTGGCCGACGCTCGGGCAGGCGGTGTGGGCGCTGCGGCACGGGCGCGACTTCGCCGAGGTGCTGCGGCTCGTCGTCGACCTCGGCGGCGACACCGACACGGTCGCCTGCGTGGCCGGCGGGCTGGCCGGGGCGGTGTACGGGATGGGCGGCATCCCGATGCGGTGGTCCTCGCCGGTGCACGGACGGATCCCCGGGCACGGCGACCGGGTGTGGCGGCTGGCCGACCTGCAGCAGCTCGCGGCGGCGCTGGACGGCAAGCCGGTGCCGTCGTACGACCCCGGCGTCATCCCGCGGATCGGTCCGGTGGAGGTGCTGCCGGGGATCTGGGCGGGCAACCTCGACGGCGCGCGGTTCTCCGACGAGGACTTCGCCGTCATCTCGCTGTGCCGGCTGGGCGAGCCGTTCCCGCACACCAACCACCGCATGGCCTACATCGCGGACAACGAGTACAACGTCGACCTCGACGTGATGCTGGCCGACGTCCTCGACGACCTCACCGCGCTGCACGCCGAGGGCCACCGGGTGCTCGTGCACTGCCACGGTGGGGCGTCGCGGACGGGGCTGGTGCTTCGCGGCTGGCTGGTGCGCGAGCAGGGGATGTCGGTGGAGGAGGCGACGACGCACGTCGCCGAGCGCTGGTCGCACCTCGGGCTCTGGAACGCCAGCTTCACCGCCGCGCTGGAGCGGCTGACGAAGCCGAACCGCTGAGCGTGTCGCGGACGCATCAGGAGTCCACGTTGCAGAATTGATGCGCTAGCGCATTATTTCCGCAACGGAGGTCGCCGTGCTGACAGTCGACCAGGCAGCGACCCGTCTGGGTGTGAGTGCCCAGGAGGTCCGGCGACTCGTGCGCGCCGGCACGCTACCCGCCGAGCGGGTGGGGCGGACGCTCGTCCTCGCCGAGGACGCGGTCGACGAGCGAGCCCGGATGCCGGTCGGTCCAGGTCGCGTCCTGTCCGCACCGGCCGCGTGGGCGACGTTGTGGGAGCTGTCGGGCGAGCGGGCCGACTGGCTCGACCGGCCGGCCAGGTCCCGGCTCACCACCCGCCTGCGGAGCTCCGACGCCGAGCAGGTCGTGGCGGCCGTCCGGGACCGCGCCGAGCGGCACGAACTCCGTGTCCTGCCGGCCTACCGGGACCGCGTCCTGGGTGCCGACGGCGTCGTCCTCTCCGGGATCACCGCCGCGGAGACGGTGGGCGCGGACATCGTCGCCGCCGAGGCCGCCGCTGATCTCTACTGCACCGCCGACACGCTCGATCGACTCCGGCGGGAGCTCGGCCTGACGGACCGTGGCGAGGCGAACCTCGTCATCCGGGTCCCGCACTTCGGCAACCTGCCCCTGACCGGCCGGCAGCACATGCCGGCGGCCGTGGTCGCCGTCGACCTGGCCGAGTCGGCCGACGTGCGCACTCGTCGCGCGGGGATCGACCTGCTCGCCGCTGCGCTGGACACCGCCCGTCGGTGAGCGGACCGGAACCCGTCGTCCTGCCGCCGCTCACCGGGGCGCTCGACCGGCTGTGGGACCTGGTCCTGGACCTGGCCGACCAGCTGGAACCGGCCGGCTGGGTGCTCGTCGGCGGTCAGATGGTGATGCTGCACGGACTGGCCGCGGGACGAACGGCCACGCGGGCGAGCCAGGACGTCGACGTGCTCGCGGATCTCCTCACCGACCGCGCCAGCCTGAGCCGGTGCGTACAGGCGGTACGCCGGCTGGACCTGGCGCCGCAGCCGGACAGCGCCGGCAAGGTCTACCGCTTCCGCCGCGCGGCAGACGGCGCCGTGGTCGACGTGCTGGCCCCTGACCACTCCCCACCCCGCTGGTCACTCCGCACCGCGGCCGGCGGCCAGACGATCCAGGTCGACGGCGGTCACCAGGCACTGCAGCGAGCCACCCGGCTGACCGTCGTCAAGGGCGACCGGTCCGCGGTCGTCCCGGTACCGGACCTCCTGGGCGCTCTGGTGCTGAAGGCCGCCGCGTGGACGGCGGACAACCGCGACCGGGCCCGGCACAGCGGAGACGCCGCCTTCCTCGCCAGCCTGGTGACCGACCCGCTCGCCGAGCGCATCCGCTTCGCCGGCAGTGACCGCAAGCGGCTCCGGCGACTGGACGCCGTCCTGGGTGACCCGGACGCGGCCGAGTGGCGGCGGCTGGGCGATCGGGCCGACGACGGCCACGCCACCTGGCGGCTACTGCTGGCCTGAGCGACCGACTGGTCGACAACCTGGCGACCCGACCGCTCTCCGTCACCGAGGCGTCGCACTGCGCCGGCACGCAGGACGATGCAGTCTGCTGGTGTGAGTGACGCCGTCCCCGAGGAGCACGTGCGGGCCGCGGCGCTCCAGTGGCTCACTGAAGTCACCTTCGACGGCACTGTCACGGTGACCCGCGACCAGTTGACCAACGACTTCTCCGTCGAAGGTGTCCGCTTCCCCTTGGTCGACGCCGGGCGCGGCATCCGACGACCACGGGGCTGGTCGACGGCGCTGAGCATCCTGACGGCGGTGCCCAAAGGTTCCCGCGGCCCCGTGTACGACGACGCCGAGGGTCCCGACGGGTACCACCGCTACAAGCTCCGGCGGGACGCCCGCGGCGCCGCCGAGAACGACGGCCTGCGTGCGGCGATGGCCAAGCAGACGCCGCTCATCTGGTTCTACGGCCTGGCACCGAGCGTGTACCAGGCGATCTTCCCCGTCTACCTCATGGCCGAGGAGCACGAGCTGTCGCAGTTCGTCATGGCGGTCACCGAGGAGCAGCGCCGGCTGTGGCCGACCGAGAGCCGCTTCGAGGAGGCCCTCCGCCGTTACCTGCTGACGACGACCCGGCGCCGCCTCCACCAACCGGTCTTCGCCTACCAGGTCATGCAGGCGTACAGCACGCGGTGCGCGGTGTGCTCCCTCGGGCACCGGGAGCTGCTCGACGCTGCACACATCACCCCGGACGCCGACGAGGCTGGTGCCGCCGTCGTCACCAACGGCCTGGCGCTGTGCAAGATCCACCACGCCGCGTACGACCGACACATCCTCGGCATCCGGCCCGACTACACGGTCGAGATCCACCACCGACTGCTGGAGGAGATCGACGGCCCGATGCTGCGCCACGGGTTGCAGGACCACCATGGCCGCCCGCTGATGACCATCCCGACCGCCCGCACGGAACGCCCTGACCCTGACCGTCTGCGACAGCGGTACGCGCTCTTCCGCGCGACCTGACGGCGGTGGCGAGCGGCGGTCTCGGGAGGTGCCACTCGACTGCGTCTGCAGCGATGCGCTGACGCTCCAGCTCTGCAACGAGCCCTCTGTTGCGCTGACGGTCAGCGAGGCGCACCGAGGACCTCGGCCCCTACTCGACGGACGGGACCGTCACTAGCTTCGCGCCCACGGAGCCATGGCGCACGGCATCGCCGGGGGATGTGCAGGAGGGCGGTCGCGAGCCTGGACTGCCGACAGGCAGGGCCCCCGATCCACGCGACGTCCCCCGGTAGCGGTTGCCGAAGGCGGGTGCCTCTGGAGAGTGCAGGTCGATCACGCCGCCGGAAGGGGATGCTGCGATGTCTGGATCGGATGTGGCCGCGCTTCGGGACGCCTACGAGGCGTTCAGCCGGGGGGACTTCGCTGTCGCCAGCAAGATCCTGGCCCCCGATGTCGAGTGGGTGGAGCACGGTCGGGGCATGCCGTACAGCGGGACCTGGCACGGTCCCGACAGCGTCGTGAACGACGTCTGGACCCAGTTCGCGCAGTACTGGGGAGGCCCTGGTGTGGTGGGCCTCGAGACGGACGAGTTCCTGGAAGCCGGTGACCGCATCGTGGTGACCGGCCGCTTCGTCGGCAGGGACAGCGAGGGCCGTGTCCTCGACGCGCCGTGCGCGCACGTCTGGCGCATGTCCGACGGCGCCGCCACGCACTTCGCCGACTACGTCGACTGGAGTGTCTAGTCGACCCCTCGTGTGGCTCGCGGACGCCCGGAGGCGACGTCCGGCGGGCCTCGAGCACGGGTGGTCGCGCGCCTGAGCAGCCCTGCCGGCGGGTGCGTGGGGAGGGATGTCGGTCGAGGAGGCGACAGCGCCACCGCACCCCGGGTGAGCCTGGCCGGACGCCGACGCGCCACCCGCGTCGTCAGCGTCCCCGCATGGCCGTGGATCCCCGTGGTGTCGACCTCAAGCGCTTCCTCCAGGAGGACCCGGGCGGTCCCGTGGTGATGCTGAACCTGCTCCGGTTCGCCGAGGGCGGCCGCGAGTCCTACGCGCGGTACTCGAAGGCCCTCTCGGAGACTTCCTGCCCCGGTACGGCGGCGAGGTCCTCTACGCCGGCGACGGCCACGCCCCGCTCGTCGCCGAGCCGGGGCAGGAGTGGGACGCGGTGCTGCCCGTCCGCTATCCCTTACGCGAGGCGTCGAGCCGCATGGTCGCCGACCCCGAGTACCAGCAGTTCACGCACTTCCGGACCGAGGCACTGACCGAGGCCGTTCTGCAGTGGACGAGCCCCTGGGTCGGCGGCTGAGCCGGCAACCCAGGGGTGATGTGCGTCGGCGGCGCATCCGCCGCCACGGATGCGCCGCCGACGCACATCGCTCCGCCGCTCGCGTCGCACCGAGGCACTGCCGTGGGAGCCGAGCCGGGAATACGGTCGGGCCATGCGGAGGCCGCGCACGCAGGACGATCTCGATGCCGCCTACGCCCTCCGCCAGACGCCCGAGCAGAGCCGTGCCGTGTCGCGCCAGTTGGAGACGTGGGCGGCGGAGGGCACCCGTGCCGGCGACGAGGTCAACGCCGCGGAGTTGCTGGTCTGCGCCGGAGAGGGGCTCGCCCGCATCGGCGACACCCATGAGGCCGTGCGGCTGTTCCGCCGGGCCGTCGCGACCGGCGAACCTGTCGTGCCCGACGTCCGCTGCTACCTGCACCACGGCCTGCTGGCGATCGGCGACACCGATGCCGCCCGCGAGCTGGCCGACGGCATCCGCCGTGAGCGCCCGGCCGACGCAGACGTCTACCTCTTCATCGGCGAGGACCACGAGATCCACGGCGACCTGCGGGAGGCCCACCGGTGGCTGACCTTGGGGGCGCGGGTGGCCCTGGGTGACGTCGACGACGCCGACGAGCCGGAAGCGCTCGACGCGGCGACCGGTGCGGCCTTCCTGCTGACTGCCCGACGGCGGGTCCGCCGGCGCCTGGACATGCCGCCCGACGACTGGGACGGGCTGGTACCCGAGCCACCGACCCTGGACGAGGACCGCTTCGAGTGAGTCAGGCCGCGGGGACGACGACCTCGCGGATGCGCTGAGCCAGATCCGCGTACCGCACCAGCGGGCCGGCCATCTCCTCGACGACGGACAGCCGGATGCTGCGCTGTCCGGTCGCCGCGACCCTGGCCGCCGGCAGCACCCAGAAGGACCACTGGTCCAGGTCGAGGGCGTCGTAGGCGGCGTGCTCGGTCGCCGTCTGGACCGCGAAGACGTACCCGTCGGCGTTGTACGAGCCCGCCTCGCTGTAGCCGTCGGTCGCCGACCAGGTGCGCGCACGCAGGCCGCCGAAGGTGATCGACGAGAGCCGGGCCTGCTCCCACGCCTGCAGGTAGGCGCCCGACTTGACCTCGAGGCGCAGTCCCTCGGGGGTCAGGACGTCGTGGCTGTCCCACTCGACCCGCGGCCGCCGGTCGGCACCCACCGCCCGGGCGACGAGGTACTCGGCGAGCATCGGGCGGACCGTGTTGGCGCGCAGGTCGGAGTACGCCCAGGCCCAGAAGTCCCCCAGCCTCGCGTCGGCGCCGTCGATCGGCTCGTCGCCGCTGAGGATCGCGGCCTGCGGCAGCGGACCCCACGTCGTCGTCATGCCGTCAGACCCCGGCGGCGACGCGGTTGCCCAGCCGGCGCGAGGGCCGGATGGTGCGGGCGGCCGTGCGGGCCAGGCGGATCGGGCCGGTGTCCCAGAGCTTCTGCGCGGGCTCCTCGACGGCGGGCGCCGGCTGCGGCGCCGGGCGGGCGGCCTCCTCGGCCTGCATCTGGACCTGCGCCATGGCGGCGAGGTGGCGGGCGCGGATGACGGCCTTCTGCCGGTCAAGGCGCTCCTGCTCGGCCATCACCAGCAGCTCCTCCTTCGCCTCGGCCACGGTGCGCCGCGACTGCTGCTGCAGCTCCTCGATCTCGACGTCGCCGCGGTCGCGCAGCGCCGCGAGCTCGTCGTACACGGTCGGCGGACCGAAGTTGAGCAGCACCTTCATGAGGACGGGGAGGATCTCCACGCACATGAACAGCAGCGAGAGCATGGCCTTGGCCAGAGCCAGCGTGGCGTTGCGGTCGCTGAGCCGGTCGAGCGCCTCCAGCCGCAGCAGGATGCCGCCGGAGCCCTCGTTGGTGGCGTCGAACGCCGACTGCAGCCGGTCCAGCTCGCCGGTCAGCCGGGTCAGCTCGGCCTGGTCGGTGGCCAGCGCGGCGGCAGCGAGGTCGGCACTGCGCGACTCGGCACCGGCAGCGGCGTCGGTCGCGTCGTCTAGCTCGCCGCGGGCCGAGGCGACGACGGCGGCCTGCGCGTCCGCGGCGGCGCGGGCCTGCACGTAGGCCTCGCCGGTGCCGGCGTCGCCGGTGCCACAGGTGCCGTCGAGCTCGCACTGGGCGCGCGCCTCGAGCTCGCGCTGGGTGGCGAGGGCGGCGTCGTAGGCGGCCTGCCTGGCGGTCAGCTCGGCCTGCACGGCGAGCAGCGCGGGGTCGGCCTGCCCGCCGGTCGCGACGACGTCCTGGTTGAGCGCGACCCGCTCCTGCAGCTCCGCCAGGCCGGCGAAGCGCGCGTCGGCCTCGAGCGACTGCCGGTAGGCGTCGGCGGCCTCGGCCTGCATGACGGTGATCTCGGCGTCGATCTCCTTGTGGAACACCTGCAGCGTCAGCGGGGTCGCGACGACGACGCCCAGCACCAGCGCCAGCCCGACCCGCGGGACGGCGAGGGCGAGGTTGCGCTTGAGCGAGGCGTCGTGCGCCATGCCGACCAGCAGCATCCGGTCGAGGTTGACCACGACGGCGCCCCAGCCCAGGCCGAGGACGAGCGCGAACGGCCACCAGACGCCGAGCGCCATGTGCAGCGCGAACGCCGCCGACGCGACGGCGAGGCCGCCGGTGCTGAGCAGGACGCCGCCGAGCGCGGCGAAGCGCGGCCGCGCGCCGGGCGCCGCCTCGAGCAGGTCGGGCCGCGCGCCACCGAGGACCGCGAGGCGGTCCTGGAGCCGTCGTCGTCCAGCCATGCGCAGAGCACTCCCCGGCGACGGGGGTCGAACCGCCGCTCACTGCCCCATCGGCAGTCGTGCCGTCCGTCAGGACGTCGGAGCGGTCGGTCTCGTCACATCCGCCCCACGCCCGACACGACTTCAGACAGGACGTGGCCGCGAAGGCACCGGGCTACCCGACGACGGGCGGCGTCGTCTCGACGGCGATCTACGACTACGGCTACCGGGGCCTCGACGAGATCCCCGAGTCCAAGGACGCCGGCGTGCTCGTGCTCGACCAGTCGGTGGAGGACGTCTACGACATCGAGCGGTACGCCTCGCTGGCCGACGTCGGCGCGCTCGACGACTACAAGGCCGACAACCCGGGGAACTCGGCCACGACGACGGTGTCGGGCTACGGCGTGCAGGAGAGCAACGGCAGCCAGACCGAGCAGGTCGCCTACCGGGAGCGGCTCACCGCTGAGAGCTTCATCATCGGCCTGGACGGCACCAACGCCGGCGGCTACAACGTGAAGCTGTCGACCAACCCGGGCAACGGCCGCGGCGGCACGTGCTTCGGCGACTCCGGCGGCCCGGTGCTCGTCGGCGACACGGTGACCGCGGTGAACTCGTTCGTGATGAACGGCGCCTGCGCCGGTACGGGCTTCGGCTACCGGGTGGACCAAAGGGCGGTCATCGACTTCGTCCTCGCGAGCGCAGCCCAGTATGGCGAGGACGACGAGATCACCGTCACCGAGCTCTGACGCACTCCTGACGGGGCCGTCCCGTCGCGGCGGGGCGGCCTCCGTCGTATCCGGGCCGACGACCCGTCCTCGGTCACCCCTCCGGTGTGCGGAACGAGCACCGTGGACCCGACGCGGCGGCGAGCCGGCGGTCGAGGGTCCACAGCGGCGCGGCCAGCTCCTCGGCCAGCGCCACGAAGGCGGCGTCGTAGGCGGTGACAGCAGGGTGCAGCTTCCACACACGGTCGCCCAGCGGCTCGAAGGGGAAAGTCGTCAGTGGCAGCTGGACGAGGTCGCGGATGGCCAGCGCTGCGGCGTCGCGGCCGAGACGCCCGGCGAGGACCGCACGCCGGAGCACGTTCGACACCTCGACGAAGACGTGAGCCGGCGCCGCCAGGTCGTTCACCCGCATGCCGGCCCGGGCCCACGTCCCGTCGGACCCGTCGTCGACGAGTGCGGCGACCACCGCGGAGGAGTCGACGACGATCGTCACGTCCGGTCGTGCTCGCGCAGCTCCAGGATCTCCGCCGCCGGGAGCCGGGTGCCCGTGGCACGGACCCGGTGCTGCACGCGGTCCCACAGGTCCTCGGGGCTCGGCCGGCTCGCCAGCTCGGTGAGCCGGGCCCGGACGTACTCCTGCAACGACTGCCCGGCCCGTGCGGCCCGGGCCGCGAGCTCGTCGCGCGTCTCGTCGGGGACGTCGCGGATGGTCATCGACACGGGCATGCATGCAGATTAGCAGCATCGCAGGCACGTTGCAGGTGGTGGCGGTGTGCCCGGCCGGGTAGGACGAGCGGTGGTCGACCCGGACACGAGGCAGAGGACGCCCCATGCGCGCAGTGCAGTACCGGACCATCGGCAGCGGCCCCGAGGTGGTGGACGTCCCGACGCCGGAGCCCGGGCCGGGGGAGGTCCGGCTGCGGGTGACCGCGGCCGGCCTGTGCCACTCCGACTGGTTCGTCATGGACCTGCCCGAGGAGCAGTACGCCTACGGGCTGCCGCTCACCCTCGGGCACGAGGGCGCCGGTGTGGTCGACGCGCTGGGCGACGGGGTCTCCGGCGTGGCCGTGGGCGATGCGGTCGCCGTCTACGGCCCGTGGGGGTGCGGGCTGTGCCACGCCTGCGCCCGGGGTGCGGAGAACTACTGCCCGCGGGCGGCCGGGCTGGGCATCGCGCCGCCCGGGCTCGGGGCGCCGGGCGCGCTGGCCGAGTACCTGATCGTCGACGACGTCCGGCACCTGGTACCGCTCGGCGACCTCGACCCGGTGGCCAGCGTGTCGCTGACCGACGCCGGGCTGACGCCCTACCACGCGATCGTGTCCAGTCTGGACGCACTGCCGGCCGGGAGCACCGCCGTCGTCATCGGTGCCGGCGGCCTCGGGCACGTGGGCATCCAGGTGCTGCGCGCGATCACCGGGGCGCGGGTGGTCGCGCTCGACATCAGCGACGAAAAGCTGGACCTGGCGCGCGAGGTGGGCGCGCACGAGGTGCTGCGGTCGGATGAGTCGGCCGTGGAGGCGATCCGGTCGATGACCGGCGGGGTGGGCGCCCAGGCGGTGTTCGACTTCGTCGGCGCCCCGCCCACCTTGGAGATCTCCCGGCGGACCGTCGCGCTCGACGGCGTCGTGCAGATCGTCGGGATCGGCGGCGGCGTGCTGCCGACCGGTTTCTTCTCCACCCCGTTCGGGGCGTCGGTGCGGGCGCCGTACTGGGGCACGCGCACCGAGTTCATGGAGGTGCTCGACCTGGCGCGCACCGGGGCGGTGCACGTGGAGGTCGAGCGGTACGGCATGGACCAGGCGGTCGAGGCCTACCGCCGGCTGCACGCCGGCGAGGTGCGCGGCCGCGCCGTCGTCGTCCCCGGGGAGTAGCCGCCTCCGGACCCGGCCCTGGCTGTCGTGCCCCGGGCCGTGGACGAGGCGACGTCCGGACGACCTGGCGCGTCGCCGTTCCGGAACGGCGGCATCACGCGGACGGTGGTCCTCGTCGGGTCCAGGTGGGGGTCAAGAGGAGCCGCCCACAGTGCGAGCAGGAGCCGCCGGATCCGGCGCTCCCCCGCACCCAGGAGCTCCTGCCATGCGCTAGTCCCGGCTCGCCGCCGCCTTCCTCGGCACCGCCGTCCTCGCGGCCGGCTGCGCGTCCACGGTCACCGGCACCGCCACCTCGGCGGCGGGTCCGCCCGTCACCACACCGCCCACCGAGTACGTCCCCGCCCCTGCAGCGGTCGACCTGCACACCGGCGACCTCCTGCGCCTGGCCGACGTCGCGGCGACGCCCGACGGCGGCTTCCTCGCCCTCCTCGTCGCCGACCCCGGCTCCCACGCCCGCACCACCGTCGTGCGGCTGACCCCCGCCGACGGCGGCCTGACCGCCAGTGCGGTGGCCGAGGCCCCGCTCGTCGACCACCCGGGCGAGCTGCTCCTGGCACCCGACGGCTCGGTCGTCACCCTCGGCACCGTCCCGCCCGAGGCCGGCGACCCCAGCGGCGACCTCTCCGACGGGCCGGACCTCGTGCTCGCCGTCCTGCCGCTCGGCGGCACCCAGGCGGAGGTGCGCGCCGTCGGGGCCGACCCGGAGCTGGGCCCGCCCGAGACCGGCAGCGGCGTCCTCTCCGCCGACGGCGCGACGGTGTACGCAGCCCTGCGCTGGACCGTCGACGGCGAGACGGTCACCCGGCTGGCCACCGTCGACGTCGCCACCGGCGAGATCACCGCCACCGCGCCGCTGGGCGTGGAGACGCCCGGGCTGGCGTGCGCCTACGACGTGACGCTTCTCCCCGACGGCGGGGTCGCGGTGCTGGTGACCGCCCACCGCGACGCCGAGCGGACGGTCGACCACACCCTCGTCGTGCGGCTCGACGCGGACCTGCGGCCGGTCGGGGCGCCCGTGGAGCTGGTCCCGGACGAGCCGAACGCCGGCTACGCGCTGGTCCCGCTGCCCGACGGGACCCTCGTCGCGACGGTCTCGGTGGGGGTGGACGACGGAGGCGAGGACGACGACACGCGGCTGGTCACCGTCCGGGACGGCGCAGTGCAGGTGACCGCCGACCTGCCGGGCACGGCCCTGGGGATGGCCGTCTCCCCCGCCGGGGACCGGGCGTTCCTCACCTACCACGGCGACGCTGAGCGCGGCGAGGACGTCGCCGCGACGGCGACGGTCGACCTCGCGAGCGGGACGGTGGTCGACGACGTGTTCCTCTGCCCGAACGGCACCGCGTACGAGAACGCCGTCTCCGCCGACGGGCGGGCGGTGGTCGTCACCGCGGCCTGCTACGAGGACGGCGTCCCGCACGTCCGCGCCTTCCTCCTCGCCGGCTGAGGACCGCACGTCGCCCGCAAGTGCCCGGCAAGCGGCGGAACCGAGGGTGCCTCCCATGCGCCCGGCCCCCGTCCTCGTCGCCACCGCCCTGCTCACCGCGGCCTGCTCGTCGTCCGTCGTCGGGGACGCCGGCCCGGTCCTGGCGAGCAGCGCCGGCCCGCTCACCGAGGCGCTCGCCACCGTCGAGGCCGACGCCGGGGTGGAGGGGCAGGTGCGCATCGCCGACGTCGCCCCGACCGCCGACGGCCGCTTCGTCGTCCTGCTGACCGGCGACCTCGGCTCGAACCACCGCGGCGTGCTCGTCGAGCTCGTCCCCGACGACGGCGGCCTGACCGTGGGCACCGTGACCGAGGGCCCCGCGTTCGCCGACACCGGCGAGGTGCACGTGGCCGACGACGGCACCGTCGTCGCCCTCGCCCCCGTGCTGCCGGAGGCCGGCGACCCGGGCAGCGGCGACGGCGGCCGCGAGCAGGACCTGGCGCTGGCCGTCCTCGCGCCCGGAGCCGGGGAGCCGGAGCTGGTGCGCATCGCCCCCGACGCCGAGCTGGGCACGCCCGACCTCGGCACCGGCGTCCTGTCCCCCGACGGCGCGACGCTGTACGCGAGCCTGCGGTGGACCGTCGGCGACGGCACGGTCAACCGGCTGGCAGAGGTCGACGTCGCCAGCGGGGAGGTCCGCGCGACCGGCGAGCTGGGCGTCCCGACGCCGGGGCAGGCCGTCGTGCGCGCCCTCGCGCTGCACCCGGACGGCGGGCTGGCGGCGCTGGTGGGCGCCGACCGCGACGTCGAGGGCGAGGTCGAGGGCGTCGTCCTGGCGCAGTACGACGCCGGCCTGCGGCCGCTCGGGGACCCGGTCGAGCTGGTCGGGGCGGAGGAGAGCCGCGGCTACGCGCTGGAGGTGCTGCCCGACGGCGCCGTGCTGGCCTCCGTCCTGGAGGGGGACCTCGACACCGGCCGGGCGCTGCTGGTGACCGTCCGGGACGGCGCGGTGGCGGTCACCGCGAAACTGACCGGCCCCGCCGGCATCGACCTCGCCGTCGCACCGGGCGGGGAGCACGTCTACGTGACCTCCGGGTCCCAGGGCCGTGGGCCCGCCGTCGCCACGGTCGACCTGGGGACCGGCGGGACCGTCGCCGACGTGCCGCTGTGCGCCGACGGCTACCCGGTGGGCCTCGCGCCCGCCGCGGACGGCCGCACCGTGCTCGCCGGCGCCCTCTGCACCGACGACCGCACCGCCCGCGACCTCGCCGTCCTCGTCGGCTGACGGAGCCCGTCATGCGTTCCTCCGTCCTCGCCGCCGCCGTCCTCGTGCTGACCGGCTGCACGTCCGCCGTCGCCGGCACCGCCACGGCGCCGGCCGCCCCCTCCCCCGGGCTGCTCGGCAGCGTCGACCTCGCCGCCGTCGACGACGAGCTGACCCCCCGCGACGTCGTCGCGCTCGACGACGGCTCGTTCCTCGTGCTGCTGACCGGCGACTCCTACTACGGCAGGGAGGCGGGCAGCGCCCTGGTCGAGCTGGTGCCCGGCGCGGACGGACCGACCGTCGGCACGGTGACCGCGGGCGCGCCGTACGTCGGTGGCAGCGAGGTGCACGTCGCCGACGACGGCACGGTGGTCGCCGTCGGTTCCGTTCCGGTCGGGGACGGCGACGACGAGCAGCTCGACGTCGCCCTCACCGTCCTCGCACCGGGCGCGGAGCGGACCGAGGTCCGGGTGCTCCCCGCCGACCCGGAGCTGGGCACCGCCGACCGCGCGACCGCTGCCCTCGCCCCCCACGGGCGGACCCTGTACGCCGCGCTGCGGTGGTACGTCGTCGGCGGGGACGAGGTGACCCGCCTGGTGACGGTCGACGTCGCGACCGGCGCGGTGACCGCGGGCGCCGACCTGCAGGTGACGGCGCCCGGCGGTGCGGACGTCGCCGACCTGGCGCTGCGGCCGGACGGCGGGCTGACCGCGCTGGTCACCACCTACCGCGTGCCCGGGGAGGGCGACTCCGACGCCGTGCTGGTGGGGTACGACGCCGGCCTGCGGCTCGCCGGCGGGCCGGTCGACGTCATCGGCGACGGCAGCGAGGGCCACGGGCACGCGCTGCGGGTGCTCGACGACGGGACCGCCGTCGTCTCCCTCAGCACCAGCGGGACCGACCACCGGCTGGTGACCGTCCGGGACGGCGCGGTGGAGGAGTCGCACGCGCTCCCCTTCATCGCTGCCGAGGTCGACGTCGCACCCGGTTCGCGGCGGGTGTGGCTGAACCTGGGCTCGGCCGAGGTGCACACCGTCGCCCCGCTCGACGTCGACACCGGGGAGCTGGGGCGGCAGGTGCCGCTGTGCTCGGAGGGCGGCGCACCCCTGGACCTCGCCGTCTCGGCCGACGGCGGCACGCTGGTCGCCTCCGGGGTCTGCGCCGGTGGGGACGTCGCCCACCTGGTCGGCTGAGCCCGGCCCGAGCGGGTAGGGGGTGGGCATGGGGAACCCGCCGATCCTGCTGCTGGACGTCGACGGCGTCCTCAACTCGCCCCGCCGGGACCTGCCGGAGGGGTGGCGGCAGGGGTCGTTCAACGGTTACCGACTGTCGTGGGACCCGGGCATCACCGCGCGGCTGCGGGAGCTGCACGAGTCGGGCCGGGTGGAGATCCAGTGGCTGACAACCTGGACCACCGACGCCGACCGGCTGCTGGCCGAGCCGATGGGCCTGCCGCGGGGGCTGAAGACGCACGCCCGTGCCGACGCCGCGCCGACCGGGTTCCTCGGGGTGTTCGGCGGCTCGTCGGGCTGGTGGAAGCTGACCGCCGCGAAGGAGGTCGCCGAGGCCGAGCCGGACCGGCGGATCGTGTGGATCGACGACGACCTCGCCGCTCAGGCCGACGACACCGGTAACTGGCTGGCCGCCCATCCGCACGTGCTTGTGGTCGCGCCGGACCTGCACGTGGGGCTCACCCACGAGCAGCTCGACCGGGTCGAGGAGTGGCTCGGGTAGAACAGCCCGGTGCCGCCCCTTCCCGATCGCGTGCTGGCCGTCTGCGAGCGGATCGACCGGGAGATCCGCACCCGCCCGGATTTCGCCCACACCAGCCACCTGCGCGTCGACGTCGGCGGGGAGGTCGTGTTCGACCACCACTACCGGGGACCGGCGGTCGCGGACGTGTTCTCGGTGACCAAGTCGGTGCTGGCGGCGGTGGCGGGGATCGCCGCGCGGGACGGGCACCTGCGCGACCTGGACCTGCCGGTGGGCCCGGTGCTGGACCTGCCGCTGCCCGGCCAGACGGTGCGGCACCTGCTGACGATGACGCGCGGCTGCGAGACCGGGGGCCCGTACGACATCGACGAGGTCTGCGCCCTCCCCAGCGGGTGGCTGGAGCGCATCGCGGCGGCGCCAGCGCTGGAGCCGCCCGGCACGCGGTTCCGCTACGACAACGGCGCCGCGCACCTGCTGGCCGCCGTCCTCGACCGGCTGCTGCCCGGCGGCCTGGCCTCCTTCGCCGAGCGGGAGCTGTTCGGGCCGCTCGGCATCACCGGGTGGCGGTGGCACCGCGACCCCGACGGCGTGCCCACCGGGCACGCGCACCTGGAGCTCGACGCCGCCGGGCTGGCGGCGCTGGGCCGGCTGTGGCTGTCCGGGACGCTGCTCGACCCGGGGTTCGCGCGGGACATGCTCACCGCGCACACGCGCGGCGGCCCGCCGGAGGAGCGGCCCTACGGCTACCTCGTCTGGATCGACGACGCCGGCCCGCTGGCCGGCGGCTGGGCCGGGCAGCACGTGCACGCGGTACCGGCCGCGGACGCGGTGGTGGTGACTACCGGCGACCCGGAGTTCTCCTTCGGCCCGCCGCCCCGCGACCGGCTGCAGGACGGGTGGCGGCCGGCGCACGACCTGGTGGCCGAGCACCTGCTGCCGGTCCTGGTGGGCGGCTGATGGCCCGCCGCGCCCTGCTCGTGTGCCTCCTGCTCGCAGGGTGCACGTCGCCGCAGGCCGCCGCTCCCTCGGTGACCACCAGCTCCCCGCCGGCGACCGTGTCCGCCGTCCCGGACGTCTCCGGTGAGTTCGCCACGCTGGAGGAGCGGTTCGACGCGCGGCTGGGTGTGTTCGCCGTCGACACCGGCTCTGGCGCGACGATCGAGCACCGGGCCGACGAGCGGTTCGCCTACGCCAGCACGATCAAGGCGCTGGCCGCCGGGGCGCTGCTGGCGCAGACGTCGCCGGCGGACCTGGCGCGGGCCGTGCCGATCGCCGCCGCCGACCTGGCGCCGGCGTACTCGCCGGTCACAGAGACGCGGGTGGGCGGCAGCATGACGCTGGCCGAGCTCTGCGACGCCGCCGTCCGGTTCAGCGACAACAGCGCGCTCAACCTGCTGCTGCGCGAGCTCGGCGGCCCGGCGGGGCTCGACGCGGCGCTGGAGCGGGTGGGCGACACGGTGACCGAGGTGGTGCGCGACGAGCCGGGGCTCAACAGCGCCGTCCCCGGCGATCCCCGCGACACGACGACGCCGCGGGCGCTGGCCGGGTCGCTGCGGGCGTACGCCCTGGACGCGGCCGCTCCCGAGGACCGCGAGCAGCTCGTGGACTGGCTGCGCCGCAACACCACCGGCGACGCGCTCATCCGCGCCGGCGTCCCCGACGACTGGGACGTCGGGGACAAGACCGGCACCGGCGCCTACGGCACCCGCAACGACGTCGCCGTGGTCATCCCACCCGGCCGGTCACCGATCGTGTTGGCGGTGATGTCGAGCCGGGACGAGCCGGACGCCGAGCACGACGACGCGCTGATCGCCGAGACCACGCGGGTGGTCGCCGCGGGGCTGATGTGAGTGTCAGCCGCAGGTCAGGCCAGCGCCGCCGACGAGCTGGACGACGACCCTGCGGTTCTGCGCCGCCTTGTCCTCGTCCAGTTCGCCGTCAGGTCCATGGTCCTCGACATACTCCGGGAAATCACTGCCGAGTCCGATGGCTGCCATGGCGTCCGATGGGCTTTCGAACTCATCAGTCAGGAGAGACCGGACGGCCTCAGCCCGGCTCAGGCTGAGCTCGACCTGCCCGGCCATGTCACCGACCCTCGCCGTCGTGCCGGTCAGCGTTGCGGAGACGCCCGGCTGTGTCAGCTGCGCGGCAAGCGGCGCCAAGACCTCGAGCGTCGCAGCCCGATCAAGGAACTCCGCGCTGTCCGGCTTGAAGCGGACCAGATCGCTGGTCAACGTGACGGTGCACGCGGCGCCGTCTGGGACCTCGACCGGCGTCACCTTGGGGAGGACGCCGACCGGAGGCACAAGCAGCCGGGATTCCTCGACGACGACGTCCGCGGCCCCGGCCCTCTCAGCGATCGCGGCCCAGATGTCAATGAGGTCCTGCCGCTGCGGCCGCCCGAGCGGCATCTGAGGGGAGAAGGTGTCGCCCAGCCCCTGGAAGACGACCGTGCTGCCCTTGAGGTCTGGCAGCTCGTCGTCAGCCGCCAGCTGATCGGCCAGTGCCTTCGGATCCGCGCTCAGCACATCCCGTGCGCGGAAGTCGAGAGCGCCTGCGGTGGACAGGCCCGAGTCGACCACGACCACGGTGTGAGGGCCGGGTGCTGAGGAGATACTCCGCACTGCCTCGTCGAGCGCCCCGAGGAGGTCCGTCTCCTTGTCTTCGGCCCGGGCGGAGACGAGGCCGTCGAGCACGAGCTGCCGGTTCTCCACGCGGCTGGCATCCCGGGCCTGGCTCGTTGCCCCCTCGATGAGCAAGTCGATGGCTCCGGGTTCCACGAGCGACGGCTCGCCGTCGGCCACCGTGATCGACACTCGGGACTGGTCGTCGACTGCGGCGTCGAGGACCTCCAGCGCCCCGCCGTCGAGCTGTGGTGCCGGCATGTTGCTGCGGGCACCCACCACGAAGGCGACGCCGCCCGTCGGCTCGGCGACGTCGTCACTGCCACAGCCGGTAAGGCCGGCGACCAGGGCAGCCGAGACGGCGACTGTCAGCAGACGACGCACAGGGCGAGAGGTCGACACGGTCGGTTTTCCGTTCTCGAGATGCGGGGAGTGGTCAGGACGCCGGGCCGCGACCGGTGACGAGGCCGGTCGTCGCCTCGGGGAGGCCGAGGTGGGCCGCGACCTCGACGCGCACGAGCTCCTTGAGCTCGTCAATTTCGGCGTCGATGCGGTCGATGTCGGCGCGGGTCCGCAGCGCAGCGCGCTCGGCATCACCGCGGGCGAGGTCGAGCGCCTGCCGGGCTTCGTTGAGGAGGCGAGTCTCGGTGGCAACAGCCTGGCCCTGCTCCGGCAGTCGCTTGCGCAGAGCCAGGTAGGTCTTCATGCGCGGGTGGTGCTCGGAGAAGCCGGCGTAATAGGCGAGCAGACCCGAGGCGAGGAAGAGCCCGGCCAGGAGCACAGCCGACAGCAGCGGATCGGTGCCGGTACTCGTCGTCGTGGCGGTCCCGAAGCCGGTGGCCCCGGTGCCGCCGTCCTCGGACTCCAGGCGGAAGGCGAACGCGACACCGCCGAGCACCAGCCAGCCCGCCGTCATCAGCGCGATGGCCACCCGGCCGATGCCGCCGCGCGCCTCGCGGAGGTCCTTCACCGCCCGGCCGATGCCGTGCATCAGCCCCACCGACGCGGCAGCGAAGGCCGCGGTCAGCGCACCGATGATCAGGGGGCCGGCCTCACGGTAGGCCGTGGCGAGGACGATGTAGAAGGTCGCGAGGTCACCGGCCGCCGCCAGGAGCAGCAGCACGATCACGATGCCGCTGTGCCAAGGACGCCGGACCAGGCCCTCGAGCGGGTCGAGGGTGGGGCGGGGACGGCGGCGGCGTTCGCGGGACTCGACCGGCGGCTGCTCGGCGGGCCCGAGGAGTTGCGCCTCGAGGATGCCGATCACGCGCTCGGTGTGCGCGACCTCTGCCGTCGCGGACGCCAGCCGCTGATCGGCCGCGAGCACTTCTGCCTCGAGCCGGGCGACCTCGCGCTCTGCGGCGGCCGCGGCCCGGGTGCGGTCCGCCTCGGCATCAGCCCGCCGCGTGCGGCGGGTGCCCTCGAGCCAGGCGTCGAGGACGTCGCCATTGGCGGCGTCGAGCGAGCCGGCGGAGGCGAGCTGGGCGACCCGGGCTCGGACGTCCTCATGCGCGTCGCGACGGCCGGTGTTCGGCCACGCGAGGTCGACGGTCACGACGGGCGTGCTGTTCTCCACGGAGCGGGACCACGGACGGCTCACGCTGGTACTCCCGAGGGCTCGGTGGTCGGCAGGATCGGATCGGTCGCAGCCCAGGCCGGCGGCCGGGCGAGGTCGGTGCTCCACCGGCGCACAAGCTCCTCGCGCTCGGGGTGGCGGCGGATGAGGGCACGGCGGTAGATGGCGGCCTGACGGTTGGTGAACTGGCTGAGGCGGACGACGCGAGAACGGGCGACGTCTGCCTTCGCACGCAGGCGCGCCCGCAGGTCGGCCTGCTCGGCCAGCGCCTGGTCCAGTTGCTCCTGCAGCTCGGCCTGCGCGGCTCGAGCGCGGTCGAGCTGGCGGCGGTGAGCGACGGCCCGGCGCTCCCGGGTGGCCGACGGGGACATGGCGTCCTCGTTGGGGTAGCGCATGGCCAGCCACTCCTCGCCCGGAGGCTGGGCGCAGCGCCGGACCTCGTCGGCCTGACGCACCAGTGCGCCCTCCAGGGAGGACAGCCGCGCCTCGAGCTGCCCGAGACGGACGACCAAGTTGTCCACGTCGGCGAGGTACCGGGTGCGCTCGCGCTCGCAGGCATCACCGAACTGGACGACGAGCTCATGGAGCACAGGCGTGCTGCCTGCGTCCAAGCCCACCGGCAGGCCGGCCCGCCGGTCGGCACGGGCGTACCAGCGCAGACGCCACCTCTGGCGCCAGGTGACGCGCAAGGTGCGGTAGCCGAGATCGACCTGATCGGTGATGGGCCCGGCCACAGTCACTCCCGTCTCAGGCGCATCGCCCGCGAATCAACCAGTTGGATGACGCGGGGAAGGTCGAGAACGACGACTCCCCCGGTCGACCGTCCGCGTCGCAAAGGGACGGCGCAGACGAACGCTCAACGGAACCTATTCGTGTCGTAAGCGCGGGGACCGCTTGACGAAGAGCCCGTCATCCCAAGTGGGGAGGGCCGACGGGCACCCACCAAGTCCCATTGCGGATGACCGCGGTCGACACTCCAGACGGGAAGTAGGCCTCCCGCCGTCGGGCGAGCCGATCGAGCTCCCAGGTCCAGAGCACCCGGTTGGCCTTCCGCGTGTTGTGACGAGGACACAACGCCTGCCCGCTTGCGACCGTGGTGGACCCGCCTCGACTGTGCGGGTGTACGTGGTCGGCCTGCAGGTTCTCCGTGGCTCGGCATCGACGGCCGAGCCAGGAATCGCTCGCAGCGCTGTCCCGCCCTCTCCAGCAGGATCCGCTTGTCCGTCCGGATGAAGCAGCGCTGCGGATCTCGCGCACGCCGCCCGTGGAGCAGGCCAGGGATCCTCCGGACCACGGCGTTGGCCAGCCGGAGGGCGAGCAGGGCGCCGGGCCAGGGCTCTGCCGCTATTTGCTGTAGGCCGCCGAGTACGCCCCGACGACCTCTGCCGGACCGAGGGTAGACGCCTGAAGGCGAAACGCGGTCACGCTTTGCTCGTCGGGAAGACGGACGGCAGCCTTGAGCGACTCGCCGCAGGTGCACTCGGCCGGGGAGTTCGGACTCCCGTCGTGGACCGGCCGGGCGCAGAGCGACGCCTATCCCTTCACCCGATTGCGGTCCGACGGCGTCTGGACGCTCGGCTGCAACATGCCCATGGACAACGTCGGACCGTTGCGAGCCGACGTCACCGGGCGGCCCGAGGCTTCGCTGGAGGCTGCGCTGCGGTCACGTCCGGAGCTCGTCGGTGAGGTTGCGCGGGGCTCCTTGAGGTGCACTTCCCTGCCACCGTGGCGCCGGACGTCCTGGTCGCCGTCGGCCTGGACCCCGAGCTGCTGCATGGCGGAGCGCACGACCCGACGGTGAGGCGCAAGCGCAGCAGCAAGTGGCCGGCGCAGGTGTTCGAGGTGTGGGACCGGCAGTGCGCGTTCTTCGGCTTCGAGCGTGACATGAAGACAGGCTTCACCCAAAGATCACCTTACGATCGAGAACTCCGCTCCTGGTGGCACCCACTTGATTTGGAACCGATTGCATACGGTAGGGCTATGGAGACGGGCGACCCGATCATGACGGAGGAGCGGCGGCGCCTCCACGCCAGCTTGCTGACTGATCAAGCCTTTCGGTTAGCGAGTTGCGCGTCCCCAGCGACGCGGACAAGGACAACCGTGCGAGCGTCGCCTACGCCACTCACATCGCGACAGCCTTACGGGCGGAGACAGGGTTGCGCCTCGCTAGCCAATCCTCGGGCGGGAGATTCGAGCAAGCCTGCGCGAACTTCCTCAGCACGACCTTTCCCCGCCTCAGCCACCTGCGCCCGGGCGATTTGGGAATCACAAAGGTTGGAAGTCGCAACGCGGATTCCGGCGCCTCCCGCTTCGAGCAATACTCACACCTGGTAGAGCTGTCGGCCGCGGTCGAGGCAAACCCCTCGCTTCGCGCGGCACTAGGCAATGCCTATGCGATTGCCCCTGACGTAACCATCGCCCGTGCCCCCGTCGGCGATGAGGAGATTAATGCACACGACTGGCTGATAGATGATTCGGTGGCCACCCGCGCTACGATCCGCGCCCCAGTGCAGCCGCTGCCCATCTTGCATGCGGTTGTGTCATGCAAATGGACTCTCCGCCCGGACCGCGCTCAGAACGTCCGCAGTGAGGCACTCAACCTCGTCCGGAACCGCAAGGGCAGGCTCCCCCACGTCGTGGTGGTCACCGGCGAGCCGACACCCACACGAATCTCATCACTCGCCCTCGGCACAGGCGACATTAACTGCGTATACCACTTCGCCCTACCAGAACTCATCGAAGCCGTGAAGACCTACGGCGCCGATGACGCCATTGAGCTGCTGGATATAATGATCCAGGGCAAGCGGCTCAAGGACATCGCCGACTTGCCCTTCGACCTCGCCGTCTAGCGAGTCAGCTTTGGTCAGCTGATGCGGGAGCGAGCCGAGCGTGTCGCAAAGGCAGCGTGCCGTTCGTGGTCATCCTGGCCGGTGAAGGCCCTAAAACTTCCGAGGCGGATCTCCACGCCCCCTTGAGCCGGGTAGATGAAGTCGATGTGGAAATCCTTGCTCAGGTTGGCAACGTGCTGCTCAAGCTTCGCGGGATCAAGTGCTGGCTTGACGCGGTTCCGCAGCGCCTCGAATGAGACGTAGCCGTCAGCTTCCCGCAACGCCCTGTAGACCCCGTCATGCTCTACTTTGAGGAGCCCGAGGTCCGTCTTCTCTTCCTTCTGACTCAGAGCGTCGTGGATAGCGCGACCAACCGCCTCGGCCATCGGCGGCGGGAAGGCGTTACCCACTTGGCGGTACTGAGCAGTCTTCCGACCCGCCAGCTCCCACTTGTCAGCCGGATCCCACCCTTGGAGGCGCTTGACCATCTCCACGGTGAGCTTCGGCTTCTTTTCCTCGGGATGCGGGTCCTTCATGGCCGGCGCCTCGTTGGCGATGCCCAAGCCATCGACGAACATGTCTGCCCATGCACGCTTGGCCCGGGTAGGGCCAAGATCAGCGCCACCGTGCTTCTTGCTGCCGCCAACGATCGTCGGAGCGATGCCACTGGCCAGCTGCGCCCACTCGTCGGCGTGCTCCCAGCCGTTCTCCTCCATGAGGCCCCTGAGGGCGTCACCGACTGTGCCCGGATCGCCCTGGGCCTCGGGCCAGGCGAAGTAGGGCGCGTCCTTGTCCCGCAGCGCGACGAGCACAAAACGAGGCCGTAGCTGCGGGACACCAAAGTCCGAGGCCTGCAAGAGACGCCACTGGCCCACGTAGCCAGCGTCGGCGAGGCTGTCGAGCACATGCTGGCGGTATGCAGCAAAACGCGGCATCGACAGACCACGGACGTTCTCGAGGAGAAGCGCACGGGGCCGGATCTCCACTGCCGTCTGGACGGCCCATGCGAAGAGATCCCGCTCGTCGCCGGCACCCAGCTGCTTGCCGGCAATCGAGAACGGCGGACACGGCACCCCGCCGGCCAGCAGGTCCACACCGGCATAGATCTCGGGCTTCCAGACTGACCGGTCGGCGACGTCGCCCTGCGCGATCTTCCAGGACTGCCGGTTCAGGGCCAGGGTCTGACACGCGTAGCTGTCGATCTCCACCGCCAGCTCGTGCTCGAATCCTGCCTTCTCCAGCCCGAGACCCTGGCCGCCAGCGCCGGCGCAGATCTCGACGACCTTGAAGGTCTGCTCTTTGCTCACCATTGGTGCCACACCCTAGAGCTCTCCAGTCCCCCGGCCGGGTGACACGTCTGCATGCCGAGCATCAAAGCCGGCGCCACCGACAAGTCGCCGCGGCTGGCTACCGTGGCGCCCGTGTCTGGCGGCGACATCACACCGCAACCCGGCTCCGACGCGCCAGAGGCGGCAGCCGGGCGCCCTGTGCCGATCAGCCCTGGACGCTCGCGCAACCTCGCCGCCATCCGGCGCACAGGCACCAAGCCTGAGCTGGCGCTTCGCTCAGCGCTGCACGCCCGTGGCTGGCGCTTCCGGAAGGACTACCGGCTCGACCTTCCAGACGGACGCGTGCGGCCAGATGTGGTCTTCACGCGCCGCCAGGTCGCCGTCTTCGTCGACGGCTGCTTCTGGCACGCCTGCCCGATCCATGGGCGCGAGCCGACACGCAACACGGGCTACTGGTCCCCGAAGCTGGCGCGCAACGTCGAGCGCGACCGCCGGAACAACGCGGCGCTCATGGCTGCCGGCTGGACCGTCGTACGCGTCTGGGAGCACGAGCCCCTCGCCAACGCTGTCACTGCCGTCGAGGAAGCGCTTAGACGAGCGCTAGCCTAAGGCCTCCCGTGCGCTCGACCGCCACCTCGAGACTTAGATCGGCCTGCCTTAAGTAACTGAAAGGAGCGGACCGAGCCCCATGTGAACCTTAAGCGGTCCCACGCCGTGCAAGCCTACCCCACCCTAGAATGCGGTTTCGCCTAAGCGACTCCACCCCCTCCGCGTCCACTCAAGACGTGGGCTACGAATGCCTCTCGCTCACACCGAGGCAACCTTGCATCAGCATTAATGTTCTTGAGAGTCAACCCCTCCGCTGCCTCCTGGAGATTAGCCGAAAGAGTGGTCAGACGATAAGTGGCAACCCCGCCACTCTCGCGTGTCACGACATTCAGGCCGAGGTCTCGAAGCTCACGAGCTCTGCGCTCAGTATGGACCGCATCGCCCGACAGGAGCCGCAGCTCATCCGCTGCAATTTCTTCGTTCAGCCTAGCCGACAGGTAATTCAAGATCAGTGCATGGACAGCGTAGAAGCGCTTGACCTGCAGGTACTTGAGAGGGATGGCGGGATACGAACGCCGCATCTGCACTTCGATCTCATGCTTGACCCGAGATATCTCCCGGTCGTCAGCGTAGGTTTCTTTCGCGAGCGTCTCGAAAGCCGCAGCAAGCTCCCGCTTCGCATCAAGGTAACCCAAGGTTAACCGCCGTTCGTCGACCTCAGCGTCCCGCAATAGGTGACCAAGGAGTTGAACAGCCTCCAGCGCCCGCGCGCGCTTATGTTCCCAGGACACAATTATCCTCGATTCCTGGCCGCATCACTTAGAAGATCGATCGGCGGAAAGCGGAGCACACTGACATCCTCACCGGCCTCCTCGACTTCCTGCAACTCGCCAAGCCAGTGTCGCAGGAATGAAGCCCCCTCGATATCCTCCGCGTCCGCACGCCTGAAGCTCACACGCGACGGCAAACTCACACGAGTGCTTCGATCGCTACGCGGACCAGGCGCCTCGAGTGATTGCTGCAACTCCAGGCCGGCCGCAAACCTACGTACATCAGACACGAAGTCGAGCACCAAGACCCTTTCCTTGCCGGGCGCTAACCTAAGGCCCCTCCCGAGCTGCTGCACGAAGATTCGTCGACTATGGGTGACCCTCTGAAACACCAGAAGGTTCACATCGGGAACGTCAACGCCCTCATTCAACACGTCCACAGCACAGAGAATCTGGACTCGGCCATCCGCAAAGTCCAGCAGCAGCTTTGCCCGGTCGATGGGGCCCATGGAAACTCCGTCTGACGCTCTGCTGTAAATCGGCCGTGCACTAGCGAAGCCAAGCGCATTAATGCGCGCAGACACGCGCTCCGCATGCTCCACAGTGCCACAGAAGACGATGCCGCGCCCACGCTGCTGTAATTCAGCCCACGCTTCGCGCGTGCGCTCGATGACGGCATCATCCCATTGATCAATGAATAGCGTTCTATTGATTGCTCTAGGCGTGAAGCGGTCGCCCCGCAACCTTTGAAGTCCGCGCCAATCGACGTTATCCATGTACATGCGGTAGTCGACGTTCGCTAGGAAGCCTGAGCGTAGCCCTTCGACCAAGTCCTTATTGACGACAGGCGCATCAAAGCGATGATCCAGCCCCTCCCCGCCAGGTCGCCAGGGGGTGGCAGTCAATCCGAGCAGGAACGGGCCACCGACACGTCCGGCGGCGAGGTAGTCAAGCATGCTTTCATACCGATTCGACCCTAGGTGATGACACTCGTCGACGATCACCATATCGAAGTCTGGTAGTGAGATGCCGCTGTCCATGGCCGGCACCAGACTGTCTCGAGACGCGAACACGATGGAGTAATGATCCAAGTCCGTCCACTTGGGACGCTCGAACCCGTTGATAACCGCGGTCGTCTGATCAATCCGCAAGAAGGGCCAAAAAGCTCGTTCGAGCTGATAAACTAGATCGTTGGTATGCGCCACCACGAGCACTCGCCAACTCGGCTCCGCGCTGCACAGACGTCGCACAGTTTCAGCCGCCACCCATGTCTTACCAAGGCCCGTCGCCAGGACCACGAGAGCACTCCCAGGTTTACGCGACATGGAAGCTTGAACGATGGCGTCGGTGGCGTCCTCCTGGTATCGGCGAGGCTCGAATCGCTCAGGCGCCCGACGGCTGAGGGGCTCGATCGGAAGTTTCTGCCCTCGACTCACCAATACTTCGCGATCCCAGAGCTGAACATTCATGCCCTCGGCTGCGAGACGATCTCGCTGCACAATGAGGCCGCGCGTGAAGCCAGACTTGCTGACTATCACTGGCACTTGCGCGCCGTATGTGGCCGCGGCGGCTATCGTCCGGTCTAGGACCTCACTACCCGCGGGAGTCGTCCAGCGCTTCACCTGGAATAGCCAACGCTTGCCACGACGGTGGGCCAATACATCCGCCCCGCCGTCACCCGACCTGCCCACAAGAGCTACGTAATCAAAGCCCTCTGCGACTAGAAGGCGAGCAACCATTCGCTCGTAGGCCTGCCACGAGCTGATACTTATGGCGAGGTCATCGACGAACCGCCTCATACCAACTTACTTTCGAGATATTCGGCCGCCGCGCGCACGCGATCGTTCACCAGCTTGTCGTCATCGGGGAATTGCAGGAATGAGGCGCAGTCATTGAGGCACCTTGAGTAGGATCCGACCGAGTAGTGCTTGGCACTCTCAGCGGCTGCCCTACCAACCAAACGTTCGTCCGGGAGGCGGTCCGCCCAAACGACTCCAAACCAAGACTCTGCTGCCGTGTCGAAGAGTCGCGCAATCGTGACGGCCGAGACATATCGAATGTAGCGCCCAGTGCTCCTCAGTTCCTCGAGCTCTTCGAGCTTTTTGTCAGCGATCAGGCGTTGAGCGAAGTCCCGCTGCTCATGTTCGTCCATAGTCTCCATGAAGTCGCCTATTTGCGGGATAGTTTCGAGCCGCAACGCGATTTTCGCAAATAGGTCACGCACCTGGTCGGTGAGCGACACGGGCGGCCCGGACAAGGACTCTCCCCATACCTCCTGCATGATCTGAACCGCGAGATTTGCCACTGAGTGACCCGGGCGCCCAGTCAAGTCAAGCCGCATGTTGTACAGGTACTGCGCGGCCTCAACGGCCACCGCCTCCTCAGGTGAAAGGTGCAGCTGCGTAAACGCACGATGGCCCAGGTCGAGGAAAACGTCGACGGCCCCCGGCTGCTTAACCGCCAGGGTCGGAACTGTAGGACCGTCCCACCGCGGTCTCGTGGGGTCCATGCGGAAGGCCGTCACATCGAGAGGCTCGCTTCTCTTGCCGTCCGCAGTCTCGAAGGTTTTTCCCGAAAAGCAGAGTGAGTCAAGCTTGACGGCCATCCGCCAAAGAACCTCGGGATCGGCCGGATTCTCCGCTCCTCGCAACGACTCACACTGAACACATTGGTCGTCGTCCACGCCGTTTATGTGCTGACAGACCTGACAGGTCCAAGGCTCTCGGACCTCAGGAATCTGAGAGGCCCCGCAGGACTCGCAGGTCACCGCCGATCGAGGCAACTCCTGGTTGCAGGCTACACACGGCTTCGCGTCAAGGATTGCCTCGCAGTCGGCACACACCTCAGCGTCCGCAACGTTCTGGAAATCGCAATGCGGGCAGGTCGCGAATGTTGCCACAGGCGGAACGGTGGCGTTCTCGACATACTCCCACCACTCCCGATCATCGTAATAGCCCGGCTCATGATTCAGGAAGCGCCGGTAAAGCTCCGCTTCAACATCTCGACCGATCCGCACCGCCTTGCCCGCCGCTTCGTCATACCGCCCCATATACATGTCGGGCCGACCGAAGTTGCGCAGTTTGCGGTATCCCTGAAAGAGCTTCGATACGGGTGATTCGTTTCGGGTTCCGGGCGGCCAGCTACTCGGAAGTAGAGATCCGCCACGGAGGAACTGCATCGCGCGCTGCCATTCTCCGCTACTGCGCTGGAAGTCCTGCTTCTGAAAGTCGACTGGGACGTGGTCGAGGTGCACCTCCCCTACGATCCGCCCCGTCTGCTGATCCGTCGGGTACTCCTTTACGGGACTTCCTAGGTCGTCGGGATATTCAAAGAAGGCATCCTTCTCGGCGACGCGAATGGCTCTGCCATTGCGGATGAGATCTATGCCGTATCGGTTGCTATCGTCGAACCGCTGGATCCCGACCCAGCCCTTAACCCGTTCCTCAACCGTGCGGAACTCGCCGCCGCCACATTCAATGCACTGATCTGCGGCATCTTCGATCTCAGTTCCGTCTGCCACACATCGCCGCTGCGTGCGCAGTACGGTATTGAAGTCAAGTCTTGCCGGGATGACTCCCCAGGCTTGCCGCTCGACAAATCTTTCACTTGACCACACACAGTGCTCGAACGGCGCAACGGGCTCAGTATTGAGGATCACCCGAATGCTTGGCATGTCCTCGCGGCCAAGTAGAGATGCATACCTGCGACCGACTTGCTCTCGCAGCGCGCGCTTCGAGATGTGTGCCAGCTGAACAACAAATCCGGCGTTCGGGTCGCCGTCTGGCCACCACATGTCGACGTCAACAACGGTGCCCTGATCGAGGCCACTTGGTTTCGGCACAACCTGCACCGGAACGAGGAACTGGCGCGATCGAACAACCGCCGGAAGATCAAGAATGACTTTCAAGGCGTAGTCATCCCCGCGTCTGGCCGTTGTCACCGTGGTTCGACGGCCCAACTTTCCGGTCGCAATGTTGAAGCCCATGCCGAAAAGGCCAAGCGTGTCATATCGATTCTTGCCGCTAAAGCCAGCGCGAAGAGCGTCCGCGAGCCGTTCACGCGTGAGGCCGGGGCCATTGTCTCTGACGCGTAGCGTGCCCTCACCGCGCCTCGCCTCGCTCTCGCCCGGGACACTGATCTCCAACAGCGGGTGGGCCACCGGAGCGCCCAGCAGCAGCGCAGCCCGGTATGAATCAATACCGTTGTCGATTAGCTCGCAGAGAGCGTCGAGGGGCTTGATCGGCGTGTGTGTAAGCGCGAGGAGAACCTTGGGGTCTGGCGTGATGTCAAGGACGTCTTCAGGCATGAATGACCTCAGGGATGCTTTGCGTGTGGAGCACGCAATCTAGTTCAGGCTGCGTGGCGGGCCGGTCGTCATGGGCTCGAGTGGTGGCGCCTGTGGCGTAGCGGTGCAGCTGAGGCCAGTGATGCGTGTGGGGATACTCCTTGCGGTCCATGCAGTTTCAGCGGCGACCTAGCAAGAGTAGTTGATTGCGCGAGTCCCACCTGATCTCCATCACCTCGTACTCCCCCGCGTGAACTCGCACGGCTCGTCGTCGAGGCCGCCCAGCGAACCGAGCACGTAGCCGTCCTCGTCGATCAGCGGCAGCCCGAGGTGCGAGCGGATCGCGCTGGCGGCCACCGCCGGGTGGTCGCGGAACACCGGGTGGTCGAGCGCGTCCACCACCTGCAGCGGCGCCCGCGGCGCGACCACGTACGCGCAGAACGGCAGCTCGCTGGGCGCGTGCGAGCACGGCGCGCCCGCACCCCGCTCGGCCGGGAGTCACTGCTCGTCCGGGCCGACCGGGTCAGTCACCGCAGGCCGGTGTCCACCACCGGGGCCCTGTACGCCACCACGGCGTCAAGATCGGAGATGCCGGCGTGCCCCGGCAGCCGATAGCTCGCCAGCGCGGCCAGGCGAGTCGGCTCGGCGACGGCGGGGCGGGGGTCGGGCAGGACGGCGTAGGGACGGCGGTGCTCACGAGCGCGGACCCCAGCTGCTCGATGTCCCGCACAAGACCCCACTTCGGCACGGTGAAGTTCCGCTGGTCCCTTGACGCGCCCCTTCCCCGTCGGGACGGCCCCGAGCGCACCGGGACCGTCGAGCTGTGTGGCGGCTCCTCCGGCACCTCCGGAGTCATCGCACCGGATACCGACGGCGACACGCTCACCGTCGCCGGCTCGGGAGTCGACCCCGACGGCCCCGACACGATTGCCTTCCTCATCGGGTGACCCGGTCCCAGGGCCGTCCGCCTCTGGCACCGCCGAGGCCGCGGAAGCCAGGATCCGGACCCACCCGAGCCCGGAGGCCGGCACCGTGTACGTCACCCAGGGTCTGCACCGCCACGTCCAGCACCGCCCGGACGAGATCGCCACCGTCTGCGCCGGCCGCACCCGGACCCACGCCGAGTCGGTCGACCGGATCGCCCGCCTCGCGGCCGCCCTGCAGGAGCTCGGCGTCGGGGACGGCGAGCGCGCGGCGATCCTGTCCCTGAACTCCGACCGCTACTCCGAGTTCCTCGCCGCGACGCTGTGGGCCGGCGGCGTCGTGGTCCCGGTCAACTTCCGCTGGAGCGTCCCGGAGATCGCGGAGTCGCTCGCCGAGGTGGACGCCCGGGTGCTCGTCGTCGACGACGCCCTCGCCGGGTGCGTCGACGACATCCGCGCCGGCTGCCCCGGCCTGCGGCACGTCGTCCACGCCGGCGACGGCCCCACCCCTGACGGCATGCTCGCCTTCGAGGAGCTGGTCGCGGGGCACGAGCCGGTCGAGGACGTCCGCCGCGGCGGCGACTCCCTCGCCGGCGTCTTCTACACCGGCGGCACCACCGGCCGGTCCAAGGGCGTCCTGCTCAGCCACGACAACCTGCTGACGTCGTCCATGGGCTACCTCGCGGGCGTGCCGACGCCGACCGACCGCGTGTACCTGCACGCCGCGCCGATGTTCCACCTCGCCGACTTCTCCGCCTGGGTCACCGGCGGCATCGTGGGCGGCACCCAGGTGATGATCCCGGCGTTCGACCCGGTCGCCGTCCTGGCCGCCGTCCAGGAGCACGGCATCACCGACGTCCTGCTGGTGCCCACGATGATCCAGCTGACCGTCGACTCCCCGCGGGTCGACGAGTTCGACCTGACCAGCCTCCGGCGGGTCCTCTACGGCGCCTCCCCCATGTCCGACGCCCTGCTGGGCCGCGCGGTGAAGGCCTTCCCCAACGCCCGCTTCGTCCAGGCCTACGGGATGACCGAGCTCGCGCCCATCGCGACCCTGCTCACCCCCGAGGACCACGAGGACCCGGCCCGCCGGCGCACGGTCGGCCGCGCCGCCCCCTGCACCGAGGTGCGCGTCGTCGGGCCCGACGACGCCGAGCTGCCCCGCGGTGAGGTCGGCGAGATCGTCGTCCGCGGGGGCAACGTCATGCTCGGCTACTGGGACCGGCCCGAGGCCACCGCCGAGGCCCTGCGCGGCGGCTGGATGCACACCGGCGACGCCGGCTGGATGGACGACGGGGGCTACGTCTCCCTCACCGACCGCCTCAAGGACATGATCATCACCGGCGGCGAGAACGTGTACTCGGTCGAGGTGGAGAGCGTCCTGGCCCAGCACCCGGCGGTGGCCACGTGCGCGGTCATCGGCGTCCCCGACGAGACCTGGGGCGAGCGCGTGCACGCCGTCGTCGTCCCCGCGGCCGGCGCCACCGTCACCCTCGAGCAGCTGCACGCCTTCTGCGCCGACCGGCTCGCCGGCTACAAGACGCCGCGGTCGATGGAGGTCGTCGAGGCACTGCCCCTGTCCGCGGCCGGGAAGGTCCTCAAGCGGGAGCTGCGCGCGCCCTACTGGGCCGGGCAGGAGCGGGCCGTCCACTGATCGCCCACCCGGGCATCCTCCTGACGGGACACCCACCGTGTCCCCCCGCTGGGATCGCACCGCCCGTCCTGCTCACGGCGCCTGCACCGGCGGGTCACGCCACGGCATCAGCAGCTGCGGGACGACGAACCCACCGACAGACGCCGCCTGGCCGGTCCCAGGGCCGTCCGCCTCTGTCGCCGCGGACGTCGTCGGCGCCACGCTCCGGATCCACCGGCCAGGATGCCCGGCAGCGGGCCACCGGTCGATGCAGGCAGTCAGGAGGGCGACGTGACCGTTCCAGCACGGGTCCGACCGGCTGTCGCGGGCTTCCACCACCTCGCGATCACCGCCACGGACCTCGACGCGAGCGTCGCGTGGTACCAGCGCGTGCTGGGGCTCCAGCCGCTCCCGATGACGTTCCCGCACAACGGCGCGGAGGAGTCCGGCCACGCCGTCCTCCTCCTCGAACCGGCACAGGGGTGGGCGATCGGGATCCACCGCCACGTCGCCAACCCGGGCACGCCGGCCAGTGAGACGACGACGGGCCTGGACCACATCGCGTGGGCGGTGTCCTCCCGGGAGGATCTCGATGCCTGGGCCTCGTGGCTCGACGAGCAGGGTGTGCAGCACGCCGGCGTGACCGACACGACCGACCCCATGCCGTACTCGGTCCTGGTGTTCCGGGATCCGGACAACGTCCAGCTGGAGCTGGTGCACCTGCCGGGTTGAGCCGCGCACGACGGGCACCGCGGCGCAGCCGGACGGCGCTACCGTCCGGCCGTGGACGCCCCCGACGCCGGCCGTCCGACGAGCAGCCGCCTCGCCCGCACCGCTCGGCTCGCCGCGCTGCCCGCGGCGTTCGCCGGCCGCACGGCCGTCGGTCTCGGCAAGCGCCTCGGCGGCCGCCCGGCCGAGGCGGTCGCCGCCCAGGTGCAGCGGCGCACCGCCGAGCAGCTGTTCGCCACCCTCGGCCAGCTCAAGGGCGGCGCCATGAAGGTCGGCCAGGCCATGTCGGCGATGGAGGCCGCGCTGCCCGAGCAGCTGGCCGGTCCCTACCGCGAGGCGCTCGTCCGGCTGCAGGACGCGGCACCGGCGTTGCCGGCCGCGATGGTGCACCAGCAGCTCGACCAGGCGTTCCCGGCCGGCTGGCGGCGACTCCTGCGCGACTTCGACGACCGGCCGGTCGCGGCGGCCAGCGTGGGCCAGGTGCACCGCGCCACCTGGTCCGACGGCACTCCGGTGGCCGTGAAGGTCCAGTACCCGGGCGCCGGCGAGGCGCTGGTCGCGGACCTCGGGATGATGCAGAAGGTGGCCCCGGTCGTGCAGACGGCCATGCCCGGCCTCGACGCCCGGCAGCTCTTCGCCGAGCTGCGCGCGCGGCTGGTCGAGGAGGTCGACTACGTCCTCGAGGCCGACGCCCAGATGGCGTTCGCCGACGCCTACCGCGACGACCCGGACATCGCCGTCCCCGACGTGCTCGCCACCGAGGACCGCGTGCTGGTCACCGCCTGGATGGAGGGAACGCCCCTGTCACGGGTCATCGCCGAGGGCACCCGGGACGACCGGGACCGCGCCGGCCTGCTGCTGGTGCGGCTGTTCGCCTCCGCTCCCGTGCGCGCCCGCCGGCTGCACGGCGATCCCCATCCCGGCAACTTCCGGCTGCTGCCCGACGGCCGGCTCGGCGTCCTCGACTTCGGGGCGACCGAGGCCATGCCGTCCGGCTGGCCGACCCGGCTCGGACCGCTGCTCGCCGCCGGCCGGGACGGCGACGCCGCGGCGCTGCACCGCGTCGCCGCGTCCGCGGGACTGCTGCGACCGGACCAGGTGACCGCCGAGGCGCTCCTCGCGCTGCTCGACCCCTACCTGCAGCCGCTGCGCAGCCCCACCTACACGTTCACCCGCGCCTGGATGCAGGAGCAGACGAAGGCCGCCTCCGACCCGTTCAGCGCCACCTCCCGCACCCAGCGCCGGCTGACCATCCCGCCGCGCCATCTGCTGCTGCAGCGCGTGGCCGTCGGGATGACCGGCGTCCTCTGCTCCCTGGGCGCCACGGTCGCGGTCGACGCCGAGATCCGCTGGTGGCTGCCCGGCTACGACCCCGACGTCACCGGTCCGCTCACCTGACGGGTCCCGCCGGGCTACCCGTCGGACCACCGCACGGTGCACCCGGGTCACACACCGGCGCGGCACGCTGAGCACCGCCCGCGGGAGCCGCCGCGCCACTCGACGGGACCCGGCGGCTCCCTACCGTGGCGGCACCCGTTCCCGGAGGAGGTCGCCATGACCCAGACAGCCGCTACCAGCGTCGAGACGATCAAGGCCCTCTACGACGCCTTCGCCCGCGGCGACGTCGGCACGGTCCTCGGTGCGATGGACGAGGCCATCAAGTGGTCCGAGGCCGAGGGGAACCCCTGGTACCTCGGACACCCCTTCGTGGGGCCGCAGCAGGTCGTCGACGGCGTCTTCGCCCGGATCGGCGACGAGTACGAGGACTTCCGGCTCGAGTTGCACCGCTTCCTCGCCGACGGCGACACGGTGGCCGTCCAGGGCCGGTACTCCGCGACCAGCCACCGGGCGACCGGCCGGCCGCTGGACGCCCAGTTCGTGCACGTGTGGGACCTCCGGAACGGCAAGCTCGTCCGCTTCCAGCAGTACACCGACACCCGCCAGTGGCCGACGTGATGGGAGCCGGCGCCTCCTGACCGCGAGGCCGCCGGACCCGCCGTGCAGACGCCCTTCACCGAGCTGGTCGGCTGCTCCGTCCCGATCCAGCAGGCGCCGATGGGAGCGGTCTCCTCGCCCGACCTGGCCGTTGCGGTCGCCGAGGCCGGCGGCGTCGGCACGGTCTCCGCACTCGGCCTCCGGCCGTCCGCCCTGCTCCGGCTGCTGGACGGGATCCGCGGGCGCACGTCCGGCGTGCTGTCCGCCAACGTCGTCACCCCCGACGTCGACGAGGGACTGGTCACCGACGTCGCCGGGCGGGTGCGGCTCGTCGACTTCTTCTGGTTCGACCCCTCACCGCGGCTGGTGGACCTCGTCCACCGGGCCGGGGCGCTCGCCGGGTGGCAGGTCGGGTCGGTCGCGGAGACGCGCGCCGCGGTGGACGCCGGCTGCGACGTCGTCACGGTCCAGGGGGTCGAGGCCGGTGGTCACGTGAGAGGCGACCAGCCGCTCCGACCTCTGCTGCGCCAGGTGCTCGACGCTGTCGACGTCCCCGTCCTCGCGGCCGGGGGCATCACCGACGGACGCGCCTTCGCCGAGGTCATGGCGGACGGTGCGGCCGGCGCCCGGATCGGCACCCGCTTCCTCGCGACGAGCGAGTCCGGCGCCTCCCCCGCGTACAAGCGAGCCGTCGTCGACGCCGCCGGCGACAGCACCGTCGTCACCGGCGCCTTCGCCGTCTGCCCCCTCTGCGCCACCAGCCCGCGGGCCCGGGTGCTGCGCTCAGCCGTCGAGCGGCTCGCCGAGCTGGACGACGACGTCGTCGCCACCACGGGCCCCACCCGGGTCCCCGTGCCGCGCGGGTCCGGCCTCCCGCCGGTGGCCGGCGCCGAGGGACACCTCGACGCGATGGCCATGTACGCGGGAGCCGGCGTCGACGCGGTGACCGATGTCCGGCCTGCCGCCGAGGTCGTCGCCGAGCTGATGGCGGCCCTCGACCGGCTTGCTACGGATGGCCTACACTCGTAGCCATGCGGGTGGCCTCCAGAGAACTGCGCAACGACACGGCCGGTGTCCTCCGGCGGGCCGCCGCGGGCGAGGTCGTGCAGGTGACGGTGAACGGCGAACCTGTGGCCGAGCTGGGACCGATCCACGAGCGACGCTCGCACTGGACGCCGAAGGCGGCCTTCGCCGCGCGTCTGGCAGCGGCGCAGGCCGATCCGGGACTCCGGGAGGACCTCCGCGCCCTCGCCGGGGACACCGACGAGCTGGGGCCCATCCGGTGAGCCGTGGCCTGCTGGACACCAGCGTCTTCATCGCCCAGGAGGGACGGGAGCTGGACGTCTCGGCCCTGCCCGACGAGGTCGCTGTCTCCGTGGTGACCTACGGCGAGCTGCGTGCCGGTGTCCTCGCCGCCACGGACGTCTCCGTGAGATCGCGCCGGCTGTCCACCCTGCAGACCGTGGCCGACCTCCACCCCCTCCCCGTCGACACCACCGTGGCCGACGAGTGGGCCCGGTTGCGGCTCCTCCTCGCCGCGGCCGGACGCCGTGTCAACGTGAACGACACCTGGATCGCCGCCACCGCGTTGGCACACGGCGTCCCGGTCGTCACCCAGGACGCCGACTATCGGGCGCTCGCCGAGATCAGCGACCTCCAGGTCATCGCGGTCTGACCCCTGCCGTCCACAGGGAACCGCCACCATCGGCAGCCTGTGGACAACCCCGGAGCGGTCCTCGAGCGCTGCCACGGTGTCCCGCGTGACGACACCGACCCTCGCCGACGTCCCCGTCCGCTCGTCCCTGGCACTGACCCGCCGCTGGACCGCCCTCCTGCAACCGCCCACCTTCGCCGGCCGCAGTCTCTGGCTGACCTGGCTCGGGACCGACGGCCGGCAGTCCCCCGTCCTGCTCCCGGTCGACGACGTCCCTGCCGTGCCGGACCGGCGCCTGCTCTCCGGCCTCCTCGACCTGCACGCCGAGGTGGCACCCCATCTCGGAGGGAACGACGTTCACCTCGCCATGGCGCTCTCCCGTCCCGGCGAGCCGGTGCAGACCGAGCACGACGCGGCGTGGGCGTGCGCCCTCCACGACGTCCTCGACGACGCCCTCGACGCCACCTGGAGCCTGCATCTGGCCGCCGGCGGCCGGGTCGAACCGCTGGTGGAGGCGTCGAGCTTCTTCGTGCGCGTCGCCGCGCGGCTCGGGGACGGTCCCCGGTGACGGCGCCGCACAGCTCCTGGACGCCGGGACCGCGCGACTGGGTGGTCGACCCAGCCCTGCACGTCGTCCCGCCACCGGCCATCGGCGCGGCGGTGCCTGACCGTCCGCGTCGACGGGGTCCGTCCCCACGGACGCTCCTGGCCGCACTCCTTGGTCGTCGACGACGAGCTCAGCCGGGACGGTGAGACACCACTCGGAGATGCTCGTCGTGCAGGAGGACGGCGACTTCCGCGCGTGTGGTGACCCCTGACCCGGTGCAGGACGGACCGGGTCAGTCGGACCGGCGCCGGAACCGATGGACCGGGAGCGGTCTCGGCGGGACCCTCGACTCCGAGCACGGGAGACGACATGTCCCGCACCGTCGCGGCAGCACTCGCCGTGCTGCTCACGGCCGCCTGCAGCGCCGGGGACGACACCGCCGCGCCGGACGTGTTCGACACGGTCCTGGGCACCGTCGACATCGACGCCGCCGTCGGCTCGGACGTCGTCTTCTACGACCTCGCGCCGAATCCCGACGGCGCGCCCGTGGCGCTGGTCGGCGCGGCCGGCGCACGGCAGAGCTGGCTGGTCCTCTCGGCGCGCGGTGCACCGGTCGTCCGGACCATCCCCGCCGCCGAGCCGGGCAGCGAACTCCTCATCGCGGACGACGGCACACCGCTCGTCGTCGGCTCCGCGTTGCGGGTCGGCGGAGCCGTCCTGCCGCTCCCCGTCGGCGGGCCCCCGCTCGCCGTCCACCTGCACCACGACACCCTGCTCGTCGCCCGCTACACCCGACTGGCCGCCGTCGACCGCACCACCGGAGCCGTCCGGGCCACCGCCGCCGCGCCGGGTCGGGTCACGCACGTGGCCACGACACCGGTCGGCGACGTCGTCGCGCTGGTCACCGACCCGGAGGGCGGCATCGTCCTCCTGCGGTTCACCCCGGACCTGCGCCCGGACGGCGACCCGGTCGAGGTCGTCGCCGAAGGTGGAACGCCCACCGCCCTGCGGGTGACCGCCGGCGGCACGGTCGTCGCCGCGCTCTACGTCGGCGAGGCACAGGAGGACGGGCGGCTGGTCACCGTCGTCGACGGCGGGGTGGACACGGTCGTCGACCTCACCGGCGCCGACGACACCGCCCTCGACCTCGCCGTCGTCGGGGACACGGCCTACGTGGTGCTGTCCGCCTCGTACCACCCCGCCGAGCTGACGGCGATCCACCTCGCCAGCGGCGAGCGCACCGGGACCGTCGAGCTGTGCGACGGCACCGCCGGTGCCTTCGGCGCCATCGCGCCCTCCGCCGACGGCAGCACCCTCACGGTCGCCGGCTCGTGCGTCGACCCCGACGGCCCCGGCACCACCGCGTTCGTCATCGGTTGACCAGGGTCAGCGGGCCTGCCGACGCATCGACCACATCTGCGCCGGGCGCTCGAACTGGGTGGCGACCTCCCAGCTCACCGCGCCGTTGACGACCTCCTTGCGGAAGTTGCCCACGGCCACCCGCGCCAGCTCCGGGTCGGCGGCCACACGGCGGGCCAGCTCGAGCGCCCGGTCCTCGACGGCAGCGTCGTCCACGGCCTCCCACGCCAGGCCCAGCTCGGCGGCGCGCGTCCCGTCGATCTCCTCGCCGAACAGGGCCATCGCCGCGGCGGCCTCGCGGCCGATCAGCCGCGACAGGATGACGAAGTGCCCGCCGCCGGGGTGCATGCCGCGCTTGAGGAAGCCGGCCAGCAGCCGGGCGTCGGTGGCGACGATCCGCAGGTCGGCCGCCAGCAGCATGTTCATCCCGGCGCCCACGGCGGACCCGCGGACGGCCGCGATGGTGGGCACGCGCACCTGCCCCAGCCGGTAGAAGGAGTCGTAGATCCGGCTCATGCCGTCGTAGGCCTCCGGTGCGGCCGGGTCCTTGCCGGCGTTCGTCAGCGTCGCGACGTCCCCGCCCGCGCAGAACGACTTGCCCACCGCCCGCACCACCAGCGCGCCGACCTCGGGCCGGGCGTCCACCCGGTCGAACACGTCGATCAGCTCGGCCGCCATCTGAGGGGTGAGAGCGTTGCGGCGGTCGGGCGCGTTGAGCGTCACCACCGCCACGCCGCCGTCGACCTCGAGCAGGACCTCGGCGTCAGCCACCAGCGCACCTCCGGATCGCAGACCCCGCGGGTCCGCGGGGCATCACCCGGCATCAGACCACGCGGTTGCCGCGCCGGTCCGGGCGGCCGGACACTCGCCGCACCGACCCCCGGAGCCCGCATGCCCGCCCGCCGTGCCGCCGCTGCAGCCTTTATCGCGATATTGGCTGGGTGCACGACGGTCACCGGCGACCCCAGCCCGGCGCCGCCCACGTTCACCGAGGCGGTCGGCAGCGTCGCGCTCGACGCGATCACGCCGGGCGGCGTCGACGTCCTCGACCTCGCGGCCGCGCCCGACGGCGGCACGCTCGCCCTCCTCGCCGACACCGCCGACCCGGCGGTCACATACCTCGTCCCGATCGACGAGGACGGCGTCGGCGCGGTCCGCCGCCTCGACGACGCCGGCGACCGGCTCTTCGTCACGGCCGACGGCACCGTCCTGGTGGCGGGCCCCGGCCGGCTCACCACCGTGGGTGCCGGCACCGTCGACCTCGCCGTCACCGGCGACGTCGCCGCCCTCTCCCCCGACGGCCGCCGCCTGTACGTGGCGAACGGCAGCGAGCTGGCCGCCGTCGACCCGGCCACCGGCGCCGTGCAGGGCAGCGTCGAGATCGGCGAGGGCTACACCGTCACAGCCCTGGCCGCCGCCGAGGACGGGCCCATCGCGCTGATGAGCGACGCCCGCGCGACCGACCTCGCCGACGTCGCCGTGCTGGGCACCTGGTCGGCGGACCTCGAACCAGGCCCCGTGGTCGAGCTCGCCCCCGACCGCCCCGCCAGCATCCCGTTCGCCCTGCGACTCACCGGCGACGGCACCGCCGTCGTCACGCTCACCGCGGGCTCGGGCGACGACCCGTACCGCGTCGTCGTCGTCGAGGACGGCGAGGTGACCGCCTCCCACGTCATCCCGGGCACCGACCGCACCCCTGCCGACCTCGCGCTCTCCCCCGACGGGCGGATCGCCTACCTGCCGGTGGCCGGCTTCGAAGTCACCTCCGGCGTCATCAGCCTCGACCTGGCCAGCGGCGAGCAGCTCGCCGACGCACGGCTGTGCGAGGGGCAGGCCACCTTCGGCCGCGTGGCCCTGGCCGCCGACCGGCTCACCGTCATCGGCTCGTGCATCTCCGGAGCCGCGCCGTCGACCACCGCGTTCGTCGTGGGCTGACGGTCCGCGCCGTGACCCTTGCCGCGGACCACCCGGTCCGGACAGACTCCGCCGTCGTGCGCCGTCCCGCCGGGCCCCTGCTCGCCGCCGTCCTGCTCGCCGGCTGTGGCGGGGCGGCGGAGGAGACCGCGTCCCCCGAGGGACAGCGCCCCGGGACGGTGTCGCTGGCCGACGTCGCCGGGGCGGACGCCGCCGTGCTCGACGCCGCCGCCACCGACGACGGCCGCGCGGTCGTCCTCCTGGCCCCGCCCGGCGGCCCGCTCACCCTCGCCGACGTCACCGCCGACGGCTCGGCCACCGCCGTCCCGGTCCCCGGGCTCGACGCCGAGCGCCAGGGCCTCGCCCGCGTCGCCGCAGCGGACGACGGCGTAGTGGTCGTCGGGTTCGCCGCCGGCCGGGTCACCCTCGTCCCCGCCACCGCGCAGGGCGCCGGTGCGCCGCAGCCGGTCGGCACGCTCGGCGCCGCCGACGTCACGGCCCTCGACGTCACCGCCCGCGCGGACGTGCTGTACCTCGCGCTCAGCGGCGTCGACGGCACTCACCGCCTGTTCGCCGTCGACCCGGCGACCGGCGCCGTCCGCGACGAGGCGGAGCTCCCGGGCACCCCCCGCGACCTGGAGACCACCGACGGCGGAGTCGCCGTGGCCACCGACTCCGGGCGCTCCGCCACCGTGGTCACGTTCGACGCCGCCCTGGACGTGGTCGCCGAGCTGCCCGCCGGCCCGGGGACGGCCGGCCCGCTGACCGTGGTGGACGGCGCCGTGTACGCGACCGCCGGCCGCACCGGCGAGGTCACGGTCTCCCGCGACGGCGAGGTGCTGGCCAGCGTGCCCGGCGACCTCCCGGCGCTGGTCACCGTCGACCCGGCCGGCGAGGTCGCCACGCTCGTCGACACCGTCGCCGACAGCGAGGTCCCGCGCGTGCTGCGGCGGACCGTGGACCTGGCGACCGACGAGGTCACCGACGAGGTGGAGCTGTGCGACAGCGGCGCCGTCGCCGGGGCCGACGTCGACGCCGCGGGTCGCGGGGCGGTGGCCGCCGACTGCCGCGGTGAGCCGGTGCTCTGGCGGCTGGACTAGGCGGGCCGCCAGCGCGGGTCGCGGCCGGTGGCGCCGAGCAGCCGGTCGAGGGCCGGCGCGTCGGCGGGTACCGGCACGACCGGGCCGTACAGGCCCGACGGCCGGTCGTCGCCGAAGGACTCGGCGAACGCCCGGCACGCGTCGGCGGCGGCGGGGTCGACGTCGTAGGGCTGCCCGGTGGCGACGGCGAGGTCCCAGCCGTGCACCACCACCTCGTCGAGGGCGACGACGGCGGCAACCTCGCCCGGCATCTCCACGCCGCCGGCCGCGGTCATCCCCTCGTGCGCCGCGGGGTCGCGCCAGGCGGTGGCGAGCGCGTCGAGCTGCGCAGGGATGTACTCGCGCCAGTCGGTCGGCAGGTGGGTGGGGTCGGCGGAGGCGGTGCCGTCGACGGGCGTCCGCTCGGCGGCCATGCGGAAGGCGTACGCGAGCCCGGCGAGGTGCACGAGGATCCCCGCCACGGGGGTGCCCGCGCACGGGGTGGGCGTGCTCAGGTGCTCGTCGCGGATGCCCGCCACGACCCTCGCCGTGGTGGCGGCCGCCGGGCCCAGGTCGATCGTCTGCATGTCGTCCTGACCGCCCGGCGCGCGCGGATTCATCGGAGGCCGCGGACGGAGTAGGAATGACGTCCGTGACAGGGGGACGACGGGAGACTGCCGCCCTCGTCCTCCCCAGCGCCGGCCCGGACCCGATCCCGCTGGCCACCGCGCTGGCCGCCGTCCTCGGGTACGCGCGCGGGCGCCGGCCACTGTTCTTCCGCTCCCCCGGCCAGCCGCAGGGGCGGTGGGTGCAGGTGCTCGCCTTCGCGCACGACCGCTTCGACGGCCAGCCGCCCGAGACCGGCGACCGGCCAACCGACCGCGACGTGCTCGTCGCCGAGGGCCTGCACGGCCGCCTCGACCCGGCCGCGTGGCGCCGCGTGCGCTCGACCCTGGACGACGTCTGGCCGCTGGTGGGTTCGGTGGTCGAGCGGTCGGCCGGGCGCGCGTTCTGGGAGCTCCCCGACGACGAGTTCTCGGTGCTCACGGAACCGGGGACGGTCGGCGCGGCGCTGCGGGGGCTCGCCGACCGGCACGTGCGCGCCGCGCTGCACTCGCGGTACCCGGCGCTGGTGCCGCTGACCGACGGCGTCACGTGGCGGCAGCTCTACGGGCACCTGCGCGAGGGGGACAGCGGGCCGGAGGCCGCCGTCCACCGGGAGCTGACGGCCAACGCCGGCGCGTTCACGACCCTGGAGACGGCGACGGCGACGCTGCTGGGCCACCCGCTCACCCGGCTCCGGCTGCACGACGTCCTGCTGTGGCTGGCCGGATCGCTGCGGATGACGCACGCGGTCGCGCTCGGGCGGGCGCTGGCCGCGGAGTCCGACCAGGGCCTGGAGGCACTGCTGCCGGCGTGAGCTCCGTTCGACTCGCGTGTTGATCAACGGCTCGTCGCCGCTGATGCGCGCGGACACGCCGGTGCGGACGGCAAGGATCCGATGATCACCGCGGTGCTGGACGTCTCGGTCGACGGGTCGGGTGCCCGTGCCCCGCCGTTCGGGTGGCGTTGTCCCCAGGGTGCCCCCGTGATGGGCAGCGTTCTGGTTATCGTCCCCGACCGTGCGTGATCACCTTCGGCGTACGCGGCTGACGGCGGTGGCCGTGGCACTCGGGACGGCGCTGCTGGCCGGGTGTGCGAGCGAGGCCGCCGAGGCCCCGAGCGAGAGCCTCCCCTCCACCTCGTCCCCGGCTCCGACCACCGAGGCGCTGCCCGCGGTCGGCCCGGCGGACTTCCCGGTGCCACCCGAGGCTCGGACGAAGGACGCCGCCGGCGCCGAGGCCTTCCTCCGCTACTGGATCGACCTGCTCAACCGCCAGCGGGCGATCCCCGCGGGCCAGCCGCTGCGCGACCTGGGGCCGGACTGCCAGGAGTGCCTGCGCATCGCGACGAACTACGACGATGCTGCAGCAGTCGGAAGCAGGTACATCGGTGGCGAGGTATCGCTCGTCGATGTGCCCTCGCCGATCATCGAGGGGGACACGGCGAAGTTCAGCTTTAGCGCTCGCCGGGAACCTGTGTCGCTCGTAGACAGTGCCGGGACGGAGATCGAAGGGCGCGCCGAGGTCGCACCAAGATTGTTTTCCGGCCTCTACCTCATCTGGTCCACCTCGACGCAGTCGTGGTTGGTCACGGCATTTCAGCTCGGATGAGAATCCTCGCCCGGTTCCTCTTGTCCCTAGCGATGGTGAGCAGTTGGGTCGTCGCCAGTGGATCGGCTCAGGCCTGCCAACTCGACGACTGCGGAGGTACCGCGGCGCGAGACAGCGCCATCGACGCCTGGTACAGCAGTGCCAACGTCGGCTCGGTCGTCGGCGCAAGCGGCGCGGGGACCGTCGACTACGTCTGGCGACTGATGCGGCCCTGTGCGCTGGTGGAGGAGGGCGGCGGCGTCTGCAACGCCCTGGACTTTGAGAACTGCCCGGCGGAGCCCGGGCAGGTGGTCCGCTACCTGACCGTCCAGCAGCGGCCGATCGTCCGCCCCGACGGCACCGCAGTCGTACCGGTGCCGCCCGGTGCGCTGCCTGGGGATCCCATCGGCGGGTGGACCACAGATCGCACGGCCTGCATCGACATCACGGCACTGAACCCGCCGCCCACGCCGGAGGAGGTCTTCACCTACTTCGAGCGTCTGCCTCTCCCCCAGCTGACCACCGAGCACGCGCCACCGGGCGACGGGCTGTCCGGGCTGCCGGTGGTGTTCTGGACCGATTCCCCCGCCACGCAGACCTTCACCGTGGACATCCGCGGCTTCACCGTGGTCATCGTCGCCGAGGCCGAGCAGTTCACCTGGCGCACCGGCGACCGCACCACCCCGACGCTCACCACCACGGAGCCCGGCAGCGCCTATCCCGACCACGCCGCCGAGCACCTGTACCGCTCGGGCACCTACACCGCGAGCCTCACCGTGACCTGGGGCGCGACGTTCACCGTCGACGGCAGCGCCCCGGCCGACGTCCCCGGCACCACCACCACCGACGGACCGCCGGTGACCTTCGACGTCGTCGAGGCAGCCGCCGTCCTCACGAACCCGTACGACTGAGCGCAGAACCGCTAGCAGATTGCTAGCATCTTGCGACATGCGGACCCTGTACCTGCGCAACGTCCCCGACGAGGTCGTCGAGCGCCTCGAACGCCTGGCGGCCCGTGAGGCGATGTCCGTGGGAGCCCTGGCCGTCCGCGAGCTCGCCGCTGCCTCCCGGCGGGTGGACAACCCGGCCCTGCTCGCCGAGCTGCCCGATCTGGACGTGTCCGCGGACGACGTAGTCGCAGGACTGGACGCCGAGCGCGCAGGACGGTGATCGTCGCCGACGCATCAGCCGCCGTCAGCGCTCTCTTCAACGCCGGTCCCGCCAGGGACCTGCTGGCCCGGGAGCGGGTACACGTGCCGCATCTGGTCGACGTCGAGGTCACCAGTGCGCTGCGCCGCTCCGTGGCAGTGGGCCGCGTGACCGCGGAGCAGGGCCGGGCAGCGCTCGATACGTGGCGTCGGCTCGGCGTCACCCGTCACGCGGCGACCGGTCTCCTGGGCAGGGTCTGGGAACTGCGGGAGAACGTGACGGCCTACGACGCCACCTACGTCGCACTGGCCGAGGCCCTCGACTGCCCGGTGGTGACCGCGGACGGACGCCTGGGGCGCGCACCGGGCCTCCGGTGCCCGGTCACGGTCGTTCCGCGATAGGCCGCAGCACCGGACCGGGTGTCGGTGAGGCTGAGCGCGGGCAGGGGGCCGGGGTGATCGTCGACCTGTCCCGCTTCGTCGACGCCCAGGCCGGCACCTACGAGCGGGCCCTCGCCGAGCTGCGCGCCGGGCGCAAGACCGGCCACTGGATGTGGTTCGTCTTCCCGCAGGTCGCCGGGCTCGGCCGCAGCCCGACGGCGCAGCACTACGCGATCAGCGGGCTCGACGAGGCCCGCGCCTACCTCGCCCACCCGGTGCTCGGCCCCCGCCTGGTCGAGTGCGCACAGGCGCTGCTCGACCTGCCGGGAGACGACGCCACCGCGGTGCTCGGACCCGTCGACGCGATGAAGCTGCGCTCGTCGGTGACGCTGTTCGCGCACGCCGACCCCGCACGACCGCAGTTCCGCGCTGTCCTCGAGCGGTACTTCGACGGCCGGGAGGACGAGGCGACGACGTCGCGGCTGTAGGGCGGCGCGCAGTCGTGCTCTGAGTCCGCCGGGGACTCAGAGCACGACGTTGCGCAGGAGTTGCGAGTGGGAGGCTCCACCGGGCGCTCGCCGCCGCCGTCCGCGAGGCTCGTCCCGTGACCGACAACAGCGGATCCGGATACGTCGCCGGCGGCCAGGAGTACAGCCGCGACACGAACTACATCACTGACCGGATCACCGCCGACGGGTCGAGTCCCTGGCCGGTGGAGGCGGGCCGCTACCGGTTGGTCATCGCGCGCGCGTGCCCCTGGGCGAACCGGGCGGCGATCGTGCGCCGGCTGCTGGGCCTGGAGCAGGCGTTCTCGATGGGCATCTGCGGGCCCACGCACGACGAGCGCAGCTGGACCTTCGACCTCGACCCGGGCGGCCGTGACCCGGTGCTGGGCTACGAGCGGCTGCAGGAGGCCTTCTTCGCCCGCGACCCGGAGTACCCGCGCGGGATCACCGTGCCGGCGATGGTCGACGTCCCGACGAAGGCCGTCGTCACCAACGACTTCATGCAGATGACGCTCGACTTCTCCACGCAGTGGACCGCCCACCACCGCGACGGCGCCCCCGACCTCTACCCCGAGCACCTGCGGGACGAGATGGGCGAGGTGATGCAGCGCGTCTACACGGAGGTCAACAACGGCGTGTACCGCTGCGGGTTCGCCGGCTCACAGCGCGCCTACGACAGGGCCTACGACCGGCTCTGGACGGCGCTGGACTGGCTCGAGGAGCGGCTGACGACGCAGCGCTACCTCATGGGCGAGACGATCACCGAGGCCGACGTCCGCCTGTTCACCACGCTGGCGCGCTTCGACGCCGTCTACCACGGCCACTTCAAGTGCAACCGGCAGAAGCTGAGCGAGATGCCGGCGCTGTGGGCGTACGCGCGCGACCTGTTCCAGACGCCGGGGTTCGGCGACACCACCGACTTCCCGCAGATCAAGGAGCACTACTTCGTCGTCCACGCCGACATCAACCCGACGCAGGTCATCCCGATGGGACCGGACACGTCGAACTGGCTGACGGCGCACGGCCGCGATGAGCTCGGCGGCTCACCGTTCGGGGACGGCACCCCGCCCGGGCCGGTCGCGCAGGGCGAGGAGGTGCCGGCCGACCGCGGGGCAGGCGGCATCGGCCACCGGCCCGACGACGAGCGGCGCTAGGACCGCGGCTCAGCAGCCGCCGCCACCGCCGTCCCCGCCACCACCACCGCCGCCGTCGAAGCCGCCGCCGACCCCACCGCCGCCTCCGTCGGCGAGGTAGGCACCGCCGGCGAGGTAGCCGGGCGCGTGGCCGCGACGGTAGGAACCGTCGGACCACGAGCCGCGCACGGAGCGGCGCCGGTGCACGGCCAGGGCCGCGAACAGGACCGCCGAGAACACCGCCATCAGCACGATGACCGTCATGGCGGAACTGTCCCGCGCGGAGGCTCCCGGCGCCAGACCTGCGCGACCGGGATCAGTCGCCGCCGCCACCCCCGCCGCCGTCGCCACCACCGCTGTCGCCGCCCCAGCCGCCACCGGAGTCGGAGTGGTGCCCGTCGGAACCGGTGTGGTGGAACCAGCTGTCGCCGCCACCGCCGTCCCCGCCGTTGCGGCGTGACTGCCGGCCGCCGCCCGACCGGCGGACGGAACGCTGGAGGGCGGAGGCGAGGACGACGAACGACACGGCGACCACGACGGCGATGAAGACGACCACGTGCGGCACTGTGCACCAGCTCGGCGCGGTGCGGCAGGTGTCCGCGCGCGGTCGGCACCCCGCAGGGGTCAGGTCGACGGGGGCGGCGACGTCGCCGCCGCCCCCGTCGTCCTGAGGAACGGGCGGGGAGGTCAGAGGTGCCGCCCCGACTGTCGCCGGTGCGCGGAACCTCCATCCCCGATACCTCCCCGCCCGGTGGCCCCGACCCAGCCGGAGCCAGGAAGGGGTCACACCCGGGAAGGCGCGCACGGCTCGCGGGGCGGTACGGGAGAGCCCGACCGGGCCGGCGGCAGGTGCGCGCCTGGCGAGGAGGTCAGTCGGGCGAGAAGGACGGGTCGCGCAGAGCGGCAGCGGCGACGGCGGGGGCCGACGCGGGTGCCAGGAGGGTGACGACGGTGGTGGGCGGCACCGAGGACGGGCAGACGGCCGCCACCGCGGCGAGGGACGTCGAGGACGACGCCGACGGCGAGGTCGGTCCCGCGGGCTTGGGTCCCGGCGGGGTCGGGGTGGGCTCGACCGGCAGGACGGGCTCCACCGGCTCACCGGCGGGCACCGGATCCGTGCCCGCGTGGGTCGGCGGCGCCGCCCGCCCGACGTCTGCCATGCCTCCGCCCAGGACGGCCACGGAGTGGACGAGCGATGGGACGACCGACCGGCACGCGGGCCCGTGGGCCGTGGTGGAGGCGGCCCGGCCGCCGACGGCCGTGGCGACGGCGGACAGCGCCGTCTCGACCGCGTCCTCGAGGACGGACGTGACGACCAGCGCCGCCGACTGACCCACGGAGGCCGCCGGCGAGGTGATGACGGACGCTGTCGTGTTCGCGGCAGGCTGCGGGACCGGCGCGGTTGCCAGGGGAGTGACGTCGACCGGCTCGACCGGCGGGACGACGGCCTGGACGACCGGCGCCGGCGGCGGGACGACGGCCTGGATGATCGTCGCGGTGGGGGCCGTGACGGTCTGAGCCGGAACGGTGTTGACCGCCTGCGCGACGACTGGCGGCAGCGGGTCGACCACCGGCGCGACGGCCACGGCCGCCGGCGGGATCACAGGCGCGACGACCTGGGCGACGGCCTCGATCACCGGCGTCACGGCTCCGATCACCGGCGGCGGCGCGGGCGCGATGACCTCGACCACCGGAGCGACCACCGGAGCCACGGCCTCCACGACCGGCTGCACCGTTCCCGCGGGAAAGCCCTCCACCGGAGCGACCAGCGGCGGGACGACCCCGACAACCGGCGGCCGCGCGGGTGCGACCACCACGGCCACCGGCGGCCGTGTGGGTGCGACGGCCTCCAGGACCGGCTCGACCACCGGAACGACGACCTCGACCACGGGCGGAAGCGCGGGCACGACCACCTCGACCACCGGCGGCCGCATGGGTGCGACGACCTCGACAACCGGAGCGACCACCGGTGGGACGACGCCGACCACCGGCGGGAGCGCGGGAGCTACCACCTCGACCACCGGCGGCCGCGCGGGCGCAACGACCTCGACTACCGGTGGCAGCGCCGGCGCAACGACCTCCACCACCGGCTCGACCACCGGAGCGACGACTTCACGGACCGGAGCCGCCACGGGAGGAACCACGGGAGGAAGGACCTCCGCCACCGGCTCGATCACCGGCGCGATGACCTCGCGCACCGGAGCGGCCACGGGCGGGAGCGCAGGCGCGACGACCTCGACCACCGGCGGCAGCACGGGCGCGACGACCTCGCGGACCGGAGCCGCCACAGGCGGGACCACCGACTCGACGACCTCAGGCACCGGCGGCCCATCCCGGCCGACCGCCTTGCCCGGGACGTCCCTCGCGGGTGGCCCCACCGGCCGTGCGGTGGGTGGCACAACTGTCTCGACCACCGGCTGCACCGTTCCCGCGAGAACGTCGACGACCTGCTCGACCACCGGGATCACCGGTTCGACAACCGGCGCCAGCACCTCGGCCGGAACGTCCACGACCGGCTCGACGACGGGTTCGGTGACCGGCTCGACCGTCTCCGCGGGAACGTCCGGCACGACCTCGAACACCGGCTCCAGGACCGGCTCGACGACGTCGATGACCGCCTCGACCACGGGAGTGGGGGCCTCCGCAGGAACGTCCGGCACGACCTCGGCGACCGGCTCCGGCGCCTGCTCGACGACCTCCGCCACCGGCTCGAGCACTTCCGCGGACGTGTCTGCGACTGGCTCGATCACCGGCGCCGGCGTTCCCGCGAGAACGTCCGGCACGACCTCGGCGACCGGCTCCGGCGCCTGCTCGACGACCTCCGCCACCGGCTCGAGCACTTCCGCGGACGTGTCTGCGACTGGCTCGATCACCGGCGCCGGCGTTCCCGCGAGAACGTCCGGCACGACCTCGGCGACCGGCTCCGGCGCCTGCTCGACGACCTCCGCCACCGGCTCCATGACCGGCTCGACGACGTCAACGACCTCGACCACGGGAGCAGGGGCCTCCGCGGGAACGTCCGGCACGACCTCCGCGACCGGCTCCGGCGCCTGCTCGACGACCTCCGCCACCGGCTCCATGACCGGCTCGACGACGTCAACGACCTCGACCACGGGAGCAGGGGCCTCCGCGGGAACGTCCGGCACGACCTCGGCGGCGACCTCCGCCACCGGCTCGGCGACCGGCTCGGCGACCGGCTCGGTCACCTCCGCGGCAGCGTCACTCGCCGCCGTCGCGACGTCCTCCAGCGCATCGCCGAGCGGGGCGAGGACGAGGGGGTCGTCGGCGCGCGCGGCACCGGCCGACATGAGCAGGACGCCGTGGATCCCGGCGATCAGCGCGACGAGGAGCAGCAGCCTCCGCAGCCAGGGCACGACGACTACGCCCTCCGCGGCCACCGGTGCCGAGCCTGCTCTCCGCACACCGCGAGACTAGGTCGGCTGGAATAGGCCCGCTCGGCGACGGCGATGCGTCCTTCACATGATGCGCACGCGCAGCCGGCGAAACCCGCGGCCCTTGTTCTCCAGCTTCACGACCTCCACCCGCCCGACCATCGCCGTCGACGCGACGTGGGTGCCGCCGTCGGCCTGGGTGTCGAGACCGACGATGTCGACGATGCGCACCTGCTCGATGTCCGGCGGCAGCAGGTCGGTCGCCGTCCGGATGAGGTCCGGGATGGCATAGGCCTCCTCGCGCGGCAGCGTGCGGACCTCGATCGGCCGGTCCGCGGCGATCTCGGCGTTGACCGCCTCGGTGATGCGGTCGCGGAAGTCGGCGGGCACCTCGGGCAGGTCGAAGTCCATCCGGGCGACCAGCGGCTCCATGTTGCCGCCGGTCACCTTGGCGCCGAAGTCGCGGAGCACGACGCCGGTGAGCACGTGCAGCCCCGAGTGCGTGCGCATGAGCGCCGTCCGCCGCTCGTCGTCCAGCGCGCCGCGCACCGCCGTCCCGGGCGGCGGCACCGGGTCGCCCTCGGCCGGCACGAGGTAGAGGTCGTCGCCCTTGACCGTCCCGGCGATCCGGGTGCGCACCCCGCCCCAGAGCAGCACGCCCTCGTCCGGCGGCTGCCCCCCACCGCCCGGGTAGAAGGCCGACCGGTCGAGGACGATCCCCCGCTCCGGGTCGACGGCGACGACGGTCGCGTCCCACTCCCGGACGGTCGCGTCGGCCAGGTCGAGACGGTGGGTGTGCCCGTGCCGGTCAGCGCTCACGGGGGCATCCTGCCGCGCCGCCGCCGTCGCCCGGCCACGGCCACGGGCTCAGGCGGCCACGTCGTCGGACAGCCCGTCGGCCCGGTCGAGGAACGCCGCCACCAGCCGGGCGCAGGCCGCGGCCGCCTCGGGTGCCCGCTCGGCGATCTCCCGCCGCAGCCCCGGCACCAGCGCGGCGGCCTCGGGCGGCGGCGGGCCGGTGAGCGCCCAGGTCTCCTCCCACGCCGAGAAGGCGCCCGGGTCGATCTCCGGGTGGAACTGCACGCCCAGGTGCGGCCCCGACGTGAACGCCTGCACCGCCCGCGCGGTGCGCGCGACCTCCACCGCGCCGGGCGGCACCGTGAACCGGTCGCCGTGGTACTCGAACCACGGACCGGCCGGCACCAGCGAGGCGTCGGCGGACTCGACGTCGAGGAAGCCGTGCTCCCCCTCCGGAGCCTCGGACACCACGCCACCCAGCACCCGCGACATCGCCTGCCCGCCGAAGCAGACGCCGAGCACCGGCGTCCCGGCGTCGACCGCCCGCCGCAGGTAGGCCAGCTCCGCCCCGAGCCACGGCACGGTGTCGTCGTACGCGGCCGCACCCGAGCCCACCACCACGAGCGTGCGCAGGCCGGCGGGGTCGGGCAGGTCGGTGAGCAGCGGGGACGGCCCCACGGTGGTGCCGACGACGACCGTCAGCCCCTGCGCCTCCAGCGCGGGCCGCAGGGTGCCGACCAGGCGGTGCCCGCGGGAGGGGTCGGCGTCGTGGACGAGGACGAGAGCGGTCTGCACGGGTGCAGTATCGGCAGGTGCCCGCGTCCTCCAGGTCCCGACCGGCGACACCGACCTCGCCGCCACGCTCGGATCGGTCGCCTGGCTGCCCCGCGACCCGACGACGCGGCTGGCGCCCGGCCGGTTCGAGCGCGCCACCTGGACGCCGGACGGCAGCGGCACCGTCGTCGTCACCTGGTCCCCGGACGGCGGCACCGCGCGGGTCGAGGCCTCCGGCGACGGCGCCGGCTGGCTGCTCGACCGCGCCCCGCGGCTGCTGGGCTGCGAGGACGACGTCGCCGGCTTCGACCCACCCGCCCAGCCGCTGCGCGACCTGTGGCGGCGGCACGGCCGGCGGCGGATCGCCCGCACCGGCACGCTCTGGCACGACCTGGCCTGCCTGGTCGTGCAGCAGCGCATCGACCGGATCTCCGCCGCCGACCAGTGGCGCCGCCTGGTCACCGCCCACGGCTCCCCCGCTCCCGGCGTCGACGGCCTGTGGGCACCGCCGGCACCGGCGACGCTGGCCCGGCTGTCCCCGGTCGACCTGCACCGCCTCGGCCTCGAGCGCACGCGGGCCTCGACCCTCGTCGGCGCCGGCCTGGCGCTGGCCCGCCACCAGCACCTCGCCGACGACGACGTCGCTCCCGGCACCGCCGCGCTGCGCGCCGTCCCCGGCATCGGCCCGTGGACCACCGGCTGCCTGGCCGCGCTGACCTGGGGCGATCGGGACGCCGTCATCCCCGGCGACAGCGGCATCCCGTCGCTGGTGGCGTGGGCGCTGGCCGGGCGGCACCGCGCCGACGACGCCGCGATGCTCGACCTGCTGGAGCCCCACCGCCCGCACCGCTACCGCGTGCTGGGCCTGGTCATGGCCAGCGGCCGGCGCCCGCCGCGGCACGCCCCGCGCGGTCACCGGCAGGACATCCGCCGCCGCTGACGGGCCGGGGCTTCCGCCGGAGCCCCCACGCGAGGACGCTGTGGGACGCGGCGGTGCCGTGGGGCGCCGCCGTCCGAGGGAGGACCGCATGTACGCACGCTCGACCACGCTCACCGGTAGCCCGATGACCATCGAGGACGGCATCACCTACGTCATCGACGAGGTCATGCCCGCGGTCACCGCGATGCCCGGCTGCGTGGGGCTGTCGATGCTGGCCGACCGGGAGTCCGGCCGCAGCATCGTCACCTCGGGCTGGCGCGACGCGGAGGCGATGGCCGCCAGCGAGGAGGGCATCCGCGGCATGCGCGAGCACGCCGGCGGCATCTTCGGCGGACCGCCCGAGGTGCACGAGTGGGAGGTCGCCGTCATGCACCGCCGCTCCGAGGCGCCGTCGGGGGCGTGCACCCGGGTGACGTGGAGCCGCTGTGCGCCCGAGGACGTCGACCGCGTGCTCGACGCCTACCGCACGATCATGGTGCCGCGGATGGAGGACTACGGCGGCTTCGTCAGCGTCAGCCTCTTCCTCGACCGCGAGAAGGGGGAGGCGGCGTCGGCGGTGACCTTCGAGAACCGCGACTGCATGGCCGCCAGCCGCACCCACGCACGGGCCAGCCGGGACGACTTCGCCCGGCTCATGCGCATGGAGATCACCGACCACGACGAGTTCGACCTCGTCCTGGCCCACCTGCGGATCCCCGAGACGGTCTGAGGTCTCCCCTGTCCGCCTTTCGCGCGCGAAAGGCGGACAGGGGGCGGACCCGGCGTCACACCACGCGGGTGAAGGTGGGCCAGACGTCGTCGCCACCGTCGGCGACCAGGCCGGCGCCGAGCACGCGGGACCACACCGACTCGGTGCCGGCCTCGTCGCGCCAGGACCAGCAGCGCCGGGTGAGGTGGTGCAGCCGGTGCTCCTGGGTGAAGCCGATCGCGCCGTGCACCTGGTGGGCGAGCTTGGCGACGGTCTCGACCGCCTCCCCCGCCCGCACCTTCGCCGCGGCGGCCGCCAGCTCCACCGTCTCCTCGTCCCGGTCCAGCGCCTGCACGGCGGCGTCGACCAGCGCGGTGGTGGCGGTGACCTCGCCGGCCATCTGCGCCAGCTCCATCTGGACGGCCTGGAACTTGCCGAGCGGCCGGCCGAACTGCACCCGCTCGCCGGCGTACTGCACCGTCCAGGCCAGCACCTGCTCCAGCGCCGCGGACAGCTGCACCGCGCGGGCCAGGGCGTAGCGCGCCCGCACCCGCGTCACCTGCGCCGGGGACAGCAGCGCGCCGGGCACGCCGACGCCGTCGAGCACCAGCGACCCGCGCGGCTCCCCGGCCAGGTTGACCGCCCGGGACGCGCCCAGCCCGGCGGTGTCGACGACGGCGAGCACCGCGCCCTCGATCCCCGCGGGCGGGGTCGCCAGCACCGCGACGTGCCGGGCGACGCCGGCCCACGGCACGTCGGTGGCGGTGCCGGTGAGGACGAACCGGCCCGGGCCGTCGCCGTCGTCGGAGGGCTCGGCGGTGACCGCGCCGTCCACCGCGATCGTCAGCGGCTCCTCCGGCGAGGGCAGGTCGAGGTCGGCGGCCAGCAGCGCGGGCCCGGCGACCAGCAGCTGCTCGGCCACCGGCACCGCGCCGGCCCCCGCGGCCAGCGTCCGCACGACCGCCACGGCGTCGGCGAGCTCGCCGCCGGAGCCGCCGGACTCCTCGGGCAGCCCGACGCCGGTCAGCCCGGCCCCGGCCAGCGCGGTCCACAGGCCCTCGTCCCACTGCCGCTCGGCCGTCAGCACGAACGGCTCGTGCCCGGCGAGGATCTCCCGGACGGTCTCGACCACCAGGTCCTGGTCGGATGCGGTCATCGCAGGCCCAGCCCGCGCGCCACGATCCCCTTGAGGATCTCGTTGGTCCCGCCGCGCAGCGTGTAGCCCGGCGCGTGCAGCTGGGCCTCGGCGAGCGCCCGCCCGAGCGGGTCGGGGCTGTCCAGCGACGCGGGCACGTCGACCACCCGGCGCACCTCGTCGACGACGTCCTGCTCGAACGTCGTCCCCATGTCCTTGACCAGCGCGGCCGGGATGTCGGGCAGCTCCCCGCGGTCCAGCGCCGCCGCGATGCGCAGCGACAGCTGCCGCAGCGCCAGCGCCCGCGACGACAGCCGCCCCAGCACCGCCAGCTGCGCTGGGTCGCCGGTGGCGGCGGCGCGCCGGCCGAACTCGGCCAGCAGCGGCCAGGTGGAGAGGAACCGCTCGGGACCGGACCGCTCGAAGGCCAGCTCCGCGGTCACCTGGTGCCAGCCGTTGCCCTCCTCGCCGAGCAGCATGTCGCCGGGGACGACGACGTCGTCGAACACCACCTCGTTGAAGTGGTGGCCGCCGTCGAGGATGCGGATCGGGTTGACCGTGATGCCGGGCAGCGACAGGTCGACCACCAGCTGGGTCAGGCCCTGGTGCTTACCGCGCGGGCCCTCACCGGGCGGGCCGGTGCGCACCAGCACGATCCCGTAGTGGGAGTGGTGGGCGTTGCTCGTCCACACCTTCGCGCCGTTGACCACGAAGTCGCCGTCGGCGTTGCGGGTGCCGCGGGTGCGGATGGAGGCGAGGTCGGAGCCGCTGTCGGGCTCGCTCATCCCGATGACGAAGTAGCACTGGCCGGCGGCGATGCGCGGCAGGATCTCCTTGCGCTGCGCCTCGGTGCCGTAGCGCAGCAGCGCGAGCCCGGACTGGCGGTCGGCGATCCAGTGCGCGGCCACCGGGGCGCCGGCGGCGAGCAGCTCCTCGGTGACGGCGTAGCGCTCCATCGCGCTGCGCTCGTGGCCGCCGTACTCCTTCGGCCAGGTCATCCCCAGCCAGCCGCGGGCGCCGAGCTTCCGGGAGAAGTCGGGGTCGACGCCGGACAGCCAGGTGTCGACGTGGGTGGTGAAGCTGCCGGCGGCGAGCTCCTCGGCGAGGAACCGCCGCACCTCCAGGCGCACCTGCTCGGCGGCCTCCGACGGCGGCGCGGGCGCCAGGGTCAACTGGTCGTTGCTCATGGGACGGTCCCCCACCTCGGCGTGGCAGTTGTCACCGTCGGTTGTACAGGTCACCCCCGTGTCCCACCCGCGGACGGGGTGTCGGACACCCCACTCCCCCGGCGCGTGCCCTCAGCGGCGCTCGTCCCCCGGGAACGCGTCGGAGGCCCGCTGCCGCAGCTCGGTGACGGCCTCCCCGGCGATGGTCGCCATGCGGGTGACCACCCCGGACACCAGCCGGCGCACCTGCGCGGGGTCCAGGCCCAGCACCGAGCCGAGCCCCGCCGCGACGTCCAGGCCCGGGAACGACGACGACGGCGGCGGTGCCGGCGCCGCGGCCTGCTCGGGTGACCAGCGCATCGCGTCGCCGGAGATCGTGAGGTCGCCGCCGGCGCCGTCGAGGGCGTCGGACAGGTCCTCGCTCGCGGCGCGCCGCGGCTCGCCGTCGTCGTCGGCAGGTCCCACGGCGGCCTCCTCGCCGGTGCGCGCCGGCGTGCTGCGGCGCTACCGGGATGGTCCGCCCGGCGGCCCCGACCCGCCAGCCGTCCGGGTCAGCAGGTCCGGGTCGGTGCAGCCGGGTCAGCGCAGCCGGGTGAGGGCGAGCAGCGCGACGTCGTCGGCCCGGTGCGGGCCGGTCAGCGCGGCCAGCAGCCGGTCGCAGAGCTCGCCGGGGTCGGCCGGCCCGTCGCCGCTCGCGTCGGCCGCGACGGTCCGCAGCCGGGCCAGCCCCACGTCGAGGTCGGCGGTGCGGCTCTCCACCAGCCCGTCGGTGTAGAGGACCAGCGTGGCGCCCACCGGCAGCTCCCCCTTCCACTCCGGCGCCGGGCCGGGTGGCGCGCCGAGCAGCCGGCCGGGGACGACGTCGAGCAGCTCGGCGCGCCCGCCGGCGACCAGCAGCGGCGGCAGGTGCCCGGCCGAGGCGATCCGCAGCGCGCCGGTGGCCGGGTCGAGCCGGGCGAACATCGCGGTGGCCATCCGCGGGAGCCCCAGCAGCGGCCAGCTGCCGTGGAGCCGGTCGACCAGCTCGGACGGGCCCGGCCGGTCGGCGAGGAACGCGCGGTGCACGCTGCGCAGCTGCCCCATGGTGGCCGCGGCGGTGACGTCGTGGCCGACGACGTCCCCGACCGCCAGCGCGACGTCGCCCTCCGGCAGCGCCACGACGTCGTGGAAGTCGCCGCCGACGTCGGCGCCGCTGCTGCCGGGCAGGTAGCGCACCGCCACGGCCAGGCCGGGCACGTGCGGCGGCACCGGGGGCAGCAGGCTGGCCTGCAGGGTGTGCGACGTCCGCGACTCCAGCTCGAACCGCGCCGCCACCTCCAGGCCCTGCGACATCTGCAGGGCCAGCTGCTCGGCGGTCTCGACGTCGGCCTCGCTGAACGGGCCGCGCTGCGCCCCGTTGCCCAGGCTGATCACCCCGAGCGGCCGGTTGTCCACCAGCAGCGGCACGCAGACGAGGTCGGCCAGCTCCAGCGCGCGGGACACGGCGAGGTGGCCGGGGCCGGTGGCCATCCGCTGCAGGTCGGCGTCGTCGACGCCGCGCAGCCACACCGTCCGGCGGCCGACCATCGCCCGGACGCTGGGGTGGCGGCCGTCGCGGCGCGGCAGGTGCAGGTCGCGCAGCTCCTCGACGAGGTGCCGCCGGGCGGGGTCGGTGTGCGCCACCACCGGCTCGACCAGACCGCGATCGGTCACCAGGTCGATCACGCAGACGTCGGCGAGCCGGGTCACCGCCAGCGCCGCGAGGCCCTCGACCGTCTCGGTCATGCCGTGGCCGCCGGCCAGGAGGCGCGCGGCCTCGAGGAGGAACGCCGACCGGGCGGCCTGCCGCACGGTCTCCAGCAGCAGCCGGACCCGCTCGAGCGCCTGGCCCGCCTGGCGCCCCAGCGTCGCCAGCAGGTCGGCGTCGGCGGGGACGAGCGCCCCGCGGGTGCCCGGCTCGGCCAGGCTGATGAGCTCGCTGTCATCGGTGACCCCGAGGACGAGGACCAGCGCCCCCAGGTGCCGGTCGTCGGCGGCCGACACCGGCACGACGACGACGGCCTCCTGCCCCGCCTCGGCCATCGCCGTGGCGAGGTCGGGCCACCGCTCGCGCAGCCCCGGGCCCAGCGGCACCACCTGCACCTCACCGGAGCGCACCAGCTGCGCGCCGGCCTCGGCCGCGGCGACCAGCGCCGCGAGCAGCTCGGGGGCCAGGCCGTCGGCGGCGGCGAGGACGACCGGCCGCGGCCGGCCCGTGTCCGCTCCGGTGGCCGCGGCGGCCAGCCACAGGCCGGCGCCACCGGCCTGCACCGCGGCGCGGGCGCGGCGCACGACGACGTCGGCGACCTGCTCGGGCGTGCCCGCGGCGGCCAGCTCGGAGACGACCTGCTGCAGCGTGCGGGCCCGCACCTCGGAGTCGGCGGTGGCGCGCTGCGCGGCCAGCAGCGCCTGCTCGTAGCGCCGCCGCGACGTGGCCTCGAACAGGGTGGCGCGGACCAGCAGCGGCCGGCCGTCGTCGTCGCGGACCTCGACGGCGTTGACCAGGCACGGCAGCACCGTGCCGTCGGCGCGGACGACGTCGAGGGCGACCTCCCGCACCACGCCCTGCAGCCGCAGCAGCGGCGCCAGGTGCGTCTCGTAGTAGACCCGCCCGCCGGCGCTGAGCAAGTCGGGCAGCCGGCTGCCGCGGACCTCCTCGGGCGTGCGGCCGGTCCAGGCGCAGAAGGTGCCGTTGACCTTGGCCACCCGCCCGTCGGGCACCATCGACAGGTAGCCGCAGGGCGCGTTCTCGTAGAGGTCGGCCGGGTCCTCCTCGAGCAACCGGTCGAGCTCCGTCGGGACCTGCTGCTCCTCGTCCGCCACCGTCCCGGTCCGCCCCTCAGGACCCGAGGAACGCACGGATGGCCGCCACCGTCTCCTCCGGTGCCGACAGGTGCGGGCAGTGGCCGGTCGCGGCCAGCCGGGTGAAGACGCTGCCGGGCACGTGCTCGTGCACGTAGCGGCCGACCACCTCCGGCGCGATCGAGTCGTCGGTGCACTGCAGGACCAGGGTCGGCACGGTCACGGCGGGCAGGTCGGCGCGGTTGTCGGAGAGGAAGGTGACCCGGGCGAACTGGCGGGCCACCTCCGGGTCGGTGCGGCAGAAGCTGCGCTGCAGCTCCGCGGCGGTCCCGGGGTTGCCCGGTCCGGCGACCACCGCCGCCAGCGCCGGCGACCACTGGTCGGGGTCGCTGTCGAGGGAGTCCAGCAGCGCGGCGACGTCGGCGCGGCTGAAACCACCGGTGTAGCCCTCGTCGTCGACGTAGCGCGGGCTGGGCCCGACCATCACCAGCGCGCCGAACAGCTCCGGGGCCCGTCGGGTGGCCAGGACGCCGATCATCGCGCTCACCGAGTGCCCGACGAACACGACGTCGGTCAGGTCGAGCTCGCGGCAGATCCCGACGACGTCCTCGGCGTAGCCGGCCAACGACCGGTACCGCCGGGGGTCGTAGGCCGCGACGTCGGAGTCCCCCGAGCCGACGTGGTCGAAGGTGACGACGCGGTGGTCGGTGGCGAGGGCGGGCGCGACGGAGCGCCACATCGTCTGGTCGCAGCCGAAGCCGTGCGCGAGGAGCATCGGGCGGCCCGTCGCCGGACCGCTCACGCGCACACCATTCCGCGTGATCGCGCTCACCCCGGCGACGCTAACGGACGAGCCCGTCCCTGTCGTGGCCCCCGCCCGTGTCGTGGCGCCGCCCGCCGTGTCGGCCGGGGTCGGGGGCTGCCGGCGGGCGTCAGTGACCGCCGGGGCCCCTCACCACCGGGAGGTGCCGCAGTCGCGGCAGCGCTTCTTCGCCGTGCTGGTCTCGCCGCGGCAGTTCGGGCAGCTCCAGGTCGCCCGGTCGGTCGTGCGGTCGGTCGTGCGGTCGGTGGTGCGTTCGGTGACGGTGGTGCTCATCCCTCTCCCCTGTCGTCCGGGAGCCCCCGACGGTAGGCGGCCGGGATGACGGGGAGGTGTCGCGCGGATTGCCGACGGCGGTGCCCCCCGGGCTCCGGGCGCCATCCCGCCACCGCGCACTGGCGGCGCACTGGGACGCCGGTGCAAGCGGGCCTCCCAGTGGCTCTGCAGTCCGGCACAGGTGGCGCGCGGGAGCGTCCTCCCAGCGAGCCGACCACCGGCTCCCGACCGAGGAGGCACTGCCATGACCCGCACCCGCCTGACCCGCACGCTGCTGCGCACCGCCGTCCCCACCGCCGCCGTCGCCGCGGTGCTCGCCACCGCCGGCACCGCGTCGGCCACCGGCTACGCCTACAACGCCTACGACACCGACGCGAACGGCTACATCGACGCCTACGCCTTCGACGACGACGGTGACGGCTGGGAGGACACCTGGGCGATCGACTGGGACGAGAACGGCCTGACCGAGCAGGTCGCCGTCGACACCGACGCGGACGGCTGGGCCGACACCTTCGCCTTCGACAGCGACGAGGACGGCTACGTCGAGGAGGTCGGCGTCGACACCACCTACAACGGCCTGCCCGACGTCTGGGGCGCCGACACGAACTACGACGGCTACGTCGACGCGGTGGCCTACGACCACGACGACGACGGCTACGCCGACCACTCGGAGGCCGCGGCTCCCTCCTCCTACGCCTACACGTCGGTGAGCTACGTCCTCGCCGAGGCCGACGGCTGGACCTACTGGGAGGTCAGCGTCGAGTACGGCTACGGCCTGGTCGCCGAGGAGACCGCCGACAGCGGCATCGAGGCGCCGGCGGCCGGCGGCGTGCAGGTCACCGGGGACTCCACCGCCGACGAGGGCGGCGACCTGGTCGCCGACGCCCTGCGGATGCTGTTCTGACCGCACCGATGAGATCCCGGGCCGGCGCCGGTCGGGAGGACGTGGGCACCCCCTTCCTCCTCCTCCCCGGCGCCGGCGGGCGCGCCTGGTACTGGCACCGGCTGGTCCCCGAGCTCGAGCGGCGGGGACACCGGGTCGCCGCCGTCGACCTGCCGGCCGACGACGACACCGCCGGCCTGGAGGCCTACGCCACCGTGGCGACGGCCGCGCTCGACGCCCTGGTGGCGGCCGGCGGGGACGGGGACGCGGTGGTGGTCGCGCAGTCGATGGGCGGCCTCACCGCGCCGCTGGTCGCCGCGCGCCGCCCGGTCCGGCTGCTGGTGCTGCTCAACGCGATGGTGCCGCGGCCCGGCGAGACCGGCGGCGAGTGGTGGGACGCCGTGGACCAGGCCGGCGCCCGGGCCGCGCTGGCCCGGGAGCAGGGCCGCCCCGAGGACGGCGACGGGGAGACCGACTTCTCCCACGACGTCCCGCCGGAGGTGTGGGCGGCCGGTGCCGAGGAGGTCGGCGACCAGTCCGGCACCCCGTTCGGCGAGCCCTGGCCGCTGCCGTCCTGGCCGGACGTGCCCACCCGGGTGCTGGCCGGCCGCGACGACCGGTTCTTCCCCCTGGCGCTGCAGCGGCGGGTCGCCCGGGATCGGCTGGGCCTGGACGTCGTGGAGGTCCCCGGCGGTCACCTGTGCGCCCTGAGCCGGCCCGCGGAGCTCGCCGACGCCCTCGACGCGCTGCTCGTAGCGGAACCGACACGCCCCGTCACGTGACGAGCGGCCCGGACAGGCGCAGGATGGACGGCCGCTCTCCGCGCCGGGACGACCCGCGCGGCGGAGCCCGGAACCCGTCCTAGCAGAGGGAAGTGCAGTGCCGGCCACCCCGTCCGACGTCGTCCCCGATACCGAACTGGCCCGCGAGCAGGAGTACGTCACCGACCTCTACACCCGGCTGGACGCCGCCCGTGAGCACGCCGCCCGGCGCATGCAGCAGGCGATCACCTGGCCGGCCGTCGACCCGCAGGCGCTGCAGGAGCGCGACGCGACCGTGCGCTTCCACGGCGAGCGGGTCGTCGCCCTCGACGCAGCCGAGGCCGGGCTGTGCGTCGGCCGCATCGACCGGGCCGACGACGGCGGCGCCCTCTACATCGGCCGGATCGGGCTGCCCGCCGACGACCCGGGCGGTGACCCGGCGCTGGTCGACTGGCGGGCGCCGGCCGCGCGCCCCTTCTACGTCGCCACGCCGGTGCACCCGCTGGGCATCGTGCGGCGCCGGCACATCCGCACCCGCGGGCGCACCGTCGTCCGCCTCGACGACGAGGTGCTCACCTCCGGCATCGCCGGGTCGGGGCTGACCGGCGAGGCGGCGCTGCTGTCGGCGCTGGACGCCTCGCGCACCGGGCGGATGACCGACATCGTGCGCACCATCCAGGCCGAGCAGGACCGGATCATCCGCAGCGACGCCGCCGGCGTGCTCGTCGTCCAGGGCGGGCCGGGCACCGGCAAGACCGCCGTCGCGCTGCACCGGGCGGCCTACCTGCTCTACACCCACCGCGAGCGGCTGGCCCGCCGCGGCCTGCTCGTCGTCGGCCCCACGCCGACGTTCCTGCGCTACATCGCCGACGTGCTGCCCGCCCTCGGCGAGACCGGGGTGCTGCTCGCCGGGCTCGGCCAGCTGCGGCCGGGCCTCGACGCGCGCGGTGAGGAGTCGCCGGAGGCGGCGGCGGTCAAGGGCCGGCTGGCGATGGTCGACGTGCTGCGCGCCGCGGTCGCCGACCGGCAGGTGGTCCCCGACGCGCCCGTCGAGGTCGTCGTGGACGGCTACCCGCTGCGGCTGCGGCCGGTCGACGTCAGCCGGGCGCGGACCGCCGCCCGCAAGGCCGACCCGCTGCACAACCTGGCCCGGCCGGTGTTCGTGCGCCGGGTGGTCGACACGCTGACCCGCCGCTACGTCGACCGCATCGGCAGCGGGGTGCAGGCCGGGCCGGACCTGCTCGACCGAGAGGACGTCGCCGCGCTGCGCAGCGAGGTGGCGCAGGACCCGCAGGTGCGCTCGCTGCTCGCCCGGCTGTGGCCGGTGCTCACCCCGGAGCGGCTGCTCACCGACCTCTACGCCGACCCGGCGCGCATCACCGCCGCGACGCCGGACTGGTCCGACGCCGACCGGGCGCTGCTGCACCGCCCGCGCGGGTCGGGGTGGACGCCGGCGGACGTACCGTTGCTCGAGGAGGCCGAGGAGCTGCTCGGGTTCGACGACAGCGCCCAGCGGGCCCGGGCCGACCGCGACCGGCAGCGGGCGCTGCGCCGCGCGCAGGAGACCCTCGACGTGCTGCACGGCTCCCGCTCGGTGGACCTGGAAGACGAGCACCTGGAGGCCGAGGTGCTCAGCGCCGGCGACCTGCTGTCGGCCGAGGATCTCGCCGACCGGCACCGCGAGCTCGACCTGCGCACCACCGCCGAGCGGGCCGCCGCCGACCGCACCTGGACGTTCGGGCACGTCGTCGTCGACGAGGCGCAGGAGCTCTCCCCCATGGCGTGGCGGCTGCTGGTGCGCCGCTGCCCGACCCGGTCGATGACCGTCGTCGGCGACGTCGCCCAGACCGGCAGCCTGGCCGGCACCGACCGCTGGGAGGAGGTGCTCGCGCCGCACGTGGGCAGCGCCTGGCGGCTGGAGGAGCTGACGGTCAACTACCGGACGCCGGCGGAGGTCATGGCGGTGGCCGCCGAGGTGCTGGCCGCGACCGGCACGGGCCTGCGCCCGCCGCGCTCGGTGCGCACCGGCGGCACGCCGCCGGCCGCGGAGGTCACCGGTGAGTCGGGCCTGGCGCGGCGGGCCGCGGAGGTCGGCGCCGACCTGGCCGGTGCGGAGGGGACGACGGCGCTGGTGGTCCCGCCGAGCCGGCGCGACGCCGTGGTCGCCGCGCTGGCGGAGCTGCGGCCGGACGTGCAGTCCGGTCCGGACGCGGACTCCTCGCTCGGCCCGGTGGTGCTGCTGCCCGGCGAGGCGAAGGGGCTGGAGTTCGACTCGGTCGTCGTCGTGGACCCGCAGGGCGTGCTCGACGAGGGCGTGCGCGGGCTCAACGACCTCTACGTCGCGCTCACCCGCGCCACCCAGCGGCTGACCGTGCTCTCCCCCGGTGCGCTGCCGTCGGTGCTGGCCGGGCTGGCGTCGGTCGCGGCCTAGCCCGGGGCAGCACCGGGTGCTCCACCGGACGCTCGTGCTCTGAGTCCCCAGCGGACTCAGGGCACGAGCGCGCGGGAGGGACTACCCCCGGGCGGCGGCAGCGGCCGGGCGGAGGACGACGCCGCTGGCCGGGCGGGCCGGGATGCGGCGCAGCGAGATGGTGAGGTCCTGGTCGGCGGGGACGTCGAACGGCAGCCGGGCCAGGCGCGGGGCCAGCGCCGCCAGCAGGGCGACGGTGATCTGCTCGCCGGGGCAGCGGTGGTTGGTGCGGGGGTCACCACCGCCCTGCGGGACCAGGTCGAACGCCCCGATCTCCCGGCCGAGGAAGCGCTCGGGCCGGAACGCGTAGGGGTCCTCCCACAGCTGCGGGTCGTGGTTCTGCCCGTAGAGGTCGAGCAGCACCATCGCGTTCCGGGGGATCGTCTGCCCACCGAACTCCAGCCGCTGCGGCGCCCGGCCGCCGATGAACGGCGCGAACGGGTAGAACCGGCGCACCTCGTGGGCCCACGCCTCGGCGAACGCGGGGTCGGCGCCGGCCAGCCGCTCGCGGTACTGCGGCCACCGGGCCAGCGCGTGCCCGGAGAACGCCATGAACCAGGCGACCGCCGTCGTCGGCCGGATGACGTTGAGCACCTCGACGGCGGCCACCCGCGGGTCGAGCAGCCCGCCGTCGGCGTCGCGGTGGGCGGCGACCACGGCGAGCACCGATCCGGGGGCCGCCCCGGCCCGCCCGGACCGGACCTGCTCGACGATCCCGCCCAGCCAGTCCTCGCGCCGGCCGCGGGCCCGCCGCGCCCGCCAGTGCCGCGGGCCGCCGGTGGCGAACCCGTCGACCATGGCGAGCAGGTCGCGGGTGAGCGCGGGCACCTCGCCGTCGGTCAGCGGGACGCCGGCCCAACGGGTGACCGACCCGGCGATGACCTCGGCGGAGGCGTCGAAGAGCACGACCTGCGGCCGGGTCGCCCACTCCGCCGCCGCGGCGTCCCAGACGGCGGTGGTGCGCTCGACGAGGGCGTCGATCCCGGCGCCGTCCATGAGCAGCGCCACGAACATCGCCTTGCGGACCCGGTGCGCCTCGCCGTCGAGGGTGTGCACGGCGCCCTTGCCGAACAGGGTCCCCTGCACCGGCTCGGGGATGGCGTGCGAGCGGTGCACGTGGTCCTCGTCGTAGAGGAAGCGCGCCGCCTCGGTGCCCTGGATGCCCACCGCGGGCAGGCCGCCGAGCCGGGTCCCGACCGCGTGCAGCCCGCGGGCGCGGCGCAGGTCGGGCAGCCAGGCGTAGCCCTTGCTCAGCAGGGCGGGGGAGTTCTCCAGACGCATGGACCCGCCCGTGCCCCGCGCCGCGAGCGGCCAACCGCTCAGCCCGGACGCTGGCTCTGCAGCCGGTCGTCGCGCGGCTCGCTGGCGGCGTCGGCCGGCCCGGTGTCGGCCGGCCCGGTGTCGGCCGGCCCGGTGTCGGCCGGCCCGGTGTCGGCCGGCCCGGTGTCGGTGGGCCCGGGCCCGGTGTCGGCGGAGTCGTCGCGGCGGCCGGCGGACCGGCCGTGGCCCAGCCGGCGCAGCAGGGCGGCCACCTCGCCGGCGGCCGACGTCGTCGCCGTGCCCTCCGGCAGCCGGGCGGCCACCTCCTGCAGCGCCTCGGCCAGCCCGCGCTCGTCGGCGTCGAGCATGCCGCGGTAGGCGGGGTCGAGCAGGTAGCCCGTCGGCGGGGTGGACAGGCAGCCGATGAGGTCGAGCAGCACCTCCAGCCGCCGCGCGGCCTCGGCCGGCGGGGTGTCGCCACTGGCCATCGCCACCGTCTCGACGTCCTGCTCCCACAGCCGGCTGCGCGCGGCGTCCTCGTGCAGCGCCAGCACGGTGCCCGACCGGTGCCGGGACTCCCGGTCCGAGCCCTGGACGGCGCTGCGGACCTGGTGGGCGATGCGGATCAGGTCGTCGTCGAGCATGGAGGTGCCCACGAACAGCACGTGCCGGGTGAGCAGCAGCGAGTGCAGGACGCCGGCCAGCGCGGCCCGCGAGTCGCCCAGCTGCAGGTACTCCTCGCGCGTGAGCACGACGCTGTCGGGGTGCGCGGCGTCGCCGTGCAGCTTGAGCAGCCACGGCCGGCCCGGCCGTGCCTCGTCGTAGGGCAGCACCGACAGGTCCCGGCCGATGTCCGCGGCGGCCAGCTCGACCAGCGGGTCGTAGTTCGTGGTCACGAACTCCTGCACCGGCAGGTCGGCGATCAGCGCGTGCGCCAGCGCGTAGGGACCGGGGCCGAAACGCTCCTGCACGAAGTCCTGGAGCCGCTCGCGGCCGAGCTCGCGGGCCAGCAGCGCCGCGGAGTCCTGCGGCGGCAGCCGGGACAGGCCCTCGCGCAGGCCGCCGTCGAGGCCGGAGTGCCCGGCCAGCTCGTCGAGCAGCTGCTCCCACGTCGGCAGGCCGGCGGCGGCGCTCACCCCGGCGCCGATGAACAGGGCGAGCTGGCCCCGCCGCGCGCGCTCGCCGAGCTGCTCGGCCAGGGCCCGCAGCGGGTCGGGCAGGTCCCAGCCGGTGCTGTCGCCGCGGCGGATCCGCTGGGCCGCGGCCAGGTCGCTGGGCCCGCGCAGCACCAGGGCGACGTCGAAGCCGTGCTCGTCGGCGGCCTCGCGGAGCACCGGCAGCAGCTGCCGGAGCAGGTCGCCGCGGCGCCCGGCGGCGCCGCCCCACCCGGTGCCCAGCGCCGGCAGGCCGACCAGGCGACGGGCCCGGCCGTGCACCGGCGCCTCGACCCGACGGCGGGCGACGGCCGCCAGCGCCTCGCGGGCGCCGTCGAGCAGCCAGTCCAGGCCGCGGCCGCAGTCGTCGACGGTGTCGAGCAGCCACGCCTGACGGGACCCGTCCCCAGGCACCGCGAGCACCCGCTCGTCGCCGGACCAGGCCAGGTCCACGCACACGCCCTGCTCGTCCTCGTCGGCCACGAGGTCGGCGGGCAGGAGGTCCCGCCAGCTCGCCGCCACGCGCAGGGTCCGCCCGGTGGGCACGAGGACGTCGTCGCAGGACAGGCGGGTGAGGTCGGCGCCGACCACGAAGACGTGTCCACTCACACCGGGCCCCTACCCGCGCAGCCCCCTCCCGGGAACCGGACCCGCCGCAAGCCGCCCGCAGGACACGCGCCAGCACCCGTCCCGAGGGTGTTCGTCGTCGAACTGGCCACCGGTGCCACCACCGAGGTGCAGGTGCAGCTGGCCGCCGACGGGCACGCCGGTGACGTGGCTACGGCCTCCGACGGCCGGACGGTCTGGGTCGCCGGGTCGAGCGGGGACGCCCTCGGGGTGTGGCTGGTCGGCTGACCCCCGCGGCTCGGGCCCCGCGGGTTCGGGCCCCGCGGCTCGGGCTCCGCGGCTCAGGCCTCGCGGCTCAGGCCTCGCGGCTCAGGCCCCCGCAGCCGCCCGCCGAGCAGGCGCAGCCGCCGCAGCCGAGGGGGCGGGCAGGCGCCGGGCGGCGGGCGACCTCGCGCAGGCCCGCCGCGGCGACCAGCACCGGCACGGCCGCCAGGCCGGTGGCGAGCGCGGCGACGACCGTGGCGACGTCGGCTCCCCGGGCGGCGCCCTGCACCACCGCGGTGGCGGCCAGCAGCCCGCCGACCAGCAGCGCCCAGACCAGCAGCGCGGTGCCGGCGCGGCGGGCGGCGCCCCCGCGGGCGAGGGCGGCCCCGGCGCCGGCCAGCAGGGACAGCGGCACCCCGAGCAGCAGCACCCAGCCGGTCATTGCCGCCGACGTCGCGGCGACGCCGATCGCGGCGGCCCCGCCGGTGCCGGCCAGCAGCCCGGCCGGCACCGAGCCGGCGCGCAGCTCCGCCACGCCGCGGCCGGCGGCGAGCAGACCGAGGCCGGCCAGCAGGAGCCGCGCACCGAGGTCCCCGGTGACGACGGCGGCCATGGCGAGCAGGAGCAGGACGATCCCGAGCGCCGCGCGCAGCGGCCACGCCCGGCGGGCCGCCTCCTGCCCGGTAGGGGTGCGTGCTGCCGTCCGTCCTGCCGTGCGTGCTGCCGTCGGTGTCGCCACGGTGCCAGTGTCCCGCACCGGAGCCACGGCCCGGAGCCACGGCCCGGAGCCACGGTCCGGGACCACACCCGGACCGGCCGCGCCGGCACGTCGGTCCGCCACCGCGACGCTCGACCCCGCGCGGTGATCGTCCCCGTGCCACGCTGGTCGGCACGGGGGTTCGCGACGGGAGGCGGCGGGGATGAGCGGTACCGGATCGGTGACGGGTGCGGCGGGCCGGGCGGGCGACAGCGACGCGCTGGAGAACCTGGCCCGCGTGGGACTGATCGCCTACGGCGTGGTCCACCTGCTGATCGCATGGCTGGCCCTCCAGCTCGCCTGGGGCGGCGGCGGGCAGTCGGCCGACCAGTCCGGCGCCCTGGCGACCGTGGCCGAGTCCCCGATCGGCAAGCCGCTGCTGTGGGTGATCGCGCTGGGCCTGGTCGCTCTGGCGCTGTGGCAGGCCGCCGAGGTGCTGCGCTGGCGGTCGGGCTGGTCGGCGTCCGGGGACGCCCGCAAGAAGGCCGTGACGAGGTCCGGCAAGGCGGTGGCCAAGACGGTCGTCTACCTGGTGCTGGCCTTCGCCGCGTTCCGGGCCGCCACCGGCGGCGGGCAGTCGAGCTCCGGTCAGCAGCAGCAGACCGCGGCCGGCGTCTTCGGCTGGCCCGCCGGGCGCTGGCTCGTCGGCCTCGCCGGCCTGGTGGTGATCGGCGTCGGGGTCTACCACGTGGTCAAGGGCGTCACCCAGAAGTTCCTCGAGCAGGTCGACCTCTCGACCGCGCCGCAGGGCACGCGGCGTCTGGTGACCCGGCTCGGGCAGGTCGGCTACCCGGCCAAGGGGGTCGCGCTGGGCGTCGTCGGCGCGCTGCTGGTCTACGCGGCGGTCACCTTCGACCCCGCCAAGGCCTCGGGCCTCGACGGCGCGATGCGGACTATCCTCGACGCCCCGTTCGGCCGCGTGCTGCTCACCCTCGTGGCCCTCGGGATCGCCGCGTTCGGCGCGTACTGCTTCGTGCGGGCCCGGTACCCCGAGCGCACGTGAAGGACCTCCCCGCCCCCCACCGCTCGCGAGCTCGCGGCGGGCCCCTGCGGGGAGGCCGGGACCGGCTGCACCGGGCGGTCGCGGCCGCCCGGGAGGTCACCGACCACCCCGTCCTGCAGGCTCTCGCCCGGGTCGGGCTGGTCGCCTACGGCGTCGTGCACCTGCTGATCGGCTGGCTGACCTGGCGGGTGTCGCGCGGGGCGGAGCAGACCGACGCCGACCAGACCGGCGCGCTGCACGCCGTCGCCGCGACCCCCGGCGGGGCGGTGCTGCTGTGGGCGATCGGGCTGGGCCTGCTGGCGCTGGCGCTGTGGCAGGGCGGTGAGGTGCTGCTGTGGTGGCACGGCCTGTTCGACCGCCGGCACCGTGTCCGCACCGCCGTGGTGTGCGCCAAGTGCCTGGCGAAGGCCGCCGTCTACGCCGTCCTCGCGGTCACCGCGCTGCTGTTCGCCGCCGGCGCGGAGTACGACGCCGACGAGCGGCTGCGCGAGCTCACCGGCGAGACGCTGGAGGTCCCCGGCGGCGCGGTCGCGGTCGGCGCCGCCGGGGTGGGCGTCGTCGTCCTGGGCGCCTACTCGCTGTGGCGCGGGGTGTCCGGCGGCTTCATGCGCGACATCGACCTGCCCGCCGCACCCGACCGGTGGGAGCCGGTGATCGAGGCGGTCGGGCGGGTCGGCTACGCGGCCAAGGGCGTGGCGTTCGGCGTCGTCGGCGTGCTGGTGGTCCGGGCGGCGGCGACGGCCGACGTCTCGACCGCCACCGGCCTCGACGGCGCGATGACGACGATCGGCCGCGCCGGCGCGGGCCCGGCGATGCTCACCGTCGTGGCGGCCGGGTTCGCGGCGTTCGGCGTCTACGCGCTCGCCCGGGCCCGCTACCCCGACCGCGACCCGTCGTCCTAGGTGCGGGGGCCGCCGGCGACGTAGACGACCTGGCCGGACACGAACCCGGCTCCCTCGCTGACGAGGAACGAGACGGTGTGCGCGATGTCCTCGGGCACACCGGCGCGGGCCACCGGGATGGCCGCGGCGCGCTCGGCCACGTACTCCTCCCAGTCGCGCCCGATCCGCTCCGCGGTGGCCCTGGTCATCTCCGTCTGGATGAAGCCCGGGGCGATCGCGTTGGCGGTGACGCCGAACTTGCCCAGCTCGAGGGCGAGGGTCTTGGTGAACCCCTGCAGGCCGGCCTTGGCGGTGGCGTAGTTGGCCTGCCCGCGGTTGCCCAGCGCCGACGTCGACGACAGGTTGACCACGCGGCCCCACCCCACCTCGACCATGAACCTCTGGCATGCGCGGGTCATGAGGAACGAGCCGCGCAGGTGCACGTGCATGACCAGGTCCCAGTCGGCGTCGGTCATCTTGAACAGCATGTTGTCGCGGGTGACGCCCGCGTTGTTCACCAGGACCACGGGCGGGCCCAGCTCGGCGGCGACCCGGTCGACGGCGGCCTGCACCTGCTCGGCGTCGCCGACGTCGGCGCCCACCCCGAGCGCGCGGCCGCCGGCGGCCTGGACCGCCTGCACGGTGGCGGCGGTGGACCCCTCGTCGAGGTCGACCACCGCGACGGCGAGCCCGTCGGCGGCCAGGCGCAGGGCCGTGGCCGCGCCGATGCCGCGGGCGGCGCCGGTGACGATCGCGACGCGGGCGGTGGACTCGCTCATGGGGAGGCTCTCCTCGGGGTCGGGGGCTGCCGGCCGATCATGCCGGGCAGCCCCCGCGCCCGCCGAGCGGGACGGTGACCCCGGTCAGGACACGCGCTCGAGGACGGCGGCCAGGCCCTGCCCGCCGCCGATGCACATCGTCTCCAGGCCGTAGCGGGCGCCGCGGCGGTCCATCTCGCGGGTCAGCGTGGCGAGGATGCGGCCACCGGTGGCGCCGACGGGGTGCCCCAGGGAGATGCCCGAGCCGTTGACGTTGGTGCGCTCGAAGTCGGCCTCGGTGAAGCCCCACTCGCGGGTCACCGCGAGGACCTGGCTGGCGAAGGCCTCGTTGAGCTCGACGAGGTCGATGTCGGACAGCTTCAGGCCGGCGAGGTCGAGCGCCTTCGCCGTCGCCGGCACCGGACCGATGCCCATGGTCCGCGGCGGGACGCCGGCCACCGCCCACGAGACGATCCGGGCCAGCGGGCGCAGCCCCAGCTCGGCCGCCCTCTCCGGCGAGGTGACGACGCAGGCGGCGGCGCCGTCGTTCTGGCCGCTGGCGTTGCCGGCGGTGACGGTGGCCTCGGGGTCGTCCTTCCCCATGATCGGCCGCAGCTTGGCGAGGGTCTCGACGGACGAGTCGGGCCGGATGTGCTCGTCACGCTCGACGACGGTGTCGCCCTTCCGGCCCCGGATCGTCACCGGGACGATCTCGTCGGCGAACCGGCCCGCCTCGGTGGCCGCGGCGGCCCGGTGGTGGCTGCGGACGGAGTACTCGTCCTGCTCCTCGCGGCTGATCGAGTACTCGCGGCGCAGGTTCTCCGCGGTCTCGAGCATGCCGCCGGGCACCGGGTGGTGCACGCCGCCGGCGGTGACGCGGCCGCGGGCCAGGCCGTCCTGCAGCAGCACGCCGGGGCCGGCCTTGACCCCCCAGCGCATGGCGTGGGAGTAGAAGGGCGCGTTGCTCATCGACTCGGCGCCGCCGGCCAGCACGACCTCGGCGGCGCCGGTCTGCACCTGCATGGCGGCGTAGAGGACCGCCTGCAGGCCCGAGCCGCAGCGGCGGTCGACCTGGATGCCCGCGGCGGTCACCGGCAGGCCGGCGTCGAGGGCGGCGACGCGGCCGAGGGCCGGCGCCTCCATCGTCGGGTAGCAGTGGCCGAGGACGACGTCGTCGACCGACTCCGGCGGCAGGCCGGTGCGCTCCAGGAGTGCCCTGATGACGGTGGAGGCCAGGTCCTGCACGGGCACGTCCCGCAGGGATCCCCCGAAGCCCCCGACCGGGGTCCGCAGCGGCTCACAGATGACCGCGTCGCGCACGGCGTCCTCCTCGGCTCGTGGTGTGCCGGCCCACGTCCGGGCGGCTCGACACGGAGTGTCCTCCCCGCCGCGGGCGGGCGCGGACCGACCCGGAGCCGACGGGGCCCGGAGCGGGAGGAGCGGGAGGGACTACGCGGCGCCGGCGCCGGTCTGGACCTGCTCGACGCCGAGGAGGTCCCACAGGCCGGTGACCTGGAGGGCGCGGGTGACCGCGCGGGTGCCGACGAGCACGCGCAGCCGGGCGCCGGTCTGGTCGGCGGTGCGGTGGGCGACGGCGAGCACCGACAGGCCCGCGGAGTCGAGGAAGGTGACGGCCTCCAGGTCCACGGTCACCGAGCGCGGGCTGCCGGCGAAGGCGTCGTCGAGCGCGCGGCGCAGGTCGGGCGCGGTGGAGCAGTCCACCTCACCGGCGCAGACGAGGCGCGCGGCGCCGTCCGCGAGGACGGTGTCGACGGTCAGCAGGTCACTGGTGGGGCGAGGGGAGACGGTGGTCACGGTGCGCCTCTCGGTCGAGGGCGGGCCCGTGCGAAGGACAGCGGCTGGGTGAGCCGTACCAAGCGCGGAGTCCGGCAAGACGTGGACGGCTGGTGTTGAACCGCACCTCGGACGGTAGGCGGGGGGCACATGTGGCGCAAGGGTCCCCACGGTGTGTCCGCCCACGTGCACCTGTCCACCCGGAGCCCGGCGGCAGGTGGCCGCGGACGGGGATACTCGACGGCGTGAACGGTCGCTGGGTGGTCGCGGGTCTGATGTGGGCGGCCGTGTCGGTCCTGGCCTTCCGGGGCATCGGCAACGTGATCGTGGCGGGCGGCCTCGTGGTGTTCGGGCTGGTCCTGCTCGTCGTCCTCGCGATGGCCAGCGACTGGGACCGCCACCCCGGCTTCGAGGAGCGCGAGCGGGAGCGGGCGCGCCGGCGGCGGGAGAAGTGGGAGCGCAACGCGGGCGCACGGGCGCGCGACCGGGAGCGCTGGGAGGCCCACCAGGCCCGCAAGGCCGCGCGCGGGGCCGCGCAGGACCGGTAGCCGGCCTCCCCGCGCGGGGAGGCCGTCGGAAAACCCGTGGACGGCGTCGGCGGGCCGCTCTAGCGTCGCCGTCATGCGCCTCTGAGTCCGCTCGCGACCGCGTCCCCCGTGACGCCGCCCGCGTCCTCCGCCGACGCCCGCGGGTCGAGCCCCGGCTCCCCGCTCTCCTCCCGCCCGTTCACCGGGCGCTCCCTCCCCTGGCTGCCGGCTGCCCCGCGGCCGGTCCGACCTCCCCCAGGAGGCCCCCGTGTCACGTCCCGTCCGACCGCTGTCCCCCGCCGCCGGCGCCGCCCGCGCCGCCCTGCCCGCCGACGCCGCCGCCGACCTCGACCGGCTGGCGTCAGCCGTGCTGGCCTCCCCCTCGGCGGCGCTCGGCGCCGTGCTGCGGTCCCACCTGCCCGGCATGGCCGGCGTGCGCTGGCTGCGCATGGCCGGGCTGCCGCCCACCGCCCGGGCGACCGCGCTGACGGAGGAGCAGTGGTCGAAGGACCCCTCTGCCCCCCACCACTCGCACGCTCGTGGCGGGCCCCTGCAGAGGGGCCGGAAGACGGGCGGGCGGCCGTCGGCGCACGGCCACGCGCCCGGTGCGATGGCCGCCCCGCGCTGGCACTGACGAAGGACCACCCCTCCCCCCACGCTTCGCGAGCTCGGCGCGGGGCCCTGAGGGGTGGCCGTTCCAGCACCTCACCAGGGGGGTCAGGTCACCGAGTCCTCCGCGGCGAGGTCGGCGGAGCGGGCGGGCTCGGCGAAGGCCTCGGCGAGGGCCTGCCGCAGCGGCCAGGCGCCGGCCCGCCAGGCCAGCGCCCGGCCCAGCGCGGCCGGGGTGCCGTCCACGTGGTCGACGCCCTCGCCGGGCCACCAGGCCACCGGCCGGCCGGCGGCCAGCAGCGGCCCGTGGACGGCGACCTCGCCGGGCAGCACCGGGAGGCCCAGCCGGGCGGCGGCCAGGCCGGCGCCCGGCACCGCCGCCCACGGCCCGCGGCGCACCGGGGTGCTGGTGACCGCGGCCTGCACGCGCTCGCTCAGCAGCGGCAGGTCGAGCAGGTCGGCCACCGGCCCCGGGGCGCCGCCGGCCGGCACGAGGGCGCCGTCGGCCAGCGGCTGCAGCCAAGGCGCGTCCAGCACGGCGACGGGCTCGCGCGCGGGGTCGGCCACCCGGTCCGGCGCCACCCGCACCCGCGCCGGCGGGTCGACGTCGATCCCGTCGAGGGCGGCCGCCAGGCGCGCGTACACGGTGCGCAGCACGGCGGCCGGCGCCGTGCGGGCGGGGTCGCCGAGGCGGTCGAGCAGGTCGGCGGCCGCGTCGGGGTCGGCCAGCACGTCGTCGACGGTGGCGGGCGGGCGCAGCCGCGCGAGCACCTCCGGCGGCGCGTGCGCCGGGTCGTAGAGCCCGTCCAGCTCCCGGCCGTCCGGTGCCCGCAGCCGGTCGGGGCGCCGCCCGCCGAGCACCGGGCGGGTCGACAGCCACCAGCGCAGGTGCCCGGGCACCGCGACGCCGTCGAGGACGACGTCGGCCCACGCCTCCTCCGGCGCCGCGGCCAGCAGCGGCAGGGCGCCGTCCCAGTCGGCCACCAGGTCGAGGTCGCGGACGGCGGTCAGCGGTGGCCACGCCGGCGGGGGCGCGTCGGCCGGCAGCCGGTCCAGCACCGCGTCGGCCCAGTCCTCGGCGGCGTCGACGTCGAGGTCGGCGGGGTCCTCGGCGCGCACCAGCGCGAACGTGCCCAGCACGCCGACCGCCCGCAGCGCCGCGGGGTCGTGGTCGGCGGCGAAGCCGGGGTCGAGCACGCCGAGCGCGCCGTCCTCGAGGACCGCGGCGAGCGGCGCGCCGGGCAGCAGCAGCTCCCCCGCGGGCGCCCAGGCGCCCCCGTCGTCGGGCAGCGCCAGCTCGGCCAGCCACGGCAGCTCCCCGGGGGCGGTGCCGGCGGCGGCCACGAGGGCGAGGACGGCGTCGGCGAGGTCGGCGGGGTCGGTCTCGCCGAGGTCCTCGTCGACGGCGTCGACGGACTCCTCGACGGCGGCCCGCACGGCGGGGTCGGCGAGCACCGCGGCCGCGGTGGCCGGGCGGGCGCCGAGCCGTTCCAGCAGCCGCCGCGCGGCCGGCGGTGCCACCGCGTCCGGGGCGGCGATCCGCAGGGCGAGCGACCCCAGCCGGCCGACCGGCAGGTCCGGCTCGGGCAGCAGCACGCCCGCCGGACCCGGCGCGGTGCGGCCGTCGGCCAGCGGCACCGGCAGCGCGCCGAGCTCCTCGCGGTCGGCGGAGGCGAGCGCGGTGTAGAGCCGCGCCCACCAGTCCGGTGGCCGGGCCACCGCTGTCACCGCCTCCACCACCTGCGCCGTCCCCACCCGCCGCACGCCCAGGGCGGCCAGCGCGGGCGCCCCGTCGCGGCGCGCCCAGCCGGCCGGCAGCAGCCCCGGCACCACGTCGGTGAGGACGTCGACCAGCTCGTCGGGGCCGCCGTCGAGGACGGCCGCCCGGTCGGGCTGCTGGCGGGTGCCGTCGGCGGCCGGCAGCCACGCCGTGGCGCGGAGCCGGTCGAGGACGGCCGAGCCGAGGGCGGCGTCGAGCTCGGCGGCGGCCAGCCCGATGCGCGGCACCAGCCCGAGCACCGCCGGGTCGGGCGACAGCGCGGCCAGCAGGTCGGCGTAGCCCTCCGCGGCCACGGCGACCAGCGCGTCGGTGACCGGGCCGGGGGCGACGTGCCGGCGGTCGGGGCCGAGCGGGAACGGCGCGACCAGCCGCACCGGCAGCGACAGCGGCTCGTCGCTGGGCGTGGGCGCGTGCACCACCTGGCGGCCCGGCAGGGGCTCCGGGCGGCCGTCGTCGTCGAGGGGCACCGCCCAGGTGACGGTGTACCCGCGGCGGGCGCGCTCCTCGACCGGGCGGTCGGCGAGCAGCCCGGCGGGCAGCTCCCCGCTGCGCTGGCCCAGCCGCCAGGTCGTCGTCGCGTCGCCGTCGCGCAGGCGGGCGAGCGGCGGGGTGCGGGTGCACGACAGGGTGCGCACGACGCCGTCGACGACCACCTCGACCTCGGCCAGGCCGGGAAGCGCGAGGAGCAGCCCGGCGTCGAGGGCCCCCAGCGCGGCCCGGACGGCCGCCCGCGACCCGGCGCGCAGCGGGAGCACGACCTCGGTGGCGTACCCGTCGCGCGGCGGGCCGCCGTCGGGCCACGGCAGCCGCAGCACCGGGACGGCGCCCTCGCGGCGGGCGAGCTCGCCGGCCAGCGCCGCGACGTCGGCCACCTCGGCGCGGGTGCGCGCGGCGCTGAAGCGGACGCCGCCGTGCTGCGAGTGCACCGCCGGCTCGTCGGAGACGGCGAGGACGGCGGCGAACCCGACCCCGAACCGGCCGACGGTCTGCCGTTGGTCCCGCTTCGCCGACGCGCGCAGGGTCGCCAGGCCGGCCACGCCGGCGGCGTCCAGCGGCGCGCCGGTGTTGGCCGCGTGCAGCACCTCTCCCCCGGCGCCCTCGCTGCCGACCGCCGCGAGCTCCAGCCGCAGCCGTCCCGGCACCCCGGCCCGCGCCGCGGCGTCGGCGGCATTCTGTGCCAGCTCGACCAGCAGCCGGTCGCGGTAGCCGCCGCGGACGAGGTCCTCCTCGGCGTTGGCGTCCTCCCGGAAGCGCGCCGGTGAGTCGCTCCAGGCGGCGAGCACGCGCCGGCGGATCCCCGCGGTGTCGAAGGGGTCGGTCCGGCCCGCCAGCATGGCGGTCAGCATGGCAGCGGACGGGGGCGCGGGACGGGTCCGGAGCCGGGGCTACGCGCGGGTAACCTGCGCCACATGTCGCTCGCCGAGCAGTTGGACACCGTCACCGACGCCGCCGCCGGCACCGTCGACCGGCACGCCACCACCGAGACCTTCGCGTCGACGGACCCGGCCACCGGCGCCGTCGTCGGGGTCTTCCCCGTGCACGACGCGGCCGCCGTGCAGGAGACCGTCGAGCGGGCCCGCCCGGCCGCGCGGCGGTGGGCCGAGCTCGGGTACGACGGGCGGCGGCAGCGGCTGGCCGCCTTCCGCGGCTACCTCGCGCGGCGGATCCACGAGCTGGCCGACCTGGTGCACCGGGAGAACGGCAAGCCGCACGCCGACGCGATCCTCGAGATCAGCCTGGCGATCGACCACCTCGCCTGGGCCGGGGCGCACGCGCGGAGGACGCTCGGCCCGCGCCGCGTCCGCGCCGGGATGCTGGCGGCCAACCACGCCGCGTACCTGGAGTACCAGCCCCTCGGCGTCGTCGGCGTCATCGGCCCGTGGAACTACCCGGTCTTCACGCCGATGGGCTCGATCGCCTACGCGCTGGCCGCCGGCAACGCCGTCGTCTTCAAGCCCTCGGAGCACACCCCCGCCATCGGCGCGTGGCTGGCCGCCGCCTGGCGCGCCGCCGTCCCCGACGCCGCCGACGCCCTCCAGGTGGTCACCGGGTACGGCGAGACGGGCGCGGCGCTGTGCCGCGCGGGGGTGGGCAAGCTGGCCTTCACCGGCTCGGCGCCCACCGGCCGGAAGGTCATGGCCGCGTGCGCCGAGACGCTCACCCCGGTGCTCATGGAGCTCGGCGGCAAGGACGCGATGATCGTCGACGACGACGCCGACGTGGCCGCCGCCGCCGACGCCGCTGTCTGGGGCGCGATGAGCAACGCCGGGCAGACCTGCATCGGCATCGAGCGGGTGTACGTGACCGCGCCGGTGTACGACCGGTTCGTCGCCGAGGTGGGCGAGCGGGTGCGCGACCTGCGCCCCGGCTCCGACGACGAGGCCGCCTACGGCCCGATGACGATGGCCTCGCAGACCGACGTCGTCCGGCGCCACCTCGCCGACGCGGCGGCGGCCGGCGGGCGCACGCTCGCCGGCGGCACCATCGACGGCGTCCTCGTCGCCCCCACCGTGCTGCTCGACGTCCCCGAGTCGTCGTCGGCCGTCCGCGAGGAGACGTTCGGGCCGACGCTGACCATCACCCGCGTGGCCGACGCCGAGGAGGCGCTCGAGCGCACCAACGCGACGTCCTACGGCCTGGCCGGTGCCGTGTTCTCCCGCTCGAGGACGAAGGCGATGGACCTCGCCCGCCGGATGCGCAGCGGCATGACCAGCGTCAACTCGGTGCTGACGTTCGCCTCGATCCCGGCGCTGCCCTTCGGCGGCGTGGGCGAGAGCGGCTTCGGCCGGATCCACGGCGAGGACGGGCTCAAGGAGTTCACCCGCGCCAAGGCGATCACCCGGCAGCGCTTCCCGCTGCCGGTGGACCTGACGTCCTTCCGCCGCCCGCCGGCGGCCACCGACGCGCTCGCGCGGGTCATGGGCCTGGTGCACGGACGCCACCGGTGACGGCGTCGCACGACGAGTACGACGTCGTCGTCGTCGGGGCCGGGTCGGCCGGGTGCGCGCTGGCCGCCCGGCTCACCGAGGACCCGTCGGTGCGGGTGCTGCTGCTGGAGGCCGGCGGCTCCGACGACGTCCTGGAGGTGCGGGTCCCCGCGGCGCTCTACAAGGTCTGGCGCACCCGGCGGGACTGGAACTACACGACCGAGCCGCAGCCCGGGCTCGGCGGGCGCGGGCTGTTCTGGCCGCGCGGGAAGCTGCTGGGCGGGTCGTCGTCGATCAACGCGATGATCTACGTCCGGGGCGCCGCGGCCGACTACGACGAGTGGGCGCAGCTCACCGGGGACCCGTCGTGGTCCTACGCGGCGGTGCTGCCGCTGTTCCGGCGGATGGAGGACAACGCCCGCGGCGCCGACCGCTTCCACGGCACCGGCGGCCCGCTGCGGGTGGAGGACCTGCGCTCGCCGCACCCGTGGACCCGCGCGGTCGTCGAGTCCGCGGTGGCCGCCGGGTACCCGCGCAACGACGACTTCAACGGCGCGGCGCAGGAGGGCGTGGGCACCTACCAGGTCACGCAGCGGCGCGGCCGGCGCTGGTCGGCCGCCGACGCCTACCTGCGCCCGGCGCTGGGCCGGCCGAACCTCACGGTGCTGACCGGCGCGCTGGCCACCCGGGTGCTGCTCTCCGGCGGGCGGGCCACCGGTGTGGAGTACCGGCGGGGCGGGCGGACGCACACCGCGCACGCGGCCGCCGAGGTGGTGCTCTGCGGCGGCGCGGTCAACTCGCCGCAGCTGCTCCTGCTCTCGGGCATCGGCCCGGGCGCGCACCTGCGCGAGGTCGGCGTCGACGTCGTCCACGACCTGCCCGGTGTGGGCGGCGGGCTGCAGGACCACCCGCTGGTGCCGGTCGTCTGGGACGTGCGGTCGGGGAGGTCGCTGCTGCGGGGTGAGTCGCCGTCGGGGTACGCGCGGTGGTTCGGCGCCCGCCGCGGGCCGCTGTCGTCGAACCTCGCCGAGGCGGGGCTGTTCACCCGGTCCCGGCCCGACCTCGCCGAGCCCGACCTGCAGTACCACTTCCTGCCGGTCAAGTTCTGGCGACAGGCGGAGGTCGACCCCGACGTCGACGCGTTCACCGCGGCGACCGTCCTGGTGCGCGTGCACTCGCGGGGCTCGGTGCGGCTGCGGTCGGCCGACCCGGCGTGGGCGCCGGCCATCGACGCCGGCTACCTCACCGACGAGCGCGACCTCGACGCCCTGGTGACCGGGGTGGAGAAGGCCCGCGAGATCGCCTCGGTCGGCCCCCTGGCGCGGGTGCTGGCCGGCGAGTGGTCCCCCGGCCCGGCCGTGCGGACGCGCGAGGCGCTGCGGCAGGCGGCGCGGGACACGCTGGAGTCGCTGTACCACCCGGTGTCCTCGTGCCGGATGGGCACCGACGACGCGTCCGTGGTCGACCCGCAGCTGCGCGTGCACGGCGTCGACGGCCTGCGGGTGGTGGACGCCTCGGTGATGCCGACGCTGGTCCGCGGCAACACGAACGCCCCCACGATGATGATCGCCGAGCGCGCCGCCGACCTCCTGGCCGGCCGCTCCGTCGACCCCGCCCTGGCCACGATCGCCTGACCCCGCCTCGGGAAGCCCTTGTAGCGCTGTTGGCTCCCCGGGCGGCGGCGTGAGGGAGCCTTTGTAGCGCTAATGGCTCCCTGGGGCTCCGGTCAGGGCAGCGCGGATCCGGGCGAGGAGGGCGTCCAGGTCGCGCATGTCCGAGACACTGACCCGGATCACCCGCCAGCCGGCAGCCCGCAGCCGGTCGAGCCGAGCGTCGTCCCGCGGGATCTGGTCGTCCTCGAAGTGGTGAGCGCCCTCGTACTCGATCGCCAGCCGCTCGTCGGGAAACGCGAGGTCCACGCGAGCGACGAACCAGCCGCGGTGGAGTACCTCGTACTGCGGGACCGGCTCGAGCCCGGCGAGACGGAGGCACACCCTCAGACGCGACTCCTGCGGGGACTCGGCGCGGGGGTCGACCAGTGGCACCGCCCGTCGCACGCGGCTGACGCCCCAGCGCCCCGAGCCGCGCTGCGCCATGGAGACCAGCTCGGCGAGGGTCACGTGCTCGGCCGCCACCATCGCGTCCAGCGCAGCCACCGCCGTCGTCAGCGGCTCGAGCGTCATGACGTCCCACGCCGTCCGCAGCGCCGTCGTCACCGGGACGTCGTCGATGCAGACGACGTCGCCGGGCTGCAGCACCGTGTGGTGGACGTCGGCCTCGCGGGGCCCGCGCCAACGGACCTCCTCCGGGCAGACGACGGTCACCTGGTCCGCGGCCGCAGCGAAGGGAGCGCCGTACCAGGCGGCCGCCGAGTACCCACCGATAGCGGCGCCCGGAGCCAGGAGAAGGGCGACACCTCGGCAACGCAACCGGTGGTCGAACGGCAGCCCCGGGTCGGCGTAGACGCCGTGGACGAGCCGCCGGTAGCTGCGACGTCGCAACTGGGCTCGGGTCAGGTAGCCCTCGGCGATCGCCGCGCTGCCCAGGAAGACGCCGGGGAGGAGACGACGGTGTGCGGACACGCGGGGCAGCCTGTCCGACCAGGAGGACCCGGGTCGGCGTCGTCCACAGGCTCCGGAGCCATTAGCGCTACAAAGGCTCCGTCGGTGGCTCAGCCGTGGGTGGTGGTGACCGAGGCGGTGCCGGGCTCGGTGGGGACCGCCGGCGGCACCGGGACCGGCCGGCGGCGGATCGACACCGACATGGCCGCCGCGAGCAGGCACAGCCCGCCGGCGAGGAACCAGGCCAGGTCGTAGGAGCCGGTGACGTCGCGGATGACACCGCCGCCGAACGCCGCGAACGCCGAGCCGAGCTGGTGGGACGCGAACACCCACCCGAAGACGACGGGCGCGCGGGTGCCGAAGTGCTCGCGGCACAGCGCGAGCGTCGGCGGCACCGTGGCCACCCAGTCCAGGCCGTAGAAGACGATGAACGCGATCATGCTGACGTGCAGGTCGGGCCCGAACAGGGTCGGCAGCAGGAACAGCGAGAACCCGCGCAGCGCGTAGTAGGCCAGCAGCAGCACCCGCGGGTCGACGCGGTCGGTCAGCCAGCCGGAGAGCACGGTGCCGGCGATGTCGAAGACCCCGACGACGGCGAGCAGCGTCGCCGCGGTGGTCACCGGCATGCCGTGGTCGTGCGCCGCCGGGATGAAGTGCGGCTGCACCAGCCCGTTGGTCGACAGCCCGCAGATGAAGAAGCCGCCGGCCAGCAGCCAGAACGGCCGCGACCGGGAGGCGTGCACGAACCCGGCGACCGCGGCGCGGGCGGCACCGGTCCGCACCGGGTCGACGTCGTCGGCCGCCGTGCCGCCGTAGGGGACGGCGCCCACGTCGCGCGGGCGGTCGCGCAGCAGCCACAGCACCAGCGGGACGACGGCCAGGGCGGCGGCGGTCGTCCCCAGCGACGCGGCCCGCCAGCCGCCGCTGGTCTGCGCGACCGCCGCGACGACGGGGAGGAACACCAGCTGCCCCGTGGCCCCACCGGCGGTGAGGATGCCGCTGACGAACCCGCGCCGGGCGACGAACCAGCGGCCGGTGACCGTGGCCACCAGCGACAGCGCCATCGACCCGGTGCCCAGGCCCACGGCGAACCCCCACAGCAGCACCAGCTGCCAGCTCGCCGTCATGAAGACGGTCAGCCCGCTGCCGAGCGCGGTGAGCAGCAGCGCGCCGACGACGACCCGGCGGATGCCGAAGCGCTCCATCAGCGCCGCGGCGAAGGGCGCGGTCAGCCCGTAGAGCGCCATGTTGACCGCGACGGCGGCCGAGATCGTCGAGACCGACCAGCCGAACTCCGCGCGCAGCGGGTCGATGAGCACGCCCGGCACGGCGCGGAACGCCGCGGCACCGACCAGCGCCAGGAAGGTCACCGCGGCCACCCACCACGCGGGGTGCACGCGGGTGGTCCGGCCGGGCGCGGTGGTCGTCACGATCGGAGAGCATGACCGAGCGGGCACCCCCGCGACAGTGGCCCGATGGACAACACGTGCAAGGATCCGGCCATGACAGCGCCGGTGCCCCACGAGGTCGTCGTCCTCGCGGTCGACCACGTCGTCGGCTTCGAGCTGGGCCTGCCCCACCGGCTGCTCGGCCTCGCCGAGGACGCCCACGGCAACCCGCTCTACCGGGTCCGGGTCGCCACCCTCGACGGGCGCCCGGTCCGCACGGCCGACGGCTTCTCGGTGCTGCCCGAGCACGACGCGTCGGTGCTCGCCGAGGCCGGCACGGTCGTCGTCCCCGGGATCATGGGCGGCCCCGTCGTCCGGGAGGGGCGGGCGCCGACCGCGCTCACCGCGGCCGTGCGCGGGGCCGCGGAGCACGCGCGGATGGTGTCGATCTGCACCGGCGCGTCGGTGCTGGCCGCGGCCGGCCTGCTCGACGGCCGCCCGGCGGCCACGCACTGGCGCGACGCCGAGGCGTTCCGCCGGCACTTCCCCGCCGTCCGGCTCGACGCCGACGTGCTCTTCGTCGACGACGGCGACGTGCTGACCTCCGCCGGCGTGGCCGCGGGCATCGACCTGCTGCTGCACCTGGTCCGCCGCGACCACGGCAGCGAGGTGGCCAACCGGGTCGCGCGGCGCAACGTCGTCGCCCCGTGGCGGGAGGGCGGGCAGTCGCAGTTCGTGGAGCGACCGCTGCCGGAGGCCGGGGACACCGGGACGGCGGCCACGCGCGCCTGGGCCGTGGAGCGCCTGGCCGAGCCGCTCACCCTCGCCGACCTGGCCGCACACGCGCGGATGAGCGTGCGCACCTTCACCCGGCGCTTCCGCGAGGAGACCGGTGTCTCGCCGCTGCGCTGGCTCGCCGGGCAGCGGATCGCGCTGGCCCGCCGGCTGCTGGAGTCGACCGACGCCTCGGTCGACCGGGTGGCGGCCGAGGCCGGGTTCGGCACCCCGGCGTCGCTGCGCCAGCACCTGCGCGCCTCGATCGGCGTCGCCCCCGGCGCCTACCGGCGCAGCTACCGCGGAACCGGCCGCACCGCCTGACCGCCTTCCGTACGCGGGAGAGGCCCCCCGGACGGGGGACGTGTGACACGCGACTCCCCCGGCGGCGGCAGGTTCGGGCGCCGCGTCTGGTTGAGTGGGACGTACCGGCGTTGCCCTCGCTCATCCGGAGCTGCAGGACTCGACGTCGGGCTGGTGCTGCGCCACGGAGGCGCGCCCGGCTGTCCGACGTCGCCGCCGGCGCGCACCGCCCCGCTCCCGGGGCCGGCCTGCGCCCGCGCACGGTGACCGACGACGGCGACCCGAGAACGCCCGAGGAACCGATGACCTCCCCGCAGTCCCCCACGCCCACCGCCGGCACATCCCGGCCCCGCCGCCGTCGCGGCGGCCGCGGCCGCGGCACCGGCGCCGGCACGAACCCCACGCCGGCGGCGGCCACCGCCCCGGCCGCCGGCGCCCCGACCGCCGCTCCGTCCACCGAGGTCGTCGTGGCGCCCGCCGTGCTGCCCGCCGGTGACGTCGCCACCGTGCTGCCCACCGACACCACGTTCGCCGCGCTCGGCGTGCCCGCCCCGCTCGTCGAGGTGCTCACCGCCAGCGGCATCACCGCGCCGTTCCCGATCCAGGTCGCGACGCTGCCCGACTCCCTCGCCGGCCGCGACGTGCTCGGCCGCGGCCGCACCGGCTCGGGCAAGACGATCGCCTTCGCCCTCCCGCTGGTCGCGCGGCTGGCCGCCTCCACCACCCGGCGCCAGGCCCGTCGGCCGCGCGCGCTGGTGCTCGTCCCGACCCGCGAGCTGGCCAACCAGGTGCTGGCCGTCGTCGAGCCGCTGGGCCGCGCCCTCGGCCTGCGCTCCACCGTCGTCTTCGGCGGCGTGGGCCAGAACCCGCAGGTGCAGGCGCTGGCCGCCGGCATCGACGTCCTCATCGCCTGCCCCGGCCGGCTCGAGGACCTCATCGGTCAGGGGCACGCCGACCTCTCCGCCGTCGAGGTCACGATCCTCGACGAGGCCGACCACATGGCCGACCTGGGCTTCCTGCCCGGCGTCAAGCGGCTGCTGGACCGCACGCCGAAGGTCGGCCAGCGGATGCTGTTCTCCGCGACGCTGGACAACGGCGTCGACGTCCTGGTCAAGCGGTACCTGTCGCAGCCGGTGACCCACTCGGTCGACCCGGCCGTCGCGCCGGTGTCCACGATGACGCACCACGTGTTCCAGGTGAGCGCCGCGGACAAGGCCGAGGTCGTGCGCCAGCTGGCCTCGGGCCTGGGCCGCAGCGTGCTGTTCACCCGCACCAAGCACCAGGCCAAGAAGCTCGCCAAGCAGCTCACCGCGGCCGGGGTCCCCGCCGTCGACCTGCACGGCAACCTCAGCCAGAACGCCCGCGAGCGCAACCTCGAGGCGTTCAGCTCCGGCGAGACCCGCGTGCTGTGCGCCACCGACATCGCCGCGCGTGGCATCCACGTCGACGACGTCTCGCTCGTCGTGCACGTCGACCCGCCGACCGAGCACAAGGCCTACCTGCACCGCTCCGGCCGTACCGCCCGCGCCGGTGCCGGCGGCACGGTGGTCACGCTGTCGACGCCCGACCAGAACGGCGAGGTCCGCACCCTGACCCGCCAGGCCGGGATCACCCCGGTCGTGACGGCGGTGCGCCCTGGCGCCGAGCAGATCACCGCGCTCACCGGCCCGGCCGCGCCGTACGTCGAGCCCGCCCCGGCGCCGGCTCCCCAGCCGCAGGGCCAGGCAGGCGGGCGTCGTCGCCGCTCCGGCGGGTCCGGTGGCTCCGCCCCGACCGCGTCGGCCCCGGCAGTGGGCGGCCGCTCCGGTCAGGGCCGGGCCTCGGGTCCGGCGCGCACCCGTGCGGAGCTGGCCGCGCGGGCGGGCACCCACTCCGCGTCGTCGTTCAGCGGCCGGTCCCGGCGCGGGGGCCGCTGACCTCGACGGGGTTCACCACGGGGACGGTCGGGCAGAGCAGTCCCGACCGTCCCCGACCCTGTGAGGTGCCCCGTGGCCCTGCCCATCACCCTGTCCGAGATCGGTCCCCGGATCTCGGCCGGCGCGTTCATCCTCAACAGCGGGCTCGGCAAGCGCGGCGCCGACGAGGAGGCCGCGGCCGGCCTGCACGGCTTCGCCGCCGGCACCTACCCGTTCCTCCAGGACGTGGAGCCCCGGCAGTTCGCCCGGGCCCTGTCCACCGCCGAGATCGCCATCGGCGCGGCCCTGCTGACACCGTTCGTCCCCACCGCGGTCGCCGGCGCCCTCCTCACCGGCTTCGCCGGCGGCCTCCTCGGCCTGTACCTGCAGACGCCGGGCATGCGCAAGGAAGGCAGCCTCGCCCCGACCGAACAGGGCCTGTCCATCGCCAAGGACGTGTGGCTGCTCGGCATCGGCGTCGGGCTGCTCACCCGCGGCACCGTCGACCGCGGCAGCACGCGGGTGGAGAGGGCCGCGAAGACCCTGGCCAGGGCCAACAAGCGGGTGTCACGGGCCGAGCGCAAGGCCGAGCGGAAGGCCCTCCGCGCCGCCTCATGAAGGACCCCCTCCTCCCCACCTCTCGCAAGCTCGGGGCGGGACCCGGGAGGGGCCGAGGCGCAGCACGGATACGACCCGTCCCTGGGTCAACCCGGCAGGAACACCGTCCCGAGCAGGCGACGGCGACGCTCCCCGCCGGGCTCGTTCGCCAGGCGGTCGCCCAGCACCCGGCGCAGGTCGGCGACGAGCGCGGTGAACTCGTCGTCGTCGAGCCACAGGCCCGTCATCCGGTAGCCCACCCCGTCCCGGGCGGCGTCCAGCCCGCCCGGGACGGCGGCACCGCCGTCGGCCCAGCGGTCGAAGTCGGCGAGCAGCGCGGCGACGAAGGTGCCGAACGCCCGCCGGTGCTCCTCGGGCGTCATCCCCGCCGCCTCCTCCGGCCCGACCGAGGCGGCCGCGGTCACGAGCCGGTAGGTCCGCTCGGTGCTGCCCCGCACCCGCCGCTCCGCGGCCACCTCGAGCACGCCGGCGTCGGCCAGCACGCCGACCTGCCGGTAGAGGGTCGCGACCGGGACGTCGGGCAGTTCGGCGTGCAGGTCGCCCGTGGTCATGGCCCGGTCGCCCAGCAGCGCCTGGACGACCCGGAGACGCACCGGGTGCAGCAGCAGGTCCGCGGTCGCCACGCGCCCACCTTTCCCATTGTTGACAACGGTCGCGTTCGTGAGAACAATGGTGCCATGGCGACGATCGAGACGACATCCGGGACGCTGCGCGTCTCCCTCACCCGGGCCGAGAAGGTCCTCGGCCTGCTCCGCGACCTCGAGGTGCCGCTCCCGGCCGTCCGGTCGGTGACGGTCGTCCCCGACGGTCTCGCGGCGGCCCGCGGCCTCCGGGCTCCCGGCCTGGGCGTACCCGGCGTGCGGCGCATCGGGACCTGGCGGCGCCGGGGGTCGACGACGTTCGTCAGCGTCCGGCGCGGCCCGGCACTGCGCCTGGAGCTGACCGGTGCGCGGTTCGACACCGTGCTCGTGTCCGCCGACGACGCGGCCGCGGTCGCCGCCGCCCTCGACGCCCGCCTGTCCGCGGGGCGGTGACCGTGCGCGAGATCCCCCTGACCGTGCCGGGCGAGCCCCCGCTCGCCGGCACGCTGACCCTCCCCGACTCCCCCGGGCCCGTGCCGGCCGTGCTGCTCGCGCCGGGCTCGGGCCCCCTCGACCGCGACTCCGACCACCGCCGGGCGCGCTTCGGCGTCACCCGCGACCTCGCGCACGCCCTCGCGGCCGCGGGCCTGGCCTCGCTGCGCTACGACAAGCGCGGCGTGGGCGGGACGCCGGGCGACTGGCGGCGGGCCGGGTTCTCCGACGCCGCCGACGACCTCGTCCGCGCCCGCGACGCCCTGGCCGCGCGGCCGGAGGTCGACGGCGACCGCGTGGTCCTGGCGGGGCACAGCGAGGGAGCGCTCCTCGCGGCGACGGCGGCCGCGCGCGGGGTGCCGTGTGCCGGCGTCGTGCTGCTCGCCGGGTCGGCCACCCCGGGTGCCGAGCTGCTGCTCTGGCAGGCGCGCCGGATCGGCCCCACCCTGCCGGCGCCCGTCCGCGGTCTCCTGCGGCTGCTGCGCGTCGACCTCGAGCGCAAGGTGGCCGCCAACCACGAGCGCATCCGGGCCACCACCACCGACGTCGCCCGCATCGGCGGGGTGCGCCTCAACGCGCGGTGGCACCGGGAGTTCCTGGCGCACGACCCGCGGGCCGACCTCGCCCGGATCACCGTGCCGGTCCTGGCCGTGACCGGGGGGAAGGACCTGCAGGTGCCGGCCGACGACCTCGACACGATCGCGGCGACGGTCCGCGGCCCGGTCGAGGTCCTGCGCGTCGACGACCTCACCCACACGCTGCGACGGCAGCCCGGACCGGCGTCGATGCGCGCCTACCGGGCCGAGCTGCGCCGGCCGGTCGACCCGGCCGTGCTGGCCGCCGTGGTGGCCTGGTGCCGGCGGGTCGCCGTCGGTCCCCGCGTGTCCTGACCCTGAGGCGAAAAAGGGGTTACGGAGAACTGCGGCGAGGTTGGAGTATCCCCGGCCTACGGGGGGCCGCCGCCGGGGCGGGACCCCGTCGGCTCCGAGGAGGCCCCATGTCCCACCCCTCCCGCCGCGCTGCGGCCCTGGTCCTCGCCCTGGGCGTCGGTCTGCTCAGTGCCTGCTCCGACGACGGAGGGGACGCCGCCGAGGCCGCCGCCTCGACCAGCGAGCACGCCGGGAGCGAGCACTCGGAGAGCACCGCGGCCGGGAGCAGCACACCCGGAAGCGAGCCGTCCACGAGCGCCGCGCCCAGCAGCGCCGCGCCTGAGACCGCGGCTCCTCCCGCCGCCGCGCCGGCCGAGGCGCGCGCCGTCACCGCGACCGAGGGCGAGATGTACATCGAGCTCTCCGAGGACTCCTTCACGCCCGGGAGCTACACCATCGAGGTGGTCAACGAGGGCAACGCCACCCACGACCTCGTGGTCGAGCGGGACGGCGCGGACGTGGCCGCGACCGAGACCATCGCCCCCGGCGCGTCGGCCACGCTCACGGTCACCCTCGAGGAGGGCGAGTACGTCTTCTACTGCTCGATCGGCAACCACCGGGCCATGGGCATGGTGACCACCGTGGCGGTCGGCGCATGAGCGGCAGGACCGCGACGCGCACCCCGCGCACCGGGACCGCGATCGCGGTGCTGCGGCTGGCCGGCGCGGCGCTGCTGGCGGCCATCGCCGTCATCCACGTCCACCTGTGGCAGCAGGGGTACAGCGGCATCGACGTCATCGGCCCGGCGTTCCTGGTGCAGTCCGTGCTCGGGTTCGGCGGTGCGCTGCTGCTCCTCGGCGCACCACCGCGACTGGTGCCGTGGGCGGCCGCCCTGGGCGCCGCGTTCGCCGCCGGGTCGCTGGCCGCACTGCTCCTGTCGACGACTGTGGGGCTGTTCGGCTTCGTCGAGACGACCCTGGCGACCCTGTGGTGGGAGTCGTTCTGGGTGGAGGCCGCGGCCGTCGTCGTCCTCCTCGTGCTCGCCGTCCTCACCGCGCGGCGGGCCGGACGCTGAGCCGGGCGCCGGACCGGCGGGCTTCCCGCCCGCCGGTCCGGCGCCGGGTCCTCAGCCGTTCGAGGAGAACGCGGCGTCGAAGGCGGCGGCCGGCGGGTCGAAGGCCAGCCGACGGACGAACGCCAGCGCCTCGGGGGCGCCGACCAGGCGGTCCATGCCGGCGTCCTCCCACTCCACCGAGATCGGCCCGTCGTAGCCGATGGTGTTGAGCATCCGGAAGCAGGCCTCCCACGGGACGTCGCCGTGGCCGGTGGAGACGAAGTCCCAGCCGCGCCGCGGGTCGGCCCACGGCAGGTGCGAGCCCATCCGGCCGTTGCGGCCGTTGCCCACCTGCCTCTTCGCGTCCTTGCAGTCGACGTGGTAGATCCGGTCCTTGAAGTCCCAGATGAACGACACCGGGTCGAGGTCCTGCCACACGAAGTGCGACGGGTCCCAGTTGAGGCCGAACGCCTCGCGGTGCCCGATCGCCTCCATCGCACGGACGGTCGTCCAGTAGTCGTAGGCGATCTCCGACGGGTGCACCTCGTGGGCGAACCGCACGCCGACCTCGTCGAAGACGTCGAGGATCGGGTTCCAGCGGTCGGCGAAGTCGCGGTAGCCGTCCTCGATCATCGACTCCGGCACCGGCGGGAACATCGCCACGGTCTTCCAGATCTTCGACCCGGTGAACCCGACGACGGTCCGCACCCCCAGCTTCGCCGCGGCGCGGGCGGTGGCCTTCATCTCCTCCGCGGCGCGCTGCCGCACGCCCTCGGGGTCGCCGTCGCCCCACACGCGCGGGTGCACGATCCCGCGGTGCCGCTCGTCGATCGGGTCGTCGCAGACGGCCTGGCCGTTGAGGTGGTTGGAGATGGCGAACACCTGCAGGCCGTACTTCTCCAGCAGCGCCTTGCGGTCGGCGACGTAGGAGTCGTCCTCCGCGGCGCGCACGACGTCGAGGTGGTCGCCCCAGCAGGCGATCTCGAGGCCGTCGTAGCCCCACTCGGAGGCCAGCCGGCACATCTCCTCGAAGGGCAGGTCGGCCCACTGGCCGGTGAACAGGGTGACGGGACGGGGCATCGAGGATGTCCTTTCGTTCGTCTCAGGAGGGGGCGACGGGGGTCCAGGTCGAGTCGGCCGCGGCGCTGCGCTCGACGGCGTCGAGCACGCGCTGCACCTGCAGGCCGTCGGCGAAGGACGGCACCGGGTCCTCGTCCTTGGCGATCGCGGTGACCAGGTCGACGACCTGGTGCGTGAACCCGTGCTCGTAGCCGAGGCCGTGCCCGGCCGGCCACCACGCGGAGACGTAGGGGTGCTCGGGTTCGGTGACGATGATCCGGCGGAAGCCGGCCCGCTCGGCGGGCTCGGTGCCGTCGAAGAACTCCAGGACGTTCATGTCCTCGAAGTCGAAGGCGAGGCTGCCCTCGGAGCCGTTGATCTCGATGCGGATGCCGTTCTTGCGGCCCAGGGCGAAGCGGGTGGCCTCGAAGGTGGCCACCGCGCCGCCGGAGAAGCGGCCGAGGAACACCGCCGCGTCGTCCACGGTGACCCGGCCCATGCCCTCCCCCGCGACCCCGGACAGCGACCCGGCCGACGCCGGCAGCGGGCGCTCCTTGACGAAGGTCTCCAACAGCGCGCTCACGCCGGTGACGGTCTCGCCGGTGATGTACTGCGTCAGGTCGACGACGTGCGCGCCGATGTCGCCGAGCGCGCCGGAGCCGGCCTTCTCCTTCTCCAGCCGCCACGACATCGGCGCCGACGGGTCGGCGATCCAGTCCTGCAGGTACGCCGCGCGCACGTGCCGGATCCGGCCGAGACGGCCCTCGGCGACCAGCCGGCGGGCCAGCCCGATCGCCGGCACCCGGCGGTAGGTGAAGCCGACCATCGAGCGCACGCCGCGGGCGGCGGCGCGGGCGGCGGCGTCGGCCATCGCCTCGGCCTCGGCGACGGTGTTGGCCAGCGGCTTCTCGCACAGCACGTGCTTGCCGGCCTCGAGGGCGGCGATCGCGATCTCGGCGTGCGTGTCGCCGGGCGTGCAGACGTCGACCAGGTCGACGTCGTCGCGCTCGACCACGCGGCGCCAGTCGGTCTCGGTCCCGTCCCAGCCGAGCTTGCCGGCGGCCTCGGCCACCCGGGCGGCGTCGCGGCCGGCGAGCACCCGCAGCTCGGGGCGCAGCGGCAGGTCGAAGAAGCGGGGGGCGGTGCGCCAGGCCTGCGAGTGCGCCGCGCCCATGAAGGCGTAGCCGATCAGGCCCACCCCGAGGGTCGGCCGGTCGGGCGAGGTCATCTGCGATCTCCTCGGGGAAGGAGGCGGGGCCGCCGGCACCGGCGGCCCCGCCCCGGGTGGATCAGGACTCGAACGCGGTGTCGATGTACTGGTCGACGTTGTCGGCGGTGACGACCGGCGCGTTGAGCACGATCTCCCGCGGGATCTCGACCTCGACGAGGTCGGAGAGCGCCTTGTCCTGCGCGATCAGCCGGGCCAGGCGCACGCCGTCGGCGGCCTGGGTCGACGGGTAGATGACCGTCGCCTGGAGCACCGAGTTGCCCTCCTGGATCGCCCGCATGGCGTTGGCCGAGCCGGCGCCGCCGACCATGAAGAACTCGTCGCGGCCGGCGTTCTCGATGGCGGCCAGGACGCCGACGCCCTGGTCGTCGTCGTGGTTCCAGATGGCGTCGATCTGCGGCGCGGCCTGGAGCAGGTTGGCCGCCGCCTCCTCGCCGCCCTCGACGGTGAAGTCCGCCGCGACGCGGTTGTCGACGTTGAGCCCGCACTCCGACAGCGCGTCGGCGAAGCCCTGGCTGCGGTCCTGGGTCAGCGGCAGCGAGTCGATGCCGGCGATCTCGGCCACGACGGCGTCCGGGTTGTCGCCGAGCTGCTCGCAGATGTACGTGCCGGCCGAGACGCCCATGCCGTAGTTGTCGCCGAGGATGGTGGTGCGCGCGGCGAACGGGCTGTCGAACTGGCGGTCGACGTTGATGACCGGGATGCCGGCTTCCATCGCCTGCAGCGCCACCGGGGTGAGCGCGGCGCCGTCGAAGGGCAGCAGCACGATGGCGTCGACGTCGTCGTTGATGAACGTCTCGACCTGGCTGATCTGGGCGCTGACGTCGTTGGTGCCCTCCGCGACCACCAGCTCGACGTCCTCGTAGCCCTCGGCCTCGGCGCGGGCGGCCTCGGTGATGCCGGCCATCCAGCCGTGGTCGGCGGCCGGCGCCGAGAAGCCGATGGTGACGGTGTCGCCGGCCTCGTCGTTGTCGCTGGCGGCCTGGTTGCCGCCGCCACCACCGCCGCCGGACTCCTCCGGGGTGTTGCTGGTGCAGCCGGCCACGAGCACGCCTGCGCTGAGCAGGGCCACCGTGGCGTAGGGCAGGCGGCGGAACGGACGCTGCCTCGTTGCAGACATGTGCTCTCCTCGGGTCTCGGCCCCTGTCCGGGAGCCGGGGTGGGACACCACCGGACGGGAGGTCCGGTGGGTGGTGCCGCCGGCGCGCAGGCTCACGCGCCGGGCTGTCTGGGCAGGACTAGAGCGTCTTGCCGGTGGAGGCCGGCCGGGTGCCGCCCGGGCCGCCCTCCGCGGTGGTGCCGCCGGACACCGCCCCGGAGGGCGAGCCGCTCAGCACCGGTCCGCCGGACGGGCCGCCGGACGAGGGCCGGCGGAAGCTGAAGCCCCCGGTGGCGATGCGCTGCTGCAGCAGGACGGCGGCGACGATGATGACGCCGCGGGCGACGGCCTGGGCCGAGCTCGAGACGTTGTTCAGCGTGAAGACGTTGCCCAGCGTGATGAAGATCAGGACGCCCAGGACGGTGCCGACGATCGTGCCGCGGCCGCCGATGAGCAGCGTGCCGCCGATGACGACCGCGGCGATGGCCTCGAGCTCGGCGAGCGTGCCGTGGGTGGAGCTGCCCGTCGTCGTCCGCGCCATGAGCATGACGGCGGCGATCCCGCAGCAGATGCCCGACAGCACGTAGAGCTTCACCGTGTGCCGCTGCACCCGGATGCCGGCCAGACGGGCGGCCTCGGCGTTGCCGCCGACGGCGAAGGTGCGCCGGCCGAAGGTCGTGCGGTTGAGCAGCACCCACCCGGCGGCCGCGACCAGCGCGAAGATGATGACCAGCGTCGGGACGCCGAGGACGTCGCCGGAGAAGAAGGACAGGAAGCCCCGGTCGCGGACGATCTGCGTGCGCCGGTTGGCGATGATCTCGGCCAGGCCGCGGGCGGCGGTGAGCATGGCCAGCGTCGCGATGAAGGCGGCGAGCTTGCCGTAGGCGATGACCACGCCGTTGACGAACCCAGCCACCGCGCCGACCACCAGCGCGGTGAACACCATGACGATCCAGTGGACGTCCTCGGCCATCTGCTGGGTGGCCAGCGTGGTCGCCCACACCGACGCCAGCGCGGTCAGCGCCCCGACCGACAGGTCGATGCCGCCGCCGATGATCACGAAGGTCATGCCGACACTGATCACGCCGATGACCGAGGCCGCCCGCAGGATGGTCAGGACGTTGTCGACGTCGGCGAAGCGGTCGCCGGCGGTGGCGATCCCGACGATGCAGAGGATGACCAGGGCGACGACCAGGCCCAGGTTGCGGCCCAGCGGCCCGGCCATGAGGCCGCCCCCGGACCCGCCGCGGCCGTCGGCCTCGGCCTTCCCCGTCCCCGCCGCCAGGGCGGTGCTGCCCTCACTCATGCTCCGGTCCCTTCGTGCTGCGTCTTCTCGAGGTGTGTCTTCTCGAGGTGTGTCGTGTCGTGCAGTACGGGGCCCTGGCCGTGCGTGGTGGTCCCCTGCATCACCAGGTCGAGCACCCGGTGCTCGTCGAGCGCCCCGGCCGGCTCCTCTGCCAGCACCCGGCCCTCGGCGATGACGAGGACGCGGTCGGCCAGCCCGAGCACCTCGGGGATCTCGCTGGAGACCACGACGACGGCGACACCGCGGTCGGCGAGGTCGCGCACCAGCGCGTAGATCTCCGAGCGGGCGCCGACGTCGACGCCGCGGGTGGGCTCGTCGAGCAGCAGCACCTTGCAGTCGCGCAGCAGCCAGCGGGCCAGCACGACCTTCTGCTGGTTGCCGCCCGACAGCGTGCGCACCTCGCGGGTCTCGTCGGTGGGGCGCACGTCGAGGGAGCGGACCTGCTCGCGCGCGGCCGCCCGCTCGGCGGAGCGGGACAGCAGGCCACCGCGGGAGAAGCGGGCCAGGCTGGAGATGCTGATGTTGCGGGCCACGGACTCGCCGAGCAGCAGCGCCTGGCTCTTGCGCTCCTCGGGGGCCAGGCCCACGCCGGCGGCCACCGCGGCGCCGACGTCGCCGGCGCGCAGCCGGCGGCCGGCCACCCGGACCTGGCCCGAGGTGGCGCGCCGCGCGCCGTAGACGGTCTCGAGGATCTCCGAGCGGCCGGAGCCGACGAGCCCGGCCAGGCCGACGATCTCGCCCGGCCGGACGGTGAAGGAGACCCCGGAGAAGGAGCCGTACAGGGCGAGGTCCTCCACCTCGAGCAGCGGCTGGGGGTCGCCCTCCAGCGGGCGGCGGCGCTCGGGGAAGACGTACTCGATCGTCCGGCCGGTCATCAGGGTGATGACCTCGCGGGTCGGCGTCTCGCGTGCGGGGAGCCCGGTGGCGACGGTCCGGCCGTCCTTGAGGACGGTGATCCGGTCGCCGATCTCGCGGATCTCCTCCAGCCGGTGGGAGATGTAGACGATCGCGACGCCCTCGGCGGTGAGGTCGCGGATGACGGTGAAGAGGCGCTCGACCTCCTCGTTGTCGAGGACCGCGGAGGGCTCGTCCATGATGATCAGCCGCGCGTCCTGCGAGAGCGCCCGCGCGATGCTGACCATCTGCTGCGAGGCGGCCGACAGCGAGCCCACCTCCGCGCCCGGCCGGATCTCGGGGTGCCCGAGCCGGGTGAGCAGCGCGGCGGCCCGCCGGTTGATCTCGCCGGGGAAGGTCAGGCCGAAGCGGGACTGCTCGCGGCCGAGGAAGACGTTGTCGGCGACGGTGAGCCCGGAGACGAGGTCGAGCTCCTGGTAGATCGTGGCGATGCCGAGCCCCAGGGCGGACTGCGGGTCGCTCAGCCGCACCTGCTCCCCGCGCCAGTAGATGGCGCCCTCGTCGGGCTGGTGGGCCCCGGCGAGCACCTTGATCAGCGTCGACTTGCCGGCGCCGTTCTGGCCGAGCAGGCAGTGCACCTCACCGGCCCGGACGTCGAGGTCGACGCCGCCGAGCGCCCGGACACCCGGGAAGGTCTTGACGATGCCGTGCATCTCCAGCAGCGGCGCCTCGCGCAGCGCTGCCCCCTGGACCGGCGCGGTCACCGGGCCGCCCCGGAGCCGCCGGCGGTCCGGCGTCGTGCGACGACCACCATGGCGCCACCTCTCGACTTCTGCTCATCGTTGACCATTAGTCCGCTGAGCGCAGAACATATGAGCCCAGCCACAACCGGGTCAAGCCCCGAACCGGGCGGTTACCGAATCGGGATGAACCGCGGCCGGGACGGGCACCCCTGGACCGGAGCCGAGCCCGTCCTCGCGCGTGGGCCGCTCGGCCATGGGGTTCCTCCGGCTGCGCATCGGCGCACTCGTCCGGGTGACGCAGGCCATCCTTTTTGTGCTGCCGTGGAACATAACGACGTCGGCTGGGTACCTCAAGGGGTCGGTCGAGTCCGCAGCGAGCGGTCGTACGGGGAGCATCCGCGTGACAGCGGATCGCCGGGTCGTCGCCGCCCGGCGACGGGAGGGGCTAGCGCGCGAGGGTGGCGCGGGTGAGGGCCTCGGAGACCGAGTCGTCGTCGAGGTAGCCCTCGATGGCCATGAGCGCCGCGCCGACCCGGCCGGAGAGGTCGGGGGCGTCGCTCACGGTGATCTCCAGCGCGCGGGCGGCCAGCGGCATGGAGCGGGCGTAGACCGACTCGCGGATGCCGGCCAGCAGCGGGACGCCGGCCCGCGCCACGCCGCCGGTCATGACGATCCGGTGCGGGTTGAAGAAGTTGACGAGCGCGGCGAGCACGGTGCCGATCGTGCGGCCGGCGTGCCGGACCAGCTCCAGCGCCACGCCGTCGCCCTGCGCGGCCCGCTCGACGACCTCGCGGGTCGTCGCCACCGGCAGCCCGGCCGCCCGGGCGTCGCGCAGCAACGCACCGCCGCCGGCGATCGCCTCCAGGCAGTTGACCTGTCCGCACCGGCAGACGACCTCCCGGCCGTCGGCGCAGGGGACGTGGATGTGGCCGATGTCGCCGGCACTGCCCTGCGCGCCGCGGTACACGTCGCCGTCGACGATGATCCCGCAACCGATGCCGGTGCCGACCTTCACCACGAGGACGTCCTGCACGGAGCCCGCGACGCCCATCTCGCCGAGCGCCATGACGTTGACGTCGTTGTCGACGAACACCGGGCCGTCGTAGCGGCCGAACGCGCTCGGGATCGGGAAGTCGTGCCAGCCCGGCATGATCGGCGGATGGGACGGCCGCCCGGTCGAGAACTCGACGGGCCCGGGGACGCCGACGCCGACGGCGCACACGTCGGCGGGCGTGAGCCCGGCCTCGGCGAGCACCTCCTGCGCCAGCCGATCGACCTCCGCGAGCACCGGGCCGGGGCCGTCGGCGATGTCGATCGGGTGCCCGATGGTGGCGAGGACCTGCGCCGACAGGTCGGTCACCGCGACGTCGACGCTGGTGACCCCGAGGTCGACGGCGAGCACGCACCCGGCCGCGCTGTTGAAGCGCAGCAGCGTGGGCGGCCGGCCCCCGGTGCTCCACCCGCGGCCGCCCTCCTCGAGCAGGCCGGCGGCGATGAGCTGGTCGACGCGGGCGCTGACCGTGTTGCGCGCCGCGCCGGTCAGGGCGACGAGCTCGGCCCGGCTCCGGGCACGGCCGGTGCGCACGTGGTGCAGCAGCGCGCCGGCCGAGGCGGAGGAGTGGGCCACGCGGTCATGGTGACACGCCACCGGCCCCCTGCCCGCCCTCCGGCGTCGCCACGGCCCGGACGGCGGCCCGCAGGACCGCGGCGACGTCGTCGGGGTGGGTCTGCACGGTCACGTGCGCCGCGCCGGGCACCTCGACCAGCCGCCCGGACGGCGCTGCCGCGGCGACCGCGGCCGCCCACTCCCGTCGGCAGAGCCGGTCCCGGGTGCCGCGGACGACGGTCACCGGCACGTGCACGGCACGCAGCCGGTCCCCGATCGGATCCGGCGCGGCCGACCGCCACAGCGCCCGCATGGCCCGCGGACCGGTGGTCAGCCACTGGAGGAGGACGATCGGGAGCTGCCACCAGCGCTCGCACGCCGCCGTGAGCAGCCACTCCCGGGCCAGCGTGCGCGGCCGGCGCAGCCGCGGGTCGGTCGTCGGGCCGAGCAGGACGACCCCGGCCACCCGGGGGTCGACCGCCGCCGCCGCGACGACCTGGCAGCCCTGGCTGTGGCCGGCGAGCACCACCGGACCGTCCCCCAGGCCGGCGCGGAGCGCGGCCGCCAGGTCGTCGACCGACGGAACAGGTGCAGACCGCCCCATCCCGGGTAGGAGCACCACGTCGGCCGACACCCGTCGGCGCAGCCGCGACCACGACCGCCCGTCCAGCCCCATCCCCGGGACGAGCACCAGCCGGGGGATGACGACGGGCACCGGCCCGGTTGTACCGGGTGGACGCGGACACCGCGACAGCACACGACACGGCAGGCGTGGCGGGGATCACCACCCCGAGCGGCCCGCCGCAGGACAGCGGAGTCCCTGACGGGAGAGGATCAGTCATCATGACGACGACATCACCTGCGTACAACGCCGCCGACAGCACGCCCACCGGCCGGCCGCGGGTGGTGATCGTCGGCTCCGGCTTCGGGGGCCTGTTCGCCGCCAAGGCCCTGCGCAACGCCGCCGTCGACCTCACGGTGATCGCCAAGACGGGCCACCACCTGTTCCAGCCGCTCCTCTACCAGGTGGCCACCGGCATCCTGTCCGAGGGCGAGATCGCCCCCGCCACCCGCGAGGTCCTGCGGCACCAGAAGAACGCCCGCGTGGTGCTCGGCGAGGTCGTCGACATCGACGTGGACGCGCGCACGGTCACCTCGACGATCCTCGGCCGCACCACGGTGTACCCCTACGACGAGCTGATCGTCGCCGCCGGTGCGGGGCAGTCCTACTTCGGCAACGACCACTTCGCCGAGTTCGCCCCCGGCATGAAGAGCATCGACGACGCCCTCGAGCTGCGCGGCCGGATCTTCGGCGCCTTCGAGCTGGCCGAGCTGGCCACCGACCCGGCCGAGGTCGACCGGCTGATGACCTTCGTCGTCGTCGGCGCCGGCCCCACCGGTGTGGAGATGGCCGGCCAGATCGCCGAGCTGGCGCACCGCACGCTGCGCCGCGACTTCCGGAACATCGACCCCGAGCGGGCGCGCATCATCCTCATCGACGGCGCGTCGCAGGTGCTGCCGCCGTTCGGCCCGAAGCTGGGCGAGAAGGCCCGCCGGCACCTCAACCGGATGGGCATCGAGGTCCAGCTGGGCGCGCTGGTCACCGACCTGGACGCCGACGGCCTGACGGTCAAGGACCCCGACGGGCAGCTGCGCCGCATCTCGGCGGCCACCAAGGTGTGGGCCGCCGGCGTGCAGGCGTCCCCGCTGGGCCGGCTGCTGGCCGACAAGACCGGCGCCGAGATCGACCGCCCCGGCCGCATCACGGTGCAGCCGGACCTCACGCTGCCGGGCCACCCCGAGATCCACGTGGTCGGGGACATGGCCAACCACCCGGACAAGCTCCCCGGCGTCGCCCAGGTGGCCATCCAGGGCGGGCGCTACGCCGCCGACCAGATCAAGCGGAGGATCGCCGGCAAGCAGCCGCGCGGACCCTTCCGCTACGGGGACAAGGGCAACATGGCGACCATCTCGCGGTTCTCCGCGGTGGCCGACATCAAGGGGATGAAGTTCGAGGGCTTCATCGCCTGGGTGATCTGGCTGGTCGTGCACCTCTTCTACATCATCGGCTTCAAGAGCCGCATCACCACGGTGCTGCACTGGATGGTCAGCTTCCTCGGCCGCGGCCGCTCCCAGCGGGTCGCCACCCAGCAGCAGGTCTACGGCCGGCTGGCGCTGGAGAAGCTCGGTCCCGGGTTCTCCGCGTCCAAGACCGGCGGCCCGAAGGACCACGGGGACAACCCCGACGAGGTCAACCCCGACCAGCAGCGCGACCTGGTCGCCCGCCGCACCGCCTGACGAAGGACCCCGCTGCCCCCCACGCCTCGCTCCGCTCGGCGCGGGACCCCGCAGCGGGGCCGTTCCAGCAGCTCACCCCTCGGCCCGTACGGCGTCAGCCGGACGGGCCGAGCCACGTGTCGAGCGCGGCGGTGACCAGTCCGGGCGTCACCACGTGCCCGCCGTCGAACTCGTCGTAGGTGACGTCGTAGCCGGCCGTGGAGAGCTGCTGCGCCACCCGCCGGCCGCAGCGCTCCACCGGCAGGACGCGGTCGTGGGTGCCGTGCGCGACCCAGATCCGCGGACGCCCCTCCCTGCCCGGGGGCGCGACGAAACCGGGCGAGAAGGCCAGCACTGCCTCGAACAGGTCGCCGTTGGCCAGGCCGAGCGAGAGCGCGTAGGAACCGCCGTCGGAGAAGCCGCCGAGCGCCACGCGCGACACCGCCAGGCCGGCGGCCACCTCCTGCAGCGCGGCGTCGAGGACGGCGACGTCGCGGCCGAGCCCGCCGGCCAGCAGGTCCCACGTGGTGGACACCGAGGTGGTCGCCAGCACCGCCACACCGCGGGCGGTGGCCACGTCCCCCACCGCGGCCAGCGACTGCGCGGCCTCCCCGCCCGCGCCGTGGCAGAAGACCAGCAGCGGCCGGGCACCGGACGGGCCGCCGGGCACCGCGACGAGCGCCTCCGCCCGCCCGCCGAGGTCGAGGGACGTCGTGCCCGGGGGCAGCGGCGGGCCGGCCGGGTCAGGGCCGGGCCGGGTGTCGAGGCGGCCGTCGGCGGCGCGGCGCGGCGCGGCCACGCTCAGACCGCCTCGGCCGCGAGCGGCACGTGCTCGCCGGGCCGCTCCAGGTGCAGCGGCTGCAGCGGCGTCGTGTCCTCCAGGTACAGGAAGGCGTCGTAGCGCTCCCCGAGCACGGTCGGCACGTAGTTGCCCCAGCGCTCCCGCTCGGGCCGGTAGACGACGCCGATCGCCCGGTGGTCCAGCCGCCGGTCCAGCTCCCCCGGTCGCTCGTCGCGCGGCCACACGAGCAGCGCGTCGCGGCCGAGCCGCTCGTGGAGCAGGTGCTCGAGGCTGCCCTCCCGGGCCGGCGGCACGGGCATGCGCTCCATCTGCGCGCCCCACTCGCGCCCGGCGACCACCCCGCCGCGGTGCCCGCCGAACCCGACGAGGACGACGTCGTCGGTGCCGTGCCGCTCGCGCAGCAGCTGTCCGACGTTGGTCATCCCGACGTCGGCCATGTCGGTGGCGCGGGCGTCGCCGACGTGGGTGTTGTGCTCCCAGACGACCGCCTTGCCGCCGGTGTGCTCGAGCAGCCGGTCGAGGGTGTCGGCCATGTGCACGTCGCGGACGTTCCACGACTCGGCCGAGCCGCCGACCATCGCGCGGTAGTACCGCTCGGCGTCGACGACGACCGAGGCGTTCTGCTCGGCGGCGAACCGCGCCTCGGGGTCGTCGCCGTCGCCGTCGTCGCCGTCGTCGGAGCGGCCGCGCTGCCGGCAGAGGTGGTGCATCAGGTCGACGGCGGCCTGCTCGCAGGAGGTGGGCGCGAACCGGGTGGCGAAGGCGTACTCGGCGCCGTCCTCCCCGAACGGCTCGAAGCAGCGCATCGCCCGCACGGCGGCCCCGGCGTGCTCGGGCTCGTTCTCCCGGAGCCAGGCGACGAGCTCGTGCACCGAGTCCCACAGGCTGTAGACGTCGAGGCCGTAGAAGCCCACCCGCTCGTCCTCGGGCCGGGCGGCGTTGTGCCCGCGCAGCCAGCGGCAGAAGTCGACGACGTCGTCGTTGGCCCACATCCACGTCGGCCAGCGGTCGATCGCGTCCAGGGCGGTGCGTGGGTCGTCGTCGGCGCCGGGGCGCAGCCGCACGCTGCGGTTGACGCGGTAGCAGTCGGGCCAGTCGCCCTCGACGGCGACCAGCCCGAAGCCGTGCTCCTCGACCAGGCGGCGGGTCAGCGCCGCGCGCCAGGCGTAGTACTCGTGGGTGCCGTGGCTGGCCTCGCCGATCGCCACCACCCGGGCGTCCCCGACGCGCGCGAGCAGCGGATCGAGGTCGACCGCCTCGCGCAGCGGGAGCGCGAGCTCCTCGATCCGGTCCATCAGGTCCTCCCGGCCGCCCCCTCGCGGACGACCCAGTCGGCGACCGCCCGGCGGTCGCCCGTGCGCAGCCAGGTCCTCCGCTGCCGCACGGCGGACGTACCCCGGCCGAGCAGGTCCTGCACCAGCGCGCAGACCTCGTCCCACTCACCGGCGCCGGTGAGGTCCTCCTCCAGTTCGGCGAGCAGCGCGCTGACGGCATCGCGGGCGTCGACCAGCTCCAGCCGCAGCGGGTCGAACAGCCGGCCGGTGACGCCGGCCCGGGCCGCGCGCCAGCGGGCCGCGCGCAGGTGCTCGGGGCGCACCTCCGGCACCGGCTCCCCACGCACGGCCCGGGCGGCGAGCACCCGCACCAGCGACCGCACCAGGGCCGCGTGCAGGACGGCGTCGTCGAGGGTGGTGCAGACGTCGGCCAGCCGGAACTCCAGGGTCGGCAGCCGGGCCGAGGGGCGGACGTCCCAGTACAGGTGCGAGCCGTCCTCGACCACGCCGGAGGCGACCAGGCCGGCGAGCACGCGGCGGTAGCCGTCGGCGTCGCCCAGCGGCTCGGGGGCCCCGGCGTGCGGGAAGCGGGTCCACCACAGCGTCCGCCACGACTCGTAGCCGGTGTCGACGCCGTCGTGGAACGGCGAGCTGCCGGTCATCGCCAGCAGCACGGGGACGTAGGGCCGGGTGCGGTCGAGGACGGCGACGGCGGTGTCGAGGTCGGGGACGCCGACGTGCACGTGGCAGCCGCAGATGTCCTGCTGCCGGGCCAGGCCCGCCCAGCGCTGGACCATCGCCTCGTACCGCTCCCCCGGCGACATGGGCATCGTGTGCCAGGAGTCCCACGGGTGGGTGGACGCGGGGAGGAGCAGCAACCCGTCGCGGTCGGCCGCCGCGGCCGCCTGGGCCCGTGCCGCGCGGAGGTCGGCGCGGACCTCGGCCAGCGAGGTGCAGATGCCGGTGGCGGTCTCCAGCTGGGTGGTCGCGATCTCGGGGTGGACGAACGAGCCGGCCTCGCCGGCGAGGGCGGCCGCCGACGCGTTCGGTCCCGGTGTCATCGCCAGGCTGTCCGGGTCGACGAGGTGGAACTCCTCCTCCACGCCGACGGTGCGCCCGACGGCGGCGTCGGCAGTCGTCTCGGGCTGGTGGCCGTCGGTGTGCACGCCGCTCCTGGATGGTCGCCGGGGAGGCCGACGCTACGGCCGGCCGACCGGCGCCGCACCCGCTCGTGATCTCTCCCCGGCACCTCGTGCACTGGTCCGCACCAGGGGCAGAGCACGACCGCGTACGGGAGGTCGGTGGGGTTGATCGCTGTCGGCGTAGCGGGAGGGGTGGCCGAGGCGGGCCCGACAGGAGTCCACTGGCTGTGCAACAACGTAATCAGGAGGTGCGTCGTGACCCGACCGGACACCGGCGCCGCGCTGGACGCCTACTCGCAGGTGGTCACCGCGGTGGCCGCCGACCTCACCCCGCACGTCGCCGCGCTCCAGGTCACCGGCCCCGACGGCCGGCAGGGCGCCGGCTCGGCGGTCGTCGTCCCCGGGGACGGGCTGCTGCTCACCAACGCGCACGTCGTCGGTCGCGCCCGCAGCGGGCGGGCGGTGTTCGGCGACGGGAGCGAGACGCCGGTCGAGGTCGTGGGCACCGACCCGCTCTCCGACCTCGCCGTGGTCCGCACGACCACGGGCGCCCCCGAGCCGGCCGTCCTCGGCGACGCCGCCCAGCTCAAGGTCGGCCAGCTCGTCGTCGCCGTGGGCAACCCGCTCGGCCTGGCCGGGTCGGTCACCGCCGGCGTGGTCAGCGGGCTGGGCCGCTCCATGCCCACCCGGGACGGGCGGACGGCGCGGGTGGTGGAGGACGTCATCCAGACCGACGCCGCGCTCAACCCCGGCAACTCCGGCGGGGCGCTCGCCGACTCCGCGAGCCGGGTGGTGGGCATCAACACCGCCGTCGCCGGGTGGGGGCTGGGACTGGCCGTCCCGGTCAACGACACCACCCGCCGGATCATGGACACGCTGGTGCGCGACGGCCGTGTCCGGCGGGCCTACCTCGGCCTGGTCAGCAGCCCCGCTCCGCTGCCCGCCGCACTCGCCGAGCGCACCGGCCGGCGGCGCGGGCTGCGCGTGGTCGACGTCGTCGCCGGGTCGCCGGCCGACCGGGCGGGGCTGCGCCCGGGTGACCTCGTCCTCGAGGCGGGCCGTGCGCCGGTGGCCGAGGCGCAGAGCCTGCAGCGGCTGCTGTTCACCGAGGCGATCGGCCTGCCGCTGCCGGTCACGGTGTACCGGCGCGGGGCGATGGTCGACGTCATCGCCGTCCCCACGGAGCTCACCGGCTGACTCCCCCGTGCGGGTGGCGCGCCGTCCCCCCTGCTCAGGAGCCCGCGCGTGGGTCACGATGACCCGGCCGAAGAGGGGGGCGCCGGTGGACGGGGACCGCAGGGGTGGGCTGGGCCTGCTCGCGCTGGTGTACGGCTGTGGTGCGGCGCTGTGCGCGGTGGGCGCGCTGTGGCCGATGACGGCGCGCACGCCGGTGGCGCTGCTGGTGGTCCTCGCCGTCTCCGGCGCCGCGCTCTCCGCCGGGCTGTGGCTGGGCCGCGACCGGCTGCCGATGGCGGCCGTGCACGCCGCGCTCGCCCTGCTGGCCCTGCTGACCGGGCTCCTGGCCTGGCAGTCGGTCACCGCCGTCGGCGTCGTCGGCCTCGGTCCGGCGCTCGTGGCGCTGGGGGTCCTCGCCGGGCACGTGCTCCCGGCGGCGCACGCCCGGGCGCACGTCGCCGGCGCGGTCGCCGTCGTCAGCGCGGGTGCGCTGTCCGCGGCCCCGTCGGGCTTCCTCGCCCCGTGGCTCACCGCGGTCGTCACCGCGCTGGTGCTCACCGAGGCCCAGGTGCGCCAGACCGGGGCGCTGCGCCGCGCGGCCTGCACCGACCCGCTCACCGGGCTGGCCAACCGCCGCGCGTGGGAGGACGGCGCCGACCGGTTGCTGGCCGCCGCCGGGCGGAGCGGCGAGCCGCTCACCGTGGCCCTCCTCGACCTCGACGGGTTCAAGGCGGTCAACGACACCGAGGGCCACGCCGCGGGGGACGCGCTGCTGCGCGCGCTGGCCTCCGGCTGGTCCGGGGAGCTGCGCCGCTCGGACCTGCTCGGCCGCCTCGGCGGCGACGAATTCGCGCTCTGCCTGCCCGGCAGCGACCGCGCGGCCACCGCCGACCTGCTGGGCCGGCTGCGCGCCGTGTCGGCGGGCCCGTGGTCGGCCGGGACGGCCACCGCCCACCCCGGCGAGACCCTGCACGAGGTGCTCGCCCGCGCCGACGCCGATCTCTACCGGGAGAAGGCGGCCCGTCCCGGCTCCCGCACGCGCGTCGACCGACCCGCGCCCGGACCTCAGGGGCGGCGCCAGTCGTCGGAGGTCAGGTGCGAGCCCGCCATTGGGCCCATCTGCAGCATCCCGCCATCGACGGCGTAGGAGGACCCGGTCACGTAGGACGCCGACGGCGAGGCGAGGAAGGCGACGACGGCGGCGACCTCGTGCGCATTCCCCGGGCGGCCCACCGGGACGCCGGGCCGCTCGTGCCCCGGCGCGGTGGGGTCCTCGTCCTCCTGGCCGGTCATCGGGGTGGCGATCTCCCCCGGTGCGACGGCGTTAACGGTGATGCCGTGCTCGGCCAGCTCGAGGGCCGCGACCCGGGTGAGCAGCCCGAGACCGCCCTTGGCCGCGCAGTACGCGGCCGCGCCGACCCGCGGCTGGTGCTCGTGGACGCTCGTGACGTTCACGATCCGCCCGCCCCGGCCGGCGGCGACCATGCGGCGCGCGGCGCGCTGCAGGCACAGGAACGCCGCGTCGAGGTCGGTGGCGAGCACCTCGCGCCAGGTCCCGTAGTCGGTCTCCAGGATCGCGGTGGAGTGGCCGGTTCCGGCGTCGTTGACCAGCACGTCGATCCCGCCGAGGGCCTCGGCCAGCTCGTCGACGACGTCGGCGGCCTGCGGCAGCTGCGTGAGGTCGACGTGGCGGACCTCCGCGCGCCGGCCCCTCGACCGCACCTCCTCGGCGGTGCCCTGCGCGTGCGCCTCGTCGCGGTACCAGGTGATCCCGACGTCGCAGCCCTGCTCGGCGAGCGCGACCGCGACGGCCCGCCCGATGCCCGACTCCGACCCCGTGACGACCGCGACGCGGCCCGCTGACTCCGTCATGCCCCCATGCTGCGGGGGCACGCCGGTGCCCGCCCGGCAACCCGTCACCTCGTGCGGTCCGCCCGCGACCGGCTGCTGCCCGGCACCGCGTGTCGCACGGTTGGGTGGCAGGCCAGCAGATCGGCGTCGACACTCGGGCAGGACGCAGCAGCCGTCACCCCGGCTCCCCCCGGAGTTGCTCCTGATCCCCCAGACGTTCGGCCCCTACGAGCTCGACGAGGTGCTCGGCCGCGGCCACACCGGCGAGGTGTACCGCGCCTGGGACACCCGCCGGTCGCGGACGGTCGCCCTCGAGGTCCTCTCGCCCGAGCTCAGCGCCGACCCGCGGTTCCGTGCGCAGTTCGAGCAGGTGAGCCGGGCCGTCGCGGCGATCGAGGAGCCGCACGTCGTCGTCGTCCACGAGGTCGGCGAGGTCGACGGCCGGCTCTACCGAGACGTGCAGCTCGTCGACGGGCGGGCTCTGTCCGCGGTGCTCGCCACCGAGGGACCGCTCTCCGCCGTCGTGGCGGTCGACGTCGTCGGTCAGGTCGCGGCCGCCCTCGACGCCGCGCACGCCGCCGGGGTCGTGCACGGGAGCGTCCGCGCATCCGACGTCCTGGTGTCCGGCCACCCCGACCGTCCCGAGTGCCACCTGACGCACTTCGGCCTCGCCGACCGCCCCGACGGCCGGCCCGCCGACCCCCGGGCCGACGTCTCCGCGCTGGCCTGGCTCCTCTCCGAGCTGCTCACCGGCCGGCCGCGCGGGAGCGACACCGGCGGGACGGCACCCGGCGGCGGAGGCCGGCACCGGGAGCCGCCGTACCCCACCGGGGAGGACTCCGTGCCCCCGGCCCTGGAGGCGGTGGTGGCGCGGAGCACCGCCGCGGACCCCGCCGGCCGGTACGCGAGCGCCGGGGCGCTGGCCGCGGCCGCGCGCGCGGCGCTGCGCCGGACCTCGGACACGGTGCCGGTGCAGGCGGTGTCCGCACCGGCCTCAGCCGGTGTGGCGGCCGGTGCGGCGAGCGGGGCGGCCGGCGGCGCGGCGGCAGCGCGGACGGCCGGGGTGGGCGCAGCGGCGGCCCGCCAGGCACGGCGCCGCGCCTCCCCGCCGGCACCCCGGTCGCAACGCCGGAGGGAACTGGCGGCCGTCCTCGTCGCCGCGGCGGTCGGGCTGACCGCCGCGGGCGGGGTCGTGGCGGTCCGGCTGGCCGCGGACGACTCCGACGCCGTGGCGTCGACCCCGGTCGTGCTGGAGCCGGCCGACGACCCCGGGGACGCTCCCTTCGTGCCCGCACCGCCGGGGACGACGGGGCCGGCCGGGGAGACCGGGGACCGCGCCCCGGGCTCGGCCGGGACCCCGCAGGGGGGCGACGACCCGGCCTCCGGTTCCGCCGGCACCCCGCAGGACGGCGAGCGTCCCGCGGAGGAGAGCGCCGCGACCACGCCGGGAGGCGACGACACGGCACCGGGCACCGCCGGGACCGCGCCGGGCTCGGGCGACGCGGGCTCGGGCGACGCGGGCTCGGGCGACGCGGGCTCGGGCGACGCGGACTCGGGCGATGCGGACTCGGGCGATGCGGACTCGGGCGATGCGGACTCGGGCGA
>NZ_FOWE01000008.1:209194-307678 GCF_900115395.1 Geodermatophilus obscurus
GCGGACTCGGGCGACGCGGACTCGGGCACCGGGGCACCTGACGGCGCCGCGGGGTCCCCGGTCGCCGGGGACCGGCCCGGCCTCTACGGCGGATCCGGCGCCGAGGTCTGCGACGCCGCGGGGATGGCCGCCTACCTCGCCGAGCACCCCGACCGGGCTGCCGCCTTCGCCGACGTCGAGGGGATCCCGGCCGACGGGATCGACGAGCACCTCGCGGCGCTGACCCCGGTGGTGCTGCGGTTCGACACCGCGGTCACCAACCACGGCTTCGCCGACGGACGGGCGAGGCCCTTCCAGTCCGTCCTGCAGGCCGGCACCGCCGTGCTGGTCGACGAGTCCGGGGTGCCGCAGGTCCGCTGCATCTGCGGCAACCCCCTGGAGCCGCCCGCCGAGCGCCCCGACCCGGACCTGCGGGGGGACCCGTGGCCCGGGTCGTCGCCGGACCAGGTGGTCGTCGTGGAGCGCAGCGCGGCGCGGGTGGCGGAGTTCGTCCTCGTCGACGACGCGAGCGGGGTGGTCGAGGCCCGGCCCGCCCGCACCGCCGGCGCGGCCGACCGTGTCGTCGACGCCGTCCTGGCCGAGCAGGCCCTCGCGTTCGGCAGCGACCTGCCGGCGTCCGCGACGGGGAGCGGGACGACGTCCGCGGACCCGTCGCCTGCCGACCCGTCCGGCGCCGGGGCGACCCCGCCCGTTCCGTCGCCGTCCGGCGGCGGGGACACCTCCCGCCGGCCCGGCGGGACGGACGACGGCGCCCCCGCCGAGGAGGCACCGGGCGAGGAGGCGCCCGCCGAGGAGCCACCGGCCGAGGGGCCTCGCAGCGGGGAGACACCGGCCGAGGAGCCACCCGCGCCGGTCGAGGACACACCCGCCGAGGACAGGCCCGCCGAGGACGCACCGGCGGAGGAGGCACCGGCGGAGGAGGCACCTGCTCCGGCCGAGGAGGTGCCGGCCGAGGAACCAGCCACCGAGGAGGTGCCGGCCGAGGAACCGCCCGCCGAGGAGGCACCGACCACGGAGCCACCGGCCACGGAGCCACCGGCCACCGAGGACGTGCCGGCCGAGGAGTCACCCACCGAGACCGAGGAGCCACCCACCGAGGAGCCACCCACCGAGGAGCCACCCACCGAGGAGCCACCCACCGAGGAGGCTCCCGCCTCGTGACCGGCGCCGGGTCCCCCGTCGCTCAGCGCGCGGCGGCGGCGTAGCGGTCGGCCACCACCCGCAGGTGGTCACGGACCTCCGGCGGGGACACCACCGTGAAGGCCGCACCGGTGAGGCCGAGGGCGGCCACCGCCCAGTCGACGTCGTCGGCCTCGATCCGCACCCGGCAGCGCCCGGGGCCGTCGTCGGTCACGGTGGCCCACGGCCCGATCCGGGCACGCACCTGACGCGCGGGTGCGCTCACCACCGCCTCGGCCACCAGCCGTCCCCAGGCGCCGCCGATCCGCTCGCGCACGTAGACCGCGGCGTCCCGGGCGGGGAAGCGGCGCGGCCCGAACACCGCACCGGTGCCGCGCGGGGCGTCGAGCCGGTCGAGCCGGAACACCCGCCAGTCGCCGCGGTCGAGGTCCCAGCCGACGAGGTACCAGCGGCGCCCCAGCGCCACGAGCCGGTGCGGCTCGACCGTGCGCTCGGTCCGCTCCCGGTCCGGCGGCGCGTAGCCGAAGGCGATCCGCTCCGTGTCCCGGCAGGCCAGCGCCACGGCGGTGAGGACGGCGGGATCGACGGCGTCGGCGCTCCCCGGCGGTGGGGCGACCCCCGCCGGGACGGTGACCGCGCGCAGCGCCTCGACGCGGCGGCGCAGCCGGACCGGCATGACCTGCACCAGCTTGGCCAGCACCCGCACCGACGTCTCGGCCATACCGGCGACGGGACCGGCGGCGGCCGCCTGCAGGCCGACGGCCAGCGCGACCGCCTCGTCGTCGTCGAGGACCAGCGGCGGCAGCGCGGCGCCCGGGGCCAGCGTGTAGCCGCCGTCCACCCCGCGCGAGGCGTCGACGGGGTACCCGAGCTCGCGCAGCCGGTCGACGTCGCGGCGCAGCGTGCGCACCGAGACGCCGAGGCGGCCGGCGAGGTCGGCACCCGACCAGTACCGCCGGGCCTGCAGCAGGGAGAGCAGGCGCAGGGTCCGGGCACCGGGGTCGCTCACGGGCCCATCCTCCCCGACACAGCGGACAGGATCTGTCCTCAATGGCCGGGAGCATGGTCCTCACAGACGGACGACGACCACCCGGAGGACACCGTGACCGCTGCCACCGCCCCCACCCTCACCGGCGAGCGCGCCGACCTGCTCGAGACGCTGGCGACCCACCGGTGGTTCCTGCGCCACACCGTGGCGGGCCTGACCACCGAGCAGGCCACCCGGCGCACCACCGTCAGCGAGCTGACCCTGGCCGGCATCGTCAAGCACGTCGCCATGACCGAGGCCTCGTGGGCCGACTTCGCCGTGCGCGGGACCGCGGCCATGGAGCAACCCCCGGAGGAGTGGGCGCAGCAGTGGGTGCTCGGGCCGGGCGAGACGCTGGAGACCGTCCTGGCGCTCTACGCCGACGTGGCCGCCCGCACCGACGAGCTGGTGCGCACCGTCGACCTCGACTCCTCGCACCCGCTGCCCGAGGCCCCCTGGTTCGAGCCCGGCGCCGTCCGGTCGGCCCGGCGGGTGTTCCTGCACGTCGTCGCCGAGACCGCGCAGCACGCCGGCCACGCCGACATCCTGCGGGAGGCCCTCGACGGCCAGAAGACGATGGGCTGACCACCGGCGGCCGGACGGTGTGCGCGCGGGTGCACTTCCCAGGTCCGGGAGTGCACCCCTCCGCACACCGTCCGCGGGCGCCGTTGTCCCCGGAGCTCCTCCCTGGGCCACGGCACGTCCCGGGTCGTCGAGAATGCGGTGCCGGCTGCGTCCCCGGGACACCCGTGGCCACGACGGGCCGCGCGACGGCGGAGGAGAGCCACCGTGACGATCCGGCGGATGGACCACGTGAGCGTCGTCGTCGACGACCTCGAGGCCGCGAAGGCGTTCTTCGTCGAGCTCGGCATGGAACTGGAGGGCGAGGCGCCGATCGAGGGACGCTGGGTGGACCGCGTCAACGGGCTCGACGGCGTCCGGGTCGACATCGCGATGATGCGCACCCCGGACGGCCACGGCCGGCTGGAGCTGACGAGGTTCCACTCCCCGGAGGCGGTCCGCGCCGAGCCGGCGGACGCACTCGGCAACACCCTCGGCCTGCGCAGCGTCATGTTCGCCGTCGACGACGTCGACGCCACCGTCGCCGGCCTGCGGGCCCACGGCGCGGAACTCGTCGGAGAGGTCGCGCAGTACCAGGACAGCCACCGGCTCTGCTACGTCCGCGGCCCGGCGGGGATCATCGTCGCGTTGGCCGAGCAGCTCGGCTGACCCCGGCCCCGCACCGCGCACGTCCGGCCGTCGGCCGCTGGGAACCAGCCGCCAGGGACGCGGGAGGAGCGCACGGGATCCGCCCGGACCGGCCCTAACCGCCGGGCGGGGCGGCCTCCAGCTCGGCCACGCGGGCGGCGGCGCGGTCGCGGTCGGCCGCCGCCCGCTGCGCCGCCCGGTCGGCCGCACCCGCCCGCCGCTGGGCCGTCCCGGCCTCGGCCTCGGCCGCCACCGCCTCCTCGCGGACGCGCGCGAGCTCGGCGGCGAGCTCCTCGGTGCGGGCGGCGAGCTCACCGGCCCGTCGCGCCGCCCGGCCGGCCCGGTCGCGCGCCGCCCGGGCCGACCGCGCGGCCTCGTCGGCCAGGTCGGCTGCGGCCTCGGCGTCCTCGCGGGCGTCGGTGAGCTCCCGGCGCCACCGCTCCTCCTCCGCCGCCCGGCGCCGCTCCTCCTCCGCCGCCCGCCGCTGCTCCTCCTCGGCCGTCCGGCGGTCGCGCGCCCGCCCGCCCGCGGCGGGCGCGGCGGGTGCCCGGCCGGCCGGCGGCGGCACCACACGCAGGTCGGGACGCGACCCCAGGCCGGTGCCCGTGGACGACAGCGCGCCGGTCAGCCGGCCGGCCAGCAGCGCCTCCCCCGCCGCGGGGTCGGCCAGCGCGGCCCGCAGCGTCTGCTCGACCTGGTCGGCGACGGCGTCGCTGAGCGGGTGCCCGAGCCGTGCGGCCACCGCCCGGGCCTGGCGGGTCAGGGCGGCCAGCAGCCGCGAGCGCTGCGTCCCGAGGGCGCGCAGCTGGTCGCCGGCGAGGCTGTCCTGCGCCTCGCGCATCAGCCCGCCGAGCTCGACCAGCCCGGCGATCTCGTCGGGGTGCTCCCGCACCAGCGCGTTGCAGGCCCAGGCCGCCGTCGAGGGCTTGCCGAGTGCGGCGACCTCCCGCGCCAGCGCCCGGTCCCCGGCCGCGCGGGCCCGGCGGGCGGCCTCGGTGCGGGCGGCGACGAAGTCGCCAGGCGCCACGCCGTAGAGCTCGTCGGCGACCTCGTCGAGGTCCACGGGGGCCTCCTCCCGGTCCGCGCCCGACGCCGACCCTGCCACGGGACGATCCGGCGGGCCGCAGGACGTTGTCCTGCGCGGTGTGCGGGTGGTCCACTGCCCGCACCGGACGTGAGGAGACCCGATGACGACGTGCGGACACCTGGACCAGGTCCGGGACGTGGCCCCCGACTCGACCGCGGGCTGCAGCGACTGCCTGGCGATCGGGTCCCGGTGGGTGCACCTGCGGATGTGCCTGTCGTGCGGGCACGTGGCCTGCTGCGACTCCTCGCCCAACCGGCACGCCACCGCCCACTCGACCGGCACCTCCCACCCGGTCATCCGGTCGATGGAGCCGGGCGAGGACTGGCGGTGGTGCTACGTCGACCGGACCGTCGTCTGACGCGGCCGTGCCAGCCAGGGCCGCGCGGGTGCGCCCGCACGGCCCCGGTGGCACGGTGGGCGGCGGAGGACGGCGCCGTCCCCCGTCCGGACACCCGTCCCGACCCGCCGGCGCACCTCCGGCCGGCGCCCGAACTGATGCCGGAGGACTCAGCCATGGTCCCCTCCCCCGCCTCTCAGCCCAGCGCCGCGCCGGTCCCCACCGGGCCGCCGACGGTCCTCTTCGTCGGCGCGTCCGACGCCGGCGGCTCGCAGATGGCGGCCGCCCTGCTCACCCGGTGCGCGGGCGGCCGGGTGCGCGCCCTGTCGGCCGGGTCGGTGCCGGCCGCGCGGGTCGACCCGGCGGCCGTCGCGGCGATGGCCGAGCTCGGCGTCGACCTCTCCGCCCGCTTCCCCAAGCCGCTGACCGCCGACGCGCTGCACGTCTCCGACGTCGTCGTCAGCCTCGGCGGCGCCCGGCGCTGCCCGGTGCTGCCCGGCACCCGCTACCTCGACTGGCCGGTCGCCGACCGGGGCGCCACCGACGTCGACGGCGTGCGCGGGGTGCGCGACGACCTCGACCGCCGCGTGCGCGGCCTGTTCGAGGACCTCACCGGCCGGGACCCGGAGAGCCGCTGACCGAGCCGGGTGCGCAGGTCCCGGGGACGATCCGGGCCGCGCGGCCGCCCCCCGGCCCTAGGCTGGGCACGCCCACCCCGCCGGCGTCCGGAGGTCCCCGTGCTGCTGCGTCTGCTCGGCCTGCTGCTCGCCGTCTGGATCGTCGTGACCGTCGTCGGCTGGGTCGTCGAGGGCCTGTTCTGGCTCGCCGTCGTCGGCCTGCTGCTGCTCCTCGTCACCGGCGCCCTCGGGGTGCGCGAGCGCATCCGCCGCTGACCCCGGACGCGGCGGCGCCCCGGCCCGCAGCGTGCGGACCGGGGCACCGGGAGCGGACGGTCAGTGCCTGGTGGCCACCGCCACCGGCCGGCTCAGCCGCACCCCGGCCGCGGCCGCGACGCTCACCGCGCCCAGGAGGGCGATCGCGGCGCCCAGCCCGCCGAGGACGCCGGTGAGCCCGAGGACGACCAGTGGGCAGGCGAACTGGCCGGTGAACAGCGCCGAGGTCCACACCCCGGTGGCGCGTCCGCGCTGCTCGAACGACAGCGAGCCCAGCGCCCAGGACAGCATCGCGGGCAGCAGCAGACCGTTGCCCAGTCCGGTGACCACGGCCGCGACGACGACGGCCGGGACGGTGTCGGCGAACCCGAGGCCGAACAGGCCGATGCCGGAGAGGGCGAAGGCGGCGGGCACGGTGACCGTCGGACCGAGCCGGGCCAGGCGGCCGAACGAGAAGGCCCCGACCGCGGTGCCGAGGGAGCCGATCGCGCTGATCGCGCCGATGGCGCCGGGGGACTCCACGCCGATCGCGTCGAGCGTGAAGGACAGCTCGACGATGAGGACGTAGAACACCAGGCCGCCGACGAGGGTCACCCCGACCGGGACGGCGAGCTGCGCCCACGGCAGGCGCGGGAGCCGCTCGTCGCGCGCCAGCCGAGGCGCGGGCTGCCAGACGTAGCGCGCCGCCAGGGCGGCCAGCGGCAGGCTGACCGCGTAGAGCCAGAACGGCGCCCGCCAGTCCTGGGCGCCCAGCGCTCCGCCGACGCCGAAGAACACCGTGGCCGAGACGGTCGTGAACACGACCTGCAGGCCGAAGTAACGCTCCCGCTGCGCGCCGGAGAAGTAGTCGGCCAGCAGGGTGGTGCAGCACGTCATGATCGCCGCCTCGGTGAGGCCGACGACGACCCGGCTGGCGACGACCATCTGGAGGGAGTCCAGCCACAGCGGCGCGGTGCCGGCGAAGGCGTAAACCACGAGGGCCCCGACCAGCAGCCGCTTGCGGCCGACGCGGTCGACGATGCGGCCGGCGATCACCGCCGTCAGCCCGATGACCAGGGCCGGTGCCGTCAGGACCACGGGGGTCAGCGTCTCCACGCCGGGGGTGCCGGCGAAGGCGTCCTGGATGCGCGGGAGGACCGGGGCGAGCAGCACCGCGCCCAGCACCGACAGGCAGCTGGAGAACAGCAGGACGAGGGCCTGCGCCCTGCCGGCGGGGCGGCCGGTCGCCGGGTCGACGGCGATCTCCTCGACGCTCGGGACGGCGTCGCTGCGAACTGACACGGGCACACTCCGGAGGACGGGCGCCGGTCCCGGTGATCGGCGTCACTGGCCGGGAAGTGTCAGCAGCCACGAGCCGGAGCGGAAATCACTTCTCCCGGGGTGCGGTATCACCCAGGTCGATGCCCTCGCGGGCGCCGGGCGAGACGGCCATCTCCGCGGCCCGCGAGACGACGTCGCGCAGGTACCGGTGCTCGGGGTCGTCGTCGTAGACCGGGTGCCACCACATGGCCTCCACGAGCGGGCCGGCCTCGAACGGGGTGGGCAGTGCCCGGATGCCCGACCCGAGCGGCAGCAGGTCGACCAGCCGGCGCTGCAGCAGTGCGATGCGGTCGCTGCCGGCGACCAGCACCGGCACGGTCAGGAAGCTCTCGTTGACCACCTGGACGCGCGGCTCGATGCCGAGCTGGCGCATCTGCCGCGCGGCCGGCGTCGACGCCGTCTGCCCGTGGTAGGTGGCCACCCACGGCAGCCGCTCGAGGTCCTCGACGGTCAGGCCGTCGTCGACGACGGGGTTGTCGGCGGCCACCACGCACACCCACTCGTCGCGGTAGAGGTCGCGGTGGGACAGGTCGCCGACGAATCCGTGGGGCAGCAGCAGCAGGTCGGTCGACAGCAGGACCTGGTGCGCGGTGTCGACCATCGCCGGTGAGTGCGGGGTCAGCCGCAGCCGGGTGTGCGGCGCCTCCTCGGCGAGCAGCTCGGCGATGGTGTCGCCGAGGACGACGACCACGTAGTCGCTGACCAGCAGGGAGAACTCCCGCGTCGACGACGCCGGGTCGAAGCCCGGCTGCGCGGTGAAGACCCGCTCGACGCCGGTGAGCGCCACCCGCACGAGCTCGCGCAGCTGCACCGCCAGCGGCGTGAGGCGGTACTCGTTGCCGACACGGGTGAGCAGCTCGTCGCCGAAGTGGCGGCGCAGCCGCGCCAGGGACGCCGACAGCGCCGGCTGGGACAGCCCCATGCGCGCTGCGGCGCGGGTGACGCTGCGCTGCTCGAGCAGTGCGTCGAGGGACACGAGCAGGTTGAGGTCCAGGCTCGCGAGGTTCACGGGCGCGACGCTAGTGACCCGGCGCGGTATCGGCGCCGTCTATGGCTCCCATCAGACATCTCGTCTTCCGCGGCGGGCCGTTTCCCCGGACGGTGGTCCGCGTCACCACGAGGAGGACCCGAGTGCCCGACCGCACCTACCTGGACACCGCCGAGCTCGACCGCACCGACCCCGAGGGCGCGATCGCGGCCGCGGCAAAGCGCTGCTCGAACTGGGGCCGCTGGGGTGCCGACGACGTGCTCGGCACGCTCAACCTCCTCACCGAGGACAAGCGGCGCGAGGGTGCCGCGCTGGTCCGCCGCGGGGTGAGCTTCTCGCTGTCGCAGCGCTTCGACGCCGACGGCCCGCAGAAGGGCTGGCGCCGCCGCACCAACCCGGTGCACACGATGCTCGACACCGGCACCGACGCCGAGCGCGGCGTGCAGGGCTTCCCGCACGGCATCGGCGGCGCCGACGACGTGATCGCCATGCCGCTGCAGGCCTCCACCCAGTGGGACGGCCTCGGCCACATCTTCGACCACGGCGACGCCTGGAACGGCCGCCGCGCGGGCGACGTCGTGACCAGCCTCGGCGACGCCGTCACCGGCATCGAGACCGTCGCCGACCGCATCGCCGGCCGCGGCGTGCTCCTCGACGTCGGCCGCGCGCGCGGGGACGACGGTGAGCTGCCCGACGGCTTCGCCATCACCCCCGCGCACCTCGAGGCGACCATCGCCGCGCAGGGCGACACGGCCCGGGTCGGCCGCGGCGACCTGCTGCTGGTGCGCACCGGCCAGCTCACCCGCGCCCGCCGCTCGGTGGCCGCCGGCACCGGCTGGGGCGACTACGCCGGCGGTCCCGCGCCGGGCCTGTCCTTCACCAGCGCCGACTGGCTGCACGCCACCGACATCGCCGGGATCGCCACCGACACCTGGGGCTTCGAGGTGCGGCCCAACGAGTTCGACGTCGCCTTCCAGCCGCTGCACCAGGTCGCCATCCCGCACATCGGCCTGTTCCTCGGCGAGCTGTGGGACCTCGACGCCCTCGCCGCCGACTGCGCCGCCGACGGCGTCTGGGAGTTCTTCCTCGCCGCCGCCCCCCTGCCCGTGACCGGCGCCGTCGGCGCCCCGGTCAACCCGATCGCCGTCAAGTGAGGGAGGCCCCCGTGCCCGCCGTCAGCACCGTCCTCGTCGTGGGGGCCGGCCTCGCCGGCGCCGCCACCGCGATCCGCCTGGCCGAGGCCGGCGTCGCCGTCGACCTGGTCGAGATCAGGCCCGAGGTGGCCGCGCTCGGCTCCGGCATCACCCTCCAGGGCAACGCGCTGCGCGAGCTGCGCACCCTCGGTGTCTGGGAGCAGGCGTCGGCCGCGGGGTACGCGTTCGACGTCACCGGCATCCGGGCGCCGGACCCCGCCGGCAGCGTCGTCGCGGAGATCCCCGACGCGCGCACCGGCGGCCCCGACCTGCCGGCCGTCATGGGGATGTCGCGTCCCGAGCTGGCGCGGATCCTCACCGACCGGGCCGCCGAGGTGGGCGTGAAGGTCCGCCTCGGGACGACGCACACCGAGCTGCGGCAGGACGGGGCCGGCGTCGACGTCGCCTTCGCCGACGGCTCCACCGGCCGCTACGACCTCGTCGTCGGCGCGGACGGCCTGCGCTCCTGGACCCGCCGCGCCCTGGGCATCGAGCTGGAGACCCGGCCGATCGGCATGGGCATCTGGCGCGCGTTCGGGCCCCGCCCGGCCAGCGTGACCCGCACCGACCTGTACTACGGCGGGCCGTCGTTCATCGCCGGCTACTGCCCCACCGGCGAGGACTCGCTCTACGCCTACATCGTCGAGCCCGCCCAGGACCGCTCCACGCTGACGCCCGAGGAGCAGCTGGCCACGATGCGCCGCCTCGCCGAGGCCTACCACGGCCCGTGGGACGACGTCCGCGAGACGCTCACCGACCCGTCCCGGGTGAACTACACCTGGTTCGAGACGCACGTGCTGCCCGCACCGTGGAACCGCGGCCGCGTCGTGCTGATCGGCGACGCCGCGCACACCTGCCCGCCCACGATCGCCCAGGGCGGCGCCCAGGCCCTCGAGGACGCCTACGCCCTGACCGACCTGCTGCTCACCCGGCCGGTGCTGGACCAGGACCTCTGGGACGCCTTCACCGCCCGCCGCTTCGACCGCGCCCGCACCGTCGTCGAGGCCTCCAACCAGCTCGCCCAGTGGCAGCTCGACCACGTCCGCGGCGACATCCCGGGGCTCATGCGCTCCGTCGCCCAGCTCGTCTCCCAGCCCGCCTGACCAGCCTTTATCGCGATAAGGGCTCCTCCTCGGAGAGAGACACATGACCCAGCGCCTGATCACCCACCTGCGGCACGTCGACCTCGCCGTGCCCGACTTCGGCAAGCAGCTCGACTTCTTCTCCGGCACCTGGGGACTGAGCACCGAGCACACCGACCCGGGACTGGCCTTCCTGGCCGCCGAGGGCTCGCCGGAGCAGTACGTCGTCCGGCTGCGCGAGTCCAGCGACAAGCGGATCGACCTCATCAGCTTCGGGGCCAAGGACCGCGCCGACGTCGACACGCTGGCCGGGAACCTGGCCCGCGACGGCGTGCAGCTGGTGCACGAGCCGACCGACCTGCAGACCCCCGGCGGCGGCTACGGCTTCCGGTTCTTCGACAACGAGGGCCGCACCATCGAGGTCAGCTCGGACGTGGCGGTGCGGCAGCACCGGGCCGTCGAGGAGGGCGAGTCGATCCCGGTGCGCCTGTCGCACGTGGTGGTCAACTCCGCCGACCCGGAGGGCACGGTCGCCTTCTACGAGAAGCACCTGGCCTTCGCCCTGTCGGACACGCTCATGCACCCGCGGATGGGCAACATGATGTGGTTCATGCGGACCAACGCCTGGCACCACTCCATGGCGGTCGCCCGCGGCCCGCACGCCTCGCTGCACCACGCCAGCTTCGAGATGCGGGGCATCGACGAGTACATGCGCGGCACCGGCCGGCTGCTGCGCGCCGGCGTCGAGAAGATCTGGGGCCCGGGCCGCCACATGGCCGGCAACAACACGTTCTCCTACTTCCTCGACCCGCACGGCAACACCGTCGAGTACACGACCGAGCTCGAGGTCGTCGACGAGGACACCTGGCACCCGCACCTCTACGACTTCAGCGACCCCGAGGTCTCCGACCAGTGGGGCACGGCCAACGCGATGAACGAGTTCGTCGCGAAGAAGTCGTTCAACGACCCCGACAAGGGTCTGTTCGTCGCTCCCCCGGTCTGATGCGGTTCGCCACCTGGGAGGCCGGCGGGGTCGTCTCCGCCGGCGTGGTCAACGACCTGCCCGACGGCAGCCCCGGGCTGCACGCGCTCCCCGCCCGGACGACGGTGCTCGACCTCGTCCGGGCGGGGCTGCCCGCCGCCCTGGAGGCCGGCGCGGCGGCCCTCGCCGGCCCCGCCGTGCCGCTGGACGACGTCCGGCTGCTGCCCCCGCTGCAGGCCCCGACGGTGCGCGACTTCGTCGCGTTCGAGGAGCACGTCGAGGGCGTGCGGAAGGCGATCGACGGCGCCGCCGGCGTGGTCGAGGAGTGGTACCAGGCGCCGACCTTCTACTTCACCAACCCCTACGCGCTGGTCGGCGCGCACGACGACGTCGCGGTGCCCCCGGGCTCGCAGCGCTTCGACTTCGAGCTCGAGGTCGCCGTGGTGGTCGGGCGCGACGGCGCCTCGCTGACGCCCGAGCAGGCGCGCGAGCACGTCTTCGGCTACACCGTCCTCAACGACTGGTCGGCCCGCGACCTGCAGGCCCGCGAGATGCGGGTCAACCTCGGCCCGGCCAAAGGCAAGGACTCCGCCACCACCCTCGGCCCCTGGCTGGTCACCGCCGACGAGCTCGAGCCGTTCCGGGACGACGACGGGTTCCTCGCCCTGGACATGCGGGTCAGCGTCAACGGCACCGAGATCGGCCAGGACCTGCTGAGCAACATGGGCTGGCCGTTCGAGGAGCTCGTCGGCTACGCCTCGCGCGGCACGCAGGTGCGGGCCGGGGACGTCCTGGGCTCGGGCACCTGCGGCAACGGCGGCTGCCTGGCCGAGCTGTGGGGCACCCGCGGCGAGGCCGCCCCGCCGCCGCTGCGCCCCGGCGACGTCGTCGAGATGACCGTCGAGGGCATCGGCACCATCCGCAACCGCGTGGTGCCCGGCGTCGACCTGCCCCCGGTGCGCGCCGCCCGGCCCCGGCCGCGCACCCGCGAGCGCCCGGCGTGAGCCTGTCCGGGAAGGTCGTCGTCGTCACCGGCGCGGCCCAGGGACAGGGCGCGGCCGAGGCCCGGCTGCTGGCGGCCGAGGGCGCGACCGTGGTGGCCACCGACGTGCAGCCGGAGCCCGCCGAGGACCTCGGCGGCGCGGCCTACCGACGGCTCGACGTCACCGACGCCGCCGGCTGGGCCGAGCTGGCGGAGGCCCTGAGGAGCGGGCACGGCACCGTCCACGGCCTCGTCGCCAACGCCGGGATCACCTGGCGCGCACGGCTGGCCGACCTCGACCCCGCCGACCTCGCGCGGGTCACCGAGGTCAACGTCACCGGCACGCTGCTCGGCATCCAGGCGCTCACCCCGCTGATGACCGGCGGCGGCTCGATCGTCGTCGTCGGCTCGGTGGCGGCGCTGACCGGCCACTTCCCCGTCGCCTACACCGCATCGAAGTGGGCGCTGCGCGGCCTGGCCAAGGCCGCGTGCCTGGAGCTCGGCCCGCGCGGCATCCGGGTCAACACCGTGCACCCCGGCTACGTCGAGACGCCGATGACCGCCTCGGCGGCGCCTGCGTTCCGCGCCGCCAACGTCGCCGAGACCCCGCTCGGCCGCACCGGCACCGTCGACGAGGTGGCGCCCCTGGTGGCCTTCCTGCTGTCCGACGGCGCCTCCTTCGTCACCGGCGCCGAGATCCCCGTCGACGGCGGGATGACCGCCCACGGCGGCGTGAAGTCCATCAGCGACGCCGTCCGCACCGCCTGAGAGGAACCACCCGTGTTCGAGTACTTCCCCACCGGTCCCTACACCTGGAACCTCGGCGTCGTCGCGACGCTGAACTCCGGCGGGCTGATCGACGAGGTCGACCGCGCCTGCCGGCCGATCAAGGACGCCGCGAACGCCGGGGAGGACGCCGGCACGCCGGAGTTCCTGCGCGCCTGGACCGCGCTGACCGACCAGCTCGTCGCCCAGGCGGAGGAGGCGGAGAAGGCGGGGCACGTCCGCACCGCCGGGCAGCTGTGGTTCCGCGCCAGCAACTACCTCGCCCAGGCCGAGCGGATGCTCGCCTCCTCCGACCCGAACCGGGTGCCGACCTACCGGCGGATGCTGGAGATCGCGCAGAAGGCGTTCGAGACGCACAGCCCGCGGGTCTCGCGGGTGGAGATCCCCTACGAGGGGACCACGCTGCCGGCCTACTACTCCCAGGCGCCGGCGGCCGACGACGGCCCCGTGCCGGTCATGGTGCTGGTCAACGGGCTGGACTCCACCAAGGAGCACATGTACGCCTCGAACCACTGGGAGGAGCTGGCCGCCCGCGGCATCTCCTGCCTGATGCTCGACCAGCCCGGCACCGGCGAGGCGCTGCGCCTGCAGGGGCTGACCGCGCGGGTCGACACCGAGGCGTGGGCCGGCGCCGCCGTCGACTGGCTGGAGCAGCGCGACGACGTCGACGCCGCCCGGATCGGCATCGTCGGCTGGTCGCTGGGCGGCTACTACGCCCCGCGGGCCGCCGCGTTCGAGGAGCGCTTGGCCCTGTGCGTGGCGTGGGGCGCCAACCACGACTGGGGTGCGGTGCAGCGCCGCCGTCGCCAGCGCGAGGGCGAGCGCCCGGTGCCGCACTACTGGGAGCACGTGCTGTGGGTGTGGGGCCAGGAGGGCGACGAGGACCACCTCGACGCGTTCCTCGACTTCGCCGACCAGGTGACCCTCGAGGGCGTCGTCGAGCGGATCACCGTGCCGTTCCTGGTCGCGCACGGGGCGAACGACCGGCAGATCCCGCTGGAGATGGCCCACCGCTCCTACGACCAGGCCGTCCACTCCCCCAAGCGGGAGCTGCGGGTGTTCACGCCCGAGGAGGGCGCCACCGAGCACATCGGCCTGGACCACCTGCCGTACGTGAGCACGTTCATCGCCGACTGGGTGGCCGACACCTTCGCCGAGCTCGGACGCGGGCGGGCGTCGTGAGCATGCTGTTCGTCAAGCTGCCGGTGCGCGACCTCCCGGCGGCGCGGGCCTTCTACGAGGCGCTCGGCTTCCGCGTCGAGGAGACCTCCTCCGACGAGGGCGAGGCGGCGGTCGTCCTCGGCGACGAGCTCGTCCTGGCGCTGCACACCCGGGAGCGCTTCGCCGCGCTGCTGCCCGGGGAGGCCGGCGACCCGGCGCAGGCGCCGACCGTGGTCCACACCCTCACCGCGGACAGCCGCGCCGACGTCGACGACCGGGTCGCGCGGGCGGTCGCCGCCGGTGGCCGGCCCGGGCTGCCCGCGCGGGAGGCGGACGCCCGCTACACCGGCAGCTTCGCCGACCCGGACGGCAACGTCTGGGAGGTCGTCTGGATCGACCAGCTGCACGTCGTCAACTAGGCGCCGGACGTCGACCTGCTGCCGTCTCCCGAGCGCGGAGACGGCAGCGGGTCGACGACGGGCGGTCAGGCCACCTGGAACGAGCGCTTCGCCAGGCCGACGAAGAAGCCGTCGACCGCGGTGGTCACGCCGGCGGTGGGGTCGGTCGCGGCGCCGAGCGTGACGAACAGCGGCGTGAAGTGCTCGACCGTCGGGTGGGCGTAGCGCAGCCCGGGCGCACGCAGCCGGAACCGCGCCAGCTCCTCGACGTCGCCCCGGTCGAGCGCGTCGGCGGCCCACGCGTCGAAGTCCGCCGACCAGCCGGGGACGACGTCGGGCCGGCTCCAGTCCAGGTAGGGCAGGCCGTGGGTCATGAAGCCCGAGCCGACGACGAGCACGCCCTGCTCGCGCAGCGGCCGCAGGCGCTCGCCCAGGGCCAGCAGCGTCGTCGTGTCGTGGGTGGGCAGGCTCAGCTGCAGGACCGGGACGTCGGCCTCCGGGTACATCACCTTCAGCGGCACCCAGGCGCCGTGGTCGAGCCCGCGGCCGCGGTGCTCGAACACGTGCGCGGTCTCCGGCAGGACGGCGCGCAGCTGCTGCGCCAGCGCGGTCGCGTCCGGGGTGTCGTAGCGCATGCGGGCGTACATCGGCGCGAAGCCACCGAAGTCGTAGACGAGCTCCGTCGGCGCGGTGCTGGTGATGCCGAGGGAGTCGGACTCCCAGTGCGCGCTGACGATGAGGACGGCCCGCGGCCGGGGCAGCGCCCGGGCCCAGCCGGCCAGCTCCCGCATCCACGCCGCGTCCTCGAACGTGGGCGGGGCGCCGTGGCTGAGGTAGAGCGCCGGCAACAGGCCGTCGTCCGGCGTCCACGCGCGGTGGCCGCCCAGCGCGGCCACGTGCTTGAGGTGCGCCCGGAACGGGTGCCGCGGGTCGATGAGCGCGTCGGCGGCGGCGGTGGGGTGCACGGCTAGCCCGCCAGCGGGAGGTCGAGGTCGGCCAGGTCGACGTCGGCCAGGTCGAGGTCGGCCAGGTCGAGCGTGTGCTGGGTGTGGTCGCGCTTGACGGCCAGGTAGCGGGCGTTGGCGGCCGACAGGTGCACGCCGGTGGGGACCCGCTCGGTGACGGCGACGCCGAGCAGCTGGAGCTGGGCGGCCTTGTCGGGGTTGTTGCTCAGCAGCCGCACGCGGCCGGCGCCGACGGCGGACAGCATCTGCGCGGCGGCGGTGTAGTCGCGCTCGTCCTCGTCGCGGCCCAGCGCGAGGTTGGCCTCGTAGGTGTCGAGCCCCGCGTCCTGGAAGGCGTAGGCGTCGAGCTTGGCGTACAGGCCGATGCCCCGGCCCTCCTGGCGCAGGTAGAGCAGGAACCCGCCGGCGTCGGTGATCCGCTCGACGGCCTCGCGCAGCTGCGGGCCGCAGTCGCACCGCTGCGAGCCGAGGACGTCGCCGGTGAGGCACTCGCTGTGCGGCCGCACCAGGGGCGCCTCGCCGCCGGCCGCCGAGCGGGCCAGCGCGCCGCGCCAGTCGCCGAGGCCCAGCAGCAGGTGCTCGCGGCCGTCGGCCAGCCCGTCGAAGGTCGTGACGTCGGCCGTCGTGGCGTACCCGTCGGGGAAGCGCATCGGCACGGTCACGCGGGTGCGCACCGTCGCCGTGGGGGCCGCGACCGGCGCGAGGTCCGCGCCGAGGGAGAGGGTCATCGAGCCTCCGTTTCGTTGTCTCTACAACCATGACCCTAGTCCCAGGAACTTGAAGGCACAAGTGAACGGGGGGACGATGTCGTCGTGGAACCCCGGTGGCTCAGCGACGAGGAGATGACGGCCTGGGTGCGCCTGGTCGCCGTCGTGGAGCTGCTCCCCGGCGTCCTCGACGGCCAGCTCCGCCGCGACGCCGGCCTGACCCACTTCGACTACCTCGTGCTCGCGATGCTGTCCGAGGCGCCGCGCCGCACCCTGCGCATGACCGAGCTGGCCACCCGCACCAACGCCACGCTCCCCCGCCTGTCGCACGTCGTGCGCCGGCTCGAGGAGCGCGGGCTGGTCGAGCGGGCGCCCTGCCCCGCCGACGGGCGGGCCACCAACGCGCGGCTCACCGACTCCGGCTGGGCGACGGTGCGGGCGACCGCGCCGGGGCACGTGGCCACCGTCCGCGAGCACGTCCTCGACGCGCTCACCCCCGAGCAGGTCGGCCAGCTCTCCGCCATCGCCGAGGCCCTGCTGACCCGGCTCGACCCCGACCGGCGCCTCTACGTCCGGCAACTGGCCGACGACCCGGGCACCTGCCGGGACCGCTGAGTCGTCGGGCCTCGACCACGGGGTCGCTCAGCCCACCTCGACCCGATCGCTCAGCCCGCGATGCGGGTGGCCATGCCGGTGTAGTCGACGACCAGTCCGTCGTCGTCGACGGTGAGCTCGAACGCGCCGTGCGCGTCGTCGGAGTACCGCCACCGCCGGGGACCCAGTCGCCGGTAGGTCTGGTCGATGCGCGTCACACCGAGCGCCGGCACGTCGACCCACGCCACGGGCGTGGTCGCCTCCTCCCCCACCGCCAGCGATGCGAGCCGCCGGATGGGCAGGGTGTTGGTCAGCGGGGTGGCGGCGACGTCGACGTCGACGCAGCCGTCGAGCCCCGGCGCCGGCTCCCCGTCGCGCGACCACCGGCGGTCGGCGTCGACGGTGAGCAGCAGCCGCCGCTCGCCCTCCGCGGACACCGCGGACGCCTCGACCGCCCGCGTCGCCCACCCGTCGTCGGCCTCCACGCGGAACGAGCACGCGAGCAGGGTCTGCGGGCCGGCCAGCACCTCGGTGCCGTGGAACAGCCAGCCGCCCGCGCGCCGCTCGACGCGCGCCAGGCTGTGCCCGGCGTCCTCGTCGGTGCGCCGCCACGCCACCACCCGGGTCCGCATGCGGGCAGGCTAGGAGCCGCCACCGACGGGACGGGACCCGCCGACGGGCGAGGGCACCCCGGCGGAGCGCGCGAGGACCGCCGCCTGCACCCGGCTGGTGAGCCCGAGCTTGGCGAGCACGCGGGAGACGTGCGTCTTCGCCGTCGCCTCGGTGATGACCAGCGCCGCGGCGACGTCGGCGTTGGCCATCCCCTGCCCGAGGCAGCCCAGGACGTCGAGCTCCCGCGGCGTCAGCGCGGCGAGCTCGGGCGGCGGTGGCTGCGTTGGCGGTGCGGCGGTCACGAACCTCTCCAGCAGCCGGCGGGTCACCTCGGGTGCGACGACGCCCTGGCCGCCGGCGACGCGGTGGACGGCGTCGACGAGCGTGGCGGCGTCGGCGGACTTGAGCAGGAAACCCGCCGCTCCCGCCTGCAGCGCGCCGAAGACGTACTCGTCGAGGTCGAAGGTGGTCAGGACGAGCACCTCGGCCAGCCGCGCGCCGACGACGCCGCGGGTGGCGGCGATGCCGTCGGTGCCGGGCATCCGCAGGTCCATGAGGACGACGTCGGGGCGCAGCGCCCGCGCGGCGCGGATCGCCGCGGCACCGTCGGCGGCCTCGCCCACCACCTCGATGCCCGGGTCGCCCTCCAGCAGCAGCCGCAGCCCGCTGCGCACCGCCGGGTGGTCGTCGGCGAGCAGGACGCGCACGCTCACCGCGCCACCTCGACGGGCAGCTCGACGGGCAGCTCGACGGGCAGCTCGACGGGCACGGCGACCGGCAGCTCCGCGGCGACCGACCACCGCGAGCGCGTCCCGTCGGCCCAACCGGCGGCGAAGCGCCCGCCGAGGGACTCGGCGCGCTCCCGCATGGTGAGCAGGCCCAGCCCGGCGCCCGGCACCGCGCCGGCGGGCCGGCCGTCGCCGCTGTCGACCCGGAGCACCAGCCGCCCGTCCGTCACGTCCACCGCGACCTCCGCGCGGCCGCCGGGCGCGTGCTTGACCGCGTTGGTCAGGGCCTCCTGCAGCAGCCGGTAGGCCGCCTGCTCGACCGCGGCCGGCAGCGGCGGCAGCGGTCCGGCGTCGAGGGAGACCGCCAGCCCGGCCGAGCGGGCGCCGGCCACCAGCCCGTCGAGGCGGTCCAGCCGCGGCGCGGCCGCGACCGGCCCGTCGCCCGCACGCAGCAGCAGGATCAGCGCGCGCATCTCCTCCAGCGACGTCAGGCCGGCCGCCCGGATGGCCTCCAGCGCCGCCCGCTCGCGGTCGGCTCCCCCTCCCGGCGCCGGTGGCCGGGCCAGCGCGGCCTCGGCGTGCAGGGCGACGGCCGAGACGTTGCCGGCGACGGCGTCGTGCAGGTCGCGCGCCATCTGCGCCCGCTCCTCGGCCCGTGCCTCCGCCGCCCGCAGGTCGGCGAGGTCGCGCAGGTCGTCGGCCCGGGCCCGCGCGAGGTCGGCCAGCTCCCGCTCGCGCCGCACCGCCAGGCCCCACCACAGCGGCGTGGTGACCAGCGCGAACGTCTGCAGGCCCAGCAGGACGGTGATCCGCACGTCGCCGGTCGCCGTCCACCCCAGGACCAGCGACAGCACCACCAGCGCCCAGGACGCGGCCCGCAGCCGCAGCACCGCCCGCGACCCGGCGAGCAGGGCCGCGCCGTAGACGAGGTCGAACAGCACCAGCAGCATCCCGAGGCTGCCGCCCAGGGCGACGTCGACGGCGAAGAGCGCGGCACCGGCCAGCAGGGCGGCGACCGGCCGCCGGCGCTTGCCGAGCATGACCAGGCAGCCGAGGACCAGCGGGACCGCGTGCAGCCAGGGGGAGTCCCTTGGCGCGCCGCTCCAGATCCCCACCAGCCCGGCGGCGAGCAGGAGCAGCCCGGCCAGCCCGGTGAGGACGGCGTCGCTGACGTCGCGGGCGCGGTCGGTGCCGCGCACCCGCGTGACCCACACGTGCCGGAGGAGGGCGAGCAGTGCCACCCGTGCATCCCAGCACGGCCGCCGCCGTCCGACGTCCGTCAAAGGAGGTATGCGGGAGGCCCGGGACACCTCCTCCGGCCGACGACGGCGGCCCCCGCGACGGCGAGGGTCGGACCGTGGACCCCGAACTGCTCGCCCTCGTCCCCCTCGCCCTGGTCGACAGCACCAGCGTCGGCACGCTGCTGCTGCCGGCGTGGTTCCTGCTCGTGCCGGGCCGGGTGCAGGCCCGGCGGCTGCTGGTCTTCCTCGGCACGATCGCCGGCTTCTACCTGCTGGTCGGGCTGGCGCTGCTCGCCGGCGCCCAGGCGCTGCGCGACCGCGCCGCCGAGCTGGCCGACTCCCCCGCCCTGGCCGTGCTCCAGCTCCTCCTCGGGGCGGCGCTGTTCGTCCTCGCCTTCGTGACGGGCCGCGGGCGCGACGGCGACCGCCGGCCCGGCCGGGTGCTGCGCTGGCGCGACCGCGCGATGGGCGCCGGGGAGGACGGGGCCGGCGGCGGGACCGGGGTGCTCGTCGGGCTCGCCCTCGGCGCCGGGCTGCTCGAGGTCGCCACGATGCTGCCCTACCTGGCCGCCGTCTGGCTGCTCAGCGCCTCGGACCTCGGCGCGGTGGCGCAGGGCGGGGTGCTGGCCGGCTACTGCCTGGTGATGGTGCTGCCGGCGCTGGTGCTGCTCGGGCTGCGGCTGGGGGCCGCCCGGTGGGTGCAGCCGCTGCTCGCCCGGGTCGGCGCGTGGCTGGAGCGCAGCGGCGCCGAGACCACGGCCTGGGTGGTCGGCATCGTCGGCTTCCTGCTCGCCCGGGACGCCGTCGGGCGGCTGCCCGCGCTGACCGCGCTGGTCGAGGGGATCGGCGGAGGAGGAGGCTCCTGACCGGACTCTCCATCGGGTGTGCCGCCGCGGCTCACGGGTAGGGGCCGATCGAGTGGTACACCACCGAGCAGAGGAGACCCCCGTGACGATCCCCGACACGACGACCCGCGACGCCGCCACCGGCCAGCGCGACATCAAGTCCCACGAGACGACCAGCTTCGCCGACCTCGGCAAGGAGATGTGGTCCTACCTCACGGGCAAGGGCGCGGCGATCAACTACGAGTTCGTCGACATGACCGTCGAGGTGCCCCGCGAGACCGGGCCGCAGGCGCCGCGCGCCACCTGGAAGCTGAACGGGACCCTGCGCATCACCACCGCCGAGAACGCCAGCCGGGGATGACGCCCGGGGACGGCCTCTTCCCCGCGCGCGCCCTCGAGGTGACCGGCGACCTCCGCCTGGAGGTCGACGGCGTCCCGGTGCGGGTGGAGGCGTCGGGGTCGGAGATCGCGGTGCGGTCGACCGACGTCCGGCGGCTGTTCAGCGCCGTCCGCCTCGCCGGCGGAGCGGCCACCCAGGGCCCGCCCGGCCGCGCCGAGCTGGCCCGGGTGGCCGACACGCTGGCCGAGCACGGCCTGACGGCGCGGCTGGAGGGGCCGGCCGGCCGGGTGCTGAGCCTGGGGGCCGACGTCGACTCGGGGGCGGGGTCGGCCCTCCTGGGTACCCGGCGTGCACGGCTGCACCCGGCCGGCGCGCTGCACACCGGCGGCGCCGCGCCCGTGGCCGCCGGGCTGCTTCTCGTCGCGCTCGCCGTCCTGGCCCGGCGCCGCCGGCGCTGATCCGCGCACCGGCCGCCATCCCCTGTCCGGGGACGGCGGCCGGTGCGGGCTCAGGCGGTGCGGGCCTCCTGCCACAGGTCGATGCCGGCATCGACGGCGTGCTGGTCGATGCGGGTGAGCTCGTCGTCGGAGAACTCCAGCCGGTCGAGCGCGGCGACGTTCTGCTCCAGCTGCGCGACGCTGCTGGCCCCGATGAGCACGCTGGTCACCCGGGGGTCGCGCAGCCCCCACGCCAGCGCCATCTGCGCCAGCGACTGCCCCCGCTCCTGCGCCATCCCGTTCAGCGCCCGCACGTGGGCGAGCGTGGCGTCGTCGAGCAGGTCGGTCGACAGCGACTTGCCCTGGCTGGCCCGCGAGCCCTCGGGGATCCCGTCGAGGTAGCGGTCGGTGAGCATGCCCTGGGCCAGCGGGGAGAACGCGATGCAGCCGGCGCCCACCTCCTCCAGGGTGTCGAGCAGGCCCTCGGTCTCGATCCAGCGGTTGAGCATCGAGTAGCTGGGCTGGTGGATGAACAGCGGCGTGCCCAGGTCGGCGAGGATCGCCGCGGCGCGCGCGGTGTCCTGCGGCGAGTAGCTGGAGATGCCGGCGTAGAGGGCCCGCCCCGACCGGACGGCGGTGTCCAGCGCGCCCATCGTCTCCTCCAGCGGCGTCGTCGGGTCGGGACGGTGGGAGTAGAAGACGTCGACGTACTCCAGCCCCATCCGGCGCAGCGACTGGTCGAGGCTGGCCAGGACGTACTTGCGCCCGCCGCCGCCCTGGCCGTACGGGCCGGGCCACATGTCGTAGCCGGCCTTGGTCGAGAGCACGAGCTCGTCGCGGTAGGGGCGGAGGTCGTCGCGCAGGTGCCGGCCGAAGTTGGTCTCGGCGCTGCCGTAGGGCGGGCCGTAGTTGTTGGCCAGGTCGAAGTGCGTGATGCCCAGGTCGAACGCCCGCCGCAGGATCGCCCGCTGCCGCTCGAACGGGACGTCGTCACCGAAGTTGTGCCACAGCCCGAGGCTGATCGCCGGCAGGTCCGTGCCGCTGCGGCCGGTGCGGCGGTAGGTCATCGAGTCGTAGCGGTCCTCGGCTGCGGCGTAGGTCATGCGCCGATCCTGCCCCCGGCCCGGTCGACGCGAGGCGGGTGGTCATGCTGGCCTCCGGTACGGAACGGCACCGGTCGGGACAGGGGTGGGCATGGGAGTCGTCAGCGGGGTTCAGGTGGCGGGGCCGTCGGCCGGGCGGTGGGCGTCGTGACCGACGTGCGCCCGGTCCGCGCCGAGGACGCCCTCGACCTCGCCGCCGTCGCCGCGTGGCTGGCCGGGCACGCCGACCCCGGGCGGGCCGGCGTCGACCTCTCCGCCGTCCCGGAGGTGCGCCAGTTCTCCGGCGGCGTCTCCAACCTCACCTACCTGCTGCGCTACCCCGACGGCGACCTCGTGCTGCGCCGGCCGCCGCGCGGGCAGCACACCGGCACCGCGCACGACGTCGCCCGCGAGTACCGCATCCAGGAGGCGCTGGGTCGGGTGCTGCCCGCGGTGCCGCGGACGGTCGCGCTGTGCGAGGACACCGCCGTCACCGGCACGCCGTTCTCCGTCGTGCGGCGGATCGAGGGGCCGATCCCCCGCCGTCGGATGCCACCGGGCGTCGACCTCTCCCGCGAGCAGGTGGCGCGGCTGTGCACGAACGTCGTCGACCTGCTGGTCGAGCTGCACCGGGTCGACGTCGACGCCACCGGGCTGGCCGGGCTCGACCGCGGGCCGGGCTACGTGCGCCGCCAGGTCGACAACTGGACCGGGCGCTACGCGCGGGCACGCACCCGCGACGTGCCGTCGTTCGCGCGGGTCACGGCGTGGCTGGCCGCACACCAGCCCGCCGACCGGCCGCACACGCTGGTGCACAACGACTTCCGCCTCGACAACGTCGTCCTCGACCCCGCCGACCCCACCCGCCCGGTCGGGCTGCTCGACTGGGAGCTGGCCACCGTCGGCGACCCGCTCATGGACCTCGCCAGTGCGCTGGGCTACTGGATCCAGGCCGACGACGGCCCGCTGGTGCGCCGCCTCAGCCGCCAGCCGACGACGCTGCCCGGGATGATGACCCGCGAGCAGGTCGTGGCGCACTACTGCGCGCGCACCGGGCATCGGGTCACGAACGGCGAGTGGGCCTGGTACGAGGTGTTCGGCCTGTTCCGCGTCGCGGTGATCGCCCAGCAGGTCTGGGCGCGCTACCGGTCGGGGCAGACCACCGACCCGGCGTTCCGCTCCTTCGGCGTCGCCGTCCGGCTGCTCGAGCGGCGCTGCCTCTCGGTGATCCGGCGCGCCGGCCGGCTCACCCCCGACCGCGCCGCCGCCCAGGTGGGCAGCCCGCTGCTGACCCGCCGGCGGATCCGGCCGCGCCGGTGGACCCCGCCGGCGTTCCACGATCCCGGCCCCACGGCGCCGCTGCGGATCGCCCGCCGGCTCGACCCCGGTGACCACGGACCCGAGGACGTCGTGTTCGACGCGGCCGGGCTCGCGGTGACCGGGCTGCGCGACGGCAGCGTGGTGCGGATCGACGTCGCCACCGGCGCACGCACGCCGGTCGGGCGGACCGGCGGGCGGCCGCTCGGTGTGGAGCCGTGCGCCGACGGCAGCGTGCTGGTGTGCGACCACGACCGCGGGCTGCTGCGCGTCGGGCCCGACGGCGCGGTCGAGGTGCTGGTGTCCTCGCTCGACGGCGAGCCGCTGACCTTCGCCAGCAACGTCGCGGCCGCACCCGACGGCACGGTGTGGTTCACGACGTCGACCGACCGCTGGGACGTCGAGCACCACCTCGGCGACTTCTTCGAGCACTCCGCGACCGGCCGGCTGGTGCGGCGGGACCCCGACGGCACGGTGACGACGGTGCTGGCGGGGCTGGGCTTCGCCAACGGCCTGGTGCTGGCGCCCGACGGCTCGCACCTGCTGCTGGCCGAGACCGCCCGGTACCGGGTGCTGCGGCACTGGCTGACCGGGCCGCGGGCGGGCACCACCGAGCCGCTGGTCGAGCTGCCGGGGTTCCCGGACAACCTCAGCCTGGGCAGCGACGGCCTGCTGTGGGTGGCGATCGCCGCGCCGCGCAACGCGCTGCTCGACCGGCTGCTGCCGCTGCCGGGCGTGCTGCGGCTGGCGCTGTGGAACGTGCCCGCCCGGGTGCGGCCCGCGGCGACGCCGATCGCGTGGGTGGTGGCGTTCGACCCGGCCGACGGCCGGCGCGTGCACGACCTGCGCTCGGCCGACGCCGGGTACGGGTTCGTCACCGCGGTGGCCGAGCGCGACGGCACCGTGGTGGTCGCGGGCCTGCACGAGGACGAGCTCGCGGTGCTGGATCCGCTGGTCCCGTGACCGGGCCGGCCGGCCGGCGGGTGCTGCCCGACGGTCGGCTCACCGTGCGACCGCCGACGGCCGCGGACCTCGACGCGGTGTCCGCCGTGCACGGCGACCCACGCACCCACGTGCACGACCCGGCCGGACCCGATCCCGACCCGGAGGCCAGACGGGCGCGCCTGGTCGGCCGGCTCGCGCACCGGGAGCGGCACGGCTTCGGCTACGGACGGTCAGGCGGTCGGCCGCCACAGGTCGGCGTCCACCGAGCCGTCCTGGGGTCCTCCGGCGATCGCGGCCACAACCTCCCGGATGCCGGCACGGCCCTCCGGCGTCGGGGTCAGCGGGTAGACGTGCACGGCACCCTCGCAGACGGTGACCTCGACGTCCGCACCCTCGGCGGCGGCCCGGTCCCGCAGCCGCAGCGCGTCGGGCAGCAGCAGGTCCCGGGTGCCCACCCAGATCCGCACCGGGGCGAGGCCGGCCAGCGGGCCGTGCACCGGGCTCAGCCGCGGGTCACGGGGGTCGTCCCCGCCGGCCCAGGCACGACCGACCTCGACCAGTCCCGCGCTCGACAGCCACGGGTCGCGGGCCTCGGCGGCCGCGACGGCGGGGTCGGCCAGCGTGAGGTCCAGCCACGGCGCCAGCAGCACCAGGGACCGGGGCCGTGGCAGGTCGGTCCCCAGCAGCGCCTGCGCGAAGCCGAGGGCCAGCCCGCCGCCGGCGGAGTCCCCGGCGAGCACAACCTGCCCGCCCTCGCCGGCCAGCTCCCGGTACAGGGCGGTGAGCAGGCGGGCGGCGTCGCGGTGGGTGTGCTGCGGCGCCAGGCCGTACTGGGGCAGCACCACCCGGACGCCGGCGTCGGCCAGCCGACCGGCCAGCGTCCAGTGCTGCGGCGCCACCGGGGAGACGTAGGCGCCGCCGTGCAGGTAGAGCGCCGTGCGCGCGGCCGGGCGGCCGCGCGGGGCCACGGTGGTCACCTCGAACCCCTCGACGGCGCGGCGGGAGACCGCGTGCCGCCGCCGCACCGCGGCCGGCACCGGCGCCGGGCGCTCGGGCTCGGCCAGCCGCTCCCGGGCGCGCTCGGCGGAGGCCATGCGGGGCTTGCGGGTCAGCCGCAGCACGACCGCGACCGCACGCATCCGCAGGCTCATGTCCGGTTCCGGGGTGTGCTCACGTCGTCCTCCCGCTCCCTGCCGGCCGGCCCGGTCAGTCCCTCCGCCGCGACCGGCCCCACCAGGCCAGCAGGACGCCGGCCAGGGTGGCCACGCAGTACACGGCCATGCTCACCGCGTAGCCGCCGGGCAGCCACTCCAGCAGCCACCGGCGGTCCGGGTGGACCAGCTGGCGGACGACGCCTTGCGCGCCCACGAGGAGCAGCACCGCCCCGAGGACCTGCGCGGCGTCCGCTCCGCCGTCCCGGTCCCCGGGGCGGTGCTCGTTCACGGGACGTCCCGGCGCAGGACCCGCACCCAGCCGACCGCCATCGGGAGCAGCAGCCAGAGGGCCAGCGACGTCGCCAGCCGCAGCCAGCCCCGCCCCTCCAGCAGGCCCTCGTACATGGGGGCGGAGGTCGAGGTGAGGTCCAGCCAGTCCCGCACCCAGTGCAGCGCGGCGACGGCGTTCACCAGCACGGTGAACGCCGTGGGCAGCACGAAGTACAGGACGATGGCCAGCGGGGAGCTGAGCAGCAGCATGCCGAAGGCCACGCCGACCAGGACCGTCGCGACCTGCACCGCCAGCACCTGCCCGACCTGCCCGGCGGTCAGGGTCCAGTCGGCGGGGTCGTCGGTGACCAGCGGCGTCAGCAGGGTGCCCGCCACCGCCACCAGCGCGCTGGCGGCCACGGCCAGCACCGCCAGCACGCCCGCGGCGGCGACCTTGGCGGCCAGCACGCGCGAGCGCCGGGGCACCAGGCCGAAGGTGGTCCCGGCCGTGCGGGCGGACCACTCGCTGGTCACCAGCAGGATGCCCAGCACCGGCAGCAGTACCCCGACCGGCAGTTGGGCGCCGGTCAGGTGGCCGGCGAGGCTGCGGGCCGGCGGGTCGAAGAACACCTGCAGGACGACGACGGCGACCGCCGCCACCGCGACGGCCACGAGCAGCCAGGCGCCCGCGCGGGTGTCGTACGCCTTGCGCAGCTCCACCCGGACGAGCCGCGCGGGGCCCGGGGGCGCCGGCTCGGCACCCGCCGCCGGTCCGCGGCTCCGGAGCGGCGTCGTCGTGCCGCTCACGCCCGCACCTCCCCGACCGTCCCGCCGGCCGGGCCGTGCGGCCCGGCCGAGGTGAGCGACCGGAACAGGTCCTCGAGCCCGGCGCCCCCTGCGGGCTGCAGCTCGAGCAGCGGGACACCGGCGCGCGAGGTCGCCTCGCCGACGGCGCCCGCGTCGGCGGCCGCGATGACGGCGTCCCCGTCGGCCGGCCCGAACCCGATCCCCGCCGCGGTCAGAGCCCGCTCCAGCGCCGCCCGGTCGCGGGCGCGGACCCGCACGCCGGTGTCGGCCAGCAGCTCGTCCATGGCCCCCTGGGCGACCACCCGGCCGCCGGCGATGACGACCAGCCGGTCGGCCACCGCCTCGACCTCGCGGAGGAGGTGGGAGGAGAGCAGCACCGTGCCGCCCCGGTCGGCGAAGCCGCGCAGCAGGCCGCGCATCCAGAAGATCCCCTCGGGGTCGAGACCGTTGGCCGGCTCGTCGAGGACCAGCACCCGCGGGTCCCCGAGGAGGGCACCGGCCAGACCGAGGCGCTGCCGCATGCCGAGGGAGTACGCGCCGACCCGCTTGCGTGCGGCGGTGCCGTCGAGCCCGACGTGGTCGAGCAGCTCGGCCACCCGCCCGCGGTCCACCCCGAGCACCGTCGCCGCGAGGGTCAGCGCCTCCCGGCCGGTGCGGCCCGGGTGCTGGGCCGCCGCGTCGAGGAGGACACCGACCTCGCGGCCGGGGTTCGGCAGGTCGCGGTAGCGGCGGCCGCCGACCGTCGCCGTCCCGCGGGTCGGCGCCGCGAGCCCGCACAGCACCCGCAGTGTCGTGGACTTGCCGGCCCCGTTGGGCCCGAGGAAGCCGGTGACCGTCCCGGGTGCGCAGGTGAAGGACACGTCGTCGACGGCGGGGTGCCCGCCGTAGCGCTTGCTGAGGTGCTCGATGGCGATCATGCCGACGACCGTGGCCGTCCGCGGCCCTCCCCGGCATCGGCCACCCGGTCCGACCCGGCCGACGTCGGTCGGTCCCCGCGGCGGACGACGTAGACCTTGGTCGGTACCGGGAGTCGGGTCCCCTCCGTAGCGTCGACGGGGTGAGCACGGTCACCCGCGCCCCGTCCGGCGGCCTCGAGGACCCCGCGGTCGACCCGGCGCTGCTGCTGGCCGACCCGGCCGGGGCGCCCGACGACGTCCCGCGGGCACGCCGGTCGCCGCGGGACTGGATCGTCGACGTGGTCTCCTTCGTCGCGACCGTGGCGTTCGCGGTCGGCACGCTCGGCGAGATGACGAGCCGGCCGGTGCCTCCCCCGGACCCGCTTCTCTTGGCCGAGCTCGTCGTCGGCCTCGGCTCGTGCGTGGCCCTGTGGTGGCGGCGCCGGTGGCCGGTGGCCGTCGCCGTGGGGGTCACCACCGTCGGCGCGCTGCTCGACGCCGGCGGCGCCGCGATCCTGGTCGCGCTGTTCACGGTGGCGGTCCACCGGAGGTGGCCGACCGTGGTGGCCGTGACCGCGGTCAACGCGGCCGCCTTCGCCGCGTACGTCGCCGTGCGCACGGTCGACGGGATGCCGGAGCCGGTGTTCGTGTCCCTCGGCCTGGCGCTGCTGGCCGCGGTGGTGTCGTGGGGGATGTTCGTCCGTGCCCGCCGGCAGCTGCTCGCGTCCCTGCGGGAGCGGGCCGTCCGGGCCGAGGCCGAGCAGCGGCTGCGCGTGGAGCAGGCCCGCCACCTCGAGCGCAGCCGCATCGCCCGCGAGATGCACGACGTCCTGGCCCACCGGCTGTCCCTGCTGAGCATGCACGCCGGCGCCCTGGAGTTCCGGCCCGACGCCCCGGCCGCGGAGGTGGCCCGGGCGGCCGGCGTCGTCCGGGCCAGCGCCCGGCAGGCCCTCGTCGACCTGCGCGGGGTGATCGGGGTGCTGCGCGACGGCGCGGACGGCGAGGCCCCCGAGCGCCCGCAGCCGACCCTGGGCGACCTCCCCGCGCTGGTCGAGGAGTTGCGGCAGGCGGGCCTGCGGGTGCAGGCGGAGTACCGCGTCGCCGACCTGGGCTCGGTGCCGGCGGGGACCGGGCGGACGGCCTACCGGGTGGTGCAGGAGGCGCTGACCAACGTGCGCCGGCACGCCCCGGGCACCGTCGCCACCGTGGCGGTGACCGGCGGGCCGGCACAGGGCCTGACCGTCGAGGTGCGCAACCCCGCGCCCGCGGGCGGGACCCCGCCGGCGCTCCCCAGCGGGGGGACCGGTCTGATCGGTGTCCTGGAGCGGGTCAGCCTGGCCGGTGGCCGGCTGGAGCACGGCTGGACACCGACCGGCGACTTCCGCGTCCGGGTGGAGCTGCCGTGGTCGCCGGCGACCGCGTGAGCGGCCCGGCCGGCACCCCGGCGACGTCGGCCGGCCCGGTGCGGGTCCTCGTGGTCGACGACGACCCGCTGGTACGGGCGGCCCTCGCCATGGTCCTCGGCGGCGCCGCCGACGTGCTGCTCGTGGGAGAGGCCGCCGACGGCGACGAGGTGCCGGCCGCCGTCGGGCGGACCACCCCGGACGTCGTCCTCATGGACATCCGGATGCCCCGCACCGACGGGCTGGCCGCCACCGAGCGGCTGCTCTGCCGCCCCGGCGGTCCGGCGGTGGTGGTCCTGACCACCTTCGACGCCGACGCCGAGGTGCTGCGGGCGATGCGCGCCGGGGCGAGCGGCTTCCTGCTCAAGGACACCCCGCCGGCGGTGATCGTCGACGCCGTCCGCCGGGTGGCCGCGGGCGAGCCGATGCTCTCCCCCTCGGTCACCCGCCAGTTGATGGCCCACGCCGCCGGGACCGCCCGGGACGGTGGGGGCGGGGACACCCGCACCCCGGCGCGGGCGCTGCTGGACCGCCTCAGCGACCGGGAGCGCGACGTCGCGCTGGCGGTGGGGCGGGGACTGCCCAACGCGCAGATCGGGGCGGAGCTGTACATGAGCGTCGCGACGGTGAAGGCGCACGTGTCGCGCCTGCTCACCAAGCTGGAGGTGGCCAACCGCGTGCAGGTCGCGCTGGTCGTGCACGACGCCGGGCTGCTCTGAGACCGGCGCCCGGCGGCATCCGCGGGCGGCTCGGGCGGGCGGCTCAGGCGTCCGCGGCGGTGCCCGCCAGGTCGACGTCGGCGGCGGCGACCGTGCCCGCCGTGCGCCCGGGCGCGGCCGCGAAGCCCCAGTAGAGGTTGGTGTGCGCGATGACCTGCGCCACCGGCGGGGCGCCCCACTGCGACTTGTCGCCCGCGGTGTGCGCGTCACCGACCAGGACGGTGTCGTAGCCGCGGACCAGCGCCCCGTGCAGCGTGGCGCGGACGCAGGCGTCGGTCTCCGCGCCGGTGACCACCACCCGCCCGACACCCAGCCCGGCCAGCACCTGCTCCAGGTCGGTGTCCTCGAACGAGTCGCCGTAGTGCTTCTGCACCCGCGGCTCGCCGTCGGCCGGCGCGAGCTCCGGGACGACCTGCCAGTCCTCGCTGCCGCGCACCAGCTCCTCGTCGTCGTGCTGCACCCAGACGACGGGGACCTGCTCGGCGCGGGCCCGCTCCACCAGGCCGGCGATGGTGGTGACGACCTCGTCGCGGGCGTGCGCCCCGCCGACGACACCGTTCTGCACGTCGACGACGAGCAGTGCGCTGTGCGGCCTGTCCGGCAGCGTGGTCATGCGTCCCCTCCCGGGCGTGGACGTGTGCTCGGGGTCACCCTCGCACGCACCACCGACGGACTCAGCGCACGGTGTACGGGCCGGTCGGGACGGCGTGGTAGCCCTTCGCCCCCACGGTGCGCGCCAGCTCGCTGCGCGGCGGCCGGCCGGCGGCGAGCAGGTCGAGGGCACGGCGGAAGTCGTACTCCGGCGTCCAGCCGAGGTCGGCGCGGGCGGCGGCGTTGACGTAGACGCGGTCGAGGGACGGGAACAGCCGCCAGCCGAGCCGCTGGTACAGGGCCGGCGCGTCCGGGAACAGCCGGGCGACGACGGCCGGGGCGTCGGTGCGCAGCCGCGCGAGGTCGTCCCGGCCGAACGGCGTGGTGGCGCTGACGACGTAGCGGCCGAAGCCGAGCGCCGGTGCCCGGTCGAGCGCGGCGCGGTGGGCGGAGACGACGTCGGCGAGGTCGACGCGCCGGTGGAGCAGCTCGTTGACCTTGACGTTGTCGTCGTCGTAGGCGGCGCGGACGTCGTCGCTGTCGTCGCCCTCCGGGAAGAACCGGGAGGTGCGCAGCACGACCACGGGCAGTCCGCTGTCGCGGGCGACGAGCTCGCAGAGGTCCTCGGCGGCGACCTTGGTGGCGCCGTAGACGTTGCGGACCCGCGGCGGCACCTCCTCGGTGACCCACGCGGCCGGCTCCCCCGGCGCCGGCGTCAGCGCGCGGCCGAAGGCACTGGTGGTGCTGGTCACCACCACCCGCCCGACGCCGGCGGCCACGGCCTCCTCGAGCACGGTCAGCGTGCCGGTGACGTTGGTGTCGACGAACGCCTGCCGGTCGTGCGTGCCCACGTGCGGCTTGTGCAGCGTGGCGGTGTGCAGCACGGCCTCGGCGCCGGCGAGCGCGGCCCGGACGGCGGCGCGGTCCCCGACCGACGCCACGACGTCGGTCCACGGCGAGGGCAGCAGGTCCAGGCCGACGACCTCGTCGCCGGCGCCGCGCAGCACGCGGACCAGCGCCTCGCCGAGGTGTCCCGAGCTGCCGGTGACGAGGACGCGCACGGGCTCCACCCTGGCAGGGCGGCTCAGGCGGCCGCGAGCACCCTCCGCCGCGCGACGACGACGGCCGGCCGGCGGGTCTGCAGCAGCGCGCACACGGCGAGCGCGCAGACGGCGTCCAGCCCGGCGGACAGCCAGATCACCGTCTCGCCGGTGCCCGCGCCGTAGGCGGTCCAGGCCAGCGACGACGCGGCCAGCCCCCACCGCGCCGGCGAGATGCCCGACGTGTCCTGGGCGCGGTCGCGCAGCAGCCGCAGCGGCGGCAGGACGGCGGCGGCGACGCCGGCCACCCCGGCGACCGCGCCGAGGACGGCGGCGACCGCGGCGTCGGACGCGTTCGCGCGCAGCGCGCGGGCGGTGCGCAGCTCCGGCCGGGTGAGCAGCAGGGCACCCAGGACGGCGGTGTTGCCCGCGCCGACGACGACGTGGGTGAGCGCCTGGACCGGGTTGCCGGCCAGCAGGGCGAAGACGAGCCAGTGGACGTTCAGGGCGACGGTGAGCCAGGCCGCCGCCGGGGGCAGGCCCCGCGTGCGGCGCTGCAGGCAGGAGAGGCGGACCTGGGGCCAGAGGACGGTGGTGCTGAGGATGGCCGCGGCGAGGCCGAGGACGGTGAGCACGGGAGAGCGACGGTTCCGTTCGGGGGGATCTGCGAGGGGCACGGCCACCGGCGGGCCGCAGCCGCACACCGGTCCCCGGGCGCTCGTCGCCGTCGACGGCGCCGTGGGTCGGCCGGGGAGGTCATCGGCGGACCGCACCCCGAACGGAACCCGATCGACCGCTGTCGTCCTGTGACCTCCCGCACGGCGGGCCGCCGAGCACCGTCGCGGTGGACCAGCGCCGGGCGAGCCGTCCGGTGGACGAGCGCCGGCGCCGCGGCCGGCCGGACCCGGCCCGAGCCGGTCGGGGACGCCGCAGACGGCAGCGGCCGCCCGGTCGGGGGACCGGGCGGCCGCTGGACCGCGTGTGCCGGCCCGACAGCCGCCTCTCGGCGAGTGGCCGCTCGCAGCGGCAGGAGGTGAGGCCCGGGGGCATGGACCGGACCGGCACCTGCTGCAACGCCTCGGCGCGGCGGGCATTCCCGGGGGCGCCGGGAGAACGGCGGACCGCCGGCGCGGGTAGCCCGCCGGTCAGGGCAGGCCGGCCCCGCCGGGGACGAGGCCCGGGCCGGGCAGCGCGGCGACGGAGGTGACGACGTGGTCGACGAGCCCGTACGCGCGGGCCTGCTCCGGGGTGAACCACCGGTCGCGGTCGGAGTCGCGTTCGATCTGCTCGACGCTCTGCCCGGTGTGCCGGGCCTGCAGCTCGTTCACGTCGCGCTTGAGGCGGCGCAGCATGTCGGCCTGCACGGCGATGTCGGACTGCGTCCCGCCGACCCCGGCCGAGGGCTGGTGCACCAGGATCCGGGTGTGCGGCAGCGTGTACCGCTTGCCGGGCGCGCCGGCGGTGAGCAGGAACTGCCCCATCGAGGCCGCCATCCCGAACGCGTAGGTGGCGACGTCGCAGTCGATGAACTGCATGGTGTCGTAGACGGCCATCCCCGCGGTGACCGAGCCACCGGGCGAGTTGACGTAGAGGTGCACGTCGCGGGAGGGGTCGTCGGCGGCCAGCAGCAGCATCCGCGCGCACAGCTGGTTGGCGACGACGTCGTCGACCTCGCTGCCCAGGACGACGATCCGCTCGCGCAGCAGCCGGTCGCCGACGGCGTCCTGCAGCGAGTGGTGGGCGGTGGACTCTCGCATGGTCGGGGTGCGCACGGGGACCTCCAGGACGGCCGGGGACCGGACGTCCGGAGTCAATCGGGAAAGCGACGGGAATGCGCTCCTGAATGGCGCGGTTCCGCCATTCGCGCAATTCTTGTGCTCCTGGCGGAATGGTCTTGACAGCGCGGGCGAAGGGCTGTCGGTCCGATGCACCGCGTGATAACACTCGCGCATGGACGTGCACCTGCGGGACCTCCGGTACTTCCTCGCGGTCGCCGACGAGCTGCACTTCACCCGCGCCGCCCAGCGGCTGTTCGTCTCGCAGCCGGCCCTGAGCCGCCAGATCCAGGTGCTCGAGCAGCACGTCCGCGCGCCGCTGTTCGTCCGCTCGCCCCGCGGCGTGAGCCTGACCAGCGCCGGCCGGGCCCTGGTGCCCTACGCCCGGCGGACCGTCGACACCTGGGACGCGGCCCAGCAGGCCGTCGCCGAGGCGGTCGCCGCCGACAGCCGGACCCTCACGGTCGGGATGTCGATCGGCGTCGGCCGCGGCCTGGTGCCGGTGGCCGTCGAGGCCTTCCTCCGGCGCCACCCGGGCTTCCGGGTCGACTTCCAGCAGCTCCCCTTCGACGACCGGAGCCTCGGGCTCGACTCCGGCGTCAGCGACCTCGCGTTCTGCTGGCTGCCCCTGCCCGCCGACGGCGGGCTGGCCCACCGCGTGCTCGTGCGCGAGGAGCGGCACCTGGCCCTTCCCCGGGACCACCCGCTGACCGGGCGCGACGAGCTCACGATGGCCGACCTCTACGACGAGCCGTTCATCGCCCTCCCGGAGTCGACGGGCAGCCTGCGCGACTACTGGCTGGCCGTCGACGCGCGCGACGGCCACCCCGTCCGCATCGGGGCCGTGGTGCACGGTCCCGAGGAGGCGGTGACCGCGCTCGGCCGGGGGCTGGGCGTCGCCCTCATCAGCGCGGGCAACGCGGAGATCTACCGGCGTCCGGAGTACGTGGTCCGTCCCGTCCGCGGGCTGCCGCCGGGCGAGCTGGCCATCGCGTGGCGGGCCGACGACACCCGCCCGGTCGTGCACGACTTCGTCCGGTGCTGCGTGGCCGCTCTCGAGGACCCGGCTCCCCGGCCGGAGGCCGGCACGGTTCCCTAGGCCGGTGCGCGCACGGCCCCCGGCGGCGCCGGGACGGCGGGGCCCCGGGCGACGGCCTCGCGCCAGGCGACCAGCAGCAGACCGGACCAGGCGGTGCCGATCAGCAGCGAGGTGAGCGCCGTCGTCGGGGTGTCCCAGCCGAGGTGGACGCGGGACGCCACGAGCAGGAGGGCCAGCAGTTCCGCGCCGGTGACCGCGGCGGCGCGCGCTCCCCAGGGACGCCCGGCCGTGAGGAGCCCGGCGAGCGTGACCGCCGCGGCCGTCACCACCGGGACCTGCGCACCCAGCACCCAGTCGCGCACCGCGGGGTCGCTCGGCTCGGGGGACACGAGGCCGGTGAGGACCCCGGCGAGGGCCAGTGCGAGCAGCGGCACCAGCGCCGCCGCGAGGGCCGACGTCCGGTCGGACAGGTCCATCGCCCGGCCCTGTCCGCGGCGCCGCCGGCAGGTGAGGACCGCGACCAGGCCGAGGGCGAGCAGGACCCACGTGCTGCGCAGCGTCCCCACCACCAGCCACGCGACCGCGGTGAGGCGGTCGCCCCGCAGGCCCGCCAGCTGGTCGACCAGCCAGCCGTCCCCGCCGCGCAGCCCGCTCCAGGCGAACGCCACCACCAGCAGCCCGTACAGGGCCAGGGCGAGCACCACCAGCACCCCGGCCAGCAGACCCGCGGCCGCTCCCCGGACCGCGAGGCGCTGCGCCGGGGCACCGGGGTGGCGACGGCCGAGCGCCCGCACCGTGCGGGTCCCGCCGAGCCAGCCGGCGGTGGCGCGGACGACGTCGGGGTGCCGGCCGATCCAGTGGCCGGCCACGACCACCGCGGCACCGGCCAGCGCGACGACGACGAGGGCGCCCCCGCCGCGTCCGACGTACCGGCTCACCTCCGCGTAGGACGCCCCGACGGCGTACCCGGCGCCGGTCAGGGTGGCGCTCCAGACGACGGCCGACGGCACCGCGAGCACCAGGTAGCGCGACCAGGACAGCCCGGACCCGCCGGCCAGCCGCGGCACCACGGTGCGGGCGACGGTCACCCACCGCGCCAGCGCCACCACCGGCCGGCCGACGCGGCGGTAGAGGTCGGCCGCCCGGTCCCACCCGCGCTGCAGACCCGGACGCCGCGCGGGCGCGCCCCCGGCCGCCGTCCCCGCGCGCCGCCGGCCGGCGGCGAAGGCCAGGGCGTCGCCGCCGGACGCGGCCCCGGCGACGAGGACCGCCGCGACCCAGAGCGGGACGACGCCGAGCCCGGCGACGAAGCCGGTGAGGACGACCGAGGCGACGCTGGGCAGCACGACACCGGCGAGCACCGCGGGCTCGGTCGCGACGACCGCGCAGGTGACCAGCAGCACGAGCCAGGGCGGCAGACCGGCGAGGACCTCGATCACCGGCCGGGCCGGGGGCTCACCAGGGGACCGGCCGCCCGTCGCGGGTGAAGGTGCCGCTGGGCCCGTCGTCGGGCAGGTCGACGGCGTACAGGACGCTCGCGGCGCCGTCGGCGACCGGGCGCCCGCCGGCGCCGCCCATGTCGGTGGCCACCCACCCCGGGCAGACCGCGTTGACCAGCACGCGGCGGCGACGCAGGTCCGCGGCGAGCTTCACCGTCAGCATGTCCAGCGCGGCCTTGGACACCGAGTAGGCGGGCGCTCCCCCGGCGCCGGCGGTCTCGCCGAAGGAGCCGGCGCCGCTGGACACGTTGACCAGGCGGCCGCCGGGCCGAAGCAGCGGTGCCAGCGCCACGGCCGTCCGCCAGGCGCCGACCACGTTGACGGCGAAGGCCTCCTCGACCACGCCGAGGTCTGCCTCCGCCGCGCTCTGCCAGGTGTCGTAGTGGACGCCGGCGTTGTTGACCAGCACGTCCAAGCCTCCGTGCCCGGCCCGCAGCCAGGCCGCCAGCGCATCGACGCTGCCCTGGTCGGTGACGTCGAGCCCGCGGACGACGACGGGGCCGGTCATGCCCCGGGCCGCCTCCTGCCCGCGGGCCTCGTCGCGCGACCCGAGGACCGTGGTCACCCCGCGGGCGGCGAGCAGGCGCGCCACCTCGCGCCCGATGCCGCGGTTGGCGCCGGTCACGACGGCGACGCCGGTGGTCCTCACCGCCGCTCCGGGTCGGCGCCCGGGGCCCGCTCGGACCGGGCCGGGCACGCACCCACCGGGTCGTCGACGAGGACGGCCGGGACGAGCGCACCGGTGGGGGCCAGCAGCAGGACCCGCACCACCACGGCGGCGTCGCGGCCGGCCGCACCGTCCGGCCGGGGACGGCGGCTCATGACCACCGTCCGGCCCGGACCCGGCACGCGCGCCACGGCCCACCGCCGGGCACGGCGCGGCCGGCGGCCGGCGAGGCAGGTCACGACCGGGCGCCCGGTGCCGGCCGGCGAGCTCACCGCAGCGCGTCCGCGAAGTGCGCGCCGGCGAGCGACACCGCGTCGTCGACGTGGACGTCGCCGTCGTAGAAGTCGAACTGGGTGCCGTCCAGCCAGTGCTGGTCGACGTCGCCGGGCACCGCCGCCGCGAGCCGGTGGGCACCGAGCGGGACGGCGGCGTCCTCGCTGTGCACGAGGAGGACCGGCTGGCGCACCCGCCGCGCCGCCGCGATCGGGTCGTAGGTGAGCCACCCGGGCCAGGCCATGACGGCGAACCGGTTGCCCCACGCGGGCACCGCGCCGCGCAGCGGGTCGAGGTAGAAGTCGACGTCGAACGGCATGGCGGCCAGGGGGTCGCCGGACCCCACCGCCGGGACGTAGGTGACCTCCCCCGTCCCCTCGTGGTGGCTGCGCGCGCGGGCTCCGGCGGTCATGCGCAGCGCCACCTCGTCGGCCCCGCCGTAGGTGTCGGCCACGATCTGCGCGTCGTGCAGCCACGGCGCGACCAGCGCCAGGGCGCGCACCCTCCGGTCGGTGACGGCGTTGCTGACCGTGTAGCCGGCCGAGGCGCACACGCCGAGCGCGCCGACCCGCCGCGGGTCGACGACGTCCGCCGGCCGGCCAGGTAGCCGACGGCGGCCCCGATGTCGCGGGCCTTGAGGGCCGGCGACTCGTAGTCGCGCAGGGCTCCCCCCGCTGGCGCCGTAGCCGGTGTGGTCGAAGGCCAGGGTGGCGAAGCCCCGGGCAGCCAGGCGCGCGGCGTACCGGTCGGCCATCTGCTCGCGGACGCTGGTCCAGCTGCCGGTGACGACCACACCCGGCAGGGGTCCGCGGGCGTTGCCCGGCCGGTACAGCACTCCGGCCAGCGGGGTGCCGTGCGCGGGGAAGACGACGGCCTCGGCCGTCACGCCGTCGGTCCGGCGGCGCACCTCGTCACGGATCCGGGCCGGCGCGAGGCCCGTGCGGACGGGCATCGGCGGTGCGCTGGTCATGTGCCACCTCCACGGTCGGGGCGGACGGCGGTGCGAGGAGGGCGGAGGGCCCGGTCGAGTCCGTCCACGGTGGCGCGGGCCCGGCCCGGAGGCCAATACCGATGGCGATCGGCTCCGGCTATCGACCGTGCCGCCGTCCCCCCGAGGGGTGACGCCGCCGGGACGGGCGGTCGACCGGGGACGGGGAGCGGTCGATGACGTCCGGGCGACCACCCGCCGACCCGAGGACCGTGACATGAGCTCCCGTCCCGCGCTGCTGTGGCGAGGTGTGCACCGGCACCTGCGCCGCCCGGCCGACCTGGTGGAGCAGACCCGTCAGCTCTTCTACGTCCTGGCCCTCGTCCCGCTCGTGGTGGTCACGCCCGGGGCCGCGGTGCAGGCCGGTGGCGGCTGGTCGCGGGCGGCGGTGCTGACGGCCGGGGCCACCCTGGCCGGCTCGTGGACGCACCGCTACGTCACCGGGGTCCCGCGGTCGGCCCTCGACCTCGCCGACGTCGTGGCGATCACGGTCTTCGCGCTCGCCGCCCCCGGGCCGGAGTGGGTCTTCGGCGTGCTTCCCGGGCATGTACCTGCGCGCCGTGTACGGCCGGACGGCGCACGTCGCCGCCTACGCCGTGGCCATGTGCGCGGGGATGACGCTCGCGGCCCTCGCCTGGCCCGGCCTGCCCGGGCGCATGGAGGTCAACGACCCGGCGATCGTCTTCATGACCCTGCCGATCGTGGGGCTGACCGTCATCGGGGCGCGCCACCTGGCGGTGGCCCTGCTGGCGCGGGAGGCGACGCGGGAGCGCGACGCCGTCCTGGTGGCGCTGGGCGGGGAGCTGCTGGGCGTGACCGACCCGGTGGAGATCCGGCAGCGGGTGTGGGCTGCGGTCGAGGCCGTCTGCGCGAGCACGCCGGGCCTGCGGGCGCTGCTGGTGGGCGATGGCGACGCGGCCGGCCGGCCGGTGGTCGCCCGCAGCGGCGGCTTCGTGCACGACGTCGCGGTCCTCCCGCCCGCCGCGCTGGCGCCGGTGGCCGGCGGTGACGGCCTCGAGGTGGCCGACACCGCCCCGCTGACCGCGGCGACCGGGAGCGAGGCCGACTGGGTGGTGCTGCCGGCGCTCTCCGCCCACCGGCACGTGCTCCTGGCCGGGGCGCCGGGCGGGGTGCCGACTGAGGTCCTGACCGCCTTGCGGTCGCTCGGCACCCTGGCCGCGCTGGCGCTGCGGGCCGGTGACGAGCGCCGCGACCTGGAGGTGCGGGCCCGCACCGACGCGCTCACCGGGCTGGCCAACCGCGGCGCCTTCGCCGCGGCCCTCGACGACGCCGCCGCGTCCGGCACCACGGACGTGTGGGTGCTCTTCGCCGACCTCGACGACTTCAAGACGGTCAACGACGCCCTCGGCCATGCCGTCGGTGACCTGCTGCTGCAGCACGTCGCGGCCCGGGTCGCCGGGACGATGCGGGAGCAGGACGTCTGTGCCCGGCTGGGCGGTGACGAGTTCGCCGCGCTCGTCCGTGGCGCGACCGAGGCCGAGGCCCGGGCGATCGCCGAGCGGCTGGTCGAGCGGCTGTCGGCGCCGGTGCGGCTGGACGGCCGGCTGGTCCAGGTCGGTGCCAGCGTCGGTCTCGCGCCGCTGGTGCCCGGCGTCTCCGGTGACGAGGCGGTGCAGCGGGCCGACCTGGCGATGTACGCGGCAAAGTCCTCGGGCAAGAACCGGGTGCGCACCTTCTCCCCGGCCCTGCGGGACGCCGTGGGAGGTCGGACGCTCGTCGGTGAGCTGCGCCGGGCGGTCGACGAGGAGCAGTTCGTCGTCCACTACCAGCCGATCGTGGCGGTCGCCGACGGCCGGTGCGCCGCCGTCGGGGCGCTGGTGCGCTGGGCGCACCCGACGCGCGGCCTGCTCTCCCCCGCCGCCTTCCTCGAGGCCGCGGAGGACAGCGGCCTGATCGTGGCGATCGGTGAGTCGGTGCTCCGGCGGGCCTGCGCCGACGCGGCCGGCTGGTCCGACGACCGGCCCGTGGCACTGCACGTCAACGTCGCCCCCGCCCAGCTGGCCGACCCCCGCTTCCCCGCCGTCGTCCGGGCGTGCCTGCGCGAGAGCGGGCTGGCGCCGGCACGGCTCGTCGTCGAGATCACCGAGTCGACGGCGCTGGACCTCGGCGCGGTGCAGCCCGCGCTGGACGCGCTGACCGGGCTCGGCGTCCGGCTGGCCGTCGACGACTTCGGCACCGGTTACTCCGCGCTGACCACGCTTCGGACGCTGCCGGTGGACGTGGTGAAGATCGACCGGTCGTTCGTGGCCGGGGCCGGTACCGAGGTGGTCGACCGGGCGGTGCTCGAGGCGGTCGTGCAGATGGCCGGCCGGCTCGGGCTCGAGACCGTCGCCGAGGGCGTGGAGGACCCCGCGCAACAGGAGTTCGTGGCCCGCGCCGGCGTCACCACCGTGCAGGGGTACCTGCACTCGCGCCCGGTGCCCTGCACCGAGCTCGCCGCCTGGCTGGCCGATCCGGCCCGCCGGCCGGCCGGCGCGGACCTGACCGCCGGTCCCCCCGTCAGTCTCACCCCCGCCTGACCGCCCGCCCCGGGCGCAGTGCCGGCCCGGGTGCGGCGCCGGCGCGGCTCGGCGGTCCGCCCGGCCGCCCTGTCCCCGGGCCCTGTGCCCGGCCCTCGGGCGGGCCGGTGGACGACGGCCGCCCCGACCCTCCGAAGAGGGCCGGGGCGGGCCGGTGTCTCTGCCGGGCCCAGCAGTGCTGCCGGGCTCGGCAGGGGATGTCACCACGAGCGACGGGGACATCCCGAGCGGACCCGCCGGGACGCCGTGGGGCGTCCCGGCGAGCCGTGCCGTCAGCTGCAGCCGCTGGTGGAGCCGCAGCCCTCGCAGACGTAGCAGCTGCCGGCGGGGCGCATCTTCGTGCCGCAGGTCATGCACAGCGGCGCGTCGGTGGCGGTGCCGGTGACCAGCTCGAGGAGCTCGGCCGAGGAGTGGGCCTCCTTGACCGGCTTGTCCGCGATCTCGGGCTTGGCCGGCTGCTCGGTCGGCACCGAGCCGCGCAGCGCCTCGACGTCGACCTCCTCGGCCTCGACGACCTCGGCGGTCGAGGCGGAGCTGCCGTAGGTGCCCGCGACCTGCGCCGCGCGCTCCTCGGCGGTGAAGATGCCGAGGGTGGCGCGTGCCTCGACCGGCAGGTGGTCGAGGGCCAGGCGCCGGAAGATGTAGTCCATCACCGACTGGGCGATCCGGATGTCCGGGTCGTCGGTCATGCCGGCCGGCTCGAAGCGCATGTTGGTGAACTTCTGGATGTAGGTCTCCAGCGGCACACCGTGCTGCAGCGCGATCGAGATGCCGATCGAGAAGGCGTCCATGACACCGGCCAGGGTCGAGCCCTGCTTGCCCAGCTTGAGGAACACCTCGCCGAGGCTGCCGTCCTCGTACATCCCGGCGGTCATGTAGCCCTCGGCACCGGCGACGCTGAACGACGTCGTCATGCTCTGGCGCTTCTTCGGCAGCCGGCGGCGCACCGGGTGCGACGTCGTGGTGACCGGGGCGGCCTCCACCTCGACCGTCGCGTCCGCCTTCTTGGCCCCGTTCTTGGCGGAGTGCGCGTCGGACAGCGGCTGACCGACCTTGCAGTTGTCGCGGTAGATCGCCAGCGCCTTGAGGCCGTACTTCCAGCCCTGGAAGTAGATGTTCTCGACGTCCTCGACGGTCGCCGTCTCCGGCATGTTGACCGTCTTGCTGATGGCGCCGGAGATGAACGGCTGCACCGCGGCCATCATCCGGACGTGCCCCATCGGGGAGATGGCCCGCTCGCCCATCGCGCAGTCGAACACCTCGTAGTGCTCGGGGCGCAGGCTCGGGGCGTCGACGACGTGGCCGTGCTCGGCGATGTACTCGACGATCGCCTCGACCTGCTCGTCCTGGTAGCCGAGGCTCTTCAGCGCCCGCGGGACCGTCTGGTTGACGATCTGCATGGACCCGCCGCCGACCAGCTTCTTGTACTTGACCAGCGAGAAGTCCGGCTCGATGCCGGTCGTGTCGCAGTCCATCATGAAGCCGATGGTCCCGGTGGGGGCGAGCACCGAGGCCTGGGCGTTGCGCCAGCCGTTCTCGGCGCCGATCTCCAGGCACTCCTGCCACTGGGCGGTGGCGGCCTTGAGCACGTCGGCGTCGTCGGCGCCGACCGGGCGGATGGCGTCGTTGGCCGCGGCGTGCTTGCGCATGACCCGGGCGTGGGCGTCGGCGTTGCGGGCGAAGCCCTCGTAGGCCCCGACGATGCCGGCGAGCTCGGCGGAGCGCCGGTAGGCGGTGCCGGTCATCAGCGAGGTGATCGCCGCCGCGAGGGTCTGCCCGCCACGCGAGTCGTACGCGTGACCGGTGGCCATCAGCAGCGCGCCGAGGTTGGCGTAGCCGATGCCCAGCTGGCGGTAGGCGCGGGTGGTCTCACCGATCGGCTCGGTCGGGAAGTCGGCGAAGCAGATGGAGATGTCCATCGCCGTGATGACCAGCTCGACGGCCTTGACGAACGTGCGCGCGTCGAAGGTGCCGTCGTCCTTGAGGAACTTCATGAGGTTCAGCGACGCGAGGTTGCACGAGCTGTTGTCCAGGCTCATGTACTCCGAGCAGGGGTTGGACGCGTTGATCCGGCCCGTCTCGGGGTTGGTGTGCCAGTCGTTGATCGTGTCGTCGTACTGGATGCCCGGGTCGGCGCACTCCCAGGCGGCCTTCGTGACCTTGCGGAACAGCGCCTTGGCGTCGACGGTCTCGATGACCGAGCCGTCGAGGCGGGAGCGCAGACCGAAGTCGCCGCCCTCCTCGACCGCGCGCATGAACTCGTCGGAGACGCGGACGCTGTTGTTCGCGTTCTGGTACTGGACGCTGGTGATGTCCTTGCCGCCGAGGTCCATGTCGTACCCGGCGTCGCGCAGCGCGCGGATCTTGTCCTCCTCGCGCGCCTTGGTCTCGATGAACTCCTCGACGTCGGGGTGGTCGATGTCGAGGACGACCATCTTGGCCGCGCGGCGGGTGGCGCCACCGGACTTGATCGTCCCGGCGGAGGCGTCGGCGCCGCGCATGAAGCTGACCGGGCCGGAGGCGGTGCCGCCGGAGGACAGCAGCTCCTTGGACGAGCGGATGCGGGAGAGGTTCAGGCCGGCGCCGGAGCCGCCCTTGAAGATCAGCCCCTCCTCCCGGTACCAGTTGAGGATCGAGTCCATCGTGTCGTCGACGGCGAGGATGAAGCACGCGCTGACCTGCTGCGGCGCGCTCGTGCCGACGTTGAACCACACGGGGCTGTTGAAGCTGAACACCTGGTGCAGCAGCATCCAGGTCAGCTCGTGCTCGAAGACCTCGGCGTCGCCCTCGGTGGCGAAGTAGCCGTGCTCGCGGCCGGCGGCGGCGTAGGTGAGCACCACCCGGTCGATGAGCTGACGCAGGCTGGTCTCCCGCTGCGGGGTGCCGACGGCGCCACGGAAGTACTTCGTGGTGACGATGTTGGTGGCGTTGATGCTCCACTCGGCGGGGAACTCGACACCGCGCTGCTCGAAGTTCACCGAGCCGTCGCGCCAGTTGGTCATGACGACGTCGCGGCGCTCCCACGTCGCCTCGTCGTACGGGTGCACCCCGGCGGTCGTGTAGACCCGCTTGACCTTCAGGCCCTTCCCCCTGGTCGGCGCCTTGACGGCCCGACGCGTACGGCCTGCCGGGCGGTCCTCGATCTCGGTCACGAGCTCTCCCTCGGTGAGTGGTCCGGGCGGCTGGGGAAGAGAGCCACCCTGTTCCTATCTGGCGGTGCTGACGGTTTCTGGTCGTGCTGCGCGGCCGGCGGCGCTGCCGGCCGGTGGTCAGGTGCCGGGTGGCGCCGGCTGGGTACGCCCGCCACGACGGCGCGGCGCGGGCGGGTCGAGCTGCATGCCCGGCAGCGGAGGGGTGCCCCCGGTGTGGTGGCGTGCCCGCAGCTCGGTGATCTCCTTCTCGAAGTCCTCGACCGAGGTGAAGGCGCGGTAGACGCTGGCGAAGCGCAGATAGGCCACCTCGTCGAGCTCGCGCAGCGGCCGCAGGATCGCCAGGCCCACCTCGTGGCTGGGCACCTCGGCCACCCCGCTCGCCCGGATCGCGTCCTCCACCTGCTGGGCCAGCTGCTGGAGCTGGTCCTCGTCGACCGGCCGCCCCTGGCAGGCCCGGCGCACGCCGGCGACGACCTTGGAGCGGTTGAACGGCTCGCTGACGCCGCTGCGCTTGACGACGGCGAGGACGGCCTCCTCCACGGTGGTGAAGCGGCGACCGCAGGCCGGGCACGAGCGACGGCGGCGGGTGGTGGCCCCCTCGTCGGCCTCGCGCGAGTCGATCACGCGGCTGTCGGGGTTGTGGCAGAACGGGCAACGCACTGCGGTTCACCTCCTCCGGGAACGGGCTCGGCACCGGGACCCCGGTGGCGGACGGGACGTGCCGGCGGACTCCCCGGGTGCTGTGCGCACCCCGCCCGCCGGCCTCTGCTGCCGGCCTCTGCTGTGGACCTCCCTGGGGACATCCGGTGGACGTCCGGGGGAGGAGCTGAGGACGACCTGTGGAGGACTTCCTTCAGTGCAACTACTAGATGTGGGGGGACAGTAGGCCGCCCTCCACTACATCTGCAAGGCGAGGGCAGGCGTGTCTCTTCCGCCGAGACCCGGTCGTGACCCCTCCGTGACCACGGGCGAGCACCTCCCCCACCCGTCACACGACACGCCGCGACGAGCGGTGTGTCGGCGCGCAGGAGGCCGGTCGCGGGTGTAGACGCACCCCTCCCCGACCGTGGTGGGGACACGCGCCGTCCACCCACCGGCCACCACCCGGCGACGGACCGCGACCCCGTCGGGCACCCGTCACGGGACGACCGGGGGGCGACGCCCCCGGTCCGGCGGACCGCTCAGGCCGACGGCCGCACCGGCGGTCGCCCGCCGCGCGCACCGGGCACCAGGTCACCGACGCGGATCGGCCGGGTCAGCATGTCGTGGTCGCCGGCGGCGGGAGCCGCCATCGCGGGTGCGGCACCGGCAGGACCACCGACGGCGGGCGCGGCAACGGTGGGCGCGGCGACGGCGGGCGAGGCGACGGTGGGCGTGGCGACGGTGGGCGCGGCGACGGTGACGTCCGGCTGCCCGGCTCCGCGCTCGACGGGAGCGGCGTCGACCGCGGGGCCTCCCGCGACGGCGGGCATCTCCGTCGTGACGGCGCGGTGCCGTCCGGCGGCGGACCCGGCAACGGATCCCGCAGGGGCGCGGTGGCGGCCCGCGATGCCGGCACCGACGGCGGGCTGCTCCGCGGTGACGTCGGCACCGTGCCGGCGGGAGCGGCGGGGCCGGACGGCGGCAGGCGCCCCGGCCGCGGCCGGCATCGCAGCAGTGGCCGGCATCGCAGCAGTGGCCGGCATCGCAGCAGTGGCCGGCATCGCAGCAGTGGCCGGCATCGCACCGGTGGCCGGCGCCGGCGCGAGCGACAGGTGGCGCTCCGGCAGCCGCACGTCGGCCAGGCCGACCCACGTGCCGGCGCCCTCCACGACGCCGGGGACCTGGGCCCGCAGCTGGACCCAGGCCTCGCAGCCCCCGGTCTCGTCGTGCCGCCAGCCGAGCATCGCGCCCGGCACCCAGGCGCCGTCCACCAGCACCTCGACGTCCTGGGGCGATCCGAAGGCCACGGCTGACCTGCTGTTCACGGCTGCTGACACGCTCCTGACCGTAAGTGACCGTCCGCGGCCAGTTCGTGAGCGACCGGGCGTCGATGGTTGACGAACCGTGCCGGACGCTCTCGTCACTTCCCCGGAGCCCCTCCCGCCCCTCCGGCGCCACCGACGGAGGTCAGGGCACCTGCAGGACCTGGCCGGGGACGACCACGGAGCCCTCCAGGTCATTGAGGACCACGATCGCGTCGACGACGGCGCGCACGTCCTCGTCGGGCCCGGTGACGCGGTCGGCGATGGACCACACGGTGTCCCCCTGCTCGACGACGACGCTGCTCTCCCCCGCCAGGCGCAGACCGGGGTCCGGCGCCAGGACCTCCCGGCCCACGACGGCGCCCGCGAGGCCCGAGGCCAGGACGAGGACGGCGACCAGGCGGCGTCCGCGGCGGGTCAGCCGGACGGGCGGCGGGGTGCACCGGCCACGGACGAGGCCCCGCGCCGGCGCGGACTGCGGCGGGCGGCCGCCCGGCCGGACCGGGTCACGGCGGGTGCGAGGGGCCGCGGCGGCCGGGCCGGTGGTCCGCGGCGCCCGGTCGACCGGACGGTCGGGAACCGGCCGCAGGTGCCCGGTGACACGGGGGCCGGAGCCGGGCAGGCCGGCGGCGGGGACACGGGAGCGGGCTCCACCGGAGCCGTATCCACCGGAGACCGGCCCACCCGAGCCGGGCGTACCGGAGCGGGCCGCCACCGGGGACGGACCGACCGCAGCGGTGCGACGGGGTTGGCGACCACCCGCGCCCGCCGCTCCCTGCACCTCCTCGCGGAGCAACGGCCGCCACGGGACGCGGACCGCTGCGTCGAACTCCAGGACCGCCTGCCGCACGCTGCCCATGACCACTCCCTCGTCAGGCCCTCTCGAACACGCGTTCGACTCGAACGTGTGTGCGATGTCTACCGCATGGCAGTGACGGGGTCGACCCGACACGGACCCCGTTTCGAACACACGTTTGAAGTGCCGGCCCCGAGGCGCTACGGTCCGGTGAGCAGCCCTCCGCCCGCCGTCGGCGCCGACGCGGGCGGCGCCTGCCGGCTCGCGACCGGAGCCTCCGGTCGCGGGACGGACGGGCGCTCCGCCACGGGCGGTGGGCAGGACACGAGGGCCGCGGGGACGCGGCCGGCGAGGAGGAGACGTGGCGGGCACGAGCGGCACCGGCCAGGGCACGCGCGCGGGCACGGCCACCCGGCGCACCAGCGGCAGGCGCGAGACCGCCTCCGGCGGCGGGACGGAGACCGCCGCGGTGCGCACCTTCCCCGACCGGGCCGAGGCCGGTGACGGGCTGACCCAGCGCCAGCGCCGGGTCCTCGAGGTCATCCGCGACTCGATCGAGCGCCGCGGGTACCCGCCCTCGGTCCGGGAGATCGGCGAGGCGGTGGGGCTGTCCTCCGCGTCGTCGGTCGCCCACCAGCTGTCGGTGCTGCAGAAGAAGGGCTGGCTGCGGCGCGACCCCAACCGCCCGCGGGCACTCGACGTCCGGCTGCCCGGAGACACCACCGCCACGGCCGAGTCCGCGCCGGCGGTCCCCGCGGCCGCCGACGGCGCCACCGCGCCCACCTACGTGCCGCTCGTCGGCCGGATCGCCGCCGGTGGCCCGGTGCTGGCCGAGCAGGCGGTCGAGGACGTCTTCCCGCTCCCCCGCGAGCTGGTCGGCGAGGGCACCCTGTTCATGCTCCGTGTCGCCGGTGACTCCATGGTCGACGCGGCGATCTGCGACGGCGACTGGGTCGTCGTCCGTCAGCAGCCGACCGCCGAGAACGGCGAGATCGTGGCCGCGATGCTCGACGGCGAGGCCACCGTCAAGACCTACAAGCGCCGCGACGGGCACGTGTGGCTGCTGCCCCACAACGCCGCCTACGAGCCGATCCCGGGCGACGAGGCCACCATCCTCGGCCGCGTCGTCACCGTCCTGCGCCGCGTCTGACCGGTCCGCTCGGCGGTCCCGTGGGCGGGCCGCTCAGCCGGAGGACGGTGGGGCCGGCTGCCGGCGGAGCAGCCGGCCACCGATCCACAGCAGCAGCGTGGCCACGGCGGCCGCGATGAGCCCGGCGACGACCGAGGACAGGCCGGTGCCGCCGTCGTCAAGCAGGGCCGCCAGCGACGGATCCGCGGCCGCCGACGGCGTCGGGGCGGGGGTCCGCGCGGGGACCGGCACCAGCGTGACGTCGCCCGGCAGGCCCTCGCCGGCGACGAGGAGCGCGCTGCCGTCCGCGGTGAAGGACACCGCCTCCCCCTGGGGAGCGGGCGGCAGCGGGATGCGCACCGGTTCGCCGGCGAGCGCGGCCGGGACGTCGGCACCGGTGAGCGCCCAGACGTAGGCGTCGGTGTAGGTGCGCAGCGCGATCCGGCTGCCGTCGCGGGCGACCGCACCGCCCGTCACCAGCAGCTGCCCGGCCCGGCCCACCGGGCCACCAGGCGTGCCGGTCAGCGTGAGCGTCACCGTGCCGACGTCGGCCAGCGCCACCGTGCCGGCGTCGGTCAGCGGCGCCGCCGGGCGGTAGACGTGGCTGGCGCCCAGCACCTCCTTGGTGACCACGTGGGGAGTGCCGTCGGGGGCGACGAGCAGCGCCTCGGCGTCGTGCGGGCCGTCGGGGTAGGTGAGCCGGTACAGCGACGTCGTGCCGTCGGGCCGCAGCGCGATGAGCGCGACGGTGGTGCGGGTGGCGTTGTTGTCCCCGGTGTCGGCCAGCCAGACCGTGCCGTCGGGCCCGACACCGAGGTCCTCGGGGTCGTAGGGGTCGAGCGGCGCGACGGTCTCGTCGACGACCCGGCACGCCTGGTCGAGCACCGACACGGTCACCTGGTCCCCGCCGTCGGGGATGGCGAGCATCCGGTCGCCGACGTCGACCAGCCCGGACAGCTCGGCCAGCCGGGGGTCGGTGACCTGGCACCGCGGTGACGGTCGGGCCGGCTCCTCGGCCGACGCGGGGACCGCGGGGAGGAGCGCCAGCGCCAGACCGAGGCCGACCGCAGCGGCCCGCCGGGCGCTACGCGGGGGGACGGCCGACTCGGGCACTCGCCCAGCGTGACATCACGACTGCGTCGAGTGCGTGCACCACGCCCAGCAGCAGCACCCCGACGGCGGCACCGACGACCGCGTCGGTGACCCAGTGGAAGTCCAGCGACACCATCGCGATGCCGGTGGCGACCGGGCCGACGACGCTGAGCAGCCACAGGGTCCGCTGCACCCGCGGGTCGAGGCGGTAGTCGACGGCCAGCCAGCGGGCCACGCCCCACATGAGCACGGCGTTGGCCACGTGCCCGGAGGGGTAGCTGGCGCCGTCGCGGTGGAAGAAGGACCCCGGGTAGGCCGGCGCAGTGCGGCCGGTGCCGTACTTGACCGCGTAGACGACGAGCGTCAGCAGGACCAGGGCGGTGAGCACGCGCACCAGCGGGACGAGCGTGCGCCGGCGCCAGCACAGCCAGCCGACGAGCCCGGTCAGGACGATGAGGATGGTGCCGCGCCCGCCGATCTGCGTCACCGCCCACACCGGCCAGTAGCCCGGGGAGTCGCGCAGGTCCCAGCTGCTGACCACCTCCGAGACCTGGAGGTCGAGCCGCTCCAGCACGCCACGGCTGAGCAGGTCGGCGGTGACGGCGACGGCGACAGCGAACGCGGTCAGCAGCAACCACCACGGCGGCCGGCCGGTCGTCACTCCGGCGCGCGCGGGGACGGGGGCCGACGGGTCGCCGTCGGCCGGCGCTCCGGGCCCCGGCCGCACCGTGCCGCTGCTCAGACGGCCGCTGGTCACCCGGTCACGGTACCGGCCCGTGACCCGTCCGTGACCTCGTCGACCGCAGACGGCGAGCCGCCCGGGTGGCCGGCGGGGCGCCGGTCACCCGGGCGGGTGAGAGCAGGAAGGGGTCAGCCGACCGGTGCAGCGAACCGCTCGAGGGCGGCGGCGAGTCCGCCGTCGACCCGCGCGGTGAGCCGGGTGCCCTCGGCCTCGTGCTGCTCGCTCAGGACCTCGCCGTCGCGGTGGACGCGGGCGACCAGGTCGCCGCGGTCGTAGGGCACGAGCACCTCGACCTCGACGTCGGGGTGCGGCAGCCGGGCGGCCACGATCTCGCTCAGCCGCTCGATGCCCTCACCGGTCCGCGCCGAGACCCACACCGCGCCGGGCAGGGCCTGCCGCAGGGTGAGCACGTCGTCCTCGGTCATGGCGTCGACCTTGTTGACGACGATCAGCTCGGGCACCGCCGCAGCGTCGATCTCCCGCAGCACCACGTGCACCGCGTCGATCTGGCCGAGCGGGTCGGGGTCGGAGCCGTCGACGACGTGCAGCAGCAGGTCGGCGCCGGCCACCTCCTCCAGCGTCGACCGGAACGCGTCGACGAGCTGGTGCGGCAGGTGCCGCACGAAGCCGACGGTGTCGGTCAGCGTGTACTCGCGGCCGTCGGGCGACTGCGCGCGGCGCACGGTGGGGTCGAGGGTGGCGAACAGCGCGTTCTCCACCAGCACGCCCGCGCCGGTGAGCCGGTTGAGCAGGCTGGACTTGCCGGCGTTGGTGTAGCCGGCGATCGCCACGCTGGGGACGGCGTTGCGGTCGCGCGCCGAGCGCTGGGTGGCACGGGCGGTGGCCATGCCGGCGATCTCGCGGCGCAGCTTGCTCACCCGCGCGCGGATCCGCCGCCGGTCGGTCTCGATCTTCGTCTCACCGGGTCCGCGGGTGCCGATCCCGCCACCGCCGGCGACACGGCCACCGGCCTGCCGGGACAGCGACTCACCCCAGCCACGCAGCCGCGGGAGCATGTACTGCATCTGCGCGAGCTCGACCTGGGCCTTGCCCTCCCGGCTCGTGGCGTGCTGGGCGAAGATGTCGAGGATCAGCGCGGTCCGGTCGACCACCTTGACCTTGAGGATCTTCTCCAGCGCGTTCAGCTGGCCGGGGGTCAGCTCGCCGTCGCAGATGACGGTGTCGGCGCCGGTGGCGGCGACGACGTCGCGGATCTCGTTGGCCTTGCCGGAGCCCACGTAGGTGCCGGCGTCGGGCTTGTCCCGCCGCTGGCTCACCGCCTCGAGCACCTCCGAGCCCGCCGTCTCGGCGAGCGCTGCCAGCTCGGCCAGCGACCGGTCGGCGTCGGCCTGGGTGCCCTCGGTCCACACCCCGACGAGCACGACCCGCTCGAGGCGCAGCTGCCGGTACTCGACCTCGCTGATGTCGGCGAGCTCGGTGGACAGCCCCGCCACCCGGCGCAGCGCGCCACGGGCCTCGAGGTCGTAGGAGCCGGTGGTGTCGTCGGCCTGGTCGACCGGGCCCTCCGGCACGGGACGCGGGGTCCCGTCCGCGCGCTCGGCCCGGTCCTGCGCGTCCGCGAGCACGGCGCGGTTCTGTGCGGTCGTCATCGGGTCCAGCGTGACACGCGCGTCGTCAGCGGTCACCTGGGTTGTCGTCGTGTGTGCAGTCGTCGTCATACAGAGGGTGCAACACCGGACGAGCCCGCGTGCATCCCGCCGGCCGGCGGGTAGGGCTGCGGGCGAGGGCACGCACGACCACCGATCAGGGAGACAGCCGTGAGCACCAGCGACGACGCCGGCATCGACGACCCGGGCCGCGACCCCGTGGGCCTCGATGTGCCGCGCAACCCCTTCGGCGGCGCCGACCAGGACACCGGGGCCGGCTCGCCGCGGGGCACCGGCAACGTGGGCCCCGGGGACAAGCCCGAGGCGCCCACCGACGAGCCGGAGACCCGGGCGGACACCCCGGACAACCCCTAGGAGTCGAGCCACTCCGCGGTGAGCTCGCCGGCGGCGACCACCACGGCCGGGCCGTGCAGCACGGTCGTCCCCGGCGAGACGTCGACGGTCAGCCGGCCGCCGGGGACGTCGACGACGACCGTGCCCTGCTGCGGCCCGTCGGCCCCGGCGGCCAGCGCGGCGTAGGCGGTGGCGCAGGCGCCGGTGCCGCACGACCGCGTCTCGCCCACCCCCCGCTCGTGCACCCGCAGCCGCACGTGCGCGTCGGCGCCCTCGGCCGGGCGCGCGAGCACCTGCACGAACTCGACGTTGACGCCGTCGGGGAACAAGGCCGGGTCGACGCCGGGTGGCCGGGTGAGGTCGAGGGCGTCGAGGTCGGCGTCGGTGGCGCAGACCAGGTGGGGGTTGCCCATGGACACCGCCTGCCCGGCGAACGCCTGCCCGGCGACGGTGGCCTCGCCGCGGCCGAAGGGCCGGGCCGGCCCCATGTCGACCCAGTAGGTGCCGTCGGGCGACGCACCCACGCGGCGGGGGCCACCGCGGGTGCCGACGAGGACGCCGTCGGCGCAGGCCGCGCGGTCGAGCAGGCCCTCGGTCACCAGGACGTGCAGGAACAGCCGGATGCCGTTGCCGCACATCTCCGCGTGCGAGCCGTCGGCGTTGCGGTGGTCCATGAACCACTCGCAGTCGGCGAGGCGGTCGCCGAGGACATCGGGCGCGTCGGGCACGTGCACGCTGCGCACCACCCGCAGGACGCCGTCACCGCCGAGGCCCGAGCGGCGCTCGCACAGCCGCCGGACCAGCGCGGCGTCGAGGCGGTCCTCCGGCCAGCGGTCCCCGTCCGGGTCGGGCAGGACGACGAAGTCGTTCTCGGTGCCGTGCCCGAGGAGGAACCGGTCGCTCACCGCCCGATCGTACGGCCAGCGAGCAGCTCCCCCACCGCGCCGGCGAGGTCGGGACGGGCGGCGTCGAACCACGTCGTCGTGGCGTCGCGGCGGAACCAGGAGCGCTGCCGGCGGACGAAGCGGCGGGTGGTGGTGACCGTCCGCTCGCGCGCCTCCTCGGCGGTGAGCTCGCCGGCGAGCTGGGCGAGCACCTGCGCGTAGCCGAGCGCCCGGGACGCCGTGGGGCCCTCGCGCAGGCCCTTCCCCGCCAGCGCCTCGACCTCGGCGACGAAGCCCGCGGCCCACATCCGGTCCACCCGCTGCGCCACCCGGGCGTCGAGCTCGGCGGGCTCCCGGTCGAGGCCGACGACGACCGCCGGGTAGTGCGGGCGCGGCTCGGGGAGGGTGGCGCGGAAGGGACCGCCGGTCAGCTCCACGACCTCCAGGGCGCGCACGATCCGCCGCCCGTTGCTCGGCAGGACGGCGGCCGCGGCGTCGGGGTCCACGGCGGCCAGGCGGGCGTGCAGCGCGGCCGGGCCGGCGTCGGCGAGCTCGGCCTCCAGCCGGGCGCGGACGGCGGGGTCGGTGCCCGGGAAGTCGAGGTCGTCGAGGACCGCGCGGACGTAGAGACCCGACCCGCCCACCAGCAGCGGCAGCACACCCGCTTCCCGGAGCCGGTCGACCTCGGCGCGCGCCCGGCGGGCGTAGTCGACGACGGAGGCCGCCTCCCGGACGTGCCAGACGTCGAGCAGGTGGTGCGGCACCCCCCGCCGCTCGGCGGCGTCGGGCTTGGCGGTGCCGATGTCCATGCCGCGGTAGAGCTGCATGGAATCGGCGTTGACCACCTCGCCGCCGAGCGCCAGCGCCAGCTCGACCGCGAGCGCGGTCTTGCCGGTGGCGGTGGGCCCGACGACCGCGACGACCGGCGGCCCGCTCAGCTGCTCTGCCACGCGGCCACCAGGTACCCGACGCCGAACGGCGCCTCGTCGGCGAGCAGCCGGCCGGTGACCTCCCGGCCGGTCAGCAGGGCGCCGACCGCCCGCCACACCGGCACGCCCGCCGCCAGCAGCCGCGCGCCTTCCGCGGTGTCGAGGGCGGCCAGCGCCGCGGCGTCCCCGGCGGCCAGGGCGGCGGCGACGGCGGCGTCGAACGGGGCCGCGGCGTCGTCGAGGTGCCCGGGCGCCTTCAGGCTGCGGCGGGCGGAGCCGTCCCCCATGGCCAGCACCACGACCGGCCCGGGGAGCCCGGCGACGACGCCGGCCAGGTCCTGCGGGCCGACGCCGACCCGCGCGCCGGCGTGCCCGGTCGCGTCGAGCAGCCAGGCGCCGACGGTCAGGCCCAGGGGTGTCCGCCGGCCGCCCGGGCGCAGGCCGCCGTCCAGTGGCAGCTCGACGTCGACGCCGAAACCGCGCAGGTCCCCGCCGTCGCCGGGCCCGTAGCGACCCTCGGCGTCCGGGGCGACGACGACCACCACGTCCGGCCGGGCGGCGAGGACGGCGTCGACGGCCTCGGCGCAGGCGCCGCGAAGCCCGGCGGTGTCCGCCGCGGCCCGGCCGGCGACCTGCGGCAGCAGCAGCGGGGGGCACGGGCAGAAGGCGACCGAGACCGGTCCGGAGGGCGGGCTGCTCACCGCAGCAGTGTCGCGGATGCGGCGTGGGACACTGCGGTGCGTGTCGAGCACGGAGAACCCCGGAGCCAGGTCGCAGCAGGTCCCCGTCCCCGAGACGGCCGGCCCGGACGCGGTCACCCCCGACGCCGGGACGCCCGCCGCGCCCACCCCCGAGGCGGCCGCGCTGGCCGACCCGACGGCGGACGGGACGGCCCCGCCGGAGGCCACGGCGGAGGTGCAGCCGGAGGTGCCGGCGACGGTGCCGGCGCCACAGGAGACCTCCCCCACCGAGCAGACCGTCGCCGTCCCCGCCGAGCAGACCGTGACCGTCCCCGCCGAGGAGCCCGCCGCGGCCGAGGGCTCGGTGCCCGAGCGGACCGTGCCCGTCCCCGCCCGGCCGGCTCCCGCCGTGGCGACCGTCTCCGACCCCGCGCAGTGGGGCCGCGTCGACGAGGACGGCACCGTCTACGTGCGCACCGCCGACGGCGAGCGCGCGGTCGGCTCGTGGCAGGCCGGCGACCCGGCCGCGGGGCTGGCGCACTTCGCCCGTCGCTACGACGACCTCGCCACCGAGGTGTCCCTGCTCGAGGCGCGGCTGAAGGCGCACACCGGCAACCCGTCGGAGATCCGGGCCAAGGTACAGGCGCTGGCCGACTCCATCCCGACCGCGACGGCCGTCGGCGACCTCGACGGCCTGGCCGCCCGCGCCCGCGCCATGATCGGGACCGCCGACTCCGCCGCCGCCGAGTCGCGCGCCGAAAAGGCCGCCGCCCGCGCCGCGCAGGTCGCCCGCAAGGAGGCGCTGGCCGCCGAGGCCGAGCAGATCGCCGCGGAGTCGACGTCGTGGAAGACCGCCGGCGACCGGCTCAAGGCGATCGTCGAGGAGTGGAAGACCATCCGCGGCATCGACCGCAAGACCGACGAGGCGCTGTGGTCGCGGTTCGCCGCGGCGCGCGACGCGTTCGGCCGCCGGCGGGGCGCCCACTTCGCCGCGCTCGACGTCCAGCGCGGCGAGGCCCGCGCGGCCAAGCAGGCGCTCATCGCCGAGGCGCAGCAGCTGTCGACGTCCACCGACTGGGGCCCGACCAGCGCGGCCATGCGCTCGCTGATGGACCGCTGGAAGGCCGTGCCCCGCACCGGCCGCGACGGCGACGACGACCTGTGGAAGCAGTTCCGCGCCGCCCAGGACGTCTTCTTCACCGCCCGCGCCGAGTCCGACAAGGCCCGCAACTCCGAGCAGCTGACCAACCAGCAGGCCAAGGAGGAGCTGCTCGCCGAGGCCGAGAAGCTCGACCCGACCGGCGACCTGCGGGGCGCGCAGGCGGCGTTGCGGCGCATCCAGGAGCGCTACGACGCGATCGGCCACGTGCCGCGCGGGGCGATGCGCTCGCTGGAGGACCGCATGCAGGCAGTCGAGCAGCGGATCCGCGGCGCGGCCGACTCCGGGCGGGTGCGCTCGGCGCCGGAGAACCCGATGGTCACCTCGATGCGGGCAGCGGTCACCAAGGCCGAGGAGCAGCTGGCCAAGGCCGAGGCCGCCGGCGACGCCCGCCGCATCGACGAGGCCAGGGTGAACCTGGCGACCCGCCGCGAGTGGCTGGCCGAGGCCGAGCGGGCGGCCTCCCGCCGCTGACGCACGATCAGGTGGGCTCAGCGCCGCGCGTCCTGGCTCACCTCCGACGGTGAGCCAGGACGCGGCACGATCAGGTCACCTGATCGTGCGCGGGCCCCGTCGCTGACCAGCCGCCGGCTCGCTCAGCAGCCGCCGACGGGAGCGAGCGGGGGCGGGACGCCGATCCCCGGCATGCCGAGCGGGACGCCGGGCGTCGTCGGGCGGGTGCCGGCCTCGTGCGCGTCGCCGGCGCGGGTGCGCCGGTGCGACAGCAGTGGCCCGTCGGCGACGAGGTGGTGCGGCGCGGCCCCGGTGACGACGGTCTCGACGACGTCGCCGGGGCGCACCCCCGCGCCGCCGGCGAAGTGCACCAGCCGGCCGTCGCGGGCGCGGCCGCTCATCCGGCCCGTCCGCGCGTCCTTGCTGCCCTCCCCCGCAGCGGCCAGCAGCTCGACGGTGCGCCCGACCTGCCCCCGGTTCTCCGCCCAACTGATCTCGTCCTGCAGCGCGGTCAGCCGCAGGTAACGCTCCTGCACGACCTCCTTGGGCAGCTGGCCGTCCATGTCGGCGGCCGGCGTCCCGGGGCGCTTGGAGTACTGGAAGGTGAAGGCGCTGGCGAACCGCGCCTGCCGGACGACCTCGAGGGTCTGCTCGAAGTCGGCCTCGGTCTCGCCGGGGAAACCGACGATGACGTCGGTGGTGATCGCGGCGTCGGGCATCGCGGCGCGGACCCGGTCGATGATCCCGAGGTAGCGGTCCTGCCGGTAGCCGCGGCGCATTCGGCGCAGGACGTCGTCGGACCCGCTCTGCAGCGGCATGTGCAACTGGTGACAGACGGCCGGCGTCTCGGCCATCGCCTCGATGACGTCGTCGGTGAACTCGCGCGGGTGCGGGCTGGTGAAGCGGACCCGCTCCAGCCCCTCGATGCGCCCGGTCGCGCGCAGCAGGTCGGCGAAGGCGCCCCGGTCGCGGAACTCCACGCCGTAGGCGTTGACGTTCTGGCCGAGCAGCGTCACCTCGAGCACGCCCTGGTCGACCAGAGCCTGCACCTCGGCGAGGACATCCCCCGGCCGGCGGTCCCGCTCCTTGCCGCGCAGCGCCGGCACGATGCAGAACGTGCACGTGTTGTTGCACCCGACGCTGATGGACACCCACCCGGCGTAGGCGGACTCCCGCCGGGCCGGCAGCGTCGACGGGAACACCTCGAGCGCCTCGGCGATCTCCACCTGGGCCTCGGCGTTGTGCCGCGCGCGCTCCAGCAGCGCCGGCAGCGACCCCACGTTGTGCGTGCCGAAGACGACGTCGACCCACGGGGCGCGGCGGACGATCTCCCCGCGGTCCTTCTGCGCCAGGCACCCGCCGACGGCGATCTGCATGCCCGGATGGGCGTCCTTCACCGGGCGCAGGTGGCCGAGGTTGCCGTAGAGGCGGTTGTCGGCGTTCTCCCGCACCGCGCACGTGTTGAGCACGACGACGTCGGCGTCCTGGCCCTCCGGTGCGGCGGCGTAGCCGGCGGCCTCGAGCAGCCCGGACAGCCGCTCGGAGTCGTGCACGTTCATCTGGCACCCGTAGGTGCGCACCCGGTAGGTGCGCGGCGGGCTGGCGAGCTCGGTTCCCATGGCGCTGACGAGGGTACGGCGCGCGGCCGACGCCCCGTGGCGACCGCGGTGTCGTCACGGCCAGCGCTGATCCGTTACTGGTTCGTGATGACCTCGGGACCGCGCCGTCCCCCTGCGGCCCTAGTGTCTGCCGCGTGACCAGCCAGACCGCCGGAGGACCTCTCGTCCAGCTCACCGGCGTCAACAAGTGGTTCGGCGACCTGCACGTCCTCCAGGACATCGACCTGGGGATCGACCGTGGCGAGGTGGTCGTCGTCATCGGGCCCTCGGGTTCGGGCAAGTCCACGCTGTGCCGCACGATCAACCGGCTGGAGTCGATCCAGCAGGGCGAGATCAGCATCGACGGCGAGAAGCTCCCCGAGGAGGGCAAGGCCCTCGCGCGGCTGCGCAGCGACGTGGGCATGGTCTTCCAGAGCTTCAACCTCTTCGCCCACAAGACGATCCTGCAGAACGTCACGCTGGCGCCGACCCGCGTGCGCCGGCAGTCCAAGGCACAGGCCGAGCAGCGCGCCCGCGAACTGCTCGAACGCGTCGGCGTCAGCGCCCAGGCCGACAAGTACCCGGCCCAGCTGTCAGGTGGCCAGCAGCAGCGCGTCGCCATCGCCCGCGCCCTGGCCATGGACCCGAAGGTCATGCTCTTCGACGAGCCGACCTCGGCCCTCGACCCCGAGATGATCAACGAGGTCCTCGACGTCATGGTGGGCCTGGCCCGCGACGGCATGACGATGATCGTCGTCACCCACGAGATGGGCTTCGCCCGCAAGGCGGCCAACCGGGTCGTGTTCATGGACGGCGGCCGGATCGTCGAGGCCGCCGACCCCGAGACCTTCTTCACGGCTCCGCGCTCGGACCGGGCGCGCGACTTCCTGTCCAAGATCCTCAACCACTGACGTCCACGCACCACCGCACCGGGAGGACCCCCATGCGCACCACCCGCAACCTCGCCGCACTGGCGGCGCTCGGCCTGGCGCTGAGCGCCTGTGCCAGCGAGGCCGGCAACCAGGCGACGGAGTCGGCGGAGAACACCGCCGAGGTGCAGGAGGACGTCGAGTTCGACGCCGGCACCACGATGGCGGAGCTCAACGAGGCCGGCGCGATCACCATCGGCACCAAGTTCGACCAGCCCGGCTTCGGCCTGCTCAACCCCGACGGTGTCCCCGAGGGCTTCGACGTCGAGATCGGCAAGCTGATCGCGGCCGAGCTGGGCATCGCGGCGGAGGAGATCGAGTGGGTGGAGACCGTCTCGGCCAACCGCGAGCCGTTCATCCAGAACGGCCAGGTCGACATGGTGATCGCGACCTACACGATCAACGACGCCCGCAAGCAGCTCGTCGACTTCGCCGGGCCGTACTACCTCGCCGGCCAGGACATCATGGTCGCCGCCGGCAACCCCGAGGGCATCCAGGGCCCCGACGACCTCGCCGGCAAGAACGTCTGCTCGGTCGAGGGCTCGACCCCGGCGCAGAACATCCGGGACAACTACCCCGAGGCCACGCTGACGCTCTTCGACGTCTACTCGAAGTGCGCCGACGCGCTCACGAACGGCCAGGTCCAGGCGGTGACCACCGACAACGTCATCCTCACCGGCCTGGTCGCCGGCAACCCCGAGGGCTTCGAGCTGGTGGGCAACCCGTTCACCGAGGAGCCCTACGGCATCGGCCTGACCCTGGGTGACACCGACTTCCGCAACTTCGTCAACGACGTGCTCGAGGAGTCCTTCGAGAACGGCAGCTGGGCCGACGCCTGGGACCGCACGGCCGGTGCGATCACCGGCGAGGAGGCCCCGGAGCCGCCGCAGGTCGACCGCTACTGATGCCGGGGCGGGCCGTCGTCCGGGGGATCCCCCGGACGACGGCCCGCCGTCCGTCGGACCTCGGGAGGAGGCGCCGTGCAGTTCTACGCCGACAACGCGGGCCTGTTCTGGGACGCGTTCCTGACCACGCTCGGGATGTCCGTGCTGGCCGGGCTGCTCGCCGTCGTGCTCGGCACGCTGCTGGCCGCCTTCCGGGTCAGCCCGATCCTGCCGCTGCGCGGGCTGGCCACCTTCTACGTGGAGACCTTCCGCAACACCCCGCTGACGGTGGTCTTCTTCTTCATCATCTTCGGGCTGCCGCAGATCGACTTCGTCATCGGCTTCTTCCCCGGCTCGGTCCTGGCCGTCGGCCTCTACACCGCCGCCTTCGTCTGCGAGGCGGTCCGGTCCGGCATCAACTCCGTGTCCCCGGGACAGGCCGAGGCCGCGCGGGCCCTGGGGCTCACCTTCGGGCAGTCGCTGCGCCAGGTGGTCCTCCCCCAGGCCTTCCGGACCGTGGTCCCCCCGCTGGGCAACGTGCTGATCGCCATGGTCAAGAACACCTCGATCGCGGCGGGGTTCTCCGTGAGCGAGCTGAGCTCGCTGCTGCCGCGGCTGGTCAACGCCAACGCCGGTGAACTCGTCCTCGTGCTGGTGGGCGTCGTGGCCTGCTACATGGTGATCACGCTGCCTGCGGCCCTGGCCCTCAACCGCATCGAGCGACGGGTGGCGATCCTGCGATGAGCACCCCGGTCCTCTTCGACCTCCCGGGTCCCCGGGCGCGGGCCCGGATCCGCATCGCCACCATCGTGGGCGGGCTGCTGGTGCTCGCCGTGATCGCCTTCGTCCTGTGGCGGCTCGGTGGCAACGGCCAGCTCGATCCGGCGCGGTGGTCGGTGCTGACCGACCCGCGCACCGGCGTGCCGCAGGCGCTGGGCGAGGCGCTCGTGCGGACCCTGCAGGTGGCCGCCGTCGGCATGGTGCTGGCCACCGCGCTCGGGCTGCTGCTGGCCGTGGGCCGGCTGTCCGACCACCGCTGGCTGCGGATCCCGTCGGCGACGTTCATCGAGTTCTTCCGGGCCATCCCGCTGCTGGTGGTCATCTTCGCGCTGTACTTCGTGCTGCCGAAGTTCGGTGCCGAGATCAGCGCCTTCGCCGCGCTGACCGGCGGGCTGGTCCTCTACAACGCCTCGGTGTTGGCCGAGATCTTCCGCGCCGGCATCCTGTCGGTCGACCGCGGCCAGCGCGAGGCCGCCTTCGGGCTCGGCATGCGCAAGGGCCAGGTCATGACCCTGGTGCTGCTGCCCCAGGCCATCCGCCGGATGCTGCCGGTGCTGGTGGCGCAGCTGGTGGTGCTCCTGAAGGACAGCTCGCTGGGCTTCATCATCGGCTACTTCGAGCTGCTCCGGCAGGCGCGCAGCCTGGTCGAGTTCTTCACCCCACGCTTCGGCAACGAGTACACCTTCCAGCTCTACGTGGCGGCCGGCCTGATCTACATCGTGATCAACGTGCTGCTCTCGCAGGTCGCCAAGTACGTGGAAAAGCGCACCCGCCGCAACCGCAAGACGGCGGCCACCAGCGAGGTGGCGGCCTCCGCCGAGGCTCCGGTGGGCACGCCGGCCGGACCGGCCTGACCCGGGGCGGCGGGCCGGGGACACGGGCCGGTCACGGCGCGCACCTCCGGGCCCGTCGCCCACCCCGCTCGCCCGGGCTCGTCAGACCCGGCCGCGTGCCTGCCGATGGAGCAGGCGTGGACACCGCACTCCGCCCGATCGTGCCGCCGCTGCCGTCGCTGCCGTCGCTGGCGCGCCTGCCCGACGGGCAGACCGACGCCGCCCAGGACTTCGTGAACCGACTGCGCGCGGCCGCTCCGAGGTTCGCCGCCGCTGCGGGGGCGGACTCCGCCGTCGTCCGGGAGGTCGTACCGCCGGCCCGGCACCGCCGGGCGCGCTGCCGGGTGGTCCTGCGCGCCGCCGACGGCAGCGAGCGCGACCTGACCTTCCTCGGGCCGGTCAGCCGTGCCGCGGCACTCGCCGACCGGGCGTTCGCGTCGACCATCCAGCAGTGGCTGGACACCCGGCACGACGACGAGGGCGCCGGCCTGGTCCCCGACGACGAGGCGCCCGGTGGCCACGCCGTCGACCTCACCGCCTGGACGCCGCCGACGGCCGTCTCAGCACTGCCGACCGCGGTGGTCCCCGCGGTGGCGGCCGGGAGTCTGCCGACCACGGCGATGCCCCTCGCCTCCCTCGCCGGCCGCTCTCCCCACGCGGCCGTGCCCGCTGCCCGGGGCGGCGACCTGCCCACCGAGGCCATCACGGTGGCACCGGTCGCCGGCTGACCGACCCGCTCGGCCCGGGAGCCGGTGCCCGCGCAGAGTGCTGCGGCCGCCGACCCCGGGCCGACGGGGCGCTCCTGGCCGGGCCGCGTCGTCCGGCGGGGACGGGGCGGGGAGCCGCTCAGGCGTCCTGGTCGCTCCAGCCGGAACCGCCGTCAGCGTCGGCGAGGTCGGTATCGGGGTCCACGGCACCGAAGCCGGTCTCGTCCATCACGTCTCGGACGACACCGGCGGCCAGCCCACCGCCGTAGCCCTTGCGGGCGAGCATCCCGATCAGCCGGCGGGTGGCGGTGGTGCGGTCCACACGGCGTAGCGACGGCAGCCGCCGCTCGACCAGGCGCCGGGCGGCGGCCCGCTCGTCGTCGTCGTCGACCCCGGCGAGGGCCTGCTCGGCCTCCTCGCCGTCGACGCCCTTGGCCCGCAGCTCCGCGCGCAGCGCCCGGCGGGCGAGGCCACGGCCGGCCTGGCGGGAGGTCACCCAGGCGCGGGCGAAGGCGGCGTCGTCGATGAGGCCGACCTCGCCGAACCGGTCGAGGACGGCGGTCGCCGCCTCCTCGGGGACGCCACGGCGCGCGAGCAGGTCGGCCAACTGCTGGCGGGTCTTCGCCGTGCCGGTCAGTGCCCGCAGGCAGATGGCGCGGGCCACCGCCTCGGGGTCGGCCGGCTCGTCGTCGGCCCCGTCGGGGCCGGGGAACGGAGCAGCGGCGGCCGGGCCGTCCGGGTCAGGGGACGGCCCGGACCGCCGCTGTGTGCGGCCGGCGCGATCGCCGAAGCCCGACTCGCGGGCCCGGCGTCCGCGCCGGCCGCCGGACCGGTCGGGGTCGGTCCCCTCGGGGAGCGCCCCGGACCAGCCGGTCACCGGACGGCTCAGAAGTCAGCCGGCTCGGCGGCCGGGGCGTCGACCTGCGGGCCGATGCCCAGCTTCTCCTTGATCTTCTTCTCGATCTCGTCGGCGAGGTCGGGGTTGTCGCGCAGGAAGTTCCGCGCGTTCTCCTTGCCTTGGCCGAGCTGGTCGCCCTCGTACGTGTACCAGGCACCGGACTTGCGGACGAAGCCCTGCTCCACGCCGATGTCGATCAGACCGCCCTCGCGGCTGAAGCCCGTACCCCAGATGAGGTCGAGCTCCGCCTGCTTGAACGGGGCGGCGACCTTGTTCTTGACGACCTTGACGCGCACCCGGCTACCGACGGCCTCGGTGCCCTGCTTGAGGGTCTCGATACGGCGGATGTCGATCCGGACCGAGGCGTAGAACTTCAGCGCGCGGCCACCGGTGGTGACCTCCGGCGAGCCGTAGACGACGCCGACCTTCTCCCGCAGCTGGTTGATGAAGATGCAGGTCGTGCCCGAGTTGCTGAGCGCACCGGTGATCTTGCGCAGGGCCTGGCTCATCAGCCGGGCCTGCAGGCCGACGTGGCTGTCGCCCATCTCGCCCTCGATCTCGGCGCGGGGCACGAGCGCGGCCACGGAGTCGACGACGATGAGGTCGAGTGCGCCGGAGCGGATCAGCATGTCGGCGATCTCGAGCGCCTGCTCACCGGTGTCGGGCTGGCTGACCAGCAGCGCGTCGGTGTCGACGCCGATCGCCCGGGCGTACTCCGGGTCGAGCGCGTGCTCGGCGTCGATGAAGGCGACGATGCCGCCGGCCGCCTGGGCGTTGGCCACCGCGTGCAGGGCGACCGTGGTCTTGCCGGAGGCCTCCGGGCCGTAGATCTCGACGACGCGGCCACGCGGCAGGCCACCGACGCCGAGGGCGATGTCGAGGGCGATGGAACCCGTCGGGATGACCCTCATGGCGACCTCGGGCGAGTCGCCCAGGCGCATGACGGATCCCTTGCCGAACTGCTTGTCGATCTGGGCGAGGGCCATGTCGAGGGCCTTGTCGCGGTCCAGCGTTGCCATGCTGCTCACCTTCGGGGAAGTCACGTGTCGTGGAGTCGATGCGGTGTCGGAGGCGACGCTAGGCCGGGGGTCTGACACTTTCCGGGAACCGACTCGGCCTGTGGAGGGACGACCGCCCTGTGGACGCCACTGTAGGGCGAACAGGTGTTCGAGTCGAGCGACACGCGGGCCGGCCGCCGTGGGCTGTCGACGGCGGTGCGGTCGCCGGAGCGCTTGGTCAGTCCGCGGATCTCGATCACGCCGTCGACGCCAGGGACGCCGGGACCCTCGCCGCGTCGGCCGCCGGGACGGACCTCGCGGGCGGCGGCTACTCCGTGCGGAGTACGGCTGGGAGGGGGTCAGCGCTCCTTCGGCGGGATGTCGTACTCCTCGCAGATCGCCAGCCACACCCGGCGTACCGGCACCCCGGCCTCGATGGCGTCGACGGCGGTGCGCCCGCCGAGCGCGGCGAAGACGTGGTCGCGCGTGACGCTCTGGGCCCGCATCGACCCGAACCGCTCCTCGAGCCGGGACCAGAACTCCTGCAGGCGCACGCCTCCGACGCTAGCGCGCGTCCCCGTCGGCCCGGGGGGCCACGTCGGTGCGGGCCGCGTGGTCCGACATGCCGGCGCGCAGCCGGCGGACCAGTGCGGCGGGGTCGTCGGCGGCCAGGCGCAGCTCGTCGACCGGCCGCCCGCCGGTGCGCGCCAGCGGCAGCACCAGCGACGTCCGCAGCTCGACGTCGACCTGGGTGGAGGCGACGACGGCGAGCGACACCGCCCGCCGGCCGCCCTCCTCCGCGACGACGACGCTGCGCGACCCCTCGACGCTGCGCCGGCGCACCCGGACCGCGGCGACCTCCTCCCACGGCACCCGGACGTCGGTGGAGAAGCCGGAGCGCACCCGCAGCCCGGCGTCGTCGACGGTGTGCGGGTAGACGTGCATCGCCGCGAGCAGGCCGAGCATCCAGAGCAGCCCGTAGACGCCGACGACGAGCAGCGCGACCCGCAGCGAGGGCCAGGGCAGCAGCCAGTCGACCAGGGGGATCTCGACCGCGGACAGCACGATGAAGGTCCACAGCACCGGCGAGGCCGCCGACGCGTAGGGGAACGCGTCGGCCCCGGCCGGGACGTCGGGGCGGCGGCGGACCCAGCGGGTCAGGCTGCGCCAGATGCCGGACTCGAAGGCGACCGCCGTGCGCAGCAGCCCCCGGGCGGTCACGGGGCCTCCTCCACGGCGGCGCCGTGCGGGACCAGCGCGCGCAGCCGCTCCAGCACGTCGTCGAGCGCCGACACCAGTCCCTCGAGCCGCTCCCCCGACAGACCGCCGAACAGCTGCCCGGCCAGTTCGGCCTGACCGCGCCCGAGCTCGTCGAGCAGCTCCTCCCCCCGCGCCGTCGGGGTGACCAGGGTGGCCCGCCGGTCGGCCGGGTGCTGCTCGCGGGAGACCAGCCCGGCCGCGACGAGCCCGTCGACCAGGCCCGTGACGTTGCGGGCGCTGACGCCGAGGGCGTCGGCCAGGGCGCGCTGCGTGGTGGGACCCGTGGCCCGCAGCTGCCACAGCAGCGTGGTGCGGGCGACGGTCAGGCCGGATGCGGCCAGGGACGTGGCCATGTCGCGGCCGAGCAGCACCGTCAGCTCGAGCACGCGGTCGAGCGCGGTGACCCGCGAACCGTCGTCCGTCATCGTGAGCCTCCTACACCGTGAAGTCACTTCACGATAGCAGGCCGGCGCCTACGCTGGAGGCATGTTCCCCACCACCGGCTCGGCCACCTGGGACACGGTGCTGGAGATCGGCATCGCGCTGTGCCTGCTCGTCTCGCTGGTGCTGCTGTGGCGCAACATGCGCGGCCGCTGAGCGCTCAGCGCCGGACCCACACCACCGCCAGCGGCAGCACCAACGCCGCCGACACGGCCGACACCAGGCCGAAGCCGCCGGCGGCCAGCAGCGGCCCGCCGATCGCGCCGGCGACCGCGGCGCCCAGGCCCATGAGCAGGTCGGTGCCGCCCTGCGCCGCCGGGCGGACGTCGGCCGTCACCGACTCGGTGACCAGCGTGGACCCGGCGATCAGGCCGCACGACCAGCCGATGCCGAGCAGCAGCAGCCCGACGCCGAGCCGGCCCGCGGCCTCCGGCGGCGCGGTACCGGCGATCGCGGCGGCCGCGAGCAGCAGCCCCCCGCCGGCGGCGACGGTGGCCCGGCGCCCGGCCCGGTCGGCCAGCATCCCGACCAGCGGGCTGAACAGGTACATCCCGGCGACGTGCACGCTGATCACCAGGCCGACCAGGCGCAGCGTCGTCGCGTCGTCGTGCCCGCCGGCGTGCCCCATGTGCACCGGGGTCATGACCATGACGCCGACCATCACCGCGTGGGAGACGACGACGGCGGCCAGGCCCAGCCGCCCGTCGGGCGAGGACCAGACCGCCCGCAGCGCCTCCCGGGTGCGCCCGCGGGCGGGGGCCGGCGCCCCGGCCGTCGCCTGCAGCCGGCGGGACAGCAGCAGCGGGTCGGGACGCAGCCCGGCGAGCAGCACCGCGGCGACGACGGCGAACACCACCGCGGAGACGGCGAAGCCCCCGCCGAGCGCCGGCAGCCCGAGCGCCCGGCCGAGGTCGGCGCCGGGCCCGGCGAGGTTGGGACCCAGCACCGAGCCGACCGTCGTCGCCCAGACCACCAGGGACAGGTCGCGGCCGCGCCGCTCGGGGGCGGCGAGGTCGGCGGCGGCGTAGCGCGCCTGCAGGCCGCAGGCGGTCGAGGCGCCGAAGGCGAACAGGCCGGCCAGCAGGAGCGGCAGCGACGACAGCACGGCGGCCACGACGGTCACCAGCGCGCCGCCGACGGCGATCGCGTACCCGGCGGCCAGGCCGGCGCGGCGGCCGGAGCGGTCCGACAGCCGGGCGAGCGGGACGGCGAGCACCGCCGCGCCGAGCACGCCGGCGGTCTGCCCGAGGCCGGCCGCGGCGTCGCTGCCGGCGACCTCGCGGGCGAGCAGGCCGCCGACGGTGATGCCGACGGTGACGCCGAGCCCGGCCAGCGCCACCGACCCCGACAGGACGCCGACCGTGCGGCGCTGGACCCGTCCGACGTCGGGGGCCGCCTGCGTCGTCATCGGGGGGTCACAGGCCCAGCGAGCGGCCGATGATCTCCCGCATGATCTCGTTGGTGCCGCCGTAGATCGACTGCACGCGGGCGTCGCGCCACGCCTTGGACACCGGGTACTCGTCCATGTAGCCGTAGCCGCCGTGCAGCTGCAGGCACCGGTCGGCCACCTTGTTCTGCAGCTCGCTCGTCCAGTACTTGGCCATCGCCGCGTCGACGGCGGTCAGCTCCCCGGCGCCCAGCTGGCGGACGCACTCGTCGACGAACGTCCGCGCGATCGTCGTCTCGGTGTGCAGCTCGGCGAGGACGAACCGGCTGTGCTGGAAGCTGCCGACCGGCCGCCCGAACGCGGTCCGGCTCGTCACGTACTCGCGCGTCTGGGCGAGGACGGTCTCGCAGGCGGCCACCGCGCCGACGGCGATCGAGAGCCGCTCCTGCGGCAGGTTCTCCATGAGGTGGGCGAAGCCGCGGTTCTCCGTGCCGAGCAGGTTCTCGGCCGGCACCCGCACCTCGTCGAAGAACAGCTCGGCGGTGTCCTGGGCCTTGAGGCCGACCTTGTCGAGGTTGCGGCCGCGGGTGAAGCCGGGCATCCCCCGCTCCACCACCAGCAGGCTGGTGCCCTTGGCGCCGGGGGCGTCGGGGTCGGTGCGCGCGACCACGATGACGAGGTCGGCGTTGATCCCGTTGGTGATGAACGTCTTCGCGCCGCTGAGCACCCAGGTGTCGCCGTCGCGGCGGGCGGTGGTGCGGATGGCCTGCAGGTCGCTGCCGGTGCCCGGCTCGGTCATCGCGATGGCGGTGATCAGCTCGCCGCGGCAGAACCCGGGCAGCCAGCGGGCCGCCTGCTCCTCGGTGCACAGGTCGCGCAGGTAGGGCGCGACGACGTCGTTGTGCAGCCCGAACCCGAGGCCGCTGGCGCCGACGCGGGTGACCTCCTCGTCGAGGACGGCGTTGTAGCGGAAGTCGCGCACCCCGCCGCCGCCCCACCGCTCGTCGACGTCGAACCCGAGCAGCCCCTGCTCGCCGCCGGACAGCCAGACCTCGCGCGGCACGATCCCCTCGCGCTCCCACTGGGCGTGGTGCGGCGCCACGTTCTTCTCCAGCCACGTGCGGACCGTCTGCCGGAAGTCCTCGTGCCCGGACTCGTACAGGGAGCTGCGCATGCCCGGCAGTGTGCCCCACACCACCCCCCGGATCGGGCGACCCGTCCGCCGCCGGCGTCCGCGCAGGCCAGCGGACTGTCGTACCCCCGGGGACACTGGGGACGTGCCCGCTCTCGACCGGTTCTCCGCGCCCACCCGAGCGTGGTTCACCGGCGCCTTCGCCGAGCCCACGGCCGCCCAGGAGGGTGCCTGGGAGGCGATCAGCAGCGGTGAGCACGCCCTCGTCGTCGCCCCCACCGGGTCGGGCAAGACGCTGGCCGCCTTCCTCTGGTCCCTCGACCGGCTGACCAGCACGCCGCCGGCCGACGAGAGCCGCCGCTGCCGCGTCCTCTACGTCTCCCCGCTCAAGGCGCTGGCCGTCGACGTCGAGCGCAACCTGCGGGCGCCGCTGACCGGCATCGGGCAGGCCGCCCTGCGGCTGGGGCTGCCCCGGCCGGAGATCTCCGTGGGGATCCGCTCGGGCGACACCCCGGCCGACGAGCGGCGCGCGTTCACCCGCCGGCCCACCGACATCCTCATCACCACGCCCGAGTCGCTGTTCCTGCTGCTCACCAGCTCGGCGCGGGAGGCGCTGCGCGGGGTCGAGACGGTGATCGTCGACGAGGTGCACGCCGTCGCCGACAGCAAGCGCGGCGCGCACATGGCCGTCTCCCTCGACCGGCTCGACGAGCTGCTCGACCGCCCGGCGCAGCGGATCGGCCTGTCGGCCACGGTCCGCCCGATCGAGGAGGTCGCCACCTTCCTCGCCGGCGGCCGGCCGGTGCAGGTGGTGCAGCCGACGTCGGTCAAGCAGTGGGACCTCTCGGTCGTCGTCCCGGTCGAGGACATGAGCCAGCTGGGTCAGCCCACCGGGGAGCTGGAGGGGTCGGCGGCCGGCGACCAGCCGCGGACGTCGATCTGGCCGGCGGTCGAGGAGCGGGTGCTCGACCTGGTGGAGGCCCACCGCAGCACCATCGTGTTCGCCAACTCCCGGCGGCTGGCCGAGCGGCTGACCAGCCGGCTCAACGAGATGGCCTACGAGCGGGCCACCGGCGAGGCCGTGCCGCCGGGCACCAACGCCGCCGCGCTCATGGCGCAGGCCGGCTCGGGCGGCGGCGTCCCCGAGGGCGTGCGGCCGGTCGCCGCCGCCCACCACGGGTCGGTGTCGCGCGAGCAGCGCGCCGTCGTCGAGGATGCGCTGAAGTCCGGGCAGCTGCCGGCGGTGGTCGCGACGTCGTCCCTGGAGCTCGGCATCGACATGGGCTCGGTCGACCTCGTCGTGCAGGTGGAGGCGCCGCCCACGGTGGCCGCGGGCCTGCAGCGGGTCGGCCGCGCCGGGCACCAGGTCGGCGCGGTCAGCCGCGGCGTGCTGTTCCCCAAGTACCGCGGCGACCTCGTGCAGTGCGCGCTGGTGGCCGAGCGGATGAAGGCCGGCGCGATCGAGTCGATCCGCTACCTGCGCAACCCGCTCGACGTGCTCGCCCAGCAGATCGTCGCGATCGTCTCCGAGGGCCCCCGCACCGTCGAGGAGGTCGCCGCGCTGCTGCGCCGGTCGGCGCCGTTCTCCGGCCTGCCCGACTCCGCGCTGCACGCCGTCCTCGACATGCTCGCCGGCCGCTACCCCTCCGACGCGTTCGCCGAGCTGCGCCCGCGGCTGACCTGGGACCGGGTCACCGACACCCTCACCGCCCGCAGCGGCGCCCAGCGGCTGGCGGTCACCAGCGGCGGCACCATCCCCGACCGCGGGCTGTTCGGCGTCTTCATCGTCGGCGGCGGCGAGGGGTCCGGCGGGCGCCGGGTCGGCGAGCTCGACGAGGAGATGGTCTACGAGTCGCGGGTCGGCGACGTCTTCCTGCTCGGCTCGTCGTCGTGGCGGATCGAGGAGATCACCCACGACCGCGTGCTGGTCTCCCCCGCCCCCGGCCAGCCCGGGAAGATGCCGTTCTGGCACGGCGACGCCCCCGGCCGTCCGCTGGAGCTGGGCCGGGCGCTGGGCGCGTTCCTCCGCGAGGTCGGCTCGGCCACCCCCGAGAAGGGCCGCGAGCGGGCGCAGGCCGCCGGCCTCGACGACTGGGGCGCGGCCAACCTGCTCGCCTACCTCGCCGAGCAGAAGGCGGCCACCGGCCACCTCCCCGACGACCGCACGCTGCTCGTCGAGCGGTTCCGCGACGAGCTCGGCGACTGGCGGCTGGTCGTGCACTCCCCCTTCGGTGCGCAGGTCAACGCCCCCTGGGCGCTGGTGCTGGCCGCCCGGCTGCGCGAGCGGTACGGCGTCGACGTCGCCTCCATGCACTCCGACGACGGCATCGTGCTCCGCCTGCCCGACACCACCGGCGAGCCGCCCGAGGCCGACCTCGCCGTGCTCGACCCCGACGACGTCGAGCGGGAGGTGACCGCCGAGGTCGGCACCTCGGCGCTGTTCGCCAGCCGGTTCCGCGAGTGCGCCGCCCGGGCGCTGCTGCTCCCCCGCCGGGACCCACGGCGGCGCACCCCGCTGTGGCAGCAGCGCCAGCGCGCCGCCCAGCTGCTCAGCGTCGCCAGCGAGTTCTCCTCCTTCCCCATCACGCTGGAGGCCGCCCGCGAGGTGCTGCAGGACGTCTACGACGTGCCGGGCCTGGTCGAGCTGATGCGCGACGTCCGCTCCCGCCGCGTGCGGGTCGTCGACGTGCAGACGCAGGCCGCCTCGCCGTTCGCGCAGTCGCTGCTGTTCGGCTACGTCGGGCAGTTCCTCTACGAGGGCGACGCCCCGCTGGCCGAGCGGCGGGCGCAGGCCCTGGCGCTCGACACCGGCCTGCTCGCCGAGCTGCTCGGCCGCTCGGAGCTGCGCGAGCTCCTCGACTCCGAGGCGCTGGCCGAGGTCGAGGGGGAGCTGCAGCGACTGCCCGCCGAGCGCCACCCCCGCGACGTCGACGGCGCGTCCGACCTGCTGCGCGGCCTCGGCGACCTCACGCCGGCCGAGGCGGCGCTGCGCGGCGTCCCGGCCGCGTGGCTCGAGGAGCTGGTCGCCTCCCGCCGGGCGATCGTCGTGCGGATCGCCGGGGAGGAGCGCCACGTCGCCACCGAGGACGCCGGCCGGCTGCGCGACGCCCTCGGCACCGCGCTGCCCGTCGGTGTGCCCGAGGCGTTCACCGAGCCGGTCGCCGACCCGCTGGGCGACCTCGTCGGCCGCTACGCCCGCACCCACGGCCCGTTCCAGCCCGCCGAGGTCGCCACGCGGCTCGGGCTCGGCGTCGCCGTCGTCACCGCGACGCTGCAGCGGCTGGTCGGCACCGGCCGACTGGTCACCGGGGAGTTCCGGCCCGGCGGCAGCGGCCAGGAGTGGTGCGACGCCGAGGTGCTGCGTTCGGTGCGCCGCCGCAGCCTCGCCAAGCTCCGCCAGGAGGTCGAGCCGGTGCCGATCGGCACGCTCGCCCGCTTCACCCCGTCCTGGCAGTCGGTGGGCAGCCGCATGCGCGGGGTCGACGGCGTCCTGGCCGTCGTCGAGCAGCTGGCCGGGGCGCTGGTGCCGGCGAGCGCCCTGGAGTCGCTGGTGCTGCCGTCCCGGGTCCGCGACTACCGGCCCGCGATGCTCGACGAGCTCACCAGCGCCGGCGAGGTGCTGTGGGCCGGCGCCGGCGGGCTGCCCGGCGGCGACGGCTGGGTGAGCCTGGTGCCCGCCGACCTCGCGCCGCTGCTGCTGCCCGACCCGGTGGAGCTGCCGGAGGAGGGCGGCGTCGCGTTCGCCGTGCTGGAGCAGCTGGCGGCGGGGCAGGCGGTGTTCTTCCGCGGCCTGTCCGATCTCGTCGGCGCCACCGACGACGCCGCGCTCGCCGACGTCGTCTGGGACCTGGTGTGGGCCGGGCTGCTCACCAACGACACCCTGGCGCCGCTGCGCACCCGGCTGGCCGGCGGCGGCACGCACAAGCGCACCCCCGCGCCGCCGCGGGCCCGGGTCGACCGCGCCCGCTACGGCCGCCCGCGGCTGGGCCGGCCGGCGATGCCCACGCGCACCGGCCCGCCCACGGTCGCCGGCCGCTGGTCGCGGCTGCCCGAGCGCGAGGCCAACCCGACGCGGCGCACCACCGCCCGCGCCGAGGCGCTGCTCGAGCGGCACGGCGTGCTCACCCGGGGCGCGGTCATGGCCGAGCAGGTGCCCGGCGGCTTCTCCGCCGTGTACCCGGTGCTGCGCGCGTTCGAGGAGAACAACCGGGCGCGGCGCGGCTACTTCGTCGAGACGCTCGGCGCCGCCCAGTTCGGCACGGTCGGCTCGGTCGACCGGCTGCGCGCCTTCGCCACCCCCGACCGGGCACCCGAGGGCCCGGTGGTGCTCGCCGCCACCGACCCGGCCAACGTCTACGGGGCGGCGCTGCCCTGGCCCGACCGCGGCGGGCCGTCCGACGCGGAGTCCGCCACCGGGGTCGCCGTCGACGTCGGCGAGGGCACCGGGGGTACGGCCGGGAGCAAGCGGGCCAGCGGGCACCGCGCCGGGCGCAAGGCCGGGGCGCTGGTGGTGCTCGTCGACGGCGAGCTCGTGCTCTACGTCGAGCGCGGCGGCAAGACGCTGCTGTCGTTCACCGAGGACGAGACCGCGCTGAAGGAGGCGGCCACCGCGCTGTCGGGCGCCGTCGCGGCCGGGGCGCTGGGCCGCATGGTGTTGCAGAAGGCCGACGGCGCCTCGGTGCACCAGGACACCCCGCTGTCGGCCGCGCTGCAGGCCGCGGGGTTCGCGGCCACCCCGCGCGGGCTGCGGCTGCGCGGCTGACCCGACGGGCTCCCCGCGGCGCCGCGTACCGTTGACCGTCGCAGTCGTGAGGGATGAGGGAACAGGTATGGCAGCCGGCACGGTCCGCTGGTTCGACGCGGAGAAGGGCTTCGGGTTCATCGAGCCGCAGGAGGGCGGGGAGGACGTCTTCGTCCACTTCTCGGCCATCGAGGACACCGGGGGCTTCCGCACCCTCGACGAGGGGCAGCCGGTCGAGTTCGACGCCACGGAGGGGCCGCGCGGCCCGCAGGCCGACCGGGTGCGGCCCACCGGCAGCGCCCCGCGGGCCCGCCGGGACGACCGCGGGGGCTCCCGCGACGACCGCGGGGGCTCTCGCGACGACCGCGGCGACCGGGGCCGCTCCGGCGGGAGCCGCGCGCCGCGCGGTCTCGTCGTCCAGGGCACCGTCGCGCGCTTCGACGCCGACCGCGGCTTCGGCTTCATCGTCCCGGAGGACGTCTTCGTGCACGTCTCCGCGGTGATCCGCGGCGGCGACCTCGAGGAGGGCGACCGCGTCGAGTTCGAGCTCGTCGAGGGCAACCGCGGCCTGCAGGCCGAGTCCGTGCGGCTGCTGGCCTCGACGCCCCGGCGCGGCGGCTCCGACCGCCCCGCGCCCCGCGACCGCCGTGACGACCGCCGGGACGACCGCGGCGGCCGCGACCAGCGCCCGGCCCGCTCCGGCGGTGCCCGCGGCGGCGACGCCGGCGGCAGCGCCGAGGGCACCGTCCAGTGGTTCAACGGGGAGAAGGGCTTCGGCTTCATCACCCCCGACGACGGCGGCGACGACGTGTTCGTGCACTTCTCCGAGATCGAGGAGACCGGCGGCTACCGCGAGCTCGAGGAGGGCCAGCGGGTCGCCTTCACCCGCACCTCCGGCGCGCGCGGCACCAGCGCCACCGGCGTCCGCCCGCTGGACTGAACGAACGGCCACCCTCCTCCCCACGCCGCGCTCGCTCGGCGTGGGGACCTGGAGGGGGGCCGTTCCGTCCCGTCACCTGCGGGCGCGCAGCCAGGGGGCGAACCAGCGCGTCAGCCGCGGCATGACCACCTGGCCGAGCAGCACGACGACGACGGTCGCCGACAGCAGCAGCCGCACCGGCAGCGGCCACGAGGTGATGTGCGGGGCCACCAGCAGCGAGAAGCCGAGGGTGATGCCGAAGACGGCCGCGATGGTGAGCACGGTGAGCCGCCAGCGCGGGCCCGGCCGGGGCGGGGTCAGGGCGGTGAAGAAGCTGTCCAGCCCGGCCACGCGGGCGTAGTCGGCGCCCTCCGACAGGGACTCCACCCGCGCCAGCGCCGCGCGCCGCTCCGCCGAGCGCTCCCAGCGGGCCAGCGCCTCGCCGTCGGCGAACCGGTAGACCAGGTGGTAGCGGTTCGAGCCCGGCCCCGGGCGCAGCAGGCTGGTGCCCAGGTTGCCGGGGAACCGCTCGGCCAGGCCCAGGACCTCGCCGGCCCACTGCTCGAAGGCGGCCCGCCGGTCGGCGTGGACGTGGCGGGCGACGGTCACCGTGACCGGCTCCGCGACCCCGGAGACGTGCTCCGGGGCGATCTCCGGGGTGCCGGTGGGGGTGGGCTCGGGGTCGCGGCGCACGGACGGTCCAGCGTCCCCGGCGACCTCGCGCTTCCTGACCCCGGCGTGACCTCTCTCGCGCTCGAGCAGCGCGGATGCCCGCGGGGGACAATGAGGTCGTGCCCGAGGGAGACACCGTCTGGTTGGCCGCCAAGCGGATGAACACCGCGCTGGCCGGCCAGACGCTGCGCCGCGGCGAGCTCCGGGTGCCCCAGCTGGCCGCCACCGACCTCACCGGCCGCACCGTCGCCGAGGTGGTCTCCCGCGGCAAGCACATGCTCACCCGCCTCACCGACGGGTGGACGCTGCGCACCCACTACCGCATGGACGGCAGCTGGCACATCTATCGCAAGGGCGCCCGGTGGCGCGGCGGGCCGGCGTTCTCCATCCGGGCCGTCCTCGCCACCGACCGGTGGGACTGCGTCGGCTACCGGCTCCACGACGTCACCATGGTGCGCACCGAGCAGGAGGACACCGTCGTCGGTCACCTCGGCCCCGACGTGCTGGGCCCCGACTGGGACCTCGACGAGGCGTTGCGCCGGCTGCGGTCGCACCCCGACGAGCAGGTCGGCGTGGCGGTCCTCGACCAGCGCAACCTGTGCGGGCCCGGCAACCTCTACAAGGTCGAGGGTCTGTTCGTCTGCGGCGTGCACCCCTGGATGCGTGTCGCCGACGTCGAGGACCTGTCCGGCCTGGTGGAGCGCACCCGGGCGCTGATGCTGGCCAACCGCGACCGCCCGGAGCAGAGCACCACCGGCGACCTGCGCCGCGGCCGCGACCACTGGGTCTACGGCCGCAAGGACAAGCCGTGCTACCGCTGCGGCACCCCGATCCTGCGCGGCGACCAGGGGCCGGACCTGCAGGAGCGGATCACCTACTGGTGCCCCACCTGCCAGGCCACCGACGCACCCGTCGACCCGCTGGCCCGCACCGGCGAGCCCGACCACCCGCGCCCGCTCACCAGCGCCACCTGAGGACGGACACACCGCGGGCCCGGTCCGGGACCGGGCCCGCGGTCGTGCGTCAGGCGTTCTCGGGGCGCTGCGCCTGCTGCTCGGTCTTCTCGAACGACGGCGCCGCCGTGCCCGGGCCGATCGCGCCGGCCGCCCCGGTGCCGCCCTCGACGGCGGTCTGCCCGCCGCCCATGCCCGCGCGGATCTGCTCCAACCGCGAGGCGCCGGCGACGTCGAGGGTGGCCTTCTGCACCTCGAGCATGCGGCCCTCGACCGACGTCTGGGCCAGCTCGGCCTGACCGAGCGCGTTGGCGTAGCGGGCCTCGATCTTGTCGCGGACCTCGGCCAGGCTGGGGGTGTTCCCCGGTGCCGAGAGCTCGTTGACCTGCCGCATCGAGGCGGCCACGTGCTCCTGCATCTTGGCCTGCTCGAGCTGGCTCATCAGCTTGGTGCGCTCGGCCAGCGTCGTCTGCAACCGCATGCGGCTCTGCTCGACGGCTCCGCGTGCCTGCTCGGCGGCCTGCAGCGCCTCGTCGTGGCTGCGCTTGAGGTCCTCCATCGCCTGCTCGGCGGCGACCAGCTGGGTGGCGAAGGCCTGGGCGGCGTTCTCGTACTCCGTGGCCTTGCCGACGTCGCCCCGGCCACGCGACTGGTCGGCCAGCACCAGCGCCTGGCGGGCCGAGGCCTGCAGCTTCTCGACCTCACCGAGCTGCCGGTTGAGGCGCATCTCCAGCTGTCGCTGGTTGCCGAGGACCGCGGCGGCCTGGTTGGCCAGAGCCTGGTGCCGCTGCTGCTCGGCCTCGATCGCCTGCTGGATCTGGATCTTGGGGTCGGCGCGCTGGTCGATCTGCGCGTTGGCCGAGGCCGTCAGGTACCGCCACAGCTTGACGAGCGGGTTGGGCATGGCGAGCTCCTCCTGGTCCGGCGCGGTCCGGCGCCGCCTCTGGCAGACCGACCGCCGCGGTCCGCGGCGGTCACGTGGTCATCGTCCCAGCAGGACGGGTACCCGGGCCAACAGGGAGGTCCCCCGTCCTCCCTCCGGGGATCCCCGGGTGGCCACGGCGGCCGGGCCCTATGGTCGGGCGATGGACCGCGACGTGCCCGTCCCCACCGGCCCCGTCCTGACCGTTCTCGGCGAACTCGTCGTCGACCTGCTGCCGGTGCCGGACGCCGACGCGGGCCCCGAGGGCACCGCGCCGCACTACGTCGCCCGTCCCGGCGGGAATGCGCTCAACGTCGCCGTCGCCGCGGGACGGCTGGCGACACCCGTCGCGCTGCTGGCGCGGCTGGGCACCGGCCCGATGGCCACCGCGCTGCGCCGGCACGCGGAGCTCTCCGGCGTCGACGTCTCCGGCATGGTCGCCGCGTCGGAGCCGGTCAGCCTCGCCGTCGTCGGCCTGGGGCCCGACGGCTCCCCCGACTACGGCTTCCACGTGCAGGGTGCGGCCGACTGGCAGTGGACCGACGAGGAGCTGGCCGCCGTCCTGCCCCCGGCGACGGCGGTGCTGCACGTCGGGTCCATCTCCTCCTGGACACCGCCGGGCAGCGAGGCGATCGCCCGGCTGGCCGAGCGGCTGACCGGCACGGCCCTGGTGAGCGTCGACCCGAACCTGCGCCCGATGCTGGCCGGCGGGCCGGTCGGCGCGGCGCTCGGCAACGACCCGGACGGCGTGCGGGCACGGCTGGACCGGCTGGTCGCCGTCGCCGACGTGGTGAAGGTCAGCGCGGAGGACCTCGCCTGGCTCGAGCCGGACACGACCGACCTCGACGACGCGGTGCAGCGGTGGGCGGCACGCGGCCCGGCGCTGGTCCTGCTCACCGACGGCGGGGCGCCGCTGCGGGTCGCCCGGCCGGGCCGCCCGGTGCTGCACCGGTCGCCCCCGGAGGTGACCGTGGTCGACACCGTCGGCGCGGGTGACTCGCTGGCCGCCGGCCTGTTCTCCGGCCTGCTCGCCGCCGGGGTCACCGGCCGGGCGGCCCTCGAGCAGCTCGCCGACGACGACCTGCTCGCCCTCGTCGACGACGCGGCCCTCGTCGCCGCGCTCAACTGCACGCGGGTCGGCGCCGACCCGCCGACCGCCGCGGAGCTGGCCGCCGCGAAGGAGCAGCGGGCCGCCAGGACGGCCTGACCGGGCCGGTCGGAGGTCCCGACCGGCCCGGTCGACGGTCCGTCAGGCGGCGCCGGCCCGGTGCGCCCCGTGGGCGCCGCCGCCCCCGCCCCCGGTGCCCTGACCGGAGACGGTCTGGCCCGAGTTCTGGGCGTGCTCGACCTGCTCGACGCGGTCCTCCTCCGCCATCTGCGTCAGCCGGGCGCCGGCCTCCGCGTCGCGGGTGAGGTTGTCACCGGTCTGCGGGTCGAAGACGTGCACCTTGCGGCTGTCGAGCCAGAACTCGGCCTCGCGGCCCTCGCGGATGCGGCTCGTGGCGTCGATCGACACGATCGCCTGCGTCCGGATCTCCTCCGCGTCGAGCTCCCGCGACAGGTCGCGCAGCTGGGCGGTGATGGCCTCCGGCGCCTCGTAGGGGATGTAGGCGTACTGCGAGTCCCCCAGCCACTCGGTGACGTCGACCCGGGCCCGGAAGGTCGAGCCGAGCGGCATCTTCGCCTCGTCGACCAGCGACGCGTCCTCGAAGTACTCCGGCCGGATGCCGACCATGAGCAGGTCACGACCGCGGACCGCCGCCACGCGGCGCTCGTCGAGCCGGATCGGCCCGAACGGCGTCGAGAGGCTGTCACCCTCCAGCGTCGCGGGCAGGAAGTTCATCGGCGGGGAGCCGATGAACCCGGCGACGAAGAGGTTGACCGGCTGCTCGTAGAGCTCCCGCGGCGACGCGACCTGCTGGATCTTGCCCTTGCGGAGCACGCAGACGCGGTCGCCGAGGGTCATGGCCTCGGTCTGGTCGTGGGTGACGTAGACGGTGGTGATGCCCAGGCGCCGCTGCAGCCGCGAGATCTCGGTGCGCATCTGACCGCGCAGCTTCGCGTCGAGGTTGGACAGCGGCTCGTCGAAGAGGAACGCCTCGGCCTGGCGGACGATCGCGCGCCCCATGGCGACCCGCTGACGCTGACCACCGGAGAGGTTGGCCGGCTTGCGCTCCAGGTGCTCCTTGAGCTCGAGCACGTCGGAGGCCTCGGTCACCCGGCGGCGCACCTCGTCGTCGGGGGTCTTGGACAGCCGCAGCGGGAACGCGATGTTCTCGTAGACGGTCATGTGCGGGTAGAGCGCGTAGTTCTGGAAGACCATCGACAGGTTGCGGTCCCGGGGCGCGAGGTCGTTGACCCGCTTGCCCCCGATGATCATGTCGCCGCTGGTGATGTCCTCCAGCCCGACGATCATCCGCAGCAGGGTCGACTTCCCGCAGCCGGAGGGGCCGACCAGGATCATGAACTCGCCGTCGGCGATGTCGAGGCTGACGTCGTTCACGGCCGGGTAGCCGTCGCCGTACTGCTTGACGATGTTCTTCATCTCGATGGAGGCCATCAGATCTCGTCCCCTCTGGACGTCAGTGGAGTGGGGAGCACAGCCGGGTCAGCCCTTGACCGCGCCGTTGGTGAGGCCGGCGACGATGCGCCGCTGGAAGAGGAGGACGAGGACCACGACGGGGATCGTGACGATCACCGCGGCGGCGGAGATACCCCCGGTGGGGTCCTCGAACTGCGAGGCGCCGGAGAACAGGCCCAGCGCGGCCGGGACCGGACGGGCCGCGCTCGTCGACGTCAGCGAGATCCCGTAGACGAAGTCGTTCCACGCGATGAAGAAGGCGATGATCGCGGTGGTGAACACCCCGGGCGCGGCGAGCGGGACGATCACCTTGCGGAACGCCTGCCACGTCGTCGCGCCGTCCACCTGGGCGGCCTGCTCCATCTCCCAGGGGATCTCCCGGAAGAAGGCCGACATCGTCCAGATGGAGATGGGGAGCGTCAGCGACAGGTACGGGATGATCAGGCCGGGCCACGTGTCGTAGAGGCCGATCTGCCGCCACACGTTGAACAGCGGCGTGACGATCGAGATGACCGGGAAGATCGCCACCGCGAGAGCCGTGGACAGGATCAGCGTCTTGCCCGGGAAGTCCAGCCGCGCGATGGCGTAGGCCGCGAACATCGCGAGCAGGCAGGAGATCGCCGTCGCGATGAGGCAGATGCCGAAGGAGTTGCGCAGCGCCGGCAGGAACAGGTCACTGGCCCCGCCGGTGAGGATGAAGCTGTAGTTCTCCGTCGACCAGGTGGTGGGCAGGAACTGCCCGTTGGCGATGTCGGCCGCGGACTTGAACGACAGCGACACGATCCACGCGATCGGGAAGAGCGCGTAGATGACGATGAGGATCCCGCCGACGATCCACCAGGTCCTCTCCCGCGACGACATCAGCGGTCCCCTCTCGCCTGGGCCAGGTCGACCTTGAAGCCCTTGATGAAGCCGAACGCGATGAGCACGACGCAGAGGAACAGCAGGACCGAGACCGCCGACCCGAGACCGATCTCGAGGCGGGCGATCGTCTGGCGGTAGGCGAGGAAGGACACCGACTCGGTGTTGTTGGCCCCGCCGGTCATGATGAAGATGCTGTCGAAGACCCGGAAGGCGTCGAGACTGCGGAACAGCAGGGCGACCATGATCGCCGCCTTCATGTTCGGGATCGTCACCTTCCGCATGCGCTGCCACCAGGTCGCGCCGTCGACCTTGGCGGCCTCCTGGAGGACCTCGGGCACCTGGGCCAGGCCGGCGAGCAGCAGCAGCGAGATGAACGGCGTCGTCTTCCAGATCTCGGCGGCGCAGACGACGACCAGCGACGTCCCGAAGTCACCGAACCAGTCGGTGTCGGCCGAGACGCCCGGCAGCCAGGCGAACCAGCTGTTGACGAAGCCGGTGTCGATGTCGAACGCGAACTGCCACGCGAACGCCGACACCACCGTGATGACCGCGTACGGGATGAGGATGGCCGCCCGGACCACCGGCCGGATCGAGCTGAGGGCCTTGGCCATCACCAGGGCGAGGGCGAAGCCGAGGACCAGCTCGACGGCGACGGTGATGACCGTGATGAGCACGGTGACGCCGAGCGACTGCCACCACAGCGGGTCGCTGAGGATCACCCAGTAGTTGCCCAGGCCCACGAAGGACCGGTTGTTCGGGTCGGTGAGCCGGTAGGAGAACAGCGACTCGTAGACCGCCTGCAGGATCGGGTAGGCGGTGACGAGGAGCATCACCAGGAAGGCCGGCCCGGCCAGCATCCACCCGAGCCTGCGCTCGGCGCGGGACCGGTCGCTGATGGACCCGCGCGGTGAGGAGACCGGCTGGGTCTTCTCGACCGGAGGGAGGGTCGTCTGGGTCATAGCAGCTGCTCCCCTGCCAGGATGGAGCCGATGAGTTCCTGGGCCTCCGCGCCCGTCGAGCCGGGGTCGACCGACGCCGGCGGGTGGTAGACGCGCTGGATGCCGCCGGTGACCTCGTTGTAGTAGGCCGTGAGCGGCCGTGACGCCGCGAGCTCGAGGGACTCGCGGATGACCGGGGCCTGCGGGAAGACCTCGATGACCTCCGGGTCGTCGTAGACGGCCAGGTTCGAGGCCGGGTTGCCGTTGGTCGTGAAGTAGTAGGCCTGGTTCTCCTCCGAGGTGATGCACTGCACCGCCTCGAAGGCCAGGTCGACGTTCGGGCTGAGGGCGCCGATGCCCAGGTTGATCCCACCGAACGGCGGAGCCGCGGGGTCGTCCTCGTTCACCCGCGGATAGATCGTCCACCCGTAGTCGTCGGGCACCGACTGGTCGAGCGTGCCGCCCTCGACCGCGGCCAGGGCCCGCGGCCAGACGAACGGCCAGTTGACCATGAAGCCGGCGTTCTCACCCTCGAACCCGGTCGCCGAGGCGTCCTCGTTCTCCGTGGAGAAGGCCGGGCTCACGGCACCGGAGTCGGCCACCGCCCGCATGACCTCGGCAGCCCGTGCCGCGGGCTCCGACTCGAAACCGAGCTGGATGTCCTCGGGCGCCTCGGCCTGCTCCTCGATGATGGACCCGCCGGCCGACTCGATGAGGGCGTTGAGCCACACCGTCAGGGACTCGGCCCGCAGACCCTGCGCCCCGATGAGCACACCCTGGGACTGCGCCGCCGTGATGAGCTGGTCCCAGGTGACCGGCTGGGACATGTCCAGCCCGGCCGCCTCGGCCACGGACTTGCGGTACCAGAGCAGCTGGGTGTTCGCCCAGAAGGGCACCGCGGCGAGCCGGTCGTCCCACGTCGAGCTCTCGACCGACGCCGGGACGACGTTCTCGGTGAACTGGTCCGCGAGGTCCTCGGGGACCTCGGCGAGGAACCCGGCCTCGGCGAACTCGGGGACGAAGATCGGGTCGAGGCTCATGATGTCGATCGAGGCGTCGTTCGCCGCGAGGCGCCGCACCAGCTGCTCGCGCTGCCCGGCCGCCTGCCGGGGCAGGACGGCCGTGGTGATGGTGTAGGCACCGCCGGCCGCCTCGGTGCACCGGGCGGCGATCTCCGCCTGCCCCCCGGAGTCGGGGTTGATGTACCAGGTGAGCGTCTGGCTGCCGCCGTCCCCGCCCCCGCCGCAGGCGGCGAGGGTCGAGGCCAGCACGAGCGCCGCGGCCCCACCGCCCAGGACCCGCCGCGACCGCCGGAGCGGGGACCGGGGCAGCCGGTGCCCCCCGGCTCCTGTGACCTGTCTACCGATGGACACCGTCTACGCCTCCGTTCGGCGAACCTCGTCGATCACCGCGTGGTCGACACCGTGGCCCAACCCACAGACGGCCGCAACCCGGCCGTGTCCGTGACGTGACCGGCGCGTGACCGGCGCATTGGCGCGCCGGATGCCGGTCAGGAGCGGTTGACGATCACCGAGGGGGTCGTCAGCTCCGCCGGCGTCGACGGGAGGACGTTGCGCACGTAGGACCGCGCGGCCGCCGTCGTCCCGACGTCGCGTCCGGCCTGCTCGGAGAGGAACCACCGGTGCTCGAGCACCTCGTGGAAGACCTCCGCCGGCTCCAGGCGGCCGACGAGGTCGGGCGGGATCGTGTCGATCACGGGCTGGTACACCTCGGTCAGCCAGCTGGCCCCCGCGGCGGCCTCGGACACCGGCGCGCCGGCCTTCTGCTCCAGGTAGGCGCGGTAGGCGCGCAGGTCGTTGAGCAGCCGCCGCGCCTGGTTCTCCTGCACCTCCAGGCCGGTGAGCCGGAAGAGCTCCCGTCGGTGCTGTCCCGGTGAGGAGACGCGGGTCTGCACCCGTAGGCGGGCGCCCTCGTCGGAGGTCACCAGCTCGACCTCGCCGACGTCGAACCCGAGGTCGTTGAGCCGCTGCAGGCGCTCGGCCACGCGGTAGCGCTGCTCGTCGGCCTGGAACACCTCCTCGTGCGTCACCTCGTCCCAGAGGGACGCGTAGCGCGGCGGCAGGCTGTCGGCCACCTCGATGGGGTCGACGCCGTGCGGCAGCAGCTCGCCGAACTGCAGGTCGAGCAGCTCCGCGCCCACCCGCTCGCGCGCGAGGTCGAGGTCGTAGTGCCGCTGCCCGCGGCTGAGCGAGGGGTGCCGCTCCACGGTCTCGGCGTCGACGAGGTAGGCGGCCAGCGCACCGGCGTCGAGCCGGAACAGGGTGTTCGACAGCGAGCAGTCGCCCCAGAAGACCCCCGCCAGGTGCAGCCGCACGAGCAGCACGGCCAGGGTGTCCATGAGCTGGTCCACCGACTGGCGGGCACTGGGCCGGGAGAACAGGTACCGGTAGGACATCGAGTACTCGAGGTAGCGGGTCACCAGGATGGCGTCCTGACCCTGCGGCCGGTCCACGCAGATGCCCAGGACCGAGACCGACGGCAGGCCCTCCTCCTCGAAGGCACCGAGCAGCGCGTACTCGTGCCGGGCGAGGTGCTCGGAGATCTCCTTGAGCGCGAACACCCGCCCCTGCGAGGCGACGAAACGCACGACGTGGCGCGAGATGCCGCGCTGCGGCACCGTGATCAGCAGCTCCGGGTCCCACTCCTCGAGCGGCTGGTGCCACGGCAGCCCGAGCAGGGACGCGCCCTCGGTCCCGGGGGGACGGAAGAGGTACCGCACGGCGACCTCCGGTGGTGGCCCGCAGCGATCAGCCGCCCTGTGCGGAACGGCGCCGGGTCCACCCTGCCACGCGCCCGGCCCGTGCGCGGGCCGGGCGTGACGTCAGGCGGCGAGCGAGACGGCGCCCCCGGCGCGGTGGGCGGCCCGGGTGGCGCCGACGAGCGCGAGGGCCGGCTCCGGCTCGGCGACCGGGGCCGCCGCGACGGTCTCCTCGGCGGGCGCGGCCTGCGCCGCGGGGGCGCCGGCGGGGGCGAGCGGGCGGACGCGGCCGTCGGGACCGCGCAGCTCCGTGCTGACCTCGGCGAGGAGGTCGGCGAGCTCGACGTCGAGGGCGTCGCAGATGGAGGCGAGCAGCTCGGAGGAGGCCTCCTTCTGGCCGCGCTCCACCTCGGAGAGGTAGCCGAGGCTGACGCGGGCGGCACCGGAGACGTCGCGCAGGGTGCGCCGCTGGCGCAGCCGGTGGCCGCGCAGGGTCCGCCCGAGCTCGGTGCGCAGCAACGTCATGGCCGTCTCCTGTCTGGCAGGGGGAAGAGCGGCGGCACCCGTGGGTGCCGTGCGCCCACGGTACGCGGCGCCCCTGCCGGGCACCGACCCGGCGGGTCCGCGTCCGCTCACGGCGTAACACCCGCACCGGCCTGCCCGTTCCCGGTCCCCACGCCGAGCAGGTGACGTGCCGGAACGGCCACCTCCTGGGGCCCGCGCCGAGCGGAGCGAGGCGTGGGGAGGAGGGTGGTCCTTCCTCAGGCGGCGGTGTCGGTGCGCGACCCGGTCGGCCCGGCGGCGCGCCGGGCGGCGGCCGCGCGCACGGCCCGGGCACTGGTCCGGCGCAGCGTGAGCGCCCGCCAGACGTAGTCCACGCCGGTGACGATGGTGAGCACCAGCGCCGCCGCCATGACCCACCACCGGGCACTGGCCAGCAGCCCGCTCAGCGGCAGGATGTAGAGGCCGATCGCCAGCGCCTGCACGACGGTCTTGGCCTTGCCGCCGCGGCTGGCGGCGATGACGCCGTGCCGGATCACCCAGAACCGCAGCAGCGTGACGCCGACCTCGCGGACGAGGATCGCCAGCGTCACCCACCACGGCAGCAGGGCGAGCACGGACAGGCCGATGAGCGCGGTCCCGGTGAGCGCCTTGTCGGCGATCGGGTCGGCCAGCTTGCCGAACTCGGTCACCTGGCCGGTGCGGCGGGCGATCAGCCCGTCGTAGCGGTCGGTGATGATCGCGGCGCCGAAGAACACGGTCGCCCACACCCGCCGGCCGTCGTCCATGCCGCCGTCGGAGAGCAGCAGGACGGCGAAGACCGGCACCAGGGCCAGTCGCAGCACGGTCAGCGCGTTGGGCAGGTTGACCAGGCGGGCCGACTGCGGCGGGGTCGCCGCCGGGTCGGGTGCCACGGCGCTCACGAGGACCTCACCGCGACCTCACCGCCCGGCCGGGACCGGTGCCAGCGCGGCGGCGACGAGGTCGACGCCCTCGGTGCCGACGACGTCGGCGACCACCAGCTGCCCCGGACGGGCTTCGGCGGGGACCCCGGTGAGCGTGGTGGTGCCGTCGGCGTCGGGGTCCTGGTGGGCGGCGTGGCCGGCCCACACCCCGCTCCCCTCCTCCGCCGAGAGGTCCTCGGTCAGCAGCACCTCGACCCGGGTGCCGACGCGGTCCTCGGCGCGCTGGGCCGTCAGCTCCTCGACCAGGTCGGTGATCCGGCGGACGCGCGCGTCGATCTCGGGCTGGTCGAGCTTGCCCGGCAGGCCGACCGCCTCGGTGCCCTCCTCGTCGGAGTAGCCGAACACCCCGACGGCGTCCAGGCGTGCCTCGGTGAGGAACCGCTCGAGCTCGGCGACGTCGTCCTCGGTCTCCCCGGGGAAGCCGAGGATGACGTTGGTGCGGAACCCCGCCTCCGGGGCCAGCGCGCGGGCCCGGCCGACGAGGGCGAGGAAGTCGTCGGTGCCGCCGAAGCGGCGCATCCGGCGCAGCAACCCGGGCGAGGAGTGCTGGAAGGACAGGTCGTAGTACGGGGCGACGCCGGCGGTGCCGGCGATGACCTCCAGCAGGCCCGGGCGCAGCTCGGCCGGCTGCAGATAGGCCACCCGCACCCGGACGATCCCCTCGACCGCGGCCAGCTCCGGCAGCAGCCGCTCCAGCGAGCGCAGGTCGCCGAGGTCCTTGCCGTAGGAGGTGGAGTTCTCGCTGACCAGCACCAGCTCGGTGACGCCCTGGCCGGCCAGCCACCGGGCCTCGGTGAGCACCTCGGCCGGGGGGCGGGAGACGAACGACCCGCGGAAGGCGGGGATGGCGCAGAAGGCGCAGCGGCGGTCGCAGCCGGAGGCGAGCTTGAGCGCGGCGGTGGGGCCGGACGCCAGCCGGCGGCGCTGCACCCAGCCGTGGCCGGGGATGGCCGGGGCCTCCGGCGCGGCGACGGCCGCGGTGCGGGCCACCGGGCTGATCGGCAGCAGCGTGCGCCGGTCGCGCGGCGAGTGCGGGACCAGCGGGCGGTCCTCGAGGACGTCGTCGAGCCGGTCGCCGATGGCGGTGTAGTCGTCGAAGCCGAGGACGGTGGCCTCGGGCAGGGCGCCGGCGAGCTCGGCGCCGTAGCGCTCGGCCATGCAGCCGACGGCGACGACCCGGGCACCGCTGTCGGTGGCGGCGAGGATGGCGTCGACCGAGTCCTTCTTCGCCGACTCGATGAACCCGCAGGTGTTGACCAGGACGGCGTCGGCGCCCTCGGCGTCGTCGACGAGCCGGTAGCCGTCGGCGGCCAGCCGGCCGGCCAGCTCCTCCGAGTCCACCTCGTTGCGGGCGCAGCCGAGGGTCACCAGCGCCACGGTCCGGGCAGGGCTGGGCGGGGCTGTCACCGGGCCATCGTAGGTGCTGCCGGCGAGCGCACCGTGGCGCGACGGGGAACCGTGCCCGTCCGGGCGCTCAGTCCTCGCCGCCGGGCAGGGTGCCGCCACGGAGCGTGAACAGCACCGACTCCAGCTCGTCGGGCTTGATCAGGACGTCGCGGGCCTTGGAGCCCTCGGAGGGACCGACGACGCCGCGGGTCTCCATGAGGTCCATGAGCCGGCCGGCCTTGGCGAAGCCGACCCGCAGCTTGCGCTGCAGCATCGACGTCGAGCCGAACTGGCTGGTGACGACGAGCTCGACGGCCTGGCACAGGAGCTCCAGGTCGCCGCCGATGTCCTCGTCGACCTCCTTCTTCTCCCCCGCCGCGGCGGCGCTGAAGACCTCCTCGCGGTACTCCGGCTCCGCCTGGCGCTTGGTGAACTCGACGACCGCCTCGATCTCGGCGTCGGAGACGTAGGCGCCCTGGACACGGATCGGCTTGCCCGCGCCGATCGGCAGGAACAGGGCGTCCCCCATGCCGATCAGCTTCTCCGCACCCGGCTGGTCGAGGATGACCCGGCTGTCGGTGAGGCTGGAGGTGGAGAACGCCAGCCGCGAGGGCACGTTCGCCTTGATCAGGCCGGTGACGACGTCGACCGAGGGCCGCTGCGTCGCGAGCACCAGGTGGATGCCGGCGGCGCGGGCCTTCTGGGTGATCCGCACGATCGACTCCTCGACGTCGCGCGGGGCCACCATCATCAGGTCGGCGAGCTCGTCCACGATCGCGAGGATGTAGGGGTAGGGGCGGTAGACCCGCTCGCTCCCCGGCGGCGCGGTGATCTCGCCGCGCTCGACCTTGCGGTTGAAGTCGTCGATGTGCCGCACCCCGGTGGCGCGCATGTCCTGGTAGCGCTGCTCCATCTCCTCGACCAGCCACGCCAGCGCGGTGGCCGCCTTCTTGGGGTCGGTGATGATCGGCGTGATCAGGTGCGGGATGCCGTCGTAGGGCGTGAGCTCGACCATCTTCGGGTCGACCAGGATCATCCGCAGCTGGTCCGGGGTGGCCCGCAGCAGCAGCGACGTCAGCAGCGAGTTGATGCACGAGGACTTGCCGGCGCCGGTGGCACCGGCCACCAGCAGGTGCGGCATCTTCGCCAGGTTCGCGCAGACGAAGCCGCCCTCGATGTCCTTGCCGAGGCCGACGAGCATGGGGTGCTGGTCCTGCTTCGCGACCTGGGAGCGCATGACGTCGCCCAGGCTCACCGTCTCGCGGTCGGTGTTGGGCACCTCGACGCCCACCGCGGACTTGCCCGGGATCGGGGCGAGGATGCGGATGTTGTCGTTGGCGACGGCGTAGGCCAGGTTGCGGGTCAGCGCGGTGATCTTCTCGACCTTGACCGCGTTGCCGAGCTCGATCTCGTAGCGGGTGACCGTGGGGCCCCGGGTGAAGCTCGCGACGCGGGCGTCGACGCCGAACTGCTCGAGCACGCCGGCGATCGCCTCGATGGCGGCGTCGTTGGCCTGCGAGCGGGCCCGTGGCGGGGTGCCCGGGCGCAGCATGCTGATCGAGGGCAGCACGTAGTCGCCCTCGACCGGCTCGATGACCAGCTGCTGGGGCTCCTCGACGGGCGGGAGGTGCTCCGGCGGCGCCGTCCGGTCCACGACCACGGGCCGCAGGGCCGGTGGCACAGCCGGTGCGGTCTCGGGCTCCGGCGCGGGCTCGTGCCGCACGGCCTCGCGGACGTCGACGGCCGGCACGTGGTCGATGGGGCCGGTCGGCATCGTCGTGGACTCGGCGGCCAGCATCTCGTCGAGGGCGGCGCGGGCGCGGCGGCCGCGCGGCGCGGTGGCCGGCGGCTCCTCCTCCTCGTACGGGTCCTCGTCGGTCTCCTCGTCCCACTCCTCGTCGGCACGGCCGGTGGCCCGGTCGACGAAGCCGCGCAGCCGCTCGGGCACCTGGTGCAGCGGCGTGGCGGTGAGCACGAGGACGGCGAAGACCGCCAGCAGCGACAGCAGCACCACCGCGACGACGGCGCCGAGGCCTGCGGTCAGCGGCGTGCCGACCGCCCAGCCGACCAGCCCGCCGTCCCCGGGACGCCCGCCCAGCGGGTCCCCGGCGTCGCCGACGACCGAGGCGATGCCGAGGACGGCGAGCAGGGCGCAGAGCCAGCCGATGGTCAGACGGCCGCGGGCCTCCGGGTGGGGGGCGCGGCGCAGCAGCCGCAGCGCGACGAGGAAGAGGAAGGCGGGCAGCACCACGAGCAGCGAGCCGACGACGAAGCGGACGCCGTCGGCGAGGCCGGCCCCGACGGGACCGATGCCGTCGAACCACGCGGCCGCGCCGAGGACGACGGCGAGGCCGAGGACGGCCAGGCCCACGCCGTCGCGCCGGTGCTCGGGCGCGAGCGGCTCGGCCTCCTCCGGGCGGGCGATCGAGCGGGCCAGGCCACCGGCGCCGCGGGCGAGCAGCCCCCAGGCGCCGGCGGCGGCGCGCCAGACGCCGGCGGCGGCGCCGGGGCCCTGCTTGGGGGCGGGCCGGCGCGCGGGGGGCTTGCGGTTGCCGTTGCGGGCGGGGGTGCGCGCGGCCGGCCGCTTCCCGGCGGCGGTCGACCCGGACCGGCCCTTCGGGGCCGAGCCGGACGGCCGGCGCGAGGGCGTGGTGCGGGCAGGCATGCGTCGAACGGTAGCCGCCGGCCGGCGTCCTCCCAGGCAGGCGGGACGTCGTGTCCCCGCCCTACGGTCGGGCCATGCCTCCCGCGCAGCCGACTCCCGCGCAGCCGACTCCCCCGCAGCCGACTCCCCCGCAGCCGACTCCCCCGGCCGTGCCGTACGGCAGCTGGCCCACCCCCGTCACCTCGGCGCTCGTCGTCCGCGCCGCGGCCCGGCTCGGCGAGGTCGTCGTCGACGGCGGGGACGTGTGGTGGTCGGAGTCACGCCCCGCCGAGGGTGGGCGCTCGGCGCTGGTGCGCCGGTCGACCGACGGCGCGGTGGCCGACGTGCTCCCCTCCCCGTGGAACGCCCGCACCCGGGTGCACGAGTACGGCGGCGCGGCCTGGGCGGTCGCCGGGGGCACCGTCTGGTTCACGCACTTCGACGACCAGCGCCTGTACCGCCTCGACCCGGGTGCGGCCGCGCCGGTCGCGCTCACCCCGGAGCCGGACCTGCCGGCCGGCGTCCGGTACGCCGACCTGACCCCGACCGGCGACGGCGGCCTGCTGGCGGTGCGCGAGACGCACGCGGCCTCCGGTGCGGCGGCCGACGTCGTCAACGAGATCGTGCGGATCGCGGCCGACGGCACGACCGAGGTGCTGGTCACCGGGCCGGACTTCGTCTCCGACCCGCGACCCGGCCCCGACGGACAGCTCGCCTGGCTGCAGTGGGACCACCCCGACATGCCCTGGGACGCCGCCCGGCTGGTGGTCCGCGCCGCCGATGGCACCGAGACGGTGGTGGCCGGGGGGCGCTCCCCCGACGGGCGGGGCGAGTCCGCGGTGCAGCCGACCTGGGACGCCGACGGGACGCTGTGGTTCTGCTGCGACCGCACCGACACCTGGTCGCTGTGGCGCCGGCGGCCGGGCGGGCCGGCGGAGCTCGTCCTCGACCCGGGCCACGACCTCGCCGGCCCGCAGTGGGTGTTCGGTGCCCGCTCGTTCGCGCTGCTGCCCGGCGGCCGCGTGGTGGTCCCCGGCGGCGACGACCGGCTGCTGGTGCGCCGGCCCGACGGGTCGACGGCGGAGCTCGCGCTCCCCGGGTACACGGCGGTGCGCTACCTGGCGGCCGACGGCGAGGGGGTCGTGTGCGCGGGCGGGGGCCCACGGACCGAGCCGGTGGTGCTGCGCGCCGGCCTCGACGGCGCGGTCGAGGTGCTGCGGCCGGCGCGCGACCTCGGCCTGGACCCGGCCTGGTTCTCCGTCCCGGAGCACGTGACGTTCCCGACCGAGGACCGCGGCACCGGCATCGCCGAGGCCCACGCCTACGTCTACCCGCCCACCAACCCCGGCGTGACCGCGCCGGAGGGCGAGCGCCCGCCCCTGGTCGTGATGGTGCACGGCGGGCCGACGGGGGCGCACGACCGTACGTTCAACCCCGAGATCCAGTACTTCACCTCGCGCGGGTTCTGCGTCGCGCACGTCGACCACCGCGGCTCGGCGGGCTACGGGCGCCGCTACCGCGACGTGCTGCAGGGCCACTGGGGCGTCGCCGACCTCGACGACGTCGTCGCCTGCGCGCGGTACCTCGCCGACGCCGGCCGGGTGGACGCCGCGCGCATGGCGATCCGCGGCGGGTCGGCCGGCGGGTTCACGACGCTGGCGGCGCTGTGCCTGCGGCCGGGCACGTTCACGGCCGGGGCGAGCCACTTCGGCGTCGCCGACCTCGCGGCGCTGGCCGCCGACACGCACAAGTTCGAGTCGCGCTACCTCGACGGGCTGGTGGCGCCCTGGCCCGACGGCGCCGACGTCTACACCGCGCGCTCCCCGATCACGCACGTCGGTGCGCTGGACACCCCGTTGGCGGTGTTCCAGGGCTCCGAGGACCGGGTCGTCCCGCCGGAGCAGGCCGAGGTGCTGGTGGCGGCGCTGCGGGACCGGGGTGTGCCGCACGCGTACCTGTTGTTCGAGGGTGAGCAGCACGGCTTCCGCCGGGCGGAGAACATCCGGGCCGCCCTCGACGGCGAGCTGTCCTTCTACGCGCAGGTGTGGGGGTTCGACCTGCCCGCCGACGAGGGCATCGCGCCGATCCCCGTCGTCCGCTGAGGTCACGGCGGGGCCGCGAACTGACAGAGTGCGCGGTGCCCGTGCGCTGAACCGATGACGTGCGGCGCCCGTACGTCCGTCCGACGAGGAGCCGCAGCACCGGGAGGTCGCGCATGGGACGGCACAGACCGGCGCCGGTGGAACCGCTGGACGTGCAGGCGGCCTACGCCGCGCACGGCGCGGAGCTCTACCGCTTCGCGCTGCGCCAGCTCGGGGACGGCGGCGCAGCGCAGGACGTCGTCCAGGAGGTGTTCCTCCGCGCGTGGCGGGCCTCCGGCTCCTTCGACCCGCAGCTGGCCAGCCTGCGGACGTGGCTGTTCGCCATCGCGCGCAACGTGGTGGTCGACGAGGCCCGCCGGTTCGCCGTGCGGCCGTGGCAGCGGCAGCTGACCGACGACGCCACCCAGGACGCGCCCGCCGTGGCCCCCGCCGACGAGCACCTGGTCGACGTGTGGGTGGTCGAGGAGGCGTTGCGCCGGGTCAGCGAGGAGCACCGGACGGCGATCGTGCAGACGCACCTGCGCGGCCGTCCGTACGGGGAGGTGGCCGCCGAGCTCGGCGTGCCGGTCGGCACGGTGCGCAGCCGGGTGTTCTACGGGCTCAAGGCGTTGCGCCTGGCCCTCGACGAGATGGGAGTCGAGCCGTGAGCGGCCCACACGGGGACGAGCACCGCGAGCTGCGCGAGATGCTGGGCTCCTACGCTCTCGGGCACCTGAGCCCGGCCGAGCGGGACCGCGTGCGCGCCCACCTCGACGGCGACCCCGAGTGCCGGGCCGAGCTGGCCGAGATCGCACCGCTGGCCGCACGGCTGGCCGGCGTCGACGCCGACGCGCTCGACGCGACCCCCACTCCCCCGCCGGACCTCGGCGCCCGCATCATGGCCCGCATCGCCGAGGAGGAGCAGCGGCGGGTGGTCCCGCTGCGCCGGGCCGGGGTGCGGCGCCGCGCGCTGGCCGCCGCGGCGGTGGCCGGGGTGGCGGCCGCGGGCGGCGTCGTCGGCTGGGCGGTCCGGCCGGTGCCCGACCCGCCGCCGCTGGAGCCGGTGGCGGTGGAGGCCGTGGCGCCGGGTGTGGAGGCCCGGGCGGACCTGGTGCCGCACACCTGGGGCGTGGAGGTGAAGCTGACCGGCACCGGGTTCGAGCGGGGAGAGGTCTACCGCGTCGCGGTGACCGACGACTCCGGCAACGAGGTGCCGGCCGGAGAGTTCCTCGGGGTCGGCGCGACCGAGCTGCGCTGCAACCTCAACTCGTCGGTGCTGCGCGACGACGCCGTCGCGTTCGAGGTCGTCGACGCCGACGGGGACGTGGTGGTCCGCTCGGACTTCTGACGCCGTCCCGGGACGTGGAGGGGGGCGCCGGCCCCCGTGCCCGGCGCCCCCCTCGTGTCCGGCGCCCGTCGCCGGGCGTCGTACAGGAGGGGGTACGGCCGGTGCACCGTCCGTGTTCACCGGAGAGCCCGGAAATCACCCGGGATCTCCCCCCGGGCGTGTCGCGCGGGGAGCGCGGGGCGTGGGGGTAGCGGTCCTGCTGCTAGACCTCGAGGACCGTCGGGATGATCATCGGCCGGCGGCGGTGGGTGTCGCTCACCCACTTGCCCACGGTGCGGCGGATGCTCTGGGAGAGCCGGTGGGCGTCGGTCTGCCCGTCGGACAGCTCCCGCTTGAGGTTGTCCTCCACGAGCCGCAGCACCTCGTCGAACGCCGTCGGGTCGTCGGAGAACCCGCGGGTCGACAGGTGCACGGGCCGCACGATGGTGCCGGTCGAGGGCTCGATGACGACGGTGAGCGCGACGAACCCCTCGTCCCCGAGGATCCGGCGCTCCTGGAGCGACTCCTCGCCGACGTCGCCGACGTTCAGCCCGTCGACGTAGACGTTGCCCACCGGCACCGAGCCGGTGATCGAGGCCTTGCCGTCGACGAGGTCGACGACCACGCCGTCCTCGGCGAGCAGCACCCGGTCGCGGGCCATGCCCGTCTCCTCGGCGAGGGCCGCGTGCGCGCGCAGGTGCCGCCACTCGCCGTGGACCGGCATGAGGTAGCGCGGCTTGGCGACGTTGAGCAGGGTGCGCAGCTCTCCGGCGGGGGCGTGCCCGGAGACGTGCACCCGGGCGGTCTCCTTGTGCACGACGGTGGCGCCGAGCCGGGCCAGCCCGTTGATCACCTTGTAGACGGCGGTCTCGTTGCCGGGCACCAGCGAGGAGGCCAGCACGATGGTGTCGCCGGCCTCGATGGTCACCTGGTGGTGCTCGCCGCGCGCCATGCGCCCGAGCGCGGACAGCGGCTCGCCCTGCGACCCGGTGCTGACCAGCACGACCTGCTCGGGCGGCATGCTCGTCGCCTCGTCGAGGCTGACCATGAGCCCGGGTGGCACGTGCAGCAGGCCGAGGTCGCGCGCGACCCCCATGTTGCGCACCATCGAGCGGCCGACCAGGGCGACCTTGCGCCCGTGCGTGTCGGCCGCGTCGAGGACCTGCTGGATGCGGTGCACGTGGCTGGCGAAGCTGGAGACGATGAGCCGCTGCGTGGCGCGGCGGAAGACGTCCTCGAGCACCGGGCCGATCGACCGCTCGGGCGTGACGAAGCCGGGGATCTCGGCGTTCGTCGAGTCGGCCAGCAGCAGGTCGATGCCCTCGATGCCGAGCCGGGCGAAGGCGCCGAGGTCGGTGAGGACGCCGTCGAGGGGCAGCTGGTCCATCTTGAAGTCGCCGGTGTGCACGAGCACGCCCGCGGGCGTGTGGACGGCGACGGCCAGCGCGTCGGGGATCGAGTGGTTGACCGAGATGAACTCGCAGTGGAACGGACCGGCCAGGTGGTCGTCACCGGCGGCCACCTCCACCAGCGTGGGGACCAGCCGGTGCTCGCGCAGCTTCGCCGCCACCAGCGCGAGGGTGAACCTCGAGCCGACCAGCGGGATGTCCCCGCGCAGCCGCAGCAGGTAGGGGATCGCGCCGATGTGGTCCTCGTGCCCGTGGGTGAGCACGACGGCCTCGATGTCGGCGAGGCGGTGCTCGATGACGCCGAAGTCGGGGAGGATCAGATCGACGCCGGGCTGCTCGGCCTCGGGGAACAGCACGCCGCAGTCGATGACCAGCAGCCTGCCGTCGAACTCGAGGACGGCCATGTTGCGGCCGATCTCGCCCAGCCCCCCGAGCGCGATGACGCGCAGGCCACCGGCCGGCAGCGGCGGCGGGGTCTTGAGGTCGAGGTGGGGCTGACCGGCCTGGCCGGCGGAGCTGACGGTCACGTGACGTGTGCCTCTCGGAGGTGGATCCCGCCGGCGGCGAGGTCGGTGCGCAGTTGCGCGATCTGTTCGGGGGTGGCGTCGACCAGCGGCGGGCGGACGGGTCCGGCCGGCAGCCCCAGCTCGCGCAGCGCCGCCTTGGTGAGGATGACGCCCTGGGTGCGGAAGATGCCGGTGTAGACGGGCAGCAGGCTGTCGTTGACCTGCCGCGCCCGCGCGAGGTCACCGGCCTCGACGGCGGCGATCAGCTCGGCCAGCCGCGTGCCCACGAGGTGCCCGACGACGCTCACCACACCGACCGCGCCCATCGCCAGCAGGGGCAGGTTGAGCATGTCCTCGCCGGAGTAGTAGGCGAGGTCGGTGCGCGCGAGCGTCCAGGCGACGGCGCCGAGGTCGCCCTTGGCGTCCTTGACGGCCACGATCCTCGGGTGCTCGGCGGCCCGGACCAGCGTCTCGACCTCGATGGGCACCACCGAGCGCGGCGGGATGTCGTAGAGCATCACCGGCAGGTCGGTGGAGTCGGCCACGGAGGTGAAGTGCCGCAGCAGGCCCGCCTGGGGCGGCTTGTTGTAGTACGGGGTGACGACGAGCAGGCCGTGGGCGCCGAGCCGCTCGGCGTCGCGGGCCCGGTCGATGCTGTGCGCCGTGTCGTTGGTGCCGACCCCGGCCACGACGACGGCGCGGTCACCGACGGCGTCGAGCACCGCCCTGAGGACCGAACGCGTCTCGGCGTCGCTGATGGTGGGCGACTCCCCCGTCGTCCCGGTGACGACCACGCCGTCGTGGGACTCGCGGTCGACCAGGTGCGCGGCCAGCTCCTGGGCCCCGGCGAGGTCGATCGAGCCGTCCTCGGCCAGCGGGGTGACCATCGCCGTGAGCACGCGCCCGAACGGCCGGGCGGGGTCGGTGGTCATGCGTGCGAATCTACCCAGCGTCGCCGGCGGCGCCCGGCCCGGCAGCGGCGGCGCGCTCGTACTCGGTGACGCGGTAGCGCAGACCCGTCGCCGAGGTGGCCCAGCCGTCGTCGGGGGTGCGGGCGACGGGACGCCAGCCGCCGTCGATCGCGGGGGCCCGCGTGTCGCCGTCGACGGCGAGGTCGACGTCGGTGACGAGCAGCCGCCGGGCGTGCGGCAGGAACGCCGCGTAGACGGCCGCGCCGCCGATCACCCAGCAGTCGGGGGCGGCGGCCAGCGCCTCCTCGACCGATCCGGCGCGCTCGGCACCGTCGGCCGACCAGCCCGGGTCCCGGCTGAGGACGACGTTGCGCCGGCCGGGCAGCGGCCGGTTGCGCGCGGGCAGCGACTCCCAGGTCCGCCGGCCCATGACGACGGTGCCGCCGGCAGTGCGCTCCCGGAACAGGCGCAGGTCCTCGGGCAGGTGCCACGGCAGCCGGCCGTCGGCGCCGATGACCCGGCCGTGCGCCTGCGCCCAGATCAGCGCTGTGCCCGTCAGCGCCGTGCCCGTCAGCGCTGTGCCCGTCGGCGCCGCGTGCTGCGCACGGTCACACGGCCACGGCGGCGCGGATGGCCGGGTGGGGGTCGTAGCCGTGCAGGACGAAGTCCTCGTAGCGGTGGTCGAACAGCGACGGCGCTGGGGCGATCTCCAGCCGCGGGAAGGGCCGTGCCTGCCGGGAGAGCTGCTCGCGGACCTGCTCGACGTGGTTGCTGTAGACGTGGCAGTCGCCGCCGACCCAGATGAACTCCCCCGGCTGCAGGCCGACCTGGGCCGCCACCATGCGGGTGAGCAGCGCATAGCTGGCGATGTTGAACGGGACGCCGAGGAACATGTCGGCGCTGCGCTGGTAGAGCTGGCAGGACAGCCGGCCGTCGTGGACGGCGAACTGGAACAGCGCGTGGCACGGCGCCAGCGCCATCTCCGGCAGGGCGGCCACGTTCCACGCCGAGACCACCATGCGGCGGGAGTCGGGGTCGGTGCGCAGGGTGTCGAGGACGCCCTGGATCTGGTCGACCGTCCCGCCGTCCGGCGTGGGCCAGGAGCGCCACTGCACGCCGTAGACGGGTCCGAGGTCGCCGTCGGCGCCGGCCCACTCGTCCCAGATGGTGACGCCCTGCTCCTGCAGCCACCGGACGTCGCCCTCGCCGCGGAGGAACCACAGCAGCTCGATCGCGACCGAGCGGAAGTGCACCTTCTTCGTCGTCACGAGCGGGAAGGACGTCGACAGGTCGTAGCGCAGCCGCTCGCCGAAGGTGCTCACCGTGCCGGTGCCGGTGCGGTCGGACTTCGGCGTCCCCTGCTCGAGGATCCGCCGCAGGAGGTCCTCGTACTGCGTGTCGACTCCTCCGCTGCTGCTCGTCACGGCCGCCGAGCCTAGGCGACGACGGTGCGCGCGACGGGGAGCGCGGAGGTGAGGTCGGCCGCGAGGTCGCCCCGCCCGGCGACGGCGACGTCGTCGAGGTCGAGCCAGCCGGCCATGAGGCCCAGCTCGTCGGCGAGGGCGGCCGCGACCTCCGGGCGGTCGACGCCGTCCTCGGCGTGCACCGCCTGCACCCGCAGCACGCCGGCCTGCCGGTCGGCCTTTAGGTCGGCGCGCGCCACGAGCCGGTCGCCGAGCAGGAAGGGCAGCACGTAGTAGCCGTGCACCCGCTGGGCGGCCGGCGTGTAGATCTCCAGGCGGTACCGGAAGCCGAAGATGCGCTCGACCCGGGGTCGCTCCCACACCAGCGAGTCGAACGGCGACAGCAGCGCCCGCGCGCGGATCCACCGCGGCCGGCGGGCGGCCGGGTCGAGCCAGGCGGGCGCTCCCCACCCCGCCACCTCGACCGGCGTCAGCTCGCCGGCCTCCTGCAGCTCGTCGATCGCCTGCCGCGCGGGGACCGGGCGCAGGCGGAAGTAGTCGCGCAGGTCCCGCTCGGTGGCCACGCCGAGCGCGCGGCCGGCGGTGCGCACCAGCTCCCGGACGGCGTCGGCGGGCTCGGGGGTCGGGGCCTGCAGGACGGCGGCCGGCAGCACCCGCTCGGGGAGGTCGTAGACCCGCTCGAAGGACGTCGTCCGCGCCCGGGCGGTGAGCGCCCCGGTGTAGAACAGCCACTCCAGCGCCACCTTGCCGGCGTGCCAGTTCCACATGCTCCCGGGCCGGTCCGGGCGGGGCTCGTCGAGGTCGCTGGCCCTCGTCGGACCGGCCTCGCGGACCCGGTCGAGGACCTCTGCGACGTAGCCGGGCCGCTCCCGCTGGATGCGCACCATCGAGCCCCAGGCGTGCTCCTCGGCCGCGGCCATCCGCCAGCGGAGGTGGGGGTGCAGCCGCACCGGCAGGTAGGACGCCTCGTGCGCCCAGTACTCGAACACCTCGTGACGGCGCCCGGTGAAGTCGTCGAGCACCGGGCGCCGGTAGGCGCCGAGCCGGCTGAAGTACGGCAGGTAGTGCGAGCGGGACACCACGTTGACCGAGTCGATCTGCACGACGGCGAGCCGGTCGACCACCCGGCGCAGCTGGCGGCTGTCGACGGCACCGGCCGGACGCGGGTCGGCGAAGCCCTGGGCGGCCAGCGCGATGCGCCGGGCGAGGGCGGCGGGGAGCCGTTCGGCGGTCGGGGCGGGCACGCGCCGATCCTGCCCCCGACCGGTGACGATCCGCTCCGCCGCGGGACCCACCTAGGCTGCGCGCGTGGACCCGCTGCCCCCCTTCCCGCGCCTGACCGGCACGGCGGAGGTGTCGGTGCGTCCGGCAGTGCCGGCCGACGCCGGCGACGTCGCCCGTGTCCAGGAGACCGCCTGGCGGGCCATGGCCGAGGCCGCCCTCCCGGCCGCGGTGCTCGACGCCTGGGACACCGCCGCCGCCACCGAGAGCTGGAGGTCCGCCATCACGTCACCTCCGACGCCCGGGCACGGCGTCCTCGTCGCCGTCGACGACGGCCGCGTGGTCGGCTTCGCCGCCTACGGGCCTGCCGAGCTCGGCCCCGACGACCGGCCGCACCCTGCGGGACCGACCACGGAGCTCGCCGTCCTGCTCGTCGAGCCGCGCTGGGGACGCCGCGGTCACGGCAGCCGGTTGCTGGCCGCCGCCGCCGACCTCACCCGGTCGACCGGCACCGCCCGCCTGCAGACCTGGGTCGCCGACGCCGACACGGTGACCGGCCGCTTCCTCGAGTCGGCCGGCTGGGACCGGGACGGCTGGGTCCGCACGCTCGATGCCGGTGGCACCCCCCTCCGCGAGGTCCGCTGGCACGCGCTGCTCGAGGAGGCCGGATGACGTTCACCGGGTTCCCCGACGAGGGGTTGCTCTTCTACGAGGGGCTCGAGGCCGACAACTCCAAGACCTACTGGACCAGGTCGAAGGACGTGTACGACTCATGCGTCCGCGCCCCGATGCAGGCGCTGGTCGACGCCCTCGCCGCCGAGTTCGGCGCGGCCAAGCTGTTCCGCCCGTACCGCGACGTGCGCTTCAGCAACGACAAGACGCCGTACAAGACGCACCAGGGCGCCGTCGTCAACCCCGAGGGCCGGGGTGCCGGCGCGTGGTACGTGCAGATCTCCGCCGAGGGGCTGCGCGTGGCCGGCGGAGCGTGGCGGCTGGAGTCCGACCAGGTGGAGCGCTTCCGCCGGGCAGTGGCCGACGACCTGCAGGGGCCCCGCCTGCGGACCGAGGTGGACCGCCTGGCGTCCGCCGGCTGGGAGATCGGTGGCGACCGGCTGAGCCGGGTGCCCAAGGGGTACGACGTCGACGACGCCCGCGCGGACCTGCTGCGTCACCGCTCGCTGCACGCCGGACGCCTCTTCGAGTACGCGGGCTGGCTGCACGGACCGGCCGCCGTGGACCGCGTCCGGGACGCCTGGCAAGACCTGACGGCGCTCAACGCCTGGCTCGCCGACAACGTGGGCGCCACGGCGAAGGAGAGCAGCCGACGCTGACCCCGCTCGCGTCACCGCGATGGTGCCGAAACGCAGAAGGGCCCTCACCGGGGAGTGAGGGCCCTTCTGGGAATGGTTGTCCGGCGGCGTCCTACTCTCCCACCCCGTCTCCAGGGCAGTACCATCGGCGCTGAGAGGCTTAGCTTCCGGGTTCGGAATGGTACCGGGCGTTTCCCTCTCGCCATGGCCGCCGTAACACTGTGAACAGAACCCCGGCCGGCCCCCACCCCTCAGCGCCCGCACGTGTGTGCGGGCGCCGAGTGGTGGGGGGGTTGGGTGCGTTCAGAGCTGCACAGTGGACGCGCGAATCTTGGTGACCGTGTCCTGCGTGTTGGCAGGATAAGTGTGTGTGGTCAAGCCCTCGGCCTGTTAGTACCGGTCAGCTCACACACCTTGCGGTGCTTCCACTTCCGGCCTATCAACCCGCTGGTCTGGGCGGGGGCCTTACCCCATTGACTGGGTGAGAGACCTCATCTCGAAGCGAGCTTCCCGCTTAGATGCTTTCAGCGGTTATCCCTGCCGAACGTAGCCAACCAGCAGTGCACCTGGCGGTACAACTGGCACACCAGAGGTTCGTCCGTCCCGGTCCTCTCGTACTAGGGACAGCTCTTCTCAAGTCTCT
>NZ_FOWE01000021.1 GCF_900115395.1 Geodermatophilus obscurus
GCGTCCGCTCCTTGAGAACTCAACAGCGTGCCGAAAGTCAGTGCCAAGTAGTATCCCCGTCCCGGGCTTGATGTCTGGGTGGGATTCCTTTGGTTGATTGATCGAGATCTGTCAGGTCTCGGTTCTCGGCTGGTTTCAAGCATCTACGGAGAGTTTGATCCTGGCTCAGGACGAACGCTGGCGGCGTGCTTAACACATGCAAGTCGAACGCTGATCCATCTTCGGGTGGTGATGAGTGGCGAACGGGTGAGTAACACGTGGGCAACCTGCCCCCGGCTCTGGGATAACTCCAAGAAATTGGGGCTAATACCGGATGTTCACTGCTTCCCGCATGGGTGGTGGTGGAAAGGGTTTCCGGCTGGGGATGGGCCCGCGGCCTATCAGCTTGTTGGTGGGGTAGTGGCCTACCAAGGCGACGACGGGTAGCCGGCCTGAGAGGGTGACCGGCCACACTGGGACTGAGACACGGCCCAGACTCCTACGGGAGGCAGCAGTGGGGAATATTGCGCAATGGGCGGAAGCCTGACGCAGCGACGCCGCGTGGGGGATGACGGCCTTCGGGTTGTAAACCTCTTTCAGCAGGGACGAAGCGCAAGTGACGGTACCTGCAGAAGAAGCACCGGCCAACTACGTGCCAGCAGCCGCGGTAATACGTAGGGTGCAAGCGTTGTCCGGAATTATTGGGCGTAAAGAGCTCGTAGGCGGTTCGTCGCGTCGGCTGTGAAAACCTGAGGCTCAACCTCAGGCCTGCAGTCGATACGGGCGGACTTGAGTTCGGCAGGGGAGACTGGAATTCCTGGTGTAGCGGTGAAATGCGCAGATATCAGGAGGAACACCGGTGGCGAAGGCGGGTCTCTGGGCCGATACTGACGCTGAGGAGCGAAAGCGTGGGGAGCGAACAGGATTAGATACCCTGGTAGTCCACGCCGTAAACGTTGGGCGCTAGGTGTGGGGGCCATTCCACGGTCTCCGTGCCGCAGCTAACGCATTAAGCGCCCCGCCTGGGGAGTACGGCCGCAAGGCTAAAACTCAAAGGAATTGACGGGGGCCCGCACAAGCGGCGGAGCATGTTGCTTAATTCGATGCAACGCGAAGAACCTTACCTAGGCTTGACATGCACGGAAATCTCGCAGAGATGCGGGGTGCCTTTGGCGTCGTGCACAGGTGGTGCATGGTTGTCGTCAGCTCGTGTCGTGAGATGTTGGGTTAAGTCCCGCAACGAGCGCAACCCTCGTTCCATGTTGCCAGCACGTGATGGTGGGGACTCATGGGAGACTGCCGGGGTCAACTCGGAGGAAGGTGGGGATGACGTCAAATCATCATGCCCCTTATGTCTAGGGCTGCAAACATGCTACAATGGCCGGTACAAAGGGCTGCGATACCGTGAGGTGGAGCGAATCCCAAAAAGCCGGTCTCAGTTCGGATTGGGGTCTGCAACTCGACCCCATGAAGTTGGAGTCGCTAGTAATCGCAGATCAGCAACGCTGCGGTGAATACGTTCCCGGGCCTTGTACACACCGCCCGTCACGTCACGAAAGTCGGTAACGCCCGAAGCCGGTGGCCCAACCCCTCGTGGGAGGGAGCCGTCGAAGGCGGGATCGGCGATTGGGACGAAGTCGTAACAAGGTAGCCGTACCGGAAGGTGCGGCTGGATCACCTCCTTTCTAAGGAGCACCTGGCCGGCAGTCCACTCCCTGTGGGGGTGTCTGTTGGTCCAGAGCTGTGCTCGGGCCGTGATGGCCGCCCGGTTGTGGGTGGTCACGTCGTGTCCGCAGACAGCGCTCGAGGGTGGAACGCTGACCAGTTCGGCCGCCGGCTGTTGCCGGCCTCCAGTACGGCTCTCGTGTCCTTGTGGCGCGGGGGTGGGGAACGGGGTCGGGAGGGGTGCGGGGTCGTAGGCACGCTGTTGGGTCCTGAGGGAGCGGACCCCTGCCGTGGGTGCATGCCTGCGGGGTGGGGGGCTTTCTCGTGTCGGGGCCTTCTCGGATCTCACATCGCTCGTCGTCCCTGCGGGGACTGTCCCTGCGGGGGGCGGGGTCTGGTGGGGTCGGATGGGGAGGGTCGTCCGGTTGGTCGTTGAGAACTGCACAGTGGACGCGAGCATCTTTGATTCTCTGCAAGTGCCCGCACTCGTTCCGGCTCCTTCGGGGGTGATGAGGCGGGTGTGGTGCGTGCCAGAGTTCGCGTGTTTGTAGGTTTGTGTGTGGCCAAGATGTTGAGGGCACACGGTGGATGCCTGGGCACCAGGAGCCGATGAAGGACGTGGGAGGCTGCGATAAGCCTCGGGGAGCTGCCAACCGAGCGTTGATCCGAGGGTGTCCGAATGGGGGAACCCCGCACCAGTCATGTGGTGTGACCCGCGCCTGAACACATAGGGCGTGTGGAGGGAACGTGGGGAAGTGAAACATCTCAGTACCCACAGGAAGAGAAAACAACCGTGATTCCGTGAGTAGTGGCGAGCGAAAGCGGATGAGGCTAAACCGTTTCCATGTGATACCCGGCAGGGGTTGTGGAAGCGGGGTCGTGGGACCGTCCGTGCGTGTCTGCCGGCGCGTGGGG
>NZ_FOWE01000012.1 GCF_900115395.1 Geodermatophilus obscurus
CCAATTTCTTGGAGTTATCCCAGAGCCGGGGGCAGGTTGCCCACGTGTTACTCACCCGTTCGCCACTCATCACCACCCGAAGATGGATCAGCGTTCGACTTGCATGTGTTAAGCACGCCGCCAGCGTTCGTCCTGAGCCAGGATCAAACTCTCCGTAGATGCTTGAAACCAGCCGAGAACCGAGACCTGACAGATCTCGATCAATCAACCAAAGGAATCCCACCCAGACATCAAGCCCGGGACGGGGATACTACTTGGCACTGACTTTCGGCACGCTGTTGAGTTCTCAAGGAGCGGACGCGCTCGTACCCCGGCCTTATCGGCCTTCGTTCGAGGCGGTGTCCACACTGTACACCCGCTCCGCAGCAGTCCGGCCTCGGGGGCCTTCCCGGCGGTTGACCAGGCTGGCGGCCCGGTCCGTTCTCGCGAGGTGCAGGAAGAACCATACACGCCCCCGGAGGGGTCGTGCAGGGGGTCCCCCACACCCGTCGCGGCCACCGGAGCGGTCGCGGACGACGGGTGCAACGGCACCGCCGACGGCGGCATTCCCGCACGTGCCGCGGCGGGCCGGCGGAGAGGACGGGACGACGACGCGCCGGCCGTCCGGTCGCGTCGTCCAACGGACGTCGTCGCGGGGTGGGGGGCCCGGTCGTGCCCGCCGCCTCCGTTCCCCGCCTGTTCGAGGCCTTCCGGCGGGCCCGCGGCGACCGGCTGGACCGCAGCGGACGTGCCGGGCTCGGGCTGACCGTCGCCCGCTCGATCACCCAGGCGCACGAGGGGCACGTCGTGGCCACCGCCCGGCCGGCCGGCGGCCTCGAGGTGACGGTGGAGCCGCGCGCGGAGAAGCTGACCGGCAGCTGCACGGCGACTCAGGCGACGCCGGCCGGGCGGAACTGGACGCTCACCCTCGGTCCGACCGGCCGGGTGGTCTTCGGGATGCAGTGCTCCCAGGTGCGCTGGCACGAGCCGCCCATCACCACGAGGTCGCCGTGGCCGAGCGGGAAGCGCAGGGTCTCGCCGCCACCCCCGGCCGGACGGAGCAGCAGCGGCCGCGGCGACCCGAAGGAGACGATCGCCACCATCGTGTCCTCGGTGCGGCTGCGCCCCAGCCGGTCGCCGTGCCAGGCCACGCTGTCCCGCCCGTCCCGGTAGAGGCACATCCCCGCGGTGACGAACGGCTCGCCGAGCTCGGGCGCGTAGTGCGCGTCGAGGGCGGCACGCGCCGCGGTCAGGAGGGGGTGCGGCAGGACCTCGTCCCGGCCGTACCAGCGCAGCAGCCGGGGGACGGCGACCTCCCGGTCGTACATCTGCCGCCGGTCGGCCCGCCAGCCGATGTCGCCGAGGAGCACCTCGAGGACCTCGTCCGACCCGGTCACCCAGCCCGGCAGGTGGTCGACCCACGCCCCGCGACTGAGCAGGTGCCGCCGCACCCGGCCCGGCAACGGCGTGAGCGCGGCCTCCTCGGCGACGTCGAACATCGACGGCTGGTGCGCGAGCGACATGGACGGAGGCTAGCGCCGATCGAACGTGTGTACGACCCCTAGGCGGTGAGCGCGAGCGCGAAGGGGAGCACCCGGGACGCGCCCGCCAGCCGCAGCTCCCGGCCGGCGACCGTCATCGTCCAGCGGGAGTCGGCGAGGTCGTCGACGAGCAGGACGGGGACCGCACCGAGCTCATCGAGCCGGGACCGCAGCTCCGGGCCGACGACGATCCGCTGCCACACCCCCGCCAGCCGGAAGGCGCTGTTCCCGCCCGGGCCGCCGGTCGGCCCGCCGTGCGCCAGGGACATCTCCCCCAGGTAGGGCAGCCGGCCGAGCCGCGCCAGGCCCTGTGCCACCCCGGTGACCAGCCGCGGGCGGCGACGGGACGGGACGGCGACCACCGCGGCCGGGCGCTCGGCCCAGTCCCAGGCCCCCAGGACGCGGGCGCAGGCGCGCAGCAGGTCGTCGTCGGGCGGGACGTCGGACACCGAGCGCTGCACCGGCACGTCGAAGGCGGCGTCGGGGTCCTCCTCGAGGCCGGGCGCCTCGAGGTCGAGGGTCACCGTGCCCCCGACGCCGTCGTCGCCGAGCAGCGTGCGCAGGCGCTGACCCCAGCCCAGGTCGGTGAGCCGGGCGACGGCCCGGCCGGGCTCGAGCAGCTCACCGGCGGCGATCTTGCCCTTCACCTCGACGCCGAGCCGGTCGGCGCCGGTGGGCCACTGGGCGCGCGGGGCGAGTTCCACGCCGGGGCGGTCGAGCGCGGCGGAGGCGGCCTGGGCGGCGCCCTCCGGGACGTCGGTCGGGTACCAGGGGCCGGCGCAGACGTCGCAGCGGCCGCACGGGGCGGCGGTCGGGTCGTCGAGCGCCTCCTGCAGGAAGGCCATGCGGCAGCGCGCCCGGTCGACCGGCTTCGCGTAGTCGAGCATCGCCCGCTGCTCGGCCTCGCGGGTGCGCGCGACGCGGGCGTAGCGATCGGCGTCGTACACCCACGGGCGGCCGGTGGAGCGCCAGCCGCCCTGCACCCGCTCGACGGCGCCGTCGACGGCGAGCACCTTGAGCAGCAGCTCCAGCCGGGACCGGCGGACGTCGGCGACGGTCTCCAGCCGGGCCACCGACCACGCCCTCCCGTCGGCCATGGCGGACAGGACGGCGGCGGCGTGGTCCTCGCGCGGCATGGACGAGGTGGCGAACCACTGCCAGATGGCGAGGTCCTCGGGGCCGGGCAGGAGCAGGACGTCGGCGTGCTCGACGGCACGGCCGGCACGCCCCACCTGCTGGTAGTAGCTGACCGGCGAGGACGGCGCCCCGAGGTGCACGACGAAGCCGAGGTCGGGCTTGTCGAAGCCCATCCCCAGCGCCGAGGTGGCGACCAGCGCCTTGACCCGGTTCTCCCGGAGCGCCTCCTCGGCGTCCTTGCGGTCGGCGTCGTCGAGGCGGCCGGTGTAGGCGCGCACGTCGTGTCCGGCGTCGCGCAGCAGCGCCGCGGTCTCCTCGGCCGCGGCGACGGTGAGCGTGTACACGATGCCGCTGCCCGGGAGGTCGCCGACGTGGGCGGCGAGCCAGGCCAGCCGGGCGCGGTCGGTGGGGAGTCGCAGCACGCCCAGGCGCAGCGAGTCGCGCGCCAGCGGCCCGCGCACGGTGGTCACCCCCACCCCACCGGCGCCGAGCTGCTCGGCCACGTCGGCGACGACGCGCTCGTTGGCCGTCGCCGTGGTGGCGAGGACCGGGGTGCCGGCCGGCAGCGTGCCCAGCAGGTCGCGGATGCGCCGGTAGTCGGGGCGGAAGTCGTGGCCCCAGTCGGAGACGCAGTGCGCCTCGTCGACGACGAGCAGGCCGCAGCGGGCGACCAGGCCGGGCAGCTGCTCCTCGCGGAAGCGCGGGTTGGTCAGCCGTTCGGGCGAGACGAGCAGGACGTCGACGTCGTCGGCGGCCAGGCGCGCGGCGACGTCGTCCCACTCGGTGGCGTTGGCGCTGGAGATCTCGACGGCGCGGATGCCGGCGCGGGCCGCGGCGGCCACCTGGTCGCGCATCAGCGCGAGCAGTGGGCTCACCAACAGGGTGGGCCCGGCGCCGCGGCGGCGCAGCAGCGCGGTGGAGACGAAGTAGACCGCCGACTTGCCCCAGCCGGTGCGCTGCACCACCAGGGCGCGCTCGGAGCGCTCGACCAGCGCGGCGACGGCGGCGTCCTGGCCCTCGCGGAACTCCGCGCCGGGACGGCCGGTCAGCTCGCGCAAGACCCCGAGGGCCTCGGCGGCGAGATCGGACGGCGGCGCGGCGGTGCTCATGGGCCCCGACAGTAGGTGTGTCCTCCGACAGCGGGACCGTCCATGCGCGACCTGGGGACGGCGGGCAGGATGGTGAGGATGCGGCCGCCGGACAACCACGTGCACACCGGGTGGTCGTGGGACACCCCCAGCTCGGTCACCATGGCCCGCGCGTGCGAGCAGGCCGTCGCCCAGGGGCTGCCGGCGATCGCCTTCACCGAGCACCTCGACTTCACCGTGTGGGGTCCCGACGACCGGGCCACCACGCTGGGCCTGGTCGACCGGCACGCCTCGCGGCACGAGCCGATCGACTCCGAGGGCTACTGGGCCGAGCTCACCGAGGTGCGCGAGCGGTTCCCCGAGCTGCGCATCTGGTCCGGCGTCGAGGCCGGCGAGCCGCACCTGTTCGCCTCCAGCGTCGCGGCGCACCTGGCCGGCGCGCCCGTCGACCGCGTGCTCGGCTCGCTGCACTCCCTGCACGACGGCGACCGGCTCTACGGCGTCGGCCAGCTGCTCTACACCGACGCCGACGCGACCATGCGCCGCTACCTCGCCGAGGTCGTCGACATGGTGGAGAGCAGCGACGTCTTCCAGGTGCTCGCCCACGTCGACTTCCCGCGGCGGTATTGGCCCGGCGGTCAGCACCGCTACGTGGAGAAGGACTACGAGGAGGAGTACCGGGCGGTGTTCCGCGCGCTGGCCGGCACCGGCCGGGCGCTGGAGGTCAACACCAGCAGCCCGCTGGCCTCGGCCGACCAGGTGCGCTGGTTCCGCGAGGAGGGTGGCGAGGCGGTGAGCTTCGGCAGCGACGCCCACCAGCCGTACGCCGTCGGACAGCGGTTCGACCTCGCCGTCGACGTCGTCGAGGCCGCCGGGTTCCGCCCCGGGCGCGACCGCTTCGACTTCTGGCGGCGCTGACCTCCCGCCGGATACTTCAGCACTGAGACATCTGCCGCTACGCTGCGCCGGGTGGACTCCCGCCGCGCCGTGATCGCCCTGGGCGGCAACGCGATGACCGGGCCCGACGGCTCGGCGACACCGGCCGCGCAGCAGGCCGCCCTCGCGGTGGCCGCGGGGGCGATCGCGGAGGTCGTGGCCGCCGGCGTCGAGGTGGTCCTCACCCACGGCAACGGCCCGCAGGTCGGCAACCTGCTGGTCAAGAACGAGATGGCGGCGAGCGTCGTCCCGCCGGTGCCGCTGGACTGGTGCGTCGCCCAGACGCAGGCCACCGTCGGCTTCACCCTCACCGACGAGCTCGACGCCGCCCTGGCCGCCCGCGGGCTGGACCGCCGCACCGCCGCCCTCGTCACGCGCACGCTCGTCGACCCCGCCGACCCGCACTTCGCCGCGCCGTCGAAGCCGATCGGCCGGTACCTGCCCGCCGAGGAGGCCGCGCGGTTCGTCGCGCTCGGCCAGCTGTGGGAGGACCGCGGCCCGCGCGGATGGCGCCGCGTCGTCGCCTCGCCCGAGCCGCGGTCGGTCGTGGACGCCCCGGCCGTCGCGGCGCTGCTCGCCGCCGGCTTCGTCGTCGTGTGCGCCGGCGGAGGCGGGGTGCCGGTGATCGCGGAACGGCCGATGCGCGGCGTGGAGGCCGTCATCGACAAGGACCTCACCGCCGCGCTGCTGGCCCGCGAGCTGGGCGCCGACACGCTGGTCATCGCCACCGACGTGGCCAACGTCGTCCTCGGCTTCGGCACCGACGCCGCGCGTCCGCTGGGCCGGGTCACCCCGGCCGAGCTCCGCGCGCACGCCGCGGCCGGGGAGTTCGGCCGCGGCAGCATGGGCCCGAAGGTCGAGGCCGCCCTGCGCTTCGTGGAGGGCCCCGTCGACGGCCAGGACCCGCCCCGCACCGCCGTCATCACCTCGCTGGAGAACATCGCCGACGCCGTCACCGGGAACGCCGTCGGCACGATCCTGACCGCTGCCTAGGAAAGAGGAACACGTGCCCGCACCGATCGAGGTCCGCAAGGTCCCGCTGCACAACGTCAGCGACGCCAGCGAGCTGGCCAAGCTCATCGACGACGGCGTCATGGAGGCCGACCGGGTCGTCGCCGTCATCGGCAAGACCGAGGGCAACGGCGGCGTCAACGACTACACCCGGATCATCGCCGACCGGGCCTTCCGCGAGGTGCTGCTCGAGAAGGGCACGCGCAGCAAGGAGGACGTCGCCGAGATCCCGATCGTGTGGTCCGGCGGCACCGACGGCGTCATCAGCCCGCACGCCACCATCTTCGCCACGCTGCCCGAGGACGCCGTCGAGAAGACCGACGACCCGCGGCTGACCGTCGGCTACGCGATGAGCGACGTCCTGCTGCCCGAGGACATCGGCCGCATCTCGATGGTGGAGAAGGTGGCCGAGGGCGTGCGGCGCGCGATGGAGGCGGCCGGGATCACCGACCCCGCCGACGTCCACTACGTGCAGACCAAGACGCCGCTGCTGACCATCGAGACCATCCGCGACGCCAAGGCCCGCGGCAAGGAGACGTACTACGACGAGCCGCACGGCTCCATGGACCTCTCCAACGGCACGACGGCGCTCGGCATCGCGGTGGCGCTGGGCGAGATCGAGATGCCGGAGCAGAAGCAGGTCATGCGCGACCTGTCGCTGTTCAGCGCCGTCGCCTCGTGCTCGTCGGGCGTGGAGCTCGACCGGGCGCAGATCGTCGTCGTCGGCAACGCCCGCGGGCACGGCGGCGCCTACCGCATCGGGCACTCGGTGATGAAGGACGCCCTGGACCAGGACGGCATCTGGGACGCCATCCGCCAGGCCGGCCTCGAGCTGCCCGAGCGCCCGCACGTCAGCGACCTCGGCGACCGGCTGGTCAACGTCTTCCTCAAGTGCGAGGCCGACCCGACCGGCTACGTCCGCGGCCGGCGCAACGCGATGCTCGACGACTCCGACGTCTTCTGGCACCGGCAGATCAAGGCCACCGTGGGCGGCGTCGCGGCGTCGGTGACCGGCGACCCGGCGGTGTTCGTGTCGGTGGCCGCGGTGCACCAGGGCCCCTCCGGCGGCGGACCGGTCGCGGCGATCGTCAGGGCGTGAGCCCCCGCGGGCCGGCTGCACGCCGGCCCGCGGCGGTGCCGGGCGGGGCGGACGCCGGGCCGTAGGGTCGGACCCTCACGGAGACGGCCGCACGGAGGCACTGCAGTGGACGCGGTCATCCGGGCACACGTGCTGCCCCTGGTGTTCCTCCTCGGCCCGGCGGTGCTCGACCTCGCGCTCGGGCGGGACCAGGTGGTCCTCGGCCTGGTCGCGGCCTCGCCGCTGGTCGCCGCCACCCTGCTCGGACGGCGGGCCACCGCCGCCTACGGCCTGGTCGCGCTGCTGACGGCGGCCCTGCTCGGCGTGTACGACCGGCAGTACGTCGACGAGGCCCTGCCGGCCCAGGTCATCCGGCTGACCGTCGTCGCGGTGGTGGGCGTGGTGGCCGTCGGCGCCTGCGTCCTGCGCGTGCGGCGGGAGGGGGAGCTGGCGCGGCTGAGCGGCGAGGCGGCGTCGGCGCGGGCGGCGCTGCGCCTCGGGGAGACGCTGCAGCGGCACCTGCTCGGCCCGCCGCCGGTCGTCCCCGTCTTCGAGTCGGCCGTGCGCTACCTGCCCGCCGTGCGCGGGGCCCGCGTCGGCGGGGACTGGTACGACGCGTTCCCCGCGGCCGGCGGCGGCACCGTGCTGGTGATCGGCGACGTCGCCGGGCACGACCCGCAGGCGGCGGCCGCCATGGCCGAGGTCCGCGGGATGCTGCGCGCGGTCGCCGTCGACGCGACGTCCCCGGCGGAGGTCCTGCGCGCCCTCGACCGCGTCATGGCGCACCCGTCGACCCCGGCGCTGGTCACCGTGGTCGTCGCCACCGTCACCCGCACCGCCGGGGGCGCGACGCTGTGCTGGTCCAACGCCGGTCACCCGCCGCCGGCGCTCCTGGGGGCCGACGGGTCGGTCCGGCTGCTCGAGCGCGTGCCCGAGCGACTCCTGGGCGTCACACCGGAGAGCCCCCGCACCGACGCGGAGGTCGTGTTGCACCCGGGCGACACGCTGCTGCTCTACACCGACGGCCTGGTCGAGCGGCGCGACGGCACGCTCGACGAGGGCAGCGCCTGGCTGGTCGAGGAGCTGCACCGGCGTGCGGGGGAGCCGCTCGACGAGCTGTGCGACCGGCTGCTGGCAGCGGCCTCCGCCGACCGGCACGACGACGTCGCGCTGCTCGCCGTCCGCGTGCCCGCCTAGCCGTCGAGGACGGTGAGGTACGCCGGCGGGACGGCGTCGACCAGCCACACGCCGTTGGCGGAGCGGGTGAAGACCGCACCGGCGGCGGCCAGGCCGGCGGCGTCGACGCGCAGGACGGCGGCGCGGCCGCGGCGCTCCCCCACCGTCCGGGCGGTCGCCTCGTCGGCGCTCAGGTGCACGGCGTGCCGGCGGCCCGGGCGCAGCCCCTCGGTGAGCACCGCGGCCAGGGTGCGCACGGGGGTGCCGTGGAAGAGGACGGCGGGCGGCGGCTGGGCCGCGTACCCGAGCGCCACCGGCACGCTGTGCCCCTGGCTGGCCCGGATGCGCGTCCCCGTGTCGTCGTAGGCGAACCGCCGCTTGTCGTTACCGGCGACGACGCGGTCGAGGTCCTCCCGGGTCAGCGGCAGCCCGTGCGCGGCGAGGGCGCCCAGCAGCGCGTCGACGTCGGCCCAGCCGGCGGTGTCGAGGGCGAGCCCCACGCTGTCGGGCCGGTGCCGCAGCACGTACGACAGCCGCTTGCTCACCCGGACGACGTCGTCCCGTCCCACGCGGGAAGACTGCGGGTCGGGCCGCGCGGTCGCCAACCGGTCGGCGCCGGCCCGGGCGGAGGTGGACGTGATCGACAAGCGCGTCGCGACGGTGACCGACGCCGTCGCGGGCATCGAGGACGGCGCGACCGTGCTCGTCGGCGGGTTCGGCGCGTCCGGGGTGCCGGTGGAGCTGGTGCACGCGCTCCTCGACCGCGGCACCACCGACCTCACCGTCGTCACGAACAACGCGGGCTCCGGCGAGACCGACGTCGCCGCGCTGCTGCGCGAGCGCCGGGTGCGCCGGATCGTCTGCTCCTACCCGCGGTCGGCGGGGTCGGTCTGGTTCGAGGAGCGCTGGCGGGCCGGCGAGGTGGAGCTGGAGCTGGTGCCGCAGGGCACGCTCAGCGAGCGGATGCGGGCCGCGGCGGCCGGTCTCGGCGGCTTCTTCACGCCGACCGGTGCCGACACGCGGCTGGCCGAGGGCAAGGAGGTGCGGGTGATCGGCGGCCGCCGGCACGTGTTCGAGGAGCCCCTCCCCGGCGACGTCGCCCTGGTCAAGGCCGCGCGGGCCGACCGCTGGGGCAACCTCGTCTACCGCACCGCCGCGCGGAACTTCGGCCCGACGATGGCCGCGGCGGCCGCGCTGACCGTCGTCCAGGTCGACGAGTTCGTCGAGCTGGGCGAGCTCGACCCGGAGGCGATCGTGACGCCGGGGATCTTCGTCGACCGCGTGGTGCGGGTGGAGGTGGCGTGAGGCCGGACCTGCGGGACGTCGCGCGGCGGATCGCGCGGGACATCCCCGACGGCGCCTACGTCAACCTCGGCATCGGCCTGCCGACGCTGGTGGCCGACTGCGTGGGCGACGGCAAGGAGGTCGTCTACCACTCCGAGAACGGCATCCTCGGGATGGGGCCGACCCCGGCGCCCGGCGAGGAGGACCCCGAGCTGATCAACGCCGGCAAGCAGCCGGTGACCCTCCTGCCGGGCGGGGCGTTCTTCCACCACACCGACGCGTTCCTGATGATGCGCGGCGGCCACGTCGACGTCACCGTGCTCGGCGCCTTCCAGGTGTCCGAGACCGGCGACCTGGCCAACTGGGCCACCGACGACGTCACCCACCCGCCGGCGGTCGGCGGGGCCATGGACCTCGCCGTCGGCGCGAAGCGGGTGCTGGTGATGACGACACACACCACCCGCGACGGCTCCCCGAAGCTGCTGCCGCGCTGCACCTACCCGCTGACCGCCGCCGGCGTGGTCGACCGCGTCTACACCGACCTCGCCGTCCTCGACGTGACCGCCGAGGGCTTCCTGGTGCGCGAGATGGCCGCCGGGCTGACCCGCGACGACCTGCAGGGCGCCACCGCGGCCCGGCTGTCCTTCGCCGAGGACGTCGGGGTGCTCGGTCAGCGGGAGTAGTACTCCACGACCAGCTGCTCCTCGCAGACCACCGGGACCTCCTCGCGGGCGGGCACCCGCTCCACGCGGGCGGTGAGGTCGGCCAGGCGCACCTCGAGGTAGGCCGGGGCGTCGGCGTGCGCGCCGGAGGCGGCGACCTGGAACGGCTCCTTGGTGCGCGACCGCTCGGCGATGGAGACCCAGTCGCCGGGGCGCAGCCGGTAGGAGGGACGGTCCACGCGGCGGCCGTTGACCAGAACGTGCTGGTGGGTGACGAACTGCCGGGCCTGGTAGATCGTGCGGGCGAAGCCGGCCCGCAGCACCGTGGCGTCCAGCCGCGACTCGAGGTCCTGGATCAGCGCCTCGCCGGTCTTGCCGCCGGTCCGCCGCGCCCGGTCGAAGGCGCGCCGCAGCTGGGTCTCGCTGACGTCGTACTGCGCCCGCAGCCGCTGCTTCTCCAGCAGCCGGGTCGAGTAGTCGCTCTGCTGCTTGCGCTTGCGGCCGTGCTCGCCCGGCGGGTAGGGGCGGCGCTCGAAGTAGCCCACCGCCTTCGGGGTGAGCGGCAGGCCGAGCCGGCGGCTGAGCCGGACCTTGGGACGCGGGGTGTTCACCAGACCTCCTGAGTTAGGTTAGGTTCACCTTACCCACACGCCGACTCCTCGAGGTGACGATGACCTCCCCCCGCGCGAGCACGGACACCACGGGCACCCCGCAGCCCTCCCCCGCCGAGCGCGCCCGCACGGTGGCCGCCCGCGCCTCGGCGGCGCTGCACGCGGTCGGCGTCGGGGCGGTCGAGCTCACCGTCGCCGGGACGACGCCGGCCGGCCAGGTGCTCGTCGTCGTCCCCGCCGACGGGCGGCTGGCCGCGGCGCTGCGGACCTCGCCGCTCGGCGACCTGCCCGCCCGGCTCACCGTCACCGACCGCTCCCCGTTCGCGGTGTGGCACCCGCTGCGCGGCCGGGTGGAACTGTCGGGCTGGCTCTCCCCCGTGCACGCGGCCGACGTGCAGCGCGGCCTCCTCGACCTGGCCGACGTCCGGCCCTCCGACGCGCTGCTCGACGTCGGCCTGCGCGCCGTGCTGGTCCGCCTCGACCTGGCCGAGGTGCTCCTCACCGACGGCGGGGCCACGCACGAGGTGGACCCCGACGCCTTCGCCGCCGCCCGGCCCGACCCGGTGGGTGCCGAGGAGTCCGGGCTGGCCGAGGTGCACGGGGCGGCGCTCACCCGGCTGCTCGCCCGGGTGCAGGCCTGGGCCGGCCCGCGCGACGACGTCCGGCTGCTCGGCCTGGACCGCCACGGCGTGCGCTTCCGGGTCGAGGCCCCGGCCTCCTGCTACGACCTGCGGGTGCCGTTTCGCGCGCCGCTCGCCGGCGGGTCCGGGCTCGGCGCTGCGCTCGACACGCTGCTCACCTGCGGCCCGGCGTAGCGGTCGACCACGGGCGAGATCCCGTGATCTCGTACGCGGAACGGCGTCCGGGCGTACGAGACCACGTGATCTCGCCAGGAGGAGTGGCCGGGGTCAGGCGGCCGTCGCGGCGCGGGCCTCCTGTGCGAGCGCGGCCAGGGCGGACTCGAAGCACTCCCGCGGCGGCTGCACCAGCCCGGCGCCGACCTGCCCGGTGCCGGCCACCCGCCCGGCCATGCCGGTGTTGATCTGCGGCAGCCACCCGGTGCGCGCGACGGCGAGGACGTCGATGCCGGTGGGGGCACCGCGGAAGCCCATGATCGGGATGGCCATCGCCGGGTTCTCGGCGAGGGTGAGCTGGTACATCCGCTCGGTGGTGGCCAGCGCGTCGGGGACGGTGCCGCCGACGAACCGCACGATCGCCGGTGCCGCGGCCATGGAGAAACCGCCGACGCCGTAGGTCTCCATGATCGCGGAGTCGCCGATGTCGGGGTTGGCGTCGTCGGGGCCGTAGTCGCCGAGGAACAGGCCCACCGGCGTCTGCGCGGGGCCGGTGAACCAGCGGTCCCCGGTGCCGGCGGTCTGCACGCCGAACTCCGTGCCGTTGCGGGCCATCACGGTGACCAGCGTGGAGCCGGGGACGTCGCGGGCGGCGTCCATCGCGAGCTTCGCCGTCGGCATGCCGAGGTTGAGGAAGAAGTGCTCGTTGCCGCCGATGAACCGCAGCGCGGCCGCGATGTCGTCCGACGGCGCGTCGAGTGCCACCAGGGCCGGGGACAGCTCGCGCAGGGTCATCAGCGAGCCGGCGCGGTTGCGGTTGTGCCCCTCGTCGCCCATCTGCAGCATCTGCGCGAGGATCGCCTTGGCGTCGAGCGGCTCGGCCATCGACCGCACCGCCCGGGCCAGCAGCGGGCCGAGGACGTCGCGCATCCAGGCCAGGCGGGTGAGCACGTCCTCGCCGAAGGCGCCCATCCGCAGCACCTTGCCCAGGCCCTCGTTGAGGTTGCAGTAGGCGCGGCCGCCGTTGACCGGGTCCTCCAGGCACCACGCCCACATGGACGGCGACGTCACCCCCGCCATGGGCCCGACGGCCGACCGGTGGTGGCAGGGCTCGAGCGCCACGCCGCCGGAGGCCAGCAGCGCCTCGGCCTCCTCGACGGTGGCGGCCCAGCCCTCGAACAGGCAGGCGCCGACGAGCGCGCCGCGCATGGGGCCCGACGCCGCGTCCCAGGTCAGGGGCGGGCCGGAGTGCAGCAGCGTGCGGTCGTCGAGGCCGAGCACCTCGCGGGCGGGCCGGACGTCGGTGAGCACCGAGCCCGCGGCCAGCACCCGCTCGACCGCCGTCCGGTTGGCCGCGGCGCGGCGCGGGTCGAGGGCGAGCGCGGTGAGGTCGCCCGCGTCGCCGATCGCCGGCGGCCGCCAGTCGACGTCGGCCACGTCGACCCCCTGGGCGCGCAGCGCACCGGAGAAGACCTCCACCCCGGCGGCGACCACGGCCGGCGGGCCGTCCAGCAGTCCACCCAGGCTCATCACACGGCTCCCAGCAGGTCGAGGGCGTGCCGCGTGGCCGCGGCGTTGGAGGCGTAGACGGCGGCACCGGCCGCGGCGAGGGCGTCGGCCTGCCGGCTCCAGCCCTGCGGGTCGGCCTCGGTGCCGACCAGCGCGACGACGACGGGCAGGCCGGCCTCCCGCAGCGCCGGGGCCAGGGCCGTGGCCGGGTCGGGGTCGGCGCCGTGGCCGAGGACGACGTCGAGCAGCAGCACCGCGGCCTCGCCGGACGCGGCCAGCCGGGCGATCGCCTCCAGCCGCAGGGTCGGGTCGATCATGGGGTGCGCGCGGCCGACGGTGAGGGCGTCGTCACCGAAGTCGACCACCACGTGCCCGGTGGCGGACAGGTCCGTGCCGAGGTCGAGCTCGGGCCGCAGCGGGGTGTTGGAGCGGACGTCGCCGAGCACGGGGGCGGCGATCAGCATCGCCTCGTCGGCCAGCGTGCCGCCGGAGTAAAGGCCCTTGAGCACCGCACCCGGCGCGGCCGTCGCCCCCGGGCCGGGCCGCGAGGGCCACGCGGGGACGTCGCGCCCCATGTCGGCCAGCAGCGCCTCGACGGCGGCGGTGAGGTCGGGCGTCCCCGGGGACAGCGCCGCCGACCGGACGGGGGTGGCCAGCCCGTCCGACACCCGCGCCACCTCCGCGGCGACCGAGGGGGCCGGGGGCTTGGAGACGACGAGCACCCGCTCGGTGGCGGGGTCGGCGTCGAGCGCGGCCAGGGCGTCGAGGGTCGCCAGCCCGCCCACGGCCTCGGACAGGTCTCGCCCGCCCACGCCGATCACGTGCGAGACGCCGACGCCGGCCGCGTCGAGCAGGCAGGACACCTGCTGCGCCCCGGTACCCGACGCCGCCACGACGCCGACCGGCCCCGGCCGGACGACGTTGGCGAAGCCGAGGGCGACGCCGGAGACGATCGCGGTGCCGCAGTCGGGCCCCATGACGAGCACGCCGGCCTCTCGCGCAGCCCGCTTGAGGGCGACCTCCTGCTCGACGGGGACGCCGTCGGAGAAGACCAGCACGCTGCGGCCGGCGGCGATGGCGTCGGCGGCCTCGAGCGCCGCGTACTGCCCCGGGACGCTCACGATCGCCAGTGCCGCCGTGTTCGGGTCGAGGTCGTCGAGGCCGGCGCCGATGGTGCGGGCCGGCTGGGCGTCGGCGGTCGCGCGGGAGCGCTCCCGCTCGGCGAGGGCGGTGTCGACGGCGGTGACCGCGGCGGCCAGCGCGTCGTCGTCGGTGGCGCGGATCCCGATGAGGAGCTCGTCGGGCGACGGCGTCCCGTCGGGTGCCAGGCCCATGCCGGCGGCGAGCTCGACGTTGAGCGGCGTGGCCATCGCGACGAGGACCGCGGTGACGCCGTCGCGGGCGCCGACGTCGCGGCTGACCTGCATCAGGCGCACCGAGTCGGCGTAGACGCCGCTGCGCAGGGAGACGTGCCGGACGCCCTCTCCGGGGCCTGGAGCGCTCACCCCGCCGACCGTACCGGCAGATGCCTCAGCGGTGAGATATCGGCTGCGCAACGATCCCACCACCCACCGAAGTCTTAACGCTGAGGGACTTCCACCCGGCGGTGTCGCGTGTCACTGTGACGGCTCCCCGGGGGTGGCGGCACCTCCCGGGCCGCATCGGCTGGCCTCTCGAGGAGGACCCCCATGGCGTTCGGCTGGAAGCTCTACGGCGACGGGAAGACGCCGCCGCTCGGCGAGGCCGTCGCCCCCGACGAGCGCCTCTCGTGGCCGCTGACCGTGGGCATCGGTGCCCAGCACGTCGTCGCGATGTTCGGGGCGACGTTCGTCTTCCCGCTGATCATGGGGCTGGACGCCAACCTCGCGATCATGATGAGCGGCGTCGCGACGATCGTCTTCCTGCTCATCGTGAAGAACCGCGTCCCCAGCTACCTGGGCACCAGCGCCGCGTTCGTCGGCGGTGTCGCCGCCATCCGCGCCAACGGCGGGGACTCGAGCGACGTCGTCGGCGCGCTGCTGGTCGCCGGCGTCGTCCTGGCCCTGGTCGGTCTGCTGATCCACTTCGCGGGTCTCGGCCTGATCAACAAGGTGCTGCCGCCGGCCGTCACCGGCGCGGTCGTCATGCTGATCGGCTTCAACCTGGCCCCGGTCGCGGCGAGCACGTACTGGCCGCAGGACCAGTGGGTCGCCCTCGCCACGATGACGTTCGTCATCGTCGCCTCGCTGGCACTGCGCGGCTTCCTCGCCCGCATCGCGATCCTGCTCGGCCTGGTCTTCGGCTACCTGCTCTCGATCCTGCTCGACGCGACCGCCGGCCCGATCACCTCGGTGCTGCCCACCGGCCCCGACCCGGTGGAGCACGACCGGATCAGCTTCGACTCCGTCGGCCAGGCGGACTGGTTCGGCCTGCCCGACTTCACCGCGCCCAGCTTCTCGCTGAACTTCAGCCTGCTGGTCATCCCCGCCGTCATCGCCCTGGTGGCCGAGAACGTCGGCCACGTCAAGGCCGTGGCCGAGATGACCAAGCGCGACCTCGACCCGGTCATGGGCCGCGCGGTCTTCGCCGACGGTGTCGGCACGGTCATCGCCACCTCGGTCGGCGGCTCCCCGACGACGACGTACGCCGAGAACATCGGCGTCATGGCCGCCACGCGGGTCTACTCGACCGCCGCGTACTACGTCGCCGCCATCGTCGCCATCCTGCTGGGCCTGATCCCCAAGTTCGGTGCGCTCATCAACATCGTCCCCGGTGGCGTGCTCGGCGGGATCACCGTCGTCCTCTACGGGATGATCGGCCTGCTCGGCGCCAAGATCTGGAAGGAGAACCGGGTCGACTTCGCCAACCCGGTCAACCTGGTGCCGCTCGCGGCCGGGATCATCATCGGCATCGGCAACGTGACCCTGACCTTCACCGACGACTTCTCGCTCAACGGCATCGCGCTGGGCTCGATCGTCGCCGTCGTCGGCTGGCACCTCGCGCGGGCGCTGGCCCCGGCCGACATGAAGGCCGCGCTGCTCCGCGAGGGCAGCGTCCCGGAGAGCGGGTCCTCGCTGGGTCACCACGGCGGCGGTCCCGCGGGCGGCTACGCCGACGCGCGGGGCGGCTCGGACCCGTCGTCGGTCGACGAGATCGGGCGGGCCGGCACCGACAACCGTCCGGGTCCCGACACCCGTCCCGGCGTCGACACCCGCAACGTCGACACCCGCAAGGGGACGCTCGACAGGTGAAACCGGCTCCCTTCCGCTACGCCGACCCCCGGTCCCTCGACGAGGCGCTCGACGTCCTCTCCGCCGAGGCGGGCGCCAAGGTGCTCGCCGGCGGGCAGTCACTGCTGCCGCTGCTGGCGATGCGGCTCGCCGCGCCGAGCACGCTGGTCGACCTCAACCGGGTGCCCGGCCTCGACGCCGTCGAGGCGACCGGGGACGGCGTGCGGGTGGGCGCCCTGGTCCGCCACGCGCACCTGCTCCGCGACACCGCCGCCGCCCGGGTCCAGCCGCTGCTGGCGCGGGCGACGGCGAACGTCGCCCACCCGGCCATCCGAAACCGCGGGACGACGGTCGGCTCGATCGCGCACGCCGACCCCTCCGGGGAGATGACGTCGGTGCTGGCGCTCACCGACGGCTCGGTGACGGTGGCGACGCCCGGCGGCCGCGAGACGGTCGGCTGGCGGGACCTGTTCGTCGGGCCGCTGGAGACGTCGCTGAGCGGACCCTCGGTCGTCGTCGACGCCTTCTTCCCCGCCCTGGCCGAGCGGTCGGGCACCGCGTTCGCCGAGATCTCGCGGCGCAAGGGCGACTACGCCGTCTGCGGGGCCGGCGTCGTCGTCACCCTCGACGGGGACCGCCGGGTCGCCGCCGTCCGGGCGTCCTACATCTCCGTCGGGCTGGTGCCCGAGGTGCACGACCTCACGGAGGCCGTCGCCGGGAAGCCGGTCGACGGCGCCGACTGGGCCGCCGCCGGCGCGCTGGCCCGCACGCTGGTCGACCCCGACGGCGACATCCATGCCAGCGCCGACTACCGGCGGCTGCTCGTCGGGGTGCTGACCGAGCGGACACTGGCGGAGGCCGCCGCCGAAGCACTCGAGAGGACCGCCGCGTGACCACCTCCGTCGACCGCCCGCAGACCGATGCCGAGCGCACCGTGTCCGTCACCGTCAACGGCGTCCCGCGCGAGGCCACCGTGCCGGTGCGCCGGGTGCTGTCGGACCTCCTGCGCGACGACCTCGGCCTGACCGGCACGCACGTGGGCTGCGCGCACGGCGTCTGCGGCTCGTGCACGGTCATGGTCGACGGCGACCCGGTGCGCTCCTGCCTGGTGCTGGCCGTGCAGGTGCAGGGCGCCTCGGTGACCACCGTCGAGGGCCTGGCCCGCGAGGACGAGCGCGGCGGGCAGGTGCTGCACCCGGTGCAGGAGGCCTTCCGCGAGTGCCACGCCCTGCAGTGCGGCTACTGCACGCCGGGCTTCCTCGTGACGATCGCCGCGGGCCTGGAGGCCCGGGACGCCGCGGAGGAGATCTCCGAGGAGGAGGTCGACGAGCTCGTGGGCGGCAACCTCTGCCGGTGCACCGGCTACGCCAACATCAAGAAGGCCGTCCGCCACGCCGCCGCGACCATGCGGGACGGGCAGTGACCGCCATTCGCGCGCGGAAGGCGGACCGGTGACGACCAAGCTGTTCGGCGAGCCGGTCCGGCGGCGCGAGGACGCCCGCCTCATCACCGGCAAGGGCCGCTACCTCGACGACATCGGCGCGAACGCGCTGGCCGCCGCCTTCGTGCGCAGCCCGCACGCGCACGCCCGGATCACCGGCATCGACGCCGAGGCCGCGCTCGACGTCGAGGGCCTGGTCGCGATCTACACCTACGAGGACCTCACCGGCCCCATGGCCGAGCCGCTGCCGGTGCTCATCCCCCACCCGCAGCTGCACGCCCCGCGCACCGGCTACCCGCTGGCCAACGGCGTCGTCCACCACGTCGGCGAGCCCGTCGTCATGGTGGTGGCCACCGACCGCTACGTCGCCGAGGACGCCGCCGAGCGGATCGTCGTCACCTACGAGGAGCTGCCGGTCGTCGTCGGGGTCGACGCCGCCCGCGAGGCGCGCGCCGCCGTCCACGATGACGTCCCCGACAACGTGGCCGCGCGCCACCACCAGGAGACCGGCGACGTCGAGGCCGCCCTGGCCGCCGCGCCGCACACGCTCTCCTTCACCCAGTACATCGAGCGCAGCGCCTGCATGCCCCTGGAGGGCAAGGGCGTGCACGCCCGCTGGGACGCCGACGACGCCAGCTTGCGCGTGTACTCGAGCACCCAGGCCTCGACGTCGGTGCGCGCGGCGATCGCGGCCAAGCTCGAGCTGTCGCTGGACCGCGTCGAGGTGATCGCGCCCGACGTCGGCGGCGGCTTCGGCGTCAAGATCGTGCACCCGTGGCCGGAGGAGCTGCTGGTGCCGATGGCGGCGATCCGGCTCGGCCGCGAGGTCAAGTGGGCCGAGGACCGGCGCGAGCACTTCATCGGCAGCGCCCACGAGCGCCAGCAGCGCCAGGAGATCACCGTCGGGTACGACGACGACGGCCGAGTCACCGCCCTCGACGTGCACGTCTGGCACGACAACGGCGCCTACACGCCCTACGGGATCATCGTGCCGATCGTGACGGCGACCCAGCTGGTCGGGCCGTACGCGCTGCCGGTGTACCGGGTGGTCGTCGAGAGCGTCTACACCAACACCGTCATCGTCACGCCCTACCGCGGGGCCGGGCGGCCGCAGGGCTGCTACGCGATGGAGCGGACGATGGACCGCATCGCCGACGCGCTCGGCCTCGACCGCGCCGAGGTCCGCCGTCGCAACCTGATCACGCCCGACCAGTTCCCCTACGACCACCGCCTGACGTTCCAGGACGGCCGGCCGGTCATCTACGACTCCGGCGACTACCCCGGCCTGCTCGACAAGCTCGTCGCGCTGGTCGGCTGGGACGAGGCCGAGGCGCTGCGTGCCGACGCGCGGGCGCGCGGGAAGCTGCTCGGCGTCGGCATGGCCCTCTACGTCGAGGGCACCGGCCCCGGCCCCTACGAGGGCGGGCACGTGCAGGTGCTCGGCAGCGGCAAGGTGCTCGTCTCCACCGGCCTGACCTCGCAGGGCCAGGGCCACGAGACGGTGTTCGCCCAGATCGTCGCCTCCGAGCTGGGGGTGCCGATCGACGACGTCGAGGTGCACACCGGCGACACCCGCCGCTTCGCCTACGCCGTCGGCACCTTCGCCTCCCGCGCCGCGGTGATGAGCGGCAACGCCGTCGCGCTGGCCGCCCGCGGGGTGCGGGAGAAGGCCATCCGCATCGCCGCCGAGGTGCTGGAGGCCAACCCGGAGGACCTGGAGATCGACGAGGGCCTGGTGCAGGTCAAGGGCACGCCGGGGGCGTCGATCCCGCTGCGCACGGTCGCGGTGCTGTCCAACCCGCTGCGCTACGCCTTCGACGAGGCGGCCAAGCAGGCGACGCAGTTCGCGCGGGCCGGCTCCGACGACAAGCCACCGGTCGCGCCCGGGGACGCCCCGGGCCTGGAGCACCGCGACTACTACTCACCGATCCGGTCGACCTTCGCCTCCGGCGCGCACGCGGCCGTGGTGGAGATCGACCCGCAGACGTGGGAGATCGACGTCGTCCGGTACGCCGTGGTGCACGACTGCGGCAACGTGGTGAACCCGATGATCGTCGAGGGCCAGGTGCACGGCGGCGTCGCGCAGGGCGTGGGCGGGGCGCTCTACGAGCGGATGGCCTACGACGGCGACGGGCAGCTGCAGAACGCGTCGTTCATGGACTTCCTCATGCCCTACGCCTCCGAGGTGCCCGACATCGTGATCGACCACCAGGAGACGCCCTCGCCGCTCAATCCCCTGGGCATCAAGGGCGCCGGTGAGGCCGGCGTCATCCCGGGGACGGCGGCCATCGCCTCGGCGATCGAGGACGCGACCGGCCGGCGGATCACGTCGATGCCGATCTCGCCCACCGAGCTCTACGACCTGATGAGAGACGAGACGGCGGAGCGCACGGCTGCGTCGGAGAGAACGGGAGCCCCTGCGTGAACCTCGACGGCTCGGCGGTGCTGCACGGCACGCCGGAGGAGGTCTGGACGGTCATCACCGACCCCGCGGTGCTGGCCCGCACGATCCCCGGCTGCGAGTCGCTGGAGCGCACGGGCGAGGACGCCTACCGCATGGACGTCGCGGTGGGCGTCGGCGCGATCCGCGGGACCTACGCCGGCGAGGTGCGGCTGAGCGACCAGCAGCGGCCGTCGTCCTACGTCATGCACGCGTCGGGCGCGGGCGCGCCGGGCAACGTTCGGGCGCGGGTGACCATCGAGCTGCAGCCCACCGACGAGGGGACGACGCTGACGTACTCGGCCGACGCCGTCGTGGGCGGGCCGGTGGCCGGCGTGGGTCAGCGGATGATCAGCGGCGTCGCCAAGCGGATGGCCGGGCAGTTCTTCACCGCCATCGACCGTGAGCTGACCTCCGGTGCGCCGGTGGAGACCGCGCCGGCCGCCGCCCGCGCGTCGTCGACGGCCGTCAGCTCGACCGGGTCGCCCCAGGCCGTTCCCGCGGGAACGCCGGACGAGTCCGCCCCCCAGGTGTTCAGCGGGACCCGGGCCCCGGCCGCCTCGGCGTCCTCGCCGTCGTCGGACGTGCGGACCCTCGCCGTCGGCGCGCTCGGCGGCGCCGGCCTCACCCTGCTCGGCGTCCTGGTCGGCTGGCTGCTCGGCCGCCGCCGCTAGAGGCGCCCACGCGCGCCGAGGACGGCCCCGGCAGGTGCCGGGGCCGTCCTCGGGCGGGTGCCTGCGGGCTCAGACCGGCTGCGGCAGGCCGCACATGGTCTGCGGGGAGCCGCCGTCGCAGTGGTTGCCCCGGAACACGAGTCCGTCACCCGGGGGCAGCAGCGGCGGGATCGAGGGGTCGCTGACGAAGATGTCCATGTGCACCCGCCCGAAGCCGGTCGGCGGGTTCCCGATGGGACCGAATCCCACGTTCTCCCCGAAGTAGTTGCCCTTCACCCGGACGTTCTCGACCGGTCCGGCGCTCGTGGCCTGGCCGGGCTGGACGTTGAACGCGGGCAGGCTGATCAGGGTCAGCCCACCGGCCGGGTTGGTCAGGAACGGCACGCTCGCCGGGAGAGTGGGCGCGTTGTCGGCGATGACGTTGCCGGCGATCGTCACGTCGTCGGAGTTGACCACCTGCATCCCGACGCCGGAGACGTGCTGGTCCCCGTCCCGGCCCTGGAGGCAGTAGCGGTCGTTGTCCGTCGCGAAGTTCCCCGTGATGCGGAAGGCGCCGCTGAGCACGTTGCGGGAGGCGTCGGGCACCTCGGTGGCGACGTCGTCGAACAGCAGCAGGCCGATGCAGTTGCCCGACAGGGTGTTCCCGGCGACACGGCCGCCGCGGGCCTCCCGCAGGAAGATCCCGAGGTTGTACCCCTCGACGTGGTTGCCGGAGATGTGGGCGGACGCGCCGTCGGAGTCCCCGACGGAGATCCCGGCGGTGCCGGAGTCCGGCCTCGTCTCGCTCCCCCGGTCACGGCCGAACTCGGTGTTGCCGCTGATCCGGATGTTCGTCGAGTCGAGGGCGATGATGCCGTAGCGGTCGTGCTCGTGGCCCGAGGTGCCGCTCACCCGGAACCCGTCGGCTCCCCAGGCGACGATCCCGCTGGCGGGGTGGTTGCGGGTGGTCAGGCCGCTGACCCGGACCGGGCTGTCGGGGGCCAGGAAGAAGAATCCGGAGACGTTGTCGGCGAGCGTCGTGTCGTCGTCCTCGCCGTCGACCCGCTCCTGCTCCTCCCAGCACCTGTGACGTTCTCCCTGCTCCTCTGGCAGTGGTGGCAGGTCGGCCGCGGTCTCCCACTCGGGCCACACGATGTTCGTCGCGTCGACCCCGGCCCCGCGGATGGTCAGGCCCTTGCCCTGGATGCACACGGCCTCGGTCCAGGTCCCGGCCGCGAGCCGGATGGTGTCGCCGGAGGCCGCCTTCTCCACCGCCTCCTGGATCGACTCGCCCGGCCGGACGTCCCACGTCCGGCCGCCGGTCGCCGACGCCGTCCCCGGCAGGGCGGTCACCAGCAGGGCGCCGGCCCCGGCCACCGCCAGGGCGCGCACTGCCCGGCCTCGAGGCCTCGTTCTCGTCGTCGGTGGTGTGTCCATGGGACGCCCTCTCTCGGGGGTGGGCGGCGTCCCGGACGGTCGCGGGTGCGGCGCGGGAGCCTGTGAGGTGCCTGGCGACGCGCCACACACTCCCTGGGAGGACCCGGCGGGAAGAACCGGCCGGGGTATGAACGTGTGCCCACCCCGGGTCGCAGGACCGCGGTCCACCCGTACGGACACGACCGCCGCACCAGCCGTGTCTCCACCCCCGGGCGCACCGGGCGGCCGCAGGTGGCACGACCCGGGTCGGAGGCGGGCGCCGGGCCCGACCTCGCTCAGAGGGCGGGCGAGGAGTCCCGGTTCACCATGATCGCGAGCTGGGTCCGGCTGCGGACCCCCAGCCGCCGCATCGAAGCGGTCAGGTGGCTCTTGACCGTCGCCAGGCTGAGGAACAGCCGGCGGGCGATCTCCTCGTTGCTCAGCCCCTGCGCCACCAGCTCGGCCACCTCGCGCTGCCGGTCGGTGAGCCGGTCGAGGGCGCGCTGGGAGGCCTGGGCGGGCACCGAGGGGTCGGCCAGGTAGCGGACGAGCTCGCTGGTGGCCGAGGAGTCGATGTCCGGCTCGTGCCGGGCCAGGGCCCGGACGGCCTCGATCATCCGCGCGGCGCAGGCGCGTCGCGGCAGGTAGCCCCGGACCCCGGCCCGCAGGACGTCGACGAGGTCGGCACCGCGGTCCTCCCGCGGCTCGGCGAGGACCAGCACCGCCGTCCCGCGTCGGCACAGGTCACGCAGCAGCGGCAGCGCGGCGCCCTCGACGAGGCACTGGCGGGCGATGACGACCTGGACGGGCACCTGCTCGCCGGCGGTCAGCGCCCCGGGCAGGTGATCGGTCTCGGCGACGACGGCGATGTCGGGCTCGGCCTCGAGGACGACCCGCAACCCCAGCCGGAAGACCTCCTGGTCCTCGCAGAGCAGGACGCGCACGAGGCTCGACGGCGGCCGGGCGAGCAGCGGGCGGACCGGCCGGGGTGCCGGGCGGACGCGCGGCGGCCCCGGGTGCCCCGGCGTGGACGCGGCAGGGCCGTGCGGCCGGTGCACGCGCGGGCCGGATGGACCCACCCTGCCCGGGACGTCGTCGGAGTTCACTGTGTGTTCCCCCTGCCCGGTCGATGACGGGGTCGCGGTGGCCGGGGACTCCAGCCGTACAGAACCCGTCCGTCTCAGCGGACTCAGCCGAACCGTAGCGCGCAATCGAGCTGCGCAGGCAGGAACTCTGCACTCGAGTCACAGCGCGCGTCCAGGCTGCTGCCAGCTACGGGGGCCACCACCTCCTCACCCGGTCGGGTGCACACGCAGCGTGATCGGTTCGACACGGAGGTCAGCCGTTGGCCGGACCGGCCTGCCGGCCGTCACCGGGCCGGGTCCTGCGGTTGACGTGGATGGCGAGCTGGGTGCGGTCGCGCAGCCCCAGCCGCCGCAGCGCCACGGTGATGTGCCCCTTGACCGTGGCCCGGCTGACCTCGAGGCGGGCGGCGATCTCCGCGTTGGTCAGCCCCTCGGCCACCAGCTCCGAGACGGCCTGCTGTCGCGCGGTGAGCGGGTTGCGGCCGGCCGGCTCGCCCACCGGCCGGGCGCCGTCGAGGTGGTGCAGCAGCTCCCCGGTGACGGCGGCGTCCAGGAGGGTCTCGCCCCTCAGCACCGCCCGCACGCCCTCCACGAGCCGGTCGGAGCGCACGGTGGTGTGCACGTAGCCCCGCGCCCCCGCGCGCAGCGCCTCGACCATCTCCTCGCCACTGCCGGCCTCGCCGAGCAGCACCACGCGGGTCCCCGTGGTCGTGAGGGCCCGCACCAGGTCGGGGATGGCCGGCCCCTGCGTGCCCAGGCCGACCAGCGTGACGTCCGGCTGCAGCTCGGCGGCCAGCGTGAGCGCCTCGTCGGCGTCGGTGGCCTCGGCCACCACGAGGAGGTCGGGGGCCCAGCGCAGCACCGCCCGCAGACCCTGACGGAGGACCTCGTGGTCGTCGCAGATGAGCACCCGCGCAGGGGGAGCTGCGCCGCCTGAGGCGTCCCTCGGTCTGGGAACGCTCCCGTCCGGCTCCCCTCCCATACGTTCAGCTCCGCTCAGGTCCATCCCCCGCGCCCTGTCCTCACGGATGACGCTATCGACGGGAAGCAACCGTCCGCCACCGTCCGTGACGCCGCCGCGCGTGACCAGGCGGTGGTTTTCATACCCAGGTCGTGGTCTCCCGGTCCGGAAGGCGGGCCGCGCTCCCCCCGCGGACGCCCGACCGCGGGGGGCGCGACCCCCTCCGGCCGGTGTCCGCCGCGGTGACCGGACCCCTCCACCCCCGGGCTGACCGGCGGAATCCGACCCCTGGCCGGTGTCCCGGCGACCCCCACCCGCCTAGCGTCCTCCGGCATCCGCCCAGGCCCGCCGGCTCCCGGCCGGCCCGGCCCCCGCAGCCACGCTGGAGTGTCCGTGCACCAGACGATGATCATCGCGAGGATGGCCCCGGCCGACGCCCCCCGGGTCGCCGACGTCTTCGCCCGCTCCGACGCCACCTCGATGCCCCACGACATCGGCGTGCGCCACCGGTCGCTGTTCACGTTCCACGAGCTCTACGTCCACCTCATCGAGTTCGACCGGCCACCGGCGGAGTCGATGCGCGTCGCGCAGTCGCTCCCGACGTTCCGGTCGGTCAGCGAGGAGCTTCGGCCCTACATCGAGGCCTACGACCCCGGCTGGCGCTCACCGCAGGACGCCATGGCCCACCGCTTCTACGAGTGGTCGGCGGACCGGTCGTGACCGCGACGACGCCGGCCCGGCGCCCGGCGGCGACCACCGGGTCGGCCGACTGGATCAGCTGCCCCAGTTGCGGCTGGCTGCTCTACCGCAAGCGGCTGGAGCGCAACCTGTCGGTCTGCCCCGAGTGCGACCACCACCTGCGGCTCGGGGCCCGCGACCGCATCCGGATGCTCGCCGACCCGGGCACCTTCGACGAGCAGACCTGCGCGCCGGGCCCCCCGGACCCGCTGTCGTTCAGCGACCTGCGCGACTACTCCGCCCGGCTGCTCGAGGCCGCCGCCCGCTCGGGCGAGTCCGAGGCCGTCGTCGCCGGCACCGCGCGCATCGGCGGCACCGAGGTGGTGCTGGCCGCGATGGACTTCGGCTTCCTCGGCGGCAGCATGGGCATCGAGGTGGGCCGGCGGGTGAGCGCGGCGGCCGACCTGGCCGTCGAGCGCCGGCTGCCCCTGGTCGTCGTGTGCGCCAGCGGCGGCGCCCGCATGCAGGAGGGCGTCTTCTCGCTGTTCCAGATGGCGCGGGTCAGCCAGGCCTTCGCCCAGCTGCGCGAGTCGGGGCTGCTGTCGGTCTGCGTGCTCACCGACCCCACCTACGGCGGGGTGTCGGCGTCCTTCGCCACGCTGGCCACCGTCCTGATCGGGGAGCGCGGGGCGCACGTGGGGTTCGCCGGGCCGCGCGTGGTCGCCGAGACCATCCGCGCCGAGCTGCCCAGCGACTTCCAGACGTCGGAGTTCCTGCTGGCGCACGGACTGGTCGACCGGGTGGAGAGCCGGGCGGAGCTGCGCCCGCTGCTGGTCCGCCTGCTCGAGCTGCACGGCCGGCCGGTCCTCCCCCGCGCCGGCGTCCCGGCCGGCACGGCGCCCGTCCGCACCGAGCCGGTCCCCGAGCGCACGACCGACCCGGGACCCGCGGCCCGCGACGCCGACGCCTGGGACGTCGTCCAGCGGGCGCGGGTCGCGGGCCGGCCGACCACGCTGGACTACCTCGCCACCGCCTTCGACGACTTCGTCGAGCTGCACGGCGACCGGGCCTTCGCCGACGACCCGGCGATCGTCGGCGGGGTCGCCTCGCTCGGCGGCCGCCCGGTGGTGGTCATCGGCCACGAGAAGGGCCACTCCGTCCGCGAGCGCGTGGCCCGCAACTTCGGCATGCCGCACCCCGAGGGCTACCGCAAGGCCATGCGGCTGATGGCGCACGCCGAGGCCTCCGGCCTGCCGGTGGTCACGCTCGTCGACACCCCCGGCGCCCACCCGGGCCCGGCGGCCGAGGAGCGCGGCCAGTCCCACGCCATCGCCGAGACGATCATGCGCAGCAGCCGGCTGCGGGTGCCGGTGGTCTCCGTGCTCACCGGTGAGGGCGGCAGCGGCGGGGCCCTGGCGCTGTGCACCTCCGACCGGCTGCTGGTCCTCGAGAACGCCTACCTGTCGGTCATCAGCCCCGAGGGCTGCGCGGCGATCCTGTGGCGGACGGCGTCGGCGGCCCCCACCGCGGCCCGCGCGATGCGGCTCGGCGCGCCGCACCTGTGCGCCAGCGGCATCGCCACCTCGGTCGTGTCCGAGCCGCCGGGTGGGGCGCACGCCGACCCCGCCGACGCCGCCCGCCGGGTGCGCGCGGCGCTCGTGGCCGACCTCGACGAGCTGTGCCGGCTCGACGTCGCCACGCTGCTCGCCCTGCGCACGAGGCGGCTGTCGCGGATCGGCGGGGACGAGGCCCGACCACTGCGCGTCGTGCCCGTGTCGACGGGAGGCGACGACCGTGCGGCCGGCTGAGCTCCCCCCGCGGCCCGGGGCCGGCGGGGCGGAGGACCCGGAGCAGACGAGCCGCTCGCTGCAGGAGGAGGTCGTCGAGCTCGCCCGCACGCTGCCCGGCCCGCTGCGGCGGCTGACGGTGCGCAGCGGTGACCGGGCGGTGGAGGTCGAGTGGGCCGCCGAGGTCCTCCTCCCGGCGGCCGGCGCGGCCCCGCCCGCCGGGCTGCAGGCGCTCGCGCCGGTGCCGGCCGCGGAGCCGGCCGCCGCGCCGGAGGTCCCGGAGGGCACGGTCGCCGTCCGGGCGCCGCTGGTGGGCACCTTCTACCTCGCGCCCTCGCCGGGCTCGGAGCCGTTCGTGCGGGTCGGCGACGAGGTGGAGTCCGGCCAGACGCTCGGCATCGTCGAGGCGATGAAGCTGATGAACCCGATCGTCGCCGACGCCGCCGGCATGGTGGCCGAGGTCCGGGTCGGTGACGCGGAGTCCGTCGAGTACGACCAGGTCCTGTTCCTGCTGCACCCGCCCGGGGGCCCGCGGTGATCGGCCGGCTGCTCATCGCCAACCGCGGGGAGATCGCCGTCCGGGTCGCCCGCGCCTGCCGGGAGCTCGGCATCGAGGTCGTGGCCGTGCACTCGACGGCCGACCGGCACTCCGCCGTCGTCGAGATGGCCGACGAGGCGGTGCACATCGGCCCGCCGGCACCGCGGGCGAGCTACCTGCACGTGCCCAACCTCGTGGAGGCGGCGCTGCGCAGCGGCGCCGACGCCGTCCACCCCGGCTACGGGTTCCTCTCCGAGGACCCCGACTTCGCCGAGATCTGCGACGCCGAGGGGCTGACCTTCGTCGGCCCGCCCCCCGAGGTCATGCAGCTCATGGGCAACAAGGCGACCGCGCGCCGGCTGATGGCCGACGCCGGGCTGCCGCTGCTGCCCGGGGTGGTCGACCCGGTCCGCACCGCCGAGGACGGCCTGCGGATCGCCGCCGAGATCGGCTACCCGGTGATCATCAAGGCCGCGGCCGGGGGCGGCGGGCGCGGGATGACCGTGGTCCGCGAGCCCGGGGACTTCGCCGAGGCCTTCGCCACCACGCAGACGGTGGCCCGCGCGGTGTTCCGCGACCCCACCGTCTACGTCGAGCGCTACCTCTCCGGCGCCCGGCACGTGGAGGTGCAGGTCCTCTGCGACGCCCACGGCAACGGCATCTCCCTCGGCGAGCGGGACTGCTCGCTGCAGCGCCGCCACCAGAAGCTGCTCGAGGAGGGCCCGGCCGGGCACCTGTCCCCGGCGCAGCGCGCCGAGCTCGGCGAGCTCGCCGTCCGGGGCGCGCTGTCGGTCGGCTACACCGGCGCCGGGACCGTCGAGTTCCTCGTCGACGACGCCGGCCGGGCGTACTTCATGGAGATGAACGCCCGCATCCAGGTCGAGCACCCCGTCACCGAGCTGCTCACCGGGGTCGACCTGGTGCGCGAGCAGCTGCTCGTCGCCGGGGGGGAGCCGCTGCGGCTGCGCCAGGAGGACGTCGTCGTCCGCGGGGCGGCGGTCGAGTGCCGGATCAACGCCGAGGACCCCGCCCGCGGCTTCGCGCCGGCACCCGGCCGGCTCGACGTCCTGCGGGTGCCCGACGGCCCGTGGACGCGCTTCGACACCGGCTACCGCCAGGGCGACGAGATCAGCCCGCACTACGACTCGCTGCTCGGCAAGCTCGTCGTCTGGGCGCCCGACCGCGAGCAGGCGCTGCGGCGGATGGACCGGGCGCTGTCGGAGCTGCGGGTCGAGGGCCCCGGCGTGCACACCACCACCGCCCTGCACCGCGCCATGCTCCGCGACCCCGACGTGCGTGCCGACCGGCACGACGTCCAGTTCCTCGACCGCCGGCTGCCCGACCTGCTGGTCCGGGCCGCCGCGATCGCCGCGCGCCACGAGCCGGCCCTCCCGGCCGCGCTCCGCGGCCCGCTGCACCTCGTGCCGGACGGCGAGCCCGCCGCCCCGGCGTCCGTTCCACACCCCCGTCCCGAGGAGGACCGCACCGCCATGACCGCCTTCACCCAGACCGACCTCATGCAGCTGCTCACCGAGAAGGCGGGCCTGCCGCAGGAGTCGCACACCGTCGACCCCGACGCCCGCTTCGCCGACGTCGGCCTGGACTCCCTCGCCTTCCTGTCCCTGCAGACGGAGCTGCAGGACCGCTACGGCACCGAGCTGCCCGACGACAGCGCCGACCGCTACACGTTCGGCGAGATCGTCGAGGCCGTCCGCGCCGCCCAGTCCCAGCCCGCGTGACCAGAGGAGCTCCCCCGATGACCAGCACCGACAACCCGCCGATCGCGACCGTCGGCCACACCGACAACTCGATCCTCATCGACGCCGACGTCGACCACGTGTGGGCGATGACCAACGACCTGCGGTCCTGGCCGGACCTGTTCACCGAGTACCGCTCGGTGGAGGTCCTGGAGTCCACCGACACCTGGTTCCGGTTCCGGCTCACCATGCACCCGGACGAGTCCGGGCGGACCTGGAGCTGGGTGTCCGAGCGGACCCTCGACCCGGCCGCGCGCGAGGTGCGCGCCCGCCGCGTCGAGCCCGGCCCCTTCGAGTTCATGGAGATCCACTGGTCCTACGCCCCCGAGGACGGCGGCACCCGGATGCGCTGGGTGCAGGACTTCCGGATGCGGCCCGAGGCGCCCATCGACACCGAGGGCATGACCCGCCGGATCGACGCCAACAGCAAGGTCCAGATGGGGATCATCAAGGAGAAGGTGGAGGCCGCCGCCACCGCGGGCACCGACCGGGGAGCGGTGGGGTGACCGCCGCGCGGGGTCCCGCCGTCGTCCTCCCCGGGGAGGACGGCTCCCGGCCCGGGATGGTCGACCCGTGGCTGGCAGACCCGGTGGCCGCGGCCACCGTGACCGAGGTCGACACCGTCGTCGGCCGCGACGTCGCCGCCTGGTGGCGGGACCCCGCGACCGCCCCCGACCCCGTGGCGACCCACCTCGAGGTCGTCGTCACCGGCATCGCCGGCCTGCGCAGCCTCCTGGCCCGCGGCCTCCAACCGGTGGTCGTGGCCGGGCACGGGGTCGGCGAGTACGCCGCCCTCGTGGGGGCCGGCGCGCTCCCGCTCGACCAGGTCGTCGAGCTCGTGCACTGGCGCGCCGAGCTGCTCTCCCTGGCCCCGCGGCCCTCCTGCGCGGGCCTGGCCGCGGTGCTCGGGCACGACGCCGCGGCGGTCGCCCGGGAGGCGATCGCCGTCGCCGGGGTGAACGGGCCGCTGTGCCTCGCCGCGCTCGACGCGCCCGAGCGGGCGGTGCTGGCCGGTGGCCGCGCCGAGCTCGCCCACGCCGCCGAGGTGGTCCGCGCCGCCGGGCTCGACCTCGTCCGGCTGCCCGGCCGGGCACCCTGCGGGGGCCCGCTGGTGCAGTCGGTGTCGGCCCACCTCGCGACCGCCCTCGCCGACCTCGACTGGTCGGTGCCCCTCGTCCCGGTCGTCCCCAACGCCGACGCCGAGCCGACCCGCGACCCCGACCGGCTGGCCGCCGCGCTGCGCCGCCACCTCACCGCGCCGGTGCTGTGGGAGGCCACCACCCGGGCCCTGACCGGGCTCGGCGCGACGTCGGTCATCGAGGTCGGCGCCACCCCGGTGCTCGGCCCCTTCGTCCACCAGGTCCACCCGTCCCTGCCGGTCTGCCTGGCCACCGGGCCGGCCGCCCTCACCCCCGCCGAGATCCGGGGTCCCGCGCTCGCGGGCTCCCTGCTCCCCACCTGACCTGCTGCTCACCCGAGGAGAGAGATGACGACGATCCAGCACGCGCCGGCCACCCCGACGCGCTGCGGCCCCACCGTCCACCGTGCCGACACCGCACCCAACCGCCGGCGCGGCGGCGACATCCGCGTGCTGTTGTCGCCGGCCAGCGTCGGCTCGACGGCCGGCTTCATGGGCACGCTGACCCTCGAGCCGGGAGAGGTCGTCACCGAGCACTGGCACCCGTACTCGGAGGAGTTCCTGTACTGCCAGAGCGGCGACGTCCTGGTGACCCTCGACGGCGAGGAGCGCCGGCTGGTCACCGAGTCCGCGGTGCACATCCCGATCGGCGTCCGCCACCGGATCGTCAACGACACCGCGACGACGGCCACCTTCGTGTTCCTGTGCGGCCCGCTGGCGCCGCGGCCCGACCTGGGTCACGTGGACACCGAGCCCGCTCCGGGCCCGCGGTGAGCGCACAGCACCGCCGGGTCGTCGTCACCGGCATCGGGGTGGTGGCGCCCGGCTCCATGGGCCGCGAGGGCTTCTGGGACATGATCACGGCCGGGCGGACGGCGACCCGGCGGATCACCTTCTTCGACCCGGCCCGCTTCCGGTCCCAGGTCGCCGCCGAGGTCGACTTCGACGGCGTGAAGCTGGGCCTCACCGCCCAGGAGGTGTTCCGCAACGACCGCTTCGTGCAGATGGCGATGGTCGCGGCGGACGAGGCCGTCGCCGACAGCGGGCTGGCGTTCGGCGCCGACGGCGGACCGGACCCCGACCGGGTCGGCGTCACCCTCGGCAGCGCCGTCGGGGCGACGATGCGGCTGGAGCAGGAGTACGTGCAGGTCAGCGACGCCGGCCGGCTGTGGGAGGTCGACCCGCGGTACGCCTCGCGGTTCCTCGCCTCCGCGCTGGTGCCCAGCTGCGGCGCCACCGAGCTGGCCGTCCGCTTCGGCGCGCACGGCCCGGCCACGGTGGTGTCCACCGGTTGCACGTCGGGCATCGACTCCGTCGGGTACGGCGCCCAGCTGGTGGAGGACGGCGATGCCGACGTCGTCCTCGCCGGCGCCAGCGACGCCCCCATCTCCCCGATCTCGATGGCCTGCTTCGACACCATCCGGGCCACGACCGACACCAACGACGACCCGGAGCACGCCTCCAAGCCCTTCGACGCCCGCCGCAACGGGTTCGTCATGGGCGAGGGCTCGGCGGTGCTGGTGCTCGAGGAGCTCGAGCACGCCCGGGCCCGCGGCGCGGAGGTGTACTGCGAGGTCACCGGCTACGCCAGCCGGTGCAACGCCTTCCACATGACCGGGCTCAAGCCCGACGGCCGGGAGATGGCCGAGGCGATCACCGTCGCCCTCGGCCAGGGCCGGATCGACTCCGACGAGGTCGGCTACGTCAACGCCCACGGCTCGGGCACCAAGCAGAACGACCGGCACGAGACGGCGGCGGTCAAGCGCAGCCTGGGCCCGGCGGCCGGCCGGGTGGCGATGAGCTCGATCAAGTCGATGGTCGGCCACTCGCTGGGCGCCATCGGGTCGATCGAGGTCGCCGCCACCGCGCTGGCGGTCAACCGCGGCGTGCTGCCGCCCACGGCCAACTACGAGGTGCCCGACCCCGAGTGCGACCTCGACTACATCCCGAAGGTCGCGCGCGAGCAGAAGGTCGACGTGGCCATCTCGGTGGGCAGCGGCTTCGGCGGGTTCCAGTCGGCGATCGTGCTGGCCTCGGCCACCCGGAGGGCCTCGTGAGCGGACTGCTGGTGACCGGGATCGGCGTCGTCGCCCCCACCGGGATCGGCGTGGAGGAGCACTGGTCCTCGCTGGTGCGCGGCGAGCCGGCGATCGGGCCGGTCGACGGCTTCGACGCCGAGCGCTACGGCATCACGCTGGCCGGCCAGGTCCGCGACTTCGTGCCCGCCGACCACGTCGCCCCGCAGCTGGCGGTGCAGACCGACCGGTGGACGTGGATGTCGCTGGCCGCCGCGACCCTGGCCGCGGAGGACGCCGGCTACACCGCCCCCGAGGACGCCTACGCCACGTCGGTGTTCCTGGCCTCGGGGTCGGGCGGCAACGAGTTCAGCCAGCACGAGATCCAGGGGCTGTGGGCGAAGGGTCCCCGCTCGGTGGGCGCCTACCAGTCGATCGCCTGGTTCTACGCGGCCAGCACGGGCCAGGTGTCCATCCGCGACGGGTTCAAGGGCCCCTCGGGCGTCGTCGTGAGCGAGGGCGCCGGCGGGCTGGACAGCATCGGCTGGGCGCGCCGAGTGGCCCGCCGCGGCACCCCGGCGGTGCTCGTCGGCGGCACCGAGGCGGGCCTGTGCCCGTACGCGATGCTGTGCCAGGCCACCGGCGGCCGGCTGTCGACCGCCGTGCGCCCCGAGGACGCCTACAAGCCCTTCGACCGGCGGGCCAACGGCCACGTCGTCGGCGAGGGCGGGGCGATCCTGCTGCTCGAGGAGCCGGCGGCGGCGCACGCCCGCGGCGTCCGCCGGGTGTGGGGCGAGGTCGCCGGCTACGCCGCCACCCACGACGCCCACCACCACGAGGACCCCGCGCCCGACGCGGTCCAGTACGCGCGGGCCATCCGGGTGTCGCTGGCCGACGCCGGCGTGACCCCGGACGAGGTGGACCTCGTGCTGGCCGACGGCGCCGGGGTGCCCGAGCTCGACCGCCTCGAGCTCGACGCGATCGGGGCGGTGTTCGGCGACCGGGCCACCCCGGTGCCGGTGTCGGCGCCGTCGTCCTGGACCGGCCGGCTCATGGCCGGCGGCTCGGCGCTCAACGTGGCCACCGCCCTGCTGGCGATCCGCGACGGGATCGTGCCGGGGACCGCCTTCCTCGACGACCCCGTCGAGGCCCCCGGCGTCGACCTGGTCACGAGCAGCCGGGTGCAGGACCTGTCCACCGTGGTGGTCCTCGCCCGGGGCGCCGGCGGCTTCAACAGCAGCCTGGTGCTGCGCCGACCGCGGGAGGCGACGTCGTGACGGCACCGCAGACCGGGGCGACGGTGCGGACCATCCTGCGCATGCGGACCCGCGAGGGGTGCGAGGCCGAGTTCGAGACGGCCTGGCGCCGGGCCGCCGCCGAGATCAGCCGGGTCCCCGGCAACCGGCAGCAGGAGCTGATCCGGGACGCCGACGACCCGCGCACGTTCCTCATCACCAGCGACTGGACCGACCGGGCCGCCGTCGACGCGTTCGGCCGCAGCAGCGCCCGTGACGCGCTCACCGCGGCGCTCCGGGACTTGCGCGAGGACGCGGCCCGCAACACCTACGAGGTGCTGGCGACCGTCCCGGGCGAGCAGGGACAGGCATGACGGCCCCCTGGGACGGCCGGCGGGCATCCGTGCGGACGCTGCTGCGGATGCAGGCGCGGGAGGGCTGCGAGGCGGAGTTCGCGGCGGCCTGGCACCGGGCCGCCGCCGAGATCAGCCGCGTGCCCGGCAACGTGCGCCAGGAGCTCATGTGCGACGAGGACGACCCGCGCTGGTTCGCCATCGTCAGCGACTGGACCGACCGCGCGTCGGTGGACGCCTTCGGGCGCAGTTCCGCCCGGGAGACGCTCACCGAGGCCCTGCGCGACCTGCGGGACGACGCCACCCGCTCGACCTTCACCGTGCTGGCCACGGTGGAGGCCGAGCGGCGCCGGCCGGTGCGCATCGACTTCTCCACCAGCGTCAAGCCGGGCGAGCAGGTGGCCTTCGAGCGCGCGTACACGACGGTCACCGAACGGATCGGGGACTCGCGCGGCTACGTGCGCGAGGAGCTGCTCCGCGACGCGGCCGGTCTGCGGTACCACATCTTCGCGGAGTGGGAGTCCGAGGACGACTTCGTGCAGTGGGTCGAGGACCCGGCGCACATGGCGGCCGGCGCGCCGCTGGCCCGGTGGCACTCGGTCGAGTTCCGCCGCGAGGTGCTCGAGATCCGTCAGCGGTCCGACGCCGAGGCGGACTTCCCGCCGCTGGAGTCCCCCGGCGGGGACGTCGAGGTCGAGCGGGTCCGCGTCGACTCCGCCGTCGTCGTCGAGCCCTGGGAGCAGGAGGCCTTCGAGCTCGCCTACCTCGCCGCCGCGCAGCTCGCCCGCAGGGCTCCCGGCCACGCCCGCGAGGAGCTGCTGCGCGAGCCCGACGGGCGGCGCTACCACGTCGTCGCGGAGTGGGAGTCCGAGCAGCGCTTCACCGACTGGGCGGCGGAGCCGGCGAACTGGACCGGCGGGCCGCTGGGCCGGTGGCTGGCGCGCGGCGAGGAGCGCAGGGTGTTCTCCCTGCGCGCGCGGCCGGTGCCGCCCTCGGCGGCCGGCGCCCTCCCCCCGGGCGTGCCCGCGGGGCCGGAGCCGGACCTGGAGGCGGTGGCCGGCGAGCCCGTCCCGGTGCCCAGCGCGAGCGTGCAGGAGTTCGTGGAGATGCCCGGGGACGGGCACACCCCGGCGGCGGCGCTGCCGGCCGCCGCCGTCCCCGGTGCCTCGCCCCTGCCCGGCCGCGACGTCGAGGTGCTGGTCGTCGGCGCCGGCCCGGCCGGGCTGACCCACGCCATCGAGCTGGCCCGCCGGGGCGTCGCCGTCCGCGTCGTCGACAAGCGACCCGAGGCCTCGACGCAGGCGGACAAGGCGATCGGCATCCACTGCCGGACGATGGAGATCTGGGAGGACCAGGGCGTCGTCACCGAGGCGATGGACGCCGGGATCTGGCTGTACGGCCAGACGGTGTTCGTCAACGGCGAGCGGACCCACCAGGTCGACTGGGCCGGCCTCGACGAGCTGCCCTACGCCCACCTGGGGCTGCCGCAATACGACACCGAGCGGATCCTCGGCGCGCGGCTGGCCGCCGCCGGCGTGGTCGTCGAGCGCGGGGTCGAGCTGACCGGCTTCGCCCAGGACGACGAGGGGGTCACCGCGCAGCTGCGGCACGCCTCCGGGGCGGTGGAGACGGCGCGAGCGCGGTACCTGGTCGGCTGCGACGGGGCGCACAGCGCCGTCCGGTCCGGGCTGGGGCTGACGTTCGAGGGCGGGCTGTCGATGTTCCCGCAGCTGTTCATGCTCGGCGACGTCGACGTCGACTGGGACCTCCCGGCCGGCCACCTGGTGCGCTTCGTGCGCATCGAGGACGACGAGTTCACCGGGATGCTCGTCTGCGTGCCGCTCAAGGGCCGCAACCGGTACCGCATCGCGACCCTGGCCCCGCAGCGGTGGCAGGACGCCGTCGGCACCGGCGTGGTGCCGGCCGGGTTCTGGCAGGAGTACGAGCCGCCCACGCTGGCCGACATGCAGGCCGCGATCGACGAGCTCGGCCCGCCCGGGACCACGGCGAGCAACCTGCGGTGGTCGTCGATCTTCCGCATCAAGCACGGCATCGTCGACCGCTACCGCGAGGGGCGGGTCTTCGTCGCCGGGGACGCCGCGCACCTGCACCCCCCGGCGGGCGGGCAGGGCATGAACACCGGGATCCAGGACGCCTGGAACCTCGGCTGGAAGCTCGCCCTCGCCGTCCGCGGGCTGGCCGCCCCGGGGCTGCTCGACAGCTACGACGCCGAACGCCGTCCCGCCGGGAAGATGATCGTCGACCGGGCCGTGTCCATCGCGTTCACCGACGAGATGGACATGGAGGACGAGAAGGCGCAGTTCCTGCTCGAGATGCAGATGACGATGAACTACGCCGGCAGCCCGCTCGTCGGCGAGGTCGACGGGGCGGCGTTCACCGCCGGGCCGGAGCCCGGGCACCGGGCGCCGGACGTGCACGGCCTCCGCCGCTTCGGGGTCGCCCACCCGCTGCGCCTGTTCGACCTCGTCCGCGGCACCCGGTCGACGCTGCTGCTGCACGCCGACGCCGGCGCGTCGGAGGAGCAGGTGCTCGACCTGGAGAAGCTGGCCGCAGGCGTCCGGGAGCAGAGCCACGGGGAGGTCGACGCCTACCTCGTCGCCGCCCCAGGGATCCGGCTCCCGCTGCTGGTGGACCTGCCGGTGGTGCACGACGCCGGCGGCTCGTTCGCCGCCACGTACGGCACGGACGGCGCCGGGACGGCGGCCTACCTCGTCCGCCCCGACGGACACGTCGGCTTCCGCAGCCGCCCGCTCGACGAGGTCGCCCTGCTCGACCACCTGGCCGGGGTCTTCGCGCAGTGACGCGCCCCCGGCCCACCGGACCCGAGACCACCCCACTCCGCAGGGAGACGACATGACCCAGACCGCACCACCGACCGCGACGGCACCCCCGGACGACGTCGTCCCCGGCGCGGAGATCTACACCCCGGAGTTCCGCGCCGACCCCTACCCGGTCTACGCCCGCCTGCGGGCGGAGCGTCCGGTCGTGAAGGTGCGGACGCCGCGGTTCGACTCCTTCCTCGTCACCCGGTACGACGACGCCAAGCAGGCGCTGTCGGACCCGCGGCTGTCCAAGGACCTGTACCGCGCCGGCGACACCTACCTGGCGGTGTTCGGCGAGAAGGCGCGGCAGATCAACACCAACATGCTCAACTCAGACCCGCCGGAGCACAGCCGGCTGCGCCGGCTGGTGACCCAGGCGTTCACCCCGCGGCGCATCGAGACCATGCGCCCGCGCGTGGAGCAGATCGTCGAGGACCTGCTCGACCGGATGGCGCCGCGCGGGCACACCGACTTCGTCGACGACTTCGCCCTGCGCCTGCCGCTGGCCGTCATCGGGGACCTGCTCGGGATCCCCGAGACCGACCACGAGGAGATCCTCGCCGGGACCCAGGTCATCCGCACCGTCGGCACCGGCGGCCGCAGCCCGCAGGAGGACCGGGCCGCGATCGGCCAGGCCCAGCAGCGGCTGCACGCCTACTTCACCGGCCTGGTCGCGGCCAAGCGGCGCGAGCCGGGCGAGGACCTGGTCAGCGCCCTGATCGCCGCCCGCGACGGGGACGGCCGGCTGTCGGAGGCCGAGCTGGTGTCCAGCGCCTTCCTGCTGCTGTTCGCCGGCTACCAGACGACGTCGGACTTCCTGGGCAACGCCGTCGTCGCGCTGCTGACCCACCCCGAGGAGCTCGACCGGCTGCTCGCCGACCCCGGTCAGGTGCCGGCCGCCGTCGAGGAGCTGCTGCGCTTCGACGGGTCCGTGCCGGTGTCGAGCTTCCGCTTCGCCACCGAGGACCTCGAGATCGGTGGCGTCCCGATCCCCGCCGGCTCCATCGTCACGGTCGTGCTCAGCTCGGCCAACCACGACCCGGAACTGACGGAGGACCCGGACGAGCTCCGGCTCACCCGGGGCTCCACGTCGCACCTCGCGTTCGGCCACGGCATCCACTACTGCCTGGGGACGGCGCTGGCGCGGCTGGAGGCGACGACGGCCCTGCGGCGGATCCTCGTCCGCCTGCCCGACCTGCGGCTCGACGTCCCCGTCGAGGACCTGCAGTGGCTCCCGGCGGCCTCCGCCTTCCGCGGTCTGCTCGCCCTGCCACTGCGTTTCACCCCCACACAAGGAGGCACCCCATGACCCCGACTGCCGCCCCGGCCACCACTCCTTCGGCCACGCCCTCGGCCGATCCCGCGGCCGACGCCTCGACCACGCCCACGGAACAGCCCTGGGCGGGCGAGACGGTTGAGTTCACGAACACCGCCTCGGTGCCGGCGACCTGGAACTCGGGCACCTGGCGCCCGTTCCGCAACGTCATCGTCTGCCGGATGGTCCCCGGCAGCGAGGACGAGGTGGGACCGGTGTTCGCCTACTACGACCGGACCACCCGGCCGCAGGACCTCGGCGTCGTCGGCCGCATCCTGCTGTCGTACGAGGGCCTGTACCTGCACGTCATCGAGCGCAAGGAGGACCCGGAGATCTCGGGGCAGCGCCGCGGCCTGCCGGCGTTCCAGGCGATCGCGGAGGCCATCGCCCCGTACGTGACGCCCTACCCGAGCTACTGGCAGAACCCGTCGCACTCCGTCGCCAAGCACTTCTACGGCTGGGTGCCCGAGGGCGAGGTCTCCCCCGACCGGGAGATGACCGTGATCATCCAGCGGATGAAGCCGGGCAGCGAGGCCGACATCGCCCGGGTGTTCGCCGAGTCCGACGCCGGTGGGCTGCCGACGGAGACCGGTGTCACCGGCCGCTGGCTGTACTCGATGGAGGACGTGTTCGTGCACGTCCTGGAGCAGGACCGGGTCAGGGCCGCGGCCGTGCGGGAGAACCACGAGTCGATGCGGCCGGCCTTCGCCAAGGTCATGGCGGACCTCGCCCCCTACGTCAGCCCGTACAACCCGGAGACGTGGCAGAGCCCGCGCGACTCGGTGGCCCGGGTGTTCCACCGCTGGACGGCTCCGGACTGGAAGCCCGGGGACCCCGAGCCGGTGCTGGCGGAGGAGGAGCCCTCGTCGTGGACGTGACCCTGCGCGGCATCGCGTCGATCACCTACTGGGCCGACGACGTGGCCGCTGCCACGGCCTGGTACACGGAGTTCCTGGGCTCGGGACCCCAGTTCACCCGGCCGGGTCCCGACGGTCGGCTGAGCTACGCCGCGTTCGCCGTCGACCGGAGCACCCGGCTGGCCATCGCCTCCGTCTCGACAGCTCCGCCGGGCGCGGCGCTGGAGACGGGTGGTGCGGTCGGGCACTGGAGGGTCGACGACCTCGACGCGGTCCTGGAGCGGCTCGCGTCGATGGGCGCGAAGGAGTACATACCGCTGACGCCGCACGGGCCGGTGGTCAGCGCGGCCGTCGTCGACCCGTTCGGCAACGTGCTCGGCCTCCTCTCCGACCAGCACCCCGCTGCCGACTTCCGAGGCGGCCCACCGCACCGGGCCTGACCCGTCCCGTCCACGGAGACGGCGTACCCAGCGACCGCCGGCACCCCGGGTGCCGGCGGTCGCCGCGCGTGGGAGCTCCCGCCGGTCGCGGTCCGTGACGTGACGAGCGCGACACCCGGCGTGGCGTCAGCCTGTCGCGCCCGGCGGCTCCGCGATCCCGGCCCTGCGGTTGTGACCGAGCGGTCACCTTCCTAGCCTTTCGGCGTCCGGCCGGGCCGTCTCGCCCCCGCCCGGGGGCTCCCTGCCGGATGCCGCCGAGTCGCATCCACCCGTGGACGCGAGCCGGGGACCCACCTGCACCACCGGGGTGAGTCCCGCTCCCGGCCCTCCTGGGAGCGGGTAGGGCACTCCCAGCCCGAACCCGTCAGCTCACCCGGTAGGCGGCCAGGGGAGAACGGAGAACAGCCGCGCCCAGGGCACAGCCCCCGCGCGTCCAGGTCCGGGACCGTCGAGCTCCCGCCTGCCCACCTGCACGTCAGCCGCCGCACGCCCGCCTGCAGCCGGACCCGTGGTCCGGCCGGTGCCACGCGCCCGGCGGCCGGTCCCTGCCCGTTCGGCCCCGTGCCGGAGTCCGGGGACCACACCCCCCAGGAGAAGAACTCATGCACGCACGCACCGACGCCGGGCACACCCGTGCCCAGCGCATCCCCCGCGACGCGTCCCCGCGCCGCCGTGCCCTGCACCTGCTGACCGCCACGGGGGCCATGACCCTCGCCTTCGCCTTCGGCGGGCAGGCCGTCGCCCAGGCCGAGGACCCGCGCTGGGGCGACCGCGACGGCCAGTCCCAGTGGGACGGCGACCGGCGGGGCGGCGGCGGACCGCAGGCCGATGCACCGCCCGCCCCCGAGGCGGCCCCGGCCCCCGCGCCCGCACCCGCACCCGCCCCGGCACCCGCACCCGCCCCGGCACCCGCGCCGGCACCGGCCGCCACGGGCGAGCAGGCCTACAAGGACTACGCCCTCGCCCAGCTCGGCGGGAACACCACCCAGTTCGGCTGCCTCGAGCAGCTCTGGGAGCGGGAGAGCGGGTGGAACCCGGACGCCCAGAACCCCAGCAGCACCGCGTACGGCATCGCCCAGTTCCTCGACTCGACGTGGGCGGGCACCGGCATCGCGAAGACGTCGGACCCCTACCGGCAGATCGACGCCGGGCTGATCTACATCGAGAACCGGTACGGCAGCCCCTGCGGGGCCTGGGACCACTTCCAGGCCAACAACTGGTACTGACGCCCTGACCCGGGAGCCCCCGGCCTGCGGGTCGGGGGCTCCCGGGACGGCGCACCGGCGGCGGCTCAGCCCGCGCGCAGGACCGGGTAGTCGGTGTAGCCCTCGGCGCCGGAGCTGTAGAACAGGTGCGACCGGATCTCGTTCTCCGGGTGCTGCCCGGCCCAGCGCTCCACCAGGTCCGGGTTGGCGATGAGCGCCCGGCCCACGGCGACGACGTCGGCGTGGGCGGCGTCGATCAGCGCCACGGCCTCCTCGCGGGTGGTGACGCTGCCAAAGCCGCTGTTGGCCATCAGCGCGACGCCGGAGCGGCGGCGCAGCTCCTGCACCAGGTCCCCGGCCGGCTCGCGGTGCAGCACCGACAGGTAGGCCAGGCCCAGCGGGCGCAGCCGGTCGAGCAGCGCGCCGTAGGTGGCGAGGACGTCGTCCCGGTCGGGCTCGAGGGCGTCCTGGATGCCGTGCTCGGGCGAGATGCGCAGGCCCACGCGGCCGGCGCCGATCGCCCCGGCCACGGCGGTGACCACCTCGGCGACGAGGCGGGCGCGGTTCTCCGGACTGCCGCCGTACTGGTCGTCGCGGACGTTGGACGACGGCGCCAGGAACTCGTGCAGCAGGTAGCCGTTCGCGCCGTGGACCTCCACGCCGTCCAGCCCGGCCTCGACGGCGCGCTCGGCGGCACGGCGGAAGTCGCGGACGACGTCGCGCACCTCCGCGGTGGTCAGGGCGTGCGGCACGGGATAGGGCTGCTTGCCGGTGCTCGTGCGCGCCAGGCCGTCGATGGCGATCGCGCTGGGGGCGACGATGCGGCGGCCGCCGTTGGTGTCGGGGTGGGAGACCCGGCCGCCGTGCATGACCTGCAGGACGATCCGGCCGCCGCGGGCGTGCACCGCGTCGGCGACGCGGCGCCAGCCGGCCACCTGCTCGTCGGTGACGATGCCGGGCTGGCCGACGAACGCCTGCGACTCGGAGTTCGGGTAGGTGCCCTCGGCCACGATGAGGCCGACGCCGGCGCGCTGCGCGTAGTGGTCGACGACGAGGTCGCCGGGGACGCCCTCGCGGCCGGAGCGCATGCGGGTCAGCGGCGCCATGGCCACGCGGTTGGCGAGCTCGAGGTCGCCGAGGGTCACGGGGGAGAACAGGTCCACGCCGGTTCGACACCTGGCGGCGCCGCCTTCTTCCGGGGTGCGGGACGCGTCACACCTGGCACGGCGGCACACGGCACACGGCACACGGCACACGGCACACGGCACGATGGCGCCGTGACGCTCCTCGCCGCCGCCGTCGAGGGCTGGGCTCCCGGCCCGCGGACCGACACCGCCGTGGTCGCGCCCGGGCCGGCGGCCGCCTTCGCCGCCCTGCTCGACCGGCCCACTCCCCCGCTGGCCGACGGCGACCCGCTGCCGCCGGGCTGGCACGTGTTCATCTTCCTCGACCGCCCGGCCACCGCCGGCCTCGGCGAGGACGGCCACCCGCGCGACGGGCACTTCCTGCCGCCGGTACCGCACCGGCGCCGGATGATCGCCGGCGGGCGGCTGACGGTGACCGCGCCGCTGCGGGTGGGCTCGGAGGTGACGCGGACGTCGTCGCTGGCCGGCTGCTCGGTGCGGAAGGGCCGCACCGGCCCGCTGCTGCTCGTCACCGTTCGCAGCGAGTACCGGGCCGACGGCGCGCTGCTGGTCGCCGAGGAGCAGGACGTCGTCTACCGGTCGCAGGAGGCGGGCTCCTCCCCGGCGCCGGCCGGGGCTGGGGTGCCGGCCGTCGAGGGCGGGCCCGCGGTGGAGGTGCTGCCGGACGAGGCGCTGCTGTTCCGGTTCAGCGCGCTGACCTACAACGCGCACCGCATCCACTACGACGCGCCGTACGCGACCGGCGTCGAGGGCCATCCGGGCCTGGTGGTGCACGGGCCGCTGCTCGCGCTGCTGATGCTCGAGGTCGCCCGCCGGCACGTCCCGGACCGGTCCGTCACGTCGTTCGCGCACCGGCTGGTTCGGCCCGCCTACGCGGGCACCCCCGTGCGGGCGGCCGGGCGGTTCGACGGCGACCGGGTCGAGCTGACGGCCGGGGCGGTGGGGGCTCCCGCGTCGGCCACCGGCACCGTGTCGCTGGGCGCCGCCGCGTGAGCGGGCTCAGCGCCGAGGAGCGCGACGTCGTCGCCACGGTGCGGACGTTCGTCGACCGCGAGGTGCGGCCCGTCGTCCGCGAGCTCGAGCACGCCGGCACCTACCCCGAGGCGCTGATCGGGCGGATGCGGGAGCTCGGCGTCTTCGGGCTGGCGGTGCCGGAGCCGTGGGGCGAGGCGCCGGTGTCGATGCCCTGCTACGCGCTGGTCACCGCCGAACTGGCCCGCGGGTGGATGTCGCTGGCCGGCGCGATGGGCGGGCACACCGTCGTCGCCAAGCTGCTGGTCGCGTTCGGGACGCGGGAGCAGCAGGACCGCTGGCTGCCGCGGATGGCGACCGGCGAGGTGCGCGCGACGATGGCGCTGACCGAGCCCGGCGGCGGGTCGGACCTGCAGGCGATGACGACGGTCGCGCGCCGGGACGGGGACGGGTACGTCGTCGACGGCGCGAAGACGTGGATCACCAACTCGCGGCGGTCGCAGCTGATCGCGCTGCTGTGCAAGACCGACCCGGCGGCTGCGCCGCGGCACCGCGGGGTGTCGGTGCTGCTGGTGGAGCACGGGCCGGGGCTGACCGTCTCGCGGGACCTGCCCAAGCTCGGCTACAAGGGCGTGGAGAGCTGCGAGCTGGTGTTCGACGGGTACCGGGCGCCGGCCGACGCCGTCCTGGGCGGGGTCGAGGGCCGCGGGTTCGCGCAGATGATGACCGGGCTGGAGACCGGCCGGATCCAAGTGGCGGCGCGGGCGGTGGGGGTGGCGCAGGCGGCCTTCGACGACGCGCTGGCCTACGCACAGGTCCGGGAGAGCTTCGGCAAGCCGATCTGGCAGCACCAGTCGGTGGGCAACCTGCTCGCCGACATGGCCACCTCGCTGACCGCGGCCCGCCAGCTCGTGCAGTACGCCGCCGAGCGCTACGAGTCCGGCGCCCGGTGCGACATGGAGGCCGGGATGGCCAAGCTGTTCGCCTCGGAGGCGGCGATGCGGATCGCGCTCGACGCCATCCGGGTGCACGGCGGCCACGGCTACTCGACCGAGTTCGACGTCGAGCGGTACTTCCGCGACGCCCCGCTGATGATCGTCGGCGAGGGCACCAACGAGATCCAGCGCGACGTCATCGCCCGCCAGCTCGTCGCCCGGGGCGGCCTCGACTGAGTCCTGACGTCCCCGGGACCATCTCCCGGCGTTCCCGCGGGAACGCCGGGTCGCCGTCACCCGGCCCGCGCCGTCGGCGGGAGCACCTCGACGCCATCCGGACCGCCGCCGAGGGCCGGACGCGCCCGGGGCGGTCCCGGCCGGAGCCGGGTCCGCCCGAGGCAGGGTGTCGGAGCGGGGTCGGGAGCGGGCTCAGGCCACCGCTCGGCGACGGGTGACGACGGCGCCCGCGACCGTGCTGACGACGACCCAGCCGGTCAGGACGAGCACCTGAGTGGCGCCGCCGTGGCCGGTGGCGAGGCTGAGCACCGCGTCGACCGGGTCGGCCTTCTCGGCGAGCCCCGGCTGGGACAGGCGCAGGACCGGCATGACGCCGAGGAGGGCCAGGTAGGTCCCGGTCAGCGCCGCGGGCGAGTTGGCCACCGCTGCCCCGATGCCGGCACCGATCACCGCGAACGTCGCGCCGGCCGCCACGACGACGCCGACCGCCCGTGGGACGCCGTCCCAGGACAGGTCCCCGACCGGGGCCACCGCGAGCACCCCGACGGTGGCGGCCGTCGACGCTGCGGCGACGGCCGCCCCGAGCAGGGCGGTGGCGACCGCCTTGGCGGCCAGGACCCGGCCGCGCTGCGGGACCAGCAGGAAGGTGGTCTGCACCGTCCGGTGGGTCCACTCACCGGCGGTCGACAGCACCCCGAGGGACAGCAGGACGAGGACGGTGACCAGACCCATGGCACCGACCGGTCCGCTAGCCGACCCCAGGTCGTCGTCGCTGGTGAGGGCCAGCACGGCCGTGATGACGGGGGCCAGCACGGCTGCGGCCACCGCCAGCGTCCTGCCGGAGCGGGTGGACAGGGACTTGCGGAGCTCGATGCCGACCAGCGTGGCCGGCGAGGCGGCGCCGGTACGGACGACGGGATGAGCGACGGAGGGAGTCAGGGTGGCGGTCATGACGTGCTCCAGGAAGGGAGGGAGGGACAGGGGGAGGAGCGGAGGCATTCAGGCGGCGGCGGTGAGCTGGAAGAACAGGTCCTCGATGCCGCGCTGCACCGGCCGCAGGTCGGTGAGCACGTGTCCGCCGGCCGCGGCGACGGCACCCACGGCACCCGGGTCCGCGCCGGGCACCACCAGCGCGCCGTCGGCACCGTGTTGCACGTGGAACCCGGCCGCCTCGAGGGCGCGGGCGAGGGCCGCGGGGTCGGCGGCGTGGACCGCCGTCCCGTCGGCGCCGAGCAGGTCGGCGACCGGGGCGTCGGCCACGACCCGTCCGGCGCCGATCACCAGCAGCCGGTCGACGGTGTGCTCCACCTCGCCGAGCAGGTGGCTCGACAGGAGCACCGTGCCGCCGCGGGCGGCGTGCCCGCGCAGCAGGTCGCGCATCCAGCGGATGCCCTCGGGGTCCAGACCGTTGGCCGGCTCGTCGAACACGAGCACCGGGGGGTCGGCGAGCAGCGCGCCGGCGATGCCCAGCCGCTGCCGCATGCCGAGCGAGTAGCCGCCGATCCGCCGGCGGGCGGCGTCCTCGAGCCCGACGAGACCGAGCACCTCCTCGACCCGCGACGCCGGCACCCCGATCGCCGAGGCGAGCAGCCGGAGATGGGTCCGCCCGGTCCGGCCCGGGTGGACGGCGGAGGCGTCGAGCAGCGTGCCGACGACGGCGCCGGGGTTGGGGAGCTCGCGGTAGGGCCGCCCGTCGACCAGCGCCGTGCCCGCGGTCGCCGGCACCAGGCCGGTCATCATCCGCATCGTCGTCGACTTGCCGGCGCCGTTCGGGCCGAGGAAGCCGGTCACGGTGCCGGGGTCCAGCGCGAAGGACACGTCGTCGACGACGGTCCGGGATCCGTACTGCTTGGTCAGTCCGCTGACCTCGATCACGGGGACCTCCTCGGTCGCTGACCGGCCCGTCCGGTCACTGCGACGAGACTGGCTCCGGCAGGGCCCCGACCGCGTCGGCCGCGGGGCTCGACCTGGAGCGCCAGGAGTCGTGAGTCGTGTCATCCGAACGGTGACGTCGGCGGCGACCGACGGGCGACCCGCAGGGACGGCGGAGCGTCCTACGCTCCGCGGCATGGGGCTCCGCGCACGGCTGTGGCCGGGCCTCGGGCCGCGCAGCGTCGGGTTCGAGGTCGCCCTCGCCCTGCTCGGCACGATCGCCGTCGGGCTGTCGGCCGCGGCACCGGACAGCGGCGCCCTGGTCGTGGTCGTCCCGGGGACCGTCCTCCTCGTCGTCACCCTCGCGCTGTTGCGCCGCCGCGCGCCGCTGGTCCCGTTCACGATCGGCGCCGCCCTGTCGGCCCTCTCACCTGCGGTCACCGTCGCCAGCCTGTTCACCGCCTACGCCGTCGGCAGGTACGAGGACCGCTGGCCGGTGCGCGCGGCGGCGGCGGCCGTGGGCGCCGTCGCCGTCGCCCAACCGTGGACGCTGAGCACGGCCAACGGGTGGGTCGGCGCCGTCGGCGGCGCCCTGGTGGTCGTCCTGCTGCCCGGAGCGCTGGGCGCGTGGGCGCGGACGCGCGCGGAGCTGGTCGCCGCGCTGACCGGCCGGGTAGAGCGGGCCGAGGCCGAGCGCGAGCTGATGGCGAGGGAGGCCGTGCTGACCGAGCGGACACGGATCGCCCGCGAGATGCACGACGCCGTCGGCCACCGGGTGAGCCTCATGGTGCTGCAGGCCGGGGCCATCGAGGTCGCGGCGCGCGACCCCGAGCGGGTGGAGCAGCTGGCCGGGCAGGTGCAGGCCGCGGGACGGCGGGCGCTGGAGGAGCTGAGGCAGATGGTCGGGGTGCTACGCGCCGGGGAACTCGACGAGGCGGCGCCCCTGGGCCCCCAGCCGGAGCTGGCCGACCTGCCGCGGCTCGTCGAGGCCGCCCGGGAGGCGGGGATGACCGTGCAGTGGACCGGGCCCGCGGAGGGGACCGCACCGGTCGACCCCGTCGTCGGCCGGGCGGCGTACCGCATCGTGCAGGAGGCGCTGACCAACGCCGGCAAGCACGCCCCGGACGCACCGGTGGACGTCGTCGTCGAGCGGTGCCCCGGCGAGCTGCGCCTCCGGGTGGTCAACGGCCGTCCGTCGCAACGGCCGGGGAGGGTGCCCGGCGGTGGCTTCGGCTTGGTCGGGCTGGGCGAGCGGGTGCGCACTCTCGGTGGCCGGCTGCAGGCCGAGCCGCGGCTGGACGGCGGCTTCGCCGTCGAGGCGGTGCTGCCGGCGTGAGCGACCGGCCCGCCCAGCGCCGGATCCGGGTGCTGCTCGTCGACGACGAGGAGCTCGTCCGCTTCGGGCTGCGCACCGTGCTGGAGGCGGCCGGCGACATGGACGTCGTCGGCGAGGCCGGCGACGGCGCGGCCGCGGTGGCCGCCGCGCGAGAGCTCCGGCCCGACGTCGTCCTCACCGACATCCGCATGCCCGGCACCGACGGCCTGACCGCGACCCGGGAGATCCTGGCGCTGCCCGACCCGCCGCAGGTCGCGGTGCTGACCACCTTCCACGTCGACGAGTACGTCTACGCGGCGCTCGCCGCCGGCGCGGCCGGCTTCCTGCTCAAGGACACCCCGCCGCGGGAGATCGCCGCCGCCGTGCGGGCGGTGGCCGACGGGACGGCGACCCTCTCCCCTGCCGTGACCGCCGGGCTCATCGCCTCCTACGTCGACCGGCGCACGGTGCCGAAGCGGACCGAGGCGCTGCAGCGGGTGGCCAGGCTCTCCGAGCGCGAGCGCGAGGTGCTGTCGATGCTGGGCAGCGGGGAGTCCAACGCCGAGCTCGCCCGGCGGCTGTTCGTCAGCGAGGCGACCGTGAAGACCTACGTCTCGCGGCTGCTCACCAAGCTCGACCTGGCCAACCGCACCCAGGCAGCGATCCTCGCCCACGAAGCCGGGCTGCTCGACGGCCCCGGCCGGGCCTGAGCGGACCGGCCGGGCGCGAGCCGGCCTCAGCGGGACAGCAGCCGCCGCGTCTGGCGGGCGCGGGCCACGAGGGAGCCGTCCTCGGCACGCAGCTCGGCGTCGTCGACCGCGAGGTCGTCGTCTGCCCAGGTGGTGACCTGGTCGACCAGCACCCAGGCGCTGCCGGCCGGGGGTGGGCCGGCCAGGTGAGCGGTGAGCTCGACGGTCGGCAGCACCGCCGGGGTGGTGCGGACGGCGAACAGCGACGGCGGCAGCGCGTCGAGCAGCACCCCGAGCTGCACCAGCGGTTCCAGATCGCCGTCGATGCGCACCCACGCGGTCAGCCGGGGCTCGGCCCCGCCGGCCAGGGGCCGCGAGGAGCCCAGCGCCCGGATGGACGTGTGGTCGGCGATCGGCACGAGGTCCCGGGGCAGGGCGAACGGCACGCCGTCGGCGACCGGCGGGACCGGCACGGGCGCCGCCTCCGCAACGGGGGAGGCCGGGCGGGCCAGCGTGAGGACCTGGGCGACGGCGGCGAGGCGGCCGTGCTGGCTCATCGTGGCGCGCACGCTGCCGGTGGTCCCCGCGCGGTCGGCCGTGACCGCCACCGAGGCCTCGGCCGACGGCTCCACCCCCGCGAGCAGGTGGGCGGTCACCGCCCGCGGCGTCGCGCCGGCGAGGTCGGCCGCGGCGGCCAGCAGGTGCCCGACCACCAGGCCACCCTGCACGTGGCTGAACGACCGCCAGCTCGGGTCGACGACCAGCACCCGCTCCGCCCGGTCGAGGGGACGGTCGGTACCGGTCACCAGGGCGGCGGTGGCAGCGAGGTCCACGGTTCCTCCTGACTGCCGGTTGGACTCTCCAACCGACTGCCGCCGACCGTACCCCCAAGCGGCATGAGCATCACACCAACTCAGGCGTCATCCAGCGCGTAGGAGCCGGTCGTGACCTCGCCGACGCGCCGGTGGGCGGCCATGACCGCACCGGTCAAGGTGGTGGCCGAGGTGACCGTCTCCCACGTCCGCGGCGCGGCGCCGCCCTCGAACAGCCGCTTGCCCCGGCCCAGCACGACGGGGAAGACGATCGTGCGGAGCTCGTCGACGAGGTCCTCGGCGAGCAGCGTCTGCACGAGCCCGATCGAGCCGTGGACCTGCAGCTCGCCGCCGTCGGCGGCCTTCAGCTCCCGGACGGCGGCCGGGACGTCGTCGCCGAGCAGCCGGGCCGACGACCACTCGAGCGACGTCAGCGTCCGCGAGGCCACGTGCTTGGTCTTCGTCTGCAGCGCTGCGCGACCGGGTCGCCGGTGGGGTCCACGTGCGGCCAGTGCGCGGCGAAGATCTCGTACGTCGTCCGGCCGAGGAGGAAGTCCTCGGCGCCGCGGAACCAGGCGTCCATCTGCTGTCCGAACGCCTCGTCGGCGAAGGGCACGAGCCACCCGCCGTAGGGGAACCCGCCGGAGGTGTCCTCCTCCGGTCCGCCGGGGGCCTGGGCGACCCCGTCGAGGGTCAGGAACGTGGTGACGGTGAGCGGGCGCATCGGGTTCTCCTCCGGGTGGGTGCGGGTGTCGGTAGAGGAGACGGGGCCGGGGCCCGGAAGTCACCGGTCCGGGTGAGGGCGGGGCGGGACGCGCTCCGGTGGCGCCCGACCGGCGCCGATGGGGGAGCGACACCCTCGAACAGCCGGGGGACGACGGCCTCATGCACGAGGAGCACCCCATGGCCCGACAGCGCACCGACGCCGAGCAGCAGATCGCCGACCTGCTGCGCACGGCGAGGAAGTCGCTGCAGATGAGCGTGGCCTTCCTCAGCCGGATGGACGGCACGACCCAGACCTTCGAGGTCGTCGACAGCCGGGTGCCGGTGCTGTTCAAGGACGGGACCACGGCGCGGCAGGACACCTCGTTCTGCCAGAAGATCCTCGACGGTGACCTGCCCCCGGTGATCGACGACGTCAAGCGCTACCCGCTCGCGATGTCGCTGCCGGCGGCCCGGATCCCGCGGATCCGCAGCTACGTCTCGACGCCGGTCACGCTGTCCGACGGCAGCCTCTACGGCACCTTCTGCGCGTTCGGGTTCACCTCCGACAAGGAGCTGACCGGCCGCGACGAGGCGCTCATGAAGGTCCTGGCCTCGGCCGCGTCGGTGATCATCGAGCCGGAGCTCCGCGAGCAGCAGCGCCGCGACGCCATCGACGGCCGGCTCGACCCGCTGGTGACCGCGGGCGGCCCGAGCGTCGTCCTGCAGCCCATCGTCGACCTCACCACCGGCGTGCGGGTGGGTGCCGAGGCGCTCAGCCGCTTCCCGCGCGAGTGGGGCAAGGCCCCCGACGTGGTCTTCGAGGAGGCGCACAGCGTCGGCCGCGGCCACGAGGTGGAGCTGCTGGCCCTGCGCGGCGCGGCGGCCCACCTGGACCGGGTCGGCGGCTACGTGGCGATGAACGTGTCCCCGCAGACCCTGCTGACGCCGGGGTTCACCACCCTCATGCGGGACCTGCCGCTGGACCGTGTGCTGCTCGAGCTCTCCGAGCACGACCGGGTCGAGGACTACGCCGCGCTCACCGCAGCGCTCGCGCCGTTCCGCGCCGCCGGCATGCGGCTGGCCATCGACGACGTCGGTGCCGGCTTCTCGTCGCTGCGGCACATCGTGGTCACCGACCCCGACGTCATCAAGATGGACCGCAGCATCGTCAGCGGCGCGGACACCGACCCGGTGCTGTCCAAGCTCGTCGAGTCGCTGCTGGCCTTCGGGCACGGATGCGGCGTCACGGTCGTGGCCGAGGGCATCGAGACCGCCGCCGAGGCCGCCGCGCTGCGCGAGATGGGCGTGGACCTCGGCCAGGGCTGGTACTACGGCCGCCCCGGGCCGCCGGAGGCACTCACGCCCGTCGCCCCGCTGTACCCGCTCGCCCAGCCCGCCTGACCCGGCCGGGCGGCCAGCGGCCGGGCGGCCGGGCGGTCAGCGGCCGGGCGGCCGGGCGGTCAGCGGCCGGGCGGGCGGTGCAGCAGGTAGAGGACGTGGTCCGGGGGGTCGACCGGGTTGTCCGGCGTCAGCGGGCCCTCGGCCACGCGCACGAAGCCCGCCCGCTCCAGCGCCCGCCAGGACGCGACGTTGCCCGCCGCCACCGGCACCAGCACGCTGCCGGCCTCCGGGTACCGCGGCCAGCTGTCGGCCACGAACGCCGCCAGCATCGCCGCGCCCGCTCCCCCGCCCCGCACGTCGGGCTCACCGATCAGGTAGTCGATCGACAGCGCCCCGGGCGGCACGGCGACCACCGGCTCGAGCTCCTCGACGTACTCGGGGAAGTCGGCGATGCGGTACCGCTGCACCAGCCCGAACGGCCGCCCGCCGGTCAGCGCCAGCAGCACCTCGGCGGGGTCGGTGCCGTCGACCACCGGGCCGAAGTCGGCCTCCAGCGCCTCAGGTGAGGTCTCGTGCGCCCACCAGCGCGCCACCAGCGGCTCCTCGAGCCAGCGGCCCAGCAGCGGCAGGTCGGCGCGCGTCAGCGGGCGGAAGGTGACCGGCCCGTCGAGCACCGCGCCAGGCTAGGGGACGCAGGCCACCCCATCGGGTGACGGCGGCTCGAGCCGGGAGCCGGCGGCGTCGATGCAGAGGGAGACAGCAGACCGCCCGGAGGAGTTCGCACGGTGCACGCATCCCGACGGCCCCACCTCGCCGGGGCCCCCGCGCGCCCGGCTCCGGTGTCCGTGACGCCCACCGCCCTCGACGGCCTCGCACGGGCCACGTTCGAGGCGACGGCCGCCCTGGTCCTCGTCTGTGACAGCGCCGGCCAGGTCCTGCTCGCCAACCCCGCCCTGCAGCGCTTCACCGGCCGGCACCGCGACGAGCTGGTGGGAGCGCCGTTCTGGGAGGTCGTCACGCTCCCGCAGGAGGCCGAGCTCGCCCGGGCGGCGATGGCCCTGGTCGCGGCCGGGCAGCCGGCGGTCCCCGGGGAGGTCGACTGGCTCGACGCGGACGGCACGGCCCGCCGCATCGAGCTGCAGACGAGCGTCCTGTCCCACGACGACGGCCGGCCCTACGGCGTCGCCTTCATCGGCATCGACGTCACCGAGCACCGGGAGCGCGAGGCCCGCGCGTGGCAGCAGGCGATGACCGACCCGCTGACCGGCGTGGCCAACCGGAGCGCGCTGTTCGCGCTGCTGGCCACCCGCCTCGACGCCGGGACCGGCGAGGGCTGCGGGCTGCTGTTCTGCGACCTGGACGGCTTCAAGGCGGTCAACGACGGGTTCGGCCACGCCGCTGGCGACCGGCTGCTGGTGGCCGTCGCCGACCGCCTGCGCGAGCTGGCCGGACCCGAGGGGTTCGTGGCCCGCCTGGGCGGCGACGAGTTCGTCGTCCTCACCCCCGGGACGGACGCCGACGACCTGGCCGCGCGGGCCCGGCGGCTCGAGGCGCTGCTGCACGAGCAGTTCGACCTCGGCGGCACCCCGGTGCGGGTCGGCGCGAGCACCGGGTCGGCCACCGGTTCGCCCGGTGAGCACCCCGACGACGTGGTCGCCCGCGCCGACACGGCGATGTACGCCGTGAAGAGCGTCCGCCGCACCCGGCGCCCGTCCGCGCCGGCCCCCGCGGACGTCGGTCCCCGGCGCTAGCGTGCGGCCGTGACCGGATCCGGACCGCCCCGGACGGCCTCGGCCCGCGACGTCCTCGCGTACCGCGTCCGCGCCCAGCAGCTCGACCGGGACGCCGGCACGGTCGACGACACCGCCGTCCTCGACCTCGGCGTCCAGGACACCGGCCCCGACGGCGCGCCGTGGGCGCTGGCGATCCGCGGCGTCGTCCCCGGGCCCGGCGAGCTCGTCACCGTCTGGACGCTGCGCGGCGCCCCGCACCTGTACCGCCGCGCCGACCTGCCCGCCGTCGCCGCCGCGACCGCGCCGTTCTCCGAGGCCGACGCCGCCAAGCGCGTCTTCGACGCCGCGAAGCCGCTGCGGGCCGCCGGCATCCCCGTGCTCACCGCGCTGGACACCATCGCGGCGACGATGCGCAGGATCGTCACCGAGCCGATGGTCAAGGGCGAGATGTCGCGGCGGCTGTCGGACGCGCTCATGACCGACGGCGAGCCCGGGCCCTACAACCGGTTCTGCGTGCCCTGCGACGCCGTCCACCTCTGGGAGCAGCCGTTCCGTCTGGCGGCGCTGCGGGCGGGGCTGGAGCTGCAGCCGGGCACCTCGCCGCCGGTGCTGCAGCCGGTCCCCGGGCTCACGCCGGCCGCGACCGTCCCCGACCGGCTCGACGTCGTCCGTGCGTACCTCCACCTGCTCGGCCCGGCGACGCCGCAACAGGTGGCCGGCTACCTCGACGCGCCGGTGAAGGACGTCCAGCGGCACTGGCCCGACGACGTCGCCGAGGTGGAGGTCGACGGGCAGCGGCGCTGGCTGCTCGCGGCCGACGCCGCCCTGCTGGGCGCGGCGCCGCCTGCGGTCACCCGGCTGCTCGGCCCGTTCGACCTGTTCCTGCAGGCGCGCGACCGGGAGACGGTCGTCGCCGACGAGACCCGCCGGAAGGAGCTCTGGCGGACCCTGGGGCGGCCGGGCGCCGTCCTGGCCGGCGGGGAGGTCGCGGGCGTCTGGCGGCCGCGGAAGAGCGGGAGGACGCTGACGGTCACCGTCGAGGAGTGGGCGCGGTCCTCCCCCGCCCTGCGGGCCGCCGTGGAGGAGCAGGCCGAGCGGCTGGCCGCCTTCCGGGACGTCCGCCTCGCGGCCGTCGAGTTCGCCTAGGCAGCGAGGAGGTCCCGGGCACCGTCCCCGGCACCGTCCCCGGCGGCGACCAGCCCGGCGTAGCGGCCGCCGCGGGCGACCAGCTCGGCGTGCGTGCCCGACTCGGCCACCCGGCCGGCGTCGAGGACGACGATGCGGTCGGCGTGCCGCACGGTCGAGAGCCGGTGGGCGATGGTGATCGTCGTCCGCCCGCGGCGGGCCTCGTCGAGCGCCGCCTGCACCGCCCGCTCGGTGGCGGTGTCGAGTGCACTGGTCGCCTCGTCGAGCACGAGCACCCGCGGGTCGCGCAGCAGGGTGCGGGCGATGGCCAGCCGCTGCTTCTCCCCGCCGGAGAACCGGTGGCCCCGGGCGCCGACGACCGTGTCGTAGCCGTCGGGCAGCGCCGCGATCACCTCGTGCACCTGCGCCCGGCGGGCCGCCGCCTCGATCTCGGCGTCGGTCGCCCCGGGACGGGCGTGCCGCAGGTTTTCCCGCACGGTCGTGTGCAGGAGGTAGGTCTCCTGCGAGACGACGCCGACCACCTGCGCGAGCGTGGCCAGCCGCAGCTCGCGCAGGTCGACGCCGTCGATCGTCACCCGGCCGGTGGTCGGGTCGGCGAGCCGGGCGACCAGCGAGGCCATCGTCGACTTGCCGGAGCCGGTCTCGCCCACGAGCGCCAGCGTCGTCCCGGCGGGGACGGTCACGTCGACGCCGTCGAGCGCCGGGCGGGCGCCGTCGGGGTAGGAGAACCCGACCCCCTCCCAGCGCACCTCACCGCGCACGGTGGCCGGGTCGAGCTCCACCGGGTCGGCCGGGTCGTCGATCTCCACCGGCAGGTCCAGGTACTCGAACACCCGGCTGAACAGCGCCATCGAGCTGGTGACCGTGACGCCGACGTCGAGCAGGCCCATGAGCGGGCGGAACAGCGCGCCCTGCAGGGCGGTGAAGGCGACCAGCGTGCCGATCGTCATGCCGCCGGAGGTCGCCGGCAGGCCGGCGAACAGGTAGATCAGCGCCGGGATGCCGGCGAAGACGATGCTCATCGTGGCCATCCGCCAGCGGCCAGCCAGCTGGGAGCGGACCTCCAGGCCGACGAGGCCCTCCGACGTGTCGGCGAACCGGCGCGAGGCTGCGGAGCCGGCGCCGAGCGTCTTGCCCAGCAGCACGCCGCTGACGGAGAGCCCCTCCTCCACCTGCCCGTGCAGGTCGGCCAGGTGCCGCTGCCGCTCCGCGGTGACCGCCCGGCGCATCCGCGCGACCTTGCGGGTCAGCGCGATCGCCGGCGGCAGCACGACCAGCGAGAGCAGCGACAGCCGCCACGACAGCGCCACCATCGCGACCACGGTGCCGACGACGGTGGTGGTGTTGGACGCCAGGGACGTCGCCGTCGAGGTGACCACCGACTGCATGCCGCCGATGTCGTGCGTCAGCCGCGACTGCACCTCCCCGCCCCGCGTGCGGGTGAAGAAGCCCAGCGACTGGCGCTGCAGGTGGCCGAAGACCGCCGTCCGCAGGCCGTGCATGACCCGCTGGCCGACCGTCGTCGACAGCCAGGTCTGCGCCACGCCGAGGACGGCGGTGACCGCGGTGACGGCGACCATCGCGGCGACCGCCCACACGAGCAGGCGCACGTCCTGCCGGGGCAGGGCCTCGTCGATGACCAGCCGGACGAGGAACGGCGTGGCCAGGGCGACGGTGGAGGAGCCGACGATGAGCGCGACCACCGTCGCGACCTGCCAGCGGTAGGGGCGGAACAGCGCCGTCACGCGGCGCAGGGGGACCGGCGAGCGTTCGAGCTGCGCACGGTCGGCGGGGTCGACGGTCCGCCCGGACCCGCCCCGTGGTGGGCCGCTCCCGCGACCCTGGGCCATCTCGCTGATGGCGACCACCTCCTGGGATTGTGCTGAGGCTACCTCACCTTCCGGTAACCACACGATCTCCGCTACCGTTCCCCCGTGGCGGACGACGACGGCACCGAGCTCGTCGAGCTCGTCCTGCGCGCCGCCCGGACCCAGCGCCGGCGGTGGGGCGACGTGCTCGCGCCGTGGGCGCTCTCGCCGCACCAGGCCCGCGCGCTGCGGGTCGTGGTCACCCGGGACGGCGCGCGGCTGTCCGACCTGGCCGGGACGCTGCACATCGCCCCGCGCTCGGCGACCGAGGTGGCCGACGCGCTTCAGGAGCGCGGCCTGGTGGAGCGCACCGCCGACCCGACCGACCGGCGGGCGGTGCTGCTGCGCGCGACCGACGAGGGACGGCGGGTGCAGGCCGAGGTCGACGCCGCCCGCCGGGCCGACTCCCGGGAGCTGGTCGCCCGGCTGACGGCCGCCGAGCGCGCCGAGCTCGCGCGTCTCCTGCGCACGTTGCTGGACTGACGCGTCCACCGGTCGGCGGACCCCACGGAGGAGGTCCCGGTGCCACGATGACCGGCATGTCCGAACCGGTCCGCAGCGTCGACCTCCGGGTGTCCGACGTCGAGCGGAGGATCGTCCAGGACCGGCTGCACCGCGCGGTCGGCGCCGGCCAGCTCGACCTGCACGAGTTCGACGAGCGCGTGCAGGCGGTCTGGGCCGCGTGCACCCGCGGCGAGCTGCAGCGCGTCACCCTCGACCTGCCCGAGCCGCCGCCCCCGCCACCGCCGGCCCCGCGGCACCGGGTGTTCTCCGACACCGGCGGCGGCACCGCCATGCGGGTGCTCGCCACCGTCTGGGCCAGCGTGGTGGCGGTCAACGTCGTCGTCTGGCTGCTGGTCTCGCTGGGCAACGGCGACGCCGTCTACCCCTGGTTCATCTGGCTCGCGCCGTCCGGCGCCGTGCTCGCCGTCCTCTACGCGACGGGCATCGGCCGCCCGCGCCGGTAGGCCGCGGGGCGGTGGCCGGGGTCGGTCACCGCTCGGAGCGCCGCCGCTGCCGCGTCTTGGCCCCGTACATCGCCCGGTCGGCGCGGGCGACGACGTCGTCGGGCGTGTCACCGGGACGGCCGACGGTGCCCCCGATGCTCATGCCCACCAGCAGCGGGCCGGCCACGGTGGGCACCGGCGCGGACACGCGCTCGGCAACCCACCGCGTCAGTGCCCGCACGTCGGACTCGTCGCAGCAGGGGGAGAGCACCACGAACTCGTCGCCCCCGAACCGGGCGACGACGTCGCGGGGGCCGGCCGCCGACTGCAGCCGGGCGGCGACCTCCACCAGCACCGAGTCCCCGACGGTGTGCCCGTGCACGTCGTTGACGCCCTTGAAGCCGTCGAGGTCGCAGAACAGCACCCCGCAGGTGTCGCCGGCCTCCGGTTGCAGCTGCCGGGTGAGCTCGTCGAAGAACGTCTGCCGGTTGGGGATGCCGGTCAGCCGGTCGGTGCGCGCCCGCTGGGACAGCTGCTCCTCCCGGCGGCGCTGCTCGGTGACGTCGAAGCCGACGCAGGCCACGGCGTAGGGCCGCCCGTCCGGATCGGTCAGCACGTTGTTGCGCATCGCGACCAGCCGGCGGCCGCCGTCGGCGGTCAGCCAGGCCCCCTCCTGGGGGTACGCCCGACCGGTCGCCATCGCCCGCTCGATGGCGTCGCGGGCCAGCTCCCGGTGCTCGGGGGCGACCCAGACGTCCCAGAAGAGCAGCCCGAGCAGCTCGTCGGCGCCGCGGCCGGTGAACCGCTGCAGGGCCGGGTTGGCCAGCAGGATCCGGCCGTCGGCGCCCACGACCGTGACGAGGGCGTCGGTGCCCTCGACGAGGCCCTGCGCGAGCTGGTCGTCCACTCAGCCCGGCGCACCGTGCACGGCGCGGACGGGGGAGCCGGCGCGGCCGGGACCGTCGAGGTCCGCCGCCGGCACCTCCCGCGGACCGGCGAAGCGGTCCTCGCGCTCGTCGTGCACCTCGGTCGTGTCGGCCATGACGGCTCCTCCCGGGGCCTCGTCGCCCGCGGTTCGATCAGACCACGGGCACGGTCCGGCGTCGATGCCGTGCCCCGGTGGGGTGCCCCGCGGTCCCGGTCAGGCACCGGGTCGCCGCAGGTGCCGGCGAGGGGCCCGGCGGCGGGCACGGGGTCCGCGGGGACGGCTCCCCGGGCGTGCCCGGCGGGTCCGGCGGCCAGGACTCGTCCGGGACGGCACCACCGGTCCCGGCGCGGCACTTCCCCGCCCGATCCCTCAGCACTAAGGTATCGGGGCATGGCAGCGGCTCGCCGGGTGCGGATCGGCATCGACACCGGGGGCACGTTCACCGACGTCGTCGCCGTCGACGAGGACACGGGGGCCACGGCCACCACCAAGACGCCGTCGACACCGGCCGACCCCGCCGAGGGCTTCCTCACCGGCGTCCGCAAGGTGCTCGCGCAACTCGGCCTCGACGGGGACGCGGTCACCGCGGTCAGCCACGGCACGACCGTGGCCACCAACCAGCTGCTCGAGGGCAAGCTCGACCGGATCGGCTTCGTCACCACCGAGGGCTACGAGTCGGTGCTCGAGATCGCCCGGCAGTCGGTGCCCGACGGCTACGGCAACAGCTACTTCTGGGTCAAGCCGCCGCGGATCGTCCCCGCCGACCTGGTGCGCACCGTCCGCGGCCGGCTCGACCACACCGGCGCCGAGGTGCGCCCCTTCGACCGCGACGACGCCGTCGCCGCCGCCCGGTTCTTCCGCGACGCCGGCATCACCACGATCGGCGTCTGCTTCCTGCACGCCTACGCCGACGACGCGCACGAGCGGGCGATGCTGGAGGTGCTGCGCGAGGAGCACCCGGACGCCGTCGTCAGCATCAGCTCCGAGGTGCTGCGCGAGTACCGCGAGTACGAGCGGTCGGTGACCACGCTGGTCGACGCCGCGGTCAAGCCCCGGGTCGGCTCCTACGTCACCAACATCCGCACCCGCCTCGACGAGATCGCGCCCGGCGTGCCCTTCTACGTGATGAAGAGCAACGGCGGCGTGCTGTCGGCCGCCGAGGTCGTCCACCAGCCGATCACCACGATGCTGTCCGGCCCCGCGGCCGGCGCGCTGGGTGCGGCGCTCATCGCCGGCACGGCGGGCTTCGACCGGGTGCTCACCTGCGACGGCGGCGGCACCTCCACCGACGTCACGGTCGTCGTCGACGGCGAGCCGGCGCTCACCACCGAGGGCTCCGTCGGTGACTACCCGTCGAAGATCCCGATGATCGACGTCGTCACCGTCGGCGCCGGGGGCGGCTCGATCGCCTGGCTGTCGCCGGAGGGCACGCTCAAGGTCGGGCCACGCTCGGCCGGCGCCGACCCGGGGCCGATGTGCTACCCGTCGGGCGGCGCCGAGCCCACCGTCACCGACGCGCACGTCGTCCTCGGCCGCATCCCCCCGCACCTGCTCGGCGGGGAGATCCCGCTGTCGGTGGACGCCGCGCGGTCGGGACTCGAGGAGCTGGGCGGCAAGCTGGGGCTGTCGCTGGAGCGCACGGCGCTGGGCATCCTGGAGATCTCCGCCTGGAACCAGGCCAACGCGCTGCGCCAGGTCACGGTGGCCCGCGGCCTCGACGTCCGCGACTTCACCCTCACCACCTTCGGCGGCTCCGGATCGTTGCTGGCCTGCCGCCTCATGGACGTCCTCGGCCTGCCCCGCACGCTGGTGCCGCCGAACCCGGGCAACGTCAGCGCCTTCGGGCTGCTCACCGTCGACGTCCGCAACGACCACGTGCAGACGGCGATCAGCCGGCACGCCGACCTCGACCTCGACCGGGTCCGCGCGCTGTACGCCGGCCTGGAGGAGCGCGCCCGGGAGTCGCTGGACGGCGAGGGCTTCGCCCGCGGCGACCAGCGGGTGCAGCGGACGGCAGACCTGCGCTACGTCGGCCAGGCCTTCGAGGTGCGGGTGCCGGTGCCCGAGGGCAGGCTGGATCCCGCCGCCGTGGAGCAGGTGGTGGCGGCCTTCCACGCCGCGCACCGGCAGCTCTACGGCTACGACTTCGCCACCGACCCCCGCCAGGCCGTCGAGTGGGTCAACCTGCGGGTGACCGGCGTCGGCCCGATCCGCCGTCCCGACCTGCCCGAGCTCCCGCCGGCCGACGGCGGCGTGGAGCGCGCGGTCACCGGCTCGCGGCCGGTGCTGTTCGGTGACGAGGGGGCCGAGGACTGGACGGACACCCCCACCTACGACCGCGCCCGCCTCGGCCCGGACGACGTCGTCGCCGGTCCGGCGGTGGTCGAGGAGTTCGGGTCGACGGTCCCGGTGCACCCCGGCTTCACCGCCACGGTCGACCGGCACGGGAACCTGCTGCTGGAGAGGACACCTCAGTGAGCCTTCGTCGCGACAACGGCACCTCCGCCGACCCGGTGCTCGTGGAGATCGTCGCGGGCACCCTGGCGGCGATCGAGAAGGAGGTCGAGACGGCGATCGGCCGCACCTCCCGCTCGCCGATGATCCGCGACGCGCACGACTTCCGCGCCGGCATCCACGACCGGCTGCTGCGCAAGCTCACCGGCCGCTCCTACTCGGCCCTGGTGCACCCGGTGGTGCGCGACCACCCGATCGAGACCATGGCGCCCGGCGACGTCTTCTTCCACAACGACGTCTACCTGTCCGAGGGCGGGATCGGGCACCTGCCCGACCTGTGCGTGACCGTGCCCGTGTTCGCGCACGTGGACGGCCCCTCCGGCAGCGAGGAGCGCGTCGTCGCGTTCGTGCAGGCCTTCGGCCACCACGACGACATCGGGGGCGCGGTGCCCGGGTCGATGCCCAGCGCGGCGACCAGCGTGTACGAGGAGGGCCTGATGGTCCCCCCGATCAAGCTGTGGGACCGCGGCGTGCCCAACCGGGCGGCGCTGGCGATCATGACGCGCAACTCGCGGATGCCCGACTCGCTGGCCGCCGACCTCGACGCCGAGTGCTCGGCCTGCCTGGCCGGCGCCCGGCGGCTCGGCGAGCTGTTCGACCGCTACGGCGTGGCCGCCGTCGAGGCCTGCTTCGACGCGATCCTGTCCAACTCCACCGAGGTCTACCGGCGGGAGATCCTGTCGCAGATCCCCGACGGCACCTACGTCTGGGAGGACTACGCCGAGCACGACGGCGTCGAGGCGCCGAAGCTGCACCGGCAGCGGATCACGCTCACCATGGACTCCACCCGCGAGACGCCGCTGGTCATCGACTTCACCGGCACCGGCCCGCAGGCGAAGGGACCGATCAACCACTGCGGCGACTACGCCGACGGCAACTTCCTCAAGAAGTGGCTGGCGCCCATCCTGCGCAACCTGGCCGAGACGCCCGAGCGGATGGCCGAGCTCGACGTCAACGAGGGCGTCGTCCCGCTCATCGAGATGCGCTTCCCGGAGAAGGGCACGCTGCTCACCCCGGTGTTCCCCGCGCCGACCAACGCCCGCACGTTCGTCATCCTGCGGCTGCTCGGCGTGCTGGCCGGGGTGCTGGCCAAGGCCACCGGCGGCCGGATGCCCGCCGACCAGGAGACGATCCGCTACACCGGCGTGTACGGCACCGACGCCGACGGGCAGCCCTACCTCATGCGCGAGGTGCTCGGCGGCGGCTCGGGCGGGCGGTACTACGCCGACGGCGAGGACACCATCCACGTCGTCCCGGACTCGCGGAACCTGCCGACGGAGTTCACCGAGTCGCGGTTCCCGCTGCGGGTGGAGCGCCTCGGCCTGGCGCTGGACTCCGGGGGGCCGGGCCGGTACCGCGGCGGCTGCGGCTACGAGAAGCACGTCCGCGTGCTGCGCGACGCGCACTTCATGTCGATCGCCGACCGCTCGATCCTGTCCTGCTGGGGCGTCAACGGCGGCAAGGCCGGGCGGCCGTTCCAGGTCACCGTCGACCCGGGCGGCCCCGACGAGCGCGAGGTCGACGCCCTGGCCGACGCCGAGCCGCTGCCGGCCGGCACCGTGGTGCGGATCCGCACCACCGGCGGCGGCGGGTGGGGCGACCCGCTCGAGCGGCCGGTGGAGGAGGTCGTGCGCGACGTCGCCTGGCGCAAGGTGTCGGTGACCGGCGCGCGCGAGGACTACGGCGTGGTGGTCCTCGACGACGGGACGGCGGACGCCGGTGCGACCGACGCGCTCCGCGCGGAGATGCGTGCCACCCGCACCGGCGACGAGCCGTTCTTCGACCGCGGCCCGGGCTACGCGCTGCTGTCCGGCGGCGCGACGAGCAACGAGTTCGACCGCCTGTGACACCCCCGGTCCCCTTCTCGTGCGAGGAGGGGACCGGAGCGGCCCCGCTGCAGGGGCCCGCCGCGAGCCTGCGAGCGGTGGGGGGCAGCGGGGTCCTTCGTCACTCCGAGGTGTCGAGGTGGGTGCTGTGCGAGTGGGGCTTGACCTCCTCGCCGGTCTCGTCGTCGTCGCCCCGGGTGGACGTGTCCTCGTGGATGCCCTCCGGGCGGATCGGGGTCTCGTGCAGCACGTTCTCCCGTGCCTGGTCGCGGTCGGTGCCGGGAACCTCGGTCATGGGTCCTCCTCGGGTCGGGTGCCGCTGCCCTACCCCGTTCCCCGGCGGGCAGGCGCGGGTTCGCTCACGGTGGAACGGACCGCCCGCAGCACCTCGGCGGTCCGCTCGTCGGCGGGCAGGAACGCCTCGACCGACAGCTCGGCGGCGGTGAGGTCGACGGCGGTGCCGAAGGTGGTCACGGTGCTCAGCAGGGACAGCACCTCGCCGGCCGCGTGCACCCGCAGCGGCACCGCGATCCCGTCGGGCGTCGAGCGGTCGGTGCCGCCGGGCAGCGCCGTCAGCTCCCGGTGCAGGGCGGCCAGCCCGGGGTCGCCGGTCAGGTGCGCCTCGCGGCCCAGGCGGTGCAGCACGTGCGCCCGCCACTGCGGCAGGTTGGCGATCCGCGGCGCCAGCCCGTCGGGGTGCAGGCTCAGCCGCAGCACGTTGGCCGGCGGCTCCAGCAGGTGCGGCGCGACGCCGTCGAGGAACGGCGCCAGGCTGCCGTTCGCCGTCACCAGGTCCCACGACCGGTCGACCACCAGCGCCGGGTACGGCTCGTAGGCGGTCAGCACCAGGTCCAGTGCCCGGGTGACGGCGGCCATGTCGGGGGCGTCGAGGGCCCGGCGCCCGTAGGCGGGGGCGAAGCCGGCGGCCAGCAGCAGCTCGTTGCGCTCCCGCAGCGGCACCTCCAGCCGCTCGGCCAGCCGCATCAGCATGTCCCGGCTCGGGCGCGCCCGGCCGGTCTCCAGGAAGCTCAGGTGCCGCGCGGACACCTCGGCGTCGTTGGCCAGGTCCAGCTGGGACAGCCGGCGGCGCTGCCGCCAGCAGCGCAGCAGCTCCCCCACCGGTGGGCGCGTCAGCGTGGTCACGGCGGCGACGCTAGTGACGGCGGCGTCCGGCGTCGCCTACCCGCGAGGTAATCGACGCGCCTCCCGGGCGCCGCCACGGTCGTCGGCATGACCACCACCGCCACCCGTCCCCGCACCCTCGACCTGCTCCGGCTGACGCTGCGCCTCGACGCCGTCGTCACCGGGGCCAACGGCGCCGCCTACCTGGCCGCCGCCCCCTGGCTGACCGACCTGCTCGGCGTCCCGGCCGGGGCGCTGCGCGGGCTGGGCGTCTTCCTGCTCGCCTACGCCGGCGGCGTGTGGCTGGTCGCCGCCCGCCCGCGGGTCTCCGGCGTCGCCACCGAGGTCGTCGTCGGCGCCAACCTGCTGTGGGCGGCCGCCAGCGTCGCCGCGGTCGTCACCGACCGGTTCCCGCTCACCGGCGTCGGCACCGCCTGGGTGCTGCTGCAGGCCGCCGTCGTCGCCGGCTTCGCCGCCGCGCAGCTCGCCGCCCTCCGCTCCCGCTGACCCACCACCCACCGAAGAGGAGATCCGCCATGACAGCCACGACCGACCTCGCCGACCGCTATCTCGCCGCCTGGAACGCCACCGACCCGGCCGGCCGCCGGGCCCTGGTCGCGGAGGTGTTCGCCGAGGACGTGACCTACACCGACCCGCTGGCCGACGTCGCCGGCCGGGACGCGCTGGACGCCACGATCGCCGCCGTCCAGGCACGGTTCCCGGGCTGGGTGTTCCGCCTCGCCGGCCCGGCCGACGCCCACCACGACCAGGTGCGTTTCACGTGGCACCTCGGTCCGGAGGGCGCCGACGCGCCCGTGGCCGGCTCCGACGTCGCGGTGACCGACGGCGACGGCCGCATCCGCACCGTGCTCGGCTTCCTCGACCGGGTGCCGGCCCCCGCCTGAGACGTCACACCCCGCCGCGATCATGGCGCCGTGACCACCGCCCGTACCCCGGGGGTGGTCACGGCGCCATGATCGCGAGTGGGGGAACGGGAGGACGCAGGTGGGCGGTGAGCTGGTCCGGCGGTACGCGGCGGCGCTGGGCGCCCGGGACTGGGAGGCGTTCGGGGCCCTGCTGGCCGACGACGTCGTCTACCGGCTGCCGCAGACCGGGGAGGTCGTCCGAGGGCGGGAGGCGTTCGTCCGCTTCAACCGCGAGTTCCCGGGCGCCTGGGAGCTGACCGTCCTCGACGCGTTCGGCGACGAGCGCGGCGGCGTGCTGCACGGCGACTACGGCGTCGGCGCACCCGAGTACGGCGTCACGGTGCTGCGCTTCGCCGGCGGCCGGGTGACCGAGGTCGTCGACTACTGGCCCGAGCCCTACGAGCCGCCGGCCGGCCGGGAACACCTCACCGAGCGCGACGGGTGACCCGCCGCTGCCACCAGCGGCGGCGCGGCGGGACCTCCGCGGGCACCTCCTCGACGACGGGCTCCGGCGGCGGGCGGTCCCGCCGCCAGCCCTCCACCAGGGCCTCGACGTCGGCCAGCCCCGGCACCGGCGACCAGCGGCTCTCCTGCGGCCGGCGCCAGAATGCCTCGACCCGGGCGTTGTAGTCCTCGGCGACGGCGCGGACGGCGTCCTCCGACGGCAGGTCCGCCACCCGCTCGGGCAGGTCGTCGCGCTCGCGGCGCAGCGCCAGCCCGGGCGGCAGCATCTCCACCGGCCGGATGCCCTCGCGGCGGGCCTTGGCCACCGCCCAGTCGTAGGCGGTCTCGTCCGGGTCGAACGCCGGCAGCGGACGCCCGGCGCCGGGCAGCCCGGTGAAGTCGCCGCGCTCCTCCGCCTGGCTGATCTGCCGTTCCACCCAGGTCTCGAACGACACCCCGGGCGGTTTCCGGTCGGTCACGTCCACCTCCTGCCTCCATGGTCCGCCTCTGCTCCGCCGCCCTGCCATGCTCGGCTACATGCGGACGACGGGCAGCCGGGAGATCTACCGCAACCCCTGGATCCGGCTGCGCGAGGACACCGTCGAGCGGGCCGACGGCTCGACCGGCGTCTACTCGGTCGTCGAGAAGCCGCACTTCGCGCTCGTCCTGGCCGCCGAGCGGGACGGGTTCTGGCTGGTCGAGCAGTTCCGCCACCCCGTCGGCCGCCGCGCGTGGGAGTTCCCGCAGGGCACCTGGTCCGCCGAGGCACTGACCGCCGGCAGCGGTGGCGGTCCCGAGGAGCTGGCCCGCGCCGAGCTGGCGGAGGAGACCGGGCTGCGGGCGGCGCGGTGGGAGCACCTGGGCCACCTCGACCTCGCGCCGGGGCTGTCCACGCAGGAGTTCGACGTCTGGCTGGCCACCGACCTCACGCCCGGGCCCACGGCGCGCGAGGCGACCGAGGCGGACATGGTGGCGGCGTTCGTGACCGAGGCCGAGCTGCGCGCGATGGTCGCCGACGGCCGGTTCACCGACGGCCCGTCCCTCGCCGCCTACGCCCTGCTGCTGCTCTCCCGGGCGCCCTGAGTCCCGCCGGGAGGCGGACGTCAGGAACCCGCGCGCAGGGTCCGCAGAGCCGGGGTGACCCGCGCCAGCTCGTCGAACACGGCCTTGGCGGCGACCTCGATCTCGGTGTCGGGCACGAACTCGCCGTCCTGGCCGAGGAACCGCGTGAAGAACGGCACCGAGATCGCCTCGGGGACGGTGTGCACCCGCAGCGCGCCCAGCACCGGCTTGAGCGCCACCGAGGCCCGCAGGCCGGCCGAGACGCCGCCGTAGGTGACCAGCGCGGCGGCCTTGTCCGCCCACTCGGCCGACAGGTGGTCCAGCGCGTTCTTCAGCGACGCCGGGAAGGAGTGGTTGTACTCCGGCGTCACGAACACGAAGGCGTCGGCGCGGTCGACCGTCGCGCTCCAGTCCCGCGTGTGCTGGTGGACGTAGCGGCGGGCCCGCGGGTGGTGCGGCTCGTCGAACAGCGGCAGGCCCACCTCGGCGAGGTCGACCAGCTCGACGTCGAAGGCGCCGTGCGCCTGCGCCAGGCGCTGCACCCACGAGGCGACGGCGAGGCCGCGCCGGCCGGGGCGGGTGCTGGCGACGACGACCTGCAGCACGGGACGGGACACGGGACGCTCCTCGGGACGACGGACTCGTTGACAGCTCAACCGTCCCCTCGGCGCCCCCCATCCCGCACGTCCGTGTGACGGGTACCGCATCCCGGGCAGCGGAGCGTCGCGGCATGCCCATTCCGGGTGGACCGCGCAGCTCGGGGACCTGCGCGGGGGGAGTGCAGGCCCGACGCTGACCGGGTGCCGCTCACCGCCCCGGGCCTGCCCGACCTGCCGCCCGACCTCGGCGGGCCGGTCGCGGTGCAGCTGGCCAAGCCCGTCCGGGACCTGCCGACGGCCGGCGCGCTGCCCGGAGGCTGCCGCTACGAACCCAAGTGGGACGGCTACCGGCTGGTCGTCGTGCGGGGCGCCGGCGGCACCCGGCTGTGGTCCAAGCAGGGCCGCGACCTCACCGACCGCTTCCCCGACGTCGCCGCGGCCGCGCTCGCCCAGGTCCCGGCCGGCAGCGTCCTCGACGGCGAGGTCGTCGTCTGGGGCGGCGAGCGGCTGGACTTCGGGCTGCTGCAGCGACGGCTGGTCACCCCGCCGTCCCGGATGGCCGCGCTGGCCGCCGCCCACCCGGCCTCCTACGTCGCCTTCGACGTCCTCGCCGCGGCCGGCCGCGACCTGCGCCGCCGCCCGTGGCGCGGCCGCCGCGCCGTGCTCGAGGAGCTGGCCGGGCGCTGGGCGCCGCCGATGCAGCTCTCCCCCGTCACCGCCGACCCCGCCGAGGCCCGGCAGTGGGCCGCCGACCTGCGCCCGCTGGGCGTCGAGGGGCTGGTCGCCAAGGGCGCGGCCACGCGCTACGCCGGGGGCCGGCGCGAGTGGCTGAAGGTGAAGTCCTGGGAGACCACCGAGGTCGTCGTCGGCGGGGTCATCGGCACGCTGGACCGCCCGGGCCAGCTCGTCGCCGGCCGGTACCGCGACGGCGAGCTGGTCGTCGTCGGCCGGACAGGACCGCTGTCCCCGGCGCAGTCGGCGGAGCTGGCCGCCGTCCTCTCCCCCGCCGCTCCCAGCCACCCGTGGCCCGACCGGATCGGCACCGGCCGCTTCGGCGGCGGGCGGCTGTCGGTCGCCCTCACCCGGGTCGAGCCGGTCACCGTCGTCGAGGTCAGTGCCGACGCCGCGCTGACCGCCGGCGTGTTCCGGCACCCGCTGCGGTTCGTCCGGGTCCGCGCCGACCTCGCGCCCGGCGACGTCCCGCCGGCGGTCTGATCAGGGCCGCTGGGGGAGCCGGCCCAGCGTCACGAGGAACCGGCGCAGCAGCCCGGCCAGCTGCTCGAGCTCGGCCGCGGTCAGCCCGTGGAGCAGGCCGCGCTCGGTCTCCAGGTGGTCGGGCAGCGCGGCGTCGAGGGCCTCCCGTCCGGCGGAGGTGAGCGTGACGACGACCGCCCGCCCGTCGGCCTCGCTGCGCGTCCTGGTGATCAGCCCGCGCTCCTCGAGCCGGTCCAGCCGCTGGGTGATGGCGCCGGAGGTCACCAGCGCCGTGCGCATGAGGGCGGTCGGGGTCAGCTGGTAGGGCTCCCCGGCCCGGCGCAGGGCCGCCAGGACGTCGAAGGACGGCGCGTCGAGGCCGTGGCGGGCGAAGGTCGCGCGCTGGGCGAGGTGCACCTCGCGCTGCAGCTGCGTGATCCGGCCGATGATCCCCATCGGCGAGCAGTCGAGGTCGGGACGCTCCCGGGCCCACTGCTCGAGGATCAGGTCGACGGCGTCCTGCACGCCGGTACCTCAGCAGTGAGAGAACGGGGGCGTCAAGCGCCGCCGGGGCGCGGCAGCGTGGTGGCCAGCCGCACCGTGAACCCACCCGCCGGCCCGGGCACCAGGTCGACGGAGTCCCACAGCTTGCGGGCCAGCCACAGGCCCATCCCCCCGGCACCGAGGTCGTCGCCGTGCGCGGGCAGGAAGCCCGCGAACGGGTCGTCGAAGCCCGCTCCGGAGTCCGTGACCCGGCAGACGACCGCGCTGCCGTCGGCCCACACCCGCGCCGACACCGGGGGGCGGCCGTGCCGGAAGGCGTTGGCGGCCACCTCGCTGACGGCCAGGTGCAGGTCGGCGAGCAGGTCGGGGTCGGGCACCACGGCCGCCAGCGCACGGCGCAGGCCGCTGCGCAGCGCGGGCAGCGTCGGGACGCCGTCGACGGCCCAGACGGGCGCGGCGGCCTCCACCGGTTCCCGGACGCCGGCGAGCCCGCGCAGGCACGCGGCGGGCGGGAGGTAACGCGGACTGGCCTCGCGCACCCCGCCGGAGACGAGCTCCGGGTGGGTGAGCCGGGCGGTGTCGACCGCGTCGGCCGGCAGCGTCTCCTCGTCGTAGACGCACAGCGCCGTCACCGGCGCGCCGGCGCACAGCTCGTTGGAGGCGGCCTCGTAGCGGCGGATCTCGCGCCAGCGGCGCGGGTCGGCCTGGAAGTCCGGCTGGGCGATCACCCGCAGCCGGCCGGAGCCGCTGCCGGCGGCGCGCTCCACCAGCTGCCGGACGGCGGCCGTCGCGTCCGGCGCCCGGGCGCCGAGCAGGACGACACGGGGGTCGTCCTCGACCGCGCCGACCCGGCCCCCGAGCGCCCGGCGGACGGCGTCGACGCGGTCCGGCGCCCCGGCGAGCACCGTCAGGTCCCCCGCGAGCAGCCCCTCCTCGACGGCCGCCGCGGCGACGTCGGCACCCTCGCCGGGGGAGCGCACGAGCACGGCGGTGTGCCGCAGGCCGGGCGCGCCGCGACCATCCGGGGACGCCTCGCGTCCCGGCTCCGCCTGGCCCTGCCCGGCGCGCGCGTGCTCCGTGCGCGTGGCGCAGGCTCCTGCCCTTCGGTCCACTGGCCCCTCGACCGCCTCCGGGCCGGAACTGCTCCGGCCGATCCGTCCCGATTGTCGGGCACGGCCCGGGCGGGCCGCGCGAGGGGTGACCGTGCCGTCCCCCGGCGGAGGGACCGGTCGGGTCACCGGGGCGGCAGGACCACCCCGTCGAGGACCACCCCGCCGAGGACCACCCCGCCCAGGGCCAGCGCGCGCGCCGGGGCACTGCCCGGGCGGGTCCGCACGTCGAGCACGGCGTGCCGGGCGGCTGCGACGGCCCGCAGCTCGAGGACCAGCCCGACACCGGCACTGGCCAGGTAGCCGACCGGCTCCAGGTCGAGCACGACCCGCGCGCCGGCCGGGAGGTCCTCCAGCACCCGGAGCGCCTCAGCCCGCAGTGCCGGAGCCGCGGCGAGGTCGACCTCGCCGTCGACGCGCAGCAGCAGTCCCTCCCGCTCCGGGTGCACGGTCAGCCGGGCGGGCTCCCCACCGGACCCGTGCCGGCGGGCGCGGACCGGGGCGTCGTCGGGCCCGGGCCCGGCCGGCACGAACCGGAAGCTCACCGTCGTGCCGGAGCCCGCGACGCCGGAGTCGTCGGGGGTGCGCGTCACCTCGACCTCGGCGGCCAGGGCGGAGATCAGCTCCAGTCCGCGGCCGCGGTACCCGCGGTCGGCCGGTGCCGGGCGCCACACGCCCTCGTCGCGCACGCACACCTCGATGCTGCCGTCGGTGGTGCGCTCGAGCCGGTACTCGCACCGGCCCTCCCCGCCACGGGTGGCGTAGGCGTGCTCGACCGCGTTGGCCAGCGCCTCGCCGAGGGCCAGCTGCAGGTCGTCGACGGAGTCCTCGTCCAGCCCGGCGGCCCGCGTCCAGGCGGTGACCGTGCGCCGGACCCCCCGCAGGCGGGCGGGGTCGGCGGGCAGCGTCTCGTGCACCGGCGGCGGCATCACCCGGGCGGCGATCACCGCGACGTCGTCGGGCGGGGCGGAGTCGTCGAGGACCTCGGCGAGCAGCGCCCGGGTCAGCCGGGCGGGGTCGGCGGCGGCCAGGCGCACCGCGGCCCGGGCGACCCGGTCGAGGCCGGCGTCGAGCGGCTCGCCGCGTCGCTCGACCAGGCCGTCGGTGTAGAGCAGCAGGGTGGTGCCCGGGGCGACGTCGGCCGTGCCCTCGGTGTACGGCGGCCGTCCGGGTGCGCCGAGCACGGAGCCGCCGCCGTCCTCGAGGAGCGTCGCCCCCGCCTCGGTGAGCAGGAGCGGCGGCGGGTGGCCCGCACGGGCGTACCGCACGGTGCCCGTCCGGTGGTCGAGCACCAGGCAGGCCGCCGTCGAGGCCAGCGCGCCGGGCAGCCGGGCGGCGAACCGGTCGAGCAGCTCGAGGGCGTCCGCGGGCGGGCAGCCCTGCAGCAGGGCCGCCGACAGGGCGCTGCGGAGCTGACCCATCACCGCCGCGGCGGTCGGGCCCTGGCCGACGACGTCGCCGACGGCGATGGCCACCCGGTCCTCGCCGAGCTCGACGACGTCGTACCAGTCGCCGCCGGCGGAGGTGCCCTCGGCGCCGGGGAGGTACTCGGCGGCCAGGGCGAGCTGCTCCAGCTGCGGCAGCCGCTGGGGAAGCAGGCTCAGCTGCAGGGTCCGGGCGATGTCCTGCTGCCCGCGGTAGAGCCGGGCGCGGTCGAGGGCCTGGGCGCACTGCTCGGCCACCGCCAGCAGCATCGAGCGCTCGGCCGGCCGGAACCGGCGCGTCTCGGGGAAGCCGATGCCGATGACGCCCACGACCCGGCCGGCGACGAGCAGGGGCAGCGCGACGGTCGAGCGCAGGCCGAAGGACCTCAGCGTGGCCGCCTGCGGGGCGTCCAGGTCGCCCCGGGTGCCGGGCCAGTCGGCCATGTCCTCGATCCACAGCGGCCGCCGCTCGGTGACGGCGGTGGTGACGGCCAGCGGCGCGCTCAGCGGGACCAGCGCGAAGCGGGCACGCGCCTCGGCGTCGTCGCCGCTGAGGAACAGCATCCGCAGCTCACGGCCGGCGTCGTCGAGCTCGTAGACGCCGACCCGGCCGCCGTTCCCGGTCAGCGCGACGACGTGGCCGGCGGCGGCGTGCGCGACCTCGACCGGCGTGGTGGCGGCCGACAGCTCGGCGGTCACCCGCTGCAGCAGGCCCAGCCGCCGCGCGGTGGCGCGCTCGTCGGCGAGCAGCAGGGTGTTGTCCAGCGCGAGCGCGGCGCGGGCGGCGATCTCCTCGACCAGCGACCGGTCGTCCTCGTGGAAGGCGGCGGCGTCGCCCCGCCGGCCGAGGGACATGACCGCGCGCACGCGCCCGCGGACGGTGAGCGGGACGACCAGCGCCGAGTGCATGTCCAGCCGGATGCCGTCCTCGACCCCGCGCAGGCGGGTGCGCAGGACGGGGGCCCCGGTGCCGAGCACCTCCAGGCCGATCCCGGCGTGCGGCTCGAGGTGGTCCAGCGCCGCCCGGGCGTCGGCGTCGACGGCGGCCCGGGCGGCGTAGCGCATCCGGCCGTCCTCCCCCACCACGCGGACCGAGCACACGTCGGCCAGCCGGCGGCCGACGACCAGCCGCGCCAGCTCGGTGAGCTGTCCGTCGACCTCGCTCTCCCGGTCGAGGGCCGTGCCGACCTCGGCGAGCAGCGTCTGCCGCTCGGTCTCCTGGTAGCGGGCGTTGATGTCGGTGCAGCTGCCGACCCAGCCGCCCGCCCCTCCGCCGGTGCCGATGGGCACCGCCCGCTCCAGCAGCCAGTGGTACGCGCCGTCGGCCCGGCGGAGCCGGAACTCCACCTCCCAGCCCCCGCCCCGCGCCGTCGCCTCGGTGACGGCGGCCAGGTAGCGCTCGCGGTCCTGCGGGTGCAGCCCCTCACGCCAGCCGTCGCCGCGCTCGGCTGCGGCGGGACGGCCGGTGAAGCCGGTCCAGGCGGTGTTGAGGAACACCCGGCGACCCTCGGCGTCGGCGACCCAGATGAGCGCCGGGGCGAGGTCGGCCATGGTGGTGAACCGCTCCTCGGCCTCCCGGCGGGCGCGCCCCAGCTGGAGGTGGGCGTCGACGCGGGCCCGCAGCTCCTGCGCGGAGAACGGCTTGACGAGGTAGTCGTCGGCGCCGGCGGCCAGCCCCTCGACAGCGGCCTCCTGCCCGGCGCGCGCCGACAGCAGGACCACCGGGACCCGGGCCGTGCGGGGGTCGGCGCGCAGCGCGGTCAGCAGCTGCAGGCCGTCGAGCTCCGGCATCATCACGTCGCTGACGACGAGGTCCGGCGGGTCGGCCAGCGCCGCCTCCAGGGCCGCGCGGCCGTCGGAGACCGCCCGCACCTCGTGCACCGGGGCGAGCAGCCGGACGACGTAGTCGCGCATGTCGGCGTTGTCGTCGGCGACCAGGACGCGGCCGGTGCGCGGGCCGGGCACCGCCGGGACGACCTCCCCGGCGTCGTCGGGCAGCCAGCGCAGGGCCTCGCTGACGAAGGGGGTGACCGCGGCCGACACCGCGGGCGCCTCGGGCGCCGACGGGGCGAGCTGGTCGGCCGGCAGGTGCGCCGAACCCAGCGGCAGGGCGACGGTGAAGGTGGTGCCGACGTCGGGCGTGCTGTCGACGTCGATCCCGCCGCCGTGCAGGCCGACGAGCTCGCGCACCATCGCCAGGCCGATGCCGCTGCCCTCGCCGGAGCGGGAGCGGGCACCCGAGACGCGGCTGAACCGCTCGAACAGCCGCGGCAGCTCCGCGGCGGGGATGCCGGTGCCGGTGTCGGCGACGGTCAGCACGGCACGGCCGCCGTCCTCGCGCAGCCGCACGGTGATCCCGCCGGTGAAGGTGAACTTCAGCGCGTTGGACAGCAGGTTGAGGACGACCTTCTCCCACATGTCCCGGTCGACGTGGACCGGCCCGGACAGCGGCGGGCAGTCGACGGTGAGCGTGAGACCGGCCCGCTCGACGGCGGAGCGGAAGACGCTGGCCAGCTCCGCGGTGACCGCGGCGAGGTCGACCGGCTCGAAGCGCGCGTCGATGCGGCCGGCCTGCAGCCGGGAGAAGTCGAGCAGGGTGTTGACCAGCTTCTGCAGCCGCAGCGCGTTGCGCTCGACCACCTCGAGCTCGTGCGCGACCCGGGCGTCGGCCGCGGCGGCCGGGGAGGACCGCAGCTCCGCGACCGGGCCCATGATCAGCGTCAGCGGCGTCCGGAACTCGTGGCTGACGTTGCTGAAGAAGTCGGTCTTGGCGCGGTCGAGCTCGGCCAGCGCCTCCGCGCGGCGCCGCTCGGCGAGGTAGGCCTGGGCGTCGCTGACGGCGGTCGACACGTGACCGGCGACGAGGTCGGTGAAGCCGCGGTAGTCGGCGTCGAGGACCCGGTAGGGGTTGATCCCCAGCACGAGCACGCCGGCGGGCGCGTCCGCCCCCGCGGTGCTGATCGAGAGGACGACGGCCTGGTCGGGGCGGGCGTCCCCGAGCGGGGAGGACAGCAGCGTGTCCCCCGCCTGCGCGCGCAGTCCCGTGACGACCTCGGCCGGGTCGCCCGCGGCCACCCGCTCGACGACCTCCCCGAGGCTGCCGTCGAGGAGGACGGAGGAGTCGGCCACCCCGGCGGCGCCGGCCGGCTCGAGCGCACCCTCGGACGTGCGCAGGACGGCCACGGCGAAGGGCACCTCGGCGCGGTGCCGGCCGAGCACGTCGATCACCGCCCGGCAGGCCTCGGCCTCGCTGCCCACGGAGGCGGTGGAGAGCTCACCGAGGTCGTGCAGAGCCCGCAGCCTGCGGTCGGCGAGGACTCGCCGGGTGTTCTCGGTGACCACGCAGAGCATCCCGGCCGTGCCACCGGAGTCGTCGTCGACCGGGCTGTAGGAGAAGGTGTGGTAGGTCTCCTCCGGGTAGCCGCTGCGCTCGAGGAACAGCAGCAGGTCCTCGTCCCAGGTGGCGACACCGGTCTCGAGGACCGACTCGATGCGCGGCCCGATGTCGTCCCAGATCTCCGACCACATCTCGCGGGCCGGGCGGCCCAGCGCCCACGGGTGCTTGTCCTGCAGCGTGTCGTGCTGGTAGGCGTCGTTGTAGAAGGCGGTCAGCTCGGGCCCGTACGCGGCCCACATCGAGAACCGCGAGGTCAAGACGATCCGCACCAGGTTGCGCAGGGCGGAGGGCCACTGCGCGGGAGGGCCGACGGGCGTGCCCGACCAGTCGCGGGCGGCCATCTCCCGGCCCACCTCGCCACCACCGGAGAACAGCGAGCCGAGCGCGTCCCCCGTCACCGCGCCTCCACGCCGCGAAGCCTAGGCTGTGTGCGGAGGGAGCGCCCCGGTCCGCGCGGACAGGCCGTCCAACGTCACCCGGTCGAGACCCGTCGCCGCGGCGACCTCGGCGTCGTCGAGCGCGCCGCAGTCCAGCCCGCGCAGCACCACGCCGGCCAGCGCCCGGGCGGTGGCCGGCTCGTCGAGGACACCGGCGTCGGCCCGCTCGACGTAGGCCGCCAGCCGCGCGGCCGCCGCCGGCAGCGCGCCGCGGAAGAAGGCGTAGGTGGCCACGTAACGGGTGACCAGCTGGGCCGGGTGCAGGTCCCACCCCTGGTAGAGGCCGCGCTCCAGGGCCCGCCGCACCAGGCCGGCGTGCACCCGCCAGCCGGTGTGCACCTGCCCGCGCGGGCCCACGGGCAGCACGTTGGTGGAGCCGTCGACCGCGTGCGCGCCGGTGCCCGCGACGGCGACCTGCATGAGCTGCTTGGCGAGGTCGAGCGCGGGGTGGTCGGAGGACTGGTGCGCCGCGGCGATGCCCAGCGCCGCGCTGTAGTCGTAGGTGCCGTGGTGCAGGCCGGTGAGCCGCGGGCCGGCCGCGTGCACCATGCGGGCCAGGGTCACCGCGCCGTCGCCGCCGAGGACCGCCTGCGGCGTCTCCACCTGCAGCTCCAGGTCGAGCGCGACGCCGTGCGCGTCCTCCAGCGCGTCGAGGACGGGGAGGAACGCCCGCACCTGCTCGACGTCGGTCACCTTGGGGAGGACCACGGTCGCGCGCGGGGCGCCGACGGCGGAGAGGAAGAGGTCCAGCGAGCGCACGCCGCGACGGCGGGTGGGCCCCTCCAGCGACTTCGCGCGGATGCCGACCGACCGCGGTGCGGTGCCGGCGGCGAGGTCGGCGGCCACGGCGTCGGCGGCGCGCCGGACGTCGCCGTCCTCGTCGTCGGGACGGCCGCGGTAGCCGTCCTCGGCGTCGACGCGGAGGTCCTCCACGGGCTCGGCGGCGAGCTTGGCGCGCACCCGGGGCAGCACCTGGTCGAGCAGCGCGGCGTCGTACCCGAGGTCGGGCAGGCCGTGCTCGTCCAGCGCGGCGAGCGCGGCGGCGCCCCAGGCAGGCGCCAGCCCCGGCACGACGGCGTCTGCGGGCACGTAGCAGGTGTGCACCGGCTGCCGGCCGGGCCGCTCGCCGGGGTAGGCGGCCGCGCGGGCGGCGTCGACGGGGGCCAGCCGCCGGTCGAGCTCGGCGTAGACGCTCTCGTCCAAGGTCACGCGTGCACTCCGGTTCCGGGATCGGCCTCGCTGCAGGGACCCGCCTCGAGCGGAGCGAGGGGCGGGGACAGTGAGGCCCTTCGTCAATCCACCAGTTCGTAGGCGGGCAGGGTCAGGAAGTCGGGGAAGTCGTCGGCCAGCGCGACCTGCTCGAACAGCCGCCGGGCGACGTCGAGGTGCGGCAGGTCGCCGATGCCGGCCACCTCCTCGGCGACGACGCGGCGCACCAGCTCCCCGGTCACCGTCTCCCCCGTCTCGAGCTCGACCCCGTTGCGCACCCACTGCCAGACCTGCGAGCGGCTGATCTCGGCGGTGGCGGCGTCCTCCATGAGCCCGTGGATGCCGACCGCGCCGTTGCCGCCGAGCCACGCGGCCAGGTAGCGGATCGCCACCTCCACGTTGGCCCGCAGCCCGGCCGTCGTGCGCCCGCCCGGGACGCCGGCGACGTCGAGCAGCTGCGCCGCGGTCACCGACACCTCGGGCCGCTGCCGGTGGAGCTGGTTGGGCCGGTCGCCGAGGACGGCGTCGAACGCCTCGCGGCAGACCGGGACGAGGTCGGGATGGGCCACCCAGGAGCCGTCGAAGCCGTCACCGGCCTCGCGGGTCTTGTCCTCCCGCACCTTGGCGACCGCCCGCTCGTTGGCCTCGGCGTCCTTCCGGCTGGGGATCGCCGCGGCCATGCCGCCGATCGCCATGGCACCGCGGCGGTGGCAGACGGCGACGAGCTGCTCGGTGTAGGCCCGCATCATCGGCGCGGTCATGGTCACCGCCGCGCGGTCGGGCAGCACGAACTCCGGCCCGGCCTCGCGGAAGACCTTGATGACGCTGAACAGGTAGTCCCAGCGGCCGGCGTTGAGGCCGGTGGCGTGGCTGCCGAGCGCGTGCAGCATCTCCTCCATCTCGAACGCCGCCGGGATGGTCTCGATGAGCATGGTGGCCCGGATCGAGCCCGCGGGGAGGCCGAGCACCTGCTCGGCGTGGTCGAACACCAGCCGCCAGAGCGCCGCCTCGAGGTGGCCCTCCATCTTCGGCAGGTAGAGGTACGGCCCGCTGCCGCGGGCGAGCTGCTCGGCGGCGTCGTGGAACAGGTACAGCCCGGCGTCGACCAGCGCGCCGACGGCCGGCTGCCCGTCGACGAGCAGGTGCCGCTCGGGCAGGTGCCAGCCGCGGGGGCGGGGCACGATCGTGGGCAGGTCGCCGTCCTCGCGCAGGCGGTACTCCCGGCCCTCCGGGGTGGTGAAGGCCAGCTGCCGGCGGACGGCGTCGCGCAGCACGAGCTGGCCGGTGACGACGTTGCGCCAGTGCGGGGTGTTGGCGTCCTCGAGGTCGGCCAGCCACACGTCGGCGCCGCAGTTGAGGGCGTTGACCGCCATCTTCGGCTCGGTGGGGCCGGTGATCTCCACGCGGCGGTCGACCAGGCCCGGCGGCGGGGGCGGCACCCGCCAGTCGCCGTCGCGGACGTCGGCGGTCTCGGGGCGGAAGTCCAGCCACCGGGCGGCGGCGATCTCGGCCCGCCGCGTGGCGCGCGCGGCCAGCAGCGCGTCGCGCTGGGGGCCGAAGCGGCGCTGCAGGTCGGCCACGAACTCCAGCGCCTCCGGGGTGAGCACCTCACCGGCCCGCTCGACCTCGGGACCCTCCACGCGCACGTCCGACATCCGCTGCGTCCTCTCCTCGACCCGCCGGGCTGCCATCCTGTCACCGTGTCCCGCCTCGACGAGTTCAACGCCGAGCCCGCCGACGTCGCCGTCGAGGCGCTGCGCGCCTGCAACGCCGCGCCCCGGTTCGCCGCCGAACTGGTCGCCGCCCGCCCCTTCCCCGACGCCGACACCCTGGTCCGCCGGGCCGGGGAAGTGGCCCGCGCGCTGCCGTGGGACGAGGTGTCGACGGCCCTGGCCGCGCACCCGCGGATCGGCGACCGGGTGCAGGGGTCCTCGGCCGAGGCGCAGGCCTCCCGCCGCGAGCAGGGCTCGATGGGCGGGGCCGACGACGACACCCGCGCCGCCGTCGCCGAGGGCAACCGCGCCTACGAGGACCGCTTCGGGCACGTCTACCTGATCCGCGCGGCGGGCCGGTCGCCGGAGGAGATGCTCGCCGAGCTGCGCCGCCGGCTGGCCAACGACGAGGACGCCGAACGCGCCGAGGTGGTCGAGCAGCTCGCGCAGATCACCGAGTTGCGGGTGCGCGGGCTGGTCGGCGCATGAGCGTCTCCACGCACGTGCTCGACGCCGCCGCCGGGCGGCCGGCCGCGGGGATCGCCGTCCGGCTGTACGCCGGGGACGACCTGCTCGCCGAGGGCACCACCGACGACGACGGCCGCTGCCGGCTCACCGAGGCGGCCACCGCGGCCGGCCCGCACCGGCTGGTGTTCGCGACCGGTCCCTGGTTCACCGGCCGCGGGGTCGCCGCCTTCTGGCCGGAGGTGACGCTGACCTTCGCCGTCACCGAGCCCGCCGCCCACCACCACGTCCCGCTGCTGCTCTCGCCGTTCGCGTACTCCACCTACCGCGGCTCCTGACGCGCCGGTTCCACGTGCAACACCGGCGACACCCTCGTCGGGCAGGCTGCGCGGCATGGCGATCCGGCTCGGCGCGAACCAGTACGGCAAGGCGGAGGTCCGCGTCGTCGCGGTCGACCGCAGCGGTCCCTCCCACGACCTGGTCGACCTCAACGTCAGCACCAGCCTGCGCGGGGACTTCACCGCCGCCCACACGCAGGGCGACAACGCGCACGTGCTGTCCACCGACGCGCAGAAGAACACCGTCTTCGCCTTCGCCCGGGACGGCATCGGCTCGCCGGAGGCGTTCGGCCTGCGGCTGGCCCGCCACCTCGCCGGCTCCTACGACTGGATCTCCGGCGCGCGGGTGGCGGTGGAGTCCTACGGCTGGGAGCGGATCGCCGTCGGCGGGCAGCCGCACGGGCACGCCTTCCGGCGGCCGGGCGGGGAGGTCCGGACGGCGGTGGTCACCGCCGACGGCTCGGGGGACGACGCGGACGTGCACGTGCTGGCGGGCCTGACCGACCTGGTCGTCCTCAAGACCACCGGCTCGGAGTTCCGGGGCTTCCCGCGCGACCGCTACACGACGCTGGCCGAGACCCGCGACCGGGTGCTCGCCACCGCCGTCACCGCGCGCTGGCGGTACACGTCGGCCGGGCTGGACTGGGACGGGCTGTTCGACGGCGTCCGGGCCGTGCTGGTGGAGACCTTCGCCGCCACCCACTCCCTGGCGCTGCAGCAGACGCTGTACGCGATGGGCGAGGCGGTGCTCGAGCGCTTCCCCGACGTCGCCGAGGTGCGGATGTCGATGCCCAACCGGCACCACTTCCTGCAGGACCTGTCCGCCTACGGACTGTCCAACACCCCGGGCGTGGACGACACGCTCGTCTACCACGCCGACGACCGCCCCTACGGCCTCATCGAGGGCGCCGTCGTGCGCGACGACGTCCCGCCCGCCGAGGTCGCGTGGCTGGGGACGCCCGGCTTCTGCTGAGGGCCGGGACCCCGCCGGGTCCGTCGCCCGCGCGACGGACCCGGCGGGTCAGGGGTGGGCGGACGTCAGCGGGAGGTGAACGACGCGACGGCCTCCTGCAGCTCCCGGGAGGTGGTGACGAGGTCCGCGGCCGCGGCCCGCACCGCACCGACACCGGCGTCGGTCTCGCGCGCCGCCGACGCGACGTCGCCGACCGAGGCCGCGATGGCCCGGCCGCTGCGCGCGGCGTCGCCGATCGACCGGCTCATCGCGGTGGTCGTGGCGGTCTGCTCCTCCACCGCCGCGGCGATCGTCGTCTGGAGCCCGTTGATCTCCGCGATGACCGTGGCGATGCCGCCGATGGCCTGTACCGCACCCCGGGTGTCGCCCTGGATGGCCTCCACCCGGCGGGCGATGTCCTCGGTGGCCCGCGCGGTCTCCTGCGCGAGCTCCTTGACCTCGTTGGCGACGACGGCGAAGCCCTTGCCCGCCTCCCCGGCCCGGGCGGCCTCGATGGTGGCGTTGAGCGCCAGCAGGTTCGTCTGCTCGGCGATGCTGGTGATGGTCTTGACCACGGTGGCGATCTCCTGCGAGGAGTCGCCGAGCTTCGCCACGGTCGCGTTGGCGCTCTCCGCGGCGGCGACCGCGGTCCCGGCGATCCGGGCGGCCTCCGTGGCGTTGGCGGCGATCTCGCGGATGGAGGTCCCCATCTGCTCGGCACCGGCCGCCACGGCCTCGATACCGGTGCTGACCTCGGTCGCCGCGGCGGTGGCGCTGCGTGCCTGCCCGGTCGAGCGCTCGGCCGTGCCGGCGATCGTCTCGCTGGCCGACGACAGGCCCCGCGCGGAGCGCTCGATCGCCTCCGAGGCCGCCCCGACCTCGCCGACGACGTCGGCGACCCGGTCGAGGGTGGCGTTGACGGCCGCGCCGAGCCGGTCGAACTCGTCGTCGGTACCGCGGGTGGCCAGGCGGTGGCCCAGGCCGGTGGCCCCCAGCAGGTCGGTCATCTCCCGCAGGGGGCGGGTGATGCTGCGCGAGACGAGCAGCGAGAGCCCGACGATGGCCAGCAGCACCGGCGCCGACCACAGCGCCATGGTGGTCAGCTGGTCGCGGACGGCACCGTCGAGGTCCTCGACGTACAGGCCCGAGCCGACCACCCAGTCCCACTCGTCGTAGCCGGCGACGTAGGAGATCTTGGGCTGGGGCTCCTCCTCGCCGGGCCGGGGCCACAGGTAGTCGACGAAGCCGCTGCCGTCCCGCTGCACGACCTCCACCATCTCGACGAACAGCGCCTTGCCGGTCGGGTCGACGTTGGCGGTGAGGTCGGTGCCGTCCAGCTCGGGCTTGACCGGGTGCATGACCATGGCCGGCGACGTGTCGTTGATCCAGAAGTACTCCTCACCGGAGTAGCGCAGCTCCCGCACGGCGTCCATCGCCGCGGTCTGCGCCTGCTCGCGGGTCAGCTCCCCCGCCGCCTCCCGGGCGCCGTAGGCGGCGACGATGCCCAGGGCGGTCTCCACCGCCGTCCGCGCCTGGGCCCGCTGCTCCTGCTCGATCGTGTCGCGCACCTGCAGCGCCCCGATGACCGCCACCGTGGTCATGCCCACGACGGCCGCCACCACCAGCACCAGCAGCCGGGTGCTCACCCGGAGTCGCCGCAACCGCCTCGTCATCCCTGCTCCTCGTGTCCACCGGGCCGGTCCCACGGGTGGTCTTCGCCATGGAGGGGGACGGCGTTGAGCGGAGATCCGAGAACGGTCGGTGACCGCCTCCCGCCGCTCGCCATGTCGACCGGATCGAGGGCCGGCGCGGCCTGCTGGCACCATGCGGAGGGTGTCCGACGAGCGCGAGGTCCTGACCTACGAGCTGTTCGGTACCGCGGCCCGCGAGCTGGCCCGGCAGGTCGCCGACGACGGCTTCGAGCCCGACCTGATCCTGTCCATCGCCCGCGGCGGGCTGTTTCTCGGCGGGGCGCTCGGCTACGCGCTCGACGTCAAGAACCTGTTCGTGATGAACGTCGAGTTCTACACGGGCGTCGACGAGCGGCTGGACCTGCCGGTGGTGCTGCCGCCGACGCTCGACGCCGTCGACCTCACCGGTGCCGACGTGCTGATCGCCGACGACGTCGCCGACACCGGGAAGACGCTGGAGCTGGTGCGCGACTTCTGCGCGGGGTACGTCTCCGACGTGCGCACGGCGGTCGTCTACGAGAAGTCCCGGTCGCTGGTGCAGTGCGACTACGTGTGGCGGCGCACCGACGCGTGGATCGACTTCCCGTGGTCGTCGCTGCCGCCGGTGCGCACCCGCAGCGACCGCCCGGCGCACTAGCCGTGGCCGCCGTCGAGCTGGAGCCGTTGACGCCCGACAACGTGCGGGCGGTGTGCGACCTGCGCGTCGCGCCGGGCCAGGAGCACCTCGTCGCCCCCAACGCCGTCTCGATCGCCGAGGCCTACGTCCATCCCCAGGCCTGGTGCCGGGCGGTGCGTGCCGACGGGCGCCTCGTCGGCTTCGTGATGCTCTGGGACTCCCCCGAGGAGCTCGGCCACATGCTGTGGCGGCTCATGGTCGACGCGTCCGCGCAGGGTCGCGGCATCGGCCGCCGGGTGGTGGCCCTGGTGGCCGACCACGTGCGGGCGCAGGGCGTGCCGGTGCTGCGGGTCAGCGTCGTGGACGGCGAGGGGAGCCCGGCGCCCTTCTACCGCTCGCTCGGCTTCGTGCCCACGGGCGAGGTGACCGACGACGAGCCCGTGCTCGCGCTGGACCTGTGAGCCGCCTCCGCGACGTGCCGGCAGGGGCTCTGCGGGGTCCCCGCCGCGAGCGGCGGTGGGCGGGTGGGCCCTCCTCAGTAGCGGAAGCGCGCCACCGCGCCGGCCAGCGCCGTCGTCGTCCGGGCGACCTCCTCGACGGCGGTGCGCGCCTCGCCGACCGCACGCGTGGTGGCCTCCGGCGGAGGGCGCGGACGACCCCGGTTCGATCGGGGCGCCGCCGGGCCGCCGGACTCACCCCGGCCGGAGCCGGTAGAAGCGGAAGAAGTCGTGCTCGACCGGGAGGACGTCGACGCCCGCGAAACCGGCGTCGCGGGCGTAGCCGGCCAGGGTGTCCGGCCGCATGACCGTGCCGGTGCCCGCCGACGGCCGCGAGGAGAGCCCGTCGGGGAGGCAGCAGGTGAGGCTGTAGCCGTACATGAGCCGGTCGACGTCGCCGCCGGGCGCGGTGAACGTCTCCGCCACCTTCTCGTCGGCCACCAGGACCGTGCCGCCCGGCGCGGCGAGCCGGCGCGCGGCCGACAGCACGCCGACCGGGTCGGGCAGGTCGTGGACGCACTCGAGCGCCGTCACCAGGTCGTACCCGCCGGCGCGGTCCCCGAGCCCCCCGGCGTCGACCACGGTGAAGGTGACCCGGTCGGCCACACCGGCCCCGGCCGCCGCGGTGCGGGCCCGCTCGATGGAGGGCGCGTCGACGTCGAAGCCGTCCACCCGGGCGGCGGGGTAGGCGGTCGCCATGCCGATGGAGGACCACCCGAGGCCGCAGCCGACGTCGGCGACGCGCCCACCGGCCCGCAGGGCGGCGTCGACGTCCGGCAGCGCGGGGAGCACCTCGCTGCCCAGCGGCCCGGCGAAGAAGGGCCGGTTGGCCGCCGCCTGCGCCTCCCGGGCGTCGGGACCCATCTCCGCCCAGCCGGGCCCCGAGCCCTCGCGGTAGACCTCCGCCAGCCGCGGGACGTTGCGGACGAAGGCCATGGCGGCCCAGGCGAGAGGGATGGTGTAGAGCAGGTCGAGCTCGTCGACGAGCACGGCGCGGTACCCCGGCGGCAGGCCGTAGCAGCGCTGCGCGGGCCCGGCGGCGGGGTCGTCGACGGTGAGGATGCCGGCGACCGCCTGCTGCTCGAGCCACTCGCGCGCGTACCGCTCGTCGGTGCCCGTGCGCTCGGCGAGCTGCCCGGCGGTGGCGGGGGCGCCGTCCAGCGCCCGGTACCAGCCGAGCCGGCGGCCGAGCTCGACCGCGGCCACCTCGAGGGTGGCGGTCACGGAGGCCACGAGGCGCTCGGACAGCGCCTCGGGCGGCGGGAGGGGGTCGTCATGCCGGCACCGTGGCCCGACCGCACCCCCCGGGACAGACCCCTGCGCGCCGGTCCCCCTCAGCGGCGCGTGGAGACGCTCACGGTGAACCGGCGGTCGCTCGCCGCGACCCGGGTGGGGCCGACCAGCCGGCGCAGCGCCGCCTTGTGGGGCAGCCGGTTGTTCCAGACCGCCCACAGCTCCCCGCCCGGGCGCAGCACCCGCGCCGCGGCGGCGAAGAGCCGGTCGGCCGCGCCGGTGACCACCGCGGCGCCCAGGTGGAACGGCGGGTTGCAGACGACGAGGTCGACGCTCGCGTCCGGGAGGTCAGCGGCGGCGTCGTCGCGGGTGACCCGGACCCGGTCGAGCCCGGCGCGCGCCAGCGTCGCCCTCGCCGAGGCGACCGCGGCGGCCGACTGGTCGGTGGCGGTGACGGTGAGGTCGGGCCGCGGGCGGGAGAGGACGGCGGCCAGCACGCCGGTGCCGCAGCCGAGGTCGACCGCCGTCCGCGCGTCCGGGGCGGCGCCGTCGAGTGCCCGCAGCAGCAGCCGGGTGCCGTCGTCGACCCGCGTGCCGGCGAAGGCGGCGCCGTGCGCGCAGACGTCGAGGTCCAGGGCGTCGTCGTGCCGGCAGCGGGGGAAGGACGACTGGATGCCGGGCCGCGGCCCGCGGGCGACGAGCAGGCGGGACTTCTGGCGGGCCAGCGTCGCCGCGACGTCGGTGAACCCGGCGCGCAGCACGTCGTTCATACCGAGGGTCATGTGCTTGACCCGGCCGCCGACCAGCACGACGACGTCCGGGGCCGCCGCGGCCGCGGCCAGCTCGGTCAGCTCGCGCAGCGCGTCGAGGCCCTTGGGCGCCTTGGCCAGTACCAGCGTCGCGCCGTCGAGGAGGTCGCCGTCCAGCGGCAGGGAGCGGTAGGTGCCGGTCAGGCCGGTCCGCGCGGCGTTGGCGGCCAGCGCCCGCTCGCCGACCAGGAGGTCCTGGTGCACCCGCACGTCGCGCGCCCCGGCGGCGACCGCGCCGAGGGTCAGCGCGCCGTACGCGTCGTCGACGACGGCCACCCGACGAGCGGCGAGGTCCTCCGCGGTGTCGAGCAGCAGCCGGTCGGTGGCGTCGACGGCGACCAGGTCGGGCGCCTCGACGTCGGGCTCGCGCCGCAGCCGCGCGAGCACCTCCTCCGGCGTCACGGGCGGCGTCACTGGCATCGTCAGCGCCGGGGCGTCGCGGCGACGAACGCGGCGACCACCCGGCCGAGCTCGGGGCCGACGTCCTCCTGCAGGAAGTGCCCGCCGCCGGCCAGCGTGGTGTGCGGCATCCCCCGCGCCCCGGGCACGACCTGCTGGAACACCCGGTCGGCGCCGGCGGTGATCGGGTCGCCGTCGGAGAACGCGGTGAGGAAGGGCCTGTCCCAGCGGGCGAGCACCTCCCACGCGGCCCGGTTGGCGGCCGCCGCCGGGTCGTCGGGCGTCGTCGGCACCAGGCCGGGGAAGGTGCGGGCACCAGCCTTGGACGCCTCGTCGGGGAACGGCGCGTCGTAGGCGGCGACCACCTGGGGCGGCAGGCCACGCACCGTCCCGCCGGCGACGATCCGGCCGACGTCGAAGCCGGCCGCCGTCGCCGCGAAGGACTGCCAGGCGAGGAAGGCCTCGCTCATCGGGGTGTCGCCGGTGGGCAGGCCGGTGTTGGCGACGACGACCCGCGCGAAGCGGTCCGGGTGCTCGGCCACGAGGCGCAGGCCGACGAGCCCGCCCCAGTCCTGCGCGACGAGCGTGACGTCGCGCAGGCCGAGGCCCTCGAACAGCGTCTGCCGCATCCACTCGACGTGCGCCGCGTAGGAGTAGGCGGCCGGGTCGGTGGGCTTGTCGGAGCGGCCGAAGCCGACCAGGTCGGGGGCGACCACGCGCAGCCCCGCGGCGGTGAGCTCGGCGATGACGTGCCGCCACAGGAACGACCAGGACGGCTCGCCGTGCAGCAGCACCACGACCTCGCCGTCGGCCGGGCCGACGTCGACCACCGCGACGCGCAGCATCGTGCCGTCGCCGGCGTCGAAGGTGACGTACCCCGGCGGGTACGGGAAGCCCGGCAGCGCGGCGAACCGCTCCTCCGGCGTGCGGACGACGTCCATGCGGACCTCCGAGGCATAGGAAGCTCTACGCACGTCAAGCGGCGCGAGACGTGCGTAGAGCTTCCTATGCCTGGTCGGCCGGGGGCGACGGCGGCAGGATCGCTGCCGACCCCGATCCACGACGCAGGGAGCAGCCCGTGCCCATCACCGCCCGCGAGTGGCACCTGGCCGCCCGGCCCGCCGGCGAGCCCACCCCCGAGGACTTCGCGCTGGTGGAGGTCGAGCACCCGGACCCGGCCGAGGGACAGGTGGTGGTGCGGATGGTCGCCATGTCGGTGGACCCCTACATGCGCGGGCGGATGCGCCTGGGCCCCTCCTACGCCGCGCCGTGGGAGGTCGGCGAGGTGATGCAGGGCGGCGCCGTCGGCCGCGTCGTCGAGTCGCGGTCGGCCGACGTCCCCGAGGGCGCGCTCGTGCTCACCGACGCCGCCTGGCGCGACGTCGCCGTCCTCGACGCCCGCGCGGTCCGGCAGCTGCCGGCCACCGAGGACCTGCCCCTCACCTACTCCCTCGGCATCCTCGGGATGCCGGGGCTGACCGCCTGGGCCGGGCTGTTCCGGGTGGCCGCGTTCCGCGAGGGCGACGCCGTCTTCGTCTCCGGCGCGGCCGGGGCGGTGGGCAGCGCGGTGGGCCAGTTCGCCCGGCTGCGCGGCGCCTCGGCCGTCGTGGGCAGCGCCGGCAGCCCGGAGAAGGTGGCCTGGCTCCGCGAGATCGGCTTCACCGCCGCCTTCGACTACCACGACGGCCGCGTGAAGGACCTCCTCGGGCAGGCCGCGCCCGACGGCATCGACGTCTACTTCGACAACGTGGGCGGCGAGCACCTCGACGCGGCGCTGGGCGCGCTGCACGTGCACGGCCGGGCGGCGCTGTGCGGTGCCATCAGCGCCTACAACGCCACCGAGGCGGTGCCCGGGCCGCGGAACTTCAGTGCGTTGATGGTGGCCAAGCGGCTGGCGGTGACCGGCTTCCTGGTCAGCGACCACGGCGACCTGCGGCGGGAGTTCGCCGAGACGGTGTCGGGCTGGATCCGGTCGGGCGAGCTCGTCGTCCGGGAGACCGTCTACGAGGGCATCGAGAACGCCGTCCCCGCCTTCCTCGACCTCCTCAAGGGGGCCAACACCGGGAAGATGGTCGTCCGCCTGGCCCCCGACCCCGACTGATGCGCGGAACCCGACGACCGCCGCGCGGGATCCCCGCTGCGGGCCGGACTCCGGTTCGGCACCGCCCCCAGCGGGAAGGGGCTGGGCATGTGGCTCTTCCTGACCCGGCGCCTGCGCGTCTGGCTGATCGTGACCGTCGTCGTCCCGCTGGCCACCGGGCTGCTGCGCCGGGTGGGGCTGGCGCTGCAGCGGCGCAACGGCCCGACCCGGGTGAGCCGGGCGCTGCTGCAGGCCGGTGACCTCGGCGACCGCGCCCGCGCCCGGCTGCGGGGCGGCGGCCGACGGCGACGGTGACGACGGCCGCCCGGGTCCCGGCCCTCGACCACGTCCCGGCGACCGCGCCCACCCGCGCGGTCGCCGTCTTCGCCCACGGCGGCACCGTGGCCAGCGTGGAGCCGCCGCGGGAGCGGGCGCTGTCGCTGGTGCGCATGCGGGCCATCCAGGAGGCCGTCTCGCAGGCCGCCGCCGGCCGCGGGGTGGAGACCTACCTCGTCCGCTACCGCGTGGCCGGCTGGAACGGAGCCGCTGCGGACGCGCACGCCGACGTCCGCTGGGCGCTGGACCAGGTGCGCGAGCGGCACGGCGACGTGCCGGTCGTCCTGGTCGGGCACTCGATGGGCGGCCGGGCGGTGCTGCGCGCCGGCGACGACCCGTCGGTGGCCGCCGTCTGCGGGCTGGCGCCGTGGACGCCCCCGGGCGAGCCGGTCGGGCACCTGCGCGGGCGCAGCGTCGTGCTCGCGCACGGCCGCGGCGACCGGTGGGTGCCCGCGCGGCTGTCGGCGGAGTTCGCCGTCCGCGCCCAGCGCGCCGGCGCGCGGATCGCCCGGTTCACCCTGCCCGGCGGGCACGGGATGCTGCGGCGGGTCGGGGCCTGGCACGCGCTGGTGCGCGACGTGGTGCTGGCCGGCTCGGGGCTCGCGCCGTGGCGCGACGACGTCCGGGCCGCGATCGCCGCACCGCCACCCGAGGGCCTCGCCGTCCCGCTGTGACCCCGCTACGGTCGCCCGCGTGACTGCCGGGTCGGCCTCGCGCCGCGCACGGAACGGGTCCCCGGCCGCCGGGTGAGCCCGCGGCGGGCCCGGAGCCCGCCGCCGTCGTCCTGTCCCCGCCCCTCCCCGCTCGACCCCGGACAGGACCCCGCATGCCCTCCCCCCTCGGCGCCGAGCTGCGCCGCGTCCACGACACCCTGCGCGCCGACCTGCGCGCCCTGCAGGCGGCCGCCGCCACCGGCGCCCCGCCCGAGACCCGCCGGACGCTGCCGGCGCACTGCCTGGCGTTCTGCGCCGCGCTCACCGCCCACCACACCGGCGAGGACGCCGGCGCCTTCCCCGCGCTCGCGGAGCGGTTCCCCGAGCTGGCCCCCGTGCTGGACGAGATGGCCGAGGACCACGTGTGGATCTCCGGCATCCTCGCCCGCGTCGAGGAGCTGGCGGTGCAGCTGGCCGAGGAGGGCAGCTCGCCCCGCCTGGCCGGGGAGCTCGACGGGCTCGCCGCCATCGCGGAGTCGCACTTCTCCTTCGAGGAGCGCCGGATCGCCGCCGCCCTCGACCGGCTCCCCGGGACCCCGGCGCTGCTGGGTCAGGAGAAGAGCGCGCTGTAGCCGTTCAGCGCGGGCTGGCCGCCGAGGTGGGCGTAGAGCACGGTCGACGACGGGTCGATCTCGCGCCGGCCGACGAGGTCGATCGTCGCGGCCATCGACTTCCCCTCGTAGACGGGGTCGGTGACCATGCCCTCGGTGCGCGCCGCGGTCTCCATCGCGCGGATCGTCGCCTCGTCGGGGATGCCGTACACCCCGCCGTGGAAGCGCTCGTCGAGCTCGACGTCGTCGAGGGTCAGCTCGCGCCGCACGCCGATCGCCCGCGCCGTCCGCTGGGCGATGCGCAGCACCTGGTCGCGGGTCTGGGCGGGCTCCGCCGACGCGTCGACGCCGAGCACCCGCCGCGGCCGGGCGCCCTGCTCCTCCAGCAGCGCGAACCCGGCGACCATCCCGGCCTGCGTCGACCCGGTCACCGAGCAGACGACGACGGTGTCGAAGAAGACGCCCAGCTCGGTCTCCTGCTGCGCCACCTCCAGCGCCCAGTTGGCGAAGCCGTGCCCGCCGAGCGGGTGGTCGCTGGCGCCGGCCGGGATGGCGTACGGCTTCCCGCCGCGCGCCTCGATCTCGGCGAGCGCGGTCTCCCAGCTCTCCTTGAACCCGATGCCGAATCCGGCCTTCACCAGCCGCACGTCGGCGCCGGCGAGCCGGCTGACCAGGATGTTGCCGACCTTGTCGTAGACGGCGTCGGGCCAGTCCACCCAGCTCTCCTGCACCAGCACGCAGGACAGCCCCACGTGCGCGGCGACGGCGGCCACCTGCCGGGTGTGGTTGCTCTGCACGCCGCCGATCGAGACGAGCGTGTCGCAGCCCTGCGCCAGCGCGTCGGCCACCAGGTACTCGAGCTTGCGGGTCTTGTTGCCGCCGTAGGCGATGCCGGAGTTGCAGTCCTCGCGCTTCGCCCACACCGCGGCCCCGCCCAGGCGCTCGGTGAGCCGGTCGAGGCGGTGCACGGGCGAGGGGCCGAACAGCAGCGGGTGCCGCGGGAAGTCAGCCAGCGTCGTCATGGGTCTCCTCCAGTTCGGACAGCAGCGCCGTCCAGATCTCGGTGGTCGTGGCGACGGCGGCGTCGACGTCGTGCGCCGCGCAGGCGGCGATGAGCCGGTCGTGCAGGCCGACCGACCCCCGGCCGTGCGCCGCGGCGAACCGGGCACGCTCCAGCCGGCGGATGGCGGGGGTGAACCGCTCGACCGTGGCGGTCAGCGCGGTGTTGCCGGCGCGGGCGAGCAGGACGGCGTGCAGCTCGTCGTCGGCGGCCAGCGCGGCGTCGAGGTCGCCGGCGTCGACCGCGGCCGCGAAGCGGGCGTTGGCCGCGCGCATCGTGGCGACGTCGTCGGCGGTCACCCGGCCGGCCGCCTCCCGGGCGGCCAGCTCGTGCATCGCCCGGACCACGACGGCGGCGTCGCGCACGGCGCCCGGCCGCAGCGGGGTGACGCGGGTGTGGCTCTGCGGCTTGGCCTCGACCAGCCCCTCGTCGACCAGCCGGGCCAGCGCGGCGCGCACCGGGGCGACCGACAGCCCCAGGCGGGCGGCGAGCTCGGCGTCCTTGACCACGGCGCCCGGGGCGAGCTCGCCACCGACGATCGCCGCGCGGATGCGGGTGAGCGCCTGGTCGCGCAGCAGCACCCGGCCGACGGGGAGGAGCGGTGTGGTCATAACTGATATCTCAGATGTCAGAGGCCGGTCCGTCAAGGACCATCAGCGCTACGAAGGCGCTTTCGGTGCGGTTCCTGACCGTCGGAGGTCTCGTCGGGGCGGGTGTCCGCTCCGCACGATCACGGGCATGGACTGGACCACCGACCCCACCGATGCCGCCGCGCACTTCGCCCGCCGGCTCGCCGTCGAGACCGACGTCAGCGACGTGCACGCCGCGCTGGAGTCCGGCGACCCCGGCTTCGTGCTCCTCGACAGCCGCAGCCGGGAGGCGTGGGACCAGGGGCACGTCCCCGGCGCGGTGCACCTGCCCGGCCGGGAGGTCGCGGCCCGCGCGGAGGCCGAGCTGGACCGGTCCGTCCCGGTGGTCACCTACTGCTGGGGCCCGGGCTGCAACGGCGCGACGCGGGCCGCGCTCGCGCTGGCACTGCTCGGCTTCCGGGTGCGGGAGATGATCGGCGGCCTCGAGTACTGGGCCCGCGAGGGCCTGCCGGTGGAGGCCGCGGACGGCCTCACCCGCCCCGACGTCGACCCGCTCACCGCTCCCCGCCCGGTCAGCTGCGGGTGCTGACGGCGGGCGCGACGGCGGTCGCGCCCGACGCCGGCGGCCTACCCCGCCGAGCCCGGCTCGGTCATCGCCCGGTTCAGCTTCGCCGCCACGTTGCCCGGCGTGACCGCCGACAACCGGCCCATCGCCTTGCTGGCCAGCGACCCGGCGAACACCGACGCCTCGCCCGCCATCAGCCCCTCGTAGCCCTGGCGGGCCACCTGCGCGGGGTCGTCCTTGGCGTCGGTGGCGCCCATCCGGGTGTCGGTGAGGTCGCCGCGGTCGAAGAACTCGGTGTCGGTCGGGCCGGGCAGCAGGGCCGTCACGCTCACCCCGCGGTCGGACAGCTCCTCGCGCAGTGCCAGGGCCAGGTGCTGCACGAACGCCTTGCTGGCGCCGTACACGGACTGGAACGGCTGCGGCGCCTGCGAGGCCACCGACGAGGTGAACAGGATGCGGCCCTCGCCGCGGGCGGCCATGTCCTGCGCGACCGCCTTCGCCACGTGCACGGTGGAGCCGCAGTTCAGCGCCACGATCTCCAGCTCCCGGGCGAGGTCGGTCTCGACGAACGGCCCGCCGATCCCCACCCCGGCGTTGATGGCCGCGGCGTCCAGCGGGCGGCCGGCACCGCGGACGGCGGCCACCAGCAGCTCGCAGTCGTCGTACCTCGTCAGGTCGCCGCGGACGGGTGAGACGTGCGCGCCCATGCCGCGCAGCGTCTCGGCGGCGGCGTCGAGCTCGTCGTCCTCCGCGGCGATCACCAGGTCGAAGCCGTGCTCGGCGAACTGCTTGGCCAGCTCCAGGCCGATGCCGCTGGAGGCGCCGGTGACGAGGGCGAGGGGTCGGTCGGTGGGCACGGTCACGGGGACTCCCGGGTGGTCGTTGTCGCGGACCCCCCGGGAGTGCCCCATCGAGACGGCCGCGACCCGTAGGCGGGGCCGGCGGCAGCAGGTGGGCGCCCGGCGGGTCGCCGGCTCCTGGCCGCCTCCGCGCGGGAGGCGGACGACCTGGCCCGCGGGGGCCACGGGTCGGCCCCGGCGTGTCAGCCGGGCGGGGCAGGACCAGGAGCGTCCGACCGGCCCGACGGAGGGAACCCCATGCCCGAGTACGTGCTCCCCGACCTGCCCTACGACTACGGGGCACTGGAGCCGCACATCTCCGGCGAGATCATGCAGCTGCACCACGACAAGCACCACCAGACCTACGTGACCGGCGCGAACACCGCGCTGGAGAAGCTCGCCGAGGCGCGGGAGAACGACGCGCTCGGGACGGCGAACCTGCACGAGAAGAACCTGGCGTTCAACCTGGGCGGCCACGTCAACCACTCGGTGTTCTGGCCGAACATGAGCCCCGACGGCGGCGACCGCCCCGACGGCGAGCTCGCCGCGGCGATCACCGACCAGTTCGGCTCGTTCGAGGGCTTCCAGGCGCACTTCACCGCCGTCGCCGGCGGGGTGCAGGGCTCGGGCTGGTCGATCCTCGCGTGGGACTCGGTGGGGCAGAAGCTGCTCATCTGCCAGCTCTACGACCACCAGGGCAACCTCACCGTCGGCCTGGTCCCGCTCCTGATGCTCGACATGTGGGAGCACGCCTTCTACCTGCAGTACCGCAACGTGAAGACCGACTACATCAGCGCGTGGTGGAACGTCGTCAACTGGGCCGACGTCACGCAGCGGTTCACCACCGCGCGCACCGCCACGGCCGGGCTGATCGTCCCGGCGGCCTGAGCGCTCCCCGGGGCCGCGGCACCGTGCACCGGCTCCGCGACCCCGGGGCGTCTCAGGGAAGCCTCACCTCGGCCCGCGCGGGCCACGACCTGGCCCGACCGTGACACCCCCGGCGGGCACCCCGGCACCGAGACCGCCGACGGCCCGCCCGCCGCCCGACCCACCCCCTGTGAGGCCCCCGTGTACCTGTCGAAGACCGAGGCCGCCGTCCTGCCGACGACGCTCGTCGGCACGCCGAAGACACCACCGCCGCCGCCCACCGGACGGCGCCGCCTGTGGCCGCTGCTCGGCCCGGCCTTCGTCGCCGCCGTCGCCTACGTCGACCCCGGCAACTTCGCCACCAACTTCTCCGGCGGCGCCTCGTTCGGCTACACGCTGCTGTGGGTGATCGTCGCGGCCAACCTCATGGCGATGCTCATCCAGACGCTCACCGCCAAGCTCGGCCTGGCCACCGGTCGCGACCTGGCCACCAACTGCCGCGAGCAGCTGCCCCGCCCGGTCACCTGGGGGCTGTGGGTGCAGGCCGAGGCGGTCGCCATCGCCACCGACCTCGCCGAGATCGTCGGCGGCGCCGTCGCGCTGTACCTGCTGTTCGGGGTGCCGCTGCCGATCGGCGGGGTCATCACCGCGATCGTCGCCTTCGTGCTGCTGGCGGCGCAGTCGCGCGGGCACCGGCCCTTCGAGCGGGTCATCACCGGGCTGCTGCTGGTGATCGGTGCCGGGTTCGCCTACACGCTGGTCGGCTCGGGCGTCGACCTCGGCGGCCTGGCCGGCGGCATGGTGCCCACCTTCGCCGGCCCCGACAGCCTGGTGCTCGCCGCCGGCATCCTCGGCGCCACCGTGATGCCGCACGTCATCTACGTGCACTCCGCGCTGACCCCGGGCCGCTACGGCGACGTCGTCACCGCCGGCCGCACCCGGACCGGCCGGAGCCGCCTGCTGCGGGCCCAGCGGATCGACGTGCTGCTCGCCATGGGGCTGGCCGGGCTGGTCAACGCCTCGATGCTCATCATCGCCGCGCAGCTGTTCACCGGCGACGCCGACCAGGCCGCCTCTCTGGAGGGCGTGCACGCCGGGCTCGGCGAGCAACTCGGCGCCGGCGCCTCCCTGGCCTTCGCCCTCGCGCTGCTGGCGAGCGGGTTCGCCTCCTCCTCGGTGGGCACGCACGCCGGGCAGGTGGTCATGGCGGGGTTCCTCAAGCGGCACATCCCGGTGCTGACCCGCCGGCTGATCACCCTCGCCCCGGCGCTGGCCGTGCTCGTCCTCGGCGGCGACCCCACCACGGCGCTGGTGTGGTCACAGGTGGTGCTCAGCTTCGGCATCCCGTTCGCCCTGGTGCCGCTGCTGTGGCTCACCTCCCGCCGCGACCTCATGGGCGGCTGGGTCAACCGGCGCGTCACCACCGTGACCGGCGCTGTCGTGGCCGCCCTGATCATCGCCCTCAACGCCCACCTGCTGATCGGCTTCGTGACCGGGTAGCCGGCGTCCCCCGCCGTCGGGACGGGCTCAGCCCACCGCCCGGGCCACGAGTGCGGCGATGCGCTCCTCCACCTCGGCCGTCACCTCGGTGGGGCCGGAGGAGGTGGCCCCCATCGGCTCGTCGTCCAGGCGGGCCCGGTCGTCGAACCCGAGGATCGCGTAGCGCGCCGTGAACGTCTCCGCGCTGTGGAAGTAGCAGACGACGCTGCCGTCCAGCGCGTGGGCGGGCATCCCGTAGCGGTCGGGGTCGGACATCCCGGCGATGTCCGCGAGCACGTCCCGCGCCTCCTGCGCCGCCTCGTCCGCGCGCGAGGTCCGGAGCGCCTCCGTCCTCAGCTCGCGGGCGTGCTCCTCCACCGCGGCCCGCTCCTCGGCCCTGAACCCCTGGCTCGTGCTGCTGTCGGTGCTGGTCATGGCGAGGACGCCAGGGACCGCGCGGGGACCGGCGCTTCTCGATCCCCGACCGGTCCGGCGAGGAGGACCGGCCGCCCCGGGAGCCGAGGCCCCAGGATGGCGCCATGAGGCGAACGGTCCCCCTCGACGACGTGCCGGTCGTGGCCGACGAGTGGCCGGGGAGCGGCCCGACGGTCGTCCTGCTGCACGCCGGCGTCGCCGACCGCCGCAGCTGGTACGGCACCGCCGAGCTGCTCGCCGGGGCGCACCACGTCGTCGCCGCCGACCGGCGGGGCTTCGGGGACAGCCCGGTGTCCACCACGCCGTTCACCCACGTCGACGACCTGGTCGCACTGCTCGACCACCTCGGCGGCGGGCCCGCGTGGCTCGTCGGCAGCTCGATGGGCGGCCAGGTGGCGCTCGACACCGCCGTGCTGCACCCGGACCGGGTCGCCGGGCTGGTGCTGATCGCCCCGGCGGTCAGCGGTGCGCCGGAGCCCGACGAGCTGGACCCGGTCACCCAGCGCCTGGGCGACCTGCTCGGCCCGGCCACGGCCGCCGGGGACCTGGACGAGGTCGGCCGGCTCGAGACGTGGCTGTGGCTCGACGGTCCCGCCGGCCCGGAGGGACGCGTCGCCGGCCCCGCACGCGAGCTGGCCCTGGCGATGAACGCGACGATCCTGCGCCACGGCCTCCCGGAGGGCGACGGCGACGCCGGGATCGCGGCGTGGGACCGCTTGCCCGAGGTCGAGGTCCCCGTCACCGTCGCCTGGGGCGACCTCGACGTGCCGTTCCTCCTCGACCAGTGCGAGCAGCTGGTGGCCCGGCTCCCCCGGGCGACCCGCCGGGTGCTGCCCGGGGTGGCCCACCTGCCCTACCTGGAGGACCCGGAGCCGGTGGCCGACCTGGTCCGCACGGCCGTCGCCGCCCGCTGAGGCTGGGGCGGCGGACCCCGTCGAGATGGCGGGATCTCGCACGCCGCGCGCCTCCCGGGCGTACGAGATGGCGGGATCTCGACGGGCTGCGCACGCGCGGACGGCACGGCGCGCCCGGGGCTCAGCGCTCCCAGATGCCGGCGAAGTGGTGCACCGGGCCGTGCCCGGAGCCGATGCCCAGCGAGGTCCCCGCCTCCAGCGCCCGCTGCAGGTAGCTGCGCGCGCGCTCGACGGCCGGCTCCCAGCCGGCCGGCCCGCCCACGCCGCGGGCGACCAGCGCCGCGATCGCCGAGGACAGCGTGCAGCCGGTGCCGTGCGTGGCCGTCGTGTCCACCCGCGGCCGCCGGGTGACGACGACGCCGTCGGCGGTGGCCAGGACGTCGAGGCTCTCGTCGCCGCCGAGGTGGCCGCCCTTGGCCAGCACGGCCCCGGGCCCGAGCTCCAGCAGCTCCCCGGCGTGCACGGCCAGCTCGTCGACCGTCGTGGCCGGGGCGACGCCGAGCAGCGCCGCGGCCTCGGGCACGTTCGGCGTCACCAGGTCGGCCACCGGCAGCAGCACCTCGCGGACGGCCGTGATCGCGTCGTCGTCGACCAGCCGGTCGCCGCTGGTGGCCACCATGACCGGGTCGACGACGACCGGCCCGGCCACCCGCCCGGCCAGCGCGGCGGCGACCTCGCGGACGACGTCGGCGGTGCCGAGCATCCCGGTCTTGGCGGCGTGCACGGTCACGTCGGCGAGCAGCGTGGCGATCTGCTCGCCCACGAACGCCGCCGGCACCGGGTGCACGCCGGTGACGCCGCGGGTGTTCTGCGCGGTCAGCGCGGTGAGCACGGCGGTGCCGTAGACGCCCAGCGCGCTGAAGGTCTTCAGGTCGGCCTGGATGCCGGCGCCGCCGCTGGGGTCGCTGCCGGCGACGGTGAGCGCGACGGGGGTCACCGGACACCCCGGAGGGCGCGGGCCGCGGCGGCCGGGTCGGGTGCGGCGCAGATCGCCGACACGACGCAGACCCCGTCCACCCCGGTCACCTCCGCCGCCCGCTCCACCGAGATCCCCCCGATCGCCACCGACCGCAGCCCGCCGGCCGCCGCCTTCGCCGCCAGCGCCGCCGTGCCCGCGGGACCGAGGCCGGTGCCGGCGTCGGGCTTGGTGGGCGTGGCCCACACCGGGCCGATGCCGACCACGTCGACCGTCCCGGGTGGCAGGGCCAGCGCGACGGCGAGCTCGTCGTCCGAGCCCGCCGACAGCCCCAGCAGCCGGTCGGGCCCGATCAGAGCGCGCACCTCGGCGGCGGGCAGGTCGTCCTGGCCCACGTGCACGCCGTCGGCCCCGGCGAGCAGGGCGACGTCGACGGCGTCGTTGACGAACAGCGCGACGCCGGGGGGCAGCACCGCCCGCACGGCCAGCGTGAGCGCGTACAGCTCCCGCCGCGACGCCGTCTTGTCGCGGACCTGGACCGCGGTGACCCCGCCGGCGACGGCAGCGCGGACGACGTCGGGCACGCCGCGCTCACCGGCCAGCGCCGTGTCGGTGACCAGGTAGAGCGTCGGGTCGAACGGCGGTCTCACGCGGTCACCCGCGCCGCGGAGAGGTCGGTGACGGCGTCGAGCGCGTCGAGCCACAGCGGGGCGAAGGTGCCCGGGCCGGGTCCGGCGGCGGCCGCGGCCTCGGCGGCGAGCGCGACGTGCGCGTGCGCGGCGACCGCGCCGGTGAGCGGGTCGTCGGCGACGGCGAGGTAGGCCGCGACCAGCGCTCCGAGGGCGCAGCCGGCACCGGTGGTGCGGGTGAGCAGCACCGAGCCGCCGCCCACCCGGACGGTGCGGGACCCGTCCGTCACGACGTCGACCTCCCCGCTCACGGCCACCACGCCGCCGGTGCGCCGGGCGAGGTCGGCGGCGGCGTCGAGGGCGTCGTCGGCCTTCGCCGTGGAGTCGACCCCGCGGCCGCCGGAGCCCGCGCCGGCCAGCGCCATGACCTCGCTGGCGTTGCCGCGCACCACCGCCGGCCGCGAGCCGAGGAGCTCGGCGGCGAGCTCGGTGCGGAAGGCCAGCCCGCCGACGGCGACCGGGTCGAGCACCCACGGCGTGCCCGCCGCCGACGCCGACCGGGCGGCCAGCCGCATGGCCTCGGCGGTCCGCTGGTTCACCGTGCCGACGTTCACCAGCACGGCGGAGGCGACGGCGGCGAAGCCCTCGGCCTCCAGCGGCTCGTCGACCATCGCCGGGGCGGCGCCGACGGCGAGCAGCGCGTTGGCGGTGAGCGTCTGCACGACCGTGTTGGTCAGGCAGTGCACGAGCGGGGCCGCACCCGGGAGCGCGAGCCGGGCAGCGGTCAGAGGAGCGGCATCCATCGCCGTGACATCCCTTCGCCAGCATGACCTGGACAGGTTCGACGGGTGTGTTCTCAGCCCGCTCGCCAGAGCGGACACCCCGGTCACTCGGCCGCGACGGTACCCCGGCCGGCCCAGGCGGCGTCGAAGAAGCCGAGCTCCAGCTGCATCGCCCGCCGGTACGCGCGCCGCACCGCCGGGGTGTCGGCGGCCAGCCGGTCGAGCAGCGCCTCCAGCGTCGCGGCGAGGTCGGCGAAGCCCGGGTCGGCGTAGGTGTCCACCCACTCGCGGTAGAGCCCGGCCGCCGAGGCCGCGAGGGACTCCCCCAGGTGCGCGTAGAGCCGCATGCACGGCGTCATCGCCGCGCACACCTCCCCGACGTCGCCGAGCGCGGCGGTGGCCAGCAGGAACTCGGTGTAGGCGAGGGTGGCCGGCGCCGGCTCGACGGCGGCCAGGTCGATGCCCCACCGGGCGGCGTAGCCGTCGTGCAGCCGCAGCTCCTCGCGGACGCCGGCCAGCAGGTCGGCGAACGCCTCCAGCGTCGCGCGGTCGCGGCTGTGCGCCACCCCCAGCGCGTAGGCGCGGGCGAACGCCTCGAGGAAGAACGCGTCCTGCGCGACGTACCCGGCGAACCGCTCGCGCGGCAGCGTGCCGTCGGCGATGCCGGTGACGAAGGGGTGTCCCAGCGCCGCGGCGGCGAGGTCGGCACTGTCGGCCCACATCCGCGCGGACGGGCTCACCGGGCCATCTCCCAGAAGGCGGCCTCCGCGGCGGCCACCTCGAGGAACACCGCGTCGTCGGCCGGGTCGGCGGCGTCGGCACCGGCCCGGTCGGCCGCCTCCTCCAGCGCGGCGACGTAGCCGGCGAAACCCGGCGCCGTCCAGTGCGCGACGAACGGGCCGTACTCCCCGGCGCCGGGACGGGCGCCCGACCAGGCGTCGAGGTAGGCCCGTTCGACGGCCCACAGCGCGGTCAGGGCGGTCGCGACGTCGGCGGCGTCGAGCCGGTACAGCAGGTCCCCGTAGGCGATGGTGGCCGGCAGCTGCGGTGCGGCGAGGTCCAGGCCGCGCTCGGCGGCGACCCGGCCGAACCAGTCCAGCTCCGCCACCAGCGCCACGCAGCCCCCGGCCAGCACCGCCTGGGCCGGCCGCGGGGCGCGGGCGAGCAGCCGGGCCTGGAAGCGCAGCAGGTCGGCGAGGAAGTGCGCGTCCTGCACCAGCCAGGTGTCGAACGCCGCGGGCGGCAGGGTGCCGTCGCGGACGGCGTCGAGGAACGGGGAGCGGGTGGCCCGTCCCCACGCGTCGGCGTGGGCGGCGAGCAGGTCGGCGACCGGCACGGCGGAGCACGTTACGGCGTGCCGGTGGTGGCCGCGCCCCGGTCGGCCGACCCCGGGCACCCGTCGTAGGGTGAGCGCGCCATGTGCGGGAGCTCGGGGCAGCCGGGCTGAGAGGGCGACCGTCCGCGTCGCCGACCGCTGGAACCTGACCGGGTAATGCCGGCGTAGGGAGCGCTCATGAGCACGGTGGACCCTGTCCGCACGGACGCCGTACGCACCCCCGACGCACCCCTCACCCTCGAGGAGGCGCCGCCCCGCACGATGGGCCTGCAGGCCAACCTCGGCCTGTGGGCCAACCTCGGTGTCAGCCTGCTGCTGCCGGTGGCCGCGGTGTTCGTCGTCCTGCCCGGCCGGCCGCTCGGGGTCACCCTCGCCGCGATCGTCGTCGGCGCGGTGATCGGCTCGGCGCTGCTCGGCGCGGTCGCGGCCGCCGGCGCCCGGGAGAGCGTCCCGGGCATGGTGCTGCTGCGCGGGCTCCTCGGCCGGCGCACCTCGTGGCTGCCGACCGCGTTCAACCTCGTCCAGTGCGTCGGCTGGGCCACGTTCGAGATCGTGGTCATCGCCGAGGCCGCCGCGCGGGTGCTCGACGCGCCGCGCTGGCCGTTCGTCGTCGGCGCCGGCGTGCTGGCCACCGCGATGGCGCTCAAGCCCCTCGGCGTCGTCCGGGTGCTGGCCCGCTACGCCGTGTGGGCCGCGCTGGCCGCCGTCGCCTACCTGTTCGTGCAGGTCCTGGCCGAGCCGCTGCCCCCGCTGGAGGGCGGCGGGGCGACGTCGTTCTGGACGGCGGCCGACATCGTCATCGCGCTGCCGGTGTCCTGGCTGCCGCTGGCCGCCGACTACACCCGCCACGCGCGCAGTGCCCGGGCCGCCGGCGTCGGCGCGGGCGTGGGCTACGGCCTGGCCACGATCGTCATGTTCACCCTCGGGGTGCTGGCGCTGGCCGCCTACGGCAGCGCCGGGTTCGACGTCATCAGCGCCCTGCTCGCCGTGCCGCTGGGCGCGCTGGCCGTGCTCGTGCTGGTCACCGTGGAGCTCGACGAGGCGTTCGCCAACCTCTACTCGACGGCGGTGTCGGCGCAGAACGTCGTCGCCCGGGCCGACCGGCGGGTGCTCGTCGTCGGCGTCGGCGCGATCGCCACCCTGCTCGCCCTCACCCTCGACGTCGTCGCCTACGAGCCCTTCCTCTTCCTCATCGGCGCGGTGTTCGTGCCGCTGGCCGGGGTGCTGATCGCGGCCTACTGGCTCACCCCGCGCGGGCGCTGGGACACCTCCGCCACCGCCCCGGCACGCCCGGCGTACCTGCTGCCGTGGGCCGCCGGGTTCGTCGCCTACCAGCTCACCCTGCCCACGTACTTCCCCGGCCCGGGGTCGGGGTGGACGGCGTGGTGGGGCGCGCGCCAGGCCGACCTCGGCATCGACCCGGGCAACGGCTGGTCGGCGTCGCTGGTGGGGCTGGCCGTCGCCGTCGTCCTCACGCTGCCCCTCGTGGCGGCGGGCCGCCGGCAGAGCACCCGGGCATGACCGCCGTCGCCGTCGCCGGCGGCGGCCTGGTCGGGCTCGCGGTCGCCTGGCGGGCGGCACTGCGCGGCCTGTCGGTGACCGTCGCCGACGACGCCCCGGGCGCCGGCGCCTCGGCCGCCGCCGCCGGGATGCTCGCCCCGGTCACCGAGGCCGGCTACCGCGAGGAGGCGCTGCTGGGGCTGGGCGCGGCGTCGCTGGCGCGCTGGCCGGCCTTCGCCGCCGAGCTGGAGGCGGCCTCCGGGCTGCCGGTCGGGCTGCGGACGGCGGGGACGCTGGTGGTCGGGTTCGACGAGGACGACGTCCGCGAGCTCGACGCGCTGCACGCCTTCCAGCGCGGGCTCGGCCTGGCCGCGCAGCGTCTCTCCCCGCGCGAGACCCGCGGCCGCGAGCCCGCGCTGACTCCCCGGGTGCGCGGCGGACTGCTGGTCGCGGGCGACCACTCCGTCGACGGCCGCGCCGTGCACGCCGCGCTGCTGGCCGCCTGCACGGCCGCGGGCGTGGTGGTCGTCCGCGAGCGGGTGGCCGAGGTCGTGGTCGACGGCGGCCGGGCGGCCGGGCTGCGGCTGGCCTCCGGGGAGACGGTCGCCGCCGGTGCCACCGTGCTGGCGCTCGGGGCCCACAGCGGTGACCTCCCCGGCGTCCCGCCGCTGCCGGTGCGGCCGGTCAAGGGGCAGGTCCTGCGGCTGGCCGGCGCCCGGGGCCTGCTGGAGGGCACCGTGCGCGCGCTGGTCAGGGGCCGGCACGTCTACCTGGTCCCGTACGGCGACGGCGGGCTGGTCGTGGGCGCCACCGTCGAGGACCGCGGCTTCGACGCCCGGGTCACCGCCGGTGGCGTGCACGACCTGCTGCACGACGCCATCGAGGTCGTCCCGGAGGTGGAGGAGCTGGAGCTGGCCGAGACGCTGGCCCGTTGGCGCCCGGGCACCCCCGACAACGCGCCGCTGCTCGGACCCTCCTCGCTGCCCGGCCTGGTGCTCGCCACCGGCCACCACCGCAACGGCGTGCTGCTCACCCCGGTCACCGCCGAGGCCACCGCCGAGCTGTTGGTCACCGGCACGCTCCCGGACGTCGCCGCCCCGTTCACCGCCGACCGCTTCCGGAGGGACTGAGGATGCAGCTCACCGTCAACGGCGAGGCCGCCGAGGTGGCCGACGGCGCCACCGTCGCCGATCTCGTCGCCGCCCGCGCACCCGGCCACGACCGGGTCGCCGTCGCCCGCAACGGGGACGTCGTCCCGCGCAGCGGCTGGGCGCAGACCCCGCTGGCAGCCGGCGACGCCGTCGAGGTGCTGGCCCCGACCGCAGGAGGCTGACCGTGTCCGGCGACGACCTCACCATCGGCGGCGAGACGTTCACCTCGCGGCTGCTGCTCGGCACCGGCGGCGTGCCCAGCCTGGAGGCGCTGGAGGCCGCCGTCCACGCCTCGGGCACCGAACTGGTCACCGTGGCGCTGCGCCGCGTGGAGGCGTCCGCGTCCGGCTCGATGGTGCAGGTGCTCGACCGCGCCGGCGTCCGGCTGCTGCCCAACACCGCCGGCTGCCGCACCGCGCGCGAGGCCGTGCGCACCGCCCGGCTGGCCCGCGAGGCGTTCGGCACCGACTGGGTCAAGCTCGAGGTGATCGGCGACGACGTCACGCTGCTCCCCGACGCCGTCGAGCTGCTCGACGCCGCCGAGCAGCTGGTGGCCGAGGGGTTCACCGTGCTGGCCTACACCACCGACGACCCCGTGCTCGGCCGCCGGCTGGCCGACGCCGGGTGCGCCGCCGTCATGCCGCTGGGCTCGCCGATCGGCAGCGGCCTGGGCATCCGCAACCCGCACAACGTGGCGCTGCTGCGCGAGGCCGTGCAGGTGCCGGTCGTGCTCGACGCCGGCATCGGCACCGCCTCCGACGCCGCGCTGGCGATGGAGCTGGGCTGCGACGCCGTCCTGCTGGCCTCCGCGGTCACCCGCGCCCGCGACCCCGAGCGGATGGCGCTGGCCATGCGCCGGGCGGTGGAGGGCGGACGGCTGGCGAGGCTCGCCGGGCGGATCCCGCGCCGCTGGCACGCCGAGGCCTCGACCCCGTTCGAGGGCCTGCCGGCGCTGTGATCCCCCGCCTGCTCGTGGTCACCGACCGGACGCAGGCGCCGGCGCCCCTGGTCGACACCGTCGCCGCGGCCGTCACCGCGGGCGCCCGGGCGGTGTGGCTGCGCGACCGCGACCTGCCCGTCGCCGAGCGGGCCGCGCTGGCCGCCGGGCTGCGCGCGGTGCTCGACCCGGTGGGCGGCCTGCTGGTGTGGGGCGGCGCGGCCGGCGCCCCCGCCGGCCTGCCGGTGCACCTGACGGCCGCCGACCCGTTCCCGGCCGTGCGCCCGCCGCTGGTGGGCCGGTCCTGCCACTCCGCCGCCGACCTGGCCCGGGCGGCGGCGGAGGGCTGCGACTGGGTGACGCTCTCGCCGTTCGCGCCGACGCCGTCCAAGCCCGGCTACGGCCCGGCGCTCGGCACCGCCGGCCTGGCGGCGCTGGTGCGCGGTGCCCCGCCGGTGCTCGCGCTGGGCGGCGTGCGCCCCGGCGACGTGGCGGGCTGCCTCGCCGCCGGGGCGTCCGGTGTGGCCGTCATGGGGCCGGTGATGCGCGACCCCGCCGTCGTCGCCGGCTACTGCGCCGCGCTGGCCGGCTGAACCCGCCGGCCGGGCAGCACGAGGTTCAGCACCACCGCCACGACGGCCCCGACGACGATCCCCGAGTTGCTCCTCGGCCAGCGGCACCGCGACGGCGATGAACGCGAAGCCCGAGCCCACCATCAGCGGCAGCCGGCCGGGCCGATGCCGACCGTCTGCAGCAGGGTGGCCAGGCCCGCGCCCAGCTGGGCGCGGGCCTGCACCAGCAGGGTCGCCTCGCCCGTCGTCGCGCCGATGACGCCGGCCAGCAGGTGTGAGGACCCTCCTGCCCCCCACCGCTCGCACGCTCGCGGCGGGTCGGTGCTCGGCGGGGCGGCAGCGCGCGGCCGCACGAGGGGTAGGGCCATGGGGACACCCGGTCCCGAGGGTCGGTACCCCGAGCAGGCTCCCGGCCCGGTGTTCCGGTTCCGTGACGCCGACGTAGCGGATCCGTTCCACCACGCAGCGTGTGACCTGGATCCCATTCGGTTTGCGCACGCCTCCCGGGAGCCATACGCAGGTGTTCGTCATCGACGTCCAGCAGGGGACACCAGCGCGCGGGGAGCAGACGGGTGAGACGCCGACCAGCCGGACCCGGCTGGCCGCCGGCACCCCCGCCGCCCGCGTGGGACGGCCTGTCCTGGCAGCTCTCCGACGTCGCCCAGCTCCCGCGGATGCGCGCGGAGCTGCGCCGCTGGCGCATCGTCTGCGGCCTGTCCGACTTCCGGGACCGGCTGCTGCTGGTCCTCGACGAGTTGGCCTCGAACGCGCTGCGCCACGGCGGGGGGCAGGTGCAGGCGGCGGTCCGGCGCACCGGGGACGCCTTCCTCGTGGCGGTGACCGACGGCGACACCTCCACCCCGCCCACCCCGGCCGTCGACCGCGACCCCGCCGAGGGCGGCCTGGGCCTCTACCTCATCGTCGAGCTGTCGACGGCGCACGGCTGGTACGTCGACGGCGACGCCAAGACCGTCTGGGCGGTCCTCCCCCCGTCCTGAGGGGATGGAACGGCCCTCCTGCAGGGTCCCGCGCCGAGCTTGCGGGGCAGGAGGGTCCTCCTACTGGGGGTGCAGCCGGATGGCGACGAGGGCGACGTCGTCCTGCAGGCCCTCGGGACGCAGGCGGGTGACCAGCGCGTCGCAGAGCCGCTCCAGCGGCAGGTCGGCGAGCTGCGCCAGCGCGGCGCCGAGCAGCGAGGTGCCCTCGTCGAGCAGCAGGTCGCGGCCCTCGACCAGGCCGTCGGTGTAGAGCAGCAGCGTCGAGCCGCGGCGGACCTCCACCGCGCGCGAGGTCCGGCGCGCGGCCGGGTCGACGCCGAGCATCAGCTCCCCGCGGTCGTCCCCGAGCGTGCGCACCTCGCCCTCGGGTGTGAGCAGCAGCGGCGGCGGGTGCCCGGCGTTGGACCAGCGCAGCGTCGTCGTCCCGGCGGCGCGCTGCTCCGGGGTCTGCTCCACCCGCGCCACGACCGCGGTGGCCATGGTCCCCAGCCCCAGGGCGTCGACGGCGGAGTCGAGCTCGGCGAGGACGGCGTCGGGCGGGGTGTCCCCGCGGTGGGCGATGCCGCGCAGCATGCCGCGCAGCTGGCCCATCGCGGCGGCGGCCTCGATGTCGTGGCCGACGACGTCGCCGATGACCAGCACCGTCGAGCCGTCGGGCTGCAGGAACGCGTCGTACCAGTCGCCGCCGACCTGGGCGACCTGCACCGCAGGCTGGTACCGGACGACGATCTCGGCGTCGTCGGGCTGCGGCGGCGCGGTGAGCATGCTGCGCTGCAGCGCCTCCGCCAGCCGCCGCTGCTGGTCGAACAGCCGGGCGTTGTCCAGGGCGAGCGCGACGCGGTCGGCGACCTCGCGGGCGGCGGCCACGTCCTCGGCGGCGGCCGGTGACCGGTCGGCGCCGCGGTAGACGCTGAGCGCGCCGAGCGTGCGGCCGCGGGCCAGCAGCGGCAGCGTCACCGCCGTCCGGGGGGCGAGGGCGTCGAAGACGTCGCGCACCTCGCCCTCGGGCAGCGTGGGGCGGATGACGGCCGGGACGTCGGCGACGGTGAACAGCCGGCCCGACTCCAGCGCCCGGAGCACCGGGGCGTCGGGCGCGACCGAGGCCAGCCGCAGGGCGGCGTAGGTGGCGGTCGCCGCCCGCATCGCGGGGTCGGCGTGCCAGCTCGCCACGTCCTGCGTGCGGCCGTCGGTGCCGTCGGCGAGGGTGAGGATCGCCCAGTCACCGAGGACGGGGACGACGGCCTCGGCCACCCGCTGCAGCGCCGCCCGCTCGGCCGCGGCGGAGCCCAGCGCCGACGACATCAGCGCGCTGACCTCGGCGATCAGGGCCAGCCGGGCGGCGCCGGCGCGGGCGCGCTCCTCCACGGCCCGGCGCTCGGTGACGTCGAGGAAGTACACCGACAGTCCGTCGGGACCCGGCCAGGCGCGCACCTCGTACCAGGCGTCCAGCGGAGGCGGGTAGTAGGCCTCGAAGACCCGCTCCTGCGTCCCCTCCATCGCGGCGCGGTAGTGCGTCTCGAAGGCACTGCCGACGGCGTCCGGGAAGAGCTCCCAGACCACCCCGCCGAGCAGCTCGTCCCGGGTGCGGTGCAGCACCCGCTCGGCCTCGGCGTTGACGTAGGTGAACCGCCACGAGCGGTCGAGGGCGAAGAACGCCGACCGCATGGTCTCGAGCACCCGGGAGACGCGGGCGTCGCCCTCGCGCAGCCGGGTGGTGTCCAGGGCGGCGCCCAGGAGCCGCACCGGCCGGCCGCGGGAGTCGGCCAGCGCCCGGCCGCGGCCCTGCACCCAGCGGATGTCACCGGAGGGCAGCACCACCCGGAACTCGGCCTCGTAGGCGCCGCGGGTGTCGACGGCGTCCTGCAGGGCCTGCAGGGTGCGGTCGCGGTCGTCGGGGTGCAGCCGGGCGGCGAAGGCGTCGAGCGTCTCGTCGAAGTCGGCCTCCGTGTACCCGAACAGCGCGAGGAGCTGCTCGTCCCAGGACAGCCGGCCGGTCACCAGGTCCCAGTCGAAGCTGCCGATGCGCGCAGCGTCGATGGCGAGCTCGAAGCGGAGCCGGCTGACCTCGGCGTCGTCGGGGAGGAGGGACAGCGACCGGGGCGCCTCACCCGACGACCCCGGACGCTGCTCGGGGACGGTCACGGGGAGGGGGAGGTCCATTCGTGCGGGAGGAGCGGCGGTCCGCCGTCCTTTCTCCCATGCCGGGGCGGGCGACGACAACCGGTGTGCCGTAGTCGACACCGCGCGACGACACCCGGGCGGGGTGCGCGCGGGCCGGGGTCCGCGGGCGCGGGACGCCGGACGGGCGCTCCCCGGTGCCGGTCCGGCGGGGTGCCGGTCCGGCGCTCCGGGGAGCGCCCGTCGAGGGCTGTCGACCCCGCGCCCCGGGCTCCCGGGACGGCGTCCTGCGGTCCTCCGCGTCGCGGCGCCGGGCCGGTGACCGCGGCCGCTCCGGCGAGCGTCTCCTCCGGGCGACCGGCGGCGCCGTCCTGGCCAGGTCGTGCCGGTCAGAGACCCGGAGGACGACGGGGCGGGTCGTCCTGCACCGGGCACCGGCAGGGCCTGGTCCTCCTCGGCGCGATCGCTGCCGGCACTCCGTCCCGCTGTCGGCTCCGGGCCTCCCGGGAGGGTCCGCGCGCTGTCCTGGGCGGGGCAGTCGGCGGGTGGGTCGAGGCCGGATCGTCGTGCGGTGCGGTCTGCCGGCGGCGGGGCGCTGCCGGCGTCCGTGCCGCGTCGCGTCCGGGCCTCCCGGGAGGATCCGCACGCTGCCCTGGGCGGGGCAGTCGGCGGGTGGGTCGAGGCCGGATCGTCGTGCGGTGCGGTCTGCCGGCGGCGGGGGCGCCGTGGAGGGTCAGGAGCCGGCCACGAGGGCCGGGAGGGAACGGCTCGGTGAGCGGGCCGGCGGTCCGGCCACCTGGAGGGGAAGGGGTGGCCGGGCCCGTCGAGCACGTCGACGAGGGGAGCGGACGCGCGAAGTCCTGGGAGGAGGAGGCGCGCTGCGGGTCAGGCGGGAGCCGGTGGCGGCCGGGGCGAGCCCCGGGCCCGGTGCGGTGCCGGGTCGCCCCGGGTGCGCACCGTGCCGGCGGTCGACGCCGGCAGGTCGGGTGCCCGCGCCAGGGGCCGCCCCGCGGCGGGCCGGGCCGGCCAGCCCGCAGGGGCCAGGGCCGGCACGGCGGCGCGCGGTCGGGGCAGCGGCCGGGCGGGACCGCCTGCAGAGGACGCCGCGGTGGGGGAAGGCACCGCGGACGCGATCGTGGGGGTGCTGGGCAGCTCGGTGAGCACCACGGCACCGTTGCCGGGAGCAGGGGGGACGACGGGGGCCGCGGGCGCGGGCGGCCGCGGGGCGCCCCAGGCGAGGTACGCCCCGCCGGGACCGGCGCCCCACATCGCCAGGCGGCGGACCAGGCCCGGCCCGGCGGGCGGGACGACGACGGGCGGTGTCGGCCAGGCGGCGTGCGCGCCGTCGGGTCCGGCGCCCCACATCGCCAGGCGCCGCACGGTGGCCCGCACCCGGGCCCGCAGCCGCGAGCCACCCGGGCGCACGGGGGCCGCGGGCAGGCCGGCTCCGGACGGCGCGGCAGGGGCGGCGGGCGCGGCGGCCGCGGCGGCCGCGGTGACGGGTGTGGCGGACGGCCGGGCCGGCCGGGGCCGCGGCACGGGCACCGGGCGGGCCATCGGCAGCGGCCGCAGCGCACGCCGGGCGGCCGGGTGGCGGGTGACGGCGGCCCGGACGGGACGGCGCCGGTGCGGCACCGCGTCGGCGCGCACGAGCAGGTCGAGGAGGCCGGCCAGCGGCAGGCCGTCCGCCGGCACCACCGGCGGCGCGGCCGACTGCGGCACGGGCGACGGCGGGACGGACGCCACGGCCGGTGGCGGGGCCGACGGCACGGCCGGCAGCGGGGCCGACCACAGGCTCGCTGCCCGGGTGATCGCCATGCCGGCCTCCTCGAGGGTCTGTGTCCGCGGCCGGGGAAGGTGCCGCGGACAAGAGAAAGGTAGGGAGGACCGGCCCCGCGGACGGCCGATCGGGACACGTCCCGCGGCGCCCGTGACGCAACCGTTGTGGGGCCCTGACCTGCGCGTTGGTGACCGTGTGCTGACGGCGAGCACTTGTCGACCCGTCGACGGGCCGCGAGCGTGGGAGCGCCCCGGCGGGCCGCCGGTCACCCCGGGACGCGCCCCGGCGCGCCCGGCGTGTCGGGCTCCGGCGGCCGGCGCGCAGGGCGCACCGGTCCGGTTGCCGAGGCCAACCGCCCTGCCCAGACTCGACCGGTGACCGAGCAGTCCCCCGCCGCGACCACCGGCAGCACGCCGACCGGAACGACCCCGACCGGCGGCGACGAGCCCGACACGAGGCTCCGCCGCGCCGTCACCGGGAAGCTGCTCTACCTGTTCATCCTCGGCGACGTCCTCGGTGCCGGCGTCTACGCGCTGGTCGGTGTGGTCGCGGCCGAGGTGGGCGGCGCCATCTGGGTGCCGCTGCTGGTGGCCCTGCTACTGGCCCTGCTCACCGCGGCCTCCTACGCCGAGCTGGTGACGAAGTACCCGCGCGCCGGCGGGTCGGCGGTCTTCGCCGAGCGGGCGTTCCGCTCCCCCGTGGTCGCCTTCCTCGTCGGCTTCTGCATGCTCGCCGCCGGTGTCACCAGCGCGGCCGGACTGGCCCTGGCCTTCGCCGGTGACTACCTCGGCGTCTTCCTGGACGTGCCCGCCGCGCCCGCCGCACTGGTGTTCCTGCTGGCCGTGGCGCTGCTGAACGCCCGCGGCATCCGGGAGTCGCTGCGCGCCAACCTGGTGATGACGCTGGTGGAGACCTCCGGCCTGGTGCTGGTCGTCGTCCTCGGTGCGGTGGTGCTGGGCCGCGGCGACGGCGACCTCGGCCGCGCGGTGGAGTTCCCGCCCGGGGTGTCCGCGGGGACGGCGGTGCTCTCGGCGGCGCTGCTGGCCTACTACTCCTTCGTCGGGTTCGAGACGTCGGCCAACGTGGCCGAGGAGGTCCGCGACGTGCGGCGGGTGTACCCGCGGGCGCTGTTCGGCGCGCTGCTCACCGCCGGGCTGGTGTACGTGCTGGTCGGGGTCGCCGCCGCGGTGGTGCTGCCGCCCGGCGAGCTGGCCGCCTCCAGCGGGCCGCTGCTGGAGGTCGTGCGCGCCGCCGACGCCGGCGTCCCCGACCAGCTGTTCAGCCTGGTCGCGCTGGTCGCCGTCGCCAACGGCGCGCTGCTCACCATGATCATGGCCAGCCGCATGGCCTACGGGCTGGCCGAGCAGCGCCTGCTGCCCGCCGTCCTCGGCCGGGTGCTGCCGAACCGGCGGACGCCGTGGGTCGCCATCGCCGTCACCACGGCGGTGGCCATGGGGCTCAGCCTGACCGGTGACCTGGAGACCCTGGCCAACACCGTCGTGCTCCTGCTGCTGTTCGTCTTCCTCAGCACCAACACCGCGGTGCTGGTGCTGCGCCGCGACCCGGTCGACGTCCCGCACTGGCGGACGCCGGTCGTGCTGCCGGTGCTCGGCATCGCGTCCTGCCTCCTCCTGCTGTGGCAGCAGGAGGCGCGCACCTGGGCATTCGCCGGCGTGCTGCTGGCCGTCGGCGTGGTGCTGTACCTGGCGACGGCGCTGCCGCGGCGCCGCGCCGGGGCGCGCGGGGACGCGGTGTCCCGGTGAGCGAGCACCGCCGCGCGGTGGCCCGCCTCGCGGCGGCCGCCGTCCCGGTCGTGTACGACCTGCTCACCGACGCGGAGCTCGAGCGGGTCTGCGTGGTGCACCGCCTGGGCGAGGACGCGCCGGACGGGCCGGAGGCCGTCCTCGTGGTCACCGCGCGGGGCGAGGAGTCGCAGCACTCCCTGTGGCGGCTCGGGCAGGCCGGGGAGTCCGCGGCGGCGGTGCGGGCCCGCATCGCCTCCGAGCTCCAGGACGTCGTCAGCGGGTCCCGCTCCGGGTGGGGGCAGCAGCGTCCGTGGCCGCCGGCCGATCGGTAGCGGTGCGGCTCAGCCGAGGCGGGCGCTGATCGCCGCGGCGAACCGGTCGGCGGCGCCGTCGTCGGTGGTCAGGAAGAGGCTGGGCTCGGTGAGCTCGACCTCGATGACCTGCGGGGCGCCGTCGTCACCGGGCACGAGGTCCACGCGGCAGTACAGCGGCCGCTCCCCCGTCCGGTCGGCCACCCAGGCGAGCACCCGGTCGCCGACGTCGCGCTGCTCCGGTGTCGCGGTGCGGGCGGTGATCTCCTCCTCGGCGTAGAGGCCCTCCCCCAGCGCCCCGCCGGCCAGCAGCGCGCCCTTGCCGAAGGCGTGGCTGAACGCGCCGTCGACGTACACCAGCCCGGTCTCCCCCTCGGCGTCGAGCCGGTCGAGGTAGGGCTGGACCATCACCGCCCGGCCCCCGGCGAGGATCCCCTCGGCCGAGGCGCGTGCCCCGTCCCGGTCGGCGGGCGCGAAGCGGGCGGTGTCGCGGGCGCCGGCCGAGACCACCGGCTTGACCACCACGTCGCCCGGCCAGCGGGTCAGCGCCGCGGCCACGTCGTCCGGGCCCTCGGCCCAGGCGGTGGGCACCACGGGCACACCGGCGGCGGCCAGCTCCCGCAGGTAGCGCTTGTCGGTGTTCCAGGCCAGGACGCCGGCCGGGTTGAGCAGCAGCGTCGCGGCGGCCACGCGCCGCGCCCAGGCGAGGAACTCGTCGCGCCGCGGCGCGTAGTCCCACGTCGAGCGGACGACGACCGCGGTCGCGGCGGCCCAGTCGACGCCGTGGTCGGCCCAGTCGGCGGGTGCGGCCGACACGCCCCGGGCAGCGAGGGCGGCGACGAGCAGCGGCTCGTCCTCGTCCTTCCCGGTGGCGGCGGCACAGCTGGCGAGGAGGACGTCGGGCACGCCGCGATCCTGCCCGAGGGGGATCTGCTGGGATGACGCGGTGGCCCGACCCCTGGTGATCGACACCGACCCCGGCATCGACGACGCGCTCGCGATCCTGCTGGCCCTCGCCAGCCCGGAGGTCGACCTGCGTCTGGTGACGACGACGCACGGCAACGTCGAGCTGGCGCAGACCACCGAGAACGCGCTGCGGGTGCTGCACCTGGCCGGCCGCTCCGACGTCCCGGTGGCCGCCGGCGCCGCCGAGTCGCTGGTGTACCCGCAGCCGGAGCGTGCCGGTCACGTGCACGGCACCGCCGGCCTCGGCGGGGTGGAGCTTCCGCCGTCACCGGCCGCGGTCGACCCCCGGCCGGCGGTGGTCGCCCTGGCCGAGCTGCTGATGGCGAGCGAGCAGCCGGTGACCGTCGCCGCGATCGGGCCGTGGACGAACGTCGCGCTGCTGCTGGCGACCTACCCGGAGGCCGCGGCGCGGATCGGCCGGCTGGTGCTCATGGGCGGCTCGGCCGGCCGCGGCGGCAACGTCACCGCGGCCGCCGAGTTCAACGTCTGGGCCGACCCGGAGGCCGCCGCCCGCGTCCTGCGCGCCACGGTGCCCACCGTGCTCGTCGGCCTCGACGTCACCCTGCCGACGGTGGTCGACGAGGACGGCATCGCCCGCTTCGCCGTGGCCGGGCCGGTGGGCGCCGCGGCGGCGGCGATCCTGCAGCAGTACCTCGACCACGCGCGCACCGCCTACGGCACCACGGGCGTCGTCGTGCACGACGCGCTCGCGCTCACCGAGGCGATCGTGCCGGGCACCCTGGGCACCGTCCGCCGCGACGTCGTCGTCGACACCACCCGCGGGGAGGGCCGGGGCCAGACGCTGGTCGACCGCCGCGCGGTCTCGGACGCGCCGACCGCCGTCGACGTCGCCGAGACCGTCGACAGCGCCGCGGCGGTGGAGTTCCTGGTCGGCCGGCTGGCCGACCTGGCGGCGCGGGCCGGCTGAGGGTCGGGCAGCGAGGTCAGCCGCGCGGGTCGCGGGTGGAGGCGACGATGCCCGCGGCGATGTCGCGGAGCTTGCGGTTGTAGCGCTGGGAGGCGTCGCGCAGCAGGTCGAAGGCACCCTCGGCGTCGACCCGGCGCTGCGCCATGAGCACGCCCTTGGCCTGCTCGATCACCGCCCGCGACTGCATGGCCAGCTCCATGTTGCGGGCGTGCTGGCTGAGCCGGGCGTGGGCGTCGGCGTTGGCGACGGCCACGGCCACGGCCTCGGCGACCTCCCGGGCGGCCTCGACGGACCCGTCGGAGGAGAACGCCCCCGGGTGGGTGGAGTAGATGTTCAGCGCCCCGATCGAGCTGCCCTGGTAGGGCAGGGGCGTCGACAGCGAGCTGCGCACCCCGACGTCGACCACCCGCGCGGTGTAGTCCGGCCACCGGGTCTCGGTCCGCATGTCGTCGACCCGCAGCTGCACCCCGGCGCGCCCGGCGTCCAGGCAGGGGCCGTGGCCCTGCGCGTACTGCAGCTCGTCGGCGGCCAGCGCCATGTCCCCGAAGTGGGCGGCGGTCGTCGCGGTGTCCCCGCGGACGAGGGTGATCGACGTCGACTCGGCGCCGGGCACGTGCTCGGCCGCCAGCCGGGTGACCTCCCCGAGGACGTCGGACAGCTCCCGGTCGGCCAGCTGCAACCGGCTCAGTGCTCGCCAGAGGTCGTCCACGGCGCTCATCCTGCCCGGCGCGGCGGTGGACCGGGGCAGCGAGGCGCAGCAGGCCGGTCCGGGGGCCGCCGCTGCGCGGCCCGGCCGTTTCGGCGAGGATGTGCACGCCGACGACGGCGCCACGGACGGACGGGGAGGTGGGCGATGGGCGAGCAGGCGTGGCCGCTCGCTCCCGTGCCCTCCGTCGCCGGTGACGTCTGGCACTGGCAGCTGGAGACCATGCACGTCGTCTCCCGGGTGCGCGCCGACCTGCGGGCCCGCATCGCCCACCCGTCGGTGAGCTCGTCGTCGACCGAGGACGCCCGCGACGGCCTGCTGCTGGTCTTCGAGGAGCTGGCCTCCAACGCGCTGCGCCACGGTGGCGGCGACGTGCGCGCCCTCGTCGTCGCCGGCCCCTCGGGCTGGCTGCTCGACCTCAGCGACGAGGCACCCGACCGCCCGCCGGTGCCCGCCGTCGACCGGGACCCCTCCCTCGGCGGGATGGGGCTGCACCTGGTAGCGCAGCTGTCGCTCGACTACGGCTGGGAGCGCCGACCCGGCCGCAAGCACGTCTGGTCGCGGCTACCCTCCGGGCTGGCCCCGCTCGAGGGCCTCAGCGACCGGGTGCCCGAGCCGCGCGCCCCGGAGCTCCCGCGCGACTGACGCCGCTCAGGCGGAGTCGGCGACCGGGGCCTCCCGGTGCTCGGCGCGCGCGCAGTGGGCGCAGCAGTAGAACTGCCCCTCGACGACGACGCCGTGGCCGACCACCTTCACCCCGCAGTGCTCGCAGATCGGGGCCATGCGGTGGATGGCGCACTCGAAGCTGTCGAAGGTGTGCCGGGCGCCCTGCGCCACCACCTCGAAGCTCATGTCGTAGTCGTTGCCGCAGACCTCGCAGACCGCCATGGGCCCTCCATTCCCCGGACGGGGCCGGCGGACACGGGAGGGTTCAGCTCCCGCGCCGGGCGGTCCAGGAGGACACGAAGTCGCGCAGGCTCCGGGTGGGCCGCAGCCACGCGCCGTCGGGCGGGAGGGCGTCGAGGCGGACGCGGTCCAGCGGGGCGGCGAAGGCGCCGGGGACGTCCTCGATGTCGATGAACTCGATGAGGTCCGAGCCGATCGCGTAGCCGGCGACCTCGCTGAACGCGACGACGACGACCTGCGTGCCGGCCCGCGCGAGCTCCTCGAGCGGCTCGGCGAAGTTGCGGCCGTCGCCGGAGAAGACGACGAGGCGGCGCAGCCGGTGGCTGTGCCCGCGGACCTCGATGTGGTCGAGCATCGCCTGGTCGATGTCGTCGTCGGGCTGGGCCTTGGGCCGGGCGAAGACGGCGTAGCCGAAGCCGCGCAGGGCCTCGACCCAGCGCTGCAGGGAGCCCACGACCGGCGGGATGTTGGCGAAGACGCAGGCCTCTACCTCGGGTGCGTCCGCAGCGGCGGGGTCGCCGGCGCCGTCGACGAACCACGCGGCGATCGCGTCGAAGCGCGGCCGGGAGGCGGCGGTGGGGCGGGCCCCGATGACCGTGGACAGGGTCATGTCGATGTTGGGCGCGTCCCAGATGAGCAGGTCGAGGGCCGGTCGTCCCCGGCCCTGCGCCTCGTCGGGGAACGCGGTCGCCGACACGGTGGGCTCCACGGCCACGCTGGTCTCGGTCACGGGGGCAGTCTGCCCGGTCGGCTCCCGAGCACCGGGCTGCAGGGCGGTGGGCACCCGGGCAGGCGGCCCGGCCGGTGACGTCGCCCGCCGGACGGCGCGCCGGCGCACCGGACTGGTCCCGCTCCCCATGCCGGTCCGGGTGGGCTCAGCCGAGCTGGCCGGCGAGGGCCATCGCGCAGGAGTCACCGCCGCCGTCGTGCACCCGGGAGGCCCAGCGCTCGACGTCGGCCGCCGCCATCGGGCGGGCGAGCAGGTAGCCCTGCGCGGAGTCGCAGCCGGCCTCGCGGACCATGCGCAGGTGCTCGGCGGTCTCCACGCCCTCGGCGACCGAGCGGATGCCCAGCGTGTGGGCCAGCTCGACGATGGCGCCGAGGACGGCGCCCGTGCCGCCGGAGGCCAACCGCTCGGCCGCGGTGATCAGCGAGCGGTCGATCTTCAGCGTGCCGATGGGCAGGGCCATGAGCTGCGCCAGCGAGGACCAGCCGGTGCCGAAGTCGTCGATGGCCACCCGGACGCCGAAGTTCTGCAGGACGGCGAGCTGGTCCTCGGCGCGGGTCGGGTCCTCGGCGACGCAGGTCTCGGTCAGCTCGAGCATGAGCTGCTCGGCGGCGAGGCCGGAGTCCCGGAGCGCCGTGCGGACGTCGCGCACCAGCGTCTCGGCGGAGAAGTGGCGGGCGCTGATGTTGACCGCCATCCGCAGCGCCAGCCCCTGCTCGGCCCACGCGGCGGCCTGCCGGGTCGTCTCGTGCAGCAGCCAGCGGGTGATGGGGATGAGCTGGCCGGTCTCCTCGGCGACGGAGAGGAAGGCGTCGGGGCCGAGCAGCCCGCGCTCGGGGTGCTGCCAGCGCAGCAGCGCCTCCACGCCCTCGACCTGGCCGGTGTCGAGCCGCACCACGGGTTGGTAGTGGACGACGAGCTGGTCCATCACGCCGTCGCGGAGGCGGGTGGCGACGTCCATGCGCCAGCGGGCGGCGTCGCGCAGCCCCGGGGAGAACAGGTGCACCCGGTCGCGCCCGGCGGCCTTCGCCTCGTAGCCGGCGGCGTCGGCGTCGCTGAGCAGCTGGTGCGGCTTGCGGAGGCCGGGCTGGGCGACGGCGACGCCGATGCTCGCCGACACGGGCACGGTCAGCCCGGCCGCGGTGAACGGCCGGGCGAAGGAGCGTTGCAGGCGGAAGGCGAGCGAGGCGGCCTCGGGGCTGTCGCAGGAGCGGGCCAGGACGACGAACTGGTCGCCGCCGAGCCGGCCGACGGCGTCACCCGGGCGGACCTGGCCGGTGAGCCGGGCGCCCACCTGGCGCAGCAGCTCGTCGCCGACCTCGTGGCCCAGGGACTCGTTGACGGTCTTGAAGCCGTCGATGTCGAGGAAGAGGAGGGCCGGCCGCGAGGTGTCGTCGGTGAGCGCCTCCTCGATGAGCTCGAGCAGGCGTGCCCGGTTGGGCAGGCCGGTGAGGTCGTCGTGGGTGGCCTGCCAGGCCAGCCGCAGCTCGCCGCGGGCGCGCTCGCTGACGTCGGTGTGGGTGACGACGACCTGCCCGGTGTCGTCCACCCTCGCTGCCTGCAGCCGCCACCAGGTCGTCTCGCCGGCCAGGTCGTGGGAGTAGTCGTGGGCGAAGCCGTCCGGCGCCCCGCCGACGCCGGTGCGCAGCCGGCGCAGGCCCGCGGCGATCTGCTCGGCGTCGCCCGGGGCCAGGCCCTGCCGGATCCGGGTGACGTAGTCGTCCCCGATCTCGGCCGGTTGCCAGCCGCTGCGCCGCACCTGTTCGGCGTTGCCCGCCCAGACCCGGTTGACCGTGAGGATCCGGCCCTGCGCGTCGAGGAGGACCGTGGGTGAGGGCAGCGCGTCGAGGACGCGGGCCAGTTGCTGCAGCTCGTGCACCTGGGCGGCCTGCTGGCGGCGCCGGGTGTCGATGTCGCGGAGGAAGACGACGACCCCGCCGTGCGTGTCGGGCGAGGCGCGGACCTCGAACCACCGGCCGTGCGGCTCGTAGAGGTACTCGAAGGCCCGCGGCCGGCCCTCGGCGACGGCGGCGCGCACGTGGGCCTGCAGCTCGGACCCGAGCACGTCCGGGACGCAGTCGCGCACCGGGCGGCCGAGCAGCCGGGCCGGAGGCCGCTGCAGGAGGTCGGCGAGGGCGGCGTTCACCCAGGTGAACCGCCACTCGTGATCGAGGCGGCAGACCGCGTCCGGGACGCCTGCCAACAGGTCCGGTGGCGCGGTCATGACCATCTGGTCGGAGTGCTGCACTCGTCCCTCTTCCCCCCGGTCGCGCTCCGGGCCCCGTTGTACAGACCTGTCCCGGGGGACGGACCGGGAGGGATGGGAAGTCGGTCCGTGCGCGACGCCTGTCCGAGAGTAGTGGAGCAAACCGTCTGGGGCAGGTCCCCTGGTCAACCGCGCGTCCGGCCTCCCACGGCGGCGCGCTCGGCCAGCCGGGCCACCGGGACGCCCGCCGGGAGGGTCCCCAGCACCGTGCCCCAGTCGCCGCCGAGCCGCGTGGCGCAGAAGGCGTCGGCCACCTCCGGCGGGGCGTGGCGGAGCAGCAGCGAGCCCTGCAGGCAGAGCGCGAGGAGCCCGGCGACCCGGCGGGCACGCAGCGGCAGGGCGTCGGTGTCCCCGAGCTCGGTGGCGAGCCGCCCCACCGCCTCGTCGAAGCGGACGTCGGCGCCGCGGGCGAGGTCGATCTCGGCCGTGACGGCGCTCAGCGACTCGCTGCTGCGGCCCAGCGCGCGCAGCACGTCGAGGGCGATGACGTTGCCCGAGCCCTCCCAGATGCTGTTCAGCGGCGCCTGCCGGTAGAGCCGGGGCAGGCCGGACTCCTCGACGTAGCCGTTGCCGCCGAGGACCTCCACGGCCTCGGCGACGACGGCCGGGGTGCGCTTGCAGACGAGGAACTTCGCGGCCGCGCCGGCCAGCCGCAGGAACGCCGTCTCCCCCGCGTCGACGGCGGCCGCGAGCCGGATGGCCAGGGCCGTCGCGGCCTCGCTCTCGACCGCGAGGTCGGCGAGGACGTTCTGCATGAGCGGCTGGTCGGCCAGCCGGGCGCCGAAGGCGCGGCGGTGGCGGGTGTGGTGCAGCGCCTGGGTGAGCGCGGCGCGGACGGTGGCCGCCGAGCCGATGACGCAGTCGAGGCGGGTGGCGGCGACCATCTCGATGATCGTCGGGACACCGCGGCCGGGGTCACCGACCAGCCAGCCGGTGGTGCCGTCGAACTCGACCTCGCCCGAGGCGTTGGCGCGGTCGCCGAGCTTGTCCTTGAGGCGCTGGAGGCGGAAGACGTTGCGGCTGCCGTCGGGGAGCACCCGGGGCACGAGGAAGCAGGAGAGGCCCTCCGGCGCCTGGGCCAGCACGAGGAAGAGGTCGCTCATCGGGGCGCTGGTGAACCACTTGTGCCCGGTGAGGGTGTGCGTGCCGTCGGCGTTCGGGACCGCCCGGGTGGTGTTGGTGCGGACGTCGGAGCCGCCCTGCTTCTCGGTCATGCCCATGCCGGCGACCAGCCCGGGCTTGGCGGCGGGGTCGGTCAGGCCGGGCCGGTAGCCGGTCCCGGTGAGACCGGGTTCGTACCGGGCGGCCAGGTCGGGCGCCGCGCGGAGCGCCGGGACGACGGCGTAGGTCATCGTCACCGGGCAGCCGTGGCCGGCCTCGACCTGGGTCCAGGCCAGGTAGCCGACGGCGCGGCGGACGTGCGCGTGCCGGTCGCCGGCGTCTGCGGCCGCCCAGGGCGCCCCGGCCAGGCCGTGCCCGAACGCCGTCGCCATGAGCTCGTGCCAGGCGGGGTGGAACTCGACCTCGTCGATCCGGTGGCCGTAGCGGTCGTGCGTGCGCAGGACGGGCCGGTACTCGTCGGCCAGGCGGCCCCACTCGCGTGCCTGTTCGCTGCCGGCGAGCCGCCCGAGGTCGGCCAGGGAGGCGAGCGTGGCCTCGTCGGCGTGCCGGACGCAGGCCTCGGCCAGCGCTGCGTCGTCGGCGACCGGGTCGTACCCGGTCAGCGGCGGCACCTGGTTGGTCACCTCGTGCGTCGTGCCCACGGCGGGCACCGTACGGCCGTCGGCCGGCTGTGCACCTCACTCGCGCGCCCACGGCCCGCCGTTCCACGTGGAACGGCGGGTGCGCGTCCGGGGCTGCCGACTCAGGCGGCCGTGGGTGCGATGGGTGCCAGGTGTGCGGGGACGGTGATCTCGGTGCCGTCGGGTCGCCAGGTGCGCCACCGCCCGCTCGGTTGTCGCTCGACCCGGAAGCCGTGGTGGACCTTCGTGTGGTGCCGCTCGCACAGCAGCGCGGAGTTCTCCAACGAGGTCTCGCCGCCGTCGATCCAGTGCACGAGGTGGTGCACGTCGGTCCAGTGGCTGGGTGCGTCGCAGCCGGTGAACACGCAGCCGCCGTCGCGCAGCTCCACCGCCCGTCGGAGGCCCCCGGAGACGAGTCGCTGCTCGCGTCCCACGTCCAGCGGTACGCCGTCGGGGCCGAACACCACGCGGGAGATGCGGCCGTCGCAGGCGAGCCAGCGGGCTCGGGCGGCGGAGATGGTGGCGCCGAAGCCCATGTCCGCGGTGCCCGCACCCGACGCGAGGTCGTCGAGGTCGATGCGCACGGCCACGTGGGGCTTGACCGACCGCAGCACCGGCACCGCGCCGGTGGCGAGGGCGTTGTCGGCGATCTGCACCAGTGCGTCGCCCTGCCGCTGGGCGCGGGTGCGGTCGTCCCCGGCGGGGCGGTCGGCCTGCACGTGGGCCTCGACCGCCGTCTGGAACTTCTCCCCACCCACGGCATCCAGGTGACCGCGGAAGGACACCGACCCGTCGGCGTGCCTGGAGATGGTGAGTGAGCGCCCCTCGGTGGGGTCCGGCTCCGGACCGTCGGGGTCGAGCCGGTCGAGGTAGTGCTCGACGACCTTCACCAACGTGGCGTGGTCCCGTTCCACCGCCACGCCGGTGAGCACGCCGTCGACCTCACCGAGGTCCACCCCGGCCGCGGCGAACGCGGCCAGCCTCTGCGGCGCCACCAGCTTCGCCGCTTCGGCGACCTGCTCGGCGGTGACCAGCCCGGCCTCGGCCGCCTCGGCCAGGACGGGCAGGTGCTGCAGGACGCGGCCGTTGCCGACGATCCGCGACGCCACCGATCCCGACACCCGGCAGTGACCCCGCAGCCACGAAGCCATCGACTTCTGCCCGTCCCGCTCCGGCGCCTGCGCCAGCTCCGCCGCCCGCACCCGGCGGGCCAGCGCGGCGTCGATCCGGTTGCGCTCGGCGACCAGCGCGGCGACGTCGTCGAGGACGTCACCCGTCTGCCAGCCGGTCGAACACATGATCGAAGTCATAGCGGCACATCAGGTGGTCCACCAGCCGAATTCGCAGGTCAGGCCGCCGTCCACAATCCCATCAGCGGCCTTGACAGCGTCGGTTCCGCCGACCTCCCAGCGCTCAGTCGAGCGGCTGCACCAGTCGGCTGATCGCCAGCTGCGCCAGCGGCGCGTACCCCAGGACGACGGGCAGCGGCCCCCGGATGCGCAGGCCGGTGGTGCTGCCGCCATCGGGGCCGTCGGACACCCAGTGCACGAGGTGCAGCCGCACCGGTCCGGCCGACACCGTCCACGCCCACCGCCGGGCCACCTCGTCGACCGACTCGACCACGAACGGCAGCACGAGCCCCAGCGGTCCGCGCACCCGGCCCTCCAGGCCGGCCCGCAGCCGGGGCTCGGGCACCTGCACGCCGGTGATCTGCGGCGCCCACGTGGGCCAGCGGGCGGGCTCGGCGTAACGCTCCCACGCCTCGGCCGGCGCCAGCGGTCCGGTCGCGTGCAGGGTCAGGGTCGTCACGCCGGCGGACCGCCGAGCAGCAGGTGCCGCAGCAGGTGCAGCGCGAGGACGACGGACCGCTCGCGCACCGCCGTCCGCGAGCCCCGCAGCCGCACCGACCGCGCCTCGGTCCCCGACGGCCCGACGACGCACAGGTGCACGGTGCCCACGGGCTTGTCCGGCGTCCCGCCGCCCGGCCCGGCGATCCCGGTGATCCCCACCCCGACGTCGGCCCCGAACCGCGCCCGCGCGCCCTCGGCCAGTGCCAGCGCCACCTGGGGGCTCACCGCGCCGAACTCCGCCAGCACCTCCTCCGGCACGCCGACGAGCTGCTCCTTCGCCGAGTTGGCGTAGGAGGTGATCCCGCCGAGCACCCACGCCGACGACCCCGCCCGTTCGATCAGCCGCGCCACCAGCAGCCCACCGGTGCAGGACTCGGCGGTGGCGATGGTCAGCCCCTGGTCGCGCAGGGCGTCGGCGACGAGCTCGTCGAGCGTCGGCCCGGTCGAGAACAGCGTCGCGGCGTACTCCTCGGCCAGGACGGCGACCAGGTGGTCGTGGGCCGGCTGCGCCTGGGGCGCGAACCGGGTGACGATCTCCAGCTCGCCCTCGCGCAGGCAGGTGGTGACCTCCAGCCCGCCGAGCCCGGCCTGGTGCTCGCGCAGCGTCGCGGCCAGCTGCGCCTCCAGCGTCCCCCACAGCCGCACCGTCCCCTGCCGCAGCTCGGCGGCCCCGGCCAGCGCCTCCCGCACGGGCCCGGCGGCCAGCGCCGCCGGCCACATCCCCTGCAGCTCCGACGGCGGCCCGGGCAGCACGACGACGACCGGTCCGCCGCGCGCGCCGGCCGGGGGGACGACGAGACCGGGCGCGGTCCCCACCGGCTCGAGCACCGTGGCGCCGGCCGGGACCATCGCCTGCTTCCGGACGCCGGCCGCCGTCGCCTCGGGATCGGCGCGCCAGCCGCGGCGGCTCATCAGCTCCTCCACGACGGCCGCGACCCGCTGCTCGAGCTCCGGGTCGAGGTCGAGCGGGCGGCCCTGCACCTCGCCGACGACGGCGGCGGTCAGGTCGTCGGCGGTGGGCCCGAGGCCGCCGGAGGTGACGACGAGGTCCACCCCGCTGCCGGCGAGGTACTCCAGGGCACCCCTCATGTCCTCGGGCCGGTCGCCCACCACCACGACCGCGGCGACGTCGACGCCGGCCTGCCGCAGCCGCTCGGCCAGCCAGGGGCCGTTGCGGTCGGCGACCCGGCCGGTCAGGACCTCGGTGCCGGTGACGACGATCCCCGCGCGCGTGCCCACCCGCCCGACCTTAGGAGGACCGCCCCGCACCCGCCGGTCGTGCGAGCCGGACGGACCCGCCGGGGCTCCTGCGCCGTCCCGCGGCCGGCCCCGGTTAGCGTGCTCCGGAGGGCCCGACCCGGTCCACCGCCGACCGCCTGGAGGAACGACCGTGACCGCCTCGCCGCCACCGGCCGGCCCGCGCACGCAGGAGATCACCGTCCCGTCGCCGGGATCGGCTCCCGCCGACCCGGCCGCGCACGGGGCCACCGCCGTGGGCACGGCCGACCCGCACCCGGCTCCCCCGTCGGCTGCGCTGCCGCCGCCCGCCTACCCCGTCACCGCCCCGCAGCCCGCCGCGCACCAGCCCGCCGCACAGCCCGTCGCCGCGGACGCGCGGACCGCCGTCGTCCCGCCGGCCGGACACGGCCACGACGCGGCCGGCCCGATCCCCACCGGGCCACTGGACCCGTTCTTCGGCACACCGCCCCCGCCGCCGGGCGCGGCGGCGGTCCCCCCGGCCGCCGCGCCGACGGCCCAGGGCCCCGCCGGCGGGAAGCCGGCCCGGGCGCCGCGCACCCCGCGCGACCGGGCGGTGCTCGTCACCACCGGCCTCGGCGTCCTGGGGCTGGTGCTGCTCGAGCTCGGGCTGGCGCTGCGGCTGGGCGGCCAGGTGATCTGGTCGGACCTGCCGCTGTGGTCGGCGTTCGCGACGCTCGCCGTGCTGGTCGGGATCGTCGGCCTCGCCGCGGGCCTGCTCCCGGGTCGCCGCGTGGGCCCGGCCGTCGCCGAGAAGCTGGCCCTCGGCGGCCTGGCCGGCCTGGCGGTGTTCTGGGTGCTCATCGCCCTGCCGCGGGTCGACTCCGACCGCGGCTTCCTGCTCACCGCCGCGCTGGGGGCCCTGGGGGCGGCCGTCTGGCTGTCCCCGTCGCGCCGCCGCCGCTCCCCCGCGGGGGCCTGAGACGCGCGCGGGCGCGGTGGCCGGGTCAGCCGTCCCGGCCGCCGCGCCCGTTGCCGTTGCCGTTCCCGCCGGCGTTGCCGTTCCCGTTGCCCCCGGCGTTGCCGTTCCCGCCGTCGCCCGTCCCGTCGTCCTCGGGCTCCGGAGCCGGCTCCGGTGGCGCAGAGGCGACCGGCTCGACCGGAGCCGGGGCCGGTGCGGGCGGCGGTGCCTCCGACGTCACGGAGCCCGCGTCGACGGCCTGCGTCCGTCCCGGCGCCGAGGACACCTGCTCCCGCACGGGCGAGGGCCAGCCCGACGGTCCGCGCGACGGCGCCGGGGACGGCGACCGGGACGGCGCCGCCGGCGGCGGTGCCACGGTCGGCGGGGGGCTCGGCGGCGCGACCGCGACGGTCAGCGTGACCAGCTCCCCGGGCGCCAGCAGCCCGACCGGAGTCACCCCGAGCACCGTGCCCGGCGCCGCGACGGCGGACTCCTGCGTCCCGCGGGTGACCCGCAGCCCGGCCGCCACCAGGGCGTCCTCGACCTCGTCGGCGGAGCGGCCGACGGCGTTCCCCCGCCGGACGTCGACGCCGGTGGGCGCGGCGTCGGCGACGGCGGACGGCGGTGTCCCGGAGCCGGGTGCGGCCAACTGGAGGGCGCCGACCCCCAGGGCCGCGCCCGCGGCGAGCGTCACGGCCACCCCGAGCGCGCGGACGGTCCGCCGCCGTCGCGGCGGCCGGCCGGCCGGTGCCCCCACCGGCAGCGGCGAGGTGCGCGGCAGGGGCGCGGGCGGCAGGGCACGCCCGGCCCGCACCGCCGCGACGACCTCCGCCAGCGCCGCGCCGTCGGCGGGCCGGGCGGCGGGGTCCTTGGCGACCATCCGCGACACGAGCTCCCGCACCGGCGCGGGGACGGAGCCGGGCAGCGGCGGAGGCTCCTCGTGGAGCTGCCGCAGCGCGATCTGCACCGGGTTCCCGCCGTCGAAGGCGCGCCGGCCGGCCAGGCACTCCCACGCCACCATCCCCAGCGCGTAGACGTCGCTGGCCGGCCCCGCGCGGCCGGCGCCGGCCTGCTCCGGCGAGAGGTAGTGCGCCGTCCCGACCACCTGGTCGGTGCGGGTCAGCGGTGCGCTCGCCGCCGACCAGGCGATGCCGAAGTCGGTGATCCGGACGACGCCGTCGCGGCCGACCAGCAGGTTGCCCGGCTTGACGTCGCGGTGCACCACCCCGGCGGCGTGCGCGACCGCGAGGCCCTGCGCGGTCTGCCCGACCAGGTCGAGCACCCGGTCGGCCGGCAGCGTGCCGTCGCGGGCCAGCAGCGCCGCGAGCGGCTCGCCGTCGACGAGCTCCATCACCAGGTGGGCGCACACCGCGCCGTCGTCCCCGGCCTGCTCGCCGTAGTCGTAGAGCGCGGCGATGTTGCGGTGCGCGAGGCGGCCGGCCAGGTGCGCCTCGGTGCGGAAGCGGGCGCGTACGGTCTCGTCGCTGCCGTACTCGGCGCGCAGCAGCTTCACCGCCACGGGGCGGTCGAGCAGCGTGTCCCGCCCGCGCCAGACCTGGCCCATCCCGCCGACGGCGATGAGCCCCTCGAGCACGTAGCGGCCGCCGACGACCCGCCGCCGCGCACCGTCGGTCACCGCCACCTCCTCGATCAGACCTGCGGGGATCCTCCCCCGGCACCGGGGGAGTCGCTCGCGCTGGAGGAGGGCGGACCACCGGAGGGGGGAACGGGCTCCGACGGCGTGGTGGTGGTCGGGGACGAGGACGTCGTGGCCGTGGGGGACGACGTCGTCGGGCTGGGCTCCCCGGCCGGGGTGGGTGTCGCGGAGGTCGACGTCGGCGACGACGTCGGCGACGGCGTCCCGGGGGTCGTCGGCGCGGGGGTCGTCGCCGGGGCCGCCGGCGGCGGGGCCGGCGCGCCGGCGGCGGTGCCCGTCGGTGCCGCGGGGGGCTCGGGGGCGCGGTCGGGCACGCCGACGCCGGTCACCGGGGAGACGTCGCCGCCGCCGTCGTCCCCTTCGCCCGTCCGGGGGGCCGGGTCCGGCGGGGCGACGGCGTAGGTGACGACGACGTCGTCCCCGGGCTCGAGCACGACCCCGGTAGGCGAGACGCCGAGGACGCGGCCCGGGACGGTCCGGTCCGTCACCTGCTCGCGACGCTCGACCGACAGGCCCAGGGCCGACAGCTGCGTGGCGACGTCCTCGATCGGCCGGCCGAGGTGGTCGGCGGCCTCCAGCAGGATGCCCGCGTCCTCCTCCTGCGTCTGCGCGGCCACGGCGGTCGGCGGGGTGCCGTCGGTCAGCGCGGACAGCACGGCCGCGGCCAGCCCCGCGCCCACCAGCAGGGCCAGCAGCGGCACGAGGACGACGGCCGCCCGCCGGCGCTGCGGTGCCGGCGGGCTGCGGTGCGGCCGGGCACCGGGCGGCGGGGACACGAGCTGGGTCTCCGGGCCGTCGCCGAGTGCGGGCGGCGTGGCGCCGGTGGGCACCGACGCCGCGACGGGCCCCGCGACCGCCGCGGAGGTACGGGCGACCGGGCGCGGGAGCGCCGGCGGGCGGCCGGCGCGGACGTCCTCGACCGCGGCGGCGAACGCCGCGCCGTCCTGCAGCCGGGCGGCGGGGTCCTTTGACAAGGCGCACAGGACGAGCGTGCGGACGCCGGGGGGCAGCTCCTCGGGCAGCGGCTCGGGGTCGCTGCGGAGCTGCTTGAGCGCGATGGTGACGACGTTGTCGCCGTCGAAGGCCGGGCGCCCGGTGAGGCACTCGTAGCCGACGAGACCCAGGGCGTAGACGTCGCTGGCGGGGGTGGCCAGGTGTCCCTCGGCCTGCTCCGGCGAGAGGTACTGCGGGGTGCCGATGACCTGGCCGGTGCGGGTCAGCGGCACGCTGCCGGCCGACCACGCGATCCCGAAGTCGGTGATCTTCACGCTGCCGTCGGGCCGGACCAGGATGTTGCCGGGCTTGACGTCGCGGTGCACCAGGCCCGCACGGTGGGCTTCGGCGAGGGCCGCGGCGGTCTGGCCGAGCACCGACAGCGTGGTGGCGGTGTCGAGCCGGCCCTCCTGCTGCAGCAGGGTCGACAGCGGCCGGCCCTCGACGAGCTCCATGACGAGGTAGGCCAGCTGCTCGCCGGTGTCGCTCGCCTCGGTCTCGCCGTAGTCGTACACCGCCGCGATGTTCGGGTGGCTCAGCGCCGCGGCGTGCTGCGCCTCCGCGCGGAACCGGGCCAGGAAGGTCGGGTCACCGGTGTACTCGCTGCGGAGCACCTTGACCGCGACGGGGCGGTGCAACAGCAGGTCGGTGGCGCGCCACACCTGGCCCATGCCGCCGGCGGCGATGAGCTGGGCCAGCTCGTAGCGGTCGCCGAGCATCCGGCGACCCGGTTCCACCACGGGGGCACTCCCATCCCTGCCGACCACCGGCCGACGCCGTCCACCCGGAGACGCCGCACCCCCCGCCGGGGTGCCCGCGCGCTCCGTGCACACACACATGTTCCCAGCAGTCACACCCGTCCGGGGGGCCTCTCGCGTCACGGCTCGGCATCGACGCGGCAACACGCCGGGGACGCGCGGACGACGCGCCGGGCACTCCCCGTGGCCACCGCTGGAACAGCGCGCGGCCCCACCGGTCGGAGGCGGGAGCGGCCGGCCCGGGACCGGTCGCCGCGGCTCCGGACCCTCGCGGAGGCCGATGAGGTGGCCGGCGGTGAACGCCTGGCCCGTCGCTGACGGGAGCCCCCTGTCCGGCCCCCGCGACCGTGGCAGGGTGGGCACATGTCCGAGACGACGGCTACCTCCACCACGTCGACGCAGACCACGGTGACCCGCGAGGACGCCGGGGGCGTCGCGACGGTCACGCTCCGGCGGCCGGCGCTGTCGCGCGCGATGCGCCGGGAGCTGCTCGCGGTGGTGCACGGCATCGCCGCCGACGAGTCGGTGCGCGCGGTGCTGCTGACCGGCACCGGCCGGGCCTTCTGCGTCGGCCAGGACCTCGGCGAGCACGTCGAGGCCCTGCGCGGGGACGCCTCGACGTCGCTCTCGGTGGTCGAGGAGGAGTACAACCCGCTGGTCCTGGCCCTGGCCGCACTCCGGATGCCCGTCGTCGTCGCGGTCAACGGGGCGTGCGCCGGGGCGGGTCTGGGGCTGGCGATGGCCGGCGACCTGCGGGTGGCCGCCGCGGGCGCGAAGTTCACGACGGCGTTCACCGGCATCGGCCTGGGCAGCGACTCCGCGCTGGCCGCGCGCCTCGTGCACACCGTGGGCGTCGGGCGGGCCACCGAGCTGCTGCTGCTGCCCGACCCGTTCCCCGCCGAGTCCGCGCTGCAGTGGGGGCTGGTGCACCGCGTGGTGGCGGCCGAGCAGGTGGCCGACGAGGCGCGTGCCCTCGCCGAGCGGCTCGCCGGCGGCCCGACGGCGGCCCACCGCGCGGTGAAGACGGTGCTCGCCTCCGCGCCCACCGACTCGCTGGAGGACACCCTCGCGCTCGAGGCGCGGCTGCAGACCGAGCTGGGGCGGACGGCGGACCACACCGAGGCGGTGGAGGCGTTCCTGGCCAAGCGGGCGCCCCGGTTTACCGGCCGCTGACCAGCCCGTTTCCACACGGACGGCGGGGGTCTGCTGACTCCCTGTCAAGGGCCGCGGGGTGTCGCGCCCGCGTGACCGCCTGATCCCGTCCGGGCACCTCCCGGCCCCGGACAGGGAGGACGGACGCGACATACGGTCGTCGGAGTTCCCGGCCCAGCAGTCGGCCGGACGCGGGAGACGCCTGGGGGACCTGTGCGCAACGGCCAGTACGGGCTGGGTATCGACGTCGGCGACCGCAGGATCGCCGTGGCGGTCTGCGAGGACGACGGACCGACCGCCCGGCCGCTGCCTCCGCCGCCCGTCCCGGAGGGGACGCTGCGGAGCCTGCTCGCGCACACCGGCACGGCGACCCCGGTCCGCGTCGGCGGCCGCGAGGTCGCGGCCGCCGACCTCCTGGCCGAGGTCGTGCAGCAGGTCCGGGAGGCCGCGGCCGCGACCCGGGGACGTCCCGACGGCTGGACCGTCGTCACCGTGCCGCCGTCCTGGGACGGCCCCCGGTGCGCCGCCCTCGCCGACGCGCTGCAGCGGGCCGGGGTGCCGCGCTTCACCCTGCTGTCGCGGGCGGTGGCCGCGACCGCGCGCCAGGTGGCGGTCGGCCGGCTGCGGGCCGGCGCGACCGTCGCCGTCTACGACCTGGGCCCGAGCAGGCTGGAGCTGGCGGTGGTCGGCCCGGCGCCGGACGGCTCGGCCGCCCTCGACCAGCTCGCCGCTCCGCCCGACCCGGTGTCCTGGGCCGTCCGGCCGGCCCCCGGGGAGTCCGACGAACTGCTGGCGGACCGGACGCGGGAGTCCGCAGCCGCGGTCGTGGCGGCGGCAGCGGCGGCCGGCCTCGCCGTCGGCGACCTGGACGCCGTGGTGCTCACCGGCGCGGGCGCGGGCGCTCCCCGGGTGGCCGAGGTGCTCGGAGACGAGCTCGACCGGCCGCTGGTGGTCGGGCCCGACCCGGCGCTCACGGCCGCGCTCGGGGCCTCCGGCCTGGCCGCCTGGGCCCTCTCCGTCGACACCGCCGTCGACACCGCCGCGGACACCACCCCCGGCGCCGGGACACCGGCCGGCCGGCCGGCCGCCGTGGCCGGAGCCGCGCGGGGGTCCTCGCCGTCGGCGCCGCCGTCCCGCTCCCGCGAGGGCTCCGGCCCCGCCCGGAGCCGCCGGCGCCGGCGGACCGGCCTGGTGGCGGCACTCCTCGCGCTCGCGGTGGTCGTCCCGGCGACGCTCGACGAGGTGCTCGGCGCGACCGACGAGGCGGGCACCTCCGCCGCACGGGACGCGACGACCCGGGCGGACGACCCGGCGCCCGGGCCTGGCACGCCTGAGGACGGCGTCCCGGCGCCGGCCGGCGAGGGCCCGGACGAGGTGCCCGCCCAGGACGACGGACCGGACGGGCGCACCCCGCCCGCGCCCGGCACCGCCCGCGCCGGCAGCTCGGCGTCCGCCGGTGGCGGCCTGTCCGGCACCCGCGAGCCGGTCACCGCCGACCCTGGGACCGCCGAGCCCGGGACCCCGGCGCCCGGCGCGCCGGCACCCGGGACCACGCCCGGGACCACGCCCGGAACCACGCCAGCCACCACGCCCCCGCGGACGACACCTCCCGCCCCTGGCGTGCCCGCGCCGGAGCCCCAGCCCGAGCCGGAGCCCCAGCCCGAACCGGAACCGCAGCCGGAGCCCGAGCCCGAACCGCAGCCGGAGCCCGAACCGGAGCCGGAGCCGGAGCCGGAGCCCGAGCCCGAGCCGCAGCCCGAACCGGAACCGGAGCCGGAGCCGGAGCCGGAGCCGGAGCCGGAGCCGGCTCCCGAGCCCGAGCCGGCCCCCGAGCCGGAGCCGGCTCCCGAGGTCCCGGCGGAGGACGCCGTCACCCTCGCCTCGGCGCCGTGACCGCGGCCCGGCCCGCCGGACCTGCCGAGGGGTGCTGAGCGGGGTCGGCTACGCGGGCGTGACGCCGGCGAGGGTGGTGCAGGTGCCGCACACCTCGCGCGACGACGACGGCCACGGCTCGTCGAGCGCCACGCGGGCGAGGGTGCCGCAGAGCGTGAGCTCGCAGGCGCCGTCGACCTCGGCCGGCAGCCGGTGCACCTCCACGGCGTGCCAGAGGGCGGCCGTGGGCCCGTGGGCGCGGCTCCGGGCGGCGGCGAAGGTGGTGGTGGCGAAGGTGGTGAGGGCCATGCCGGGGAGGTCGGCAGCCCGGCGCCCGGGCGCCAGCCGGGGCGCGGCGGCCTCCCCCGTGCGGGTGAGGCGGCAGCCCGGTGGCACCGGCGGGAGGATGCCCCCATGGAGCTCACGAAGCAGGGTCACGCCTGCGTGGTGGTCACCGACGGCGACCGGCGGCTGGTCATCGACCCCGGCGGGTGGACCGACCCGGGCGTGCTCGATGGCGCGACCGCGGTGCTGGTGACCCACGAGCACCCCGACCACTTCGCCGGCGACCGGCTGCGCGCGGCGCTGGACGCCGACCCGGCGCTGGAGGTGTGGACGAACCCGTCGGTCGCGGGTCAGCTCCAGGGGCTCGGCGGGCGGGTGCACGCGGTCGGCGACGGCGACGCGCTGACCGTCGCCGGCCTCGACGTCACGGTGCACGGGGAGTGGCACGCGGTGGTGCACCCGGAGCTGCCACGGGTGCCCAACGTCGGGTTCGTCGTCGGCGGCGAGGTGTTCCACCCCGGCGACGCGTTCACCGTCCCCGGCACGCCGGTGTCGACGCTGCTGCTGCCGGTGCACGCGCCGTGGTCGAAGATCGCCGAGGTCATCGACTACGTCCGCGAGGTCGGCGCCGACCAGGCCTACGCCGTGCACGACGGGCTGCTCAACGACACCGGCCTGGGGCTGGTGGGCGGACTGCTCGGCGAGCGCGGCCCGGGCACGCCCACGCCCTACGCCCGCCTGGCGCCGGGGGAGTCGGTCGAGCTCTGAGCCCGGTGCGCTCCCCCGGCGGTACGTCAGCGGACGGCGCGGTGGTTGCGCCCGGCGATGCCCTCGGCGACGCCGATCAGCAGCACCGCGGCCACCACGGCCAGCACGAAGCCCAGGACGTTGAGCTCCCAGATGCTGCCGGTGCCGAAGAACTGGGCGATCAGCCCGCCGATGAGCGAGCCGACCAGGCCGAGGGCCAGGGTGGCGAGGATGCCGAGGCGCTGACGGCCCGGGACGATGAGGCGGGCCAGGGCACCGATGACGAGCCCGGCGACGAGGAAACCGATCACGACGTGACCTCCGTGGGGATGCGGCACCCGGCCGGTCGCCGGGCGCTCCTGCCGTTCCCCTACCCGCGCCGGCCGGGCCGACGCGTGTGCCCACCCACACGGGTGAGCGGCTCAGCCGGCGGCGACCTGCTCGACGTGCGCGGGGAGCTTGTCCAGCTCGCCGTCCACGGTGGTCTGCACCATGCGCCGCAGCGCCGGCCGGGTGAACCGGTCGGCCAGCCGGACCCGGCGCGGCGCGTGGGTGAGCGTGATGGTGACCCGGGTGGTGCCGGGGGCGGCGTCGGCCAGCTCGATGCGCGTCGTCCAGGTCTCGGGCGTGAGCTCCAGCCGGGTGGTGACCACGCGCTCGGGCTCCCACTCGACGATCTCGCCGCGCGGGGCGCCGGAGCGGGGAGCCTCGCCGGCCAGCTTCCCGGGCACGCAGACGAACCGCGTCCCGGGGCCCGACCCCTCGCCGTCCACCACGTAGGAGACGTCGCACACGGCGCAGTAGGGCTCGAGCACCGCCAGCGCCCGCCACACCCGGTCGCGCGGGGCGGCCACCTCCCGGGTCCCGCTGGCCGTGGTCACTCCTCGACGGTAACCGTCGTCCCGGCTGCGGCCGGGCGGGGTACCAGGTCGGCGAGCACGGCCCGCGCGACGGCGTAGCGCTCCTCCCCCACCCGGTCGGCCCACTCCCGCTCGACGTCGGCCAGGTGGCGCCGGACGGTCTCGTTGACCGCCCGCCCGCGCTCGGTGAGCCGCACCAGCCGGGCGCGCCCGTCCGTCGGGTCGGGCACGACCTCCACGTAGCCGCCGCGCTGCAGCGGCTCGAGCGCCTGCGCCAGCGCCTGCTTGGTCAGCCCACTGGTGGCCGCCATGCGGCTGAGCCGCTCCCCGCCGGGCGGGACCATGGACAGCAGCCGGTAGTGCCGGGTGCGCAGCCCGGGGAACGACGCGTCGCTGAGCGCGTACAGCTCGGCCCGGATCCGCTGGACGGCGTGCTCGAGGAGCACGACGACGAGGGGACCGGGATCCCCGTTGACGGATTCGGTCAAGTTGCTTCACCATCTGCGAGTCAGACAAGCGGCTTGACCATCCTCTCACGGAGTCCGCGATGCCGACCTCGCCCTGGCTGGTGCTCTCCAGTCCCCTGCACCCCCGTCGCCCGCAGCGCCCCGACCCCCGGCGGACCCGGTGACGGCGGACCTGCCGACGGCCCTCCCCGGCGGGCCGACCCCCGACGACCTGACCGCCGCGCTGCGCCGCTGGACCGGCCGGCCCGGGCTCGCCGTCGAGGCCGTCGCCACCGCACCGGTCGCCCACCGGTACTCGGCGCCCACCACCCGCGCGCTCACCCGCGTCGCGGTGTCCGCGCGGGACGGGGCGGAGGCCGTGCCGCTGCGCCTGGTCGTCAAGGAGCTGCAGCGGGCGATCGAGGGCCTGCCGCCGGAGATCCCGGCGTCGCTGCGGGAGTTCATCGACAGCCAGATCCCGTGGCGGACCGAGGCCGACGCCTACACCGGTGGGGTGCGCGCCTCCCTGCCGCCGGGGTTGCGCATGCCGGACCTGGTGCACGTCGCCGAGGGGCCCGGGGACCGGTTCGCGCTGTGGCTGGAGGACGTCCACGCCGTCGACCGGCCGTGGAGCGCGGACGACGTGCGGCGGGCGGCGACCGCGCTGGGACGGATGGCCGTCCGGCGCCGGGAGGAACCGCCCGTCCCGGTGCCCTGCGGCTCGTTCCTCGGCAACTTCGTCGCCAACCGGCTGCACCGGCGGGCCCTGCCCCTGCTCGCCGACGACGCGACGTGGGCCCACCCGGCGATGCGCCAGCCCGGGGTCGCCGCCCTGCGCCCCGCCCTGACCGGTCTCGCCGCCCGCGTGCCGGCGCTGTGGGAGGAGCTGTCGGCGGTGCCCGAACTGCCCGCGCACGGCGACGCCACGCCCGACAACCTGCTGCGACCCGAGGCCGAGCCGGGGAGGTTCGTGCTGCTCGACTGGGGGACGGCGACGCCCGCGCCGATCGGCTTCGACGTCGTCCCGCTGGTGTTCGGGCGTGCGGAGGCGGGCACCGGCCCCGCCGGGGAGGTGCCCGCGCTGCTGGAGGTCGCCGTCCCGGCCTACGCCGAGGGCATGGCCGCCGAGGGGCTGCATGTGCCGGTGGAGCGGCTGCACCGGGCGGTGGTGACCGCCGCGCTGCTGCGCTACCCGTGCACCAGCCTCCCGCTGGACGAGCTGGAGGGGCCGCCGACGCCCGGGCTGGCGGCCCGCGCCCGCGAGAAGGCCGCCTTCGTGCGGATGGTGCTCGACCTCGAGCCCCACCCGGCCGCGCTCAGCGGCCGGTGACCGAGACCTCGAACTCGACCTGGCTGACGTCGGGGCGCAGCCGGGAGAAGCTGTGCACCAGCGGCTGTCCGGCGCCGTCGTGGACGGTGGTGCGCACCACGAGCAGCGGGGAGCCGGCCGCGATCTGCAGCAGGTCGGCCTCGTCGGGCGCGGCGGTGCCGACGTCGACGACGATCCGCGCGTGGGCTAGGTCGGCGCCGTACTCGCGGCGGAGGAACTCGTAGAGCGATCCCTCGCTGAAGTCCTCGACGGCGGCCTTGGGGTAGCGATCGGCTGGCAGGAAGCTGTGCGCCACGTGGTTGGGGGCGCCGTCGACGCTGCGCAGGCGCTCGAGCTCGACGACGTCCTCGGCGACGTCGAGGCCCAGGTCGGCGGCGACGCCCGGCGGGGCGGGCACCACCCGCTGCCGGAGCACCGTGGTGCCCACCTGGGCGCCCTGCTCGGCCATCACCGAGCTCCAGCCGGCGATCCGGTGCACGAAGCTCTCGCGGTACTCGTGCCGGATGGCCGGCCGGGTGACGTAGGTGCCGCGGCCCTGCTCGCGCACGAGGTGCCCATCGGCGACCAGCCCGTCGACCGCGCGGCGCAGCGTGATCCGGCTGACGCCGTACTCGGCGCACAGCGTGGGCTCCGGGGGCAGCAGCGCGCCCTCCGGCATCGCCGCGACGCGGCGCCGGAGGTGCTCCCGGACCGCGAGGTACTTCGGTCCCGCCGTCGCTGCCGTCACGCCCGCCAGCGTAGGCGGAGGAAGACGTCTGTGGACGTCATGTCGTATGGGACGTCTCTCGTCCGGGTGGTGTCCATCAGGTCCGCGGCGCGCGCAGCTCGACGACGGTGACCTCGGGCCGCGCGCCGACCCGCATGGGCGGGCCCCAGTAGCCGGCGCCGGCGGTGACGTAGAGCTGCGTGTCGCCGTGCCGGGACAACCCCTCGACGGCGGGCTGGTCGAGCCGGATGGCGTAGTCGAAGGGCCACAGCTGGCCGCCGTGCGTGTGCCCGGACAGCTGCAGGTCCACCCCGGCCGCCCGTGCCTGGTCGACCATGAACGGCTGGTGGGCCAGCAGGACCACCGGCGTGGCGTCGTCGCGGCCGTCGAGGGCGGTGTCGAGGTCGGCCCCGTGCCCCGGCACGCCGGAGCCGGCTGCCGTCCGGTCGTCGATGCCGGCCAGGTCGAACGAGGCCCCGCCGCGGGTGATCGGCACGCGCTCGTTGCGCAGCACCTCCACGCCGAGGGTGGGCAGGTGCCGCAGCCAGGCGTCGGTGTCGACGAAGTACTCGTGGTTGCCGGTGACGAAGAAGACGCCCTGCGCGCTGACCAGGTCGGCCAGCGGCGCCGCCTCCCCGCGCAGCTCGTCGACCTCGCCGTCGACCAGGTCGCCGACGATCGCCACGACGTCGGGGCGCTGCGCGTTCACCGTCTCGACCAGCCGCTCGAAGCGCCGGCCGCCGTAGGTGGCCGACAGGTGGCCGTCGGAGAAGGTGACGATGCGCAGCCCGTCGAGGGCGGGGTCCAGCCGCGGCAGGGTGACCGGCACCCGGCGGACGACGGGGGCCGAGTTGGCCAGGTACACGCCGGTCCCGGCGGTGCCGAGGGCGGCCACGCCCGCCGTGACCGCGAGCGAGCGGGCGATGAACAGCCGCCGCGACGGGTCGGCCGGGACGCCGTCGACCGGGTCGGGAGCCCCGGGACCGCCGACGGGCACGGGCTCGCGCTCGGGGGCAGGTGCCCGGCGGCGGTCGCGCAGCCGCAGCAGGAACCGCACCGGCTCGAGGGCCAGCAGCGCGAGGAAGGCGTAGAACGCGATGCCCAGCCAGGTGTAGCCGACCCAGGCGAGCGGCGCCTGCGCCGCCAGGGACAGGTCCCGGCGGGTCAGCACGGCGACGGCGGGCAGCAGCGCCAGCACGACGGTGAGCAGCGTGAGCCGCCGGCGCAGCCGACCGGGCACCGTGGTGCTGCGGACCAGCCGCCACCACAGGTAGCCGTGCAGCAGGGACACCGCCACCAGGACGACCGTCGCGAACCCCAGCAGAGCGATCAGGGACAGGACGGGCCTCGTTTCGGGGAGTGGCAGCCGACGGGCGCGCGGCGCACCCGGCCAGGGAGACGACCGGCCGGCCCGCGGCGTTCCCGCACCGGCCGGCGGGCCGGACTCAGGCCTTCACGGCCGCCTTGACGGCCGCGCGCAGGGTCGGCTCGAGCGCCCAGAACGCCTGGTCGGCGTGCTCGGCGCGGGCCTCCTCCAGGCCGTGCAGCCGGCCGTAGGTGAAGGTGTCCTCCCCCGCCCCGACGGCGGCCGCGGCCAGCCGCAGGCACCACTGGCGGGTGACGACGGTGTCCTGCGCCTCCCCGAGCACGTCCTGCACCTGCTTCATGCACGTGACGAGCGCCTCGGCCGGGGCGCCGAGCACCGGGGCCGCGACCTCGGCGGTGTAGCGGACCCGCTTGGCCGCCTTGCGCGCCTCGTGCAGGGCGTGCTCGGTCGCGTCCTGGTGGGCACCGGGGTCGACCGCCTCGCGCTCGCGGGCCTCGTCGATGCGTGCCGTCAGCCGCTTGCCCGCGCGCTTGACGGCGTCGGCGAGCACCGTGCGCGCCGGCTCGCCGGCCGCCTCCGCCAGCGGCGGGTCGGTGAGCAGCCCGTCGAGGGCGTCCAGCAGCGCCAGGTGGCGGCGGTCCGACAGCGCCCGGATCGCCGCCTTGCGGCCCCGCTCGACGTCGGCGACCTCGGTGGAGCGCAGCCGCGCGGACACCGGACCGCGGACCAGCTCGACCGGCTGGGCGGCGACGACGGCGCGCAGGTGCTCCAGCGCCACCTCGCCGTCGCGGGCGCCGGAGAGGGCGCTGCCGATCCACTGCAGCTCGTCGCGGAGGGGGTCGGTGGCGGTGCGGTCGAGGACGGGCCGGAACGCGGCGAGGATGCTGCGCAGCCGGCGGCAGGCCACGCGGAGGTCGTGCACGCCCTCCGGGTCGCCGGTGCGCACACCGATGTCGGCGACCTGCAGCGCCTCCACCTGCCGGCGCAGGGCGCCGAGGACGACGTCGGCCGCCGCCGGCCCGGGCTCCGCGGCCTTCCTCCTGCCCTTCTTGCCCTTCTTCCCCTCGGGTGCGGGAGTCGCGGGCGCGACCGGGGACGGCGCCTGCGGGGTGAGCGCGGCCAGGCGCCCGGCGAGCACGCGGGAGAGCTTCGACGGGGAGTCCGACAGGCGGAAGCCCGCGGCGACGAGGGCCGCGGTCACCTCGTCGAGCAGCGCAACGTCACCGTCGACGAGCTCGACCTCGAGCTCCCGCCAGGTGGTCACCTCGGCCGGCGAGCCGGGGTCGGGCGCGGACGCGGTGCCGGTGACGGTGTCGGCGGCGACCTCGGCCAGCACCCGGCCCTCGCCGTCGCGCAGCTCGGTGACCAGCCGCGTCGTCTGCAGGGTGGCGACCGGCTCCGGCCTGACGCCGCGCAGGACGGCGGTCACCGGCTCGGTCACCGCGCGCGGCACGACGGTGCGCCGCGTGCCGAGCGGTGCGTGCACCTCCCGGCGGGTCCCGGCGACGGCGGTGGGCAGCTTGAGGTGCCACCCGGCGTCGGTGCCGCCGGTGCGGCGGCGCAGCGTGATGCGCGCGCGGGCCAGCCGCAGGTCGGGGGTGTCGAAGTAGGTGGCGTCGAGCTCGTGCGTCGCCGCGTCGCCCACCGCGGCGATGCCACCCGTCCCGGTCAGGTCGGGCAGGACGACCTCCGGCCCGGCCTCGAACTTCCGCTCCACCTCGAGCTGTCCGCTGCTCACGTCGTCCTCCTCGGCCGTGGGTCCCTCTCCCGTACCGACCGTAGGCGGCGAGGGCGTGTCGGGGCACGCCGGACCGGGCACTCCCCGCTGGTGGGGCGCCAGAGCAGGCGGTCCGGAGGAGGCGAGCACCGTGTTGAGCGAGCGAGACCTGTCCGCGGCGATCGGGAGCACGGCACACGGACCCGATGGCGAGAAGATCGGCACCGTCGAGAGCTTCTTCGTCGACGACCGCACCGGAGCACCGACCTGGGTGGCGATCAGCACCGGGCTCTTCGGCACCCGCCACTCCATCGTCCCGGCGACCGACGCGAGCTTCGCCGACGGACTGCTGCGGCTGCCCGTCGGCAAGGACGCCGTCAAGCACGCACCGGCTGTCCACGGCGACCACCTGGGGCCGGAGGAGGAGGCCGAGCTGCGCCGGCACTACGGCATCGGCACCGGCGGCATCGGCACGGACGGCACCGGCGGCATCGGCACCGGCGGTACCGGCGACGCGGGCCCGGCCGGTCCCCCGCCCCGGTACGCCGACCAGCAGATGGCCTCGGGCACGACGCCGGGGACGACGTCCGGGGCGACGGCGGAGGGCGCGTCGGGCGGTGTCGCCGGGGGTGTCGCGGGGACACCCTCCCCGGCGGTGGTCGACCCGGGGACGCGTCCGGTCCCGGCGCCGGCCACCGACGTCCGCACCGCCGTCGGCCAGGCCGCGCCGCCGCCCGCCGCGCAGCACACCGGCCAGTACGCCGGTGCCGACACCGGCCGGCACGCCTCCGACGGCGCCATGACCCGCAGCGAGGAGCAGCTGCGGGTCGGCACGCAGCAGGTCGCCGCGACCCGCGTCCGGGTGGTCAAGTACGTCGTCACCGAGGAGGTGCAGGTCACCGTCCCGCTCCGGCGGGAGGAGATCCGGATCGAGGAGGTCCCCCTCGATGCGCCCGACCCCGGCCCCGGCGAGTCGCTGGTCCCGGCGGGGACGGCCGGCGGGGGAGCCGCGGGGACGCCGGGTCCGACCGGTGGCCTGCCGGAGGACATCGTGCTGCACGCCGAGCGGCCGGTGGTGAACGTCGAGGTGGTGCCGGTCGAGCGCGTGCGGCTGCGCACCGAGGTGGTCCAGGGCCAGGAGCAGGTCACCGACCGGGTCCAGCGCGAGCAGATCGTCGTCGACCAGACCACGACGGGCCTTGCCGGCCAGCCGGGCCAGGCCGTCCAGCAGGGCCAGCCCGTCCAGCAGGGCCAGGCGGTCCAGCAGGGCCAGGCGGTCCAACAGGGCCAGCCCGGCACCGTGCCGCCGCGCTAGGCGCGGCGGTCGGCCAGGAAGGCGAACCGCGCGCGGGTGGCGGCGACCTCGGTGGCGTCGACGTCGGCGAGCACCAGGGTCTCCCCACCCGCGGCGGTGGCCAGCAGCTCCCCCATCGGGCTGACCACCTGGCTGTCGCCGGCGTGCTCGAGACCGTCGCCGGCGGTGCCGACGCGGTTGCAGGCCACCACGTACGCCTGGTTCTCGATCGCGCGGGCTCGCAGCAGCGTGGTCCAGTGGTGCCGGCGCGCGGCCGGCCAGTTCGCCGTCACCAGGTAGACGTCGGTGTCCTCGGCCGCGGTCCAGAAGACGTTCGCGAAGCGCAGGTCGTAGCAGACGAACGGCGTGATCCGCAGGTCGCCGACGGTCACCGTCACCGGGGCCTCGCCGGCCCGGAACCGCTCGGCCTCGCCGCCGTGGGTGAACGGGTGCAGCTTCCGGTAGCGATGCACCGTGCCGTCCGGCCCGGCCAGGACGAAGGAGTTGTAGGGCAGGTCGCCGTCGGGGGCGATCTCCGGACAGCTGCCGGCCACCCAGACCCCGTGCCGCGCGGCCTGGTCGCGGAGGAACTCCGCCGACGGGCCGTCCTCGGGTTCGCCGATGCCCGGCGTCATGGAGAAGCCGGTGGAGAACGTCTCGCTGAGCAGCACGAACTCCGCCCCGGCACCGGCCGCGCGGGCCACCTGCGGGGCGAGCCGGGCGTAGTTGGCCGCCCGGTCCTCCCAGACGACGTCGTGCTGGACCACCCCGAACCTCATGCCGACATCCTGCTCAGTCGGTCGACGGCCTCGGTGAGCACCTCGTCGCGCTTGCAGAACGCGAACCGGACCAGGTGCCGGCCCCGGTCGGCGTGTCCCGCCGTCCAGAACGCCCCGGCCGGGACGGCGACCACCCCGGCACGCTCCGGCAGGTCGCGGCAGAACGCCAGCCCGTCGGCGTCGTCCCGCACCCCCCGGACGTCGACCATCGCGAAGTACGTCGCCTCCGGGGCGATGGCCGGCAGCCCCGCCGCGCGCAGGCCCGCCACCAGCACGTCCCGCCGGCGCTCGAGGTCGGCGGCGATCCCGGCGAAGTAGGCGTCGGGCAGGGCCAGCCCGGCGGCGATCGCCGGCTGGAACGGGCCGGCGTTGACGTAGGTGAGGAACTGCTTGGCGGTGCGGACGGCGGCCACCAGCGGCGCCGGCCCGCACGCCCAGCCGACCTTCCAGCCCGTCGTGCTGAACGTCTTGCCGCCGCTGCCGACCACCAGCGTCCGCTCGCGCAGCCCGGGCAGCGTGGCCGCGGAGACGTGCCCGGCGCCGGAGAACACGAGGTGCTCGTAGACCTCGTCGGTGACCAGCAGCAGCCCGGCCTGCAGGACCACCTCGGCCACCAGGTCGAGCTCGGCGCGGCTGAACACCTTCCCGGTGGGGTTGTGCGGGGTGTTGAGCAGCAGCAGCTTCGTGCGCGGGCCGACGGCGGCGCGCAGGTCGGCGGGGTCGAACGTCCACACGGCACCGTCGGTGTCGGCCGGTGGTGGGGCGAGCGGCACCGGGCGCAGGACGCCGCCGGCCATCGCGACCGCGGCGGCGTAGCTGTCGTACACCGGCTCGAAGAGCACCACCTCGTCGCCGGGCTCGACCAGCGCGAGCATCGCCGCGGTGAGCGCCTCGGTGGCGCCGGCGGTGACGAGCACCTCGGCGTCGGGGTCGTAGGACAGGCCGCGGAACCGCTCGAGGTGGGCGGCGATCGCCGCGCGCAGTCCCGGGGTGCCGGGTCCGGGTGGGTACTGGTCGGCGTCGGTGCCGATCGCCGCCCGGGCGACGTCGAGGACCTCGGCCGGACCCGGGGTGTCGGGGAAGCCCTGCCCCAGGTTGATCGAGCCGGTCGCCGTCGCCAGCGCGCTCATCTCGGCGAAGACCGTCGTCCCGAAGCCCTGCAGCCGGCCGGCCAGGTACGGCGCGCTCACCCGGTCACCGCCGTGAAGCGCACCGTCCGGCGGTCGACGTCGGCCTCCTCCAGCCGCACCAGCACCCGTGAGCCGGGCTCCAGCCCGGCCCCGGCGCAGCGCGCCCGGACGGCCGGATCGGCGAGGACGACGGTGCCGCGTCCCTCGTCGGCGTCGACCACCACCGCGTCGAACTCCTCTCCCTCGCGGCCGGCGAGGAGCCAGGCCTCCGTGGCGTCGACGACCGCCCGCTCCACCGCGCGGGTGCGCCGGTCGGAGGCGGCCATGAGCGCCGGCAGCCCCGGCAGCGCGGCCCGCACCGCCGGGTCGGGCTCGCGGTCGGCGGCCAGCGCGAGGCAGACCTCGGTGCCGAACCGGTCGACCAGCCGGCGCAGCGGAGCCGTCACGTGCGCGTAGGGGGCGCCGACGCCGGCGTGGCCGGTCTCCGTGCCGGGGTCGCCGTCGACGGGCGTGTAGGCGGCGCCGCGCAGCAGGGCGGTGGCCTCCTCCAGGAAGGCCAGGTGCCGCGGGTCGGTGAGGTCGAGGACGGCGAGCACCGACCCGGCTCCGGCGCCGGCCGGCCAGTCGACGCCCAGGGCGGGCGCCAGGCGGCGCAGCCGGGCGACGTCCTCGGGGCGGGCCTGCGGCAGGGTGCGGAGCAGGCCGACGCCGCCGTCGAGCATGAGCCGCGCCGCGACCCGGCCGGTCAGCAGCGAGATCTGCGCGTTCCAGCCCTCGACCGGCAGCGGCGCGCGGGTCACCAGCGTCCAGCCGCCGTCGGTGCGGACGACCTCCTGCTCGGGCGAGCCCAGCTCGATGGCGCCGCGGGCGGCGGCCTGCTCCTGCAGCAGCCGGCCCAGGTCGGGCAGCAGCGCCAGCGCGCCGGTCAGCGTGCCGGCGTCGGCCTGCGCCTGGACGTCGGGGTAGGCCAGCTGCGCGCGGCTGCGGACGCGGGCGCGGCGCAGGTCGACCGCGCGCACCTCCCCGCCGGCGTCGAGCCGGATCGTCCAGAGCGCCGCGGCGCGGACCTCCCCGGCCAGCAGACTGGCCGCGCCCTCGCTGAGCACCTCCGGGTGCAGCGGGGTGCGCCGGTCGGGGGCGTAGAGCGTCTGGCCGCGGCGGCACGCCTCGGCGTCGAGGGCGCCGCCGGGGACGACGACGGCGCCGACGTCGGCGATCGCGTAGCTGACGCGGTAGCCCTCCCCGTCCCGCTCGAGGTGCACGGCCTGGTCGAGGTCACGGCTGCCCGGCGGGTCGAGGGTGACCAGCGGGAGGTCGGTGGCGTCCTCGTCCGGGAGCGGTGGGGAGGCGGCGACCGCCCCGGCCTCGGCGAGCACCCCGGGCGGGAACTCGCCGGGGACCTCGAACTCGGCGCGGATGGCGTCGAAGTCCGGCCCGGGGACGGCGGCCGGCCACCGCGGGACGACGGGGTTCCACGTGGAACTCACGCGACGCGGACGTCCCCGGCGCCCTCGATCGAGACGACGTCGCCGCGGCGCACCTGCCGGCCGCGTCGGTCCTCGGGCTCGCCGTTGACCCGCACCGCGCCGGTGACCAGCACGTCCTTCACCTGGGCGCCGGTGGGGACGGCATCGACGAGCTTGAGCAGCTGGCCGAGGCGGATGGAGTCCTCACCGGGACGGAGCTCGACGGTGCGCACGGTGCCCATCGTCACGCGACGGTGAGCTCGTCGCCCACCGCGACCCGGCCGGGGACCGGCACGAGGGCGCCGACGGCCAGCGTGCTGCCGCGCTCGCGGTGGATGCTCTTGAGGACGCCGTTGTCGCGGCCGATGCCGCCGGGCTGGGGGCGGGTGACCATCACGCAGCGGCTCACCGGCTTGAGGACGTCGAGGGCGACCGTCCCGAGCCCGATCGTCGACCCGACGAGCTCGTCCTCCCCCGCGCCGTCGAGCAGCACGTTCGCGCGGAACCGGCGCCGGTCCCAGGTGCCGAGCGTGCCGGTGGAGACCAGCGACACCCGGATGCGCGAGCTGTCGTGGAACGCCCCGGACGCGCCCTCGAAGGCGTCCCAGACGTCCTCGTCGTCGTCGGGGCTCTCGTAGTGCCGCGGGCCGCGCTCGGCCTCCGCGGCGCGCAGCGTCACCGGCCGGCCCAGCCAACCGGAGAGGACGTCGTCGTCGGTGGTGACCGTGCCGTCGGGGAGGACCACCTCGACGCCGCCGTCCGCGCGCAGCCGGCCGGCGGCGAAGAGCAGGTCGGGCACGCGGCGGGCGGTCAGGCCGAAGCCGGTGGAGCGGTCGAACAGCGCCCACTGCCGGTCACCGGCCAGGCCCTGCGTCCCGACGTCGACGGCGTCGAGCCGCTCCCCCTGCAGCGACTTGACGGGGTAGCGCCACAGCTCGCGCACACGCACGTCAGGCCGCCCAGCCGAGGGTCCACGTGCCCGACCAGGTCTCCCCCGGCTCCAGGACGACGAGGTCCACGCCGTCGGCGAGCGCGTTGGGCGGGCAGGTCATCGGCTCGACCGCGAGGCTGCGGCGGCGCTGGCCCTCCGGCAGGGTGTCGCCGCTGTACACCTGCAGCCACGGCCAGGACCCGTCGACGGCGAGCTCGAGCGCTCCGGCCGGGCCGCGCAGGGAGACGCGGGCCCAGCCGTCGTCGTCGCGCACGAGGTCGGTGACGGCGTCGTCGAGGGCGCGGTCGCCGATGCGGCCGATCGCGCCGTCGAAGGGCCGGCGGGTGCCGGTGGGCAGGCCGCCGTCGAGGTCGATCGCGGTGCGGGCCGGGACGGTGAGCTCGGCGTCACCGATGCCGCCGTCGGCCGTGGCACCGACGGCGAGGTAGGGGTGCATGCCGGCACCGAACGGCGCGGCCCGCTCGCCGGCGTTGCGCACGCGGACGGTGACGGTGAGCCGGTCGGCGGCGAGGGAGTGGTCGAGAGCGGCGGCCAGCCGGAAGGGATAGCCGGGGCGGGCCTCGACGACGGTGCCGACGGTGACCGCGTCCGAGTGGCGGGCCAGCACCGACCAGCGCTGCCAGGTGACCAGCCCGTGCGCGGCGGGCTTGCCGGGGCCGGCGGTGTCGAGCTGGAGCTGCTGCCCCTCCCACGTCCACTGTCCGTCGCGGAGCCGGTTCGGCCAGGGCAGCAGGACGCCGCCGCGCCGGCCGGACGGCACGGTTCCGGCGGCGTAGCCGTCGAGGACGGCGCGGTCGCCGACGGTCAGCGCCCGCAGGCCACCACCGCGCAGGTCGACGGCGAGCCGGGCGTCGCCGCTGACGAGTTCCACCTCCGCCGGCTCGGTGTCGGGCCACGAGGTCATCGGCGGGACGCTCACGGGCCCACCCCACCACATCCCGCCGACCGGGCGCAGCGGATCCACGTCGTCCCGGAGCGGCGTGATCCGGGTGAGCAGGCGGCGAGGCGACATGGGTCGTCGCCCGTCGGCGGGGCCTGCGGGTGACCGCGGGTCGTCCGGGGACCGCTGCGGCGGGCACCGTCGAGGACCCGCTCGTCGAGGTGTGGACGGACCCACGGACACACGACCTGCACCTCGTGCAGGGAGACGGTGACACCGGTGGGCCCGATGCCGGGGAACCCCTGGAGCACGTGAGCGGCCCGTCCGACGTCGTCCTCGGCGGCGTCGGCGAGTCCCTGAGGTCGCCGTCGTCGCAGTCGGCGACGAGCCTCCCACCCTGCCCGGTCGAGGGCTGTCGGACATCTGTGGACACGCTCCTGGCCTGCGAATTCGAGTGGTCGGTCGGCCCTGGGTCGGCTAGTATTCGATCATGTGTTCGGACGGTGGCGGACGGGTGACGTGCTCGACGACGTCGCCGCGCTGGTCGCCGAACGGAACCGGATCGACGCCGCGCTGGCCCGGGCGGTGCGGGCCGCGGAGCTGTCGCAGGCGCCGGAGCGGGACGGGCAGAGGTCGATGGCCTCCTGGCTGCGCGGGCACTGCCGGCTGTCGGGGTCGGAGGCGTCCCGCTCGGTCCGCAACGGGCGAGCCATGGAGCACCTCCCCGTCCTGGCCGAAGCCCATGACGCGGGTCTGGTGTCGGCGTCGCAGGTGGCGGTCGCCGCGGACGTGGTCACCCCGCGGCGGCTCGCGGCCGCCGCGGCGCAGGGCGTCGACCTCGCTGAGGTCGACGCGATCCTCACCGGCGTCGCCGTCGAGCAGGAACACGACGCGCTGGTGCTCGTCGTGAAGCGTTACGGCGACGCGCTCGATCCCGACGGTCCGGAACCGGACCCCACGGAGGGGCGGTCACTGACGATCGTCAAGCACGCCGACGGGTCGGTCAGCTTCCGCGGGCACCTCGACGCCGTCGGCGGGGAGAAGTTCCAGACGGCGGTGGAGGCGCACGTCCAGGCCGACCGCCCGGCCGGGGACGAGCGCACCCGCGCGCAGCGGCAGGGCGACGCCCTGGTGCAGATCGCCGACAACGCCCTCGCGTCCGGCTCGGTGCCGGTGCTGCGCAGTGTCAAGCCGCACGTGGCCGTGCGCATCGACCTCGACGACCTGGCCGACCCGGCCACCGGCGCCGGTGTGGCCACCACGGGGTTCGGCGCCACCATCTCCGCCGCCCGCGCCCGCTGGCTGGCCTGCGACGGCCGCATCTCCCGGGTCGTGTTCGGCCCCGACGGCGTCCCCCTCGACGTCGGCCGCGAGCAGCGCCTCGTCAGCGGCCACCTCCGCAGAGCAGTCGAGGTGCGCGACGGCGGCTGCGTGTTCACCGGTTGCGACGCACCGAACCCCTGGTGCGACGTCCACCACCTCGTGCACTGGATCGACGGCGGCGACACCAGCCTCGACAACAGCGCCCTCTTGTGCGAACGCCACCACACCGAGGTCCACCACGGGTTCCGCGTCGAACGACAACCGAGCGGCCGATGGCGCACCTGGCGACCCGACGGCACCGAGATCACCGTCCCCGCACCCCTGGCACCCACGGCCGCCTGACCGCACACCGCACGGCCGCCCGCTCCCCGGAGGGACGGCCGTGCGGTGCTGCCTGCGTCCAGGAGAGCGGGACGTGACGTCGCCACACCCCCTCGTGTCCGGAGCAGCGAGTCGTGTCCGGAGCAGCGAGTCGGATCCACGAACCCCGCGCGAGCGTCGCACTGTTTGCGCAATGTGTAGCAGTAATGCTACGAATGGAGGCATGGGTCGCCAGCCACGTGGGGACGCCGACAGGGTCCACGACCGCATCGCCGTCCTCCGCGCGGAACGCCGGGTCAGCCGCAAGGAGCTGGCCGACGCGGTGGGCGTCCACCCGCAGACGATCGGCTACCTCGAGCGCGGGGAGTACAGCCCCTCGCTCGTCCTGGCCCTGCGCATCGCCCGCTTCTTCGACCTGCCGGTCGAGGCCGTGTTCTCCCTCGACCCGCTGCCCGCCATCGGCTCCGAGCTCCTCAGGAGGAACCAGTGACCACCCAGACCTCCCTGACCGCCACCTTCGAGGACGAGCGCTACTCCTGGGCCCGCACCCGCGGCACCCGGCACCGCGCGGTCCTGGCCGAGGCGGCGCTGCTGGCCGCCCTCGTCGTCGCGACGCTCCTGGCCGCCGGCACCGACGACGGCTGGACCACCTCGTTCTTCGTCGTCTGGTCCGTCGGGATGGTGCTGTTCATCCCGCTGCACTCGCTGCTCAACCTCGGCATCCGCGGGCTGTTCGACCGCGGCCGGCACTCCCTCGACGAGCACCAGCAGGGCCTGCGCGAGCACTCGCACGCCCGCGTCGGCTGGCCGGCGACGGCGCTGACGTTCGCCGCCTGGGCGGGTGCTGTCGCGCTGGTGGCCGTCACCGGCCACACCGTCCTGGCCCTCTGCCTGGGCTTCCTGCTGTGGTTCGCCGCCGGGCTGCTCCCCTACTGGCACCTCGCCTGGACGCTGGCCGACGAGGACACCACCGAGGACGACGCCCTGCCCGCCTGACCCGCGCTCAGGCCGGACCGATCACCCGCTCGTAGTACAGCGAGCACCCGGCGTCCGGCGCCTCGACGTAGGCGCCGAACGCCGGGATCGCCCGGTACCCGGCGCCCTCGTACAGCGCGATCGCCTCCGGCTGCCGCGGCCCGGTCTCCAGCCGCAGCGTCGTCCACCCGCGCCCCCGGGCGGCGTCCTCCAGCCCGGTCAGCAGCAGCTTCGACACACCCCGCCCCCGGGCCGCCGGCACGACGTACATCCGCTTGACCTCGGCGGCGTCGCCGCCCAGCGCCCGCAGCGCCCCGCACCCGACCACGGTGCCGTCGTCATCGCGGGCCACCAGCACCACGCTCACGTCCGCGGCCGACGGCGGCGTCCCCGGCTCGGTGTCGCCGTCGTAGCGCGCCCGCAGCTCCGCCTGCTGGGCCGTCGTCAGCCGCTGCACCTCCGCGTCGTCCCAGGCCGCCGGCGTCAGCCTCACCGGCTGATCCCGTGCAGCAGCAGCGCGGCCAGCTCCCGGTAGGCGGTGGCGTCGTCGAGGCCGGTGGCGCGGGCGGTGTCGCCGCGGCCGATGCGGAGCATCAGCGTGGTCACGGTGTCGGCCACCAGTGCCGGGTGCACCGTGCGGAACACCCCGGCGGCGACGCCGTCGCCGATGAGGGCGCTCACCCGCTCCGCCGCGACGGCGGTGTTGTGCTCGTACACCGCCCGCCCGGGCGAGAAGGCCTCCAGGTCGCGGCGGAAGGCCCGCGACGCCGGGGTGAGCGCCCGCGCCACCGCCTCCAGGTAGGCCGTCACCCGGCGGGCGGGGTCGTCCTCGCCGGCGGTGCGGGTCTCGACGTCGGCGGTGGCCCGCCGGAAGAAGTGCCGCACCACGCGGACGGCGAGCTGCTCCTTGCTGTCGGCCAGCGCGTAGAGCGTGGTCTTCGAGCAGCGCAGCCGGACGGCGAGGTCCTCGAGGGTGAACCGGGCGAAGCCCTCGGCGAGGAAGAGCTCCTCGAGCTGGTCGAGCAGCTGGGCCTGGCGCGCGGTCAGCCGCCGCTCGCCGCTCTCCGTCGTCGTCATGCGCGCCTCTCGCCTCCTGGACGGAGAACAGTACCGCGGTACTGTCGGCGGTACTGCTGTCCGACGAGGGGACCCCCGTGGCCGTCGACCGTGAGCTGCCCACCCAGGAGGCCGCCGACCTCATCGCGCTCACCCGCGAGCTGGCCGACGCCGAGCTGGCGCCCCGGGCGGCGCAGTACGAGCGGGAGGAGCGCTTCCCCCGGGAGGTGTTCGCGAAGCTCGGCGAGGTGGGCCTGCTGGGCCTGCCCTTCGGCGAGGACGTCGGCGGCGGCGGGCAGCCCTACGCCGTCTACCTGCAGGTGGTCGAGGAGCTGGCGATGCGCTGGGCCAGCGTCGCGCTGGGCGTCAGCGTGCACACCCTCGCCTGCGGGCCGGTCGACCGCTTCGGCACCACCGAGCAGCGCGAGCAGTGGCTGCCGGACATGGTCGGCGGCCGCCTGCTCGGCGCCTACTGCCTGTCCGAGGCGCACGCCGGCTCCGACCCCGCCGCCATGCGCGCCCGCGCCGTCCGCGACGGCGAGGGCTGGGTGGCCTCCGGTGAGAAGGCCTGGGTCACCCACGGCGGGCACGCCGACTTCTACTCCTCCTTCCTACGCACCCCGGACGACGGCGACAGGGCCATCTCCTGCTTCCACCTCACCCCCGACCTGCCCGGGTTCGCCCCCGCGCCGCCGGAGCAGAAGATGGGCCTCACCGGCTCGACGACGGCCGCCATCCGCCTCGACGACGTCGCCGTGCCCGCCGGCCGGATGGTCGGCGAGCCCGGTCGCGGCCTGGCGATCGCCCTGTCGGCGCTGGACTCCGGGCGCCTGGGCGTCAGCGCGGTCGCCGTCGGGCTGGCCCAGTCCGCGCTCGACGTCGCCGTCGCCTACGCCCTGGAGCGCGAGGCGTTCGGCCGCCGCATCGTCGACCACCAGGGCGTGGCGTTCCTGCTCGCCGACATGGCCGCCGCGGTCGAGTCCGCCCGCGCCACCTACCTGGTCGCCGCGCGCCGCAAGGACGCCGGGCTCCCCTACTCGCGGCAGGCCAGCATCGCCAAGCTCGTGGCCACCGACGCGGCCATGAAGGTGACCACCGACGCCGTCCAGGTGCTCGGCGGCGCCGGCTACACCCGCGACCACCCGGCCGAGCGGTACATGCGCGAGGCGAAGGTCATGCAGATCTTCGAGGGGACCAACCAGATCCAGCGGATGGTCATCGGCAAGCACCTGGCGAGGGAGGCCACCCCGGCCAACGGCTGAGGGTGCAGGACGCACGGGCGATCGGTGACGTCTGTCAATGGTGGCGGGCACCCCCGCGGGAAAGACTCGGTGCACACCACCTGAGGCACACCGCCTGACGAGGAGCCCGAGATGCCCGACCCGCACCTGCTCGCCGCCGACGCCGACCGCGCCGCCGTCGTCACCCGCCTCGACGCGTCGCTGACCGACGGCCGGCTGACCCTGGCCGAGTACGAGGACCGGTCGGCCCGCGCGCACGCCGCCCGCACCTACGGCGAGCTGGCCGAGCTCACCGCCGACCTGCCGCGCCCGGCCCGCCCGCAGCAGGGACAGCGCTCCGCGGTGACCCAGGCGGTCCACGCCGGCGCCTGGCACGGCGCCTGGGACCGCGACCTGCGGACCGCCTGGACCGGCTGGGCCACCACCGCGGTGATCGTCGTCGGCATCTGGCTGGTCTCGATGCTGGCCACCGGCGACCTGCAGTACCCCTGGCCGGTGTGGGTCATCGGCCCGTGGGGCGTCGTGCTGGCCGCCCGCACCCTCGGCGAGCGCCGCTCGGGCAGCGCCGGCCGGGAGCGGCTGCGGGCCTGACATCCGGGCGGGTGTCGTCCGCAGTGCCCGGGTAGGGGCTCCCCGACAACAGCCCGGAGCACCTGGAGGACCCCCGTGCACGACCTGACCGAACGCTTCACCGCCGCCCTCCACCACCTCGACGCCGAGAGCGACGCCTCGCCGATGGTCGAGCTGACCTCTGAGGACGCCCAGCTGATCAAGCTCAACCAGACCCACGAGGCACGCGGCCGGGACGGCGCCAAGCGCTTCTGGGAGGACTACCGCCACGTCTTCGGCGAGCTGGAGACGACGTTCACCTCGAGCACCGTGGGCGAGAAGACCGCCGCGCTGGAGTGGGAGTCGACCGGGACGCTGAGCAGCGGCAAGCCGTTCAGCTACCGCGGTGTGACCGTCATCGAGAGCGACGGGTCCGACAACGAGATGGTCACCGGCGTCCGCACCTACTACGACTCCGCGGCGTTCATCCAGGAGACGGCCGGCACCGCCTGACAGCTCAGTCCCCCGTGCTCACCCGGCGCAGGCACTCGGTGAGGACGGCGTCGTAGCCGGCCTGGATCTGGGCGAGCTCGACGTCGCTGCGCCGCCCGGGCTGGTCCGGGTACCCGTACTGCACGTCGCCGCCGGCGACGGTGCTGACGGTGAACCCCTCCGGCAGCAGGCAGGCGGTGAGACGGTCGCGCAGGGCCGGGTCGGTCGTGGCCGACACCTGGACCCAGGCGACCGGCAGGGCCGGCCGGGACGGCGACCCGTCCGTCCGGGGGACGCCGCGCAGCAGCGCCGACCTCCCGGTGGCCGCGACCTCGACGATGTCGGCGCCGTCGTAGGCAGGCGGGTCCACCTCCGCCACGAACACGCCGTCGCCCCCGGGCAGGTCGGTCCAGAGCCGGTCGATGGACCCGTCGTCGAAGCGGATCGACCCCGAGGACCAGCGGGCGCCGTCGCCGGGCCGGGCGACGACGACGAGGAGGGGCGCGGCGCCGGTCCCGTCGAGCAGGGCCACGGGCTCGTCCGCGCTGAACCGCTCGGGCGGCGCCAGCAGCGCCAGGTCGGCGGGCGCGGCGCCGGCCGGCCCGCCGAACCAGGCGGACACCCCCTGGCCCGCGTCCTCGCCCACGACCAGCGCCCAGCGGCGCCCGCCGGGCAGGTCGCCGGCGAAGAGCACCTGCCGGGAGGACGCCGTCGGGGTGAGCGCGGCACCGTTGAGCCCCAGCGGCGCCGACCACTCGATGGCGGCCACGCCGGCGAGGAACTCCCCGTCGCCGGCGAGCGAGCCGCGGGCCGGGAGGTCGGTCAGCGCGGGCGCGGGCTCCTGCGTGGCCTGCTGGGTGCTCTCGGTGGCGGTCTGCCCCGGGACCGGGCCGGCGTCGGGCAGCAGGGCGGGGACGGCGCCGGCCAGCACGGCGAGCACCACCGCGCCGCCCGCCCACGCCACCCGGGTGCGCCGCTGGCGGCGGGAGAGCGCGATCGCGGCGTCGGCGGTGTCCACCCCCCGCGGCGGCGCGGCCCGGGTGGCCAGGCGGGCCAGGGCGTCCCGGACGTCGTGGTCGTCGAGGTCGGTCACGACGGGCTCCCATCGGTCAGCCGGGTGGTCTCGGGACGCGGGGCCTGCGGGCCCAGGGCCGCGCGCACGGCGGCCAGGCCGCGGGCGGTGTGGGTGCGGACCGTGCTCGCCGAGCAGCGCAGCACCTGCGCGGTCTCGGTCTCGGTGAGGTCCTCGTAGAAGCGCAGGACGAGCACCGCCCGGGCCCGCGGGGGCAGCAGGTCCAGGGCGCGGCGCAGCTCGTCGTTCAGCGCGTGGGCGTCCTGCCAGTCACCGACCGGGGAGTCGGGCAGCGTCTCGAGCACCTGCTCGCCGTGCCACAGCCGGCGCCGCCAGCTCAGGTGGCAGTTGACCAGCAGCCGGCGCACGTAGGCGATCGGCACGTCGGCGCGCTGCACGCGCCCCCAGTGCCGGTGGGCCCGCGCCAGCGCCGTCTGCACGAGGTCCTCGGCGTGGCCGCGGTCGCCGGTGAGCAGGTGCGCGGTGCGCAGCAGCGCCGCCTCGTGCGCGACGACGAACGCGGTGAACTCGTCCCGGTCCGCGCCCACGCTCCTCCCTCCCGAGTGGTGTCCCTACCGAGCAGACCCGGTGGACGGCCCGGATCCGCGACACCGGGACGTCACGATCCGGTCACGGTCGTCCCGGCGAGGTCGGGACACCGCTCCCGTGTGGCCGGGACCGGTCCGAGCAGACGGTGGGTGCACACCGGCGGGAGCGACCCGCCGCAGCGGACCCGGAGGTCCCTACCGTGCACACCACCGTCCCCGTCCCCGCTCCCGTCGACGTCGCACCGGCCCCCGCCCGCGCCGCGGGGCCCGTCGGCCGCCGGCTGGCCGTCACCGCGCTGGTCGTCGGCAGCGTGCTGAACACCGCCGAGGCCGCGCTGCTGCAGTTCCTCCCCGAGCGCCCCGAGGCGCTGGTCGACCAGCTCGCGCTGGTCGGGGAGCACACCGCCGTCTTCACCACCCGGCTGGTCACCGGCACGGTGGCGATCCCGTTCATGGCGATCGCCTTCCTCGCCGCCGCCGGGCTGCTGGCCACCCGGATGCGCAGGACCGCCTACGCCGCGGGTGCGCTCCTGCTCGCCGGCATGTGGGGCTTCGTGGGCATCCACCTCGTGGGCTACCTGCAGCTGCCGGCCTCGCAGTCGGCCGACCTCGACGCCGCGGCCGACCTGCTGTGGGCGGCGGAGTCGCACCCGGTGTTCCTGGCCCTGTTCCTCGCGCCGTTCCTGCTCGGCACGACGCTGGGCATGGTCACCCTGACCGTCGGGATGCTCCGCTCGGGCGTCGTGGCCCGCTGGATCCCGGCCGTGTGGCTGGCCTTCATCGTGCTGGACTTCTCCGTGGGCGCCGTCGGTCCGGTCGACCCGCACTGGCTGTGGCTGGCCGGCGCCCTGGGGCTGGCGGCGCACGTCGCCCGCTCGGGTTCCGTCGCCCGCTCGGGCGAGCGGCGCGGCGCCACCTCCTGACCGGCGGCGGCCGGGGCACCTACGGTCTCCCCGACATGCTCAGGAACCCGCCCGTGAGCCGGGCCGCCACCGTGGCGGCCCGGCTCCTGGCCGTGGCCGCGGTCCTCGCGACGGCGGCCGCCGTGGCCCTGCCGGTGCTGGCCGGCGGCGACTGGCTGCCCCGCCTGTTCCGGACGCCGGAGCCGGTGGCCGGCCCGTCGTTCGCCGTCGCCGGTGCCCTGCTCGCCGGGCTCCCCCGCGCCCGCCGGCTGGGCTGGCTGCTGCTCGCGATCGGCTGCTCGGCCTCGGCCTACGTGCTGGCGACGTCGTGGTGGGCGGCGGCGGGGCAGACCGGGCCGCCCGGGTGGGTGCGGGGCTGGGCCTGGGTCCCGGCGCTGCTGCTGGTGACCACGGTGCTGCCGCAGGTGCTGCCGCACGGCCGGCCGCTGCCGGGGTGGTGGCGGGTCCCGCTCGCCGCCGCGTGGACGCTCACCGCCGTCACCACCGCGGCGGTCGCGGCCGGCGCCGGCGACCCGTTCGGCGTCCCGGCGTTCCCCGCCGTGCTGGGCCTGCTGGTCGCCACCGCGGTCGCCTCGCTCGTCGTCCGCGTCCGCCGGGCCGACGGCGTGCAGCGGCGGCAGCTCGCGTGGGCCGGCTACGGCGTCGTCGTCGCCATCGCGGCCACGTTCCTCGCGCCGTGGTGGGGCGTCTCGCTCGCGGTGCTGCTGGTGCCCGCCGGGCTCGCCGTCGCCGCGTTCCGGTACCGGCTCTACGACATCGACGTCCTGGTCAACCGCACCGTCGTCGGCGGTGTGCTGCTCGGCCTCACCGCGCTGGTGTACGCCGCGGTGGTCGGCTGGGCCGGGGCGCTGCTCGGCGACCGCCGGGGGTCGGCCCCCTTCCTCGCCGCCTTCGCCGTCGCACTGGCCTTCCACCCCGCCCGGCTGCGGGTGCAGCGCCTCGTCGACCGGCTGCTCTTCGGCGACCGCGGCGACCCCTACACGCTGCTCACCCGCGTCGACGCCGCGCTGGGGGCGGCCGCGTCGCCCCGGCAGGCGCTGCGCGACGGCGCCGCCGCGGTGGCCGCGGGCCTGCGGCTGCGCGGGGCGGCCGTCGAGGTGCCGCTGCCCGGGGGTGCGGTGGTCCGGGAGGAGGCCGGGCAGGTGCCCGCGGGCGCCCGCCGGGTGCCGCTGGCGCTGCACGGCGAGCCCGTCGGCGACCTGCTGGTCGCCCCGCGGGCGGCCGCCGCCGGCCTCGAGCCGGCCGACGACCGGGTGCTCGCCGACCTCGCCGGGCGGCTGGCGGCCGCCGCGTACGCGGTCCGGCTCAGCGGCGACCTCGCCGAGTCGCGGGAGCGGCTGGTCACCGCCCGCGAGGAGGAGCGGCGCCGGCTGCGGCGGGACCTGCACGACGGCCTCGGCCCGCAGCTGTCGGCGGTGGTGATGACCCTGGACACGGCCGGCTCGGCGCTGCGCCGCGAGGACGCCGGCCGCGCCGCCACGCTGGTCGCCGCGGCCGGCACCCAGGCCGCCGACGCCGTCGCCGACGTCCGGCGGCTGGTGCACGGGCTGCGCCCGCCCACCCTCGACGACCTCGGGCTGCTCGGTGCCCTGCGCGCCGGTGCCGCGCCCCTGGCCGACGGCGGGCCGCGGGTCACGGTGACCGGCGAGGGCGACCTGGCGGGGCTGCCCGCCGCGCTCGAGGTCGCCGCGCTGCGCATCGCCCAGGAGGCGCTGCACAACGCCGTCCGGCACGCGGACGCGACGGCGGTGGCGATCCGCGTGCGGGCCGCCGCGGACGCCGTCGAGGTCGAGGTCACCGACGACGGCCGCGGCCTCCCCGCCCGGCCGGTCCCCGGCGTCGGGTTGTCGTCCATGCGCGAGCGCGCCGCCGAGCTCGGCGGCTCCTGCTCCGTCGGGCCCGGCACCACCGGCGCGGCGGAGTCGTCGGGCACCCGCGTGCACGCCGTCCTGCCGCTCCCGCCGTCCGACTGAGGAGACCCCGTGCGAGCCGTCGTCGCCGACGACCACCCCGTGTTCCGCCAGGGCCTGCGGGTCCTGCTCGAGGACCTCGGGGTCGACGTCGTGGCCGAGGCCCCCGACGGGACGGAGGCCGTCGAGGTGGCCCTGCGCGAGCGCCCCGACGTCGTCCTGATGGACGTGCAGATGCCCAGCCTGTCGGGCATCGAGGCGACCCGGCAACTGCTGGAGCGGTGGCCGGAGGCGCGGGTGCTGGTGCTCACCATGGTCGCCGACGACGAGGCCGTGTTCGCCGCGATCCAGGCCGGCGCGCTCGGGTACGTGCTCAAGGGCGCGGGGCAGGCCGAGATCGGGCGGGCGCTGGAGGCGGTCGCCGCCGGGCAGGCCGTCTACGGCGCCGAGGTCGCCCGCCGGCTGCGCGCGTTCTTCACCGCGGGCTCCGGCGTCGTCGCCCGGCCGTTCCCGGAGCTGTCCGACCGCGAGCGGGAGGTCCTCGACCTGATCGCCGCCGGGCTGCCCAACACCGCCATCGCGCACCGGCTGTTCCTGTCGGAGAAGACGATCCGCAACAACGTGACGTCGATCTTCGCCAAGCTGGCGGTGCGCGACCGCGCCGAGGCGGTGGTGCGCGCCCGCGAGGCCGGCCTCGGCCGGGGGTGCTGACCCCGCAGACGCACGAGACCCCGCCCGGGTCTCCGGACGGGGTCTGCGCGAGGGGGTGGGCAAGGGGGGAGTTGAACCCCCACGTCCTCTCGGACACACGGACCTGAACCGTGCGCGTCTGCCATTCCGCCACTTGCCCTGGCGAGGAACGACCTTAGCAGCCGTCCGAGGGCACCCGGCGGAGGGGCCGGGAGGTGCCGGCAGGTGGGGCCCACGTGACGCCGGTGGCCTGCGTGGCGATGGGCGTTGCTGGCCGGTCAGCACTCACGCGCACGGCTAGGATCGGCTGGAGGACCGTCATCAGACCGAGGTGGAGGAGCGACTGTGGGCGTGCTGCAGCGCTTCGAGCGACGCCTCGAGGGGATGGTCGGCGTCGCCTTCGCCCGCCTGTTCAAGGGCAAGGTCCATCCTGCCGAGATCGCCAAGGCGCTGCAGCGGGAGGCCGACGAGCAGCGCTCGGTCATGGGTGAGGGCCGCGTGCTCGCCCCCAACGTCTACGACGTCCGGCTCGGCCCCACCGACTACGCCAACCTCGGCGAGTGGTCCGAGCAGCTGGCCGCCCAGCTCGCCGACATGGTCTCCGAGCACATCGACGGCGAGGGCTGGCAGACCTTCGGCGCGGTGCAGGTCCGCCTCGAGCGCGACGACGACCTGCCCACCGGCGTCTTCGAGGTCAGCTCGCACGTCGCCGACCCCGCCCGCCCGGCGTCGCGGGCCGACGCGGTCGCCGTCCCGCCCGCCCCGCCGATGACCGGCTCCGGCGCAGTGCCGCCGCTGCCGCCGCTGCCCGGGCGCGTGGCCACCGACACCGGCCGCCAGCACCCGTCGGTCGTCGGTCGCGCGGGGTCGAAGCCGGGCGTGACCCACGTGCTCGTCGTCGACGGGCCCGGCACCCGCCACGAGCTGACCACCGGCCGCAACGTCATCGGCCGCGGCACCGACGCCGACATCCGGCTGCCCGACACCGGCGTGAGCCGCAAGCACGTCGACGTCGTCCTCGAGGGCGGCACCGCCTTCGCCGAGGACCTCGGCTCGACCAACGGCACCCTGGTCAACGGCCGCCGCATCAGCCGCCAGGCGCTCGCCGACGGCGACGTCATCCGCATCGGCCACTCCGTCCTGGTGTACCGGCAGGACGGCACGTGATCGGGCGCCGGTCGTGACCGCCGAGATCGTCCTGCAGGTCTTCCGCTTCGGGTTCCTGCTGCTGCTGTGGCTGTTCATCTTCGCCGCGTTCCGCGTGGTGCGCGCCGACCTCTTCGGCGGCCGGGCCGGGCGGGTGGCCTCGGTGCCGCCGCGGGCGGCCGCCCCCGGACGCCGGCGCGGACGCGGGCCGCGCACCCTCGTGGTGACCGCCGGCCCCCTCACCGGCACCAAGATCACGCTCGGCGAGCAGCCCATCCTCATCGGGCGCGCCGACGACTCCACCCTCGTCCTCACCGACGACTTCGCCAGCAGCCGGCACGCGCGGCTGACCAACCGGGGTGGACAGTGGTACGTCGAGGACCTCGGCTCGACCAACGGCACCTACCTGGACCAGCAGCGGGTCCAGGGGCCGCTGCTGGTGGCTCCCGGCCAGCCGATCCGCATCGGCCAGACCGCCCTGGAGCTGCGCTCATGACCGGACACACTCCGACCAGGCAGGCCACGACCGCGGGGAGCGACAGAGCAGACGTGAGCAGCGCACACGTGAGCAGGGTCCGATGAGTCTCGCGCTGCGCTACGCCGCCCGTTCCGACCGCGGTCTGGTCCGCGGCAACAACCAGGACTCGGTCTACGCCGGGCCCCGGCTGCTGGCCGTGGCCGACGGCATGGGCGGGCACGCGGCCGGTGACGTCGCCAGCAAGGTGGTCATCGCGGCGCTGGAGCACCTCGACGAGGACGCGCCCAGCGGCGACATGCTCCAGGCCCTCCGCGAGGCGGTCTTCGACGGCAGCGAGCACCTGCGCGAGGTCATCCGCGAGTCCCCCCAGCTGGAGGGCATGGGCACCACGCTCACCGCCGTCCTGTTCGCCGGCGGGCGGATCGCCCTCTGCCACGTCGGTGACTCCCGCGCCTACCTGCTGCGCGACGGCGTCTTCACCCAGATCACCCACGACGACACGTTCGTGCAGACCCTCATCGACGACGGGCGGATCACGCCCGAGGAGGCCAACCACCACCCGCAGCGCTCGCTGCTGCTGCGGGCGCTCAACGGCCAGGACGTCGACCCCGACCTGTCGATGCGCGAGGCCCGCGCCGGCGACCGCTACCTGCTGTGCTCCGACGGGCTCTCCGGCGTGGTCAGCGAGGAGACCCTCGCCGAGGCGCTCAAGGACCCCGACCCCCAGTCGACCGCCGACCGGCTCGTCGAGCTCGCCCTGCGCAGCGGCGGCCCCGACAACATCACGGTGATCGTCGCCGACGTCGTCGAGGACAACGGCAGCGGCATCGCCTTCGAGCCGGTCGTCGACGGCGCGGCCGGGGACAACCGCGGGCAGCGCGAGGTCGACCCGCGGTCGGCCGCCGGCCGCGCCGCGCTGGCCGACCCGCCACCGGCGCCACCACCGCCGCCCACAGCACCCACGGCCGCCGCACCCAGCGACCGCCGCCGCTCCCGGCGGCGGTTGTTCGTCGCTGGGGGGGCGGTGCTCCTCCTCGTCGGCGCCGGCATCGCCACCTGGCTGTGGGTGCTGACCCACTGGTTCGTCGGCGTCGCGGCGGCCGACGGCGGTGACCACGTGGCCGTCTACCGCGGCTTCAACGCCGACCTTCTCGGCCTGGACCTCTACCGGGTCGACGACGTCACCGACATCCCCCTCGACGACCTGACGTCCTACGACCGGAACAGCGTCCGGCAGGGCATCGACGCCGGCGACGCCGACGACGCCCAGCGGATCGTCGACGACCTGCAGGCCGCCGCCGTCCCCGAGTGCGACGGCGGCGGCTCCGGCCGGGCCACCTCCTCCCAGACCCCGGACAGCGGGGCGACCGACAGCGGGGCGCCGTCCCTGGACACCGACGCCGGCCCCACCGGGATCTCGACCTCGGCGGGTGCCTCGACCCCGTCGCCCGAGCCGGGGGAGCCCTGCCGGGAGGCGGAGTGATGTCCGGTCCCACCACCGACCCCCGGGCCGCGGCCCCGGGCACGGTCGTCCCGACGCGGCGCAACACCGAGCTGTTGCTGCTCGGCTTCGCCGTGCTCATCACCCTCGCGGCGCAGTCCATCGTCGACGTCACCATCACCGGCTCGCTGCGCCCGGAGCTGGCGACCTTCGGCGGCTGGTTCGCGGCGCTGTGGGCGGTGGTCCACCTGGTCGTCCGCCGCTTCGCGCCCTACGCCGACCCGCTGCTGCTGCCCGCCGTCGCCGTGCTCTCCGGCCTGGGCCTGACGATGATCCACCGGCTCGACCTGGCCGGCATGCAGGACGGCGCCGAGGCCACGCGCGAGGACGCCCCCGTCCAGCTGCTGTGGGCCACGATCGGGGTGGCGCTGTTCGTCGCCGTCGTCGTCGTGCTGCGCGACCACCGGCTGCTGTCCCGCTTCGCCTACACCCTCGGCCTCGTCGGCCTGGTGCTGCTGGCGCTGCCCGCCGTGCTGCCCGCCTCGATCTCGGAGGTCTACGGCGCCAAGATCTGGATCCGCGTCGCGGGCTTCAGCATCCAGCCCGGCGAGTTCGCCAAGATCTGCCTGATCGTCTTCTTCGCCGCCTACCTGGTCGACAAGCGCGACGTCCTGGCGCTGGCCAGCCGCCGCGTCGCGGGCCTGGAGCTGCCGCGCGGCCGCGACCTCGGCCCGGTGCTCGCCGTCTGGGTGGTGTCGATCCTCGTGCTGGTCTTCGAGCGCGACCTCGGCAGCTCGCTGCTGCTGTTCGGCATCTTCGTGGTGATGCTCTACGTCGCCACCGAGCGGGCCAGCTGGCTGCTCATCGGCGTGGGCCTGTTCGCCGGCGGCGCGTTCCTGGCCTACCAGCTGTTCGGCCACGTGCGGGTCCGGGTCGACACCTGGCTCGACCCGTTCGCCTACCGCGACGAGGGCGGCTACCAGCTCGTGCAGTCGCTGTTCGGCCTCGGCACCGGCGGGCTGTTCGGCGCGGGGCTCGGCGGCGGCCGCCCCGACCAGGTGCCGGTGGCCAAGAGCGACTTCATCGCCTCGGCGATCGGCGAGGAGCTGGGCCTGTTCGGCCTGGTCGCCGTCATCGTCATCTACCTGGTGCTGGTCGAGCGCGGCCTGCGGACGTCGCTGGTCGTGCGCGACGCCTTCGGCAAGCTGCTCGCCGGCGGCCTGGCCTTCGCCGTCGCCTGGCAGCTGTTCGTCGTCCTCGGCGGCGTCACCGGCCTGCTGCCGCTGACCGGCCTGACGACGCCGTTCGTCGCCTACGGCGGGTCCTCCCTGGTGGCCAACTTCGGCCTCGTGGCCATCCTGGTGCGCATCAGCGACGCCGCCCGTCGCCCGGCCACCCCACCCCCTCCGCCGAAGCAGGCGATCGGTGAGGCGCCGACCGAGGTCGTGAGCTCGTGAACGCGCCCCTGCGGCGGGTGGCGATCAGCGTCCTGGTGCTGTTCACCCTGCTGATCGTCAACGTCAACTACATCCAGGTCGTGCGCTCCGACGAGCTGCGCGAGGACTCCGGCAACACCCGCGTGCTCACCGAGGAGTACTCCCGCGAGCGCGGCTCGATCGTCGTCGACGGCACCGAGGTGGCGCTGTCGGTGCCCACCCAGGACACGCTCGAGTACCTCCGCCAGTACCCGCAGGGTCCGCTGTACGCCCCGGTCACCGGCTACTACTCGCTGGTCTACGGGGCCTGGCAGCTGGAGGACGCCGAGAACGAGGTGCTCGCCGGCTCCGACGCCCGGCTGTTCACCCGGCGCCTGACCGACCTCTTCACCGGCCGCGACCCCTCCGGCGGCGACGTCGTCCTGACCCTCGACGCCGGCGTCCAGGAGGCCGCGATGGCCGGCCTCGAGGGCGTCACCGGCGCCGTCGTCGCGCTCGACCCCTCCACCGGCGCGGTGCTCGGGATGGCGAGCACCCCCACCTACGACCCGGGCCGGCTGTCCAGCCACGATCCCGCCGACATCCGCGCCTACGCCGAGGAGCTCGGGGCGATGGACGCCGACCCGCGGCTGAACCGCGCGACCGAGGACAACTACCCGCCGGGGTCGGTGTTCAAGGTGATCGTGTCGGCCGCCGCGCTGTCGACCGGCGAGTACACCCCCGAGACCGTCGTCCCGGCGCCGGACGTGCTCACGCTGCCCGGCACCTCCACCCAGCTGCGCAACTTCGGGAACTCCTCGTGCAGCAGCAGCCAGGAGCAGTCGCTCATCGACGCGCTGACCATCTCCTGCAACACCGCCTTCGCCCAGCTGGGCATCGACCTCGGCGAGGACCGCGTCCGGGAGATGGCCGAGGCGTTCGGCATGACCGGCGAGCGACTGGAGATCCCGATGCGGACCGCCGGCAGCAGCATCGGTGACATCGAGAGCGAGGCGGCGCTGGGCCAGACCTCGATCGGCCAGCGCGACGTCCGCATGACCCCGCTGCAGGCGGCCATGGTCGCCGCCGCGGTGGGCAACGACGGGACCCTGATGACGCCCCACCTCATCGACCAGGTCCGCGCCCCCGACCGGACCGTGATCGACCGGGCCGACCCGGAGGAGCTCTCCGAGCCGGTGACGCCGGAGGTCGCCGACCAGCTGCAGGAGATGATGGAGAGCGTCGTCACCGAGGGCAGCGGGCGGGCCGCCCGCATCCCGGGCGTGACGGTCGCGGGCAAGACCGGGACCGCGCAGGTCTCCGGCGACGTGCCCGACCACAACTGGTTCGTCGGCTTCGCCCCGGCCGACGACCCGCAGATCGCCGTCGCGGTGTTCGTCGCGAACGGCGGGGGTACCGGCGGGGACGTCTCCGCACCGATCGCCGGCGACGTGATGCAGGCCTATCTCGAGGGTCAGGGGGGCTGATGGCCCTGTCGACCGGCACCATCCTGGCCGGCCGCTACGAGATCACCGAGCCCATCGCCACCGGCGGGATGGGCGAGGTGTGGCGCGCCCGCGACCGCGTGCTCGACCGCGTCGTCGCGGCGAAGGTGCTGCGCAGCGAGTTCACCGGCGACCCGAGCTTCGTGGCCCGGTTCCGCAACGAGGCCCGGCACACCGCCGCCCTGTCGCACCCCAACATCGCCTCGGTCTACGACTACGGCGAGAGCGTCGACGAGCGCGGGCACCAGCTGGCGTTCCTCGTCATGGAGCTCGTCGAGGGCAAGCCGCTGGTGACGATCCTCCACGAGGAGGGCCGGCTCTCCCCCGAGTGGACGCTGCACGTCCTCGGCCAGTCCGCCGACGGCCTGTCGGCCGCGCACGCCGCCGGGGTGGTGCACCGCGACATCAAGCCGGGCAACCTCATCGTGCGGCCCGACGGCGTCGTCAAGCTCACCGACTTCGGCATCGCCCGCGCCCGCGACGCCACGCCGCTGACCCGCACCGGCATGGTCGTGGGCACCGCCCAGTACCTCTCCCCCGAGCAGGCGCAGGGCCTGGAGGTCACCGCGGCCTCCGACGTCTACTCCCTCGGCGTCGTCGGCTACGAGTGCCTGACCGGCGGGCGGCCCTTCGACGGCACCTCCCAGGTCGCCATCGCGCTGGCGCACATCAACCAGCAGCCGGCGCCGCTCCCGGCCGACATCCCGCTCGCCGTGCGACAGCTCATCGAGCGGGCGCTGGCCAAGCACCCCGACGACCGGTTCACCGACGGCGCCGCGTTCGCCGCCGCGATCCGGGCCGTGGCGCAGGCGACCGACGGGCGCGGTCCCGCGACGTCGGCCACCGGCACGATGGCCGCCGCGCAGACCGAGGTGATCCCCGAGGTCTCCGGCGGGACCGATCCCGAGGGCACGCGCGTGCTCGGCGGCCCGGTGACCGGGGCCGCCGCGGTGGTCGGCCCGCGCACCGGCGGCCGGCACGCCGCGGGCGGCCCGCGCACCATGCCGCCGCTGCAGGGCCCGCCGGTCGACGGCGACGACGACGACCGGGGCTGGGCGCGGCCGGAGCCGCAGCGCGGCGGCAACCGGCGGTGGGCGCTGGTGCTGGCCTCGCTCGTCCTGGTGGCGGCGCTGCTGTCCGGCGCCTGGTTCGTCCTCGCGGGCAACGGCGACGACGCCGGCGACGGCACCACGGCCGGGCCGACCACGAGCAGCGCACCGACGAGCGGGGCATCCGGCGCGACCCAGGACCTCGTCACCATCCCCGCGGCCGCGGAGTACCTCGGCGAGGACGCCGACGACGTCGAGGCCGAGCTGCGCGAGGCCGGACTCGAGGTGGCGCAGGTCGACGCCTCCGACGAGGAGCTCGTCGCGGCCGGGATCGACCTGGCCGCCGGCGAGGTCGCCGCCATCGACCCCTCGGGCATCCCGGTGCCCCGGGGCACGACGGTGACGCTGGCGGTGGCCCGGCAGGACTACAGCCCGGCCGAGGAGGCGGAGGAGCCCGCCCCGGCCGAGGAGGAGCCCGACACCGGCGGCGGCGAGGAGCCCGACACCGGCGGCGGCCAGCAGAGCAGCTCCTCGGCCACGACCACGAGCCGCGCGCCCACCACGACGTCCTCGTCCTCCACCGCACCGGCGCCCCCCGGGGACGGGACCGACGGCGGGGACGACGGCGAGGGCGACGGCGGCGGCGAGGCCCCGGACGACACGGTGGAGACCCAGCCCGGGTCGCCGGCGCCCGAGCCGTCCCTGGACCCCGATCCCGAGGCGCCCGTCGACGGCGGTGCGACCGGTGGCGACGCCGGCACCGGTGAGGTCACCGGGCAGGCCGGGGGCGCGACTCCCGAGGCCGCCGATGCGCGCGTGGCCGACGGTGCGGCCGAGTGACACCCCTCCCTCGCGCTGCCCGGGTCCCGGGCGCTCCCGCGGTTAGGCTCCCCGCCGGGACCGGGGCCGTACCCGGCGCTCCCCCGTGCCCGGGCCCGCCCGCGCCGCACCACCGCACCGCCCGAGAGGACCTCCGATGACCACCCCCCAGGTGCTCGGTGAGCGCTACGAGATCGGCGGGGTGCTCGGCCGCGGCGGCATGGCGGAGGTCCACCGCGGACGCGACCTGCGCCTGGGACGCGAGGTCGCCGTCAAGGTGCTGCGCAGCGACCTCGCCCGCGACCCGTCCTTCCAGGTGCGGTTCCGCCGGGAGGCCCAGGCGGCCGCCTCGCTCAACCACCCGGCGATCGTGGCCGTCTACGACACCGGCGAGGACCGCACCACCAGCGGTGCGACGCCCTACATCGTCATGGAGTACGTCGAGGGCGACACCCTGCGCGACGTGCTGCGCCGCGAGGGCGTCCTGCCGCCCGACCGCGCGATGAGCCTGACCGCCGACATCTGCGCCGCGCTGGACTTCAGCCACCGCAACGGCATCGTGCACCGCGACGTGAAGCCCGGGAACGTGATGATCACGCCCGACGGCTCGGTCAAGGTCATGGACTTCGGCATCGCCCGCGCGGTGTCGGACTCCGCCGCCACGATGACGTCGACGGCCGCCGTCATCGGCACCGCCCAGTACCTCTCCCCCGAGCAGGCGCGCGGCGAGTCCGTCGACGCCCGCTCCGACGTCTACTCCGTCGGCTGCCTGCTCTTCGAGCTGGTCACCGGGGCGCCGCCGTTCACCGGCGACTCCCCGGTGTCGGTGGCCTACCAGCACGTGCGCGAGGACCCGCGGCTGCCGTCGTCGATCAACCCGGCCGTGCCACCGGACCTGGACGCCATCGTCCTCAAGGCGCTGAGCAAGAACCCGGCCAACCGGTACCAGTCGGCCGCCGAGATGCGCAACGACCTGCTCCGGGCCCTGGCCGGGCAGCGGGTCGAGGCCACGCCGGTCATGGGCGACGACGAGAAGACCACCATCCTCGGCGCGACGCCGTCGGGCTACGGCTCCGACGACGCCTGGGACGACGAGGCCGACCGCCGCCGCAAGCGCAACCGCGTGATCGCGGCCGTCGTCGGGGCGCTGGTCCTCATCGGCGCCGTCGTCGGGATCGCACTGCTGGTCGGCTCCGGCGACGAGGAACCCCCGCCCGAGACCGCCGCGCAGGTGACGGTGCCCCCCGGACTGGTGGGCGCGACCGAGGCCGAGGCCCGCACGGCCATCGAGGGCGCCGGCCTCGCCGTCGCCGCCGAGGTCACCCAGCAGCAGGTCGCCGACGACGCCCAGGTCGGCCGTGTGCTCGACACCGACCCCGACAGCGGGGCCCAGGTGGCGGAGGGCAGCGAGGTCGCGCTGACCGTCGGGGTCGCCCCCGACACCGTCACCGTGCCGCAGGTCGTCGACCTCGACGAGGACCGGGCCCGCACGGCGCTGGAGAACGCCGGCTTCACCGGCAGCGTGAACACCGACCAGGTCGACGACCTCGCCGAGGAGGGCACCGTCACCGCGGTCGACCCGGAGGAGGGCACCGCGGTCGCGCCGAGCACCACGGTGACGCTGGCGGTCTCCGACGGGGACGCCCCGATCCCCGGCGTGACCGGCCAGGAGCAGGCCGCGGCGGTACAGGCGCTGCGCGACGCCGGGTTCACCAACGTCACGACCGAGGAGGTCGACTCCGAGGAGCCGGCCGGCACGGTGGTCGCGAGCGACCCGGCCGCCGGCCAGCAGGCCACCGCCGACACGGAGATCACGCTGCAGGTGTCGGGCGGGGTCGCCGAGATCACCGTGCCGACGTCGATCGTCGGGCAGACCGAGGCGGTCGCGCGGCAGACCCTCGCGGCCGCCGGGTTCACCGGGACGATCACCGTCCAGGACCTGCCGGCCGAGGAGGGCGAGACGCCGGGCACCGTGGCCGGCAGCCAGCCCACTCCGGGTCAGACCGTGCCCGCCGACGGGGAGATAACGCTGATCGTCCTGCGCGAGGCCCCGGGCGGTGGGAACGGCAACGACGCCGGGACCGGCGGCGAGGACGAGGAGGGCGAGGGGAACGGCGCCGGAGGCGTCGACGACGACCCCGACACCCCGCAGTAGTCCCCCGCACACAGCAGCGAGGGCCCCTCCCGGACCGGGAGGGGCCCTCGCTGCGTCAGACGGCGGCGGTGAGCCGGCGGGCGCCGGCCGAGGCCGTCTCGACGACGTCGGGGTCGGGCGCCAGGCCGCAGGTGGCCAGCCAGGTGGCGAGCATCCGGTGCCCGCCCTCGGTGAGCACCGACTCGGGGTGGAACTGCACGCCCTCGACCGGCAGCTCGCGGTGCCGCAGCGCCATGACGATGCCCGACGGCGTGGTGCCGGTGACCTCGAGCTCGGCGGGCACGGTGTCACGGTCGACGGCCAGCGAGTGGTACCGGGTGGCGGTGAACGGCGAGGGCAGGCCGGCCAGCACGCCGGCGCCGTCGTGCACGACCTCGCTGGTCTTGCCGTGCAGCAGTTCGGGTGCGCGGACCACCTCGGCGCCGAAGGCCTCGGCGATGGCCTGGTGACCGAGGCAGACGCCGAGCACCGGGGTCCCGGCGTCGGCGGCCGCCCGCACCATCGGCACGGTCACGCCGGCGTCGGCGGGCGTGCCGGGGCCGGGGGACAGCAGCACCCCGGCGACGTCGAGGTCGGCGAGCTCGTCGACGGTGACGGCGTCGTTGCGGCGCACCACGCAGGTGACGCCGAGCTGGCCGAGGTACTGGACCAGGTTGTAGACGAAGCTGTCGAAGTTGTCGACGACGAGGACCGGGCGGCTCACGCCCCCTGTCTACACGCGCGCGGGGTCAGCCGTCAGCGGCTGTGGCGTAGGCCATGTCCAGCGGGCGGCCGTAGGCCGGGACGACGACGTCGGGCCGCTCGCGCACCGCGAAGCCGAGGCCGAAGTCCTCGACCGCCTGCTCGAAGACCGCCACCTGCGGTGACGCGGCGAGCTGGGCCCGGATCGCGGCCGGGTCGCCGATGGCGGTGACGACGAACGGCGGCGAGTACGTGCGGCCCTGCAGCAGCAGCACGTTGCCCACGCAGCGGACCGCGCTGGTGGCGATCAGCCGCTGGTCCATGATGGCGACGCCGTCGGCACCGGCGGCCCACACGGCGTTCACCACGGCCTGCACGTCGGACTGGTGGATGACGACGTCGTCCGGCCGCGCCCCCACCGGGAGGCTGCCGTCGGGCCGGCGTGGGGCGTCGTCCAGGGTGATCTCCACGCCGCGGCCGCGCAGCCCGACCAGGCCCGCGGACACCTCACCGCGCTGCCCCGCGGTCTGCGCGGCGGCGACGGCGCCGTCGCGGGTGGCGGCCTGGTCGGTGAGCGCCTGCGCCTGCTCCTGGAGGTCCTCCAGCTGCGCCTCCAGGGCCGCGTTCACCTCGGTGCGCTCGGCGATGAGCCCCGACAGCTCGGTGACGTCACCGGCGCGCAGGTCCGACCCCTGCGCGGTCTGGCCGGAGGTGGCGAACAGCAGCCCCGCGGCGAGCGCCACCACCGGCACCAGCGCGCCCCACGCCGTCCGCCGGCCGGGGGACGTGCCCGGGGCCGGAGCGGGGGGCTCGGGGGCCGTCACGGGAGCTCCTGGAGGGACGCGAGGGGGGACGCGACGGTCGGCGGGGCCGCGGCCGTCCCCCCGGAGCTTAGGCTGGGCAGCGATCGTGCCGGTCGCGACGGACCGGCACCCGAGGAGAGTCAGCAGGAGTCGGTTCCGGTGCCCAAGTCGAAGGTCCGCAAGAAGTCGGTCTACACGCCGCCCGAGGGTGTGCTGCAGTCCCGCACGGCGGCCGCCGCCCGCGCCGCGCAGCCCAGCCCCCGCTGGTACGCCCCGCTCATGGTCACGCTCATGCTGCTGGGCCTGCTGTGGATCGTCGTCTACTACGTGGCCGGCGACCGCATCCCGTTCATGGTCTCGCTCAACGCGTGGAACTTCGCCATCGGCTTCGGCCTCATGGTGGTCGGCCTGGTCATGTCGATGCGCTGGCGCTGACGCCGGACCGCTCCGTCCGCCACGAGACCCCCGTCCCCTCCCGGGACGGGGGTCTCGTGCGTTCCGGGTCCTTACACCAGGGGGCCGGCAGTGCCCGTGCCGGGGTGTCCACCGCTGTGCACAGGCCCGCGGGGGGTCCACAGGTCGACATGACGTCCCGCCCCCAGGGTTGTCCACGACATGTGGAGAACGGGTGTTCGAGTGCACCGCGCTGACCTGCGGGGACGTCAGCAGTGAGGCGCGTGGGACACGCAGGACGGCCGCGTAACTACAGAGCTGTGCTTTGTCCCCAGCTGTGTACCCACCTGTGGACGTGTCGACATGGCACCCCTCCCCCGGCCGTCACCCACAGCAAGCAGAGGCTTGCGCACAGACGCTCGACACGCGGGCCGAGCAGGGCGGATGCCCGCCGCCGACGGTTGTCCCCAGGGCCTCGAGCCTGTGGACGGAGGTCCCCGGCGACGTGTGCACCGATCGGGCAGGGTGGGGACGTGCAGTGGTCGGCGCGGACGGCGGAGACGACGGTCCTGGGCACGGGCGGCGTGCTCCTGGCACTGGCCGCGCTGACCCTCGACGCCGCCGGCGCCGTGCTCGTCGGAGCCGCCGGCGGGCTGCTGCTCGGGCTGGCGCTGCGCGACGTCGTCCTGCGGCCGCGGCTGGCGGCCGATCCCGGCGGCGTCGTCGTCCGGACGCTGACCGGGCGCACCCGCCTGCCCTGGTCCGGCCTGCGGGTGCGGCTGCGGACCACCAGCCGCCTCGGGGTGCGCTCGCGGCTGCTGGAGCTCGACACCGCCGCCGGCCCCGACGACGACGGCACGCTGGTGCTGCTCGGCCGCCGCGACCTGGGGACCGACCCGGCCGCCGTCGCACAGGCGCTGGAGGCGCTGCGCCCGGGATGACGACTAGGAGCCGAGGACGGTCAGGGGCACGGGGACGGCGAGGGCCAGCGTGAGGAGCACCACCCCGAGCACGGCCAGGCCCGCGGCCTGCAGCCCGGTGCGGCGCCGGGCCAGCACGACGACACCGGTGGCGAGGACCCCGGCCACCAGGCCGCCGAGGTGGCCCAGCAGCGAGACGCCGGGCAGGAAGCTGATGACCACGTTGATGGCCAGCAGGGCGAGCAGGCCGCGCAGGTCCTGCCGGGCGACCAGCATGAGCACGCCGAGGGCGCCCAGCAGCCCGTAGATGGCCGCGGAGGCCCCGGCGACGGGCCGGCCGGGCTCACCGAGGAGCTGGATGGCCACCGAGCCGCCCAGGGCCGAGAGCAGGTAGACGGCGAGGTAGCGCCACCAGCCCAGCCGCGACTCGATCTCGGGGCCGAACAGCAGCAGGCTGAGCATGTTGAGCAGCAGGTGCGTGAGCCCGATGTGCAGGAACGCGCCGGTGATCAGCCGCCACTGCTCGTCGGCCAGGCTGACGAGGACCGGGACCTGCGAGAACCGGACGAACACCGGCGACCGGTAGTTGTCCAGCGGGTTCTCGCCCACCGACACCGCCGAGACCGCGGTGACGACGAAGACGAGCACGTTGACCGCCACCAGCGTGGTGGTGACCGGCCCGAACCGCCGGCGCGCGGCACCCCACTGCGAGGCGCGGCGCGGCCGGCGCACCGCCGCGTTGCCCGCGCGGACGTCGTCGGGGCACTGGAAGCCCACCGAGGCCGGCGTCATGCACTCCGGGCAGATCGGCCGGTCGCAGCGCGTGCAGCGGACGCCGGTGGGCCGGTCGGGGTGCCGGTAGCAGGTGGTCGGCGGGGGCGCCGACGGCACGGCGCCGCCGGCACCCCCGTCGGGTGGGGAGCTGGTCAGCTGCGCTGCACCTCGACCGACTCGATCACGACGTCCTCGACCGGCTTGTCGCCGCGACCGGTGCGCACCGCGGCGATCCGGTCGACGACCTCGCGGCCGGCCTGGTCGGCCACCTCGCCGAAGATCGTGTGCTTGCGGTTGAGGTGCGGCGTCGGGCCGACGGTGATGAAGAACTGCGAGCCGTTGGTGCCGGGGCCGGCGTTGGCCATCGCGAGCAGGTAGGGCCGGTCGAACTGCAGCTCGGGGTGGAACTCGTCGCCGAACTGGTAGCCGGGGCCGCCGAAGCCCTGACCCAGCGGGTCGCCGCCCTGGATCATGAAGCCGCTGATGATCCGGTGGAAGATCGTCCCGTCGTACAGCGGGTCGGTCGTCTTCGCGCGGGTGGCCGGGTGCGTCCACTCGCGGCGGCCCTCGGCCAGGTCGGCGAAGTTGGCGACCGTCTTGGGCGCGTGGTCGGGGAACAGGTCCACGGTGATGTCGCCGTGGTTGGTGTGCAGCACCGCGCGGCGGGCGGGCGAGGTCGATTCGGTCACGCCCCCACTCTCCCACCCCCGCCTGGACCGGTCCGGGGCCGAGGGGCTCCGGACCGTCCGGTGCAGGGAGGACGGCGGGTCAGGGCCGCACCTCGAGGACCAGGTTGAACGGTGTCTCCGCAGCCCGGCGGACGCGGCTGAAGCCGGCCTCGTGCAGCAGGTCGGTGAGGCGGGCCTCCCCTGCCTGGGCGCCGAGAGCGGTGCGCGGTTCCTCCGTCATGGAGTGGGCGACGCAGATGGCCGTGGAGGCCGTGTAGTACAGCCGGCCCACCGGACCGAGGTTGTCCTCGAGCCGGTCACCGGCGTAGGGCTCGACGAGCATAAAGGTGCCGTCCGGGGCGAGCACGTCCCGGATGTGCCGCGCGGCGCCCAGCGGGTCGGGCATGTCGTGCAGGGCGTCGAAGACGGTCACCAGGTCGTAGTCGCGGCCGGGGAAGTCCGCCGCGGAGGCCACCTCGAACGAGACCCGGTCCGTCAGCCCGGCGTCGCCGGCCCGCTTGCCCGCCTGCTCGATCGACGCCCGGTGGTAGTCGAAGCCGACGACCTGCGCGGCCCGGTAGGACTGGGCCATCAGGAGGCTGGAGGAGCCGTGCCCGCAGCCGACGTCGGCGATCCGGCCCCCGCCGGCCAGCCGCTCCTCCACGCCCTCCAGGGCGGGGATCCACGACGAGGCGATGTTCATGGCGTAGCCCGGGCGGAAGAAGCGCTCGGTCCCCTCGAACAGGGTCGGGTCGTGCCGGTGCCACGCGAAGCCCTCCCCCGTGCGGATCGCCTCCGTGATCGGTCCCGCGTTCATCGCCAACGCCACCGGCAGGTGGAACGCGGCGGCGGCCTGCAGTCCCTCGGGCGCGGCGAGGAGGAAGGCCTGCTCCTCGGTGAGTGAGAAGCGTTCGGTCTCCGGGTCGTAGGTGACGTATCCCCCTGCGGCCTGTCCGGACAACCACTCGCGGACGTGGCGCTCGTCGGCGCCGGCGTGCCGAGCGACCTCCGCCGCTGTGGCGGGCATGGTGGCGGCGAGCGCCTGGTACAGGCCCAGCCGGTCCCCGATGACTGCGTTGACGGCGTGGAAGCCGGCACCGACATCGGTGACGAAGCGGCCGAGCAGGGCGTCGAGTCGATCCTGGTCGATGGCCATGCCATCCCCCTGGTCGTGTGTCACGGGTGCTGCGGGGCCCGTGCGGAGGACGAGCCGGGCGGGCGCGGGCTGCGAGGTCCGACGACGACACCGCGCGCCGGTCGGGGTGACCATCTCCCGGTCACCCGGCGATCGCCTGTCGCTGAGCAGGCGCCCGGGACTCTCGTGTCCGGGACCCGCCCGGGTCAAGAGAGACGGGTCCGCCTCGGGAGGAGATGTCCTCAACCCCCGAGCGCGGGGCCCGGCTCGCGCTTCCTCGTCGTCGCCGGGTTGCTGCGATCGGCCAGCCGGCAGGCTCCCGCGACGGCCGCCAGACCGGCCACGACCCACCACCGGGAGGCGACGGCCGCTGCCTCCACCCCGGCCAGCGGGTCGGCGAGCAGGCCGAGGCGGTCCAGGCCCCACCCCAGGGCGGCGGCCAGGGCCATGACGGCGCCGGTGACGCGCACCGCCGGGTACCAGCGGGTCCCGGAGGCCAGGTACAGCGAGGGGAACAGCAGCGCCACGGTGAGCAGCTGGGCCAGCTCGACGCCGACGTTGAACGCGAGCAGCGACACCAGCGACGCCGACCCGTCGACGCCGAGGTCGGTGAGGATGCCGGCGAAGGCGAGGCCGTGCACCAGGCCGAACCCGCCGGCGATCGCGAGCTCCCCGCGGCGCGCCAGCGGCCGCAGCGCGTGCACCGCCGCGACGCCCACCGACACGGCGATGAGCACCTCCACCGGCGCGCTCGGCAGGGAGACCCGGCCCAGCGCCGCGGCCAGCAGCGTCAGCGAGTGCCCGACGGTGAACGCCGTGACGACGCCGAGCACCCGGCGCAGCGTGGCGACCGCGCCGTCGTCCCGCCGTCGCCACCGGCCGGCGACGACGGCCAGCGGCGCGACCAGCAGCAGCGTGACGAGGAACAGCAGGTGGTCGGCGCCCTGCAGCACGTGGGTGAGGCCGTGGCCGACCATGTCGAGGACGCCGGTCCCGGTCGCCCCGCCGACCTGAAGGCCGTCGTCGGCGGCGGTGAGGACGCCGGCGGTGGAGACGTCCCCGGCGGCGTCGGTGAGGACGACGACCACCTCGTGCGTCGGGTCGGCCTCGATGACGCCGTCGTAGGTGAGCGTGAAGGCCGACGGGTCCGCGCCGCCGGTGTCGAGGGCGACGTCGGCGCTGAGGGAGGTGATGCCCTCGACCGACTCGACCACCGGGTCGGACCACGTCTCGGCCCATGTCGTCCCGTCCGGGCCGGTGACGGTGAGGTGCTCGTCGAGGTAGGCCGCCACCGCGTCGGGGTCGGCGGTGCCCAGCGCCTCCTCGACGGTCTCCAGGGCGACGCTCACGGTGGCGTCCACCCCGTCCTCGCCGACCCGCACCGACAGCGTGCTGCTCCCGAGGCCGTGCGCGTCCGCGGCCGAGGGGGTCAGGAGGACGAGGCCGCCGGCCAGGGCGGAGCCGGTGGCGAGCGTGCGGCGGCGGAGGAGGGAGGCCATGGCCGCCGACCGTGCCGACCGTTCCTGGGGGTCCGCTGGACGCCGACTGGGAGGACGTTACCGACGGTGAGATACCTGTCTCACAGAGTACGTACAGGCGCTACCCAGCGCCGGCGGAGACCGCCCGCCCACCGTGGTGCCCGACCGACTCACCCCGAGCCACGAGACGAGCCCACGATGCAGCTCCGCAGAACCCTCGCCACCGTCCTCCTCGCCGCCGTCGTCCCCGTCGCGGCGGCCTGCGGCACGACCGCCGAGGCGGCCTCCACCACGACCAGCAGCACGAGCAGCACGAGCGACAGCTCCGTCGCCGACACCGGTCCCTCCGGCGGGCGGGGCGGGCAGGGCGGCCCGGGAGGCGTCGACGTTTCCTCCGTCACCACCGAGGAGCAGCTGGTCGAGCTGGTCCAGGAGGCCTACGGCGACGGCGGCCTGGACCTGCACCGCGGCCACCAGCCGGTGCAGGACGTCCTGGACGAGGTGCTGGGCATCAGCCACGACGAGCTGCACGTCCGCATGGACGCCGGGCAGAACCTCGCCGCCGTCGCCGAGGACCTCGGCATCGACCCGCAGGAGCTCGTCGACGCCATGGTCGAGTCCTGGAGCCCGGCGATCGACACCGTGCTCGCCTCCGGCGCGATCACCGAGGCGGAGGCCGAGCAGTACCGGGCGGCGCTGGAGGAGGCGTTCGAGTTCCGCGTCACCTGGGACGGCGAGGAGGAGATGCCCACGTTCTCCGGCCCCGAGGCCTGACCCGCGCGGCACCCGCGGCGCGACGGCCGGCGCCCCGGGACTCCGGGCGCCGGCCGTCCGCGGCGGTCGACCGGGACGTGGAGACGAGGGGAATCGAACCCCTAACCCCCGCCTTGCAAAGGCGATCGCAGGGTGGTTTGGCCCGGTGGGCTGTCACCGAAAGCGGACCTTGAGCTGCAGAGATGCTGTTGACTGGTGCTGGGCGTTCTGTGCCCTTCCGACCGTTCTGCGGACTCTTTGCGGACTGGCCAGGCCCTTACACCTGTCCCTGAGACCGTCGCGAGATACCCGCCGTTCCCACTCGAGATGCTCCGGCGATCGATGTCCTTCCTCAGCGGTACGAGCGGACGCTCGCGTCAGGACGGCAAAGGGGTCCGCGGTCAGAGGGGGACAACGAGCAGCCAGCCGACGAAGGCGGCGCCCGCGCCGAGCCCGGCCCCAAGTGCCTTCCTGAAGTAGGTGAACTTGTCGAGGACTATCCGGGACAGGGTCTGGGCCTGTACCCACGCCTCGGCTCTCCCGGCGATTGGATCCGGCTGCGCGAGCGTCTCGAGATCGGCGCCTGCGAGATGCGGGAACGCGAAGCGGCTCGGCTTGGGGTTGGTCAGCCGCGGGGAGAGGGCGCGGAACAACCAGTAGCCTGCGAGCACGATCATGGCCGCGCTGATGGCGAGGCAGCCGAGCGCTACGACGTCTCGCAGGCCTACGCCGCCGTCGATAAGTGCGTCGACGCGGGGGCGCTGGCGGACGACGCCGGTCGTAAGGACGGTCAGGGCTGTGGCGACGAAGCCGATCTTGGTGTCGGCGTTGTTGGCTAACGGCCCGATGGTGCTGATCGCGAGGTAGGCGTCTTCATTACCCTTCGGCGGCTCGGGCTTGGGCGCGGGGCTACGCCGCAGCATTGGGCCGGTATCCGTCGGTGGGCCACGGGCCGCCAAGGCGCCAATCCGTGTAGGCGGCGTACCAGTGGGCCGCCCACACGATCGCCGTGGCGCTGGTGTGCTCGCCCGGGCGCCAGTCGTCGGTGTCCGCGACGCAGAGGTTGCCACTGACGTATAGGTGTTCGGCCGGGCGAAACCCGCGGCGACCCTCCTTGCGTCCGAGCGCGCGCGGGGTGACGGGCACGACGGCTGGGAGCCTGCCTGCGGGGTCCGCGACGATCATGGTGTCGAATCGGCCGCGACCGGTGTCGATGGTGCCGGTCCAGGTGTATCCACCGTCGCGCTGGTCGAGGCGGAAGCCGGGGAACGCGCGGTGGACGGCGGCGATGTCAGCGTCTCGGCCAGCGGAGTCGTCCCACCACGCGGAGCGCACGCTGATCGACGGCGGGTCCTCGCCGCCATGGAACGCGTGTGGGGCGACGGCAGTGGCCGTACCGGCAGTGACCGCGGCAGTGGCGGCGCGGCCCGTGAGGACGCGCCCGTCGACGCTGACGCCCCGAGGGATGTCGAGGCCGATGTAGCGCAGGAGGCTGGGCAGTGTCATGGGGCTCTCGCTCTCAGAGGACGCGGACGCGGCTGGACGGGGCGCCGGCGAGGTCCGCGCGAAGGCCCTGGAGGTGCGGCAGGAGGTTCCGCCACCGGAAGTCGTAGAAGGAGTAGGTCTTGACCTGGCCGGCCCGCTCGTAACGCTTGGGGCTGCTGGCGTGCTGGACAAGCAGGTCCTTGTTGCCGACCAGGTCTGCGAGACCCTGGCCGACAACGACTTCCCAGCTCAGTGCGGTCTTCTCGCACTTCGAGGCGAAGTTCGGCGCGAAGCCGAGGACGTTGACCTCGTTGGCGTCCTCGGTGCCCGTGCGGACGAAGTCGAGACGCCCGTAGTCGGCGCCGGCCCGCAGCTGCACGGGCTCGATGCCGCTGAGCCTGAGCAGGTTGTTAAGGGCGTTCTCGGTCGCGTCGAGCGAGAACGCGCAGGCCGCGACCGCGGCAGCCACGTCGACGGCGGGGACCTGGCTGTCGGGCCCGCCGAAGCAGGCGAAGACACCGTCGCCGCGGAGGCCGAGGATGTGCCCGCCGTGGTCGCCGATGACCTCGACAACCTGCGTGAGCACCGCCAGGGCGAGCCGGGCAACGTCGTCGGGCTCGTCCCAGAACGTGCGGGCCGTGAACCTCCGCAGGTCGATGAACGCCACGGCGGCGTCACAGTGATCGCGCTCGTTGAGGCCGAGGTCGGCGAAGGCCGGGTGCCCTGTCGGACGGGACATGCTCCCGGCGGTCTCGGCCGCGGCGGAGGCGCGCAGCCCCCTGCCGAGCAGGATGTCCTTGCGCTCATAGGCGTCGAGGACACCCCGCGCGAAGGCCGTCCGGTCGACGGGCATCCCGTCAGACCCTCAGGGCGGAGGGCTGCAGCCGCGGCATCTGCAATGAGTTCTGCATGTGCCGGACGACCGACTCGGCCCTCGAGGTGACCACGGCGACGACCGGCAACGCGGCCCAGCCCGCGACCAGGAGCCGCCCCGGGGCCATGCGCGGGGCGGCCGACTCATCGAGGCAGCGGAGGACGGTACGCAGGGCACCCTCCTCGAAGTCGTACAGTCCCATCTGACGCCTCGATCCACTCGGATACTTATAGGACGCTACAGCGCATCCTTGCTCACACGATGCCCACGTGCAGCCTCTCTGAAACGGGGCTGTCACCGTGCGTGGTCGTCCCCCGCTTGCCCCCGTCCGGGCGACAAGGACGCTGTACTGGTCGTGGGCATCGGCGCCGATACGACGAGCAGATCCGTAGCAGACCCAAGGAGCCGCAGTGAGCCTCGACGAGGCCCGCAGAACCGTCATCGCCCTTGACCGCGCCCGTCTCCAAGCCGGGCGCGAACTCCGTGGCCTCAGCCAGACCGCCCTCGCTCGCGAGGCCGGGATCACCGCGGCTGCCGTCAGCCAGTTCGAGAACGGGCACAGCCGCCCCACGCCGGCGACGCTGCTTAAGTTGTCGTACGCCCTGGACCTGCCGCTGGGCTACTTCGCCCGCAGGCACGGCCACGCCGCCGGGCAGGCGCCAGCCGCGTTCTTCCGCAGCCTCCGGTCGACCAGCGCCGCCGAGCGACGCCGTGCGACCGCCCTCGTCGGGCTCGTCCACGAACTGGTCCACGCCGTCGAGCAGCACGTCGCGCTCCCGGCCCCGGACGTCCCTGTGAACAAGGCCGCGCGCGACGACGCCAGCATCGACCGGGTCGCAGCCGACGCCCGCGCGCACCTCGGCCTCGACGCCAACGGCCCCATCCCCGACGTAGTGCGCGCGATGGAGCGCCAAGGCATCGTCACCGCCCGGTTCCGCGTCGAGGGGCACCAGATGGACGCATTCTCCGTCGACTACCTCGACCGCCCCGTCGTCGTCCTCGGCGCGGACAAGGGCCACCGCGACCGCTCCCGGTTCGACGCAGCCCACGAGCTGGGGCACCTCGTTCTCCACCACCCCGACGACGCCGGGAGCAAGGAGGCCGAGACGCAGGCCCACAAGTTCGCCGCCGCCTTCCTCATGCCCGCCGAATCAATTCGCGACGACCTTCCTCGACGCGCCGACTGGGAGCGGCTGGCCGGGCTCAAGCGCGAGTGGGGCGTCAGCATCGCGGCGCTTCTCAAGCGCGCGCAGACCCTCGGCAGCATGGACCCGGCCGCCTACACGCAGGCGATGAAGACGCTGAGCGCCCGCGGCTGGCGCAAGCGCGAGCCCGTCGACCTCGGCCCCGCCGAACAACCCGTCCTGCTCGCCCGAGCTCTGGAGGTCGCCGAAGCCCACGGCGTCACCCTCGACGACCTCGCCGCCGAGCACGGCCTACCGCTGCACGACCTTCGTAAGGTCCTGGAAAACTCCCTCGACCCGCGGCCCCGCGTCGAGCTCTAGGCGGGACGCCCTGCGAAGGCGCGTCCCGTGGACCGCCAAGCCGTAGACGTCCTGTGCTCGCTCCGGGTGGCCACCGGCGCAACCCAGCCGCAGCTTGATCCCGAGCCGTATCTGGCAGCCCCAAGGCATATCGGCTGCTCACCGCGTTGCCGACGGCGCGCTGTAGGGACCTGACGAAGTCGCCCGTCCTGGTGCTAGAGACAGCTTCGTCGATGAGGCGACACACGTCTTGCATTCGGCGTCCCGGGCAGTCGTTGTGACGGGTTCCGCACCTGTGCCGTGGCTGCTGGCATGGCTACAGGCGACAGCGGCAGCTACCGGACGCGCCAGCTGAACCGCGAGCCTCAGCGCCGCATCCGGCAAGAGCAGCCGACCGCAGCACCTGAAGGACAGATGCATCCCGGGGATCAATCGGCCGGCGCGAAGGCGGGTTAGGCGGTCGCGCTGCCGTGCGGCTGGTTCGGTAGGTGTATCACCCCGGCTGCCCGGGGCCCGGTCCCGATGTGGTGCTCGGCGTCGTGCCGGCACCGCGCGTGGAAGCAGCGGAGGGCCACTGCTCCCACACCTCCGTTAACCGGCCCACCACCGACTCACCAGCAGTTGCGCCGCGGTCCCCGCCCGGCCCGATCCGAGACACCTCCGCGGTGAGGCGTCGTAGGACAACGACCACGCCGTCCACCATCAGCGCCCGACGGCCTCGAGTGACTTAGGGCGCGTCTCTCAATCCCGTAGCCAGAGCAGAATCGAGGCGAGGACGACCGCGCCGTGGAAGACGGTGGCGTGTTTGTCGTAGCGGGTGGCGATGCCGCGCCAGGCCTTGAGCTGGTTGAAGGTCCGTTCGATGACGTTGCGGCGGCGGTAGGCGGTGCGGTCGTAGCCGATCGGCCGGCCACCGGCCGAGCCGCGGCGTCGTCGATG
>NZ_FOWE01000003.1 GCF_900115395.1 Geodermatophilus obscurus
ACGTCGTGAGACAGTTCGGTCCCTATCCGCCGCGCGCGTAAGAGACTTGAGAAGAGCTGTCCCTAGTACGAGAGGACCGGGACGGACGAACCTCTGGTGTGCCAGTTGTACCGCCAGGTGCACTGCTGGTTGGCTACGTTCGGCAGGGATAACCGCTGAAAGCATCTAAGCGGGAAGCTCGCTTCGAGATGAGGTCTCTCACCCAGTCAATGGGGTAAGGCCCCCGCCCAGACCAGCGGGTTGATAGGCCGGAAGTGGAAGCACCGCAAGGTGTGTGAGCTGACCGGTACTAACAGGCCGAGGGCTTGACCACACACACTTATCCTGCCAACACGCAGGCCGAAGATGTGCTCGTGAGTACGACCACGCGTCCACTGTGCAGCTCTGAACGCACCCAACCCCCCCCCCCCACCCCACCCGCACACGTGCGGGCGCCGGGGTGGGGGCCGGCCGGGGTTCTGTTCACAGTGTTACGGCGGCCATGGCGAGAGGGAAACGCCCGGTACCATTCCGAACCCGGAAGCTAAGCCTCTCAGCGCCGATGGTACTGCCCTGGAGACGGGGTGGGAGAGTAGGACGCCGCCGGACAACCATTCCCAGAAGGGCCCTCACTCCCCGGTGAGGGCCCTTCTGCATTGTCCTCGCGGGACCTGTGCGGGTCCCCGGTTCCGTCGACCGGGGAGTGGCACCCGTCAGGGGACGACGCGGCGCAGGCCGGCGAAGGAGAGCGCCGCCGTCGTGAGCGCGAGCGCCACGGGGATCGTCACGGCGAGGGTGACCATCGACTGGTCGACCAGCCAGGAACCGACGTCGCCCCAGGCGCGGCGCCAGGACACGAGGATCGCCAGCCCGCCGGTGACGACGAGGGTCGCCACGGCCAGGCTCCACACCCCGGTCGGACCCCAGCGCTTCATCACCACGCCGATGGCCACGCCGAGGAACGTGGCCGCGAGCATGGGGGCGCCGGACACCAGCACCTGCAGGGCGGCGTTGTCGACGTCGAAGGACCCGGGTGCCCAGAAGTCGAGCCGGACCCCCCAGCCCCCGGTGGCGTCCTCGACGGACGTGAGGACGGACAGGGCGGCGCCGTAGGCGAGTGACGTCAGCAGCGCGGCCAGCGCGGTCCCCAGGTAGAAGGTGCGCCGGCTGAGGCTCATCCCCATGGCGAAGGGCATCAGGCCGGTCACCGACTGGATGAAGACGACGAGGACGGTGATGTAGAGCGAGAGGAGGCCACCGGTGAACGCTCCCGGGCTCTCCTCGCCGACCCCGACGGTGGCCCAGATGGCCAGGTTGATGACGAAGCTGAGCGTGACGATCCCCCAGGGGATGCCGACGATCATCAGCGGGTGCATGCCGTGCAGGCGGGCCGCCGCCAGGACTCGGTTCATCGGATGGCTCCCTCGTAGTCGGCGGACCGGCGGGCGGTGCGGGCGGCAGCGGCCGCCGCGGGGCTGGCGGCCGAGCGGGTGCTCAGGGCCACGACGAGCTGTTGGAGGGGGGTCCGCTCCACCGCGAGACCCGCGGCCGCCAGGTCGGCCGCGTCGACCGGCTGCCGGAGCCGGACCACCGCCCGCGTCGAGCCGCCGAGCCGGTCCTCGCTCAGGAGCTCGTGCTGCCGGCCCAGGGCCGCGATGCGGTCGGTCGGCCCGGTGACGGTGAGGGCGGAGGTGCGCAGCGTCTCGGCGTCGTCGTCGAGGAGGACCCGGCCGGCGTCGAGGAGCACGACGTGCTCGAGCAGCCCGCTGATCTCCTCGATGAGGTGCGTGGACAGGATGACCGTCCGGGGCTCCTCGGCGTAGTCGGCGATCAGCCGGTCGTAGAACAACTGCCGGGCGACGGCGTCGAGACCCAGGTAGGGCTCGTCGAACAGCGTCACCGGTGCCCGGGACGCCAGGCCGATCGTGATGCCGACGGCGGAGACCATGCCGCGGGAGAGCTTGTTCACCTGGCGACGGGCGGGCAGGTCGAAGTCGGCGACCAGCGAGCGCGCCAGGTCCTCGTCCCAGGAGGGGAAGAGGGTGGCCGCCGCGGCGAGGGCGTCACGGACGCGGAAGTGGTCGGGGTAGCGCTGGCCCTCCTTGACGAAGCAGATCCGCTGCAGCACGGCGTCGTCCTCGTGCGGGTCGGCGCCCAGGACCTCAACCCGGCCGCTCGTGGGCACCCGGTGGCCGGTGAGCAGCTGCATGAGCGTCGTCTTGCCGGCGCCGTTGCGGCCGAGCAGGCCGGTGATCGCGTCGGTGGCGAAGGCGGTGGTGACGCCGTCCAGGGCGGTGTGCTCGCGGTAGCGCATCGTCACGTCGGTGACGGTGGCGGCGGCGGTCATCGCTCGTCCTCCCAGCGGTCGATCATGGTGGCCAGCTCCCTGGTCGAGATGCCGAGCTTCTCCGCCTCGGCCATCAGGGGGCGGACGTACTGGTCGGCGAACTCGCTGCGGCGGCGCTTGAGCAGCTGCTCGCGGGCGCCCGTGGCGACGAACATCCCGACTCCTCGTCTCTTGTAGAGGACCCCGTCGGTGACCAGCTGGTTGAGGCCCTTGGCGGCGGTCGCGGGGTTGATGCGGTGAAAGGCGCTGAGCTCGTTCGACGAAGGCGCCTGGCTCTCCTCGGGGAGGGAGCCGTCGACGATCGCGTTCTCGATCTGGGCCGCGACCTGCCGGAAGATCGGCCCGGCGTCCTCGTTCACCCGGAGCCCCTGGACCGTGCGGGGCCCGAGTTCCTGGGTTCATTACTCATGTAGTGAACCCTAGAGGTGACCGCGTCTGGGCGTCAACCGCCGATACGGTGGCGCCGTGGACGACGCCGTCGAGCCCTTCACCGTCGAGCCCTTCGCCGTCGACGTGCCGGAGGAGGCGGTGGCCGACCTCCGCCGCCGGCTCCGTGGCACCCGCTGGCCCGAGACGGCGACCGTCGGGGACTGGTCGCAGGGAGTGCCGCTTCCATGGCTGCAGGAGGTCTGCCGGTACTGGGCCGAGGAGCACGACTGGTCCCGGGTGCAGGCGGAGCTCAACGCCTTCCCGCAGGTCACGACGGTCGTCGACGGGCTGCCCGTCCACCTGCTGCACGTCCGCTCACCGCACGCGGGCGCCCTCCCGCTGGTGCTGACGCACGGCTGGCCCGGCTCGGTCGTCGAGTTCCTCGGCCTGCTCGGCCCGCTCACCGACCCCGAGGACCCGAGGGACGCCTTCTCCGTCGTCGTCCCGTCGCTGCCGGGGTACGGCTGGAGCGGCAAGCCGGCCGCGCCCGGTTGGGGGCCCGCGCGGACCGCCGACGCCTGGGCCGAGGTGATGCGCCGGCTCGGGTACGAGCGGTTCGGTGCGCAGGGCGGGGACATCGGCTCGTTCGTCTCGGCCAACCTGGGCGCGCGGCACCCCGACCGGGTGGTCGGCGTGCACCTGAACATGGTGGTGACCGGCCCGCCGGAGGAGCAGACGGAGTTCGACGGGCGTGAGCAGCGGGCGCTGGACCGGCTCCGGGAGTTCCGGACCGACGGCTCGGCCTACAGCCACCAGCACCGCACCAGGCCGCAGACCCTCGGCTACGGGCTCACTGACTCCCCCGCCGGGCAGGCCGCGTGGATCCTGGAGAAGTTCGCCGCCTGGACCGACGGCGACCCGGTCGCCGCCATCGGCCTGGACCGGCTGCTCGACGACGTCTCGGTCTACTGGTTCACCGCGACGGCGACCTCGTCGGCGCGGATGTACTGGGAGATGGCGCGGGCGCCGCAGGAGCGCGAGCCGCGGGTGGACGTGCCCACCGGCGTCTCCCTGTTCCCGCACGAGATCTTCCAGCCACCGCGCGCGTGGGTCGAGCGCCAACTCACTGATCTGCGCACCTGGCGCGAGCACGACGGCGGCGGGCACTTCGCGGCGCTGGAGCGGCCGGCCGAGCTGGTGGCCGACGTCCGGGAGTTCTTCCGGCCGCTGCGGTAACCGACGCGACACATCCGGCGGCTAGCGTCCGGACCCCGACCCCCGGAGGACGACCGCGTGCACCTCTCCCCGCACGAGCAGGAGCGCCTGCTGCTCTCCTACGCCGCCGAGCTGGCCCGGCGACGGCGGGCGCGGGGACTGCGGCTGAACCTCCCGGAGGCGACGGCGGTCGTCACCGACCACGTGCTGGAGGGCGCCCGCGACGGCGTCCCGGTGGTCGAGCTCATGCAGTCGGGCCGCACGGTCCTCACCCGCGACGACGTGATGGACGGCGTCCCCGAGCTGCTGGAGGAGGTGCAGGTGGAGGCGACCTTCCCGGACGGGACCAAGCTCGTGACGGTCCACCAGCCCATCCCGTGATCGTCCCGGGGGAGGTCGTCCCGGCCGACGGCGTCATCGAGACGCTGCCCGGCGCGCCGCGGATCGAGCTCGAGGTGACCAACACCGGCGACCGCCCGGTGCAGGTCGGCTCGCACCTGCACTTCGCCCAGGCCAACGGGGCGCTGGCCTTCGACCGGGACGCGGCGCGCGGCCTGCGGCTCGACGTCGCCGCCGGCACCGCCGTCCGCTTCGAGCCCGGGATCACCCGCACCGTGACGCTGGTGCCGCTGGGCGGCGCGCGCGTCGTCCCGGGGCTCACGGCCGAGGGCGGGCTGGGCTGATGGTCGAGCTGTCCCGTGAGCGCTACGCCCAGCTCTACGGCCCGACCACCGGCGACCGCGTCCGGCTGGCCGACACCGACCTGCTCATCGAGGTGGAGGAGGACCGCTGCGGCGGCCCCGGCCGGGCCGGGGAGGAGGCGGTGTTCGGCGGCGGCAAGGTGATCCGCGAGTCGATGGGCCAGGGGCGGGCCACCCGCGCCGAGGGTGCGCCCGACCTGGTGATCACCGGTGCCGTCGTCCTCGACCACTGGGGGGTCGTCAAGGCCGACGTCGGCGTCCGCGACGGGCGGATCGTGGCCCTGGGCAAGGCCGGCAACCCCGACACGATGGACGGCGTCCACCCGGACCTGGTCATCGGTCCCGGCACCGAGGTGATGGCCGGCAACGGCAGGATCCTCACCGCCGGCGGCGTCGACTGCCACGTCCACTTCATCTGCCCGCAGATCGTGCCGACGGCGCTCGGGTCGGGGGTCACCACGCTCATCGGCGGCGGCACCGGCCCGGCCGAGGGGTCGAAGGCCACCACGATCACCCCCGGCGACTGGTACCTGGCCCGGATGCTCGAGGCGATGGACCCGTGGCCGGTGAACGTCGCGCTGTTGGGCAAAGGCAACACCGTCTCGCACGAGTCGATGGAGGAGCAGCTCCGCGGCGGGGCCAGCGGCTTCAAGCTGCACGAGGACTGGGGCTCCACGCCCGCGGCGATCGACGCCTGCCTCACCGTGGCGGGGCGCCACGGCGTCCCGGTGGCCCTGCACTCCGACACCCTCAACGAGACCGGCTTCGTCGAGGACACCCTGGCCGCGATCGCCGGGCGGAGCATCCACGCGTACCACACCGAGGGTGCCGGGGGCGGTCACGCGCCGGACATCATCACCGTCGCCGGGCACCCGAACGTGCTGCCCAGCAGCACGAACCCGACCCGGCCGCACACGGTGAACACCCTCGACGAGCACCTCGACATGCTCATGGTCTGCCACCACCTCGACAGCTCCGTGCCCGAGGACCTCGCCTTCGCCGAGAGCCGCATCCGGCCGACGACGATCGCCGCCGAGGACCTGCTGCACGACATCGGCGCCATCTCGATGATCGGCTCGGACGCGCAGGCGATGGGCCGCGTGGGCGAGGTCGTCCTGCGGACCTGGCAGACGGCGCACGTGATGAAGCGCAAGCGCGGGTCGCTGGCCGGCGACGGGGCCGCGGACAACGCCCGCGCCCGCCGATACGTCGCGAAGTACACGATCTGCCCCGCGGTGGCGCACGGGATCGACGGCGAGGTCGGGTCGGTGGAGCCGGGCAAGCTCGCCGACCTGGTGCTGTGGGACCCGCGGTTCTTCGGCGTCCGCCCGCACGCGGTGCTCAAGGGAGGGGTCATCGCCTGGGCGCAGATGGGCGACGCCAACGCCTCCATCCCGACGCCGCAGCCGCAGCTGCCGCGGCCGATGTTCGGCGCGTACGGTCGCGTCCCCGCGCGGACGTCGCTGCACTTCGTCGCGCCCGCCGCGCTCGAGGGCGGGCTGGGCGACCGGGTCGCCGTCGACCGGCGACTCGCCGCGGTCACCGACACCAGCCGGCTGACCAAGGCCGACATGCCGGAGAACACCGCGCTGCCGGACATCCGCGTCGACCCCGACACCTTCACCGTGCGGGTGGACGGCGAGGTGTGGGAGCCCGAGCCGGTGCGCGAGCTGCCCATGGCCCAGCGCTACTTCCTCTTCTAGAGGGCACCTCTTCCGATGTCTTCAGCGCTGCTGACCCTGGCCGACTCGCGGCTGCCGGCCGGCGGGCACGCGCACTCCGGCGGCGTGGAGCAGGCGGTCGCGGCCGGCCTGGTGCACGACCCGGGGTCGCTGGCGGCCTTCCTGCTGCGCCGGCTGACGACCTCCGGGGCGGTCGCGGCCGGGTTGGCCTCGGCTGCGTGCCAGGGGGATGACCTGGCCCGCCTCGACGCGGAGGCCGACGCGCGGACGCCGTCTCCGGCGCTGCGGGCGGCGTCGCGGCAGCAGGGGCGCGGGCTGGTCCGGGTGGGCCGCCGCGCCTGGCCCTCGCCGCTGTGGGACGCGCTGCCGGCCGCGCCGCACCACCCGGTCGCGCTCGGCGTCGCCGCGGCGGCGGGTGGGCTGACGCCCCGGGACGCCGCCGCGGCGGCCGCCTACCTGTCGGTCAGCGGCCCGGCGACGGCGGCCCAGCGGCTGCTGGCGATGGACCCGCTCACGGTCGCCGCCGTGACCGCGCGCCTGGCACCCGACATCGACGCCGTCGCCGGGAACAGCACTCGTAGCGCTGATGGCTCCCTCCCCGCCGACACCGACCCGCTCCTCGACCTCCTCGCCGAGGTGCACTCCGCACGGAAGGACCGCTTCTTCGCCTCATGACCACCACCGGGAGTCCCCATGCCGCCTGACCACGACCTCGACGACTACGTGGACCCCTACGAGCACGGGCACCGGCACGGCGGGCCGCTGCGCGTGGGCCTCGGTGGTCCCGTCGGCTCGGGGAAGACGGCCCTGGCCGCGGCGCTGTGCCGCACGCTCGGCACCGAGTACGACCTCGCCGTCGTCACCAACGACATCTACACGACCGAGGACGCCGACTTCCTGCGCCGCAACGCCATCCTCCCCGACGACCGGATCGAGGCGGTGCAGACCGGCTGCTGCCCGCACACCGCCATCCGCGACGACATCACCGCCAACCTCGACGCCGTCGAGCTGCTCGAGGCGCGCCATCCCGGCCTGGAGCTGGTGTTCGTCGAGTCCGGCGGGGACAACCTGACGGCGAGCTTCAGCTACGGGCTGGTCGACGTGCAGGTGTTCGTCGTCGACGTCGCCGGCGGGGACAAGGTGCCGCGCAAGGGCGGGCCGGGGGTGACCGCGTCGGACCTGCTGGTGGTGAACAAGACCGACCTCGCGCCGCTGGTGGGCGCCGACCTCGACGTCATGCGGCGGGACTCCGCCACGGTCCGCGGGGAGAAGCCGACCCTGCTGATCTCGCTGCGCGAGGACCCGGCCGCCACCGAGGTGGCCGAGTGGGTCCGCGCGCAGGTGCGGGCGCGCCGGCTGCAGCAGGCGTGAGGACGCGGGTCGAGGTCGTCGCGCGACGGGGGCCCGGCGGCCGCACCGTGCTGCCGGTGGTCCGCGCGAGCGGGCAGCTGGCGGTGCGGCGCACGGGCCCGGCGTCGGTGCACCTGGTGGCGACGGCGTTCGGCCCGCTGGGCGGTGACGACGCCGAGGTCCGGCTCGTGGTCGAGGAGGGCGCCGTGCTGGCGGTGCGGTCGGTGGCCGCCGCCGTGGCGCTGCCCGCCCGGGACGGCGACCGCCCGTCGGTGCAGCGGGTCCTCGCCGAGGTGGCGGGGTCGCTGGACCTGCGCCCGGAGCCCACCGTGGTGGTACGCGGCGCGCACCACCGGGTCTCGGTCACCGCGGTCCTCGCGCCCGGCGCCGTCCTCACCGCCGCCGAGCAGGTGCTGCTCGGCCGCAGCGGCGAGGAGCCCGGGCGCTGGACCGGCACCACGCGGGTGGTCGTCGACGGCCGCCCGCTGCTGCACACGACCGTCGGTCTCGGCCCGGGTGCGCCGGCCTGGCTGCCGCCGGTCGCGCCGCGCGCCTACGCGTCCACGGTGCACGTCGGGCAGGCTGCGGGGGTGCTGACCGCCGACGACGCCGTCCGCCTGCCGCTGGAGAACGGCTGGGTGGCCACCGCGTGGGGGACCGAGCTGCACTCCGTCGTGCGAGCGGTCGAGGCGGTCGCGTGACCCTCGTCGTCCGCGCCCGGCGGGTGGTGCTGCCCGACGGCGAGCGCGCCGCGGCCGTGCACACCGCCGGCGGCGTCGTCACCGCGGTCACCGGCTTCGACGACGTCCCGGCCAGCGCGGTCACCCTCGCCGACGACGAGGTGCTGCTGCCCGGCCTGGTCGACAGCCACGTGCACGTCAACGAGCCGGGACGCACCGAGTGGGAGGGCTTCGCCACCGCCACGCGGGCCGCGGCCGCCGGAGGGATCACCACCATCGTGGACATGCCGCTGAACTCGGTGCCGGCCACGACCACGGTCGAGGCGCTGCGGGTCAAGCGGGAGGCCGCCGCCGGGCAGGTCGCCGTCGACGTGGCGTTCTGGGGCGGCGCGGTGCCCGGCAACGCCGGCCAGCTGCGGCCGATGCACGAGGCCGGTGTCGTCGGGTTCAAGTGCTTCCTGCTCGACTCCGGCGTCCCGGAGTTCCCGCCGCTCGACGACGCCGGGCTGCGGGCCGCGCTGGCGGAGCTGGCGACGTTCGACGGGCTGCTCATCGCGCACGCCGAGGACGAGCAGGTCATCGACGCGGCGCCGGAGCCGTCGGGCGCGAGCTACGCGGCGTTCCTCGCCTCGCGGCCGCCGGCGGCGGAGGAGACGGCGATCGGCCGGCTGGTGGCCGCCACCCGGGACACCGGCGCGCGCAGCCACGTCGTCCACCTGGCCGACGGCGACGCGCTGCCGCTGCTGCGGGCCGCGCGGGCGTCCGGCGTGCGCGTGACCGTCGAGACCTGCCCGCACTACCTGACCTTCGCCGCCGAGGACGTGCCCGACGGCGACACCGCGTTCAAGTGCTGCCCGCCGATCCGGGAAGCGGTGCATCGGGAGGCGCTGTGGGAGGCGCTGCGGGTCGGCGACGTCGACCTGGTGGTCAGCGACCACTCGCCGTGCACGCCGGAGCTCAAGCGGCTCGACGTCGGCGACTTCGGCCTGGCCTGGGGCGGGATCGCGGGGCTGCAGGTGGCGCTGCCCGCGGTGTGGACGGGCGCGCGGGCGCGCGGGCTGCCGCTGGCGCAGGTGATGGGGTGGATGTCGGCGGCCCCGGCACTGCTGGCGGGGCTGCCGGGCAAGGGGGCGATCGCCGTCGGGCGGGACGCCGACCTGGTGGCCTTCGCGCCCGACGAGCGGTTCACCGTCGGCCGGCTCGAGCACCGCAACCCGGTGACGCCCTACGCGGGACGGGAGCTGACCGGCGTCGTCCGGCGGACGTGGCTGCGCGGGCGGGAGGCCGACGGCAGCCCCCTCGGCCGGCTGCTCGACCGAGGGGGCCGGTGACCGGCTGGAACGGCCCGCCTGCAGGAGCCCGCCGCGAGCCTGCGAGCGGTGGGGGCAGGCGGGTCCTCCTACTGCTCGCCCTCTTCCCGGGCTGCCTCGTCCATGATCTTCGGGTCGTCCATGGAGCCGCCGGCGGGGTCGGCGTTGCCCAGCGCGGTCTCGGCGGGCATCTGCTGGATGTGCTGGCGGGCGCGCTCGCGCAGGTCGTCGGTCGGTTCGGACACGGGTCCTCCTCGGGTGCGGCGTGAGACGTGGGGCCCCTACCCCGGGCGTGCGAGAGTGACCCCCGCCGACTCCGGAGGAGACCCGTGACCGACCCGTTCGACCTGCCCGACCTCGCCGTCCGTACCCAGGGCGGTGCGGTGGTGGCGGCCAACGACGAGTTCTTCGCCGGCAAGGAGAACCTGGTCCTGCCGGGGCCGGCGCGGGCGCGGGACGACTTCGGCGCGCGCGGCAAGGAGTACGACGGCTGGGAGACCCGGCGCCGCCGCGAGCCCGGCTCCGACTGGGCGGTCGTGCGGCTCGGGATGCCGGGCGTCGTGCACGCGGTCGTCGTCGACACCGCGTTCTTCCTCGGCAACTACCCGCCGCGCGCGTCGCTGGAGGGGGCGGTGGTGGAGGGCCACCCGCCGGCGCCCGCGCTGCCCGACGCCGACTGGGTGCCGCTGCTGCCGCTGTCGGACCTGGTCGGCGGCACGGCGAACCGCTTCCCCGTCGAGCCGGGGCCGCGGGTGACCCACGTGCGGCTGTCCATCCACCCCGACGGCGGTGTGGCCCGGCTGCGGGTGCACGGCGAGGTGGTGCCCGACCCGCGGCTGCTCGACGCCGGCCCCTGCGACCTCGCCGCGCTGGAGAACGGCGGCCGGATCACCGGCGTGAGCAACGCCTTCTACGGCAGTCCGCACCAGCTCATCGGTCGCGGGGAGGCCCGCTCGATGGGCGAGGGCTGGGAGAACGCCCGCCGCCGTGACGACGGCAACGACTGGGTCGACGTCGCGCTGGCCTGCGAGGGGACCGTGACCCTCGCCGAGCTCGACACCTCGTGGTTCCTCGGCAACGCCCCCGGTGCGGCGTCGCTGACCGGGACGACGGCGGACGGCGACGAGGTGGAGCTGCTGGCCCGCACGCCGCTGCAGCCCGACACGCGGCACCGGTTCGTGCTGGCCGGGGACGCCGCCGTCACCCGGGTGCGGCTGGACGTCTTCCCCGACGGCGGCATGGCCCGGCTGCGGCTGTGGGGACGCCCCACCGAGGCCGGCCGCGCCGGGCTGCACCGCCGCTGGGAGGGGACCGCCTGAGCGTGCCGGACGCGATCGAGCTGGGCGCGGACGAGCTGCGGGAGATCGCGGGCTGGTCGGCCGCGTGCGCGGCGCGGGTGCTCCCGGTGTTCGAGGCGGCCGCGCCCACGGACCCGCGGCCGCGCGACGCCGTCGCCGCGGCCCGGGCCTACGCCGCGGGCGGACGGCGGACGGCCGCGCTCCGGCAGAGCTCGTGGGCGGCCTTCCGGGCGGCGCGCGAGACCCCCGGCCCGGCCGCGGCCGAGGCGGCACGGGCGGCGAGCCTCGCGGCGGCGGCCGCCTTCCTGCACCCGCTGGCCAGCGCCCACCAGGTGCGGCACGTGCTGGGTGCGGCCGCGCATGCCGCCCGGGCGGAGGAGCTGGCGGGCGTTCCCGCGGGAACGCCGGAGTGGGCGCGGGGACACGCGCCGCCGGCGGTCGCCGCGGTGCTCCGCCGGCTCCCCGCGGCTCCGACGGGCGGGGGCCGGGTCGGCGAGCTCGTCCGCGACCTCGACGCCGCGCTGCACGCCGGGGAGACGTTCCCGCGGGAACGCCCGGGGTGACCCGCTGAGCAGCGGGTAGGCCCCGCGCATGGCGACGATCGCGATCACCGGCTCCACCGACGGCATCGGCCGCGCGGCCGCGCGGCAGCTGCTGGCCGGCGGGCACACCGTCGTCCTGCACGCCCGCAGCGAGGCCCGCGGCGCGCCGGTCGCCGAGGAGCTCGGCCGGCTGGGCGACGTCCGGCTGGTCACCGGCGACCTGGCCGACCTCGACGAGGTCCGGTCCCTGGCCGACCGGCTGGGGGAGCCGGACGTCCTGGTGCACAACGCGGGCGTGTGGCCGCCGGAGGGGGCGCCGCCCAGCCGGCAGGGTCACGAGCTCGCGTTCGCCGTCAACGCCCTCGCCCCGCACCTGCTCACCGCGCTGCTGCACGGACGGGTCCGCGAGCGCCTGGTCTTCCTCGGCAGCGGCATGGTCGGCTCGGGACGTGTCGACCCCGACGACCTCGGCACCCCACGGCCGTCGCGGCGCGCGTACGCCGACTCCAAGGCACTCGACGTCGTCCTGGCCCTCGGCTGGGCCCGCCGCCTGCCGCACCTGCGCGTCGGCGCGGTCGACCCGGGCTGGGTGCGCACCAAGCTGGCCTCCCCGGGCGCACCGGGCGACGTCGAGGACGGCGGCAGGCGGGTCGCGCACGCGGCGGCCGGCGACTGGACCGGCGGCTACACCGCGGGCAGCCGTCCGGCGCGGACGCCGCGCGCGCTGGAGGACCCCGGCCTGCAGGACCGGGTCCTGACCGCGATGGACCGCTTGGCCGGGGTCGCGGCTACGTCCCCGTGACGTGCTCCGGGCGGACGGGCACGCGGGTGAGCGGCAGGCCGGTCGCCTGCCGGATGGCGGCCAGCACCGCCGGGCCGGAGGAGATGTTGGGCGCCTCGCCGACCCCGCGCAGCCCGTAGGGGGCGTGCGGGTCGGCGTACTCCAGGATCTCCACCCGCATCGGCGGCATGTCCAGCACCGTCGGGATGAGGTAGTCGGTGAACGACGGGTTCTGCACCCGGCCGTCGCGGACCAGGATCTCCTCCATCACCGCCAGCCCGAGCCCCTGCGCGGTGCCGCCCTGGATCTGCCCGATCACGGCCTGCGGGTTGATCGCCTTGCCGACGTCCTGGGTGCAGGCCATCTCCACGACCTTGACCAGCCCCAGCTCGACGTCGACGTCGACCACCGCCCGGTGCGCGGAGAACGCGTACTGCACGTGCGCGAAGCCCTGCCCGGTCTCGGGGTCGATCGACTCGGTGGGCCGGTGCCGCCACTCGACGGTCTCCTCGACGACCTCCTCGCCCAGGACGTCGGCCAGCGGCAGTGCGATGCCCTCGACGTCGGAGACGACCTTGCCGCCGTCGAGCCTCAGGTCGGCGACCGGCCGGCCGACGCCGCGCTGCGCGAGCTCGAGCACCTGCCCGCGGACCGCCTCGCAGGCGGCCTTGACCGCCCCGCCGGTGACGTAGGTCTGCCGGGACGCCGACGTGGAGCCGGCCGAGCCGACGGCGGTGTCCTTCGGGTGGACGACGACCTGCTCGACGCCGAGCTCGGTGCGCGCGATCTGCTGCTCGACGGTGACCAGGCCCTGCCCGACCTCGGCGGCCGCGGTGTGCACGGTCGCCACGGCCTCGCCGCCGACGACCTCCAGGCGCACCCGGGCGGTCGAGTAGTCGTCGAAGCCCTCCGAGAAGGCGACGTTCTTGTACGCGACGGCGTACCCGACGCCGCGCCGCACGCCCTCGCCGTGGGTGGTGTTGGAGACGCCGCCGGGCATGTCCCGCAGGTCGACGTCGTCGCCGGTGGGCACCGCCGGGGGCATCGGCATCGCCTCGAGCCGGCGGAGCAGCTCCACGACCGGCGCCGGGCTGTCGACGACCTGACCGGTGGGTGTGGTCGAGCCCTGCTCCATGGCGTTGCGGCAGCGCAGCTCGACCGGGTCCATGCCCAGCTCCGCGGCGAGGGCGTCCATCTGCGCCTCGTAGGCGAACGCCGTCTGCACCGACCCGAACCCGCGCATGGCGCCGCACGGGGGGTTGTTGGTGTACGCGCCGTAGCAGTCGACGTGCACGTTCGGGACGACGTAGGGGCCGATGCCCATCGTGCCGCCGTTGCCCACGACCGCCGGGGTGGAGGAGGCGTAGGCGCCGCCGTCGAAGTAGATCTCGGCCTTCACGTACACGAGGTCGCCGTCGCGGGTTGCGCCGTGCTCGTAGCGCATGGTCGCCGGGTGGCGGTGCACGTGGCCGAAGAAGGACTCCTCGCGGTTGTAGGACATCTTCACCGGCTTGCCGGTGTGCAGCGCCAGCAGGCAGGCGTGCACGTGCATCGACAGGTCCTCGCGGCCGCCGAAGGCCCCGCCCACGCCGGCGAGGGTCAGCCGCACCCGCTCGGGTGGGAGGGCCAGCGCCGCGCAGATCTGCCGCTGGTCGACGTGCAGCCACTGGGTGGCGACGTAGAGGTCGACGCCGCCGTCCTCACCCGGGACGGCGAGGCCGGACTCCGGGCCGAGGAAGGCCTGGTCCTGCATGCCGACCTCGTACTCGCCGACGACCACGACGTCGGCGGTGGGCGCGGGGGCGCCCCGGCGGACCTTGAGGTGGCGCACCAGGTTGCCGTGCGGGTGCAGGTCGGCGCTCTCCCGGCTCAGCTCCGTGACCTCGGCGGGGGAGTCGTGCACCTGGTTCCAGGTGGGGTGGCCGAGCGCGACGCGGGCGTCGGTGACCGGCTCCCAGACGTCGTAGTCGACGACGATCCGCGCCGCGGCCCGGCGGGCCGTGTCGGGGTGGTCGGCGGCTACCAGCGCCACCGGCTCGCCCTGGTAGCGGACGACGTCGAACGCCAGCACCGGCTGGTCGGCGAGCTCGAGGCCGTAGACCTTCTCGCCGGGGACGTCGTCGGAGGTGAGGACGGCGTGCACGCCCGGGACCGCCAGCGCGGGGCCGACGTCGATCGAGCGGATGCGGGCGTAGGGGTGCGGGCTGCGCAGCGTGACGCCCCACAGCATGTCGTCCATCCACAGGTCGCTGCCGTAGGCGAACTCGCCGCGGACCTTGAGGACGCCGTCGGGGCGCCGCGCGTCGTCGCCGATGCGGCCGCCGGGGCCGCCCACGGCTGACGGCGCGCCGGCGGGCGTGCGGGTGGGCGCGCTCACCGCGTGCCCCCCGGCTGCCGGGCGTCCCCCGCCATGCGGTCGGCGGCCAGCCGGACGGCGTCGAGGATCTTCTCGTAGCCGGTGCACCGGCAGAGGTTGCCGGCCAGCGCCTCGCGGATCTCGGGGTCGGTGGGCGTGCGGCCCTCGGCGAGCGAGCGGCTGACCAGGTCGTCGGTGGCCACCAGCAGGCCCGGCGTGCAGAAGCCGCACTGGACGGCGCCGGCCTCGAGGAAGGCCTCCTGCACCGGGTGCAGCTCGCCCGGCGGCGCCAGTCCCTCCACGGTGCCGATCTCGCGGCCCTCGGCCTGGCCGGCGGCGACCAGGCAGGCGCACACCGGGACGTCGTCGAGGTAGACGGTGCACGAGCCGCACTCGCCCTGCTCGCAGGCGTTCTTCGAGCCGGGCAGGCCCATGCGCTCGCGGAGGACGTAGAGCAGGCTCTCGCCCTCCCACACGTCGTCCACCTGCCGGGTCGTGCCGTTGACGGTGCAGGTCAGGCGCACGTCGGGTCTCCCTTCCGGTAGTCGAGCCAGGCCCAGGTCAGCGCGCGGCGGGCCATCACCGACAGCGCGTGGACGCGGTAGCGGGCGGTGCCGCGGACGTCGTCGATGGGGGCGGCCGCCGCGGCGACCAGCTCGCCGAAGCGGGCCGCGGTGGCGGCGGGCAGCTCGGCGCGGCTGTCCCACAGCCCGTCGAGCTCTCCGGCGAGGAACTCCTCGGCGGCGGGGGCACGGCGCGGCGTGGGCGCGGCCGACCCGATGCCGGTGCCGACGGCGCGGCGGGCCGGGTGCAGCGCCAGCCCGAACGCCGCGACGGCGATGACCATCGCGTTGCGGGTGCCGATCTTGCTGTACTGCTGCGGCCCGCTGGGCGGGGTGATCCGGACGGCGGCGATCAGCTCGTCGTCGGCCAGGGCGGAGCGCTTGACGCCCCGGTAGAACTCGGTCACCGGGATGGTGCGGGTGCCGCGGACCGAGGCCACCTCCACCTCGGCGCCGGCCGCCAGCAGCGCGGGGTGCGCGTCGCCGGCGGGGGAGGCGGTGGCCAGGTTGCCGCCGACGGTGCCGCGGTTGCGGATCTGCGGGGAACCGATGGTGCGGGCGGCCATCGCCAGCCCGGGCAGCCGGTCGCCGAGCTCGGTGATCACCCGCGCGTACGGCACGCCGGCGCCCAGCCGCACCGCGCCGTCGTCGGTGTCCCACTGCCGCAGGTCGGCGACCCGGGTGAGGTCGAGCAGCAGGGCCGGGCGCAGGCGGCCGAAGTTGATCCCGACCATGACGTCGGTGCCCCCGGCGATCGGGACGGCGTCGCGGTGGGCGGCCTTCGCCTCCAGCGCCTCCGCCCAGGTCGCGGGCTGCAGGAACTGCATGGTCACTCCTCGTCGGTGTGCGGGACGGTCACGGTATCCCCGGTTCGTCACAGGGGGGTTGCACGCCGCGTCGGGCCGGCGGTGGGCAGGATGCGGGGGTGGAGACCGCGGACCTGCTCGTGCACTCGGCCGACCTGCTCGCCACCGTCGACAAGGACCGGCGCGAGATCACCGGCGGGTGGGTCGCCGTCACCGGCGGGGTGGTGAGCGGGGTCGGCGGGCCCGGCGACCCGCGGCCGGCCGCCGCCCGGACGGTCGACGCCCGCGGCTGCCTGGTGACGCCGGGGCTGGTCAACACCCACCACCACCTGTACCAGAACCTGACCCGCTCCTTCGCCCCGGCGCTGACCGGCGGGCTGTTCGAGTGGCTGGTCACCCTCTACCCGCTGTGGGCGCGGCTGGACGAGGAGGCGGCGTACGTGTCGGCCTACGTCGGGCTCACCGAGCTCGCGCTGGCCGGCTGCACCACCTCCACCGACCACCTCTACGTGCACCCGCGCGGCGCCGGTGACCTCGTCGGCGCCGAGGTGCGGGCGGCGCAGGACCTCGGGGTGCGGTCGCACGTCACGCGCGGCTCGATGTCGCTGTCGGTCAAGGACGGCGGGCTGCCGCCGGACTCCGTCGTCCAGGACGACGACGAGATCCTGGCCGAGTCGCAGCGCCTGGTGGACGCCCACCACGACCGCTCGCCGCACGCGCTGACCCGCCTGGCGCTGGCCCCGTGCTCGCCGTTCAGCGTGTCGACCGAGCTGATGACCCGCACCGCGGAACTCGCCGAGCGGCTCGACGTCCGGCTGCACACCCACCTCGCCGAGACGCAGGACGAGGACGCCTTCTGCCTCGAGCGCTTCGGCCGCCGCCCGGTCGACTACCTCGCCGACGTCGGCTGGATGAGCGACCGGGTGTGGCTGGCGCACGTGGTGTGGCCCTCGCCCGAGGAGGTCACGCGCCTGGGCGCCGCGCGGGTCGGGGCGGCGCACTGCCCGTCGTCGAACATGGTGCTCGGCAGCGGGCTGGCGCCGGTGGCCGAGCTGCGCGCCGCCGGGGCGCCGGTGGGGCTGGGCGTGGACGGGTCGGCGTCGGCGGACTCGGCGTCGCTGTGGCTGGAGGCCCGCACGGCGATGCTGCAGGGCAAGCTGCGCCACGGCGCCGGCTCGTTCTCCGCCCGCGACGCCCTGGAGATCGCCACCCGCGGTGGCGCGGCCTGCCTCGGGCGCACCGGCGAGATCGGGCAGCTGTCGGTGGGGGCGTGCGGCGACCTGGCCGTCTGGCCGCTGACCGGGCCCGCGTTCGCCGGCGCGCTGTCGGACCCGGTGGAGGCGTGGCTGCGCTGCGGGCCGGTGGCGGCGCGGCACACCGTCGTCGGCGGGCGGTTCGTGGTGGAGGACGGCGTGCCGGTGCACCCCGGCCTCGACGAGCAGCTCGCCGTCCACCGGCGGGTGTCGCAGCGCGTGCAGGCGGCGCTGGTCGAGGCATAGGAGGCGATGCGCACGTACCGGCGGCGGATACGTGCGGAGAGCTTCCTGTGCCTGCCTCAGAGGGCGGCGGCGAGGGCCTCCAGCTCCTCGACGGTGCCGTCGACGTGCGGTGACACCCGCAGCACCGGCCCGGTCATCTCGCCCGGCGCCCGCTCGGGGCCGGCCGCGGTGGTGACGATGCCGTGCTCGGTGAGCAGCCGGGCGCGGGTGGCCACGACGTCGACACCGTCGGGCGGGCGCAGGGTCGTGGTGGCCGTGGGCTCGCCGACCGGCTCCACCACCCGCCAGCCCGCGGCGCCGTCGAGCACCTCCCGCCCCGCCCGGCCCAGCGCGGACAGCCGCTCGCGCACCCGCTGCGGGCCGGCGGCCAGGTGCTCCCCGACGGCGAGCACCAGCCCGACCCGGCCGGCCACGTGCGCCTCCCCACTCTCCAGCGCCCGCAGCGGCGGCAGACCGGCCGGGGCGGCCAGCGCGGGCACCAGCTGCGCGGCCACCGCCGGGCGCACGCACAGCACGCCGACCCCGCGCGGCCCGGCCAGCCACTTGCGGGAGGTCGAGTAGACGACGTCGGCGCCGAGGTCGACGTCGACGTGGCCCAGCGACTGGGCGGCGTCGAGCACCAGCGGCACCTCGGACGCCCGGCACAGCGCGACGACGTCGGCCGCCGGCTGGACCACGCCGCGGTGGCTGGCGACGTGGGTGAGGTGCACCAAGCGCGGCGGGTCGGCGGCCAGCGACCGCTCGAGCGCCTCGACGTCGGCCCGGCCGTCGCCGTCGACGGCCACCGGCTCGGGGACCAGGCCGGCGGCGCGCAGCATCGCCGCGTTGGGCGCGTACTCACCGGGCAGGCAGGTCACCCGTGACCCGGCGGGCAGCCGCCAGGCGGCGAGCAGCGTCGCCAGCGCGGCCTGCGCCGACTCGACGAAGGCGACGTCGGCCGCGGCCATGCCGACCAGGCCGCCGAGGACGCTGCGGCCCTGCTGCAGCAGGTCGCCGGCGGTCGCCTCGGCGACGTAGCCGCCGAGCTCGGCCTCGTGCCGCGCGTGGTGGGCGACCGCCTCCAGCACCCGGTTGCTCTGCCGGCTGCAGGCGGCGCTGTCGAGGTGCCGGCCGGCCGGGCGGGGGCGGGCGGCCCGCCAGGCGTCGGCGAGGTCGTCGTGCGGGAGGAGCCCCTGGTCGAGCGCGGTCACGCGGCCGACGCTACTCAGGTGTCGAGCAGCCCCCGGGCGACCGAGACGCCGGAGTGCGCCGGGTCGCCGTCGAGCGGCTCCACCGACACGTCGACCACGGGGTACTCGCCGAGGTCGAGCCCCTCGGGCAGCTCGAAGTCCTCGGTGCCGGCACGGACGACGCCGAGCGGGATCAGCCCGGACACCGACTCGTCGAGCAGCCACGCCTCGTAGTAGCCCTCCGCCGGGGCGTCGGCGGACAGCTCGACGCGCAGCACCCGCGTGCCGTCCTCCCGCTCGACGACCTCCGCGCTGCCGGAGGCGTCGCTGCCCTCCAGGGGGTCGAGCGCGGCGGCGGCCACGGGGACGCCGCCGTCGCCGTCGCCGCGGTCGGTCAGCAGGACGCCACCGGCGCCGATGCCGAGCCCGACCAGCGCCGCCGCGGCGGCGGGCAGCAGCCGGCTCCGGCGCGGCCGGAGCGGCACCACGGGGGCGAGCGGTGCGTCCGGCGCACTGGCGTCGGGCGGGGCGGTCATCGGCACGGGCAGGGCGTCGGGCACCGGGCCGGCCGGCGGGGCCGACGCGGCGACGACGTCCGGGCGGGGTGCGGTGACGACGCCGGTGGCCCCGGCGATGCCCGCCCACAGCCCCGGCGGGGGAGCGACCGGCGGACCGGGGTCGGCCAGCTCGGGGACGGCGAGCACGTCGACGGCGCGGCGCAACCGGGCCACGTCGGTCCGGCAGGTGGCGCAGCCGGCGAGGTGCGCGGCGGAGTCGCGGTCGAGCGGCTCCCGGAGGGCGGCCAGCCCGAGGTCCTCAGGCGTGCAGTGCGGCACCGTCCACCTCCAACCGGTCGCGCAGGCGCTCGAGGGTGCGCCGGATGTGGCTCTTGACCGTCCCCAGCGGCAGGCCGGTGCGCTCGGCGATCTGCGTGTGCGTGAGGTCGGCGAAGAAGGCCAGCTCGATGATGCCCCGCTGCGGCTGGCCCAGGCGGTCCAGCTCGCCGAGCAGCAGCACGCGGTCGGCGACGGCGGCGTCGACCGGGGCGGAGCCGCGCGCGGGCCCCGCCTGCGCATCGGCGATCGCGGCCTCGGTCGCGCGGCGCTGCTTGTCCCGCCGGGCCCAGGTGTCGGCGATCTTGTGGCGGCAGACGCCGGTCAGCCACGCCGGCAGCGGTCCCTGCTCGGGGCGGAAGCCCGCCCGCCCGGTCCAGGCGGAGACGAAGACCTGCTGGGTGACGTCCTCGGCGTCGGGGCCGGGACCGAACGCGCGCACCGCCATGCCGTGCACCCGGGCGGCGTAGCGCTCGTAGGCCCAGGCCAGCGCCTGCTCGTCGCCCGCGGCGAACCGGCGGCCGACCTCGTCGTCGTCGGGCTCGGCCGCGCCGGCAGGCACTGGCTCAGCCTCCGTCGTCACCCGCCCGACACTAGGCGACCACCGGCCGGTACGGGGCTCCAGGAGATGGGTCACGGCGCCGGCTCCGCCACGACGACGACGTTGTCGCGGTAGCCGCCCACCTCGGGGAGGAACGGTCCGCCACAGGTGACCAGCGTCAGCCGGGGCGGGCCGTCGCGGCGGAAGAGCGCGTCGAGCGGCAGCGCCTGCTTGGCCAGCGACTCCCGCGAGACCACCCGCCAGGTGGTCAGCGTGCCGGCCGCGTCGGTCACGACCACCTCGTCGCCGGGCTCGGTCGCCCGCAGCGCCGCCATGGCGCCCAGGCCCTGCTCGACGTCGTCGACGTGCCCGGCGACCACCGCGGAGCCGGGCGCACCGGGCACCGGGCCGAAGCGGTACCAGCCGGCCCGGTCGACGTCGTCGGGGATGGCCATCTGCCCGTCGGGCCGGGTGCCCACGGGCTCGACGGGGACGTCGAGCCCGTGGGCCGGGACGGCGACGCGCGCCGGGGCCACCACCTGCGGTGCGGCGGTGGGAGCGGCGTCCCGCACGGTCACGCCCGGGGTCGCGGGGGCGGGTGCGGGCGCCGACGGTTCCCCAGGGGCACTGAGCACCTGCTCCCCGGGGGCACCGAGCACCTGCTCGACGGGCGCGCCCGCCGCCGCCGGCGGCCGGGTCACGGCCCAGGCCGTGGGCACGCCCACGGCGAGGGCCACGCCCAGCACCACGCCGGCGGCAGCGGGTCGCACGTCGGTCCTCCTGTCGGTCCGGGGGTCAGACCCGCGTGGTGGCGAGCCGGCGGGCGGCCAGGCCGGCGCCGACCAGGCCGAGCGCGGACAGACCGACCAGCGGCAGCGGCAGGCCGTCGTCACCAGCGGAGTCGACGAGGCCCGCGCTGCCGCCGGGGACGCCGGACGGCGCCGAGTGGCCGCCGCCGATCGTCTGGACGGCCAGCTCGTAGCCCGCGTCCTGCGAGCCCCACGCGTAGACGATCGTCGTCGCGCCCTCGGTGACGTCGAGGTCGGCCGGGCCGATCGCGACGGTGGAGGTGCCGGCGAGGACGACGTCGGCGCTGACCGTGCCGGCCGGGACCTCGAGGGCGGCCTCGTTCGGGTTGGTCAGGTTCGGCGCGACCACCTGGCCGCCGGCGCGGACGTCGACCCCCGGCGCGGCCGCGGTGTGCCGGACGACGACGCGGCCCTGGCCCGCGGGGACCTCGGAGGTGTCGTTGACGAACGGGGTGAGCGCCGGCTGGCCCTCGGCCGTCAGGTGCGCGACCACGGTGGCGTCGGCGCCGGCGGGCACCGCGACGCCGTTCGCCGACAGCAGCGGCGTGCCGGAGCCGTCGGCGGCGTCGGCCGGGAACAGCGCCAGGTCGTAGGAGCCGGCCGGCAGCTGCAGCGGGTCGGTGAGGGTGCCCGGCTGGAAGTCGTCGATCAGCCGCTCGCCGTTGGCGTAGACGTCCACCGGGAGGTCCGGTACGGCGTGCAGGACGGAGACGGTGGCGGTGTCGGCCGCCGAGGCGGGAGCGACGCCGAGCGCGAGCAGCGCGCCGGTTCCGGCGACGGTGGCGATGCCGAGGGTGCGGGTGCGGGTCACGGGGGTCCTCCGGTGTCTGGGGGTGCTGACACCTCTCCTTCCGGCGTCTGCGCAGGTCCGGATGCAGTCGACCGGCTGACGGGGTGACCGGGCCCGCGGGAGGATGTCCCCGTGGACCCCGTGCGCGACCGCGACGCCGGGGGACGGGCCCGCAGTGCCCGCCCCCGCGACGCCCTGGGCCGGCCCCTGCCGTACGGGGCCGAGGGCGTCGAGCGCGCTCCGGAGGGGGTGCCGCGGACGCCGGACGAGGCGATCACCGAGGCGCAGGCGCTGCTCGACGACGGCCGGCCCTTCCACGCCCACGAGGTCCTCGAGGACGCGTGGAAGGCCGCGCCGGACGCCGAGCGGCAGCTGTGGCGCGGCCTGGCGCAGCTCGCCGTCGGCCTCACCCACGCCGCCCGCGGCAACGCCGGCGGCGCGGCGCGGCTGGTCGCGCGGGGAGCGGGCAACGTCGCGCCCTACGCGCCGGCGCCGCCGCACGGCCTCGACGTCACCGGGCTGCTCGGGTGGGCGGCCGGGCCGCTCCGGGCGGACCGGCCGTTCCGCCTGCGCGCCCCTGGTCCGCCCGGCTGACCCCGGGCAGACTGCGGGCGGCGGAAGGGGACCCGATGAGGAGCTACGAGGCGACCACGCGCATCGACGCGGCGCCCGACGAGGTGTGGCCGCACCTGGTCGACGTCGGTGCCTGGCGGGACTGGGACTCCGGCGTCGACCGGGTCGAGGGCCGGGTCGCGCTGGGGGAGCAGCTGACCCTGTACGCGACCATGATCCGCAGCCGGCCGTTCACCGTCACCGTCACCGAGCTGCGGCCCGGGGAGGCCATGCGCTGGCGGGGCGGGCTGCCGTTCGGGCTGGCGGTCATCGAGCGCACCTACCTGCTCGACCGCCAGGACGACGGGGGCACGGTGCTGACCGTCCGCGAGGACCAGACCGGCCCGCTGGCGTGGGTGACCGAGCGGTCGACGCCGGACCTGAACCCCTCGTTCCGCCAGTTCTGCGCCGGGCTCCGGACCCGCGCCGAGCGGACGGCGCAGCGCTCGAGTTGAGCGCCCGTGTGCACTTCCGCGGAAGTGCGCAGGGTCAGCAGTACCCGGTCAGCAGAACTCGGCGAGCAGGGCGCGGGCGCGGGCGGCGAACGGGGCGAAGCCGAACAGCCCGCAGATCTCCAGCGCCCGCCGCAGCTCGGCCTCCGCACCCGGCTGCCCGGTGAGGCCCAGGACGCCGCCGCGGTAGAGCGCGGTGGGCCCGAGCACCGTCGTCCCCGCCCAGAGCACGACCACCGTGTCGCCGTAGGAGCGCAGCGCCGGCAGCACGGTGGCGGCCAGGGCGGGGTCGCGCAGCTCGAGGGCGACGTCGGCGAGCAGCACGGCGCGCACGGGCTCGCGGGCGCCGTGCGCGGGGAACGTCAGCCACCGCTCGACGGCGGCGTGCGCCTGCGCGTGCCGTCCCGCCTGGGCGTGCGCCTGGGCCAGCACGGCCAGCCAGCCGGGGTCGACGGTGGCGGCGAGGTCGACCACCTCCGGCACCAGGCCGGGCATCCGGTGCTCGTGCCAGGCGGCGATGCCCTCGATCGTCTGGCGCGACATCCGGGTGACGTCGGCGGCGGCCGGTGAGCTGGTCGGGGCGTCGGCGACGGCGGCGTCGGCCAGCCGGCGGGCCCCGTCGGCGTCCCCGCGGGCCAGCGCCAGGCCCGCCGACCACCAGGCGTCCAGCTGCAGCAGGTCGCCGTCGCCGCGGCGGGTGGCCAGCTCGGTGAACCGCCGGCCGACCGCGGCCGCCTCCTCCACCTGCACGGTCTCGGTGAGGGCGCAGCGCAGCAGGTGCAGCGCGGTCGCCTCGGCGGCCGGGACGCCCGCCGACTCGCGCAGCATCGTGCGGGCCAACTCCACCCGCGCGTGCGCGTGGGCCGGCGTCCAGTCGGCCACGAACCGCGCCACCCGGGCGCGCGGGCGGGCGGCGGGGGAGTCCCCGGCGGCGGCGAGGGCGCGGTCGGCGAGCTCCCGGCCGCCCGCCTCGCCCGACGACGAGCGCTGCACCGCCAGGGCGGCGAGCACCGCCGAGGCCAGGCCCGGCGGCAGCGCGCCGGTGCGGGTGGCGGCCTCCTCGAGCAGGGCGACGTCGGTCGCGGCCGGCGCGCCGACCGACGCCCAGTAGCCCCCGAGCCCTCCGCCGGCCGAGGCGACGGCGGCGCGCGCGAGGCGGGCGGGGTCGTCGGCGGCGCGGGCGAGGTCGGCGGCGGTGCGCAGGGCGGCGCCGCTGTCCTCCAGGAGCCCGAGCCGGCGCAGCCCCTCGCCGCGGACCAGGTGCAGGTCGGTGGCCAGGGCGGCCGACCCGGCGGGGACGTGCGCGAGCCCGCGCGCGGCCAGGGCTGCCGCCTCGTCGACGCCGGCCCGGTCCAGTGCCTCCGTGGCGGCCCGCAGGCACGCCCGGGCCGCCGCCTCGTCGGGCCCGCCGGCGGCGGCCTCGCTGCGGTGGACGGCGATGGCGCCGGCCGAGGTGGCCGCGGCCGCGCCGGCCTCCAGCGCGTCGGCGAGCCGGCCGTGCGCGCGGGCCCGGGCGACCGGGCCGAGGTCGGCGAGCAGCACCTCGCGCACCAGGTCGTGGGCCACCCGCACCCGGCCGGGGGAGGGCTCGAGCAGCAGGGCGGTGCGGAGTGCCTCGGTCACCCCGCCGGCGTCCCCGCCGTCGTGCCCGCCGCCGAGGGCGGCCCCGAGCAGCGCCAGCGACACCTCGCGCCCCGCGACCGCCGCCGTCGCCAGCACCTCCTGGGCGCCGGCGGTCAGCGCGCCCACCCGGAGGCGGACGACGTCGCGCACGCCCGCCGGGACGGCCTCGCCGGAGGCCGCCGGCAGCGCGGCCAGCTCGGTGACGAAGAACGGGTTGCCGCCGGTGCGCGCGGTCAGCGCCGCGGCGTCCTCCGCGGGCCCGCCGCGCAGCCCGCCCACCAGGTCGGCGACCTCCCCGGCGGCCAGCCCGCCCAGCCGCAGGCGGCGCGCGCCGGCGAGCCGCGCGGCCAGGCCGAGGACGCGGCCGAGGACGGGGTCGGCGGTGGCCTCCTCGCGGCAGGTGACCGCCAGCAGCACCCGGCTGCCGTGCAGCTGGGAGAGGACGACCTCCAGCACGTGCAGCGAGTCCCGGTCGGCCCACTGCAGGTCGTCGAGGACCACCAGCAGCGGCTCGTCGGCGGCCAGCGCGCGCAGCCGGCGGGCGGTGTCGAGGCCGAGGGCGAAACGGGCGCCGGTGTCGGTGCCGAGCGCGGCCTCCGGCAGGCCGCCGAGGACCTGCTGCCAGGGCCAGTACGGCGGCGCGCCGCCGATCTCGGCGCAGCGGCCCCAGCGCGCCGCGGCGCCGGCACGCTCGGCGAACGCCTCGACCAGCCGCGTCTTGCCGATCCCCGGCTCGCCGGTCACCACGACGGCGGTGCCGCGGCCGGCCGCGGCCGCCGACCAGGCGCCGGCGAGGGCCGCCAGCTCGGCCGGCCGGCCCACGAACCCGTCGCCGGGCGCGGCCGGGGCAGGGGCGGGCGCGGCCGGTGCGGACGTCGCGGCACCGAGCGAGGGGTCCTGGCGCAGCACGGCGGCCTCGAGGTCGCGCAGCTCGGCGGAGGGGTCCAGCCCCAGCTCGTCGGCGATCCGCTCGCGGGTGCGGCGCAGCACGTCCAGCGCGTCGGCCTGGCGGCCGGCCCGGTACAGCGCCCGGGCGAGCAGGCCGGCGGTGCGCTCCCGCAGCGGCGCGACCGCCGCCGCCTCGGTCAGGTCGGGCACCAGCTCGGCACCGGCGCCGAGGGCGAGCCGCGCCTCGGCCAGCCGCTCGACGGCGACCCGCCGCAGCTCCTCCAGCCGGGCGACCACCGGGACGACGTCGTCGACGTCCGCGACGTCGGCGTAGGGCCGGTCCTGCCAGCGGGCCAGCGCCTCGGGGAGGACCCGTGCGGCCTCCCGGTCGTCCCCGGCGGTGCCGGCGGTCACCAGGTCGGCGAAGGCGTGCGCGTCGACGGCGGCGCGGGGCAGGACGAGGGCGTACCCGTCGCCGCGGGTCACCAGCACCGCGGCGTCGCGGGCGGTGCGGCCGGGGTCGACCAGCCGCCGCAGCCGGCTGACGTGTCCCTGCAGCGTCGTCGTCGCCGTGGCGGGCGGGGCGCCGCGCCACAGCCGGTCGGCGAGCGCCGCCGCCGGCACCGCCCGCCCCTCGGCGGCCGCGAGCAGCGCCAGGACCTCGGCGGGCCGGCGCCCGCCGAGGTCCAGCTCGGTGCCGTCGCGGATCAGCCGCGTCGGCCCGAGGACGTCCAGCCGCAGGTCCACGGCGACGGAGGGTAGGCGGTCGGCCGCGTCCTGGGGTGTCAGCGCGCGGCCGTGCCGCCGGCCGGCGTGCGGACGAGCGGGGCGACCCGCCACCAGGCGAGCGCCGCCAGCAGCAGGGTGACCGCGCCCATGGCGCCGGTCTCGGTGGACAGCCACTCGGTGGGGCCGGAGTCGGCGGTCAGCGGCGCGAGCACGTGGTAGAGCAGCGCGTTGAGCACCGCGTGGGCCAGCACGCCCGGCCAGATGCCCCAGCGCAGCTGCATGGAGGCGAGCACCGCGCCCAGCGACGTGCTGCCCAGCGTCAGGCAGGCGAGGGCGAACCAGACCGGGACGCCCGCGGGCGCACCGCCCAGGAAGAGCACCAGCGGCCAGTGGAACAGCGCCCAGGCCAGCCCGCTGACCAGCACGACGGCCCGCGGCCCGGCGACCTCGGCCAGCCGCTGCACGAGCAGGCCCCGCCAGCCGACGTCCTCGGCGAGGGCGAGCACGACGTAGGGCAGCACGAGCACGGTCAGGCCGAGCGCGACCGTCGGCGTCAGCCCGCCGCCGGCGAAGCCGGCCAGACCGGTGGCCCACAGCAGCCCGGCGGCCGCGAGGGTGGGCAGCAGGGCCCAGAGCCAGGCGGTGCCGAGGCTGCGCCAGGACGGGCGGCGGAAGCCCCAGCCGGGCCGGCGCAGGGTCCGGGCGGTGACCAGGCGGGCGACGACGGCGGCCAGCAGCGGGATGAGCGCCTGGCCGAACAGCAGCGCCTGGACCAGCGGCGGGGCCTGGTCGACCCGGGTGACGTCGGCGCCGGCGGCCGCGGCGACCGACGTGGTCACCGTGAGCAGGCCGGCGACCGTGGCGAGGAAGACGCCGATCTCCCGCCACGGCGACGGGCGGGCCGCGGGCGCGGCCGGCGCGGGGGCGGACAGGGACGGGGTGGCGGTCATGGCGGGCGGCTCCGGATCCGGACGGGGTCTGCGACGGCACGGACGGTCCGTCCCCTGCCTGGTCGGGCGCTGGTCCGCCGCTGGTCGGCGGTCCGCCAGCCGGCCACCAGCGCGCGGGCGCACCGTGCGGGGCATGGAGCCGCTCGACGCCGTCCTCCCCGGCCGCCCCGGTGCGCAGGTGCTGTCCCTGCCGGCGGGCACGCCGCCGCACCGCTACGTGGCCCGCCGGGCCGACCTCGTGCTGGTCGTGCTCGCGGGCGACCCGTGCCTGGGCGTCGGGGCCGAGCCCCCGGGCCGGTGTCCGGCCGGATCGGTCGTCGTCTGCCCGCGGGGCGTGCCGTGGTCGGTGGCCGGCGGGGGAGAGCCGGCGCGCGTGGTCGCCGTCGGCGCCCCCTCCGGCCCCGAGCGGACGCTGGCCGCGCTGCTCGGCCCCCCGCCCCTGGACGGCGCCGCCCTGGTCGCCGCCGCGGCCGACGGCGGCCTCGAGGTGGTGCTGGAGCCGCTGCGCTGAGCGGCCCGTGACCACTGTGACCGCAACCGTCCGGCCCGGTGCGCGGGTGCCACGATGGTCCCCGTGAGCACCGACACCGACACCGCTCCCGCCACCGGCTCCGGCGACAGCTCGCCGGGCGACCCGGTCACCGCCCCGCGGGGGCCGGTGACCTCGGCGTCGTACTCCATCACCGTCCGGCTCACCGCCGACGGCGACCCGGCCTCGATCGGGCGGATCGCCACCGCGGTGGGGACCGCCGGCGGGGCGGTGACGGCCATCGACGTGGTCGAGTCGCGGTCGGACGGGCTGACCGTCGACGTCACCTGCTCGGCCGCCGACGCCGCGCACTCCGAGGAGATGGTCGCCGCGCTGCGCGCCGTCCCCGGGGTGACCGTGCGCAAGGTCAGCGACCGCACCTTCCTGCTGCACCTCGGCGGCAAGCTGGAGGTGGCCTCGAAGGTCCCGCTGCGCACCCGCGACGACCTGTCGATGGCCTACACCCCCGGCGTGGCGCGGGTCTGCCTGGCGCTGGCCGAGCACCCCGAGGACGTGCGGCGGCTGACCATCAAGGGCAACACCGTCGCCGTCGTCACCGACGGGTCGGCCGTCCTCGGCCTCGGCGACCTCGGGCCGGGCGCGGCCATGCCGGTGATGGAGGGCAAGGCGGCGCTGTTCAAGCGGTTCGCCGACATCGACGCGTGGCCGATCTGCCTCGACACCCAGGACGTCGACGAGATCGTGCGCACCGTCGAGCTCATCGCCCCCGGCTTCGGCGGCATCAACCTCGAGGACATCGCGGCCCCCCGCTGCTTCGAGATCGAGAAGCGGCTGCGCGACAAGCTCGACATCCCGGTCTTCCACGACGACCAGCACGGGACGGCGATCGTCGCGCTCGCGGCGCTGCGCAATGCGCTGCGCGTGGTGGACAAGAGCCTGCCCGACGTGCGGATCGTCGTCGCCGGGGCGGGTGCCGCCGGGACGGCGATCGTGCACCTGCTGCTGGAGGCCGGCGCGCAGCACGTGCTGGTGTGGGACCGGGAGGGCATCCTCTCGCCCGACGACGACCGGCTGACCCCCGCGAAGCGGGCCCTGGCCGAGCGCACCAACACCGGGAAGGTGCGCGGCGAGCTGCCCGACGCGCTCGACGGCGCCGACGTCTTCATCGGGGTGAGCGCGGGCAACGTGCTGCCGGTCGAGGCGCTGACCCGGATGGCCGAGGGCGCCGTGGTGTTCCCGATGGCCAACCCGACCCCGGAGGTCGACCCCGTCCGCGCGCGGCAGCACGCCGTCGTCGTCGCCTCGGGGCGGTCGGACCTGCCCAACCAGATCAACAACGTGCTGGCCTTCCCCGGCGTCTTCCGCGGCCTCCTCGACGCCCGGGCGACGGAGATCAGCGACGGCATGCTGCTGGCCGCGGCCGACGCGCTGGCGGCGATCGTGCGCGACGACCAGCTCAACGCCAACTACATCATCCCCAGCGTCTTCGACCCGGCGGTCACGCCGGCCGTCGCGGCCGCGGTGGCCGACCAGGCCCGCACCGAGCCCGGCGCGACCGCCGAGGTGAGCGGGGTGGAGTCCCTCACCGCCCTGTGAAGTCTGTGCACTTCCGCGGAAGTGCACCGTCCACGTGGGCGATGTGCGGTGAGCACTTCCGCGGAAGTGCACACGTCCGGGGGCGGCGCCGGGGGTGCGGGCCGGGGATCATGGCCGGGTGCCCGAGTTGCCCGAGGTGGAGGCCCTGGCGGCGTTCCTCCGCGAGAACGCCGTCGGCCGGGTGGTCGCGCGCGCCGACCTGACCGGCCTGCAGGCGCTGAAGACGTTCGACCCGCCGCTGTCGGCGCTGGCCGGCCTGGAGGTGACCGGCGCGGCGCGGCACGGCAAGTTCCTCGACCTCGACGTCTCGGGCCTGCACCTGGTCGTGCACCTGGCCCGCGCCGGGTGGCTGCACTGGCGCACCGGCCTCCCCGACGCCCCGCCCAAGCCGGGGAAGGGGCCGCTGGCGCTGCGGGTCCACCTCGATGACGGGAACGGGTTCGACCTCACCGAGCAGGGCACCCGCAAGGGCCTGGCGGTGTACGTCGTCCGCTCGGCGTCGGAGGTCCCCGGCGTCGCCCGGCTGGGCCCCGACGCGCTCGAGGTCGACCGCGACACGCTGGCCCGGCTGCTGGCCGGCCGGTCCGGGCAGCTCAAGGGGGCCCTGACCGACCAGACGCTGCTGGCCGGCATCGGCAACGCCTACTCCGACGAGATCCTGCACGCCGCCCGGCTCTCGCCGTTCAAGATGGCCGACCGGCTCACCGACGACGAGGTGGTCCGGCTCTCCGACGCGATGCGGGCCACGCTCGGCGACGCCCTCGGGCGCCAGGTCGGGCAGAAGGCGGCCACGCTCAAGGGGGAGAAGCGCTCGGGGCTGCGTGTGCACGCCCGGACCGGCCTGCCGTGCCCGGTCTGCGGCGACACCGTCCGCGAGGTCAGCTTCGCCGACACCTCGCTGCAGTACTGCCCCACCTGCCAGACCGGCGGCAAGCCGCTGGCCGACCGGCGGATGAGCAAGCTGCTGCGCTGAAGAGCGCCGGCCGGCCCAGCGCCTGCGCGGTCAGCCGGCCCGCAGCGAGGACAGCCGGGAGAGCACCCGGGTGAGCACGGCGCTGCCCGCGCCGGCGTCGTCGGCCCCGGAGCCGGCGGTGCCGACGTCGGACCACCAGTCCTCCAGCGGCGGCGGGGCCAGGACGTCGACCCGCTGCCCCGGCCGCGGGACGAGCACCTGCACGCCCGAGCGGGCGGCGGCGACGAGCAGCCGCTGCACCGGCTCGGCCCACCGGTGGAAGGCCAGGTTGAACGTCGCCCAGTGCACCGGCAGCAGCACCCGGCCGCCGAGGTCGCCGTGCGCGCGCACCGCCTCCTCGGGGTCCATGTGGATGTGCGCCCAGGCCTCGTTGTAGGCGCCGATGGGCACCAGCGTGAGGTCGAAGGGGCCCAGCCGCGCACCGATGCCGGCGAAGGCGGGCGTGTAGCCGGTGTCGCCGCCGAAGAAGACGCGGTGCCGGGGGCCGGCGACCACCCACGAGGACCACAGCGTGGTGTCGCGGGTGAAGTAACGGCCGGAGAAGTGCCGGGCCTCGGTGCAGGTGATCGTGAGGTCGCCGACCGTCGTCGCGCCGTCCCAGTCCAGCTCGACCACGCGGTCCTCGGGCACGCCCCAGTGGCGCAGGTGCACGCCCACGCCCAGCGGGACGACGAAGGGTGCGTCCTGCAGCTCCACCAGCGCCCGCACGGTGGGCAGGTCGAGGTGGTCGTAGTGGTCGTGCGAGACGAGGATCGCGTCGACCCGCGGCAGGGTCTCCACCGGCGCCGGCGGCTCGTGCAGCCGGGTCGGCCCGAACACCGGCGACGGCGAGACGCGGTGCCCCCAGACCGGGTCGACGAGCACCCGGGTGCCGTCGACCTCCAGCAGCGCACTCGAGTGCCCGAACCAGGTGACGGCGAGGTCACCGGCCTCGGCCGGGATCTCGGGCCGGACCAGCGGCACCGGGCGCGCGGGCAGGCCCACGTGCCGGTCGTCGTGCCACTGCCGCAGCAGGCCGCGGCGGGCGTTGGGCGGCGGCAGCGACGGCGTGGGCAGCGTGTTGTGGAAGCGCCCGTCCGACCACTGCGGCGAGCCGGCCACGGTCGGGCGGATCTCGCGGCGTCCGGCGCCGATCGCCGTCGGCAGGCCCCAGGCGGCGCGGGCGAGGAACCCGGCGGGCAGGGCGAGGACGGCGGCGGTCAGGGAGAGCCGGCGACGGCGGGAGGTGGGCGATGGCACGCCCTCAAGCATCCCAGCCGCCCGCGGGTGCCGGCCGCGGGTGTGAGGGGGACCATCGCCGCGTGGAGCGCACCACCGCGGACCGCCACCCCGTACCGGACGACGGCGGCGACCCCGCCTGCTGGCTGCACCGGGTGTGCCCGGCGTGCGGCCGGGTCGCCGACGAGGACCCGCCGACCCGCTGTGCGTCGTGCGGGGAGGAGTGGACCGCCGACTGACCCGCGTCCTGGCTCACCGCCGTGCGTCCTGGCTCACCGTCCGCGCCGAGCCAGGACGCAGCACGATCAGGTCACCTGATCGTGCGCGTCCCGTCAGCGGGCGGCGGTGAAGTCGGCCAGCGCGCGGCGCAGCGCCACACCGGGCCGGTCGGCGGGTACGTGCAGCTCGTCGCGCAGCGCCAGGGGCAGGCCCGCACCGGCCAGCTCCGCCGCCAGGGCGAGGTCCTCGGCGAGCACCTGCTCCTCCCGCGCGGCCTCCGCGGCGACGTCGCCCGGTGCGGGCAGCGGCCGCCCGGGCGGGGCGGCGAGGAACAGGCAGGTGTGGACGCGGGTGGAGTCGGCGTCCTCCGGCTGCAGCAGGACCAGCCGCGGCGTCGCCGCGCCCGGACCGGGGTCGTCGACCCGCAGGCGCAGCTGGAACGGGACCCGGACGACGGCGGTGGCGCGCCGGCCCCCCGGCAGCCGGCGCGCGGCGGTGAACCCGCCGGGCTCGAGGGTGACGTCGGCGGCCGGCACCTCTCCCGCGTCGTCGCCCGCCGCCGGGTGCACGAACGGGGCGTGCGCGGCGTCGAGGAGCAGGTCGGCCAGCGGCCCGGCCGGACCCGCCGCGCGCACCGAGGGCAGCCAGCGCCGCACGAAGCGCCGGTTGCCGTCCTCGGGCACCTCGAGCGCGACGTCGCGGGGCTGCGCCGGCGCCAGCCACACGACGCCGAGGCGCTCGCGCACCCCCCACGCCGGCGGGTCGGCCGACAGGCCGCCGTCGCCGCGGTGCAGCGTCCACGTCCGCCCGAGCAGCCGCACCTGCAGCCAGCCGCCGGGCCGCAGCTCGCGGGTGAGCGCGACGGGGTGCCAAGCGTGCTCCAGCGCGGGGTCGAGGTTGCCGAGCACCGGACCCGACGGCGGCAGGGGTGCCGGGACCGGCTCGGGGACCGGGCGGGACGACGGCGCCGGCGGCACGGCGACGGGGGTGCGCTCGGGGGCCAGCCAGACCCAGCCGTGCCGCTCCTCCACCGCCCACGGCACCGCCAGGTCCGCCCGCGGCGGCGCGGTGCCGTCGGGCCCGAGGGAGGGGAGGTCGACGCAGCGGCCCTCGGGGTCGAAGCGCCACCCGTGGTACGGACACTGCAACCGGCCGTCCACGACCGTCGCCGCCGCCAGCGGGACCAGCCGGTGCGGGCAGCGGGCGGGGAACGCGCTCACCTCGCCACCGGGCCGCAGCCGGACGACGACCCAGGCCCGCCCGCCGGCGCCCACCGGCACCGGCGTCGTCCCGACCCGGCCCGCGGGTGCCACCGGGAACCAGCCCGTCGACCGCGCGGTCGCCGTCCACGCCGTTCCGCTCATGCACCCGAGTGCACCGCCCGCCGGTTCCCGCGGCGTTACGGCCGGCAGAAGCTCAGGTCACGGCTCCGTACCGGTCGTTCGCCACCCGGCTGAGCACCACCTATGGTGAGCGCCGTCACAGACCGTCCCAGTTCCGCTGACCGAGGGAGCCCACCCGTGACCGATCCCGCCGAACGGCGGTTGCTGACGCCGGAGGAGTACCGGCAGGCCCAGGACTCGCCGGAGTTCACCGAGCTGCGACGCCGCTTCCGGCGCTTCGCGTTCCCCATGACGGTGGCCTTCCTGGCCTGGTACCTGCTCTACGTCTTGCTGTCGACCTACGCGACGGACTTCATGTCCACCCGGGTGTTCGGCAACGTCAACCTCGGCATCCTGCTGGGGCTGGCCCAGTTCGTGTCGACGTTCGTGATCACCCACCTCTACGTCGCACACGCCAACCGGCGCACCGACCCGATCGCCGACGAGATGCGCGAGCGGCTCGAGAGCCACCAGTACGCCCGCGGCGCCGGCCAGAGCGGTCCCGACCTCGGCAAGAAGGGGGCCACGCGTGCCTGACACCCTGCTCGCCGCCGACGCCACGATCGGCAGCCCGGCCGTCAACATCAGCATCTTCGGCGTGTTCGTCCTGGTCACGCTGGTCATCACCTTCCGGGCCAGCCGGAACAACGCGAGCGCCGCCGACTACTACGCTGCGGGCCGCAACATCAGCGGCACGCAGAACGGCCTGGCCATCGCCGGGGACTACCTCTCGGCGGCGTCGTTCCTCGGCATCGCCGGCGCCATCGCCGTCTACGGCTACGACGGCTTCCTGTACTCGATCGGCTTCCTCGTCGCCTGGCTGGTGGCGCTGCTCCTGGTCGCCGAGCTGATGCGCAACACCGCGCGGTACACGATGGCCGACGTCCTGGCCTTCCGGATGCGGCAGGGGCCGGTGCGCACCGCCGCGGCCATCTCCACGCTGGCGGTGTCGCTGTTCTACCTGCTGGCCCAGATGGCCGGCGCCGGCGGCCTGGTCACCCTGCTGCTCGGGGTCACCGGTGAGGCCGCACAGGCGCTCGTCGTGGTCCTGGTCGGCGCGCTGATGATCATCTACGTGCTGGTCGGCGGCATGCGCGGCACCACGTACGTGCAGATCATCAAGGCCACGCTGCTCATCGCCGGCGCGCTGGTGATGACCCTGTGGGTGCTGACGAAGTTCGGCTTCAACCTGTCGGCGCTGCTCGGTGACGCGCAGGCGCTGGCGGTCGAGGGCCGCGACGTCACCGCGCCGGGTGCGCAGTACGGCGCCTCGAGCACCTCGAAGCTCGACTTCGTCTCGCTGGGTCTGGCGCTGGTGCTCGGCACGGCCGGCCTGCCGCACGTGCTCATGCGCTTCTACACGGTGCCGACGGCGAAGGACGCCCGTCGCTCGGTGGTCTGGGCGATCTGGCTGATCGGCGTCTTCTACCTGTTCAGCCTGGTGATCGGCTACGGCGCCGGCGCGCTCGTCGGCCCGGAGACGATCCTCGGGGCACCGGGCGCGGTGAACTCGGCCGCGCCGCTGCTCGCCTTCGAGCTGGGCGGCACGGTGCTGCTCGGGATCATCGCCGGTGTCGCGTTCGCGACGATCCTCGCCGTGGTCGCCGGCCTGACGATCACCGCGTCGGCCTCCTTCGCCCACGACGTCTACGCGTCGGTGATCAAGAAGGGGCAGGTGTCGCCGAACGGTGAGGTGCGGGTCGCCCGCATCACCGCCGTCGTCATCGGCGCCATCTCGATCGGCCTGGGCATCCTGGCGCTGCAGGCCGGGCTGAACATCGCCTTCCTCGTGGCGCTGGCGTTCGCGGTGGCCGCCTCGGCGAACCTGCCGACCATCCTCTACACGCTGTTCTGGAAGCGGTTCACCACCCAGGGCGCGCTGTGGTCGATGTACGGCGGGCTGATCACCTGCCTCGTGCTGATCATCTTCTCGCCGGTCGTGTCCGGTGCCCCGGTCAACCCGGCCACCGGGCTGTCCCCGTCGCTGTTCCAGGACGTGGACTTCTCCTGGTTCCCGCTCAACAACCCGGGCCTGGTGTCCATCCCGCTGTCGTTCTTCCTGGGGTGGCTCGGCACGGTGCTGTCGAAGGAGAAGCCCGACCTCGACAAGAACGCCGAGCTCGAGGTGCGCTCCCTCACCGGGATCGGGGCGGAGAAGGCCGTCCAGCACTGAGGGGCCCCGCTCCCTCCCGGAGCGGACCGGTCCGGCACGTCACCAGGCGCGCGTCCCCTGCCGGGGGCGCGCGCCTGGCGCTGTCAGGTAGCGGGAGACGACGGGGAGGGGGCGTCCTCCCGCACCGGACGGCGTCCTCCCGCACGTCCGGCGGTGGGGGAGGACGCCCGACGATCAGGTTCCCTGATCGTGGCCGGCGGGACCGGCGTCACGCGGCGCGCGGGGCGGCCTCGGGGAGGACGGCGTCGGGCAGGACGGCGTCGGACAGCGTGGCGTCGACGGCGGTGAGGGCGGCCGCGGTGGTCGGGACGGTCCGGCGCGAGCGGCGCACGGCCCAGCGGGCGACCAGGGCGGTGAGGACCACCAGGCCGGCCAGCGTCTGCGGGCCGGGAGCGGTGACGGTGGTGGCGACGGCGACGGCGAGTGCCGCGGCGTAGACCGCGGTGAGCAGGACGGCGGGGGCGGGCAGGTGCACGGGGGACCTCCGGGACTGCCGGATGTGCGGTGTGTGCGCCCGCCGGGCCGGCGGCCGGGCTGCGGACAGCCCGGCCACCGGCACGGCGACGGCGCGGTGATCGGGGGTCAGCGGCTCACTTGAGCAGGTCCTTGGCCTTCTGCAGCATCGTGTGGGCCTCGGTCTGCGGGGTGCTGTAGAGCCGCGGGTCGCCCGGGGGCAGGGTCGGGGCGTCGGCGGTCGCCTCGATCGCGGCCGCGCGGAACGTGCCCTTGCCGTCGATCGACGGGCCGGAGGCCCACCGGCCGTTGGCGGCCTCGGGGCCGTCGGAGGCCTGGATGAAGGTGTAGCCCAGGTCGCCGATCTCCTCGTCGAGCGGGAACGCCTCGGGCACCGGCAGGCCCTCGAGCCCGTCCTCCTTGAGCTGCTCGACGGCGGCCAGCCACTGCTGCTGGTGCATGTGGTCGCGGGTGATGAGGAACCGCAGCATGTCCTTGACGCCCGGGTCGTCGGTCATGTTGTAGATCCGGGCCACCTGCAGCCGGCCCTGCATCTCGGCGGTGGCGTTGTAGTAGAAGTCGGCCATCAGGTTGCCGCTGGCGGTCACGTAGGCGCCGGTCCAGGGGTTGCCCATGCTGTCCATGTAGGACGCGGCCTGCCCGTTGACGATGAGGTGCTGCGGGTTGTGCTGCCCGTACCCGGCGGCGGCCTCCTTGCTGCGGTCGGCGGCGTCGGGCTTGAGCGGCGCGTGGTCGAGCAGCCGGTCGATCATCGTGATGATCATCTCGACGTGGGCCAGCTCCTCGGTGCCGATCGAGAGGAGCATGTCCTTGTACTTGCCGGGCAGCCGGCAGTTCCAGCCCTGCAGCAGGTACTGGGTGGCGACGGTCATCTCGCCCCACTGACCGCCGAGGATCTCCTGCATCTTGCGGGCGAAGTCCGGGTCGGGGCCGTCGGGCTTGGCCTCGTACTGCAGGGCATGGGTGTGCGTGAACACGGGTGCTCCCTCACTGCGTCGTCGCGACCACCGCTGCTGCGGTGACACAGGGGATCTGCCCGCGCCCGGTGGCCCACCGGTGCCGTCCACTGGCCCGGTGGTGCCAACCTCCTCAGCGGTCGGGGAGCTCCGTGCACAGCGTCAGGCCCGCGTCGGTGACCGCCCAGGTGACCCGGCCGCCCAGGTCGTGGGCGTGCCGCTGCACCGACCACAGGCCCAGGCCCGTGAGGTCGACCGGCGGGGCGTCCCGGCGCAGGTACTGCACGACGCGCTCCGGGTGCAGGACGTCCTGGGTGAGCGCCAGCCGCACCCACCCGCGGCGGCAGACCACGGTGAGCAGCACCGTCGCGCCGTCGCCGTGCCGGTGGGCGTTCTCCAGCAGGTTCGTCAGGATCCGCTGCACCCGGGCGTCACCGACCCGCACGTCGACGGCGCAGTCCTGCACGGCGAGGCAGAGCTGCCGGGCCGGCAGACCCGAGGCGGCCATCGACGCGCGGACGACGTCGCCGAGCAGCCGGCCGCTGGGAGTCCGCCGCGTCGCCCCGCCACTGGCGTCGGCCGTGCGCAGCATCGAGGACAGGTGCGCGGTCTGGGCACGGGCCAGCTGGAGGACCTCCGACGGCGCGGCGGGCGTGTGGTCCAGCGCGTCGAGCAGCGCCTCCAGCGAGGCGAGGGGGCTGCGCATGTCGTGGCACATGGCGCGCAGCAGCGCGCTATCGGCCGAGGGGGGCGCCTCCTCGGCCGGGCCACGGGTGGCACGGACCACGTGGTCGCGGACCACCCGCGCCAGGTCGGTGAGCAGGCGTCCGGAACCGGACCGGGCGGTACGGGGCGTGTCGGGAGCGAGGGTCACGGGCACCTCCGGAGTGCTCGCGGCCGGTGAGGTGGGCCGCGGCGGGACGGACGGGAGGGTCGTGGGGTCGACCGACGCCGGGTCTGAGCGTCAGAGCCACGTGGACGTGGTGGTCGTCGACGACCACCCGTTGTTCAGCCGGGGGCTGTCGCTGCTGCTGCCCGGCGTGAGCGAGGGGCGGGTGCGCGTCGTGGCCACCACCGACGACGCGTCCGCGGCCGCGGCGATGGTGCGCCGGCACCACGCCGACGTCGCCGTCGTCGACCTGCACATGCCGCCGCCCGGCGGTGTGCGGGCGATCGCGGCGATCCGCCGCGCCGACCCGATGGTGCGGGTGGTGGCCCTGTCCGGGCTGGCGGAGGCCGACGCCGCCCTGGAGGCGCTGCGGGCGGGCGCGGCCGGGTTCCTGCCCAAGAGTGCCGACCCCGAGCACCTGGTCCGGCCGCTGCTGGCGGTGCTCGACGGCTGGTCGGTCGTCCCCGAGGCACTGCTGCGCCAGCTGCTCGACGACGCCGCCCCCTCCGGTGAGCAGACCGTCGCCGACCGGCTGACCAGCGACGAGCGCCGGCTGTGGCGGCTGGTCGCCGACGGCACCAGCACCGTCGACATCGCCACCACGCTGCACGTGTCCGAGCGGACCGCGAAACGGCTGGTCGCCAGCCTGCTGCGCAGCCTCGGCGTGGCCACCCGTGTCGAGGCGGCGGCGCTCGCCGGCCGCGTCGGTCTCGGCAGGGGGACCGGCGGGCTCGGCTGAGCGGCGGGCTGAGCGGCGGACGCGCCGCGGAGCGGTCGTCATCACGCGCGGGCTACCCGGGGCCGTGATCGACACGCGCCCGTCTCGGTGAACTGGCCCCGACGGGCCAGCGACCGCGAGAGGTCAGCCCGCGGGGCGGGAGCCGGGAGCGGTGGCCCAGGGCCCGGAGGCGGCGGCGGTGAAGGCGGCGACGTCGTCGGCGGCCATGTCCACCGCCGCGTAGCCGCCGGTGCCCGCGCCCACGCAGGCGACGACCGTGGCCAGGCCCGCGCGGCGCTGGAAGAACGTCTGGCTCACCTGCCAGCCGACGACGGCCCGCCGCTGCAGCACCGCCTGCTCGCGCACCAGCAGGCCGCTGCGGACGCTGAACGAGCGCGGCCCCGCGGTGTGGCCCAGCGCGGCGTAGCGGCCCAGCCCCAACGGCACGCCGAGCACGGTGAGGACCACCCCGGCGGCCAGCAGCGCCCAGGAGCCGGTGCCCGCTGCCAGCCACGCCCCCGCCGCGGCGACCAGCAGGCCGGAGACGACGGCGCGCACGACCGCCCGCCGCCGCGCGGCCGGCGGGTGGGGCCGCAGCGGGCCCGGGTCGTCGACGAGCACGCCGAGCAGCCGCACGGCCTCCGCCCGCGGCCCCAGCGGGAACAGCTGCCCGCGCCGGCTCGCCGCGCCGAGGCCGGTGACCAGGGCGTTCACCCGGGCGGCGCGGGCCAGCCGCATGCCCAGTCCCTCGGCGAGGGTGCCGCCGCGGACCCGGTCGACCTCCAGCTCGGTGTGCCGGCGGGTCAGCAGCCCGCGGACGGCCACCAGCGACCCGCCCCGGCGCACCAGCCGGAACCCCCAGTTGACCACCGCCGCCCCGAGCACCGAGCCGACGACGAGCAGCAGCAGCCCGGCGACGGCGGTGAGGACCAGGACGCGGACGTCGGTGAGGTCGGGGCCGTCGAAGTCCGGCCGCAGGTCGCGGGGGAGCTCCTGCAGCAGCCGCGACAGCGCGCCGACCGCGGCCAGCGGCACCGCGAGGTAGCCCGCGACCAGCGGCGCGTAGAGCAGCCAGCGCGGGTCGAAGCGGGCCAGCTCCCGCTCCGGCGGCTCCTCCGGCAGCGCCGACGGGTCGCCGCCGGCCGCCACCGGCCGGGCGGTCCGGCGGTGGGTCAGCACGGAGACGCGCAGCCGGTCGCCCTCGGACCGCGGGACGCCGTCGACGACGACCTCCTCGTCGCCGCCGGTCACCGTCCCCGCCGCGGCGTCGATGCGCACCCGGACCAGCCCGAAGAGCCGGTGCAGCGCCGGCGCCTCGACCTCCACGCCGCGGATGCGGTCGTTGGGCACGGTGCGCACCGACCGCGCGAGCAGCCCGCGGGTGACCACCACCGCCGACGGGGTGTCGGCGTAGGTGGTCCGCCACCACGTCAGCCCGGCGAACAGCAGCGACAGCGCCGTCACCGCCAGCACCATGGCCACGATGACGCCGGGCCCGTCGATCCCGATCGCGGCGACGACGGGGATCGCCGCCGGCACCACCTGCCGGGCCTGCTTGAACGTGACCGTGTGCACCAGCACCACGAGCGGGGAGGTGCGGCGGGCCCCGGCCGGCGCGCTGTCCGGGGGCGGCGGGCCCGGGACGAGCTGCTGCGGGACGGGCGGCGGGGGCGCCGGGTGCGGCTCGCTCACGTGGCCTCGTCCCGGACCTGCTCGGCCCGTCGGGCGAGGTCCTCGGCGACCCGTTCGGCGACGGCGAGCTCCAGGTGCGGCACGCGGACGGTCCCCTGCGACGACGCGGTGAGCACCGCGACGCTGGCCAGCCCGTACAGCTGCTGCAGCACGCCGCGGGTGACGTCGACGGTCTGGATCCGGGCGACCGGCACCAGGGTCCAGGTGCGGGTCAGCCAGCCGGTGAGGGTGTGCACCGTCTCGGCGGTGACCTCCCAGCGGTGCACGCGGTACCGGACCCACGGGCGGATGCCGATCGCCACGACGGCGTAGACGCCCACCAGCACCGGCAGCAGCCAGCGCAGCACCGGCACCGGCCCGCCCGCCGACGCCGGCACCAGGAGCACCCCGACGCCCACGACGACCCCGTACACGAGGACGCCGATCACGCCCTCGGTCACCCACAGCCAGATCGCCGAGCGCGACAGCTGCCAGGCCGGCTCGTGGACCGGGGGCGCGGGGGGAGCGGACATCGCCGCCCATCCTCCCAGGCCGGGCGCGGGACGGCCCGTGCCCCGGCCTGGGAGGATGGGGTGCGTGATGCCGCAGCAGATCCCGACCGTCCCCGCCGCCGAGGTCCCCGAGGACGCCGTCCTCCTCGACGTCCGCGAGGACGGCGAGTGGGTGGCCGGCCACGCCGAGGGCGCCACGCACATCCCGATGGGCGACGTGCCCGCCCGCCTCGACGAGGTCCCCGAGGCCGACCCGCTCTACGTCGTCTGCCGCAGCGGTGGCCGCTCGGCACGGGTGGCCGCCTGGCTCAACCTCAACGGCTACGACGCGGTGAACGTCGGCGACGGGATGGGCGGCTGGGAGGCGGCCGGGCGGCCGCTGGTGAGCGAGACCGGGCAGCAGCCGTTCGTGCGCTGACCCGTCAGGCGCCGTCCACCAGCCCGACGGCGTAGGAGTCCCAGAAGGTGCCGGCCGGCGGGCCGCCGTTGCACGTGCCGTCGGACTCACCGACCCGCTTGACCCACAGGTAGGCGTCGACCCCGGCGTGACCGGTCTGCGTGGTCGGCAGCTCGCCGACCTCGCGGCCCGCGGGGTTGCACCAGTCGCTGCCGGGCCCGTTGCCGTTGCGGCTGGTGTCGACGACGAAGTGCGCGCCGTCCAGCAGCACCGACAGTCGCTGCCCGTAGGTCACGTTGTCCGCGGTGGTCTCGAAGTTGGAGACGTTGAGGGCGAACCCGTCGGCCGCGGTGACGCCGGCGGCGCGCAGCCGCTCCGCCATCGTCGCGGCGTCGATCCAGGTGGGGTTGCCGGCGTCGAGGTAGGTGACGGTGCCGGGGTTGGCCTCGAGCAGCCCGACGGCCGACCGCAGCAGCGCCGTCCGCTCCGCCGGGTCGCCGCACAGCTGCGCCAGCGCGTCGGGCTCGACGACCACGACCGCCTGCGCCGTCCCGATGCCGGCCGCGACCGCCCGCACCCACTCCAGGTAGGCGGCGGGGGAGTCCACCCCGCCGGCGGAGTACCCGCCGCAGTCGCGGCCCGGGACGTCGTAGGTGACGAGGACGGGGACGGCGCCGGCGGTCCGGGCGGCGGCGACCTCACGCCGCACCACGGCCGTGACGTCGCCGCTCCACGCGCCGAGCCAGGTCGCCGTCGGCACGCGCGCCAGCGCGGCGAGGGCCGCGGTCGCGGCCGGGGTCCGGCCGGGCTGGGCCGCCGCCCGGGCGGCGCCGGTGTTCGGGCCGTGGAACGTCATCCCGGCCAGCGGGTTGTCCGACGAGCCAGCGGCCGACGGGGCAACGGCCGGGGAGGTGACCGCCGGGGGAGTCGGGGCCGGTGCCGGGACGGGCGCCGGTGTGGCGGCGGCCGGCGCCCGGCGGGTGTCCTCGGCCTCCTCGGCGGGCCCCTGGGCAACCTGCTCGGCGGCCGGGCCGGCGGCGGGCTGGGCGGCCGAGGACGTGCCGGCGGGGGTCAGCCAGGGCGCGACGAGGCCGGCGGTGATCGTCGCGGCGGCGAGTCCCCCGGTCCACAGCCGGCGGCGGCGCCGGCCCGCCCGGTGCCCGCGCGGGGTCCCGGCGGGGTCGGGCAGGGACGTGTCCATGCGCGCACCGTAGGCGACCGGCTCCCCGGCGTGAGGGAGCGCGAGTCACAGGTGCAGCAGGGGACCCGGGCGTGCGCCCCGGCCCCGCCCGCGGTGCGCGGACGGGGCCGGGGCCGGGGCCGGGGCCGGGGCCGGGGCGCCGTCGGTCAGCTCTTGGCCTGGTACTCCGCGAAGCGGCTGCGCAGGTCCTTCTTGGAGAACTTGCCGACGCTGGTCTTGGGCACCTCGTCGATGAACTCGACGGCGTCGGGCATCCACCACTTGGCCACCAGCGGCTGCAGGTGGTCGAGGATCTCCTGCTCGGTCGCCGTCTGGCCCTCCTTGAGGACGACGCACGCCAGCGGCCGCTCGTCCCACTTCGGGTGCGGGATGCCGACGACGGCCGCCTCCTTGACCGCCGGGTGGCTCATGATCGCGTTCTCGAGGTCGACCGAGCTGATCCACTCGCCGCCGGACTTGATGAGGTCCTTGGTGCGGTCGGCGATGCGGATCGAGCCGAAGGAGTCCATGGCCGCGACGTCGCCGGTGCGCATCCAGCCGTCCTCGGTGGTCAGCTCGACGCCGGCGTCGGGGTTGTAGTAGTCCTGCGCGCACCACGGGCCGCGGACCTGCAGCTCACCGGTGGCCTTGTCGTCCCACGCCTGCGGCTCGAGGGTCTCGGCGTCGACGATCCGCGCCTCGACGCCGAGGAACGGGATGCCGGCACGGGCGCGCTGGGCGGCCTTGGCCTCGTCGTCGAGGTCGTCGAAGCGGGGCGGCAGGATGCCCGACGAGGCGACCGGGTGGGTCTCGGTCATGCCCCAGGCCTGCAGGATCGGCAGGCCGACCTGCTCGCGGTAGGCCTCCGACAGCGCCCTGGGCACCGCCGACCCGCCGCAGCCGATGTCGCGCAGCTTGTGCGGCTTGCCGGCCAGGTGGGGGAGGACGCCCTGCCAGATGGTCGGGACGCCGGCGGTGAACGTGACGCCCTCGTCGACGATGAGCTTGGCCAGCGCCTCGGGCTGCATCATCGGGCCGGGCATGACCAGGGAGGCGCCGGCGGCCGGGGCGGCCTGCGCGATGCCCCAGGCGTTGGCGTGGAACATCGGCACGACCGGCATGGCGACGTCGCGGATGCCCAGGCCGAAGGCGTTGGGCATGAGCACGCCCATGGTGTGCAGGAACGTCGAGCGGTGCGAGTAGACGACGCCCTTGGGGTTGCCGGTGGTGCCGGACGTGTAGCACATCGAGGCGGCGGAGTCCTCGTCCTCGACGTGGAACTCGACCGGGGAGGCCTCGGCCAGCAGCGCCTCGTAGTCCGCCACCCGCGGGTCGTCGGGGATCTCGTTGTCCCCGCCGTCGTCCATGACGACGACGTGCCGGACGGTCTTCATCGTGTCGACGAGCGGCCAGAACAGCGGCAGCACCGAGCGGTCGACGAAGACGACCTCGTCCTCGGCGTGGTTGGCGATGTAGGTCAGCTGCTCGGGGAAGAGCCGGACGTTGAGGGTGTGCAGGACGCGGCCGGTGGACGGCGCGGCGAAGTACAGCTCGAGGTGCCGCTGGCTGTTCCAGCCGAAGGTGCCCACCCGGCCGTCGGCGCTGATCCCCAGCGTGTCGAGGACCCCGCCCAGGCGGCGGGTGCGATCGGCCCACTCCGCGTAGGTCACCTTCGTGACCCCGGTGGGGCTGTTGGTCGCGATCGTCCCGTCGCCGTAGTGCTGCTCGACGTGCCGGAAGATCGCGTCGACCGTGAGGGGGAAGTGCTGCATGAGCCCGCGCATGGCCGCATCGTGCCAGTGACGGGGCTCACCTTCCAGCGGCGGGGAGTCCGGTCAGCGGTAGAACGGCCGCACGGCCTCGACGAGCACCGCCAGCACCTCGGCCGTCGAGCGCTCCGCTCCCCACTGCACCGTCGCCGACAGCACCCAGGAACCCGCTCCCCGTGCGTCGGGGACGGCCAGCACCAGCGGCGCCTCGTAGCCGCCCGTCGGACCCGTGCAGCTGATGAGCGCCCCGCCGCCGGGGACGTCGGCCGCGGGGCAGGGGACCGGGCCGCGGCCGGCACCGGGCAGCAGGACGGTCCGCAGCTCCTCGACGGCGGTCCCGTCGCCGGCGACGAAGCCGACGCTCACCACCTGCGCGTAGTCGTAGGGCCCACCCTGCGACAGCGGCACAGGTCCCGGCACCCAGGTGCAGCCGACCGGGCCGCGGGGGAGGGCGCCGGTCCAGTAGCCCATCGGGATCCCGAGGTCGGCGCTGAGCCGCTCCGCCAGCGGCGGGCAGGTGTACTCGTCCTCCTGCCCGGTGTCGCCCTGGGCCGGCCTGCCCTCGGGCAGCCACTGGTCCCACTCGGCCGGGGAGGTCAGGACGAGCGGCTCGCCCAGTCCGGCGACGGCGGCCTGCAGCCGGGGGAGGGCGGCCTGCCGGGCCTCCTCCGCCTCGGCCGCCGAGAGGGTCGGGACAGCCGTCTCGTCGGCCGGCTCCTCGACCGCCCGCTCGGCCGGTGGCGGGCCCAGCCATGCGGAGGCGGCCGGGACCCCTGCCGCGAGGACCCCGGCGAGCGCGACCGCCGCGACGGCGAGCCCTCCCCGGGTGCGCCGCTGCCGGCGGCGCCGGTCGGCCACCGCCTCGGGCGGCACCGTGGGGTCGGGCCAGGTCAGCTCGTCGGCGAGGACGGCCAGCTGCTCCCCGACGTCGTCCTCGCCGGGCGGCAGGACGGCCCGGGCCCCGGCGAGGTCGTCGCGGACCGCGGCGACGGAGCGGTCCAGGAGCCGCGCGACCTCCTGCTCGTCCAGCCCGTCGAGGTGGCGCAGGACGAGGGCGGTGCGCGGCACCGGGTCCAGGCGCTGCAGTGCCTCCCGCAGGGCGGCGGTCGGCGCGTCGGGGTCCGGGAGGCTCTCGAGGACCTGCTCGCCACCGAGGAACGGCCGTCGCAGGTGGCGCTCGACAAGCACCCCGCGCACGAGCGCCACCGGGTCGTCGGACGTCCGCACCGCGCGCCACCGGCCGCGGGCGCGGACCAGGGCCGCCACCAGCAGGTCCTCGCCGGTCCGCCGGTCCCCGGTGAGCAGGACGGCGGTGCGCAGCAACCGGGGCGCGACCGCGCGGACCAGGTCGCCGGAGCCGTCGTCGCGGTCGGTGCCCATCCGCCCTCCGTCACCGGACCCTCCCGCGGGGCCGCCCGGTCCCAGTGTGCGACCGCGTCAGCGGGGAGCGCGCCGCTGCAGCTCCCGGAGGACGTCGGTGGCCACCCAGCGCGCGCCGCGCCCGCCCGACCGCAGCTCCTGCGCCACCCCGACCGCGCGCTCCCGCAGGCCGGGGCTGCGCTTGCCGATCTGCCGCAGCGCCCAGCTCGCGCCCTTGCGCACGACCGGCCGGTCGTCGTCGGCGTGCTCCGCGACGGCGCGCAGGAACGGCTCGAACCGCTCGTCGCCGGACCGCCCGTCCGCCACGGCGAGCCCCGCCATGACGGCGAACCCGGCCCGCTTGACGAACGGCTCCGGCCGCGCGCTCCACGCCGGCGCCCGCGACCAGGCGTGGGGGGTGTGCCGGACCAGGTTCTGGCAGACCTGGTCGCAGACGTCCCACGAGTCGAGCCCGGCGGCCCACGCGTCGAGCTGCTCCTCGTCCACCGCGGCCGGGTCCTCGACCATGCTGGCCAGGATGCGGGCCTCGTGGACGCCGGAGGCCCACAGCCCCGCGGCCAGCTCGTGGTCGCGGCCCAGCTCGCGGGCCAGCGTGCGCAGCTCGGCGACCGTGACGCCCAGGGTGTCCGCGCCGCCGGCGCCGACGCGCGCCATCCCGGCCAGCCGCGCCGGGTCGGCCAGCCCGCGCAGCCGGCCGAGGACGTCGGCGGCGGCGGTCACCGCGCGGTCAGGACGACGGGCAGCTCGGCCAGACCCCGGATGACGAACTCCGGCCGCCGCCGCGCCGGGCGGGCCAGCTGCAGGTCGGCCGTGCGGCCGAGCAGCGCGCCGAAGGAGGCCTGCAGCTCCACGCGGGCCAGCGGTGCCCCGATGCAGAAGTGCACCCCGGCGCCGAAGGAGACGTGCGGGTTGTCGGTGCGGCCGACGTCGAGGGTGTCGGGGTCGGCGAAGACGGCGGGGTCGCGGTTGGCCGCGCCGAGCAGTGCGGCGACCTTCTGCCCCTCGCGGACCGTCACGCCGCCGACCTCGACGTCCTCGGTGGCGGTGCGCTCGAACAGCTGCAGCGGCGAGTCGAAGCGCATGAGCTCCTCGATCGCCGTCGGCAGGAGCGCGGGGTCGGCGCGCAGCCGCACCAGCTGGTCGCGGTGCTCGAGCAGCGCCAGCAGGCCGTTGCCGCTCACGTTGACCGTCGCCTCGTGGCCGGCGTTGAGCAGCAGGACGCAGGTGGTGACCAGCTCGTCCTCGGTCAGCCGGTCGCCGTCGGAGTCGCGCACCGTGACCAGGTGGGTGAGCAGGTCCTCGCCGGGGCTGCGGCGCCGCTCGGCGGCCAGCTCGCGCAGGTAGGCGACGAACTCCGCGGCGGCGCGCTCGGCGGCGTCCTCGACGGCCTCGGTGCGGCCGTACTCGTACATCTTCACAATCGCGTTGGACCACGGCCGCAGCAGCGGCCGGTCGGCCGCCGGGACGCCGAGCAGCTCGGCGATGACGGCGACCGGCAGTTCCTCGGCCATGCCGGACAGGACGTCGACCTCGGCCGTGCCGCCGGAGCGCTCGACCAGCCCGTCGACCATCGAGTCGGCCAGCTGCTGCACCCACGGCCGCAGCCGCTCGACGTGGCCGCGGGCGAAGGCGGCGCTGACCAGCCGGCGCAGCCGGGTGTGCTCGGGCGGCTCCATCTCCAGGATCGCGTTGCGGTGGACCAGGTTGAAGGACGGGAAGCGCTCCTCGGGCGTGCGGTCGCGCCAGATGCGGCCCAGCCGCCGGTCGCGCAGGACGGCGTTGCTCTCCGCGTGGGTGAACGCCAACCACAGCTGCAGCCCCTCGTGCCACAGCACCGGGGCGACGGCGCGGGCGGCGGCGAAGGCCGGGTAGGGATCGGCGACGACGGCGGGGTCGGTGAGGTCGATCGGCGGCGCCGCGGTGGTCACGGCCGGGGAGCCTATGCCGCGCGGGACCCCGTCCCGGCCCACATACGCTGGGCGCCATGGCCCGTTCCGCGACCCGCCGCCGTCCCGCGTCCGCACCCGCGTCCGCCGAGGGCGGGACCAACCCCAAGGCCCCCTGCCCGTGCGGGTCCGGCCGCCGGTACAAGCACTGCCACGGCTCGGGCTACGCGCCGCCGGTGACCCGCCCCTTCGAGGGCCTGCCCGGTGAGCCGGACTGGGTGGCGCTGCGCGAGCTGGTGCCCGCCGCCACCGCGCCGCTGAGGACCACCGACGGCCGCGACGTCACCCTGGCCAGCGTGCTGCCCGGCGGGGCGCCGGCGCTGGTGCGCACCAGCGGCGAGATCCTGCTGGGCGTCCAGCTCCCGGCCTCCTCCGACGACGTCAGCCGCGACATCGGCACCGCGCTGGCCGCCGCCCTGGAGGCCCCGAAGGGTGCGCCGGTCGACCCGGGTCCCATCGGCGCCGCCGGTTCGGCCGGCCCCCGCCTGCAGGAGCTGCTCGACCTCGACGCGCCGCTCGAGGTGACCGTGCACGAGGACTTCGGCTTCTGGCTGGAGGGCACCGACGCCGGCGCCGCCGCCCGCGCCGGCCTGGAGCGGGCCAACGAGGCGGTGCTGCCCACCGAGCGGCTCGAGGGCCTGGGCGCGGCCTACTGGGTGCGGCCCGGCCACGAGCGCGCCCACCTGCGCTGGGTGCGGCCCGAGGCGGAGGAGCCGCTGCTCGACGCGCTGGCCCGGCTCTCGGCCGCAGAGCAGCTGCTGCTGGGCGAGGGCACCCGGTACGCGGGCGCCTTCCGGGCGCACGGGCTGGTCGTGCCGGTGTGGGACCTGCCCGCCGACACCCCGGCACAGGAGTGGAGCGGCCCGGCGGCGGAGTTCGGCACCCGGCTGGAGGAGGCGCTGGCCTCGACCGGCCCGCTGACCGCCGACGAGCGCCGCGCCCGCGCCGGCCTGCTCTCCCGGCAGGTCACGCTGCGCTGACCCGCCGAGCCGGTCCCGGAGCACCTCTCCCGCCGGCAGTCGTGCTCTGCACGCAGGTGTGTGCAGAGCACGACCGAGCCGGGGACCTGCACCGGCCGGTCCTCGTGCTCTGGGTCCGCTCCGGACTCAGAGCACGACTGCGCGCAGGAGGACCCTCAGAGGCTCCGGATCAGGTGCCGGAAGAACACCGCGCCCCGGTGCAACGCCGCCACGCTGATCCGCTCGTCGGCGGCGTGCAGGGCGTCGAGCTCGCCGCGGGACAGGTCGAAGGGCATGAACCGGTAGACGCTGTCGCTGATCTGCGCGAAGAGCCGCGCGTCGCTGGCCTGCACCATCAGGTACGGCGCCACCGCCGCGTCCGGGTACACCGCGCGCACCGCCGCGCCGAGGGCGGCATAGGCGTCGTTGTCGGTCCGCGACACCGGTGACGGGTCGGTGCCCGACAGCACCCGCACCTCCACCGAGGGGTCGCCGACCACCCGGCGCAGCCGCTCGACGGTCGAGGCCACCGTCCCGCCCAGCGCGATCCGGATGTTCAGGTGCGCCCGCGCCCTCGTGGCGAGCACGTTCCGCGCGCTGCTGCCCTCCAGCTCGGTGACCGCCACCGTCGTCCGCACCAGCGCGTTGGCCTCCCGGCTGGCCCGGGCCAGTGCCCGCGCGAGCACCGGCCGCAGCACCGGGGCGTGCGCGAACAGCACCCGGTACGCCCCGGAGGCGTGTCGGCCGGCGACGTCGACCATCCCGAGGACGACGTCGTCGAGCCGGGCCGGGAACGGTGCGGCGTCCAGCCGCAGCACGGCGCGCGCCAGCCGGGCGGGGGCGCCGTCCGGGGTCGGCGACGACGCGTGACCGCCGGGGTCGGAGGTCACCAGCTCGACGTCGAGCAGGCCCTTCTCGGCCAGTCCGACGACGGCGAGCTGGCCCGGCACCCCGGGGAAGACGCCGGTCACCACCGCGCCGCCCTCGTCGAGCACCGCCCACGGCTCGATGCCCCGGTCACGGAAGGCCTGCACGGCCTGCTCGGCACCGGTGCCGAGCACCTCCTCGTCGTTGCTGGAGGACACGTAGACGTCCCGCGCGGGGGTGTGGCCGGCCGCGGCCAGCGACTCCACCGCCTCGAGGACCGCCACCAGCGAGCCCTTGTCGTCGATCGCGCCCCGGCCGTGCACGCAGCCGTCCTCGATCGCGCCGGAGAACGGGTCGCGGCTCCAGGCCTGCCCGGTCACGGGGACGACGTCGTGGTGGGCCATGAGCACCAGCGGCGGTGAGTCGGTGCCGCTGCGCCACCGGTAGAGCAGCGCGCCGCCGAGCAGCACCTCCCGCTCGAGGACCCGGTGCGTGTGCGGGTACAGCTCGGCCAGGCGCTCCCGGAACCGCTCGAACGCCCCGGCATCGACCTGCGCCGGGTCCCGGGAGGAGACCGTGGGGATGCGGATGAGCTCGGCCAGGCGGGCCGCGGCGGCGTCGGCGTCGAGCCCGGCGTCGTCGGCCGGCGGGACGGCGACCTCGGCCGGCCGGAAGCGGGCCACCCGGCGCGCGGCGGCGCCGGCGAGCGCCGCGGCGCAGCCGGCGACGAGCGGTGCGGCCCTCACGCGACCTCCCGCACGCCGACGGCCTCGGGACGGTCGGAGAACGCCAGCCGCGGCACGAACAGCAGCGACAGCGCGGCCAGCCAGGCGGTGATCCCGCAGACGAGCCACACGGTGACGTAGCCCGACAGCGACCCGGCGGTCCCCACCGACCCGGCCGCCAGCGCCACGGCGAACACCGCCGAGGCGAAGCTCCCGCCCAGCACCTTCGTCGTGTTGGTCAGCCCCGTGGCGACGCCCGTGCGGCCCGGGGGTGCCGCCGCGGCCGCGGCGGCCGGCAGCGCCGCGACGAGCGCGCCCGAGCCGAGGCCCGCGACGACCATCGCGCCCAGCACCTGCGGCAGCGTGTCGTGCAGCGGCACCAGCAGCAGGTACCCCAGGCCGGTCAGCGTGGCCGCGCCGATGAGCGTGACCCGCGGCGTGGTGGCCTGCGAGACCCGGGAGAACAGGCCCGCACCGACCAGCATCGAGACCACGTACCCGCCGATGACGATCGACACCTCGCTCGTCGACAGGCCCAGGCCGTAGCCGTGGACCTCCGGGTCGGTGCGGGCGTACGTCGACAGCGGCCCCTGCGCGCCCAGCACGCTCACCCCGAACAGCCCGGCGGTCAGCTGCACCGGCCACATGCTGGGGGAGCGCAGCACCCGGAAGTCGACCAGCGGGTCCTCGCGGCGCAGCTCGTGGCGCACGAACGGCACGACCAGCAGCACGCCGAGCGCGGTCACCAGCCACGGCCACGGCTCGGCGGGGCCGTTGACCCGCACGAACGTCAGCCCGCCGGTGATCACCAGCAGGACGACGCTGAGCAGCGCGACGCCGCTGACGTCGACCTGCCCGCCCGTGCGGTCGGCGCTCTCCGGCACCCGGGTGAGCACGACGACGCAGACGCCGACCACCAGCACGCCCGGCACGAGCAGCACCAGCCAGAAGCGCCCGGCCAGCGCCGCGCCGATCTGCCCGCCGCCCAGCGCGCCCACGATCGCGCCGGCCTGCAGCGCGGCGACGATCGTGCCGGTGGCCCGGCGGGTGCGGGCGGCGGCGTCCGGCCCGCCGCGGGAGCGGGAGTGGATGAGCGCGACCTGCAGCGGCAGCCACGCCGAGTAGACGCCCTGCACCGCCCAGGCCGCGAGGAAGACGCCGAAGTCCTCCGCGGACGCCAGGACGAGCGTCGCCGCGGCGACGACGGCCGCCGAGGCCAGCAGCATCCGGCGGTGCCCGTACAGGTCGCCCAGCTTGGCCAGCACCGGCACCGCGATCGCCGACAGCATCAGCTGGGCGGCCTCCAGCCAGTTGACGTCGGCGTCGTTCACGTCGAGGTGCCGGGCGACGTCGGTGAGCAGCGGGACGTAGTAGCCCTGCAGGACGCCGCTGGTGAACTCGACGAAGACCAGCCAGCCGACCAGGCCCCCGCCGAGCCCGGCGATGCGGCCGGCGCGCCGGCCGGTGTCGGTGCCCGTCACGTGGCTCCTCCCGTCGGGACCCGCTCCCGCGCGGTCCGGTACGGCACCGTACGGACCGGGCGGCCGCTACGGGAGGGGGCTCACCGGGTCGCGCCACACGGGACAGGACATGCACCGGGGGCCGCCGCGGCCGCTGCCCAGCTCCGAGCCCGCGATGCGCACCACCTCGATGCCGGCCGCCTCCAGCGCCGCGTTGGTCACCGTGTTGCGCTCGTACGCCACGGCGAGCCGCGGCGCGAGCGCCAGGGTGTTGTTGCCGTCGTCCCACTGCTCGCGCTCGGCGGTGACCGGGTCGAGGCCGGTGTCGATGACCCGCAGCCGGTCGATGCCCATCGCCTCGGCCGCCGCGACGACGAACGGCTGCGGCCCGCGCACCGACAGCTCGACGGTGTCGTCGCCGTCGGGGAGGCCGCCCTCGGCGGTGACCGTCCAGGCCGCCAGCGAGTCGGCCACCGCGGGGTACATGACCATGGCGTCGACGTCGACCATCGTGGCGATGGTGTCCAGGTGCATCGTCGCCCGCTCCTGGGCGATCGGGACGGCGAGCACCGTGTGCGCGAGCCCGCGGGCGAACACCCGTCGGGCCAGCCGCTCGGCACCGCCGGGCGTCGTCCGCTCCCCGACGCCGACGGCGAGGACGCCCGGTGCCAGCAGCAGCACGTCGCCGCCCTCGAGGTGCTCCAGCGAGGCGTCGTAGAGCTGCCCGGAGCCCGCGAAGCGCGGGTGGTGGGTGGCGATCGCGCGCAGGATCGTGCTCTCCCGGTGCCGCGCGGGCATGGCCAGCGAGGTGATCGCCACCTGGTCGCCCACCCACACCGAGGAGTCGCGGGTGAACAGCAGGTTGGGCAGCGGCGGGACGACGAAGTCGCCGCGGTCCATGATCTCGTAGGCCAGGCCGCGGCCGCCGTGCAACTCGTCGTGGGCGAGGCCGGCCATGAGGGCGCCGGCCAGGTCCTCCGGCGCCAGGCCGGCGAGGTGGTCGGCCGCGGCGCGCTTGAGGGTGGCGCCCAGCCGGGGATCGTCGACGGCGGCCGCCACGAGGTCCTCGCGCGCCGCGGGCGTGGCCAGCACCTCCGCCAGCAGCGTGCCCAGGTAGAGCACCTCGACGCCGCGGTCGGTGAGCGCGGCGGCGAAGGCGTCGTGCTCCTCCTGGGCACGGGCCACCCACGGGACGCCGTCGAAGAGCAGCTGGTCGTTGTTGCGCGGCGTGAGCCGGCGCAGCTCGGCGCCGGGCCGGTGCAGGACCACCGTGCGCAGGGGGCCGACCTCGCTGGTCACGCCGAGGGAGGAGGGGGTCGGGGCGCTCACGGGGAACGAGGCTGGCACAGTGGCCCGGCCGCCGCCGGTCGGGGTGGCGCGCCGTCGCACCGGGAGGCACCGCGTGGACCTGTTCGACCTGACCGGCAAGATCGCCGTCGTCACCGGCGGCACCCGCGGCATCGGCCTGATGATGGCCCGCGGGCTGCTGCAGGCCGGGGCGTCGGTGTACGTCTCCTCGCGCAAGCCCGAGGCCGGGGAGCAGGCCGTCGCGGAGCTGTCGGGGTTCGGCCGGGTCGGGTCGATCCCCGCCGACGTCAGCACCGAGGCCGAGTGCGTCCGGCTGGCCGAGGAGGTCGGCCGGCGCGAGGAGAAGGTGCACGTGCTCGTCAACAACGCCGGCGCCACCTGGGGCGAGCCGTTCGAGACCTTCCCCGCGTCGGCCTGGGACAAGGTGCTCGACCTCAACCTCAAGGCGCCCTTCTTCCTCACCCGGGCGATGGTGCCGCTGCTGGCGGCCGCCGCCACCGACGACGACCCGGCGCGGGTGGTCAACGTCGGCAGCATCGACGGCATCCAGGTGCCGGTCCTGCCCACCTACGCGTACTCCTCCAGCAAAGCCGCGGTGCACCAGCTCACCCGGCACCTCGCCAAGGAGCTCGGGCCGCGCCGGATCACCGTCAACGCCGTCGCCCCGGGGCCGTTCGAGTCGAAAATGATGGCCGCCACGCTGGCCGCCCGCGGCGACGAGATCGCCGCCAGCTCGCCGCTGGGCCGCATCGGCCGGCCCGACGACATGGCCGGCGTCGTCGTCTACCTGTCCAGCCGGGCCGGCGCCTACGTGACCGGCGCCGTCATCCCCGTCGACGGCGGTCGCGCCACGACCCGTTAGGCGGGGCGCTCCTCGACCGGGGCAGGCGCGGCGGCGCGGGGCGCCGCGGGTGGGGGACGGCGGCGGCGCGGGCGACGGGCCTCCTCGGCCGGCACCCGCGCCAGGTGCGCCTCGGCCAGCGCCACCTGCTGCGGTGACCCGACCCGGCGGCCCTGCTCGCGGGCGCCGGTCCACCAGTCGCGGGCGGCCACCGTGTCGCCTCCCGCCTCCGCGATGCGGCCCAGCACCTCGTCGTAGGCCCCGAGGCTGAACGCCGGCGTCCCCAGCACCGCCTGCCGCCCGCGGAAGGGCAGCAGCGCCACCGTCGCCATCGTGACCTCGGGCTCGTCGCCCAGGTGCAGCGCGGCCTCGGCCTGCAGCAGCACCGCGACGTCGCTGGCCCAGTCGCGGATCTGGGTGCGGCCCCACCGCGCCCGCAGCCGCCGCGCCTCGGCCAGGTCGCCGGACTCCGCCGCGGCGAGCACGGCCATCAGCTGCAGCAGCGGGTTGCCCTCGTCGCCGGTCTCGACCAGCAGGCCGATGGCCTCGGGCAGCCGGCCGTCGGCGCGGCGCAGCGCGAACTGGTGCGCGGCGTAGGCGTGCCGGGAGTGCGGCGTCACCCGCCGGTAGAGCTCGTGCGCCTCGGTGGTCAGCTCCTCCGCCCGGGCGGCGTCGCCGGCCAGCCAGGCCGCCCCGGCCTGCTGCCACAGCACGTGCGGGCGCACCTCGGGCCCGGACAGGGAGAACGCCAGCCGCCGCCCGGCCTCCAGGTCGGCCTCGAAGCCGGACCGGTCGGTCATGTGCAGCCGGATCGCCGCGCGGTGCAGCCGGGCGTAGAACTCCGTGCGCCGCGGCAGCCCGCGGCCGGCCAGCGCCAGCGCCTCGTCGGTGGCCGCCAGCCGCAGCTCGGCCGCGCCCGGGCGCCCCCACACCGCCAGCGAGTAGTTGTTGAGCACGCGGCCGAGCAGCTCGGGGTCGCCGGCGCCGCGGGCCAGTGCCACCGCCCGCTCGGCGTACCGCACGCCGCGCTGCAGGTCCTCGCTGAAGGCCAGCTCCACACCCAGGGTGCCCAGCAGCCGGGCGGTCAGCCGGTCGCGCTCGGCCTCGGTGGCGTCGGGCGCGATCTGGTCGCGCTCGTCGAGCAGGTCCTCGAGCAGCCCGACCATCTCGGTGTCGACGACGCCGTGCGGCCGCCAGTTCCACAGGGTGACCGAGCCCCAGACGGCGGCCGACTCGAGCATGCAGCGCCGGTCGCCGAGCTCGCGGGCCAGCGCCAGCGCCTCGCCGACCACCTCGTGCGCCTCGGTCCGCTGGCCGCTGCGCAGCAGGTCGTTGCCCAGCGCCGTGAGCAGGTCGTGGCGGGTGCGGGTGGCGTCGGGCGCGGCCGGGTCCAGCAGCCGCAGCGCCCGCCGGGTGTGCGCCGCCGCCTCGCCGTCGGCCAGCCGCGCGCGGGCCACCTCGGCGGCCGCGGTCGACCACCGCAGGCCCGGCTCGGCGCCGGTGATCGGCGCGGCCTCGACGAAGTGGTGCGCCAGCCGCTCCACGAGGGAATCGTCGGCGCGGCCGCCGGTCACCCGCTGCTGCAGCGCCTCGCCGAGCCGGGCGTGCAGCCGGGCGCGGCGCAGCGCCGGCAGGTCGTCGGCCAGCACCTCCTGCACCAGCGCGTGAGTGAACCGCCAGCTCCACGGGGCGGTGCCCTCGGCCACCAGCCCGGCGGCGGTCGCGGCGTCCAGCGCGGCGAGGGCGGCCTCGGCCGGCTCCCCGGCCGCCCGCAGCAGGTCGAGGGTCACCTCCCGCCCGGCGACGGCGGCCAGCTCCAGCACCGGCCGGGCGCCCTCGGGCAGCCGGGCCAGGCGGGTGCGCAGCACCTCGACCACCGACGGCGGCACCGGCACCCGGTCCAGCCGCAGGTCGCGGGCGCCGCGCATCCAGCGGGTCAGCTCGACGACGAAGAACGGGTTGCCGGCGGTGCGGTCGTGCACGGTGGCGGCCAGCGCCGGGTCGCCGGCGCGGCCGAGCTGGGCGGCCAGCAGCGAGCCGACGTCCTCGGGGGCCAGGCCGTCGAGGGAGAGGGTGACGGCGGCCGGCTCGCGGGCCAGCCGGGCCAGGCAGTCGACGACGGCCTCGGGCAGGTCCTCCCCGACGCTGCGCACCGTGACCACCACCAGCAGCGGCACCCGGGGCAGGTGGCGGGCCAGCAGCGCCAGCAGCTGCACCGACGTCGCGTCGGCGCCCTGCAGGTCGTCGAGGACGACGAGCGCCGGCCGCTGCGCGGTGGCGGCGACCAGGCGGGAGCGCAGGTCCTGGAACAGCCGGAACCGGGCGGCGTCGGCGTCGGTCTCGCCGTGCTCGGCGACCGGCGCGGGCGGCTCCTGGCCCAGCTGCTCGAACGCCTGCGTCCACGGCCACAGCGGCGGGGCGCCGGCGTCGTCGGCGCAGCGGCTCTCGGCCACCGCCCACCCGGCGGCCCGGCCCATCGCCGCGACCGCCTCGGCCAGGCGGGTCTTGCCGATGCCGGCCTCCCCGGCGAGCACGACGACGGCCGGGCGGCCCGCGGCGGCGGCCTCGGCGGCCGCGCGCAGCCGGTCCAGCTCCTCACGGCGGCCGACCAGCGTGTCGTCGTCGGCGGGCGGCGTCAGCGGCGCCGGTCGCGCGGAGGGCGGCGGGACGACCGTCAGCGCCGGGCGCGGCGCACGGCGGGCCAGCGCGGGGTCCTGGCGCAGCACGCGGCGCTCCAGCTCGCGCAGCTCCGGGCCGGGGTCGATGCCCAGCTCGTCGCGCAGCAGCTCGGTGCAACGGCGCAGCGCGTCGAGGGCGTCGGCCTGGCGGTCGGCGGAGTAGAGGGCGGTGACCAGCCGGGCCCACAGCCGCTCGCGCAGCGGGTGCTCGGCGACCAGGCGCTGCAGGTCGGCGACGGCGGCGTCGGCCCGGCCGGCGGCCAGCAGTGCGTCGCAGCGCCGCTCGCGGGCGCGCACGTGCAGCTCGGTGAGCCGGTGCCGGTCGGCCGCGCCCGGGCCGTCGCCCAGCTCGGGCAGCGGCTCGCCCCGCCACAGGTCCAGCGCCCGGTCGAGCGCCGCGACGGCCGCGGCCGGGTCGGTGTCGGCGGCGCGGTCGCCCTCCTCCACCAGGCGGGCGAAGCGCAGGCTGTCGAGGTCGTCGGCGTCGACGGCGATGCGGTAGCCCGGCGCCCGGGTGAGCAGGACCGTCGCCGGCTCGCGCGGGCCGCGCTCGGGCTCGAGCACCCGCCGCAGGTGGGAGACGTAGGCCTGCAGGGTGCCGGTGACGGTGGGCGGGGGCTGCTCACCCCACAGCGCCTCGACGATCCGGTCGACGGCGACCACGCGGCCGGCCTCGGCGAGCAGCAGGGCCAGCAGCGCGCGGGGCTTGGCGCCGCCGACGTCGACCGGCCGGCCACTGGGATCCGTGACCTCGAGGGGCCCGAGGACGCGGTACCGCACGGCGGGGGAGTCTCCCAGGTCCGGCGGCGGATGGGGAGGGGTCCGCGCGCGGCGGCCGGACCGCGTCCTGACCATGCGGAACGCACAAGTCCTCTCCAAGTGACCGCCAAGACGGCGCCGCGAGGGTCTGCGCCGTCCCGATCAGCGCAGCCACCCCCGATGCCGAGGAACGCCGTCATGACCCTCACCGAGGTCACCCCCGCTCCGCCCACCCTGCTCGACGTCGACGACCTGCGCCTGGAGGTCCGCGGCCCCGTCCTCGCCGCCGGTGACGACGGCCTGGCCGCCGAGGTCGCCACCTGGAACACCGCGGTCACCCACACGCCCGCCGTCGCGGTCGGCGCGGTCTGCGCGGCCGACGTCGTCGCCGCCGTCCGCTTCGCCACCGCCCACGGCCTGCCGGTCGCCGTCCAGGCCACCGGCCACGGCCCGGTGCGCAACGCCGACGGCGCGGTGCTGGTGACGACGTCGCGGATGCAGGGCGTCCGGATCGACCCCGAGCGGCGGACGGCGCGGGTGGAGGCCGGCGTGAAGTGGCAGACGGTCCTCGCGGCGGCCGCCGGGCACGGGCTGGTCGGGCTCTGCGGCTCGTCGTCCGACGTCGGCGTGGTCGGCTACACCCTCGGCGGGGGCGTGGGCCCCCTCGGCCGCCGCTTCGGCTTCGCCGCCGACTCCGTGCTCTCCTTCGAGATCGTCACCGCCGACGGCGGGCTGCGCACCGTGACCGCCGACTCCGACCCCGAGCTGTTCTGGGCCGTCCGCGGCGGGAAGGGCAACCTCGGCATCGTCACCGCCCTGGAGTTCCGGCTGCACGCCGTGCCCGCGCTGGTGGGCGGCGGCTTCTTCTTCGCCGGGCGGGACGCCGCCGCGGTGCTGCACGCCTTCCGCGAGTGGGCGCCGACCCTGCCGGAGGAGGCCAGCACGTCGGTGGCCGTGCTGCGGCTGCCGCCGCTGGAGGAGCTCCCCCCGCCGCTGCGCGGGCAGACCGTGGTGCACCTGCGCTTCCTCTACGCCGGCGACGACCCCGAGGCCGGCGCCGCGCTGGTGGCGCCGGTGCAGGCCGCCGGTGAGGTGCTGCTCGGCGGCGTCGGGCCGATGCCGCCGACCGCCCTCGACGCGGTGCACATGGACCCGACCGACCCGATGCCCAGCTGGGAGAAGGGCGTCCTGCTCGACGACCTGACCGCGGAGACCGTCGACGCGCTGCTCGCCGCCGCCGGGCCCGGGGTCGAGGTGCCGCTGGTGATGGTCGAGGTCCGTCAGCTCGGCGGGGCGATGGGCCGGCCGGCGCCGGTACCCAACGCCGTGACCGGGCGCTCCGCCCCCTGGTCGCTGTTCGTGCTCGGCCCGATGGTGCCGGGCCTGACCGAGGTGGTGCCGCAGGTCGGCCGCGGCGTGCTCGCCGCCCTGGCGCCGTGGACGACGCCCGGTGCGCTGGTCAACTTCCTCGGCGACGTCAGCGACCCCGACGAGGTGCTGGCGGCCTGGGAGCCGGAGGCGCGGGAGCGGCTGCTCGCCGTCAAGCGCGCCGTCGACCCCGGCGACGTCTTCTCCGGCGGTCACGCCTTTCGGTCCTCCGGTGCCTGAGCGTCGCCGGGAGCGGCTGCCGCGCTCGCTGCGCCGCCGCTCGGGCACCCGTCCGGCCGTGCCCCCGCCGGGCTGGACCCCGTCCTCCTGAGGTGCGCACCCGGGGGCGCGGCACGATCAGGTGACCTGATCGTGCCGCGTCCTGGCTCACCGTCGGCGGTGAGCCAGGACGCGCGGCCGTGAGCCCACCTGATCGTGCACCGCGGGGCGCGGGCCCCTCAGTCGGGCAGCAGGACGCCGGGGTTGCAGACGCCCCGCGGGTCCAGCCGCTGCTTGACCGCCCGCAGCACCTCGACGCCGAGCGGGCCGACCTCGCGCTCCAGCCACGGGCGGTGGTCGGCCCCGACGGCGTGGTGGTGGGTGAGCGTGCCGCCGGCGGCGAGCAGTGCGTCGGTGGCCGCGCGCTTCGCGGTCAGCCACTGCTGCAGCGGCAGGTCGTCGTCGCGGTCGGCGAGCACGGTGACGTAGAGGGAGGCGCCGGTGGCGTAGCCGTGCGAGACGTGGCTCATCACCAGCGGCTGCTTGCCGGGCGCGCCGAGCGACTCGCACAGCGCCCGGCGGACGGCGTCGTACACGGTGGGCAGCGCGGTCCAGGTGGCCGCCGTCTCCAGCGTCTCCACCAGCAGGCCGGCGTCGAGGAGGCGGTCGCGCAGGTAGGGCGCGGCGTACCGGTGCCGCCGCCACGACTCGCCCACCTGCCGGCCCAGCCGCACGGCGCCGTGCTCGCGCAGCACCGGCACCGCGGCGTCGCGGCGGGCCCGCACGAGCGGCGCCAGGCCCTCCCAGCCGACGACGAGCAGGCAGCCCCCGCCCCGCCCCCGCGCGCGCAGCGCGCCGCGCAGCAGCCGCGCCCCGGTGCCGGTGGCGCTGAGGAGGTTGGCGCGGGTCTCGTCGGGATCGGACAGCCGGACGACGTCGGGGAGCAGGTCGTGGCGCGCCAGCCGCTGCAGCCCGGCCAGCCCCTCGGCCCAGGTGCGGAACGACCAGCCCTCGTAGGCGGTGGCCTGCGGCAGCGGCCGCACCCGCAGCCGCACTTCGGTGATCACCCCGAGCGTGCCCTCCGAGCCCAGGGCGAGGCCGAGCAGGTCCGGCCCGGCCGCCGACGCCGGCGGGGAGCTGAGCTCGAGCACGCCCGACGGCGTGGCCAGCGTCAGCCCGGCCACCAGGTCGTCGAAGCGGCCCACCCCGGTGGACGCCTGCCCGGCCGAGCGGGTGGCCGCGTAGCCGCCGACGGTGGCGAACTCCCAGCTCTGCGGCAGGTGCCCGAGGGTCAGGCCCCGCCCGGCCAGCGCCGCCTCCAGCGCCGGACCGCGCACCCCGGCGCCCGCGGTGACCAGCGAGGACGCCACGTCGACGTCGGCCACCGAGGCCATCCGGGACAGGTCCACCGCCAGCGACGGCCGGTCGTCGGGGTCGACGCCGGACAGCCCGCCGACGACGCTCGTCCCGCCGCCGAACGGCACGACGACGACGCCGCGCTCGGCGCAGAGCGCCAGCAGCGCCGCCGTCTCGCCGGTGCCGGCGGGCCAGGCGACGGCGTCCGGCGCGTCGGAGGCGTCCCCGCCCCGCCGCCGCAGCAGGTCGAGGTAGCTCTTGCCCCCGGCCCGGCGCAGCCGCGACGCGCGGTCGGTGCGCACGTGCTCCTCGCCGAGCAGCGCGGCCAGCTCGGTGCGGACGTCGTCGGGCAGCCGGGAGGGCGCCAGGCGGATGTCGTCGACGGCGACCGGCGGCGTGGCCCGCGGGGTCCAGCCGAGCTGCTCGGTCAGGTGCCGGCGGGCGGCCCTCGGCAGCACGGCGCCGGGGTCGGTCGCGCCCTGCCCGGGAGCGGCGGGGGGAGCGCCGGGCCCCCACCCCTGGACGGTCAGTTCCGGCTGCTCGGGCACGGCTACAGTCTGCCGGTGCCCGGCCCCGTCCCCGGCGACCCCGACCTCACCCCGGCCCGCCGCGCGGCCGACGTCGAGGCGCTGACCGGCGGGGACGTCGACGTCGTGGTGGTCGGCGGGGGTGTGACCGGGGCCGGTGTCGCGCTGGACGCCGCGGCGCGCGGCCTGTCGGTGACGCTGCTGGAGCGGGCCGACCTCGCCGCGGGCACCAGTCGCTGGTCGAGCAAGCTGGTGCACGGCGGGCTGCGCTACCTCGCCCACGGCGAGGTCGGCTTGGCGCGGGAGAGCGCCCGCGAGCGCGCCGTCCTCGTGCGGACCACCGCGCCGCACCTGGTGCGGCCGCTGCCCTTCTTCGTGCCCGACGCCGCCGGGCGGGACGTCAGCGCGGTCGGGGCGCTGGGCGGGCGGCTCGGCGACGCGGTGCGGCGGTCGGTGCGCGGCGGGCGCGGGTCGCTGCCGGGCACCCGCCGGGTCGGCGCCGCCGAGGCCTCGCGGCTGGTGCCGGCGCTGACCCCCGGACGCGGCGGCGCGCTGTTCTGGGACGGGCAGCTCACCGACGACGCCCGGCTGGTGGTCGCGCTGGCCCGCACGGCCGCCGCGTACGGGGCACGGGTGCTGACCGGGGCGCGGGTGGTCGCCGTGGACGGCGCGGAGGTGCACGCGGAGGTCGACGGGGCGCCGGTGGTCGTGCGGGCCGGTGCCGTCGTCAACGCCACCGGCGTGTGGGCGCAGCGGCTGGCCCCCGGCATCCGGCTGGCGCCGTCCCGCGGCTCGCACCTCGTCGTCCGCGCCGACCGCCTCGGCGACCCGGCCGCCGCGCTCACCGTGCCGCTGCCCGGCTCGCGGTCGCGCTACGTCTTCGCGCTGCCGCAGCCGGGCGGACCGGTGTACCTGGGCATCACCGACGAGCCGGTCGACGGCCCGGTCCCCGACGGGGATCCGGTGCCGTCGGACGCCGAGGTGGCGCAGCTGCTCGGCACGGTGAACCGGGTGCTGGCCGCCCCGCTGACCCGCGAGGACGTCGTCGGCTCCTACGCGGGGCTGCGGCCGCTGGTGCTGCCGGAGTCGGCCGGGACCGGGCCCGGCGACGCGACCGCCGACCTCTCGCGCAGGCACCTGCTGCGGTGGGACGGACCGGTCCTGTCCGTCGTCGGCGGCAAGCTCACCACCTACCGGGCGATCGCGGAGGAGACCGTCGACGCCGTCGTGGCGCGGCTGGGCCGGGGCGCCCGGCGCTCGCCCACCGCGTCGCTGCCGCTGGTCGGCGCGGCGTCGCCGGACGTGCTGGCCCGGGTGACCGCGCCCGCCCGGCTGGTCGCCCGGTACGGCACGGAGGCGCCACGGGTGGCCGCGCTGGGCGCCGGGATGGTGGTGGCGGGCCGGCCGGAGACGGTGGGGGAGCTTCGCTTCGGTGCGCTGGCCGAGGGGGCGCGCACCGTCGCCGACCTGCTCGACCGGCGGGTGCGGCTGGGGCTGGTCCCCGCCGACCGCGCCGCCGCCGTCACCGCCGCGGAGGCCGCGCTCGGCGCCGGGTGACCCGCGCGATCAGAGCGGGGTCGACCAGGTGGACAGCGCGCCCGCGGGCCGGAAGCCGAGCGCCTCGTTGACCGCGACCATCGGCCGGTTGCCGTCGGAGTTGTAGGTGCTGATCCGCCGGACGCGCGGCATCGTCGCGGCGAGCTCGCGCAGGACCGCGACCTTCACGCGGGCGCCCAGGCGGTGCCCGCGGTGCCCGTCCAGCACCAGGGTGCCGCTCTGCCGCGCGTGCTCGGGCCGGGCCACCGGCACGTGCAGGTCGGTGAAGGCGACCAGCCGCCCGTCCCGGACCGCGCCGGCCGACAGCACGGTCCGGCCACGGGCCAGGGCCAGGGCCTCCTGCTCGCGCACCCGTGCGCCGTCCCAGACCTCCGCGCCGACCGGCACGTCGCCACTGGGCGCGTCGGTCGACATCTGCGTGCTCAGCAGCGCCCGGTCCGCGAGGAGCGCGTCGGGGACCCGGTCGCGCCACGTCACCACCTCGTACCCCGCGCTCGCGGCGGTCGCCTCGGCCTCCAGCGCCGACAGCCGCGCCTCGTCCACCGGCAGCAGCAGGTCGCGGCGGGTCTCGCGCATGCCGCACGTCCACCCGTGCGCCCGGGCGAAGGCGCAGCCGGGTGTGTCCGGTCCCGCCTCGAGCACCTCGGTGACCAGCGAGGTGCGCCCGGCGGCCCGCGCCAGCCGCACGCCCTCCTCCAGCAGCGCGGTGCCGGTGCCGCGACGGCGGGCGTCGGGGTGCACGGCCACGTCGAGGTGGGCGACCGAGGTGTTGTCCCGGACCGGGAGCAGCAGGCGCAGGGCCCCGACGACGGCGCCGCCGGTCACCGCGGCCCGGTGGGTGCCCCGCCGCGAGCTGCCCCGGGCGGCCAGCTGACGGGCCAGGCCGACGTGCTCGGAGGCCGGCTGCGGCTCCTCGTCGGGGCGGTCGGCGCGCTCGGTGGCCGCCCACACGTGGCACCAGGCGGCGAACAGCCCGTCGTCCGGGCCCGTCTCCACGATCTGCACGCTCCCGTCCTACGCGGCGGCGCAACGGGTTTCCCCTGGCGGCGGGGTCGCGGCCGGGGACGGCGGGCGGTAGGACGGGCGCGGACGAGACCGGCCCGGACGAGGCCGGCCCTGACGACAGCGAGGCCCCGACGTGACCGCCCCCACCCTCGACGTCGACCCCTGGACGGTCTGCGAGCGGCATGTGGACCCCGCGACCCTGCCCGTCGCGGAGTCGCTGTTCGCCCTGTCCAACGGCTTCCTCGGCGTCCGCGGCACGCTCGACGAGGTCGAGCCGTTCGGCATGCGCGGCACCTACCTGTCCGGCGTCTTCGAGACCCACCCGCTGTCCTACCCGGAGGACAGCTTCGGCCAGCCCCAGGAGGGGCAGGCGCTGCTCACCGTCGCCGACGGCACGCCGCTGCGGCTGCTCGTCGACGGGGTGCCGCTGGACGTGCGCGAGGCCCGGCCGGAGGTGCACGAGCGCACGCTGGACCTGCGGGCCGGGACGCTCGACCGCCGGGTCCGGTGGCGGACGCCGTCGGGGACGTCGGTCGAGCTGACCTCCCGGCGGCTGGTGTCGCTGGTGGAGCGGTCGGTGCTCGCGGTGTGGTTCCAGGTGCGCGCCCTGGACGGGCCCGCGCACGTCCTCGTGCGGTCCGAGCTCGCCGCCGGGGCCGTGACGCCGACGGGCATCGACAACGACGACCCGCGGGTCGCCGAGGCCCTGGACGGCGCCTTCGAGCCGCACGCGCAGATCGGCTCGGCGGCCGGCGGCGCCCTGGTCGAGCGGACCCGCCGGTCGGGCATCACGGTCGCCGCCGCGGTCGCCCACCGGGTCGAGGGCGGGCGCACGCGCACCGACGTCGACGAGCAGCACGTCACCACCACCGTCGCCGCCGACCTGCAGCCGGGCGGGGCGCTCACCGTCGTCAAGGTCGTCGGGTACAGCTGGTCGCTCGACGCCGGGTCGGACTCCGTCCTCGGCCAGGCGTCGGCGGCCGTGGACTCAGCGCTCGACCTCGGCTGGGAGGGGCTGCTCGACCGGCAGCGCGCCGCGCTCGACGAGCTGTGGGCCACCGGCGACGTCGAGGTCGACGGCGACCCGCAGCTGCAGCAGGCGCTGCGCTACAGCGTCTTCCAGCTGGTCTGCTCGGCCGCGTGCACCTCCGGGGCGGCCGTCGGCGCCAAGGGCCTGACCGGCATCGGGTACAGCGGCCACACCTTCTGGGACGTCGAGGGTTTCGTGCTGCCCGCCCTCACCCTGCTGCGGCCGGACGCGGCGGCCCGGCTGCTGCGGTGGCGGGCCTCCACGCTCGACGTCTCCCGCGAGCGCGCCCGGACGCTGGGGCGGGCGGGCGCGGCCTTCGCGTGGCGGACCATCGACGGGCGGGAGACCTCCGCCTACTGGCCGGCCAGCACCGCGGCCGTGCACGTCAACGCCGACGTCGCCCGGGCGTTCTGGCTGTACGCCAACGCCACGGGGGAGGACCTCGACACCGTCGGGGGCCTGGAGGTGCTGGTGGAGACGGCACGGCTGTGGGCGTCCCTGGGCCACCATGACGCCGCCGGCGCCTGGCACCTGTTCGGCGTGACCGGGCCGGACGAGTACACCGGCGTCACGAACGACAACCTCTTCACCAACCTCATGGCCCGCGCCAACCTGCGGCGCGCCGCGGACGCCTGCGAGCAGTCGGAGGCGCGCGCCGCGGAGCTCGGCGTCGACCACGCCGAGACCGCCGCCTGGCGCGCCGCGGCCGACGCCGTGTACGTCCCGTGGGACGAGAGCCTGGGCGTGCACCCGATGAGCGACGACTTCACGGCCTACGCCGAGTGGCCCTTCGAGGAGGAGCGCGACCGCTACCCGGTGCAGGAGCACCACCACTACGCCGAGTTCTACCGGCGCCAGGTGCTCAAGCAGGCCGACCTGGTGCAGGCGCTGTGGTGGTGCCGCGAGGAGTTCACGCCCGAACAGGTGGCCCGCGACGTCGAGTACTACGAGGCCCGCACCGTGCGGGACTCCTCCCTGTCGGCGGCGGTCCAGGCGGTCGTGTGCGCCCAGGCCCAGCACCCCGACCTCGCCCTGCGCCACCTGCGCGAGGCAGCGCTCGTGGACCTGCGCGACCTGCAGCAGGGCACGCAGAAGGGGCTGCACATGGCCTCGGTGGCCGGCGCCTGGCTGGCGCTGGTCGCCGGCCTCGGTGGCATGCGCGAGGACGCCGAGGACCTCGAGCTGGCGCCGCTGTTGCCCTCGTCGCTGTCGCGCACCGTCTACCACGTCACCTGGCGCGGCCGGGTGCTGCGCGTGGAGACCACCCGTGAGGGCACCGCGGTGACGCTGGTGCGCGGGGAGGGGCCGGTGACCGTCGTCGTCGACGGCGCTCCGCTGACGGTGACCGCCGAGCCCGCGCGCGTGCCGCTGCGCGAGCCGGCCCCGCTCCTCGCCGAGCCCCGGCAGCCGCCCGGCCGCGAACCGCGCAGCTGAGCCGGCCGTTGACCTCATGTGCGGGTGAGCTCCTAGCGTCCCGCCCATGACCCCGTCACCGCTCTGGCCGACCGACGACCCGCCCCGGCAGGGCCTGGGCCTGATGCGCCTGCGCGACCCGGCGCCGGGAACGGCGGCCGGCCCGGACCGCGACCCGGTGGCGGTGGTGCACGCCGCCCTCGACGCGGGCGTGACCCTGTTCGACACCGCCGAGATGTACGGCAACGAAGGGCTCGTCGGGCGCGCCCTCGCGGGGCGCCGGGACGAGGTGCTGCTGTGCTCGAAGTTCGGGGTGGTGTGGGGCCCGTCGGGCCGCTTCGACGACTGGAGCGTGCGGGCCGACCGCGCCTCGGTGCTGCGCTCCTGCGAGGCGAGCCTGCGCCGGCTCGGGGTGGACGTCATCGACCTCTACTACCTCCACCACCGCAGCGACGAGACCCCGATCGAGGAGACCGTGACCGCCATGGCGGAGCTGGTCGCGGCGGGCGCGGTCAGGGCGATCGGCCTGTCCAACGTCACCGTCGACGACCTCCGCCGCGCCTCCGCCGTCCACCCGGTGACCGCGCTGCAGGAGGAGTGGTCGCTGGTGTCCGACGCCGCCGAGCCCTTCCTCCCGGCCCTGGCCGAGCTGGGCACCACCCTGGTCGCGCACTCGCCGCTGGGGCACGGACGCCTGTCGGGCGGCGGGGACACCCCCGCCGACGTCCGCGCGGCCCTCGCCGGGCCCGCCGCCCGCCTGGACGCGACCCCCGCGCAGGTCGCGCTGGCCTGGGTGCACCACCAGCGGCGCCGGCACGGCCGCCCGGTCGTGCCGCTGCCGGGCGCCACCAGCACCGGGCACGTGCGGGCGAACGTCGCGGCCGCGTCGATCGAGCTGACCGACGACGAGCTGACCGCGCTGGACGCCGCCCGCGCCGGGAGCCACCGCGCCCCGGCATAGGAGGCGATCCCTGCGTCCGCAGGCTCAGGACGTGCGGATCGCTTCCCATGCCTCGGCGGGAGCGGGGTCGGCGGTGGTGAAGCCGGTGCGGGGCATCGCCGTCCACACCGGCTCGCGGCGGGCGAGCGCGGCGAGCAGCCCCCGCAGCCGGTACCAGGCGTGCACCTGCCGGTAGCCGACGTTCTCCAGCGCCCCGGCCAGCAGCAGCGCGGTCAGGTCCCGGCCGCTGCGGTAGCGGTGGAAGGTGAACTCCTCGACGGCGACCACGGAGGTGCTCACCAGCAGCCCCAGCGCCAGCGCGACTCCGGCCACGAGCGAGGCCGTGCCCGGGTCGAGCATCCCGAGGGCGGCCGCGACGACCACCGAGGCCAGCCCCACGACCTCCACCACCGGGCCGAGCAGCTCGAACACCAGGAAGAACGGCAGCGCCAGCAGCCCCACGGCGCCGAAGCGCGGGTTGCCGACCATCCGCCGGTGCTTCCACAGCAGCTGGGCCAGGCCGTGCGACCAGCGCTGCCGCTGCCGGCCGAGCACCGACCACGTCTCGGGCACCTCGGTCCAGCACACGGTCTCGGGCACGAACACCATCCGGCACGGCCGGCCCGCGCCCTGCAGGTGCTCGCGCAGGCTGACCACGAGCTCGGCGTCCTCGGCGAGTGACCGCGGGTCGAGCCCGCCCACCTCGACGACGGCGTCGCGGCGGAACAGCCCGAACGCGCCGGAGATGATGAGCAGCGCGTCGGCGCCGGCCCAGGTGGTGCGGCCGAGGAGGAACGAGCGCAGGTACTCCACGGCCTGGATGCGCACCAGCCAGCGCCGCGACAGCCGGGGCTCCAGCACGGCCCCGCGGTCGGTGACCGCCGCGTTGGCCGTCCGGATCACCCCGCCGGTGCCGACGACGGAGTCGGGGTCCTCGATGAAGGGCCGGGCGACCTTGAGCAGCGCGTCGGGCTCGAGCAGCGAGTCGGCGTCGACCATGCACACCAGCGGGTGGCGGGCGAGGTTGAGGGCGGCGTTGAGCGCGTCGGAGCGGCGCTTGACGCTGGTCTTGCGGACGACGGTCAGCGGGTCGCCGGTGGTGGCGCGGTGCACCGACAGCACCTCGCCCTCGACCGGGGTGTCGGCGCGCCAGCGCGGCGTCACCGGGGTCAGGCCGTAGCGCTCCGCGACCAGGTCGAAGGTGCGGTCGGTGGAGCCGTCGTCGACGAGCACGACCTCCAGCAGCGGGTAGCGCTGGGCCAGGACGGCGGCGAGGGTGTCGAGGACGCCGGCCTCCTCGTCGTGCGCGGGCACGAGCACGGAGATGCCGGGGGTGAGCGGGCTGGCGAAGACGCGGTCGAGGCCCTCGGCGCCGGACCAGTGCAGGGTCGTCGCCACGGTGCGGGCACCCACGACGACGAGCACCAGCATCGAGGCGTCGAGCACCAGCACGTAGCCGAGCACGCCCCAGTTCATCGTCGTGACGACGTCGGCGAGGAACTCGCGCATCACGCCGCCGTCCGGGCGCGGGCCTCGCGCGGGCGGGCCCGGTTGGACAGCGCGGCGCGGGCGGCCTCGCCGAGCGGCCCGGAGGACCACGCGGAGGCGGCCAGGAGCTCGCGGCCCTCCTCGCCGGCGCCGGCGAGCGCGTCGGCGCAGTCGGCCCGCACGGCGGCATCGCCCGAGGAGGAGCCGGCGGAGGAGTCGGTGAAGGCGGTGGCCAGCACCGCCAGCGCGGCGTCGTCACCGATCCGGCCCAGCGCCTCGGCGGCGGCCCGGCGCAGCGCGGGGGAGCCCGGCTCGGCGAGCACGGTGGCCAGCACGGGGGTCGCCGCCGGCGAGCCCAGCCGGCCCAGGGCGGTGACGGCGCTGCGGCGGACGGTCAGCGGCTGCACCCGGCCGGCGGCCCGCGCGAGCAGCGGGCCGGCGGCCTCCAGGTCGCCGTGCAGCCCGAGCAGGTCGGCGGCCAGCGCCTGGGCGGCGGCCGACGGCGGGGCGGCGAGGGCCGCGCGCAGGGCGGGCAGCACCGGGGTGCCGAGGTCGAGCAGGGCCATGCCGATGACGCCGGCGGGGACCCGCCGCGACCGGGACAGCGCCCGCAGCAGGGGGAGGGCGGCCTCCGGGTCGCCGGCCTTGCCCAGCGCCCGCGCGGCGGCGCACCGGACCGCGGCGCTGCGGTCGGTGAGCAGCGCGGTCAGGGCGGCGGTGTGCGCGGTGTCGGCGGCGTTGCCCAGCAGAGCCGCGGCCCGTCCCCGGCGCCACGGCGCCCGCGCGGACAGGTCGGCGGCCGCGCGGGCCACGACGCCGCGGCGCACCAGCACCCCGCCGAGCGCGACCCGGTCGGCGCCGCGCAGCTGCGGCAGCAGGTCGAGCACCAGGTCGTCGAGGACGGCCGGGGCGTGCTCGAGCCCGGCCTGCGCGTCCTCGTCGTCGCCGTCGAGCGCGGCGTACACCAGCGGGGTCAGCTCGGCCCGGCGGGCGGCGTCGCGCGCCTGCCGCCGTCCCCGCCGGGCGTGCTCGACGGTGACCGCGGCCAGCAGCAGCAGCGTGGCGCCGGTGAGGACCGCCGTGGCGACGACGGCCGCCAGTGACAGCCCGCTCACGCGCCGAGGGCGCCCGGCGGCAGGGCGGCCGTGACCCGGCTGACCAGCTCGCGCGGGCTGAAGGGCTTGACCACGTAGTCGGTGGCGCCGGCGACGAACCCGCGCTCGACGTCGCTCTCCTGCGCCTTGGCCGTGAGCAGGATGACCGGCACCGAGGCGAGCTGCGGGTCGGCGTCGGCACGCAGGGCCGCGCACACCTCCAGGCCGTTCATCCGCGGCATCATCCAGTCGAGCACGACGAGGTCGGGGCGCAGCTGGCGGGCCGCGGCCAGGCCGGCCTCGCCGTCGGCCTCGACCGAGACGCGCGCGCCCATCCGGCCGATCTTGAAGGCGACGAGGCTGGCGATGGCGGGGTCGTCGTCGACGACCAGGACGTGGGTCACGCGGAGCTCCGGGCGAGGGGGGAGGGGAAGCCGGCCGCCGGGAGGCGGACGGTGAGGACGGCGCCGCCGGGGCCGGACGCGGCGGATACGGTCCCGCCGTGCGCGGCCACGGTGTGCGCGACCAGGGTCAGGCCGATCCCGGTGCCCGGGAGGGCCTGCGCGGAGGCGTGCGCCGTCCGGTAGAAGGGCTCGAACAGGAAGGGCAGGTCGTCGTCGGTGATGCCGGGGCCGGCGTCGGTGACGGTGACGGTCACGTCGGCACCGGACCGGGCGCACTCCAGCCGGATCTCGGCACCGGCCGGGCTGACCTTCGCCGCGTTGGTGAGCAGCTCGGTGAGCACGTCGCCCAGCTGCCCGGCGTCGCCGCGCACCCAGGCCGCGCCGTCGGAGGTGACGCGGAGGTGCTGGCCGCGGGCGTCCAGCGGCCCGGCGGCCGCGCCGGCCGCCGCGCGGGCGACGGCGGCGAGGTCGACGTCGGCCGGCTCCACGGCGGGCTCGGCCCCGGCCTGCACCGAGGCGGTCCGCAGCAGGTCCTCGATGAGCCCGCGCAGTCGCTGCGACTCGTTCTCGACGGTGGCCAGCATCAGCGCCTGCATCGGTCCGAGCGGGCCGGCGTCGCCGTCGAGCAGCACCTCGAGGTTGCCGAGGATGCTCGTCATCGGCGTCCGCAGCTCGTGCGAGACGGCCGCGACGAAGTCGCCGCGCTGCCGCTCCAGCTGCCGCAGGTGCTCGGCGGCCCGGTGCTCGCCGGCCAGGGCCTCGGTCAGGGCGCGGTGAGTGGCGCGCTCGGCGGTCAGGTCGCGGACCAGCACGACGAGCTCGGTCCGATCCCTGCCGTCCTCGTCGGTGGCCGGCACGGGGGGCGAGCAGGCCACCGAGACGGGCACCCGGGTGCCGTCGGTGTGCCGCAGCCAGCTGTCGACGGCGAGGTGGCCGCCGCCGCGCAGCGCGCGGCCGACCAGCCGGGCCAGCTCGGCGCCGACCAGGCCGTCGGCCACCACGGCGGGTGTGAGGTCGACCCCGACGAGGTCCCCGACCGGCCGGCCGACCAGATCGCCCAGGGCCCGGTTGGCGCGCAGCACGCGCACGCCGCCGGCCGGGTGCGCCGGGACGGTGGTGAGCAGCAGCATGGGCATGGGGGTGGCGTCGAAGGCGGCGCGGAACCGGTGCTCGCTGGTCGTGCGCGCGGCGTCGCTGGCGCGGGACCGGAGGACGTTGCGGGCGGTGAACAGCGCCATCGGCTCCCCGTCGGGGGAGGTCAGGGGGCTGACGCCCATCTCCCAGATCGCCCGGCGGGTGCCGCTGTCGTGGGGGTGGTCGGTGGCGAACTCCGTCCGCTCCGAGCGGCCGGCCAGCCCGGCGTCGACCATCTCGGTGACCAGGTCGGCGAACGTCGGCGCGACGATGTCGAGCACCGGCCGGCCGAGCACGTCGGCCGGTGTCAGCCCGCGGACCTGCAGCCAGGCCCCGTGGCATGACACGAACCGGTGACCGGCGTCGATGACGCACAGGCTCAGGTCGGGCACCTGGCCGGCGACGGCGGGGAGGGCGGCCAGCCAGGCCGGCTCGGCGGTCACGACCCGCCCCCCGCGGCCGGGCCGGTCAGGACGGGGCCGCCGGCGAGCCGCTCCATGGTGGGGGCGAGCCGGTCGACGGAGGCGGTCAGGCGGGTGACCAGGGCGGCGAGGTCGGCGGGGTCGGCCGTGGCGGCCTGCTCCTCGAGCGCGCCGGCGAGGGCGGCCAGGCCCCGCGCACCGAGGGTGCCGGCGCTGCCCTTGACGGTGTGGGCGTGCGCGGCCACGGTCGCCCGGTCGCCGGCGGCGGCGGCCGTGGCGAGCTCGCCGAGCAGCCCGGGCGTGCGGTCGAGGAAGGCCCGGAGGACCGCGCGGCGCACGGGCTCGGCCTCGGCGGGGTCGACGTCCTCGAACAGCTCGTCGAGGCGGGCACGGACGGTGTCGGTGTCGGTGTCGGTGTCGGTGTCGGTGTCGGTGTCGAGACCGGGGCCGGGGCCGGTGAGGTCGGCGTCGGCGGGACCGGCCCGGCGGGCGGCCGCGGCCGCCCGCACCAGGTCGAGGGCGCGTTCGAGCTCCTCCGCGGTCCAGGGCTTGGGCAGCAGGGCGTCCATCCCGGCCTGCCGGTAGCGCTGCCGGTCCTCGGTCAGGGCGCTGGCGGTGAGCGCGATGACCAGGACGCGGGGGAGCCCCCCGGCCTCCTCGGCCGCGCGGATGCGCCGGGTCGCCTCCAGGCCGTGCAGCACGGGCATCCGGCAGTCCATGAAGACGGCGTCGTAGCCGCCGGTCAGCGCGGCGGTGACCGCCGCGGCCCCGTCGGCGACCACGTCGACGCGCATCCCCCGCGCCTCGAGGGTGGTGCGGGCGACGAGCTGGTTGACCTCGTCGTCCTCGGCGACGAGGACGCGCATGCCGGCGAGGTCGTGCCGGTCGGCACCCACGTGGAGAGCCGGCGCCGGCGTCGCGGGACCCACGGGCAGCGGCAGGGTGACGCGGAAGGTGCTGCCGGCGCCGGAGGTGCTGCTCACCATCACCTCGCCGCCCATCCGCTCGACCAGGCCGGCGGTGATCGCCAGCCCGAGGCCCGTCCCGCCGTAGCGCCGGGTCGTGGAGGCCTCCGCCTGTTGGAACGGGGTGAACAGGCGGCCGACCTGCTCGCCGGTCATCCCGATGCCGGTGTCGGTGACGGTGATCGAGACGGTCTCGGCATCGCCGTCGGCGGTGACGGTCACCGAGCCGTGCTCGGTGAACTTGACCGCGTTGGACAGCAGGTTGCCCACGACCTGGCGGAGCCGGGTCGGGTCTCCGGTGCGCCGCGTGGCGAGGTGCGCCGCGGGGGCGACGACGAGCGCGAGGCCCCGGTCGGCGGCGGCTTCGCGGACGGGGAGGGCCGCCTCCTCGAGCACCTCGGCGAGGTCGAGCGGCACCGCCTCGATCTCCAGCGCGCCGGCCTCGATCTTGGCGGTGTCGAGGACGTCGTTGACGATGCGCAGCAGGCTCTGTCCCGACCGATCGGCGGCGGTGGCCCAGCCGCGCTGCCGCTCGTCGAGCTCGGTGCCGAGCAGCAGGCCGGTCAGACCCAGCACCCCGTTGAGCGGTGTGCGGATCTCGTGACTCATGGTGGCCAGGAACGCCGACTCGTTCGCCCTGGCCCGCTCGGCGAGACGGGCCTGCTCGTCGGCGCGGGCCCGCGCCTTCTCCAGGCTGGCGATCAGCCGGGACCGCTCGTCGCGGTGCAGTGCCAGGACGAGGGCCACCAGGCCGGCCACGCTGACGTAGGCCTGCGCCAGGAGCACCCGGATCCACGGGTCGCCGACGGCGAAGGGGCCACGCCCGTCGATGGTCAGGGTCACGACGAAGACGCCGGTCAGCAGGACCATGAGGGCCGCGACCGTGGTGTCGAAGCGCAGGGCCAACCACATGCTCAGCGGCAGCAGCAGGAACGACAGGGGCAGGTGCACGTGCTGCCCGAACACGGCCGTGTAGCCGACGGCGACCAGGACGACCGCGGCGACCAGTTCGGCGCGCTCCCGGCCGCCGCCCTGCAGGACCGGGGGGAGCTGCCGGTCGGCCAGCCGCAGCGCCGCGGCGGTGAACACGAAGGTGCTGGCGGCGTTGCGCAGCACCCAGGCGCCGGTCGTGGTGGGCAGGTCGGCGTCCTGGGCCCACCAGAGGGCGACCGGCCCGACGAGGGCCGCGGCAGCCGACCCACCCACCGAGGCGAGCACCAGGGCGCCGAGGTCGGCCGGCCGGCGCAGCCGCCAGGACGCCGACCGCCAGTGTCGCTGCAGCCCGTCCATCAGGGCGCAGGCCACCAGTGACTGCAGGACGTTGGCCAGCCCGAAGGCCAGCGCGAGGGTCAGGTCGGCGCCGGTCGCGGCGTTGGCCGTCGCGGCCACGGCGCCGAGGACCGCGGTGTCGACCGCCAGGCGGCGCCGGTCGGGACCCGAGAGGGCGAGCCAGAGGACGCCGACGGCCGCGGCCGGCCAGACCAGCGCCAGCTGCGAGTCCCCGAGCCGGGTGAGCCGGCCGAGCACGACCGCCCCCGCGTAGACGGCAGCCAGCCCGGCCGTCACCACCGGCCAGGGGAGCAGGGCCAGGCGGCTGCCGAGGCTGGTGGGGCGGTCGGGGTGCACGAGACGTCCATCGGCATCCGGAGCCGCCGCCTCAAGCGCCGTGTCCCGATCGGTTGCGGACGACCGGATCAGCGTCCCCCGGAGGTCGACATGTGCCTGACCGCGGCGTCCCAGTGAGTAGGAAGGCGGTTCCGCACGGTGGGACGGCCCGACAGGATGCCCGTGTGGACACCTACACGCACGGGCACGCCGAGCCGGTCCTGCGGTCGCACCGCTGGCGCACCGCGGGGAACTCCGCGGCGTACCTGCTGCCGCACCTGCGGGCGGGGCAGGACCTGCTCGACGTCGGCTGCGGACCCGGGACCATCACCGTCGACCTCGCCCGGTCGGTGGCGCCGGGCCGGGTGCTCGGCGTCGACGTCTCGGCCGACCCGCTGGGCGAGGCGCGCGACCTCGCGGCGTCGCGGGGCGTGGCGGTGACGTTCGCCGTCGGCGACGTGTACGCCCTCGACCTGCCCGACGACTCCGTCGACGTCGTGCACGCCCACCAGGTCCTGCAGCACCTGACCGACCCGGTCGCGGCGCTGCGCGAGATGGCGCGGGTCTGCCGTCCCGGGGGCCTGCTCGCCGTCCGCGACGTCGACTACGCCGCCACCACGTGGTTCCCCGCCGACCCGGGCCTGGACCGCTGGCTGGCGCTGTACTCCGAGGTCGCCCGCGCCAACCGCGCCGAGCCCGACGCCGGACGGCGGCTGGTGTCCTGGGCGCACGCCGCCGGCCTGCGGGACCTCACCGCGACGGCGTCCTCCTGGTGCTACGCCTCCCCGGCCGAGCGCGAGTGGTGGGGCCGCTCGTGGGCGGGTCGGGCGACGGCGTCGGCCTTCGCGGAGCAGGCGGTGGCCTACCGCCTGGCTCCGCGGGACGAGCTCGAGGAGATCGCCGCCGCGTGGCTGCGGTGGGCCGCCGCGGACGACGGCTGGCTCGCGTTCCTGCACGGCGAGCTGCTCGTCCGCGTGTGAGCCCTTCCCCGGTGGCGCCGAGATCGCGCGATCTCGGCGCCACCGGGCCCGGATTCGGTCGAGATCGCGCGATCTCCACCGGATCCGGGGTCAGCCCTCCTGCCGGGCGGCGTTGGCCTGGACGGCCGTGCTCACCCACTGCGCCAGGCCGGGCGCGACCCCCTCGTAGGTCGCGGTGAACCGCTCGTCCTCCACGTACATCCGCCCCAGCGCCGCGTGCATCTGCGGCGGGCAGTCGTAGAAGGTGCCGGTGATCTGCTGCCGGTGCTCCTCGGCGAGGTCCATGGCCGGCGGGGAGTCGGGCGCGACGCCGGACCGCAGCGCGTCGGCCATCCGCCGCACCAGGTCCTCGCCCTCGGCCTTGATCCGGACCCAGTCCTCCTTCGTGTAGGCCGCGGCCCGCCGCTTCGACTGCGCGTAGGCGTCGGTGTCGCCCCAGCGCTCCTGCACCTCGACCTCGTACCGCTCGGGGTCGTGCTCGCCGAACACCTCGAACCTCTCCTCGGGGGTCAGTGCGATCCCCATCGATCTCGCCTCCATCTCCTTCTCGACGGCCGCGACCATCGCCTGCGTGCGCTCCAGCCGGTCCCGCAGCAGCCGGTGCTGCCGGCGCAGGTGCTCGGCGGGGTCGGCGGACGGGTCGTCCAGCAGGCTCGCGACCTCCTCGAGGGGGAACCCGAGCTCGCGGTAGAGCAGCACCTGGTGCAGCCGGTCCAGGTCCGCCGCCGAGTACCGGCGGTAGCCGGCCCCGGTGCGGCCCGACGGCGACAGCAGGCCGATGCGGTCGTAGTGGTGCAGCGTGCGCACCGTGACCCCGGCCAGCGCGGCCACCTCTCCCACGTTCACGCGGGTCCCTCCTCCCTGACGACGACGAGTGCACAGCCTGACGCTGCGTCAGGGTCAAGAGCGTTAGCGGCGTGGCGGCTGCTGGGCGAGGATCGCGCCCATGACCGCCCAGCCGGACGACGCCGTCTCGCCCGTGGACCCCTTCCCCCGGAAGCGCGTGCCGGTGCTGGGCACCGAGATGGCCTACGTCGACGTCGGCGAGGGGGATCCGGTCGTCTTCCTGCACGGCAACCCGACGTCGTCCTACCTGTGGCGCAACGTCATCCCGCACGTGCAGCACCTGGGCCGCTGCATCGCGCCGGACCTGGTCGGCATGGGGGAGTCGGGCAAGCTGCCCGACCCGCAGCGGGGCACCTACTCGTTCACCACCCACGCCGAGCACCTGGCCGCCTTCCTCGACGTGGTCGGCGTGCACCGGCGGGTGACGTTCGTGCTGCACGACTGGGGGTCGGCGCTGGGCTTCGACTGGGCCCGGGCGCACCCCGAGGCCGTCCGCGGGCTGGCCTTCACCGAGGCGATCGTCACCCCGATGAACTGGGCCGACTGGCCGGCCGACGCGCGGAGGATCTTCCGCAGCATGCGCGGTGACGACGGCGAGCGACGGGTGCTGGAGGAGAACGTCTTCGTCGAGCGCATCCTCCCGGCGTCGACCCTGCGCGGGCTCACACCCGAGGCCCACGAGCGCTACCGGACGCCCTTCCGCACGCCGGAGGACCGCTGGCCCACGCTGGAGTGGCCGCGGCAGATCCCGCTGGAGAACGTGCCGCCGAAGGTCCGCGACGTCGTCTCCCGCTACGGGTACTGGCTGCGCACCAGCGCCGTCCCGAAGTTGTTCGTCAACGCCGAGCCGGGGTCGATCCTGGTGGGCCGGCAGCGGTCGCTGGTGCGCAAGTGGCCGTCGGTCACCGAGGTGACGGTGCCGGGCGCGCACTTCGTCCCCGAGGACTCGCCGCACGCGATCGGCCGGGCGCTGGCCGACTGGATCCCGACGCTGCCCTAGCCCCCGGCCCGGGCGCGGGCGAGGTAGGCCGACGGCGTCACGCCCACGACGGCGCGGAAGTCGCGGCTGAAGTGCGCCTGATCGAACCAGCCGAGCTCCGCGGCCAGCGCGGCGAGGTCGTCGACCGTCCCGGCGTCGATGGCGGCCGCGGCGTCCTGCAGCCGGTAGCGCGCCAGCACGGCCTTGGGCGAGGCGCCGACGAGACCGGCGAACAGCCGCTGCAGGGACCGCACGCCCACGCCGGCCAGCGCGGCGACCTGGTCGACCCGCACCAGCTCGCGGTCCTCGGCCATCCGCCCGAGCAGCTGCTGCAGGTCGCGGTAGGCCACCGTCGGCTCGGGGGCCAGCGGGGCGAGGGCGGCGTCGAGGACGGCGGCCCGGGCGTCGTCGTCCTCCTCGGCGAGGACGGCGTGCAGCAGGACCGCGGCGTCGAGGCCGGGGAGGTGCCCGCCCAGCGGGACGACGGCGCCGCGACCCGGCGGCCGGCCACCCATCGCGACCCATCCGCCGGGGCGGAACTTCGCCGCCGTCACCCGGCCGGTACCGGTCAGGTCGACGACGAACCGCCGTGGGACGACGCCGTGCAGCAGGACCGCCGGCAGCTCGGCGCCGAACCGCGGCTCGCTGCCCGTCTCGACCGACAGGTTCACGCTCGGGTGGCTGAGCACCTCGGAACGGAACGGCGGCTGCCCGGTGCGGTCCCACCGCACCGACCAGTACCGCTCGACGAACGGCTCGAGCGCGGGGCTGACCGGGGCGTCGCGCCGCAGGCCGGCCACCCGCGCGGTCTCGCCCGGCCGCAGCACGCCGCGCGTCGTCACGGGAGCTGTCGCGTTCCTCCAAGACGCCACGGCCGGAGCCTAGGCAGGGTGGGGGACATGGCGATCACCGACGGCCGGCCCGACGGCTACACGACCCTGACCCCGTTCCTCGTCTGCTCGCCCGCGGCCGAGGCCATCCGGTTCTACGAGGAGGTGTTCGGCGCGACGACGGTCAGCCGGATGGACGCCCCCGACGGCACCGTGGCGCACGCGGAGCTGCAGTTCCCCGCCGGCCGGCTGCAGCTCGGTGACCCGAACCCGCAGTACGGGCTGGTCGCGCCGACCGGGCAGGCCGAGGACCGGGTGAGCGGCTCGACCTGCATCTACGTGGCCGACGTCGACGCGGTGTTCGCCGCCGCCGTCGAGCGGGGTGCCGCGGTGCGCGAGAAGCCGGCCACCTTCGTCACCGGCGACCGGTTCGCCTCCGTCTACGACCCGTTCGGGCACCGCTGGGCGATCATGACCCGCGTCGAGGACGTCAGCCCCGAGGAGGCCGAGCGCCGCCTGTCGGAGTGGGCGGCCTCCGGCGGGCTGGAGGCGTAGGCCCGGTCCTGCCGCTCCGCGTGCCGTCACCGTGTCACTTGAGGCGGCCTCGAGGACACCGAAGGTCGGGAGGCCGTTGGGTCGCAGAGGCGACTGAAGGTAGGCCGTCAAGCGCCAAGTCGGGCTCTTGGTGAGGGCCTCAAAGCGTCCGATCGTCATGAATGTCCCGAAAGCAGCGGGCGCATCCTGGTATTGGCCCTTTGCGCCATCAGTCCAGCTTGGCGTTACAACTCGTCACTGCGGCCCCGAAATCACTGCATGAGCTTCTTGATCGCTTTGCCTAGGGGAACATGGGCACCCTTCGCCGCCAGAACGGGCTGAAACAGCAACTGGCGCACCTCCTCTTCGACCACCAACTTGTCATCGGTCAGCTCGGGTAGCTTGATCGGCACGTACCAGCCAACGATGTACAGGGCGCCGTGGTGCTCGAAGCGGGTCTTGTAGGTGAGTATTGGGAACAGTTCGTCGTCGACGTAGGAGTCGGGTAGTTCGACCTGACGCGAGCGGCCGTTCTGGAGCGCCGCCTCGTCCCCATGTCGATGATCAGCCTTGATTATGGAGCGCCGGTCCGACGGGATGGGGGTCGTCTCGTCCGCCTCCTGGAAGCGGTCCAGTTGTCGGCTCCAGATCAGGTCGCTGAACTTCCGCTTGTGCCCGTCATCGGCCGGGTCGACCCGCTTGATGAAGGCCGGAGGCATGCCGACGTAGAAGGCCTTGAAAAGGAAGGCCGGATCCAAGGTCTCTGGCGGCAAATCTACGCCGGGACCGTGATACTCCAATCCGCTCTGCAGCCCTCGAAAGCTGCGAAGTGAGCGCCTTGCCTCCAGCAGTGGGCCGACGATCCCGACAAGACACAGTACAAGTCCTACACCAGCGGTCGGCCATTGAGACCCTTGCGTGATGAGCTCAAGATGCCCAATCTTGCGTATGAACGCGGCCACCACAATGAGTAGGCCGACGGCGAGTACCGCTGCATAAGGACTCTTCTGCACCGTCCCGACGACGGAGCGTAGCTGCCCGGCCCATCCTCTACCGTCTTCACTGGGCGCATGGTTCTCGGCCGTCTTCGCGTTCGCGGGACCGGGCTTACCGGCTCCCTCCGCCGGACCGGCATCAAGCTCGCACACAGCGTGGCCCTGCCTGCATGCGTGGCACAAGGGCGATCTGCGGCGCCTCGAAGCGCGACCACCGAGCCCCCAACTGGCCACGTTGAGCCCATGCGGGGTAGCGCACCTCTCGGTGTCTCTCAGTGGGCCGCTCAGGGGCGGCGGCCGCGATCCGGGCGACCAGCTGCCGCGCGGCCGTCTCGGTGGCCGTGCCCGGGCACAGGACGACGAACTCGTCCCCGCCGATGCGCGCCACGGTGTCACCGGGGCGCACCGAGGCCGACAGCGCGGCGGCCATCCGGCGCAGGGCGGCGTCACCGGCGGCGTGCCCGAGGCTGTCGTTGACGGCCTTGAAGCCGTCGAGGTCGCAGTAGAGCAGCGCCGTCGGCAGTCCCGCGCGCTCCTGCACCCGCAGCGCCTGCTCGACGCGGTCGAGGAGCAGCGCCCGGTTGGGCAGGCCGGTGAGCGGGTCGTGCAGGGCCGCCTCGCGCAGCCGCGCCTCCAGCTCGCACCGGGCGGTGACGTCCATGAGCGCCACGACGCCACCGGTCACCCGGCCGGCGTCGTCGACCACCTGGCTCCCCGAGGCGTGCACCAGCCGCCGCGGGGCGCCGGGCCGGCGGATCACCACCTCGGCGTCCACCACCCGGCCCTCCGCGAGCACCCGCGCGAGGGGGAGGTCCGGCATGGGGATCGGGGCGCCGTCGGGGGTCTCGAGGCCGTACCTCCCCGCGGAGGCGGGGGACAGCCGCTCGTCCTCGACGGGCTGCTGCTCGCCGAGGCCGTGCCAGCCGCGGGCCACCCGGTTGACGGTGGTGATCCGGCCGCCGGCGTCGGCGGCGACGACCCCGACCGGCAGCGCGTCGAGCAGCGCCCGCGTGAAGGCCTCGGAGCGGGCGGCGTGCGCGGCGGCGGCCTCGGCCTGGTCCTGCGCGGCCGCGCTGGCCGCGGCGAGCTCGGCGAGCTCACGGGCCTGCCGGCGGCGCTGGAACAGGGCGACGACGACGGCGGCCAGGTCGGCCAGCCGGTCCTCGGTCCCCGGTGGGAACCGGTGCGGCTCGGTGTCGAAGGCGCACAGCGTGCCGACGGTGCGGCCGTCGACCACGAGGGGGGTGCTGGCGTAGGCCCGCACCCGGGCCCGCCGGCCGTCCACCCAGGGGTTGTCGGCCCAGGCGGCGTCGGTGGCGAGGTCGTCGTGGGCCAGCGTGCGGGGCCCCGCGGCGTTCACCGTGGCGCAGAGTGACTCCTCGAGCGGCGTCGAGGAGCCGCAGAAGCCGTGCGTGACCGCCTGGTGCTGCCACTCGGCGTCGAACAGGTTGACCGTCGCGGTGGGCACCCCGGTCAGCGCCGCCGCCACCCGCACGACGGCGGCGAGCTCGGCGTCCTCGGCGAGCCGCTCGACCTCGAGGTCCGGGGGGAGGTGCGCAGCGGCCCGCTGTCCGAGCCGCGTGACGACGGTTATGGCTCCGGGATCGGCCGGCTCCGGGAGGTCCTCCAGGTCCGGGGCGCGTGACCTCCTCCGATCAGGTGAGCGCCCGCACCGTCTCCACGGCGGCGACCACGGCGAAGACGACGAACAGCACCGCGGCGGCGCGGCGGATGAGCGCCACGGGCAGCCGGTCGGCCAGCGTCCTGCCCAGGAACACCGCGAGTGCGGAGACGGTCAGCAGCGCGGCCCAGGCGCCGACGAACACCGACAGCGGCGCGTCGAGGCGGGCGGCCAGCCCCGCGGTCGCCAGCTGGGAGAGGTCGCCCCACTCCGCGGCGAACAGCACCCCGAAGGACACCGCGGCCGCCCGCAGGAACGACGTCGGCTCGCGCGTCTCCGCGGCCTCCCCGCCGTCCTCCGGGCCCTCGCCGGCGCTGCGCCACAGCAGCACCGCGCCGACGAGGAACAGCACCGCCACGACGCCGCTGACCAGCGCCTGCGGGAGCAGCGACAGCAGGCTCCCGGCGGTGACGGCGATGGCCACCTGCAGGCCGAACGCGGTGCCGACGCCGAGGAAGACCGGCAGCGGCGGGAACCGGGTGGCCAGCACCAGGCTGGCGAACAGGGTCTTGTCCGGCAGCTCCACCGGCAGGACGAGGAGGAACGCCGTCGCGACGACGGACAGGACGACCACGGGCTGACCAACTTCCGCTCGGCACCGCCGGGCGGGGGCGCACGCCTCCGACCGGCAGCGCGGACACCACTGCTCCGGTCGAAGGTCTCGCCCACCCGCGCCTGTGCACGGGCCCGCTGACCGGGCGGCCACCGTGGTGGGCGCCAGTGTGTCGACCAGCGGACGGGGGGCTACTCCCCTTCTCGGCCGCCCACCCTAGACGAGGGGCGCCGGGAAACCCGGTGCGTGCGGGTGTGGGCCCGGTTACCGTCCGGCCATGCCGTTCCGTTGACGCCCGTCGACCGCCCCGCTCCCGCAGGCCGCCCGGCCCCTCGCCCGCCTCGCCGTCGCCTGGACCGCCCTGTCCGGGCTCGCCCCGGTCTACCCGCTGTACGCGCTGTTCTTCCTCGACACGGGGCTGTCGCAGGCCGAGGTGTCGGCGCTGTTCGCGCTGTGGTCGGTGACCGGCCTGCTGGCCGAGGTCCCCACCGGCGTGCTCGCCGACCGCTGGTCGCGCCGCGGCGCGCTCGTCCTCGCCGGGGTGCTGGAGGCCGCCGGCTTCGTGCTCTGGACCGTGGCGCCGGGCCTGCCCGGGTTCGCCGCCGGCTTCGTCGTCTGGGGGATCGGCGGCGCGCTGGTCTCCGGCGCCGGGGAGGCGCTGGTCTACGACGGGCTCGCCGCCGTCGGCGCGGAGGGCTCCTACGTCCGCGTGCACGGCGCCACGACGGCGACCGAGCTGCTCGTGCAGGTGCCCACCGCACTGCTCGCCGGGGTGCTGGTCGGCGCGGGTGGCTACGAGCTCGTCGGCTGGGCGAGCGTCGCGACCTGCCTCGCGGCCGCGGCGCTGGCCACTCGCTTCCCCGAGCCGCCGCGCACCGGGGACGACGACGAGCCGGACGTCCCGCTGCGCCGCGCGGTCAGCACTGCGCTGCGCCGGCCGGGACTGCGGTCGGCGGTGGTCGCCGTCGCGGTGCTCGGCGGGCTGGACGCCATCGAGGAGTACTTCCCGGTCATGGCCCGCGAGCAGGGCGTGGCGACCGGGCTGGTCCCGGCCGCCGTCCTCGTCGTCGCCCTGGCCGGCGCGGCGGGCGCGGCACTGGCCGGCCGGGCGGCGGGGCTGCCCGCGCGCGCGCTGCCGGGCCTGCTGCTGCTGTCCGGTGGGTTGCTGGCGGCCGGTGCGCTGTGGGGCCACCCGGCCGCCGTGGCCGCCGTCGCGGTGTCCTACGGGCTGTACCTGGCGGTCCTGGTGGTGGGGGAGGCCCGGCTGCAGGAGCGGGTGCCGGGCCCGGTGCGGGCGACGGTCACCTCCGTCGCCGGCCTGGGGATCGAGGCCGCCTCGCTGCTGGTCTTCGGCGCCTGGGCCCTCGGCGGTGCGCCCGCCGTCGCGGTGCTGTTCGCGGTCACCGCCCCGCTCGTCGCCCGCGGTCTGCGCCGGCCGGTGGTCACCTGAGGGCCGGGGGTCGGCCCTCCTCCGCCGAGATCGCGTGATCTCGCACGCCGGACGGGCCGTGCGCGTACGAGATCACGCGATCTCGGCGCGCACCGCCGGGGCGGGACGGCGCACCGACAGCCGGGGGAGCAGGGCGTGCACCAGCGGGCCGATGGCCAGCGCGTACAGCACGGTGGCCACGCCGAGGGTGCCGCCGAGCAGCCAGCCCGCGGCCACGACCACCACCTCGATCGACGTGCGCACGACGCGCACCGAGCCCCCGGTGCGGCGGACCAGACCGGTCATCAGCCCGTCCCGCGGGCCCGGGCCGAGGTGCACGCCGATGTAGGCGGCGGTGGCGACCGCGTTGAGCAGGATGCCGGCCGGCACCAGCGCGGCCCGCACGGGCAGCGACCCCGGCTCGGGGAGGACGGCCAGGGCGGCGTCCAGGGCCAGGCCGATGACGACGACGTTGCTCACCGTGCCCAGGCCCGGCCGCTCGCGCAGCGGCAGCCAGGCCAGCAGCACCAGGGCGCCGACGACCATGGTGACGACGCCGAGCGACCAGCCGACCTGCCGGGCCAGCCCCTGGTGCAGCACGTCCCACGGCATGACCCCGAGGCCGGAGCGCACCAGCAGCGCCATCGACAGGCCGTAGAGCACCAGCCCGGCGTAGAGCTGGACGAGGCGGCGGGCGCTGGGGATCCGGAGCTGGTGCACGCTGCGATCCTCCGCCAGGATTGGCCCGCTGCAAACAGGCCAATCCGGGGAGGGTGGCATGGACTCGACGTCGGCCCGGGGGCTGGCCGCGCTGGTCGGTGACCTCGGTACCGAGCGGCCACCGCGCTACGCCGCGCTGGCCGGGCGCATCCGCCGGCTGGTCGCGGAGGGCCGGGTGCCCCTCGGCACCCGGCTGCCCGCCGAGCGCGAGCTGGCGCAGGCGCTGGCGGTCAGCCGGGCCACCGTCACCGCCGCCTACACCCGGTTGCGCGAGGACGGCTGGGCCACCGCCCGGCAGGGCGCGGGCACGTTCGCCGTCCTCCCGCGGGGACCGCACCACGGTGCCTGGGTGCCCGGCCCGGCCGACGACGGCTCGATCGACCTCGCCCACGCCGCGCCGGCCGCGCCCGCGTCCGTGCCCGCCGCGCTGGCCACCGCGCTCGAGGAGCTGCCGCGGTTCCTCGGCGCGCACGGCTACCACCCCGCGGGCTTGCCCGACCTGCGGGCCCGGGTCGCCGACCGGTACACCGCCCGCGGCCTGCCCACGACGCCCGAGCAGGTGCTGGTCACCGGCGGCGCGCTGCACGGGGTGTCGACCGCCTTCGGGCTGCTGCTCCGGCGGGGCACCCGGCTGCTGGTCGAGCAGCCGAGCTACCCCAACGCCCTGCAGGCCGCGCGGGCCTCCGGCGCCCGGGTGCTGCCCGTGGCGCTCGACCCGGACGACCCCGCCGCCTGGCTCGACGCGACCGAGCGGGCCCTCGCCGCGGCCCGGCCCGCGGCCGCCTACCTCATGCCGGACTTCCAGAACCCGACCGGCGCCCTGCTCGACGTCGCCGGGCGGGAGCGGCTCGCCGCGGCCCTGCGCCGCGCCGGCGTCCCGGCCGTGGTGGACGAGACGCTCGCCGAGCTGGGCCTGGACACGGCGGCGCCGCCGCCGCTGGCCGCCTTCGGGAACGGCGCCCCGTCGGTGGGCACGCTGTCGGTGGGCGTGCTGTCGGTGGGCACCCTGAGCAAGGTCGCGTGGGGCGGCCTGCGGGTGGGCTGGGTCCGCGCGGAGGCCGACGTCGTGCGCCGGCTGACCGCGGTGGCCGTGCAGACGTCGCTGTCCGGGCCGGTCGTCGAGCAGCTCGCGGCCTGCGCCCTCCTCGACGGGCTGGACGCGTCCCTGGCGGAGCTGCGCGCCGGGCTGCGCGAGCGGCGCGCGGTGCTGACCGCGGAGCTGCGGCGGCGGCTGCCCGGCTGGCTGGTGCCCGAGCCGCCGGGAGGGCTGGTGCTGTGGTGCGGGCTGCCCACGCCCCGCTCCCGCGCGGTGGTGGCCGCCGCCGAGCGCCTCGGGCTGCGGCTGGCCGCCGGCCCGCTGTTCGGCACCGGGCACGCCCTCGACGACCGGCTGCGCCTGCCCTACACCCAGCCGCCCGACGTGCTGCGCCGGGCGGTCGGGCTGCTGGTGCGCGCCGACGCCGAGGCCACCGGCGCCGCCGTGCCCGACGGCCCGGCCGGCGATCCGCGCGCGGTGTCGGTCGTCTGACCCCGACCGTGGAGCTCAGCGCGTCGACCGGCCTCGGTGCGGGGCCCGCCCCGAGCCTGCGAGGGGTGGGGGGCAGCGAGGTCCTTCCGGGCTCGTGGCCGCGGTGCCGTCCGGGAGGACGGCGATGTCACCGCGCGGTGCGGCGGGCGATGCGGGCGGCGAAGACGCCGGCGGCGTGGCCGTTGTCGATGTTGCTGACCACGACGCCGGGCGAGGCCGAGGTGAGCATCGTCAGCAGTGCTCCGAACCCGCCGAACGAGCCCGGCTGCCCGGTCGAGGTGGGCACCGCCACGATCGGCACGTCGGTCATCGCCCCGACCGTCCCGGCGAGGGTGGCGTCGAGCCCGGCGACCACGACGAGGCAGTCGACGTCGTCGAGCAGCGTGCGGTCGGTGAGCAGCGGCCGCAGCCGGCTGCCGCCGACGTCGTCGACCCGCACCACCTCGGTGCCGGTGACCCGCGCGACGAAGGCGGCCTCGGCGGCCACCGACGCGTCGGCGGTGCCGGCGCACAGCACGCCGACCCGGCCCACGGGGTCGGGGACCCGGCCGACGGCGGCCGACATCGCGGCGGCGTCGACCGTCGACCCGGGGTGCTCGGAGGCCAGCGCGACGAGGGTGTCGGCGCTGGCGCGCACGACGAGCGCCGGTCGGTCGGGGTGGGCGGCCCGGGTCTCCCGGACCAGCGCGAGCACCTGCTCGGTGGTGCGGCCCACCCCCCAGATGACGTCGGGCTCGGCCGGGACCGAGGGCGCCGGGGCGGCCGGCCCGGGCGCGAGCGAGGGCTCGCCGGGGCCGCCGAGGGACAGCGGCGGGTCGGCCGGGCGGGGGGCCGGGCCGGCCAGCAGCGGCGCGAAGCCCGCCGCGGGGTCCAGCGCCGTGTCCTGCACCGGGGCGGCCCGCTCGGCGGGCGCGGGTCCGGGAGCCGCGTCCGGTGCGCGGGTCTGGGTGACGGCCGACAGCCGGACGACGCGGTCACGGCCGCTGCGCTTGGCGTCGTAGAGGACGCCGTCGGCCGCGGCGAACAGCGTCCGCCGGTCGTCGCCGCGGGTGGCCGAGGCGATGCCGACGCTGATGATCACCGGGAAGGTCAGGCCGAGCGCCGCCCAGTCGTGGGCGGCGACGGCCCGACGGATGCGCTCCAGCGCCCGCTCAGCCTGCTCGGCGGTGGTGTCGGGCAGCAGGACGACGAACTCGTCACCGGCCCACCGGCACACCTCGTCGGTGTCGCGGCAGCCGGCGAGCAGCAGCTCGGCCACCGCGCGCAGCACCGCGTCCCCGCCCGGGTGGCCGACGGCGTCGTTGATCGCCTTGAACCGGTCGACGTCGACCACCGCCAGCGCCGGCGTTCTGCCGGCGCTGAGCAGCCCGTCGAGGCGGGCCTCGGCGTAGCGCCGGTTGGGCAGGTGGGTGAGCGGGTCCTCGTAGGCCTGCCGGCGCAGCTGCCCGGCGGCCCGCTCGTTCTCCAGCAGGCTCTTGCGGCGGCCGAACAGCTCCACCCAGCGGGTGCGCCGCTCGTCGACCCGGTCGAGCTCGTCGGCCAGGTAGGCCTGCAGGTAGGGCAGCGCCCGCCCGGCGTCGTCGAGCTCGGCGTGCAGCGTGCACAGCTCGCGCAGCGCGGCGCGGCGCAGCCGGGGCAGGCCGTGCTCGGTGGCCAGGGCCAGCGCCTTGGCCAGCTGCCGGTCGGCGCCGCGGCCGTCGCCCTGGCGCCGCAGCGCGCGGCCCAGCGCCAGCAGCGCCGAGGCCAGCAGGGCGCGGTCCCCCCGGGCGCTGGTGGTGCGCACCGCCGCGCGCAGCGGACCGCTGGCCGCCGCGTGCTCGCCCAGGCCGACCAGCGCCCAGCCGTGCACGACCTGCGCGGCGACGATGCCCTCGGCGTCGGGCGGCAGCTGGGCCAGCGCCTGCTCGGCCAGCTCCCGCGCCTCGACGAAGTGCGGCCGCGCGGAGTCGGCGTCGCCGTCCTCGAGGAGGGCCTCGCCGAGCTCGGCGCACAGCGCGCCCAGGCAGGTGGCCGCCGACGCGGCGAGCACGTCGGGGTCGTCGTCGGGGCCGAGGACGCCCGCGCCGGCCGCCGCGGTCGACGTCTCCAGCGCCCGGCGCTGGTAGTCCAGGGCCAGCGGCATGAGCTCGAGGTCGGCCAGGACGCCGGCCAGGGTGCCCAGGGTGTCAACCAGCAGCGCGCTCGGCGGCAGCGCCGGGTCGAGCAGGCTGGCGGCCTCGACCGCCTCGTCCATCGCGGCGTCGATCCGGCGCGACAGCAGCTCGATGCGCGCGTGCCGGGCCAGCCCGGCGGCGCGCTGCAGGTCGTCGTCGGACGCGTCGAAGGCGGCCTTGGCCGAGCGCACCAGGGCGATGGCGAGGGCCGCGTGCGCCGCGGACTCCGACCGCGGGTCGCCCCCGGCCTCCCCGGGCCCGAGCAGGTCGGCGACGCCGGCGTGCAGGTCGAGGGACTCGGTGGCCTCGGGCGCGTCGAGCGGCTCGCCGACCAGCGTGAACCCGGCCACCCGCAGGCGGCGCACGAGCAGCTCGGCGCGGAGGGTGTCTGCCCAGGCGCGGCCGAGGGTGGGCTCGTCGTCGGTCGCGGGGCCGCCGGTCCCCGGTGGCGTCCCGGTGGGCGCCTCGTAGGGCGTCGAGGGGTCGACGACGGAGAGCAGCCGCTCGGCGTCGTCGAGCTGCCAGTTGGCGAGCGCGGCGGTCACCCGGTGGTGCAGGGCTCCCGGTGGCACGAGCGCACTGTGCACGGAGCCGGGCGGGGAGTCGAGGACCGTATCGGGGGCACGCCGGGTGCTGTCCACCCCCGCGTCCCGGGCGTCACTCGCGTCCCGGCCGCGGTGCTGCGTCACGACGGCGTCCCGTCGACGGGGGTGCCGTCGGCCGGGGTGCCGTCGGCGGGCGCAGCGTCCGGGGCGCCGTCGGCCGGGGCGCCGTCGACGAGGCCGGGCGCGCGCACCCGGTTGCGGCCCCCGCGCTTGGCGGAGAACAGGTGCAGGTCGGCGGTGTCGAACAGCGAGCGCCAGCCGACCGGCTCGGCCCGCTCCTCCTCGGCGGTGGGCGCGGTGGCCACGCCGATGCTCACGGTGATCGGCTCGGACAGCGGCAGGTCGCGCCAGTCGGCCTCGGCGACGGCGGCCCGCAGCCGCTCGGCGGCGGCCAGCGCCTGCTGCTGGGTCGCCGTCGGCAGCACGACGAGGAACTCGTCGCCGGCCCACCGGTACACCTCGTCGTCGGCCCGGCTGTGCTCGCGCAGCAGCCCCGCGACCCGCCGCAGCACCTCGTCGCCGTGGGAGTGGGAGGTGTCGTCGTTGACCTCCTTGAACCGGTCGACGTCGACGACGGCCAGCGACAGCGGCTCGGCGCCCAGCCGCAGCCCGGCCAGCCGCCGCTCGGCGCTGCGCCGGTTGCCCAGCCCGGTGAGCGGGTCCTCCAGCGCGTGCCGGCGCAGCACCGCGGCCTGCCGCTCGACCTCGCGCAGCCGGCTGCGCCGCACGAACATCTCCGCCCACAGCGCGCGGCTGCGCGCGTGCGCCCGGCCGGTGTCGGCGCGGTAGGCGTCGAGCCAGTACAGGGCCTCGGCGGGGCGGCCCATCGCGGCGGTGGCCTGGCCCAGCTCGAGCAGGCACTGCCGGTAGCGGCGGCGGTCGGCGGTCGCGGCGAACGCGCCGGAGGCGTCGACGAGCAGGTCCGCGGCCTCCTCCCCACCTCCGCCGCCGTTGTGCTCCTGCGACAGGCGGGTCAGCAGCCGGGCCAGGGCGAGGTCGGCATAGCCGCGCAGCCACGTGCTGCCGTCGCGGTGGACCCGCCGGTGCACCGACCGCAGCGGGCCCAGCGCCTCGTCGAGGTCGTCGTGGCAGCACATCGCCCACGCCTGGACGACGTCGAGGAGGTCGGCGTCGGCCGGGTCGGGGTCGACGGGCAGCGCGCGGGCGCCGGAGGCCGCGGCGATCGCCGTGCCGGCGAGCACACGGGCCCGCTCGGCCCGGCCCCGGCGGCGCAGCGTCTGGGCCAGCTCGACGTTCTGCTGGGCGCACAGCCGCAGCAGCTGCCAGCGGTCGGCGAGGTCGGGCAGCCGGGCGGCCACGGCGTGCCCCCGCTCGGCCTGCGCGACGGCGAGCTCCTCGAGGTCGAGCGCGGTGAGGGTGAGCGAGAGCCACAGGTGCGCCTGGTGCAGCGCGCGGGAGGACCCGCCGTCGGCCGCCGGGTCGGTGGGGACGAGCTGCTCGGTCAGCAGGCTGGCGTCGACGGCCAGCAGCATCGCGGCGTCGGGGTGGTCGGCGGTGGCCTCGACGTGGGCGAGGTATGCCAGCACCAGCGCGGTCGACGCCGACGGGGGACAGGCGCCGAGCGCCTCGCGGGCCGCGGCGACCCCGGCCGCGACGGCGTCCCGGTCGCCGTCGAGCAGCCCGCGGCGGGCGGACAGCGCGGCGCGCCAGGCGGCCCAGCCGGGCTCGGAGGCGGCGGCCAGCGCGGGCTCGGCGTCGTCGAGCCCGGCGCGGAAGGCCTCGGCGTCGTCGCGCTGGCCGGCCGCCAGCAGACGCCGGAGCGCAGCGTCGAGATCACCCTCGGTCAACGGCGCGGAGCCGGGGGCCACGCATCCCTCCTCACCGATGCCGATCGTCCGGCCGCTGCCGGCCGACGGCGAGGCAGTCCCCCCCGGACGGGACCCGTGGTCCCCGCCCGACCGCTCTACCCTCGTCGGGTGCTCCAGACGCCTCCGACGCGGTTCGCCTATCTCGGGCCCGAGGGTACCTTCGCCGAGGCGGCGCTGAGCACCGCCGTGGCACCCGGCGAGGGGGTGCGGCAGCCGGCGGCCAGCGTCGCGGCGGCCCTCGCGGCGGTGCGCGCGGGCGAGGCCGACGCCGCCCTCGTGCCGCTGGAGAACTCCGTCGAGGGCTCGGTCCCGGCCACCATGGACGGCCTCACCGACGGCGAGCCGCTGGTCGTCACCCGCGAGGTGTTCCTGACCGTCTCCTTCGTCCTCGCCGCCCGCCCGGGCACCGCCGTCGACGCCGTGCGCAGCGTGGTCAGCCACCCGCACGCGCTGGCGCAGACCGCCCGCACGGTGGCCGGCCTGCTGCCCGGCGTCCCCACCGTCCCGGCCTCCTCGACGGCGGCCGCCGCGCGCGCCGTGGCCGAGGGCGGGTACGACGCCGCCGTCTGCGCGCCGATCGCCGCCGAGCGCTACGGCCTGGTGCCGCTGGCCGAGGACGTCGCCGACCACCCGGGCGCGGTCACCCGCTTCGTGCTCGTCTCGCGCCCCGGCGCCCTGCCGGCACCCACGGGCAACGACAAGACGTCGCTGGTCGCCGTCGTCGCCGACCGCACCGGCGCGCTGCTCGACGTGCTGCGCGAGTTCGCCGTCCGCGGGATCAGCCTGACGCGCATCGAGTCGAGGCCCACCCGCGACCGGCTGTGGGTCTACTCCTTCTCCCTCGACTGCGAGGGGCACGTCGCCGAGGCGCGGGTGGGCGAGGCGCTGGCGGCGCTGCACCGGGTGTGCGAGGACGTGCGCTTCCTCGGGTCCTATCCGCGCGCCGACGGCCGCACCAACCGGCCGGTGCCCGACGAGTCGGTCGACGCCGCCTTCACCGAGGCCGGGGAGTGGGTGGCCCGGCTGCGCGCCGGCCTCGTGTGAGCGGCGCGCAGCCGGGTTGACCCGACCGGCCCTCCTGCAGGGTCCCGCCGCGAGCGTGCGAGCGGTGGGGGGCAGGAGGGTCCTTCCTCAGGCCGGTTCCAGCTCCCGCTCCGGCTCGGGCTCGCGGTGCTGGGCGAGCCGGCTGGGCCACCACGTCCGGTCGCCCAGCAGGTGCACCGCGGCCGGCACGACCAGCGTGCGGACGACGAAGGTGTCGAGCAGGACGCCGAAGCCGACGATGAAGGCCAGCTGCACGAGGATGAGCAGCGGCAGCACCGCCAGCGCCCCGAAGGTCGCCGCCAGCACCAGGCCGGCGCTGGTGATGACCCCGCCGGTGACGGCGAGGGCGCGCAGGATGCCGGGCCGGGTGCCCAGTCGCTGCGACTCCTCCCGGGCGCGGGTCATGAGGAAGATGTTGTAGTCGATCCCCAGGGCGACCAGGAACACGAAGCCGATCAGGATGATCGTCGGGTCGCTGGACGCGGTGCCCAGCAGCGGCTCGAACAGCAGCGCCGAGACGCCGATCGTCGCCGCGAAGCTCAGCACCACGGTGGCCAGCAGCACCAGCGGCGCCAGGATCGCCCGCAGCAGCAGCGCCAGTACGAGCGTGATGACCAGCAGGACGAGCGGGACGATGACCCGCAGGTCGCGCGCGGCGGTGTCGAGGGTGTCGAGGTTGGTCGCCGTCGTCCCGCCCACGAGGGTGTCGGGTTCGACGTCACGCACCGCCTCGCGCAGGTCGGCCACGGTGCGCTCGGCGGCGATGCTGTCCGCGGCGTCGGAGAGGGTGGCCTGCAGCTGCACCAGCCCGTTGACCTCCAGGGGCGGCGCGTCCGGCGTCGGCGGGCCGTCGGTCACCGGCGCCACCGCGGCGACACCGGGCACCTCGGCCGCCGCGGCGGCGACGTCGGGCCAGGTGTCGGCCGGCGTGACGAGCACCGCGGGGCTGCCGCTGCCGGCCTCGAAGTGGCGGGCCAGCGCCTCCTGGCCGCGGGCGCCCTCGGGGTTGCCCCGCACCGCCTCGGACAGCGGCAGCCCGTCGGCCTGGAACGTCGGGGCGAACACCGCTGCGGCGAGCAGGCCGGCGACGCTGAGCGCGAGCACCCGGCCGGGCCGGCGGCCGACGACGTCGGCGGTGCGCTGCCACCCGCCGGCCTGCTTCGCCTCGCTGCCGTAGCGCGGGCGGAAGGGCCAGAAGGCGGCACGGCCGAGCAGCAGCAGGACGGCGGGGAGGAAGGTCAGCGAGGCGATCATCGCGAGCACGACGTTGACCGCGGAGATGGGGCCGAGGCCGCGGTTGGAGGCGAGGTCGGAGAAGAGCAGGCACAGCACGCCCAGGACGACGGTGGCGCCGGAGGCGAGGATCGGCTCGACCGAGCGGCGCAGGGCGGTGCGCATGGCGGCCAGCGGCGACTGCTCGGTCCGCAACTCCTCGCGGTAGCGGGCCACCAGCAGCAGGCCGTAGTCGGTGGCCGCGCCGACCACGAGGATCGACGCGATGCCCTGGCTCTGACCGTTGACCGTGATGATCCCCTCGCGGGCCAGCACGTAGGAGACCGCCTGCCCGGCGGTGAGGGCCAGGCCCGCCGTCCCGATGACCAGGAAGGGCAGCAGCGGGCTGCGGTAGACCACCAGCAGGATGAGCAGGACGACGCCGAACGCGGCCAGCAGCAGCAGCCCGTCGATGCCGGCGAAGCCGTCCGCGAAGTCGGCGAACACGCCGCCGGGACCGGTGACGTACGCGGTGGTGCCCTCGACGTCGTCGGCGGCGCGCATCTCTCCCACCACCTCCGGCAGCGCGTCCCCGAGGTCGGTGCGCAGCGGCACCACGGCCTGCACCGCCTGGCCGTCCTCGCTGGGGATCGGCGGGGACGCCTCGCCGGCCAGCGCGTCGGCCTCCTCGGCGACGGCGGTGACCTCGGCCAGCGCCTCGCCGATCCGCGCCTGGGTGGCCGCGTCGAGCGGGCCGTCGCCCTCCCAGACGAGGACCACGGGCAGCGCGTCCTCCGTGCGGAAGCGCTCCTGCAGCTCGGTGACGCGGGTGGACTCCGCGCTGTCGGGCAGGAAGGCCGCGTTGTCGTTCTCCTGTATCCCGGTGAGCTGGGCGCCGACGGCGCCGAGCGGGCCGGCGAGGCCGAGCCAGAGGAGGGCGACCACGGCCGGCAGCAGCCAGCGCAGGAGGGGGGTGCGGCGGGCCATGGCGCTAACCTCTCGGGGTTCTAGAATCTCGATCGTCGAGAGGATAAGGTGAGCAGCGGTGCGGGGGCAAGCGGGAGGACGGCCGTGACGGAGCGGGACGCGCGGATCGACGTCGGGCTGCTGCTGCGGCGGCTCAGCGTCGAGCTCGACGCGGTCGGCCAGCGGTTCGCCGACCAGGAGGGGCTGGGCCGCACCGACGTGCGGGCCCTCACGGCGCTCATGGACGCCACCCGGGACGGCCGCGGGCTGACCGCCGGCGGGCTGGGCGCGGCCGTCGACCTCAGCTCGGCGTCGGTGACCGCGCTGGTCGACCGGTTGGAGCGGATGGGGCACGTCCACCGGGAGCGGGACGAGACCGACCGTCGGCGGGTCGTCGTCGCCGTGTCCGACAGCGCCATGGCCGCCGGCCGCCGCTTCTTCGGAGCCCTGCAGGAGGACATCGTCGCCGCGATGGAGGGCTACACCGAGGAGGAGCTCGCCGTCGTCCGGCGGTTCCTCGTCGAGATGACCGACGTGATCACCCGGCACTCGCGGCCGGCCGGCTGACCGCCGGCTGCGGGCTCAGGACCACCGGGCGAGGTGCACGGCCAGGGGCTCGAGCCCCACGGTCGCGCGCCGCTCGTCCAGCCGCTCGGGGTCGGCCACCGGCCACGGCACCGGCCGGCCGTCGACGACGTCGGCCACCCGGGTGCCGTACCTCTGGTGCCGTCGCTCGGTGACGGCGACCCGGTCCTCCGGCATCGCCGGGTGCTGCCATCGCCTCGAGTTCCGCCCGCAGCGCCGCGTCGTCCACCGGTGGGCCCCCTCGAGGTGTGCACGTCCCGCGCGACAGCCTGCCCGCGGACCGCGCCGCGTGCCCACGGCGCTACAGGTACAGGCCGGTGGACTCCTCGATCCGCTCCGCGGCGACGGCGTGCACGTCGCGCTCGCGCAGGATGACCAGCTCCTCGCCGTGCACCTCGACCTCGTGCTGGTCCTCGGGGGAGAACAGCACCTGGTCGCCGACCTTCACCTGGCGCACGCTCGCGCCGACCCCGCGCGCCTCGCCCCACACCAGCCGCTTGGCCACCTGCGCGGTGGCCGGGATGAGGATGCCGCCGGTCGAGCGGCGCTCACCGTCCTCCCTGCGCAGGGCCACCAGGACCCGGTCGTGCAGCATCTTGATCGGCAGCCCGCTGCCCCTCGCGACGTCGGAAGGCACGCGGTCACGGTACGCGGGCGGCTATCCCCAGCCGAGCTGGTGCAGGCGCTCCTCGCTGATGCCGAAGTGGTGGGCGATCTCGTGCACGACGGTCACCGTCACCTCCTCGACCACCTCCTCGGCGGTCGAGCAGATCTCGCAGATGGCCTCGCGGTAGATCATGATCCGGTCGGGCAGGTCCCCGCCGTACTGCCACCCGCGCTCGGTCAGCGCGTGCCCCTCGTAGAGGCCCAGCAGCTCGGGTTCGTCCTCGTTGCGGTCCTCGACGAGCACGACGACGTTGTCCAGCAGCGCCATGAGGTCGGCGGGGACGGCGTCGAGGGCGTCGGCGACCAGGGCCTCGAAGACCGCCCGGGGCAGCGGCTTCACCGCGCCGTCACCAGCTGGTCGGCAGCGGGCGGCCCTCCTCGTACCCGGCCGCGCTCTGCACCCCCACCACGGCCCGCTCGTGCAGCTCGTCGATGGTCCGGGCACCGGCGTAGGTGCACGACGAGCGCACCCCGGCGACGATGCCGTCCAGCAGGTCCTCCACGCCGGGGCGGTCGGGGTCGAGGTACATCCGCGAGGAGGAGATGCCCTCCTCGAACAGCCCGGCGCGGGCGCGCTCGAAGCCGCTCTGGGCCGCCGTCCGCGCCTTGACCGCGCGCGCCGACGCCATGCCGAAGGACTCCTTGTACAGCCGGCCGTTGCCGTCGTCGTGGATGTCGCCGGCGCTCTCGTAGGTGCCGGCGAACCAGGAGCCGACCATCACGTTGGCCGCGCCCGCGGCGAGGGCCAGCGCCACGTCGCGCGGGTGGCGCACCCCGCCGTCGGCCCAGACGTGCCTGCCGAGCCGGCGGGCCTCGGCCGCGCACTCCTCGACGGCGGAGAACTGCGGCCGGCCGACGCCGGTCATCATCCGGGTGGTGCACATCGCGCCGGGTCCGACGCCGACCTTGACGACGTCGGCGCCGGCCTCGACCAGGTCGCGGGTGCCCTCGGCGGTGACCACGTTGCCCGCCACCACGGGCGTCGACCCGGCCACCGCCCGAACGGCCCGGACCGCCTCGACCGCCTTCTCCTGGTGGCCGTGGGCGGTGTCGACGACGAGCACGTCCACCCCGGCGGCCAGCAGCGCCGTCGCCTTGCCCGCGACGTCGCCGTTGATGCCGACCGCGGCCGAGGTGAGCAGCTGTCCGGTCGCGTTGACCGCGGGGGTGTAGAGCGTGGAGCGCAGCGCGCCCTTGCGGGTGACGACGCCGACCAGCCGCTCGCCCTCGACCACCGGCGCGGCGCTGACCCGCTCGCCGGACAGCACGTCGAACACCTTCGGCAGGTCGGTGCCCGCCGGGATCGTCAGCGGGTGCTCGGCCATGACCTGCGACAGCTGGCTGAAGCGGTCCACGCCGCGGCACGCGCCGTCGGTGACCACGCCGACCACCGCGCCGTCCTCGACCACGACGACGATGCCGTGCGCGCGCTTGGCCATCAGCGACAGCGCCTCACCGACGGTCGACGTCGGCCCGAGGGTGATCGCGGTGTCGTAGACCGGGTGGCGGGCGTGCACCCACGAGACGACCTCGGCCACGACGTCGACGGGGATGTCCTGCGGCAGCACCGCCAGGCCCCCGCGGCGCGCCATGGTCTCGGCCATCCGCCGGCCGCTGATCGCGGTCATGTTGGCGACGACGACCGGGATCGTCGTGCCCACCCGGTCCGGCGTGGTCAGGTCGACCTCCAGCCGCGAGCCCACGGTGCTGTGCCCCGGCACCATGAAGACGTCGGCGTAGGTGAGGTCGGTGGCCGGGCGGTTGCCGCCGAGGAAGCGCATGCCCCGAGTGTCCCAGCCGGAACGGGTCCGGGCGTGCACCGCCGTCCCGTCACCGGTCCGGGACGGCCTCCTCCAGGCGGTCCAGGAGCGCGAGCCGGCCTGGCGCTGGTGCTCACCTGGCGGGCAGCGCTGGTCGACGCGGTGCTCGCGTCGGCCGGCTCCCGGCGGGAGGCCGCCCCGGTCCGGCGGTGACGGCCGGGTGACCGTCGCCCACGCGCCCGGTCCCCACCGGCCCGGGCCACCCGGACGGGGGCAGCCCGCCCGCGGGTCCGGGGACGGCGGACGGACCCCACCTACGATCGGGGGGTGATCGACCTGCGCCTGGTGCGTGAGCACCCCGACGTCGTCCGTGCCAGCCAGCGTGCCCGCGGTGCCGACGAGTCCCGGGTCGACGCGCTGCTGGCCGCCGACGCCGCCCGCCGCGAGGCGGTCAAGCGGGCCGACGACCTGCGGGCCGAGCAGAAGGCCGCCTCCCAGGCGGTGCGCGGCGCCTCGACGGAGGAGCGCCCCGCCGTCCTGGAGCGGGCCAGGGCGCTGGCCGCGCAGGTCAAGGAGGCCGAGGAGGCCCAGCGCGCCGCCGACGCCGCGCTGCGCGAGGCGCACCTGGCGATCCCGAACGTCGTGCACGACGACGTCCCGCCCGGCGGCGAGGACGACGCGGTCGCCCTGCGCACCGTCGGCGAGGTCCCCTCCTACGACTTCGAGGTCCGCGACCACCTGCAGATCGGCGAGGCCCTCGGCGCCATCGACATGGAGCGCGGCGCCAAGGTCTCCGGCGCCCGGTTCTACTTCCTCACCGGTCCCGGCGCGCTGCTGGAGTTCGCGCTGGCGCAGCTGGCGATCAGCCGGGCGGTCGCGGCCGGGTTCACCCCCGTCGTCGCCCCGGCGCTGGTCAAGCCGGAGGCCATGGAGGGCACCGGCTTCCTCGGCGAGCACGACGAGGAGGTCTACCGCGTCGAGCGCGACGACCTCTACCTCGTGGGCACCTCGGAGGTGGCGCTGGCCGGCATGCACGCCGACGAGGTGCTCGACCTCTCCGCCGGGCCGCGCCGCTACGCCGGCTGGTCGTCCTGCTTCCGCCGCGAGGCCGGCTCCTACGGCAAGGACACCCGCGGCATCATCCGCGTGCACTGGTTCGACAAGGTCGAGATGTTCAGCTTCTGCCGGCCCGGGGAGGCCGCCGCCGAGCACCTGCGGCTGCTGGCCTGGGAGGAGGAGTTCCTCCAGGCCCTCGAGCTGCCCTACCGGGTGGTCGACATCGCCGCCGGCGACCTCGGCACCAGCGCCGCCCGCAAGTACGACATCGAGGCCTGGTTCCCGTCGCAGGGCACCTACCGCGAGCTGACGTCGACGTCGGACTGCACCACCTTCCAGGCCCGCCGGCTGGCGGTCCGGTACCGCGACGAGGACGGCAGACCGCAGACGGCGGCCACGCTCAACGGCACGCTGTGCGCCATCGCCCGCACGATCGCCTGCCTGCTCGAGGTGCACCAGCGGGCCGACGGCTCGGTGCACGTCCCCGTGGCACTGCGCCCGTGGCTCGGCGGGCACGAGGTGCTCACGCCCGGCATGACGCTCGCCGCGCCGGTGCCCCCGGCGGCCGCGTGACCGAGAGCGCGCGCCCGGCCGTCATCTCCGGGCACGTCCCCTCCCCGGAGGCCGACCGGGTGGTCGAGCCGGGGGACCTCGCCGCCGACCTGGACGGCTGGCGCCCGCGGCTGGTGGCCACCGACCTCGACGGCACCCTGCTGACCTCCGGCGGTGTGGTCAGCCCCCGCACGCGGGCGGCGCTGGACGCCTGCTGGGACGCCGGCATCCCGGTCGTCGGCGTCACCGGCCGCGGACCGCGGCTGCTCGACAGCGTGCACGCGGCGCTGGCCGGGCGCGGCATCGCCGTCCTCGCGCAGGGCGGCTTCGTCGTCGACCTGGAGCGCGACGAGGTGCTGCGCACGGTCGGCCTGCCGCGCGAGCAGGCGACGGCGGTCATCGAGCGCATCGAGTCGGTCGCCGGTGACCTGATCGTCGCCGTCGAGGACGCCGCCGAGCAGGGCGAGGTGCACTCCGCGCTGCGCGTGCAGCACGGCTTCGACTGGCCCTACCCCGAGCCGGCGCACCTGCTGCCGCGCCACCAGGTGCTGCCCACCGGCGCGGTGCTCAAGGTCTTCCTGCGCTCGTCCACGCTCGGCCAGGACGAGCTGCTGGCGCGCGCCCGGCGGGTCGTCGCCCCGGTCGAGGCCGAGGTGACGCACGCGGGCCTGGGCTTCATCGAGGTGCTGCCGCCCGGGGTCACCAAGGCCACCGGCCTGGCCGTCGCGCTCGCCCGCTACGACGTCGGCCTCGGCGACGTCCTGGTGTTCGGCGACATGCCCAACGACCTGCCCATGATCACCGCGGTGGCCGGGGCCGGCGGGCGCGCGGTCGCCGTCGCCAACGCCCACCCCGCCGTCCGGGCCGCGGCCGGGCGGCTCACCGGAGGCCACGACGCCGACGGCGTGGCCCACTACCTCGAGGCGGTGCTCGCCGGTGTCTGACTGGCGCCCCCGGCTGATCGCCAGCGACATGGACGGCACGCTGCTGCGGTCCGACGACACGGTCGGCGAGGCCACGGTCGCCGAGCTGCGCCGCTGGCAGGACGACGGCGTCCCCGTCGTTCTGGCCACCGGCCGCCCGCCGCGCTGGATGCACCGGATCCGGCAGGTGCTGCCCACCGGCACCGCCGTCTGCTGCAACGGCGCGGTGCTGCTCGACCTCGGGCGCTTCGAGATCCTCGAGGAGGACGCGCTGCCCCCGGCGCTGCTCGCGGAGATCACCTCAGGCCTGCGCGCCGAGCAGCCCGGCACGTGGTTCGCCGTCGAGTACGGCCTGGAGTTCCGGCACGAGCCGGTCTACCGGCCGCGGTGGGACGTCGACGCGCCCGGCGTCGCGGAGGCCCCGCTGGAGGAGATCGTCTCGGTGCCCGCGGCCAAGCTGCTGGCCCGCCACGAGGACCTCGGCCGCGACGCCTTCCTCGCCCTCGTCGAGCGGGTGGTGGGGGACCGGGCGACGGTCACCAACTCCTCCTCGGACGCGCTCGCCGAGATCTCCGCACGCGGCGTCACCAAGGCCACCGGCATCGAGCGGATCGCCACCCGGCACGGGCTGGGCCCCGGCGACGTCGTCGTGTTCGGTGACATGCCCAACGACATCGCGGCCTTCGACTGGGTGCGCGAGGGCGGCGGCCGGGCCGTGGCGATGGCGCACGCCCACCCGGACCTGCTCGCCGCCGCCACCGACGTCACCGGCACCAACGACGACGACGGCGTCGCGGCCTTCCTCGCCTCGCTGTAGCCCGGCTCAAGGACGGCCGCCGCCTGCCGATGTGTCGTGCGACCGGCAGCACGCCACGGAAGGCGACCGATGAGCCAGAACCCTCCCCGTCCCACGTCCACCCCCACCGCGACCACCCCCGCCGCGACCGCCGCCCCGGGCTGGAGCCTGCGCACCCGCCTGCTGGGCGCGATCCTCGTCGTCGCCGCCATCGCGCTGGCCGTCGGGCTGTTCGGCATCCAGCGGATGTCGGTCCTGGCGGACAAGGCCGACGAGGTCCACAGCGCCGGCGCCGAGCCCCTCGACGGCCTGCGGACCCTGCAGGTGGACTGGTGGGAGCTGTCCGCCCAGACCGCGCGCGCCGCGATCCCCACGCTGCCGCCGGCCAACATCCAGGCGGCCCGCCAGGAGGCCGGGGAGGCCGCCGAGCGCATGTCCGCCCACGCCGAGGCCGTGGCGGGGATGCCCCTGGACGACGACGCCCGCGCCGGCTTCGAGGCCTTTAGCGCCGCGTCGGAGACCTACCTGACCGCCCTCGCGCGGCTGCAGGCCCTGCCGCCGACCTCACCCGAGGCGCTGCCGCTGCTGCAGACCCTGCAGCAGAACGAGGACGTCATCGAGGAGTCGCTGGCCGCGGCCACGACGGCGGCCGCCGCGACCGCCGAGCAGACCGTCGCCGAGGCGCGCGACGCCTACGGCACGGCCCGCACCCTCACCCTCGTCGTCGTGGTGCTCGGCCTGGTGGCGTCGGTCGTGCTGGCCCTCCTGGTGGCGCGCAGCGTGATGCGCCCGGTGCAGCGGATCCGCGAGGTCCTGGTGCAGGTCGCCGCCGGTGACCTCCGGGTGCGCGCCGGCGCCACCGGTGGCGGCGAGCTGGCCGAGGTCGCCCGCTCGCTCGACGGCACCCTCGACTCCCTGGGTGGCGTGCTGACCCTGGTCCGCGACTCCGCCGACCGGCTGCAGGGCGCCTCCACCCAGCTCGACACCGCGGCGGGCAGCATCGCCGAGTTCTCCCGCGCCGCGTCCGACCAGACCGGTCTCGTCGTCGCGTCCGCCGGCGAGGTCGCCGCCAGCGTCGACACCGTGGCCACCGGCTCCTCGCAGATGGAGTCGGCGATCCGGGAGATCGCGCACAACGCCACCGAGGCCGCCCGCGTCGCCGGTCAGGCCGTCGGCGTCGCCGAGACCACCACCCGCACCGTGGGCAAGCTCGGGGACTCGTCGCAGGAGATCGCCACCGTCGTCAAGCTCATCAACGGCATCGCCGAGCAGACCAACCTGCTGGCCCTCAACGCCACGATCGAGGCGGCGCGGGCGGGGGAGGCCGGCAAGGGCTTCGCCGTCGTGGCCAGCGAGGTCAAGGAGCTCGCGCAGGAGACGGCGCGGGCCACCGAGGACATCTCCCGCCGGGTCGAGGCCATCCAGGCCGACACCGCGGGGGCCGTCGACGCGATCAGCCGGATCAGCTCGGTCATCGGCGAGATCAACGACTTCCAGGCGACCATCGCGGCCGCCGTCGAGGAGCAGACGGCGACCACCAACGAGATGAACCGCAACGTGGCCGAGGCCGCCGGCGGCACCCGGCAGATCGCCGCGGCGATCACCGGCCTGGCCGACGGCACCGAGCAGACCAACGTCCGCGTGGGCGACGCCCGCCGCGCCGCGGCCGAGTTGGCCCGCATGAGCGGGGAGCTGCAGGACGCCGTCCGCCGCTTCTCCGTCTAGCCGGAGGACCTGCCTGCCCCATCTCGCGCAGGCTCGCGACGGGGCCCCTGCAGGCAGTCCGCTCCCAGCTGCGCAACCGCAGCGGCGCCGTCCCCACCGGGGACGGCGCCGCTGTCCGTTCCGGCCCCTCACCAGCACGCCTGGGCGGATCGTCACCCGATCGTCACGCGGGGACCCCGGCGCGAGCGGTCCCCGGTGGGACAGTGGCGGGGGACGGACCGGCAGGGTCGCGGGAGCGTCCCGGGACGCCACCGGTCGTGAGGGGTGGGCCACGGTGGACGTGCTGTGGATCGTGCTGATCGTGGTGGCGGTGGTCGTCCTCGCGACCGCCGGCGCGAGCCTGAAGATGGTGCAGCAGTACCAGCGCGGCGTGGTGCTGCGCTTCGGCCGGCTGCTGCCCGAGGTGCGGGGGCCCGGACTGCGGGTGCTGGTCCCGTTCGCCGACCAGATGACCAAGGTGCCGGTGCAGACGCTGGTCCTCGACGTGCCCTCGCAGGGCACCATCACCCGCGACAACGTGACGATCGGCGTCGACGCGGTCGTGTACTTCCGGGTCGTGGACCCCGTGCGCGCGGTGATCAACGTGGAGAACTACATGGGGGCGGTGTCACAGGTGTCGCAGACGTCGCTGCGCTCGGTCATCGGCCGCGCGGACCTCGACACGCTGCTGTCGGACCGGGAGGCGATCAACGCCGAGCTGCGCGCGGTGATCGACACCCCGACCGAGGAGTGGGGCATCAGGATCGACCGGGTCGAGGTCAAGGACATCTCACTGCCGGAGTCGATGCGCCGCTCGATGTCCCGTCAGGCAGAGGCCGAGCGCGACCGCCGGGCCCGGGTCATCTCCGCCGACGGCGAGTTCCAGGCGTCGGCGAAGCTGGCGCAGGCCGCGGACGCGATGAGCGCGACCCCGGGGGCGCTGCAGCTGAGGCTGTTGCAGACCGTCGCCGACGTCGCCTCGGACAAGAACAGCACCCTGGTGATGCCCTTCCCCGTCGAGCTGCTGCGCTTCTTCGAGCAGGCCGCCGGCAGCCGCGACACGCGGTCGTCCGCACCCGCGGTCGCGACCGGCGGGGAGGACGCGGACGCGCCGCCCGCGCTCCCGGCCGGCAACGGTGCGACGCGGGCCGTGTCGTCACCCCCGCCCAGCGGTCAGGCCGACGCCGTCCCGGCGCCGATCACCACAGGTCCCGCGGCAGGTCGGCGATGAGGTCGGCCAGCTCGCCGAGGGTGCGGGCGGCGTAGGCGGCCCGCACCCGCTCGTCGAACTCGGCGACGTCGAGCCGGCCCTGCGACAGGCCGCGCTGCAGCTGGCGGATCGTCTCCTCGCGGTCGGCGTCGCCCGCCCGGACCGCCCGCCGCTCGTCGCGCACGGCGCCGGTCAGAGGTACTGGCCGCCGCCGGGGCGGGACTCGGCGGCGCCGGGCCCACTGGGCAGGGCCCGGCGGCGGATGTCCTCCAGCTGCGCGCGGGCGGCCATCTGCTCGAGCACCACCGCCGTCTGCATGCCCTGGAACACCCCCTCGAGCCAGCCGACCAGCTGCGCCTGGGCGATCCGCAGCTCGGCGTCGGACGGCGTCTGCTCCTCGGCGAACGGGCGGGTGATCCGCCGCAGCTCGTCGCTGAGCTCGGGCGCGAGGCCCTCCTCCAGCTCGGTGATCGACGAGGCGTGGATGTCGCGCAGGCGGGCGCGGCTGGCGTCGTCGAGCGGCGCCGCGCGGACCTCCTCGAGCAGCTGCTTGATCATCGTGCCGATGCGCATCACCTTGGCCGGCTGCTCGACCATCTCGCTCAGGCCGGGGGTGCCGGGGCCCGCGTGGCCGTCCGCCGGGCCTCCGGCGGGCACGGGCATCGCGCCGACCGGCCGTCCGTCGGGGCCGACGACGAGGACCTGCTGCGGGCGCTCACTGCCGGTGCCGGGTGCCGTCATGCCTCCCATCCTGCCCCGCCCGGACGCGGGCCGAACGCCGGGCGGAGGGCCGGTCGGTGCACGGCGCGGCGGGCCGCGGGTGCCAACTAGGGTCGCCCGCATGCACCCGGGGGAACCACGGCTGGACGTCGCGCGCGTCCGCGGCCAGTTCCCGGGCCTGTCCGACGGCTTCGTGCACACCGACGCCCCCGGCGGCACGCTGCTGCCCGAGAGTGTCGTGCACGCCGTCTCCTCCGCGATGCGGGTGCCGGTGGCCAACCGCGGTGGGGTGTTCCCGTCGTCGTCGCGGACGGAGGCGCTGGTGGCCGGGGCGCGCTCCGCCGTGGCCGACCTCGTCGGCGGCGTCCCCACCGGCGTCGTGCTGGGGCCCAACATGACCACGCTGACCTACGCCGTCGCGCGGGCGCTGGCCCGCACGTGGCGGCTGGGCGACGAGATCGTGGTCAGCCGGCTCGACCACGACGCCAACATCCGGCCTTGGCTGCAGGCGGCCGCCACACGGGGCGCCACCGTCCGCTGGGCCGAGGTCGACATCGAGACCGGCGAGCTGCCCGCCTGGCAGTACGACGAGCTGATCACCCCGCGCACCCGGCTGGTGGCGGTCACCGCGGCCAGCAACGCGATCGGCACCCGTCCCGACGTCGCCGCGATCGCCGCCCGCGCGCACGCCGTCGGGGCGCTGGTCTACGTCGACGCCGTCCAGGCCGCCCCGCACGTCTTCCTCGACCGGGCCGCGCTGGGGGCGGACTTCCTCGTCGTGTCGGCCTACACGTGGTGCGGGCCGCACGTCGGTGCCCTGGTGGCCGACCCGGGTCTGCTGGCCGAGCTCGACCCCGACCGGCTGCTGCCCGCGCCCGACCGGGTCCCCGACCGGTTCGAGGCCGGGACGCCGCCCTTCGAGCTCTACGCCGGCGTCACCGCCGCCGTCGACCACCTGGCGGGGCTGTGCGAGGAGTCGGCGGGCAGCCGGCGGGAGCGGCTGCGCGACGCCATGGCCGCCGTCGCGGCCTACGAGAGCAGCCTGTTCGAGTGGCTGGACCAGGCGCTGCGGGCCATGCGGCACGTCCAGGTGGTCGGCTTCCCGGAGCACACCACCCCGACGCTGTCGTTCACCGTCCCCGGCATGCGCCCGCGGCAGGTGGCCGCCGAGCTGTCGCGCCGCGGGATCTGCGCCTGGGACGGCGACTTCTACGCCCGCGAGCTGTTCGACGCGCTCGGCGTCAACGAACTCGGCGGGGCGGTGCGCCTCGGGTTGGCGCACTACAACACCGCCGAGGAGGTCGGCTACGTGATCGACTCCGTCGCCGCCCTGCGGGGGGCGCTGCTCTAGGCGTCGGCGTCAGGCGTCCGGGAGCAGCAGCACCTTCCCGACGTGCTCGCTGGCCTCGACGACGCGGTGCGCCTCGGCCGCGCGGGACATCGGCAACCGGCGGTCGACCACCGGCCGCACCACGCCCCGCTCGACGTCGGGCCACACCTCGGCGCGCACCGCCGCCACGATCCCCTCCTTGCCGCCGGGACCCGTCGGCGGCCGCGACCGCAGCGCCGTCGCGGCCACCGAGGCGCGCTTGGCCAGCAGCTTCCCGAGGTCGAGCTCGGCCCTCGAGCCGCCCTGCATGCCGATGACCACCAGGCGCCCGCCGACGGCGAGCACGTCGACGTTGCGGGCCAGGTACTTCGCGCCCATGTTGTCCAGGACGACGTCGACCCCGGCGCCGCCGGTCTCCTCGCGCACCCGCTCGACGAAGTCCTCGGTCCTGTAGTCGATCGCGACGTCGGCGCCGAGCTCGCGGCAGGCGGCCCGCTTGGCCGCGCTGCCGGCGGTGGCGAACACCCGCGCACCGGCCCGGGCGGCGAGCTGGATCGCCATCGTGCCGATGCCGCTGGACCCGCCGTGCACGAGGAAGGACTCGCCGCGCCGCAGGCCCGCCAGCTGGAACACGTTGGACCACACGGTGCAGGTGACCTCCGGCAGCGCCGCGGCCGTGGCCAGCTCGACGCCGGCGGGGCGGGGGAGGAGCTGGACGGCGGGCACGGCGACCCGCTGGGCGTAGCCGCCGCCGGCGAGCAGCGCGCACACCTCGTCACCCACCGACCAGCCGGTGACGCCCTCGCCGACCTCGCTCACGATCCCGCTGCACTCCAGGCCGAGGACCTCGCTGGCGCCGCGCGGCGGCGGGTAGTGGCCGGCGCGCTGCAGCAGGTCGGCCCGGTTGACGGCGGTGGCGGCGACGTCGACCACGACCTCGCCGGGCCCGGCCACCGGGTCGGGGACCTCACCCCAGCCGAGCACCTCGGGTCCGCCGGGGCCGCTGGCCGTCACCGCACGCATGGGCCGAGGCTAGGGGGCCCGCCCCGCACGCACGGCCCGAGGTCAGGAGGCCCGCCCCGCCTCCGCCGGAGCTGCGCCCGCGGCCGGTGCCGCCGGGACAGGCGCACCCGACACCGTCAGGCAGCGGTCCCCCGCGTCCCCGGCGACGAGGCCGGCGAGCACCCCGCCGACCGCCCGCCGGGAGACGTGCATGCCCGCGGCGTCCCCCGACGTCGACGTGGCGGCCGGCTCGTCGCCGTCGGTGAGGTACACCGGCTGGACGATCGTCCACTCCAGGCCGCTGTCGCGGACGAGCCGCTCCTGCCGCTCGTGGTCGGCGATCTGCGGGCGCAGCAGCAGCGCGAACACCAGCCGGGCCGACAGCGGGAGCCGGTCCCGCGTCTCGCCGACGCCGTAGGACGACTGCACGACCAGCCGCCGGACCCCGTGCTCGCGCATGGCCGCGACCACCGCGGCCGTGCCGCGCGACCGGACGTCCAGCGGCGTGCCGCGGCTGCCACGCAGCCGCACGCGCAGCGGGTGCTCGCTGATGCCGAGGGTCACCACCACGGCGTCCTGCCCCCCGACGGCGCGGCCGACGTCCCCGGGCACCGTCGCGTCGCCGTCCACCGCCCGGACGCCGGCCCGCCCCGCGTACGCCGCACCCGCCCGCCGCGCGAACGCGGTCGCCTCGTGTCCTCCCGCGGTCAGCGCCTCGACCGCCGCCCGTCCCGATCCACCCGTCGCCCCCACCACCAGTACGCGCACGTCCCTGCTCCTCCCGGTCCCGCCGGCCGTCGTGGCCGGTCGCCGTCGAGGCTGGCCGACCGCGGGGCCCCGGCCCATGACCGCACGTCCGGCGTCCGTGCCCGTTCGTCCGGGAGCCCTGGACGCCCGGTGGGGCAGGGCAGCAGGGTGGTGCCGTGAGCAGCGGAGCGGACCCCGGCGACGGGGACACGGCGCGCCCGTGGACGCCGGTCGACCCGGTGGGCGACCTGCTCGCCGACCTCCGCATCCACGGCACCTTCTACTGCCGGGCCGAGGCGACCGCGCCCTGGGGCGTGGAGATGCCCGCCTTCCCGGGGTGCATGGCCTTCCACGTCGTCACCCGGGGCAGCGTCGTGCTCGAGGTCGACGGCGACCAGCGGGTGCTGGGGACGGGCGACCTGGCCCTCGTGCCGCACGGCCGGGGGCACCTGCTGCGCAGCACGCCGGAGGCGGAGGTCGCCGGCCGGGCCGACCTGCTGCCCCAGCGGCAGCTCGGCGAGCACTACTCCGTCCTGCGGCTCGACGGCGGCGGACCCCGGGCGCAGATGGTGTGCGGGGTGGTCGAGCCGGCCCGGCCCGGTGCGGCCCACCTGCTCGACCTGCTGCCCCCGGTCCTCGTCGTCGACGGGCGCGACGCCGCCCGCACGGGGTGGCTGCCGCTGCTGCTGCGCGTCATTGCCGACGAGGCCGCGGAGGACCGCCCGGGCGCCGAGGCCGTCATCACCCGGCTCGCCGACGTCGTCGTCCTGCAGGCCGTGCGGACGTGGCTGGACACCGCGGCCACCGGCCCGGGCTGGCTGCGGGCGCTGCGGGACCCGCAGGTCGGGCAGGCGGTGGCGCTGCTGCACCGGGAGCCGGGGGCGGCCTGGACGCTGACCCGGCTGGCGAGGGAGGCCCGGATGTCCCGCTCGTCGTTCGCCGCCCGCTTCACCGAGCTGGCCGGGGAGCCGGTCATGCACCACCTCGCCCGCTGGCGCATGCACCTGGCCACGGTCGCCCTCGGTCGGGGCGCGCGGGTGGGCGAGCTCGCCGGGCGGCTGGGGTACGAGTCGGAGGCTGCGTTCTCGCGGGCGTACAAGCGCATCGTCGGCGTCCCGCCGACCGCGGCCGGTGCGGCGGCGCGACCGCGGTCGGGCCGCTGAGGGCACCGGCGCCCAAGCTGCTCACAAGCGGTCCGCAGGAGCGCGGCGGCACCGTCCCCGGCATGACGACGACGACGTCCCCCGTCCGCGTGCCGGCGCCGCGCACCCCGGACCACGACGCGCTCCCGCCCCGGCGGCCCCGGCGCGCGGTGCGCGCGCTGACCGACCCGGCCCTGGCCGCCCGGGCGCTGCGCTCGGGCACCCGGCTGGCCGCCGACGCCCTGACCGGCATCGCCCTCGACGACCCCTGCTGCGCGGTCCGGCAGCGCTCCCTGGTCCGCTGGACCGCGGGCGTGCTCGCCGAGGTCCGCGGGCACGCGGGGGCGGGGCGCGCCGGCGGGGACACCGCCCTCGACGCCGCCCTCGACACCGCCCTCGCGCTGGCCGAGCGTGGCCTGGCGCTGTTCGCCCGCGAGGTCAGCGCCGGCGCGCCGGTCCTCGCGCCGGTGCTGGCCGACCTCGCCGACCTGGTCGAGGCCCGGCTGGCCGCCGGCCCGCTGTCCCCGGCTCCACGGCGCACCGCCGGCCACGCCCTGTTCGCCCTGCCGTGGCTGCTCGACGCCTGCCACCCCGCCGAGCGCACGGCGGTGCTGGCGACAGCGTCCCGGAGCGAGCGGCTGGCGCTGCGGCTGGGCGCGCGCCGCCACGCAGCGGCGCGCGCCGCCGTCCTCGGCTGCGCCGGGTGAGCTGAGCGACCGGCACCCGCCCGTCCGCCGTCGGCAGCCGGTCGGCTCGCCTCACGGCCGGGGGCTCACCGGCAGGGTGCGGAAGCCGCGGATGGTCGCCCCGTGCGGCGTGTGGCGCCGGGCAGCCGGTGCAGTCCGGGCAGCCGCCGGAGAACGCGAGGTGCTCCGGTTCGCCGGAGCGGTCGGGGTCGAAGCGCGGGGTCGCGGTGCTCCTGCGGATCACGGCCGGCCGCGGCCAAGGTCCACCAGGACGACGGCGCCCGCGGGCACGGTGCTGCCGCGGCCGCGACGAGGACCGCAGCGGCGCCCACAGCGACCCGGTGGCACCGACGAGCGCCAACCCGATGCCGGCCAGCGCGGGGCCGGCCACCTCACCGAGCTGCTGCGCGACCTCGTCCAGTCGGGCGACAGGCTGGCCCGGACGACGAGAGGCGCCGACCGCGGGTGCGGTCGGCGCCTCCGGTGCCGGACGGGAACGGCCGCGCTGACGGGGGCAGCGGGGTCCTCCGTCAGGCGCGGGCCTTGAGGTCCTTCCGCAGGATCTTGCCGGCCGCGGACTTGGGCACCTGGTCGATGAACTCCACCGAGCGGACCTTCTTGTGCGGCGCCACCCGCGAGGACACGAACTCCATGACCTCGTCCTCGGTGATCTCCGCGCCGGGCGCCTTCACCACGAACGCCTTGGGCAGCTCCTCGCCGCTCTCCTCGTCCTTGACGCCGATGACGGCGGCGTCGGCGATCGACGGGTTGCCGACCAGCACGGCCTCGAGCTCGGCCGGGGCCACCTGGTAGCCCTTGTACTTGATCAGCTCCTTGACCCGGTCGACGACGGTGTAGATGCCGTTCTCGTCGACGACCGCGACGTCGCCGGTGTGCAGCCAGCCCTCGTCGTCGAGGGTCTCGGCGGTCGCCGTCGGGTTGTTGAGGTAGCCCTTCATGACCTGCGGGCCGCGCACCCACAGCTCCCCGCGCTCGCCGGGGGCGGCGTCCTCGCCGGTGGCGGGGTCGATCAGCCGGCACTCGGTGTTGGGGATGGCCAGGCCGACCGAGCCCTTGGGGATCTCGCCGGTGAAGCCCGCGGGCTCGCCGCCGCGGTCGGGGGTGGTGTGCGAGACCGGCGACAGCTCGGTCATCCCGTAGCCCTGACCCACCGTGACGCCGGTGTCGGCGCCCTTGCGCAGCCGCGCCTCCGCCGCCTGCGCCAGCGCCTCGTCGAGCGGTGCCGCGCCCGAGAGGATCGAGGTCAGCGAGGACAGGTCGAACTGGTCGACCATCGGGTGCTTGGCCATCGCCAGCAGGATCGGCGGGGCGACGAAGGCGCGGGTGATCTTCTGGTCCTGGATGGTGCGCAGGAACTGCTCGAGGTCGAAGCGCGGCAGCGTCACGACGGCGCCGCCCCAGGCCAGCCCCTGGTTCATCAGCACGGTCAGGCCGTAGATGTGGAAGAACGGCAGGACGGCGATGATCCGCTCGTCCTCGCCCAGCTGGATCAGCGGGCGGCACTGGGCGACGTTGGCCACCAGGTTGCGGTGGGTGAGCATGACACCCTTGGGCAGGCCGGTGGTGCCGCTGGAGTAGGGCAGCGTGACCAGGTCGTTCGCCGGGTCGATGTCGACCTGCACCGAGGGCGCGTCGCTGGTGATGAGGTCGAGCAGCGAGGCGTGGCCCTCGGCGCCGTCCATGACGATGACCTCGTCGACCGGCGACTGCTCGACGGCCTCCAGCGCCCGGTCGAGGAAGGGCGAGACGGTGACGAGCACCTTGGCGCCGGAGTCCTTGAGCTGGAAGGCCACCTCGTGGGCGGTGTAGAGCGAGTTGATCGGGCTCATCACGCAGCCGGCCTTGGCGATGCCGTGGAAGACGACCGGGTACCACATCGTGTTGGGGCACAGGACCGCGACGACGTCGCCCTTGCGCAGCCCGCGGGCGGCCAGCGCGGCAGCGACGCGGTCGATGTAGCCGGCCAGCTGGCCGTGCGTGATGGAGTCACCGGTGAGGCCGTCGACGAGCGCGGGCGCGTCAGGGCGCGACGCGCCGCCGGCGAGGACGAACTCGGGTACCGACAGGTCGGGGATCTCGACGTCGGGGTAACGACTGGCCAGAGCCACGGTGCTCCTCCTCGGGGGTGCGGTGTGGCGCCAGTCTCACACCCCGGGTGTGTCGCGGGACACGGGGGTCACCCGGCCGACGGGCCTCTCACCTGGGACTCTCACCCGGACAGTCACCCCGGCCGGAGCACCGACTGGGTGCAGCGGAACAGCGCGAGGGTCCTCCCGGCGCCGGAGGAGACGACGGCGTCCCACACCTGGGTCGACCGGCCCGCGTGCACGTTGGTGGCCACCGTGCGCACCGCGCCCTCCCGGACGGTGCCGAGGAAGTTGCTCTTCAGCTCGATGGTGGTGAACCCGCTCGACCCCTCGGGCAGCAGCGCGCGGGTGGCCAGGCCGCAGGCGGTGTCGGCGAGGGCGACGACGGTCGCCGCGTGCAGGTAGCCGTTGGGCGCGAGCAGGTCGGGCCGGACGTCGAGGGTCGCCTCCAGCCGGCCGGGCTCGTGCGCGGTGACCGTGACGCCGAGCAGTCCCGGGAGCGTGCCCGGGAGCAGCGCGTTCAGCTCGTCGGCGGTGTGGAAACCGGTGGCGGCCATGCGCGGGACGGTAGCGCTGGGTGATCAGGTGACCTGATCGTGCCGCGTCCTGGCTCACCGCCGACGGTGAGCCAGGACGCGGCACGCTGAGCTCACCTGATCGTGCGCGGGGGCGCCGCGAGAAGGGGCGCCGCGAGAAGGGGCGCCGCGACTCGCCGGCCCCGCACCGCGCCGTGGTGCGCGACCGCGGTCAGCGCAGCGCGCCGGCCGGCAGCACGGCGTGCACCCCGAACACCTGGTTGACCACCTGGGTGACGCGCAGGTCGACCACGACGCCGGCGAGCGCCATCGCGTCCGACCGGGGCAGCCCGTGCAGCGCGCCCATCAGGTCGAGCATCGCGTCCATCGCCTCCGTGGCGGCCTCGTCGAGGTCGTCGCCGATCCCCAGGCACACCCAGCCCGCCGGGGTGCGGGCGACCGGGGTGGCCAGCGGCCGGCCCAGGAGGTCGTCGCGCACGTCGAGGGTGAGGTCGGCGCGCTCGGCGCCGCACTCGATCGCCGTGCCGCCCACCTCGCCGTCCCCCTGGGCCGCGTGGGCGTCGCCGACGCTGAGGAGCGCGCCGTCCACGGGGATCGGCAGGTACAGGGTGCTGCCCGCCACCAGCTCCCGGCAGTCGAGGTTCCCGCCGTGCCACCGCGGCGGGATCGTCGAGTGCCGGCCCGGCTCGGCCGGGGGCATGCCGATGACGCCGAGGAACGGCCGCACCGCGACCGTGTGGCCGTGCTGGTTGCGGGCGGTGCCGGCGTCCACGTCGATGCTCCAGGCGTGCACCGCGGGCCCGGTGAGCCCGAGCCGGGCGTTCCAGGCGGTGCCGAGCAGGCCCCCGTAGGCCGTCCCCCAGGACGCCGGCACGACCGAGTCGACGCGGACCTCCAGCACCTGCCCGGCGCGCGCGCCACGCACCTGCACCGGCCCGGTGAGGGCGTGACCGGCGTCCGGCGTGAACCCCGGCGCCCGCCGGCGGTCGGCGACGTCCCCGCCGGTGTCCGGCTCGAGGAACCAGCCGGAGTCGAGGGTCCGGAAGCGCACCGTCGTCCCCGGGTCGACCGTGAGCACCGGCGGGAGGTCGCGGTCGAACCAGCCGTGCAGCGTGTGCGGGTGGGTCCCGACGGTCGGGACGGCGCCCATCAGGCGAGTCCGCGGGTGGTGCGCGCCGGGGGACGGTCGCCGCGGATGGACGCCACCATGTCCAGCGTCTGCCGGGTCGCGGCGACGTCGTGGGCGCGGAACACCCGGGCGCCCAGCCAGGCGCTCACCGCCGTCGCCGCCAGCGTGCCGGTGAGCCGATCCTCCAGCGCCACGTCGAGGGTCTCGCCGACGAAGTCCTTGTTCGACAGCGCCACCAGCACCGGCCAGCCGGTGGCCACCAGCTCGTCCAGCCGCCGCGTGGCCTCCAGCGAGTGGCGGGTGTTCTTGCCGAAGTCGTGGCCGGGGTCGACCAGCACCCGCTCGGGGTCCACGCCCGCGGCCACCGCGGCCTCGGCCAGCGCCGTCGTCCGCCGGACCACGTCGGCGACGACGTCGTCGTAGGTGACCCGGTGCGGCCGGGTGCGGGGCGGCAGCCCGCCGGCGTGCGTGCACACGATGCCCGCGCCCGCCGCGGCCGCCACGTGCGCCAGGTCGGGGTCGACGCCGCCCCAGGCGTCGTTGACGACGTCGGCCCCCGCGGCCAGCACCTCCCGCGCGACCTCCGCCCGCCAGGTGTCGATGGAGATGGGCAGGTCGGGGTGCGCGGCCCGGATCGCGGCCACCAGGTCGACGGTGCGGCGGATCTCCTCGGCCGCGTCGACCTCCTCGCCGGGCGCGGCCTTGACCCCGCCGACGTCGACCAGATCTGCACCCTCGGCCACCACCCGGTCCACCCGCTCGACGGCGGCGGCCAGCTCGAAGGTGGCGCCGCGGTCGTAGAAGGAGTCCGGCGTGCGGTTGACGATGGCCATCACCACCAGTCCGCCGTCCGGCACGTCGAGCCGGCCCAGTCGCAGCAACCCCGTCTCCTCCGTCCCGGACGCCCGTGTGGTGAAGTCAGCCAACCAGACCACCGGCGATCCGGATCAGGACACAGGAGGACACAGACGATGGCGCAGACCACCGTGGACGGCGTCGAGGGCGTGCAGGGCCTCGTCGGTCAGCACCTCGGCTACAGCGACTGGGTCGAGATCACCCAGGACCAGGTGCAGAAGTTCGCCGACGCGACCGGGGACCACCAGTGGATCCACGTCGACGTCGAGCGGGCGAAGAGGGAGAGCCCCTTCGGCGGGCCGATCGCGCACGGCTACCTGACGCTGTCGCTGATCCCCTCGCTGCTGCCGGAGATCGTCGACATCACCGGCTTCCGGATGGGCGTCAACTACGGCACCGAGAAGGTGCGCTTCCCCTCCCCGGTGCCGGTGGGCAGCCGGGTGCGCGCCGGGGCCACGCTCGCCTCCGCGACGCCGATCGAGGGTGGCATCGCCATGAACATGGACGTCACCGTCGAGGTCGAGGGCGCGCCCAAGCCGGCGATGGTCGCCACCGTCGTCTACCGCCGCTACCTGTAGCCGGCGTGCACTCCCGCGGACGTGCACGGTGCACGTCCGCGGGGGTGCACGACCTCAGCCGACGATCGCCTGGTTGACCAGCGCCCGCAGGTACGCGCGGACCGGCAGCGTGCTCGAGGGCATCAGCTGCGTGTAGAAGGTCACGACGACGTCCTCCACCGGGTCGACGTAGAACGCCGTCGACGCCGCCCCGCCCCAGCTGTAGTCGCCGGGGCTCGCGACGCCGCCGTAGCGCACCGGGTCGAGCACCATCGAGAAGCCCAGCCCGAAGCCGACGCCCCGCAGCGGCGTCTCGGCGAACAGCGGCCGGCCGAAGGTCTCCAGGTCGGCGTCGCCGGGCAGGTGGTTGCGCACCATGTGCGCCAGCGTCCGCGGGCCCAGCAGCCGCCCGGCGTCGTGGGAGCCGCCGCGGCGCAGCATCTCGCAGAAGCGCAGGTAGTCGGCCGCGGTCGAGACCAGCCCGCCGCCGCCGGACAGGAACGTGGGCCGGCGGTGCGCCGCCTCGCCCATCGCGTCGATCGGCACGAACCCGGTGCGCGCCCCGCCGGGCTGTCCGGGCACGGCGGCGTAGAGCCGGGCGAGGGAGTCGACGTCGTCGTCCTCGCGCAGGCCGAAGGACGTGTCGGTCATGCCGAGCGGGCCGAAGACCCGCTCCTGGAAGAAGACGTCGAGCGTCTGCCCGGACACCACCTCGACCAGCCGGCCGAGCACGTCGGTGGAGACGCCGTAGTTCCACTCCGAGCCGGGCTGGAACACCAGCGGCACCGAGGCCCACTGGCGGCACGCCTCGGCGGAGTCGGCGCCGGGCGGGGTGCCCCACTCGTGGCCCATGGCCCGGTACATCGCGTCGACCGGGTGGGCGTGGTGGAAGCCGTAGGTGAGCCCCGAGGTGTGGGTGAGCAGGTGCCGGATCCGGATCGGCTCGACCTGCGGCTGGGTCACCGGCTTCATCGCCGACCCGGCGACGTACACGCGGGTCTCGGCGAACTCCGGCAGCCACCGGGCGATCGGGTCGCCCAGCTCGAAGGCGCCCTCCTCGTACAGCATCATCGCCGCCACCGAGGTCACGGGCTTGGTCATGGAGAAGATCCGCCAGCGGGTGTCCTCCTCGACCGGCCGGCCGTTCTCCACGTCGCGCATCCCGTACCGGCCGACGTGCGCCAGCCGGCCGTGCCGCGAGACCGTGACCAGGAAGCCGGGCAGCTGCCCGTCGTCGACCCAGCGCGCCAGCCGCCGGTCGAGGCGCTGCAGTCGGGTGCCGTCGAGTCCGACCTCCGCGGGGTCGGTGTCCCGGGCCAGTCCAGTCGTCACGTGCGCCTCCGTCCCGGTGCCGCCCCCCTCGGGCGGCGCCTGCCTCGCATCCTGACCGACGCCGCGTGGGCGGGGTCACAGGGGGCAGGCGCCGCCCCGGCGGGCGACCGGGTGGATCAGACCGGCACGTTCGAGGCGGCCTTCTTCAGGTTCGAGCCGGCGGTGACCTTCACCGTGTTGGCGGCGGGGATGTCGATCGACTCGCCGGTCTGCGGGTTGCGGCCGGTGCGGGCCGAGCGCTGGGTCCGCTCGACGGTCAGCAGGCCGGAGACGGCGACCTTCTCGCCGCGGGTGATCGCCTCGACGAGCTCCTCCTGCAGACCGGCCAGGACGGCGTCCACGGTCGCGCTGGGGACGTCGGCTCGCTTGGAGATGGCGGTGACGAGTTCGGCCTTGTTCACGGGGTTCCTCTCAGGGGAGTCGCGGTCCGCCCGGTGCTCGGCGGTCCGCAGGTGACGGTGCCGGCCGCAGGTCCGCGGCCGGCGGGTCGGGGCGCAGGCCCGCGACGGACCGGTCCCGCGCGGGATCCGGCCCGGGGCACGTTGTCACGACGACCGGGCACTTGGCCAGTGGAGACGCCCGGTACGACCGGCCCGGACCGCGCGGGAGCGCGGCGCAGGGGCCCGACCTGGCGTGGGCGGCATGCCGCAGCTGCCCGGGACCGACCTGACCGTGAGCGACCTCTGCCTCGGCGGCAACGTCTTCGGCTGGACCGCCGACGAGGCGACGTCGCACGCCGTCCTCGACCGCTTCGTCGACGCCGTCCCGAGCACCCGGAGCCCGTTCGTCGACACCGCCGAGATGTACGGCGAGGGCCGTTCGGAGCAGATCCTCGGCGGGTGGACGGCCGAGCGCGGCCTGCGTGACCGCATGGTCGTGGCCACCGAGGCCTCGCCCGGGCGCGAGGAGCACCCCCTGGCTGCCTCTACTGCGCCCACCACGACGACGGGTCGACGCCGCTGGAGGACGACGAGCGCGCCGCCCTCGACCGGGCCTCGGAGCAGGCGCCCGGTCCGGCCGTCCCGGGGGACGGCCGGACCCGGCGGGGCTCAGGCGGCGCGGATGTGCGCGCAGACGGCGGCGACGAGCTCGGGACCGACCTCGGGCAGCCCGTGGTCGGCGGCCGCGTGGGCGGCCACCTGACCGAGGATGCCCGCGTCGTCGGCGGCGGTGAAGGCGGCGGAGCAGCCGGGGACGACGTCCCCGCAGGCGAAGGTCTTCATCGGTGGTCCTCCGGGATGGGTGTTCTGGTGGCCCCGCTGCTCAGGGCCGCCTCGGGGTCGAGGGGTGGTGCGGTCTAGCGGGCGGCGGCGGCCGAGGCGAGGTCCTCGACCCGCAGCAGTCCGAGCACGGCCCCGCCGGCGTCGGTGCAGACCACCGGGTCGAAGCGGTGGGCCGGCGGGCGGGTGAGCGCCTTGTGCAGGGTCGCGGTGACGTCGTCGGTCGGGTGCACGCGCAGGGAGACCGGCGCGGTGTGTGCGGCCCCGGTGCGCGGGTCGGCCAGCCGCAGCGCCACCGGCTCGCCGTGGCGGCCGACGAGCACCGCGGGCGGCACGCCGGGCAGCGGCTCGGTGACGTCGGCCTGGCGGACCGGCCGCAGCAGGCTCGCGACGCTGTCGCGCAGCCGGGCGCGGGCGGCGTGGCCGCGGACGAGCGCGACGACGTCCGGGGCCAGCGGGGCGAACCCGGACGCGGGCCGGCCCAGCAGCCAGCCCTGCGCCAGCGGCACGCCGAGCCGGCAGAAGGCGGCCAGCTCGCCGCGGGTCTCGATGCCCTCGGCGAGCAGCCAGGCGTCGATGCGGCCGGCGAACTCGCCGACCATCTCGGCCAGTGCCATGCGCACCGGGTCGGTGTCGGCGTCGGCGACCAGGGACCGGTCGAGCTTGACCAGCTGGGGGCGCAGCGCCGCGAGCTGCTGCAGCCCCGACCAGCCCGAGCCGGTGTCGTCGAGGGCCACCAGGGCGCCCCGGGCGCGCAGCGCGGCGACCTGCACCCGCAGCGCCCCGAGGTCGTGCACCGGCGCGTGCTCGGTCAGCTCGACCACGACGCGGCGCAGGTCCGGGCGGGTGGCCAGCGCCTCCTGCACCGGGCGGGTGCCGAGCAGGTGGGGGCCGACGTTCACGGTGAGGAAGGTGTCGGGCGGCAGGTCCGGGACGGCGGCGAGGGCCTTGTGGACGGCCAGCGCCTCCAGCTCCGCGGCGATACCGGCGTCGGCGGCCGCGGCGAACCACACCTCGGGGCCCGCGGTACCCGGGAACCGGGCGAGGGCCTCGTAGCCGGCCACCCGGGCGCGGGCGAGGTCGACGATCGGCTGGAAGACCAGCGTGAGGTCCCCCGGGTCGGCGAGCAACGGCCCGCAGTCGGGCAGTCCCCGTGTCAGCATCCCCGTCACGCAGGCTCCATCGGCCCGGGGGCGGCGGCACTCGACCGGCGGCGGGCCGGCCTCACCCGCAGGGGTGGTGGGACCCGCCCCCGTGCGGACGGTGCCGTCCGATCCAGCACCCCCGTGGCAGCATGGTGGGCTGCGGCCGCCCGGGCCGCGCGTGGCCGAGGAGGGCCGTGTCCGTCCCCGTGCTGCCGCCCGTCCCCGACGCGCTGGCCGACGCGCACCGCATCGCCGCCGCCCGCCGGCTGCTGCTCGAGGTGTCCGGCCCCGCCGCCTACGACCGGCTCTCGGGGCTGGCCGCCCGCCTCCTGGGTGCCGGGCACGCCAAGGTGACGCTGTTCACCGACCAGGACACCGTGGTCGGCGGGCACCGCCTGCCGCCGGGTGTCGTCGGCGGACGGGCGCTGCTCACCGGGGCGTTCTCGGAGTGCGTCGTCCGCGAGGGCCGGGCCCTGGTGGTCCCCGACGCCCGCGCCGACCGGCGGCTGTCGGCGCTGCCCGCCGTCACCTCCGGCGCGGTCGCGGCCTACCTGGGCAGCCCGCTGATCTCCGCGTCCGGCTGGGTTGTCGGCGTCCTCGCCGTGTACGACGCCCAGCCGCGCACCTGGCAGGACGACGACGCGGCCCTGCTCGAGCACCTGGCCGCCTCCGTGGTCGCCGAGCTGGAGCTCGCCGCCGCCCGGTCGGCGATCGGCGCCTCCCGGGTGCGGCTGGAGGTGGCCCTCGAGGCCGGGGCGATCGGCATCTGGGAGCACGACCTGCGCACCAGGCTCCTGCACTGGGACGAGCGCTGTGCGGCGATCCACGGGCTGGTGGGGCCGCTGCAGATCGACGACGTCGACACGATGATCGCCGACCGGATCCACCGCGACGACCACGACGCCGTCCGCCGGGCCATGGCCGACGCCCTGGCCGGCACGGGGGAGTACGTGGTCGAGGCCCGGGCGATGCACACCGACGGCACGGTGCGCTGGACGGTCTCGCGGGGCCGGGTCGTGCGCGACCCCCGCGGTGCCGCGGTGCGGGTCCTCGGCACCGTCGTCGACGTCACCGACGCCCGCGAGCAGGCCGCCCGCCGCATGGCCGCCGTGCAGCGCGCCGCCGCCGTCGCCGAGGTGGCCGCCGAGCTGGCCAACGCCACCGCGCTGTCCCAGCTGGCCGAGATCGCCCTGCGCGGCGCGCGGCTGCTGGGCGCGTCCTCCAGCGCGCTGGCCGCCTTCGACACCGACGAGGTCCTGCGGCTCTACCTCGCCCGGCAGCTCGCCGACACCGTCGCGGCGGCCGCCGCCGAGGCCGAGGTGGAGGCGCCCCCGGAGGGGCTGGCGATCGAGCTCGACGACGAGCTGCCCACCCAGTACGCCGCCCGGCACGGCGAGCGGGTGCTGCTCACCGACCTCGACGACGCCGCCGCCCGGTTCCCCCGCATGGCCGAGATCGGTCCCGCCCTGGGGCTGCGCGCCATGGCCGCCCTGCCGCTGCGGGTGGAGGGCCGGTCGCTCGGCAGCTTCGTCGTCGTCTGGGACACCGAGCACGCCTTCGAGGACGCCGACGTCGAGCTCCTCGACGCGCTGACCGCGCAGATCACGCTGAGCGTGTCCCGGCTGCGGGCCGACGCCGAGCGGGCCGCCGCGGTGGCGGCCATGGCCGAGGCCAACCAGCGCCTGCAGCTGCTCGCCGACGCCGGGCGCGTGCTGTCCGGGAGCCTGGACATCAGCGAGCAGCTGACCCGGCTGGCCGACCTGGTCGTCCCGGCGCTGGCCGACTGGTGCTGGATCATCGTGACCGACGAGCAGGGGCGGCTGCACGAGGCGGCCTGGTCCCACCGCGACCCCGCGCTCCGGGGGACGGTGGCCGCCTACGTCGGCGCGACGGTGCACGCGATGGGCGACGAGCACAACGCCCGCGTGGTGATGCGGACCGGGCAGGCGGTGGTGGTGCCGGAGGTCGACGTCGAGCGGATCGCGGCCGCCCTGCACGACCCGGAGGGGCAGGAGGCGCTGCGCCGGCTGGCCCCCCGCTCGGGACTCGTCGTCCCGCTGGTGGCGCGGGGCGGGGCCATCGGGGCCCTGGGCGCGGCCACCGTCGCCGACCGCGGCCCGTTTACCCCGGCGCAGGTCGAGACCGCCGTCGAGGTGGGCCGGCGGGCCGGTCTCGCGCTGCAGAGCGCGCGACTGTTCGAGCAGCAGAGCGGCCTCGCGCACGCGCTGCAGCGGAGCATGCTCACCGCCCCGCCCCGGCCGGAGGGGCTCGAGATCGTCGTCCGCTACGTCCCCGCGTCGGAGGGCGCCGAGGTCGGCGGCGACTGGTACGACGCCTTCCCCGGCGTCCTGGGCGGGACCGTCCTGGTGATCGGCGACGTCGTCGGGCACGACCGCAACGCCGCCGCCGTGATGGGGCAGCTGCGCGGGCTGCTGCGCGGCATCAGCCACGCCAGCGGGGGCACCCCGGCTGCGGTCCTCGGCCAGCTCGACCGCGCCGCCGAGGGCCTGGCGCTGGACGCCATGGCGACCGCGGTGGTCGCCCGGTTGGACCGGGACCCCGGCGGTGGCGCCGTGCTGCACTGGTCCAGCGCCGGGCACCCGCCGCCGGTCGTCATCGACCCCGATGGCGCCGTCCGGGTCCTCGACGGCGGCCCGGCCGACCTGCTGCTGGGCGTGGACCCGGGCCGACCACGCACCGACCACGCGGTCGACCTGCCCGCCGGCAGCACCGTGCTGTTGCACACCGACGGTCTTGTCGAGCGCCGCGACCGCGACCTGCAGGCCGGGACGCAGGAGCTGCTCGACGTCCTGCGGCGGAGCGTGCACCTGCCGCTGGAGCGGCTGTGCGACCGCGTGCTCCGGGAGCTGTTCCTCCCCGACGCGGAGGACGACGTCGCCCTCCTCGCCGTCCGCGTGCTGTGACACCGCGGTCCTCCGGACCGCACCGCGGCCACGTGCTGTCCCCCACCTGGGTGGAGCCCATCGGCCGCACCCGGTGAGGACCCTCCGGGCCCGTCACCGGGCACGGCCCTCCGCTCAGACGGCGGCGACCTCGTAGGTGTGACCCGCCGCGCGCAGCCGCTCGACCAGGACGCCGCCGAGCGCCGTCGCCGGGGTGAGCGAACCCGCCCGGTCCGGCAGCCGGTCCTCGTCGAGGGCCAGCCCGAGCGCGACCTGGCCCAGCATCACCGACGTCGCCGCGTACCCCGGGTCCCCCTTGCCGGACACCGTGGCGCGGTAGTGGCGCCCGCTCTCGGTGTCGGCGTCGACCACCATGCGGAACCAGCCCTTCTGCTGCACCGACTCCGACGGCCCGCTGCCCGGCGCCGGCAGCACGCGGTCGGCCAGCGCCCGCGTGGGGCCGAAGGCCATCACGCCCAGCGCGGCGGCCAGGCCCGTGGTGATGCCCGCGGCGGTGAAGGCGCCAGTGATCCCGCGCCCGGCGCTCATCGACTCCCCGTACCGCAGCCCGCGCCCGTAGGCCCACTCCTGCAGCGCATTGCTGCGCCGCACGATCCGGGTGTTGAACGACGCCATGACGAACGGCGCGGTCCAGCGGCCGTCGGCGGCCAGCGCAGGCGGGGTGGCGTCCGGGGGCTGGCGGGTGCCGGGCTCCGCGGCGCGGTCGGGGGAGAGGGCGTACGGATCACCGAGCAGGCGGCGCACGGCGCGGTCGCGGGCCGCTTCCTCGATCATCCCGCGCATCGAGTCGACCGTGCCGCCGCTGAACCCGCCGCGGAGGCTGGCCACCAGCCGGACGTCGGTGAGCCCGCCGGCGCCGTCCTCCCGGGCCCGCTCGGCCAGGAGGAACACCGACAGGTCGGAGGGGATGGAGTCGTACCCGGCGGCGTGCACCAGCCGGGCGCCGGTCTCCTTCGCGACGGCGTCGCAGCGGTCGATGGCCTCGCGGACGAAGAGCACCTCCCCGGTGAGGTCGGCGTAGTGCGTCCCCGCCCGGGCGCACGCCTCGACCACCGGCAGCCCGTAGCGCTGGTAGGGGCCGACCGTGGTCACGAGCACCCGGGTGCTCTCCGCCAGCCGCGTCAGCGAGGCGGCGTCCCCGGTGTCGGCCTCCAGCAGCGGCCACGTGCGGGCGTCGGCGGGCAGCTCGGCGGCGACGGCGGCCAGCTTCTCCCGCGACCGCCCGGCCAGCGCGACCCGCAGGTCGGGCGGTGCGTGCTCGGCCAGGTGGCGGGCGACCAGCCGGCCGACGAAGCCGGTGGCACCGAAGAGGACGACGTCGTGCTCGCGCTGGGGTCCGGTCACCGCCCGATCCTGCCCCGACGGCCGGGGGACGCGCCTGTCAGCTCCCCGGCCGGCGCCGTCCCCGCGGCGCACGGCCGGTGCGGACCCGGCCCAGGCGGCTGCGGGCCCGTCCCGGCAGGTCCACGGCGACCGGCGCCTCCCACCCCCGCCAGACCGACAGCACTCGCAGGCCCGCCACCAGGCCGATGACCAGGAGTGCCACCGGGATGGGGGCCAGCCCGGCAGGCCCGGCGAGCACGGTCAGCGCCGTCGCCCCGATGAGAGCGGCGACCGCGTTGTACGGCCCCGGCTCGACGATGTCGGCCCGCCGGGCCAGGAGCATGTCGCGGATCACCGCCCCGCCGACCGCGGTCAGCGTGCCGATGAAGACCACCGAGGCGCTGGGCAACCCCGCCAGCTGGGCCTTCTGCGCACCGATCACGGTGAACAGGCCGAGCGTGGCGGCGTCGAGGACGACCAGCAGCCGGGTCAGCCGGGAGAGCCAGCCGGAGAAGTAGAAGGTGACCATGGCGGTGATCGCGACCGTGGGCAGGTAGGCGCGGTTGGTCAGCGCGACCGGCGGGCCGTCGGCGAGCAGCACGTCGCGGATGAGGCCGCCGCCGAGCCCGCCCGTGACCGCGAGCAGCAGCACACCGGAGACGGCGAAGCCCTCCCGGGCGGCGAGCAGCCCACCGGTGAGGGCGCCGACCACGATGGCCGCGAGGTCGACGGCGGCCGGGACGCGCAGGGTCTCGGCCGCCACGGCGAGGGTGCTCACGACCGTCCATCCTCCCCGGCCCGCGTGCCGGGCCCGCCGCGAGCGTGCGGGCGGCGGGTCCCTGCGCGCAGGCTCGTCGACTACTGGCCGGGCGGGACGGCCACGGTGACGGCGGTGTCGTGGGGGGTGTCGCCGCCGGGCCGCGCCGCCAGGTCCTCGCGGTACATGGCCTCCTGCCGGCCCGCCTCCTCGTCGAGGACGGCGGCCTGCTTCCACACGTGCGGGATGGCGAAGCCGTCGACCAGCGTGACCATGTGCGGCCGCAGCTCGCGCAGCAGGGCGTTCACCGTGGCGGTGAGCGCCTTCGACCGGGCCGGGGTGAGCCGGCCGTGCTCGAGGAACCAGCCCTTGTCCGCCTCGATCGTCGACAGCGCGTACAGGTCGCAGAGGGTGTCGAGCAGGGCCCTCGCCCCGGGGTCCGCGGCCCGCTCGATCCCGGCGACGAACGCCTCCAGGACGATCCGGTCGACGTGCGCCTGCGCCGTCCGCAGCACGTGGTCCTGGACGCTGTTGAAGACCTCGAAGGGCTCCATCCCGTCGGTGGCGGCGTTCCGCCGCAGCCGGCGGATCGCGCCCTCGAGGGTGTGCTTCTCGCGGAACTCGAGCATCGCCAGCTGCCAGCCGCGGTCCCGCAGCGGGAGGACGTCCTCCCGGCCGGGGACGGCGTCGACCAGCCGGGTGACCAGCGCGCGGGCGGCGGTCCGCTCGAGCACGGTCTCGCGGACCATGTCGGCGACGAAGGCGACCCGGCCCCACCCGTCGAGGGAGCCGAAGGCGTCGCGGTAGCCGGTCAGCAGGCCCTTGGCCACCAGCTGCATCAGGACGGTGTTGTCGCCCTCGAAGGTGGTGAAGACGTCGGTGTCGGCCTTGAGCTGCGGCAGCCGGTTCTCGGCGAGGTAACCGGCGCCCCCGAGGGCCTCGCGGCACGTCTGGATGGTGCGGGTGGCGTGCCAGGTCTGGGCGGCCTTGAGGCCGGCGGCCCGTGACTCGAGCTCGCGCTGGGCGGCCTCGTCGACCTCCTCGCCGTGCTCGTGCACCGCCGTCTGGATGTCGTGCATGGTGCCGACCAGCTCCTCCTGCGCGAACGCGAGCGCGTAGGAGGTGGCCAGCGCCGGCAGCAGCTTGCGCTGGTGCACCAGGTAGTCGTTGAGCACGATCTCCCGGTCGCGGCCGGGCGCGGTGAACTGGCGGCGGACCTCGCCGTAGCGGACGGCGATGTCGAGGGCCATCCGGGTCGCTGCGCCGGCCGAGCCACCGACGCTGACCCGCCCGCGCACCAGCGTGCCGAGCATGGTGAAGAAGCGGCGGGTCTCGTTCTCGATGCTCGACGTGTACGTGCCGTCCTCGGCGACCTGGCCGTAGCGGTCGAGCAGCATCTCCCGCGGCACCCGCACGTGGTCGAACGACAGCCGGCCGTTGTCGACGCCGAGCAGCCCGGCCTTGGGGCCGTCGTCGCCGATGGTGACGCCCGGCAGCGGGTTCCCGTCCTCGTCGCGGATCGGCACCAGCCAGGCGTGCACGCCCTGCCGCTGCCCCTGGGTGACCAGCTGCGCGAAGACGACGGCCATCCGCCCGTCCGCCGCGGCGTTGCCGATGTAGTCCTTGCGCGCGGCCTCGTGCGGCGTGTGCAGGTCGAACGTCTGCGTCGCGGGGTCGTAGGTGCAGGTGGTGCGCAGCTGCTGGACGTCGGAGCCGTGGCCGGTCTCGGTCATCGCGAAGCAGCCGGGCAGGGCGAAGCTCATGATGTCGGGCAGGTAGGCGTCGTGGTGCCGCTGCGTGCCGAGCAGCTGGACGGCGCCGCCGAACAGGCCCCACTGCACGCCGGCCTTGACCATGAGCGACAGGTCGCCGAAGGCGAGCATCTCGATCGAGGTGACCGAGGCGCCGGCGTCGGCCTCGCCGCCGTACTGCTCCGGGAACCCGAGGGAGACGCGGCCGGTGGTGGCCAGCTCGGCCGCCAGGCGGGTGACCCGCTCGCGGGCCTCCTGCACCGACTCGCCGTACACCGGCGCCCAGCGGCGGTCGCCGAGCTGCTCGCGGGCCTCGCGGCGGACGTGCGCCCAGCGGCCGTCGAGGACCTCGCGGAGGCACGACGGGTCCACGGTGCGGGGCAGGGTGGAGGTCACTTCTTCTCCTCGGGGCTCGGTGCGGTCGGCGCCGGGACGAGACCGTGCAGACCCGTCCAGGCGAGTTCGGTGAGGTGGGCGGCGAGGTCGGCCCGGGGCATCGGGCGCTCGGCGCGCAGCCACCAGTCGGCCGCGGCGCGCACCAGGCCCACCAGGCCGTGGCCCCACGGTGCGGCGGAGGCCGGGTCGCGGCCGGCCTGCTCGAGGGCGGCGGCCACCAGCGCGGCGGCCTGGTCGCCCACCAGGTCCGACAGCGTGCGGACCGGGTCGGCGTCGACCGGCCGGTCCAGGAACGGGTGGGCGACGACGAAGCGGTAGAGCTCCGGGTCGGCCTCGAGGAAGGCCAGGTAGGTCTCGACCGCGGCGGCGACCATGCCGCGGGGGGAGTCGCTCGTGGTCGTGGCCGCGCGCAGCCGCTCGGTGAGCTGGGCCGCCACCCGGTTGCAGACGGCGACGTAGAGCTCGCTGCGGTCGGTGAAGTGGCGGTAGACGACGGTCTTGCTGGTGCCCGCCTCGGCGGCGATCTCCTCCATGCCGACGCCGGCGCCGTACCGGCCGACGGCGGCGACCGTGGCGTCGACCAGCTGCTCGCGGCGGGCACGGCGGTGCTCGTCCCATCGCGAGTCCCGGCGGTCGCGCCGGCGGGACGACGCCCCGTCCTTCACGTGACCAACGGTACCGCGTACTGCCGGTACCGCCTTGCCCGCTGACTCCTCGGGGGGAGGTCGCCGTCCGGTGTCCCGTCAACCACCCTCTTGACACGGGATATGTAAGGACGGTTGCCTAACAAATGTGACCGCCGACGCACCGCACGCCCTGCGTCGCCCGCCGCTGCGCCCGACCCGCAAGGTCCTGCCCGAGCACACCCGGGCCCACCACCGGTCGATGGTGCTGCAGCACCTCTTCCACTCCGGTCCCCGGTCGCGCGCCGACCTCGCCCGCGCGACCGGGCTGACCCGCGTCACCGTCTCCGACCTCGTCTCCTCGCTGCTGACCGAGGGGCTGGTCTCCGAGCTCGGCGTCCGCGCCGAGGGCCGGGTGGGCAAGCCGGCCACCCTCGTCGGCCTGCGCACCGACGCGTTCTCCATCGTCGCGGTCGACCTCGCCGACGACGAGCGCATGCACGGCGCGGTGCTCGAGCTGTCGGGCACGGTCCGCGAGCGCCGGTCGGCGCAGGTCCAGGGCCTGACGGGGGCCGCCGCCGTCGAGGCGCTGACGTCGCTGTGCCGCGAGCTGGCCGGGGCCTCGCCGCTGCCGGTGCTCGGCGTCGGCGTCGGGTCGCCCGGCGTCATCACGCCCGACGGCTGCGTCGTCCAGGCGCCCAACCGGGGCTGGTACGACCTGCCGCTGGCGGCCCGGCTGACCGAGGAGCTGGGCCTGCCGGTGCACGTGGCCAACGACGCCAACACCGCCGCGCTCGGTGAGTTCACCTACGGCGACGCCACCGGCGGCGGGCTGATGGTGCTCACCGTCGGCGGCGGCGTCGGCGCCGGCATCGTCCTCGACGGCGTCCTGGTGCACGGCGACTCCCACGCGGCCGGCGAGCTCGGCCACGTCACCGCCGTCGACGAACGTGACGACGTCGACGGCGCACCCCTGGGCCGACCCGCCCCGTGTGCCTGCGGCCGCACCGGCTGCCTGGAGACGGTGCTGTCGGTCCCCGCGATCCGCCGGCGCGTCGAGGGACTGACCCCCGACGACGCCGCCGCGGCGCTGGCCCAGGTGGGCCGGCGGCTCGGCATCGTGCTCGCCCCCGTGGTGAGCGCGCTCAACCTCCCGGAGGTCGTGCTGCGCGGCCCGCGGGAGCTCCTGGACGGCCCCCTGCGGGAGGCGGCCCTGGCCGCCCTCCGCGAGCGGACCATGCCGGTCATCAGCGGCACGGTGCAGCTGCGGATGACCTCGCTCGACGAGGACGGCGCCCTCTCGGGGGCGGCCGTGCTCGTGCTGTCCGGCCAGCTCGGGGTGACGTGACCACCCCGAGCCGGCCAGGTGCACGTCGGAGGACCCAACCCGCGCGAACGAGGAGGAACCCCAACATGAGAAGACTACGCACCGGCGGACTGGCCGCCGCTGCGGTCGCGTCCCTGCTCGCCGTGTCCGCGTGCGGCGGGGGCGAGACGGCGGAGGCGTCGGCCGACGGCGAGATCCGGCTCTGGCTCAACGGCACCGACACCCCGCAGGAGCTCCGGGACCACCTGGAGGAGACCTTCGAGGCCGAGCACGAGGGCATGGACCTCGTGATCGAGGAGCAGGACTGGAGCGGCCTGGTGCCGCGCCTGCAGACGGCGCTGGCCAGCGAGGACCAGACGCCGGACCTGGTCGAGATCGGCAACACCCAGAGCCCGACGTTCACCTACGCCGGCGCCTTCAGCGACCTGTCCGACGTCTACGACGAACTGGGCGGGGACGACATGCTGCCCGGCTTCGTCGAGGCCGGCACCGCCGACGGCACGCTCTACGCGGTGCCCTACTACTCCGGCGCGCGGGCGGTCTTCTACCGCAAGGACCTCTTCGAGCAGGCCGGCGTCGCCGTGCCGCAGACCCTCGAGGAGTTCCGCGCCGCGGCCGTGGCGCTGCAGCAGGCCAACCCCTCGCCGGACTTCAGCGGCTTCTGGCTCCCCGGCCAGGACTGGTACAACGGCATCGCCTGGCTGTTCACCGGCGGCGGCGAGCTCGCCGTCCAGGAGGGCGACCGCTGGGTCGGGGCGCTGTCGAGCCCCGAGTCGCAGGCCGCGCTGGCCGAGGTCCAGGACCTGTTCGCCAACGCCACCCGGGCGCCCCGCGACGCCGACTCCAACGAGCCGTGGGTGGCGTTCAACAACGGCCAGGCGGCCATGTTCTCCGCCCCGACCTGGGCGCGGTTCAGCATCGCCCTGCCCGAGTGCGACAAGGGCGTCGCCGCCGACGACACCTCGCCCGAGGCGCAGGCGCTGCTGGCCGAGCAGCAGGCGTGCAACGAGGAGCGGACCGGCGTCTTCCCGCTCCCCGGCGAGCAGCCGGGCACCCCGGCCACCGTCTTCGCCGGCGGCTCGAACATCGCGATCCCGACGATGTCGCAGCACCAGGAGGAGGCCCGCGACCTGCTGCGGATCGTCTTCAGCGAGGAGTACCAGACGATGCTGGCCGAGAACGGCCTCATCCCGGGCAACAGCCGGTACGCCGACTCCCTGGGCGACGACCCCTACGCCGAGGCCGCGCGGGCCGCGGCGGTCGACGCCAAGCTGACGCCGGCCGCCGAGCGCTGGGCCGACGTCGAGGCCGCCCGCATCCTGGAGGACTTCTTCCAGCAGATCGCCGGCGGGGCCGACGTCGCGCAGGCGGCGGCGGAGGCCGACCGGCTCCTCGAGGAGACGCTCAACTGACCGCCCGACCGGGGAGGGCGTGCGCGGTCGCGCCCTCCCCGGTCCCGGACGCCCGGAGCGCCCGATGTCCGCACCACCCCTGCCGCCGGAGACGGCGGCGCCCCCGCGGGACCCCGTCGCCGCCGGCCCGACACCGGTCGCCGGGCGCCCGGTGCCCCGGCGGGCGTCCTGGCGTGCGCGCCTGAACCCCTACCTGCTGCTCGTCCCGGCGCTGGTGCCCATCGCCATCGGCCTGGGCTACCCGCTGGCCCGCCAGTTCGTGCTGTCCTTCCAGGAGTACGGCCTGGCCCAGCAGTTCGGCCGGCCCGCCGAGTGGGTGGGGCTGCGCAACTACACCGAGCTGCTGGGCGACCCCTACGTCTGGGGCGTCATCGGCCGGTCGGTGGCGTTCTGCCTGGTCAACGCCGGCCTGACCATGCTCGTCGGGGTCGCGCTGGCGGTGCTGATGAGCCGGGTCGGCCGCGCGGCCCGGACCACCCTGCAGGTCGGGATGCTGCTGGCCTGGGGCACCCCGGTCCTGGCCACCCTGACCGTCTGGCAGTGGCTGTTCGACTCGCAGTACGGCGTCGTCAACTGGGTGCTCGCCGGCCCGCTGGGCCTCGCGGAGTTCCGCGGGCACTCGTGGATCATCGAGCCGGCGTCGTTCTACCTGGTCGCCACGGTGATCGTGGTCTGGATGAGCGTGCCGTTCGTCGTCTTCACCACCTACGCCGCGCTGCTGCAGGTGCCCGCCGAGTGCGTCGAGGCCGCCGAGCTCGACGGCGCGAGCGCCTGGCAGCGCTTCCGCCACCTGTCCCTGCCGCTGGTCCGGCCGGTGCTGCTCATCGCCGCGCTGCTGCAGGTCATCTGGGACCTGCGGGTGTTCACCCAGATCCACGTGCTGCAGCGGGCCGGCGCCCCCACCCGGGAGACCCACCTGCTCGGCACCTTCGTCTACTCGCTGTCCCGGGAGTTCTCGATGGCCGGCGCGATGGCCACGGTCATGCTCGTCCTCACGCTGTGCCTCACCGGCTTCTACATCCGCCGCATGCTGCGGGAGGAGGAGCTGTGAGCGCCACGGCCCCGCCTCCGGTCGCCGTCCCCGCAGTCGCCACCGCGGCCGTCCCCGGGGCCGTCCGCGCCGTGCGGCACCGGCGGCGGGTGCGCCGGCGCTCCCGGCTCGCCCGCCGGCTGCTCGGCGTGCTCGCGGTCGCCGTCGCGCTGGTGTGGGCCTTCCCCATCTACTGGATGGTCAGCAGCGCCTTCCTGCCGACGGCGCGGCTGCAGCGGCCGGAGCCGACCTTCTTCCCCGTCGACGGGACGCTGGCCAACTTCCGGCAGGTGCTGACCGACGAGTCGTTCGCCGCCTCGTTCCGCGTCTCGCTGGCGGTCACCGCGCTCACCCTGGCCGGCGCGGTGCTGTTCGCCTTCGTCGCCGCGCTCGCCGTCAGCCGATTCCGTTTCCGCGGCCGGAAGTCGTTCATCCTGACCATTCTGGTCGTGCAGATGATCCCCGCCGAGGGGTTGTTCATATCGCAGTACGCCGTTCTCGACGACTGGGGTCTGGTCAATTCCGTGCTGGGTCTGTCCATCGTGTACGTCGCGGCCATCCTGCCGTTCACGGTGTGGATGCTGCGCGGATTCGTGAACGGCGTCCCGATCGAGCTCGAAGAGGCCGCGATGGTCGACGGGCTGTCGCGGACGCAGGCGTTCTTCCGCATCACCTTCCCGCTGCTGGCACCCGGCCTGGTGGCCTCCGGGGTCTACGGCTTCCTGCAGGCGTGGAACGAGTACACGCTGGCCCTGGTGGTCATGACCGAGCCGGGGGAGCGCACCCTGCCGCTGTGGCTGCAGGGTCTGGTGGAGGCCAACCGGGCCACTGACTGGGGGGTGGTCATGGCCGGGGCGACGCTGATCGCGGTGCCGGTCATCGGCTTCTTCCTGCTGGTGCAGAAGCGGATGAGCGCCGGCCTGGTGGCCGGGGCGGTGAAGGGGTGACCGGCCTGGTCGGCGGCACCGGGGCGGGCTGGTCGGCGGGGCTGGACATCGGGGGCACGAAGGTCCTCGGCGTGCTCCTCGACGCCGACGGAGCGGTGCGGGGCAGCGTGCGGGTGCCCACCCGGCGGGGCACCGACGGCGTGGTGGCTGCGGCCGCCGAGGTGGTCGGGCGGCTGTGCGCCGACGCCGGGCTGCGCGTGGCCGACCTCGCGGCGGTGGGCGCCGGCGTGCCGGGGCTGGTCGACCCCGTCTCGGGGGAGGTGTCCCACGCGGTCAACCTCGGCATCGACGACCGCGGGGTGGCGCTGGCGCCGCTGCTGGCCGCCCGCCTCGGCGGGGTGCCGGTGACGGTGGAGAACGACCTCAACGTGGCCGCCGTCGGTGCCGCCCGGGTGCTGGGGCTGCGCGGCGACCTCGCGCTGCTGGGCCTGGGCACCGGCGTCGCGGCCGGCCTGCTCCTCGGCGGCGGGCTGCGCCGCGGGCACGGCGGGGGAGCCGGGGAGATCGGGCACGTGCCGCTCGACCCGCACGGCCCGCGCTGCCCGTGCGGCCAGCGCGGCTGCCTGGAGCTCTACGCCTCCGGCTCGGCGCTGGACGTCGCCTGGCCGGTCGCCGACGGCGTCCCCGCCGCGGCCGCCGTCTTCGCCGCCGCGGCCGGGGGCGACCCCGCCGCGGCGCGGGTCCGCGACCGGTTCGCCGCGGCGGTCGCGGCCGCCGTCCGGCTGCTCGTGCTCACCTGCGACGTCGAGCACGTCGTCCTCGGCGGCGGCGTCGCCGAGGTGGGGGAGCCGCTGGTGGCGGCCGTGCGGGCGCAGCTGGAGCGGCAGGCCGCCGGCTCGCCGTTCCTGCGCAGCCTGGGCATCGCCGCGCGGGTGCAGGTGGTGCCCCCCGGGGTGCCGGTGGCGCCGGTCGGCGCGGCGCTCACCGCCCGGGAGGCGGCCGCCGAGCGCCTCGCCGAGCCGCTCGCCCTGTGAGCCGGCCGTGGAGGTGATCGTCCAGGCCACCCCGGACGACGTCGCCCGGGTGGCCGCCGACGTCGTCGCGGGCGTGGTCGCCCGGCGGCCGGACGCCGTCCTCGGGGTGGCCACCGGCTCCTCGCCGGTGGGCGTCTACGCCGAGCTGGCCCGTCGGGTCGCCGACGGGCGGCTCGACCTGTCCGGGGTCACCGCCTTCGCCCTCGACGAGTACGTGGGCCTGCCGCCCGGGCACCCCCAGGCCTACGCGGCGGTGGTGGCCCGCGACGTCACCGGGCCGCTGCGGCTCGACCCTGCCCGGGTGCACGTCCCCGACGGCGGCGCCGCCGACCTCGAGGCCGCGGCGGAGGACTACGAGCGGGCCCTCGCCGACGCCGGCGGGGTGGACGTCCAGCTGCTCGGCATCGGCGGCAACGGACACATCGGGTTCAACGAGCCGACGTCGTCGTTCGGGTCGCGCACGCGGATCAAGACGCTGACCGCGCGCACCCGCGCCGACAACGCCCGCTTCTTCGCCTCGCCCGACGAGGTGCCGCTGCACTGCCTCACCCAGGGCCTCGGCACGATCCTCGGGGCCCGCCGGCTGCTGCTGGTGGCGCAGGGGGAGGCGAAGGCGGAGGCGGTGGCGGCCGCCGTCGAGGGGCCGCTGACCAGCATGTGCCCGGGCTCGGCGCTGCAGCTGCACCCGCGGGCGACGGTCGTCGTCGACGAGGCCGCGGCCGTCCGGCTGACGCTGCTCGACCACTACCGGCACGTGCACGCGGCCAAGCCGGCCTGGCAGCGGCCCTAGTCAGCGCACCCGCTCGCCGGCCGCCCACACGGCCGTGACGGACCGGTCCGCACCGAGGGCGACCACGTCGGCGGCGTAGCCGGGCGCCAGCCGCCCGAGCCGGTGTCCCAGGCCCAGGGCCCGCGCCGGGACCGCGGTCAGCGCGGCGACCGCGGCGGGCTCCGCCACCCCCGCGGCGAGGGCGGCGCGCAGCGCGGCGTCCTGGGTGAGCGTGGACCCGGCGATCGTGTCGGTGCCGGCGAGCACCGCCCGCCCGCCGCGGACGGTGACCTCCAGCGCGCCGAGGCGGTGGTCGCCGTCGGACCCGCCGGCCGCGGCCATCGCGTCGGTGACCAGGGCGACCCGGCCGGGCGCCCCGGCCATCAGCAGCGCGGCGACGACGGGGTGCACGTGCACGCCGTCGAGCACCAGCTCCAGCGTGACCCGCGGGTCGGCCAGCGCGGCGCCGACCGGGCCGGGCTCGCGGTGGTGCAGGCCCGGCATCGCGTTGAGCGCGTGGGTGAGCAGCCGGGCGCCGGCGTCGAACGCGGCCGCGGTGAGCGCGGCACCGGCCTCGGTGTGCCCCACCGCGACGGTCACCCCGGCGGCGGCGAACGCGCGCACGGCGTCCAGCGCCGCGGGCAGCTCGGGTGCGACCGTGACCTGGCGCAGCGTGCCGCGCGCGGCGGCGAGCAGCCGGTCGACGTCGGCGCGCGTGGGCTCGCGCAGGTGGCAGGCCTCGTGTGCCCCGCGGCGGGTGGGGGCGAGGAACGGGCCCTCGAGGTGCGCGCCGAGGACGGTCGGGTCGGCCGCGGCGAGGTCGGCGATGCCGGCCAGCGACTCCTCCAGCTCCGCCATCGGCGCGGCGACCAGGCTGACCACCGAGCGGGTGGTGCCCGCGGCCCGGTGCACCGCGAGCGCCGCCCGCACGGCGTCGGGGCCGTCGTCGAAGGAGTGCCCGCCGCCGCCGTGGGCGTGCAGGTCGACGAAGCCGGGCACGAGGCCGCCGCCGCCGAGGTCCACCCGCTCGCCGGCCGGCGGTGGGTCGCCGGTGCCGGTGGCGGCGATGGTGTCGCCGTCGAGGAGCACCCAGCCGCCCTCGACCACCCCGCCCTCGTCGAGCAACCGCGCCCCGGTGACCAGCGTGGTCATCCGTGCAGCGCCTCGGCGGCGGCCCGGGTGAGCACCCGCGCGGCGCCGTGGGTGACCACCGCGGGGCCGGGGGTGAGGTCGGCGTCGCCGGGCATGCCGAGCGCGACGACGACGGCGTCGGGCCGCCCGGCGAGCAGCGCCTGCAGCCATCCGCGCCGGTCGGCCGAGCGGTACGCGTCGCGGACGGCGACCACCAGCGGCCGGCCCTGCGCCCGGTCGGCGACCGCCGCGGGCCCCGGGTCGCCGTCGCGCACGGTCACCAGCTCGGCCAGCAGGCCGAGGTCGCGCAGCGGGTCGGCCAGGCTCCAGCGGGCGTTGCCGACGGCCATGTTGGCCTCGCCGCGCAGCTCCACGACGACGGCGGGGGCGGTCAGGGGCGCCACGCCGCGCAGCCGCAGCGCACGGCGGGCGGCGACCGCGCCGGGGTCGCCCTCGGGCACCGTGCCGGCGGCGCGGGCGGCCAGCCGCTGCCGCAGCGCGCGCACCCGGCCGGCCGCCTCGTGCACCCGGTCCTCCGCCAGGTGTCCACGGCGGACGGCGTCGGCGACCGCCCGCCGGATCGCCGCGCAGTGCTCCTCGCCGTCCTCCGCGCCGACCAGCAGCAGGTCCGCCCCGGCGGCCAGCGACAGCGCGGCGGCCCCGGCGATGCCGTGCGCGGCCCGCACGCCGGCCATGTCGAGGGCGTCGGTGACGACGACGCCGTCGAACCCCAGCTCGCCGCGCAGCACGTCGACCAGCCAGCGGCGGCTCAGCGTCGCCGGCTGCCCGTCGACGGCCGGGAACACGACGTGCGAGGTCATCACCAGGTCCGCGCCGGCCGCGACCGCCGCGGCGAAGGGCGGCAGCTCCCGCGCCCGCACCGTGGCGGGGTCGGCGTCGACCACCGGCAGGCCCAGGTGGGAGTCGACCGTCGTGGCACCGTGCCCGGGGAAGTGCTTGGCGCACGCGGCGACCCCGGCGGCCTGCAGGCCGGCCACGAAGGCGGCGCCGTGCCGGGCGACCAACGCCGGGTCCGCGCCGAAGGAGCGCACGCCGATGACCGGGTTGCGCGGGTCGGAGTTCACGTCGACCGACGGCGCGAGGTCGACGTCGACCCCGGCCGCGCGCAGGTCGGCGCCGACCGCCGTGGCCACCGCGCGGGTCAGCCCGACGTCGTCGACGACGCCGAGGGCCAGGTTGCCCGGGTAGCCGCTGCCGACCAGGTAGTCCAGCCGCGTGACGTCGCCGCCCTCCTCGTCGAGGGTGACCAGGGCGTCGGGCGCGGCCGCGTGGACGGCGTCGCTGATCGCCCGCACCCGCTCCGGTGCCGGCCGCGGCGGCCCGGCGGTGAGGTTCGCGCCGTACACGCAGACGCCGGCCATCCCGCGCTCCAGGGCCGCGGTCACCCATCCGGGCACCCGGTCGCCGGCGAATCCCGGCACCAGGCAGGCGTCGACCAGGTCGTCCAGTTCCGGCATCCGCTCCGCCGTTCCCTCGGGCGCCGGGGAATGGAGCGCGGACCGCTCCGGAATGGCGCCCGGCGAGCATATCGGGACCGGTCGGCGCGTGGGCCGGGAAATGGCCGCCGTCCCCTTTCCGGGGGCGCCCGGCGCCGCCGCCGGACGGCCGGGGAATTGGTCCGCCGAGCCGTTCCCGCACCCGGGGGCCGGCCGGCTGCCGGCTGCGGGGCGACCTCGACGGGCCGCGCCGGCGGGGGGAGGACGGGCAGGTCGAGGAAACGTAACGATCTCGGCCTCGAACTGCGGGGACGGGACCACCGGGCCAGGGTCGGAGGTGGACGACGCCGCCGACCACGGAGGTACCCGTGCGCACGAACCGGCTCCTGCCCCTCACCGCCTCGGCGGCCCTGGTCCTCTCCGCCTGCGGTGGCGGAGGGGAGAGCGTCGACACCGGCGGCGGGGGAGGGGGCGGAGGTGAGGGCGGCACGCTGGTCGCGGCCGTGAGCGCCGAGCCCGACCAGTTCGACCCGCACGTGACGACCGCCTACCCGAGCTTCCAGGTCCTCGAGAACGTGTACGACACCCTCGTGGTCCCCAACGCCGAGGACCTCACGATGCAGCCGAGCCTGGCCGAGTCGTGGGAGACCAGCGAGGACGGACTCACCTGGACGTTCACGCTGCGGGAGGGCGTCACCTTCCACGACGGCAGCGAGTTCGACTCCGCCGACGTCGTCTACTCGTACAACCGGATCATCGACGAGGAACTCAGCAACGCCTTCCGGTTCCAGAACGTCGCGTCGGTGGCGGCCGACGGGCCGCGGTCCGTCGTCATCACCCTCACCCAGCCGACCCCGAACCTGCTCGAGCGGATCGGCTCGTTCAAGGGGATGGCGATCCTGCCCGAGGGCGCCGCCGACCAGGTCGACCTCACCACCGAGGCGGTCGGTACCGGGCCCTTCCAGCTGGAGAGCTCCGACGCGAGCAGCACCGTGCTGACGGCCTACGAGGACTACTGGGGCGGCACGCCGAGCATCGGCGGGGTCGAGTTCCGCTACATCACCGAGCCGGCCGCGGCGCTCACCGCGCTGCAGAACGGCGAGGTGCAGTGGACCGACAACATCCCGCCGCAGCAGATCGAGTCCCTGCAGGGCGACGACACGCTCGAGCTCCAGACGACCCCGAGCGTCGACTACTGGTACATGTCGATGAACTACGCCCGTCCGCCGTTCGACAACCGCGACGTGCGGCGCGCGATCTCCTTCGCCATCGACCGCGAGGCCGTCGCCGAGGCGGCGTGGTTCGGAGCGGCGCAGCCCAACCAGACCGCGATCCCCGAGGACAGCTTCTTCCACAACGACTACGCCCCGTTCGAGCGTGACCCCGAGCAGGCCCGCCAGCTGCTGCAGCAGGCCGGCGTGCAGACCCCGCTGAGGATGGGGCTGATGGTCACCGACGAGTTCCCGGAGACGGTCACCGCCGCACAGGTGATTGCCAGCCAGCTCGGCGAGATCGGCATCGAGGTGTCCATCGAGACGCTCGACTTCGCGACGTGGCTGGACCGGCAGGGTCAGGGCGACTTCGACGCCTTCATGCTCGGCTGGCTCGGCAACCTCGACCCGGCTGCCTACTACCAGGAGCAGCACCAGACGAACGGGCCGAACAACTACCAGAAGTACAGCAACCCGCAGGTCGACCAGCTGCTCCAGCAGGGGGCCAGCGAGACCGACGAGGAGGCCCGCAAGCAGGCCTACGACCAGGCCGCGCAGCTCATCGTGGACGACGTCTCCTACCTGTACCTCTACAACCCCGACGTCGTGCAGGCGTGGGCGCCCGGCCTGTCCGGGTACCAGATCCGGGCGGACAAGGCGATCAACTTCGAGACCGTGGAGCTGCCCTGAGCGGGTACCTCCTCCGCCGCACCGGCCAGTCGGTGGTGGTGCTGGCGGGGGTCAGCGTCATCGTGTTCGCCCTGGTGCACCTCGTCCCGGGCGACCCGATCCGGCTCGCCCTGGGCACCCGGTTCGACCAGGCGACCTACGACGCGCTCCGGGCGCGCTCCGGGTTGGACCAGCCTCTGGTGGAGCAGTTCTTCGGGTGGTTCGGCCGGGCCCTCGGCGGCGACCTGGGGGTGAGCTTCCGCAGCGGCGAGACGGTCACCTCCCTCATCGCCGAGCGGCTCCCGGCGACGCTGACCCTGGCGTTCGCGTCGATCCTGGTGGCGCTGCTGATCGCCGTGCCGCTCGGGACGATCTCGGCGTTGCGCCCCCGGTCCTTCGTCGATCGGGTGGCCACGGTCCTCAGCCAGATCGGCATCTCGGTGCCGGAGTTCTGGATGGCGATCGTGCTCATCCTGGTCTTCGCCGGGACCCTGGGCTGGCTGCCGTCGGGTGGCTACGTCCCGCTGACCGAGGACCCGGGTGCCTGGGCCCAGCGGCTGCTGCTGCCGGCGGTGGTCACCGGCGTGGTCTCCGGCTCGGTGATCACCCGGTTCGTGCGCTCCAGCGTGCTTGAGGCGCTGGGTGCCGACCACGTCCGGACGGCGCAGGCGAAGGGGCTGCCGCAGCGGCAGGTCTTCACCTGGCACGTGCTCCGCAACGCGCTGCTGCCGCTGGTGACCGTCACCGGCGTGCAGCTGGCCTACTTGTTGTCCGGGGTGGTCGTGGTGGAGATCGTCTTCTCCTGGCCAGGACTCGGCCAGCTCGCCCTGCAGGCCGTCCAGGCCCGCGACTACCCGGTCCTCCAGGGGGCGATCCTGTTGTTCGCCGTGGTCTTCCTGCTCATCAACCTGGTGGTGGACCTCCTCTACACCGCCATCGACCCGAGGATCCGCCGGTGACCCACAGCCGAGCCCTGCTGCCATGACCCACAGCCGAGTCCTGCTGCCATGACCCACAGCCGAGCCCTGCTGCCATGACCGGCCAGCCCGTCCCGCAGACCGCGCCGTCCCCGGACGCCACCGAGGCCGGCGTCCGGTCCACGCAGCGGCCGCCCCGGCCACGGTGGCGGGAGACCCTCGGACTCCTCGCCCGGAACCCGACGGCGGCCGTCGCCGCCACGGTTCTGCTGCTCATCGTGCTGATGGCGGTCTTCGACGAGACCCTCGCGCCGGCCGGCCCCAACGAGATCTCGGTCGAGGACCGGCTGCAGGCCCCGAGCTGGGAGCACCCGTTCGGCACCGACGACCTCGGCCGCGACATCCTGAGCCGGGTCATCCTGGGGGCGGGCGTCTCGCTGCGCGTGGGGTTCCTCGCGGTCGCCTTCGCCCTGGTCGTCGGAGCCCTCATCGGGCTGCTGGCCGGCTTCTACGGCCGCTGGGTGGACGACGTCCTCATGCGGTTCATGGACATCCTCTTCGCCTTCCCCGCGGTGTTGCTGGCGATCGCGGTGCTCGCCGTCCGCGGGCCCGGAGCGGGGAACACCGCCCTGGCCATCGGGATCGTCTACATCCCGGTCTTCGCGCGGGTCACCCGGGCCAGCGTGCTCGGCGTCCGGGAGGAGGTCTACGTGCGGGCCTCGCGGTCGGTGGGGGCCTCGGACCTCCGGCTGCTCACCCGGCACGTGCTGCCCAACGCGGCCCCGCCGATCATCGTGCAGACCTCGATCAGCCTGGCGTTCGCCGTGCTCGCCGAGGCGGCGCTGTCGTTCCTCGGGCTGGGCACCCAGCCGCCGAACCCGTCCTGGGGGCTGATGCTCGCCGAGGGCCGCGGGTTCATCGACATCGCGTGGTGGCTGGCCTTCTTCCCGGGGATGGCGATCTTCCTGACCGTGCTCTGCTTCAACCTCCTGGGCGACGGGCTGCGCGACGTCCTCGACCCGCGGCAGCGCACCCTCATGGCCGGGGGCGGACGGTGACCGCGACGGCGGCCGGGGAGCCGCTGCTGGAGGTGGAGGACCTGCGGGTGCGGCTGCGCACCCCGCGCGGGCCGGCCTCGGTGGTCAACGGGCTGAGCTACAGCGTCCGGCGCGGCGAGACGGTGGCGGTGGTCGGGGAGTCCGGCAGCGGCAAGAGCGTGTCCGTGCTGGCGCTGCTGGGGCTGCTGCCCGCGCGCGTGGCGACGGTGACCGGCGCGGCGCGACTGGACGGGGAGGACCTGCTGGGCATGTCGCCGGAGCGGCTGCGCCAGGTGCGCGGCCCCGGCGTCGGGATGGTCTTCCAGGACCCGATGACCTCGCTCAACCCGGTGCTCACCATCGGCCGGCAGCTGGTCGAGGGCATCCGCGCCCACGGTGAGGTCTCCAAGGCCGAGGCGCGGGAACGCGCGGCCGGGCTGCTCACCGAGGTGGGCCTGCCCGACCCCGAGCGTGCGCTCGACCGCTATCCGCACGAGCTGTCGGGCGGCATGCGTCAGCGGGTGGTCATCGCGATCGCGCTGAGCAACAGCCCCTCGCTGCTCATCGCCGACGAGGCGACCACGGCGCTCGACGTCACGGTCCAGGCGCAGATCCTCGACCTGGTGGAGAAGCTGCGGACCGACCACGGCACCGGGGTCATCTGGATCACCCATGACCTCGGCGTCGTGGCCGGCATCGCCGACCGGGTGCTGGTGATGTACGGCGGCCGCTGTGTGGAGGACGGCACGGTCGACGACGTCCTCGAGCGGCCGGCGCACCCCTACACCCGCGGCCTGCTCGGCGCGCTGCCCGACCTCGCCACGGCCGACGAGGGCGAGCTGGCGACGATCCCCGGGACGCCCCCGGCGCCGACGGACCTGCCCACCGGCTGCGTGTTCTGGCCGCGCTGCCCGGTGCGGGGCGACGCCCGGTGCGAGACCGAGCAGCCGCCGTTGCAGGTGGTGGGGGCCGGCGTGACGAAGGGGCTGCCGCACCGTGCGGCGACCTGGTGCGGGGAGGGCGGTGCACGGTGAGCACGGTCTCGCTCGGCAAGGGCGGCGCGGCCGCTGCAGCGCACGGCGAGGTCCTGGTCTCGGCCCGCGGGCTGGAGGTGCACTTCCCGGTCCGCTCGGGCGGGCCGCTGCGGCGCACCACCGGCGTGCTGCGTGCCGTCGACGGCGTCGACCTCGACGTGTACCGCGGCGAGACGCTGGGCCTGGTGGGGGAGTCCGGGTGCGGGAAGTCCACGCTCGGCAACGCCCTGCTGCGGCTGGTCCCCCCGACCGGCGGCACGGTGACATTCGACGGCATCGACGTCACCGCGCTCGGGCGCAAGCAGCTGCGCGAGCTGCGCCGGCGGGCCGGGATGGTGTTCCAGGACCCGTTCGCCTCCCTCGACCCCCGGCGCACGGTCGCCCAGACGGTGTCCGAGCCGCTGGAGGTGCACGGCCTGCACCCGGGACGGCAGGCGAGGGCCGCCCGCGTGCAGGAGCTGCTGCAGCTGGTCGGGCTCGACCCGGCCGTGGCCACCCGCTACCCGCACGAGTTCTCCGGGGGACAGCGTCAGCGGGTCGGCATCGCCCGCGCGCTGGCCGGCGAGCCGGACTTCCTGGTGTGCGACGAGGCGATCGCCTCGCTCGACGTCAGCATCCAGGCGCAGGTGCTCAACCTGCTGCGCCGGCTGCAGCGGCAGCTCGGGCTCACCCTGCTGTTCATCTCGCACGACCTCTCGGCGGTCCGGCACATCGCGGACCGGATCGCCGTGATGTACCTCGGCCGGGTCGTCGAGGTGGGTCCCGCGGCCGCCGTCGCGGCCGGGCCGCAGATGCCCTACACGCGGGCGCTGCTGTCGGCGGTGCCGGTGCCGCACCCCGAGCTCGAGCGCTCGCGGCAGCGGATCGTGCTACGCGGTGACGTCCCCTCACCGTCGCGGGTGCCCAGCGGCTGCCGGTTCCGCACCCGCTGCCCCGACGTCTTCGAGCCCTGCCCCGACGTCGACCCCGCGCTCCAGCCGGTCGGCTCGGCGCCGGGCCACGTGGCCGCCTGCCACCTGCACGGCGTGGTGGGGGAGCCGGTGCGGCGGGAGCAGCCCGACTCTCCCGTCGACGCCGGAGACCCCGCCGCCCGCCCGGTGGCCTGACCAGCCGATACCCGACCGTCCGTTTGCTGGTCCGCCGGAGCGGGCAACGGCGGCCTCGGCAGACGGCGCCGGGGCGCCGTCGGGAACGGGGAGCACGATGGCGTCGAGCAGGACCACCCGGGAGGTCGGGGCCACCGGCCTCTACGGCAGCAGGATCGGGGACCGCGTGGGGCGCGCGGCGCTCACCGAGCTCATCGGGACGGCGATCCTGGTGTTCGTCGGGACGAGCACCGTGGTCGCCGGGCCGGCCACCGGCAACAGCCTGTTCGACCTGGTCGGCGTGGTGCTGGCCTTCGGGCTCACGCTGGTGGCCCTCGCCGCCGCCCTCGGCCACGTCTCGGGCTGCCACCTCAACCCCGCGGTGACGATCGGGCTGGCCGCGACCCGGCGCTTCCCGTGGCCGGCCGCCGGGATCTACGTCGTCGCCCAGTTGGCCGGTGGCCTCGCCGGCGCGGCGGCCACGTGGGCCGTGTACGGCAGCGCGGGCCGGGAGGAGGGGCTGCTCGGCGCCACCACGCCGCAGGAGGGCGTCTCCGCCGGCCAGGCGTTCCTGGCCGAGGCGCTGGTGACGTTCGTGCTGGTGCTGGTCGTGGTGTCCGTCGCCACCGACGACCGCGCCGAGTCGGCGATCGCGCCGGTCGCCGTCGGCTTCGCGCTGGCGGCCGCGATCTTCGCCGTCGGCGGGCTGACCGGCGGAGCGGTGAACCCCGCGCGCGCCCTCGGCCCCAACCTGCTGGCCGGGCAGCTCACGTCGCTGTGGGTGTACCTCCTGGCGCCGGTCGTCGGCGGCGTCCTCGCCGCGCTGGTCTACGACCGGCTGCTGTCACGGGGCGAGCCGCCGGAGGCCTGAGCCGCCCGGCGCTCCCCGCCCGGGCCGGCGGGTCAGCCGCGGCCGCTGCGGGAGGGACGCCGGCCCTGCCGGGAGCCCGGGCGCGGCCCCCGGCGTCCGGGACCGTGGTCGCGCCCGGAGTCGCGGTCGCCGTCCCGGCCGGGACCCCGGCCGCGCGGCCCGCTGCACGGCCGGCAGGTGGTGAACCACGGGGCGATCGCGGTGCCGCACTCGACGCAGGCGCTCGAGCGGCTGACGGCGATCGCGTCGGGCAGCAGCTCGCTGATCGCCTCGGCGCACTCCTCCTCGACCCAGGCCGCGTCGTCGGGCTCGAGGCCGGCGACGCCGGGGAACTGGCGGAGCAGGGTCTGGGCGTCGCGGGCAGCCGCGGCGGACTGCTCGAAGTCCTCGACCGCGCCGCCGACCGGCACGTCGGGCAGCAGGAGCTCCTGGGGGACGGGCAGGCCGACGGCGTGCCGCAGGGCGGCCCGGGCCAGCACCAGCCAGCGGGTGCGCCGCGGCGGGTTGTAGTCGACCGGGAGGCTCACCAGCCGCCAGACCGTGTGCAGGTCGCCGGCCGCGCCCAGCGGGCCGCGCAGCATCGGCAGCAGCGCCTGCACCCGCAGGACGAGGCCGCTCACGTCGTCGGGGGTCATCGCCGAGTCGCGGGTGGCCGCGCGGGCCCAGGCCTGCCAGCGGACCAGCGCCTCGGGCAGGTCCGCCGGCGTCGCGGCGCCGAGGTCCTCGAGCTCCGGGCGCAGCCGGGGCCGCCGTCCGGGCAGGTCGCTGGCCCGGTCGCCGCGGGCGACCTCCGCACCGAGCCCCACCAGCGCCGTCGACGGCTTGAGGCCCGGCACCCCGGCCAGGACGCCGACCGTGCCGTGCCCGGTCAGCCCGTAGCGGCCGGCCCGCCCGGCGATCTGCGCGGCCTCCCAGCTGCGCAGCGGCCGCAGCTCGACGCCGTCGAACTTCGTGGTCTCGGCGAACAGCACCGTGGTCGCCGGGACGTTGATGCCGTGCCCGATGACGTCGGTGGTGACCAGCACGTCGACCTCACCGGTGGTGAAGCGCTCGATGACCTCGCGCCGGGTGGCCGGCGGGAGCGCGCCGTAGAGGACGCCGACCCGGCCGGGCCGGTGGCGGTCGAGCTCGGCGGCGACGGCGTAGACGGTCTTGCGGGAGAAGGCGACGACGAGGGTCTGCGGGCGCACACCGGGGGTGCGGACCGGCGCGCGCAGGACGTCGAGCCGGGACAACCGCTGGTGGTGCACGACGTCGACGGACCCGGCGTCGGCGACCAGCGGCGCCAGCAGGGGGTGCGCCTCGGCGGCGGAGACCAGGTGCATCTCGCGGTACTCGCCGGTGAGCAGCAGCCGCGCCCAGGAGTGCCCGCGCTCGGGGTCGGCGACCCAGTGCGACTCGTCGAGGACGAGCAGCTCGCCGCGCATCGGCGCCTTCTCGACGGTGCAGCAGAGGATCGGTGCGGAGGGGTCGATCTCCTCCTCGCCGGTGGACAGGCCCACGGTGCCCTCGGGGAGCTGTGCGGCCAGCTTGGCGTAGGCCTCGTGGGCGAGCTGGCGCAGTGGCGCGGCGTAGACGCCCGAGCCGGTGGCGGCCAGCGCCTGCAGCGACTCGTAGGTCTTGCCCGAGTTGGTCGGGCCGAGGTGGAAGACGACCCGCTGCGGCGGGGTCGCGCGGACGGGGAGCTCCGGTGCCGCGCCCTCGACCCACTCCTGCTGGGCGCGGCGCTCGGCGAGGGCGGCCTCGCGCTCGGCAGCGCGGTCGGCCTCCCGGCCGGCGGGGGAGTCGGCCGGCCGGCGGTCGGCGGCGCGCTCGTCGGCGGGCCGGCGCACGCGGCGGCGGGGGGCGGGCTGGGGGAGACGGGTGTCGGGCAGGAGGTGTCCTCGGTCGGGATCGGGGGTGAGCGCGCGGGCGCGCGGCGTGACCACGGTGCAACGGCGCCGTCGCCCGGATCATGCCCGCCGCCGGGACGAGATCCCGGGCACAGCCCCCCGTCAGCCGAGCGGCGCGGCGACCGGGTCCGGTGCCGGGGCGCCCGGCGTCGGCCGCCTCCCTCGGGGCGTGCGCCCTCGTAGCATGGGCCGCGCACCACCGGGAGGGCTCGCCTAGAGGCCGATGGCGGCGGTCTTGAAAACCGCTATGGGGTCACACCCATCGTGGGTTCGAATCCCACGCCCTCCGCGCAGGACTGCGGTCCCGTCGATGTCGTCGATGTCGAGGCCGGCCGCTCGTCGGTCGTCCTGCGCCGCTGCTCGGCCGGCGGCACTGCCCCGCCCGGGACCCGACGCGTCACCGCCCACCGGGTGCGTGCTGGCGCGTTCCCCGGGTCGCGCGGACGTGAGGCCTGCGCCTGCGACCTCGACGCCGCCCCGGGGCGCCCACGGCGGTCCCGGGTCCCTCGACGTCGCGGTCCTGGGCGAACTCGGCGTCCCGCCCCGGCGCGTCGCGACCGACACGCCGACCTGACCTCACCCCCAGGGAGGGCAGTGGCTCAGGGCAATGCCCGTTTCGGCCGAAGATGTGGCGTGGCCGTTCCCCGGGGACTCCGAGCCCGCCAGCCCCGCGCGGCTGCGCGGTCGCTGGTGCTGATGATCAGCGTCTCCGCCCTCGTCCTCGCGATCGTGAGCACCTTCGGTGCCAACGCGGCGACCACCCTCACCGTCGTCGTCACCTGGGGCGCCATCGCCTTCCTCGTCGCCGTGGCGGTCGCCATCCGGTCCGGCGACCCCGGGCGGCTCGACCGCGCCGGGGTGTTCCCGGCGGTCGGTGTCGTGGGCGTGCTGCTGGCCGCCGGGATGAACCTCCTCACGCAGGACGCCTCGGTCGGCGCCCAGGCCTTCCTCTCCTTCCCCGTCCTCTGGGCGGCCTCGCACCTGCGCCGCACCGCCGTCGTCGTCGTCACGACGGTGGCCGTGCTGGGCAACGCCCTCGTGGTGCCGCAGCTGCTGCCGTGGGAGGTCGCGGTCTCCGACGTGCTGCTCACCGCGACGGTCCTGACCGTGGCGGCCTTCATGCTGGCGCGCGCGGGGTCGGTGCAGGAGCGGCTGGTCCGGGCGCTGGAGCAGCAGGCCACCGTGGACACCCTCACCGGCCTGGTCAACCGCCGCGTCCTCGACGACGCCCTCGCCGGCGCGCTCACCGGCCCCGCCGGCGACGACGGGACGGCGCTGCTGCTCCTCGACGTCGACTCGTTCAAGCAGATCAACGACGTCCACGGCCACCCGGTCGGCGACGACGCCCTGGTGCACCTCGCCGGCATCATCCGGCGGCAGATCCGCAGCGGGGACGCCGTCCTCTCCCGGCTCGGCGGCGACGAGCTGGCCGTGCTGCTGCCCGGCTGCACCGCCGAGGTCGCCGTCGCCCGCGCCGAGTCGGTGCTCGAGACGGTGCTGTCGACGCCGCTGGCGCTGCCCGACGGCACCCTGCTGGCCATGTCGGTGAGCGTCGGGGTGGCGCACTGCCGCGACGGCGCGCTCGACCGGCGCGCGTTCTACGCCGCCGCCGACCAGGCCCTGTACCGCGCCAAGCGGGGCGGCCGCGGCCGCGTCGAGGTCGCCCCCGTCTGAGGAAGGACCCCGCTGCCCCCCACCGCTCGCGGGCTCGCGGCGGGACCCTGCAGCGGGGCCGTGCCAGCGCTAGGGAGGTCCGGGCCGCAGGTGGCGGGCCGCTGCCGCGAGCGTGCGGGCGGTGAGCCTGCCGTCGGCCAGTCCCAGCGCCACGACGTCGTCGAAGACCCGCTGGTCGGCCGCGGCCGCGCGGAACGCCGCGTCCATGACGACCGGCCACCGGCTGATCGCCGACGCCGCCGACGCCGACCGGTGGTGCGGCCCCAGCCGGCGCCGCAGCGCCCGCCGGTGCGCCGCCCCCGCGGCGGCCCCCGCCGCCGCGGCCCGCCCGGCCAGAGCCCCGGACAGCACCGCGTAGAAGATGCCCTCGCCGGTCATCGGGTTGACCAGCGACGCGGCGTCCCCCGCGAGCAGCACCCGCCCGTCGGGCTGGCGCGGCCGGCCGGTCGACAGCGGAAGCCGGTGCGCCCGCAGGCCCTCCGGTCGCACCCCCGGCAGCAGGCGCTGCAGCCCCTCGACCAGCGCCGCGCGGTTGGCGCCGCCGGACACCAGCTCCCCGTAGCCGACGTTGGCCCGCCCGTCGCCGAGCGGGAAGGACCACGCGTAGGCCGGCCACCGCTGGTCGGTGGTGACCAGCACCTGCGTGCCGCCCTGCCCGGGCAGCTCGGGGGCGTAGCCCCGCAGCGCCACGGCCATCCGGTCGTCGCGGTTGCGCGGCAGGCCCAGCGCCCGGCGGACGACCGACTCCGCCCCGTCGGCGCCCACCAGCACGCCGGCCGTCAGGGCGCCGTCGACGTCGACCCCGTCCGGCCCGGGCCGCACCGTGCGCACCGCGTGCCGCCGGAACACCGCACCCCGGTCGAGGGCGGCGGTCAGCAGGCGCGCGTCGAACACCTCGCGCGGCACCACCGACGACGGCCGGTGCGTGGCGCGCTCGACCACCGCACCGCCGGGCGAGCGCAGCGACAGCCGCGGCGCGGGCGCGTACCCGGCGGTCAGCGCGGCGACGTCGACCCCCAGCCCGGCCAGCACGTCGAGGGCCTCCGGGGCGATGCCGTCGCCGCAGACCTTGTCCCGGGGGAAGTCGGCCCGGTCCAGGACCAGCACCGAGGCGCCGGTGTCCAGGGCCGACAGCGCCGCGGCCGCCCCGGCCGGTCCGCCCCCGGCCACGACGACGTCCCAGCGCTCCACGACGGCGACGCTAGGCAGCGCCGCGGCCCGCGGCCAGCCGGGGGCTGTCCCGGGCGCACGCCTCCGGCGCAGGATGGCCTGCGTGAGCGCACCCGACGAGCGCGAGGTCCTCCTGCGGATGCTCGCCGACCAGCGCACCGCCGTCCGCAACGCCCTCCTCGGCCTTCCCGAGGAGCAGGCCCGGGCCACGCCCAGCGCGAGCGAGCTGTCGCTGTCGGCGCTGGTCAAGCACCTGGCGCAGGGCGAGCGGGCGAACATGGCCGGCCGGGTGGGCGGCCGGCCGGTGGCCGACGGCGACCCGCAGGCCGACTGGATGGCCGGGTTCACCGTCACCGCCGCCGAGACCGTCCCGGTGCTGCTCGACCGCTGGGCCGACGTGGCGCGCGAGACCGAGGAGGTGGTGCGTGCCGAGCGCGACCTCGACCGGGTGGTGCCGCTCGCCGATGCCGTCACCCGGTGGATGCCGCCCGGCACGGTGCCGACCGTCCGCTGGATGGTCCTGCACCAGATCGAGGAGCAGGCCCGCCACGCCGGGCACGCCGACGTCATCCGCGAGTCGATCGACGGCAAGGGCGCCTGGCAGCTGGAGGCCGAGGCGCAGGGCATCGCCGCCCCGAGCTGGGACTGAGTCCCGGGCCGGCGGCGGCGGACCCGCCCGTGCGGTGGAATGGGGGCGTGGGGACCAGCGGGCTGACGCCGACCGACGGCTGGACCACCTGCTCCCTCGGCCACCGTCACTGGGGCCGCGCCGGGGCGGCCGGCCTGCTGGTGCACCGCGACGGCGGCGACGGCCCGGAACTGCTGCTGCAGCACCGCGCGCTGTGGTCCCACCACGGCGGCACCTGGGGGACACCCGGCGGCGCGCTGCACCTGGGCGAGACGCCGGAGCAGGGCGCGCTGCGCGAGGTCGAGGAGGAGCTCGGGCTGCCGGCCGCCGACCTCGTGCTCGGCGCCCGCTCGGTCGACGACCACGGCGGCTGGGCCTACACCACCGTGCTGGCGCGCCCGGTGGCCGACCTCGACCCGTCCCGGCTGCGCCTGGACGGCGAGAGCACCGGCGTCGCCTGGGTGGCGCTGGCCGCGCTGCACCAGGTGACGCTGCACCCGGGCCTCGCGGGCTCGATGGACCGGCTGCGCCCCCTGCTGCTCGACGGGACCGCTGCCTAGCCACGACCCCGGCCCACCGTCACCGTCACCACCAGCGCGCGGTGGTCACCGACCGGCAGCATCTCGACGGCGGCGTCCCCGCCGGTCACCCCGGCGCCGAGCGCGAGCAGGTGGTCGAGCTGCAGCCGCGGCGCGTGCGCGGGGAAGCTCGGCTCCTGCACCAGCCGGGTGGCGCCGAGCAGCCGCGCCGGCACGCCGCCGGGCAGGTTGAGGTCGCCGGCCAGCACGACCGGTCCCGGCAGCGACGCCGCCCACCTCCGCAGCCGCCGCAGCTGCCGGACGGCCGTCGGCGGCGAGAACGACAGGTGGGTGCCGACCACGGTGACCCCGTCGAGGCAGGCGGCGACGGCGATGCGCGGCTCGTCGGGGACCCACCAGGTGCGCAGTCGGCCGGTGGCGGGGTCCGGTGCCCGGACGGGCAGGCGCGCGCGGCCGGTGCCCAGGCCCAGCACCGCCCAGCCGCGCACCGGGCGGCGGGACAGCAGCGCGACGCCGTAGGCCGGCGCCGGCACGGTGCTGCCGGGCCCGCGCAGGGCCTCGGGGTCCGCGGCGGTCCAGGTGCCGCGGAACGGGCTCGGCGTGCCGGTGAGCGTCGCGGCGGCCCGCCAGTCCAGGGCGCCCAGCGCCCGGGCGACCACGGCGGCCTGGTCGGTGCCGCCCGAGCGCGGCTGCCCGGCGTCGACCTCCTGCAGGGCCAGCACGTCGGCGTCGAGGCCGGCGACGGCGGCGGCGAGCTGCTCCGCGGTCAGCGGCCGCCCGCCCGGGCCGCGGCCGGAGGCGAGGTTCAGGGTGCCCACGCGCAGGGCGGCGCCGTCGGGCACGCGGCCGACGCTAACCGCACCCGGCGACCGGCGCTGCCGGTGCCCGGCAGCGGCACTAGGTTCGCAGGCATGAGCGCCCGCGACGACGTCTCGGAGATCTTCGACGCCGCGTCGTGGCAGCCGGTCGACGGGTTCGACCTGCAGGACCTCACCTACCACCGCGCCGTCGACGGCGGCGTCGTGCGGATCGCCTTCGACCGGCCCGAGGTGCGCAACGCGTTCCGGCCGCAGACCGTCGACGAGCTCATCGCGGTGCTCGACCACGCCCGGCTGTCCACCGACGTCGGCTGCGTGCTGCTCACCGGCAACGGGCCGAGCCCGAGGGACGGCGGCTGGGCGTTCTGCTCGGGCGGCGACCAGCGGGTGCGCGGGAGGTACGGGTACGAGCACGACCGGGGGCGCAGCAGCGGCCGGCTGCACGTGCTGGAGGCGCAGCGGCTGATCCGGTTCATGCCGAAGGTCGTCGTCTGCGTCGTCCCCGGGTGGGCGGCCGGCGGCGGGCACAGCCTGCACGTGGTGTCCGACCTGACCCTGGCCAGCGCCGAGCACGCGCGCTTCAAGCAGACCGACGCCGACGTCGGCAGCTTCGACGGCGGCTTCGGCTCGGCCTACCTGGCCCGCCAGGTGGGGCAGAAGTTCGCGCGGGAGGTCTTCTTCCTCGGCGAGGAGTACTCCGCCGAGGACGCGTACCGCATGGGGATGGTCAACCGCGTCGTGCCGCACGCCGGGCTCGAGGCGACGGCCCTGGACTGGGGACGGCGGATCGTGGCCAAGAGCCCGACCGCGCAGCGCATGCTCAAGTACTCGTTCAACCTGATCGACGACGGCCTGGTCGGTCAGCAGCTGTTCGCCGGGGAGACGACCCGGCTGGCCTACGCGGCCGAGGAGGCCGTCGAGGGCCGCGACGCCTTCCTGGAGAAGCGCGACCCGGACTTCTCGCGCTTCCCCTGGCACGTGTGAAGGACCACCTCGCCCCCACGCCTCGCGAGCTCAGGCGGAGGGCCCCTGCGAGGCGGCCGGCCGGGTCGCCCGGGAGCGCCGGTGCAGGGAGGATGATGACGTGATCGTGGAGATCGTGGGGGGCGCGGACGAGCGCCCCGAGGCGCGGGTCGTCGACACCGACGACCTGAGCACACTGCGCCTGGCGCTGGGCCAGGTCACCGACGAGGAGGCCGACCGCGCGCTGCGCGACGCCGGTCTGGGCCGCATGGAGGACGCCGACACCGGCTCCCTGGACGCCGCCGCGCTGCGGGCCGCCGCGGAGCCGGACGCCGACGTTGCCGACTGGGCGCAGCGCTGGGACCGGATGGTCGAGACCGCCCGCGACCGCGGCTGGGTCAGCGAGGACGGCGCCACCCTGCGCGTGCACGTCGAGAGCGCCGCCGGCGCCTGACACGCCCGGGGAGACCCTCGAAACCGATTTTCCGGCGTCCGCCGCGGAGTTGGGTGCCCCTGGTCGTTGTGGTCACTCCATCGACAGGTCAGGATGAGGCCGTGCACAACCTGATGACGCGCGAACGGATCTGCCCGTGAGCGGCACGCCCGGGCGCCCGCTGAGCGCCGAGCTGTCCGAACAGCTGGTCGCGGTCGCCGTCGACATCCTCGCCGAGGAGGGCTGGGGTCGGCTCAACAGCGACCGCGTCGCGGCCCGGGCGCGGGCGGGCAAGGCCGGGATCTACCGGCGCTGGCCCTCGATGTCGGCGCTGGCCCGCTCGGCGGTGAGCCGCTTCTGCCTGGTGACCGCGCCCGGCGACGAGGGCTCGCCCCGCGCCGACCTGACCGCGCTGGTCGCCTCCTGGCGCCGGCCGCTGTCCCGCGAGGAACGCGCGGTGGCCAGCCTCGTCGGCGCCGCCCGCCACGACGAGGACCTGCGGGCCGGCCTCGACGCCGCCCTCGTCGAGCCGCTCACCGCGGCCGTCGAGACCATGGGCGCGCGCTGGGCCCGGCACGGCGAGCCGGTGCCGGCCGAGCGGCTGGCGCTGCTGCGGTCGGTGCTCGAGGCGTTCTGGTGGCAGCGGCTCACCGTCGCCGGGGACGGCGCGATGGTGGCCGAGCACGTCGAGCAGGTGGTCGACGAGGTGCTGCTGCCGATCGTCGCGCCCGCGCTGGAGCCCGCCCGCGGCTGACCTGCGGCTCCCCGGCCCGTCGCCGCGCGCTCACACGGCGCGCAGGACGCCGGGGCTCCCGTCGTCTCGCAGCACGCCGCCGCTGCCCAGGCGGTCCTCCAGGCGGGTGAGCAGCGCGGTGGTCAGTGCGCGCGTCCGCTCGGCCAGCGCGGGCACGTCCGCGGGCGCGGGCAGCGGGTCGCGCAGCGTCGTCACCAGGGTCCGCGTCGTGGCCAGCCAGGTGGCGGCCACCATCCCGGCCGTGAGCCGCGGGTCGGCGGGCGCGGGCCGCTCGGCGTCCGGGCCGGTCCAGGCCTCCTCGAGGGCGGCGCGCAGCAGCAGCTCGGCCTGGTGGTGCAGCTCCCGCTCCGCCGCGCGCAGCGCCGGCGAGCGGTCGAGCGCCTCGATCGTCTCCCGCCCCTCGGCACCGGCCAGCCCCTCGGCGAAGCGGGCCGTCGCCTCGGCCAGGTGCTCCCGCAGGGCCCTCAGCGCCGGGACGCCGGGGGCCCGGTCCCGGACGGCCCCCGCGGGGCCGGCGACCCACCGCGAGCGGTCGGACCAGAAGAGCTCCTCCTTGGCCGGGAAGTGGTTGAACACCGTCTGCACGGCCACGCCGGCAGCCGAGGCGACGTCGGCGATGGTGACGGCGTCGAAGCCGCGCTCGCGGAACAGGCGCCGAGCGGTCCGCTGGATGTGGGCGCGGGTGAGGGCCTTCTTCTGCGCACGACGGGACTGCTCACTCACGGTTGGCAGGCTAACAACGGGGTGTCGTAGACGCGCAGGATGCGGAACGGGTTCAGCCGTTGAACGACCGTCGCCGGCGGGCGATGACGGGCGACGGGACGGCGGGCCGGGCGACGGGCACCAGACGATCCTGCCCCACGCGTGCCGCCCGCGCGGTCCGGAGGGCCGGCACCCGGTGCCGCCCACGTCCGGGCGGCCACCCCGCACGGAGCAGCCGACCCCGGGAACGCCGCAGGTCCACGGCCGGCCGCGGTTCCCGGGGCCGAGGCCGGGGCAGGGGAGTCGACATGACGTTGCGGGTGGGCCTGATCGGGGCCGGTGGGGTGGGGGCACGGCACGGGCGGACGCTGACCGGCCTCGACGGGGTGGACCTGGTGGGCGTGGCCGACGCCGTTCCCCCGGCCGCGGAGGCGCTGGCTGGGGAGCTGGGCGTGCCCGCCCTCGACGTCGACGACCTGCTCGCCGAGGGCGTGGACGCGGTCTGGGTGTGCGTGCCGCCGTTCGCCCACGGGGAGATCGAGCTCGCCGTGGTGCGGGCCGGGCTGCCCATCTTCGTGGAGAAGCCACTGGGCGCCGGGCTCGCCGTCGCCGAGGAGGTGGCCGCCGCCGTCGCCGCCGCGGACCTCCCGACGGCGACCGGCTACCACTGGCGGCACCTGGACACCGTCGCCGCGGCCCGCGCGGTGTGCGCGGAGCACGCGCCGCGGCTGGTGTCGGTGACCTGGCAGGACAAGGTGCCCCCGCCGGCCTGGTGGTCGCGGGCCGACCGCTCGGGCGGGCAGGTGGTCGAGCAGGCCACGCACGTGCTCGACCTGGCCCGGGTGCTCGCCGGCGAGGTGACCGAGGTGCAGGCGGTGGCCACGCCGTCGTCGGACCCCTCGGCCCGCGACGTCGACGACGCCACCGCCGCGCTGCTGCGGTTCGCCTCCGGCGCGATCGGGACGCTCACGGCGGCGTGCGCCCAGCCGGCGAAGACGCGGGCCGGCCTCGACGTCTCCTGCGCCGGCGCGGCGGTGGAGCTCACCGAGACGTCGCTGACCGTGACCACCGCGGAGGGCGCCGAGCACCGCGAGCCCACGGTCGACGCCCGCACCGCCGTCGACCGCGCGTTCGTGGAACTGCTCACGGGTGGGCCCCGGGCGGAGGGGCTGGTCGACTACGCCGAGGCGCTGCGCACCCACCGCGTGGCCGTCGCCGTCGCCGAGTCCGCGCGCACCGGGGCGCCGGTGCGGCCCGGCACCTGAGCGGTGCGTCGCACGGCCTCGGCGTAGAGCAGCTCGTAGGCGGCGGCCATGACGTCGGGGGCGAAGCGCCGACGCGCCTCGGCGGCGCACACGGCCGGGTCGATCCCGCCCACCGCGCGCAGCGCCGACGCCAGCCCGGCCTCGTCGTCGGCGAGCAGCCCGGTGCGGCCGTCCTCGACCAGCGAGGGCAGGCAGCCGCGGGCGGTGGCGACCACCGGCGTGCCGGCGGCCAGCGCCTCGCACACCGCCGTCCCGCCCGGCTCGTCCCAGCGCACCGGGGTCAGCAGCGCCCGCGCCCGCCGCAGCAGGCCCTCCTTCTCCTCCCCGGCGACGCTGCCCACCCAGCGCGCCCGCTCCCCGTCCAGGAGCGGGTCGACCTGCTCGAGGAACCAGGCGACGTCGGGGTGGCCGGTGCCCGGGTGCCCCGGGGTGGCGAGCGCGGCGTCGAGGGCGGCACGGTCGGCGAACGGCCCGACCGGGCCGGCCAGCACGACCGGCACGCCCGCCGCGACGGCGGCCCGCACCGCGGTGTCGGTGCCCTTGAGCGCGCAGATGCGGGCCAGGACCAGGACGGCGTCGTCCCGCTCGCCGGCCGGCAGCGGGGGCGGCCCGTCCACCGGGACCGCCAGGGGGACCGCGGCCAGCGTCTGCCGCCGCAGCCGCTCGGGCCCGCGGGCGACCTGGCTGTCGGACACCCCGGCGAAGAACACCCGCCCGCGGCCGTCGAAGCGCTCGTAGAAGGAGGCGTTGCGCCGCAGGTCCCAGTGCAGGGTGGCCAGCACCGGCGGGCCGACCGCTCCCATGGCGCCCAGCACCCCGGGGCCGACCACCTCCAGGTGGGTGTGCACCACGTCGAAGGGCCGGCCCGCGGCATCGGCGGCCGCGACGGCGTCGAGCACGGTCAGCACGTGGGCGTGGGCGTCGCCGACCACCTGCGCGTACGGGGAGCCCAGCCGCTCGAACCGCCCCGCGGGGAAGGCGCTGACCAGGCCGTCGACGGGCAGCGGCGAGTCCCCGGACGCGGCCAGGACGACGGTGTGCCCGCGGGCGCGCAGCGCCGTGGTCAGCGTGGCGACGACGTTCTCCAGCCCTCCGTACCCGACGGGCGGCACCGGGAGCCAGGGGCCGGCGTCCATGAGGATCCTCACGAGCGGCTCCGCCCGCCCGCGCGGACCGACCCCATCGGTGGCCGCTCGGTCACCGAGACGTCCCAGCTCACCGCCTCCACACCGTCGGCGGTCCGCAGGAACTGCAGCAGCTCGGGATCCGGTGGTCCGGGAGCCGGGCGCCGGGCGAGCGCGGTCTGCAGGATCTGCCCGGCCATGCGGCCCAGGGCGGCGTCGGACTGGTGGCTGTGCCGCCGGGTGCCGAGGTCGACCTGGGCCAGCGCGTCGACGCCGGCGCGCCCGGCCAGGTCGACCAGCAGGCCGAACTCGACGCCGTAGCCGGAGACGAACGGCACCTGCTCGAGCAGCTCGCGGCGGCCGGCGTACTCCCCGGACAGCGGCTGCACGAAGCCGGCGAGCTGGGGCCACCAGGCGTTGAGCAGCGGCCGGGCGAGCAGCTCGGTCACCCGGCCGCCGCCGGAGGGGACGATCCCCTCGGCGGTGGTCAGCGGGCGGTCGTAGAGCGCCTTGACGTAGCCGATCGCCGGGTCGGTGAGCAGCGGGCCGAGCAGGCCGACGACGAACTGCGGGTCGAAGCCGACCAGGTCGGCGTCGACGAAGACGACGAGGTCCCCGCCGGTGGCGTGCAGGCCCTTCCACAGCGCCTCGCCCTTGCCCGGCACCCGCCCGTGGGCGGGCAGCACGGAGGCGGTGTCGACGACGGTGGCCCCCGCGGCGGCGGCGACGGCGGCGGTTCGGTCGGACGAGCCGCTGTCGACGACGACGACCTCGTCGACCAGGGGCGTGTCGTGGACCAGCGCCTCGCGGATCGCCCGGACGATCGCGCCGACGGTCGGCTCCTCGTCCAGGGCGGGCAGGACGACGCTGACGGTGGTGCCCTGGGACCGCCGTGCCTCGGCCAGGTCGACCGCGGTCCAGGCCGTGGCCGTGTAGGTGCGCCGGCGCAGCCAGCGGTGGACGTCCGGGCGCATGGGTCTTCTCCCCATGGTCGGGTGCCGGCTCCTCGCCGGCACGGGCTACCCCCGTCGCGAAGGATGCCCCAGGACCCCCGGCGGAGGCGACCCGGACCAGGGACGTCCCCGCAGGTCGGCGCGGTGGAGCCGGGCTCAGACCACCCCGGCGCGACCGGCCCGGTACTCGGGCACGGTCACCATGGGGGGCCGCTCGTCGACGGCGACCGGGGTGCTCACCGGCACGAAGCCCCCGCCGTCGCTGCGGAACTGGGTGAGCAACCCGCCGGCGCCGGCGGACCCGGCCGCGCTGCGGGAGAGCACCGCCGAGACCACCTGCCCGGCCATCCGGCCCAGGGCCTCCTGGTCCTGCGAGGTGTGCCGGCGGACGCCCAGGTCCACCTGGGCCAGCCTGCCCAGGCCCAGCAGGCCCAGCAGGTCGACGAGCAGGCCGACCTCCACGCCGTAGCCGGATAGGAAGGGCACCTGCTCGAGCGCCGAGCGGCGGCCGGCGTACTCCCCGCCCAGGGGCTGCACGAACCCGGCGAGCTCCGGCCACAGCGCGTTGAGCAGCGGCCGGGCGGTGAGCTCGGTGACCCGGCCCCCGCCGGCCGGCGTGGAGTGACCCCCGACCTCCAGCGGCCGCGTGTAGCAGCCCTTGACGTAGCCGACCTGCTGATCGGCCAGCAGCGGCGCGAGCAGCCCGGGCACGTAGTGCGAGACGTCGCCGAGCAGGTCGGCGTCGAGGAACACCAGCAGGTCGCCGGTGGTGGCGGCCAGCGACTTCCACAGCGCCTCGCCCTTGCCCGGCCGCGAGCCGTGCGCGGCCAGCACGTCGGCCGCCGCGACCACCTCGGCACCGGCGGCCCGGGCCCGCTCCGCGGTGCGGTCGGTGGAGTCGGAGTCGACGACGAGGACCTCGTCGACCAGGGGCACCCGGTGCACCCAGCGCTCGACCAGGTCGCTCACCAGGCCGGCGACCGTCGCCTCCTCGTCGCGGGCGGGCAGCACCACGCTCACCCGGTGGCCGCCCCGCCGCTTGGCGTGCAGCAGCGCGCCGACGTCGACGTCGGCGGCCGAGCGGACGGTGGAGGTGCGGCCGGAGAACCAGGCGCGGGCGTCGGGTCGCATCGGCCCACTGTCGTGGAGGGCGGCGGCCCTCCGCCACGGAGGGCGGCGGTGTTCACGAACCCGTAGCCCGGCGTTCCCGGAACGGCCCGGGACGGTCCGGAACGCCGGCTCACACCCGGCTGCGGTCGGCCTCGCGCAGGGCGGTGACGCTGAGCGGGCCCACGGGCGCGCCGGCGCCGTCGGGCTCGGGGTGCCCGAGCTCGGTGAGCCAACCGCGCAGCACCCGGTGCAGGTGCTCGGCGCCGATGATCTCCCCGGGGGCGCTCAGCTGCCGCGGGTGGGCGAGGAAGCCGTGCTGCTGCGGGCCGCCGAGCCCCCCGTGGGAGCCGACGTGCGGCTCGAACGGCGAGGCCTCGTCGGTGTCGGGGTCGTAGCGGCTGTTGACCATCACGTCGGGGCAGTGCGGGAACGCCGAGACCCGCGCCACGAGCGCCGGCGCGTGCCCGCCGTAGGGGACCAGCGGGTCGGTGCCGATCACCACGCCGGTGGCCAGCCGGTGCAGCCCGTCGCGGCCGAGCACCACCGGTCCGTGCTCGTCGGAGTGCACCAGCAGGAAGCCGACGCCGTCGTGGTCGACCAGCGCCGGCAGCAGGTCCGGCCAGTGCCGCTCGATCTCCTCCAGCGGCACCCGGCCGGGGAGGTCGGCGAAGGAGACGCCCGCCGTGTGGCCGGAGACGACGACCACCACCCCCGGTGCCACCCGGGCGACCCGGCCCGGCTGCCCCGACGGCGTCCGGTGGGAGTGCTCGCCGGCGCCGGCGCTCTCGACCCGCTCCCGCAGCCGCCGCGCGATCGGCCCGGGTCCCGAGGCGGCCTCGGCCAGCGCGGAGGCGACCTGCCAGCCCTCGACGGCGCGCCGGCTGTCGCGGGGCCCGGACCCGGACCGCCCCGGTGCCGGCGCCCCGCCGCAGTGCCGGCCGACGAACGCCTCGATCGTCTCCCCGAAGCGCTGCGCGAACGCCTCGCCCTGGGTCTGGCCGTGGTCGGAGAGCAGCACCAGGTGGTAGTCGCGCGGCGCCAGCTGGGCGGCGCGGGCCAGCCGGCCGATCTGCTGGTCGATGCTGCGCAGCACCTCGAGGGTGTCGAACCGCTCGACGCCGCTGTGGTGGGCGACCTCGTCGTAGCCGAGGAAGTCGGCGTAGACCACCGGGCGCCCGGCCAGCACGTCCTCGAGGATCGCCGCGACCACGACGTCGCGGGCGATGACCGTCGTCCCCGGGCGGGCCAGCGGGTAGATGCCGCCGCGGCTGGTGCGGGGGCGCACGTCGGCGCGCCGCTGGCGGGCGGCGGCGGCGAGCTCTCGGTAGACGTCGACGACCGAGACGCCCAGCGTGCGGACGGCGTTCACCGGGTTGGCGAAGTAGGCGTAGTAGCCCGCGCCCACCCGCTCCCGGCGGCGGATCGAGCGCCGCGTGGTCACCAGCGGCAGCGAGCTCATCGTCAGGCTCACGTGCGGGGCGTCGCCGCTGAACAGGTTGCCCCGGCTGGCGCCCTCGCCGGCCAGCAGCCCGCGCCCGTCGGAGTGCCGCCGCTCCACCTCCGCGGCGTCGGCGGGGTGCGACACCTGCACGACGTGGTCGCGGTCCTTCTCGTAGTACCGGAACCCCACGACGTCGTGGTTGGAGCCGTGCAGGATGCCGCAGACCGCGGCCCCGGTCTGGGAGCTCCAGTCGGTGTGCCAGGAGGTGAGGGCGTGGCTGCCCGACCGCAGCCACGCGGCCAGCGTGGGCATCGACCCGTCGCGGACGGCCCGGCGCGCGGTGTCGGCGCCGAGACCGTCGATCTGCAGGAACAGCACTCCCGGCGGGGACGGGCCGGCCGCCTCGGCACGCGCGGCGCGGCGGCGGGCGCGGCGGAAGAAGACCTCGTCCTCGTCGATGGCCAGCGCGCTGCTGACCACCGCCGTCACCGCGGCCATCGCGACGACGACCAGCACGGCGGTGCGCAGGTCGGCGACCGTCACGCCGGGGACGGCGAAGGAGACCGCGAGCACCCCGGCCCCCAGGAGCAGGAAGCTGCCCAGGCCCAGGGTGAACAGGGCGAGCGGCAGCGCAACCCGCATGACCAGCGGCCACACCACCCCGGCGAGCAGGCCCAGCAGCAGGGCGGTCAGCGGCGGCTGCCACCACGCCGTCATCGCGAATCCCTCGAGCCAGCGGTCGAGGACGACGAGGGCGAGGGTGGTGAGCAGCCAGGTCAGCAGCACGCGGGCCGGTGCGCGACCGCGGGCGAGCACCCGGCCGTCCCCGCCGGGACGGCGCCGGTCCGGGCGGCTCACGACGCGGGGCGGCACGGGGCCGGGCCGGCCGGGGCCGCGGCGCCCGCGTCGTCCCCCTCGTCGTCCCCCTCGTCGTCCCCCCGGTCCCCGGCGGTTCCCGGCCCGGCCGGGGGCCGCCGGCGGCGTGACTGGGCGAGGCCGAGCAGCAGACCGACCACCAGCACGAGCAGGGTCGCGACCAGCGTGGCCAGGAGCGGGTCGTCGAAGACGCCGCCGCTGGCCACGCCGATGAGGGCGTAGGCCACCGCCCACAGGGTCGCGGCGAGCAGGGAGGCCGGGAGCAGCCGCCGCCACGGGTAGGCCAGCGCCCCGGCCGCGAGCAGCACCGGGATGCGGCCGGCCGGCAGCAGGCGCCCGGCGACGACGATCAGCCAGCCGTGCCGGCGGAACTGCTCGCGGACCTCCTCGATCCGGTCGGCGTGCTGCCCGCGGGCCACCCACCGGACCGCGGCCGGCCCGCCGGACCGGCACACGGCGAAGGTGACGACGTCGCCGGCCCAGGCGCCGAGGGTGGACAGCACCAGCACCAGCACGAGGTCGAGCCGGCCGGTGCTGACGGCGAGCGCGGCCGCGGCTCCCACGACGGCGCCGGTGGGGACGACCGGCACGATCGAGCCCAGCAGCACCCCGCCGAACACGACCGGGTAGCCCAGCGAGGAGCCGTCGGTCCAGCCGGCCGCGACGGTGCCGGCGGCGCTCACGGCGTCTCCGCCGCGGTGGGCAGGACCACCGGCCGGCCGGGGTCGGTGACCACCACGGTGGTGCCCAGCCCCCGGGCGGCGACCGCGGCGGCGAACCGCCGCGGGGGCTCGACCAGCAGCCGGCGGTAGCGGCCGGCCAGGCCGGGCAGCGCCGTCGCGCCGCGGACGGCGAGGGTGCCCCAGTGCACCGGGACGGCGACCCGCGGCCTGATGCGGGCCACCGCCTCGGCGGCCCGCCGGGGGTCGAGGTGGCCGGGGCCGAGGGTCGGGCCCCAGCCCCAGACCGGCACCAGGGCGACGTCGACGCCGCGGTCGCCGATGCGGGTCATGCCGTCGAAGAGGTCGGTGTCGCCGCAGGCGTAGACGGTGCCGCCGTCGCCCTCGACGAGGTGGCCGACCGCCGCGGTGTCGGGCCCGTGGGTGAACCGGGGGCCCCAGCGGTGGCCGCTGTGCCGGGCCGGGACCGCGGTGACCCGCAGCCGGCCGTGCGTCAGGGACTCCCCGGGCGCGAGCTCGTCGACCCGGCGCAGGCCCCGGCCGCGCAGCCACGCACCGGCGCCGCGCGGCACGACGACCCGGACGCCGTCGCCGAGCATCCGCAGCGAGCGCAGGTGCAGGTGGTCGCCGTGCAGGTGGCTGACCAGCACGAGGTCGACGCCGGCCCACGCCGCCGCGGGCGGCGGGGGGACGACCCGCCGCAGCGGGCCGGCAGTGGCGGTGAGCAGCGGGTCGGTGAGCACCGTGCAGCCGGCCAGCTCGACGCGGACGGTCGAGTGGCCGAGGTAGTGCAGCACCGGGTCGCCCACACGCGCAGTATCGACCCCGGCACCGACGCACCGGGAGGGTCGTGCCGCTCCGGGTCGCGGGACCCGGCGGGGCACCGGCGCGCCGTTCCGGGTGCGGCGGGGACGGATGCGTTCCACCATGCCTGCCATGACCTCAGTGGGGGACGACCCGGGGTTGCCACGGCCGGCCGAGATGTCCGGCGAGCTGCGGCGCATGGCGCTGCACCTGGAGACGGCTGCCGTGCTGGAGCTGCGCGCCCAGCGGACGGCCGACCCGCGCCAGGTGGCCGTGCTGCGCCGCCGCGCCGAGCAGCGCCGCCAGGAGGCCGCGCGGCTGCGCGAGCGGCTCGCCGCGTGCGGGATGGCCCTGCCGCCGCGCCCCGACCGGGCGCCGGCGCCCACTGCCGCCGCACCCTGACCCGGTCCCGCGGGGCGCCCCGGGCGCTACCGTCCCGGCCGTGGCCACCTGGGCGGACGTGCGGCGCCTGGCCCTCGCGCTGCCCGCCACCACCGAGGGCACCGCGTGGGGCTCGCCGGCGTGGAAGGTGCGCGACCGGACGTTCGTCTGGGAGCGGCCGCTGCGCCGTGCCGACCTCGAGCACCTCGGCGACGCCGCGCCCGACGGCCCGGTGCTCGGCGCGGCCGTGGCCGACGAGGGCGTCAAGCGGGCGCTGGTCGCCGACGACCCCGCCGTCTACCTGACGACGCCGCACTTCGACGGGTACGCCGCCGTCCTCGTCCGGCTCGACGCCATCGACGCCGGCGAGCTGGCCGAGCTCGTCACCGACGCGTGGCTGGTCAAGGCGCCGCGGAAGCTGGCCCGCGAGCACCTCGCCGGCGGCTGACGACGCGGGGATCAGGTGACCTGATCGCAGGGCGTCCTCCCGCACGGTGGGACGTGGGGGAGGACGCCCTGCGGTACGGGAGGACGCGGTGCGACGGCGGTGGGCGACGACGGCGGTGGGCGACGAGCCGGTGGTCTGCTGACCGCGCGCGAACCCCTGGCCGGGGGAACAGACGTCTGGCATGTTGCGCCGCCGTTGCCCTCCCCGTGATCACAGGAGATCCCGTGCGTCTGCGTTCCCTCGTCGCCGGCACCGCCCTCGCCGCGACGTCCGTCCTCGCCCTCGCCGCCCCCGCCGCGGCCGCGCCGAAGCCGACGAACGCGGCCGACGTCGTCGGCGTCGTGCGGATCGACCCGAGCGACCCGACGGTCGCCGAGGTCCGGGTCCGCTACCACTGCGCCGCCGGTGAGGAGCTCGGCCTCTGGGTGTCGGTCAAGCAGAGCGAGGACCGCTCCGCCGACCCCCTCCTCGCCGAGCACGGCAGCAGTTCGTACGCCACCGCCATGAGCCACAGCCACCGCCACGAGTTCACCTGCGACGGCCGCACCCGCGTCGGCACGTTCACCGTCGACCAGGTGGAGTGGGGCTTCGGTTCACTGGCCCGCGGTGAGGGCTACGTCCAGTTCTGCCTGACCGACCTGAGCACCGAGGGGCCCGAGAGCACGCTGGTCAGCCGGAACGAGTTCGTGCACGTCCGCTGAGCCGCCCGCGGGACGCCGCGGTACCGCTCCGGCCGGTACCGCGGCGTTCCGCGCGCCGGATCCCCCGCGCGGTGGCACAGTTCACGGCGTGAAGACCTGGCTCGATGCCTGGCCGGTGTTCCGGCAGCTGACCGGCCCTGATCCGCTCGGGCGCGGCGCGGCCGCGCGGAGCAGGGCGACGGAGAACGTGGTGGCCCGCACGGCCACCGCCGACCGCGTCGTGCAGAGCGTCTGCCCGTACTGCTCGGTGGGCTGCGCGCAGCGGGTGTACGTCAAGGACGAGCAGGTCGTCCAGATCGAGGGCGACCCGGACTCGCCGGTCAACCGCGGGCGGCTGTGCCCGAAGGGCAGTGCCAGCAAGTCGCTGGTGACCAGCCCGACCCGCGTGACGAAGGTCCGCTACCGCCGCCCGTACGGGACGGAGTGGGAGGACCTCGACCTCGACACGGCGATGGAGATGATCGCCGACCGCGTCCTCGACGCCCGCCGCAGGTACTGGCAGGACGAGTGCGACGGCAAGCGGGTCAACCGCACCATGGGGATAGCGAGCCTCGGAGGGGCAGCCCTCGACAACGAGGAGAACTACCTCATGAAGAAGCTCTACAGCGCCATGGGCGCGATCCAGATCGAGAACCAGGCCCGCATATAGCACTCCGCCACGGTGCCCGGTCTGGGTGCCTCGTTCGGTCGTGGTGGCGCCACGAACCCCCAGCAGGACCTGATGAACTCCGACTGCATCGTCATCGAGGGTTCGAACATGGCCGAGTGCCACCCGGTCGCCTTCCAGTGGGTGACCGAGGCCAAGGCCCGCGGCGCGAAGGTGATCCACGTCGACCCGCGCTTCACCCGCACGAGCGCGATCGCCGACCTGCACGTGCCGCTGCGGGCCGGCAGCGACATCGTCTTCCTCGGCGCGCTGGTCAACCACGTCCTGAGCAACGACCTGTACTTCCACGACTACGTCGCCGCCTACACCAACGCGTCGTCCCTCATCCGCGAGGAGTACCAGGACTCCGAGGACCTCGACGGCCTGTTCTCCGGCTGGGACCCCGACTCGAAGCAGTACGACCAGGCCAGCTGGCAGTACGAGTACGAGGACACCCCGGACGCCGGTGTCTCCGAGGACGACCCCGCCGGTGCGGCCGAGCAGGAGCGGCTGTCCCAGGAGGAGTCGGTCAAGGACGCCGACCAGGCACACGCCTCCGGCTCCGGCGGCCCGCCGCTGCACGGCCGCGCCAAGCGCGACGAGACCCTGCAGCACCCGCGCTGCGTCTTCCAGGTCCTCAAGCGGCACTTCGCCCGGTACACCCCGGAGAAGGTCGCCGAGGTCTGCGGCGTCGAGCCCGAGGCGTTCCTGAAGGTCGCCGAGTGGATCACCGCCAACAGCGGCCGGGAGCGGACGACGGCGTTCGTCTACTCGGTGGGCTGGACGCAGCACACGGTGGGCGCGCAGTACATCCGCACCGCCTCGATCCTGCAGGCGCTGCTGGGCAACATGGGCCGCCCCGGCGGCGGCATCCTGGCGCTGCGCGGGCACGCGAGCATCCAGGGCTCCACCGACATCCCGACGCTGTACAACCTGCTGCCCGGCTACCTGCCCATGCCGCACGCGACGCAGCACCAGTCGCTCGACGACTACGTCGCCGACGCGGCCGGCACCGGCGGCTTCTGGGGCAACAAGCGGGCCTACGCGGTCAGCCTGCTCAAGGCATGGTGGGGCGACGCGGCGACCCCGGAGAACGACTTCTGCTTCGACTACGTCCCGAAGATCACCGGCGACCACAGCTCCTACCGCACGGTCGCCGACATGGTCGAGGGGAAGGTCGCGGGCTACTTCCTCGCCGGGGAGAACCCCACGGTCGGGCACGCCAACGGCCGCATGCAGCGGTTCGGGCTGGCCAACCTCGAGTGGCTGGTCGTCCGCGACCTGCAGATGATCGAGTCGGCGAGCTTCTGGCAGACCGCGCCGGAGATCGAGACCGGGGAGCTGGTCACCGAGCAGATCCCCACCGAGGTCTTCTTCGTGCCGGCGGCCTCGCACGTGGAGAAGGACGGCACCTTCACCCAGACGCAGCGGATGCTGCAGTGGCGGTTCAAGGCGATCGAGCCGCCGGGCGACTGCCGCAGCGACCTGTGGTTCTACTACCACCTCGGCCGGATCCTGCGGGAGCGGCTGGAGGACTCCACCGACCCGCGCGACCGCCCGCTGCTCGACCTGACCTGGGACTACCCGCTGCACGGGGAGACCCAGGACCCCAGCGCCGACGCCGTCCTGCGGGAGATCAACGGCGTGGGCCCCGACGGCCGCGCGCTGTCGGGCTACCTCGACCTGAAGGACGACGGATCGACGACGTCGGGCTGCTGGATCTACTCCGGCGTGTACGCCGACGAGGTCAACCAGGCCGCGCGCAAGCGGCCCGGCCGCGAGCAGGGCCAGGTCGCCTCGGAGTGGGGCTGGTCGTGGCCCTACAACCGCCGCGTCCTCTACAACCGCGCCTCGGCCGACCCCGACGGGAAGCCGTGGAGCGAGCGCAAGAAGTACGTGTGGTGGGACGCCGAGGCCGGCCGCTGGGCCTCGACCGGCGACGCCGTCGACTTCGAGGCGACCAAGCCGCCGGACTACGTGCCCCCGCCCGGGGCCAAGGCCCAGGCGGCGCTGTCCGGGCAGGACCCGTTCGTCATGCAGAGCGACGGCAAGGCGTGGCTGTTCGCGCCCAAGGGCGTCGTCGACGGGCCGCTGCCGACGCACTACGAGCCGTCGGAGTCCCCGGTGGAGAACGCCCTGTACGCGGTACAGGGCAACCCGTCGACCGAGCACATCCAGGCGCCGTACAACCGGGAGGCGCCGTCGATGGGCGACGTCTTCCCGTACTCGGTGACCACCTACCGGCTCACCGAGCACCACACCGCCGGCGCGATGAGCCGCACGCTGCCCTACCTGTCGGAGCTGCAGCCGGAGTTCTTCGTGGAGGTGTCGCCGGAGCTGGCCGCCGAGCGGGGGCTGGAGAACGGCGGCTGGGCGACGCTGGTCAGCCCGCGGGCGGCCATCGAGGCCCGGGTGCTGGTCACCGAGCGGATCCGGCCGATCCGCACCCGGGGTGGGCAGGTGGTGCACCAGATCGGCGCGCCCTACCACTGGGGCGAGACCGGCATCTCGACCGGTGACTCGGCCAACGACCTGCTGCCGGTGGTGATGGACCCCAACACCCACATCCAGGAGAGCAAGGCCTCGACGGTCGACATCCGGCCCGGCCGGCGGCCGCGGGGCCCGGAGCTCACCGAGCTCCTCGAGCAGTACCGGCACCGGGCGGGCATCGCCTCGGGCCGCATGCCGGTCGGCGGCCGCGTGGCCGTGGAGGGGACCTGATGACGACGGTGAGCTCGGCGAGCCCGGCCTTCACGGGCAACGACCCGCAGAACCGGCTGTTCGGGCCGCTGCCCGACGTGCAGGGGGAGGCGGGGTACGCCACCGACCACCCCGCGCGGGTCGGCTTCTTCACCGACACCTCGGTGTGCATCGGCTGCAAGGCCTGCGAGGTGGCGTGCAAGGAGTGGAACACCCTGCCGATGGACGACTCCTACGGCAACCGGGACACCCTGGGCCTGTCGGGGATGTCCTACGACAACACGGGACAGCTCGGTGCCAACACCTGGCGGCACGTGGCCTTCATCGAGCAGGTGCGCACGGTCGACCTGCCGATGCCGACGATGGGTCCGCCGGCCACCCGGCAGGACGGGATCACCGACGCGCCCGACGAGGCCGAGCCCGGCGACAGCGTGGTCACCGCGCAGACCAGCGTGCTCAACGCCGAGGCGCTCAGCGAGTTCGACCCGCAGACGTCGCAGTCCGGCGACCGTGAGATCCGCTGGCTGATGAGCTCCGACGTCTGCAAGCACTGCACGCACGCCGGCTGCCTCGACGTCTGCCCGACCGGGGCGCTGTTCCGCACCGAGTTCGGCACCGTCGTCGTGCAGGGCGACATCTGCAACGGCTGCGGCTACTGCGTGCCCTCCTGCCCGTACGGCGTGATCAACCAGCGCAAGGACGACGGCCGGGTCTTCAAGTGCACGATGTGCTACGACCGGCTCACCGACGGGCTGCAGCCGGCCTGCGCGTCCGCCTGCCCCACCCAGTCGATCCAGTTCGGCGACCTCGACGAGCTGCAGGCGCGGGCCGACGCCCGCCTGGAGACGCTCAAGCGGCAGGGCGTGGAGTCGGCCCGGCTCTACGGGCGCGACGAGGACGACGGCGTCGGCGGCAACGGCGCGTTCTTCCTGCTCCTCGACGAGCCGGAGGTCTACGGACTGCCCCCGGACCCGATCGTGACCACCCGGGACCTGCCGGCGATGTGGCGGTCGGCGGCCGCCGCGGCGGCGATGATGGTCGGGGTCGCGCTGTCGGCCGTCCTCGGCTCGCGGAGGAGCTGACCGTGGTGACCGAGGGGATCACGACGCCGGGTGCCGGGTGGCGGCGGGCCGGGGGCTCCGACGTCGCCGGCGACGGCGTCCGCGCGCACGGCACGGGGCGCCGCCGGAAGGGGCGCCGGGGCGGCCGGAGGGGCCGCGGCGGCGAGGTCCCGATGGTGGAGGAGGCCGACTTCACCTCCTACTACGGCCGGCCGATCATCAAGCCGCCGGTGTGGAAGAGCCCGGACGTACCGCTGTACCTCTTCCTCGGCGGAGCGGCCGGCTCGTCGGCCATCCTGGGTGCCATCGCCGACCTGACCGGCCGGCCGGCGCTCACGCGGGTCTCCCGGCTGACCGCCGGGGGCGGGTCGATCCTGTCGGTGGTCTTCCTGATCCACGACCTCGGGCGGCCCGAGCGGTTCCTGCACATGCTCCGGGTGATCAAGCCGACGTCGCCGCTGTCGATCGGCTCCTACATCCTGGCGCCGTTCAGCGCCGCGGCCGGCGCCACCGCCGCGGTCGAGCTGCTCGGCTGGTTCCCCCGGCTCAAGCGCTTCGGCGGCGTGGTGGCCGGGCTGTTCGGCGGGCCGCTGGCCACCTACACCGGCGTGCTGCTGGCCAACACCGCGGTGCCGTCGTGGCACGCGCCCCACCGGGAGCTGCCGTTCGTCTTCGGCGGCTCGGCGATGGCCGCCGGCGGCGGCGTCACCATGGTGTTCACCCCCGTCGCCGAGGCCGGCCCGTCGCGGAAGATGGCCGTCACCGGGGCGGCGATCGAGCTCGCGGTGGTGCACCGGGTGGAGAACGGGTTCGGCATCGTGAGCGAGCCGTTCCACACCGGCCGGGCCGGGACGCTGCTGCGGGCGGCCAAGGCGTGCACCGCTGCAGGGGCCGGGCTGACTCTGCTGACGGGGCGTTCGCGCGCCGGCGCGGTCGTGTCCGGGGTGCTGCTGGCGGCCGGGTCGCTGCTCACCCGCTTCGGCGTCTTCGAAGCCGGCATGGCCAGCGCGAAGGACCCCAAGTACACCGTGGTCCCGCAGCGGGAGCGGATGGCCGCCCGGGCCGCCCAGAACGGGCACGCCTCGACCGTCTCCCGCTGACGCTCGTGCTCTGAGTCCGCTGCGGACTCAGAGCACGACCGCGCGGAGGTGGCCCGCACGCCGTCCGCGGGAGGTGGGTCGGGGTGGGGACGAGGGTGGTGCCGGACCCCGCCGCCCCGGCGGTCGCTCGGGCGACTTGTACGGACATCGAGTCGGCCGGTCACTCTCGGGATGCGGAACTCTCACCCGTGGTCGGAGGTCAAGACACGGTCGGTGACGAAACGCGCGTCATGATGGCTGTTTTCTTTTCCGTCATCCCGGCGTCCGTTTTTCCCGGTCACGCTGATGCAGCGCCACGGGGGAAGAAGAGGACGGCCTGCGCGGGTCCACGGCCCGCCGCCAACGGCTGAGCCGCCTCTCACAGCCCGACACCGTCACTGCTGACGTCGGCGTTCCCGGTTGTCTTCCCTGAGGATGCTCATGCACCCACGTCCGTCTCCGCACACCCTGCTCGGGGCCGATCTCGAGCTCGACGTCCGGAGTCCCCACGAGGTCCCACAGACGACCGCGGAGGGGACGGGTGGCCGCGACGGCCGCCGGTTCCGCTTCGAGGGCAACGTCGCGGTGCACGGCACCTCCCTCGTCGACCTGACGGTCGTCGTCCCCACGTTCAACGAGGTCTCGAACATCAGCGCGCTCGTGCAGCGCCTGACCGACGCCCTGGTGGGCCGGGCGGCCGAGATCGTGTTCGTGGACGACAGCACGGACGGCACCCCTCTGGAGATCGAACGGGTGGCGGCGGAGGCCCGGGTGCCCGTCCGCCTGGTCCACCGCCGAGGCGCCGAGCGGGTGGGCGGCCTGGCCGGCGCGGTGGTCGCGGGGATCCGGGCCTCCGACAGCGAGTTCGTGGCCGTCATGGACGGGGATCTCCAGCACCCTCCGGAGACCGTCCCCGTGCTCCGGGACCTGGCGGAGGACGTGGATCTCGCCGTCGCCTCGCGCTATGCCGGAGAAGGGGACGCTTCCGGTCTGGCGAGCGGCTACCGGCGGTGGGTGTCGAACGGCAGCACCGTGCTCGCCCAGGCCTGCTTCCCCCGCCGGGTCGGCAGGGTGTGCACCGACCCCATGACGGGCTTCTTCTGCTTCCGCCGCTCGGCGGTCGACCTCGTGCGGCTCCGTCCCCGGGGGTTCAAGATCCTGCTGGAGATCTTGGCCCGCCATGACCTGCGGGTCCGCGAGCTGCCCTTCGTCTTCGCCGACCGGCTCACCGGGGACAGCAAGGCGTCCTGGCGGAACGGAGTGCACTTCACCTACCAGATGGCGAGCCTGCGGATGGGCCGGATGAGCCGGTTCGCCGCGGTCGGGGCCATCGGGACCCTGGTGAACCTCGCCGTGATGGCGCTGCTCGTCCACGCCCACCTGGTGCACTACGTCGCCGCGGCCCTCGTCGCCGCCGAGGTCTCCATCCTCGGCAACTTCCTGCTCCAGGAGCGGTTCGTCTTCCGGGACCTGCGGGACGGCTCGACCCGGCGCAGGCGGCTTGCGCAGCACCTGCTCTTCAACAACGCCGAGGCGCTGGTGCGCCTGCCGGTCCTGGTCCTCCTCGTGCAGAGCCTGGGCCTCCCCTCGGTGCCGGCCCAGGCCGTGACCCTCGGGGTCGCCTTCCTCGCGCGGTTCCTCTTCATGAGCCGGGTCGTCTACGGGCCCTCGGGTGGTGCGGTGCAGGAGCGGGTACGGCGGGCTGCCGTTCCCCGGTGGGTCCACGTCGTCGGTCAGGTGGCGGTGGTCGCCGTCGCGGCGGCGCTCGTGGCGCGGTGGGACGCGGGCTGGGCGCTGCTCTACCTGGTGGTCACCGGGCTGGTGCTCGCCCTGTTCGCCGTGGCTGCGAGCAGTACCGCACTGCGGCTGTACGCCATGTCGACGCCGGAGATGCTCGACGAGGTCCGGTTCTCGGAGCCGGGGGACCCCGAGCACTCCTTCTCCCTGATCGTCCCCGCCCGGGACGAGGCCACCGTGCTCGGCCGGACGGTCGAGGCGCTCGCTGCCCAGGACCACCCCGACGTCGAGATCCTGCTCGTCGTCTCCGGGGACGACGACGAGCCGACCCGGGCGGTGGCGCACGGGGCCGCCGCGCGGTACCCCCGGACGCGCGTCGTCGAGGTCACCGGCCCGGTGAAGAACAAGCCCCTCGCCCTGAATGCAGCACTGCCGCTCTGCCGCCACGACGTCGTCGGGGTGGTCGACGCCGAGAGCATCCTCGCGCCGGACCTGCTGCGGCACGTCGACTTCCGGTTCGGGGAGACCGGCGCGGACACGGTCATCGGACCCGTGCAGCTGATGAACTTCCACACCAGCTGGTGGTCCCTGCAGAACGTGCTCGAGTACTTCTACTGGTTCCGGAGCCGGCTGCACTACCAGGCCAAGCGGGGGTTCATCCCGTACTCGGGCAACACGATCTTCGTCCGTCGGAACTGGCTGGACGAGCTCGGCGGCTGGGACGACGCGTGCCTGGCGGAGGACTGCGAGCTCGGCGTCCGGATGAGCGTTCTCGGAGCCCGCACGAGCGTCGCCTACGACGCCCGGATGGCGACCCGCGAGGAGACGCCGCCCACGATGAACGCGCTGTTCAACCAGCGGGTGCGCTGGATGCAGGGCTTCCTGCAGACGTACCGCAAGGGCGAGTGGCGCGCACTGCCGACGGTCCGTCAGCGGTTGCTCGCCCGCTACACCCTGGTCATGCCCCTCGTCCAGGCCCTCACCGGGGTGATCCTGCCGCTGGCGATCGTGTCCGCCGTCCTGCTGAGCCTGCCGGTCGGGCTGGCCCTGCTCACCTTCCTGCCCTTGATCCCGGTCGTCGCCGGCCTGGGCGGGGACGTGGTGGCCCTCCGCGAGTTCACCCGGCTCTACGGACTGAAGGCCCGACCGGGTGACTACGTGCGGCTCGTCCTGGGGCTCTTCCCGTACCAGTTCATCCTCTCCGCAGCGGCTCTGAAGGCCGCCGTCCGGGAGGCCCGGGGCGTGAACACCTGGTACAAGACGGCGCACGCCGGTGCGCACCACGTGCTGACGCCGGCCGCGGCGGAGGCGGCGTGATGGCGACCGTTCTCGACCACCGCCGCGCCGAGGCCGTCGGCGCACCGGACTCGCAGGGCCCCGCGGTCCCGAGGCGGACCAGGATCCCGGCCGGGCCGGTGCTGCTCGTGGTCCTCTTGGCGGTCTCCGGCCTCGTGCACAGCTGGAACGCCTACCAGTCCCCAGGCACCACGGTGACCGACGACGAGGGCACCTACGTGTCCCAGGCCTGGGCGCTGGTCAACTTGGGGGAACTGGCCAACTACACCTACTGGTACGACCACCCACCGGTCGGCTGGATGATGCTGGCCGGGTACGCCTGGCTCACCGACGGCTTCGACCGGCTGCCCGCGGCGATCATGGTCGGCCGGGAGTTCATGCTGGTCATGAAGCTGGTCACCGTCGCCCTGCTGTACGGCCTGGCGCGACGGCTGGGGATCGGCCGGACCTTCACGGCTATCGGGATCCTGCTCGTCGCGGTCAACCCGCTCGCGCTGTTCTTCCAGCGGTTGACCCTGCTGGACAACATCGCCGTGCCGTGGGTGCTGGCGGCCTTCTTCCTCGCGGCCTCCCCACGCCGGCGGCTGGGTGAGCAGGCGGCCAGCGCGGTGTGCTTCGCGGTGGCCGTGCTGACCAAGGAGACGCTCCTGCTGCTCCTGCCGGCGCTCGTGTACGTCATGTGGCAGCACAGTGCCCGGCGCACGCGCCCGTACGTGGTCGTCGTCGTGACCACGTTGTTCGCGACCACGGTCCTCGTGTACCCGCTGTTCGCACTCCTCAAGGGAGAACTGCTCCCGGGTGAGGGGCACGTCAGCCTCTGGGACGCGGTGCGGTGGCAGTTGGTCGAGCGGCAGAGCAGCGGGAGCGTCTTCGACCCGCAGTCGCCGGCAGCCGGCTTCGTCAGCATCTGGCGGGGTCTGGACCTGTATTTCCTGGCGCTGGCGCTGGCCGCCATCCCGGTCGCCCTCCTGCAGCGGAAGCTCCGGCCGGTGGCGCTCGTGCTCGTCATCCAGGGGCTCGCGCTCCTCCGCGGTGGCTACCTGCCCCTGGCCCACCCGGTGGCTGCGCTGCCCTTCGCGGCACTGGTGGTCGCCGGGGTCCTGGACGGCATCTGGCGGAGCCGGTTCCCGGTGTCCTCCTGGCTCGGGAGGTGGGCGTCCCGCGTGCCGTCCCTCCCGCGGATGGCACCGGCGCTGTCCGTCGCCGTGATCCTCGGACTGCTGCTGACCTTCGCTGCCGGGGTCGTGTGGCCGAGGTGGCTGCCGCAGGTGCAGGCCCTCGCCACGGAGCAGGACAACACCTCGACCGAGGAGGTGACGGCGTGGGCCGCGGAGAACCTGCCTCGGGACGCGATCGTCCTCGTGGGCCACGGGGTCTGGGTCGACCTGGTGCAGCAGGGATTCAGCACCGAGAACATCATCTGGTACTACAAGCCGGACACCGACCCCGAGGTGAGCCAGCGGTTGCCCAACAACTGGCGGGACATCGGCTACCTCATCTCCAACGTCGAGATGCGGGCGACGGTCGACTCGGTGACGGGCACGACGGACAGCGCGACCATCGAGACCACCATCGAGGCGTTCGAGAACTCGGAGGTCATCGCCTCCTTCGGCGAGGGTGGCGAGGAGATCATCGTCCACCGGGTCGACCCGACCCGTGAGTGACGGGCAGCGACGGATGCCGGGCGGCGCTCCGGCGACCTCCGCCGGAGCGCGCCTCCTGCAGTCGGGGAGGGGAGCGACGGCACGGGGCCTCCGCAGGCTGGCGCCGCTGCTGACGGCCCTGCTGCTGGTGGCCTGCGTCGCCGATCCGACCACGAGCAGTGGCGGTCGCGTGACACGGGCCGACGCCGCGCGAGAGGCTGCCGAGGCGTTCCTGGACACCTACGTGGACGCCGACGGTCGCGTCGTCCGGCGCGACCAGGGCGGGGACACCGTGAGCGAGGGGCAGGCCTACGGGCTGCTCCTGGCCCAGGTGGCCGCGGACGACGAGGCCTTCGCCCGCATCTGGGGGTGGACCGCCGGCAACCTGCAGCAGCCCGACGGCTTGCTCGCGTGGCGGCTGCAGGGGGACCGGGTCGTGGACGCCAACCCCGCGAGCGACGCCGACGTGCTCGCCGCCTGGGCACTTCTCCGACAGGGAGGCCAGTATCGCGAGCCCGGGTTGCGTCTCGCCGCCGCGGTGCTGGGTGCAGAGGTCGTCGAGATGCCCGGCACCGGTCCGGTGCTCGCCGCGGGACCGTGGGCGACGGGGGCCCCCGCGACCCTCAACCCCAGCTACTGGGCGCCGGGGGTCTTCGTGGACCTGGCCGGCTGGACGGGCGACACACGCTGGGCCCAGTTGGCCGACGTCGCCGTGGAGGTGACCGAGACCCTCACCGACCACGGGCGCCTGCTCCCGCCCGACTGGGCCCGGGTCGACGGGGAGGTGGTGTCCGCGACACCTGCGCCCGACGGTTCGACGCCAGAGGCCCAGTACGGTCTGGATGCCCAGCGCCTGCTGGTGTGGCTCTCAGCGGCCTGCGACGCGCCGGTCCGTGCCCTGGCGGCACGGTCGTTGCCCCTGCTCGAGGCATCCGACCGGGCCGCCGCACTGCGCCTCCGGCCCACCGGGGAGGTCCTCGACGACCGCGTGGGCGCGCTTCCGCTCGTGGCGAGCGCCGCTGCCGCGGACGCAGCGGGCCGGGAGGCCGATCGTGACCGGTTCCTCGACCGGGCCGCAGAGGTCGACGCGGAGTACCCCAGCTACTACCAGGGGGCCTGGGTGGCCCTCGGGCGGGCGATCCTCACCACTGACCTCCTCGACCCCTGCGCGCGGTGAGGGTCACCCGGACGGCTCCCGTCACGTCACAGGGACGAGCGGGCACCATCTGAGGTGAGGTGGTCGGCGAAGGTCCGCGGCGGGCGGCCGAGCAGCGCGGTGAGCACCCGCGGGCTGCCGGTGAACCCGTGTGCCCGGTACTCGCCGAACATCGTCCGCAGGCAGCGGCGGGCGTAGCTGCCGTCGTCCGCGGGTGGGGCGGCGTCGACGGCGGTCACCGGCCGGCCGAGGTGCGCGCCCGCGATCCGGGCGACGTCGGGCGCGGTGAGCTCCTCGGGGCCGGCCGCCTCGAACGTGCCGCTGTCCAGGCCGTCCTCGGTGAGCAGCACGGCGGCGGTCTCGGCGACGTCGCGCAGGTCGACGAAGGACTGCGCGCGCTCCAGCCCCCACGGGCTGCGCAGCTCCCCGGTCCGCCCGGCCTCGGCGACGGCGGCGTCGAGGTTGTCGGCGTAGGCGCACGGCTGCAGAACCCGCCACCGGGCCCCGGTGCCCGCGACGACGCCGTCGAGGGCCTCCTCGACGCGGTCCTTGGCGGCGTGGTGCGGCATGACGCGGGCCTGCGGGCGCAGCACCGAGTGGTAGACCAGCCGGCGCACCCCGGCGCGGGCGGCGGCGCGCAGCACGGCCGGGGCGCCGGCCTCCTCGGCCGGGTCGACGTTCGGCCAGACAAGGTACAGCGCGTCGGCGCCGGCCAGCGCGCCGGAGACGTCCCCGGTCAGGTCGGCGACGGCGACCTCCGCGCCGAGGGCCTCCAGCCCCGGACGCGGGGACCGCACGACGGCCCGCACCCGCTCGCCCCGGGCCCGCAGCGCGCGGACGACCGCGGTGCCGGTGGGGCCGCCCGCGGCGGTCACGACGATCACGCGGCCGGGTCCGGCGGGACGCCCTCGGGCACGTCCACCCGCCCGGCGGAGGCCGGCCGCGGCCGGTCCTGGCGGTGCAGGCGGACGGCGACGAGCGCGACGTCGTCCTCGGGGTGGGAGTCGACCATGCGCTCGACCAGCAGGTCGCACAGCTCGGGCAGCGGGCGGTCGGCCAGCTCGGCGAGCGCCGCGGTGAGCCGGGCCTGCCCCTCGTCGAGGTCGGAGTCGCGCCGCTCGACGAGGCCGTCGGTGTAGAGCAGCACCGTGGTCCCGCGCTCCAGGACCGCCACGGACTCCCGCCGCGGCCGGTCGGCGTCGACGCCCAGGAGCACGTCGGCGCGGTCCTCGGCCAGGACGGTCACCGCGCCGTCGGGTGCGAGCACGACCGGCGGCGGGTGGCCCGCGTTCGACCACCGCAGCCGGGTGGTCCCGGCGCCGATCTCCGCCGGCACCTGCTCCAGGCGGGCGACGGCGGCGGTCACCAGGGTCGACAGCCGCAGCAGCCCCATGGACCGGTCCAGGTCGCGCAGCACGTCGGCCGGTCCGGCGCCGGTGCCGATGGCGATCCCGCGCAGCAGGCTGCGCAGCTGGCCCATCGTGGCCGCGGCGGCGGTGTCGTGGCCGGCGACGTCACCGATGACCAGCGTGGTCGCCCCGTCGGGGGTGAGGAAGGCGTCGTACCAGTCGCCGCCGACCGCGGCCGCCTCGGCGGCAGGCAGGTACCGGACGACGATCTCGGCGTGGTCGGGCTCGGGCGGGGCAGTGAGCATCGAGCGCTGCAGCTCCAGGGCCAGCCGGCGCTGCGTCCCGTACAGCCGCGCGTTGTCCAGCGCCATCCCCAGCCGGTCGGCGACGTCGCGCAGCGTCGCGACCTCCTGGCCGGTGGGCACCCGGCCGTCGGTGTAGAGGAGCGAGACCAGCCCCAGGGGACGGTGGCGGCCGCGCAGCGGGAGGGCGAGCGCGGCACTGGGGCGCAGCTCGGCGAGCAGCCGCCGCGGCTCGCCGGGCGGCGTCGTGGCCAGCGCCTGCTCCCCGCTGAGCTGCAGCACGTCCCCGGTGGACATGGTCCGGGTGACGGCGGGGATGGAGGTCAGCGACGGCAGCCGCGAGCGGGCGTAGCGCTCCAGCAGGTCCCGCCGGCCCTCGTCGGCGTGCCAGGTGCTCACCGCCTGCGCGTGCCCGTGCTCGTCGAAGACGCTGACGATGCAGGCGTCGGCGAGCACGGGGACCACCAGCCGGGGCACCTGCCCGGTCGCGACCTCGGCGTCGAGCGACCCGGCCAGCTCGGTGCTGACGCGCGCCACGGTGGCGACGCGCTCGGCGGCGCGGCGCAGCTTCTCCTGGGCGCGGACGCGTTCGGTGACCTCCAGGAAGTACACCGACAGCCCGTCGGACGTGGGCCAGGCGCGGACCTCGTACCAGCCGTCGAGCGGGGCGGGGTAGTAGGCGTCGAAGGTGACCGGCTCACCGGTCGTGACCGCACGCCGGTAGGCCTCCTCGAACTCCGACCCCACCGCCGCCGGGAACGCCTCCCACAGGACCTCGCCGATCAGCTCGTCGCGGTGCCGGTCCAGCATGCGCTCGGCCTCGGCGTTCACCTGGGTGAAGCGCCACTCGCGGGTGAGCGCGTAGAAGCCCGCGGGCATCGACTCCAGGACGCGGACCACGCCGAGCTGGTCGGTGACGTCGGAGGCGGCGCCGAGCAGGCGGGTGGCGGCACCGGTGGCGTCGCTCAGGATCCGGCCGCGGGCGGAGATCCACCGCGTGGCGCCGCCGGGGACCAGCACCCGGAACAGGGCGTCGAAGCCGTCACGGGTGTCGATGGCGCGCTGGACGGCGGCCGTGACGTCGTCCCGGTCCTCGGGGTGCACGCGGCGGGTGAACGTCTCGAGGCCGGGCCCGGACGGCGTCGCGTCGTCCCCGAACACGGTGGCCAGGCGCTCGTCGCGTTCGAGGACCCCGCTGACGAGGTCCCAGTCGAACGTGCCGATGCCGGCGGCCTCCATGGCGAGTTCGGTGCGCAGCGCCGCCGCGATCTCGTCGACGTGCTGCTCGGCCTGCCGCGGATCCGCGTGGAGCGGGTCACGTCCTCCTGAGTCGCCCACTGCGCCTTCCCGCTCGACCGCCCGGACGGATCCGTCCCGGTGTCTCGGAGACGCGATCGGCGGTCGTGTCTACCCTACCGGTCCCGTTGTGGGCAACGGATCGACCGGGTGTCACAGGCCGGGCGCTGCGTGCCTCCTGGTCGTGCTGGGTAGCAGGGCCGTGCAGCACGGGGGCCGGGCGACGGCTGGGGGACGCGTGCTGTGGTGGGTCTGGGTGCTCCTCGCGTGGAGCCTCCTGGCGGTGCTCCTGGGCGTCGTCCTCGGCAGGGCGCTCCGGACGGCGGATCGCCGGGAGAACCGCCGCGGCCGGGAGACCCGCGGGCAGGAGCCCGGGGAGCCGGAGGCCGAGGAGCGCCCCTGCGCCTCCTGACCGCCCGCTTGGCACCACCGTCGAGGACGGCCGCTGTTCGACCGGCGCCCTCGGCGCTGCCGTCCACGGCGATGGCAGCCCCCGGACGGGATCCGATGGCACTGCTTAGCCGTTGAGCGACCTGGACCGGGTGTCGGGACGCAGGCTCGTCGGGTCCGGAACGGCGCTCACTAGCGTCTGCCTCCCGACGAAGGGTGGGAACCGGTGGACATCGCGTACGTGATCTCGGCCTATCGCCTTCCCCATCAACTCGTGCGACTCGTCTCGCGGCTCCAGGACGAGGGGGTCACTTTCCTCGTCCACGTGGACGCGAAGTCCGGGCACGAGGTGACGGGCCCGATCCTCGAGAAGCTGGGCGGCAGGCCGGACGTCCACCTTCTCGATCGTCATCCCTGTCACTGGGGGGACTTCGGGCACGTGGAAGCCTCCCTGAAGGGCATCAGGCGCATCGTCGAGCGCCGGATCCCCTGTGATCGGGTCGTGCTCCTGACTGGCCAGGACTATCCCGTCACGGACAGAGCGGCCATCAGGGAGTTCTTCGAGGCACACCCGGACAGTGAGTACCTCGAACACTTCCCACTCCCGCGCGAGGGGTGGTTCCGGGGCGGCATGCCCAGGTTGGAGCACTGGCACTTCTGGTGGGGAGGCAGGCACATCGAGCTGCCGGTGAACAGCCGCCGCATACCTGCCAAGCCGCAGTTCATCGGCAGGATCCTGCCGAAGAGGCGGCCGCTTCCCTCCGGGCTCCGGCCCTACGGGGGCGGCGGGTACTGGTCGCTCTCCAGAGAGGCCGTGGAGTACATCCATGCCTTCCTTGGGCAGGATCCCGCCTACTGCAGGTACTTCAGGCGGGTGTACATCCCGGACGAGATCTTCTTCCAGACGCTCCTGCTCAACTCCCCGCTCCGGGACCGCGTCGTCAACGACGACCTCCGGTACACCGTATGGCGCGACGATGCACGGAGCCCGGCGGTGTTGGGCGTCGGTGACGTCGCAGATATCCGGGCCTCACAGGCCCTTTTCGCCCGCAAGTTCGACACGGGCGTGGATGCCCGAGTGCTCGACCTCCTCGATGAAGCGTGCCTGTAGGTCGGTCGTCGTCCGTGTCCCCGGAAGGAGACCATCCGCAATGCGAAGACATCATGGGCGACCGGTCCGGCGCCGAGCCGTCGACTGAATCGGCCAGCCAACGTCTGTTGGCGGTCGGTGTGGGGCGCGCCGCGGCATCGATGACGGTCGAGTGCTCCTAGCGTGCAGTGTCCTGGCGGTGTTCCTGGGCGTCCTCCTCGGCAGGGCGCTCCGGACGGCGGATCGCCGGGAGAACCGCCGCGGCCGGGAGGCCCGCGGGCAGGAGCGCGGGGAGCCGGAGGCCGAGGAGCGGCCCTGCGCCTCCTGACCGCCCGTCGCCGCTCGGGTCAGTCGGTCGGGCCGAAGACGGCGACGCACCCGCCGGAGGTCCCGTCGTCGAGCCGGCCACCGCAGGTGGAGCCGTAGGTCTCGTAGGGGTCGCCGACCGGCGTGTCCCAGAAGAGGTCGTCGCACGCCGTCATGTCGCCGTCGCGGCAGTCGGCGGCCAGGCCGGCGAACTGTGGGTCGTGGCCGCGGTCCCCAGGTGCCGGTGGCTCCGTCGGCACCCCGGTGCCGCTGTACCCCGCGGCCGGCCCGTCGGTGATCAGCACGGACCCCTCGATGAGCGCCAGTGTCACCGTGGCGACCACCGCCAGGACGGCGACCGGAGCCAGGGCCGCGGTGAGCAGCCCGGTCGGGACGGCCTGCGCAGGGGCTGCCGAACTCACCCAGCCGGCCTGCGGCGACCACACCGGCGGCGGGACCGGCGGCCGCCGGGCGGCGAGCCAGCCGGCGACGGCGGGCCGGGCCGCCAGCACCAGGCGCACGACCGGGAGCGCCAGCAGGGTCATCAGGACCAGCACCCCGACGAGGTCGGCCACGGGGTCGGCCGACCGCCGGACGGCGACGTCGACGACGGCGACGAGCAGCAGCAGGCCGACCAGCGCGGCCTCGACCAGCCCGGTGACCAGCAGGACCGTGCGGCCGCCCCCGCGCAGGAGGAGGAGCCCGCCGAGCAGGTCGAGGCCGGCCAGGGAGCAGACGGCCAGGCACACCAGGGCGGCGACGCCGACGCCACCGCCCGGGGACAGGCCGACCAGGGCGGCGACGATGACGACGACGACCAGCGCGAGGAGCAGGCCGGCCTGCACGAACGCGAGGACCGCGGCGCCGAGCGCGGGGCCGGGGCGGGCGGGTGCCGGCGCCGGCTCCCCGCCGGGTCGCACGCCGTACCGGTCGCTCATGCCGCGTTCCCCGTCCTGCCGCGACGGAGCGGTCCCGTCGTCAGGCGGCCAGGATCCGTGGCGGCACCCGGGGCGGTCAACGCGCCACGCGCCGCCTCCGCAGGCCGGTCGACGTCTGCGGTGCGTGCGGTGGGTGACCATGGAGCCGTGCGGGGGACGTGGGTACGGGCAGGGGTGCTCGTCGCCGTCCTCCTCGGGGCCGCCGTCCTGGCGCTGACCGCCGACCTGCCCGACGTCGCTGCGGTGCGCGCCTGGACCGACGGCGCCGGGGGCCCCGGGCTGCTGGTGCTCGCGGCGGGGGTGGGCGTGGCGCTGGTCGGCCCGGTGCCGCGGACGGCGCTGTCGGTGCTGCTCGGCGTCGTCCTGGGCTTCGGGACCGGGCTGGCGGTCGCGCTCGCCGGGGGCCTGCTCGGCGGGCTGGTCGCGTTCGCCCTGTCCCGGGCGCTGGGCCGCGACGCGGTGGTCCGGCTGGCCGGGCGGCGGCTGGCCACCGCCGACCGGGTGCTGGCCGAGCGCGGGTTCGCCGCGGTGCTCGCCGGGCGGCTGCTGCCCGTGGTGCCGTTCAGCGTGCTCAGCCACGCGGCGGGGCTGAGCACGGTGCCGCCCGGGCCCTACGCGGCGGCGACGGCGCTCGGGCTGCTGCCCAGCACGGTGCTGCAGGTCGGCGCCGGCGCGTCGGTGCCGGGGCTGACGGAGTGGGCCGCACGGGCCGGTTCGCCGTTGCGGATCGGTCTCCTGTTGGCGGCCGTGGTCGGGGCCGCCGTCCTGCTGTGGTGGCGCCGGCGGCCGGCGGGGGAGCCCGGGGAGGACCCGCAACGGCCGCCCGACACCGCCGCGTGGGCACCCGGGCAGGTGAGGTGACCCGGGCGCAGGCGGGTCGACCGGTCGCGGACGTCGCATGATGGCGGGCGTGCGTGTGAACGGGGACCCGGCGACGTGGAACGAGAACACCTCCCGTGGTGTCTCACGAGAAAGCCCGTGGACGGCCCTCTGGAGGGCGCGGGAGCTGGTCGGGTACTTCGCCCTGAAGGACCTGCGACTTCGCTATCGGCAGGCGGCCCTGGGTGTCGTGTGGGTCCTTGCGCAGCCGATCGCCAGCGTCACGGTCTTCACCCTCGTCTTCAGCCGGCTCGCGGGGGTCTCGAGTCAGGGGATCCCGTATCCCCTGTTCGCCCTGGTCGGCATGGTCACCTGGACCTACTTCTCGAGCACCGTCGTGTCGGCCAGCACGGTCCTCGCCTCGAACGTCAACCTGGTGACCAAGGTCTACTTCCCCCGGATCGCCGCTCCCGCGTCGTCGTTGCTGCCCCCGGGCGTCGACCTGGGCGTGTCGCTGCTGCTCGTCGGTGTGCTGGCGACGTACTATGGGATCTTCGCCGGCGTCCGCCTCCTCCTGGTGCCTGCATGGCTGCTGATGCTGGTCCTGACGGCGGCCGGCGTCGCGCTGTGGGTGTCGGCGCTCAACGTCCGGTACCGGGACGTCCAGCACGCGGTCACCCCCCTGCTGCAACTGTGGCTGTTCGCCAGTCCGGTGGCCTACGGCACGGGATCGCTCACCGGCTGGCAACAGGCGGTCTACGCGCTCAACCCGATGGTCGGCCCGATCGAGTTCGGCCGGTTCGCGCTGACGGGTACCCCCTGGCCCGGGTGGTCGCTCGCGGTGTCGGCCGCCTCGGCCGCGGTGGTCCTCGTGACCGGGATCCGCTACTTCGGTCGGGCGCAGCGGTCCTTCGCGGACGTGATCTGACGTGGACCGCGTGCAGTTCGAGGGCGTCAGCAAGCGCTACGTCCTCGGTGAGCGGGCCAACGCCCGGGAGGCGCTGGTGGCCGCCGCGAAGCGCCTGGTCACCCGGGACGGGGGAGACGCGCAGCGGGAACTCTGGTCGCTGCGGGACGTCAGCTTCTCGGTGGCCGACGGCGAGACGCTCGGCATCCTCGGCCGCAACGGGGCCGGGAAGAGCACGGTGCTGAAGATCATGGCGGGCATCACGTCGCCGACCGCAGGCGTGTCCAGGACCCGGGGCCGGGTCGCGGCGCTCCTGGAAGTCGGGACGGGATTCCACCAGGAGCTGACCGGGCGGGAGAACGTCTACCTCAACGGCGCCATCCTGGGCATGTCCCGCCGCGACATCACCCGCGCCTTCGACGACATCGTCGAGTTCTCGGGCGTGGAGCGGTTCCTCGACACCCCCGTGAAGCGCTACTCCAGCGGCATGTACCTGCGCCTGGCCTTCGCCGTCGCGGCGCACCTCGAGCCGGACGTGCTGGTGGTCGACGAGGTGCTCGCGGTCGGGGACGCTGAGTTCCAGCGCAAGTGCCTCGGCCGGATGGAGGAGGCGGGCAGCGAGGGGCGCACGATCGTCTTCGTCAGCCACGACCTCGACGCCCTCACCTCCCTGTGCCGGCGTTCCCTCTGGCTGGACCGTGGACAGGTCCGGTCCGCGGGGGGCACCAGGGAGCTGGTGCGCGACTACCTCGCATCGGGTACCGCCCCGCAGCCCGGATCCGGGCCACTGGTCAGCCGCGGACCGATCACGCTCCACGGGGTCGGGGTCCGCTCGGCGGTGAGCGCGGCGGAGACCGCGCTGGTGCGCGACGAGCCGCTGCGCATCGAGGTCGACCTCACCGTCGACGAGGACGTGCCCGGTCTGGACCTGGCGCTGTTCGTCACCACGGCCACCGGTGTGCGGGTCCTGGACCAGGCGCTGAGCGACCAGGGCCCCCCGCGCATCACGGCCGGCCGATGGTGCGTGACGCTGATGGTGCCGCCCATCCTCAACGTCGGGGAGTTCACGGTGGGCGTCTGGGTCGGCACGGCCCACACCGACCTCCTCGACGAACCGGTGACGACGTCGTTCACCTTGTTCGGGAGCGACCACGGGCGTCCGGGGCGGATCCTCGTCCAGGAGCTGCCGATGTCCGTGTCACCGGCGGGCGGCTGAGCGTCCCCGGCCGTCGGGCACGGGAGGGCCTCTCCCGATGCGACCCCGGCATGGCAGGTGGTCGCGCGGACCGGGTGCGGGGAACCTGGCTGCGTGGTCCTCCTCGCCGTCCTGCTCACTGTCGCGCTCGCCGTCCTCGGTGGTGGCACGGGTGAGCAGCACGCCACCCCCGCCGACTCCGGTGCCGTGGGTGACGGGCGGACTGACGACACCCGTGCCCTGCAGCGGGCGCTGGACGGGCTGCACCCGGGGGACACGCTCGTCCTGCCCGAGGGGAGGTCCTTCGTGCACTCCGACGTCCTGAGGGTCCGGGTGCCGGGGGTGCGCCTCACCGGCGGGGGCTCCCTCGTGGCGGTCGAGGAAGCCCGGTCCTCGGTCGTCGTCGAGGCGAACGACGTGGTCGTCGACGGCATCACGCTGGCGATGCGGGGCACCAGCCGTCGCTGGGACGCCTACGAGCAGATGAAGCTCCGCGTGGCAGGGCACACCGGCGTGGTCGTCCGGGGCGTCACGATCGAGGGGTCCGCCGCGGCCGGCGTCTACGTCGGCCCCGGAGCAACGGAGTTCCTCGTCGAGGACGTCCGTGTCCAGGACACCCGCGCCGACGGGGTGCACGTGACGGGGGGCTCCCACGACGGCGTGGTGCGCGGGGTCGTGGCCGTGGGGACGGGGGACGACGGCGTCGCGGTCGTGTCCTACCTCGCGGACGGGACACCGGTCCGGCGGGTCCACGTCCAGGACGTCACGGTGCGGGACAACACCTGGGGCCGCGGGATCAGCGTCGTCGGTGGGGAGCAGGTCACGATCGAGGACGCGCTCGTCGAACGGACCAGTGCCGCGGGCCTGTACATCGCCTCCGAGGGGGCGCCCTACGACACCTACGCGCCCCGGGAGGTCGTCGTCAGGAGGGTCCGGATCGAGGGCGGCAACCAGGATCCCTCGGTCGGCCACGGTGCCGTCCTCGTCTACGCGGGCCGCCCCGACCAGCCCCCCAGCGACGTCCTCGTCTCGGGGCTCGTGGTGGAGGCGACCCGCGAGGATGCGCCGTGGGAGGTGGGCGTCGTCGCCGAGCCCGGTGCGCGGATCCGGGAGCTGGCGCTGGTGGACGTCGGCGTGACGAGCGCCGGCACGGCGTTCGCCGCCGCGGGTGTCCCCGCCGACTGCTGCACGCGGACGGGCTGGACGGTCAACGGGATCGCAATCCCGGACGTCGTCCCGTAGCGCCGCACGGAGGACGAGCGGCCGCTTCCTCGTCCGTGCTGCACGATCAGCGCGCGACGGTCATTGGGACCGGGGCGCGGTGGACGGGACCCGAGGAGAGGAATCCGCGGTGGGTCGGAGCAATCGGTCACGGTCTGGCTCGAGGGCGTACGTGACCGTCCTGAGCTCCGAGCAGTACCTGCCCGGCGCGGTCGTCCTGCACGACTCGCTGGTGCAGGTGAGGTCCCGCTATCCGTTGTACGTCCTGGTCGGGACGGCGGTCAGGCCGCTGGTGGTGGCGGCGCTCCGCTCGGCGGGGATCAGCTGCCTCCCCGTCCGCCTGGACGTCGAGCTCCCCGAGGAGGTCCAGGCCGTCAACGCCGACAACGGCCGGAGCCACTGGACGAGGACACTGGAGAAGCTCTGCGTGTTCTCCCTGACGCAGTTCTCGAAGGTCGTCTACGTCGACAGCGACATGCTCGTCGTGAAGAACATCGACCACCTCTTCGAGCGACCCCACATGTCCGCGGTCGCAGCCGGGGCGCGGATACCCGGCAACGAGGACTGGTCGACCCTGAACTCGGGCCTGATGGTCGTCGAACCGGATCCGGAGTCCTACTCCCGGCTGCCCGACCTGGTCTCCGACACGGCCCACCGGAGGTTGGTGCTGGAAGGGGCTCTGGGGGTGGGCGACCAGGACGTCATCACCGAGGCTCATCCGGAGTGGAGGCACACCCCGGACCTCCGGCTGCCCGACGTCTACAACATGTTCACCGACTACCTGGACTACCACCTCAGGCATCTCGGCGTCTCGTGGTCCGGCGAGAACGGGGTCCACGTCCTCCACTTCGTCGGCCCACGGAAGCCCTGGATGCTCAGCAGCGCGACCAGGCTCAGGTGGTGTGCGTGGGCGCTGTCGCGGCGACGTTGGTACGAGAGCGCCGTGGTGGCCCTGTACAGCCTCCGCCTCGCCCGGGCTCGTCACAGGTACGGGCACACTGAGCTGGGGCCGCTCATCGGGTCCCGGGGACGCGGACGACGACGCTCCGCCTGAAGCGCTCGGAGCGGCGCGGCCCCTCCCGCCGGACCGCTGGTGCGGCGCAGGGCCGAGGCGGACGTCGTCACCGCAGCCGACGCGCGGCGGCCCGGCGGTAGGCCGCGTCGTACGAGGCGGCCATGGCCGCCACCGAGTAGGACTCCCGCGCCCGGACCCGCGCGTTGTGCCCGAGGCGCTCACGGACGAGCGGGTCGGCCAGGTCTCGGCACGCCGCCGCCAGCACTACTGGGTCCTCCGCGGCGACCACGAAGCCCGTCCGCCCGTCCTGCACGACGTCACCGAGGTCGCCCACGTTGGTCGCGACAACGGGCACGCCGCAGTGCATCGCCTCCAGCACGGCCAGCGGCATCGCCTCCCACCGGGAGGGCTGGACGAGGGCGTGGACGGAGCCCAGGAGCGCACACGGGGAGTCCACCGCGCCGAGGAAGCGGACCCTCCCGGCCACGCCCAGCTCGGCGGCCAGGTCCTCCAGCGCGGTCCGTTGGCTCCCGTCCCCAGCGACCACCAGCTCGGCGTCCGGCACGGCGACCAGGGCCCGCAGCAGGACGTCGACGCCCTTCTGGGGTTCCAGGCGACCGAGCGTCCCGAGGACCAGCCGTGACGTGCGGCGGTCGAGTACCCCGCAGCCGGGGTCGGGCACGCCGTTCGGGATGACCTGCACGGTCCCGGGCCGCAGTCCCCCGTACCGCTCCACGTCCCGGGCGGCCGTCCTGCCGACCGCGACCCGGGCCGCGCTCGACCGGGTCAGCAGCCGCTGCACGGCTCGGCCGCGCCAGGTCAGCCCGGGGTTGGGCAGGTGGTCGACGAGGACGAACGGCAGCCCGAGCGACACCGCTGCCGCGGCCGCGCGACGGCAGCTCGGGAAGGCGATGAGGTTGAGGTGCACGACGTCGGGCGCCGCGCGTCGGAGCGCGCGCCGGAAGGGCCCCGCCCGGTCCTCCACCAGCTCCGCCGAGGTGCCCGGCCGCGCGTCGGCCACCCGGGCGAGGACCACGGGCGACGTCGCGAGCACGGTGACGGCGACGTCGCCGGGCAGCGCGCCCAGCAGGTTGGCCAGGAACCGCTCCGCCCCGCCGAACTCCCGGGCATCGGTCACGACACAGAGCCGGTAGCCCGTTCGCCGGGGTGAGACGTCTTCCTGACCAGGCACGTCGTGAGGTTAGTGTGCCATGCATGGCGCCCACCGCTGCGTTGCGCAGCCTCCGCCGGCGAGCGACCGGTGCAGTCGCCTCCCGCTCCGCGCTGGCCCGCCAGCTGTCGTTCCGGCTGCGCTGGAGCAGCACCCGCAGGACCGACCCGCTCTCGGAGTGGGGCTTCGAGCGGGGGACAGCGGTCGACCGTCACCTCATCGAGGAGTTCCTCCACGAGCACCGTGACCTCGTGCACGGTCGCGTCCTCGAGGTCAAGGAGGACCTGTACGCCTCCGTGCTTGGGGCGGCGCGTGTGGAGGTCCTGGACATCGACCCGGCCAACCCACTGGCTACCATCGTGGGCGACCTCTGCGACAGGGACACGCTCCCTGAGCAGGAGTTCGACGCCGCCGTCGTGACCCAGACACTGCAGCTGGTGCCGGACCCGGTGGCCGCGCTCGCCAACCTGCTGGCTGCCCTCCGCCCGGGAGGCGCCGCTCTCGTCACGGTCCCCTCCCTCAGCCGGCTGGCCGGGGACCAGGACCGGTGGCGGTGGACGGCCCTCGGCTTCCGGGAGCTGGTCGCCAGGGCGGGCGGCGACGCCGAGGTGCGGGCACGGGGCAACCTGCTGGCCTGCCGTGCGTTCCTCTTGGGGGCGGCGGTGGAGGAACTGCCGGCCGGGGTGCTGGACGGGGACGACCCCGCCTACCCGCTGCTGGTCACGGCGGTCGTCCGGCGGCCGGCCGTCGGCGGGGGCCCCACCGGTCGGTAGGTCCGGTCAGGGCGTGCCCTCCTCGGCGACCATCTCCCCGAGAGCCGCGGCTGCGGCGTGCCAGCGCACCGAGCCGCTGCGCGCCTGGGCCTCCGCCTCCAGCCGGCGCCGCTCGTCCCCGTCGTCGATGAACCTGCCGATGGCCGCGGCGACGTCCGTGGCCGACGCGTCGCCGGGCACGCTGATCCCCCCGCCGCCGCGCAGGTTGTCGGGGATCCCACCCACGGCCGTGGCGAGGACGGGGATGCCGCACCGGATGAACTCCAGGACGGCGATCCCGGACATCTCCGCGGTCGACAGGAGGCAACCGAGGTCCATCCGGGCGAGGGCGGCGACGAACGCCCCGGGCTCCGCGGTCTTGCTGATGAACCCCAGCGCCTCGACACCGTCCATGACCGCGATCTCCTCGGGACAGCGGCCGACGACGAGCAGCCGGACCGGCACACCCTCCCGCCGCAACGCCCCGATGGCCGAGGCGAGTCTCGGCAGCCCCTTGCGCTCCGGGTAGACGCCGATGAAGCCGACGACGCACTCGTCCGTGGCCGCACGGGTGGCGCGCGCCTCGATGACCCGCTCGGCCATCTCGTCACTCATGTTGGCGCCGGGCAGCACGAGCCTGACCCGGTCGGCGGGGACCTCGTAATGGGACGTCAGCGTCTCCGCTGTCTGGCTGCTCATGACCGCGATCCCGTCGGCTCGCTGGTAGCCGTCGCGTTCGAGGGCGAAGACCCGGTCGGCGGTGGACGGGTCGACGCCTGCGACGTCGAACTCCCGGTATCCCTCCAGGTAGTCGTGCAACGTGGCGTCGAGGTAGAGGTACGCGCCGATCCCGTGTGACTCACGCTGTCGCAGGAATCGCTCTGAGAAGAGCTGGAAGTTGCTGATGACATCCGTGCCCGCGAGCGATGGGAGGTGGCGGCGCCACAGGTGGGCACTGAACTCCGCCGAGAACTTGAATCCGCCGATGGCCTCTCGGCGCAGGAGCCGCCGGGCCTTCCACAGCGCCCCCTGGGCCTGGAGCACCCGGTCTGGTCTCCGGGTCGAGTAGAGCGTGAACGCCCCGTCGAGTGAGCCGTTCTCGATACCCGCCTCGGCCAGGTAGGCACTCGATCCGCTGAACGACGTCCGTACCGAACCGCCGTAGCCGGTGGCGACCAGGCGCGGCCGACGATTGCCGGGGAACCCGTCCGCTCGCAGCAGGACGTCGGGCAGATCGCCGATGGCGCGGGGATCGAACACGTCACCTCCAGTTCCCGGGTACTGGTGTAGGCAGTGCCCACGGTCCTCACCGTCGATGCTCGCGCTCCCCTGATCCGGTGCACCGGCGCCCGCGGAGGCCGACCGCGTCCGCCTCGGGGAGAGGCTCCGTCAACGGTCCGGGCCGCGGCCCCCAGGGGACCCGTGCCCGCCGTCGGGGTCGCGCACCGGTGCGGCGGAGGACGCCGTCGGCAGCCACGTCCGCTCTCGCGCGGACAAGGTCCGGCCGGCCAGCCCCTCGGCGCGGCCCACGGACCGTGCGAGGGCGAGTCGCGCCGCGAGTCGGGGTGACGGGTCGAGCCGGCGCAGCCTGAGCCAGGGGGCGGCCAGGATGCGAGCCCTGACCCAGGACGGGTAGGGGTGGATCCGGTACACGTACCCGGTCCCTCGGGCGTAGCCGCGGTGCTTGGCCAGCAGGGACGGCGTGTCCAGGTCCCGGCGTTCCCCCTGGCCGATGACGGCGATGTCCGGACGGCTGGACACGACGCCGCCCTGCTCGATGACCCGCAGGAGCAGGTCGGTCCCCTCTCCCGACTGCCACGGCGTCCGGCACCCGGTGCCGAGGTCCTCGCGGAACCCGCCGACGTCCTCGAAGGTCTCCCGGCGGAGGAACATCGCCGGCTCGATCGCCCGCCAGACGGAGTAGCGGTCGAGCGCACAGTCATCCGGGAGGACGAAGCGGGGGCGGCCGCTCTCGACGAGCGAGCACGCAAGGCCTTCGACACCGGGTCCGGCGCCGAAGACGTCCGCGACCTGCTCGAGACAGGTCCGGGGATAGGTGCTGTCGTCGTTCGGGAACCCGATGACGTCGACCGACGATCCCATGGCCGCGACCGCGTCGTTGCGCCCCCTGCTGGCGCCCCCCGTGCTGTCGACCACCCGGACGTCGAACGGCAGTCCGGACGTCCCCAGCTGCAGGTCGCGACCGCTCTGGTTGGCCACTGTGACCACCCGGGGGAGCAGGGTCGAGTCCGCCACCGACTCGAGAAGGCGGTGGAGGGCCGGGCGTCCCACGGTGGTGATCGCCAGTCCCATGCGCGGACGTATGGGTGTGCTCATCTGACTCACGTCCTCTTCCGCAGGAGGAGGAAGTACATCCCCGACAACAGGACCTCCGCTGCGGCCAGGCCCCCGAGGGCTCCGCGCAGGTCGTACAGCACGCTGCCGATGACTAGGGAGGTGAATGAGACGCTGGCGGCGACGACGTCGAGCAGTCCGGAGCGCCGTGCGGACACCAAGGTCACGAGGAGCACCCCGCCGATGGAGCTCACCGCGAGCGCGCACCGCTGGACGGTGACGATGAGCAGGACCTCCCGGAGGAGGGGTTCGGCAGGGCCCACGAGGGCGCGGAGCAACGCGTCGGGGAGCAGGGCCAGGACGAGCCCGTTCAGGACGGCCACGACCAACAGCGCGGCGGTGAACCTCGCGTAGGTCGCCCGGGGCCTGCTCGTGCCCCGGGCGAGGAGGCTCTGCGTGGCGATGCCGATCAGGAGGTTGGTCCCCCCGAAGGCCAGCTCCCCGGCCCGGTACACGCTCGCGGACCCGAAACCGGCGGTCGCGGTGATCACGACGGGGATGGCCTGGACCAACGCCACGGTCGCGGCGACTCCGAGCACGTAGGGCAGCCACGACGACCGGCGGTGGCGGAACCAGATCCAGGCGCCCCTGGCGGTGAGCCCGCGGCGTACCAAGAGGATCACCGTGCCGACGGCGAGGAGGGTGACGAACGGGGACAGCACCACGGCCCGTGAGTTGAGGGTGAGGACGGCCGTCACGACCCCGAGCGCCTGCACCGCGTACGCCAGGCTGAGCAGCCCGCCGGCGCGACGACTGCCGCCGGTGAACACGTCCCGCCAGAAGCTGCTCTCCACGATCATGACCGCCGGGACACCGATGGCGGCACCCAGCAGCGTGAGACGGACGAGCCCTTCGCTGACCAGCGCCGCGACGAGGAGGCCGCTGCCCGCGAGGACGCTCCCAGCGACCGCGGCCGACTGGGCGAACGGTGCCTCCTGCACGACGGCACCGCGAGCGACCAGGTTGGCTAGGGGCTTGCCCACGAGCGCGGGCGCGAGCGCGAGCGACGCCGAGGAGATCACCGTGGCCACGGAGAACGCGCCGAGGGAACCGGAGTCGACGCGCTGCGCGACCAGGGCGAACACGACGACCGAGGTGAGACGGGACACGACCTGCGGCAGAGCGAGCCAGGCCCGGTCCAGCACGCGCGCGAAGCGCGTCTGCGGTGGCGTCGCGCTCAGGTGTCCCCCCCTGGCTCGAGTCGGTCCACCACGCCGCGGGCCAGACTGCCGGGGATGACGCCGTCCGTCCCGTCCGGCGACCGCCGGGGGGACGAGGGAGCCGAGCGGCGGGCACCCGTCAAGTCGCGCGGTGCGGCGGCCGGGTACGCGGGAGCAGGCACGGGACCAGCTCCCGACGAGCCCGGTGGGACGATCGTCAGCATCTCCTCCACCTCGTCCAGGGCCTTCGCGCGGACGGTCCTCCAGTGACTCCTGAGGAGGACCTCGGGAGGCTGGTGGCGGGTTGGCACCTTACGCTGCGGTTTCGCCACATTCGCGACGACGGACCTCCGAGGGAGCAGGCGCGTGACGGTACACCCCGGATCGAAGTCACCGGGAGCGCTGGCCACCGACGACTCCGGGGCCTCGGATGCCGCGCAGGAGCGTCGGCGTGGCCGAGCAGCCGGGGGTGCAGTGGCACGGAGACCTCGTAGTCAGCGCCGTGGGCTAACACTTGCACTCGTCGGCGCTCTCCTCGGTGGCTTGATCGGCTTTATCGTCTCCCTGAGCGACCCTGAGGCGCCGACTGCCATCACGAGGCTGTCCTTCGTCCAAGACCCCGTCCTGCCCGGTGAGCAGGCCACCACCAGCCCTGACGCCAAGGACCGTTTCATCCAGACGCAGATCCTCATCCTCACCGGCGCCGACATCCGTGACAGCGTGGCCGAGGGGCTGGGCCTCGGGGACGAGTTGATGCTGACGGCACAACAGGTCGGGGCGACCGACGTCGTGGAGTTGCAGGTCCAGGCCGGAACGGAGGAAGCGGCGCGCGACGCCTCGACCGCAGTCATCGAGCAGTACGACCAGCAGAGGCGTGCCGCCGTGACCGCACAGGTCGATGCGCTGCTCGCTGGGATCGAGGCGGAGATCGTGGACCTCCAAGGCAGGCTGAGTGCGGATGACGACAGCGCGCTCGCCACCGCCACTGCGACCGAATACTCGCGACTGCTGGCGTCCCGCAGCCAAGTCGTGCTCCTGCGCTCGGGCGACCAGGAGTACACCCAGGTCGTCGGCTCCCCGCGCGCGACGACCGTGGGGGGCGCAGGCGCAGTGGTGCAGGCGACCCTGCTCGGGCTGCTGCTGGGGACAGTGGTGGGGATCGCGCTCGCTCTGCTCATCCAGAGGACCAGGACGGAGTGACGACGAGTGCGGTACAGCGCACTCCCTCACGGTCCCGGGGGAGTGCGCTGTCGACCGGCGTGTGGTGGTTGTCGCCGGCCGGTGCGGCCGCCCTGACCGTGCCCGTCACGCTCCTGATCGCATGGCAGCTCGACGACTCCTACTTCCGCGAGTCGTGGGGCACGGCGAAGTCGCTGACGCACGACACCCTGCTGCTGTTCGCTGCCGGGGCCCTGCTCTTCGCGATCGGTGGCATGCTGCCGCTCCTCCTCAGCGGAGGCCGTGGACGCCACGCGGCGTCGCCCGCCGCTGCGGTGGACACCGGCTTCCTGCGCCGGTGCTGCGTGGTGCTGTACCGGCTGACGATCGTCGGCTACGTCGCCCTCGCCGCCGTGGGTGCGTCCCGGGGTGCACGGCCCGCCGACCTCCTCGACGCCCTGACGTCGCAGGACGCCTTCGACTCGACCCTCCGGACGCAATTCGCCCCCATCGCCGGGATCACCACGCTGACGCAGCTCGGCATCGCCTACGTGGTCGTGGCCGTCACCCTCCTGACCAGGGAGTCCAACCGCTACGTGGCCCGCCGGCTCGTGGTCGTCGTCGTGCTCGCGCTCATGCGCGCGTTCTTCCTGACGGAGCGGCTGGCCATCCTGGAGCTCGCCATCCCGGCGGTCGGGATCCTCGCCATGCACGCGGCTCGCCGCGGGGGAGCCGGGCGCCGGCTGAGCTCGGCGGCACCCTTCGTCCTGGTACCCGGTGCGATCGCTGTCTTCGGCATCTTCGAGTACTCCCGGAGCTGGGTCTTCTACTCGCAGCAGCGCGGCGGGTCCTTTCTGCAGTTCGTCATCGACCGGCTGGCCGGCTACTACGCCACCGCTTACAACAACGGCCAGATCGCTCTCACGTACGGCCTGGGGAGCGACGTGCGGCTCCCCTACGGCAGCATCGAGGCCTTCTGGACCGCGCCCGGGATCTCTCAGTGGGACCTCTACGGACGCCTGACAGGGCGGTACGAACCCGACGACTACGCCTACCTCCTGCAGCAGTACGGCACCCCCGAGTTCAACAGCCCCGGTGGGCTGTCGATCCCCTTCGTCGACTACGGCACGGCCGGCGGGCTGGTGTTCTTCTTCGTCGTCGGTCTGGCGCTGGGCATCGCCTACCTGCGGTGGCGGGACGGCGAGTTCTGGGCCTCCCTCGTGTACCCGGTGGCGCTGACCGGCCTCCTCGAGATGCCCCGGTACCTGTACTGGGGACAGGGTCGGGTCCTGCCGTCCTTCGTCGCTTTGCTGGTCATCGCCTGGCTGGCCCGGCGTTCCACGTCCACGAGGGGACCGAGGTGAACCCACTCTCCTGGCTCCTGCTGGCAACGCACGTGCCCCCGTCGGGAGCGGGTGGCGGCATCATCCGCTACACGGTCGAGCTGGCCCGGGCACTGCACGCCCGACCCGACGTCGAGCTGTCCGTACTGGCCACGGCATCGGCCCGCCCCTTCTTCGCCGAGCTGCTGGGCTCGCCCGACCGGGTCGTGACGGTGCCCGACGTCCCCGTCCCGGCCCGCTCGACGCTGGAACGACTCGGGCTCGCGCAGCTGCCCGCCCGGCGCCGGTTCGACGTCGTGCACGGCACGAAGCACATCCTGCCGCGCTGGGGGAGCGGCACTCGTGTCCTCACCGTCCACGACATGCTGCCCCTCCAGCGCCCGCGCGACTTCGGGCTCCTCAAGCGCACCCTCCTGACGAGGCCCTACCTGGCCTCCATCCGCCAGGCGGACACCCTCCTGTGCGTCAGTCGCGCCACCCAGCAGAGCGTGGAGCGGTTCGTGCCCGCAGTGACCGGCAGGACGGTCGCCGTCCCGCTCGCCATGTCCAACGGGCTGCGGACGGCCCGGCCCGAGCCGGTCGGGGCCCTGCTCGACCGCGAGTTCGCCCTCGTGGTGGGCGACACCTCCCCGCGCAAGAACCTCGGACTCGTGGTCGACCTCTGGTCCCGCGTGGCCGCCGAGCGTCCCGGGGCCACGCTGGCGGTCGTCGGGCCGCCGAGCTGGGGACCGTCGGAGCTGGGGACGCACGGCTCGGCGTCGGTCGCGAGCGGCGCCATCCAGATCCTCGGGCACCTCAGCGACGCACAGCTGCGCTGGTGCTACGAGAACGCGGGAGTCGTGCTGTGCCCGAGCAGGCTCGAGGGGTTCGGGCTGCCGGCCATCGAGGCGCGGTCCTTCGGAGCCCCGCTGATCACCTCGCTCGACCCCGCGCTGGTCGAGGTCAGCGGCGACTCCGCCGAGCACCTGCCCGACGACGACGCCGACGGCTGGGCTTCGGCCATCACCACCGCCCTCCGCGCCGGTCGCACGGCGGGAGCAGCGGTGGCCGTGCGGGGCTGGGACGAGGTGGCCGCGGAGACCGTGGCGGCAGCACGGACGGCGGTGGCCCGGCGCGCCTGACGTGAGCGGAGCCCACCGGCCGCCGCCGAGGGGTGGGCTATGCCGGTGTGCCGAGCACCCGCTCCGCGAGCACGCTGACCGCGGAGGTCACCTCGGCCGGCGAGTAGCGGGCCGCGAAGAGGCGGCACCCCGCCTCCCCCAGCCGGCGGCCCTCGGCCGGGTCCGCGGCCAGCCGGGCGCAGGCAGCGGCGAACTGCTCAGGGGTGTCGGCGACCAGGAGGTGGACACCGTCCACGGCGTCGAGCCCCTCGCAGCCCAGCGAGGTGCTGATGACCGGCACCCCCAGGGCGAAGGCCTCGAGGATCTTGACACGCGTGCCGCCTCCGAACCGGACCGGCACGACCGCCGCCGTCGCCGAGTGCAGCTCGGGGGCGACGTCGGCCACGTCGCCGACGACCTCGACACCCGGCAGTCCCTCGACGTCACCGAGCAGATCCAGGCCGCCCCGGCCGACCAGCCGCACCTTCGCAGTCGGTGTGCTCCGGAGCAGGTGCGGCATGACCCGCGTGGCCATGTGCACGGCCGCGTCCACGTTCGGGGGGTACCAGTAGGTCCCGACGAGCACGAAGGTCGGGACGGGCGGCGGCGTCCACGCCGCGTGGGACGGGACCGGGCCGGCGTAGGTGTTGGGGACGACCTCTACCGGGCCGCTGCCGAGTCGCTGGCGATCCAACTCGCTGCACACCACCACGGCGTCGGACCGACGGAGCACCCGCCGCTCCAGACGCCGCCAGAGAGGGAGCTCGACGCGGCGCTGCACCCGGAGCCGGGGGCGCAGGGTCGGGCTGTCCGGCGGTAGAGCCAGGAAACCGGCGATCTTGGGCGACTCGACGTCGTCCATGTCGACCACGGTCCGGCGGCTCCGGACGGTGCGGGACAGGCTCACCGCGTGGTCGGTCGAGCCGAACCACACCAGGTCGTAGGGCGCCCGGCCGAGGTTGCGGACCGCGGCGCGGGCGAGGTCCCACCGGCGGACGGCGATGTGCCACGGCACCCGTCGCACCAGCAGGACCACCGCCGCGACCGGTCGCGGCCGGGGCCCGGCATCCACCTGGAGGCACCGCTGTGCCCGCACGCCGGGAGGCAGGGGGTGCTCCACGGGCGGACCGGCGAAGAGCACCAGGACATCGAGGTCGACGTCAGGGAGGGCGGCGAGGGCCCGGAGGGTGGTGGCCGACCGTGTCCTCTTGCCGCCGTCGGTGGGCCACGGACGGTCGGGGAGTGTGACCAGGACACGTCGCCGACGGCGGGGGAGGCGCATCCCGCCCGGACCCTCCCACCACGTCGCCGTCCGACGGCGCTCCGCGGCCCGTGCGACGCCCGGCAGCAGGAGTGTCCCCGCGGCCAGCAGGCGGGACCGCCTCGGCTGCGCACGATCCCGGGCGACGGCCAGCGCGAGGCGACGGACCGGCGCTGCCGGGCGGGCCAGAGCCTGCTTCAGGCGGTAGCGGGTGGCGATCCGGTCCTGCTCGGCCGCGGTCGTCGAGGCGGTGTCGACCTCCTCGACGGTCAGGTCGAGTCGTCGGACGGTCCGTCTCAGCAGGGCGGCGGTGGAGGCACTCATCGCCGCCCTGTCCGAGCTCAGGCTCGATTCGTGGATCCGGTAGCGCGCCAGCGGACGGTCGACGCAGCCCACCCGTGAGCCGCTGTGGACCATGCGGATCCACAGGTCCCAGTCGGTCGCGTGCGCGATGGTCGGGTCGAAGCCGCCGGCGACCGTGAACGCGTCCCGACGCACCACCACGTTGCCGAAGACGAAGTTCCGCTCCAGCAGGACGCGGCGTTGGTCGGTGGCCGCGAACGGGTAGTGGGCGCTGTACCAGTTCCCCAGTTCGACCCCGTCGTGGACGAGCACGGCGTCGGTGGTGACGATGGCGAGGTCGGGATCCGAGGCGATCAGGTCCCGGACGGCGGCCATGCGTCCCGGCAGCATCTCGTCGTCGGCGTCCAGCAGGGCGACCCACGGGCTGGTGGTGGCGGCCACGGCGGCGTTCTTCGCCGCGGCCTCACCGCGGTTCCTCTCGTGCCGCACGACGCGGACGGCGTTCCCGAGGCCCCGGAGAACCTCCGCCGACCCGTCCGTCGACCCGTCGTCGCAGACCACGATCTCCGCCGGTGGGGGATCCTGTGTCATGGCCGAGCGGACGGCGTCGGCGACGTAGGGTGCCGCGTTGTGACAGGCGATGGCGACCGAGTAGAGGAAGCCCTGCTCCGGATGGCCCGGCGGCGACCCCCGGGGGTCGTCACGTCCGCCCACGCGGCGATGCTAACCACGGCAGTCCGGTTGCCCGCCACGGCGAGATGAGCCGTCTGACCTATCTGGGGGATGTCTGGGCCCGGCGCCCGGTGTGGCCGCGACGGTTTCGTCCGCGCGGCCGGGACGTCGTCCTGCTCTACCACCGGATCTCCGACGACCCCTCGCCTGACCCCGGCGGCATGGTGGTGCCCCCGTCCCTCTTCCGGCAGCACATGACGGCGCTGGGGGAGTGGTTCGAGGTGGTGTCCGCGACGGACATCCGTCGTCCACGGGAACGACCGACCGTCGCCATCACCTTGGACGACGGCTACCTGGACAACCTGGAACAGGCTGCTCCGGTCCTGCGCGAACTGGGCCTCCCGGCCACCTTCTTCATCGTGGCGGACGCACTCGACGGCAGCGCCCCTGCGGGCTCGCCCGAGGAGTACTGGTGGGACCGGCTGGAGCACCTCCTCCTGGACGACGGCCCCGGTCCGGCGTCCCTGGTCCTCCGCGTCGGGAGGCGTCGCGTCCTCCTGGACACGAGTGGCCCTGCGGCGCGGAGCCACTCCTACGCAGCGCTCACCGCGGCGCTGCACCGGCGCCCTCCCGAGGGAGTCCGAGAGGTGGTCTCGCGACTCGAGGACGTGTGGCGCCGGGCGGTGCCGTGCGATCGGCACCGCCGGATGACGGCGCCACAGGTCCGCGAACTCGGGCGTGACCCCCTGTTCGACATCGGCTCGCACACCTGCTCGCACGCCTCGCTGGCGACGCTCTCCCGTGCGCGGAGCCGTGCGGAACTCGAGGGGAGTCGCGCTTCCCTGGAGACGCTGCTCGGGGTGCGGCCCACGCTGCTGGCCTATCCCTACGGCGCACCGGGGACGGTCGCCCGCCGCAACGCCCGCCAGGCCCGCGCGGCCGGCTACGACGCGGCGTTCGTGAACGTCGCCGGCCCGGTCGAGGGCGCCGACCGGCACGCCCTCCCCCGCATCACCGTCGGGCGGTGGACGGTGGACCACCTGCACCGTGCCGTGACGGCGTGGCGGCCACGGTGACCGGGAGGGACTGGCCCGTCCTGGCGCCTTCAGGCCCCTGGCTCGATCCGCCGCGACCGCTGACGGTCGGCGTCGTGATCACCGCCCACAACGTCGCCCCGTACCTGCCCGCTGCCCTCGAGTCCGTCTTCCGGCAGACCCGGAAGCCTGACGAGGTCGTCGTCTGCGACGACGCCTCCGAGGACGACGTCGCGGCCGCCGTCGCGCCGTACGAGGACCGGATCCGTCTCGTGCGGCGGCCGGTGCAGGGTGGTGAGGGCGCCGCGAAGAACACGGCGATCCAGGCTTCGCGCTCCGATCTGGTGGTCATCCTCGACGGCGACGACGAGATGGCCCCTGAGCGCGTGGAGGCCCTGGCCTGGCTGGCGGAGCGCCGAGCCGACCTGCACCTGATGACGACGACTTGGGAGGACTTCGGCCCGGGCGCCGGGGGATCGGACTGGTCCCTCGGCGACCACTTCCCGGTCGACGGACAGCGGGCCGAGATCCTGCGGTGGAACTTCCTGCCGGCGCCTGCCATCCTCCGCCGGCCGTTCCTCGACGCCGGGGGCTTCGACGAAGCGCTCCGCTACGGCCCCGACTGGGAGTGCTACGTCCGGATGTTCCTCCGCGGCGCCGCCGCAGGGCTGGTGCCGCTGCCCCTGTATCGCTACCGCAGGTGGGGTGGCCAGCAGACCGCGGACACCCGACGCGTGCTCGCCGGACGCGAGAGGGTGGCGGAGATGATCCTCGCCAACCCGGGGCTCGACGAGCACGACCGAGCGATCGCGGCGAGCTCCCTGGCCGACGTCGCGTTCGCCCACTGGGCATGGCGCCTGCAGCACGGTCACGCCCGGCCCGCCGAGGCACGCGAGGTGCTGGGCCGGGGCTCGCTGAGCAGCCGGCGCCGGGCCGTCCTGCACCTGGCTGCCAGGTGGCCGTCCCTCGCCCGCCGGCTCGTGGTCCGGCAGGGCGGTGGCTGACCGGCCATTAGCATCCCCGCGCACCGAGCGTCGGGAATCCGCCACCACACAGTCTGGAGTGCCGTGCGAGTCCTCCACGTGACCCAGCCGACGGTCGCGGGCGTTCCGGTCGTCGTACGCGACCTCGTGGCCGACCAGGCGGCCTGCGGGTGGCAGGTCGCCGTCGCCGCCCCTCCGGAGGGCGACCTCCCCGGGTGGTTGGCCGACCTGCAGGTCCTCCACCTGCCCTGGCAGGCCTCCCGGGAGCCGGGGCCGACCGTCCCCCGCGAGGTCGTACGGCTCCGCCGGCTGATCGGTGAGTTCGCCCCCGACCTCGTGCACCTGCACAGCGCCAAGGCGGGTCTGATCGGGCGCGTGGCGCTCCGGGGCGGGCGGCCCACCGTCTTTCAGCCGCACGCGTGGTCCTTCGAGGCAGCCGAGGGGCCCGTCGCCCGGATGGCCCGGGCGTGGGAACGCTTCGCCGCGCGGTGGACCGACCTCCTCGTGTGCGTCAGCGACGACGAGCGGCAACGCGGGGAGCACGCGGGCGTCCGTGCACGGACGATCATCCTCCCCAACGGCATCGACCTCGGCCGGTACCGGGTGACCGGGCCGGCCGATCGGAGCCGTGCGCGGCGCGAGCTGGGCCTGGCGGACCGACCGACCGTCGTCTGCGTCGGGCGGCTCGCGCGGCAGAAGGGGCAGGACGTGCTGCTCGACTGCCTGCCGGAACTGCGTGGCCGGGTGCCCGAGGTGCAGACGGTGCTCGTCGGTGACGGCCCGGACGCGGCGGATCTGCGCGCACGTGCCGGGGAGCAGGTGGTCTTCGCCGGGGCCCGCAGCGACGTCCGTCCGTGGTTGACCGCCGCCGACGTCGTCGCGCTGCCGAGCCGCTGGGAAGCCGGCCTCTCGCTGGTGGCGATGGAGGCCATGGCACTCGGACGGCCGGTGGTCTCCGCCGACGTCGCAGGCGCGCGGGCTGCGTTGGGCGGAGCAGGAGCCGTCGTCGACCGGGAGGACCCGCGGGCACTCGCGCTGGCCCTGGCGGTCCGGCTGGAGGACCCCGCGCTGGCCGAGCGAGAGGGTCGGGCCGGTCGGCGGGCGGTCGAGTCCTCCCACGACCTCGCCGTGACCAGCCGCCGCGTCCGCGAGGCGTATCGCCTGGTGGTGCCGGACGGGGTGCAGGGCGACGGGGTCGGGTGAGGCGCGGGCGTACCCGGCGCACGCGGAGGAGGCGGCAAGCCGGTCGGGCCGACCAGGTCCCGGACTCGCGCCACGCGGCTGGCACGACCTGCACGTCCTCGGATCGGCGTCGATCAATGCCGTCCTCATGAGTCACCTGTGGCCGTCCCGGTTGCGGAGGGTCTTCCTGCGTTGACTGGGTGTCACCGCGGGGCCTGTCGTGACCCGGCGAAGCCACGGGACGTTGCCCGTCCCGTGGCAACGGCACATGACGCCACGGAATGGACAATCGACGCTGGGTAGTTGAACGTTCACCCGCGCGGTGATCAAAAGGTTGTGCACTTTCGTTCCGCTCCGGGTCCGGTTAGGGTTGACCCGCGCCGGTCGACGACGTCCCGGCGCACACGGGGCAGTCGGTCACGGGCCGGCACATTCACGGGGGTTCCATCCATGGCACTGCTCGACGTCCGCGAACGGAACGACCACGCCACGCCCGACGCCATCGGTCGCAACTGGCTGTGGCTCGCCCCTCGACTCCGCGGGGAGGGGACGGCCGCCCGACGCGCCTGGCGGCGGTCCTACGTGCAGCACCTCGTCCTCCTGGACGGCCTGGCCGCTCTCGTCGCCGCTGGCGTCGGGTCACTCGTCCCCGAGGGTGGGCCCCTCATGGGACGGGCAGCGAGCGTCTCCCTCGTCGTCGCCCTGCCGTTCGTGTGGCTGGGCGCGATGTTGGTCGCCCGCGCCTACGAGCAGCGCTACCTCTGGGTCGGTCCCGAGGAGTTCCGGCGGGTCTTCTCCGCCGCCGCGCTCCTCCTCGCCACGGTCGGCACGGTGTCCTGGGCGTTCAAGCTCGAGGTCGCGCGCAGCTTCGTCGTGGTCGCGCTGCCGCTGGCCACCGTCCTGACCCTGGCCGCCCGCCTGGTCCTGCGGCTGCGTCTGCGCGCCGAGCGCACCGGCGGTCGCCACGTGCAGACCGCCGTGCTGGTCGGTCACCGCAGTGGCGTCGCGGCCCTCAGCGCCCAGATGGAGCGCGACGCCCGGCACGGCTACCGCGTCATCGGCTGCTGCCTGCCCATCTCGGCCGGCGACCGCGACGTCTTCGACGGCCTGCCGGTCCTGGGCGGCCTCGAGGAGGTCGCCGACGTCGTGCGCCGCTACGAGATCGACACCGTGGCCGTCCTGCCGTCCCCCGAACTCGACGGCGCACGACTGCGCAAGCTCGGCTGGGACCTGGAGGACACCGAGGCCGAGCTGCTGCTGGCCCCCGCGGTGACCGAGGTGGCCGGGCCCCGCGTGCACGTGCGGCCGGTCGCCGGACTGCCCCTCATGCACGTCGAGCGACCCGAGTTCACGGGGGTGCGCCGGATCGTCAAGGACGTCGTCGACCGCACCGCTGCGGGGTTCGGCGTCCTGGTCCTCCTGCCCCTCCTGGCCACACTGGCGGTGCTGGTCAAGGTCACCAGCCGAGGTCCGGTGTTCTTCCGGCACGAGCGCATCGGCCGCGAGGGCCGGCCGTTCCAGGTCCTGAAGTTCCGCAGCATGGTCGTCGACGCGGACAAGGTCGAGACCGGCCTGCACGACCAGAACGAGGGCAACACGGTGCAGTTCAAGATGCGCCGCGACCCCCGGGTGACCCGCATCGGCGCGTTCATGCGGCGCTACTCCCTGGACGAACTGCCCCAGCTGTTCAACGTCCTCGGCGGGAGCATGAGCCTCGTCGGCCCCCGCCCGCACGTCACCCGCGAGGTCAAGCAGTACGGCTTCGACATGCGCCGGCGGCTGCTGGTCAAGCCGGGCATCACCGGCCTCTGGCAGGTCAGCGGCCGCTCGGACCTGTCCTGGGACGACGCGGTCCGGCTTGACGTCCGCTACGTGGAGAACTGGTCGCTGACCTTCGACGCCATGATCCTGTGGAAGACCGTGGGCGCCGTCCTCCGCGGATCCGGAGCCTACTGAGCAACGACCGCGCGTAGCCAATCCCAGCCATTCCGTGACCTCTTCCGGAAGCCACACTCCAATGGCTGAGGGATTCGTCGTCCGAATGGTGTCGGGTGTGTTCCGGGTGGCACCATCCCCGGGACCGTGCCGCGACGTGGCACGGTGACGGGGGAGGACCATGGTCGACGCCACGGGGGGCGGGGCCGCGTCGGGTGCGAGGACGCGGGCTCCTGATCGCAGGGTGCGCTTGCGGGTCGCGGACGAGCGGGAGGTGCGTCCTGTCGGCACGCCGGCGTCCGAGCCCTGGTGGCTGCGGCGCGGAGTCGGGCCCTACCTGGTCCTCGCCGACGTCGTGGCCTTCGCCGTCGCCACCGCCATCACGCTCCCGGGATCGCTGACCGCGCACGGCCTCGCGCTGGGGTTCCTCCTGCTGGTGTTCTGGCGCGCCGGCCTCTACCGGTCGCGACTGACCCTCTCATTGCTCGACGACCTGCCCTATGTCCTGGCCGCCGTGATCGTCGCCTGGACGTTCAAGGTGGCGGCGTTCTCCGTGGTCGCGGGCATCGACCCCCCGGGCCGCCAGGTCGTGCACATCGTCGTCCTGCTGGCGACCGTGCTGGTCGTCCGTATGGTGGCCTACCGCGTCGTCCACACCGCCCGGTGCCGCGGATTCGTCCGGCACCGCACGCTCGTCGTCGGCGCCGGGCAGGTCGGGGTGCGCGTGGCCGCCACCCTGCTGGAGCGGCACAACTACGGTCTCGACCCGATCGGCTTCCTCGACGCCAACGCGCCGGGGGACGACGCGGCTCTGCTGCCGCTGCCACTGCTCGGCGGGTACGGGCGGCTCGCACAGGTCATCCGGGAGCAGGCCGTCCGCGACGTCATCGTCGCCTACGGCGGGGTCGACGAGGACGAGCTCGTCGACATCCTGCGCACCTGCGACCGCCTCGACGTCGAGGTCTTCATCGTGCCGCGGCTCTTCGAGCTGCACGACTCCAACCGCTACACCGACGAGATCTGGGGGATCCCGCTGGTCCGCCGGCGGCGGTCGGTCTACCGCAGCCCCTGGTGGCGGGCCAAGCGGCTGGTCGACGCGGTCGTGGCCGCGGTGTCCCTGCTGCTGCTGACCCCCGTCCTCGCCGCCTGCGCACTCGCCGTCCGCCTCGAGGGAGGCCCCGGGATCATCTTCCGGCAGGAGCGCGTCGGGCTGGACGGACGCCCGTTCCAGGTGCTGAAGTTTCGGTCGCTCAAGCCGGTGGACGAGGGCGAGTCGCGGACGCAGTGGAACATCAAGCACGACGACCGGCTGGGGCCGGTGGGCCGGTTCCTGCGGGCATCCTCGCTCGACGAGCTGCCGCAGCTGTGGAACATCCTCCGGGGCGACATGAGCCTGGTCGGCCCGCGGCCGGAGCGGCCGCACTTCGTCGACCAGTTCTCCGCGCACATCCCGCGGTACACCGCGCGTCACCGGGTGCCGGCGGGGCTCACCGGCTGGGCGCAGTCGCACGGTCTGCGCGGGGACACCTCGATCGAGGACCGTGCCCGATTCGACAACTACTACATCGAGAACTGGTCGCCGTGGCTCGACGTCAAGATCGTCCTGAAGACCGTGGGACAGGTGCTCCGGCGCCAGGGCGGGTGACCCTGGACGGCACCCTCCGCTGGCTGTTCGCCGTCGTGGCGGCCGCGATGCTCACCGCCTTCGCCGTGCTCCTCGTGACCGGGGAGTACCACAACGAGGGGCCGGTGCTCCTGCGCGTCGCCCACGGGCACGGAATTCACCGCGGCGACGTCTTCGTGCTCACCGGCTGGGCCGCCGGGTTGCTCTCGCTGTCCGGGCTGCTGTGGGGGCGGCGGCGCTGATCCTCAGGCCACCGTGCGGCGGAGCAGCGCCTCCACCGGCGTGATCCCGCACAGGGCGACGGTCACCAGCACGCAACCGTGCTCGGCGACGAGCACGTGCAGCGCCAGCCACGTCGACCCGAGGAGGAAAGCCACGACCGCATCCTGGTCGCTCCCGGGTGCGATCCGGCAGGCCGCTGAGGTGTCCGTGACGGGTGGGGGAGGAGAGTCTCAGCGGGGCACGTCGGGCAGGGCCTGGTCGCCGAACTCGTCGGCGTTCTGCCACAGCGAGTCGTTGCGCAGGTAGGCCCACATGTGCTCGCCGGCGACCTCGTCGAGGTACACGACGCTGGCCGATCCCTCCGTGCCGGTGCCGAGCACGGGTGCGGTGAAGGAGTCGACGGCCTCCGGCCGCAGGTCGCGCATCGAGTACGCGAGCGACAGCAGGTCGGCGTCGCCCAGGGTGTCGTCGACGGCGACGGCGCTGGTCACTGCCAGCAGCGCCGCGTCGAGCCGGCCGGGGTCGGCCAGGACTCCCGAGAGGGACAACTGGGTGAACACCGCCTCCATGAACTGCTGCTGACGGCGCACGCGGTCGAAGTCGCCGCCGGTGAGCCCGTAGCGCTGCCCGAGGTACCAGCGGGCCCGATCGCCGTCGAGGTGGTTGACGCCGGCAGTGAAGGTGTAGGGCCCCCAGCTCGTCGTCTCGGCGACGACCACGTCGACCCCGCCCAGCGCGTCGGTGACCTCGGTGATGCCCTCGAAGTCGATGGCGACGTAGTGGTCGATGCGGACGCCGGTCACCTGCTCCACCGTCTGGATCAGGAGTGGTGGCCCACCGAGGGCGTACGCGGAGTTGATCTTGCCCATCCCGTGGCCGGGGACGTCCACCCACGAATCACGCGGAATCGACACCAGCTGCGCGTGCTGCCGGTCGCCGGAGAAGCGGGCGATCATCACCGCGTCGGACCGGCCGCCCTCGGCGATGCCCTCGGCCGTGGTGCCGCGACTGTCGGTGCCGACCAGCAGGAAGGTCACCGGCTCGTCCGCGGCCTCCTCGGTGGGCGTCGCCGGCGCGGGCCGAGCCTCCTCGTCCAGACCGGCGAAGACGTCGGTGACCCGCTCGATGTTGCCCGCGTAGCGCTGCGTCAGGAACCACAGCCCGCCACCCGCCAGCGCTACCACGAGGGCGACGAGGACCGCGAGGGCGACGAGGAGGCGCCGGAGCCCCCGCCGACGACGGCGCGGCCGCACCTCGGCGGCGGGCTCGTCGACCACGAGCGTGGACCGCGCGCCGTCCCGTTCGTCACTCACAGTGCCCCCCGTGGCTGGTCGTCCCCCCGAGGCTAGGGAGGGACCGGCGCTCTCCGCTCCTCGTCCCACCCCGTGGGGTGGGACGACCCGGCGCGACGGCGCGGCCCCGAGGTCGTGACCGTCGGTCACCCCTGGCCGCCGGGCTCCCCCATCGGGATGGAGAAGGGACGTCCGGGCCCCCTCGATCCCCGCGGCCCCTCAGGTCCGGGTCCTCTGGCGCCGATGGTGGCGGCGACGACCACGTCCCCGCCGGTGCCGCCGGGGGACACGGGGACCAGGGGAGGACCAGCGTGACCGCCAGTACCACCGTGCCGCCGACGCCGGGCGACGACGCACCACGACCGGTGCGGGCGTTGTCCCTGACCGGCGCGGAGGAGCGCCTCCCCGGACCGCTCCTCGACCGGCCGGTCTACGACCCGTTCTCCGCCCGGCGCCGCAGGACGCCCGAGTGGCTGGTGTCCTACACGCTGGCGCTGGCCGTCGGGGACCTGCTCGCCGTCGTCGGCGGCCTGACGCTCGCCGCCGTGGTGCCGTCCGGCACCGCCGTGGGCTCCGTGCCCACTGCGGTCCTGCTCTGCCTGGCGTGGCCCGTCCTGCTGTCGGCTGCCGGCGCCTACGCCGAGCGCCGCCTCGGTACGGGGGACGACGAGTACCGCCGCGTCCTCCTCGCCGGCCTCCTGGCGGCGACCACGCTGGGCGTCACCGCCGCGGTGCACCCTTCACCCCTGCTCCACCGGCTGCTGCTCGTCGCGGCACCGCCAGCGCTGCTCGTCACGGTACTGGGCCGGCTGCTCAACCGGCGGCGGCTGCACGCGGCCCGCCGCCGCGGCCTCATGACCAAGCGGGTCGTCGTCCTCGGCCGCGACGTCGCCGTGGCGGACCTGGTCCGCCGCCTGCGGCGGGACACGACCGCGGGCCTGCGGGTCGTCGGCGCCTGCGTGCCCCGGCCCGAGGACGCCGTGGCCGTCCGCGCCGAGGGCGTACCCGTGATCGGCACCCTGGCCGGCGCCGCGCGCGCCATAGACGACGCGCGGGCGGACGCCGTCGTGGTGGCCTCGGCCAGTGAGACCGCGGGCGAGTACCTCCGGGACCTCACCTGGCGGCTCGAGGGCACCAACATCGAGGTCCTCGTCGGCCCCGGCCTGGTGGAGGTCGCCTCCAACCGGCTGCAGGTCCGGCCGACGTCGACCATCCCGCTCATCCAGGTCCAGGAGCCGGAGTTCCGCGGCTGGCGCCGGCTGGCCAAGTCGTTGCTCGACCGTGCCGTCGCCGGTGTGGCGCTCGTCGTGTTCTCACCGTTCCTCGTCGCCGTCGCGGTCGCCGTCCGCGCCACGAGCCGCGGGCCGGCGCTGTACCGGCACCGGCGCATCGGCAAGCGCGGCCGGGAGTTCGACCTGCTGAAGTTCCGCAGCATGGTGGCCGACGCCGACTCCCGCATCGAGGCCCTCCTGGTGCTCAACGAGGGCAACGACGTGCAGTTCAAGATGCGCCGCGACCCGCGGGTCACCCGAGTCGGCGCCTTCCTGCGGTCGTTCTCCTTGGACGAGCTGCCGCAGCTGGTCAACGTGCTCAAGGGCGACATGTCCCTGGTGGGGCCACGCCCCCACGTGACCCGTGAGGTGGAGCAGTACGGCGCGGACATGCACCGCCGGCTGCTGGTGAAGCCCGGCATCACCGGCCTCTGGCAGGTCAGCGGCCGGTCGGACCTGTCCTGGGACGAGTCGGTCGAGCTCGACGTCCGGTACGTCGAGAACTGGTCCCTGGGCCTGGACCTGGCGATCCTGTGGCGCACCGCCCGCGCGGTGCTGCACCGCGACGGGGCCTACTGACACATGGCCCATCCCCCCATGTGGGGGCGTGGCGCGTCCGCACGACCGCCCGGACCGGGCCGGTGCGGGAGGATCGGACCGAGCCGCCGACGGGGTGGCCGACGAGACGTGAGGAGGGCGCGTGCGCCTGCTCGTGACCGGCGGTGCCGGCTTCATCGGTGCCAACTTCGTGCACCGGACGGTGCGGGAGCACCCGGAGTACGAGGTCACGGTGCTCGACGCGCTCACCTACGCGGGGAACGAGGCGTCGCTGGCCGGCGTCCGCGAGGCGATCACCTTCGTCCACGGGTCGATCACCGACGCCGCACTCGTCGACGACCTGGTGCGCGGCAGTGACGCCGTCGTCCACTTCGCCGCCGAGAGCCACAACGACAACTCCCTGGCCGACCCCGGGCCCTTCCTGCAGACCAACGTCGTCGGCACCTACACGCTGCTGGAGGCCGTGCGCCGGCACGACGTGCGGTTCCACCACGTCTCCACCGACGAGGTGTACGGCGACCTCGAGCTCGACGACCCGCGGAAGTTCACCCCTGAGACGCCGTACAACCCCTCGAGCCCGTACTCGTCGACGAAGGCGGCCTCGGACCTGCTGGTGCGCGCGTGGGTGCGCTCCTACGGCGTCCGGGCGACCCTGTCGAACTGCTCGAACAACTACGGGCCCTACCAGCACGTCGAGAAGTTCATCCCGCGGCAGATCACCAACGTGCTCGACGGGCGGCGGCCCAAGCTCTACGGCGCCGGCCTCAACGTGCGGGACTGGATCCACGTCGACGACCACAACGCCGCGGTGCACGAGGTCCTGCAGCGGGGCCGGACCGGGCACACCTACCTCATCGGTGCCGACGGCGAGGTCGACAACCGCACCGTGCTGGCCACCGTCCTCGAGCTGATGGGGCAGCCCGCCGACGCCTTCGACTCCGTCACCGACCGCGCCGGGCACGACCTGCGCTACGCCATCGACGCCACGAAGCTGCGCGAGGAGCTGGGCTGGCGCCCGCGCTACACCGACTTCCGCGAGGGGCTCGCCGCCACCATCGCCTGGTACCGGGACAACGAGGCCTGGTGGCGGCCCCTGAAGGACCAGGTGGAGGCGGCCTACGCCGCGCGCGGTCAGTGACCGCCGTCGTCCTGGGGGCGCGCGGGCAGGTCGGCCGCGCGCTGCTCCGCCGGTTCCCCGGCGCGCGGGCGCTGGACCGGACGGTCCTCGACCTCACCGACCCCCGCGCCGTCGCCGCCCACGACTGGACCGGCGTCGACCTGCTGCTCAACGCCGCGGCCTGGACGGCCGTCGACGCCGCCGAGGACCCCGCCGCCCGGGCCGCGGTCCGGGCGGTCAACGTCGACGCCGTCGGTGCCCTCGCCAGCGTCGCCCGCGAGCACGGGGCCACGCTCGTGCACTTCTCCAGCGAGTACGTCTTCGACGGGGACGCGTGCGGCCCGATCTCCGAGGACGCCCCCGTCCGCCCGCTGAGCGTCTACGGGCAGAGCAAGGCCGACGGCGACCGGCTGGCCACCGCCGTCGACCGGCACCTGCTGCTGCGGACCACCTGGGTCGTGGGGGAGGGCCGCAACTTCGTGCGCACGATGGCCGCGCTCGCCGACCGCGGCGTCAGCCCGGCCGTCGTCGACGACCAGGTCGGCCGGCTCACGTTCGCCGGCGACCTGGCCGACGCCGTCGGGCACCTGCTCGCCGTGGGCGCCGCGCCCGGCACCTACAACGTGACGTGCGGGGGCCCGCCGGCCTCCTGGGCCGACGTCGCCGAGGCCGTCTTCGCCGCCCGCGGCCGCGACCCCCGCGACGTGCGCCGGGTGAGCACCGCCGAGTACCTGGCCGGCCAGCCCGGCGCGGCACCCCGGCCGCGCAACAGCGTCCTCGACACCACCCGGCTCGAGGCGACCGGATTCCGGCCCCGCGACTGGCGCACCGCCCTCGACGCCTACCTGGCCGCACTGCCCCGCTGAGTGCCGTCCCGCCGGGCGCCGCCCCACCGGGACCGCTGATGGGGCACCATGCTGCCCATGTCCGCAGAGCCCCGACCGGTCCGAGCCGGCGAGTGGCGTCCGGCCGGGCCCGTGCCGGCCCGGCGGTGTCTGTGGCACCGGTTCTCCTGGGCCGGTGAGGACGCCTTCAGCGGCGCGAGCCTCTACGCCTGCCGCTGCGGCGCCGTCCGTCCCGCTCCCTGACGGTTCCCCCGACACGGGGGTCCTGCGGGCGACCCGCGGGCGGTCGTGGTGCACTTCGGTGTCGGAGCGGCCCGTGGTCGGGGAAGGGGACGTCGGTGCGCATCTCGGTCATCGGCTGCGGCTACCTGGGCGCGGTGCACGCTGCGTCCATGGTCGAGCTCGGTCACGAGGTCGTGGGCGTCGACGTCGACGAGAAGCGGGTCGCCGCGCTCTGCGCCGCCCGGGCCCCCTTCTACGAGCCCGGCTTCGAGGACCTCCTGCAGCGCGCCCTGGCCACCGGCCGGCTCGGCTTCAGCACCGACGTCGCCGACGCGGCCGGCGCGCAGGTCCACTTCCTCTGCGTCGGCACGCCACAGAAGCACGGCGAGTACGCCGCCGACCTGCGCTACGTCGACGCCGCCGTCGAGTCGCTGCTGGCGGTGCTGCAGCCCGGCGAGGTGGTGGCCGGCAAGTCCACCGTCCCGGTGGGGACGGCGGCCCGGCTGGCCGACCTCGTCGGCGGCAAGGTGCCCGGTGCGCTGGTCGCCTGGAACCCCGAGTTCCTCCGCGAGGGGTTCGCCGTCCAGGACACCCTGCACCCCGACCGGCTGGTCTACGGGCTGCCCGCCGGCCCCGACGGCGGGACCGCCGAGCGGCTGCTCGACGAGGTCTACGCGCCGATCGTCGCCCGCGGGACGCCGAAGGTCGCCACCGACTACGCCACCGCCGAGATGGTCAAGACGGCCGCGAACAGCTTCCTGGCCACGAAGATCTCCTTCATCAACGCGATGGCCGAGCTGTGCGAGGCCACCGGCGCCGACGTCAAGCAGCTCGCCGACGCGATCGGCCACGACGACCGGATCGGCCGGCGGTTCCTCAACGCCGGCCTCGGGTTCGGCGGCGGCTGCCTGCCCAAGGACATCCGCGCGTTCATGGCGCGCGCCGGTGAGCTGGGCGCCGACCAGGCGCTGACGTTCCTGCGCGAGGTCGACAACATCAACATGCGCCGCCGCATCCGCATGGTCGAGCTGGCCCGCGAGGTGCTCGACGGCTCGCTGCTGGGCAAGCGGGTCGCCGTCCTGGGGGCGGCGTTCAAGCCCGACTCCGACGACATCCGCGACTCCCCGGCCCTCAACGTGGCCGCCCAGCTGCAGCTGCAGGGCGCCGTCGTCCGGGTGACCGACCCCGCGGCGGTCGACAACGGCCGCCGCGAGTGGCCGCACCTGGACTTCGCCGCCACCCCCGAGGAGGCCGCGGAGCGGGCCAACGCCGTCCTGGTGCTCACCGAGTGGCGGCAGTACCGCGAGCTCGACCCCGTCGCCTTCGGGGAGGTCGTGGCCAGCCGGCGCGTCCTCGACGGGCGCAACGCCCTCGACCGCGAGGCCTGGACCGCAGCCGGGTGGACCTACCGCGCGCTCGGCCGCCGCGCCGGGTAGCCGGCCGTCCCGGGGGACGGCGGGGCCGCCACGAGGTGCGCGCGGCCCCTCGGCGTGAGCAGGGCGGACGGCGTCCCACCCGTCCGGGTGACCTCGTCCGCCCCACCCGACCCGGGAGTGTGACCGGACGGTCACGTCCGGGCCGCTGCGTGCCGATGACCCGGGTGTGTGGACGTGGATCGTCGGCGGGTTCGCCGCGTGGGTGGTCGTCGCCGTGGCCTTCGGGGTCGTCCTGGGACGGGGTGTCCGGCTGGCCGACGAGCGGACGCCCGGCACCGGGGTGGAGCGGCCGCTGACCCCGCGGATCGCGCCCGCCGCACGGCCCGCGCGCCGCCGGGTGCCGCTGCCGCCGGTGGGCATCGCCCTGGCGTTCCTCGCGGTCGCGCTGGAGACCGTCGGCTACACGATGCGCCTGCGGGGCACCACGGGCCCGGCCGCCCACGCGATGTCGATGGACGCCCCGTGGTCGCTGCCGCGGGTCTACGTCGCCACGCTGTTCGCCGTCGCCGCGCTGTTCGCCGTCGCCGGTGCCGCGCGCAACCCCGGCCGCCGCACCTGGTGGCTCGCGGTCGGCGCGGTGACCGCCGGCATCGCGGTGGTCAAGGCCGGCAGCACCGTGCACGTCACCGTCATGGAGGCGCTCACCGCCGCCACGTCGTCCGCCGGTGCCGTGGCGATCAGCGCGCTGGGCGCGCTGCTCGTCCTGGCCGTGCTGGGCTTCATCAGCCGCGCCGAGCGCCGTGACCGGCGTCGCGTGCTGACCTCCCTGGGCCTCTACGCCACCGCTGCGGTCGGCCTGTCGGTGCTCCCCGGCCTGCTCAGCGGGCAGTGGGCGGCCATGGCGACCTTCGTGGAGGAGTCCGGCGAGGCGCTGGCCGGCGTCGCCGTCCTGGTGTCGGTCCTGGTCGGCGTCGCGCCGCGCCTGGTGCTGCCCCGCGCCTGGCTGCGCCGCCGCGACGACGCCCTCTCCCTCGACGCGCCGGTCGTCCGACTGCCCGTCGCGCAGGACTGAGCTCACGCGGCCCGCGGGGTCCCGCGCACGGACGGGTGGCCCCGCACTTGCCGTGACCCGGAGGGGAACGCATCCTCGACGGGCCGTCAGCGACCGACGGCGGGGCGCCCCGGGCAGGACCGGCGCCTCCCGGCCGCTCGCGAGGACACCGATGCGCTCCCGACCTCCCCGGTACTTCCGTGCGACGGCGGACCTCTCCCCGCGGGTGGTCGTCCCGGGACCGGGAGCCGGGGCGCGGCCCCGCACGGCGGTCGACACCACGATCATCGTCCCCACGTACAACGAGGCGGGGAACGTCGCGGCGCTGGTGGACCGGCTGGCAGCGGCGGTCGGCGACCGCGACGTCGAGGTGCTCTTCGTCGACGACAGCACCGACGACACCCCCGCCGAGATCCGCCGGGTGGCCGCGCGTGCGCCGCTGCCCGTCCGGCTGGTCCACCGGGAGGGCGAGGAGCGGGTCGGCGGGCTGGCCGGCGCGGTCACCGCCGGCATCCGCGCCTCGGACAGCGACTTCGTCCTCGTGATGGACGGGGACCTGCAGCACCCGCCCGAGATGGTCCCCGACCTGCGCGAGACCGCCGACGACGTCGACCTGGCCGTGGCCTCCCGCTACGGCGGGGACGGCGACTCCTCGGGGCTGGCCGGCACCTACCGGCGGTGGGTCTCCAGCGGCAGCACCGTGCTGGCCCAGGCGTGCTTCCCGCGGCGGGTCGGCCGGGTCTGCACCGACCCGATGACCGGCTTCTTCTGCTTCCGCAGGTCCGCCGTCGACACCGGCCGGCTGCGGCCCCGCGGGTTCAAGATCCTGCTGGAGATTCTGGCCCGGCACGACCTGCGGGTCCGCGAGGTGCCCTTCACCTTCGAGGACCGCCTGGCCGGGGAGAGCAAGGCCTCCTGGCGCAACGGGGTCCAGTTCGCCTACCAGATGCTGGGCCTGCGCATGGGGCGGATGACCCGGTTCGCGGCGGTCGGCGCGCTGGGCACGCTGGTGAACCTGGCGGTCATGGCCGGGCTCGTCGCCGCGCTGCCCGGTCTCTGGTACGTCCTCGCCGCCGTCGTCGCGGCCGAGGTCTCCATCCTGCACAACTTCGTCCTGCAGGAGCGCTTCGTCTTCCGCGACCTGCGCGACGGCGTCAACAGCCGGCGCCGCCGCCTGGCCCAGCACCTGGCGTTCAACAACGCCGAGGCGCTGCTCCGGTTGCCGTTCCTGGTCCTGCTGGTCGAGACGATGCACCTGTGGGCCCTGCTGGCCCAGGCCGTCACGCTCGGTGTGGCCTTCGTCGTGCGGTTCATCTTCGTCTCGCGGGTGGTCTACCGCGCACCCCGGCCCGGGGTCTCGCGGATCCCCGCGCGCCGGGCCCTGGGAGCCGGGTCGGGCCGCCGTCGCTGACGGTCGACAGGTGTGAGCTTGCCCACACCCGGTCGCCTGACGACCACCCGGGCGACGTCCGGAACGGACCGGTCCTCCCCGTCCTGTCGGGCTTTTGCGAGCCCTCCGCCGCCGTCGCGGCCTGCGGTGGGGGTCCGGGGAGGTCCGGGGAGGTCCTGGACTTCGTTGGTGACACAACGCAAGCGGTCACCTACCTTCAGTGCGTGCCCAGGACGTCACCCTCTGTGTTCGGATCGTCGCTCTCCAGTGTTGGCCGGCCCGCGCCGCTGACGCCGCCCCGCCCGCGGCACCGCCGCCTGCTGTCGGTGCTCGCCGCCACCGCCGTCGCGCCCGCGCTGTTCGGCTGCACCCCGCTGACCGGCGCCGTGCAGGGCGCGACCGCTGCGGACGCCGCGCAGGGCGCCCCGGTCGCCGTCGACAGCTCGCCTGCCCCCGAGACGACCCCGGCCCCGGTGACCACGCCGCCCCCGCCCGTCGCCGAGCCGGCCGGGACCCCCGCGCCCGAGGCGACCACCCCGGCTCCGGAGCCGGAGCCGGAGCCGGAGCCGGAGCCCGCCCCGGCGCTCCCCGCGGACCCCGAGCCGACGACGCCCGCCCCGGCCCCCACGCAGGCCCCCGCGCCGCAGGCACCCGTCGCCGCCGGGACGCAGGCCCGCTCCTCGGCGCCGGGCAACCCGCTGGCCGGCGACCGCTTCTTCGGCCCGAACCCGGGTGCCGCGCAGGCCGCCACGCAGCTGCAGGGCCGCGACCCCGGCGCCGCCGCGCTCCTCGCCGACATGGCCTCCGTCCCGACCGCCACGTGGGTCGGTGCCTGGGACCGCGACGTCACCGGGGTGGTCCGGCAGCGGGTCGCCGAGGCGCGCGCCGCCGGTGCCGTGCCCGTCTTCGTCGCCTACGCCGTGCCCGGCCTGGACTGCGGCGGGTACTCGGCCGGCGGCACCTCCTCGCCGCAGGCCTACACGAGCTGGGTGCAGGGCGTGGCCGCCGGCATCGGGAACGCCGAGGCGGTCGTCGTCGTCGAGCCCGACGCGCTGGCGCAGCTGTGCGGCGACGCGAACCAGCGACTCGGCCTCATCCGCTCGGCGGTGCAGACCCTCGAGGCCAACCCGGGCACGCACACCTACGTCGACGCCGGGCACTCCGGCTGGGTGCCGGCCGGGACGATGGCCGAGCGGCTGCGTGCCGCGGGTGTCGACGAGGCCGACGGCTTCGCGCTCAACGTCTCGAACTTCCAGACCACCCCGGCCAACGTGACCTACGGCAACGCGATCTCGGCCGCGCTGGGCGGCGCGCACTTCGTCGTCGACACCAGCCGCAACGGCAACGGGGCCAACGGCGGCGAGTGGTGCAACCCCGGCGGCCGGGCCCTCGGCGAGCGCCCCACCGCCGCCACCGGCGAGTCCCTCGTCGACGCCTTCCTGTGGATCAAGCGGCCGGGGGAGTCCGACGGGCAGTGCAACGGCGGCCCGGCGGCCGGCACCTTCTGGACCGAGTACGCGCTGGGCCTCGCCCGCAACTGACGCCGGCTCGCAGCACCCGCTCTCCCCAGGGGGGACGGGCCGTCCCGTGACGGCCCGTCCCCCTGGTCGCGTCCGGGAGGGACCGGACCCGGCACCGGCGCACCTAGGCTCGGCCCGGTGCTGGCACTGCTCACCGAGCTGCGGGACCGGGCGCGCACCGTGCTGCGGCCCGAGGTGTGGGAGTACTACGAGGCCGGGTCCGGCGACGAGGTGACCCTCGGCGAGGCCGAGGCCGCCTGGCGTGACTTCCGGCTCCGCCCCCGGGTCCTGCGCGACGTCTCCGGCGTCGACGTCGCCACCTCCCTGCTCGGGACGCGGCTGCGCTCGCCCTTCGTCGTCGCGCCGATGGCCTTCCACGCCCTGGCCACCCCCGACGGCGAGTGCGCCACCGTGCGCGGCGCCGGGGACGCCGGCTGCCTGACCGTCGTCTCGACCCGCGCCTCCCGCCCGCTCGAGGACGTCGCCGCGGCGGCGTCCGGGCCGTGGTGGTTCCAGGCCTACCTGATGCGGGACCGCGGCCTGACCGAGGCGCTGGTCCGGCGCGCCGCCGCGGCCGGCGCCGGCGCCGTGGTGCTGACCGTCGACACCCCCCACGTCGGCCGCAAGCAGCGTGTCGCCGGCGTGCGCATCGACGTCCCGGACGACGAGTACCTGGTCAACCTGGCCCGTCACCTGGTGCTCGGGGCGGTGGGCCGGGAGTCGGCGGAGCAGGACCCGTCCATGACGCCGGACGTCGTCGCGCGGCTGGCGGAGGTCGGCGGCCTGCCGGTGGTGGTGAAGGGCGTGCTGCGCGGCGACGAGGCACTGCGCTGTGTCGAGGCCGGCGCGGCGGGGGTCGTCGTCTCCACCCACGGCGGCCGCCAGCTCGACCGCGCGCTGCCCAGCGCCCATGCCCTCGCCGACGTCGTCGCCGCCGTCGCCGGCCGCGTGCCGGTGCTCGTCGACGGCGGCATCCGGAGCGGGACCGACGCGCTGGTCGCGCTCGGGCTCGGGGCGGACGCCGTGCTGGTGGGCCGGCCGGTGCTGTGGGCGCTCGCCGCCGGGGGTGCGGCTGCCGTCACCTCGGTGCTGGAGGAGCTGGCGGGCGACCTGCGGCACGTGCTGGCCCTGGCCGGGGCGACCTCACCGGCCGACCTGGACCCGGGGACGGTGGTCGCCCGCCCCCGCCCGTGACGCCCAAGGCGTCCGGGAACGCTCCTGTTCACGGTCAGTTGATCACGCTGCGTGGTCCAACCCCCGGCGTGTACGCATATCACGGCGCAGGTGGTTGACGTCTCCCCGCCTGTGGACGAACAGTGCGGTCAGAAGCGGTACGGGGGAGTTCGCGGACGACCTCGTCGCCCGGACGGGGGGCGCCCGGGAGCGGACGGTAGCGGCGGGACGGGAGGTGGCGCTGGTGCACGAGTGCGTCTCGTCACCCTCCGTCGTCCCCGCTGGTCGAACCGGACCCGTGTCGTGGGTTCGGCGGGCACTCCTCGTCCTCGCTCTCCTGGGGGCCGCGTGGGTGGCCGGTGTCGTGTCTGCGGGGTCCGCCGCCGCGCAGGCCCCGGGCGCCGCCCCCGTCGCGCCGCCCGCCGGGGCCGTGCCGCTCCACCCGCACGCAGTCGGGGACCACCGCGGTGACCCGGTCTCCTCCGGGTCCCATCCGCACGGTGCGGCTCTGGGCGCCATCGAGCCCGGTGCCGCCGAGCCCCGGGGTGGCTCGCCGGACGGCGGCCCTCCCTCGGCCGGCGCGCAGGACCACGCGCCGACGCGGCCGTCCTCCGCTGTGCCAGCGGTCCCGCAGCACCCCTCCGTGCCCCCGGCCGCGGAGCCCTCGGACGTCGTGTCCCCCGAGGGCCCTCCCGCTGTCGAGGCGCCCGTGGTCGAGGCGCCCGTGGTCGAGGCGCCCGTGGTCGAGGCGCCCGTGGTCGAGGCGCCCGTGGTCGAGGCGCCCGTGGTCGAGGCGCCGGCGGTGGAGCCTCCGGTCACCGGCACCCCGACCGGCGAGACCCCGGCCGCGGAGCCGACGACGGCACCCGAGTCCCCGGCTGACCCGGCCGCGGAGCCGACGACGGCACCCGCGGACCCGGCGACGCCGGAGGACCCCGCGACCGGCGCCCCGGCGACCGGGGACCCGAAGACCGGGGACCCGAAGACCGGGGACCCGAAGACCGGGGACCCGGCGACCCAGGACCCGGCATCGACGCCGGTGACCGGGGACCCGGAGACCGGCGACTCCGCGACCGGCGACCCGAAGACCACTGACCCGAAGACCACTGACCCGAAGACCACTGACCCGAAGACCACTGACCCGAAGACCACTGACCCGAAGACCACTGACCCGAAGACCGAGGGCCCGGCGGCTCCCGCCACCGCAGCGGCGCCCCTGCCCGCCGAGGGGACTCTCACGCCTCCTGCCGCCGAGGTCAGCGGCCCGGTGGCGCCCGCTGCCGGCGGCGCGGTCCCTGCCGACACCGCACCCGCGCCCGGCGGGGAACCCCCTGCCCCGGCGCACCCCGGGGACGCCGACGCGTCCGCGGGAGAGCAGCCGGTACGCACCACCCCGGCCGCGGACCGGGACGCTCCCGTCGAGGCGGTGACCGTGCCCCCGCAGGCCGTCGACTCCGACGACGTCCCCGTCTCCCCGTCGCCCGTCCCGGCTCCCGCTCCGGCGGTCCCGGCGCCTCTGGTGCCGCACGCTCCGGTGCCGCACGCCCCGGTGCCGCCCGCCCCGGTGCCGCCCGCCCCGGTGTCGCCCGGCGCGCCCTCGGCGCACTCGTCCTCGTCCTCGGCCGCGTCCGGCTCGGGCGGCCAGGACGCGTGGGGCACCCCGGTGGCCGTCCTGCCCACCACCGCGATCGCACCGGTCTGCGGTGCCGCCGTCCTCTCCCGCTCCGGCGCCGCCGGCGCGGTCGTCGGCAGCGCCGACGAGCCGAGCGCCCGGCCCGACTGACCCGCTTCTCCGACCGGACCGCCGCGCCCTGATCCAGGAGCGCCCTCGGCCGGTCGTCCGCCGGCACGCCCGCCCCCCGCTGCTCGTCACCGGGGCGCCGCCGTGCCGAGCGAGTCCCCTCCGCTGCGCCACTCCGAGGACCCCGAGGACCATGAGACGACCCCTGCACCCTGGCCGTGTCCCGGCCGCGGGTGCGACCACGCACCCCGTCTTCGCCAACCCGTCCGGCCGGCGCTGGAAGCGGCTGCGCGCCGTCCTGCTCACGCTGCTCGTGCTGGCCGTGGGCAGCGTCGTGTTCGCCGTGCCGCGCGTGCTCGCGCCTCCGGCGCTGGACGGCGACTCCATCCCCGACGGGCCGACGGTGCTCGAGGTCGGCGAGCCGCCGGTGGTCGGTGAGGGCCCGCTGGTCCGCGTCCTCGAGGTGCTCGAGGTCGCCGGGGTCACCTACGGGCAGGACCCCTTCGACGGCCAGGTGGTGGCGGAGCTCCCGGCAGCCGATGCCGCCGAGATCGGGTCGTCGCGGTACGTGCTGCACCGCTACGGCTACGACGACACCGCATCCCGCACCATCTCGCTCACGTTCGACGACGGTCCGCACCCGGTCTACACGCCCCGCCTGCTGGACCTGCTCAGCGAGTACGGCATCCAGGCGACGTTCTTCGTCACCGGCGACCAGATGGTGCGCTACCCGGACATCATGGAGCGGATCGTCCGGGAGGGGCACGCGCTCGGGAACCACTCCATGACGCACATCGACGTCAACGTCTCCACGGCGTTCCGCCAGCAGGTCGAGGTCGTCGTCGCCGATCGCGTCATGCGCGCGATCACCGGTCACCACGCCTCCTACTTCCGCCTGCCGTACGAGGGGGAGGACGAGGAGTCGATGCGCGACGACGCGCCGGGCATCCTGCGGGCCCAGCAGCTGGGCTACGCCGTCGTCAGCCACGACTTCGACCCCCACGACTGGGCCTACGCCTCCGGGCAGCGGACCGGGGAGATCCCCATGCCCCCGCTGGGGGAGGAGGACAACATCACCATCCTGCTGCACGACTCCGGTGGCACCGACCGCAGCCTCACGCTGGCCTACGTCGAGGACCTCATCGGGAAGGCCACCGCCGCCGGGTACACGTTCCAGTCCATGCCGCAGGTGTCGGCGGACCTGCGGGCCCGGACCGGCACGGTCGAGGTCTCCACCTGGGACCGCGTGGCCGAGGGCGCGGCGACCGTGCTCTTCGTCTGGCCGCACCTCCTGCTGGAGGTCCTCTTCGTCGTCGCCATCGCAAGCATGCTGGGCGTCGGCCTGTTCAACACGGTGCTGGCGCTCGTCCGCAGCCGTCTCCACCGCCGGCGGCCCGTGGGTGAACGGCTCCCGGTCGCCGTGCTGATCGCGGCCTACAACGAGGAGGTCGTCATCGCGCGCACCCTCGAGCACGTCCTGGCGTCCCGGTACCCGGTCGAGCAGGTCCTCGTCGTCGACGACGGCAGCACCGACGGGACCGCCGCCCGGGTGCGGGCGGTGGCCGTGCGGGACCCGCGGGTCCGGCTCCTGCAGCAGGTCAACGCCGGGAAGTGGGCCGCGCTCAACCGTGGCTTCGCCGCCATCGACCAGCCCTTCGTCGTGACCATCGACGCCGACACCCTGCTCGCCCCCGATGCCGTGGAGGCCATGATCGAGCGCTTCGACCGCCCGGACGTCGGCGCGGTCGCCGGCGTCGTCAAGGTCGGCAACTTCGCGCGCAACGTCGTGACGAGGTGGCAGGCGCTCGAGTACGTCACCCAGATCGGCGTCGACCGTGCGGCGGCGGCGCTGCTCAACGCGATCATGGTCGTGCCCGGTGCGTGCGCGGCCTGGCGGACCCGGGCTGTCCTCGAGGTCGGCGGCTACAGCGACGCCACCCTGGCCGAGGACTGCGACCTCACGCTCATGCTCCACCAGTACGGCTGGCGCGTGGAGCAGGCCGACGGCGCCGTCGCCCTGACCGAGGCCCCCGAGACCGTGGACGCGCTGCTGCGCCAGCGGGTCCGCTGGATGTACGGCACCCTCCAGGCCGTCTGGCGGCACCGGAACATGATCCTGCGGCCGCGGTACGGCTGGCTGGGCATGTTCGTGATGCCCCTGTCGGTGCTGACGATCCTGCTGCCGCTGGTCTTCACCCCGTTCATCGCGGTCGTGGTGGTCCAGATGCTCGTCGAGCAGGGGCCGCTGCCGGTCCTGGGCTACTTCGGGCTGTTCGCGCTGGTCTACGGCCTGCTCGCCACGGTGGCGGTCTGGCTGCTGCGCGAGCGGCCGGCGCACCTGCTGATGGTGCCGCTGTACCGGCTGATCTACGAGCCGCTCCGGGCCTACCTGCTCTACGCGGCGCTCGGGACCGCGCTGCGCGGTGTGCGGCTGGGCTGGAACAAGCTGGCCCGCACCGCCAACGTCGACGAGCCCCTGCCGGCCGTGGCGCGTCCCGAGCCGCTGGGGGTGCGGTCATGAGGCGGGCGCTGCTGGTCCTGGTCGTCTGCGCCGTGCTCGTCGTCGCCGGCGCCGTCACCCTGGCCCGGCCCTGGGCCCCGGACCGCACCGAGCACCTCGTGGCGGCGGCGTGGCTCCCGGTCTGGGACGAGCGGGCACCGGCCGCGCTCGCCCGGGCGGTCGACGAGGGCGGCGTGGCCGAGGTGAGCCCCACCTGGGCCACCCTCCGCCCGGACGGCACGCTCGCGGTCGACGCCCCGCCGCAGGAGGTCCTGGACCGGCTGGACTCCGGGGACGTCCGCGTGATCCCGGCGGTGCAGAACTTCGCCGACGGGACGTGGCAGGGCGACGCGGTGGCCCGGCTCCTCGCCGACCCGGTCGCCTCCGCCGACCACCGGCGGGAGCTGGTCGAGGTCGCCCTGGAGAACGAGTGGGACGGCGTCGACATCGACTACGAGGGGCTGCCGGCGCTGGCCGGGCCCGACTTCACCGCGTTCCTGCAGGCGCTGCGCGACGACCTGCACGAGCACGGCCTGCTGCTGTCGGTGGCGGTGCCCGCCCGCGACCGGGACGAGACGTCGTACGCGCTGGCGTACGGCTACCAGGCGATCGGCCGGATCGCCGACCAGGTGCGGGTCATGACCTACGACAACGCGTGGAGCGGCAGCCCCCCGGGGCCGATCGCACCCACCGACTGGGTCCGCGACGTCGTCGAGTACGCCGTCGAGCGGGTGCCACGGGAGAAGCTGATGCTCGGGATGGCCACCTACGGCTACGACTGGGTCGGCGAGGACGGGAGCAACCTGCAGCACGCCGACGCCGTGGCGCTCGCCGAGCGGGTGGGGGCCGAACCCCGCTGGGACGACGCGGCCGCCGCCTGGACCTTCGACTACGTGGACCAGGGCGGGCAGCACACCGTCTGGTACGAGGACGCGCGCTCGCTGGAGACCAAGCAGGACCTCGCCGCCGCCGCCGGACTGCGCGGGATCGCGATCTGGCAGCTCGGTGGCGAGGACCCGCGGCTGTGGGCCGCGGTGGCAGAGGCGACAGGAGAGGGAGAGGGCGCGTGAACCGTCGGGAGAGTGCGTACGTCAAGTCGCTGGTGGTGGTCGCGCTGGCCGCGGTCCTCACCACGGCGGCCTTCCCGCAGCCGTGGCTGACGCTGGTGTTCCCGGCGGTGGGCGTGCTGTTCGCGGCCGGCGGCGCCGCTGCGGCGTCCCGCCTCGACGCCGCACGGAGGGGCCGGGCGTTCCTCCCGCGGGCGGCCGCGGCGCTGCTCGTGCCGTTCTGGGTCTTCGGCGCCGCGGTCATCACCGCCATGCTCGCGGCCGGCTGGTCCTGGAGCGCCGAGGAGGGCACCGCCCCGCTGACCTGGGACACCGCGTGGCTGTGGCTGCTGCCCTTCGCCGACCCGCCGGTCTCCTCGGACGGCTTCGGGCTGGTCGGCGCGGTGTGGTTCATCCGCGTGTACCTCTGGCTGCTGGTCCTCACCCCGCCGCTGCTGTGGCTGTCCCGCCGGTGGCCGCTGCGGACGATGACCGTGCCGCTGGGCGCCATGGCCCTCGTCACCGTGGGGATCGTCAACCCGCTGGGCGCGACGGCCGACATCGTCCTCGGGCTCTCGGCGTACACGACCTGCTGGCTGCTCGGCTTCGCCCACCGCGACGGCCGGTTGCCGCACGTGCCGGTGTCGACGGCGCTGGTCCTCGGGGTGGGCTGCGCCGCGGCGGGGATCGCCGTCGCCCTGTGGCAGGAGCCCCTGTACGGGTCCTACCGCCTCGAGCTCAACCCGGCGGCCACCATGCTGTTCTCCCTGGGCGGGGTGCTGCTGCTGCTGCGCCTCGACCCGTGGATGCGCTGGATGGAGCGGGTGCGGGGCATCCACCCCGTCCTGTCGCTGTTCCACAGCCGCTCGCTGACCGCGTTCCTGTGGGTCAACGTCGTCATCACGCTCACCCCGGCGGCGATCGCCGCCACGCCGCTGGCCCCGTACCACACGGCCACCACCAGCGGTGAGGTGCTCGAGTACACCGCCACGTGGGTGCTGCTGCTCACCGTGCTGGTGGTGCTGGGGTGGTCCGAGGACCTGGGTGCCGGCCGCCGGCCGCGGCTGCTGCCGCGCCGCCGGCACCGGGTGGCCGCCGGGCCGGCCGCGGTGGCCGTCCGCCCGGACGTCACGCCGGACGTCGCACCCGGCGTGGTGACCGCTCCGGTGGTGCAGGTGACCCGGTCGGCGGCGGCCTAGCCGCCGCGGACGGGGACAGGGGCGGTCATCGGGCGCCGGCGGTCCACTCCAGCAGCTCGTCGGCGGGCCAGGTGTTGACCACCCGGTCGGGGTCGACCCCGGTCTCGACGGCGCGCTCGCAGCCGTTGGCCTGCCAGTCGAGCTGGCCGGGGGCGTGGGCGTCGGTGTCGACGGCGAACTCGCAGCCGAGCTCGACGGCGAGGGCGAGCAGCCGCAGGGGCGGGTCCAGCCGCTCCGGCCGGGAGTTGATCTCGACGGCGGTGCCGTGCTCGACGCAGGCGCCGAAGATGGCCTCGGCGTCGAAGGCGCTCTCCGGCCGCGGCCGCTGGCGCCGTCCCTCCCGCTGCTCGCGGGGGATGAGCAGCCGGCCGGTGCAGTGGCCGAGGACGTCGGTGTGCGGGTTGGCGACCGCGGCGAGCATCCGCTCGGTCATCGCGGCGGACTCCGCGCGCAGGTCGGAGTGCACGCTGGCGACGACGACGTCGAGGCGGCCCAGCAGCTCGTCGGTCTGGTCGAGGCGGCCGTCGAGGTGGATGTCGCACTCGATGCCGGTGAGGATGCGGAAGGGTGCGAGCTCCTCGTTGAGCGCGGCGACGACGTCGAGCTGGCGCTCCAGGCGCTCGGCGGTCAGCCCGTTGGCGACCGTCAGCCGCGGGGAGTGGTCGGTCAGGGCCACGTACTCGTGCCCCAGCGCGATCGCGGCCTCGGCCATCTCGCGGATCGGGCTGCCGCCGTCGGACCAGTCGGAGTGGGTGTGCAGGTCGCCGCGCAGGGCGCTGCGGAACTCGGCGACGTCGTCGGCCAGCGGCACCAGCTCGGCGAACGTCTCCTCGAGGCGGGCCAGGTACTCGGGCACCTCACCGGCGTGCGCCTGCACGATCGCGGCACCGGTCTTGGGGCCGATGCCGCGCAGGTCGGTCAGCGTCCGGGTGCGGATGCGCCGGTCGAGCTCGCCCTCGGGCAGCGCGTCGACGACGGCGGCCGCGGTGCGGAACGCCGCCACCCGGTGCGTGGGCTCGCGGGCGCGCTCCAGGAGGAAGGCGATCCTCCGGAGCGCGGCCGCGGGCGGGAGGGGGGTGCTCAGCTGGCCTTCTTCGCCTGCTTGGCGGCCTTCTTCTGCGCCTTGGCCGCGCGCTTGGCCGCCTTGTCGTAGGTCTTCTCGGTCGACTCGGCTGCGCGCCGGGCGGCCCGCTTGGCGCGGTAGCCGACCGACGGGCGGCCCTCGGTGTCGACGGCGGCGATCAGCAGCCCGCCGAGCAGGCCGGCGTTCTTCAGGAAGTTCGACAGCTGCCCGAAGCGCTCCTCGGGGTCCTCGTGCTCCCAGAAGCGGTGCCCGGCCAGCGTGGTCGGGACGATGCTGCCGGCGAGGGCCAGGGCGCTGAGGCGGGGGAACTTGCCGAGCGCGAACAGGGCGCCGGCGCCCACCTTGATGCCCGCGTCGATCCGCACCCACTGCTCGACGTCGCGCGGCACCTGCACCGGCAGCTGCTGGTCCGCCGTCTGGGTGATGGTGTCGACCACCGGCGCCGCCCCCGGCACCCGGGTCTGCGGGTTGCGCAGGGTGTCGATGCCGCCGTAGAGGAACGACGACGCGAGCAGGGGCCGGGCGATCCGGCGGACCAACATGGAGGACCTCTTCCGTCGATGGGACTGACTGCGTGTCCCCTGCCCGCGCAGCGCAGAGGACACCTCGCCCCGGAACCTAGTGACCGGCGCCGCGCCCCGCTCGGTCAGCACCGGCGGCCGCGTGGGGGAGCGCTCAGGACGTGCGGTGGCAGTACACCGTGAGCGGCGCCCGCTTGCCGAAGACGAACGACGACTCCGCCGCGCCCGTCTCGCCGTCGTAGGCCACCGGCTGCGCGCCCGACCACAGGTGCACGTGCACCTCGTCGGTGGCGAACGAGGCGTAGCCGGAGATGCGGTCGCTGACCCCCAGCAGCGCCCCGAGCACCGCCCGGGTGCGGCTGAACGGGACGTCGGCGCGCAGGTACTGGACGTCGAGCAGGCCGTCCTCCAGCCGGGGCCGCCAGGCCGGTGCCACCCCGCGCGGGGTGTAGCGGCAGTTGCCGACGAACAGGATCCAGACGTCCACCGGCCGCCCGTCGAGCACCATCGACACCGGCGTGCCGGCGCGCAGCACCTGCGCCGCCGCGACCGCCATCGCCGCCCAGCGGCCCACCCGGCCGGCCAGGGCGTCGCGCCGCCGCACCATCTCCGGGTAGGCACCGATGCTGGCGGTGTTGAGGAACGGCGTGCCGTTGACGTCGGCGACGTCGACCGACACCGCCCGGCCCGCCTCTACCGCCCGCGCGGCTTCCTCGGGTGTCTCGACGCCGAGGTCGCGCACGAAGTGGTTCAGCGTGCCCGCCGGCAGCACGGCGAGCGGCAGCCCGTGCGCCAGCGCCACCGCGGCGGCGGCGGCCACGCTGCCGTCGCCGCCGGCGACCCCCAGCGCGCGTGCCCGTCCCGAGCGGGCGGCCTCCTCCAGCAGGTCGGCGATGCCGTGGCCGGGCGCCGAGCCGTGCACCTCGGCGGCCGGCAGCAGGCGGCGGACCTGGGCCACGGGGTCGTGGTCCGGCGGCCCCGACCGCGGGTTGACCGCCACCACCAGGCCCTCGCCGCGGGGCAGCGCGGGGGCCGACCGGGCGGGCCGCACCCGCGCCGGCTCGGTCGGGCGGACCGGCCACCAGCGCTGCCCGGCCAGCGCCACCCCGGCGCCGATGGCCAGCCCCGAGACGACGTCGCCCGGGTAGTGGACGCCCACGTGCACCCGCGAGTAGCCGACGGCCAGCGCCAGCGGCGCGAGCGCGGCGCCGGCGAGCGGGCTCTCCATCGCCACGCCCGTGGCGAAGGCGCCGGCCGAGGAGGAATGGCCGCTGGGGAAGGACAGGGTGTGCGGCGCCCGCGGCAGCCGGCGGTGGCTGGCCATGGCGTCGAGGTCGGGCCGCACCCGGCCGACCAGCCGCTTGAGGACGGCGTTGACCACCGTGCTGGCCACCGTGAGCGAGCCGAGGCCGCGCACGGCCGCCCGCCGCGACCGGCCGCGCCGCAGCCCGAGCAGGAGGGCGAAGGCGAACCACAGCCGGCCGTGGTCGGCGGTGGTGGTGAGCCGGCGCAGCCACCGGTCGGCCGGCGTGTCGGGCAGAGCGCCGATCGCGGCGTGCAGCCGCGCGTCCCAGTACCGCAGCCGCAGCGGGGTCACCCGCGGCACGTTACGTGCGCGTCCACGGCTGTGGCGTGCGATGGAACGGCCACCCCCCAGGGCCCCGCGCCGGGGCGCGCCGGGCGTGGGGGAGGGGTGGTCCTCCGTCAGGCCCGGCGGCGGGCCCGGTAGGCCGCGACGGACGAGCGGCTGGCACAGGTGTTGGAGCAGTACCGCCGGCTGGCGTTGCGCGAGGTGTCGACGTAGACGTCGTCGCAGCCCTCGGCGGAGCACACGCCCAGCCGCTGCCAGCCGTGCTGGGCCACGACCTGGGACAGCCCCATCGCCACCGTGGTCGTCAGCTGCTCGACCGCCGGCGCGTCGGGACGGGCGTAGTGCAGGTGCAGCTCGCCGTCGTGGTCGGTGGCGTAGGGGTGCGGCCGGGCCAGCGCGAGCAGCTCGTTGAGCCGCGCGATGACCTCGTCCTGCGAGCCCGCGACGGCGACCGCGCGGACCAGGTCGGCCGTGGCGGCCGCCCGACGCGACTCCGACGGCGTGAGGTCGAGCACCGTCTCGGGCGTGAACCACTCGTCGTGGGCGCGCAGGAAGGCGCCGGCCCAGGCCGGGTCGCCGTCGCGGTCGGTGTTGGCCAGGTGGATGGCCAGCTCCACCGCGTTCGACCCGTAGGTGTCGTAGTTCATATGGCTCCCTACCGCCCGGTTGACGACCGGTTGCTAACCTCGGGACTTCGTAGGGGGTCAACGGTGTTTGACTCCCTACTGTTCCGTTCTCCACCTGCAAGTCGAAACGAGTTCCGTCGTGCGTACGTACCTGTCCGTCTGGCGCCTGCCGTCCGCCCCCGTGCTCCTGCTGGCCGGGTTCGCCGGCCGGCTGCCCTCGGCGATGGTCCCGCTGGCGCTGCTGCTCATGGTGCAGCAGCAGACCGGTTCCTACGCCGTCGCCGGCCTCGCCGCCGCCACCTACGGCCTCGCGATGGCCGCCATGGCCCCCGTCCTCGGCCGGCTGGCCGACCGGCGTACCCCGCGCCCGGTCCTGCTGGCGCAGGCTGCCGTGTACCCGCTGCTGCTCGCCCTGCTGGTGCTGGCCGTCCTCGGCGGCGCGCCGACGGCGGTCGTCCTCGCCGCGTCGGCCGCCGCCGGCCTCGGGACGCCGCTGGTCTCCGGCACCGTCCGGGCCCTGTGGTCGCGGGTCGACCCGCGGGTGCGCACCACCGCCTTCGCCCTCGACGCCACCGCCACCGAACTGGTCTTCGTGGCCGGCCCCACGCTCGTCGCCGCGCTGGCCGTGTTCGCCGGACCCGCGTGGGCGCTGGCCGTCGCCGGCACCCTGGCCGTCGCCGGCGCGCTCGCCATCGCGACGTCGACGGCGATGCGCGGCTGGGTGCCCGTGCCGGCCGCGGAGCGCACCAGCGCCTTCGCCACCGTGCTCACCCCCGGCATGCCGCGGGTGCTGGTCAGCGGCTCGGCGCTGATGCTGGGCTTCGGCGCGCTGGAGGTGGCCATCCCCGCCTTCGCCGACGAGGCCGGGTCCCCGGGCCTGTCCGGCCTGCTGCTCGCGCTGTGGTCGCTGGGCTCGGTGGCCGGCGGCCTGTGGTTCGGCGCGCGCGTGGTCAGCGCCTCGCTGCCGCGCCAGTACCGCTGGCTGCTGCTCGGCGTCACCATCGGCCTGGCGCCGCTCGCCGCGGCGTCGAGCCCCTGGGTGCTCGGCGCGCTGCTGTTCCTCGGCGGGACGGCGATCGCGCCGACGATGACCGTGCAGAGCTCGCTGGTCGGCGCGCTGGCGCCGGCGCACGCCACCACCGAGGCCTTCACCTGGCTGTCGACCATGGCCACCGGCGCCTCGGCGCTGGGTGCGGCCCTCGGCGGCGCGCTCATCGACGGCCCGGCCGGGGTGACCGGCAGCCTGCTGCTCGCCGTCGGCGGTGCGGCGGCGGCCGTGCTGGTGACCCTGGTGCCCGGCCGTGCCGCGCCGGCGCGGGAGCGCCAGGCGGTCGCGGCCTGACGCTCGCTCCCGGCCCGGGGCACCCCCCGGGCTGGGAGCCGCCCGCGGGGCGCTGGTAGTCTCTCCTCTCGGTGGTACCGGGGGAACTCGGACCCCGGGAGGCTTCGCCTAGTCCGGTCTATGGCGCCGCACTGCTAATGCGGTTTGGGTTAATCCCCATCCCGGGTTCAAATCCCGGAGCCTCCGCGCACGACAACTGAACACCCACGCACCCGTAGCTCAACGGATAGAGCATCTGACTACGGATCAGAAGGTTAGGGGTTCGAATCCCTTCGGGTGCACGTCTGGTTGAGACAGCGCCGGCCCCCGTCCCCCTCGTGGGAACGGGGGCCGACGTCTGTCCGGGGTCGGCCCCGGTGCCGCTGTGACGCACCGCTCACCGGCCCGGGTCCACCCCGACGGCGCGCTGCCGAGGACCAGGGGTGGACGGGGGTCTTCCCCGATGCCGCCGTCCGCGCCGCGCCGCGAGGCTGCTGCCGCTCCCGGGGACCGGCTGTCGGGTCAGCCCGACACCGGACCGACCGGCTGCCCGGATGGGCCGGCGACCCCGCGGAGAGCAGGTTCGACGACGGCACCCGACCGTTCGCCGGACGGTCCCGCGACCCGACAGGAGACGACCGTGCAGACACGCGGCAACCTCGCCGCCCGGATGGGCCGCTGGAGCGCCCGCCACCGGAGGGCCGCCGTCCTGGGCTGGCTGGCCTTCGTGGCCGCCGCGTTCCTCGTCGGCCAGGTGGTCCCCCGGGGGGAGCTCACCGCGGCCGAGCAGACCCTGGGCGCGCCGGCCCAGGCGCAGCGGGTCCTCGAGGAGAACGGCTGGGAGGAGCCGGCCTCGGAGATGGTCCTGGTGCAGCGGGACGCCGGCGTCCCCGAGGCCGCCGCCACCGCCGCGCTCACCGACCTCGTCGAGACGCTCCGCGGGGTCCCCGAGGCCACGGACGTGGTGAGCCCGCTCGACGGTGCCCCGCTGGTGTCGGCCGACGGCCGCTCGGTGCTGGTCACCCTCGACGTCGCCGGGGACAGCGCGACGGCCGACGAGCGGATCGGGCCGATCCAGGACGCCGTCGCCGCGGTCGCCGACCGGCACGACGACGTGCGGGTCGAGCAGTTCGGCGGCACCAGCGCCGACCTCGCGCTGGGGGAGACCCTCGACGCCGACTTCCAGCGCGCCGAGCTGCTCTCCGTCCCGATCACGCTCGTGGTGCTGCTGGTGACCTTCGGCGCGGTGGTGGCCGCGCTGGTGCCGCTGGTCTTCGCCCTGACGGCGTTCCTCGCCTCGCTGGGCCTGCTCAGCCTCACCAGCCAGGTCTGGCACGTCGACCAGACCGCGCAGATCGTCATGCTGCTCATCGGGCTGGCCGTCGGCGTCGACTACTCGCTCTTCTACCTCAAGCGCGAGCGCGAGGAGCGGGCGAAGGGCGCCGGCCCGGCCGACGCGCTCGACGTCGCCGCCGCCACCTCCGGCCGCTCGGTGCTCATCTCGGGCATCACCGTCGTGGTGGCGATGGCCGGCATGTTCCTCACCGGGTTCTCGGTGTTCACCGGCGTCGCCTCGGCCACCATCCTCGTCGTCGCCGTCTCCGTGCTCGGGTCGCTGACCGTGCTGCCGGCGACGATGGCCTGGCTCGGCGACCGGGTGGAGAAGGGGCGGATCCCGTTCCTGCGCCGCCGGGAGGCCGGACCCGGCCGTTTCTGGCCGGCGGTGCTGGGCGCCGTGCTGCGCCGGCCGCTGGTCGCCGCCCTCGCCGCCGGGGCCGCACTCGTCGCCCTCGCCGTCCCCGCGCTGTCGATGGACCTGCGCAGCGAGGGCGTGCAGGACCTGCCGCAGGACCTCGCGGTCATCCAGACGTACGACCGCATCACCGAGGCGTTCCCGGGAGGCCCCTCCCCGGCGGAGGTGGTGATCGAGGCGCCCGACGTCGAGGCCCCGGAGGTGCAGGCGGCCGTCGCCGAGCTCCGGGAGCGGGCCCTGGCCACCGGGCAGGTCAGCGAGCCGATCGGGGTCGAGACGAACGAGGCGGGCACGGTCGCCGTCGTCTCCGTGCCGCTGGTCGGCGACGGCGAGGAGCAGGCCTCGCGCGACGCGCTGGCGACCCTCGCCGACGACGTCGTGCCCGCCACGGTGGGGGAGGTGGACGGCGTCACCGCGGTGGTCACCGGCGGCACCGCCTACTCGGTCGCCTTCGACGAGCTCATGGCCGACCGCACGCCGTGGGTGTTCGGCTTCGTGCTGGTGCTCGCCTTCGTGCTGCTGCTCGTGTCGTTCCGCTCGGTGACGGTGGCGGTCACCGCGATCGTGCTCAACCTGCTCAGCGTCGCGGCGGCCTACGGGGCGATGGTGCTGGTGTTCGAGGAGGGCGTGGGCGCCGACCTGATCGGCCTCGACCGGACCGGGGCGATCGTGAACTGGATCCCGTTGTTCCTGTTCGTGATCCTCTTCGGCCTGTCGATGGACTACCACGTCTTCATCCTCAGCCGGATCCGCGAGGGGCACGACCAGGGCCTGCCCACGCGGGCGGCGGTGGCGCGGGGCATCACCTCGTCGGCGGGGGTGGTCACCAGCGCCGCGGTGATCATGGTGTTCGTCTTCCTGACCTTCGTCACCCTGTCGATGACGAGCATGAAGCAGATCGGGCTGGGGCTGGCCATCGCGGTGCTGCTCGACGCCACCGTCGTCCGCGCGGTCCTGCTGCCGGCGGTGATGCAGCTGCTCGGCCGGGCCAACTGGTACCTGCCCCGGTGGCTGCGCTGGCTGCCCGAACTGCAGCACGAGCCGGCGGCCGCGGCCGTCCTGCCCGGGCCGCGGACGGCGCCGGAGGACAGCCTGGCGACGACGCGCGGCTGACACGTCCGGGGCGGTCCCCGCGGGGACCGCCCCGGCGCGCGTCAGGACACGGCGTCGCGGCGCTCGCGGCGCGTCCGAGCCCGGGCGTGGGCGCTGCGCAGCAGGTCGCGCACCACCGCCTCCGTCCGCGGTCCCGGGTCGACCACGCACACCCAGCCCAGGCCGCCGTACGCCGGGTGCGCCAGCACCGTGTCCGTCGTGTCCGCGGCGGGCTCGTCGCCGGCCGGCTCGCGCGGCCCGCGGCCGACCAGCGCCGTGAACTCCTCCCGCGAGACCCCCACGTTCACGCGGAAGGACCCCGGCCGGTCGAGGCCCGCGGGCGGCTCGCCCGGCTGGTCCCTGGTCACGACGGTGGCGAACGGCTGGGTCCTCGGGACGACGCCGTCCGGGGAGACGTAGAGGAAGACGTCGCCCCACGCCCCCTCCGGGGAGCCGTCGCCGGGCCCGGGCCGCAGCACCAGGACCTCACCCAGCGGGGTGACGGCGTCGATGATCTCGTCGATGCTCATGCCCTCGAGCGTGACCTGGAAGTGCTTGTGGAGGGTCGGCCCTCCGCAGGAGGCGGGGAGGGCGTGACAGGTCTCCACCGGCCCCTGCGGACGGTCGACGTCGCGCGGCGGGCGGGGTGCTCGGTGCAGCAGGTGCGCGACCTCGAGGCCGACGGCGTCCTGCCCGCGACGACCCGGACCGCGGCCGGGTACCGCGTGTTCACCGACGTGCACGTGCAGGCGGCGCTGGCCTACCGCTCCCTGGCGGTCGCCGTCGGCCCGGTCCGGGCACGCGAGGCGGTGCGCGCGGCGCACCGGTGGCCGGCCCCCGACCTGCTGCGCCTGCTCGACGCAGCCCACGCCGGGCTGCACACCGAGCGCCGCGACCTCGCGCTGGCCCGGGAGGCCGCCGCGTCGATCAGCGCCGAGCCGGTGGACGACGTCCGGCCGTCGGACTCGATGGGCGTCTCCGAGCTCGCCGCCGCGCTCGGGGTGCGCCCCTCGACCCTGCGGCACTGGGACGCCGAGGGGCTCGTCGTCCCGCGGCGGACGGCCGGTGCGGCCCGCCGCTACTCACCCACCGACGTGCGGGACGCGCGGATCGTGCACCAGCTCCGCCTCGCCGGGTACCGCGTCGGACCGCTGCGGGCGCTGCTGCCGGAGCTGCGCGGCGCGCGGCGGCGGGAGGACGTCCTCGCCGCGCTGGCCGCCCGGGACGCCGACCTCGACGCCCGCTCCCGGGCGCTGCTCGACGCGTCGTCGGCGCTCGCGGCGCTGCTGCGGGAGCGCTGAGGGTGTGGGGCGGGGGGCCGGTCCTGGCGGTCTGGCCGCGTTGGTCGATCCTCCCAGCAGTGGGAGGCCAATCGTTGCCGGCTGCCCCCGCCCTGCCACCACTGTGAGCGCCGTCACAGTGGGGCGTCAACCCCGGTGCGGCGTGTCGGCCGCGTCCTCCGTCCCGCGCGGCACGACGACCACGGGCACCGGTGCGGCACGCAGGATGCGGGTCGCCGTCGACCCGAGGAAGACCCGGGCGACCGGCCCCAGCCGCGACGAGCCCACGACCAGCAGGTCCCCGTCGGACCACCCTGCCGCGGCCACCGCACCCGGCCACCCGGCGCCGCGTGCGACGACCGTCTCCGGCGCCCCGGGCAGGGTCGCCGCGACGGCGTCGAGCCCCTCCTGCGCCTGCCGCGCCCAGGCCGCGCTCACCTCCCGCTCGACGTGCAGCCCGGTCTCCGACGGCAGCAGGGGGTCGCGCTCGGGGGCGAAGGTGACCAGCCGCAGCGGCACGCCCCAGGCCGCCGCGGCGCGCCGTGCCCAGGTGAGGGCGGCGCGGGAGCGGTCGGTGCCGGCCCAGGTGCAGGTCAGCCGGGTCACCCGCTCGCCGGGCGCGCCCGCCCGCGCGGCCAGCGCGAGCGGCACGGGGGAGGAGCGCAGCAGGTGCTCGGGCACCGCGCCCTCCCGGCCCAGCACCAGCAGCGAGCCGCCGACCTGGCCCACCACGGTGACCAGCCCGGCCGGCACCGACGGTGCCTCGACGGCCACCGTGGCCACGTCGGCCACGCCGGCCGCGCGCAGCGCGAGGGCCGCCCGGCCCTGCCGTGAGCGCACCAGCTCGGCGACCCACGTGCGGTACTCCCGGTCGACCCGGGGGTCGGGGAAGCCGCGGGCGGTCACGGTGGCCACGACGACGTCGTCGCCGGCCGTGCGCGCCAGCAGCGCCGTCAGCCGCAGGTGGGCCTCGCCCCGCTCCTCCAGGTCGGCGGGGTGCCCGACGACGAGGGTCACCGGGGCTCCCGCAGCCGGGAGTGGGTGCGCGAGTAGGTCACGTAGACGACCGCCGCGACCGTCAGCCACCCGGCGAACAGCAGCCAGGTGACCCCGGGCAGGCCGGAGAGCAGGTAGAGGCAGAAGGCGATCGAGAGGAGCGGCACCGCCGGGTAGGCGGGCACCCGGAAGCCGCGGGGCAGGTCGGGCCGGGTGGACCGCAGCACCATCACGCCCACCGACACGACGAGGAAGGCCACGAGCGTGCCCATGCTGGTGAGGTCGATGAGGAAGTCCAGCGGCACGAAGCCGGCCAGCAGACCCACGAACAGCGCGACGGCGACCGTGCCGCGCACCGGGGTGAGCGTGCGCGGGTCGACCCGGGCGAACAGCGACGGGATCAGCCCGTCGCGGCTCATGGCGAACAGGATGCGGGTCTGGCCGTACATGGTCACCAGCGTCACCGAGAAGATCGAGATGACGGCGCCGGCGGCCAGCACGATCGCCGGCCACCGCGAGCCGGTGACGTCCTCGAGGATCACCGCCAGTCCGGCCTCCTGGCCCTCGAAGGCGCCGGCGGCCTGGGCGCCCACCGCGGCGACCGCCACCAGCAGGTACACCGTCGTGACCACCACGAGCGAGCCGATGATCGCGCGGGGCAGCGTCCGCCGCGGGTCGCGCACCTCCTCGCCGGCGGTGGAGACGGCGTCGAGGCCGATGAAGCTGAAGAAGATCGACGACGCCGCGACGCCGATCCCGGCCGCGCCCAGCGGCGCGAACGGCGACAGGTTGCCCGCGTCGAAGGCGGAGAGGGCCACCGCGGCGAAGAACAGCAGGACGGCGATCTTGAGCACCACCATCACCGCGTTGGCCCGCGCCGACTCGCTCGCCCCGCGCACCAGCAGCAGCGCGCACAGCGTCACCAGCACGATCGCGGGCAGGTTCACCACCCCGCCGGCGCCCGGCGCGAAGGACAGCGTGTCGGGGATGCGCAGGCCGACGGTGTCGTCGAGGAGCTCGTTGAGGTACTCGCTCCAGCCCACCGACACCGCCGCCGAGCTGACGGCGTACTCCAGCACCAGGCACCAGCCGACGACGTAGGCGACGAGCTCGCCGAGCGTGGCGTACGCGTAGGAGTAGGAGGACCCGGCCACCGGGATCGTGGAGGCCAGCTCGGCGTAGCAGAGCGCGGTGAAGCCGGCGGTGACGGCGGCCAGCACGAAGGAGACGATCACCGCGGGGCCGGCCTCGGGGACGGCCGTGGTCATCACGAAGAAGATGCCGGTGCCGATGGTGGCGCCGATGCCCAGCCCCATGAGCTGGCCGACGCCCATCCGGCGGGCCAGCGCCCTGCCGCCGCGGTCGCCGGCCCCGGTCGCGGCGGCCCCGTCCGCACCGGCTCCGGTCTCCTCGACCATCTCGGCGACCGGCTTGCGCCGGAACAGCTGGTTGCCTGCGGGTGGAGCGCTCACGCGGACCTCCTCGACGGGGAGCCGGCGTCGTCGGCGGCGGGCGGGTGGCGACCACCGTGACCCAGGCCGGCGGGGACGGCCACTCCTGCTCCGGGGCTCAGGGGATCCGGCGGAGCACCTCCGGCGACAGCTCCGCGACCGAGGTGTGCCCGCTGAGCCCCAGGGTGAGGTCGAACTCGCCGAGGACGTCGGAGACCACCTGGTGGACCCCGGCCTCGCCGGCCAGGCCCAGGCCCCAGGCGTAGGGGCGGCCCAGCAGCACCGCCCGCGCGCCGAGGGCGACGGCGACCAGCACGTCGGCGCCGCTGCGGATGCCGCTGTCGAGCAGCACCGGCGCGCGGTCGCCCACGGCGGCGACGACGTCGGGTAGGGCGTCGAGCGCGGCGATCGAGCGGTCCACCTGCCGCCCGCCGTGCGTGCTCACCACCACGCCGTCGACGCCCTCGTCGAGCGCCCGGCGGGCGTCGTCGGGGTGCAGCACGCCCTTGAGCAGGATCGGCAGCCGGGTGCGGGCGCGCAGCCAGGCGAGGTCGGCCCAGGTGATGGAGGGCCGGGAGTAGGTGGCCAGGAACGTCTCGACGGCGGCCCGCGGCAGCGGCGAGCGGAGGTTCTCCCGCAGCGGCCCGGGCCAGGCACGGGCCATGCCGACCATCGCCAGCACGGCGGCGAGCGTGGGCCGGGGCTGGCGGTCGCGCCCGGCGGCCTCGCCGGCCTGCGCGGGTGCGGCGTCGCCGGCCCCGGCCGCCCGGGCCTCGACCAGCCGCCGGAACGCCGGGTCGGAGGTGTACTGCGCGATGCCCTTCCCGAGGGCGAACGGCATGTGCCCGAGGTCGAGGTCGCGCGGGCGCCAGCCGAGCATCGTGGTGTCCAGCGTGACCACCAGCGCCTCGCAGCCGGCGGCCTCGGCGCGACCCACCAGGCTCTCCACCAGCTCGTCGGAGGTCGACCAGTACAGCTGGAACCAGCGCGGGGCGTCCCCCATGGCCTCCGCGCAGGTCTCCATGGGCACCGACGCCTGGTTGGAGAAGACGAACGGCACGCCGAGGGACGCCGCCGCACGGGCCACCGCGAGGTCGGCCTCCCGGTGCACCAGCTCCAGTGCACCGACCGGGCCGAGCAGCAGCGGCGCGGGGATCCGCCGTCCGAACAGCTCCACGGAGGTGTCGCGGGCGCTGACGTCACGCAGCACCCGGGGGACGACGGCCCACCGGTCGAAGGCGGCGCGGTTGGCCCGCTGCGTGTTCTCCTCGCCGGCACCTCCGGCCACGTAGGCGTAGGCCCGGGCGGTCAGCCGCGCGCGGGCTCGGCGCTGCAGCGGCCGGGCCGTGGTGGGCACGAGCGGGGAGCGCCCGTATACCCCGGCGCGGTAGACCTCGTTCTGGCGGCGGCGACCGGTCCCGGCTGCGGAGTCCACCGGATCACCGTAGTGACCCCGCTCACCACCGCCGGCCGGACCCTCCGACACGCCCGGGTCACGACACGCCGCAGCGACCTGACGACGCGCCGTCGCACTGTCGTCGACACGGGGTCACCGGCCGCATCATGGGATCCGCCGTCCCCGGGACCACCGCGAGCGGCGCGCACCACCGCTCGAGGGGGACACCGTGCCGGTCGCGACCTCGCCCGTGCCCGGGCCGGGGCGCGCGCCCCGGGTCCTGCCGGCCGGGCTGGCGCTGCTCACCGCCGTGGCCGGGCTGCTGGCCGGCGGCCTGGTGCTGGCCGGCCCCGCCGCGGCCGCCGACGACCCCGCCCGCCCGGACGCGAGGGTCACCCACGGGCCCAGCTGCCGGCCCGGTGGCGTCGCGGTCGAGGTGACCGCCGGCACCGTCGCCTACGCGGTCACGCTGGCGACCACCCGCTCCCCGGGCGGGGAGGACTCCGCCGAGCTGCAGCCGGGTGAGGTCGCGGTCCTGCGCACCGGGGACGTCGCCTGGGGCGAGCGGATCGACAGCCGCCTGGAGTACGCCGCGCTCGACGGCTCGGGTGACACCCACGTCGACGAGCTCGACGGCTTCGAGTTCACCCGCCCGGCGGAGGAGGACTGCGCGGCGATCGCCTCGCCGTCCGGCGCCGGCGACGCGCCCCCGGCCGGGGTGCCGGAGGCACCGACTTCCGTGGCCCCGGCCGCACCGCCGTCGGCACCCCCGCCCGCGTCCCCGGAGTCCGCGCCGGCGGAGGGGGACCCGGCGCCCGAGCCGGCCCTCCCGTCCGGCGTGGTGCCCGCACCCGAGGTCCTGCCCGTGCCGGCGCCCCGGCGGCCCGCGCCGCGGACCGCGCCTGACGTCCCCGCGGACGGGGTCCCGGCCGACGACACCCGGGCCGACGACACCCCGGCCGACGACGCGCCGGAGGGTGACGTCGTCGCCTCGGCGGGGACGGTGGCCGCCGGCGACGCCGTGACCCTGAGCGGCGACGGCTTCGAGCCGGGCGAGGTGGTCACCGTGCGGGTGGCCGGCGGGCGGGTCCTCGCCTCCGTGCCGGCCGGCGCCGACGGCGCGGTCGAGGCCACCGTGCGGGTCCCGGGCACCGACGGGTCGACGACGCTGGAGATGGTCGGCACCGACTCCGCGGTCACCGCCGAGGTGCGCCTGCGCGTCGCCGCCGCCGCCCGGCCGGCCGACTCCGCCCCGGCGCCCGTCCCGCTGGTCGCGGCCGGCGTGGCACTGGTGCTGAGCGCCACCGGGCTGGTGCTGACCGCGGCCCGCCGGCGCCCGGGCGCGCCCGCCGGACCCACCGGGCCGACCGGGAGCGCCTGAGGCTGACTTCGGTCACGATGGTGCGATGGGCTCCGAGGACGTGCTGGCTCCCGGCGTCCCCACCGACCCGGCGGCGCTCGCCGGGGCCGCACCCCGCGCCGCGGAGACCTGGCTGCGCATCGTGCAGGTGCACGACCGCATCACCCACCGGGTCGACTCCGCGCTGCACCGCGAGCACGACCTCTCCCTCACCGGCTTCGAGGCCCTGCGGCGCATCGCCGAGGCGCCGGGGGAGCGGGCGACGATGAGCGAGGTCGCCGAGGCCCTCGGGCTGTCGCGGGCCGGCGTGACCAGCACGGTCGGCCGGCTGGTCGAGCAGGGTCTGGTCGTGCGCGAGCGGCGCCCGGGCGACCGCCGCCTGCTGCACGCGCGGCTGACCGACGCCGGCCGGGAGCGCACGCGGGCCGCCACGGTCACCCACGACGAGCTCGTCGCCCGCCTGCTCACCCTGCTCGGTGACGACGCCGCCGTGGTCACCGACGCGCTGGCGCGGGTGTCCGCGGCCACCCGCATCCGCCGCTGAGGAAGGACCCCTCTGCCCCCCACCGCGCGCGGGCTCGCGGCGGGGCCCTGCAGAGGGGCCGTTCCAGTACGTCACCTGCCCCCCACCGCTCGCGGGCTCGCGGCGGGGCCCTGCAGAGGGGCCGTTGCAGCACCTCGCCTGCCCCCCACCGCTCGCGGGCTCGCGGCGGGGCCCTGCGGGGGAGCCGACGTGCCACCTTCGGAGGCGCTTCAAGCCCGTAGTGTTTGCGCGCCGACGAGACCGGGCAGGGCGCGATCATGCCCGTGAGCTGCACCGTCGTCGTGCCGACCATCGGCCGGCCGTCGCTCGACGTGCTGCTCGACGCCCTCGCCGCCATGCCCGGCCCCCGCCCGGACGGTCTGGTGGTGGTCGACGACCGCCCCGCCGGGCCCCCGCTGACCGTCGAGCGGCCCGGCCTGCCGCCGGTCCGCGTCGTCCGCACCGGCGGCGGCGGCCCCGCCCGCGCGCGCAACCTCGGCTGGCGCACCGCCCGCACCGAGTGGATCGCCTTCCTCGACGACGACGTCGTCCCCGACCCCGACTGGTACCAGCGGCTGGCCGCCGACCTCGCCGGCCTGCCCGCCGACGTGGCCGGCAGCCAGGGCCGGGTGCGGGTGCCGCTGCCGGAGGACCGCCGGCCCACCGACTGGGAGCGCGGCACCGCGGGCCTGGCCACCAGCGCCTGGATCACCGCCGACCTCGCCTACCGCCGCGCCGCGCTGGCCGCCGTCGGCGGGTTCGACGAGCGCTTCCCCCGGGCCTTCCGCGAGGACTCCGACCTCGCGCTGCGGGTCATGGACACCGGCGCGCGGCTGGTCCGCGGTGACCGGTGGATCACCCACCCGGTCCGCCCGGTCGACCGCTGGGTCAGCGTCCGCGTGCAGGCCGGCAACGCCGACGACGTCCTGATGCGCCGGCTGCACGGGCCCGGCTGGCGGGACCGGGCGGAGGCCGCGCTCGGCCGCCGTCCGCAGCACCTCGCCGTCACGGCGGCCGGGCTGGCCGCCCTGGGCCTGGCCGCCGCCCGCCGGCCCCGTCCGGCGCTCGCCGCCGCGCTGGCCTGGGCCGCCGGCACCGCCGAGTTCGCCTGGGCACGCATCGCCCCGGGCCCGCGCGAGCGCGCCGAGGTGTCCACCATGGCGCTCACCAGCGCCGCCATCCCGCCGCTGGCCACCTGGCACTGGCTGCGCGGCGTCGTCACCCACCGCCGGGTGACCCCGTGGCGCGGCCTGCCCGACCTCGTGCTCTTCGACCGCGACGGAACGCTGGTGCGCGACTTCCCGTACAACGGCGACCCGGAGCTCGTGAAGCCGGTGCCGGGGGCGCGGGAGGCGGTCGACGCTCTCCGCGCCCGCGGCGTCCGGGTCGGGGTGGTGAGCAACCAGTCCGGCGTGGCCCGCGGGATCATCACCCGGGAGCAGGTCGACGCCTGCATGGCGCGGCTCGACGAGCTGCTCGGGCCCTTCGACACCGTGCAGGTCTGCCCGCACGGCCCCGACGACGGCTGCAGCTGCCGCAAGCCCGCACCCGGCATGGTCAAGGCCGCCTGCGCCGAGCTCGACGTCGACCCCGCGCGCACCGTGGTCGTCGGCGACATCGGTGCCGACGTCGAGGCCGCCGCGGCCGCCGGGGCGAGCGGGATCCTGGTGCCCACCCCGGTGACGCGGCGGCAGGAGGTCGCCGCCGCGCCCCGCCGGGCGGCCACCCTGTCCGCCGCGGTGGGCGACGTCCTGGCCGGCCGGTGGTGACCGGCCGCCGGGGCACGGTCCTCGTCGCCCGGCTCGACAACGCCGGCGACGTCCTCCTGCAGGGCCCGCTGGTGCGCGCCGTCGCCCACGGCGCCGAGCGGGTCGTGTTCCTCGCCGGGCCGGCCGGCGCCGAGGCCGCCGCCCTGCTGCCCGGCGTCGACGAGGTCTGGACCTGGGCCTGCCCCTGGATCCTGGGCGACCCGCCGCCGGTCGACGCCGCCGACCTCGCCGCGCTCACCGATCGCGTGCGGGCGCTGGCGCCCGACGAGGCGGTGGTCAGCACGTCGTTCCACCAGTCGCCGCTGCCGCTCGCGCTGCTGCTGCGCACCGCCGGGGTGCCCCGGATCAGCGCCACCAGCGTCGACTACCCCGGCTCGCTGCTCGACGTCCGGCACCGGAACGGGCCCGACGACGAGGCGGACCTGCCCGAGCCCGAGCGGGCGCTGGCGCTGGCCCGCGCCGCCGGGTTCGACCTGCCCGACGGCGACGACGGCCGGCTCGCCGTCCGCCGCCCGCTGCCGGCCGTCCCGCACGAGCCGGGCCACTGGGCGGCCGGCGGTCTCGAGCCCGGCTACGTCGTGCTGCACCCCGGCGCGTCGGTCCCCGCCCGCGCCTGGCCCGCGGAGCGCTGCGCCGAGGCGGTCGAGGCGCTCGCCGACGCCGGCCACCGGGTGCTGGTCACCGGCGGGCCGGGGGAGCGGGACCTCACCGCCGCCGTCGCCGGCCGCCGCGGCGTCGACCTCGGCGGGGCCACCTCCCTCGCGGAGATGGCCGCCCTGCTCGACGGCGCAGCGGCCGTCGTCGTCGGCAACACCGGCCCGGCGCACCTGGCCGCCGCCGTCGGCACGCCGGTCGTGTCGCTGTTCAGCCCGGTCGTGCCCGCGGCCCGGTGGGCGCCGCACGGCGTCCCCACCGTGCTGCTCGGCGACCAGGACGCCCCCTGCCGGCTCACCCGGGCGCGCGAGTGCCCGGTGCCCGGCCACCCCTGCCTGACGTCGGTGACCGCCGACGACGTCGTCGCGGCGGTCGGGAAGCTGGTGAGCGCGTGAGGGTCCTGCTCTGGCACGTGCACGGCTCCTGGACGACGGCGTTCGTCCAGGGCCGGCACGAGTACCTGCTGCCCGTGGTCCCCGGCCGGGGCCCCGACGGGCTGGGCCGCGCCCGCACGTGGGACTGGCCGGCGTCGGCCCGCGAGGTGACGCCGGAGCAACTGCGCGACGAGCACGTCGACGTCGTGGTGCTGCAGCGGGTGCGCGACCTGGAGCTGGTGCGCGAGTGGCTGGGCCGCGAGCCCGGGCGCGACCTGCCCGCCGTCTTCCTCGAGCACAACGCGCCGGGGCTCGAGCCCGGGGACGGCCCGGTGCCGCACACCCGCCACCCGCTGGCCGACCGCGACGACGTCCCGATCGCGCACGTCACGCACTTCAACCGGCTCTTCTACGACAACGGCCGCGCGCCGACGACGGTCATCGAGCACGGGATCGTCGACCCCGGCGAGCGCTGGACCGGCGAGCTGGCCCGCGCCGCCGTCGTCACCAACGAGCCGGTCCGCCGCGGCCGCACGGTGGGCGCCGACCTGCTGCCCGGGCTGGCCGCGGTGGCCCCGGTCGACGTCTTCGGCATGGGCCTGGCCGGGCTGCACGAGGCGCACGGCCTCGACCCCGCACGGGTGACCCTGCACGACGACCCGCCGCAGGCGGCCATGCACGCCGAGCTCGCCCGCCGCCGCGTCTACGTCCACCCGGTGCGGTGGACGTCGCTGGGCCTGTCGCTGCTCGAGGCGATGCACCTGGGCATGCCGGTGGTCGCGCTGGCCACCACCGAGGTCGTGGAGGCGGTGCCCGCCGACGCCGGTGTCGTCTCCACCCGGCCCGAGGTGCTGTGGGACGCCGTCGCCACCTACCTGCACGACGAGGACGCCGCCCGGCTGGCCGGCAAGGCGGCGCGGGCCGCCGCGCTGGGGCGCTACGGGCTCCCCCGGTTCCTCTCCGACTGGGACGCCCTGCTCGAGGAGGTCACCCGATGAGGACGCACCGCACCAGCGGCCCGCCGCTGCGCGTCGACCTGGTCAGCGAACACGCCTCGCCGCTGGCCGCGATCGGCGGCGTCGACGCCGGCGGCCAGAACGTGCACGTCGCGGCGCTGGCCGCCGGGCTGGCCGCCCGCGGCCACGAGGTCACCGTGCACACCCGCCGCGACGACCCGGACCTGCCCGACGAGGTGGTCACCCTCGACGGCTACGTCGTCAGCCACGTCACCGCGGGACCCGCGCGGGTGCTGCCGAAGGACGACCTGCTCGCGCACGTGCCGGCGCTGGCGGCGGGGCTGCGCGCCCGCTGGGCGGTGGCGCCGCCCGACGTCGTCCACGCGCACTTCTGGATGAGCGGGCTGGCCGCGGTCGAGGCCGCCGGCAGCCTGCTCGCCCCGGTGCCGGTGCTGCAGACCTTCCACGCCCTCGGCTCGGTCAAGCGCCGTCACCAGGGCGACGCCGACACCTCACCGCCCCAGCGCGTGGAACTCGAGCGCGGCCTGTGCGCGGCCGTCGGCCACGTGGTCGCCACCTGCAGCGACGAGGTGTTCGAGCTGCGCCGGCTGGGGCTGTCCCGCGACCGCGTCTCGATCGTGCCGTGCGGCGTCGACACCACGGTGTTCACCCCGCGCGGGCCCGTGGCGCCGCGTACCGGCCGGCCGCGGCTGCTGGTGCTCGGGCGGCTGGTCGAGCGCAAGGGCCAGGAGGACGCCGTCCGCGCGCTGGCCGCCGTCCCCGACGCCGAGCTGGTGGTCGTCGGCGGGCCGCCGGCCGGTGCCGTCGACGCCGACCCCGAGGTCCGCCGCCTGCGCGCCGTCGCGGCGTCCCTCGGCGTGGCCGACCGGCTGGTGTTCGCCGGGTCGGTCGGCCGGGCCGACGTCCCCGCGTGGATCCGCTCGGCCGACGTCGTGCTCGCCGTGCCCTGGTACGAGCCGTTCGGCATCACCCCGCTGGAGGCCATGGCCTGCGGCCGCCCGGTGGTCGCCACCGCCGTCGGCGGCCTGCAGGACTCCGTCGCCGACGGCGTCACCGGCGACCTCGTGCCGCCCCGCGACCCGGCCCGCCTCGGCGAGGTGCTCGCCGCGCTGCTGGCCGACGACGCCCGCCGCGCCGCCTACGGGGCGGCCGGTGTGCGGCGCGCCCGCGCCCGCTACCGGTGGGCCCGCGTGGCCGCCGACACCGAGGCCGTCTACCGGCAGGTCCTGTCCACCCGGCGTCCCGTCGAGGCCGTCCGATGAGCGCCCCTGGAGGTCGCCCCGTGAGTGTCGCTCCCCATTCCGCCGGCGAGGTCGTCTCGCCCGACTCCTGCACCCACCTCACCGGCCGCGACCACGTCGCGTCCCTGAACGCGGCGCTGCGCAGCCTCGACGCGGCGGTCGACACCCTCGACCGCTGGGGCCGGCTGCTGGCCGACGTCCTGTGCGGGGACGAGCGCGGGCGGCTGCTGGCCGCGGGCAACGGCGGCAGCGCGGCGCAGGCGCAGCACCTCACCGCCGAGCTGGTGGGCCGCTACCGCGCCGACCGGCCGCCCTTCTCCGCGATCTGCCTGACCGCCGAGACCTCCTCGCTCACCGCGATCGCCAACGACTACCCGGCCGACGAGCTGTTCGCCAGGCAGGTCGAGGCGCACGGCCGGGCCGGGGACGTCCTGGTCCTGCTGTCGACGTCGGGCCGCAGCCCCAACGCGGTCACCGCCGCCCGCCGCGCCCGCGAGTGCGGCATCACCGTGCTGTCGATGACCGGCCCGGCACCCAACCCGCTGGCCGCCGCCTCCGACGAGGCGGTGTGCATCGACTCCCCGTGGACGGCGACGGTGCAGGAATGCCACCTCGTCGCCCTGCACCTGCTGTGCGCGGCGTTCGACGCCGCGGTGCTGGCCGAGCCGGCGCGGGTGCCTCGGTCGCGCCTCGGGGTCGCCGGGTGAGCGCCGGACCGGTCGTCGTCGTCGGCGACGCACTGCTCGACGTCGACCTGGTGGGCACCGCGTCCCGGCTCACCCCGGACGCGCCCGTGCCCGTCGTCGAGGACCTCGAGACCCGCGAGCGCCCCGGCGGCGCCGCCCTCGCCGCGGTCATCGCGGCGCAGGCCACCCGCCGCGAGGTGGTGCTCGTCGCCCCGCTCGCCGACGACGACGGCGCCGCGCGGCTGCGGGCGCTGCTGGACGGGCGGGTCAGGCTGGTCGCCGTCCCGGCCACCGGCGGCACCGCGGTCAAGCAGCGGGTACGCGTCGGTGACCACTCGGTGGTCCGCCTCGACAGCGGCGCGCCCGCGGTGACCCTGGGCGGGCTGCCGGCCGAGGCGCTCGAGGCGATCCGCGGCGCGGCCGCCGTGCTCGTCGCCGACTACGGGCGCGGCACGACCTCCGACCCCGCCGTGCGGGCCGCGCTGGCCGGCGCCGGCGGGCCGGTCGTCTGGGACCCCCACCCGCGCGGCGCCGACCCGGTGCCCTCGGTGCGGCTGGTCACGCCCAACGCCGCCGAGGCCGCCCGGGTGGCCGCCGCGGCCGGTGTCACCGCCGACGGCGACGGCCTGGCCGCCGTCGGCGCCCGGGCCGAGGGGCTGATCCGGCACTGGGGCGTCGGCGCGGTCGCGGTCACCCTCGGCGCGCGGGGCGCGCTGCTGTCCTACGGCGAGGGCGCGCCGATGGTCGTGCCCGCGGTGCCGGTGACCGGCGGGGACCCCTGCGGTGCGGGCGACTCCTTCGCCGCCGCGGCGACGCTCGCCCTCGCCGACGGCGCGGTGACCGGCGAGGCGGTGGCGGCCGCGGTCGGGTTCGCCGGGCGCTTCGTCGCCGCCGGCGGGGCGTCGGCGTGGGACGCGCCCGCCGTCCGGGAGCCGGACGTGGCGGCCGAGGACGGCGTCTCCGCGCTGCTCGCCCGCGTCCGCGCCACCGGCGGCACCGTGGTGGCCACCGGCGGGTGCTTCGACCTGCTGCACCCCGGCCACGTGGCCACGCTGCGCGCCGCCCGCGGGCTGGGCGACTGCCTGGTCGTGTGCATCAACTCCGACGACTCGGTGCGCCGGCTCAAGGGCCCCACCCGGCCGCTGGTCACCGCCCCCGACCGGGCGCGCGTGCTCGAGGCGCTGGAGTTCGTCGACGCCGTCGTGGTGTTCGACGAGGACACCCCCGTCGAGGTGCTCGACCGGCTGCGGCCCGACGTGTGGGCCAAGGGCGGCGACTACGCCGGCGCGGACCTGCCCGAGGCCGCGGTGCTGCGCCGGTGGGGCGGGCAGGCCGTCGTGCTGCCCTACCTCGACGGCCACTCGACCACCGCCCTGGTCCAGCGCTCCCGGGTCTAGGCCGTGCACTTCCGCGGAAGTGCACAGGAGGGCCGGCCGGTCGCGGTCGTCCTGCGGCCGCTGGGGCTCGGTGACCTGCTCACCGGCGTCCCGGCGATCCGGGCGGTGCGTGCGGCGGTCCCGGACCACCGGCTGGTCCTGGCGACGACGGCCGCGCTGGCGCCGCTGGCCGGCCTGGTCGACGCCGTCGACGACGTGCTGCCCGCGCGCGAGCTCGAGCCGCTCGACTGGGACCGGCCGCCGCCGGAGCTCGCCGTCGACCTGCACGGGAAGGGGCCGGCGTCGCACGTCGTCGTCGCCGGCCTGCACCCGGGGCGGCTGCTGACCTTCGCCGGCCCCGGCTGGCCGGGCCCGACCTGGCACCCCGACGAGCACGAGGTGCGCCGCTGGTGCCGGCTGGTGTCCGAGGGCCTGGGGATCGACGCCGACCCCGACGCGCTCGACCTCGCCGTCCCGGCCGTGCCGCCGCCGGTGACCGGCGCCGCGCTCGTTCACCCCGGTGCGGCCTTCCCCGGCCGGCGCTGGCCGCCGGAGCGCTTCGCCGCGGTCGCCCGGGAGCTGGCCGACGCGGGACACGACGTCCGGATCACCGGCGGGCCGGCCGAGCGCGACCTGGCCGCCGCCGTGGCCCGTGGCGCCGGCCTGCCCGACGACGCCGTGCTCGCCGGGCGCACCTCCACGCTCGAGCTGGCCGCCACCGTCGCCGCCGCACGCGTGGTGGTCAGCGGCGACACCGGGGTGGCCCACCTGGCGACCGCCTACCGCCGTCCCTCGGTGGTCCTGTTCGGGCCGGTGTCCCCGGCGCTGTGGGGCCCGCCGGCACGGACCGGCGCGCACGGACCCCTGCACGTCGTCCTGTGGCACGGCGACGGCACCGGCGACCCCTGGGGCACCGAGCTCGACCCCGCTCTCGCCCGGATCACCGTCGAGGAGGTGGCCGCGGCCCTCGAGGGGCTGCGCGCCTACCTCTGACGCAGCGCGTCGAAGAGGACGTCCTGCAGGTCGGTGGGGTCGACCGCGGAGTACGCCGCGCCGCCGGTGGCGTCCCCGATCTGCTGGAGCGCGGTGATGTCGGCGTCCGGACCCAGGGCCACGCCGATCACCTTGACCGGCCGCTGGGGGTCGGCCTCGGCGGCCAGCGCCTGCAGCAACTCGTCGAGGCCGATGCCGCTGGCGTCCTCGTTGGTGCCGTCGGTGACGATGACGACGCTGCTGACGGCCTCGGGGTCGTACTGCTCCTGCGCCGAGCGGAAGGCGGCCAGCGTGGTGTCGTACAGGCCCGTGCCACCGGGGTCGAGCCGGTCGGGGATGGTCTCGAGCTCGCGGTCGAGCAGCTCGCGCTGGGTGGAGCCGTCGACCTCGTCGGTGAGCGTGCGGATCGGTGCCAGCTCCTGCCAGTCCTGCTCGCCCTCCAGCTGGTGGGCGAAGACCCACAGCCCGATCGACGACGTCCCGGGGATGAGGGTCAGCGCGCTGCGGGCGGCGTCGCGGGCGAGCGTGGCACGGGTGCCGTCACCGGCGGGCGCCTCCATCGAGGCGGAGACGTCGATGACGGTGAGCAGCCGGGAGGGGGCGGCCAGCCGGCTCAGCTCGCCGAGCAGGGCCTGCACGCCCTCCGGGTCGACCTCCAGCGCCTCGGGTGCCTCCTCCTGCACGCCGGGGCCGGGCTCGGTCGGCGCCGTGCCCTCGGCGTCGCGGAAGCCGGCGTCCAGGACGGCGGTGCGCGCGGTGGCGGAGGTCAGGGTCCGGACGACGGCGTCGACGGCGGCGCGGTCGTCGTCGGCGGGGGAGCCCACCCGCAGCACCGGGTAGTCCAGCTGCGGGGAGCCCTCCGCGGGGTAGACGGCGACGAGCTGCGACTCCGGGGCGAGGCGGTTGGCCGTGATGACCTCCTGCTCGCTGATCGGCACGAGCGGGGCCTCGACGTCGTTGCGGGCGGCGGCCCCGAGCGCCTCGGCCGGGGTGGTCGCCGGCCCTCGGCGGGCGGCCAGCACGGCCTGGACGACGGCGTTGTCGGCCTGGTCGCCACCCCCCAGCGAGGTCTGCACGGCGGCCAGTGCGGACACGCCCTCGGCGCTCGCGGCGAGGTCGGGGACGGCGATCGGGCGCTCGCCGCTCAGGGCCGCGCGCCAGTCCGGCGGCGAGGCGGTCCAGCCCAGCGCGTCGGCGGCGGCGCGGCTGGTGCCCAGCACGACCGGCGAGGTGGCCATCGAGCCGGACGCGTCGAGGTCGGCGTCGCCGGCGCGGACGGTCCACAGCGAGCTGTCGGGCACCCACACGTGCGGCAGCGCGCTGCCCTCGAGGGCGGAGAGGTCGCCGACGGTCTGCAGCGGCTCCTGCGCGGTCACCTCGGCCACGGCGCAGGCACCGCCACCGAGGTCCTGCGGCTCGTCGAGCAGCTGCTGCGCCACCGCACCGAGCTCCGGGGCGACGGCGACCCGGACGGTGCGGTTCTCCTCGCAGTCGCTCCCGCCCGACCCGGCGGCCAGCCACCAGACCAGCCCGCCGGCCACCAGTGCGAGCACCACGAGGGCGACGAGCAGGGCGACGGGTGCGGGACGTTGGGTGCGGCGCACGGTGCTCGTGTCGGCGTGGCGGCCCATTGCTCGCTCTCGGTCAGTGTCCGGTTCCTCGGCGTGCCCTCCGACCGCCGGTCCCCAATGTAGATGCGAAGCGGGCCACCGTGTGGGCGGGTCGGCCACACGGGCCGGAGCGGACCTGCGCGCCGGTCAGCCGGCCTGGGCCGCGACCGTCCTCCGCCGCTCGGCGAACCAGGAGACGGTGCGCCGCAGCCCCTCCTCCGAGGCGACGACCGGCTGCCACCCCAGCAGCTCCTGCGCCCGGCGGGTGTCGGGACGGCGGACCTTCGGGTCGTCGACGGGCAGGTCGATGAACTCGATGCCCGAGGAGGAACCGGTCAGCTCGATGACCCACTCGGCCAGCCGCAGCATGGACAGCTCGTCGGGGTTGCCGATGTTGACCGGCCCCGGCTGGTCGGAGCAGGCCATCGCGAGGATGCCGCGCACCGTGTCGTCGACGTAGCAGATGGACCGGGTCTGCGAGCCGTCCCCGGCGACGGTGAGCGGCCGCCCGTCCAGCGCCTGGCCGACGAAGGCGGGGATGGCGCGGCCGTCGTCGGCGCGCATCCGCGGGCCGTAGGTGTTGAAGATCCGGACGATGCCGGTGTCGGTGCCCTTCGACGTCCGGTAGGCCGTCGTCATCGCCTCGCTGAAGCGCTTGGCCTCGTCGTAGACCCCGCGCGGGCCGACCGGGTTGACGTTGCCCCAGTACTCCTCGGGCTGTGGGTGCACCAGCGGGTCGCCGTAGACCTCCGACGTCGAGGCCAGCACGTACCGGGCCCCCTTCTCGTGGGCCAGGCCCAGGGTGTGCAGCGTGCCGAGGCTGCCGACCTTGAGGGTCTCGATCGGCATCCTCAGGTAGTCCAGCGGGCTGGCCGGCGAGGCGAAGTGCAGGACCAGGTCGACCGGGCCGGGCACGTGCACGTAGTCGGTGACGTCGCAGCGCACCAGCCGGAAGCCGGGGTGCTCCATCAGGTGGACGACGTTCTCCGCCGAGCCGGTGAGGAAGTTGTCCAGGCAGACCACCTCGACGCCGCGCTCCAGCAGGTGCTCGCAGAGGTGCGAGCCGAGGAAACCGGCACCGCCGGTCACCACCGCCCGCCGGATCGTCCGTGCCGCCTGCACCATCTCCGCTCCCGTCGCACCAGTCCCGCACCGGCGCGGGACACGGAGCGGCCCTACCCGGAGATCATCGGCCGACACTCAGCCGGTGAAGTGTCCTCGTCCGCGTCACCCGGGACGGCGAACGGGCCGCCGGCTCCCGAGGGGGAACCGGCGGCCCGTTCAGCAGGAGCCTGGGAACGGCCCCCTCGCAGGACCCCGCCCCGAGCGACAGCGAGGGGTGGGGGCGAGGGGATCCTTCCTCAGTTGATCGGCTCCTCGTCCGGGACGCCGCTCTCGGGGGGAGTGGTGGCCTCGCGGTCGAGCTCCTCGATCTCGGCGTCGCCGTTGTCGGTGACCAGCACCGGCGTCAGGTCCTCGGCCGTGGTCCCGGTGATGCGGCTGACCAGCATGCCGCTGTAGCCGGCGTGCTTGTCCTCCGAGTACCGGAAGGGCGCGAAGCCCGGGCCCTCCCACTCGGAGCCGGCCTGCTCCACGGCGGCGACCAGGTCGTCACGCGTCGGGTTCTGGCCGGCGGACTGCAGGGCCTGGACCATCGTGTAGGCCTGCGACATGCCGTAGGCGCGGAAGTTGGTGAGCTCGCCCTCCTGGCCGGACTCCTCCCACGCCCGCTGCCACAGCTGCGTCCACGGGTTGTCGGGGGTGTCCACGCCCGGGATGTACTCGGTGGTCAGGACGCCGTCGAGCAGGCTGGCGTCGCTCACCTGGCCCTCGGAGAAGCGGGCCAGCAGCGCGCCGACCAGCGCCGGGTCCGACCCGACGTTCGAGTAGAACCACTGCGGGTCGTAGCCCAGCTGCAGTGCGGTCAGCTGCGACAGCGCCGTGTAGCTCGGCACGTTGAAGCCCAGGACGAGGTCGGCGCCGGCCGCCTGTAGCGCGGAGATCTGCGGGCGGACGTCGGTGTTGCCGGGGACGTAGGTCTGCTCTTCGACGATCTGGTCCTCGAGGAACTGGCGGGCGCCGGCCGCGCCGTCCTCGCCGAAGTCGTCGCCCTGCAGGAACAGGCCGACCTTGGCGTCGGGGAAGTTCTCGGCCACGTACTGGCCGATGATCTTGCCCTCGATCTCGTAGTCGGGCTGCCAGCCGAAGGTGTAGGGCTTCTCCTCCGGGTCGTCCCACAGCCGCGAGCCCGAGGCCACGAACAAGTCGGGCACGCCCTCGCTGTTGAGGAAGTCGGTGACGGCGTTGTGCGTCGGCGTCCCGAGGCCACCCATGATCGCGAACACCTCGTCCTCGAGGACGAGCTGGTTGACGATCTGGCTGGTGTTGGTCGGGTTGTACGCGTCGTCGCGGTAGGTGAACTCGATCTGCCGGCCGTTGACGCCCCCGTTGGCGTTGACGAAGTCGAAGTAGGCCTGGACGCCGGTCGGGATCTCGCTGTAGCCGGGCGCCGCGACGCCGGTCAGCGGGTAGTGCGCACCGAGCTTGATGGTGTCCTCGGTGATGCCGACGTCGGAGGCCTCGTTCTCCTCGCTGCCGCCGCCGCCGCCACCACCGCCGCCGGAGTCACCGCCGCCGCACGCGGCGAGGGTGGTGGCGACGGTCGCGGCAGCGACGAAGCTGACGAGGCGTCGTGAGGATCGTGTCAAGGGGTCTCCTCTGGATGGACCCGGGCACCTGTGCCCGGGGGCTCTGGGGTGGGTGGGGGCTGGGGTCGGCGGGGACGCGGCCGGGGAGCCCGGCTGGTCACCTCGTGGTGCCGCCGGCGGCCCGCCGGGCGCGCTGCTTCATCCAGGCGAGCCGGATGGACCCGACCAGGCCGGCGGGGGCGAAGAGCATGACCAGCACGAGGATCACGCCGTAGACGACGTAGGAGATCTCGGCGGCCTGCGCGGCGTCCATGTCCAGCGACTCGCCGGCGTCCCGCAGCACGCGCGGCAGGAAGACCAGCAGCGCCGCCCCGATCAGAGCCCCCAGCAGGCTGCCCAGTCCGCCGATGACGATGGCCGTGAGCAGGGACAGCGACAGGACGATGGTGAAGCCGGTCGGTGCAGTCAGCCGGACGACGAGAGCCAGGACCGCCCCGGCCAGGCCCGCGGCGGCGGCGCTGACCACGAACGCGAGCACCCGCCACCGGCCGAGGTCGATGCCGGCGAGCTCGGCGGCGACCTCCTGGTCGCGCACGGCACGCCAGGTGCGCCCCACCCGGCTGCGCATGAGGTTGGCCAGCAGGAAGTAGGTGATCAGCAGGCAGGCGACGCTGATGTAGGCGATCCACTTGACGCCGGAGGGGGAGCCGCCGGACAGGCTGCGGATGACGTCGGTGAACCACTCCGGGCGGTCGGGTGAGGACACCGTCAGGCCCTGCTCACCCCCGAGGAAGCTCCGGTAGTACAGCGCGAGACCGGGCAGGCCGACCGCCAGTGCCAGCGTCGCACCGGCCAGGTACGGCCCGTGCAGCCGCGCCGCGGCGACGCCGACGATCGCGCCGACGAGCGACGTCAGCGCGACCGCGGCGAGGAACACGACGACGAGAGGCAGCGGCTCCTCGGCGTCGAGCAGCAGTGCGGTGGTGTACGCGCCCACCGCCATGAGCGCGCCGTGGCCCAGCGAGATCTGCCCGTTGAGGCCGGTCAGCACGGTCAGCCCACCGGCGGCGATCGCGTAGAAGGCGACGTAGCCGACCTGCGCGTTGAAGCCGAGGTCGGTGGTCTCGAGCAGCACCACCGCGCCGACGGCGCAGAGGACCAGCACGAGCAGGTGCCGCAGCAGGGTGTTCCGCGGCAGGAACGTGCGGCCCCCGGCGGCCTGCGCGGAGCTGGCGTTGCTCGCGGCGGTGGCCGTGCTCGGCGCGTCGGAGGTGGCCGCGCCGGCGGTGGGGGAGGAGGCCGGGGTCTGCAGGTCGCTCACGGCGGTCACGCCCTCCGCGTCTGGGTCGTCGAGAAGAGTCCACCGGGCCGGACGAGCAGGACCACCACGAGGATGACCAGCGCGGCCATGCCGGTCAGCGTGTCACTGAAGTAGCCGCGCACGTAGCTGAGGGCCAGCCCCAGCAGCAGCCCGCCGACGACGGCGCCGATCGGGGAGTCGAGGCCGCCCAGGACGGCGGCGACGAAGCCGAACACGATCAGCGAGTCCATGAACGTCGGCGCCACGAAGGTGACCTCCGCGGCGATGAGCATCCCGGCCAGCGACCCGACCACGGCGGCCAGCGCCCAGCCGAGGGTCAGCATCCGGCCCACCCGCACGCCGAGCAGCCGGGCGACCTCCTGGCCGAAGGCCGAGGCGCGCATCGCCAGCCCGACGCGGGTGAAGCGGAACAGGGCGACGAGCCCGGCCATCACCAGCAGCACCGCGCCGAGGGTGAACAGGGTGTTGGGGCTCAGCGCCAGGTTGGAGTCGCCGACGGTGAAGCCGATGGTGGAGAAGGGCGCCACGAACGCGCGCTGGTTCACGCCGAAGAGCACCGAGATCAGCGCCTGGATGGCGATGAACAGGCCGAGGGTGACGATGACCGCGTTGAGCTCCGGCCCGCCCTCGACCGGCCGGATCACCAGCCGCTCGATCACGGCGCCGAGGACCAGTCCGGCGAGCAGCGCGACCACGAGGCCGACCCAGTAGGACTGCCCGGACTCGATGAGGGACAGGGCGATGAAGGTCGTGAGGGCACCCATGGCGCCCTGCGCGAAGTTGACGATCCGGGTGGACCGCCAGATCAGCACCAGGGCGAGGGCGAAGGCCGCGTAGACCGCACCGGTGATCACCCCGCCGAGGGTGAGGTTGATGAACTCGCGCACGTGGAGGTCGCCTTCCTGGTGGTGCCGGGCTGCGGGGGAGGGCTAGAAGCCGAGGTAGGCGTGCCGGAGGTCCTCGTCACCGGCGAGCCGGGCGGCGTCGTCGGTGACGACGACGCGGCCGAGGTTGAGGACCACGCCGGTGTCGGCCACCGACAGCGCGCTGCGGGCGTTCTGCTCGACGAGCAGCACCGACAGGCCCTCGGAGTCGACCAGCTTGCGCAGCAGCGCGAAGATCTGCGCCACGATCCGCGGCGCCAGGCCCAGCGAGGGCTCGTCGAGCAGCAGCAGGCGGGGGCGGGCGAGCAGCGCGCGGCCGATGACCAGCATCTGGCGCTCACCGCCCGAGAGCGTGTGCGCCGTCTGGCCGCGCCGTTCCGCGATGCGCGGGAAGAGGTCGTAGACCCGGTCGAACTCGTCCTGGGCGACCTTGCCGCGGAACAGCGAGCCCACCCGGAGGTTCTCGTCGACGGTCAGCTCGGCGATGACGCCGCGGCCCTCGGGCACGTGCGCCATGCCCTTGGTGACCATGGCCTCCACGGGCGCGCGGGTGACGTCCTCGCCGTCGAGGACGACGCGGCCGGCGGTCGGGCGCACCAGGCCGCTGATGGTGCGCAGCAGCGTCGTCTTGCCCGCGCCGTTGGCGCCGAGGACCGCGGTGATCCGCCCCTGCTCGGCGCGCAGGGTCACGCCGTCGAGCGCCTTGACCGGGCCGTAGGCGGCGGACAACCCCTCGACGGACAGCACCGCGTCGGCGGTCGCGGTCCCGCCGCCGGCGATCACGCTGCTCCCCGTCGCGGCGCCCCGACCGGTGTCCCCCTTCGACAGGCCGACGCCGGCGGCGCCCGCCGCGGTGCTGCCGTGTGCGCCGGTCTCAGCCACGGTGGGTCCCCCCGTCGGTGCCCGCCAGCTCGCTGACGTCGGTCGTGTCGTCGACGGCGTCGCCGAGGTAGGCCTCGGTGACCGCCGGGTCGTTCTGGACCTGCTGCGGGGTGCCCGCCGCGATCTGCTTCCCGGAGTCCAGGACGGTGATGTGGTCGCACACTCGCATGACCAGGTCCATGTGGTGCTCGACGAGCAGGACGCTCATCCGGCCCGAGAGGTGACCGATGAGGTCGCCCAGCTCGCGCATCTCGTCCTCGCTCAGACCGCTGGCGGGCTCGTCGAGCAGCAGCAGCTCGGGCTCGGAGACGAGGGCGCGGGCCAGCGCGACCCGCTTCTGCACGGGGTAGGGGAGGCTGCCGGGGTAGCGGGCGGCGTAGCCCTCGGCGTCGAGCTCGCCGAGGGCGGCCACGGCCCGCTCGCGCAGCCGGGCCTCGTCGGCGTCGGAGGTCGGGACGGCGAACAGCGCGGAGAAGAAGCCCGCGCGGGCGTGCCGGTGCGCTCCGACCATCACGTTCTCGAGCACCGTGAGCCCGGGGAACAGGCCCACGCCCTGCAGCGTGCGGGCGATGCCGAGCCCGGCCAGCTGGGCCGGGCGCAGGCGCCGCAGCTCCTGCCCGCGCCAGACGATCCGCCCCTCGGTCGCCCGGACCAGGCCGCAGGCGACGTTGAACATCGTGGTCTTGCCGGCGCCGTTGGGGCCGATGAGCCCGTGCACCTGACCGGGCTCGACGGTCAGCGACACGTCGGTCAGGGCCTTGACGCCGCCGAAGGCGACGCTGATCCCGGTCATCTCCAGCCGGGCGGTGGGCGATCGGTCCTGGTGCGGGGTGCTGCCCGAGCTGTCCGGCGGCTGCGCCAAGGGGCCCACGTCTCCTCTTCGTCGGGGAGGTGGCCGCGACCGCCCGCGCCACAGGGCGACGGTTCGGTCACGGCTCCGTCCCGATGAGCCTAGGGCTGGTGAGGGCCGTCACAATGGGCGCAGCGCACAGTCGTGACCGACCCGTGTTGTGCTGTGTGCGATGAGCCCCGGAGGTGAGCGCGTGCAGACGACACCCCCGGCAGCCGTCGCCGAGCGGGTCGCCGAACTGGTCCCGGCGCTGCTGGACCGGCTCGAGGAGATGACCGACCGGATGGTCGCCATCCTGGTGGAGACCGAGCCGGCCTACCGCGAGGCGATGGCCGCCGGCGATCCCCAGCTGCGCTCGAGCCTGCGGCGCAACCTCGAGGTCGGCATCCGGGGGCTGATGCCCGACGTCCCCGCCACCCACCACGCCAGCCACGCCGAGGGCGCCCGCGCCGTCGGCCGGCAGCGTGCCGCGCAGGGGATCCCGCTGGAGGCGGTGCTGCGCGCCTACCGCCTGGGCGGGCAGGTCACCTGGGAGGCGCTGGTCGCGCTGTCCCGGCAGAACGACCGGCACGACGACGGGCTGCTGCTGGAAGTCGCCGGCTCCCTGTGGCGCACCAACGACCGCGGCTGCAGCGCCGCCGCGGAGGGCTACCGCGCCGAGGAGCGCCGCCGGGCCGGGCTGGACGCCGCGGAGCGGCAGCGGCTGGTCGACGCGCTCCTCGACGGCCGCGGCAACGACCCCGCCTTCGTCCGGACGGCGTCGGAGCTGCTCGCCGTCCCGCTCGGGGGACGGCTGGCCGTCGTCGTCGCCCCGTTGCCCGACGACGGGCCCGACCCCCTGACCGACCCCGCGCCGGCGCTGCTCCGGCGCGGCATCCGCTCGGCCTGGGCGACGCGCTCGCAGGCCCAGGTCGGGGTGGTGGCCCTGGGCACCCGGCGGCTGTCGGAGCTGCTGAGCTGGCTGGGGCTGCTGGCCGCCGGGCCGGTCGGGGTGTCGTCGGTCGTGGAGGGCGCCGCGGCCGTGGCCGGTGCCCACCGGCTGGCGCAGACGGCCGCCCGGACGCTGCCCGCGGGCCTGTCCCGGGTCGTCACCATCGACGACCGGCTGCCCGAGGCGCTGCTGTCGAACTCGCCGGAGATCGCCGAGCGGCTGGTCGGGCAGACGCTGGGCCGGCTGCTCGAGCTGCCCGGGGACGAGCGGGAGGTGTTGCTGGAGACGCTGTCGGCCTTCCTCGACGCCGACGCCTCACCGACCCGCGCCGCCGACCTCCTCTACTGCCACCGCAACACGGTCATGCACCGGCTGCGGCGGATCGAGTCGGTGACCGGCCGCAAGCCCACCGACCCCCGGGTGCGGTTGCTGTGGCAGCTGGCGCTGCTGGCCACCGGCCACCACGACGCCGGCACCCGCCGCCCGGTCCGCGACTCGGCCTAGGGAAGGACCCCGTCCTCCCCACCCTTCGCAGGCTCAGGGCGGGACCCGGGACGGGGCCGCAGCGGTCACCTCGGGACCTACCTCACTGCAGGTAGCCCTCGACCTCGGACCTGGGGCGCACCTCGGCGGTGTCGGGGTCCTCGTCGTACTGCCGCTTGGCGTCCCGCTGGCGGACCAGGTCCCAGAGCTGGTCGCGCTCCTCCTCGATCTCGCGGAGCCGGGTGCGCTGCTCGGCGGTGTGCTCGGAGCCCCCGCGGAGCCGGTGCTCCTCCTCGACCAGCGCGTCGATGCGGCTGCGGATCTCGCTGTCGTCCATGTCCCCACCCTGCCCCCGCCGTCCATCGCGAAACCGGTCAGGCCTCGGGCACCCGGCCCTCGACGAAGGCGGCCAGCCGCCGGGTGACCGTGCCGCCGGCCCGGCCCAGCGCCAGCAGTGCCGCCCGCTCCAGCGGCACACGGACGGCCCGCCCGCCGCCCGGCGCGGTGCGCACCGCGTGCCCGGCGGCCACCAGCTCCGGCCACGGGCGTCCGAGCTGGACCAGCACGCGGTCGAGGGCGGCCGCCGTCGGCCCGGCGTTGCCCTCGACCATCGCGGTGACGAACGCCGGGTCGCTGCCGATCACCCGGGTGCCGTCGCGGAAGCTCCCGGCGGCCAGCGACAGCGCCAGCGGGCCGGCCTCCCCGGCGGCGGCGGCCAGCGCGGCGGCGAGCAGGTGCGGGACGTGGCTGACGGCGGCGACGGCGGCGTCGTGCTCGGCCGCGGTCACCGGCACCACCTCCGCGCCGGCGTCGAGGGCCACCTCGGCGGCGCGCAGCCAGCGCCGCAGGTCGGTGCCCGGCTCCAGGCACAGCGCCCAGCGGGCGCCGCGGAACAGGCCGGGGTCGGTGGCCGCGTGCCCGGAGCGCTCCGTCCCGGCCATCGGGTGCCCGCCGACGAACCGCCCGCCCAGCGCGGCGCCCACCGAGGCCAGCACCGGCTCCTTGACCGACCCGACGTCGGTGACGGTGGCGGCCGGGTCGACGTCGAGGCCGTCGAGCGCGGCGGCCGTCGCCGGCAGCGGCACCGCCAGGACGACGACGCCGGCGAGCTCGCGGGTGACCCGCACCCCGCGCGCCGCGGCCGCCTCGCGGGCGGCGGGGTCGACGTCCCAGCCGCGCACCTCGCGGCCGGCCCCCACCAGTGCGGCGGCCAGCGACCCGCCGAGCTGCCCCAGGCCGACGACGCCGACCGGCGGCGCCTCCGTCGTGGGGACCGGCAGGCTCACTCGGCGGTCTCCCAGCTGCGGTCGGTGCGGAAGACCCGGGCCAGCGCGGTGGCCACCGGCCGGCCGTCGTCGCCGCGGGCGTCGATCCGGTAGACGGCGGTCCGCCGGCTGCGGTGCAGCTCGGTGCCCTCGGCCACCAGTCGCTCACCGGGCCGGCCGGGGTTGAGGAACTCGGTGTGCACGTCCTGGGCCACGGCGACGACGCCGTGGCTGTTGCTCACCGCCGCGTGCACCACGTCGAGCAGTGCCATGGTCGCCCCGCCGTGCGCGGTGCCGACGGCGTTCACGTGCCGCGGGCCCACGGTCATCGCCGCGCGGGCGTACCCGGGGCGGACCTCCTCGAGGACGATGCCGAGCAGTTCGGCGAGCGGGTCGGCCGCGAGCCGGGCGGCCAGCGCGGGGTCGACCCGCGGCAGCTCGGCCCGGGGCTCCTCGACCTGGGGCGCGCGGACCTGGGCTCCGTGGTCCGGGGCGGGATCGGCCATGATCAGAGGCTATGGCCTCCGTGCTCCCGGTCCGCGCCGCATGACGCCGCGGTCCTTCCTCCTCACCCCGGAGCTCGCCGAGCACGTGCGGGCGAGCTCCGAGCCGCTCGACGCGGTGGCCGCCGACCTGGTCGCCGAGACCGCCGCCCTCGCCGAGCGCGGCGAGGCGCCGGCCACCTTCCAGATCGCCGTGGAGCAGGGCGTGCTCATGCAGCTGCTCACCCGCGCGCTCGGTGTGCGGCGGGCGCTGGAGATCGGCACGTTCACCGGGTACTCCGCGCTGTGCATCGCCCGCGGCCTGCCCGACGACGGCTCGCTGCTGTGCCTGGACCGCAGCGCGGAGTGGACGGCGGTCGCCCGGCGGTACTGGGAGCGGGCCGGCGTCGCCGACCGGGTCGAGCTGCGCCTGGGGGAGGCACTGGAGAGCCTGCGGGCGGTGCCGGCCGACCCCGTGTTCGACCTGGCCTTCGTCGACGCCGACAAGACCGGCTACCCGGCCTACGTCGACGAGCTGTACCCGCGGATGCGGCCGAACGGGCTCGTGCTGCTGGACAACACGCTGCGCGGCGGCCGCGTCCTCGACCCGCAGACCGACGACGACCGCGCGGTGGTGGCGCTCAACGCGGCGCTGGCCACCGACCCGCGGTGGGAGACGGCGCTGCTGCCCCTGGCCGACGGCCTGACCCTGCTGCGCAAGCGATGAGCGGCGGCGACGCGCAGGGGAGCAGCTGGGCGGTGCGGGTCAGCCGCCCGGACGGTGCCTGGCGGGTGGAGCTGCTGGCCGCCGACGCCGGCGACGAGCTGCCGGTGCTCGAGCGCGCGCTCGGTGAGCCGGGGGCGGGGGAGTGGCCGCCGCCGTTCGTCGTCGTCGTCGACTCCCGGCTGTACTTCGTCGTGCTGCGGCACGGCCCGGGCGGGATGGTCCGGGCGCTGATCTCCGACGCCACGATGCAGGAGTGGGTGCTCGGCGCCGAGGTGGTGGAGCGCTACGGGATCGCCGTCGACGAGGACGGCGCCTTCGACGACGACGAGACCGGCTGGCCGGGGGGTGACCTGGACGTGTTCGCCGACGACGGCCTGCCCGCGGCCGAGCTGCGGCCGATCGTGACCGCCGACGACCTGTGGGCCGACGAGATGGTCACGCGCATCGCCGCCCGGCTGGGCTTCGCCGACGAGCTGGCCGCGGCGGTGCGGCGGTGAGCGTCTCGGCGGTGGTGTTCGACCTCGGCGGCGTGATCACCGAGAGCCCGATGGTCGCCTTCGCCGCCTACGAGGCCGAGGCGGGCCTGCCCGAGGGCCTGATCCGCCGGCTGAACAGCACCGACCCCGACACCAACGCCTGGGCCCGCTTCGAGCGCAACGAGCTCGACGTCGAGGGGTTCGTCGACACCTTCGAGGCCGAGGCGCTGGCGGCCGGGCACCGCGTGGACGCCCGCCGCGTGCTGGCCGCCCTCTCGGGGGAGATCCGCCCCGAGATGGTCGGGGCGGTCCACCGGTTGCGGGCGGCCGGCCTGCCACTGGGGATGCTGTCGAACAACGTGGCGCCCATGGAGCGCACCGGCCGGCTGGCCGAGCTGCTGGACCTCTTCGACGCCGTGGTGGAGTCCTCGCTGGAGGGCGTGCGCAAACCCGAGCCGGAGATCTACCGGCGGGCGCTGGACCGGCTCAACGAGGCGGTGGGCCGCGACCTGGACTTCACCGACTGCGCCTACCTCGACGACCTCGGCATCAACCTCAAGCCCGCCCGTGCCCTGGGGATGCACACGATCAAGGTGGTCGACCCGGCGGCCGCGCTGGCCGAGCTGTCGGCGCTGGTCGGCTTCCCGCTGACGGGCACCGGGGGATGACCTCCTCTCCGCACGCTCGTGCTCTGGGTCCGTGGCGGACTCAGAGCACGAGCGTCCGTGGGAGCACCCGGTCGGACGGCATGTCGTGACCGGACCGGACCCGGCCTCCGTCGACCGCGCCATGGGCCGCGCCCTGGAGCTCGCCGCCGCCGCGCAGGAGTGGGGCGACACACCGATCGGCGCCGTCGTCCTCGGGCCCGGCGGGGAGGTGCTCGCCGAGGCGGCCAACGAGCGCGAGCGGCTCGGGGACCCCACCGCGCACGCCGAGGTGCTGGCCCTGCGGGCCGCCGCCCGCGTGCACGGGGACGGCTGGCGGCTGACCGGCGCCACGCTGGTGGTCACCCTGGAGCCCTGCACGATGTGCGCGGGCGCGAGCGTCCTCGCCCGGGTCGCGCACGTCGTCTACGGCGCCGACGACCCCAAGGCCGGCGCCGCCGGGTCGCTGTGGGACGTCGTCCGCGACCGCCGGCTCAACCACCGCCCGGAGGTCACCGGGGGAGTGCGCGCGGAGGAGAGCGCGACACTCCTACGCACGTTCTTCCGCCGGAGACGGGACCTGTAGTCTGTCCGACGGTGGCGTGTCCGAGCGGCCGAAGGAGCACGCCTCGAAAGCGTGTGAGGTGCAAGCCTCCGTGGGTTCAAATCCCACCGCCACCGCCAGCGGTCCCCGACGGCGGCGTCCCACCCCGGGGCGCCGCCGTCGCCGTGTCCGCGCTCCTGGGGCCGGGACCCCTCAGGCGAGGACGTCGAGGTCGATGAGCAGCCGGCCGTCGTCGCCGCGGACGAAGGTCACCGCGTGCGTCTCCACGAGGCGCTCCCCGCCGTCCAGGAACTCCACCTCCGTGGTCGCGGTGATGCGGTCGCCCTGGTCGGTGACGTCCCGCAGGTCGAGCAGGTTGATCTCCGACCAGCGGCTGAAGAAGTCCTCGTAGTAGCCGTAGCTGGCGCGCGACCGCAGGGTCGGGCCGGTGAGCTCGTAGGCGGCGGCGGGGTCGCCGGGCAGCAGCGTGTAGTACTGCTCGAGGGTCTGCCGGGCCTCGGTGGCCGGGTCGGGCGGCGCGGGGCTCGTCTCCTGCGTCGTCTCCGACGCCGTCGGCTCCTGCGCGGCCGTGTCCGGTGCCTCCGACGACGGCGCGCCCTCCGACGAGGGGTTCGCCGGCTCGTCCGCCGCCGTGCTCTCGCCGGCCGCGGTGTCGCCCGCCGGGCTGTCGTCGGCGGGGGCCTCCGACGACGAGGTGCCGGGGTCCGCCGACGCCTCGCCGCCGGAGCCGTCGTCGCGGACGGCCAGCCAGGTGCCCAGCGACGCCGCGAGCACGACCAGCGCCACGGCGAGGGCGACCAGCAGCGGACGGCGGCCCCGGCGCCGGGGGACGACCAGCGGTGCCGGCCGCGGAGCCGGGCGGTCCGGGGCGGGGGCGGCAGGCGGCGGGTCGGTGCCGGGCGACGCGGCGGCGGGGGGCGCGGGTGCGGGCTGCGCGGCAGCGGCGGGCGCGGGCTCATCCACGAGCGTCGGTGGCGAGACGGGGGTCGGCGGGTCGACCGCCTCGGGGGGCGGGCCGGCCGGCGGCGACGGAGCGACCGCGGCCGCGCCGGGGGACCGGCCGGAGGGCAGGTCGGCGGTGCGCGTCCGGCCCGGCGCCGCGCCGAGGGCGGTCCGGGCCAGCAGCACGGTCGTCGGGTCGCCGTCCCGGCCGGCCGCCAGCCGCACCAGCTCGTCGCGGACCTCGGTCATCGCCGGGCGCCGCGCGGGATCGGCGTCGAGCATCCGCTCCAGCGGCCGCTGCAGCGACCCCGCGCGCCGCGGAGGCCGGACGTCCCCGGCGGCCACCCGGTGCAGCAGGCGCAGCGCGTTGTCGTCCATGCCGAACGGCGGCTGGCCCTCCAGGCAGGTGTAGAGCGTCGCGCCGAGGGAGAAGACGTCGCTGGCCGGCGTCATCTCGCTGCCCTGGGCGACCTCGGGCGCGAGGAAGGCCGGCGTCCCGGTGATCTGGCCGGTCTGGGTGAGGGTGACGTCACCGCTCGCGTGCGCGATCCCGAAGTCGGTGATCTTGACCAGGCCCTCGACCCGGGGACCCCGCCCGACGAGCACGTTGCCCGGCTTGACGTCGCGGTGCACGATCCCGGCCGCGTGCACGGCGACCAGCGCGTCGGCCAGCTGGGCGCCGACCTGCGCGACCTGGTCGGGCAGCAGCACGCCGTCCTGGTGCAGCACCTCGGCCAGACTGCGGGAGGGCAGGTACTCCATGACCAGCCACGGGACGCCGTCCTCCAGCGCGACGTCGTAGACCGAGATCGCGTGCGGGTGGGTGAGCCGCGCGGCGATCCGACCCTCGCGCATCGCCCGCCGGCGTTGCTGCTCGGCGACCGCGGGGTCGGTCCCGGCCGGCAGCAGCACCTGCTTGACGGCCACCTCGCGGCCCAGCAGCTCGTCGCGCCCGAGCCAGACCGCGCCCATGCTGCCGCTGCCCAGCCGCGGGCCGAGCCGGTAGCGGCCGGCCACCAGGCGCTCGTTCGCGGTGGAGGTCACCGGCACCCCCTACCCCGCCGGGGCCCGCCCGGCACCGCTGTCGTCAGACGGCGCTGGGCACGCCGTAGCGGCGGGCGTACTCCTCCTGTGCGCCCGACGGCAGGACGTCGTAGAGCCCGCCGAGCTCCTCGGCGGCGCCGGGAGGGAGGTCGTCGAAGAGCCGCTGCCACGTCGGCGGCTCGTCGTAGCTGCGGGTGAGCAGCAGCTCCCAGGCCTGGGCCTGGCGGTCGCGCTTGCTGCGCTCGGCCACGAACTCCGACAGGTAGCGGTCCTTGGCCGCCGCCTTCTCCTGCGCCGTCGCCGAGGCCGGCAGCCCCGCCGGGTCCGCCCCGCGCAGGACCGCCACGATCTCGTCCACGACCTCCTGTCGGACCTGCCCCGGCTCGCTCATCGTCGTGCTCCCTCGCCCTCGCGTGCGCCCCCGTCCTCGTCAGCCTGCCCCGTGCCGCCGCGGGGGACCACCCGGGGCGGCGCGCCGCGGCCCGCCGGCTGTCCCCCGCCACGGCGCCCGGTACCATCGACGCGTTCCGGGAGGATTCGCCTAGTGGCCTATGGCGCTCGCTTGGAAAGCGGGTTGGGGGCAACCCCTCGGGAGTTCGAATCTCCCATCCTCCGCACCGTGACGACGGGCCCCCGGCAGGCAGCCGGGGGCCCGTCGCCGTCTCACCCGCCGCCCACGGGTGCCGACCGGCGGCCCAGCTCGCGCAGGTAGAGGCCCGCGACCGCGGCCAGCAGCAGCGCCCCGCCGGCGACGGCGGCCGGCGCGAGCCGCTCGCCGAGGAACACGGTGGCCAGCAGGGTCGCCGTCAGCGGCTCGAGCAGGGTGACGATCGAGACCACCGCGCCCCGCACCGTCCGCACGCCGGTGAAGAACAGGCCGTAGGCCAGCGCGCTGGGCACGAGGCCCAGGTAGAGCAGCACCGCCAGCGCCACGCCGTCGGACGGGACGGTCAGCCCCCGGGCGAGCACCACGGGGGTGAGCAGCAGCGCACCGCCCGCGAAGCCGGCCAGGGTCACCGGCACCCCGGCGGGCACGCCACCGCCGGCCAGCGTGACGACGGCGTAGCCGAGTGCCGACCCGGTGGCGGTGAGGGCGCCGAGCAGCACCGCCGTCCCGGTCCCGGCACCGGCCGAGACGCCGACGAGCAGGGTCAGCCCGCCGAGCGCGACGCCGAGCGCGGCCGTCGTCGCCCGGTCCGGCCGGCCGGAGCCCAGCAGCGTGCCCCCGACGGCGATCAGCAGCGGCGCCAGGCCGAGGGCGACCAGCGTGGCGATGCTCACGCCCGCCTGCTCCACGGCGCTGAAGTAGGCGAACTGGTAGGCGGCCAGCCCGGCGCCGACGAGGACCAGGCGGACGGCGACCGGCCGCGTCACCGGCACGGCCGGTCCGCGGCGCCGGGCGGTCACGGCCCAGGCCGCGGCGAGGGCCACCGTGCCGATGGCGAGGCGGTACCAGGCGATGTCGAGGGCGGACAGGCCGGCGCGGTCGGCGACCACGCGGCCGGACAGGCCCGAGGTCCCCCAGCACAGCGCGGCGGCCACGACGAGGAGGAAGCCGCGGCCCGGGCCGCGGCGGGAGGACAGGGGGGTGGAGGAGAGGGTGGACACGACGCTCCTGGCGCTGGTTCCGGACGGAGGCAACGGGTCCGGAGCACGGCACAGCGGCGGCCGGGCGGGTGCCGGCCGCGGGAGTCAGCCCGCGGTGCTCCGGGTCAGGAGACGGGCGGGGGCAGCACGAGCGCGTGCCGGGGTGTCATGGGGCCGCAGCCTAGCGACCGGCGTCCTCTACAGTGGTGCGCAGACCCCTCGTGTGGCGTCACCCTGTGAACCTCCCCAGGGCCGGAAGGCAGCAAGGATAAGCGGGCTCTGGCGGGTGCGCGGGGGGTCCTTTCTCTTCTGCCGTCCGGCACGGCTCACAGGTTCCTCCCAGCTCGACGCGCTGTCATCCTTGAAGCGTCAAGGAGAGGAGCCCCCATGGCCCGTCGTCGCCGCACCTGGTGGATCGTCGGGGGGATCGTCGCCCTCCTCGCCCTGGGGCTGGGCATCGGCCCGCTGCTCTACGCCGCGACGCAGGAGGACGCCGCCGCCGCGCCCACCGTGCAGGCGCAGCCCTCCGACGTCGAGCTGGTCTCCGACACCGACGGCACCTGGACGGTCACCCCGGGCTCCTCGGCCGGCTACCGCGTCGACGAGGTCCTCAACGGGGCCGACGTGACCGTCGCCGGCACCACCGACCAGGTCACCGGGCAGGTGGTCATCGACGGCGGTGACCTCGGCAGCGCCGAGGTCACCGTCGACGTCGCCAGCGTCAGCACCGACAGCGGCCGGCGGGACGACTACTTCCGCGGCAACGTCATGGACGTCGGCACGCACCCCACGGCGACCTTCACGATCCGCGGCCCGGTCGACCTCCCCGAGCTCAGCGGCGCGCCGGTGACCGTCCCGGTGACCGGCGACCTCACGCTGCGCGGCACGACGCGACAGGTGCAGGCCGAGATCTCCGTCGTCCGCACGGCCGAGGGCGTCGACGTCTCCGGCGCCGTGCCGGTGGTCTTCGCCGACTTCGGCATCACCCCGCCGAACCTGGGCTTCGTCCGGGTGGAGGACCGCGGGCAGGTCGAGTTCCTGCTCCGGCTCACGATGTGACGGCCGCGCCGTGACCCCGCCGCGCGTCTCCCGGGTCGTCGTCCCCGCCACGTAACCTCGCCGCGTGGCTCTGGCGCTCTACCGGAAGTACCGCCCGGCGACCTTCGCCGAGGTGGTCGGCCAGGAGCACGTCACCACCCCGCTGGTCAACGCCGTCGACGGCGGCCGGATCAACCACGCCTACCTCTTCAGCGGCCCGCGCGGCTGCGGCAAGACGTCGTCGGCGCGCATCCTGGCCCGCTCGCTCAACTGCGAGCAGGGGCCGACGTCGACCCCCTGCGGCGTGTGCGGCTCGTGCGTGGCCCTGGCGCCCGACGGACCGGGCTCGCTCGACGTCATCGAGATCGACGCGGCCAGCCACGGCGGTGTCGACGACGCCCGGGACCTGCGCGAGCGGGCCTTCTTCGCGCCGGTGAACAGCCGCTACAAGGTCTACATCGTCGACGAGGCGCACATGGTGACCACGCAGGGCTTCAACGCCCTGCTCAAGGTGGTCGAGGAGCCGCCGGAGTTCCTCGTCTTCGTCTTCGCCACCACCGAGCCGGACAAGGTGCTGCCCACCATCCGCTCGCGCACGCACCACTACCCGTTCCGCCTGGTCCCGCCGACCACGCTGCGCGGCCTGCTGGAGAAGACCTGCGCCGCCGAGGGCGTGCAGGTGGAGCCGACGGTGTTCCCGCTGGTGGTGCGCGCCGGCGGCGGCTCGGTGCGCGACTCGCTGTCGATCCTCGACCAGCTGCTGGCCGGCGCCGGCCCCGAGGGCGTCACCTACGCCACCGCGGTGGGCCTGCTCGGCGTCACCGACGACGCCCTGCTCGACGAGGCCATCGACGCGCTCGCCGCCTCCGACGCGCCGGGTGTCTTCCGCGCCGTCGACCGCGTCGTCGAGGCCGGGCACGACCCCCGCCGCTTCGCCACCGACCTGCTCGACCGGCTGCGCGACCTGATCGTCCTCGACGCCGTGCCCGAGGCCGGCGGCAACGGGCTGCTCGACTGCCCGCCCGACCGGCTCGACCTGATGGTCTCGCAGGCGCGGGCACTGGGGTCGGCGACGCTGTCCCGGTTGGCCGACACGGTGCACGCCGGGCTCACCGAGATGCGCGGCACGACCGCACCGCGGCTGCTGCTGGAGCTGGTGTGCGCGCGGATGCTGCTGCCGGCCACCGACGACTCGGCGGTCGCCACGCTGCAGCGGCTCGAGCGGCTGGAACGGCGGCTGTCGATCGCGGGGGACGGGAGCGGGCAGCCCGTGGCCGACGCCCCCGTGCGGGAGACGCCGCGACCGTCACCGGCCCGCGCCGAGCCGGTGCACTCCGAGCCGGCCCCGGCTCCGGCTCCGGCTGCGGCTCCGGCTGCGGCGGACCGCCCCGGGCAGCCGCGCAAGGAGTACGTGCGCCCCTCGCAGCGCCCACCGACGCCGGCGCCCGCGTCGGCCGGAGGACAGCCGGCCGCGGCGGCAGGGCAGCCCGCCGCGGCGGCGCCGTCCCCGGCGGCCGGCGACGACTGGCCCGAGACCACGCCGCCGGGGTCGGGTGCCGCCCGCCCGGCACCGGCTCCCGCGGTGGCCGACGACGGCTGGCCGGAGACGACGCCGCCCGGTTCGGGTGCGCCCGCCGCCGCGGCCGTCCCCGCGCCGGCGGCCACTGCTGCTGCGGCGCCCGCCCCCGACGGGCCCCGCACGGGTGCGCGCGTCGTCCACGGCGAGCCGGACATCCCGCTGCCGCCGGAGCCCACCGACGACGACGAGTGGCCGCACGCGGCACAGCCCGCCGCCGCCCGGGCTGCCGCGGCCCGCGTGGCCGAGCCGCGCCCGCCGGCGTCGCCGCCCCGGGCTGCGGCCGAGTCCGCGCCTGCGCCGCGCGGGGGTGAGCCGACGCCGGTGGTGTCGGCGAACCCGCCCGGCGCCGGCAGCGGGGGCGACGGGGCGCTGACCACCGGTGACGTGCGGCGGGTGTGGCCCGAGCTGCTCGCCGTCGTCAAGCGGCACAAGCGCACGACCGAGGCGCTGCTCAAGAACGCGCAGGTGCACGACCTCGCCAACGGGGTGCTGACGCTCTCGACGTCGTCGCCGGCGCTCGCGCGGCGCATCGGCGACGACCTCAACAAGGACGTGCTGCGCGAGGCGCTCAACGAGCTGCTCGGCGTGCGCTGGAAGGTCGAGGCGGTCGTCGAGGGCGCGACGGGCCGGGCGCCGGCGGCGTCCGGCGGCAACGGCCAGGGCGCGCGGGAGGCCGCCCAGGAGGCCGCCCGCGTCGCCGAGGCCGCCGAGGCGCGCGAGCTCATGGCGCAGCGCGCCGCCGAGGACGACGCCGCCGGCGAGCGGGAGCACGTGGCCGCGGTCGACCCGGAGCAGGCGGCACTGGCGCTGCTGCGTGCGGAGCTCGGGGCGCGGCCGGTCGACTGACCTCCGGGGGCGGGCGCGCCGGCGGATCCGGGACGAGGTCGAGCGGTTCGTCGTCCCCGCGGCCTACGCTCGGGTCATGTTCCCCGGTGGTGGCCAGCCCGACCTGCAGGCGATCCTCCAGCAGGCCCAGCAGATGCAGCAGGCCCTGGCCGCCGCGCAGGACCAGCTGGCCAACGAGGAGGTCACCGGCTCGGCCGGTGGCGGCCTGGTCACCGCCACGATGACCGGCAGCGGTGAGCTGACCGCCGTCACCATCGCCCCCGCCGCCGTCGACCCCGACGACCTCGAGACCCTGCAGGACCTCGTCGTCGCCGCCGTCCGCGACGCCTCGCGTCTGGCCGGTGAGCTCACCGCCGACCGCATGGGCCCGCTGGCCGGCGGGCTCGGCGGCGCCCTCCCCGGGCTGCCCGGCGCCTGACCGCGCCGCATCCCACCACCGACTCCCCGAGGACAACCGTGTACGAGGGTGCCGTCCAGGACCTCATCGACGAGCTGGGCCGCCTGCCCGGCGTCGGGCCCAAGAGCGCCCAGCGGATCGCCTTCCACCTGCTGGCCGCCGAGTCCGCCGACGTCGGCCGGCTCGTGGCCGCCCTGCAGCGCGTGCAGGCCGAGGTCCGCTTCTGCGTGACCTGCTACAACGTCGCCGAGGGCGAGCAGTGCCGGATCTGCAAGGACCCCCGCCGGTCCGACGACGTCATCTGCGTCGTCGAGGAGCCCAAGGACGTCGTGGCGATCGAGCGGACCCGTGAGTTCCGCGGGCGCTACCACGTCCTCGGCGGGGCGATCAGCCCGATCGAGGGCGTCGGCCCCGACGACCTGCGGGTCAAGGAGCTCATGACCCGGCTCATGGACGGCGCCGTCACCGAGCTGATCATCGCCACCGACCCCAACCTCGAGGGGGAGGCCACCGCGGCCTACCTCGCGCGGCTGGTCGGCCCGCTGGGGCTGGCGGTGTCCCGGCTGGCCAGCGGGCTGCCCGTGGGCGGCGACCTGGAGTACGCCGACGAGATCACCCTCGGCCGGGCGTTCGAGGGCCGCCGCCGCATCGACGCCTGACGAAGGACCCCCTCGCCCCCCACCTCTCGCTCCGCTCGGGGCGGGCCCCTGCGAGGGGGCCGTTCCATCCCCTCACCTGCTCGCGGAGGGCCCCTGCAGCGGGGCCGTTCCATCCCCTCACCCCGCTCGAGGCGGGGCCCTGCAGGGGGCCGCTCCAGTACCCCACCGGGGTCCGGGGCGGGCGGGCGACCTGCGCGGCGACGCGCCAGGTCTCGAATCGGTGTCGAAACGGCCACCCCTGTCATCGCGGTCACAGCCCGCACCTAGGGTCCCTGTGCACGCCGTCCGGACGTCCTGCGTCCGACGGCCACCCACCACGGATCTCATCCGGCCCAGCCCCGGGCCGAGAAGGCAGGTCTCCTGCGATGCAGCGTCGACCACAGCGCGTGCTGGCCGCCTCCGCGGCCGCACTGACCGCCGTCACCCTGGCCGCCTGTGCCTCCAGCGACCGGGAATCCGGTTCCGGCGAGGGCGGCGGCGAGGAGCAGACCGGCGGCACCCTCGTCTTCGGTGCGGCCGGCGACCCGGCCATGCTCGACCCGGCGTTCGGCAGCGACGGCGAGACCTTCCGGGTCGCCCGTCAGATCCACGAGGGTCTCCTGGGCAACGAGCTCGGCGGCACCGAGCCGGTGCCGGAGCTGGCCGAGGACTACGAGGTCAGCGAGGACGGCCTCGAGTACACGTTCAACCTCCGCCAGGGCGTGACGTTCCACGACGGCACGGACTTCAACGCCGAGGCCGTCTGCTTCAACTTCGACCGCTGGTACAACTTCGAGGGCCTGGCGCAGAGCCCGAGCGCCTCGTACTACTACCAGGCGGTCTTCGGCGGCTTCGCCAGCACGCCGGACACGCCCAGCGTCTACGAGAGCTGCGAGGCCACCGACGAGAACACCGCGGTGATCCGGCTGACCCAGGTCACCTCGAAGTTCCCCTCCGCGCTGGCCCTCCCGGCCTTCTCCATCCAGAGCCCGGAGGCGCTGCAGCAGTACGACGCCGACAACCTCTCCGGCAGCGAGGACTCGCTGAGCTACTCGGAGTACGCCCTCGAGCACCCGACCGGCACCGGACCGTTCAAGTTCGAGAGCTGGGACCGGGGCAACGGCGAGGTCACCATAGTCCGCAACGAGGACTACTGGGGCGACGCACCGCTGCTCGACGAGATCATCTTCCGGACGATCTCCGACCAGAACACCCGGCGGCAGGAGCTGCAGGCCGGGTCCATCGATGGGTACGACTTCGTCGCCCCGGCGGACTACCAGTCGCTGGAGGACGAGGGCTTCCAGGTCCTGGTCCGCGACCCGTTCAACATCCTCTACCTGGGCTTCAACGGCGGGAACGTGCCCGGCACCTCCGCCAACCCGGCGCTGCAGGACCCGCGGGTCCGTCAGGCGATCGCCCACGCGATCGACCGCGAGACGATCGTGAACTCGCTCCTGCCCGAGGGCGCCGAGGCCGCGACCCAGTTCATGCCGCCGACCGTCGACGGGTGGGCCGAGGACGTCACCACCTACGAGTACGACCCCGACCGCGCCCGCCAGCTGCTGCAGGAGGCCGGCGCCGAGGGGACGACGCTGCGGTTCTACTACCCGACCGAGGTCAGCCGGCCCTACCTGCCGGACCCGGCCGCGCTGTTCCAGGTCATCAACCAGAACCTCACCGACGCCGGGTTCACCATCGAGCCGGTGGCGCTGCCGTGGAACCCGGACTACCTGAACGCGGTCCAGGCCGGTCAGGCCGACATCCACCTGCTCGGGTGGACCGGTGACTACAACGACGCCTACAACTTCATCGGGACGTTCTTCGCCGAGGCGTCGAACGGCCAGGCGTCGGCGGAGTTCGGGGCGTTCAGCAACCCGGAGATCTTCGCGGCTCTCGCCGAGGCCGACGCGGAGCCGGACGCGAGCGCCCGCACCGAGCAGTACCAGGAGGCCAACCGGCTGATCATGGACTACCTCCCCGGTGTCCCGATCTCGCACTCCCCGCCGGCGCTCGTGGTGGCGGAGAACGTGCAGGGCCTGGAGCCCAGCCCGCTGACCGCCGAGGTCTTCTCCACGGTGTCGATCAGCGACTGACCCGCACCGCCGGCCGCGCCGGGGCAGGCAGGTCCTGCCCCGGCGCGGCCGGTCCCGTGTCCGGCCCCGTCGTGGAGAGGTGACCCGAGCGCGTGCTCCGCTTCATCGTCCGGCGGCTCCTCCAGCTGATCCCGATCCTGCTGGGGTTGTCGGTGCTGCTCTTCGCCTGGCTGCGCGCCCTGCCCGGCGGGCCGGCCCAGGCCGCCCTCGGCGAGCGCGCCACCCCCGAGGCGATCGCCCGCTACAACGAGCTGTTCGGCCTCGACCAGCCACTGATCGTGCAGTACCTGCGCTTCCTCGGCCGCGCGGTGCAGCTCGACTTCGGCAACTCCTCCCGCACCGGGCGCCCGGTCACCGAGGAGTTCCTCGAGCGGATGCCCGGCACGATCGAGCTGACCCTCTTCGCGATGGTCTTCGCGATCGGCGTCGGCATCCCGCTGGGCTACCTCGCCGCCCGCAAGCACGGCAGCTGGCTGGACTCGGCGTCGGTCATCGGCTCCCTGCTGGGCGTCGCCACCCCGGTGTTCTTCCTGGCCTACCTGCTGCGCCTGCTCTTCGCCGTCGAGCTGGGCTGGCTGCCGGGCTCCGGCCGGCAGGAGGTGCGCATCGACGCCACCCGCATCACGAACTTCTACGTCCTCGACGGCGTGCTGACCCGTGAGTGGGACGCCGCCTGGGACGCCTTCACGCACCTCGTGCTGCCCGGTATCGCGCTGGGCACCATCCCCCTGGCGATCATCGTGCGGATCACCCGGGCCTCGGTCCTCGACGTGGTGAACGAGGACTACGTGCGGACGGCCAACGCCAAGGGGCTGGCGACGGCGACCGTCCGCCGGAGGCACGTGGTGCGCAACGCGCTGCTGCCGGTGTCGACGACGATCGGCCTGCAGACCGGGCTGCTGCTGTCGGGTGCGGTGCTCACCGAGACCGTGTTCGCCTTCGGCGGCGTCGGGTCGGCCATCTTCGAGTCGATCTTCGCCCGGGACTTCGCCGTCCTGCAGGGCTTCATCCTCATGCTGGCGGTGGTGTACGTCCTGGTGAACCTGCTGGTCGACATCTCCTACGGCCTCCTCGACCCCCGGGTGAGGGTCCGATGAGCCCGCGGGCCGGACGGGAGCGGAACCGATGACCGCGATGGGGGACCTCAAGCGGCAGCGCATCGACGAGCTGGCCGCCCGGGCCGGGCAGGTGCCCGAGGGCGAGGGCGGCGTCTCGCTCACGCGCAGCGCCTACCGGCGGCTGCGGCGCAACCCGGTGGCCATCACCGGCGCCGTCATCGTCGTCGTGTTCCTGCTGGTCGCAGCCTTCGCGCCGCTGCTGGCCCCGCGGGACCCGTACGCGCAGTACCTGCTGGGCGAGATCCGGCCGGGCTTCATCCCCGGCGGCCGCGAGGGCTTCCTGCTCGGGGCCGACGAGCTCGGCCGCGATCTGCTGTCCCGGCTGATCGTCGGCTCGCGGCAGTCGCTGCTCATCGGCGTGGTGTCCACGGTGCTCGGCGTCGTCGTCGGGATGGCGCTGGGCGTCCTGGCGGGGGCGTTCGGTGGCTGGGTCGACACCGTCGTCATGCGGTTCATCGACATCCTGCTGTCGATCCCCGGCCTGCTGATGGCGATCAGCATCTCGGTGCTGCTGGGGCAGAACCAGTACTCGCTGATGATCGCGATCGCGGTCACCCAGGTGCCGATCTTCGCCCGGCTGCTGCGCGGCTCGATGCTGGCCCAGCGCGACAGCGACTACGCCCTGGCGGCGCGCGCGCTGGGCATCCGGCGCAGCCGGATCGTCTTCGGCCACGTGCTGCCCAACTCGCTGTCGCCGGTGATCGTGCAGGCCACGCTGTCCCTGGCGACGGCGATCATCGAGGCGGCCGCGCTGTCGTTCCTGGGCCTGGGCGACCCCGACCTCGCCCGCCCGGAGTGGGGGGCCATGCTGTCCAACGCGCAGGACTTCCTGTCCGTTCGCCCGGAGCTGGCCGTCTACCCGGCGCTGTGCATCATCGTCGTCGCGCTGGGCTTCACGCTGCTGGGCGAGTCGCTGCGCGAGGCCCTCGACCCGAAGTTCCGGAGGTGAGCCGGGTGAGCATCGAGGACCTGCCGCCGCACGGCGCCGACCGCACCGGCCAGCCGGTGCTGGAGGTCGACGAGCTGACCGTCACCTTCACCCGCCGCGGCGAGCAGTCCACCCGTGCCGTCGACGGGGTGAGCTTCGCCGTCGCCCCGGGGGAGACGGTCGGGCTGGTGGGGGAGTCCGGCTGCGGGAAGTCGGTCACGTCCCTGGCGGTCATGGGGCTGCTGCCCCGCCGGGGGGTGCAGGTGGGCGGTTCGGTGCGCTTCGACGGGCACGAGCTGCTCGGCGCCTCCGACCGGACGCTGCGCCGGCTGCGCGGCGCGGACATGGCGATGGTGTTCCAGGACCCGCTGTCCTCGCTCAACCCGACGGTGCCCATCGGCACCCAGGTGACCGAGGTCCTGCTCGAGCACCGCGACATGTCGAGGAAGGAGGCCGTCGACGAGGCCACCCGGTTGCTCGACCGCGTCGGCATCCCCGACCCCGCGCGCCGGCTCAAGGAGTACCCCCACCAGCTGTCGGGTGGCATGCGCCAGCGGGCGCTCATCGCCATGGCACTGGCCTGCTCACCGCGGCTGCTGATCGCCGACGAGCCGACGACGGCGCTCGACGTCACCATCCAGGCGCAGATCCTCGAGCTGCTGAAGGAGCTGGTCGTCGACACCGGCACCGCGCTGGTGATGATCACCCACGACCTCGGCGTCGTCGCGGGGCTCTGCGACCGGGTGCACGTCATGTACGCGGGGAGGATCATCGAGTCGGCCGACCGGCACGAGCTGTTCGCCCGGCCCCGTCAGCCCTACACCGGCGGCCTGCTCGCCTCCGTCCCGCGGCTCGACGGCCCCCGGGGCGCGCCGCTGCACCCCATCCGCGGGTCCGCGCGCGACGTCATCCCCTGGGCGCAGGGCTGTGCCTTCGCCCCCCGCTGCGACAACGCCCAGGACGACTGCCTGACCGAGGTGTCGGGGAGCACCGTGCCGCTGGAGTACGACGGACCCGGACGCGAGCTGCGCTGCCGCCACCCCCTGTCGTATCCGTCCACCCCTGCGGGGGCCACCGCCTCGGGAGCCGCCCGGTGACCGCCGTCCCCGCCGAGACACCCCCCGCCGACCCGCTGCTGCGGGTCGAGGGCCTGCAGGTGCACTTCCCGATCAAGCGCGGGCTGTTCGTCGACCGCACGGTCGGCCACGTGCGTGCCGTCGACGGGGTGGACCTCAGCATCGAGCGGGGGAGCACCTACGGCCTGGTGGGGGAGTCCGGCTGCGGCAAGTCCACCCTCGGCCGCGCCGTCCTGCGCCTGGTCGAGCCGACCGCCGGCCGGGTGGTCTTCGACGGCACCGACGTCGCCTCGCTCTCGGGCGAGCCGCTGCGCACGATCCGCCGCCGGATGCAGATGGTCTTCCAGGACCCGCTGGGCAGCCTCGACCCGCGGCAGAACGTCGAGTCGCTGCTGTCCGAGCCGCTGCACGCGCACGGCCTCGGCGGCGGGAAGCAGGGCATCGCGGAGCGGATCCGCACGCTGCTCGACGCCGTCGGGCTGCCCTCGGCGGCGCTGCGCCGCTACCCGCACGAGTTCTCCGGCGGGCAGCGCCAGCGCATCGGCATCGCCCGCGCCATCGCCCTCGAGCCCGACCTGCTCATCGCCGACGAGCCGGTGTCCGCCCTCGACGTCAGCGTCCAGGCGCAGGTGGTCAACCTGCTCGAGGAGCTGCAGGAACGGCTCGGGCTGACCTACCTGGTCATCGCGCACGACCTGGCGGTGGTCAAGCACATCAGCGACGTCGTCGGGGTCATGTACCTCGGGTCGCTGGTCGAGCAGGCACCCTCCGAGGTCCTCTACGCCGAGCCGCTGCACCCCTACAGCCGGGCGCTGATGAGCGCCGTCCCGGTGCCCGACCCCGTGGTCGAGGAGACCCGGGAGCGGATCCTGCTGGCCGGGGACCTGCCCTCGCCGGCCAACCCGCCGAGCGGCTGCCGGTTCCACACCCGCTGCCCCTGGCGGCAGGAGACCCGGTGCGACGACGAGGTGCCGGTGCTGCGCGAACTCGGGCCCGCGCACCTGGTCAGCTGCCACTGGGCCGAGGAGATCCGCGACGGCGTGCTGCGCCCGCGGTCGGCCGAGGAGGTCGCCGCCACGATGGGCGTCTCGGTGCGCCCGACGGGTGTCGGCGACATCGAGTCCGACGCGCTGGTGCAGGGCATCGACGCGCCCATCGAGCGGACCTGAACGCGGCCCCGACCCGGGTCCGCGGCTAGTCCTCGACGACGACGTCGTCGCCCTTGCGCAGGGCGCGCCTGACCCGCAGCCGCAGGATCCGGGCGTAGGCGCGCACGAACTGGGTGTAGCCCGGCGTGGGGCCGTGGTAGCCGAGGATGCCGCGCGGGCCCTCGACCATCTCGCCGGTGCGCACGTCGTACCGCGCCTGGTGCCAGGGGCAGACCAGGCAGCCGTCGGCGTCGAGGCTGCCCTTCGACAGGTCGGCGAGCTGGTGCCGGCACCGGCGGGAGACGGCGAAGTACTCCCCGTCGCGGTTGCCGACAGCCCAGTTGCCGGCCCGGCCCACCGTCCCCGGGGGCAGCTGGGCGGCGGGGATGCGGTCGGGGTCGCTCACGGGTGTCCTCCTGCGGTGCCGGGTCTGGGTCGACAGCCCCCTACCCGGTCGTGTGCGTCCTACCCGGCCGGGCAGCGCGCGCCGACCTAGGGTCGGTCGTGTGCGCCGGCTGATGGGGGTCCTCGCGGTCTCGGCCGCCCTGGTGCTCACCGGCGGCGGCCCGGCGCTGGCCGAGCAGCCGTTCGAGGTGCCCGGCGAGGTGACCGACCTCGTCGGCGCGCTCGGCGGGGACGTGGGCCGGGTGCAGCAGGCCGTCGACGAGCGGCAGGCCCGCGACGGCCTCCAGGTCTTCGTCGTCTACGTGTCCTCCTTCGACGGTCTCGACGGCGAGGAGTGGGCCCCGCGGACGGCGCAGTTCTCCGGCCTGGGGCGCACCGACGTGCTGCTCGCGGTGGCCGTGGACGACCGGCGGTACGGCTCCTGGGTCGACGACGCGTTCCCGCAGGACGACGCCGACATCGACGCGTTCCTCACCCGCGAGGTCGAGCCCCTCCTGGCGGACGACGACTGGGCCGGCGCGGCGGTGGCCTTCGCCGACGGCCTGGGCGGGGCCTCGTCCACCGGCACCGGCACCGGCACCGGCACCGGCACCGGCTCCGGTGGCGGGTCGGGCGCGGGGGCCGCGGCGGTGGTCGGGGGGATCGCCGTGGTGGGCGGCGGCGTCTACCTGCTGTCCCGCGCGCGCCGGCGCCGTGCGGGCGCGCAGCCGCCGCCCACCACCCGGCTGGAGCGGCCCGACCCGTACGCCGGCGTGCCCACCGCGGAGCTGCAGGGCCGGGCCAGCTCGGCGCTGCTCGACCTCGACGAGGCGGTCACGTCCTCCCAGCTCGACCTCGACTTCGCCCGGCTGCAGTACGGGGAGGCCGCCGTCGCCGGGTTCGCGGAGGCCCTGGCGCAGTCGCGGCAGGAGCTCACCCGTGCGTTCACGCTGCGCCAGCAGCTCGACGACGAGGTGCCGGAGGACGAGCCGACGCAGCGCCGGATGCTCACCGAGATGCTGCAGCTGACCGGGGCCGCCGACGCCCGGCTCGACGAGCAGGCGCAGGCCTTCGAGCAGCTGCGCGACCTGGAGCGCACCGCCCCGCAGGCGCTGGAGGCGCTCGGCCCGCGCATCACCGCCCTGCACGGCCGGCTGCCGCAGGACGAGGAGCGGATGGCGCGGCTGCAGCGGCGCTACGCCGCTCCCGCGCTGGCGCCGGTCGCCGGCAACCTCGAGGAGGCCCGCGCCCGGCTGGCCGCGGCCGGGCACGAGGTCGCCGAGGCCCGCGCCGCGCTGGAGGGCGGGCGGTCCGGCGAGGCGGTGGGCGACCTGCGCGCCGCCGAGGACGCCGTCGCGCAGGTGGGCACGCTGCTCGACGCCGTCGGCCGGCTCGAGCGCGACCTGGAGGCGGCCGCCGCCCGCCTGCCCGCCGTCCGCGCGGACACCGAGGAGGACCTCGCCGAGGCTCGCGCGCTGCTGGGGTCCGGTGACGCCTCGGGGCTGCGGCCCCAGGTGGCCCGCGCGGAGGCCGGCCTCGCCGCCGCGGAGGAGGCCATGACCGGCGGGCTCCCCGACCCGCTGACCGCGCTCCGCCGGCTGGAGGAGGCCGACCTCGCGCTGGAGCAGGCGCTCGCCGTGGCCCGCGACGCGCAGACCCGCGCCCGCCGGGCCGCGGCCGCGCTCGACCAGACGCTGCTGCGGGCGCGCTCCACCGTGGCCGCAGCAGCCGATTTCGTCGCCACCCGCCGCGGTGCGGTCGGCCCCGAGGCGCGCACCCGGCTGGCCGAGGCGCAGCGCCACCTCGACGCCGCGGTCGGCACGGGTGGCGTCGACGCCGAGGCGGCCCTGCGGGAGGCGCAGCTGGCCGACCAGCTCGCCCAGCAGGCGCTGCAGTACGCGCAGTCCGACGTCGCGTCGTGGTCGTCGGGCTACGGCGGGGGCGGCTACGGCGCTCCCGGCTACGGCGGGGGCGGCTACGGCGCTCCCGGCTACGGGCCCGGGTACGGCGGCGGGCGGGGCGGGGTGGACCTGGGCAGCCTCGTGCTCGGCGGGATCCTGGCCGGAGGGATGCGCGGCGGCGGCTTCGGGGGTGGGTACGGCGGCGGTCGCGGCGGGGGCCTCGGTGGTGGGCTCGGCGGTGGCTTCGGCGGCGGGGGTGGCCGCCCGCGCGGCGGTGGCTTCGGCGGCTCGCGCAGCCGCGGCCGGTCCGGCGGCGGCCGCTTCTAGCGTGGCGCGCAGCACGATCAGGTGGCCTGATCGTGCTGCGTCCTGGCTCACCGTCGGGGGTGAGCCAGGACGCGCGGGGGTGAGCCAGGATGCCGTCGGGGCTCCCGGACTGTCGGTGTGCGGTGGGACGGTGCCCTCCCGACACCGCGAGGAGGAGCCATGCCCACCCGGAACACCCCCTGGCCCGACGGCACGCCCTGCTGGGTCGACTACGGCGCGGCCGACGTCGACGCGGCGAAGTCCTTCTACGGCTCGCTGCTGGGCTGGGACTGGACGGCCGACAGTCCCGAGTTCGGCGGCTACGTCAACGCGCTGCGGGACGGTCACCAGGTGGCCGGCCTCGGCCCGCTGATGGACCCGGGTGACCCGCCGTCCTGGACGACGTACTTCGCCGCGAGCGACGCCGCGGCCACCTGCGACCGGATCCGCGCGGCCGGCGGCACCGTCGTCGTCGAGCCGATGGAGGTCGGGCCGATGGGCACGATGGTCGTCGCGCGCGACCCGCAGGGGAACCCGTTCGGCCTGTGGCAGGCCGGCACGCACACCGGTGTCGAGCTGCACAACGAGCCCGGCGCGCTGGCGTGGAACGAGGCCGCCGTCGACGACCCGGCCGCCGCCCAGGCGTTCTACACCGCCGTCTTCGGCTTCCGCTTCGACGAGCTCGACGGCATGGGCGGCTACGCCACGTTCGCCACCGACGAGCGCCCGCTCGGCGGCCTCGGCGGCGTCACTCCCGGCGCACCGAGGGGCTGGTCGACCTGCTTCTCGGTGGCGAGCACCGACGAGACGGTGGCCGCGGTCGAGGCCGCGGGCGGGAAGGTCACCATGGCGGCGGAGGACACCGAGTTCGGCCGGTTCGCCGTCGTCACCGACCCGTGGGGTGCCGCCTTCTCCGTCATGCAGGACCCGCCCCAGGGCTGAGCGTGCCCCGGCCGGCGCGGACGGGGCGCGCCGGCCGTCGGCTCAGTCCCGGACCTGGCCGTAGGTGTGCTCGGGGGTGAACCGCACGACGAGGCGCCGGTCGGCGACCATCGCGCGCCGGTAGTCGTCCCAGTCCGGGTGCTCACCCGAGATGCCGCGGTAGTAGGCGACCAGCTCCTCGACGGTGGCGTCGTGCGGGTCGGCGGCGACCGGTGTGAGCTCCGCGGTGCCCTCGACGGCCGCCCAGGACCAGAAGTCCTCCGACGACACGTGCAGCGTGACCCGGGGGTCGCGCTGCAGGTTGCGGGTCTTGGCGCGGTCGGCGGTCACCGACACCCGGAACAGCTGCCGCTCCGGGTCGTAGGCGTAGCCGACGTTGGACAGCTGCGGCCGGCCGTCGCGCTTGACGGTGGCCAGCACGGCGGAGCTGCGGCTGGTCACGAAGGCGAGCAGGCCGTCGTCGACGGTCACCGGACCCGCCCGCGGGCCTTGAGCGGCACCGGCGGCAGGGCCGGCGCGAGCTGGCGCTCGTCGTCGGTGAACCCCGGGACGGCGCCGAAGCGCGGGTCGCCGTCGTTCCACCGCTCGGCGTACTCGGTGATCTCCTCGCCGGCGCGGCCGATGAAGTTCCACCACATGACCAGGCGTTCCTCGAACGGTTCGCCGCCGAGCAGCAGCAGCCGCGCGGGCGCCTCCGTCCGGATCCGCACCGAGCGGCGGCCAGTGCCGAGGTAGACCATCGCCCCGTGTGCCAGCGGCGCGCCCTCCACCTCGGCACCGCCCGCGGCGCCGAGCAGGGCGTGCTCGAAGTCCGGCTCCAGCGGCACCTCGACGTCGGCCCCGGCGGCCAGGTCGAGGTCGACGCCGACGATCGGCGTGTGGGCCGTGCCCGGTGAGGTGTCTCCGCCGAAGCGGCCCATCAGCACCGTCGTGGTCATCCCGTCGGAGGTGGTCCCGGGCAGCGCCGTGTGGTGCTCGAAGGCCGGGGCGGTGTCGCGGGCGGCGTCGGGCAGCGCCACCCACAGCTGGGCGCCGTGCAGGAACCGCGGGTGGCGCACCGGCGACTGCTCGGCGTGCGCGATGCCGTGCCCGGCGGTCATGAGCGCGAGTTCGCGTGGCCCGAAGGTCACGTCGCTGCCCACGGAGTCGCGGTGGTGCACCCGGCCCTCGATCAGCCAGGACACCGTCTGCAGGCCGGTGTGCGGGTGCGGCGTGACCTGCATGCCGGGACCGGACGCGACGTCGTCGGGGCCGTAGTGGTCGACGAAGGCCCAGGCGCCGACCATCCGCCGGCCGAGCGTGGGCAGCAGCCGCCGCACGGGGGTGCCCGGGCCGAGCAGGACCTCCTTGCCGGGCAGCAGGTCCAGGGCCGGTCTGGCGGGGGTGTCGGCGAGGCCGCCGAGCTCGCGGGCGGACGGGCGTCGGTCGCTGGTGCTCATCGTGCGGACCTCCGGACGGGGCGGCAGGACATCGGGGCGCCGGGCATCGCGGCTCGGGTCATCGCGGCTCGGGTCATCGGGGCTCGGGTCATCGGGGCTCGGGAGCCGTAGGGCAGCGCAGCGCGCCGAGGTCCCAGCCGGCGCGGCGGGCGCCGGCGGCGTAGGCGCTCTCCAGGAAGTCGAGGACGGTGGCGCGGGGGTCGGCCGACGTCCGCACGTCCTCGTAGGTGAGCAGTGCCAGGTGCGCGCCGCGGCTGTCGACCCAGCGTGCCGCGGCCGGGCGCAGCGGCTCCTCGGTCAGGCCGGGCGGCTCGGGGGCGGTGTAGGAGTAGAACGCCGGCTCGGGCACGGTGTCGTCGCCGAACCAGAACCCGGCGCTGATCACCTCGTGGGAGTAGGCCTCGCGGGTGACCGGGTCGGCGGTGGCCGGCTGTTCGACCTGCCGGTCGGAGAACCGGGTGACGGCGAGGTCGAACGTGTGCCAGAAGTGGTGCACCGGGCTTGTCTTGGCGTAGCTGCGCCCGGCGAACTCCTCGAGCACCTGCGCCACCTGGCCGAGGACGACCCAGTAGCGGGTGACCCGCTCGCGGTCGTAGGACGCGTGGTGCTCGTCCTCGGCGAACGGGGTGCGGTCGGCGAGGTCGAAGGGGACCGGCAGCTCGACGGCCGCCGGCAGGCCCAGCGAGGAGAGGGTGGCCAGCAGCTGCCGGTAGAAGGCCGCGACGCTGAGCCCGGGCAGCGGGAACGACGCCCGCCTGCCGTCGGCCACGGTGACCTCGAGCCGGTGGTCGACGAGGTCGAGATCGACGGCGAAGACCGGGTCGAAGCCCATCGGCCGCGTGGTGAGGCCGCGGCCGGTCAGGTGCAGGGGGACGTGCCACCAGTGGTTGCGCCGCGGGGCGTTGGCCAGCCGCAGCTTGCCGGCGATCTGCAGGAGCCGGTGCAGCGTGTCCTTGGTGTCGGCCCACTCGGCCAGCGGGACGGGCGGGAAGACGGACACGGGGGCTCCTCCGTCGCAGGTCCGGTGGCGGTCAGCATGCAGCCCCCGGCGGCGGCGCGGAAGCCGCCGCCGGGGTCGTGCTCACTGCCCGGTCTCTCCCCGCACCCCGGCGTGGGGGACGTGCAGGGCGGGGATCGAGCCCAGGCGCCCGGCGCGGAAGTCGTCGAAGGCCTCGACGACCTCCTGCCGGGTGTTCATGACGAACGGCCCGTACATCGCGATCGGCTCGCGGATCGGCCGGCCACCCAGGACGACGACGTCGAGCGCCGGCGTCCGGGACTCCTGCCGCAGCGCGCCGCTGACCGTCACGGTGTCGCCGGGGCCGAGGACGGCGAGCTGGCCGGTGCGCACCGGCGCCCCGTCGACGCCGACGGAGCCCGCGCCGGAGAGCACGTAGACGAGGGCGTTGAAGTCCGGCTGCCACGGCAGGTCGAGGGTGGCGCCGGGGGCGACCGTCGCGTGCACCATCGCCATCGGCGTGTAGGTGGAGCCCGGCCCGGTGTGCCCGCCGACGTCGCCGGCGATGACCCGCACCAGGGCGCCGGCGTCGGGGCTGGCCAGGAGCACCGACTCGCGGGCCCGCAGGTCCTGGTACCGCGGCTCGACCCACTTCTGCGCCCGCGGCAGGTTGACCCACAGCTGCAGGCCGTGGAAGAGGCCGCCGCTGGCCACCAGCGCCTCCGGCGGCCGCTCGATGTGCAGCACGCCGCCACCGGCGGTCATCCACTGCGTGTCGCCGTTGCTGATCGTCCCGCCGCCGCCGTGGGAGTCGGCGTGCTCGAAGGTGCCGTCGATGATGTAGGTGACGGTCTCGAACCCGCGGTGCGGGTGCCAGGAGGTGCCCTTCGGCTCACCCGGCGCGTACTCGACCTCGCCCATCTGGTCCATGTGGATGAAGGGGTCGAGGTCTCGCAGGTCGACGCCGGCGAAGGCGCGCCGCACCGGGAACCCCTCGCCCTCGAAGCCCGAGGGCGCCGTCGTCACCGAGCGGGTGCGCCGGCGGACGGTGCGCGGCGCGGGCAGCGGGACCCGGGGAAGCGTGGTGGTGTCCTCGACGGTCACGGCAGGCATGGCCGACCTCCTCGTTGAACTCTCAACTGACGGCGACTGCAGCGCCGGAGGAGGTCGTTGTCTTCCCTGCGCCCGCTCAGGAGGCGCGTTCGGCGGCGTCGGCGGTCGCCGGCGGCCCGTGCTCGACGATGAGCGCGGTGTTGGCCACCTCGGCGTCGTCGAGGTGGACGGCGTCGCGCGGGTCGGTCGTGTCGAGCAACCGCGTCTCGTGGCCGCGGCCCACCAGCAGGACGACGTCGGCCGGGCCGGCGGCGCGGACCGCGGAGGAGATGGCCGCGCGCCGGTCGGGGACCGTGCGGACGGCCGCGGCGGCGCCGAGCAGGCCGATCCGCAGCTCGCCGATGATCGCCGACGGGTTCTCGCCGTGGCTGCCCTCGTTGGTCAGCCACACGACGTCGGCGGCGCGGGCGGACTCGCCGAGACCCTGCCGCTTGTACCGGTCGCGCCGGCCGCGGGCGCCGAGCACCAGGTGCAGCCGACCGCCCGGGCCGCACAGGTCGCGGGCGGTGGCGATCGCCGCGGCCAGCGCGCGGGGGGTGTGCGCGTAGTCGACGACGACGACCGGCCGGCCCGACCCGCCGAGCACGGTGTTGCGCCCGCGTGGCGGCGCGACCGTCGCCAGGCCCGCGGCGATCGCGTCGGCGGGGACGCCCAGCAGCCGGCCGGTCGCCCACGCCGCGGCCAGGTTGGTGACGTGCACCCGGCCGACCAGCGGGCTGCTCACGCGGTGCCCGCCGGTGTCGTCGCCGAGCAGCACCTCGGTGCCTGCCGAGCCGGTGCGCCAGCCGAGCACCCGGACGTCGGCGTCCTCGGCCGACCCCACGCGGGTCACCGGCACCGGCGCCTGGTCGGCCAGCCGGCGCCCCCACGGGTCGTCGACGACGACCACGCCGGCCGCCGACCGGTCCCGCTCGAACAGCCGGGCCTTGCTCGCCCAGTAGTGCTCGATGGTGCCGTGGTGGTCGAGGTGGTCCTCCTCGAAGCCGGTGAACACCGAGACGTCGAAGTGCAGGCCGTCGATGCGGCCCATGTCCAGGGCGATCGAGGAGGCCTCCACGACCGCCTGCCGGGCGCCGGCGTCGACCATCCAGCGCAGCAGCTGGTGCAGCTCCGGGGCCTCGGGCGTGGTCAGGTCGGTGCCGCGGGAGCGCCCGCCCACCTGCGCACCGAGCGTGCCGACGACGCCGGTCCGGGTGCCGCCGGCCTCGAGGACGCCCCGCAGGAGCGTGCTGGTCGTCGTCTTGCCGTTGCTGCCGGTCACCCCGGTCAGCCGCAGCGCGCGGGCGGGGTCCCCGGCCAGCAGGGCCCCGAGCGGCCCGAGCTGGGCCCGTACCGACGGGACGCACAGCACCGGCAGCGCGACGTCGACCGGCCGGTCGGCCAGCAGCGCCGCGGCACCCGCACGCGCGGCCGTGGCGGCCCAGCGGTGCCCGTCGCTGGCCGCGCCGCGGACGCAGGCGAACAGCGACCCGGGCACGACGCGGCGGGAGTCGGTGACCAGACCGGCCACCGTCAGGTCGTCGGTGCCGCCGCAGCGGGTGACCGGGCCGCCGGCCACGCTGCGCGCCCGGTGCTCGACCTCCGACCAGGTCACCGCGGGGAGGCGCACGCGGCCGACGATAGGCGGGGCACGACCGTTCTGCAGGCCGGGGCGGCGGACGGTCCCGTCCTTTCCGGAGGGGCGGGGGCGTCAGCGGAGCAGGCGGGCGACCCCCGTCAGCTCCTCCTCGACGTCGGCGTCGGGCAGCACCTCGCTGCGCTCGGCCAGGCGGGGCCGCCAGGCCGGGGGAGCGGTCTCCAGCCAGCCGGCGCCGGCGTCGGTGAGCCGCCCGTCGGAGCGCAGCGGGGCCCAGCCGCGGAGGAACCGCAGCCCCTCGGCGGCGGTGACCAGGGTCCGGGCCACGCCGCGCCCGCGGTACACCGGCTCGACGGTGACGGTGTCGACCAGGCCGGAGCGGATCCACCAGCGGACCTCGGCGATCCGGTCGGTGACCCGCACGCCGGCGGCGGCGACCTCGTGCGGGCGGACGACCGCGCCGCGCCGGAAGGCGGTGCCCCGGAAGGCCAGCAGCGAGACGGCGGGGACGGCGCTGCTCGCGTGGGTGACCTCGGCGAACCACATCGGCGGGCACCGCTCGGCGAGCTCCTCGGCGACCTCGATGCGGACCACCCGGCCGTCGGCGGCGCGGTGCCGGACGTCGACCTGCCAGCCGGCGGGGCGGCGGCCGCGGGCGTCGACGGCGGTCATGTCGACCGGGGTGCCGTCGGGGAAGCGGTCGGAGTTGACGGCGACCAGCGAGTACTCGGTGGGGCCGGGGCCGCGCCGCAGGAGCCGCGCCCACCACAGCGCCGTCGTCTCGGGGGCGGGTGCGGCGAGCGGGGGCACCGCCCGGAGGCGCGGGGCTGCCGGGGCCGGGATCGCCGGCGCCGGGGTCATGGCGCCGTGTGCCGCTGCCGTCATGCTCATGGAGTCCTCCGCTCGTCCGCCCCGGGAGCCCGGGTCCGTGCTGGTCCTGACTCTCCGGGCCTCACTTGCGGGCGCCTTGGGGTCCACTAGCGACGGCGCCCCGGGCGGTCGCGGGCGCGCCGCCGGGCCCGGAGATACTGGGCTCCTCATGACCCGGACCAGCCCGTGAGCGCCCCGCTGAACCTGCTCAACCTCGAGCGGGTGTCGAAGGCCCACGGCACCACCGTGCTGCTCGACGACGTCTCCCTCGGCGTCGCGTCCGGGGAGCGCATCGGCGTGGTCGGGCGCAACGGCAGCGGCAAGTCCACGCTGCTCGGCGTCCTCACCGGCCGCGAGGAGCCCGACAGCGGACGGGTCACCCAGCGCGGCGACCTCGCCGTCGGCGTCCTCGACCAGTCCGGCACGCTGCCGCCGGGCGCGACCGTGCGCGACGTCGTCCTGCCGTCCTCGGTGTTCGCCGCGGAGCACGAGTGGGCCGCCGACCCGGCCGTCCGCAGCGTGCTGTCGGGCCTGGAGCTCGACCGGCTGGGGCTCGACAGCCCGGTTGGGCCGATGTCCGGCGGCGAGCGGCGCCGCGTCGCGCTGGCCGCCCAGCTCATCCGGCCGCTGGACCTGCTGGTGCTCGACGAGCCGACCAACCACCTCGACGTCGAGGGCGTCGCGTGGCTGGCCGACTTCGTGCGCAGCCGGGTCGGCGCGCTCGTGGTCGTCACCCACGACCGGTGGTTCCTCGACGAGGTCTGCACGCAGACCTGGGAGGTCGCCGACGGCGCGGTGCACGCCTACGAGGGCGGCTACGCGGCCTACACGCTGGCCCGCGCCGAGCGGGCACGCGTGGCCGCGGCCACCGAGGAGCGGCGCCTGAACCTGGTGCGCAAGGAGCTGGCCTGGCTGCGGCGGGGGCCGCCGGCGCGCACCAGCAAGCCGCGGTTCCGGATCGAGGCGGCCGAGGCGCTCATCGCCGACGAGCCGCCGCCGCGGGAGACGATGGCGCTCAAGGGGTTCGCCGCCCGGCGGCTGGGGCGGACCGTCTACGACGTGGAGGACGTCGACTACTCGGTGCCCGCCGACGACGGCCCGCGGCCGCTGTTCCGCGACCTGACCTGGCACGTCGGGCCCGGTGACCGGGTCGGCGTCGTCGGCGTCAACGGGGCGGGCAAGACCTCGCTGCTGCGGCTGCTGGTCGGCGAGACCGAGCCCGACCGCGGCACGGTGGTGCGCGGGCAGACCGTCGCGCCGGCCTACCTGTCGCAGCACGTCACGGAGCTGCCCGCCCGGCTGCGGGTGCTCGAGGCGGTGCAGGAGATCGCCCGCATCGCCCGGATCGGCGGGCAGGAGATCTCGGCGTCGTCGCTGGCCGAGCGGTTCGGCTTCCCGGCGTCGCGGCAGTGGACGCCGGTGGGTGACCTCTCCGGCGGTGAGCGGCGGCGGCTGCAGCTGCTGCGGCTGCTCATGGCCGAGCCGAACGTGCTGCTGCTCGACGAGCCGACCAACGACCTCGACATCGACACGCTCACCCAGCTCGAGGACCTGCTCGACTCCTTCCCCGGCACGGTGCTGGTGGTCAGCCACGACCGGTACTTCGTCGACCGGGTGTGCGACTCGGTGGTCGCGCTCATGGGCGACGGCTCGCTCGCCGCGCTGCCGGGCGGCGTGGAGGAGTACCTGCAGCGCCGGGCGGCGGGGGAGGCCCCGCTGTCCTCGGCCGCGACCGGGGCGGCCCCGGCCGCCACGCCCGTCCCCGCCGGTCCGTCGGCGGCCGAGGTGCGGGCGGCCCGCAAGGAGGCCGCCCGGCTGGAGCGGCGACTGGAGAAGCTGACCGCCGACGAGGAGCGGCTGCACGCCGACCTCGCCGCCGCGGCCACCGACCACACCAGGGTCCTGGCGCTCGACGCCCGGCTGCGGGAGCTGCTGGCCGAGAAGGAGCAGGTCGAGACCGACTGGCTGGCCGCCGCGGAGCTCGCCGAGGGCTGAGTCGTCCTCGGTCCGTCCTGGCTCACCGCAGCGCGTCCTGGCTCACCTCCCACGGTGAGCCAGGACGCAGCACGATCAGGTGACCTGATCCCGGCTCACGCCGCGACGGCGGTCGCGTTCGCCTACGAGTCGGGCCTCGTGACGCCGGGTCGGTAGTCTGGGGGCACCGCCGGCGGTCGTGCGACCGACGTCCCTGGTGTCCCCGTGCCGTCGCCAACCCCGGAGACACGTGCTCGCCCTCCTGCTCCTCCACCTGCTCGCCGGCGTGCTGGCGCCCGTGCTCGTGCGGTGGTGGGGGCGGCAGGCGTTCCTGGCGCTGGCGCTGGTGCCCGCCGCCGGCTTCGCCTGGGTGACGGCGCAACTGCCCGCCGTCCTCGCCGGCGGGCAGGCGCGCGAGACCCTCCCGTGGGTGCCCGCGCTCGACCTCGACGTGGCCCTGCGGCTGGACGCCCTCGCCCTCGTCTTCGCCGCGCTGGTCACCGGTGTCGGCGCGCTGGTCCTGGTCTACTGCGCCCGCTACTTCGCGCCGGGCGACGAGGGCACCGGCCGCTTCGCCGGCTGCCTCACCGCGTTCACGGGCTCCATGCTCGGTCTCGTCCTCGCCGACGACCTGCTGCTCCTCTACGTCTTCTGGGAGCTCACGACCGTCTTCTCGTTCCTGCTGATCGGCGGGTCGGGACGGCGGCTGGCGGCGCGGCGGGCGGCGTCCCAGGCCCTGGTGCTCACCACCGCCGGCGGGCTGGCGATGCTGGTCGGGCTGATCCTCGTCGGCCAGGCCAGCGGCTCGTTCCTGCTCTCGGAGGTCGTCGCCGACCCCGGCAGCGGGCCGCCGGTGGTGTGGGGCACGGTCCTCGTGCTGGTGGGAGCGGTCACCAAGTCCGCGCTGGTGCCCTTCCACTTCTGGCTGCCCGCCGCGATGGAGGCACCCACCCCGGTCAGCGCGTACCTGCACGCCGCGGCGATGGTGAAGGCCGGGGTGTACCTGGTCGCGCGCCTGGCGCCCGCACTGGCCGACGTCCCCGGGTGGCGGCCGCTGGTGATGGGCCTCGGTGTGGCCACGATGCTGGTCGGCGGCTACCGCGCGCTGCGCCAGAACGACCTCAAGCTGCTGCTGGCCTTCGGCACCGTCAGCCAGCTGGGCTTCCTGGTGACCCTGGTCGGCGCGGGCAGCCGCGAGCTGGCCGCCGCGGGGCTGGTCATGACGCTGGCCCACGCGCTGTTCAAGTCCACGCTGTTCCTCACCGTCGGCGTCGTCGACCACGCCGCCGGGACCCGCGACCTGCGCCGGCTGTCGGGCCTGGGCCGGCGCCTGCCGGTGCTCGCCGTCACCGGCACCGCGGCCGCCGCGTCCATGGCCGGACTGCCGCCGCTGCTGGGCTTCGTCGGCAAGGAGGCCGCGTTCACCGCCCTGCTGGAGGGCGGGCTGCCCGACCGCACCGCGGCGGTCACCGTCCTCACCGGCCTGGTGGCCGGGTCGGTGCTGACCGCCGCCTACACCGCCCGCTTCGTCTGGGGCGCGTTCGCGCGCAAGCCCGGTGTCGAGGCCACCGGGGTCGACCACCCCCCGGAGCCGCTGTTCCTGGCCGCCCCCGTGGTCCTGGCGCTCACCGGTCTGGTCCTCGGCCCCGCCAGCCCGCTGCTCGACGGCCTCGTCGCCCGGTACGCCGACACGTTGCCGCTGCTGGCCCCGGAGGTGGAGCACCTGGCGCTGTGGCACGGCTGGCAGCCGGCGCTCGCCCTGTCGGCGCTCACCGTCGCCGGGGGTGCGCTGCTGTTCGCGCTGCGCGCGCCGGCGCAGCGGCTGCAGCGGCGGATGGCCGTCGGCGCCTCGGCGGACGAGGGCTACTGGAACGTCATCCAGGCCGTGGACCGGCTCTCCGTGCTGGTCACCGGCACCACGCAGCGCGGATCGCTGCCGGCCTACCTCGGCACCATCCTGGTCACGGTCCTCGCGCTGCCCGGGGTGCTGCTCCTGACCCGCGCCCCCTGGCCGGGGGAGTGGCGGGCCTGGGACAGCCCGGTGCAGGCGGTGGTCGGCGTCGTCGTGGTCACCGCCGGGGCGCTCGCCCTGCGCATCCGCCAGCGGCTGTCGGCCGTGCTCGTCGTCGGGGTGACCGGCTACGGCATCGCCGTCGTCTTCGCGCTGCAGGGCGCCCCCGACCTGGCGCTGACCCAGTTCCTCGTCGAGACCCTGACGCTCGTCGTCTTCGTCCTGGTGCTGCGCAAGCTGCCCAAGGACATCAGCGAGCGGCACCGGCCCCGCGAGCGGGCTGTGCGCGGGGTGGTCGCGGTGGCCGTCGGGGCGTTCATGGCCGCGGTCGGGGCCGTCGCCCTGTCGGCCCGCACGGCGACGCCGGTGTCGGAGGACTACCCGGGTCCGGCCTACGAGTTCGGCGGCGGCAAGAACGTCGTCAACGTGACCCTGGTCGACATCCGGGCCTGGGACACGCTGGGCGAGATCTCGCTGCTGGTCGTCGCCGCGACCGGCGTGGCCAGCCTGGTCTTCCTCCGCCGCCGGACCGGCGGGGTGGACCGGGCTCCGCGCACCGAGCTCTCGCAGCGCCGCGAGCGGGCCCGCCGGGCGCCCCGGGACCGCTGGCTGGCCGCCACCGCGACGCTCGACCCGGCCCGCCGCTCGGTCGTCCTCGAGGTCGTGACCCGGCTGCTGTTCCACACGATCATGGTCTTCTCGCTGTACCTGCTGTTCTCCGGGCACAACGAGCCCGGCGGCGGCTTCGCCGGCGGGCTGGTCGCGGGCCTGGCGCTGGTGCTGCGCTACCTGGCCGGCGGGCGCTACGAGCTCGGTGAGGCCGCGCCGGTCGCGCCGGGCCTGCTGCTGGGCAGCGGGCTGCTCTTCGCCGGCGGCACGGGCGCCGTCGGCCTGGCACTGGGGGCCGGCGCGCTGCAGACGGCGATCCTCGAGGCCACGCTGCCGGTGCTCGGCGACGTCAAGCTCGTGACCTCGCTGTTCTTCGACATCGGCGTCTACCTGATCGTCGTCGGGCTGGTCCTCGACGTGCTCCGCAGCCTCGGCGCGGAGCTCGACCGCCAGGAGGACCAGGAGGACCCCGTCGAACTCGGCCCCGGGGAGATGGTGCTGCGATGACCCCCACGATCGTGCTGCCGCTGATGGTCGGCGGGCTCTACGCGGCGGGGGTGTACCTGCTGCTCGACCGCAGCCTCACCCGCGTGCTGCTGGGCTTCGTGCTGCTGGGCAACGCGACCAACCTGCTGCTGCTGTCCACCGGCGGGCCGGCGGGACTGGCGCCGATCCTCGGCTACTCCGACCCCGACGAGATCAACGACCCGCTGCCACAGGTGCTGATCCTCACGGCGATCGTCATCACCTTCGGCGTCTCCGCGTTCGTGCTGGCGATCATCCACCGGTCCTGGCGCCTGGTGCGCGAGGAGGTCGTGGGCACCGACGAGGAGGACCGCCGCGTCGCCGCCCGGCGCGCCACCGACGCCGACGAGCTCGACCCTGACGAGCTGGCCCCCGACGACCGCATCGCCGGGCACGCCGACAGCCTGCCCCGCAACGCCGAGGAACTGGCCGACGACGTCGACCTGCCCGCGGGGAGCGCCCGCCGGTGATCGAGGCGCTCGCTCCGTTGCCGGTGCTGCTCCCGCTGCTGGGGGCCGCCGGCGCCCTGCTGGCCAGCGGGCACCCGGTGTTCCAGCGGCTGCTGAGCACCGCCGTGCTCACCGCGGTGCTGGGCGTCTCGGTGGCGCTGCTGCTCGTCGCCGACGCCGAGGGCGCGACCGCGGTCTCCGTCGGCGGCTGGCCGGTGCCGCTGGGCATCGTCCTCGTCGTCGACCGGCTCTCGGCGTTGATGCTGGTGGTGGCCTCGACCGTGGCCCTCGGCGTCCTCGTCTTCGCCATCGGCCAGGGCGCGGCCGACGGGCAGGAGGAGACGCCGCTGTCGATCTTCCACCCGACGTTCCTGGTCCTGGTCGCGGGCGTGGGCAACGCCTTCCTCGCCGGCGACCTGTTCAACCTCTACGTCGGCTTCGAGATCCTGCTGATGGCCTCCTACGTGCTGCTCACCCTCGGGGGCACCGCGGCGCGCATCCGCGGCGGCATCACCTACATCGTGGTCAGCCTGACCAGCTCGCTGGTGTTCCTGGCCGCGATCGGGCTGGTCTACGCCGCGACCGGCACGGTGAACATGGCGCAGCTGGCGGTGCGGCTGGACGAGCTGCCCGCGGGCGTCCAGGTGCTGCTGCAGTCGATGCTGCTGATCGCCTTCGGCATCAAGGCCGCGGTCTTCCCGCTGTCGGCGTGGCTGCCCGACAGCTACCCGACGGCGCCCGCCCCGGTCACCGCGGTCTTCGCCGGCCTCCTCACCAAGGTCGGCGTCTACGCGATCATCCGCACCCAGACGCTGCTGTTCCCCGACGGCGCCCTCGACGACCTGCTGATGTGGGCGGCGCTGGCCACGATGGTGGTCGGGATCCTCGGCGCGGTGGCGCAGAGCGACCTGCGCCGCATGCTGTCGTTCACCCTGGTCAGCCACATCGGCTACATGGTGTTCGGCATCGCCCTGGGGACGGCGGCCGGGCTGGCCGGCGCGGTCTTCTACGTCGCCCACCACATCGCCATCCAGACCACGCTGTTCCTGGTCGCGGGGCTGGTCGAGCGCCAGGGCGGCACGACGTCGGTGAACCGGCTCGGCGGCCTGGCCCGGCGCTCCCCGCTGCTGGCGGTGCTGTTCTTCGTGCCCGCGATGAACCTCGCCGGCATCCCGCCGCTGTCGGGCTTCATCGGCAAGCTGGGCCTGCTGCAGGCCGGCGTCGCCGAGGGCAGCGCGCTGGCGTTCGCGCTGGTCGGCGGCGGGGTGGTGACCAGCCTCCTGACGCTCCTGGCGGTCGCCCGCGTCTGGACCCGCGCGTTCTGGCGTCCCCCCGGCCAGGCGCCCGCCGAGGACACCGCCGCGGCCGCGGCCGCCGACGCCACCGCGCGGCGCCGGCCGGACGGGGACGACGGCGCGGGGTCCACCGCGGACGAGCCGCGGACGGCACTGCAGGAGGCCTGGCGGCGGCACACGGCCGTGGCCACGGCGGCCGAGCCCGACCTCCCGCCGCCGGCCGGCGCGGTCCGGGCGCTGCGCCCGCTGCCGCGCACGATGGTGGGTGCCACGGCGGCCCTGGTCGCGCTCACGGTGGCCCTGACCGGGCTGGCCGGGCCCCTCTACGGCCTGACCAGCCGGGCGGCGGCCGATCTGCTCGACCGCACGCCCTACACCACCTCGGTGTTCGGGACAGAGGAGGTGCCGTGACCGTCGAGCCCGCCGCGACCCGCCTGCGCCACCAGGTCCCCCTGATGCTGTGGCTCGTGGTGGTGTGGATGCTGCTCTGGGGCACCTGGTCCTGGGCCAACCTGCTCTCCGGCCTGGTGGTCGCGTTCGTCCTGCTCGTCCTGCTGCCGCTGCCGCACGTGGTCGGCGGCACCCGGGTGCGGCCGCTGCCCCTGCTGGTGTTCCTCGGCCACTTCCTGGCCGACCTGGTCGTCTCCGGTGCCGAGGTGGCCTGGGAGGCGCTGCGGCCCGGCGGGCTGCGGAACACCGCCATCGTGCAGGTGCAGCTGCGCGTCGACTCCGACCTGCTCCTGACCATGGTCGCCGAGGCCACCTCGCTCGTCCCCGGCTCGCTGGTCCTCGACCTGGACCGGGAGGGGCGTGTGATGACGCTCCACGTGCTGCCCGCGCGGGACCTGGCCGACGTCGAGCGCAAGAGGTCCCACGTCCTCGTCGTGGAGCAGCGGCTGGTCCGCGCGTTCGGCTCGGCCGAGGACCTCGCGGCTCTCGAACGGGTCACGCGGGTGGAGGCGCCGTGACCGCCCTGGACGTCGCGCTCTACCTGCTGATCGGCGGGGGAGCGCTGCTGGCCCTGGTCCGGCTGGCGCGCGGTCCCTCCCTGCTGGACCGGGTGGTGGCGACCGACACCCTGCTGGTGATCATCTCGGCCGGTCTCGCCGTCCACGCCGCGCTGCAGCGGGACCCGACGCTGGTCCCGGTGCTGGTCGTCGTCGCCCTGCTGGCCTTCGTTGGCTCGGTGTCGGTGGCCCGCTACGTCGGCGGGATGCTGCTGCGCTCGGCCACGGGGGACGGACGCGACCTCGGCCTGCCCGTGGCCGCCGAGCAGCGGGAGGACGGGTCGTGACCGCGGTGGCCGACGTCATCGCCGCGGTCTGCCTGCTGGCCGGTGCCGCCCTCTGCCTCACCGCCGGGCTGGGGCTGGTGCGCTTCCCCGACGTGCTGTCGCGGATGCACGCCGGGACCAAGCCGCAGGTGCTCGGCGTGCTGCTGGTGATGGTGGGTGCCGCCATCCGGCTCGAGGGCTGGGCCAACGCCTGGATGCTGCTGCTCGTGGCGGCCTTCCAGCTGCTGACCGCGCCGGTGAGTGCGCACCTGATCAGCCGGGTGGCCTACCGCCGCCGGCACGTCCGCCGGGACCTGTTGCTGGTCGACGAGTACGGCGGCGGGGGACACGAGGACCTGCGGCACCACGGTGACGAACCCGGCGACGCCCCGCCCCGGCCCGACTCGGCGGGACCCCGCTGAGCCGGGCCCGGGCGTCGCTCCCGGTCAGCCCCGCTGGGCGCGGTTGACCGCGGACACCACCGCGCGCAGCGAGGCGCTGACGATGTTGGGGTCGATGCCCACGCCCCACAGCACCCTGTCGCCGACGGCACACTCGACGTAGGCGGCGGCGCGGGCGTCGCCGCCGGCGCTGAGCGCGTGCTCGGCGTAGTCCAGGACGCGGACGTCGACGTCGAGGGAGGCCAGCGCGTCGACGAAGGCCGCGATCGGGCCGTTCCCGCGGCCCTGCACGGTGACCGGCACGCCGTCGTCGGTCAGCTCGACGACCATCTCGTCGAGGTGGTCGCCGTGCGTGGTGTGCCGGTGGCCGGTGAGCGCCAGGCGTCCCCAGGGGGAGTCGGGGTCGGGCAGGTACTCGCTGCTGAAGGCCGCCCACATCTGCTGCGCGGTGACCTCGCCGCCCTCGTCGTCGGTGTGCCGCTGGATCACCGCGCTGAACTCGATCTGCAGCCGGCGCGGCAGGTCCAGGTGGTTCTCCGTCTTCATGATGTAGGCGACGCCGCCCTTGCCGGACTGGCTGTTGACCCGGATGACCGCCTCGTAGCTGCGGCCGACGTCCTTGGGGTCGATCGGCAGGTAGGGGACCGCCCACGGCATCTCGTCGACGCTCCGCCCGGCTGCCCGGGCGTCGGCCGCCAGGGCGGTGAAGCCCTTGTTGATGGCGTCCTGGTGGGAGCCGGAGAAGGCGGTGTAGACCAGGTCGCCGCCGTAGGGGTGCCGCTCGTGCACGCCGAGCTGGTTGCAGTACTCGACGGTGCGGCGGATCTCGTCGATGTCGGAGAAGTCGATCTGCGGGTCGATGCCCTGGCTGAACAGGTTCAGGCCGAGGGTGACCAGGTCGACGTTGCCGGTGCGCTCGCCGTTGCCGAACAGGCAGCCCTCGATGCGGTCGGCGCCGGCGCGGTAGCCGAGCTCGGCGGCGGCGACGGCGGTGCCGCGGTCGTTGTGCGGGTGCAGGCTGAGCACGACGGCGTCGCGGCGGCCCAGGTTGCGGTGCATCCACTCGACCTGGTCGGCGTAGACGGTGGGCTCGGCCATCTCGACGGTGGCCGGCAGGTTGAGGATCGTCGGCCGGTCGGGCGTGGGCTCCCAGACGTCGGTCACCGCGTCGCAGATCTCGACGGCGAAGTCGAGCTCGGTGCCGGTGAAGGACTCGGGGCTGTACTCGAAGCGGACCTCGGTCCCGCGCAGCTGCTCGGCCAGCTTGCGGACCAACCGGGCGCCGTGGACGGCGATGTCGACGATGCCGGCGCGGTCGGAGCCGAACACCACGCGGCGCTGCAGTGTGGAGGTCGAGTTGTACAGGTGCACGATCGCCTGGCGGGAGCCGCGCAGGGACTCGAAGGTGCGCTCGATCAGCTCGTCACGGGCCTGGGTGAGGACCTGGATCGTGACGTCGTCGGGGACCAGGTCCTCCTCGACGAGCTGGCGGACGAAGTCGAAGTCGGTCTGGCTGGCGGCCGGGAAGCCGACCTCGATCTCCTTGTAGCCCATGCGGACGAGCAGGTCGAACATGCGCCGCTTGCGGTCCGGTGACATCGGGTCGATGAGGGCCTGGTTGCCGTCGCGCAGGTCGACGGCGCACCAGCGCGGCGCGGCGTTGGTGACCGTGTCGGGCCACGTGCGGTCGGGCAGGTCGACCTGCTGGAACGGGGCGTAGCGGGAGATCGGCATCCCCGAGGGGCGCTGCGGGTTGCGGGCGTGCGGGTGCTGCGGGCTGCTCACGGTGGTCTGACTCCTCTGGCGCGGGGCTGGACTGTCGCTCCTGGTGGGCGGTCAGCAGGCGCCGAGGGACGCGTTCACGTCGCGGCGGGTCCCCGCGGCGAGGGGGCCGACCTAGGAGAGGGCCTCGCCGCGGCGGGTAAGCAGGAGGTCGCCGCGCACGGGGTCACGGTAGCAGCGGGTCAGCCGAGGTCGCAGCCACACGCGCAGGCCTCGGCGTGCCTCGGCGGGCCCGACCGGTCGTCGAGGTCGTCGCACGCCGGTGGGCACTCGCAGGGGAAGCGCAGGTCGGGCGGGGGGATCTCGCCCGCATCGAGGCGCCGGCGCCGCTCGTCCTCCCGGGCGCGCCGGGCCGCGTCGCGCCGGGCGGCCGCCCGGTCGGCAAGGCCGTCACCGGGCTGCGGGCGCTGGTGGTCGTCCGGGATGCCGCCGCGGGCCAGGCGCCGGGCGTCGCGGTGCCGCCGGTCGCGGGTGAAGGTGTAGGTGACCGGCTCGCGGTCGTACCGGTGCGGGCCGTGCCACCAGCCGTCGTCGCCGTGCCGGGTGTCCAGGTGCGCCGGGAAGTGCCGTCCGGCCTCGTCCCGCACGGCCGCGTCGTCCATGGGCGCGACCTCCCGGCCCTCGCCGTCCAGGAGCGCCAGCCGCAGTCCTGCCGCTGCGGCCAACCGGGCGAGGACGCGGACGTCAAGCCCTCGCGTCCCCGCCTCGACGGCGGAGATCGTGCCGCACGGAACCCCTGTAGCCCCTGCCAGGTCCCGCTGCGACAGATCAGCCGTACGCCGGATTCGGCGCAGCAGGCCCGGGAGGTCGATCGCGGACATGTCCGCAGGGTCACCGTCCACGCGGGCGTCGGGGGGCTCTCAGCCTTCCTGGGGACAGTCGTGTTCTGCACACAGCCGTGTGCAGAGCACGAGGAAGGAGCGTGGTAGGGCTTCGCGCTGGCTCGTGCTCTGCACACGGTGGCGTGCAGAGCACTACTCAGCTCACGGACACCGGTGGCTGGGCCGGGTCCGGCACGAGATCGGTCCGGATGCTCCGGTGACCGGCCGGACGGCCGGTCAGAACTCGCCGCGGCGGCGGAGGCGGAGCGGGCGGCCGTCGGGGTCGTCGACCAGCCGGTAGACCGGCGTCGCCCACAGCCGGGTGAGCACGGAAAGCCGCTCCGGCTGGTGGTGGCGCAGCCGGCCGCGCGGGCGCGGCCCGCGGCGGCCGTCCTCGTGCCAGGCGTCGAGCTCCGTGGCCTGCGCGTCGAGGGTGGCGACGAACGCCTCGGGGTCGAGCAGGTCCTCGTCCTCGCTGCCGCCCCCGGCCCGGTCGGTGTGCTCGCGGGCGAGCACCAGCCGCAGGTCGCGGGCGAAGGTCCGGGCGCCGTCGCCGGTGCCGGCCGGGTCGCGCGGCTCGCGGGGGTCGAGCGTGGTGTCGAGGACGGCGCTGGACAGCTCGCTGTCGTGGGTCCAGGACCGGCGGTTGAAGTTGTCGCTGCCGACGCTGGCCCACACGTCGTCGACGACGCACACCTTGGCGTGCACGTACACCGGGGTGCCGTCGTGGTTCTCGACGTCGTACACGTGCACCCGGTCCCGGCCGGCCCGGCGGACCATCTGCAGCGCCTGCCACCGGCCGACGAACTGCGGCCGCGACGCCAGCGCACCCTCCTGGTCGGGCACGCGCGGCACGACGACGACCAGGTGCAGGTCGGGGTGCTCGCGGAGCGCGTCGGCGAAGAGCTGGGCCACCTCGCCCGACCACATGTACTGGTCCTCGAGGTAGATCAGCCGCCGCGCCCGCTTGATCGCCTTCGAGTAGCCGCGCGCCACGGAGCGCTCGCCGTCCGGCGCGAACCGGTACGGCGGGCGGACCGCCGGATAGGTCCGCAGGTTCTGCACCAGGTGCGGCCCGGCCGGCGGTGGCGGCGGCAGCTGGGGAGCCAGCCGGTCGGCGTACATGCGGCTGCGCGAAAGCCGGTCGATGACGTGCGCGATCGGGTTGCCCTGGTCGGGGTCCGTCGGGTCGTCCCACCGCTCGCGGAACACCGTGTCCAGCGCCGCGACGGCGGGCCCACGGATCATCAGCTGCACGTCGTGCCACGGCGGCGTCGGCCCGTAGGCCGGGGCCATGGGCACCGCCTGGGGGTCGCCGCGGTGCTCGGCGTCGTCGCGGCGGCTGTGGCACAGGTCGATGCCGCCGACGAAGGCGACGTCCTTCGTCGCGTCCTGGTCGTGCCGGCACACGACGAGCTTCTGGTGGTGGCTGCCCCCGCGCCGCACCCGCTGGTCGAGCACCACCAGGCCGCCGCCGTCCTCCACCTCGCGGTCCAGCGCTCGGTTCTCCCGGGCGCTGAACGACAACCAGTCCACGTGCGAGCGCCACACCAGCCCGCGCACCGTCACCCCGCGGCCCACCGCCGCGGTGAACAGCTCGGCCACCGTCGGCCCGCCCGGCCGCAGCTCCTCGTCGGGATCGCCGCGCCAGTCGGTGAAGAAGAGGTGGTCGTCCTCGTCGAGGACCTCCACGGCCGACACCAGCGCGTCGAAGTAGGCGGTGCCGTGCACCAGTGGCACCGCGAGGTTGCCCTCGGTCCACGCTGGCAGGTCGGTGGCCGTGTTGCCCCGTTCCTCGGGGCTGAGCAGCCACTCCGCGGGGTCGGTCACCCGGTGATCACATACCGCCCGCCGAGGGGGCGCAAGGGAGGGGACCGGCCTGGATCCCGGACGAGGTGCCCGGCATCGGTAGCCTGTGGACCCGTGGCCCTCGTCGTGCAGAAGTACGGTGGCTCCTCCGTGGCCTCCGCCGCCCACATCAAGCGCGTGGCCGAGCGCATCGTCGCGGAGAAGAAGGCCGGCAACGACGTCGTCGTGGTCGTCTCGGCGATGGGGGACACGACCGACGAACTGCTCGACCAGGCCGCGCAGATCACCGACGAGCCGCCCGGCCGCGAGCTGGACATGCTGCTCACGGCGGGCGAGCGCATCTCCATGGCGCTGCTGGCCATCGCGATCAGCACCCACGGCTACGAGGCACGGTCCTTCACCGGCTCGCAGGCCGGGGTGATCACCACCAGCAGCCACGGCCGGGCGCGGATCATCGACGTCACCCCCGGCCGGCTGCGCTCGGCGCTCGACGACGGTTCGATCGTCATCGTCGCCGGCTTCCAGGGCGTCAGCCAGGACACCAAGGACGTCACCACCCTCGGCCGCGGCGGCTCGGACACCACCGCCGTCGCCGTCGCCGCCGCGCTGCGGGCCGACGTGTGCGAGATCTACACCGACGTCGACGGCGTCTTCACCGCCGACCCGCGGATCGTCCCCAACGCGCGGCGCCTGGAGACGATCACCTACGAGGAGATGCTCGAGCTGGCGGCCTCCGGCGCGAAGGTGCTGATGCTCCGCTGCGTCGAGTACGCCCGCCGGTACGGCATCCCGGTGCACGTCCGCAGCTCCTACTCACAGCTCCCCGGCACCGTGGTCGCCGGCTCGATGGAGGACCTCAGCGTGGAACAGGCGATCATCACCGGCGTCGCGCACGACCGCAGCGAGGGCAAGATCACCGTCTACGGGGTCCCGGACCGGCCCGGCGAGGCGGCCCAGATCTTCCGGGTGCTCGCCGATGCCGAGATCAACATCGACATGATCGTGCAGAACGTGTCGGCCGAGGGCAGCAAGATCGCCGACATCTCCTTCACGCTGCCCAAGAGCGACGGCCCGACGGCGATCGCCGCGCTGGAGGCCGTCAAGCACACCGTCGGCTACAGCGACGTCCGGTTCGACCAGCACATCGGCAAGGTGAGCCTGGTCGGCGCCGGCATGCGCAGCCACCCCGGCGTCTCGGCCCGCTTCTTCGGCGCCCTGGCCGACGCCGGCGTCAACCTCGAGCTCATCAGCACCTCGGAGATCCGCATCTCCGTGGTCTGCCGCGACAGCGACGTCGACCTCGCCGTCCGCGCGGTGCACGACGCCTTCGACCTCGGTACCGACGAGGAGCAGGCCGTGGTCTACGGAGGGACCGGACGATGACCTTCACCAGTGACGGGCTCCGCGTCGGGATCGTCGGCGCCACCGGCCAGGTCGGCGCCGTGATGCGCCAGGTCCTCGCCGAGCGCCGCTTCCCGCTGGCCGAGCTGCGGTTCTTCGCCTCCGCGCGCTCCGCCGGCAGCACCCTGCCCTGGGGGGACGGCGAGATCACCGTCGAGGACGCCGCCACCGCCGACCCCACCGGCCTCGACGTCGCCCTGTTCTCGGCCGGCGCCAGCACCTCACGGGCCCAGGCCCCGCGCTTCGCCGCGGCCGGCGTGACCGTCGTCGACAACAGCTCGGCCTTCCGGCGCGACGCCGACGTGCCGCTCGTCGTCGCCGAGGTGAACCCGAAGGCGCTCGACGACGTCCCGCGCGGGATCATCGCCAACCCGAACTGCACCACCATGGCCGCGATGCCGGTGCTCAAGCCGCTGCACGACGAGGCGCAGCTGGTCCGCATCGTGGCGAGCACCTACCAGGCGGTCTCGGGCAGCGGGGTGGCCGGCGTCGAGGAGCTCGACGGGCAGGTCAAGGCGGTCGTCGACAAGGCCGCGGAGCTGACCCACGACGGGTCGGCCGTGGCGTTCCCGGAGCCGCGGAAGTACGTGCGGCCGATCGCCTACAACGTCCTCCCGATGGCCGGCAGCGTCGTCGACGACGGCTCGTTCGAGACCGACGAGGAGCAGAAGCTCCGCAACGAGAGCCGCAAGATCCTCGGCATCCCCGACCTGCGGGTGTCCGGGACCTGCGTACGGGTGCCGGTCTTCACCGGGCACTCGCTGTCGCTCAACGTCGAGTTCGCCCGGCCGCTGACCGTCGCGCGGGCCACCGAGCTCCTCGACGGCGCCCCGGGTGTGCAGCTCACCGACGTCCCGACCCCGCTCCAGGCGGCCGGCCAGGACCCCAGCTTCGTCGGCCGCATCCGGCAGGACCGGGGCGTCGACGGCGACCGCGGCCTGGTGCTGTTCGTCAGCAACGACAACCTGCGCAAGGGTGCGGCCCTCAACACCGTCCAGATCGCCGAGCTGCTCCTCGCCCGCCGCTAGCGCACCGGGCGCTGCGTCCCGTGACCGGCACCGCGACGCGCACGGCCGGCCGCCGCGTCGCGGTGCGCACCGGGGTCCTGCTCGCCCTCGTGGCCGCGGTGGCGGGCGCGTCGGTGGTCGTGCCCAACGACCCGTGGCACGACTTCTTCGACCTGCGGGTGTACCGCGGCGCCGTCGCGTCGTGGCTGGACGGGCGGGAGCTCTACGACTTCACCTACGGCCGCAGCCCCTACGGGTTCACCTACCCGCCGTTCGCCGCGCTCCTGGTCCTGCCGATGGGGCTGCTGCCCTACCCGGTGGTCGCGGCCGGGCACGTGCTGCTCAACGTCGTGGTCCTCGCCGGGCTGACGCGGTGGCTGGTCGTGCCGCTCGCCCGCCGGCACGGGTGGCCGCTGCCGTGGGCGTGGCTGTGGGCGCTGCCGCTGGTCTTCCTCGTCGAGCCGGTGCGGGAGACGATCGGGTTCGGGCAGGTCAACCTGTTCCTGCTGGCGCTCGTGCTGGCCGACGTCGTGGCGCTGCGCCGCGGCTCGCGCTGGGCGGGGGTGGGCATCGGGCTGGCCGCGGCGGTGAAGCTGACCCCGGGCCTGTTCGTGGTGTGGCTGCTGCTCACCCGGCGGTGGCGCGCGGCGCAGGTGGCCGTCGGCACCGCCGCCGCGGCGACCCTGCTGGCGTTCGCGGTGGTCCCGGCGACGTCGTGGCGGTTCTGGACCGAGGCGCTGTGGCAGACCGAGCGCGTCGGCCGGCTGGACAAGACGTCCAACCAGTCGCTGCTGGGCGCGCTGGCCCGGCTGGCCGATCCCGGCGACCCGTCGCGCATCGTGTGGGCGGTCCTGGCCGCCGGGGCGCTCGTGTTCGTGCTGACCCGGGCGGTGCGCGCCACCCGCGCCGGGGACGACCTGGCCGGCGTCACGCTGACCGGCCTGGCCGCCTGCCTGGTCAGCCCGGTCACCTGGTCGCACCACCTCGTCTGGCTGGTGCCGGCCCTGGTGGTGCTGGTCGACGTCGCCGCCGGTGCGCCGACCGCGCCGGGCACCCCGCGCCGGCCGTGCGTGCTCGCCGGCGCGCTGGCCGGCGTCACCGCGCTGGTGCTGGCGTCGTCGTCCATCTGGTTCGCCGAGGCACGGCCGGGCGCCCACCACGACCTCGGCGTGGCCGGGATCGTCGTCGAGGACCTCTACCTGCTGGTGACGCTGGCCGTCGTGGCCCTGCTCCCCGCCAGGGCGGTCACGGCCGCACGTGGCGCAGCGCGAACGACAGCGCCGTCTCCACCTGGCGGATCGTCTCCTCGATGACCAGCGAGCCGTGGCCGGCGTCGAACCGGTACACCTCGTGCGGCTTGCCGAGCTCCCCCAGGCGCCCCAGGTAGTTCTCGATCTGCCGGATCGGGCAGCGCGGGTCGTTGGCGCCGGCCACCACCAGCACCGGCGCGCGCACCTGCTCGACGTGGGTGATCGGCGAGGACTCCACGTAGCGCTCGCGCACCTCGTCCGGCGAGCCGCCGAACAGCGCCCGGTCGTAGGCGCGCAGCCCCTCCATCTCGTCCTCGTAGGCGGCCAGGTAGTCGGCCACCGGCACCTCGGCGATGCCTGCCGCCCAGCGCCCGGGCTGGGTGCCCAGGCCCAGCAGGGTGAGGAAACCGCCCCACGAGCCGCCGGTGATCAGCGCCCGCGACAGGTCGAGGAACCCCTCGGCCACCAGCGCGTCGTAGACGGCGGCCACGTCCTCGAGCTCGCTGGGCCCCGGCCGGCCGGTCAGCGCGTCACGCCAGGCGCTGCCGTAGCCGGTGGAGCCGCGGTAGTTGACGTGCACGACGGCGTACCCGGCGTCGACGTAGGCCGCGCGGCGGGCGCGGTAGCTGTCGTCGTCGGCCGACTCCGGCCCGCCGTGGACGAGGAACGCGGTCGCGTACGGCGGCTCCCCGGCCGGCCGGACGACGAGGGCGTGCACGTCTCCGCCCGGTCCGGGCACCCAGCGGTCCTCGACCGGGTGGGCGGCCGGCGGCTCCTCACCCGGCGCGGCCAGCACGACGGGGCCGTCGGCGCGGCGGATCACCGGCGGGCGCTCCGACGACGACCAGGCCAGCTCCACCGTGCCGTCGGGCCGGGCCGTGGCGCCGCGGACGACGCCGGTCGGGGTGTCCAGCCGCTCCAGCGCCCCGCTGCCGAGGTCGTAGCGGTACAGCTCGCTGCGGGCCGCGTGGTCGTGGCCGACCAGCAGCGCCGACCCGTCAGGGTACCAGCCGGCGGTGACGTCGCCGGGCAGGTCGAGCACGATCTCGGTCTCGGTGCCGGTGGCGACGTCCCACACCAGCAGCTCCTCGCGGCCGCGGCGCTCGTGGCCGACCAGCAGCCGCCGGTCCCCGGGCAGCGGGGCGAACTCCAGCGCGTGCAGGCCGCGGCCCTCGCCGTCCCACTTGTCCGCGACGACCGCCGGCGCGTCCTCGGTGGTGTCCGCCGTGCGGAGCACCCGCAGCGCCGGGTAGCGCGGGTCGCCGTGCTCGGAGTGCGAGATCACCAGCAGCTCGTCGTCGAGGGTGAGGGCGTCCACCGACGCCGGGTCCTCGTGCCGGTAGACCACCCGCGGGGTGCCGCCGGCCGGGGCGAGCCACAGCTCGCTGCCGTCGTCGGTGGAGCGGCCGATCGCCACGAGCGAGGCGCCGATCTCCAGCCCGGCGGGGTAGGCCGGCCCGACCTCCGGGACGGCGACGCGGTCCTCGCCACCGGAGAAGGGCTGCACCATCCAGACGCCGAACTCGTCGCCGTCGGTGTCGGCGAACCACCAGATCTGCTCGCCGTCGGGCGACAGCGTGCCGATGAGCGTGCCGTTGGGCCGGTCGGTGACCTGCCGGTGGGCGTCGGTGGTGCGGTCCCAGGCGTACTGCTCGACGACGCCGCTGACGTCGGAGGCGTAGAGGCAGCGGTGCGGGGCGTGCAGCGCCCAGTCGGGCAGGCTCACCCGTGGGGCCCGGAAGCGGGCCTGCCAGCGGGCGGTGACGTCGGGCGGGAGGAGCGGGGCGGTCTGCTCGGCGGTCACCGGCCCATCGTGCCCGCACCCCCGCAGGGCGTCGCCGGGGTGTCGGCCTCAGCCCATCACCAGGCCCTCGATCGTGTGCTTCTGGGTGATCGGCGTGAGCTCGTCGACGACGGGGCAGCGCAGGTGGTCCCGCACCCGCTGGGGGAGCCGCTCCCAGTAGCCGCGGGTCACCGCGAGGTCGTGGTGCTCGTCGTTGCCGGCGCCGGGTGCGTCGACGCCCAGGACCAGCACCGGGCGGGAGAGCTGCGAGTGGTTCTCCGTCCCGCGGTGCAGCGTCAGGGCCGACCGGACCGAGATGTCGCCCATCTGCGGGTACTTGCGGACGGCGAGCGCCGCGTAGCGCGGGTACTCGCTCTCCGGCGGGAACATCCCGTGGTCGAAGTCCTCGCCGGTCTCCCACTGCGTCCCGGGCGCCACCTCGAAGGGGCCCATGTCCTCCGTGGTGTCGACCGTGGTCACGTTGAAGGCCAGCGACGTCAGCCGCCGCTCCTCCCGCGTCTCGTGCGGGCTGGGGAAGTCCCGGTGCCACGGCTGGTCCTTCGCACCGGGGAAGGGGGTGTCGAAGCCGACCTCGACGATGGTGTACTCCGGTCCGAGGACGGCCTCGCAGGTCGTCCGCACCCACGGGTGGTCGACCAGGTCCACGAACCCGCGCAGCGCCTCCGGGTGGATCTCCACGTACCAGCGCTGGGGACCCCGCCCGACGGCGCCGCCCTCGCGGCCCCGTGCCTCCTCGAACGCGGCGTCGACGTCCTCGCGCAGCTGCTGGGCCCACGCGCGCGGGAAGGCGCCCTTGAGCGCGGTGATGCCGTCGGTGTACAGCACCTCACGGATGGCGGCCCCGTCGAAGCCGCCGTCGGTGCCGCCGTCGACGGCGGTGCGGTCCCCGGTCCCGGTCGATGCGTCGGTGCTCATGGCCGTCCCCTCGTCGCTGTGGTGTACGTCACCGATGATGCGACCTCCGGAGCGCCCGCGCCCCCGGGGAACGGCCGGGAGGAGGAGGTGCCGTCAGCGGCCCCCGGCGCCCGCCCCGGTCTGCGCCCCGGCCAGGCGGCCCGACGCGCGCCGGGCCCGGTCGGCCACCACCCGCGTGTGCTCGGCCGCGGCGTCGCGGACGTCGCCGATGAGCAGCTCCAGCACGTCCTCCAGCGCCACGAGGCCGACGGTCCGCCGCTCGCCCCCGCCGCCGTCCACCACGCCGCCCAGGTGCGCGCCCTGGGCGCGCATCTCCGACAGCACCTCGGGCAACTGCGTGCGCGGTGCCAGCGGCACCAGGGGCGTGACGAGGTCGTCGGCGATCGGCCGGTCGCGGTCGGCGGCCGCGACGCCGAGCGCGTCCTTGACGTGGACGAAGCCGACCAGGGTGCCGTCGTCGCCCTGCACCGGGTAGCGGCTGAAGCCGTGCTCGGCGACGACGGCCTCGAGCTGCCGCGGCGTGGTCGAGCGCGGCACGGTGACCACGGTGTCCATCGGCAGCAGCACGTCCTCGACGCGGTGCTGCTCGAAGGTCAGCGCGCCGGCGGCCAGCTGGCTGACCTCGCTGCCCAGCAGCCCCTCGCGCCGCGACTGGGTGATCATCGACCGGATCTCGGCCTCGTCGAAGCTCGCCGCGACCTCGTCGGTGGGGGTCGCCCCGAACAGCCGCACGAAGACGTTGGCGGTGGTGTTGAAGAACCAGATGACCGGCTTGAGCAGCCGGGTGAACCCCGCCAGCGCGGGGCCGAGCACGAGCGCGGCCCGGTCGGGCCCGGCGAGGGTGATGTTCTTCGGCACCATCTCGCCGAGCACCATGTGCAGCACGGTCACGATCGACAGGGCGATGACCAGCGCGATCGGGTGCAGCAGCGCGTCGGGCACGTGCAGGGCGTGCAGCGGCACCTCGATGAGGTGCGCGACGGCGGGCTCGCCGACCGCGCCCAGCCCGAGCGAGCACAGGGTGATGCCCAGCTGCGCGCCGGCCATGTTCTGCGAGACGTTGCGCATCGCGGCCAGGGTCTTCACCGCCCGGGGCGCACCGGTCGCCGCGCGCGGCTCGATCTGGTCGACCCGGGCCGACACCAGCGCGAACTCCGCGGCCACGAAGAAGGCGTTGCCCAGGAGCAGCGCGACCAGGACCAGCAGGCTGACGACGTCGCTCACGCCGCCGCCACCTTCTGCTCCGCGCGCTGCCGGGCCGATGCGGTGGCCCCCGCCGGCAGGACGACCGTCCGCTCGGCCCGCACCCGCGCGATCCGCCGGCCGTCGAGGGACTCCACGGTCAGCCGCGCCTGCTCGAGCTCCACGGTGTCACCCTCCTCGGGCAGCCGCTGCAGGTGCTCGGCGAGGAACCCGGCCAGCGTCTCGTAGCGCCCCTCCGGCACCGCGATGCCGGTGCGCTCGAGCACCTCGTCCGGGCGCAGCAGGCCCGAGAGCAGCCACTCCCGGTCGCCGAGGCGGCGCAGGGTGCGCAGCGGTCGGTCGGTCTCGTCGGTGATCTCGCCGACCAGCTCCTCGACGATGTCCTCCAGCGTCACCACCCCGTGCGTGGCGCCCCACTCGTCGACGACCAGCGCGATCTGCAGGCCCTGTTCCCGCAGCAGGTCCATCAGCCGCTCCAGCCGCAGCGACGAGGGGACGGCGAGCACCGGGTCGGCCAGCTCCCCGGCGGTGCGGTGGATCCGCTCGGCCTCCGGCACCGCGACGGCGCGCTTCACGTGCACGACGCCGGTGACCTCGTCGAGGTCGGAGCCGTAGACGGGGAAGCGGGAGTTGCCCGACTCGGTGGCCGCGGTGATGACGTCGGCGGCGGTGGCGCTGGCGCGCAGCGTCCACAGCCGGGTGCGCGGGGTCATGACGTCGGTGGCGTACTTGGCGCGCAGGCCCAGCGAGCGCTGCAGCAGCCGCGCGGCGACGGGGGAGAGATCGCCCTCCTCCGCGGAGCGGCGGGCGACAGAGGCCAGCTCGTCGGCGCCACGGGCGGAGTCGAGCTCCTCACGGGGCTCGAAGCCCAGCCGCCGCACGATGGCGTTGGCCAGCCGCTGGAAGGCGTTGAGCAGGGGGCCCGTGACCGCGGTGAACGCGCGCATGCCCGGCGCAACCCAGCGGGCGACGCCGATCGGGTTGGCGATGGCGAGGTTCTTCGGGCCGAGCTCGCCGAGCAGCATCTGCAGCGTCGTCGCCAGGGCCAGCGCCAGGCCGTAGGAGACCCCCGTGGACGCGCCCTGCGACAGGCCGAGGGCCTCCAGCGGGCCGCGCACCAGCTCCCCGATCGCCGGCTGGGCGAGGTAGCCGACGACGAGGGTGGTCAGCGTGATGCCCAGCTGCGCCGCCGACAGCTGGGTGGACAGCGTCTTGAGCGCCGTGACGACGCCGCCGGCGCCGGCGTCGCCGGCCCGGGCGGCCTCCTCGACGCGGCCGCGGTCGACCGTGGTCAGGGAGAACTCGGCCGCCACGAAGAAGCCGGTGAACGCCGTGAGCACCACGGCAGCGAGGAGGAGCAACCACTCGGTCATCAGGGCCGTCGGTGCCCGCTGCGGACGGCGCTCAACCGGAACGGGGCCGGAACGCACCCAGGGGCCGCCTTCCGGCGGCCCCTGGGTAGTGAGTCGGGGTGACAGGATTTGAACCTGCGGCCTCGTCGTCCCGAACGACGCGCGCTACCAAGCTGCGCCACACCCCGGGTGTGACTGGTCCACTGTAGCCGAGCCGGCAGGCCGGTCCGGCGCCGGGTCAGGCTGCGCGCGCGGTCAGCGTGAGCAGCGTCGCCTCCGGCGGGCAGGCGAACCGGGCCGGGGCGTAGGGGCTGGTGCCCAGGCCCGCGGAGACGTGCAGCCAGGTGCCCGCCGGGCGCTCCGGCGACGGCCCGGCCCAGCGGTGCAGCCAGCGCGCGCGGTCGCGGTCGATGCCGCAGTTGGTCACCAGCGCGCCGTAGAACGGCACCCGCAGCTGCCCGCCGTGCGTGTGCCCGCACAGCAGCAGGTCGTAGCCGTCGGCGACGAACCGGTCGAGCACCCGCGGCTCGGGGGAGTGGACGACGCCGATGCGCAGGTCCGCGGTGGCGTCGGCGGGGCCGGAGACGTCGTCGTAGCGGTCCCGCTTGAGGTGGGGGTCGTCCAGGCCGGCGAAGGAGATGCGCCGCCCGGCGACCGTGAGCTCGCCGCGGGCGTTGGTGAGGTCCAGCCACCCCCGGCCGGTGAACGCGTCGCGCATGTCGCGCCAGGGCAGCTCCTCGCCGTGCACCCGCTTCTCGCTGCGGGTGAGGTAGCTGACCGGGTTCTTCGGCCGCGGCCCGAAGTAGTCGTTGGACGAGGTGACGAAGACCCCCGGCCGCTCCAGCAGCGGGTCCAGCGCGCGCAGCACCGCCGGGACGGCGTCGGTGCCGGCGAGGTTGTCCCCGGTGTCGACGACCAGGTCGGGCTCGAGGCCGTCGAGCGCGGCGACCCAGTCCTGCTTGGACCGCTGGCCGGCGGTCATGTGCAGGTCCGACAGGTGCAGGACGGTCAGCGGCGCCGAGCCCGGCGCGAGCACCGGGACGTCGAAGCGGCGCAGCGTCCAGCGGGTGCGCTCGTAGAGGGAGGCGTAGGCCACGGTCGCGGTGCCGGTGGCGACGGCGGCCGTGGGCAGGGCGGTGTACCAGCGCACGGTCGACGAGCCTACGTCGCGGCTGCGCCCGGCGCGGATCGTGCTTGCGACGTCGTGCCAGGCTGGAGGGCGTGTCCGAGCTCAAGGACCGGCTGCGCGCCGACCTCACCACCGCCATGAAGTCCCGCGACGAGCTGCGCACCGCGACGCTGCGCATGGTGCTGGCCGCCGTCAGCGCGGAGGAGGTCGCCGGCAAGGAGGCCCGCGAGCTGTCCGACGACGACGTGCTCGGCGTGCTGCGGCGGGAGGCCAAGCGGCGGCGGGAGGCCGCCGAGGCCTTCGACACCGCCGGCCGGGCCGAGCAGGCCGGCCGCGAGCGCGCCGAGGGCGAGGTGGTGGCCGGTTACCTGCCCGCGCAGCTCGACGACGCCGACCTCGCCGCGATCGTCGCCGACGTCGTCACCCGGACCGGGGCCACCGGCATGAAGGAGATGGGCCGCGTCATGGGCGCGGCCAACGCGGTGGTCGCCGGGCGCGCCGAGGGCGGCCGGGTGGCCGCGGAGGTCCGCCGCCAGCTGGGCTGAGGCGGTCCGGGGGCGCCGCTAGCCGCCGTTGCCCCGGTTGCCGCGGCCGTTGCCGCGCCCGTCGTCGTCGTCCCCGCCGCCGTTGCCGCCGCCGTTGCCGCCGCCGCCCTGGTTCCCGGTGGGCGGGGCCGGTGCGCCGCCCATGAGCGCCGGGTCGACGGGCGGGAAGGCCGACGTCGGCTTGTCGGCGAGGTAGGGCGCGAACGCGTTGCGCCAGATGGTCGCGGGCATGTTGCCGCCGAAGCCGCCGACGTCCTGCTGGGCCTTGGGGTTGAAGACCATGACGCTGGCCGCGTACTCGGGCATGACGCCGACGAAGGCCACCGAGTCCCGGCCCTGCGCGGTGCCGGTCTTGCCGGCGATCTGGTGGCCGGGGATGGCGGCCCGGGTGCCGGTGCCCTCGGGGCGGGCGGTGTCGCCGACGAGGATGCTCGCCAGCGTGTTGGCGACGTTCGGCGGGATCGCGTCCCGCGTGCAGTTGCCGCCGGGCTCGGGCAGCACGGGCTGGCCGTCGCGGGTGAGCGGCTGGCCGTCGCGGTCGAGGACCTGCGTCACCGGCACCGGGTCGCACTGGGTGCCCTGGGCGCCGAGCGTGGCGTAGGCGGTGACCAGGTCCAGCGGGCTGGTGGCCTCCGCACCGAGGGTGAACGAGCCGCGGTTCTCCGCGATGATCTGGTCGGCCGGGGTCTGGTTGGGCTGGTCGAACTCCATGCCCATCCGCTCGGCCATGCGCACCGGCCCCTCGACGCTGCCGAGGCGGTCCTCCAGCGCCAGGAAGTAGGTGTTGGAGGAGCGGACCAGCGCGCCCACCATGTCGATGGTGTCGGGGTAGTTGCCGGCGTTCTGGACGCAGTAGAAGCCGTTGGACGAGTTGCGGTCACCGCCGCAGGAGGGGCCCCGGAAGACCCGGGAGGTGTACCGGTTGCCCGGCGTGCTGATCACGGTGCCGGCCCCGATGCCGGCCTCGAGCGCCGCCGCGGCCGTGAAGACCTTGTAGGTCGAGCCGGCGCCCTTGCTGGCCGCCGCGTGCAGCACGACGGACTCGCAGTCGGGGTCGGAACAGCCGAAGCGCCGGTTGACGCTCATCGCCAGGACGTTGCCCGTGCCCGGCTGCACGGCGGTGAACATGCCGGCGAGCTCGGCACCCATCGGCAGCGTCTGCAGCACGGACTGGTCGCCGTAGACCTGCAGCTGCGGGTCCAGCGTCGTCTGGATGGTCAGCCCGCCGTTGTCGAGCTGCTCCTGGGGGATGCCCAGGGTGCCGGTCAGGTAGGCCTGCATGAAGGAGCAGAAGAAGCCGCCGACGACGGCGTCGATGCAGCCGTTGGGCGCGTTGCCGCCCTCGGCCACCTGCACCGGCTGGGCGGAGATCTCGGTCAGCTCGGCCTCGCTGACGTGGCCGAGGTCGAACATCCGCTGCAGCACCTGGTTGCGGCGGTTCTGCGCCCGCTCCGGGTTGGTGATCGGGTCGTCCTGGCCCGGGCTCTGCACCAGCCCGGCCAGCGTGGCGGCCTGCGGCAGGGTGAGGTCGCTCGCGTTCACGCTGAAGTAGCGCTGGGCGGCGGCCTGGATCCCGTAGGCGCCCCGCCCGAAGTACACGATGTTGAGGTACCGGGTGAGGATCTCGTCCTTCGCGTACGTCTCCTCGAGCGCGAGGGCCAGGCGGGCCTCGCGCAGCTTGCGCGACAGGCCCTCGACGCCGTCCTGCTCGACGGCGGCGGTCCGCTCCTCGGCGGTGTCGGCGGTCTCCAGCAGCGTCTGCTTGACCAGCTGCTGGGTGATCGTCGAGCCACCCTCCTGCACCGACCCGGCCGACAGGTTGGTCACCGCGGCGCGCAGCGTGCCCTGCACGTCCAGGCCGTTGTGGTCGTAGAACCGCGAGTCCTCGATGTCGACCAGCGCCTGCTTCATGACGTCGGCGATCTGGTCGGAGGTCACGACCGTGCGGTTGTTGGTGTAGAAGTTCGTGATCAGCGAGCCGTCGGCGGCCAGCACCCGGGAGTTGCCCGCCGGGGTGGCGTCGGTGAGCTCCACCGGGAGCGCGTCGAGCAGGGACGCGGAGTTGCGTGCCACCACTCCCGTGCCCCCGATGAAGGGCAGCAGCATGCCGGCGACGAGCGCACCGGCCACGACGATCATCGCGACGAGCTTGGCCAGGACCCTGGCGCGGGAGCGAGCAGACATCACCTGCGAATGTACGGCGCGCGGGGGCCCCGGGCGTCCCGTCAGGCGCGGCGCGCGGGCAGGACGCGTGTCCGGGGCACACCCGTCGGCGTGTCGCCGTCGGGACCGGTCAGCGCCTCGGCCATCACCCGCAGCCCCTCGAGGTCGTGGACGTCGCCGGCGGCCGCCGGGACCGCGCGCATGCCCACCTCGGGGTGGGCGCTGGTGAACCGGTCGGCCAGCCGCTGCTCGCGCGCCGCGAGCGTCATGCGGTCGGCGTGCACGCGCAGCGCGCCGGCGACGAGGGCGGCCGGGGACCCGTCGTCGGCCTCGGCGGCGGCCTCCGCGGCGGCCTCGGCCCGGGTGGCCGACAGCCGGGTGCTCGCCGGCGGGTGGGTGCGGTTGAGCACCAGCCCGGCCAGGGGCATGCCCTCGGCCGAGAGCCGGTCGACGAAGTAGGACGCCTCGCGCAGGGCGTCCGGCTCCGGGGTGGCGACGACGACGAACCAGGTCCCCGGCCGGCGCAGCAGCTCGTAGGTGGCGGTGGCCCGCTCGCGGAAGCCCCCGAACATCGTGTCGAGGGCGGAGACGAACGCGGAGATGTCGCGGAGCAGCTGGCCGCCGAGGACCTTGGAGATGATCCGGGTGAAGATCAGGAAGCCGGCGCTGGCGAACTTGAACCCGGCCCGCCCGCCGGCCCGCGCCGGCGCGGTGAGCACCCGGATCATCGTCCCGTCGAGGAACCGGCTCATGCGGTTGGGCGCGTCGAGGAAGTCCAGCGCCGACCGGGACGGGGGCGTGTCGACGACGATCAGGTCCCACCGCTCGGCGGTGCGCAGCTGCCCGAGCTTCTCCATCGCCATGTACTCCTGCGTCCCGGCGAAGGACGAGGACAGGGTCTGGTAGAAGGGGTTGGCCAGGATCTGCTCGGCCCGCTCGGGTGTCGAGTGCGCCACGACGATGTCGTCGAACGTGCGCTTCATGTCCAGCATCATCGCGTCGAGGCGGCCCGGGATCCCCGGGACGTCGACCTCCCGCGGCTCGTTGTCGAGCTCCTCCAGGCCGAGGGACTGGGCCAGGCGGCGCGCGGGGTCGATGGTGAGGACGACGACCCGGCGGCCGGCCTCCGCGGCGGCCAGCGCGAGCGCCGCCGACGTCGTCGTCTTGCCCACCCCGCCGGAGCCGCAGCAGACGATGATGCGCGTGTCGGGGTCGGCGATCAGGGCGGCGAGGTCCACGGGCGGCGCCTGCCGCGCCGGGCGGGCCGGACGGGGCGTCGCGCCGTCGGCGGCCGCGGTCACGCCGCCACCTCCGCGCCGAGGTGGTCCTCGAGGCGGCCGGCGAGCTCGAACAGGCAGCCGAGGTCCATGGGCCCCGGCAGCAGGGGCAGCTCCACCGTCGGCCGGCCGAGGGAGTGCACACGGGCGCGCAGCGCGTCCTGGGCGGCCCACCGCTGCGCGTGCTCGACCACCTCGGCGGCCAGCGCGTCGGCCAGCTCGGCGTCCTCGGGCAGGCCCGCCGCCGTCAGGCCGGGCGCGAGGTCGGCACCGGTGAGCCGGCCCTCGGCGGCGCGCACCAGCTCGGCGGCCGGGAGCTCGGGCTCGGTGGCCATGTTGACCAGCACCGACCCGACCGGCAGGCCGGCCGCGGTCAGCTCGGCGATGGCGTCGGCGGTCTCCTGCACCGGCATGTCCTCGAGGAGGGTGACCAGGTGCACCGCCGTCTGCGGCGAGCGGATGACGGCCATGACGCCGTCGCTCTGGGTCTTGATCGGGCCGGAGCGGGCGAGGCCGGCCATCTCGCTGGTCACGTTGAGGAACCGGGTGATCCGGCCGGTGGGCGGGGCGTCGACGACGACGGCGTCGTACACGCGGCGGCCGTCGACCCGGCGGGTGACCGCCTCCTTGACCTTGCCGGTGATCAGCACGTCGCGCAGGCCCGGCGCGATGGTGGTCGCGAAGTCGACGGCGCCCATGCGGCGCAGCGCCCGGCCGGCGCGGCGGAGGTTGTAGAACATCTCGAGGTACTCCAGCAGGGCCTCCTCGACGTCGATCGCGAGGGCCCGCACCTCCCCACCGCCGCGGGTGACGGCGACCCGGCGCTCCTCGTAGGGCAGCGGCGGGGTGTCGAAGAGCTGGGCGATGCCCTGGCGGCCCTCGCACTCGACGAGCAGGACGGTGTGCCCCTCGGAGGCCAGGGCCAGGGCGAGGGCCGCGGCGACCGTCGTCTTGCCGGTCCCGCCCTTCCCGGTCACGACGTGGCAGCGCACGGGGAGGTCAGGGCTCACCCGCACCAGGGTAGGGACCCCGCTGCCCCCCACGCCTCGCGCGCTCGGCGCGGGGCCCTGCAGCGGGGCCGATGGGCGGTGCCGGGTCCTGCGCTAGCGTCGTCCCCCATGAGCGAACCGGCCCGTCGCAGGTGGGAGTACGCCACCATCCCGCTGCTGATCCACAACACCAAGGCGATCCTCGACTCGTGGGGGACCGACGGCTGGGAGCTGGTGACGGTGCTGCCGGGCCCGGGCGGGTCCGAGCAGCCGGTCGCCTACCTCAAGCGCCCGATCGGCTGAGGGCGTCGCGATGACCTCCGGACAGGGGGCCCAGGCGCAGAGCTGGCACGCCCGGCTCGCCGAGCTCGGCATCCGGCTGCCCCCGGTAGCCGCGCCGGTGGCCTCGTACGTGCCGGCCGTGCGCTCCGGGCAGCTGGTGTTCACCAGCGGCCAGCTGCCGTTCGTCGACGGCGGGCTGCGGCGCACCGGCAAGGTCGGCGGCTCGGTCGACCCCGAGGACGCCGCCGCCGACGCGAAGCTGTGCGCGCTCAACGCGCTGGCCGCCGTCGACGAGCTCGTCGGCCTCGACCAGGTGGCCCGGGTGGTGCGGGTGGTCGGCTACGTGGCCAGCGCCGAGGGCTTCAGCGGCCAGCCGCGCGTGGTCAACGGCGCCAGCGAGCTGCTCGGCAAGGTGTTCGGCGAGGCCGGCCGGCACGCCCGCAGCGCGGTCGGCGTCGCCGAGCTGCCGCTGGGCGCCCCGGTCGAGATCGAGCTCACCGTCGAGCTCCGCTGATGGTCGCCCCACCGGGCTCCGACCGCGGCCACGTGCCCGGTCACGGCGCACCGGGCCGCACCCGGCGTCCCGGTCGGGGAGCCTCCGGCCCCTGCGATGGGGCCGCCGACGACTGCGTCGTGCCGTGACGGGTGCGGCGGTCCGCCCGGCGGCGACGGTCCTGCTGCTGCGCGACGGCGAGGCGGGCCTGGAGGTCCACCTGCTGCGGCGCACCCGGGGCATGCCGTTCGCGGGCGGGATGACCGCCTACCCCGGTGGCGGGGTGGACCCCCGCGACGGCGACGTCGACGTCGCCTGGGCCGGGCCGGCGCCGGCGGAGTGGGCGGCGTCACTGGGCTGCGAGGAGCGGGTCGCGCGGGAGCTGGTGTGCGCCGCGGTGCGGGAGACCTTCGAGGAGGCCGGCGTGCTGCTGGCCGGCCCGCCCGACGGCCCCGACGTCGTGCCGGACGTCTCCGGCGACGAGTGGGAGGCCCAGCGGCAGGCCCTGCTCACCCGGGACCTGTCGCTGGCCGAGCTGCTGGCCGGCCGCGGGCTGGTGCTGCGCTCGGACCTGCTGCGGCCGTTCGCGCACTGGATCACACCGCCGCAGGAGACCCGGCGGTACGACACCCGGTTCTTCGCCGCGGGCCTGCCGGCGGGGCAGGAGGCGCGCGACGTCTCCGGTGAGGCCGACGAGGCCGGCTGGCTGACGCCGGCCGCCGCGCTCGCGGAGATGAGCGCCGGGACCCGGCCGATGCTGCCGCCGACCATCCACACGCTCGGCCAGCTCGCCGCCTTCCCCGACGTCGCGTCGGCGCTGGCCGGCAGCCCGCCGGAGCCGCTCGTGCCGATCATGCCGGAGCTGCGGACGACCCCCGAGGGGCGTTACGCCGAGCTGCCCGACGGCACCCGCATCGGCATGGTCGTGCCGTTGCCTTCGTGACCCTCCGGGTCACACCGCGGCCAGGTGCCCTCCCCGACCCGCACCGAGCCCCACCGTCGCGTCCGCCGGGGACCCTCCGGGCCCACCACCGGCCACGACACCGCTGCCGCGACGACAGCAGTGGACGCGCGGGCCCGCAAACCGTGGCGGTCCGGGAGGACCGCGGTGTCATCGCGCGCGGCGGCGGAGGCGGTCCTCGTCGAGGACGACGACCGACTTGCCCTGCAGCTGGATCCAGCCGCGGTGCACGAAGTCGGCCAGCGCCTTGTTCACCGTCTCGCGCGAGGCACCGACGAGCTGGGCCAGCTCCTCCTGCGTGAGGTCGTGCTTGACGCGCAGGCCGTCGGCCTCGCGGCTGCCGAAGCGGTCGGCCATCTGCAGCAGCGCCTTGGCCACGCGGCCGGGGACGTCGGTGAAGATCAGGTCGGCCACGGAGTCGTTGGTCCGGCGCAGCCGGCGCGCGAGCACGTGCAGCAGCCGCTCACCGACCTCCGGGTGCGCCTCGATCCAGGGGCGCAGCACCGACTGCGGCATCTTCGCCAGCTTCACGTCGGTCACCGCCGTGGCCGTGGCGGTGCGCGGGCCGGGGTCGAACACCGACAGCTCGCCGAACTGGTCGGAGGGGCCCATGACGGCCAGGACGTTCTCGCGGCCGTCGGGGGAGCGGCGGGAGAGCTTGATCTTCCCGCTCAGCACGATGTAGAGGCTGTCGCCGGGCTCGCCCTCGTTGAACACCACCCGTCCGCGGGGGAGGGTGAGCGTCTCCAGACGGCTGGCGACCGGGTCGACGGCCTCCTCCGAGAGCCCCTGGAAGAGCCCGGACTGGGCCAGCACCTCGTCCACCACGTGTTCCCCACCCCACCGTTCGCGTCTGCCTGCGGGGCATGGGCGCCCGCATCCAGGGGGAGTCTAGGCGGCTGTGCCCGTCGTCACCCGTTCGGTGATCGTGCGGTGCCCCGGGAGGGGGAGGGGCGGACCGGCCGGGACGACCGGCTAGACCAGCGTCTCGCTGCGCTGCTGCGCCCGTGAGCGGCGGCGACGGCGCCAGCGCGCCATGGCCCGGCGGATGCCGGAGGCGGCCAGCGTGTCGACCTCGCCCTGGGTGGCCGACTCGAGGAACTCGACGACCTCGCGCGGCGACGTCGGCCGGCGGAGGGGCTCCTCGACGCGCTCCATCACCAGCAGGAACGCGATCACCATGGGCGGGAAGAGGATGACGATGAGTGCGACCACGGTCACCTCTCGTTCCGGTCGCGGCGTGCGGGCCTGTCGTCGCGATGATGACACGCGTCCGGGACCGTCGCCGGTGACGCCTACGCTCGATCGCGTGTCCTCGCCGGCCTACGCGCGCCCCGCGGCGCGTCGCGCTCCCGCCCGCCGCCCGGCGGCCGTCCCCTTCGACCCCGACGAGACGCCGCTGGCCCGCACCCGCCGCGCCCGCCGGATGGCCCGCGAGCTCGCCGTCATCCACCCCGACGCGCACTGCGAGCTGGACTTCACCGATGCCTTCGAGCTGCTCGTGGCCACCGTGCTCTCGGCGCAGACCACCGACAAGACGGTGAACAAGGTCACGCCGCGGCTGTTCGCCCGGTACCCGGACCCGGCCGCGCTCGCCGGCGCCGACCGGGCCGAGCTGGAGGAGATCCTCAAGCCCACCGGCTTCTTCCGCGCCAAGGCGAACTCCGTGCTCGGCCTGGCCCGAGCGCTGGTCGAGCGGTTCGACGGCGAGGTCCCCGGCCGGATGGCCGACCTCGTGACGCTGCCGGGCGTGGGCCGCAAGACGGCGAACGTCGTCCTGGGCAACGCCTTCGACGTGCCGGGGCTGACCGTCGACACCCACTTCGGCCGGCTGGTCCGCCGCTTCGGCTGGACCGCCGAGGAGGACCCGGTCAAGGTCGAGGCCGAGATCGCCGAGCTGGTGCCCAAGCGCGACTGGACCATGTTCAGCCACCGCGTGATCTTCCACGGCCGCCGGGTCTGCCACGCCAAGAAGGCCGCCTGCGGCGCGTGCGGGCTGGCCCGCTGGTGCCCGTCCTACGGCATCGGCCCCACCGACCCGGAGGCTGCTCTGAAGCTGGTCAAGACGCCGGCGGCGTCGGACACCGAGTGAGCGCCCGGCGCGCGGCGGCGCTCCTGCTCGGGCTCGGGCTCCTCACGTCGGCCTGCACCGCGGCCGGTGACGCCGACGCGGGCGGGGCCCCGGCGGCCGCCACGACCACGTGGAGCGCGCCGCTGCAGGCCTGCCCCGAGCAGCCCGACGAGCCGGCGGCGGGGCCGCAGACGCTGCCGCCGGTGGCGCTGCCCTGTCCGGGCGGCGGCGAGCTGGACCTCGGCCGCGCCCCGGGCGTGCCCACCGTGGTGAACCTGTGGGCGAGCTGGTGCGCCCCCTGCCGCGAGGAGCTCCCGCTGGTGCAGGACCTCGCCGACGCCGCCGCCGGCCGGGTCGCCGTGGTCGGTGTGATCAGCAAGGACGGCGTGCCGCAGGCCGACTCGTTCGCCACCGACGCCGGGGTCACCTTCCCCAGCGCCTACGACCGCGGCGGGGAGCTGATGGACGAGCTGGGGGTCAACGTCCTGCCCTTCACCTACCTCGTCGACGCCGACGGCGCGCTCGTGCACACGGAGGTGGGCCCGGTCGCCTCGGTCGACGAGCTGCGCGCGCTGGTCGCCGAGCACCTCGGGGTGCAGCTGTGACCGGCCCGCTGCCGGGCCCGCTGCCCGGCGTCGACACCGGCGGCCTGCCGGGGTACCTGCGGCGGCTGCTGGCCGCCTCCGCCGACCTGCCGCTGCGCCACCGCCTCCAGCCGGCCACCGGCACCGCCCGCCGCTCGGCGGTGCTGATCCTCTTCGGCGAGGGCCCGCGCGGCGCCGACGTCCTGCTCATCGAGAAGTCGGCGCGGCTGCGCACGCACGCCGGGCAGCCGGCCTTCCCCGGCGGCGGCGCCGACCCCGGCGAGGACTACCCGGTCGGCACGGCGCTGCGCGAGGCGCAGGAGGAGGCCGGGGTCGACCCGGCCGGCGTGCGGGTCCTCGCGACCCTGCCCGAGCTGTTCCTCGGCCCGTCGGACAACCTCGTCGTCCCCGTGGTGGCCTGGTGGGACGACCCCGCCGACGTCGAGGTCGGCGACCCGCGGGAGGTGGCGCGGGTGGCACGGGTGCCGCTGGCCGACCTCACCGACCCCGCCAACCGGTTCCGGGTGCGCCACCCGGTCGGCTACGTCGGCCCGGCGTTCGGGGTCGCCGGCATGGTCGTCTGGGGCTTCACCGCGGCCCTGCTCGACGCGGTCCTCGACGCCGCGGGCCTGACCCGGCCCTGGGACGCCCGCGACGTGCGGCCCCTGGAGGTCACGGGGACGCGGCCGGCCGCGGCACCCGGTTCGCTGGGGGAGGGCGGCACCGAGGACGCCGCCGCGCCGACGGTCGTCGACGGCGCGTCCGGTGGGCCCGCCGCGCGTACCGTTCCGCGCCGATGAGGAGGACGGCGATGAGCGGGATGTGGACGCGCCGGCTGCCGGCGGCGGTCACCGGTGCCGTGCTCGCGGCCGGCGTGCTCGCCGGCTGCGGCTCCGACGGTGGCTCCGGCGGGGGGACCGGCGGCGGGACGGCGGCTCCGTCGTCGTCCGACCCGTCGCTGGGCACGGTGACGGTCGCCGAGGACGGCGTCCAGGAGGTCACCATCCAGACGCCCGACGACTACGTCTTCCTCCCCGAGACCTTCACCGTGGCGCCGGGCCGGGTCCGGCTGACCGTGCAGAGCACCGCGTCGCAGGCCACCCACAACTTCCGCTTCACCCCGGGCGCCGGCGTCGAGGAGATCTCCGAGGAGATCCCGCTGCTCGCCGCGGGGCAGACCGAGACGATCGAGTTCGAGGTCACCCTCCCCGGCGAGCACCCCTTCGAGTGCAGCTTCCACACCCAGCTCGGCCAGGTGGGCGTGATGACGGTGCGCGGCTGAGCCATGTCGCTGGTCGACCTCGCGCTCATCGCGCTCGCGCTCGTCTTCGCCTTCACCGGCTTCCGGCAGGGCCTGCTGGTGTCGGCGACGTCGTTCCTGGGCTTCCTCGGCGGCGCGGTGCTCGGCGCCCAGCTGTCCGGGCCCGTCGCCGACCGGCTCGACAGCACGCCGGTCACCCGGGTGTTCGCCGCGCTCGTCGTCGTCCTCGCCGGTGCGCTGCTCGGTCAGCTGCTCGCCGGGGCCGTCGGGCGGGCGGTGCGCAGCCGGCTGACCTGGGAGCCCGCCGAGGTCTTCGACTCCGTGGCGGGGGCGGTGGTGTCCGCGGTCGCCGTGCTGCTGGTCGCGTGGATGGTGGCCTCACCGCTGGCCACCGCGCCCTTCCCCCAGCTGGCCGGGCAGGTCCGGGAGTCCGCGCTGGTCGCGGCCGTGGACCGGGCGGTGCCCGACGGCGTCCGTGCGGTCTACGACTCGCTGCGGCAGGCGATCGACCGCCGCGGCCTGCCCGACGTCCTCGACCCGCTCACCCCCACCCGTGCCCGCGAGGTCGAGGCGCCCGACCAGGCCCTGGCCGCCAGCCCCGTCGTCGGCCGGGTGAGCGGCTCGGTGGTGAAGATCCGCGGGATCGCGCCGTCGTGCTCGCGGCAGATCGACGGGTCCGGCTTCGTCTACGCACCCGGCCGCGTCATGACCAACGCACACGTGCTGGCGGGCGTGAGCGACCCCGTCGTGGAGGCCGAGGGCGAGGAGTACGAGGCGACGCCGGTGTTCGTCGACGAGGAGGTCGACGTCGCGGTGCTCGCGGTCCCCGGCCTGCCGCAGGTGCCGCTGGCCTTCTCCGGGGTCGTGTCCGACACCGACGACGACGCGATCATCATGGGCTACCCCGGTGGCGGCCCGTTCTTCGTGGGCCCCGCGCGCATCCGCGACCAGGGCCCGATCAGCGGCCCCGACTTCCGCAGCAGCCAGACCGTGCAGCGCGACGTCTACGCGCTCCGCGGCGACGTCCGCGCCGGCAACTCCGGGGGCCCGCTGTTCGACCCCGCGGGGCAGGTGATCGGCGTCGTCTTCGCCTCGGCGATCGACGACCCGGCCACGGGCTACGCCCTCACCGCGCAGCAGGTGGCCCCGGCGGCGGAGGCCGGCGCGGTCGCCACCGCCCCCGCCGACACCGGTCCCTGCGAATGAAGGACCCCAGTGCCCCCGGCCCTTCCCAGGCTCAGGGTGGGACCCTGCAGCGGGGCCGTTCCAGCGCCTCGCCTCAGGAGGTGGCCCACGTGACGATGGCGGTGCCGACCTCGGTGGCGGCCTCCTCGGGCGGGAAGTGGCCGATGCCGGGCAGCTCCCGCCACTCGTAGGCACCGGCGACGTAGCGGCCCGACCCGCGCGCGGTGCGCGGCAGGACCAGCGGGTCCAGCGCGCCGTGCAACTGCAGTGTCGGCGCGGTGACCGGGGCGGCCATCCGGCGGGCGTACCGCAGCCCGTCGGGCCGCACCTGCGAGCGGCCGGCCCAGCGGAAGTACTCCATCGACCCGTACGCGGCCTGCGGGATGCGCGCGGCCGACCGGTAGCGCTCCACCGCCTCGGCGAAGTCGGGGGTGGCCGTCCAGTCCGCACCGGCCCAGCGGCGCAGGAAGTCGGCCACCGGGTCGTCGTCGGCGCGGGTCAGCCGCCACTCGGGCAGCCGCGGCAGCTGGAAGCCCAGGACGTGCCGCAGGGCCCGCCGCTGCGCCCGGTCGCGCAGCCCGGCGCGCAGCAGCCGCGGGTGGGCCATCGAGACGACGACCAGCCGGCGCACCACCCGCGGGTGCAGCGCGGCCATCGTCCAGGCCACCAGCCCGCCCCAGTCGTGCCCGACCACGACGGCGTCCTTCTCCCCGAGCGCCCGGACGAGGGCGGCGACGTCGCTGGCCGCCGTCGGCAGGTCGTACCCGCGCGGCGGTTTGTCGCTGGCGCCGTAGCCGCGCAGGTCGGGCGCGACGGCGCGGAAGCCGGCGTCGGCGAGGAGCGGCAGCTGGGCGCGCCAGGTCCACCAGTACTGCGGGAACCCGTGCAGGAGCAGCACCAGCGGACCCTGGCCGGCCTCGGCCAGGTGCAGCCGGACGCCGTTGGCCGAGGCGTCGCGGTGCAGCCAGGGGCCGGGGAGCAGGACGCTGGTGGCGTCGGGCCGCAGGTCGGCGGGGACGCCCCCGCCCCGCCCCGGTGTCCGGGCGCTCAGACCAGGTAGGTGTCGGGGGAGCGCCGCTCGACGCGCCCGTTGCTCACCGTCGGCAGGGCACGGCGGCGGGTGCCGGGCGCCTCGCGGTGCATGACGTCGGGCAGCTCGCGCAGCGACTCCATCGTCCGCTCGGGCTTGTCGATCTTCTTCAGCATCCGGAAGCCGACGAGCCCGGCGACGGCGGCCACGACGAGCAGGCCGACGGTGACGATCAGGTAGGACACCCAGCGCGGCAGGCCCAGCCAGGTGAACAGCTCGGCGAGCGTGACGAACAGGTAGATGCCGGCGAAGGCGGCCAGGACGCCCGCGACGGCGAACAGCCCGACGCTCACGCCGGCCTTCTTCGCCGAGCGGCCGATCTCGGCCTTGGCCAGCTCGATCTCCGCGCGGATCAGCGTGGACACGTCGGCCATGGCGCTCTGCACCAGCGTCCCCATCGAGGGGTCGTCGCTGCCGGCATGCCGCCCGGTGGGCTGGGTGGACGACGCGCTGTGGGCCACGGGGGCTCCTCCCTGGTCGGGCTCGGCGGCCGCTGGGAGCGGCCTCGGGTGATCGTCCCCCATGATCGCCGGACGCGCGCCCCGGCGTCCCCCGCGGGTGCGCGTGGGGGACGCCGGTGACGGGCTGGAACGGCCTCGCTGCAGGGCCCCGGCGCGAGCGGAACCAGGGCTGGGGGCAGCGAGGTGCTTCGTCAGTCCTCGGAGCCGCTGCTCGCGGGGAGCTTGTCCTTGATCAGGTTCATGACCGAGGAGTCGGTCAGGGTGGTGACGTCGCCGAGCTCGCGGTTCTCGGCGATGTCGCGCAGCAGCCGCCGCATGATCTTGCCGGAGCGGGTCTTGGGCAGCTCCTGCACGACCATGATCTGGCGCGGCTTGGCGATCGGGCCGATGTCCTTCGCGACGTGCGCCTTCAGCGCCTTCACCAGCTCGTCGCCGGAGTCCTCGGCGTTCCCGCGCAGGATGACGAACGCGACGATGCCCTGCCCGGTGGTCGGGTCGCTCGCGCCGACGACCGCCGCCTCGGCCACCGTCGGGTGGCCCACCAGTGACGACTCCACCTCGGTGGTGGAGATGCGGTGCCCCGACACGTTCATCACGTCGTCGACGCGGCCGAGCAGCCAGATGTCGCCGTCGGCGTCCTTCTTCGCCCCGTCGCCGGCGAAGTAGACCTCCTTGCCGAAGCGCGACCAGTAGGTGTCGACGTAGCGGTCGTCGTCGCCCCAGATGGTGCGCAGCATCGACGGCCACGGTGCAGTGAGCACCAGCAGGCCGGAGGAGTCGTCGCCGAGCTCGTTGCCCTCGTCGTCGACGACCTTCACCGAGATGCCGGGGAACGGCGTCTGCGCCGACCCGGGCTTCCCCGAGGTCACGCCCGGCAGTGGGGTGATCATGTGCGCGCCGGTCTCGGTCTGCCACCAGGTGTCGACGATCGGGCAGCGCCCGCCGCCGATGTTCTGGTGGTACCAGAGCCACGCCTCGGGGTTGATCGGCTCGCCGACCGAGCCGAGGAGGCGCAGGGAGGTGAGGTCGAAGCCGGCCGGGATGTCCTCGCCCCACTTCATGAACGTCCGGATCACCGTGGGTGCGGTGTAGAGGATCGAGACGCGGTACTTCTCGATCAGCTCGAACCAGCGGCCGCGGTGCGGCGTCTCCGGCGTCCCCTCGTACATCACCGACGTCGCCCGGTTGGCCAGCGGGCCGTAGACGATGTAGCTGTGGCCGGTGACCCAGCCGACGTCGGCGGCGGTCCAGTAGACGTCGTCGTCCGGCTTGAGGTCGAAGGTCGCCCAGTGCGTGTAGGCGACCTGGGTCAGGTAGCCGCCGGAGGTGTGCAGGATCCCCTTCGGCTTCGCCGTCGTCCCGGACGTGTACATGATGTAGAGCGGGTGCTCGGCGTCGAAGGACTCGGGCTCGTGCTCGGCCGGCTGGCGGTCGACGACGTCGTGCCACCACAGGTCGCGACCCTCGGTCCACTCGACGTCCTGCTCGGTCCGCCGAACGACCACCACGTTGCGCACGCCGGGGCTCCGGCCCACGGCGTCGTCCACCGCCGGCTTGAGCGCGCTGGGGGCGCCGCGGCGGTAGCCGCCGTCGGCGGTGACCACCAGGACGGCGCCGGCGTCGTCCAGGCGACTGGCCAGCGCGTCGGCGGAGAAGCCGCCGAAGACCACCATGTGGACGGCGCCGATGCGGGCGCAGGCGAGCATCGCGACGATCGTCTCGGGGATCATCGGCATGTAGATCGCCACGCGGTCGCCGGCCTGCACGCCGAGCTCGACCAGCGCGTTGGCGGCCCGGCAGACGTCGTCCTTGAGCTGGGCGTAGGTGATCGTGCGGGTGTCGCCCGGCTCGCCCTCCCAGTGGTAGGCGACCTGCTCGCCGTGGCCGTCCTCGACGTGCCGGTCGACGCAGTTGTAGGCGACGTTGAGCTTCCCGCCGACGAACCACTTGGCGAACGGCGGGTTGCTCCAGTCGAGGACCTCGTCCCACTCCCGGGTCCAGGTCAGCCGGCGCGCGGCCTCCGCCCAGAACGCCAGGCGGTCGGCCTCGGCCCGCGCGTACACGTCCGGGCCCACGTTCGCGGACGCGGCCAGCTGCTGCGGCGCCGGGAAGCGGCGGCCCTCCGACCCGTTCGACTCGCTCACGCGGGGCTCCCTCCGTCTCGGATCGTCCGCCGCCGGCCGGCGGCGTGTCCCAGCACACACCGTAGGGCCCCGGCGGCCCGCGGGTCAGGTCACCGGGACGGGCTGCCGCAGACTGGGCCGGTGGACGGCGGACCGCAGGCGGCCGTGGCGGCCCGGGTGCCCGGCGCGGCCGGCCTCGGCCTGCTCGCCCCGCCCTCGGCCCGCCCGTTCCCGGCGGCCCTGCTCGCCGACGCCGACTGGACGGCGGAGCGGGTGACGGGGCTGGGCCGCCGGTACCGCAGCACCGACCGCCGGGTGCTCGCCACGGTCTGGTGGTACTCGGCCTCGGCGGTGCTGCTGACCCCCGTGGCGGCCGGGCTGGCGACCGCGCGGCCGCTGTCGGCGCGGCTGGCCGACACGACGCTGTACGAGGTCGGCGGCACCCTGCTGGCGGGGGTCTCGGCCGCTCCCTCGGGTCCCGACCCGGCGGCGGACCTCCGCGCGGCGCTGGCCGCGGCGATCGGCGCGGTCGCCGCGGCGGGCGGGTTGCGCGAGCGGCCGCTGTGGGCGGTGGCCACCGACTCGCTGGCCGGACGGCTGCTGGCCGTGGGACGGGCGCTGGGCGACGTCGCCACCGTGACCGCGCTGGCCGCACCGGTGGCCGCCGCGGTCGGCGACCCGCTGCCGGCGCCGCGCTTCACCGACGTCGGCGGCACCCGATTCGTCCGCCGCGCCTCCTGCTGCCTGCTCTACCGGCTCCCCGGCGAGGGGATGTGCACCGCCTGCCCCGGCCGCCCGCCGGCGCACCGGCAGGTGCTGCTCGAGGCCGCCGCGGGCCTGTGAGGAGGCGGCTCAGCGGGCGAGCGCGCGGGCGATCGCGGCCCGCAGGTCCTCGATCCCCTCACCGGTGACGGCCGAGACCGCCACCGCGTCGGGGTAGGCGCTGCGCAGTCCGGCGAGCCACCCGTCCGGCGCGACGTCGACCTTGTTGAGCGCCAGCAGCTCGGGGTGGTCGCGTGCGCCGATCTCGTGGAGGACGCCGCGCACCGCCGTCACCTGGGCCATGGCGTCGGGCGCGGAGGCGTCGACGACGTGCAGCACGAGGTCGGCCTCGACCACCTCCTCCAGCGTGGCCCGGAAGGCGTCGACCAGCTGGTGGGGGAGGTGGCGGACGAAGCCCACGGTGTCGGTGAGCGTGAAGGGCCCGCCGTCGGGGGTGCGGGCCTGGCGGACCGTCGGGTCCAGGGTCGCGAACAGCGCGTCCTGCACCAGGACGTCGGCGCCGGTCAGCCGGTTGAGCAGCGCGGACTTCCCGGCGTTGGTGTACCCGGTCAGCGCCACCGACGGGACCCGGGCGGACCGGCGGCGGATGCGTGTCCGCTGCCGCCGCGCCGCGGTCTGCTGCACCTGGCGCCGCAGGAGGGTGATGCGGCGGCGCAGGTGGCGGCGCTGGGTCTCCAGGCGCTGCTCGCCCGGCCCGCGGACGCCGGCCCCCGCGCCTCCGGCGGTCCGGCCACCGCCGATGCGCGACAGGGCCGTCCCCTGCCCCTGCAGCCGGGGCAGCTGGTAGGCCAGCTGGGCGAGCTCCACCTGCGCCCGGCCCTCGCTGCTGCGTGCGTGCTGGGCGAAGACGTCGAGGATCAGCGCGGTCCGGTCCACCACGCGGGCGCCGACCCGGTCCTCGAGGTTGCGCACCTGCCCCGGGGAGAGGTCGCCGTCGGCGATGACCAGCGCGGCGCCCTCCTCGTCGACCAGGGCGGCGAGCTCGGCCACCTTGCCCGAGCCGAGGTAGGTGGCCGGGTCGGGCCGCTCGCGAGCCTGCACCATCCGCCCGACGACGGTGACGCCGTCGGTCTGCGCCAGGCGCTCCAGCTCGTCGAGCGGGTCCGCCGGGTCGCCGCCGGCGTCCTGCGGGCGCAGGCCCAGCAGCACCGCCCGCGGCGGCTCCCCGTCGGACGGCCGCCCGCCGCCGTCCCCGGCCGCCCGCCCGGTGGTCGTCGCGTCCTGTGCCGATCCCAGCAGCCACGCGCCTGGCATCCCGGCCTCCGGGGTGTCCGGCCGGTGAGTCGGGCCGTGCTGGCCCGGTCGTCCGGCGCTCCCAGCCTCGCCGCGGGGACGCCCGCGCGCCACCGCTCAGGGGAGGAACAGCATCGAGTCGCCGAACTCGTGCCACAGGTACCCGCCGGCGACGGCGGCGTCGTAGGCGCGGGCGACCAGGTCGGGGCCGGCCACCGCCTGCAGCAGCAGCAGGTGGCTGGCCTCGGGCTCGTGCAGGCCGGTGACCAGGCCGGTCACCGCACGGGCCGGCCGGTCCGGGCCGAGGACCAGGTCGGTCCAGCCCTCGCCGGGCCGGGTGACGCCGTCCTCGCCGGTCACCGTCTCCAGCGCCCGGGTGACCGTGGTGCCGACGGCGACCACCCGCCGTCCGGCGGCCCGCGTCGCGGTGACCAGCCGGGCGGTGACCTCCGGGACCCGGTAGCGCTCCGGTGCCGGGGGCTCGTGCAGCTCCGGGCTGGACACGCCCGCGTGCAGGACGAGCGGGACCACCGGCACGCCCCGGGCCACCAGCCGCACGAGCAGCCGCTCGGTGAAGGGCCGGCCGGCGCTGGCGTTTTCCGCGCTGCCGGGCTCGGTGGCGTAGACGTTCTGCACGTCGGCGAGGTCCACAGCGGCGCCGAGGTGCCCGTAGCGCACCGGCCGGCCGTACCGGGCCAGGTACCCCGGCACCGACACCGCGGGTGAGGCGTGCGCCCGCCACAGCCGGCCGGGGCGGCCCGGGTCGGGGAAGCCGGCGCGCAGGACCAGCCGGACGCCGCCGGGGAGGTCCAGCGCCGTGCCGGGCTCGACGCCGGTCTCGGGCCCGTCGTCGGTCGGGCGGCGCACCTCGACCACCCAGGCGCCGTCGTCGAGCGTCGTCGAGACGTGCACGGGGGTGGTCGCGCCGTCGGTCCGCCGGGCCGTCAGCCGTGCCGGGAGCGTGCCCGAGGTGTTGACCACCACCAGGTCGCCGGGCTCGAGCAGGTCGGGGAGGTCGGAGAAGCGCGCGGACGTGAGGACGTGCGGCCGGACCGCCATCAGCCGCACGCCGTCGCGGGCCAGGCCGCGCCGCTCCGGCGGGACGGTGGCCGCCGCGCCCACGGGGACGGTCAGGGCGGTCACCGGGCCACCTCCGCCAGGTCGGTCACCCGCACGCGCGGACCGGGGACGCCGCCGTCGAGCACCCGCAGCAGTGCCGGGGCGACGTCCTCGGGGGCGGCCAGGCCGGCCGGGTCGGCGCCGGGGTCGGCGGCCGCGTGCATGTCGGTGGCCATGTCGCCGGGGTCGACGGCGAGGACGCGCAGCCGCGGGTGCTCCACGGCGAGGACGGCGGTCAGCAGGTCCAGCGCGGCCTTGCTGGCGCCGTACCCGCCCCAGCCTTCGTAGGCCTCGACGGCGGCGTCGCTCGTGATCGTGACGACGGTGCCGCCGGACCGCTCCAGCGCGGGCAGCACCGCCTGCACCAGCGCCAGCGGGGCGACGGTGTTGACCCGCAGCAGGTCCTCCAGCGTGGCAGCGGCGAGGTCGGCCAGCCGGGGCAGCGGCGTCGGGCCGAGCGCGGAGGCGTTGGCGACGAGCAGGTCGAGGGAGTCGCCGGCCGCGGCGGCCAGCGCGGCGCGGTGGTCGGCGTCGGCGACGTCACCGGGCAGCGCGGTGACCAGGTCGGGACGGGGGAGGGAGGCGACGGCGGCGGCCAGCCGGGCGGGATCGCGGGCGTCGACGACGAGGCGCCATCCGCGGCGGGACAGCTCGGTGGCGAGGGCGAGACCGAGGCCGCGGGAGGCGCCGGTCACCAGGGCGGTGGGTGTCATGGGGCTACGCTGCGACCTGAAGTCGACTCGAGGTCAAGGGGGCGGCGTGGAGCTGCTGGCGATCGGGGAGGTGGCGGCGCGCGCGGGCCTGACGCCGTCGGCCCTGCGGCACTACGAGGCCGAGGGGCTGCTGGCGCCCGAGCGGACGGCGGGCGGCGCGCGGCGCTACCCGCGCTCGGTGCTGCGGCGGCTCGCCTTCGTCCGCGCGGCGCAGAACGTGGGCCTGTCGCTACCGGAGATCCGGCAGGCGCTGGCCTCGCTGCCCGACGGCCGGACGCCGTCGGCCCGCGACTGGGAGCGGCTCTCGCGGGGGTGGCGGGACCGGCTCGACGAGCAGATCGCCGCCCTGGTGCAGCTGCGCGACGGGCTGTCGTCGTGCATCGGCTGCGGCTGCCTGTCGCTCACCTCGTGCGGCCTGTCCAACCCCGGCGACGCCGCGGCCGCCGAGGGTCCGGGGGCGCGGCGGCTGTCGCCGCTGCTGCGCCGGCTGCCCCCGGCCGGCCGGGTCGGGGGACCGGCCGGCCGGGGCTGACGCTCCTCAGCCCGCCGCGAGACCGTCCGCCTGCCCGTCCGGCTCGCCCGGGGCCGGCCGGGTGGCGTCGCTGATCCGCGGGAACGGCCGGGTGGAGAAGACGACCTCCACCGGCAGCCCGAAGAACTCCGCGATGCGCAGCGCGAGGTTCAGGCTCGGGTTGTACTCGCCGCGCTCGAGGTAGCCCACCGTCTGGTAGTGGACGCCGAGCGCATCGGCCAGCTCCCGCCGGGTCACGCCCTGCTCGGCGCGCAGGATCGCGATCCGGTTGTAGACCGCGTCCCTGTCGCCGCTCACCGGAGCCACCGGGTCACCCGACCCACCGGGTCACCGGACCCACTGCGCCGCCTGGTCGCGCGCCGCCGCCACCGAGGAGCCGGACTGCCGGCGGGCCATCCGCCGCAGCACCCGCGGGGTGAGCAGCAGGCCCGCCACCGCCCACGCCGCCAGCACGAGCACCGTCGTCCCCGTGCGCCAGGAGTCGCCGAGCTCCACGGCGGCGGCCGCGTCGGGGAGGAACGCCGAGCGCATGCCCAGGCCGATCCAGTAGGTCGGGAACACCTGGGCGACCGCCTGCACCCAGCCCCACAGCGCCTGGACCGGGAAGAAGACCCCGGAGATCGCCGTGACCACGATGACCGGGAGCATCCCCCAGGTGGTGACCTTCTGCGTGCTCGGCACCAGCGAGCCGATCACCATGCCCAGCGGCAGGGTCGCGAGCAGCCCCAGCACGACCACCCAGGTCACGGTGAGCCAGCCCGCGGCGCCGCGGTCCATCACGCCGTCGAAGAGCAGGAAGCTCGGCACGAGGATGACCAGGAGCAGGGGCACCAACCCGAGCGAGTGCAGGACGACCTGGCCGGTCACGTACCCCTGCATGCCGTGGGGCACCGCCTTGTGCCGCAGCAGCGTCCCGTCCTCCCGCTCCATGGCCAGGGAGAAGGCCGGGCCGATGACCACGCCGAAGGCCAGGAGTGCGGCGAGGATGCCGGGCAGGCTGTAGGCCACCACCGAGATGCCGGTGCCGTCGATCTGCTCGTCCCGGTTGAACCACAGGTAGAGCAGGGTGCCGAGGCCCATGAACAGGTAGAAGCCCTGGTCCTGGGGGCTGCGGAGGCTGAGCAGGAACTCCGTCCAGCCGCGGCGGACGCCGAGCGCGAGCGCGTTGCGGGTGGCGTTCACCGGGTCACCTCCACCAGCGCCGGCGCGGCCGGTGCGCCGGTCTCGGACCGCTGCACCATCGCCAGGTAGGTGTCCTCGAGGCTGGCGTGGCGGACCTCGAGATCGGTCAGCTCGTCGCCGTGCTGCTCGAACAGCCCCCGGACGAACGCGACGACGTCGTCGGTGCCGTGCACGTACCGCTCCCGCCCGCACGCCCAGCGCACCTCCGAGGTGCCCGCCACCTGCCGGGCCAGCGCGTCGGGGCTGCCGTCGGCGACGATGCGCCCGTCGGCCAGGATCAGGATGCGGTCGGCCAGCTTCTCGGCCTCGTCGAGGTCGTGGGTGGTGAGCAGGATGCTCGTGCCCTCGAGGTCGGAGAGCCGGTGCACCAGGTCGTGGAAGTCCCGGCGGGCCTGCGGGTCGAACCCGGCCGTCGGCTCGTCGAGGAACAGCAGCTCCGGGCGGCCGATGATGCCGACGGCCACGTCGAGCCGGCGCCGCTGGCCGCCCGACAGAGTGCCGATCTTCCGGTCGGCGAACTCGGCCATCCCGACCACCTCGAGCAACCAGTCGACGGCGTAGGGCCGGGGCCGCTCGGGTGTGCCGTAGGCGGCGTAGTAGCCGCCGAGCTGGTCGAGCAGCCGGCGCGGGGTCCACCGGGCGTGGTCGCGCCACGACTGCAGCACGACGCCGACCCGCGCCCGCCAGGCGTCCCCGGCGTGCGCCGGGTCCTCGCCGAGCACGCGGACCTCGCCCGCCGACGGCAGCCGGAAGCCCTCGAGGATCTCGATGGTGGTGGTCTTGCCCGCCCCGTTGGGGCCGAGCAGGCAGACGACCTCGCCCGCGTCGACGGTCAGGTCGACGCCGGTGAGGACCTCGGTGGTGCCGTAGGTCATCCGCAGGTCGCGGACCTCGATGACCGGGTCGTCGGACGGGGGAGCGGAACGGGGCATCGTCGCCTCCGGGGGGACGCCGTCGGATGCTGCAGATAGTAGGAGTGCTACATCCGCAGCGCCAGTGCTATCCCCGCTGGTTCTTCGGCGGCGATCGTGGAGGTCCGGTGGCGACACGCGGGGGCGGCGCGGCGTGTCACCACGCCGGCGCCATGATCGCGGGGGGACGGCGCCCGGGTCGGCGCCCGGGCCTGGGCTGGGAGGAGCGCCCGGGCCGGAGCCGGATCGGACCGTCGTGGCCGGCTAGAGCTGCGGTGCCAGGCCGACGACGTCGCCGACCACCCAGACGGCCGGCGGGCGGATGCCCTCGTCGGCGAGCGTCGCGGCCAGGCCGGTCAGCGTGGTGCGCACGACGCGCTGGGTGGGCGTGGAGCCGTCGGCGATGACGGCCACCGGGGTCTGCGGGGCGCGGCCGTGCTCGACCAGCGCCGCCGCGATCGCCCCCGCGGTGTCGACGCCCATGAGCACCACGACGGTGCCGCGCAGCCGGCCGAGCGCGGTCCAGTCGACCAGCGACTGCGGGTGGCCGGGCGGCACGTGCCCGGAGACGACGACGAACTCGTGGGTCAGCCCGCGGTGGGTGACCGGGATGCCGGCGAGCCCGGGGACGCCGATCGCGCTGGTCACGCCGGGGACCACCTCGACCGGCACGCCCGCGGCGACGCACGCCTCGAGCTCCTCCATGCCGCGGCCGAACACGAACGGGTCCCCGCCCTTGAGCCGCACCACCCGCTTGCCGGCCAGCGCGCGCTCGACCAGCAGCGCGTTGATCTGCTCCTGCGCCATCGACCGCCCGCGCGGCAGCTTCGAGGCGTCGATGACCTCGACCTCCGGCGGCAGCGAGGCCAGCAGCGACTGGGGCGCGAGGTGGTCGGCCAGGACGACGTCGGCCTGCGCCACCGCCTGCTGCCCGCGGACGGTGACCAGCCCGGGGTCGCCGGGGCCGCCGCCGACCAGGACCACGCTGCCGGCGCGCCCGCCCTCGGGGGAGCGGGCGGCGCGGTCGCGGATGCTGCCGTCGGTGAGCCCGGCGACGACGGCGTCGCGGACGCCGACCGCCCGCTGCGGGTCACCGCCCCCGTGCACGCCGACGACGAGGTCGCCCTGTCGGCCGACGGCGGGCGTCCACACGCTGGAGGCCGAGCGGTCGTCGGCGCGGGCGCAGAACACCCTCAGCCGCTCGGCCTCCTCGGCCACGGCGGCGTTCACGGCGGGGTCGTCGGTGGCCGCGACCGCGTACCAGGCGCCGTCGAGGTCGCCGGGCTGGTAGCGGCGGGCCACCCAGGTCAGCGAGCCGGGCTCGACCAGCGCCTCCAGCGCCGGGGTGACCTCGGGGCTGACCACGGTGACCCGGGCGCGCGCCTCGAGCAGCCCGGCCACCCGGCGGTGGGCGACCGAGCCGCCGCCGACCACGACCACGGAGCGGTCGAGCAGGCGCAGGCCGACGGGGTAGACGACCCCGCTCGCGGGGTCGACGGGCGTGGCGCTCAGCGGTGCTCCTCCGGGACGGCGGCCTGCTGCGACGTCGTCGTCGGCATGTCGCCGTCAAGGATCGCAGTGAGGTCCGCGGCGAACGCACGCGAGGTCGCCGGGTCGCGGACGGCCACCCGCAGGTGGTCGGGGGACAGGCCGGGGAAGGTGTCCCCGCGGCGCACCGCCCAGCCCCGCTCCCGCAGCGCCGCGCGGACCCGCGCGCCGCCGGGCACGCGCAGCAGCACGAACGACGACCGCGGCTCCCCGACGACGAGCCCGGGCGGCAGGGCGGCCAGGAGCGCCGCCCGGTGCGCGACCAGCCCGCGGGCCGCGGCGCCGGCCTCCGCGCGGGCCTGCGGCGTGGTGCAGGCGGCCAGCGCCGCGAGCGCCGGGGTCGACAGCGGCCAGTGTGGCTGCGCGGCGGCCATAGCGGCGACCACCGGTGCCGGCCCGAGCGCGTAGCCGACGCGCACACCCGCCAGCCCCCACGTCTTGGTCAGGCTGCGGACCACCACCAGGCCCGGCAGGTCGGTGCGCGCCGCGAGCGACTCGGGCTCGCCGGGCACGGTGTCGGCGAACGCCTCGTCGACCACCAGCACCCGCCCGGGCCGGGCGAGCGCGGCGACGTCACGGTGCGGGTGCAGCACCGAGGTGGGGTTGGTCGGGTTGCCGAGGACGACGAGGTCGGCGTCGTCGGGCACGGCGGCCGGGTCCAGCCGGTGCGCGGGCGGGGCGAGCAGCAGCCGCTCGACGGGGTGACCGGCCGCCCGCAGCGCCGCCTCCGGCTCGGTGAACGACGGGTGGACGACGACCGCGCGGCGCGGCCGCAGCGCCCGCGCGAGCAGCACGAACGCCTCGGCGGCGCCCGCGGTGGGCAGCACCTCGGCGGGGTCGCGGCCGTGCGCGGCGGCCACCGCGGCGCGGGCCGGGCGGAGGTCGGGGTAGGCGGCGACGTCGGCGAGGGACGCGGCCAGGACCTCCCGCAGCCACGGCGGCGGCGTGCCGGCGCGGACGTTGACGGCGAGGTCGACCAGGCCGGGCGCCAGGTCGAGGTCGCCGTGGTGGTCGAGGTCGACGTCCTCGGTCACTCCGACACCGCCACGGTGACCCGGCCGCGGACCGTCCTGCCCACCACCAGCCGCGCCCCGTGCAGGAGCGCGGCGGCCTCGGCCACCGACGGCGTGCCCACCGCGGCGGCCACCCGGGCCGACGGGGACGGGACCGCCACGCCGGCCAGGACCGCCGCGGGGTGCCCGGTCAGCGGCCAGCCGCGGGCGGCGGCGGCGTCCCGCACCCCGGGCTCGGCGGCGCGGGCCTCCAGGGTGGCCAGCCGCGCCACCCGGGCACCGGCGGGCAGGACGGCGTCGACGGCGGCCAGCACCTCCGCCACCGACACCCCGGAGACCGCGCCGACGCCGACGGTCACGTCCACGGGGAGACGCCGGGCCGGTCGGGCAGGGCGGCGAGCAGCGCCGGGGCGTCGCGGGGGAGCGGGCCGTCGTCGGGCAGCAGGCCGAGCGCACGCAGCCGCGTGCCGACGGTCAGCGCCCACGGCCGGTCGAGCCGGGCGCGGGCGAGCAGGTCGTCGTCGGCGAGGAGCTGCTCGGGCAGGCCCTGCACCACCCGCCGGTCGACGACGACGGCCACCTCGTCGGCCCAGCGCAGCGCGAGGTCGACGTCGTGGGTGCTCATGACCACCGTGGAGCCCGACGCCCGCAGCCGGTCGAGGGCGGCCAGCGCCTCGGCGACGGCGGAGGGGTCGAGGCCGGCGGTGGGCTCGTCGAGCAGCAGCACGCACGGGCGCATGGCGACCGCGCCGGCGATGGCCACCCGCTTGCGCTCGCCGTAGGACAGCTGGTGGGTGGGCCGGTCGGCGAGGCCGTCGACGGCGAGCAGCGCGAGGGCCTCGGCGACCCGCTCGCGCACCTGCTCCGCGGTCAGCCCCAGGTTGAGCGGGCCGAAGGACACGTCCTGGGCCACCGAGGCGCTGAACAGCTGGTCGTCGGGGTCCTGCAGGACGAGCTGGACCTCCTGCCGGTGCGCGCGCAGGCCGCCGCGGGTGTGCCGCAGCAGCGCCCCGTCGACGGCGACCGCGCCGGAGTCGGGCCGCAGCGCGCCGGACAGGCAGCGCAGCAGGGTGGTCTTGCCCGAGCCGTTGGCGCCGAGGACGGCGAGGCGCCGGCCGGCGGGGACGGTGAGCGAGGCGCCGTCGAGCACCCGGCGGCCGCGTCCGTAGCCGACCACCAGGCGCTCGGCGGTGATCGTCCGGTGACTCACGCGCCCAGCACCCCGGCGGCGACCAGCGCGGCCAGGCCGGCCGCGGTCGCGGCCAGGAACCCGGGGGAGGAGGGCCGCGCCTCCGGCAGGACCTGCAGGCCGGCCTCCATCCCGCGCCCGGCCAGGCCCTCCTGCAGCCGGCGGGCGCGGTCCCAGGAGCGGGTCAGCACGGCGGCGGCGAGCATCCCCGACGACCGGTAGGAGAGCCGCCAGGTCGAGTGACCCATGCGGGCGGTCTGCGCCTCGCGGATGGTGCGCAGGCTCTGCAGCAGCACGAACAGCATCCGGTACGTCACCCCCGCCACGTCGACGACGGCCGCCGGCACGCGCAGCCGGCGCAGCGCGTCGAGCAGGTCGGTCATCGGCGTGGTGGTGGCCAGCAGGAGCACCGCCGCACCCCCGGCGACCGAGTGCCCGACCAGCTCACCGGCGCGCACCCCGGCACCGGGCGCCCAGCCGAGGCCACCGCCGTCGACGGTGACGACGGCGGTGAGCGCCCCGACGGCGACGAAGGCCAGGGGCCAGCGCACCGCCCGGCCGAACGTGCGGGCCGGCACCCGGGCCGGACCCAGTGCGAGGACGACCGCCGCCAGTGCCACCAGCACCCCGCCGGGCCACACCGGCAGGGCGAGCGCGCATCCCACCAGGCCGCCGCAGAGCAGCAGCTTGTCCAGCGGCGAGCGGGTGCGCCAGGCGCTGGCCCAGGCGGCGTCGTCGACCGCCAGGCCGGTCATGCGTCGTCCGCGCGCTCGGCCCCGGGCCGGGCGGCGGTGGCGCGCCGGCCGCGGAGGCGGCCCAGGACGTAGCCGAGGACGCCGCCGCCCAGGGCCGCCTGCAGCGCGAACAGCCCGGACTCGACCTCGCCCGCGGGGCTGAACACCGACTCGAACCAGGGCGTGTAGCCGCCGGCCTCGAGCTCCTCGGTGACGGCCGCGTCGGTGCCGGCGTAGTCCGACGTGCCGCCGTCGAGCAGCAGCGGCAGGGCGAACAGTGCGACCACCGCGAGCACGAGCAGCGCGGTGACCAGGTGCCGGCGGGTCACCGCGCTTCCTCCGTCGGCTGCTCCGTGGCGGCCGGGCGCAGCAGGCCGAGGCGCTCGAGCTCGGGGCGCGCGTTGACCGTCAGCACCCGGAACAGCAGCACGCCGAGCAGGCCCTCGCCGATGGCCAGGGGCACCTGGGTGAGGGCGAAGACGCCGAGGAACTTGACCAGCGCGCCGGCCAGGCCGCCGGTCGCGTCGGGGAAGGCGAGGGCCAGCTGCAGCGACGTCGTGACGTAGGTGGCGAGGTCGGCCACCGCGACGCCGGCGAAGACACCGGGCAGCAGCCCGCCCCCGGCCGCTCGGCTGAGCCGGTAGGCGCCGTAGCCGGCCCAGGGGCCCACCACCGCGAACGCGACGGCGTTGGCGCCGAGGGTGGTGAGGCCGCCGTGGGCGAGCAGCAGGGCCTGGAACAGCAGCACCACGGTGCCGAGCAGCGCCATCACCGGCGGGCGGAAGAGGATCGCCCCGGGGCCGGTGCCCGTCGGGTGGCTGGAGCTGCCGGTGACCGAGGGCAGCTTGATCGCGCTGAGCACGAAGGTGAACGCGCCGGCCGCGCCGAGCAGCAGCGTGGACTCCGGGTTCTCCCGGACCTCGCGCACCACCGCCCGGGCGCCGTGCACGACGAAGGGGGCGGCGGCGACCGTCCAGCCGACGGCGTGGCCGGCCGGCAGGAAGCCCTCAGCGATGTGCACGGCGTGCCTCCTCCGGGACGGCCGCCGCGCAGGCGGCCACGAGCCGTTCGGCGAGCGCGGGGCTGCCGGCCCAGTTCAGGTGCAGGTAGGACGCGTGCACGGAGCCCGCGACGAACCCCTCCGGGCCGGCCGCCGACCACTGCCAGGCCGGGGTGGGGCCGGCCGCGGGCAGCGCGGTCGTGCGGTGGAACTCGTGCCCGCGGACCCGCGTGCCCGCCGGGGCCAGCACGCTGTCGGTGACCGCGACGGCCGCGCGGTAGCCCAGGGTCAGCCGCGGCGTCATCCGCGTGGCGACGTCGAGCACGCCGCACATCGGGGCGCCGTCGAGCTCGCGGGACAGGTACAGCAGGCCCGCGCACTCGGCGGCCACCGGCCCGCCGCGGGCGGCGAGCGCGGCGACGTCGGCGCGCAGCGTCTCGTTGGCCGACAGCGCGTCCGCGTAGACCTCGGGGAACCCGCCGCCGACGACCAGCCCGGCGGTGCCCTCGGGCAGCGCCTCGTCGCGCAGCGGGTCGACGGTCACCACCTCGGCGCCGGCCGCCTCCAGCAGCTCGACGCTCTCCCGGTAGGTGAAGGAGAACGCCGCACCCCCGGCGACGGCGATCCGCGGCCGCCCGGGGACCGGGGTCACCTCGGCGGCCGGCTCCCACGGCGTCGCGGGCAGGTCGGGTGCGGTGCGGGCCAGCCGCAGGACGGCGTCGAGGTCGACGCCGGCGGCGACCACCTCGCCGAGGCGCCGGACGGTGGCCAGCGCCTCGGCCGAGCGCTCGGCGGCCGGCACCAGACCGAGGTGCCGCGACGGCGTGGCCAGCGCCTTCATCCGCCGCAGCGCGCCGAGCACCGGCACCCCGGCGGCGCCCAGCGCCTCGCGCAGGATCGCCTCGTGCCGGTCGCTGCCCACGCGGTTGAGCACCACGCCGCCGATGCGCACCGCCGGGTCGAAGGTGGCGAACCCGTGCACCAGCGCGGCGACGCTGCGGGCCTGCGAGGACGCGTCGACGACCAGCAGCACCGGCGCCTGCAGCAGCCCGGCGACGTGCGCCGTCGAGGCGAAGCCGGGCTCGACGGTGGGGTGCGTGGCGCCGTCGAAGAGGCCCATGACCCCCTCGACGACGGCGACGTCGGCCCCGCGGGCGCCGTGCAGGAACAGCGGTGCGATCCGCTCCTCGCCGCACAGCCAGGGGTCGAGGTTGCGTCCCGGGCGCCCGGCGGCGAGGCCCGCGTAACCCGGGTCGATGTAGTCGGGGCCGACCTTGTGCGGGGAGACGGCGGACCCGCGGGCGGTCAGCGCGGCGACCAGGCCGGTCGTGACCGACGTCTTGCCCGCGTTGCTGCTCGGCGCGGCGACGACCACGCGCGGGAGGCTCACCACCGCCGTCCCCCCACCCCGAGTGGGCAGTTGCGGTCGCCGACACGTGCGCACACGCCGTCCCCGGCGACCGCAACTGCACGGTCGGTCCGGTCGGCGGCGTCCGCCGTCACCACTCGATCCCCCGCTGGCCCTTCTGGCCGGCGTCCATCGGGTGCTTGACCTTGGTCATCTCCACCACCAGGTCGGCGGCGGCGACCAGCGCCGGCGGCGCGTCCCGGCCGGTGATCACGACGTGCTGGGTGCCCGGGCGGTCCGCCAGCGTCCCGACGACGTCGTCGACGTCGACCCAGCCCCACTTCAGCGGGTAGGTGAACTCGTCGAGGACGTAGAAGCGGTGCGCCTCGGCGGCGAGGTCGCGCTTGATCTGGGCCCAGCCCTCGGCGGCGTCGGCGGCGTGGTCGACCTCGGTGCCCTGCCGGCGCGACCACGACCAGCCCGAGCCCATCTTGTGCCAGACCACCGGCCCCCCCTCGCCGGTCTGCTCGTGCAGCCGGCCCAGCGCGGTGAGCGCGTTCTCCTCGCCGACCCGCCACTTCGCGCTCTTGACGAACTGGTAGACCGCGATCGGCCACCCCTGGTTCCACGCCCGCATGGCCATGCCGAACGCGGCGGTGGACTTGCCCTTCATCTCGCCGGTGTGCACGGCGAGCAGCGGGCGGTTGCGGCGCTGCCGCGTCGTCAGCCCGTCCTGCGGCGTGACGGCGACCTGTCCCTGGGGCATGCCTAGGCCGCCTCTCGCGCCGAGCGGACGGTGGCGGCCAGCGACTCGGCCGCCAGCTCCTCCAGCCGCAGCGTCTGCGCGCCCAGGTGCACCCCGAGCGCGCCGGCGAGGCCCAGCCGGACCGGCCCGGACTCGCAGTCGACGACGACGGCCGCCGTCCCCGCCGCGGCCAGCCGCCGCGCGGCCGCGTGCGCCGTCCCGAGGGCGTCGGACCCGCGCGCGCCCGTGGCCCGGCCGTCGGTGACGACGACGAGCAGCGGGCGCCGCCGCGGGTCGCGGACGTGCTCGACGCGGAGCACCTCCTCCGCGCGCAGCAGGCCGGCCGCCAGCGGCGTGCGCCCGCCGGTGGGCAGTTCGCGCAGCCGGGCCGCGGCGGCCTCGACCGACCAGGTGGGCGGCAGCGCGAGCACGGCGTCGCCGCCGCGGAAGGTGACCAGGCCGACCTTGTCGCGGCGCTGGTAGGCGTCGAGCAGCAGGGACAGCACCGCGCCCTTGACCGCGCCCATCCGCGCCCGCGAGCCCATCGAGCCGCTGGCGTCGACGACGAACAGGACGAGGTTGCCCTCGCGGCCCTCGAGCGTGGCCTGGCGCAGGTCCTCGCGGGTCACGCGCAGCCCCGGGCCGGTGCGCCCGCGGGCGACCTGGTGCGGCGCGGCGGCGAGCACGGTGTCGACCAGGTGCAGGCGCGTCACCGGGCCCGACGGGCGGACCGACCCCACGACCCGCCCCCGCTCGGCGCGTGCCCGCGACCGGCGGCCGGCCGCACCGGCACCGATGCCGGGGACCTCGAGCCGGCGCGCGCGGAAGGGCTCCGACGGCGCCGCGGCCGCCTTCTCCCGCGCCTGCCCCGTCGCGCCGCCCTCGCCGGGGGTCTCCGCACCGGGGGTCTCCGCACCGGGGGTCTCCGTACCGCCCTGCTCGTCGAGATCGCGCGATCTCGACGCGTCGTCCGCGGGGCCGCCGTCGAGATCACGGGAACTCGCCGGGGGTGGTGGGTCGCCGCCGTCGGGGCCGTCCGGGGGAGACGGCGGGTCGTCGTCGGGGCCCTCCTCCGGGCGGCTGTCCTGCAGCGCCTGCTCCAGGGTGTCGTCGTCGAGACCGGGCGCGTCGAAGGGGTTGCGCCGGCGGCGGTGGGGGAGCGCCAGGCGGGCGGCCACCCGGATGTCGTCCTCGGTGACCTCGTCGCGGCCGCACCAGGCGGCGTGCGCCATCGCGGCGCGGGCGGTGACCAGGTCGGCGCGCAGGCCGTCGACGTCGAAGGCGGCGCACACGGCGGTCACCTGCCGCAGCGCGCCGTCGGAGAGGACGACGTGCGGCAGCCGGGCGCGCGCGGCGGCGATCCGCTGCGCCAGCGCGCCCTCCTCGCCGGCCCAGGCGGCGGCGAAGCCGGCCGGGTCGGCGTCGTAAGCGAACCGGCGGCGGACCACCTCGGCACGCTCGGCCGGGTCGCGCGGCGCGGCGACCTCCACGGTCAGCCCGAACCGGTCGAGCAGCTGCGGGCGCAGCTCCCCCTCCTCGGGGTTCATCGTGCCGACCAGCAGGAACCGTGCGGCGTGCCGCACCGACACGCCCTCCCGCTCGACGTAGGCGGTGCCGAGCGCGGCGGCGTCGAGGAGCAGGTCGACGAGGTGGTCGTGCAGCAGGTTGACCTCGTCGACGTAGAGCACGCCGCGGTGCGCGGCGGCCAGCAACCCGGGCTCGAACGCCTTCACGCCCTCGGTGAGCGCCCGCTCGAGGTCCAGCGACCCGACGACGCGGTCCTCCGAGGCGCCCACCGGCAGCTCGACCAGCCGCGCGGGGCGGGTGTGCCCCGGCACGGCGTCGTGCGGGCCGTCGGGGCAGGCGGGGTCGGGTGCGGCGGGGTCGCAGGCGAAGCGGCAGCCGGGGACGACCGCGACCGGCGGGAGGACGGCGGCCAGCGCGCGCACCGTCGTCGACTTGGCGGTGCCCTTCTCGCCGCGCACCAGGACGCCCCCCACCGCGGGCGAGACGGCGTTGAGCAGGAGCGCCAGGCGCATGTCGTCCATGCCGACGACGGCGCCGAACGGGTAGGTCATGCGGTTCGACCGCGCACGGCTGGGGTCCTCTCCCCGGGTGTCCACGCCCGGAGGTGGCAGGAGGCGACGGCGGGAGTTCCTGACTTCCCGGCGCCTCCTGGTCGAGGTGCCGGCTCACAGTGGCGGGACCGCGCCGGAGTCGCACCGGGCTTCCTCCACTGCCGTCGCGTGGCGGCGTCATTCGACCACGACGGCCCGGGCGGACGACACCCCGGCCCGGTCACTTGACGCATCGGAAAGAAACGGGCCACACTTTCCGACATGGAAAACGACGCCGTCGACCCCGACACCGCCGTCGCCCAGCTCGCCGCGCTGCAGGCCGACCGGGTGGCGCTCGCCGACCGGGCGCTGCAGCCGTGGTGGTACGACGTGCTGCTGGGCATGGCGGTCTTCGGCCTGCTGTCCGTGGTGGCGGCGGGCAACGTCTTCGCGACCCTCGCCGGTGTGGCGCTGTTCTCCGCCGGGCTCGGGTGGCTCGTCTCCACCTACCGCCGGCGCACGGGGTTCTGGGTCGACGGGTTCCGGCGGGGCGCCATGCGCAGGGCGTCGTCGGTCTACCTGGTCGTCTACGTCCTCGTCGTCGTCCCGGCGCTGGTGCTGGCCCTCGGGTTCGACCGGTCGTGGGCCCTGGTGGCCGCGGGTGCGGTGGCGGGCGTGACGGCCGCGGTGACCAGCCGGTGGGCAGGCCACCTGTACGTGCGCGAGCTGCGGGGCCTGTCGTGACCGCCGACCAGGACCGCGACGCCGCCGTCGCCCAGCTCGCCGCCCTGCGGGCCGACCGGGTGGCGCTGGCCGACCGGGTGCTGCAGCCGTGGTGGTACGACGTCGCCCTGGGGCTGCTCCTCTTCGGCTTCCTGGCGTCCTACGCCCTCGACTCGCTGTGGGTGACCTTCCCCGCGCTCCTCGTCTTCGCCGCCGGCCTCGGTGCGCTGGTCGCGGCCTACCGGCGGATCACCGGGGTCTGGGTCGACACGCCTCCCCGGGTGATGGCCGCGTGGGGTGCGCTCGTCCTGGTCGTCCTGGTGCCGGCGTTCGTGCTGGCGGAGGGCTACGACCGGCACTGGGTGATGGTGGTGGCGGGAGCGGTCCTCGGCGTCGCCGCGGGCGTGCTCAGCCGGGTGTGGGGCCGCCGGTGGGTGGCCGAGCTGCGGGACGGGCGCGGGCTGTGACCGCGGTCGCGCCGCACTTCGACGCGGTCATCCACCCCCCGCCACGCCTGCAGATCTGCGGGCTGCTGGCCGCCGTCGACACCATGGAGTTCGCCACCGTTCGCGACCAGGTGGGCGTGAGCGACTCGGTGCTGTCCAAGCACGTCAGGCATCTGGAGGAGGCCGGGTACGTGCAGGTCAGCAAGGCCACCGTGGCCTCCCGCCAGCGCACCAGCCTGGCGCTCACCCGGGACGGGCGGCGGGCGTTCGACGCCCACGTCGCCGAGCTGCGCCGCATCGCCGGCCTGTGAGGCCGGGGCGGCCCGACCCGCGGGGACTCGCCGACGGCGCCCTGGTGCTCGCCGGTGCCGTCGGCGCCGCCGTCCTGCTCGACCTCGCCGGCGTGCCCTCCCCGGCCCTGTTCGGCGGGCTGCTGGCCGGGCTGGTGCGGGGGCTGGCCGGCCGCACCCCGCTCGACGTGCCCCGCCCGGGCCTGGCGGCCGCGCAGGCGGTCATCGGGGTCTCCATCGGCGCGCTGGTCGACCCCGACACCCTCGCCGCCATCGGCGAGGACTGGCTGCCGGTCCTGCTGGTCACCGTGGCGACGCTGCTGCTCACCGTCGCCGCCGGGCTGCTGCTCCGGCTGCAGCCCGGCATCAGCCCGGTGACCGGCGCCTTCGCGATGATCGCCGGCGGCGCGTCGGGGATCACCGCGATGGCCCGCGACCTCGGCGCCGACGACCGGATGGTCGCCGTCCTGCAGTACCTGCGGGTGGTGCTGATCGTCGTCCTCATGCCGGTCGTGGCGACGACGGTCTACGGCGCCGACACCGGCCCGGGCGATGTCGCGGAGCCGACCGGGCCCGGCTGGCCGGTGGGCCTCGCGTTCACCGCCGCGTGCGTGCTGGTCGGGTTCCCGCTGGCGCGCCTGGTGCGGCTGCCGGTGCCGGCGCTGCTCGGGCCGCTGCTCGTGGCCGCCGCGGCCGACCCGTCCGGGCTCTCCGGCGGCGCGGACGTGCCCGCGGGGGTCGAGGCGGCGACGTTCCTGGTCGTCGGCCTGGCGGTGGGCGTGCGCTTCACCGCGGCGAGCCTGCGCACCGTCGGCCGGGCGCTGCCGCTGGCCCTGACGCTGATCGCCGGGCTGATCGCCGCCTGCGCCGGCCTCGGCGCGGTGCTGGCCGCGGCCACCGGCGTGAGCGGGCTCGACGCCTACCTCGCGACCACGCCGGGCGGCCTCTACGCGGTCCTCGCCACGGCCACCGGCAGCGGCGCGGACGCCACCTTCGTGCTCGCCGTCCAGGTGCTCCGGCTGTTCGTGATGCTGCTGGCCGCGCCCGTCGTGGCCCGGCGGCTGCGCCCCCGGCCGGGCTGACCGGGAGCCCGACGGGGTGGCGCGGCACGCCTACCCTCGACCGGGTGAGCCGAGCGCCGAGGGAGGAGACGGAGCTGTCCGACGTGGAGACTGCGCTGGTGGACGCCGCAGCGGACGGGCAGGACGCCGTCCTGCTGTTCGTGGGCGGTCCGCTCGACGGGCGGGTGGAGATCCGCGCCGCGCGCCACGGGGACCCGCTGCCCACCGTCACCCACGTGCACCTGCACGACGGGCCCAAGGTCGTCTCCCGCTACGACCTGCAGCCGCTGCCCGGCCAGGCCGGCGTCTACCACCTCCGCCCGCGGTCGCCGCAGCCCGGCCGCCAGCAGCCCGGCCGCCAGGAGCCCGGCCGCCAGGAGCCCGGCTGTCAGGAGCCCGGCCGCCAGCAGCCCGGTCGCCAGGGGTCCGCGGCCGACTGAGGCCGGGTCAGGGACCCGCTCGAGTCGCGGGGGCGGTCCCGCGTACGCGCGCGGCGGGCAGCACCGCCAGCAGGAGGGCCGCGGCCGAGACGAGGGCGACGACGGGCAGCCCGTGGCGCTCGTGGAGCGGTCCCAGGCCCGCCGTCCCCAGCGACGCGGCCAGGTAGGTCACCCCGCTGTAGAGCGACATCACCGGGCCGCGCGCCGGCCCGCCCGCCCCGGACAGCAGCCCGACCAGCAGGCTCAGCCCGAGGTGGTTGACCAGTCCCCACGCCACGGCCAGCACCAGCACGGTCCACAGCGAGCCGGCGGCCGGGGGCTCCAGGCCGTAGACGGCGACCAGCGCGAGGACGGCCGGGACGAGCAGGCGGGACGGGCCGATCCGGTCGACCCGGCCGTCGAGGATCCCCGCGACGCCGAAGCCCACGCCGTAGGCCAGGGCGAGCGGACCGGCCGTGGCCGCGCCGGCGCCCTCCTCCGCGCGGACGTGGTGACCCAGGTAGGCGTAGGTCGCGTAGAAGGCGCCCATGAAGGCCACGACGACCAGCAGCAGCGGCCGCACCCAGGGCCGGCGCAGGGCCGGGGCGTAGCCGCCGCCCACTCCGGCCGGCCGCGTGGTCCGCGGCTCCGGCAGCCGGCCGAGCAGCCCGACGAGCACCAGGGCCAGCCCGGCGAGCCCGGCGAGGGCGCCACGCCACCCCACGACGCCGCCGGCCGCGGCGGCCAGCGGCACGGCGACCACCATGGCCACCGACCAGCCGAGCAGGACCCGGCCCAGCGCGCGGGTCTGGGCGTCCGCCGGTGCCAGCTCCCCCGCGGTGGCGTACGCGACGGGCAGCGACACGCCCGCGGCGGTTCCCGCGACGGCCTGGCCCGCCGCCAGCCTCGCCCAGTGCGGTGCGCCCGCGGACAGCAGCAGCCCGGCCGACAGGCCCAGCGCGGCGCCGCGCAGCACGGTCCGCCGCGGCAACCGGTCGACCCGCTGCCCGAGCGCGAGCCTGGACGCCGCCGCGGTGGGACGCCACCTGCTCGCCTTCGTCGAGCTCGACACCGTGGGCTGGGCGACGGAGCCGCTGGCGGACGCGGTCCGGCAGGACCCGCGCGTCGAGGAGCTGCACTCGGTGGCCGGCGACACCCACTTCCTCGTCAAGGTGCGGGTCGGCGGGGCCGGCGAGCTGCAGGACCTGCTGCGCGACCTGTACGCCGTGACCGGTGTCCGCAACACCCGCACGCGCGTCGTGCTGCAGACCTACGTCGAGCGCGGGCCGAGCCCGGCGGCGCCGTCACCGGCCCGCTGACGTCCGTCACCACCGGCCGGTGACGGCCGGCACTGCCGGGACCGGGGCCGCCGCTGCCACGGTCGGGACGTGCGCGAGACGCTGCTCCTCCTCCACGTCGCCGCCGGCACGGCCGGCCTGCTGCTCGGCCCGCTGTGGCTGGTCGCCCGGCTGCGCGGCCGGGCGGGCACCGGCGCGGCGGCCGCCTACCAGGCGGCGGTCGCCGGGGTGGCCGCTACCGGGGCGGCTCTGGCGCTGCTCACCCCGGGCCTGGCCTGGCTGGTCGGGTTCGGGGCGCTGAGCGTCGTCCTCGCGGCCACCGGCGCGCTGGCCCGGCGGCGAGGGTGGCCGCACTGGCGCACGCTGCAGCCGCACCTGCTGGGCGGCTCCTACGTCGCGCTGACCACCGGCCTGCTGGTCGCGCAGACCCAGCACCCGCTGGCCTGGGTGCTGCCCGCGCTGGTGGGTCAGGTGCCGATCGCGCTGGCCAAGCGGCGCCTGGTCGCGGCCGTGCCCGCCTGAGCGCTCACCAGCCCTGGACCCGCCCGGCGGCGGCCACGACCCGGTCGAAGACGGCCCGGTCCATCGCCGCGCCCTCGCGCCGCACCCCGGCGGGGTCCAGCACGAGGAGACGGTCGAGCCGGACCTCGCTCGGGCGGCCCTGCCGGTCCCAGCCCCCGCGGCCGACGTCCATCCACGTCCGCCCGTGCCGGGCCTCGTCGGCGGCGTCGCGGTCGTGGTCCTGGCTGCTCAGCTGCAGGCCGACCAGGTCGGTGCCCTGCCGTCCGACGACCAGCACCGGCCGGTCCTTGCCCCGCCCGTCGCCCTCGTCGTAGGGCACCCAGGCCCACACCACCTCGCCGGGGTCGGGGCGGCCGTCGGCCCGCGGGCGGTACTCCGCGTCGACGCCGGCCGGCACCCGCCGGGGCGGCGGCTCCCGGCGCGGGACGGGGCGGCGGCCGGCCGGCGCGACGGCGGCGCGCACGAGGGACAGGGCGGCGGCCACGAGGCGGCGCGGTCGGCTCATGGGCGCACCGTAGGCGCGACCGCGGCGCCACGGCCGTCACATCCGTCACTCCGGTACCAATTCAGGCCGGTTCTGGTTCTCCCCGGCTGATCGCGGGCACCATGGGGAGACGGGGCGCGCTGCCAGCGTGTTCCGGGAGAGGGGGGCTCCCATGACCTCGGCCCAGCCCGTCGTCGCCACCGTTCCGCTGGTCCGCGAGCCGCGCGCCAGCGTGCTCGCCGCCTTCCAGCTCGTCGAGGACGCCCGGTACCTGGGCACCGAGCGCAGACCCCGGCGGCGCGTCCTCCTCCGGCGCCACGCCGAGCGCACCGTCGCCTACCGCCGCCTGGCCCGGGACCTGCGTACTCCCTGAGCCCGGCCCCACACGGGGGCGACGGGGTCCTCCCTCACGCGACGCAGAACTCGTTGCCCTCCGGGTCGGCGAGCGTCACCCACTCCAGCGGCCCCTGCGCGGAGCGCCAGAGCTCGGTGGCGCCCAGCTCGACCAGGCGGGACACCTCGGCCTCGCGCCGCTCGGCGCCCACGTGCACGTCGAGGTGCAGGCGGTTCTTGCCCGTCCTCGGCTCGGGCACCCGCTGGAAGAGCACCCGCGGGCGGCCGGGGTCGGGCGAGGTGATCGCCGCGCCGAGGGCCCACACCAGCGCGCCGCGGTGCGTCGTGGTGTCGGCCTCGGTGGCGTGCCCGGCGTCGACCATCCGCCGGATGAACGCCTCGTCCTGGGGCTCCACCTGCCAGCCCAGCGCCTCGGCCCACCAGTCGGCCTGGGTGTGCGGGTCGGTGGAGTCGATCGTCACCTGGATGTCGGTCGCCATGCCCGCAGACTGGCAGCTCCCACCGACAGGCTCAGAGCTCGAGGGCGAGCTCCGCGCGGATGGTCGCGTCGTCGGGGAGCGGGGTCTCCAGCCGGCAGTGGTCGCGGATCATCGTGCCGAACGGCGGCAGGGCCGACCGGTCGACGCGCGCGGCCGGGTCCCACAGCCCGGAGCGCATGACGGCCTTGGCGCACTGCAGGTAGGCGCGCTGCACGGTCACCAGCAGCACCGAGCGCGGCGCCCTGCCGAACTCGGTCAGGTCGACGTCGAGGGTGTCGGCGGGCAGCAGCTCGCCCGTGCCGTACACCTTCAGGGTCTCCTCGACGCCGGGCACGAAGAACAGCAGCGCCACCCGCGGGTTGACCGCCACCTTCCGGAGGCTGTCGAGCCGGTTGTTGCCCTGGCGGTCGGGCAGGGCCAGGCGGTGCTCGTCGAGCACCTTGACGAAGCCCGGGTCGCCGCCGCGCGGGGAGACCTCCGGCCAGCCGTCGGCGTCGGCCGTCGCCATCGTGAGGAACGGCGAGAGCCCGATGAGGGACCGGCAGTGGACGTCGAGGTGGTCGATCTCCTTGTCCAGCACCAGCTGCGAGGGCGGGCGGTACCCCGCGAGCACGGGGTCGGGGGCGGGCGCACCGTCGTCGGGCATGGGACGACGGTAGCCCGGCGGGCCGACGGGTCCGGCTAGCGTGGCGCCCCGTGCCGGTCACCTGGAGCTCCCCGGTCCGCTTCGTCGAGTGCGACCAGCAGGGCGTCGTCTTCAACGCGCACTACCTGGTCTGGGCCGACGAGGCCAGCAACCTCTGGTGGGCCTCGCTCGGCCTGCCGTGGGACGAGATCGCCGCGCGGGCCGACCCGGTGGTCAAGGCCAGCTCGCTGGAGTGGTCGTCGTCGGCGCGCTGGGGGGACGTCGTCGAGGTCGACGCCGAGAGCGAGCGGGTGGGCCGCACCAGCGTGACGGTGCGCTTCACCGTCCGCGTGGGCGAGCGGGTGTGCTGCGTCGTCCGGAACACCTACGTGGGCACCGCGGGCGGCGTCTCCGTGCCCTGGCCCGACGACGTCCGGGCGCGGCTCACCGCCGGCTGACCACGGCCCACGGGGTGACGGGGTGGTCCGACGTGGCGGTCCCGCGACCAGGTCAGCCGTCCGCGCAGGAGGGCCAGTGGTCCGCTGCCCACTCCGGCCGGCCCGGCCACCCCGCCGGCGGACCGGGGACGTCGCCGTCGCCGAGCTCGGTGGCGTCCGGCACCCGGAGCTGCTCCCGCCACAGCTCGACGTCGGCCGCGGTCATCGGGAACGTCCGGTGCGGTGCCATCTCCTGGCGGTGCGCGATCCGGGCGAGTTGGACGTCCTCGTCCACGGGCAGGTAGACCACCCGGCAGGCCGCCCCGGTCGACCGGGCCGGCCAGCGCAGGGCCGACCGTTCGTCGCGGTCCCGGAGCCCGAAGTCGAGCACGACGCCGGTACCCAGCCGCAGCGCCTGCAGGGCGACCGAGATGAGCCGTCCCTCAAGCACGAAGCGCCTGCCGTCGGCCATCGGGTCGCCGAACAGCGGGACCATCCAGTGGTCCGGGGTCAGTCGCAGCGCCCGGTGTGCCGCGGCCAGCTCCACGGCCCGGGTGGTCTTCCCGGCCGCCGGGAGCCCGACCACCAGGATCATCGTGGCGGTGGGCGGGCGCGCGGGTGGCTCCCCGTGCTGCGGACGCGACTCGGACATGACTCCCCTGAGCAGGACGGAGGGGCAGCGCGGGGTGGATCCGCGGGTGGCTGCCGGCGGGACCGGCGGTCAGCCGGCCCAGGGTCGCGCACCGGTCGGTCCGGCCGGCGTCGTCCCACCGGGTGTGCCGGACGTACCGGGCGCGCCCGGGCACCGGACCCGTCCACCACCCCCGGCCCCCGTGCTCACCGCCGGGCGATGAACACGAGCTCGTGTCCCGGCCGGTCGGGGGCGTCCCGCACGTCCTGCACCGAGAAGCCCGCGGTCGCCAGCGAGTCCCCGAGCTCCTCGCGGCTGCGGAACCGCAGTGTCGAGTCCGACGTCAGCTCCGCGCCGTCGCTCCCGAAGACGAAGCTCCACCGGAACGAGACCAGGCTGCCCCGCACGTCGGTGACCTCCACCCAGGTCTCCACGGGCCCGACCTCCGGGACGACGGCGCGGGTCCACGACCGCTCCCGGGTCCACTCCCGCCACGCCTGCCGCTCCGGCCGCCGGCTCTCGAACACCAGCCGGCCCCCTGGGCGCAGCGCCGCCCGGATCGCACCCAGGGTCGCCGCCCACTCCTCGTCGGTGAGGAACACCTGGGCCACGTTCCCCGTCATCGTCGCCAGGTCCACCTGCAGCGGTGGCAGCGACCCTGCGTCGCCGAGCAGCCACCGCACCTCGTCCGCACGGGGCTTGCGGCGGGCCACGTCGAGCGAGGCCGCCGCCGGGTCGACGCCGACCGCCTGCACCCCGCGCTCGGCCAGCAGGCAGGCGAAGCTGCCGGTCCCGCACCCGACGTCGAGGACGGTGCGCGCCCCGAGCTCCTCGACCAGGGACAGGTAGGGGTCGAGGTCCGCACGGTCACCGTCGAACGTGTCGTAGACCGCGGCCAGCCGCGGGTCGCCGAAGACCGCGTCGGTCACGGCCGCGCCGCCGCGGACCGGGAGGACGCCCGTCCCCCTCGGGGGCAGACGCCGGTCGAGGCGTCGGCGTCGTCCCCGTCGGCCGTCCTCACCGCGGGCCCGACGCGTCCCCCGGCGGCAGCAGCGGCAGCTCCGCCGGTGGTCCCTCCTCGAGCAGCCGCCACAGCGCGCCGGTGTCGGCGTGCTCGGCCACCAGGTCGCCGAGCGCGTCGAGGCGCTGCTCGCGCACCGCGGCGAAGGAGGTGTCCGGCGCCGGGACGAACCGCCGCCCGGCCGCCCGTGCGACCTCGGCGAGGAACGCCCGGCGGAAGCCGTCGTTCTCCAGCGCCCCGTGCCACGTGGTGCCCCACGTCGCCCCGACCCGGCCGCCGTCGAGGAAGGCCTCCGCTGCGCCGGAGTACGTGACGACGCCGTGGTGGATCTCGTAGCCGCGCACCGGGTGGCCGAGCGCCTCGCCCGACGGGCGGCCGAGCGTCTTGTCCCGGGCGAAGGCGACGTCGGCCGGCAGCAGCCCGAGCCCGGCGACGGTGCCGGCGCGCGACTCGACGTCGTCGGTGATGGTGCGGGCGAGCATCTGGTGCCCCCCGCAGATGCCGAGCACCGGCCGCCCCTCGGCGGCGCGGCGGGCCACCGCGCCGGCCAGCCCGGTCGAGCGGAGCCAGGCCAGGTCGGCGACGGTGGAGCGGGTGCCCGGCAGCACGACGAGGTCGGCGTCGGCGAGCTCCTCGGGCCGGGTGGCGTAGCGGACGAGCACCCCGGGCTCGGCGGCCAGCGCGTCGAGGTCGGTGAAGTTCGACAGCCGCGGCAGCCGGGCCACCGACACGCGCAGCACGTCCTCCCCGTGCGGCGGGCCGGCCGAGGAGACGCCGGTGGGCACGCCGAGGGAGTCCTCGACGTCGACCGCCGCGCCGGGCAGCCACGGCAGGACACCGAGGGTGGGCCGGCCGGTGAGCGCGGTGAGCTGCTCGAGGCCGGGGCGCAGCAGCCGGACGTCGCCGCGGAACTTGTTGACCAGGAACCCGGCCACGAGCCGCTGGTCGGCCGGCGGCATCAGCGCGACGGTGCCGTAGAGGGCGGGGAAGACCCCGCCCCGGTCGATGTCGCCGACGACGACCACCGGCAGGTGCGCCGCGGTGGCCAGGCCCATGTTGGCGATGTCGTCGGCGCGCAGGTTGATCTCGGTGGGGGAGCCGGCGCCCTCGCAGACGACGACGTCGAACCGCGACCGCAGGTCGGCCAGGCTGGCCAGCACCTGCTCGAGCAACGCGGCCTTCATCGGCCGGTAGGACAGCGCCGTCACCTCGGCCACCGGCCGGCCCAGGACGACGACCTGGCTGGCGTCGTCGCCGCCGGGCTTGAGCAGCACCGGGTTCATCGCGGCCTCGGGCTCGACGCGGGCGGCGGCGGCCTGCATGACCTGGGCCCGGCCGATCTCGGCGCCGTCGGCGGTCACCATCGAGTTGTTGCTCATGTTCTGCGCCTTGAACGGGGCCACCCGCACGCCCTGGCGGGCCAGCCACCGGCAGATGCCGGCGGTGACGACGGACTTGCCGGCGTCCGACGTCGTCCCGGCGACGAGGAGGGCGCCGCTCATGCCGCCGGCTGCCCCCAGCCGGCCTTCTCCTGTCCGGACAGGAGGGCGATCTGCTCCATGATCCGGTCGGTGACCTCGCGGCGGGCGCGGTTGCTGCCGGCCTGCCCGGCGTGCTCGGGGAAGGTCATCGGCTCGCCGAAGACGACGGTGAAGCGGTGCGGCCGCGGCCACGTCGCACCCGGCGGCTGGATCCGGTCGGTGCCGGTGATGCCGACCGGGACGACGGGGCAGTCGGCGGTCAGTGCCAGCCAGGCGACGCCGGTCTTCCCGCGGGCCAGCCGGCCGTCGCGGGACCGGGTGCCCTCGGGGTAGATGCCGAAGCCGCCCCCGGCGCGCAGCACGCCGAGCGCGGTGTCGAGCGCCTCCTGGGCCGCCCGGGAGGTCTGCCGCTGCACCGGCAGGGCGCCGAGCGCGGTGAACAGCGTGCGGGTGAGCCAGCCGCCGACGCCGGGCGTCGTGAAGTACTCGGCCTTGGCCAGGTAGCCCACGCGCCGGGGCGCCGACAGGGGGATGGCCATGCTGTCGATGAAGGACAGGTGGTTGCTGGCGATGATGAAGGCCCCGGTGGCCGGGACGTTGGCCCGCCCCCGCACCCTCGGCCGGAACAGGATCCAGAACACCGGCCGCAGCACCAGCCGCGCGACGAGGTAGAACACGCCGTCTCCTCCCTCGGGCGGGGCCCGGCACCGCCCGCCGGGCCCCGGGGCATCCTCCCCTGCCGCCGGGAGGAGGACGGCGGCAGGGCGGAACCGGTCAGTGCCCGCCGGGCTCCGGCGGGCAGGCGTCGCGCAGGATCTCCTTGACCGCCGCCGACAGCGGCCGGCGGCCCGAGGCCGAGGCCACCAGGTCCACGGCGACGTCGCGGACCTTGCGGTGGGTGTGGCTGGAGATGTGCGCCAGCAGGTCGAAGGCCCGCTGCTCGTCGCAGCCGGTGAGCAGCATCAGCACGCCCTTGGCCTGCTCGATCGGCGCCCGGGTGACCATCGCGGTCCGCAGCTGCGCGACCTCGACCTCCAGGAGCGCGGCCCGGTCGTCGTCGGCGGCGGCCGGCCGCGGGGCGGCCACGACCAGTCCCTCGACGCCGGCCACCCGGCCCTCCCCGTCGAACCGGGGCTCGCCGACCAGGACCACGGTGCTGTGCTCCCCGGCGCCGGTGCCGATCCGCACCTCGAGGGAGAAGGCCTGTGCGCCGCTGACCGCGGCCGACAGCGCGTCGATCGTCCGCGGCCGGTCGTCGGGGTGCTGGACGGCGATCAGCTCCTCGGTGCCGGCGCCGTCGGCGGGCAGGCCGAGGAGGGCGGTCGCCACCTCCGACCAGTCCCACGCACCGGTGCGCCGGTCGTAGCGCCAGCGGCCGGACAGGCGGGTGCGGCGCTCGGCCGGCGGGGAGGGCACCGGAGGGCGGGGCAGTGCTGCGGCGGGCGGCGCCGGCGAGGCGGGCGCACGGTGGGCGGTGACGGGGCGGAACTGGATCGACGTCATGGAGTGCTCCGGGAGGCGGCCCGGGGAGGAAGCCCGGGGGGGCACCGCGCAGCCGCCTGTTCGACCGTCCGCGGGAGCCGGGGAGGTGACCCCGGTCGCTCGGTACGGGCAACCGTAGCCGCTGGATCCGGTGCCCGCGAGCGGCGCAGGTGCTGCGTGTCACACCACCGTGACGGGACGTACTGGATGGCGGGCGACCGGTCCACTGCGCAGGGCGGCGTCGACCGAGGCCAGGGTGGCGATCGCGGTGCGCAGCCGGTCCGGCGGCAGCGTGAAGGGCAGCCGCAGGTGGTCGTCGAAGGCCGTCCCGGTGCCGAACACGCGGCCCTCGGCCAGCAGCAGCCCCAGCGGCGCCGCGGCGGCGGTGAGCGCGGCCGAGCCGGTGCCCGGCGGCAGGACACACCACGCCGAGAGCCCGCCGCCGGGGCGGGGCGCGCTCCAGTGCGGCAGGCGGGCGGCCAGCTCGGCGAGCAGCACGTCGCGGCGCTCGCGCAGCAGCGCCCGGCGGCCGGCCAGCACCGCGTCGAGGTCGCGCACCAGGGCGGTGGCGGCGAGCTGGTCGAGGGGGCTCACCGACAGCTGCCGGCGGCCCAGGGTCGAGCCGAGGGAGGCGGCCAGCGCGGCGTCGGTGCGCAGCCAGCCGACCCGCAGCCCGCCCCACACCGCCTTGGACAGGCCGCCGACGGTCACCGTGGCGGCGTCGGGGAGGCCGGCGGCGTAGGGCGGGAGCGGGCCCTCGTCGTCGAGCCACAGCTCCGCGGTGACCTCGTCGACGACCGCGAGCACGCCCTGCTGCCACAGCGTGGCGGCCAGCCGCCGACGGCCGGCCGCCGACAGCCGCGCGCCGCTGGGGTTGGAGAAGTCGGGCATGAGGAAGGCCAGCCGGGGGCTGCTCTGCCGGACGGCGAGGTGCGCGGCGCCCACGACGGCGTCGGGGTCGGCGGCGTCGAGGGCGACCGGCACGCACCGCCCGCCCGCGGCCGTCACCATGCCGAGCGCGCCGGGGTAGGTGGGGTGCTCGACCAGCACCCGGTCGCCGGGCTGCAGCAGCGCCTCGACCACCAGCGCCGTGGCGTCGCCGGTGCCGGCGGTGACCACCACCTGCTCGGGGTCGGTGGGCAGGCCGCGGGCGGTGTAGCGGTCGGCGATGGCCGCGCGGAGCTCGGGCAGCCCGCCCGGTGCGTAGCCGTGGCCGGCGGTGAGCGAGGGCAGCCGGGACAGGGCCTGCCGGTAGGCCGGCGCGAGCTCGGGTGCGGCCTCCGGGGCGGCGTGCGCGAGGTCGAGGACGCCCGGGTCGGTGGCGGGGGCGGTCCACACCGCGTCGGCGGCCGGGGCCTCCAGGACCGTGCCCGCGCCGTGCCGGGTCCTCGCGCGGCCCTCCTCCCGCAGGAGCCGGTAGGCCGAGGCCACGGTGACGCGGCTGACCGTCAGTGCCGCGGCCAGGTCCCGCTCGGCCGGCAGCCGGGTGCCCGGCGGGAGCTGCCCCAGCGCGACGAGTTCGCCGATCCGGCGCGCCAGGCCGGCGTACCGGGGCCCGGCGACGTCGTCCAGTGGCCCGACTAGCCGGGCCAGTTCCGCGGCAGTGGACCGGTCCTCGCCCAGTGGCATGCAGGCCACCATGCCGGATTGGACCCATTCCGTCCAGGTCGGATGGTGCCACCGTCTGTGCCATGACTCCCGGTGCGGTCCTCCTGCTGCTGTTCCTGCTGGCGCTCGGTGGCCTGGCCGCCGGCACGCTCGTCGTCGCGGTGCGCGGCGGGCGCGGCCCGGCCGACCCGCCGGCCAGCCACCTCCGCGCCGACCCCGCGGGGTTCCCCGTGCTCCCCGCGCCGCGCGGCGCCCTGCACCGGCGCGGCCCGCGGGCCGGTCAGCCCCGCGCGGCCGGCCGGCTCCGTGCGGTGAGGCGGGCCGCGGCGGCCAGCGCCGCGGCGGCCAGCCACACCGCGCGCGAGAGGCGCACCGACCGCACGACGTCGCTGCTGGCCGGCGCCCGGCCGTCGCCGAGCACCGGCCGGTCCTCCACCCGGCTGCCGTAGACGTTGCGGCCGCCCAGCCGCAGCCCCAGCGCGCCGGCCGCCGCGGCCTCGCAGCGGCCGGCGTTGGGGCTGGGGTGGGCGGCCCCGTCGCGCCGCCACACCCGCAGGGCGTCGCGCGGCGAGCCGCCGGCCACCGGGGCGACGGCGACGGTGAGCGCCGCGGTGAGCCGGGCGGGCAGCCAGTTGGCGACGTCGTCGGTGCGCGCGGCGGCCCAGCCGAACCGGGCGTACCGCGGCGAGCGGTGGCCCACCATCGCGTCGAGGGTGTTCACGGCGCGATAGCCGAGCAGCCCGGGCAGGCCCGCGAGCGCACCCCACACCAGCGGGGCGACGGCGGCGTCGGAGGTGTTCTCCGCGACCGACTCGACCGTGGCGCGGGCCAGCTCCGCGGCGTCGAGGGTGCTCGGGTCGCGCCCGGCGAGCGTGGGCAGCAGCGCCCGGGCGGTGGGCAGGTCGCCGGCCTCCAGCGCGGCGGCCATCGCCGCGGCCGCCCGGCCGAGCGACGTGCCCCCGAGCACCGTCCACGTGGCGACGGCGACCGCGGCCGTCCGCGCCGCCGGGTGCTCGCGGGTTGCCCGGTCCGCCGCCGTCCCCAGGCCCGCGGCGGCGCCGACCAGCACCGCGGCGTACCCGGCGCCGGCCGCGCGGGAGTCCCGCCAGACCCGGCGCTCCAGTGCCGCGGCGAGCGTGCCGAAGCCGGCGACCGGGTGCCGGCGCGCGGGGTCGGCGAGCAGCAGGTCGGCCGCGGCGCCCAGCGCGAGGCCGAGCGCGGTGGGGAGGTCGCTCCGGGACGGCACGGCGACCATCCTGCCCAGGGCGGTTCCTAGGATCGCCGCATGCGCCTGCCCGGCCGTTACGACGGCGTCGCCCGGCCGATCGTCACCTACGGCAGCAACGAGGTCCTGCACCGCCCGACCGCGCCCGTGACCGAGTTCGACGAGAGGCTGCGGCGGCTCGTGCTCGACATGTTCGCCTCGATGCGCGAGGCCGACGGCGTGGGGCTGGCGGCCAACCAGATCGGCGTCGACGCGCGGGTGTTCGTCATCGACTGCCCCGACGCCGACGGCGAGGACGTCGTCGGCTACGTCGTCAACCCGTCGCTGACCCTCGTGGAGCCGGCCGGGGACGAGCCGGCCGAGGAGGTCACCGAGGAGGGCTGCCTGTCGGTGCCCGGCCCCTACGCCGAGCTGCCCCGCGCCTTCCGGGCCCGGGTGGACGGCGTGGACGTGAAGGGCAGGCCGGTGTCGATCGAGGCCACCGGCATGGCCGCGCGGTGCCTGCAGCACGAGGTCGACCACCTCGACGGCGTCGTCTACGTCGACCGGCTGCCGCAGGAGGAGCGCGAGCGGCTGCTGGCCGAGGCCGCCGGTCCGGGTGGGGAGCTGCCCGCGTGAGCGTCGCCGTGCAGCCCCTCGGGGAGGCGCCGGTGACCCCGGTCGTCGTCGTCGGCATCGGCGCCGACGGCTGGGCGGGGCTGGCGCCGACGTCGCGGGCGGAGGTGGAGCGCGCCGAGGTGCTCCTCGGCAGCGCCCGCCAGCTGGACCTCGTGCCGCCGGAGGTGCCCGCCCGGCGGGTGCCCTGGCCCTCGCCGCTCACCGAGGCGCTGCCCGGGGTGGTCGAGGCGCACGCCGGCCGCGCGGTCGTGGTCCTGGCCAGCGGTGACCCGATGCTGTCGGGCATCGGCACCACGCTCACGCGGCTGCTCGGCGCCGACCGGGTGCGGGTGCTGCCGGCGCCGTCGTCGGTGTCGCTGGCCTGTGCCCGGCTGGGCTGGGCGGTGGAGGAGACCGAGGTGGTCACGCTGGTCGGCCGCCCGATCGAGCTGCTGCACCCGCACGTGCAGCCCGGCCGGCGGCTGCTGGTGCTGGGGTCCGACGGCGGCACCCCGGCGCAGGTGGCCGCGCTGCTGGCCGGCCGCGGCTACGGGCAGAGCCTGGTCACCGTGCTCGGCGGGCTGGGCGGCCCCGACGAGGAGGTGCGCACCGGCACCGCGGCCACCTGGTCGCAGCCGGCCCCGGCGCTGGTGGTCACGGCCGTCGAGTGCCGGGCCGACCGCGGCACCGTGCCGCTGCCCACGACGCCCGGCCTGCCCGACGGCGCCTACGAGTCCGACGGGCAGCTGACCCGGTCGGAGGTCCGTGCGGTGACGCTGTCCCGGCTCGCGGCGGTGCCCGGCCAGCGGCTGTGGGACGTCGGCGCGGGCTCGGGGTCGATCGGCATCGAGTGGATGCGCGCTCACCCGACCTGCCGCGCCGTCGCCATCGAGGCCTCCGCCGAGCGCGCCGAGCGCATCGCCCGCAACGCGGCCCGGCTCGGGGTGCCCTACCTGCGGGTGGTGCACGGGCACGCGCCGGACGTGCTCCCCCGCCTCGGCGCACCCGACGCGGTGTTCATCGGCGGCGGGCTGACCACGCCGCTGCTGGTCGACACCTGCTGGGACGCGCTCCCGCCGGGCGGCCGCCTGGTGGCCAACGCGGTGACGGTCGAGAGCGAGGCGGTGCTCGCCCAGTGGCACGCGCGGGTGGGCGGGGACCTGGTGCGGGTGGAGGTGCAGCGCGCCGAGCCGGTGGGGTCGTTCACCGGCTGGAAGCCCGCGATGCCCGTGACGATCTGGTCGGTGACCCGGTGGTGAGCAGCCATCAGCGCTGAGAGGGCTCGTTCGTGACGGTCCACTTCATCGGGGCCGGGCCGGGTGCGGCCGACCTCGTCACGCTGCGGGCGGCGCGGCTCATCGCGTCCGCCCCCGTCTGCCTCTACGCCGGCGCGCTGGTGCCCCGCGAGCTGCTCGACACCGCCCCGCCCGGCGCCCGCCTGGTCGACACCGCCGACCTCGACCTCGACCAGATCACCGCCGAGCTCGTCGCGGCGCACGAGGCCGGCCTCGACGTCGCCCGGCTGCACTCCGGCGACCCGTCGGTCTACAGCGCGATGGCCGAGCAGATGCGCCGCCTCGACGCGGCCGGCGTGCCCTACGACGTCGTCCCGGGGGTGCCCGCGTTCGCGGCCGCGGCCGCGTCGCTCAAGCGCGAGCTGACCGTGCCCGGGGTGGGCCAGACGGTCGTGCTGACGCGGACCAGCGCCCGGTCGACACCGATGCCGCCGGGGGAGGAGCTGGCCGCCTACGCCGCCACCGGCGCCACGCTCGTCCTGCACCTGGCCGTCCAGCGCATCGCCGAGCTCGCGCCGCAGCTGGCCGAGCACTACGGCGACGACGGCCCGGTCGCCGTCGTCGCCCGGGCCAGCCGCGACGACGAGCTGGTGCTGCGCGGCACGCTCGCCGACATCGCCGGCCAGGTCGAGGCGGCGGGCGTGCGGCGGACGGCGGTCGTCGTCGTGGGCCCGGTGCTGACCGCGGAGCAGTTCCCCGACAGCCACCTCTACTCGACAGGGAGGTGCCGTCAGGCCTGACCCACGACCGTCCCCGCGCGGTCGATGACCACGACGTCGACCGCGACCGGGGCGCCGCGGAGCACGCCGAGCGCGGTCTCCCGGGCGCCCGCGGCCACCAGGTCGCCCAGCGGCAGCCCGGCCGCCTGGCACTGCCGCAGCGCGTCGAGCGCGGTGTTCGCGCCGCGCACGCCCGCGACCAGGTCCGGCGACGCGCCGGCGCCGGCCACCCGGTCGGCCAGCGACGCGAACGACACCTGCGAGCGGCCCGAGTGCAGGTCGAGGTGGCCGTCGGCGAGCTTGGCCAGCTTGCCGATGCCGCCGGCGACGGTGAGCCGCGGCACGGGGTGGCGGCGCAGGTACTTGAGCACCGCGCCGGCGAAGTCGCCCATGTCCAGCAGCGCGTCCTCGGGCAGGCCGTACAGCTCCTGCACCGTCCGCTCGCTGGTCGAGCCGGTGCACCCGGCCACGTGCTCCCGGCCGGCGGCGCGGGCGACGTCGATGCCGCGGCGGATCGAGTCGATCCACGACGAGCACGAGTAGGGCACGACGACACCCGTCGTCCCGAGCACCGACAGCCCGCCGAGGATGCCCAGCCGCGGGTTCCACGTCTTCCGGGCCAGCTCCGCGCCGTCCTCGATCGAGACCTCGACGACGACGTCGCCGCTGCCGCCGTACCGGTGCGCCACCATGGCCACGTGCGCAGCGATGAACCGCCGCGGCATCGGGTTGATCGCCGGCTCGCCGACCGCCAGGGGCAGGCCCGGCTTGGTCACCGTGCCCACGCCCTCGCCGGCGCGGAAGACCACGCCGCTGCCCGGCTCTCCGAGCGTCACCCGCACGCTGACCAGCGCGCCGTGGGTGACGTCGGGGTCGTCGCCGGCGTCCTTGACGACGCCGACCGTCGCCGCGCCGGGCTCGAGCGACTCCTTCGCGAGCGCGAACGAGGGGTGCCGGTCGTTGGGCAGGTCGATGGTCACCGGGTCGGGGAACTCGCCGGTGAGCAGCGCGGTGTAGGCCGCGGTGGTGGCCGCCGTCGCGCACGCGCCGGTGGTCCAGCCGTGCCGCAGCCCGGGGGCGCCGTCCCTGCTCACGGGCCCATGATCCCCGGCCGGCCGGCATGACCGGGCAGGTGCTCGTGCTCGGCGGCACCGGTGAGGCGCGGCGGTTGGCCGCGGCGCTGGCCGACGGAGGCGTCGACGTCCTGTCCAGCCTGGCCGGGCGGGTGGCCGACCCGCTGCTGCCCGAGGGCCGGGTGCGGGTGGGCGGCTTCGGCGGCGCCGACGGGCTCGCCGCCTGGCTGGCCACGCACCGGCCGCGCGCCGTCGTCGACGCCACCCACCCCTTCGCCGCCCGCATCACCGCCTCCGCCGCGGCCGCGGCGGCCCGACACGGCACCCCGCTGCTGCGCCTGCAGCGCCCGGGGTGGACCCCCGGCCCGGGCGACGACTGGCGGTACGTGGACTCGCTGGCCGCCGCGGCCGGGGCGGTGCGCGGCGCCGGCACGGTGTTCGTCACCACCGGCCGGCAGGGCGTGGGCGCGTTCGCCGCGCTGCCCGGGCGGGTGCTGGTGCGCGCGGTCGACCCGCCCGACGACCCGCTGCCGGACGGTGCGGTGCTGCTGCTCGCGCGCGGGCCGTTCACCGTCGACGAGGAGGTCGAGCTGATGCGCGGGCACCGCGTCGACGTCGTCGTCACCAAGGACTCCGGCGGGCACATGACCGAGGCCAAGCTCGTGGCGGCCCGGCGGCTGGGGCTGCCGGTGGTGCTGGTCCGCCGCCCGCCGCTGCCCGAGGGGGTCGACGTCGTGACCACCGTGGAGGAGGCGGTGGCCTGGGTGGCCGGACCCGGATAACCGGTTGAGACGCCACGGTGCCGGAACGCAGGATGGCGCCTCGTGGAACCGATGACCGAGCAGCAGGTGCGGCGCTCCTTCGTGAACTGCTCGAAGGGCGAGGCGAACGCCGCCACCCTCCCGCGCGACCTGGCCGACCTGCCCTGGGACGGGCTCGAGCTGCTCGGCTGGCGTGACCCGAAGGCGCCGCTGCGCGGCTACCTCGTCGTCCAGCGCGAGGGCCGGCCGGTCGGCATCGCCCTGCGGGCGGCGGAGTCGCGCATGTCGGCCCGCCGCAGCGTCATGTGCCTGCTCTGCCGGTCCACGCAGTCGGGGGACGCGGTCTCGCTGTTTACCGCCCGCCGCGCCGGGGAGGCCGGGCGCAACGGGAACACGGTCGGCACCTACGTCTGTGCCGACCTCGGTTGTGCCGCCCGCACCCGGACCGAGATCCCGCCGTGGCTGCAGGACCGCGACCCGGTCGCGGTGGGGGAGGAGCGGGTCGCGGAGCTGCGCGCGCGGGTGGAGGAGTTCCTGGAGGCCGTCCTGCGGTCCGGGTGACCCGGCCTGCGGGTCACCCGCCCGGGTGGTGTCCGTCGGGTTCGGCTCGCGCCCGCGCCCGAGCCGGCCGATGGGGGAGGTGCACCACCTCCCGCGCCGTCGACAGGACAGGACACCCAACGCCATGAGCGGACCCGGCAGGGCACCCCGGAGGTCGCGCGCGGCGCGCGCCGCCGCCGTCGTCGTGCTGGCGCTCCTGCTCGCCCTCGCGCCCACGGCCGCCGGCGCGGCGCCGGGGGCGAATCGCTCGGCGCCGCCGGACGTCGTCCCGCTGCTGGACTGCACGATCACCCACAGCGACGGCTCCTGGACCGCCGTGTTCGGCTACGACAACCGCACCGGCGCCCGGGTCGAGATCCCCGAGGGGCCGGCCAACCAGGTCACCCCGCCGCGCTACGACGGCGCGCAGCCGACCACCTTCCAGCCGGGCGTCCGCCACGGGGTGTTCTCCGTGACGGTGACCTCCGGCGGCGGGCCGATGTGGCACCTGGGCCGGACCAACGTGGCCGCGCGCAAGGGCGGCACCGCCTGTCCGCCCGCCACGCAGATGCCGGCCGACGGCAACGGGACGGGCATCCTAGTCGCCCTCGTCCTCGCCGGCGCGGTGGGTGCGGTCGTCCTGCGCCGTCGTTCCTCCCGGGAGCCGGTCGCCGCCTGATCGCTACGCGACGCCGACGGTCCCGCGGACCACGAGCGCGAGTCCCACCAGGAGGACGAGTGCCGCGGTGAGCACCGGCACGGTCCGGGTGATCCGCCGCGCCCACCGGCCCAGCGCCGGGTCGGCCAGGCGCCGGGCGAACCGGTCGCGGACCCGCACGAGGGTGAGCCCGACCGCGGTCAGGGTGCCCGCCATGCCCAGGCCGTAGGCGAACACGAGGACGACGCCGAAGACCGTGCGGCCCAGCGCGACGGACGCCAGCAGCACGATCAGCGCCGAGGGACTGGGGACGAGTCCGCCCGCGATGCCCATGCCGAGCAGCCCACCGCGGCCGGGTCCGTGGTGGTGGCCGGGGCCGTGCGCGTGCCCGGGGCCGTGCGCGTGCCCGGGGCCGTGCGCGTGCCCGTGACCTGGGCCGTGGTGGTCGTGGCCGTGGTGGTCGTGGCCGTGGTCGTGGCCGTGGTGGTCGTGGTGGTCGTGGTCGTGGTGGGCGGGGGCCGCGGTGCCGGTCCCGGCGCCCGCGAGCGCGGGGACACCGGCCGCCCGTGCCGGTTCCGGCAGGTGTGCGGCGAGCGCGTCCGTGCGCCGGGTGCGCAGCGCCCCGCGCACCATCACGGCGCCGATCACCGCCACGAGCACGCCGCTGACCACCCCGAGCCAGCGCAGCACCTGGTCCCCGGCCAGCGTGCTGGAGAGCGACACCGCCAGTCCCAGCAGCAGGACACCGGCGGTGTGGGTGACGGTCACGGTGGCGCCCACGGTCAGCGCGTCCCGCGGCCGCCCGCGGCGGCCGGCCAGGTAGGCGGCCATCATCGTCTTGCCGTGACCGGGCAGCAGCGCGTGGCCGGAGCCGAGCAGCACGGCCAGGAGCAGCGCGCCCGCACCCACCAGCGGGGTCAGTCCGCGGTCGCCCACCAGCGCCTGCAGGTGCCGGTCGAGCGCGGCCATCGCGCTGCCGAAGGGGTCGCCGGACCCCGTGGCCGGCGCCGCCCCGCCGGAGTTCTCGCCGGGCTCGGTGGCCACCTCGAACCCGCGGACGTCCAGCGGCGAGGACAGCAGGTCCTCCGGGTAGCTGCGCAGCTCGTCGCTGATGCTGTCGACCGGCACCGGTGGGTCGAGCAGCCGGACGCCGTCGCCGTCCGCGGTGATCTCCCGCCAGCCCACCTGGCCGGGCAGGTGGTCGTTCCGGAAGGCGACCGTCGCGGCCCGGTCGAGCCGGGCATCGGCCCGCAGCTCGCAGGTCGCGCGCAGGGTCGGCAGCCCGGCGGCGCCGGGCACCACCTCGAGGGCCGCGCCCCCGGGTGTCCAGCTCAGCCGCTCACCGTCCACCGACACGGTCACGGCCTGCGCGAGGGCGGCGCACTCGCCGACGGCGGCCCGGTCCAGCTCCTCGCCGGTCGGCACCTCGCCGTCGGTGAGCCGCGGCAGGAGCTGCGCCGTGGGGACCTCGGCCCGGTCGACGACGGCCGTCAGCGACACCCCGTCGGGCCGCAGCGCCAGGGTGTCGTGGTGGTTGACGCTGAAGTTGCCCAGCGGGTGCGCCGAGGCGCTCCCCGCGGGCAGGAGCGTCAGACCGCACGCGACGAGCAGGGCCGCCGCCAGCCGCCGGCCCGCGGTCACAGGGGGCCGCCGAGGGAGTCGAGCAGCGCCTGCGCACGGGGCGCGTGCCACGCCGAGAAGGTGGGCTGGGTGTCGAGGACCCCGGTCAGGGTGGCGCGGGCCCGGTCGGTCTGGCCGAGTGCCGCCTCGATGACCCCGCGGTGGTACAGGAAGAGCGCGGGCGCGCCGCCGAGCGCGGTCGCCGCCTGCGCGTGTACGAGCGCCTCCGCGTCCCGGCCGGCGCTGTGCAGCGCCCACGCCAGGGCGTCGTGCGCGTCGGGGTTCTGCCGGCCGGCGAACTCGGCCTCGGCCGCGGCGACCGCCGCCGCCGGGTCGCCGTGGTCGGCCTCGAACAGCGCGACGCCGAGGTCGTCGCGGACCCCGCTGTCGGCGAACAGCGCGCGGATCGTCCCCACCACCGCGAACTGCTCCCGTGCCTCGGCCTCGCGCCCCAGGGAGAGCAGGTACTCGCCGTACTCGACGAGGTGCTCGGGCAGGGGGCGGGCCGCGACCAGCGACCGGTAGGTCTCCACCGCGGCTCCCTCGTCCCCGCGGGCGGCGAGCACCCGGCTCTGGCCGAGCAGGAGCCCGGCGTCGCCGGGCCGCACGGCCAGGCCGGCGGTGAACTGGCGCTCGGCCTCGGCCAGGTCCCCCGTCGAGAAGGCGAGAGCGCCGAGCTGCGTGCGGCAGAACGCCTCGTCCGACGGCGTCGCCGCGAGGTCCAGAGCCTGCTCCAGCGCGGTCACCGCAGCGGGGTCGTCCCCGCGGAGCTCGGCGTCGTAGGACGCCCGGGTGAACGAGGCGACCCCCGGCTGGAGCTCGAGCATGCGGCCCAGCGCCTCGGTGGCGCCGGCGTGGTCGCCGAGCTGGTGCCGGGCGTCGACCAGCACGCCGAGGGCGGCGGCACTGAAGGGGTTCACGTCCAGGGCCCGGCCGGCCAGGTCGGCGGCGGCCCGGAAGTCGTGCCGGGCGTTGGCCAGGGCGCCCAGCCCGGTCAGGGCCGGCTCGTTGCCCTCCGGGCGGAGCGCCAGCGACTGCTGGAGCGCCCCCTCGGCCCGGCCGTAGTACGACGGGTCGGCGGTGACCCGGGCCTGCTCGACGTAGGCCGCGCCGAGCTGCGCCCACGTCGTCCAGTCACCCGGCAGCTCGGCCAGCCGGTCCTGCGCGGTGCTGATCGCCTGCGCCAGCGGATCGGCCGGGGCGGCCGCCGGCGCAGAAGTGCCGGGTGCCGGGCGGTCGTCGCGCCACCCCGCGCTCAGCGTCGCGCCGGCCACGAGCAGCAGCACCAGGCCGGCGACGACGGCGCCGAGTGCCCTCCGCCGGCTCACGGTCGGGTACTCCGCAGCGGACCGCACCCGGGTGCCCGGCGCAGGGCGGCGTCCATCAGCGTCACGTCGGTCCTCCTCGGAGAGCGGCCGACGGCCGTGGGGTGCGGCGGGTGCCGCACCCCACGGCCGCGGAGCGGTGTCAGGCCGGTGGTGTCAGGCCTGCGCGGCCCGGCGTCCCCGGACGGGCAGGCGGTCCCGGAGCAGCGACAGGCCGCCCGCGGCGAGCAGGACCATCGCGGCGGCACCGGTGACGGCCGGCATCAGCATGCCGCCGCCGGACCCTCCGCCCGTGCCCCCCGGCATCACGGCGCCGTTGCCGTTGCCGCTGCCGTTGCCGTTGCCGTTGTCGGTCACGTTGACGGCGTCCGTGTGCGGCGCCGCGACGTAGGGGAAGACCTCGCTGAACTCACGGTCGTTGACGTCGACCCCGTCACCGGCCTTCAGCGCGTCGAACGCGGCCTGCCGGTCGGCCGGCACGTTCGAGACGTCGTAGATGCCCTCGAGCGCGAGCAGCTCGATGTCGACGACGTCGTCGGCGAGCCGGCGGCCGTTCGGGAACCCCTGGATGTCGCCGCCGATGACGCCGAGGCGGCTGGCCTCCTCGAGGGGCTGCATGTCCAGGCCGGTGGGTCCGGTGATGGCCATGTTCAGCCGCAGCATCTCCGAGGGCTGGAACGCCGCCGGGTCCGCGCCCGCGTTGAGCGCCTGCGAGTTGAGGTCGACGTCGATGGGGTTGGGCGTGGCCGGGTCGCCGTCGACGTCGACGACGCCGCTGGAGACCACGCCGGTCAGGAACACCTCGAAGATGTCGAACCGCGGGCCCGCGGGCGCCGGGACGCCGTAGATCCCCTCGATCAGCGCGGGCACCTCCGGCTGCAGCACCCGGTCGACGACGGCGCCGTCGGCGGCCGCCGCGTCCATGTCGGGGCTGATGGCGTTGAAGGCGTCCTTGAGACCCGTGGGGACGACGACCTCGTTGACCAGCGGCTGACCCAGGCGGGACACCTGCGTGTAGTCGTCGCTGGCCGCGGTGCCGTCGGCGTTGCGCAGCGTGGGCCGGGTGGTGGTGCTCCACACGCCGATGACCGGGTTGTTCGCGGCGTCGTGGTGGATGGCCACCTCGGACTTCGGCACCTCGAGCACGATGCTGTTGACGTTGTACCCGGCAAGGGTGTCCTGGCCGGTCTCGGACAGGTCCCCGCCGTAGAGCAGGTCGAAGACCCGCAGGTCGAGGAAGAACGGGTCCTCGGTCTGGGTCGCGAGCGTGCGGCCGCCACCGTGGACGTCCGTGACGGCGGGGTCGCGCAGGTTGGCGACGTAGTCCTCCGCCGTGCCCATGCCCGCCGGCCCGACATAGGAGGGGGCGACCGGGCCCTCCGCGACCGGGTGCCCGTAGCTGTGCCCGCCGTCGGTGCTCACGTCGAGCATGAACGACTGGCGGAACAGCAGGTTCTCGTCGTCGAGCGAGGTGACCGGGCCGTTGTTGTAGAGGAACGTGTCCGTGCCGCGCTGGTCCTGGGTGGTGAACCGCCAGCGGTAGACCAGGTCCGCGATGGCGTCACCGTCGTTGTCGACGTTGACCAGGTACTCGGCGTCCTCGGCCCAGGGGTAGAAGTTCGGGCCGCCGTCGGGCTCCTCGAAGGGCTGCCAGTTGGCGATCAGCACGACGTTGTCCTCGTTCTCCGGGCTGGAGAACGCGTACACGTCGGTGTTGTCCACCGCCGGGTCGTTGAGCAGCAGCGGCGCCTCGCGGTGGCTCGACGCACCGGCCGTGCCGGGCAGCAGCCCGATCACCGCCGATCCGCCGAGCAGGCCGCCGGCCGCGATCAGGGCCGTGGCACGGCCACGTCGTCCCTGCAGGAGTCGTACCGAACCGCTCATGTGCATCCTCTCCACGATCGCCTGACCGGCGATCCCCGTCGTGACGTCGCAGCCGACCGGTGAGATGACCTCACCGGCTCCGCCGGGGAGACGGTCTTCGTGGTGGTGCGCACTGGGACCCCCGTGTCCTGCCGCGACGACGGCAACGTATGGGGCGTCCCGGCGAAACGCCGTCGTGACCTGCGACTTCCTCCGTGCGCACGGCCCGGCGGATGCGCTGTGTCACGCATCACGGACGGATGACACCTGATCGTGCCCCAGCGGATCGTGCATCACGGGTTCCGGTACGACCCGGTCTGCCCCGGGTCGGCGGTCCCCGTCGTCCGTGGGCCTGACCTGCAGGGACTCCGCGAGGGCGGCCCCGGAGGGGTAGCCGGGCGCCGTCCGGGCTAGGTACCGGACATGACCGGTCCCGTTCCGCTGACCGACGCGCTGCAGGAGCTCCGTGACGCCGTCGCGGATGCACCGCTCGGCCTGGCCACGCCCGGCCGCGAGACCACCGCCCGCACCGCGCGGGCGGTGGTCGACCAGGTCGACGACTACCTGCTGCCCCGGCTGCGCGACCTCGACGCCCCGCTCCTCGCCGTGGTCGGCGGCTCCACCGGCGCGGGCAAGTCCACGCTGGTCAACAGCGTGCTCGGCACGCGGGTCACCGTGCCCGGCGTGCTCCGCCCGACCACCCGCGCGCCGGTGCTGGTGTGCTCCCCGGCCGACCGTGCCGCCTTCTCCGGTGACCGCGTGCTGCCGCACCTGGCCCGCACCACCGGGCAGGGGGACGTCGCCGGCGGTCTTCAGCTGGTGGTCACCGAGGCGCTCCCGCCGGGGCTGGCGCTCGTCGACGCCCCCGACGTCGACTCGGTGGTGGAGGCCAACCGCGACCTCGCCGGCCAGCTGCTGTCGGCCGCCGACCTGTGGGTCTTCGTGACGACGGCGGCCCGCTACGCCGACGCGGTGCCGTGGGACCTGCTGCGCACCGCGCAGGAGCGCGGCACCGCACTCGCCGTCGTCCTCGACCGCACGCCGCCCGAGGCGGTGACCGAGGTGGCCGCCGACCTCGCCGCGATGCTGGAGCGCGGCGGGCTGGGCAGCGCGCGGCTGTTCGTCGTCGAGGAGCGGCCCCTGACCGACGGCTTCCTGCCCGAGGGCCAGGTCGCCCAGCTGCGCGACTGGCTGCACGGCCTGGCCGCCGACCAGGAGCAGCGCGCCGCTGTCGTCCGGCAGACCCTGGCCGGGGCGCTGGAGAGCCTCGACGCGCGGGTGTCGGCCGTGGCCGCCGGCGTGGACGAGCAGGCCGCGGCCGCACACGCGCTGGCCGACGCCGCCGACGCCGCCTACGACGGGGCCCGGGACGCCGTCGGTGAGGGCGTGGGCAACGGCAGCCTGCTGCGCGGCGAGGTGCTCGCGCGGTGGCAGGACTTCGTCGGCACCGGGGAGTGGATGCGCTCGCTGCAGAACCAGGTGGGGCGGCTGCGGGACCGGCTCGGCGCGGCGCTCACCGGGCGGCCGACGACCGCCGACTCCCTGTCGGGGGCGCTGGAGTCCGGCGTCGAGACGCTGCTGCGCGCCGAGGCCGACCGCGCCGCCGAGCGCGCGGTCACCGCGTGGCGCTCGCTGCCCGGCGGCGGGGCGCTCGTGGCCGGGCGGGAGGAGTCGCTGGCCACCTCGTCGCCGGACCTCGCGCCGGCCGCCGCCGAGGAGGTGCGCGACTGGCAGGGTTACGTGCTCGACCTGGTCCGGGAGGAGGGGGCGGGCAAGCGCTCGCGGGCGCGGGTGCTGTCGTGGGGCGTCAACGGGGCCGGTGCGGTCGTGATGGTCGCCGTCTTCGCGTCGACGGCGGGGCTGTCGGGCGCGGAGCTGGCGATCGCCGGTGGCACGACGGCGGTCGGGCAGCGGGTGCTCGAGGCGGTGTTCGGCGACGCCGCGGTGCGGTCGCTGGCCGCCCGCGCCCGCGCCGACCTCGACGCCCGCGCCGACCGGCTGCTGCGCTCCGAGCAGGACCGCTTCGACGAGCTGCTGGCTCCCGCGGCGGACGCGCCGGCGGCGGCCGACCGGCTGCGCGCCGCGGTCGCCGTGCTGGCCGCGTCCCGGGGGGTGGCCGCGTGAGGGGGCGCGAGCTGTCACTGGCCGACCGGCTGGCGGCGCTGCGCGAGGCGGTCGGGGTGGCCGAGGGGCGGCTGGAGGTCCCGGAGGTGGGCACCGCGCGGTCACTGCTGGCGAAGGCGGGCGCGCGGGAGGCGCTGGGCGACGCGACCGTCGTCGCGCTGGCCGGGGCCACCGGCAGCGGCAAGTCGACGCTGTTCAACGCGCTGTCGGGTGCGGAGGTGAGCACGCCGGGCGTGCGGCGGCCGACCACCGGGGTGGCCCACGCGACCGTGTGGGGAGAGCACGGCGCCGACCGGCTGCTCGACTGGCTGGAGGTGCCTCGGCGGCACCGGGTGACCGACCCCGACCCGGCGCTCGACGGGCTGGTGCTGCTCGACCTGCCCGACCACGACAGCGTGCGGCTGGAGAACCGGCTGGAGGTCGACCGGCTGGTGCAGCTCGTCGACGTCCTGGTGTGGGTGCTCGACCCGCAGAAGTACGCCGACGACGCCGTCCACACCCGCTACCTGGCGCCGCTGGCCGGGCACGCCGGCGTGCTGCTGGTGGTGCTCAACCAGGTCGACCGGCTCGACGAGGCGGCGGCCGTCGCGTGCCTGGCCGACCTGCGCCGCCTGCTCGACGAGGAGGGCCTGGCCGGGACGCCGGTGCTGCCCACCGCGGCCCGCACCGGGCTCGGCCTGCCGGAGCTGCGCACCGAGCTCGCCCGCCGGGTCGGGGCGCGGAAGGCCGCCACCGACCGGCTCACCGCCGACGCCCGGGGCGTGGCCACGGCGCTGGCCACCCACTGCGCGCCCGACCTCGGTCGCGACCGCGGACCGGGGAAGGCCGCTCGCGAGGAGCTGGCCGGGGCGCTGGCCGACGCGGCCGGAGTGCCCGCGGTGGTGGCCGCCGTCGAGCGGTCGGCGCGGCGCAACGGCACCGCCCACACCGGCTGGCCGCTGCTGCGGTGGACGCGGAAGCTGCGGGCCGACCCGCTGGGCCGGCTGCACCTGGGCGACGAGCGGTCCCGGACGTCGCTGCCCCAGGCCGGGGCGGTGCAGCGGGCCGGCATGGACGCCGCGCTGCGCCGGGCCCGCGACGACGCCGGCCGTGGGCTGCCCCCGGCCTGGCGCGACGAGCTGCGGCGTACCGCCGAGGACACCGGCGAGCGGCTGCCCGACCGGCTCGACCGCGCCGTCGCCGGCACCGACCTCGGCCCGGACCGCACGCCGCTGTGGCAGCGCGGGGTCGGCGGGCTGCAGTGGCTGCTCGCGCTCGTCGCCCTGGCCGGGGCGCTGTGGCTGATCGGCCTGGTCGTGCTGGGGCTGCTGCAGCTCGACGACGTCGTCCCGCTGCCGCGGGTGCAGGGGATCCCGCTGCCCACGCTGCTGCTGGTGCTCGGCCTGCTCGCCGGGGTGCTGCTGGCGGTGCTCTGCCGGCCACTGGTCGCCGCGGGCGCGCGAAGACGTGCCCGGACCGCCCGGCGCCGACTGACCGCACGGGTGGCCGAGGTGGCCGACGACGAGGTGCTCGCGCCGCTGACCGCGGCCCGCGCCGAGCACGACCGGTTCTGCGCCGCGGTCGGTCGCGCACGATCCTGATGTGACACCTGCCTGCGACGGGACAGGTCACCCGCATGACCGAGACCGTGTCACCCCGTGCCCTCGCCCTCGTGTGCAGCCTCGAGCCCTCGCCCGCGCCGTCCTCCAGCGACCTCCTGGCCCGCCAGGTCCTCGACGTGCTGGGGGAGCACGGCTCCACCTCCGACGTCGTCCGGGTCGTCGAGCACGACGTGAAGCCAGGCGTGGAGGTGGACACGGGGGAGGGCGACGCGTGGCCCGTCATCCTGGAACGACGAGGCGATGGGCGGCCGCGACCACCTGGACCTCGACGAGACTCCCGAGGCGGTCGCCTCCACCACGAGGACGCTGGCCGAGAACGCCGCCCACCTGGCTCACGCGCTGAAGGCGCAGCCCTACCCCGGCCGCTGACCGCCCGGCGGCCGCCGGACCCGACGATCGGGAGGGCTCGGTGAGGTCGGGTCAGGGCGAGCGGCTCGTCACCGTCCGCGCGCTCCCACGCCTCCACGGCGTCCGTCCGGTCGTGCCGGACGACCCGGGTCGTCCGGCGGCGGTGCGTGTCCCCGTCGGAGGGGTCGGCTCTCCGGTCCCGACGACGTGCCACGACCCGACCGACAGGTCCTGGCGCACGGGCGGCACCGCTGGTGCACCCGGTGGTGGGCCGTCCCCGAGCGGCCCACTCAGGGACGGTCGTCCAGGGCGCTGGAGGCGCGCTGGCCCGCATCACCCCGTCACCCAGCGGACCGACATCAGGGCGGCTTCGGGCTCCGGTGCACTAGGAACGCACCTGTGACGTACGCGGAGCGGGGAACGGCCATCTGCGCTGGCCTCGGACTCCTGCTGTGGGGCGTCGTCGGCTCCGCGCTGGTGACAGCCGAGCCCAGCGACGGGGCCGACATCGGAGCCGGAGCGCTCGGGCTCCTGGCGATCGTGCTGTCGATCCGGGCAGCGGACAGGCTGGCCGCGTCCGCGAGCACGTCGACCGCGAAGGCGATGGGTCGGGCCTGCATGGTCGGCTGGGGTGTCTGGCTGGTTGCCGCGGTCACGGGCGCGGTCGCCCGAGACCTCCAGCTCGTGCTCGGGGTGGTTCCTCTCGCGCTCCTCGTGGGGTGCTTCGTCCTCGCCCTGCGGCTACCCGGCCGTCAGGGCGAGTGAGGTCCGCAGCGCCGAGACGTACAGCCGAGCGACCGAGGCCGCCCGCCCGGACAGCGGGGGTCCGGAGCTGTCCCGTGCGATGGCCAGGCGATGACCTCCCCGCGTACCCGCGCAGACAGGTCAGCGGCACATCCGATAGCGCAGGTGGAGCACCCGGTTGCCCTGGGTCACCACGTCAGGATCCTCCAACAGGTGCTGGGCGTGGACCGACCCGAAGAAGCGCTTGCCGGACCCGAACACGACGGGTACGACGTCCATGCGCACCTCGTCGACCAGACCTGCGGCAAGCACCTGACCACCGACCTCGCCGGCGGCGACCTCGATCAAGCGGTCACCCGCGAGCTCCTGCGCCTTGGCCACGGCTGCCTCGACGCCGTCGACGAAGTGGAACGGCGCCTCGGGGTCCCAGCCCTCGGGCTGGGGACGGTGCGTCACGACGACCACGTGGTCGATCCCGCTCGGAGGCTTCCCGTGCCAGCCGTCCGTCAGGTCGAAGACGTGGCGGCCGCAGATCGTCACCCCGATCTGGTCCCAGTACGCGCGGGTGTGTTCGTAGGACGCCTGCGACACCTTCAACGCGCCGCTCTCGTCCAACGGCACGTCACCGCTGAGGAGCCAGTCGAACAGCGGTCCGGGCTGGTCGTTCTCGTCCGCGATGAAGCCGTCCACCGACACCGAGCTGTACATGACCACGTTGCCCACGGGGCTCTCCTCTGCTGCAGGGCGGCCAAAGTTAGCGGGTCGTCAGCTGTCGCTCCTGCAAGAGAGCGACGGGCCGGGCAGCGGCCGGCTGCCCAGCGCATGGCCGGGATGCTCGCGCACAGATCGCCGCCGGACCTCGACGTACCGGGCCGGCGTCAGCTCGGTGATCGCCCGGTGTTCGTGGCCGAGGTGACCCTGGTCAAAGCAGCCTGCGCCACCGGCCAGGTCGCCCCAGTCGATCGGTCCGGGGGGTTGATCGTGGCCATGGTGGCGGCGAAGCGGTCGGTGCGGGCGAGCCACTTCGTCACCGTTGAACGCCTCGAGGAACCCGGCTGATCCGTAGGACCGCGGCGTGTCCCTGAGCCGCCCTCGCGGCGAGCCGGCCGGTGTCCCCAAACGGCCCACTCAGGGACAGCCTCGTTCGGCCGCACAAGGGTGTGACCCGCCCGTGCAAGCATCACTCCCACCGGCTGCCCATGGGGGAAGCGTCCGCGCAGGTGCGCGGTTACTGACCTCGCGCCCCCCGGCGGCTCGATCGGCGCGTTGTCGTGTCCTCGCCGTGGCTGGCCGCGATGTGCTTGGCCGTGTCGAGGTAGTGCCGGAGACGGATCACCTGACCGGACTCGTCAAAGGTCCACAGGTGGACCTCCTCGTCCGCGAAGCGCCCGCCGTTCGGCAGGGTGAACTCCACTCGCACCTCGGCGACGACCTGACGCCCGTCGCCGATGACGTCGAGCACGCTGAAGTCGTGCAGCGTCCAGGTGCCTACGATGGCGAAGAAGTCGGCCACCTCGGCCGGGCCGGTGCGTCGCGTCATGGTGGGGATGCCGGCCCGCTGGGCCCAGTTGTCCCGCCAGTCCTCCCAGGCGACGTTGTCGGCGAGTCGCGCGAGGAAGGCTGGGACGTCGCCCTGGCCGAAGGCGTCGTACAGCTCAACGACGGTCGCGGCGTTTCCGGTCGTCATGCCTGCGCGTCCGGTGCTGGCGGTCATGGCTGATCCCTTCTCGCCCCCGTGCGGTGGGGACCATGGTGGTGCCATCACGCGGGGAGCACAGCGGTCCTTCGGCCCGGGGTGGGTCATCACGTCTCCAGATGCCGCCTTCTTGTCCCGAGCGACCCAGTCAGGGACACCGCTTCGCCTTCGGGACGCAGCCGGGGGATACACCATGGATCAGGGGCCGAGGAGCTGTGTCCATCGATGCGCGCTCGCACCGTGCCGATTTCCGCATGGCGGTGGCATGGGCGGCGCCTTGCCGAACGAGTTCTTCGCGGCGGGACGTGACTCTGGGGCCGCCTTCAGGGACAGCGTCTCAGTCAGAACGGCGGCGGGTCGTCGTCCGGGTCGGTCGGTGGTGGCGCGGCCGCCTCGGGTGGCGGGTCGGGTGCCGCCGGTGGTGGTCGCATGCCGGGTGGGCGGGTGGTGCGGGTGATGCCCGACGGTGTGGTGACGGTGAGGGTCCCGTCGGGGGTCATGGTGAAGCGCCAGCCGTGGGCGAAGGTCTTCAGCCGGTGGTGGGAGCGGCACAGGCAGCACAGGTTGGCGCAGTCGGTGGTCCCGCCGGAGGCGTGCGGGATGACGTGGTCGGTGTCGGCCCAGCCGACGCGTTGGCCGCAGGTGGGGAAGCGGCAGGTGCGGTCGCGGGTGCGTATGAACGCCTGCTGGGCGGCGGAGGGGGTGTAGCGGTTCACCCGGCCGGGCCGGTCGAGCACCGGGCAGCCACAGTCGGTGCCACTGTCGGTGCCCGTGCCGCTGTCCGTTTCGATGTCGCTGCTGGTGTGCATGCCGGTGCCGTTGCTGCCGGTGCCGGCCTCAGGGTGATTGGGGCAGCCGCGGGCGGCGATCCGGCGCAGCTGGTCGAGGGTGCCGGTGGCGCGCAGGGTGCCGTCGTCGTCGGTGACCGCCACGGTGACCGATCCGCCGTCGGGGGCCTGCAGGCCGAGGGCGTCGAGCCGGGCGAGCAGGTCGCGCAGGTGTGCGGCGGTGATCGGCAGCCCGTTGACCGCACCGCACCCGGTCGAGGCTCCGGCCAGCGAGGCGAGGGTGGCGGTGATCTGCAGGTGCGCGGTCACCGGCGGGCGGCTGTCGTCCCAGGGGCGCAGGATCAGGTCGGCGGCCACCTGGGTGCGCAGCTGCCCGATCGGGCGGGGGTCGCCGTCGGCCTTGAGTATCGCCGCGAGTGCGTCGATGACCGCGTGGCAGGCCGCGGCCACCTCGGCCGGCAGGTCGGCGGTCAGCCTCGCCATGCCCTCCTCGGGAGAGGGCTCGAGGCGGACGTCGGCGTGGCGCTGCGCCTGCTCCCGGCGGCGCTCACCCGCGTCGGGGTCCAACTCGAGCAGCAGCTCCAGCGCGCGCTTCTTCAGCTTCCCCGCCGTCAGGGTCGCGGCCTCGGGCAGCAGCCGGGCCTCCACCCGCCGCGCCAGCCCCGGGTCGGTGTACTCCAGGACCTCGACCAGGATCCGGGCCCGGTACTCGTCCAGCACCCCCGCGGCCAGCGCCGCCCACGTGGCGGGCAGGGACTCCCGCAACGTCCAGGCCCGATGGGCCAGCTTCGACGCCGCCACCCGCCCGCAGTTGAGCACCAACGCCAGCTCGGCGGTGGAGAACTCCGACACCCCCGGGCAGCTCGGGATCCGGCTTCCACGACCGCGCACCAGGCGTGCCGGGCGGCGGGTCGTCGTCATCGGGTGAGTCATCGGCCAGGCCGAGCACGAGTTCGGCCTCGTAGGCGGCGGTCCGCGCCCGCACCGCCTGCACCCGCGCCAGCTCGGCGGCCTTCTGCTCCCGCGACAGCAACGACACCGGCAGCCGGCGCAACGGCGCCGGCGTCTCGACCAGGAGACCGACCAGCGCACGCTCGAAGCGCGACCCGTGGACGGCGACCTCCTGCACGACACCCAACCTACGCACGGGGTACGACAGAAACCGCAGCTCAGGGCGGTGCAGGACGGAGAGCCCGGTGCGGCCATGAACCCGGCCGGTGCACGCTGGGCCCGTGAGCGAGGGACGCGGGACGCCGACCAGCACCCGCCCCAGGGACGGCCGGGAGTGGCGCATCGGCACCCGGGCCGACGTGGCGTGGATCCGGGAGTCGACCCCCATCGGCCGGACCATCACGTCCGCGATCCCGCCGGTGTTCGAGGCGTACGCGACGATCGTCGTCCCGGACGAGGACGAGGGGCGGGCCGAGGACGTCGCCGTCGTCCTGGGTCTGCTCACCGAGCAGTCGCCCGGCCTGCCGTGGTGGCTGGGCCACCTCGACACCGGCTTCGACGACCCCGCCTTCCCCGGCGCACCCCGGGTGAGCCTCTACTCGCACTGGCCGTACGTCCCCAGGCAGGCCGGACCGGCCGAGGCGGCGCGGTGGCGCAGCGGCCGACCGGTCGTGGCTGCTGTCGCGGCTGTGGGACGATACCTGGCGCTGCCTGGGCGGGCCGGCCGCGCTCGTCCACCGGTTCGCCGCGCACCCGCGCCTGCAGGTGCGGCGCGTGGCCCCCGACGAGGACGCCACCCCGCCGGGTCACGTCGCGTACCGAGCGGTCAGGCCGCGACCGGCTCCGCCGGCTCGTCGGCCGCGACGGCGGGGGAGCGGCGGGCCGACAGTCGCAGCCCCACCGCCGCGCCGAGCGCCAGCACGATGACGACGGCGCCGTAGACCTCGGCGACGACCCGCAGCCCGACCGACCCGGAGGCGACGCCCGCGACGATGGCCGGGACGCTGAACGCCAGGTAGCCGACGACGAAGACGCTCGACAGCAGCCCCGCGCGGTTGCCGGGCGCGACCCCGGCGGTCGCCGTGGCCACCGCGCCGAGGAAGGCGGCGCCGAAGCCCAGGCCGGCGACGCCCGCGGTGACGAAGAACAGCCACAGGGTCCCGCTGGCCAGCGCGACGACGAGCCCGCCCACCGCGGCCGCGAAGACCAGGCAGCCGCCGCCCATGGCCCGGCGCGGCGGCAGGTCGCGGGCGACCAGGGCACCGACCACCGCCGAGCCCTGCATGCAGCCGATGAGCAGGCTGCCGACGAGGTGGTCGGTGGCGCCGAAGACGCCGGCGGTCAGCGACGGCCCGAGGGAGAGCACCAGCCCGCCCATGGCCCACAGCGCCACCAGGCAGGGGACCGCGACGGCGAACGCCCGGCGCTGCGCCGGGGGCACCGCCACCCGCGGGCGCAGCGAGGCCAGTGCGCCGGGCAGCCGCGGCGAGGACTCCGGGAGGGCCAGCGCGAGGCCGGCGCCGAGCACGAAGACGACGGTGAGCACCCCGAACACCCACGGCGTCGGCTCGGCGAGACCCTCGATGGCCAGGCCCGCGCCGACCGCGCCGAGCGCGAGCCCCAGACCCGGGGAGACGGTGTTGAGCAGCGCGCCGAGCGGGCGGGGACCGCCGCGCTGCAGGTCGAGCAGGGTGGCGCCCAGCGACCCGGTGAGCGCGCCGGTGGACAGGCCCTGCAGCACCCGGGCGGCCAGCAGCCAGCCCACCCCGTCGGCGGTGAGGAAGGCCGCCATGGCGACCGCCTGCAGCAGCAGCCCGCCGGCCAGCACCGGCCGCCGGCCGACGTGGTCGGACAGGCTCCCGACCACCAGCAGCGCCGCCAGCAGCGCGAACGCGTAGATGCCGAAGACCAGCGTGAGGACGCCGGCTCCGAAGCCGAACTCCTCCTGGTAGACGCGGTAGAGCGGCGACGGCACGCCGGAGGCGGCGAGCACGAGCACGAGCAGCGCGGCCACCGACCAGAACGCGGCAGGACGGGGGAGTCGGGGCACGACCGTTGCCAAGGACACCCGTGTGCCGGGCATTCCCCTACCCGGGGTGGCGGCGTGGCGTGAAGACCTGCCCGGACGGCGTCACCCGGGTCTGCGAGGAGCCGACGAGCAGCAGGCAGCGCATGTCGACCGTCTCGGGGTCGAGGTCGCCGAGCGTCGTCACCCGGACCTCCTCCTCCGGCCCGCCGACGTCGCGCCCCACCACGACGACCGTCCCCGGCTCGCGCACCTCGCGCAGCACGTCGAGGGCCTTCGCCAGCTGGTGCGGCCGGGCCCTCGACCGCGGGTTGTAGAGGGCGAGGACCAGGTCGGCCCCGGCGGCCGCGCGCAGCCGGTCGAGGACGACGTCGAGCGGCTTGAGCACGTCGGAGAGGCTGATGACGGCGAAGTCGTGGCCCAGCGGGGCACCCACCCGCGACGCGACGGCCTGCGCGGCGGTCACGCCCGGCAGCACCCGCACCGCGACGCCGGCGTGCTCGGGACGGGCGGCCACCTCGAGCACCGCGGCGGCCATGGCGAACACGCCGGGGTCGCCGCTGGAGACCACCGCGACCCGCCGTCCCGACCGGGCGAGCGCCAGGGCGTGCGCCGCCCGCTCGGCCTCCACGCGGTTGTCGCTGGGGTGGCGGGTCTGGCGCGGGTTGGCCGGCACGCGGTCGAGGTAGGGGCCGTAGCCGACCAGGTCGTCGGCGCAGGCGACCGCGTCGGCGGCCTCGGGCGTCGTCCAGCCGCGGGCGCCGGGGCCGAGGCCCACGACGACGACCTCGCCCGTGCGGGCCCCGTCGTCCGGACGCGCGGGGTCGTTCCCCGGCCCGGTCAGCGGGCTGGGCAGCAACGCCAGCGAGAAGTACGGGACGGTCGAGGGGTCGACGTCGGCCAGCGGCAGCGTGCGCTGGCGGTCGGTGGTGGCCCGCTCGACGTAGAACGCCCGGTCCAGCACGCCGGCCGCCTCGAACGCCTCCCGCACCTGCCCGAACGTGCGGCCGAGCTTCATGACCGCGGCGGAGTCGGTGGTGGCCAGCCACTCGGCGAGCTCGTCGGCGGGCAGCGTGCCGGGCAGCACGGTCAGCACCTCGTCGCGCTCGACCAGCGGACGGCCGACGACCGCCGCGGCGGCGCTGACGCTGGTCACCCCGGGCACGACCTCGGTCGGGTAGCGGTGCGCGAGCCGCTTGTGCATGTGCATGTAGGAGCCGTAGAAGAACGGGTCGCCCTCGGCCAGCACGACGACGTCGCGGCCGGCGTCGAGGTGCGCGGCCAGCCGGGCGGCGGCCGCCTCGTAGAACTCGTCGATCGCGCCCTGGTAGCCGCCGGGGTGGTCGGTGCCCTCGGTGGTCACCGGGTAGACCAGCAGCTCCTCCACCTGCCCCGCGCGCAGGTAGGGCTCGGCCAGGGCGCGGGCCACCGAGCGGCCGTGGCGGGCGGCGTGGAAGGCGACGACGTCGGCCGCGGCGACGAGCCGGGCCGCCTTCACCGTGACGAGCTCGGGGTCGCCGGGACCGAGCCCCACGCCGTACAGCCGGCCCGTCACTCGACGTCGCTCGCGATCGCGTTGACCGCGGCGGCGGTCATCGCGCTGCCCCCGCGGCGGCCGCGCACCACCAGGAACTCCAGGTCGGAGGCGGCGAGCGCCTCCTTGGACTCGGCGGCGCCGATGAAGCCGACCGGGATGCCCAGGACGGCGGCCGGGCGGGGCGCGCCCGCGGCCACCATCTCCAGCAGGTGGAACAGCGCGGTGGGGGCGTTGCCGATCGCCACGACGGCGCCGTCGAGGCGCTCGCCCCACAGCTCCAGCGCGGCGGCGGTGCGGGTGGTGCCGAGCTCGGCCGCCAGCGACGGCACCCGCGGGTCGTCCAGCGTGCAGACGACCTCGTTGTCCTTCGGCAGCCGGCGCCGGGTGACACCCGAGGCGACCATCTTCGCGTCGCACAGCACCGGCGCGCCGCCGTCGAGGGCCTCGCGGGCGCGCCGGACGACGTCGGGGCTGTACGCGACGTCGGCGACCAGGTCGACCTGGCCGCAGGCGTGGATCATCCGCACGACGGCGCGGGCGACGTCGTCGGGCAGGCCGGTCAGGTCCGCCTCGGCGCGGATCGTCGCGAACGACCGCCGGTAGATCTCGGCGCCGTCCTTCTCGTAGTCGTACATCGCCCGCGAGGCTACGGCCCGGCCGGAGGGGGTAGCGCGGGCACATGGCCCTTCCCCGTGTACTCGTCCTCGTCCTGGCCGGTGGCGCCGGCGGCCGCCTCCAGCTGCTCACCGCCGACCGAGCCAAGCCGGCGGTGCCCTTCGCCGGCGTCTACCGGCTCATCGACTTCCCGCTGAGCAACTGCGAGCACTCGCACGTCGCCGACGTCTGGGTGTCGATCCAGCAGCACCCGGCGTCGCTGGCCGAGCACCTCGCCAACGGCCGGCCGTGGGACCTCGACCGCACCACCGGCGGGCTGCTGACGCTCCCGCCGTCCCAGGGCACCGAGCGCGCCGGGTTCAGCACGGGGACGGCGAACTCGCTGTGGCGGCAGGCCGAGCTGATCCGGGCCTTCGGCGCCGACGCGCTCGTCGTCGTCAGCGCCGACGCCGTCTACGAGCTCGACTACCGGGAGGTGGCCGACGCGCACCTGCAGTCGGGCGCGGAGGTCACGATGGTGACCACCGAGGTCGCCGCCGACGACGCCGCCCGCTACGGGATCGTCGAGGTCGACGGCGACCGGGTGACCGGCTACGCCTACAAGCCCGACGAGCCGGCGACCACCACCGCCACCAACGAGGTCTTCGTCTTCACGCCCGGGCCGACCCTCGACCGGCTCGAGCAGCTGCGGTCGGAGGTGGGCGAGGAGGGGCTGGAGGACCTCGGCAGCCACCTGCTGCCGGCGCAGACCCGCGACGGCCTGGCCCGGGCGTACCCGCTGAAGGGCTACTGGCGCGACGTCGGCACGGTGGACTCCTACTGGGAGGCGCACCAGGAGTTCCTGTCGCCCGAGCCGCCCATCGACCTCGACGACCCCCGCTGGCCGATCCACACCCGCGGTGGCCGGCACAGCGCCGCGCGGGTCCTCGACGACGGCCAGATCGAGAACAGCCTGCTCTCCGGCGGGGTCCGCGTCTCCGGGAACGTGCGCGGGTCGGTGCTCTCGCCCGGGGTGGTGGTCGAGGCCGGCGCCACCGTCCTGGACTCCGTTCTGCTGCCCGGGGTGCGGGTGGAGGCGGGGGCGACGGTGACGCGCTCGGTGGTCGACGACGGCGTGGGCATCGGCCGCGGCTGCTCGGTCGGCGGCGAGGGCGCGATCACCCTGCTCGGCCTCGGGGCGCAGCTGGCGGAGGGCACCGAGGTCCCGGCCGGCGCCCGCTACCCCGACGACGAGACGTCGTAGCCCGCCGGCGTCGCCACGACGTCGACGACCTCGCCGCGGGGGCGGCCGCAGCGGCGCCCGCAGCCGGCCCAGTGCACCCGGCCGGCGGGCAGGACCCCGGACGCGACCGCCGCCGCGGCGTCGGCGCGCACGTCGGCCAGCGACCTCGCGCAGCCCGGCCGGCCGGCGCAGGCGGTGACCCGCGTCCACGGGCTGCCGGCGTCGAACACGACGCCGGTCCGGTGCAGGTCGACCGCGGCGTCGTCGACCCGGTCCTCGGCGAGGTCGGGCACGACGACGCTGCGCCACGGGGTCAGCTGCACCTCGGCGGCCAGCGACGCCAGCAGGTCGGCCTGCCCCGCGGTCAGCCTCCCGAGGGGGACGACGCCGACCAGCGCCGTCCGCCCGTCGGCCTGGGTCTCGGCCCCGACCGGACCGCTCGCCGGGGCGGGCGGGACCCCGACCGGCGGCACGCGGGGCGCGGGCAGCCGGTCGGCGACCCGGGCGGGCCCGTCGTCGAGCTCGGCCAGCCGCCAGGCGGTGCCGCCGTGCGCCGCGCGCTCGGCGAGGAACGCCCGGGTGGCGGCGAGCAGGAGGTCGACCGCACCGGCCGGCGCGGCGCGCAGCCCGCTGTCGCGCCCGGCCAGCAGCAGCGCCACGTCGCCGGGCGCGAGGGCGAGCAGGCCGACGTCGCCGCCGAGCCCGCTCACGTCGCCGCGGCCGTCGTCGAGGGTGGCGAGGAAGCGGCCGGGCAGGTCCGCCAGAGCGGGGTCGGCGCACAGGCCGGCGTCGAGCGCGGACGCCCACGGCCGGGCGTCGAGGTGCCCGCCCGCGCGGCCGGTGAGCGCGCTGGCCAGCACGTTGCGCACCCGCTCGTGCGTCTCGCTGGGCAGCAGGCCGCCCGCCGCCAGCCGCTCCCCGAGGTCCTGCGCGGCGCCCGGCGTGAGCCCGCGCAGCTGCAGGTTGCCCCGGCTGGTCATCTCCAGGGCGCCGTCGCCCAGGTCGCGGGCGGCGGTGGCCAGGACGCGCAGCTGCCCGGCGGTGAGCAGGCCGCCGGGCACGCGCACCCGGGCCAGCTCGCCGTCGGCCGCGGAGTGCGTCTGCAGGGCGCCGGGGCAGGCGTCGGCGCGGGCACGGGGAGACGTCATGGCGCCCGCGAGGCTACGACCCCGCCAGCAGCTCGCCGGCGAGCTCGGCGGCCAGGGGGTGGCCGAAGAGTCCCGGGAGCCCGCCGGTGTGCACGAAGACCGTCCGCTCGCCGGGCCGGATCGAGCCGTCGGCCACCGCGGCGGCCAGCCCGGCGAGCGCCTTGGCCGTGTAGACGGGGTCGAGCAGCAGTCCCTCGGTGCGGGCCGCCGTGCGGAGCGCGGCCGACGCGGCGGGGGTGAGGACGCCGTAGCCGTCGCCCACCTGGTCGCGCCGCAGCCGCAGGCCGTCGGCGGCGCCGCCGAGCGCGGCGGCCAGGGCGGCCACCGGCTCCGCCGGGTCCGGCACCGCGCCGGTGTCCACGCCGAGCACCCGGTCGGCCCCCAGCCCCGCCACCAGGCCGGCCATGGTGCCGCCCGACCCGACGGCCACCACGACGTGCCGGGCGTCGGGGACCTGGTCCTCCAGTTCGGCGGCGCACGCGAGGTAGCCGCGCGCCCCGGTCACCGACGAGCCGCCCAGCGGCAGGACGGCGGGCACCTCACCGTCGGCACGCAGGTCCTCGGCGAGCGCGGCCACCCGTGCGTCGACGTCGGCCGGGTCGGGCACGAGGACCACCCGCGCGCCCAGTGCCGCCTCGAGCGCGAGGTTGCCCGGGCGCTCGACCGACGGCGACCCGCCGAGCACCAGCACGGCGCGCAGCCCCAGGCGGGCGGCGGCCGCGGCGGTCATCCGGGCGTGGTTGCTCTGCACGCCGCCCGAGGTGACCAGGACGGTGGCGCCGGCGGCGACCGCCTCGGCGGCCAGGTGCTCGAGCTTGCGGACCTTGTTGCCCCCGCCGAGGTCGGTCAGGTCGTCGCGCTTGACCACCAGGTCGTCCGCGCGCAGGCCGAGCGCCGCGGCGAGGCGCGGCGCCCGGTCCAGCGGGGTGGGCCAGTGCGAGAGCGGGACGGTCACCGGGTGATCGTCCCGCTCCGGGGATCAGGCGGTGCGGCGGGCCCGGTCGAAGGACATCCACACCTCGCGGCGCTCCTTGCGGCTGGTCACCTGCGCCATCGCGGCGACCCGGCGGCGCTGCTCGGCCGAGGCGACGTGCTGCACGACGGCGACCTCGGCGTCGCGCATGGCGCGCTCGGCGGCGAACTCGGCCGGCGTCGACGGGAACTCGTCGGCGGTGGGGGTCGGTGCGCCGTCGGCGGACTCCCGGGCGTAGGGGCTGTCGGCCGGCAGGTTGCCGCTGACCCGCCCGTAGGCGCCGAGCAGGAGCAGCACCAGGCCGGCGACGACGGAGAAGCCGACGTTGCTCAGGCCGAACGCCAGGAAGTTCCAGTCGGTGTTGAGCACCGCCAGGTTGGCCAGCGCCGACACCAGGAACAGCACGCCGATCACGATCATGACCGTGGAGGCCGTGCGGGCGCTGCGGAAGGCCGAGTAGACCAGCACCGCGGCGGTGACCAGCGAGATCGTCGACAGCAGGCCGTTGGACGACAGGCCGAGGACGCGCTCGCCGGCGGTGGAGAAGAAGGCCAGGCCGTTGAGCAGTCCGAGCACGCCGAAGACGGCGATGACGCCCGCGACGGCGAACGCGCCGATGCGCTGGACCCGGTAGACGCGGCTGGCGCCCTCCGGGCGGCGGCCGGCGTCGGGTGCGCCGGTCGAGGTGGTGGCCGCCCGCGTGCGGTCGGCCGTCCGGTTGCGGTGCAGGGACAAGGCCACGGCGTGCTCCCTCGTGTCGAGTGGTGCTGACTCCGGTTGTTCCCGATCTAGTGGCGTCGGGATGCAGTTCGTTCCGGACTTCCTCGTCCCGGCTGCACGTCGGGCGTGTCGGGCCGGGAAGAGCGGGCGCCGGTCCGCGGTTCAGCGGGCGTGACACAGCGCTTCGACACCGACCTGCACTCCGAGTACCTGCGCGCCGACCTGTTCTTCTCCATGGGGCAGCCGGTCGAGGCCGCGCGCCTGCTGGAGCCGCTCCTGGCGGCCGAGCCGGGCAACGAGGCGGCGCTGGAGCTCCTGGCCCGCGCCTACTTCGGCTCGGCGCAGCTGCAGCGGGCGGAGGACGCGCTGCGCCGCCTGGTCGACCTGGCGCCCGCCAACGGGTGGGCGCGCCGCGCGCTGGCCCGCACGCTCGAGCGGCAGAGCCGCCACGACGACGCCGTCGCCCACCACCGCGTGGCCGACGCGCTCGGCGCCGGGTGACGCGCCCGGCCCGACCGTCCTTGCTGTTCCGGCGCGGACGTTGACCTCCTGTCGGCAGGAGGTCCTAGCGTCCCGGTCGTGAGCATGGAGATGACGGCGTGGTCGGCGCTCTCGCGGGCCACGCACGCCCGTGACGACCGTCGCGGGATCTCCCGCGCGACCCTGCGGCGGGTCCTGGTGTACGCCCGGCCGCACCGCGCCCGCATCGGCGCGTTCGTGGCCGTCGGCGTCGTCGAGGCGGTGGTCGCGGTCGCCGTCCCGCTGCTGGCCGGCCTGGTGGTGAACGAGATCGTCGGGGACGGGAGCACCTCGACCGTCGTCGGCCTCGCCGTCCTCATCGCCGGGCTCGCCCTCGCGGGGACCGCGCTGGGCCTGCTCGGCCGGTGGCTGTCGGCGACGCTCGGCGAGGGGCTCATCCTCGACCTGCGCACCGCCGTCTTCGACCACGTGCAGCGGATGCCGGTGGCCTTCTTCACCCGCACGCGCACGGGCGCGCTGGTGTCCCGCCTCGACAACGACGTCCTGGGGGCCCAGCGCGCCTTCAGCGACACGCTGTCGGGGATCGTCAGCAACACCGTCACGCTGCTGCTCGCCCTCACCGCGATGCTCACGCTGTCGTGGCAGGTGACGCTCCTGGCGCTGCTCCTGCTCCCGGTGTTCCTGCTGCCCGCGCGCCGCATCGGCCGCCAGTTGGCCGGGCTGCAGCGGGTGGCCGCGGAGTCCAACGCGGCGATGACCGGGCAGACGACCGAGCGCTTCTCCGCGCCCGGCGCCACGCTGGTCAAGCTCTACGGCCGCCCCGAGGCCGAGTCGGCCCGCTTCGCCGCCCGGGCGCGGGCGGTCCGCGACGTCGGCGTCCGGACGGCGATGGTGCAGTGGACCTTCATCAGCGCGCTCACGCTGGTGTCGGCACTGGCGCTGTCGCTCGTCTACGGCCTGGGTGGCACGTACGCGCTGGCCGGCTCGCTGGAGCCGGGCGCCGTCGTCGCCCTCGCCCTGCTGCTCACCCGGCTCTACTCACCGCTCACCGCGCTGGCCAGCGCCCGCGTCGACATCGCCTCGGCCGTGGTCAGCTTCGAGCGGGTCTTCGAGGTGCTCGACCTCGTGCCGCTGGTCCGCGAGCGCCCCGACGCCCGCGAGCTGCCCGACGGCCCGGTGTCGGTCGAGCTCGACGGCGTCACCTTCGCCTACCCGTCGGCCGACCGCGTCTCGCTCGCCTCGCTGGAGGACGTCGCCCGCCTCGACGGCCGCGGCGGGGTCGACGTCCTGCACGACGTCTCCTTCACCGTCCGACCCGGGGAGGTGCTGGCGATCGTCGGGTCGTCGGGCGCGGGCAAGTCCACGATCGCCTCGCTGCTGCCGCGCCTCTACGACGTCGACGAGGGCGCGGTGCGGCTGGGCGGCGTCGACGTCCGCGACCTGACCGCCGCCTCGATCCGCCGCACCATCGGGCTGGTCACCCAGGACGGTCACCTGTTCCACGAGTCGCTGCGCGACAACCTGCTGCTCGCCGCGCCCGACGCCACCGACGCCGAGCTGTGGGACGCGCTCGCCCGCGCCCGGCTGGCCGACGTCGTGCGCGCGCTGCCCGACGGGCTGGACACCGTCGTCGGCGAGCGCGGCTACCGGTTCTCCGGCGGCGAGCGGCAGCGGCTGACCATCGCCCGGCTGCTGCTGGCCCGCCCGCGGGTGGTGCTGCTCGACGAGGCGACCGCCCACCTCGACGCCACGAGCGAGGTCGCCGTGCAGGAGGCCCTCGACGAGGCGCTCGAGGGCCGGACGGCGATCGTCATCGCGCACCGGCTGTCGACCGTGCGCGCGGCCGACTGCATCCTCGTGCTGGAGGACGGCCGGGTGGTCGAGCGCGGCCGGCACGAGGAGCTGCTCGCCCTCGGCGGCCGCTACGCCGAGCTGCACCGCACCCAGTTCGGGCAGCCGGTGGCGGTCTAGCGCAGGAGGTCGGCGAGCGCGTCCTCCAGCCGCGGGAAGCGGAACCCGAAGCCGGCCTCGGCCAGCACGCGCGAGACCGCCCGCCGGCCGGTGAGGGCCAGCGCCGGGTCGGTGCGCAGCAGGACGGCGCCCAGCCGCACGAGCGGCGCGGGCGTGGGCGGCCGGTGCAGCGCCCTCCTCAGCGCGGCCATCAGCTCGGCGTTGCGGACCGGGCTCGGTGCGGTGGCCAGCAGCGGCCCGGACGGCGGCGGCGCGGCGACGACGTCGTCGTCGCCGAGGCACCAGCGGGTGATGCGCAGCCAGTCGGCGACGTGGATCCAGCTGATCCACTGGCGGCCGTCGGCGATCCGCCCGCCCAGGCCCCAGCGGACCAGGCCGGTGAGCTGGTCGAGCGCCGGCGTGCCCCGCTCGAACACCACGCTGGTGCGCAGCACGACCTGGGTACCTGGCGCTGCGGGACGCGGTGGTGCGTGCGCTCGGCCCCGACGCCGGGTGAGGGCGCCGGCCCTCCTCGTGGTCCCCTGGGACCGCGCCCGCCGAGGACCGTGCCCTCGCCCCGAGCACCCGACCGCCCTGGAGACCGCCCGATGCCCCGCCGCACCCCGCGCCGTCTGCTGGTGACAGCCGCCCTCGCCCTCACCCTGGCCGCGTGCGGCGAGAGCACCCCGCAGGAGACCGGCGGCTCCGCGACCGGCGGGTCGGGCACCGCGGCCGCGACGCCGGCCTGCGAGAGCCGGCCGGCCACCGCCGAGCCCCCGGCCGGGGTGTCGACCGACCTGGCCGTCGCCCCGGAGGTGCCCGCATCGGACACGCCGCCCCCGTGCGGGCTGGTGACCGGCGACGTCGTCGTCGGGACCGGTCCCGAGGCGGTCGCGGGGTCCCCGGTCGCGGTCAAGTACGTCGGCGCCTTCTACGAGACCGGCGAGCAGTTCGACTCCTCGTGGAGCCGCGGGGCCGACGAGACGCTGCCGGTCACCCTCGGGCAGGGGCGGGTCATCCCCGGGTTCGAGCAGGGCATCGCCGGCATGCGGGTCGGTGGCCGGCGGATGGTCACCATCCCCAGCGACCTCGCCTACGGCCCGCAGGGGCAGGGACCCATCCCCGGCGGGGCGACCCTCGTCTTCGTCCTGGACCTGGTCTCGGCCGGCTGACCCCCGGGGACGCGCCCGGGCCAGGCGGTAGCGTCAGGGTCACCACGGCAGTGCGCGCAGGAAGCCGGTGCGAGCCCGGCGCGGTCCCGCCACTGTGACCCCGGAGCACCGGGGGAGCCAGACACTCCGGCTGCCGTGCCCGACGACCCGGGGCGCGGACCCCGAGTGAGGACACAGCGTGTTCGTCCTGCTCTCCACCAGCGACACCGACCTGCTCTCCGCCCGCGCCAGCGGCGCCGACTGGCGGCCGGGCAACCCGGTCCGGCTCGGTGCCGACGGCATGGCGGCCCTGACCGCGGGCGCCGACCTCGTCGTCGTCCGCATCCTCGGGGTGCGGCGGCAGTACGAGGAGATGCTCGCGCCGCTGCTGGCGGGCCCGGTGCCGGTCGTGGTCCTCGGCGGGGAGCAGGTGCCCGACGCCGAGCTCATGGAGCTGTCCACCGTCCCGATGGGCGTGGCCACCGAGGCCCACGGCTACCTGGCGCAGGGCGGGCCGGACAACCTCGTCCAGCTGCACCGCTTCCTCTCCGACACGGTGCTGCTCACCGGCGAGGGGTTCGAGCCGCCGTCGGTGGCGCCGGACTGGGGGCTGCTGGAGCGGGTCGCGCGCACGACGGGTGGCCCGCGGATCGCCGTCCTGTACTACCGGGCGCACCACCTGGCGGGGAACACGGCGTTCGTCGAGGACCTCTGCCGCGCCGTCGAGGACGCCGGCGGACAGGCGCTGCCGGTGTTCGTCAGCTCGCTGCGCAGCGTCCCCGACGAGCTGCTCGACGTGCTGCGCACCGCCGACGCGCTCGTCGTCACCGTGCTCGCCGCCGGCGGCTCCCGTCCGGCCACGGCCCAGGCGGGTGGCGACGACGGCGCGTGGGACGTCGGCCAGCTCGCCTCCCTCGACGTGCCGGTGATCCAGGGGCTGTGCCTGACCCGCTCGCGTGCCGACTGGCTCGCCGACGACGACGGACTCTCCCCGCTCGACGTCGGCAACCAGGTCGCGATCCCGGAGTTCGACGGCCGGCTGATCAGCGTGCCGTTCTCGTTCAAGGAGACCGACGCCGACGGCCTGACCCGCTACGTCGCCGACCCCGAGCGCGCCGCCCGGGTGGCCGGGACCGCGGTGGCACACGCCCGGCTCCGGCACACCCCGCCCGGGGACCGCCGCATCGTGGTGATGCTCAGCGCCTACCCCACCAAGCACGCGCGGATCGGCAACGCCGTCGGCCTGGACACCCCCGCGTCGGTCGTGCGGCTGCTGGCCGCGATGCACGGGGCCGGCTACGACATCGGCCCGTTCGACGGCCCGGACGCGCTGCCCGGCGTGGCCGACCTCGACGGCGACGCGCTGGTGCACGCCCTCATCGCCGCCGGCGGGCAGGACGCCGACTGGCTCACCGAGGAGCAGCTGGCGGGCAACCCGGTGCGCATCCCGGCCGCGGAGTACCGGCGCTTCTTCGACACGCTGCCCGACGACCTCCGCGCGGCGATGACCGAGCACTGGGGCGAGGCCCCGGGCTCGCTGTTCGTCGACGACTCCGACCCCGCCCGCCCCGCCGTCGTCTTCGCGGCCCTGCGCGCCGGCAACGTCGTCGTGATGGTGCAGCCGCCGCGCGGCTTCGGCGAGAACCCGATCGCGATCTACCACGACCCCGACCTGCCGCCGTCGCACCACTACCTGGCCGCCTACTGGTGGCTGCGGACGGTCTTCGGCGCGCACGCGCTCGTGCACGTCGGCAAGCACGGCAACATGGAGTGGCTGCCGGGCAAGACGGTCGGCCTGTCGGCCTCCTGCGGGCCCGACGCCGCGATCGGCGACCTGCCGCTGGTCTACCCGTTCCTGGTCAACGACCCGGGCGAGGGCTCGCAGGCCAAGCGGCGGGCGCACGCCACGCTGGTCGACCACATGGTGCCGCCGATGGCCCGCGCGGAGACCTACGGCGACATCGCCCGCCTGGAGCAGCTCCTGGACGAGCACGCCAACGTCGCCGCGATGGACCCGGCCAAGCTGCCGGCGGTGCGCGCGCAGATCTGGACGCTGCTGCAGGCCGCGAAGCTCGACCACGACCTCGGGCTGGCCGAGCGGCCGGAGGACGACCACTTCGACGAGATGATCCTGCACGTCGACGGCTGGCTCTGCGAGATCAAGGACTCCCAAATCCGCGACGGCCTGCACGTGCTCGGGACCCCGCCGACCGGGTCCGACCGGGTCGGCCTGGTGCTGGCGATGCTGCGCGCCCGGCAGATCTGGGGCGGTTCGGTGGCGCTGCCCGGGCTGCGCGAGGCGCTCGGGCTGACCGAGGACGGCACCGCGGGGCTGCACGCCACCGACGCCGTCGAGGCGCTGGCCGAGGCGCTCGTGTCCGGCATGGAGGACGCCGGCTGGACGATCGGCGCGGTCGGCCCGGTCGTGCGGGAGGTGCTGGGGCGCGAGGACGACGCCGTCGCCGAGGTGCTGCGGTTCGCCGTCGACGAGGTGGTGCCGCGCCTGGAGCGCACCACCGACGAGCTCGACGCCACCCTGCACGCGCTCGAGGGCGGCTACGTGCCGGCCGGGCCGTCGGGCTCGCCGCTGCGCGGGCTGGTCAACGTGCTCCCCACCGGGCGCAACTTCTACTCGGTCGATCCCCGCGCGGTGCCGTCGCGGCTGGCCTGGGAGACCGGGCAGGCGATGGCCGACTCGCTGCTCGAGCGGTACCTGGCCGACACGGGGGAGTACCCGCCGTCGGTGGGGCTGTCGGTGTGGGGGACGTCGGCGATGCGGACCTCCGGGGACGACGTCGCCGAGGTGCTGGCGCTGCTCGGCGTGCGGCCGGTGTGGGACGACGCGTCGCGGCGGGTGACCGCGCTGGAGCCGGTGCCGCTGGAGGAGCTCGGCCGGCCGCGGATCGACGTCACCGTGCGGATCTCCGGCTTCTTCCGGGACGCCTTCCCGCACGTGGTGACCATGCTCGACGACGCGGTGACGCTGGTGGCGGGGCTCGACGAGCCTGCCGACCGCAACTTCGTGCGGGCGCACGTGGAGGCCGACGTGGCCGGGCACGGCGACCGGCGGCGGGCGACCACGCGGGTGTTCGGGTCCAAGCCCGGCGCCTACGGGGCGGGGCTGCTGTCACTGATCGACTCGCGCGACTGGCGCGGCGACGCCGACCTCGCCGAGGTCTACGCGGTGTGGGGCGGCTACGCCTACGGCCGCGACCTCGACGGCGTGCAGGCGCGGCCGGACATGGAGGCGGCCTACCGGCGGATCGCGGTGGCGGCCAAGAACGTCGACACCCGCGAGCACGACATCGCCGACTCCGACGACTACTTCCAGTACCACGGCGGGATGGTGGCGACCGTCCGCGCGCTGACCGGGTCGGCGCCGCGCGCCTACATCGGCGACTCGACCCGGCCGGAGTCGGTGCGCACCCGGTCGCTGACCGAGGAGACCTCGCGGGTGTTCCGGGCGCGGGTGGTCAACCCGAAGTGGCTGCAGGCGATGCGCCGGCACGGCTACAAGGGCGCGTTCGAGCTGGCGGCGACCGTGGACTACCTGTTCGGCTACGACGCCACGACGGGCGTGGTGGCCGACTGGATGTACGAGAAGCTCACCCAGACCTACGTGCTCGACCCGGAGAACCGCGAGTTCATGGAGCGGTCCAACCCCTGGGCGCTGCACGGGATCGCCGAGCGGCTGCTCGAGGCGGTCGACCGCGGGATGTGGGCCGAGCCGGACCCCTCGCTGCTGGCCGAGCTGCGGCAGGCCTACCTCGACACGGAGGGCGACCTCGAGGGCGGGGAGACCCCGGCCCAGTCCGGGGCGCCCGCCTGACGGAGGACCCTCCCGCAGGGCCGGCCGAGGTCCAGGTTCACGCGGTGGATCAAGGGGTACTCCACGCTGCATGGGCATCCTGAACCGACTCCTGGGCACTGCTGAGACCACCGCTCGCCGTGGCGCCGCCGGTGGCCGCGCCGCTGGACGTGCAGGCACCGGCCGGGGCATGGCGACCGGTCGGGGCATGGCGGCCGGGCGGGGCATGGGCCGCAACCGCATGGCGAGCGGGACCCCGACCCGCCGCTACGGCCGTGGCGCACCGACCACCGCGGCCTCCGGCGGGCTGGGCCGCCTGCTCGGCTCGCTCACCGGCCGCCGCTGAGGAAGGACCCCCTCGCCCCCCGCCACTCGCTGCGCTCGTGCCGGGACCCTGCGAGGGGGCCGTTCCACCACGTTGCCGATGCGGCGGCGCTAGGGCAGCGAGGCGGCGGCGACCAGCAGCACGACGGTCGCCGCCGCCTCGCCCATGGCCCCCATCACGTCCCCGGTAACCCCGCCGAGGCGGGCGCTCGCGCGTGCCCGCACGGCCTCGGCGGCGGCCAGTCCCGCCACACCTGCGCCGGTCAGCGTCGCCGCGGTGCCCGCGCCGCCGGCGGCCCACCCCGCGGCGGCCGCCCCGGTGAGCACCAGCACGACCCACCCGGCCAGCCAGAGCGCCGACACCGTGCCGGCGACCGCTCGCCCCAGCGAGGACCCCTCGGCGGTCGGCACGCCGGGCAGCCCGGCGCGGGCCATCGCCAGCCGCGCCACCGCCACCGCCGTCCATAGCGCGAGCCAGCCGCCGTCGGCCGCCAGCAGTGCCGCCCCGGCCGCCGCCTGCAGCAGCAGGACGAGCACGAGCGCCACCACGCCGAAGGGGCCGACGTCGCCCTGGTGCATCACCTGCAGCGCCCGCTCCCGGCCGCGCAGCGGACCGAGCCCGTCGGCGGTGTCGGCCAGCCCGTCGAGGTGCAGCGCCCGGGTCAGCGCGGCCAGCGCCGCCAGCGCCAGCACCGACCCCGCCAGCGGGGAGACCAGGGCCGCACCGAGGACGCCGACACCGGCCGCCACCCCGCCCAGCGCCAGGCCGACCAGCGGTGCCCACGGCAGCACCCCGCGGGTCGACGTCGTCCCGGCGGCGGGCACGCGGACCACCGTCAGCAGGGCGACCGACTCCAGCGGACCGGCCCAGCGGGGGCGGCTCACCGCGCCCGCCTCATCGCAGCCGCTGCGGCAGCCCGGCGACGACGAACCAGACCTCGTCGGCGGTGCCGGCCAGCCGCTGGTTGACCTCGCCGAGGGTGTCGCGGAACAGCCGCCCCGCGCGGGTCTCCGGCACCACGCCGAGCCCGACCTCGTCGCTGACCGCCACCACGTGCGCGGGCGTCATGGCCCAGGCGTTGACGAGGGCGTCCACGCGATCGGCGAGGCGGTCGTGCGCCCCCGGCTCCGCCGCCCACACACCGGTCTCGTCCATCAGGGCCGCCACCCACGTGGTGACGCTGTCGACGAGCAGGGTCCCCCCGCGCAGCAGCTCGCTGGGCGCCGTCGTCTCCAGGGTCGTCCAGCCCGCCGGCCGCCGGGCCCGGTGCGCGGCGACCCGCTGCGCCCAGTCGGCGTCGTCCGCCGCGGGTGCCGACGTCGCCAGGTAGACGACGTCGCCCCGGCCGGACAGGAGCGACTCGGCGTGCGCGGACTTGCCCGACCGCGAGCCGCCGAGCACCAGCACCCGGCTCACGGCGTCGCTCCCAGCTCGAGGCGGGTCACCGTGCCGTTGTGCGGCGTCACCGCAGGCATGTCGGCCGGGCCCAGCCCCGCCGCGACCGCCTGCGCGGCCCGGATCGTGTCGCCGTGGGTGACCAGCGCGACCACGTCGGCCGGCGGCTCCGCGGCCAGCGCCGCCAGGAGGTCCGCGACCCGGCCGTGCAGCTGCGCCAGGCTCTCCCCGCCCTCGGCCGACCAGTGCGGATCGGTCCAGTCGACGACGTCCCACAGCTCCCGCGACGGCCGCCCCTCGAGCGCGCCGTAGCCCTGCTCGCGCAGCGCCGGGGTCGTCGTGAACGGCAGGCCGGTGGCGCGGGCACAGTGCTCGGCGGTCTGCACCGCCCGGCGCAGGTCACTCGACAGCATCGCCTCCGGAGCCAGGCCGGCCAGCTCGCGGGCGGCGCCCTCGGCCTGCTCGTGCCCGAGTGGGGTGAGCGGCACGTGCGCGGTCTGGCCCTGCATCAGCCCGGCGGCGTTCCACTCGCTCTGGCCGTGGCGGACGAGGAGGAGGGTGAGCGGGCGCGCCATGGTGGTCGCCGAGCGTAGGACAGGCGGCGGGAGGGGCCGGCGCCGGTGCTCGTACCGTCGGTGCGTGACCCTCCCCGTCCGTCCCGGCGCCGGCCGCCCGGCCGCCCGGCCCGCCGGTCCCGACCCGCTGACCCCGCTGCTGGACCTGCCCGGTGTCCGCGAGGCCGCCGAGTCCGCCCGGACCGGCATCGACCGGTTGCTCGCCCACCGGCTGATGCGCAACCGGTCGGCGGAGGTCAGCTCCGAGTCGGCGCTGCGGGGCGCCCGCGCGTCCGCGGCCCTCGACGGGGTCGACGTCGCGTTGGCCGACCTGCGCGCCGGCTCGGTCGAGGACCCGGTGGTGCAGGGGTCGCTGCGGGTCTCGGTCGGGCTCGGCGCGATGGTCGACACCTGGGCGCGCGCCCCCGGGCAGGTGCTGGCCCGGCTGCACGTCCTGGCCGCCGCGGACCTCGCCGACCGTGGCGACCTCGGCCGCCCCGCGCCACACGCCGGCCCGCGCCTGGGCGGCCTGTTCCAGGTGGTCACCGGGACCTCGACCGTGCCGGCGGTGCTCGTCGCCGGGCTGGTCCACGGCGAGCTGGCGGCGCTGGCGCCCTTCGGCACCGCTGACGGCGTCGTCGCCCGGGCGGCCGGGCGGCTCACCGTCATCGGCCGCGGACTGGACCCCAAGGCCGTCTCCGTGCCCGAGGTCGGCTTCCTCGAGCTCGGTGCCGAGGCCTACCGCGAGCGGCTGGCCGGTTACGCCTCCGGCGGTCCCGACGGCGTCGCCGCCTGGCTGGTGCACTGCTGCCGGGCCGCCGAGCTCGGCGCCCGCGAGGGCCTGGCCATCGCCGAGGCGATCCTGCGGGGCTGACCTCCGCCTGCGTCCCGCCGGGCCGCGGGGGACAGTGACGGCATGCGCACCCTCGACGTCGACGGGCTCGGCCCGGTCAGCCGGATCGGCCTGGGCACCTGGCAGTTCGGCTCCCGCGAGTGGGGCTACGGCGAGGGCTACGCCTCCGGCGCCGCGCGCGACATCGTGCGCCGTGCCCGCGAGCTGGGCGTCACCCTGTTCGACACCGCCGAGGTCTACGGCTTCGGCCGCAGCGAGCGGATCCTCGGCGAGGCCCTCGGCGACGAGCGCGCCCGGGTCGTCGTCGCCTCGAAGGTCTTCCCGGTGGCGCCGTTCCCGCCGGTCGTCCGCTCCCGGCTGGCGGGTAGCGCCCGCCGGCTGGGGCTCGACCGGGTGCCGCTGTACCAGGTCCACCAGCCCAACCCCGTCGTGCCCGACAGCGTGACCATGCCCGGTATGCGCCGGCTGCTCGACGACGACCGGATCGGCGCGGTCGGCGTCTCCAACTACTCGCTGGCGCGCTGGCGGTCGGCCGACGCGGCGCTGGGCCGGCCGGTCATCAGCAACCAGGTGCACTTCTCCCTGGCCCACCCCGGCGCGCTGGAGGACCTGGTGCCCTTCGCCGAGCGCGAGGGCCGGGTGGTCATCGCCTACAGCCCGCTGGCGCAGGGGCTGCTGGGTGGCCGCTACGACGTCGGCAACCGGCCCGGCCGGGTGCGCGCCGCCAACCCGCTCTTCGGCACCGAGAACCTGCGCCGTGCCCGGCCGCTGCTCGACGTCCTCCGCGAGGTCGCCGACGCCCACGACGTGCGCCCCGGGACGGTCGCGCTGGCCTGGCTGGTCTCGCTGCCGCAGGTCGTGGTGATCCCCGGAGCGTCGAGCGTGGAGCAGGTGGAGGCGAACGCGGCGGCCGGCGACCTCGAGCTGCGCGGGGACGAGGTGGCGGCGCTGACCGCGGCGGCGCGGGCGTTCAGCCCGGTCTCGGCGGCACGCACCCTCGTCGACGGCGTGCGGGAGCGGCTCGGCGTCTGACCTCAGGCGCCGCGGCGCCGCCGTCGCCCGGCAGGGACGGCGGCCGGTGCCGCCACCGGGGCCCGGGGGATCGGTACGACCGCGACGACGCGCAGCGCCCGCCGCCGCGCGTACCAGGCCAGCCCGGCCACTGCCGCGCCCACGCTCATCGCCGCGCCCGTGACCACCGGCCCCGGAGGAGCCGCGAACCGGCTGCGCATCGACACCGGCCGGGTGAACTCCCGCACCGGCCAGCCACGCTCGGTGGCCGCCCTGCGCAGCGCCCGGTCGGGGTTGACCGCCGTCGGGTGCCCGACGGCGGCGAGCATGGGCAGGTCGGTGACCGAGTCGCTGTAGGCGTAGCAGTCGGCCAGGTGGTAGCCGCCCTCGGCGGCCACCTCGCGCATCGCCTCGGCCTTGTTCTCGCCGTAGGCGTAGAAGTCGATCTCCCCCGTGTAGCGGCCGTCGGCGCGCACCATCCGGGTGGCCACCACGCGGTCGGCCCCGAGCATCTCGCCGATCGGCTCCACCATCTCCGCACCGCTGCTGGAGACGATCACGATCTCGTGGCCGGCAGCCCGGTGGAACTCGATCAGGTCGGCGGCCTCGGCGTAGACCAGCGGGTCGACGACCTCGTGCAGCGTCTCGTGGACGATCTCGTGCACGGTCGCGACGTCCCAGCCGGTGGCCATGCGGGTGATCTGCGCGCGCATCCGCTCCATCTGCTGTGCGTCCGCGCCGGCGAGGGAGAAGACGAACTGCGCGTAGGCGCCCTTGAGCACGGCGCGGCGGTTGATCAGCCCGCCGGCGAAGAAGGGCCGGCCGAAGGCCAGGGTGCTGGACTTGGCGATGACCGTCTTGTCCAGGTCGAAGAACGCCGCAGCGCGGGTCACGGTTCACGACTGTAAGCGGACGGTGGCGGTCTGACGGTGACCCGCGTCCTGTCCACACCCTTCCGGGTCGTCCACAGGTCGCCCGGCCGGGGCCCCCGCGGTCACTCCCTGCGGTGGGCTCGGCCGCGTGCCCCCGTTCGTCCCCCCTCCCCGTCCGCTCGTCGTCAGTGCCGACGAGGACCTCCTCGACGACGTGCTGCGCGTGCTCGCCGCCGCCGGCACCGAGCCCGAGGTCGCCACCGGCGGCCCGGCGCTGCGCCGCGCGCACCGCGACGCGGGCCTGGTCCTGCTCGGCTCCGACGTGCTCGACGTCCCGGCGGTGCGGGCGCTGCCCCGTCGCCCCGGGGTCGTCGTCGTGGCCGGCGCCGCCCTGACGTCCGCGGCCTGGGCGGCGGCGGTCGAGCTCGGGGCCGAGCGGGTCGCCGTCCTGCCCGACGACGAGGCGTGGCTGGCCGCCCGGGCCGCCGAGGCGGTGCGCGCCCCGGTCGAGCGCGGGTGGCTGGCCGTGGTCGGCGGCAGCTGCGGCGGTGCGGGGGCCAGCACCCTCGCCACCGCGCTGGCGCTGGCCGCCGCGGGGTCGGGCGACGAGGTCCTGCTCGTCGACGCCGACCCGTGGGGCGGCGGGCTGGACCTGCTGCTGGGCGCCGAGGACGTCGACGGGCTGCGCTGGCCGGCACTGTGCGGGGTCCGTGGCCGGGTCGCGGGGGAGGCGCTCCTGAGCGCCCTGCCCGGGATCGGCGGCGTCCGGGTCCTGGCCGCCGCACGCGAGGACCCGGTGGCGGTCCCGGCCGCCGCGCTGACGGCCGTCGTCGAGGCGGCCCGCGCCTGTGGCCGGCCCGTGGTGGTCGACCTGTCCCGGCCGGCCGGTCCCGACGACGCGGCCGCGGCCGCGGTGCTCGCCGAGGCCGACCTGGCGGTGCTGGTCGTGCCCGCCCGGCTGCGGGCGGCGTCGGCGGCGCGGTCGCTGCTGACCGGTACCCCCGGGGAGCCCGCGCCGTGGGGCTCCGCCCGGCTGGTGGTCCGCGAGACCGCCGGTGGCCTGTCGGCGGCGGAGGTCGCCGCGGTGACCGGCCGGCCCGTCCTGGCCGCGCTGGGCCACGACCGCGGCGCCGTGGCCCGCGGGGAGCGCGGCGAGCCGCCGTCGGTGACCCCCCGCAGCCCGCTGGGTGCGGTCACCGGCCGGTTGCTCGGCGCGCTGGCCCTCGCGGAGCGTGCGGCGTGAACGGCCTGCCGCTGGTCGAGCGGGTCCGGGCCCGCCTGGCCCTGGAGCCGGGCCCGCCCAGCCGCGCCGCCGTGGCCGCCCTCGTCCGCGACGAGGCGGGCCTGGTCGGCGACGACGAGGTGCTCGACGCGGTGCGGGACGCGGTGGCCGAGCTGGCCGGTGCCGGGCCGCTGGAGCCGCTGCTGCGCGAGCCCGGCGTCACCGACGTCCTGGTGAACGGGCCGTCGTCGGTCTACGTCGACCGCGGTGCCGGGCTGGAGCGCGCCGCCGTGCGGTTCCCCGACGAGGACGCCGTCCGCAGGCTGGCGGTCCGGCTGGCGGCGAGCGCAGGCCGCCGGCTCGACGACGCCGCACCGTGGGTCGACGCCGGCCTGCCCGACGGCACCCGCCTGCACGCCGTGCTCCCGCCGGTGTCGGACGGCGCCACCTGCCTGTCCCTGCGGGTGCTGCGCCGGGCCCGCCTCGGCCTCGACGACCTCGCGGCCCGCGGCACGCTGCCCGGGGAGTGCGCCGGCCTCCTGCGGGCGGTGCTGCGGGCGCGGCTGGCCTTCCTGGTCACCGGCGGCACCGGCTCGGGCAAGACCACCCTCCTCGCCGCGCTGCTGGGTGAGCTGCCCGCCGGGGAGCGCCTGGTGCTCTGCGAGGACGCCCCGGAGCTGGCGCCGGCGCACCCGCACGTCGTCCGGCTGCTCACCCGGCCGGCCAACGTGGAGGGTGCCGGCAGCGTCGGACTCCGCGACCTGGTGCGCCAGGCGCTGCGCATGCGGCCCGACCGGCTGGTGGTCGGCGAGGTGCGCGGCGCGGAGGTCACCGACCTGCTCGCCGCACTGAACACCGGCCACGACGGCGGCTGCGGCACCCTGCACGCCAACCGGCCCGGGGAGGTGCCCGCACGGCTGGAGGCGCTCGGGGTGGCCGCGGGCCTGGACCGCCGGGCGGTGCACAGCCAGGCCGCGGCCGCGCTGTCCGTCGTCGTGCACCTGCGCCGCACCCCGGCGGGACGGCGCGTCGAGGAGATCGGGGTGGTGCGCCGCGACGGGGACTGGGTGGTCGTCGAGCCGGGCTGGCGTGCCGACGGCGGCCCGTGCCCGGCCGCCGCCCGGCTGCACGCCCTCCTCGGCCGCGGCGGTCCGGCGTGAGCGCGGCCCTGGTCCTGGTGGCGGCGGCGCTGCTGGCGTGGCCGGGTGTCGCGGCCGAACGCCGGCGTCGGCTGCGCCGGCTGACCCGGCGGCCCCCATCCGCCGGTCCCCGGACCCCGGCCGTGTCCCTGTCGGCGCTGCCGCCGTCGGCCTGGCCGCTGCCTACAGCGGCGCTCGCCGGGCTGGGAGGGGCCGTGGTGGGCACACCGCTCGTCGGCGTCCTCGCCGCTGCTGCAGCGGCCGCTGCGGCGCGCAGCCTGGCCCGCGCCCGGGCCCGCCACCGCGACCAGGTGCGGCTCGACGGGCTCGCCGACGCGCTCGGCGCCGTCGCCGCGGAGCTGCGGGGCGGCCGGCCGCTCGAGGCCGCCACCACGTCGGCTCTGGCCGGCTGCCCGGACGGCGACCTCGCGCAGGGCCTGGCCCGGGCGCTGCGGGCACCCGCGGCGGCATCGGCGACGCCGGGCACCGACCTCGGCGTCGCCCTGGGGCGGGTGGCCGCGGCCGTGCTGCTCAGCGGGCGCACCGGCTGCTCGCTGGCCGCGGTCGTCGGGGCGGTGGAGGACGACCTGCGGGCCCGCCGCCGGCAGCGGCAGGAGCTGCGGTCGGTGACCGCCGGCCCGCGGGCCAGCGCCGCGCTGCTCGCCGGGCTGCCGCTGCTGGCCCTGGCCATGGGCAGCGGCATCGGCGCCGATCCGTGGGCGGTGCTCACCACGACGGCGGCGGGGCAGGTGCTGCTCGTCGCCGGGGTCTGCCTGGAGGCCGCGGGGCTGGCCTGGTCGGCGCGGCTGGTGCGCCGGGCGGTGGGGAGCGCGGCGGCGTGAGTCCCGCGCTGGTCCTGCTGGCCGGGGCCCTCCTGGCCTGGCCCTCCCCGGCTGCCCGTCGCGCGGCGCGGGTGCGGTCGGTCACCGGGGCTCCCGGCACGCCTCCACCGCGGGTGCCGTCGGCGGGTGGCGCCCGCCGGCTGGTGCTCCCGGGGGCGGCGGGGATCGCCGTCGCGCTGCTGGTCGGCGGGCCGCTGGGTGCGGTGCTCGGGGTGCTGGCCGGGGTGCTCGCCGACCGGCTGGTGGGACGGACGCGACCCGCGGACGCGGCGCAGCGGGCCGCGGGAGAGGAGGTGCCGGTCGCCTGTGACCTGCTGGCGGTCTGCCTGGCTGCCGGCCTGCCCGTCGGCGGGGCGCTGGCGGCGGTCGCGACGGCGCTGCCCGGGCCGACCGGCGACGCCCTGGCCGTGGTCGCGGGACGCATGCGCCTGGGCGCCGCGCCGCGGGCGGCCTGGACCGGGGTGCCCACCGGGCTGGCCGGCCTGGGCCGGGTGCTGGTGCGCGCGGGGGAGTCCGGTGCGGCGGCGGTCCCCGCGCTGCGCGTGCTGGCGGCCGACGCGCGTCAGGCCGCCCGCAGCGACGCGGAGGCGGCGGTGCGGCGGGCCGGGGTGTGGGTGCTCGCCCCGCTGGGCGCCTGCTTCCTGCCGGCCTTCGTCTGCCTCGGGATCGCGCCGATGGTCATCGGCATCGCCGGGCAGGTCTTCGGGTGACCGGCCGGTCCCCGTGGGTCAGCGCGGGCCGGTGGGGACCGCGGACGCCGGGTGGGCCGAGGAGGACGGGTGCGCGGTGAAGGAGGGCGCGAGGGACCACGCGGCCGGCACCGCCGAGGGCACCGGGCCGCCGACCGGACCGAGGTCGAGCACCATGCGGGTCGGCTGGAAGGCCTCCGCGTACCCGATGCGGGCCTGCGCACCCCAGTGCCGGGCGGAGGCGACGATCGCGTCGGGCTCGACCATCGCCGACCGCTCCACCTGCGAGGCGTGGGCGGCGAGGGCGGCCAGCTTGCCGCTGAGGTGCGCCGTGACGTCCACGTAGACCGTCGGCGTGAAGGTCAGCGTCGAGGGGCTCTGGTAGTGCAGCACCCGGGGCAGGCGGCGGGCCGCGCCCAGGGTGGCCGCCGCGACGGCGCGGTGGTCCTGGTGGCTGTCGTCGGGGGCGTGCACGTAGACGAGGTCGGCCGCCGTGGCCCGCAGCGCCTGCTCGATCCGGCGGATCGCCGCTGCGTCGGCCACGACCTCGCAGTCGCGCAGGCCGCCCCAGAGGAGGGTGGCGCCGAGGGTGGCGGCGGCCCGCTCCTGCTCGGCGCGGCGGCCGACCACCTGGGTGTCGTCGCCGGGGCCGTTCTCGCCGCCGGTCATCACGAGCACGGTCACCGTGTCACCGGCCGCGACGTGCGCCAGCAGGGCGCCGCCGCAGCCGAGCTCGACGTCGTCGGGGTGCGCCCCGATGGCGAGGACGCTGCGTCCCGTGCTCCGCGTGCCCGCGCCGTCCATCGCCGCCGTCCCGTCTGTCCGGGGCGGTCCTCCCGCCCGATGCCTCTCCATCGGCGGCCGGAGCCGCCCCCTCCACCGCGACGACCGGCACCTCCCCCGTCGGGGGGAGATCCGGTCGTGCACGATCGATCAGCCCGCGGCCGCCGCGGCGACGGGCTGCGCGCCGCGCTCACGGCGCCGGCGTGCGACCCACGCCGAGCCGCCGGCGACCGTGCCGGAGGCCACCAGGACGATGACCATCCCGAGGCCGTTGCCGTCGGCAGGCAGGGGAGTGGAGGACGGGCAGCGCGAGCTCGTGTCCCTGCGGGCGATGCCGTAGACCCCGAGGACCTGCCACTGCACCTCCTTCACCGACGCGGGCACGCGGACGGTGAAGACGGCCTGCCGCGTCCCCGCCTCGAAGCGCGTGGTCTGCTGCCCGTCGAAGGAGTCGGGGACCATGTCGTTGTTCCTGCCCCGGGCCACCGAGAACGCCGACGACGTGGTGTTCGTGTAGCCGAACGCCGCCGTCCAGGAACCGTCCTGCACCGGGGTGACGCAGGTGACCAGCGGCTTGACCCAGCCGTAGTGGGCGCTCGCCGCACCCGGGGTCCCGAGGACCACCGCGAGCGCGATCGCGGCCACCACTCCCAGCCGCGTCCCGCGTGACGCCCGGCGCCGTCCCGTCCCGCCTGCCATGTCGACGCCTCCCGATCGGGGCTCGCCCGGCCCCACCGGGAGGCCATCGGCCCGCGGCGGGCACGGGTGCAGGCGGTCTCCGGGCCCCTCACCCGGAGGAGGGGCCGGGGCGGTTCAGCCCGCCGCCGGCACCGCTGCGCGGACGGCGGACAGCGCCAGGACGGCGGCGGAGGGGAAGTCGCCGGCGACCGCCCAGGCGGCGGGGTCGTCGGGGGCGGCGGCGTACTCGCCCTGCCGCACGCGGATCGCCCGTGCGCCCACGGCGGCGGCGACGGCGACGTCCTTGCCCGGCCGGTCCCCGATGACGAGCACCCGGTCGGCGGGCACCCCGAGGCGGCCGGCCAGCACCCGCAGGCCCTCGGGGGACGGCTTGCGTGCCGCCCGGCCGCCGAGCGTGTCGGTGACCAGCACCTCGGTCAGGAGCGGCAGCAGGCCGGTCGCGGCGAGCTTGGCGGCCTGGATGGCGGGGTTGCCGTCGGTGAGGCAGCCGACGGGGACCACGTCGCCGAGGGCCGCCAGTGCCTCCGCGGCGCCCGGGTAGGGCGGGAGGGACGACGGCGCGTGGGCGGTGAAGGCGGCCACCAGCGGCGGCACCAGCCCGGGCAGGTCCCCGGCCGGCACGCCGGCGGCCAGCAGCGCACGGTCGACGGTGCCGCCGCGGTCGGAGCCGGCCGCCAGCTCGCGGACGAGCGCGGCGTGCACGCGGGCGCCGTCCAGGCCCGCCTCGGTGGCGGCGAGACCGACGTCGGCCGCCGCGCCGGCCAGGTAGGCGGCCTGCGGGTACAGCGTGTCGTCGAGGTCGACCACCACCGCCAGCGGCGGCGGGCCGTCCCAGGGCGGCGCGCTCGTCACCACGGCAGCCGGCCGTCGGTGAAGTCCGGCTCGTCGAGGGCCAGGAGCGCGTCGGTCGCCTCGTCGGCGAGCAGCGCGGCCACCCGGACACCGGTGGTGCCGTCGCCGTAGGGGCAGGGGAGGGCGGCCGCGCGGGCCTGTCCCTCCGCGCCGGTGTGGCGGACCGCGGCGGCGAGGACGGCGTCGGCGGCGGAGTCGTCGGCGAGACCGGCCAGGGTGGTGGTGCCGGCCTCGACGCCCTCCCACCGCGGGGTCGAGCCGCGCAGCACGACAACGGGCACCCCGAGGAACGCCGCCTCCTCCTGGATACCGCCGGAGTCGGTGACGGCGAGCCGCGCCGAGGCCAGGGCGGCCAGCAGGCTGTCGTAGCCGACCGGTCCGCTCAGGGTGATCGCCGGGTGGTCGAGCTCGCCACCCAGGCCGGTCGCGGCCAGCCGCGCGGCGGTGCGCGGGTGCACCGGGAAGGTCACCGGGCCGACGTCGTCGGCCAGCGCCCGGACGATCCCCACCAGCCGCTTCAGCCGCACCGGGTCGTCGACGTTGGTCGGACGGTGCGCGGTCACCAGGACGCCGCGACGTTCGGCCACCGGGACCGGGCGCACGCCCCGGGCCACCAGGGTGTCGACCACCGGGTTGCCGACGACGAACACCCGCTCGGCCGGCACCCCCTCGGCGGCCAGGAACGCCGCGGCCCGGCGCGTGGGCGCCAGGTGCAGGGCGGCGACGGCCGCGGCGACCCGCCGGTTGACCTCCTCGACGCTGCGCGGGTTGAGGCTGCGCAGCCCGGCCTCCAGGTGCGCGAACGGCACCCCGGCGCCGCGCGCGGCCAGGGCGTACGCGGGGACGGTGTGGGTGTCCCCGAGCGCCAGGACGACGTCGGGCCGGAACCGGGCGACCGCGCGCGCCGCGTCGGCGTGCAGCGCGCCGTACCGCGCGGCCGGGTCGTCGGCCGGCAGCCCGAAGCGCCAGGTGGGTGCCAGTCCGAGGGTCTCCTGCAGGCGGGTGGAGAGGTCGGGATCGGTGTGCTGGCCGGTGTCGACGACGTCGACCCGGTGTCCCGCGGCGGTCAGCGCCCGCACCACCGGTGCCAGCTTCACGACCTCGGGCCGGGTGCCGAAGGGCACCAGGACGTGCCGGGTGCGGGTCACGACCGCACCGCCGTCGCGACGCAGGGGTCGGCCACCGGGCTGCCGTCCTCGCCGCTGTAGGTCTCGGCGAAGTAGCGGCTCATCCGGACCCCGGGCGTGAACCACAGGTGCGGCAGGCGGGTGCCCGGCTCGCGGATGCCGGTCAGGTGGGCGCTGACCACGTCGGCGCCGGCGGCGAGGGTCAGCGGCAGCCCGCCGGAGAAGCGCGGGTTGATCTCGACGACGGTCGCCCGGCCGTCGTCGGCGACGAAGCCCTGGACGTTGGCCGGGCCGGTGAGCCGCACCGCCTCGAGGGCGGCGGCCACGACCGCGGTGACCTCGGTGGAGTCGAAGGTGGTGCCCTTCACCGAGATGCCGGCGCGGGTGTCGTCCCGCCAGCGCGGCACCACCGTGACCAGCTCGCCGTCGCGGCCCACCAGCGCGTCGGCGGTGAACTCGCGGCCCGACAACCGGGTCTGGGCCATGAGCGACGCGTCGGCACGCATCGCCCCGACGACCTCGGCCCGGGCGTCGAGTGCGCGCACGCCGCGGCTGCCCCGGCCGGAGCGGGGCTTGACCAGCCAGGGGCCGGGGACGGTGACGAGGCCGGCGGCGGTGTCGGTGGTCGCGGGGTGCGGCACGCCGGCGACGCGCATGGCGCGGGCGAAGGCCGCCTTGTCGCAGCAGACCTCGACGGCTTCCGGGTCGGGCAGCCAGGTGGCCACACCGGCCGCGGCGAGCCGGTCGGCACCCGCGGCGAGCGCGGGCAGCTCCTCGGCGACGGTGCCGATGAGCGCGTCGGCGCCGTGCGCTGTGGCCAGGGCCACGAGGGCGTCGACGAAGCGCACGTGGTCGGCGCGGGGGACGACGGCGCCGACGGTGGCCAGCGCCGCACCGGCGGCGGTCGCGTCGGCGTCCACCCCGACCACGCGGTGGCCCAGCGCCACCAGGCGGCGGACGACGGCGACCCCGGCCGGGCCGCCGGCGCCGGTGACGAGCACGGCGGGCCCCCCGGGACGCCCGTACCGATCGTCGGGGAGCGGGGGCACGGGTGCGGTGGGCCGGTTCGGCAGGGTCGAGGTCACCGGGGCGTCTCCGGGGGCGGGGGAGGAGTGGACGGGCGGGCGAAGCTGTGGGGCGCGGTGGAACGCGAGGCGGAAGGACGTCGCGCCGGTGCGGTCCCGGGCGGCCGGGTGGCCCCGGGTGCCGGCGGCACCGGGATCCGGGCGACCGCCACCGCGGCGCCGTCGTCCCTCGAGCCGTCGCCCCCGGAGCCGTCGTCCCCGGAGCCGTCGTCGGAGCCGTCGCCCCCGACCGGACCGTGCGGGGTGGCCGGGGGAACCGGGCGGGCCAGCAGCCAGCCCCGCGCCCACAGCCGCAGCGCGGTCACCCGGTGGTCGGTCACCGGCTCCCACTGCCGGGCGGCGACGGCGTCGGCGAGGGCGTCGAGGACGAGGGGGTCCACGTCGTAGGTGGCCACGGCGACCAGCGAGGCGCTGTGCGCGCCGAGGCCGTCGGCGGCGAGCTGGCGGACGCGCTCGGCCCGCCGGAGGGCCGGCAGGTGCCCGAGCCGGTAGTCCACGCGGGCGGCCTCCCGGCGGGCGGCCAGCCGGGCGGAGACCCGGCGCGGCAGGACGTGGCGGTGCAGCAGTCCGGTCACCGTCGTGCGGCGCCGGCGGACCGCGGCCTCCACCTCCTCGGTGGCGCGGTACCCCAGTCCCGGCCGGGCCCAGCTGTCGGGGCGGCGGGCGGTGTGCCGGCCGTCGACGTCCTGCTCGGCGCGCTCGGCGGCCGGGAGGGTCACCCAGACCATGACGAGGAAGCCGCCGAGGGTGGCGACCAGGTTCCACAGGGTGCCGACCCAGTCGTGGAAGAGGACCAGCGCCCCCTCGCCCCAGTGCAGGCCGGCCAGCGCGGACAGCAGCAGCCGGCCGTGGTTGAGCGCCACGACGGCGGCGACGGCGACCACCAGGCCGCCGAGCGCGTGCAGCTTGCGGCCACGCAGGATGACCGCCGTCAGGGCGACCAGGCCGAGGACCGACAGCACCGACGAGCACGATGCCGTCACGACCGCGTCGATGATCTCGTCGTCGCCGCGGAAGAGCAGCACGTGACCGGGCAGGACGCCGGAGGACCACGTGGGGTCGAGCCACCCGAGCACCAGGGCGACCGCGCGGGCCTCGAGCACCTGCAGAGGTCCCGAGAGGGTGGCGAAGCCGACGACGCAGATGACGGCGGCCAGCGCGAGGTCGAACAGGACCGGGAGCAGCCGCTGCGTCGTCCCCCGGGAGAGCCGTCGCCGGCCGACGGCGGGTGCGGTGGTCACCGGTCCTCCTCCGGGGGGAGCGCGAACGACCGCGGCCGCGGATCGCTCCCCGTCGTGCCGGCCCCGACGGGTGCGGGCGCGGCCGAGCGCGGCACCGTGGACGTGGCACCCGAGCGCGACGTCTTCACCCAGCTGTAGGGACGGCCGAGCATCCCGTCGACGTAGGCGCGGGAGGTGATCCAGATCGACAGCGCGAAGGCGGGCAGGAAGCCCAGCAGCCGCCAGGCCGAGCGGCGCTCCACGCGGCCCACGAGCAGGCCGACGCACAGCTCGGCGAGCGGGCCGATGAACAGCAGCATCGACAGCGGCAGCAGGCCCACGACCGGCAGGTCACCGACGCCCAGGGCCCGCAGCACGGTGAGCAGCAGACCCAGGCCGCTGAGCACCGGCACGTGGTAGACGCCGAGGAACAGCGTCGTCTCGACCTTCTCCAGCAGCGACAGGTGCGGTGAGCGCATGAGCGGGCGCCAGTAGTCGCGCAGGCACTTCTGGTGGCCCCGGGCCCAGCGGTACCGCTGCTTCCAGAAGCGGTGCGCGCTGACCACCGCCTCCTCGAAGTCGATGGCCGACACGTCGTAGCGCACCCGCTGGCCCATCAGCAGGATGCGCAGGGTCAGGTCGGTGTCCTCGGTGACCGTCTCGGGGTTCCAGCCGCCGAGCGCGCGCAGCGTCGAGGTCCGCACGGCGCAGTTGGCGCCGCCGTAGGCGGGCAGCTCGAAGAGCGCCTGTCGGCCGTACTCGTTGACGAGGTAGCCGGAGAGGTAGTCGACGAAGACGGTGTTGGCCATGGTGCTGTCCTGGCCGTTGCGGATGACGCAGCGGCCCATGACCGCACCGACGACCGGGTCGCGGAAGTGCCGCACCAGCCGGCGCAGCGCGGTCGGCTCGGGCTCGTGGTCGGCGTCGAAGACCAGCACGACCTCGGCGTCGACGAGGGCCAGCGCCTCGTTCAGGGCACCCGACTTGCCCCCTCCGGCGCCCGGCGGCCGGTGCAGCACGCGCAGCCGGGGGTCGCGGACCGACCAGGCGTCGAGCTTGGCGCCGGTCGCGTCGGCCGAGCCGTCGTCGACGACGACGAGGGTGAGCCGGTCGGAGGGGTAGTCCAGCGCCAGCAGCGCCGCGACCATGCCGTCGACGACGAGCTCCTCGTCCTTGCACCCGACGAGGACGGCGACCGTGGGGGTGTAGCTGTCCAGCCCGACGTCGGCGGCCAGCAGGTCCCGCTCGGCCCAGCGCGCCGCGGCGACGGCGAAGGCCAGGTGCCGGCAGAAGTAGACGCCGAAGACGACGTTGAGCGCGCCGGCGACGACGCCGAGGGTGGGGCCGACGCCGAAGAGCGCGAGCGCGGCACCGAGGACGAGGACGTAGGCGACGAGGACCAGCGGACGGCCCTCGGGACGGTCGGTGCCGGATGCCACGGATCCCTCCTCCCACGACGTGCGCGGCGGTGCGGCTGCGCCCCCTCGTCGCTGGATCGGCAGTCGCGCTGTCGTCCTGAAGTGGAAGCGCCCGGGCCGACACGGCCGACCCCGTCCTCCACAGGGGCCGCCTCCTCCACAGGTCCGTCGCGGGCGTGGAGCCGGTGCGGCGCGCGCGGCGAGGGTCGGGCCGCGCCCCGCGCCGGGGCCACCGACCCGAGGAGGACCCGCGATGACCACCGTCCCGCCCGAGACGACCCCTGCCGATCCGCTCGACACCGGGGCCGAGCCGCCCGGTGGCCGCGCGGGGCGTCGCGGCCCGGCGGCCCGGTGGGCGCTGCTGCACGCCGACCCCGAGGCCGGCATGAGCACCGCGGAGTACGCGGTCGGCACCGTGGCCGCCTGCGCGTTCGCCGCCGTGCTCTACCGGGTGGTGACCGGCGGGTCGGTCGTCACCGCCCTCGGCGACCTGGTGTCCTCGGCCCTCCAGGTGCTGTCCTGAGCCGCCGGCCCCGTCGGCGGGACGGCGAGGCGGGCATGGTCACGGCCGAGACGGCCGTCGTGCTGCCGGTCCTGCTCCTCGTGCTGGCGGCGGTCGTCGCGGCCGTCGTGGTGGTCGGGGCGCAGCTGCGCTGCGTCGACGCCGCGCGCGAGGGAGCCCGGGCCGCCGCCCGGGGCGAGGACGCGGCCACCGTGCAGGCCATGGTCGCGCAGGTCGCGCCCGAGGGAGCGGCCACCGCGGTCGCCGTCGGCGGCGGTGAGGTGCGGGTGACCGTGCGCGCCGAGGTCACGCCGCTGGGGCCGGTGCGCCTGGAGGTCGGCGTCGGGGCCACCGCGGTCGCCCGGCTCGAGCCCGGCGTCGCCGGGTGACCGCGCCCGAGCGGGGGTCGGCGACCGTGTGGACCGTCGCCCTGGCCGCGGTGCTGGCGGCCGTGGGGACCGCCGCCGTGCTCGTCGGTGCGGCGGCCGTCGCCCGCCACCGCGCCGGCACCGCGGCCGACCTCGCGGCGCTGGCGGCGGCCGCCCGGGCGTTGACCGGTGACCCGGCCGCCTGCACCGCCGCCGCCGAGGTCGCGCGGGACAACGGGGCCTCCCTGGCCGCCTGCGCCGTGGTCACGGGCGCGGTCGTCGAGGTGACCACCGAGGTGGGCGTCCGGCTGGGGCCGCTGGGCACCCGGAGCGCGCGGGCCACCGCGCGCGCCGGCCCCGTGCCGCCGGACGCGCTGCCCGCCGCCGGGGCCCTCTCAGAAGACCAGGTCGTCCTCGGCGGGCCGGACCGCCCGGTCGGCGTCCTCGACGGCTCCCCCGGGGGGCTCGCCGGTCCCCTCGGCCCGGGGCGCGACCTCGGCCGGCACCGCGGGGAGCACCTCGATCGCCCCGGTCCCGGCCTCGTCGGCCGCGGCCAGCTCGTCCAGGACGACGTCGAGCACCCGCACGGCGCCGGCCTTGTCCAGCGGGTCGTTGCCGTTGCCGCACTTGGGCGACTGCACGCACGAGGGGCAGCCGCTCTCGCACTCGCAGCTGGCCACGGTGGCGCGGGTGGCGCGCAGCCAGCGCCGCAGGGCCGCGAAGCCCCGCTCGGCGAAGCCGGCGCCACCGGGGTGCCCGTCGTAGACGAACACCGTGGCGGTGCCGGTGTCGGGGTGCAGCGCCGTCGACAGCCCGCCGAGGTCCCAGCGGTCGCAGGTGGCCAGCAGCGGCAGGATGCCGATGGCGGCGTGCTCGGCCGCGTGCAGCGACCCGGGCAGCGACAGGTCGTCGACGGCGGCGCGCGCCACCGCGTCGGCGTCGAGGGTGAGCCAGACGGCGCGGGTGCGCAGCTGGCGCGCGGGCAGGTCGAGCGGGAACTCGGCGAGCACCTCACCGGTGCCGGCCCGCCGCCGCTGGTAGGCGACCACCTGGTTGGTGACGTCCACGACGCCGGTGTGCGCCGTGACCGTGCCCAGCCGGCGGACGTGGTCGGTGGCGACGATGCCGAGGTCGGTCACGTCGCGTGCGACGGTGGTCCACTCCGGGCTGTCGGCGTGCACGACGGCGCAGGCGTCCTCGAGGTCGAGCTCGTCGACGACGAACGTCTCGCCCCGGTGCACGTAGAGGGCGCCGGTGTGCACGGTCGCGTGCGCCGCGCCGCCGTCGACGGTGCCCAGCAGCCGCCCGGTGCCCGCCTCGATGATCGCCACCGGCTCGCCACCACTGCCGCGGATGTCGACGTCGGGGCGCCCGCGGCCGGCCCAGTACCAGCCGGCGGGCCGGCGCCGGAGCTGACCGGCCGCGACCAGCTCGTCGAGCCGGGCCTCGGCCACGGCGCCGCCGAAGTCGGGGAGGTCGGCCGGGGTCAGCGGCAGCTCGGCCGCCGCGCAGCACAGCTGCGGGCCGAGCACGTAGGGGTTGGCCGGGTCGGTGACGGTGGCCTCGACGGGCCGCCCGAAGACCGCCCGCGGGTGGTGCGCCAGGTAGTGGTCCAGCGGGTCGTCCCGGGCGACGAAGACCACGAGCGACTCCCGCTGCGCCCGCCCGGCGCGACCGGCCTGCTGCCACAGCGAGGCCAGGGTGCCCGGGTAGCCGGCCAGCACCACCGCGTCGAGGCCGGCGATGTCGATGCCGAGCTCGAGCGCGTTCGTGGTGGCCACGCCGAGCAGCTCCCCGGACGACAGCGCCCGCTCCAGCTCCCGGCGCTCCTCGGGCAGGTACCCGCCGCGGTAGGAGTCCACCTGCCGGACCAGGTCGGTGCGGCCGCGGTCGGCCAGCAGGCGGCGGGCCTGCTCGGCGACGGACTCGGCGCTGCGCCGCGACCGGACGAACGCGAGCGTCCGGGCGCCGCGCTCGATCAGGTCGGCCAGCAGCCCCGCGGCGTCCGCGGCCGCGGACCGCCGCAGCGGGGCGCCGTGCTCGCCGGTCCGCTCGGTCAGCGGCGGTTCCCACAGCGCGAAGGTCGCACCGGGTCGGGGTGACCCGTCGTCGGTCACCGCCACGACCGGCGCGCCGACCAGCCGGGTGGCGGCCACGGCCGGCTCGGCCACCGTGGCCGACGCGAGCACGAACACCGGGTCGGCGCCGTAGCGGCGGCAGATGCGGCGCAGCCGGCGCAGGACGTGGCCGACGTGGGAGCCGAAGACCCCCCGGTAGGCGTGGCACTCGTCGATCACGACGTAGGCCAGCCGGCGCAGCGTCGAGGACCACCGCTGGTGGGCGGGCAGGACGCCGCGGTGGAGCATGTCCGGGTTCGTGACGATCCACCGCGAGTGACGGCGCACCCAGTCCCGCTCCTCGCCCGGGGTGTCGCCGTCGTAGGCCGCCGGGCGCACCGACGGGTCGGCCAGCGCGGCCACCGACGCGAGCTGGTCGCGGGCCAGGGCCTTGGTCGGCGCGAGGTAGAGGACGCAGGCGCGCTGGTCCTCGGCGAGGCGCGTCAGCGCGGGCAGCTGGTAGGCCAGCGACTTCCCCGACGCCGTGCCCGTGGCGACCACGACGGAGGTGCCGTCGTGGGCCAGCTGCGCCGCCTCCACCTGGTGCCGCCAGGGGTCGGTCACGCCCTGGGCCTCCAGGCGCGCACGCAGGGCCGGGTCGACCCAGTCCGGCCACGGCAGCGTCCGCGCGCCCCGCACCGGCAGGTGGTGCACGTGGGTGACGGGGTGCTCCTCCTCGGGGGTCCCGGCGAGCAGGTCCTCGAGCAGCTCGGTGCCGGGCAGCACGCCCCGGGGCCGCGCAGGTCCGGAGCCCGTGCCCGACCCGTGCCCGGCAGCCGCCGCGTGCGCCTGCGCGGTGGCAGCGGCGGCACCTGGGCGCTCGCCCCCTGGGGTCTCCTCGCGGCCGGGTGGGGGAGCAGCCGGCCGGACCGGGTGGAGCGCGGTCACCCCTCCACTGTCACACCGGTGGCAACCCACCGTCCCGCCGCGGTGTCAGCGCGGGACCAGAGAGTGCGGAAGACGGGGTTCCGCACCGTGTGATCTCCGTTACATTGGCGCGGCGTCAGCGGGCGGCTCGTCCATCCGCCGGCGCTCTCCGCCGACCGGGGACGCGAGGCCGCCCGGCGGCAACCACCGCTGGGAGGTACCGATGCCGGACAGTTCTCTCTCCGGCGGGGACGTCGTCCTCGTCACGGCAGCCCTCGTCGTCTCGCTGGCCGCCCTCGTCTTCGCCGCCTCACTGGTGCGTGCGGTACTCGCCGCCGACCAGGGGACGGCGAAGATGCGCGAGATCGCCCTGGCCGTCCAGGAGGGAGCCGGCGCCTACCTGCGGCGGCAGTTCCGCACCCTCGCGGTCTTCGCCGTCATCGTCTTCCTGCTGCTCCTCGTCCTCCCGGTCGCCGACGGCGGATGGGGCACCCGGATCGCCCGGGCGGTCTTCTTCCTCGTCGGGGCGCTGTTCTCCGCCGCCGTCGGGTTCATCGGGATGACCCTGGCCACCCGCGGCAACGTGCGGGTCGCCGCGGCCGCGCAGGCAGGCGGCTACCGGCCGGCCTTCCGGATCGCGTACCGCACCGGTGGCGTCTGCGGGATGATCACCGTCGGTCTCGGCCTGTTCGGCGCCTCCCTGGCGCTGCTGCTCTTCGACGACACCGCGCCGGTGGTCCTCGAGGGCTTCGCGTTCGGCGGCGCCCTGCTGGCGATGTTCATGCGCGTCGGCGGCGGCATCTTCACCAAGGCCGCCGACGTCGGCGCCGACCTCGTCGGCAAGGTCGAGGCCGGCATCCCCGAGGACGACCCCCGCAACGCTGCCACCATCGCCGACAACGTCGGTGACAACGTCGGCGACTGCGCGGGCATGGCCGCCGACCTGTTCGAGTCCTACGCGGTGACCCTGGTCGCCGCACTGATCCTCGGGCAGGTCTTCTTCGGCGCCGACGGGATGGTCTTCCCGATCGTCGTGGCCGCCATCGGCGTGCTGGCCTCGATCGTCGGCATCCTCGCCAGCAACCCCGGCAAGAGCGACGCGAGCGGCCTGGCTCCCATCAACCGCGGCTTCTTCACCTCCGCGGTGGTCTCCCTGGTGCTCGTCGCCGCCGCGGCGTTCACCGTCCTGCCCAGCGTGGCCGACGTCCCCGACTCGGTGGTCAACCCGCAGGTGCTCGGCTTCGTCTCGGTCGTCATCGGGATCGTGCTCGCGGCCGCCATCCAGCAGCTCACCGGCTACTTCACCGAGACCACCCGCAAGCCGGTCCGCGACGTCGGCCAGAGCTCGCTGACCGGGCCCGCCACGGTCGTGCTGTCGGGCATCTCGCTGGGCCTGGAGTCGGCCGTCTACGCGGCGCTGCTGATCGGCGGCGCCGTCTACGGCGCCTTCCTCATCGGCGGGGGCGCGGCCCTGTACGCCGTCGCGCTCGCCGGCTGTGGGCTGCTCACCACCGCCGGGGTCATCGTCTCGATGGACACCTTCGGCCCGGTCAGCGACAACGCCCAGGGCATCGCCGAGATGTCCGGCGACATCGACGAGGCCGGCGCCCGGGTGCTGACCGACCTCGACGCCGTCGGCAACACCACCAAGGCGATCACCAAGGGCATCGCGATCGCGACCGCCGTCCTGGCGGCCACGGCGCTGTTCGGCTCCTACAACGAGCAGGTGCGTACGGCCCTCGGTGACGTCGACCTCGCGCAGTCGTTCAGCCTGGTCGAGCCGGACAACGTCGTCGGCGCCATCATCGGCGCGGCGGTCGTGTTCCTGTTCTCCGGTCTGGCGATCAGTGCCGTCTCCCGCGCCGCCGGACGGGTCGTGTTCGAGGTCCGGGAGCAGTTCCGCACCCGGCCCGGGATCATGGACTTCTCGGAGCGGCCGGACTACTCCGCCGTCGTCGACATCTGCACCAAGGACTCGCTGCGCGAACTGGCGACGCCGGGCCTGCTCGCCGTCCTCGCCCCCGTGGCGGTCGGCTTCGGACTCGGCTTCGGCCCGCTGGCGGCCTACCTCGTCGGCGCCATCGCGACCGGCACCCTCATGGCCGTCTTCCTCGCCAACTCCGGCGGGGCCTGGGACAACGCCAAGAAGATGGTCGAGGACGGCGCCTACGGCGGGAAGGGCAGCGAGGCGCACGCGGCCACGGTCATCGGCGACACCGTGGGCGACCCGTTCAAGGACACCGCGGGCCCGGCGATCAACCCGCTGCTCAAGGTCATGAACCTGGTCGCCCTCCTCATCGCCCCAGCGGTGGTCAGCCTCTCGGTCGGCGATGACGCCAACACCACCGTCCGGCTGCTCATCGCCGGCGCGGCGACGCTGGTCGTCGTGGGCGCCGTGGTCGTCTCCAAGCGGCGCTCCGTGGTCGTCGGCGGCTCCACCGAGGAGACGGCGGGCACGCTCACCACCTCCGCTCCCTGACCCACCTGCACGCCGGCCGTCCACACGACGCGAGCCTCCGCCCGGTCCCGCCGGGCGGAGGCCCGCGGCCGTGGGCTGTGGACGGCTGCGCGGCTGTGGACGACGCGGCGGGCCGCATCGCCCCTCGCCCCTAGCGTCCGGCGCGCCGGTCCGACCCGCGGCCCGGCACCGACGCCGGGAGGGGCCGTGTCCGTCCAGATCGCCATCCAGCTCGACGCCGTCCGGGCCCTGGGCGAGGAGCTGGCCGCCCTCGCCACCGAGCTGTCCGCCGACACGGACCTGTGCGCCTCCTCGGCGGCCTCCCTGGCCACCGCCGCGCCGGGGGAGGTCTCCGACCGGGCCGGGGCGACCGGCCGCAGCTGGGCGACCCTGGTGGCCGACCTCGTGGCGGGCGCCGACGCGGCCTCGACAACTCTGCTGGCCGCCGTGCACTCCTACCGCCTCGCCGACGCCGCCGTCTCCGACCGGCTCCTCGCCGCCCGGGCCGGGGCGCCGGCATGAGCGCGCCGGGCCTGACCACCGTCGCCGCCTGGGATCCCCCGCTGCTCGACGGTGCGGTGTACACGCTCGAGGCGGTGACCGAGCGGCTGCCGTCCTGGCGGGCCCGGATGGACGCGGTCGCGCGCTCGCTGGCCGACGCCGAGTGCTGGTCGGGTCCGGCGGCGTCGGTCGCCGCCACCGCCCTGGGCGAGGTGTCGGCGGTGGTGACGGCGGTGACCGGCGCGCTGGGGAACTCCCTCGACCGGCTGTGGGAGACCGCCCGCGAGGTCCGCACCGCGCAGGAGCTGGCCGGACAGGCGCTGGCGGCGGCCGCTGCCTCGGGGCTGACGTTCGACGGGTCCGGCGGCGTGGTCGCCCCGCCGCCCGCGCCGGCGCCTGCCGACGCCACCTCCGCGCAGCTGGAGGACCACTACACCGAGCTGGCGGAACGGGCGGCGGCCACCGAGCGGGTGGCGGCCCTGGCCGCCGACGCGATGCGCGCGGCCGCCCGGGCCGCGGCCGCTGCCGCGGAGTCCGCCGACCCGCTCGCCGCGCTCGGTGGCACCGGCGGTGTCCGTCCGGCCGGCTTCGCCGGTCTGGCGGCGCTCGTGGGCGCGGCCGGACTGCTCTCCTCGCGTCCGGTACCCCCACCGCCGGACACGGCTCCGGACGAGGTCGCCTCGTGGTGGACGGGTCTGTCGGGGCCCGCCCAGGACGACCTGCTGGGATCCTCGCCGGCCGCACTCGGCGGGCTCGACGGCCTGCCCGCGTGGGCGCGTGACCGTGCCAACCGCCTCGTGCTCGAGCGCGTCCTGGCCGATGCCCCGTGGGAGCAGCAGGTGGGCGCACAGGCCGTCGCTGCCGAGATCAGGGCAGAGGAGGCGGCCGGCCGGCCCGTGCAGCTGTGGGTGTACGACCCGGCCGGTGACCTCGCCGCACTCGCCTACGGCGACCTCGACACGGCGGACGACGTCGGGGTGCTGGTGCCCGGTGTGAACAACACCGTCGCCGGCGACCTGCACGCCCTGGGAGACGACGCACGGACGGTCGCGGACGCCGCCCTCGCCGCCGCGCCCGCGGCGTCCGTCGCGACCGTCGCCTGGCTCGGCTACCGCCCGCCGGTGGGGGCCGGCCTCCGGCAGGCACTCGGCCGTTCGACGGCGACAGCGGGTGGGGTGGCCCTGGCCGGTGACCTCGCCGGGCTGGCGGCCGCGCGGTCGGCGACCGGCGTGGGGCGTGCCGCCGATCCCCGGGTGACCGTCCTGGCGCACAGCTACGGCACCGTGGTCCTCGACGAGGCCGGTGACCTGCCGGGGAGGCTGCCCGTCGACGCCGTCGTGCTCTCGGGGAGTCCGGGGATCGAGGAGGCGCACGCGTCGGACCTCGAGGCGGACGAGGTCTACACGGCGTGGTCGCCGGCGGACCCGATCGCCTGGTCCGGGTGGCACGGCGACCCCCCGTGGCTGCGGCAGTTCGGGGCGACGCCGCTCCCCGTCGACCCCGACACCCTGCACTGGCAGTACTACGACCCGGACCGGCCGACGGCGGCCGCCATGGGGGAGGTGGTCGTCGCCGCCCGGGAGGCCGACTGACGGCGCTGGCCGGGCCGGGAACAGCGGCGGGACTGCGCCGTTGGACGCGGTGACGGCGCGCCACCCGGGGTCGCCAGCCGGTCGCGTTCCGCGGTCGTGGCCTACCGTGGCCCGCCGAGGGGGCGCACCGGGTGCCGAGAGCGCACCGCGTCACCGCGTTCCCCGCACCACCGACAGGAGCACCGTGCCCACGAAGACCACGAAGAACGGCGAGAGCTCCGGCCGCACGGCCGGCGGTACCAGCACGCCCGCGCGCCGCCGGACCGCCGCCACCGGAGGCGGCCGTCCGCTGGTCATCGTGGAGTCACCCACCAAGGCCGGGAAGATCGCCGGCTACCTCGGCAACGGCTACGTCGTCGAGGCCAGCGTCGGGCACATCCGCGACCTGCCGCGCAACGCCGCCGACGTCCCGGCCGAGCACAAGGGCGCGCCGTGGGCCCGCCTCGGCGTCGACGTCGACAACTCCTTCGAGCCGCTCTACGTGGTCAGCCCGGACCGCCGACAGCAGGTCAGCCGGCTCAAGCAGCTGGTCAAGGACGCCAGCGAGGTCTTCCTCGCCACCGACGAGGACCGCGAGGGCGAGGCCATCGCCTGGCACCTGGTGGACACCCTCAAGCCGCGGGTCCCGGTGCGCCGGATGGTGTTCCACGAGATCACCCCGGAGGCCATCGCCCGCGCCGTGGCCAACCCGCGCGAGCTCGACACCGCGCTGGTCGACGCGCAGGAGACCCGCCGCATCCTCGACCGGCTGTACGGCTACGAGGTCAGCCCGGTGCTGTGGAAGAAGGTCCTCCCCAAGCTCTCGGCCGGCCGCGTCCAGTCGGTGGCCACCCGGATCGTCGTCGAGCGCGAGCGCGAGCGGATGGCGTTCACCGCGGCCGACTACTGGTCCCTCGACGGCGTCTTCGCCGTCCCCGGCAGGAGCGGCACCGGCAGGGCCGGCGCCGACGACGGCGAGCCGACCACGCTGCGCGCCCGGCTGGTCAGCGTCGACGACAGCCGCGTGGCCACCGGCCGCGACTTCGACCCCGCCACCGGCCGGGTCACCGGCGACGTCGTCCACCTCGACGAGGCCGGCGCGCGCGGGCTGGCCGCCCGGCTCGAGGGCCGTCAGGTCACGGTCAGCCGGGTGGACGAGAAGCCCTACCGGCGGCGCCCCTACGCGCCGTTCATCACCTCGACCCTGCAGATGGAGGCCGGCCGCAAGCTCGGCTGGTCGTCGGCACAGGTCATGCGGGTGGCCCAGCGGCTGTACGAGAACGGCCACATCACCTACATGCGGACCGACTCGACCAACCTGTCCAACGAGGCGATCAACGCCGCCCGCACCCAGGCCCGCGAGCTCTACGGCGACGCCTACGTCCCCGCGGAGGCCCGCCGCTACAGCAAGAAGGTGAAGGGCGCGCAGGAGGCGCACGAGGCGATCCGCCCGGCCGGCGACTCCTTCCGCACGCCCGGCCAGCTCGCCGGTCAGCTCGCGCGGGACGAGTTCCGCCTCTACGAGCTGATCTGGCAGCGGACCGTCGCCTCCCAGATGGCCGACGCCGTGGGACAGACGGTGACCATCCGGCTGGCCGGCCGCAGCACCACCGACGAGCGGGTCGAGTTCACCGCCAGCGGCCGCACGATCACCTTCCCCGGCTTCCTGCGGGCCTACGTCGAGTCCCGCGACGAGGCCACCGGCGACGACGACCACGGCAGCGACGACGCCGAGCGCCGGCTGCCGCGCGTCGAGCGGGGCCAGGTGCTCGACACCCGCGAGCTCGAGCCGAAGGGCCACACCACGAGCCCGCCCGCGCGCTACACCGAGCCCAGCCTGGTCGCCCGGCTGCAGGACCTCAACATCGGCCGCCCGTCGACCTACGCGTCGATCATGCAGACGATCCAGGACCGCGGGTACGTCTGGAAGAAGGGCTCCGCGCTGGTGCCCTCCTTCGTCGCCTTCGCGGTGGTGAACCTCCTCGAGCAGCACTTCGCCGCGCTCGTCGACTACGACTTCACCGCGCTGCTGGAGACCGAGCTGGACGAGATCGCCAGCGGGTCGCTGGGCCGCGTCGACTGGCTGACCGAGTTCTACTTCGGCGGCGAGGGCCGCCACGCCGGCGGCATCGCGGCCTCCGGCGGCCTGAAGACCGTCATCGGCCAGCAGCTGGAGGAGATCGACGCCCGCGGGGTCAACTCCATCCCGCTGCGCGCGACGGGGCCGCACGGCGAGCCGGTCGTCGTCCGGGTGGGCCGCTACGGGCCCTACCTGCAGGCCGGTGGCGAGGACGGCGCACGGGTCAGCATCCCCGAGGACCTCGCGCCCGACGAGCTGACCGACGAGAAGGTCGCCGAGCTGCTCGCGGCACCCTCGGGTGACCGGGGGCTGGGCACGGACCCGGAGTCCGGCCACCCGGTGGTGGTCAAGGCCGGCCGCTACGGCCCCTACGTCACCACCGTCGTCCCCGAGGGCAGCAAGGAGGCCCCCCGGACGGCGAGCCTGCTGAGCACGATGTCGCCGGAGACGGTGACCCTCGACGACGCGCTGCGGCTGCTCACCCTCCCGCGGACCGTCGGCACCGCGCCCGACGGCGAGGAGATCCAGGCGCTCAACGGCCGCTACGGGCCCTACCTGAAGAAGGGCACCGACTCCCGGTCGCTGGAGAACGAGGAGCGGCTGTTCACCGTCACCCTCGAGGAGGCGCTGGCGGTCTTCGCCCAACCCAAGCAGCGGGGCCGGCGGGCCGCGGCCGCGCCGCTCAAGGAGCTGGGCCCCGACCCGGTGACGCAGGGCCAGATCACCGTCCGCGAGGGCCGCTTCGGCCCCTACGTCACCGACGGCGAGACCAACGCCAGCCTGCGCAAGGGCGACGACGTCGAGACCATCTCCCTCGACCGCGCCGCCGAGCTCCTGGCCGACCGGCGCACCCGCCCGGCCGCGACCAAGAAGAAGGCGGTCAAGAAGCCGGCGGCCAAGAAGACCACCGCCGCGAAGACCACCGCCGCGAAGAAGACGACCGCCGCGAAGAAGACGACGAAGACCACGGTGAGGAAGACCACCGCGACGAAGGCGACGGCGGCCGACGCCGTCCCCGCGAGCTGACGCCGGCCGTGGCCGGCCCGCCCGACCCCGCCGACTGGCAGCAGCGGCGGACGTCGTTCGGGTCGGTCGCGGCCGGCTACGCCGCGCACCGGCCGGACTACCCGGCCGACGCCGTGGCCCTCCTGCTCGGCGAGCGGCCGCTGCGCGTGCTCGACCTCGGCGCGGGTACCGGCCTGCTCACCGACGCCCTGCTCACCGCCGGGCACGAGGTGGTCGCCGTCGACCCGTCGCCGCAGATGCTCGACCAGCTCCGCGCCCGCCACTCCGGGGTGCCGGTGCACGTCGGTGGCGCGGAGGCCGTCCCGCTGCCCGACGCCGACGTCGACGCCGTGGTCGCCGGCCAGGCGGCGCACTGGTTCGACCCCGGGCCGGCCGCGACCGAGCTGCGCCGCGTGCTGCGCCCCGGCGGGGTCGTCGGGTTCGTGTGGAACGTGCGCGACGAGCGGGTGCCGTGGGTGGCCGCCCTCGGCGCCGCGCTGGCCGCCGAGGCGCGCGGGCACGAGGCCGACCAGGGCGTCGTGACGGCCTTCGCCGCCGCGCTGCCGGCCGACGTCGCGACCGCCGGGTCGGCGACCGTGCAGCGGGTCACGCCCGAGCAGGTCGTCGCCGGCATCGGCACCCGCAGCTACGTGGCCACCATGACCCCCGACGCCCGCGCCGCCTTCCTCGACGGCATCCGCGACCTGCTCGCCACCCACCCCGACACGGCCGGCCGTGAGGTCCTCGACCTGCCGTACCGCACCGACGCCCACCGGCTCACCCCGCGCTGACCGGCCGGGCGCCCACCGCGAACACGCGGCGGAACGGCAGCACGGTCGAGCCGTCCGGTCGCGCCGGGTAGGCCTCTCGCAGCGCCGCGGCGTACTCCGCGGTGAAGGCGGCCGCGTCGTCCCCGAGCCGAGCGAGCACCGGCCGCAGGACGGTGCTGCGCACCCAGGTCAGCACCGGGTCGGGGCCGCGCAGCACGTGCAGGTAGGTGGTCTCCCAGACGTCGGCGGCCAGCCCCGCCGCCGTCAGCACGTCGAGGTAGGCGTCGGGCTCGGGGACGGCGTCGGGCGGGGGAGCGGCGTCCGCCAGGCGGCCGGCCCACTCCGGTGACGTGCACAGGCCGGCCAGCAGGCGGTGCGTCGGCGCCCGGGAGTTGCCGGGCACCTGCACCGCCAGCCGGCCGCCGGGCGCGAGGTGCCCGGCCCAGCGCGCCAGCAGGCCGAGGTGTCCGGGCACCCAGTGCAGGACGGCGTTGGAGACGACGACGTCGACCGGGCCGTCCGGCCGCCAGTCGCGGACGTCGCCGAGCACGAACGCCACCCGCCCGTCGACGGCGTGCGCGGCGGCCGCGGCCAGCATCTCGGGCGAGGAGTCGACCCCCGTCACCCGAGCCCCCGGCCAGCGCTCGGCGAGCGAGGCGGTCAGCGCGCCCTCCCCGCAGCCGAGGTCGACGACGACCCGCGGGTCCGGCGCGTCCACGCGGGCCAGCAGGTCGGCGAACGGCCGCGCCCGCTCGCCGGCGTAGCGCAGGTAGGTCGCGGGGTCCCAGGAGCCGGCCACGGTGCCGACCGTAGGGCCGCCGGAGCCCGGGAGGGTCGTCCCCGGCCGGTACCGTGGTCCGGCCGCACACACCCGCCGAGCCGTCCCCGGGAGCCCCCGATCGCCGCCCATCCGCGCCTGCCCGGTCGCGGGCTGTTCGTCGCCTTCGAGGGCGGCGAGGGCACCGGCAAGTCCACCCAGGCCGGCCTGCTGTTCGACTGGCTCGGCGTGCACGAGATCCCCGCGCGCCGGACGTCGGAGCCCGGCGGCACCCCGCCCGGCGCCCGCATCCGCGCGCTGCTGCTCGACCCGGCCACCGGCGACCTCGCCCCCCGCGCCGAGGCGCTGCTCTACGCCGCCGACCGCGCCCACCACGTGCACACCGTCGTCCGGCCCTCCCTCGACGTCGGCGAGGTCGTGATCACCGACCGCTACGTCGACAGCTCGCTGGCCTACCAGGGCGCCGGCCGCGCGCTGTCGCTGGAGGAGGTCCGCCGGCTGTCGGACTGGGCCACCGGCGGGCTGGTGCCCGACCTGACCGTGCTGCTGGACCTGCCGCCCGAGGCCGGGCTGGCGCGGGCCCTGGGCCGCGCCGCCGCCGACCGGCTGGAGGCCGAGTCGCTGGACTTCCACGAGCGGGTGCGCGCCACCTTCCGCGCCCTGGCCGACGCCGAGCCGCACCGGTACCTGGTCCTCGACGCCGGCCTGCCGGCCGAGGAGATCGCCGCGGCCGTGCGGGAGCGGGTCGGCGCCCTGCTGCCGGGGCGGGTCGCGTGAGCACGCCCGGCGGCGTCTGGACCGAGGTCGTCGGCCAGCCCGCCGTCGTCGCCGAGCTGCGGGCCGCCGTCGCCGACCCGGCGGCCATGACCCACGCGTGGCTGTTCACGGGGCCGCCCGGGTCGGGCCGCTCGGTCGCCGCGCGCGCCTTCGCCGCGGCGCTGCAGTGCCCCGACGGCGGCGACGGCACCTGCCACGAGTGCCGGACCGTCCTGTCCGGCACACACGCCGACCTCAACCTCATCGTCCCGGAGGGCCTGTCCATCGGCGTGACCGAGGCCCGCGAGCTGGTGCGCATCGCCGGGCGGGCGCCGTCGCAGGGCCGCTGGCAGATGATCATCGTCGAGGACGCCGACCGGATGAGCGAGGCGGCGGCCAACGCGGTGCTCAAGATGATCGAGGAGCCGCCTCCGCGGACGGTCGTCATGCTCTGCGCGCCGAGCCTGCACCCCGACGACGTGCCGGTGACCATCCGGTCCCGCTGCCGGGTCGTCGGCCTGCGGACGCCGCCGGCCGACGCCGTCGCCGACGTGCTGGTGCGCCGCGACGGCGTCGACCCGGCACTGGCCGCCTGGGCCGCGACCGCCGCCGGCGGGCACGTCGGGCGGGCGCGGCACCTGGCCCGCGACGAGGACGCCCGGCTGCTGCGCCGCGCCGTCCTCGACATCCCGCTGTCCCTGGTCAGCCTCGCCGCCTGCCTCACCGCCGCCGACGACCTCGTCGGCGCGGCCAGGGAGGAGTCCGACCGGACCAGCGCCGCTCTCGACGCTCCGGAGACCGAGGCGGTCAAGACCAGCCTCGGCGTCGGCGCGCGCGGGCCGGGCGTGGCCGCCAGCCGCGGGGGTGCCGGCCAGCTCAAGGACCTGGAGAAGCGGCAGAAGAGCCGCGCCACCCGGATCGGCCGCGACTCCCTGGACCGGGCGCTGGTCGACCTCGCCGGGCTCTACCGCGACGCCCTCGTCCTGCACGCCGCACCCGGTGAGGCGCTGCCGCTCGACCACCCAGACCGGCGGGCCGACGCCGAGGACCTCGCCCGCCGGATCGGCGCCGAGGGCGCGCTGCGCCGCATCGACGCGGTGCTGGCCTGCCGGACGGCGCTGGAGCAGAACGTCAAGCCGCAGATCGCCGTCGAGGCGCTCACCGTCGCGCTGCGGCTGCCGGCGTAGACGAAGGACCCTCCTGCCCCCCCACCGCTCGCAGGCTCGCGGCGGGCCCCTGCAGGAGGGCCGCTGCGCGAGGCCCGCCGACCGCTGCCGTAGACTGGCCGCGCACGTCCGCCGCCTTAGCTCAGTCGGTAGAGCATCTCACTCGTAATGAGAAGGTCGTCGGTTCGATTCCGACAGGCGGCTCCCCTCGGGATCCCGTCCCGTCGGTGGCCCGTGTCACCATCCCGCCGTGACCAGTCGCGGCGCCCCGGCCCAGCACCTGCGCGACCTCGCGCGGCTGCGCCGCGTCCGCGACCGGATCGACCGGGAGTACGCCCGGCCCCTGGACGTCGAGGCGCTCGCCCGCGGCGTGCACGTGTCGGCCGGGTATCTCAGTCGCGCGTTCCGGGCGGCCTACGGCGAGTCGCCCTACGCCTACCTCATGACGCGGCGCATCGAGCGGGCGATGGCGCTGCTGCGCCGGGGCGACCTCAGCGTCACCGAGGTCTGCTTCGCCGTCGGCTGCCAGTCGCTGGGCACCTTCAGCACCCGCTTCACCGAGCTGGTCGGGATGCCGCCGAGCACCTACCGGCGGTTGGCCGCGCAGGCCACCGAGGGCATCCCCGCGTGCGTCGCCAAGCAGGTCACCCGACCGGTCAGGAATCGAGAAGCACCGGACGCCACGCCGTCCCTAGCGTGATCGCCATGACCACCACCACGGACCTCGCCGTCCACCACGCCTTCCTCCCGCACGACGACGCGGAGGCCGCGCTGGCCTTCTACCGGGACACCCTCGGCTTCGAGCTCCGCAACGACGTCGGCTACGGCGGCATGCGCTGGCTCACCGTCGGCCCGGCCGGCGGGTCCGGCACCTCGATCGTGCTGCACCCGCCGGCGGCCGACCCCGGCGTCACCGACGACGAGCGCCGCGTCATCGCCGAGATGATGGCCAAGGGCACCTACGCCTCGGTCGTCCTGTCCACCCCCGACCTCGACGGCACGTTCGAGCGGCTGCAGGCCGGTGACGCCGAGGTGGTGCAGGAGCCGACCGAGCAGCCCTACGGCGTCCGCGACTGCGCCTTCCGCGACCCCGCGGGCAACATGGTCCGCATCCAGGAGGCGCCGTGACCGCCTCCGGCTCACCGGCCGGTACCGCGCCCCGCTCCCGCGCGCAGCGACGCCGGGACACCGAGCACCGCCTGGCCTCCGACGTCGACGTCTGGGTGGCCAGCGCCTCGCCCGACGGGGCGCCGTACCTGGTGCCGCTGTCCTTCGACTGGGACGGGGAGGTCCTGCTCCTGGCCACCCCGGCCGACAGCCCGACGGGTCGGAACCTGGCCGCCACCGGGACCGTCCGGCTCGGCCTCGGCGCCACCCGCGACGTGTCGGTGGTCGACGGCGACGTCGAGGCCCTCGGGATCGACGCGCTGCCGCCCGACCGGGGCGACCGGTTCGCCGCCCGCGCCGGCTTCGACCCCCGGGCGTCGGCCACGCCGTACCGCTGGTTCCGTGTCACACCCCGCCGCGTGCAGGCGTGGCGGGAGGCGGACGAGCTGACCGGCCGCGAGCTCATGCGCGACGGCCGGTGGCTGGAGTGACGCCCGCCGACGCACGTACCGGCCCGGCGTGCACCGGGTCAGCCGGACGGGTGCCGCGCCACCCCGCCGCGCCCCGAGCAGGTAGACACGACAGCGCCGACGCCGACGGCGCCCACCGGACGGAGACACGATGAGCACCGCGATGCAGGACGGGACCCGGACCGGGACCGGGACGCCGGCACCCGGGCGGCACGCCGCCGACGACCACGACCTGATCCGGGTGATCGGGGCGCGGGTGAACAACCTCCGGGACGTCAGCGTCGAGATCCCGAAGCGCCGGCTGACCGTGTTCACCGGCGTCTCCGGGTCGGGGAAGAGCTCGCTGGTCTTCGACACGATCGCCGCGGAGTCGCAGCGGCTGATCAACGAGACCTACAGCGCATTCGTGCAGGGCTTCATGCCCAACCTGTCCAGACCGGAGGTCGACCACCTCGAGGGCCTGACGACGGCGATCCTCGTCGACCAGGAGCGGATGGGCGCCAACCCGCGCTCCACCGTCGGCACCGCCACGGACGCCAACGCGATGCTCCGGATCCTGTTCAGCCGGCTGGGCACGCCGCACATCGGTCCCCCCACGGCGTTCTCGTTCAACGTCCCCACGCGCAAGGCCAGCGGGGTGATGAGCACCGAGAAGGCCGGCGGCCGGGTCGAGAAGGCCGTGGTCCGCGACGTGGTCTACATGGGCGGCATGTGCCCGCGCTGCGAGGGGATGGGGTCGGTCTCCGACTTCGACCTCACGGCGCTCTACGACGAGACGAAGTCGCTGGCCGAGGGTGCGCTGACGGTCCCCGGCTACAGCATGGACGGCTGGTACGGCCGGATCTTCAGCGGCGCGGGCCTCCCCATGGACAAGCCCATCGCGCGGTTCACGAAGAAGGAGCTCCACCAGCTCCTCTACGGGGAGCCGATCAAGATCAAGGTCGAGGGCATCAACCTCACCTACGAGGGCGTCATCCCGAAGATCCAGAAGTCGATGCTCGCCAAGGACGTCGAGGCGATGCAGCCCCACATCCGCTCCTTCGTGGAGCGGGTGATCACCTTCCAGACCTGTCCCGAGTGCGACGGCACGCGGCTGAGCCCGGAGGCCCGGTCGTCGCGGATCCGGGGCCGGAACATCGCCGACCTCTGCGCCCTGCAGATCAGCGACCTCGCCGACTGGATCCGGGAGCTCGACGAGCCGACGGTCGCCCCGCTGCTCGCCGGACTGCAGCACCTGCTCGACTCGTTCACCGGGATCGGCCTGGGGTACCTCTCGCTCGACCGGCCGGCCGGCACGCTGTCCGGGGGAGAGGCGCAGCGGACCAAGATGATCCGCCACCTCGGCTCCTCGCTCACCGACGTCACCTACGTCTTCGACGAGCCCACGATCGGTCTGCACCCGCACGACATCCAGCGGATGAACGACCTGCTGCTCCAGCTCCGGGACAAGGGCAACACGGTGCTCGTCGTGGAGCACAAGCCGGAGACCATCGCGATCGCCGACCACGTCGTCGACCTCGGCCCGCTCGCCGGGACAGCCGGCGGCGAGGTGGTCTTCGAGGGCACCGTCGAGGGCCTGCGCGCCAGCGGCACCCTGACCGGGCGGCACCTCGACGACCGCGCGGCGCTCAAGGAGGCGGTGCGGACGCCGACCGGGGCGATGGAGGTGCGGGGCGCCGCCACCCACAACCTGCGCGGTGTCGACGTCGACATCCCGCTGGGCGTCCTCTGCGTCGTCACGGGCGTGGCCGGATCGGGCAAGAGCTCGCTCGTCCACGGCTCGGTCGCCGGCCGCGACGGCGTGGTGGTGGTCGACCAGGGCGCCATCCGGGGCTCGCGGCGGAGCAACCCCGCGACCTACACCGGCCTGCTCGACCCCATCCGCAAGGCGTTCGCCAAGGCCAACGGCGTGAAGCCGGCGCTGTTCAGCTCCAACTCCGAGGGCGCCTGCCCCACCTGCAACGGCGCCGGTGTCATCTTCACCGACCTGGGCGTCATGGCGACGGTCGAGTCACCCTGTGAGGAGTGCGAGGGCAAGCGGTTCCAGGCGTCGGTGCTGGAGTACCGGCTCGGCGGCAGGGACATCAGCGAGGTGCTCGCGATGTCGGTGACCGAGGCCGAGGAGTTCTTCGGTGCCGGGGAGGCGCGCACGCCGGCCGCCCACACGATCCTCGACCGGCTGGCCGACGTCGGCCTGGGCTACCTCACCCTCGGCCAGCCGCTCACCACGCTGTCCGGTGGCGAGCGGCAGCGGCTCAAGCTGGCCACCCAGATGGCCGAGAAGGGCGACGTCTACGTCCTCGACGAGCCCACCACCGGCCTGCACCTCGCCGACGTCGAGAACCTGCTGGGGCTGCTCGACCGGCTCGTCGACTCCGGCAGGTCGGTCGTCGTCATCGAGCACCACCAGGCCGTGATGGCCCACGCCGACTGGATCATCGACCTCGGCCCGGGTGCCGGGCACGACGGCGGCCGGGTCGTCTTCGAGGGCACACCCGCCGACCTCGTCGCCGCCCGCTCCACCCTGACCGGGGAGCACCTCGCGGCCTACGTCGGCCGCTGACGGGCCGGACGGCGGGGCTTCCCGCCGTCCGGACTGCAGCTCACCGCCCTCCCTGCCGATACCCCCTGACGAGACCACCAGGAGAGGTGGGACGAGCGTACGAGGGGGTGCGGGGAGCCGGGGACGACGACGCCACCCGGCTCGTCCTCCTGCCCGTCCACGCGAGCTGACCGGCCCGGCGGCCACCGCACCGACGACACCGCATCCCCACGACACCGCAGACCCACGACACCGCAGACCCACGACACCGCAGACCCACGAGGAGGACCGACATGGGCACCCCAGGGATCGACTACCCGGAGGACAGGACCGTCCTCGACGTCAAGGCCGTCAGCCGCGACGACGTGCTGACCAGCTTCGTCGAGGAGGCGACCGGCGGCGAGCTCGTCCTCAGCATCGGCGAGGACTCCGCCCGGCGCCGCGTACGGCTCGAGCCGGGCGAGACCCTCGAGCTGGTCTGGCGCGGCCCCGAGGAGCTGCGGGCGGTGCCCGCCGAGCTCCTCGAGGTGCGGACGGGCGAGTCGCCGACCTGGCGCGTGCGGATCGCCGGCCCGTCCTCGCGCGGCCAGCGCCGGGCCGCCGTGCGGGCGCCACTGACGGTGCCCGTCCAGGTCGTCGCCGGCGGGGAGCGACGCGCCGGGACGACGCTCGACCTCAGCGAGGGCGGCACCCACTGCCTGCTGCAGGGGGAGCCGGACAAGAACGGCGCGCTCGAGGTGGGCTCCGTGGTGCACGTGACCGTCGACCTCGGCGGCCGCGCCGTCGCCACGAAGGCGGAGGTCACCCGGCGGCACCCGCGCGAGGACCGGCGCCCCGAGCTGTCGCTGCGCTTCATCGGCCTGGCCGAGCGCGACGAGGACGACATCCGCCGCCGGGTCTTCGCCGAGCTCCGCGACCTGCGCACCCGCGGCCTGATCTGATCGGGGGCATGGACCGAGCCCGGCTCAGCGCGATCGCCCACCGCTGGCACCCCGTCGCCGCCCCCGTCTCCGACGACGCCCTCCGCCGCCTGGTCGGCCGGCTGGCCCCGCCGGCGGGCGCCGGCCGGACGCGCACGGCGCTCGACCTCGGCTGCGGCTCCGGTGCGTGGCTGCTGGCCCTGCTCGGCGCCCACCCGGCGTTCGACGGCGTCGGCGTCGACACCTCCGCGCCCGCCCTCGACGCCGCCCGCGACCGCGCCGCGATGGCCGGCCTGGTCGGGCGCGCGGTGTTCGTCGAGGCCGACGCCGCGACCTGGGAGGGCGGGCCGGCCGACGTCGTGCTGTGCATCGGCGCGGCGCACGCCTTCGGCGGGACGGCGGGCGCCCTGGCCGCCGTGCGACGGCACCTGCGTCCCGGCGGTCGGGTGCTGTTCGGCGACGGCTTCTGGGAGGCCGGGCCGAGCGAGGCGGCGCTGGCGGGGCTGCAGGCCGAGCCGGGCGAGCTGCCCGACCTCCCAGGCCTGCTGGCGGAGGTGGGCCGCGCCGGCTTCGAGCCCGGCTACGGGCACGTCAGCACCCTGGCCGAGTGGGACGAGTACGAGTGGTGCTGGACCGGTGCGCTCACCGAGTGGGCGCTGACCGAGGCGCCCCACGGCGAGCGGGAGCAGGCGCTGGACGCCGCCCGCACCCACCGGCGGCAGTGGCTGGAGGGCTACCGCGGCGAGCTCGGCTTTCTGACCGTCGTCCTGCACGACACGCGCGCCTGACACCGCCTCCTGCGACGACGACGGCGGCGCATCCCCCGGGGGGAGCGCCGCCGTCCGTCGTCCGTGTGTGATCGCAGGGCCGGCCCGCGGGCCGGGGGAGGAGTGCGGCTCAGTGGCCGCCGCCCTCCTGGGCCCGCTCGAGGGATGCGTGGATCTCGGCCTCGGCCTCGGCACGGCCGACCCAGTTGGCGCCCTCGACCGACTTGCCCGGTTCCAGGTCCTTGTAGGTCTCGAAGAAGTGCTGGATCTCCAGCCGGTCGAACTCCGAGACGTCGGTGATGTCCTGGAGGTGGGCCATGCGGGGGTCGGTGGCCGGGACGGTGAGGACCTTGTCGTCGCCACCCGCCTCGTCGGTCATCCGGAACATGCCGATGGCCCGGCAGGTGATGAGGCACCCGGGGAAGGTGGGCTCCTCCAGGAGCACCAGGGCGTCGAGCGGGTCACCGTCCTGGCCCAGGGTGTTCTCGATGTACCCGTAATCAGCCGGGTAGCGGGTGGAGGTGAACAGCATCCGGTCGAGCCGGATGCGCCCGGTGGCGTGGTCCAGCTCGTACTTGTTCCGCTGGCCCTTGGGGATCTCTACCGTCACGTCGAACTGCACGGCACGTAGTGTGGCCCACCGGTGCCCGTCGCACCGGCGCAGGTCCGGCCCGGGTGGTACCTCAGGGGGAGAGCACGATCGCGCCGAACGGGTCCACGACCGTCCGACCGAGCTACCGCAGGCTGCGCAGGAGGGTCCTGCTCGGCCTCGTCGTGCTGGTCCTGATCGCCGCCCTGACCACCGGTGCGGTGCTGTTCCTGGGCCGCGACGGCGGCACCGGCCCCGACGCCGCCGGCACGTCTGCGCGGCTGCCCGCGGTCGGCGAGCCGGCCCCGGTGCTGGCGTCGCTGTCCTCCGACGCGTCGGCACCCGACCCCGACGCGCTCGCCGCGACCCTCGCGCCGCTGCTGGCCGCACCGCCGCTCGCCGGCGGGCTGTCGGCCGAGGTGGTCGACGTCGCCTCCGGTGACGTGCTCCTCGACGACGGCGCCGACCGGCAGGTGACGCCGGCGTCCACGGCCAAGCTGCTCACCGCCGTCGCGGCGCTCACCGCCCTCGACCCCGACGACCGCCTCGAGACGACGGTCGTCGCCGGGCCCGCGGCCGGCGAGGTGGTGCTCCTCGGTGGCGGCGACCCCACCCTGTCGACCACCGCGCCGTCGCTGACCTACCCGGGCGCGGCGACCGTCGCCGACCTCGCCGCCCAGGTGCAGGCCGCGCTGCCCCCGGGCACAGCGGTCAGCCGGGTGCTGGTCGACAACTCCCTGTTCGAGGGGCCGCTCACCGCGGAGGGCTGGGGCCGGGAGGACGCGCCGTCGAGCTACGCCTCCCCGGTGACGGCCACCGCCGTCGACGGCGCCCGCCTGGTGCCAGGGGAGAACGCCCGGAGCGGCTCGCCGGGCACCGACGCCGGCCGGGCGCTGGCCACCGCCCTCGGGGCCCCGGGTGCCGTGGTCGAGCTGGGCCAGGCCCCCGACGGCGCGCAGACGCTGGCCACCGTCCGCTCCGCCCCGGTCGCCCGGCTGGTCGAGCAGGCGCTGTCGCAGTCGGACAACCTGCTCGCCGAGTCCCTGGCCCGCCACGTCGCCCTCGCCCGCGGCCTGCCCGCGTCCTTCGACGGGGCGGCCGAGGCGGTCACCGCGGCGGTCGCCGACGCCGGGCCCGACGTCTCCGGCGTCGAGCTGTACGACGGCAGCGGCCTGTCCCGGCTGGACCGGGTCACCCCGCGCGTGCTCACCGACCTCGTCGCCGGCGCCGCCGACGGGTCGCTGGAGGGCGCCTCGCCGGTGGTCTCGGGCCTCGCGGTCGCCGGCTACGACGGCACCCTGGCCGACCGCGGCGACGCCGACCCCGCCACCGCGCCCGGCACGGTCCGCGCGAAGACCGGCACCCTGCTCGGCGTGCACGGCCTGGCCGGCACCGCGGTGACCGCCGACGGGCGGCTGCTGGCCTACGCGCTCGTCGCGAACGGCACGACCGGCGGCGGGCTGCCCGAGGAGGCGGCCCTCGACGCGGTGGCCGCCGCACTGGCCTCCTGCGGCTGCCGGTGAGCACGGGGGGCGCCCGGGCCCCGCGGGTACGGTGAGGCGATGACGAGCCGCTCACTGGTCGACTGGGAGCTGGCCGGGCGCACCGCCCGCCGGCTGTCCGGGCCCGGCCCCGCGACCTCCCGCGAGGAGGCCGCTGCCGTCGTCCGGGAGCTGCACGAGGCCGCCGCGGCCGCCGTCGCGCACGTCGAGGGGCTCACCGGGCTGCACCCGGTCGAGGGCGGGCCGGTCCCCGAGGTCGCCGTCGTCGACCGGCCCGGCTGGATCGACGCCAACGCCGCCGGCATGGCCGCGCTGATGGACCCGCTGGTCACCGCGCTGACCGAGCGCCAGGAGAGCCGGCCCGGTCCGCTGGCCACCGCGATCGGCTCCCGGGCGACCGGCGTGCAGGCCGGCGGCCTGCTGGCCTTCCTGTCCTCGCGGGTGCTCGGCCAGTACGAGATCTTCGGCACCGGCGGCCGGCTGCTGCTGGTCGCGCCCAACATCGTCGACGCCGAGCGGAAGCTGGGCGTCGACCCCACCGACTTCCGCCTGTGGGTGTGCCTGCACGAGGTCACCCACCAGCTGCAGTTCACCGCCTTCCCGTGGCTCGCCGACCACCTCGAGGCGCAGATCGCCGAGTTCGTCGACGCCACCGACCTCAGCCCCGACGCGCTGCGCGAGCGGATCGCCGACCTCGTCCGCGGGGTCACCGACGCCGTCCGCGGCGGGGACGACGACGGCGGCGGGCAGGGCCTCATGGCGCTGGTGCGCGACCCCGCGCAGCGCGCCGTGCTCGACCGGGTGACCGCGGTGATGAGCCTGGTCGAGGGGCACGCCGAGTTCGTGATGGACGGCGTGGGCCCCGACGTCGTGCCCTCGGTGCGCACCCTGCGCAAGCGCTTCGCCCAGCGGCGCAAGGGCCGAGGCCCGCTCGACCGCGTGCTGCGCCGGCTGCTGGGCCTGGAGCAGAAGATGAAGCAGTACGCCGACGGCCGGCACTTCGTCGGCGGCGTGGTCGACCTCGTCGGCATGGAGGGCTTCAACCGGGTGTGGACGGGGCCCGAGACCCTGCCGCTGGTCGAGGAGCTCACCGACCCTGCGCGCTGGGTGGAGCGGGTGCACGGCCGCCCGGCCGTCACCGCCTGAGTCACACCCCCGTGAGCGGCTCGGGGTGAGCGGCCCGCACCCCGCCGTCGCGCAGGTCCGCGGCGCCGTCCGTCCGGGGCTGCGCGCCTCCGCCGGCCCGGTGCTGGTCGCCGTGAGCGGGGGAGCGGACTCCCTGGCGCTGGCCGCCGCGGTCGCGTTCGAGGCCCCGCGCGCCGGGGTGCCGGCCGGGGCGGTCACCGTGGACCACGGACTGCAGCCGGGATCGGCGGAGCGGGCGGGGCGGACCGCGGCCCTGCTGCGCGACCTCGGGCTGGACCCCGTCGTCGTGCGGACCGTCGCCGTGGGCACCGGCGGGGGGCCGGAGGGCGCGGCGCGCACCGCCCGGTACGCGGCGCTGACCGGCGAGGCGGCCGCGCGCGGCGCCCGCGTCGCCCTCGGGCACACGCTCGACGACCAGGCCGAGACGGTGCTGCTCGGCCTGGGGCGCGGCTCGGGCCCGCGCTCGGTGGCCGGCATGGTGGCGCACCGCCCGCCGTTCTGGCGGCCGCTGCTCGCCGTCCGGAGGGCCACCACCCGTGCCGCCTGCGCCGCGCAGGACCTGCCGGTGTGGGACGACCCGTGGAACACCGACCCCGGGTACCGGCGTGCCCGGCTGCGCGCCGAGGTGCTGCCGCTGCTCGAGGACGTCCTCGGGGGTGGCGTGGCCCCCGCGCTGGCCCGGACGGCGGACCTGCTCCGCGAGGACCTCGACGCGCTCGACGGTCTCGCCGCGGCCGAGCTCGCCCGCCTCGCCGGCCCGGCGGGCCCGCCGGCCGGCGACCTGCCCGCCGCGGACCTCGCCGCGCTGCCGGCCGCCCTCCGCCGGCGGGTGCTGCGCGGCTGGCTGCGCGACGGCGGCGTCCCGGACCTGCAGGCGGTGCACCTGACCGCCGTCGACGCGCTGGTGTCGGCCTGGCGCGGGCAGGGGCCGGTGGCCCTGCCGGGCGGTGCGGAGGCGCTCCGCGCGTCTGGCAGGCTGGTGCTGCGGCCCGCCGGCTCCCCGGGCGGGAGGGCTGTCTCGGCACCCGATCCGGAGGAGCAGCTCCCGTGAGTGAGACCGCGTCGACCCCTGCCGGCCTGGGGCCCGACCACGGCTACGGCCCCGACATCCACCACGTGCTGCTCTCCGAGGAGCAGATCCAGGCCAAGATCGTCGAGCTGGCCGACCAGGTGGCCCGCGACTACGCGGGCCGCGAGGTGCTCCTCGTGGGCGTCCTCAAGGGCGCGGTGCTGTTCATGAGCGACTTCGCCCGGGCGCTGCGGCTGCCCACCCAGATGGAGTTCATGGCCGTCTCCTCCTACGGCAGCTCCACCAGCTCCTCGGGCGTCGTGCGCATCCTCAAGGACCTCGACCGCGACATCAGCGACCGGCACGTGCTGGTGCTCGAGGACATCATCGACAGCGGGCTGACCCTGTCCTGGCTGCTGAAGAACCTCGGGAGCCGCCGGCCGGCGTCGCTGGAGGTCTGCGCGCTGCTGCGCAAGCCCGACGCGATCAAGGTGGAGGTGCCCGTCCGCTACGTCGGGTTCGACATCCCCAACGAGTTCGTCGTCGGCTACGGCCTCGACTACGCCGAGCGCTACCGCGACCTGCCCTACATCGGCACCCTGAAGCCCGAGGTCTACGGGGACTGACGCGGCGGCAGCGGGGCCTCCTCCGGACGGGGGAGCACCGGCATCCGTGCAGTTCGTGCACAGGGGACGCACAGCCCTCCCGGTGTACCGTCGAGTGCCAACGACGACTGCCGAGCGCCAGGGTGCCCGCCCGGGTCGCGCGGAGCGTCACCCGGACGATCAGGAGGGTCGACGGGCCAGGCCGGCGCCCCGGCCGCCCGGCATCGGTGTATGGAACGCAAGAAGATCTTCCGCTCCGTGTGGTTCTGGGTCGTCCTCGTCGTCCTGGTGGCCCTCGGCGTCTCCGCCGTGGTCGGTGGCGGCTCGGCCTACGAGCCTGTCGGGACCTCCGTCGCGCTGCAGCAGATCGAGGACGGCAACGTCGAGTCCGTCACGATCAACGACAAGGAACAGACCCTCGACCTCGACCTGCGCGACCCGGTCGACGGCAACGACCAGGTCAGCGCCTCCTACCCGATCGGGGCCTCCGACGACGTCTTCGCGCTGGTCTCCGGGATCGGCGCCGACGGGCAGACCACCGGCGACGGCGTCGAGTTCACGACGAACGTCACGCAGGACAGCATCCTCGCGAGCATCCTGATCAGCTTCCTGCCGTTCCTCATCCTCCTGCTGCTGCTGTTCTGGCTGTTCAACTCCATGCAGGGCGGCGGCCGCGGGGTCATGGCCTTCGGCAAGTCCAAGGCCAAGCAGATCACCAAGGACACCCCGAAGACGACGTTCGCCGACGTCGCCGGGGCCGACGAGGCCATCGAGGAGCTCCAGGAGATCAAGGACTTCCTGGCCAACCCGGTCAAGTTCCAGGCCGTCGGCGCGAAGATCCCCAAGGGCGTGCTGCTGTTCGGCCCGCCCGGCACCGGCAAGACGCTGCTGGCCCGCGCGGTGGCCGGCGAGGCGGGCGTGCCGTTCTTCTCGATCTCCGGGTCGGACTTCGTCGAGATGTTCGTCGGCGTCGGCGCGAGCCGGGTGCGCGACCTGTTCGAGCAGGCCAAGACCAACGCCCCGGCGATCATCTTCGTCGACGAGATCGACGCCGTCGGCCGGCACCGCGGCGCCGGCATGGGCGGCGGACACGACGAGCGCGAGCAGACGCTCAACCAGATGCTCGTCGAGATGGACGGCTTCGACGTCAAGGGCGGCGTCATCATGATCGCCGCCACGAACCGGCCGGACATCCTCGACCCCGCGCTGCTGCGCCCGGGCCGCTTCGACCGGCAGATCGCCGTCGACCGGCCCGACCTGCTGGGCCGCAAGCAGATCCTCGAGGTGCACGCCAAGGGCAAGCCGCTCGCCCCCGACGTCGACCTCGAGACCGTCGCCCGCCGCACCCCCGGCTTCACCGGCGCCGACCTCGCCAACGTGCTCAACGAGGGCGCGCTGCTCACCGCCCGCGGCAACGGCACGGTGATCACCGACGCCACCCTCGAGGAGGCGATCGACCGTGTCATCGCCGGCCCCGAGCGCAAGACGCGGGCGATGAGCGAGAAGGAGAAGAAGGTCACCGCCTACCACGAGGGCGGCCACGCCCTGGTGGCGCACGCACTGCCCAACCTGGACCCGGTGCACAAGGTGACGATCCTGCCGCGCGGCCGCTCGCTCGGGCACACGCTCGTCCTCCCGACCGAGGACAAGTACACCCAGACCCGCTCGGAGATGATCGACACCCTCGCCTACGCCCTCGGCGGCCGCGCGGCCGAGGAGCTGGTCTTCCACGAGCCGACCACCGGTGCCGGCAACGACATCGAGAAGGCCACCTCCATGGCCCGCGCGATGGTCACCCAGTACGGCATGAGCGCCAAGCTGGGCGCGGTCAAGTACGGCAGCACCGACTCCGAGCCGTTCCTCGGCCGGGACATGGGCTCGCGGCCGGACTACTCCGAGGCCGTCGCCGCCGACATCGACGGGGAGATCCGCGCCCTGATCGAGGCCGCGCACGACGAGGCGTGGGAGATCCTGGTGGAGTACCGGCCCGTCCTCGACCAGCTCGTCCTCGAGCTGATGGACAAGGAGACCCTCTCCAAGGAGGACATGGCCCGCATCTGCGCGCCGGTCACCAAGCGGCCCTCGCTGGCGCCCTACAACGGCTTCGGCAAGCGGACGCCGTCCGACCAGCCGCCCGTGCTCACCCCCGCCGAGGCGGCCGAGGCCAACGGCGCCGCCCACGGCCACGGCGCCACCGCCGCCGGCCAGAACGGCAGCGGTGCGACCAACGGCTCGGGCAACGGGGTGGGCCTCGTCAAGGGCGGCAGCACGGCGGTCGGTGACGTCGGCGCCCCGGTGCAGAGGTGAGCGAGCTCGCGAGCTCGCCCATGGGTGGAGCAGCCTCGCTCACGCCGGCGACGAGCGCCAGCGAGGCGACGGCGTGAGCGTCCTGCCCGAGGAGTCGGAGGACGAGGTACGCGCCGACCCGGCACGCATCGACTCCGCCCGCGCCGAGGCCGCCGTCCGTGAGCTGCTGCTCGCGGTGGGGGAGGACCCCGACCGCCCCGGGCTGCGCGACACCCCCGCACGGGTGGCGCGTGCCTACGCGGAGACCTTCGCCGGCATCTGGCAGGACCCGGCGGAGATCCTCGCGACGGTGTTCGACGAGGACCACGACGAACTGGTCCTGGTCAAGGACATCCCGATGTACTCGACCTGCGAGCACCACCTGGTGCCCTTCCACGGGATGGCCCACGTCGGCTACATCCCCGGCGAGGACGGCCGGGTGACCGGACTGTCGAAGCTGGGCCGGCTGGTCGACGTCTACGCCCGCCGCCCGCAGGTGCAGGAGCGGATGACCCGGCAGATCGCCGACGCCCTCGACGAGCACCTCAAGCCCCGCGGCGTCATCGTCGTCATCGAGGCCGAGCACCTGTGCATGGGCATGCGGGGCATCCGCAAGCCCGGCTCGACGACGGTCACCTCGGCCGTGCGCGGCATGTTCCGCGACAACCCGGCCACCCGCGCCGAGGCGATGAGCCTCGTCATCGGTCGATGAAGCCTGGCCGGTGAGCGGGCCCGGGGCGCAGCTGCTGCACCCGGGGCGGTGTGTGGTGATGGGCGTCCTCAACGTCACGCCCGACTCCTTCTCCGACGGCGGCTGCTTCGCCGACCGGGACTCCGCGGTCGCGCACGGCCTGGCGATGGCCGCCGGCGGCGCGGACTACGTGGACGTGGGCGGTGAGTCGACCCGCCCGGGCGCCGACCGCGTGGACGCCGCCGAGGAGCGCCGCCGCGTCGTCCCCGTCGTCCGGGAGCTGACCGCTGCCGGGGTCCGGGTCAGCGTCGACACCACCCGCACCGAGGTGGCCGCCGCCGCGCTCGAGGCCGGCGCGGTGCTGGTCAACGACATCAGCGGCGGCCTCGCGGACGACGGCATGGCGGCGCTGGTCGCCGACGCCCGGGTGCCGTGGGTGCTCATGCACTGGCGCGGCCACAGCCGGGAGATGTACGCCCGGGCGGAGTACGGCGACGTCGTCACCGAGGTGTGCACGGAGCTGTCCGCCCGGGTCGACGCCGCCGTGTCGGCCGGGGTCGACGCCGCCCAGCTCGTCGTCGACCCCGGCCTGGGCTTCGCCAAGCAGGCGGCGCACAACTGGGCGCTGCTGGCCGCCCTGCCGCGGGTGGTCGCGCTCGGCCTGCCGGTGCTGGTCGGCGCCTCCCGCAAGACCTTCCTCGGGCGCCTGCTGCCCGGCCCCGACGGCGCACCACGCCCCGCGGCCGGGCGCGACGCCGCCACCCTGGCCACCACCGTCCTGGCCGCCGAGGCCGGCGCCTGGGGCGTGCGCGTGCACGACGCCGCCGCCTCGGCCGACGCCGTCGCCACGGTGGCCGCCGTCCAGCGCGCCCGCGAGGATGCCCGTCGTGACTGAGCGCCCCGGGGGCAGCACCCCCGACCGGATCGCCGTCCGCGGGCTCACCGCCCACGCCCACCACGGCGTCTACGGCTTCGAGCGCGAGAACGGGCAGACCTTCTCCGTCGACGCCGTCCTCGACGTCGACACCGCCCCGGCCGCCGCCACCGACGACCTCGCGCTCACGGTCAACTACGCCGAGCTGGCCCAGCGGCTGCACGCCGTCCTCACCGGCGAGCCGGTGGACCTGCTGGAGACCCTGTGCCAGCGGCTGGCCGACGTCTGCCTGGCCGACCCGCTGGTGCAGGCCGCGGAGATCACCGTGCACAAGCCGCAGGCCGACCTCGGCGTCCCCTTCGACGACGTCACGGTCACCATCCGCAGGGACCGGGCGTGACCCGGGCGGTGCTGTCGCTCGGCGCCAACCTCGGTGACCGCGCCTGCGCGCTGCGCACCGCCGTCGAGGCGCTCCGAGCCGACGGGCTCACCGCCCGCTCCACGCTGTACGAGACCCCGCCGTGGGGCCCGGTCGAGCAGCCGCCCTACCTCAACGCGGTGGTGGTCGTGCGTGGCGACCGCGACGCCGCCGGCTGGCTGGCGCGCGCGCACGAGCTCGAGCAGGCCGCCGGCCGCACCCGCGAGGTGCGGTGGGGCGCGCGCACCCTCGACGTCGACGTGGTCACCGTGACCGGCGACGACGGCGCCCCGGTGCTGTCCGACGACCCGGTGCTCACCCTGCCGCACCCGCGGGCGCACGAGCGGGCGTTCGTGCTGGTGCCGTGGCTGTCGCTGGACCCGACCGCCGTCCTGCCCGGCCACGGTCGCGTCGCCGACCTCGTCGCCGCGCTGCCACGCGAGGACGTCGAGGCGGTCGTCAGGTGGGAGCACCTCCGGTGAGGCCGGTGAGCCGGCGCGACCTCGCCGTCGTCGCCCTCGGGCTGGCGCTGGCCGCCTGGCTGGTCGTGCGCGCCACGTACGGCTCGCTGCCGCCGCTGCGCTGGTGGCTGCCGGTGCCGCTGGCCGTCCTCGCCGTCGCCGAGGCCCTCGGCGCGCGGACCCTGCGGACCCGGCTGGCCGCCGAGCGCACCGCCCGGCGCGGCGCGTCGCGCCCGGCCGAGCCCGGCGCCCCGCTGGTGCGCCGGGTCGAACCCCTGCTCGTGGCGCGGCTGGCGGTCCTCGCGCAGGCCAGCGCCTACGTGGGCGCGGTCTTCGCGGGCGTGTGGGCCGGCGTCATGCTGCACGTGGCGCCGTCGGTGTCCCGGCTGTCGGCGGCCGGCGACGACACCGTCACCGCCGTCGTCGGGGTCGGCTGCGCCGCCGCGCTGACCGCCGCGGCGCTGTGGCTGGAGTCGGTGTGCCGCGTGCCGCCCGACGAGGACGGGCCACAGGACGGCGCCCGGGCTCTCTAGGTCAGCGCCCGGGCCCTCTAGCCCAGCGCGGACCCGGCCACCTCCGGGGCGGTGCCCTCCACCGACCGACGCAGCGCCGCGTGCAGCGACTCGGGGGTGAGCACCCCGAGGAACACGTCGCCGTGCAGCACCGCGACCCAGCCGGCCTCGTGCTGCAGCATCGTGGCGAACGCCGTCTTCAGCGTCGCGTCGACCGGCACCCACGCGTCCATCCGGCGGGCGGCCGAGCCGACGGTGCCCGCGCCGGTGGCCCGCTCGCCCGACAGCCAGCCGTGCAGCCGTCCGTCGTCGTCGAGCACGACCGCCCACCGGGCGCCGACGGCGGCCATGGACGTGCGCGCGTCGGCCAGGCCGTCGGCGACGTGCACGACCGGTGGCCGCTCGAGGTCGTCGATCGAGATGCCGGTGACCGCCAGCCGCTTGAGCCCTCGGTCGGCCCCCACGAAGTCGGCGACGAACGCGTTGGCCGGCCGGCCGAGCAGCTCGGCAGGCGGGGCGAACTGCTCCACCCGCCCGCCGTAGCTCATCACCGCGATCCGGTCGCCGATCCGGACGGCCTCCTCGATGTCGTGGGTGACGAAGACGATCGTCTTGCGCACCGTCTCCTGCAGCCGCAGGAACTCCGTCTGCAGCCGCTCGCGCACCACCGGGTCGACGGCGGAGAACGGCTCGTCCATGAGCAGGACGGCGGGGTCGGCCGCCAGCGCCCGGGCCACGCCGGCCCGCTGGCGCTGCCCGCCGGACAGCTGCGCGGGGTAGCGGCCGCCGTGGACGGCAGGGTCGAGGCCCACCGTGGCCAGCAGCTCGTCGACCCGGGCGCTGGTGCGCCGCTTGTCCCACCCGAGCAGCCGCGGGACGGTCGCGACGTTCGCGCGGACGGTCTGGTGCGGGAAGAGCCCGACGTTCTGGATGACGTAGCCGATCCGGCGGCGCAGCCGGTCGGCGTCGACCCGGGTGACGTCCTCGCCGCCGAGCAGGATCCGCCCGGTCGTCGGCTCGATGACCCGGTTGATCATCTTCATCGTCGTGGTCTTGCCGCAGCCCGAGGGCCCGACGAGCACGCTCAGCTCGCCGGCGGCGAAGGTCAGGTCCAGCGCCTGCACGCCGACGGTGCCGTCGGCGTAGGTCTTGCCGACCCCCTCGAGCCGGATCTCCTGAGCGGTGCCGTCCCCGCCGTCGGTCGCAGTAGCGTGCACGGGTGACCTCCCTGGGTGCGCGCCCTCTGCTGGACGCGGTGAGCGGGCCCGCGACGGGTCTGCTCGCGGTGGACGAGGCGCCGAACCCCTGGTTCGACTCCTCCTACGTGACCGAGAACTGGGACTCCATCCTGGCCTACACCGGCGAGCACGTGCGCCTGACCGTGCTGGCCGTCGCCATCGGGACGGCGATCGCGCTGCCGCTGGCGCTGCTCGCCCGCCGCAGCCGCTACCTGGCGGCACCGGTGCTGGGGCTGTCCACGGTCGTCTACACGATCCCGTCGCTGGCGCTGTTCGCGCTGCTGGTGCCCTTCACCGGGCTGTCGTCGAACACCGTGCTCATCGGCCTGGTCGCGTACTCGCTGGTGATCCTGGTGCGCAACTTCCTCGCCGGCCTGCAGGGGGTCCCCCCCGACGTCCGCGAGGCGGCCCGGGGCATGGGGCTGTCGGGCGCGCAGACCCTCTGGCGGGTGGAGCTGCCGCTGGCGCTGCCGTCCTTCATGGCGGGGCTGCGGATCGCCACGGTCTCGACGGTGGCGCTGACGACGGTCGGCGTCCTCGTCGGGCACGGCGGGCTCGGGCAGCTGATCACCGGCGGGTTCGCCGCGAACTTCTACCGGGCCGAGATCGTCACCGGCGCCGTCGGGTGCGTGCTGCTGGCCCTCCTGGCCGACCTGGCGCTCACCGCGGTCGAGCGGGCGCTCACGCCCTGGACCCGGGCGGTGCGGACGTGAACGACTTCGAGCGGGCGCTGCGCTACCTGAACGACCCGCTCAACTGGAGCCGGCCGAACGGCATCGCCGACCTCGCCGTCGAGCACGTGACCATCTCCGCCGTCGCCGTCCTGGTGGCCATGGTGATCGCCCTGCCGATCGGCACGGCGCTGGGCACCGCCCGCCGCGGCGGGGGACTGGTGGTCGCCCTGTCCAACGTCAGCCGCGCGGTGCCCACCCTGGCGCTGCTCACCCTCTTCGCGGTGAGCCCGATCGGCTTCGGCAACCGCGCGACGACGATCGCGCTGACCGTCTTCGCCGTCCCGCCCATCCTCACCAACGCCTACGTCGGGTTCCGCGGCGTCGACCCGGAGCTGCGCGAGGCCGCCCGGGGCATGGGCATGAGCCGGGCGCAGGTGCTCGGCCGGGTGGAGCTGCCGCTGGCGCTGCCGCTGGTGACGACCGGCATCCGCACCGCCGCCGTCCAGGTGGTCGCGACGGCGGGGCTGGCCGCGCTCGTGGGCGGCGGGGGGCTGGGCCGGCTGATCAACCTCGGCTTCGGCCAGCAGGACTACGGGGTCATGATCGCCGGCGCCGTCCTCGTCGCCGGCCTGGCGCTGCTCACCGAGACCGTGCTGGCGGTCCTGTCCTGGGCGGTCGTCCCCGGACCGCACCGGCTGCCGTTCCTGCAGGTCAGGACACCGGAGGAGCCCGGAGGGGTTCCGGAACCGACCGCCAGCGGCGTCCCGCTGTGAGCGGCGTCCCCGGCTGAGGCCGGCTTCGTAACGACCGCGCAACACATCCGCGCCGGGATTGCCCCTGCTCACGGGCCGGGAGTTGCATGACCGACGCGGGGACCCCCGCCAGACACGCGTCGCGGCAGCACGCCGCACGGGACACAGAAGGCGGACACATGCGTCAGCCACGCGCACTCGCCCCCCTCCTCCTCGCCGGGTTGCTCCTCACCGCCGCGTGCGGCGAGTCGGGCTCCTCCGACGCCGGCGGTTCCACCGGCTCCGGCGGCTCCGCCGCCTCCGGGGACACCTGCGCCCCGGTGGCCGGCGAGCAGCTCGTCGTCCTCGAGGACGACATGCAGCTGCAGAACGCCGACAACATCGTCCCGGCGGTCACCTCGGCCACCGCCGCGGCGAACCCGGCGCTCCTGCCGGCGCTGGACGCGGTCTCGGCCGCGATGACCACCGACCAGCTCATCGAGCTCAACGCCGCCGTCGACATCGAGCGGCAGAGCGCCGAGGAGGTGGCCGCGGCCTGGGTCGAGCAGAGCGGCGTCACCGACGGGCTCGAGCAGGGCAGCGGCCCGATCATCGTCGGCGCGAGCAACTTCACCGAGTCGACGATCCTGGCCAACGCCTACGCCGGCGTCCTCGACGCCGCCGGCTTCGACGCCTCGGTCCGCGAGGTGGGCAACCGCGACCTGTACCTGCCGGCGCTCATCTCGGGCACCGACCTGCAGGTCTTCCCCGAGTACCTGGCCACCGTCACCGAGGCGCTCAACGCCCAGCTCAACGGCGCCAACCCGACGCCGATCGCCAGCGCGGACGCCCAGGCCACGCGCGACGGGCTGCAGCCGCTGGCCGACCAGGTGGGCCTCACCTTCGGCACGCCGTCGGAGGCCGCGAACCAGAACGCCTTCGCCGTCACCCAGGAGTTCGCCGACGGCCTCGGCGTGACCACGCTGTCGCAGCTGGCCGACGCCTGCAGCGACGGCTCGCTGCTCCTCGGCGGGCCGGCGGAGTGCCCGACCCGGCGGTTCTGCCAGGCCGGGCTCGAGGAGCGGTACGGCCTGACCTTCGCCGAGTTCCGCGAGTTCGACGCCGGCGGCCCGCTGACGAAGGCCGCCATCCAGCAGGGTGAGGTCTCGATGGGCCTGGTCTTCAGCTCCGACGCCGCCCTCGCCCAGTAGGAGGGCCTGCCTGCCCCCCACCTCACCACGGCGAGCCCCCGACTCCGAAAAGGAGTCGGGGGCTCGCTGAGCGTTACCCTCTGGCCATGCGCGGAGCGGGGGACGACGGCAGGGCCGGCCGGGGTGCCGGCTCCGGGTCGGCTCGGCGGGTCGTGGGCCTGGCCGTGGGCTGCCTCGCCGTCGTCGGCGCCACCGCCGTCGTGTTCCTGACCGACGACCCGCAGCTGCTCCGGATCGCCGTCGTCGCCGTCGCCTGGGCCTGCCTGCTGGCGGCCTTCGCCTCCGCGCGCCCCGCTCCGGACGGGTCCGGTCCCGGTGCCGCCCGCGAGGCCGACCTGCGAGCCGCCCACGGCCCGGAGCTCGCCGCCGCCCGCGACGGCGAGCGCGAGCGCTCCGAGCGCCTCCGCCGCGACGCCGAGGACGCGATGCGGCGCGAGCTCGACGCTCTGCGCGCCGAGGTCGCCGGCCTGCGCGAGGGACTGTCCGGGCTCGACGGGCTGGCCCGCGAGGTGGCCGCGATCGGCGCCCTGCACGGGGACCTGCGCGGCGAGCTCGCCGACCTCGCCGGTCTGCGGGCCGACGTCGGCCGGCTGCGCACCGAGCTCACCGACCGGTCGACCGCCGGGCAGCTGTCGGGGGAGATGCGCGTCGAGCGGGTGGTGGTGCACGCCCAGTCGGTGCGCACCGGTCCCGGGCGCGAGCCGCTGGAGCCGGCCACCGCGGCCTGGTCGGCCGGCGTCGCCCGCGAGCTGTCCGGGAACTGGCCGGCGGGCCCGGCGCAGCCCGCGGGCGTCGTCGCCGACGCCGCCCGTCCCGAACCCGCCCCCGAGCTCCGACCGGCACCGGAGCCGGTACCGGTCGCGCGCCCGCTGCCCGCCGTCCCCGCGCATCCCCCCGTGCCCGCCGCCGATCGCGCTCCGCTCGGCCGTCGCCGCTCCGACCCGCCGGCCGGGCTGCGGCTCCCGGCGGCGTACGGGCAGCCGACCGTGCAGCGGCCGGCCGTGCACGCCACCGCGGCCGGGCACGCCGGTGTCCCCGCGGCGCCCGTCCCGGCCGCCGTGGGGGCACCCGACGAGGAGGCCGGGTCCGCCCGGCTCGCGCAGATCCTCGCCGAGAGCGGCGTGACCCCCGGCGGCCGGCGGCGGCGCTATCGCGACCAGGCCGACGGCGGCTGAGCGGACGGCGGCTGAGCGGACGGTGGCTGAGCGGACGGTGGCTAGGCGGGGCCGCGGGACAGCGCGCCGCCGTCGAGGACCACGGTCTGGCCGGTGACCCAGCCGGCGCCCAGCAGGTAGGCCGCGGCCTCCCCGACGTCCTCGGGCTCGCCGAGGCGGCCGACCGGGTAGGCGCGGGCGGCCTCCTCCTCCCGGCCCTCGTAGAGCGCGCCGGCGAAGCGGGTCTTCACCACCGCCGGGGCCACGCCGTTCACGGTCACCCGCGGGCCCAGCTCGACGGCGAGCTGGGTGACCAGGTTGATCAGGGCTGCCTTGCTCACCCCGTAGCCGGCGATCCCCGGTGACGCCTTGAGCCCGGCCACGGACGCGACCACGAGCACCGACCCGCCGTGCTCGGCCATCCACGCCCGCCAGGCCTCCTGCACCAGGCCCAGCGTGCCGACGACGTTGGTGTCGAGGATCTTGCGGAAGGCGTCGAGGTCGAGGTCGACCATCGGCCCGTAGACCGGGTTGATCCCCACGTTGCCGACCAGGTGGTCGAGGCTGCCGAAGCGCTCGACCGCGGTCCGCACCGCCTCGGCCCGGTGCCCGGGGTCGCCGGCGTTGCCCGGAACGCCGACCGCCACCTCCGGGCCGCCGAGCGCGGCGACCGCCTCCTCCAGCGCCTCCGGCTTGCGGGCCGTGAGCACCACCCGGGCCCCCCGGTCGACCAGGCTGCGCGCGATCGCCAGCCCGATGCCGCGGCTGCCGCCGGTGACCAGTGCGGTGCGTCCCTCGAACGTGCCCACGTCACTCCCTCGTGTCCGCCGGCGACCGCAGCGGCGCCGGTGCGGACGCCCACGCTAGGACGGCCGCGCTCCCGGCCCGGCGGGCACCCCGGCCCCGCACGTGACCCACTCCACAGGCCCCGCGCGTTGCAGGCGACCCCGGACGGTCACACACTCGCCTTCGGCACGTCGCCTGCGTGACACACCCGGTCGCAGCGGACCTCCTGCCGGCACCATCCGCACGACCCGCACCCCCCGGGACGACGACGACGTCGCGCCCGGCCACCGAGTCCGGTACCCGCGAGGGACTGGAACGAGAGGTGACCGCGATGCCTGCTGCCCGCAGGGACCCCCGCGCCGCCGGGCTGCCGCCCGCCGCCGACGCACCCGCCCGGCTCCGCGTCGGTGTCATCGGGGCCGGCCGCGTCGGTGCCGTCCTCGGCGCCGCCCTCGCCGCCGCCGGCCACGACGTGGTCGCCGCGTCCGGCCTGTCCGCCGCCTCCGCCGAGCGCGCCGCCCGGCTGCTGCCCGGGGTCCCCCTGCTCCCCGCCGACGAGGTCGTCGCCGCGGCCGACCTCGTCGTGCTCGCCGTGCCCGACGACACGCTCCCCGGCCTGGTCGCCGGCCTGGCCGGCACCGGCTCGTGGCGCGCCGGGCAGATCGCCGTGCACACCTCCGGTGCGCACGGCCTCACCGCCCTCGTCCCCGCGGAGCGCGCCGGAGTGCTGCCGCTCGCGCTGCACCCGGCCATGACCTTCACCGGCGCCCCGGAGGACGCCGAGCGGCTCACCGGAGCCCCGTTCGGCGTCACCAGCCGCCCGGAGCACCGGCCGGTCGCCGAGGCACTGGTGCTGGAGATGGGCGGCGAGCCCTTCTTCGTCGCCGAGGCCGACCGGCGGCTGTACCACGCCGCCCTGGTCACCGGTGCGAACCACCTGGTCACGCTGGTCGCCGAGGCCGCCGACCTGCTGCGCGCCGCCGGTGTCGGCGCTCCCGAGCGGGTGCTCACCCCGCTGCTCACCGCGGCGCTGGACAACGGGCTGCGGCGCGGCGACCGCGGCCTCACCGGCCCGGTCAGCCGCGGCGACGTCGGCACCGTCGCCGACCACCTCGAGACGCTCACCGACCGGGCGCCGGAGTCCGTGGCCGCCTACGTCGCGATGGCGCAGCGGACCACCGAGCGGGCGCTGGCCGCCGGACGGCTCAGGCGGCACGAGGGCGCCCCGCTGCTCGACCTCCTCTACGAGGCCGCCGACCCGGCCGGCTCCCGGTGACCACGACCACCCACGCCGTGTCGCCCACCCGCCCCACCGCCCCCGCGGTCGCGGAGACGGCCGCGCAGCTGCGGGCCCTGGTCGCCGGGCTGCCCGGTCCGGTCGCCCTCGTCCCGACCATGGGCGCCCTGCACGAGGGGCACCGCGCGCTGGTGCGCGCCGCCCGCGAGCGCGCGGGCAGCGTCGTCGTCTCGGTGTTCGTCAACCCGACCCAGTTCGGCCCCGGCGAGGACCTCGACCGCTACCCGCGCACCTGGGACGCCGACCTCGCCGCGCTCACCGAGGAGGGCGCCGACGTCGTCCTGCACCCGCCGGTCGACGAGGTCTACCCGCCCGGGGCGCTCGGCGTCACGGTCGACCCCGGCCCGCTCGGCGGCGTCCTGGAGGGCGCGGTCCGGCCCGGGCACTTCGCCGGCGTGCTGACCGTCGTCGCCAAGCTGTTCGGCCTGGCCCGGCCCGACCTCGCGGTCTTCGGCGAGAAGGACTACCAGCAGCTCACGCTGGTCCGGGCCATGGTCCGCGAGCTGGCGCTGCCGGTGGAGGTCGTCGGCGTGCCCACCGTCCGGGAGGACGACGGCATGGCGCTGTCGAGCCGCAACCGCTACCTCTCGCCGGAAGAGCGGGCCCGGGCCGCGACGTTGAACCGGGCACTGCGCGCCGGGGCGGCCGCCGGTCCGCGGGGAGCCGACGCCGTCCTCACCGCCGCCGGCGAGGTGCTGGCCACCGCGCCGGAGCTGGCCCCCGACTACCTGGCCCTCACCGACCCCGACCTCGGCCCCGCGCCCGCGGCCGGCCCCGCCCGCCTGCTGGCCGCCGTCCGGGCCGGCGGCACCCGCCTCCTCGACAACACCGCCGTCACCCTCGGAGAGCCCCGATGATGCGCACGATGCTCAAGTCCAAGATCCACCGGGCGACGGTCACCCAGGCCGACCTGCACTACGTCGGGTCGGTCACCGTCGACGAGGACCTGCTCGACGCCGCCGACCTGCTGCCCGGCGAGCAGGTGGCCATCGTCGACATCACCAACGGCGCGCGGCTGGAGACCTACGTCATCCCCGGCGAGCGCGGCAGCGGCGTCATCGGCATCAACGGCGCGGCCGCCCACCTCGTGCACCCCGGCGACATGGTCATCCTCATCAGCTACGGCCTGATGGACGAGACCGAGGCCAAGTCCTGCATCCCCAAGGTCGTGCACGTCGACGGCGCCAACCGCGTCGTCGAGCTCGGCGGGGACCCCTCGGCCCCGGTGCCCGGCGCGACCGACCAGAAGCGCAGCGACCTCGGCGTGCCGGTCCGTTGACCCTGACGACGCAGGCCGTCACCGGCCTGCCGACCCGGCTGGCCGCCCCGGCGCCCGGCTGGGAGCTGGCGGCCGACGTCTGCGTCGTCGGCTCCGGCGTCGCGGGCCTGTGCGTCGCGCTGCACGCCCGGGCCGCCGGCCTGTCGGTCGCCGTCGTCACCAAGGTGCGGGTCGACGACGGGTCGACCCGCTGGGCCCAGGGCGGCATCGCCGCCGTGCTCGACCCGGCCGACACCCCCGAGGCGCACGCCCGCGACACCGAGGTCGCCGGCGTCGGACTGTGCGAGCCCGACGCGGTGCACGCCCTGGTGACCGAGGGGCCCGGGCGGCTGCACCAGCTCATCGACTGGGGCGCGGCCTTCGACCGCGACCCCGCCGGCCGCCTGCTGCTCACCCGCGAGGGCGGGCACTCCGCCGACCGGATCGTGCACGCCGGCGGCGACGCCACCGGCTCGGAGGTGCAGCGGGCGTTGCACGCCGCCGTCCGCACCGACCCGGGGATCACCCTCGTCGAGCACGCGATGGTGCTCGACCTGCTCACCGACGCCTCCGGCCGGGCCGCCGGCGTCACCCTGCACGTCCTCGGCGAGGGCACCGAGGACGGCGTCGGGGCCGTCCGCGCCCGCGCGGTCGTGCTCGCCACCGGCGGCATGGGGCAGGTCTACGCCGCGACGACGAACCCGTCGGTGTCCACCGGCGACGGCGTGGCGCTCGGCCTGCGCACCGGCGCGGTCGCCACCGACCTGGAGTTCGTGCAGTTCCACCCGACGTCGCTCTACCTCGGCCCCGGCGCCCGCGGGCAGCAGCCGCTGGTCAGCGAGGCACTGCGCGGCGAGGGCGCGGTGCTGCGCGACGGCGCGGGGGAGCGGTTCATGGTCGGCGCCCACCCGCTGGCCGAGCTGGCCCCGCGCGACGTCGTCGCCAAGGCGATCACCCGCGTGCAGCTGCGCGACGGCGTCCCGAACGTGTGGCTCGACGCCCGCGGGATCGACGGCCTGGCCGAGCGGTTCCCGACGATCGTCGCCCGCTGCCGCGAGGAGGGCATCGACCCGGTCACCGCGCTGGTGCCGGTCACGCCCGCCGCGCACTACGCCTCCGGCGGGCTGGTCACCGACCTGGCCGGGCGGACCACCGTCCCCGGCCTCTACGCCTGCGGCGAGGTGGCCTGCACCGGGGTGCACGGCGCCAACCGGCTGGCGTCGAACTCGCTGCTGGAGGGGCTGGTCTTCGCCGCCCGCATCGGCGCGGACCTGGCCCGCTCCCTCCCGCCGTCGGAGCCCGCGGTGGCGGCGGCGCCCGCGACCGGTGGGCTGCTCGACCCCGCCGGGCGGCGCACGGTCACCGACACGATGTCGGGCCGGGTGGGCGCGCTGCGCTCGGGCGCCGGGCTGGCCGGGGCCACCGGCGCGCTGGCCGACCTGGCCGCCTCGCTGACCGGCGGCCCGGGTGCGGCGCCGGGCGTCGCCGGCTGGGAGGCCACCGGGCTGCTCACCGTCGCGAGCGCCCTCACCGCCGCGGCCGCCGCCCGCGAGGAGACCCGCGGCTGCCACTGGCGCGAGGACCACCCCGACAGCGAGGAGGGCTGGCGGGTGCACCTCGACGTCCGCCTCGACGGCGAGGGCCGGCTGTCGCTGACCCGCCGCCCGGTCGGCGAGCCGGTCGTGCAGCCGTGGTGACCGCCGACCCGCGGTCGCTGGAGGGCACCGGGCTGTCCGGGGCGTGGGTCGACGAGCTCGTCGAGCGCACGCTGGCCGAGGACCTCGCCGGCGGCGCGGTGCTGCCCAGCGAGCCCGCCCTCGCCGTCGCCCTCGACGTCACCAGCGCCGCCACCGTGCCACCCGCCCAGGTGGGCACCGCGGACCTCGTCGCCCGGGCCGACGGCGTCGTCGCCGGCCTGCCGGTGGCCGCGCGGGTGTTCACCCGCCTCGCGCCCGGCGCGACCCTCACCGCCGGCGCGGCCGACGGCGACCGGGTGACCCGCGGCGACGTGCTGCTCACGATCCGGGGGCCGGTGCGGGCGCTGCTCGCCGCCGAGCGCAGCGCGCTCAACATCGCCAGCCGGGCCAGCGGCATCGCCACCGCCACCCGCGCCTGGGTCGACGCCGTCGAGGGCACCGGGGCCGTCGTCCTCGACACCCGCAAGACCACGCCGGGGCTGCGGCCGCTGGAGAAGTACGCCGTGCGCTGCGGCGGCGGGTCGAACAAGCGGATGGGCCTCTACGACGTCGCCATGGTCAAGGACAACCACGTGGCGGCCGCGGGCTCGGTGGCCGCCGCCGTCGCCGCCGTGCGCGAGCGGGCGCCGCGGGTGCCGGTGCAGGTCGAGGCCGACACCCCCGCGCAGGCGGTGGAGGCCGTCGAGGCCGGCGCGGACTTCCTGCTGCTGGACAACATGGCGCCGGCACAGCTGCGCGAGGTCGTGGCGCTGGTCGGCGGCCGCGCGGAGCTCGAGGCCACCGGCGGGCTGACGCTCGCCGTCGCCCGCGAGGTCGCCGCCACCGGCGTGGACTTCCTGTCGGTCGGCGCGCTCACGCACTCCTCGCCGATCCTCGACCTCGCGCTCGACCTGCGGGGCTGACGCGTGCTGCTCACCGTCGACGTCGGCAACAGCCAGACCGTGCTGGCCACCTTCGACGGCGCGCGCCGCGTCGGGTGCTGGCGCGTGACCACCCACCCGCGGGCCACCTCCGACGAGATCCACATGCTCTGGCGGGGACTGCTCCGCGACACCGAGGTCACCGGGGTCGCCGCCTGCTCCACGGTGCCCGCACTGCTGCCCGCGCTGCGCCGGCTGCTCGACTCCCTCGACGTCCCCGTGGTGCTCATCGGCCCGGGCGTGCGCACCGGCGTCCCCCTGCACGTGGACAACCCGCGCGAGGTCGGCGCCGACCGCGTCGTCACCGCGCTGGCCGCGCACGAGCTGTTCGGCACCGCGCCCGACGGGGCGTCCCGTCCGGTCGTCGTCGTCGACTTCGGCACCTCGACCAACGTCGACGCCGTCGGCCCGGGCGGGCAGTTCCTCGGCGGCGCGCTGGCGCCGGGGCTCGAGGTGAGCCTGGAGGCGCTCGCCTCGCGGGCGGCGCAGCTCCGCTCGGTGGAGCTGACGGTGCCACCGCAGGCGATCGGCAAGAACACCGTGGCGGCGCTGCAGTCGGGTGTCGTGCTCGGGTTCGCCGGGCTCGTCGACGGGCTGGTCGGGCGCATCGCCGGCGAGCTGGTGGCCCAGTTCGGGCGCGAGCCGGTCGTCGTCGCCACCGGCGGGCTGGCGCCCCTGGTGGCCGGCAGCTGCCGGTCGGTCACCGACCGGGAGCCCGACCTCACGGTGCACGGGCTGCGGCTGGCCTTCGAGCGCCACCAGGCCACCGGCCGCCGGTAGGGCGGCGGGGTGTCGCGGCCCACGCCCGTAGGCTCGGGCGGCGTGACCGACGAACCCCCCGGCCCCCCGGACGACGAGCTCCCCGAGCAGCTCCGGGTCCGCCGCGCCAAGCTCGACCGGCTCCGCGAGGCCGGTGCCGACCCGTACCCGGTCACGCTGCCGCGCACGACCTCGCTGGCCGACGTGCGCGCGGCGCACCCCGACCTCGAGCCGGACACGATGACCGGCGAGCGGGTCGGCGTCACCGGCCGGGTCATCTTCAGCCGCAACACCGGCAAGCTGTGCTTCGCGACGCTGCGCGAGGGCGACGCCGAGCTGCAGGTCATGCTCTCCCGCGACCGGGTCGGCGAGCAGGCGCTCGACGCCTGGAAGGCCGACGTCGACCTCGGTGACCACGTCTTCGTCGAGGGCGAGGTCGGCACGTCGCGCCGCGGTGAGCTGTCGGTGTTCGCCGACTCCTGGCAGCTGGCGGCCAAGGCGCTGCGGCCGCTGCCGGTGGCGCACAAGCCGATGAGCGAGGAGCTGCGGGTCCGCCGCCGCTACGTCGACCTGATCGTCCGCGACGAGGCCCGCCGCACCGTGCGGCAGCGGGCCGCCGTCGTGGCCGCGCTGCGGGCAGGCCTGACCGGCCGGGGCTTCCTCGAGGTCGAGACGCCGATGCTGCAGACGGTGCACGGCGGCGCCGCCGCGCGGCCGTTCCGCACCCACATGAACGCCTTCGACCTCGACCTGTACCTGCGCATCGCGCCGGAGCTGTTCCTCAAGCGCTGCATCGTCGGCGGGCTGGAGCGGGTCTTCGAGATCAACCGCAACTTCCGCAACGAGGGCGTCGACAGCTCGCACTCGCCGGAGTTCGCGATGCTCGAGTTCTACGAGGCCTGGGCCGACTACCGCGGTGTCGCCCGCACCACCCGGGAACTGGTGCAGGAGTGCTGCGCGGCGCTCTTCGGCGACCACACCGCCCGCCACCACGACGGCACCGAGGTCGACCTGTCGGGGGAGTGGCCGGAGGTGCCGCTGTACTCCCTGGTCTCCGACGCCGTCGGCGAGGAGGTCACCCCGGAGACGCCGGCCGAGCACCTGCGTGCGCTCGCCGAGCGGCACGACGTCGGCGTCGACCCGGCCTGGCTGCCCGGCAAGGTCGTCGAGGAGCTGTTCGAGGCCCTGGTGCAGGACACCCTGCAGGCCCCGACGTTCGTCGTCGACTACCCGGTCGACACCTCGCCGCTGACCCGCGCCCACCGCACGACGCCGGGTCTGGCGGAGAAGTGGGACCTCTACATCGGCGGCGTCGAGCGCGGTACCGGCTACTCCGAGCTCGTCGACCCGGTGGTGCAGCGCGAACGGTTCACCCAGCAGGCCCTGCTCGCCGCCGCCGGCGACCCCGAGGCGATGGTCCTCGACGAGGACTTCCTCGAGGCCCTCGAGTACGGGATGCCGCCCACCGGGGGGGTCGGGATGGGCATCGACCGGCTGATGATGACGCTCACCGGTCTCGGTATCCGCGAGACCATCCTCTTCCCGCTGGTGCGTCCGATCTCCTGATTCCGGGAGTCGACCGTTCCGTCTTTCCACTCCACTTCCTCACCGAAATGGGCGAGTCACGCACCGGGATTGGCTTTCCCTTCAGTTCGTGTGGTCGAATGGCCGCGACATCCGGACCAGGCGGACGGAGACGATCCGATTCCGTCCGCCGAGAGAGCGAGGAATACGCGAATGGCGCGCAAGGTGCAGGTCATCCTGAGTGACGACCTCGACGAGGACGTCCCGGCCGACGAGACGGTGAGCTTCTCCCTCGACGGCACGAACTACGAGATCGACCTGTCGGAGAAGAACGCCGGCGAACTGCGCGACGCCTTCTCCCGTTACGTGCAGGCGGCTCGGAAGGTGAGCCGTGGCGGCGGCGGTCGGGCCTCCGGCGGAGGGCGTTCCCGCGCCACCGGTGGCGGTGGCCGCATGGACCGCGAGCAGGCCGGCGCCATCCGCGACTGGGCCCGCAAGAACGGCCACAACGTCAGCGACCGCGGCCGCATCCCGGCCAGCGTCGTCGAGGCCTACGAGGCCGCGCACTAGTCGGAGGACCCCCTCGCAGGGCGAGGGGGCCGTTCCAGCACGTCACCGACGGCCCGGTCCCCGAGTGGGACCGGGCCGTCGGCGTGCCCGCGTCCCGACGCGCCGTCCGCTGTCGGCGTAACGCCACCGGAACACCGCCCGGTCACCATCGGTTGGACGAGGCAGCCACCCACCGACCCCCGGTCGCGTGCCGACGGGACGGCGTGGTCCGTGACTACAGTGGAAAGACCGGTGCCCCCAGCGCGCCGACGGACGTCGGGTGCTCCTCCCCACGCACGGGGAGGACAGTGCCGGACCAGCCGGTCAGAGGAGAAGCAGCAGATGTTCGAACGGTTCACCGACCGAGCCCGACGGGTGGTCGTCCTGGCGCAGGAAGAGGCCAGGATGCTCAACCACAACTACATCGGCACCGAGCACATCCTCCTGGGCCTGATCCACGAGGGTGAGGGCGTCGCCGCCAAGGCCCTCGAGTCCCTCGGCATCTCGCTCGAGGGCGTCCGCCAGCAGGTCGAGGAGATCATCGGCCAGGGTCAGCAGGCCCCGTCCGGCCACATCCCCTTCACGCCCCGCGCGAAGAAGGTCCTCGAGCTGTCGCTGCGCGAGGCCCTGCAGCTCGGCCACAACTACATCGGCACCGAGCACATCCTGCTCGGCCTGATCCGCGAGGGCGAGGGCGTCGCCGCCCAGGTCCTGGTGAAGCTGGGCGCCGACCTCAACCGCGTCCGCCAGCAGGTCATCCAGCTGCTCTCCGGCTACCAGGGCAAGGAGCCGGCCGCGGCCGGCGGCCCCTCGGAGGGCACCCCGTCGACCTCGCTGGTCCTCGACCAGTTCGGCCGCAACCTCACGCAGGCCGCGCGCGACTCCAAGCTCGACCCGGTCATCGGGCGCGCCAAGGAGATCGAGCGGGTCATGCAGGTCCTCTCGCGGCGCACCAAGAACAACCCCGTCCTCATCGGCGAGCCCGGTGTCGGCAAGACCGCCGTCGTCGAGGGCCTGGCGCAGGCCATCGTCAAGGGCGAGGTCCCCGAGACGCTGAAGGACAAGCAGCTCTACACCCTCGACCTCGGCGCCCTCGTCGCCGGGTCGCGCTACCGCGGTGACTTCGAGGAGCGCCTGAAGAAGGTGCTCAAGGAGATCCGCACCCGCGGCGACATCATCCTGTTCATCGACGAGATCCACACCCTCGTCGGTGCCGGTGCCGCCGAGGGCGCGATCGACGCCGCCAGCATCCTCAAGCCGATGCTGGCCCGCGGTGAGCTGCAGACCATCGGCGCCACCACGCTCGACGAGTACCGCAAGCACCTGGAGAAGGACGCCGCGCTCGAGCGCCGCTTCCAGCCCATCCAGGTCGGCGAGCCGACGCTGCAGCACACGATCGAGATCCTCAAGGGCCTGCGGGACCGCTACGAGGCCCACCACCGGATCAGCATCACCGACGGCGCCCTGGTCGCCGCCGCGACGCTGGCCGACCGCTACATCTCCGACCGCTTCCTCCCCGACAAGGCGATCGACCTGATCGACGAGGCCGGGGCCCGGATGCGGATCAAGCGGATGACCGCCCCGCCGGACCTGCGCGAGTTCGACGAGCGCATCGCCGGCATCCGCCGGGAGAAGGAGTCCGCGATCGACGCGCAGGACTTCGAGAAGGCCGCGTCGCTGCGCGACAAGGAGAAGCAGCTCCTGGGCGAGAAGGCCGAGCGCGAGAAGGCGTGGAAGGCCGGCGACATGGACGTCGTCGCCGAGGTCGACGACGAGCAGATCGCCGAGGTGCTGGCCAACTGGACCGGCATCCCCGTCTTCAAGCTCACCGAGGAGGAGACGACCCGTCTGCTCCGCATGGAGGACGAGCTCCACAAGCGGATCATCGGCCAGGAAGAGGCCATCAAGAGCGTCAGCCAGGCGATCCGGCGCACGCGTGCGGGCCTCAAGGACCCGCGCCGTCCGGGTGGCTCGTTCATCTTCGCCGGCCCCTCGGGTGTCGGTAAGACCGAGCTGGCCAAGGCGCTCGCGCAGTTCCTCTTCGGCGAGGACGACGCCCTCATCCAGATCGACATGGGCGAGTTCCACGACCGGTTCACCGTGTCGCGGCTCGTCGGTGCCCCTCCCGGCTACGTCGGTTACGACGAGGGTGGCCAGCTGACCGAGAAGGTGCGGCGCAAGCCGTTCTCGGTGGTCCTCTTCGACGAGATCGAGAAGGCGCACGCGGACGTGTTCAACACGCTCCTGCAGGTGCTGGAGGACGGCCGGCTCACCGACGGTCAGGGCCGGATCGTGGACTTCAAGAACACGATCCTGATCCTCACGACCAACCTCGGCACGCGGGACATCTCCAAGGCCGTGGGTCTGGGCTTCCAGGTCGGCAACGACACCCAGTCGAACTACGAGCGGATGAAGCTCAAGGTCAACGAGGAGCTCAAGCAGCACTTCCGGCCGGAGTTCCTCAACCGCATCGACGACATCGTCGTGTTCCACCAGCTCACCGAGGACGAGATCATCGAGATCGTCGACCTCATGGTGGCCCGCGTCGAGGGTCAGCTGGCGAACAAGGACATGGCGCTGGAGATCACGCAGGACGCCAAGAAGCTGCTGGCGGCCCGCGGGTTCGACCCGGTGCTGGGCGCCCGGCCGCTGCGCCGGACCATCCAGCGCGAGATCGAGGACTCGCTCTCGGAGAAGATCCTCTACGGCGAGCTGACCGCCGGTCAGATCATCGTGGTCGACGTCGAGGGCGAGGGGCCCACCGCGAAGTTCACCTTCCGCGGCGAGACCAAGCCGATCGACGTCCCCGACACGCCCCCGGTCGCGCTGACCGTCGGCGACGACGAGGACGGCCAGGGGCCGATCAACCTCGAGAAGAACTGACCGACCCGCACGACCGACGAGGGCCGCTCCCACACCGTGGGGGCGGCCCTCGCCGCGTCGGGCGGGTCCCGCGACGATCAGGTCACCTGATCATGGGGCGTCCTCCCTCATGGCCCACCGTGAGGGAGGACCCGCTGCGGTGAGGGAGGACGGCGGGTGCCGCGTCAGGCGGGCAGGGTGAACCGGCCGTCGCCGGTCTGCTCCACCAGCCCGTCGGCCAGCAGCGAGTCCAGGCACCGGGAGCGCTGGACGGCGTCGTCCCAGACGGCGTCCAGGGCCCCGGCCGGGACGGGGCCGTCGGCGGCCCGCAGGACGTCGAGCAGCCGCCCGCGGACCTGACGGTCGGTCCCGGCGAAGCGCTGCACCCGCCTCGGCGGCCCGTCGGCGGACGGGCAGCCGGCCAGCCGCCAGGCGCAGCGGTCGCGCACCGGGCAGACGGCGCACCGCGGCGTCCGGGCGACGCACACCAGCGCTCCGAGTTCCATCGCCGCCACCGAGAACCGGCAGGCGCGGTCCCGGTCGGTGGGCGCGAGCGCCGCGACGTCGGTGAGGTCGGAGGCCCGGGCGGTGCCCGCCTCGGCGCGGCCGTGCACCAGCCGGGCGACCACCCGGCGGACGTTGGTGTCCACGACCGGCTGGGGCTGCCCGTGCCCGAAGCAGGCCACCGCGCGGGCGGTGTACGTCCCGACGCCGGGGAGGGCCTCCAGGGCCGCCACGTCGGCTGGGACGGCTCCTGCGTGCCGCTCGGTGAGGGCGACGGCGGTCTCGCGCAGCCGCAGCGCCCGCCGGGGGTAGCCGAGCTTCCCCCACGCGCGGATCACCTCCGCCGGTGAGGCCGCGGCCAGGTCGGCCGGCGCCGGCCAGCGCGCCATCCACTCGGTCCACACCGGCGCGACCCGCGCCACCGGGGTCTGCTGCAGCATCACCTCGCTGACCAGCACCGCCCACGGGTCCACACCGGGGCGCCGCCACGGCAGGTCCCGGGCGGCGGTGTCGTACCAGTCGACGAGGGCGTCCCCCAGCCCGGCCGTGCTCTCCACGGGGGTCCAGTGTGCCCGGCGCCCGGTCGCGGCGTGCCCCGGTGCGGCCGCCGGAGGGTGCGCACTACCGTCACCTCGTGCTGCACCCGGTCGGACCCCTCCCGGCGGCCGTCTACTGGCGACGGCGCCTGGTGGTCCTGGTGGTGCTGCTCGCCGTCCTCGGCGGTGTCGGCTGGCTGGTGGTCGCCGTGGTGACCGGCTCGGGCAACAGTGCCGCCGCGACCGGTTCGACGACGTCGTCGGAGCCGGTGGGGACGCCGGCGCTCGACCGGGTCGTCCCCTCCCCGGCCGGTGTGCAGACGCCGACCCCGCCGCCGAGCACGCCCCCGCCGGCACCCGCGTCACCGGCCGCGCCGGGGCAGGAGGCCGGGGCGCCGTGCGGCGACGACGTGATCGCGCTGGAGGTGCGCACGCCGGGCAGCGTCGCCTCCGGCTCGAGCCCGGTGTTCGAGCTGGTCGTCACCAACACCGCCGCCGTGCCCTGCACCCGGGTGCTGGACCAGCAGCTGCAGGAGATGGTGCTGCTCGACGGCGCCGGCACCCGGCTGTGGGGCAGCAACGACTGCCAGCCCGAGGCCAGCAGCGACAACCGCACCCTCGCCCCGGGTGAGCAGGTGGTCTTCCCGCTGACCTGGAGCGGCCTGACCAGCGAGCCGACCTGCACCGCGGCCCGCGCGCCGGTGGCACCGGGCAGCTACCTGGTGCGGGCACGGCTGGACACCAAGACCAGCCCCGACGCCCCCCTCCAGGTCACCTAGCGACCGCCGGTGGCCCCCGTGCAGGGACCCACCCCGAGCGTCAGCGAGGGGTGGGGGGCACGGGGGTCCTTCCTCAGCTGTAGCGGTCGAGGATCGAGGTCTCGGCCAGCCGGGACAGCCCCTCGCGGATGCCGCGGGCCCGGGCCTCGCCGACGCCGTCGACGGCCAGCAGGTCCTCGATGGTGGCGGCGAGCAGCTTCTGCAGGCCGCCGAAGTGCTCGACCAGCCGGTCGATGATCGCGGCCGGCAGGCGCGGCACCCGGGCCAGCAGCCGGTAGCCGCGCGGGCTGACGGGGGAGTCGAGTGCGTCGGCCGCGGTGGGCAGGCCGTAGCACCGGGCGACGGCGGAGAGGTCGAGCAGCTCGGTGGCCGACAGCGTGCGCAGCTCGGCGAGCACGTCCTCGATCGTCCGTGGCCGACGGGCGGCGCCCCCGGGCATGTAGTCGCGGACCAGCAGCGCGCGGTCCTCCTCGACCCCGGCGAGCATCTCGTCGAGCTGCAGGGCCAGCAGCCGGCCGTCGGTGCCCAGCTCGACGACGAATCCCTCAATCTCGTCGGCGATCCGGCGCACCATCTCCAGCCGCTGGCTGACGCTCATCGCGTCGCGGACGGTGACCAGGTCCTCGATCTCCAGCGCCGACAGCGTGCTGGCGACCTCGTCGAGGCGCAGCTTGTAGCGCTCCAGCGCGGCGAGGGCCTGGTTGGCCCGCGCGAGGATCGTCGTCGGGTGCTCGAGGGTGTAGCGCCGGCCGGCGACGTAGACGCTGATGATGTGCATCGACTGGCTGACCGAGATCACCGGGAACCCGGACTGGACCGCGACCCGCTCGGCGGTGCGGTGCCGGGTGCCCGACTCCTCGGTGGGCACCGTCGAGTCGGGCATGAGGTGCACGCCGGCGCGGACGATGCGCAGCCCGTCGGAGGAGAGGATCACCGCGCCGTCCATCTTGGCCAGCTCGCGCAGCCGGGTGGCCGACAGGGCGACGTCGAGGGCGAAGCCGCCGGTGCAGATGGACTCCACGACTCGGTCGTAGCCGAGCACGATCAGCGCGCCGGTGCGGCCGGCCAGGATCCGCTCGAGGCCGTCGCGCAGGGCCGTCCCCGGTGCGATGCGGCCGAGGAGCTCCCGGAGGGTGACCTCGGAGTCCACAGCGGGGGGCACGAGCGCTCCTGACGTCGACGCGGTCTGGTGGCTGAGTCTACGTCCCGCCTGCCGGGTGCCGCGGCGGGTCGCGAGCGGGGCAGGGTCACCCGAGCAGGTGATCCGCCGCCGCTCAGCCGGGGAGGAGCCCCGCGAGGGCCGCGCCGAGGTCGGGCACCTCCATGAGCCGCATGCCCTTCGGCGCCTGCCCGGCGTCCGGAGGCACCAGGGCGAGCCGGTAGCCCTGCCGGGCCGCCTCGGCCAGCCGACGGCCCGTGCCGCCGACGCGGCGGATCTCCCCGGACAGGCCGACCTCGCCCAGCGCGATCATGCCCTCCGGCAACGGGGTGTCCCTCGACGCCGAGGCGATGGCCAGTGCGAGCGCGAGGTCGGCCGCGGGCTCGGCGATCTTGACCCCGCCGACGGAGGCGGCGAACACGTCGGCGTCGGCCAGCCGGACCCCGCCGCGCCGCTCGACGACGGCGTTGACCATCGCGACCCGCTGGGAGTCCAGCCCGCTGACGGCGCGACGGGGCGAGCCGCCGCCGGCACTGGTGGCCACCAGCGCCTGCACCTCGGCCAGCAGCGGCCGGCTGCCCTCCATCGTGACGGTGACGCAACTGCCCGGCACCGAGGCGGTGCGGCGGGAGACGAACAGGTGCGACGGGTCGGGGACGCCGACGACCCCGCCGTCGCCGATCTCGAAGCAGCCGATCTCGTCGGCCGGGCCGAAGCGGTTCTTGGTGGCCCGGACCAGCCGCAGCGTGGAGTGCCGCTCGCCGTCGAAGGAGACGACGACGTCGACGAGGTGCTCCAGCGCCCGCGGGCCGGCGATTGCGCCGTCCTTGGTCACGTGCCCGACGAGGATCGTGGTCATCCCGCGGGACTTGGCGACGGCGGTCAGCGCCGTGGCGACCGCGCGGACCTGGGAGGCGCCGCCGTCGGTGCCGTCGACGGCGGGGGAGCGCACCGTCTGCACGCTGTCGAGCACCAGCAGGGAGGGCGACACCTGCTCGACGTGCGCGAGGACGGCGGACAGCTCGGTCTCGGCGGCGAGGTACAGCCGGTCGTGCAGCGCGCCGATCCGCTCGGCGCGCAGTCGCACCTGGGCCGCGGACTCCTCGCCGGAGACCACGAGCGTGGGCCCGTTGGCCGCCGCGACCCGGTGGGCCACCTCGAGCAGCAGCGTGGACTTGCCCACCCCGGGCTCGCCGGCGACGAGCACCACCGCGCCGGGCACCAGCCCGCCGCCGAGGACGCGGTCGAACTCGGGGATCCCGGTGGGCACCGCGCGGGCCCCGGCCAGCTCGACCTGGGCGATCGGCCGGGCGGGTGCGGTGACGGGGCCGGCGGCGACGGCACGCAGGGCGGGTGCGGCCGGGCCGACCTCCTGCAGCGTGCCCCAGGCCTGGCACTCGGGGCACCTGCCCATCCACTTGGCCGAGGAGTACCCGCACTCGGTGCAGCGGTGGGCAGGACGGGCGGACTTCACGCCGGACGGAGGCACCCCGCCACGGTAGGTCGGGGCACCGACAGTCCCCGGGAGGACGGCGTCCTCGGACGGCGCGGGTCCTCACTCCGCCTGGGTGTCCTCCTCGCTCGCGGGGTTCTCCTGCTGACCGCCGCCCTCGCCCTCGCCCTCCCCCTCGTGGAAGTCGAAGGGCTCACCGCGCTCGACCTCCTCGTCCGGGATGCCGACGAGCGCCTGCAGCTCGATCTCCCCGGCCTGCTCGAAGGTGAAGGTCAGGGGCAGGGTCTGACCGGGCGTGAGCGGCTCGGCGAGGTCCTGCAGCGTGATGGTGGCGTCGCCGTCGCGGCCGAGGTACAGAGCCGTGTCGGCGGGGATCACCAGCGACAGCTCCGTGCTGGCCGTCGGGGTCGCGCCGGTCGGCGCCGCGGGGGCCGTGCCCGGGGTGGCGCCGGTGGTGCCCGGTGCAGGCGGCGTCGTGGGCTCGTTGCCCGCGGGGGAGGACGGGGAGGGAGTCGGGCCGGTGCCGGCGATCCGCAGGCCCGAGAAGCCCTCGCCCTCGATGGCGGTGAGCGTCTCGTCCTCGTTCGAGGCGTTGACGATCGTCATCACGAGGACGGCGTCGTCGCCCTCCTCGTAGAGCCCGTCCTCGGGGTAGGCGAGCGTCACCTGGCGCAGCAGGACGTCCTCGACCTGCGCCATGGGTCCGACCTTGTCGCGGTCCTGCGTGGCGGTCTGCGAGACCTGGCCGGCGCTGCACGCGCCGAGCGTGACCGGGCTGATCACGAGAGCACCCATCAGGGCGGCGCGCAGCGCGCGGTTCACGACGGTCGACCTCCAGCGTGGAACACCTGCCGGCCACCGTGCACTCGATGGCCCCGACTCGCGCCGAGCGTAGCCGTCCACCCACCATGTCCGCCGGGAGGTGGAGCCGATGCAGCACCCGGGAGCCGGGGCCGGCGCCGATACCGACGCCGGTACCGGCGCCGAGGAGCGCGACCCGGCACTGGCCGACTTCCCGGAGCGGTCGCCGGCCACCCGGCGGTGGCTGTTCGCCGACCAGCTCGGCCCGCACTTCCTCGACCGGCCCGACCAGCCGGTGCTGCTCGTCGAGGCCAAGGCGGTGTTCGCCCGCCGCCGCTTCCACCGGCAGAAGGCGCACCTGGTGCTCTCCGCGCTGCGCCACCGCGCCGCCGAGCTGGGCGAGCAGGCGCACCTGCACCAGGTCACCACCTACGCCGAGGCGCTCGACCGCTACGACGAGCCGCTGAGCGTCTGCGCGCCGACGACGTGGAGCAGCCGCGACTTCGTCCTCGCCCGGCCCGGGCTGCAGGTGCTGGCGGCCCGCGGGTTCGTCAGCACCCAGGGCGAGTTCGCCGGCTGGGCCGAGGGGCGCGGCCGGCGGCGGCTGCTGATGGAGGACTTCTACCGCGACGCCCGCCGGCGCCGCGACGTGCTGATGGACGGCGCGCAGCCCCTGGGCGGGCAGTGGAACTACGACGCGGAGAACCGCGAGCCCCCACCGCGGGACGGCCGCTCGCCCGCACCGGAGCCGTGGTGGCCGGCCGAGGACGAGATCGACGAGCAGGTGCGCGCCGACCTCGACCGCTGGGAGGCCGACGGCGAGGTCTCCTTCGTCGGCGACGACGGCCCGCGGCTGTTCCCCGCCACCCGCGAGGAGGCGCTCACCCGGCTGCACGACTTCCTCACCGCGCGGCTGGGCGTCTTCGGCCCGCACGAGGACGCGATGCTCGCCGGCGAGCGGTGGCTGGCCCACTCGCTGCTCTCGCCGGCGATGAACCTCGGCCTGCTCGACCCGCTGGAGGTGGTGCGCGCCGCGGAGGCCACCGCCCGCGCCCGTGCCGCCGACGGCGACCCGCTGCCGCTGAACTCCGTCGAGGGGTTCGTCCGGCAGGTCATGGGCTGGCGGGACTACATCTGGCACACCTACTGGCACTTCGGCCGCCCCTACCGGCACGCCAACGCGCTGCGGGCCCTGGAGCCGGTGCCGGACTGGATGGCCGAGCTCGACGACTCCGCCGTCGACGCGGCGTGCCTGTCCGGCGTCCTCGGCGACCTGCGCCGCGACGGCTGGGTGCACCACATCCCGCGGCTGATGGTGCTCGGCAACTACGCGCTGCAGCGCGGCATCGACCCGCGGGAGCTCACCGACTGGTTCCACCGCACGTTCGTCGACGGCTACGACTGGGTGATGGTGGCCAACATCGTCGGGATGAGCCAGCACGCCGACGGCGGGGCGCTGGCCACCAAGCCCTACGCCGCCGGTGGCGCCTACATCGACCGGATGAGCGACTACTGCGGCCGCTGCCCCTACGACCCGAGGCAGCGCCTCGGCGACGCCGCCTGCCCCTACACCGCCGGCTACTGGGCCTTCCTCGAGCGCAACCGCGAGCGGCTCGCCGGCAACCAGCGGATGCGCCGTCCGCTGCAGGGGCTGGACCGGCTCAGGGACCTCCCCCTGGTCGTCGAGCAGGAGGCCGCCCGGGGCACCAGCGCCCCCTGAACGAGGGAGAACGGTCCGGTCGGGCCGCGCACCTGCCGATGCCCCCTGTGCACGGGGGACGGCGCGGAGGTGCGGATGGCGGTCGGGGCGACGTTCGACGACGTCCTCGCAGCGGCCCAGGCGGGCGCGGCGTGGGCGTTCGAGGTGCTCTACCGGGACCTGTCCCCGGCGGTCACCGGCTACCTGCGACTGCACGGGGCGCCGGACCCCGACGACCTGGCCAGCGAGACCTTCCTGGCCGTCTTCCGCGGCCTGGGCGGGTTCCGCGGCGACGAGGCCGCGCTGCGCTCCTGGGTGTTCACCATCGCCCACCGCCGGCTGGTCGACGAGTGGCGCCGGCGCAGCCGCCGCCCGCAGGCCGCCGACGACGCCGGCGGCCTCCTGGCCGGGGTGGCCGGCGGGGACGTGGAGGACGACGTCCTGACCCGGCTGGGCGCCGAGGCGGTGCACCGGCTGTGTGCCGGCCTGCCCGGCGACCAGCGCTCGGTGCTGCTGCTGCGGGTGCTCGCCGACCTCACCGTCGAGCAGGTGGCCGAGGTCCTGGGGCGGTCCGTGGGAGCGGTGAAGGCCCTGCAGCGGCGCGGCCTGCGGCGGCTGCGGGAGGAGCTCGACCCGGCCGGCACCACCCGCCGGGGTGAGTCCGGGAGAGCGGGCGCACCCCTGACGGCCCGCGCGGCGATGACGGGAGCGAGATGACCACGCCAGCCGACGCCCGCGCCGACGAGCGGGCCCTCGCCGCGTTCTCCGACGCGGTCCGGGCCTGCGCCGCGACGCCCGGGCGGCCGAACCCGGCCCTGGCCGAGCTGCTGGCGACCGGTCTGCTCACCGACCAGTCGGATCCGTCCACGCGGACGACCGGGCACCCCGCCCGGGCCTCACGGAAGAGACCCCGCATGCTGCTCAGCACCCTCACCGCCAAGCTCGCCGCCGCCGGCGTCGCCGCCAAGGCGGCCGCCGCCACCGGCGTCGTCGCCGTCGCCCTGACCGGCACGGCCACCACCGTCACCCTCGCGGGCACGGAGGACACGCCCCCCGTCGTCGAGTCCCCCGCGCCGGCCGACCCGGCTCCCCAGGCCCCGGTCGACGAGCCGGCCCCCGCGCCAGGCGACGCGGACGAGGCCCCCGCACCCGTCGACGAGCAGGAGGACTCCGACGCGGGCGGCGAGGAGCAGGCCCCCGCACCCGTCGACGGGGAGGGGGCCCCGGCCGGGGAGGAGCCCCGGCCCGAGCCCGAGGTCCCGGCGACCGACCCCCAGCCGACGCCCGCGCAGGAGTGGTCCACCGGCCCGGACGACGGGCAGTCGCACGGCGACTGGGTGAGCGAGGGCGCCCGCAACGGCTGGGTGACCGGCCAGCGGGTCAGCGAGGAGGCGCACGTTCGCAACGAGGAACGGCAGGCCGCCCGCGAGGAGGCCCGCCGGCCCGTCACCGGGCAGCCCGCCGAGGAGGAGGCGACCGAGGAGCCGGAGGCCGCGCCGGCCCCCGCGCCGGCCCCCGCCTCGGAGCCTGCCGCCGAGGGGCGCAGCGACGGGCAGGGCAACGGCAACGGGCAGGGCAACGGCAACGGCAACGGCCGGAGGTGACCGCCGGCGGGGCCGCGCTCAGGTGAGCGCGGCCCCGCCGAGCACCAGCAGCACCACGTCGAGGACGGTCAGCAGCATGACCGCGGGGAAGGCCAGCCGCCGGAAGCGCGGCGTGCCGGCCAGCGCTGCGACGGCGACCGCGGGCACCGCCAGCGCCAGGCCGGCCCAGCCCCACCACCGCGGCGGCCCGTCCGGACCCAGCACCAGCACCAGCGACGCCGTCCCCAGCAGCAGTGCGCCCAGCAGCGCCGACACCCGCGCGCCGAGGCGGTGGGGCAGTCCGCGCACCCCGGTCGCGAGGTCCTCCTCCAGGTCGGGGGCGACGTTGGCCAGGTGCGCCGCGGCCCCCAGGGCGGCCCCGGCCGCCGGCAGCCACCACGGAGCGACCGGCGTGCCCGGTGCCGCGGCCACCACCCCCGCCGGCAGCGCCCCGAAGCCGGTCACGTAGGGCAGCCCCGAGACCACGCTGCGCTTGAGACCCGCGTTGTAGGCCCAGCCGCTGGCCACCAGGACCAGCAGCAGCAGCCCGGGCACCGTGCCGAGAGCCAGGGACAGGACGACGGCGACGGCGGCCGCGCCGAGCGCCGCCCCGCGCAGCACGGAGGGCTCGACGGTGCCCTGCACCACCGGCTTGTCCGCGCGCGCGACGGCCCGGTCGCGGTCGGCGTCGAGCCAGTCGTTGCTCCAGCCGATGGACGCCTGACCTGCGAGGACGGCGGCCCCGGTGAGCACGACCCGTCCGGGTGTCACCTGCGCGGCGACCGCCAGGAGGGTCGCGACGGCGGTGACGGCAGCCGCCGGCGGGGCGTGCGTGGCGAGGACCAGGGCCCGTAGCGAGGCCGCCCGCGGGGGCCGCGCACGCACACCCACCACGCCGGTGTCAACCCCTCTCCGGGACTTCGTCAGGCCTCTGACCTGCGGATATCCGTCATCGATCCGTTCCGGGCGTCAGTGTGCCGTGCTAACCTGGGTGCAGCGAAAGGGGTCACACACACATGGGCTTCACTGTCGGCGAGACCGTCGTCTACCCGCACCACGGTGCCGCGCTCATCGAGGCGATCGAGACGCGGGTGATCAAGGGTGAAGAGAGGGCCTACCTCGTGCTGAAGGTCGCCCAGGGCGACCTGACCGTGCGCGTGCCGGCCGACAACGCAGAGATCGTCGGCGTCCGCGACGTCGTCGGTCAGGACGGGCTCAACCGCGTGTTCGAGGTCCTGCGGGCCCCGCACACCGAGGAGCCGACCAACTGGTCGCGCCGGTACAAGGCCAACCTCGAGAAGCTGGCGTCCGGTGACGTCAACAAGGTGGCCGAGGTCGTCCGCGACCTGTGGCGCCGCGACAAGGACCGCGGCCTGTCCGCCGGTGAGAAGCGGATGCTGTCGAAGGCCCGCCAGATCCTCGTCAGCGAGCTCGCCCTCGCCGAGGGCACCAACGAGGACAAGGCCGAGATCCTCCTCGACGAGGTCCTCGCCAGCTGAGCTCCGCCTCCGCGCACCCGCTCCACCAGACCACTCCCGTGTCCGCTGTCGGCATCGTCGCAGCGGCCGGGAGTGGTCTGCGTCTGGGGGCCGACCGGCCCAAGGCCCTGGTCCCGCTGGCCGGCCGGCCACTGGTCGCCTGGGCCGTCGAGACCCTGCTCACCGGCGGTGTCGACGAGGTCGTCGTCGTCGTGCCGCCCGCCGAGCGGGCCGCCTTCGCCGCCGCGCTCCCCGGCGCCGTCGCACTCGTCGACGGCGGGGACACCCGGACGGCATCCGTCCGGGCCGGCCTCGCCGCCGCCGGACCCGGTGCCGACACCGTCCTGGTCCACGACGCCGCCCGCCCGCTGACGCCGCCCGACGTCGTCACCCGCGTGCTGGCCGCCCTGGCCGCAGGCGCCCCGGCCGTCGTCCCGGTCCTCCCGGTCGTCGACACCACGGTCGTCGTCGACGAGGCGGGGACCGTCACCGACGCCGTCCCCCGCGCACCCCTGCGTCGTGTGCAGACCCCACAGGGCTTCGACCGGGCCACCCTCGTGGCCGCCTACGCCGCGCTGCCCGACGGCGTCGAGCTCACCGACGACGCCGCCGTCGTCCGGGCCGCCGGCATCCCCGTCACCTGCGTGGACGGCGACGAGCGCGCAGCGAAGGTGACGATCCCGCACGACCTCCACCTCGCCGGGCTCCAGGTGCGACGGTGACAGACCTGCCCCGCGTCGGCCTGGGCGTCGACGTGCACCCGGTCGAGGCCGGTCGCGCGTGCTGGCTGGCCGGCCTCGAGTGGCCCGGTGCCGACGGCTGCGCCGGGCACTCCGACGGTGACGTCGTCGCGCACGCGCTCACCGACGCCGTGCTCTCCGCGGCCGGGCTCGGCGACATCGGCGGGCTGCTCGGGACCGACGACCCCCGCTGGGCCGGTGCCCGCGGCGTGGCCGTCCTCGAGCACGTCCGGGAGACGTTGGCCGCCGCAGGCTGGCGGGTGGGCAACGCCGCGGTCCAGCTGGTCGCACCGACGCCGAAGCTGGGTCCGCGCCGGGCGGAGGCGGAGGCGACGCTGTCGGCGGCCCTCGGCGCCCCGGTCACGGTGACCGCCACCACCACCGACGGGCTCGGGCTGGTCGGGCGGGGTGAGGGCCGGGCGGCCGTCGCGACGGCGCTGGTGGTCCGGACGGGGTCCGTAGACTCCGGCCGGTGAGCCTCCGCCTGTACGACACGGCCGCCCGGGCGGTCCGCGACTTCACCCCCCTGCGGGCAGGACAGGCCTCCATGTACGTCTGCGGGCTCACCGTGCAGGGCCCGCCGCACCTCGGGCACGTGCGCGCCGGCCTGGTCTTCGACGTCCTGCGCAGCTGGCTGGAGCAGGGCCACGGCACCGAGGTCACGCTGGTCCGCAACATCACCGACATCGACGACAAGATCCTCGCCAAGGCCGCCGAGCACGGGGTGCCGTGGTGGGCGTGGGCCTACGACAACGAGCTGGCCAGCACCCGCGCCTACGAGGCGCTGGGCGTGCGGCCGCCCACCTACGAGCCGCGGGCCACCGGCCACGTGCCCGACATGGTCGAGTTCATCGCGCGGCTGATCGAGCGCGGGCACGCCTACGCCGTCGACGGCGACGTCTACTTCGACGTCCGCTCCTTCCCGGGGTACGGGGCGCTGACCCGGCAGAAGACGGAGGAGATGGAGCCCGCGGCCGACAGCGGCACCGACGAGCGCAAGCGCGACCCCCGCGACTTCGCGCTGTGGAAGGCGCACAAGCCCGGCGAGCCCGGCACCGCCGGGTGGGCGACCCCGTGGGGCCGCGGCCGCCCCGGCTGGCACCTGGAGTGCTCCGCCATGGCCGAGCGCTACCTCGGGCCGGACTTCGACGTCCACGGCGGCGGGCTGGACCTGCGCTTCCCGCACCACGAGAACGAGCAGGCGCAGTCGCACGCCGCCGGGCACGGCTTCGCCCGGTACTGGGTGCACAACGGCTGGGTGACCCTCGGCGGCGAGAAGATGAGCAAGTCGCTGGGCAACACCGCGCTGGTCGACGAGGTTGTCCGCCGCGTGCGGCCGGTGGAGCTGCGCTACTACCTCGTCGCCCCGCACTACCGGTCGACCATCGAGTTCACCGACGCCGCGCTGGCCGAGGCCGGTGCGGCCTACCGGCGGATCGAGTCGTTCGTGCACCGCGCCGTCGAGCGCGTCGGGAGCGAGGAGCCGGGCGAGCTGCCGGCGGCCTTCCGCGAGGCCATGGACGACGACCTGGGCACCCCGGCCGCCGTCGCCGTCGTGCACGACACCGTCCGCCACGGCAACACCGCCCTCGCCGACGGCGACGACGCGACGACCGCCGCCGCACTGGGTGCGGTGCGCGCGATGCTCCGCGTGCTCTGCCTGGACCCGCTCGACCCGCACTGGGCCACCGGCGGCGACGACCGGCTCGCCGGGGTCACCGACGGGCTGGTGCGGCTGGCGCTGGAGCAGCGGCAGGCCGCCCGCGCCCGCAAGGACTACGCCGCGGCCGACGCCGTGCGCGACCGGCTCACCGCCCTGGGCGTGCAGGTCGAGGACACCCCGCAGGGACCCCGATGGGAGCTGACCCGCTGATGGCCGGCAACAGCCAGCGCCGCGGCCGCACGAGCGGCGCCGGCAAGAAGACCGCGACCGCCGGCACCGGCGGCAAGAACCGCAGGTCTCTGGCCGGCCGCGGGGCCACCCCGCCGGCCGAGATGCGCAAGGGCCACCCCGCCCAGCGCAAGGCCCAGGCCGACGCCCGCCGCCGGGCCGAGCGCGACCGCGGCCGCCAGCGCGCCGAGGAGGCGCCGGAGCTGCTGCTGGGCCGCAACCCGGTGGTCGAGGCGCTGCGCGCGGAGATCCCGGCGACGGCGCTCTACGTCGTCACCGGGGACAGCACGCGCACCGACGAGCGGGTCGCCGAGGCCGTGCAGCTGGCCGGTGACCGCGGCCTGCCGCTGCTCGAGGTCGGCAAGGCCGAGTTCGACCGGATGTCCAACGGCGCGCTGCACCAGGGCATCGGCCTGCAGGTCCCGCCGTACGACTACGCCCACCCCGACGACCTGCTCGACCTCGCCCGCGACTCCGGCCGCCCGCCGCTCGTCGTCGCCATGGACGGCGTCACCGACCCGCGCAACCTGGGTGCCGTGGTGCGGTCGGCGGCCGCGTTCGCCGCGCACGGCGTCGTCGTCCCGCAGCGGCGCGCGGTCGGGATGACCGCCTCGGCCTGGCGCACCAGCGCCGGCGCGGCCGCCCGGCTGCCCGTGGCGCGCGCGGTGAACCTGGCCCGCGCGCTGGCCTCCTACCAGGACGCCGGCCTGCAGACCGTGGGCCTCGCCGGCGACGGCGACACCGACCTGCACGACTACGACGGCTTCGCCGACCCGGTCGCGCTCGTCGTCGGCGCCGAGGGCACCGGGCTCTCGAGGCTGGTGCGCGAGCGCTGCGACGTCGTCCTGCGCATCCCGATCGCCCGCGACACCGAGTCGCTCAACGTCAGCGTCGCGGCCGGCATCGCGCTCTACGCCGCGGCGGCCGCCCGCCGCGGCTGAGCTCCCCCCGCCTCCCTCCCTTCCCGCCGAGATCACGTGATCTCGGCGCCGGAGGGCGTCTGGCGCGCCGAGATCGCGCGATCTCGACGGGAGTGGGGTGGGCTGCTCAGCCGAGCAGCTGCGCCACGGTGTAGATCACCAGCCCGGCCAGGCCGCCGACGACGGTGCCGTTGATCCGGATGAACTGCAGGTCGCGGCCCACCTGCAGCTCGATGCGGCGGCTGGTCTCCTCGGTGTCCCAGCGCGCCACGGTGGTGCCGACGACGTCGGCCACGTCGCCGGCGAACCGCTCGACGAGCCAGCCGGCCACCCGCACCGACTGCCGCTGCACCCGCTCGCGCACGCGCGGGTCGGTCCGTAGCAGCCGGGCGCCGTCGAGCACCAGGGCGGCGACGCGGGCCCGCAGCTCGGAGTCGGGGTCGGCGGCCGCGGCGAGGAACGCCGTCTTGGCGTTGGTCCACAGCGACGACGACCAGGTGCGCACCGCCGGGTGCTCGAGCAGCTGCTTCTTGAACGCCTCGACGGACGCCGCGGTGTCGGGGTCTGTGCGCAGCGCGTGCACGTAGGCGCGCAGCCGGGCGTCGTAGACCCGCCGCAGCTCGTGGTCGCGCTCGGTGCCGACCTCGTGCAGGAAGACCTGCAGCCCGGCGAACACGCGGTCGAACACGCGGTCGTCGACCCAGTCGGGCACCCAGGCGGGGGAGGCGTCACCGAGCTGGGCGCGGAAGACGACCCGGTTCTCCTCCAGGAAGCGGCCGAGGTAGCGCAGCGCCGCCGACAGCACCTCCTGGTGGCGGTCACCGTCGACCACCAGCTCCAGCACCCGGGCCAGCACCGGCGCGGCCGGCGTCTCGTGCAGCTTGCGGTCGACCAGCCCGGCGACGGCGTCCTGCACGTCGTCGTCGCGGAGCAGGTCGGTGACCCCGGTGAGCGCGACGGCGGCGTCGGCGGCCAGCCGCTCGGCCCGGCCGGGGGCGGACAGGAAGTCGCCGAGCCGGCGCGGGACGTCGACGGTGGCGAGCTTGTCCTCGACGACGGCGCGGGTCAGGAAGTTCTCCTGCACGAAGGCGCCCAGGCTCGCGCCGATCTGGTCCTTCTTGCGCGGGATGATCGCCGTGTGCGGGATCGGGATCCGCATCGGGTGCCGGAACAGCGCGGTGACGGCGAACCAGTCGGCCAGCGCGCCCACCATCGACGCCTCGGCGGTGGCCCGTACGTAGCCGACCCACGCGCCGGCGTCCTCACCGATCAGCACGCAGGCGAGGAACACCGCCGCGGCCAGCGCGAACAGCCCCGTGGCCAGCCGCTTCATCCGCTGCAGGCCCTCGGCGCGGGCCGGGTCGTCGAGCGACGAGGTCAGCGGCACGGACGACGACGACACCCTCCCGAGCCTATGCGGCGCGGGAGGGTGTCGTTCAGCGGTCGCCGGGTCAGCCGGCACTGCTGCCGAGGGTGACCTCGACGGTCTCGGTCTGCCCGCCGCGGCGGACGGTGAGCGTCACCTCGTCGCCGGGCGCGGCGCTGCGCACCGCGGCGGTCAGCTCGGTCGACGTCGTCACCGGGCGGTCGCCGACGGCGGTGACGACGTCGCCGGCCTCCAGCCCCGCCTGCGCGGCCGCGCCGCCGGGCTGCACCCCCACGACCTGGGCGCCGGTGCCGATCTCGGCGTTGCCGTCGTCGGCCGCCGTCTGCGCGCTGACGCCGAGGACGGCGTGGGTGGCGGTGCCGGTGTCGATGATCTCCTGGGCGATCCGCTGCGCGACGTTGCCCGGGATGGCGAAGCCCACGCCGATGCTGCCGCTCTGCGACGCCTGCCCGGGCGCGCCGGAGGCCACCGAGGCGATCGCGGTGTTGATGCCCACGACCTCGCCGGCCGCGTCGACCAGCGCGCCGCCGGAGTTGCCGGGGTTGATCGCCGCGTCGGTCTGCAGCGCGTCGATGACCGTGGCGTCGTCCTGGGTGGAGCCGGTGGCCACCGCCCGGTCCGTCGCGCTGATGATCCCGTCGGTCACGGTGTCGGACAGGCCCAGCGGGGCGCCGATCGCCACGGCGAGGTCGCCGACCTGGACGTCGTCGGAGTCGGCGAAGGTGGCCGGGGTGAGCCCGCTGGCGTCGTCGAGCCGCAGCACGGCCAGGTCCGACGTCGGGTCGGTGCCGACGACGGTGGCGTCGTGCAGCGTGCCGTCGGAGGTGCGGACCTGCACGGTCGCGTCCCGGGTGGCGCCGTCGAGGCTGACGACGTGGTCGTTGGTGAGCACGTAGCCGTCCTCGGTGAGGACGACGCCGGAGCCGCTGCCCGAGCCCGACCCGCTGCTGACGTACACGGTGACGACGCTGGGGGCGGCCTTCGCCGCGGCGGCGGTGACCGCGGTGGCCGACTCCGGGTCGGTGATGACGACGCCCTGGGCCGTCGGGGTGGCCGCCGAGGCCCCGCGGTCGTCGGTGAGCGCGACCACCCCGGCGCCGGTGCCGCCGCCGATGAGCGCGCCGGCGAGGAGGGCCGCGACGCCGATCCGCACCCGACCCGTCCGGCGGGGTGCGAGCCCGGTGACGGGCGGCGGCAGCGTGCCGGTGGTGCCGTGCACGGCGCCCGGGTGCCAGGGCGCACCGGACGGCGGCGGCACCCGACCCGCGGCCGCCCCGGCCGGCGGCTGCACCGGCGGCTGCGGCTGCACCGGCGGCTGCTGGTGCGGGTCGGGGTACGGGGTGCCGGTCATCGTCAGGTCCTCCTCGGCGGGCGGCGTCCGCCGCCCTCGCGACCGACTGTCGGCCGGGCGTCTGGCGCGGCGCTGCGCGGCGCCTGTGAGGTATCTGGACGCGTCGGCGCAGGTCAGCGGGGGAGGCCGGGGAGCACCCGGCCGCGGGCGACGAGCTCGGTGACGATCCAGACCGCGGCCACCTGGACGGCCAGCAGGCCGACCAGCACGAGCAGCTGCGCGGCCCCGGCGGCCGGCGGGCTGCCGCCGCCGAGCAGGACGCCGACGTAGGCGCCGGGCAGGGTGACCAGGCCCACGGTGCGGGTCTGGTCCAGCGGCGGGACGAGCGCCGTGGCCGCCGACGGCCTGGCCACCTCGAGGACGGCGTCGCGGGGGAGCAGGCCGAGCGCCAGCGCCGCCTCCACCTCACCGCGGCGGGTGCTGAGCTCCTCGCGCAGCCGCCGGCCGGCCAGCGACGTCGCCGTCATCGCACCGCCCACGAGGATCCCGGCGACGGGCACGACCGCCTCGCCGCGCATCGGCACCGTCCCGCTGGCCAGCACCAGGCCACGACCGGCACCGCGCCGCCGGCGACCGCGAGCGCCGTCGTCGCCACCCGCCGCGCCGTCCCCGGGGCGCGCAGCGGCAGGCCGGTGACCCGGCCGGCCGCTGTGGCCGCCGCGACGGTGACCATGAGCAGGACGAACGCCGCCGACAGCCACAGGGAGCCGACCACCACCAGCAGCACCGCGGATACCGCCGCCAGCTGCACCGTCGCCCGCAGCGCCGCGACGACGACCGGCCGCTCCTGGCCGAGCCCGGACAGCCGCCCGCCCGCCGCGGCCGCCGCCGTCAGCAGCAGCAGGACGACGGCCAGCCGTGGGCCGAGCTCGACGACGGAGGTCCCCACGGGCGGCGATCCTGCCGTGCGCGCCACGGCACGCCGCGACACGCCCGGCCACGGTGTGCGACCGGACGGTGGCGGGGTAGTGGGGGAGCCCCGCACGGTCCTCCAGGGCCGGGCGGGGTCACCTGTCCGGCCTGCACCCGTGGAGGCTGCTCGTGTCCGACCGCGGTCTGCCCGCCCGCCTCCTCCTGGGGCTCGCCGCCCTCGTCGCGACGGCGGTCGCCGTCGTCGGCGGGCTGGCCCTGCGGCCGCCCGGGCTGCTCGCCGTGGGCCTGGCCTCCGTCGTCACCGCCTGCCTGGCCGGCGGTGTGGCCCGCGAATCGGCGAACGAGCCCGGCGCGGCCGTCGGCCGGAACCCGCTGGACGCGGCGTGGCGCGCCGGCGCGGCGACGATCGGCCTGCTGCTGTTCCTCTCCGGGACGGCCGCCCTGGGCGGCCCGGTGCTCACCGTCCTCGCCGGCGCCGTCCTCGCCGTCGGCGGCCTCGGCCTGTGGCTGCTGCACGCCGGGCGCCCGCCCCGGCGCAACGCCACCATGGTCACGCCCCCGCCCGCACCGGCCGGCGGGACGACGCCCGCCCCGTCGCTGCCGGTGACCGGCGCCCGTCCCGCGGAGACGGTGGGCACGGTGACCTACCTGCCCCCGGTCGCGACGCTGCCGACGGCCGCCCTGGGCCGCGAGTGGCTGAGCACGACGACGGCGCTGGCGGGGCGCCTGCACCCGGCGGCGCGGCAGTCGATCGTCCGGCGCCGCCAGGAGACGCTCGACGAGCTCGAGCGCCGCGACCCCGACGGCTTCGCCCGCTGGCTGGCCGAGGGGTCGCTGGACAGCGACCCGGCGCGCTACCTGGACGAGGGGCCGCCGGCCGTCTGACCGCCCGGCTCGAAGACCAGCGCGGGGTCGACGTTCATCACGACCTCGCAGTCGCAGAACCCGCCGTACTCCTCCAGCCCCTGGTGCAGCCGGTCGGGGGCGATGCCGTGGTCCGCGGCCCAGGCGTCGGTGGCGCGGTGGGTCTGGTCGCAGCCCCCCGCCGCCAGCAGCGCCTCGACGTGCTCGCGCAGCGCGTCGAGCTGCGAGCGGTCCAGCGGCAGGAGGGCGGCCTCGCACCCCGGTGCGACGTCGCCGGTCGGTGCCACGTGGTCAGGATCGGCGGGGGACGGGAGGCCTTGAGCCCACCCACCCCCGGCCTGGCATCCTCACCGGCCGTGACCGCTGCCGCCGTGGTCCTCCGCCCCGCCGTGCCTCCGGACGCGGGGGCGGTGGCCGATGTCTGGCTGCGCTCCTTCGACGCCGCCCTGCCCACGGTGCGCCGCGCCCACCCCGACGACGAGGTGCGGGGCTGGGTCCGCGACGTGCTGCTGCTCCTGCACGACACGTGGGTGGCGGAGGCCGGCGGCGCCGTCGTCGGCGTGCTCGCCCTGTCCCCGGGCTGGGTCGACCAGCTCTACCTCGACCCGGCCTGGCGCGGGCGGGGGATCGGCGACCGGTTCGTCGAGCTGGCCAAGCAGCGGCAGCCGTCGGGGCTGCAGCTGTGGACCTTCCGGGTGAACGGGCCGGCGCGGCGCTTCTACGAGCGGCACGGCTTCGTCGCCGTCGAGGCGACCGACGGCTCCGGCAACGAGGAGCGCGAGCCCGACGTCCGCTACGTGTGGCAGCCGGTGACGAGGCGCCCGACCGGGTGAACGGGTGCGGGGCCGGTGGCGGCTCCACCGTCCGGTCCTCACGATCACCCGGCGACCGGGTCGGCCGACCGCGGCGGTGGGGGGCTCCTGCTCCTCGGGCTCACGGTGGCGCTGGTAACCCGGTCCTGACCCCGTCCGCGCCGACCGCGCCGTCGGCTGACGGCGCTCCTGCGGTGTCCCTCGCGCTCTCGCGGTGCTGCACGGCCGCGGGAGCGCCGGGAACACCGCAGGAGTCGGCGCCGTCCGCCGGTCCCTAGACTCGTGCCGGGGCGTGAGTCCCGTGTCCCGCCGGCGTGGCGCAACTGGTAGCGCACCCGACTTGTAATCGGGCGGTTGGGGGTTCGAGTCCCCCCGTCGGCTCAGTCGAAGCTGCCCGAGCCGCCGGCCCGGTAGGGGAAGCGCTCCTCGACCCGGGCGGTGCGGCGCCGCTCCGCCCGCTCCTCGCGCAGCCGGGCGGCGGTCCCCGCGGGGTAGCCGGCCTTGGCCACGCGGTGCTCGGTGGTCTCCACCATGAACGCCATCGAGTACATGAGCCCGACGAGCACGCCGCCGAGCGCCGCCGTCAGCCGGTAGGCCATCCCCACCGGGACGACGGCGAGGCAGGCGACCACCAGCGGCGAGAGCTGCACCAGCGAGCGGGCCACGTGCCGCCGCACCCAGCCGGGCCGGGTGGTGTCCGACAGCACCCACGCCGACAGGTCCCGGGGCAGCCGGGCGCCGAAGGCGTAGCGGAGCCACTGGAGGGCCGTGGGGGACGACGCGGCGGCGTCGTGCCGGGTGGTGCGCACCCCTCGACGGTAGGCCCGTCCGTCCACCGCGTCAGTCCCCGTTGCCCCCGGTGGGGACGCGGGTGGAGACTGCCGCCGCCGAGGCGAGGAGGCCCCCGTGCAGATCTCCCAGCTGCTGCGCCACAAGGACCCGCACGTGGTCACCGTCGAGCCGTCGGCCAGCGTCCGGGACGCGCTCGCGCTCCTGGCCCGCCACCGCATCGGCGCACTCGTCGTCTCCTCCGGGGACGGCGCGGTCGACGGCATCGTCTCCGAGCGCGACGTCGTCCGCGGCCTGCACGACACCGGGCCGTCGGTGCTCGACGACCCCGTGTCGGCGCTGATGACCGCCGAGGTGCACACCTGCCCGCCCGGGGCCTCGGTGCACGACCTCGCCCGCACGATGACCGACCACCGGGTGCGGCACGTGCCCGTGACCGAGGACGGCCGGCTGCTGGGCATCGTCTCCATCGGTGACGTCGTCAAGGCGCGCCTCGACGAGCTGGAGCAGGAGCGCGCCCACCTCGTCGACTACATCCAGACCGGCTAGGCCGGAGCGCCGCACGCCGGGCGTACCGTCCCGGCGTGGACGAGCGGCAGCGGGGGACGGCGGCGGGCCTGTCGGCCTACCTGCTGTGGGGCTGCTTCCCGCTGTACTTCCCGCTGCTCGAACCTGCCGGCGGCGTGGAGATCGTCGCCCACCGCGTCGTCTGGTCGCTGCTGTTCGTCGCGCTGCTGCTCACCGCGCTGCGCCGCTGGCCGCTCGTCCGCGCCGCGGTCACCGACCGGCGCACCCTGCTGGTCCTCGCCGGCGCCTCGGTCCTCATCGCCGCGAACTGGCTGGTGTTCGTCTACGGCGTGAACTCCGGCCACGTCGTGGAGACCTCGCTCGGCTACTTCATCAACCCGCTGGTGAGCGTGCTGCTCGGCGTCGTCGTCTTCTCCGAGCGACTGCGCCCCCTGCAGTGGACGGCGGTGGGCCTGGCCACGGTCGCCGTCGTCGTGCTCACGATCGACCACGGCCGCCCGCCGTGGATCGCGCTGACGCTGGCCGCCACCTTCGGCGCCTACGGCCTGCTCAAGAAGCTGGTCCGGGTCGAGGCCGCGCCGGGGCTGTTCGTCGAGACGCTGGTCACCGTCGTCCCGGCACTGGTCGTCCTGGGCGTGCTGCACGGCACCGGCCGGGGGACGGCGGGCGGCGAGGGCACCGGCCACCTGCTGCTGCTCATGGCCTCGGGCGTCGCGACGGCGGTGCCGCTGCTGCTCTTCGCCGCCGCGGCCCGCCGGATCCCGCTGTCGACGGTCGGCCTGCTGCAGTACGTGACGCCGCTGATGCAGCTCGCGCTGGGGGTGTTCGTCTTCCACGAGCCCATGCCGCCGGCCCGGCTCGCCGGTTTCGCCATCGTGTGGGCGGCGCTGGCGGTGTTCACCGTCGACAGCCTGCGGTCGGCCCGCGCGGCCGGCCGGCGGGCGGCCGCCGAGCAGGTCCCGGCGGCGGCCTGAGGTCGGGGCTGCGACACGCCCGCAACCGTCGTACCCCGGGTCTACCGTTCTGGGTGACGGCTTCCCCCCGATCGAACGGACCCCGACCATGACCCCCGACCCCGCCCCGGCGGTCTCCCCGCCGGGGGGCACGGTGTCCGGCGAGGGTCCTGCGCAGCCCGCGGGACTCACCCGGCGCGAACACGAGATGCTGGCCTTCGAGCGGCAGTGGTGGCGCCAGGCGGGCGCCAAGGAGACGGCGATCCGCGAGCAGTTCGGCGTCCCGCCCACGAGGTACTACCAGGTGCTCAACGCCCTGGTCGACCGTCCGGCCGCCCTCGCCGCCGACCCCCTGCTGGTCCGCCGTCTGCGCCGGTTGCGCAGCGCCCGGCGGCAGCGGCGATCGCCGTCCCTCCTGGGCAAGGACTCCTCCGCCATCTAGATTTGGTCACCGTGGGCAGGCATGCGGCGTCAGGTGGTGACCAACCGGACCGGCCGTCAGCCCCGGTGGCCGGTGGACGCAGGCGTACCGACCCCACCGTCGACCTCCCCGTCGACGAGATGCCGACCGGTGCCGTGCGCCCCGCCGACCGGGGCCTCGCCGACCCGGGTGACCACCACACCACCCCCGGCGCGCTGCGCAGCCGCGCCGACCGCCGGCGTGACGCCCTGGTGGGCGACGAGACCGACCGCCGCCGCCCGCTGACCGGCCGGGCGGGCCGCCCCGCCGTCCCGGCGCGGCCCGCCGAGCCCGAGCCGCCGGCCGCCCGGTCGCGCCCGCCGGCCAACGGCGCCACCCGCGCCGTGCCCGCGCCGGCGGCCAACGGGGTCACCCGAGCCGTCTCTGCCTCGCCGCCGGCGGACCGGCCCCGCACGCCGGTCGACGGCGCCACCCGCCAGGCGCCTGCACCGCAGCGGCCCGCGGCGCAGGGCACCGCACCTCAGCGGCCCGCGCCCCAGGCGCCCACCGTGCCGCCGACCGCGGCGCGCCTGCCGGCGGCGCCGCCGCCGGCCGCCCCGCCACCGGCCGCCGCACCGCCGGCTCCCCAGGCGCCGGCCCGCGCGGCCGCCCCGATCACCACGGTCGCGCCCTTCCAGGCCGTGCCGACACCGCACGCCGACGCCCCCGAGCCGGCCAGGCCGCCGCTCGACCCGTGGGACCAGCCGGTGGCCGGGCCCCTCGCCCGTGACCGTGTCGTCGACGCCGCCCCGGCACCGCCGTCCCCACCCCCGGCGACCCGGGCGATCCCCGACCGCGAGGTCGCCCGGGGGCGTGCCGCCGCGCCGCTGACCGAGGCGATCCCCGACCGTGAGGTGACCCGGGGGCGTGCCGCCGCGCCGCTGACCGAGGCGATCCCCGACCGCGAGGTCACCCGGGGGCGTGCCGCCGCGCCGCTGACCGAGGCGATCCCAGACCGCGGGACCACCCGTGACGGGCGGGCCCGCGACCGTGCACCCGAGCCCCTGACCGGCCCCTCCACCGGACCCTCGACCGGCGCCACGGGCGTGGTCGGCAACCGGGCCGCGATGCGCGCCGAGCGCCAGGCCCGCGACGCCGAGCGGCACGCGATGGAGGTCGAGCGCCGCAAGGCCGCCCGCCGGGCCGGGGTGTCCCGGGCCGCGCTGCGCGCCGCCGACGAGCACGACGCCCCGCCGCGGCGCCGCCGCACCGGCGTCCTCCTGCTCGCCGCCGTCGTCGTCGCGCTGGTGGTGCTCGGCGTCTACAGCTACATCTCCCCGGCGGCGCAGGAGGCCGGTGCGACCGCCGCGCCGACGACGACCCCCGCCCCCGCGACCGTGCCGCCCTCCACCGGCGCCCTGCCGCCGCTGTCGGTGGAGCCGCTGCCCCCGGTCGAGGACGTGCCCGCCCGGCCGGTGCGCGTGCCGGTGACGGTGCTCAACGCGACGGGCGTCAACGGGCTGGCCGCCCAGGTCGCCGCCCAGCTCGGCGAGCAGGGCTGGGACTCGGCCGGCGTCGGCACCTACGACGGCGGCGACATCGCCGCGACCACCGTCTTCGTCACCGAGGGCGACGAGACGCAGCGGCAGTCGGCCGTCCAGCTGATGGACCTCTTCCCGGCGGTCGCGCTCGGGCCCACCCCGCGCTTCTTCGAGGTCCCCGGCACGGCCGACCCCGGCATCGTCGTCGTCGTCGCGGGCGAGTGGCCGTCCTGACCGTCCCCTGCGAGCCACGGCACCGCCCCTCCCGGAACACCGGCGCGACACCGTCCGTTGGCCGCATCGTGCGTCCCGTCCGCGGGCCCGTGCGTCCTCGCCCGCGCCCCGGCGCCCGCGCGACCCTCGGCGTCCTGCTCACCTGCCTGGTCTCGGCCACCCTGCTCGTCGCGCTGCCCGCGACCGCCTCCGCGGCCGAGGACGTCGCCACCGAGGAGGCGCGCGTCCCCTCCGGCTCCGGTGCCGACGCCGTCGAGCTCGACACGACGCTCTACCTGCCCGACGTGGACGAGCCCGCACCGGCGGTCGTGCTCGCCCACGGTTTCGGCGGCAGCAAGCAGTCGGTGGCCGACGACGCCCGCGACCTCGCCGGCCGCGGCTTCGTCGTCCTGACCTACTCCGCGCGCGGGTTCGGCGCGAGCACCGGCCAGATCGGCCTCGACGACCCCCGCTACGAGGTGGCCGACCTCTCCACGCTGCTCGACCTGCTCGCCGGGCGCGACGACGTCCTCCTCGACGGCGACGGCGACCCGCGGGTCGGCGTCGCGGGCGCCTCCTACGGCGGCGCGCTGTCCCTGCTCGGCGCGGCCTACGACGACCGGGTCGACGCCATCGCGCCGCAGATCACCTGGAACTCCCTGACCGCCGCGCTCTTCCCCTCCCAGACCGGCGCCCCCGACGGGCAGACCCCGGCGGCCACCCCGCAGGCCGGCGGCACCGGCGTCTACAAGCGGCTGTGGTCGGGCCTGTTCTTCGGCGTCGGGTCGGTCCCCACCGGCGGGCTGCTCGACGCCCTCGGTGGCGGCGGCGACGGGCCGGAGGGGGGCACCGGCGACGGCGCCGCCGCGGCACCGGCCTCCGCGGCACCGAGCCTCGAGGACCTGCCGATCGATCCCTCGACGCTCGACCCCGCCGCGGTGGAGCAGGCGCTGACCTGCGGCCGGTTCCGCGCCGACATCTGCGCCGCCTACCAGACCGCCGCGGCCTCCGGGACGCTCACGCCCGAGGTCGCCGCGGTGCTCGACCGCAGCAGCCCCGCCCCCGTGCTCGACCGGATCACCGCGCCCACCCTCCTCGTGCAGGGCACCGAGGACTCGCTGTTCGGCCTCGGCCAGGCCGACGCCAACGCCCGCGGCATCGCCGCCAACGGCACCCCGGTCAAGGTCGTCTGGTACGCCGGCGGCCACGACTCGCAGGCCTCCGAGCGGGAGACCGCCGACCTGCGTGAGCTCGTCGCCGGCTGGTTCTCCTGGCACCTGCGCGACGAGGGCGACCCCGCGCGCGGCGAGGACCCCGGCACCGGCTTCGAGTTCCCCGTGCCCAGCGGCCTGGGCAGCACGCTGGGCACTGTCCAGGGCGGCACGCAGAGCGTCGTCGCCGACGCCTACCCGGGCCTGGCCGGCGACGCGGCCACCGAGCGCACGGAGCTCGCCCTCGACGGCCCGGTCCAGCCGGTGGTCACCCCGGCCGGCGGCACGCCCGCGGCGATCACCACCGTCCCGGGCCTGGGGTCGCTGACCTCAGCGCTCGGCGGGGCCGCGGTGGAGATCCCCGGTCAGTTCGCCGCCTTCGCCACCGAGCCGCTCGACGAGGCCGTCGAGGTGGTCGGCGCCCCGACCGTGGAGATCGCCGTCGCCTCGCCCACCGGCAGCGCCACCCTGTTCGCCAAGCTCTACGACGTCGGCCCCGACGGCGCGCAGACGCTGCCCGGCGGGCTGGTCGCCCCGCTGTCGCTGACCGGCCTGTCCGCCGACCCGGCCGCGCCCACCGAGGTCGCGGTCACGCTGCCGGCGATCGTGCACCGGTTCGAGGCCGGCCACACGATGCGCGTCGTCGTCTCCTCCACCGACCAGGCTTTCGCGCTGCCGGCCGAGGCGGGCGTCTACTCCGTCGCCCTGGCCGGCGCCGGCAACGGCGGCACCGCGCTCGCCGTCCCCACCGTGGAGGGGCAGGCGCAGGCCGACGGCGGCACGTCGCGCTGGTGGCTGCTGCTCGGCGCCGTCGTCCTGCTCGGCCTGCTCGGCTGGCTGGCCGCGGTGCTGTGGGGCCGCCGGCGCCGCCGGGCCACCGCCGACGAGGTCGAGCCCGACGGCGAGGACGTGCCGCTGCGCTTCGAGGGTGTGACCAAGGCCTACAAGGACGGCTTCGTCGCCGTGAAGGACCTCTCCTTCGAGGTCCGCCGCGGCCAGGTGCTCGGCCTGCTCGGGCCCAACGGCGCCGGCAAGACGACGTCGCTGCGGATGCTCATGGGCCTCATCCGCCCGACGCAGGGGCGGATCAGCGTGTTCGGCCACGCCGCCGGCCCCGGCGCGCCGGTGCTGTCGCGGCTGGGCTCGTTCGTCGAGGGCACGGGCCTCATGCCGCACCTGTCCGGCCGCGACAACCTGACGCTCTACTGGGCCGCCACCGGCCGCCCGACCGCGGACGCGCACATGGAGGAGGCGATCGAGGTCGCCGGCCTCGGCGCCGCCATCGACCGGCCGGTGCGCCGCTACAGCCAGGGCATGCGCCAGCGGGTGGCGATCGCCCAGGCGATGCTCGGCCTGCCCGACCTGCTGGTCCTCGACGAGCCGACCAACGGGCTCGATCCGCCCCAGATCCACGCCATGCGCGAGGTGTTGCGGTCCTACGCCGCCACCGGCCGCACGGTCATCGTCTCCAGCCACCTGCTCAGCGAGATCGAGCAGACCTGCACCCACGTCGTCGTCATGACGAAGGGGCAGAAGATCGCGCAGGGCACGGTCGAGGAGATCGTCGGCACCGGCGGGGCGGTGTCGGTCGGCCTGGCCCCCGGGGCGACGGACGCCGACGCCGACCGGGCGGTCGCCGTGCTCACCGCGCTGCCCGGGGTCACCGTCGAGCGCACCGACGAGGGCCTGGTCGCCGACCTCGGGACGCAGACCTCGCGGGCCGCGGCGCTGCAGGCACTGGTGGCCGCGGACGTCGCCGTCGACCAGTTCACGCCGCGCCGCCGCCTGGAGGACGCGTTCCTGGCCCTCGTGGGGGAGAACTGATGACCGCCACCGAGCACGTCCAGGCCACCGGGGCCGTCGCCGGCTACCGGCCGGGGCGCACGCTGCGGCTCTCCGTCGAGCTGCGTCGGCAGTTCAAGCGGCGGCGCACGATCGGCGTGTTCGCGCTGATGGTCGCGCTGCCGCTGGTGCTCATCGCCGCGCTGCAGCTGGGCGCCAGCGAGGAGGCCGCGGAGAACAACCGGATCAACCTCGTCGACGTCGCGACGTCGAGCGGGCTGAACTTCACGCTGTTCGTGCTGTTCGCGGCGACGAGCTTCTTCCTCGTCGTGGTCTACGCGCTGTTCTTCGGCGACACCGTGGCCAGCGAGGCCCAGTGGGGATCGCTGCGGTACACGCTGGCCACCCCCGTGCCGCGGATGCGGCTGCTGCGGCAGAAGTTCCTCGCCGCGCTGGTCCTGTCGGTCGGGGCACTGCTGACGATCGCGCTGGTGGCCGTCGTCGCCGGCGGCATCGCCTTCGGGTTCGACGACATCCAGACCCCGATCGGCGTGACCCTGCCGCAGGGCGAGGGGCTGCTGCGGCTGGCCGGGATGCTCGGCTACCTCGCCGTCCACCTGCTCGTCGTCGGCACGCTCGCGTTCTGGCTGTCCACGATCACCGACGCGCCGCTGGCGGCCGTCGGCGGGGCGGTGTTCACGATGTTCGTGTTCGCGATCCTCGACCAGGTCGAGCAGCTCGGCGCCATCCGCGACTACTTCCCGACCGCGGAGGAGTTCGCCTGGACCGACCTGTTGCAGACGCCGGTCGACTCCGGCGACATGTTCCGCGGGGTCGTCCAGTCGCTGGTCTACGCCGCCGTCTTCACCGCGCTGGGCTTCCGCCACTTCGCCCGGAGGGACGTGACGTCGTAACCGTCGCCCTACCGGGCGACACCGCGGCCACGTGCCGTCCCCCGGGGCCGCGGAGCCCCTCTGTCGCGCCTGCCCGGACCCCTCCGGGGGCCCACTCGGCACGACCCGCTCACAGGCTCGCTCTGACGGCCTGGGCCCAGCCGAGGCCCATCGCCTCGTCGGTGACGGTCACGTTCGGGACGGCGTCGAGCATCGCGGCCATGCCGTCGACCTCCGCGCCGTTCGCGGTGATCCACAGCCGGCCGACGGCGGGCGCCATCTCCAGGTCGCTGGCGCTGTCGCCGACCGCGACCGCGTGGGCGGGGTCCAGCCCGCGGCGCTCGAGGTCCCACGCGATCGCCGCGCCCTTGGAGATGCCGCGCGGCATCAGGTGGTACACCCGCGCCAGCTGCCCCTCCGGCGCCAGGTCCAGCTTCGCCGTCGCCGGGATGGCGCCGTTGTCCTTGAGCGTCAGCCAGCCCAGATCCCGTTCGGCCAGCCAGGCGTCGACGGCGACCGGGTCGACGTAGCCGCGCAGCAACGCGTCGCCGTCGTGCGTGGTGTGCCAGGGCGCGTGCCACTCCAGCCGGCCGGGGTGGGCGGCGCACAGCGCGTCGACGACGCCGAGCTCGGCCATCACGTCCATCGGCGTGCGTCCCGCGTACTTCAGCGGCAGCTCGCCGGTGAGCTGGTGCCGCTCCCTGCCGCCCTTCCACGTGACGAGGGAACCCAGCTCGGCGATCGCGCCGTCGGCGGCGAAGATCCGCCCGGCCTCGGTGACCTGGTCGGCGGTCCGTCCGCTGACGATGACCAGGGCGACGCCGGCGGTGTGCAGCTCCAGCAACGCGGTCGCGGGCTCCGCCGTCGGGGAGCCGTCGGCGGCGTGCCAGAACGACCCCCGCGGGCCGACCATCGTGCCGTCGAGGTCGGTGTAGACGATGCGCGCTGCCACCCGCCCAGCATGGCCGGGGCCGGGGGAGCGATCCGGACCCGGGTAGGCTCGCGGCCGTTCCACTCATCCAGAGGGGCAGAGGGACACGGCCCGGTGAAGCCCCGGCAACCGCGCTCGCGCGAGCGGCGAGAGGTGCCAATTCCGTCCCGCGCGGCTCGACGGCCCGACGCGGGGAAGATGAGGAGGTAGTCGTCGCATGACCCTGACCGCCCCGGCCCCCACCGCAGTCGCGCCGAGTCCCGCCCGCGGGCTCGTCTGTCGCAACTGCGGCGCCACCTTCGGCCTCGTCGCCGAGCACGCCTGCGCGGAGTGCTTCGGCCCGCTGGAGGTCGACTACGACCCCGAGCGCATGCGCGCGGTCACCCGCGAGCAGATCGAGTCCGGCCCGCAGAGCATCTGGCGCTACGCCGCCCTGCTGCCGGTGGGCCAGGACCCGGCCGCCCGCGTCTCCCTCGACCCCGGCATGACGCCGCTGGTGCGCGCCGACCGGCTGGCCGCCGAGCTCGGCCTCACCGGCGGGCTGTGGGTCAAGGACGACTCCGCCAACCCCACCCACTCCTTCAAGGACCGCGTCGTCAGCCTCGCCGCCACCGCGGCCCGCGGGCTGGGCTACCGGGCCATCGCGTGCGCCTCGACGGGCAACCTGGCCAACTCGGTCGCCGCGCACGCCGCCCGCGCCGGCATCCCGTCGACGGTGTTCATCCCGGCCGACCTCGAGCCGGGCAAGGTCGTGCAGTCGGCCGTCTACGGCCAGACGCTGGTCGCCGTCGACGGGTCCTACGACGACGTCAACCGGCTGACCAGCGAGCTCGCCGAGACCGACGAGTTCGAGGAGACCGCGTTCGTCAACCAGAACGTGCGGCCCTACTACGCCGAGGGCTCCAAGACGATGGGCTACGAGATCGCCGAGCAGCTGGGCTGGCGGATCCCGGCCCAGGTGGTCATCCCGATGGCGTCGGGCTCGCTGCTCACCAAGGTCGACAAGGCCTTCCGCGAGCTGGTCGCCGCGGGGATCGTCGAGGACACCGGGTGGACGGTGTTCGGCGCCCAGTCGGCCGGTTGCGACCCGATCGCCACCGCGTTCGACAACGGCTGGGACGTCGTCAAGCCGGTCAGGCCCACCGGCATCGCCAAGTCGCTCAACATCGGCAACCCCGCCGACGGGCCCTACGCACTCGACGCGATCCGCCGCACCGGCGGCGCGGTCGGCCGCGTCGGGGACGACGAGATCGTCCAGGGCATCCGCGACCTCGCCCGCACCACCGGCGTCTTCGCCGAGACCGCCGGCGGCGTGACCGTCGCGGTGCTGCGGCAGCTGGCCGAGGACGGGCGGCTGGACCCGGGCAGGGAGACCGTCGTCCTCAACACCGGCGAGGGGCTCAAGACCCTCGACCCGCTGCTGCCGGTCGTCGGCCCCACCCACCGGGTCGAGCCGTCGCTGCGGTCGGTGCGCGCGGCCGGCCTCATCGGCTGAGGCCCGTCGACCGGGCGTAGCCTCGGGAGCGCCGGCGATCCGGACGGGTGACATCCCGTTCCGGATCGTCCCCGAGTCGTGTGTCCGGGATCTCCCCACGACGTCGTCTCTGTTGTACGGTCTCGCGCGGTCGTCAGTTCCACGCACGTGTCCGACGGGCGGAAGAGCTGTACCCCGGTCCCCGGATCACGGGGACCGTCCGCACGCACGAACGTGGGAGCACACGTGGCACAGGGCACCGTGAAGTGGTTCAACGCCGAGAAGGGCTTCGGCTTCATCGCCGTCGACGGCGGCCAGGACGTCTTCGTCCACTACTCGGCCATCCAGATGGACGGGTACAAGAGCCTCGACGAGGGCCAGCGGGTCGTCTTCGAGGTCGTCCAGGGCGAGAAGGGCCCCCAGGCCGACGGCGTCCGCGTCGCCTGAGCTCGCGACGGCGAGCGTCGGGCGGAGCGCCTGAGCTCCCCCCGCACCCCGTGTCGCGGCCCGGTTCCCCCTACGGGAGCCGGGCCGTCGCCGTTCCCCGCCCTGACGACCGGCCCTGACGACGAGGAGCACCCGTGCCGCGCTGGAGCATCACGTACCTGGAGGACATGCCCACGCTGGCGCAGCGGCCGGACTCCGACCTGAAGTACGACGACGGGCAGACCCGGGTCTGGGTGTCGCGCACCGACGGCCGGGTGGTGCTGGTCGAGCGCCTCGACGAGGCGACCGGGGTCTGGGAGCCGGACCCGCCGCGGTCCTGACCGCCGGAACAGGCCGCGACCACCCCCCGTTCTTGCACTCGGCAGGGGCGAGTGCCAGACTTCGGATTGGCACTCGACAGTGCCGAGTGCCAATCAGGTCGGAACGGTGAGGCACCGGAGCGCGGGCCGAAGGAGCGTCCGCGGCGCCGGTGTCGTCCGTCGCGGGCGCCGGTCCCGGCCGTGCAGCGATCCATGCATGGAGGACATCACCACATGGCCAAGATGATCGCCTTCGAGGAAGAGGCGCGCCGCGGCCTCGAGCGGGGCATGAACACCCTCGCCGACGCCGTCAAGGTGACGCTCGGCCCCAAGGGCCGCAACGTCGTCCTCGAGAAGAAGTGGGGCGCTCCCACCATCACCAACGACGGTGTGAGCATCGCCAAGGAGATCGAGCTCGAGGACCCCTGGGAGAAGATCGGCGCCGAGCTGGTCAAGGAGGTCGCGAAGAAGACCGACGACGTCGCGGGTGACGGCACCACCACCGCCACCGTGCTCGCCCAGGCGCTCGTGCGCGAGGGCCTGCGCAACGTCGCCGCCGGCGCCAACCCGATGGCCCTGAAGAAGGGCATCGAGAAGGCCGTCGCCTCGGTCACCGACTACCTCCTCTCGACGGCCAAGGACGTCGAGACCAAGGAGCAGATCGCGGCCACCGCGTCGATCTCCGCCGCCGACACCGCCATCGGTGAGCTCATCGCCGAGGCGATGGACAAGGTCGGCAAGGAAGGCGTCATCACCGTCGAGGAGAGCAACACCTTCGGCCTCGAGCTCGAGCTCACCGAGGGCATGCGCTTCGACAAGGGCTACATCTCGCCCTACTTCGTCACCGACACCGAGCGCATGGAGGCCGTCCTCGACGACCCGTACGTGCTCGTCGTCAACAGCAAGATCAGCACGGTCAAGGACCTGCTCCCGCTGCTGGAGAAGGTCATGCAGTCGGGCAAGCCGCTGGCCATCATCGCCGAGGACGTCGAGGGCGAGGCCCTCGCGACCCTGGTCGTGAACAAGATCCGTGGCACCTTCAAGTCGCTGGCCGTCAAGGCCCCCGGCTTCGGTGACCGCCGCAAGGCCATGCTCGCCGACATCGCCATCCTCACCGGTGGCCAGGTCATCAGCGAGGAGGTCGGCCTCAAGCTCGACAACGCCGACACCTCCCTGCTGGGCCGTGCCCGCAAGGTCGTCGTCACCAAGGACGAGACGACGATCGTCGAGGGCGCCGGCGACAGCGACCAGATCGCCGGCCGGGTCAACCAGATCCGCGCCGAGATCGAGAAGTCGGACTCCGACTACGACCGCGAGAAGCTGCAGGAGCGCCTGGCCAAGCTGGCCGGTGGCGTCGCCGTCATCAAGGCCGGCGCCGCGACCGAGGTCGAGCTGAAGGAGCGCAAGCACCGCATCGAGGACGCGGTGCGCAACGCCAAGGCCGCCGTCGAGGAGGGCATCGTCGCCGGTGGTGGCGTCGCTCTCGCGCAGGCCACCGGCGTCGCGTTCGACAAGCTCGAGCTCGAGGGCGACGAGGCGACCGGTGCCAACATCGTGCGCGTCGCGCTCGAGGCGCCGCTGAAGCAGATCGCCATCAACGCCGGCCTCGAGGGCGGCGTCGTGGCGGAGAAGGTCCGCAACTCCGAGACCGGCTGGGGCCTCAACGCCGCCACCGGCGAGTACGTGGACCTGGTCGCGGCCGGCATCATCGACCCGGCCAAGGTCACCCGCTCGGCGCTGCAGAACGCCGCCTCCATCGCGGCGCTCTTCCTCACCACCGAGGCCGTCATCGCCGACAAGCCGGAGAAGAACGCCCCGGCCATGCCCGGTGGCGACGGCGGCATGGGCGGCATGGACTTCTGACGGAAGGACCCCTCCGCCCCCCACGCCTCGCACGCTCGGCGCGGGACCCTGCGGAGGGGCCGCCCAGCACCATCAGCACTGCCCGGCAGGGGCGGTCCCGCACTCCGCGGGGCCGCCCCTGTCGGCGTCCGGGGCGGAGGACGCGCCCCGGGGCTCGTCGCCGGGGCCGCACGACTGCCGGGAAGTCGCTCACGAGCGCCGCGGAGCGACGACTGGCCCGCAGTCGCGGCCTGAGAGGGCTCAGTCCCGCGGCGGGAAGCAGCAGAACTCGTTGCCCTCGGGGTCGGCCAGCACGTCCCAGCCGATCTCGCCCGCGTCCTCGTCGGCCTCGTGGCCGGGGCGCTCGTCCGAGGCCCGCACCAGCGTGGCACCCGCGGCCTGCAGCGCCGCGGAGTCGCCCACGACGTCGATGTGCAGGCGGTTCTTGACCGTCTTGGGCTCGGGCACCGGGTTGAACCAGATGAGCGGCCCGCGGCCGTGCGGGTCCTCGATCGGGGCGGGCCAGGAGAGCTCGCGGGGGGTCCCGTCGGGCAGGGTGTCGCGGCGGACGTAGCCCATCGCGGCACACCACCAGCCGGCCAGCGCCTGGTGGTCGCGGGCGTCGATGCAGATGTCCTTGAAGCGGGCCGGGGCGTCGGTCATGACCGCGCAGGGTAGGCGGGCGGCGTGGCGGTGGTGATCGGGACGTCTGGGTGGCAGTACCGCGACTGGCGCGGCCGCTTCTACCCCCAGCGCATGCCCCAGCGGCTGTGGCTGGAGCACCACGCGCAGCACTTCGCCACGGTCGAGAGCAACGCCGCCTTCTACCGGCTGCCCGCCCGCGAGACCTTCGCGGCCTGGCGGGAGCGCACCCCGCCCGACTACCGCTGGGCGGTCAAGGCCAGCCGCTTCCTCACCCACGTCAAGCGGCTGCGCGAGCCCGAGGAGCCGGTGGCCCGCCTGGTGCAGCACGCCGAGGGGCTCGGCGACCGGCTCGACGTCGTCCTGCTGCAGCTGCCGCCGACGCTGAAGGCCGATGCCGGCCTGCTGCGCGACTGCCTGGCGTGCTTCCCGCCGGGCGTGCGGGTGGCCGTGGAGCCGCGGCACGCGACCTGGGAGACCGACGAGGTGCGCGCCCTGCTGGAGCGCTACGGCGCCGCCCTGTGCTGGGCCGACCGCGCCGAGGAGCCGGTCACGCCGCTGTGGCGCACCGCCGGCTGGGGCTACCTGCGCCTGCACACCGGTGCCGAGGGCTGGGGCTACCCGCCGGCGGTGCTCGAGCGCTGGGCGCAGCGGCTGGCGGAGACCTGGGTCGACGACGAGGACGTGGTCGTCTACCTCAACAACGACCCGGGCGGTGCGGCCGTGGTCGACGCGGTCGCGCTGGCCGACGCCGTCCGCCGGGCCGGCCGCACGCCGACGCGCGTGCCCACCCGCGAGCAGGCGACCGGCGAGGCCTGGGCCGCGGCCTGATCAGCCCAGCGCGTGCGGGTCCTCGCGGTGGTGCACGCCGAGCTGCGCGGCGGCCTGCCCGAGCACGTCCTGCACGGCGAGCGTGTCGGCCAGCGGCATGACCGCGCTCTCGGTGCGGCCCTCCTGCAGGCACCGGGTGACCTCGGCCAGCTCGTGGGAGTACCCCGTGCCGTCCGGCGGCAGGGTGATCTCCTCGGGGTCGGCGCCGGTGCGGTGCAGCACGATCGTCGCGGGGTGGTGGAAGCGGGGGAGGACGTCGATCCACCCGCCGGTGCCGAACACCCGCGCCGAGCCCGGCGTCGGGTAGCGCAGCGACGTCGTCAGGGTGGCCGATCTGCCGTCCTCCCAGCCCAGCAGGAGCGCGGCCTCGGCGTCGGCGCCGGTGGGGTAGGTGGAGCCGGCGGCGGTCACCGTGTCCGGGGCGCCGAGCAGCATCTGGGCGAAGGAGACGACGTAGACGCCGAGGTCGAGCAGCGCCCCGCCGCCGAGCTCGAGGGCGAACAGCCGGTCGGCGGGGTCGTAGACGCGGTCGACGCCGAGGTCGGCCTGCACCGACCGCACCTCGCCGATCGCGCCGTCGGCGACCAGCTCCCGCAGGCGGACGACGGCGGGCTGGAAGCGTGTCCACATCGCCTCCATGACGAAGACGCCGTTCGCCCGGGCGGCGTCCACGACCTCCTGCGCGCCGGCCGTCGTCGCGGTGAACGCCTTCTCCACCAGCAGCGCCTTGCCCGCCTCGATCGCGGCCAGCGCCACCGCGTGGTGCTGCGGGTGCGGGGTGGCGAGGTAGAGGACGTCGACGTCGGGGTCGGTGACGATCCCGGCGTAGGAGCCGTGCGCCCGCTCGAGTCCGTGCTCCTGCGCGAACGCCTGAGCCCGCTCGGCCGACCGCGACGCCACCGCCACCGGCCGCGCCCCCGCCACGTGTGGGAAGTCGCCCATCACGCTCTGCGCGATGCGTCCCGGCCCGACGATGCCCCAGCGGATCTCCCGACTCACGACGCCGACGCTAGTGGGCCCGGGCAGGATGGGCCCGTGGCCGTGCTCATCGACACCCCCGTCTGGCCGTGGCGGGGCCGCCGGTGGTCGCACCTGGTCAGCGACGTCTCCCACGAGGAGCTGCACGCCTTCGTCGCCGCCGAGCTCGGCATCCCGCGCCGGGCGTTCCAGGGCGACCACTACGACGTCCCCGAGGACCTCTACGACGTCGCCGTGGCCGCCGGTGCGCAGCCGGTGGGCGCCCGCGAGCTGCTCGCCCGGCTGACCGCCGCGGGCCTGCGGGTCAGGAAGCGCGCGAGCGCAGCAGACCGAGCTCCGCGGTGAGGTTGGCCCGCGCCCGCGGCTCCCAGGCCGCCGTCGCCGGCAGCCGGTAGAGCGCCGGCAGGGCCAGCAGCGACTCCAGGACGGCGATCCGCCCGGCGGTGAACACCTCGTCGGACAGGTGCCCGTACTCCGCGCGGACGGCCGAGGCGTAGCCGGCGTAGGCCTCCGGCGGCGCGGCGAGGACGGCGAGGTCGGCGTCGCAGAGCACCGCGCCGTCCGCGTCACCCGGCTCGGCGTCGTGGCCGGCGGTGAGCAGCACCAGCCGCACCACCTCCTCCAGCCGGCCGGCGGGCACCAGGCCGCGCAGCCCGGCGCGCGCCCGCTCGGCGCTGACCTGCTCGTTGTCCCCGCGGCGGGGGTCGTAGACGACGTCGTGGTACCAGGCGGCCAGCGCGACGGCGGCCGGGTCGTCGGCCGCGGCGCCGAGCTCACCCACCAGCCCGAGGACGGCGGCCAGGTGGCGCAGGTCGTGGTAGCGGCGGTGCGGCTCGCTCCACGCGGTGACGACGGCGGCCCACTCGGTGCGCGCGGTGGGGGAGTCGCCGGTCAGGGCCGCGAAGTCCTCGTAGGCGATCACGCGACACCGCAGCGGCGCAGGGTCAGCAGTGCCAGCGCCCGCGCGACGGCGGTCACCTCGGCCACCGGCACCCGCTCGGCGGGACCGTGCGCGAGGTGCAGGTCGCCGGGGCCCAGGTGCAGGGTCGGGATCCCGGCCCCCGCGTAGAGCCGCAGGTCGGTGCCGGCCGGGACCGCCCGCTCCGGCGGCGGGGCACCCCCGGCGTCGACGACGGCGCCGCGCACCTGGCCCAGCAGCGCGTCCCCGGGCGGTAGCGACCCGCTGGCGAACGCCCCGCCGGTCCAGGTCACGGTCACCGGGTGCCGGGCCAGCCACGGGTGCCCGGCGCAGGCCGCGGCCACGCGGGCCTCGAAGCGAGCGCGGGCGGCCGCCACCGGCTCGCCCAGCCGCACCCCGTAGCGGCCCTCGGCCACCAGCCGGTCGGGCACCGACGACGCCCAGTCGCCGGCGTGCACGGTGCCGATGCTGATCCCGAAGGGGTACCGCTCGCCGGCGAAGCGCGGATCGGCGTCGCGCTGCCGCTCCGCCTCGAACGCCCGCAGGTCGGCGTGGACGTGCGCGAACAGCTCGACGGCGCTCACCCCGCGGTCGCGCATCGCGGCGTGCGCGGCGGCGCCGGTCACCTCCAGCCGGAAGGTCAGCGCGCCGGCCGCGGCGGTGACGACCGCGCCGTCGGTGGGCTCGGGGATGACGCAGGCGTCGCCGCGGTGGCCACGGGCCAGGGTGGCCCACGCGCCCAGGCCGCCGTCCTCCTCGCCGACGACGGCGTGCACCGCCACGGGCCGGCGCAGCCGCACCCCCGCGGCCCGCACGGCGGCCAGCGCGGCGAGCGCCGAGACCAGGCCGCCCTTCATGTCGCAGGTGCCGCGGCCGTGCACGGCGCCGCCGGACAGCCGCGGGGTGAACGGGTCCCCGGCCCACAGTGCCCGGTCGCCGGTCGGGACGACGTCGGTGTGCCCGCACAGCACCAGCGCCGGGTCGCCGTCGTCGGTGCCGGGCAGCGTGCCGACGACACCCCAGGCCTCGTCCCGCGCGACCTCCTGGCCGGGTGCGTCGGGCGCGGCCGCGGCCGCCGCCAGGTCGATCGCCCAGCGGTCGACGTCGCAGCCCAGCCCGTCGAGCTCCGCGGCGACGAGCGCCTGGATCTCGGACTCGGCGGCGGTGCCGCCGACCGACGGGACCGCGACCAGCCGGCACAGCAGCGCGACCGCGGCGGCCTCGTCGACGGCGTCGAGCACCGCGGCCTCGGTCGGCGTCAGGTCGGCCACGAGCGGAGTCTGTCAGGCCGGGTGTACCGGGGATCCCGTGTGTCGATGCCCGGGGGAGGGGTACCGTCGGTGGTGTCCGGACCGGGCGATTCTGTGTCCCCGGGTGCCAATTGGATACCGCCTTCGCGGACCACCGCTCCGACTCCGGTCGGGGGTCTGGAGCCGCGTCGTGCTACTCGCCGCGAGGCGACCAGAGCCCGGTCCGGACCCCACCTCTCAGCCGCCCAGCACCCACCCGCACGGGTCGGCGAGCGCCCGCGCCGCCTCCGGCCCCCACGAGCCGGGCGCGTAGGGCTGCAGCTCCGGCGGGTCGTCGAGCACCGGCCGCACCGCCCGCCAGGCCTCGGCCAGGCCCGCGCTGGTGGTGAACAGCGACCGGTCGCCGACCAGCACGTCGTGGATGAGCGAGGCGTAGGCCGGGAGCGGGTCGCCGCCGCGGACCTCGCCCAGGTCCAGCGACGTCCGCGCCGCCGCGAGCTCCAGGTCCGGCCCCGGCCGCTTGGTCACCAGCCCCAGCTCGAGCTCCCCGGCGCCCGAGAGCGACAGCGACACCGTGTTGCCACCGCCGGGCAGGGCGCCGACCGGGCCGTCGGGCCGCCGCATCACCAGGGTCACCCGCTGGTGGCCCTCGGCCATGCGCTTGCCGGTGCGCAGCAGGAACGGCACGCCGCGCCAGCGGTCGGTGTCCACTGCCAGCCGCGCCGCGACGAAGGTGTCGGTGCGGCTGTCGGCGGCGACGTCGTCGAGGTCGCGGTAGCCCTCGAACTGGCCGAGGACGACGTCCTCGCGGGCCAGCGGGCGGAACGCCGCGAGCACCGCCTCGCGCGCCTCCTGCAGGTGGCCGGGCGTCAGCGAGACGGGGGGCTCCATGGCGACCTCGGCGGCCACCTGGAACAGGTGCGTCACCAGCATGTCGAGCGTCGCGCCGGTGGCGTCGTAGAACTCCGCGCGGTCGGCGACGTCGAGGGTCTCGGGGACGTCGACCTGCACCTGCGCCACGTGCTCGCGGCTCCAGATCGAGGAGAACAGCCCGTTGGCGAAGCGCAGCACGTGCAGGTCCTGGGTGCCCTCCTTGCCGAGGAAGTGGTCGATGCGGAACACCTGCTCCTCGTCGAGCACCGAGTGCACCAGCTCGTCGAGCTCGCGGAAGCCGTCGGGGGAGGTGCCGTAGGGCTTCTCGTAGACGACGCGCGCGCCCTCGGCCAGGCCGTGCGCGTCCAGCCCGCGGGTGATGCCCTCGAAGGCGCTGGGCGGGACGGCGAGGTAGTGCACCAACTGGGCGCCGTCGCCGAGCTCCGCGCGGGCCGCGGCGACGGCGTCGGCGAGCTGCCCGGGGTCGTCGGGGGTGAACCCGCCGCCGGCGAAGCGCAGCCGCCCGGCCAGCCCGTCGGCGGGGTCGCCGTCGCCGTGCTCGGCCAGGGCGTCGCGGACCAGGTCGCGGAACTCGTCGTCGGAGCGCTCCCCGCGGCCGCTGCCGACCAGCCGCCAGTCGGCCGGGAGCAGCCCGCGCCGCTGCAGCGCGTCGATGGCCGGCAGCACCATGCGGGCGGCGAGGTCACCGGTGGCGCCGAAGAGGACGAAGACGGTGGGGCGCAGGTCGGGCACGTCCCCAGCCTGGTCCGGTCGGCCGGGGCCCGCGCGCCGGAGTCGACCTGCCGGATGTGCTCCACGTCACTAGCGTGGGCGTCCATGGCACAGGCGGTCGGGGGGCAGGCCACGGAGGAGCACCGGCTGCCGGTGCGGACGCTGGTCTCGGCCAGCATCGGCAACGCCGTCGAGTGGTTCGACTGGACGGTCTACGCGACCTTCCTCGTCTACTTCGCCGGGCAGTTCTTCCCGGCCGAGAACCGGACGCTGGCGCTGATCGGTACGACGTCGACCTACGCGCTGGCGTTCTTCTTCCGGCCGCTGGGCGGGGTCCTCATCGGCCGGTTCGCCGACCTGCGCGGCCGCAAGGCCGGGATGCTGCTGACCATCCTGCTCATGGCCGGTGGCTCGCTGATGATCGCCGTGCTGCCCACCTACGGCCAGGTCGGCTGGCTGGCGCCGGTGCTGCTGCTCGTCGCGCGCATCGCCCAGGGGCTCAGCCTGGGCGGCGAGGTGTCGGGCGCGTCGGCCTACCTCGCCGAGATCGCCCCGCCCGAGCGCCGCGGCCGGTACTCGGCGTTCTTCTACGTCTCGACCGGGTCGGCGCTGCTGCTCGCGTCCCTCCTCGGCGTGCTGCTCACCGGGGTGCTCGACCAGGGGCAGCTGGAGTCCTACGGCTGGCGGATCGCCTTCGCCATCGGCGGGCTGCTCGGCTTCGTGGGGCTGTGGCTGCGGCGGTCGCTCACCGAGAGCGAGAACTTCGAGGCGAACGCCGAGAAGGCCCGGGCCACCAAGAACCCGCTGCTGGCGACGATCCGCGACCACCCGCGCTCGGTGCTGCAGCTGTGCGCCTTCACGCTGCTGTCGACGCTGAGCTACTACACCTTCTTCAGCGCCCTGACCCCGTTCGCGGTGAACTTCCGCGGTGCCGACGGCAACGACGTCTTCATCGCGCTGTCGATCGGCACGGCCCTGTTCATCGCGCTCTGCTACCCCTACGGCGCGCTGTCGGACCGGGTCGGCCGCAAGCCGGTGCTGCTGGCCTGGTCGGCGGCGACGGCGGTGCTCGTCGTCCCGCTGTCCTACCTCGTGCGCGACAGCCTCCCGTCGCTGATCGTGGTCTTCTGCGTCGGGCTGGGGCTCTACGCCGCGATGGCGTCGCTCGCGCCGGCGATCATGAGCGAGCTGTTCCCCACGGAGCTGCGGGCCACCGGCATCGGCGCCTGGTACAACACGACGGTCGCCGTCTTCGGCGGCACGGCGCCGCTGCTGATCACCTTCCTGTCCTCCCGCGACATGCCGGTCGTCTTCTTCTGGTACGTCGCCGGCGCCGCCGTCGTCGCCTTCCTCGGCATCCTCACCTTGCCCGAGACCCGCGGCACCGACCTGCGCTGAGGTGCGCCGAGGTCCCCTGAGGGACCTCAGACGCCCGCGGGGCGCCGGGACTGCCCGGTCTGCCGATGCCCGGGGCCCGGCCTCAGGCCGACCGTGGTCGTCGTCCACCCAGGACGTGACCCGGAACGCAGACGCGAGGAGACGGCCGTGAACAGCTACCCCAACCCCGGACTCGAGGCGGAGCTGGCCTACCGGCGGGAGGTGCTGCAGGAGCTCGGCCGGCACACCCGTTCCCGGCGCGGGACGTGGCGGTCCCGCTGGACGAGGCGGTCGGCCTGACGCTCACCGCCGTCCCGTCGGACCGGCGTGCCACGATCGGCGCCGTGCCGCGGTGGGACGAGCGACCCCTGGTGGGGCGGGCCGGTGAGCTGGCCGCCCTCGAGTCGTCCGTCGCCCGCGCGGTGGCCGGCCGCGGCTCGGCCGTGCTGGTCGCCGGCGACGCCGGGGTCGGCAAGTCCCGGCTGCTCGACGAGCTGGCCGGCCGCGCGACCGCGCGCGGCCTGCGGGTGCTCACCGGGCACTGCGTCGACCTCGGCGAGGTGGGCCTGCCCTACCTGCCCTTCGTCGACCTGCTGCGGCCGGTCGCCGCCGAGCTCGGCGACGACGCCTCCCGGCTGTTCGCCGCGCGGTCGCGCGCCGCCGCCGATCCCGACGGCACCGACCTCGCCGGTCCCGTCCGCCCGCCGGTCGACGACGGCCGGCTGCAGCTGTTCGAGTCCGTCGCCGCGGCGCTGGCCGGGCTGGCCGCCGACGCGCCGGTGCTGGTGCTGCTCGAGGACCTGCACTGGGCCGACCGGTCCAGCCGCGACCTGCTGCGCTACCTGCTGGCCCGGCTGGCCGACGAGCCGGTCGCCGTCGTGGCGTCCTACCGCGCCGACGACCTGCACCGCCGGCACCCGCTGCGGCCCCTGCTCGCCGAGCTGGTCCGGCTGCCCGGCGTGGAGCGGCTCGACCTCGCCCCGCTGCCCGACGCCGCGGTGCAGGAGCTGGTCCGCGGGCTGGCCGCCGGCGTGCCCGACCGCACGGTCGACGACGTCGTGGCGCGCGCCGAGGGCAACGCCTTCTACGCCGAGGAGCTGCTGGCCGCGGGGCTCGCCGGGGAGGCGCTCCCGCTGGGCCTGACCGACGTGCTGCTGGCGCGGGTCGAGCAGCTCGGCCCGGACGCGCAGCAGGTGCTGCGGGTGGCCGCGGTCGCCGGGCGCCGGGTGCGCCACGAGCTGGTGGCGGCGGTGGTGGGGCCGGCCGGCGACCTCGACCCCGCGCTGGCCGAGGCCGTGCACTCCCACCTGCTCGTCGTCGACCCCGACGGCGCCTACCGCTTCCGGCACGCCCTCGTGCGCGAGGCCGTGCTGGCCGACCTGCTGCCCGGGGAGCGGGTCCGCCTGCACGCCGCCGTCGCCGCGCACCTGGCCGCGGTCCCGGGCGCCGGCACGGCCGCCGAACGGGCGCACCACCTGCGGGGGAGCAACGACCTCGCCGGCGCGCTGTCGGCGTCGCTGGAGGCCGCCGACGAGGCGCGGCGGGTCGGCGCGCCCGCCGAGCAGCTGCAGCACCTGGAGGCGGCGCTGGCGCTGTGGCCGGCGGTGCCCGACGCCGCCGCGCGCGCCGGGCGCTCCCAGGCGGAGCTGCTGCTGGACACCGCGGCGGCCGCACGCCGCGGCGGCGAGCTGCACCGGGCGGTGGCGCTGCTGCGCGCCGCGCAGGAGGTGCTCGGTCCCGACGGCGACCGGGAGCTGCGCGCCCAGGTGCACTACACGCTCGGCCAGGTGCTCGCGCGGATCGAGGACCAGGACGCGGCCCTGCGCGAGACCGCGGCGGCGATGGCGCTCGTGCCCGCGTCCCCGCCCTCGCCGGTGCGCACCTGGGCCGCGGCCACGCACGCGCGCACCTCCTACGACCTCGAGCGCCGGGACGAGGGGGACGCCGCCGCCGAGGAGGCCCTCGCCGCCGCGGACGCGCTCGGCCTCGACAGCGCGTGGGCCGACGTCGCGGTGACCCTGGCCCGCTCGCGCGGCGGCGAGCGCGTGCCGGCCCGGCTGGAGGAGGCGCTGGTGCGCGCCCGCCGCGCCGGCGACGCCGACGTCGAGATGCGGGTGCTGTTCAACCTCGCCATCGTCGCCTGGGAGGCCGGGCAGTCGGCCGCCACGCTGCGCTGGAGCGACGAGGGGCTGGCGCGCGCCGTCGAACTGGGCGTCGAGTGGTCCTTCTACGCGGCCGAGCTGCGCCACCTCGGCGTCGTCTCCCGGTACGTGCTCGGCGACTGGGACGGCAGTCTGGCGCTGGCCGAGCGGCTGGCCCGGGTGCCGGAGATGGCCGCGCACGTGCGTGCCGCGGGACTCCTCGTGCAGGTCGGCCGCGGCGACCCGGCGGCCGCCGAGCGGGTCGCCTGGGCGCGCGAGCTGGTCGACCGCCTCGACGCGTACGTGCTCCTGCTGCTGTCGACCGCGGGCGCCGAGGTCGACCTCGCGGCCTGGGCCGGGGACGCCGGCACCGCGGTCACCCGGGCGCGGGAGGCCGCGGACACGCTGGCCCGGCTGTGGGGCGCCAGCCGGCTGGCCGTCGTCCGGCTGACGGCGATGGCGCTGTCGGCCGTGGCCGACGCCGCGGCGACCGCCCGGCTGACCGGGGACGGCGCCGCGGAGCGCCGGTGGGCCGCGACGGGTGCGGAGCTGACCGGGCTGGCCCGCGACGCGGTCGCCGACCACACCCGCGTGTTCGGCGGGCACGGTCCCGAGGCCGCGGCCTGGCAGGCGAGGCTGGCGGCCGAGGCGGCCCGGCTGGCCGGACGGGCCGACCCGGGGGCCTGGGCGGCTTCCGTCGAGGCGTTCGGCTACGGGCACGTCTACGAGCAGGCCCGCAGCCGGTGGCGGCTGGCCGAGGCGCTGGTCGCCGCGGGTGACCGCGCCGCGGCCCTGGAGCCGCTGTGCGCCGCCGCGGAGACGGCGCGCTCGCTGGGCGCGGCGCCACTGCTCGACGCCGTCACCGCGCTGGCCCGCCGCGGCCGGCTGGAGCTCCCCGGCGCCGGGCGGATGGTGGAGACGGGCGCGGTGTTCACGCCGCGCGAGACCGAGGTGCTGGCGCTGCTCGCCCGTGGCCGCACCAACCGGCAGATCGGCAGCGAGCTCTTCATCAGCGAGAAGACCGCCAGCGTGCACGTGAGCAACATCCTGGCCAAGCTCGGCGCCGGGTCGCGCACCGAGGCCGTCGCCGTCGCCGCGTCGAGGGGCCTGCTGCCGACGGGCTGACGCCGCGGTGGTCGTGGGGAGTGGGGCCCGGAGGGTCCCCGACGAGCGGCCGGGGTGGGCTCCGCGCCGGTGGGGGACGGCACCTGGCCGCGGTGTCGTCCGGTAGGACGACGGTGTCAGAGCATGGTGCGGAGGCGCTCGCGGCGGGCGCGCAGGACGTCGACCGACGCCGACGCCGACGGCGGGCCGGGCACGTGCTGGCGCAGCTGGGTGTGCACCACGGCGTGCGGCGTCGACGTCTTCGCCGACACCCGGCTGACCAGGCGGTTGATCTCGCGGCGCAGCTCGGCGGCGTCGCGCCACGAGCGGCCGGGGTCGTCCTCGTCGGGGTGGTCCTCGACCACCGGGATCTCGCCGGTGTCCTCGTCGTGCACCCGCTGGGCGATCCGCAACCGCAGCTCGTCGTCGCGCCTGGCCAGCAGCGACGCCGTCTGCTCGGCGGTGAGCAGGCCCGGGATGCCGAGGAAGTCCTCGTCCTCGGGCGCCACCGCGACCGCGCCGTCGGAACCGGTGTGCGCCGTCCCGCCGTGCAGCACGTGCGCGAAGCGGGCGTCGGCCTCCAGCGCCTCCCACTGCTTGAGGCCGACGGCCTCGCGCTCCTTCGGGGGCAGCGGGTCCAGGTCGAGCGCCTCGGGGTCGGCCGCCTTGGGCGGGGGCATGACGTGGTTGCGCTCCTTCTCCAGCGACGCGGCCAGCCCCAGCAGGGGCCGGACGGCGGGGAGGAACACGGTGGCGGTCTCGTGCGTGGCCCGGGAGCGGACGACGCGGCCGACGGCCTGGGCGAAGAACAGCGGCGTCCGGTATGAGGTCATCCACGCCAGGACGGCGGCGCGCGGCACGTCGACGCCCTCGGAGATCATCCGGACGCAGACGGCGATCCGCGCCGAGCCGGTGGCGAAGCGCTCGATCTTCTTCGAGGCCTTCGGGTCGTCGGAGAGGATCAGCTCGGGCGCCTTGCCGGTCACCCGCCGGACGATCTTGGCGTAGGCGCGGGCGTCGTCCTGGTCACTGGCGAGGATCAGCCCCGCGGCGTCGGGCATGCCGCCGTGCTCGCGCAGCTGGGTGATCCGGTCGTCCATCGCGGCGATGACGTGCGGCACCCACTGCCCCTTGGGGTCGAGCGCGGTGCGCCAGGCGGCCATCTCCACCGAGCGGGTGCCGGCCTCCGACAGCGAGGCGGCGACCACCTCGCCGGCGGAGTTCCGCCAGCGAGAAGTGCCCGTGTAGGCGGCGAAGACGACCGGGCGGACGACGCTGTCGGCCAGCGCCTCCTTGTAGCCGTAGGTGTAGTCGGCGCGGCTGACCAGCCCGGCGCCGGCCTCTCCGGCGTCGCCCTCGAAGCCGTCCTCCTCGTAGCGCACGAAGGGGATCCGCTCGTCGGGCTTGGTGCGGAACGGCGTCCCGGTCAGGCACAGCCGGCGGGCGGCGAAGCCGTAGGCCTCCTCGATCGCCTCACCCCACGACAGGCCGTCGCCGGCGTGGTGGACCTCGTCGAGGATCACCAGCGTCTTGACGGCGGTGGCGCGGGCGGCGTGCAGCATCGGCTTCCCGGCGACCTGCGCGTACGTGGTCACGTAGCCCTGGGTGCCGGCACGCACGGGACCGACGGCGTTGGTCAGCCCCGGGTCGAGCACGATGCCCATCCGGTCGGCGGCGTCGGCCCACTGCAGCCGCAGGTGGTCGGTCGGGCAGACGACGACGACGCGCGCGACCTCGCGCCGCTGCAACAGCCGCGCGGCCAGCGTCAGGGCGAAGGTCGTCTTGCCCGCGCCCGGGGTCGCGGTGACCAGGAAGTCCTTGGGGGCGCGCTCCTCGTACCGCTCGAGGGCGGCCTGCTGCCATGCCCGCAGCGGCCGTGCCGTGGTGGTCGCCGGACTCTGCGCGCGCGCCAGTGCTGTGTCTCCCATCGCTGGTCCATCGTGTGCCGAACCGATCCGACACGCCCATGCGGCCGCGCACCTCGGCGTGCCGCCGATCCTGTGGCAGGGCGGGGGCCATCCTCCCAGGTCCCGGACCGGCACACGCGACAGCGCCGCCCGGGGGTCCGGATCGGCGCTGCGGCGAGGTGGCGAGGGTCACGACCCCGTCGTCGTCCCGGCGGGTCGGTCCGTGCGGTCCTCCGACCTGCGGGTGAGCGCGGGCCGGACGAGGGCTGCCACGCCCGCCGTGACCAGCACGGCGGCGATGACACCGGCGAGGACGGGCTGCCCGCCGCTGAGCAGGTCGTCGACCAGGCCGCCCTCCCCGGTGCTGCCGTTCCACGACCCGTGCAGCACCGCGACGGCCAGCACGCTGCCCGCCGTCGCCCGCAGGAAGACGCCGACCATGACGCGGACCACCAGCGCGGCCCCGAACAGGATCGCGGCGCCCGCGAGGAACGACGACGCCGAGAGGTCGTCGTCGGCCAACAGCATGGGCAGGTGGATGCCGGCGAAGGCGACGGCGGTCAGCGCGGCGGCCGCCAGCAGCCCGTGGCGCCGCTCGAGGCGGGTCTGCACGAAGCCCGCCCACACGGTCTCCTCCCACATGTTGACCAGGACGATCGGCAGGAGCATCAGCGGCACCTCCCGCGCCAGGGTCGAGGCGAGGTCCGCCGTCTGCACGGACTCGCCCAGCGCCACCGCGACCGCGACGGTCGTGACCGGCAGGGCGACGAGGACCGTCGCCCACCAGGCCGGCCCGAAGCGCCAGCGGAACGTGCGGGAGAACAGGACCCGGACGCCGGCACGCCCCTCGGCTGCCGAGACGACCCACACCGTGGCCGGGAGCATGACGAGCACGGTGAGGGCCAGGGCGAAGACCTCCACCGGCAGGTCGCCGCCCGGGATCAGGCCGTGGGTGGCCAGCGCGGGCACCCCCAGGATCGCCCAGCCGAGCGGGATGGCGACCAGCAGGAGGGCGGTGATCGGTCGGCGGCGCGCGAAGGCCCGGAAGCCGCCTGCAGCGGAGCCGGGCCCGGGCGCCCGGCGTGGGCTGCGGGGGTCGTCGAGCGTGGACATGTCAGGGCTCGCTTCCGGTCGGGGAGGGGCGGGACACGGCGACCGGGCGGTCGCCGTCCAGTGCGCGGGCGGAGGAGACCGAGGCGCCGGACAGGGCCGCCAGGTCCCGGGCGAGGAGGACGTCGGCTTCCCGGTCGGCTCGGACCAGGCACAGGCACCGGCCCTCGTCCGGGAGGAGCCAGGCGGCGCACCAGCCGATCGCCGTCCCGGAGGCGGCCAACCGGGCCACCGCCCGGCGCAGCGCCGTGTGCATCTCCACCGCCTCGGCCGCCGCTCCGTCCGTCGACGGCGGCAGGCTCCGGATCTCGACGAGGAAGAGCCCCGCCTGCCGGTGCCGCCCTCCGTCCACGAGGCCACGCTGCCGCTCGCCCGTGGTGGGCACACCGGGCATCTCCCGGACGGCGCTACGGGTACTGCCGCCGATCCGTACCGGCCGTTACGGTGCCGGGCCATGGCGAGGCGGCCGGCCGCTCGTCCGGCGGCCCGGCTGCCGGCGGAGCGCAGCTCGTTCGTCGGCCGGCGGGCCGAGCTGGGCCGGCTGCGCGCCCTGCTCGGCGACTCTCGGCTGGTGACCCTCGTCGGCCCCGGCGGGGTCGGCAAGACCCGGCTGGCCCTGCGTGCCGCCGAGGAGCTGCGCCGTGCCTTCCCCGACGGCGTCGTCCTCGCCGACCTCACCGGCGTCGCCGATCCCGCGCTGACCGCCGCGGCGGTCGCCGCCGCGCTCGACGTCCGGGACAGCACGGGCCGCTGGCTGCCGGGCGCCCTGGCCGAGGTCCTCGGGGAGCGGCGGGTCCTGCTCGTTCTGGACAACTGCGAGCACCTGCGGGACGCCTGTGCAGTCCTCGTCGACGCGCTCGTCGCCACGTGCCCCGGGCTGACCGTCCTGGCCACCAGCCGGACGCCCCTCGACGTCCCGGGGGAGACGCTGTGCGCGGTACCTCCGCTCACCGGCGCCGAAGGGGTCGCCCTTCTCGAGCAGCGGGCCCGGGCGGCCGTTCCGGACCTGACGCTGGGACCGGAGGACGCCGGTGTCCTCGCCGAGCTGTGCCGTCAGCTGGACCACGTCCCGCTGGCCATCGAGCTGGCCGCCGTCCGGCTGCGCACCCTGACCCCGGTCCAGCTGCTCGACCGGCTCGACGACCGGTTCGGGCTGCTACGGCGGTCCGGGCCGGTCGGGCCCGGCCGGCACCGCACGCTGCGGGCGACGATGGAGTGGAGCGCGGACCTGCTGGGGGAGGCCGAGCGGGTGCTCTGGCGGCGGATGGCGGCCTTCGCCGCGGGCTTCGACCTGGCCGCCGCCGAGGCGGTGTGCGCCGGGGACGGTCTCGAGCCGCCGCAGGTGCTCGAGACCCTCACCCGGCTGGTGGACTCCTCACTGGTGGTCGTCGACCGGCACCCCGCCGGGCCGCGCTTCCGGATGCTCGAGACCGTCCGGGCGTTCGGCCGCGAGCTGCTCGAGGTCTCCGGTGAGGCCGAGGTGGTGCGCCGCCGGCACCGCGACTGGTGTGCGGGTCTGGTGCGGGACGCCGCGGCCGGGTTCCTCGGCCCGGAGATGGTCTCCGCCTTCGACCGGCTGGCGGCCGTCCACCCCGAGCTCGCCGCGGCCCTGGAGTGGTGCCTGCGCACGCCCGGTGAGGTGCGGACCGGGATGGTCCTGGCGTCGGACGTGTGGCTGTACTGGGCGGCACGCGGCCACCTGGGGGAGGGACGCCGGTGGCTGGACCTGCTGCTGCGGGCGGATCCCGGGACCTGCGCGGCGCGGGCCCGGGCGCAGGTGGTCGCCGGCTACCTCGCCCTGGTCGCCACGGACCCGGAGGCAGGCGTGCCCCTGCTGGAGCGCGGGCGGGACGACGCCGTGGCGCTCCGGCTGCCGGACGTGGCGGCCCTGGCCACCCAGTACCTCGGCCTGGCTGCCCTGTTCCGCGGTGACCTGGTGACCGCGGACCGGCTGTTGCGGGAGGCGGCGACGGTTCACGACCCCCCTGCTGCGGCGTTCTGCTGGGCCGACGTCGGGGTGGTGTCGCTGCTGGCGGGGGACCTCGTCGCCGCGGACGCGGCGTTCGGTACGGCTCTGGACGGTGCACGCGACCCGTGGACCCGCTCGCACGCCCTCTGGGGACGGGGGCTGGTGCGACTGGCCGCGGGCGACCCGGTCGAGGCGACCCGGCTCGAGGAGCAGGCGCTGCGCCTCATGCGGGAGGTTGACGACCGCAGCGGTGTGGCGCTGTGCGTGGCTGCGGTGGGCTGGGCCGCGGCCGCCCGGGGGGACGCCGACCGGGCCGCGCGGCTGTCGGGCGCCGCGGAGGCGGTGTGGCGGTCGGTCCCGGCGCGCACGCCCGCCCCACTGACCGCAGTCCGGGACCGGTGGACGGCGGTCGCCCGCCACGCCCTGGGCGAACGTCGCTGGAGCGACCGCCACGCCGAGGGCAGCGCCCTGGACCGGGCGGCGGCCGTCGCGCTGGCGCTGGGCGAACAGCCGGGGACGTCCCCGGTCGCTCCACTGCCCTCCGGTCCGCTGACCCGCAGGCAGGAGGAGGTGGCCGACCTGGTGGCCCAGGGGCTGACCGACCGGGAGATCGCCGCCCGGCTGGTCATCTCACCCCGGACGGCGGAGTCGCACGTCGAGCAGATCCTCACCCGGCTGGGGTTCCGCTCGCGGGCGGAGATCGCGGCGTGGGCCGCGAAGGGGGACCGGCCCGTGCCGCTGCACGCCCGGCGGAGCGGTCAGGGGATCAGGACGAGGCCCGGCTCTCCCCGGTGACCAGGCGCAGGTGCGGACCGGTGGGCTCGTCCTCGCGCGGGTCGTGCACCTCGGGCAGCCCCGCCGCGCGTCGCACCCGGTTCTCGGGGACGTCGAGCGCCCGGGCGAGGTGGCCGGCCATCCACGGGCTGATCAACGCCCAGCCGCGGACGTGCGCGAGCCGCTCGAGCACCTCCGGTCCGACCGCTCCCCGGGCGCGGCGGGACGCCTCGTACACCGACCCGCCCAGCTCCCACAGGCGGCGCCGGACGAGGTCCTGCAGGTCGTTGGTGGCCACGGGGGGACGATATTTCACGGCAGGCTCCCCAGCAGCTCCCGATCTTCCGCGGTACCGGATCCGCGTGCCGGCCGCGGCGTCCGTGCAGCTCAGCGGCTTGCGCAGGGATCAACTCGAACGTATGATCGAGCGCGTGGGTGACGTGCTGACCGCTGCGGCTGCTCCGCCGGTCGGGCTGTCGTGTGGTCCGCTGGGGGCGGTGCAGGCCGCCGATCGGGAGATCGGGCGGCAGACGGCGCTGCGGGCGCGGGCGGTGGCGGAGTTCGCGGCGTCCCGGCCGGCGTCGGTGGATCGGCCGCCGGGGTCGGCGGGGGCGATGTCGGCCGAGCGGTGGGCCGGGCGGGCCGAGGTGCTGCGGCCGGTGAGTGAGTGGGCCACCCAGGAGCTGGCCATCGCGCTGTCGCTGACCGGTGAGGCGGCGCAGTCGCTGCTGGAGCGCTCCCTGATCCTGGTGCACCGGTTGCCGGCGACGCTGGAGGCGTTGGAGGCGGGGGTGCTGCACCCGGGGCACCTGTGGCCGCTGCTGGACAAGGTCGCCCCCATCGCCGACGACGCCGTCCGCGCCGCTCTCGAGCGTGACCTGCTGGCCTGGGCCGGCCGGCGCGGGACGGTGTGCACCCCGGCGCAGCTGGGGGACAAGGCGCGGCGGGAGGTGCTCAAGCGGGCGGCCCGCTCCGCCGCCGACGACCTCGCCCGCGCCGTGCGCCAGCGCGGTGTCAGTGGGCGGCCCGACCGGGTCGACGGCATGGGCACGGTGTCGGCGCTGCTGACCACCCCGGAGGCCGCCGCGCTGATGGCAGCGCTAGGTGCCTGCGCCGATGCGCTGCCCGAGGACGGGCGCACCCGTGGGCAGAAGATGGCCGACTGCCTGCTCGACCTGGTCCTGCGCCCGACCGAGTCCGGGCTGCCGCCGGTGCAGGTCACCCTCGACGTCGTCGCCCCGCTCGGTGCGCTGCTCGGCGGGGACCAGCCGTGCGAGATCGACGGACAGGTCGTGCCGGCCGAGATGGTCCGCGCCCTGCTCGCCGCGCTCACCGGCCACCCACTCGTCACCACCACGGACACCGGGCAGGACGACTCCGCGCAGGACGACTCCGCGCAGGACGACTCCGCGCAGGACGACTCCGCCGCGACCGACACCACTCCGGCTGACACTGCGCAGGACGACAGCACTCCGGCCGACAGCGCTCCGGCCGACGCCGCGCAGGCAGACGCCGAAGCGCCCGATCCCGCTCTAGTTGATCCCGCAAGGGCTACCGGTCCGGCGCTGGGCGAGGACGAGGACTTCGCCCTGTGGGCCGAGCAGCTGGAGGACCGCATCCTCGCCGGGGACTTCGACGCCGAACCCCCACCCGACGCCCCCGACGAGGACCACCCGCCACCGGTCATCGACAGCCCTGCCGCACCTGACCCCACCGTGCCCGACGGCTGGTGGGCGCGCGCCGACGCCGCCGTCGACGACGCGAGCGCCGCCGTGCTCACCGCCCAGCAGGCCCTCGGCCACGCCTCCCGGCTGGTCGCCACCGCCCGACGCGCTGACACCACCGACGAGACCACCTGGGCAACCGGCCCCGCCGGGCGGGTCACCGCCGCCCCCGACACCCTCACCCAGCTGCACGCGGCCACCGGCCGGGCCCGCGACACCCTCACCGCCCTGCTCGGCGCCACCGCCGGCGGCG
>NZ_FOWE01000018.1 GCF_900115395.1 Geodermatophilus obscurus
GCAGCTGCTCGAACAGCTGCAGCGCCCCGGCAGCGTCCCCAGCCTGCCCGGTCCAGAACGCGACGTTATTTCGGGTCATCAGCACTTCGGGGTGATCAGGGCCGAGCACCCGCACCCGGTCGAGCAGCAGCTGCTCTAAGAGGCGCAGCGCCCCGGCTGCATCCCCGACCTCCCCGACCCGAAACGCGACGTTATGCCGGGTGGTCAGCACTTCGGGGTGGTCGGGGCCGAGCACCCGCACCTGGTCGGGCAGCAGTTGCTCAGCCAGCCGCAGCGCCTCGGCAGCATCCCCGACCTCGCCAGTCCAGAATGCAATGCTGCTGCGGACGGTCAGCACGTCGAGATGATTTTCGCCTTGGTAGGCAAGGCGGTCATGCCAAACCTGCCAGAGCGCAAGGTTGTCAGCCGGGGTAGAGAGCTTGGGCACGTGCTTGAGCGCATCGGGAGTTCGGCCGGCGGCGTGTAGGTGCTCGCTGAGATGCGCGGTGGCGTAAGCCCGAACGTGGACGGGTGCCTCATCTGAGGCGATGATTTGAATCAGGACTTCGGCAATGGTCGAGTGAGAGGCCGCGACGACGGCCTGACCGTATCGGTTGGCCAGGTGGGTGGCGATCTTGTCATGCGCAGGGCCGAGGCGTTCAGTCGACTCGCCCGGCTCGGCCCGGGCTACAAGCTCGCCGAGGGCAACCAGGGCGTCCCTGGCCCAAACAGCAGTGGCGTCCAACTGAGGGTGAACAGCGGTCGCTGAACATCGTGCAGCATGGCGTTCGAGGATCGCGGTAAGGACGTTCAGTGGCATCCACGTTCCGGTAGGCGCGGCCGCCAGCAGGCGCAGGACATCGTCGATCGGTGCTTGCAGCGCAGCAGTCTGGGCGGTTGCGATGGCCGCGTCGAACGCCGCGGGCAAGTCCGTCAGGTTCAGTTGAGCCGTGCCGGGACGAAGCTGTCCTGCGCGCCATAGTCCGGCCAGGATGCGGCTCAGCAGCCACTCCCCGCCAGCTAGGGTCGTGACCTGGCAGCGGGTCTCCGGCTCATCGATCAACGTTACAAGCAAGCGGGCTACCGCATCGGGATCCGTGTCGGGCAGTTCGACCCTGCTGGTGGGCGAGACCTCGTCAAGTCGTCGGCCGGTCAGTAGCAGAATCACTTGCGGCAGGTCGGCGGCGGCGTCGATCAGGCGGCGGCGTTGCACGGTGTCGAGCTGATCGGCGGCGTCGATCCCAATCCGGATTCGGTCGCCAGGTCGAAGGTGGGCAAGGGGGCCAGTGATAAGGCGTTGGAACTCCGGCGCCGCGTCTTGGTCAGTGATCGGCGTGGCCTGTTGCCACCGCTGCTTACCCGACCGGTAGGCCTCGGTGCGGCTGAGCTGGTCGGCCAGCTCATCGGCCAGCTGCACCAGGGTGCCTCCGGGCCGTACCGAGACCAACGCGTCGAGACCCATCCCCCAGTCATCGGCGCTGCGGCGGCCCAGCCCGGCTAGGAGTGCGGATTTACCTGTCGCGGGACCGCCGGTGATGGCGATCGGGGAGATCTCGCTGCTCAGCAGCGTAGCGAGCGATCCTAGCGGCCCTAAGCGTCGTTGCCAGTCTCTTGTCAGCTGAGCGACCAGGTCAGCGCCGGTAGTCCCATGGAGGGCGGGGCGCAGGTCGGCGGCGGGGTTGCGACCCAGCCACAGACCTGCGTCGCTGGTGCCGTTCAAGGACAGGTGCACCGCCTTGGCCATCCCCCGGCACTCGCTGGGGGCGGGCGGGACCTGCGAGAGCCGGGCATGCTCACGGTAGGCCAACAGTTCAGGATCGGCGGTGCGGGGAGAGCCGACCGTGAGCAGCTGGGTGAGGCTGCGGCTGAAACAGCCCTTGCTGGCCACCTGCTCGGCGCGGGTGGCGGTGAGAAACTCGATGCGTCCCTGCATCGCCGCGCTGAATAGCCCGTGAACCGGGTTAGCCACGACCTCACCGGAGTGGCAAGCGTCGAGCAAGAACATCACCCCGTCCAGGGTCGGGTGCGACTGCAGTAACCCGGTCAGCCGATAACCCAGGCCGAATGCGGTGTCGAGATCCACGTCGTCGGGCCGGGTGTCGGAGCCAATGAGGAAGAAGTCCTCGGCCTTGCGCACCCCGTGCCCGCAGAAGTAGACGAACAGTGTCGCCTGATCCCGGTTGGCCGCAGCCATCGCGTCCTTGATGGCAGCGACGATCTTCCTGTGCGTCGCCGCCGCTCCGAGCAGCAGGTCCCGGCCGTCGGGCAGGGCCGGCTGGCAGCCCCCCCGCTGCGGATCACGAACGACTCGGTGCAGATCGCGAACCACCTCTGGCAGGAATGTGAGGCGGCCGAAGCGGTCGTTCGGCGCCCCAATCACCAGCGCGCGGCGTTCCCCCATGCCCGGTTCCTACTCCAACTGGTGCACGATCGGGACCCATCTATGGCTCACCAGCACGGTTAAGGGGGGCACGTGGCGCGCATGGTGTTCGTGCACGGCATCGGCCAACAGGGCAGCGACCGCGACGAGCAGGAGCGCCTCTGGTTCCCAAGCCTGGTCAAAGGCGTGCTGTTCTCCGGCCATCGGCACGCCGACCGGATAGCCGCCGACCTGACGGCCAGCTGCGGGGCCGCCCGCGAACCGCTGTGTGGCATGGCCTTCTACGGCGACCGCTTCCTGCCTCTCGACGTACAAGGCGGTGACACCGCGGTCAGCGCGGAGGTCGACGCCATCGCCGACGAACTCGCTCGGGCGGTCCTCGAGACTGCGGCGACGCGTGGTAATGAACGCAGCGCCGCCGAGGCACTCCAGGCCCTCACCCAGGCCGACACCCAACTCGACGAGGTCCAGGGTCCCGGCGCGATCACTCGCAACGCCATCGCCGTGCTCGACGATCACCACTGGCTGGCCTCCCGCATCTTCGGCCTAGCCCAGCGCGCCCGGCCCGACCTGACCCAAGTCGCCCGCTACCTTGCCGACGCTGACCTTCGCGCGCGCATCTTGCAGCTAGCCGCGGACCTCATCAAGGACGACACCGTCCTGGTCATCGGCCACTCACTCGGCTCCGTCGTCGCCTGGGAAGCGGGCCACCAACTGTCCCGACCGCTGCCCATGCTGATCACCCTCGGCAGCCCGCTCGGCCTCGGCAGCGTGGTCTATCCCCGGCTGCATCCTCAACCGCCGTCCTGGCCGCCAAACGTCGACCGCTGGGTCAACGTGGCCCACCGCGACGACTTCATCGCCGTCGAGCCCCGTCTGGCCCCGTTGTTCCAGTCCACCGATGGCCGCCTCGTCGAGGACCACGAGCTGGTCAGCAAGCATGAACACCACGGCATCGCCGGCTACCTGGAGCGACCCGAGACCGGCCTGGCCGTCGCCGAGGCGTTGGCCCGCGCAACTGACGCGGCCAAGCAGCCGGATGTGGACCTTGACGTCGGGGCCGCTGACGGCCCCGACCGGTCACCGTGAACGTGTCGCTGCAGGTGAACCGCCCGCTGGCTCGTACCTTGCCGTTCGTGGCCAACCCCAGCGTGTTCGGTGAAATCCCCGGCTACCCCGAGGGCACCGTCTTTGACGCCCGCGAATCCCTACGGGCGGCCGGCCTGCACCGACACGGTCAGGCCGGAATCAGCGGTCCCGTGGAAGACGGCGCCGACGCGTTCATCGTCTCCGGCGGCTACCCGGATGATCGAGACCAGGGCGACCGCATCACCGCCAACTGGTCCTGGTGGCGGCGACGACGCCAGGCCCAAGCCCGCGCCGCTCACGAACGAGCAGGAGGACAGGCACCGCCATAACCGCCGTTGCAGTACTAGGGCCTGTCCCGCGGATTATGTGCTGAGCCAAAGCACTGCGCTAATCAGCAGGAGCGTGGCCCGGTAGTAGGCGGCGCGCTTGGCGTAGCGAGTGGCCAGGGCGCGGAACTGCTTGAGCCGGTTGAAGCAGCGTTCCACGACGTTGCGCTGCTTGTATCGGTCCCGGTTGAAGGTCGGCGGTCGCCCGCCGGCCGAGCCGCGCTGGCGCCGGTGGGCCTTCTGGTCGCATTTCTCTGGAATGGAGTGGGCGATGCCGCGGCGGCGCAGTGCCCGGCGGGTGGAGGGATGGGAGTAGGCCCTATCGGCGATCAGATGATCGGGGCGTTTGCGCGGCCGCCCCGGACCGACGCGCGGCACCCGAATGGCGTCCAGCAGCGGCAAGAGCTGGGGATTGTCCCCGGCCTGGCCGGCGGTCAGCCGCACCGCCAGCGGCCGCCCGCGACCGTCGACGACCAGGTGGACCTTGGAAGTCAGCCCGCCCCGGGAACTCCCAAGCGCCTCACCGTCGACCGCGAGGGCCTCGATCGCGGTGCTGCAGCCCCCTTTTTGCGAGCGCCAGCGGCGTGCTGGTGGGCCCGGACCGAGGAGGAGTCCACGCTGATCGTCCACTCGATCGCGCCGACCGCATCGTCCTTGATCACCACGTGTTGGAACATGTGTTCCCAGGTGCCATCGGCGGTCCATTTGCGCAGCCGCTCGTGCGCGGTCTTCCACGGCCCATAGCGCTCGGGCAGGTCACGCCAGGGCACGCCGGTCTTGGGCTGCCACAGGATCGCGTTGATCACCTGCCGGTGATCCCGCCACCGCCCGCCCCGGCGACCGGTGGAAGGCAGCAGCGGCTCGATACGGGCCCAGGCCGCGTCGGTGAGTTCATGTCGGCCAACCATCGCTTCCAGCGTGAATCACACCAGTGCAAGATCGCCAGGACAGGCCCTAGTTGCCTCTGATCGCGTGACGTCGGTCGCCATCACCGGCGCCAGCGTCGCGGACCGTGACCGTGCTGGTCAGGAGCAGGTGCGCGCGGCGGCGACGTTGTCCGCAGCAGCCGGATGCGCGCGGCGCGACCCGCGACGGTGCGGTCAAGCCGATCCGCGCGCCTCCGCAGGTACTCCGACGTTGAGCGCCGCGGTCACCAGCGCGTCGGTGATGCGGTGCGGGCGCGCCTCGGCGAGCGTGGACAGCACGCGCATCGCCGCGGTGGCGTGCGCGCCGACGTCCTCGATGCGCGCGAGCAGCTCGGCGCGCGCGGTCCACACGTCGGCGTGCGCGCGGGCTGACATGCGCGAGCTCAGCGACCACACCGGCAGGTACGCGCCGCCGAAGGACCGCGCGGCGATGCGGCGCGCACCGGCGGACGACCACTGCTCGCGGACGCCGACCGGCGCGCCCGGCTGGCGCGCGAACAGCACGTCGAGCAGCGTCGGCGGAGCGTGCATGCGCGTCACGGTGCCAGGCTGGTCCGATAGACCTGCTCGGTCGCCGGGTCCCACTCCCCCGGTGCGGCCGGGTCGACCACGACGAACCGGGACGACGACGTCGTCGCCTTGCCACGGCAGCGACTCCCGCTCGGTGACCCATGTCCAGTTGTCGTCGGCGACCCAGTCGGCGCCGGTCGCGGTCATCCCCAGGACCTCGCCGGCCTTGCCACCGGACGGCAGACCTGCTCCACCACTGCCTCCGCCGACGAGCGAGCTCGCCCAGATGGCATCGCCTGACACGTCCGAGCGCTTATGGACCCATTGCCCAGCTCGACCACCCGCTGGCAACGACAGGATCGGCGTCTTCTGAAGCTTCTCGACCCGGTCGCGGACGCTGTCGACGCTGTCACCGATCGAGTCGAGCCGGTTGTCCTGCGCTGTTGCGGCTCCTGGCGCTCTCGCCGAAGCTCTTTGCCTCGTCCGCGGTCGCCGTGGTCTCGGTCAGCCGCGCGTCGAGGTCGTCGACGGCATACCCGAGCGCGTTGAGGCAGGCGCCAGGTGGCCGGCGCGTGGTGTCGCGTCGGTCGTGTCCTTCGGTGTCGAGTATCCGGCCATGCGGGCGCCCCCCGGGATGCGGTCTGCCTCAGACTGTCCGGGAAGGGCGCTGCTCGTCAGGGAGGCGTCACAGCACCGCCAGAGCTATTCAACCCCGGGAGCGTGCTGCTCCAGCACCTTCCGCATGGCCAACCGCAGGAAGATGCCGCGCCACATCCAGTCGTAGGTCCCGACCGTCGACACACGATGCGCCTGCAGTTCAGCGTTGTAGCCGCCCAGTGGCCGCACCGGCGAGCCCTCGAGGTCATGTTCGAGCAGCACCGTCTGCCGCTGCTCCTTGTAGGAGCCCTCCTTACCGTCGTAGACCCACTCCAGCTCACCAATAAGCAGGCCGCTGCCGACCGAGTGGCCCAGTTCGTCGTGCTGCTCGTCGAACGGGCGCTTTCTGAGGCCCGGCCGCCACGGCTTCTTCTGCCAGCCGTCATGCACGTAGAGCGGCACCCACGGCGCCGTCGGACTGGCCAGCAGCGCCGGACGCACCGTGTCTCGCAGCCAGACCTCTTCGGATTCCCGCGCTTCGGTGTTCGAGGCGTGCGGCGCCATGCCGCGCTTCTGCCCTTCCGAGATGTCGGTGCACGGAGCGCACTCGTTGAGCATCTGCGTCTGCCCGCGGTAGCCCTGATGGCTGGCGCAGAACGCCTGCGCGCACACTGCGCACCGGCCGACCGCGAGGACGCCGCAGCCGCCTGCCTTCTCACACTCCGCTGGCATGCCGGGCAGCGTAGGTGACGACGGTCACCCGATCGAGGGCTCCGCATCACCACGGGCGCGAGTGGTCGCAGGACCGCGAGGTCCCGCACGCCGAGAGTGGATGTGTCCGTGATTGGCCGCGGCAGCCACGAGACCGACGGGTTCATCAGTGGCTTAGATCCGTGCGCGCCCGTCAGGGTGACGGACAGGTCAGAGCGACGCCGCAACCCCCCGGCGCGCGGAGCCCACCTGGAGCCACCATGAGCCCGACCACCATCCGCCGCCTACAGTCGGCCCTCACGACCGTCGAGGCCGAACTTGCCGCCGCACAGGCCAAGCCGCGCACCGGCTACCGGGACGCGTACATCGACCAGCACACCGCCCGTGCGGCTGCGCTCCGCGCGCGCCTCGCCACCGTCGGGCAGGTGGCCGCGTGATTACCGACGCGCGCCAAGTTCCTCGCCAGTTACGGCCGCGTCGACCCTGTCACCGGTGAACCGGCCACCCGACCCTTCTCGGCCGATGTCGCCGTCGCCCGCGGTGTCCTCGCGACCGGGCTACTGCTCATCCGCGATCACATCGACGCCGACCAGTTCGCCACCATGCGACGCCTGGTCGCGGACGGCTGGGTCGGCACCCCGGAGCAACTCTGGGACTCCACCGCGGCGGTCCTGGCATCAGCTCACGAGCACCGCTGGGACGAGGCCGGCTACCCGTGCACGTCTGTGCCGAGTGGAGCTTCAACATCGTCGCCTGCCCGGCGACCGAGGCGACCGGGTGACGGCTGCTGACCCCGACGCGGCGCGGCCGCTCACGCCGCAGGGTCCGGCGGTGAGCCGGAGGGCACCTTGACGCCCACCGATACTGGCCGCATGACTGCTCCGGCGGTGTGCGTGAAGTCGGGCGGCTGCGGCGTGCTGGCCACTGGACGCTGCAGCCGATGCGGGGAGGCGTTCTGCGGCAGCCATCAGGGCTTCGAGGGCCTAGCCAAGCTGACGAACGTGTGCAGCCCGTGCGCGCATGAGCCCGTCCACAGGCCGGCGCCCCCAACGCCCGCCGACGCACGGGAGCGCGATCAGAGGTGGCTGCGGGAGGTGGTGCGGCCCGCGCTGTTGGCCAGCCGTACCGTCGAGTGGGTGCCGCTGTACTGGCACAACGGCTGGAAGCCCAAGCCGTGGCGGTGGGGGCAGAGCAAGAAGCCGTTCCAGGAGCGCCACGACGAGCAGGGGCGACCGGCCGGCACCGGCGTCATCCTCGGGCAATACGAGTGGACCGGTGACGGCAAGGACGGCAGCGTGCAGCGCCGGCTGACCACGGTGCTGCTGCGAGAGGACCGCGCCGACGGCAGCCCCATCGCCCCCATGGGCAACTTCAGCTCCACCTTCGGCGCCTGGCAGCTGCATCCCGGCTACCGGTACGACTACAGCACACGGTCGGTGCAGCTGCGCTACGGCCCCATTCCCGACCTCCTCGATCAGCGCGCACCTCGCTGAACCCGGGGCTGAACTCGTCCTCGACCGGCTCGGCGGACCGCGCCCAGACCGCATCCATGCGCTCGGACCGTCCGGAACCGCTGGACTCGTTGCGGATCAGCGGGCGGTGAGCTCCCAGGCCACGGCGGCCAGCTCCTCGGCGGTGCCGACCGACCCGTCCTGAGCAAGCGCGACCGCGGCGCGCTGCGCCGACTCGTCGTCGGCCAGCAGCCGCAGCACCACAGCAACGGTGCTCCAGTAGCGGTGCCGACGGTCGGACTCCTCGGCCTGCCGCCGGTGCGCGGCGGCGGTGTGCGCGGCGAGTGCGGCAAGGCCCTCGAGGTGGTCCGGGTCGGGGATGGGGAGGTCCATCGGCAGCGTCGGCTCGTCGAGCACGGGCGGAGTGTGCCGTCCGGCGCCGACAGCACAACCGGGCGCCGCCAGCAGAGCCCGGCGACTCCACGGATCCGTCCGGCGCCGTACCCGAGGCGTACCCAAGCTGTACCCACGATTCTCGGGAATAGCCGGGAATGCCTGGCAACGCCGCGAACCGCGAGAGGCCTGCTCAGACGACAGAATAGGCCCGTGAGGAGGCCCTTCGCGAGGGGGTGCCGACGGCGTACTCCCCTGTCGAGGCGCCGCACTGGCACCAAGAGCGCTGATTTACCCAGCCTCGTTGGCCGTCATTTGGCATGACATCTCACGAGACATGCCATAGCCGGCTGCGTCGCTCACGGGCTGGATGGCCTAGCAACGACCGATGCCAGCATCGCTTCCGATGCTGCGAGAAGTGCTTTGGGCTCCGTCTCGGCCAACAACCTCAGTCCATCGGTCCGTCTCGGTGTAACCAGGACAAAAGCAACAAGCGCGACGTCCGCGCGGGTCGGTTCACGTCCGTTTCCGTGTGCGGTGCCTCCGGACGCCGGTCAGCCGCGCCGGATAGCGCCCCGGCCACCGCGACCAGCGCCTCGGCCTGCGTGGTGGGGTCGGGGATGGCGTGGGCGACCTGCTCGGCGCGATCGGCCTGGCCGGCACCGGCCAGCGCCCCCGCCACGCCGGTAAGCCCCCCGGCCTGCCAGGTGGGATCGGGGATCGCGCGGCCGCCACCCGCCCGGCTTCGGCCGCCACCCGCCCGGCGCGGTCGACCTGGCCGGCGGCGGCCAGCGCCCCGGCCACGCCGGTCAGCACCCAGGCCTGCCGGTCGGCG
>NZ_FOWE01000010.1 GCF_900115395.1 Geodermatophilus obscurus
GAGAAGACGTGGGACTCCCCCGGGCGGATGCCCACGTGGACGACCTCGCCCTTGGCCGGCGGCTTGCGGGCGTCGACCCGCAGGGTGAGCATCTTGTCGCTGGTGCCGGCGGTGTCGGCGGCGTGCAGGTTGCCGTAGGCGAAGGCGTCCGAGCCCAGCTCCTCGACCACGACGACCTCCACCGGCACGCCCTCACCGGCGCCGACGAGCTGCACCGACTCCGGGCGGAACCCCAGCGTCGCGGTGCGCGCGCCCTCGGCGGACAGCGCGCCGACCGCCGAGCGCGGCAGCGGCACCGTGTGCCCACCCAGCCGCGCACCCCCCTCGGTCAGCTCCACCGTCACCAGGTTCATCGCCGGCGACCCGATGAAGCCGGCCACGAACTCGTTCACCGGCCGGTCGTAGAGGTTGCGCGGGGTGTCGCACTGCTGCAGCAGCCCGTCCTTCAGCACCGCCACCCGGTCGCCCATCGTCATCGCCTCGACCTGGTCGTGGGTGACGTAGACGGTGGTGACGCCCAGGCGCCGCTGCAGCGAGGCGATCTCGGTGCGGGTCTGCACGCGCAGCTTGGCGTCGAGGTTGGACAGCGGCTCGTCCATGAGGAAGGCCTGCGGCTGGCGGACGATCGCCCGGCCCATCGCCACCCGCTGCCGCTGGCCACCCGAGAGCGCCTTGGGCTTGCGGTCGAGGTAGGGCTCGAGGTCGAGCACCTTGGCCGCCTCGGTCACCCGCGACCGGATCTCGTCCTTCTTCATGCCGGCGATCTTGAGCGCGAAGCCCATGTTGTCGGCCACGGTCATGTGCGGGTACAGCGCGTAGTTCTGGAACACCATCGCGATGTCCCGCTCCTTGGGCGGCAGGTGGGTGACGTCGCGGTCCCCGATCCGGATCGACCCCTCGGTCACCTCCTCCAGCCCCGCCAGCATGCGCAACGCGGTGGACTTGCCGCTCCCCGAGGGCCCGACCAGGACCAGGAACTCCCCATCGGCGACGTCGAGGTCGAGACCGTTGACCGACGGCGTGGTCGCACCGGGGTAGGTCAGGGTGGCGTGGTCGTAGGTGATGGCCGCCATGAGAGGGGTCCTTCCTGAGCCGAGGAGTTCAGGCGAACTGTGACACGCATGACGTTCCCACACCACAGCCAGGGGGGTACTGGCTCACTTCCGTGACCCGGCCGGGCGGCCCGCGCCGGGGTCCCGGGGGTCACCGCCCGCCGCGGCCCTCCCGCAGCAGCGCCAGCGCCGCGGCCGCCGCCAGCCCGGCGGCGACCGCGGCCCCGGCGAAGACGGTGTGCAGCTGGGTCAGCACGGCGGCGCCGGTGGCCGCGTCGTAGGCGGGACAGTCGGCCGGCGAGCCCGGGCAGACGGTGAGCGGGGAGCCGATCGCCTCGACCTCGGCGGTGAACCGGCGCAGCGCGACCGCGGTGAGCAGGGACAGCCCGACCAGCATGCCGACCGTCCGCGCCACGACGGCGAGCGCGCTGACGCTGCCGTGCACCGCCGGGCTGGTCACCGCCAGCAGCACGGCGTTGACCGGCGCGATGGCCAGGCCGAACCCGAGGCCCGCGGCGAGCAGGACGACGGTCGACCAGGCGCCGTCGAGCGACGTCTCGTCCCAGCCGGTCATCGCCCACAGCGCCACCGCGGCCAGCGCCATCCCGGCGGCCGCCACCACCCGCGGTGCCACCCGGCGGCACAGCCACCCGCCGGCCACCGCACCGACGGGCACCGCGACGAGCAGCCGCAGCAGCACCAGCGCCGCGCCCAGCTGGTCGCCGGGCGTGGTGGTGTTGCGGGCGAACAGCGGGACGTCGACCAGCGCGGCCACCAGCGCCACGCCGACCAGCAGGTTCACCACCAGCGCGCCCCAGGCACCGGCCGGGCGCAGCTCGCGCAGTGGCAGCACCGGGTCGGGGGTGCGCCGCTCGTGCAGCCAGAACGCGACCGCGGCCAGCGCGGCGAGGGGCAGCAGCACCGCGCCGTACGCCACCACCTCGGTGGCCGGGTCCGCCGCGGCGAAGGCCCACACCAGCGACCCCAGGGCCACGACGGCGAGCAGCGACCCGACGACGTCGACCTCGCGCACCAGCGCGGGCACCCCGCGCAGCGGCAGCACGGCACCGCGCGGCGAGGCGAGGCTCCGGGCCACCAGCGCCGTCCCCGCGGCGGCGGCGACCAGCACCAGCGGCGTCGTCGCGCCGGCGCCGTCGAGGAGCGGCACCCAGGCCAGGCCCAGCGTGACGTCCTCGGCCAGGGCGGGCGGCTCGGCCAGCTGCAGGCCCGCCGCGGCGCCACCGAGCAGCAGCAGCCCCAGCCCGACGGGGTCGGGCCGCCGCGCCGCGCCGGTGAGCACGACCCCGGCGGCGAGCACCAGCCCGAGCAGCAGGTTGAGCCAGAACACCGCCCGCCAGTCGGCGACGGCGAGCACCGCGGCGCCGGCCAGCGGCCCGAGCACGGCACCGGCCTCCTGCACCGCCCCGACGACGCCCAGCGGCACCGCGCGGCGCTCGGGCGGCCAGCGGTCGGCGACCAGCGCCAGCGTGGCCGGGACCAGCCCGCCGGCCCCGACACCCTGCAGCCCCCGCCCGGCGACGGCGAGGCCGAGGTCGGTCGCCGACGCGGTCAGCAGCGACCCCACGGCGAACAGCAGCAGGCAGCCGGCGAGCACCGGGACCCGGCCGCGCAGGTCGGCCAGGCGCCCCAGCAGCGGCAGCGTGGCGGTGTAGCCGAGCAGGAAGCCGCCGATGATCGGCGTCGCCCGCTGCAGCTCGTCGATGCCGACGCCGACCCCGGTGAGGATGTCGGGCAGCGCGAGGACGACGACGTAGGTGTCGGCCGCGGTGACCAGCACCGCGAGCGTGGCGAGGACGACCAGCGGCAGGCCGGGGACCGCGCGGCGGGCGGCCTCGGGTTCAGCCGACAGGCGGTGCGGTGATCTCGACATCGGCGTCGGGGTCGGAGAGCTCGATGGTGAAGGTGGCGTCCTGGCCGGCGGCGTAGAAGGGCCCGGTGAGCTCGGCGCGGCGCAGCTGGCCGCTCTCGGTGGCCACGGAGAAGCGGGCCTGCACCGGCTGACCCGGGTCCGCGCTGGTGAGCACCTCCTCGACGAGGGCGCCGGGCACCTCGGCGGTCACCTCGCGCACGACCTCGCCGTCGAGCCGGCGCTCCTCCCCCAGCTCGGCCGACTCCGCCTCGGCCAGGAACTGCGAGATGCCGGTGTCGGGGTCGAGCAGCGCGCCGGGGTCGCCGAAGCCGAACTGCGCGGGGTCGACGACGCTGAAGCCGCTGGTGAAGGGCAGCTGGGCGAACACGGTGCCGTCGACCGAGACCACCGCGAGGTCGAGGGAGGACCCGGCCGCCAGCACCTGCAGGGTGCCGTCGAAGGACGACGGCCGGGCGATGTCGCCCTCGCCGCCGGTGAGTGCCGTCCCCGTGGTGGGGGCGCCCTCGCTGGTGAGCACGAAGTGCAGGCTGCTGGTGTCGTCGAGCGTCGTCTTGGCGCGGGCCAGCAGGTCACCGGCCGACTCCTCCGGCTCGCTCGACCCGCAGCCGGCGAGCGCGACCAGCAACCCGGCCGCCAGCGCGGCAGCGCGGCGCAGCACCATCCCCGACCTCCCCGTTCGTGCCGGTGGGCCCGGCGCGGGCACGGTAGCGCGCCCCGGGGCTCAGGTCCGGGCGGTGGCCCCGGCCCCCGCCGTGGCGCGGGCGATGCGCGCGGCGAGCCTCGCCTGCGCCTTGACCGGGAAGGCCGCCAGCGCCGGCTCGAGCTGCGGGATCCGGTACGGCTGGGTGGTCAGTGCACGGAAGGCCAGGCCGGTGGTGACGCCGTGGCCCGGCCGGTGGACCACGGTCACCTCGTCACCGGCACCGAGCGCACCGGTCTCGAGCACCCGCAGGTAGGCGCCGGTCGCGCCGCGGGCGGTGAACCGCTTCACCAGGTCCGGCACGCCCCAGAAGCGGGCGAAGTTGGCGCACGGGGTGCGCGGTGCGGTCACCTCGAGCAGCGTCGTCCCGACCCGCCAGTGCTCGCCGATCTCGGCGCCGGTGAGGTCGAGCCCCGCCGTCCGCAGGTTCTCCCCGAAGCGACCGGGCGGCAGGTCGCGGTCGAGCTCGGCCGCCCAGACGTCGGCGTCCTCCTGGGCGAAGGCGTACACCGCCTGCCCCTCGCCGCCGTGGTGCTTCCGGTTGACCTGGACGTCACCGTCGAGGCCCAGCCCACCGACGGCGACCCGTCCGGCGACGGGGCGCTTGTCGATCCCGCTGCGGTCGGGGCGCCGGCCGGGCACCGGGAGCAGGTCGGCACCGGAGGTGCAGACGGCCAGGAGACGGCCGGTCACTTCTTCGAGGCGGTCGACTCGTTGGTGGAGAGCGCGGCGACGAACGCCTCCTGGGGGACCTCGACGCGGCCGACCATCTTCATCCGCTTCTTGCCCTCCTTCTGCTTCTCCAGCAGCTTCCGCTTGCGGGTGATGTCACCGCCGTAGCACTTGGCGAGCACGTCCTTGCGGATGGCGCGCACCGTCTCGCGGGCGATGACCCGGGAGCCGACGGCGGCCTGGATGGGCACCTCGAACTGCTGCCGCGGGATCAGCTCGCGCAGCTTGCCGGCCATCATCACGCCGTAGGAGTAGGCCTTGTCCTTGTGCACGATCGCGCTGAACGCGTCGACGGCCTCGCCCTGCAGCAGGATGTCCACCTTGACCAGCGAGGACTCCTGCTCACCGGCCTCGCTGTAGTCGAGGCTGGCGTAGCCGCGGGTGCGCGACTTCAGCGCGTCGAAGAAGTCGAAGATGATCTCGCCGAGGGGCAGCGTGTAGCGCAGCTCGACGCGGGACTCGCTGAGGTAGTCCATGCCGCCGAGCTGGCCGCGGCGGCTCTGGCACAGCTCCATGATCGCGCCGGTGTAGTCGCTGGGCGCGATGATCGTGGCGTTGACGACCGGCTCGAAGACGCGGTCGATCTTGCCCTCGGGCCAGTCGCTGGGGTTGGTGACGGTGTGCTCGGTGCCGTCCTCCATCACCACCCGGTAGACGACGTTGGGCGCGGTGGAGATGAGGCTGATGCCGGCCTCGCGCTCGAGCCGCTCGCGCACGATCTCCAGGTGCAGCAGGCCGAGGAACCCGACGCGGAACCCGAAGCCCAGCGCCGCGGAGGTCTCCGGCTCGTAGGTCAGCGCGGCGTCGTTGAGCAGCAGCTTGTCCAGGGCCTCGCGCAGCAGCGGGTACTCGCTGCCGTCGATCGGGTAGAGGCCGGAGTAGACCATCGGCTTGGGGTCGCTGTACCCGCCGATCGGCTCGGCGGCCGGCTTGTGCTGCAGCGTGACGGTGTCACCGACGCGGGACTGGCGGACGTCCTTCACGCCGGTGATGAAGTAGCCGACCTCGCCGACGCCGAGGCCCTGGACCGGCTTGGGCTCCGGTGAGATGACGCCGATCTCGAGCAGCTCGTGGACGGCGCCGGTCGACATCATCTTGATCCGCTCGCGGCCGGAGATGCGCCCGTCCACGACGCGGACGTAGGTGATGACGCCGCGGTAGATGTCGTAGACGCTGTCGAAGATCATCGCGCGGGCGGGAGCCGTGGCGTCGCCGACCGGCGGCGGGATCTGGGCGACGATCTCGTCCAGCAGCTCCCGCACACCCTCGCCGGTCTTGCCGCTCACCCGCAGGACGTCGTCGGGGTCGCAGCCGATGATGTGCGCGATCTCGGCGGCGTACCGCTCCGGCTGCGCGGCCGGCAGGTCGATCTTGTTGAGGACCGGGATGATCGTGAGGTCGTTCTCCAGGGCCAGGTAGAGGTTGGCCAGGGTCTGCGCCTCGATGCCCTGCGCGGCGTCGACCAGCAGGACCGCGCCCTCGCAGGCGGCCAGCGACCGGGACACCTCGTAGGTGAAGTCGACGTGGCCCGGGGTGTCGATCATGTCGAGGACGTACTCGTCGCCGTCGACCTGCCACGGCAGGCGCACGTTCTGCGCCTTGATGGTGATGCCGCGCTCGCGCTCGATGTCCATGCGGTCGAGGTACTGGGCCCGCATCTGCCGTGCCTCGATGATCCCGGTGACCTCGAGCATCCGGTCGGCCAGCGTCGACTTGCCGTGGTCGATGTGGGCGATGATGCAGAAGTTCCGGATCCGGGCGGGATCGGTGGCAGCAGGAGTCGTCACAGTGACCCCATCGTCCCACGGCGGGCTGCCCGCGCGGAGCGCCGTGCCGGGAGGCCCCCTCCCGGCCGGGGTGGGACGCCACGCCGCACGCTGGTAACCTGGCAGGCCGGTCCGCTGACGCATGCCGTCCGGACGCACCGACAGACCCTTTCCCTCCTGCGAGACACCGAGGCTCACGCGTGGCGAACATCAAGTCCCAGATCAAGCGGATCAAGACGAACGAGAAGGCGCGGCAGCGCAACGTCGCCGTCAAGTCCGCCCTGAAGACGGCCGTCCGCCGCTTCCGCGAGGCCGCCGCGGCCGGCGACGCCGAGGCCGCCGCCACCGCGCTGCAGAAGGCCGGCAGGGCGCTCGACAAGGCCGCCAGCAAGGGCGTCATCCACAAGAACCAGGCCGCCAACCGCAAGTCGGGCATGGCCAAGCAGCTGACCAGCCTGTGAGCTGAGCCCCGGCGCTCCTGGCGAGCCCCGTCCCCGCGAGGGACGGGGCTCGTCGCGTTCCCCGGCCCGAGCGGGCCTCAGTACCGGCCGCGCGCCCGGGAGTCGCGGCCCGTCGTGGCACGGATGTCGACGATGCGGCGCACCGCCCGCTCCAGTGCGTAGTCGGCGCTGGCCGCCACGCCCTTGACGTCGGCGTTGAGCTCGGCGGCCACGCCGATCGCCTGCTGCAGCCCGTCGATGCTCCAGCCGCGCGCCTGGGACTGCGCCTTCTTGACCTTCCACGGCGGCAGCTTCAGGGCGCGGGCGAGCTCCCCGGGGTTGCTCGTGTTCAGCGACGTGACGCGGGCCGCGGTGCGGATGCCGTCGGCGATCGCGTCGGCGATGAGCACGTGGGCCACGCCGCGGTCGAGCGCCCAGCGCAGCATCTCCAGCGACCCCCGCCGGTCACCCACCAGCACCCGCTCGGCGACGGTGAAACCGGTGACCTCCGCCTGACCGCGGTGGAAGCGGGCGACGGCGTCGGCGTCGATGGTGCCGCCGAAGTCGGCGACCAGCTGGGTGGCGGCGGCCGACAGCGACCGCAGGTCACCGCCGATCGCGTCGACCAGCGCGCTGAGCGCGTCCGGGGTGATGCGCCCGCCGGCGGCGCGGACCTCGTTGCGCACGAACGCCGCCCGGTCGCCCGCCGAGGTGATCCTCGGGCAGTCGTCGACGGCCCCGCCGGCCGCGGTCAGCGTCTTGATGAGCGCCTCGTTGCGCTTGCCGCCGTGGTGCACCAGGACCAGCGTCAGGTCCGGGTCGGGGTCCTTGCAGTAGCCGGTCAGCGCGTCGACCAGTGCGCCGGCCGCCTCGTGCACGCCGGCGACGACGACGAGGCGGTGCTCGCCGAACAGGGAGGGCGCCAGGACGTCGGCGAGCTGCCCGGCCGGCAGGCCGAGGGCGGGCAGTTCGTGCAGCTCCGCCTGCGGGTGGCGCTCGAGGACGGCGGCCCGGACGGCGGCCACGGCGCGCGAGCGCAGCAGCTCCTCCTCGCCGACGACGGCCCGCAGGCGGGAGGTCGGTGCCGGGGGTGCTGCTGCCACGTGCCGATGGTGTCACGCGCCGCCGACGTCCCCGCGGGGCTCCGCAGGGGTGCCGGTCAGTCCGCGGACTCCCGCACGACGGCCGCGCCCCGCGCCGGGACGACCACCTCGCCCCCGACCGCCGTCCCGGTGAGCAGCTCCGTCCCGCGGGCCGGCACGCGCTGCTCCTCACCGGTGTGGTCGAGGAGGAAGAGGTAGGAGCGCGCACCGTCGTCGGAGACGCGGCGGACGGCCTCCACGCCCGGTGGCACCGCGGCGGCCGGTTGCACGCCGGCCTCCCCGAGCACCCGGCGCAGCAGGGCGTCCCAGGCCGCGTCGTCGAGCTGGGTGGCGACGTACCAGGCGACCCCGCCCCCGGGCAGTGCGCGCCGGGTGACCGCCGGCTGGCCCGGCACGGGTCCGGCGAGCACCCGGGCGACGACCTCGACGTCGTCGTCGACGTCCCCCTCCTCGGACCAGACGGTCCCGCGCCAGCCGTGCTCGAGCTCGAGGACCTCGCCGGGCAGCAGCGGCAGGACCTCGGTCATCCGCACCCCGAGCAGGTCGCGGAACGCACCGGGGTACCCGCCGAGCCGGACGTGGTCGTGCTCGTCGACGACACCGGAGGAGCAGGTGACCACCACGTGGGCCCCGGCGGCGGCCGCCGCTGCGACCGCCTCGGCCGTCGCGTCGGTGCACAGGTGCAGGGTCGGGACGACGACGACGCGGTGCGCGGCGAGCACGCCGGCCAGGTCGGCGGTGGCCACGGGGACCACGTCGCTGGTCACCCCGGCGGACCGCAGGACGCGGTGCACCGCGAGGCCGGCGTCGAGGTAGCGCAGCAGCTCGGTGGGGCGCGAGGGGGCGTCGTTGGCCCACCAGGCCTGGTGGTCGAAGAGCTGGGCGACGTCGGCCCGGACGCGGGTGCCGCGCACCTCGTCGATGCTGCGGAGGGCGCGCCCGAGCTGCAGGACCTCCCGCCATGTCCGTGAGTCGGTGCCGGCGTGCGGCACGAGCCCGGAGTGGTGCTTCTCCGCGCCGGCCCGGCTGGCCCGCCACTGGAAGAAGGCGACGCCCTCGGCGCCGCGGGCCACGTGGACGAGGCTGTCGCGCACGGCCTCCCCCGGTCGCTTCGCCACGTTGACCGGCTGCCAGTTGACCGCCGAGACGGAGTGCTCCATGAGCAGCCAGCGCCCACCGCCGGCCAGCCCGCGGGTGAGGTCGGCGCAGAAGGACATCTCGGCGTGTGGGTCGGGCAGTCGGTGGTCGAGGTAGTGGTCGTTGGAGACGACGTCCTGGGTCGGCGCCCAGGTGCCGTAGTCCATGGCCCACTGGTGGCTGGTCACCATGAAGTTGGTGGTGACCGGGACGTCGGGGGTGATCCGGCGCAGCACCTCGGCCTCGGCGAGGTACTGGTCGAGCAGTTCGTCGGAGGAGAACCGGAGGTAGTCCAGCCGCTGGGTGGGGTTGCCGGTGGCCGTCGTCCGCCGGGGGACGCCGATCTCGGCCCAGTCGCCGTAGCGCTGGCTCCAGAAGGCGGTCCCCCACGCCTCGTTGAGCGCCTCCAGCCCGTCGGCACCGGTGCCGTAGCGGCGCTGCAGCCAGGCGCGGAACGCCTCCGCCGAGACGTCGCAGTAGCAGTGCACGTTGTGGCAGCCGAGCTCGTTGTTGACGTGCCACATGGCCAGCGCCGGGTGGTCGGCGTAGTGCCGGGCCAGGTGCTCGACCAGCGCGAGGGAGCGCTCGCGGAAGACCGGCGAGGACGGGCACCAGGTCTGCCGCCCGCCGATCGCGAAGCGGGTGCCGTCCTCGGCGACCGGCAGCACCTCCGGGTGCAGCCGCGCCAGCCACGGCGGCGCCGAGGCGGTCGCGGTGGCGAGGTCGACGCGGATACCGGCACCGTGCAGCAGGTCCATGACCTCGTCGAGCCACCCGGTGTCGAACCGGCCGGGCTCGGGCTCGAGCAGGGCCCAGCTGAAGACCCCGACGGTGACGAGGTCGACACCGGCCTCGCGCATGAGGGCGACGTCCTCGGCCCAGACCTCGCGGGGCCACTGCTCGGGGTTGTAGTCCCCGCCGAAGGAGATCGAGTCGGTGGGCCAGCGGCTCACCTGTCCGACCCCGCGGCCAGCCCGGCCCGCCAGTAGCGCTGCAGGACCAGGAACGTGACGATCAGCGGGATCACGGAGACGAGCGAACCGACGACGGTGAGGATCTGCAACTGCGGGTCCCGCGACACCTGCGACTGCCAGGAGAACAGCCCGAAGGTGATCGGCCACAGCTCGTTGTTGCGCAGCATGATGAGCGGGAGCAGGAAGTTGTTCCAGATCACGACGAACTGGAACAGGAAGATCGTCACCAGCGCGGGGCTCATCAGCCGGACGGCCACCGTGGAGAAGATCCGCCACTCGCTGGCCCCGTCGAGCCGGGCGGCGTCGATGAGCTCGTCGGGCACCGACGCCGCGGCGAAGATCCGGGACAGGTAGACGCCGAACGGGCTGACGACGCTCGGCAGGAACACCGCCAGAACGTGTTGGTCAGGTCGACACGCGCGAAGAGCAGGAACAGCGGCAGCGCCAGGGCGGTCGCCGGGACCAGCACCCCGCCCAGGACCAGGGCGAACAGCGCCTCCCGGCCGCGGAACTGGTACTTGGCCATGGCGTAGCCGGCCATCGCGGCCAGCAGCGTGCCGACGGCCGCGCCCAGTCCGGCGTAGAGCAGGCTGTTGAGCGCCCAGCGCAGGTAGATGCCCCCGTCGCGGGCGAACAGCTCCGAGAGGTTCTCCCCGAGGTTCCACTCGGCGAACCAGAAGCCGTTGCTGTCGATGAGGTCCGGCTGGGTCTTGGTGGCGTTGACGATCAGCCAGTAGACCGGCAGCAGGAAGTACACGGCCGCGCCGACCAGCAGGATCATCGCGGCGGCCACGGAGAGCGGGGACTCCCGGGTCGCTCCCCCGCGGGTCAGCCGCGAGCGGGAGGTGTCCTCGCGCTGGGGCCCGCTCTCGACGGGTGCCACGGTGCTCACAGTCCCGACCTCTTCGCGGTCGCGCGCAGGAAGGTGAAGGACAGGATGAACGTCGCGACGGCCAGGACCACCGAGATGGCCGCGGCCAGCGGGTAGTTGTTGGCACTCGCGGTCGTGTAGGCCAGCAGGTTCGGGGTGTAGCTCGACGTCACGTTGGTGGAGATCGCCCGGAAGACGATCGGCTCGGTGAACAGCTGCAGGGTGCCGATGATCGAGAAGACCCCGGTGAGCACCAGCGCGGGCATCACCAGCGGGATCTTGATCGACCAGGCGGTGCGGATCCCGCCGGCGCCGTCGACCTTCGCGGCCTCGTAGACCGACTGCGGGATCGCCTGCATCGCGGCGAAGATGATCAGCATGTTGTAGCCGGTGTAGGTCCAGGTCACGACGTCGGCGATCGACCACAGGATGGTGCCCGAGCCGAGGAAGTCGACGTCGAGGCCGCCGCCCTCCAGCAGGTCGACGATCGGGCTCAGCTGCGGGCTGTAGAGGAAGGCCCACATCAGCGCCGCGATGACGCCGGGGATGCCGTGGGGCAGGAAGAAGGCGATGCGGAACGTCCGCTTGAGCCGGGCGACCGCCGAGTCGAGCACCAGGGCCAGGAGCAGGGCGAAGGCCAGCATGATCGGCACCTGCACGACGCCGAAGAGCAGGACGCGGCCGACCCCGCGGAGGAACGCCGGGTCGGTGACGACGCGGGAGTACTGCTCCAGCCCCGCGAAGGTGGTGGTCGTCTCGCCGAAGATCCCGCCGGTGCGCTCGGTCTTGGTCAGGCTCTGGACGATCGCGTACCCGATGGGCAGCAGGTAGAAGAGGACGAACGGCACCAGGAACGGCAGGGTGAACCACAGCCGGGCCCGGGACCGCACCCCCGACCTCCCCGGCCGCCGCGGGGCGGCGGCCGGGGAGGCGGAGGTGGTTGGCGGAGCGACGACGGTCATCGGAGCTGCGAGGTCAGTCCGCGACCTGGACGCCCTGGTCCTCCAGGGACTGCCGCGACGCCTCCTGGGCGGCGGTCAGCGCCTCGGAGAGCGTGCCCTGGCCGTTGAGGGCGGCGGTGAAGCCGTCGCTCATGGCCGTGTAGGTGTCGGTCATGGTCGGGCCCCAGGTGAAGTCGGTGTCGACGTTGCCGGACGCCTCCTGGAAGATCGAGAAGATCTCCTGACCGCCGTAGAACCCCACGCCGCCCTGAAGCGCCGGGAGGTCCTCCCCGGCGTTGGCCGCCGGGAACAGGCCACCGAGCTCGTTGGCCATGGCCAGCGCCTCGGGGTCGGTGTTGAGCCACAGCGCGAAGCGCGCCGCCTCGGCCGGGTGCTCGGTGCCGGAGAGCACCGCGGTGGTCGAGCCACCCCAGTTGCCGGCGGGCCTGCTCACCCTCGCTCCACTGCGGCATCGGGGCGACCCGCCGGAGACCGGCGGTGCCGGCCGCGTTGTCGCGGATGGTCGAGTAACCCCAGGCCGCCGACGGCCAGCTGGCCACCTGACCGCCGTTCCAGGCCGCGTACAGGTCCGGGGAGAAGCCCTGCAGGTTGGTCGCGACGAGGTCCTCGTCGATCATCCGCTGCCAGTAGTCCGCCACCTCCTGCGCCTCGGGGCTGTCGACGTTGACCTGCACCTGGTCGCCGTCGAGCTCGAAGAGGCTCGCGCCGCGCTGCCACAGCAGCCCGGTGAACCAGTTCGCGTCGCCCTGCGGGAAGTGGGTGATGTAGGCGCCGGTGGCCTGCTTGAGCTGGACGGCGGCCTGGTAGTACTCCTCCCAGGTGGCCGGCGGCTCGGTGATGCCGGCCTGGGTGAAGAGGTCCTCGCGGTAGAAGAGGGCCATGGGACCGGTGTCCTGAGGGATCGCGTAGACGCCCTCGTCGCCGAGCTGCACCTGCGATCACGTCCAGTCGACGAAGTCGCCGGAGGCGTCGGAGACGCCCTCGCAGGCGCTGATGTCCTGCAGACCGTCCTGCAGCCGGAAGCTCGACAGCGAGTCGTACTCGATCTGGCTGAGGTCGGGCGCCGTGTCGGCCTCGAGGCCGTTGAACAGGTTGTTGTAGGTACCCGCGTTGCCCGCCGGGGTGGTCTCCACCTCGACCTGGACGTCGGGGTTCTCCTCGTTCCACATCTCGACGACCTGGTCCATCCCGGGCACCCAGGTCACGAAGTCGAGCGTGACCTCGCCGTCGGAGGCCTCGCAGGCCCCCCCGCCGCCACCGGCAGCGGTCTCCTCGTCCCCGCCGCCGCCACAGGCCGCCAGGGCCAGCACGGGCAGGGTCATCGCGGCCACCATCAGGCGGCGCTGGTGCTTCACACGAACTCCTCGTCGTTGGGGGTCCGGCAGAGGTGACGCTTCGTCCGGGCACGCGTCAAGGAACCTGGCCGTCTCCCACGACACCCCAGTCGTCGGCGTCACCGACGACGGCGAGGTCACCGTGCAGATCGGTCCGGTGGACCCGCATTCCTGCTCTGACCAGGGTCGATAGCAGTCCGGGCGCCGGATGCCCGTAGGTGTTGTCCGCACCTACGGATATGACGGCGATCCTGGCCCCCGTCGCGGCCAGGAACGCCTCGTCGGCGTCGGCGCTGCCGTGGTGCGGCACCTTCAGGACGTCGGCGGTGAGGTCCACGCCGCGGGCGAGGAGACGGGCCTCGGCCGCGGCGCCGAGGTCGCCGGTGAGCAGCACGCGGACCCCGCGGTGGGTGACCCGCACGACCAGCGAGAGGTCGTTCGGCTCGGCCGCGGCGGTCACGATCTCCGCGGGCGGGGCCAGCACCTCGAAGGTCGCGCTCCCCACCGTGCGCACGTCGCCGGGCAGCAGCACCTCCCGGCGGGCTCCGGCGCGGCCGGCCTGCGCGTCGAGGGCGGCCGAGCGGTCGTCGGCCGGCGACAGCGTCCCCGTGGCGATCGTGCCGACGTCCCGGCCGGACAACGCCCCGACCAGTCCGCCGACGTGGTCGGCATCGAGGTGGGACAGCAGCACCAGTGGCAGCACGTCGACGCCGAGCCGGTCCAGGCAGCGGTCGATCGGGCCGACCTCGGGTCCGGCGTCGACGAGCACGGCCTCACCGGGGCCGGTGGGCACGACCAGCCCGTCACCCTGGCCCACGTCGCAAGCGACGATCACCGCGTCGGGACGCGGCCACCCGTCACTCACCTGGCGCAGCGGCCAGCCGAGGACGACCACCCCGACGAGGACGGCGAGGGCGAGCGCGCGCAGCCGCGGGTGGCGCCACAGCAGCAGCCCGGCGGCCAGCAGGAGCAGGGTGAGCAGCAGGGCGCCCCGGGTGCCGGCGGGCCAGCCGCTCGCGCCGTCGGGCAGGGACGCGGCGGCCCGCGCGACGGCGACCAGCCAGCGCACCGGCCAGCCGGCCAGCCACACCAGGGCGTCACCGGCCAGGGGCACGACCGCGCCGACGAGCGCGGCGAGCAGGCCGAGCACCGTCGCGGGCGCCACGGCGGGCGCGGCCAGCAGGTTGGCGGGCAGGGACACCGGACTGACCAGGCCGGACAGCCCGGCGACCAGCGGTGCGGTGGCCAGGCCGGCGGCCGCGGCGACGGCGACCGCGTCGGCGAGGACCCCCGGCGAGCCACGACCCCGCAGCCGGCGGGACCACCCGGGGGCCAGCAGCACGATGGCCGCGGTGGCGGTCACCGACAGGGCGAAGCCGGCGTCCCGGGCCAGGCGGGGATCGAGCAGGAGCAGGACGACGACCGATGCCGACAGCGCGGGCAGTGCCGCGCGGGAGCGGCCGGACGCCAGGGCGAGCAGGCCGACCGCCCCCATGGCGGCGGCCCGGACGACGCTCGCGCTCGGGCGGGCGAGGACCACGAAGCCGGCGAGGGCCACCACGGCGACGAGCGCCTGCAGACGGGGGTCGGCCGCGCGTCTGCGCAGCGGCGCGAGCACGCCCGCGAGGACGATCGAGACGTTCGCGCCGGACACAGCGGTGAGATGGGACAGGCCTGCCCGTCGGAAGTCCTCGGTGAGCACGGGGTCCATGGCGCGGGTGTCGCCGACGACCAGGCCGGGCAGCAGGCCGGCCGCCGGGCTGTCCAGGACACGGTCGGCCGAGTCCGCCAGCCCGTCGCGCACCCCGCCGGCGGCCCGCTGCACCCACGGCGCCCCACCGACCGGCTCGGGCGGTCCGCGCGCGGAGAGCCGGGCGACGACGCCGTCGGCGGGCGCGGCGGGGCTGACGGTGACCCGGGCGCGGACGAGCTGGCCGGGCAGCAGGCCCGTCCAGCCGTCCTCGGGTGCGAACACCACGACCACGGCCGACAGGCGCGCCGTGCCCCCTCCGTCCTCGAGGGCGGTGACCGTGGCGTCGAGGACCAGACGTGGTGCGGCCGCACCGCCGATGCGGCGCGGGTCCCCGTCCACCTCGAGGACGACGTGCACCTGGCGGTCCCCGCCGAGCTCGGTGAGCGGGGACGAGGCGTGGACGGCGCCACGCACGGCCGCGGCAGTCGCGGCGGTGGCCACCGCCGCCAGCACCACGAGGACGACGAGCGCTCCGGAGCGGTCGCGCCGGGTGACCACGACCGCGGCACAGAGGACCGCAGCCGCCGCGACGGCGACCGACACGAGCGGTGGGACGTGGCCCGCGCCGAGGGTGACGGCCCAGACGGCGACCGCGACCGGCACCAGCCGGAGGTCGACCCAGGTCCAGCGCGGCGGGGCCGCTCGGCTCCCGGTCGTGCCCGTCACACCCGCACCAGGTCGGCCAGCTCGGCGTAGATGGCCGGGCCGATGCCGGGGACGTCGTCGAGCTGTTCGACGCTGGTGAAGCGGCCGTTCGCCTCGCGGTGGTCGACGATCCGCTGCGCGAGGACCGGCCCGATGCCGGGCAGGGCGTCGAGGTCGGTGACGGTCGCCGCGTTGACGTCCAGCGGCCCCGCCGACCCGGACCCGCCGCTCGGTGTGGGCCCACCCGCCGTGGCGGCGCCGGGCACGCCGACGGCGACCTGCTGGCCGTCGGCCACGACCGCGGCCAGGTTGACCGACGCGGGGTCGGCCTCGGGGAGCAGTCCGCCGGCCGCCGCGATCGCATCGGCCACCCGGGCGCCCTCCGGCAGCGTCACCAGTCCCGGACGGACGACCAGGCCCACGACCGACACGACGACGGTCGGCTGCTCCTCGGCGGCCCCCACCGCCGACGGCTCGGCAGGGGCGGAGGGCGTCGCCACCGGGGGTGCCGGCTCGACGCTCGGCCGGTCCAGCCACGTCCAGCCGACCAGCGCCAGGGCCGCGAGGAGCCCGGCCACCCACAGCGCCCGGCTGCCGCGCCGGCCGGGGTCGACGCGCACCGTCCGCGCCGGCACGCGGTGGCGTCCGAGGCCTGCCGGCAGGTCCGCCCGGTCGTCGTCGAGGTGGTCGTCGAGGTCGTCGTCGATCCCCTCCTCGAGGTCATCGAGGTCCCGGGGTCCGTGGAGGTCACGGGCGGGAGGCCCCGGGCGATCGCGCGGGACCGGGCGCCGGAGGAGGGCGACGCCGGTGACCCGGCGTCCGGTCGGGCCGTCACCCGGGTGGTCGGCATCGTCGTCGGGGTCGTCGGGGTGGTCGCCGGGGTCGTCAGCGGGAAGCCAGCCGGATCGCCGGCCCTCGGCGAGGAGCACCCGCATCCGGGCGCGGATGACGTCGGCGTCGTCACGGCGGGAGGTCAGGCGCACGCGGCGGACGTTAGGCAGGCCCGGGGGCGTTCCGGGCTGCCCTGGGAGGGGCTGTGGACGGCCTCCCCGCCTGTGGACGGGACGGCCACGGACGGACCCGCCCGGGTGCAGGCTGCGCTCCGTGTCCGGCCTCCTCCGCTCAGTCCAGCGGCCGCTCCTCCGCACCGGCGCCGGGATCGGCGCCCGCTGCTCGGTCGTGTCCGGGGTCGTCGTCGGCGCCCGTCGGCTGCCGCGCCGGCTGCTCCGTGGGCTGCTCCGTGGGCTGCTCCGTGGGCTGCTCCGCCGGCGTCACCACGACGCCGACCGCGCCGGGGCCGACGTGGGCGCCGATCACCGCGCCGAGCTCGCTGACGTACAGCTCCCGGATGCCGGGGATCGCCTCCTGCAGCTGGACGGCCAGCCGCTGCGCTCGGTCGGCGGCGGCCAGGTGGTGCACGGCCACCCCGGCACCCGGCCCGCCCGCGGCCTCGGCCGCCCGCTGCACGAGCCGGGTGATCGCGCGGGCGGAGGTGCGCACCCGCTCCAGGGGCAGGACGCGTCCGTCGGCGACGTGCAGCAACGGCTTGATCGACAGCGCGGTGCCGAGCAGGGACGCGGCCGGGCCGATCCGGCCGCCACGGCGGAGGTGCTCGAGGGTGTCGACGACGAAGAACGTGCGGGTCCGCTCCGCGGTGCGGTTCGCCGCCGCGGCGACGTCCGGGGCGCCGGCGCCCTCGGCGGCCGCACGCGCCGCCGCCAGGACGGCGAAGCCGGAGCCCATCGCCGTCGACCGGGTGTCGACGACGGTCACCACGTGCTCGCCGACCTGGGCGGCGGCCAGGCGGGCGGCGTCCCAGGTACCCGAGAGGTCGGCGGAGAGGTGGACCGAGACGATGCGGTCGGCGCCCTCGGCCAGCCGCCGGCGATAGGCGGCGACGAAGTCACCGGGCGTGGGCCGGGAGGTCGACACCCGCTGACCACGGGCGCCGAGGGCCCGGGCGACGTCCTCGGGGGTGATCTCCTCGCCCTCGCGCCCGGACCGGCCGGCCAGGACCACGTAGCAGGGCACCACCTCGATGCCGTACCGGCTCACGACCTCGGGCGGGAGGTAGGCCGTGGAGTCGGTGACCACGGCGACGGGCATCCGGCGAGGTTAGCCCGCCGCTCCCGGCCGGACCGCTGCGGAACGGACGGGGAGCGGACCGGCGGGGTTCAGGCGACGGCGTCGGCGTCCTGGGCCGGCGGCGCACCGCCCTCCGGGGTGGCACCGGCGTCCAGTCCGCCCCGCCCGGCGAACCCGTCGCCCCCGGCACCGGGGACGGCCGCGACGGCGCAGTTGTGCCGCGCCAGCCGCCAGCGTTCCCCCTGCCGGACGAGCTCGCTCCAGCCGCAGTTCGCGAGGGGGCCGAACACGCGGCGGTGCTGCGGGCCCAGCTCGAGCAGCGCCTCGATCAGTCGCCCGGCGGTCCCGCCGTGGGTGACGACGACGGCGACGTCGGCCGGCGGCAGGTCGGCCAGCGCGGCCAGGGCCCGGGCGACGACGGCCGCGTTGTCCTCCCCACCGCGACCGTGCACCGGCCGCCCGGCGAGCCAGTCGGCGTACTGCTCGGGATGGCGGGCGGCGACCTCGTCGCGGGTGAGCCCCTCCCAGGAGCCGAGACCGTGTTCGCGCAGCCGCTCGTCGAGTCGAAGCGGGACGTCGAGCAGCGCGGTGAGGGCCGCGGCGGTGTCCGCGGCGCGGACGAGGTCGCTGGAGACGACGACGGTCGACCCCGGGCGCAGGCCGCCGGCGAGGAGGTGCGGTGCCGTGCGCGCGGCCTGCGCCCGGCCCTCGTCGTCCAGCGGCGGGTCGAGCTGGCCCTGGAAGCGGCCCGCGGCGTTCCACGCCGTCCGGCCGTGCCGCCAGACGACCAGCCGAGGGACCCGCAGGTCGGGCAGGAGCGCGGCCGTCACCGGCCGGTCGGGTCGGTGTCCCCGGGCTCCTCCGCCGTCCCGTCGAGCAACGGGTCGCCCTCGAGCAGGTCGTCGTCGAGCAGGTCCTCGTCGGTCGCGCCCTCGGCCGCGGCGCCCGCGCCGTCGGCCCCCGGCTCGGCCGGTCCGGGCGCCAGGACCACGGAACCGGAGCTGCCGGGGTCCACGTCGTCGGCCGCCGGCGTCCCGGCGGAGCGGGCGACGGCGGGCGGGACGGCGCGGTCGACGAAGGGGATGGTCGGGCAGTCCTTCCAGAGCCGCTCGAGGGCGTAGTAGGCGCGCTCCTCGGCGTGCTGGACGTGCACGACGACGTCGACGAAGTCGAGCAGCACCCAGCGGGCCTCGGCCACCCCTTCGCGCCGGACCGGCTTGACGCCGTGCTCGCGCAGCCGCTCCTCGACCTCGTCGACGATCGACTGGACCTGGCGTTCGCTGGGGGCGGAGGCGAGCACGAACGCGTCGGTGATCGCCAGCCGGTCGCTGACGTCGACGATCGACACGTCGGTCGCGAGCTTGTCGGCGGCGGCCTGGGCAGCGAGCAGTGCGGTCTCCCGCGCCTCGGCGGAGGCGGTCATCAGGGCACCTCCTGGAGGTGGGTCGGCGGTGGGTCGGACGGACCGGCACCGGGCCGGTCGGCGCGCGGGCCGGCCGGACGCCCGGCCACCGGGTCCGCGCGGTAGAGGCGGCGCTTCTCGATGTACTGGACCACCCCGTCGGGCACGAGGTACCAGACCGGCATGCCGCGGGCGACGCGGTCGCGGCAGTCGGTGGAGCTGATCGCCAGCGCCGGGATCTCGACCAGGCTGACCGCCCCCTCGGGCAGGTGCCCGTCGGCGAGCGTGAACCCGGGTCGGGTGACCCCCACGAAGTGCGCCAGCCGGAGGAACCGGTCGCTGTCGCGCCAGCTGAGGATCTGGGCGAGCGCGTCGGCGCCGGTGATGAAGAACAGCTCGGCGTCGGGGCGCAGGCGGTGCAGGTCGGTGAGCGTGTCGATGGTGTACGTCGGGCCCTCGCGGTCGACGTCGACGCGGCTGACGGAGAAGCGCGGGTTGGAGGCGGTGGCGATGACGGTCATGAGGTAGCGGTCCTCGGCTGGGCTGACCGCCCGCTCGGTCTTCTGCCACGGCTGGCCGGTGGGCACGAAGACGACCTCGTCGAGCCCGAACAGACCGGCCACCTCGCTGGCGGCCACCAGGTGGCCGTGGTGGATGGGGTCGAACGTGCCACCCATCACGCCGACCCGGGTCCCCGCCACCGACCGAGCCTAACCGGACCCCGTCGGAGCCCGCGGCACTCCCGCGGGATCCGGTCGAGGGTCCCCAGGTGGGGGGCGAGGGGGTCCTCCGTCAGAGCGTGGTGACGAAGTCGGCGAGCTGGGTGGCGTTGCGGCACTCCACCATGTCGATGACCTCGCCGTACCGGTCGGCGGCGGAGTCCCCGCTCCCCCACAGCCGGCGCGGCTCGGGGTTGAGCCAGTGCGCCGACCTGGCCCGGCGGACCAGGTCGGCGAGCACCGGCAGTCCGGGCTGGCGGTAGTTGGTGCGCCCGTCGCCGAGCACCAGCAGCGAGGTCCTGGGCCCCACGGCGGTCGGCCAGCGGTCGGCGAACACCTCCAGGGCGTTGCCGTAGTCGCTGTGCCCGTCGAAGGCCACCACGTCGGCCTCCCGCCCGATCCGGGCGATCGCACCCGCGACGTCGGCGCCGGGCCGGAAGAAGCGGGTGACCTCGTCGGTGGCGTCGACGAAGGCGAACGCGCGGACCCCGGAGAAGTGCTCGCGCAGCGCCTGGGTGAGCATCAGCGTGAAGTGGCTGAACCCGGCCACCGACCCGCTGACGTCGCAGAGCACGACCAGCTCCGGTTTGTGCACCTTCCGGGGCCGGTGGTGGGTCACCACCGGCACGCCGCCGGTGCCCAGCGACGCCCGCACGGTCTTGCGGAAGTCCAGCCGGCCCTGGCGGCCCATCCGCCGCCGCGCGGACAGCTTGACCGCCAGCCGCCGGGCCAGCGGGGCCACCGCCCGGCGCAGCTCGGCGAGGTCGGACTGCTGCGCGCGCAGGAAGTCGACCTGCTCGGCCAGCGGGCGCACCGCGCTCCTCGCCACCCGCTCGCGGCCGCGCTCGGCGGCCGCGCGCCGGCGCACCTCGGCGTCGACCGCGGCGCGGAAGGCGGCCAGCCGTTCGCGCACGGTCTGCCGGGCCACCTGCTCGGCCAGCCCGCCGCGGCCGCCGTCCCCCAGGAGGCCCGCCAGCAGCTGGGCGACCAGCGTGTCCGGGGACAGCGCCCGCATCACGCGGTAACCGAAGTAGGACTGCCCCGACGGCGACGCCGGTGCCCGGCCCAGCTGGTCGACCGCCTGCCGCGCGAACCGGCGCAGCGCCTCGTCGTCGCCCTCGAGCAGCAGCCGCGCCAGCTCCTCCCGCATGCGCTCCGACAGGTCGCGCCCGTCGCCGTGGCCGTCGGGCAGGTCCAGCGTGGAGCCGTCGTCGTCGCCCGGCTCACCGCCGGTCTCCTCCCCGGACCCGTCCGGGGAGGAGGCGTCGGCGGGGCGGTCCGACAGCGGCCACCACAGGTCGAACAGCACGTCGTAGGTCGGCCGCTGCGAGGCCCGCTGCAGCAGCACGGCGGCCAGCCCGTGCCGCAGCTGCTCCCGCTCGAGCAGGTCGACCACGGTGAGGATCTCGGCGGCGTCGACGGCCTGGCTGATGCCGACCGGGATCCCCGCCTCGCGCACCGCCCGCACGAACCCGTCCAGGTGCCCGGCCAGCCCCCCGGGGACGGCCGACGGCGCGGACATCAGTTGAGCCGCAGCTCTGCGGCGGCGCGCTCCTGGTCGCTGGCGTGCTTGAGCACCACGCCCAGCGTCGAGCGGACCGCGGTCTCGTCCAGGGTGTCGAGGCCCAGCTCGAGCAGCGTCTGGGCCCAGTCGAGGGTCTCGGAGATCGACGGCGACTTCTTCAGCTCCATCGCCCGCAGCGCGCGGATCGTGCGCACCAGCTGCTCGGCCAGCCCCGGCGCCAGGTCGGGCACCCGCGAGAGCACGATCTCCCGCTCCCGCTCGGCGGAGGGGTAGTCCAGCGACAGGTACAGGCAGCGCCGCTTGAGCGCCTCGGACAGCTCGCGGGTGGCGTTGGAGGTCAGGACCACGGTCGGCCGGCGGGTGGCGGTCACGGTGCCGAGCTCGGGGATGGTCACCTGGAAGTCGCTGAGCACCTCCAGCAACAGCCCCTCGACCTCGACGTCGGCCTTGTCGGTCTCGTCGATGAGCAGGACGGTGGGCTCGGTGCGCCGGATGGCGGTCAGCAGCGGGCGGGCGAGCAGGAACTCCTCGCCGAAGATGTCGTCGTGGACGGTGTCCCAGTCCGCGCCGTCGGAACCCTGCGAGGCCTGGATGCGCAGCAGCTGCTTCTTGTAGTTCCACTCGTAGAGCGCCCGCGCCTCGTCGAGGCCCTCGTAGCACTGCAGCCGGATGAGCTCCGAGCCGGTCGCCGCCGCCAGCGCCTTGGCCAGCTCGGTCTTGCCGGTGCCGGCAGGCCCCTCGACCAGCAGCGGCTTGCCCAGCCGGTCGGCGAGGAAGACCGTCGTCGCGATCCGCTCGTCGGGCAGGTAGCCGGCGGTCGACAGGCGCTTGCCGACGTCGGCGACCGAGGAGAACTGGGGCAGCTGGGTCGGCGGGCGGGGCATGCGGCTCCTCGGACGGGGCGGGCCGGGTCAGCGGGTGTGGCCGCTGCCGGTGACGACGTAGGTGGTGCTGGTGAGCTCGGGCAGGCCCAGCGGCCCGCGCGCGTGCAGCTTCTGGGTGGAGATGCCGATCTCGGCGCCGAAGCCGAACTCGCCGCCGTCGGTGAACCGGGTGGAGGCGTTGACCATGACGGCGGCGGCGTCGACCCCGGCGGTGAACGCGGCGATCGCGGTCGCGGAGTCGGCGACGACGGCCTCGGTGTGCCCGCTCCCCCACCGCGCGATGTGCTCCAGCGCGGCCGGCAGGTCGTCGACGACGCGCACCGCCATGTCCATCGACAGGTACTCGGTGCCCCAGTCCTCGTCGGTGGCCGGGACGACGGCGGGGTGCGCGGCCCGGGCGGCGGCATCGCCGTGCAGCGTGACCCCGGCGTCGACCAGGGCGCCGAGCAGCCGCGGCAGGAAGGGGACGTCGCGGTGGACGAGCAGCGTCTCGGCGGAGTTGCAGACGCTCACCCGGTGCGTCTTGGAGTTGAGCACGATCGCCTCGGCGGTGGCCGCGTCGGCGGAGGCGTCGACGTAGACGTGGCAGTTGCCGACGCCGGTCTCGATCACCGGCACCTGCGCCTCGCGGACCACGCGCTGGATGAGCGAGGCGCCGCCGCGCGGGATGACCAGGTCGACGTGCCCGCGCGCCGACAGCAGCTCGCCCACCGAGGCGCGATCGGCCGGCAGCAGCTCCACCGACCCCTCGGGCAGGCCGGCCTTCTGCCCCGCCTCGGACAGGACGGCGACCAGCGCGGTGTTGGTGCGGAACGCCGACGCCGACCCGCGCAGCAGCGCCGCGTTACCGCTCTTGAGGCACAGCCCCGCGGCGTCGACGGTCACGTTGGGCCGCGCCTCGTAGACGATCCCGACCACGCCGAAGGGCACGCGGACCTGACGCAGCTGCAGCCCGTTGGGCAGCCGCGAGCCGCGGACGACGTCGCCCACCGGGTCGGGCAGGGCGACCAGGTCGCGCAGCGCCGCGGCCACGGCGGCGACCCGCCCGGCGTCCAGGCGCAGCCGGTCGAGCACCGAGGCGGGCGTGCCGTCGGCGGCCGCGGCCTCGACGTCGAGCGCGTTGGCCGCCAGCACCTCGTCGGTGCGCTCCACCAGCGCGTCGGCCATGGCCGAGAGCGCACCGTCCTTGACGTCGGTCGGCAGCGTGCGCAGCACGCGCGCGGCGGCGCGGGCCCGCAGGACGGAGGCACCGATCAGCGGCAGCTCGGCGGCGTCGGACACGTCGGGGAGGGTACGCGCCGCACCCCCCTCCCGGGACCGCTGCCGATCGTGTGAGAATGGTTCTCATGACCAGGACACCGACGCGTGCCGTCGCCTCCGCCGCTGCTGCCGCGACCGCCCTGCTGCTCGCCGGCTGCGGTTCCGACGGCGCACAGGCCGGCGCCGCCGACGGTGTGGCGGTGGCCGCCGCCTTCTACCCCCTCCAGTGGGCCGCCGAGCGGGTCGGCGGCGACCGGGTCGAGGTCACCTCGCTGACCCCGCCCGGCGCCGAGCCGCACGACCTCGAGCTCACGCCGCAGGACGTCGCCTCGCTGTCGGAGGCCGACCTCGTCGTCTACCTCGAGGGTTTCCAGGCCGCGATCGACGAAGCCGTCACCGAGGCGGGGGACGCCGCCTGGGACGCCGGCCAGGCTGCCGACCTGTCGCTGACCACCACCGGGGAGCACTCCCACGAGGGCGAGACGGAGGAGGAACACGCCGAGCACGCGGGCGAGGAGGAGCACGCCGAGGAGGGGCACGCGGACGAGGGCGGGGAGGTCACCGACCCGCACTTCTGGCTCGACCCCACCCGCCTGGCCGCCGTCGGCGACGCGCTGGCCGAGCGCCTCGCCGAGGTCGACCCCGACGGCGCGGCCACCTACGAGGAGAACGCCGCGGCGCTGCGCGGCGACCTCGAGGCGCTCGACGCCGAGATGGAGCAGGGCCTCGCGGACTGCGCGGTGACCACGCTGGTCACCAGCCACGACGCCTTCGGCTACCTCGCCGACCGGTACGGTCTGGAGGTGGTCGGCATCAGCGGCCTGAGCCCCTCGGCGGAGCCCAGCGCCGCCTCCCTCGCCGAGATCTCCACCCTCGTGCGGGAGCGCGGCGTGACCACCGTCTACACCGAGACCCTCGTCGACCCCGCCGTCGCCGAGACCGTCGCCCAGGAGGCCGGCGTGCGGACCGCCGTCCTCGACCCGCTCGAGGGCCTGACCGACGAGTCGGCCGGCTCCGACCACCTCGAGGTCATGCGCGCGAACCTGGCCACGCTGCAGGAGGGACAGGGCTGCGCATGAGCGACCCCGCACTCCGCCTCACCGGCGCCACCATCGGGTACGGCGACGTCGCAATCGTGCGCGACGCCGACCTGACCGTGCGGCAGGGCGAGGCGGTCGCGGTCCTCGGCTCCAACGGGTCGGGCAAGACCACGCTCTCCCGGGGCCTGCTCGGCCTGGCCACCGTGCTGGGCGGCACCGTCGAGGTGCTCGGCTCCCCGGTCGGGCGGCTGCGCGAGCGCGGCCGGGTCGGCTACGTCCCCCAGCGGCACACCGTCAGCGGCGCGATGCCGGCCACCGTCCGCGAGGTGGTCGGCGTGGGCCGGCTCCCGCGCCTGGGCCTGTGGCGGCGGCTGGGCCCGCGCGACCGCGCCGCCGTCGCCGAGGCGGTCGACGCCGTCGGGCTCGCCGACCGGCTCGACGACCCGGTGGCCTCGCTGTCGGGCGGGCAGCAGCGGCGGGTGCTGGTGGCCCGTGCGCTGGCCGCCGAGCCCGAGCTGCTGGTCATGGACGAGCCCACCGCCGGCGTCGACGCGGCCAGCCAGATGGCGCTGGCCACCGTGCTGGCGCGGGTGTCGGCCGCCGGGACGACACTGCTCGTCGTGACCCACGAGACCGGGGCGCTGTCCGGCGTGCTCACCCGCGCCGTCGTGGTGGACTCCGGCCGGCTCACCTACGACGGCCCGCTGGCCGGGGCGGGTCCCGCGGGCGGTCCCGACTGCCACCACCCCGACGAGCCCGCCGCCCCGCCGGTCCGGGGGTACCGGCTCGACCAGCCGCGGCCGGCGCCCGACGCGGTGCGCGTGCGCGACGGGAGCCGCTGAGGTGGAGCTGCTCGAGTACGGGTTCATGCAGCGGGCGCTGCTGGCCAGCCTCATGGTCGGTCTCGCCGCACCCGCGGTCGGCGTCTTCCTGGTGCAGCGGCGGCTGTCGCTGCTCGGTGACGGGCTGGGCCACGTGGCGCTGACCGGCGTCGCCGTCGGCGTCCTCACCGCCACGGCACCGGTCGGGACGGCGCTGGTGGCCGCGGTGCTGGGCGCGGTGCTCATCGAGCTCGTGCGCGCCCGCGGGCGCACCAGCGGCGACGTCGCCCTCGCCGTCCTCTTCTACGGCGGCATCGCCGGCGGCGTCGTGCTGCTCTCGCTCGCCCCGCGCGGGCAGGCCACCAACCTCGACGCCTACCTGTTCGGCGCCATCACGACGACGCAGGCCTCCGACGTCGCCGTCTTCGCCGTCATCACCGTGGTCGTCCTCGCCGTCGTCTGGATGCTCGGGCAGCGGCTGTACGCGGTGAGCGACGACGAGGAGTACGCCCGCGCCGTCGGGCTGCCGGTGCTGGCGCTCAACGTGGTGCTGGCCGTGCTGGTCGCCTCCACGGTCGTGCTGTCGATGCGGGTGGTCGGGCTGCTGCTGATCAGCGCGCTGATGATCCTGCCGAGCGCGGTCGCCCAGCTGGTCGGCCGCAGCTTCCGCAGCACGCTGCTGCTGGCGTGCGCCATCGGCGTCGTGGTCAGCGTCGCGGGGACCGCCGGCTCCTACTACACGGGCACCCCCTCGGGCGGCACGATCGTGCTGCTGGCCATCGCCCTGTTCCTGGCGGTCACCGCGGGGGTGACGCTGCGGGAGGCGACCGCGCGGCGGCGGCACGGCCGCCGGGCGGAGGTGCACGCCACCCACCCGCACGAGCACGGCGAGGGCTGCGGCCACCGGGCGGTGCCGCACGGCGACCACGTCGACTACGACCACGACGGGCACCTGCACGCGCCGCACCGGACGGTGTCCGGCATCCACTACGACGAGCACAGCGAGCGCGCCGTCGCGGCACCGCCGGTGGGGACGGAGCGACCGTGAGCGCACCCGAGGTCCCGGTCCGGCGGCAGACGCGGCAGCGGACGGCGGTGCTCGCGCTGCTCGACGAGCTCGACGGCTTCCGCACCGCGCAGGACCTGCACGCCCTGCTGCGCGAGCGCGGCGACGCGGTCGGCCTGGCCACCGTCTACCGGGCGCTGCAGGCGCTGGTCGACGACGGCCTGGTCGACGTGCTGCGCAGCGAGGACGGCGAGGCGGCGTACCGGCGCTGCTCGCCGGTGCACCACCACCACCTGGTGTGCCGCTCCTGCGGGCTCACCGTGGAGGTCGCCGACCCACCGGTGGAGCGTTGGGCGGCGCGGGTGGCCGCCGAGCACGGCTTCGCCGACGTGCAGCACCAGCTGGAGGTCTTCGGCACCTGCCGGTCCTGCGCCCCGGGGGCCGCGGCTCAGCGGTAGGGGTCGGTCACCTCGCGCAGCCGGGTGAGGGCCGCGCGCAGCTGCGCGGTCGCCTCCTCCCCCAGGTGCGCCGTCCACTCCGCCTCCACCTCGGCCTCCACCCGCCGGGCGATCGCCAGCAGCGCCCGGCCGCGCCCGGCGATCTGCACCAACCGGGCCCGGGCGTCGGTGGGGTCGGGCACGCGGCGCACGTAGCCGGCGCGCTGGAGCTGGTCGACCAGGTGGCCGGCGGTCTGCTTGGTCACCAGCGACTGCTCCGCCAGGTCGGTGAGCCGGGTGCCGTGCGGGCCGATCCGGGCGGCGATCCGCGCCTGGGCGAGCGTGAGGTCGTCGAAGCCCTCGGCCGCCAGCGCCGCGAGCACCCGGGCCTCCATCGCCCGGGACGGGTAGAAGCAGAGCAGGGCGAGGTTCTGGTGGTCGGGTTCGGTCACGGGACCCCTTGACGATGGTCAGGTCTTCTGACTAGATGGTCAGGTCATCGTACCAATCCCGCGGAGACCGTCATGGACCTCGACGACGTCTGGCGCACCATCGACTCCGAGCGGGCCGGCCTCGCCGACCTGCTCGCCGACCTCTCCCCGGCGGAGTGGGAGATGCCCTCCCTGTGCCCGGCCTGGCGCGTGCGCGACGTCGCCGCGCACCTCACGCTGGCGCAGATGGGCCCGTGGCCGGCGACCCTCGCGGCGATCCGCGCGGGCGGCGGCTTCGACCGGATGATCCGGGACACCGCGTTGCGCGTGGGGCCGCTGCCCGACGCGGAGTACGGCCGCCGGCTCCGGGCGATGGTCGGCTCCCGGCGGAAGGCGCCGTTCGTCTCCCCGGTCGAGCCGCTCACCGACGTGCTCGTGCACGGCCAGGACATCGCACTGCCGCTGGGGCGGACCCGGCCGGTGCCGCCGGCCGCCGCGGCCACCTCGGCGACCCGCGTCTGGGCGACCGGCTTCCCGTTCCGGGCCCGCCGGCGCCTCGCGGGCCTGCGGCTGGTGGCCACCGACTCCGACTGGTCGGCCGGCGAGGGCGCCCGCGTCGAGGGCACCACCGGCGACCTGCTGCTCCTGCTGACCGGCCGCACCGCCGTGGTGAGCCGGCTCTCCGGCGAGGGCGTGCACCGACTGCCGGCGGCGCAGGGCCGCCGGGAGGACACGAGGAGGACGCCATGACCTGGGCCGTGACCATGGACGTGGCCGAGCCGGTGGAGCTCTACGACGCCGTCCACCGGGCCCTGCTGGAGCGGACCGGCGGTGTCGTCGACGGCTTGCTGGTGCACCTCGCCCGGCAGACCGCGGACGGCTTCCAGGTCGTCGAGGTGTGGGAGTCGCGCGAGGACTTCGGGCGCTACAGCGCGGAGGTCGTCGGGCCGGTGGCCACCGAGGTGCTGCAGGGGCGGCCCCGCCGCCCGACGGTGGTCACCCCCTTCGACGTCCGGGGTCTGGTGCTCCCCAGGACGGACGTCGCCGTCTGAGGCGGGGCCGGTGCCGGCACCCGTTCAGTTCAGGGCGCGGGTGCCGGGCGGCAGGACGCCGCCGCCCACCATGTCGACGACGGCGTCCTGCAGCGCGGTGAGCGCCACCCGCTGGGTGAACGGGCCGGTGGAGACGCGTGCGACGCCGAGCTCCTGCATCTCGCGGGCCGGCAGCGACGCGCCGGGCACGCTGATGAGCGTCAGCCGGTTGCGGCCCAGGCCCTCGGCGACCGCGGCGATCTCGTCGCGGTCGACCAGCCGGGGGACGAAGACCACCGGCGCGCCGGCCTCCAGGTAGGCCCGCCCGCGGCGGATCGCCTCGGCGACCAGCTCGCCGCGGTCGGCGCCCTCGGCGGCCCGCACGAACGTGTCGGTGCGGGCGTTGAGCACGAACTCGATGCCGGCGTCGCGGCCGGCCCGCACGACCGCCTCGACGGCGGCCACCGCCTCGTCCAGCGGCTTCATCTGGTCCTCGAGGTTGCCGCCGACGACGCCCACCTGCATGGCGCGGCGCGCGGTCTCGCCGGCGTCGCCGTACCCGGCCTCCATGTCCATGCTGACCGGCAGGTCCACGGCGGCGGCGATCCGGCCGACCATGTCCAGGTGCAGGTCGAGCGGGATGTTCTCCCCGTCCTCGTAGCCGAAGGTCGCGGCGATGCCGTGGCTGGCGGTGGCCAGCGCGCGGACGCCGTCGGTGGCGGCCACCACCTGCGCGGAGACGACGTCCCACACGTTGGTGAGGACGAGGATCTCCGGGGCGGTGTGCAGGTCGAGCAGGGTGCGGGCGCGGGTGGCGAGGTCGGTCACGGAGCCGACCGTAGGGGGTTCAGCGGTCGCGCAGGGCACGCAGGGCGGTCTTGCGGGCCTCGCCGGTGAGCCGGTCGAGGAACACCTTCCCGTCCAGGTGGTCGACCTCGTGCTGCAGGCAGCGCGCCATGAGCCCGCTGCCCGACAGCCGCAGCGGCTCCCCGTGGACGTCGAAGCCCTCGACGACGGCGTGCACCGCCCGCACGGTCGGCGCCCAGATGCCGGGGATGGACAGGCACCCCTCGTCGCCGTCCTGGGTCTCCTCCGACAGCTCCACGACGCGCGGGTTGACCAGGTGGCCGATCTCGCCGTCGACGTTGTAGCTGAACACCCGGGCGCTCACCCCGATCTGCGGCGCGGCCAGCCCGGCCCGGCCGGGGTGGTCGACGGTGTCGAGGAGGTCGCGGACCAGGGCGGCCAGGTCCCGGTCGAAGGCCCGCACCTCGTCGGCGGGCGTGCGGAGCACGGGGTCACCGAGCTCGCGGATGGGGCGGATCGTCACCCGGGCAGTCTCTCAGCCGGGGATCCGGCGCCCGACCAGCACCATCTCGTCGCGGTGCACCACCTCGCGGCGGTACTCCGGGTCGAGGTCGGCGGTGCGCCGGCCGAGCAGGTCGGGCAGCTCGCGGGCGTCGTAGGCGACCAGCCCGCGGGCGACGACGGCGCCGTCGGGGCCGACCAGCTCGACCGGGTCGTCGGCGAGGAAGTCGCCGACCACGCCGGTGACGCCGGCGGCCAGCAGCGACGCCGACCGCTCCCGGACCGCGCGCACCGCGCCCTCGTCGAGCAGCAGCCGCCCGCGCGGGCGGCTGGCGTAGCGCAGCCAGAACTGCCGGCCCGACGGACGGCGGCCGTGCGGCTCGAACAGCGTGCCCACCCGCTCCCCCGCCAGCGCCGCCGCGGCCTGCGGGGTGGAGGTGACGACGACGGGCACCCCGGCGCCGGAGGCGATGAACGCGGCCTCCACCTTGGTCGCCATGCCGCCGGTGCCCACGCCGTTGCGCGAGGCGGTGCCCAGGGTGACCGCGGCGAGGTCGGCCGGGCCGGCGACCCGGTCGACGAGCTGTGCCGGGCCGGTGCGCGGGTCGCCGTCGTAGACGCCGTCGACGTCGGAGAGCAGGACCAGCGCGTCGGCGGCGGCCACGTGCGCCACCAGTGCCGCCAGCCGGTCGTTGTCGCCGAAGCGGATCTCCTCGGTGGCGACCGTGTCGTTCTCGTTGACGATCGGGAGGACGCCGAGGGTCAGCAGCCGCTCCAGCGTCTGGCGGGCGTTGCGGTAGTGGCCGCGCCGGGTGAGGTCGTCGGCGGTCAGCAGCACCTGGCCGACGACGATGCCGTGCCGGTCGAAGGCGTCGGCGTAGGTCTGCACCAGGCGCAGCTGGCCCACGCTGGCCGCGGCCTGGGCGGTGGCGAGGTCGCGCGGCCGGCCCTCGACCCCGAGCGGGGCCAGGCCGGCGGCGATCGCGCCGGAGGACACGAGGACCACCTCGCGGCCCTGCGCCCGCACCGCGGCGAGCACGTCGACCAGCGCGGTGAGCCGGGCCGGGTCCAGCCCGCCGGGCAGGGTGGTCAGCGACGAGGACCCGACCTTGACCACCACCCGGCCGGCACCGGCCAGCTCGGGCCGTGCGGTCACGCGCCGCCCTCCTCGCCGGGGACCTCGCCGGGCAGCGCGGCGCCGGCCGGGTCGTCGTCGGGCAGGTCGTCGTCGGGCAGGTCGTCGTCGGTCCAGGTGTCGGTCACCTCGTAGGGCACCCGGCGGGCCTTCTTGGCCGCCAGCCGCTCGGCGGCGCGCACCCGGTGCGGGGCGTCGATGCGGCTGTCGGTGCCCCGGCCGCCGAGGCCGGCGGTCTCCTCGGCCAGCGGCGTGCCGGCGGGGAGGCTCGGCTGGAAGTCGAAGGCGACGTCGCCGATGACGACCGTGTCGCCCTCCACGGCGCCGAGCCGGGTGAGCTCCTCCTCCACGCCGAGGCGGTTGAGCCGGTCGGCGAGGAAGCCGACGGCCTCGTCGTTGGTGAAGTCGGTCTGCCGCACCCACCGCTCGGGCCGGACCCCGCGGACGACGAAGGTCTCCTCGTCCTCGGCGGTGACGGTGAAGCCGGAGTCGTCGACGGCGCGCGGCGCGATCGTGAGCCGCGCGGGCTCGGGCGCCGGCAGCGACGCCCGGTGCTCCTCCACGGCCGCGGCCAGGGCGTAGCCCAGCTCGGCCAGCCCCTCGCCGGTGGCGGCGCTGACCGGGAACACCTGCAGCCCGCGCGCCTCCAGGGCGGGGCGCACCAGGTCGACCAGCTCCCGCCCGTCGGGGACGTCGATCTTGTTGAGGACGGCGACCCGCAGCCGGCCGACCAGGTCGAGCTCGTCGCCGCCGTACTCCGCGAGCTCGTGCTCGAGGGCCTCGATGTCGGTCTCGGGGTCGCGGCCGGGCTCGATGGTCGCCATGTCGACCACGTGCACCAGCACCGCGCACCGCTCGACGTGCCGGAGGAACTGCAGGCCCAGGCCCTTGCCGGTGGCGGCGCCGGGGATGAGGCCGGGGACGTCGGCCATGGTGAACACGACGTCGCCGGCGCGGACGACGCCGAGGTTGGGCACCAGGGTGGTGAACGGGTAGTCGGCGATCTTGGGCCGGGCCGCGGACATCGCCGCGATCAGCGAGGACTTGCCCGCCGACGGGAACCCGACCAGGCCGACGTCGGCAACGCTCTTGAGCTCGAGGACGGCGTCGAAGGCCTCCCCGGGCTCGCCGAGCAGCGCGAAGCCGGGCGCCTTGCGGCGGGGGTTGGCCAGCGCGGCGTTGCCGAGGCCGCCCTTGCCGCCCTGGGCCAGCACGACCCGCGTGCCGGCGCCCATGAGGTCGGCGATGACGCGGCCGTCGGGGGTGCTGACGACGGTGCCCTCCGGCACCCGCAGCACGCGGTCCTCGCCGTTGGCGCCGTTGCGGTGGCTGCCGGCGCCCGGGCGGCCGTTGCCGGCCTTCTGGTGGGGGCGGTGGTGGAAGTCCAGGAGGGTGTGGACGCCGGGGTCCACCTCGAGGACGACGTCGCCTCCGCTCCCGCCGTTCCCGCCGTCGGGACCGCCGAGCGGCTTGTACTTCTCGCGGTGCACGGAGGCGACGCCGTGCCCACCGTTGCCCGCGGCGACGTGCACGACGACGCGGTCGACGAACGCGGCCATGTCTGCTCTACCTGCTCACTGCCTGCTCAACGCCGACGAGCGCACGGGCCGTGCGGCCCGTGCGCTCGTGGCGTGGTGACGTACTGGAACGGCCCCCGTGCAAGGCCCCGCCGCGAGTGGCGGCGGGCATGGGGGTCCTTCGTCAGGCGTCGACCGTGGTGATCGAGACCGTCTTGCGGCCACGCCGCGTGCCGAAGGTGACCGAGCCGGGCAGCAGCGCGAACAGCGTGTCGTCGCCGCCACGGCCGACGCCGAGGCCCGGGTGGAAGTGGGTGCCGCGCTGGCGCACGATGATCTCGCCGGCCTTGACGACCTGGCCGCCGAAGCGCTTCACGCCCAGGCGCTGGGCGTTCGAGTCGCGGCCGTTGCGGGAGGACGAGGCGCCCTTCTTGTGTGCCATGTCGTCGTCAGCCCTTCGTGATGTCGCGGATGACCACGTCGGTCAGCGGCTGACGGTGGCCCTGACGCTTGTGGTAGCCCGTCTTGTTCTTGAACTTGTGGATGCGGATCTTCGGGCCCTTGGCGTGGCCGACGATCTCCCCGGTGACGGTCACGCCGGCCAGCGCCTGCGCGTCGCTGGTGACGGTCTCGCCGTCGACCAGCAGCAGGGCCGGGAGGGTGACGGAGTCGCCCGCCTCACCCACGAGACGGTTGACCGTGAACCGGTCGCCCACGGCCACCTTGTGCTGCCGGCCACCGGCCTTCACGACTGCGTACACCACTGAACTCCTCGATCGCTGCTGTCAGTCCCGCGATGCGTCCTGCGCGCACCCCGGCGCGGGCGCCGGGTGCTGGACGGGTCGCACCCCTGCTCGGCCCCGGGACGGAGCCCGGCCGGACGGTGCAACCCGTCCAGCGTACCCGAGCGGCCGGGACGGGGTCGAACGCGGCCCCGGCCGTGGGGTCAGCTGGCGGGCGGGCCGGCCGGGCGGCTGGCGGCCCGGCGGCGCCGCGGACGCACCGCCGCAGCGGCCGGCGCCTCGGCGACCTGCTCCGCAGCGGCGGGGGCCCCGTCGACGGGGGTCCCGTCGACGGGGACCTCGTCGGCGGGGCCCGGGTCGTCGACCCCGGCTCCCGGCGGGAGCTCCTCGTCGTCGGCGGACCCGGCGGCGTCCGGCGCGGACGGCTCCGGCTGCTCCGTGGGCTCGGGGGCGGGCCCCTCCGCGCCGGGGACCTCGGCGCCGATCTGCACCGTGACCTCGGCCCCCGTGAGCTCCGCCTCCGCGGCGTCGGCGGCGGCCGACGGCCGGGCCGCGATGGTCTCCGTGGCCGTCACCTCGGCGACCGTCTCGTAGGCCGCGGGGGCCCCCGCCACCGTCTGGTCGGCCGCGGGGGCCTCCGCCACCGTCTGGTCGGCCGCGGGGGCCTCCGCCCCGGGGGCGTCGGCGAGCGTCACCTCGGCCGGCACGTCGGCGGGCGTCGTGTCCTGCGCGGGCGCGTCCTCCGCGGTGGCATCGAGAGCGGGCGGGTCCTCAGCGGTGGCACCGACAGCGGGCGCGTCCCCCGCGGACTCCCCCGCGTCCTCGTCGTCGTCCGACGAGGCGGCGGCGAGCACGGCCGCGTCCTCGGCGGCCCGCTCCTCCCCCGACTGCCCCCGGTTGCGGCGGCCGCGGTTGCGCCGGCCGCCACCGGAGCGCTGCCCCTCGCCGGCGGCCTGGTCGGCGTCCGGCCCCGGCTGCTCGGCGACGGCGACCGCTGCCGTGGCGACCTCGGTCCGCTCGCGGTCGGCGTCCTTCCGCTCGTCCCGGCGCCCCTGGTCGCGCCGGCCGCCGGGGCCGTTGCCGGAGCCGCCACCGGAGCCGCTGCCGGAGCCGCTGCCGGAGCCGCTGCCGGACCCGGAGCCGTTGCCCGAGCCGCTGCGGCGCTTGTCGTCCACGGGATCGGTGTGGACGAGGACCCCACGGCCGCGGCAGTGCTCACACGGCTCGGAGAACACCTCGAGCAGGCCCTGACCCACCCGCTTGCGGGTCATCTGCACCAGGCCCAGCGAGGTCACCTCGGCCACCTGGTGCTTGGTGCGGTCGCGGCCCAGGCACTCGGTCAGCCGCCGCAGCACGAGGTCGCGGTTGCTCTCCAGCACCATGTCGATGAAGTCGATGACGATGATGCCGCCGATGTCGCGCAACCGGAGCTGGCGGACGATCTCCTCCGCGGCCTCCATGTTGTTGCGCGTGACGGTCTGCTCGAGGTTGCCGCCGGAGCCGGTGAACTTCCCGGTGTTGACGTCGACGACGGTCATCGCCTCGGTCCGGTCGATGACCAGCGAGCCGCCCGAGGGCAGCCACACCTTGCGGTCGAGCGCCTTGGCCAGCTGCTCGTCGATGCGCAGGTCGCGGAAGACGTCGCCCTCGCCGGTGTGCCGGGTCAGCCGCCCGGTCAGCTCCGGGGAGACGTGCGCGACGTAGGCCTCGACGGTGTCCCAGGCGTCGTCGCCCTGGACGACGAGTTCGCTGAAGTCCTCGTTGAACACGTCGCGGATGACCCGGATGGCGAGGTCGGGCTCGCCGTAGAGCAGCGTCGGTGCGTTGCTGCTCGACGACGCCTTGGTCTGGATGACCTCCCACTGCGCCTGCAGCCGGGCCACGTCGCGGGTGAGCTCCTCCTCCGAGGCGCCCTCCGCGGCGGTCCTGATGATCACGCCGGCGTCCTCGGGGACGATCTTCTTGAGGACGTCCTTGAGCCGCTGCCGCTCGGTGTCGGGCAGCTTGCGGCTGATGCCGGTCATCGAGCCGCCGGGCACGTAGACGAGGAAGCGGCCGGGCAGGTTGACCTGCTGGGTCAGGCGGGCACCCTTGTGCCCGATCGGGTCCTTGGTGACCTGGACGAGCACCTTGTCGCCGGACTTGAGCGCCTGCTCGATCGAGCGCTGCTTGCCCGACAGGCCCGCGGCCTCCCAGTTGACCTCGCCGGCGTAGAGGACGGCGTTGCGGCCCTTGCCGATGTCGACGAACGCCGCCTCCATGCTGGGCAGCACGTTCTGCACCCGGCCGAGGTAGACGTTGCCGGCGAACGACGTCGCCTGCGCCTGCGTGACGTAGTGCTCGACCAGCACGCCGTCCTCGAGGACGGCGATCTGGGTGCGCTCGCCGCGCTGGCGGATGACCATCCGGCGCTCCACCGACTCGCGGCGGGCGAGGAACTCGGCCTCGGTGAGGATCGGCGCGCGGCGGCGGCCGGTGTCGCGGCCCTCCCGGCGGCGCTGGCGCTTGGCCTCCAGCCGGGTCGACCCGGCGACCCCGCGGACGTCGTCGTCGCTGGTGGCCCGGCCGTTGCGGCCGGCGCGCTCCGGACGGTCGTCGTCGTCCTCGGCGGCGGGCTCGGCGGTGGCCTCCCCGCCACGGCGGCGGCGCCGACGGCGACGGCGGGTGCCCGAGGCGCCCTCGGCGTCGCTGCCCTCGTCCTCGCCGTCGGCGTCCCCGGCGGTGTCGGCGTCCTCGTCGTCCTCGTCGGTGGTGTCCTCGTCGGCGCCCTCGGAGGACCGCTCGCCGGTCTCCTCGTCGGCGTCCTCGCCGGTGCGGCCCCGGCCGCGGCCGCGGCGGCCGCGGCGCCGCCGCCGGCTGCCGCCGGTGTCGTCGCGGTCGGCCTCGTCGCGGTCGGCCTCGTCGCGGTCGGCCTCGTCGCGGTCGGCCTCGTCGCGGTCGGTCTCGTCGCGGTCGGTCTCGTCGCGGTCGTCGTCGGGATCGTCGTCGCGGTCGGTGTCGTCGGTGTCGGGCACGGCCACGACCGGGGTGTCGACGGCGGCCTCGTCGGCGGGGGGCTGCTCGTCGTCCGACCCGCCGCGGCGGCGGGAGCGGCCGCGGCGCGCACGCGGTGCGGGGGCCGGCTCGTCGTCCTCGACGGGCGGCGCGGCGTCCTCGACGTCCGGGGACTCGGGCAGCGGCCGGCGGCTGCGGCGGCGCGGCGCCGGGGCAGGCTCGGCCTCGAGCGGGGCCACGAAGCTCACGAACGCCGGGATCGCCGGTGCGACCGGCGGCGGGGAGTCGGCGGCCACGGGCGCGGCGGCGCCGGCCGGCCGGGTGGCCCGGCGGCGCGGCCGGGCGATGACGGCGGTGGGCTCGGGTGAGCTGAACTGGGCGCCGAACGGCGAGCCGATCGGCTCCTCCTCGGGCTCCTCGTCCTCGGAGCCGTCGGTGACCCCGTCGGTGACGCCGGGTCCGGGAAGGGCCTCGGGGAGGACCTCGGGGAGCGGCTCGCCCCCGGTCGCGCCCGTGGCGGCCCCACCGCCGGTGAGCACCTCCGCGACGGCGGCGGCGTCGCCGGCCTGCGGGGTGGTCGCGTCGTCCTGCCCGGCGCTGCCCGGGGTGTCGGGGGTGGTCGTCGTGTCGTCGTCCTGGTCGGCCACGAGGGCTCGCTTCCTGTGTGGTGCTCCCGGGCGCCGGCTCCCCTCGGGGGCAGGCGGCCGCGCAGGTGCACGGGTGGGGCGGGCCGGGCGGCCGCTCGGGGTGCGGCGGCGCGTCCGGCCTGCGAAGTCTGGGTCGGTCCCGGTCGGCGGTCGCCGCGGCCGGGGCCGGACTGCAGGTGGTGCGGACTGCAGGTGGTGCGGTGGTCTCGGGTGGTGCGTCGTGCTCGGAGCCTGGGGCCGGTGGTCTCGGGTGGTACCGGGCGGGCGCGTCACGTCTGGCAGCCGTGCCGCTCGACGGTGCGGTGGCGCCGGGCTCGCCGGTCAGACCGCGGCGTGCTCCCCCTGGCAGCGGGTGCGCGCCGCTCGGTCGGGACCGAGCGGATCGGCCACGGCCCCGCTGTCGTCGAGCCGGCCCTGCGCCTCACGCACGGCCCTGGGGGGCGACGGCGGGCGCAGGTCGGCGACGGCAGCGAGAGCGGCCACCACGTCGTCGGGTCGAACGGCGGGCGTCACCTGCCGGACGACCACGTGCAGTATGGCACGTCCCACCTCACCGTCCGCGGCCGCCGAGACGACGGGACCCCGCGCATCGACGTCGCGCAGGCCGTTCTTCGTGCGCTTGGCCACGGTGACCTCGTCGCGGGACAGGAACTCGGCCACCGCCGCGGACAGCGCGGCGGGCTCGATCCCGGGCAGCTCGATCGACCACCGGGCGGCGTCGATGCGGTCGGCCAGCGACCCGCCGCCCTCGGCCGCCTCGACGCACTCCAGCACGTCGATGCCCGGGGGCAGCGAGGCGTCCAGGGCGGCGCGGACCTCCTCGGGGTCCCGCCGCTCGGCCAGGCCGATCTCCAGGTACTCCGCCTCGCTGGCCGCCCCGGTCGGCGCCGCCCCGACGTAGCTGATCTTCGGGTGCGGGCTGAAGCCGGCCGAGAACGCCATCGGCACCCGGGCGCGGCGCAGCGCCCGCTCGAGCGCCCGGGCGAGGTCGCGGTGGGAGGCGAAGCGCAGCGGGCCGCGCTTGGCGTAGCACAGCCGCAGCTTCTGGACGGTCGGCGGCGGGGGCGGCCCGTCGGGCTGGCGGGCCACTACCGGACCACGGTCAGCGGCAGCAGGCTGCGCCCGGTCGGGCCGACCTGGATCTCGGTGCCCATGGTCGGGCAGACGCCGCAGTCGTAGCAGGGGGTCCACCGGCAGTCGGCGACCTCCTCCTCGCTGAGGGCCTCCTGCCAGTCGTCCCAGAGCCACTCCTTGTCCAGCCCGGAGTCGAGGTGGTCCCAGGGCAGGACCTCGTCCTGGGTGCGCTCGCGGGTGGTGAACCAGTCGAGGTCGACGCCGAAGACGGCGAGCTCCTCGGCGGCCGCCTGCGTCCACCGGTCGTAGGAGAAGTGCTCGCTCCAGCCGTCGAACCGGCCGCCCTCGCGCCAGACGCGCTCGATGACCCGGCCGACGCGGCGGTCGCCGCGGGACAGCAGGCCCTCGATCACGCCGGGCTTGCCGTCGTGGTAGCGCAGGCCGATCGAGCGGCCGATGCGCCGGTCGGCGTTGATCGCCTGCCGCAGCACCCGGAGCCGGTGGTCGATGGTCTCGGCACTGGCCTGGGCGGCCCACTGGAACGGGGTGTGCGGCTTGGGCACGAACCCGCCGATGGACACGGTGCAGCGGATGTCCTTGCGCCCGCTGGCCTCCCGGCCGGCGCGGATCACCTCGACGGCGAGCTCGGCGATCTCGAGCACGTCCTCGTCGGTCTCCGTCGGGAGCCCGCACATGAAGTAGAGCTTCACCTGCTGCCAGCCGTTGGCGTAGGCGGTGGTGACCGTACGGACCAGGTCCTCCTTGGACACGGTCTTGTTGATCACCCGGCGGATCCGCTCGCTGCCGCCCTCGGGGGCGAACGTCAGGCCCGACCGCCGGCCGTTGCGGGACAGCTCGTTGGCCAGCGTGACGTTGAAGGCGTCGACGCGGGTGCTCGGCAGCGACAGGCCCGTGTTGGTGCCCTCGTAGCGGTCGGCCAGCTCCCTGGCCACCTGGGCGATCTCGGAGTGGTCGGCGCTCGACAGCGAGAGCAGGCCCACCTCCTCGTAGCCCGTGGCGCGCAGCCCCTGGTCGACCATCGAGCCGATGCCGGTGATCGTCCGCTCGCGCACCGGGCGGGTGATCATCCCGGCCTGGCAGAAGCGGCAGCCCCGGGTGCAGCCGCGGAAGATCTCCACGCTCATCCGCTCGTGCACGCTCTCGGCCAGCGGCACCAGCGGCGTCTTCGGGTAGGGCCACTCGTCGAGGTCCATGACGGTGCGCTTGCCGACCCGGGCCGGGACGTCGTCGCGGGTGCGGGTGACCGCGGCGATGGCGCCGTCGGGGCCGTAGGAGACGGCGTAGAAGCGCGGCACGTAGACGCCGTCGACGCGGGCCAGCCGGGCGAGCAGCTCCTCGCGCCCGCCGGGGCGTCCCTGCTCCTTCCACGCCTTCACGACGTCGGTGATGTCGCCGACGGCCTGCTCGCCGTCGCCGAGGACGGCGCAGTCGACGAAGTCGGCGACCGGCTCGGGGTTGAACGCCGCGTGCCCGCCGGCGACGACGACGGGGTGCGTCTCGTCGCGGTCGCGGGCGTGCAGCGGGACGCCGGCGAGGTCGAGGGCCTCGAGCAGGTTGGTGTAGCCGAGCTCGGTGGCGAAGCTGACGCCGAGCACGTCGAAGTCGCGCACGGCGCGGTGCGCGTCGACGGTGAACTGGCCGACGCCGGCCTCGCGCATGAGGGCCGCGAGGTCGGGCCAGACGGCGTAGGTGCGCTCGGCGAGGGCGTCGGGCCGCTCGTTGAGCACCTCGTAGAGGATCATGAGGCCCTGGTTGGGCAGCCCCACCTCGTAGGCGTCGGGGTACATCAGCGCCCAGTGGACGGCGACCTCGTCCCACGGCTTGACCTGGGCGTTCAGCTCGCCACCGACGTACTGGATGGGCTTCTGCACCTGGGCCAGCAGGGGCTCGAGACGGGGGTACAGGCTCTCTCCGCTCATGACCGGTCCAGGGTAGACGCCGGGCACCGAGACCGGACCGTCCGTCGGTAAGCGCCCCTGGGTGATCGCATCTACACTCTTGGTGACCGACGGGGACGTCCTCGAGGGGGACCATGACCCAGCCGGCCGGCAACACCGGTGCGCTGCAGGACGCCGAGGGCGTCCCCCCTGACCGACCCCGGGGCCTGCTCCCCCCGGTCCTGCCGCCGCTGCGGCCGGTGCTCCCGCTCTCCCGGGGCCGGGCCGTCCTCGCTCTGCCCCGGGGCCGGGCGATGCTGGCTCTGCCCCGGGGCCGGGCGGTGCTGGCTCTGCCCCGGGGCCGGGCGATGCCGTTCGAGCAGTGGGCGGCCCACCACGCCTTCGTCCTGCGCACGCTCACCGTGCTCCTGCTGGCCGTGCCCGCCTACGCCCTGCTCCGTGGCCACGGCCCGGTGGCGGCGGTCCTGCACGCGCTCCCCCTGCTGGCGCTCGTGCTCGTGGCGCGGACGGGGTGGCTGAACCGGAGCACCCGGGCCGGTGCCGCGGCGCTGGGCCTCATGACCACCGCGGCGCTGGCCGTGCAGCTGTCCGGTGGCGCCACCGAGGCGCACTTCCTGTTCTTCGCGCTGCTGCCGCTGGCCGCGCTCTACGCCGCGCGGGCGCCGTTCCTGCTCGCGATCGCCTTCGTCGCCGTCCACCACTTCGTGTTCGGCACGCTCTACCCGCACGCGGTGTTCGACCACCACGCCGCACCGCTGCCGATGGCCGCCCTGCACGCGGGGTTCGTCCTGCTGGAGAGCTGGGCCTGCCTCGTGGCGTGGCGGCGCTTCGACGACCGGCGCGAGCACGTCGAGGCGCTCGTCGCCGAGCGGACCGCGGAGCTCTCCGCCCAGCGCGACGAGCTCGCGGGCCTGGCCGCCGTCGTCCAGTCCACCGCCGACGCCGTCGTCACGGCGACCCCCGACGGGCACCTCACCTCGTGGAACCCCGGCGCCGAGCGGCTCTACGGATGGCGCGCGGCCGAGGTCCTCGGCCGGCACGCCTCCCTGCTGTCGGCCGGCGAGCCGCTGCCCGACGACCTGACCACGCTGCCCACCGGCACCATGGAGCGCCGCCAGCGGCGGCGCGACGGGTCGGTGTTCGACGGCCTCGTCACGCTGTCGACCATCCGCGGGGACGACGGCACGCCGACCGGCGTCGCCGCGATCACCCGCGACATCACCGGGCGCAAACGCGCCGAGGTCCAGGCGCACGCGACCGCGCGGATGCTGGAGCAGCAGGCCGGGGAGCTGGCGCACCGGGCGCTGCACGACCCGCTCACCGGCCTGGCCAACCGGGCGCTGATGCAGGACCGCCTCGAGCACGCCCTCGCCGACCGGCGCGCCCGCCGGCACGCGGTGCTGCTGCTCGACCTCGACGACTTCAAGGCGGTCAACGACGGCGCCGGTCACGAGGCCGGCGACGCCGTGCTGAGCGCCGTCGCCCGGCGGCTGGAGTGCAGCGTGCGGCCGGCCGACACGGTCGCGCGCCTCGGCGGGGACGAGTTCGTCGTGCTGATGGAGGACGTCGAGGGCTCCTGCGACGTGGTGACCGTCGCCGAGCGGCTGCTGCGCGCGCTGCGCGAGCCGGTGGTGTGGGGCGACGAGCGGTTCACCGTGGGCGGCAGCGTCGGCGTCACCCTCACCGACGCAGGCGACCGCCGCGGCATGGACGACCTGCTGCGCGACGCCGACCTGGCGATGTACGTGGCCAAGTCCGGCGGCAAGAACCGGGTGCGGGTGTTCGAGCGCGGGATGCGCGAGGAGGTCGCCGCGCAGGACGAGCTGGTGCGCGACCTGCGGGCCGCCGTCCCCTCGGGCGAGCTGCGGGTGCTCTACCAGCCGCAGGTCGACCTGCGGACCGGCGCGGTCACCGGCGTCGAGGCCCTGGCGCGCTGGCAGTCGGGCAGCCGCGGGTGGGTCGAGCCGGCGGGCTTCATCCCGGCCGCCGAGGCCACCGGCGTCATCGACGCGATCGACGACTGGGTGATCGGCCAGGCCTGCGCCCAGCTGCGCTCGTGGGACGCGGCCGGCCTGCCGGAGCTGCGCATGGCGGTCAACGTCTCCCCGCGCCGGCTGGCCACCGGCAGCCTCGCCGGCTCCCTGGCCGCGGCCGCCCGGAGCGCCGGCGTCGACCCGGGCCGGCTGGAGATCGAGGTCCCCGAGGCGGTGGCCTCCGGACCCGACGCCGCGGCCGGCATCCGCGAGGTGCGGGCGCTGGGCGTGCACGTCGCGATCGACGACTTCGGCACCGGCTCCTCGTCGCTGTCCCGGCTGCAGGACCTGCCGCTGGACCGGCTCAAGATCGACCCGTCGTCGGTGGCGCTGCTCGCCGCGGACGCGGCCACCGGGTCGCTGGCCGACGCCGTCATCGCGCTGGGCAACAGCCTGGGCCTGGAGGTCGTGGCCGAGGGCGTCGAGCAGCCCGCCCAGCTCGCCGCGCTGCGCGCCCTGGGCTGCGACGCCGCCCAGGGGCACCTCTTCGGCTCCCCGGTGCCGCCCGACGCCGTCGAGCGGCTCGTCCGCACCGGGCGCCCGCTCGTCGCCGTCGCCTAGCGGGAAGTCCCGCCGCTATCGGAGCAGCAGGCGCTCCAGGCGGCGGGCGCCGACGGCCAGGCCGGCCAGTCCCATGACGAAGAGGTAGGCCGCCGACCCGAGCAGTGCCCACCGCACGTCGCCGGTCACCAGGCCGCGGACGAGCTCGATGCCGTGGTAGAGCGGCGTGCACTCGACGAGCAGCTGCAGGGGCCGGGGGTAGGTCGACAGCGGGTAGAAGGTCGTGGAGAACAGGAACAGCGGCAGGATCGCCACCTGCACGAACTCGAAGTCCTGCCAGCCGCGCAGGAAGGTGCTCACCGCCAGGCCGACGGCGGCGAAGGCGAACCCGATGAGCACCGCGGCGGGCAGCGCCAGCAGCGCCCACCACGAGCCGACCAGCCCCAGCACGAGCATCACCAGCAGGAACGCCGCCGAGTACACCGCACCGCGCAGCAGCGCCCACACCGTCTCCCCCACCGCGGCGTCGGCGGCCGACACCGGGGTGGCCAGCACGGCGTCGTAGAGCTTGGCGTAGCGCAGCTTGAAGAACAGGTTGAAGACGGCGTCGTAGACCGCGCCGTTCATCGCGGCCGAGGCCAGCAGCGCCGGGGCCACGAACTCCTGGTAGGTCAGCGCGGTGCCGGTGTCGGTGACGACGTCGCCGACCAGCGCGCCGATCCCGACGCCGATGGACAGCAGGTAGAAGAACGGCTCGGCGAAGCCGGAGACGAACACCAGCCAGCTGCGCCGGGCGACGAGCAGGTTGCGGAACACCAGCTGGCCGGCGCGGCGCGGCGAGAGCGGGTACAGCGGCACCACCCGCAGCAGCAGGGACGCCGGGCGGTACGCCGGCGGGGCGCTCACCGGACCAGCCGCCGCTGCAGCGCGCGGGCGGCCAGCGCGGTGCCGGCGGCGGTCCACAGCGCGAGGTGGCCGACGTGCAGCAGGGCCGACCCGCCGTCGACGGTGCCGAGCGCCAGGTCGCGGGCGAGGGTGACGCCGTGCCACAACGGGGTGGCCCACGCGAACCACTCCAGGACGGCGGGCAGCCGGTCGACCGGGAAGAACGTGCCGCTGAACAGGAACATCGGCACGATCAGGAACCGCTGCAGCGCGGCGAACGCGGCGTCCTCCTCCAGCGCGGCGGCCATCGCCGTCACCGGCGCGGCGAAGGCCAGGCCGGTGAGCAGCGCGACCGGCAGCGCGAGCACCACCAGCGGGCTCTCCGCCGCGCCGAAGAGCAGCAGGACGACGAGGAACGCCGCGGCCGACGTCGTCACCCGGAAGGCGACGTAGAGCAGGTGGCCGGCCAGGACGTCGACCGCGCGCGCCGGGGTGGCGAGCACCGCCTCGTAGAGCCGGTCCCACTTGATGGCGCCGAGCACCGGGTAGGTCGACTCCCCCGTGGCGGTCTGCATGGCGGCGGCCACCAGCAGCCCGGGGGCGAGGAAGGCGAGGTAGCCGACGCCGCCGGGCACGCCCGGGCCGCGGTCGACGAGCGTGCCGAGCGTGAGGCCCATCGCGGCGAGGAACAGCACCGGCTCCAGCACGCTGCCGACCGCGCTGCTGCGCCAGAAGTGGCGGTGGGCGGTGAGCCGCTGGCGGAAGAAGGACACCGCGGCCGACGAGACGGGCACGTCAGTCCACCAGGGTGCGGCCGGTGAGCCGGAGGAAGACGTCCTCCAGGGAGCTGCGGCGCACCAGCGACGAGACCGGCTGCAGCCCCTGCGCCAGCACCGCCGAGAGCGCGGCGTCGCCGTCGGCGGTGTAGAGCAGCAGCCGGTCCGGCAGCACCTCGACCCGTTCGGCCAGGCCGCGGGCCACCAGCGGGGCCAGCGCGTCGGCGTGCGCAGCCGGGCCGGGGCCACCCTCGGTGAGCGGGAAGCGCAGCTCGCACACCTCCCGCGTCGACCACGCGGCGATGAGCTCCGCGGGGCTGCCCTCGGCGGCGATCCGGCCGCCGTCCATCACCACGAGCCGGTCGCACAGCTGCTCGGCCTCGTCCATGTAGTGCGTGGTGAGCACGAGGGTGACGCCGCGCTGCTTGAGCCGGTAGAGCCGCTCCCACAGCACGTGCCGGGCCTGCGGGTCCAGGCCCGTGGTCGGCTCGTCGAGCAGGACGACGTCGGGCTCGTTGACCAGCGCCCGGGCGATGGTGAGCCGGCGCTTCATCCCGCCCGACAGCGGCTCCACCCGGTCACCGGCGCGGTCGGTGAGCTGCACGAAGTCCAGCAGCTCGGCCGTCCGCTGCCGCACCGTGGCCCTCGGCAGGCCGAAGTAGCGGCCGTAGACGAGCAGGTTCTCCGCGACGGTCAGCTCGAGGTCGAGGTTGTCGGTCTGCGGGACGACGCCGAGCCGGGCGCGGATGGCCGGGCCGTCGACGGCGGGGTCCATGCCGAGGATCCGCAGCTCGCCGGCGGTCGGCGGGGAGACCGCGCCGATCATCCGCATGGTCGTGCTCTTGCCCGCGCCGTTCGGCCCGAGGAAGCCGAAGGCCTCCCCGGGCGCGATGTCGACGTCGATCCCGTCGACGGCGGTGGACGTGCCGAACCGCTTCACCAAGCCCCGCGCCCGGACCAGCGGCTCCCCCATGTCCCCCATGCTGTCCCCGGCCCCCGGGGCGCCGTCCACCCGGTTTACAGGTCGGGGAAGAACAGGCCGATCTCGCGCGCGGCGGACTCGGCGGAGTCCGAGCCGTGCACGATGTTGGACTGGACCTCGAGGGCGAAGTCGCCGCGGATGGTGCCGGGCGCGGCCTTCACCGGGTCGGTGGCGCCGGCCAGCGCGCGGAACGCCTCGACGGCGCGCGGCCCCTCGACGACGAGCGCCAGCAGCGGGCCGCCGGTGATGAAGTCGACCAGCGAGCCGAAGAACGGCTTCTCGCGGTGCTCGCCGTAGTGCTCCTCGGCGACCTCACGGGTCAGGGTGCGCAGCTCGGCGGCCACCAGACGCAGGCCCTTGGCCTCCAGCCGCGAGACGACCTCGCCGACCAGGCCGCGGGCGACGCCGTCGGGCTTGACGAGGACAAGGGTGCGATCGGTCACGGGACGGCAGCCTACGGGTCACCTCGTGTCAACCGGAGTTGACATCCGGCCCGGTGTCAACCACAGTTGACGCATGGCCACCCCCACCGACGTCACGACCGCCGCCGCGGCCGACGACCCGGACACCGGCCTGCGCGCCGTCCGGGCCCTGCGCGACCTGGCCGACCGCCTCGAGGTGCTGCAGGTCGGCAACGCCCGGGCCCTCGGCTGGTCGTGGCAGCAGATCGCCGCGGCCCTCGGGGTCACCCGGCAGGCCGTGCACAAGAAGCACGCCCACGGCAGGAAGGACGTCTGAGGTGTTCGAACGCTTCTCCGCAGAGGCCCGCCGGGCCGTCGTCGAGGCACAGCAGGAGGCCCGCGACCTCCACGCCCCCCGGATCGAGCCGGTGCACCTGCTGCTGGCGCTGAGCCGCGACCCCGGCCGCGGGGGCACCGCCCTGCGGGCCGCCGGCCTCGACCACGCCGCCGGCCGCCGCGCGCTGCAGGCCGCCGGGCCGCTGGACGCCGACGCGCTCGCCGCCGTCGGCATCGACCTGGAGCGGGTGCGCACCGCGGCCGAGTCCGCGTTCGGCCCGGGCGCCCTGGACCGCCCACGACCCGCCCGCGGGGGGCACCTGCCCTTCGCCGACGGCAGCAAGCGGGCCCTCGAGGGCGCACTGCGGCACGTGCTGGCCGAGTACCGGCCACGCCGCGCGCGGGTCATCGACACCGGGCACCTCGTCGTCGGCGTCCTGTCGGTGCCCGACCCCCTGCTGCAGCGGGTGCTGCACCTGGCCGGTGTCGACGTCGCCCGGCTCGGCGAGGAGCTGGGGACCGCGTCGGCCGCCTGAGCCCGTCAGGCGCCCCGCGACTCGGCGAGACGCCGCATCCAGTAGCGGAACCAGTCGGCGCCGTAGGGCACGTACACGCGGGTCGGGACCCCGCGGCCGGCCAGGTCGTCGAGGACGTCGGGCCGCACGCCGAGCAACTGCTCGACGGTCACCGGCCCGCCCGCCAGCAGCAGTGCCTCGCGCAGCCGCCCGTCGTGGGTGGCCATCGACCAGGCCGCCCCCTGCCCGGCCAGCCGGGCGCCCAGCCGGAGGTAGGCGACGTCGGTGGGCTCCCCGTAGCGGTGCACCCCCGCCCGCTCGACGTAGGCACCCTTCACCAGACGGACGTGCACGCCGGCGGCGACGAGGGCGTCGGCGTTGCCGGGTGAGCGCAGCAGGTTGGCCTGGACGGTCGCGCCGAGCCGGTCGGCGTGCCCGCGGCCGGCGACGCCGAGCACGCAGCCGAGCACCGCGTCCGTGCGGACGGCGTCCTCCGCCCCGACCTGCACCCGCCGCCCCGGCGGGAGCGCGGCCGCGATGGAGGCCAGGCGGTCCGCGGTGCCGGCCGGGTCGGCGTCCAGGGCCAGGTGGCTCAGGTCGACCGAGAGCCAGACGTCGGCCGGTGGAGCCGGCAGGGCCGCGGCGAGGGACCGGTACTCCGCCGCAACCGCCTCGGCGGTGCCGACGTCGGTGACCCGCTCGCCGAAGAGGTCGACGCTCACGCCCCGGCCGGCGGACAGCAGCCGTCCGGTGACGGCCAACGCCCCGGCGCGGCCGCGCCCGGCCACGTAGCGGGACGCGGCGCGCCCCGCGAGCCGCTCGCCACCCGGCAGGGCGCGGACGGTGCGCTCGAAGCGCGTGCTGGTCGCCAGCCGGAACAGCACCGCGCGGTCGACTCCCACCCGGCCACCCTCCCAGAGCGCCGGCGGGCCGCTCAGACGGGCGGCGGGGCGGCCTGGTCCGGCGGCGCGGCCGGCTCGCCGAAGACGGCACCGAGCAGTTCCCTGCGCACCTGCAGCAGGTAGAGCCAGATCAGCAGGAAGACGCCGCCGACGAACCACATGGAGGCGTCGATCAGGCCGGTGAGGAGGAGCGGCACCTGCAGCGCGGTGCCGACCTCCAGGCCCCGCGGGCGCCGCTGGACGCCGCTGGCCAGCAGGAGGAGGGCGGCGAGCGCCAGCAGCAGGGTCAGCCGGACGCCACCGAGACCGGCCTCGGTCTGGGCGATGGCGCGCGGCACGAACAGCACCGCGATGCCCTCGAGCAGCAGGATCGCCGCGGCCGCCCCGCGCAGCGCCCGGCCCGCGCGGACCGGGTCGGGCGCCGTCATGCGCGGCCGCCCAGCACGGTGCGGGCCTCGCCGGCGGTGATGACGCTGCCGGTGACCAGCACGCCGGAGCCGCCGAGGGCGTCGTCGGGGCCGGCCTCGGCCAGCTCGATCGCCTCGGTGATCGCCTCGGGCAGGCGCGGCGAGACGCTCACCCGGTCGGCGCCGAACACGTCGACGGCGAGGGCGCCCAGCTCGTCGGCCGGCATCGCGCGGGGCGAGCCGTTCTGCGTGACGACGAGCTCGGCGCAGACGCCCTCCAGCTCGTGGAGCATCCCCTCGACGTCCTTGCCGCGCACGCAACCGACGACCCCGACGAGCCGGGTGAAGTCGAAGGACTCCCGGATCGCCTCCACCGTGGCGGCCATGCCGGCGGGGTTGTGCGCGGCGTCGACGAGCACGGTCGGGCTGGTGCGCACCCGCTCGAGCCGGCCCGGGGACCGCACGGCGGCGAACGCCGCCCGCACCGTCTCCTGCTCGACGGGCCCGGTGGCCGCGCCGGCGCCGAGGAAGGCCTCGACGGCGGCCAGCGCGGTCGCGGCGTTCTGCGCCTGGTGCGCGCCGAACAGCGGGAGGTAGAGCTCCTGGTACTCCCCGCCGAGGCCCTGCAGCCGCAGCTGCTGACCGCCGACGGCGACCCTGCGCTCAAGCACGCCGAACTCGGTGCCCTCGCGGGCGACGACGGCCTCCACCTCGACGGCGCGGCGGACCAGGGCGTCGAGCGCCGCGGGCTGCTGGTGGGCGAGGACGGCGATCGAGTCGGCCTTGACGATCCCCGCCTTCTCCCCGGCGATGGTGGCGACGTCGGGGCCGAGGTACTCGGCGTGGTCGAGCGCCACCGGCGTGACGACGGCGACCCGCGCGTCGACGACGTTGGTGGCGTCCCACGTGCCGCCCATGCCGACCTCGATGACGGCGACGTCGACCGGGGCGTCGGCGAAGGTGGCGTAGGCCATGCCGACCATGACCTCGAAGAAGCTCATCGGGTGCTCGCCGGCGGCGTCGACCATCCGCACGTAGGGCGCGATGTCGTCGTAGGTCTCGACGAAGCGCTCGGCGCTCACCGGCTCCCCGTCGAGCACGATCCGCTCGCGCACCGACTGCAGGTGCGGGCTGGTGAACCGGCCCACGCGCAGGCCGAACCCGCGCAGCAGCTCGTCGACCATCCGCGCCGTCGTCGTCTTGCCGTTGGTGCCGGCGACCTGGACGACGGGGTAGGCGCGGTGCGGGCTGCCGAGGAGGTCCACCAGGGCGGCGATGCGGCTCAGCGACGGCTCCAGCCGGGTCTCCGGCCAGCGGGCGAGCAGCTCGCCCTCGACGCGGGTCAGGTCGCTGCTCATCCTGTCCAGGATGCCAGCCGGGCGGTTCCTAGGATGGAGGGCATGGTCACCGACTCCGCCGCCCCGGTCAGCACCGCCCCGGGAGCCGGGGCCGGCGTACCCGAGAAGCCCACGCTCGACGGTCTCGAGGACGCCTGGGTCGCCCGCTGGGCCGAGCAGGACACCTACGCCTTCGACCGCGCCGCCGCGCTGGCCGCGCCGCGCGAGCGGGTGTACTCGATCGACACCCCGCCGCCGACGGCCAGCGGGTCGCTGCACGTGGGGCACGTGTTCAGCTACACCCACACCGACATCGTGGCCCGCTACCAGAGGATGCGGGGCAGGCACGTCTTCTACCCGATGGGCTGGGACGACAACGGCCTGCCCACCGAGCGCCGGGTGCAGAACTACTACGGGGTGCGGTGCGACCCGGCCCTCCCCTACGACCCGTCGTTCGAGCCGCCGGCGAAGCCGGGCAAGGACCAGGTGCCGGTCTCGCGGCGGAACTTCGTGGAGCTGTGCGAGCGGCTGACCGAGGAGGACGAGCGCGCCTTCGAGCAGCTGTGGCGCCGCGTGGGCCTGTCGGTGGACTGGTCGAACGTCTACCGGACCATCTCGGCCACCTCGCGGGCCACCGCGCAGCGGGTGTTCCTGCACAACCTCGCCCGCGGCGAGGCCTACGCGCAGGAGGCGCCGACCCTCTGGGACGTCACCTTCCGCACCGCCGTCGCCCAGGCCGAGCTCGAGGACCGCGAGCGGCCCGGCGCCTACCACCGGATCGCGTTCGCCGGCCCCTCCGGCCCGGTGTCCATCGAGACCACCCGGCCGGAGCTGCTGCCGGCCTGCGTCGCACTGGTGGCCCACCCCGACGACGAGCGGTACCGCGAGCTGTTCGGTCAGACGGTGCGCACGCCGCTGTTCGGCGTCGAGGTGCCGGTGGTCGCCCACCGCCTGGCCGAGCCGGACAAGGGCTCGGGCATCGCGATGATCTGCACGTTCGGCGACCTCAACGACGTCACCTGGTGGCGCGAGCTGCAGCTGCCCACCCGCGCGGTCGTCGGCTGGGACGGCCGGTTCGTGCCCGAGGCCCCCGACGGGGTGCCCGCCGAGGTCTACGCCGAGCTGGCCGGGAAGACGGCGTACAGCGCGCAGCAGCGGATCGTGGAGATGCTGCGGGAGTCCGGCGACCTGCAGGGCGAGCCGAGGCCGATCACCCACCCGGTGAAGTTCTTCGAGAAGGGCGACCGGCCGCTGGAGATCGTCACCACGCGGCAGTGGTACATCCGCAACGGCGGGCGGGACGCCGCGCTCCGGGACGCGCTCGTCGCCCGCGGCCGGGAGATCACCTGGGTGCCCGAGCACATGCGGTACCGCTACGAGAACTGGGTCGAGGGCCTCAACGGCGACTGGCTGATCAGCCGCCAGCGGTTCTTCGGCGTCCCGTTCCCCGTCTGGTACCGCCTCGACGCCACCGGTGAGCCGGTGTACGACGAGCCGATCCTGGCGCCGGAGTCGGCGCTGCCGGTGGACCCGTCCTCCGACGTCCCCGAGGGGTTCACCCAGGACCAGCGCGGCGTGCCCGGCGGGTTCGTCGCCGACCCCGACGTCATGGACACCTGGGCGACGTCGTCGCTGTCGCCGCTGGTGGCCTCGGGCTGGGACACCGACCCGGAGCTGTTCGCCCACGTCTTCCCGATGGACCAGCGGCCCCAGGCGCACGACATCATCCGCACCTGGCTGTTCTCGACCGTCGTCCGCTCGCACTTCGAGTTCGGTGCGGTGCCGTGGACGCACGCCACCATCTCCGGCTTCGTCGTCGACCCCGACCGCAAGAAGATGTCGAAGTCGAAGGGCAACGTCGTCACGCCCATCGACGTCCTCGAGCGCTACGGCACCGACGCCGTCCGGTGGCGGGCCGCCGGCGCCCGGCCGGGTGCGGACTCGCCGTTCGACGAGGCGCAGATGAAGGTCGGCCGGCGGCTGGCCATGAAGATCCTCAACGTCGGCAAGTTCGTGCTGGGGCTCGGGGTCACCGCCGGGCTCGGCGGTGAGCAGGTCACCGAGCCGATGGACCTCGGGCTGCTGAGCCGGCTGGCCGGCGTCGTCGAGGAGGCGACGGCGGCGATGGAGGCCTACAACTACACCCGCGCGCTCGAGGTGACCGAGGCCTTCTTCTGGTCGTTCTGCGACGACCACGTGGAGCTGGTGAAGTCCCGCGCGTACGGGACCGGGGCGGCGGCGGAGTCGGCGCAGGCGGCGCTGGCGCTGGCGCTGTCGGTGCAGCTGCGGCTGTTCGCGCCGGTGCTGCCGTTCGTCACCGAGGAGGTCTGGTCCTGGTGGCAGGCGGGCTCGGTGCACCGCGCGCCGTGGCCGGCCGCCGCCGAGCTGCCGGCCGGGGGCGACCCGGAGGTGCTGCCCGTCGTGGCGGCCGCGCTGGCCGGGGTCCGCAAGGCCAAGTCCGACGCCAAGGTGTCCATGCGGGCCGACGTCGAGTCCGCGACGGTGACCGCGCCCGCGGCCCAGGTGCCGCTGGTCGAGGCCGGCCGCGCCGACCTCACCGACGCCGGGCGGATCGCCTCGCTCACCGTCGTGGCCGGCGAGGGCCCGCTGTCGGTCGACGTCGTCCTGGCCCCGCCGGCCGAGGGCTGATCGCGCCCGGCCCGTCGGTGCCTCCGACGGGCCGGGCGGGCGCCGGTGCGGGATCGTTCGGGGCGGACGCCGACGCGACCACCCGGGGGGAGGACCGTCCGTGCCACTCGTGACGGTGCTGGCCACCGGCGGGACCATCGCCACCCGCACCGACGCGCACGGCGTCGGCACGGCACAGGACGCCGGCGACGACCTGGTGGCCCGGCTCGACCTCCCGCCCGGCGTCCGGGTCGGCGTCGAGGACGTCCTGCGGGTGGGCAGCTACCTCATGACGCTGGAGCGGGTGCACACCCTCGCGGTCCGGGCCGCGGAGGCGCTGCGGGACCCCGCCGTCGCCGGGTTGGTCGTCACGCACGGCACGGACACGATCGAGGAGACGGCGTACTTCCTCGACCTCTTCCACCGCGACCCCCGGCCGGTCGTGGTCACCGGGGCGCAGCGGCCCGCCGACGCACCCGACGGCGACGGCCCGCGCAACCTCGGTGAGGCGGTCACGGTGGCGGCCGACGACGCGGCGCGCGACCTCGGCGTGCTCGTCTCCTTCGGCGGGCGCGTCTTCGCCGCGCGCGGGGTGCGCAAGGGCCACACGCTCGCCGCCGACACGTTCGCCGCACCCGACACCGGCGCGGTCGGGTGGGTGCACGGGGACCGGGTGGGGATCGAGGCCCGGCCCGTGCGGGGCCCCGCGCTCGACCTGGCCGCGTTCGACCCCAGCGGCGTCCGGGTCGACGTCGTCGCCTGCCATCCCGACGCGGACGCCGTCGCGCTGCACGCCCTCGTCGCCGCGGGAGCCCGCGGGATCGTGCTGCAGGCCACCGGCGCGGGGAACGCCAACCCGGCGATCGCGGCCGCGGTCGGGGAGCTGACCACCGCCGGGGTCGTCGTCGTCACCTCCACCCGGGTGCAGGCCGGCCGGGTCGCCGCGCTGTACGGCAACGGCGGCGGCGCCGACCTGCTGGCCGCCGGCGCCGTGCCCAGCGGCCTGCTCCGCCCGTCCCAGGCGCGCGTCCTGCTCGCGGCCCTGCTCGGCGTGCACCGCGACCCCGGCACCGTCCGGGCCGAGTTCCTGGCCCGCACCACCGGCTGACGTCCCGTCGGCCGGCCCCAACGGAAGGGAAGTGGCATGGCCAAGGAGATCCTCTGCGCCTTCGGTGTCGACGTCGACGCGGTGGCCGGGTGGCTGGGGTCCTACGGCGGCGAGGACTCGCCCGACGACATCTCGCGCGGCATGTTCGCCGGCGAGGTCGGCACCCCCCGGCTGCTCGACCTCTTCGCCCGCCACGACATGACGACGACCTGGTTCTGGCCCGGGCACTCGATCGAGACCTTCCCCGACCGGTTCCGCCGGTGCGTCGACGCCGGGCACGAGATCGGGGTGCACGGCTACAGCCACGAGAACCCGATCGCCATGAGCCGCGAGCAGGAGTCGGCCGTGCTCGACCGGTCGATCGAGCTGATCACGGAGGTGACCGACCGGCGTCCGACCGGCTACGTCGCGCCCTGGTGGGAGTTCTCGCCGGTCACCAACGAGCTGCTGCTCGAGCGGGGCATCAAGTACGACCACTCGCTGATGCACGACGACTTCACGCCCTACCGCGTCCGCGTCGGGGACAGCTGGACGAAGATCGACTACTCACAGCCGGCCGAGACCTGGATGAAGCCGCTGGTCCGGGGCGAGGAGACCGACCTGATCGAGATCCCGGCGAACTGGTACCTCGACGACCTCCCGCCGATGATGTTCATCAAGTCCAGCCCGAACAGCCACGGTTTCGTCAGCCCGCGCCACCTGGGCGAGTCCTGGCAGGACCAGTTCGACTGGGTGTACCGCGAGATGGACTACGCGGTGGTCACCTTCACCGTCCACCCCGACGTCTCCGGCCGCCCGCAGGTGCTGCTCATGCTCGAGCGGCTGATCGAGCACGTGAACGGTCACGAGGGCGTCCGCTGGACGACGTTCGACCAGATCGCCGACGACTACGCCGCCCGGTTCCCCCGCCAGGCCTGACCGGGGTCCTCGTGTGCGGGGCCTGCGGCGTCCGGTCCGACGTCGACTGGGCGGCGCCGCTGCTGGGCTCCCTGCCCGCCCGGTCGGCCGCCGCGCGGGTCGTCCTCGCCGCGGCCGGCCGGCCGGTCGGCGTCCGGGCCGCGGCGGGGGGCTGGACCGTGCGCCGACCCACCGGCACCTGCCTGGTGGTCGGCACGCTGACGGCGCTGGTGGGCGCCGTCGGTCCCCGGGCCGACGCGGAGGTGGACCTGCCGGAGGTCCCCGGTGCCTGCCCGCCCGGGCCGGACCGCCGCCGGCCGGTGGTCCTCGTGCACGGCACCCTCCCGGGGTCGGACGGAGTGGTGGACGCCGGCGTCCCGGGCTGGGCCGAGCGGCTCCTGGGCGACCCGGCCGCCGCGCTCGCCGTGGCCGCGCGCGGCGACCCGCGTCCCGTGCTCGATGCGCTGCTGGCCGATCCGCTGCGCCGGCACGTGCGGGTCACCGGCCTGCGGAGCGCGACGCTGCCGGGCTGGGGTGGTGTTCCCGGCCCGCTCCCCGACGTGCCGGCCGCGGTCCTCCCCACCCGGGTCCCGGCACTGGCGGCCCTGCTCGCCGTGCGGCTGTCCGGCCGCCCGTCCGGCGAGCGCACCCGGACGCGGGTGGTCGTCGGCGGGACCGCGGTGGTCCTCGACGCGCTCGGGCCGGCGGTGCTCGGCGTCGGCACGGTGGACCCGTCCGCTCAGGCGGCGTCCTCCGCCGCCCAGGCGGGCGCCGGGCCCAGGCCCAGCCGCCAGCGCGCCGCCTCCTCCGACGGGCTGTAGGAGCCCAGCACCACCTGCAGGCCGCGCAGCTGGGCGCGGGTGACGGCGAGCTGCGCGGCACCGCCGCGGCCGCGGCCGGGCACCCCCGCGCACCCGGCCAGCGTGGGCGAGACCAGGTGCGCCGCGGCGCCGGACAGGCCGCGGTAGAACACGCGCTCCGGCGGGCTCAGCCCGGGCGGGGCGGCGAGGAAGGAGCGCAGCGAGTCGGGGACGGGCGCGAGCTCGCCGCGGTAGGCCGCCAGCGCCTCGGCCAGCTCGGCGGCGTTCCCCGGGAGGTCGGTGGCGCCGAGCTCCCGCGCGGTGCGGGCCCACTCCCCCACGTAGACGTCGGGCCAGCGGCGGCCGTACCGGGCGGTGAGGTCGCGGCCCACCCCCTGCTGCGCGGCGAGGAACGCGTCGGTGAAGGCCAGGTGCACCCAGCGCAGGAGGACGGGGTCGGACGCGGAGTAGGCCTGGCCGCGCACCCGGCCGCGGACGGTCCGGTGCATGCCGCGGACCCGGGCGGCCTCCCGCTCGGCGAGCTCCGCGGAGCCGAACGTGCTCACCACCAGCCAGCGGGCGGTGCCGGCCAGCCGCTTCCACGGGTCCTCGCGGTAGGCGGAGTGGCGCTCGACGCCGGCCAGCGCGAGCGGGTGGGCGGCCTGGCCGAGCAGGGCCGCGACCCCGCCGACGAGGGTGGACAGGTCGCCGTGCACGCGCCAGACGACGCCGTCGGGCTCGAACCAGCCCGGTCCCGTGCCGACCTGCGCGATGTCGCGGACCCAGTCCGGGGCGCCGGTCGGGTCGCCGGAGACCCGGGCGCGGAACGCCGCCCGCGCCGCGTCGGGCAGGGCGGTGAGGAGGCGCACCCCGCCGAGGGTGCCACCCCAGCGGATCGTGCGCCGCCTTTCGACGGTGGCCGGCCCGCTCGGGTCGGTGGTGTGCGGTTGCGGCGCGTTCCCGATGCCCGGTGCGCCACGACCGCGCACCGCTCGGCTCCACAGCCGGCCGGGTCCTCCACAGAGCGGCGGCGGGCTCCTCCCGGCGCCGGCCGGGCCGTGAGCGTGGCCGGGTGACCCGCGACCTGCGCCCGCTCCTCGGCCCGTACGGCGTCGTCCGCGCCTCCGACCTGGCCGGCCGGGTCGACCGGCACACCCTCACCCGGCACGTCGCCGGCGGACGGCTGCTGCGCCCGCACCGCGGCGTCGTCGCGGCCCCGGAGTGCTGGGACGACTGGCGGACGCGCGCTCTGGCGGGGGTCCTCGCCACGGGCGGTGTCGTGAGCCACGGGACCGCCCTGGCCGTGTGGCGGGTCCTCGAGGACGACGGCGGTCCGGTGCACGTGTCCGTCCCCGCCGGCCGACGCGCCGTCGCCGGCGACGGGGCTCGTCGTCCACCGCGTGCGGGACCTCGACGCGGACCGGCTCGGCCCCTTCCCGGTCACTCCACTCCCCCGCGCACTCATCGACGGCTGGGGCTGGGCGTGCGGCGCGCACGGCTCGCGACGGGAGGTCGACCGGCTGCGCGGCACGGTGATCGGGACGCTCCGGGACCGGCGGGTGCGGGTGGCGCACCTGCTCGACGCGGTGGCGCGGCGGCCGGCGCTGCCCGGGCGCCGGTCGCTGGAGCACCTGTTGCGGCTGGTGGATCAGGGGTGCCAGAGCGAGCTGGAGATCTGGGGCGTGCGGCACGTCCTGGCCGGGCGGGGCATGCCGCGCTTCGTGCAGCAGCACCCGGTGGTCCTGGCGGGTGGGCGGACGGTCCACCTCGACGCCGCCGTGCCCGAGCTGAAGGTGGCCGTCGAGCTGGACGGCGCCGCGTTCCACGGCAGCGCCGACGATCGCGAGCGGGACACCCGGCGCGACGTCGCCCTGGCGGCGCTGGGATGGGTGGTGCTGCGCTTCAGCCACCGACGGCTGACACGGGAACCGGAGGCCTGCCGGGAGGAGATCCTGCGCGTCTGCCGTACCCGGGCGGCGGTCCTCGGCGGCAGGTGATGTGCGGCTGCGGCGCGTTCCCGGTGCCCGATGCGCCACGACCGCACACCACGTCGCTCACCGGCCCTGCGACGCGGACGAGCCCGCCCCCGGTGACCGGGGACGGGCTCGTCGGTGGAGCTCAGCGTCAGGCGCTCTTCTCGCGGCGCTCGCGGGTGGGCTTGCGCGGCACGATGGTCGGGTTGACGTGCTCCAGCACGACCTCCTTGGAGATCACCACGGAGGCGACGTCGTCGCGGCTGGGCACCTCGTACATCACCGACTGCAGCACCTCCTCCATGATCGCGCGGAGCCCGCGGGCGCCGGTGCCGCGGAGGATGGCCTGGTCGGCGATCGCCTCGAGCGCGTCCTCGGTGAAGTCGAGCTCCACACCGTCGAGCTCGAACAGCCGCCGGTACTGGCGCACCAGCGCGTTCTTCGGCTCGGTGAGGATCTGGATCAGCGCGTCGCGGTCGAGGGCCTGCACGCTGGTGATCACCGGGAGGCGGCCGATGAACTCGGGGATCATCCCGAACTTCAGCAGGTCCTCGGGCATGACCTCGGCGAACGCGCTGGAGGCCTCGATCTCCTTCTTGCCGCGGATCTCCGCGCCGAAGCCGATGCCCTGCTTGCCGACCCGCTGCTCGATGACCTTCTCGAGGCCCGCGAACGCGCCGCCCACGATGAACAGCACGTTCGTCGTGTCGATCTGGATGAACTCCTGGTGCGGGTGCTTGCGGCCACCCTGCGGCGGCACCGACGCCGTCGTCCCCTCGAGGATCTTCAGCAGCGCCTGCTGCACGCCCTCGCCGGAGACGTCGCGGGTGATCGACGGGTTCTCGCTCTTGCGGGCGATCTTGTCGACCTCGTCGATGTAGATGATCCCGGTCTCGGCGCGCTTGACGTCGTAGTCGGCGGCCTGGATCAGCTTGAGCAGGATGTTCTCGACGTCCTCGCCGACGTAGCCGGCCTCGGTCAGCGCCGTGGCGTCGGCGATCGCGAACGGGACGTTGAGCATCCGGGCGAGGGTCTGCGCCAGGTGCGTCTTGCCGCACCCGGTGGGGCCCATCAGCAGGATGTTGGACTTGGCGAGCTCGACGGACTCGTCGCGGCTCGTGCGCTCACCACCGGCCTGCACCCGCTTGTAGTGGTTGTAGACGGCGACGGCGAGGGTGCGCTTGGCCTTCTCCTGGCCGATGACGTACTGCTCGAGGAAGTCGTGGATCTCGCGGGGCTTCGGCAGCTCGTCGAACTTGAGGTCCGACGACTCCGAGAGCTCCTCCTCGATGATCTCGTTGCAGAGGTCGATGCACTCGTCGCAGATGTAGACGCCGGGGCCAGCGATGAGCTTCTTGACCTGCTTCTGGCTCTTCCCGCAGAACGAGCACTTGAGCAGGTCACCGCTCTCACCGATTCGTGCCACCTGCTGACCTCCACCTCGGGGGATGCAGGCCCTGGGGGGAGCGGACCTGCGGATGATGTGTCACTGATGTGCCCGTGCTCGGTCCCGCTGGTGGCGGGGGCCGCGAGGACGGTCCTCCCGGCGCTGCCGGCCGGGGATCGGGCGCTCGCCGACCGTACCCGCCACCACCGACGCCGCGGGGCTCCGACGCCCCGGTGCGCCGGGGGCGCCCGACTCGCTCGTCACTCCCGGCACTGCCCCCCGAACGGTACGGGTTACGACCGCGACACGCGCGGCTTCATTCCCGTGCCGCCCGGGGGACGTGGGGGTCATGCCGTGGGCAGTGCGTTGAGCTTCCGGCTCTGGATGACCTGGTCGACGATGCCGTACTCCTTGGCCTCGTTCGCCGTCAGGATCTTGTCGCGGTCGATGTCGGAGCGGACCTGCTCGGCCGTCCGGCCGGTGTGCCGCGCCAGGATCTCCTCCATCTGCTTGCGCACCCGCTCGATCTCGGCGGCGTGGATCTCCAGGTCCGACACCTGACCGCCGGCCTCACCGGAGGGCTGGTGGATCAGCACCCGGGAGTACGGGAGCGCCAGGCGCTTGCCCGGCGTCCCGGCCGCGAGCAGGACGGCCGCGGCCGAGGCCGCCTGACCCATGCACACGGTCTGGATGTCGGGCCGGACGAACATCATCGTGTCGTAGATGGCCATCAGCGACGTGAACGAGCCACCGGGCGAGTTGATGTAGATCGTGATGTCGCGGTCGGGGTCGGCCGACTCCAGCGTGATCAGCTGGGCCATCACGTCGTTGGCCGAGGCGTCGTCGATCTGCACCCCGAGGAAGATGATCCTCTCCTCGAAGAGCTTGTTGTAGGGGTTGCTCTCCTTCATGCCGTAGCTCGTCCGCTCCACGAAGGAGGGGAGGATGTAGCGGCTGGAGGGCAGCTGGAAGTCACTCATCGCGGTCAGTCCTCGCCTGTTCAGTTGTCGGCGACCGGGTTGGCGCTGTCGGTCATGGTGGCGCGGCTGACGACGTGGTCGACGAAGCCGTACTCCAGGGCCTCCTGCGCGGTGAACCAGCGGTCGCGGTCGGAGTCCTTCTCGATCTGCTCGATCGGCTGCCCGGTGTGCTGGGCCTGGAGCTCGTTGAGCTCCTTCTTGGTCCGCCGGAACAGGTCGGCCTGGATGGCGATGTCGGCCGCGGTGCCACCGACACCGGCCGAGGGCTGGTGCATCATGATCCGCGCGTGCGGCAGGGCGTAGCGCTTGCCGCTGGCGCCCGCGGTGAGCAGGAACTGGCCCATCGACGCGGCCAGGCCCATCCCGTAGGTGGCGACGTCGCAGTCGATGAACTGCATCGTGTCGTAGATGGCCATGCCGGCGCTGACCGAGCCGCCGGGCGAGTTGATGTAGAGGTGGATGTCCCGCTTGGGGTCCTCGGCCGAGAGCAGCAGCATCTGTGCCGCCAGCTGGTTGGCGATGACGTCGTCGACCTGGGTGCCCAGGAAGATGATCCGCTCGCGCAGCAGGCGCTCGTAGACCGAGTCGTTGAGGTTCATCCCACCGGCGCCGCCCCGCATGAGCGGGGAGTACGCCGGGTTCGGGTCGGTGCTCACGGGTGTGGTGACCTCCGTTGGACTGTGGAGCAGGCCGGTCTCGGTGGGCGGACGGTGGGTCGGGAGGAGCGGGTGCCACGGCCCCTGCGGGCCGTACCCCCGTCGTCCGTCCCGAGTCACGTCGACCCTAACGCGCACCCCGGGGCCCGGAGTCCCGGCGCGGGGGCCTGTTCGCCGTGGGCGCAGCGGGCACGGCTCCGGACGCGACGACGCCGTCCTCCCCCGGGCTCCCGGGGCAGGACGGCGTCGTGGGCGGCCCCGTCCCGAGGCTCGCCCCGAGCTCGCTCGGGGTGAGGAGGACGGGTCCTTCCTCAGGCCTTGGTGACGTCCGCGGTGTCCTCGGTGGCACCCTCGGCCGCCTCCACGGCGACCGCCTGGGCGACCTCCGCGTCGGGCGCGTCCTCAGCGTCGTCGGCGGCGTCGTCGGCCGCACCGGCCGGCGCGGCGTCGTCGTCGGTCGCCTCGTCGGTCGCCTCGTCGGAGGCGGCCTCCGGGGCAGCGGCCCGGACGGTCTGCGGGCGCAGCGCGTCGAGGTCGACGACGTCGCCCGACGCGTCGGTGATCGTCGTCTGCTCGAGGAGCTGGGCCAGCGCCTTTGTGCGGCGGACGTCGGCGACGAACTCGGCGATGTTGCCGCTCTGCTGCAGCTGCTGGGCGTACTGCTCCGGGCTCATCCGGTTGCGAGAGGCCTGCGCCATGATCTGCGCGGACAGGTCGTCGTTGTCCACGGTGATCTCGCGGGCGTCGGCGATCGCGTCGAGGACGAACTGGGTGCGGATCGCGTTGCCGATCGACGTCCGCTGCTCGGCGTCGTAGGCCTCGCGGTCCTCCACGCCCGACATCGACAGCAGGGTGTCCCAGTCCATGCCGGCCTGGGCGAGCTCGTTCTGCATCGCGTTGTTGCGGTACTCGAGCTCGCGCTCGACCAGGCCCTCGGGGATCGGCACCTCGGTGACCTCGAGCAGGTGCTCGACCAGCTTGTCGCGGGCCTGCGCGCCCTGCTGCATGACCTTCACCCGCGACAGCCGCGACCGGACGTCGTCGCGCAGCTCGGCGAGGGTGTCGAACTCGCTGGCGGTGGAGGCGAACTCGTCGTCGAGCTCGGGCAGCTCCTTGGCCTTGACCGAGCGGACGGTGACGGTGACCTGGGCCTGGCGGCCGGCGTGCGGGCCCTGGAGCAGATCGGTCTCGAAGGTCGCCGACTCGTCGGCCGACAGCCCGCGGACGGCGTCGTCGAGGCCGGCCATCAGCGAGCCGGAGCCGACCTCGTAGGACATGCCGCTGGTGGTGCCGTCCTCGAGCACCTCGTCGTCGACGCGGGCCTCGAGGTCGAGGGAGACGTGGTCGCCGTCCTCGGCGGGGCGGTCGACGGCGGTGAGCATGCCGAAGCGCTCCCGCATCACGTTGACCTGCTCGTCGATCTCCTCGTCGGTGACCTCGACGTCGTCGACGGTGACCGACAGCTCGTCGAGCGCGGGCAGCTCGATCTTCGGGGCGACGTCGACCTCGGCGGTGAAGGCGAGGGTGTCGTTGTCGTCGAGGCGGGTGACCTCGATGTCGGGCTGGCCGAGGACGCGGACGGAGTTCTCGCGGACGACCTCGGAGTAGACCTCGGGGATGGCGTGCTGGACGACCTGCTCGAGCACGAGCGGCCGGCCGACGCGCTGGTCGAGCACCCGGTTCGGCACCTTGCCGGGGCGGAAGCCGGGCACGCGGACCTGCTTGCCAAGCTCCTTGTAGACCTCACCGAAGGCGTGGTCCAGGTCCCCCCAGGGCACCTCGATCGCCATCCGGACCCGCGTGGGGCCCAGTTCCTCGATGGTGCTCTTCACAGCGGCAGTGCTCCTCGGTACGACGGAAGGGACGCCGGGACGGGCGCCGGGTCGACCCCCGAGTCTAGAGACGCCGGGGGACGGGGTCGGGGTGGCGGGATTCGAACCCACGGCCCCCCGCTCCCAAAGCGGGTGCGCTACCAAGCTGCGCCACACCCCGTGGCGGTCCCGAGTCTAGGCGGGGAGCGCCGGACGCCGTCCGGCCCACGGTGCGGCCTCCTCCAGGGCGGCGGCCACGCGCACCAGCAGGTCCTCGCGGCCGACCGGGGCGACGAGCTGGACGCCGACCGGGAGGCCGTCGCCGGTGGTGTGCAGCGGCAGGCTGATCGCTGGCTGGCCGGTGACGTTGGCCTGGGCCGTCCAGGGGATGAAGGAGCCGATCCGGCGGCCCTCCTCGCGCGGCCCACCCGCGGTGAACCAGCCGAGCTCCGGCGGCGGCGCCCCGACGGTCGGCGTGACGAGCAGGTCGAACCCCTGCCCGCCGGCGTCGGCCGGTGCCCAGAACGTGGCCGCGCGGCGCGACCACGAGCCCAGCCAGGCGCGGGCGCCGAGGTACTCGGGGGCGGTCATCCGGCCGCCGGCGGAGCGGTAGTACACGTTGCGCGGCTCGAGCTCGTCGTCGGTGATCGGGCGGCCGAGGACCCGCTCGAGGTCGCCGAGCATGCGGGCGGTGTCGGCGGCGATGGTGGCGTTGAAGTGCCGGGAGAAGGAGTCGTCGAAGAAGGCGGCCGGGTGCGCCTCCTCGACGGCGAGGCCGAGCTCCTCGAGCAGCCGCCCGGTCTGCTGCACGGCGGCGCGGCACTCGGGGTCGTCGAGCCAGCGCTCGTCGGGCGGGGAGGCGCACAGCCCCGCGCGCAGCCCGGTGACCGGGGCACCGAGCTCCTGGACCAGCGGCCGGGGCAGCGCGGGCGCGGCGTAGGGGTCACCGGGCATGGGGCGGCCGACCAGGTCCAGGACGGCGGCGGTGTCGCGGACGGTCCGGGTGACGACGCCGTCGATCGTGGCGCCGGCCCAGCCCTCGCCGACGTCGGGGCCCTGGCTCACGCGGGCGCGCGTGGGTTTGAGGCCGACCAGGCCGCACTCGCTCGCCGGGACGCGGATGGAGCCGCCGCCGTCGCTGGCGTGCGCGACCGGCACCATCCCGGCGGCCACCGCCGCGGCCGACCCTCCGCTGGAGCCGCCGGTCGAGCGGGCGGGGTCCCAGGGGTTGCGGGCCGGGGCGTTGGCGGCGGGCTCGGTGGTGACGGTGGTGCCCAGCTCGGGGACGTTGGTGCGGCCCAGGACGACGAAGCCCGCGGCGCGGAACAGTTGCGCCAGGTGGCTGTCGCGCCGCCACCGGATGTCGGCGTCGCGGAGGGCGGCCAGGCCGTAGGCGGTCTCCTCCCCCGCTATGTGGCAGCCCATGTCCTTGAGCAGCAGTGGGACGCCGCGGAAGGGTCCGTCGGGCAGCGTGCCGGCGGCCTCGGCGCGGGCGGCGTCGAAGCGGTCGCGGAGGACGGCGTCGAGGTGGGGGTTCGTCTGCTCGATCCGGGCGATCGCGGCGTCGACGAGCTCGACGGGCGTGGCCTCCCCGCGGCGGACCAGATCGGCCTGGGCGGTGGCGTCGAGCTCCGTGGTCTGCGTCACCCCGGCACGCTAACCGGGAGGGCCGCTACGCTGGGCGGGCACCTCGCGGGTGTAGCTCAATGGCAGAGCCCCAGCCTTCCAAGCTGGCCATGCCGGTTCGATCCCGGTCACCCGCTCAACGCATAACCGCAGGTCAACGAGCCTGTCAGGCTCTCTGGAGAAACTCCGGAGGAGCCCCGGGACGGCCCGTTTGAACCCTTTCAGGACCCCTATTTTCCGCCGCGTGGGTCATGGATGGGTCACGCTGCTTGGCTCAAATCACCTGGTGAGCAGCCCCTCGGGCCACCGACCCGAGCCTCGTGACCCACTTGGGTCACGGACACCTCCTCAGGACCTGCAGCTCCGCGTGAACATTCGAAGACGGCGCAGGACAACCGCCGCCTTTAGTTCCTTGCCGCAGCCAGAGAATCTCACCCTCGCGGTCACGACGCGCCCATCGACGGCGTTCGCGGGACGCCGAGCCAGTTGACTGCGGCGATGCCCTCGCGGCGGCGGAGCGACTCGTTGACCCGGAATTGACCCAAGGTGCACGGCTGCTTGCGGTGATCGATGGACCCTCGGTCTGACCTGCGGCTTACGGTTGGGCGTGGTTGATCGACGACTACGGATGTGGGGTGCGTTGCGGAGTTCCTGCGGACTGTGTGCGGACTGAGATGACGCGATTTGCGGACTTGCCTCAGCCGTTCTGAGGGCCAGGCGCCCGCTCTACAGCTGGCTGAGGGTGCCGCCTGCAATGGCCGACGGATTAGAGCCGGTTCATGGGAAGCCAGAAGTATGGGTAAGCGCAAGAGGAGGCTATGCGCGTGGAGCGGGGCGTCGAGCCACCCTCACCGACCGCGGCGCCCATCTGGGTGATGACGGGCCACGCCGGCGATTAACAGCGTGCAACCGAGGAACTTCAGCGCCGCGGGAAGGGTCTCAGGAGTCGGCCCGCTGTTGCTGCTTGTGAACCCAGGCGCTATTCAAGCCTAGCGCCTGGTGCAGCTCGACCGGGTCACCCTCGAAGTCAGGGCCGTACGCCAGGCGGTCGTACTTACAGCTCAGCTTGGCCTGCATTGTGCCGACCGACTCGGTCTCACCGATTTCGGCCACTAGGAAGTTGCGCAGGGCCACCACGTCGGCCACCTCGTACGAGCACACCAGCCCGAAGTCCAGTGCCACCTGGCGGTCGTCGTCCAGAAGCTCTAGAAACGATTGCGCCCGTCGTTCCGCCAATCCCCGCATCCCGTACGGGCGCAGCTTGGTGGTGCCGCTGAGCAGTGCGCGAGCGTTCGCAGGGAGTCCATCGGTGTCCGTGACGCTGCCGTCCGCAGCGACGCGGCCAGCAGCCAGCAGCGGGTAGTAGATCGGGACGTACTTCGCTCCTCGGAACAGCCGGGGCAGGAGGTCATTGAGCAGCCGTTCCGGGTTGTGGTCCGTTGCGCCGAACAGCATGTCCCGGCACAGGTCCGCCCGGCTCAGTGCCCGGTATCCGCGCTCCCCGAGGCGCTCTAGCGTGCCGACCCCGACGACGACCTCAACGTCTTCCGGGTTTGCGCCTTCGTCCATGGGGAGGACGTGCACGCGACCGGAGGGCTCCGTCGAGAAGGTAAGCTCATAGACGCTTTCGCGCAACTGGCGGAGAAGCTTGACGGGGAACTTCTGCGGCAACTCGCTGAGCATGTTGTAAAGCGCCGTGAAGTCCGTGCAGACGAACTCGCGGATGCTCAGGGTGTGCCGGCCGACCGTCATGGAGCTCCGGGCGAAGGCGCCGCTTTCACCGGCGCGGGGGCGACGGACGAAGATGAGCTGGTCGTTGAGGACGTCGATCTGCTCGGGCGTCAGGCACGCGATAAGGTTGCTGAGCATCCGGTTGATGTGCGGGTCGCCCAGGCTGTAGCCGAGAAACATGACCGGGTGCTCAACTAGCATCGTCAGGAGTTTGGCGATCAGGTAGGGATTACGCTCCCAGTAGGCCGCATAGTCCTCGCTCGTCAGCACCATCGACTTGGGGTCGGTCACCGACCCGTGAATTTTATAGATCTCGCCGATGGCCTGGGTGGTGGCGAACAGGACGTCCTGCTGACCGACGAACACCTCGAGGTCCGGGAAGGTGGAGTCGAGGATGGTGTCCCAGTTGGTGGTGACCACCGCGTGTGCCCGCACGCGAGATAGCGCGTCAAGCTCAACCTTGGTTGCGGAGTCGTCCAGGTACGCCAGCCCGGAGATCGACTTGGCGACCTCGAACTTGAGTGGGTCCGCCTCCCCCTCGACCTCGGCCTGGTAGGACTCTCGTGACTCGGCGTACTCCTCGGCGCTATACCAGACGTCGTAGAACTTCTCGGCGATCAAGCTCGCAATCTGAGGCCGATCGTTTCCGGCCCGTCCGCGGTAGTAGGAAATGTGTCGACCGGTGAGGGTGGCGAACTGCTCAAGCAGCCCGTCCCAGTCCGGGGAACCGATGTACCGCCGCGAGATGCCCGAGCCCACGAAGAGAACCGGCAACGCCTTGGCCGCCACGAGGACATCACGCAGGGTTGCCACCTCCGCTGACACCTCTGCGTAGCTCTCCGTGCTCACGCGCCAACAGTATGCGAAGGGGCCGCCGGGTTCATGTGAAGCCGGCCATACGCGCGACGGTCGGTGGTGATCGGGTCGAGTGGTGTAGCGGCACTCTGGTACGGCGTGATCGCCCAGCCCAGAGCGTCGGGGTCACTGAACACTCTGACCCTCCCTTGAGGGCGCAACCCGATGTAGAGCCCCAGACGTCCAGGGACGCCCGGCTCCCACGGCGGCTGATGCGCCAGCGCACCGAGAGCAGGACCGGTTCACCCCAACCGACGGGATGATCGAGTCGTCGGGGACCTCCTGCTTGGCTGCGCTAATCTTCCAAGGTGTCGACCAGTGCTGTCGAGATCGGCGAAGTAGCGCCGCGGCCACGAATCAAGACGTTTCGGGCGTTGACAAGATAGGCGCTGATGTTCGACGTGACCTCTGCCGCACCCTCCCGATCAACGAGCGGATGCTGAGGCGAGCGAAACAAATGACCCGATGCGTAACGCGCCGCCGCCTACTACTTCGACCACGCCTCGATCCACAAGTGGCTTTAGTGCTCTAATTACATGTTCCGGCCGGTAAACCGTCTCAAAGAGGGCAAATTGGCGGAGTTCTTCCACGCGAACCCGTCCACTGTCTCGCAGTTTCTGCTCAAGCAGCCGCGCCAGGGGGCCGATCTGTGGCTCTTCCATGTCGAATAGCGTCTCAGCCTGATCATCGCGAGGGTCGCGGAACCCGACGCCTTGGGCGCGGTCGACCTCCCACAAGCTGTCCTTCATCTTCTTTACACCGAGGGGATGCCCGGTGCCAAAGACAAGATACAGCGGTTGACCATGCTTGGGAATCAGTTCAAAGTCGAGCAGATAGGGAAAGCCAGCCGCTTTGAGAGCCTGTCGGTAGCAGGTGAGAATATGCCGACTCTTCGCTTCGGGTGCCAAGCCATTAACGGTTCGCCAGGTTGGGTCGCCGCCGAACACCTCATCGCCGGCTTCGCCGAGGTTACTGACAAAACGAACGAAGTGTTGTGGGAACAGCGTGACGATAACCTCGCTCGAGACGTTCACCGCCAGGCGCTGCAGCAGCTTGTACGGCACCGGCGCATTACCCCAAGAGTCAAGGTTCGCAAAGATCGGCTGGCCCCAAGCGTTGATGCTGTCAAGCGCCGCTTCAAGATGATCAATACATGTGCCTTCGATAACCCTTACGGGCATCGCAGCGTCGGACCGTGGGCGATCAGGGAACGCCGTCCTAAGTGTCTTCCGAAGCATGTCAACGCACCGCTTATCGTCATCGATGAAGACGAAGCGAGCGACGCCTTTAGTCTTAGGGACATTGTCGATGAGCGCCTGCATTGCAATTACCGGGGAGCCGATCTCGCCGCCACTGTAGACGCCAGGGCCGGAGAAGCCTTCAGCGTAGGTGACCGACGGGTAGGCATTTGAGTAGGCCAAGAGGATGGGAAACCATCGATCAAGATAGCGGCGGTAAATATCATGCTTAGCGCCTGTGTGCTCCTCACGCGGCCACGGCACATCGCCCTTAACCGGCATTATCCCCCCTGATTGCTAAGAGTCGCACCGAAGTGTGCCACCTCTGCCCCTCCTTGGTGTGCCTCGTCGGCTGTCGGTGAGTCGGCGTCGCCGCCGGCGCGTACTTGACCGCGTCCGTCCATCCCGCTGTCGTCGCGGACGGGGCATGTCCGACCTCGGGGAACGGGCGGTACCGCGCACGGTTGGGCGCCTGCTGTGTCAGCCGAGTTCGGCGGGGTGTAGCCCCGAGCGCCCAGCGTGCCTTCTTTGAGGGGCGCTCCTCTCGGAGGGCCCTGCGGGGGGTCCTGTTCTGTATGTGGCCTGAGGGCTAGATGCGATCCGCTTTGGCAGGACTTGCCGTATCGAACGCTTGTTCGATGCCCCTCATGAGGGCTACGGTGCTGCCATGGGGTCAGCTACGGGCATCGAGTGGACTGAGGCGACATGGAACCCCACCACCGGATGCGACCGTATTAGTGCCGGTTGCGACAACTGCTACGCCCTGACTCTTGCAAAACGCCTCAAGGCGATGGGGGTGGCCCGCTATCAGACAGACGGGAACGAGCGAACGTCGGGACCGGGCTTCGGCGTTGTGGTGCACCCAGACGCTCTAGCAGCTCCCTTTGGATGGCGCGCGCCTCGACTGATCTTCGTCAACAGCATGAGCGACCTGTTCCACGCTCGGGTGCCAACCGAGTTCATCCAGCGGGTTTTCGCAGTCATGGAAGCCACGCCCCGTCACACGTACCAAGTCCTGACCAAGCGCCCAAAGCGGGCCGTTCGGCTGGCGGGAGAACTGCCTTGGCCAGGCAATGTCTGGCTTGGTGTGTCCGTCGAGAACGAGGCCGTGACGTGGCGGCTAGACGAACTGCGCGAGGTCCCTGCGGCGTTCCGCTTCGTGAGTGCGGAGCCCCTGCTTGGCCCCCTGAACAACCTCAACCTGTCGGGCATTGACTGGCTCATCGCTGGGGGCGAGAGTGGCCCTCGTCATCGCCCGGTTCAACACGACTGGGTCGCCGACCTACGCGACCAGTGTCTCGAGCAGGACGTCGCCTTCTTCTTCAAGCAGTGGGGTGGCGTCCGGCCCAAGAGTAACGGGCGAGAGTTGGACGGGCGAACGTGGAGCGACATGCCGAAGCGGGCGCCGGCTACTGCGTTGGCTGCGGTTGGCTAGACAACCTTCCCACATGTTCGTCCCCTTCGTCGTCGACGCTAAGCCCGCCGACGTCTGCCTAGCCTCCTGCGGGAATATCCCAGGGGTAACGCATGTCCTCCACGAGCGCCGTCCCTTACGACCTCGTGCATGGTTAGAGGCGGGCCGTGGTCGACCTGTTCAGGACCAGTTCGATTACGCCGCGGTACCGGCCGGCAGCGCGTTTGGTGTGCGGTGAAGCTGGTCGGGTCGTGAGGCTCGTTCCTGGCTGGAGACGAGGCCGGCGACCGCGGGCAGGATCGTGTCGAGGTGTTCTCTTCGGCCGAGGTGTCGGGACAGGGCTCGCCAGTTCTTCAGGTGGCTGATGCCGTGCTCCACGTGGATGCGCTGCGACGCGTGGGCTCTGCGTTCGGCCTCGTGCGCCGCGGCGACGGCGGGGAAGAGCGGGATCTGGTTCTTCCGCCGGGCCGGCCGCGGAGTGAGCACCGCGCCGGCGGTCTGGGTGCTCAGGCCTTGGTAGCCGGCGTCGACCAGCAGAGTGACGCCCGGGATGAGAGCCAGCAGCTCGACCAGGCCGGCCTGGTGGACCTGGGTCAGATCATGAATGGCGCCCGGCCGGGTCTGCCCGCAGAACAGCAGCCGCCCCGCGGAATCGGTGATCACCAACGCCTTGACCGTGTTGGCCCGCGCCTTGCCCGAGACGAACCGCTGCCGCCCCGCCCGACCGGCGGCCGGGCGGCGCACCCGCACCTCGGTGGCATCGAGCAGACCGACTTGCCCGGTGGCGCCCAGATAAGCGACCACATCGGCCAGCGTGCGCAGCCGGATCCCGCCCTCGACGGTGCAACCGCGCTCGGCCAGCAGCGGACGCACTCCCCCGACCGCCCGGGTAATCGTCGACCGGGACACCCCGAACCAGCAGGCCAGCACATCCTGGGTGACCCCTTGCCGCAGCTGCACCAGGGTGGCCAGCAAACCGGTCGATGAACACCAGCCGATACCGAGCGCCAGCTCCGACCGCCCGCTGCCGCGGCCGATCGGCCAGCCGCGCGTCCTGGCGTGCCTGCCAGCGCGGCCCGAGCTCGGCGACCAGCTCAGCCAGCACTTCCCGGGACAGTCCGGTCACCCGGCGATCGGCGACAGCAGCGGCTCGGGCCAGGCTCCTGGACACACCACGACCCTGCTCCGTCCTTCACGAGCAAGCCGCCCGCTAACCATGCACGAGGTCGTTAGGACCCGCCGATGAGCAACCCCGCTTGAGGGAACAACCGGCACACTTCTGCCCAGGAGGCAGCGTCGACCACCGGCCATTAGACACGTCAGGTCACCGTCTCCAGGGCGCCTCCGGTGGCGACGATGCGGTGCCCCTAGAGAACGCTAACGTCATCCCCAGTCGCCGCCGCTAACATCGTGAAAAGCACCCCCCGAGCGACTGTCGAGTCCGATATTTGGCACAGTATTCCTTCCAACATGGCCGTCCTGACCTCGTCGTGCCCAAGCCGGCTCGGTGAGCGGGGCCGCTATCCCTTAAGGCGGAAACCAGTTACATTCGACGGTGCACCCTAGACGCTCACGTCCCCCTACCCAGCCACGTTGATTCTGCGCAACTCGGCACCGCCGACCTAAGTTAGATAGTTTGATCGCGCCAGTCGATGTGCAGCCGAGACGTCTGGCCGGGAGTGAGGGTCCTTGGACCCCATTCGGCCCGGGGCATCCCAGTAAAGTAGCCTCCTTCATCCCAGAGCGCGGGGTAAAAGTTGGCGAAAATGAACTCAACGAAGTGCGCTAGTCGAAGCGGCCCACGACAGGCTATGCGACAGCCTGCACCGTTTAGCGTCAAGTGGGACGCAGGGTGTGCCTCGCTGGCCGCCTCTAGATCATAATCAAACCTCACTGCGGCATTAAGTCGGATTGCATCGGGACCCTCGCTGAGGTGCATATCGAGGACATCGAGAACTGGTTCCACCTGCAGCAGCTCTTCATCGACGGCTACCGGACAGGGGACATATCCCAAGCGGTGCTTCACTAGCTGCCCACCTTCAAAGTCGAACGACAGCTGAAGAAGCGCGCCATCGAACAGGAGCACGGAGTAGGCGCCGCTTGTCACCCAGCGTCGGTATGACGCGACTAGGGTGTCCGGACGTTCCACCAGAAACTCGGCAGCAGGATCGGTAGGGTGCCAGCTCACGGTTCGCCCGTTGTCGGAGACCGGGTTCACATATAAGGCGATTCCCTCGTTCAGAAGATAATCGAAAAGATTGGCTAGCTCGTCCCGAAGGACCCTAGAATTCCCTGCCGTCGTCCACTCCTTCGTCCAGCAGACGATTCTGCAGTCGCGATCTGAGTCCTGGCGGCAGGTCTCGCAGTTCGATATCACCTGACTCGAAGGCGTCGAGTAGTTCCTTAAGTCCGCGGGTTGCCCGCCGGAGGGCCGCCGCCTCAGTGTCGGTTCGGTCTCGATGGAGACGGCGCATGGTTGCCAACTGTTCGGAAGTTGGCGTCCTGAACTCCAGCCGATATTGGTGTGCAACGACCTCGTTGAACTCGTGGGCAATAGTTTCCATGCCGTCGCCCCAGCCACTGACGCGGATCCAAGCGCGGCTTCGTGTGAGTGCAGTGAAGAGCGTGTTGCGGCGCGTCAGCTGGTTGACGTGCCCGGACGCGTACTGAGCGTCGAGCGCGTACACCATTGGCGCCTCGTTGCCCTTAGCCCGGTAAATGTGAGCTATGGCGACCGAGTCGCGAACGAACACCTCGTCGACGCTTGAGCTGACGCCCACCAGATGGGAATCAATACCGTGCTGTAGGAGCGTACGTGCCAGCCGAGCGGCGCGACGCTTTGCTGTGTACGCGCTTGGCAACACGATCAAGATGTCGTCGTGGTCGAGTTCATCCTTTTTCAGATTCTCGGCTATCTGAGAGGCGACCCAGTCATCCTGCGCTAGCTCGTCCGCGAATGTCCGGAGCACGACCGCGTCGGTAGGCGTCAACAGCTGAGGAAAGTATTCGGGATAGCTGTCAGTCCGTCGTTGCAGGACGACGGCGCTGTCCGGCGTCATATCGCCGCGAACCGTCTCGTATCCGATATCCAGCCAAAGTGCCGGGTCGTCAAAGTGCTGCACTAAACCCTCTGGACGATATATGCCAAAGCCAAGCGCGTGCGCTGTCGCTAGTGTCCAGGGCGGGTTCCGATAACAAATTGGCAGCACAATGTCCCGCGCCGCTTCGCCCTCTCTGTTCTCGAGCGTAACGAGGCTGTCTCCCTCCGGAGTTGTCCCGAACAGCTCGTCGGTAGTCGGCATAGCCGTCTCTGAAAGACGCTGAAGCTCGTCGAATCCCCAGATGATCCGCTTAGGCTCCTTCGTGAATCGGTAAATCAGTTGAAAAAACTCCGGCGGAAGGTCCTGGGCCTCGTCGATCAGCACCGCATCGAATATGGGCTCAATCTGCCGATTCGCCGTAAGCGTTAGGAGTTCGCGACAGACGCCTTGAAAGGCGTCGTCCATGCCGTACGTACTACGGGCATAGTTGAAGTCCCGTCGAACCGCGCCGATGGTGTCTGCGATGACCTGATAGACGCCCTCTCGCGCGCCAGAGCCCCAGGCGTGCATGATCTGCAAGTGATCATAATCCGGCAGGTCGTTGGTCTGTTCAAAAGAGAAGCGCGTAACCAGGCCAAGGAGTTGTTGGTAGAGGGCCCTGCTTTGGAATGTGACTACCACGCGCCAGTCGGGATGCTTCGCATGCAAGTAGGCAGCCTTGAGAGCAAGGACGACCGTCTTTCCAGAACCAGCTAGGCCACGGATTCGTTGGGCGCCCTCAGGGGTCTCGATTGCGGCTCGTTTCTGCCACCTGTCGAGATTGGCGATACCCTTCTCGATCTCTCGGAGGATTGCGCCTCTTGAACGGTCCTCCTTCACGGAGGCCCGCTTCTTCGCCGGCTTGATCGTCGTGACGCTTTGCAGGGCCGCCTGAAGGGCGGCGTAAACGTCCGTATCCAGCCCAGGGAGGGTCTGCACAACGTCGACAGCTTGATCAGGTGAGCAGTAGCGGCCCTCGGTGCCCACTGGCAGCTCTAGCGTAAGGGGCGAGGAGAGAAGGGTCACTGTCTCGAGGGGAAAGGCCAGCTGGCGCCCCGTCCGCAGCCTCGGATTGCGTCCCAGATGACTCTCTAGGACCGCGTACAGCTTGTCCTGCTCCGCAATCAGACCGGTGAGCTGCTCCTGCGTCTGCGGGTAGACGTCAGCCACTTGAAATGCGACGAGCCCGTGATCGCGACTCACGAGCATGGCGTCTACGGCGACACGTTCGTCTGCGGTAGACAGCACCGGGTAGCCGAGGTAGATGGTGCCTTCTTCGATTGCGGGATCGAGTGCCTCGGCGAGGCCCCGCGCAATATTGCGATGGCGACTTTCGCCGTACACGACTTCCAGAGTCATGCGTACCTCCGTCGCTCAGAGCGTGACCCGCCTGCCAGCCTAAGGGCCGAGCAAGCCGGCGCAGCCAAGTGTTCTGAGGTTTACAGGAAGGCTCAGGCGCTGCGCGCCTCTCGCCGACAGGTCGGTCCGTCGTCGAACGTGCGCACGTGATCGCCACGGTCGGCGGAGCCGTGATGCGGTTGCTCGGTCATCCAACGTGGGCGCACTGGGGTGGACGCTAGTAGCTAAGCCTGGCGGGTCATCAAGATCAACCGCGTTGCCGGCAGAAACAACTGGCCTTGCGGCGCTAGGCTCACGACAGCACGCTCCGTGGTGCCGGTGCGGTCGCTGGGGCTTCCGCTTGCTCGCGCGTTCGAATCATGGTGGGGCGGCTGCTCGCACTGACTCCGCTCACCTCGGGCGGCGCTTGTCACCAGAATGCCCGCTTTCGACTCTGCTACATGCAACGCCGCTTCACCTTCGCTGGCCGCAGGGATCGCCTGCTCGGGCGAAGGCTTTGACCTGCGCAGACACCCCTCCTTCACGTCATCCCCGACATGATTTTGAGCTGCGCCCTGACCAGCGCCTAGAGTGTCTAGTGCGGCTTTGACCTGCAGGTTCAACATTGGCACCAGATGGCGCCGATCTGCCCCGTACGGCCCTTCTGCGGACTGGCTGCGGACTGCGGAAGTGAGCGGGCTCGGCCCCGTAGGACCGCTCGACGGCTTTCTGCCCGTGTCCCTGAAGGCGGCCTATGGGATACCTCCGAGGTGGCCGCCGCCGGCGTTCGCATTCCTGTAGCACCTCGTCGAAGGCCGGACAGACCCCAGCCTCGGTCCACTCCTGCGGCCCAAGGCTCGGCACCAAGACGGCGCGCCGTCACCGCCGGGGCCACCGCAGCCGAGCGGGCCGGGGACGATGCCGCACATGTCTTCCCAGCCGCCGTCGCCAGCAGCGGGTCGCATGCCGGCGCCCGCCACCACAAGCAATCCGGCAACCTCACCGCGAGACGAAGACCGGTCACTTGTGCAACCGCCTCCGGTGTCGGTGGCGCAGAAGTGGGGCTTCGGCATGGCCCCGGTGAAGCCGCCGGTGCAGCAGCGCCGGACGGCAGCCGTGGCCAGCCTGCTGTCCTTCTTCGCCAGTGACCTCGCCCCACGTGGGCGACTCGAGGAATTGCAGGAGCAGTTGGCCGAGGTCAAGGGCCTGTTCTCCCGAGCCCATCGGCAGGACCAGTGGGACTGGTTCACGGTTTGGCGCGCGCTGGGCCGACCCGGGCGCCGCCGCGCCCAGGAGTGCGCGCAGTCCCTCGGCCTGCTCCGCCGCGCCCTCGGCGCCGGCGAAGCGGGCGCCGCCCGGGACGCCGCCGACCGGTTAGCCGCCGCTGGTGGGCCCGCCAGCTTGCGCGCCTTCCTCGCCGGGCCGCAGCCGCTGACCGAGGGCTTGGGCTACCTGTACGTGCTCTCCACCCGGGAAAGCCCCCGGCTGCTCAAAATCGGGTACACCGAGCGCGCGGTCGAGGAGCGGGTCGCTGAGATCAACGCGGCCACAGGCGTGGTCATCCCCTACGGCGTCCGCGCAGTGTGGACCGTCCGCAACGCCCGCCGGGTCGAATCCAAAGTTCACCGCCTCCTGGCCGTCTGGCGCGTGCGGCCTGACCGGGAGTTCTTCGACATGGACTACCGCGATGCTCATCGGCTGATCAGCGACCATCTCCGCAGCGAGCGCGCCGAGCAGTGATCGTGCCCGTGGCCTCGGAGTGCGTGGAGTTCTCGGGTCGGCTTGGCCGGTGGGCGCCGGCGCAAGAACACCGACACCCACCGGCCGAGCGCCAGATCACAGCACCTGACAGAGCGCCACAACCGCCGCAATGGCCGACCCGGCTGCGCCGGTAATGGTGGCCGCGAGCATCGCAACGTCCCGGCGCCGCCAGGCACGCTGCCGGTGCACGGACCGCACCGCCGCGGCCCGCCGGGCACGAGCGGTGGCGTCGTCCCGTGCAGCACCGAGCTCCTCGCTGTGGCGGGCGTGCTGCCAGCCGCGCAGCTCGGCGGCAGTCCACGGGCGAGTCAACGGAGGAGTCCCATCGGTGGTCATGCCGGGCAGCGTGGCAACGGCGCGCCCTTTACGTCGCGGGCTGAGCGAAACTCGATAGCAGCAATTCGGAGCACGGCCCGGTGATGAAGCCGTTGGGCGAGCAACCGCGATGATAGTGATCGAGAGACGTCGGTCCGGCCGACGCCGCTTGGGAAGTGAAACTGACGAGACCTGCGGGGCCGCTGTCAACGCCGGTCCGGCCAGAACTCGTCGAGTATCTCGCGAGCCATCTCGTCCGCCGTAGCCCGGATCTCCCACGGTCCACGACAGCCACGAGGCGCGCCGTCCGGTACCGGGTACCGTGCCCAGCCGTGGCAGCTATGGGCGCCATCATGATTAACCGTGTCGCGTTGGAGTTGGCCGGTGCAAATCCGCATGGCCCCGGGGGTGAGGTACGGGCCCGGGCTGAAGGCAACGCCCTATCGGGAGTTCGAGCGCCGGGTCCGGCGCTACCCGAGGACGGCGCTCCTCCGGCGATGCGCAGCGACGTCAGCCGCACTGGAGCAGGTGTGGGCCGAGCGGCAACCGTCGCTACACATGAGCGTGCAGCCCTGGAGCCTGGCTGGGGTGGCTCGAACCTGCCTCGCGGCCGGGACGGAGGACCGCACCGCGAACGTTTCGGACAACACCGTCGCCTCGCTGTGCTCCCAATTCGTCAACGTCGGTGACCCCGACGTCGCAGTCGGCCTTGGCATCGAGCGCGTGATCACCAAGATGGCCTTCGAGCAGTTCGCCAGCCAGTACTCGGTGATGGAGAACCTGGCCCGAAGCGGGGCGCTTCTGCTTGATCATGCTGACGGCGTCCCAGGAGCCCCGCGCGCCCAGGACTGGATCGACCTCCTCGGCGTCGACCTGGAGCAGTACCTGCGGCTTGGGTTCGCCGCCTTCGTCGCCATGGTCGAGAACGGTGGCTCGGTGTCCCGCGAGTTGCTCCTCGACAAGCGCGTCGCGCCGGCTTTCGCCCCGGTCGCGCCCGCGGAGGCACTCGCCGTGCTCGACCGGCACTTTGTGGCTCCGCTGGACCGGCTGCGTGGACAAGCCCGAGATGCGGAGGCATCGGGGCGCGAGAAATGGTCCTGGAACCCCCTCTCCGCCACCCCGCTGGTGAAGATCGGCGGAGACCTCGTCGCCCCTGCAGCACACCTCATCCTGGACAAGATCACGACCACGGGGCTGTACTACACGGCAGCCCCGGCCTGGGGATCGCGGTTCACCGATGCACTCGGCACGATGTTCGAGAGGTACGTCGGCACACAACTCCGGCTGCTGACGCAGGCCGTGCTGCATCCCGAGATCGTTTACGGCCCGAACGGGGAGAAGGGCTGTGACTACCTGCTCATCTTCGACGAGGTGGTCCTGCTTGTAGAGGTCAAGACGCTGCGTCCGACCGTCCTCGTGCGCACCGGGCAGGACGACGGGGAGGCTGAGCTGACCAAGCGGATCGGGCACGCGCGGGACCAGCTCATCCGGACTGCCCAGCTTGTACGTGAACGTCACCCCGCCTTCGCGGCGATTCCGGATGATCGGCCCACGGTGGGGCTGATCGTGACGCTGGAGCCGTTTCATCTGCACCAGACTGGCCGGGCCGAGCAGTTGCTGATCAGTGCAGAGCTGGCTGTTGGTGCGGCGTGGGCTCATGATCTTGAGGGCACCGTGGCTGTCCTGGCCGAAGTGGAGGACGCGGGCGCGCGGCTGCTGAGGGTGCTGGGTGCCTCTGACCCGTGGCGGCGACACCTGCGTGAGGCGGCCGACGGCCTGCCGGATGCGGCGAATCCCATCCTCGACACTGCCTACGAGCGCTGGAGCGCCATGCCGCAGGACGCCGTTCAGCAGGCATGGGACAGCGATTCAGCTTCGGCGCACGGGCGCGGGGTCGTGCCTGACAGCGGTTTCTGAGTTGCCTCCGTCGCCCCCGTCGCCTCCGTCGCCTTCGTGGGCCTACCGGGGCGACTCCTGTAAGTCGTCGTCGGCGCTCGACCACGGCAGTTCTTGGTGGCGCACGTCCACGCCGGCCATGTCGTACAACTCTCGCTCACCGCGCTCGTTCATCCGGAACTCAACGTGAACGATGTCCTCGTAGGCAACCCTGCGGAACGCCTCGATGAGGTCGGCGAGGCCAACCCAATAGACCGCCCTGCGCCGCTCGCGGTCCGAGGCCACAAAAACGCCGTCCAAGGCCGAGCCATCATCGCCAGCGGCCAGTACAAACACGTAGCTGTGGATGAATTGGTTGCATAGTTCCCGGAGCGTGAGGGTCGTCGTGGTGACGTCCTCGAAGTCGTAAGCCCCGAGGTCGTCGGTCCTCAGGATGTCCGGTGTCTGACCGATGAGCTGATGTCGCTGCACCGGGATGGGCGACGTTGCGACCTTCTCCGAGACCTTGCGAGCCTCATGCAGTTTCCGAACCGCGTATGCACTCACCATGACATCGCGCTCGACCAGGAAGCTGGTCTGCTGGGTCCAGCGCCGCTGTGTCCGCCGCTTCTCCAGCCGGTCGGCCACCTGCGCCAGTTCGTGCCGCCAGGGGCCGGACTCCCAGATCACCCGCGCAGGCTAGTTCCCCCGCACGTGGTCCCGACGCCCTAGCCCGCGCCGCCGACTCCGGCTCGAAGCCAACCCAGCGGGGCGCGCAGCCGAGCGAGCGTCAGGGCGCCCTCGCCTCGCGCACCGACGCGGCGCGCGCAACTCATGGTCGGGTTCGTCATCGAAACGGGCCGCCTGCTCGTGCCAGTACCCGATCGCCTCCACCGGGTCATGGTCCCCTCGCCACGCTGGTTACCCGCGCTCGCGGCAGCACAAGAGAAGGCCTCGGGTCCAGGCGACACACCTCATGCACTCGGCGGCCTCGTCATTCGTGGTGACGAGTTGCCGGAGGCTCGTCAGCACCGTCGTGGACATGGGAAACAGCGGGAGCCCTGAGTACCAAGCTCGACAGCGTGAACATGGGCGGCGACGGCGGGAGCAGGAGTGCCGGCGCCGTCGACGAGTCGAGCAGCCGCCGGCCACCAAGGCCGCAAGGGCGCCCGACGGTGAGGTGGCCGGTCGCGAGCGACGCGCCGCCGCGCGAGCCTGTGGATGGTGCGGTGGGCCGATCACCCCGAAGAGCCGTGGACCGATCCCCAAGTGGTGCTCGCCCACCTGCCGGCACCGCGCCTGGGAGCAGAAGCGCGCCGCGGCGTCTTTCCGGACACCGGTCCAGGTTGTCGAGAGGCTCGTGCAGGTCCGCGTCCCCCTCGCCCCAACGCGGCGGGATTGGCCGAGGCTCCTCGAGGAGCTCGCCGACCAGCTCAACGACGGGCGCGTCTACGACCGCGACCTGTCGGGTCTCGCGCGGCAACTAGAAGTGGTGCTGCAGGCTTGCCGGCGGCGCGCACACCTGACCGGCGCTCCCAACGTGTACTGAGCCCGGTGTTCAGCAGGACCCACACTCATCGGGTCAGAGGATCACGCGGCGAGACGGCAGACAGGAGGGACGACCGGAGGCGCACCGGAGGACGTCGGCGAGGCTCGAGGACATGACGAGGCGAGCGGCGCAGGATGAGGCTCTTGACCGCGGCCCGCTGCTGACCGTCGCGCAGGCCGGCGAGTACCTCGGCACCGGCGAACGGTTCATTCGCCGGCTCATCACGGAGCGCCGCATCGCCTATGTCAAAGTCGGCAAGTATGTGCGCCTGGAGCGCTCGGCGCTAGACGCCCTTGTGGACGCCGGCCGAGTCCACAGCCAGCGCTGATCGGCGAAGACGCCCGCTGCATCGGCCGCCAGGGTCGCAACGTGACCAAGCGGACGTTCGGCACCGTCGATGAGCTTCCGAGCGGTCGCTATCGCGCTCGGTATCGCGGGCCCGACGGTCGGCGGCACGCCAAGGTCTTCAGTACCAAGGCAGATGCCTGGGCCTGGCTCGCCACTCAGCAGACGGACCTGCTCCGGAAGAGCTGGCGCGCTCCGACCGCCAGCCGCAGGACGGTGGGCGACTACGCCGAGGACTACCTCGCCCGCAACGACCTGCGCGAGAGCACCCGCGTCCTCTACGCGGGCCTGTGGCGGCACCACCTCGCTGAGCCGTGGGAGCACGTCCCCGTCGACGAGGTCACCCCCGCCGCCGTCCGCTCTTGGCACGCCAAGGCCGGCCGGACGACCGGCTCGACGGCACTGGCGCAGGCGTACCGGCTCCTGCGCGCCCTCCTCAACGTCGCAGTCGCCGACGAGGCCATCGCCTCCAACCCCTGCCGGCTGCGCGGCGCCGGTACGCCCAAGGCCTCCCGGCCGTCCCGCGCACTCACCGCGGCCGAGGCTCTGCAACTTGCCGAGCAACTGGGGAAGGACCGGAGAACCGAGCGCTACTGCGCCCTGCTGCTCGTCCTCGCCTTCGGCGGGCTCCGGTTCGGAGAAGCCACCGCACTACGCCGGTCCGACGTCCTGTCTGGTGGCCGGTTGCGCGTCGAGCGCTCGGTCCGACGCGTCGGCGGACGGTGGGTGGTTGGCGAGCCCAAGACCGACGCGGGCCATCGCACGGTGACCCTCCCCGCCGCGATCGCGGCCGTACTGGAGGAGCACCTGGAGAGGCACATCGCCGCTGCTCCGGACACTCTCCTGTTCGCCACCAGTTCCGGCGGCTACCTCGCCCGCAGCAACTGGAACTCGACCTTCCGGCGAGCCGCCGACGCCATCGGCTTACCGGCGGTCCGTCCGCACGAGCTCCGCCACACCGGCGCCACCCTGGCCGCTGCCACCGGAGCGACCACCAAGGAACTGATGCGCCGGCTCGGTCACTCCTCCCCCGCCGCGGCCCTGCTCTACCAGCACGCCGCCGACGACCGCGACGCCGAGATCGCCCGTGCCCTCGACGCCATGCTGGGTGCAGCTACCGGGACCTCGGAGGACCATCCGGACCGGGACGACTAACGCGCCCGAGGCGCGGTGGGTCACGCGTGGGTCACGTCCGGCCGCTGGGTCACATGTGGGTCACGAGCCCACATCAGGGGTTCGAAATGGGACGCTGACCAGCACAGACAGGGTCACAAGATCCCGCCTTCCAAGCTGGACATGCCGGTTCGATCCGGTCACCCGCTCAAGGAAGACATTGCATTACTCCGTTGGTAGGCGTCGGGCCCAGATGAGGGTGACCGCGAGCCGGACCGGGCGGTGATCGTCGGGGCGGTGCGGTCGCAGCGGAGCGCGAGGCGTTTGTAGGACAGCAGCCAGCCGAGGGTGCGTTCGACGACCCAGCGGTGCCGGCCGAGGCGGGCGCTGGAGTCGCGGCCGATGCGGGCGATCCGGGCGGTGATCCCGCGGCGGCGCAGGTAGCGGCGAACTCGCGGGTTGCCATAGCCCTTGTCGCCGTGCAGCGTGACCGGCCGGCGGCGCGGGTGGCCGCGGCCGCCGCGCTTGATCGCCGGCATGGAGTCCAGGATCGGCTCCACCAGCATGCTGTCGTTGCGGTTCGCGCCTGAGGCCGCAACGTTGAGCGGCAGCCCGGTGGCGTCGACGAGCAGGTGGTACTTGCTGCCGCGCTTCGCTCGGTCGGTGGGGTTCGGGCCGGTCAGCTCGCCCCCCCTCTTCGCCCGGACGCTGACCGAGTCCAGGCTCGCGCGCGACCAGTCCAGCCGGCCTTGCTCGCCGAGCCGGTCCAGCACGGCCCGGTGCAGTTAGTCGAAGACGCCGGCCTCGGCCCGCTCGTGCAGGCGGCGCCAGCACGTCCAGTCCGACCCGTAGCCGAGCTCGACCGGCAGCTTGGCCCAGCCGATCCCGGTCGACAGCACGAAGGCGATGCCCTCGAGCACGTCCCGATCCGACGTTCGTGGCCGGCCAGTGCGGCCGTGCACGGCCGGCTTCTGCGGCGGGATCAGCGGCTCGACCAGCGCCCACAACTCGTCACTGATCAGCCGCGGCGGCGGGGAAGACACCGACGACGAGATGCCCCGCACGCTGCGCCGACACCTCGTCAGCGGACAGAGCCCGAGGACCTACTTCCGCAACATCTTCTTGGACAACGCCATGATCGAGTCGTCCTGGTCCTCGATGCAGATCGAGCTGCTCGACCGACAGAAGTGGCGCACCCGAGTGGAGCTGGCCAACACCGTGTTCGACTACATCGAGATCTTCCATGACCGCCGGCGCCGCCACTCCCAGCTTGGCTACCGCACCCCGATCGAGCACGGGCTGGCGTTTCCTGCACCGTCCATCCCCGCCTGAGCCTCACAGGACAAGGGGTGACGAACCGGTGGGGCAGGTCACGCTCCACTGAACCCGGGGCGGTTCACCGCCCTCAGGTCCATGTCCGGTGACGCACCTCCCTACCCGCCGCACCGACCACCACATCGACTGCGGACCATCCCTGCGTAATCAGGATCACCAGCCGACACACCTGCTGCACCATCCGACGAAGCCATTGACCCCCAGTCGCATTCGAGGGGTTCGCCAGGGTTCGCGGACGTCTTGTCCACCCATGTCAGGCCACTGCAGCGTCCGCCGTAGTGCCGCGCGGTACGGCCTCGATCCAACCGCATTGCTGTACCGCTCTCCGCAGTCGAGTCGGCTCCACTGCTTCGAGCCCGTGCTCCTGGAGGGACGCCGGCGTGAACAGGGCAACACGCTGCGCGTCGCTCTCGGGAGTGCTCAGCCGAGGGCGAGAGCGCTGACTCGGAGCGGCGCGGGCGGCGGGTCATCGTCGAGGCGCGTCGACTTCCCGCGGTGTTGGGTCGATCGACCCTCGATCATCCCGCCCCAGGACCGACCCGGTTGAGGTCGACGGGCTGTCGCAGTCTGGCCTGAGCGACAGGGACCCCTGACCACTCGTGGCCGTCTGGACGGGGAGGGTGCCACGCCGCGCCGCTCCTCCTCCGTCCGGGAGCGATCAGCGACGCCAGTGCAGCGGACGGCTCGACACCCAACTCGCGGCCGATGAGTCTCCGGTGCTCCGTGAAACACGTGGTTGCCTCGCACCAGTTCCCTTCCGCCAGGTGCGCCTCGATGAGCACCCGTTGTGCGCTCTCCCGCAGCGGATCGGCGCTCACTGCCACGAGAGCCGCCTCCACCGCCTCGGCGTATCGCCCGACCGCCACCAGTTCCCGACTCATGCACTCGACGGCATGCAGAAGTCGTTGCCGCAACCGTTCGCGCTCGAAGACCGCCCAGTCGTCGTACCAGCCCGGCAGCATCTCGAGGGCGGCGAAGCTCGACGGGAGGACCGCGAGATCGGCCGGCCGCCGGGCGCCGGTGATCAATCGTGCCGCCCACTCCTCCAGCAGGTGGACGTCGACCTGAGCGCTCCCCCGCAGACCGAGGCACGACTTGTCGACGCGCACGAGCGTCACGCCCAGCGAGTTCAGTCGCCACAGCGCCGAGCGCAGGTTGCCCGCGGCCCGTACCTCGTCGACGTCCGGCCACAACCGGCTGGCGACGACCCGTCGCTCGTGCTCATCCCGGTTGATGGCGAGGAAGGCCAGCAGGCGTAACCCTCCGTCGCCGACTGTGCACGTCACGGCCCTCTGGCTGACGTACGGACGACCGAGCAGATGCACCATCGGGTGACCGGGCTTCTCGCAACGCGCCGCCAGGGCGTCAACCAGTTCTACCGTCACCGTGCCCCCGGAGAGGTGAGCCGACCGTGCTCGTGGTGGCCACTGTCGTCCGGCGCGCGTCACGGGGGCGTCACGGGGAGGAGAGCTCCGGCGGCTCGGCGGGGTGCTGGAACTGCTCGAGGAAGACCCGGATCTCCGCCACCGCCGGCTCCACCTCGCGCACCAGGACCACGCGTTCGGTGGCCGGTGACTCGACGTCGGCACGCATGTGCAGCCGGACCACCATCGCCTCGCCGTACCGCCAGACGCGCAGCACGCACACGCCGAGCTGATCGGGTGCTTCCACCGCCGAAGCGTGCGCAGTGGCCGTCACCCCGCCGCCACCCGACCGTCACGCGGTCCTGTGACAGCTGGGTGACGGCTGGGTGACGGTCAGCACCGAGCATTGCCGGGCACGACGACGTCCCCCTCGCTCGGCCCGGAAGGGATGCGCTGGATGACCCTCCACCTCGCCGCCCGCCCCGCCGCTACCGCGCCTCCCGGGTGTGCGTGACGTGGCCACGTACCGGGCGGTCGAGGCCACGTGCGATGCCGTGGTGGGTCTGCTCCGCGACAACTACCCGGCCGACCTGCCTGCACCGCCGCTGCAGTTCGGGGTCTTCACCAAGTCGGAGTTCGCATCTGGCCTCGGCGCAGGGGTGTCCCTCTTTCTCTACCGCGTCTACCTCGACGGGACCGACCGCGCCCCGAACGGTCGCGTGCTCATCGGCGGGCGGCAGCAGCAGCCGCACATGCCCCTCCAGTTGCAGTTCCTCCTGACCGCCTGGGCACCGGACGCCTCCCTGCAGCAGTTCCTGATCGGGTGGATGATGCGCATCATCGAGGACCACCCGGTCCTGCCCGCGGGTCTGCTCAACCGTCGCTACGACGACGACTCCCCCGTGTTCTTGCCGGACGAGACCGTCGAGCTGAGCGCGGCCGCGCTCGACACCGAAGAGCTGTTCCACCTGTGGGACCTCATCGGACCCGGCACCTACCAGCTCTCGGTGCCGTACCAGGCCCGCGGTCTGCGGATCGAGTCGACCCGGATGGTCCAGGAGCGGCCCGCCGTCCGGGAACGTGAGCAGCGCCACGTCGCGGGGCGTCGGCCATGACCTCGACGATCCCGCTGGAGCAGGTCTGCACCGGAACGGCTCTCGGGCTCGCGGTACACGACCTCCTCACCGACACCCGGGTCGCGGACGGGCTCGACGTCCAGGCGCGCCCGGCCCGAGGTGGGCGCACCACGCCGGCGTTCACGACGAGGTCGGGGGCCTACGCGTTCCGCGGCCTCGACGGGATGCGATCGGTCGAGCTGCCCGGCCCCGGGGACCCGGGCACTCCCCCGGTGCCGCGGGACTTCGACGTCAGCATCGTCGACCTGAAGGGCCGCTTCGTGGCCACGGTCCTGCGCGTGCCGGTGCCCACGCAGGGACTGGTGACCCACCACGTCCTCGGTCTCCCCGGCGGCAGCGTGCCTCCCGAGGACCTGCCCATCTACCTCTTCAGCGCACCCACGCGGACGTTCCCCGCACACCTGGCCGTGGTCCGCGCCCAGCTCGTCGACGGCGAGGACGGGCCGGCCGCCTTCGCCCGGCTCACCGTCCTCCTCGACCCCGACGGCCCTGCCGAACGGCGCCACAGCGGCGTCGCCGACGCGACCGGGGCCGTCGTCGTCGCCTTCCCCTTCCCCCGGTTCACCGGCGTGGCCGGCCCGCCCGGATCCCTGCCGCCGGCCGGCACCCATGGGGTGCCGACAGCAGAGCGCACCTGGCCCGCGCGGGTCCTCGTCCACCACGACCCCGCGGTTCTGCTGCGCCCGGCCGACCTGCCCGCTCCCACGCTGGACACGGTCCTCGCCCAGCGCCCGGCCCGACTGCAGGCGACGGCCACCGGACCTGCCCTGGAGTTCCTGGACGTGGCCGTCCCCTACGGCTCCGAGCTCGTCCTCCGGACGTCGGAGGACCCCCGGTCGCGCCTGCTCGTGGCGGCGCCGTGAGGCGAGGAAGGAGTTGAGACATGCCCGAGTACCTGGCCCCAGGCGTCTACGTCGAGGAACGGAGCTTCCGGCAGAAGACGATCGAGGGGGTGAGCACCAGCACCGCGGGCTTCGTCGGTCCGACGAGGTTCGGCCCGGTCGCCGGTGAGCCGGAGCTCCTCACCAGCTTCTTCGACTTCGAACGCATCTACGGGGGGATCGAGCCGCTGGACCACGGCGCGGGCGAGGTACCCAACGACGTGGCGCACGCGGTGCGCGGCTTCTTCGAGAACGGCGGCTCCCGGCTCTACGTGGCCCGTACCTACAGCCCTCCGGGCGAGGAGGACGACGGCTGCGCGCGGCACGCCATCGGCAGCACGGCGACCGACGATCCGCCGGGGCTGCTGGTACGGGGACGCCATCCGGGGGCTGCGGGGAGCGTGCCGGTCACCTTCTCCGTCCAGGCCGGCAACGACATCCTGGGCCGGGACGCCGTGACCGGCGTGCCGGTGCTGCGCGGCGCGACCGCGTTCGACACCGTGCTCGTCGTCGAAGCCGACGAACCCGCGTTGTACTGGCTCGAGGACTTCCTCGACCCGGCCACCGGGCAACCGACCTTCCGGCTGCGTCGGCCCTCCGAGGACCCGGACGGCGCCAGGCTCGTCCTGGCCCTGGGCGACGCCACGGTGCACGTGCTCACCGTGACCGTGACCGTCGGCGCACTGGGCCGGTTCAGCGACGAGCAGACCTGGGCCAACCTGAACCCCGACCCCCGGCACCGGCGCAGCTCCCTGCTCGCCGAGTTCGCCGCCGAGCCGACCCGCCGGGCGACGGAGCTGTACGTGCCGATCGCCATCCAGACCGACCCCGAGGCCAGCATCCCCGGCGAGCTCACCGACGGCGTCACGGTCCTGGAGGCGTTGCTGGAGGACGTACTGCGGGACAGCAGCCCAGCCGGCGGCACGGCGGCCGATCTCGTCCGGGACTTCCTGGTGCCGGCCACCGCCAGCATCCCGGCGGCGCCCCGCCCCCTGCAGGTGCAGGTGGTGCTCGCGAACGGCAGCGACGGTGGGCCACCCGGGGTCGCCGAGTACGAGGGCGACGAGGACGACAAGACGGGTCTGAAGGCCCTCGAGGACCTGGAGAACATCTCCATCGTCGCCGTGCCCGGGTCCACGAGGGGCGGCCTCTCGGTGGAACGGGAGTCGGTGGTCGCGACCATCCAGCAGCTGGTGATCGCGCACTGCGAGCGCATGCGCTACCGGATGGCCGTACTCGACTCCCCCGACCAGGCGCTGGTGGGGCAGGTGCTCGAGTACCGGGCCAAGATGGACACCACCCGGGCGGCGCTCTACTACCCCTGGATCACCATCGTCGACCCCCTCACGTCGCGGGAGATGAGCACGCCGCCGTCGGGCTTCGTCTGCGGCATCTACGCGCGCAACGACGTCGAGCGCGGGGTGCACAAGTCCCCCGCCAACGAGGTGGTGCGTCTGGCCATCGGGTTCGAGCAGCTGCTCAACAAGGCGCAGCAGGACGTGCTCAACCCCGAGGGAGTGGACTGCCTGCGCTACTTCGAGGGGCGCGGGCTGCGGGTGTGGGGCGCGCGCACGATGACGTCGGACCCGGAGTGGAAGTACGTCGCGCTGCGGCGCTTCTTCATCTTCCTCGAGCGGTCCATCGACAAGGGCACGCAGTGGGCGGTGTTCGAGCCCAACGGCGAGGTGCTGTGGAACCAGGTGCGGCGCACCGTCGAGGACTTCCTGTTCACCGAGTGGGCCTCCGGCCACCTCATGGGCGGGACACCCGAGGAGGCCTACTTCGTCACCTGCGACCGGACGACGATGACCCAGAACGACTTCGACAACGGGCGGTTGATCTGCCTCGTCGGCGTGGCGCCGCTGAGCCCAGCCGAGTTCGTCATCTTCCGCATCGGCCAGAAGACCCTCGAGAGCCGCGGCTAGGAGAGACGCCATGGTGTACCGCGACAAGCCCTACAGTCTGTTCAACTTCCTCGTCGACATCGGCGGTCCGGCGGCCGACAGCCCGGCCGGCGGGTTCCAGGAGGTCTCCGGGCTGGCCTACGAGTTCACCGTCGCCGAGTACCGGGCGGGCAACAAGAAGGACAACGCCCCCGACAAGATCAGCGGTGGGTACAAGGTGCCCGACGTGACCCTCAAGCGCGGGCTGATGGGCGACGACACGCTCTACACCTGGCTCGAGGAGGTGCGCAGCGGCAAGTTCGACGCCCCTCGCACCGTCACCATCGAGTTGCTCAGCGAGGACCGCCAGACCCGGGCCGCGGCGTGGAAGCTGGTGCGCGCCCGGCCACTGAAGTACACCGGCCCCACGCTCACCGGTACCGGGACCGACGTCGCGGTCGAGGAGATCGTCCTCGCCTGCGAAGGCCTGTCGATGGAGGTCTGAGGTGGGTGGCCCGGCGGGGCTGCGCATGCCGGGGATCACCTTCGAGATGGTGCCGCCGGTGCTGACCGACACGCTGCCCCGGATGGACGTCGCCTCCTTCGTCGGATTCGCCTCGGCGGGTCCGCTGCACGTGCCGGTCGTGGTCGAGGACGTCGCCCGCTTCCGCGAGGTCTTCGGCTCCGACGCGCCCCTGGCCCGTGCCGCCGGCAGCGGCGAGACGATCCATGCCCACCTGGGCCCCGCCGTCGAGGCGTTCTTCCGGGGCGGCGGGCTCCGGTGCTGGGTCGTCCGGGTCGCCGATCCCGAGCAGGCGCGGCGCAGCGCCTTCCCCCTGGCCGGGCTCGTCATCGGCGACCCGGACTCCGGCCTGTGGTCGCTGGCCACGGCACGCGCCAGGGCGGTGGGCAGCTGGGCCGACGCGCTGGGCGTGACGTCCCACCTGGTCGGCACCGGGCTGCCGCCCCTCACGCAGCTCGACGTCGCAGCCGGGCGCCTGGTGCTGAGCACGGACGCCCCCGTGGTACCCGGCGACCTGCTGCGCCTCACCGTCAGCAACGACACGCTCGCGCTCCTGACCGTCAGGGACGTCCGTCGTGTGGGCGCGGAGCTCGCGGTGGCCTGGGGCCGGTCCTGGGTGCTCCGCAGTGCCTGGGGCGCGTCCGGGCCCATGACGGTGCTGCGGGCGGGAGTGGTCACCCCCGGCGGTGAGGAGGAGGTGGCGGACCCACCTCGGGTGGAGCCCGACGACGTCCCCGGCTGCCTGCTGCTGACCTTCGCGCGAACACCGCCCGCCGTCGGGGTGCTGCTCCACCTGGCCCTCGCCGACGGCTCGCAGGTGGCCGCCCGCGTCGACGGTGCGCCGCAGGTCCGCCCGAGCGCGCCCTCCCTGCCCGGTGCCGACGACCGGCACGAGGTCCGCCGGGTGCGCGCCAGCGCCTGGACGGTGACGGAGGGGACTTCTGGTGCGGACCTCGTCGGCGCCGGGCCCCCCGTGGCCGAACGCCTCGAGCTGGTCCTGACGGTCTGGTCCGGCGAACACCGCAGCGCTCACATCGACGCGCTCGGCCTCGCACCCGCCCACCCCCGGTACTGGGCCGCGCTGCCGACCGATGAGCAGCTCTACCGCGCCGGGTCGGGGCCGGCTCCGGGGGCCGTCGACGGGAGTGACGGTGCAGACGGGTGCCGGGCCCCCGGAACGGCGGAGGCCGGCGTCGGCGGCCTGTGGTCGAGCGCCGCGGCGCCCCGCTTCCCGCTGGCCGGCCCGGACGCCTCCCCGACGACGTGGCTACCAATCGGTCTGCCCGAGATCGCCTCCCCAGCCGCGGCACGGGGACCGGTGACCGACACCGCGGCCCGCACCCGGCTGGCCCGCGACGGGCTGGCGACCTTCTCCGCCGCACTCTTCGTCGATCCGGACCTGAGCGATGCCGGAGCGGCCACCGTGGTGCAGCACGCCATGGCCAAGACGTCTCTGGACGTCCCGGCCCGGCCGCTGCTCGGCATCCACGCGCTCGTCCCGGTGGACGAGGTCACCCTCGTCGCGGTGCCCGACGCGGTGCACCCGGGATGGCACGCCGTCTTCGTTCCCCACCCGCCCGTCCCGGCCGCCCCGCACCTGTGGCCGGTCGAGCCCGGGAGCGGTACGGCGGCCCTGTGGTGGACGGCGGTCGCCGGCGCCGGGAGCTACGTCACGGAGCAGGGCGCCCGGAGCGACCTGGCCGGGTCCACCGTGCTGCTGGACGGTCCCGCACCGCTCGGCCCGTCCCTGCACGGATCCCTGCCCTCGGTGGGCCTGCCCCTGACCGCGTGCGGCACCTGTCCGTCGCAGCTGACGTTCCGCGTGCGGGCCCGGGACCGCGAGGGACGGGCCGGCCCGTGGTCGAACAGCGTGACCGCCGTCCTCCCACCTGCGGACTTCACCACCTGCGCCGGCGGCCTGCCCGCACCGGTGGCGCGTCTCGACGCCACCGCGGGTCCCGGGCAGCCCGCGTGTCTGCAGTGGCAGGACCGGCCCGGGCTCGATGCCGAGGTGGAGGACTCCCCGGATCCGGCGTTCGTCGTCGACGTCACGCGGCGCCGCGCCGACGAGCCCGGACGGGCGGGGCTCGGCGCAGCGACTCCGGCCGACCGGTACCACCGGGTGCGCTACGTCGGCGCCGGGCACCCCGGCCCCTGGTCGAACACCGTCGTCCGGCCGGGGAGCCCCGAGCCCGTCATGGTGGCCGACTCGCCGGCCCCCGGGGAGATCTCCGCGCCGCTGCTGGCGGTGCAGCGCGCCCTGCTGCGGCTGGCCGGCGGCCGCCGCGACCTGCTCGCGGTGCTCACCCTCTCCGCCCACTACCGCGAGGCGGAGGTGATCGGGCACCTCTCCGCCCTGACCGGCACCACCGGCCCACCCGGGGCGGCGATGCTCGGGAGCGCCGGGATCGGCCCACTCGACGGGGGCGAGGAGCACGTGCTGGGGCACGGCGCCGTGTACCACCCCTGGACCGTGGCGCGGACCGCGACCGGCGTGCGTGCCGTCCCTCCCGACGGGAGCGCCAGCGGGGTCATCGCGCGCCGGTCCCTCGAGCGGGGCGCGTGGGTCTCACCGGGCAACCAGGACATCGGCCCCGTCGTGGCGCTGACCCCGCCGTTCGGGGAGGACGCCGTCGGACGGCTCCTCGACGCCCGGGTCAACGTGCTCGCACGGCGGCCTGCCGGATTCGTGCTGCTGGCCGCGCACACCCTGACACCGGCGGCGGACGTCTCACCCATCGGGGTGCGCCGGCTGCTGATCCTGCTGCGGCGCCTGGCACTGCGCCACGGCTCGACCTACGTCTTCGAGCCGCACGGGCACCGATTCCGCGCGATGGTCCGGCGCTCCTTCGAGACGCTGCTGGCCGAGCTGTACCAGCGCGGCGCCTTCGTCGGAGCCGTACCCGAGGAGGCCTACCGCGTCGTCGGTGACCGGTCCGTGAACCCCGAGGAGTCCGTGTCGGCCGGGCGTTTCGTCCTCGAGCTGCAGGTCGCGCCGGCCCAGCCGCTGGTCTTCCTGCGGGTGCGGCTGGTCCAGCAGGGCTCCGGCGTCCTCACGGTGGCGGAGGTGTGAGATGACCGAGATCGCTCCGCTGTTCACCGCCTTCAACTTCCACGTCAGCATCCTGCTGGGGGACGCCGGCGACCCGCTGTGCGACGCCGCCTTCGCCGAGTGCGCGGGGCTGGAGATGTCGATGGCGGTCACGACCATCCGCGAGGGGGGGAACAACGGCGCGCCGGTCCACCTGACCGGCCCCGTCTCCTACGCCAACCTCACCCTCAAGCGCGGCATGTCGCGGCGCCTGGACCTGTGGAACTGGATGGAGCGGGTGGCCCGTGACGACGAGCGCTCGCTGCGCGCGACGTGCGAGGTCGAGATGCTCGCCGCCGACCGCACGGGGCCGGTCGCCGTCTTCGTCCTGACCGGCTGCCTGCCGGTCAAGCTCAAGGCACCAGCCCTCAACGCCCAGACCGGCATGGTGGCCATCGAGGAGCTGGAGATCGTCTACCAGACGATGAGCCTGCGCGCGGGTGGTGGGTGAGGTGCCCCAGCCCGCCCAGGTCGCCAAGGCACGCCTGCAGGAGATCCGGCTGGCCGACGGCGACCGGCCCTCGGAGGTCACCGACGAGAGCGCGACGCTCGAGGTCCCCTTCAACCCGGAGTCGCTCAAGGTCACCTACTCCAACACGGTGGTCGGGGGCGACCAGTCCGGCGGATCGGCGATCCAGTTCGTCTCCAGGTCCAGCACGAAGCTGGCCGTCGACCTGTGGTTCGACGTCTCCGTGCGCCCCGAGCTGCGGGACGTACGTGAGCTGACCAACAAGGTCAACCACTTCTTCGTGCCGGTACCGCAGGGTGAGGGCCTGGCCCCTCCACCGGTGCGCTTCAGCTGGGGCTCGTTCCTCTTCGAGGGCGTCATGCAGTCGATGGACGAGACCCTCGATCTCTTCTCCGCCGACGGGCGCCCGCTCCGGTCGAAGGTCGCCCTGAGCATCGAGAGCCAGGACATCCAGTCGCGCATCGACACCGCTGCGCTCGGCAGCGCGGCGACCCCCGGCACCCGGCCCCAGCTCCCCGCGGTCGAGGGCGAGGGGCTGCAGCAGATGCTCGGCCGCAGCGGCAGCCCGGAGGGCTGGCAGGCGGTGGCGCTGGCCAACGGCATCGAGAACCCGCGCCTGCTGACGCCCGGCAGTTTCATCGACCCGGCGCCGGGCGTCGGCGTGGTCCTGAGGAGGTAGGTCGTGCCCGTCGTCATCAACGAGCTCGAGCTCGTCGTCGAGTCACCCCAGCCCGGTCAGCCGGCCGCCGCACCCGCACCCGCGCCGTCCGGACTGACGCCGCTCGACGTCGCCGACGTCGTCCGGCACCTCGAGGAACGCCACGCACGAGTGAGGGCCGACTGACATGCCGCTGGCCACTCCGTCGCTGTACGCGGCCACACCCACGGTCTCCGTCGACGGGTCCGCGGACCCCGCCCTGGGAGCCCGCGTGCTCTCCGCGTCGGTGGAGGAGGACACGGAGGGTCTGCGCCGCTGCGAGCTCGTCCTCGGCAACTGGGGTGAGGCCGGCGACGGCCCGGGCTTCGTGCTCTCCGACCGCCGCACGGTGGACTTCGGACGCACCGTCGAGCTGACGGTCGGCGCCGGGGACCGGAGAGGCTCGATCTTCACCGGCGCGGTCACCGGCATCGAGGAGCAGTACCCGGCCGGCCGGGTACCGCAGCTGGCGGTCCTCGCCGAGGACGGCCTGCAGGACCTGCGGATGACCCGGCGGACGCGGACGTTCGAGGACGTCACCGACGAGGACGTCGTGCGGCAGGTCGCCGCCGACCACGGGCTGCGGGCGGACGTCGACCTCGACGCCGTCCACTACCGGGCGCTGGCGCAGCTCGGCGAGAGCGATCTCGCCTTCGTCCGCGCGCGTGCCCGCGCCGTGGACGCCGAGGTGTGGTTGACCCCTGGGGAGCTCCACGTGCAGGCCCGCTCCCGGCGCGACGCGGGGGAGGTCACGGTCACCTACGGGGCCGACCTCTTCGAGCTGCGGGTACTGGCCGACCTCGTCCACCAGCGCACCGGGATCGCGGTGACCGGGTGGGACGTGGCCGCCAAGGAGCCGCTGGCGCACGAGGCGGGCGCCACGGCGATCACTGCCGAGCTGGCCGGCGGCGCGAGCGGTCCGGCCACCCTGCAACGTGCCTTCGGGGCCCGGGTGGACCGGGCGGTGGACGAGGTCCCGCACAACTCGGAGGAGGCCCGGGCGGTGGCCGAGGCGTGGGCCCGCCGGCTCGCCCGGCGCTTCGTCACCGGTTCGGGCACCGCCGAGGGTGACGCACGGATCGCGGTCGGGGCCCGGTTGGTGCTCGCCGGTGTGTCCCCGGCCTTCGCCGGCGGCTATGACGTCACCGGGGTGCGGCATGCCTACGACACGGCCGCCGGGTTCCGCACCACCTTCCACGTCGAGCGCCCCGGCCTCGGCGGGGGCTCATGACCGGGAACGGTGCAGCGGACAGACGCTGGTTCGGCGCGTACCCGGCGCTGGTGACCGACGTCGTCGACCCCGACGGCCAGGGCCGGGTGCGGGTGCGGCTGCCGTGGTCACCCGATCCGGGTGGCAGCGCCTACGAGGCGTGGGCCCGCCTGGCGACGCTGATGGCCGGCAGCGGACGGGGCAGCTGGTTCGTGCCCGACCGCGGCGTCGAGGTGCTCGTGCTCTTCGAGGCCGGCGATCCGCGGTGCCCGTACGTGGTGGGCTCGCTGTGGAACGGCGTCGACGCGCCGCCCGAGGCGATGGACGGCGGCGGCACCAACCCGGTCAAGGTCCTCCGGTCCCGCAACGGCGTCACCGTCACGCTGGACGATCACGACGGCCAGGAGCAGCTGACGCTGAGCACCCCGGGCGGGCAGCGGGTGGTCCTCCAGGACGGTCCGGCCACCCTCACTCTCTCCGATGGCAACGGCAACAGCGTGGAGCTGTCCGCTGCCGGCATCCGGCTCTCCTCCCCCGCGACCGTCACGATCGAGGCCGGCCAGCTCGCCGTCTCGGCCGGGCTGGTCGGCGTGGACGCCGGGATGTCGAAGTTCTCCGGCGTCGCCAAGTCCGACACGGTCATCACCAACTCCGTGGTCAGCGCCAGCTACACGCCCGGCGCCGGGAACATCTGGTGAGCGGGCCGTGGTGAGACCCGAGCAGGTGGTCTGGCGCACGGCGGAGCCGCTCTGGCCCGACGCGCTCGCCGGCCGGGCCGCCTTCGAGCGCCCGGCGCTGCTGCGCCTGGCCGGCGACGACTTCATGGAGCAGGTGCTGGCGGCGGTGGGAGCGGGCGCACTGGCTCCGCTCGTGGCCGGGAGCGAGACGTGGCGCCGCCCGGGCGCCGGGCTGGGCACGGAGCACGCGCGCCGCGACGCCGACCCGGTGGTCCTGTTCCAGCCGACGCACGAGCGCTTCTACGTGGTCACCGGCTCCCTGGTCTGCCGCCGCTACGGCCATCCCGACCACGCGGTCCGTGCCGACCGGGGCGAGCAGGTGGCCATGGTCCTGCGCCGGCTCGTGCCCGCCGGCGCGGCGGCCGTCGACGCGGACGACGCCACGACCTACGTCGAGCACGGCTGGGTGCCCGCAGGGACCGCCGGGAAGTGGCAACCCGTCCCGCCGGGCAGCGCCCCGGAGGACGAGGAGCGCCTGCCCCTCTTCCCACTGTGCTGCGAGCGGGCCGGGCGACGGCGGCGGATGTGGGCCGGTCTCGTCCCGGTGAGCCGCCGGGAGGTCTACGAGGCGCCGGCCAGGGTCACCCCTGCGGACGTCGTCGGTTCCGACGACCCGCTGGCCGCCCTGGCCGACACCCGGCTGCAGGTGCTCGAGTCGGTGGTCGTCGGGCTGCAGATGGCCCGCGCCCCGGAAGGCGGCCCCGAGCCGGAGCCGGCTCTCTTGCGCGAGTCGCTCTTCTTCACCCTCGTGGACCTCGCCCGGTGGCTCGACGGCCCGGACGGCGTCCTGCCGGACTCGCTGGAGGACCGATCCCCGGTGCTGGAGGCGCTCGAGGCGACGTTCGCCGGACCCGTGACGTGGCGGGCGGCGCTCGGTACCGCGCTGACGAACGAGGCCGCCGCCGTCTTCGAGCCCGGGCACGCCGAACCCGAACCGGTGCGAGGGCTGACGGCGGAGGTCATCACCACGGCGATCACGGCCGTGGGCGTCACCGGAGGCCTGGCCGCCCCCGCGACGCAGGAGCGGTTCTTCACCGACGTGCAGGACGCCCTGACCGACGCCGACGCCGACGCCGAACGCGGGGCGGCGGGCGCCGGCGCCGGGGCCCCGCGGGCGGCGGCGGACCCGGCGGGTCCCGACGGGCCGGGGGTCTACGTCACCCGCCTGCTCCTCGAGCGTCCCCGGTGCGCCCCCGCCGAGCGGACGCGGCTCAGCGCACCGTCGCGGTCCTTCCGGCTCGCAGGCTTCCACGACCCGGACGCCCCGGCTCGCCCCGTGCGCATCGTCATGCCGGTCGACACGAGCCCCGGAGGCCTGCGCAGGTTCCCCCGCAACGTGTCGGTGGTGCTGTCCAACGAGCTGCGCAGGCAGCTCGACCGCGTCACCGAGGACACGCTGCGGACGGGCGATCCCGCCGATCCGCCACCGATCAGCTTCGGCATGGTCTGCCAGCTGTCGATCCCGATCATCTCCATCTGCGCGCTGGCGCTGCTGATGGTCCTCGTGGTGATCCTCAACATCGTCTTCTTCTGGATCCCCCTGTTCAAGGTCTGCCTGCCCGTTCCGGAGGAGGAGTGATGGTCGACGTCGCCGATCTGCTGGGACGGGGCGTCTCCTTCCCACCGCGGCTGGCGGAGGACGGCCGGGTGGCGTGGTCCTCGGGGCCGCAGAACGTGCGCGAGTCGATCCGCGTCGTCCTCGCCACCGACCCGGGCGAGCGGGTGATGCTGCCGGCGTTCGGAGCCGGGCTGCGCACCTTCCTGTTCGAGCCGAACACCCCCGCCACGCACCGCCTCATCGAGGAGCGCGTGGTCCGTGCGCTGGCCCGGTGGGAGCCCCGGGTGCGGGTGGACCGCGTCGACGTCGCCGCCGACGCCGTCGAGCGCCAGCAGGCCAACGTCACCGTCACCTACACGCTGGTCGCCACCGGAGAGCAGGGGCGCATCGGCATCGCCACGAGGGTCCAGGGGTGACCGCCATGAGCAGCGGCCCGCTTCCCGGACCCCCCGCCGTCGACGATCGCGGCTATCCCGAGCTGCTCGCCGAGGCGCTCGCCCGGATCCCGGTGCACAACCCGGAGTGGACCAACCGCAACGAGTCCGACCCCGGGGTCACGCTGCTCCAGCTGTGGGCGTTCATGGCCGAGTCGATCATGTACCGCAGCGCGCTGATCCCCGAGCGCAACCGGCAGGCCTTCCTCCGGCTGATCGGCTACCAGCGCGCGCCGGCGCAGGCGGCGAGCGGCCTCGTGGCCTTCGAGCACCGCAGCGGTCCCCTCACCTCCCGCGTGCTCGAGCCCGGCATCGAGGTGGCTGCCGGCTCGGTGCCCTTCCGCACCGACACCGGCCTCGAGGTCCTGCCCGTCACGGGCAAGGCCTTCCTCAAGCGGCTCGCGGTGATCAGCGACGAGGAGCGGGCCGACGTGGAGCGGGAGTATGGGGCGCTGTTCGCCAGCTTCGCCGAACCGGGCACCGACTTCGCGTTCTACGAGACCAGCGCCGTCGACTGGGCGATGGCGGGGCACGAGCCGGTGGATCTGACCACGACCGTCGACGGGGCACTGTGGCTGGCCCTGCTGGCCCGGCCCGGCGACCCGGTCGACGCGGCCCGGGAGGCGCTCGCGCACCGCATCCTGACGCTGGGCGTCGTCCCCGAACTCGCTGCCGACGGCCGGGTGCTGCCCCCGTCGGGTGCCCGGTCGCGAACCGGTTCCGGCATCGAGGTCAGCCTGCCGAACGTGGCCGTGCCGCTGCCCGACGAGGCGGCCGGGCGGATCGCCACGTACGTGCCGGTGCCGAGCCGGGCCGCGACCGACGTGCTGTCGACCGCCGGTGTGGTGCAGCTGGAGCTGCCCGGGCCGGACGCGCTCGCCACCTGGGCGCTGGACCCGACCGAGGACGGCGTCGGCGCATTCCCGCCGGCCCTCGAGGGTGCCGAGGCCGAGCGTCTGGTGACCTGGCTGCGCGTGCGCCCGGCTCCGCGCGCGTCGACCGGGTCGCCCGGCCCGGACGACGACGGGCCGGCGGCGCAGGCGACCGCCCGGCTGAGGTGGCTGGGCGTCAATGCCGCACTCGTCCGCCAGCGGGCGCACGTCGCCGCAGAGACGCTGGGCCGGGGCAGCGGGCAGGGCGACCAGGTCGTCGAGCTCACCCAGGTCCCGGTGCTGACCGACTCGCTGGTGCTCAGCGTCGCCGGCCACCCGTGGCAGCGCGTCGACGACCTCGCCTCCGCCGCCCCCGAGGCCCCGTTGGTCCAGGGGTCGTCCCCCGTCCTCGCCGATCCCGTCGAGCGGGTCGACGTCTACACGGTGGACCGCCAGTCCGGCGAGGTCCGTTTCGGCGACGGCATCCACGGTCGGCGTCCTCCGGCCGGGGCCGTCATCTCCGCCACCTACGACCACGGCGGCGGGCGCGCCGGGCTGGTGGCCGCCGGGGCGATCAACAAGGGCCCCAGGGTGCCCGCCGGCGTGACGGTGTCCAATCCCGTGCCGACCTGGGGCGGCGCCGAGGCCGAGTCGGTCGCCGACGCCGAGCTGCAGGTCTCCGGTTTCGTGCGCAACCGTGATCGTGGTGTCACGACCGGGGACTACGCGGACATCGTCCGGCGCACCCCGGGGATCGACCTCGGCCGGGTGGAGATCCTGCCGCTGTACGACCCGGAGCTCGGCGACGTCGCCTCGCCCGGGGTGGTCACCGTGCTGGTCGTCCCCCGGTACGACGCGCAACGGCCCGAGACCCCCGTTCCGGACCGCCAGTTCCTGGACGCCGTGTGCGCCCATCTCGATCCCCGCCGTCTGGTCACGACACGGGTCCACGTGCACGGCCCCGACTACGTGCCGGTCTGGCTGTCGGTCGGGATGACGCCGGTGCCAGGCCAGGACGTCGCCGTCGTGCAGCAGGCGCTGCGCACCGGACTGCGGACCTTCCTCTCGCCACTGGCCGGCGGGCGCGCGGCGACCGGGTGGCCGCTCGGGACGGACCTGGAGCGGCTGGAGGCATGGACCGTCGCCGCCCGGATGGAGGGAGTCGCGAAGGTCACCGGCGTACTGCTGTGCGGCAGCGACGGGGCCGACGTCGACCGGGTGGCCCTGACCGGCCTGCGGCTGCCCCGCCTGGTGGCGGTCTCCGTGCGCTCCGGCCCGCCGCAGCCCCTCGCGGAACTGCTCGGCGCGGCGCCGCCCCTGGACTCGCCCGTGCTGCCCATCCCCTACGTGCCGGCGGAGTGCTGAGGTCGCCGTGGACGTCAACGGCACCGGTTTCGTCCTCGTGATCGGCCGCACCGGATGGCTCGGCGAGGGCACGCCCGGCCAGGCTGCGGAGCCCCCGGAGGGCCTGGCGTGGCACTCGGCCGACCACACGCTACGGCTCGCCCAGCTGCCCTTCGTCTTCCCGGAGCGCTCCGGGAACCGGCGGCTGGGGCCGGCCGACCGCCGGGGAGCGGCTCGGGACCGGTACGGCAACTGGTTCTGGATCGGCCCCGACCACGACGAGGTGCGGCTGCAGACCCTGGGGACAGCCGGCTCCACCCGGTTCTGGCCCCGGCCCCAGCCCTGCCTGGCCGCGGAGCCCCCGACCGGTGACTTCGCCCCGGCCGGGTCGGCGGCACCGCAGGCGCAGCGCCTGGCCGGGCTCGCGGTCACCGACGACCATCACCTGGCCGTGGGCGTACCGGACGTGCCCGGTCTCCTGGTCTTCGACCTCCACGCCGGGGGGCCGCCGACCACCCTGACGTGGCCCACCGCGCTGCGCCCCGTCGACATGGCCGCCGCGCCCGGCGGCGGCCTGTGGATCCTCGACGGCACGGGCGGCCCCGGAGCCGCGCGGTACTGGGGGCTCGACCGGCTCTGGCGCATCCGCGACCTCGCGGAGCCGGGTGAGGCACCGCCACCACCGGAGGACTTCCTACCCCTGCCCACGGGCTCGGTCGGAGGCCCCGGTGACCCGGCCGACCGTGGCCCGGGCAGCGGGAACGGGGAACGGGGCAGCCCCGCCGAGGTCGCGACCGGGTGGGCCGTGGCGATCGAGGCCCTCCCGGACGGCTCGGTCCTCGTCCTGGACCGGGGCGACCCCCACCCGGCGCAGGTCCTGCGGATGCGCGGTACGCGGGAGCTGGGACGGATCCCGCTGGCACCCATCGTCGGGCCGGTCGACCTGGCCTTCCTCGGTGACGCCGGCGGGGTCGCCGGGACGGTCTTCGTCGCCGAGAGCCAGGGGGATCAGGCCTTCGCCCTGGCGTTGGCGGCCGACGGCTCGACGCTGACGCCCCAGACCCGGTACCTGCCCATGCGGCTGTTCAGCGGCAAGGCGCTCGTCGCGTCCCGCGACCAGGTCCACTACGACCTCGGCGAGCGCTGGCTGCCGGTGACCGACCGGCACAGCCCCCGGTACGTCGGCGCGGCGAGCCTCGAGAGGGGGCCCTTCGACGCCGGTGAGCCCGGCACCGTGTGGCACCGGCTGGCGATCGACGGCCGGTTCCCCCCCGGGACCGGCATCGCGGTGCTGTCCAGGACCGCCGACCAGCCCGACGCGCTCGAGCTCACGGCCTGGCGCGAGGAGCCCGCGCCCTACCTGCGCGGGGCAGGCAGCGAGGTGCCGTACCACCGCTTCGGCGCGCGCGGCGCCCCCGACGCGGGCACCGTCGAGGTCCTGCTGCAGCGCGCCAGGGGTCGGTACCTGCAGGTCCGGCTGCAGCTGAGCGGCGACGGCCGGCACACCCCGCGGCTGTGGGCGCTGCGGGTGCACCGCCCGCGGTTCTCCTACCTGCAGCACTACCTGCCCGACCTCTACCGGGACGATCCCGAGGCCGCGGACTTCCTGGACCGGTACCTCGCGAACACCGAGGGGCTGCTCACCGAGCACGAGGGCCGCATCGCCGCCGCGCAGCGACTCCTCGACATCACCTCCCTCGACGCCGAGCACATCGCCTGGCTGGGGGGATGGCTCGGGGCGACCACCGATCCGGCCTGGGACGAGGCACGGTCCCGGCTCCTGGTCCAGCACGCCGTCGAGCTCTTCGGCCGGCGCGGCACCGTGCGCGGCCTGGTCGAGGCCGTCCGACTGGCCACCGACCCGTGCCCGGACTCGACCATCTTCGACGGAACCCCCGTTCCGGGGTTCGGCGTGCGCGTCGTCGAGGCCTTCCGGACCCGCACCGTATCGCCGCCCGCCACGTCCGGAGGCGCTGGCGCCGTCACCAGCGGACCCCGCATCGTGGGCTCGGGTGCACGCTGGCTGGTGGACGAGGGCCGCGGCGAGCTCGACCGTCGCTACCGCGAGTTCGTCGTCGCCCGCCACCCCGACGTGGCGGCTCTCGAGGCGGTGTGGGGGCGCTCGGTGGCGGCGGTGGACGGGGACTTCGCCGAGCCCTTCCCCCCGCTGACCCCCGGTTCGCACCGCGAGGCCACGGAGCGTCGCGAGTTCATGGTGGCGTCCCTGGCCGTGCCCTACGCCGACGTGTCGGCGCAGGACGCCACCGCCTACCGGGGCTTCCTCGCGCAGCGGTATCGCGAGCCCGCCGCGCTCTCCGCGGCGTGGGGCCTCATCGGTGGCTCGCAGCTGCGCTCCTTCGACGAGGTGGCGCTGCCCGGAGCCGCCGTCCCATCGGACGGCCCGGCCCTGCAGGACTGGTTCTCCTTCGCCTCGGGCTACCTGCCCACCGTGCGCATGGCGCACCGGTTCACCGTGCTCGTGCCCATGTCCCTGGACTCCTCCGACGCCGCCCGGGCGGACCGGCTCGCCCAGGTGACCCGGGTGGTGGAGCAGGAGCGCCCGGCGCACACCGGCTACGAGGTCCGTCCCTACTGGGCGGCGTTCCGGGTGGGGGAAGCGCGAGTGGGGTTGGAGACCAGCCTGGCGCAGGGCAGCCGGTTCGTGGCACTGGTGCTCGGCGAGGGACGCATGGCGCAAGGGCAGCTCGGTGGTGGACACCCGTGGGACGTGCCGGACAGGTGGGTCGTCGGACGGGACCGGATCCTCCCCCGGACCGGCAGCACGCGGACGGAGGCAGGACATGGGTGACTTCGCGGACAGCCGGTGCGGGTCCGGCGAACGGGATCCCCGCAAGCGGGTGCGGTACAGCCACGGCATGGTGCTGGGCGAGGACGATCTGGCCCAGGAGCAGGCGTATCTGCGCGCACGGGACCACGAGGCCGTTCGTGCACTGCACGGCTTCGGCACGGTCGCCGGCCTGGCGGTCACCTGGGACACCGAGACGGGACAGCTCCAGGTCTCACCGGGACTCGCGGTGGACCCGGTCGGCCGGTTCGTGTGCGTCCCCGGAGCCCAGTGCGCGGACCCGGCGGCGTGGCTCACCGCGCACCGCGCGGATCTCCAGCAGGTGGAGACGAGCCTCCCGGGGCCGGTGAGCCTGTACGTCGTCCTGTGCCACCGCGAGTGCGAGACGGACACCGTCCCCGTCCCCGCGGAGTCGTGCCGCTCGGCGGAGGAGTCGTTGGCGGCCTCCCGCATCCTGGACTCGTTCGAGCTCCGGCTCCTGCTGGCGCCCCCGGTCGAGGCCGGCGAGACGGCCGGTGGTGCCCTGGCGCGCGCCGTCGACCGGATCCTCGCCACGCTCGCCTCGCTGCCCGAGGACTCGCTCGTCGACGTCGACCCCGTACGCCGGGAGCTCATCGCCTGGGCCACGCGGGCGCGTCCGGAGCTCGCCACCGCTGCGTGCCTGCAGCCGCCCGCCGACAACTGCGGCCGGCGGGCCGACGACGTCTCGACGGCGGTCCTGCTCGCCCGGGTGGACGTCGAGGTCGACCTGGGCGGCGACGGCACCACGGTGGTCCTCACCGCCCGACCCGACGTGCAGCCGGACGAGCGCCCCGTGCTCCTGAGCACCCGGTTCCTGCAGGAGTGGCTCACCGAGGTGCTCCTGCACCCCGAGCTCCTGGGGCCGCCGCCGATCGAGGACCACAACGCGCTGCTCAACCTGGCGGTCGGAGACGTGCACACCCAGTACCTGCCCGTGGACGGTCACCGGCCGCTCGAGGCCGACCTCGACGCGGGCGGGCACGCGCTGGGCCGCCTCGCGGCCTCCACCGAGCCGCACCACGCCGTGCGCGCCGCCGAGGTCTTCACCGGCGACCTCGCCCGCGGACCGGGCGGCGGGGCGCGGATCGAGCAGTTGCAGGGCACCCCGCTGCGGACCTCGGCCGGCGGCGGTCCCACGACCGGCGACGTGCTCACCTTCGACGGGACGCAGTGGGTGCCCGCACCGATCGAGACCGGTCGCCCTCCCGCCCCGGCCCAGCCGGCCCGGCCCCTGGTGACGATCGAGCCGGTCGGCCGGGCGCGCGGGGGCGACCGGGACAGCAGGTCGGTCTTCCTGCTGTGGTTCCACCCCGACACCCTCGTCGGCGAGGTCGCGCTGGCGGACACCGCAGGCAGCGCGCTCACCTACGAGACGCAGCTGTTCATCCGCGCCGAACGGTGCACCGAAGGCGGGCCGCCCTCGTTGGACCTGGTCACGGGTGTGCGGATCGCCCAGCTCAGCTGCAGCACCTTCCGCATCGACGTCCTGGACAACGACGTCCCGCTGCTGCGCTTCGTGCTCGTCCTCAGCGAGATCGGTGTGGTGGTGGACGGTGTGCGGACGACGCTGCTCGAGCACTCCCTCGACCGGGGTCTCGCCTGGCTCGGCGGCGAGGGCAAGACGGTGACCACCTTCGTCGTCGACCCCTCGGTCCTGGAGCAGACGTTCCCCGGGTTCCAGGACGTCACCGACCGTCCGCTGCTGCCCGGCGGCAGCCGCTTCACGCTCGGGCGGGTCCAGTCGTGACCATCGAGCTCCCCCTGCAGGGTGCGCACCTGACGGGCGGCCTCGAGCGGGTGTCGTGGTGGAACGGGCGCATCCTCACCGCCGAGGACATGACCGACCACCAGCGCGCCGTCGACGAGGCCGACCGCCGGCTCGGTCGCACCGGCGGCGCCGGCGTGGTCGACGGGCTGTTCGTCTCCCGCCGTCCCGACGGCCGCAGTGTCGACGTCACAGCCGGGCTGGCCGTCGACGAGACCGGGGAGACGCTCGCGCTGGGCACCGACGTCACGGTCCACCTCGTCCCGCCTCCCGGTCCGGCGGCCCGGACGCCACCGGCGGACTTCGTCGCCTGCCGGACGGTTCCCCAGGCGGCCACGGTGGCGGGCACGGGTGTGTACCTCCTGACGATCGCGTCGGCCGCGGGCAGCCGGGGTGCCGCGCCGGGGTCCGCCGCCACGGGAGTGGGGGCGAGCGCCTGCGGCCCGCGCTTCGACGTCGCCGGCGTGCAGTTCCGGCTGGTCGAGATCGACATCGGCGGGCTGGCGGAGGCGGGTGGTCACGGGAAGGGCGATCTCGGCGTCCTGGCGTCCCTCCGTAGCCGCAGGCGCGATCCCCGGCTGCGCAACGTCATCGCGCACGTGCTCCTGGACACCCTCGTCCGGGCCCGGTCCCTGCTCGCGCCCTTCGGTCCGCCCGGCCGGTACACCCCTGCGCTGCAGCGGCTCGCGGACGGCGGCACGCTGGCCGCCTGCGAGGTGCCCCTGGCCGTCGTCGTCTGGGCCGGTGACCGGGCCGACTTCGTCGACACCTGGGCCGCCCGGAGGACGCCCTCGACTGCACCCGGGGCCTGGCCGTCGGCCTTCATCGGGGCGCGGGGGTCGGACGGCGGCCTGCCGGTGCTCCTGCAGTTCGCCGACCACCTGGGCGCGCTGGTCGGCCCCGGCGTCCCACCGGCCGGGCGGCTGACGCGGGAGGCGCGGCAGCACTTCCGCTACCTCCCCCCGGCGGTGCTGCTCCCCCTGGTCGAGCGCAGCGGCCAGCAGGGCGTGGACCCTTCGGTCTTCCTGACCGGGCTGCGCGTCCGCGATGGCGGGTCGATGGTGGCCGGCCGCGTCTGGCCGCTGCTGACCGCCTCGCTGACGGCCCCCGTGGTCGACCTCGACGCGGACGTCGTGCTGCACAGCTACACCGTCGAGGAAGCGGTGGACGCCGGTGCCGGTCAGCCCTATCTCGTCCTCGCCGCCGACCACCTCCGCCACCTGGCGACGCCCCCGGTCGAGGACGGCCGGCCGGTCATCACCGGGGTGAGCCCGCCCGGTGACCACGAGATCGGTTCCCGGATCACCGTGCACGGGAGGAACTTCGCGGTGCCGGACTCGCACAACACCGTGACCGTCGGCGGCGCGCGGGTCCGCCGGTTCCACGCGGGGACCCCGGGGACCGCCCTGGTCTTCGACGTGCCGTCGATGCCCCGCGTCCCGAGGACCGCATCGATCGTCGTCTCGAACGAGGGCGGGACGGCGGACACCCCGATCTCCGTCATCGCGCCGGTGGTCGTTCCCCAGGGCGCCCTCGAGATCGCCGAGGACCTCGCGGACCTCGCGGGGAAGCAGCTGGACCCGGGCGAGACGGTCACCGCCCACTGGCTCGTCACCGCGCTCACCGACGTCCCGGGGGTCTACACGTTCAGCCCGCTCGTCTCGGGCTCGTCGAACGTGCCCGACCGGGTCTGGCTCGAGACGGCGGCCGTGGTCGACGACGCAGGCAACGAGAAGGACACGTTCGAGCTGGCGCCCGCGACCGCCGGGTCCGGTGAGGCCGTGCGGATCGGGATCCGGATCACCATCCCGGTGGGGACCGAGCAGGCGGACCTGGCACTGCGGTGCACCCTGGTCGCCAACCCGGCCGATCCTCTCCTCAACCGCACCTCGTCGCTGGTGCTGCTCACCGTGAGCGGCAAGATGCAGGCATCTGATCCACGGACCACCTTCGGGGTCCCGTTCCTCGTCGGCGGCTCGGGCGGCGTTGCCGACGACGGCGCGCTCGTCATGGCGCCGGGTGATCGCGGGCAGATGCTGATCGCCGAACGCTTCGACGCGGCGGCGACGGTCACGTACACCGCGAGCATCACGCCGGCGACCCCGGGCTTCTGGGTGCTCGAGCAGCCCACTCCCGGCCCGTCGCAGGAGATCGCCGTCGAGGCGGGCTCCCCGGGCCTGTTCGGCGTGACGGTGCGCTCGCTCCGCGAGGACCCCAGCCCGTCGCGGACGCTGCGGGTGCAGGTCTCCGCCGACCCCGGCGGGGGCGCTGAGGGCTACGTCTCCTTCGTCCGTCTCCGGCTGCGGAACTCGTGAGGTCCCGGGATGTCCGCCTCCCCCTCGGCCGTGCTGCGACTCCGGATGCGCCACGGCGGTCCGGGGAGGCCGCCCGATCCGTCCTCGGCGCCGACCCGGCTGGAGCGTGCGGAGCTCCACCCCGACGGGCTCCCCCCGTCGGCCGTGCTCGTGGTGCGGCGGCTGACGGCCGTCCTCCCGCCGTTCGAGACCGCCCCCCGTTCCTCCCGAGGGGACGGTCCCCGCTGGGACCACCGCCTCCGGCAGGAGCTCACCGACCTGGCCCGCCGCGCCGCGCGACCGGACCGTGGCAGGCTGCCCGACGACGCGGAGGCGGTGCTCTTCGGCGACCGTGCCGAACTGGTGGCCTGCCTGGTCACCGACCTGCTCCGCGGCGTCGCCGACCGCTGCTGGTGGTGGGAGGGACCGCTGCTGGGGACCGGGACCACCGACGTCGCCGCCGTGCTCGCTCGGGACGTCGCCCTCCTGCCCGGTGCGCTCGACCAACTCCAGACCTGGGACCTCGCCGACGCGGCGGTGCGACGGTTGCCCCTCGGTCAGGCCACGGCGTTGCTCGCCGGCATCCGGCGCACGTTCGCTCTCCCGTCCGCTGCCCCCGGCAGCCGGGCGGCGACCGCGCCGGGCAACGTGCTCTCCCATGGCCGGGCGACCGACCGCGAGGCGGGCACAGCGGAACCACCGTCCGCCCGGGGCGCCGCCGACCCCGCCGTCGACGGGCGCGGGAACGGAACGCCGGACGTGGCCGCGTGGGAGCGCTGGCTCGGCTCCTCTGCCGTGCCGTCGTCCCTCGACGGCGAGCGTGCACTCCTGCTCGCGACCGCACTGCTCCTCGTCCGGGCTCCCGGGGCCGCCCGCTCGGCGGTGGTGTCGGCGGCCCTCGAGCGCGACGCGTCGCGCCGGGACGTGGCGCTCGGTCCCGATCCCGCTCGCCGCACGCCCGATGCGGGGCCGGCTCCGGAGGGGTTCCCGGAGTCCGGCGCCGGCTCGGCCACGCCCGCCGGGCCGAACGACAGCTCCGTCGCACCGGGCGTCGGTGCCGTTCACGTCGACCGCCCCGACGCGGGCCCGGCGGGCGGGATCGGCGCCCCCGGTCCCCGGGGCGCCGGCGACGCCCCGGGGGCCGGCGCATCGGGCGACGCCGCCTCGACCCCGCCCAGCGGGAGCCGCACGCCGGCCGATGCCGCGGCTGGGTCCACGAGGTCCGGGTCCTCCGGGTTCCCCGGCCCGGTGCCGGTGCCGGTGACCGAGCAGGAGCCGTCGCCGGGCGACGGATCCGTCTCGGGCCTGCCCGAGGCGGTCCGCACCGGGTTGGCCGGCGTCTTCTACCTGATCGACCTCGTTCCCCGGCTGGACAGGTGGACCGCGGACGGCGTTCCTCCCGGGGCCGGGGAGGCGTGGCACGCGGGGCACCTCACCGGCTGGGCACTGCTGGAGGCCCTCGGCCGCGGACTCCTCGCCGCCCACCCCTCCACGGTCGCGGGGGAGGCCGATCACGACGGCCTCTGGCGGCTGCTCGCCCGGCTCGACGGGCGCCTGACGGGAGTGCCGACGGTCGCCCTCGACCCTGCGGTGGTCACCCGCGTCGGTCAGCGACTCGCCGACGAGCTCGGCACCGACGTGACCCGCGCGATCGACGCGCTGCGGGTGCCGGGGCGCGTCGACCACTCCCGCACCCACGTCGACGTCGTCATGGACCTCGAGTCCATCAGCGTGCCGGTGCGGATGGCCGGACTGGACCGGGACCCCGGCTGGGTGCCGGCGCTGAGCCACGTGATCGCGTTCCACTACGCCCGCGGGGGCCCGTGATGGCCGCCTCCCCCTTCGCCGCGGTCCCCCTCACGCCCGCGGGCCACTTCCGGGTCAACGCCCACGCCGCCACGTTCCACCTGCTCGCTCACCTGCAGGAGCTGGCCGCGGCCGGGGCGCTCGACCTCGACGAGACGTTCGCCCGGCATCCGTTCCTGACCGGCTACCTCGACGGGATGTGCCCCTACCTGCCGAAGGACCTGCACTGGGCCCAGGGGCCGGCCTGGTGGGCGGAGAACCTGCGGGCGTGGGAGCGTGCCGCCACCGTCCACCTCCCGCTCGCCGCCCTCGACGCCACCGGGCTCGGCCTGCGGGAACGACACGCTCTCGTGCTCGCGGGTCTCGTCGAGGAGGACTCCCGGTTCGGCTCGGTGTTCGCCGAGATCCAGCGCCCGATCGAACCCCGCCGTCCGACCCTGCAGACCCTCGCCGCGATCCTCGGGGACGACGTCGACCCGTGGTCGGTGCACGCGGCGCTCACCTCCCGCGGCCTGGTCGAGACCGTCATCGGCGGAGGCCCCAGGTCGGAGGACGTCGTCACGGTGCCGGCCGAGCTGTGGGCGGTGCTGCGCGGGACGCCGCAGGAGCAGCCGCTGCCCTGGGGCGAGGTCCTGGACCGGGACGAGCTGGACGGGGCCGAGGACCTGCTGGTCCCCGACGGGCTGCGTCACCAGGTCGACGCGCTCGTCAGCCGGCTGGGCGCGTCGGGTGGGCGCGGTGCTCCGCGCGCGGTCCTGGTCCGCGGCGCACACGGGAGCGGACGGCGGCGGGTGCTGGGCGCGCTCGCCCGCGGCCTGGGCCGCGGAGCCCTGTTCGTCGACGCCGACCACCTGGACGATGCCCGCTGGGCGCGGCTCGGCGCGCTCTGCACCGCGTTGGGCGCTCTTCCCGTCGTGCGGTACGCGCTGCTCCCCGGGCAGGCGGTCGCGGTGCCGGCGGTGCCCGGGCTGGTCGGCGTCCTCGGCCTCGCGGTGGGCTCCGAGGGCGGGCTGACCGGCCGCGTCGCCGAGGCTGCGATCCGCCTCGACGTCCCCCGGCCCGGACCGCGCGAGCGCCGGGCGCACTGGCTGGCCCACCTGCCGCGGGTGCGCGAGGACGACCTCGACGGCGTGGTCGACCGCCACCTGCTCCCGGGAGGACAGATCCGGCGCGCGGCACGGCGGGCACGCGAGATCGCCGACCTCGACGGCCGGGGCGACGTGGTCGCCGGCGACGTCGGGCGCGCCTGTGCCGAGCTGGGCCGGGAGCGGCTGGACGTGCTCGCCCAGCGACTGGACCCGCCGGGCGGGACGACGCGGCTCGTGTGCGACGAGGCGTCGGAGTTGCAGTTGCTGGCCCTCGAGCTGCGCTGCCGGCACCGGGAGCGGGTGCTCGGAACCGTCGGGCCGGGATTCGGCGGGACGACCGGCACGGGCGTCCGGGCGCTGCTGACCGGGCCGAGCGGGACCGGGAAGACGCTCGCCTGCCGGCTGCTGGCCGCGCAGCTGGGGATGGACCTGTACCGGGTCGACCTGGCCGCCGTGATCGACAAGTACGTCGGCGAGACGGAGAAGAACCTGCACCGCATCCTGTCCGCCGCCGAGGAGCTCGACGTCGTGCTCCTCGTCGACGAGGGCGACTCGCTGCTGGGCAACCGCACCGAAGTCCGCTCGGCCAACGACCGCTTCGCGAACCTGGAGACCAACTACCTGCTCCAGCGGCTGGAGACCTATCAGGGCATCGTCCTGGTCACCACGAACGCCGCCGAGGGCATCGACCCGGCCTTCCAGCGGCGCATGGACGTCGTCCTCACCCTCGTCGAACCGGGGCCGATGCAGCGCTGGGAGCTCTGGCAGCTGCACCTGCCCGCCGATCACCGGGTCTCCCCCGGCCATCTCGACGAGGTGGCCGCGCGGGCGGAGATGACCGGCGGCCAGATCCGCAACGCCGCGATGCAGGCGACGTTCCTCGCCCTGGACGACGGGCACGTCGTCGACGACCGGCTGCTCGACCTGGCCGTCGCGGTGGAGTACGGAAAGGCCGGGGCGGTCTCCCCGTTCCAGCGCACTCTCGGCGAGCAGCGCCGGCGCCGCTCGGAGGCGTTCCTGGAGGCCCTGCCGTGAGCCGCGCCGCCGTGCGGGAACGGGCGTCGGGACCCTCGGCGGCGCGGGACGGCGGGCACCGGCCGGCGCCACACCACAGGGGCAGCGCTCCGACACACGGGCTGACTCCGGTGCCACGCCTGGCGGTGCAGCGCCTGAGCGTGAGCGAACCGCACGACTCCCTGGAGGTGGAGGCCGGCGCGGCCGCCCGGCGCATCGTGGGCGGACAACGGGCCGGCCCGGTCTCGGCCGTGGGCGGGGGCCCCCAGCGCGTCGCCGTCGGCGAGGACGAGGAGGTCCAGCGGGTCGCCGTCGGCGAGGACGAGGAGATCCAGCGCGTCGCCGTCGGCGAGGAGCCCACCGAGGACGACGGAACCGTCCACGGATTGGTGAGCCGGCTCGCCGCCGGCCGTCCAGCGATGACGCCGGGTGTCTCGGCGGCGCTGCGAAGCCCGACCGGGGGGTCGCCCATCCCGGGAACGATCCGCTCGACGATCGAGCCGCGGCTCGGCGTCGACCTGGGCGGTGTGCAGGTGCACGACGGTCCCGAGGCGCAGGGCACGGCGTCCCGGCTGCAGGCGCGTGCGCTGACCCACGGCAACCACATCTTCCTGGGGCGCGGCGAGTCACCGCACGACCTGTCGCTGATGGCGCACGAGGCCACGCACGTCGTCCAGCAGGGTGCGATCGGGCCGGCCGCCGGCGGTTCGGGTGACGGGGCGGTGCAGCGGCTGCCCGCCGTCGTCAGCGACGGGCTGGCGGACTACGCCAACTACGTCCCGGGCTACCGCCTCCTGACGGTCCTGATCGGTTACGACCCGCTCGCCGACGCCCCGGTCGAGCGCAGTGCCGTCAACCTCGTCGGCGGCCTCATGGCGCTGACGCCGCTCGGGAACCTGGTCCTCGAGAAGCTCAGCGAGCTGGGCATCCTCGAGGACGCCTTCGCCCTCGTCGATCGGCAGCTCGCGACGTTCGACCTGTCGCTGGAGCGCCTCGAGCAGCTGGTCACCGAGGCCTGGGACGAGATGGACTTCCTCCGTCTCGACCCCTTCGAGTACAACCTCGGCGTCCTGACCGGGAAGCTCGCGACGCTCGTCGCCGACGTGACCGGTTTCGGGACCTCGGTGCTGGGGCCGTTGCTGGACCTGGTCAAGGACGCCGCCCTCGACGTCGTCGAGCCGCTGCTCGAGGCTGACCCCGCCTGGTCGCTCATGACGAGCGTCCTCCGCCAGGACCCGCTCCGCGGGGAGCCGGTGGAGGCCACCACCGTCGAGATCCTGGACGACTTCCTGCGACTCATCGGCCGGGAGACCGAGCTCCAGCAGATGCGCGAGAAGGGCACCCTGCAGGAGACCGCGGACTGGATCGACACCCAGCTCGCCACCTTCACCGGGCTGCTCACCCAGTTCGAGTCCCTCTTCGCGTCCGCGTGGGAGGCGATCCAGCCCGAGAACCTGCCCGACCTCATGCCCAGCCTCCAGGCGTTGGCCGGGCGGGTCGTCGACCTCCTCCGGCAGGCGTGGGACTTCGCGGTGACGGTCGCGGCGAAGGTCCTGGAGCTGGTGAAGACGGCGCTGCTGGGTCAGCTCAGCACATTCGCACAGCAGGTGCCGGGCTTCCCCCTCCTCGCGGTGGTCCTGGGCCGTGACCCCTTCACCGGCGCGGAGGTGCCCCGGTCGGCGACGAACATCATCCGCGGCTTCATCACCCTGCTGCCCGGTGGGAACGCCACCTTCGACCAGCTCGCCGAGACCGGCGTCATCGAGCAGGCGGCGGCGAGCATCGAGGGGGCGATGTCCGAGCTCGGCATCACGTGGGAGATGGCCACCGGGCTGTTCCTCGGGATCTGGAACTCGCTGAGCATCGACGACCTCGTCGACCCGATCAGTGCATTCGAGCGCATCCGCGACCAGTTCGGCGAACCCATCGCCCGGCTGTTCGCCTTCGTCCGCGTGGTCCTGCGCGAGGTGTTCACGCTGCTGCTCGCGCTGATGAACTTCCCGACCGACGTCGTGGTCCGCATCGTCACCAACGCCATGGCGGCGTTCGAGGACATCACCCGCGACCCGGTCGGCTTCCTGCTCAACATGCTGGCCGCGGTCCGGGAGGGATTCACCCGGTTCTTCGGCGGCATCGTCGACCACCTGCTCGGCGGGTTGACCGACTGGCTCTTCCGCGGAGTCCGGCAGGCCGGGATCGAGCCGCCGACCGAGCTGACGCTGGAGAGCGCGCTCGACCTGCTCCTGCAGGTCCTCGGCATCACCGAGGACCGACTGTGGGAGAAGCTCGCCGAGCGGATCGGGCAGGAGCGGGTCGACCAGATCCGCGGGGCGATCGAAGAACTCACCGGCATCTGGACGTTCGTCCGGGACGTCGAGGAGCGCGGCGTCGTGGCGATCTGGGAGTACGTCCAGGGTCAGCTGTCGAACCTGTGGGACGTGATCATCAGCGCGGCGCGCGACTGGATCATGCAGAAGATCGTCATCAAGGTGACCACCTGGCTGCTGAGCTTCCTCGACCCCACCTTCATCATGACGGTGATCAACGGGTTCATCGTCCTGTTCAACGCCATCAACTCGGCCATCGAGTACGCCCGGGAGATGCTCGACATCGTCGACCTCTACGTCGGCACCATGGCCTCGGTGGCGCGCGGGGACATCGAGCCGGGCGCGGCGATGATGGAGCAGGGGCTGGTCTCCGCGATCCCGGTCGCCATCGGCTTCCTGGCCTACCAGGTCGGGCTGGGGAACATCGGGGACAAGATCGCCGAGATCGTCGGCGGACTGCGCGACATGGTCGACAAGGCGCTGGACTGGCTGCTCGACCAGGCCGAGCGGATGCTGCAGTCGGTGCTCGGGCTGCTGGGAGCCGGCGGGGCCGACGAGGCCGCAGCGGCAAGTCAAGCGCCTCCGGCCGACCTCGACCCGACCGACCACGAGGCCGTGGCGACACAGGTGGTGCAGGACCTGGAGCAGGAGAGCGACGCAGCGGATTACGCCTCTCTGCGTGCCGCCAAGGAGGCACAGGCCCGCACGATCGAGGCAACTTACACCCCGATGTTGGAGCCTGGCATCGCGTTGACGATCATCTTCGCAGAACCCGTTACCGACTTGACCGATGAGGACGTCGACTTCGACGTGGTCATCGCGCCGAACACCAAGAGGAAGAAGGGCGCCGCCAAGTTCCGGCCCGAGGCTCGACTCGTGGGCGGCGAACTCGTCATCGACCGGATCGGCGAGGAGACGAAGACGTTCACCGTCGGGGACGAGGTCCAGATCTTTGGCAAGGGCCCGAAGAAACCGGTCTTCTGTATCACTGGATTCGCAAGCCAGACCGCGGGCAACACCACCTACCTCGAGGTGAAGGTGAAGGTCGTGGAATACCCGACCACGGCCTTCCCGATGGGTTCGCCCTTCTCCTTCGCTGCCGTGGCTTATGGTTGCACCGGCGGGTGGAGCGAGCCGGTGGAGTCGGTACGGCCGCTGCCTCGTGAGGTCTTCGACGTCGAGATCAACAGGCCGTTCGATCACGTTTGGGGCTACGGGAGGGACGAGACAGCGCGGAAGGTGGCCGTGCACATCCTGAACTATCGTGCGCACGGGCTGGAGAGTTACAACCCGACCGACAAGGAATGGGAGCACATTGCGGAGGAAGGCACCGGGGGGGCGCACAGTGCCGCCAACATGGCATTAGCGGACAACACCGTGAATGCAGATCTGAACAAGTACTACCAGCGCGTGGTGACACATCGGCGTCTCGCGCTCCTCGCGACACCCGTATATGAACCTCGCGCCCTGCGCGACGTCATCGAAGAGCAACGATGGTCACTGGAGATGCAGCGCGAGTACAAGCTGTGGGTGTATCAGAACGAGCTCCGCCCGAGCAGACGCCTGACCCGGCACACGAGCAAGTACGGCCCCGGTGAGTACCAGAAGTTGGAGTAGTGGCGGCGTGCTGCGGTCACCGACACCGGAGGACTGACTTCCCACTGCCGCTCCCGCACGCCGAGGGGGGTGCCTTGATGATCAGGGATGGGCTTCGATCCGCGTGCCGAGTCCGTCGTCGAGCGTCCTCCCCTCCCGCCGGCGCCGGAGACTCTCGACGCCGATGTGGTGGAAGATCCCGGGCGACAGCTGAGCGGTGGCGAAGCGCGCGGCGAGGAACCGCCGCTGAGCAGCGTCCTGGGATGACGCCGGGAAGATCTTCTCCAGATCCGCCCGTCTCACCAGGCTGGGGTTGAAGGTGAAGTGCGCGGCCGGCGCGAAGGCCCAGCCGTCGCGGTCCGTCCACCGGATCGGCCGGTCGGTCACCATGTGCCGGGGCAGCACGCGCTCCCCCCGGTGCCGCAGGCGGACCTGGCCGACGTCCGGGTTGCGGTCGAGCACGTCGCGAGCCCGCCCGAGCCAGCTCTCGTCGGCCGTCCCCGCCACCCAGTCGTCCTCGAGGTGCAGCACGTAGGGCCTCGACGCGGCGGCGGCCCTGGCCATCAGCTCGCGCGTCCCGTCCCCGATCGACAGCAGCGACCCTGCGTGGACACGCAGCTCGTCCACCCAGTCCCAGCCCTCGACCAGACCGACCGTCTCCTCGTCCGGACTGTTGACCTGGACGACGACGTGTGCGGTCTCGAGCAGGCCGGGCGCGGACGCCAGCAGAGCCGACACCGTCCGTTCCAGCAGCCGTGGCCGCTGACCGGTGAGCAGGCTGACCGTCACCTCCCGTCCGTCCACGATGGGCCGCCGAACCGCCGCAGCCGGGCTGGCGCGGAGCAGGCCGTTCGACGAGACGGGCAGCAGATCGACGTCCACACCGAGCTCCCGCGCCAGCGCGGCACACCGCAGCTCGTCCTCTCGGCCGTCGTCGATCCACAGCTCCCCGTCTCCGGTGAGGTGTGGCCGCAGGGCGAAGGGCGCGGCCGCCCGGCCACCGGCCGTCGGCGGGCCGTGGACGAACACGAAGTCGAAGTCGCCGTCGAGGGGATGGTCGTACCAGGCGTGCTCGCCGCCGTCGGCCCATCGGCGGCGGGTGAGGCCGGTGACGACGATCTCCACGCCCGATCCGAGGCCCAGCGCCCGCAGCAGGCCCCGGGTCCGCTCAGCGCGTCGCCGGTCGTGTTCCAGGACGACCACGGAGGCGGACGCCTCGACGGCATACCGCGCCAGGACCGCCGTCGACGCACCACTTCCGCACTCCAGGACGCGGCGGGGTCGGCGGGCCGACAGGTACGCCGCCAGCTCCAGCGCCGTCTCCCGGGCGACGGCGCACGGATCGGACCACAGCTCGGCGCGGTCGAGGAGCACCCCGAGGCCCACAACGGGAGACCGCGGCGCCGCCGGCACGGTGATCCGCTGGCGAGACGGAACCGTGATGAGCGGGGGTACCGGCGCGGTCAGCACCTGCCGCAGCCGTGCGGCGGCCGCGCTGACGGCTGTCGCCGTCGGAGGATCGACGTCGTCCCGGATCAGCCGTCCGATGCGCCTCCGGAGTTCGGTGCGGTCGATCGCTCCCGCCAGGTAGTCCTGGTGACAGCGGCGGGCACGCTGGTACAGGGCGCTGAGCCTCCGCTGAGCGGCGAGCCGCGCCGGCGAGCCGATGCCCGTCTCCGGGGAGCTCGTCAGCGAGCCGCTGTGCCGCCGGCGGTGGTGCAGCGGCTCGCCCACGTGGGCCACCGGAGCCGCCATCCGCAACAGGTTCACCAGCAGCGTGTCGTAGCCGAACCGATACCCGGGATGGATCCCCCCGATCGACCGCAGCACGTCGGTGTCGGCGAGCCCGCAGTGGTGCCCGATGTGCCGCATCCGTTCCGACAGCGGCTCGAGCACGCGATCGTTCGTCTCCACCGAGACGCGGCCTCCGGCGTGCAGCTGCTGGGCACCGATCGCGAACTCGGCATGACGCTCACGGAGGGCCGAGAGGTAACGCGCGACGCGCTCCGTCTCGCTCCAGTCGTCGGCGTCCTGCACCCCGAACCACGGGCTGTCGGTGGCGGCCAGCACGACCGCGTCGGCAAAGTACCGGCCGTGGTTGGTGTCGAGGTCGAAGCGGACGAGTCGCTCGTCGTCGACGTGCTCCAGCAGCGGCCACGGCGATCTCGGGTCCCCGTCGTTGATGACCACCAGGCGCAGGTCGCGGTGGGTCTGGGCGAGGGCGCTCTGCACCGCGCCGACGATGGTGTCTTCCGCGCGGTAGTAGGGCAGTGACAGCGTGACCGCCGGTGACCCGGTGCCGCGATCGGTCTGCTGTCGCTGGTCCGTCGACATCACCCGCTCCACCTCGGACACCGGCACCGCCTTCCACCTCGAGCCGGACGGACGCCTGGTGCTGGTGTTGCTCCGGTGGATCGTGGCGACGTAGAACGAGTCGTCCGGCAGCGCCAGCACCCGCTTGGGGCACGGCGACCACAGGAAGCGGGTGTCCTCCCCGGTGCGGACCGCGGGGAAGGGATTGCGCCGCCAGAAGTCGCGGCGGTAGGCCATGGTGCCTCCGGCCACCCAGTCCCGCGCACCGTTCTGCGGGTAGCGGTAGCGGTAGGCCCGGTCGCCGTCGACGTCGCGGAACAGCAGCGTGGCCAGGCCGCACACGTCGGCGCCGGAGTCGAGCAGCGCAGCCACTTGGTGGGACACTCGCCAGCTGGCGGACCAGTCGTCGTCGTCCCAGTGGACGACGATGTCCCCCTCGGCGAGCTCGCAGGCCAGATTGCGCTTGGCGCCGAGCGGCAGGCCCGGAGGGCGGCGGTGGTAGTGGACGGCCGGGTCGTCGGGCATCAGGTCCTCGACGGCGTCGACGCCGTCGTCCACCACGACGAGCGTGAGGCGCGGGTAGTCCTGCGCGACGAAGCACCGGATCGCCGTGGCGACGAAGTCCCGCCGGTCTGCCGTCGGCATGATGCACGACACCAGGGGGGGACCGTTCACCGCCGGCACCTCGCCGGCGCCGGTGAGACGGCGGCCGGACGAAGCGACGTGGGCAGCCCGACCGAGGACCATGGTTCAGTGGGTGTGCGACGTCCCGGCTCCGGCGACACGCCGACCCACCGGTTGCTCAGGGGACGGCGATCTGCGTTGGTGCCGGAAGCTGCCGGCCGGATCGGACCGGCCGCCTGCCCACTCATCCGCAGCGGTGGGAGCTCCCCCCACGATCCGGCCGACGACTCGTGTGAGCAATCGGCTGCGATGCGTTGCCCCTTGGCGGGACCCCCAGCCATGACTGCAACAGTCCTCTCTGGTGTGGCTGGGGTCCAGGACTCCAGCCCTGGCAAGGCCCTGCCCGACGAGGGACCGAGCACGATCCCCGAACACCCTCGTCGAGGGCCTGGAGGGACGGGCTCGTCGGCTCGATGCGCCCGTCAGCGCCTACACGGAGGACGCTGCGATGCGGTCGTTCTCCGCCCTGCTGTGGAACGGCGTCGGACCGGCAGCGCCCGGACACCTGCGCGCAGTGCGGCCGGCGGTCATGACCGGGACTGCAGCTCGACGAGCCGAAGACCGACGAGTCCTGCAGGACCGTGCCACTCCCCCGTTCGGCCATCGAGGCACCCCGCGCTCGGGCGTGCCGAAGGGATGCTGGCGACCTCGAGTCCGTTCGATGCCCGGTTTGCCTTGAGGCGGCTCTGGACGCACGGGAGGTGCTGGGAGTCGAGGCGGCGGGCTACCACACCGGGAAGACGCCGGTCCGCACGAGTGTGTCCGCGCCGTCCCGCAGCTCGGTGTCGTCTGCATCGACACGCGTTCTGGCGAGCGACCACGCAGTGTCCGCCACGGTCCGATCTGTCGGCACCGGCACCGCCCGAGACCGCCGAGTCGACGTCGTATGGCTGGTGTGCGTAGGAGGCCGTGGCCCTGGCCCTCCTCCGCCCAGCCGCCGTGTCGGGCACCATCCGGCCGTGGACCCCGAGCAGCTGCTGCGGACGGCGGCCGACCGGCTGGACGCGCTGGCCGCCCGGACGACCCCTGGCGACTGGCGGACCGGCGGACTGCTGGCGACCCGGCCCGAGGTGGTCACGCACCTCCCCGACGGGAGCACCGAGCACGTGGCCGAGGCACGGGCCGGGACCGGTGCGTGGATCGCGACCCTCTCCCCCGCGCTGGCCCCGCCTCTGGCGAGCTGGCTGCGCACCGCAGCGACGCACGAGCCGGTCGATCCGGCGGCCGAGGCGTTCGCCTGGGCACTGCTCGCGCGGCTGGCCTGACCGGGCGGGTCGTCGCCGCAGGCACGCCGTCACCTTCCCTTCCGCGGGTCACGGCAGCGACAGGCCCACCTTGCCGCGGTCCGGACGCCAGCAGCACGAAGGCGTCCTCGATGCGCTCGAACGGCAGGACGTCGATCAGCGGCACGCGCTCCGCTGGTGACCGTTGATGTACTGCGGCGGCGTTGCTGTACGCGTTGCCGCAGTCGGTCAAGAGGCGGGCCGGCCCTCACGGCCGACGCGCCTCTGACCTGCAGTTCTACTGTCGGGCTGACAGGATGTGAGCCTGCGACCCCTTGACCCCCAACCGTCGGCAGCGTGTCCGCTGACGTCCCGCGACGGCCGTCTCCGCAGGTCAGGCGGCATACGCAACGAGGGTGTACTCCCGCGAATCGGGGCGAACCGGGCGATGGTGGTCAAGATGGTGATCACGGACGCAGCGCCCGGAGTGCACCGGTGCCGCCAGCCTTGGACCTGACAAGTGCTGGCCGAGCACACGGGCCGAGGGAGGGATCCGCTCGCATGAGGGCACTGCCGCCTGGGTGCGTCAGGAGCTTCCCCGGACGCGAGCACTCACGCTCCGCGACGAGCGTGGCCTCCAGACCGCCCTGCCCGTCCGCCCGCGTCGCACCGGCGACGTTCCGCGGGTCGGACTGGTCTACGGTGCCGTCGCCCGGCGGGCGGGTCATGGCCGGTGGACCGTGGGGGCGCTCGCGTCCGTGGTGGTCGCCGCCCATCTGGCCACGAGCTTGAGAGCGTCCTCAGACGGCGTCCCGGGCTCGGCGGTGAGCCGCTGGCGGGACAGGTTGCGGGGTGTTGGTCACAGGCCGAGGACCAGGCGCAGCGCGGCGTCAACCTGGCGCAATTCGTCGAAGCTGAGGTGCCCGGCCGACTCACCTAAGCGCTGCGGGTCCACCGCACTCGTCTGTTCGGCCAGCACCCGGGTCGGGCGACCGTCGACGGAAACCTCAGGACGGAACGTGGCCGCTCGGGCCGAGGTGGACGTCGGCGCGACCAGCCAGGTCGAGAGGGGCAGCAGGTCGGACTGGACGACGACGGCATAGCGGGTGCCGGCCTGCTCATGGCCCCGGGCGCCGCGGGGAGAGCGCAGGCGGTAGACCTCACCACGCACGCAGCGTCTCCATGTCCCGGAGGACCTGAGCGCTCTCGGCACGGTCGGTGTCATCGGCTGCCAGCGCAGCGGCCTCGGCGCGCAGCCTGTCCTGCGCCACTGTCTTGGCGGCATCGATCAAGGCCGCTCGAACGGCTGTGGAGACAGAGGTGCCGTCTTGCGTCAGGACGGCCAACGCTCGGCGCGCGTCTTCGTCGGGGCGGAAGGTGATCGTCTCGGCCACTCCCGAACTGTCTCACGGGAAGTAAGACGCGGGGAGGGCGCTGTGCACTGGCCCCCGAAGGCAGCTCCGACACGAGCCTCAGCGGCGCTCAAAGGAGACGTTGCACTAGTTGTTCGGTATGCGGCGGGCGCAGATGAAGGTGATCGCCAGGCGGGCCAGCGCGGTGATCGTCGAAGCACTGCGGTCGGAGCGCAGGGCCAGCCGTTTGTAGGACAGCAGCCAGCCGAGGGTGCGTTCGACGACCCAGCGATGGCGGCCAGCCGGGCGCTGGAGTCCCGGCCGAGGCGGGCGGTCCGGGCGGGTGCCGCGCCGACGCAGGTAGCGGCGGACCCGCAGGTTGTCGTAGCCCTTGTCCCCGTGCAGCTCGACCGGCCGGCGGCGGGGATGTCCGCTGCCGCCTCGGCGGATGGCCGGCATCGAGTCCAGGATCGGCTCGACGAGCATGCTGTCGTGCCGGTTGGCGCCGGAGACGGCGACGTCGAGCGGCGGCCCGGTGGCATCGACGGGCAGGTGGTACTTGCTGCCGCGCTTACCGCGGTCGGTGGGATGGGGGCCGGTCAGCTCGCCCCCCTTTTCGCCCGGACGCTGACCGAGTCCAGGCTGGCCCGCGACCAGTCCAGCCGGCCTTGCTCGCCGAGCCGGTTCAGCACGGCGCGGTGGAGCTGGTCGAACAGGCCCGCCTCGGCCCACTCGTGCAGGCGGCGCCAGCACGTCCAGCCCGACCCGTAGCCGAGCTCGGTCGGCAGCTTGGCCCAGCCGATGCCGGTGGACAGCACGGACGCGATGCCCTCCAGCACGTCCCGATCAGAGGTGCGGGGCCGCCCGGTGCGGCCGTGCACCGCCGGAGGACGGGGTGGGATCAGCGGCTCGACCAGCGCCCACAGCTCGTCACTGATCAGCCGCGGCGGCGGGGAAGACACCGACGACGACGTGCCCCGCAGCCTGCGCCGAGACATAACCGCCCGACGGAGCCCGACGACCTACTTCCGCAACGTCTTCTAGTTCGTGTCCCGCCGGTACAGCAGGACTGTCCCGACCGCGAGTGCGACGAGCGTGTAGCCGCCGAAGACGAGTGCGTTCTCGGGCCGGGTCAGCGCCACGGCAAGCGTCTCGGCGGATGCGAATCCCGAGTCGTCGTTCAGCAGGTGATTGCCCGCGACGAAGGGAAGGAAGCGGGCGATCTCGTCGGCGAGGAACAGCCGGAACAGGTTCTCGACGACGAATCCCCAGACCAGGAGGCCGCCGATCGCGGCCGTGCTGTTGCGGACCACCATGGAGATGCCCAGTCCGAGCACGGCCGAGAGCGTGGTGTACAGCAACGCCCAGCCGATCGTCGTGGCCACCGACGAGGTGTCGCCGGCGTCGAGCCCGGCGATCACGGCACCGCCGAAGCCGGCCGCCAGGCCGACCGCCCCGAGGACCAGGCCCACAGTGGCAGCGACCAGCGTCTTCGCCAGCACGATGATCCAGCGCGCGGGACGAGCGGCGAGGGTGCTCGCCAGCGTGCCGTGCTGGACCTCGGACCCGAACAGCAGGACGCCGGCGATCGCCGCGAGCATCGCCGTCACGCCGGTCCAGAGGAAGCCGACGTCGGCGACGTACTGGACCCGGTCGGTGACGAACGTCGAGACCGCCCACGAGACCGCGAGTCCGCCGCCGAGGGCCAGCACCAGGACCGTTCCGGTGGACCGGACGGTCACCGCCTTGATCCATTCGCTCTTCAGGGCGGCGGCGACCGCCCGGGCGTCGCCGCGTGGAGTGCGCGTATCGAGGTGCCGCAGGTCGGGGGTCGTCGCACTCGGGTTCGTCGGGGCATGGGAAGTGGTCATGATCGGGTCCTCGCGATGGATGGGTGGGGGATCAGGCGGAGGCGAATTCGGCGGTCGGCCGCGTCATGTCGAGCAGGCTGTCCTCGAGGGTGCGGGAGACGTCGGTCAGCTCGAGGAGGCGGATCCGGTGGTCGAACGCGATCTGCGACACGGCCGCTCGGGTGGTTCCCCGGAGGATCAGCCGGTCGGCCCGCACCTCGCTGGCGACGCCGTGTGCGGCGAGGTGCTCGAGGAGTTCGGTGGGCTGAGGCGTCTCGACCCGCACGTCGACGTCGTTGCGTGCGGTGATCGCCTGCACCGACTCGGCGGCCAGCAGCCGTCCTCCCCCGACGACGACGAGGTCGTGGGCGAACATGCTGAGCTCGCTGATGAGGTGGCTGGAGACGAACACCGTTCCCCCACGTGCGGCGAAGCCGGCCAGGTAGTCGCGCAGCCAGCGGATGCCGTCCGGGTCGAGACCGTTGGAGGGCTCGTCGAGCAGCAGCACCTGGGGGTCACCGAGCAGCGCCGACGCCAGTGCCAGGCGCTGGCGCATCCCGAGGGAGAAGGTTCCGGCCCGCTTGTCGGCGGCCGGCTGCAGCCCGACCTCGGCCAGGACGTGCTCGACCCGCCGGCTCGGGATCCCGCTGAGGGCTGCGGTGGCGCGCAGGTGGTTCCGGGCCGTGCGGCCGGGGTGCATGCTCCTGGCCTCCAGGACCGCGCCGACGGTTCGCGCCGGGTGCCGGAGGTCCCGGTAGTGGACGCCGGCGTAGCGGACGTCCCCCCGGTCGGGCCGGGTGAGCCCGATCATCATCCGCATGGTGGTCGACTTGCCGGCCCCGTTCGGTCCGACGAATCCGGTCACCCGGCCGTCGGTCACGGAGAAGGTCAGATCGTCGACGGCGAGGCGGTCGCCGTACTTCTTGGTGAGCTGGGTGAGGGTGATCATCGGTCGGCGCTCCTGGCGGTGGGGTTCGGATAGGGGGACGAGCGGCTCAGAGCACCGAGACGACGACCTTGCCGCGGGCGTGGCCCTGCTCCACGTGGTGCAGGCCGGCCGCGGTGTCGGCCAGCGGGAAGGTCCGGTCGATGGCCGGGGTGAGCTCGTCGGCGTCGACGAGCCCGGTGACGTCGAGCAGGTGATCCCGCGTCCAGTCGCTCGGCAGCGGCCGGAACCGCTGGCTCACCAGACCGTCGAGGACGACCACACGCAGGATCGATCCGATCGGGCCGAACACGTTGCCCGGTGCGCCGCCGGCGTTGAAGACGAGCGTGCCCGTCGGGGTCAGTGCCCGGCGCAGCCGGCGCAGCGGCTGGTTGCCGACGTTGTCGAGCACGACGTCGTAGTGCTGACGCCCGTCGGTGAAGTCGGCGCCGGTGTAGTCGACGACGTGTGCGGCGCCGAGAGAACGGACGAGCTCGACGTTGCGCGTGCTGCAGACGCCGGTGACCTCGGCACCCAGCGCCACCGCGATCTGGACGGCGAGGTGGCCGACCCCGCCCGCCGCGCCGTTGACCAGCACCCGGTGACCCGGACGCACCTCCCCCACGTCGCGGATGGCACGCAGGGCCGTCTCCCCCGCCATCGGAACGGCCGCCGCCTCCTCGAACGAGAGGCTTTCGGGCTTGAGCACCACGCGGTCGGCGGTGGCCCGGGCGAACTCGGCGAACGAACCGTCGAACCAGCCGAGCACCTCGTCCCCCGGCCGCAGGTCGCGGACGTTCGCGCCGACCCGCTCCACGCGCCCAGCCCCGTCGGCCCCGGCGATGCGGTGCTTCGGCCGGGTCAGTCCCACCCCGCCCATGAGCCGCGCGACGTAGGGGTCGCCGCGCAGCATGTGCCAGTCGTAGGGGTTGATCGCGGCGGCGTGGACGCGGACCAGCACGTCGTCGGCCCCGATCTCGGGCGGGTCGACGTCCATGAACTGCAGGACGTCCGGCGAGCCGAACCGGTCCTGGACGATCGCCTTCATCGCTCCTCCTCCGAAGTGGTGGGGGGCACCGGCGCCGGTACCGCGGTGACCGAGACGAGGGGCAGTCCGACGTCGCGGAGCTTCCGCAGCAGGCCGTGCAGTGCGGCCTGGTCGACGACCGGGCCGTGGATGGTGGTCGTGCCGTCGGTCTCCGGGGTGAGGGCCATCCCGTCGAACCAGGCGGCCCACCGCGACTCGAGACGTCCCTGGACGCGGATCTCGTACCGCCCGGGGTCGTGCTGGTGGCCGGTCGACATACCGCTCATCGGAACCTCGCGCTGACTCTCGTGGGCTGATCTCTGGGTGCACACGAAAGCTAGGAGCGGATGTGGTGAGCCCGGATCACCACGATGTGGGGATCGCGGTGGTGATCCGGCCGGGCCGCGGCGCCGGGGCGACCGCGCGGCAAGGGGTATCGGACCGCACGCCTGGGCCGCGACACTCGCGCCCCGGGCTCCCGAGCGGAGCTCGGGAGGGGAGCACCCCATGACCCACGTGTCCGGGCGCACGCCGACCGTGCACCCACCCCCGGCTCGCTCCGGCGAGGTGCGGGTCGCGGCCGAGCCGCAGCCGGTCGGGTGGGCCTTTATCGCGCTCTACGCGGCGGCGTACGTGGGCACCTGCCTGGTGCTCATCGCACCGCTGCTGGTGACGCTCGCACTGAAGGTCGACACGATCGTCGGCGACGATCAGGCGCCCAGCAGTCTCGCCCTGGTCACCGGGATCGGCGCCCTGGCGGCGATGCTCGGCAACCCGTTCTTCGGCAAGCTGAGCGATCGCACGTCGGGGCCGTGGGGCATGCGGCGACCCTGGATGGTCTTCGGCCTGCTCGGCGGCTCCCTCGGCGTCCTCGTCGTCGCTGCGGCACCCACCGTCCCGATCGTCGCGGTGGGGTGGTGCGTCGCGCAGTTGTTCTTCAACGCGCTGCTCGCGGCGTTGGTGGCGGTGCTCCCGGACCAGGTCCCCGTGGCCCAGCGCGGAGTGGTGTCCGGTGTCCTCGGCATCTGCCTGCCGGTGGCCTCGGTGAGCGGCACCTTCGTGGTCCAGCTGTTCGCCGGCAACCAGGTGGCGATGTTCCTGGTGCCGTGCGCGATCGGGGGGTTCTTCGTCCTGCTCTTCGCGGGAACGCTGCACGATCGCCGGCTCCCCCGGGGCGCCAAGCCTCCCTGGTCTCTGCGCGAACTCGCGGGCATCTTCTACGTCAGCCCGCGGAGGAACCCGGACTTCGCGTGGGCGTTCTCCAGCCGCTTCCTGTTCGTCCTGGCCTACGCCTTCCTGACCACGTACCAGGCCTACTTCCTGCTGGACCAGATCGGCACCGCCGAGGCAGAGGTGCCCCGGCAGATCTTCCTGGGCACCCTCGTCCAGGCGGCCGTCCTCGTCATCGCGTCCCTCGTCGGCGGCCGGCTCTCGGACCGGATCGGCCGGCGGAAGGTCTTCGTGTTCACCGCGTCGGTCGTCTACGGCCTGGCGTTGTTCGCGGTCGCCGTCGCGAGCGACTTCGACGGGTTCCTCGTCGGCATGGCGATCAGCGGGCTCGGGTTCGGCGTGTACATGGCCGTCGACCTCGCGCTCGTCGCCGACGTGCTGCCGGGTGGGGACAACGCCAAGGACCTCGGTGTGCTCAACATCGCCGGCGCGCTCCCGTTCACCGTCGCGCCGGCGCTCGCCCCGGTGATCCTGGCGGTCGGGGGCGGGAGCTACGGCGTGCTGTACGCGGTCGCGGGACTGTGTGCCGTCGTCGGCGCGTTCGCCATCCTGCCGGTGCGACGGGCGCGCTGAGGTGCGGAGCGTCTACCGGTCGCTCCGGGCCGACATCAGGTCTAGCTCCTCGCCGCGGCGGACTGCTGAACGGCGGTTGTTGACGCCGAGCTTGGCGTAGATGTTCTTGGTGTGCGTCCGCACGGTGTTCAGCGAGACGAAGAGCTGGCGGGCGATGTCCGGGCCGTCCAGGTGCGTGCCGAGGAGTCGGAGGACGTCCAGCTCGCGCGGGCTGAGCGGGTCGACCAGCCCCTGGTCGACCCGAGCCGCGTCTGCCGCCGTGCCGAGTGCATCGAGAAGGCTTCGCGCGTAGGCCGCACCGCTCCCCTGGGTCATCTCTCGGAGCAGAGCAGCCATGGGTGCGCCCTCGTCCACGAAGATCCGCACGTAGCCCTCGGGCTCGGCCAGCGTCATCGCGCTGAGCAGCGACGCGCGCGCAGCCGGGAGGTCGCCGCCCGCCCGGTGTGCGAGGGCCTGGAGCACCAGGATCTCGATGACCGTTCCGGTTCGCCCGCCGTCCTCCGCCGCCCGGAGCAGGCGTTCGAGCAATCTCCTGGCCCCGAGGAGCGACGGCTCGGAGCGTTCTGCCGAGTGTTCGGCCAGCAGCACGCGGGCAAGGGTGACGTGCTGGAACTCGCGGAGATAACTGAGCTCGTCGTCGACGGTCAGCCCCTGCTCGCGTACCCACGCCCGCGCGACGGCGAGCCTGCCCTGGGTCAATGACAACCGTGCCCTGATCGCCGGGATGGGCTGCACGTCCGGGGAGAAGTCCGTGTTGTAGACACGCTCTGCCTCGGCGAGCAGATCCAGGGCGCCGGCGGGATCCCGGTCGAGCTGGTGCAGCCGAGCCATGGTGACCCGCCAGCGGTACCGGTTCTTCGGCAGGCCGGCGGAATCGCCGAGCTCGGAGCTGATCGACAGGTGCCGGCGAGCGGCGTCGAGGTCGTTGCGCTCGCGGAACAGCTCGGCCATGCCGACGTGCATGTCCGCCGCTCCCCGCAGCACGACCGCGGGGTCTCCGGTGGCTATCTGCAGTCCTCGCCCGTAGTAGCTCATCGCTTCACGGAGTCGGCCCTGCGCGACGCAGAGGTCGGCCAACGTGATCGCACCGCCGACCTCGTCCGAGCGGCGCCCGGCCCGTCCCAGCGTCGCCATGCCGTCCGAGTACCAGTGTTGGGCCGCCTCGAGATTCCCGGTCCGCCAGTGTGCGAGCCCGATGAGGGACTCCGCCGCCCCGCGGCCGAGGTGATCGTCGGGACCGGCGAGGTCGAGCGCCCGCTGCGCGTGGGTCAGGGTGCCGGCCACGTCCCCGGCGACGAGGGCCAGTCCGGCGCGGTACATGGTGATCTCGGTGGGGAGCCGACGGAACGCATCGTGGTCCACCACGACCATGTCCCCCGGCGGCTCCCTGCTCGACGTCGTCGGGTCCACCCATCGCTCGGCGTCGCGGAGCCGCGGCTCGACACCGCGGACGTCGCCCGTCGACATGAGGGCCCCGACGTACCCGACGGCCAGCACCGGCCGGACGCCGAACAGCTCGTCGGGCAGGGCCTCGAACCAGCGCCGCAGCGTGGCCTCCTGCCGCACCTGGCTCATCGCCGGCATCGCCCGTTCGACCAGCTCCGCCGCCCGCTCGAAGTCCTCGGCGGCCAGGGCGTGGTCGATCGCGGCGGACCGGTCGCCCTCGCGCTCGTACCAGTTGCTCGCCCGGACGTTGAGCGCCCGGACGCGGTCGGGGTCCTCGTCAAGCAGGCGCGCCCGCAGCACCTCGCCGAAGAGATGGTGGTAGCGGTACCACCGACGGCGGTCGTCGAGCGGGACCAGGAAGAGGTTTCCGCGCTCGAGAGCCTCGAGCATCGCCTTGCCGCCGTCCTGACCGGTGACGGCATCGCAGAGGGGACCCGTGAGCCGGCTCAGGACGGACGTCTGCAGCAGGAAGCTGCGCACCCGTTCCGGCTGGCGTTGGAGGACCTCCTCGACCAGGTAGTCGACGACGAATCGGTCGTCCCCGGCGAAGCCCGCGATGAAGCTCGCCACGTCGTTGCGACCCTGCATCGAGAGCGCCGCCAGTTGCAGCGCGGCGATCCACCCTTCGGTACGTCCTTCGAGCGCGGCGACCTCACCGGCCGTCAGGGTCAGCCCCATCACGTCGCCCAGGTAGGTCTCAGCCTCGTCCGGCGCGAAGCGCAGGTCGGCGGCACGGACCTCGACCAGCTCACCCCGTGCCCGGAGCCGCGCCAGCGGCAGCGGCGGGTCGACCCGGGTGGCGATGACCAGGTGGATCTGCGGCGGGAGGTGGTCCAGGAGGAAGCCGACGCCGTCGTGGACGTCCCCCGCCTCGATGACGTGGTAGTCGTCGAGGACCAGCACGAGCTCGTCCGGGACGGACTGCAGCTCGTTGAGCAGGGTGGCCAGCACCGCGTCCGTCGCCGACTGCGGCGACTGCAGGAGTGCGAGCGCCTGCGCACCCACATCCGGAACGGCCGTCCTCACAGCGCTCACCAGGTACGTCCAGAACGTCGTCGGATCGTCGTCCCGCTGATCGAGGGACAGCCAGGCCACGAGCGTGCCGTCTGTCCGGGCCGCCGCAAGCCACTCCGTCAGCAGGGTGGTCTTCCCGAACCCGGCCGGCGCGGACACCAGCACGAGCGGCGGCATCTCTCCACGGCTCACGCGGTCCACGAGCCTCGGGCGCGCGACCAGGCCACGACGCCGCCTCGGCACGTGCAGCTTGGTCTCGAGCAGAGGGCCTGCCACGACCACCTCCCGGAGGGGTCAAGGAACCCTGTGCGGAGCGCATGGTGCCAGCGCGGACCGCCGGCGTCGACACCCCTCGTCGTCAGGCCGCCCCGCGAAGGAGGATGCGAGCGCGGAGCCGGTGCAGCCGCGGCATCAGGCCGTACATGACGATCGGTACTGCCACGGTGGCCAGCAGGAACGTGCGCAGGACGACCGGGACGTCCTCCAGCACGCTGCTCATCGCCAGATTGAGCACGGTCAACGTGGGCAGGACGGCGAGCCAGATCATCAGCGCCAGCTGGTGCCTCGACGGTGGCGGAACCGGGGTGGGGTCGGGTCGATCAGTGGACATGTCGTGCTCCTTCTCTCTCGTTCGCGGTAGGTCAGAACCCGTGTCGGCGGTCGCCGAGGACGGCAGCGGTCAGGCCAGCTTCGAGCGCGGCCGAGAAGCAGCCGCCGGTCGAGTGGTGGTCGTCCACCGCGCGCTCGACGTCCTCCTGCACCAGATCGGCGTTGATGGCGATCGCCGCCGCGATGGCGGCACCGGCCGACGCGATCACCTGGGCGCGCGGGTCGACGACGTTCCCGGCGGCCCACACGCCGTAGGCGCTGGTCCGACCGGTGGCGTCGACCGCGACGAAGCCGGCGTCGTCGACCTCGCACCCCAGTCCCGTCAGCAGGCCGTCGGGGTGCGGCACGTTGCTGGGCCGGATGACGACCGCCGCTCGCGGGATCAACCGACCGTCGGCCAGCTGGACGCCGGTCAACCGGTCCGCCTCGACGACGAGCCGGGCAACCTCACCCCGGACGATCTGGATGCCGCGCGCCTCCAGATGGAGGCGTTCGGCCGAGGTCAGGTCGTAGGTGTGGGCGAAGAAGACGACGTCGTCGGACCACTGGCGCACGAGTTGCGCGTGCTGGACCGACCCAGCCTGGGTGCCCAGCACGCCCAGGGGCTCGTCCCGGACCTCCCACCCGTGGCAGTACGGGCAGTGCAGCAGGTCCCGGCCCCAGCGCTCGCGGACGCCCGGGATGCCCGGTAGCTCGTCGCGGACGCCGGTGGTGACCAGGATCCGTCGGGCGTTGAGCACTCCGCCGCCGGCGAGCCGGACGTGAAGGCCCGGTTCGATGCCGACCACCCGGTCCTCGATCAGTTCGACGCCGTAGCCGGCCACCTCCATCCGGCCGGCGGCCGGCAGGTCGCCGGGGGGCATCCCGTCGCGGGACAAGAAGCCCTGCATGTGCACCGCCGGTGCGTTGCGCGGTGCGCCGGCGTCGACGACGGCGACCCGTCGTCGGGCCCGGCCCAGCACCAGAGCCGCACTCAGGCCGGCCGCTCCGCCGCCGACCACCACCACGTCGTAGACCATCGCCTCCATGGCGATCACCTCCGCCGCGAAGACTCCGCGCGACGGTCAGGCGGCGACAAGATCCGTTGCTGTTCCTGGGAACACCTGGTGAGGTGACGGCGTGGAGCAGCCGGCAGCGATCCAGGCCGCTCTGGCCGGCGTCGGTCCCAGGCTCCGGCGCGCGCGGGCGCTGCGGCAGATCACGCTGACCGAGCTGGCCGCCGCGACCGGCATCTCCAAGAGCACCCTGAGCCGGCTGGAATCCGGCCAGCGCAAGCCCAGTCTCGAACTGCTCCTGCCGATCGCCCACGCTCACCAGATCCCGCTCGACGAGCTGGTCGGCGCGCCCGAGATCGGCGACCCCCGCGTGCGCTTCACCCCGCGCAACCGCAACGGCCGCACCGTCGTGCCGCTGACCCGGCAGCCCGGCGGCATCCAGGCGTGGAAGACGATCATCCCGCCGGAGCCCGGCGAACCCGAGCTCCGCACCCACGAGGGCTACGAGTGGCTCTACGTGCTGGCCGGCCGGGTGCGACTCCTCCTCGCCGACCACGACATCACCCTGGGCCCCGGCGAGGCCGCCGAGTTCGACACCCGCGTGCCGCACTGGTTCGGGCCGGCCGGCGACCAGCCGGTGGAGGTCCTCAGCCTTCTCGGTAGGCAGGGTGAACGCATCCACGTCCGAGCCGCTCCACGGCGGAGGACGGACGGATAGCGGAACCCGGCACGGAATCACCACACCGGTCACCAGGTGATGTGATCCCCCGTTCCTCCCCCTTCTCCAGGCTTCGAGTCGTGAACCGGCAGCTGCCGGTACCCATTTGGACCGAGGAGTCGGACGTGACCATCACGACGTCGATGCTCGCGCGGGCAGCCGGGATGTCCGCCGTGCTGTCCGGGCTGCTGTACATCGTCATCCAGCCCATCCATCCGGAGGAGAACGCCGCCACGGTCACCAGCACCGCCTGGGTGGTCGTCGCGGCGATGACCATCGCCATGGCCGTCCTCGGCCTGGTCGGTGCCTCGGGGATCTACTTCCGCCAGGTGCGCGAGTCCGGTCTGCTGGGCCTGGTCGGCTACCTCATGTTCGGGTCGTTCTACCTGGCCGTGACCGCGTGGACCTTCGTCGAGGTGTTCGTCCTCCCACGGATCGCCGACGAGGCACCGCAGTTCGTGGACGACTTCCTGGGCATTCCCGCCGGCGTCTCCGCCCAGGGCGATGTCGGTGGCCTGCCGCTGCTCTTCACGGTCGTCAGCGGGCTGTACCTGGTCGGCGGCCTGGCGTTCGGCATCGCCGTGTACCGCGCCGGCATCCTGCACCGTGGGGCAGCCGCGCTGCTGGCCGCCGGGACCGCCGCGTCCCTCGCCGCCGCGGTGCTGCCCCACGCCGTGGGCAGGTACGCGGCCGTGCCCGTCGGCATGGCGATGGTGTGGCTGGGCTGGTCTCTCTGGTCCGAGCAGCGCACGTCGGCGACGCCGTCCGTGGCCCAGCGCTCCGGCTCGGACCGCGACCCGGTGCCGGCACGATGACCGCCAACCGCAGGTCGGTCGTCGACGAGCCGCGTCGCGACGTGCCGGTGCTGCCTGCACCCCGGGAGGGCAGCCCGCGGCGGGGGCCAGGCCCGGGGACCTGGCTGGTGCCCCTCGGGCTGATCGCGTTGAGCCTCGTCCCGATCATCGCCGGTTCGCTCCGGCTGGTCGAGCTGTCGGGCGGGGCGGCGATCCTGCCGGCCAAGCCCACGTCGCCGCTGCCGCTCGTGCTGCACATCGTCAGCGCGAGCCTCTACTCCGTCCTGGGTGCGTTCCAGTTCTCCTCCGGTTTCCGGCGGCGCAGGCCCGGCTGGCATCGCGTCGCCGGACGGCTCCTGGTGGTGCTCGGGCTGGTGGTCGCTCTGTCGGCCCTGTGGCTGACCATCTTCACTCCCCTCTTCGAGGGTTCGGGCCGGCTCTACCAGGTGTTCCGGCTGGTGTTCGGCTCGGCGATGGTGCTCAGCATCGTCCTGGGCTTCCTGGCCATCCGTCGTCGCGACGTGGCCCGGCACCGGGCATGGATGATCCGGGCGTACGCGATCGCGCTGGCCGCCGGCGCTCAGGTGTTCACGCTCGGGATCGGGGAGGCGATCGTCGGCAAGGGCGACACCAGCAACGCCCTCTTCGCCGGCGCAGGCTGGGTGATCAACCTCGCTGTCGCGGAGTGGGTGATCCGCCGGCGCCCGGCTCGACGCGTCGTCCCGGCTCGAGCGCGCGCACAGCGATGAATCGGCGCCATCCGCAGCCCTGCCCCACACGCGCTGACACATCCAGCGCTGCGGCCGCCGCCGGCAGGGCGACTTCTACCTGCGCCGCCCCACGAAGCCCACGTCCACGAAACGGAGGGCCGATGCCCACCACGCGGCTCGACAACGTGACAACGCCGTCCAGCTGACCATCGGCAGCAAGCGACAGGCTCCTCGTCCCGTCCACCCCGGCAACGTCCAGACTCCAGACTCGGAGAGCACGACATGACAGAGAACCGAATGCCCCATCCCGTCCGCGTCGACGCAACGCTGGACCCGTCGCTCTCCCGCGGGTCGTGGCGGGTGAAGTGGCTGCTGCTGATCCCGCACGTCGTCGTGCTGGTCATCCTGTGGGTGGCCATCGCCCTGAAGTAGGGACCTGGCGGGCTTCCCTGCACTCGATCCGGGACCTGAGGAGGGTGCCGGCCGGACAGCGGATGCTGACTACGGCGGCGCGGGTGACGACAGCGGCATCTCCCTGATACCCACCGGCAACAACCACGGCAATGGCGATGAGGCAATGGCCCTCGCGATGCCCTCGTGTCGACAGAGGCACGCTGGAGGCACGGTCGATGGCAGATGGCCGTCCGACCAGGGGTTCGGAACGCTATGAGCCCTGGCCTTCCAAGCTGGCCATGCCGGTTCGATCCCGGTCACCCGCTCCACGCGTCTCCGTAGCGCACCCGGCCTTACAGGCGTTGTGGCGAGGCTCTGGAGGAGCCCCCGGACGGCCCGTCCCTGCGCACCCCAGCGCACGCCCGCCGCTTCCCCGCCACCGCCTCGACGGCCCAGTCGTGACGATGCCGTCCCGATCACCGATCGTGCTGCAGGGCGACCACACTGAGCCAGACCGGATGCATGGCGCCGCCCCCCGGCTGACCCGTGGTGGGCACGGGGGGTCTCGATCACCGGAGTACTGAGCCGCTCATCGAGGAGCGGCCGCTCGCTCGTCGTCGGTGCGCTGCGCGGAGTGGCGACCGGTTCCGCGGGGGCCCAGGGTCAGGACGCCCGCTACCTGCCGCGCCGCCGCAGCAGCGTCGGAGCCGAGGCTCGTGGGCAGGGCACCGGTGATCCACAGACTCGCGAAGCCGTGCACCATCGACCAGGCGGCCAGGCTGGCGGTCCGGGCGTCGGGTCCAGTTGCCTCGGGGGAGGCTGCGCTGATCCCGCTCTGCAGAGCGGTGGTGCTCCGCTGGCGCGCCGCGCGGACGTCGGCGTCGTCCGGCTCGTACAGGTCCGGGCGGAACATGACCTCGAAGTGGGCTCGGTGGGTGACGGCGAACTCGACGTAGGCGACGCCGACCTCGAGGAAGTCTCCGGTGCCCTTCAGCGCCTCGGTCAGCTGGTCGGCGAGCAGGTGGAAGCCCTCGGTGGCGATCGCGGTCAGCAGCCCGGTCTTGTCGCCGAAGTGGTGCGCCGGTGCCGCGTGGGAGACGCCGGCGCGCCGAGCCAGTTCGCGCAGGCTGACCCGGGCCGGCCCGACCTCCTCGATCATCCCCGCCGCCTGGCGCAGCAGTTCCCGGCGCAGGTCACCGTGGTGGTAGGGGCGGTCCGCCATGAGCGGAGCCTAGGCCGACAATTTTGTCATTGACAAGTTCGCCGTGTCGGGTCAAATCTAGCCATCGTCAAGTTCTCGGGAGGAGGGCGTCATGACCCCCTTGTTCGTCCTGATCGGCGCGTCCGGCGTCGTGTTCGTCGTCTCCGCTGCGACGTCGCGGTCGCTGCACGGGCACCAGACCACCGCACTCCGAGGTGGACTGGCCGCGATGTTTGCCCTGACCGGCACTACCCACTTCGTGGCCCTACGGGAGGACCTGATCGCGATGGTGCCGCCGGCGCTGCCGGCGCCCGGGTTGCTGGTCACCGTGACCGGGGTCCTGGAGTTGGCCGGAGCGGTCGGGCTGCTGTGGCGGCCCACCGCGCGCTGGTCGGCCGTGGGCCTGACCGGCCTGCTGGTCGCGATGTTCCCTGCCAACGTCCACGCCGCACTGTCCGGCAGCGGACTGAACGGCGAGGCGCCCACCCCGCTCGGTGTCCGGACGGTGATCCAGATCGTGTTCATCGCCGCCGCGGTCGCCGTCTGGGCCGGCCTGCGACGGGACGGGCGCAGCGCACCAGCGGAGCGAGGCGACCGTGCGAGGCAGATCGCGACGCTGCCGCCGGCTCACGGGCCCGCGTATCCGTCCTCCCCCGGGGTGGTGATGGTCTCCCGGTTGGAGCTGCGATCCCTGCGGGACGTCCCGGGGTTCCTCCGCGCTGCACTGCGTCTGCGGCGCGCCTTCCGGACCTCGGCCGGCGCCATCACGCTGCGGCTGGCCGCCAGCCCGCTGGCCGGGACGTTCTGGACCTGGTCGTCGTGGGCCGACGAGCCGGCGCTGCAGGAGTACACCCGGTCGCGTCTCCACGTAGGCGTCATGCGGTCCTACCGCACCAGCATGCGGGGCTCGGCGTTCCACGTCCTCGACCCCGCGCAGGTCGAGGTGCCCACGACCTGGGCCGAGGTGCGCGCGCTGACCGGGTCGATCCGGACGGACTCGGAGTCCTCGTCGGATCGGTCTCATGCCGTGACGGGTGCGGGGCAGACCCCCGAACCGGAGAACTGAACGTCGAACGCCTGGGGGCGACGCGGCGCATGCGTCGCCCCCAGCCCCCACGTTCCCGTGGCACAGGACAAGGAGACGGGTATGACGAGCAGCTTCCTCGATGCCGACCACCGCGACCGGGCCCAGGGACAGGAGGCCGTGGCATGAGCGCCGCCGATGCCGTCGCGTACCACCCACCACGCACGGCGACCGTCGGCGAGGTGGACCTCTGCTACGACGCGTTCGGGAGGCCAGATGCCCCTCCTATGCTCTTGATCATGGGTCTGGGCTTCCAGCTCATCCACTGGCCAGAGGGCTTCTGCCGGCAGCTGGCCGCCGAGGGGTTCCGGGTGGTCCGGTTCGACAACCGAGACGCCGGCCGCTCCACACACCTGCCCGGACGCCGCTACTCCCTCGACGACATGGCCGACGACGCGGTCGGCCTCCTCGACGCCCTGGGTGTCGACTCAGCGCACATCGTGGGTGCCTCCCTCGGCGGGATGATCGCGCAGACGACGGCCATCAGGCATCCCCGTCGCGTGCGTTCGCTCGCCTCGCTCATGTCGACCACGGGTCGCCGCGGCGCCGGCCGGACCTCCCTACGCGTCTTCCGCCACGCCCTGGCCCGACCGCCCCGGACCGAGGAGGAGGCGATCGAACGCCGCGTCCGGGTCTTCTCCACGATCGGGTCGACCGGCTTCGACCAGGACCTGGACGAACTGCGACGGGTCAGCGCGCTCGCGTTCGAGCGCGATCCCGACGCGCGTGACGGTCGTCGACGCCAACACCGCGCCGTGCGCGCCGCCCCGGACCGGACCAGGGCGCTGCGAGAGCTCACGGTCCCCACCGTCGTCATCCACGGAACCGAGGACCTGATGTGCCACCCGTCCGGCGGACACGCGACCGCCGACGCCATCCCTGGCGCACGCCTCGAGCTCATCACCGGGATGGGCCACGACCTGCCGCCCGGAGCCTGGCCCGAGATCCTCCGGGCGATCACGGACAACGCCGGACGCGCCGAAGCACAGTGACGTCGTCACACGTCGATCCCGGCCCGGACGGGTGTGGTCCCTCCGCGTGGTGGAGCGGAGACCCCGCTCAGGAGGAGTCTCATTCCGGCGAGCGCCACGTCCTCTTCGGACATGGATCGTGAGCCGAACGCGACAGGCACACGCGAGGCCACGCATTGGGTCCACACGCCTTCTCCTGCAGCCGTGTTCGAGAAGCCCTTCGGGCATCTCGTCAGAACTCGGGCCCGGTGCCGACGCGATGGGGCCGACGTTCGCCGGCCTCCGGGTCGGCGAACCGACACCTCGCCGAGCTGGGTGACGCCCGGGCTTGGCGGCGTCCCGCCCGGTGGTTGCACGTGCGGCAGCGGACCGGCAGCCGGTGCTCCCCCTCGGCGACTGGGGGGCAGGCGCCGTCGTCGGTCGAGCCCCAACCGTGCTGCTAGGTGTAGTGCCCACGGACGTTGTTGACGGCGTGGCTGGTTGATCAAGGAGGAGACCTCCGGACGTAGTGGGTGTGTCTAGGACTCACCACGCCGGAGGTCTCGTCTTGGAGGTTAGGCCGCAGTTGTCCGTCTACGGGCGCTGGCTGCTCGTGCAGCGGGTCATGTCGGGTCGGCCGGTGGCGCACGTCGCCGCCGAGCTGGGGGTCAGCCGGGCGACCGGCTACAAGTGGTGGCGCCGCTGGCAGCAGGAGGGTCTTGCCGGCCTGCGCAGCCGCTGCAGCCGCCCGCGCACCAGCCCGGCCAGGACCCCCGATGACGTCGAGCGGCGGGTGCTGGCGCTGCGCCGGCAGCGGCGGCTGGGCCCGGCGCGGATCGCCGGCATCCTCGGGCTGGCGCCCTCGACGGTGCACCGGATCCTGACCCGGCACGGCATGCCGCGGTTAGCCTGGCTGGACCGCCCCACCGGCATGCCGGTGCGCTACGAGCGCGGCCAGCCCGGCGAGCTGGTGCACGTCAACATCAAGAAGCCGGGTCGGCTACGCGCGGGCGGCGGCTGGCGGGTGCACGGCCGCGACAGTGCCGCCGGACGCCGCAGCCACGCCGCTCTGGCCCGCGGTGAGCGGTTCGGGCTGGAGTTCGTGCACACCGCCGTCGACGATCATTCCCGGCTGGCCTACAGCGAGGTGCTGCCCGATGAGCAGGCCGCCACCGCGGTGGCGTTCTAGGTCCGAGCGCAGGCGTTCTTCGCCGACCACGGCATCACCGTGCAGCGGGTGCTGACCGACAACGGCTCCTGCTACCGCTCCCGGCACTGGCGTGAGCAACTGGCTGCTGCCGGCATCACCCACAAGCGCACCGGCCCTATCGGCCGCAGACCAACGGCAAGGTGGAGCGGCTCAACCGCACCTTGCTCACCGAGTGGGCCTACGCCCGCCCCTACGCCTCAAGCCAGGAACGGACCGACGCCTTGCCGGCCTGGCTGCACACCTACAACCATCACCGCGCCCACACCGCGCTCGGCGGACGGCCTCCGATCAGCCGCACCCCCGTCAACAACCTCCCGGGGCACTACAACTAGGCCACCCAGGCCACGGAGTCGGCGGTGGCGCCACCTCGCCGAACAACCATCGCACGCCATTCAAATGCGAACGACCGTCAACTGCCGCCCCTGCCTCTCGGTCGAATTGACACGTCCGGAGGGTCCCGTCAGGATCCGGAGTGATCCGCGTCACATGTGTCTTGAGGACGTCGAGGTGCCATGGAGTGAGGTCGGAACGAGGCCTCGCACTTCCCACACATCGAATCGCCGCACCAACGCGACTTCACCTAGTTTCTTGACCCACTTCGAGAGGAGCGCTGTCCATGTCCACAGCACTGGCGGAAATCACGGAAGTGGGCTCGGACGACGCACGTCGACCCTTGATGACCTCCAGGAACATCGCCTGGATGAATCTCGGGTTCTTCGGGGTGCAATTCAGCTTCGGGCTGACCCAGAGCGCGGTGAACCCGATCTTCCTGTTCCTGGGGGCGGACGCGCACGACCTGCCGATCCTCAACATCGCCGGCCCGATCACCGGCTTGTTGATCCAGCCGATCATCGGCGCGATGAGCGACAAGACGTGGCATCCGAAGTACGGCCGGCGAAAGCCGTACATCATCGGCGGCAGCATCGTGATGATCGCCATCTTGTTCCTCTTCCCGCTGGTGACCGCGCTCTGGATGGCCGTGATCTGCCTGTGGCTGGTGGATGCGGGCAACAACACCGCGATGGAGCCCTACCGGGCGTTGATCTCCGACCGGCTGCGGAAGGTGCAGATCCCGAGGGGCTTCCTGATCCAGAGCATGTTCACCGGTGCCGGGGCGGTACTGGCGAACGTGTCGCTGTTCATCTTCCAGAAGGTGCTCCCCGGCGGCGGTGAGGGAGGGGTTCCCACCTGGGTCTTCGTGGTGTTCTGGTTCGGCGCGGTGTGTGCCATCGTCACGGTCGGCGTTGCGATGCTGCGGACCACGGAGGTCACGCCGACCGACGAGGAGCTGGCGCACCTCAAGACGCAGTCGAAGGGGCTCTCCGCCACGGTCCGCGAGATCGCCGAGGCCGTGAAGGTGATGCCGATCGGCATGCACAAGATCGGCCTGGCCTTCCTGTTCCAGTGGTACGCGATGTTCATCTACTGGCAGTTCGTCAGCGTCAGCGTCGCCGAGTCGGTGTGGAACGCAGCCCCGGACTCTCCCGGCTACGAGGAGGCGGCCGGCTGGGTCGGCCTGATGAACGGCTCGTACAACTTCGTCACCATGCTGTCGGCCTTGTTCCTGCTGCCGCTGTGCCACCGCTACGGCGGCAAGAAGGTGCACGCCGGCACGCTCACGCTGGCCGGCCTCTCGCTCGTGTGGCTGTCGACGATCGAGAGCCAGTGGCTGACCCTGGTCCCCATGATCGGCCTCGGCATCTGCTGGGCCAGCATGGTCGGCGTGCCCTACCTGATGGTGGCGAGCATGGTGCCCCGGGAGCGCACCGGCGTCTACATGGGCATCTTGAACATGATGATCGTGGTCCCGATGCTCATCCAGACGCTCACCTTCGGCTGGATCTTCGAGAACCTGCTGGGCAGCAGGGGCACCAACGCGATGGTGCTCGCCGGCGCGCTGCTCGGTTGCGCGGCCCTCGCCATGCTGTGGGTGAACTCGCCGAAGTCCGACGAGGACTCCAGCGTGATGCCGCTCGCCGGGCGTCGCGAGATCACGGTGTACGACCGGGTGGTGGTCGGCTCGGACGGGTCGGCGTCCGCGCTGTACGCCGTGGCCCGGGCGCACGAGGTCGCCTCTGCAGCGGAGGCCCGGGTGGTCGTGGTCTCCGCCTACGACCCGGACGACGCCGGCCGGCCGCACGAGCCCGTGGACGGACGCCGGCTCCTCTACGGGCGGGAGGCGGCCCGCGCGGCCGTGCACAAGTCGGTCCGGGAGATCACCTCCGAGCGGGTCCGGGACATCGAGCAGGTCGTCGTCGCCGCCAAGCCCGCCGAGGCGCTGCTCCGGGTTGCCGGAGCCAGTCCGGCCAGCTTGATCGTGGTGGGCAACCGCGGACTCGGGGCTGACGAGGGCGAGATGCTCGGATCGGTGCCGGCGGAGATCGTCCGCAAGGCCGTCTGCGACGTCCTCGTGGTCCAGACCTCGGCCCTGCACGAGGAGGTCTGACATGGGCGACATCAAGCTGATCATCGCGGGAGTGGACGGCTCCGACGCGAGCCGAGCGGCGCTGCACTGGGCCTACGACGAGGCGACGCACCACGGTGCCTCCCTGACGGTGGTGATGACCTGGCACCCGCCCACGCTGCCTCAGTCGCCGCCGTTCGGGGCGTTGACGGAGAAGGACTACGAGAGCCAACCGAGGCTCGAGGCGCTCGGGGTCCTCGACAAGCTGGTTGCCGAGTTGGAGAAGCGGACACCAGAGGTCGACGTGCGGACCGCGATCGAGGAAGGCAGCCCGGCGAAGGTGCTGATCGAGCGCTCCAGGGGTGCCGACCTGATGGTCGTCGGGTCCCGGGGCCACGGCGGCTTCGCCGGGATGCTGCTCGGCTCGGTCAGCCAGCACCTCGTCGCCCACGCGGAGTGTCCGGTCGTCGTGGTGCGCTGAACGAGCGGCGGTGCTCCACGGAGGCGTTGCCGATGTCGACCGTGGGTGCGGTGTGTCGGGCCAGGTCGGCGTAGGCGTCGGCAGAGGCTGCGTTGGCAGGTCGTCGTCGGCGTCTTCCCCGCCGCCGGGGCTGGATCGTGACGGGGGTGTCGACCCCCGTTGACCGCTGAGCGCCGGCCTCGGCCGGTGCAGAGGCACGGGGGACGACAGCCGGGTGGGCAACTGTGACACCGCCGTCCGGAGTAACGGGGACCGGCGCGGCGACCAGCAGGTGCACCGGTGCCGCCGTGCCGCGTGCACGCGGCGAAGCGCGACACGGTGTCGTGTCCGATGCCCACGGGGACGATCCCGGCACGGGTCGACAGTTGATCGGCACCGACCGCGTCCCTGGGTCGCCCCTGTACAGCCAGGGTGTTCGGGTCAGGGATCACATCCACGTCTCCCGGATGACCGGCACCGACCCGGTGACAGGCGTCCTGGCCGGCGGGACGATCCAGGAGCAGACGCGCCAGGCCATCGCCCACCGCCCGGCGATCCTGGAGGCCGGCGGCGCCAGTAGCGACGACGTCGTGGAGGTCGACGTCCTGTCGACCGACCCGGCAGATCCCGCCGACCTCGACGAGGAGTAGCGCGAGCGTCCCGACCGATCCGCCCGCACGTCACGCGGCCAGACCCGGCGTCGAGCTGCCCGGGATTCTCGTGTCCATCCGGATGACCGCGACCACCTCCGGAACGGGTCACCCGAGCTCAGGGGAACCCGACCGGACCGGTGGAGAGGTCACCTCCCGGTCGGGGTCTCCTTCAGGCTGTACACCCGCACGTAGTCGAACTCCGCCTCGAACTGCTGGGTCGGGTCGACCGTCCCCTGGGCGAACAGCGCGATCTTCTGGTCGTCGCCCAGCGTGTGCGTCCAGGTCTGGCCGCGCTCCCAGTTCGTCCCGTCCTGGCTGGTGTAGCCGGTGTAGCCGTGGGTGTCACCGCCGGCCGCGGCGCGCTCCGCACCCCGGAGCTCCTCGACCACGACGCGCAGGTACGTCCACTCCTCCGACGGCGGGCCGATGACGGAGTTGCCGTAGCGCGACCAGCCCTCGCCCGCCTGCTCGGCACCGATCTCCTTGGCCCACTCGGTCTGCCGGGTGTTCCAGATCGAGGTGTTGGTGAGCTTCACGTAGTGGTCGGTGTCGCCGTAGATCCCGATCCCGGCCTGGGCGAAGTTGAAGCAGCAGTCCTCGTCCGGGATGTCCGTGCGCACGCGCGTCTCGACCACGTAGTCGCCTCGCGGGGCGTCGCGGGTCAGGACCCAGGCGGTGTCGACGTCGACGTACGTGTCGCCGGGCTGGATGTCGACCGTGAGCACGCCGCCGCCGACCGTGTGGTCCGGCGGGTCGGCGGGAGCGTTGTCCCCGCGGTCCCAGGTCCACTCACCGGCGAGCGCCGTGCCGTCGAACTCGTCGGAGTACTCCCCCAGCGGCCTGTGCGGTGCCTGGGTGTCGACGAGCCGCGTCTGGTGGCGGGAGACCTGGCCCTCCTGCGCGGCCGGTGCCGGCATCCTGCCGTTGGACGGGCCGCTGCCGCCGTTGACGGTCGGCCAGCCGTCCACCCAGTCGATCGCGTCGAGCAGGGCGGGCCGCTTGGTGAGCCCGGGCTCGAACGCGAAGAAGGGGTCGTTCTGGTCGACGGCGTGGTAAATGGTCCACCAGTCGCCGTTCGCGTCCTGGAACACCGTGTTGTGCCCGGTGCCCGTCCACTCGTTGCCGTTCCCGTAGAGGAACGGCGTGCCACCGGCCTGCGTGTCGGTGAAGGAGTTGCCGAAACGGTCGACGAAGGGCCCGAGCGGGTCGGTGGAGCGGCCGACGAACACCGCGTAACCGGTCAGTGCTCCGTTGCAGCAGTTCGTGGCCGACACGAAGATGTAGTAGTAGCCGTCCCTGTAGACGACGTTGGTGCCCTCGTACTTGTTGTCGATGGCGACCATCACCGGGTTCGCGGCCTCGGCGCCCTCCTCGGTGAGCGTCAGTTCGGCGCCGTAGACGCCGCCCCGGTAGCTGCCGTAGTAGAGGATGCCGGTGTCCTCGATGGAGTCGCCGAGGACGTCGGGGTCGTACGTCCAGAGGAAGTCGCACGCGCCTGCGGCGCCGGCGGGGCGCGGGTCCACGACGGGCTCGTCGTAGAACGTCCACGGGCCGGTCGGGGTGTCGCTCACGGCGACGCCGATCGCGTTGTCGGTGTCGCAGTCCTCGACGCCGCTGGTCGCGGCAGTCGTGTCGGTGACGCCGAAGAACAGGTAGTACTGCTCGTAGGTGGTGGAGTAGACGACCTCGGGCGCCCACAGGGCCGCGTCGTCCTCGGCGTAGCCGGGCAGCCCGGCGGTGCCCTGCGGGAACGCGTCCCCGACGTACGTCCAGTTGACCAGGTCGGTCGAGGTCATCATCGGGATCCGGCGGAAGACCGGGTTCCCGTCGGCGTCGACGTCCTCGTCGTTCAACGGGTCGGTGGTGCAGAACATGTACCAGGTGATCTGCCCGGTCCCCGGGTCCTGGGTGTTGAACACCGTCGGGTCGGCGCAGCTCTCGACGACGCCGCCCGCGGGGATCACCGGGAGCAGGGGGTTCTCGTAGGTGCCGGGGTTCTTCCCGCCCTGTCCACCAGGGGCCGCGGCGCTCGTGGCCGGGAACACCAGTCCCAGCGCCACGAGAACGGCGATCAGGAGCGACGTCCGAGCGAGGCGACCGGGGACGGGCGACTGTGCCATGCGGGTCTCCTCAGCGCCGGGCAGTCCGCTGGGCGGACCCCCCTCGGGAAGTGTCGGGAACGTAACAGGTACGGCCGGTTCACCGAAGGCGGAAATGGCGAAACGCGGGGCCGACACGCGGAATGGAGATCCGAGTGCACGGCGGGCGACCGGGAACGCAGGTCCTCGCAGCGCCGCCGCGATCGGTTGCGCCGCCGCCGTCGAACGGAATGGTCCGAGGGCGCCGGACCGGGCGCCACGATCGCGCATCGGTGCTGGTGGGCGGCGAGATCACGGGCCCGCCGTCCGCCGGGGGCGCTCCCCCGGCACGGCCACGACGGCGCTGGCCCTCACCCTGCTCGTCGAGCACCGGCGCGCCGTCGACGCCGACCCCGACGACCAGGTGCTCCAGGGACCCTCCGTGCGCCTCACCCGAGGGCGGTGACCGGCGCTCGAGGCACGCAGGAGGTACGGGCAAGGGCGAGACACTGCGCTGGACGGGGACGGCCGTTCCTCGGGTCCCGAGCCGGCCGTGCCGGTTCGATCCCGGTCACCCGCTCCACGCGATCCGGCGAATCGACGGGCCCGTCAGGCCCCGTGGGGAGGACCCGAGGACCTCGGCGCGTCGAGCACCTCCCTCGCCGTGGCGCGGCCCGATCGCACGGCGCCCTCCATGTAGCCGCTCCACTCGACGGCGTACTCGGAGCCGGCCCAGTGGACCCTGCCGACCGGCGGCCGCAGCGACTCCCCGAAGGCCGTCCAGACACCCGGGGCGAAGTGCGCGCCGTAGCAGCCGCGGGTGAACTCCTCCTCGCTCCAGTTCTTCTCGACGTAGGAGGTGGGGTGGGCGGCCTGCTCCCCGAAGTGCCGGACGAAGCAGCCCAGCACCTGACGACGCCGCTCGGCCTCGGACAGGCGCTGCCACCGGAGTGCCTCCCCTCCCTCCACGAAGCCGAGCAGGACACCGACCTCGGCCTCCGACGGTGAGACGTCGAAGGTGACCTTCACCGGGCCACGGTCGGACGCGGCCTGGCCGTTGAGGCCGTCCTCGCGCCAGAACGGCGTCGGGTAGGCCGCGAAGGCCTTCACCACCGTCCCCGCCGGGAGACGCTGGGTCAGCTGATCGCGGGCCGCGGGCAGGGGCGGGTCGTCGACGAGTCGCCCGGCGAGCGTGGGCGGGATGGCGACGACGACCCGGTCGGCGGCGTGCTCCCGGCCGGACCGGGTCCGCACCGTCACGCCGGCACGGTCCTGGGTGATCGACGCGACGGGGTCGCCGAGCCGGACGTCGAGCCCCTCGGCCAGCCGCTCGGCGACCACCACGGAGCCACCGACGACCCGGTCCTGCTGCGCGCCGTGGTCGACCGCGACGAGGGTCTCCAGGTCGCCGTTGCCGACGGCGTAGCAGAGAGCGTGGAGCAACGAGATGTCACTGGCGTCGGCCGCGAAGACCGCCTCCGTCGCGATGTCGAAGTACGCACGGCCGCTGCGCGTCCGCAGCGTCCGCCGTACCCAGGTCCGGAAGGTCTGGCCGTCCAGCACGTCCGCGCGCGGGTGCGCCCAGGGGCGCGCCGGGTCCACGCTCCGGGCGAGCCGTCCGAAGCGCGACATCCCCTGGGCGAGATCGGTCAGCGCGAACGGGCCGAGCCCCGGGACGGCACCCTTGCGCCCCTCCATGCGCGAACGCCTGCTGCCGAGCTCGACCACGAGCTCCCCTCGTCGTTCCACGTGCGGAACGTGGCGAGTCCGAGCTCCTCGACGAGCGCGTACATCCGCTGGTGGCCCTCGCCGATCCACGCGCCTCCCAGCTCGATCGGCCACCCCTCGACCACACCGCCCTCCAGGCGGCCACCGACCCTGTCCCGGGCCTCGAGGACGACCACCTCGGCGCCTCCCCGCTGCACTTCCCGCGCCGCGGTGAGACCGGCCAGTCCTGCGCCGACGACGACCACCCCCACCAGACACCTGTCATCCGACCGGATCCGGTCAGTCGTGGACGAGCCGAGCTCCCGCGGACCTGCATAGCGCGCCGGTGTGCCCGGGCGGAAGGACCTCGGGGCCCGCCCCCGGCTGCGGCCACGCCTCGACGTACCGGGGCGCGGTCCTCGGCGGGGGACGTCGGGACGAGTGCCGCGCAGGGGCTCCGTCGACGTCGACGGGCCCGGTCGCGCCTCAGCCGTGCAGCGTCGGGCGGTAGACCAGCTCCTGGGTCCGGCCGTCGAGCGTGCGGCTCTCGAGCAGCTCGAGGTCGAAGTCGGCCGCGCCCGCGAAGACCGGCTCCGTCCCGGTCCGGCCGGTGATCACGGGGAAGACCGTCACCTGGACGCGGTCGACCAGGCCGGCGGCCATCAGCGCCCGGTTCATCGACAGGCTGCCGTGCGAGCGCAGCGGCACCGCCGACTCCTCCTTGAGCCGGGCGACGACGTCGACGGCGTCGCCGCTGACGAGGGTCGCGTCCGGCCAGTCGAGGGGGCCCTCGAGCGTCGTCGACACCACCGTCGTCGGCATGTCCCGCATCCGGGTGTTCACCGGGTCGAGCGCTCCGGAGGCGGCGCCCGGGCCCAGCATCTCCACGAACTCCCGGAAGGTGTGCGCGCCCAGGACCATCCGCTGGTCCGGGCCGTACGCGGCGAGGCGGCGGTCGAGGAACTCGGGGCCGTGCTTGCCCCAGTAGCCGCCCCAGTCACCGCGCTCGTCGAAGGAGCCGAAGCCGTCGAGGCTGCAGAAGACGTCGAAGGTGTACGTGGCGGTCACGGTGTGCTCCTCGCGTGCGGTCGGCCGGTCAGAGGTGCAGACCGGCGACCGCCCCGGGAGTCATCGCCGGTGTCACGATCACGCATCGGCGCTGGTCGGCCGCGAGATTCCGGGCCTACCGTCCCGCCATGAGGCGCTCCCTCGGCACGGCCATCGCGGCGCTGGCGCTCACCCTGCTCGTCGGCTGCACGGGCGGCGGCGCGGGCTCGGACAGCGCGGGCTCGGACAGCGCGGGCAGCGCCACCGACGTGGGCCCGGTCACCGCCGCCCCGGGAGATCCCGAGGTCGCCCCCGCCGAGGCCGACCCCGACCGGCAGGTGGTCCAGACCGCCACCGCCTCCGTCGCCGTCGAGGACCCGGCCGACGGCGCGCAGCGGGTCAGCGAGCTGGTGGAGTCCGTCGGCGGGCGGGTCGAGGAGCGCACCGAGCAGGCCGCGTCCGGGGAGGACGGGGTCGAGGGCGCCGTCGCCGACCTCGTGGTGCGGGTGCCGGCCGGGGAGCTGACCGGCGTCCTGGCCGACCTGGAGGACCTGGGCGACGTCGGCAGCGTGTCCGTGTCCCGCTCCGACGTGACCACCACGGCGGTCGACCTGGACGCGCGGATCTCGGCGCTGCAGACCTCGGTGGCGCGGCTGCAGGCCCTCATGGCCACCGCGGCCTCCACCGAGGCCCTGCTGGCGGCCGAGGGCGCCCTCTCCGACCGGCAGGAGGAGCTGGAGTCCCTGCGGTCCCAGCGCGCGCTGCTGGCGGACCGGGTGGAGCTGTCGACGCTGCACGTGCACCTCGAGCCGTTCGGCGTGGCGCCGGTCGGCGGACCGGGAGGCTTCCTCGACGGGCTCGGCACCGGGTGGCGGGCCCTGGTCACGGCGCTCGGCGCGGCGGTCGTCGTGCTCGGCGTCGCCCTCCCCTGGCTGGCACTGGCCGCGCTGGTCACCGCGGCGGTCCTGGTGCCGCTCCGCCTCACCCGGCGGCGGGCCGCCGTGGCAAGCGCGGCACCAACGCCGCCGCAGGACTGACGGGTCCTCACCCGGCGGACGACCGTCCCCGGCGGAGCACGAGGAGGACCGCGAGCCCCGCCGCGAGCGCCCAGAACGCGGCGCTCACCCCGGCGATCGCCACACCCGAGGCGGCCGTCGCGAACACGACGACGGCGGGGACCCGGTCGGCGGGCTCCGCGAGCGCCGCCTGCAGCGACGCGGCGAGGGTCGTCAGCAGCGCCAGCCCCGCGACCGCGGGCAGCACCCCGGCCGGGGCCAGCAGCACCAGCGCGCCCAACGCGGCGGAGGCGACGCCGATCAGGACGTGGACGACGCCCGCCGTCACGCTCGCGATCCAGCGCCGCGAGCGGTCCTCGCCCGCCTCCGGCCCGACGGCGAGCGCCGCGCTGATGGCGGCGAGGTTGACGGCGTGGCCCCCGGCCGGCGCGCCGGGCACGGTGCCGACGCCGGTCACGAGCATCGAGCGCCGCCAGGGCACGTCGTAGCCGAGACCCTTCATGACGGCGACGCCGGGGACGTTCTGCGAGGCCATCGTCACGAAGTAGAGCGGCACGGCGATACCGAACACCCCGGCCGGCGTGAACGCCGGGACCGTGAGCTCCACCCGGGGCACGAGCGTCGCGGGATCGACCGGGGCCCCCGAGGCCGCGACGTGGACGCCGATCACGAAGGCCGCGGTGAGGAAGGCGAGCGGCGCCGCCCAGCGCGGCAGGAGCCGCAGGGCCAGCAGCCAGGTGAGGACGACCGGCGCGACCGCGAGCGGGTTCGCCGCCAGCCCGGTGACCGGCCCGAGGCAGAGCTGGAACAGCACCCCGGCGAGCATCGCCTGGGCGACCGACGCCGGGATCCTGGCGATGAGCGCGCCCAGCTGCGGCACGAGGCCGGTGAGCACGACCAGCACGCCGGCGACGAGGAAGGCGCCGACCGCGGCGGGCCATCCTCCCTCCAGGGTGCCGGTCGAGGCGAGCAGGGCCGCACCGGGCGTCGACCACGCGACGGTGATCGGCATCCGGGTCCACGCCGCGAGCAGGATGCAGGACAGGCCCATGGTCACCGTCACCGCGAGCAACCCGCTCGACGCCTGGCCGGCGTCCGCACCGACCCCGGCGAGACCGCTCAGGACGACGACGAAGGCGCTCGTGAAGCCGACGAGAGCCGACACCACCCCGGCCGAGACCGGCCGGAGCACCCCGTCCGGCGCCGGGGCCGCCGTCACGCGGCCACCCGGTGACCCGGCGTGGGACGCGGCTGCGGGTCGCGCGGTGCTGGACAGGCGGTCATCGGGCTCCTCGGTGTGGCGGGAGCCCAGGCGCGCGGCGGTCGTCGATCGACGGGGCCGCTCCCCGGTGGTGACCCACCTGCAGCGCCAGTCACGGCCCGTGCCGAGCCTGGAGCGAGTGCCCGGGCGCCGACGAGATCAGCCGCGCGCGTGCTCGTCGCGGACTGCCGGGCACCTGCCTCCGGTGACCACCGGAGGGGCGGACGAGCTCAGCGGGGGCGCTGGCCGAAGTTGGGGTGGAGGTCGTGCTCGGTGAACTCCCGGCCGAACTGGCGACGGAGGAACGCGTTTGTCGAGTAGCGCGTGGAGGAGAGGAAGAAGCGCTCCTCGTTGCTCCTGACCATGGCGAAGAAGGGATCGGCCGCGTCGGGGCCGAGGTCGAAGTTGTCGTAGTTGACGACGACGTGCACCCGCCGGTCGAGCGCGGTGAACCGGCGGTGCAGCTCCCGGGCCAGGTCGTCGGCGTCGTGCGCCGTGACCAGCCGCAGCCCCTCGAAGTCGACGTAGACGGTGTCGGTGGCCGCGTCGAGACGGAACCGCTCCTCCATGCCGACGGGAGGCCGGTCGCGCAGCCCCATGAGTCGGTCGCGGAAGATCGCCGCGTCCATGGCGCGCAGGTCGTCGCTGATGTCGGGGGCGACGTCCATGTGGGCCAGCACGTCCCGTTCCACGTCGACGCCCGGGGCGACCTCGACCAGCTGCAGCCCCCGCTCGGTCAGCCGCAGGACGCACCGCTCGGTGACGTAGTGGACACCCTGCCCGCGCTCCGCGGCCAGGCGCCCGTTGAAGGTCACCTGCCCGACCCGGTCGCGGAACTTCGCGACCGCGCCGGTGTCGTCGATGACCAGCGCGCCGTCGCGCACCGCCACCCGCGAGCGGGCGGTGAACGTGCCGAGGAAGAAGACCGCCTTGGCGTTCTGGCTGATGTTGATGAAGCCGCCCGCACCGGCGAGCCGGCGACCGAACCGGCTGACGTTGACGTTGCCCTCCACGTCGGCCTCGGCCATGCCCAGGAACGCCTGGTCCAGCCCGCCGCCGTCGTAGAAGTCGAACTGGTAGGGCTGGTCGATGATCGCCTGCGGGTTGGCGACGGCGCCGAAGCTCAGCCCACCGGCCGGGATGCCGCCGACGCCGCCCGGCTCGACGGTCAGCGTGATCAGGTCGAGGATCCGCTCCTCGGCAGCCACCGACCCCACCCCCTCGGGGATGCCGATCCCGAGGTTGACCACCGCGTTGGTCGACAGGAACATCGCGGCGCGACGGGCGATCACCTTGCGCGCGTCGAGGGGCATCGGGGCCAGCCCGGTGCTCGGCGCGACGACCTCTCCCGTGTAGGAGGGGTTGTAGACCTCGGCGAAGGTCTGGCCGTGGTTGGCGGGCTGCGCGACGACGACGGCGTCGACGAGGATCCCGGGGACCTGCACCTCCCGCGGGCTCAGCGTCCGGTGCTCGGTGACCCGCTCGACCTGCACGATCACCACACCGCCGGAGTTCTTGGCCGCCTGCGCCATCGACAGCACCTCGAGGGTGAGCGCCTCGCGCTCCATCGTGATGTTGCCCTCGGGGTCGGCCGTCGTCCCGCGCAGCAGGGCCACGTGCACCGGCTGCGCGGGGAAGAACAGGTGCTCCTGCCCGCGCAGCGTCACCAGCTCGACCAGGTCCTCCGTGGTGCGCTCGTTCATCCGGCCGCCCCCGTGGCGCGGGTCGACGAAGGTGCCGAGCCCGACCGTGGTCACCACCCCAGGACGGCCGCCGGCGATCTCCCGGAACAGGTGGCTGATCACGCCCTGCGGCCAGCAGTACGCCTCGATGCGCTCGTCGAGGGCCAGCGCGCCGAGCCTCGGCACGAGCCCCCAGTGCCCGCCGATGACCCGGCGCACCATGCCGTCGGCCCCGAAGTGGTTCAGCCCGCGCGTGCCGCCGTCGCCCTGGCCCGCCGCGTAGACCAGGGTGAGGTCCCGCGGCGAGCCGGTGGCCTCGAAGCGCCGTTCCAGCGCGAGCGCGAGCTCCTCGGCGAATCCGACGCCGACGAAACCGCCGGTCGCGACGGTGTCGCCGTCGAGGACGATCTGCGCCGCGGCGTCGGCCGAGATGACCTTGTTGCGCTGCACCGGACGGCGCGGCTCAGCGCCGGCCGGCGCCGGCCGTCGCCCGGTCGGCAGCGGGGTCGCGCGTCAGGTCGCTGTGCGCCGTCTCCCGGCTCAGCACGACGGCGATCACCGTGAGCACCGCGGCACCGGCCAGGTACAGCGAGATCGGCGTGGAGCCGCCGTACTCGATCAGCAGCGCCGTGGCGATGATCGGCGCCAGGCTGCCCGCCACGATCGAGGACACCTGACCGGCCACCGACAGACCGCTGTAGCGCACCTGGGTGGAGAACAGCTCCGAGAAGAAGGACGCCTGCGGCCCGTACATCGCCCCGTGCAGGACCAGGCCCACCGTGCCGGCGAGCGCCAGCAGCCAGAACGACTGCGAGTCGTACAGGGCGAAGAAGACGAAGCCCCACACCCCGATGCCCACGGCCCCGACCAGGTAGACCGGCCGGCGACCGAACCGGTCGGACGCCGCCCCCATGGCGGGGATGGCCACGAAGTGGACCGCGGAGGCGATGAGTGCCGCGTTCAGCGCCGTGCCGCGGGACACCCCCGCCTCGTCCGTGGCGTAGGCCAGGGCGAACGCGGTGAAGAGGTAGTAGCCGATGTTCTCCGCCAGCCGGGCGCCGATGGCCAGGACGATCTCCCGCGGGTAGTCCCGCAGCACCTGGACGACGGGCAGCCGGGGAGCCTCCTCCGCGGTGGCGGCCTGCTCGCGGGCGGCCTGGAAGACCGGCGACTCCTCGATCGACACCCGGATCCAGAGGCCCACTGCCACCAGCACCGCGCTGAGCAGGAACGGGATGCGCCAGCCCCAGGTCTCGAACTGCTGGTCGGTGGTGAACGTCGAGACCAGCGCGAGGACGGCGACGGCGAGGAGGTTGCCCGCCGGGGCGCCGGCCTGCGGCCAGGAGGCCCAGTACCCGCGTCGCTCCGGCGTGCCGTACTCGGCGGCCATCAGCACCGCCCCGCCCCACTCACCTCCGAGGGCGAAGCCCTGCACCAGCCGGAGCAGGACGAGCAGGATCGGCGCCCACACGCCGATGGCCGCGTAGGTCGGCAGCAGCCCGATGAGGAACGTCGCGCCGCCCATCAGCATCAGCGTGATGACCAGCATCTTCTTGCGGCCGACCTTGTCGCCGAAGTGGCCGAAGATCACCCCGCCGATCGGCCGGGCGGCGAAGCCCACGGCGTAGGTGGCGAAGGCCAGCAGCGTGCCGACGAGCGGGTCGAAGTCGGGGAAGAACAACCTGTTGAAGACCAGCGCGGCGGCCGAGCCGTAGAGGAAGAAGTCGTACCACTCCACGGTGGTGCCGACGAGGCTGGCGCCGACGACCTTGACGATGGACGTGCGCGACCCCGGCGGGACAGCGGCTTCCTGGTGAGACCTGGACAAGGCTCATCCCCCTATGCGTGTGCAGGATCCGTCGAGGTTCCGGATGTCTCCGGCCGAGGGGCGGGAGCCCTCGGCGATCGGGGTGGTCGTCGCCGGTACGCGGTTCGGCGCCGCACGGGACCAGGCAGGAGCCACAGATGGCTGTGCGGATCCACGGTCACCCCCTGCTGCCGGAGCTCCGGCCACAGCATCCCCGGGTCGCGGCACATCGGCGAGTTGCGGGCCTTCTCGATCCGGTGACCCGCGCCGGGCCACGGCAGAGGACCGCCGGCGAGGGAGGCCGCCACCTCGGGGGCGGGCGGTCACGACGTCTGGACGCGATCCCGGCCCGTCAGTCCCCGGTGCCCGAGGGGCGCCTCGGGTTCAGTCGCCACAGCCGGTACGTCCACGGCAGGTCGTAGGCGAGGACGTAGGCCGTGTACGGGGCCAGGGCGTTGCGCGAGCGTGCGTCCCCCATGACCGAGCGCTGCAGCGCCGCCAGGGGAACGACGAAGGCGCACAGCCCGACGAAGCCGGCACGAGCGCTCCGGCGGCCGAAGAAGACCCCGTTCCAGGCCTCGTTGCCGACCAGGACCGCCAGGCTCCAGGCGGTGCTCCGGGCGTCGCGACGGTCGATGCTCCGTGCCAGCACGTAGCCGATGACGCCGTAGTAGAGCGCTCCCACCGCCAGGAAGGCGGGCAACGGCAACTGCCGGCGCGGAGCGGTGAGGCTCCGGAACCAGGCCATCGCCCCCCTCCCGATGAAGGCGTTCCCCGCGACAGCGGCCACGCCCGTGCAGGCGCTCGCCTGGAGCACCGGTCGCCGCCTCATGCCGTGCCCGATCCCGCGCCGCCGTCGTCGACCGCGCCGGCACGCGCCGGGTCCTCCGCCCGCCTCTTGAGCGCCTCGTTCATCGCCACGAAGGCGGGCAGGGTGTTCCGGTCCAGGGACGCGGCGACGAACGGGACGAGGACACCCCGGAAGGTCTCCTGCTGGACCAGCCGGGTACCGCCGGCCTGCGGCTGGAGCAGGAAGGTGTGCTCGGCGTCCATCAGCCCGGGCACACCCAACCTGCCGCGCCACCGCAGCTCCCGGTTGACGGCGACCTCGACCAGTCGGGGGCGCAGGGTCATCGCCCGGCCGCCGACCGGCTGCATCCTCAGCGTCAGCCGGCAGCCGGGACCCACGGTCCCCTCCGCCCGCACGATGAACGGGTTCCACTCCGGATACGCGGCGAGGTCGGTGAGCACCTCCCACACCCGTGCGGGCGTCGCCTCGATGTCGACGTCGGTGGACAGTCGCTCGGACATGGCGTTCTCCTCCGGTGGGGTGGGGGTCGGGGCAGCGGACGCCTGTTCGAGATCAAGACGCTCGCGGAGGAACGCGGCCTGGGCGGCCACTGCCCGATCCGCCGCGGGGCCGGCCCTGAGGGTGGGATACGCGTGCAGGGCGCCGGGCTCCTCGAGGTGGTCGACGGCCACGCCGGCGTCCTGGAGCCGCCGGCGCAGCAGGCGGACGTCGTGCACGAGGATGTCGCGGGTTCCCGCGGTGATGTGCACGGGTGGGAGTCCGGCCAGGTCGCCGTGCAGCGGGGACAGCCGGTGGTCGCCCAGCGGGGTCCGGCTCGCGTAGGCCGCGGCCGACGGCTGCAGGAACTGCCGACTGAGGACCGGGTCGGCAGGCTCGGTCCCGGGGATCTGCGGATTGGTGAGGGTCAGGTCGACCCACGGCGCCACGAGCACCAGTGCCGCCGGCAGGGGGCTCCCGGCGGCGACCAGGGCCCGGGTCGCGGCGAGCGCCAGGGCACCACCGGAGCTGTCCCCTGCCAGCGCCCAGCGGCCCGCTCGCAGCACCCCGCTCGACGTCAGGGCCCGTAGAGCGGCGACGACGTCGTCCAGCGCCGCCGGGTGCGGGTGCTCCGGCGCGAGCCGGTAGTCGATCACGACGGCGGCCACCGACAGCTCCGCGCCGAGCGCGGTCAACCAGCGCCACTGCCCGGACACCGGCCCCGTCACGTACGACCCGCCGTGCAGGAAGACCAGCACGCCGCGGTCGGCCGCCGAGGGCCGGAGCCACGTGACGGGCACCCCGCCCGCGGTCCGCATCTCCACGTGCTGACCGGCCCGGAGCGGCGGACGGGGCATCCGCCCCAGCCGCTGGATGCGGACGTTGAGCGGGAAGGGCAACCGTGGCAGCCCCCGGCTGGCCAGGCGGTAGAGCGCCGTGCCGGTCACCGTCGCCCCGCCGGCTGCCCGGGAGCCCGACGGGACGGCGCTCGCCGGCCCGCCGGAACCGCTGGAGGCCGCGTGCCGGTGGCGGCGGAGGCGCCGCGCGCCGCCGGGCGACCGAGCCGGCCGCGGGTGGCGGCCAGGACGACCAGGCCCACGGCCGCGAGGGCCAGCAGGTGCACCGGGCCGACGGTCCCGTCGGGGTACAGCCGGGGCAGGAGGCCGGCACCGCCGAAGCCGCTGCCGTCGGTCGTCGCGTTTCCCGCCGCGTGGACCAGGCCGACAACGAGCAGGCTGCCGGTGCGGTTGGCGACCCAGCCCTGCAGGAACCGGAACGGGACGGCCGTCGCGGTGATGAACAGCAGGACGGCCACCCCGCCGAGCCAGCCGTTGCCGGCCGCCAGGGAGGCGTGCTGCAGCGCGAACAGCGGTCCGGTGACCAGTGCGGCCCGCACCGGCCCGTGCCGGTCCTGCAGGCGGGTCTGGAGGAAGCCCGTCCAGGCGACCTCCTCCGCCCAGTTGGTGGTGAGGAAGCCCAGGAGCAGCTGGACCAGCAGTCCGGAGAGCAGTGCCGAGACGAGCACCCGGCCGATCGCCTCCGGCGCCCCGAGCAGGGCTCCGGCCACCGCCGCGGCGGCCACCGGGACGACGACCAGGACCAGGCCGTACCAGCGCAGGGGCACCCGCACCCGGACCGCGCGCCGCCACAGCGCGCGCACGCCCGCCCGCCCGCCGACGACGCCGGTGATGACGACCGCCGGCAGCAGCAGGCCGAGCAGGTTGGCCGCGACGACGAACGGAGCAGTGGGCAGGTCCACGCCGTACCAGGCGGGCGCGAGGACGGGCTGGAAGGCGATCGCCTGGCCGACGGGGAAGGACCAGGCCAGGAAGCTCGCGACGGGGTGCCTGCGGACGACACCGGCCAGCCGGCGTCCCGCGCCGACGGGCGACCTCATCGCAGGGCGCGGGCCGGCGCTCCGGCCGGCCCCAGCAGGGTCACGTCGACGTGCTCGTTGCGGATCCCGATGGCCATGAAGCGGGAGAACAGCCGCAGCAGCGGCGGCACCCGCGACATGACGCGCAGCGGCACGGGGACCCCCCGCGGCGGGACCGGGTCCCCGGCGGCGCCGAACATCTGCCGCTGGACGCCGCGCTGCACCAGCTGGGTGACCCGCGTGGGGAGGTCGCGGCGTCGCTGCACCCGCCGGAGGTCCCGCGGTGTCACGGCACCCCTGCGCAGGGGGAGGACGAGGGCGTTGGCGGCGGCCACCGCGTCCTGGACGGCGAGGTTGATCCCGACCCCCGCGACCGGGGACATGGCATGCGCGGCGTCACCGATGCACAGCAGCCCCGGCCGGTACCAGCGGCGCAGCCGGTTGACCCGGACCTCCAGGAAGCCGGTGTCGTCCCAGCTGCGGAGGGCACCGTCGAGCCGGTCGGCCAGGAAGGGCATGGCGCGCGCCAGGTCCGCCCGGAGCGCCTCGATGCCCGCCGCCCTCAGCGACGCGACCGTGCCCTTCGGCATGGTGTAGGCGCCCTGCCAGTAGCCGCCCCGGTCGATCATCGGGAGCAACCGACCGGGAACGAGCCGCGCGAAGGACGCCCCCGGATCCCCCGCACGCTTGGGCAGGCGGTACCAGAGCACGTCCATCGGGGCGCCGAACTCGACCGGGGACATGCCCGCCGCCCGCCGCACCGCGGAGGAGCGTCCGTCGGCAGCGACCGTGAGCAGCGCGCGCAGCTCGCCCTCGGAGCCGCCGCCGGCCGTCCGCCGGTAGCGGACCCCGGTCACCGCGCCGTCCTCCTCCACGAGCCCCACCACCTCCACCTGCCGGTGCAGGGCGAAGGAGGAGGACCGCGCGGCCTCGGTGGTGAGGAAGTCCAGCAACTCGTACTGCGGCACCATCGACAAGCACTGGAAGCGACCCGGGAGCCGGGTGAAGTCGCCGAGCGTGACGAACCCGTCGTCGGTCATCAGCGAGATGCTGGTCGTGCGCTGCTGGGGCAGCTCCTCGAAACCCTCCAGCAGGTCGAGCTCCGCGAGCACCTGCATCGTCGAGGCGTGCACCGTGTCGCCGCGGAAGTCGCGCAGGAAGTCCGCGTGCTTCTCGAGGACGACGACGTCGATGCCGGCGCGGGCGAGGAGGAGTCCGAGCACCGCCCCGGCAGGGCCGCAGCCGGCGATGCAGACGGTCGTCGTCGCGGGGAGATCCTGGGTGGTGGTCATGGCGTCGTCCTTCCAGAGTGGGGCGGGGCCGACGGTCACGAGGAACTCGACGACAGGACGGGCGGGGCCGACGGCTGCTCCGCCGGCTGCGGCCGGCGCGCCCGGTACCGCCGCACCCCCCAGAGGACGGCGGCGTCGCAGATCAGCAGCCCGACCAACCCGGGCACGGTCATCGCCCATCCGGTGCCGTCGCCGACGACGACACCCCACAGCAGCTTCCCGCCGGCCATGGCGTTCAGGAGGACCAGGCCCCAGCCCACCGACCGCCGCCAGAAGGCCAGGCAGTAGGCGGTCAGTGCCAGGGGTGCGAGCGTCGCCTGCGCGAACTTCTCCAGGTCCCAGGTCCCGGTGATCCACTCCCGCTCGAAGTCGAGGAACTCCAGGATCTGCGGATCCGGCTGGGCGGGCGCCGGGAACCAGGAGATGCTGGTGGCCAGCGCGACGAGGGTGCCGGCGATGCCCCAGCCGCTGCGCCGGTGGGCGAACCAGGCCAGCGGGATGAGGAAGAGCGGCCTGATGTACCAGCTCAGCGGGTTGGCGTGCCGGTCGAAGGCCCAGTCGCCGAAGTCGGCGAGGAGCTGCGCGATGTCCATGACGGTCTCCTAGAGGTGGGTCGGTGCGGGTCCGCGGGAACCCGACTGCGGTGCCGTCCAGGCGGAGGCGGGGAGCCGGGAGGCCAGGACCAGCAGCGCGACGGCGGCCAGGCTGACCGCGGCGAGCGAGATCGACTGCAGGACCTGGTCGGTGACGGTCGGCAGGACCGACACGTGCGCCTGGTGGTAGAGCTGGTGCGGCAGGTTCGTCACGACGACGGCCAGGCCGACGGCGCGGGCGAGCCAGACCCCTCCGCTGAACAGCGCGACGAGCGCGACGGTGCCGACGGCGAGGTTGCCGAGACCGACGTCGCGGAGCAGGTGCTCGTTGTAGGGACCGTCCGGGCTCACCCAGTGGTGTCCCATCCCGGGGAAGTCGGCGTAGAAGGAGGCCGGGAACACGGCCTGCCAGAGCCCGACCACCAGTCCGAAGAGGGCGAACCACGCCAGCAGGACCTTGACGGCGAGACGCATGCGGACCTCCGGAGGAGTGCGGATCCGGGTGGGGGCCGGCGGGTCACCGGTGTCCCGGGGAGACCGTCGGGCCCGGCCCTTGACGGATCGTGGGCGTCTCCTTGACGGGTCCCGCGCGGGCGCGACGCCGAGGGGCGGAGATCCGGCCGTCACGGGGCAGGATGGCCCGACGGCGACCCGGCGGGCGCCGGAGAGGCAGGTGCGCGGTGCAGTTCGACGTCCTCGGACCGCTGCAGGTCCTCGATGCGGGGCGGCCGCTGACCCTCGGGCGGCCCAAGCAGCGCGCCGTCCTCGCGATCCTGCTGCTCGACGCGGGCACGGTGGTCCCGCTCGACCGGCTGGTCGAGGAGCTGTGGGGCCTGCACGCGCCGCCGCAGGCCCTCGCCTCGGTGCAGGCCTACGTCTCCCACCTGCGCCGGCTGCTGGAACCGCAGCGCCTACCCGGGGCACCCGCGACGGTGATCGTGAACCAGGCGCCGGGCTACCGCCTCGTGGTGGGCCCCGACGACGTCGACGCCGCGCGCTTCGAGGCCCTCGCGCGGACCGGACACGACCTCCTGCAGCAGGGGGAGGCACCGCGCGCGGCGGAGACGCTGCAGACGGCTCTCGGGCTGTGGCGCGGGCCCGTCCTCGCCGACCTCGCCGATGCCCCCTTCGTCCAGGCCGAGCGGGCCCGGCTGGAGGACCTCCGGCTGACCGCGCTGGAGGACCGGCTGACCGCCGACCTCCGCACCGGCCGGCACGCCCGGATCGTCGCCGAGCTCGAGCAGCTGACCGGCGAGCACCCCTTCCGGGAGCGCCTGCAGGGTCTGCGCATGGCCGCGCTCTACCGCTGCGGGCGGCAGGCCGAGGCCCTGCAGAGCTACCAGCAGTTCCGCGCGCAGCTGCGCGAGGAGCTCGGCCTGGACCCCGGCCAGGCGCTCCGGGACCTCGAACGGGACATCCTCTGCCAGGACCCGCGACTGGACGGGACGGCGACTGCCACGGACTCCGGGAGCACGCCCGCGCCGGCTCCCGTCCCGACGCAGGTCGTGGCCCGCACCGCCGTCGAGGCCGCGGACGTCGGAGCCCCGGCCGCGCCCGGCGGTCCGGTCGGGCGCGAGGCACAGCTGCGGGTGGTCGACGAGGCGCTGGCCGGGACGGCGACCGGCCGGGGACGGATCATCCTGGTGGCGGGCGAGCCCGGGATCGGGAAGACGAGGCTGGCCGAAGAGGCCGCGCGGCGCGCCCGCGCATCCGGGGTGGCGGTGGGCTGGGGGCGCAGCGACCAGGACGCCGGGGCCCCGCCGTTCTGGCCGTGGACGCAGGTGTTCCGGGCCCTGCTCGGGGACGGGACGCCCGGAGCGGCCGGTGCCGGGCTCGGCTCCTCCGCCGTCGAGCTGGCACCGATCCTGCCGAAACTGGCCGGCGGCGGCCCCCGGCCCCCCGCACCCGTGATCGACCCGGAAGCGGCCCGCTTCCGGGTCTGTGAGGCAGCGACCGCGGTGCTGAGGGGTCTCGCCTCCGGCCGACGCCTGCTGGTGGTCCTCGACGACCTGCAGTGGGCGGACGCCGCCTCCCACCGGCTGCTGAGCCACCTGGCCACGACGGTGGCCGACGCACCCGTCGTGGTGCTGGTGACCTACCGGGACCCCGACCTCGACGCCGGGGAGCCGCTCGCCGACACGCTCGCCGAGCTGGCACGGGCGGTCCCGGTGGACCGGCTGGAGCTGGCCGGTCTGGAGGTCGCGGACGTGGCCCGGGTCATGGCGTCCCACATCGGCACGGACCCCGACGACGAGCTGGCCCGGCTGGTCGGGGACCGCACCGGCGGCAATCCGTTCTTCGTCATCGAGGTGCTCCGCCTGCTCGCCGCGAACGGCTGGCCGGAGCGGACCGCGGGCGAGGCGGCGGCGCTGGTCGCGCAGCAGGTCCCCGCCGGCGTGCGCGACGTCCTCCGCCGGCGTCTCGGCCGGCTCCCCGACCAGACCCACACCGTGCTGCTCGTCGCGGCGGTCATCGGTCAGGAGTTCGACCTGGACGCCGTCCGTGCCGTGACGGGGCTGGACGACGACGACGCGCTCGCCGCCGTCGAGCTCACCGTGTCGGCCGGGCTGGTCGTCGAGGACCCCGCGACGGTGGGCCGCTTCCGCTTCGCCCACGCGCTCATCCGCGAGGCCATCTACGGGGAGATCAGCCGCGCCCGCCGGGCCCGGCTGCACGCCCGGGTGGGACAGGCACTGGTCGACCACCGGGGCGAGGACGTCGACTCCGTCCTGCAGCTGGCCCAGCACTGGTGGCTGGCCGCGCCGGTGGTCGGCGCCGAGCGGGCGGTCCCCCACGTGATCGCCGCGGCGGAGCGGTGCCTCGACACGCTGGCGCACGAGGAGGCCGAGCGGCAACTGCGACGGAGCCTGGACCTGCTCGCCACCATGCCCTCGACTCCCGGACGCGCCGCCTCGGAGCTGCACGTCCAGATGCGTCTCGGCACGCTGCTGGTGCAGCTGCACGGCAGCGGCTGCGAGCACGCCTGGGTCCAGTTCAGCCGGGCACGTGAGCTGGCCGACGACCTCGGCGACGGGTCAGCCGTGCTCGCCGCCAGCCGCAGCCTCTACGAGGTGGCCTTCGCGCGGGCCGACCACTCGGCCGCTGCCGCTCTGGCCGAGGGCATGCTCGACATCGCCAGGAGCAGTGACGACCCGGCCGCGCTCGTGGTGAGCCACCTGTCGCTGGGTCGCACCCTCTGGTCCCAGGGCCGGCTGACCGCCGCCAGGGACCACCTCGAGCAGGGCCTGCAGGTGGCGGGCCCGGTGGACGGCCGCGAGTTCCTGCCGCCGCGGATCGTGTTGCAGCTCCAGCTGGCCGCGGTGCTCACGTCCCTCGACGAGCCGGACGCGGGGATCGAGCTGCTGGCGACCGCCGTCAGGGACTCGCGCGGTGGATCCCCGTTCGCGCAGGCCCTCACCCTCACCGGGGCGGCCCTCGTCTCCGCCATGCGCCGCGACCCTCCGGCGGCCCGGAGGTGGGCCACCGAGACGTTGGAGCTGGTGGAGCGCTGGAACCTGCCCTGGCCGGCTGGGTACGCGGCCGTGGTGCTGAGCTGGGCGCGCGCGATCGAGGGCGATCCCGTGGACGCGATCCCCGCCCTCCGCGGTCACCTCGCGCGGACCGAGGCCGGTGGCACCCAGCACCTGGTCGGGTGGGGCCTCGGCCTGCTGGCCGAGGCGCACCTGCGCAATGACCAGCCCGTCGAGGCCCTGCACCTGCTCGACGACGCGCTCGCCCGGGTCGCGCGCACGGGTGAGCGCTCCTACGAGTCCGAGCTGCACCGCCTGCGGGCGCTGTCCCTGGCCGCGCTGGCACCCCCGCGCTCCGAGGAGGCCCGCAGCGCTCTCCGGCAGGCGGCTGCGGTCGCCCGCGAGCAGGGGTCGGCCATGCTGCTGCGGCGCGCCGCGGAGACCTGCCGCACGGTCGCGCCCGATGGTCACAGCGGCAGCCGCGACCACCCCGATCCGCAGCCCTGAGCCGGCTCCCGCGGGCAGAAGCCGGCCCCGGTGAGCAGCGCGGCGACCCGGCGGTCGGCAGGGGGGGGCAGCGGTGAGCTCCTCGATGCCCGACGCCCGGAGCCGGTCCACGACCTCGTACACCAGCCGGCGTCCGAGGGAGGGGTCCCGGTAGGCCCCCGTCAGGGCGAGACCGCACAACCGCGCCGTCGTGGGATCCACGGAGCGGACCACCGCCACCCCCGCGAGGCCGCTCGCCGTCGCGGTCAGATCGCACAAGCCGTACCACTCGCAGGTGGCGTCGTGGTCGTCCAGAGCACAGGCGGACAGCAGCCCCTCGGCCTCGCGCCGCTCGGGAGCCGCGTCGAGCCGCCGGAAGACGATGCCGGCCGGTGAGCCACGCGGGATCGGCGCCATCGTCCCTCCCCTGACCGCGGATTCCGGCCCGACGGTCCCGGCGGTGGCTTGACGCCCGCTTGGCGCCGCGCACGCGCGGCGAGCCAACCGGGCGTCAAGGCCCGGCGGCGACGCTCTCCCCATCCACCAGCCCTGACGGAGGGGACGTCCCATGGACAGCGTGCTCGTCACCGGCGGCACCGGACTGCTCGGGCGCCGGGTGGTCCGCGCCCTGGCAGCCGACGGCCATCCGGTGCGGATCCTGAGCCGGAGCCCGGCCTCGCCGCCGGTCTCCGGAGCGGAGGTGACCGTGGCCGACCTGAGCACCGGAGTCGGCCTGCCCGAAGCGGTGGCGGGCGCGACCGCGATCGTGCACTGCGCCACGGACCCGCGGAACTCCCGGGCGGTCGACGTGGAGGGGACCGAGCGGCTGCTGGAGGCCGCACGCGACGCCGGCCGACCGCACCTCGTCTCCGTCTCGATCGTCGGCATCGACCGCATCCCGGTGACGTACTACCGGGCCAAGCTGGCCGCCGAGGAGGCGATCGCGCGGTCCGGGCTGCCGTGGACCGTCCTGCGCACCACGCAGTTCCACGGGTTCGTCGAGGAGCTGCTCGGCCGCCTGGTGCGGCTGCCGGTCGTGCCCGTGCCGCGCGGCTGGCGGCTCCAGCCGATCGACGTCGAGGAGGTCGCCCGCCGGCTGGCGGACGCCGTGACGGCTGAGCCCGCCGGCCGGCTGCCCGACCTCGGCGGTCCGGAGGTGTTCCCGGTCGCGGAGCTCGTCCGCGACCGCCTCCGCAGGACCGGGCGGTACCGACCGGTGGTGGAGGTCCCCCTTCCCGGCGCGCTCTCCGCGGCGCTGCGAGCGGGCGCGAACCTCGTCCCGGGCAACCACTCCGGCGGGCGCACCTGGCGGGAGTTCCTCGACGGCCGTTCCCCGTCCCCGCTCCCGGAGGGCTGACCACCATGAGCACCAGCACGGACGTCCTCGTCGTCGGCGCCGGCCCGACGGGGCTCACGCTGGCCTGCGACCTGCGCCGCCGTGGCGTCGACTGCACGGTCGTCGAGCGAGCCACGACCCACCACACCCGGTCCCGCGGCAAGGGCCTGCAGCCGCGCAGCCTCGAGGTCTTCGACGACCTCGGGATCGCCGAGGCCGCCCTGGCCGCCGGCCGGACCCACCACCACCTGCGCCTGTACTCGGGCGGACGGCTCGCCCTGGACCTCGACCTACCGGCTCGCCCGCCGCAGCCCGGGGTCCCGTACCCGAACCTGGTCGTCCTGCCGCAGTGGCGGACCGAGCAGGTGCTGCGGACGCGACTGGCGGAGCTCGGCGGCGTGGTCCGGCTCGGGCAGGAGCTGGTCGACCTCCACCAGGACGACGACGGTGTCACCGCCACCGTGACCGACGACTCCACCGGGACGGTCGAGCGGATCCGAGCCGCCTTCGTCGTCGGATGCGACGGCGGGAGCAGCCGGGTACGGACGCTGGTCGGCATCCCCATGCGCGGCGAGAGCCACGAGGAGCACTTCGTCCTGGGTGACGTCCGGATCGAGGGACTGCCGGCCGACGGCCCGTCCTACGCCTGGTTCGACGACGACGGGTACCTCGCCGCCGACCCGCTGGACGGGAGCGGGACGTGGCAGGTGCAGGCCGGCGTCCGGCCCGACGCCTCCGGCACCCTCAAGACGGCGTCCCTGGAGCTGTTTCAGCGCCTGTTCGCCGAGCGGGACTTCGGACACGTGCGGTTGAGCGACGCCACCTGGCTGTCCGACTTCAACCCCCGGGTCGCCATCGTCGACCGCTATCGGGCGGGACGGGTGCTGCTGGCCGGTGACGCCGCCCACGTGCACAGCCCCGCCGGCGGGCAGGGCATGAACACCGGCATCCAGGACGCCTACAACCTCGGCTGGAAGCTCGACGCCGTCCTCCGAGGACGGGCCGGCCACGCCCTCCTCGACACGTACCAGGAGGAGCGGATGCCGGTCGCCCGCGCGGTCCTCGCGAGCAGCGACCTCGGCCACAGCGCCTTCTTCTCCCCCCATCCCGTCATGACCTTCCTGCGCAACCGGGTCCTGGTGCCCGCGCTGCGGCTACCGGTCGTCCTGGACCGGCTCCTTGACGGCGTGGCCGAGCTCGACGTGGGGTACCGGGACAGCTCGCTGGCCGGCGAGCCGGCCGGCGTGGATCGCACCGGCGACGGAGAGGCGGCCGGCGTGGTGGACCGCGTCCGGTTCCGGCACGGCCCGCACGCCGGCGACCGCGCACCGGACGCCGAGGGGCAGGACGGCGAGGGCACGCCGGTGCGGCTCTTCGACCTCTTCCGGGGCACCCACTCCACCCTGCTGCTGTTCGACGGCCCCGCCCCGACCGACGCCGGGTACCGGCGGATGGCCGCCACCGCACGGGCGGTGGGCGCTGCCCTGGGCGACGACGTCCGCACGTGGATCGTGGTGCCCGGTGACCGGCGGCCCGACGGACTGGACGACGTGGACGTGTTCTTCGACCCCGATCGCGACGCCCACCACCACTACGCGGCCACGGCGGAGTCGCTGTACCTGGTACGACCCGACGGCTACATCGCCTTCCGCAGCCAGCCCGCCGCCGCCCGACCCGTGCTCGACCACCTCGGCTCCGCGTTCCGGCTGCACGCACCGGCGTGAACCCGTCGACCTCCCGCCGCGTCGCCGATCGGAGCAGCTCGGCTGGGTGGAGGACCGGCAGGGCCGGGGCGCACGACTGGTGTGGTGTCCGGTTCAGCCGGAAGAGGCTCGCCGGGTCATAGCGGGCCTCGAGCCGGCGAACCCGGTCGAGGCCCGTTTCGGAGGAGGCCCGCACCTCCTCCGGTGCGTCGTCGGACCGGAGGGCTCAGCGGTCGACGAGAGCCCGCACCGCCGCCAGGACCCGCTCGTGGGCGTCCGCCCGCCGGTCCTGGTGCCAGGTCGCGGCCAGCCCGACCGCGACGACGCGGCCGGTGTCCAGTACCCGCCCGACCGCCGCGAGGACGTCGTCCAGCGGCGGGCCGCCGGGCGCCGGGAACAGCAGGTCCGGGACGTCGCCGGGGTCGCACACGTCCAGGTCGACGTGCAGGTACAGCTCCCCCTCCGGCAGGTCCGCCGCGGACAGCCCGCCGACCGGCCGGCGCAGCACCCCGGCGTCGGAGAGCAGGCGGTGCTCGGGCGGGTCGGTGTCACGCGCGTCGACGAGGACCAGCCGCGACGGCGACGTGGGCCGCAGCCCGAGCGCGTCCGGGAGGGTCAGGGTCCCGATGCCCGCGGCCAGCGCCAGCGGCATGCCGCCGAGGTAGCCCGACGTCGTGGTGGCCTCGGTGTGGAAGTCCGCGTGCGCGTCGAACCACACGATCCCGACGTCGCGGCCGGCGCGCTGCAGCCCGGCGAGCACCCCGAGGCTCGTGGTGCAGTCCCCGGAGACGACGAGCGGCCGGTCCGGCGCCGCGGCCACCTCCGCGGCGACGCGCTCGTAGAGCACCGCCATGCGCTCCCACGGCGTGCCGGGCGGCAGGTCCGCGGTCAGCTCCCGGTCGACGGCGGACCCGGTCGTCAGCCCGGGCAGCCGCTCGTCGAGGTGGTAGGGCACCGCGATCGTCGTCATGCCCCGATCCTCTCGGCAGCGGCGCTCACTCCGCGACGGCGCGGGCCAGCAGCACGACGGTGACGAAGGTGCGGTACAGCTCGATCGGGTCGGCGTCGGTGATCCGCACGTCCAGCGTCCCGGCCCGCTCCACCCCGACGACCCGGCACGCCAGCTCCGCCAGGTCGGCGGTGCGGAAGGTGACCTCGAGGGTGGCCGGCAGCTCGATCCGCGGCAGCCGGGCGTCGGGCAGGGAGCGGATCGCGGCTGCGGCGCCCTCGCGGATGAGCCGGCAGGCCTCCGCCGGGTGCAGGCTGTCGGCGGCGAACCGCGACACCGAGCGCTTGACCACGACGGCGGTGACGTCGGGGCACACGGCGCGGGCCTCCTCCGCCGTCGTGTCGTCGCCGGTGACCAGCACGACCGGGACGCCGTGGCCGAGGGCGACCAGCGCGTTGATCCCCGACTCCCCCACCTCGACGCCGTCGAGCCGGACGCGCGCGACCGTCCGCGGGTCGTAGGTGTGCGACAGCGCCGAGGGCTCGCCGGCCACCGAGCCGTGGTAGCTGACGAGGAACACGGCGTCGAAGGACGCGTCGAGCCCCTCGGTCATGTACATCGGCTTGTGCCGGCCCGACAGGTAGCGGGCGCCGCCGAGCAGCCGGTCGGGCCGCAGGTTCTGCATGGTCGAGTGCGAGTCGTTGACCAGGAACTCCGTCGCCCCGGCGTCCATCGCCCCGGCGATGGCGGCGTTGACCTCGTCCTGCAGCAGCCGCCGGTAGTACTCGTACTCCGGCCCCGGGCCGCGGCACTGGGCCCAGTCCACGACGCCGGCGGTGCCCTCCATGTCGGAGGACAGGTAGACCTTCACGGGGCTCCTCTCCGGCGGCGCCGGGCGCGGCCGCCACCCGCGACGGTGCCCCGTCGGCACCTCCCGCGACACCGGAGGGCGGGACGTAGAGTGGGCGGCGCCGGACCGGTCCAGCAGCGCTGCTCCCGGAGGCCCTCCGTCGGCCCGCCGCTCCGTGCTCCCGTCGAGAATGCGGCCCGCCGTGGCCCCGCTCACCCCCGATCACCCTCGAGGAGCCCCGTGCCCGAGACTCCCCCTGCCCGCACCGCGCCCGCCGACTGGTGGCGCCAGGCCGTCGTCTACCAGGTCTACCCGCGCAGCTTCCGCGACCTCGACGGCGACGGTCTCGGTGACATCCGCGGCGTCACCGAGCGCCTGCCCTACCTGCGCCAGCTCGGCGTCGACGCCGTCTGGCTGAGCCCCTTCTACCCCTCGGCGCTGGCCGACGGCGGCTACGACGTCGACGACTACCGCGACGTCGACCCGAGGCTCGGCACCCTTGCCGACGCCGACGAGATGATCGCCCGCGCGCACGAGCTCGGCATCAAGGTCGTGGTGGACGTCGTCCCCAACCACACCTCCGACCGGCACGCCTGGTTCCGCGAGGCGCTGGCCTCTCCCCCGGGCTCGCCGGCGCGCGACCGCTACGTCTTCCGCGACGGCACCGGCCCCGACGGCACCCTGCCGCCGTCGGACTGGATGAGCCACTTCGGCGGCCCGGCCTGGACCCGCGTGCCCGACGGGCAGTGGTACCTGCACCTGTTCGCGCGGGAGCAGCCCGACCTGAACTGGGACGACCCCGAGGTGCACGAGGACTTCCTCGAGACCCTGCGGTTCTGGTCCGACCGCGGCGTCGACGGCTTCCGGGTCGACGTCGCCCACGCGCTGGCCAAGGACCTGGGCGAGCCGCTGCGGAACTACGGCGGCGTCCACCCCGACGCCATGACCGAGCTGCCCCTCGACGGCAGCCACCCGCTGTTCGACCGCAACGAGGTGCATGAGATCTTCCGCGAGTGGCGGAAGGTCCTCGACTCCTACGACCCGCCGCGCTCGGCCGTGGCGGAGGCGTGGGTGACCACCAGCCGCCGCGTCCTCTACGCCCGCCCCGACGAGCTCGGGCAGGCGTTCAACTTCGAGCTGCTGGTCTCGCCGTGGTCGGCCGAGCAGTTCCGCGTCGAGATCGACGCCGCCCTGTCCGCCGCCGCGGTGTGCGGTGCCTCGGCGACGTGGGTGCTGTCCAACCACGACGTCGTCCGGCACGCCTCGCGCTACGCCCTGCCGGCCGGCACCGACCTCGACGCCTGGCTGCTCGGCGACGGCACCCGGCCCGAGCCCGACGCCGGGCGTGGCCTGCGCCGGGCGCGGGCGGCGACCCTGCTGATGCTGGCCCTGCCCGGCTCGGCCTACCTCTACCAGGGCGAGGAGCTGGGCCTGCCCGAGGTCGCCGACCTGCCCGCCGAGGCGCTGCAGGACCCGATCTGGGAGCGGACCGGGCACGCGCAGAAGGGCCGCGACGGCTGCCGGGTGCCGCTGCCGTGGACGCGCGAGGGCTCCTCGTTCGGCTTCGGGGCGGCCGGCTCGTGGCTGCCGCAGCCCGCCGGCTTCGGCGAGTTCTCCGCCGAGGCCCAGGACGGCGTCGAGGGCTCCACGCTGGAGACCTACCGGGCCGCGCTGCGCCTGCGCCGGGAGCTGCGGGGCGACGAGTCCCTGCAGTGGCTGGGCACGCGGCCGGTGGCGGAGACGCACGTGCTGCACTTCCGCCGGCCGGGCGGCTGGGAGAGCGTCACCAACTTCTCCGACGCCGACGTCGACCTCCCCGAGGGCGAGGTCCTGCTCGCCAGCGGACCGCTCGGCGACGGCGTCCTGCCGCCCGACACGACCGTCTGGCTGCGCCGGGCCTGAGCCGGCCGCGACGCCGGGGCGGACACGCGCCCGATCGCCTCGCGCGCGCGAGAGGCGATCAGGCCGCCCCGGCGTCGCCGGTCCCGTCAGCCGTGGTGCGCGTGCACGACCGCGTGCCCGCGGCCGCGGCTCATGAGCCAGCGGTTGACCGGCGTCGTGACGACGAAGGCGACCGCCAGCGCGCCGGCCAGCGCCAGCCAGAACAGCGCCGAGGCCACGCCCGCCTCCATCGCGCCCGGCACCGACACCATGACCGCGTTGTCGACCAGCTCCATCACCGCGATGGAGACGGTGTCGGCGGCCAGCGCCACCCGCAGCGCGCGGCGGAAGGTCAGGCCGGCGCGCAGCACGCCGCGCATGGTCAGCGCGTAGCCGAAGACGAACGCCAGGCCGACCGCCAGCGCCACGGTGGCCGCGGCCGACCACCCGAGCGCGGTGCCGATCACCATCCCGAGCACCTCACCGATGGCACACCCGGTGAGGCAGTGCAGCGTCGCCTGGACCGCGGCGGACCAGGGGACCGGGCCGTGCCCGTGGACCGCGTGCGACTCGTGTACGGACTGTGTCGTCATCTCGTCCTCCTCCGACACAGTCTGTTGTATACCCCCTGGGGGTACCTGTCAACGACCCGTGGCGGGACACACGACCGCCGCCCCACCCGGGAGGGCGGAGCGGCGGTCGGGGGCGTGCGGTGGCGTCGGGAGGCGGTGCGTCAGGAGGCGGTGCGTCAGGAGGCGGTGCGTCCCGAGGCGGCGTCCAGCTCCTCGGCCGCCGGCAGGCCCAGCCGGGCGAACAGGTCGTTGTCCAGGTCGAGGAAGCTCGTGATGTGCCGGATCCGGCCGCCGTCGATCTCCAGCACGTGCAGCGCCCACGGTGCGTGGCCGCCGTCGGCGGTCGGCCGGTACTGGGCCACCGCGGGGCAGCCGTTGGCCTCGGTCTGCACGAACCGGGAGTCCCGGCAGCCGCTGCCGGGGCCGAGCATCCAGGTGCCGATGTCGGCGGCGCTGCCCAGCCACATCTCGAACGGCGGCATGTGCTGGGTGGCGTCCTCGTGCAGCAGCTTCACGAAGGCGTCGATGTCGTAGCGCTCGAAGGCGTCGAGGTAGCGGGCCAGCAGGTCGCGGGAGTCGTCGTCGAGCGGGCGCTGCTCCGGGGAGCCGCCCATCGCCGCGAGGGTGGCGCGGGCCCGCTGCAACGCGCTGTTGACCGAGGCCACCGTGGTCTCGAGCAGGTCGGCGACCTCGTCGGCGTGCCAGCGCAGCACGTCGCGCAGGAGCAGCACGGCGCGCTGGCGCGGCGGCAGGTGCTGCAGGGCCGCGACGAACGCCAGCCGCACCGACTCGCGGGCCACCGCGCGCTCGGCCGGGTCGCCGTCCTCGGGCAGGACCGCCCGGTCGAGGACCGGCTCGACCCAGGCCTCGGCCGGCCGCTTGGCCGCCAGCGACGCCTCCACCGGCGACCAGGACTGCCCGGACAGGTCCATCGGCAGCGCCCGGCGCTGCCGGCCCGAGAGCTGGTCGAGGCAGACGTTGGTGGCGATCCGGTACAGCCAGGACCGCAGCGACGAGCGGCCCTCGAAGGAGCCGAAGCTCTTCCACGCCCGGACCATCGTCTCCTGCACCGCGTCGTCGGCGTCGAAGCCCGAGCCGAGCATCCGGTAGCAGTAACCGGTCAGCTCACGACGGTGCTCGAGCAACCGTGGGTCGAGCTCGTCGGACACCCCGCTCAGCACGCTGGTCACCACGGACCACCTCTCCCCTTCGACCGTCTCTCCCCGTCGGCGGGCGACAGTCCACCACGGGGGACCGACGGAACGGGAGCCCCCGGACCGGTGCTACTGGTACGTGACCAGCTGGGGACGCGGGGAGACCTGAGCGATGGTCTCCTCCGGCGTCAGCATCGGGACGTCCTCGTCGTAGAAGTTCTTCCAGCCCCAGGCCAGGCCCTCGGGGCCGACGCCGCGCAGCACCCGCCAGGTGTCCTGCTTGGCCGGCTGGGAACCCTGCCCGTCGGCGTGCACCATCACCGACAGCTCGTCGCGGGACAGGTCGACGGACTCGCGGCCCGGGATCATGTCCACCCGGAACTGGTGCAGCACCAGCAGCTTCTGCGGCAGCCGCTTCTCGCGGGTCAGGTCGGCCAGCCAGGTCACCACCCGGTTGACCTCCTCGATCGACACCGAGCCGATCTGGGTGAGGTGCACCTGGTTCGGCAGCAGCCGCCACTCCGGGTCCAGCGCGAGGCCGACGTGGGGTTGCTCGAGCAGCGACCGGTACCGCTCGGCCTGGGTGACGAAGTCCGTGCGGCCGGGCTGCAGGTCGATCACCACGTACAGGCCCGCGGCGGCGGCGGCGTCCACCCACGGCTGCAGCAGCTCGACGGGCGCCTCGTAGGAGTAGTCGCCCTCCTCCGTCGCGAACTCCGAGGCCACCGTCGCGATGATCTCGAACGCCGGCACGACCGTCGCGTCCTGCACCAGCGCCTGGTACGGCGCGGCGGTGTCGCGGGCGCGCTGCACGGCGGCGTCGACGTCCTGCTCACCCAGCACGCCGAGCCCGGCGGTGCCGGGGTGGCCGTAGAGCGCGACGAGGAAGTGCTGCGGGAAGAGCACCTGCCCGCCGGCGGGCAGCTGCGCGCCGGTGGCCGCCGTCTCGAGCTTCCAGTCCAGCCCGTCCTCGGCGCCGAAGCCGGGACCCAGCGCGACGACGGTGTCGGCCCCGGCCACCGCCTCGACGACGCCGGTCGAGCCCCGCGGGTCGGTCTGCCCGCCGGTGACCTGCACCGCCGCGCCGGCCGCCCGGGCGGTGGCGACGCCCGCCAGGGACGCCGGGGCGCCGTCGGCGAGGACGACGGTGCCCTCGAGCGGCTCGGCGCGCTCCACCTCGGGCAGCTCACCCGAGGCCTCACCGGACGCCGCCTCACCGGACGCCGCCCCACCGGCGTCCGCGGGGGTCAGCGCGGCGGGCGCGTCGGGCTCCAGCGCGGCGACGGCGGCCACCTGGCCGTCGGCCGGCACCGGGTCGGCGTCCGCCAGGTCGAGGCCGGTGGCCGCGGCGACGGCCTCGGCGGTGGCCGGCACGGTGACGACGTCGGCGTCGCCGGGTGCGCCCTCACCGCCGACGGCCAGCACCGAGGTGGCGCCCAGCCGGTCGAGCTCCTCGGCGACGGCGTCGTCGCCGGCACCCCCGCCCTCGGGATCGAGCAGCAGCGGCACGCCGAGGCCGACGGCGGCCGAGGCGCCCAGCAGGGTGGCCGCGGCGTCGCCGTCGGGGGCGACGACCACGACGCCGGCCTCCTCGAACAGCGCGCGGCTGGCGCTGACCGCAGCGGCGGCGGGCTCCTCGTCGGCGACCAGGGTCAGCCGCTCGGCGGGCGCGGCGGTGGCGGCCCGCGCGGTCCCGGACTCCTCCCCGCCCCCGCCCGTCGATGACGTGCACGCGGCCAGCAGCAGGGCGCTGACGGCGAGGGGGGCGGCCCGACGTCGCACGAGCGGCACCTCCGTCCGCCGGGCACCCGGTCGCGCGAGGACGCGACGGCGGCGGTGCGCCCGGCGCGGCCGACAGTAGCGAGGTCCTGGACACCACCGCCCGGTGCCGGGACGATCGGCGGCCGACATGGACGGGACAGCAGCGCGTGTCGGGCCAGCCCGACAGGACATCGGCCGGTTGACGGGATCGGCCGGGCGGCCCCGCGTCGCCACGCTCGTCCCATGACCACCGAGACCCTCGCGCCGCCGCCCGTGACGACCCCGCCGGACCCCCGCACCCGCCTCGTCCGCCAGGCGCTCGTCGACTCCGGCTACGCGCTGGTGTCGCTGCCGGCCGGGATCCTCGCCTTCGTCCTGGTGGTCACCGGCGTGTCCGTGGGGGTGGGCACGCTGGTGATCTGGGTGGGGGTCGCCGTCCTCGCCGGCACCCTGCTCGCCGCCCGCGGCCTGGCCACCGTGGAGCGGGCGCAGCTGCCCGTGGTGCTCGACCGCCCGGTCCCCCGGCCCGCCTACCTCGTCCCCGACGGCGGCCGGGTGCGCCGGCTGCTCACCCCGCTTCGCGACCCGCAGTCCTGGCTCGACGCCCTGCACGCGGTGCTGCGCCTGCCGCTGGCCGTGCTCGCGTTCAGCGTCACGGTCACGTTCTGGGCCCTGGCGCTGGGTGGGATCAGCTACGGCGCCTGGGACTGGGCGCTGCCCGACCCGTCGACCGATCCGGACAACACCGACCTGCTGGAGCTGCTCGGGTTCGAGTCCTCCTCCGGGCGGCGGATCCTCTTCTACTCGACGATCGGCCTGCTCGCGGCGGTGGTGCTGCCGTTCGCCGTCCGCGCCGTCGCGCTGCTGCACGCCCAGCTCGGCCGCGCCCTGCTCACCTCCCGCGCCGCCGCGCAGGCCGAGATCGGCCGGCTCTCCCGCGGCCGCGACGCCGCCGTCGCCGCGGAGGCCGTGGCGCTGCGCCGGCTGGAGCGCGACATCCACGACGGCCCGCAGCAGCACCTCGTGCGGCTGGGCATGGACCTCTCCCGCGCGCAGCGGCAGCTCGACCGCGACCCCGCCGCCGCCCGCACCACCCTCGCCGAGGCCGGCGTCCTCGCCCGCGAGGCGCTGGAGGAGCTGCGCGCGCTCTCCCGCGGGATCGCCCCGCCGGTGCTGGCCGACCGCGGCCTGGCCGCCGCCCTCACCGCGCTGGCCGCCCGCTCGCCGGTGCCCGTCGAGCTCGCCGTCGACCTGCCCGAGCAGCGGCTGGCTCCGGTCACCGAGAACACCGCCTACTTCGTCGTCAGCGAGGCGCTGGCCAACGTCGCCAAGCACAGCGGCGCGCGGGTGTGCCGGGTCGCGGTGGGACGGGCCGGGGACGTGCTGCGGGTCGTCGTCGAGGACGACGGCGACGGCGGGGCGCTGCTGGTCCCGGGGCACGGCCTGGCGGGGCTGGCCGACCGGCTGCGCGCCGTCGACGGCGTCCTGACCGTCGACAGCCCGCGCGGCGGCCCGACCCGGGCGACCGCCGAGCTGCCGTGGTCGTGAGCCCGGCCGGCCGGCCGCTGCGGGTGGTGCTCGGCGAGGACTCGGTCCTGCTCCGCGAGGGACTGGTCCGGCTCCTGGAGGAGGCGGGCACCACGGTCGTCGCCGCGGTCGGCGACGGCCCCTCGCTGGTGCGCGCGGTGACCGAGCTCCGTCCCGACGTCGCCGTCGTCGACGTGCGGATGCCGCCGACGCACACCGACGAGGGGCTGCGCGCCGCCGTCGAGGTGCGCCGTGCGGTCCCGGGGACGGCGGTGCTGGTCCTCTCGCAGTACGTCGAGGTGGCCTACGCCGACGAGCTGCTGGCCGACGGCCGCGGGGGCGCGGGCTACCTGCTCAAGGACCGCGTGACCGACCTCGACCAGCTGCTCGCCGCGCTGGCCGACGTCGTCGCCGGGGGGACCGTCCTCGACCCGCAGGTGGTCGCCCAGCTGTTCGCCCGCCGCCGCGCCGACGACCCGGTGCGGCGCCTGACCCCGCGCGAGCGGGAGGTGCTCGGGCTGATCGCCGAGGGGCACTCCAACACCGCGATCGCCCGGCAGCTGGTGGTCACCCCGGGCGCCGTCGAGAAGCACACGCAGCGGATCTTCGCCAAGCTCGGCCTGCCGCCCGACGAGGACCGCAACAGCCGCGTGATGGCGACGCTGGCCTACCTGCGCGGCTGAGCCGGCGCCTGCTCCAGGTTGGCGACCATCCGCGCCAGCCCGTGCACGACCTGCGCGTACTCCTCGGCGGTCAGCCCGTCGGCGACACGGCGGCGGAACCGGCCGACGGCCTCGGCGACCCGCTCGTGGGCGGCGCGTCCCCCGGCGGTGAGCGACGTCGTCCCGTCGCCGGCCAGCCAGCCCCGGGCGGCGAGGTCGGCGAGCACGGCGTCGACCTGCTCGGGAGCCGCGAAGGAGGCCAGCGCCGCGACGAGGTCGGCCCGCGGAGCGGGGCGCGCGGCGAGGGAGTCGAGGACCTGCCAGTGCCGGCGGGTGAGCCCCTCGGCGGCGACGACGTCGTCGAGCCCGCGCTCGAGCAGCTCGTCGAGCCGCCTCACCCACCACCCGACCGGCCGCTGGCGCTCCACCGCTGCATCGTGGCACCGCGATACGAGGTCGCGGGGCGTCGTCCCCGCCCGGTAGACAGCAGGGGTGACCGATCCCGCCGGCCCGCCCCAGTTGCGCCCGATCACCGACGAGGAGTGGCCGGCCTTCACCCGCGCCATGTTCGACACGTTCGGCGAGGAGCCGCCCGCCTCCTACCTCGACGCCGTCCCCTCCGTCGCCGAGCTGGACCGGACGCTGGGCCTGTGGGACGGCGACCGGGTCGTGGCGACGGCGGGCATCTACAGCCGCGAGCTCACCGTGCCCGGCGCCGTCGTGCCCTGCGCCGGGATCACCTGGGTGAGCGTGGCGCCGACCCACCGGCGGCGCGGGGTGCTCACCGAGGTCATGCGGCGCCAGCTGACCGAGCTGCACGAGCAGGAGCGGGAGCCGGTCGCGGCGCTGTGGGCGTCGGAGTCGTCGATCTACGGCCGCTTCGGCTACGCGCCGGCCACCTGGCGCGGCGCGCTGTCCGGCGAGGTGTCCCGGCTGCGGCTGCGCCCGGACGTCGACCTCGGCACCGGGCGGGTGGACCGGGTGGACGCGGACGGCTACCGGGCCGCCGCCGTGGGCCTGCACGACCGGCTGCGCCGGACGGTGCCGGGCAACATGGCCCGCGACGACCGCTGGTGGGACCGGCAGCTGCGCGACGACCCCGACCAGCGTCGCGGGGCCTCCGCGCGCCGGTACCTGCTGCACACCGAGGCCGACGGCACGGTGAGCGGCTACGCCGCGTTCCGCGTGCGCGCCCACTGGTCCGACGACGGCCTGCCCGACGGCACCGTCGTGGTCGAGGAACTCCGCGGCGACCGGCCGACGGCCTCCGCCGCGCTGTGGCGGTTCCTGCTGTCGCTGGACCTGGTGCGCACGATGCGCGCCCCCGGCGCCTCACCGGACGAGCCGCTGCGCCACCTGCTCGCCGACCCGCGGGCGCTGCGCTCCCGGCCCTGGGACGCGCTGTGGGTGCGGCTGGTCGACGTCGGCCGGGCCCTGGCCGCGCGCCGCTACCCGGCCCCGGTCGAGCTGGTGATCGAGGTCCGCGACACCACGTGCCCGTGGAACGACGGCCGGTGGTGGCTGCGCGGGCACCCGGCCGGGGCGTTCTGCGCCCGCACCGACGGTGACCCGGACCTGGTGGTCGACGTGGAGGCGCTGTCCGCGGCCTACCTGGGCGGGGTCTCGCTGGCGACGCTGCAGGCGGCCGGCCGGGTGACCGAGGTGAGCCCCGGGGCGGTGGTCCAGGCCGGCACGGCGTTCCGCTGGCCGGTCACGCCCTGGTGCCCCGACGAGTTCTAGTCAGACGACGTCACCGCGCGTCGGCAGGCCACCCGCGGGGCGGTGCCGGTTCTGCTCGTAGTCGTGGACCAGCCCGATGCGCCGCGCGTGCCGCTCCTCCCCGCTCCACGGGGAGGCGAGGAAGTGCAGCACCAACGCCGTGGCCTCCTCGACGGAGTGCTGGCGGGCGCCGATCGCGCAGACGTTCGCGTCGTTGTGCCCGCGGGCGAGCTCGGCGGTCTCCCGGTTCCACACCAGCGCGGCGCGCACGCCGGGGACCTTGTTCGCCGCGATCTGCTCGCCGTTGCCCGAGCCGCCGATGACGACGCCGAGGGTGCCGGGCTCCACCACCACCCGCTCGCCGACCTCGAAGCAGAACGGCGGGTAGTCGTCCTGCGGGTCGTACTCGTGGGCGCCGCAGTCGACCGGCTCGTGCCCGGCCTCGGTGAGCGCCTGCTTGAGGTGCTCCTTGAACTCCAGCCCGGCGTGGTCGGTGCCGACGAAGACGCGCATGGCCGCGAGTCTGTCAGGGTCGCCCCGTGGCGGTTCTCGGGGTCGACGGCTGGCGCGGGCGCTGGGTCGGTGCCCTCCTCGACGGGCGCGCGGTCCGGCTGCTGGACCTGCCCGACGCCGGCGCCGTCCTCGCCGTCCCCGACGTCGAGGTGGTCGCCGTCGACATGCCGATCGGGCTGTCCGACGACGGCCCGCGCGCCTGCGACGTCGCCGCCCGGGCCCGCCTCGGGCGGGCCGGCAGCTCGGTCTTCCCGGCGCCCGTGCGGGCGGTGCTGGCCACCGACGACTACGCCGAGGCGCGCCGGGTCTCCGTCGCCGCCACCGGCGGGACGTCGCTGTCGGCGCAGGCCTTCCAGCTCGTGCGGTCGATCCGGTCCCTCGACGACGCCCTGGGCGACCCGCCCGCCGGCCACGTCGTCGAGGTGCACCCCGAGCTGGCCTTCCGCGCGCTCGACCCCACCGTCGCCGACCCGAAGGGCACCGCGCGCGGGCTGGCGCAGCGGCTGGCGGCGCTGCGCCCGGTGATGGACGTCGACGCCGCGCTGCTCGCCGCGCCGCCGAGGGTCCCGGCCGTCGACGCGCTGGACGCGTGCGCCGCGGCGTGGTCGGCCCGGCGGGTCGCCGACGGCGTCGCCGACTGCCTCGGGGACGGCGCGACCGACGCCCGCGGCCGCCCGATGCGGATCTGCTGGTGACCTTCGCCGAGGTCGCCGACGGGGTGTTCGTCCGCCGGCACGCGTCGCTGGACCTCAACTGCGGGCTGGTGGTCGGCGACGGCGCCTGCCTGGTCGTCGACACCCGCTCCTCCCCCGCCGAGGCCGCCGACCTCCTCGCCGCGGTGCGCCGGGTGACCCCGCACCCGTGGACGGTCGTCAACACCCACGCCCACTTCGACCACTGCTTCGGCAACGCCGCGTTCCGGCCGGCGACCGTCTGGGGCTCGCGCGGGTGCGCGGCGGACCTGCTCGCCACCGGGGAGGCGCAGCGGTCGGCCCGGGTCGCCGAGCTCCTCGCCGGGGGCGACGCCGACGCCGCGGACCAGGTGCGGCGGGCGCCGCTGGACCCGCCGGACGCGCTCGTCGACGACGTCGCGGTGCTCGACGTCGGCGGCGTCGAGGTGGTGCTGCGGTTCCTCGGGCGCGGGCACACCCGGCACGACCTCGTGGTGGAGGTCGACGTGGTGGAGGTCGACGAGCACGTCGTCTTCGCGGGGGACCTGGTGGAGGAGGGCGCGCCGCCGGCGTTCGAGGACGCCTTCCCCGCCGAGTGGCCGGCGACGCTCGGGCGGCTGCACCTGCTCGCGCCGGGCCCGGTCGTGCCCGGGCACGGCGCCGTCGTGGACGCCGGCTTCGTCGGCACCCAGCGGCAGGAGCTGCTGGCCGTGCTGGCGGCCGTCCGGGAGGGCCGGCTCGACCGCGGTCCCTACGACGAGGCGACGATGCGGACGGCCGCCTCGCGGCTCGGGTGAGGCAGCGGGGTCCTCCTCAGGTGAGGCGGCGGACCACCGGCAGTGGCAGGACCCGCAGCAGCGCCGACACCGGGCGCCACGGCCACTCGGGCACGTAGGCGCGCACCGGCTCCCGCTCGATCGCGGCGACGAGGGCGTCGACCCCGGTGTCGAGGTCGACGGTGAACGGGCCGCGCCGGCCGGCGTTCAGCTCGGTGGCGATGTAGCCGGGCAGCACCGTGGTGACCCGGATGCCGGCGCCGAGCAGGTCGGCGCGGATGCCCTCGGCGAGCGCGTTGAGCGCGGCCTTGCTGGCGCCGTAGGCGGTGGCGCGGCGCATGCCGCGGACGGAGGCCACCGAACTGACGACGACCAGGTGACCCGAGCCCTGCGCGCGGAACAGCTCGACCGCGGCCTCGCACTGGGCGTGGGTACCGAGCACGTTGGTGACCAGGACGGCGCGGTTGACCGCCGGCCTCCCGCTGCCGACGGGCGCCCCGTTGCCGATGCCGGCGTTGGCGACGAAGCGGTCGATGCCGCCCAGCTCGGCGGCCAGCGCCGGGACGCCCGCGGCGACGGCCCCGGCGTCGTCGACGTCGATGGCGGCCGTGGCCACCCGGATGCCAGGGGAGGCGGCCAGCAGCTCCCTGCGCAGCTCGTCCAGCAGCGGCCCGCGGCGGGCGACGAGGGCGAGGTCGCGCCCGCGGGCGGCGAACCGGTGGGCCATGCCCCGGCCCAGGCCGGAGCTGGCGCCGGTGATCAGGATGCGCTGGCGGACGGGTCGCGACACGCCCGGCAGCATGTCACCCGCGCACCTCCGCGGATGTGCCCGGTGCACGTCCGCGGAAGTGTGCGGAGGGGTTCACGAGCGGGTCAGCTCGAGCGTGTCGGCCGGCACCGAGGACATGTCCGGGCCGCTGGTGCGGGTGCGCTTGAGCTCCCAGAAGTCGGGGAGGTTGGCGAGCAGGACGGCGCCGTCGAAGGCCTTGCCGGCGTCCTCGCCCGTGGGCACCTGGCTGATGACCGGGCCGAAGAAGGCCACGCCGTCGATGTGCATGACCGGGGTGCCGACGTCGTCGCCGACCGGGTCCATGCCCGCGTGGTGGCTCTTCTCCAGCGCCTCGTCGTAGTCGGTGGAGGTCGCGGCCTGCGCGAGCTCGGCCGGCAGGCCGACCTTCTCCAGCGCCGGCGCGATCAGCTCGTCGAGCTCCCTCTCCTCGTGGTGCCGGAGCGTGCCCATGGCGGTGTAGAGGTCGCCGAGGACCTCGTCGCCGTGCTGCTGGGCGGCGGCGACGGCCACCCGGACCGGGCCCCACGCCTGCTCCATCATCTGCTGGTACTCCGGCGGCAGGTCACGACCGCGGTTGAGCACCGCCAGCGACATGACGTGCCAGTGCAGGTCGATGTCGCGGACCTTCGCCGCCTCGAGCACCCAGCGGCTGGTCAGCCACGCCCACGGACACAGCGGGTCGAACCAGAAGTCGACGCGGGCCCGGGTGGGGGCGCTCTGGACTGCCTCGGTCATCGGTGGTCTCCCTCTCGTGGTCCGGTTCGCCGGCCCGGTGCGGACGGGCCGCTGCCGCTGGCAAGTGCCCCGCGCGGCCGGTTGTTCCCCGTGCCCGCCGGGCGTGTCGGGCGTCCGTAGGCTGCCGGGCGTGGCCGTACCCAACCTGACCCGCGACGACGCCGCCGCGCGCGCCCGCCTGCTGGCCGTCGACAGCTACGACCTGCGCTTCGACCTGACCGACGGCGACGGCCGTCCCGGCGCCGGGACCTTCCGCTCGACGACGACGGTGACGTTCACCTGCCGCGAACCGGGGGCGGGCACGTTCGTCGACCTCGTCGCCGAGACCGTGCGGTCGGCCACGCTCAACGGGGTCGAGCTCGACGTCTCCACCTACACCGAGGAGGGCGGCCTGCCGCTGCCCGGCCTGGCCGCGGAGAACACCCTCGTCGTCGACGCCGACTGCCGGTACTCCAACTCCGGCGAGGGCCTGCACCGCTTCGAGGACCCCGAGGACGGGCAGGTCTACCTCTACACGCACTTCGAGCCGGCCGAGGCCAAGCGCGTCTTCGCCTGCTTCGACCAGCCCGACCTCAAGGGCACCTACGCCGTCCACGTCGTCGCGCCGTTCGACTGGCAGGTCGTCTCCAACACCGGCGGCCGCACCATCGAGGCCGGCCCCGGCGGCTCGCAGCTGGTGCACTTCGAGCCCACGAAGCGGCTCTCGACCTACCTGGTCGCGCTCATCGCCGGGCCCTACGCGCGGGTCACGGACGCCTACGAGGGCATCCCGCTGGCGCTGTACTGCCGCGCCTCGCTGGCCCAGCACCTCGACCCCGAGGAGCTCTTCCGGGTCACCAAGCAGGGCTTCGAGTTCTACCACCGGGTGTTCGACTACCCGTACCCGTTCGACAAGTACGACCAGCTGTTCGTCCCGGAGTTCAACGCCGGCGCCATGGAGAACGCGGGCGCGGTGACGGTGCTGGAGGACTACGTCTTCCGCTCGCGCACCAGCCGCGCCCGCTACGAGCGGCGCGCCGAGACGGTGCTGCACGAGCTCGCGCACATGTGGTTCGGCGACCTCGTGACCATGCGCTGGTGGGACGACCTCTGGCTCAACGAGTCCTTCGCCACCTACATCTCCACGCTGTGCCAGGCCGAGGCCACCGAGTACACGACCGCGTGGACGACGTTCGCCAACACCGAGAAGGCCTGGGCCTACGCGCAGGACCAGCTGCCCTCCACCCACCCGATCGCCGCCGACATGGTCGACGTCGCCGCCGTCGAGGTGAACTTCGACGGGATCACCTACGCCAAGGGCGCCTCGGTGCTCAAGCAGCTGGTGGCCTACGTCGGCCGCGAGGAGTTCCTCGCCGGGATCCGGCAGTACTTCCGCGACCACGAGTACGGCAACACCACGCTGGCCGACCTGCTCGACCCGCTGTCGGCGGCCACCGGCCGGGACCTCTCCGAGTGGTCGGCGCAGTGGCTGGAGACCAGCCAGGTCAACACCCTGCGGCCGGTGTACGAGCTCGACGACGACGGCCGCTACGCCTCCTTCGCGATCGAGCAGACCGCGGTCCCCGAGCACCCGGTGCTGCGCCGGCACCGCCTCGCCGTCGGCCTCTACGACCGCGGGCCCGGCGGGCTGACCCGCACCACCCGCGTCGAGCTCGACGTCGACGGCGCCCGCACCGAGGTGACCGAGCTGCTCGGGCACCCGGCCGCCGACCTCGTGCTGGTCAACGACGACGACCTGACCTACGCCAAGCTCCGCCTCGACGAGCGCTCCCTGGCCACCCTGCGCACCGACATCGGCGCCCTCCCCGACTCGCTGCCGCGGGCGCTGTGCTGGTCGGCGGCGTGGGACATGACCCGCGACGCCGAGCTGCCCGCGCGCGACTGGGTGCAGCTGGTGCTGGCCGGCATCGACGCCGAGACCGAGATCAGCGTGGTGCAGTCGCTGCTGGCCCGGGTGCAGTCGGCGCTGACGTCCTACGTCGACCCGGCCTGGGCCGACACGGGGTGGACGGCGCTGGCGGACAAGGCGCTGCAGGCGCTGGAGGCCGCCGGGCCGGGCAGCGACGAGCAGCTGCAGTGGTCGCGCACGCTGGCCGCGGCCGCCCGGACCGAGGAGCACGCCGCGGTGCTGCGCGGGCTGCTCGACGGCTCGCGCACGGTTGAGGGGCTGGCCGTCGACGCCGACGCCCGCTGGGCCTTCCTCGGCGGGCTGGTCGCGATCGGGGCGGCCGGCGACGCCGAGATCGCCGCCGAGGCCGAGCGCGACGCCACGGCCACCGGCATCCGCCGCGCCGCCACCGCCCGCGCGCTCCGGCCGACCGCGGAGGCCAAGGCGGAGGCCTGGCAGCAGGCCTTCCACGACGCCGACGTGCCCAACGCCGTGCACGAGGCGCTGGTGGCCGGCTTCTGGCACCCGGCGCAGCGCGAGCTGACCGCGGGCTACGTCGAGCGCTACTTCGCCGAGATCGGCCCGATGTGGGAGCGGCGGCCGGGCGAGATCGCCAAGAACGCCGTGCAGTACCTGTTCCCGCCGGTGGTCGAGGAGCGCACACTGCAGGCCGCCGACGCGTGGCTCGGGCAGGAGGGGCACCCCGCTCCCCTGCACCGGCTGGTGTCCGAGGGCCGCGACGGGATCGCCCGCGCCCTGCGCGCCCGGCAGCGGGACGCCGCCGGCAGCTGAGGAACGGAACACGAGAGGCCCAGGACCCGGCGGGGTCCTGGGCCTCTCGCGTTCTGCGGGTCCGTCGTCTAGTGCGTGCGGGCGCCGCGCGGGTGCCCGGCCTGGTCGGACAGCTGGCGGAGGCCGTTGACGATCCCGCCGACGAGGTCGCCGGACGAGAACGAGTTGGTCATCGACAGCACCGCGAGCGCGCAGGCGCGGTCGGGCAGTCGGCGGGCGGCCGAGGCCCCGGTGACCACCTCGATGACCCGCTGCCCCGGCGAGATCGCCAGCAGCACCGAGTCGGCGGGGTCGCCGCCGCGCGCGTGCAGCTCCTCGGCGCGGATGCGGGTCTTGGGGCCGAGGTCACCGATGTAGAGGGTGAACCGCAGGCCGGTCTCGCGCGAGGACATCGTCAGCGCCTCGTCGAGCCGCGCCAGCTCGCGGTAGCTGAAGATCGTGTCGTAACCCTCGTCGGCACGGTTCGGCGCGGTGACGTCCGTTCCGCTGTCGTGGGGTTCGGCATCCAGCACGCGGGTCATCGCCGGCCTCCGGGGTCGGTCGTGGAGTGGAGAGGGAGGGGGTTCACGCTCGGGTCACCAGGTGCCGCGGGCCCCGCCGAGCGGGCCGCCGGGCGCGGGGGCCGGGCCGTCGGCCGAGGCCGCCGTGGCGCCACGGGTGCCGGCGATGACGCTGGAGCCGACGGTGCTCGAACCGGAACCCGAGCCGGACCCCGAGGTGAGCACGCCGGTGCCGTCGCCGGAGGCGCCGTGGCCGGAGCTGATCGACGCCGTCTCGCCGTAGAGCGAGGAGCCGACCGCCTGGGTGTCGCCCTCGCCCGCGGCGTGCGCCGGGGCGTTGCGGGGCTGCGGCTCGTACCAGACCGGCTCGTGGTCCCACGGCTGCCCCGGCTTGTAGACGACGCCTTGGCGCTTGCGACCGCCGGGCAGGTAGGTCAGCGCCCAGAACAGGACGTAGACGGCCAGCGGCGCGACGACAAAGACGAGCAGGGTCTCGACGACGGTCACGCCCGGAATCTACCGCCCACCGTGATCACCTATGCGTCGGCGTCCCAGCACGGCGGGTGGCGATCCGCCCACGGCCGCGCCTCCTCCAGCGAGGCCGCCAGGGCGATCAGCGTGACCTCGTCGGCCGGGCGCCCGACGAGCATGGTGCCCACGGGCAGGCCGTCGTCGGTCCAGTGCAGCGGGACACTGACGGCCGGCTGCCCGGTCACGTTGTAGAGCGCGGTGAACGCGGCGTAGCGCTCGTTGCGCGCGAAGTCCTCGGCGCCGTCGCCGTCGGCGTCGAACCAGCCCAGCGGGCGCGGCGTCATCGTGGTCACCGGCGCCAGCAGGACGTCGAAGGCGTCGACGGCGGCGACGTAGCGCCGGGAGAACAGCCGCAGGACGGTCAGCGCCTCCATCGCCTCCTGCGCGGACAGCGCGAGCCCGCGGGCGCGCAGCTCGCGGGTGAGCGGCCGCAGCTCCGCCACCCGGTCGGCCGGCACCGGCAGCAGCGTCCCGGTCAGCGACCACACCCGCTCGAAGGCGCGCAGCAGGTCGGGGCCCAGCAGGCCGCCCGGCACGTCGACGACCTCGTGGCCGAGGGACTCCAGCAGCCGCGCGGCGTCGTCGAGGGCCGCGGCCACCTCCGGCTGCACGACCGCGCCGGGCATCGGGGACTCCAGGGCCCGGCCGATGCGCAGCCGGCCCACCGGACGGTCGGCAGCGGCGAGGAAGGTCTCGCCGGGCGGCAGCGGCGGCGCCCACGCCGGGTCGCCTGTGACCGGGCCGGCCATGGCGTCCAGCATCGCGGCGGCGTCGCGGACGGTGCGGGCCAGCGGGCCGTTGGTGCCCAGGCCGGTGACGTCGTTGCCGAAGGGGGCGTTGCTGACCCGGCCGCGCGCGGGCTTGACGCCGACCAGTCCGTTGACGCTCGCCGGGATCCGGATCGACCCGCCGCCGTCGCTCCCCTGCGCGAACGGCAGCATGCCGGCGGCCACGGCGACGGCGGCGCCGCCGCTGGAGCCCCCGGCCAGCAGGGCCGGGTCCCAGGGGCAGCGGGCGGGGCCGACCAGGTCGTTGTCGGTGTAGGCGGGGAAACCGAACTCGGGGGTGCTGGTCTTGCCCACGCTGATCGTCCCCGCGGCGGCCAGCCGGGTGACGACGGCGTCGTCGACCGTGGGGACGAAGTCGGCCAGGACGGCGCTGCCGAAGGTGGTGCGCACGCCGGCGGTGCTGTTGAGGTCCTTGATCGCCGTCGGCACGCCGAGCAGCGGCGGCAGGTCGCCGCCGCGCAGCGCCACCCGGTCGGCCTGCGCGGCGGCGGCCAGCGCCCGCTCGGGCGTGACGGTGACGAACGCGCCGAGGCCGGCGTCGAGGGCCTCGACGCGGGCCAGGGCGTGGCGCACCAGCTCGGTGGGGCTCACCTCCCCCGCGCGGACGGCGGCCGCCTGCTCGAGCGCGGTGAGGTCGTGCAGCTGCGTCACGGTCGGCGACGCTAGTGCCGCGGGGTAGACAGGCGCCGTGCAGCTCACCCGTGCCGCCGCCGAGGCGCTCGACGACGCCGATCCGCTGGCCGGCTTCCGCGGCCGGTTCGCCGGCACCGACGACGACGGCCCGGTCTACCTCGACGGCAACTCGCTGGGCCGCATGCCCCTCGACACCCCTGCTGCGCTGGCGCGGGTGGCCGAGCAGGAGTGGGGCCGCGGGCTGGTGGGGTCGTGGGAGACGTGGATCGACGTCGGCACCCGGGTCGGTGACCTGATCGGCACCGGCGTCCTGGGCGCGCGCCCCGGTGAGGTGCTGCTGGCCGACTCCACCTCCGTCGACCTCTACAAGCTGCTCGTGGCCGCCGCCGACGCCCGCCCGGGCCGCGACGTGCTCGTCTGCTGCGCCGACGACTTCCCCACCGACCGCTACGTCGTCGCCGGGGTGGCCGCCGCCCGCGGCATGACCGTCCGCGAGGTGCCCGCCGACGTCGACGAGGGCCTCGACCCGGCGGTGCTCGCCGGCGCGCTCGACGAGCGGGTCGCCGTCGTCGTGCTGTCGGCGGTGGCCTACCGCTCGGGCGCGCTGGCCGACGTCGCGGCGGTGACGGCGGCCGCCCGCGACGCCGGCGCCCTGGTGCTGTGGGACCTCTCGCACGCCGCCGGCGCGGTGGCGCTGGACCTCGCGGCGGACGGCGTCGACCTCGCCGTCGGCTGCACGTACAAGTACCTCAACGGCGGGCCGGGCGCGCCGGCGTTCCTCTACGTGCGGCGGGAGCTGCAGGAGGAGCTGCGCCAGCCGATCTGGGGCTGGTTCGGCCAGCGCGACCAGTTCGGCATGGGCCCGGCCTACGACCCGGTGCCCGGGATCGGCCGCTTCGCCGTCGGGACGCCGCCGGTGCTGGCCGCCGCGGCGGTCGAGGTGGGCGTGCGGCTCGTGGCCGAGGCCGGGATGGACCGGCTCGCGGCCAAGGGCCGGGCGCTGACCGGGCTGCTGGTGGCGCTGGCCGACGCACACCTGGCCCCGCACGGCGTCGCGCTGGCCAGCCCGCGGGACCCGGCGCGGCGGGGGTCGCACGTGACGCTCGCGCACCCGCACGCGTGGCAGCTCACCCGGGCGCTGGTCGACCGCGGCGTGGTGCCCGACTTCCGCACCCCCGACCGCGTCCGGTTCGGCCCCGCACCGCTCTACACCCGGTTCGTCGACGTGTGGGACGCCGTCGACCGGTTCCGCGCGCTGCTCGACGACGGCGGCTGGACCGCCTACCCCGCGGAGCGCTCCCGCGTCACCTGATGAGCGCGGCAGGGGAAGCGATCCCCTCGTCTCGAGGCCCGCGACGTGCGGATCGCCTCCTATGCCGCGTCCGGCGCCACGCCGATCGGGTTGCGGTCGGGGAACAGCCCAGCGGTGACGAGGGCCCGGCGCACGGGCGTGAGCAGCTCGGCCAGCCGGTCGCAGCGCACGTCGCCGATCGCCCGCCAGGGCGCCAGCGCCAGCCGGTCGGTGTCGGCCTCGATCGCGGTGGTCATCGCCAGGCCCTCGGCGCTGAGCCCGTCGCCGTCGAGCCAGCCGCGGGCGGTGAGCTGCCCGACGGCGGCGTCCCAGGCACCGTCGTCCCACCCGCGGGCACGCTGCAGCCACTCGCGGTCGACCCGCCCCGCCGCGGCCACCAGCACGTGCGAAGCCGCGCCGGACACCTCGCGCTCGAGCAGGGCCGCGTTGTGCCCGTCGCCGCGGTGCTCGCGCAGGGTGGTGACCGCCTGCCACAGCGCCAGGTGCGGCTCGTCGGGCGACGGCAGCGCGGCGTTCGCCGCGGCCAGCGGCCGGCCCGGCGCGTCGTCGACCGCCTCCGCCGCGCCCCGGGCCAGCGCCGCGGCCTCCGCCGCCTCCGCCGAGGTCACCCACTCCCCCAGCACCCGGCGCAGCGCGGCGTCCGCCCCGGCCAGCCGCGCCTCGAGGGCGGCGGCCGGGGTCACGGCGTCCCACACGGCGGGCACGCGGCGGGCGACGAAGCCCGGCGCGAAGTTGTAGAAGGTGGCGGTGACGACCGCCGGGCCCACCGGGCCCAGCGGCGCCGCCCGCAGCGCGAAGTAGGTCGACCAGAAGCCGGACAGGCCGGCCGCCTCCCCCGCCGACCGCGCCTCCTCGGCGAAGTAGGTGACCGCGTGCAGCGGCTCGGCCAGCGCCCACAGCCGCCGCCCGGTGCCGGGGGAACTCACGCCGAGACGCTCTCGGGCATGCCGAGCCACTCGTGCCAGCGCGGGTCGACCGTGCGGGCACCCAGCAGCCGCCACGCCGCACCGCTGGGCGTACGCGGCGGGTGCGGCAGCTTCCAGCCCAGCTCGGCCAGCGACCGGTCGGCCTTGGTGTGGTTGCACCGGCGGCACGCGGCGACGACGTTGTCCCAGGTGTGCGTGCCGCCCCGGCTGCGCGGCACGACGTGGTCGATGCTGGTGGCGGAGCTGCCGCAGTAGACGCAGGTCTGCCCGTCGCGCGTGAACACCGCCCGCCGCGACAGCGGCACCTGGGCCGGGTAGGGCACCCGCACGTAGCGCGTGAGCCGCACCACGACGGGTACCGGGAGGCTGAGCCGCTCGGCGTGCACGACCTCGGCGGCGGCGTCGACCGGCACCGCCTTCTCGGCCAGGACCAGCACGATCGCGCGCCGGCTGGACACCACGCACAGCGGCTCGTAGGTGGCGTTGAGGAGCAACGTGGCCGACGTCGTGCCGGACGAGGGCACGGGCAGGCGGGGGACGGGGACGGGGTCGCGCCGCGGACCTGGGTGGCCCGCCGACGACGACCCGGTCGCGGAACGCGACACGGATCACCTCCGGACGCCCCGGACCGCCGTACCGGGGCGGCCCGCGGGCAGCCCCATACTGCCCTGACCGGGGTCACCGGCGCTCGCGGGAACGCACGGGGCTGCCGTTACGGTCGGCCGGGTGCGCTACCCAGACGCCGAACGGCTCGACCTGGTCGAGGACCTGCACGGCCACCGCGTGGCCGACCCCTACCGCTGGCTGGAGGACCCCGCCGACCCCCGGACGCAGGCGTGGACGGCGGCCCAGGACGCCCTCGCCGCCGACGTCCTCGGCTCGCTCCCCCTGCGCCCGGCCTTCGCGGCCCGGCTCGAGCAGCTCGTGCACGCCGGCGCCGTCGGCGTCCCGGTGCACCGGGGCGGCCGCGCGTTCTCCACCCGCCGCGACCCCGGCCAGGAGCACGCCGTCCTGCGGGTCCGCGAGCCCGACGGCACCGTGCGCGTGCTCGTCGACCCGGTGGCGGTCGACCCGTCCGGGACGACGACGCTCGACGCGTGGTCGCCGTCGTGGGAGGGCGACCGGCTGGCCTACCAGCTGTCCACCGGCGGCGACGAGGAGTCGCGGCTGCACGTCCTCGACGTCGCCACCGGCGAGCGGCTCGACGGGCCGGTCGACCGCTGCCGCTACTCCCCCGTCGCCTGGCTGCCCGGCGGCGAGGAGCTCTTCTACGTCCGCCGCCTCGCCCCGGACCGGGTGCCCGCGGGCGAGGAGCAGTTCCACCGCCGCGTCTGGCGCCACCGGGTCGGCGCCGACCCCGACGACGACGTCCTCGTGCACGGCGGCACCTTCGACCCGCCCGCCCTCGACCCCACCAACTACTACGGCGTCCGGGTCAGCGCCGACGGCCGCTGGCTGGTCGTCTCGGCGTCGGCCGGCACCGCACCGCGTGACGACGTCTGGCTGGCCGACCTGACGGGGGACGGCGGGCTGCGGGAGCTGCAGGTCGGCGTCGACGCGCAGACCGCCGCCTGGGTAGCCCGCGACGGCCGGCTGTGGCTGATGAGCGACCGCGGCACCCCGCGCTGGCGGCTCGCCGTCGCCGATCCCGCCGACCCCGCGACCTGGCCTGTGGAGGCGTGGGCCGACGTCGTCCCGCAGTCCGACGACGGCGTGCTGTCCGACGTCGCGCTGGTCGACGGGGCGGACGGGTCGCTGCAGGTGCTCGCCGTCCACTCCGTCGACGCCACCGACCGGCTCTCGGTGTGGGCCGCGGACGGCTCGGGCCGGCTGGCCGACGTGACCGGGCTCCCGCCGGGCAGCGTCTCCGGTGTCAGCACACCGCCCGAGGGCGGGACGACGGCGTGGGTGGGCTACACCGACCACGCGACCCCGCCGTCGGTGCTGCGCTGGGACGCCGCCGACCCGACGGCGCTGGCCGAGGACGAGCGCGCGCCCGTGGCCGGGGAGGTGCCGGAGCTGACCGTCGTGGAGACGCACGCGACCTCGCCCGACGGGACGCCGGTCCACCTGTTCGTGCTGTCGGCTCCGTCCTCGCCCACCCAGCCCCGCCCGGACACCCCCCGCCCGACCGTGCTCTACGGCTACGGCGGGTTCAACGTCCCGCTCACCCCGTCCTACTCGGCGCAGGCGCTCGCCTGGGTCGCCGCCGGCGGCGTGTGGGCGGTGGCCAACCTCCGTGGCGGCTCCGAGCACGGCGAGGAGTGGCACCGCGCGGGCATGCGCGAGCGCAAGCAGAACGTCTTCGACGACTTCGCCGCAGCCGGGGAGCACCTGGTCGCGCAGGGCTGGACGACGCACGGGCAGCTCGCGGTGATGGGCGGGTCCAACGGCGGCCTGCTCGTGGGCGCCACGCTGACCCAGCGGCCCGGCCTCGCCGCGGGCGTCGTGTGCAGCGCGCCGCTGCTGGACATGGTCCGCTACGAGCGCTTCGGCCTGGGCCGCACCTGGAACGACGAGTACGGCACCGCCGACGACCCCGTGGAGCTCGGCTGGCTTCTCGCCTACTCGCCGTACCACAACGTGCGCGAGGGCACCGCCTACCCGGCGACGCTGTTCACGACCTTCGAGTCCGACACCCGGGTCGACCCCCTGCACGCGCGCAAGCTCGCCGCCGCGCTGCAGGCGGCCACCGCCGGCGACGCCCCGGTGGTGCTGCGGCGGGAGACCTCCGTCGGCCACGGGGCGCGTGCGGTGAGCCGCACCGTCGGACTGGCCGCCGACCAGCTGGCGTTCCTCGCGGCGGCCACCGGACTGTCGGACCGGAGCGTGCCGGGCTCCTGACATCTCGTGCAAACCTGACACCATGGGCGGTGATGACTGACGCACCCTCCGTAGTTGCCGCTGACGGCGGCCTCGCCGGCGCCATGCCCGACTGCGTCTCCGACCCGGCCACCCTCTGCGCCCGGGTCTACGAGCTGTCCGGCGTCGACTGGCTGGCCACCCACGCCGACGCCCTGATCGCCACGCCGGCGAGGATCCTGCTGGTCCTCGTGCTCGCCGCGGTCGTGCGGGCGCTCCTGCACCGGGGCATCCGGCGGCTCACCGACCGCACGGCCACCGGCTCGATGCCGACCATCCTGCGGCCGTGGCGCAACCGGGTCCGGGCCGCCGACCCCGACGGGGTGGAGACGATCGCCCAGCGGCGCACGCAGCGGGCCGAGGCGATCGGGTCGGTGCTGCGCAGCGTCGCGTCGTTCGTCGTCATGGGCATCGCCGTCGTGTTGGTGCTCGGCGAGCTCGGGGTGAACCTGGCGCCGATCATCGCCAGCGCCGGCGTCGTCGGCGTCGCGCTCGGCTTCGGCGCGCAGAACCTGGTCAAGGACTTCATCGCCGGGATCGGCATCATCCTCGAGGACCAGTACGGCGTCGGGGACGTCGTCGACCTGGGCGAGGCCAGCGGCACCGTGGAGGCCGTCGGGCTGCGGATCACCCGACTGCGCGACGTCAACGGCGTCGTCTGGTACGCACGCAACGGCGAGATCCTGCGGGTCGGCAACAAGAGCCAGGGCTACGCGCAGGTCGTCATCGACATGCCGGTGGCGCACGACACCGACCTCGAGCGCTGCCGCACGGTGATGCAGGAGGTCGCCGACGCGATGTACGCCGAGGAGGAGTGGGCTGCGGTGCTGCTGGCCGAGCCGGAGTCCCTGGGGGTCGAGCAGATCCTCTCCGAGGGCGTCTTCATGCGGGTCCAGGTGCGCTCGACCAACGCCGACCAGTGGCGGGTCGGCCGGGAGCTGCGCCTGCGGCTCAAGGAGCGGTTCGTGGTCGAGGGGATCCGGACGCCCCCGCCGCTGATCGGCGCCACCGCGGCCGGCGCGGCCGGCGCCCGATGAGCGCGGGGGACCCAGCCGGCGGCGACGGGCGCCCGAGCTTCCGGGCGGTCTTCGCCGTCGACGAGTTCCGGCCGCTGTTCGGCACGTTCACGCTGTCGACCATCGGCGACGAGCTCGCCCGCGTCGCCCTCACCGTCCTCGTCTACCAGCGCACGGACTCGCCGCTGCTGGCGGCGTTCACCTTCGCGCTGAGCTTCCTGCCGTGGGCGGTGGGCGGGCCGGTGCTCGCGACGCTGGCCGACCGCTTCCCCCGGCACCGCGTGCTCATCACCAGCGACGTCCTCCGGGCGGGCCTGGTGGCGCTCATGGCGGTCCCCGGCACGCCCCTGGCTGTGCTCGTGGCGCTGCTGTTCGCCGTCTCCCTCTGCGCGCCGCCGTTCGAGTCGGCCCGCTCCGCGCTCATGGCCGACGTCCTCGAGGGCGAGCGCTACGCGGTCGCGACCTCGCTGACCAACGTGAGCCTGCAGCTGGCGCAGGTGATCGGGTTCGTCGCCGCCGGCGCGCTGGTCACCGCGTTCAGCCCGTCGGTGGTGCTGCTGCTCGACGCGGCGACCTTCGCCGTCTCGGCCCTGTGGCTCGCGGTCGGCCTGCAGCGGCGCCCGGCGCCCGTCGAGTCCTCCGGGGAGCCCTCGTCGGTGTGGCGGGAGGCCGGCGAGGGGCTGCGGCTGATCGGCGGCAGCCCGCGGCTGCTGGCGATCATCGCGCTGCTGTGGACGGGCACGCTGTTCGCCAACGCCGCCGAGGGCATCGCCGCGCCGCTGACCGACGACCTCGGCGAGGGCGCGGTCGCGCTGGGCGTGCTGCTGGCGGCCAACCCGATGGGCGTCACGATCGGCGGCCTCGTCGTCGCCCGGCTGCTCGGGACCGCGCGCAGCGAGCGCCTCCTGCCGGCGCTGGTCGTGCTGTCCCTGGCACCGGTGCTCCTCGCCGGGCTGGTCGCGCTGGCGGCCGGCCCGGGGCGCGGGGCGTACGTGCTCGTCGTCGGCCTGCTGTTCGTCGCCGGCCTGGGCGCCTCGTGGACGATCCCGCTCAACGTGGCCTTCGTGCAGGCGGTGCCGCCGGCGATGCGCGGGCGGGCCTTCGGCGTGGCCGTCAGCGGCCTCTACGGCGTGCAGGGCCTGGGTGCCCTCGGCGCCGGCCTGGCCGCCGAGGGGGTGCCGGCCGCCGCGGTCGTGGCGATCGCGGGGGGCGTCGGGCTGGTCGCCGTCGTCCCGTGCCTGCTGGCCCTCGTGCGCAGCCGACCCGGCGTGGCGGGACGGCACCGGGCTGCGGGACCATCGGTGCCATGAGCGAGGCGAGCCGGTCCCTGCCCTCGGCACGGACCTTCTACGAGGAGGTCGGTGGCGAGCCGGTCTTCGGTGCGCTGGTCGCCCGCTTCTACGAGGGCGTCCGGTCCGACCCGGTGCTGGCACCGCTCTACCCCCAGGACGACTGGGAGGGCGCCGAGACCCGGCTGCGCCGCTTCCTCGAGCAGTACTGGGGCGGCCCGACCACCTACTCCCAGCAGCGCGGCCACCCGCGGCTGCGCATGCGGCACGCCCCCTTCGCCATCGGCCCGGCCGAGCGCGACGCGTGGCTGCGGCACATGCGCGACGCCGTCGACTCCCTCGACCTGACCGCCGAGCAGGACGCCACCCTGTGGGGCTACCTGACGATGGCCGCGCGCAGCATGCAGAACCGGTTCCCCGACGAGGTGGGCGGCGACCTCTCCCCGTGACCGCCCCGTTCCGGGGGTCGGCGACGGCCGGCACGGGTAGCATCCGTACCGGAACACAGCGTCGCGGGGGACGCTGGAAACACGGCCTCCGACCGGTCTCGGGGGCCCGCTCCCGGGGGAGGCCCGCCCACCCATGACGCTGCTGCAGGTCCAGGGCCTGACGAAGTCCTTCGGGGCCAGGCGGGTCCTGCGGGACGTGTCCTTCAGCGTGGGCGAGGGCGAGATCGTCGGGCTCGTCGGCACCAACGGCGCCGGCAAGTCGACCCTCGGCGACGTGCTCGCCGGCATCACCGCGGCCGACGGCGGGACGATGACCCTGATGGGGCACCCCTACGCCCCGCTGTCGGTGGAGGACGCCCGGCACCTCGGCGTCGGGGTCGTGCAGCAGCTCGTCCGCATCGACCCCGGGCTGACCGTCGCCCAGGCCGTCTTCCGCGGCACCGCGCAGGCCGGGCGGCCCCAGGCGGAGCTGCGCCCGCAGGCCCAGGTGCTGCTCGCCGAGGTCGCCCTCGACGTCGACCCCGACACCCTCATCGGGGACCTGCCGCACTTCGTGCACGGTCTGGTCGAGACCGCGCGCGTGCTCGCCGAGGACACGCGGCTGGTCGTGCTCGACGAGGTGTCGGCCGCGCTGCTGCCACTGGAGGTCAGCCGCCTGCACGCCGTCACCGGGCGGCTGAGCCGGCAGGGCCGCGGCGTCCTCTACATCAGCCACCGGCTGCCGGAGATGCTCGAGGTGGTCGACCGGGTGCTGGTCCTGCGCGAGGGCCGGATCGCCCTGGACAGCGCGAGCGCCGACCTCGACCCCGTCCGACTGGCCGCGGAGACCGTGGGCGCCCCGGTGACCCTGCCGCCGCCGCGGGTGGCGTCGGTGGCCCCGCCCGCCCCGCAGGGGTCCCCCGCCGGCGACGACGCCCCGCAGGAGCTCGTGCCCGCGCGGGCCACCGCACGGCCGCTCCCCGCCCAGGACGAGGTGGCCCTGCAGGTGCGCAACCTGCGCGTGCCCGGCCGCGTCGAGGGCGTCGACCTGCTGCTGCACCGCGGCGAGGTCATCGGGCTGACCGGGCACCGCTCCTCCGGGGTCGCCGAGATCGCCGACGCCCTCACCGGGGAGCTGCCGGCGGTCACCGACGAGCTGCTGCTGCACGGCGAGCCCCGCTCGCTCGGCCCGGCCGACGACCGCGGCCTGCGGCTGCCGGCCTACCACCCCGACGAGGACGCCTACGGCGTCGACCCCGGCGAGACGATCGCCCGGACCCTCACCCAGGAGGCCTGGGGCGCGCTGACCGACATCCGCAAGGAGATCGCCTCGCTGCGCGGCGTGATCCGGACGGTGCACCGGCTCGACGTCAAGACGCTGAGCATCAGCACCGTCTTCGGCGCGCTCTCCGGCGGGGACCAGCACAAGCTGGCGCTGGCGCGGTGGATGGCCTCGGCCCACGACGTCGTCGTGCTCCACGAGCCCACCCGCGGCCTCGACGTGCGGGCCCGCATGCAGGTGCGGCAACTGCTCGACGAGGCCACCGCGCACGGGACGTCGGTCGTCGTCGTGTCGGTCGACCCCGACGAGCTCGCCGAGTGCTGTGACCGCGTGGGCATCGTGTCCGGGGGCCGCGTCGCCCGCTGGATCGACACCCGCGAGCTCGCCGTCGACGCGGTGCGCGACCGCATCGTCGAGGCGGCCACCGCGGCGTAGGAGCGGGACCGGATCACCCCGCACCGGTCATCCCGCACCGGCCGTGCCGGTGCCGACGCCCGGCCCTGCCTCCGTCCGGGCCGGGCGTCGGCGGCCGCTCAGACGCTGACCGTCGCCGCGACGGCCCGCAGCTTGTGCCGCGCGAGCGCGAGGTTCGCGGTGACCCGGTTGAGCACGAGGTAGATGAACAGGCCGGCGTTGCCCTGGCCCTTGAGCACGTTGATCAGGTGGTACTGGTTCTGCAGCGTGATCAGGATGTCCTCGACCTCCTCCTTGATCTCGAGGTCGTTGATCGTGCGGAGCTTCGCGCGGATCACGTTGGAGTTCCCCGCGGCCGCGACGTTGAGGTCGAAGCCGGGGGTGCCGCCGAAGGCGAGGGCCATGCCGCTGTCGATGTCGACGATCGCGGCGCCGTTGGCACCCTCGATGGCGAGCAGCTCGGCGATGACGTTGTCCAGTTGTGCCACGGGTGGGGCTCCTGTCGTCTCGAGGGGGGGACGCAGCGGGGCGCTGCGCACCGGGTCCGGAGAGGACCCGGGTCGACCGGACGGACCGGACGTCTCTGTGTGTGCGGCCCGCGGGGGGAGCGCCGCGTCGTGCGGCGCACCGGGCGGGTCGCGGTGCGGGACTCCCCCGTCGACGGCGGGTGACGGGTCCGGGGGCGGGGCGACCCGGGTCGGCGCGTCCGGCCCGGACCCGCCGCCGCGGAGGCGGTCGGGCTCCGGTGGCCGCTCCGCGGGCGGCTCCTGCGGTGCGGGGCGTCCCCACGACCACAGCGACGCCCACCACCCGGTTGCCATGCCAGTCGTTTCCGCCTGTTCCTGCCTTCGCCGAGGGGCCCAGGAACCCCAGACAACACGGCGCCCGGAGGCCCGGCAAACCGGCGGACGTATCTGCAGGTGAGCGCGCCGCCACCGAACGCGACCGGCCCGGAGGGCCCCGCGGAGGGGCCGGGACACCCCTACCGCGGCCCGCACGGGCTCCGCGACGGCGATCCCCCGGGGGTCAGGGCCGCCGGCGCGGACGGGGTCCCGGGCCCGCGCGACCGCAGGTTGGTCGCCGGTGGCCGGTAGGGCAGACTCGGCGCGTTCCCGCGGCGCCCGGCCGGTGCCGCCCCGCCCTCAGGAGGATCCTTGGCCACCGCTTCCGTGCCGGCGTTCCCCACCCGGCCGCTCGTCCTCGCCGACCTGGTGCCCGCCGTCCGGGCCCGCAACGTCGTCCTGGTCGCGCTGGGCGTGCTGTTCACCGCCCTGCTCGCGCAGGTCTCGGTGCCGGTGCCCGGCTCGCCGGTCCCGGTGACCGGGCAGACCCTCGCCGTGGTGCTCACCGCCGCCAGCCTCGGCCCGGCGCGGGGCGTGTCCGTGCAGGTCGTCTACATCCTCGCCGCCCTGGTCGGGCTGCCGTTCTACTCGGAGGCCTCCGGCGGCTGGGACGTCGTCGTCGGCGCGACCGGCGGCTACGTCTTCGGCTTCATCCCGGCCGCGTACCTCATCGGCCTGGCCGCCCGGCACGGTGCCGACCGGCGCTTCCGCACCTCGGTGCCGCTGTTCGTGGCCGGCCAGGCGGTCGTCTTCGCCGTCGGCGTGCCGTGGCTGGCCCTGGCCACCGGCATGAGCGCCGCGCAGGCGCTGGAGGCGGGCTTCTACCCGTTCATCCTCGGCGGGCTGGTCAAGGCCGCCGTCGCCGCGGCCGTCCTCGGGGGCGCCTGGCGGGTGGCGCGCCACCGGAGCTGACCCCGGCCGTACCGCGTCGTGCCCTGCTCCCCCTCGGGAGCGGGGCACGACGCGTTCGGCGGCCGCCGCGGAACCCGGCGGCGCCGTGGTCCGTGGACTGGGTGTGGACACCCTCCGCACACTGCTCAACCTGGTCTGGCTGGTCCTGCACGGCTGGCTGCTCGCCCTCGCCTACGCCCTCGCCGGCGTCGTCGCCTGCCTGTTCGTGGTGACCATCCCGTTCGGCATCGCGGCGTTCCGGCTGGCCGGGTTCGTGGTGTGGCCCTTCGGCCGGACGACGGTGCGCGCACCTGGCGCCGGGGTGGCCTCGGCGGTGGGGAACCTCGTGTGGTTCCTCGTGGCGGGCTGGTGGCTGGCGCTGGTGCACCTGGTCGCCGGCATCGCGTTCTGCCTGACGGTCGTCGGCATCCCGTTCGGGGTCGCGTCGTTCAGGCTGGCCGCCGTCGGGCTGTTCCCGCTGGGCAAGCGGGTGGTCGACTCGGCGCCGCCGCGCGACTGGATGCACGCCGGCAGCAGCGTGGCGCAGGCGGCGCCGCTGCGCTGACGCCGGGCGTCACTCCCCCGGCTCGTCCTCCCAGCGGGCGAGGAACTCCCGCTCGTCCGCGCTGAGCCGGCGGGGCCGGTCGATGGTGAAGTCGAAGGGCACGAGCAGCGTGCTGCCGGTGACGGCGAGGCGCTCGTGGTCGAAGACCTCGTAGTGGCAGGTGAACGCGGCGGCGCGCACGTCCGACACCCAGATCTGGACGTCGAGCGGGCGGGCGGAGTAGACGACCGGCAGCTTGTAGCGGATCTCGTGCGCGGCGACGACCGTGCCGCGGCGCAGGCCGGTCCGCTCCTCCAGCGACGCCCGCTCGAAGAACAGCGCCACGCGGGCCATCTCGAAGTACTGCAGGTGGACGACGTTGTTGACGTGGCCGTAGGCGTCCATGTCCGACCAGCGCATCGGGACCTGCACCGTGTACCGCACGGTGCGACACCCTGCCGCACGTCCGCTCGCGCCGTCGACGCGGTCACGGGCGCACCGTCCTACGGTGCCGTCGTGGGCACCTGGGACGACGGCGGACCGGGTGTCGTCGTCCTGCCGTCGGGACGCCGGGTACGCGGCCGCGGGCTCCGCGCGCCGGTGCCCGCCGGACCGCTCCCCTCGTTCGGCGTCTACCTGCTGGGCCGGCCACCGGGCGCCCTCGGCTGGGAGAGCCGGTGGGTGCGCTGGCCGGACTTCCGGCTGCCCGCCGACCCCGCCGCCCTGCGCGCGGCCCTGACCGAGGTGTGGGAGCGGTCGGCCGGCGAGCGGGTCGAGATCGCCTGCGGCGGTGGGACCGGACGGACCGGGACGGCGCTGGCCTGCCTGGCCGTCCTCGACGGCGTGCCGGCCGCCGAGGCCGTGGCCCTCGTCCGCCGCGTCTACCGCCCGCGCGCGGTGGAGACCCGCCGTCAGGCCCGGTTCGTGGCCGGCTTCGGACCCTGAGACGACCGGGGGACGGCCCGGGACGACGCGGACGACCAAGACGACCGGGATGGCCCGGACACGTCGACGGCCGGCCGGAGCGGTGCTCCGGCCGGCCGTCGGCTGGTGAGGTGCCGGCACGGCCCCGCGGCAGGGGGCCGCGGTGGCTAGTCCCGGGTGAGCTTGCGGTAGGTGGCCCGGTGCGGGCGCGCCGCCTCGGGGCCCAGCCGCTGCACCTTGTTCTTCCCGTAGTCGGCGAAGTTGCCCTCGAACCAGAACCACTTCGAGTCGCCCTCGTAGGCGAGGATGTGGGTGGCCACGCGGTCGAGGAACCACCGGTCGTGGCTGACCACCACGGCGCAGCCGGGGAAGTCCAGCAGCGCGCCCTCGAGGCTGGTGAGCGTCTCGACGTCGAGGTCGTTGGTCGGCTCGTCGAGGAGCAGCAGGTTGCCGCCCTGCTTGAGCGTGAGGGCCAGGTTCAGCCGGTTGCGCTCACCGCCGGAGAGCACGCCGGCCGGCTTCTGCTGGTCCGGGCCCTTGAACCCGAACGCCGCGACGTACGCGCGCGAGGGCATCTCGACGTTGCCGACCTTGATGTGGTCGAGGCCGTCGGAGACGACCTCCCACAGGGTCTTCTTCGGGTCGATGCCGCTGCGGCTCTGCTCGACGTAGGAGATCTTGACCGTCTCGCCGACCTTGATCTCGCCGTCGTCGGGCTTCTCCTCGCCGACGAGCATCTTGAACAGCGTGGTCTTGCCCGCGCCGTTGGGGCCGACGACGCCGACGATGCCGTTGCGCGGCAGCGTGAAGGACAGGTCGTCGATCAACACGCGGTCGCCGAAGCCCTTGGTGAGGTCGTTGCTCTCGACGACCACGTTGCCCAGCCGCGGGCCCGGCGGGATCTGGATCTCCTCGAAGTCCAGCTTGCGGAACTTGTCGGCCTCGGCGGCCATCTCCTCGTAGCGGGCCAGTCGGGCCTTGCTCTTGGCCTGGCGGGCCTTCGCCCCCGAGCGCACCCACTCGAGCTCGTCGGCCAGCCGCTTCTGCCGCTTGGCGTCCTTGGCGCCCTCGACCTTCAGGCGGGTGGACTTGGTCTCCAGGTAGGTGGAGTAGTTGCCCTCGTAGGGGTAGGCCCGGCCGCGGTCGAGCTCGAGGATCCACTGGGCGACGTTGTCGAGGAAGTACCGGTCGTGGGTGACGGCGACGACGGTGCCGGCGTACTTCTCCAGGTGCTGCTCGAGCCAGGCCACGCTCTCGGCGTCGAGGTGGTTGGTGGGCTCGTCGAGCAGCAGCAGGTCGGGGGCCTCCAGCAGGAGCTTGCACAGCGCCACGCGGCGGCGCTCACCGCCGGAGAGGACGGTGACGTCGGCGTCGCCGGGCGGGCAGCGCAGGGCGTCCATCGCCTGCTCGATGCGGGCGTCGAGCTCCCACCCGTCGGCGTTCTCGATGACCTCCATCAGCTCGCCCTGCTCGGCGAGGAGGGCGTCGAAGTCGGCGTCGGGCTCGCCCATCGCCGCGCTGACCTCCTCGAAGCGGGTCAGCGCGTCGCGCAGCGGCTTGACCGCCTCCTCGACGTTGCCGCGGACGTCGAGCTCCTCGTTGAGCGGGGGCTCCTGCAGCAGGATCCCGACCGTGGCGTCGGGCGCGAGCATCACGTCGCCGTTGGACGGCTGCTGCATGCCGGCCATGATCTGGAGGACGGTGGACTTGCCGGCCCCGTTCGGGCCGACGACGCCGATCTTGGCGCCGGGCAGGAACGACAGGGTGACGTCGTCGAGGATCACCTTGTCGCCGTGCGCCTTGCGCGCACGCACCATCGTGTAGATGTACTGAGCCACTGGGGGTAGAGCCTTCCGTCGGTGCGCGGGATCGGTCCGCGAGGAGGGGCGGGCCGGTGTGTGCCGGCCCGGCCCCCGTACGTTCTCGGTCCCGATCCTCCCAGTTGGCAGGCCGCTAGTGCAGGGCCGGTTCCGGCAGGGCACCGAGCTCGTGCTCGAGTGCCTGCGCCGCCGCGGAGGTCTCGGGGTCCAGCGTGTACAACGGCTCGACGGGGCCGTCGTAGTCCCGCTCGTCGGCACCGTCTGCGGCCGGTGGCTCGGCCGCGGCCGGGACGGGCGCGGCCCGCTGGGTGCGGCGGAAGTCGGCGGTGCCCCGCGCGAGGTTCGGCCCGACCGCCTCGGCCTTGACCCGCGGCCTGCTGCGCGGCCCCTGCTCGGACTCCCACTGGTCGGTGCGGATGACGCCGCGGACGACGACGGGGTCGCCCTTGCTGAGGCTGTGCGACACGTTGCCGCCCAGCTCGCCCCAGCACTCGACGTCGACGAAGAAGGTGGCCCCGTCGACGAAGCCCTGGGTGGCGCCGTCGTACCGCCGCTCGGTGGAGGCGAGCCGGAAGTTGGTGACGCTGCCGCCCTGCGTGCGGACGCGGCTGGGCGAGGTGACGACGTTGCCGATCACGGTGATCTCGGTGGCGCTCACGGTGCTCCTCGGGTCTGTCCTGGCCGGCACGGTGCCGGTCCGGGCACGACCCTGGGGCCGCCGGGAGCCGGACGGCGCACGTGCGGACGACCTGTGGAGCCCGGGCCGCCTGTGGAGGACGGGCGCCGCGATGTCACCGGGGCGCCCCGCGGCGGCGGGAGGTGTCATCATCGGCGACCGAGCGCCCGTAGCTCAGCGGATAGAGCAGGTGCCTTCTAAGCACTTGGTCGCAGGTTCGAGTCCTGCCGGGCGCGCTCAGGCCCCGCCGACGCGCCCGCCGGGCAGCCGCACGCGCAGCACCGTCCCACCCGGCCCGGTGTCGATGCCGATCTCGCCGCCGTGGTGCTGCACGACCCGCCGCGAGATGTCCAGCCCCAGGCCGGTCCCCTGGCCGACGCCCTTCGTCGTGAAGAACGGGTCGAACGCGTGCGCCCGGGTCTCCTCCGACATCCCCGGGCCGCTGTCGCCGACCTCCACGACCACCGCACCCCGCTCCCACCCGGTCCGCACCCGCAGCGTCCCGGCGTCGCCCATGGCGTCGAGGGCGTTGTCGACCAGGCGGGTCCACAGCTGGTTGAGCTCGCCGGGGAGGGCCTGGATGCGCGGGACGTCCTGGCCGTAGTCCCGCTCGACCCGCACGCCCGGGGGGATCCGGTGGGCGAGCGTCACGAGCGTGCTCTCCAGGCCCTCCGCGACGTCGGTCCGCTGCATCGACGCCCGGTCCAGCTGCGAGTACGACCGGACCGCCGCCACCAGGTCGGAGATGCGCTGCGTCGACTCCTTGACCTCGGCGAGCAGGACCGTGACCGACAGGGTGCTGGCCACCCACTCCAGCCCGGCGGCGAGGGGGTCCTCCCCCACGACCCCGGCGGCCCGGTCGCACCACTCGGGGTCGGCGCCGGCCGCGGCGAGCGCGGGCGCCAGGACCCACTCCCGGGCGACGTCGTGGTCGGCCAGCCAGTCCGCGAGCTCGTCCTCCCGGTCGGCGAGGACCATCGGGCTCTCCCCGCCCGGACGGGACCCCAGCTCCTGGCGCAGCGCGTCGAGCCCGGTGAACTGCTCGGCGCTGACGGGGACGCCGGCCAGCCGGCGCAGGGAGGCGAACATGCCGTCGCAGGCCTCGGCGAGGGCGTCGACGGCGCGGGTCGCCGCCGCGGCGGGGTTGTTCAGCTCGTGCGCCAGGCCGGCCGCGAGGGTGCCGAGGGCGGCCAGGGCCTCCCGCTGGCGGGCCATCGTCTCGTAGTTGCGCGCCGACCGGGAGACGCCCTCGGTGAGCAGAAGGCCCAGCGGGAAGCGCGCCGTCCAGATCCGGCGCAGCTCCGCGGCGGGGATCCGCAGCACCCGGCCGGGGGCGACGGCGCGGCCGGTGGCCAGGTAGGCGCCGTGCTCGTCCCAGGCCCGGAACCCCCCGGCCCACCGTCCCGGCACGTCCATCGTCCCGAGGACGGTCTCCTCGTGGCCGACGTGCCGCAGCAGGTCGATGCTGCCGTCGAGCAGGACCCACCAGGACTCGGCCGGCTGGTTCTCCACCCAGAGGACGTCCTCGGGGCCGAAGTGCACCTCCTCCCCGGCCGCGGACAGCTCCTGGAGCTGGTCGTCGGCGACGCCGTCGAAGAGGGTCATCCCGCGCAGGTCGTCGGGGCCGGCCCGCCGGGGCCCTCCGTCGGGAGGAGCTGACCTGGTCATGTCCGCGACCTCCTGACGCCCCGGGACGGTGCGCCGCATGCAAGCACGCGGGGGCGTCCTCCCGGACGGTCCCGGGCGCCGCGGAGCGCCGCCCTGCCCGGTGGCCACCGTGCGCCCGGCGGCGTGCGCACCCGGTGACGACCAGGGTCCCGTCCGGGCGCTGGCGGTGGCTTGCAAGTGATGTCGAAGGTCGCTGCAAGTGGGGCGCGGCACGGTGCTTCCGAGCACCCGGGACGGACCCGGGACCGATCGAGGAGCCCGACATGACCCAGGTCCAGAACCCCTACGGTTCCCCCAACCAGCCGCACGGCCACGGCGCCCAGGGACACGGCGCCCAGGGACACGGCGCCCAGGGACACGGCCCCCAGGGACACGGCCCCTACGCGCCCCCGTCCTTCCCCGCGCCGGGCGGCTTCGGCCCGGGCGGCCCGGGCTTCGCACCCGGCACCCCGAACGGCTTCGGCGGGCCGCCGGCGAAGAAGCGCACCGGCGCGGTCGTCGGCAGCATCCTGGCGGCCCTGGTCGTCGCCGGCCTGGGCATCGGTGCCTTCTTCCTGCTGGGCGGGAAGGTCCTCGACACCGCCGAGGCCGAGCGGCAGATCGTGGCGCTCACCGAGGAGCAGGCCGGCGTGACCGTCACCGACGTCACCTGTCCCGAGGACGTCGAGCTCGCCGCCGGCACGGTGTCGACCTGCACCGCCCAGGTCGAGGGCCAGGAGGTCAGCTACACCGTCGAGCAGACCGACGACGAGGGCAACGTGACCATCGCCAGCGAGGACGTCTTCGTCCAGGTCGCCGACGTCGAGGCGGCGCTGGTCTCCACCTTCGCCACCGACGCCGGGCTGGACGTGACCGCCAGCTGCGACGCCGACGACCGCACCGTGCTCGTCGCCGGGGACGGCCTGCAGCTGACCTGCACCGCCACCCTGGTCGACGACCCGAGCGACACCGGCGAGGTCCTCGCGGACATCGACGCCGAGGGCAACGTCACCTTCGACGCCAGCTGAGACCGGGCGCCCCCTGACCCGGGCGCCGCGAGCACAGGACACCGGGAGCCCGGGACCGCCACGGTCCCGGGCTCCCCGGCGTCGTGCGCGTCGTCAGCGCGAGCCGGCGGGCACCCAGCCGATCGCCGGAGCCACGTGGCGGGCGAGGTTCTCCAGCAGGGCGGCGTTGTACTCGACGCCGAGCATGTTCGGCACGGTGACCAGCAGGGTGTCGGCCTCCCGGACGGCGGCGTCCTTCGCCAGCTCCTCGGCCACCCGGTCGGGCTCGCCGACGTAGCTCCGCCCGAAGCGGGCGCGCACGCCCTCGAGCAGCCCGACCTGGTCGGAGGAGCGCCGCTCGTCGCCGAAGTAGGCGCGGTCGAGATCGGAGACGACGGGGACGACGCTGCGGCTGACCGACACCCGCGGCTCGCGCTGCCACCCGGCCGCGGCCCAGGCGGCGCGGTACCGCTCGATCTGCTCGGCCTGCAGCTCGTCGAAGGGCACGCCGGTGTCCTCGACGAGCAGCGTCGAGCTCATCAGGTTCAGCCCCTGCTCGGCGGTCCGGACGGCGGTGGCGCGGGTGCCCGAGCCCCACCAGATGCGGTCGGCCAGGCCCGGCGACTGCGGCTGGACGGCCAGCCGGCCGCGCGCGCCGCCGGTCGTCCCGGGGTCGGCGTCGACGACGGTGGCGCCCCGCAGCGCGGCGAGGAACAGCGCCGTCTTCTCGTGGGCCAGGTCGGCGTCGGTGGCTCCCTCCGGCGGGACGTACCCGAAGGCCTCCGAGCCGCGCAGCGCCGTCTCCGGTGACCCCCGGCTGACGCCGAGCTGCAGCCGGCCGTCGCTGAGCAGGTCGGTGGCCGCGGCCTCCTCGGCCATGTACAGCGGGTTCTCGTAGCGCATGTCGATCACGCCGGTGCCCAGCTCGATCCGCGAGGTGCGGGCCGCCATCGCCGCCAGCAGCGGGAACGGCGCGGCCAGCTGCCGGGCGAAGTGGTGCACGCGGACGAAGGCGCCGTCCAGGCCCAGCTCCTCGGCGGCGACGGCGAGCTCCACCGACTGCACCAGGGCGTCGCGGGCGGTGCGCACCTGCGAGCCGGGGATGGGCTGCCAGTGACCGAAGGACAGGAACCCGATGCGCTTCACGCGTCACACCAGCGCGGTGCGCGGGACGGGTGTTCCCGGTGAGGCGGAGCCCTCACCGTCTGTGATCGGTCGACCACGACATTCCGGGCGCCGGTTCCGCCGATCCGGCCAGGGCGTCGGCCACCCTGTCCGGGTGACTCTCAGCGCCTCCTCCGTGCCCCTGCCCCGGGCCGGCCGACCCGGCGGGCACGCCGGCGCACCGGCGGGGGCGAGGCTGCGGGCCATCGACACGCTGCTGGCCGACCGCGGCCAGATGTTCCGCGCCCTGTTCCTCTCCTCCCCCGTCCCGCAGGCCCTCGTCGACCTCGACGGCCACCTGCTCGTGGTCAACGACGCGCTCTGCGCGCTCGCCGGCCGGGGCATCGACGACATGGTCGGCCGGCACGTCGACCTGCTCGCCCACCCCGACGACGCTCCGCTGAACGACGACGTGGCCGGCGAGGACGGCGCGCTGGACCCGTGGCTGCGCCAGGACGGCGAGCGCCGCCTGCGCCGCGCCGACGGCAGCGAGGTGTGGGTGCAGCAGTCGCACGACGTCGTCCACCGCAGCACCGGCGAGCCGCAGTTCGCCGTCCTGTCGCTGGTCGACGTCACCGACCGCCGCCGCGCCGAGGAAGACCTGGTCCGCCGGGCCTTCACCGACCCGCTCACCGGGCTGCCCAACCGGCGCGCACTCACCGACCGGCTCAACCACGCCCTCGCGCTCTCCCGCCGCCGGGGGCTGCAGGTCGGCCTGGTGCACATGGACCTCGACCGGTTCCAAGCGGTCAACGACACCCTCGGCACCGAGGCCGGCGACCAGCTGCTCAGCCAGGTCGCCGACCGGCTGCGGTGGAGCACCCGCGTCGAGGACACCGCCGTCCGGCTGGGCGCCGACGAGTTCCTCATCCTCGCCGAGGACGTCGAGGACCTCGACGGGCTGCGCGCGCTGGCCGACCGGCTGCTCGCCGTCCTCGACGACCCGTTCGTGCTGGGCGGCCGCGAGATCGTGCTGTCGGCGTCCGTGGGCCTGACGCTGGGGTCCGACGTCGCCCCCGACGACCTGCTCAAGCAGGCGCACAGCGCCCTGGCCCGCGCCAAGCGCGACGGCAGCCGGGCCCGCATCGAGGTGCACGACGGCGGCCTCACCGAGGACGAGGTCGACCTGCTGCAGCTCGAGACCGACCTGCGCCGGGCACTGGACGCCGACGAGCTGCGGCTCTTCTACCAGCCCATCGTCTCCCTCGCCGACGAGACACTGCTGGGCTACGAGGCGCTCATCCGCTGGCAGCACCCCACCCGCGGGCTGCTGCCGCCGGGCGCCTTCCTCGACGCCGCCGAGAACAACCGGCTGACCTCGCGGCTGGGTGCCTGGGTGCTGCGCCGTGCCTGCGACGACGCCGCCGGCTGGCCGGCCGGCCTGCGGGTGCACGTCAACGTCTCCGCCCGGCACCTGGCCGAGGAGGGGTTCAGCGAGCTGGTCGCCGACGTGCTCGACGCGTCCGGCCTGCCGCCGGAGCGGCTGGAGCTGGAGATCACCGAGTCGACGGCGCTGTTCGCCGCCGAGGCCACCCTGCAGGCCGTGCAGGAGGTCACCGCGCGCGGGGTGACGTTGGCGCTCGACGACTTCGGCACCGGGTACTCGGCGATCACCGCCCTGCACCGGCTGCCCATCCACACCGTCAAGATCGACCGGTCCTTCGTCGCCGGGGTGGTCCGCGAGCCGTCGTCGGCCGCGCTGGTGCAGGGGCTGCTGCAGCTCGGCCAGGGCATGGGGCTGCAGGTCATCGCGGAGGGCATCGAGGACCTCGACCAGGCCGACTGGCTGCGCCGGCACGGCTGCGCGATGGCCCAGGGCTACGCCTTCGGGCGGCCGGCGCCGCTGCCCGGCCGCACCGACACCACGGTCGCCGAGACACTCGTCGGGCAGGCCGCCGAGGAGGCCGCCGCGGTGCTCGGGGCGGTCACCGGCGAGCTGGAGGCCGTCGAGGACCTGCCCGTCGCCGGCGGCGACGGGGTCGACCTGCTGCCCCTCGATGACGAGCGGCCGTTGCCGCCGCGCCCGTTCCTGAAGGTCGTCGACGACATCGCCGAGGACCCCGACGGGGACGGGCCGCCGGCCTAGTCGTCAGGCGCGCGGCAGCGTCAGCGGCACCGGGCGCTTCGGCGCACGCCCGTCGCCGGAGGAGCGCCCGCGCAGGCGGCGGGCGATCCACGGCGCGACGAACCCGCGCACCCACGCCACCTCCTCGGCGACCGCCGCGCGCAGCGCCCGCGGCGGCGCCGGGGGTAACGGGGTGCGCCAGTCGCCGTCCCCGTCGCCGGGGACCGGCACGCCCAGGGCCGCGGCCGCGGCCAGCGCGGTGCGGCGGTGCCCCTCGGCCGTGAGGTGGATGCGGTCGCCGTCCCAGAGCCGCCAGTCCAGCAGCCAGCCGGCGCCCCACTGGTCGAGCACGACCGCGCCGTGCCGCGCGGCGATCGACCACACCGAGGCGTTGAACACCGCCACGCGGCCGCGGGTGCGGCGGATGAGCGGGGTCAGCCGCGGGTCGACCCCGGTGGCGAGCACCACGTCGGCGCCGTCGGCGCGGAAGCCGGCCACCGCCTCCTCCAGCGCGGCGGCCAGCCGGTCGGGGTCGGCACCGGGGCGGAGCAGGTCGTTGCCGCCGGCGACCAGGCTGACCAGGTCGGGCCGCGCGGCACGGGCCACCGGCACCTGCTCGGCGAGCACCTGAGGCAGCAGCCGGCCGCGGATCGCCAGGTTGGCGTACTCGACGTCGTGCGGGCTCGCCGCGGCGAGGTGCCCGGCCAGCCGGTCGGCCCAGCCGCGGTACTCGCCGGGGCGGGCGGGGTCGGGGTCGCTGAGCCCCTCGGTGAAGGAGTCGCCGAGGGCGACGTAGCGGCGCCAGGAGGAGCGGGACGGTGCAGGCACGGGCTCCACTGCAGCACGGCGGGGGGGTTCAGCCGTCCTGCGGGTCCTCCTTCATGCGCTCGCGGACGTCGGGCGGGAGGAACTCGAGCAGCTCGCCGGGCAGGAAGGGCAGGTCCAGCAGGGACAGCTTGGCCCGGCTGCGCGCCGCCGAGCGGGACCCCTGGATGCGGACCAGCTGCCCGGCGCCGGGGCGGTAGGACACGGTCAGCTCGTCGCCGGGGTCGAGCTGACCGCGGAGGACGCCGTCGACCTCCACCGCCGGGCGGCCGCTGCTGATGGTGAGCGAGAGGGTCTCCCGGGCGCCGAGCAGCACGGTCCGCGAGATGCCCTGCGCGGGCGCGGCGGGCGTGAGCAGGATGCCCTCGACCTCGGGGCTGACCACCGGGCCGCCGGCCGCGTAGTTGTAGGCGGTCGAGCCCATCGCGGTCGCGATGATCACCGCGTCGCAGCGGACGTGGGCGTAGCGCTGGCCCCCGACCGACAGGTCGGCGGTCACCATCCCCTCCCCCGGCACCCGGGCCAGCACGGCGTCGTTGAACGCCGGGTCCTCGCGGTCGCGCCGCCGCACGACCAGGCAGCCGCGGGACTCGGTGCGCACCCGGCCCTCGGCCATCGCGGCCAGCGCCTCCCCCAGCTCGCCGCCCTCCACCTCGGCCAGGAACCCGAGGTGGCCGAGGTTGACGCCGAGCACCGGCACCGGCCGGTCGCTCACCAGCCGCATGGCGCCGAGGATGGTGCCGTCGCCGCCCAGGGCGATGAGCCCGTCGGTGGTGCCGGCCAGCTCCTCGGGCGTCACCGGGGTGACACCGGCGAGGCCCAGCCGGGCGACGTCGGCCCGGTCGGCCAGCAGCTCGACGTCGGCTCCGCCGGTCCACGCGCTGACCTGGCGTACGGCCGCCGAGGAGTCCCGCGTGGGGTGCAGGACCAGGCCGATGCGCGCCACTCAGCCGCGCCAGGTCTCGAGCAGCCGCAGCCACACCTCGCTGACCGTCGGGTAGGCCGGGACCGCGTGCCACAGCCGGCTGATCGGCACCTCGCCGACGACGGCGATCGTGGCCGCGTGCAGCAGCTCGGCGACGGCCGGGCCGACGAACGTGACGCCGAGCAGCACCTCGCGCCCGGGGTCGACGACGGCGACCGCCGTCCCCTCGTAGCCGTCGGCGAGCAGCGCCGCGCCGGCCACCGAGCCGATCGGGTACTCGACGACGCGGTGCGGAAGGCCGGCCTCGCGGGCCTGGGCGGAGGTCAGGCCGACGCTGGCCACCTGCGGGTCGGTGAACACCACGGCCGGGGTGGCGGCGCGGTCGGCGGTGGCGGTGTGCGGCGACCAGTCGGCACCGGACACCTCCTCGCCGCGGGCGCGGGCGACGATCGCGGCACCGGCCTGGCGGGCCTGGTACTTGCCCATGTGGGTGAGCAGCCGCCGGCCGTTGACGTCGCCGGCGCCGTAGAGCCACGGCAGGCCGCGCACCCGCAGCGTGTCGTCGACGTCGAGGTACCGGCCGGGCTCGAGGCCGACGGTGTCCGCCCCGATGGCGGTGGTGCGCGCCTGCCGGCCGGTGGCGACCAGCACCTCGTCGCCGCGCACCTCCTCCCCGCCCACGGTGAGGACCACCTCGTCGTCCTCGCGGCGGGCGGCGGTGACGTCGGCGTCGAGGCGGACGTCGACACCCCGGTCGCGCAGCGAGGCGAGCACGGCGTCCCCGGCCTGCGGCTCGGCGTCGGGCAGCAGCCGGCCGCCGCGCTGCAGCAGCGTCACCCGCGAGCCGAGCGCGTGCCACGCGAAGGACAGCTCGCAGCCGACGTAGCCGCCGCCGACGACGAGCAGCCGGCGGGGGGCCTCCTTCGCGCCGGTCGCCTCGCGCGGGGTCCACGGCTGCACGCCGTCGAGGCCCGCCACCGGCGGCACCGCCGGCTCCGACCCGGTGCAGACGGCGACCGCGTGCCGCGCGGTGAGCCGGACGCGGCCACCGTCGGGCGTGGTGACGACGACGGCACGCTCGCCGTCGAGCCGGGCGGTACCGCGGACGAGGTCGATGCCCGCACCCGCGACCCAGTCGACCTGGCCGGTGTCGTCCCAGTCGTGGGTGAAGGAGTCGCGGCGCGCCAGCGTGGCGGCCACGTCCTGTTCACCGGTCACGGCGGCCGCGGCGCCCTGCACGGTCCGGGCGGCCGCGAGGGCCTCGGTGCCGCGCAGCAGCGCCTTGCTGGGCATGCACGCGTAGTAGGAGCACTCCCCGCCGACGAGGTGCTCCTCCACCAGCACCGCACTCAGCCCGCCCCGCACGACGACGTCGGCGAGGTTCTCCCCGGTCGGGCCGGCACCGAGCACGACGACGTCGTAGGTCCTGTCTGCGCTGCTCACGGGGCCATCCTGTCCGGTGTGGTCGACTGGCCGCATGCCCGTGTCCCGCGCCGACTTCAGCGCCGCGCTCCGGCAGTACCCGGCCGGGGTGGCGCTGCTGACCGTCCGCGACGACATCGACGACGTCGGCGCCACCGTGACGTCGGTGACGAGCGTGTCGGCCGACCCGCCGCTGGTCGCCGTCGGGCTGAGCGCGGACGGCTACCCGGCCGAGGTGCTCGAGGCGGTGGGCACGTGCGCGCTCACCGTCCTCGCCGCGGGTCAGGCGATCCTGGCCAGCCGGTTCTCCTCGGCGGGGCGCCCCTCGGCCCGGCACCTGCTGGAGGCGGTGCCATGGTCGCGGGCGCCGCACAGCGACGCGATCGTGCTCGACGGCGGCGTCGTCGCGCTGGACTGCCGGCTGGAGCGCCTGGTGCCCGCCGGTGACCACGTGCTGGCGCTGCTCGTCGTCGAGGCGGTGCCGGTCCTGCACGACGGCTCCGCCCCCCTGCTCCGCCTCCGCGGCCGCTACGTCGACGCCCCCGGGTGACGCGACCTCCTGCGCCGGTCGTCCGGGGGTTAGCGTCGACGGCGATGAGCCAGCCGCAGCCCCCCGTGCCCTCCGGACTCCGGCGTGCCCTCGCCCGCGCCGAGCGGGGTGTCCCCCTCGACGCGGGCGAGGCCGAGGTGCTGCTGTCGGCCCGCGGGCTGGGCGAGGGCGAGCCGCTGGACCGGCTGCTCACCGCCGCCTCCCGGGTGCGCGACGCCGGCCTCGCCTCGGCCGGGCGGCCCGGGGTCGTCACCTACAGCCGCAAGGTGTTCATCCCGCTCACCCACCTGTGCCGCGACCGCTGCCACTACTGCACCTTCGTCACGACCCCCGGGCAGCTGCGCCGCGAGGGGAAGGCGCCGTTCCTCTCCCCCGACGAGGTGCTGGAGATCGCCCGGCAGGGCGCGGCGCTGGGCTGCAAGGAGGCCCTGTTCACCCTGGGCGACCGCCCGGAGGACCGCTGGCCGGTCGCCGCCGAGTGGCTGGGGGCGCACGGCTTCGACTCCACGCTGGGCTACCTGCGCGCCGTCGCGATCCGGGTCCTCGAGGAGACCGGCCTGCTGCCGCACCTCAACCCCGGCGTGCTCACGTGGGAGGAGGTCCAGCGGCTCAAGCCGGTGTCGGCGTCCATGGGGATGATGCTCGAGACCACCGCGACCCGGCTGTGGTCGGAGCCCGGCGGGCCGCACTTCGGCTCCCCCGACAAGGAGCCCGCCGTCCGGCTGCGGGTGCTGGAGGACGCCGGCCGCTCCGCCGTCCCGTTCACCACCGGGGTGCTGCTGGGCATCGGCGAGACGCCGGCCGAGCGGGTCGACGCCGTCCTGCAGATCCGCGCCGCGCACGCCCGGCACGGGCACGTGCAGGAGGTCATCGTCCAGAACTTCCGCGCCAAGCCGCGCACCGCGATGGCCGCCCACGACGACCTCGCGCTGCAGGAGTACGTCGCCGCCGTCGCCGTCACCCGGCTGCTGCTCGGCCCGCGGGCGCGGGTGCAGGCCCCGCCGAACCTGTCCGACTCCACCGAGCTCGGGCTGCTGCTGCGCGCCGGCGTCGACGACTGGGGCGGGGTCAGCCCGCTCACCCCCGACCACGTCAACCCCGAGCGGCCCTGGCCCAACACCGACAAGCTCGCCGCGCTGACCGCCGAGGGCGGGTTCACCCTGCGCGAGCGGCTGGCCGCCCAGCCGCGGTACGTGCTCGAGCCCGAGCCGTGGCTCGACCCGCGGGTGCGCCCGCACGTGGCCGCGCTCGCCGGGCCCGACGGCCTGGCCGTCGAGGGCCGCGTCCCCGCCGGGCTGCCGTGGCAGGAGCCCGACGAGGCGTGGGTCTCCACCGGCCGCACCGACCTGCACGTCGAGGTCGACACCGTCGGGCGCACCGGCGACCGGCGCGGCGACTTCGACGCCGTCTACGGCGACTGGGCCGACCTGCGCTCCCGCACGGAGAAGGCGCGGGACGGCTCCTCCACCGCCCTCGCCGTCGGCGACCCGGAGGTGCACGCCGCGCTGCGCGCCGCCGAGGCCGACCCGGCCGGGCTCTCCGACGCGCAGTACCTGGCGCTGCTGGGCGCCGACGGCCCCGACCTCGAGGCCCTGTGCGCCCTCGCCGACGCCGTCCGCCGGGCCACCGTCGGCGACGACGTCACCTACGTCGTCAACCGGAACGTCAACTTCACCAACGTCTGCTACACCGGCTGCCGGTTCTGCGCCTTCGCCCAGCGGCGGACCGACGCCGACGCCTACACGCTGTCGCTGTCCGAGGTGGGCGACCGCGTGGACCAGGCGTGGGCGGCCGGCGCCACCGAGATCTGCATGCAGGGCGGCATCCACCCCGACCTCCCGGGCAGCGCCTACCTCGACCTGATCGGCGAGGTGAAGCGTCGGAAGCCGGAGATCCACCTGCACGCGTTCTCCCCGATGGAGATCGTCAACGCCGCCGCCCGCACCGGGCTGTCGTTCGCGGACTTCCTCACCGCCGCCAAGGAGGCCGGGCTCGACAGCGTCCCCGGGACGGCGGCGGAGATCCTCGACGACGACGTGCGCTGGGTGCTGACCAAGGGCAAGCTGCCCGCCGCGACCTGGCTGGAGATCATCGGCACCGCGCACCGGGTGGGCCTGCCGACGACGTCGACGATGATGTACGGCCACGTCGACGCCCCGGCGCACTGGGTCGCGCACCTGCGCACCATCGCCCGGCAGCAGGACGAGACCGGCGGGTTCACCGAGTTCGTGCTGCTGCCGTTCGTGCACCACAACGCGCCGATCTACCTCGCCGGCGTGGCGCGCCCCGGCCCGACGGTGCGGGAGAACCGGGCGGTGCACGCCGTGGCGCGGCTGCTGCTGCACGGGCGCATCCGCAACATCCAGACCTCGTGGGTCAAGCTCGGCGACGCCGGCACGCGGGCGGTGCTGCAGGGCGGGGCCAACGACCTCGGCGGCACGCTGATGGAGGAGACGATCAGCCGGATGGCCGGCAGCGAGAACGGCTCGCTGAAGACCATCGCCGAGCTCGAGGCGGTGGCCGCCGCGATCGGCCGGCCCGCCCGGCAGCGTACCACCGACTACGGCACGCCCTCGGAGGAGCGCATGCGCACCGCCCGCACCGAGGCCGGCCGCCGGGCACTCACCCTCTCGATCACGCCCGCCTGATCAGAGGGCCGCGACCTCCTCGCGGGGCTCCGGGACCGCACCGGAGGGCATGTCCCCGACGGGGTCGTGGGCAGGCGCGGGCAGGGGCCGGCCGAACAGGTACCCCTGCGCGTGCGAGCAGGCGAGGTCGCCGAGCACCGCGTGCTGCTGCGGCGTCTCCACGCCCTCGGCCACGACCTCCAGGCCGAGGCTGCGCGCGAGCTCGATCATCGAGGCGACCAGCGTCGTCGACCGGCCGTCGGAGCCGAGGTCCTGCACGAAGCTGCGGTCGATCTTCAGGACGTCGGCCGGCAGCCGCCGCAGGTAGGCCATGCTCGAGTACCCGGTGCCGAAGTCGTCGATGGCGATCCGCACCCCGAGTGCCCGCAGCGCGGCCAGCCGGCCGACGGCCTCGTCGACGTCGCGCAGCAGCACGCCCTCGGTGACCTCCAGGGTCAGCTGACCGGCGGGCAGGCCGGTGTCGGCGAGGACCCGGGCGACCACGGTGACGACGTCGTCGTCGGACAGCTGCCGCGGCGAGAGGTTGACCGCGATGCCGATCGGGCGGCCGGTCTCGGCCGTCCACGCCGCCGCCTGGGAGACCGCCCGCTCGAGCACCCAGCGGCCGATCTCGACGACGAGGCCGCTGGCCTCGGCCTGGGGGATGAACTCGGCCGGCGGGACGAGGCCGCGGCCGGGGTGGCGCCAGCGGACCAGTGCCTCGTAGCCGGTGGTGCGTCCGTCGGCCAGGTCGATCGTCGGCTGGTAGTGCACCTCCAGCTGCCCGGACCGCGTCGCGGCGGCGAGGTCCTGCAGCAGGTCGGCCTCGCACTGGGCGGCCTCGGCCATGCCCGGCACGTAGCGGACCATGCGGTTCTTGCCCAGGGCCTTGGCCTCGTACATGGCCAGGTCGGCGTTGCGCAGCAGCGTCCCAGGACGGCGGTCGCCGGCCGTGGCGGTGTCGGCGAGCCCGAGGCTGACGTGCACGGTCAGCAGCCGCCCCGCCACCTCGACCGGCTCGGCCAGCGCCGCGAGCACCCGCTCGCCGACGGCCGCGGCGGCGGTGGCGTCCCCGCCGACCACGACGGCGAACTCGTCACCGCCGAGGCGGCCCACCTCGTCCCCGACCCGGGTGCAGGCCAGCAGGCGCTCACTGACGGTGGTGAGCAGCTGGTCGCCCGCGGCGTGGCCGAGGGTGTCGTTGACGTCCTTGAAGTCGTCGAGGTCGAGGAACAGGACGCTGACCTGGCCGCTGCGGCGCTCCAGCAGCCGGACCAGGCCCTGCATGAACCGGGTGCGGTTGGCCAGGCCGGTGAGCGGGTCGAAGAGCCCCTGCCGCTCGTTGAGCCGCCACGAGGCCAGGTTGGCCAGGCTCGCGGCCAGCACGAACCCGCCGTGCACCGCGGCCCACACCCACGGGTCGCGGAAGGCGGCGTCGTGGTGGAACACCGAGTGCGGGAAGAGGGTGCCCACGAGGCCGTGGTGCAGCACCACCACCGCGAGGGCCAGGCCGAAGGGCGTCCAGTCCTGGTAGAGCGACACGAGGCCGACCACGACGAAGAAGGAGAAGTGCGCCTCGGTCAGCCCGTCGAAGACGTGCACCAGCAGCACCGACGTCGCCAGCAGGCTCACCGTCGTCCCGGCCGCGCGCAGCGTGCGGCCGGCACCCGGCAGCAGGTTCGCGGTCAGGGGGTAGGCCGCGGCCGCGGTCGCCGCGAGGGCGGCCGGCCCCGACCAGCCACGGGTGAGCGCGAGAACGCCGATGGCCAGCGCCTGGACGGCGGCCAGCCGCAGCAGGACCGCGTGCCGGCGCTGCCACACCTCGTCGGGCAGCGGGCGGCCCTCGGGGAGTGCACGGCGGAGGCGGCCGAACGCGGAGAGCTCCATGCCGCCTCATCGGCTCCGGCCGGGTTCCGGACCAGTCCGGTTCCGGCAGGGTCACCCCCCGGGGGGACGGCGCGCCGCGGCGGACCTCCGGCCCAGCGGCGGGAGGGTCCACCAGCTCCCCAGCAGCTCGTCGAGACCCGGCTCCAGGCGGCTGAGCCCGGCGCCGGGATAGGGCGTGAGCTCGCCGCCCCACAGCCGGCCACCGGAGCGGTAGAGGTCCACGCGCAGCATGTCGAAGCCGTCGGCGACCGCGGCGGCGGCCGCCAGCAGGTCGGGCAGCCACTCCGGCCGCGGGACGTCCGGGCCGGGAGGGTAGCCCCAGGTCCAGGGCAGCGGCTCCCAGTCGGCCGTGTAGAGCCGCCCCCGCAGCCCGTCGCGCCGGTCGGTGTGCACGCCGACCAGCCGCGGGACGCCGTCGAACACCAGGACCTTGAGGTCGGCCGGGGCCTCCCCCGGCGGGCCGACGTGCTCCTCCACCAGCAGGCACGGCCGCGCGTGGCGGTAGGCCCACTCCTCGCTCTTGCGCCAGTAGCGCTCGGCGACCCAGCCGGCCGTGCGGGCCGCGAGGTCGGCGGGGTCGGGCCGCCCCTCCCCCAGCAGCACCCGCCGGCAGGAGTGGTTCGGCTTGAGCACCCAGCGGTCGGGCAGGTCGACGTCGGCCAGCTCGGCGACGTCGGTCCCGGACCAGTACGTCCGCGGGACCGACAGCCGGCCGGGGGCGCGCGCGGCGAAGTGCTCCTTCATGGCCAGCTTGTCGCAGGTGGGGGCCAGCAGCGGCCGACGGTCGGAGGTGACCCGCCGGTCGAGCTTCTCGGTGAACGTCCGGGGGGCGCGGAGCGGCGGCAGGCGGCCGTGGTGCCGGCGGTAGGTGCGGGCCCGCCGCAGCGACGACGGCAGGAGGCGGGTCCAGGCCGGGGGGAACTCCTCCACGCCCCCCTCCTACCGCGCGGAGGGGCCGGCGGAACGGTGCCGTACGACACCGGTGGCGACGTGGGTAGTGCGGGGGCGTGCGCGCCATCACCTACACCCGCAACGGCGGCCCCGAGGTCCTCGAGCTGACCGACCGTCCCGTCCCCGAGCCCGGCCCCGGCGAGGTCCTCGTCCGGCTGGCGGTGGCCGGGGTCAACCCGACCGACTGGAAGTCCCGGACCAACACCTCACCCGGCCCCGGCGGTCAGGTGCCCGGCCAGGACGGCGCCGGCACCGTCGAGGCCGTCGGCCGCGGGGTCGACCCGGCGGTCACCGGACAGCGCGTGTGGGTGTGGGAGGCGGCCTGGCAGCGGCCCTGGGGCACCGCGGCCGAGTACACCGTCGTCCCGCTGCGGCAGGCCGTGCTGCTCGGCGCCGACGCCTCCTCCGAGCTCGGCGCGGCGCTGGGCATCCCCTTCCTCACCGCGCACCGCTGCCTCACCCTCGGCGAGTCGGTGCCCGACCGGCTTGGCCCCGGCGCGCTCACCGGCCGCACGGTGCTCGTGCAGGGCGGGGCCGGCGCCGTGGGCAACGCGGCGGTGCAGCTCGCCCGCTGGGCCGACGCGACCGTGGTCGCCACGGTGAGCAGCCCCCGCAAGGCCCAGCTGGCGGCCGCCGCCGGCGCCTCGCACGTCGTCGACTACCGGCAGCAGGACGTCGTCGCGGAGGTGCGCAAGGTGGCGCCGAGGGGCGTCGACGTCGTCGTCGAGGTGTCCGCGGCCCGCAACGCCGCCGTCGACGCGCAGGTGCTCGGCGTGCACGGCGCGGTGGGGATGTACGCCGACGACGGCGGCGCGGAGGTCACCATCCCCGTGCGCGCACAGATGGGACCCAACGCGCGGTGGCAGTTCGTGCTCGTCTACACCGAGCCCGAGCGGGCCAAGGCGCTCGGCGTCGAGGACGTGACCGCCGCGGTGCTCGACGGTGCGGTCCGGGTGGGCGAGGACGCGGGGCTGCCGCTGCACGTGTACCCGCTGGCCGACACCGCGGAGGCGCACCGCGCGGTCGAGGGCGGCGCCGTCGGCAAGGTGCTGGTCGACGTCACGGCCTGAGCGGCGCGGTCAGTCGGCGGCGGAGGCGGGCACCGGCAGCGCCAGGCTGTCGCCCGCGACCTCGTCGATGCCCGCGGGGCGCCCGGCCCCGGGGCGGACCCAGGCGGTCTCGACGATGGTGACCACGGTGCGGTCGACGGCGCTGGCGTACTCGGCGCCGGACAGCTCCTCCGGGGAGCCGGGGTAGCGCACCCCCTCGCGCAGCAGGTCGCTGACGTTGCCGCTGCCGTTGCGGTCGGCCAGCGCGCGCAGGTCGCGGGCGCCGGGCACGTCGGCCATCTCGACGGCGGACACCGATACCACGACCGGGCGGCCGTCGATGTCGGTGGACCACAGCGCCCGGGTCAGCCCGGTGCAGTCGCCGGCCTCGAAGAAGTCCGCGACGTCGCCGTAGGAGTTGCCGACGCAGGTGTCGTCGACCTGCACCTCGCGCAGGACGAAGGTCCGGCCGTCGATCACTGTGCGGGTGCCCGGCGTGGGCCCCGCGGGGGTCGGCGTCGCCGGTGGGCTGCTCGCCACCGGCGTCTCCTGGGCGGCGGCGCCGTCGTCGTCGTCGGTGAGCAGCCCGACGAGCAGACCCACCAGCACGACGGCGGCCAGCACGGCGGCCGCGGACAGCAGCACCAGCCGGCGGCGGGCTGCGGGCGGACGCCGACGCGGCGCGACCAGCGGGACGGGCGGCGGCGCGACCGGCGCCCGCACGGCGGCCGGGGCCGCGACAGGAGCAGCAGCCGGAGCGGCGGCGGGGCGCTCCTCGGCGAACAGGCCACCCAGCCCGCCGGTGGCGTCGGCCGGCTCTGGCTCGGGGACCGGCGCCGGGTCGGGGGACGGCGGTGCCGGGGGCGCGCCGGTCCCGGACTCGAGGGCGGGCGCCTCGAAGCGGGCGGTCGCCGGACGCGACGGCGGCGCGGCCGGGACGGCGGGTGCGGGTGCCGGGGCGGGCGCGGCGTCGAGGCCTGCGGCGGCGCGCGCGGCGGCCTCCTCGTCGGCCCGGATGGCGGCGGCGGCGACGGCGGCGGCGGCGGCGGGGTCCACCAGGGGCCCGGGCGGTGACGCCGCCGGCGCCGGGGAGAACGCGGCCGGGTGGACGGCGGCGGCCTGGTGGAGCGGGGCCGCCGGGTCGAAGGCAGCCGGGCCGAAGGCAGCCGGGCCGAACGCGGCCGGGTCGACGGGCGGAGCGGGCGAGGCCGTCCCCATGCCGGTCCCCATGGCCGGCGAGGCGGCCATGGCGGCGGGGGCCAGCAGCTCGCGGCGCCGCAGCACGTACGGCGAGTAGGGGAACCCCTCGCCGTTGAGCTCCTCGACCGTGGGGCCGCGGCCGTCGAAGCCCAGCGCGGTCAGCGCGGCCCGGACGTCGGCGGTGGTCCACAGCCGGGGGTTGTCGACCCCGGCGTAGCGGGCCGCGCGGGAGATGCCGAGCAGCAGGGAGCGCGGTTCCAGGAGCGCGACCTGGTCACCGTCGCCGAGGTCGCCGTCGGCGGGTAGCAGGCCGGTGAGCTCGCCGGTGAGCACGGTCAGGCGGGCGATCCGCCCCGGCTCGAGCCCGGCGCGGCGCAGCCGCACGGCGGCGTCCATGCCGGCCCGCATCAGACCGTCCAGCGGGGTCGAGCCCCCACCGGCCAGCTGCAGCACCTCACCGGGCCCGGCGCCGGGCCCGATCGTCCAGGAGCCCTCGGGTGTCGCGGTGACCACGCCGCTCTGGCGGACCACCTCGACGATCCGCACCACCGCCACGCCCTCGGGCACGAGGAGGACGGCGTCGGAGAGGCGCCGCCCCACGGGGCCGTCGACGACCGGGATCGACGCGACGACCGCGCCGCGGACGGCGCCGCCGCGGTCCCACCGGGTCAGCTCGGCGAAGAGCGCGCGCTCCCCCGCCGTCTGCGGCGGCACGGGCGTCAGGGGCAGCACGTCGTCCTCCGGGAGCGGGTGGGGTACAGGGGCGCGCGGGCGGGCGCGGTGCCGGGCGCCCGGCGTGGTCCGGGGCGGGTGCCCGGAGGTGCGGTTGCGGGCGACGCTACGTCATGTGACGGGACGGTCCGGCTCGTCAGCGGGCCGACGCGCCGCCGGCGACCGGCACGGCGGCCCTGGCGGGCTCCACCGGGACCAGCCAGGCGGCGTACGCGCGGCTGCGGGCGACCAGGTCGACGACGGTCCACAGGAGGGTGAAGGACCCCAGGACCAGCGCGATCGACCACCACGACCAGTCCCACGGCGGCAGCAGCCCCGCCGCGTCCTGCAACCAGCCGGCGGCGTACACCGCGGCCGCGGTGGCCGGCGCCGCGCTCCAGCCCGGCAGCCGCCAGGTGACCGAGAGGTCGACGCAGACCGCGCCGACCAGCAGGACCAGCGGCAGCACCGAGGGCGGGAAGCCCAGCGCGACCAGGCCCAGCCACATCACGGCGCGGTAGCCGAGGTAGACGGCGACGACGGTGGTGGCCGTCCAGCGCAGGCCGGTGACCCGCCGCGCCACGAGCAGCGACAGCAGCCCGGCGCACAGCAGCCAGGCCGGGTGCACCCAGGACGGGACCGGGAGCATGAACATGGTCGGCGTCTGGCCCTGCGAGGCCGCGAAGTCCAGCAGCTGCTGCTCGGCCGTCGTCGCCCCGGCCTCGTAGGCCCGCAGCGACAGGACGCCGTACTCCTGGTGCTGGTTGGGGAAGACGACGTTCTCGACGAAGAACAGCCACAGGCCCAGCGACACCAGGTCGCGGACGCGGCCGGGCGCGGCGTAGAGCCACCAGCCGCGGATCGCGCCGGCCAGCATGATCGCCGTCCCGATGTAGAGCAGCGCGTGGCTGGGGCTCCAGCTGGTGATGTCCAGCCCGTTGACGCGGTGGTTGACGATGTCGATCGGCACCGCGACCAGGAACGTGCCGATCCCCCACTGCATCAGCCGCAGCGCGCGCCGGTCGACGCCGTAGCCGGTGTAGGAGTGGAACAGGACGAGGGCGACGACGACCGCGGTGCCCGCCGAGTTGAGCAGGTGCGGGGGCGCCAGGTCGTCGCGCAGCCACCGGAAGTGCCAGGACACGTCCCAGGTTGAGCCGAGCATCTTGAGCAGGAACGCACCGAGCCAGGCGGTGTAGATCCAGCGCAGCTCGGTCGCGCTGGTGGCGCGCCCCGGCCGGCCGGGCGTCACGTACGCCGGCCACAGCCAGCGCAGGAGCGCGACGGGGTGCCGGAGCGCAGCGCCCAGGGAGCCCGGAGCCGGGGGCACCGTCCGGGGAGGCGGTGCGGGTGCGGCGGATCGGGGCACGGCGGAACTCCCAGGGATGGAGAACGGGATGCGGCGAGGCTACCGGCGGGGATGCCGGATTCCGACCCCTCCGGTGGCGTCGGTGTGGCGGGTGCGGTAGACGGTGGACGCGCGGACCACCGGGACGGGCGGGACGCGCGGTCGCGTGCGACGTAGGGTCGGTCGCCGTGGCGGACAACGGCGGACACCTGGTCTGGATCGACTGCGAGATGACCGGGCTCGACCTCACCCGGGACAAGCTCATCGAGGTCGCCGTCGTCGTGACCGACTCCGAGCTGCGGGTCCTGGACCCCGGGCTGGACCTGGTCATCCACGCCGACGACGCCGACCTCGAGGGGATGGCCGACGTCGTCACCGAGATGCACGCGAAGTCCGGCCTGACCGAGGCGGTGCGCGCCTCGACGCTCACCCTGGCCGACGCCGAGCAGCAGGTGCTGGCCTACGTGAAGCGGTGGGTGCCGGAGCGGCGCACCGCCCCGCTGTGCGGCAACTCCATCGGCACCGACCGCGGCTTCCTCGCCCGCGACATGCCCGAGCTCGACGACCACCTGCACTACCGGATGGTCGACGTCAGCTCGATCAAGGAGCTGGCCCGCCGCTGGTTCCCCCGCGTGTACTTCGCCCAGCCGCAGAAGGGGTTGGCCCACCGCGCGCTGGCCGACATCGTCGAGTCCGTCCGCGAGCTGGCCTACTACCGGCAGACGTTGTTCGTCGACGCGCCCGGCCCCTCGACGTCGCAGGCCCAGCGCGCGGCGACCGAGGTGGCCGGCTCCTTCGCCGACGTCCTCGCCGCCGCCGACGCGACCCCCCCGGCCACCGCGCCGGGCGCCGCACCCCCGGCCGCGTCCGGGAGCTGACCGGCTCCGGTATCCTCGTCCGTGCTCCCCGGCACCGCGTGCGCCGGGAGTGCACGTGGTGGGTGTAGCTCAGCTGGTAGAGCACCAGGTTGTGATCCTGGGTGTCGCGGGTTCGAGCCCCGTCACTCACCCCACGTGAGAGGCCCTGGTCAGTTCGCTGACCAGGGCCTTCACCCGTTCCGGCGCCGTTCGCGGCGGCCGTCGGAGCCTCGCTGCCCCCTCATCGGGGGGCAGAACGGGGGCAGTGACGGGGCGACTGCGCGACGCGGAACGCTCCCGACGGTGCGGCTGGTCCTTCCCGACCGACGGCACGGAGTACACCCACCATGTCCCTCGAGCCGCCCAGCCTGTGGATCGAGCAGCGCGGCCGCCGGCACCGCGTGTACTGACACGACACGACATCGACACCCACGGCTACGCCATCCTCGCCCGAGTCCGCGCGGTCGCCCCGCACGCAACGAGCGTCCTGATGGACACCGCGACGCTGCTGGCCCACCGGCCGTTCTGGTCCACCGGAGCCGCACCGCGAACCGATCCGCTGTCCCACCTGACGGCGACCGAGGCGGAGGTCTACGCCGCGCTGTGCGCGGGCACCCACGGAGTCGGCGTCCGGTTGGAGCAGGAGTTCGTCCGTTTCGACCTGGTCACGGCCGCGCTGACGTAGACCCTCACCCCCGCCCGTCCTCGTCCCCAGCGACGCGTCGCTCCGCGCGCCGCGCCTGGCCTGTCGGTGGTCGGGCGTCGCCGGGCCCGCACGGTGGACGCGGGGGAACGCGGTGAGGCTCGAGCAGGAGGCGCGCGTCCTGCGCGGCGAGGCGCTGTCGTCGCTGACGCTCGCGACGGCCGCGTTCAACTCGCCGCACCAGGAGGGCCGCACCACCCAGGTACGCGACGCAGAGGCCGCCGTGGACATGGGCGCGGTGTGGGCCGCGCACCGGCCGGGCACCCCAGACACCGGCCGCGAGCAGCCCGGATGCGCGCTGGCCGCCGGGGACCCGGCGGCCGACTGAGCCGTCAGCCCGACCCGATCGGACGCGGACCCGGGGTCGGCCACCGAGGGGGCTCGGTGAGCGACATCGCTGGCGAGCTCTCCTGCGCCCACCGGGTCTACGGGACCGGTCAGGCGGAGCGGTCCTGGCTCGTCCGGTCGCGGCCGGCGAGCTCCCGTGTGGCCGATCCGGTCCAGCTGGCGAGGAAGGTCAGTGCCTGCTGCGACGGTGAGCCCGGTTCGGCGGTGAAGGTGATGAGCGTCTGGCCGGGGTCGGCGGCCAGGGCCATCGCCTCGTAGGCCAGCGTGAGGTCTCCGACGACCGGATGGTGGTAGCGCTTGGTGCCGGTGGTGTGCCAGCGCACGTCGTGGGTGGCCCACAGGGCGCTGAACTGCTGGCTGCGGGTGGTGATCTCCCCGATGAGTTCCCGCAGCTCCCGGTCGTCGGGGCTGCGGCCGACCTCGGCACGGAGCTGGGTCACCGCGTCGGAGGCGGCTCGGTTCCAGTCGGGGAAGAACTCGACGGCCCGCGGGTCCAGGAAGATGTAGCGGGCGAGGTTCGGTGGGCGACCGGCGCTGCTGGGTCCGGCGTCGTCGAACAGATCGGCGTAGAGGGCGCGGGCGAGCGGGTTGGCGGCCGGGACGTCGAGCCGGCCGTTCTGCACGAACGCCGGGACGCCGGCCATCGCGCCGAGCAGCTGCTGCACACCCGGGCGGACCGCGGCCCGGGCCGGACGGCGGCGGGCGCGGGCCGCTGTCATCGCCCCGCGGGTGAGGTCGTAGAGGTGTGCGCGCTCGGCGTCGTCGAGCTGCAGCACCCGGACCAGCGCCTCGAGGACGCTGTCGGAGACACCGTTCGCGTTGCCCCGTTCCAGGCGGGTGTAGTACTCGACGCTCACGCCGGCGAGCAGCGCCACCTCCTCCCGGCGCAGCCCGGGCACCCGCCGGTGCCCGCCGTAGGTCGGCAGCCCGGCCTGCTGCGGGGTGATCCTGGCCCGGCGGGTGGCCAGGAACTCGCGCAGGTCCTTGCGGGTGTCCACGGCGACCACGGTAGGTCCGCCGGGACCCGCGTGAGGGTCCCTGCCAGTACCCCCTCACAGCAGGCTCTCCCACGCCGCGGCCGGGCGGCGTTTCCTCGGTTCAGCGGGTTCGACCAGCTGCCCGTCCCGCGCGGGCGTCACCTCGCCCACCACCCGAGACCCGAAGGACTGCACTGACATGACCGACAAGAAGATCTGGCTCGTCACCGGCGCCGGCCGCGGCATGGGCACCGACATCGCCCGCGCCGCCCTGGACGCCGGGCATGCGGTCGTAGCCACCGGCCGCAACCCCGACCGGGTCACCGCGGGACTCGGCGCGCACGAGGACCTGCTGGCCGTCGCGCTGGACGTCACCGACCCCGCCAGCGTGCAGGCCGCCGTCGACACCGCAGTGCAGCGGTACGGCCGCATCGACGTGCTGGTCAACAACGCCGGCAACTTCTACGCCGGCTTCTTCGAGGAACTCGCCCCGACGGACTTCCGCGCCCAGATCGAGACCAACCTGTTCGGCCCGCTGAACGTCACCCGCGCCGTGCTGCCGGTCATGCGCGCCCAGCGCTCCGGCCTCGTGGTGACCTTCAGCTCCACCGCCGGCATCACCGGAGGGGAGTTCACCTCCGCCTACGCCGCGTCGAAGTTCGCCCTCGAGGGGTGGAACGAGTCGCTGACACCGGAGATCGCGCCGTTCGGCATCCGCACCATGCTCGTCGAGCCCGGCTTCTTCCGCACCGAACTGCTCACCGAGGACTCCACCCGCTACCCCGAGCCGACGATCGACGACTACGCCGAGCGCACCCGGCAGACCGTCACCGCCTGGCACGGCATGAACGGCCAGCAGGGCGGCGACCCCGCCAAGCTCGCCCACGCCCTGGTCCAGCTCACCGACTCCGACACCCCGCCGCTGCGCTGGCCCGCCGGCGCCGACGCCGTCGCTGCCTTCGAGCAGAAGGCCCATCAACTGCTCGCCCAGGCCGACGCCCACCGCGACCTGTCCAGCTCGCTGGCCCACGACGCCGCCCCTGCCAGCGCCTGACCTCGGGCAGGGCCTCGTCCGGCCGACGCCGGGTCAGTTGCTGATCGCGGGTGCCGCGCCGATGTAGCGGTCGTCGTCGACCTGCGAGGCCCCGGTCAGGCGACCGACCGGGGCCTCCCGTCGTCCCGGGACTCCCCACTCGCGGGGGTCAGCGCGGGCGGGTCTCCGGGAACAGCAGGTCGACGACGCGGGCCGCGACCGGCCGCGGCGCGTGGCCGGCGAGGTCCGGCCGGGCGTCGGCCCGGACGAGGACGTGCGCGGGCCCGCCGAGGTCGGGCACGACGAGGTCGAGGCCGACCACCGGGACGCCGAGGGCCCGGGCGGCGCGGACGGCCGCCGCGGCGACCCCGGGGTGCAGCCGGTCGGTGACGTCCTCCGCGGTCCGGCGCGCGGCGGCGACCACCTCGCCGTCGACGACGACCACCCGCACGCCCTCCCCCGCCGGATCCGCGGCCCCCGGCACGTCGACCCCGGCGGCCGCCACGACGCGCCGGGTCACCCGCAGGTCGTCGCAGCGGCTCAGCGCCACGGCCGTGGTGAGCTCCGTCAGCGACCCGCGGGTGAGCACGCAGCGGGCGCCGAGCGTGAGCCGCAGCTCCCCGGAGGCCGTGTCGGTCACCTCGACCCCGATGCCCCGGCGCAGGGCCTCGTCGGCCAGCACCCGGGCGCAGGGGGCGAGCCGGTCGAGTCCGGCCGGCGCGGGGACGAACAGCGGCGCGTTGACCGCGTTACGGCGCTTGACCACCAGCGCGGGCACCTGGCGGAAGCCGAGCCGCCGGTAGAGCGCGATGGCGCGCTCGTTGTCGTGCAGCACCGAGAGGTCGAGGTAGCTGCGTCCCCGGGCGAGGTAGCGCTCGGCGAGCACCCGCACCAGCGCCTCCCCGGTGCCGCGCGGCGCGTGGTCGGGGTCCGCGGCCAGGCACCACAGGCTGCTGCCGCCCTCGGGGTCACCGAACGCCCGCACGTGGTCGACGCCGGTGACCGTGCCGACGACGCGCCCGGTGCGCCGGTCCTCCGCCACCAGGTAGCGCACCGTCCGCGTCGAGTGGTCGTGCCAGACGGTCGCGCCGTCCCCGGGCACCATGCCGACCCGGCTGACGATGCGCCCCATCTCGGCGACGTCGTCCGGGCAGGCGACGGTGCGCACGAACACATCCTCGATGAGCTCCCGACGCGGGCGGTACCGGTGCAGGTCCAGCCGGAAGGTCAGCGACGGGTCGAGGAACAGCTCGCCGGGCGCCATCCCCAGCAGCACCTGGGGGTCGCGCGGGTAGATGCAGATGTCGCGGTGGCCCTCGGCCTCCCCGCGCAGCGCCTCGACCAGCCGCTGCGGGTCGGGGAAGGTCTGCCCGAACACCAGCCGGCCCCAGCCGAGGTCGAGGACGGCCTCGGTGTCCATGCCGCGCAGCTGGTGCTCCGACGGCGGTCGCCTGGGGGTGCCGGTGATCGTCGGGACGGCCGCCAGCGACCGCGTCCTGTGGGTCCTCACGAGGGGCTGCCACCTGTGCTGGTACCGGCGCGTCGGGCGGCGTGCTGCACCCTCGGCCGTGTCGCTCCGACATGCCCAGCGAGCAGCAGACGAAACAGAGCCGTAACGGTCAGCGCGGAGCCGCGGCCTCCGCGACGGGGATCCGCCGGGCCGGCCCGGCCGGGACGAACGCCGACGACGCCCGGAGCAGCTCGTAGAGCCCCTGGGCGACGACCGCCCACCGGCCGGCCGCCGGCTCCCCGCGCAGCCAGGTCGCCGCGGCGGTCAGGAGCTGCAGACCGGCCGACGCCTCGAGGTTGAGGTGCACCGGCAGCGGGAGGACCCGCAGCACTCCGGCCGGGTGGTCGGTGAGCAGGGTGTCGGCCAGGCCGAGCGCGCCGAAGGAGGTCAGCAGCACCCGGGTCCGCGGTCCCCACGGCCGGGTCCAGGGCACGGTCAGCAGCGCCAGCGTGGTCACCACGTCCAGGGCGGCGTGCGCCCGCGGCGGCAGCGGCCGGCGGGCGGCCAGGGGGTCACGCTGCTCCGACCGGGGGACGACGTCGTCCCCCGGGGTGCCGCGGGCGTCCAGGTCCCCGGCGAGGAACGCCGCCACCAGCCGGGCGGACACGTCCGGCGCCGACCAGTGGGCGTTGTGCGCGGCGCCCTCGATGACGACCAGCCGGCCGTCGGGCAGCAGCCGGGTCACCTGCTCGGCCCACGCGTCGTCCAGCGTCCGGTCGTGCCGGCCGCGCACCACCAGCGTGGGCGCGGCGACGTCGGGCAGCCGCCGCTCGACCGGGTCGTCCGCGCTGCGGACCAGCTGCTGCACCATCCGGGCGACGCCGGTGGACGCGTACTCCACCTGGAACAGCGCCTGGAGCGTGGGGACCTCGAAGACCATGTTCCGCAGCACCTGCGGGTACTGCTTCCACGGCCGCCGGTAGCGCGGGTCCGGGGTGGGCCCGGACAGGACCAGCCGCTCCACCCGGTCCGGGTGGTGTGCGGCGAGCTCGACGGCGACCTGCGCGCCGATGGAGTTGCCGAAGAAGCTCGCCCGGGCGATGCCGCGGGCGTCGAGCCAGTCCACCAGGTGGCCGGTCTGCGTGGCGACGTCGGGACCGCCGGGCCAGCGCAGCCCCGGGTCGCGCGGCGAGCGCCCGAACCCGGGCAGGTCGGGCGCCAGGACCTCGTGGCCCAGCGCGGCCAGCCGCCGACCCAGCGGGACGAGGTAGCGGCTGGACAGGCCCAGGCCGTGCACCAGGACGACCGGGGTCCGACTCCCGCCCGCCGCGGCGGGCCAGGTCCGGGCGTGCACCCGGGTGCCGAGGGCGGGCAGGTCGGTCCACTCGTGCCGCGGGGCGGGGCCGGGAGGGCGCAGGGAGGGCAGGGCGGGCACGGTTGCTCCGGGAGGTCGGGCGGACCCCGCGGCTCGGGGCACCGCTCCCCTACCCGCGTCCGGGAGCCGCACTACATCCGGGAGTTGCACCACATCCGGACGATCGCGGGTTGGAGACGCCGGCGGTGGGGCATGGGAGGGGCCGCGGCCACGGGTGAACAGCCACCCCGTCCCGCCCCTCCTCACTGAGAGTTCCCCGATGACGTCTGCCCCGCCCCGGGCCGTCCCCCTGTCCGACCGGACCCTCGCCGACCTCCCGCCGGAGGTCTCCGTCCCCACCTACGACCGCGCGGCGCTGCGGCCCGGCATCGTGCACATCGGCGTCGGCGGCTTCCACCGCGCCCACCAGGCCGTCTACCTCGACGAGCTCGCCCGCCGCGGCGAGACCGGGTGGGGCGTGGTCGGCGTCGGCCTGCACAGCCGCGAGATCGGTGAGGTGCTCGCCGACCAGGACGGCCTGTGGACCGTGGTCGAGCGCGGGGCCGACGGCGACCGCGCCACCGTCGTCGGCGCGCTCACCCGGTACCTGTACGCGCCCGACGACCCCGAGGCGGTGCTCGCCGCGCTGACCGACGAGGGCACCCGCGTGGTGAGCCTGACGATCACCGGCAGCGGCTACCGGATCGACGCGCACAGCGGCGAGTTCGACGCCGAGGACCCGCACGTCGCCCGCGACCTGGAGGACGCCGGCCACCCCGAGACGGTCTTCGGCTACCTCGTCGAGGCCCTGCACCGCCGGAGGCAGGCCGGACGGGCGCCGTTCACGGTGCTGTCCTGCGACAACATGCAGTCCAACGGCGCCGCGGCCCGCACCGCGGTGGTGTCCTTCGCCCGGCTCCGGGACGACGACGGCGGTGACCTGGCCGACTGGATCGACCGGCACGTCGCGTTCCCGAGCAGCATGGTCGACCGGATCACCCCGACCACCACCCCCGAGGGCCGGGACGCCGTCGCCGCCGCGACCGGCGTCGACGACCGGTGGCCGGTGGTCACCGAGCCGTTCCGCCAGTGGGTCGTGGAGGACACCTTCTGCAACGGGCGCCCGCCGCTGGAAGAGGTCGGCGTCCGGTTCACCGACGACGTGTCGCCGTACGAGACGGTGAAGACCCGGCTCCTCAACGCCGGGCACAGCGCCATCGCCTACCTGGGTTACCTCGCCGGGTACCGCACCACCGACGAGGTGATGGCCGACCCGGTGTTCCGCACCTTCCTCACCCGGCTGATGGCCGAGGAGATCGCGCCGCACCTGCCCGAGGTGCCGGGCGTCGACCTGGCCGGGTACCAGGCCACGCTGCTCGACCGCCTGGCCAACCCCCGGATGGCCGACCAGCTCGCGCGGCTGTCCCGCCGCGGCTCCACCAAGATCCCCAACTACCTGCTGCCGTCCGTGCGCGCCGCCCTGGAGGCCGGCACCCCGCACCGGCTGCTGTGCGTCGCGGTCGCCGGCTGGCTGCGCTTCCTGCGCGGCCACGACTACGCCGGCGAGGAGGTGCCGATCCAGGGCCCGCGCCCGGACCTGGTGCCCCTCGCGCAGGAGGCGGGCGGCGACGCGACACCGCTGCTGTCGGAGCAGTCGGTGTTCGACCACGTCGGGCAGGACCCGCGCTTCGCCGACTGCGTGCAGGCGGCCCTCTCCGCGCTGGACCGGCAGGGGCCGCGCGAGGTCATCGAGGAGTTCCTCGGCACCCGCGGGGACGGCGCGTGACCGGGCCCGCTCTCGACCCGGCCGCGGTGACCACCCTGCTGTGCGACGCCGACGGCACGCTGTTCCCGTCCGAGGAGCCGGCGTACGCCGCGTCGGCCGACGTCACCAACCGCTTCCTGGCCGGACTGGGGGCGGAGCGCGCCCTCGCGCCGGAGGAGCTGCAGCGGATGACCAACGGCAAGAACTTCCGGGCGGCCGCCGCGCAACTGGCAACCGGCCACGGGCGCGAGCTCGCCCGGTCCGACCTCGAGGACTGGGTGGCCGAGGAGAAGGACGTCGTCACCGCCCACCTGCGCACCGTGCTGCGTCCCGACCCGGCGGTGCGCGGGCCGCTGGAACGGTTGTCCGGCCGGTTCGCGCTCGCGGCGGTCACCTCGAGCGCCACCTCCCGGCTGGGCGCCTGCCTGGAGGTGACCGGACTGGCCCCGCTGTTCGCCGCCGGCCGCCGGTTCAGCGCCGAGGACTCGCTGGCCGAGCCCACCAGCAAGCCCGACCCGGCCGTGTACGTCCACGCCGGTGCCGTGCTCGGGGTCGGCCCGGCCGAGGCGGTCGCCGTCGAGGACTCGGTGAACGGCGCGCGGTCGGCCGTGGCCGCCGGTTACCCGACCGTCGGGTTGCTGCAGTTCGTCCCGGACGGCGACCGGCCCGCCCGTGCCGCGGCGCTGCGCGAGGTCGGCGTCGCCGCGGTCGTCGGGTCATGGGCAGAGGTGGAGGACGTCCTGCGCTGACCCGCCGGGCACGCCGTCCGGTGCGGGACGGCCTGGCGGGGCACCCGGGAGTGCGCGACGCCGCTGTGCTGTTGTACGACGCGACCGGACGCCGACCGGGAGGGTCGGCGCCGTCGACGCGCGCACCACCTCAGGGAGACCCACGATGACCACGACCGTCCCGCTCCGCCAGGCCGACGACGGTCCGGCGTCGGCCGACGTGGTCGCCGAGGCCGCGCGGCGGCGGACGTTCGCCGTCATCAGCCACCCCGACGCCGGGAAGTCGACCCTGACCGAGGCGCTGGCGTTGCACGCGCGGGTGATCGGCCGGGCCGGCGCCGTCCACGGCAAGGCCGGGCGGCGCGGCACGGTGTCGGACTGGATGGACATGGAGAAGGCCCGCGGCATCTCGATCACCTCGGCCGCGCTGCAGTTCTCCTACCGCGACGCCGTCGTCAACCTGCTCGACACCCCCGGGCACGCCGACTTCTCCGAGGACACCTACCGGGTGCTCACCGCCGTCGACGCCGCGGTGATGCTGGTCGATGCCGCGAAGGGTCTCGAGGCGCAGACGATGAAGCTCTTCGCCGTCTGCCGGCACCGCGGCATCCCCGTGGTCACCGTGGTCAACAAGTGGGACCGACCCGGCAAGGACGCGCTGGCGCTGATGGACGAGATCGCCGAGCGCACCGGCCTGACCCCCACCCCGCTGACCTGGCCGGTGGGGATCGCCGGCGACTTCCGCGGCGTCCTCGACCGGCGCGACGGCAGCTACCGGCGCTACACCCGGACCGCCGGGGGCGCCACGGTCGCCCCCGAGGAACTCCTCTCCCCCGCCGAGGCCGCCGCGTACGAGCCCGACGCCTGGGCGCAGGCGTGCGAGGAGGCCGATCTGCTGGCCGCCACCGCCGGCGAGCACGACCAGGACCTGTTCCTCTCGGGCGTGACCACCCCGGTGCTCTTCGCCTCCGCGGTCTCCAACTTCGGCGTCGGCGCGCTGCTCGACGTCCTCGTCGACCTGTCCCCTGCGCCCGCCGGCCGGCCGGACACGGACGGGACCCCGCGTCCCGTCGGCGGACCGTTCAGCGCGTTCGTGTTCAAGGTGCAGTCGGGCATGGACGCCGCCCACCGCGACCGGCTGGCCTACATCCGCATCTGCTCGGGGGTGTTCGAGCGCGGCATGGTCGTCACCCACGGGCCCACCGGCCGGCCGTTCGCCACCAAGTACGCGCAGCACGTCTTCGGCCGCGAGCGCGAGAGCATCGACCTCGCCTACCCCGGCGACGTCGTCGGGCTGGTCAACGCCTCGGCGCTGCACGTCGGCGACACCCTGTACGCCGAGCGCCCGGTCGCCTTCCCACCGCTGACCACCTTCGCTCCCGAGCACTTCGCCGTCGTCCGCAGCCTCGAGACGGCCAAGCACAAGCAGTTCCGCCGCGGCATCGCGCAGCTGGAGTCCGAGGGCGTCGTCCAGGTGCTGCGCTCGGACCGGCGCGGCGAGCAGGCCCCGGTGTTCGCCGTCGTGGGCCCGATGCAGTTCGAGGTGGCCGCCCACCGCATGGAGCACGAGTTCTCCGCTCCCGTACGGCTCGAGCCGCTCCCGTACACCCTCGCCATGCGCACCGACGAGGCCTCGGTCCCGGGCATCACCGCCACGACCGGCACCGAGGTCGTGCAGCGCAGCGACGGCGAGCTCCTCGCCCTCTTCACGACCAAGTGGGTCATGGGCATGGTGCGCAACGGCAAGCCCCACCTCACCCTCGAACCCCTGGTCGCCGCCCAGCTCGACTGACACCCCCGATGTGACCCGAATCGCAACGGGAGGTCAGGTGTGTTGCGATGCACCGGGGACAGGACGAGCGCACCGGGAGCCCACGTGGACCGGAGTCAGGACACCGTCGCGGTCATCGGGGCCGGGACGATCGGGCTGTCGTGGGCGGCGCTGTTCGCCGCGCACGGCCGCACCGTCCGGGTGCAGGACCCCCGTCCGGGCATCGGTCCCGAGGTCGCGGCGGCGGTGCGTCACCTCACCCGGCTGCAGCCGCAGGCCGGGGACCCCGGCGAGCTGCTGAGCCGCATCGAGGTGGTCGACGACGTCGAGGCCGCCGTCACCGGTGCCGACGTCGTCCAGGAGAACGCCCCCGAGCGGCTGCCCCTCAAGCAGGAGCTCTTCGCCCGGATCGAGGCCGCGGCGCCCGAGCGCGCACTGATCGCCTCCTCCACGTCGGCGCTCATGCCCAGCGACCTCGCTCGGGAGATGCGCACGCCCGAGCGGCTGGTGGTCGGGCACCCGTTCAACCCGCCGGAGGTGCTGCCGCTGGTCGAGGTGGTGCCCGGGGAGCGGACCGCGCCGTGGGCGGTCGAGGCGGCGGTCGCCTTCTACCGCTCGCTCGGCAGGAAGCCCGTCGTCCTGCACCGGGAGATCAACGGGTTCGTCGCCAACCGCCTGCAGTCCACGCTGTTCCGCGAGTGCGTGTGGCTGGTCTCCCAGGGCGTGGTCAGCGCCGCTGAGCTCGACGAGATCGTCACCGAGTCCATCGGGATCCGCTGGGCGACGGCCGGGCCGTTCGAGAGCTTCCACCTCGGCGGCGGCCCCGGCGGCATGCGGCACTTCCTCGAGCACCTCGGGCCAGGGATGGCGCGGCGCTGGAAGGTCGTCGAGCAGCCCGAGCTCGACGAGGCGACGGTCGAGCTGGTCAGCGCCCAGGTGGAGGAGCGCTTCGCGGGGCGCACCTACGAGCAGCTGACCGACGCCCGGGACCACGCCCAGCTCGCGGTCATCGCGGCCCGGGACGCCGCCCGGGACGAACCGGCCTGATGGACGCCGACGAGGTCCGCAGGCAGCCGACGACGCCGCTCGGCGCGCCCGCCTACCCGTCCGGGCGGTACCGGTTCACCGGCCGCGAGTACCTCAACGTCCTGTACCGGACCGACGCCGAGGCGATGCGGCGCGTGGTGCCCGAGCCGCTGACGGTCGGCGACCCGCTGGTCAAGTTCGAGGTCATGCGGATGCCCGACGTCACCGGACTGGGGTCGTTCACCGAGTCCGGCCAGGTGCTGCAGGTCGAGTACGAGGGCGAGAGCGCCGACTACCTGCACGCCATGTACGTCGACAGCCTGGCCTCGATCGCCAGTGGCCGGGAGATCAGCGCCTTCCCGAAGAAGGCCGGCGCACCGGGCCTCTACGTCGACTCCGACACCCTCGTCGGCACGCTGGACTACGGGACGCTGCGGGTGGCCACCGCGACGATGGGCTACAAGCACGCGCCGCTGACCGAGGAGGACGCGGTCGCGGAGGTCGGCCGGCCCACGTACGGGCTGAAGATGCTGCCCGGCTACGACCGGCGCCCGCGGATCCTCGAACTGGTGCGCAGCCAGATCACCGACATCACCGTGCGCGGGGCCTGGACCGGGCCCGCCCGACTGCAGCTGTTCGAGCACGCGCTCGCGCCGCTCGCCGACCTGCCGGTGCGGGAGATCGTCTCGGCCAGCCACATCCTCGCCGACCTCACCCTGGGCAGGGCGAGCCTGGTCCACGACTACCTGCAGGACTGACCCGACGCCGCCCGACGGCGCCGGACCCCGAGCAGACGGGAGGAACGGGTGATGGCCGCACCGCTGGAGGGCGTGCGCGTGGTCGAGGTGGCCAACTGGATGGCCGCCCCGGGTGCCGCCGCGCTGATGGCCGACATGGGCGCCGACGTCGTCAAGGTCGAACCGCTCCGCGGCGACCCCATGCGGGGAGCGACCCGGCAGCCGAGCGTCCCCGAGGGCCAGGACCCGATCGACGCCGCCTTCGAGATGGACAACCGCGGCAAGCGCAGCATCGCCGTCGCCATCAACACCGAGCGCGGCGCGGACCTGGTGCGCGGGCTGGCCGCCGGGGCTGACGTCTTCCTCTGCAACCTGCTGCCCTCCCGGCAGACGCGCTTCGGGCTGGACGCGCCGGCCCTGCACGCCCTGAACCCGCGCCTGGTGCACGCCACACTGACCGGCTACGGCCCCGGCGGACCCGACGCGGCCCGTCCCGGCTACGACCTCACCGCCTTCTTCGGCCGCGGCGCCGTCCTCGACGCGATGAGCGAGCCCGCCAACACCGCGCCGCCCCGGCTGCGCCCGGCCCAGGGCGACCACACCGCCGCGCTGGCCCTCTTCGGCGGCGTGCTCGCCGCGCTGCGCGTCGCGGAGGCCACTGGTGAGGGGCAGGTGGTGGACGTCAGCCTGCTGGGCGCCGCCGCGTGGACGATGTCCAGCGACCTGTCGGCCACGCTGGTCGACGGCGTCACGCCCACCCCGCAGGGCCGTATCGCCCGGCCGCACGCCCTGCACGGCGGGTTCCGCTGCGCCGACCGCCGCTGGATCCTGCTGTTCATGCCCGAGCCGCACTGGTGGCCGCCGTTCTGCGCGGCCGTGGGGCACCCGGAGTGGGCCGAGGACGAGCGCTTCGCCTCCTACGGCGCCCGCGCGGCGAACATGCCGGAGCTGACCCGGCTGATGGACGAGGCCTTCGCCACCCGGCCGTTGGAGGAGTGGTGCACCCTGTTCGACGAGCGCGGCTTCATCTGGGGCCCGGCGTCCACCGTCTCGGAGTTCGCCGCCGACGAGCAGGCCGCCGCCGACGGGCTGTTCCCCGAGATCGAGGACGCCTCCGGGCGGCGCTTCCGCACCGTCCGCGCGCCCCTGCGCCTGCGGGGCCTCGACGTCGGCCCGCGCGGGCGCGCGCCCCGAGTGGGCGAGCACACGGCCGCCGTCCTCGCCGGCCTCGGCGTCACGGGGGACGACCTCGCGGCGATGGTGCGTGACGGCGTCGTCGGGGGTCCTGCGGTCTGAGGGCCGGCGCGGACGACTGCTCCGCTGACGGGCCCGGGCGCCCGACACGCCGGAGCGCGCGGCATGGCCCGCGCCGCCCCCGGGCACCCACCTCCCCCATGCGGGACTGGCGTGAGCACCTCGACGGACTGACGCTGGAGAGCCGGCTCAAGGCACTGCTGGTGTACGAGCTGGCCTCCGACCGGGTGCCGGGGGCACCGCTGGAGGTGACGACCGAGGCGGTGCGCGCCGTGGCGACGGCGGAGGGCCTCGACACCGGGCAGCCGTGGATCCAGGCGGCCGCCGCCCGGATCAGCGCCGACCCGCCCCGGGCCTGAGGCGCCGGCGTCCGGCCCGCCGCGTGCCCGGTGGGGCGGGTGGGACCGGTGTGCGGTGCGGGACCGGACACGCGCCGGCCGGTGCCGCCCCGCGTCGTGCCGGCTGGGGACGCTGGCCCCATGACGACGACCGCCTACGCCTACGGGACCGCCCACGCCGTCGTGATGGTCGGCTCGGTCGGCACCCCGGAGGGACTGCAGCCCCGGCAGATCGGCCCGGCGCACGCCACGATCGGCCGCGTGCAGGGCCGCAGCCGCAAGTCGCTGTGCGGTGCCTACGTCGCCGTCGACGAGCAGCTGGTCTGGCCGCCGGAGGGCTACGAGGAGTCGCAGCTGTGCCCGGAGTGCGCCGAGCTCGCCCGCCTCTGAGCGCTCCTCAGCCGCCCGCCACCGACGGCAGCACCTGGACGACGGCGCCGTCGCGCAGGGCGGTGTGCACGCCGTCGACGAACCGCACGTCGTCGCCGTCGACGTAGACGTTGACGAACCGGCGCAGCACGCCGGCCTCGTCCCGGATCCGCCGCTCGAGGACCGGGTGCTCGGTGGCCAGCGTGTCGAGCAGCCCGGCCACCGTCCCCGGCCCCGGCTCGAGGAGCAGCCGGCGCCGCCCGCCCACCAGGTCGGCCAGCACGCCGGGCAGGAGCACCTCGACCGTCACGGCAGCCGCCCCGTCCGGACGCACAGGACGTCGGGCAGGTGGTCGGCGACCAGCGTGAAGGACTCCCCCTCGTCGGCGCTGGCCCAGACGCAGCCGTCGCGGGTGCCCACGTACACGCCGGTCGGGTCGGCGTCGTCCACGCAGACGGCGTCGCGCAGCACCGCGGTCCAGGAGGCGTCGGGCAGGCCGGCGCCCACCTCGGTCCAGCTCGCGCCGGCGTCGCGGGTGCGGTGCACCCGCAGTCGCCCGCCCGGCGGCGTCCGGTCGGCGTCGGCGACCAGCGGCACCACCCACGCCGTGCCGGGGGTCCGCGGCGAGGCGGCCACCGGGAAGCCGAAGTCGGCCGGCAACCCCTCGGCGATGGAGGTCCAGCTCGCGCCGGCGTCGTCGGTGCGGAAGACGCCGAAGTGGTTCTGCGCGTACATCCGGTCGGGGTCGGCGGCGTCGACGGCGACCTTGTGCACGCACTGGCCGTACTCCGGCGGCGGCCCGGGCAGGAACGACGTCGTGATGCCGCGGTTGCGCGGCTCCCACCCGCCGGCGCCGTCCTCGCTGACGTAGACGCCGCCGGTGCTCATCGCCACGACGACGCGGTCGCCGGCCGGGTGCGGCAGCACCGTGTGCACGGCACCGCCGCCGGCCCCGGGCTCCCAGGTCGGCCGGTGCGGGTGGTCCCACAGCCCGCGGACCAGCGTGAAGCTGACCCCGCCGTCGTCGCTGCGCCACAGCGAGTGCGGCTCGCAGCCGGCCCACACCACGCCGGGCCGGGCAGCGACGTCGGGACGCAGCTGCCAGACCCGGGCCAGTGCCGCGCCGGTGTCGGCCGGGAAGCGGATGGCGCCCTCGTCGGTCTCCGACCAGGTGGCCCCCAGGTCGTCGGACCAGGTGACCGTGGGGCCCCAGTGCCCGTACTGGACGCCGGCGAGCACCCGCGGCGCGGCACCGCGCACGTCGACGGCGACCGCGGCGACCTCCTGGGCGACCAGGTGTGGCCCGTCCAGGCGCCAGGTGCGGCGGTCGTCGTCGCTGCGGGCCAGCCACAGTCCCTTGCGCGTGCCGATGGCGAGCACGTCGGCCACGGCGGCCTCCGGTGTCCGGGGGCCCGGCCGGCCCCGTCCGGGAGGGGTGACCGCCGCGGCCGCCGGAACTGAGCGGTGCCCCCGGCTCAGCGGCGGGTGGCGCCCCCGGGGCCGTCGCCGGTCACCTTGGCGTGGCCGTTCTGGTCGGCGAGCCCGGGCGCGAGCTTCTCGGCCTCGGCCCGCAGCCGCTCCGCGGCCGACGCGTGCTCCTTCGCCGACGCGGCCCGCTGCCGTGCCTCCTGCTCGGCGAGGCGGGTGCGCTCCTCGACCTCCGCGCGCTCGCGGCGGGCGCGGGCGGCCTGCTCCTCGGCCAGCGCCTGCTCCTTCTCCGCCTGCGCACCGCGCAGGCGGGCCTCCTCGAGGTGCTCGCGCGCCTGCACGCGCTGCTGCTCACGGCGCTTGGCGCCGGCCACCCGCTGGCGCTTGGCCAGCGCGAGGCCGATCAGCGCCAGCACGATCAGTGCGGCCACGACGATGAGGACGATCAGCCAGGTCTCCACGACGCCTCCCCTTCCGGAGTCAGCCGGGAGGTGCCCTGGGCGGCGAGTCGGGAAACGGAGATCACTTCAGCGCGCTGCCCGCGCGCCACTCCTCCCACGGGATCGTCCAGTCGGCGATGTCCGAGGTCAGCGTGCCGGCGCCGGAGCCGCGGATCTCGACGACGTCGCCGGGCCGGGAGAACTCGTAGAACCAGCGGGCGTTCTCGGTGGAGAGGTTGATGCACCCGTGGGACACGTTCTCCCGGCCCTGCTGCGCCACCGACCAGGGGGCGCCGTGGACGAACTCGCCGCTGTCGGAGAGCCGCACGGCCCACTGGACGGGCGTCCGGTACCCGTCGGGGCTGTCGACCGGGACGCCGTAGGTGCTGGAGTCCATGACCCGCTCGGCGTTGAGCTCGGTCACCACGTGCGGGCCGTTGTAGCTCGGGGTCTCGGGGCTGCCGGCGCTCATCGGGAAGTCCTGCACCAGCCGGTCGCCGTCGTAGACCTGCAGCCGGTGGGTGGCGGCGTCGGCGATCGACACGTGCCGCTCGCCGACGGAGAAGGACACCGTGCGGTCCTTCTCGCCGTAGACACCCTCGCCGAAGGGGACGCCGTAGAGGTCGGCGTCGAGGGTCACGTCGGTGTCGGCCGGCCAGTACTGCGAGGGCCGGAAGTGCACCTCGGTGTCGCTCAGCCAGCTCCACACGCCGTCGGTGGGAGTGGAGCTGGTGACGACCAGGTGGCTCTCGACGGCGGCCCGGTCAGTGACCGGCTGGTCGAAGTAGACCCGGATCGGCATGCCGACGCCGACCGTCTGCCCGTCCAGGGGGCCGATCGCGGGGGTGCTCAGGGCGTCGGGGTCGGCGGTGGTGAAGGTGGCGCTGGCCTCGGCCCGCTCGTCGTCGGCGTTCACGGCGGAGGCGGTGAGCGTGTAGGTCGTGTCGTAGGCGAGGTCCTCGTCCGGCGTCCAGACCCGGGCGCCCGCTGAGTCGCCGTCGGCCACCGTCCCGGGGACGTCGGCGCCGGTGTCGTCGGTCACGGCGACGTCGGCCAGCTCGCCGTCGGTGACGGAGATCTCGAGCGGGCCGGCCGGCGGGACGTCGGCCGCACCGTCGGCCGGCGCGAGCTGCAGCTGCGGCGGGGCGGCGTCGGCCGACGTGGTCGCGGTCGTGCCGGTCGGGGACGGCGCCGCGGTCTCCCCGCCCCCGGTGCACCCGCTGACCAGCAGCAACGCCGCCGTCGCCACCAGAGCCGCTGTCCCTCGCACGCCCACTGCTCCCTCGACCCCGTCCGCCCGCGCCCGGCCGGGCGCGGCTGCACCCGGACCAGTGTCCACGTGGACGTGCGGAGCAGGACCGTCTCTCGTCCCGGCCCCGGCGGCGAGCGCCTGCCGGGCGCTGGTATCGTCGTCCCTCGGAGCCCGGGCAGCCGGGAGACACGCGCCATTAGCTCAATTGGCAGAGCAGCTGACTCTTAATCAGCGGGTTCGGGGTTCGAGTCCCTGATGGCGCACAGCACACTCCAGCGGCCCCTCCCCTCCGGGAGGGGCCGCTGTCGCACGTGGGCGCAGGACCGGACACCGGCGGCTGACACCCTCCGGGCCATGACGGTCCTCCGCTCGGTCCTGCTGTTCCTGCTGGCCGCGGTCGCCGAGATCGGCGGCGCGTGGCTGGTCTGGCAGGGCGTCCGCGAACACCGCGGATGGCTCTGGATCGGGTCGGGCGTGCTCGCGCTCGGCGCCTACGGGTTCGTCGCCACGCTGCAGCCCGACGCCGACTTCGGCCGGGTCCTCGCCGCCTACGGTGGCGTCTTCGTGGCCGGCTCGCTGGCCTGGGGCGTGGTGGTGGACGGGTTCCGGCCCGGCCGCAACGACGTCGTCGGCGCGCTGATCTGCCTGGTGGGCGTGGCGGTGATCATGTACGCGCCCCGCTCGGCGTAGCGGCGGCCCGCCGCTCAGCCGAGCCGGAGCCCGTGCTCGGCCAAGGCCTCGTCGAGCATGCGCAGCGCCTTCGGGCCCACGCCGTGCAGCGCGGCCAGCGACGCCCGCGGGACACCGGCGAGGTGGTCCAGTCGCGTGTAGCCGGCCCCGCGGAGCGCCCCGGTGGCCGGCGCACCGATCCGGGGCAGCTCGTCGAGTGGCGTCACGGCACCGAACCGTAGTGCGCCGACGGTGTGCGCGGGAGCCGCATCCGGACACCCGGGATGCGGCTCCCACGCACACGCTCAGCCGCGGACGGAGCGGAGCACCTTCCGGACGCCGAGGACCGCCGCCCCGGCCCCGGCGACCCACGGCCCCGCGACCACCACCGGGTCGAGGAGTTGGTGCCGGACGTCGGAGCGCCCGCGCCGGGACCGCAGCCCGCCCCGGGTGAACTCCGTCTCGAGGCCGGTGGCGGGCGGCACGGGGCGGCCGGACGCGAACGAGCGCAGGGTGCTCCCCCACGCCTCGACCCGGTCACCCACGATGAGCAGCAGCCAGTGCGCCAGCCGGCCCTCGCTGAAGCGGGCGTAGGCGTAGCGGCGGATCGCGCCGGACAGGCCGTGCAGCGGCTGCGCCGTGCCGAACACCGGCGTGACGAAGGCGTGCTCGATCGAGTGCTCGCGACCTTCGCTACCGGGCTGTCGCTCCGGGAAGTCCCAGTGGGCGCCGGTGTCGGCCGGGTACTGGAGCTTCGGGTACGACGGCCGGTCGGCGGGGTCGAGGTCGGCTCCCCAGCCGGGGATGCGGGCGCGCAGTTCCTCCCGGCTCGGGGGCGGGGTGCGCTTGTCGCGGAGGTAGGCGCTGGGGATGTCGGGGTCGGTCACGTCGTCCTCCTCAGGCCGCGTCGGGGACGATGACCGGCTTGATGCAGCCGTCGAGCTTGGCGGAGAACACGTGGTAGGCCTCGGCGATCTCCTCCAGCGGGAACCGGTGCGTCACCACCTCGCGCGGGGTGAGGTGGCCGTTGCGGACGTGCTCGAACATCCGCGGCCACTGCCGCTTCACCGGCGTCTGGTTCATCCGCAGGGTGAGGCCCTTGTTCAGCGCGTCGCCGAACTTCACCGCGTTGGGGATCGGGCCGTAGGCGCCGACCACCGAGACGGTGCCGCCCTTGCGCACGCCGTCGATGGCCCAGTTGAGCGCGACCGGTGAGCCGCCCTGCAGCTTCAGCTTCGTGCCGGTGACCTGCTGCAGGAAGTTGCCGTCGGCCTCCGCGCCGGCCGCCTCGATGACGACGTCGGCGCCGAGGTAGTCGGTCTGCTTCTTCATCTCGACGACGACGTCGTCGACCTCGTCGTAGTCGATCGTCTCCGCGTACGCCATGGTCCGCGCCTTCTCCAGCCGCTCGGCCAGGTGGTCGACCACGATCACCCGGCCGGCACCCATGAGCCACGCCGACTGCGCGGCCACCAGGCCCACCGGCCCGGCGCCGAGGACGACGACCGTGTCACCCTCGGCGATCTCGCCGAGCTGGGCGCCGAAGTATCCGGTCGCGGCGGCGTCGGTCAGGCAGACGGCGTCCTCGTCGTGCATCCAGTCGGGGATCCGGACCGGGCCGACGTCGGCGAAGGGGACGCGGACGTACTGGGACTGGCCGCCGTCGTAGCCGCCGGTGGTGTGGGAGTAGCCGTAGATCCCGCCGACCGCCGTCGCGTTGGGGTTGACGTTGTGGCAGTTGGAGTACAGGCCGCGGGCGCAGTACCAGCACGACCCGCAGAAGACGTTGAACGGCACCATCACCCGGTCGCCGACCTGCAGGTTCTGCACCGAGGGACCGACCTGCTCGACGACGCCGATGAACTCGTGGCCGAAGGTGTGCCCGATCCGGGTGTCCGGCATCAACCCGTGGTAGAGGTGCAGGTCGGAGCCGCAGATGGCGGCCAGCGTGACCCGCACGATCGCGTCGTTCGGGTGCTCGATCGACGGGACGTCCTTGTCCTCGACGCGCACCTTGTACGGACCGCGGTAGACCATCGCGCGCACGGCGCCTCCTCCTCTGCGCGGGGCCGGCCCTGCTCGCCGGTGCCTGGCCCGTGCCCGCCGTCCGCGCCGGGGAAACCGGTTGTGCACGTCCCTAGCGTCGGGCGCATGACCACGACCCCCGTGCTCGAGCCGGTGCACCGTCCGGAGGACGGCGAGCTCGTCGGACACCTGACCGCTGCCACCGACCGCGAGGGGTGGGTGGCGCACGCCGTCCCCGGCACCCCGCTGCGGACGTTCGCCACGCGCGCGGAGGCCGAGGCGTTCCTCCGCAGCCGCGGGCTGGCGCTGCTGGCCGAGCGGTGGGAGTACCGCCCGGCCGACGGCGGCGAGGCGCGCACCGCGTGGCTGGTCGAGGCCCGGCCCGGCGCGGTCGTCGTCCGGTTCGGCTACGACACCACCTCGGTGCGGCTGACCGGCGCGGAGCTCGAGCGGCTGACCCCGGCATAGCCACGGACGGGGCGGCGTTCCGCGGGTGTGAGCAGCCCGCGGGACGTCGACGTCGTGGTGATCGGTGCGGGCCAGGCCGGCCTGTCGGCCGCGTACCACCTGGCCCGCCAGGGGTTCGCACCCGGCCGCGGCTCCGTCGTCCTCGACGCCGACGCCGCGCCGGGCGGCGCCTGGCAGCACCGCTGGCGGTCGCTGACCCTCGCGACGACCCACCGGGTGCACGAGCTGCCGGGCCTGCCGTTCACGCCGGCGTCGGAGGACCTGCCCGCCGCCGACGCGGTGCCCGCCTACTTCGCCGAGTACGAGCGGCGGTTCGGCCTCGACGTCCGACGGCCGGTGCGGGTGTCGGCGGTCCGCCGCACCGGCGACGGGAGGTTCCTCGTCGAGGCGGACGTGGGCACCTGGCGGGCGCGCGGCGTCGTCAACGCCACCGGCACCTGGACCCGCCCGTTCGTGCCCCGCTACCCGGGTCAGGAGACCTTCCGCGGCCGGCAGCTGCACACGGTCGAGTACCGCGGTGCGGCGGAGTTCGCCGGTCGCGCCGTGGTGGTCGTCGGCGGCGGCGCGTCGGCGGTGCAGCTGCTCGGGGAGATCGCCCCGGTGGCCCGCACCACCTGGGTGACCCGCCGTCCCCCGGTCTTCCGCGAGGGTCCCTTCGGCGAGGAGGAGGGCCGCGCGGCGGTGGCGCGCGTCGAGGCCGCCGTCCGCGCCGGCCGCATGCCCGGCAGCGTCGTCGGCGTCACCGGGCTGGTGGTCACCCCCTGGGTGCGGCGGGCGCTCGACGACGGCGTGCTCACCCGGCTGCCGGTGTTCGACCGCATCACCCCTGACGGCGTCGCCTGGGACGACGGCCGGTTCGTCGCCGCCGACGTGATCCTGTGGGCCACCGGCTTCCGCGCCGCCGTCGGCCACCTGGCGCCGCTGCGGCTGCGCACCCGCGACGGCGTCATCCCGGTCGAGGGCACCTCCGCCGTCGGGGAGCCGCGGCTGCAGCTGGTCGGCTACGGGCCGAGCGCCAGCACGATCGGCGCCAACCGGGCCGGGCGGACCGCGGCGGTCACCCTGCGCCGGCTGCTCGCCGACGGTGGGCTGGCCCGCTCCGCCTGAGCACCCCGACCGCACGCTCGGGGACGGATCAGGGTCGCGTCGGGGGATCGCCCCGATGTGCCGGACCCCGCCGCACCGGGACGCTTCCCGGCATGACCTCGCAGCCCCCCTCCCCGGCGGTGACCCCGTGATCGTCGCCTCCGACCTCACCAAGCGCTACGGCGACCGGGTCGCCGTCGACGGCGTCTCCTTCACCGTCCGCCCCGGCCACGTGACCGGCTTCCTCGGCCCCAACGGAGCCGGCAAGTCCACGACGATGCGCATGGTCATCGGCCTGGACCGGCCCACCTCCGGCACGGTCACCGTCGACGGCGCCCGCTACGCCGACTCCCCCGCCCCGCTGCGCGCGGTCGGCGCCCTGCTCGAGGCGCGGGCGCTGCACCCGGGGCGCACCGCCCGCGCGCACCTGCGCTGGATGGCCGCGAGCAACGGCATCCCCGTCGCCCGGGTCGAGGAGGTGCTCGGGCTGGTCGGGCTGGAGTCGGTCGCCGGCCAGCGGGTCGGCCGCTTCTCCCTCGGCATGGGCCAGCGGCTCGGCATCGCCGCCGCGCTGCTCGGCGACCCGCCGGTCGTCGTCCTCGACGAGCCGGTCAACGGCCTCGACCCCGAGGGCATCCGGTGGGTGCGCACCCTGGCCCGCGACCTCGCCGCCGAGGGACGCACCGTGCTGGTCTCCAGCCACCTGATGGCCGAGATGGCGCTCACCGCCGACCACCTCGTCGTCATCGGCCGCGGCCGCGTCCTCGCCGACTGCTCGACCCGCGAGTTCATCGCCGAGCACGCCGCCTCCTACGTGAAGGTGCGCACCCCGCAGCCCGGGCAGCTCGCCGAGCTGCTGCGCCGCTCCGGCGCCGACGTGGTGCGCGACGGTGACGAGCTGCGCGTGCAGGGCGTCGACACCGTCACCACCGGTGAGCTCGCCGCCGCCGGGGGGCTGGTGCTCCACGAGCTCGGCCTCGTCACCTCCTCGCTCGAGGAGGCGTTCATGACCCTGACCGCCGGCAGCGTCGAGTTCGCCGCCGCCCACCCCGCCGAGGTGTCCCGGTGACCGCTCCCGTCCTGACCGCCCCCCGCACCGCGCCGCTGCCCCCCGGCGGCGCCACCCTGCCCCGCGCCGTGCACGCCGAGTGGATCAAGCTGTGGTCGGTGCGCTCGAGCGGCTGGTCGGTGGCCGCGATGGTCGCCCTCGGCGCCGGGCTGACCACGCTCGTGTGCGCGCTGGTCGCCCCCGACCTCGCCGCCGGCGGCACCGGTGAGCCGGTCGGCGCCTTCATCACCTGGGGACTGCTGTTCGCGCAGGTGACCGCCGTCGTGCTCGGCGCGCTCGTCGTCACCGGCGAGTACGGCACCGGCATGATCCGTGCGACCCTGGCCGCCAACCCCCGCCGCGGCACCGTGCTGGTGGCCAAGGCGGTGGTGCTCGCCTCCGTCCTGTTCGTGGCCGGCGTCGTGACCGCGTTCCTCGGCTGGCTGGGCGGCAACGCCTTCCTGTCCGCCGAGGGCATCGGCATCTCCCTCGGCGACGACGGGATGCTGCGCTCCCTGCTCGGCAGCGGCCTCTACATGGCCGGGCTCGGCCTGCTCGCGATGGCCGCCGGGCTGCTGCTGCGCTCCACCGCGGCGGTCGTCTCGGTGGTGCTGGCGCTGGTGTTCCTGGTCGGGAACCTGGTCATGCTGCTGCCCGGCGCCCTCGGCGAGTGGCTGACCAAGCTCATGCCGGGCAACGCCGGCTCGCGGATCGCCACGCCGGAGACGTTCAACCCGGTGCTGCTCGAGCCGTGGCCCGGGTTCGCCGTCTTCGCCGCCGAGGTCGCCGTCCTGCTCGCCGTCGGCGCGGTGGTCTTCCTCCGCCGCGACGCCTGAGCACGAGGCACAGGAAGCGATCCCCACGTCCTGGGGCCCGGGACGTGGGGATCGCTTCCCATGCCGGTAGGGGTACACGACCGTGACGAGCAGAGCGGGCACAGTGGTGGGGTGACCTCCCCCGACCCCGCCGCCGCCGACCCCACTCCCTCCGACCCCGCCGCCTCCGACCCCGCCGCCCTCGGGCGCGAGCGCGCCGACCGGCTCGTGGGCCTGCTGGAGGCCGGCGACGGCCCCGGCGCCGACACCGTCCTCGCCGACGTCGCGGAGGTGCGCGACCTCGTCTACGTCGGCGCCGCGCTCACCGCGTTGGCCCACGCCGAGAGCCGCGGGCTGCCGCCGGCGCAGCGGGCACAGGCCAACACCCGCCGGCTGAACCTGGGCGCCGTCCGCGACGCCGCCCGCAACGACCCCGCCGCGCTGCGCGTGTGGCTGCGCCGCTCGGCCGAGGAGCTGCTGCTGCTGCGCTCGCTGCGCGCGGCGGCCGACCGGATCGCCGGCTGAGCGTCAGCCCGCGACGGGCGCGAGCGCCGGGGCGGTCCGCGGCTCGAGGTGCACGCCGGCGATCATGCAGCGCACCGACCCGCCGGCGAGCTCCACGGTCGGGACCGCCACCGGCAGCAGCCGCGCGGACGCCTCGACCACCCGGCGCTGCGCCGCGGTCAGGCTGGCCAGCGCCCGGGCCGACAGCGCCAGCACCGGGCCGTCGTCGCCCTGCACCTCGATGGCGTTGCCGGCGAACTCGGCGACCTGGTGGGCGGTCAGCGGCACCACGGTGTGCCCACCGGCCGTCAGCCGGTCGACCAGCTCGTCGCGCTCGGCGGCCGAGGGCATGAGGTCCAGGCCGACCAGCGCGTACTCGCCGGCCACGCTCATCATCACGTTGGTGTGGTAGATCGCGCGGCCGGCCGGGTCGACGGCGTCGAAGACGACCGCCTCGTACCCGAACCCGCGGCAGAAGCGGTCCAGCGCGACCGGGTCCACCCGGCGCGAGCGGGCCACGTAGGCCACCCGGCCGACGTGGTCGAGCACCATCGCGCCGGTGCCCTCGAGGAAGACGCCGTCGTGCTCGAGGCCGGACAGGTCGACCACCTCGTGCACGCGGTAGGCGGCCTTGAGGAACTCGACGACGTCCCCGCGCCGCTCCCGGCGGCGGTTGGCCGCGTACATGGGGAACAGCGCCACCCGGCCGTCGGCGTGGGTCGACAGCCAGTTGTTCGGGAAGACGCTGTCGGGCCGGTCGGGCTCCGGGTCGTCGAACAGGTGCACCCGCACGCCGGCGCCGGTGAGGGCGTCGGCGAGCGCGGTGACCTCGTCGTGCGCGCGGCGGGCGAGGACGGCGGGGTCCTGGCCGACCTCGGTCGCCTGGAAGGCGTTGTCCGCGAGGGTGAGCGGGTTGGGCCGGAAGGCGTGGGGCCGGACCAGGACGACCGCGGCGGGTGCCTGGCCGGAGTGGTCCGGCGCCGTCACGAGGGGATCGGGCTGAAGGCCGCGACCATGCCGAAGAGGTCCTTGGGGTCCTCGGGCTCGGCGACGAGGGCGATGTCGTCGACCCACGGGGTGCCCCGCACGCCGTCGCGGACGTAGCGCAGTGCGGACAGGTCCTCGATCGCGAAGCCCACCGAGTCGAACAGGGTGACCTGCTCCGGCGAGGTCCGCCCGGGGCGGCGCCCGGAGACGACCTCCCACAGCTCGATGACCGGGAAGTCGGCCGGCATGGCCTGGATCTCGCCCTCGATCCAGGTCTGCGGGGGGAACTCGACGAAGACGTCGGTGTCCTCCCGCAGCAGGATCGCCGGGTCGAGCTCGGTCTTGCCGGGGCAGTCGCCGCCGATGGCGTTGAGGTGCATCCCCGGCTCGATCCACTCGTTCTGCAGGACGGTGGCGCGGGCCTTGTCGGCGGTGCAGGTGGTGACGACGTCGGCGCCGCGGACGGCCTCCTGGCCCGAGCCGGCGACGTGCACGCGGAAGCCCAGGGGCTCGAGGTTGCGGGCCAGCTTGGCCATGGCGGCGGGGTCGGTGTCCCACACCGCGACGTCCTCGATGCCCAGCGCGGCGCGCATGCCCAGGGCCTGGAACTCCGACTGGCTGCCGGCTCCGATGAGCGCGAGCCTGCGGCTGTCGGGGCGGGCCAGGTGGCGGGCGACCATCGCCGACATGGCGGCCGTGCGCAGGGCGGTCAGCAGCGTCATCTCGGCGAGGAACACCGGGTAGCCGTTGTGCACGTCGGCCAGCGCGCCGAACGCCGACACGGTCTGGAAGCCGCGGGCGGGGTTGCTCGGGTGGCCGTTGACGTACTTGAACGCGTAGGTCTCGCCGTCGCTGGTCGGCATGAGCTCGATGACGCCGAAGGGCGTGTGGCTGCCGACGCGGGCGATCTTGTCGAAGGACTCCCAGCGGCGGAAGTCGTCCTCGATGTAGCGGGACATCCCGTCGATGATCTGCTGGGGTCCGGTCTCGGCGGTCCAGCGGACCATGTTGCGCACGTCCACGAACATCGTCATGCACCAAGGATGCGGCTGGGCGATCTGCACACACAATGAGCAGGGAGCGCGCGTCCTGCTCGCGGGTGAGCCACTCTGCCCAGTTCGGTTCTACGATCTGCACGTGCTCGACCTCAGCGACCTCGACCGGCGGCTGCTCGCCGCCCTCCGCGAGGACGGCCGCGCCCCCGTGGCCGAGCTCGCCCGCCGGCTGGGCGTCACCCGGGCGACCGTCACCAGCCACCTCGACCGGCTCGTGGCCGACGACGTCATCGTCGGGTTCACCGTGCGCGTGCGGGACGAGTCGGCGGCCGGCGGCGTGCGGGCCGTCTCGCTCATCGAGGTCGAGGGACGCTCGACCGACGACGTCATCCGGCGGCTGCGCGGCTTCCCCGAGATCGGGTCGATGCACTCGACCAACGGCGCCTGGGACCTGGTGGCCGAGCACACCACCGCCGACCTGGTGACCTTCGACCGGCTGCTCAACCGGATCCGGTCGGTGCCCGGGATCATCAACAGCCAGACCAGCCTGCTGCTGACCTCCGTGCTGCGCTGATCGGCCGGCCCGTCAGGCCGGGCGCGTCACGCCGGGCGCGTGGCCACCCGGGCCAGCGGCAGCGCGGCCAGCAGCGTGCCGGCGACGAGGACGTAGGTCCACGACAGGCCCACCCCGGCGGCGACCAGGCCCAGGGCGAGCGCCCCGACGGCGGTGCCGGCGTCGAAGGAGGCGTTCCACAGGGCGCTGGCCGCCGTCGCCCCGCCCTCCCCGGCTCGCGCGAACGCCGTGACCAGCGTCAGGTTCTGCACCGCGCCGAAGCCGGCGCCGAACACCGCCGCCCCGGCCAGGACGACGGCGTCCCCGGTGCCCAGCCCCACGCCGACGCCCGCGAGCCCGAGGGCGCCGAGCAGGAGGGCGAGCGGCATCAGACGGCCGGTGCCGACCCGGTCGGCCAGCAGCCCGGCGCGCCAGCGGGTGAGCGCGCCGGTGACGCCGAAGACGAGCAGCGCGGTGGTGGCCAGGACGCCGTCGGGACGCTCGATGGGCAGGAACGTGACCAGGCCGCCGCCGGCGAGGGTGACCACCAGCAGCACCGCCGACGGCGCCAGCGCGGCGCGCGCGGCCGCCCGCGACGACGACCCCGCGCCGCCCTCCCAGTGCACCGACCGGGCCAGCCCCGGCACCAGCGGCAACGCCAGCACGGGCGAGGCGGCCAGCCACGCCAGCCAGCCGGGGTGCCCGTCGAGGACGAGTGCCACCCCGGCCGGCACGGCGAGCAGGTTGGGCACGGCGATCGCCAGTCCGTACAGCCCGATCGACTCGCCGCGGCGCTCCGGCGGCGCGACCTGCGCGGCGAGCACCGCCCCCAGCACGGTGAGCACCGCGAAGCCGGCGCCGCGCACCGCCGAGACGCCGGACAACCAGAGGACGCCGTCGCCGAGGACGTAGAGCGGGGACGGTGCGCCGAGCAGCAGCAGCCCCGCGGCCAGCACCACCCCGAGGCCGAAGCGGGCGGTCAGTGCGGGGACGACCGACTGCACGAGGATCGTGACGACGAGGAAGACGGCGGTGACGACGCCGGCGGTCTCCGGCGAGGCGCCACCCCCGACCGCGTACGCGGGGAGCGAGGCGAGGGTCAGGCAGTAGCTGGCGAACCCGAGCGTCGTCGCGCCGACCAGTGCGCGCATCGCCGGCAGCCGCCACAGCGACGTGCGGTCCCCTGTCGTGCTCTCGACCATCCCGTTCCCCTCCGCGGGCACGGCGCCCGACCCACCAGCATGACCTGTGACCGCGGTCGCGGCGCGGGTAGGGCGTTCCCGTGCCGCTGCTGACCGTCGGCCACGGACCCGACGACCGCCACCGCCTCGGCGCCCGGCTGAGCGCGGCCGGCGTCGGGCTGGTCGTCGACGTGCGCCGGTTCCCGGGCAGCCGCGGCAACCCCGACGTCCGCCGCGAGGCGCTCGAGGAGTGGCTGCCCGCAGCCGGGATCGGCTACCGCTGGGACGCCCGCCTCGGCGGCCGCCGCCGCCTCCCGCCGGGCGAGCCGGTCGCGGACGGCTGGTGGACCGTCGCCCAGTTCGCCGCCTACGCCGCGCACACCCGGACGCCGGAGTTCGCGGCGGCGCTGGACGCGCTGCTCGACGGGGCCGCCCCGGCGACGGTCGCGGTGATGTGCAGCGAGAGCGTGTGGTGGCGCTGCCACCGGCGGATCGTCGCCGACGTCGCCGTCCTCGCCCGCGGGGTGCCGGTCACGCACCTGATGCCCGACGGCCGGCTCACACCGCACCGCCCGTCCGAGGGCGCCGTCCTCGGTGGTGACGGCCTGGTGCGCTGGCCCGGCTGACCGCCGTCCTGGCTCACCGCAGCGCGTCCTGGCTCACCGCAGCGCGTCCTGGCTCACCGCAGCGCGTCCTGGCTCACTCCCGACGGTGAGTCAGGACGCAGCACGATCAGGTCACCTGATCGTGCTGCGCACTGGCGGCGGCCTCAGCCCATGTGCGGGTAGCGGTGGTCGGTCGGCGGGACGAACGTCTCCTTGATCGACCGCGTCGACGTCCAGCGCTGCAGGTTCTGCGCCGCGCCGGCCTTGTCGTTGGTGCCGGAGGCCCGCCCACCGCCGAAGGGCTGCTGGCCGACGACGGCGCCGGTCGGCTTGTCGTTGACGTAGAAGTTGCCGGCCGCGAAGCGCAGCACCCGCTGGGCGTGCGCGATGGCCGCCCGGTCCTGGGCGATGACCGCGCCGGTCAGCGCGTACGGCGCCGCCGACTCCATCTGGGTGAGCACCGCGTCGTAGTCGGCGTCGTCGTAGACGTGCACCGCCAGCACCGGCCCGAAGTACTCGGTGGTGAAGACCTCGTGCCCGGGGTCGGTGCCCTCGATGACCGTCGGCCGGACGAAGAAGCCCTCGGAGTCGTCCTTCTGCCCACCCGCCACGATCGACAGCGCGGGGTCGTCGTCGACGCGGTCGATGACGCCGGACAGCTTGGAGAAGCTCTTGCGGTCGATCACCGCGCCCATGAAGTTCGACAGGTCGGTCACGTCGCCCATGGTCAGCGACTCGGTGACGTCGACCAGGTCGTCGCGCAGGCGGGCCCACACCGACCGCGGCACGTAGGCGCGCGAGGCGGCCGAGCACTTCTGGCCCTGGTACTCGAACGCGCCGCGCACCAGCGCCGTGCGCAGGACGTCGACGTCGGCCGAGGGGTGGGCGACGACGAAGTCCTTGCCGCCGGTCTCGCCGACGATCCGCGGGTAGCCGCGGTAGTTCGCGATGTTCTCCCCCACCGTGCGCCACAGGTGCTGGAAGACCGGCGTCGACCCGGTGAAGTGGATGCCGGCGAGGTCGCGGTCGGCGAGCACCACCTCCGACACCGGGATGCCGTCGCCGGGCAGCATGGTGATCACACCCGGCGGCAGCCCGGCCTCCTCCAGCAGCCGCATGACGAAGTGCGCGGCGAACTGCTGCGTCGGCGCGGGCTTCCAGACGACGGTGTTGCCCATGAGCGCGGGCGCGGTCGGCAGGTTGCCGGCGATCGCGGTGAAGTTGAACGGCGTGACGGCGTAGACGAAGCCCTCGAGCGGGCGGTGGTCGCTGCGGTTCCACACCCCCGGCGAGGACTCCGGCTGCGCGCTGACGATCTCGCGGGCGAAGTGCACGTTCCAGCGCCAGAAGTCGACGAGCTCGCACGCGGAGTCGATCTCGGCCTGGTGGGCGGTCTTCGACTGCCCGAGCATCGTGGCGGCGTTGAGGGTCTGCCGCCACGGCCCGGCCAGCAGCTCGGCCGCGCGGAGGAACACCGCGGCGCGGTCGTCGAAGGACAGGTCCTGCCACGCCGGCGCGGCGGCCTTGGCGGTGGCCACGGCCTCCTCGGCGTCGGCGTGCGTGGAGTGCGCCGAGGTGCCGAGGACGGCGGCGTGCCGGTGCGGCTGGACGACGTCGAACCGCTCCCCGCCGGCCATCCGCTGCTTGTCGCCGATGGTGAGGGTCAGCTCGAGCGGGTCGGCGGCCAGCTCGGCCAGGCGGGTCTCGAGCGCGGCGCGCTCGGGTGAGCCGGGCGCGTAGGTCAGCACCGGCTCGTTGCGCGGCGGGGGGACGCGGGTGACGCCGTCCATGGGGATCTCCTCCAGGGAGGTCAGCGGGAGACGAGGGCGCGCAGGAAGAAGCGCAGGTTGGCGGGGCGCTCGGCCAGCCGGCGGACGAAGTAGCCGTACCAGTCGACGCCGTAGGGGACGTAGGCGCGCACCCGGGTGCCGGACGCGGCCAGCCGGCGCTGCTCGTCGAGGCGGATGCCGTGCAGCATCTGCACCTCCCACGAGTCGGGCGCCCGGCCGTACTCGGCGGCCAGCCGCTGCGCGAGCCCGACCATCGCCGGGTCGTGGCTGCCCACCATCGGGTACCCGGGCCCGCGCATGAGCACGCCGAGACAGCGGGCGTAGGCGGCGTCGACGTCGCGGCGGTCCCGGAAGGCCACCGACGCCGGCTCGTCGTAGGCGCCCTTGACCAGCCGCACCCGGGAGCCGGGCACGGCGAGCGCGCGGGCGTCGTCCTCGGTGCGGCGCAGCGCGGACTGCAGCACGGCGCCGGTCGCGGGGTGGTCGCGGCGCAGCTCGGCGAGGACGGCGAGGGTGGAGTCGACGGTCGCGGACTCCTCCATGTCGAGGGTGACCGTCGTGCCGATCGCCGCGGCTCGCTCGACCACCGGCCGGACCAGCTCCAGCGCGAGGTCCTGCCCGCCGGGCAGGGCCTGGCCGAAGGCGGAGAGCTTGACCGACACCTCGGCGTCGGTGCCCAGCTCCAGCGGCGCGAGGCCGTCGAGCAGCGCGAGGTAGGCGTCGCGGGAGGCGCGGGCGTCGGCGGGGTCGGTGACGCCCTCGCCGAGGTGGTCGAGGGTCACCGCGATGCCCTCGCCGGTCAGCCGCCGGACGACGGCGAGCGCCTCGGGCAGGGTCTCCCCCGCCACGAACCGCTGGACCACCTGCCGGGTCACCGGCGTGCCCACCAGCGCACGGCGCAGCGCCGGGCGCCGCGAGGCCCCCAGCAGCACGGTCTTGGTCGAGAGCACCGGTCCACCTCCGTCTCGGACACCAGCGTCCGCACCCGACGCTAGGCAGCGCCCGGGCCGCCCACCAGGGACAGACGTACGCGCCTGTCTCATACACTTGTATGGTGCGCGACGACCTGCAGGACGTCGTCGACGAGGTCGCCCGGCTGCTCGGCGCCCCGGCGACGCTCGAGGACCGAGACTTCACGCTGCTGGCCTTCGCCGCCCACCCGCTCGACGACGCCGCCACCGCGATGGACGCCGTCCGGACCCGCTCCATCCTCGGCCGGGGCTCCTCGCCGGCCACCCGCCGCTGGTTCGAGGACCTCGGCATAGCCCGCGCCGAGGGTCCGCTGCGCACGCCCGCCGACCCCGGGGCCGGCATCCTCACCCGCCTGCTGCTGCCGGTCCGCTACGAGGGCCGCACGCTCGGCTACCTGTGGCTGCTCGACGGCGGACGCACCGACCCCGCCGACGACGGCGACCCGGCGCTGGCCGCGGCGCTGGAGGTGGCCGCCCGCGCCGGTCGGCTGCTGGCCCGCCTGCGGGACGACGACGACCTGGCGGCGGCACTGACCGAGGTGCTGACCGGGTCCGCGGCCGAGCGGGAGCGGGCGGGTGCCGTGCTGGCCGGCCGGTTCGACGGCGCCGCGGTGGCCCTCGTCGCGCTCCGCCCGGCCGGCGGGCCGCCGCGGGGCTGGCGCCCGCCCGCGGGTGCGGCGGTGCTGGAGGACGCCGCCGGGCGCCAGGAGGTCGCCGTCGCCGTCCGGCCGCCCGCCACGGCCGCGGCCGTCGCGGCGGCCGCGCTGGCCCGGCTGCCCGCCGGCAGCACCGCCGGGGTGGCCGCACCCACGACCGCCGTCGCCGACCTGCCCGGCCGGTGGGTGCAGGCGCGGGCCGCCGCCGCGGTCGCCGCCGTGGTGCCGCGGCCGGCGCCGGTGGCCTCCTGGGCCGACCTCGGCGGCTGGCGGGTGGCCGCGGCGCTGCCGGCCCCCGACCCGACCGTGGCGCCGCTGCTGGCCGAGCCGGCGCTCGCGGCCACCGCGGAGGCCTACCTGGACGCGGCCGGCAGCGTCGCCCGGACCTCGGCGGCGCTCGGCATCCACCGGCAGACGCTCTACCACCGGCTGGGCCGCATCACCGCCCTGACCGGGCTCGACCTCGCCGACGGCGACACCCGCCTGCTCGTGCACGCCTCGCTGCGCCGGGCCCGGCTCGACTGAGCCTCAGCGGCCCCGCCGGAGCCGGCCATCGGCCTCGCGCAGCACCCGCGGGACCAGCCGGCGGTGGACGGCCGACAGCGGCGGCCACACGACGCGGCTCCACGCCCGGTCGTGGTGCAGGCAGGTCGTCCACGTCACCCGCCCGGCCACCGCCTGCACGAGCATCGCGGCGCGCAGGGACCGCGAGGAGGTCTCCAGACGGATCCAGTCCCCGCCCCGGCCGCCGACCCGCCAGCCGCCGACGGTGTCCGGCGAGGGCCCGCGGGTCAGGCGGAACCCGAGCAGGCCGCGCCAGATGAACCGCTCCGCGGCGCTGGGCACGTCGCCGAACATCGCCCGGACCCACTGCTCGGGCGTCGCGACGACGTCGGTGACCAGGGTGCACCGGTCGGCGTAGTGGATGCGGGGCAGCGGGACCAGCGCCCGGGCGGACGCGGTCGGGCTGCGCAGGACCACCGTGTCGTGCAGCGTCTCGGTCATCGCCGTACCTCCACTCGTATACGGTTCCGTACACAGAGGCTAGCGGACGTATACGGTGGCGTACAGGAGGTTCGCGTGGGCGTCGTGCGCACCCCGCGGGAGCGGTGGGTCGAGCAGGGACTGCGGGCGCTGGCGACCGGCGGGCCCGACGCCGTCCGCGTCGAGGCGCTGGCCAAGGAGCTCGGCGTCACCAAGGGCGGCTTCTACGGCGCCTTCGCCGACCGGGAGGCCCTGCTGGAGGCGATGCTCGACACCTGGGAGCGGGAGAGCACCGACGACGTGCTCGCCCGGGTGGAGCGTGAGGGCGGCGACCCGGCGAGCAGGGCCGTGCGGGCGGGCGTGCTGACCTTCTCCAGCGACCGCCTGCTGCCCATCGACCTCGCCGTGCGGGACTGGGCCCGGCGTGACCCGGCCGTCGCGGGACGACTGCGCCGGGTCGACGACCGGCGGATGGACCTGCTGCGCGAGGCCATCGGCGCCACCTGCCCCGACCCCGACGAGGTCGAGGCGCGCAGCCTGATCGCCTTCTGCGTGGCGATCGGCGAGCACTTCCTGGCGGCCGGCCACGGCGACCGCACGCGGGCCCAGGTCCTCGCCCGCGCCGCCGAGCTGGTGCTCGGCCGTGCGCCCCGCGACCGGTAGGCGCGGACCGGACGGTCGTCACCTGGTTGCAGATCCGACCGGTTCCGGCGCGACCACGTCCGGTGCCCGGCCTACCCTCGGGGGGCTGATCGCTGCGGGAGGAGAGGCGTTGCCCCGAGACGCCGGCGGTACCGGCGACGTCCTCCGGGACCTCCGCACGGGTACCGCACTGGAGCACGAGCAGGTCGAGACGACGCTCGCGCTGATGGACCCCCACCTGGACCGCGACCGGCTGGTCGACGTCCTGGAGCGGCTGCACGCCTTCTGGTCGGCGGCCGAGGACGGGCTGGACGACTGGGCCGCGCGACACCGCGCCGACGCCGCCGCCCTCGACTGGCACCGTCGCCGCCGCGCCGGCCTCTACGCCGCCGATCTGTCCGTCCTCGGCGGGTCGCCCGGCGGGGACCGGCCGGAGCTGCCCGCGGTCGCCGACACCGACGCCGCGCTCGGCCGCCTCTACGTCCTGGAGGGCTCGACGCTGGGCGGCACGTTCATCGACCGCCACCTGGCCGGCGTGGCCGGGCTGCCGCGGCTGCGCTGCTTCAGCCCCTACGGCGAGGACACCGGTGCGATGTGGGCCGCCTTCCGCCGGGCCACCCGCGCGCACGTCGCGCGCGGCGGGGACGCCGCCCGGGTCGTGGCCGCCGCCCGGGAGACCTTCGCCGTCCTGGCCGACTGGTGCCGCCCCGCCGCCCGGAGCCGGGAGGTCCCCGCGTGACCGACGTCGACGCCACGTCCGGGGCGGACACCGCCGGGACGGACACCGCCGGGACGGACACCGCCGGGACGGACACCGCCGGGACGGACACCGCCGGGACGGACACCGCCTGGCTGGCGCCGGGTGAGCCCGTCGACCTGGACACCTGCGCCCGGGAGCCGATCCACGTGCCGGGCGCGATCCAGCCGCGGGGCGTGCTGCTGGCGGTGAGCGAGCCCGACCTCGTCGTCGTCCAGGCCTCGGAGGACCTCGCCGGCCTGACCGGCGTCGTGTGGTCCGACGCGCTGGGCCGGCCGCTGGCCGACGTCCTCGGGGTGGCCCCGACGGAGGCGATCGTCCGGTCGGCCAGCGCCTTCGGCGACCTGCGCGAGCGCAACCCGGTCGAGGTCACCCTCGACGTCGACGGCGGCCCGGTGCCGGTGGACGCGATCCTGCACCGCGCCCTCCTGGAGGGCGTCCGCGACGAGCACGGGCAGCCGGTCGACGGCGGCGCGCCGGTGACCAACCTGGTGGTGGAGCTCGAGCCGGCGCGGGGCCCGCGGCCGTTCTCCTTCCCGAACACCTACCAGGCGGTGCGCGGGACGGTCGCCGCGCTGAACCGGGCCGTGACGCTGCAGGAGCTCTACGACGCCACCGTGCGGGCGGTGCGGGACCTCACCGGCTTCGACCGCGTGGTGCTCTACCGCTACGACGCCGACTGGCACGGCGAGGTCGTCGCGGAGGCGCGGGCGCAGCACGTGGACTCCTTCCTCGGCCTGCACTTCCCCGCCTCGGACATCCCCGCCCAGGCGCGGACGCTGTACGAGAAGAACTGGGTCCGGCTGATCAGCGACGTCGACTACGTCCGCAGCCCGATCCGGCCGGCCGCCCACCCGGCCACCGGCCGGCCGCTGGACCTCACGTACTCGACGCTGCGCAGCGTCTCGCCGGTGCACCTCGAGTACCTGCGCAACATGGGCGTAACCGCCTCGATGTCGATCTCGCTGCTGCGCGACGACCGGCTGTGGGGGCTGATCGCCTGCCACCACCACTCCGGCCCCCACCAGCCGCCCTACGCCACCCGCGCGGCGGCGGAGTTCCTCGGCTCGACGCTGTCCCTGCGGCTGGTCGACCGCAGCGCCGAGGACGAGGTGCACCGCGCGCTGCGGGTGCGCTCCACGCTGGCCTGGCTCACCACGGCGACCCTCGACGAGGACCGCCCGCTCGCCGAGACGCTGCTGGGCACCCCGAGCCTGCTCGACGTCCTGCCCGCCGACGGCGTGGCCGTCTCGCTGCAGGGCGGCACCGGGACCAGGGGCGAGCAGCTGCCGGCCGACGTGCTCGAGCGGCTGGTGGCCTGGGCCGCGGCGCGCGGCGGCGAGGTGGTGGCGACCGACCGGCTGCAGCTGGACGCGCCCGGGCTCGGCATCCCGGTCGACGTCGCCTGCGGGGTGCTGGCACTGCCGCTGCCGGAGGGCCAGTACGTGGTGTGGCACCGGCGCGAGGCCGTCCGGCACGTCGACTGGGGCGGCGACCCGCACACCAAGGCGCTGGCCGAGCGCGAGGGCGACGACGTGCGGCTGAGCCCGCGGAAGAGCTTCGACCGCTGGCGGGAGACCGTGCGGGAGCGCTCGTCCCCGTGGACGCCGCAGGAGCTCGCCGAGGTGCGCGAGCTGCGCGGCCACCTGCTCGAGGCGCTCTACGCCCGCTCGCGCAGCATCGTCCGCGCCGCGGAGACCCTGCAGCGCAGCCTGCTGTCGGAGCCGCCGTCACCGGCCGGGGTCGAGCTGGCCGTGCGCTACGTGCCGGCCACGCGCGAGGCGCAGGTGGGCGGCGACTGGTACGACGCGTTCCCGCAGCCCGACGGCTCGACGGTGCTCGTCATCGGCGACGTCGTCGGGCACGACGTGCAGGCCGCGGCGTGCATGGCCCAGCTGCGCGGCCTGCTGCGCGGCATCGCGTTCGACTCCGGGGAGAGCCCGGCGCGGGTGCTGTCCCGGCTCGACGCCGCGATCGAGGGCCTGGGGCTCGGCGCGATGGCGACCGTGCTGGTCGCCCGGCTGGAACGGACCGGTGACGCCGCGCGGCTGCGCTGGTCGAGCGCCGGTCACCTGCCGCCGCTGGTCGTGGGTCCCGACGGCACCGCCCGCGCGCTGACCACCGGGCGGGCCGGCCTGCTGCTGGGGGTGGACGCCGGGGCGGCCCGCACCGACGCCGAGGAGCTGCTCGCCGACGGCTCGACCCTGCTGCTCTACACCGACGGGCTGGTCGAGCGCCGCGAGGAGGGCTTCGACGGCGGCCTCGACCGGCTGGCCGTGGCGCTGACCGACCTGCGCACGCGGCCGCTCGAGGAGGTCTGCGACGAGGTGCTCGCCCGCCTGGTGCCCGAGGGTGCCGAGGACGACATCGCCCTCCTCGCCGTCCGCCTGCGCGCCTGACCTCAGCCGGAGAAGTCGGCCTCCAGGCCGTCGTCCTGGGGACCGCCCTCGTCGGGCAGCGGGGCGTCGTCCTCGGCCGCCCGCACCTCGGCGTCCGACGCGTCGGGTGCGGGGTCGTCGACACCGCGCTCGAGCTCGGCGAGCAGGTGCTCCTCGTCCGGGCGGAGCTCCCCGTCGCCGAGGTGCTCGCCGGGGGCGCCGGCGTCGGAGCCGGAGGCCATCCCGCTGTCGGGGAGGTCGGGGTCGGTCACGGCTGCCTCACCGGGGGAAGTTCGGCTCGAGGCGCGGCACGATCTGCATCTCCGGCACGAAGGCCGCGGGGTGCAGCAGGAGCAGCGTGCGCACGGTGTCGGCCACCGCGGACGGCGGCATCATCAGGTGCCCCGGGATGCCCCACTGCTCCATCATCGGGGTGTCCATGGCGGCCGGGATGACGGCCTGCACCCGGCAGGGGAAGGGCCGCTCGCTGCCGTCGGCCTGCTTCACGGCCTTCTCCCGCAGCTCGCGCTGGATGCAGCGGGTGGCGTTGAGGAAGCCGGCCTTGGAGCCGTTGTAGGCGATCGCGCCGCTGCCGGAGGTGATCGCCGACAGCGACACGATGTGCACGACGTCGGCGGTGCGGCCCTCGGGCAGGTGCTGCACGCGCTTCACGAACTCGCTGGTGAGGAAGACCGGCCCCTCGCAGTTGACCGCCATGACCCGGCGGTAGTCGTCGAGGTCGATGTCGGTGACGTAGCCGGGGCGGTCGATGCCGGCCACGTTGACCAGCACGTCGAAGGCGTCGCCGTGCTGGTCGAAGAGCTGCGCGACGACCTCGCGGCGGCTGGCGTCGTCGGTCACGTCGAGCGCGACGACGTCGGCGCTGCCGCCGGCGTCGGAGACCAGCTCACGGGTCCGCGCGCTGCCGTCGGCGTCGATGTCGGCGACGACGACGTGCGCGCCGGCCTCGGCCAGCGACACGCACGTCGCCCGGCCCAGCCCGCTGGCCCCGCCGGTGACCAGCGCCACGCGGCCCTTGAGCTCCCCTGCCACCCGTTCCTCCGTCCTCCGGCCCCGCGGGCCGTGATCACGATGCGTCCCCGCCACTCTCGCGGAGGTCCGCCGCCCGCGCAGGTCGGGGCGGGTCAGGCCGGGGCGGACCAGGCGTCGGCGAGGGTGACCGTGACGAGCCGCCGGGTCTCGACGAGCTCGAGCAGCCGGTCGAGCACGGAGACGAGCGGGAGCTGGTTGGCGTGGCCGACGACGATCGCCTGCGCCGCGAAGTCCTGCTCGGCGGCGGCCACCAGGTCCTCGGCCGAGACCACCCGGCCGTCGTCGAAGGTGCCGTTCCACATGACGGTCGTGGGGTGGCCGACGTCGGCGGCGACGGCGTCGACCCGCTCGTCGTGCGACCCGAACGGCGGCCGCCAGAACGGGGTGGCGGAGACGCCGAGCGTGCGGCGCATGAAGTCCTGGTTGCGCTGCAGCTCCTCGGCGACCTCGGCGTCGGAGAGGGTGGTCAGGTCCGGGTGCGACCAGGTGTGGTTGCCGAAGGCCACCTGCCCCGATTCGATGAGCGGCCACAGGTCGCGGGCGTTGTCGCCCCAGGTCCGGTAGGAGCCGTTGGGGAAGAAGGTCAGCCGGGTGCCGGTCTCGCGGCAGAGGGCGACGAGCGCGGCGACCACCTCGCCGTTGCTCCCGTCGTCGATCGTGAGGGCGATCTGCGGCCCGTCGCCGGGCAGCCGGTCGACGACGCCGGCGGGCGCCGGGACGGCGACGATGCCGCCGGGACCGGTGGGGTCCGCCGGGACGGGGGCGCGCGCCGGCCGGGGATCGGGCTCGGCGAGGTCGAGGCCGGTGGCCCCCCGGCCGACGGCGGCACCGGTGAGCCCGGCGGCGAGGAGGTAGAGGAAGCCCCGGCGGTCCACGCGCGGGACGCTAGGGCGGCGCCCCGGCGCGCCCCGGGCAGCGACACCACGGGGGCGCGCGCCCACCACGCTGGGTGTCCGTCCCTTCACGCGGTAGGGCGGCCGACAGCGCGACAAAGGCTCCTCAGGGAGTCGGGACGAGGCCCGCCTGCTCGATCAGCCGGGCCTGCTCGCGGCACCAGGGCGACCACGCGTCGCGGTCGGACTCCTCCTGGCGGCGCCGGAACGCCGTCCACTCCAGCAGGTCCCACTCCCCCACCTCGCGCGGGTCGGGGTCGGGCGTGCCGCTGTAGCGGCCGAGGTAGACCGGGCAGATCTCGTTCTCCACCACGCCGCGGAACTCCGCCCGGTAGCGGTAGCCGGGCAGCGCCGGGCGCAGGTCGGTCACCTGCAGGCCGAGCTCCTGGGAGGCGCGGCGGGCGATCGCGGCGGCGTCGTCCTCACCGGGGCCGGGGTGGCCGCAGACGGTGTTGGTCCACATGCCCGGGAAGGTCTGCTTGCCGGCCGCGCGCCGGGTGACCAGCAGCCGGCCGTCGTCGGAGAACAGGTAGGCGGAGAACGCGCGGTGCAGGGGCGTCTCGCCGTGGTGGACGAGCGGCTTGGGCAGGGTGCCGATGGGCTCCCCGTCGTCGTCGACCAGCACGATCAGCTCTGCCGCGGTCACCGTCACCGGGTCATCCTCCCTCCCGGCAGGGTTCCGGAACACCCCGCCCGGGCACAGCAGTCGCATGCGGCAGTTCCGGAACGACGGCCTGGTCTTCGACGTCCGTGGCGGCGGACCGCCCGACGGCGAGCCCGTGGTCCTCCTCCACGGCTTCCCGCAGGACTCCTCGGCCTTCGACCGGATGGCGCCGCTGCTGCACGACGCCGGCCTGCGCACGCTGGCACCCGACCAGCGCGGTTACAGCCCCGGCGCCCGGCCGGCGGGACGCTCGCCCTACCGGCTGCGCGAGGTCACCGGCGACGTCCTGGCGCTGCTGGACGCCGCCGGGCTGGCGAGCGCCCACGTCGTCGGGCACGACTGGGGCGGCGCCGTCGCCTGGGCGCTGGGCGCCTGGCACCCCGACCGCGTGCGCACGCTGACCTCGCTGTCGACCCCGCACCCGGCCGCCGCGGGGCGGGCGGTGTTCACCAGCGACCAGGGGCTGCGGTCGTCCTACATGGCCGCCTTCCAGGTGCCGGTGCTCCCCGAGCGGCTGCTGCTGGCCCGCGACGGCGCGGTGCTGCGCGGGGTGCTGGAGAACGGCGGCCTGCCCGACGACCTGGTGACCCGCTACGTCGACCGCATGCGGCAGCCGGGCGCGCTGTCGAGCGCGCTGGCCTGGTACCGGGCGATCCCGTTCGCGGCGCGCGACACCGTCGGCCGGGTGGACGTCCCGACCCTGCACGTGTGGAGCACCGGCGACACCTTCCTCGGCCCGGCCGCCACCGCCGGCACCCGTCGCCACGTCACCGGGCCCTACCGGCTCGAGGTGCTCGACGGCGTCCCGCACTGGATCCCGGAGCTGGCCGCGCAGCGCGTGGCCGAGCTCGTCGTCGCCCACATCCGCTCGGTGACCGCCCCCCGCTGATCACCCGGCGCGGGCGGTCACCTCGTCGGCCTCCCGCAGCCCGGCCGCGGCCAGCGCCGCGGGCAGCCCGTCGTCGTGCCGCTGGTAGCGGGTGACGACGCCGCCCTCGACGGCGAACCGCGACGCGACGACGGCGCGGCCGCGCGCGGCGCCGGTCGCCGGGTCGGCCCGGACGGCGTCCTGCTCGACGACGACCGCGCCGTCCGCGCCGGTGAACCAGCGCAGCGGCGTCGCGGTGAAGCCCGCCCGTGCCATCCAGGGCGTCAGGACCTCGCGGCCGCGCACGGTCCCCCGCGGGCCGACGACCTCCAGGTCCGGTGCCGACAGCGCCATCGCGGCACCGGGGTCGGCCCGGTCCACCGCGGCCAGCCACGCCTCCACCACCGCCAGCTGTCCCGCATGCCGGGACGGCAGCGGTCTCCGTGGGTGCAGAGAAGTCTTTGCAAAGAGTTCTCTGCACCCCTAGCCTGGCGGCGTGCCCGAGATCCCGCCGGAACCGGTCGTCGACGTCACCGACCCGCGCACCCTGCGCGCGCTGGCCCACCCGCTGCGCACCGGACTGCTCTCCCTGCTCCGCGCCGAGGGGCCGTCGACGGCCTCCCGCCTCGGCCAGCGCGTGGGCGAGAGCAGCGGCACGACCAGCTACCACCTGCGCCGGCTGGCCGAACTGGGCTTCGTCGAGGAGGTCACGGGCCAGGGCACCGCGCGCGAGCGCTGGTGGCGGGCCATCCACCGCAGCACCCGCTGGCGCACCGAGGACCTCGTCGAGCAGCCCGGCGGCCGCGAGGTCCTCGAGGAGCTCACCCACCAGTCGCTGGGTCACCAGCGCCGGCTGCTCGCGGAGCACGCCGCGCAGCGCGAGTCCCTCCCCGAGGAGTGGCGTGACGCCGTCTCCCTCAACGACTGGGCCCTGCACCTGTCCCCGGCGGCCACGCGGGAGCTGACCGAGGAGCTCAACGGCGTCCTGGCCCGCTGGCGCGCCGAGCGGGAGGAGCCCGACCAGCCCCTGGTCTCCGTGCTGCTCGACCTCTTCCCGCTGACGGAGCACGCGGCGTGAGCGCGCCGCTGTCGGTCCGCTCGGCCGGCCGGCGCTTCGTCGGGCTGACCGCGCTGCGGTGGCTGCCGGTGGGGCTCAGCGCCCCGGTCACGGTGCTGCTCGCCTCGGCGCGCGGCCTCTCCCCCGCCGACATCGGCGTCGTCTTCGCCGTCTACTCGGCGGTGGTGCTGCTGCTCGAGCTGCCCACCGGCGGGCTGGCCGACGCCGTGGGCACCCGGCCCGTCCTCGTCCTCTCCGGGCTGGCGGGGACGGCGGGCACGCTGCTCCTGGTCGGCGCCGACGACGTCGGCGCGTTCGTCCTCGCCGAGGCCCTGCGCGGTGTCGGCCGGGCGCTGGACTCCGGACCGCTGGAGGCCTGGTACGTCGACACCGTCCGCGCGGCCGACGAGCGGGCCGACGTGACCCCGGGCCTGTCCCGGGCCGGTGCCGCCGACGGCGCGGGGCTGTGCCTGGGCGCCGTCCTCGGCGGGCTGCTGCCGCTGCTGGCGGCCGGTTCCGGCGACTCGGCGCTCGTGCTGCCGGTGCTGGCGGCCGCGGCACTGACCCTCGTCTCGACGGCCGCCGTCGCGCTGCTCGTCGTGCCTCCCGGCCCGACGGACGCCCCGGCGCACCGCTCGGGAGCCGCCGCGCTGCGCGCGGGACTGCGCGAGGCGCCCCTGGTCGTCCGCGACACCGCCGTCCTCGTGTCCCGGGACCGGCTGCTGCGGCGGGTGCTCGTCATCTCCGCATTGGTGGGGGCGACGCTGTCGACGCTGGAGCTGTTCGGCCCGCTGCACGCCGCCGAGCTGACCGGGAGCCGCACGGAGGGGTCGGCGGTGTTCGGCGTCGTCATGGCGGTGTCGTTCGCGGCGGCCGGGGTCGGTGCGCTGCTGGCGCCCCGCGTGCAGCGGGCCGCCCGCGGGTCGGCGGCCGTCGGGAGCGCGGCGCTGGCCCTCCTCGGCGCGCTCGCCGTCGCCGCCGTCCCGCTCGGCGGGCCGCTCGTGCTCGGGTGCCTGTTCGCGGTGTTCTACGTCTCCAACGCCGCGGCCTGGCCGCTGTGGAAGGCGGTGCTGCACGGCCGGGTGACCGCCGGGCGCCGCGCGACCGCGCTGTCGGCGTCCTCCCTGGCGCTGCAGCTCGGCGCCCTCGTCGGCCTGCTCCTGCTCCCCCGCCTCGCCGAGGGCCCCGGCCTGGCCGTCGGGTTCCTCGCGGCCGCCGGGGCGCTGCTGCTGACCGCCCTGGTGTCGCTCGGCCTGCGCGGCGCGGCGGCACCGGCCGGGGTGACGCCGGTGTCGTGAGCCGTGGCATGGAGCGGAGCCGCCCTGGGCATCCCGGGGGACCAGTCCTCGCAGCCCAGGAGGCCCTCGTGTCCACGTCCACCACACCACGCCGCCGCTGGCGCACCGCCGCCATCGGCCTCGTCCTGGCCGCCGCACCCGTCACCGTCGCCGCCTGCGGCTCCGACGTCGTCGACGACGGGGTCGAGCAGGAGGTCGAGGAGGAGGTCGACGACGGCGAGCAGGAGGACGACTGACGCCTCGGCGGGTGTGACGCACACCGTCGGGTTGCGCACGGCCGCCGCGGGTAGCGGCTGTGCATGGCTGATCTCCCCCAGGTGCACCTGAAGGGCCTCACGGTCGCCGTCACCGGCGCGAGCGGCAACGTCGGGACGGCCCTGCTGCGGCGGCTGACCGCGCCCGGCAGCGGCGTGGCCGAGGTCCGCGGCCTGGCCCGCCGGCAGCCGCCGGACGTCGAGCCGTACTCGTCGGTCACCTGGTACACCGCCGACCTCGGGGAGACGAGCAGCGAGCAGGCGCTCACGAACCTGCTGGAGGGCGTCGACGCCGTCGTCCACCTGGCCTGGGTGCTGCAGCCGGGCCGCAGGTCCGAGGAGCTGCGCAAGGCCAACGTCGACGGCACCCGCCGCGTGATGCGCTCCGCGGTGGCCGCCGGCGTGCAGCACGTCGTGCACATGTCCTCCCTCGGCGCCTACGCCGCCGGTGGCGGTGCGCGGCCGGTGACCGAGGACTGGCCGGTCACCGGCATCCCGAGCTCGCAGTACAGCCGGCAGAAGTCCGAGGCCGAGCGCGTCGTCCGCGAGGTGGTGGGCCGCAAGGCCGACATCACGCTGACCACCGTCCGGCCCACGCTCGTGCTGCAGCCGGAGGCGGCCAGCGAGATCGGCCGCTACTTCCTCGGCCCGCTGGTTCTCGGCGCGGTGCGGCTGGTGCCCGGCGCGGTGGCGTCGGTCCTGCCCCTGCCGCTGCCGTCGCTGGAGGTCGGCTTCGTGCACGCCGACGACCTCGCCGACGCCATCACCCGCATCCTCGACCGGCGCGTCCCCGGCCCGTTCAACATCTCCGCCGACCCCGCGCTGGACGCCGACGGCATCGCCCGCGCCCTGGGGACCACGCGCATCCCGGTCCCGGCCGTACTGGTGCGGACGGGGCTGACGGCGGCGTTCCGCACGCACGTGGTGCCCACCGAGCCGGGCTGGCTCGACCTCGGCATCCAGTCCCCGGTGCTGGACACCACGCGCGCCCGCACGCAACTGGGCTGGCAGCCGGCACACCGCGGCGACGACGTCCTGCGCCAGTTCGTCGCGGCCCTCGGCCGAGGCGACGGCGCCCCGGGGCCGCTGTTGGCCCCGGCCGGCGGCCGTGAGCACGACCCGGCCGGCGATCCGGCGAACGTCCCGAACCGCCGTCCGGACTGAGGGGTCGGCGCGCCGACCGGCGGGCCACCGCCCTCGGGCAGCGAGCCCGGCCTCCGACGGCGACCTGGCGGCGGGCTCGACACCTGACCGCCAGCCCGACACCTGACGGCGGGCCGTGCCGGTGCCGGGTGAGCCACCTCCGGGCTGAGGGCCGTCCGTCCGAAGGACCACAGGGCCGGCCGCCGTCCCGGGTGGACGACCTGTGGTGCTGGCGGCTCGACCGCCTGACCTGCGCGTTCTCCGTCCACAGGACTTGCCACGGCGACCTCTTCGAACATATGATCGAGCACGTGGGTGACGTGCTGACCGCTGCGGCTGCTCCGCCGGTCGGGCTGTCGTGTGGTCCGTTGGGGGCGGTGCAGGCCGCCGATCGGGAGATCGGGCGGCAGACGGCGGTGCGGGCGCGGGCGGTGGCGGAGTTCGCCGCGTCGCGGCCGGCGTCGGTGGATCGGGCGCAGGGGTCGCCGGGGGCGATGTCGGCCGAGCGGTGGGCCGGGCGGGCCGAGGTGCTGCGGCCGGTGAGTGAGTGGGCCACCCAGGAGCTGGCCATCGCGCTGTCGCTGACCGGTGAGGCGGCGCAGTCGCTGCTGGAGCGCTCCCTGATCCTGGTGCACCGGTTGCCGGCGACGCTGGAGGCGTTGGAGGCGGGGGTGCTGCACCCGGGGCACCTGTGGCCGCTGCTGGACAAGGTCGCCCCCATCGCCGACGACACCGTCCGCGCCGCCCTCGAGCGTGACCTGCTGGCCTGGGCCGGCCGGCGCGGGACGGTGTGCACCCCGGCGCAGTTGCGGGACAAGGCGCGGCGGGAGGTGCTCAAGCGGGCGGCCCGCTCCGCCGCCGACGACCTCGCCCGCGCCGTGCGCCAGCGCGGCGTCAGTGGGCGGCCCGACCGGGTCGAGGGGATGAGCACGGTGTCGGCGTTGCTGACCACGCCGGAGGCCGCCGCGCTGATCGCGGCGCTGGGTGCCTACGCCGACGTGCTGCCCGAGGACGGGCGCACCCGCGGGCAGAAGATGGCCGACTGCCTGCTCGACCTGGTCCTGCGCCCGACCGAGTCCGGTCTGCCGCCGGTGC
>NZ_FOWE01000011.1 GCF_900115395.1 Geodermatophilus obscurus
CCTTTCCACCACCACCCATGCGGGAAGCAGTGAACATCCGGTATTAGCCCCAATTTCTTGGAGTTATCCCAGAGCCGGGGGCAGGTTGCCCACGTGTTACTCACCCGTTCGCCACTCATCACCACCCGAAGATGGATCAGCGTTCGACTTGCATGTGTTAAGCACGCCGCCAGCGTTCGTCCTGAGCCAGGATCAAACTCTCCGTAGATGCTTGAAACCAGCCGAGAACCGAGACCTGACAGATCTCGATCAATCAACCAAAGGAATCCCACCCAGACATCAAGCCCGGGACGGGGATACTACTTGGCACTGACTTTCGGCACGCTGTTGAGTTCTCAAGGAGCGGACGCACACCAACTCGACCCTCACGGGCATCCTCGGCGGCTGCTTGTCCAACTCTACGCCCGCAAGCGGGTGGCTCCTACCGGGGCCTCCCCGCTCCGCCCTCCCGGGCCGTGCGGCGCGCAGAGATGAAGTTACGTGGCTGTCGGGAGCGTGTCAAACCGCTGCGCCCGTGACGACGGACACCGTTCCGGAACCGGCGTGTCACCTGGTGTTCACACGCCGCCGGCGTCGGCGTCAGTGGTCGGCGGACGCCCGCCGGACCCCCGCCACGGACCGCTTGCCGCGGCGCAGGACCATCCAGCCGCCGGGCAGCCAGGCCTCCTCCCCCGGGACGGCGTCGGCGTCGGTGACCCGCTCGTTGTTGAGGTAGGCGCCGCCCTCCTTCACCGTCCGGCGGGCCTCCGAGAGGCTCGAGACCAGGCCGGCGCGGACGAACAGCGAGGCGACCGTCGGGACGTCCCCGTCGACGGTCACGCTGCCCGCCTCCCGCAGCGCGGCACCGAGCGTCTCCTCCCCCAGCGCGGCCAGGTCGTCCCGGCCGAAGAGCGCGCGCCCGGCCGCCTCGGCCTGGCGCACCTCCTCGGGGCCGTGCACCAGCGTCGTCAGCTCCTCGGCCAGCGCCCGCTGCGCCGCGCGGGAGGCCGGGCGCTCGGTGCTCTCGGCGATGACGGCCTCGACCTCCTCGGCGGGCCGCTCGGAGAACAGCGGCAGCCACGTGAGGGCGTCGGCGTCGTCGGCGTTGAGCCAGAACTGGAAGAAGGCGTAGGGCGAGGTGAGCGCCGGGTCCAGCCAGACGCTGCCGCCCTCGCTCTTGCCGAACTTCTGCCCGTCGGACTTGGTGACCAGCACGGTGGACAGGGCGTGCACGGTCGCGCCCTCGACGCGGCGGACCAGGTCGATGCCCGCGGTCAGGTTCCCCCACTGGTCGGAGCCGCCGGTCTGCAGCGTGACGCCGTATCGGCCGAAGAGCTGCAGGAAGTCGTGCGCCTGCAGGATCTGGTAGCTGAACTCGGTGTAGCTGATGCCGGCCTCGGAGTTGAGCCGGGCAGCGACCGCCTCCTTGGCCAGCATCCGGCCCACCCGGAAGTGCTTGCCGAGGTCGCGCAGCAGGTCGATGGCCGACAGCGGCTCGGTCCAGGTCAGGTTGTCGACGTAGACGGGCGCGGGCAGGCCGTCGCGCTCGGCGGGGCGGTCGAGGAAGGGCGCCAGTTGCCGCCGGATGGCGTCCACCCAGCCGGCCACCGTCGACCGGTCGTTGAGCTGCCGCTCGGCAGTGGGGCGCGGGTCGCCGATGAGCCCGGTGGCGCCGCCGACGAGCACGACGGGATGGTGGCCGGCGCGCTGCAGCGCCCGCAGGACCATCACCTGCACCAAGTGGCCGACGTGCAGGCTCGGCGCCGTGGGGTCGAAGCCGCAGTAGTAGGTGACCGGTCCGGCGGCGAGGTGCGCGCGCAGCGCCTCCTCGTCGGTGGTCTGGGCGATGAGCCCGCGGCGCTTCAGCTCGGGGAGGACGTCGGTCACGGGGTCCCAGTCTGCCCGGCGGGGCGACGGCGCGGCTTCCCACCCGGGCGGAAGGCGCTCACCGACACCGCACCCGTCTCCCAGAACCGCCAGGGCAGCTCCGTGGCACGGGTGATCCCGACCCGCGGTCCGGCCGAGACGGCCGCCGGCGGCCCACCGACGTGCAGCCGCACGGACGACGCCGGGTCGAGGACGTCGGCGCCGCCGTCGTCGGGGCCTATGGCGAGGGCCTGGGTGAGCCGGGCCGGTCCGCGGGCGAGGTCCCGGGCGACGCGGGCCGACGGCCGGCGGACGGCGGCGAGGTCCTCCCCCGCCACCACCTCGCCGGCCCGCAGCAGCACCGCCGAGCCCCGCCCCTCCGGCCCGACGACGACGTTGGCGCACCAGTGCACGCCGTAGCTGAAGTACACGTAGAGCCGCCCGGGTGGGCCGAACATGATCGCCGCCCGCGGGGTGGGGCCGCGGTGGGCGTGCGAGGCCGGGTCCTCCCCCTCCCCCGAGTACGCCTCCACCTCGGTGAGGCGGACGGCGACGGTGCCCTCGGGTTGGTCGGTGACCACCCAGCAGCCGAGCAGCGCGGGCGCGACGGCGTCGACCGGCCCGAGCAGCTCGTCGGCGGTGACCAGGCGGCCCGGGGTGCTCAGAGCGCGGCCGCCACGGGCGAGCCGGCCGACCAGCGGCCGTGCGCGGCGGTGACGTCCTTGAGCGCGGCGAGCTGGCCGGCGACCCGCTCGGGCGCCGTCCCCCCACGGGTGCTGCGAGCCTCGAGGGCGCCGCGGACCGACAGCACCGAGCGCACCTCGGGGGTGAGCCGCTCGTCGATGCCGGCGAGCTGGTCGTCGTCGAGCTCGTCGAGTTCGAGGCCGGCCCCTTCGCAGAAGGACACCATGCTGCCTGCGATCTCGTGCGCCGAGCGGAACGGGACCCCGGTGCGCACCAGCCACTCGGCGACGTCGGTGGCCAGCGCGAAGCCCTGCGGCGCCGCGGCCTCCAGCACCTCGGGGCGCAGGGTGAGCGTGGCGACCATGCCGGTGACCGCGGGCAGCAGGAGCAGCAGCTGCTCGAGGGAGTCGAAGACCGGCTCCTTGTCCTCCTGCAGGTCGCGGTCGTAGGCCAGCGGCAGGCCCTTGAGCACGGTGAGCAGGCCGGTGAGGTTGCCGACGAACCGGCCGGACTTGCCGCGGGCGAGCTCGGCGATGTCGGGGTTCTTCTTCTGCGGCATGATCGAGGACCCGGTGGCCCAGGCGTCGTCGAGGCGGGCCCAGCCGAACTCGGTCGACGTCCAGAGCACGACCTCCTCCCCCAGCCGGGACAGGTGCACCCCGATGAGGGCGGCGGCGAAGCAGAACTCCGCGGCGAAGTCGCGGTCGCTGACGGCGTCGATGGAGTTGTCGGCCGCGCGGTCGAAGCCGAGCTCGGCGGCGACGGCGTCGGGGTCCAGCGGCAGCGAGGACCCGGCGAGCGCGCCGGAGCCCAGCGGGCTGACGGCGGCGCGGCGGTCCCAGTCCTGCAGCCGGTCGACGTCCCGGGCGAAGGCGTGCGCGTGGGCCAGCAGCTGGTGGGCGACGAGCACCGGCTGGGCGTGCTGCAGGTGCGTCATGCCGGGTGCGGGCACGTCGAGGTACCGCTCGGCCAGCCCCAGCAACGCGAACTCGAGCGAGGAGAGCTCGCCGACCAGCGCGCGGACGTTGTGCCGCAGGTACAGGCGCAGGTCGGTGGCGACCTGGTCGTTGCGCGACCGGCCGGCCCGCAGCTTGCCGCCGAGCGCGCCCAGCTTCTCGGTGAGCCCGCGCTCGAGCGCCTCGTGCACGTCCTCGTCGGACTCGACCGGCGCGAAGGTGCCCGCGGCGACCTCGGCCGACAGCTCGGTGAGCGCGCGGAGCACCTGCTCGAGCTCGTCGTCGGCGAGCAGGCCGGCGCGGTGCAGCACCCGGGCGTGGGCGCGGGAGCCGGCGAGGTCGTAGGGGGCGAGCCGCCAGTCGACGTCGGTGGACTTCGACAGCGCCGCCATCGCCGGGGAGGGCCCGCCGCCGAAGCGGCCGCCCCAGAGCCGGGTCTGCGAGGCGGGGGCGGTCGGGTCGGTCACGGGGTGCTTCCTCCGGGAGGGGTGTCGTCGGACAGGTCGCTGTGCAGCTCGGGGTAGACGGCGGGCGTCCGGGCGGCCAGCGCGCGCAGCCGCTCGGCCAGCGCGGGTCCGCCGTCGGGGTCGCGGGAGACGACCAGCAGGGTGTCGTCGCCTGCGATGGTGCCCAGCACGTCGGGCAGGCCGACCTTGTCCAGCGCCGAGGCGAGGAACTGGGCGGCGCCGGGCGGGGTGCGCAGGACGGCGAGGTTGGCACTGCCGTCGGCGCTGGTGAGCAGGTCGGCCAGCAGCCGGGTGAGGCGGGCGGGTGCGGCCTGGGCCGGGCGCAGCGGGGCGTTCTCGGGAGGGAGCACGTAGGACGCCGGGGCGCCGTCGGTGCCGCGCAGCTTGACCGCGCCGAGCTCCTCGAGGTCGCGCGAGAGCGTGGCCTGGGTGACCTCGACGCCGCCGGCGGCGAGCAGCGCCGCGAGCTGGGTCTGGGACGTGACCGGGTGCGCGGTGATCAGCTCGGCGATGCGCGCCTGTCGCGCCGAGCGGGTCAGCGCGGAGGTCACGCCGATCGCTCCAGGAGCCAGGTCAGCAGCGCCTTCTGGGCGTGCAGCCGGTTCTCCGCCTCGTCCCAGACGACGCTCTGCGGGCCGTCGATCACCTCGGCGGCGATCTCCTTGCCGCGGTAGGCCGGCAGGCAGTGCAGCACGACCGCGTCGGCGGCGGCCCGGGCCAGCGCGGCCTCGTCGAGGGCGTAGGGCAGGAACGGCGCGACGCGTGCGTCGTACTCGTCCTCCTGGCCCATCGAGACCCAGGTGTCGGTGGCGAGCACGTCGGCGCCGTCGGCGGCGGCCGCCGGGTCGGGCGTCCACTGCACCGAGCCACCGGTCTCCGCGGCGATCTCCGCCGCTCGCTTGAGCACCTCGGGCGCCGGCTCGAAGCCCTCCGGCGAGCCGATCCGCACGTGCATGCCGGCGGTGGCGCAGCCGAGCAGGTAGGAGTGCGCCATGTTGTTCGCGCCGTCGCCGAGGTAGGTCAGCGACCGGCCGGCGAGCGACCCCTTGTGCTCGGCCACCGTCTGCAGGTCGGCCAGGACCTGGCAGGGGTGGAAGTCGTCGGTGAGCGCGTTGACCACCGGTACCCGGTTGGTCGCGGCCATGGTCTCCAGCCGGTCCTGGCCGAAGGTGCGCCAGACGATCGCCGCGACCTGCCGGTCGAGCACCCGGGTGGTGTCCTCCACCGGCTCGCCGCGGCCGAGCTGGCTGGCGCCGGCGTCGATGACCAGCGGGTACCCGCCGAGCTCGGCGACACCGACGGAGAACGACACCCGGGTGCGCGTGGAGGGCTTGTCGAACAGGACCGCCACCGCCCGCGGCACGCCGTTCGGCGCCCGCAGCGGCGTGGGCGCGGCGTCGGTGTGCCGGGTCGCCTTGAGCTCGGCGGCCAGCGCGAGGACCTCGGCCTGCTCGGCGGGTGAGAGGTCGTCGTCGCGGAGGAGGTGGCGGGTCACTGCTGCACCGCCGCGTCGAGGGCGGCGGGGAGGGCCGCGACGAGGGCGTCGACCTGGGCGTCGGTCACGACGAGGGACGGCGCCAACCGCAACACGTCGGGCGCGACGGCGTTGGTGAGGAACCCGGCCCCGCGCAGCGCGGTCTCCAGCGCCGCGGCGACCGGCGCGGTGAGGACGACGCCGAGCAGCGCGCCCCTCCCCCGCACCCCGGAGACGGCGGCGTGCCCGAGGCCCTCGATCCCGGCGGTGAACCGGTGCTCGAGCTCCTTGGCCCATTCGAGCAGGCCCTCGTCGCGGATCGTGTCGAGGACGGCGAGCGCGGCGGCGGCGGCGACCGGGTTGCCGCCGAACGTCGACCCGTGCGAGCCGGCGGTCATCAGCTCGGCGGCGTCGCCGAAGGCCAGCGTGGCGCCCAGCGGCAGCCCGCCGCCGACCGCCTTGGCCAGCGTGATCACGTCGGGCTGCAGGCCGTCGGCCTGGGAGGCGAACCAGTGGCCGGTCCGGCCGGTGCCGGTCTGCACCTCGTCGACGGCGAACAGCGCGCCGGCGCCGGCGGCCTCCCGCGCCGCGGCGGCGAGGTAGCCCGGCGGGGCGGGCAGCACGCCGCCCTCCCCGAGCACCGGCTCGAGCAGCACCATCGCCGTCCGCTCCGACACGACGCCGGCCAGCGCGCCGGGGTCCCCGTAGGGCACGTGCCGCACGCCGCCGGGCAGCGGGGCGAAGGCCGCGGCCTTGCCCGGCTGGCCGGTGAGCGCCAGGGCGCCCATCGTCCGGCCGTGGAACGAGCCCTCGGCGGTGACCACCTCGGTCCGCCCGGTCAGCCGGCTGATCTTGAAGGCGGCCTCGTTGGCCTCGGCACCGGAGTTGCAGAAGAACACCCGCCCGGGACGGCCGACGAGCTCCAGCAGCCGCTCGGCCAGCAGCACACCGGGCTCGTGCATCGCCAGGTTGGAGACGTGGCCCAGCGTCTGCGCCTGCCGGGTGATCGCCTCGACCACCTTCGGGTGCGCGTGGCCGAGGATCGTCGTCGCGATGCCGCCGAGCAGGTCGGTGTACTCGCGGCCGTCGACGTCCCAGACGGTGGCCCCCTCCCCGCGGGCCAGTGCGACCGGCGGCGTGCGGTAGTTGCCCATCATCACGGCCGACCAGCGGGCGGCCAGCTCCTCGGTGCGGGTCATGCCGGCTCCTCCCTGGTGAGGGTGTGGGCGGGGACGACCATCGTCCCGGTGCCCTCGGTGGTGAACATCTCCAGCAGCAGGGCGTGCGGCGTGCGGCCGTCGACGACGGTCGCCCGCTTCACCCCGCCCTCGACCGCCCGCAGGCAGGCGGCCATCTTCGGGACCATCCCGGCGTCGAGCGTGGGCAGGATCTCGGCGAGCTCGGCGGCGTCGATCTGCTGCACCAGCGAGTCGCGGTCGGGCCAGTCGGCGTACAGGCCCTCGACGTCGGTGAGCACGACGAGCTTGACCGCGCGCAGCGCCACGGCGAGCGCCGCGGCGGCGGTGTCGGCGTTGACGTTGTGCACCACGCCGTCGCGGTCGGGCGCCACGGTGGCCACGACCGGGATCTTGCCGCGCTCGAGCAGGGCGGTGACCGGCGTCGGGTCGACGGCGACGACGTCACCGACCAGGCCGACGTCGACCGGCCGGCCGCCGACGACCGCCGCCGTCCGCTCGGCGGTGAACAGGCCGCCGTCCTCCCCGGACAGGCCGACCGCCAGCGGGCCGTGCTGGTTGACCAGCCCGACCACCTCCGGGGTGACCTGGCCGGTGAGCACCATCCGGACGACGTCGATCGTCTCCTCGGTGGTCACCCGCAGGCCGCCGCGGAACTCGCTCTCGATGCCGAGCCGGCCGAGCATCCCGGTGATCTGCGGGCCTCCGCCGTGGACGACGACGGGCAGGATGCCGCAGGTCCGCAGGAACACCATGTCGTCGGCGAACGCGCGGCGGCACCCCTCGTCGACCATCGCGTGACCGCCGTACTTGATCACCACGACGTTGCCGTGGAACTCCTTGAGCCACGGCAGCGCACCGGTGAGGACGGCGACCTTGGCGGCGTCGCCCTCGGGGTCGTGGGTGCGCATGACGCGGGTGGTGCCGACCCGCCGGCGCGGCGGCGGGGGCTCCCCGGCGACGCGGACGTCGGGCGGCGTGGGGTCCTGGGCCTCGGGTGCGCTCACGTCGAGTACGCCGAGTTCTCGTGCACGTAGGCGATGGACAGGTCGTTGGTCCAGATCGTGGCCTGCTCGCTGCCCGCGCGGAGGTCGACGTCGATGGTGACCGCCCGCCCGGTGAGGTCGACGCCCTCCCGGGGGTCGCCGATGGCGCCGCCGCGGCAGACGGTGACCCCGTTGATGGTGACGTCGACCCGGTCGGACTCGAAGGCGGCGTCGGTGGTGCCGATCGCGGCCAGCACCCGCCCCCAGTTGGGGTCGTTGCCGAACAGCGCCGTCTTGAGCAGGTTGTTGCGCGCGCACGCCCGGCCGGCGGTGAGTGCGTCCTGCACGGTGGCGGCGTTGCGGACGGTGATCGCGATGTCCTTGGTGGAGCCCTCGGCGTCGGCCAGCAGCTGCATCGCGAGGTCGGTGGCCGCGGCGGTGAGCGCCTCGGCGACCTCGCCGGCCGACGGGGTGACGCCGCTCGCGCCGTTCGCCATGACGACGACGGTGTCGTTGGTGGACAGGCAGCCGTCGGAGTCGACCCGCTCGAGGCTGACGCCGGTGGCGGTCTCCAGCGCCTCCTGCAGCACCGCCGGCTCGACCTGCGCGTCGGTGGTGAGGACGACGAGCATCGTGGCGAGGCTCGGCGCGAGCATGCCGGCGCCCTTGGCCATTCCGCCGACCGACCAGCCGTCGCGCTCGACGACCGTCGTCTTCGGCACCGAGTCGGTGGTCATGATCGCCCGGGCGGCGTCGGGGCCGCCGTCGGCCGACAGCGCCTTCGCGGCGTCGGTGACGCCGGGCAGCAGCTTGTCCATGGGCAGCCGGACGCCGATCAGCCCGGTGGAGGCCACCGCGACGTCGATGGCGCCCAGCCCCAGGGCCGCCGCGGTGTGCTCGGCGGTGGCGTGGGTGTCGCCGAAGCCCGCGGTGCCGGTGCAGGCGTTGGCGCCGCCGGAGTTGAGGACGACCGCCCGCAGCCGCCCGTCCAGCAGCACCTGGCGGCTCCACAGCACCGGCGCGGCCGGGAAGCGGTTGGTGGTGAAGACGGCGGCCGCGGCGTCCTGCGGGCCGTCGTTGACGACCAGCGCGACGTCGGCCGCGCCGGAGCTCTTGAGCCCGGCGGCCACCCCGGCCGCCCGGAAGCCCTGCGGGGCGGTGACGCTCACGGCGCGACCCCCACGAGCGGGAGACCGGTGGTCTCGGGCAGGCCGAGGGCGAGGTTGGCGCACTGGACGGCCGCGCCGCCGGTGCCCTTGGTGAGGTTGTCGACCGCGGCGACGACCACGAGCCGGCCGGCGTCGGGGTCGACGGCGACCTGCAGCGCGACGGTGTTGGCGCCGAGCACCTGTGCCGTGGTGGGCCACTGGCCCTCGGGCAGCAGGTGCACGAACGGCTCGTCGGCGTAGGCCTTCTCGTACACGGCCCGGACGGCGGCCTCGTCGGTGCCCGCCGACAGCGGCGCCGAGCAGGTGGCGAGGATGCCCCGGCTCATCGGCACCAGCGTCGGGGTGAAGCTCACGGTGACCGGCGACCCGGCCGCCCGGGAGAGGTTCTGCACCATCTCGGGCGTGTGCCGGTGCACCCCACCCACGCCGTAGGCGCTGACCGAGCCCATGACCTCGCTGCCGAGCAGGTGCGGCTTGGCGGCCTTGCCCGCACCGGAGGTGCCGCTGGCGGCGACCACGACGACGTCGGGGCCGACCAGCCCGGCGGCCAGCGCGGGAGCCAGGGCGAGGGTGACCGACGTCGGGTAGCAGCCGGGGACGGCGATCCGCCGCGCGCCGGCCAGCCGCTCCCGCTGGCCGGGCAGCTCGGGCAGGCCGTAGGGCCAGCTGCCGGCGTGCTCCGAGCCGTACCAGCGCGTCCACGCCGCAGGGTCCTCGAGCCGGTGGTCGGCGCCGCAGTCGACGACCAGGGTGTCCGGGGACAGCTGCGCGGCGACGGCGGCCGACTCCCCGTGCGGGAGCGCGAGGACGACGACGTCGTAACCGGCCAGGTCCTCGGGCGCGCTGGGCTGCACCTCGAGGTCGGCGTAGGGCAGCAGGTGGGGCTGCAGCTCACCCAGGCGTCGGCCGGCGCTCGAGTTGGCGTGCACCCCGGCCAGCCGGAGGTACGGGTGCCCGGCCAGCAGCCGGCACACCTCACCCCCCGCGTACCCGGTGGCGCCGGTGACCCCGACCGTCCACGTCTGTCCTGTGCTCACGATGCATGACCATACAGGGTCGTGCATGACCTTCCACGGCAGGGGTCTGCGAGGTGGCTAGGCGCAGTTGTGCTCCGTCCCCAGGTGGATGCAGTGCACGGCTGCTGTAGGGACAGCTGCGGGACTCCTCCAGCCCACCCCGATGAGCATCCCGCCGGAACCAGCAAGTCACTTCCTCGGCGCGTCAACCACATGGGCTCGGCAGTGCACGCGACTATGCGGCTCAAACCAGTAGTGGGGTATGGGGGACAACGATGCTCAAGAGCCATGTCCGAACGATCGTCACGACGACTCTCTGCCTCGCACCCTTGCTCGCTGCCTGTAGCAGCGGTACGGATGTGGCCTCACCAACATCATCCACCCCCACCACAAGCACAGCCTCCGCTAGCACGGCGCCCACGAGCACAACTGCGTCGTCTTCGCCGTCCAGCTCGGCGAGCACGCCGCCACCATTGACACCCTCCGGGGGTGTACTCGAGCCCGAGAGTTCCGGAGCGGAACTTGGACTCGGGGACTTTTTCCAGCCGAATGAGCAGCACTGGCAGGAGAACAGGTTCGACATCGCCGATCAGCCGGACGTACAGGGCATGGCTGCGGTGTCCCAGGGCTGCGGCGGCTCGTACTACTCACGAACACTCGAACTCCGACTCAGCAACAGCTTCGAACGTTTGACGTTCAAGGTCGGACAGGCAAACGACTCCGAGTCGTCGGATCAGGAGCTTACGGTGGAGGTGCTCGCCAACAACGAGCAAGTAGAGATTCGGCAGGTGCCCTTCAATCAGATACAGGAATTTGAGATCCCCGTCAGCTCGGTCAATGCACTGAAGATCCAGACCTATCTGAATCCCGACAACCCGGACTGCCAAGGGTCGGTCATCGGCGTCGTACACGACGTTTCTGTGTCATAGGTTTCGACTCGCATGGCCGACAGTCGGGATGAGACGCCAGCCTCGCAGCGCGCGGATCCAGTTGAGCCATCCCCACCTCCACAGCCACCTTGGATTGAACGCCCAGGAGTGAAGACCTTCTTGGGGATCGGCGGTTTTCTCGCCGCTGTCGCAAGTGTCGTCATTCCCCTCTTGTTGCAGTCCGAAGACTCAGCCAGCCCTACCGACACTTCCTTCAACAGTTCAGCCCCTACATCGTCCGCCACCCCTGGGGCCACCGGGACACCAGAGGCCACAGGTTCCGCGATTGCCAGCGCTAGCGTTGACGTGGGAGATTGCCTGTCACCCACAAATGCGCTCCTACCCTGCGATGGGCCTCATACGGCAGAGGTGATCGGTCCCGAGTCCGACTGCGACACTGGCACGCTCGTACGTTACCTCGGAGGAGTCCCGGAGGTCGACGTACTTGCACCCGAAGCTGGAATTGCGATCGAACGGGTCGACGACTCCCCCGTCTGCACAGCTCGCATAGGTGCCGGGTTCGTCCTCACCTCGCACGCACGGGACGCGTGGGTTGGGGGCCGAGGCGACGAGTGGCGCTGGTGTATCGACGATCGGTCCGCACAGAACGTCCATTGCACTCAACCACATACTGCGGAGGTGATCAGCGAACCGCCCCTGCAAGGGGAAAGCCTGGACTGCCGCCGTCGCGCCAACGAGTACACAGCGACGGACCTGTCGCGCTACGCCTTTGACATCACGGTCGCGCCGCGCGGACCTGAAGGTGCACAACAGTGCGTCATCGAAGTACGAACCAACAGTGTGCTAACTGCTTCGCTGCGAGGATTGCGCTCCAGCGCACTTCCAATCGAGTCCGCATGACATGTTCCCGTGAGCTTCCGCAACATCGAGCGAAGGCGCAACCATGTCGTAGTCCTCAAGCCATCTGTGGATCAGCGGGGATGAGGACTAGCACCTATCAGCCTAGCGGGTCGCCGTCGCCGTACGGGACGAGCCGCAGCCTGCGGGCGTCGCCGGCCGGCGTCGTGGCACGGAGCGTGTCGAGGTCGTCGGCGCCGGCGCGGAAGAACCGGCCCGACCACGCGTCGAGCTCCCCGGCGGCGATCGCGACGACGAGGTCGACGACGTCCGCAGGCCGGGTCCACTCGGTGCGGCCGGCGTGCATCGGCATCGCCCGGGTCATCGCGGTGTCGACCACGCCCGGCGCCAGGTCGAAGGCCCGCACGCCGTGCGCGGCACCGGCCAGGTCGATCGACTCGGTGATCCGCATCTGCGCGGTCTTGCCCGCCGAGTAGGCGCTGTAGAGCGGGTTGCCCCGGGTGCCCATCCCGCTGGCCAGCCCGACCACCCGTCCGCCGCCGGCGGAGACCATCCCCGGCACGACGGCCCGGGCGAGCAGGAACGGCCCGCGCACCTGGCTCTCGACCACCGACCACCACTGGTCGGGGTCGGCGTCCCACAGCGGCACCTCGGCGGCGTCGACCAGGCCGGCGTTGTTGACCAGCAGCCCGACCGGCCCGAGCTCGCCGGTCACCTCGGCGACGGCGGCCCCGACGGCGGCGGCGTCGGTGACGTCGACGGGCACGGCCAGCGTGCGCGAGCCCGTGGCCGCGGCGACCTCGGCCATCGCCGCCCGCAGCCGGTCACCGCCGCGCGCGAGCCCGGCGACGGCGGCGCCCCGGGCGGCCAGCCCCTCGGCGAGGTGCCGGCCGATGCCCGCGGACGCGCCGGTGACGAGGGCGACCAGCCCGCCGAGGTCCGGCATCAGTCGCCGCTGCGCAGCGTGATGCCCCGCATCCCGACGACGGCGACGATGCCCTCGCGCACCCGGGCGACGTCGTCGGCGGTCAGGGTGCGGTCGGGCGCCCGCAGCACCAGCGAGTACGCCAGCGACCGCGACCCGGCCGGCACCGGCGGGCCCGAGTAGACGTCGAAGAGCCGCACCGACTCGAACAGCTCCCCCGCTCCCCCGCGCACCAGCGACTCCACGTGCGCCGCGGTGACCTCGTCGGGCACGACGAAGGCGAGGTCGAGGAACACCGGCGGGAACGCCGAGATCCGCGGTCCGACGGGCACCGGCGCCGGCGGCAGCGCGTCGACGTCGAGCTCCATGACCGAGGTGCGCGCCGGCAGGTCCAGCGCGGCACACACCCGCGGGTGCAGCTCGCCGGCGTGGCCGACGACCCGCTCGTCCCCGCCCTCGCCCACGACGAGCTCGGCGCACCGGCCGGGGTGCCAGGGCGCGCGCTCGCCGGGGCGGACGAACAGCCGCACGCCGGCGGCCTCGGCGACCAGCCGGGCGGCCTGCACGGCGTCGGCCCAGCCGGCGGGCCGGCCCGGGCCCCACCAGCCGCGCGGCTCGCGGGCGCCGGACAGCGCGACGGCGACGTGCCACGGCTGCGCGGGCACCGCACCGAGCAGCGCGGCGAGGGTGTCGTCGTCGGGCCGGGAGTCGACGCCGGGCACGGGCGCGGGGGTGCGCACGCCGCCGGGGAAGACCGCGCCGTGCTCGAAGAGGGCGACGTCGCGCCGGCCGCGGGCGAGGTTGCGGGCCAGCGTGGCCAGCAGGCCCGGCAGCAGCGTGGTGCGCAGCGCCGGCTCCTCCTCCGACAGCGGGTTGCGCACCAGGACGATCTGCCGGCGCTCGTCGTCGTCGGCCAGGCCGAGCGCGTCGAGGGCCGGCGTGCCGACGAAGGGGTAGGCCGGTGCCTCGACGTAGCCGGCCTCGGCCAGCGTCCGGCCGATCGTGCGGCGGCGGCGCTGGGTGTCGGTGAGCCCGCGGCCGGGCGGCGCGGTGGGCAGCACGGACGGGACGTCGTCGTACCCGGCCAGCCGGACGACCTCCTCCACGAGGTCGGCGGGGTCGGTGAGGTCCGGCCGCCAGGACGGCGGGGTGACCGTCAGCGAGCCGCCGTCGGCCTCGACCGCACAGCCGACGGCGCCGAGCAGCTCCACGACCTGCGCCGGCGGGTACGGCACGCCCGAGACCCGCCCGGGCCGGTCGACGTCCAGCGCGATCGCCGGGCTCGGGACGCGGGTGTCGACGTCGACCGGGCCGCCGACGACGCGGGCGCCGCCGTACTCGGCCAGCAGCTCCGCGGCGCGCGCCAGCGCGACGACGGTCATCTCCGGGTCGACGCCGCGCTCGAAGCGCTTGGCGGCCTCGCTGGGCAGGCGGTGCCGGCGGGCGGTGCGGGCCACGCCGGTGGGCTCCCAGTGCGCGGCCTCCAGGAGCACGGCGGTGGTGCCGTCGCCGATCTCGGTGGAGCCTCCGCCCATGACCGCGGCCAGGCCGATCGGGCCCGTGTCGTCGGTGATGAGCAGGTCGTCGGAGGACAGCTGCCGGTCGGCGCCGTCGAGGGTGGTCAGCCGCTCGCCCTCCCGGGCCCGGCGGACGACGATCGGGCCGGTCACCGCGTCGCGGTCGAAGGCGTGCATCGGCTGCCCGAGCTCGAGCATCACGTAGTTGGTGACGTCGACGGCCAGGGAGATGGTGCGGATGCCGGACTGGGCCAGCCGGCGGCGCATCCACCAGGGGCTGGGCGCGGTGGGGTCGAGGCCCTCCATCGCGACCATGGAGAAGCGGTCGCAGCGGTCGGCGTCGGCCACGGTGACCTGCCAGGCGGGCTGGCCGGACCAGCCGGGGTCCTCCGCCGCGCCGGGGTCGCGCCAGGCGGTAGCCAGGCCGGTGCCCATCTCCCGCGCGATGCCGCGCATCGACAGGCAGTAGCCGCGGTCGGGGGTGACGGCGAGCTCGACGACGACGTCGTCGAGGCCCGCGACCGGGCGCGCGTCGGCGCCGGGCTCGAACCCGTCCCCGAGCACCAGGATGCCGGCGTGGTCCTCGCCGATGCCGAGCTCCCGGACCGAGCAGATCATCCCGTCGGAGACGTGCCCGTAGGTGGTCCGGGCGGCGATCTCGAACCCGCCGGGCAGCACGGCACCGGGCAGCGCGACGACGACGGTGTCGCCGGCCGCGAAGTTCGTCGCCCCGCACACGATGCCCCGCGGCTCGGCCTCGCCGACGTCGACCCGGCACCAGCGGATCGGCTTCTTGAAGCCGGTGAGCTCCTCGATCTCCAGCACGCGGCCGACCACCAGGGGGCCGGTGACCTCGGCCGGGCGGTGCACCTCCTCGACCTCGAGGCCGAGCCGGACGAACGCGGCGTCGAGGTCCTCGACCGACGTCCCGGCCGGGACGTCGACGTACTCGGCCAGCCAGCCGACGGGGACCCGCATCAGAGCTCCACTCCGAACGCCGTGGTGAACCGGACGTCGCCCTCGACGATGTCGTGCATGTCGCCGACGCCCGAGCGGAACTGCAGCGCCCGCTCGATGCCGACGCCGAAGGCGAAGCCGCTGTACTCCTCGGGGTCGACGCCGCAGGCGACCAGCACCCGCGGGTTGACCATCCCGCAGCCGCCCCACTCGACCCAGCGGGGGCCGTCGCGGTGCTCGGGGAACCACACGTCGAACTCCGCCGACGGCTCGGTGAACGGGAAGTACGACGGGCGCCAGCGGGTGCGCGCCTCGGGGCCGAACAGCGAGCGGGCCAGGGAGTCGAGCGTGCCGCGCAGGTGGGCCATGCTCAGGCCGCGGTCGACGGCCAGGCCCTCGACCTGGTGGAACACCGGGGTGTGCGTCGCGTCGAGCTCGTCGGTGCGGTAGACCCGCCCGGGCGCGACGACGTACACCGGCGGCGTCCGCGACAGCAGCGTGCGGGCCTGCACCGGGCTGGTGTGCGTGCGCAGCACCAGGCCGGAGTCCTCCGGCGCGACGAAGAGGGTGTCCATCATCGACCGCGCCGGGTGGTCGGGCCGGATGTTGAGGGCGTCGAAGTTGAACCACTCGGCCTCGAGCTCGGGGCCGTCGGCGACCTCGTAGCCCATCCCGACGAAGACGTCGGCGATCCGCTCGGTGAGCGTGGTGATCGGGTGGCGGGCGCCGCGCGGCGTGCGGTCCCAGGGCAGGGTGACGTCGACCCGCTCCTCGGCCAGCACCCGCGCGTCGCGCTCGGCGGCCAGCTCCGCGCGGCGGGCGTCGAAGGCCTCGGTGACGGCGACCCGGGCGGCGTTGACCCGCTTGCCGGCGTCGGCGCGGGCGGCCGGCGGCAGCGCGCCGAGCTCCCGGCGGGCCAGCGGCACGGGCGCGCGGTCGCCGAGGTGGGCCGGGCGGACGGCGGCCAGCGCGTCGAGGTCGGCCGCCGCCGCGACGGCCTCCCGGGCCGCGGCGACGGCGGCGTCGAGGGCCTCGGCGGAGAGGGCCGCGACCTGCTTGGGGTCGTAGGGGTCGTTGGCGCCGGACACGGGAGGCCATTCTGCCCGGCACCCCGCCCGCTCCGCCCCCGGGTTCTCGCCTCCCCCCTCGGGGTGGCCCGAGACCCGGCTCCGCTGTGCTCCGGCGCGCCGCTGCCGACAACCGTCCCGTGACTCACCACGAGGAGGCACCCGTGCTGCCGGGAGCCGCACCCGTCCCCGACCCGGTGCTGGACGACGCCATCCGCGGCGTGCACAGCGTGTTCCAGCCGATCGTGGAGCTCGACACCGGCCGCGTGGTCGCCTACGAGGCACTCGCGCGCGGCCCCGTCGGCCCGCTCGAACGGCCCGACGCGCTGTTCGCCGCCGCCCGCGCCGCCGGCCGCCTCGCCGAGCTCGACGAGGCCTGCCGCGCCGCGGCGTTCCGGGGTGCCGTCGACGCGGCGCTCGTCGCGCCGCTGACGCTCTTCGTCAACGTGGAGCCCGAGGTCCTCGACACCGCCCCGCTGGCCGACCTGCTGGCCATCGCCGAGCGCGCGCCCGGCCACGTCCGCGTCGTCATGGAGATCACCGAGCGCGCGATCGCCGCCCGCCCGGCCGAGCTGCTGCGCACGGTGGACCGGGTCCGCGAGCTCGGCTGGTCCGTGGCCGTCGACGACGTCGGCGCCGAGTCCATGTCGCTGGCGTTCCTGCCGCTGCTGCGCCCCGACGTCGTCAAGCTCGACCTCCGCCTCGTGCAGGACCGCCCGGGTCCGGAGGTCGCCGAGATCATGAACGCCGTCAACTCCTACGCCGAGCGCAGCGGTGCGGTGGTGCTGGCCGAGGGCATCGAGGACGAGGGTCACCTGCGCGCCGCGCGCGGGCTGGGCGCCACCCTCGGCCAGGGCTGGCTGTTCGGCCGCCCCGGGCCCGGCGCCGCCCCCGGCCTGTCGGTGGGTGAGCTGGCGCTGCGCGGCGCCGGCCTGCCCACCGGCGACCTCGGCGCGGTGTCGCCGTTCGCCTGCCTGCCCGACGGCACGCCGCTGCGCACCGCCCCCAAGGCGCTGCTCATCGAGCTCTCCAAGCAGCTCGAGCGGGAGGCGATGCGCCTGGGCGAGACCTGCGTGGTCGCCGCGACCTTCCAGGAGGCACGGCACTTCACCGTCTCCACCACCCAGCGCTACCGCGACCTCGTCGAGCGGACCGGCTTCGTGTGCGCGCTCGGCGAGGACCTACCGGTCGAGCCGCTGCCCGGGCTGCGCGGCGCCCACCTCGACCCGGCCGACCCGGTCCGCGGCGAGTGGGACGTCGCCGTCCTCTCCCCGCACTTCAGCGCCGCCCTCCTCGCCCGCGACCTGGGCGACACCGGCCCCGAGCTGGAGCGCGGCTTCGAGTACGCGCTGACCTACGACCGCGACACGGTGACGCGCGCGGCGTCGTCGCTGCTGTCCCGGGTGGCCCCCCGCGTCGCGGGGACGGCCGAGGTCGCGGGCGACCGGCCGGCGGCTCCCCCGGCCGCGCCGGCCGGCCGCCCCGCCGGCGGCCTGGCCGTGGGGACGACGTCGGCCGAGGTGCTGCTGCGCCGGGCGCTGGAGGCCACGCCCAGCGGCGTGACCGTCGTCGACATGCGGCTGCCCGACCAGCCGATCGTCTACGCCAACGAGGCGTTCCGGCAGCTCGCCGGGCTGTCGTCGGAGGACATCCTCGGCCGCAACTGCCGCCTGCTGCAGAGCCCCGACACCGACCCCGGCGCCGTGGCCCGGATCCGGGCGGCGGTCGCGGCCGGCACCTCCTGCCGCGAGACGGTGCTCAACCTGCGCGGTCCCGAGCGCACCCCCTGGTGGAACGAGCTGCACCTGGCGCCCGTGCACGACGCCGACGGCACCGTCGTCCAGTACATCGGCGTGCAGGTCGACGTCACGGCCCGGGTGGAGGCCGAGCGGGCGCTGGTGCGCGAGCGCGACCGCACGCACGCCGCGCTGGCCCGCATCCAGGAGCTGGCCTTCACCGACCCGCTCACCGGCCTGCTCAACCGGCGGCGCCTGGAGGAGCAGGTGGAGGCCGCGATCTGGGAGGCCCGCGCCCGCGGTGACGCCCTGGGGCTGCTGTTCGTCGACCTCGACGGGTTCAAGGCGGTCAACGACGCGCTGGGCCACGCGGCCGGCGACGAGCTGCTGCAGGTGCTGGCCGGGCGGCTGCGCGACCGGGTCCGCCGTCGTGACCTGGTGGCCCGGCTGGGCGGGGACGAGTTCCTCGTGGCGCTGCCCGACCTGCGGCCGGAGACCGCGATGGCCGAGGCCGGCCGGATCGCCGACGAGCTGGCCGCCTCGATCCGCCGTCCGGTGCCCCTGCTGGGCACCGAGGTCTCGGTGGGCGCCAGCATCGGGGTGAGCGTCTCCCCGGAGGACGGCGTGGTCTTCGCCGAGCTGCTGCACCGGGCCGACCTGCGCATGTACGACCGCAAGGCCGCCGCCCGCGGGGCGGCCTCCCGGGCGGCGACGGCACACGCCGCGGCCGCCGCGGTGCCGCCGTCCGCCGCACCGGTGCTGCGCTGACCCCCGCCGCGGGGCGGGCTCAGCCCCGTCCCGCGGCCGCGCGCGCGGCCCGCTCCACCTGCTCCCGGTAGGCGGCGCGGGCCGCGTCGCCGTCACGGGTCAGGTTGTCGTCGTCGCGGCGCAGGCCGGCCGTGCCGTCGAGGCCCTCGCGGAGCACGTCGGCGTGGCCGGTGTGCCCCGGCCTCCCTGCAGGGTCCCGCCGCGAGCCTGCGAGGGGCGGGGGGCAGGGAGGTCCTTCGACCGGCCACCACGGCACCTCACCGACGGCGTCGAGCGGCAGCGCGGCGAGGGTGGCGTCGGCGTGTGCGGTGGCGCGGGCGTGGAGCGCCAGGACGTCGGCGCGCGACTCGTCGGCCCGCACCCACAGGTCGTCGTCGTCGTCACCGGCGCCGGGGTCGTCCCAGACCATCGGCTCGGGGAACGGCCGGCCTATCACGTTGCCGAGGTAGCCGGCCTCCCCGCAGGCGAGGTGCTTCACCAGCCCGAGCAGGTTGGTCCCGGTCGGACTCAGCGGCCGCCGCACGTCGTACTCCGACAGGCCCTCGAGCTTCCACAGGAACGTCTCGCGCGTGGTGGTCAGGTAGCGCTGCAGCACGGCCCGCGCGGCGTCGTCGTCCATGCCGGGCACCCTGCCACCGCCCGCCGACGGGACCCGCCGGCCGCCGGGGCTGAACCCCGGACGGCCCGCACCCGTATCTCCCCGTGATCGAGTCGCCACACCAGGAGAGGGACACCATGCGCACGAGCATGCGAACCGCGAGCGTGATGCTGCTGTCGGCCGGTGCGCTGGCCCTGGGGGCCGGGGTCGCCGCCGCCGAGGAGCCGGGCGCGGGTGCCGCGGCCGGGGCGAGCGCGGGCCAGGGCTTCGAGCCCGGTCCCGACTACGCGAACTTCGAGCCGGGCCCCGACTACGAGAACTTCGAGCCCGGCGCCGCCCCGGGCACCGCCGACCTCGTCGACGACAACGCCGCCCGCCTGCTCGGCTCGGTCGTCCGCGGCCTCTTCGGCTGAGCGCAGCGATCCGGCCCCGGTGCCCTCCTCGCCCACGGGGCGGGGGCCCAGGGCCCTCTCACGACTGGGCGAGCTGCGTGGCGTAGAGGCAGATCGCCGCGGCGGCGGCGAGGTTGAGGCTCTCGGCCCGGCCGCGCATCGGGATGCGCACCCGCGCGTCGGCGGCGCCGGCCAGCTCCGGCGGCACGCCGCGGGCCTCGTTGCCGAACAACCACAGCACCGGCCCGGCCAGCAGCCCCGACGTCCCGGCGTCGTCGAGCGCGGTCTCCCCGCCGCCGTCGGCGGCCAGCACCGTGACCCCGCGGGCGCGCAGGCCGGCGATGAGTGGGCCCAGGGGCGCACCGCGGACGACGTCGAGGTGGAACAGGCTCCCGGCGCTGGCGCGCACCGCCTTGCCGCCGTAGGGGTCGGCCGAGCCGGCCCCGAAGACGACGGCCCCGGCACCGCAGGCGTCGGCCGTGCGCAGCACGGTGCCGGCGTTGCCCGGGTCGGCGAGGCCGGCCAGGCCCACGGCGAGCGAGGGTGGGGAGCCGGCCAGCCGCTCGGCGGGGACGTCACGCAGCGCGCAGACGGCGAGCAGGCCCTGCGGCGTCACCGTCTCCGACAGTGCCCCGGCGGCCTTCTCGGTGACCAGCCGGACGGGGACGGCGGTGCCGGCGAGCAGGTCTCGGTGCGCGGCCGCGGCGGTCTCGGTGGCGAACACCTCGCGGACGGCGGAGGGGTCGGCCTCGGCCAGGGTCAGCGCCTCGGCCACGGCCTGGCGGCCCTCGGCGAGGAAGGCCCCGGCGTCGTCGCGGCCGGCGCGGCGCGTCAGCTTCCGCGCGGCGGCCACCCGCCCGGAGCGCTCGGTCAGCAGCTCAGCCACGTCGTCGTCCCCTCTGTGTCCCGTCGAGATCGCGCGATCTCGACGCGTCCGGCGTCCCTGGGCGCCGAGATCGCGCGATCTCGGCGGAGGAACCCGCCCGCACATGCCGACGCCGCCGGCGCCGGCCACTGCGGACCGGACACCGACGGCGTCAGAGCGTGCTGGATCGACCCTCCTGCAGGGGGGTCCTTCGTCAGGCGGCCTGCTCGCCGCCGGCCGGAGCGGCCGCGACGGCGGCGCGGGCGGTCTCCACCAGCGCGGCGAAGGCGGCCGGCTCGTTCACCGCGAGCTCGGCGAGCACGCGGCGGTCGAGCTCGATGCCGGCCAGCTTCAGGCCCTGCATGAAGCGGTTGTACGTCATGTCGTTCTGACGCGCGGCGGCGTTGATGCGGGTGATCCACAGCTTGCGGAAGTCACCCTTGCGCGCCTTGCGGTCGCGGTAGTTGTAGGTGGCCGAGTGGAGGATCTGCTCCTTGGCCTTGCGGTACAGGCGCGAACGCTGACCGCGGTAGCCGCTGGCGGCCTCGAGGGTCGTCCGGCGCTTCTTCTGGGCGTTGACCGCCCGCTTCACGCGTGCCACGTGATGACTCCTTGCTGGTTACGGGAGGCGGGGGCTCAGATGCCCAGCAGCTTCTTGGCGGTCTTGGTGTCGGCGGGGCTGAGGACCTGGTCCTTCTCCAGCCGGCGCTTGCGCCGCGAGGACTTGTGCTCGAACTTGTGCTGGTTGTTGGCCTGCTCGCGCATGATCTTGCCGGTGCCCGTCACGCGCACCCGCTTGGCGGTGCCCTTGTGGGTCTTCTGCTTCGGCATGTCCTCGTCGTCCTGTCCTGTGTGTCGGCGCCGCGCGGCAGCGCGGGGCTGCCGCGACGGCGCCGGCCGTCTCGGTGGTGCGGTCCTGCGGTGCGGCCGTTCAGACCGTCGGGGCCTGCCCTTCGGCTGCCCGGTCGACCTTGGCCTGGCGGCGGGCGCCGTCGGTGGCGGCCTGGTTCCGGTGCGGGGCGATCACCATGACCATGTTGCGGCCGTCCTGCTTCGGGTTGGACTCGACGACGCCCAGTTCGGAGACGTCGGCGGCCAGCCGCTGCAGCAGGCGGTAGCCCATCTCGGGTCGCGACTGCTCACGACCGCGGAACATCACGGTGATCTTGACCTTGTCGCCGCCCTTGAGGAAGCGCTCGACGTGGCCCTTCTTGGTCTCGTAGTCGTGCGGGTCGATCTTGAGGCGCAGCCGCATCTCCTTGATGACGGTGAGCGCCTGGTTCCGCCGGGCCTCGCGGGCCTTCTGGGCGGACTCGTACTTGAACTTCCCGTAGTCCATCAGCTTGACGACCGGCGGACGGGCCATGGGCGCGACCTCGACGAGGTCCAGCTCGGAGTCCTGCGCCAGTCGCAGCGCCTCGCCGATCGGCACGATGCCGACCTGCTCGCCCTCGGGCCCGACCAGGCGGACCTCGGGGACGCGGATACGGTCGTTGATACGGGGCTCGGTGATGGCCTCTCCTCTGCTTCTTCACGGTGAGGAGCCGCGCCCACCCGGCACCGGAGACGACGCGGGCCCCGTGAGCGGTGTGCTCACAGGGCCCGTCTCGCCGGTGCGGCACGGGACCCGTCGCCGGGGCCGTGCACGTCGCGGGCGGACCTGCCGGGGCGGGCCGGTCCTCCGCGAACCGGGACCTGGGCGCCTCGACGGCGCCAGGTGGGAGCGGGCTCCTCTTGGTCAGCGACCCGGGGCGGGGCCGCTGGAGTGGTTCACGCGCCTCGTGTAGCGGGGAGGCACGCTCATGCTACAGCGTCCCGCGGGTCCTGGTCATTCCCCCCGGTGACGTGCGGGAACGGCCCTCCCGGAGAGGCCCGCCGCGAGCAGGTGAGGTGCTGGAACGGCCCCGGTGCAGGGCCCCGCCGCGAGCCTGCGAGCGGTGGGGGGCACCGGGGTCCTCCGTCAGTCGTCGTAGAGGAGCGGGCCGCGCACGGGCTCGGGGTGGGCGGCCCGCCAGGACGCGAGCAGGGCACGCAGCCCCTCCACGGCGGTCGCCGCGCGCTCGCCGTCGGCGGCCCGGACCGCGAGCAGCACGACCTCGTCGCCGTAGGTCATCTCCAGCGAGGCACAGGAGGCGGCGCGGTCGAAGCGCACCGCGCGGACCAGCTCCCACGGCAGCTCGCGCCGCACCAGCACGTTGCGCACCCGGACCCCGTCGGCGTCGGCGTCGACCCGGGAGGCGCTCAGCGCCATGATCCCGGCGCCGACGAACAGCCCCAGCCCGGCCACCGCGACCTGGTCGGCGAGGCCGAAGGTGACCACCCCGGTCGACGACGACGTCAGCAGCGCCGCGACGACGGCCATCGCCACGACGACGACCGCGGCGGCCGCTCCGCAGATCAGCCGCAGGCGGCGCGGGACGGCGGTCACGCTGGCGGGGACGGCGGGCGTCGTCGGCACGTCCCCATGCTCCCAGGCCGGGCACGCGGAGCGGCTGGCAGAGTGCCCGGCGTGGAGGTCACCGGACACGCGCAGCAGGCGGCCTGGCGCGGGCGCACGGTGCCCGCCGTCGAGCGGGTGCGGCCGGGACTGTGGTCGGTGCCGGTGCCCATGGGCGGGCCGCTGCGCTGGGTGAACGCCCACGTCCTCGAGCTCGACGGCGGCGGGCTGGCCCTGGTCGACACCGGCTGGGACGCCGACGACAGCTGGGCCGCGCTGTGTGCCGGACTGGCCGGCCTGGGCGGGGACGTGGCCGACGTGCGCGGCGTGCTGGTCACCCACATGCACCTCGACCACGTCGGGCTGGCCGCCCGGGTCCGGGAGGCCTCCGGCGCGTGGATCGCCATGCACCCGGCCGACGCTGCGGCGCTGACGGCGATGACCGGGCGCTCCCCGGAGACCTCGACCGAGCACGAGGTCGCCTTCCTCGTCGGCCTCGGCGCCCCGGAGGCCGACGCGCGCGACGACGCCGGCACGCCCGAGCAGCGGGCGCAGTGGCGGCGGCTGGCCCGGCCCGACCGGCTGCTGGAGGACGGCGACCGCGCCGACCTGCCCGGCTGGTCGCTGCGCGCGGTGCACACCCCCGGTCACACGCCGGGGCACCTGTGCTTCGCCGAGGAGGACACCGGCCTGTTCTTCGCCGGCGACCACGTGCTGCCCCGGATCAGCCCCAACATCTCCACCCACCCCGGCGGCGACGCCGACCCGCTGCGCGACTACCTGGCCTCGCTCGAGGAGGTCGCCGCGCTGCCGGCCACGGAGGTGCTGCCGGGGCACGAGTGGCGCTTCCGCGGGCTGGCCGCGCGCACGCGGGAGCTGCGCGAGCACCACGAGCGCCGGCTGGCCGAGCTGCTCGCCGCCGTCCGCGCGCACCCGGGCAGCACCCCGTGGGACCTGGCCGCGCACCTCACGTGGTCGCGGCCGTGGTCGCAGTACGCGCGGCGGATGCGGATCTTCGCCGTCACCGAGACCGACGCCCACCTGCGGCTGCTGGCCAGCCGCGGCCTGGTGGTGGGCGACGGCGGGGCGGTCCCCGCCTGGACGGCGGCACCGGTCCGCTGACCGGCGCGACGACGACTGCCGCGGACGCTGCGCGGGGCTAGCCTGACCGGGAGTCGCCCCGATCGAGCCCACGGTCCAGGAGCGGCCGTCCTCCCCCGAGGTGCACCGTGCGCCCAGACGCCTCCCGGCACCTCCCCCTCGCCGACGAGCTGTCCGTCGTCTTCGCCCGCATGTCCGGCCTGCTGCTGTCCGAGGAGACCGTCGCGAGCTCCCTCGACCTGGTCGGGGCGCTGGCCCTGGAGACCGTCCCGCGGGCGGCCGGGGCGGGGGTGTCGATCATCGACGAGCACGGCCGCCGCTCAGCCGGGTCCACCGACCGGCGGGTGCAGGAGGCCGACGCCCTCCAGTACGAGCTGGGGGAGGGACCGTGCCTGGCCGCGACCGCCGGCCGCCAGGTCGTGCGGGTGCCCGACCTGGCCACCGAGCAGCGCTGGCCCAGCTGGGCGGCCGCGGCCGCCCGGCTGGGCCTGGCCGCGGCCATCAGCGCCCCGCTCTCGGCCGGGGAGCGCACGCTCGGCGCGCTCAAGGTCTACGCCACCACCGCCGGCGAGCTCGACGGGCACACCGAGCACGTGGTCAGCATGTTCGCCGCCCAGGCGGCGGTCCTGGTGGCCAACGTGCAGTCCCTCGAACGGGCCCGCCGGACCAGCGACGAGCTGCGCCAGGCCCTGGCCGGCCGGGACCTCATCAGCACCGCCAAGGGGGTGCTGATGGCCCGGCACGGCATCGGCGAGGAGGCCGCCCTCGGGATGCTGCTGGCCCGCTGCGGCGACGGGGGCGGCACGATGCGGCAGGTCGCGCGGGCCGTGGTCGACTCCGCCGTCCGACGTCGCCGCTGATGGAGCACCCCGGCCCGGCCCCGGCTGCCGAGCAGCGGGCGGCGCTGCGGGGGGCGCTGGCGATGGCCGGGCTCACCGTCGAGCAGCTCTGGATGCGCTACTTCTCGCTCGGCGGCGACGCGGACCTGCTCGCCGTCGAGGCCCACCTGGACGGTCTGCTGCCCCTGCCCGCCGTCGACGGCGACCTGCTGGCGCTGGCGGTCAACGAGCGCCTCGACGAGCTCGTCACCGCCCGGCGGGTTCCCTACACCCGCCCGCAGTACCGCCACCGGCCGACCACCGGCCCGCTCGCGGCGATGCTGCAGCTGCTGGACTCCGCGCGCCGCAGCTCGCCGGACCGTCTCGCCACGCTGGCCGCCGAGGCGGGCCGGACGCTGGGCGTGGACGTCGCCGTCCACGTCGTCGACGACGAGCAGCGGCGGCTGCGCCGGCTGCCGCGCGACGGCGAGGACGCCGGTGGGCCGATCGCCGTCGACGGGACGCTGCCCGGACGGGTGTTCCAGTCGGCCTGCACGCTGCCGTCCGAGGGACGGGGCGGGCCGCGGCTGTGGGTGCCGCTGCTCGACGGCGCCGACCGCGTGGGCGTGCTGGAGGTGGGGGTGGACACCGCGCTCGAGCTCGAGGACCCCGGGCTGCGGGCGCAGTGCCACTGGCTGGCCTCGCTCGTCGGGCACCTGGTCGCCTCGATGGGTCCCTACGGTGACGCCCTCGAGCGGTCCCGGCGCACGGCGCGGCGGACGGCGTCGGCCGAGCTCGTCTGGCAGCAGCTCCCACCGCTGACGGCGGCCTCGGAGTCGTTCGTCCTGGCCGGGCTGCTGGAGCCGGCCCAGGACGTCGGCGGGGACGCCTTCGACTACTCCCTGTCCCGGGACACGGTGTCGATGGCGGTGCTCGACGCGATGGGGCACGGGCTGCCGGCCGGGCTCATGGTCTCCGGCGCGCTGGCCGCCTACCGCAGCGTCCGCCGTGACGGCCGGGGCATCTACGAGCAGGCGCTCGGCGTCGACGCGGTCGTGTCGGGCACGTTCCCGGGCAGCGCGTTCGTCACCGGCGTCCTCGCCGAGCTCGACACCGCCTCCGGGCGGCTGCGCTACGTCAACGCCGGGCACCCCGCTCCCCTGCTGCTGCGCGGCGGCCGGGTGGTCAAGGAGCTCGGTGCAGGGCGGCGGGTCCCCTTCGGCCTGGAGACGTCCGGCTTCAGCGTGGGCGAGGAGGTGCTCGAGCCCGGCGACTGGCTCGCCCTCTACACCGACGGCGTCACCGAGGCCCGCGACGCCGCCGGGGCCTGGTTCGGCGAGGCGCGGCTGGTGGAGTTCCTCACCCGCGCCGTCGCGGCCGGGCACCCGCCCCCGGAGACGGCCCGCCGGCTGATGCGGGCTCTGCTGGAGCACCAGGGCGGCCTCCTGCAGGACGACGCCAGCGTGCTGCTCGCCTGCTGGGACGCCGACGGGTCCTGACCGGCCGGGTCCCGACACGTCCCCGCACCGCCGACGGGCCACCATGGGGTGGTGACCTCTCCCCTCCCCGGACCGGCCCCCGCCGACGCGCCGGCACCGCTGGCCGGGTACACGGTCGCCGTCACCGCCGCGCGGCGCCGGGAGGAGCTGGGCGCGCTGCTCGACCGCCGGGGCGCGCGCGTCGTCTACGCGCCCGCCATCCGCATCGTGCCGCTGGCCGACGACGCCGAGCTGGTGGCCGCCACCGAGGACGTGCTCTCGGCGCCGGTCGACCTCGTCGTCGCCACCACCGGCGTCGGGTTCCGCGGGTGGCTCGAGGCCGCCGACGCCTGGGACCTGCCGCTGGTCGAGCACCTGCGCACCGCCCGGGTGCTCGCCCGCGGCCCGAAGGCGCGCGGGGCGATCCGCGGTGGCGGGCTGGTCGACGCCTGGTCGCCGGCGTCGGAGTCCTCGGCGGAGGTGCTGGAGCACCTGCTCTCCGGTGCCGAGGGGCCGATGGCCGGACGCCGGGTCGCCGTCCAGCTGCACGGCGACCCGCTGCCGGACTTCGTCGAGGCGCTGCGTGCCACCGGCGCCGAGGTGCTGACGGTGCCGGTCTACCGCTGGGTGCTGCCCGAGGACGTCGCCCCGCTGCGCCGGCTCGTCGGCACCGTCGTGGCGCGCGGGGTCGACGCGGTCGCGTTCACCAGCGCGCCGGCCGCGGCCAGCCTGCTGTCGGTCGCGGAGGAGCTGGGCCTGCGCGAGGAGCTGGTGGCCGCGCTGCGCGACGGGGTGCTGCCGGTCGCCGTCGGCCCGGTCACCGCCGGCCCGCTGGAGGCCGCGGGCGTGACCACCGTGCAGCCCGAGCGCTCGCGGCTGGGTGCGCTCGCCCGCGAGGTGGTGGCCCGGCTGCCCGAGCGGGACCCGGTGCTGCGGGTCGGCCGCACGGACCTGCAGGTGCGCGGGCACGCGGCGGTCGTCGACGGCCGGCTGGTGGAGCTGGCGCCGGGGTCGATGGCGGTGCTGCGCGCACTGGCGGCCCGGCCGGGAGCCGTCGTCGCCACGGCCGACCTGGTGCGGGTGCTGCCCGGCGGCGGGGACGGGCAGGCCGTGGAGATGGCCGTGACCCGGCTGCGCGCCGCCCTCGGGCCGGGCCTGGTGGAGACCGTCGTCGAGCGCGGCTACCGCCTCGGGGGGTGACGTCGAGATCGCGCGATCTCGCACGGTCCGGCGGGCGCCGCCGTACGAGATCGCGCGATCTCGACGCCAGCGCGAGGGTCACACGCCGGCCGAGCGGGCGCCCGGGCGCAGGTACAGGGGTGGGTGCGGGCACCGCCGTACCGATCGGCCAGCGAGCCGCCGAGCCGGCGGACGAGGCTGCCCAGCAGCGGACCGAGCCAGGTCGGCGACGCCGCGGCCAGCGGGGTGGCGAAGTCCGCCGAGAACTGTGGACGCGCGGGCGCGGGGCGGCCATGGTCGAGCAGGGTCGCGGGCCGCCGTCTCCCCGCTGTCGCCGTCGGGCTGAACCCGTGTTCCGGTTCGCTCACCGGTCCTGCCCCGCTGTGGTGAGGCCCCCGCCGTCGGGCTCGGCGATGATCGACGCCGTGGAGCAGCTGGAGGAGACGCCGGGACGCGCGCTGGTCGAGTCCGGTGCGCTGGTGGCCGGGACGATGGCGCGCACGGCCGCCGGCCTGCTGTTCGACCCGGGCTCGTCGAGGGTGCGTCTCCACGACGGCCTGGCCGCGTGGCTGCGCCGCACCGCGACCGACGCCGACGTCGAGGCGCCGTCGCCGGTGTCCGCGCGCGCCCGGTGCCGCGCCGGTGCCGCGCTGGCCTTCGCGACCGAGCTGTCGGTCACCCGTGCCGCGCAGGGCCGGACGGTGCGCACCGACGGCTTCCTCACCCCGGGCCCGGGCGGCCGCGCGCCGGCCGACGAGATCGGCGAGGCGGTGGTCCTCGCCGCGCGCGGCACCGCCGAGGAGTGGCGGGTGCGGCACCTGGGCTACCTGCTCGCCGAGGCCGCCGTCGCCGCCGACCTCGACGCCGCCGTCGTCGCCCGCGGCCTGCGGCTGGCGGGCTCGCTGACCGGCCGGCAGCTGGTGCTGCTGGCGGCGGTCGGCCGGCGGGAGCGCATCCCGCTGCCGATCGCGCCGGTGCCGCAGGACCCGCGCGGGTGGACGACCTGGGCGGCGCTGGAGGACCTCGGCGAGCTGCAGCGCGGCGGCCTGCTCGACCCGCCGCCGCCCACCCCGCGGCCCGGCGGCTCGGCGCTGCCGCGGCTGCGCCCGGCCGACCTGCGGCTGACCCGCCGCGGGGTCCTGGTGCACCGCCTGCTGGCGCTGGAGTTCGTCCGCGACGAGGCGGTCACCGAGGCCCTGGCCGACCTGGCCTGACCGTCCGGGGCCCGGCCCGCCGCCGGGCCCCTCCCCCGGACGCGGTGTGTACCCGCACCGCCGTCACGGGGCGGACGTGGCGTCCGGCTCCGCCGGGTGCGTGGACTCGAGGTCGGCGAGGTGGGCGCGCAGCACCCGGTGCACGGCGTCCGGGTACGGCTCCGCCGCCGCCACCGCCCCGTGGACGAGGTGGAGGGCCGCGGCGGTCCCGGCACCCAGCACGGCCGGCGCCGGTGCCGTGGCGAGGACGTCGGAGGCCAGCAGCAGCTCCACGGCCAGGACGTCCTCGAGCAGCCCCACCGCCGCGTCCGCCTTGCGGACGCCGAGCGGCGCTCCCGTCGCGTGGTCCTCGGTGCCGAACTCGAGCGACGGGACGTCGAGGGTCGCCGGCGCAGCCAGCTGTTCGAGCTCGGCGGACACGGCGGCCGCGGGGTAGCGCAGCGCCAGGCCGTACGCGGCCGTGGGGGGCGGGCCGGTCATCTGCCGGAAGAACGCCTCCCACAGGTGGGACATGCGGCGCTCGCTGAGCTGCCCGACGTGCGCGAGGGCGATCCGGAGCGCGTCGGCCGCGAGGGCGAGCACCATCGGGTGGAAGTTGCCGTTGCTGAGCAGCATGCGGTCCTCGACCGACACCAGGGGGTTGTCGGCCGCGGCGCCCAGCTCGGCCTGCACCGCCGCCCGTGCGGCCGCGACGTACTCGCGCAGCGCTCCGTGCACCTGGGGGACGACCCGGAAGGACAGCGCGTCCTGCACCGACACCGGCCCGTCGGGTCCCAGCAGGGCACTCCCGGCCAGCAGGTCGCGGAGGTGGTCGGCGGCCGCCACCTGCCCGGGGACGCCCTTCGCCCGGCCCACCGCCGGGTGCAGGACCGACGGGTTGGCCCGCGTCGCCTCCATCGACAGCGCGGCGGCCACGTCGGCGGCCGCCGCGGCACGCGCCGCCCGCGCCACGACCAGCGCCGCCTGCCCGACCGACACCCCGTTGGCCGAGACCAGGGCCAGCCCGTCCTTGCCGGTGAGGACCAGGGGCGGGATCCCGGCCCGCCGCAGCGCCTCCCCGCCGGCGAGCACCTCCCCCCGGTGCTCGGCCCGGCCCAGCCCGACCGCGACCTGCGCGATCCACGCCATCTGCGCGACGTCGGCTGCGCCCACCGAGCCGGTCGCCGGCACCACCGGGTGGACGCCGGCGTTGAGCATCGCGGCCAGCGTGTCGGCGACCGCGGGCGAGGCGCCGGACCCGCCGCGGGCGATGCCGGCCAGCCGCACGGCGATCGCGGCCCGCACGACCGGCACGGGCAGCGGCGGCCCGATCCCGCCGGCGTGGGACAGGACGAGGAACTGCTGCTCGCGGTGGACCTCCTCCGCGGTCAGCCGGGTGTCCCTGAGGTGGCCGACCTGCGTGGTGAGGCCGTACACCGCGGTGCCGGCGGCGAGGACCTCGTCGACCACCGCCCGTGCGGCGGCGATGCGTTCGCGCGCCGCCGGCTCCAGCTCGACCCGGGCGCCGTCGACGACGGCGAGCAGGTCGTCGACCGACACGGGTGCGACACCGATCCGGACGGTCGTCATGGGCTGCCTCCCCGGCCGGTCGCAGCCTAGGGCGGCCGGCCCGCGGACCGGGCGGTCCGCGCGCTCCCGTCCGGCGACCGCGCCCGGGCGCTCAGGCCGACCGCTGGTAGGCCGCCGGCGTCGTCGCCAGCATCCGGCGGAAGTGCCGGGTCAGGTGCGCCTGGTCGTAGAAGCCGACCGCGGTCGCCACCTCGGCCGGTGGCCGCCCGTCGAGGAGCAGCCGCCGGGCGCGGTCGACCCGCCGTCCGGTCAGGTAGCGGTGCGGCGGCAGCCCGTGCCGCCGGGTGAAGGCGCGGACCAGGTGGGTGGGGTGGACGGCCCACGCGGCCGCTGTCGCCTCGAGGGAGACGCCCTCGGTCAGCCGGGCGTCGAGCAGGTCGCGCAGCCGGTCGGCGAGCGGGTCGTCCCGCACGGCGGGGACGCCGGCGACCGTCCGGTCGAGGTTCCGGCGGAGCCGCTCCAGCACGAACGCGAGCCGGCTCTCGGCCTCCAGCCCCTCCACGTGGGGCGCGAGAGCGGCGTGCAGCCGCGAGACCCGGTCCCGCAGCACGGGGTCGGCGACGTCCGGCCGGTCGACGGCGGGACCGATCCGCTGCTCCCCCACCGTCGACGGCTCCAGGTACAGCACCCGCTTGCGGAAGCCGCCGGGGAACTGCGACCGCCCGTCGTGCGGCACACCCGGGGGCAGCAGGGTGACCGCGGACGGCGAGGCGCCGTGGGCGTGCCGGTCGAGGTCGTAGCGGACGGCGCCGTCGTCGACGAGCAGCAGCGTCCAGGCGTCGTGGGTGTGCGGCGGGTAGACGTGGTCGGTGAACCGGGCGTGGAGCGCCTCGGTCAGGCCCGGGACCGGGGGCCGCCAGGCGACCACCTCGGCTGCCACGCCAGGAACGTACAAGAGCCGGCGGCCCGCCCGGCCCGACAGTGCGGTGCATGGAGACGCTCCCCGCCGAGGACACCACCGCCGCCGGCCCGCCGTGGACGACGAAGATCGCCGTCGTGCTCCGGGACGGCCTGCTGCCCTGGCAGGAGCTCAACGTGACCGCCTTCCTCGCGAGCGCGGTCGCGGCGGCCGTCCCGGAGCTCGTCGGCCGGCCCTACGAGGACGCCGACGGCACCCGGTACCTGGCGATGTTCCGGCAGCCGGTGCTGGTGCTCACCGGCTCCGCCGAGGTGCTGGCCCGGGCCCGGACGCGGGCGCTGGAGCGCGGACTGCCGACGTCGCTGTTCACCGCCGACCTGTTCGCCACCGGCGGCGACGCCGACAACCGGGCCGCCGTGCGGGCGGTGCGGGGCGCCGACCTCGCTCTGGTGGGGATCGCCGTGCACGGCCCGCGCACCGCCGTCGACAAGGTCACCAAGGGCGCGCGGATGCACCCCTGAGCGTGCACTTCCGCGGAAGTGCACACGGGGGTCAGACGTCGAGACGCTCATCGCACCGGCGCCTGCTGTAGCGGGACCAGCGGCAGGCACGGGGCGAACCGGCCCGGCGTGGCCGGCGCCCTCCCGTCCTGGCCCCACGGATCGGGGTGGGCGTCGCTCGAGCGCTGCAGCGCCGCGTCGAGACGGGCGCAGATGCCATCGGCGTCGTCGACCACGACCGACCGCCACCACGCCGACGTCCTTCTCGTACGCCTCGCCTCCGGGCACGACGAGGTCGATGCCGCGTTCCGGATCCCTCACCGGTGGGCACCGGTCGTGGTGCGGACGGCGAGAAGACGATGGAACCGGACGGTACCGGTACGGCAGGGACGGGAGGCGCACGTGGACGGCGACGACACGATCCCCATGCGGCGTCCCGACCCCGACTCACCGGAGGCGCGCGGAGGCGCGGCGCCCGTCGTCCCCGCGGGGCCCCCGCACACGGGACGGGCCGGTCTCGACCGCCGGCGCATCCTCGGCGCCGCCGTCGAGTACATCGACCGGCACGGCCTGGCGGCGCTGACGATGCGCCGGCTGGGCGCCCACCTGGGGGTGGAGGCCATGGCCCTCTACCGCTACGTCCCCGGCCGCGAGCAGCTGCTCGACGGCGTCGTCGAGACCGTGATCGACGAGCTGTACGGCGACCCCGACGTCCACCTGCGGGCCGCGCACGGCTGGCAGGACTTCCTGCAGCGGCTGGCGCACGGGGTCCGGCGGATCGCCCTGGCCCACCCCGAGGTCTTCCCGCTGGTGGCCACCCGGCCGCCGGCCGCGCCCTGGGTGCGCCCGCCGCTGCGCAGCCTCCGCTGGGTGGAGTCCTTCCTGCAGGCCATGATCGACAGTGGCTTCTCCGCCGAAGCCGCGGTCGGCGCCTACCGGGCGTACTCCAGCTTCCTGCTCGGCCACCTGCTGCTCGAGGTGTCCCAGAAGGGCGTGCAGATCAACGCGGAGGACACGCCGGACACGGCGCCGGACCCCGGCACCGACCTCTCGGAGTACCCGCTGGTGGTCGAGCTCGAGGAGCTGCTGTCCCGCGACGAGACGGCAGCCGAGTTCGAGGAGGCCCTGGAGAACCTCCTCGGCCGGCTGGAGACGGCACGGGCGGAGGGGCGCGTCCCCGGCGACGGCACATCCGACCGGGGGATCGGGTTTACGTCGTAAACCGCTGGGCATGCCAGACAGCGGCCCGCCACCCCCGGCACCCCGGCCGCGAGCGGCAGCGGGCCGTCCACGACATCCCCTCAGCGAGGAGCACACATGATCACGGACCAGCAGATCAGCAGCGTCATCGGCAGCACCGCTGTCGGCCCCGACGGCAAGCACGGCACCGTCGGTGAGGTCTACCTCGACGACGAGTCCGGCCGCCCCGAGTGGGCCACCGTCCGCACCGGGCTGTTCGGCACCAAGGAGGCCTTCGTGCCCCTGGCCGACGCCTCCGTGCAGGGCAGCGAGCTGCACGTGCCCTACGACAAGGCCAAGGTCAAGAACGCCCCGCACGTCGACGTCGCCGGCGGCCACCTGTCCCCCCAGGAGGAGCAGGAGCTCTACCGCTACTACGGCCTGGGCTCCGGCACCGGCACGCAGACGCAGGGCATGGCCCAGCAGGGCATGACGCAGACGACCACCACCGGGACGACGACCGGCACCGCCGGCATGGGCACCGGCCGGGCCGACCGCGACGGCGACGGCGTCTACGACGACGTCCAGGGCCGGACCGTGGGTCACGACACCTCCGGTCCGACGACGGACAACGCGATGACCCGCTCGGAGGAGCACCTGCAGGTCGGCACCCAGCAGGTCGAGGCCGGCCGGGCGCGGCTGCGCAAGTACGTGGTGACCGAGAACGTGACGCAGACCGTGCCGGTCTCGCACGAGGAGGTCCGGGTCGAGCGCGAGCCGATCACCGACGCCAACGTGGGCAATGCCTACGACGGCCCGGCGATCTCGGAGGAGGAGCACGAGGTCGTGCTGCACGCCGAGCGCCCCGTGGTCTCCAAGGAGGCCGTCCCGGTCGAGCGCGTGCGCCTGGACACCCAGACGGTGACCGAGCAGCAGCAGGTCTCCGAGCAGGTGCGCAAGGAGGAGATCGAGGTCGACACCGACGGCGTCACCGGCACCACGACCGGCACCACCGGTGGCAAGCGCAGCCTGGCCGACAAGGCCAAGGACGCACTCGACCGCGACAACGACGGCAAGATCGGCCGCTAGTCCCCCAGCGGCACCACGGCCCGGGCGACCGGGCGCACCACCTCGTCACGACGGGGCCGGCCCATCGAGGGCCGGCCCCGTCGCCGTGTCCGGGCCCTCGCCGTGTCCGGACCCTCGCCGTGTCCGGGCCCTCGCCGTGTCCGGACCCTGGCGGACCCGGCGTGGTGTCATGGCGGCATGACCGAGCCCGGGCCGACGGTCCACATCGGCGTCCCCGTCATCCGGCCCGCAGAGCCGCGCGACGTGCCCCGGGTCGCGGCCACCCTCACCGTCTCCTTCGCGGAGTCGCGCTGGGTGCGCTGGGCCCTGCCGGTCGACGGGCGCACGCAGCGGCTGACCCGGCTGGCCGAGCTCGACGCGCACCGCGGCGTCACCACCGGCACGACCTGGGTGAGCGAGGACGTCGACGCCGTCGCCTCGTGGGCGGCCCCCCACGGCGCGGCGGCCCCGGTGCCGGCCGACGTCCGCGCCGCCCTCGAGCGGGAGGTGCCGCGGCTGCACGCCGACCGCGCCGCCGACGTCGCCGCCACCGACGCCGAGCTCGCCGCGGCGCTGCCCGCCGGCCCGCACTGGCGGCTGCGGGCCCTGGCCACCCGGCCCCGCTCCCGCCGGCGTGGCCTCGGCGGCGCGGTGCTCGCGCCGGCGCTCGCCCGCTGCGATCGCGACGGCGTCCCGGCGGCACTGGTGGCGCCGGCGTGGGCGGTGGTGCGCTTCGCCCGCGGCCTCGGCTTCGAGGTGGTGCTGGCCACCCGCTCGGCCGACGGCCGGCTGCCGCTGTGGGTGACCGTGCGGCCGCCCGGCGTCCCGATGCCGGAGCTGTAGAGCGGTCAGTCCCAGCCACCGCGGCGGCGCTTGAGCTCGCCGCGGCGCTTCTTCTCGGCGATCCGCCGCTCCTGCGAGCCGCGGGTGGGCTTGGTGCGGCGCCGGGCCGGCGGCGGCGCGGCGAGGGCCGCGCGCAGGACCGCGGCCAGCCGCTCCCGCGCGGCCTGCCGGTTCCGGAGCTGCTGGCGGTGCTCGCTCGCCGCGACGGTGAGCACGCCGCCGTCGGTCAGCCGGCCTGCCAGGCGCTGCTGCAGCCGCGCCCGCTGGGCGTCGGTCAGCCCGGGCAGCTCGAGCGGCGCCACCGACAGCTCCACCCGGGAGTCGGCGGTGTTCACCCCCTGGCCGCCGGGACCCGAGGAGCGGGAGAACCGCCACGCCAGCGCCCCCGCGGGGACCACGAACGAGCCGGTGACGGGCAGGTCACCGGAGGCGTGGTCGTCGGTGGCGGGCACGCCGTCCAGTCTCCCGGACCCGGTCACGCGGGCACGGGCGGGACGACCGCAGCGAGCAGCCTGCGCACCACCGACTCCTCCCCCTCGACGCGCAGGTCCCCGGCGGCGAGCGCGTCGTCGAGGGCCCGGCGGCCGAACACCACGGGACGCAGCGCCGACGCCCGGCCCGCCAGGACGGCGTCGGGCCGGTCGGCCGCTCCCCGCACGGCGGCCAGCCGGCCGCCGTCGACGGTGAGGACGATCCGGTCGGGGCCGGCGCCGTCCTCCACCCGCAGCTCCACCCGCGCCGACCACCCGGCCAGCCGTGCGGGGTCGGCCGTGGTGCGCAGCGCGAGGACGAGGGCGTCGGTACCGAGCGCGCCGGCCGAGGTCTGCTCCGTCCGCGATCCCCACCGGCCCAGGGCGAGCAGGACGTCCTCGAGGTCGCGGCCGCGGGGGGTCAGGGCGTAGACGTGCCCGCCGACCGGTGGACCGGCGGCCGAGCGGGTCACCAGGCCGGCCGCCTCCAGGTCGCGCAGCCGCTGGCTCAGCACCGTCGGGCTGCTGCCGGGCAGGCCACGGGCGAGGTCGGTGTAGCGCTTGGGCCCCAGGAGCAGCTCCCGGACGACGAGCAGGGCCCACCGCTCCCCCACCACGTCGAGGGCGCGCGCGATGCCGCAGGGGTCGTCGTAGCTCCGCCGGTCCGGCACGGCGTCCACCGTACCCTTGCGCTACGTCTCCGGTAGCGACTACTACTACTTCTGTAGTGGTAGTCGACCGAGGAGGAGCGATGGGCAGCATCTCGATCGTGGAGAACGTCAGCCTGGACGGCGTCGCGCAGGCACCGGGCTCGCCGGACGAGGACACCCGCGGCGGGTTCGCGCACGGCGGCTGGTTCGGCCCGTACCCCGACGCCGTCCTCGGCGAGGTCATGGGGCGGGGCATGGCCGGGGAGGGCGCGATGCTCTTCGGCCGGCGGACCTTCGAGAGCATGCAGGCAGCCTGGGCCGGCACGACGGACAACCCGTTCGGCCCGGTGCTCGACGCGAAGCAGAAGTACGTCGTGTCCCGCGACGCCGGCTACGCGCCCACCTGGGCCAACTCGACACTGCTGGCCGGTGACGCGGCCGAGACCGTGGCCGCCCTGAAGGCCGCCACCGACCTCGACCTCACCGTCCTGGGCAGCCCCGACCTGCTGGCCACCCTGCTCCCGGCCGGCCTGGTCGACGACGCCTGGCTCGCCGTCGCACCGGTCGTCCTCGGCAGCGGCCGGACCCTCTTCCCCACCGGCGCGCACCTGCGCTGGGACCTCGTCGAGTCGGTGCCGACCACCACCGGTGTCGTGCTCAGCCACTACCGCCGGGCGCGCTGAGCCGGTCGGGTCGCGGTGACGGTCCGCGATCGGTCACCCACGGTGAGGACAGGCCTGCCAACGGCTCCTCCCGACACACCGGCCGACGTGGCAGGAGTTGCCCACGGGACGGTCACGGTTCGGCGGATCGTCGGCGCGGGATGCCTGGTGAGCCAGGTGCGGGCTGCGGATCCTGACGGGCCCCACCACCCAGGAGGTCCCTGATGTACAGCTCCGTCCTCGTCCCCTCGCTGCTGACGGCCGCGCTGCTGCTCACGGCCTGTGACGGCGACGACGTCACCCGCACCGCATCCGACACCGGTACCGGCTCCTCGGCGCCCTCGACGGCAGAGCCGACCACCCCGACGGCCGAGCCGACCGAGCCCGCCGAGGGGGCGGTCGAGCAGGCGTCCGGCGACGGGCCCCCGGCCGGGCGGACCCCCGAGCCGACGACACCGGGCGCGACGGCACCGGGCACGTCGCTACCGGGCACGGCGGCACCGGACACGGCGGCGCCGGAGCCGCCCGGCGAGCACGCGCCCCAGGACGTGCCGCCCGGCACCGGCCGGCCCGCCGGCTACCCCACCGAGGTCGTCTCGACCCACGGCGCACGGCTGTGGGGCGTCTACCTGGCCGCGGGCTCCCCGGGCGATGCCGGGGAGTCCCATGCGGTCGGCGAGGCGGAGTCCTTCCTGATCGGCCAGGGGTTCGCCGGGTCGGGCATCGGCTCGGTCTCCTGCGACCAGGGCGCCGCCGAGCAGCTGGGCGTCGCCCCGGACGACCACCGGGTCGCCGTCTACTTCGCCACCGTCGAGCAGGCGCAGCAGTTCGTCGACGTCTACGAGCGGGAACCCCTCGGGACGGCCCTGGTGACCACCTACTGCCTGGACTGACCCCCGCCCCGGCGGACGATGGTGCGGTGACCACCTCTCTGCCCGCGGCGCTCGCCGCCGGACCGGTCGTCGTCGACGGCGGGCTGTCGACCGAGCTCGAGGCGCGGGGGCACGACGTGTCCTCCTCGCTGTGGTCGGCGCGGCTGCTGCGCGACGACCCGGACGCCGTCGTCGCGGTCCACGCCGCCTTCGCCGCGGCCGGCGCGCAGGTGGCGACGACGGCGAGCTACCAGGCGACCGTCGAGGGGTTCGCCGCCGCCGGCCTCGACCGCGCCGGGGCACTGGCACTGGTCGCCCGCTCGGTGGAGCTCGCCCGCCGCAGCGCCCCGGGGTCGTGGGTCGCGGGCTCGGTCGGGCCCTACGGCGCCGCGCTGGCCGACGGGTCGGAGTACACCGGCGGCTACGTGGCCGAGGTCGGCGTCGACCGGCTGCGCGCGTTCCACCGGCCGCGGATGGCCGCGCTCGCCGAGGCCGGTGCCGACGTCCTGGCCTGCGAGACCCTCCCCGCCGCCGCCGAGGTCGAGGCGGTGCTGGCCGAGGCGACGTCGCTCGGCGTGCCGGTGTGGCTGTCGCTGACGACGGTCGTCGACGCCGACGGGGTCGCCCGGACCCGCCGCGGGGAACGCGCTGCCGACGTGTTCGCGATGGCCCGCGGCGTGCCCGAGGTGGTCGCCGTCGGGGTCAACTGCACCGACCCGGCCGCCGTCGGGCCGGCCCTGGACGCCGCCGCGGCGGCCGGGCTCCCCCTGCTGGCCTGCCCCAACAGCGGGGAGGTCTGGGACGCCGCGGCCAGGCGGTGGAGGGGCACCGGCGACGTCGACACCGCCGCCGTCCCCGGGTGGGTCCGGGCCGGTGCGCGGCTGGTCGGCGGCTGCTGCCGCGTCGGCCCGGCCGGCATCGCCGCGATCGCCCGCACGCTGCGCCACGATCAGGGTCCCTGATCGTGCGGCGTCCTCCCTCACGGTGGGACGTGAGGGAGGACGCCCGACGATCAGGTCACCTGATCATCGCGGGACTGCGCTCAGAGGATCGGGTTGCCCCCGGTGACGGCGACCCGCGCACCCGAGACGTAGGACGCCTCGTCACTGGCCAGCAGCACGTACACCGGTGCCAGCTCGGCGGGCTGCGCGGCGCGGCCGAGCGGGACCTCCGAGCCGAAGCTCGCGACCTTCTCCGCGTCCATCGTCGCGGGGATCAGCGGCGTCCACACCGGCCCGGGCGCGACGCTGTTGGCCCGGATCCCCTTGTCCCCGTACATCTGGGCGAGGCTCGCCGTGAAGTTGGCGATCCCGGCCTTGGTCATCGCGTACGGCGCCAGGTTGGGCCGCGGCATGTCGGAGTTGACCGACGACGAGTTGATGATCGACGCCCCCGGCTGCATGTGCGGGATGGCGTCCTTGCACAGGACGAACATGGCGGTGAGGTTGAGGGCCACCGTGTGGTCCCACTCCTCGTCGCTGATCTCGTCGAGCGTCTGGTGGGACATCTGGAACGCGGCGTTGTTGACCAGGACGTCGATGCCGCCGAGCTCCTCGACCGCCCTGGGGATGATCGTCTTGGCGTGCGCCCGGTCGGACAGGTCACCGGGCACGAGCACGCACCTGCGGCCGGCCTCCTCGACGTAGCGGGCCGTCTCCTGGGCGTCCTCGTGCTCGGACAGGTAGGAGATGAGGACGTCGGCGCCCTCGCGGGCGAAGGCGATCGCGACCGCACGGCCGATGCCGCTGTCGCCGCCGGTGATGACGGCGCGCTTGCCGGTCAGCTTCCCGGAGCCGCGGTAGGACTCCTCGCCGTGGTCGGGCTTGGGGTCCATCTCACCGAGCGTCCCGGGCGGGGACTGCTGCTGCTCGGGCTGGGACTCGGGGCGCGGTGACGACACGGGTTTCTCCTCGGTGCACGGTCGGGCGGCGCGCGGTGTCGGGGTGGTCTCCCCCGCACCGCGTCGCCGTCCCGCTACCCCGCACCCTGCCGCCGGGAACCGCCCGGCGGCCGTCCGGCGTCAGGCGGCGCGGGTCGTCCGGACCGGCGTCGGCGCCGGCATCTCCCAGCGCATCTCCATGTGCCGCCGGCCGTCGCGGCCGGTCACGGGCACCCAGTGGACCAACGGTCGTTCCTCGATGCGCATCTGCCCCGCCATCTCTCGTTCACTTCCTGTTCACCTTTCTACCCCTTCGGCGCCATGTACGCGCTCCTGGACGGGTCGTTGCCGTTTCGTGACCTCCGGGCGACCCGCCGGGCGGCCGGGGGCATCGGGCACGCTGGTGGCCACGATGACCGCCACCGCACCCCTCCCCCTGCTCGACGACCCCGGCGACCTCACCGCCTTGCGCGCCCGGGGCGACGACGCCGACGAGCTGTTCACCTCCTTCGCCGCCTGGGCCGAGGACGGCGGCACGCCGCTGTACGCGCACCAGGAGGAGGCGCTCATCGAGCTGGTCAGCGGCGCCAACGTCGTCCTGGCGACGCCGACCGGCTCGGGCAAGTCGCTGGTGGCCACCGGCGCCCAGTACGCCGCGCTGGCCGCGGGACGGCGCAGCTACTACACGGCCCCGATCAAGGCGCTGGTCAGCGAGAAGTTCTTCGCGCTGTGCGGGGTGTTCGGGGCGGCCAACGTCGGCATGCTCACCGGGGACGCGAGCGTCAACGCCGGCGCGCCGGTCATCGCCTGCACCGCGGAGATCCTGGCCAACGTGGCGCTGCGCGAGGGTGGGCCACCGGAGACGAGCACGGCCGACATCGGGCTCGTCGTCATGGACGAGTTCCACTTCTACGGCGACCCCGACCGCGGCTGGGCCTGGCAGGTGCCCCTGCTGGAGCTCCCGCGCGCCCAGTTCCTGCTGATGAGCGCGACCCTCGGCGACACCACCCGGCTGCGCGAGGACCTCACCCGCCGCACCGGCCGGCCCACCGCGCTGGTCGCCTCCGCCGAGCGCCCGGTGCCGCTGCACCACTGGTACGCGACCACCCCGGCGCACGAGACGATCCAGGAGCTGCTCGACACCCGGCAGGCGCCGGTCTACGTCGTCCACTTCACCCAGGCCGCGGCGCTGGAGCGGGCGCAGGCGCTGATGAGCGTCAACGTGTCGACGAAGGAGGAGAAGGCGGCGATCGCCGCGGCCATCGGCGGCTTCCGGTTCACGAGCGCGTTCGGGCAGACGCTGTCGCGGCTGGTGCGCCACGGCATCGGCGTCCACCACGCCGGGATGCTGCCGAAGTACCGGCGGCTGGTGGAGACCCTCGCCCAGGCCGGCCTGCTCAAGGTCATCTGCGGCACCGACACCCTCGGCGTCGGCATCAACGTGCCGATCCGCACCGTCCTGTTCTCCGCGCTGAGCAAGTACGACGGCACCCGCACGCGGCTGCTCAACGCCCGGGAGTTCCACCAGATCGCCGGGCGGGCCGGCCGCGCCGGCTACGACACCGCGGGCACCGTCGTCGTGCAGGCGCCCGAGCACGAGGTGGAGAACCTGCGGCAGTTCGCCAAGGTCGCCGACGACCCGAAGAAGCGCCGCAAGCTGGTCCGCAAGAAGGTCCCCGACGGGATGGTGCCGTGGTCCAAGGCGACCATGGAGCGCCTCGTCGACGCCGAGCCCGAGCCGCTGAGCAGCTCCTTCCGCGTGACGACGGCGATGCTGCTCGACGTCGTCGACCGGCCCGGCGACCCGGTCGCCGCGATGCGCCGGCTGCTCACCGACAACCACGAGCCCCGCAAGCGGCAGCTGCGGCACATCCGCGAGGCCATCGGCATCGCCCGCTCGCTGCTGCAGGCCGGCGTGCTCGAGCGGCTGCCCGAGCCCGAGCCCGACGGCCGCCGCCACCGGCTGACGGTCGACCTGCCGCCGGACTTCGCGCTCAACTCCCCGCTGTCGACGTTCGCGCTGGCCGCCGTCGAGCTCCTCGACCCCGACTCCGACACCCACGCCCTCGACGTCGTCAGCGTGCTGGAGGCCACCCTCGACGACCCCCGGCAGGTGCTGGCCGCGCAGGCCAACAAGGCGCGCGGCGAGGCGGTCGCGCAGATGAAGGCCGAGGGCATCGAGTACGAGGAGCGCATCGAGCTCCTCGAGGACGTCACGTACCCGAAGCCGCTGGAGGAGCTCCTCGAGCACGCCTTCGAGGTCTACGTCCGCAGCAACCCGTGGGCCCGCGACGCGCACCCCTCCCCGAAGGCCGTCGTCCGCGAGATGTGGGAGCGGGCGATGACGTTCAAGGAGTTCGTCTCCACCTACGGCCTGACCCGGTCGGAGGGCGCGGTGCTGCGCTACCTGTCCGACGCGGTCAAGGCGCTGCGGTCCGGCGTCCCGGCCGCGGCGCGGACGGAGGAGGTCACCGACCTCGTCGAGTGGCTCGGCGAGCTCGTGCGGCAGGTGGACTCGAGCCTGCTCGACGAGTGGGAGCAGCTCACCAGCCCGGACTCACCGCTCGACGCGCCGGTCGCCGTCCCGGCGCGGGCCCGGCCGCTGACCGGCAACGAGCGGGCCTTCACCGCGATGGTCCGCAACGCCCTGTTCTCCCGCGTGCAGCTGTGGGGCCGGCGGCGCTGGTACGACCTCGGCGAGCTCGACGCCGGCTCCGGCTGGGACGCCGAGCGGTGGGGCGAGGTGGTGCGCGCCTACTTCGCCGAGCACGCCGAGGTGCGCACCGGCGCCGACGCCCGCGGGGCGGCCCTGCTGGTCTGGGACCGCGGCACGCCCGGGGTGTGGCGGGTGCGGCAGATCGTCGACGACCCGGCCGGGGACCACGACTGGGGCATCGACGCCGAGGTGGACCTCGCGGCCTCCGACGAGGCCGGCGAGCTCGTGCTGCGGGTCGTGGGCGCCGGCCGCCGGGACGACGCGTGGACCTGAGGCACGCCACGACCGCGCGGCTGCGGCTCGACGCCGTCGTCCCCGCCGACCTCGACGAGCACCACGCGCTGCTGTCCGACCCCGGCGCGTGGGAGCACCTGCCCTCCGGCCGGCACACCTCGCGCGAGCGGACGGCTGCCGGGATCGGCGCACCGGTGCGCCACTGGACGGCCGACGGGCTGGGCTCCTGGTCGGCGCGGCTGCGCGGGGACGTCGGGGACCTGCCCGCCGGGCGGTTCGTCGGCACCGGCGGCTGTGCCCGCCGCCAGGGCACGCGGTGGTGGAACCTCTCCTACCGGTTCACCCCGCCGGCGTGGGGCCACGGGCTGGCCGGCGAGCTCGTGACCGCCGCCCTCGACGCCGCCCGCGCCGTCGCCCCGGAGCGGCCGGCGGTCGCCTGCCTGCTGGAGCACGACACCGCCTCGCGCCGGCGGGCCGAGCGGGCGGGACCGACCCTCGTCCGGCGCGGCCCGGACGCCGGCAACCCCGACCCGGCCGCCGTCCGGCTGGTGCCGGCCGGCCGGCCGCTCGACGACGACCTGCTCGCCGCGGTCACCGCGCTCGCGTGAGGCGACGGCCGGCGGTGGCGGCGTGACCCCGGTGGAGGTGCTCGCGGTCGCGGTGGCCGGGCTGGCCGCGGGAGCGATCAACGCCGTCGTCGGCTCGGGGACGCTGGTGACCTTCCCGGTGCTGCTCGCCACCGGCCTGCCGCCGGTGACGGCGAGCGTGTCCAACAGCCTGGGCCTGGTCCCGGGCAGCCTCGGCGGCGCGGTGGGCTACCGGCGGGAGCTCACCGGGCAGCGCGGCCTGCTGCTGCGGCTGCTGCCGGCGTCGGCGCTCGGGGCGGTGACCGGCGCCTTCCTGCTGCTGCACCTGCCCGCCGCGGCGTTCGAGGCGGTCGTGCCGGTGCTGGTCGGCCTGGCCGTGGTGCTGGTCGCGGTCCAGCCGCTGCTGACCCGTCGGCTGGCCGGCCCCCGGACCGGCCCGCACGGGACCCCGCGGGGGTGGCGGCTGGCCGGGCTGGTGGCCGCCGCGTACGGCACCGGCAGCTACGGCGGCTACTTCGCCGCCAGCCAGGGCGTGCTCCAGGTGGGCCTGTTCGGCCTGCTGCTCACCGAGCCGCTGCAGCGCCTCAACGCGCTGAAGAACGTGCTGTCCTCGGCGGTCAACGCCGTCGCGGCCCTGGTCTACGTGCTCGTCGCTCCCGACCGGGTCGCCTGGACGGCGGCGGCGCTGGTCGCCGCCGGCTCGCTCGCCGGCGGGCTGCTCGGCGCGCGGTACGGCCGGCGGCTGTCGTCCGCGGTGCTGCGGGCGGCGATCGTCGTGCTGGGGGTCGTCGCCGTCGTGGTGCTGGTGGCCCGGTGAGCGTGCTCGAGTGGTCCCTGCTGGTGGTAGCCGGCCTGGGCGCGGGACTCACGGGGAGCATCGCCGGGCTCGCCTCGCTGGTGAGCTACCCCGCACTCCTGGCGACCGGGCTGCCGCCGGTGACGGCGAACGTCACCAACACCGTCGCGCTCGTGCTCACCAGCGTGGGGTCGGTGAGCGCCTCCCGGCCGGAGCTGACCGGTCAGGGCCGCCGGCTGCTGCCGATGGTGGCCGCCGGGGTGCTCGGCGGCTCGGCGGGCGCGGGGCTGCTGCTGATCACCCCCGCCGAGGCGTTCGAGCGACTGGTGCCGGTGCTCATCGGCGGGGCGGCGCTGGCGATCCTGCTGCAGCGCCCCCCGCGCGAGCTCGCCGCCGAGGGCCGCCGCACCCGGCGCGGCCGGGACCCGTGGTGGCTGGTCGCCGGCACGGCACTGGTGGCCGTCTACGGCGGCTACTTCGGCGCCGCGGCCGGGGTGCTGCTGCTGGCGCTGTTCCTGCTCGGCACCGGCGAGGGCCTGCCGCGCAGCAACGCCCTGAAGAACGTCGTCCTGGGCGCGGCCAACGCGGTGGCCGCCGTCGGCTTCGTGGTGCTCGCTCCCGTGGCGTGGAGTGCCGCGCTGCCGCTGGCCCTGGGCTGCCTGGCCGGCGGCCGGCTCGGGCCGCGGGTGGTCCGGCGGGTCCCGCAGGTGCTGCTGCGCCGCCTGATCGCGCTGGCCGGCCTGGCCCTCGCGGTGGTCCTGGCGGTGGACGCCTACGGCTGAGCGACCCCGGTGTGGTGCGCGCGGGACCAGGGGACGAAGGTGTCCCTGCAGCGGAGGACGAGAGGACGGCAGAGGGTGGACACGAACGACGCGGCAGGACGGTTCCTCGATGCGTTGCAGGACCCGGCGTCCGACGGCGAGGGAGGTCCGGAGATGGCGCCCTCGCGGCTGGCGCGGGCCTTCGCCCAGGCGGTCGGCGTGGACGGCGCCGCGCTGAGCATCCACGAGGGTGCGGGCCTGCGGACCCCGATCGGGGCCAGCGACCGCACCACCTCGCACGCCGAGCAGCTGCAGTTCACGGCCGGCGACGGGCCGTGCCTCCGCGCCCACGACACCGGCCGGGCGATCGTCTTCGACCTCGAGGACATCGCCCGCAACTGGCCCGAGCTGCACTCGGCCCTGCTCGGTGAGACGCCCTACCGGGCCGTCTTCTCGTTGCCGCTGGCCCCGCCGCTGGGGCCGACGGTCATCGTCGACCTGTACGCCCGCGAACTCGACACCCTCAGCTCCGTGCCGCGGGACGACGTCGAGGCGGCGCTGCTCGTGCTGACCGAGGAGCTGGTGCGCTCCTCGGCCTCCGAGCCGGTCGACGAGGGCGCCCGCTGGTGGGACTCCCCCGACGCCCGCCGCCGCAGCCGGGTCTGGCAGGCCACCGGCGTGGCCACCGTGGCGCTGGGCCTCGACGTCGTCGACACGCTCACCGTGCTGCGCGCGCACGCCTTCGCCACCGGCCGGGTGGTCGACGACGTGGCCGACGACATCGTCGAGGGGCGGCTGGACCCCGCCAGCCTGCGCGACCCCGACCCCCGGTCCTCCTCCGGGCCGGACACCGATCCCGGCGCGGAGTCGTCGGGCTGACGTCCGCGCCGGCCCGGCCGGCGTGCCGGTCAGGTCAGGGGCCGCGCGTCCGCCACGTCGTACTCGGCCACCGAGGCCGAGAGGATCGCCGCGCTCTGCTCACCGCTGGGACCGCTGCCGCGGAACGCCTCGACGGCCGACCGCGTCTCCCAGCGCTCCAGGACGACGATGCGGCCGGGGTCCACCAGGTCGGCGGCGAGGGCGAAGTCCAGGCAGCCCGGTGCCCGGCGGGCCTGCTCCACGACGGCCACGCAGCCGGCGAGGTAGGCCTCGCGCAGTCCGGGGTCGACGACGACGTGTCCCGCGACGACGACCATGCGCTGCTCCTCCGTGGTGGTCCGGACGTCCGTGCAGGGCAGACCCCTCGCCGCGAGCGCAGTCATCGGTCGTCGCCGCCACGGTGCCGACCGTCACCACCGGGCGCCGTGCTCAGCGGCCCGTGTAGGCGGCGAGGAAGAGCACGAAGGCCGCCGTGCCGAGCAGCAGCCGCGCGGGGGTGAGCCCGTTGACCAGGCCGGCGGTCGCCTCCACCCAGGCCGGGCGGACGGCGGCCTCGCGCGTGCCACGGCGGACCAGCCGCACCTCGTCGGCCAGCAGCACCCCCGCCGCGCCGAGCAGGGTGAGCCCGACGACGAGCAGCACCAGGGACAGGCTCTCGGCGAAGGACTCGGCGCGGCCGACCAGCAGCAGGGCCGCCGCCAGGCCCGCCAGCAGGCCGAGCGTGGCGCCCGCCACGGGCGCCCACGGCCCCATCCGGGTCATCGGGCCGGTGCGCCGCCGCGGGGCCTGGGGCGCGGCGGGAGGAGCCGGCGGGCGGCCCGGCAGCGGGCCGGTGGCGAGGTGGCCGGCCGGTGACGCCCCCTCCGGCCGGGCCGCGGGCGCGGCGGCGGGAGCGTCCCCGGCGGCGGTCGCCCCGGCCGCACCCGGCGTGCCCAGCGGGGCGGTGGCGGGCGCAGCGGTCGGCGGGAGGGTCGACGGGACGGCGGACTGCGGGGGGGCGGCGGGATCGGTCATCGGTGATCACGCTAGGCGGGGCCACCGACGGCCCCGGACAGGTGGCCGGGCGTGCCGGGTCACCGCCGCGGGCACCGAGCGCGGGACCCGGCGCGCGGCCACCGCCCGTGCCATCGGCATGACCGCCCGTCGTCAGAGCAGGCGGCGGCTGTCCTCGGCGACCACGCGCAGCCAGCGGTACCCGTAGCCGTCGAGGGTGAGCTCGACCGCGCCGTCGTCGCCGAGCGGCGTCGTCCCGGTCTCCAGCAGGTCCTCCAGCCGGTGGGACGCGCCGCAGCCGTCGAGCCTGAGCGGCACGGTGCGCGGCTCGGGGCCGAGGTTGTGCACGGCGAGCATCGTGGCGTCGTCCCACTCGCAGACGTGCGCGAGCACCGCGGCGTGCGGCTGCTCGAGCACCCGGAACGACCCCCAGCCGAGCTCCGGGGACTCGCGGTAGCGGCGGACGAGGAGCTTGACGAAGGACAGCAGCGAGTCGGGGTCGCGGCGCTGGTCGGCGACGTTGACGAACTCCGGGGCGAACCCGCCGCTGACCACCGGCCCGGGCAGCCGGTCGGGGTCGGCGGTGGAGAAGCCGCCGTTGGGCCCGGAGGTCCACTGCATCGGCGTGCGGACGGCGAGCCGGCCCTCGGCGGAGAGGTCCTCGCCCATGCCGATCTCCTCGCCGTAGAACAGGACCGGCGTGCCGGGCAGCGAGAACAGCAGGCTGTAGACCATGCGGACCCGGCGCGGGTCGCCGTCGAGCATGGGTGGCAGGCGGCGGCGCAGGCCGCGGCCGTAGACCTGCATGCGCTCCTCGGGGCCGAAGGCGGCGAAGACCTCCTTGCGCTCGTCCTCGGTGAGCTTGTCGAGGGTGAGCTCGTCGTGGTTGCGGACGAAGGTCGCCCACTGGCTGTCCGGGTCGACGTAGGGCCGCTCGGTGAGCGCGGTGACGAGCGGGCCGGCGTCGGCGCGGGCCAGCGACAGGTACATCGCCTGCATCCCGATGAAGTCGAAGAGCATGGTCAGCTCGTCGCCGTCGTCGCCGCCGAAGAAGTCGCGCTGCTGGTCGTGCGGCAGGTTCACCTCGCCGAGCAGGATGCCGCTGCCGGTGCGGCGGCCGAGGAAGGACCGCAGCGCCCGCAGGTACTCGTGCGGGTCGGGGAGGGCGGCGTCGGTGCCCTGCGTCTCGAGGAAGAACGGGACGGCGTCGACGCGGAAGCCCGACAGGCCCAGCTGCAGCCAGAACCCCATGATCTTGGCGACCTCGTCGCGCACGCGCGGGTTCGTGACGTCGAGGTCGGGCTGCTCCTTGTAGAAGCGGTGCAGGTACCACTCCCCCGTCGGCTCGTTGAACGTCCAGGTGGAGCTCTCCTGGTCGGGGAAGACGACCTGGTCGGAGGTGTCCGGCGGCTCGTCGTCGCGCCAGACGTAGAAGTCGTGGAACGGGTCGTCCTTGCTGCGCCGGCCCTGCTGGAACCACGGGTGCTCGACCGAGGTGTGGTTGACGACGAGGTCGGCGATCACCCGCATGCCCCGGTCGTTGGCGGTGCGGATCGCCTCGACCAGGTCGCCCAGCGAGCCCAGCCGCGGGTCGACGCCGTAGAAGTCGGTGATGTCGTAGCCGTCGTCGCGCTCGGCGGTCGGGTAGAAGGGCATCAGCCACAGGCACGTGACGCCGAGGTCGGCCAGGTGCTCGATGCGCTGGGACAGGCCCTCGAGGTCACCGCACCCGTCGCCGTTCCAGTCGAGGTAGGTCTCGACGTCGAGGCAGTAGACGACCGCAGTCTTCCACCAGACGTCGGCCGTGTCGGTGATCTTCACGGTGGGGTCCCCTCGGCTCGGGATGGGCGGGACGTCGAGTGGGCAGTTGCTGCCTCCGACACGCGCGGACACGCTGGCGGGGACGGCGTCAGGTGCCCACTCGGCACGCGGACGGTGGTCACGGCGGGGTCGGTCGACCCTCGGGCAGCACGCTGGGCTGCACCGGCTCGGTCTCCTGCCGCGGCCGGCGCGGCCCGTCCGGCCCGTCGAGGGCGACGGCGGGCTCGGGCCGCGTGACCCCGAGCTGGGGCAGCACGTGCTCACCGAACGCGTCGAGGAACGGCTTCTGCTCCTTGCCCACGTGGTGCAGGTAGATCTCGTCGAAGCCGAGCTCGGCGTACTCGGCGAGCCAGGCGGCGTGCTGCCCGAGGTCGGAGCTCACCAGCACCGCACCCTCGACCGCCTCCTGCGGCGTGTAGGCGCTGGCCAGCTCGAACGCCTCGGGCCCGTCGAGGTCCCAGCACAGCGGCGGCGGGAAGGTGTTGGTGTACCACTGCTCGTAGGCGACCTGCTTCGCCCGCTCGGGGTCGGGGTCCCAGCACAGGTGCACCTGCAGCACGAGCCGGCCCTGCCCGCCGGCGTCCCGGTAGGCGCCCACCAGCTCGCGCAGCGTCTCGTGCGGCTGGTTGATCGTGATGAAGCCGTCGGCCCAGTCGGCGTGCCGCCGCGCCGTCGGCACGCTCATCACCGGCCCGATCAGCGCCGGCTGCTGCTCCGGCAGCGACCAGATCTTGGCCCGCTCGACGTCGACGAGCCCGCGGTGGGTGACCTCCTCACCGGCCAGCAGGGCGCGGATGACGTCGACGCACTCCCGCAGCCGGGCGTCCCGGACGCGCTTGGGTGGCCACGGCGTGCCGGTGATGCGCTCGTTCATCACCTGCCCGCTGCCCAGCGCCATCCAGAAGCGCCCGGGGAACATCGCCGCCAGGGTCGCGGCGCCCTGGGCGATGACCGCCGGGTGGTAGCGCTGTCCGGGGGCGTTGACCACCCCGCAGGGCAGGCCGGTGGTGGCCAGCGCGGCCCCGAGCCACGACCAGGCGAACCCCGAGTGCCCCTGGTTGGAGTTCCAGGGCGCGAAGTGGTCGGAGCACATGGCCGCGGTGAAGCCGACCTCCTCCGCGTGCTGGACGGCGGTCAGCAGCTCGGCGGGGTGCACCTGCTCGTGGGAGTTGTGGAAGCCGATCACGGTCACCGGTCGTGCCTACCGCAGCGGCAGCCGGGGCGCCGGGCGGACCGGCAGGTGCCGCAACCGCCTCAGCCGAGCAGCGCGGCCACCCGGGCGGGGTCGGTGGCGACGTCGAGGTGCGCCCCACGACCGTCCCCGGCGACCGGCCAGCCGCGCGCGCGTGCGGCCGCGGCGTCGGCGTCGTAGGCCGCCGACAGGTGCACGTACCGGGGTTCGGCGGTCAGCGGCGGTACCGCGACGCCGGCCGACCACAGGTCCGCGGGCAGGCGGTGCCCCTCGGCGAGGACGGCGGCCCGCACGTCCGGGTCCGGCAGCAGCTCCGCCATCGCGTCGGGGCCCCACCACGTCGTCCAGTCGGCCACCCGGCCGTCGTCGCCGGTCAGGGGCGCCACCCGCGCCCGGACGTCGGCCGGCCACCGCGCCGTCCCCTCCTCCGGCGGCAGGACGGCGTCGAGCCACACCACCCGGCGGGCACCGCACGCCGCGGCGACGGCGGGCAGCACGATGCCGGCCCCGGAGAAGCCGACGACGACGTCGGCCGGGCCCACCGCCGCCGCCCACCGCCGGTCCCAGCCGGCCGCGGACGGGCCGGTGCCCGTGGGGTCCTGGACCTCCCCGCGCAGGTCGGGCACCGCCACGCGCGCCCCGCCGGCGCGCAGCCCGGCGGCCAGCGGGCCGAGCACGGCGGGTCCGAGCAGCGGCGGGTGCACCAGGAGCCAGGTCACGGCCTCAGGATGCCGCGCGCAGCGCCACGATCCACCAGTCGACGGCCGGCACGGCCGGCTCGGAGGGCGGCCAGCCGTTGAGGACGCCGAGCAGCTGCCAGTACCGCTCCACGCGGGCGTCGGTGAAGGTGGCCAGCCGGTCCGCCAGCGCGGCGCGACGGCCGGGCGTGGTCTCCCGGCCGTCGTCGAGCAGCTCGGCCACCAGCGCCTCCGCGGCCGCGCTGCCGGGCACGACGCCGTCGGCCAGTGCCTGCCTGCCGAGGGCCTGCATCCGCCCGGCGTCCAGCCCCGGGTCGGGGTCCTCCGGCGTGGCACCGGCGCCGGCCACCGCCATCTCGCGCACGCGGACGGCGAAGCCGTCGTCGGCCACCAGGCGGGCCAGCTCCAGCCAGGCGGCGACCTGCTCGGGCGAGGGGTCCTCGGGCAGCTCCGCGGGCAGCGCCCGCATCGGGGCGGCCAACCCGGCGCCGGGGGCGTCGTCGGGCAGGCCGGCGAAGGCGCGGTCGACGAACTCGTCGATCACCTGCTGCCGTTCGCGGGCGGACAGGGCGGCCAGATCGGACACGATGCTCATCTCCTCGGTGGTGGTGCCGGCGCGGCAGACGGCCTGCAGCAGGGTCCGGCGCAGGCGCAGCAGGCGGATCTCGGCGTCGATCGCCCGCACGTGCTCGGCGGCCACGTCGGCGACCGTGCGGCGGGCGGCGAGCAGCTCCCGGACGGCGGGCAGCCCGAGCCCCAGGCCGCGCAGCGTGCGGACCAGGTCCAGCCGGGCCACGGCGGGCGCGTCGTAGAGCCGGTAGCCGCCGGCGGAGCGGGCGGGCGGGTCGACCAGCCCCTCGTCGGTCCAGAACCGCACGGTGCGGACGGGGACGCCGAGCCGCGCGGCCACCTCGCCGATCGTGAGCCTGACCTGCGCGGCGTCCTCCACGACCGGCACCCTGCACCCTCCAGTCGCTGGAGGGTCGAGACGGAGAGACCGGCACCACTCCGCTCCTGCGCTGCGATCACCCCCGCGCCCCCGGAGGATCGAGGGGTGACACGCACCCCCAGCACCGACCGGTGGGGCATCGACGCCACCTGGCTCGACGCCCTCGACGAGGAACACGAGGTCGCCCAGGCCACGATCGACCGCCTGCGGGAGGTGATCGGCGAGCCGCCGGAGGACCTCGAGGACCGCGCGCCCATCGTGGCCCGGCCCGGCGACGTCCTCGAGGTCGACGAGGCGGAGGTGACCCTCGAGGACGGCTCCACCCGGCACGTCGACGGCGAGCTGCCCGAGGACTTCCCGCTCGGCTACCACTGGCTGCAGGCGCCCGGCGGCCCGCGCCGCCGGCTCGTCGTCTCACCCGGCCGCTGCTGGCTGCCCGCGGACCGGGCCTGGGGCTGGGCGGTGCAGCTCTACGCCACCCGCAGCCGGGCCAGCTGGGGCATCGGCGACCTCGCCGACCTGCGGGCCGTCCGCGAGCTGGCCGCCGGCCAGGGCGCCGGGTTCGTGCTCGTCAACCCGCTGCACGCCGTCGCACCCACCCCGCAGCAGGAGGCCAGCCCCTACCTGCCGGCGACCCGGCGCTTCCGCAACCCGGTCTACCTGCGCGTCGAGGAGGTCCCCGGCGCCGACCGCGTCGACGTCGGCTCCGGGACCGACCTGTCCGACGGCGACCTGATCGACCGCGACGCGGTCTGGGCGCGCAAGCGCGAGGCGCTGCGCCGGGTGTTCGACGCCACCGGCCGCGACGAGCCCGCCTTCCCCGACTGGTGGTGGCACCAGGGGCAGAAGCTGCAGGACTGGGCCACCTGGTGCGCCTTGGCCGACGTGCACGGGCCCGACTGGCACACCTGGCCCGACGAGCTGCGCGACCCGCGCGGCGAGGCGGTGGGCCGCTTCGTCGCCGAGCACGAGCGCGACGTCGCCTTCCACGCGTGGCTGCAGTGGTGCCTGTCGCTCCAGCTGGAGCGCGCGACCGAGGGCATGACCGTCATCCAGGACCTGCCGATCGGCGTGGCCGGCGGCGGCGCCGACGCCTGGACCTGGCAGGGGGTGCTCGCGCAGGGCCCCACCGTGGGCGCACCGCCGGACGAGTTCAACTCCTCCGGCCAGGACTGGGGCTCCCCGCCGCTGGTCCCCTGGCGGCTGCGGGCGGCCGACTACGAGCCGTTCGTCGAGTCGATCCGGGCCACGATGGCCGGCGCCGGCGGGCTGCGCATCGACCACGTCATGGGCCTGTTCCGGCTGTGGTGGGTGCCCGCCGGCGGCGGCGCGGTCGACGGGGCCTACGTCCGCTACCCGGCCGAGGACCTGCTCGACATCGTCGCGCTGGAGAGCCACCGCGCGCAGGCCGTCGTCGTCGGCGAGGACCTCGGCACCGTCGAGGAGGGCGTCCGCGAGGCGCTGGCCGAGCACGGCATCCTGAGTTACCGGCTGCTGTGGTTCGAGGACGACGACCCCGCCGAGTGGCCGGAGGCGGCCATGGCCGCCGTCACCACGCACGACCTGCCCACCGTGGCGGGGCTGTGGACGGGCGCCGACCTCGAGGAGCAGCGCCAGTACGGCACCGGGACCGACGAGGAGCTCGAGCGCGGACGGGAGACGCTGCTCGGGCGTCTGCCCGGGCTGAAGAAGAAGGCGAAGCCGGACAAGGCCGTGAAGCGGGCCCACGAGCTGCTGGCGCAGGCGCCGTCGCTGCTGCTGTCGGCCACCCTCGACGACGCGCTCGCCGTCGAGCGGCGGCCCAACGTGCCCGGCACCACCGACAGGCCCAACTGGTCGCTGCCGCTGCCGGTGCCGGTGGAGGAGTTGGCCGGGCACGAGCTGCTCGGGAAGGTCGCGCGCGTCCTCGCCGACGGCGTGGCCGCGACCACCGGCCCCGAGGAGGACGCGATCGGCGAGCAGGCCGGCGGGGAGGCCCGCACCGGTTCCTGAGACGCGTCCGGCGCGGTACCCCGGGTGGGGTGCCGCGCCGGACCGGTCATGGGCTGGGACGGCCCCCTCGCGAGGGGCCGTCCCGCTAGGACTCGGCGCCGCCCTGCTCCTGGCTGCCGGCGCCGCGGCCCGGGGTCAGGACGTCGGTCCCGGGCCCGCCGACGAGCGTGTCGTCGCCGTTGCCGCCGCCGAGGTCGTCGTCGCCGAAGCCGCCGAGCAGCACGTCGGCCCCGTTCTCCCCGGACAGCACGTCGTCCCCGGCACCGCCGCAGACGACGTCGTCGCCGTTGCCGCCGGTGATCGTGTCGTCGCCGCCCAGGCCCATGACCACGTCGACGCCGTTGGTGCCGCGCAGCGTGTCGTCCCCGTCGGTGCCACGGATGGTCGGGAGCAGGCCCTGGCAGCGCTCCTCCAGGTCGATCCCGAGGACCAGCGGGTCGTGGTCGCTGGACCGGTAGGGGTCGGCCCGGTAGAGCGCCGGGTCGCCGTCGTACTGGTAGGCCGAGGACTCGACGGCGTTGATGTTCCAGTGCGCCAGCCCGGTGACCTTCTCCGCCAGCGCCGCGGTGGCCAGCGCGTGGTCGAGGGAGCCGGACAGCCCGTCGAACACGTAGCTGTAGCGGCCCGGGTCGAGCTTCTCGCCCAGGTCGGCGTAGCCGCCCTCGCGCAGTGCGACGATCGGGTCCTCCTGGGTGTAGGCGTTGAAGTCGCCCAGCAGCACGACGTCCTCGTCGCCGGTGGCGGCGCGCAGGTCGTCCGCGAACCCGACCAGCGACTCGGCCTGTCGCGTGCGGTCGCCGTTGTACGCGCCCTGGCCGTCGCCGGCGTCGACGTTGTCACCGGTCGCGCCGCCGGCGCCCTTCGACTTGAAGTGGTTGGACACGACCGTGAACGCGTCGCCGTCCTTCACGAACGTCTGGGCGATCGGCTCGCGGGCGTTGTCCCAGACCTCCTCGTCGACCAGGCCCACCGGGTCGCCCACCGGCTGCACGACGTCGTCCTGGTAGATGATCGCGCTGCGGATCACGTCGCGGTCGACGGCGTAGAGCTCCTCGGGCAGCGGCACGTAGGCCCACTTGTCGTACCCCGCCGCGGCGTTCAGCCGCCCGACGAGGTCGGCGAGGGCACCGTCGGCGTTCCCCGGGCTGGCGCCGGTGGAGTCGGTGTCCTCGATCTCCATGAGGGTGACGACGTCGGCGCCGAGGGCCTCGACGGCGCTGACGATCTTCGCCGCCTGCTCCTCGAACTCCGGCTGGGTGGTGGCACCGCGGGCGTCCGGGCCGGTCAGGGTGGTGAAGTAGTTGAGCACGTTGAACGCGCCCACCTGGACGTCACCGCCCACCTCCTCCGGCGCCTCCGGACGCTCCCCGATCGTGCCGATCGTGCCCGCGGGGGTGCCGTCGGCGGGCTGTAGCCGCCAGTTGCCGAACCCGTAGCCCAGCACGGTCGGGGCGGTGAACACGACGGTCTCGCCGACCCGGATCGGGTCCTCCGCCGTCAGGTAGGGGTGGTTGGTCACGCCGGTGCGCCCGGTGGAGGCGTCGTCGAGCACGATCCGGCGGCGGGCGTTGTCCGCGGCGACGGCCGCGGCGTCCGGGGTGCCGGGCCGGGCCAGCTCGGTGGGCTGCACGAGCACGCGGTCGGCCGCCAGCGTGAGCTCGCCGAAGCCGCCCTGGGCGCCGCCCACGAGCTGGAAGACGTCGCTGACGACCAGCCCGGCGTCAGGGGCGACCAGCATGCCCTCGAGCCGCTCCCGCTCGGCGTCGGTCGCCGGCAGGTCGAGCGGTGCCGGCGCCGGCAGGGCAGCGGTGCCGCACTCGAGGACGTCGGTCTGCGCGCTGATCTGCGTCTGTCCACCGAACTCGCTGACCGCTCCGCGGACGACGACGGTGTCGCCGAGGTCCACCGCCACCGTGCTGAAGACGAAGACCCCGTCGGAGGTGGCGGCGTCGCCGTCACCGTCGGGGTCCTGCAGGTAGAAGCCGGACAGGCCCGGGACGTCACCGACCACGGTGCCGCGCACGGTGACCTGCCGGCCGGCCAGGGGCGTGGTGGCCCCGGTGCCCTGGACCGCACCGATCTCGTGGGTCGGCGCCGTGTCGCAGGTGGCGGCTGGCGGCGTCGGCGTCGTCGTGAGCGGCTCGTTGGCCACGCCACGGGTGGCGGGGGCGGGGCCTTGCCACACGAGGGCACCGGTGGCGGGATCGTAGCGCCGGGACAGCGACTGCCCCTCCGGCACGCTCTCCTCCGCGACACCGATGTCGGTGCTGTTCCCGCTCGCGGGGCCGCTCGTCGCGGCGAGGACCCCCTCGTAGGAGAGGAACTCGAGGACCCCGTCGGGGCCCACGAGCGCCAGGCCGTCGGGCGAGCCGTTCTGCAGGCCGGAGGCGTCCACCGAGACGACGGCGGGGGCGTCCGCGGGCGCCGTGACCGCCGGCAGGGTCAGCGTGCCGTACGTCCCGCCGCCGCTGCCGTTGTAGAGGACGACCTGCAGACCCGCGGAGGACGTGCCCGGCGGCAGCTGGACCTCGACGAACTCACCGGCATCGGCACCGGCGTCGTCGTAGTGGATCTCGGAGATGAACGGCGTGGTGGGCGGGGCGGCCGAGGCCACCGCGGGCAAGCCGACGACGGCGAGCGACGCGGCGGCGGTGCCGAGTGCCGCCCGGCGCGCGAGGAGGCGCCGGGAGCGGGGAGCTGAGTGCACGGGGAGCCCTTCGAGGGAGGGGGGACGCCCGCCACGCAAACGACGGCGAGTGACTGTCAGGCCAACAGGGTGTGACGGAGGAGTCGTTCTCGCAACCCCGGGGGCGCCGCTGTCCGAACGCCTGTTCGACGCGCGTGCCAGACTGCGCAGGTGGCAGGCGGGATGCACCGGGGGTCCTCACGGCCGTCGCTCGGGGAGCGGGCCGCCGACTCCGGCGTCCGCCCGGCCGGCCCGCTCCCGGAGCCCGCTCCCCCACCGCCGCGGCAGGAGTCCGCCGGGCGGCACTGCTGGGTGCACGCGCCGCCCGGCACCGCCGGCACCGTCCCGGGCCTGCTCGTGGAGTGGCGCCAGCGACCCGAGGGCTGGCAGGGACGGGTGGCCTACGCCGTCCCCGGGCCGCACGGGCCCGTGCTCGTCGAGGCGTGGTTCCCGGCCGGTTCGCTGGAGCAGCGCTAGGGGTTTCCGGGCGGGCGAGAGGGCTATGGCCCCGGGGACCGAGCGAGCACCGATCGACGACGACGCAGCGGAGGCACCGCGATGACCACTCCACCCGACCGCCCGACCCTCGACGACGTCATGGACACCGAGGAGTCGGCACCCAGGGACCGGCAGGCCCACGGCAAGGCCGACCCCCGGCCCGACGACGACGTCCTGCAGCACCGCACCGAGCAGGAGCGGCAGGCCGTCGGCTCCGACGACGCCGACCCCGCCGGCGCGGAGTTCCACGCCGCCACCGACTGAGCACGGGGCCGCCGCCCCCGACCGTCCGCGCCGGGCGGGTCAGGGGGTGGCGGCCACCACCGCCCCGACGGCGTCCCGGGAGCGTCCGCGCTCGGCCGACCGCCTCCGCGGGGCCGTCCGGTAGGAGCCGGGGTCGAGCACGTCGCCGCGGCGCAGGTCCGCCCCGAGCGCGGCGAGCCCGCCGCCCTGCCGGGGTCCCGCACCAGTCCGGTGACGTCGTGACCGGCCGCCAGCAGCGCGCGGACGACCACGGACCCGACGAAGCCGGTGGCACCGGTGACGAACACGCGCACGGGGACCTCCGGGCCGCCGACGACCCCGCGGACGCTGGTGCTCGCGGACCCCTCCGGACACCCCTCCGGGGGAACTGCTGGGATGGCTCCGTGCCGCGACTCCACGCCGCCGACGTCGGCTGCTGGGTGGTGAAGACCGCCCGGCCGCCGGACGCCGTCGTCCCGGGCTGGCGCCCCGGCGAGGAGCGCGAGGTGGCCCGCTGCCTGCGGCCCTCCTACCGGCTGGGGCTCATGCGCCCCGGTCAGCCGGTGCTGCTGTGGCTCAGCGGGCGCGACCGCCCGGGCGTGCACGCCACCGGGGTCCTGGCCGGTGAGGTCGGCTCCGACGGGGACGGGCCGGTGGTCGTCGTCCGGTTCACGCTGCTGCCCGCGCACGTGCCGCGGGCCGACCTGCTGGCCGACCCCGCCGTCCGCGACGCGGAGGTGCTGCGGATGCCCGCCGGCAGCAACCCCTCCTCCCTGACCCCGCCGCAGTACGCCGCCGTGCTCGCCCACCTGCCCTGACGGCGGTCCGGCCGCGGGCGACCGGCTGGGACGATGGAGCGCGTGCCGAGGAAGCGGATCACCGCAGGCGCCCTCGCCTGGGTGCTGACCCTGCAGTTCTTCGTGGTCGAGGCGATCGCGATCACCCGGCGGCGCGCGCAGCTGCCCTACTCGCGGTCGGCGGAGGTGATCAGCGCGCTGGGCGACAGCGTCTCCCCCGGCGCCCCGCTGATGAACGCCTCCTTCGTGGTGCAGGCCGCGCTGATCGGCGCGGGGGCGGTGCTGCTGCTGCCGGCGTTGCGCGGCCGCGCCGCCCGGCCGGCGGTGGCGCTGCTCGGCGCCGCCGCGCTCGGCGTGCTGCTGGTCGGCGTCTTCCCGCGGACGTCGGAGCTCGCGGCGCTGCACACCACCGGCGCGGCCCTCTACCTGGTGGGCGGCGGGCTCGGCCTGATCGCCGTGGCCTACGCGGTGCGCCCGTGGTCGGAGGCACTGGGGACGACGCTGGTGCTGCTGGGCCTGTTCGGCACGGCGATGACGGTCTTCTACGGCGCCGGGGTGGTCGGGTTCCTCGGCGAGGGCGGCACCGAGCGGGCCGCGGCCTACGTGCTCCCGATCGGGCTGGCACTGGCCGGGCCAGCGCTGTGGTGGCTGACCGGCAACCGCGACGAGCCGCGCCCCGGCGGGCCCACCCGGCGCCAGCTGCGCGCCCGGGCCAAGGAGGAGGAGCGGCTGGCCCGGGCCCGGCGCTCCGCCGAGCGCGACGAGGCCCTCGAGGCCGCGGCCCGCCGCACCGGGACGACCGGGCCGCACTCGTCCGTCCACGACCAGCCGGTGCAGGACGCAGTCGACGACACCGCCCACGACGACCTCGACCACGACGACCTCGACCCGGACGACCCCTGGGCCGGTCCCCGGCGGCGCCGCGGGCGGTGACCGCTCACGCCGCGCCGGCCCCCTGCGCCACCGGGACCGGCCGGCGCACCCGGCTGCGCCGGCGGGACAGCGCCACGCCCGCCAGGCAGACGACACCGCCCACGACAGCCAGCGCCGGCGGCACCTCGTCGAGCAGCAGCCACGACATCGCGATCACCAGCGGCGGCACCAGGTAGGTGGTGACCCCGAGCCGCCCGGCGTCGGTGCGGGCCAGCGCGTAGGCCCACGTGCTGAACGCCAGCGCCGTCGGCACCACGCCCAGGTAGACCAGGCCGAGCACCGATGACGCGGGCGCGGCGGCCAGGTCGGACACCAGCGCGCCGGTCCACGGCAGGCAGCACACCGCGCCGATCGCGCAGGCCGTCAGCGTCACCTGCAGCGGGGGGATCCGGCGCAGCACCGGCTTCTGCGCCACGACGCCGACGGCGTAGGTGACCGCCGCGACCAGGCACAGCAGCACCCCGGTCAGGTCGCCGCCGCCACCGCCGGTGGCCACGCCGATGAGCAGCACCCCGCCGAAGGCGACGGCCAGGCCGGCCACCAGCCAGCGCGGGAACCCCTCGCCCAGCCAGACGCCGGCCAGCACGGCGATGAGCACCGGCCCGGTGTTGACCAGCATCGCCGTCGTGCCGGCGTCGAGGTGCTGCTCGGCGGCGTTGAGCGCGACGTTGTAGACCGCGAACCAGCCGACCCCGCACAGGACCAGCAGCCGCCACTCCTGCCGCGTCGGCGCCACCCACCCGCGGCCGAGCGACAGCAGCGCGAGCACCGCCGTCCCGACCAGCAGCCGCCCGAGCGCCAGGGCACCGGGTGAGACGTCGGAGCCCACCGCCCGGATGCCGATGAACGCCGACGCCCACGCGAGCACGGTGACGGCGACGGCGGCGAGCACCGGCAGGGACACCGCGCGGGAGGAGGGCATGCCCTGAACGTAGGGAGGGCCACCGACGCCGCGCTGGCGACTTCCGGACTCCGCACCGGACCTGGCAGGACCGCTGCGGAGTCCGGCAGGGAAGGCGCGCTACGCGCCGCGCAGGTGCTCGGCGTAGGTGCGCCGGCCGCGCGCCGCGCGCGGGCCGGGCAGCACGCCACCCCCGCGGAAGGCCGCCGAGAGCCTGCCCGGGAGCGGCGTGGCCACGACCCGCGCGCCCGGCTCGCGCGCGGCCGCCCACGCCCGGGCGAGGTCGGCGGCCGCCAGCACCTCGGGCCCGCCGAACTCGACGACGTCGGCGCTGGGCGGGCGGCCGGCCACCTCGGCGAGGAAGCCCGCCGCCTCGCCGACGTCGACCGGCGCCGCCTGCCAGCTCATCGGCACCGGCAGCACCGGGCCGCGGCGGGCGGTGGACAGCAGCTCGTCGACGAAGTGGTGGAACTGGGTGATCCGCACGATCGTCACCGGCAGCCCGGAGGCCAACAGCACCTGCTCGGCGGAGAACTTGGCCCGGTAGTAGCCCCACGGCACGCGGTCGACGCCGACGATCGAGACGTACACCAGGTGCTGCAGACGCGCCCGGTCGAGGGCCTGCACGAGCCGGCGGGTCCCGGCGACGTCGACCTGCCACGGGTCGCCGCGCGGGTCGCTGGCGGCGTGCACGACGAGGTCGACCCCGCGCACCGCGGCCGCCAGGTCGCGGCCGGTGGCGAGGTCGGCCCGCACCCCACCGGGACCCGCTCCGCGGCGTGACATCTGCCGCACCGCGTGGCCCGCCTGCTGCAGCGCGGGCACCACCCTCCGGCCCAGTGGGCCGCTGCCTCCGGTGACCAGTACCTCCATGCCGACAGTCTGCCGCCCGCCGTGGGCGGACCGGTCCTTCCCGGCGTGCCTCCCCGGTGCATCTCACGTGCGAGATACCGTGGCCTCCCGTGACCGCGACCGAGCTCCCGGCCGAGACGACGACCTCCTCGCCTGCCCTCCCCTCCCCCGTCCTGGCCAACGCCGCCCTCGCCAGCGCCGCCCGCATCGGCGCACTCGTGCGCGACGCCCGCCGCCACCGCGGCCTGACCCAGCAGCAGCTCGCCGAACGCCTGGGCACCAGCCAGAGCGCCGTCGCCCGCATCGAGCAGGGGGGCCAGAACCTCACCCTCGAGCTGCTGGGCCGCCTGTCGGAGGCACTGGAGAGCGAGCTCATCAGCGTCGGCCCGGCCGGCCCCACGCACCTGCGGGTCACCGGCGGCACGCCGCTGCGCGGCAGCGTCACGGTGAAGTCGTCGAAGAACGCCGCCGTCGCCCTGCTGTGCGCCGCCCTGCTCAACCGCGGCCGCACCACGCTGCGCAACGTCGCCCGCATCGTCGAGGTCGACCGGATCCTCGACGTCCTGCGCTCGATCGGCGTCTCGGCCACCTGGGACGCCGCCGGCCGCGACCTCACCCTGCAGGTGCCCGACGAGCTGGACCTCGCCGGCATCGACGCCGACGCCGCCCGCCGGACCCGCAGCATCATCATGTTCCTCGGCCCGCTGCTGCACCGGTTCCGCGAGTTCCGGCTGCCCTACGCCGGCGGCTGCGACCTCGGCACCCGCACCGTCGAGCCGCACATGATCGCGCTGCGGCAGTTCGGGCTGGCGATCGAGGCGCACGCCGGCGAGTACCAGGCCACCGTGGCCGCGACCGACCCCGGCCGGCGGACCATCGTGCTGACCGAGCGCGGGGACACCGTCACCGAGAACGCGCTGCTCGCCGCGGCGCGCACCGAGGGCACGACCGTCATCCGCAACGCCAGCTCCAACTACATGGTCCAGGACCTGTGCCTGTACCTGCAGCTGCTCGGCGTCGGCGTCGAGGGCCTCGGGACGACGACGCTCACCGTGCACGGGCGGACCGTCCTCGACGCCGACGTCGACTACACGATCAGCGAGGACCCGGTCGAGGCGATGAGCCTGCTCACCGCCGGCATCGTCACCGGCTCCGAGCTCACCGTCTGCCGGGCGCCGGTGGAGTTCCTCGAGATCGAGCTCGCCGTGCTGGCCGAGATGGGGCTGCGCTACACGCTCTCGCCGGAGTACCGCGCCGACAACGGCCACACCCGCCTGGCCGACGTCACCATCTCGCCGTCGCAGCTCAAGGCCCCGATCGACAAGATCCACCCGATGCCGTTCCCGGGGCTCAACATCGACAACCTGCCCTTCTTCGCCGTCATCGCGGCGACGGCGAGCGGCTCGACGCTGATCCACGACTGGGTCTACGACAACCGGGCGATCCACCTGTCCGACCTGACCCGCCTGGGCGCCGACGTCCGGCTCATGGACCCGCACCGCGTGCTGGTGACCGGCCCGACCCGCTGGCGCAGCGCCGAGGTCGTGTGCCCGCCGGCGCTGCGGCCCGCGGTGTGCCTCCTGCTGGCGATGCTCGCCTCGCGCGGCACGTCGGTGCTGCGCAACGTCGACATCATCGCCCGCGGGTACGAGCACCTCTACGAGCGGCTGGTGGAGATGGGCGCCTCGATCGAGGTCTTCTCCGACTGACGGGACTTGACCCTGACGCGACGTCAGGCACTTCCCTGGAGCCGTGACCGAGACCGCAGCTCCCGGCGTCGACCGGGCCATCTACCCCATGCCCGTGTTCGTCACCTTCCCGGTGACCGACCTGACCGCCAGCACCCGCTGGTACGAGGCCCTGGGCTTCGTCGTGCTGGCCACCATGCCCCGGCCCGACGGCACCGACGCCCTCGTGCACCTGCGCCGGCTGCGCCACCAGGACCTGCTGCTGGTCCCCGGCTCCCCGACGCCGGGCCCGCGGGTCAGCTTCGCCGCCGGGGAGGAGGACCTCGCCGGTCGGGCCGCACGGGTGCGGCGGGCCGGCGGCGCCGGCTCGGTCGAGGGGCCGGTGGACACGCCGTGGTTCACCCGCGACCTGGTCGCCACCGACCCCGACGGCTACGTCGTCGTCCTCACCGCGCCGCGGCTCGACGACGTCGCCGCCGACCCGGCCTGGAACGCCACCGTCACCGGCTCGCTGGGGCGGCGGCCCGGCGGGAGCTAGCGCTCCTGCTCCGTGGGCCGGACCAGCACCTCGTTCACCGCGACGTGCGGGGGCTGGCTGACGACGTAGAGGATCGCGCGGGCGACGTCGTCGGCCTGCAGCGGCGTCATCTCCGTGTACATGCGCTGCGAGGCGGCCTTCGCGTCGGGCTGGGTGATGTGGTCGGTGAGCTCGGTGGCCACCGCACCCGGCTCGACGAGGGAGATCCGCACCCCCCGCGTGGTCACCTCCTGCCGCAGGGACTCGCTGAAGGCGTTCACCGCCCACTTGCTCGCGTTGTAGACGCCGGCGCCCTTGCGGGCGGTCCGCCCGGCGACGCTGGAGATGTTCACGACGTCGCCGGAGCCCTGCTCGACCATGCCGTCGATCGCGGCGTGCGTCATGTACATCAGGCCGAGGACGTTGGTCGACAGCATCCGCCGCCAGTCCTCGACGTCGGCGCCGACGATCGTGCCCAGCAGCATCACGCCGGCGTTGTTGACCAGGACGTCGAGCCCGCCGAGCTCCGCGCGGGTGCGCGCGACGGCGTCGCGGCAGGCCGCCTCGTCGGTGACGTCGAGGTCGAGGGTCAGCACGCACGTCCCGTCGGCGCGGAGCCGGTCGGCGAGCGCGGTGAGCCGGTCGGCCCGGCGGGCGCCGATCGCGACGGCGGCGCCGGCCTGCGCGAGCGCCACGGCGGTGGCCTCGCCGATCCCCGACGACGCCCCGGTGACCAGGGTGACCCTCCCGGACAGTGGTCGGCCGGCGTCGGTCATGCGGTCCTCCTCCCGGGCCGCCCGGTGCGGCACCCCGGACAGCCTCCCGCGCCGTGCCGGACCCTGCGCGACGATCAGCCTCCCTGATCGTCGGGCGTCCTCCCTCACGGTGGGACGTGAGGGAGGACGCCCCGGGATCAGGTCACCTGATCCCGGCGGACACGGCTCAGGCCGGTGGGAGGGAGACGCCGAAGCCGAACACGGCCAGCCGCAGCAGCACCGGGCCGCCCCGCGTCAGGTCGGCCACCCGCGCCGCGCTGACCTCCTCCAGCTGTCCCACCCGTCGCGCCAGCGCCTCCGGACCGGACAGGCGGGCGGCGTGCAGGGCCTCGGTGTTGAGCCACACCCGGCGCCGCGACTCGCGCAGCAGCGCGCGGGCCGCGGCGCGGTTCGCCCCGCCCATGACCCGGTCCAGCGGCGTGCGCCGGCTGCCGGACGCCTCCAGCTCCCGGTCCTCCTCGGAGACCCGCCCGGCCAGGACCTCGTCGATGCGCTCGTGGTCGCGGCGGCGGCTGTCCAGCACCGTGGGGTCGGTGAAGTCGGCCGGGCCGATCACCCGCACCAGCGACTGCGGCAGGTCGAAGTTGATGTGGGCGTTCATGCCCAGCAGGACGTGCCCCTCCGGCCGGGTGGACGGGTCGGTGCCGAACGCCGCCCGCCACGGCGCGGGCGGGCTCGCCGGGTCGCGGCGGTGCGCCTCGAGGGCGTCGAGGTAGAGGCCGGCGAAGTCGACGTCCCAGGTGGTGACCCAGCCGGGGTCCTCGAACCGCCCCGCGTCGATGGCGGCACCGACGGCGCGCGTGGTGCGCAGGTAGGTGCCGAGGAAGTGGCGGGCGGGGTTCCCCTCGGCGGTGAGCCCGTCGAGCAGTCCCTGCATGCGGTCGATGAGCTCGTCCACCGGCGCGGTCACGCGAGCGATGGTGCCCGGCTACGGCGGGTTCCGCAGTTCAGTCGTGCAGCATGCCCGGCACCCGGTCGAGCGCTGCGGTGAGCAGGCCGGGGAGGTCCTCCGCCGCGCCGGCCAGCCAGTCGTCCTGCGCCACCTCGAAGCAGGCGAGCACGAGCTTGGCCAGCAGCCGCGCGTCGGCGTCGGGGACGCCGCGGTGCCCGGTGAGCCCGGCCGCCAGGGCCGCCTCCCAGCGCCGGTGCTTGGCCGCGGCCCGGGCACCCAGGGCCGGCACCGTGGCGACCACCTGCTCCCGGGTGACCAGCAGGTCCCGCAGCGGCGCCACCTGCTCGGCGATCCGCACGGCCGCGGCCCGCAGCGCCGCCCACGGCGGGAGCTCCGGCGGGACCTCAGCGACCGCGGCCGCGGCCGTGGCCAGCAGGTCGTCCTCGAGGCCGAAGAGGAGGTCCTCCTTGTCGGCGAACAGCCGGAACAGGGTGCTGCGGGACAGGTCGGCCGCCGCGGCCACCTGCTCGGTGCTGGTGGCCGCGTACCCCTGCGCGGCGAACAGCTCGACGGCGCGGCGGGTCACCTCGGCCCGCGTGCGGCGGCGCCGGCGCTGCGCGGCGGTCTCGGTCACGGCTCCTCCTTGACACGACATGCCGATCTGGCACAGAGTCTCACATCGGGACGTCGTCCCGGATCCTTCGCCCGAGTGTGCAGGAGACACCATGGACCGGACACGGACGGCGCTGGTCACCGGCGCCACCTCGGGGCTGGGCCGGCACACCGCCGGCCTGCTGGCGGCCACGCCGGGCTGGCGGGTGCTGCTCGGCGCCCGCGACGTCGACGCCGGACTGCGGCTCGCCGGAGGGCTCGGTCCGTCCACCGGCGTCGTGCCGCTGGACCTGGCCGACCTCGGCTCGGTCCGCGCGGCCGCGGCCGCGGCCGCCGGGCACGCGCCGATCGACGCCCTGCTGCTCGTCGCCGGCCTGCAGTCCACCCGGGCCGACCGCACCTCCGCCGACGGGTTCGAGCTCACCTTCGCGGTCAACCACCTCGGGCACTTCCTGCTCACGCAGGAGCTGCTGCCGCACCTCGCGCCGGGTGCCCGGGTCGTGGTGGTGAGCAGCGGCACCCACTTCGGCACGTTCCGGCAGTCCGGGCCGTTCCCCGGTCCGCGGTGGGCCGACCCGCGCGAGCTGGCGCGGCCGCGGGTGGAGTCGGGTGCGCGGGCCTACGCGACGTCGAAGCTGGCGAACGTCTACTTCGGCCGCGAGCTCGCCCGCCGGCACCCGGAGCTCTCAGTGGCCGTGTACGACCCCGGGCTCATGCCGGTCACCGGACTGGCCCGCGCCTACCCGGCACCCGCCCGCGCCCTCTACGCGGCGCTGGCGCCGCTGGTGACGCGACTGCCCTTCGCCCAGGAGCCCGCGCAGGCCGCCGCCCAGCTCGCCGCACTGGTCACCGGGCCGGCCGGGCGCAGCGGCCGCTACGTCGAGCGCGACAGGGAGGCGCCGTCCTCCCCGGAGAGCACCGACCCCGACCGGGCCCGGGAGCTGTGGGAGGTCAGCGCCGAGCTGGTCGGGGTGCCGGCTAGATGAGGGCGTCGAACCCGTCGTCGGGCGGCAGGAGGCCGGCGTCGACCGGTGGCCGGTGCGGCTGGTCCAGGCCGCGCATCCGTGCGGCGTGCAGGGCCAGCAGCAGGTTCAGCCGCAGCGTCGGGTCGGTGGTGAAGGGCCCGAGCAGCCGTTCCAGCTTCCCGATGCGGTAGCGCATCGTGTTGTAGTGGAAGTGCAGGCGGCGGGCCGACTCGGCGACGTTGAGGTTGGTCTCCAGCAGCACCCGCAGCGTCTCGCGCAGGTCGGCGGAGTCGGGGTCGGAGGCGTCGGCCAGCGATCCGAGCACCTCGTCGACGTAGGACCGCAGCTCGGTGCTGTCGGGGATGAGCGAGAGCAGCCGGAAGACGCCGAGCTGGTCGAAGTGCGTGACCGTCGCCGGCCCGTGGATCTCCTGACCGACACCCAGCGCCCGCTGCGCCTGCTGGTGGGCCTCCCCCAGCGCCGACAGCGACTCCGCCGGCCGGCCGATGCCCGTGGCCAGCACGCGCCCCACCCGCCGCACCCGGGCGTTGACCCGGCTGGTCACCGCGGTCACCAGCGAGGTGATCTCCTCCGGGGTGCGCCCGTCGAGCGGCAGCACGGTGACGATCTCGGTCGACAGCCCGGCGACCGCGGCCCCGGTCACCTCCGACTCCAGCGCGGCCCGCCAGCCGTCGGCCAGCCGGTCGAGGACGTCGAGCGCGCGGGTCGGGTCGGCCTGCGGGTCGGCGGCGGTCTCGGTGGCGGTCACCAGGACCACGACGGGCCCGTCGAGCCGCCAGCCGAAGGACCGGGTCTGGGCCAGCGCCCGCTCGGTGTGCCGCAGCGACCCGGCGACCAGCCGGCGCACCAGGTCGCCCTGGAAGCGCAGCTCCACCGAGTGCACGGCCTGCTGCCGGATGACCGACAGCGCCGAGACGACGGCGGCCCGCTCGAGCACACCGCCGGCCCCGACGACCATCTGGCCGGTGCGGTGCACCGCCACCAGCCACCCGTGCCGCTGCTCGCCGGCCATGATCGGCGCGACGGCGTACTCGCCGATCCCGCCGGGCAGCTCGTGGTGGCCCGGGACGAGCAGGATGCCGTCGGCCGGGGACAGGTCGGCGTCGGCGAGCACGTCGGCCGGGGTGACGACGGTCTGGTCGGCGCGCACCCCGGAGAGCCGGTTGGCCGGGGCCATCATCGCCAGCTCGTCCTCGGCCTCGGCGTCGAGCAGCCACAGCCAGTCGCTGATCTCGGCGACGTCACCGGGCGGCCCCGCCGTGGTGACGATCTCGCGGTCGGGCCCGAGCCCCAGCACCGCCGCGCCCTCGAGGTAGGTGGCCAGCCGGTCGGTCACCTCGGCCAGCCCGCCGCCGCTGAGGGCGACGTCGATGAACTGGTCGTGCATGCGCGCCGACAGCGTCAGCGCCTCGCTCTGCTTGCGGACGACGGCGCCCAGCACCTCCGACACCGCCTCGTCCATGCGCACCGTGGGCGGCAGGGCGAGGATCGGCAGGCCACGGCGCTCGGCCTCGGTGAGCACCTCGGCGGGCACCGCGGGCGGCCCCTCGGTGCGCCGGTAGGCCAGCGCGGCGGTGCCCAGCGAGTCGAGCTTGTCGACCAGGGCCCGGCAGTCGGCGGGGTCGGCCGGCGGCAGCCGCGCCCCCAGGACGACGACGACGTCCGGGCCGGCGGTGGCCAGGGGGACGGACGGATCGTCCACGACCATGTGCCGGACCATCCGGTCCAGGCCGGACCGGCCGGCGACCACCTCGACCCCCGCGAGGCGCGGCAGCCGCAGGGCCTCGTCGACCCGCAGGCCGACCCGGTCGCGCCACTCGTCCCGCGGCCCCGCCGACCGCCCGACGTGCTCGGTGTGCCACCCCCGGGGGAAGGACAGCGGGGCGGTGGGGTGCGACCCGGAGGTCAAGGATCCCTCACCGTGGGTCACGGATCGCCCTCCCAAGTGGCCGACGTCGTTCTCAGGTTGCATGAATCTGGCAGGTGTGTCTGGACGGCACTGCCCATTCTTGGTCACATTCGCCATACGAGGACGTGCGACGCGCCGCCTAGCTTCGAGCCAGGCCAGTTCCCGTCCGCTGGATGGTAGGCGGTCACCGCTCGCGGTGCCCTCCCCCCTCCGGCGGACGAGCCGGCCGGGTGGGGGCCCGAGCGGAGGGTCACCGCCATCGTCCCGACGGGGAAGGGCACCCACATGCGCACCATCGACCACGACGCCAGTGGCGGCACCGAGCACGATCGGGCGACGCGCTCCGGCGCTCCCCTGATCCCCCTCCCCCGCCGCTCCGACCAGGCGACCCTGCGCAGCGCCTCCCCGGCACGGGCCACCTCCGCGGTGCCGGCGTCGGCCAGCACCGGCGTGGCCGACCTGCTCCGCGGGCCGGTGCGCCCGGCGCGCGTGCTGATGAGCGTCCCGGCGGCGGTGTACCTGCAGGTGCCCACCGAGCGGGGCACCGACATCGTCGGCGTGCTCACCAGTGACGCCGCCCGCCTCCCCCTGGGCTGCATCCTCTTCCGGCCGAGCAACGGCCGTCCCCTCGTCACGCTGCCCAGCGGCGCCCCCGCGCAGGTGGGTGGCGGCCGGATCGTCGTCGGTGACCTCGTGGTCCGGGCTGCCGCCTGGTGGGACCCGCGGCCCCGGCTGCCCAGCCTGCGCCCGGCGCTGCTCCCCGAGGGCGTCCGGCAGCTGCGCAACACCCTCTACGGCGAGGGCGTGCCGCACAGCGCCTTCACGCTGCCGGGCCTGCCCGCCGGTCCGGGTGGCCCGCTGGCCGCGCTCCGCGGGGCGGTCCGCCGCGCCGACCTGGACGCAGCACTCCGCACCGCCACCCGGCTGATCGGTCTCGGCCCCGGCCTGACCCCGGCCGGTGACGACGTCATGGCCGGCACGATGGCCGGGCTGGTCCTGCTCGGGCACCCGGCGGCCGACCGGTTCTCCGCGGCGGTCTTCTCGCTGGCCGCCGGCCGCACGACCGAGCTGTCGCGGGCGCTGCTGCGGCACGCGGCCGCCGGCCGGGTCAGCGGTGAGTACGCCGCGGTGCTGCAGGGCCTGGTCGGCGAGCGGCCGCTCGGCCCGGCGATCGAGGGCCTGCTGGCCACCGGCTCGACCAGTGGCCGCGCCATGGCGCTGGGCCTGTGCACAGCGATCGACCTGGTCGACCGCACCACGCGCGTGCGCTGACGGCACGCACGGACCACGGCGGCCCCCTCCCGGTGTGGGAGGGGGCCGCTGCCGTCCGTGGCGATGAGTTCTCCCCCGCCGCCCCGGTCTGTCCTCTCGACGACCCACCGCCCCGAGGAGTTGACCATGTCCTTTCAGGCCTACCTCGACACGATCGAGGACAGGACCGGTCTCACCCCGCGCCAGCTGACGGCCCTGGCGCACGAGCGCGGTCTCGACGCCCCGGGCACCAAGGCGGCCGACGTCGTCGCCTGGCTGAAGGACGACTACGGCCTGGGCCGCGGCCACGCCATGGCCATGGTCCACGTGCTGAAGAACGGCCCGAAGATCGACTCGAAGCACGTCGGCAGTACCGGTATGCACCGGGACGAGTCCGACACCCTCTGGCTGGACGGCAAGGCCACGAAGCCGACGTGACCCCGGATCCCGTCATGCGCCTACGGAGGACGCGGTCCTTCGCCTACAGGCGGCAGGCGTGGATGCTGGTGACGAGGATGGCGCGGGCGCCGAGCTCCCACAGCTCGTCCATCACCCGGTTGGTGTCGTTCTGGCGGACCATCGCCCGCACCGCCGACCAGCCCGGCGTCTGCAGGGGGCTGACCGTCGGCCCCTCCAGGCCGGGGGTGAGCTCGGTGGCCCGCCCGAGGATCTCGTTGGGGCAGTCGTAGTCGAGCAGCACGTACTGCCGGGCGACCAGGACGCCGCGCAGCCGCCGGCGCAGCTGGGCGACCGCGGGGATCTCCTCGGCGCCCTCCCGGCGGACGAGCACCGCCTCGCTGGTGAGGACCGGCTCGCCGAAGATCCGCAGGCCGGCCGCGCGCAGCGTCGTCCCGGTCTCGACGACGTCGCACACGGCGTCGGCGACCCCGAGGCGGCAGGCGGTCTCCACCGCGCCGTCGAGCTTCACCACGCTCGCCTTGACGTCGGACTCGGCCAGGAAGCGCTGCAGCAGCACCGGGTAGGCGGTGGCGATGCGCTTGCCCGCCAGCTGGGCGACCGAGTCGATGCCGGACTCGGCCGGGCTGGCGAAGCGGAAGGACGACCGCCCGAACCCCAGTGGCATGTCCTCGGCCGCCGCCGGGCCCTCGCCGTCGGCCGGCGCGGTCTCCAGCAGCATGTCCCGCCCGGTGATGCCGACGTCGAGCGTGCCGGCGGCGACGTAGACGGCGATGTCACGCGGGCGCAGGTAGAAGAACTCGGTGTCGCTGTCGGGGTCGTACACGGCGAGGTCCTTGGTGCTGCGCCGCTGCCGGTAGCCGCTCTCGCTCAGCATCTCCGCCGCGGGCTCGCTGAGGACACCCTTGTTGGGCACGGCGACACGCAGCACGGCAGTACTCCTTCGTGACCGGATCGAACGGCCCCGCGCAGGGACCCGCGGCACGGGGGCCTGCCGCGGGAGCGCGGGGGTTCTCCTACAGGTGGGTGTAGACGTCGTCGAGGCTCAGCCCGCGGGCGAGCATGAGGACCTGCACCCGGTAGAGCAGCTGGCTGATCTCCTCCGCCGTCCGCTCGGGGCCCTCGTGCTCGGCGGCCATCCAGGACTCCGCCGCCTCCTCGACCACCTTCTTGCCCGCGGCGTGCACGCCGTCGCGGACCGCGGTGACGGTGCCCGAGGCGGGGTCGCCGGCGGCGACCTTGCCGGAGAGCTCGGCGAACAGCTCGTCGAACGTCTTCACGCCAGCCCCTGCCCGGAGGCGGGGGTGGCCTGGAAGCCGGTGGCCCGCGGCGGTGGGCGCAGGCCGCGCAGGGTCAGCGCGGTGGCCAGGGCCGCGATCGCGGCCTCCCAGCCCTTGTCCTCGGCCGACCCGGGCAGGCCCGCACGGTCGCGCGCCTGCTCCTCGGTGTCGCAGGTGAGCACGCCGTTGCCCACCGGCTTGCCGGCGTCGAGCGCCACCCGGGTGAGGCCGGCGGTGACGGCGTCGCAGACGTACTCGAAGTGCGGCGTCCCGCCGCGGACGACCACCCCGAGGGCGACGACGGCGTCGTGCCGCTCGGCCAGCGCCTGGGCCACCACCGGCAGCTCGACGGCGCCGGGCGCGCGGACCACGGTGGGCTGGGGCACCCCGCTGGCGCGGGCGGCCTCGACCGCCCGGGCGAGCAGCGCGTCGGTGATCTCGGCGTGCCAGGTGGTGGCGACGATGCCGAGGGTCAGCCCGGCGGCGTCGACAGCCCCGGCGTCGGGACGTCCCTGACCGCTCACAGCTGCTGCTCCCGCTGCCCCAGCGGCACGTCGGTGCCGGGCACCGTGGCGGGGACGGTGGAGGGAGCGGCGGGGACGGGGACGTCGGCCGGGCCGGACTCGGTCTCGGGCTCGATGATGTCGAGCAGGTGACCCATCCGGTCGCGCTTGGTCCGCAGGTAGGACAGGTTCTCGGCGGTGACGTGGCTGGGCAGCGGCACCCGGCCGGTGATGCGCAGGCCGTAGCCCTCGAGCCCGGCGCGCTTGGCCGGGTTGTTGGTCAGCAGCCGCATGGTGTGCACGCCGAGGTCGACGAGGATCTGCGCGCCGGTGCCGTAGTCGCGGGCGTCGGCGGGCAGGCCGAGGTCGAGGTTGGCGTCGACGGTGTCCACGCCGGCGTCCTGCAGCTGGTAGGCCTGCAGCTTGTGCAGCAGGCCGATCCCCCGGCCCTCGTGCCCGCGGATGTAGAGCACCACCCCGCGGCCCTCCTGCGCGACGGCGGCGAGCGCCGCCTGCAGCTGGGGGCCGCAGTCGCAGCGCAGCGAGCCGAACACGTCGCCGGTGAGGCACTCGGAGTGCACGCGCACCAGCACGTCCTCGCCGTCGCCGACGTCGCCGTAGACGAAGGCGACGTGCTCGCGGTCGTCGTAGGAGCTGCGGTACCCGACGGCGGTGAAGGTGCCCGGCAGCAGCGGCACGGTGGCCTCGGCGACCCGCTCCACCAGCTTGTCGAACCGCTTGCGGTAGGCGATGAGGTCGGCGATCGAGATGAGGCAGAGGTCGTGCTCGTCGGCGAAGACGCGCAGCTCCTCCGCGCGCGCCATGCCGGTCGGGTCCTTCTCGCTCACCAGCTCGCACAGCGTGCCGGAGGGCCGCAGCCCGGCGAGCACGGCGAGGTCGACGGCGGCCTCGGTGTGGCCGGGTCGGCGCAGCACGCCGCCGTCCTTGGCGCGCAGCGGCACGATGTGGCCGGGCCGGGCGAGGTCGGCCGAGGTGGTGTCCGCGTCGGCGAGCAGCCGGATGGTGTGCGCGCGGTCGGCCGCTGAGATGCCGGTGGTCACGCCCTCGCGGGCGTCGACGGTGACGGTGTAGGCGGTGCCGCGGCGGTCCTGGTTGACCCGGAACATCGGCGGCAGGTCCAGCCGGTCGGCGTCGGCCTCGGTGACCGACACGCAGATGTAGCCGGACGTGTAGCGGACCATGAACGCCACCAGCTCCGGGGTGACGAGCTCGGAGGCGAAGATGAGGTCGCCCTCGTTCTCGCGGTCCTCGTCGTCGACCACGACGACCGGTCGGCCGTCCTTGATCGCGGCGATCGCGTCCTCGACGGTGTCCAGGCGGACCGTGCCGCTCACGAGCGCGCTCCCAGCAGGCGTTCCACGTACTTGGCGATCACGTCGACCTCCAGGTTGACCGGGTCCCCCGGGGCGCGGCCGCCCAGCGTGGTCTCGCGCAGGGTGGCGGGGATGAGGCTGACCTCGAACCACGGCTCGGGGTCGTCGACGGCGCTGAGGGCGCTGACGGTCAGCGAGACGCCGTCGACGGTGATCGAGCCCTTCTCGACGACGTAGCGGGCCAGCTCCGGCGGCAGGGCGATCCGCACGACGTCCCAGTGCTCGCTGGGTGAGCGGGACAGCACGCTGCCGACGCCGTCGACGTGGCCCTGCACGACGTGCCCGCCGAGACGACCACCGGCGCTGACGGCCCGTTCGAGGTTGACCGGGTCGCCGTCGGCCAGGCCGCCGAGGCTGCTGCGGCGCAGCGTCTCGGCCATGACGTCGGTCGACCAGACGGCGGCGCCGTCGCCGGCGGGCTCGACGCCGGTGACGGTGAGGCAGACGCCGTTGACCGAGATCGAGTCGCCGAGCGAGACGTCCTCCAGGACGCGGCGGGCGCGGATGCGCAGCACGGCGGCGTCGGCCGAATCCTCGCGGACGACGAGGGAGCCGACCTCCTCGACGATGCCGGTGAACACGTCAGCCCCTCTCGTCGGCGTGCGGTCGGTCTCCAGTGTGCCGGGTGGGCCGCAGGCGGATCTGCACGTCCCCGCCCAGCAGGGTGACGTCCCGTACCTGCAGCGACAGCGCCGCGCCGATCGTGCTGATTCCCAGGTCCCCCACGAGGGCGGGACCGGCGCCGAGCAGCATCGGCGCCAGGTGGACCACGGCCTCGTCGACCAGGCCCGCCCGGAGGAACGCGGCGGCCAGCGTGGGCCCGCCCTCCAGCAGCACCCGGCGCACGTCGCGGTCGAAGAGCTCGGCGAGCAGCTCCGCCGGTCCCGCGGCGCGGCTGACGTGGGTGGGCGCGGCGCCGTCGAGGACGCGGGCGCCGGCCGGCAGCCGGCCGCGCCGGTCGTGCACCACGCGCAGCGGCTGGCGGGCGGCGTCGCGTCCGTCGGCGTCGCGGACGGTGAGCTGCGGGTCGTCGGCCAGGGCGGTGCCCGAGCCGACGACGACGGCGTCGCAGGTGGCCCGCAGCGCGTGCACGGCGGCGCGGGCGGTGGGTCCGGTGATCCAGCGGCTGGTGCCGTCGGCGGCGGCCACCCGCCCGTCGAGGGTGGCGCCCACCTTCCAGACGACGTACGGGCGCTGGTCGCGGACGCCGGTGAGCCACGCGGCGAGCGCGCCCTCCTCGGCGGCCTGCTGCTCGACACCCACCTCGACGTCGACCCCGGCCGCCCGCAGCCGCTCGGCTCCGCCGACGGCGAGCCGGGTGGGCTCGGGGACGGCGACCACCACGCGGGCGACCCCGGCGGCGATCAGCGCGTCGGCGCACGGGCCGGTGCGGCCGGTGTGCGCGCACGGCTCGAGGGTGACGACGGCGGTGCCGCCGCGGGCGCGGTCGCCGGCCCGGGCCAGCGCGTGCACCTCCGCGTGCGGGCCGCCGGGCGGGGAGGTGGCGCCCTCCCCCACCACCGCGCCGCCGGCGTCGAGGACGACCGCCCCGACGGCGGGGTTGGGGCTGGTGGTGCCGAGGACGGACTCGCCGAGCTCGCGGGCCCGGGCCATGGCGCCGGACTCGGCCTGGGTGAGGCTCACGCGGCCCGGGCCGCCTGGGCGCGCAGGGCGGCGATCGCGCGGGCCGGGTCGTCGGCGCCGTAGACGGCCGAGCCCGCGACGAACACGTCGGCGCCGGCCTCGGCGGCCTGCTCGATCGTGTCGGCGTTGATGCCGCCGTCGACCTCGACCAGCAGCGTCAGGTGGCCGGTGTCGACGAGCTCGCGGGCGCGGCGCACCTTGGGCAGCACCTCGGCCATGAACGCCTGGCCGCCGAACCCGGGCTCGACGGTCATGACCAGCAGCGTGTCGAAGTCGCGGAGGACGTCCTCGTACCGCTCCAGCGGGGTGCCGGGCTTGATCGCCAGGCCGGCCAGCGCCCCGGCGGCGCGCAGGTCGCGGGCGACGGCGCGGGGGTCGCCGGTGCAGGCCTCGGCGTGCACGGTGACGTTGCGGGCGCCGAGCTCGGCGTAGCCGGGCGCCCACCGCTCGGGCGCCTCGATCATCAGGTGGCAGTCCAGCGGCACCGGGCTCACCGCCTGGATCGCCTCGACGACCGGCCGGCCCAGCGTCAGGTTCGGCACGAAGTGGGCGTCCATGACGTCGACGTGCAGCCAGTCGGCGTCGCGCACGCGCAGCACCTCGTCGGCCAGCCGGGCGAAGTCCGCCGAGAGCAGGCTGGGGGCGATCATCGGGGTGCGGGCCACGTCCTCCGAGTCTAGGCAGCCGGTGACCGGCGCTCCCCGCCCCGGCGGCTCAGCCCCGGTCGGGCAGGGCGACCCAGTCGGCCCAGCTCAGGTCGCGGCCGACGTAGCGGGGTGCCCGCAGCGGCCACTCCTGCGCCAGCCAGCGCGGCACGAACGCGTCCAGCGCCCGCTCGACGTCGCTGCCGGCCAGCCGGTCGACCACCCACCAGGAGACCTCGGCGTCGGCGTCGCCGGTCTTCTCCGGCGGGTCGACGTACACGCAGCCGAGCAGCTCGGTCTCGTCCTCGTCGAGGAGCGCGTAGTTGAAGCTCTCGTGCGCCTCGATCTCCCGCTCGTGGCGGGCGAGGTCCTCGCGGTCCTGCTCCTCGGTCATGGTCGCCGGCGGCCAGCCCCACGCCTCGCCGTAGATGCCCCACAGCCGCTCCCGGGAGCCCATCACGGCCGGGTGGTCGATCGCGGTGTCGGCCGCGCGGATCGGGCGCAGGTGCTGCCCGGTCGGCAGGTCGGCACGCAGCGGGTGGACGAAGTCGTCGGGGAGCCAGCTCACGGCGCGGCAGGGTAGGTGACGCGCGCCCCGCGCAGTACCGCGTCCAGCGCGGGTCCCCGGTCGACGGCCGGGAGCACCAGGCCCGTGGTGAGCACGCGCAGCGGTGGCCAGGCCAGCCGCCGCTGCCGGCGCAGCGCGGGCAGCACCTCCCGCACGGCGACCGGGGCCACGGCCCGGACCCGCTCCTGGGCGGCCGCCAACGCCTCGCGGCCGACGCCGCTGGCGAGCAGGGCGGCGAGGCGCCCGGCGGGCAGCACGCGGCGCAGGGCAGCCAGCGCGGCGGGGTCGAGGTGCAGGCGGTAGCCGGCGGTGTCCCCGGGCGCCCGGTCGCGTTCGAACACGGTGACCTCGACGCCCCGGGCCCGCAGCGCCCGGGCGAGCACCAGCCCGCCGATGCCCGCGCCGGCCACCCCCACGTGCACGTGCACTCCCTCCGCCACCGGTCCCCGACGACCGGGACGGGTGACCGGTGCCTGCCGGGGGACACCGGTGCGGGTGACGGGCGCGGGTCCCGGGCCTGCCGGCGGCTACGGTCGGTGATCGTGCGCACCGTGGCGACCCCGGCGGCCCGTCGGCAGACCTGGCCGTCGGGCGATCCGGTGACCGTCGGTCACTCCGACGGCGACGCCGACGTCGCCACGCCGGCCGCGACGCGCCGGGTCCGGGCCGGGCTCGTCCTGCCCGCCGTCGTCCTCGGGCTCGGCGTGCCGCGCATGCTGCTCACCGGGGGCTACGCGGGGGTGCACGGCGCCGCCGCCTGGGCGCTGCTCGCCGTGGTGGCCGGGTCGCTGACCGCGCTGGCCCTCCTCACCCCGGTGGTGCCGTGGCTCGCCCGCCGCGCCGGGGAGGCCGCTCGCGTGCGGCAGGCGCTGCACGCCCACACCGACCCCGGCCCGGGGCTGCGCACGCGGCTCGACGTCCACGCCCGCCGCGTGCTGCGGCTGCACTGGGTGGGACGGGCCATGCCGGTCGTCCCCGCCGTGCTGCTGCTGCAGGGCCGCTGGGACCGGCCGGGGACGGCGCTGCCGGCCGCCGTCGTCCTGGTCGCCGGCTACGCCGCGCTGGCCCTGTGGCACCGGCGCCAGACCGTCGCCGCGGCCGCCTGGGTGGCCGACCGTCCCGGGCCGCTGCGCGCCGTCCCGCCGCCGCCGTGGTGGGAGCCGTGGCTGGGCGGGCGGCGGGTGCTCGCCCTGGCCGGCGGCTACGTGCTCGCGGTCGTCGCGGTCACGCTGCTCACCGGCGCCTGACCGCGGCCCGGCCGGCGCGGCTCAGCGGGTGCGGCGCAGCAGGGCCAGGAACATCGCGTCGGTGCCGTGCCGGTGCGGCCAGAGCTGCCCGTACGGGCCGCGCTCGACCCCGGGGACGTCGGGGAACAGCGGTGCCACCGGCAGCACCTCGACGTCGTCGCGCGCGGCCGCGGCGTCGGCGACCGCGACCGTCTCCGCGGCGTGCGGCGAGCAGGTCACGTAGGCGACCACCCCGCGCGGCCGCACGGAGCCCAGCGCGCTGCCGAGCAGCGCCGTCTGCAGCTCCACCAGCGGGCCGACGTCGTCGGGAGTGCGCCGCCAGCGGACCTCCGGCCGGCGGCGGAGCGCGCCCAGGCCGGTGCAGGGGGCGTCGAGCAGCACCCGGTCGAAGGAGCCCGGCGCCCACGGCGGCTCCCGCCCGTCGGCGACCAGCACCTCGACGTCGTCCTCCCCCGCCAGCGCCCCGCGGACCAGCTCGGCGCGGTGCGGCGCACGGTCGGCGGCGGTCAGGTGCACCCCGGCGGGGCGGACGGCGGCCAGCAGCGCGGCCTTACCGCCCGGGCCGGCGCAGACGTCGAGCCAGCGGGCGTCGGGGCCCTCCAGCGGGGCGCGGGTGAGCAGCAGCGCGGCGAGCTGGCTGCCCTCGTCCTGGACCGCGGCGGCGCCCGAGCGCACCGACGGCAGCCGTCCGGGGTCTCCCCCGCCGAGGCGGACGGCGTAGGGCGACCACGGGCCGGGCGTCCCGCCGGACTCCTCGGCCAGCTGCTCGCGGGCAACGTGCCGGGCGACGAGGTGGACCTCGGGGGCGGCGCCGTCGGCGAGCAGGGCCTCCTCCAGCTCGGCGTCGCCGCCGAGCGCCTCGCGCCACGCGGCCACGACCCACCCGGGGTGGTCGGTGGCCAGGGCCAGCCGCCGGTCGCCGTCGGCGGCGAGCTGCGCGAGCCAGGCGGCGCGGTCGCCACCGGCGGCCACCTTGCGCAGGACGGCGTTGACCAGCCCCGAGGCGCCGGTGCCGACGATGGCGCGGGTGAGGTCGACGGTGGTGGTGACGGCCGCGTGCGCGGGCACCCGCAGGTCGACGATCTGGTAGGCGCCCAGCCGGAGCAGGTCCAGGACGCGGGGGTCGAGGTCGGCCAGCGGGCGGTCGACGAGCCGGGCGAGGACGGCGTCGAGGGTCCCCTGCGCGCGCAGCGCCCCGTAGGCGAGCTGGGTGGCGAAGCCGGCGTCACGCGGGTCGAGGTCGCGCTCGCGCAGCAGCTGGGGCAGCAGCAGGTTGGCGTAGGCCTCGCGCGCGGAGACGCCGTCGAGGACGTCGTAGGCGGTCAGCCGGGCGCCGTCGAGCGGTGCGCGGCGGGGCGGGCGGCGGTCGCGGGAGCCGCCGCGCTGCCCGCTGCGGCCGCCGGCCGGCCGCCGGGGCGGGCCGCTCACGCCCCGAACCGCTCGCCGGGGGCGGGGCGGGCTCCGCGCGCCCAGTCGGCGGCCGGGTGCACCCGCTTGCCGGCGGGCTGCACGTCGCCGAGGCGCACAGCGCCGCGGCCGGTGCCGACGACGACGCCGCTCGGGCCCACGGACACCTCACCCGGCGTCAGGGCCGGCGAGGTCTGCAGCGGCTCGACCGGGCCGAGCCGGAACCGCTCGCCCCGCCAGGTGGTCCAGGCACCCGGCGCGGGCGTGACGCCCCGGACCCGCCGGTCGACGACGTGCGCGGGCAGGTCCCAGTCGACGCGGGCGTCGGCGGTCTCGATGCGCGGGGCCAGGCTGACGCCCTCGGCCGGCTGCGGGCGGGGCTCGAGCGTGCCGGCGGCGATGCCGTCGAGGGTGGCCACGAGCAGCCGGGCGCCGCTGACCGCGAGCCGGGCGAGCAGGTCGCCGGCGGTGTCGCGCGGGCCGATCTCCTCGGTGACCACGCCGTACACCGGTCCGGTGTCGAGACCCGACTCCAGCAGGAACGTGCACGCGCCGGTGACCTCGTCGCCGGCCATGAGGGCGTGCTGCACCGGGGCGGCGCCGCGCCAGGCCGGCAGCAGCGAGAAGTGCAGGTTGACCCAGCCGTGCGCGGGGACCCCGAGGGCCGCCGGGGGCACCAGCGCGCCGTAGGCGACCACCGGCGCGCAGTCGACGGCGAGGTCGGCGAGCTGCGCGAGGAACTCCGGCTCGCGCGGCGAACGGGGCTGCAGCACGGGCAGCCCGGCGGCGTCGGCGCGCTCGGCGACCGGTGAGCGGCTCACCCTGCGGCCGCGGCCGGACCGCGCGTCGGGCCGGGTGAGGACGGCGGCGACCTCGTGGCCGGAGGACAGCAGCGCGTCGAGCGAGGGGACGGCGGCCTCGGGCGTCCCGGCGAAGAGGAGTCTCAGTGGGGGCTCACCTCCACGCGCGGCACCCAGGCGGCCATGCCCCGCCACTCGGCGTCGGCCAGGGCCGCCAGCGCGGCGGCGCGCGCCTCGGGGTCGAGCCGGTCGACGAACACGACGCCGTCGAGGTGGTCGACCTCGTGCTGCACCGCGCGGGCCAGCAGGTGCGAGCCCTCCACCCGCACCGGGTCGCCGTGCTGGTTCCAGCCGGTGGCGACCACGTGCAGGTGGCGGCGGCAGTCGAAGCGGTAGCCGGGGATGGACAGGCAGCCCTCGGGGGCCTCCTCGGTCTCCTCGCCGACGAGGTCGACCGAGGGGTTGACCAGGTGGCCGACCTCGCCGTCGACGTGCCAGGTGAACACCCGCAGGCCGACGCCGATCTGCGGTGCGGCCAGGCCGGCGCCCCCGGCGGCGTGCATGGTCTCGGTCAGGTCGGCGACCAGGCCGCGCAGCTCGGCGTCGAAGTCGACGACCGGCGCGGCCGGCCGGTGCAGGACCGGGTCGCCCAGCAGCCGGATGGGGGTGACGCTCACCGGTCGATCGTATGCGGGCCCCGGCGGCGTCCCCGTGCCCCCGGGCGGCGCACCGTCCTACTGTCGGGGGGTGACCACGCTGCGCGCCCACCGGGTCCGGGCCCTCGCCAGCATCGTGGCCGAGGGCGCCGCCGTCGGTGCCGTCCTCGCCAGCCGCGAGGCGCCGCCCCGGTCCCGGCGCCGGGTCCTCACCGCGACGGCCGCCGGTGCGGTCATCGCCGCCGACCAGACCGCGCTCGAGCTCCCCGCCGTGCTGCGGGAGGCCCGCACCACCGGCACGGTCGGTCCCGTCCCGGCGCACGAGCGCGGCGCCCTGGTCGAGGCCGGCACCCGCGCGCTGCTGCTCGGGGTGCTGCTGCAGGTGGTGGACCGCCCCGCCCTCGAGCGGCTCACCCGCCGCGGCATCCCGCATCCGCACCGGTGGCTCGGCGCCGCCGCCGCGGTGGCGCACACCGCGGTCCTCGCGCCGGTGTACTGGCGCCTGGCCGCGGAGCGGGCACGGGCCGACGCCGAGCGCGAGGCGGCCATCGAGGCCGAGCTGCAGGAGATGGCCGCCGGCGGCTGAGGGAGCGGCTCAGACGAGCTCGAGCGGGTCGAGCTGGACCCGCACGTGCTCGCCGGCCTTCCGCGCGCTCCGCACCCCCTGGACCTCGGCGAGCGCCGTGGCCAGGGCCGCACCCTCCCCGCGCGGCACCCGGACGAGGTAGCGCTCCCGTTCGCCCTCCTGCCCCGGGCGCGGCTGCTCGGGGACGGGCCCGAGCAGGTCGGCGTCGGCCGGCAGCCGCGCGGCCGCGAGGAACTCCGCCAGTGCCGCCGGGGAACCCGACAGCGCGGCCATCCGGGTGGCCGGGGGGAAGCCCAGCGCCCGGCGGTCGGCGAGCTCCCGCTCGGCGAGCCAGCCCGGGTCCCAGCGCACCAGCGCCTGGACGACGGGGTGGGCGGCGTCGGCGGCGACGACCACCGAGCCGTGCGGGCGCACGAGGGCGGCGGCGTTCATCCAGCGGCGCAGCGTCTCCTCCCCCGCCCGCAGGTCGGCCCGGGCGAGCAGCGCCCAGGAGTCCAGCAGCAGCGCCGCGCCGTAGCCGCCCTCCGCGATCGGCTCCGCGCCCGGCGTGGCGACGACCAGCGCCGGCCCGGCGGGCACCGACGCCAGCACGCCCGACGTGCGGCCCGACACCCGCACCGGGGCACCGGGGAACGCCCGGCCCAGCTCCTCGGCGGTCCGCGCGGCGCCGACGACGGAGGCGCGCAGCTTGGTGCCGTGGCAGTGCGGGCAGTCGAAGGTGGTCGCGGGGCGGGCGCACCACCGGCAGGCCGGGATCCGCGAGCCGCCCGGCCCGGGTGCGGGCGCGATGCCCAGCGGCCCCGCGCAGACGGCGCAGCGGGCCGGCGCCCGGCAGCGGTCGCAGGACAGGCCGGGTGCGTAGCCGGCGCGGGGCACCTGGACGAGCACCGGGGTGCCCTCCGCCAGCGCGGCGCGCGCCACCCGGTGGGCCAGGCTCGGCAGCCGGGCGGTGCGCGCGGCCGGGTCGCGGGCGAGCTCGGAGTCCTCGCCGAGGGCCTGCACCCGCGGGGCGACCGCGCGCAGCGTGGCGCGGTCGGCGGCCAGCGCGTGCGCCCAGCCGCTCTCCACCAGCAGCGCGGCCTCCGCGGTGCGGGCGGTGGCCGCGAGGACCGCCGCGCACGAGGTCAGGTGTGCGCGGTGCACGAGCACGTCGCGGGCGTGCGCGTAGGGGGCGCGGGGCTCGGCGTGCAGGTCGTCGCCGTCGTCCCAGATGGCCACCAGGCCGAGGTCGGCGACCGGCGCGAACACCGCGGCCCGGGTGCCCAGCACCACCTTCGCGCTGCCGCGGGCGGCGTCGAGGAAGCGGCGGTAGCGGGCGTCGGGGGCGGCGTCGGCCCGCAGGACGACGAACGACCCCGGTGGCAGGGTCGCTGCGGCCGCGGCCTCGAGCCGGTCGAGGTCGCGTCCGTCGGGGACGACCACGAGCGCGCCCCGGCCGCCCGACAGCGCGGCCCGGCACAGCTCGGCCAGCCGGGCCGGCCAGTCCTCGCCGGGCAGCGCCGTCCACACCGCGCGGGCCGGCCGGCCCTCGGCGACGGCGGTCAGCAGCGCGGTGCCGGTCGGGTAGCGGGCGAAGCCGGCCGGGTCCGGCGGGGACGGCGGCTCCGGCGGCTCGGTGCGGGGGCGCTTCTCCGCGGCGGCGCGGCGGGGCGGGACGGCCAGCCGGAGGACGTCCATGAGCGTGCCGCCCCAGCGCTGCGCCACCGAGCGGGCCAGCGCGACGACCTCCGGGGTCAGCACCGGCTCGGGCGAGACCAGCTTGAGCGGCGCGAGCCTGCGGCCGCTGTCGCTGGAGTCGGCCAGCTCGAGCACGAACCCGTCGACCAGCTGCCCGGCGAAGCGCACCCGCACGCGACAGCCGGGACGGACCTCCGCGGCGACGTCCTCGGGGACGGCGTAGTCGAACGCGCGGTCGAGGTGTGCCAGCGGCACGTCGACGACGACCCGGGCCACCGTCGGGTGGCCCGGGTCGCCGGGGGGTGGTGCGGGCGTGCTCAGGGAGGATCTCCGTCCGGCGGGGTCGTGTCGCGGCAGTGTCCCGGCCGGGTACGACGGTCCCGCTAGACGCCGATGGCCGAGCGCAGCGCCTCGGCGCGGTCGGTGCGCTCCCACGGCAGCTCGACGTCGGTGCGGCCGAAGTGGCCGTAGGCGGCGGTCGGGCCGTAGATGGGGCGCAGCAGGTCGAGGTCGCGCACGATCGCGCCAGGGCGCAGGTCGAACACGGTGGTGACCGCCTTCTCCAGGACGTCGTCGGCGACGGTGCCCGTGCCGTGGGTGTCGACGAACAGGCCGACCGGGTGCGCGGCGCCGATGGCGTAGGCCACCTGCACCTCGCAGCGGCGGGCCAGGCCCGCCGCGACGACGTTCTTCGCCACCCAGCGCATCGCGTAGGCACCCGACCGGTCGACCTTCGACGGGTCCTTGCCGGAGAAGGCACCGCCGCCGTGGCGGGCCATGCCGCCGTAGGTGTCGACGATGATCTTGCGGCCGGTCAGGCCGGCGTCGCCCATGGGGCCGCCGATGACGAACTTGCCGGTCGGGTTGACCAGCAGCCGGTAGCCGTCGGTGGGCAGGCCGAGCGCCTGCAGCTCGGGCTCGACGACGAGCTCCTGCACGTCGGGGGCGAGCAGCTGCTCGATCGAGATGTCCTCGGCGTGCTGCGAGGAGACGACGACGGTGTCGACGCCGACCGGCCGGTCGTCCTCGTAGACGACGGTGACCTGGGTCTTGCCGTCGGGCCGCAGGTAGGGCACCGAGCCGTCCTTGCGGACCGCCGCCAGCCGGCGCGAGAGCCGGTGGGCCAGCGCGATGGGCAGCGGCATGAGCTCGGGCGTCTCGTCGGTGGCGTAGCCGAACATCAGGCCCTGGTCGCCGGCGCCCTGGCGCTCGATCTCGTCGTCCTCGGCCGCGCCGGCGGTGCGGGCCTCGTAGGCGGTGTCGACGCCCTGGGCGATGTCGGGCGACTGCGCGCCGATGGACACGCTCACGCCGCAGGAGGCGCCGTCGAAGCCCTTGCGGGAGGAGTCGTAGCCGATCCGCAGGACGGTGCGGCGGACGATCTCGGCGATGTCGACGTAGCCGGCGGTGGTGACCTCACCGGCGATGTGCACCTGGCCGGTGGTGATGAGGGTCTCGACGGCGACCCGGCTGCGCGGGTCCTGCGTGAGCATCTCGTCGAGGATCGCGTCGCTGATCTGGTCGGCGATCTTGTCCGGGTGGCCCTCGGTCACCGACTCGGACGTGAAGAGGCGGCGTGGCACTCGGTTCTCCCTGCTTCGGTGACGGGGCTCGCGGTCACGAGGTCGGGCGCGGGGTCCGCGCCGGGTGAGCACGTTACCGGCGTGCCCGGGGGCGGGCAGCCGGCGGTCAGGGCAGGCGGGCCAGCACGGTCTGCCAGACGGCCGCGGCGACGGCGTCCTTGCTGCCGTGCGGCACCTCGGTGGCGGTGCCGTCGGCGGCGAGCACGACGGCGGCGTTGTCGGGCCGGCCGAACACGCCACCACCGGAGACGTCGTTGACGACCAGCAGGTCGCAGCCCTTGCGGGCGAGCTTGGCGCGGGCGTGGGCGAGCACGTCGCCGTCGTCGTCGCCGGTCTCGGCGGCGAAGCCGACGACGAGCTGCCCGGGCGGGCGCTTCGCGACGAGCTCGGCGAGCACGTCGGGGTTGCGCACCAGCCGCACCTCGGGGACCTCGCGGGGGTCGTCCTTCTTCTTCAGCTTGGTGGCCGCGACCGAGGCCGGGCGGAAGTCGGCCACGGCGGCGGCCATGACGACGACGTCGGCGTCCGGGGACTCCGCCAGCACGGCGGTGCGCAGCTCCTCCGCCGTCCCCACCGGGACGACGCGGACGCCGAACGGCGCGGGCAGGTCGACGCCGGCGGCCACCAGCACCACCTCGGCGCCCCGGGCGGCGGCGACGCGGGCCAGCGCCCAGCCCTGCTTGCCCGAGGAGCGGTTGCCGAGGTAGCGCACCGGGTCCAGCGGCTCGCGGGTGCCGCCGGCGCTGACCACCACGCGCCGGCCGGCGAGGTCGGCGCGCAGCACGTCGGGGCCGGCGGTGAGCGCCACGTGCGCCAGCGCGGCGACGTCGGCCGGCTCGGGCAGCCGCCCCGGGCCGGAGTCGGGGCCGGTGAGCCGCCCCACCGCCGGGGGCAGCACGAGGCTGCCGCGGCGGCGGAGGGTGGCGACGTTGTCCTGGGTGGCCGGGTGCAGCCACATCTCGGTGTGCATCGCCGGGACGAACACGACCGGGCAGTGCGCGGTGAGCAGCGTGGCGGTGAGCAGGTCGTCGGCCCGGCCGGCGGCGGCACGGGCCAGCAGGTCGGCGGTGGCCGGCGCGACGACGACGAGGTCGGCGGTCTGCCCGATCCGGACGTGGGCGACCTCGTCGACGTCGGACCAGACGTCGGTGGTGACCGGGTTGCCGCTGAGCGCCTCGAAGGTGGCCGCGCCGACGAAGCGCAGGGCGGCCGGCGTCGGGACCACGCGCACGTCGTGCCCGGCCTCGGTGAACGCCCGCAGCAGCAGCGCGGCCTTGTAGGCGGCCACGCCGCCGCCCACGCCCAGCACGATCCGGCTCATGGCGACCATCCTCCACACACGACGACGCCCCCGGCACCGCGTGCCGGGGGCGTCACCCCTGAGGGGCTGGAACGGGCCCGTCGCAGGGGCCCGCCGCGAGCTCGCGAGCGGCGGGGGCGACGGGGTCCTCCGTCAGTTCTCGCCGGCGGTGTGGGTCAGCAGACCCTCGTTGATCTCGCGCAGGGCGATGGACAGCGGCTTCTCCTGCGGGGCGGTGTCGACCAGCGGGCCCACGTACTCGAGCAGGCCCTCGGAGAGTTGGCTGTAGTAGGCGTTGATCTGCCGCGCACGCTTGGCGGCGAAGATGACCAGGCCGTACTTGCTGCTGGTGCGCTCGAGCAGCTCGTCGATCGGCGGGTTGGTGATGCCCTCGGGGGCGGGTGCGACTCCGGACACGGGCGCGTGTACTCCTCGGCTGGTCTGGGCGGGAGTGAGGGGCCTGTGCGGCCGGTCACTCGGAGGCGCCGGTCCTCGCGGACGACGGCGCAGCGAGCAAGGATACCAACTCGTCGGCCGCCCGTGCGACGTCGTCGTTGACCACCACGACGTCGAACTCCCCGGCGGCGTCGAGCTCGGCCTGCGCGATCGCCAGGCGGCGCTCCTGCACGGCCGGGGGCTCCGACCCGCGCCCGGCCAGCCGGCTCTTCAGCTCCGCCCACGAGGGCGGCGCGAGGAACACCAGCTGGGCATCGCCGTCGCGGGCGCGCACCTGGCGCGCGCCCTGCAGCTCGATCTCGAGCAGCGCCGGTGCCCCGGTCGCGAGTCGCTCGCGGACCGGGGCGGCCGGCGTGCCGTAGCGGTTGCCGGCGTACTCCGCCCACTCGAGCAGGCCGTCCTCGGCGACCAGCCGGTCGAACTCGGCGTCGGTGAGGAAGTGGTAGTGCACGCCGTCCACCTCACCGGGCCGTGCCCGCCGGGTGGTCACCGAGACCGACACCCAGACGTCGGGGTGGCGGCGGCGGACCTCCGCGACGACGGTGCCCTTGCCGACCCCGGAGGGGCCCGAGAGCACCGTCAGGCGTGCCGGGACCGGGGACCGTGGTGCAGTGGGCAACGCGTCGTCCTCGTCCTCGGTGCGGGGTGCGGCCGTGCGGGCTGTGCCGGCGCGCGGGCTCAGCTCGCCGAGTCGGCGGGCACCTGCTCGGCGACCACCGGCTCCCCGCCGAACTCCGTCTCCAGGGCCCGGCGCTGGTTGGCGCCCAGGCCGCGGACGCGGCGGGTCGGCGAGATCTCGAGCCGCTCCATGATCTTCGCAGCCCGCGCCTTGCCGACGCCGGGCAGGGACTCCAGGACCGCGGAGACGCGCATCTTGCCGATCACCTCGTCGGTCTCGCCCTGACGCAGGACGTCGCCGACGGTGGCGCCCTTGCTCTTGAGCCGCTCGCGCAGTTCGGCGCGGGCCTTGCGGGCCGCGGCCGCCTTCTCGAGGGCGGCGGCGCGTTGTTCGGGTGACAGGTCGGGCAGGGGCATGGTGCGTCCCATCGTGTCGTCGCAGGGGTCGGACCCCGGCGTCTGCGTGCTCTGTGTCCGTGCCGTCGGGGCGCCCGTGGTCTCGGGCTTCGGCGGTCAACCTAGTAACCGGGAATGCGCAGGTCACGCGCGAGGCGCGCGACGTTTCCGATCTCCGTTCGCCCGCACTTCACGCTCCGTCCACCCGGTGTGTGACGGTGCGTGAGACCCGCAGGTCGGAAAGTATACGAAACGTATTAGGACCGCTATCGTGCGGGGAAACACGCGGGGGACGACACGCCGGGCGGACGGAGGCCGGGCTCCGTCCGCCCGCGGGCGCCCCGGCGCCTCAGCCGAGCGCCTCCGCCCAGCGGGCGGCCGCGGCGCGCAGGGCGGCGGGGTCCGGCCCGGCGGCGAGCACGTCACGGGAGACGGTCGGGACGACCGCGCGGCCGGTGCCGAACAGCCGCCGCAGGTCGGCGGGGGTGCCGCCCTGGGTGCCCAGTCCGGGGGCCAGCACCGGGCCGCCGAGGCCGTCGAGGTCGACGTCGAGCTCGCGCAGGGTCGCCCCGACGACGACGCCGAAGGACCCCGTCGTGGCACCCCAGCGGCTGCCGAGGTCCTGCACCCCGCCGACGTCGGGCAGCGGGTCGCCGACCACCCAGCCCGGGGTGTTCCACCCGCGCACGGTGTCGACGACGACCTGCGCCACCGACCGCTCCCCCACCGCCGCGGACTGCAGCGCCGCGGCGTCGGGGTTGGACGTGCGGGCGAGGACGAACAGCCCGCTCCCCGTCAGCCGCGCGGTGTCGACGGCCGGCTGCAGCGCGCCCGGGCCCAGGTAGGGACTGACGGTGAGCGCGTCGACGGCCATGGGGTGCTCCGGGCGCAGCACGTCGGCGTAGGCGTCCATGGTCGAGCCGATGTCACCGCGCTTGGCGTCGAGCAGCACCAGCGCACCGGCCGCCCGGGCGCCGGCGACGGCGTCCTCGAGCACGGCGAGCCCACGCGAGCCGTGCCGCTCGTAGAACGCCGACTGCGGCTTGAGCACCGCGACCTCGCCGGCGAGGGCCTCGACGACGGCGTCGGTGAAGCGGCGCAGCCCGTCGACGTCGTCGGGCAGGCCCCAGCGCTCCAGCAGCGGGGCGTGCGGGTCGAGGCCCACGCACAGCGGGCCGCGCGCGGCGACGGCGTCGGCGAGGCGCTGCCCGAACGGCACGGTCTCGAACGGGGTGCTCACCGCGGCACCGACCGGGGCAGGGTGTCGCCGAGGGCGGCGATGCAGTCGCGGGCGAGGAACGGGTCGGCGAACGCGCCGGAGGCGGACTGCACGGCGTCGGCGCCGGCCTCGTACAGGGCCGCGAACGAGGCCACGTCGGTGACCCCGCCCATCGCCAGCACGTCGAAGCGGTGCCCGCCGGCCCCCCGCAGCGTGACCAGGCGGCGGGTGAGGTCGAGCGCGTGCCCGCGGACGGCCGCACCCGACAGCCCGGCCACCGCGCGGCCGGGGAAGGTCGGCTCGCCGTCGCTGCGCACCACCCGGCTCGGCACCGTGTTGATGCCGGCGACGCCGTCGACCAGCGGCGCCAGCCGGGGCACCAGCGCGGCGAGGCGGTCGGCGTCGAGCCAGGAGATCTTGGCGACCAGGCCGGTGCGGTCGTCCAGCGCCCGCCGCACGGCCTCGACGACGGCGACCGTGGCGTCGGCGTCGAGGCACAGCGGCGGCTTCACGCCGTCGTCGGCGGCCGCGCTCAGGGTGTTCGGGCAGGACAGGTTGAGCTCGACCACCTCGGCGCCGGCCTCCTGCGCCATGCAGGCGACGCGGGCGAAGTCGTCCGCCAGCGCCGTCCCGTCGCCGGACCCCATGACGCTGACCAGCAGCAGCTGGTCGTCGTCGACGGCGGTCAGCGACCGCTCGAGGTCGGGCATCCACTCCTCCGGCGACGGCGAGGGCACGCCGAAGGAGTTGACCGTGCTGACGCCGGGGTCGCCGGGCGCTACCCAGTCCCAGGGGTCGGAGACGACCACCTCGCCCGGCGGCCGGGGCGCGAACGTCCAGTTCGGCCGGGCGTTCGGCTCGTGCGCGCGGCTGCGCACGGTCTTGTAGGTGAGCACGCTGAACCCGTTGCGCGCGTGGTAGCGCACCCACTCCTCGCCGCCGCCCAGCACGCACGCCGGCACCCCGAGCGGGAAGCCGACGTCGCGGCCGAGCACCCGCCAGCGCCGGTCCCCCGCCCGCGGGCGCCCAGGCAGCCGCGGGCCGACCGGCGTCGTCAGGTTCTCCCGGTAGGAGCGCAGCACGTCGTAGGACGGCGTCCGGACGCCGTGGGCGGCGAGCAGGCCGCCGTGCCCGGCGGAGTACGCGACCCGGGTGAGCAGCGGCAGGTCCTCCTCGCCGGCCTCCCCCGCCGCGAGCCGCGCGGTCAGGCGTCCGGCGTCCGCCCGCAGGGCGTCGAGCTGCGCGGCCGGCGGGGTGGCGAAGCGGGTGACGCCGGCCAGGAACGCCGCGGGCAGCCCGTCGAGCAGCCCGCGTGCTACCAGCTCGTCGCGCAGCCGTGCCACGACGCCCGGGGAGGAGCCATCAGCGCGACAGAGGCTGCTCACGGGCGCCGGGCCAGGGCGGCGTGGACCTCCTGCAGGCTGCGGACGCCGATGTCGCCGCGGCGCAGCGCCTCCACGCCCTGCACCGCCGCGGCCATCCCCTGCACCGTGGTGATGCAGGGGATCCCGGCCGCCACCGCCGCGGTGCGGATCTCGTAGCCGTCCAGCCGCGGCCCGCTGTTGCCCGGCGACCCGAACGGGGTGTTGACGACGATGTCGACGTCGCCGGCGAGGATCCGCTCCACGCAGTTGCCGGGGCCCTCGCTGTACTTGCCGACGACCTCGCACTCGACGCCGTTGCGCCGCAGCACCTGCGCGGTGCCGGCGGTGGCCAGCACCCGGAAGCCGAGGTCGGCCAGCCGCTTGACCGGGAAGACGGCGGCCCGCTTGTCGCGGTTGGCCAGCGACACGAACACCGTGCCCTCGGTGGGCAGGGGCCCGTACGAGGCGACCTGGGACTTGGCGAACGCCGTGCCGAACCCGTCGTCGATGCCCATGACCTCGCCGGTGGACTTCATCTCCGGGCCGAGCACGGTGTCGACGCCGTGGCCGTCGACGGTGCGGAACCGGTGGAAGGGCAGCACCGCCTCCTTGACCGCGATCGGCGCGCGCTCGGAGAGGTCGGTGCCGTCGCCGGTGGCCGGCAGCACGCCCGCGGCGCGCAGGTCGGCGATCGACTGCCCCACCGCGATCCGCGCCGCGGCCTTCGCCAGCGGCACGGCGGTCGCCTTCGACACGAACGGCACCGTCCGCGACGCCCGCGGGTTGGCCTCCAGCACGTACAGGACGTCGTCCTTCAGCGCGTACTGCACGTTCATCAGCCCCCGCACGCCGATCCGCGCGGCCAGCGCCTGCGTGGCGGTGCGGATCTGCGCGAGGTCGCCGGCGCCGAGGGTGATGGGCGGCAGCACGCACGCCGAGTCGCCGGAGTGGATGCCGGCCTCCTCGATGTGCTCCATGACGCCGCCGAGGTAGAGCTCGGCGCCGTCGTAGAGCGCGTCGACGTCGATCTCGACGGCGTCCTCCAGGAAGCGGTCGACCAGCACCGGGTGGGCGGGGCTGACGTCGGTGGCCTTGGCGATGTAGGCCTCGAGCGTGGCGTCGTCGTAGACGATCTCCATGCCGCGACCGCCGAGCACGTAGGAGGGCCGCACCAGCACCGGGTAGCCGATGCCGGCGGCGATCTCGTGCGCCTCGGCGAAGGTGGTGGCGGTGCCGTGCTCGGGCGCCCGGAGGCGGGCGTCGGCCAGCACGCGGGAGAACGCGCCGCGGTCCTCGGCGTCGTCGATCGACTCCGGCGAGGTGCCCAGCACCGGCACCCCGGCGTCCTTGAGCCGCTGCGCCAGGCCCAGCGGCGTCTGCCCGCCGAGCGTGCAGATCACCCCGGCCACCGGGCCGGCGGCGCGCTCGGCCTCGACCACCTCGAGCACGTCCTCGAACGTCAGCGGCTCGAAGTAGAGCCGGTCGGCGGTGTCGTAGTCGGTGGAGACGGTCTCGGGGTTGCAGTTGACCATCACGGCCTCGTAGCCGGCGTCCTGCAGCGCCATGACCGCGTGCACGCAGGAGTAGTCGAACTCGATGCCCTGCCCGATGCGGTTGGGCCCGGAGCCGAGGATCAGCACCGCCGGCCGCTCCCGCGGCTCGACCTCGGTCTCCTCGTCGTAGGAGGAGTAGTGGTAGGGCGTGCGGGCGGCGAACTCGGCCGCGCAGGTGTCGACGGTCTTGAACACCGGCCGGATGCCCAGCCGGTGCCGGAGCAGCCGGACGCCGTCCTCGCCGGCGAGCTCGGGCCGCAGCGCGGCGACCTGCCGGTCGGAGAGGCCGTGCCGCTTGGCCCGCCGCAGCAGCTCCGGGGTCAGCGACGGCGCGTCGCGCACCTGCGCGCCGACCTCCTGCACGAGGGCGATCTGGTCGACGAACCACGGGTCGAAGCCACTCGCGGCCGCGACGTCCTCGACGGTCGCGCCGGCGGCCAGCGCGGCCTCGGCGGTGTAGAGCCGCCCGTCGACCGGCGTGCGCAGCGCCTCGAGGAGCTCGGCGGCCGAGCGGGGGTCCTCCCCGCCGGTCCAGAAGCCGGCGACCTTCGTCTCGGTGGACCGCATGGCCTTGCCCAGTGCCTCGGGGAAGTTGCGGCCCATCGCCATGACCTCGCCGACGCTCTTCATCGTCGTGGTCAGCCGCGGGTCGGCGCCGGGGAACTTCTCGAAGGCGAACCGCGGGATCTTCACGACGACGTAGTCCAGCGCCGGCTCGAAGCTCGCCGGGGTGACGCCGGTGATGTCGTTGGTGATTTCGTCGAGGGTGTAGCCGATGGCGAGCTTCGCGGCGATCTTGGCGATCGGGAAGCCGGTGGCCTTCGACGCCAGCGCGCTCGACCGCGACACCCGCGGGTTCATCTCGATGACGACCAGGCGCCCGTCGGCGGGGTTGACGGCGAACTGGATGTTGCAGCCGCCGGTGTCGACGCCGACCGCGCGCAGCACCGCGATGCCGACGTCGCGCATCCGCTGGTACTCGACGTCGGTGAGGGTCATCGCCGGGGCGACGGTCACCGAGTCGCCGGTGTGCACGCCCATCGCGTCGACGTTCTCGATCGAGCAGACGACGACCACGTTGTCGCTGCGGTCGCGCATGAGCTCGAGCTCGTACTCCTTCCAGCCGAGCACCGACTCCTCGACGAGCACGGTGTGCACCGGGGAGTCCGCCAGGCCGTGGGAGGCCATCCGGCGCAGCATCGCCTCGTCGGTGGCGAAGCCCGAGCCGAGGCCGCCCATGGTGAACGACGGCCGGATGACGACGGGGTAGCCGACCTCGGCGGCGGTCTCCAGCGCCTCCTCGACGCTGCCGCACACCCGCGAGCGCGGGGCGTCGGCGCCGATCGACCGCACGATGTCCTTGAACAGCTGCCGGTCCTCGCCGCGGTTGATCGCGTCCACGTCGGCGCCGATGAGCCGCACGCCGTAGCGCTCCAGCGTGCCGTTCTCGTACAGGCCGATGGCGATGTTGAGCGCCGTCTGCCCGCCGAGGGTGGCCAGCAGCGCGTCGGGGCGCTCGGCGGCGATGACCCGCTCGACGAACTCCGGCGTCAGCGGCTCGACGTAGGTGGCGTCGGCGACGTCGGGGTCGGTCATGATCGTCGCCGGGTTGCTGTTGACCAGGCTGACCCGCAGCCCCTCGGCGCGCAGCACCCGGCAGGCCTGCGTTCCGGAGTAGTCGAACTCGGCGGCCTGGCCGATGAGGATGGGCCCCGAGCCGATGACCAGGACGTGGTGGATGTCCTCCCGCTTCGGCATCAGCGCTGCTCCTCCATCAGGTCGACGAACCGGCCGAACAGCGGCGCGGCGTCGTGCGGGCCGGCGGCGGACTCGGGGTGGAACTGGACGCTGAACGCCGGGGCGTCGAGCAAGCGCAGCCCCTCGACGACGTCGTCGTTGAGGCCCACGTGGCTGACCTCGACCCGGCCGTGGGCGGTGTCGGTGGCGCGGTCCAGCGGCGCGTCGACGGCGAACCCGTGGTTGTGGCTGGTGACCCGGACGGTGCCGCTGACCCGGTCGAGCACCGGCTGGTTGAGCCCGCGGTGACCGAAGCGCAGCTTGTAGGTGCCCAGGCCCAGCGCGCGGCCGAGGATCTGGTTGCCGAAGCAGATGCCGAACAGCGGCCGGCCGGCGTCGAGGACGCCCCGCACCGCCGCCACCGCGTAGTCGGCCGCGGCCGGGTCGCCGGGGCCGTTGGAGAGGAAGACGCCGTCGGGGCCGTGCTCGAGCAGGTCGGCCGCCGTCGCGGTGGAGGGCAGCACGTGGGTCTCGACGCCGAGCGCGGCCAGGTGCCGCGGGGTGGCGGTCTTGATGCCGAGGTCCAGCGCGGCGATGGTGAACCGCTTCTCCCCCGCCGCCGGGACGACGTAGGGCTCGCGGGTGCTCACCTGCGGGGCGAGGTCGGCGCCGGTCATGCCCTCGGCGGCCCGCACGCGGGCGAGCAGGGCGTCGACCGCATCCTCGCCCCACCCGCCCGGCTCGCTGCTGATGCCCGCGCGCATGGCGCCGCGCTCGCGCAGGTGCCGGGTGAGCGCGCGGGTGTCGATGCCGCTGATCCCGACCACGCCCTGCGCGGCCAGCTCGTCGTCCAGGCTGCCGGTGGCGCGCCAGTTGGCCGGGCGGCGGGCGGGGTCGCGGACGACGAAGCCGGCCACCCACATGCGGCTGCTCTCGTCGTCCTCGCCGTTGACCCCGGTGTTGCCGACGTGCGGCGCGGTCATGGTGACGATCTGGCCGGCGTAGCTCGGGTCGGTCAGCGTCTCCTGGTAGCCGGTCATCCCGGTGGCGAACACCGCCTCGCCGACCGTCGTCCCGACCTTCCCGTAGGCCTCGCCGCGGAACGTCCTGCCGTCCTCGAGCACGAGGATCGCGTCTGTCAACGCACTGCCTTTCCGTCCAGAACGGTCGGGACGCCCCGCAGGAACGTCGCGACCACCCGGCCCGGGAGCTCCCGGCCGGCGTAGGGGCTGTTGCGGCTACGGCTGGCCAGCGCGGCCGGGTCGACGGTGGCCCGGGCGGCGGGGTCGAGCAGCAGCAGGTTGGCCGGCTCGCCGGGCGCCAGGGGGCGACCGTGCGCCTGGAGACCCCGCCCGTCCAGGCGGCCGATGGCCGCCGGGCGCACCGACATGCGGTCGGCGACGCCGGCCCAGTCGAGCAGGCCGGGCTCCACCAGCGTCTCGACCACGATCGACAGCGCCTGCTCCAGCCCGAGCATCCCGGGCCGGGCCTGCGCCCACTCGCTCTCCTTGTCCTCCACCGCGTGCGGCGCGTGGTCGGTGGCGACGGCGTCGATCGTGCCGTCGGCCAGGCCGGCGCGGAGGGCCTCGACGTCGGCGTCGGTGCGCAGCGGCGGGTTGACCTTGAACACCGGGTCGTAGGTCTCCGCGCAGGCCTCGGTGAGCAGCAGGTGGTGCGGGGTGACCTCCGCGGTCACCTGCACGCCGCGCGACTTCGCCCACCGCAGGATCTCCACCGACCCGGCGGTGGACACGTGGCAGACGTGCAGCCGGGCGCCCACGTGCTGGGCCAGCAGCACGTCGCGGGCGATGACGGCCTCCTCGGCGGCGGCCGGCCAGCCGGTCAGCCCGAGCCGCGCCGACCGGTGGCCCTCGTTCATCTGCGCGCCGGCGGTCAGCCGCGGCTCCTCGGCGTGCTGGGCGACGACGCCGTCGAGGGCCTTGACGTACTCCAGTGCCCGCCGCATCAGCGCGGGGTCGGCGACGCAGTGCCCGTCGTCGGAGAACACCCGCACGCGGGCGGCGGAGTCGGCCATCGCGCCGAGCTCGGCCAGCCGCTCGCCGCGCAGCCCGACGGTCACCGCCCCCACCGGGACGACGTCGACCAGCCCGGCCTGCCGGCCCAGCCGCCACACCTGCTCGACGACGCCGGCGGTGTCGGCGACCGGGTCGGTGTTGGCCATGGCGTGCACCGCGGTGAAGCCGCCCAGCGCCGCGGCACGGCTGCCGGTCTCGACGGTCTCGGCGTCCTCGCGGCCGGGCTCGCGCAGGTGGGTGTGCAGGTCGACCAGGCCGGGCAGGGCGACCAGCCCGCCGGCGTCGACCACCGTGGCCCCGGTCGCGGACAGCCGGTCCCCGATCGCGGCGATCCGGCCGTCGGCGAGCAGCAGGTCGGCGGGGTCGCCGCCGAGGACGCGCGCCCCCTTGATCAGGTACGTCACCGGGTCGAGCCTCCGAGCAGCAGGTAGAGCACGGCCATGCGGACGCTGACGCCGTTGCCGACCTGCTCGACGATCGTCGAGCGGACCGAGTCGGCGACGTCGGCGGCGATCTCCATGCCGCGGTTCATCGGGCCGGGGTGCATGACGATCGCCTCGTCGGGCAGCGCGGCCATCCGCCGGGCGTCGAGGCCGTAGCGGCGGCTGTACTCGCGCGCGCTGGGGAAGAACGAGGCGTTCATCCGCTCGGCCTGGACGCGCAGCATCATCACCGCGTCGGCCTTCGGCAGCACGGCGTCGAGGTCGTAGGAGACCCCCACCGGCCAGGAGCCCACGCCCACCGGCAGCAGCGTGGGCGGGGCGACGAGGGTGACCTCGGCGCCCAGCGTGGTCAGCAGCCAGACGTTGGAGCGGGCCACCCGGCTGTGCAGGACGTCGCCGACGATCGCCACCCGGACGCCGTCGAGGCGGCCCAGCCGGTGGCGGATCGTGTAGGCGTCGAGCAGCGCCTGGGTGGGGTGCTCGTGGGTGCCGTCGCCGGCGTTGACGACGCTGCCCCGCACCCAGTTCGCGAGCCGGTGCGGGGCGCCGCTCGCCGAATGCCGGACGACGATCGCGTCGGCCCCCATCGCCTCCAGCGTCAGCGCGGTGTCCTTGAGGCTCTCGCCCTTGGAGACGCTGCTGCCCTTGGCGCTGAAGTTGATGACGTCCGCGGACAGGCGCTTGGCGGCGAGCTCGAAGGAGATGCGGGTGCGGGTGGAGTCCTCGTAGAAGAGGTTGACCACCGTGCGCCCGCGAAGCGTGGGCAGCTTCTTGACCTCGCGGCCGGCCAGCGCCTGGTCGATCTGCGCGGCGGTGTCGAGGACGAGCGTGGCGTCGGCGCGGTCGAGGTCGGCCGCCTCCAGCAGGTGGCGCTTCACGCTCTGCTCCCCTCCTCCGTCACCAGGACCTCGTCGGTGCCGTCGGTCTCGGCGAGGTGCACCCGCACCTGCTGCGCGCGGGAGGTGGGCACGTTCTTGCCCACGTAGTCGGCGCGGATGGGCAGCTCGCGGTGGCCGCGGTCGACCAGCACGGCGAGCTGCACCGTGCGCGGCCGGCCGAGGTCGCGCAGCGCGTCGAGGGCCGCGCGCACCGAGCGCCCGGAGAACAGGACGTCGTCGACCAGGACGACCAGCCGGCCGTCGATGCCCTGCGCCGGCAGGACGGTGTCCTCCAGCGCCCGGACGCCGCGCATCCGCAGGTCGTCGCGGTAGAGGGTGATGTCGACGGTGCCGACGTCGACCGCCGTGCCGCTGAAGGCGGCGACCCGGGCGGCCAGGCGGCGGGCGAGCGGGGCGCCGCGGGTCGGGATGCCCACCAGCACGAGGTCGGGCAACTGCTCGCCGGCCTTCTCGATGAGCTGGTGCGCCATCCGGTCGACCACGCGGGCGACGTCGGCGGGGGCGAGCAGGACGCCGGCGGTGGACGTGCGGCTCGCAGCGGGCTCGGGTGAGCCGGCCATCAGGCCTCCTTCCCCGCCTCACGGGACGGGTCGTTAAAGGAGCGGGTGGACCGGGGCCGACCGTACTGCACCCGGTCGGGTGACCGTCGTCGCGCCTGGTGGTCCCGCAGGTCCGTGCGGGTGACCATGAGTTCCCCGGGTGGGGGATCTGCTGTTGCGGTCCCCGACGAACCAGTACGCTGCGTGACGACCATGCCCCGGACACGACGACGGACAGTGAGCAGACACGCATGAGCACCGATTACTCGCGGGCCCTCGGTGCCCGGCTGCGGGCGATCCGCAACCAGCAGGGCCTCTCCCTGCAGGGGGTGGAGGACAAGTCCCACGGGCGCTGGAAGGCCGTCGTCGTCGGCTCCTACGAGCGCGGCGACCGGGCGGTGACCGTCCAGCGCCTGTCCGAGCTGGCCGTCTTCTACGGCGTGCCGGTGTCCGAGCTGCTGCCCGACCCGCGGCCGTCGTCGGCCGTCACGTCGACGACGAAGATCGTGCTGAACCTCGAGTCGCTGGGCTCGCTGCCCGCCGACGAGGCCGGCCCGCTGGCCCGCTACGCCTCGACCATCCAGGCCCAGCGGCACGACTACAACGGCAAGGTCCTCTCCATCCGCGCGGAGGACCTCAAGTCGCTGGCGATCATCTACGACATGAGCCCCGACGAGCTCACGACCCGGCTCATCGAGTGGGGCGTGCTCAAGCCCGGCGGCATGGAGTCGCTCGGCGCCGGTGCCGACGACGACGACGAGGCCTGGACCGACCGGCGCCGCAGCCCCCGCTGACCTCCCGCCGCGCGCCCGAGGCCCGCTCCGGCACCCGCCGGGGCGGGCCTCGCCGCGTCCCGGGGTCGTGGCCCCAGCAGCCGGGTGTGCACTCACCGGGGCCTCGGAGCCCCCAGTGACCCCGGTGGGCGCACACCGCGGTGCTGCCCGCGGGCGGGCGGCGGGCGGAGCACGCGGAACTGTCGGTGGGCGGTCCTAGCGTCGGGGACGGTGACACCGAGCCCCCCGAGGAGCACCCCCATGAGCACCGTCCCGTCCGTCCCGCTGCCCGACCGCGACGCGGCGCTCGCGGCCGGCCGCCGGGCCGCGCTGCGCCGGCAGCGCCGGCTGGGCGCCGGCGCCCGGGCCGCGGCGATGCTGGCCGCCGCCGAGGCCGGTCACCGCTGCTGAGCGGCGACCGGGCTCACGACGAGGAGGTGGGCACCTCGGTGTCGAGGATGGCGCCGAGGACGCCGTTGACGTAGGCCGGCGAGTCGTCGGTCGACAGCGACCGGGCCAGCTCCACCGCCTCGTCGATGACGACGGCGTCAGGCACGTCGTCGGCCCAGAGCAGCTCGAACACCGCCATGCGCAGGATCGCGCGGTCGACGTCGGGCAGCCGCTGCAGCGACCAGCCGCGGGCGTGCTCCTCGATCAGCTCGTCGATGCGCCCGGCGTGCGCGGCGACACCCTCCACCAGCCGGACGGCGTGGTCGGGCACCGGCGGGTTGGCCAACGCGACCCGCTCGCGGAGCGTCTCGATGGGGTCGTCGCCGCGCAGGTCGGCCGCGTAGAGGACGTCGACGGCGCGCTTGCGCGCCTTGGTGCGGGCGGCCATGTCAGGCGGTCGATGTCAGGCGGTCGGAGGACGGGGCGTCAGTTCACGCGGCCGAGGTAGCGGCCGTCGCGGGTGTCGACCTTGAGCTTGTCGCCGGTGTTGACGAACAGCGGCACGTTGATCTGCGCCCCGGTCTCCAGGGTGGCCGGCTTGGTGCCGCCGGTGGAGCGGTCGCCCTGCAGGCCCGGGTCGGTGTGCTCGACCACGAGCTCCAAGGTCACCGGCAGCTCGACGTAGAGCGGGACGCCCTCGTGCACGGCGACGACGGCCTCGGTGTTCTCGAGCAGGTAGTTCGCGCCGTCACCGACGGTCTCGGCCGGCACCGGGATCTGGTCGAAGGTGTCGCCGTCCATGAAGACGAAGTCGGTGCCGTCCTTGTACAGGTACGTCATGTTCCGCTTGTCGACCGTGGCGGTCTCGACCTTGGTGCCGGCGTTGAAGGTCTTGTCGACGACCTTGCCCGAGAGCACGTTCTTCAGCGTCGTCCGCACGAACGCGCCGCCCTTGCCGGGCTTGACGTGCTGGAACTCGGTGACGGACCACAGCTGGCCGTCGAGGTTGAGGACCATGCCGTTCTTGAGGTCGTTGGTGGTAGCCATCTAGAGGACCAGCAGTTCCTTGCTCGTGAGGGTCAACAACTCGGGCGCGTCCGCCGTGACGACGAGCGCGTCCTCGATCCGGACTCCGCCCTGGCCGGGGAGGTACACCCCGGGCTCCACGGTGACGGCCATGCCGGCGGCCAGACTACCCGCGCCCTGCGGGCCGATGCCCGGCGCCTCGTGGATCTCCAGTCCCACCCCGTGGCCCAGCCCGTGGGTGAAGTGCTCGGCGTGGCCGGCCGCGGCGATGACGTCGCGGGCGGCGGTGTCGACGGCGACGACGTCGGCCCCGACGGCCAGCGCCGCCCGCCCGGCCGCCTGCGCCTCCGCGACGAGCGCGTAGATCTCGCGCTGCCAGTCGGCGGCGTGCCCGAGCACCAGCGTGCGGGTCATGTCGGAGTGGTAGCCGTCGACGGTCGCGCCGAAGTCGAGCTTGAGGAGGTCGCCGCCGGCCAGCACCGTGCGGTCGGGCCGGTGGTGCGGGATCGCGGAGTTGGCGCCGGTGGCCACGATCGTCTCGAACGACGGCGCCTCGGCGCCGAGCACCAGCATCCGCGCGTCGAGGTCGCGGCCGACCTCGAGCTCGGTGCGCCCGGGCCGCAGCGCGCCCTCGGCGGCCAGCTCGGCCAGCGCCCGGTCGGCGACGGCGCAGGCCCGCCGCAGGGCGTCGACCTCGTCGTCGTCCTTGACCGCGCGCAGCGCCTCCACGGCCCGCCGCACCGACACCAGCTCCGGCACGGTGCCCCCGGCGGCGGCGTCGGTGAGCACCCGCTGCAGCACCCCGTGGCCGTCGACGGTGACCTCGTGGCTCTCGTAGCCGATCCGCCCGGCACCCCGCCGCACCGCCTCCTGGGCCAGCGCGGGCACGGTGCCGCGGTCGACCAGCAGCTCGAGGTCGGGCACCTGGGTGCCGGCCTGGGTGGTGTAGCGGCCGTCGGTGCCGAACACGTCGGTCCCGTCGGCGCGCAGCAGCAGCGCCCCGTTGGAGCCGGTGAACCCGGTCAGGTAGCGGACGTTGAGCAGGTTCGTCACCAGGACGGCGTCCAGCCCGCGCTCGGCCGCCGTCGCCCGCAGCCGCTCACGGCGCTGTGCCTCCCGCTGCGGCGCCTCCCGCGCGCTCACCGGGCACCGCGCAGGGAGAGCCACTGCAGGGCCAGCACGTAGCCCTCGATGCCGAGGCCGGCGATGACGCCGTCGGCCACCGCCGACACGTGGGAGTGGTGCCGGAACGCCTCGCGCTTGTGGATGTTGCTGATGTGCACCTCGACGAGCGGCGCGTCCAGGGCGGCGAGGGCGTCGTGCAGCGCGATCGAGGTGTGCGACCACGCCGCCGGGTTGAGCACCACGGGGTCCCCGGCGTCGGTGGCCTCGTGGATCCAGCGGAGCATCTCGGCCTCGTCGTCGGTCTGCCGGACCCGGACCTCCATGGCGAGCTCGCGGCCGGCGTCCTCGAGCAGCTCGACGAGCTGGGCGTACGTGGTCGTGCCGTAGACCTCCGGCTCGCGGGTGCCGAGCCGGCCGAGGTTGGGGCCGTTGAGGACCTGGACCGTCACCGTTCCTCCGAGACTGCGGCCCACGCCGCGTCGAGCCACGCCTGCTCGGGGTCGGTCAGGATCCCCGGCCGGCCGATCCCGTCGAGGACGACGAACCGCAGCGTCGCCCCCCGGGCCTTCTTGTCCACCCGCATGACCGCCCGCAGTGCCGCCCAGTCGCCGCGGTAGGCGGTGGGCAGGCCCATCGCCGCGACGAGCTCGCGGTGCCGGTCGGCCTCGGCCCGGGCCAGCCGCCCCGCCTGCACGCCGAGCTCCGCGGCGAACACCAGCCCGACGGCGACGGCCTCGCCGTGCCGCCAGCCGAAGTCCTCGACCCGCTCGATGGCGTGGCCGAGGGTGTGGCCGTAGTTGAGGTACTCGCGGACGCCGGTGTCGAAGAGGTCCTGGCCGACCGCGTCGGCCTTCACCGCGACCGCACGCTCGATGAGCTCCTCGGTGTCGCGGCGGCCGGTCGGGTCGGCGGCGAGCAGGTCGAGGATGGTGCCGTCGGCGATGAAGCCGCACTTGACCACCTCGGCCATCCCGGCGCGGAACTCCGCCTCGGGCAGTCCGGCGAGGACGCCGGTGTCGGCGAGCACACCGGCGGGCGGGTGGAACGCGCCGACGAGGTTCTTGCCCGCGCCGGTGTTGATGCCGGTCTTGCCGCCCACTGCGGCGTCGACCATGCCCAGCACGCTGGTGGGCAGGTGCACGACCCGCACCCCGCGCACCCAGGTGGCGGCGAGGAACCCGGCGAGGTCGGTGACCGCTCCCCCGCCGACGCCCACGACGGCGTCGGACCGGGTCAGCCCGAGCCGGCCGAACTGCTCCCACGCGCCAGCGGCGACCTCGGCGGTCTTGGCCGCCTCGCCGTCGGGGACGACGACGGCCTCGGCGGCCACCCCGGCCGACTGCAGCGTCTCGACGGCCGCCCCGGCCAGCGCGGCCAGCGGCGGGGCGTGCACGACCGCGGCCTTCGGCGTGCCGGCCAGCACCAGGGCCAGCTCGGCCTGCGCGCCCGGGCCGATGACGACCTCGTACGGCTGCTCCCCCGCCACGGTCACCCGCCTCATCGGCCGGCCCCGGCGGGCAGTGCGGCGAGGACGTCGGCGACGACGTCGGCGGGCGGGCGGCCGCCGGTCGGCACGACCACGGTGGCCACCTCGGCGTAGAGCGGGGCGCGCTGCTCGAGGAGGGTGCGCAGCATCGCCCGGGGGTTGACCGCCAGGAGCGGGCGGTCGCGGGAGAGCCCGGCGCGCTTGGCCGCCGAGGGCAGGTCGACGTCGAGGTGGACGACGGTGCCGCCGGCGCGGCCGTACGCGACGAGCAGCGCGCGGCTGGCCGGGCTGAGCACCGCGCCGCCGCCGAGCGCGAGGACGCCGTCGTGGCCGGACAGCGCCCGCGCGACGGCGGCCTCCTCCAGCGCGCGGAAGTGCTCCTCGCCGTGCGTCACGAACAGGTCGGCGACGCTCGTGCCGGTCTCGGCCTCGACGTCGGCGTCGGTGTCCCGGAAGCCGGCGCCGACCGCGCGGGCCACGGCCGTGCCGACGGTCGTCTTACCCGCGGCCGGCGGGCCGACCAGGACCAGGAGCGGCCCGCTCACCGGAACGGGAGGGCGTCGAGGTAGGCCTGCGCGTTGCGGCGGGTCTCGGCGAGGGAGTCGCCGCCGAACTTCTCCAGCGCGGCGTCGGCCAGGGTCAGCGCGACCATCGCCTCCATGACGACGCTGCCGCGGGGCACCGCGCAGGCGTCGCTGCGCTGGTTGATCGCGATCGCGGCGTCGCCGGTGGCGACGTCGACGGTGGCCAGGGCCCGCGGCACGGTGCTGATGGGCTTCATCGCCGCGCGCACCCGCAGGACCTCGCCGTTGGTCATGCCGCCCTCGATGCCCCCCGCCCGGTCGGTGACCCGCCGCAGCCGGCCCTCCTCCGTCACGATCTCGTCGTGGGCGACCGAGCCGCGGCGGCGGGCGGTCTCCAGCCCGTCACCGACCTCGACGGCCTTGACCGACTGCACGCCCATGAGCGCGGCGGCCAGGCGGGAGTCGAGCCGGCGGTCCCAGTGCACGTGGCTGCCCAGGCCCGGCGGCAGGCCGTGGACGACGACCTCGACGACGCCGCCGAGGGTGTCGCCGTTCTTCCGGGCGTCGTCGACCTCGGCCACCATCACCGCGCTGGTGGCCGGGTCGGCACAGCGGACCGGGTCGTCGTCGATGCGCGGGCTGTCCTGTGGGCCGGGCAGCACGCCGTCGGGCACGGTGACCGGCCCGATGGCGACGACGTGGCTGACCACCTCGACGCCGAGCGCCTGCCGCAGGAACGCGCGGGCCACGGCACCCAGGGCGACGCGGGCGGCGGTCTCGCGGGCGCTGGCCCGCTCGAGCACCGGGCGGGCGTCGTCGAAGCCGTACTTCTGCATGCCGGCGAGGTCGGCGTGGCCGGGGCGCGGGCGGGTGAGCGGGGCGTTGCGCGCCTGGCCGGCGAGGACCTCGGCGTCGACCGGGTCGGCGGACATCACCGTCTGCCACTTGGGCCACTCGGTGTTGCCGACCTGGACGGCGATCGGGCCGCCCTGGGTCAGCCCGTGCCGGACCCCGCCGGTCAGCGTGACCTCGTCCTGCTCGAAGGACATCCGCGCGCCGCGGCCGTGGCCGAGCCGGCGGCGGGCGAGGTCGACGTCGAGGTCGGCGGTCTGCACCCGCACGCCGGCGGGCAGGCCCTCGAGGATGGCGGTGAGCTGCTGGCCGTGCGACTCACCGGCGGTCAGCCAGCGCAACATGCCGTCAGTGTGCCAGCCGTGCGCGGGGCGCCTCGTCCGTCCCCGCGGCGAGCGCCGCGATCAGGGTCCCTGGTCGTGCGGCGTCCTCCCTCGCGGTGGAGCGTGCGGGAGGACGCCCGACGATCAGGTCACCTGATCATCGCGGAACTCCCCTCAGGCCAGCGGTGCCTCCACCAGGAGGGCGAGGACGGCGCCGAGCAGCAGCGGCGGGCCGAACGGCAGCGCGGTGCGCCAGCCGGCCCGCCCGGTGGCCACCAGCAGCAGCGACACGGCGGCGCCGGCGAGCAGGCCGAGGAACACCCCGGCCAGCAGCACCCCCCACCCGGCCCAGCCGAGCACCAGGCCGAGCAGCGCGAGCAGCTTGACGTCGCCGAGGCCGAGACCGGACGGCCCGGCCAGTGCCCCGAGCAGCGACACTCCCCCGGCGGCGGCCGCGGCCAGCAGCGCGCGCAGCAGGTCCGGCCAGGTGCCGAGCAGCGCGGCGTCGGCGGCCAGGGCGGCCGCGACCACCGCCGCGGCCGGGTAGGTGACCCGGTCGGGCAGCCGGTGCACGGCCAGGTCGACCTGCGCGAGGACGACGGCGGCGCCGGCGGTCCAGGCGTAGGCCAGCGTGGCCGGGCGGGCGCCGGTGAGCAGCACGGCGCCGCACAGCAGGACGGCCAGGGCGGCGGCCGACGCCAGCGCACGGGCGGCGCCGGGCCGGGCGACGGCGTCGCGGGCGGCCAGCCGGACGGCGGTGCGGGCGAGCAGCGGCCCGGTGGCGGCGGCGGCGAGCAGGGCGGCCGCGAGCAGCAGCCCGCGCGGCAGGACGTCGTCCACCCGGGTCAGCGGGCGTCCAGGGCGGCGCGCATGGCACCGATCGGCGCGGGCTGCCCGGTCATCAGCTCGACCTGGACGGTGGCCTGCCAGAACAGCACCTCGAGACCGCTGATCACGGTGGCCCCGGCGGCCGCGGCCCGCGCGGCGACGGGGGTGGGCCACGGCGCGTACAGCACGTCGAGCAGGGTCTGGCCCGCCCGCCACCGCAGTCCGGCGAGGTCGGCGTGCGCGCCGATGGGCACCGTGCTGACCACGACGGGCGCCTCGACCGGTCCCGGGCCGACCCGCCGGACGTCGGCCTCCACACCGAGCACGCCCAGCACCCGGACGACGTCGGCGGCGCGTGAGGGGTCGCGCACGAGCACGTCGACGGACTCGGCACCGAGCTCGGCCAGCGCCACGGCGGCGGCGGCCGCCGTCCCGCCCGCACCGATCAGCGCGGCGTGCGCCACCCGCTCGACGCCACCGGTCTGCAGGGCCATGCCGACCCCGTGGACGTCGGTGTTCTCCGCCCGCCAGCCGGCGTCGGTGTGCACGAGGGTGTTGGCCGCGCCGAGCAGCCGCGGCAGCGGCTCGACGGTGTCGGCTGCCGCGACGGCCGCCTGCTTGCACGGCATGGTCACCGAGAACCCGCGCCACTCCGGGCCGAGGCCGGCCAGCAGCACCGGCAGGTCCTCGGGGCCGAGGTCGAGTGCGTCGTAGGTCCAGCCGGTCAGGCCCAGGACGGCGTACGCCGCGCGGTGCAGCAGCGGGGACAGCGAGTGCGCGACCGGGCGGCCGATGACGGCCGCCCGGCCGGCGGGACCTGCTCCGGGCACCGGCCGGTCAGCCACCGCACCCGAGGCCGGCGTCGGCGCAGCGCTGGCGGGCCGCCAGGAAGTCGTCGTAGCTGGCCGTGAAGTAGTGCCGGCCCTCCTGGGACTCCAGGACGTAGTACAGGAGGTCGCCGGTGGTCGGCGCGAGCGCCGCCTCCAGGCTGGCCTCACCCGGGGCGCTGATCGGCGTCGGCGGGAGCCCCGGACGGGTCCGGGTGTTGTAGGGGCCGTCGGTCTGCAGGTCGGTGACGGTGAGGTCGTTGCCGTTCTTCTGCAGGCCGTAGGCCAGCGTGGCGTCGATGCCGAGCGCGATCCCCTGGTTCAGCCGGTTGTAGACCACCTGCGCGACGTTCGGCCGCTCCTCGTCGAGCAGCGTCTCCGACTGGATCATCGAGGCCACGACGACGATGTCGTAGGGCGAGCGGCCGGCGGCGGCGGCCCGCTGCTCGAGCTGCAGCTCGGTGGCGGTGTCGGTGAAGCGCGTGACCATCGCCCGCAGCACGTCGGCGGCGGTGGTGTCGGGCTCGACCTCGTAGGTGGCCGGGAACAGGAAGCCCTCGAGCTGCCCGTTGGCGTAGGCGGGCAGGCCCAGCGCAGCGGGGTCGGCGGCGGCGGCCTGCAGGTCCTCGATCGGCAGGCCGGTGCTCTCGGCGATGCGCTGCAGGGTGGCGGCGACGGTGAAGCCCTCGGGGACGGTCACCCGCGACACCTGCCGGGCGGCGGGGTCGAGCAGCAGGTCGAGGGCGGCCGACCCGCTCATCTGCGCACGCAGGCTGTAGACGCCGGGCTGGATGCCCATCGACGCGGGGTCGGCCTCGGCGGCCTCGACGAACGGCGCGCTGGAGGCGATGACGCCCTCGTCGACCAGGGTCCGGGCGATGTCGCTGAGGGTGTCGCCGTCGTCGATGCGGACGTCGACGGCGCCGGTGCCGGTGCCGGTGAAGTCCTCGGCCTCGGGGTTCAGCAGGCCGATCAGCGCGCGGCCGCCGAAGACGACGCCGGCGACCACGCCGGCCAGCACCAGGAGGGCCAGCACGTTGGCCAGCGGGCTGCGACGGCGCTTCGCCGGGCGGGAGCGTCCACCCCGGCCGAGCACGGGGTGGTCGTCGTGCTCGTCGTCGTGGTGGAGGTCGTGGTGGTGGTCGTCGTGCTCGTCGTCGTGGTGGAGGTCGTCGTGGTGGAGGTCGTCGTGGTGCGCGTCCCCGGCGGCGGCACGGCGGGCGCGCCGGCCGCGGCGGCCCCGGTCCCGGCCGCCGGCGCCCAGGACCTCCAGGCCGCCGGTGGAGTCGTCGTCCTCGTGCGGGTCGTGCAGGGGGTGGGCCTCGGTGGGCGCCTCGGCGGGCACCGCGGTGTCGTACGGGCCGCCGACCGCGGGCGCGGCGACGGTGGCGTCGGGCCCGGCGTCCGACCGCTTGGCCAGGCGGGACCAGGCGCCGGCCGGGCGGGGCGGCAGGCCGGGCGCGGGCGGGCCCGGTTGGTCGCCGCCCGGCAGCGGGCCGGTGCGGTCGTCGTCACCGGGGGCGGAGTGCCGGCCGCTGAGGACGGGCGGGACCGGGAGCGGACCCGACGGGTGCACGCCGCCGGACCCCGTGGGCACCGGCCCGACCGGCAACCGCGTCGTCGGCGGCGCGTCGGCGGGGTGGCCGTACCAGGCGCCCGCCGGGCTCCCGCCGCGCGACAGGACGTCGGACGGCGCGTACCGGCCCCGCTCGTACGGCGGGACCGGACCACTCACGAGCGCCCCCGCTGCGAGTCCAGGTACGCCTGGAGGATGACCACGGCCGCGGCCTGGTCGATCACAGGGCGCTGGGCGCGGCTGTCGAGCCCGTTCGCGCGCAGGGAACTGGCTGCGGTCACGGTGGAGAGCCTCTCGTCGACGAGGTGCACGGGCACGCTGCCGATGCGCCCGGCGAGTGACCGAGAGTAGGCACGCGCTTCCCGGGCGGAGGCGCCCGACGCACCCGACAGGTGCCTCGGCTCCCCCACGATCACCTCGGTCACCTCGTGTTCCACGACGAGGTCGGCGATCCGGTCGAGGTCGCCCCCGTCGCGGCGGCGCTCGACGGTCTCCAGCGGGCTGGCCAGGGTGCCGGTGGGGTCGGACAGGGCGACGCCGATCCGCACCGTGCCGACGTCGAGGCCGAGCCGGCGGCCCTGGCGGGTGCGGCGCGGCGGCAGCGGCAGCCCGGCGGGCAGCCCCTGGGACAGGTCGATCTCGGTGGTCTCGTTGCGGACCGGCGGGAAGCCGGCGCGCAGGTCGATCTGCTCGGTGCGGTGGTGCACCGGCGGCGGCGGCGGGTTCTGCCGGGGGCGGGCCGGCGGGACCGCCGGACGGCCCTGGACCCGCCGCTCGTTGACGTCGCCGGTCTCGTCGGGGCGCTGCTCGGGCACTCCGGTCACCTCCCTGCGGCGGTCGCGACCGCCTGTTCACCGGCCTGGAGGGCGGCGGGGATGCCGCCCGGGTCCGTGCCGCCGCCCTGGGCGACGTCAGCCTTGCCGCCACCTCGGCCACCCACCGCCGGGGCCATCGCCTTCACGAGGTCCCCGGCCGAGAGACCGCGCGCCTGGGCAGCGGGGGTCAGCGCGGCGACGAGAGCAACCTTGCCCCCGGCCTCGGAGGCCAGCAAGACGACACCCGGACGCTCACCGAGCCGCCCGCGGACGTCGAGGGCGAGCGTGCGCAGGTCCCCGCCGGTCAGGCCGGCGGGCGCGGCGGTGACGACGGCGGTGCCGTCGACGTCCCGGGCGTCCGCGGCGTACTGCCCGGCGGCGGCCTTCGTCTGCGAGGCGCGCAGCTCGGCGATCTCGCGCTCGGCGTCGCGCAGCCGCGCCAGGACGCCGCCGACCCGGTCGACCAGCCCGTCGGAGGGCGACTTGAGCAGCTCGCCGAGCTGCCGGACCAGGTCGCGCTCGCGGGCGAGGTAGCGGAAGCCCTCGATGCCGACGACGGCCTCGACGCGGCGGGCCCCGGACCCGACCGAGGACTCCCCGGTCAGCGCCAGCGTGCCGATCTGCGCGCTGCCGGACACGTGCGTGCCACCGCAGAGCTCGCGCGACCAGGGCCCCCCGATCTCGACCACGCGGACCAGCTCGCCGTAGGTCTCGCCGAACAGCGCCAGCGCACCGGCGGCCTGGGCCTCGGGCAGGGTCATGTGGTCGGCGCGCACCCGCAGGTCGGCGCGGACGGCGGCGTTGGCGACGTCCTCGATGTCGTGCCGCTGCTGCGCGCTCAGCGCGCCCTGCCAGGCGAAGTCCAGCCGCAGGTAGCCGGGGCGGTTGTAGGAGCCCGACTGCAGCGCCTGCGGGCCGAGCACCTGGCGCAGCGCGGCGTGCACCACGTGGGTGCCCGAGTGCGCCTGGCAGGCCGACAGCCGCCACTCCCGGTCGACCTCGGCGGTCAGCTCGGCCCCCCGGGCGAGCGCGCCCTCGAGCACGCGGACCTGGTGGACGACGAGGCCCTTGACCGGGCGCTGCACGTCGAGCACCTCGGCGCGGCCGCCGTCCCAGTGCAGCTCGCCGGCGTCGGCGACCTGGCCACCGGACTCGGCGTAGAAGGGCGTGCGGTCGAGCACGACGCGCACGACCTCGCCCTCCCCGGCCTCGGCCGCGCCGCCGTCGTCGCCCGCGAGCTCGGTGACGGCGAGATCGGTGACGAGGCCGAGCACGCGGGAGTCGGTGCGCAGGGTGTCGTAGGCGCGCCAGTCGGTGGGGCCGTGCTCGGCCAGCAGGCGGGTGTAGGCGCTGACGTCGACCGAGCCGGTGCGCTTGGCGCGGGCGTCGGCGCGGGCGCGGTCGCGCTGCTGCTGCATGAGCGCGCGGAACCCGGCCTCGTCGACGGTGACGCCCTGCTCGGCGGCCATCTCGAGGGTGACGTCGATCGGGAACCCGTACGTGTCGTGCAGCGAGAACGCCTGCTCCCCCGACAGCGACGGCGTGCCGGCGGCCTTGGCCTGCGCCACGGCGGTGTCGAACAGCGCGGTGCCGGAGGTGAGGGTGCGCCGGAACGCCTCCTCCTCGGCGTAGGCGACGGCGCTGATCCGGTCGAAGTCGGCCACGAGCTCGGGGTAGCTGACGCCCATCGCGTCGCGGGAGACCGGCAGCAGCTCGGGCAGCGTGGCGGCGTCGACGCCGAGCAGCCGCATGGAGCGGACGGCGCGGCGCAGCAGCCGGCGCAGGATGTAGCCGCGGCCCTCGTTGCCGGGCGTGATGCCGTCGCCGATGAGCATCAGGCCGCTGCGGACGTGGTCGGCGACGACGCGCAGCCGGACGTCGGCGTCGTGGTCGGCGCCGTAGCGGACGCCGGCGAGCTCGGCGGCGCGGCGCAGCACCGGCGCCACCTCGTCGATCTCGTAGAGGTTGTCGACGCCCTGGAGCAGGAAGGCCACCCGCTCCATGCCCATGCCGGTGTCGATGTTCTTGTTCGGCAGCTCGGCGACGATCCGGAAGTCCTCCTTGCCCCGGACGTCGGCGAGCTCGTACTGCATGAAGACGAGGTTCCAGATCTCGAGGAACCGGTCCCCGGCGCTGTCGACCAACGGGCCGCCGTCGGGGCCGTACTCCGGGCCGCGGTCGAAGAAGATCTCCGAGCAGGGACCGCCGGGCCCCTCGGCACCGGTGTGCCAGTAGTTGTCCTTCTTGCCCAGCCGCTGGATGCGCTCCCTGGGCAGCCCGGCGACGCGGTGCCACGCCTCGGCGGCCTCGTCGTCGTCGAGGTAGACCGTCGCCCAGATGCGGTCGGGGTCGAAGCCCAGCCCGCCGTCCTCCAGCCGCCCGGTGACCAGCTCCCAGGCGTGCCGGATCGCCCCCTCCTTGAAGTAGTCGCCGAAGGAGAAGTTGCCGTTCATCTGGAAGAACGTGCCGTGGCGGGTGGTCTTGCCCACCTCCTCGATGTCGAGGGTGCGCACGCACTTCTGCACGCTGGTGGCCCGCGGGAACGGCGCGGGCTCGCGGCCGGTCAGGTACGGGATGAAGGGGACCATCCCGGCGACGGTGAACAGCAGGGACGGGTCGGGCGACACCAGCGAGGCGCTGGGGACGACGGTGTGGCCGCGCTGCTCGAAGTGCTGCAGGAAGCGGCGGCGGATCTCGGCGGTCTGCATGGCCTACTCGGTCCTCAGGGCGGGTCGTCTCCCGCGGGGGTGGGTGCGGCTCAGCGGTCGGCCGCGTGGGCGCCGCCCCGGCGGCCGCCGGGGAGCTGCAGCGGGGTGGAGTCGCGCTCGGGCAGCGGGGCGTCGAGGCCGGTGCCGGCGCGCAGCTCCTCCTCGCGGGCGGCGGCCGCGGCGCGCACGTCGGCGCCGAAGTCACCGATGGCGTCGGCGAGGTCGCGCAGCCCCTCGGCGATGGAGGCGCCGATGCCGGCGGGCGTCATCTTCTCGGCCGCGCGGGACAGCTTGCGGACGACGAGGGCACCGATCGTGATGCCCATGGCCAGCCAGAACAGCCGGCGCATCAGGCGGCCCGCCGGGCGGCACGCCGGGCGCGGCGGTCGGCCTTGTCACGGGCGGCGGCCTCGGCGAGGGCCTGGCCCTCCCGGCGCTTCCTCGTGGCGCTGCGCACGCCGTAGCTGAACGCGGCGACCTTGATCAGCGGGCTGCCGACCGTGGCCGCGACGACGCTGGTCAGGGCCGCGACGTTGCTCGACACGTTGGCGGCGTTGCCGGTGATGTCGTCGACCCGCTCGAGGTTGCTGTTGACCTGGGCGATCGTCGTCTGCGCCTGGCCGAGGATCGGCTGGCTCTGCTCGCGCACCTGGCGGATCGTCAGCGTCGTCTCGTCCAGCGTGCGGCCCAGCTTGAGCAGCGGGACGGCGAGCAGCACCACCAGCAGCACCAGCGCCAGGGCGGCGATCAGTCCGGCCCACTCTCCTGCGGACACGCGGCGTCTCCTCTTCTCCGTCTGGCAGCCGGGCGGGGGAGGCGACCGGCGTGGCAACAGTAGTCGCGGCCCTCCGCGGTCACCGGGGGCGGCGGAGGATCGCGCGGAGCTTGGCCAGCCGGGCCCCGATGCCGGCCTCGGCGCCGCGGCTGGTGGGGCGGTAGTAGTCGCGCCCGACCAGCGCGTCGGGCGGGTACTGCTGCGGCACGATCCCCTCGGGCGCGTCGTGCGGGTAGACGTAGGTCCTGCCGTGACCGAGCTTCTTCGCCCCGCCGTAGTGGGCGTCGCGCAGTCCCGGCGGCACCGGCCCGCCCAGCCCGGCGCGCACGTCGGCCACCGACTCGCCGATCGCCACGGTGACCGCGTTCGACTTCGGCGCGGTGGCCAGGTGGACGACGGCGTGGGCGAGCGGGAAGTGGCCCTCGGGCATGCCGATGAACGCGACCGCCTCCGCCGCGGCGACCGCCGTCTGCAGTGCCGTCGGGTCGGCCATGCCGACGTCCTCGCTGGCGGCGATGACCAGGCGGCGGGCGATGAACCGGGGGTCCTCCCCCGCGACGACCATCCGCGCCAGGTAGTGCAGGGCGGCGTCGACGTCGCTGCCGCGGATGGACTTGATCAGCGCGCTGGCGACGTCGTAGTGCATGTCGCCCTGCCGGTCGTAGCGCACGGCGGCCTGGGCGACGGCGGTCTCGAGCGTGGCGAGGTCGATCTCGGCGGCGCCCGCGGCGACCGCGGCCCCGGCGCCGGACTCCAGTGCGGTCAGCGCCTTGCGCCCGTCGCCCCCGGCGATGCGGACGAGGTGCTCCTCGGCGTCGGGGCCGAGGGTGACGGCGCCGTCGAGGCCGCGGTCGCTGGTGAGCGCCCGGCGCAGCAGCGAGCGCACGTCGTCGTCGGACAGCGGCTGCAGCGCCAGCACGAGGCTGCGCGAGAGCAGCGGGCTGACGACGGAGAAGAACGGGTTCTCGGTGGTGGCCGCGACGAGGCTGACGATCCGGTCCTCCACGGCCGACAGCAGGCTGTCCTGCTGGGTCTTGGAGAACCGGTGCACCTCGTCGATGAACAGCACCGTGCGCCGGCCGCCGTAGGTGAGCTCCCGCTTGGCGCCGGCGATGACCGCGCGGACCTCCTTCACCCCGGCGTCGAGGGCCGACAGCTGCACGAACTGCCGCTTGGTGGCCAGCGAGATGACGTGCGCCAGCGTGGTCTTGCCGGTGCCGGGCGGGCCGTAGAGCACCAGCGACATCGGCTCATCGGCCTCGACCAGGCGGCGCAGCGGCGCCCGCGGGCCGAGCAGGTGCTGCTGGCCCACGACCTCGTCGAGCGAGCGCGGGCGCATCCGCACCGCCAGCGGGGCGCCCGGGTCGACGGTGCCGCCGTCCTCCGCCGGCTCGTCGAACAGCGAAGTCACGGGTACCGACGCTACCCGCGGGGCACGACAGCCCCGTGCAGCAGCGACGCATCGGAGACCTGACCGTCAGTGCCATCGGGCTCGGGGCCATGCCCCTGTCCACCAAGACCGACCGGCCGTCCCGGGAGGACGCCGTCGCCACCGTGCACGCCGCCCTCGACGCCGGCGTGACCCTCGTCGACACCGCCGACGCCTACGCCCGCGACGAGTCGGAGTTCGGCCACAACGAGGAGCTCGTGGCCGCGGCGCTGGCCTCCTACGGCGGCGACACCTCGGGCGTGCTCGTGGCGACCAAGGGCGGTCACACCCGCCGCGGCAGCGACTGGGAGCTCGACGGGTCGCCCGGGTACCTGCGGCAGGCGTGCGAGGCGTCGCTGCGGCGGCTCGGCGTCGACGCCATCGGCCTCTACCAGTTCCACCGGCCCGACCCGCGGACGCCGTGGGAGGACTCCATGGGCGCGCTGCGGCAGCTCGTCGACGACGGCCTGGTGCAGCGGGCCGGCATCTCCAACGCCGACGTCGCGCAGATCGACGTCGCCCGCTCGATCGTGGGACCGGCGCTGGTGAGCGTGCAGAACCAGTTCGCGCCGGGTTGGCGGTTCTCCGCCGACGAGCTCGCCCACTGCGCCGGGCACGGGCTGGCCTTCATCCCGTGGAGCCCGTTCGGCGGGGTGGGCGCGGCGGGGTCGCTCGACTCGACGGCGCCGGCGTTCGCCGAGGTGGCGCAGGAGCTCGGTGTCTCGGTGTACCGGGTGACGCTGGCCTGGCACCTCGCCCAGGCCGACGTCGTGCTGCCCATCCCGGGGGCGTCGCGGGCGGCGTCGATCCAGGACTCCGCGGCCGCGGCGGAGCTGCAGCTGACACCCGAGCAGCTGGCGCGCCTGGACGGCTGAGGGCCGGCGCGCCGACCATCGGCTGCGTGCACGACACCGGGAGGACACGCCGCGCACGCGTACACGCATCCGACGATCGCGGCGAGACGGTCCCGAGTGCACAGCCGTCGCCGTCGTCCACAGATGACACCGGCCGCCGGGCACCGGACTCCGCGCACCCGACGGTGGCCGGGTGGAACCCCTGGACCTCGGCTCGAACTGGACGTGGACGGACGCACGGCGGCGCGGCGCGACGCGGCGGCGGATCGCCGAGGGAGGCGAGCAGCTGTCCCGCGGCCTGCACCTCTCCCGCGCCCAGCCCTCGTCGCTCTCCGTGCGCTGCCGTGCGTGGACACGGCTCCTGCCGCGGGATGCCGCCTTCGGCCTGGAGACCGCGGCCTCCCTGCTCGGGGTGCACACTGACCCTCCACCTGAGGTCCAGGTCGTGCTCCGGCCCCGGCCCGTCCTGCCGCGGCGGCGTGGACTCGTCGTCGCAGTGCGTGACCTGCGACCGGAGGACGTCGTCGAGGTGGGCGGCCTGCGGGTCACCTCGGGCGCCCAGACCCTCCTCGACCTCGCACTGCGGACACCGCCGGCCGAGCTCCTCGCGATCGGCGACGCGCTGCTCCGGGCCCGGCGCCTCTGCGAGGCGTCACTGGCCGAGCGCCTGGCACGCGGCGGACGGGTCCGCGGCATCGTCCGGGCGCGGGAGTGCGCGGCGCTCCTCGACGGACGGGCCACGTCCCGGCCCGAGAGCCTGCTGCGGTACTGGCTCGCGACGAGCGACCTGCCGGCCCCGGAGGTGCAGGTGCCGGTCCTCGACCGGCGGGGCCGCGTGGTGGCACACGCCGACCTCGGCTGGGAGCGCCACCGCATCGCCGTCGAGTACGAGGGGCGCCAGCACGCCGAGGCAGATCAGTTCGGCCGCGACGTCGACCGCTACTCGCTCATGGCCGCCGGCGGGTGGCTGGTGCTCCGGTTCGCCGCGCGGCACCTGGGCGGGCCTGGCGTGGTGGTGGAGCGCTCCCGGGCGGCGCTGGTCAGCCGGGGCTGGCACCCGGACACCGTTCGCTCGTGATCATCGGACGTGTGCACGGACACGCGCCGGCACGCCGGGCGACCGTGCACACGTCCGATGATGGTCGGGACGGGAGGCGCTCAGCCGGGCGTCACTCGTCGAAGACCAGGGACGGGGTGTCCTGCCGCAGCGTCTCACCACGGAAGAACGCCGGGTGCCGGGCCCGCCACACGAGCATCAGCACCGCGCCGAGCACCAGCAGGCCGATGCCGATGACGAACACGCTGCCCAGCCCGAACACCGACGAGCCGCTGCCGTAGGCTGGGTCGAGCGTGTCGATCGCCGTCTGCACGAACACCGCCGTGAGCATCAGCGCGCCCAGCAGCGGCATGACGCCCTTGACGAACAGGTCCTTGACGCTGCGCCGCAGCTCGTGGCGGAAGTACCAGACGCAGGCGTAGGCGGTGATCCCGTAGTAGAAGCAGATCATCAGGCCGAGCGCGTAGATGGTGTCGATCAGGACGTTCTCGCTGATCAGCGTCATCCCCACGTAGAACGCGCCGGTGGCGACCCCGGCGACGAGCGTGGCCGTCGACGGGCCCCGGAACCGCGGGTGGACGTCGGCCAGGCGTGCCGGCAGCGCGCCGTAGGTCGCCATCGCCAGCAGGGTGCGGGTGGGCGGGAGGAACGTGGTCTGCAGCGACGACGCCGAGCTGGCCAGCACCGCGAGGAACAGGATGAACGCCAGGCCGGAGCCCAGCACCGGCCCCGCGAGCGCGGCGAAGACGTTGTCCCCGGTGTCCGGGTTGCCCAGCCCCTCGCCCTCCGTGCCGACACCGGCGTACATCTGCACGGCGATGGCCGTGACCAGGTAGGTGGCCACGATGACCGCGATGGCCAGCAGCGCGGCGCGGCCGGGGGTCCGCGCGGAGCCCGTCGTCTCCTCGTTGACCGTCAGACATGTGTCCCAGCCCCAGTAGATGAACAGCGACAGCGACAGCCCCGCGGTGAACGCGCTGAACGAGCTGATCGCCGTCGGGTCGAGCCAGGAGAACGAGAAGGGGATGCCGCCGGGCGACGAGCCGGACCTGACCAGCGCGAGCACCACGAACAGCAGCAGCACCGCCATCTGGAAGCCGACCAGCGTGTACTGCAGCCGCTTGGTGGCCTCGACGCCGCGGTAGGTGATCCAGGTGGCCAGCGCCACGAAGGCCACGCAGGTCAGCACGTTGACGAGGCGGTCGTCGCCCAGCGCGCCGACGTCCTCGGAGCCGGTGATCTCCCCGAGCAGCAGGTAGAAGAAGGAGACGGCGACCCCGGCGAGGCTGGAGAGCACGATGATCGTGGCCAGCAGCGCGCCCCAGCCGGCCATCCAGCCGAGGTAGGGGTTGAACGCCTTGGTGGCCCAGGTGAACGAGGTGCCGCAGTCGGGCGCGACGCGGTTGAGCTCCCGGTATCCGTAGGCCACGAGCAGCATCGGGATGAAACCGACCAGGAAGACGGCCGGCATCTGCAGGCCGACCTCGGTCACCGTCGGGCCGAGCGTCACGGTCAGGGCGTAGACCGGCGCGATGCTCGAGATCCCCAGGACGACGCTGGCGAGCAGCCCCACCGAGTTGCTCGACAGGCCCTTGGCCCGGAGGTCCGCCGGCCCGGGTGCCGGCCGCTGGTCCAGAGTCATCCACGTCCTCCTCGTCGCGCCGAGCCGGCGCACGCGCGGACCCGGCGTGTGCGCCGAGTCACAGCGGAGACGATCAGTTGGGCGTCACCCCAGCGGAAGACTCCACGGCGTACACCCACTCGCAGAGGTGACGACGGTCCGGCACGGCGCGGTCCCGCCGGTCCCCCGTGGCGACAGCCCACCGATCGACCCGCCGTAACGGCTTCACGCGGCACGCGCCGTCCCGGACGGCGGAATCCGTCGCCTCGATCCCTTGACACCGCTGATCCCGTCGTCAGGATGGGCCCGTACGCTGCGGCCACGGCGACCGCACGACGGATCGGACTTCCAGACCATGACGCGCTATGGCGCCCAGTACGGGCCCGACATCACCTACCTCGGCGTCGACCGCTGCGACCTCGACGAGCCCGCCACCTACGACGGCGCCGACGTCGTCGTCCTCGGGGCACCCTTCGACGGGGGCACGTCGCACCGCCCGGGCACCCGCTTCGGCCCGCAGGCGATCCGGGCGACCGACTACCTGCCGCACGACGGGTCGCGTCCGAGCCTGGCGCTGCGCACCGACGGCCTGCGCGACCTGCGGGTCGTCGACGCCGGCGACGTCGAGATGTACTCCGGCGACATCGGGACGGCCCTGCCGGCGCTCGAGGCGGCGGTGGAGCGGGTGGCCCGCGCCGGCGCGATCCCCGTGGTGCTCGGCGGTGACCACTCGATCGCCTTCGCCGACGCGAAGGGCGTGGCCAACGTCCTCGGCCACGGCCGCGTCTCGATGATCCACTTCGACGCGCACGCCGACACCGGCGACATCGAGTTCGGCTCGCTGTGGGGCCACGGTCAGCCGATGCGCCGCCTCATCGAGTCCGGCGCGCTGCGCGGCGACCGGTTCCTGCAGATCGGCCTCCGTGGCTACTGGCCGCCCCCGGCGACGCTCGACTGGATGGCGCAGCAGCGCATGCGCTCCTACGAGATGACCGAGATCGGCTCCCGCGGGCTGGAGGCCTGCCTCACCGAGGCCTTCGGCATCGCCACCGACGAGTGCGACGGCGTCTTCCTCTCCGTCGACATCGACGTCTGCGACCCCGGGCACGCGCCCGGCACCGGCACCCCCGAGCCGGGCGGGCTGACGGCCCGCCAGCTGCTCGACTCCGTGCGCCGCATCTGCCTGGAGCTGCCGGTCGTCGGCGTCGACGTCGTCGAGGTGAGCCCGCCCTACGACCACGCCGACATCACCGCGGCGCTGGCCAACCGGGTGGTGCTGGAGGCCCTCTCGGCCATCGCCCGGCGCCGCCGCGACGCCCGCGACGGAACCCGCTGGGACCCCGCGCTCCCCCTCCTCGCCGACCGCCCCGACCCCACCCCGGAGAGCTCCGCATGACCGCCCACCCGCTCGACCCGCTGAACGCCGACGAGTTCCGCGCCGCCGCCGCCCTCCTCCGCCGCGAGAAGGGCGTCGACGAGCGCTGGCGCTACGCCTCCATCGAGCTGAAGGAGCCGGCCAAGGACGTCGTCCGCGCGTTCACCCCCGGTGACCCCATCCGGCGCGAGGCGCGGGTCACCTGCTGGAGCCGCGAGGAGGGCACCGCCTACAAGGCCCTGGTGTCGCTGACCGACGACGCGCTGCTGTCCTGGGAGGCCGTCCCCGGCGAGCAGCCCAACATGACCCTCGACGAGTGGCACGAGGCCCACGACGTGCTCATCCAGCACCCGACCGTGATCGAGGCGCTCGCCGAGCGCGGCATCACCGACCTCGACCTCGTGCTCATCGACACCTGGGCCTACGGCCACTCCCTCATCCCCGAGGGCCTGCAGGACCGGCGGGTGGGCTGGACCGACGTGTGGCGCCGCTCGGTACCCGGCGGCAACCCCTACGCCAACCCGGTCAACGGGCTGCACTTCGTGGTCGACCTCAACACGATGGAGCTGCTGCGGGTCGAGGACACCCCGCCGCCCGGCCCGAACCTGGCCATGGGCGAGTACGCGCCCTCGCTGGTGCCCGGGCTGGTGCAGCGCAGCGACCTCAGGCCGCTGGAGATCACCCAGCCGGAGGGGGTCTCCTTCACCCTCGACGGCTGCGAGCTGCGCTGGCAGAACTGGACGCTGCGGCTGGGCTTCAACCACCGCGAGGGCCTGGTGCTGCACCGCGTCGGCTACGACGACGGCACCGGCACCCGGTCGATCGCGCACCGGATGTCCTTCGCCGAGATGGTCGTGCCCTACCGCGACCCCGGCCCCGACCACTACCGCCGCACCGCCTTCGACATCGGCGAGTGGGGACTGGGCTTCATGACGACGTCGCTGGAGCTCGGCTGCGACTGCCTCGGCGAGATCACCTACGTCGACGCCGTCCTGCACGACACCCGCGGCGAGCCGTACACGATCAGGAACGCCATCTGCCTCCACGAGGAGGACGACGGCGTGCTGTGGAAGCACGTCGACGAGAAGGCCGGCACCGAGGTCCGCCGGTCGCGGCGGATGGTCGTCTCCTTCCACGCCACGGTGGCCAACTACGAGTACCTGACCTACTGGCGCTTCTACCAGGACGGCACGATCGAGTGCGAGGTCCGCGCCACCGGGATCATGGTGACGACGTCCTACTCCGACACCCCGCCGCCGCACGGCACGGTGGTCGACACGCAGACCTACGCGCCGTTCCACCAGCACTTCATCGTCGCCCGCCTCGACATGGAGGTCGACGGCCCGGAGAACACGGTGCTGGTCAGCGAGAGCGAGCCGGCGCCCGTCTCCCCGGAGAACCCCTACGGCCTGGCGGTGGTGCAGCGCACCCGGGCGATGGAGAGCGAGTCCGACGGCGGCCAGGACCCCGACTGGGCCACCCAGCGCAGCTGGAAGGTGGTCAACCGGACCAAGCCCACCCGGCTGGGCACGCCCCCTGGCTACAAGCTGGTGTCCGGCGCGGGCATCCCGGTGCTGGCCGACCCGTCCTCGCCGATCCTGCAGCGGGCCGGCGTCGTCGCGCACCCGCTCTGGGTGACCCGGTACGCCGAGGACGAGCGCTGGCCCTCCGGGGAGTTCTGCAACCAGAGCCGGCGCGACGCCGGGCTGCCCCGCTGGATCGAGGCGGACCGGTCCCTGCTCGACACCGACGTCGTGCTGTGGCACGTCTTCGGCCTCCACCACGTCACCCGGCCGGAGGACTGGCCGGTCATGCCGGTCGACACCGTGTCCTTCCAGCTGCGGCCGGTCGGCTTCTTCGACCGCAACCCGGCCCTCGACCTGCCGCCCTCCGCGGCGAGGCACTGCCACTGAGGACAGGCCCCTTCCCTCCCTCCCACTCGTCCCCCGTGGCAGCGCCCAGGGAGGGGGCCGTTCCAGCACCTCACGGGGCTCCCGGCGGGACCCTGCGGCGGGGCCGCCGGGCCCAGCCCCGCCAGCGGCCGCCGGCCGGCCCGGACGGGCCGCACCTGCTGGCCGCCGTCGCGGCGGGGGTGGCGACGGCGTCCGCGCTGCTGCACCTGCCCCTGCTCAGCACCGGCCCGCACGCCGCGCTGCAGCCCGCGATCGGACTGTCCTGCCTGTTCTGTGCGGTGCACCTGTGGCGCCGGCCGGGCCACGCCGCGTGGACGGGGCACGTGGCGGTGGCGGCGCTGATGCCCCTGCACGGACTACTGGGCGGCGCGTCGCACGGCCACGCGGGGACGGGGACCACCGACCCGGCGGCGTGGGCTCCGTCCGCGCTGCTGCTCCTGGCCGGTCTCGGCGTCCTGCTCGGGGTGGTGCGCTGGGCTCTGGACGCCGACGTCCCGCTGCGCCCCAGCCCAGGTCAGAGCCCGGGTCAGGGCCCGGGCCAGAGCCCGGGTCAGATGCCGGCGGCCGCGGGCGGCAGCTCGGGGCGCCGGGTGCCCCAGGCGTAGGTCTGTTTGCGCAGCCCCAGGTAGAGGTGGGTCTCGGTGGACGTCACGCCCTCGACGGCCCGGATGCGGGCCACCGTGCCGAGCAGCTGGTCGTCGTCCTCGGCGACCACCTCGACGAGCAGGTCGGCCGGGCCGGCGGTGACCACCACGTAGATGACCTCGGGGAGCGCGGCGATCGCGTCACCGGCCGCGCGCGGGTCACCGGAGGTCCGCACCGTGACCATCGCCTGGCGGGAGAAGCCCACCTGCAGCGGGTCGGTCACGGCCACCACCTGCATGACGCCGGCGTCGAGCAGCCGCTGCACGCGCTGGCGGACGGCGGCCTCGGACAGCCCGACGGCGTGTGCGATCCGGGCGTAGGGCCGCCGTCCGTCCTGCTGGAGCTGCTCGACGATCGCCCTGGAGACGTCGTCCAGGACGAACTCACGCTCCCGGATCGCCACCGCCCCCTCCCGGCCGTCGCTGCCCCCGCAGCGTAGCGACGCAGGCGGCTCCCCTCCCCCGTCCACCACCCCTCCGGGTCAGCTCGCCTCCGGTTAGGCGGGCGGGTGCAGGGCCAGCCACAGCTCCGCGCGGGTCCCCGGCTCGTCGAGGTCGCGGCCGAGCAGGTCGCCGGCCCGCTTCATGCGCTTGCGCAGCGTGTGCCGGTGCACACCGAGGGCGGCCGCGGCCGGTTCCCACTGCCCGTGGTGGGACAGCCACGCACGCAGGGAGTCGACCAGGTCGCCGGCGCCCGCGCGGTCGGCGGCCACCAGCGGCGCCAGCAGCGCGTCGGCGAACGCGCGGGTGGCGGCCGGGTCGAGCAGGGCCGGCAACCCCCGCCCGGCCAGCTCGGCGAAGCCCGCCAGCCCGCCGCCGCGTGCCCGACTGTGCTCGGCCGCCTGCCGGGCCTGGCGCACGCCGTCGGCCAGCCGGCCCCAGGGCACCGGGCCGGCGACGCCCACCGCGGTCTGCGGCACCCTGTCCGGCAGCGTCACGAGCCGCTCGGGCAACGGCCCGTCGGAGGCGACGAGCAGCACCAGCGCGTCGTCGTCGAGCTCGGCGGAGAAGGAGGGCGAACCGGTGACGGCGGCCGCGTCGGCGGCGACGTCGACGGCGGCCGCACGCTGACCGACCGCGCCGAGGACCACCAGGACCTGCAGCGGCTCGGCCGGCAGCCGCTCCCCCAGCGCGGCGACCGCCTCTCCGACGGCGGCCTCCTCCCCGGCCAGGAGCATCCGCAGCAGGGCCGCCCGCAGCGCGGCCATCGCGCTGTCGAGCCCGCGGGACTGCTCGAGGCGCAGGGTCAGCAGGCCGACGGCGGCGTTCACCACGCTCCGGTCGGCGGCGTGCACGGGCCCGGGCCGGCCGACGACGAGGAAGCCGCGGGTGCGCCGCTCGTTGCCCAGGGACTGCAGCAGCACCGTCTCCCCCGGCGCGGACAGCGCCGCGCTCGCCGGCGCCCGCACCGACCGCAGCCGGTCCAGCTCCGGCCGCAGCACCTCCGCGTGGCCGGCCGCCGTCGCCGGCACGGCCTCGAGCACGGCGCCGGCGGTGTCGAGCAGCAGCACCCAGCCGCCGACCTGCCGGGCCAGCCGCTGCAGCAGCGGGGCCGGCGAGCCCGGAGCCAGTGCCGCGCGGGTCAGCTCCTGCTGCGCGGTCGCCGCCCGGGCCAGCGCGGCGTACTCGTCGGCGGCCAGCGCGGCCGAGACGTTGCGGGACAGCGCGATGAACGGGGTCCGCCGCGGCACCTCCAGCAGGGCGAGCCCGGCGCGCTGCGCGACGGCCACCAGGTCGGCGGGGACGGTGTCGACGCCGAGGCCGGTGCCCAGACCCAGCCCGACGACGCCGGCCGCGGCCAGCCGCGCCACGTACTCCCCGACCGGCTCCCCGCGCAGCGCCAGCCCGGTGGTCAGCAGCAGCTCCCCGCCCTCGAGGAACGGGGTCGGGTCGGTGAGCTCGCTGACGTGCACCCAGGACACCGGCCGGTCCACCCCGCGGCCCGGCGTGTGCAGCACGAGGTCGAGCGCCGGGTCGGCGACGAGGTCGGCGACGGTGACCGGCACGGCACCTCCGGTGACGGAGTGGACATCCGCGCGTGGGTCACGCGCCTGTCCGGACGGTACCGCCGGTGTGGCGGCCGTCCCACACTCGAGGCGCGTGCCTGCCCCCGACGGGGGCAACCGCCGGCACCACCTGCCCAACCCGAGGAGCTCCCGTGACCGACCTGCTCGAGCCCACCACCACGCTGCCGCAGGAGCGGCGGCTGGTCACCGCGGTCCCCGGCCCCCGGTCGGTGGAGCTCATGGCCCGCCGGTCGGCCACCGTCTCGGCCGGCGTCGGCACCGTCCTGCCCGTCTTCGTCGAGCGCGCAGGGGGTGGCGTGGTCGTCGACGTCGACGGCAACTCGCTCATCGACCTCGGCTCGGGCATCGCCGTGGTCAACGTCGGCAACGCCGCGCCGCGCGTGGTGGCCGCCGTCCAGGAGCAGGTCGCGGCCTTCACCCACACCTGCTTCATGGTCACGCCCTACGAGGGGTACGTCGCCGTCTGCGAGGAGCTCGCGCGGGTCACCCCCGGCGACCACGAGAAGCGCTCGGCGCTGTTCAACACCGGCTCCGAGGCGGTCGAGAACGCCGTCAAGATCGCCCGTCACGCCACCGGTCGCCAGGCCGTCGTCGTCTTCGACCACGCCTACCACGGCCGGACCAACCTCACGATGGCCCTGACGGCGAAGAACATGCCGTACAAGCACCGCTTCGGGCCGTTCGCGCCCGAGGTCTACCGCGTGCCGATGTCCTACCCCTTCCGTGACGAGCCGGGCCTGAGCGGCGCCGAGGCCGCCGCCCGCGCGATCGCCCAGATCGAGACGCAGGTCGGCGGCGCCAACGTGGCCGCAGTGCTCATCGAGCCGATCCAGGGCGAGGGCGGCTTCGTCGTCCCGGCCCCCGGCTTCCTGCCGGCGCTGGCCGAGTGGTGCCGCGCCTCCGGTGCGGTGTTCATCGCCGACGAGGTGCAGACCGGCTTCTGCCGCACCGGGGACTGGTTCGCCGCCGAGCACGAGGGCGTCGTCCCCGACCTGGTCACCCTGGCCAAGGGCATGGCCGGTGGCATGCCCTTGGCCGCCGTGACCGGCCGCGCCGAGCTCATGGACGCCGTCCACACCGGCGGCCTCGGCGGAACCTACGGCGGCAACCCGGTGGCCTGCGCCGCCGCGCTGGCCTCGATCGAGACGATGCGCGAGCTGGACCTCACCGGCGCCGCCCGCGCCATCGGCGACACGATGCTGCCCCGCCTGCGCGCGCTGCAGGAGCGCACGCCGGCCATCGGCGACGTCCGCGGCCGCGGTGCCATGATCGCCATGGAGATCGTCGAGCCGGGCACCACCGAGCCCGATCCCGGGCTGACCGGCCGGATCGCCCGCGCCTGCCACGCCGAGGGCGTCGTCGTCCTCACCGCCGGCACCTTCGGCAACGTGCTGCGCTTCCTGCCGCCGCTGGTCATCGGCCAGGACCTGCTCACCGAGGGTCTCGACGTGCTCGACGCCGCCTTCGCCGCGCACGCCGGCTGACACGCCCGCACGGCGAGGCCCCGGTCCCCGCAGGGGGCCGGGGCCTCGTGCGTCCGGGGACTACAGGTCGATGCCGGTGAGCACCAGCACGCGCTCCTCGGTGAGGTCCTCCATCGCCGCGTGGACGCCCTCGCGGCCGGTGCCGGAGTCCTTCACACCGCCGTAGGGCATCTGGTCGGCGCGGAAGCTGGGCACGTCGCCGACGACGACGCCGCCGACGTCGAGCACCTGCGCGGCCCGGAACGCCACCTGCAGGTCGCGGGTGAAGACGCCGGCCTGCAGCCCGAAGCGACTGTCGTTGACCCGGTCGAAGGCCTCGTCGAGGGAGTCGACGGCGTCGATGACCACGACCGGGCCGAAGACCTCCTCGCAGGCCAGCTTCTCCGTCGCCGGGACGCCGGTGAGCACGGTGGGCGTGTACGTGGCGCCCTCGCGGACGCCGCCGGTGAGCAGCCGGGCGCCCGCGGCGACGGCCTCGTCCACCCAGGTCTCCACCCGGCGGGCGGCGGCCTCGTCGATGAGCGGGCCGACGTCGGTGGCCGGGTCGGTGGGGTCACCGGTGGCGAGCTTCTGCACCGCCTCGACCACGCGGCCGGTCAGCGCCTCGGCGACGGCGCGGTGGGCGAACACCCGCTGCACCGAGATGCAGGACTGACCGGCCTGGTACATGGCGAAGGTCGCGATCCGCGACGCCGCCCACGACAGCGACGTCTCGTCGTCCTGGTCGGGGCCGACGACGGCCGCGGCGTTGCCGCCGAGCTCCAGGGTGACGTGCTTGCGGGGCGCGGACTCGCGGATGGACCAGCCCACGGGCACCGAGCCGGTGAACGACACGACCGGCAGGCGGGGGTCGCGGACCAGGCCGGCGGCGACCTCGTTCGGCACCGGCAGCACCGACCACGAGCCGGCCGGCAGGTCGGTCTCGGCGAGCAGCTCGCCGAGCAGCAGCGCGGTCAGCGGCGTGGCCGGGGCGGGCTTGAGCACGATCGGGGCGCCGACGGCGATGGCCGGGGCGACCTTGTGGGCGACGAGGTTGAGCGGGAAGTTGAACGGCGCGATGCCGAGCACCGGCCCGCGGGGCACCCGCCGCACCAGGGCCATGCGGCCGGTGGCGGCGGGGTCGGTGTCCAGCCGCTGCAGCGTGCCCGACCAGCGGCGGGCCTCCTCGGCACCCCACCGGAAGGTCGACACCGCGCGGGCCACCTCCAGCCGGGCCCACTTCAGCGGTTTCCCCGACTCGGCGGTGATCAGCGCGGCGACCTCCTCGCTCCGCTCGGCGAGGCGGCGCGAGACGGAGTCCAGCGCCGCGGCCCGTACGTGCGCGGGGGTGGCGGCGAACTCGCGGCGCACCCGCGCGGCCGCGTCGACGGCGGCCTCGACGTCGTCGGCGGTGGCGGTCGTGGTCCGGCCGGCGAGCGACCCGTCGTGCGGGGAGCGGACCTCGAGCACCTCGCTGCCGTGGCCGGGGCGTCCGGCGATCCAGTGGGGCGTCGTGGTCACGGGTCCTCCTCGGGGTGGCTGCGGCTGCTGCGAGCGTGCCGGAGGAGGGCACCGTCCCGGGACGGCCGATCCGGCCACCGCCACGGCTCGGGTACGCCGGGATGGCACGGGCCCGGCGCGCCGGGCCCGTGCCGCCCGCGTCAGCTGAAGGCGGGCATGACCTCGTCGTGGATGAGCTGCAGCTGCTCGTCGACCGTCGCCACCCCGGCGATCTCGCGGCCGGTGAACGCCTTGACCAGCGAGGCGTCGGTGATCGCGGCGACGAGGTGGTTGACCCCCGTGGGCTCGATCTCCTTGATCTTCGCCGTGACCTCCTCGGGAGTGCCGGAGAACGACAGCTTGTCGGCGATCTCCGGGGTGGTGAGCTCGATGCCCTTCGCGAGGTCCCCACCGGCGATCGCGGCGATGATCGGCTGCAGGCTCTCCGGGTCCACGCCGTTGCGCTCGAGCTGCTCGGCGGGCATGGAGGAGGCGTAGATGCCGACCATGCTGCGGGCGGCGTCCTTGGCGGCGGCGGAGTCGCGGCCGACGGAGACGACCACCCAGGCGCCGAAGTCCAGCGTCGTCCAGTCCTTGCCGGCCCGCTCGGCGCCGATCCGCAGGTTCTCGGCGGCGTACTCGTAGGCCTCGCGGGTGTAGCTGAGCGCGTGGTGGCAGCCGTCGGAGTGCTCGGCCGCCGCCTGGAACGACTTCGGCCCGCGCATCGCGCCCATCTTCACCGGCAGCCGCTCCTGCACCGGCCGGGCGAAGGTGAACAGCCCGTCGTAGGAGAAGAACTCGCCGTCGAAGGTGATGGCGCCGTCGTCGAGGAACGTGCGCATGACCTTCACGCCCTCGACCACCCGCGACAGCGGCTTCGTCGTCCTCCAGTCCGTCTTGTACTGGGCCAGCAGGCCGAAGTTGCCGCTGGAGAGCACGACCTCCGCCCGGCCCCCGGTGAGCTCGTCGAGGGTGGCCGCGGCCTGGGCGATCAGGGTGGGCTCGCGCAGGGTGACCGCCGAGACGCTCGGGCCCATCCGCACCCGTGAGGTGCGCGCGGCCGCGGCCGCGAACAGCAGCCACAGGTCCTTGTGCCAGGTCTCGTCGGCGGCGTACACCGCGTGGAAACCGAGCTGGTCGGCCAGCTCGATCGCCCGCAGCGACTCCTCGAGCGGGTAGTCGGGCAGCATCGCGTAGCTGAACTTCATCGGATCTCCTCACTCACCGGGACGCCGGCGTCCCGCCGGATCTGCTGGAGCTGTGCGGCCACCTCGCGGGCGTCGCCCTCGGGGACGTGCGCGGAGTGCCGGTCGGGCCGGGCGGCGACCAGGTACAGCAGCCCGGTGCCGGCGACGACCGCCAGGCCGATGGCGACGATCCACCGGTCGAGGAAGGTCCCGGTGCCCGGTGCCGGGCGCAGCAGCAGCACGATGGCGAACACGCCGTAGGCCAGCGCCAGCACGTTGACCACCAGGCCGGCCGGGCCGAGGTTCCACACCCCCGCCGGGCGCCAGCCGCGCAGCCGCTGCCGCAGCGCCGCGAGCACCACGGCCTGGAAGGCGACGTAGATGCCGAGGACGGCGAAGGCGGTGACGCGGGCGAGGGAGTCCGGACGCCAGAAGACGAACAGGCAGATGAGCACGGGGACGGCGCAGACGACGAGCAGGGCGTTGGTCGGCACCGACTGGCGGATCGACACGTGCGACAGCCAGCCACTGGCCGGGAGCATCCGGTCGCGGGCGAAGGCGTAGAGCAGCCGGCTGCCGGCGGCCTGCAGCGACAGGACGCAGGAGACGAAGGCGACGACGGTGACGACGAGGAAGACCTTCGAGCCGACGGTCCCGAGCGCGCTCTCGAGGATCGTGGGGATCGGGTCGACGTCCTCGCCGGCCATGATCGCCTGCAGCTGCGCGTCGGGGGCGGCGAGCACGTACCCGGCGTAGGACAGGAAGCCCGAGACCCCGCCGACGACGATCGTCAGCACCATCGCCCGCGGGATGCGGCGGGCCGGGTCGGCGACCTCCTCGGCGACGTCACCGCAGGCCTCGAAGCCGTAGAAGAGGAACAGCCCGGACAGCGCCGCGGCGAGGAAGGTGCCGACGTAGCCCTCGCCGCCACCGGCGCCCAGGGTGTCGAAGAAGACCGAGAACGGCTGCTCCCGGCGGAACAGCAGCAGGTAGAGCCCCAGCGCGACGACGCCGACGAGCTCGGCGGCCAGGCCGATCTTCGCGATCCGGGCGAGCGTGCGGGTGCCGCTGTAGTTGACCAGGAAGGCGATCACCAGCAGCGCCACCGCCGTGGCGAGGAGGACGCCGGGGGTGGCCGCCATCCCGAACAGCGCGGCGACGAAGCCGCCGCCGAACTGGGCGACGGCCGTGACGGTCACGATGATCGCCCAGATGTAGACCCAGGAGACGATCCAGGCGTAGCGCCGGTTCCACAGCCGCCGGGTCCACGGGTAGATGCCGCCGGCCAGCGGGTACTGCGAGACGACCTCGCCGAAGACGAGCGCCACGAGCAGCTGGCCGACGCCCACGATGACGATCCACCAGATCGCCGGGGGCCCGCCGATGGAGAGGCTGTAGGCGAACAGCGAGTACACGCCGACCAGCGGCGACAGATAGGTGAAGCCGAGGGCGGTGTTGGCCCACAGGCCCATGCTCCGGTCGAACTCCCGGGAGTACCCCAGGGCGGCGAGCTGGGCGTCGTCGTCGGTCCTGCCGACGGGTGCTCCTGGTGCGGTCACCGGGCGGTCTCCTCGCAGGTGGGGGGCGCAACGGCGTGGGCCGCTGTGCCCCAGGCCACAGGGACGCGGGAAACCTATAGAGCCAGAGGTCAGAGGACAAGGCTCGTCGTCCGCGTGAGGCTGCCGCGCACGGCGGCCCGCTCAGGCGGTGAGCGCACTCCGGTCGTCCACCGGCACCAACCGCCAGGGGACGCCCGGGACGTCGGCGGCCGGGCCGGCGGCCACCTCCGCCGGGGACACCAGCGCGCCGACCAGCTCCCGCGGCGAGGTGGAGAGGACCACCCGGTCCTCTCCGTTGAGGAGCAGGAACGGCGCGCTCCTGTCGACCCGGCGCAGCAGGTGCGACTCGAACCGGCGCACCGAGACGTCGGCACCGGCCACGCCGACGAACTCCCCGTCGACGACGACCGGCTCGGTGAGCGTGAGGAGGTACCGCCCGGTGCCGTGGACGTCGACGTAGGGGCCGACGACGTGCCGCCGTCCGGTCCGCCGGGGGACGTCGAACCACTCGGCCGCCGTGTAGTCGTAGTAGCCGAGGCTGGTGGGCCGCAGGTCGGGCTCCAGGGTGCGCAGCCGGCCGCCGTCGGGGTCGACCTGCCACCACTCCAGGCGCAGCGGCAGGCCGCGCTCGGGACGCGGCGCCACGACCAGCCCGAGCCCGACGGCGAGCTGACCGGGCCGGTGCAGCAGGTCGCGGACGTCGTCGCCGAGGACCGGCCGTCCGGCCCGCAGCCCGTCGCGCGCCGTGGGCGCCAGCGCCGCGTCGCGCACCTCGGCGACGGTGGCGAACACCCCCTCCACGACCTCGGCCACCGTCCCGGTCACGGCGGCGGGGGCCCCGGGACGACCGGAGGTCACGAGACCTCCCGGCGGGCGACGGCCTCCCCGCCCGCGCGCAGCCTCAGTTCGATCGACCAGACCGTACGGGCCTCGATGTGCTCCTCGGTGAGCGTCCGGGCCGCGGCCGGGTCCCGGACCTCGATCGCCTCCACCACCGCCCGGTGGGCGGCGACGATGCGCTCGAGCAGGGCGGGCGCGTGGGCCGGGGGCCAGGGCAGCTGCCCGAGCTCCAGGTGCAGGTCCATCTCCTGCATGGTCAGCCGCACCGACTGCGCGCAGGCGGCCAGCTCGACGTAGTAGCGGCCCTCCGCCCGGCGCTGGCCGGTCACCGAGTCGGCCCGCGCCAACCGGTCGACGATGTCGCGCAGCCGGGCGATCTCGACGCGGGACGCCCGCGAGGCGGCCAGCCGGGCCGCCGCCGAGGCGACCGCACCGTGGGCGTCGCCGAGCTCGCGCAGGTCGGTGGTGGCCAGCTCGGCCAGCCGGGCGTCGGCCAACTCGCCGAGGACGTCGTCGCGCGCCTGCACGAAGCTGCCGCCGCCGCGGCCACGGCGCGTCTCGACCAGCCCGAGCCCGCGCAGCTCGGCCAGCGCCTCCCGCAGCGTCATCGTCGAGACGTTGAGCATGGTGGCCAGCTCGGTCTCGGCCGGGAGCTGCTCGCCGTCACCGAGCAGGCCCAGCGCGATGGCACTGCCCACCCGGCGCACCACCGCCTCGCTGCGGAGGGCCCCGTCGTCGAGGGGGGCGAAGACCGCGCGCCGGGCGTCCCCGCTGAGCAGTTGCACGCTCGCCTCCTGGAACCGGTCGATGACCCAGTGTCGCACCGCAGGCGGCCGCGCTTAACCATTGATTCCATAGGTTTCAGTGGTTAGCGTGACCCGCACCTCAGCCGCCGTGGAACGAGGAGCACGCAGTGACCCAGGTCCAACCCGAACGGACGCCGGGGGCCCCGCCCCTCGTCGATGCCCTCGCGGTGCCGTTCACCCCGGGCGCCCCGTCGAACCCACCGGAGCTCGCCGCCTACCCCGAGACGCTCGCCGGCCCGGTCCCCGCACCGCGCCAGGACCCGAGGACGGCGGCCTTCGTCGAGCAGTGGCGCAACGCCTCGTACAACTGCTACTCCTCGGGCCACAAGTTCTGCCGCGAGGTCTGCCCGGTCACCCAGGTCGAGCGCAACGAGTCCTGGACCCCCACGGCGTTCCACGCCAACGTCGTGGCGATGGAGCGCGGCGAGCTCGACGTCGAGGACGTCGCCGCCGACTACGTCAACTGCACCCAGTGCGGCGCGTGCGAGCTGCGCTGCCCCAACACGCTGTTCACCGGCGACTTCTACCGGTTCCGCACCCGCACGGTCGACGTCGTCAAGGCAGTGCGGTCGCTGGCCGTGGAGAGCGGCGTGCACCAGCCCAACTGGCAGGTGTGGAACGAGCGCACCGACCTGCGCACCCACGAGCCGGTGCTCGGCGAGACCCCGGTGAGCCAGGAGCGGGTGCGGGACTGGGCCGAGGGCCTGGACATCCCGGTCGGCGGGGAGACCGTCCTGTTCGTCGACTGCGAGGCCGCCTTCTACCGGACGTCGGTGCCGCGCGCGGTGGCGCAGGTGCTGCAGATGGCCGGCTACGAGTTCGGCCTCATGGGCGAGCAGTGGTGCTGCGGCGGCCCGGCCGCCGAGATGGGCTACGCCGAGCAGGCGCAGCGCTTCGCGCGGCACAACCTCGACAACTGGCGGGCGACGGGCACGAAGCGGCTGCTGGTCCTCGACCCGCACGACTACATCAGCTTCACCGAGGACTACCCGCGCTACTTCGGCGCGGAGTTCGACATCGAGGTCGTGCTCGTCATCGAGGTGTTCGCCCAGCTGCTGCGCGAGGGGCGGCTGACCCCGTCGGTGCCGGTCGACCGGGCGATCACCTACCACGACCCGTGCCGGCTCAACAAGCGCAAGGGGATCTGGGCCGAGCCCCGGGACCTGCTGCGCGCCATCCCCGGGCTGCGGTTCGAGGACGTCGACCGGGTGACGCAGTGGTCCTACTGCTCCGGCGGTGGCGGCGGCCTGCCGATCGAGAAGCCCGAGCTGACCCGGAAGATCAGCGCGCTGCGGCTGGAGCGGGCCGCCGAGCTCGACGTCGACACCCTGGTCAGCGCCTGCCCCTGGTCGGAGCGCCCGCTGTCGGAGGCCGGCGACGCGGAGGACATCGACGTCGTCGACCTGCACGAGCTGTTCGCCCAGTCGCTCGGCATCACCGTCGGCGGCTCCCGCGGTGACGTCGGCGACCGCCGGCTGGCCCAGGAGCGCAGCGGCGTCCCCGGCCGGGCCCGGCGGGCGCACGGCAGCTCGCGCGGCGGCTGCGGCGGAGGCGGCTGTGGCGGCGGGTGCGGGAACGGTTCCGGCGGCTGCGGGTGCGGGGGGCACTGACCGTGACGATCACCGAACCGGCACCGTTCACCACCGAACCGCTCAGCGACGACCGCCTGCACCAGCTGGTCGCCGCGCTGCGCCGCGTCCTGTCCGACGACCAGGTGCTGCTCGGCAAGGCCGACCGCTACAACCGGGCCCGTGTGCCCGCGCCCTTCCCGGTGCACCGCTGGTCGGAGCGGGTCCCCGACGTCGTGGTCATGCCCACCTCCACCGAGCAGGTGGCAGCGGTGGTGCGCATCGCCAACGAGCTGCGCATCCCCGTCGTCCCCCGCGACGGCGGTACCGGTCTCACCGACGGCGCCGTCCCGCACCGCCGCGGCATCGTCGTCGACGTCAAGAAGATGAACGAGATCCACGAGCTGGACCTGGAGAACCGGACCGTCACCGTCGGCACCGGGATCAACATGCTCAAGCTCAACGAGCGGCTGGCCCGGTACGGGCTGTTCTACCCCGACGACCCCGCGTCCTACCCGTGCTCGCTGGTCGGCGGCCGCATCGGCACCAGCGGCTGGTCGCTCATCGGCTCCCGGTACGGCCACACCCGCGACCTGGTGCTCAGCTTCGACCACGTCCTGCCCACCGGCGAGGTGCTGCACGTCGGCGACGGCATCGGCCAGAAGATCAGCAAGAGCTCCAGCGGCTACCAGCTCAAGCACCTGTTCATGGGTCACCAGGGCACGCTCGGCATCGCCACGAAGGCGACGCTCAAGCTGTTCCCCAAGCCCGAGGCCGAGCTCTCGCCGTTCTGGGCCTTCGACGACTACGACGCCGCGCACGCCTGCACCGGCGCGCTCGCCCGCGCCGGGGTGGCCACCTTCGCCGGCGCGGTGCTGTTCGACGAGCACAAGGTCGCCTACCTGCGGCGCGACGACGAGGCCTACATCCCCCAGCCGGCCGACGTCCGGGCGCTGGTCTGCGCGGTGATGTACGGCTACGACGACGAGGTCCGCGCCGGCGGGAAGAGGTTGTTCCGGATCGCCAGGGAGCACGGTGCGCGCTACCTCGGCGACGAGATCTCCGAGGGCGACTGGGCCGCCCGGCACGACCGGTACGCCACCCCCCTGCACGGCCGCACCAAGGACGGCCAGGTCATCCCGATGTCCTGGCACTGCGAGGACGCCGCGGTGAACTTCACCGCCGTCCCCGCGGTCAGCCGGGCCTGGCACGAGATCCTGGCCGACCTGCGGCGGAGGACCGACGTCTTCGACGACTGGGGCATGTTCGCCTACACCTCGGGCAGCACCGGGGTCGACTACCTCACCGAGATCGACGTCGGCATCTGGGAGCAGCGCCTCGACGACGCCGCGTGGGCGGCGTGGGTGCAGGCCAAGCGCGACATCGCCGCCGTGGCCATCGCGCACGGCGGGTCGATGAGCGCCTGTCACGGGTCCTGCCGCGAGGGCGAGGTCGACCTGCTCCCGCTGGAGCTGGGGAAGGGCTTCGACGTGATGCTCGAGGTCAAGCGGGCGCTGGACCCCAACAACGTCATGAACCCGGGCAAGTACCTGCTCGACCGGGCCTACGGGAGGGACACGACCGATGAGAACCGGTGACCAGCCCGCCGGCCCGGCCGCGACCGCGCCGTACCGCTTCGCCGAGCAGCACACCCCGCCGCCGGCCGTCCGGGCCAGCGAGGTGGCGCAGACGACCTTCGAGCACGTCTACGAGGTCGACCCGCGGCTGATGCAGGAGCACGTGCTGCAGCAGGTGTTCCCCAACTGGGACACGCTGCGGATCATGCGCAGCCGGCACGACCACCTCGCCTGGATGCACCGGCACTTCGCGCACACGGTCGTCACCGGCTCGGAGCTGCTCGCGGAGGTCGAGGCGGAGACGGCCGGACCGGGGAATCCGCAGGCACCGACCCCCGGCCCTGGACCGATCAGCGGTCCGGTAGCACCATGACGACCGGATCAGCACTTCCGTCGGACGAGAGGGACCTGGAGTGAGCGAGAAGCTCGAGCTGCGCAACGTCGTCGGTGGGGAGCACGTGGACACCGCCGACGGCCGCCGGATGGACCTGGTCGACCCCTCCACCGGCGAGGTGTTCGGCTCCGCGCCCGTGTCGGGGCCGGAGGACGTCGACCGCGCCTACCGGGCCGCCGCCGACGCGTTCGAGACCTGGCGGGACACCACCCCCTCGGAGCGGCAGCAGGCGCTGCTGAAGCTCGCGGACGCCGTCGAGGAGCACGCCGAGGAGCTCGTGGCGCTGGAGAGCCGCAACACCGGCAAGCCGATCGGGCTGACCACCTCGGAGGAGATCCCCCCGATGGTCGACCAGATCCGGTTCTTCGCCGGCGCAGCCCGCACGCTGGAGGGCAAGGCCGCCACGGAGTACATGAAGGGGCACACCAGCTTCGTCCGCCGGGAACCCATCGGCGTCGTCGGCCAGGTGACCCCGTGGAACTACCCGATGATGATGGCGGTCTGGAAGATCGCCCCGGCGCTGGCGGCGGGCAACACCGTCGTCCTCAAGCCGTCGGACACCACCCCGGTCACCACGCTGCGGCTGGCCGAACTCGCCGCGGAGATCCTGCCGCCGGGCGTCCTCAACGTCGTCTGCGGCGACCGAGACACCGGCCGGGCGCTGGTGGAGCACCGCACCCCGCAGCTCGTGGCGATCACCGGGTCGGTGCGCGCCGGCATGGAGGTGGCGGGCGCGGCGGCCCGGGACGTCAAGCGGGTCCACCTGGAGCTGGGCGGCAAGGCACCGGTCGTGGTCTTCGACGACGCCGACCTCGAGGCCGCGGCCGAGGCGATCGCCGTCGCCGGGTACTTCAACGCCGGGCAGGACTGCACCGCCGCCTCCCGCGTGCTGGCCGGCCCCGGCATCCACGACGACTTCGTCGCGGCGCTGACCGAGCAGGCCCGCAACACCGCCACGACCTACGCCAACGGCGCCGGTGACGAGGACGCCCTGGTGCCGCCGGTGAACAACGCGAACCAGCTGGCCCACGTCACCGGCTTCCTCGACCGCGCGCCCGACCACGCCGAGATCACCGCCGGCGGGCACCGGCAGGGCGACCGCGGCTTCTTCGTGGAGCCGACCGTGGTGGCGGGCCTGCGCCAGGGCGACGAGATGGTGCAGCGGGAGGTCTTCGGCCCGGTGATCACCGTGCAGCGGTTCACCGACGAGGACGAGGCGGTGCGCTGGGCGAACGGCGTCGACCTGGGCCTGGCCTCCAGCGTGTGGACGAGGGACTTCGGCCGGGCGATGCGGATGAGCAGGCGGCTGGACTTCGGCTGCGTGTGGATCAACACCCACATCCCGCTGGTCGCCGAGATGCCGCACGGCGGGTTCAAGCACTCCGGCTACGGCAAGGACCTCTCCCTCTACGGCCTGGAGGACTACACCCGCGTCAAGCACGTCATGGCCAACATCGAGTCCTGACCCACCGCTCCCAACCCACGGCGGGGCCCCGGTCCACCCGGACCGGGGCCCCGCTCGTGTCCGTCCCGAGTGAGCACCTGCGGTCGGCGACACGCGCGGACGCGCCGGTAGCACCGACCTCGACCGCACAGTCGCGGGTGTCCACAGCTGCCGCGCCCGTCCACCGGTGCCCGCCGCCTCCGCCCACCGCACCCGGTCGCGGCGAGCGTCGGTGCATGACCAGGTACCTGCTCCCGCCGACCTACACCCGCGCGGCCGCCGACGTCGCCGAGATGACCCGCACACAGCTCGCGAGGGACGGCGTCCGGGTCACCCGTGGTGCCTTCATCTCCCGGTCGGTACCGCTGACGACGGCGAGCGCCACCCGTGCCGCGCTCGCCGTCCTCCCGGAGGGCACGGTCGCCTCCCACGCGACCGCGGCCGTCCTGCTGGGGGCACCGCTCAGGGCCGCGTGGCCGCTCGAGTTCGCGGTGCGGCCGGGCGTGTACCGGGCGCGCCGGCAGCGCATCCGCGTCCACGTCCGCGGCCTGACCGCACGCGACGAGGTCCGGTGCCTGGGGCTCCCGGTCACCAGCGGTCCGCAGACCTGGCTGGACCTGGCCGCCCGGATGCCGGCCCAGGACCTGGTCGTCATCGGGGACGCCCTGTACCGGGCGGGACACCTGGACGCCGCGACGCTGGCCGAGCGGCTGGAGCGGGCGGACGGCGTCCGTGGAGTCGTCAGGGCGCGGGAGTGCGCTCCGCTGCTGACGCCGATGGCCGCGTCCCGGCCGGAGAGCCCGATCCGCTACTGGGTGGTCACCGGCGGGCTGCCCATCCCCGTCCCGCAGCTCCCCGTGGTCGACCGCCGGGGACGCACCGTGGCGCACGCGGACCTCGGCTACGAGGAGTGGAAGATCGCGCTGGAGTACGAGGGACGCCACCACGCTGAGTGGCGCCAGTTCCGGCGGGACCTCGACCGCTACTCGCTCATGGCCGCGCACGGATGGCTGGTCCTGCGCTTCGGCGAGGACGACCTCGGCCGCCGTGTCCGGGTGCTGTCCCGGGTGGCCGGGGCCCTCGAGAGCCGGGGTGCCCGGTGATGACCGGCGGGTCGAGTGCGCAGTCGTGGTCGACGACACGGAAGGACACGCCGGGCGCCGCGACCACGGCTGCTCACTCGATCCGCGGACGTGAGCGTCTCAGCGGCCGAGCACCTCGCGCAGCGCCGCGAGCACGAGCGCCACCTTGTCGGGGGCGGCGTTGGGGCCCATGAGCCCGATCCGCCACACGGTGGCGGCGTACGCGCCGACCCCGCCGCCGATCTCGAGGTCGTAGCGCTCGAGCAGCTCCTTGCGCACGGCCGCCGGGTCGACGCCGTCGGGCACGCGGACGGTGGTCAGCTCCGGCAGCCGGTGCCCCTCGGCGGCGAACAGTTCCAGGCCCAGTTCCTGCAGACCCTCGTGCAGCAGCCGGCCGGCCTCGGCGTGCCGGGCGTGCACCGCCTCCAGGCCCTCGTCGAGGACCCGGCCGAGCCCGGCGTGCAGCGACACGACCATCCCGGTCGGCGCCGTGTGGTGGTAGGTGCGGCCACCCGACCCCGCGGCCTCGCCGGCGTACCCGCCGAGCATGCCGAGGTCGAGGTACCAGCTCTGCGGCCTCTCGATCCGCCGCTCCCACGCCCGGTCGGAGATGGTGAACGGCGCCAGGCCCGGCGCCACGCCCAGGCACTTCTGCGTGCCGGAGTAGGCCAGGTCCACGCCCCACTCGTCGAGCCGCACCGGGATGCCGCCCAGCGAGGTGACGCAGTCGGCCAGCAGCAGCGCGTCGCCCTTGCCGGCGGCCAGCGGCTCGAGGTCGGAGCGGACGCCGGTGGAGGTCTCGGCGTGCACGGCGGCGATCAGCTTCGGCGCGGGGTGTGCGGCGAGCACGCGTTCGGCGTCGACCGGCTGCCCCCACTCGTGGTCGACCCGCACCACCTCGGCACCGCACCGGGAGGCGACGTCGACCATCCGCTCGCCGAACAGGCCGTTGACCGCCACGACGACGACGTCGCCCGGGCCGACGGTGTTGACGAAGGAGGCCTCCATGCCCGCCGAGCCGGTGGCCGACAGCGGCAGCGTGCGCCGGTTCGCGGTGCCGAACACCGTGCGCAGCCGCTCGGAGGTCTCGTCGAGGACGCCGAGGAACACCGGGTCCAGGTGGCCGAGCAGCGGCTGCCCGAGGGCGACGGTCGCCTCCGGGTAGGGGTTGGAGGGGCCGGGACCGAGCAGGGTGCGGGCGCGCAGCGGCATGCGCCGCACACTAGGACCGGCCCTGCGCCACCGCTCCCCCGGCACCCCACGGGTCGGCGTCCGGCCGGTGCACCGGACCGCCGTCCCGGACGAGCCGCTCGAGCAGGTCTGCGGCGGCCGCGGCGCCGCCGTGCCGGGCCAGCGACGCGGCGACCGCAGCCGCGCGCTCCCGGTGGCCGGGGTCGGCGAGCACCCGGTCGACGGCGGCGGCCACCTGCCGCGGCGAGGGCCGGCCGGTCCGCAGGTCGACGCCGGCGCCGGAGCGGGCCACCCGGCGGGCGATCTCCGGCTTGTCGAGCGTGCCGCCGGCCACCACGAGCGGCACGCCGGCGCCCAGCGACGCGAGCACGCCGCCCCAGCCACCGTTGGTCACCACCACGGCCGTCCGCGGAGCAGCACGTCGTACGGGAGGATCTCCGCCTGCCACGCGTCTGGCCGCCGGAGATCACCGACCCGGCGTGATCGCCGGTCGACCGGGCCCGCCCGGACACCGGCGGCTGGGGAGCCTCCTGCGGTGCCGCTGGCACTCCTGCGGTGCCGCGGCACCGCGGGAGCGCCAGGGGCACCGCAGGAGCGGGCGTCCGGCCGTCAGCCCCTGGTCGGGTCGGACGGCCCCGGGGCGCCGGGCTGGCCGGGCAGCGCCGGCTCCTCCGGCCGGGCGTCGATGCCGGCCTCCTTGCGCTGGGCGTCGGTGATCGGCGTCGGCGCGCCGGTCAGCGGGTCGAACCCGGCACCGGTCTTGGGGAACGCGATGACCTCGCGGATCGAGTCGACGCCGGCCAGCAGCGCGGTGAGCCGGTCCCAACCCAGCGCCGCGCCGGCGTGCGGCGGCGGGCCGTAGGCGAACGCCTCGAGGAAGAACCCGAACCGCTCCCGGGCCTCCTCGCGCGACATGCCCAGGGTCTCGAACACCCGCTCCTGCAGGGCGGCGTCGTGGATGCGGACCGAGCCGCTCATCACCTCGTTGCCGTTGATCACCATGTCGTAGGCGTCGGACAGCGCCGCGCCCTTGTCGTCGGCGAAGCCCTCCCGCCACTCCGGCGTGGGCGAGGTGAACGGGTGGTGCATGAACGTCCAGGAGCCGTCCTCGGTCTCCTCGAACATCGGGAAGTCGACGACGAAGAGGAACGACCAGCTGCCCGGCTCGATCAGGTCCAGCCGCTTGGCGATCTCGTTGCGCGCGGCGCCGAGCAGCTCCTGGGAGGTGCGGCGGGTGCCGGCGGCGAAGAACACGCAGTCACCCGGGGAGGCGCCCACGGCCTCGACCAGCCCCGCCCGCTCGGCCTCGGAGATGTTCTTGGCCACCGGGCCGCCGAGCGTGCCGTCCTCGGCGATCGTCACGTAGGCCAGGCCGCGGGAGCCGCGCGAGCGGGCCCAGTCCTGCCAGGCGTCGAAGGCGCGCCGCGGCTGCGAGCCGCCACCGGGCATGACCACCGCGCCGACGTAGGGGGCCTGGAAGACGCGGAACGGGGTGTCGGCGAAGAACGACGTCAGCTCGGTGAGCTCGATGCCGAAGCGCAGGTCGGGCTTGTCCGACCCGAACCGGTCCATCGCCTCGCGGTAGGTCATCCGCGGGATCTCGGGCACCTCGTAGGAGGCGAGCTCACGCCACAGCGCGCGGACGACGTCCTCGGCGACGGCGAGCACGTCGTCGCGCTCGACGAAGCTCATCTCGAAGTCCAGCTGGGTGAACTCCGGCTGCCGGTCGGCGCGGAAGTCCTCGTCCCGGAAGCAGCGGGCGATCTGGTAGTAGCGCTCGAGCCCGCCGATCATCAGCAGCTGCTTGAACAACTGCGGCGACTGCGGCAGCGCGTACCACTTGCCGGGCTGCAGGCGCACCGGGACGACGAAGTCGCGGGCGCCCTCCGGGGTGGACCGGGTCAGGTTCGGCGTCTCCACCTCGGCGAACCCGTGCCCGGCCATGACGCCGCGGGCGATCCGGTTGATCTCGCTGCGCAGCCGCAGCGCGCGGGCCGGGCCCTGCCGGCGCAGGTCCAGGTAGCGGTACCGGTAGCGGACGTCGTCGGAGGCGGCGGCGTCGGTCTCGATCGGGAACGGCAGCGGCGCGGCCGACGACAGCACGGTGAGCGTCTCCGCGGCGACCTCGATCTCACCGGTCGGCAGCTCGGGGTTCTCGTTGCCGGCCGGGCGCTGTCGGACCTCCCCGGTCACCTGCACGCAGAACTCGTTGCGGAGGGCGTGCGCCTCCTCCTCGCGGACGACGACCTGGACGTAGCCCGACGCGTCGCGCAGGTCGACGAAGACGACGCCGCCGTGGTCGCGGCGGCGGGCGACCCAGCCGGCGAGGGTGACGGGGGAACCGGCGTCGGACGCGCGCAGCGTGCCGGCGTCGTGGGTGCGGAGCACAGGGGGTGCCTTTCGGGGAGTGGTCTACCAGCGGTCGTGGACGTGCGCGCGGATGCGCTCGTCGTAGAGCCGCTCGAGGTCGGCGAGCTCGGCGTCGGACAGCGGCGGCAGGTCGGCGGCCGCGGCGTTGGACCGGGCCTGCTCCACCGAGCGGGCGCCGGGGATGACGCAGGTGACCCCGGGCTGCTGGACCACCCAGCGCAGCGCCACCTGGGCGGGGCTGCGGTCGCCGCAGATCGCGGTGAACTCGCGGGCGGCGGCCACCCCGACGTCGTAGGGCACGCCGGAGAAGGTCTCGCCGACGTCGAAGGCCTCGCCGTTGCGGTTGAAGTTCCGGTGGTCGTCGGCGCCGAACGTCGTCGACTCGCTGTAGCGGCCCGAGAGCAGGCCGCTGGCCAGCGGCACCCGCGCCAGGATGCCGACGCCGCGCGCGGCGGCCGCGGGCAGCAGCTGCTCCAGCGGCTTGCGGCGGAAGACGTTGAGGATCACCTGGATCGACTGCACGCCGGGGTGCTCCAGCGCGGTCAGCCCCTCGGCGACGGTCTCCACCGAGACGCCGTAGGCCGCCAGCGAGCCGTCGTCGACCATCGCGTCGAGCGCGTCGTAGACCCGCTGGTCGGAGTAGACGGCCGGCGGCGGGCAGTGCAGCTGCACCAGGTCGAGGGTGTCGACGCCGAGGTTGCGCCGCGACCGGTCGATCCAGGCGCGCAGGTTCTCCGGCGTGTACTGCGCGGCCTCGAACGGGTCGGCGCGGCGGCCGGCCTTGGTGGCCACGAACGGCCGGTCCGGCCGCGCGGCCAGCGCCTTGCGGATGCGCTCCTCGCTGCGGCCGTCGCCGTAGACGTCGGCGGTGTCGAGCAGCGTGACGCCGGCGTCGAGGGCGGCGTCGAGGACCTCGCCGGCGGTGTCCTCGTCGACGTCGCCCCAGTCGCCGCCCAGCTGCCAGGTGCCCAGGCCGACCACGCCCACGTCCGCGCCGGTCCGTCCGAGAGGCCGTGTCTCCATCAGTTCCCCACCGCCGTCCTCAGCGCCTCGAACAGGTCACCCACGGGGACGGCGCGCTGGTCCCCCGTGCGCAGGTCCTTGAGCTGGCCGACGCCGTCGGCCAGGTCCCGGTCCCCGACGACGACCGCGTGCGTGGCACCCGACCGGTCGGCCGCCTTCATCGCGCCCTTGAGTCCACGGTCGCCGTAGACGGTGTCGGCCGCCACCCCGGCCTCGCGCAGCTGCCCCACCAGCCGGACCGCCAGCCGCTTGGCCTCGGTCCCCAGCGGGACGACGAAGGCCTGCACCCCGGGCGACGCGGCGACGTCGAGACCCTCGGCCGCGACCGCCAGCAGGGTCCGGTCCACGCCGACGGCGTAGCCGATGCCCGACACGTCGGGGCCGCCGAGCGCCGCCGACAGCCCGTCGTAGCGGCCACCGCCGCCGATCGCCGACTGCGCGCCCAGGCCGTTGTGCACGAACTCGAACGTCGTCTTCGTGTAGTAGTCCAGGCCGCGGACGAGGCGCGGCGCCTCGGTCCAGGCCACGCCGAGGTCGGTCAGGTGCTGGCGGACGGCGTCGTAGTGCGCCCGCGTGGAGTCCGACAGGTGGTCGACCATCAAGGGGGCGTCGCCGAGCTGGGCCTGCACCTCGGGCCGCTTGTCGTCGAGCACCCGCAGGGGGTTGATCTCCGCGCGGCGCCGGGTCTCCTCGTCGAGGTCCAGCTTCTCGAGGTACGCGACGAGCAGCTCGCGGTACTGCGGCCGGCAGGTGGCGTCGCCCAGCGAGGTGAGCAGCAGCTCGAAGTCGGTGAGCCCGAGGTCGCGGAAGCCCTGCACCCCCAGCGCGACCACCTCGGCGTCCAGCGCGGGGTCGTCCACGCCGAGCGCCTCCATGTCGACCTGCGTGAAGTGCCGGTAGCGGCCGGCCTGCGGGCGCTCGTAGCGGAACGCCGAGCCGACCGTCCACAGCTTCACCGGCAGCGGCCCGGTGTGCAGCCGGTGCTCGATGAAGGCCCGCATCAGCCCGGCGGTGAGCTCGGGGCGCAGCGTCAGGGAGCGGCCGCCGCGGTCGGCGAACGTGTACATCTCCTTCGTCACGACGTCGGTGGACTCCCCCACCCCGCGGCTGAAGACGGCGGTCTCCTCGAACACCGGTGTCTCGACGTAGCCGTAGCCGGCCCGGCGCAGCGGCGCGGTGAGCGTGTCGCGGACGGCGAGGAAGCGGGCCGACTCCGGCGGCAGGACGTCGAAGGTGCCCTTGGGTGCGCTCAGGCCGCTCACAGGCCCCGTCCCGACGGCGCGGAGGCGGCCTCGGCCAGGTACGGGTTGGTGGCGCGCTCGCGGCCGATCGTCGTCGCCGGACCGTGGCCGGGCAGCACCACCGTCGCGTCGTCCAGCGGCAGGACGACGTCGCGCAGCGAGGCGAGCATCGACCCCCACGACCCGCCGGGCAGGTCCACCCGGCCGACCGACCCGGCGAACAGCACGTCGCCGGCGAGCAGCCCGGGGGCCTCCCCCAGGTCGAGGGAGAACACGACCGAGCCCTGCGTGTGCCCCGGGGCGTGGCGGACGGTGAGCTCGACGCCGGCCAGGGACAGCACGGCGCCGTCGTCGAGGGGCCGGACGTCGGAGGGGTCGGGTAGCCGCACGCCGGTGATCAGCGGGGCCAGCGCCGGGCCGTGCCAGCGGGCGGGGTCGGCGAGCATGCCGTTGTCGCCCGGGTGCAGGTAGGCCGGGATGTCGTAGCCGTCGCACACCGGCAGCACGGAGAACGTGTGGTCGAGGTGGCCGTGGGTCAGCACGACGGCGACCGGCTTGAGCCCGTCCTCGGCCAGCATCCGCGCGAGGGGCTCCACCGCGTCCATGCCGGGGTCGACGACGACGCACTCCGAGCGCGGCCCCGGGGCGACGGCGTAGCAGTTGGTCCCGAAGGCGCCGGCCGGGAACGAGCGGATGAGCACCCGTGCAGGTTACGCGGGTGATCGCAGGCACCTCGCGGTCCGGCGACCGGGCACGGTCAGGGACGCCACCTACACTCGCGGCCGAGCAGCGGGGAAACCGCGCGCGCGGCCGCGTCACGAGCACAGCCGCCGCGGGAGCCGGGCCCGCCGAGCAGCCGTCCGTCCGAGGAGTGTCCGACCCGTGCCGACCAACAAGCAGCGGCGGGTTGCCGCGCAGCGCCGTCTCCAGCGCCAGCTCGAGCGCCGCGCCGAGCTGGCCCGCAGGCGCCGCCGCAACGTCCTCGTCGTCGTCACCGTCATCGCCGTCCTGGTGGTCGCCGGTGCGGTGACGCTGTTCGCCGGCATCGGCGGCGACGACGACCCCGGTGACACCGCGGCCGCCAGCACCAGCCCGGCGCCCGAGGAGCCCGCGGCCACCGCGGCGCCGGCCGTGACCAACGCCGACGGCACCGTCACGTGCACCTACGCGCCCGACGCCTCGGGCAACCCGAACCTCACCGACGTCGGCACGCCGCCGGACCCCGCGGCGACGCCGGCCAGCGGCACCGTGTCCCTGCTGATGAGCACCGACCAGGGCGACATCCCGCTGACCCTCGACCGGGCCAAGGCCCCCTGCGCGGCGGCGAGCTTCACCTATCTCGCCTCGCAGCAGTTCTTCGACGGCAGCCCGTGCCACCGGCTGGTCAACCAGCCCGGCTTCGGCGTGCTGCAGTGCGGTGACCCGACCGGCACCGGCTCCGGCGGTCCGAGCTACAAGTACGCCGAGGAGGTCACGCCCGAGACGACCTACCCGCGCGGCACGATCGCCATGGCCAAGACGGCGCAGCCCGGCACCACCGGCAGCCAGTTCTTCCTGTGCTTCGTCGACACCACCCTGCCGCCGGAGTACAGCGTCGTCGGCACGGTCGACGAGGCGGGCCTCGCGGTGCTCGAGACGGTGGCCGCCGGCGGCATCCAGGGGGTCGGCCCCGAGGGTGACGGCGCTCCCGCCATCCCGGTGACCATCCAGACGATGACCGTCGCCGGATGAGCCCGGCGCCGCGCGCCGGGCTACTCGCCGGCGCGCTGACCGCGGTGGTCACGCTGGCCGCCTGCAGCGGCACGACGGCGGGCCCGGCCTCGCCGGCCGCGGAGGGCGACGGCGGCGGGGCCGGCGCGGAGCCGACCGGGGCGACGGCGACCTGCGAGTGGGTCGCCGCCCGGTCGGGCAACCCCTACGCCGTCGACGTCGACCCGCCGGACACCGAGGTCCCCGCCGAGGGCACCGCGGCGCTGCGCATGGCGACGTCGCTGGGCGACATCGTCCTCACCCTCGACCGGGCCGGGGCCCCGTGCGCGGCCGCGAGCATGCTGCACCTGGCCGGGCGGGGCTTCTTCGACGGATCGGCCTGCCACCGCGAGGTCGACTCCGAGGGCCTGCAGGTGCTGCAGTGCGGTGACCCCACGGGCACCGGCGCGGGCGGCCCCACCTACGCCTTCCCGACCGACGTCGACGGGGACGAGACCTATCCGCGCGGCACGGTCGCGATGGCCAACGGCGGACGGGGCCTCGACGGCAGCCAGTTCTTCCTCGTCTGGGGCGACAGCCGGCTGCCTCCCGACTACACCGTCGTCGGCACGATCGACGACGCAGGGCTGGCCGTCCTGGACACGGTCGCGGCCAACGGCAACGACGGGTCGCTCGACCCCTCGCCCGGCGGCGGCGCGCCGAACGTCCCGGTCACCGTCGAGTCGATGGCGTCCGCGGAGTGACGGGACCCTGCGGGCGGCCGAGGGCACACTCGGAGCGGTGACCGCCCCCGCTGACCCCTACGCCGGCTTCCCGGCCGGGTTCTTCACCCGCGCCGACGAGCGGCCCGACCCCGAGTTCTACGGGCCGCCCCGCCTGGTCACCCACATCGACGACGCCGCGATCGCCGCGGTCGGGGAGCTCTACGCCGAGCTCGGCATCGACGGATCGGCCGCGACGCCGGTCCGCGTGCTCGACCTCATGTCCTCGTGGGTGTCGCACTTCCGCACGCCGCCGGCCGAGCTGGTCGTGCTGGGGATGAACGCCGCCGAGCTGGCCGCGAACGACGCGGCCACCGAGCGGGTGGTGCGCGACCTCAACGCCGACCCGCGGCTGCCCCTGCCCGACGGCGACGCCGACGCCGCCGTCTGCTGCGTGTCGATCGACTACCTGACCCGGCCGATCGAGGTGCTGGCCGAGGTGGCCCGGGTGCTGCGGCCCGGCGGGACGCTGGCGGTCACGTACTCCAACCGCTGCTTCCCGACCAAGGCGGTGCGCGGCTGGCTGCTCACCTCCGACGAGCAGCACGGCGCGCTGGTGGCCGAGCTGGTCCGGCGGGCCGGCGGCTTCACCGAGCCGGAGGTGTCGCTGCGCACCGAGCCCGGCCGCGGCGACCCCCTCTACGCGGTGGTCGCCCGCCGGAGGTGACGTGCCGGCACCGGCCCCCTGAGGGGTGGTCCTCCGGCTAGGCGGTGACGCGCTCGACGTCGAAGACGCCGTCGACGTTGCGCACGGTCTGCAGCACCGCGCCGAGGTGCGCCGGGTCGGCCAGCTCGAAGGTGAACCGGCTGACCGCCACCCGGTCGCGGCTGGTCTGCACCGACGCCGAGAGGATGTTGACCCGCTCGTCGGCCAGCGCCTTGGTGACGTCGGAGAGCAGGCGGTGCCGGTCGAGCGCCTCGACCTGGATGGCCACGAGGAACACCGAGCCGGGCTGGCTGGCCCACTCGACCTCCACCAGCCGCTCGCTCTTGCGGCGCAGGTCGACGGCGTTGGTGCAGTCGGTGCGGTGGACGCTGACCCCGCCGCCGCGGGTGACGAACCCGAGCACGTCGTCGCCGGGCACCGGGGTGCAGCACTTGGCGAGCTTGGCCCACACGTCGCTCATGCCGTGCACGACGATGCCCGGGTCGCCGCGGGCGGTCCGCCGGTGCACCGGCCGCCGGGTGGGGATCGTGGTCTCGGCGATGTCCTCGACCGCGCCCTCGGTGCCGCCGAGCGCGGTGATCAGCTTGTCGACCACCGAGGCCGCGGAGAGCTGGTGCTCCCCCACCGCGGCGTAGAGCGCCGTGACGTCGGCGTAGCGGAGGTCCTTGGCGAGGGTGCCCAGGGCGTCGCCGCCGAGCAGCCGCTGCAGCGGCAGCCCCGCCTTGCGCATGGCCCGGGTGAGGGCCTCCTTGCCGGCCTCGACGGCGTCGTCGCGCCGCTCCTTGGTGAACCACTGCCGGATCTTGGTGCGGGCGCGGGATGAGCCGACGAACCCGAGCCAGTCCTTCGACGGGCCGGCCGTGGGCGAGCGGGAGGTGAAGATCTCCACGACGTCGCCGTTGGACAGCGTGCTGTCCAGGCTGACCAGCGTCCCGTTGACCCGCGCGCCGATGCAGCGGTGCCCGACCTCGGTGTGCACCGCGTAGGCGAAGTCGACCGGCGTCGCCCCGCCGGGCAGGCTGACGACGTCGCCCTTGGGCGTGAAGACGAAGACCTCCTGCGGACCGAGGTCGTAGCGCAGGGTCTCGAGGAACTCGCCGGGCTCCTGGGCCTCGCGCTGCCAGTCCAGGAGCTGGCGCAGCCACAGCATGTCGTCGGGGGTGCCGACCTTGCTGGCGCCGAACTCGCCCGGGCCGGGCCGCCCGCCGGTGCGCGCCTTCTCCTTGTACTTCCAGTGCGCGGCGATGCCGTACTCGGCGGTGCGGTGCATGTCGTGCGTGCGGATCTGCAGCTCGACGGGCTTGCCGTGCGGGCCGATGACCGTCGTGTGCAGCGACTGGTACATGTTGAACTTCGGCATCGCGACGAAGTCCTTGAACCGCCCGGGCACCGGCTGCCAGTGCGCGTGCATGATGCCCAGCGCGGCGTAGCAGTCGCGGACGGTGTCGACCAGGATCCGGATGCCGACGAGGTCCCAGATGTCGGTGAAGTCCCGGCCGCGGACGATCATCTTCTGGTAGATCGAGTAGTAGTGCTTGGGCCGGCCGGTGACGACCGCCTCGATCTTGGCCGCCTTGAGCTGGTCGGTGACCGAGGTGGTCACCTCCGCCAGGTAGGTGTCGCGCGAGGGCGCGCGCTCGGCGACCAGCCGGACGATCTCGTCGTAGCGCTTGGGGTACAGCGTGGCGAACGCGAGGTCCTCCAGCTCCCACTTGATGGTGTTCATGCCCAGGCGGTGGGCCAGTGGGGCGAGGATCTCCAGCGTCTCGCGCGCCTTCTTCTCCTGCTTCTCCGGCGGGAGGAAGCGCAGCGTGCGCATGTTGTGGAGGCGGTCGGCGAGCTTGATGACCAGCACCCGCGGGTCACGGGCCATCGCCACGATCATCTTGCGGATCGTCTCGGCCTGGGCGGCGTCGCCGAACTTCACCTTGTCGATCTTCGTGACGCCGTCGACGAGGTGGGCGACCTCGGGGCCGAAGTCGGCGCTGATCGCCTCCAGCGTCTTGCCGGTGTCCTCGACGGTGTCGTGCAGCAGCGCGGCCACCAGCGTGGTGGTGTCCATCCCGAGCCCGGCCAGGACGGTGGCCACGGCCAGCGGGTGGGTGATGTAGGGGTCGCCGCTCTTGCGCTTCTGGGTGGCGTGCGCGGCCTCGGCGACGTCGTAGGCCCGCTGCAGCAGCGCCAGGTCGGCCTTCGGGTGGCTCTGCCGGTGCAGCGCGGCCAGCGGCTCGAGGACGGGGCGGACCTCGCTGCGCTGGCCGGTGACGATGCGGCGGGCCAACCGGTCGCGCACCCGGCGCGGGCGGGGTGCCGCGCCCCCCTCCTCGGGCGGCTCGGAGCCGACGTCGTCGGGCCGGCGAACCAGCGGGCGGCTGGGCAGCGGCGGGCGCGGGCCCTGCGGGCTCCCGTCCTGCAGACTCCCGTCCTGCGGCGGCCCGTCCGGGGATCCGGCCGCACCCTGCGGGTCCGGCTCGTGCCGGGCGGGGGCGGGGGCGGCGGCCTCCCCGGGACGCGCGCCGACCACGCGGGCGGCGGGCGCGTCGGGGGCCACGGGGACTCCTGCGGGACGAGGAGGGAGGACCCTGTCCATGCTAGCGGCGACCGGTCACGGAACGGCCTCGGCGGGGCAGGAGGTCACCCTCACGTCGTCCACAGCGCGCGCACCTCGTGCGGGACCAGCCGCTCCCGGCCGCCCAGCGCGCTGAGCTCGACCACCACGCACACCGCGGTGACGACGGCGCCGAGCTCCTCGACCAGCGCCACCGCCGCCGCGAGCGTGCCCCCGGTGGCCAGCACGTCGTCGACGAGCAGCACTCGCTGGCCGGCGTGCAGGGAGTCGGTGTGCATCTCGATGCTGGCGGTGCCGTACTCGAGGGCGTAGTCGGCGGCGACGCGCTCCCGCGGCAGCTTGCCCGCCTTGCGCACCGGCACCACGCCCACGCCGGCGTGCAGTGCCACCGCGGCGGCGAGCAGGAAGCCGCGCGCCTCCACCCCCACGACGACGTCGAAGCCGGGGTCGCCGGCCGCCCCGTCGTCGGTGTGTGTGACCGCCGCCCGGGGGTCCTCCCGCACCGGCGCGGCCAGGCCCTCGACCACCCGGCGGAAGGCCGGGCCGTCGGCGAAGACCGGCGTCAGGTCGCGGAAGAGCACCCCGGGCGTCGGGAAGTCGGGCACGTCGACGGTGAGCCCCGAGATCAGCTCGTCGAGCGGGACGGCGGCGGTCACCGTCGCTTCTTGGTCCCGCCGCGCTGGCCGGGCCGCTGCGGACGCTGGCCGGGACGCGGGGCCACCGTCGCGCCGCGCGGGCCGGGGCCGACCGACGCGGGCGACTCGACGACGACGTCGGCCGGCGCGGGGCCGAGCGCGTCGACGTCCCGCTCGGCCAGCGCCACTCCCCCGCCGCGGGCCGGACTGCGGGTACGGCGGGCACTGGCGACCGGGCCGGCGGCCACGCGGGCACCCTGGCGGGCGGCCGCCGAGCGGCGGGCGAGCACCCGCCGGCGCAGGGCGACCTGCTCGGGCTCGCGCTCCTTGAGGTCGGCGACGATCGGCGTGGCCAGGAAGATCGACGAGTAGGCACCGGCGGCCAGGCCGACGAAGAGCACCAGCGCGAGGTCCTTGAGCGTGCCGACGCCGAGCAGCCCGGCGCCGACGAAGAGCAGGCCGGCCACCGGCAGCAGCGCGATGACCGAGGTGTTGATCGAGCGCATGAGGGTCTGGTTGACCGCCAGGTTGGCCGCCTCGCCCCAGGTCATGCGCGCGGTGCCCGACAGGCCCCGGGTGTTCTCGTCGACCTTGTCGAAGACGACGACGGTGTCGTACAGGGAGAACCCGAGGATGGTGAGCAGGCCGATGACCGTCGACGGCGTCACCTCGAACCCGATGAGGGAGTAGACCCCGGCGGTGACCACGAGGTCGTGCAGCAGCGCCACGATCGCCCCGACCGCCATCTTCGGCTGGAACCGGATCGCCAGGAACGCGATGACGGCGACGAGGAACACCGCCAGCGCCAGCAGCGCCTGGTCGGTGATGTCCTGGCCCCACTCGGCGCTGACCGCCTGCGGACTCACCTGCTCCGGGGTGACGCCCGCGGCGCCGGCGACCGCGTCGACGACCGCGCGCTCGCCGTCGTTGTCGAGCGCGCCGGTGCGCAGCAGGATCGTGTCGCCGCCGACCACCTGCGCGGAGGCGACGTCCGCGCCGGCGTCGGTGGCGGCGGCGCGGACCTGCTCCAGCTGCGCGGTCTCGCCCGGCACCCGGAAGCTGTTGCCGCCGGCGAAGTCGATGCCGAAGTTGAAGCCGCGGAAGACCATCGAGGCGATGCAGACGAGCAGCACCACGGCGGTGACCTTGTAGATCAGCCGGCTGCGGCCGACGACGTCGAGGCCGGCCTCGCCGTTGTAGAGCCGGTGCGCCAGCGACCCGCGCTGGGACGACGGCCCGCTGCCACCGCGGCCCTCGGCGGGCAGGCCGGCGTCGGCGAGCGCGTCGTCGTCGGCGGCGGCCGCGGCGTCCTCGACGGCGTCGGCCCCGGCCGCGCGGGCCTCGTCGGCCTCGGTGCCCACCGGCACCTCGCGCTCCTGCACCGCCTCGCCGACGTCTCCGGTCTCGTCCTGGCGGCTCATGCCTGACTCCTGTCCTGGGACGCGCGCGGACCCCGGCCGGCACCGCTGCCGGCGCCGACCAGCTGGCGGTCGGCGGCGACCACGGGGGCGGCGGACCGGCGCGTGCGGTCGACCTGGCCGAGACCGGAGAACCGGCTCTGACCGAAGGCGCGGAAGCGGGCCAGCACCGCCATCAGCGGGTGGGTGAAGAGGAAGACGACGACGAGGTCGAGCACCGTGGACAGGCCGAGGGTGAACGCGAAGCCCTTCACGTCGCCGATGGCGAGCCAGTAGAGGATCGCCGCGGCGAGGAAGCTCACCGCGTCGGCCGACAGGATGGTGCGCCGGGCGCGCACCCAGGCCCGCGGCACCGCCGACCGCAGGGTGCGGCCCTCGCGGATCTCGTCCTTGAGGCGCTCGAAGTAGACGACGAAGGAGTCGGCGGTGATGCCGATGGCCACGATGAACCCGGCGATGCCGGCGAGGCTCAGCGTGAACCCGATCTCGCGGCCGAGCAGCACCAGGCTCGCGTAGACGACCACCGCCGACAGGATCAGGCTGGCGATCATCACCAGGCCGAGCAGCCGGTAGTAGACCAGCGCGTAGACGAAGACCAGCGCGATGCCGATCGCGCCGGCGATGAGGCCCGCCCGGAGCTGCTCGGCGCCGAGCTCGGTGGAGATCGACTGCGCGGTGGCCTGCTCGAAGGTCAGCGGCAGCGCGCCGTAGCGCAGCTGGTTGGCCAGCTCCTCGGCGCTCTCCTGGTCGAAGTCGCCGGTGATGGTCGTCTGGCCGTTGATGGCGCCCTGGATGGTGGGCGCGGAGACGACGCGGCCGTCGAGGGTGAACGCGACGTTGTTGCCGACGTTGCTCGCGGTGTAGTCCGCCCAGGTGGCCCGGCCCTCGGACCGGAAGTCCAGCAGCACGACCCACGCGCCGGTGGTCTGATCGGTGCCGGCGCTGGCGTCGGCGATCTCGGTGCCCTCGATGATGGTCGGGCCGAGCAGGTACTTGGTCGTGCCGTCCTCGCTGCAGGCGGCCACGAAGTCCTCGGACCGGGCCACGTCGCCGTCGTTGTCCTCGGGGTCGCAGGTCAGCGTCGCGTACTGCGCCGCTGCCTCCTCCTGCGTCACCGCGGGCCGGTCGGGGTCGAGCGCGGGGTCGCTGACGGCGCCGTCGCTCGTCGTCGCGGAGGGGCTGGCGGCGTCGGTCGGGGTGGCGGCGTCGGTCGGGGTGGCGGCGTCGCCGGGAGCCGCGGACTCCGGCGACTCCTCGACGACGACCGCCGGCTCGGGGCCGGTGACGACGGGGCGGAAGCGCAGCTGCGCGGTCTGGCCCAGCTCGCGGGCCTGGTCGCCGTCGTCGCCGGGGACCGAGATGACGATGTTCGACTCGCCCTCGGTGACCACCTCGGCCTCGGCCACACCGATGCCGTTGACCCGCTGCTCGATGATCTGGCGGGCCAGCTCGAGGTCCTCCGGCGCCGGCGGCTGCCCGTCGGGGGTACGGGCGATCAGGGTCACCGTCGTGCCGCCGCGCAGGTCGAGGCCGAGCTGGGGGGTGCGGTCGGTGCCGGTGAGGAAGATCAAGCCGTACATGAGGGCCATGATCAGGGCCAGCGCGCCGAAGTAGCGGCTGGCGGGCAGGGCACGGTTGGCCACGGGGCGTCCTGTCAGAGGGTCTTGCCGGAGGTGCCGTCCCCGGGGCGGTCGTCCCGGGCCGGCGTCTCGCCCGCCGCCGGGTCGACCACCGTCTCGCCGGGAACGACCGGACCGGGCACCTGCCCGGCCGGCTGGCGCACCTGGATGACCGCCTGCCGCGCGTAGGTGACGACGACGCCCGGGGCGATCTCGACCTGGATCGTGTCCGGGTCGTCGAGGCCGGCCACGGTCGCGTACACGCCGCCGGCCATGGTGACCGGGACGCCGATCGCCAGCGCCGACTGGGTCTGGTTCTGCTGGCGCTTGCGGGCCCGGGCCGGCAGCACGATCAGGACCACGAACACCAGCGCGAGCAGGAGCAGGGGGAACAGTTCCACGACGGGGGGACCTCTCTACCGCGCCACGTGCACGCGGTCGGTGCGGTCCGGGTCGGGACCGCTCGGGTACTCGGCCGTGGCGCGCGGGACCGGCCTCCAGCGACACGGGTCGCGGAGCCGGGGACCCGACCGGCCCGGCGAGGGACCGACTTGCGCGCCAGCGCCGATGAGTCTAGGCGTCGAACAGCGGTTCCGACGACGACCCCGGGTCACGCGGGGCGGCGGTGACACCTCCGAGGGGGACGCCACCGCGCGGCACCGGCCGGCCGAGGTGCCGCCAGGCGGCCTCGGTGGCCACCCGCCCGCGGGGGGTGCGCGCCAGCAGCCCGGCCCGCACGAGGAACGGCTCGCAGACCTCCTCGACGGTGTGCGGCTCCTCCCCCACCGCCACGGCGAGGGTGCTGACCCCCACCGGACCGCCGTTGAAGCGGGCGACCAGCGCCTCGAGCACCGCGCGGTCGAGCCGGTCGAGGCCGAGCTCGTCGACGTCGTAGAGCGCCAGCGCGGCCCGGGCGACGGCGCGGGTGACCCGCCCGTCGGCCTCCACCTCGGCGTAGTCGCGCACGCGGCGCAGCAGCCGGTTGGCGATGCGCGGCGTGCCGCGCGAGCGGCCGGCGATCTCGGCCGAGCCGTCGTCGGTGAGCTCGACGCCGAGCAGGTCGGCGCTGCGGGCCAGCACCCGCTGCAACTCGGTGGGCTCGTAGAACTCCATCTGACCGACGAAGCCGAACCGGTCGCGCAGCGGTCCGGTGAGCAACCCCGCTCGCGTCGTCGCGCCGACGAGGGTGAACGGGTTGATCTCCAGCGGGATGGCGGTGGCGCCGGGGCCCTTGCCGACGACGACGTCGACCCGGAAGTCCTCCATCGCCATGTAGAGGAGTTCCTCGGCCGGCCGGGCGATGCGGTGGATCTCGTCGATGAAGAGCACGTCGCCGGAACCGAGGTTGGACAGCATCGCGGCGAGGTCGCCGGAGCGCTCGATCGCCGGGCCGCTGGTGATCTTCACCGCGGTGCCCAGCTCGGAGCCGATGATCAGCGCGAGGCTGGTCTTGCCCAGCCCGGGCGGGCCGGACAGCAGCACGTGGTCCGGCGGGCGGCCCCGGCGCTTCGCGCCCTCGAGCACCAGGGCGAGCTGGCGGGCGACCTTGGGCTGGCCGATGAAGTCGTGCAGCGAGTGCGGCCGCAGCGCCGACTCGACGACCCGCTCCTCGTCACCGGCCTGCGGCGAGACGGCGAAGTCGCGCGCGATGCCGGACTCCACGTCCCCGGTCAGCGACCGGTCGAACGGCGCGCTCATGACCGGCCGAGCAGCTGCAGCGCCTGGCGCAGCAGCGAGGCGACGTCGACCCGCCCGGTGGCGGTGAGCTGCTCGTCGGCGACCGGCGCGAGGGCGGCGATGGCGGTGTCGGCCTCGCGGCTGGACCAGCCGAGGCTGACCAGCGCCGCGGACAGCTGGTCGCGCCACGGCGCCACCGGGGTGAGCGGCCCGGCACCCGGGGCCGCGGCGGCCGGGCCGTCGAGCTGGGTGTCGGTGGTGGTCGAGCCGAGGCGGTCGCGCAGCTCGAGGATCAGCCGCTCGGCGCCCTTCTTGCCGATCCCGGGGACCTGCATGAGCGCCTTGACATCGGCGAGCGAGACCGCGCGCCGTACCTCGCGCGGCGGGTGGATGGCCAGCACCGCCTGCGCCAGCCGCGGCCCGACGCCGTTGGCGGTCTGCAGCAGCTCGAACAGCTGCCGCTCGTCGTCGTCGGCGAAGCCGTAGAGGGTGAGGGAGTCCTCGCGGACGACGAGGCTGGTGGCCAGCCGCGCGTCCCCCCCCACGGAGAGGCGGGCGATGGTGCCGGGCGTGCACTGCACGGCCAGGCCGATGCCGCCGACCTCCACCACCGCGCCGTCGGGCGAGACGGCGGCCACGCGGCCGCTGACCGAGGCGATCACCGCGACACCCCCTGCCAGCGCGGCAGCGTCCGCTGCACGACCGGCGCGCCGATGCCGCCGGCGATCGCCGCCGTCCGCAGCCGCTGCTGCGCCGGGCCGCGCCAGACGTGGCAGACGGCCAGCGCCAGCGCGTCGGCGGCGTCGGCCGGCTTGGGGGCGGCCGCGAGGCCGAGCACCCGGGTGACCATCAGGGTGACCTGCTCCTTGTCCGCGCGGCCGTTGCCGGAGATGGCCGCCTTGACCTCGCTCGGGGTGTGCCAGGCGACCGGCCGGTCGGCCTGCGCGGCGGCCAGCGCCGCCACGCCCGCGGCCTGCGCGGTGCCGGTGGCGGTGCCCTTGTTGTTCTGGGTGAACACCCGCTCGATCGCCACGACGTCGGGCCGGTGCTCGCGCAGCAGCGCCGTCACCTGGGTGTGCAGCTCCAGCAGCCGCAGCTCCAGGTCGAGATCGGCGGAGCTGCGGATCACGCCCACCCCGACGGCCGCCGGCCGGGCGCCCGGGCGGCCGTCGACCACGCCCCACCCGCACCGGGTCAGGCCCGGGTCGATGCCGAGCACCCGCATGGCTCTGCCCCCCAAGGACGTGCCTCCCGCTGACCGAACTGGTGTTCGACCGAGGCTAACCGCCCGGAGCGACGCTCCGGCGCGACACGCGGGCCCTAACCGACGTTGGCCAGGACCTCGTCCGGGACGTCGTAGTTCGCGTAGACGTTCTGCACGTCGTCGCAGTCCTCGAGGGCGTCGATGAGGCGGAACACCTTGCCCGCGCCCTCCTCGTCGAGCTCGACGGTGACGCTGGGCACGAACCCGGCCTCGGCCGAGTCGTAGTCGATGCCGGCGTCCTGCAGCGCGGTGCGCACCGCCACCAGGTCGGTGGGCTCGCACACCACCTCGAAGGTGTCCCCGAGGTCGCGGACCTCCTCGGCGCCGGCGTCGAGGACGGCCATGAGGACGGTGTCCTCGTCGACGCCGTCGGCCTGCGGCACCACGATGACGCCCTTGCGGGTGAACAGGTAGGACACCGAGCCCGGGTCGGCCATGGAGCCGCCGTTGCGGGTCATGGCGGTGCGCACCTCGGAGGCCGACCGGTTCTTGTTGTCGGTCAGGCACTCGATGAGCACGGCGACCCCGCCGGCCGCGTAGCCCTCGTAGGTGATCGTCAGGTACTCGACGCCGCCGGCCTCGGCACCGGAGCCGCGTTTGACCGCGCGGTCGATGTTGTCGTTGGGGACCGAGGACTTCTTCGCCTTCTGGATGGCGTCGTAGAGCGTGGGGTTGCCGGCCGGGTCACCGCCGCCGGTCCGCGCCGCGACCTCGACGTTCTTGATCAGCTTGGCGAACAGCTTGCCGCGCTTGGCGTCGATGGCGGCCTTCTTGTGCTTGGTCGTCGCCCACTTGGAATGGCCGCTCACGGCTGTCCTCCCTCGTCCGGGCGCCCGGCACTGGCGCCCGGGCGCACCGGTCGATCCTACCGGCGGCGGGCCGGGGCCCGTCCCGGCCGCCGGATCAGGGCCCGGCCGCCCGCCGCGAGCTCCAGGTCAGCAGCCGCTCCAGCGGGCCCCGGCCCAGCCGCAGCCGCCACACCGTGGCCAGCAGCACGGCCGTGACCGTGAAGCGCGCCCACAGACCCCAGTCCGCGCCGTACCCGGCGTCGACCACGTGGATGGCGACGATCTGGGCGGTGTAGACCGACAGCGCCAGGGCGCCCACCGCGGCCAGTGGGTACGTCAGGCGCGGCAGCAGGTCGGCGAGCACCAGGCACACCCCGGTGACGGCGACCGCGACGCCGCCGGAGCCGACCACCTCGAACGGCGTGCTGCTGTGCGGCTGCGCGCCGGCGAACCAGGCCGGGTCCCACCCGCCGGTCGCGTCGAAGGCGGTCTCGATCCCCTCGAGCCGCTGCCCCGGCGCCAGTCCCCGGGTGCTGAGCAGGCCGCCGAGGTGACCCAGCACCGCAGCCGCGGCCCCGCCGACGACCAGCCCCGCGCGCACCCGTGCGGCCCCGAGGTCCAGCCGGCCGACCGCGAGCCCGACCAGCACGAACGCCACCCAGACCGCCGCCGGGTAGTACCCGGTGAACAGCAGGAAGGCGAAGGCGTTGTCCTCCTCGCCCCGCTCGGTGGCGTACCGCCCGACGGCGACGGTCAGCGGCGGCCCGGCCAGGACGACGACACCCGCGGCGAGCAGCAGCCGCGCCGGGGACCAGCGCAGGAACGGCACCGCGAGGACGAACAGCACCGCGTAGACGCCCAGGATGATCGCCACGAAGGTGTCCAGCAGCTCCAGCACCCCGCCGATGGCGAACACCCAGGCGGCACGGACGAGCACGCGGGTGCGGGCCCGGGCGAGCTCACGCCCGTCGAGGCGGGTGCGGCCGCCCGACAGCAGGGCGATGGAGACACCGGCCAGGGTGGCGAACAGGATCGACGAGCGGCCGTCGACGAGCGCCCGCCAGGTGCTGGGGTCCCAGCCCAGCTCGCCGGTGTCGCCCAGGTGGGCGCCGAACATCCCGAGCACGGCGAGGCCGCGGGCGACGTCGAGGCCGCCGATCCGTCGTCCCCCGCCGGCCGCCGCGACCGGCGCGGGTGCGGCGGTGCCCGCGACGTCCTCGCGCTGCGCGGTCACGCCGGCCTCCTCACCCGGCGCTCAGCCGCGGGCGGTCCCGGCGCCGGCGAGGACGACGTCCAGGCCGTCCTCGACGTCGAAGAACCGCGGCAGCGGGCGGTCGGCGTGCAGCCGCAGCAGCCGCGGCAGCCGGCCCTGGCGGAGCAGGCAGGTGTCGCGCACGGCGTCGTTGTAGAACCGCCGGGCCAGCGCGATCCGCTCGTCGGCCTCGCCCAGCGCGGCGAGCACTCCCGGCGGGACGCCGGGGACCTCGCCGGGCAGGGCCCGCAGCTCGCGGCCGAGGACGTTCTCGGCCAGCTCGCGGTCCCCGGTCAGGGGGTCGCGGGCGTCGTGCGCGGCGGTCTTGAGGCGGACGGCGCGGTCCTCGCCGAGCGCGGTGGCGTGGTCGGCGGCCAGGTCGGCGACGAGCGTGGCGCGCTGGTGCAGCCGGCCGTCGAGCACCGCCCAGGCGCGCGCCGCCCGGTCCTCCAGGCGGCGCAGCCGGGTGGCCGTCCAGGCCGCCCACGCCAGCAGGAGCAGGACCGCCCCGGCGACGAGGACCAACCAGACATCGGGCGTCACGGCACCCACGCTAGCGGCGGACGCGCCTCAGCAGGGCCGGTAACACCCTGCCGTGGTCCTCGGCACCGGTGGCGCCCGCCACGTCCCCGTCGACGACGGTCACGTGGCCCGCGCCCGGCGCCACGACGGTCTCGTAGACGGCGAGCACCCGGCGGGCCACGACCTGCCAGTCGTAGGCGGCCGCCGCCTCCCGCCCGGCCGCCGACAGCGCCGCCCGGCGCGCGGGGTCGGCGAGCAGGTCCGACAGCGCACGGGCCAGCGCCCGGCTGTCCCCACGGCGGACCAGCACCCCCGCGTCGCCGTCCTCGAGCACCCGCGCGAAGGCGTCGAGGTCGCTGGCGACGATCGGTGCTCCGGCGGCCATGGCCTCGATGAGCACGACGCCGAAGCTCTCGCCGAGCAGGTTGGGTGCGCAGTAGACGTCGACCGAGCGCAGGAAGGCGCCCTTGTCGGACTCCGACAGCTCACCGAGCAGCGCCACCGACGACCGCAGGTCGTCGCCCACCGCCTCGCGCAGCGCGTCGGGGTCGCCGCGGCCGGCGACCAGCAGCCGCGCCCCCGGGTGGCGGCGGACGACGGTCCGCATCGCCTCCAGCAGCACCGGCAGCCCCTTGCGCGGCTCGTCGTAGCGGCCGAGGAAGCCGACGGTCGGGCCGTCGACACCCCGCGCGGCGCCCGGGAGGGTCGGGCCCTGGGCGAAGGCGGCCACGTGCACCCCGTTGGGGATGATCACCGCGTCCCCGCCCAGGTGCTCGACCTGCACCCGGCGCGCGAAGTCCGACACGGCGATCCGGCCGCTGATGCGCTCCAGCCACGGGCGGGCCACCGGCCCCACGGCGGCGAGCCACTTCGACCGCGTGGTGGCCGCGTGGAAGGTCGCCACGATCGGGCCCTCCGCGATCATGCAGACCAGCAGGCCGATCGACGGCGAGGCCGGGTCGTGCACGTGGACGACGTCGAAGTGCCCGTCCCGCAGCCACCGGCGCACGCGCGACGCCGACACCGGCCCGAACTGCATGCTGGCCATCGAGCCGTTGTAGGGGACCGGGACGGTCCGGCCGGCGTAGGTGAGCCAGGGGTCGGTGAGCGACTCCTCGTGCTCGGCCGGGGTGAGCACCTCGACGTGGTGGCCGAGCCCGCGGAGCGTCTCGGCGAGGTCGCGCACGTGGTACTGGACACCGCCGGGGACGTCCCAGCGGTACGGGCAGACCAGGCCGATCCGCAGGTGCCCGCGCATCAGTGGCGCTCCCCCGCCGGCGGGTCCGGCGGCACGTCGGCCCAGATGCGGCCGAGCACGTGCCAGTCCTCGGGGCGGACGGCGAGGTCGGCGGTGAAGGCGTCGGCGACGCCCTGCATGCCCGCGGCGACCCGGTCGCGCAGCCGTCCCGGCCCGTCGACCCGCACCTCCGGCCGCACGGCGAACTCCCACCCGCGGTCGGTGAAGCGGCACACCGCCGGGTGCAGCGCGGCCCCGGTCTGCGCGGCCAGCAGCGCGGGCCCGGCGGGCATGGTGGTCGGCCGGGAGAAGAAGTCGACGGCGACCCCGCCGGGCCCGAGGTCACGGTCGACGAGCAGGCAGGTGAAGCCACCGGCCGACAGCTCCTCGCGCAGCACGGCCGAGGTGGGCCGCGCTCCCCCGGTCAGCGGGAGCACCCGGATGCCGAGGGACTCCCGGTACTCCAGGAACCGCCGGTAGAGCGACTCCGGCTGCAGCCGCTCGGCGACGGTCGTGAACGGCCCGCCCAGCCAGTCGACCAGCCACACCCCGGCGGCGTCCCAGTTGCCGCTGTGCGGCAGGGCGATCACGACGCCGCGGCCGGCGTCCCGAGCCCGCTCCAGGTGCTCGAGGCCGGAGTGCACGGTGCCGCCCACGATGCGTGCGGCCGGCAGCCGCGGCAGGCGGAAGGCCTCCTGCCAGTAGCGGGCGTAGGAGCGCAGCGCCCGGGTGGTGAGGTCGCCGAGCTCGTCCTCGGGCAGCCGGCCACCGGTGGCGACCCGCAGGTTGGCCCGCAACTGGCGCACGCCGCGGCCCTCGCGGCCCGCGGCCAGCCGGCCCCCGGCGTCGAAGGCGCCGCGGGCGACCGGCTCGGGCAGCCGCTGCACGGCCTGCCAGCCGGCCGCGTAGCCCAGGTCGACCAGGCGGGCGCGGGCGCCGGCCGGCGACGGGACCCGGGCGCGCAGGTCGGTCACGGCGCCGGGGCCGACGTCGACAGGGGCCTGCCCTGCGCGCCGCGGTGGACGGCGACCACGCGCTGCCCGACCGTGATCGCACCGCCGGCGACCAGCAGCCACAGCCCGACGTCGACGGCGTACGGGATGCCGAGCCCGGTGAGGCCGGTGCCGGTGAGCACCAGGATCAGCCGCTCGGTGCGCTCGACCAGCCCGACGTCGCACGGGATGCCGACGCCCTCGGCGCGGGCCTTGATGTAGCTGGTCAGCACGCCGAGGGTGAGCCCGACCAGGGCCAGCAGCGCGAGCAGCCGGTTCTCGCCGGCGCCGGTGTACCACCACACCAGCGCGCTGAACACGGCCGCGTCGACGGCCCGGTCGCAGGTGGAGTCGAGCACCGCGCCGAACGCCGACCCGCCGCCGCGGGCCCGGGCCAGCGCGCCGTCGAGCATGTCGAGCAGCACGAAGACCGTGACGGTGGCGGCGCCCCAGAACAGCTCGCCGCGGGCGATGAGCAGCACCGCGCCGGCCATGGCGCCGAGCGTGCCGGTGACGGTGACCATGTCGGCGGTCACCCCGGCGCGGGCCAGCCGGGTGACCACCGGTGCCCAGAACCGGCCGACGGCGGCGCGGGCGCCCGAGCCGAGCACGTCAGCCCCCCGGGACCGGCGCCGCGGCGCCCGGCCAGTGCTGCGCGAGCAGCGCGCGGGTCTCGGCGAGCACCTGCGGCAGCACCCGGGTCAGGCCGATCACCGGCATGAAGTTGGTGTCGCCACCCCACCGCGGCACCGCGTGCTGGTGCAGGTGGTCGGCGATGCCGGCGCCGGCGACCGACCCCTGGTTCATGCCGATGTTGAACCCGTGCGCGCCGGTCACCTGCCGCACCACCCGCATCGCCGTCTGGGTGAACGCGCCCAGCTCGGCGACCTCGGCGTCGGTGAGGTCGGTGTAGTCGGGCACGTGGCGGTACGGGACCACCATCAGGTGCCCGGCGTTGTACGGGTAGAGGTTGAGGACGGCGAACACCGTCTCCCCGCGCGCGACGACCAGCCCCTCCTCGTCCGGCATGGCCGGGATGAGGCAGAACGGGCAGTCGTGCTCGCCGGTGGGCTTGCCCGACCCGCGGATGTAGGCCATCCGGTAGGGCGTCCACAGGTGCTCGAAGACGGTGGCCGGGCCGCCGTCGTCGCTGGAGACGGGGACGGAGAAGCCGTCCGGGCCGACGGTCACGGCCTCTCCAGCGGCGTGTCGGCCGTCGGGTCGGCGTTGTGCCGCCCGGCCACCCACGCGGCGACGGCGTCGACGGCCTCCTGCACCGGCACGCCGTTGCGCTGGCTGCCGTCGCGGTAGCGGAAGGAGACCGCGCCGGCCTCGGCGTCGGTGGCGCCGGCGATGAGCACGAAGGGCACCTTCTGCTTGCTGGCGTTGCGGATCTTCTTCTGCATCCGGTCGTCGGAGTCGTCGACCTCGACCCGGATGCCGCGGGCCCGCAGCCGCAGCGCGACGTCGTCGAGGTAGCCGACCTGGTCGTCGGTGACCGGGACGCCGACGACCTGCACCGGGGCGAGCCACGCGGGGAACGCGCCGGCGTAGTGCTCGGTGAGGACGGCGAAGAAGCGCTCCATCGAGCCGAACAGCGCGCGGTGGAGCATGACCGGCCGCTGGCGGCTGCCGTCGGCGGCGGTGTACTCCAGGCCGAAGCGCTCGGGCAGGTTGAAGTCGACCTGGATGGTCGACATCTGCCACGAGCGGCCGATCGCGTCGCGGGCCTGCACGGAGATCTTCGGGCCGTAGAACGCCGCGCCGCCCGGGTCGGGCACCAGCTCCAGGCCGGAGTCGAGCGCCGCCTGCCGCAGCGCCTCGGTGGCTGCCTCCCAGCCCTCGTCGGTGCCGACCGACTTCTCCGGGTTGCGGGTGGACAGCTCCAGGTAGAAGTCCGACAGGCCGTAGTCGGCGAGCAGGCCGAGCACGAAGTCGAGCAGGCCGCGCAGCTCGCCGGGCATCTGCTCGGGGGTGCAGTAGATGTGCGCGTCGTCCTGGGTGAAGCCGCGGGCGCGGGTCAGGCCGTGGATGACGCCGGACTTCTCGTAGCGGTAGACGGTGCCGAACTCGAACAGCCGCAGCGGCAGCTCGCGGTAGGAGCGGCCGCGGGCCCCGAAGACCAGGTTGTGCATCGGGCAGTTCATCGGCTTGAGGTAGTAGTCCTGCCCCTGCCGGCGCACCACGCCGTCGGCGTCGCGCTCCTCGTCGAGCTGCATGGGCGGGTACATGCCCTCGGCGTACCAGTCGAGGTGGCCGGAGACCTCGAACAGCCGGGCCTTGGTGATGTGCGGGGTGTTGACGAAGGAGTACCCGCCCTCCTCGTGCCGCCGCCGGCTGTAGGCCTCCAGCTCCCGCCGGACGACGCCGCCCTTCGGGTGGAACACCGCCAGGCCGGAGCCGATCTCGTCCGGGAAGCTGAACAGGTCCAGCTCGGCGCCCAGGCGGCGGTGGTCGCGGCGCTCGGCCTCGGCCAGCTGCTCGAGGTACCCCTTGTGCGCCTCGCGGCTCTCCCACGCGGTGCCGTAGACCCGCTGCAGCTGCGGGTTCTTCTCGCTGCCGCGCCAGTAGGCCGCCGCGGAGCGGGTCAGGCTGAACGCGGGGATGCCCGAGGTGCGCGGCAGGTGCGGGCCGCGGCACAGGTCGGTCCACACGCGCTCGCCGGTGCGCGCGTCGAGGTTGTCGTACATGGTCAGCTGCGCGCCGCCGACCTCGACGTCGGCGCCCTCCGCGGCCCCGGCACCGCCGTCGGCGCCGCCCTTGAGGCCGATGAGCTCGAGCTTGTACGGCTCGTGCGCGAGCTCGGCGCGGGCGTCGTCGTCGCTGATCTCCCGCCGGGAGAAGCGCTGCCCGGCCCGGACGATCTGCTGCATGCGCTTCTCCAGCGCCTGCAGGTCCTCGGGGGTGAAGGGCTTCTCGGGGTCGAAGTCGTAGTAGAAGCCGTTGTCGACCGGCGGACCGATGCCCAGGCGGGTGCCCGGGAAGAGGTCCTGCACGGCCTGGGCGAGCACGTGCGCGGTCGAGTGCCGGATCACGGCGCGGCCCTCGGGGCTGGCGGCGACCACCGGCTCCACGTCGGCGTCGGCGTCGGGGACCCAGGCCAGGTCGCGCAGCTCGCCGGTGGCGGTGTCGCGGACGACGACGGCGCCGTCAGGGCCCTTCAGCGCCACCCCGGCCTCCTTGAGCGCCTGCCCGGCCGTCGTCCCGGCCGGCACCCGGATCGGGGCGGTGTCGGCAGGGGGTGGCGCGGCGGACACGGGGGCTCCTGGGGGTCGCTGGACGGTTCCGGCGGCGCCCGCGGAGACGGGCGTCGCGCAGGCCAGCGTATCGACCGCCGCGGGCCTCACCCGGTCGGCTCGGCCCCTCCGTCGAGGATCTGCACCGCATCGCCGACCCCGACCGTGCCCGGCTGCGCCACCTCGGCGTACACGCCCAGGCAGTGCCTCGGCAGGCGGGTGACCTCCAGCACCACCGGCCCCAGCCGGAGCCGCCGGCCCACCCAGGCCCGCTCCAGGTCACCGGAGTCGTCGGCCGGGAGGTCGAGGACGAGGTTGGCGCGGGGGTCCTCGGTGCCGCACCCGGCCGGGACGACGCCCGACGCCGCCCGCTCCAGCGCCTGCCGCGACACCAGGTGCACCGCGGCCGCGCCGTCGGGGCGGCCGGTGAGGGGCTCCAGCCGCACCGGCGTCCCCACCGCGGCGGTGACGGCGGCGGCGTCGAGGTCGGGGTGCCCGGTGGGCGTGACGCCGGCCAGCGCGGGGGTGTCCTTGCCACGCAGCACCCGGCCGGAGAGGTCGACGACGGCGTACGCGCGGTCTCCGACCAGCCCGCCGGCGCCGACGTCGGCCCGCTCCAGCGGCGTCCCGGCGCACCCCCGCACGGGGTAGACGGAGATGCCCACGACCGTGACCGGACCCACCCGGGTCACGCTAGACCGCTCAGGCGGCGGCCCGGCCGCGGCGGCGCAGCCGGCGCAGCTGGGCGTCGAGGTAGGGCCGGGCCCTGCGCTGCCCGCCGCGGACGGCGATCGCGCCCTCGAGCTCGGCGAGCACGCGCGCCAGCCGGGCCTCGTCGGCCGGCCAGCCGCGGCGCAGGCACTCCTCCAGCCACTCGACCGGGGCGGTGTGCCCGCGCTCGCCGTTGCACCGCCCGCAGGCGGCCACCTCGTTCTCCAGCCACGACGGGCCGCCCTTGACCCGGGGCACCACGTGCTCGGTCGTCGGCGTGACCTGCCCGGTCAGCACCCGCCCGCACCAGATGCAGGTGGGGCCGTCCCGCTCCACGGCCGCGTCCAGGCGGGCGGCCCTGTCCAGTGCCATCTCCCCCATGGTGCGCCCGGGCGGCGGCGCGCGCCGTGAGGGATCGGACACTCAGCCGCGACGACGGCGTCCGGCGACCCGCGGGCGGCGGGGGTGCACCGCGGCCACGACCGCGCTCCTGCGGCGGCGGCGGACGGCGCGGCGGAACCGCTCGCGGCCGGGGCTGACGCCGGGCGGGTAGGCCGACCAGACGAACTCGGCCCCCGGCGGGTCCGGCGCCGCCTCGTCCTCGCGCATCCACTCGTGCAGCCGGGCGAGGACCCCCTCCGCGACGTGGTCGTGGTCGAGCACCCGACGCGGGTCGGTGACCCCCTCGGCCTCCAGCGCCGCGCCGTAGGCGGCCTGCCAGCCGGTCCCGAAGGCCCGGTCGGCGAGGTCGGACACGACGGCGTGCGCCTCGTCGACCCGCACGTCCGTGTCGAGGGCGAGGTCGAGCTCGACGACCGCTCGCAGGGTGTGCAGGTCGGGGGCCGGCCAGGGCGGGGCCGGCAGCGGCGCCGGCAGGGGCCCGGGGTCGTCGTCGGTCACCGGTGGATCGTGGCAGGACGGCGCGTCCGGTACCGATGAGTTCCGCCGTGGGTGAGGGTCTCCCCGCACGACACCGACCCACCCGGCTGCGACGACGGCCGGACACGCAGTGAGGAGCACGACATGGGCGTCATCCGGGTGCACGAGTTCACCACCGTCGACGGGGTCGTCGACGCGCCGATGTGGACCGTCGACTACGGCTTCCCCGACGACCTCGCCGCCTCGATCGGCGGCATCACCGCCCCGGCCGGCGGCATCCTGCTCGGCCGCACCACCTTCGAGATGTTCGCCCCGGCCTGGTCCACCCGGACCGCCGAGGACGACGAGGGCGCGCCGTTCTTCAACGACACGACGAAGTACGTCGTCTCCTCCACGCTCACCGACGCCGAGTCGGTGTGGCGCAACTCGACCACCGTCGGCGGCTACGACACCGAGCGGATCCGCGAGCTCAAGGCCGACCGTGACCTCTACGTCAGCGGCAGCGCCACGCTCGTGCGGGCGCTGGTCGCCGACGGCCTGGTCGACGAGCTGCACCTCTACGTCTACCCGCTCTCCGTCGGCGAGGGCATCCGCCTGTTCCCCGAGGGCACGGCGCAGAAGCTGTCCCTGCTCGGCGTCGAGGCGCTGAGCAACGGGGTGGCGCACCTGACCTACGGCCCCGCCTGAGCCGGGGAAGGCGGGAGGGCCGGGCTCCCCGTCGGAGCCCGGCCTCCCCGGGTGGGGCGGTGCCGGTCAGGACCGGTGCGCCCCGAGGGCCGGCCGATCAGTTCCCGGTGCCGCGCCGGTCACAGCTCCCGGGACCACCGGGGGACCGACGCGCTCGTACCGGAGGAGACGCATGGCCAAGCTCGTCTACTCGATGATCACCTCGCTCGACGGCTACGCCGAGGCGGCCGAGGGCGACCTCGGCTCCGGCGCCGAGGACCCGGAGGTGCACACCTTCATCGGCGACACCTTCCGCCACCTCGGCACGTACCTCTACGGCCGACGCATGTACGAGACGATGGTCTTCTGGGAGACCGCGCACGCCCTGCCCGACGCGCCGCCGCACATCGTGCAGTACGCGCGTGACTGGCAGGCCGCCGACAAGGTCGTCTACTCCACGACGCTGGAGTCGGTGTCGAGCGCGAGGACCCGGCTCGAGCGGACCTTCGACCCGGACGCCGTCCGCCGGCTCAAGGCCGAGTCCGACCACGATCTCAGCGTCGACGGCCCGACCCTCGCCGCCCAGGCGATCGCGGCCGGCCTGGTGGACGAGTACCACCTCTTCACCACGACGAGCGTGGTCGGCGGCGGCAAGCGGTTCTTCCCCGACGGCGTGCGCCTCGACCTCGAGCTGGTCGAGGAGCGCGCCTTCGGCAGCGGACTGCTCTACACGCGCTACCGGACCCGCTGAGCCACACCGGCCGGTCGTCCCGGCGAGACGACGAGGGGCCAGGCTTCCCCGTCCCCGGGTTCACCTGGCCCCTCGTGCCGGTGGGCGATACTGGGTTCGAACCAGTGACCTCTTCGGTGTGAACGAAGCGCTCTACCACTGAGCCAATCGCCCGCTGCGCCGTCCATGATGCCAGACGGTCAGCGCCAGAGCGGCACCCACCCCGGCACCCAGTCGGGCACGCCCATCAGGTGCAGCACGACGACCACGACGCCGTAGACGAACGCGGCGGTGAGCGCTCCGATGCCGAGCCGCACCCACACCGGCTGCCGGCCCAGCCAGTCGGTCCAGGCCTTGACGTTGCGCTTGGTGTAGTCCAGCAACTGCTCTGCCCACCGGAACTCCGTGGCGAGCACGACGAGGCCGGCGATGACGGTGAGCCAGCCCGGGCCCGGCAGCGGGATGGTCGCCAGCCCGACGGCGACGATCAGCCCGCCGACGATGCCGACGACGATCCGGTAGGCGTGGTCGAGGGGGCGGCGGGCGGCCAGCCGTCTGCGCCAGCGCGCCTCGGCGACCCGCTCGCGCAGGCTGCGGTGCCCCTCGCCCGGAGTGCGTTCCCGCCGCTCGCGCGCGGTCGGTGGTGCCGCCACCTCCTGCGGGAGGGGTGGCACCGTGTCCTGTTCGCTCAGCTCGTCACCTGCCCGTTCGCCACCACGTCCGACGGTTCCGCCGGAGCCTCACGACCGGGCTCGATGCTGACCGCGTAGGCGTCGTAGTCGTCGAGACCGGTCGCCGCGGAGCCTATGGTCCGGACGTCCGTCCGTGGGGAGACGACGACGTCGAACTCGCCGAGCGCCACCGGACCGTCCTCCGCCACCCCCCACACCACGTACGTGCTGTCGGACAGGTCGTTGACCCCCAGCCCGTGGGTGACGACGTCCAACCGGCCGTCGCGGGCGACCACCGTGGCCACCGACCGGCCGTCGTCCGACAGGGGCGCGATGGTCGCCCGGCCCGGCTGCAGCAGCGAGTCGAGGACCTCGGCCTGCTCGGCCGCCACCGCCTGCGCCTCGTCCCGCGCCGACCCGAGGACGACGTTCCACGTCCCCAGCGCCAGGATCGCCGCGACCGCGGCCGCCACGAGCGCGTTGGGCAGCACCCGCCGCCACACCGTCGGCCCGCCGGTGCCGGCCTCGACGGCCGGCGGGACGTAGCCCGGGAAGCCGGTGGCGCCACGGCCGGCCGCGGTCGACCCGGCGCCGGGGACGTCGCCGCGCCGGCGGCCGCCCGGAGGGCCGGCGAGCGGCGGGAGGGCCACGTCGTCGGGCCCACCGGGGTCGGGCCCGGTGACGGGCGCCGGGGGCGGCAGCTGCTCGGTGCGCTCGACGGCCTCGCGCAGCCGGTCGCGCAGCCCCTCGGAGGGCTCGGCCGGCGGCAGGTCACCGGCCAGCGCGGCCATGACCTCGGCGGTCTCGGCGACCGTGCGCGTGCACCGCGGGCAGGCGGCCAGGTGGGGGGCGAAGAGGGTCTCGTCCTCGGGCTCGAGCGCGTGCAGCGCCCAGCCGACGGCGAGCTCGTCGAAGGTCTCGTGGTCGTCGTGCCGCGAGGTCACCGGGCACCCCCGTCGACCGCCGTGGAGTCGCTGAGCGCCCCGCCGGCCGAGGCGCCGGCGACCGCGCCCAGCTCCACCTTGAGCCGGCGCATGCCGGCGAGCATGCGGGTCTTGACCGTGCCCAGCGGTGCACGCGTCAGCGCCGCGACCTCCCGCTGCGTGTAGCCGCCGTAGTAGGCCAGCGTGAGCGCCTCGCGCTGCGCGTGGGGCAGCGTCCCGAGGGCCAGCCGCACCCGGTCGGACACCACCCGGCTCCACACCTCGTCCTCGACGTCGCGGGCGTCCGTGGGGGCGCTGAGCACCAGGTCGTCCTCGGCGCGGGTCTGCCGGCGGCGGTGCGCCTCCTCGCGGCGGACGGCGTCGACGGCCTTGTGGTGCACCATCGCCATCAGCCAGGACGAGAAGCTGCCGCGGGCGCGGTCGTAGGCGTGCGGGTCGCGCCACACCGTGAGGAACACGTCCTGGACGACGTCCTCGGCGAGCGTGTCGTCGGCGAGGATGCGACGGGCCAAGGCGAACGCGGGCCTGCGGAACCGGTCGTAGAGGTCGTCGACAGCGCCCCTGTCCCCCGCACGCACGCGCAGCACGAGGTCGGCATCACCGGGATCGCCCTCCGGTCGGCGTGCCGGACGCGTCACGGCTCCCATCGTCACACGTCACGTTCGCGCCAGACAGCCACCTCGGTTCAGCACGCCGCACGGGTCCACCGCTCGTGTCACCGGTCCCTCACTCTTCCGGACGACACGCCCGGGGAGCGCTCGGCGCAACATCCCGCCTCGCCGGTCGTTCTACCTGTCATGGATCGTGGCGACATGGCACACCGCTCCTCCCCCGGGTACTCCGTCCCGACGACGCTGTACCTGGTGGGCCCCGGCTCCTGGACCGAGGTGCCCGCGGTCCTGTCGTACGAGGCGAGCGACCCGTTCGCGGTCCGGATCGGGTTCGGGGAGCCCGGCGAGCCCGTCGACGACGGCATCACGTGGCTGCTGGCCCGCGAGCTGCTGGCGGCCGGGCTGGAGCGCCCCGCCGGCGAGGGTGACGTGCGGCTGTGGCCGGCGCGCACCAGCGGGGACGTCCTGTACCTGCACCTGCGCGCACCCTCGGGCGAGGCCCTCTTCGAACTGTCGCGCGCGACGGTGGCCGCCTTCCTGCAGCAGACGGAGGCCCTGGTACCCCCCGGGCAGGAGACCGCGGCGCTCGACGTCGACGAGGAGCTCGCCGTCCTGTTGTCCGGCGGCGGCACCGACCCCGGGACGAGCTGAACGTCGGGACCCCCCGTGAAACCCCCTCCGGGGGTCGGGTATGGTTCTCCGTGCAGGACAGCAACGCGGACGTGGCTCAGTTGGTAGAGCATCACCTTGCCAAGGTGAGGGTCGCGGGTTCGAATCCCGTCGTCCGCTCGGGACCTCGAGCGCTGGTCGCGAGACCGGCGCTCGTGTGTGCGGTGGAGTGGCCGAGAGGCGAGGCAACGGCCTGCAAAGCCGTCTACACGGGTTCAAATCCCGTCTCCACCTCGCCTCCTCGCAGCAGCGCGGTGGAGCGGGCCGGTCACAGCACCGGACTCGGGCGATTGGCTCAGTGGTAGAGCGCTACCTTGACACGGTAGAGGTCACTGGTTCGAACCCAGTATCGCCCACCAGCACGCGGAGCCCCGGGCCACGGCCCGGGGCTCTCGTCGTCCCCGGGACGGCCGGCCCTCAGCCCCGCTCCCCCACCGCCGGCACCACCCGCTCGGCCCAGAGGCGCTCGACCTGGGCGGCCAGGGCGTCCGGGGTGCCGCTGTTGTCCAGGACGACGTCGGCGACCGCCCGCCGCTGCTCGTCGGTGGCCTGCGCGGCGATCCGCGCACGGGCGTCGTCCTCGGTGAGCCCGCGCAGCACCAGACGCGCCAGCCGGGTCTCCAGGTCGGCCTCGACCACCAGCACGAGGTCGTAGCGACCGGCCTGCCCGGTCTCCACCAGCAGCGGCACGTCCTGGACGACGACGGCGTCCGGCGGCGCCCCGGCGACGACCTCCTCCGCGCGCGCCCGCACCAGCGGGTGCACGATGCCGTCGAGCCGGGCCCGCGCCTCCTGGTCGGCGAAGACGATCGAGGCCAGCGCGGCCCGGTCGAGCGCGCCGTCGGGTGTCAGCACCCCCGGCCCGAAGGCCCCGACGACGGCGGCCAGGCCCGGCGTGCCGGGTTCGACGACCTCGCGCGCGATGCGGTCGGCGTCGACGACCACCGCCCCGCGCGCGGCCAGCAGCGCCGCCACGGTGCTCTTCCCCGACCCGATCCCGCCGGTCAACCCGATGCGCAGCACGTTCGGACCGTAACGACCGACCCGATGGCGGTCACGGACGGGTAACACCCGCCCGCGGATCCCGGCGCGTCGCACCAGTCACACGCGTCACTCCTCATAACGTCCGCCCCGGCGGTCACCCACGGAGGGGGACGCAGCCGAGAGAGGCAGGCACCACCACGATGTCGCAGACCCGCACCGCTGCCGCGATCGTCTCCGGCTCCCGCACCCCCGGTCGCCACCGGGTGGAGCGCGCCGGCGGCATCCGGGTCACCGACCTGCCGGCCGTGCGCGAGCGGCTCGCCGCCACCGGGACGGCGACGCGGACCTCGCGTCGCGCCGCGTTCGTGCGCTGGCTGCTCGACGCCGCCCCGGCCGGCCGCCACACCTGGCAGGCGCTGGCCGCCGCCGGTGGGCGCCCGCGCTCGGCGTTCGCGATCATCCTGAGCCTCTGACGGACTCCTGCCCCCACCGCTGACCCGTCCGCGGCGGGCTGCAGGAGGTCCACGACCGGCTCCACCCGCTGGGTGGGGCCTCGGAACGGTCGTCCGCCCGGACGGGGATGCCGGGCGGGCGACCCCCACCCCGGCCCTCCTGGTCCGCCCGACCCTCCCGAGCGCAGCAGTCCGGGAAGGCGACGGAGGCCCAGGACCTCGCGGGTCCTGGGCCTCCGTCGTCGATCAGACCGTCAGCCGGTCAGCGGCTCACTCCCCGCCGGCGAGCTTGGCCCGCAGCGCGGCGAGCGCCTCGTCGCTGGCCAGCGTGCCGCCGCCACCGCCGACGACGGTGTCGCCCGCCGGGGCCACGTCACCGCCGGAGGAGTAGTTCCCCCCGGCAGCGGCCTCGGCGTCGGCCTCGCGGGCCGCGGCGATCTGCTTGCGGTGCGCCTCGAAGCGGGCCTGGGCCTCGGCGTACTGCCGCTCCCAGGTCTCGCGGGCCTCGTCGTAGCCCTCGAGCCACTCGCCGGTCTCCGGGTCGAAGCCCTCGGGATAGATGTAGTTGCCCTGCTCGTCGTACGAGGCGGCCATGCCGTAGGCGGCGGGGTCGAACTGCTCCTCGTCGCCGATGACGCCCTCGTTGGCCTGCTTGAGCGACAGCGAGATGCGGCGGCGGTCCAGGTCGATGTCGATGACCTTGACCAGGATCTCGTCGCCGACCTGCACGACCTGCTCCGGGATCTCCACGTGGCGCTCGGCCAGCTCGGAGATGTGGACCAGGCCCTCGATGCCCTCGTCGACCCGGACGAACGCACCGAAGGGCACCAGCTTGGTGACCTTGCCGGGCACGACCTGCCCGATCTGGTGCGTGCGGGCGAACTGGCGCCACGGGTCCTCCTGCGTCGCCTTCAGCGACAGGGAGACCCGCTCGCGGTCGAGGTCGACGTCGAGGACCTCGACGGTGACCTCCTGGCCCACCTCGACGACCTCGGACGGGTGGTCGATGTGCTTCCAGGACAGCTCGGAGACGTGCACGAGGCCGTCCACGCCGCCGAGGTCGACGAACGCGCCGAAGTTGACGATCGAGGAGACGACGCCGGTGCGCACCTGGCCGCGGGCGAGCTTGTTGAGGAACTCGCTGCGGACCTCGGACTGCGTCTGCTCCAGCCACTGCCGGCGGGACAGGACGACGTTGTTGCGGTTCTTGTCGAGCTCGATGATCTTCGCCTCGAGCTCACGGCCCACGTAGGGCTGCAGGTCGCGCACGCGGCGCATCTCGACCAGCGAGGCGGGGAGGAACCCGCGCAGGCCGATGTCGAGGATGAGACCACCCTTGACGACCTCGATGACGGTGCCGGTGACGACCTCGTCGGCTTCCTTCTTCGCCTCGATCGTGCCCCAGGCGCGCTCGTACTGGGCGCGCTTCTTGGACAGGATCAGGCGGCCCTCCTTGTCCTCCTTCTGGAGGACGAGGGCTTCCACCTCGTCGCCGACCTTGACGACCTCGTTGGGGTCGACGTCGTGCTTGATGGACAGCTCGCGCGAGGGGATGACGCCCTCGGTCTTGTAGCCGATGTCCAGCAGCACCTCGTCCCGGTCGACCTTGACGATGACGCCTTCGACGATGTCTCCGTCGTTGAAGTACTTGATCGTCTGGTCGATCGCCGCGAGGAAGTCCTCGGCCGAGCCGATGTCGTTGACGGCGACCTGGGGGGTGCTGGAAGGACGGACCTGGGTGGAGGTCATGTGGTTGGTTGCTCCGGACGGGGGATGCGTAGGGACGGGGGTACCACGGCCGGGGTGACCGCGGGAGCGGGGAGAGCCGGCGCGCGCCGATCCCTTGCGGGCAACAGCACTGACAGACCTCTGGCGCAGTCCCATGGTACGGACGCGGGCGCGCACGGGTCCACCTGGGTGGGCGCCCTTCGACGGTCCCCCGCGGCGTGTCACGATCGGCGTGTCATGCCCGCGCCCGTGCTCCCCCTCGGTCCCGACGGCTACCCGGCGGCCGGCGGCGTCGAGCGGCGGCCCGCGGGCGCCGCGGAGTCCGCCCGGGCCAACCGCGGCTGGTGGGACGCCGCCGCGCCGGCCTACCTCGCCGAGCACGGCGACGACCTCGGCGAGGTGGACTTCCTGTGGTGTCCCGAGGGCCTGCGGGAGGACGACGCGCACCTGCTGGGCGACGTCGCCGGGCGGAGGGTGCTGGAGGTCGGCTGCGGATCGGCGCCGTGCGCGCGCTGGCTGCGGCGCGCCGGGGCCGAGGTCGTCGCGCTGGACCTGTCGGCCGGGATGCTCGCCCGTGCGGCGGAGGGCAACCGGGCGACGGGCCTCACCGTGCCGTTGCTGCAGGCCGACGCCGGCGCGCTGCCCCTGGCCGACGGCGCGTTCGACGTCGTCTGCTCGGCGTTCGGGGGGCTGCCGTTCGTGGCCGACGTCGAGGGCGCGCTGGCCGAGGTGGCGCGCGTGCTGCGGCCGGGCGGTCGGGTCGTGGCCTCGGTCAACCACCCGTTCCGCTGGCCGCTGCCGGACTCCCCCGACCCCGACGACCTGCGCGTCGTGTCCTCCTACTTCGACCGGCGGCCCTACGTGGAGACCGACGACGCGGGCCGGGCCGTGTACGTCGAGCACCACCGCACGGTCGGCGACTGGGTGCGCGCCGTCGTCGGGGTGGGCCTGGTCCTCGACGACCTGGTGGAGCCGGAGTGGGCGCCGGGGCGCACTCAGGTATGGGGCCAGTGGTCCCCGGCCCGGGGCGCGCTGGTGCCCGGCACGCTGGTCCTGGTCGCCCACCGGCCCAGCTGAAGGACCCCGGTGCCCCCTCCTGCACCCAGGGCCGACCGACCGGAGACCTCAGGCTGCACCTCAGGTCGAGGGTGGGTTGCCCTGGGCGGTGAGCCAGCGGGCCGCTGCGCGGGCACCACACAGCCGGACGACGACGAGCCCGCGCCGGTCGGCCTCAGCGGAGAAGCGGGCGGCGTTGTCGTCCCGGAGAGCGCGGAACCGGGGTCCCGCCACCACCCACAGCGGGTGCGAGCCGCGCAGCCAGTTCCGGGCCCGTTCCCGGTTGCCGTTGTAGAGCTCGCGCCGTGTCAGCGCCCGGCCGAGCGTGCGGCGCAGCAACCGCCCGGCGACCAGGGGCCACGGGTGGTCCAGCCACACGACGGCGTCGGCGGTGGCCAGCAGCCGCGGCTGGACCGCCCGGTACTGGTACTCGGTCACCCACCGGCCCGTGGCGAGCAGCGCGTCGACGTCGGACTCGAACTCCGGGCGCGGGACCCAGCCGGGGCCGTGGAACAGCGCGTCCATCTCCGTGTACGGCAGGTCCAGCCGTGCTGCCAGTGCCTGGGCCAAGGTGGTCTTCCCGGCACCGGGGCTGCCGGCGACCAGGACCCGCCGCGCGCCGGCCGGCAGCTCCCTAGTGGGCGGCGGCATCCCAGCTGGCACCGAGGCCGACCGACACCTCGAGCGGCACGGACAGCTGCGCCGCGCCCGCCATCTCGCGGCGGACGAGGGTCTCCAGCGCCTCCCGCTCCCCCGCCGCGACCTCGAGCACGAGTTCGTCGTGCACCTGCAGCAGCATCCGCGACCGCAGGCCCTCGGCCTCGATCGCCCGCTCGACGCCGAGCATCGCGACCTTCATGACGTCGGCCGCCGAGCCCTGGATCGGGGCGTTGAGCGCCATCCGCTCGGCCATCTGCCGCCGCTGCCCGTTGTCGCTGGTGAGGTCGGGCAGGTAGCGCCGCCGGCCGAGGGTGGTCTCGGTGTAACCGGTCTGGCGGGCGTCGTCGACGACGCCGTCGAGGTAGTCGCGGATCCCGCCGAAGCGCTCGAAGTAGGCGTGCATCTGCCCGCGCGCCTCCTCCGGCGTGATCCGCAGCTGCTGCGCCAGCCCGTAGGCCGACAGCCCGTAGGCCAGGCCGTAGCTCATCGCCTTGATCCGGCGGCGCATCTCCGGGTCGACCTGCTCGATCGGGATGTCGTAGGCCCGCGAGGCCACGAACGAGTGCAGGTCCTCCCCCGAGGTGAACGCCTCGATGAGGCCGGCGTCCTCGGACAGGTGCGCCATGATCCGCATCTCGATCTGGCTGTAGTCGGCCGTCATCAGCGACTCGTAGCCCTGCCCGACGACGAACGCCTGCCGGATCCGCCGGCCCTCGGCGGTGCGGATGGGGATGTTCTGCAGGTTCGGGTCGATGGAGGACAGCCGGCCGGTGGCGGCGATCGTCTGCTGGAACGTGGTGTGGATGCGCCCGGCGTCGTCGACCATCGGGATCAGGCCGTCGATGACCGTGCGCAGCCGGGTGACGTCGCGGTGGCGCAGCAGGTGCTCGAGGAAGGGGTGCCCGGTCTGCGCCAGCAGGTAGGTGAGCGCCTCGGCGTCGGTGGTGTAGCCGGACTTGATCTTCTTGGTCTTCGGCAGGCCGAGCTCGTCGAAGAGCACCGCCTGCAGCTGCTTGGGCGAGCCGAGGTTGATCTCGTGCCCGATGACGGCGTACGCCTCGGCGGCCGCGGCGGCCACGCCGTCGGCGAACTCCCGCTGCAGCTCGGTGAGCAGGTCGACGTCGACGGCGATGCCGCGGCGCTCCATGCCGGCGAGCACCCGGGTGAGCGGCAGCTCGATCTCGCCGAGCAGGTGGTCCCCGCCCTTCTGGCCGAGCACCTGCTCGAGCGCGTCGGAGAGGTCGTTGACCGCGACGGCCTTGAGGACGTCGGCGTGCGCGGCCTCCGCGGCGAGGTCGGCCTCGCTGGGGCCCAGGCCCTCGAGGGTCAGCTGGGGCTCGGGCGCGGCGTCGTCCTTGAGCTCGCGCTTGAGGTAGCGCACCGAGAGGTCGGCGAGGTCGAAGGAGCGCTGCCCGGGGGTGGCCAGGTAGGCAGCCAGCGCGGTGTCGCTGACCACGCCCTGCAGCTCCCAGCCGCGTGCCCACACCGCCAGCAGCGGGCCCTTGACGTCGTGGGCGACCTTCTCGGTGGCCGGGTCGGCCAGCCACGCGGCGAGGGCCTGCTCGTCGGCGGCGCCGAGGTCGGGGCCGCAGTCGACGAAGACGGCGTGGTCGTCGGCGGCGGCCAGCGCGAGGCCGGCCAGCTCGCCGGTGCCGCGGCCCCACGTCCCGCGGAAGACCAGCCCGGTGCGGCCGGTACGGGCGTGCGCGTCGAGCCAGGCGCCGAGCTCCCCGGCCGCGACCTCGTCGGCGGTGACGTCGAAGCCGCCCTCGACCTCGGGCTCGGCGCTGCTGAGCGTGGCGAACAGCCGGTCGCGCAGCACGCGGAACTGCAGGTTGTCGAAGAGGGTGTGCACCTCGTTGCGGTCCCACGCGCGGACGGCGAGGTCCTGCGGGCCGACCTCGAGGGCGACGGAGCGGTCGAGCTCGGTGAGCCGCCGGTTCTGCAGCACCGACGACAGGTGCTCGCGCAGCTTCTCCCCGACCTTGCCCTTGACCGTGTCGACGCGGTCGACGAGCTCGTCGAGGGAGCCGTACTCGCGCACCCACTTGGCCGCCGTCTTCTCACCGACGCTCGGGATGCTCGGCAGGTTGTCGCTGGGGTCGCCCCGCAGCGCGGCGAAGTCGGGGTACTGCTGCGGCGTCAGCCCGTACTTGGCCTCCACCTCCCCGGGCGTGAACCGGGTGAGGTCGGAGACGCCCTTGCGGGGGTAGAGCACCGTCACGTGCTCGTTCACCAGCTGCAGCGCGTCGCGGTCGCCGGTGCAGATGAGCACGTCCATGCCCTGCTCGACGGCCTGCACGGTGAGCGTGGCGATGACGTCGTCGGCCTCGAAGCCCGGCGCGGTGACCACCGGGATGTGCAACGCGCCGAGCACCTCCTGGATGAGGCTGACCTGCCCGCGGAAGTCGGTCGGGCTCTCGGTGCGGTTGGCCTTGTACTCCGCGTAGATCTCGCTGCGGAAGGTCTGCCGGCCGACGTCGAAGGCGACGGCGAGGTGCGTGGGCTGCTCGTCGCGCAGCACGTTGATCAGCATCGACGTGAAGCCGTAGACGGCGTTGGTCGGCTGGCCGGTCGTGGTGGAGAAGTTCTCCACCGGCAGCGCGAAGAAGGCCCGGTAGGCCAGCGAGTGGCCGTCGAGCAGCAGCAGCCGCGGCCGCGTCCCGGGCGTCGACGGGACGGTGGGCGCTGGGGTGGTCACCGGAGCGGACATCGCCGCCGATCCTAGGTCGGGAGGGCGACGGTCCCGGTCCCCGGCGATCCGTCCTGACGGCGGGTGGCTAGCGTGCGGGAGGTGAGCACCCCTCCCCCGGACTGGATGCCCGCGAGCGCGGTCAGCCCGCTCGACGACAAGCTCGGCATCGAGATCGTCGACTTCGCCCCCGAGCGGCTGGTCGCCACCATGCCGGTGGAGGGCAACCAGCAGCCCTTCGGCCTGCTCCACGGTGGGGCGACCTGCTCGCTGGTGGAGACGATCGGGTCCTGGGCGGCGATGATCAACGCCGGGCCGGGGAGGAAGGCCGTCGGCGTGGAGCTCAACGCCAGCTACCTGCGCGCCGCCACCTCCGGCACGGTGACCGCCGTCTGCACCCCCGCCCGGGTCGGGCGCACGCTGTCGACGTTCCTGGTCGAGGTCACCGACGAGCGCGGCCGCACGACCGCGACCGCCCGGCTCACCTGCGCGATCGTCCCGGCGTAGACGCAGGACCCCGCTGCCCCGGCCCTCCCTGCGGGCGGCGTCAGTTGTCGACGGCGACCGCGGTGACCACGGGCAGCGTCCGGGGCGGCAGCGGCCGCCGGCGCGGCAGCGGCCGGCGCAGCACCGGCAGGCCGCCGCGCTGCCAGCTGGCCAGCGCACGGGCCAGCGTCTCGCGCGGCACGATCCGGCGAGTGGTCAGCGGGGCGAACCCCATCCGCGCGAAGAACCGCTGCCGCTCGGCCTCGTGCCCGCCCACGGCGGCGACCACGTGCAGGGCCCCCAGCTCCGCGGCGTAGGCGGCCGCGGCCGCCAGCAGCGCGGTCCCGGCGCCGCGGCGGCGGTGGTCGCGGTGGACGACGAGGTTGTCCACGGTCACCTGCGGGACACCGAGCACGGTCGACAGCGCGTCGAGCCCGAGGACGGCCAGGCCGACCGGGACCTCCCCCGCCGAGCCCGCCCCCGGCGCGTACGCACCCGGCAGGACGGCGAGGACCACCCGGTGACCGGGGTCGGCCAGCAGCCGGCGGAACCCGGCCGCTGCGGCGGCTCCCGGGGTCTGCCCGGTCAGCACCCCCTCGGCGTGCGCCTCGGCCCGGTGCTGGCGTACCAGCGCGAGCACCGCGGGCAGGTCGTCGGGACGCGCCGTGCGCGTCGTGACGCCGGAACGCCGGTCGGTTCCTGACACGGGAGTCCTCCCCCTGGACGGTGCGGCGAGACTGCACCCGGCGTGCCCGGTGGGGGACGACGACGCGCCGGAATGGGACAGGAGTGACGACAGCGCGGCCCCTCGCCGCGTCGCACCTAGGTCACAGCTCGGCGTCAGGCGAACGGCGATGCAACAGGCCTGGGTTACCGTCACGCCCCACTGCCCGCGTTCGTGTCGCGCGACACCATCGTGCCGATCGACACCACGCCCCACAGTTCTGCCACGACCAGGGAGGTTGTGTGACCCACCCGTCAGCCACCGCCGGGCCACCCGGGCGGTCCCGGAGCGCGATCCGCCCGGGCCCCGGGACCGCCCACAGGGTGATGCTGCGGCTCCTGCTGGTGCTCGTCGCCGCCACCGGCCTCGCCGTGCTGGTCCCCGGCATCGCGAGCGCCGAGGGCGAGCAGGTCATCGGCACGCTGCAGACCAGCCGCTCGGGCCCCATCGAGGGCGTCGAGGTCACCGTCACGACAGCCGCCGGGGACGAGGTCGACAGCGTCGCGAGCGACGAGGACGGCCGCTGGGCCGTCGAGCTGCCGGGCCCCGGCGACTACGTCGTCACCATCGACGACGGCGACCTCCCCGAGGGGGTCGAGCTGGCGGGCGCGGACAACCGTGCGGTCACCGTGGCCGAGGGGCGCCGTGAGCCGGTCATTATCGGCCTCGAGGACGGCAGCCGGGGCGGCGGCGGTGGCACGGTGCGCGCCGTCCAACTGCTCGTCGACGGCATCCGCTTCGGCCTGCTCATCGCGATGGCCGCCGTCGGCCTGTCGCTGATCTTCGGCACCACCGGGCTGACCAACTTCGCCCACGGTGAGCTGGTCACCATCGGCGCCATCGTCGCCTGGTACGTCAACGTCTCGGGCGGCGTCCCGCTGATCCCCGCGACGATCATCGCGATGATCGCAGGAGCGGGCATCGGCGCGCTCAACGAACTGGCGCTGTGGCGCCCGCTGCGCCGGCGCGGCACCGGGCTCATCGCGGCCCTGGTCGTCTCCATCGGCCTGTCGCTGCTGCTGCGCTACCTCATCCAGATCGTGTACGGCGGCCGGTCCAGCCCGTACCAGGTGGCCACCGGCCGCGCCGTCGACTACGGCGCCTTCACCCTCACCAACCGGGCACTCGTCTCGATCGTCGTCTCGGTCGTCGTCCTCGTGCTCGTGGCCCTGATGCTGCAGCGCACCAAGATCGGCAAGGCCATGCGGGCCGTCTCCGACAACCGCGACCTCGCGGCGTCGTCGGGGATCGACGTCAACCGCGTGATCCTCGTCGTCTGGATGATGGGCGGCGCCCTCGCCGCGCTGGGTGGGGTCCTGCTCGGGCTCTCCGACCAGGTCCAGTGGGACATGGGCTTCCGCCTGCTGCTGCTCATGTTCGCCGGCGTCACCCTCGGTGGCCTCGGCACCGCCTACGGCGCCCTGGTGGGCAGCCTCATCGTGGGCGTGTTCGTGCAGATGTCGACCCTCGTCATCCCGAATGACGTGAAGTACGTCGGAGGGCTGCTGCTCTTGATCGTCATCCTCGTCATCCGGCCCCAGGGCATCCTGGGCAGCCGCGCCCGGATCGGCTGAGCCATGGGTGACCTCCTCGACGCCGTCGCCGTCGCGCTGAAGGCCGGCCTGGGCTTCCAGGCGATCTTCTTCGCGCTGCTGGCCATCGGCATCAACGTGCAGTTCGGCTACGCCGGGCTGCTCAACTTCGGCCAGATCGCCTTCGCCCTGCTCGGCGGCTTCGGCATCGCCATCTCGGTGAGCCAGTGGGGCCTGCCGTTCTGGGTGGGCGTGATCGTCGGTCTCGTGGCCGCCGTCGTGCTCGCCCTCCTCCTGGGCCTGCCGACCCTGCGGCTGCGGGCCGACTACCTGGCCATCGCCACGATCGCCACCGCCGAGGGTCTGCGGCTGCTGTTCCGGTCGGTGTCGGCCACGCCGGTCACCAACGGCACCCGCGGCCTGTCCGCCTTCAACGGCGACTTCATCGCCCTCGCCCCGTGGGCGACCAACGCGCGTTACCGGCTCCTCGGCACCAGCTGGTCCGGCGGCGAGCTGTGGGTCGCCGTCGTCGGCTGGGTGGTCGTCGTCCTGGCCTGCCTGCTGGTCTTCGCCCTCATGCGCAGCCCGTGGGGCCGCGTGCTCAAGTCCATCCGCGAGGACGAGGACGCCGTCCGCTCGCTGGGCAAGAACGTCTACGTCTACAAGATGCAGGCGCTGGTGCTCGGCGGGATCCTCGGCGCGCTCGGCGGGATGGTCTACGCCGTCGGCACCGGCTCGGCGGTCCCGGACCAGTACCAGAACGCCAACACGTTCCTCGCCTACGCGGCCCTGATCCTCGGTGGCGCTGCCCGCGTGCTCGGGCCGGTCATCGGTTCGATCGTCCTGCTGTTCATCCTGCAGTTCGCCGACACCGGCCTGCGGCTCCTGATCGACAACGGGATCATCCCCGAGGGGCTGCTGTCGGCCACCGACGTGGCACAGATCCGCTTCGTGCTCGTGGGTATCGGGCTCATGCTGTTGTTGGTCTTCCGGCCACAGGGCATCTTCGGTGACCGACGAGAGGTGATGCTCGATGCGCGCTGACCCCAACCCCCACGGCGCCTCGGCGTCGGGTGCGTCCGGCGCTTCCGGTGCCTCGGCGTCCGGTGCCTCGGCGTCCGGCGCCTCGGCGTCCGGCGCGTCCCTGGACAAGGGCGCGACCTGGCAGCGGGGCGACACCCCGCAGCGGCTGGCGCAGGCCGCGCTGCGCGACCTCCCCTGGGAGGTCGGCGTCGCCAAGCCCGACCCCGCGATCGTCGTCGACGGCGTGACCCGGACCTTCGGCGGGCTGACGGCGGTCGCCGTCGACCACCTCGAGGTCCAGCGCGGCGGCATCACCGGCCTCATCGGGCCCAACGGCGCCGGCAAGACGACGCTGTTCAACCTGCTGACCGGCTTCGACCAGCCCAACACCGGCACCTGGTCGTTCGACGGCCGGTCGCTGGGCAAGCTGGCCCCGCACCAGGTCGCCCGGCTCGGCGTCGTCCGGACCTTCCAGCTGACCAAGGCGCTGTCCCGCCTCACCGTGCTGCAGAACATGCTGCTCGGGGCCCAGGGGCAGCGCGGGGAGAGCTTCCTGCGGGCCCTGGTCCCCGGGACCTGGCGCGCCCAGGAGAAGGCGAACACCGAGAAGGCGATGGACCTGCTGCGGCGGTTCAAGCTCGACGCCAAGAAGGACGAGTTCGCCGGCACCCTCTCCGGTGGTCAGCGCAAGCTGCTGGAGATGGCGCGGGCGCTGATGAGCGACCCGAAGGTCGTCATGCTCGACGAGCCGATGGCCGGGGTGAACCCGGCGCTCACCCAGAGCCTGCTGGGGCACGTCAAGGACCTCCGCGAGGAGGGCATGACGGTCATCTTCGTCGAGCACGACATGGACGTCGTCCGCGACATCAGCGACTGGGTCGTCGTCATGGCCGCCGGCAGGGTCATCGCCGAGGGGCCACCGGAGTCGATCAGCCAGAACCAGGCCGTCGTCGACGCCTACCTCGGCGCGCACCACGACGCGCCCCTCACCGTCGAGGAGGAGGACCAGGTGCTCGCCGAGGCCGAGCAGGCCATCGCGCGCGAGGAGCACGGCGGCGGCGAGGTCCTCGGCTCCACCTCCACCACCACCGGGAAGGGCGAGCGATGAGCGAGCCACTGTTCGAGGTCGACGAGTCCGGCGAGGACCGCACCCGCGCCGACACGGTCGTCGACACGGCCACCCTCTCCCCCGCGGAGAAGGCGGCCACCCGCGAGGAGCACGTGCGCCTCGCCGAGGGCGCCCTGGTGCGCGCCGACGACCTCGTCGCCGGCTACGTGCCGGGCGTCAACATCCTGCGCGGCTGCGACTTCTACCTGCAGGACGGCGAGCTCGTCGGGATCATCGGCCCCAACGGGGCCGGCAAGTCCACGCTGCTCAAGACGCTGTTCGGGCTCATCCCCGTGCGCTCGGGCACCGTGACGCTGCGCGGCGAGGAGATCACCTCCGCGCCGGCCCACCGCCTGGTGTCGATGGGCGTCGGCTACGTCCCGCAGAACAACAACGTGTTCCCCTCGCTCACCATCGAGGAGAACATGCAGATGGGCGTGTACCTGCGGCCGAAGACGTTCAAGGAGCGCTTCGACTACGTCATCGACCTGTTCCCCCTGCTCGGGGAGCGGCGCAAGGGCAAGGCCGGGTCGCTCTCCGGCGGTGAGCGGCAGATGGTGGCCATGGGCCGCGCCCTGATGATGGACCCCTCGGTGCTGCTGCTCGACGAGCCGTCGGCGGGCCTCTCCCCCGCCTACCAGGACGAGGTGTTCATCCGCTGCCGGCGGATCAACGCCACGGGGGTCTCGATCATCATGGTCGAGCAGAACGCGCGGCGGTGCCTGCAGATCTGCGACCGGGGCTACGTGCTCGACCAGGGGCGCAACGCCTACACCGACACCGGCCGGTCGCTCATGACCGACCCCAAGGTGATCGAGCTCTACCTGGGGACCCTCGCCAAGGCGCAGTGACCGCGGAGGGTCCTCCCTCCCGATCCGGCAGAGGCCGGCGTCCCCCTGGGGACGCCGGCCTCTGCCGTGGAGCGCATCCGCGCTACGGCGGCCCGACGGCGGCAGGGCGCTGTCACCGGCACGGACAGCGCGGGGACCCTGCGCCGGGGCGATGGCCCGCGACGGCCCGCGAGGGCCCGCGACGGCCCGCGACGGCCCGCGACGGCCCGGTGGCGCGGTCGTCAGACCGGCTCCTGCGGTCGTGGGCGAGCACGAGTGGGCGGGCCCCCGGGCCGGCACGAGTGGGCGGCACCCGGGCCGGCAGGGAGTCCCTCGCCGCCGTACGGACCCGCAGGTCCCTCGACAGGCCGCAGCCGCCGCCCAGGACGCGCCCCCGGATGACCGCCACGCGCCGGCCAGCGGCCCGGGACGGCCACCGCGCACGACAGCGGCCCGGCACCCCCTGAGGGGTACCGGGCCGCGGCCGGTGTGTGGTGTGTCAGCGCCGCACGTTCACGACGCCGTCGGGGTCGCTCAGCGCTGCGGGCCGATGCCCTGGTCGTTGAGGCCCTGCAGGATCCGGGAGGACTCCTCGAAGCCGATCACGATGATCGCGTCGGGGTTGAAGTCCACCATCCGCTGCACCTCGGCGTCGAAGTTCGCCGCCTGCGGGTCGTAGGTGATCGACTGGATGTCGTCCTCCGCCAGACCCGCGCTGACCAGGTTGTTCAGGGTGTTCTCCGCCAGCCCGGTGCCGTAGGGGTCGTTGAGCGCCAGGATCCCCACGGTGTTGTTGCCGTCGGCGATGATCAGGTCCGCGAGGGCGCGGGCCTGCAGCGTGTCCGGCGGGGCGGTGCGGAAGTACAGCCCGTTGTCGTTGTAGGTCGTGAACTGGTCGGACGTGTTCGCCGGCGAGAACTGCATGACACCGGCGCCGGTGATGGCGTCGATGACCGTCAGGCTCACGCCGGAGGACGCCGCACCGATGATCGCGTTCACGCCCGACTGCAGGAGCCGGTCGACGGTCTGGGTGGCGGTGTCGGTCGACGCGTCACCGGAGTCACCCTCGACCAGCTGCACCGGCGCACCGAGGACGCCACCGGCGGCGTTGATGTCGTTGAGCGCGAGCTTGGCGCCGGCGACCTCGGGCGGGCCGAGGAAGGCCAGGTTGCCGGTCAGCGGCAGCAGCGTGCCGATGATCAGCGGCCCGCCGGTGGCGCCGGCCGGTGCGTAGGCCGGGCCCTCGTCGGTGGAGGCGTTGGCCTCGTCACCGGCGATGACGAACTCGGTGGCGCCGTCGTCGAGGGCGTTGTCGTCACCGAACTGCAGCAGGCCGAAGCTCGCCGCGGCGGGCTCGCCGGCGTCGGTGAAGGCCAGCGGGCCGGAGATGCCGTCGTAGTCGACGTTCCCGCCGCTGTTGATGATCTCGAGGCAGGCGGCGAAGTCCTCGCACTTGTCGCCACCGGCGGTGATGCCGTTGACGTACGCCTTGAAGGTGTTGGCGTCGTTGGTACCCGCCGCCTGGGCGGCCAGCGCGGTGACGATCACCGCGTCGTAGGTCTCGCCCGCGTAGTTGTAGTCCTGCAGGTTCGGGTCGACCTCGAGCAGGCGGTCGGTGAAGTCCGAGCCCAGCTCGGTGAGCGGGGTGGTGCCCTTCATGCCGGCCAGGGCGCCCTGCTCGGAGAAGTCCTCACCGAGGGCGTTGCCCATGTTGCCGTCGGTGCCGTAGATGTTGACCTGCTTCTCACCGCTAGCCGCGGCTTCGCCGCTCGAGCCGCCGCCGCCCTCGTCGTCGCTGCCACCGCAGGCGGTGAGGGCGACCAGGGCAGCGGACGTGACGGCGATGCTGCGGGCGTAAGTACGCGTGCGCATCCAGCAACTCCCAGTTGTCGTACGTCGGTCCGGCAGGCCGGGCGTGGACCCCCGGCCCCGTCAGTCCGCAGAAGGTAACCGCTGCTACAGGGCACGGACGGACGTCGGCCGAGACCGTGACGAGGTCGTGACCTGCCCGGTTCCGGCCCGTCGCCGGGTCTCAGGGGGTCGCGCCGCCCGGCGGTGTCGCCTCGGGGCGGAGGATGCGCTCGGCCAGCACCTTCATCGAGGTGCGCTCGTTCATGGCGTTCCGCTGGATCCAGCGGAACGCCTCGGCCTCCGTCATCCCCTGGTCGGCCATGAGCCGGCCCTTGGCCTGCTCGACGACCTTGCGGGTCTCCAGCCGCTCCTCGAGCGTGCGCACCTCGCCGTCCAGGGCGGCGATCTCGGTGAACCGGGCCCGGGCGACCTCGATGGCCGGCACCAGGTCGTTCTTGGAGAACGGCTTGACCAGGTAGGCCATGGCACCGGCGTCCCGGGCCCGCTCCACCAGCTCCCGCTGGCTGAAGGCGGTCAGCACGATGACCGGCGCGATCCGGGCCGAGGCGATCTGCTCGGCCGCGGCCAGCCCGTCGAGGACCGGCATCTGGATGTCGAGGATGACCAGGTCCGGCGTCAGCTCCCGCGCCCGGTCGACGGCGGTCTGGCCGTCACCGGCCTCGGCGACGACCACGTACCCCTCCTCCTCGAGCATCTCCTTGAGATCCAGGCGGATGAGGGCCTCGTCCTCGGCGATGAGGACCCGGGTCGGCTCGCTGCTCACGGGCGCAGAGCCTAGCGAGAGCGGCTGACAGCGGCCGCCCGGTTAGGCTGGCCGCGCCGTGACCACGGTCGCGGCGGGCGGCCCCCGTACCCCAACCGGCAGAGGGAGCGGATTCAAAACCCGCGCAGTGTGCGTTCGAATCGCACCGGGGGCACGTGACACTGCGGTCCTCCGGACCGCACCACGGCCAGGTGCCGTGCCCCGGACCGTGGAGTCCTGCGGCCGGGTCCTCCTCGGGGAACCCCCCGGCCCCCCGCACCCCGAACCGCACCACGGCCAGGTGCCCTGCCCGGGGACCGTGCAGCCCTGCGGCCGGGTCCTCCTCGGGGGACCCTCGGTGGCCCGCTCGTCACGGGCAATACGGTGGGACGGTGAGCGAGCCCGTGCCCCACATGACCCCCGAGCAGTTCCGGCAGCACGGTCACGAGGTGGTCGACTGGATCGCCGACTACTGGACGCGGCTGGAGTCCTTCCCCGTCCGTTCCCGCGTCCTCCCGGGCGACGTCCGGTCGGCGCTGCCGTCGTCGGCGCCCGAGCGGGGCGAGCCGTTCTCGGCGGTCCTGGCCGACCTGGAGAGCGTCGTCCTGCCCGGCATCACGCACTGGCAGCACCCGGGCTTCCTCGCCTACTTCCCCGCCAACACCTCCGGGCCCTCCGTCCTCGGCGACCTGCTCTCGGCGGGCCTCGGCGTGCAGGGCATGTCCTGGGTGACCAGCCCGGCGGCCACCGAGCTCGAGCAGCACGTGATGGACTGGCTGGCCGAGCTGCTCGACCTGCCCGCGGCGTTCCGGTCGGACGGCACCGGCGGCGGCGTCGTCCAGGACTCCAGCTCCGGTGCCAACCTCGTCGCGCTGCTGGCGGCACTGCACCGCGCCAGCGGCGGCGCCACGGTCCGCCAGGGCGTGCGGCCCGAGGAGTACACGGTCTACGTCTCCGCCGAGACGCACTCGTCGATGGAGAAGGCGGTGCGGATCGCCGGCCTGGGCAGCGACGCCATCCGGATCGTCGAGGTCGACGGCGACCTCGCCATGCGCCCGGCCGCGCTCGCCGCCCGGCTGGAGCGCGACACCGCCCGCGGGTACCGGCCGGTGCTGGTCTGCGCCACGGTCGGCACGACGTCGACGACCGCGGTCGACCCGCTCGCCGGGATCGGGCCGATCTGCCGGCGGTACGGCGCCTGGCTGCACGTCGACGCCGCGTACGGCGGGGTGGCCGCCGTCGCCCCGGAGCTGCGGCACCTGCAGGCCGGCGTCGAGGAGGCCGACAGCTACACCACCGACGCGCACAAGTGGCTGCTCACCGGCTTCGACGCGACCCTCTTCTGGGTCGCCGACCGGGCGGCGCTCACCGGCGCGCTGGCGATCCTCCCCGAGTACCTGCGCAACGCCGCTACCGAGGCCGGCGCGGTCGTCGACTACCGCGACTGGCAGATCGAGCTGGGCCGCCGGTTCCGCGCGCTGAAGCTGTGGACGGTGCTGCGCTGGTACGGCGCGGAGGGCCTGCGGGCACACGTGCGCTCCGGCGTCGCGCTGGCGCAGGAGCTCGCCGGCCGGGCCGACGCGGACGACCGCTTCGACGTCGTCACGCCGCACCCCCTGTCGCTGGTGTGCCTGCGCCCGCGCTGGCCGGCCGACGTCGACGCCGACGTCGCCACCATGACGCTGCTCGAGCGGCTCAACGACGGCGGTGAGGTGTTTCTGACCCACACCACCGTCCGCGGCCAGGTGGTGCTGCGGGTGGCGATCGGCGCGCCGACGACGACGCGTGCGCACGTCGAGCGGGCGTGGGCGCTGCTCTGCGAGGGCCACGACTGGCTGGCCGCCGACTTCGCCGAGGCCGCCGCCGAGCGGGCCCGCGCCGACGCCGAGCGCAAGGAGGCCGGCCGCGTCGCCGAGGCCGAGCGCCGGGCACGCGAGGAGGCGCCCCGGCCGGCGGAGGACGAGCCCGTCACTCCCCCAGTGACCGGATGAGCCCCTCCTGGGCCACCGTGGCGACGTGGGTGCCGTCGGCGGACCAGATGCTGCCGAAGCACAGCGCGCGGCCGGCCGTGGCGGCGGGGCTGTCGGTCTCGTAGAGGAACCACTGGTCGGCCTGCACCGGCGCGTGGAACCAGACGGCGTGGTCGAGGCTGGCCCCGACGTAGCGGCCGCCCCACCCGCCGCCGACCCGCGCCAGCCCGGCCGACAGCAGCGTCAGGTCGCTGACGAAGGTCAGCGCGGCCGCGTGCACGCCGGCGTCCTCGGGCAGCCGCCCGGCCACCCGGAACCAGGCGTGGGACTGGGTGTGCGGCGGCGTCTTCGCCTCGGGCGCGAACGGGTCGGCCATCGGCCGCTGCTCGACCGCCCGGCTGATCTCCAGCGCCGGGGCGGCCAGCGCGCCGTGGCCGGCCGCGTGGTCGGCCAGGGACAGCAGCCCGTCGGGGCCCGGAACCTCCGGCATGGGCCGGGAGTGGCCGACGACGGCGGCCTCGCCGGCGTGGAAGTCGGCGGTCAGCGCGAAGACGGCGACGTCGTCGTCCCTGCGGCGCTGGCAGGCGATCACCCGCCGGGTGGAGAACGACCGGCCGTCGCGGATCCGCTCGACGGTGTACCGCAGCTCCTCGTGCGGGTCACCGGGCCGCAGGAAGTAGGAGTGCAGCGAGTGCACGCCGCGGCCGGGCGCCACCGTGTGCACCGCGGCCATGAGCGCCTGCGCGGCGACCTGCCCACCGAAGATCCGCTGCAGCCGGGTGGTCGGGGTCTGCCCGACGAAGACGTCGGGTGACCGCTCCTCGAGGTCGAGGACGCTCATGAGGGCGGCGGCCTGGGTCCCGCCGCCGGTCACGAGTCGGTGCCGACTTCGTGGACGCGGATGAGGTTGGTCGAGCCCACGGTGTTGGGCGGGCTGCCGGCGACGACGACCACCCGGTCGCCGACGCGCAGCCGCCCGATCGACAGCAGCGAGAAGTCGACCTGCTCGACCATGTCGTCGGTGTGCTCCACCGAGGGCACCAGGAAGGTCTCCACGCCCCAGGACAGCGCCAGCTGGCTGCGCACCCGGGCGTCGACGGTGAAGGCCAGCAGGGGCTGACGGGGGTGCAGGGCGGCCAGGCGGCGGGCGGTCTCGCCGGTCTGGGTGAAGGTGGCCAGCGCCTTGACGTCGAGCGCCTCGCCGATGTCGCGGGCCGCGCGCACGATGGCGCCCGACCGGGACCGGCTGCGGCGGGTCAGCTCGGCCACCCAGCGGTCGTCGTTCTCGACGGCGTCGATGATCCGCTCCATCGTGCGCACCGCGCCGACCGGGTGGCTCCCCACCGAGGTCTCGCCCGACAGCATGACCGCGTCGGCGCCGTCGAGGACGGCGTTGGCCACGTCGGAGGCCTCCGCCCGCGTGGGCCGGGAGTTGGTGATCATCGACTCGAGCATCTGGGTGGCCACGATGACCGGCTTGTTGCGCTCGCGGGCGGCCTGGACTGCGCGCTTCTGCACCAGCGGGACGGTCTCGAGCGGCAGCTCCACGCCGAGGTCGCCGCGGGCGACCATGATCCCGTCGAAGGCCTCGACGATGGCGTCGAGATTCTGCACCGCCTCGGGCTTCTCCAGCTTGGCGATGACCGGGACCTGCACGTCCTCCTGGCGCATGATGTCGCGCACCAGCTCGGCGTCGGCCGGTGAGCGGACGAACGACAGCGCGACGACGTCGACCGACAGGTGCAGGGCGAAGCGCAGGTCCTCCTCGTCCTTCTCCGACAGCGCCGGGACGCTGACCGCGACGCCGGGCAGCGACAGGCCCTTGTTGTTGCTGACCTGGCCCCCCTCGACGACGACGCACCACACGTCCGGGCCGTCGACGCCGACCACCGACAGGGCGAGCTTGCCGTCGTCGACCAGCAGCCGGTCGCCCACGCGGGCGTCGTTCGCCAGGCCCTTGTAGGTGGTGGAGACCCGCTCGGCGGTGCCCTCGACGTCGTCCACGGTGATGCAGACCCGGCTGCCGGTCGCCCAGGTGACCGGGCCGTCCGCGAACGTGCCGAGGCGGATCTTGGGGCCCTGCAGGTCGGCGAGGACGGCGACGGCGCGGCCGGTCGAGTCCGAGGCCTCCCGGACCCTGCGGTAGGCGACCTCGTGGTCGGCGTGCGACCCGTGGCTGAAGTTGAGGCGGGCGACGTCCATGCCGGCCTCGACCAGAGCGGTGATCTGCTCGAGGGAGGAGGTGGCGGGGCCCAGGGTGCAGACGATCTTCGCGCGTCGCGACATGGGTGGAACGCTAGTCGGCGGTCGTCCGGCCCCCCTGCAGGGTCCCGCCACGGGCCTGCCCGTGGCGGGACCCTGCAGGGGTCGCCTCGTCAGCGCAGCGCGACCGCCGTCGGGGTGACCGGCCGGGGCAGCATCGTGCTGCCGGTCAGCCACTGGTCGACCGCGCCGGCGGCGGCGCGGCCCTCGGCGATGGCCCACACGATGAGCGACTGGCCCCGGCCGGCGTCACCGGCGACGAAGACGCCGGGCACGCTGGCCATGAACTCGTCGTCGCGGGCGACGTTGCCGCGCCCGTCGACGTCGAGGCCGAGCGCCTCCACGAGCCCCTCGCGCTGCACGCCGGTGAAGCCCATGGCCAGCAGCACCAGCTGGGCGGGCAGCTCCCTCTCGGTGCCCTCGACCTTCTGGAACCGGCCGTCGACCCGCTCCACCTCGTGGATCATCAGAGCGCGCACGCGGCCCTGGGTGGGGCCCTCGTCATGACCCAGGAAGCGCTCGGTGTTGACCGAGTACAGCCGCTCCCCGCCCTCCTCGTGCGCCGAGGAGACCCGCATGACCATCGGGTAGGTCGGCCACGGGTTGCTGCCGGGGTCCCGGCTGTCCGGGGGCGCCGGCATGATCTCGAGCTGGGTGACCGACCGCGCGCCCTGCCGGTGCGAGGTGCCCAGGCAGTCCGCGCCGGTGTCGCCGCCGCCGATGATGACGACGTCCTTGCCCCGCGCGGTGATCGGCGGGTCGTCGAGCTCGCCGAGGGCCTGCCGGTTGCCGAAGGGCAGGAACTCCATGGCGAGGTGGATGCCGTCGAGCTCGCGCCCCGGGACGGGCAGGTCGCGGCCGATCGTCGAGCCGGCGGCGAGCACGACGGCGTCGTGCTCCCCGCGCAGCTGCTCGGCCGAGAGGTCGCCCTCGCCGCTGCCGCCGACCTCGACGCCGGTGACGAAGCGGGTGCCCTCGGCGCGCATCTGGTCCAGCCGCCGGTCCAGGACGGACTTCTCCATCTTGAACTCGGGGATGCCGTACCGGAGCAGGCCGCCGACCCTGTCCGACCGCTCGTAGACGGTGACGTCGTGGCCGGCGCGGGTCAGCTGCTGGGCCGCGGCCAGCCCGGCCGGGCCGGACCCGACGACGGCGACCTTCTTGCCGGTGCGCTCGGCCGGGGCCTGCGGCACGACGTGGCCCCGCTCGAAGGCCTGGTCGATGATCTCCCACTCGATCTGCTTGATCGTGACCGGCGAGTCCTGCAGGTTCAGCACGCAGGCGCCCTCGCAGGGGGCCGGGCACAGCTTCCCGGTGAACTCCGGGAAGTTGTTGGTCGCGTGCAGCCGCTCGATCGCGTCGCGCCAGTCGTCGCGGCGGGCGAGGTCGTTCCACTCCGGGATCAGGTTGCCCAGCGGGCAGCCGTGGTGGCAGAACGGGATGCCGCAGTCCATGCACCGGGCGGCCTGCTGGCGCAGCGCCGCGACCGGGTAGACGCCGTCCTCCCCGCTGTCGCGGGTGAGGTAGACGTCCTTCCAGTCGAGGATGCGGACGTCGACCGGCCGCCGGGGCGGCAGGGCGCGCTCGTACTTCAGGAACCCCGTGGAGTCAGCCACGTGCGGCCTCCATCACTGCTCGATCCACATCGGTACCGGCGGCCTCGGCGGCGCGCCGGGCCTCCAGCGCGCGCCGGTAGTCGCGCGGCATGATCACGCTGAACTGCTCCGACCAGCGGCCCCAGTCGGCCAGGAGCGCGGCGGCGACCGGGGACCCGGTCTCGGCGGCGTAGCGCTCCAGGACCTCGCGCAGCCACTGCGAGGACTCCCCGTCGAGCGCCTCGACGTCGACCATCTCGGGGTTGACCCGGTGCCGGGCGAGGTCCAGGACGTAGCCGACACCGCCGGACATGCCGGCCGCGACGTTGCGCCCGGTCGGCCCGAGGATCACCGCGCGACCGCCGGTCATGTACTCCAGCGCGTGGTCGCCGACGCCCTCGACGACGGCGAGCGCCCCGGAGTTGCGCACGCAGAACCGCTCGCCCACCCGGCCGCGGAGGAAGATCTCCCCGCTGGTGGCGCCGTAGCCGATGACGTTGCCGGCGATGACGTTGTCCTCGGCGGCGAAGGTCGCCTCGCGCGCCGGGCGGACGACGATCCGCCCGCCGGACAGGCCCTTGCCGACGTAGTCGTTGGCGTCGCCGAGCAGCCGCATGGTGACCCCGCGCGGGACGAAGGCGCCGAAGGACTGGCCGGCCGACCCGGTGAAGGTCAGGTCGATCGTGTCGTCGGGCAGGCCCTGGCCGCCGAAGCGGCGGGTGACCATCGAGCCGAGCATCGTGCCGACGGTGCGGTTGACGTTGCGCACCGGCAGCTCGAGGCGCACCGGCCGCGCGTCGAGCAGCGCGCCCTCGCACAGCTGGATGAGCGTCTGGTCCAGGGCGACGTCGAGGCCGTGGTCCTGGGTGCGGACCGCACGCCGCGGCGCGCCCTCGGGCAGCTCGGGCAGGGCCAGCATCTTCGACAGGTCCAGGCCGCGGGCCTTCCAGTGGTCGACCGCGGTGCGGGTGTCGAGCAGCTCCACGTGGCCGATCGCCTCCTCGACCGAGCGGAAGCCGAGCTCGGCGAGGTAGCCGCGCACCTGCTCGGCGAGGAACTCGAAGAAGGTGACGACGAACTCCGGCCGCCCGGTGAACCGCTTGCGCAGCTCCGGGTTCTGCGTGGCGACCCCGACCGGGCAGGTGTCGAGGTGGCAGACCCGCATCATGATGCAGCCGGAGACCACCAGCGGGGCCGTGGCGAAGCCGTACTCCTCGGCACCGAGCAGCATCGCGACGACCACGTCGCGGCCGGTCTTCATCTGCCCGTCGACCTGCACCACGATCCGGTCGCGCAGGCCGTTGGCCAGCAGCGTCTGCTGCGTCTCGGCCAGGCCCAGCTCCCACGGCGAGCCGGCGTGCTTGAGCGAGGTCAGCGGCGCGGCACCGGTGCCGCCGTCGTGCCCGGAGATGAGGACGACGTCGGCGTGGGCCTTGCTGACGCCGGCCGCGACCGTCCCGACGCCGACCTCGGCGACCAGCTTGACGTTGACCCGCGCCTCGGTGTTGGCGTTCTTCAGGTCGTGGATCAGCTGCTTGAGGTCCTCGATCGAGTAGATGTCGTGGTGCGGCGGCGGGCTGATCAGGCCGACGCCGGGCGTCGAGTGCCGGGTGCGGGCCACCCACGGGTAGACCTTGCCGCCGGGCAGCTGGCCACCCTCCCCCGGCTTGGCGCCCTGGGCCATCTTGATCTGGATGTCGTCGGCGTTGACCAGGTACTCGCTGGTGACGCCGAAGCGGCCGCTGGCCACCTGCTTGATCGCCGATCGGCGCAGGTCGCCGTTGGGGTCGGGCACGAACCGGTCGGGGTCCTCGCCGCCCTCCCCGGTGTTGGACCGCCCGCCGAGCCGGTTCATGGCGATGGCGAGGGTCTCGTGCGCCTCCTGTGAGATGGAGCCGTAGCTCATCGCGCCGGTCTGGAAGCGCTTGACGATCTCGCTGACCGGCTCGACCTCCTCGATCGGCACCGGCGGGCGCACGCCCGTCCGGATCGAGAACAGGCCGCGCAGGGTGGCCGCGTCCTCCGACATCTGGTCGACCGTCTGCGTGTACCGCTCGAAGACCTCGTACTGCCGCGAGCGGGTGGAGTGCTGGAGGAGGAACACCGTCTCGGGGTTGAACAGGTGCACCTCGCCCTCGCGGCGCCACTGGTACTCCCCGCCGGTCTCCAGCCGCCGGTGCGCCCGCTCGGTGGGGTTCTGAGGGTAAGCGCGCCGGTGCCGCATCGCGACCTCCTCGGCGAGCACGTCCATGCCGACGCCGCCGAGGGGGCAGGAGGTGCCGGTGAAGTACTCGTCGACGACGTCCTGGGACAGGCCGACGGCCTCGAAGATCTGCGCCATCGTGTAGGAGCCGACGGTGCTGATGCCCATCTTGCTCATGACCTTGAGGACGCCCTTGCCGAGCGCCTTGACGACGTTGCGCACCGCCTGGGCGGGCTGGACGCCGGTGAGGACGCCGTCGCGGATGAGGTCCTCGATGGACTCGAACGCGAGGTAGGGGTTGACCGCGGCCGCGCCGTAGCCGAGCAGCAGCGCGACGTGGTGCACCTCGCGGCAGTCGCCGGACTCGACGACGAGGCCGACCTCCATGCGGGTCCGCTCGCGCACCAGGTGGTGGTGCACCGCGGCGGTCATCAGCAGCGACGGGATGGGGGCGCGCTTCTCGTCGCAGTCGCGGTCGGAGAGCACGATGACCCGCGCGCCGGCGGCGATGGCCTTGCTGACCTTGGTCCGCAGCTGCTCGATCGCCTCGACCAGCGCCGGGCCGCCGCCGGTGACGTCGAAGTGGCCGGTGATCCGGACGGCGGCGAAGCCGGGCAGGTCGCCGTCGTCGTCGATGTGCAGGATCTTGGCCAGCTCGTCGTTGTCGATGACCGGGTAGGGCAGGAACACCTTCCGGCAGGAGGCCGCGGTGGCCTCCAGCAGGTTCTGCTCGGGGCCGAAGGTGCGTCCGAGGCTGGTCACCAGCTCCTCGCGGATGGCGTCCAGCGGCGGGTTGGTCACCTGGGCGAACAGCTGCCCGAAGTAGTCGTAGAGCTGCCGCGAGCGGTCCGACAGCGCCGCGATCGGGGTGTCGGTGCCCATGGAGCCGATCGGCTCGGCGCCGCTGGAGGCCATCGGCGTCAGCAGGACGCGCAGCTCCTCCTCGGTGTAGCCGAACATCATCTGCCGGCGCACCACCGACTCGTGGCTGGGCCGCGCGCGCCGCCGCTCGGGCAGCGAGGGCAGGTGCACCAGGCCCGCGTGCAGCCAGTCCTCGTAGGGGTGCTGGGTGGCCAGGGCGCCCTTGACGTCCTCGTCGGAGACGATCCGCCCGGAGGAGGTGTCGACGAGGAACATCCGCCCCGGCTGCAGCCGGCCCTTGGCGACGACGTCGCCGGCCGGGATGTCGAGCACGCCGGCCTCGCTGGCCAGGACGACGAGGTCGTCCCTCGTGCGCCACCAGCGGCCCGGGCGCAGGCCGTTGCGGTCGAGGACCGCGCCGATGAGCGTGCCGTCGGTGAAGGCCACGCAGGCGGGCCCGTCCCAGGGCTCCATGATCGAGGAGTGGAACCGGTAGAAGGCCCGGCGGGCCGGGTCCATCTCGTCGTGGTTCTCCCACGCCTCCGGGATCATCATGAGCACCGCGTGCGGCAGCGAGCGGCCCGACAGGTGCAGCAGCTCGAGCACCTCGTCGAAGGTGGCCGAGTCGCTGAAGTCGCTGGCCGTCACGGGGAAGATCCGGTCCAGGCCGAGCTCGGAGGCCGGACCCGCGGGACCGTCGAACAGGTCGGTCTCGAGCTTGGCCTCGCGGGCGCGCATCCGGTTCCGGTTGCCCTTGATGGTGTTGATCTCGCCGTTGTGGGCGATGAACCGGAACGGGTGGGCCAGCGGCCAGCTCGGGAAGGTGTTGGTGGAGAACCGGCTGTGCACCAGCGCGATCGCCGACTCGTAGCGCTCGTCGCGCAGGTCGGGGAAGAACGCGGGCAGCTGGTCGGTGGTCAGCATGCCCTTGTAGGTGATGGTGCGCGAGGACAGCGAGACGACGTAGAGCGAGCTGCCGGCCTCGCGGGCCGCGTGCTCGGCGCGCTTGCGCAGCACGAAGGAGCGCCGCTCCAGCCGGGTGACGCCGTTGACCGCGCGGGGGCCGCCGAAGGCCGCGGCGTCGGCGCGCGCGCCCATCGTCTCGGCGACGAACAGCTGGCCGAAGTGCGGCATGACCGCGCGGGCGGTGGGGCCGAGGTCGGCGCCGTCGGGGTCGACGGGGACGTCGCGCCAGCCGAGGACGGTCAGTCCCTCCTCGGTGGCGATCCGCTCGACGTCGGCGTAGCGGGCGGCCCGCTCCTGCTCGTCGGCCGGCAGGAAGGCGATGCCGACGGCGTACTCGCCCAGGGGCGGCAGGTCGAAGTCGACGCCGGCGCGCAGCAGCGCGTCGGGCACCTGGGTGAGGATCCCGGCCCCGTCGCCGGAGTTGGGCTCGGAGCCGGCGGCGCCGCGGTGGTCGAGGTTGTGCAGCGCGGTCAGGCCGGCGGCCACGATCGAGCGGGAGCGGCGGCCCCGGGCGTCGGCCACGAAGGCGACGCCGCAGGCGTCCGAGTCGTTGGCCGGGTCGTAGAGACCGGCGGCCGGCGGCGTGGCCGAGAACGGCACGGCCGAGCCGGTGGTGCGAGGGGCGGGGGTGCGGGACCCGGACATGATCACTCCCGTCGTCGGCTGTCGCGCCGTCCACGAGGAACGGCGTGGGGGCGCAGGGGCCCGGCCGGTGGTCAAGGGGGCGGAGCGGCGGAGAGCAGCGCGGGACTGCGGTGAGCCGGAAGCCGGCGGGACACGGTGTGCCCGGACCGGCTGGAGCTCGCGGCCCCGAGGGTGGTGCCACGGGGTCGTCGTCCGCGGGGCAGCGCTGGCCCGGTTCCGACGGGGAGGACCGCCCAGGATCGCTGGGTGATCTGACGAGGAGGGTACACAGCGGGAACAGGCGGATTACGCCGTCGGACGGCGGCTCCGGCGCGTCCCGTCAGGGGGTGCCCGGCGTGTCGTGAGACCGGTCACGCACGCGGTCCGGCTCGTCGGCGTCCGGGCTGGTGGCGGCCCCCGTCGGCGTCTCGTCGGCGGCCACGGCGGTGTGGTCGTCGTCACCGTCACCGTCGCCGGCCCGGTCGAGGACCTCCCGCGGCCGGCCGCGCTGCCACACCAGGTAGGCCACCGCGAGCAGGCCGACGACGATGCAGGTGAACACGTTGAGCCGGACGCCGAGGATGCGGTTGGCGTCGTCGATGCGCAGGATCTCGATCCACAGCCGGCCGGCGCAGTACAGGGCCACGTAGAGGGCGAACGCGCGGCCGTGGGAGAGCCGGAAGCGGCGGTCGGCCCAGATCACGACGGCGGCCGCGGCGAGGTTCCACAGCAGCTCGTAGAGGAACGTCGGGTGGAAGGTGGCGAAGGCCTCGTAGCCGGCGGGCCGGTGCACCGGGTCGATCTCGAGGGCCCACGGCAGCGTCGTCGGGCTGCCGAAGAGCTCCTGGTTCCACCAGTTGCCCAGGCGGCCGATGGCCTGGGCGACCAGCAGGCCGGGGGTGATGGCGTCGGCGAACGGCGGCAGCGGGATGCCGCGGCGGCGGCAGGCGATCCACGCGCCGACGCCGCCGAGGGCGATCGCGCCCCAGATGCCGAGGCCGCCCTCCCAGATGGCGAAGGCCCGCAGCGGGTCACCGCCCTCGCCGAAGTAGGGCTGCGGCGTGCTGATCACGTGGTAGACCCGGCCGCCGAGGATCCCGAACGGCACCGCCCAGACCGCGATGTCGAGGACCTCGCCCGGGCGCCCGCCGCGGGCCACCCAGCGCCGCTCGGTGATCCAGCAGGCGGCGACGATGCCGGCGATGATGCACAGCGCGTAGGCCCGGATCGGGAACGGCCCGAGCTCCCACACGCCCTGCGCGGGGCTCGGGATGGCGGCGAGCGTCATGCCCGCACCCCCGCCCGGCGCACCCCGTCGGCCAGTTCCGCCGAGAGGGCCCGGACCCCCTCGGCCCCGCGCCCGTCGAGCATCTCGCGGACGTAGGCCGAGCCCACGATGACCCCGTCGGCGAAGCCGGCCACCTCGGCGGCCTGGTCGCCGTTGGAGACGCCGAGCCCGACGCAGATCGGCAGGTCCCCGGCCACCGTGCGGGTGCGGGCGACCAGTTCGCCGGCGGCCGTGCTGACCGTGGTGCGGGTGCCCGTGACCCCCATGGTCGAGGCGGCGTAGACGAAGCCCCGGGACGCCGCGACGGTGGCGGCCAGCCGTGCGTCGGTCGACGACGGGGCGACCAGGAAGACGCGGTCGAGGCCCGTGCGGTCGGACGCGGCGATCCAGGCGCCCGCCTCGTCCGGGATGAGGTCGGGCGTGATCGCGCCCGCTCCCCCGGCGGCGGCCAGGTCGTCGGCGAACCGGTCGACGCCGTAGCGCTCGATCGGGTTCCAGTAGCTCATCACCACCGGCACGCCACCGGCCGCGGCGACCGCCCGCACGGCCGGGAGCACGTGGCGCAGCCCGACGCCGGCCCGGACGGCGACGTCCATGGCCTCCTGGATCACCGGGCCCTCCATGCCGGGGTCGGAGTACGGGACACCGACCTCGAGGGCGTCCGCGCCCCCCTCGATGGCCGCGACCATCGCCTCGATCGACGTGTCGACGTCGGGGTAGCCGACCGGGAGGTAGGCGATCAGCGCGGCGCGGCCCTCGGCCCGGGCGGCGGCGATGCGCTCGGCGAGGAGGCTCATGCCGACTCCCCCGCCTCGTGGCCGGGCACCGCGTCGCCGGAGGTCACGGCGCCCTCGGTGGGCTGCTGGTCGGTGTCCATGCCGGGGCCGGGGTCGACCTCGTCGCGGTCCCCGAGCCCGAACCAGCGGGACGCCGTCTCGACGTCCTTGTCCCCGCGGCCGGACAGGTTGACCAGCAACAGCGCGTCCGGGCCGAGCTCCCTGCCCAGCCGGAGGGTGCCGGCGAGGGCGTGCGCGGACTCGATCGCCGGGATGATCCCCTCGGTCCGGCACAGCAGCGCGAAGGCCTCCATCGCCTCGGCGTCGGTGACCGGGTGGTACTCGGCGCGGCCGATGTCGTGCAGGAAGGAGTGCTCCGGGCCGACGCCCGGGTAGTCCAGGCCGGCGCTGATCGAGTGCGACTCGATGGTCTGGCCGTTGTCGTCCTGCAGCAGGTAGGACCGGGCGCCGTGCAGCACGCCCGGCGCTCCCCCGGTGATGGTCGCCGCGTGCCGGCCGGTCTCGACGCCGTCGCCGCCGGCCTCCAGGCCGACCAGGCGCACGCCGTCGTCGGGCACGAACGCGGTGAAGATGCCGATCGCGTTGGAGCCCCCGCCCACGCAGGCCAGGACGGCGTCGGGCAGCCGGCCCTCGCGCTCGAGCACCTGGGCGCGGGCCTCGTCGCCGATGACCCGCTGGAAGTCGCGGACCATCGCCGGGAACGGGTGCGGGCCGGCGACGGTGCCGAAGACGTAGTTGGTCTCCTCGACGTTGGTCACCCAGTCGCGGAAGGCCTCGTTGATGGCGTCCTTGAGGGTGCGCGACCCGGTGGTCACCGGGACGACCTCGGCGCCGAGCAGCCGCATCCGGGCCACGTTGAGCGCCTGCCGGCGGGTGTCCTCCTCGCCCATGTAGACGGTGCACGACAGCCCCATGAGCGCCGCGGCGGTGGCCGTCGCGACGCCGTGCTGGCCGGCGCCGGTCTCGGCGATGACCCGCTTCTTGCCGATCCGCCTGGTCAGCAGCGCCTGGCCCAGCACGTTGTTGATCTTGTGCGAGCCGGTGTGGTTGAGGTCCTCGCGCTTGAGCAGCACCCGCGCGCCGCCGGCGTGCTCGGCGAACCGGGGTACCTCGGTGACCGGGCTGGGCCGGCCGGTGTAGTCGCGCTGCAGGGCGGCGAACTCCGCGATGAAGGCGGGGTCGACGCGCATGGCCTCGTAGGCCTCGGTCAGCTCGTCGAGCGCGGCGATGAGCGCCTCGGGCACGAAGCGGCCGCCGAAGACGCCGAAGTGGCCCGTCGCGTCCGGCCAGGACGGACGCGCCGGCGGGGCGGGTCGGGCCTGGGTCGGGTGCACGGCGCTGCTGGTCATGGCCCCAGTGTGGCGCGCCGGGACGACCCGGCGGCGGAGGGGGTCAGCGGGTCGTGCGCGGCACCGCGGGGTGCGACCCGGCGGTGACCAGGTCGGCGACGGCCTGGCGGGCGTCGCCGGCGGTGACCAGCCCCTCGCCGACCAGGACGGCGTCGGCGCCGGCAGCGGCGTAGGCGATGAGCTCCCGGGGGCCGCGGACGCCGGACTCGGCGACCTTCACCACGCCCGAGGGCAGCCCGGGGGCGATCCGCTCGAAGGTGCCGAGGTCGACCTCGAGGGTCCTGAGGTCGCGGGCGTTGACGCCGATCACCGACGCGCCGGCGGCGAGCGCGCGGTCGGCCTCGTCCTCGGTGTGCACCTCGACCAGTGCGGTCATGCCGAGGGACTCGACCCGCTCCAGCAGGCCCAGCAGGGCGTTCTGCTCGAGCGCGGCGACGATGAGCAGGACGACATCGGCGCCGTGCGCCCGGGCCTCGTGGACCTGGTAGCTGCTGACGACGAAGTCCTTGCACAGCACCGGCACCTGGACGGCGGCGCGGACGGCGGCGAGGTCGGCGTGCGAGCCGCCGAAACGGCGCTGCTCGGTGAGGACGCTGATCACCCGGGCGCCGCCGGCGGCGTAGTGGCGGGCGAGCACCGCGGGGTCGGGGATCTCGGCGAGCGCGCCCCTGCTGGGGCTGCGCCGCTTGACCTCGGCGATGACGCCGACGCCCGGTGCGCGCAGGGCGGCGAGCGCGTCGCGGGCCGGACGGGCGGCGCGGGCGGCGGCCTTCACCTCGGGCAGCGGGGTGGCCGCCTCGCGCGTCGCGACGTCCTCGCGGACGCCGGCGACGATGTCGTCGAGGACGGTCACACCGCCTCCTCGCTCCTGGTCAAGTGGTGTCTCCTGCCCCGCTGGGCCGGTGACCACACTCTAGAGGCGGCGGCCGGGCGGCCCGGCCGCCGGGTCGCCCGCCGGGTCGTCGGTCGGGTCGTCGCCGCGGTCGAGGGCGCGCCAGGCGTCCAGCGCCCGGTCCTCGTCGGTGCGGGGCCGGGCCGGTGCGGGCGCTGCGGCCCCGGGACCGCGCTCGTAGCGCCGGCCCATCCCCGGCCAGGAGCGCCCGCGGGCCAGCACCAACCCGCCCGCGGCGACGGCGAGCGCGGCGGCGGCCAGGCACAGCACCGGCCAGGCCGCGGCGAGGTCGGCGGTGCGCCGCTCCCCCGGCGCGGCGGTGCCGGGGTCGGCGCCGCCGGTGAGCACCCGTAGGCCCGACCAGGCCAGCGCCGCCCCGGCGAGCACCACGAGCACCCCGACGGCGACCCGCCCGGCGCCGCGGACGGCGAGCACGGCGACCGCGGCGGCGAGCAGCAGCAGGCCGGCGGCGGGGACGAGCGGGGCCAGTGCAGACCCGGTGAGGACCTCGGTGACCGGCGGCAGCGGCGCCCGGCGGGTCACGGTGACGGTGGACCAGGTCTGCCCCGCGGCCGACAGCGCGAGCGCCCCGGCGAGCGCGCAGCCGGCGAGCGCCGTCCCGAGCTCCCGCCGGTCGCGCGCCGTCACCGGACCTCCCGCATGCCCTCCGCCGTCGCGATCGCCGACAGCACCGCCCGCGCCTTGTGCCGGGTCTCGGCCTCCTCGGTGGCGGCGTCGCTGTCGGCCACGATCCCCGCGCCGGCCTGCACCCACGCGCGGCCCCGGTGCAGCACGGCGGTGCGGATGGCGATGGCCATGTCCATGTCGCCGCCGGTGTCGAGGTAGCCGACGGTGCCGGCGTAGAGCCCCCGCCGCGTCGGCTCCAGCGACTCGATGATCTCCATGGCGCGCGGCTTGGGGGCGCCGGAGACGGTGCCGGCCGGAAAGGTGGCGTCGAAGACGTCGAGCGCGTCCCGCTCCGGGCTCACCTCGCCGGAGACGGTGGAGACCAGGTGCATGACGTGGCTGTAGTACTCGACGCGCATGAAGTCGGGCACCTCGACCGTCCCCGGCACGCACACGCGGCCGAGGTCGTTGCGGGCCAGGTCCACGAGCATCACGTGCTCGGCGCGCTCCTTGGGGTCGGCCAGCAGCCCCTCGGCCAGCCGCAGGTCCTCCTCCTCGGTGGCGCCCCGCGGGCGGGTGCCGGCCGGCGGGTGGACGACGGCTTGGCGGCCGGTGACGGTCACCAGCGCCTCCGGGGAGGACCCGACGACGTCGAAGGGCGACTCCCGGCCGGCGAAGCGCAGCAGGTACATGTACGGCGAGGGGTTGGTCGCCCGGAGCACCCGGTAGAGGTCGAGCGCGTCGACGTCGGTGTCGGTCTCGAACCGCTGGGCCAGCACCACCTGGAAGGCGTCGCCGGCGCGGATGTGCTCGCGCACCCTCTCGACGCCGGCCTCGTACCGACCCGGCGCCATCGTGCTGCGCACCGGGGGCGGCTCGGCGGGCGTGAAGGTGGCCACGCCCGGCGGCACCGCCTTGGTCAGGTCGGCGGCCATGGCGTCGAGGCGGGCGACGGCGTCGTCCCAGGCGGCGCCCGGGTCGTCGCCGGCCTGCCGGAAGGCGTTGGCGATGAGCAGCACCGTGCCGTCGGTGTGGTCGAGGACGGCGAGGTCGGTGACCAGCATCAACGAGACCTCGGGCATGCCGAGGTCGTCGGTGGCGGTGGTGGGCAGCCGCTCCAGGCGCCGGACGACGTCGTAGCCGAGGTAGCCGACCAGTCCGCCGGTGAGGCGGGGCAGGTCCGGGGTGCGCGGCGAGCGCAGCCTGCGGGCCAGCGTGCGGACGGCGGCCAGCGGGTCGTCGGGCAGGTCGTCGGTGAGGCCGGGCAGCCGGTCGCCGAGCCAGAGGGTGCGCCCGTCCCGCTCGGTGAGGACGCCGGCGCTGCGCACGCCGACGAAGCTGTAGCGCGACCACCGCTTGCCCTGCTCGGCCGACTCGAGCAGCACGGTGCCCGGGCGGTTGCCGGCGAGCTTGCGGTAGACGCCGACCGCGGTCTCGCCGTCGGCCAGCAGCCGCCGGGTGACCGGCACGACCGGCTGGTCGAGGCCGGCGAACGCCTCGCGGGACGGCGTGGTCTCACCGAGCCGCACGGGTGACCTCCGTGTCACGAGGGAGCAGGTCGCGGGAGAAGCAGGAGCGCGCGCCGGTGTGGCAGGCCGGGCCCTCCTGGTCGACGAGGACGAGCAGCGCGTCGCCGTCGCAGTCGAGGCGCACGTCACGCACCCACTGGCGGTGCCCGGAGGTCTCGCCCTTGACCCAGTACTCGCGCCGGCTGCGCGACCAGTAGGTGGCCCGGCCGGTGGTCAGCGTCCGGTGCAGGGCCTCGTCGTCCATCCAGGCGACCATGAGGACCTCGCCGGTGTCGTGCTGCTGCACGACGGCGGCGACCAGCCCGGCGGGGTCGCGGCGCAGCAGCGCGGCGGTCGCGGGGTCGAGGGCGGACTCGACGGCGGGGACGGCGGACATGCCGCCGATCGTCCCACCGCGGGTGGACCGACCGGCTCAGCGGCTCCGCGAGGCTCCGGCGGCGGGTTCGGCAGCGGGTTCGGCAGCGGGTTCGGCAGCGGCGCCCCAGCGGCGCGCCGTGCCGGTCAGCAGCAGCCCGAGACCCACCGCCGGCACGGCGGCGAAGAAGAGCACCCCGAGGAGCAGCACCGGCGCCGAGCCGAGGACGTCGTCGTCGGTGAAGCCGTCGAGGGTGCTCAGCCGGACGACCCAGTACAGCGACAGCGCGAGCTGGGCGGCGAAGGAGACGAGCAGGGTCAGCCAGGACGCGCGGCTGCGCCGGTTGAGCACCATGATCCCGCCGACCACGAGCGCGATGGCCGACAGCAGCTGCACGACGGTCAGGACGACGGCCTCGGTGACCAGCGACTCCGCCTCGCTGCTGCCGCCGAACTCCGACGACACGAGGCCGAGGGTGCTGGCCAGCAGGAGCAGGTAGGCCGAGGACAGGGCCACGACGGCGGCCTGGACGAAGGCCAGCACCGCCGCGGCGACGACCTGGCCGGGACGGCGCGGGCGGGCCGGCGCCGGCGGGCCGTAGGCCGGCCAGTACGGCGCCGGTGGGGGCGCCCAGCCGTACCCGGGCGCGGTGTACCCGGGTGCGGTGTACCCCGGCGCGGTGTACCCGGGTGCGGTCCACCCGGGTGCAGACGCCGTCGCGTACGTGGGCGGGCCGGCGTAGGCGACCGGCTCGGTCTCGGTGGCCGGGTCCGACCAGGGGCTGCCGGGCGCGGTCACAGCGCGGCTGCCAGTGCGCGGCCGGCGACGCGGCCGGAGAACAGGCAGCCGCCGAGGAAGGTGCCCTCCAGCGAGCGGTAACCGTGCACGCCCCCGCCGCCGAAGCCGGCGACCTCACCGGCGGCGTACAGGCCGGGGAACACCTCGCCGCCGGGCCGCAGCACCCGGGCGGACAGGTCGGTCTCCAGCCCGCCGAGGGACTTGCGGGTGAGCAGGTTGAGCCGCACCGCGATGAGCGGGCCGGCCGCGGGGTCGAGCAGCCGGTGCGGCGGCGCGACCCGGATGAGCTTGTCGCCGAGGTAGCTGCGGGCACCGCGGATCGCGGTCATCTGCAGGTCCTTGCCGAACACGTTGTCGACCGCGCGGTCGCGGGCGACGACCTCGCGCTCGACCGTGGCGAGGTCGATCTCGGGCTCGCCGCCGGTGACGCGGTTCATCCCGGCGACCAGCTCCGGGAGCGTGGTCGCGACGACGAAGTCCTCGCCGCGGTCGAGGAAGGCCTGCACCGGGGCGGAGACGCCGGCCCGCGCCCGGTTGACCAGCAGCCGCACGTCCTTCCCGGTCAGGTCGGGGTTCTGCTCGGAGCCGGAGAGGGCGAACTCCTTCTCGACGATCTTCTTGGTCGCGACGAACCAGGTGTGCTCGTACCCGGTCGTCCCGATGTGGGCCAGCGTGCCCAGGGTGTCGAAGCCGGGGAACAGCGGGACCGGCAGCCGGGTGCCGGTGGCGTCGAGCCACAGCGACGACGGCCCAGGCAGGATCCGGATGCCGTGCCGGGCCCACACCGGGGAGTGGTTGGCGATGCCCTCGGTGTAGTGCCACATCCGGTCGGCGTTGACGACGTTCGCGCCGGCCTGCTGGGTGGCCTGCTGCATCAGCCCGTCGACGTGGGCGGGCACGCCCGACAGCAGCCGTCGCGGCGCCGGCCCCAGCCGCGCGGGCCAGTTTCGCCGCACCAGGTCGTGGTTGCCGCCGATGCCCCCGGAGGTGACGACGACGGCCTGCGCGGCGATCTCGAACTCACCGACCTCGGTGCGCGAGCTGGCCTCGCCGCGGGCGGCGTCGCTGGGCTCGAGCACCGCCCCGCGCACGCCGGTGACGGCGCCGCCGGTGACGACCAGCCCCGTCACGCGGTGACGGAAGCGCAGCTCCACCAGGCCCCGGTCGACGGCGGCGCGGACGCGGCGCGCGAACGGCTCCACCAGGCCGGGGCCGGTACCCCAGACGATGTGGAAGCGCGGGACCGTGTTGCCGGGGCCGGTGGCGGTGTACCCGCCGCGCTCGGCCCAGCCGACGATCGGGAAGAAGCCGACGCCCTGCTGCCGCAGCCAGGACCGCTTCTCCCCGGCGGCGAACTGCAGGTAGGCCTCGGCCCACTGGCGCGGCCAGTGGTCCTCCTCGCGGTCGAACCCGGCGGTGCCGAACCAGTCCAGGCGGGCCAGCTCCAGGGAGTCGCGCACCCGCAGCCGCCGCTGCTCGGGCGAGTCGACGAGGAACAGCCCGCCGAAGGACCACCAGGCCTGCCCGCCGAAGGAGGCCTCCGGCTCCTGGTCGACGAGGACCACGCGCTTGCCCGTGTCGGCCAGCTCGGCGGTCGCCACCAGTCCGGCCAGGCCGGCCCCCACCACGACGACGTCTGTGTCAGCCACGAGCGGCACGCTAGCGGCCGTGGGCGACCGTGCGGCCCGGACGGGCCGGGACGGGCGGCGGTGTCCCCCGCCCGGGCCGGGTCCACTCCCGGATCGGGCGGCGCACGCCCAGGGCGAGGGCGCCACCCGGCCCGACGAGCATCAGCAGCGACCAGCCGACCGAGGTGCCGTCGCCCAGGGCACCGAACAGCAGCGCGACACCGAGGAGCAGGAGCGCCGACAGCGCGGCGGCGGCGGTGAGCACCAGCCAGCCGCGTCCCCGGCCGAGCAGGACCAGCAGGGCGCCGGCCAGCGCGAGGGCGGCCGGCACGGCGGGGATCGCGACGACCCAGTCCGGGCCGGACCCGGGCGACCACAGCAGCCGGGCGAGGTAGCCGCCCTCGGCGGCGGTGAGCACGCCGAACACCGCGGCGAACGGGGCGCTGAGCGGGCGGCCGCCCGGGACGGCGGGTCCACGGGCGGACGGCAGCGGTGCCGCGCGCGGGGACCGGCGGGGTGCCGCCCGGCGGGAGGGGGACGACGGCATGCCGCGGAGGGTAGTTCGGCGCTGACTGGGGGCGGTCCGGTCAGGCGGTGCGGCGTCGCTCCGCCCGGGAGGCGGCCAGCCACCGGCCGACGGCCGGCGACATGGCCACGACCGCGGCCAGCACCGGGCACACCACCAGGACGAACGGGCCCGCACCGGCCGGCTCGCCGGCCGACGAGGTGATCACCACGACCAGGACGGCGACGCCGATCGTGACGAGCGCGGCCAGGACCAGCGGGACGCGGCCGCGCCGCAGCAGGAACCAGACGAGGGCGAACACCTGCAGCAGCGGCGGGACGACGAGCAGCGCGACGAGGGTCCAGTCCCGCCCGGCGTCGGCCTGCAGACCCCCGAGGGCCACCACCAGGAACGCCACGATCGCCAGCGGCAGGACCCCCACCGCGGCCAGCACGGCGGCGGCGATCGCCGTCCCCGGCATCGACCTGGACGGGCTCATGCGGCGCAGCCTAGGACGGCGGGCGCGGCCGGGACGCCCGCGGCATCCGCGGTCACCCGGGGGACGGGTCGCTCTCCCACCGGTACGGCGGGGCGGGGGTCAGCCGACGCGCTCGGGCTCCCCGGCCGAGGACCGCCGCCACGAGGCGTGCAGCCGGGCGTAGGGGCCGTCGGCGTCGACGAGGTCGGTGTGAGGACCGCGCTGCACGACCCGCCCGGCGTCGACGACGAGCACCTCGTCGGCGCGCTCGGCGGTCGACAGCCGGTGGGCGATGGTCAGCGTGGTGCGGCCCTCGGTGAGCCGGTCGAGGGCGCGGGTCAGCCGCTGCTCGGTGGCGGGGTCGACGGCGCTGGTCGCCTCGTCGAGGACCAGCAGGTCGGGCGCGGCGACGTGCGCGCGGGCGATGGCGACCAGCTGCCGCTCCCCCGCCGACAGCGAGTCGCCGCGCTGGCCGACCGGGGTGGCGACGCCGTCGGGCAGCCCGCGCACCCAGTCGCCGAGGCCCAGCTCCTCCAGCGCCGCGGTCACCTGCGCGTCGGGGAGGCCGGGGCGGCCGTAGCGGACGTTGTCGGCGACGGTGGCGTCGAAGAGGAAGCCGTCCTGCGGCACCATACTCACCCGCGCGCGCAGGGAGGCGAAGGCGACGTCGGCCAGCGGCACCCAGCCGGACGCGTCCGACCCGAGCAGCACCCGGCCCTCGGTGGGGTCCATCAGCCGGGTGACCAGCTTGGCCAGGGTGGTCTTGCCCGAGCCGGTCTCCCCCACGACCGCGTAGCTGCGGCGCGGCGCGAGGGTCAGGTCGACGTCCTGCAGCGCGGGACGGGCCCCCTCCGCGTACCGGAAGGACACCTGCTCGAGCCGGACCCCGAGCGGGCCGTCGGGCAGCTCCCGGGCCGCCCCGGTGGCGGCGGGGTCGCGGACGTCGGGCTCGGTGTCGAGGACGTCGAGCACGCGGCGGAACCCGGCGAGGGCGTTCTGCGCCTCGTTGAGCACCTCGCTGGCCATCTGCACCGGCGCGACGAACAGGGTGACGAGGAAGAGGAAGGCGATGAGGGTGCCGGCGGTGACCTGGCCGGCCAGGCCGAGCAGGACACCCACGACGACGACGGCGGCGTTGGCGACCGCCGCGACGAACTCGCCGCTGACGAACACCGCGGCGGTGACCTTCTGCGCCCGGACCTGCGCCTGCTGGTGCCGGCCGATGGCGCGGTCGAGGCGGGCGGCGGTGCGCTCGCGGATGCCGTAGGCGCGCACGGTCGAGGCGCCAACGACGGACTCCGAGACGGCGGCCAGCACGTCGCCGACGCGCTCGCGGACCACCCCGTAGGCCACCTGCAGCCGCTGGGCGAACCAGCGGACGGCGAACCCCAGCGGCACGAAGCAGACCACCACCAGCACGGTCAGCTGCCAGCTGTAGACGAACATGACCACGGTCGCCACGACCAGCTGGCCGAGGCTCACCACGCCGAGGACGCCGCCCCACTGCATGAAGGTCGACAGCTGGTCGACGTCGCTGGTCACGCGCGAGACCAGCGAGCCGCGGCGCTGGCCCTGCTGGTTGAGCACCGACAGGTCGTGCACGTGCCGGAAAGCCCGCGAGCGCAGCCCGGCCAACGCCGTCTCGGTGGTGCGGAACAGCCGCACGTTCATCCGGTACACGGCCACGCCGGTGAGCAGCACGACGACGGCGCTGACCAGCACCAGCGTGCGCACCAGGCCGAGGTCGGGCCCGTCGGGGGCGAGCAGGCCGCGGTCGATCACCTGCTGGACGGCGATCGGGACGACGACCCGCCCGGCGGTGGCCAGCAGCGCGAGCCCGAAGGTGGCCGGCAGGCCGCGCCGGAACTCCGGCATCGCCCGCAGGCCCCGGCGCAGCGTCGCGAACGCGCCCTCGCGCGGCTCCTCGGTGGTCACGCTCATGCCGCCACCTCCGCCTGGGAGTACGCGCGCACCAGGGCGGCGTAGCCGGGGACGGTGGCGAGGAGCTCCTCGTGGCTGCCGCGGGCGGTCACCCGGCCGCCCTCCAGCCACACGACCTCGTCGGCCAGCGAGATGGTGGCCTGCCGGTAGGCCACGACGACGACCGTCGCGGGCCGGCCGGCGCGGTCGACGGGTGAGCTGCGCAGCGCGTCGAGGATGCGCGCCTCGACGGAGGGGTCGACGGCGCTGGTGGCGTCGTCGAGGACGAGCAGCCGCGGCCGCCGGACCACCGCGCGGGCCAGTGCGATCCGCTGCCGCTGCCCGCCGGAGAGGGTGGCGCCGCGCTCGCCGACGCGCGTGTCCAGGCCCTCGGGCAGCCGGTCGACGAAGTCCTCGGCGGCGGCCACCCGCAGCGCCTCGCGGACGTCGTCGTCGGAGAAGTCGCCGCCGAGGGTGACGTTGCCGCGGACGGTGTCGTCGAAGAGGAAGGTGCCCTGCGGGACGAGGGCGGCCCGGGCGCTGACCTCGCCCTCGCGCAGCCGGCGCAGGTCGACCCCGTCGAGCAGGACCGCGCCGTCGGCCGGGTCGACGAGCCGGACCAGCAGCCCGGCCAGCGTGGACTTGCCCGAGCCGGTCGGCCCGACGACGGCGACCGTGCTGCCGGCGGCGACGTCGAAGGTGACGCCGGACAGCACCGGCCGGTCCGCGCCGTCGAAGACGTGGTCGACCCCGCGCAGGGCCAGGCCTGCGCCGCCGTCGCCGGCGGGCGCGGTCTCGGAGCCGTACGGGGTCTCGCCGGTGGCGTCGAGCACGGGGGTCACGCGGTCGAACCCGGCCAGCGCCCGCGGCAGGTCGGCGAGCACCCAGCCGATGGCGCGGATGGGCAGGGCGAGCACGGTGAACAGGTAGGCGATGCTCACCAGGTCGCCGGGGTCGGTCTCCCCGCCGGCGACCCGGCCGGCGCCGACCAGCAGCACGGCGAGGGTGCCGAGGTTGGGCAGCGCCTCCATCATCGGGTCGAACAGGCCGCGGACCCGGCCGACGGCCACCAGCCCGTCGCGCAGCTCGGCGGCCCGCTCGGTGAACCGCGCGCCCTCGGCGTCCTCGCGGCCGAGGGTCTTGACCACCAGCCCGGCGTCGAAGCTCTCGTGCGCGATCTCGCTGACCTCGGCGCGCAGCTGCTGGGCGCGCTGCATGCGCGGGCTCATCACCTGCGAGTAGACGACGTTGACCGCGAACACCAGCGGGAAGACGACCAGGCCGACGACGGCCAGCAGCGGGTCGGTGGCCACGAGCGCGCCCACGGTGATGGCGATCATCACCAGCGAGCCGACGGCGAAGGGCAACGGGGCGACGAAGTACCAGGCCGCCTCGACGTCGGAGTTGGCGTTGGACAGCAGCTGGCCGGTCGGGTGGCGCTGGTGCCAGGACAACGGCAGCCGCAGGTACTGGCCGGTGACCCGCCGGCGGTAGTCGGCCTGCAGCCGGAACTGCATGACCCCGGCGAACAGCCGGCGGCCGAGGATGCCGAGGATCTTGAACACCGCGACGACCATGATCACCGCGACGGCGAGGGCGAGCGCGGCGGCGGTGGTGTCGCCGTCGTCGAAGGCCGGCAGCACCACGCGGTCGGTGATCTCGCCGAGCACGAACGCCGAGAGCACGGTCATGACGCCGTACAGGCTGCTGGCCAGCACCGCGAGGGTGAAGATCCCCGGCTGCTCGCGGACGGCCCGCGCGACATGGCGCAGCCCGCGCCGGACGACGGCGTCTCGGACGCGGGGCACGGGTCTCCTCGGGGTGGTGCGGCGAACGCGGGCGCTCCCGCACGTCGTCAGCGAGGCTAACCACCTGCGGGCCGGTCGGCCTGCGGGTTTCCGGTGGGGCGCCGGGCTGGGCACCGTCATAACCTCGGGCGGTGACCGATGCTTCCCGTCCGCTCGCCGCCCGCGAGCGCGCCGCCCTCGCCGACCTGCTCGCCGACCTGGGCCCGGACGCCCCGACCTGCTGCGAGGGGTGGACGACGGCGCACATGGCCGCGCACCTGGTCACCCGCGACCGCCGTCCCGACGCGCTGCCCGGCTACGCGCTCGAGCGCACACCGGTGGGCAGCCGGGCGCACACGTACTCCGCCCGGCTGGAGGACGGCCTGCGCACCTCGACGCCGTACCCCGAGCTCGTCACGCGGGTGCGCTCGGGGCCGCCCGCCTGGTACCTGCCGGGCCGGGTCATGGCGCAGGCGGTCGACGGGCCGGAGTTCGCCATCCACCACGAGGACGTCCGCCGCGCCCAGCCGGGCTGGGAGGCGCGGAGCCTGCCGCTGCCCGACGCCGACCGGCTCTGGGGTGCCGCGCAGATGTTCGCCCGCACCGTCGCCGGCCGGTACCCCGGCGGTCTGGTGCTGCAGCGCAGCGACGTCCCCGGGCCCGGCAAGCGGGTCCGCTCCGGGTCGGACGTCACGACCGTCGAGGGCGAGCCGCTCGAGGTGCTGCTGTGGGCGACCGGCCGGCGCGACGTCGCCCGGGTCGCCGTCCGGGGCGGCGCGCCGGCGGAGTGACCGTGTCGTGCCGAGTGGGCCCCGGAGGGGTCCGCGCAGGCGCGACGGAACGGCTCAGCGCGACAGGGGGACGGCACCGGGACGCGGTGTCGTCCGGGAGGACGACGAGGTCATGGCGTGTCCCGCTCGGCCCTGACGGGCGCGCCGGCGGCGGCGAGGGCGGCCTTGACGTCGCCGATCCGCAGCGCGCCGAAGTGGAAGACGCTGGCGGCGAGCACCGCGTCGGCGCCGGCCTCGACGGCGGGCGGGAAGTGCTCGACCGCGCCGGCTCCCCCGCTGGCGATCACGGGCACGCTCACCTCGCGGCGGACGGCGCGGATGAGCTCGGTGTCGAAGCCGGCGCGGGTGCCGTCGGCGTCCATGGAGTTGAGCAGCACCTCCCCCACCCCCAGCGCGGCGGCCTGCACCACCCACTCGACGGCGTCGCGGCCGGTGCCGCGACGCCCACCGTGGGTGGTGATCTCGAAGCCGGAGTCGGTGACGGCGCCGTCGCGCACGCGGCGGGCGTCGAGGGAGAGCACCAGCACCTGGTTGCCGAAGCGGTCAGCGATCTCGCTGATGAGCTCCGGCCGGGCGACGGCGGCGGTGTTGACGGCGACCTTGTCCGCGCCGGCCCGCAGCAGCCGGTCGACGTCGTCGGGGCTGCGCACGCCCCCGCCGACGGTGAGCGGGATGAAGACGCTCTCGGCGGTGCGGCGGACGACGTCGTAGGTGGTCTCGCGGTCGCCGGAGCTGGCGGTGATGTCGAGGAAGGTCAGCTCGTCGGCACCCTCGGCGTCGTAGACGCGGGCCATCTCGACCGGGTCGCCGGCGTCGCGCAGGTCGACGAAGTTGACGCCCTTGACCACGCGGCCGGCGTCGACGTCCAGGCACGGGATCACGCGGACGGCGAGACTCACGCCGACCTCACCGCGTCGGCCTCGACCTCGACGAGCATGTCGGGGTGCAGCAGCGAGGCGACGCCGATCATCGCGGTGGCCGGGCGCACCGCGCCGAAGACCTCGCCGTGCACGCGCCCGACCTCCTCCCAGCGGGTCGTGTCGGTGACGTACATGCGGGTGCGGACGACGTCGGCCGGGCTGAAACCCGCGGAGGCGAGCGCGTCGACCAGCACGCCGAAGGCGACGCGCGCCTGCCCGCCCACGTCGCCGGGGTGCACGACCGCGCCGTCGACGGTGGCGGTGCAGCCACTGACCCAGGCCTGCGCCCCGGCGACGACGACGCGGCTGTAGCCGACGACGTCCTCCCACGGCCCGCCGGAGCCGATCCGCTGCACGGTGCTCACGCCGACGCCTCGCGGGTGACGGCCAGCGCCTCGGGGAGGGTGAACGCGCCGGCGTAGAGGGCCTTGCCCACGATCGCGCCCTCGACGCCGAGGCCGGTGAGCCCGGACAGCGCGCGGACGTCGTCGAGGGAGCTGACGCCACCGGAGGCGATCACCGGCTTCGGGGTGGCGGCGCAGACGTCGCGCAGCAGGTCGAGGTTGGGGCCGCGCAGGGTGCCGTCCTTGGTGATGTCGGTGACCACGTAGCGCGCGCAGCCCTCGGCGTCGAGGCGGGCGAGGGTCTCGTAGAGCTCGCCGCCCTCGCGGGTCCAGCCGCGGGCGGCCAGCCGGGTGCCGCGCACGTCGAGGCCGACGGCGATGCGGTCGCCGTGCTCGGCGATGGCGCGGGCGCACCACTCGGGCGACTCCAGCGCGGCGGTGCCGAGGTTCACGCGGCGGCAGCCGGTGGCCAGCGCCGCGGCCAGCGACTCGTCGTCGCGGATGCCGCCGGACAGCTCGACGTCGACGTCGAGGGCGCCGACGACGCGGGCCAGCAGCTCGCGGTTGCTGCCGCGGCCGAAGGCGGCGTCGAGGTCGACCAGGTGCACCCACTCGGCGCCGTCGCGCTGCCACTGCAGGGCGGCGTCGAGGGGGTCGCCGTAGGAGGTCTCGCTGCCGGCCTCCCCCTGCACGAGTCGGACGGCCTGGCCGTCGGCGACGTCGACGGCGGGGAGCAGCTGGAGGGTCGGCACGGCGACCAGCGTAGGGACCGGCCGCCGGTGACCTGACCCACCCGGGCAGGCTGCACCGGTGGAGTTCGCCGACGTCGTCCGCAGGCGCCGCATGGTGCGGGACTACGACCCGGACCGGCCGGTGCCGCCGGAGGCGCGGGAGCGGCTGCTGGAGCACGCCATCCGGGCACCGTCGGCGGGGTTCACCCAGGGCTGGGCGTTCCTGGTGCTCGAGGAGCCGGCCGACCGCGACCTGTTCTGGTCGGTGACCGCCGCCGAGGGAGCGCCCGACGCGTGGCTGACCCGCATGCGGCGGGCGCCGCTGCTGGTGGTGCCGCTGTCGTCGAAGGACGCCTACCTCGAACGCTACGCCGAGCCGGACAAGGGCTGGACCGACCGCGACGAGACGCGCTGGCCGGTGCCGTACTGGGACGTCGACGCCGGCATGGCCGCGCTGATGATGCTGCTGACCGCCGTCGACGAGGGCCTGGGCGCTTGCTTCTTCGGCGTCCCGGCCGAGCGGGTGGACCCGTTCCGGGAGGCGTTCGGCGTCCCGTCCTCCCACCGGCCGGTCGGGGTCGTCGCCGTCGGCTACCCCGGCGACGGCGACCGGCGCTCGCCGTCGCTGAAGCGCGGCCGGCGGGGCGTGGCCGAGGTCGTCCACCGTGGTCGCTGGTAGCACGGGCCGGAGGTGAGCCTCCTCGAGACGGTCCTGGTGGCCGCCGCCGTCCTGCTCGGGGCGCTGACCCAGCGGGCGACCGGCCTGGGACTGGCGCTGGTGTCCGCCCCGTTCCTCGTGCTGGTCGCCGGCCCGGTCGCCGGGGTCTCCCTGAGCAACGCGCTGGCCGGCTCGACGTGCGCGCTGGTGCTCGCCAGGACGTGGCGGCGGGCGCTGTGGCGGGAGGTGGCCCTGCTCGCGCTGCCGGCGCTGGCGGCGATCCCGCTCGGGGTGCTGGTGGTCCGCACGCTGCCCGACGGGCCGCTGCTGGTGACGGTCGGCGTGCTGTCGGTCGCCGCCGTCTCGCTGGTCCTCCTGAGCCGCGGCCGGGAGCTGCCGCACGGCCGCTGGGCCGGGGTCCCGGCCGGGGCGCTCGCCGGGTTCATGAACGCCACGGCCGGCGTCGGCGGGCCGATGGTGAGCGCCTACGCGATGTCGCGGAACTGGCCGCTGCCGGTGTTCATCCCGACGGCGCAGGCGACGCTGCTGGGGGTGAACCTGGCGTCGCTGGCCGGGAAGGGGCCGCCCGACCTGCCCCTGTCGGTGTGGCTCGTGTGCGCGGCGGCGCTGGCGACGGGGCTGCTGGCCGGCGAGGTGGTCGGCCGCCGCCTGGGCGCCGACCGCGGGCGGCGGCTGGTGCTCGCCGTGGCCCTGGCCGGGGGCTGCGCGGCGATCGCCCGCGGCGTGGCCGAGCTGTCGGGTTGACTCCTCCCCGTGACCTCCTCCCCCGAGACCTCCCCGCGCGCCGTCCTCGTCACCGGTGGCTCCCGCGGCATCGGCCGGGCGGTCGCCCGGGCGTTCGCCGCGCGCGGCGACCGGGTGGCCGTCCACTTCGGCACCTCCCGCGACCGCGCGGAGGCCGTGCTGGCCGGGCTGCCCGGCGCCGGCCACGTGCTCGTGCAGGCCGACATGGCCGACGCCGCCGCGGTGGGCGCGATGGTCGACACCGCGGCCGAGGCGCTCGGCGGGCTCGACGTGCTGGTCAACAACGCCGGCGTCTTCGTGGCCTCGCCGCCGCTGACCGCGTCGTACGAGGAGTGGCAGGAGGTGTGGGCGCGGACGCTGGCGGTGAACCTGGTCGGCGCGGCCAACGCGACCTTCCGCGCCGTCCCGCACCTGCGCGCCGCTGGCGGGGGCGCGGTGGTCAACGTGTCCAGCCGGGGCGCCTTCCGGGGCGAGCCGGACAACCCCGCCTACGGCGCGTCCAAGGCCGGCATGAACGCGTTCGCCCAGTCGATGGCGCTCGCGCTGGGCCCCCTCGGCATCTCGGTGACCTGCGTGGCACCGGGGTTCGTGCAGACCGAGATGGCGAGGGAGGTCCTCGACGGACCCGGCGGCGACGCCGTCCGCGCGCAGTCGCCGTTCGGCCGCGTCGCCCGGCCGGAGGAGGTGGCCTCCGCGGTGCTGTGGCTGGCCTCGCCGGAGGCGCGGTTCAGCACCGGCACGATCGTCGACGTCAACGGGGCGTCCCACCTGCGCAGCTGAGGCCGGTCAGCCACCGTGCGCGGCCGCCCAGTGCGGGCTGGTGATGAGGCCGAGCAGGTTGCCGAACGGGTCGGCGACCACCGCGGTGGCCCAGCCCTCGCCGCGCACGGTGGGCGGGGAGACGACGCGGGCCCCGGCGTCCTCGAACCGGCCGACGGCGGCGGGCAGGTCGTCGACGTGCCAGTGGACGACGACGCCGGCCGCCTCCCGCACCGGCCAGGCGGCGTAGCGGGCGTCCATGACGCCGATCTCGTCCTCGTCGTCGCCGACGCGGAACTCGACGTAGGCCGGCGGCCCCTCGACCGGGCGGGTGAAGTACGGCTCGAGCCCGAGCAGGTCGGCGTACCAGCGGACGGCGGCGGGGACGTCGGCGGCGGTCAGGGTCACGGTGGCCAGGCCTCGGAGCACGGGAGGGTCCCTCCGTCGGGCGGTTCGCCTCTTGCGTCCCGCTCGAGGACCACACTGCTCGGCGAAGTGCTCACCTCCTGAGCACTTTCCGCGGCATCCTCACCCCATGCGTGCCGACCGGCTCGTCGCCGCCCTCCTGCTGCTGCAGGCCCGCGGCCGGGTCACCGCCGCTGCCCTCGCCGCGGAGCTCGAGGTGTCGGTGGCGACCGCGCGCCGCGACCTCGAGGCGCTGTCGGCCGCCGGGATCCCGGTCTACCCGCAGGCCGGACGCGGCGGCGGGTGGCAGCTGCTCGGCGGGGCACGCACCGACCTGACCGGGCTCACCGCACCGGAGGCCCGCGCGCTGTTCCTGCTGCTGGGCCCGGCGTCCTCGGCGGGTCCGTCCGCCCGGGCGGCCCTGCGCAAGCTGGTGCGGGCGCTGCCGGGGACCTTCCGCGCCGAGGCGGCCGCCGCCGCCGAGGCCGTCGTCGTCGACCCGGCCGGGTGGGGCGAGGACGTGCCGGAGCGCCCCGAGGTGGCGCTCCTGACCGACGCCGTCGTCGCGCGTCGGGTCGTCGAGTTCCACTACGCCGGCCGGGGCAGCGCACCGGGCCGGCGGCGGGCCGAGCCCTGGGGGTTGGTCGACAAGGACGGCACCTGGTACCTCGTGGCCGGCACGGCGGGCGGGCGGCGCACCTTCCGGGTCGACCGGATGACCGGCGTCGCGCTGACCGGCGAGGGCTTCGCACGGCCCGCCGGCCTCGACGTGCCCGGCGCCTGGCAGGAGGTGGTCGGCGAGATGGAGCGGCGCCGGTCGCTGGTGACCGCGTCGGTGCGGGCGCCCGCGCGGCTGGTGCCGGTGCTGCGCGACCGGTTCGGCCGGCACTGCACCGTCGGCGAGCGGCCGGACGGCGGGGGGCCCGACGGCGACGGGCGGGTGGCGCTGCAGGTCGCGGCGCACACGGCGCGGTCGGTGGCCGAGCAGCTGGCCGGCTTCGGCGGCGCCGTCGAGGTGGTCGGGCCGGCCGAGGTCCGCGCCGAGCTGGCCGTCATCGGTGCAGAACTGGTCGCCGTGCACGGCTCCTCGGAGCAGCCCTCTCGCTGACCGGGCCTGCGCGCCCCGGCCGCGGACAGGTGGAGACTCCGGGCATGCCGACCGGTGCGCTCCCCCGCCGTGCCGGGCGCCGCACCAACCTCGGCCTGCTCGCGCTGCTGCTCGTCGCCGGCGGCACGGGGGTGCTGGCCTTCGGCGTCGGGACGCCGCTGCCCTCGCAGGTGGTCGCCACCGTCCACGGCGCCGCCGGGCTGGGCCTGCTGCTCCTCGTGCCGTGGAAGACCGTCGTCGTGCGCCGCTCACGGCGCCGCGCGCTCGGCCGCCGCGACCCCACGGTCGCGTGGGCGCTGGCCGTCCTCGTGGTCCTCACCCTGGCCACCGGCGTCCTCCACACGGTCGGCGGGACCGCCGTGGCCGTCGCCGGGGTCGGCATCCTGCAGGTGCACGTGGCCCTCGGGGTCGCCACCGGCCTGCTGGTCGTGCTGCACGCCGTCGGCGCCCGCCAGCGGCCGCGGCGCAGCGACGCCTCCCGGCGCGTGCTGCTGCAGGCCGGCGTGCTGGCGGCCGGCGCGCTGGCGCTGTGGGGCGCGGTCGAGGGCGGCCTGCGGCTGACCGGGGCGCCGGGTGGGCGGCGGCGGGCCACCGGCTCGCACGAGCGCGGCAGCGGCGACCCGTCGGCGATGCCGGTCACCCAGTGGTTCACCGACACCGTGCCGACCGGCGACGGCGGCGCGCTCGAGCTGGTCGCCGGCGGCCGCACCACCCGGTTGCGCGCCAGCGACCTCGACGGCGGCGACGTCGTGACCGCCGTCCTCGACTGCACCGGCGGCTGGTACGCCGAGCAGGAGTGGCGCGGGGTGCGGCTGGACCGGCTGCTGGCCGGCTCCGGCGTCGAGCTGCCCGACGGCGGCAGCGTCGACGTCGTGAGCGTCACCGGCTACCGGCGGCGGCTGCCGCTGGACGACGCCGCGTTCCTGCTGCTGGCCACGCACTACGCCGGTGAGCCGCTGTCGGCCGGGCACGGCGCGCCCGTGCGGCTGGTCGCACCCGGCCGGCGTGGCTACTGGTGGGTCAAGTGGGTGCGCCGGGTGGAGGTGGTCGACGCGCCGTGGTGGCTGCAGCCGCCGGTCCCCTTGCAGTGATCGGAGGACCCCGTCCTCCCCACCCCTCGCGTGCTCGGGGCGGGCCCCGGGACGGGGCTGGAGCAGCGGACCCTGACGGGGCCGACTACAGCGTCGCCAGCCAGTTGCTGAGCAGCTGGGCGCCGGCGTCACCGCTCTTCTCCGGGTGGAACTGGGTGGCCGACAGAGCGCCGTTCTCGACCCCGGCGACGAAGTGGTCGCCGTGCTCGGCCCAGGTCACCTTGGGCGGGGCCAGCGGACCGGGCCGCCCGTCCTGGCCGAGGGTGAACTCGCGGACGCCGTAGGAGTGCACGAAGTAGAAGCGCTCGCCGGCCAGCCCGTCGAACAGGACCGTGTCCTCGGGTGCGCTGACGGTGTTCCACCCTATGTGCGGCAGCACCGGCGCCTTCAGCTCCTCGACCGTGCCGGGCCACTCGCCGCAGCCCTCGGCGTCGTGCCCGTGCTCGACGCCGCGCTCGAAGAGGACCTGCATGCCCACGCAGATGCCGAGCACCGGGCGGCCGCCGGCCAGCCGGCGGCCGATCGTGCGCGGCCCGTCGACGGCGCGCAGCTCCCGCATGCAGTGCGCGAACGCGCCGACGCCGGGGACGACGAGGCCGTCGGCGTCGAGGGCGGCCCGCTGGTCGGCGGTCACCGTGACGTCGGCGCCGACGCGAGTCAGCGCCCGCTCCGCGGACCGCAGGTTGCCCGAGCCGTAGTCGAGGACGACCACCTTCTTCACGCCTGCCACGGTACCGAGCAGCACCCGCGACCCCGCCGGGATTCCCGGTCAGGACCCCCACGGGAGCACGGTGAGCTCCGGCCACACCGACTGCCAGCGGGCGGCCTTGGTCTCGTAGACCTCGCGCGGCGCCGGGCTCGCCGGGTTCGGCCGCACCACCAGGCCGAGCAGGTCGTCGAGGCCGTACGGGGCGTACACCCGCGGGCCGCCACCGGTGACGGTCACGCCCACCGCGCAGCAGACGGCGGCGAACGCGTCGACCGCCGCCCGGCAGTCAGGGAACGGCGCGGGCGCGGCGGTGCCGAAGCGGCCGGCGTACCAGAGGTGCACCCGCGCCTGGTTGCGGATCTCCACCGGCACCGGCAGGTCGGCGAAGACGTCCGCGCCGCGGCGGATGACGGCGTCCTCGGCGTCCCAGGAGGGGTCGTCGTCCCAGTAGAAGAGGTCGGCGTCGCGGATGCCGGTGCCCGGCGGGCGGCCGGTGAGGGCGTTCCACGCCGTCTGGAAGAGCAGCCCGGCGGTGAGCCACCACTCCCCCACGCCCAGGGACGGCGCCCGGTCGAGCACCGCGGCGACGGTCGGGTCGGCGAGGACCAGACGCAGGAAGCGGTCCTCCGTCAGACGAGGCGCAGGATCCCCGACGCCGTCGCCAGGGCCGCCGCCACGAACAGCACGGCGGCGAAGAACACCTGCGGGCCGGTGCGGCCCTTGGTGTCGTGGTCGGCCTTCCAGATGCTCCACGCCCCGCCGATCAGGAACCCGCCGAGGACGACGAGGACGACGCCGAATTCCATGCGGTTACAGCGCGCCCTTGGTGGAGGGGACGCCGGTGGTGCGCGGGTCGAGCGCGACCGCGGTGCGCAGCGCCCGGGCCAGCGCCTTGAACTGCCCCTCGACGATGTGGTGGGCGTCGCGGCCGGCGTAGAGCACCCGCACGTGCAGGGTGATCCGCGCGTTGAACGCGAACGACTCGAGCACGTGCTTGGTCAGCGACGTCGGGTAGTCCGGCCCGATCATCGGCGTCATCGTCTCGGGCTCGGCGTGCACGAAGTACGGCCGGCCGGAGAGGTCGACGGCGGCCTGCACGAGCACCTCGTCCATGGGGATCGTGGCGTCGCCGTAGCGGGTGATGCCCTGCTTGTCACCGAGTGCCTCGGCGAACGCCTGGCCGAGCGCGATGGCGACGTCCTCGACGGTGTGGTGGGCGTCGATGTGCAGGTCGCCGTCGGCCTGCACGGTGAGGTCGATGCCGCTGTGCTTGGACAGCGCGGTGAGCATGTGGTCGTAGAAGCCGACGCCGGTGCTGATCGAGCTCTTCCCGGTGCCGTCGAGGTCGAGCTCCACGACCAGCTTGGTCTCGCTGGTGGCGCGCTCGACGCGGGCGGTACGACTCATGGGTCTCAGTCTCCCAGGTGGTGGTCGGGGGCGACCTCACCCAGCGCGGTGAGGAACGCGTCGGTCTCGGCGGCCGTGCCGGCGGTGACCCGCAGCCAGCCGGGGATGCCGACGTCGCGGACGAGGACGTCGCGGTCGAGCAGCGCCTGCCAGGCGGCGGGCGCGTCGGCGAACCGGCCGAACAGGACGAAGTTGGCGTCGCTGGGCACGCTGGTCAGCCCGAGGCCCGGCAGCGCGGCGACGATCCGGTCGCGCTGGTCCTTGACCGCGTCGACGGTGGCCAGCAGCGCGTCGGTGTGCGCCAGCGCCGCTCGCGCGGCGGCCTGGGTGAGCGAGGACAGGTGGTAGGGCAGCCGGACCAGCTGCACCGCGTCGACGACGGCCGGGTCGGCGGCGAGGTAGCCCAGGCGCAGGCCGGCCATGCCGAACGCCTTGCTCATCGTGCGGCTGACCACCAGGCGCGGCCGGCCGGGCAGCAGGGTCAGCGCCGACGGCGTGCCGGCGCGGGCGAACTCCGCGTACGCCTCGTCGACGACGACCACGCCGGACGTGGCCTCGTAGAGGGCGGTGATCGTCTCCAGCGCGACCGCCGTGCCGGTGGGGTTGTTGGGGCTGGTCACGAAGACGACGTCGGGACCGACCTCGCGCACCTGGGCGACGGCGGCGGCGGGGTCGATGGTGAAGTCGGCGCGGCGGTGCCCGTCGGCCCACGCCGTCCCGGTGCCCGCGGAGATGATCGGGTGCATCGAGTACGACGGCGTGAAGCCCAGCGCCGTCCGCCCCGCGCCGCCGAAGGCCTGCAGCAGCTGCTGGAGCACCTCGTTGGAGCCGTTGGCCGCCCACACCTGCGCCGGGTCGATCCGCTCCCCGCCGCGGCTGAGGTAGGCGGCGAGGTCGGCGCGCAGCGCGACGGCGTTCCGATCGGGATAACGGTTGAGGTCGACCGCCGCGTGCCCGAGGGCCTCCCCCAGCGTGGCGAGCAGCTCGGCCGGCAGCGGGTGCGGGTTCTCGTTGGTGTTGAGCCGGTGCGCGACCTGCAGCTGCGGGGCGCCGTAGGGCGTGCGGCCGCGCAGCTCCGGCCGCAGCGGGAGCTGGTCCAGCGAGCTCACGGCTTCTGCCGGACCCGGACGGCGGCCGCGTGGGCGGGCAGGTCCTCGGCGTGCGCGAGCGCGTCGACGTGCCCGGCCACCTCGGCGAGTGCCTGCTCGTCGTACTCGACGACGTGGATGCCGCGCAGGAACGACTGCACGCTCAGGCCGCTGCTGTGCCGGGCGCAGCCGCCGGTGGGCAGCACGTGGTTGGACCCGGCGATGTAGTCGCCCAGCGACACCGGCGACCACGCGCCGACGAACACCGCGCCGGCGTTGCGCACCCGCATGGCCACCTCGCGGGCGTCCCGGGTCTGGATCTCCAGGTGCTCGGCGGCGTAGGCGTCGACCACCGCGAGTCCGGCGTCGACGTCGTCGACCAGCACGATCCCCGACTGGCTGCCGCCCAGGGCGGTGAGGATCCGCTCGGAGTGCTTGGTGGCCGCGACCTGGGCGGGCACGAGGTCGGTGACGGCGTCGGCCAGTGCCTCGCTCGTGGTGACGAGCACCGCGCCGGCGAGCGGGTCGTGCTCGGCCTGGCTGACCAGGTCGGCGGCGACGTGCACCGGGTCGGCGGTGTCGTCGGCGAGCACGGCGACCTCGGTGGGGCCGGCCTCGGAGTCGATGCCGATGAGGCCGCGCAGCAGCCGCTTGGCGGCGGTGACGTAGACGTTGCCCGGGCCGGTGACCAGGTCGACCGGCTCGCAGGAGCCCGCGCCGTAGCCGAAGACGGCGATCGCCTGCGCGCCGCCGACGGCGTGCACCTCGGTGACGCCGAGCAGCGCGCACGCGGCGAGGACGCCGGGGTCGGGCAGGCCGCCGTGGTCGCGCTGCGGCGGGGAGGCGACGGCGATCGACTGCACGCCGGCGATCTGCGCCGGGACGACGTTCATCACCACGCTCGACAGCAGGGGCGCGAGCCCGCCGGGCACGTACAGGCCGACGCGGCGCACCGGCACCCAGCGCTCGGTGACCGTGCCGCCGCGCACCACCTGGGTGGCGACGTCGGTGCGGGCCTGGTCGGCGTGCACCCTCCGCACGCGGGCGATGGACTCCTCCAGCGCCGCCCGGACGTCGGGGGCCAGGCCGTCGAGCGCAGCCCGGATCGCCTCCGGCGGGACGGTGAAGTCCTCGGAGTCGACGCCGTCGAGGCGGGCGGTGATCTCGCGGACCGCCCGGGCGCCGCGGATGCGGACGTCCTCGCACAGCGGCCGCACGGTGGCCAGCACCGAATCGATGTCGGTGGCCGCGCGGGGCAGCAGGCCGGCCAGGTCGCGGACCCCGGGCAGCGCGGATCCGCGCAGGTCGATGCGGGCGAGCACGGGCGGGCCTCCGGGGTCGGGACGTACGGGGAGTCGACCCCCGAGGGTAGTCGGGCGCCCGCCGGCCCCCGCCGGAGCGCCCCTGCCTGCGGAAACGCCCGTAGGCTCCGCGACGTGGGTGACCTCATCCCGCTCTTCCCGCTCGGGACGCCGCTGTTCCCCGGCATCGTGCTCCCCCTGCAGGTCTTCGAGCCGCGGTACCGGGCGCTGGTGCGCGACCTCCTCGCGCTGCCCGAGGGCGAGCAGCGGCGCTTCGGGGTGGTGGCGATCCGGCAGGGCTGGGAGGTCGAGCAGGTGGCGCCGGCCGAGGCGCTCTACGACGTCGGCTGCACCGCGGTGCTGCAGGTGGTCCGGCCGCAGCCCGACGGCGGCTTCGCCGTGGTCACCGTGGGCGGCGAGCGGTTCCGGCTGCTGGACGTCCTGGTGAGCGGCCGCGGCCGGGACGCGGACGACGACGGGGACGCGGACGACGACGGGGACGCGGACGGCGACGGGGACGCGGACGGCGACGGCGAGGCCGGGGACGACGGGCCGCCGTACCTGCGGGCGGAGGTCGAGTGGCTCGCCGACGAGGAGGCCGCCGAGGAGGCCGCGGGCGACCAGCAAGCGGTCGCCGACGCGCCGGCCGCCGGCGCGCCGGGACCCGACGACGGGCTGGTGGCCGAGGTGGCCAGCGGGTCGCTGGCCCTGCTCGAGCGCGGGGTGGGCGGCCTGTTCACCCGGTACGTCACCGCGGTGGCCGGGCTGCAGGCGGGTCTGGACTCCGAGGAGGTCGGCCGGGCCGCGGAGCTCGCCGGTGCCGGCGAGGACCCGATCGGCGCGGCCGCGCTGCTGGAGGCGGTGGCCGGGGACCCGCGGGCGCTGTCCTACCTCGTCGCCTCGGCGGCGCTGCTGACCACCGAGGACCGGCAGGCGCTGCTCGCCGAGTCGGCCACCCGCCGGCGGCTGGTCACCGAGAGCCGGATGCTGCGCCGGGAGCTCACGCTGCTCGAGGCCGTCGGCGCGGTGCCCGCGCCGATGCACCAGTTCGCCGGGTCGCTCAGCCTGAACTGAGCCGGCCGGCGGAGCGGCAGCCGGGACGCTCCCGCGGCAATGCGGGCAGGGTCCGGGGCTCGACGGCGTTCCCATGACGGCTCGGCACTGAGACCGCGTCCTCGATCGACCCGCCTGGGGAGAGGTCGATCACCGGCCGACGCTCGCGGGAGGACGGTCGCGGGAGGATCGGCGCATGGTGGACCTCCCGGGCTTCCTGCTGACCGCATCGCCGAGGACGAGGCAGCGGCTCGGGCGGCGGTAAAGGTCACGGACTCAGGTGAGACCGCGGGATGGTATTGGAGCGATGCGGGCGACGCGGTCTTCCTCGACGGAACCGACGTCCCCATCGCTTGTGGCCCGTGGAAGCAGCTGATGGACCAGCCGTCGGCTCACCACATGGTCCGGCACGACCCCGAGCGAGTGCTCGCCGAGTGCGACGCGAAGCGGCAGATCGTCACAGCGCACGCACGATGGCAGGACGCCCTGTCCGGGACCGCCGGCGACGATGCACGGCGGACAGAGCGCCTCGTGGCGTGGCAGACGCTCGGTCACGTCCTGCGGGTCATGGCCCTGCCGTACGCCGATCACTCCGACTACACGCCCGAATGGCAGCCATGACGCCACCCTTGGCCGACGGCCGAGTGGCCCCCCAGGGGGATCGGACGCGCTCAACGGGTCCGGTCAGGCGGAGTAGTCCGAGGGTCGGGCTCCGAAGTCGGGTCTCCCTCCTGTCGTTCGTCGCCCCTCGTGCAACACCGGCAGCAGGCAACGCAGCGTCGCACGACGGATCCCGGACAGCTCGGCTCCCGTGGGGTTGCCTCAGCTCTCGTTCCTGGCACCGCACATGCTGACGGGGGATCCTGTGTTCTCGCTTGCCCACTTCCGCGCCTCGGCCGATGGAGATCGCGACGTCTCCGAGAGCTCGACGGCCGCACCGGACGTCCGAGGAGAGCCGGCGGGAGGCGCCGGGTCTCAGGACGGCTCGCGGGGTCGATCCGCGGGCGACGCCGGAGTCGTCGCCGTTGCTCTGGGCGTCGGCGGGGTCCTGTGGAGCGTCGGGCAGGCGACTGTCGGAGTCGTCGGGACCGTCACCGAGGCGGTCGGGACCGTCGTCGAGGTCGCCGGCACCGTCGTCGAGGCTGCCGGGACTGTGGCCGAAGTGGTGGCTGGCGTACTCGATGCAGGCTAGGGAGCCCGTGCGGCCCTGAGCACGCCTCCGGGATGGCCTCGACGACCGGCGATGTGCGAGTCGGCCGGCTCGACCTCCGGCTACTCCGAGAGCTCGATATCCGGGCGATGCCGCCCTTCGTCGACGACGGGTCCTGCGCGAGCCACCACGTGCGGCCAGAGCTCCGAGCCCGGCACTGTCAGGCCCGTGAGGCGCTCCGCCCGGACGGGAATCCGCCCGGGATGTCTCGGACTCTGCCCGTCAGGGACAGGACCGATGGACCACCGCGACGGGACCCCCTGAGGCTGGTCACGTGCGGCCCGAGTCCTCGGGAGGACGACTACTGCGGGTCGCGGCCGAGGTCGTCGGAGGTGGAGAACAGTGCCGCGACGACGTAGACGACGAGCGCGACGAACGGCGCCACCGCCAGCGCCGGGGTCGAGGACAGCCGCAGCCCGGTGGTGACCTGCGCGCCGACCTCGGCCAGCTCGGCCGCCGACGGGCCGGGAGCGAGCAGCTCGCCGAGCTGCCAGGCCAGCAGCCCGGCGACGGCGGTGCCCAGCGCCGTCGCGAGCAGGACCGCCACACCCCGGCGCCGGCGCATCGCCCACGCGACGCCGCCGGCGAGCAGCCCGAGGCCGGCGAGCACGAGCACCAGCACGGCGTCGTCGGCCACCAGCAGCTCGGCCGAGGGCCGCCCGACGGGGACCGCGCCGCCCTCGACGACCTCGAACCGGGCGCGCGGGGCCAGCCACACCCACAGCAGGCCGGCGGGCACGCCGCACAGCGCCAGCAGGCACCCCCAGAGGGTGGCGCCCCGCAGGTCGGTCCGCAGCTCGGCCAGCAGCTGCGCGGCGAGCGGCCGGGCGGGGCCGGCGACGACAGCGGAGCCGGCGACGACAGCGGAGCCGGCGACGACGGCGGGGCCGGCCGCGGGGACCGGGAGCGGGCCGTCGGGGACCGGGGCGGGACTGCTCACGGCTCCCAGTGAACCCGCTGCCCCGGGGTCCCCGCTGCCAGGGGCGCCGCCGTCGCGGCTCACAGCAGGGCGACGCTCGTGGGTCCGAGCAGGGCCTTGATGTCCCCCATGAGCGCGGTGCTCGGGCGCACCCGCAGCCCCTGGTCCAGCCGCAGCACCGTCTCCCGGCCGCCGTTGACCAGCTTCAGGTGGACCTCGGTGGTGCCGGGGTGGCTGCCCAGCACCTCGCGCAGCCGCTCGACCACCGGCGGGGTGCAGCGGGCCGCGGCCATGGACACCAGCACCGGCCCCCGCGGGCCCTCGGTGAGCTCGGGGATGGTCACCTCGGACCCGAACAGCGAGGGCTGGTCGTCGCGCCGGCTGATCCGTCCCTTGACCACGACGATCTGGTCACGGACGACCTTCTCCGAGACCTCCGCCCACGTCTTGGGGAAGAACAGCACCTCGATGCCGGACTCGAGGTCCTCCAGCGTGGCGATCGCCCACGGCGCGCCCTGCTTGTTGGTGCGCGGGGAGACCGCGGTGAGGATGCCGGCGATGGTGACGTTGGCGCCGTCCTCCACACCGCCGGCGTTGATCTCGGCGATCGGGGTGTCGGCGTTGGCGGCCAGCACGTGCTCGACGCCGTGCAGCGGATGGTCGGAGACGTAGAGGCCGAGCATGTCGCGCTCGAACACCAGCCGCTCGGACTTCGACCAGTCCGCCGTCGGGACGGCGATGTCGAGGGCGCCGCTGAACGGGTCGTCGGCGGCGCCGTCATCGCCGAAGCTGCCGAACAGGTCGAACTGGCCCTCGGCCTCCTTGCGCTTGAGCGCCATCGCCGAGTCCACCGCCTGGGCGTGCACGGCCGCGATCCCCTGCCGGGAGTGGCCGAGGGAGTCGAAGGCACCGGCCTTGGCCAGCGACTCGATCACCTTCTTGTTGCAGGCGACCGTGTCGATCTTGCGCATGAAGTCGGCGAAGTCCTTGAACGCGCCCTTGTCCTCACGGGCCCGCACGATCGACTCGACGACGTTGTGCCCGACGTTGCGCACCGACGCCAGGCCGAAGCGGATGTCGGTGCCGACGGCGGTGAAGTCCCACGAGGACTCGTTGACGTCCGGCGGGAGCACCTTGATGCCCATCCGCCGGCACTCGGCGAGGTAGACCGGACGGCGGTCCTTGTCGTCACCGACGCTGGTGAGCAGGCCCGCCATGTACTCGGCCGGGTAGTTCGCCTTGAGGTAGGCCGTCCAGTACGAGACGAGGCCGTAGGCGGCCGAGTGGGCCTTGTTGAAGGCGTAGTCGGCGAACGGGACGAGGATGTCCCACAGCGTCTTGACCGCCGCGGCGGAGAAGCCCCGCTCCTTCATGCCGGCCTCGAAGCCGACGAACTCCGCGTCGAGGACCGACTTCTTCTTCTTGCCCATCGCGCGGCGCAGCAGGTCGGCCTTGCCGAGGGAGTACCCAGCGACCTTCTGCGCGATGGCCATGACCTGCTCCTGGTACACGATCAGGCCGTACGTGCCGCCCAGGATCTCCTCGAGCGGCTCGGCCAGCTCGGGGTGGATCGGCGTGATCTCCTGCTGACCGTTCTTGCGCAGCGCGTAGTTGGTGTGCGAGTTCGCACCCATCGGCCCGGGCCGGTAGAGCGCGCCGACGGCGGAGATGTCCTCGAAGTTGTCCGGCCGCATCAGCCGCAGCAGCGAGCGCATCGGCCCGCCGTCGAACTGGAAGACGCCCAGGGTGTCACCGCGGGCCAGCAGGTCGTAGGTGGCCTTGTCGGTGAGGTCCTTGCTGATCTCGTCGAGGTCGATCGGCTCCTTGCCGTTGGCCACGATGTTGCGCAGCGCGTCGTCGATGACCGTGAGGTTGCGCAGGCCCAGGAAGTCCATCTTGAGCAGGCCGAGCGTCTCGCAGGTCGGGTAGTCGAACTGCGTGATGATCGCGCCGTCGGCCTCGCGCCGCATGATCGGGATCGAGTCGATCAGCGGGTAGCGGCCGATGATGACGCCGGCGGCGTGCACGCCCCACTGGCGCTTCAGCCCCTCGAGCTTGCGCGCCTGGTCGACCACCTCGGCGGCGCCCGGGTCGGACTCGTAGCGGGCGCGGAACTCCGCGGCCTCCTTGTAGCGCGGGTGGGCCGGGTCGAAGACGCCCGAGAGCGGGATGCCCTTGCCCATCACGTCCGGCGGCATGAGCTTGGTCAGCTCGTCGCCCACCGAGTAGGGCCGGTCGAGTACCCGTGCGGCGTCCTTGATCGCGGCCTTGGCCTTGATGGTGCCGTAGGTGACGATCTGGCTGACCCGCTCCTCGCCGTACTTCTGCGAGACGTACTGGATGACCTCCCCGCGGCGGCGGTCGTCGAAGTCGATGTCGACGTCGGGCATGGAGACGCGCTCGGGGTTGAGGAACCGCTCGAAGATCAGCCCGTGCGCCAGCGGGTCGAGGTCGGTGATGCCCATGGCGTAGGCGGCCAGCGACCCGGCGGCCGAGCCGCGGCCGGGACCGACGCGGATACCGGCGTCCTTGGCCCAGTTGATGAAGTCGGCGACCACGAGGAAGTACCCCGGGAAGCCCATCTGGCAGATGATCCCGACCTCGTAGTCGGCCTGCTTGCGCACGTGGTCGGGGATGCCGTTCGGGTACCGCTTGTGCAGCCCCCGCTCGACCTCCTTGACGAACCAGGAGGTCTCGTCCTCCCCCGGCGGCAGGGGGAAGCGCGGCATGAGGTCGGCACCCTCGGTGAAGGAGACCTCGCACTGCTCGGCGACCAGCAGCGTGTTGTCGCAGGCCTGGCGCAGGTCACCGGTGAACAGCGCGCGCATCTCCGCGGCGCTCTTGAGGTAGTAGCCGTCGCCGTTGAACTTGAAGCGGTTCGGCTCGTTGAGCCGCGACCCGGTCTGGATGCACAGCAGGGCGTCGTGGGCCTCGGCGTCCTCCTTGTGCGTGTAGTGGAGGTCGTTGGTGGCCAGCAGCGGGATGCCGAGGTCCTTCGCGATCTCCAGCAGCGCCGGGCGGGTCTTCTGCTCGATGGACAGGCCGTGGTCCATCAGCTCGGCGTAGAAGTTCTCCCGCCCGAAGATGTCCTGGAAGTCGGCCGCCGCCTGCCGGGCGCGGTCGTGCTTGCCCGCGCGCAGCCACATGTTGACCTCGCCGGAGGGGCAGCCGGTGGTGGCGATGAGGCCCTTCCCGTACCGCTCGAGCAGGTCCCGGTCGAACCGGGGCTTGCGGTACTGGCCCTCGAGGCTGGCCAGCGAGGAGATGCGGAAGAGGTTGTGCATCCCCTCGGTGGTGCGGGCCAGCAGCGTCATGTGCGTGTAGGCGGCCTTGCCGCGGTTGGAGCCGCCGTCGCCCTCCTCGTCGATCAGCCTGTCGCCGAAGTCGAACGGGGCGCGGTCGAAGCGGGAGCCGGGCGTGTAGTAGCCCTCCATGCCGATGATCGGCTTCACGCCGGCGCCGAGGGCCTGCTTGTAGAAGTCGTAGGCGCCGAACACGTTGCCGTGGTCGGTCATCGCCAGCGCCGGCATGCCCTGCTCGGCGGCGGCCTTGGTGACCTCGGGCAGCTTCGCCGCCCCGTCGAGCATCGAGTACTCGGTGTGGACGTGCAGGTGCACGAACGAGTCGGTGCTCTCGGCGGCTGCGCTGCTCACGGCGGTGCGGTGCTCCTCACGGGTCGTGCTGGCCCGGCCGGATGGTGCTCCGGCGGGCGACCGGCGGGGAAGACCGGGCGGCGTGGTGCGGAGGTCCGGACGGGCCCGGGCCGGTCCTCCCGATCCTCGCACCGGGGACGTTCTACGCCGAGGGTCTGACAGGACGTGTCTCGGCCCGGAGGGCCGACCGCGTCACAGTCCCCCGGTCGTCACGGCGCGGCCGTCACAGGGCGCGGCGCATCGTCACGTGCACGATGCCCGCCTCCACGTACTCGTCGCCGACGGCGGTGTAGCCGGCGCGCTCGTAGAAGCCCCGGGCACCGACCTGGGCGTGCAGCTCCACCTCGGTCAGGCCGCGCTCGCGGGCCCGGCGGTGCAGCTCGGCCAGCACCGCGGCGCCGTACCCGCCGCCGCGGGCGGACGCGTCCACCGCCATCCGGCCGATCACCGCCCGCCCGTCGCGCTCCAGCAGCCGGCCGGTGGCCACCACCCGGCCGGCCAGCTCACCGCCCAGGCCCCGGGCCACGGCGTGGACGGCGGTGGCGTCGGCGGCGTCCTGCTCGACCTCCGGCGGCACCCCCTGCTCCTCGACGAAGACCCGGGTGCGCAGCGCCACCACCTCCGGCCAGTCCGCGGCGGTCGCGAGCGACGCGGACGGCCGGCTCACGCGGGCGCTCCGCCGGCGGGGTGCCGGCCGGGCAGCGGCCCCGGCTGCCCGCCGGGCAGCGCCGAGGCCGGCACCAGGAGGAAGCGCAGGTCGACGGCGGCGTGCAGCAGCACGGGCAGCAGCAGCGAGCCGGTCTCCAGGTACAGCGCGGCGAACAGCCCGCCGAGGACGCCGGTGAGCACGACGCCGGGCAGGCCCTGGTAGGCGTGCGCCAGGCCGAAGGCGACCGCCCCGACGGCGACCAGCACGACCGTCGGCAGGTCCCCGCCGACCGCGGCGACGACGGCGAGGAAGAACCCGCGGTAGAGCCACTCCTCGCAGACGCCGGCCGTCACGCCGACCACCGAGAACAGCCGCCGCTCCGCCGGCGAGCGCGGCAGCAGGGCCAGCGTCGCGTGCCCCGGCGGCTCCGCGTGCCGCCCGGCGCCCGGCGGCGGTCCGGGTGGCGGCACCGCGCGGGCCAGCGCACCGGAGCGCAGCGCCCGCACCGAGGCCAGGGAGAACACGACCACCAGCACGGTCGCCGTCCCGGTCACCGGGCCGGGCAGGCCGGTGGGCCAGGACAGCCCGACGGCCGCGGCGTCGACCCCCGGGGCGGCCAGCCACAGGACGAGGGCCAGCAGCGCCAGGCCCCACTCGAGGACCAGCAGCCGCCGGTAGAAGGAGCGCCGGGCCGCGGGGTCGGTGCGCAGCCGGCCCTCGAAGCGCCGGTGCAGCACGTGCCCGACCAGCGGCTCGCCGGCCACCAGGTACACCGCGACCACCACGGCCGACAGCGCGGCGGGGCCGAACGCGTCGAGGGAGGCGGGCAGCTCGGTCACGGGTGGCGCACCGCCGGCGTCAGGACTCGGCGCGCAGGATCGCCAGTGCCCCCGCGAGGTCGGCCGGGTAGGCGCTGGTGAACTCGACCCAGTGCCCGTCGGCGGGGTGGGCGAAGCCGAGGCGGACCGCGTGCAGCCACTGCCGGGACACGCCGAGCCGGGCGGCCAGCGTGGGGTCCGCGCCGTAGGTCGTGTCGCCGACGCAGGGGTGGCGCAGCGCGGAGAAGTGCACGCGGATCTGGTGGGTGCGGCCGGTCTCGAGGTGGATGTCGACCAGGCTGGCGGCCGCGAAGGCCTCGATGACCTCGTAGTGGGTGACCGACGGGCGCCCGCCGGTGACGACGGCGAACCGCCAGTCGTGCCGGGGGTGGCGGTCGATGGGCGCGTCGATGGTGCCGCGGGAGGGGTCGGGGTGGCCCTGCACCAGTGCGTGGTAGCCCTTGTCGACGGTGCGCTCCTTGAACGCCGCCTTGAGCACCGAGTACGCGCGCTCGCTCTTGGCGACCACCATCAGGCCGGTCGTGGCGGCGTCGAGGCGGTGCACGACCCCCTGCCGCTCGGCCGCGCCGGAGGTCGAGATGCGGTAGCCGGCCGCGGCCAGCCCGCCGACGACCGTGGGCCCGTCCCAGCCGGGGCTGGGGTGCGCGGCGACGCCGACCGGCTTGTCGACGACCACGACGTCGTCGTCGTCGTGGACGACGGTGAGGCCGGGGACGGGCTCGGGGGCGGGCGGCTCGCCGGGCGGCGGGGGCAGCTCGACCTCCAGCCAGCTGCCGCCGGTGAGCCGGTCGCCCTTGCCGCGGACCCGGCCGTCGACCCACACCCGCTCGGCGTCGGCGAGCTCGGCGGCCACGGCGCGGGAGAGGCCGAACAACCGGGCCAGGCCCTGGTCGACGCGCTGGCCCTCCAGCCCGTCGGGCACCGGGAGCGCACGGTGCGGACCGGGAGAGCTCACGGTGTCATCGTGTCAGGTCAGTCGTGCGGGACGGCGCCGGAGTCGGGACCGGCACCGCGGTCCCGGGCGCGCGTCCCGTCGAACTCGACGCCGCGCAGGGCGAGGTAGGCGCCGAGCACGCCGCCGCAGACGATCGCCGAGTCGGCGACGTTGAAGATCGGGTAGACCTCGCCGTCCGGGGCGAACACCGACACGAAGTCGACGACGCCGCCGCGCAGGAACCCGGGGTCGCGGAACACCCGGTCGACGAGGTTGCCCAGCGCCCCGCCGAGCACCAGCCCCAGCGCCACCGCCCAGCCCGTGGAGGCCAGCCGCCGCGCCGTCCGCACGATGACGACGGCCACCGTGGCGGCGATGAGGGTGAACACCACGGTGAAGCCCTCGGCCAGGGAGAAGGCGGCGCCGGTGTTGCGGGCCTGGGTGAGGTAGACCAGCCCGCCGAGCAGGCGGATGTTCTCGCCGCGGTCGATGGTGGCGACGACGAGCAGCTTGGTGGCCAGGTCGGCGAGCAGGACCAGCGCGGCGAGGGTCAGCAGCAGCCGCGTGCGCGGCCGGCGCACCGGCGGCGCCGCGGGCGCGGCGGCGTCCTCGGGCTGCTCGCTCAGCGCGTCTCCTCGTGGGTGCAGCGGTGGGTGGGGCGGGGGCCGACGACGCGACGATAGCCGCGCGTCCCGGGCTCCCCCGACCCGCCGCGCGGCGCTCCCCCGGGAACCGTTCCGGACCGGTACCGGTGCTCGGCCGTGTCGGAGGTCGTGCTGGGGTAGACGAATCTCACACCCCGCCGAGGGCGTGTTCACCCGCCGTTCGGCCGATCTTGGGGGGTGGCGCACGTCCCCCCTGCAGGAAGGCAGTCGTGTCCAGCGACCTCGGTTCAGCCACCGACCCCGACGTGGTGCTCGTCGGCGGCGGCATCATGAGCGCGACCCTCGCGTCGCTGCTGGGTGTCGTCGCGCCCGAGTGGACCGTCACCCTGTTCGAGTCCGCGGCCGACGTCGCCGGGGAGAGCTCGGACGCGTGGAACAACGCCGGCACCGGGCACGCCGCGCTGTGCGAGCTCAACTACACGCCCCAGGGCCCCGACGGGCGGGTCGACACCGCCAAGGCCCGCACGATCAACGAGCAGTTCCAGGTGTCCCGGCAGTTCTGGTCGCACCTGGTGCGGACCGGCCTGACCGGCTCGCCCAAGGAGTTCATCTCCCCCGTCCCGCACGTCGGCTTCGTGACCGGCGAGCAGGGCCGGGCCTACATGTGCGCCCGGCACGCCGCGCTGTCGGCCGAGCCGCTGTTCGCCGGGCTGGAGTACACCGACTCCGCCGACGAGCTCGCCGGCTGGGCGCCGCTGGTCATGGACGGCCGCGACCCGCAGCAGGTCGTGGCCGCCACCCGCGCCGTGTCCGGCACCGACGTCAACTTCGGCGCGCTCACCCGGCTGCTGCTCGCCCAGGGCGAGGAGCGCGGGGTGCAGGTGCACACCGGTCAGCGGGTCACCGACCTCGACCGCCTCGACGACGGCCGCTGGAAGGTCACCGTCACCGACCGGCGTACCGGCGAGGAGCGCTGCGTCCGCACCCGCTTCGTGTTCGTCGGCGCCGGCGGCGGCGCGCTGCCGCTGCTGCAGAAGGCCGCCATCCCCGAGATCCGCGGCTTCGGCGGCTTCCCGGTCAGCGGCCTGTTCCTCCGCACCCGGTCGCCGGAGCTGGTCACCCGTCACCAGGCGAAGGTCTACGGCCAGGCCGCCGTCGGCGCCCCGCCGATGTCGGTGCCGCACCTGGACCTGCGCCTGGTCGACGGCGAGTACTCCCTGCTGTTCGGTCCCTACGCGGGCTTCTCGCCGAAGTTCCTCAAGGCGGGCTCGGTGTTCGACCTCCCGCTGTCGGTGAAGGCGGACAACCTCGGCTCGATGCTGGGCGTGGCGCGCACCGAGCTCGCGCTGACCAGGTACCTGGTCACGGAGCTGCTGCAGTCGCGCAGCGCCCGGCACCGCACGCTGACGGAGTTCGTGCCCCAGGCCGAGCAGGCCGACTGGGACATGGTCACCGCCGGCCAGCGGGTGCAGGTCATCAAGCGCGACCCCCGGAGCGGCAGGGGCGTGCTGCAGTTCGGCACCGAGCTGATCGTGGGGTCCGACGGCTCGATCGCCGGCCTGCTGGGCGCCTCCCCCGGCGCCTCGACGGCGGTCTCGGCGATGCTCTCGCTGGTCGAGCGGGCGTTCCCCGACCGCGTCGCCGCCGCCCGCCCGGCGCTGGAGGACGCCATCCCGTCCTACGGGCGCGACCTGTCCTCCGACCCGGCGCTGCTGGCCGCCGTCCGCGCCGACACGATGCAGGTCCTCGAGCTCAACGGCTGACCCCTCGTGCAGTTCCGCGGATGTGCACGGCGCACGTCCGCGGAAGTGCACGGGTCAGACGCGGGTCGACCGCTCGGCCAGCGCGGCCCTGATCCTCGCGACGACGTCGTCGAGCGCCCGGAGGTCGGAGGCGGCCAGCCGGACGACGAGCCAGCCGGAGGCGCTGAGCCGGGCGAGCCGGGCGTCGTCCCGCACGATCTGCACGCCGTCGACGTGGTGCTCGCCCTCGTACTCCACCACGACGCGCTGCCCGGGCCAGGCGAGGTCGACGCGGGCCAGCCACCGGCCGTCCTCGACGACGTCGTACCGAGGCACCGGCGCGGGCAGTCCGCCCAGCACGCACGCGACCCGGACCAGTGACTCCGGCGGTGACTCGCTCCGGGGATCGGCCAGGTCGAGGACGCGACGCACCTGCCGGGACCCCCGACGGCCGGACCTCTCTCGGAGGAGGGCGGACAGGTCGGTCGCGCGCACGGTGCCGGCCCGCAGCATCGCGTCGAGGACCGAGACGGCGGTGCCGGTCGGCTCGAGTGCCGCGACGTCCCAGGTGGTGCGGAGCGGCGCCGTGTGCCGGAGACCGGACCCGTCGTCGACCACGTCGCCCGCCGAGAAGTCGGTGCGGTGCACCCGCACCCCACCCGGCCCCCGCCACGTCAGCGGTGCCGGCACGACGACGGTGACCGGGTCGCGCCAGCCGGGCGCAGGTGCACCGAGGACCGCGGCCGCGGATCGGCCACCGAGGGCGGCCTGCGCGGGCATGAGCAATGCGGCGGCCCGGCAGCGCAACGCGTGGTCACGCGGCACGGACACGTCGGCGTACACCCCGTGCAGGACCCGGACGTAGGGCCCCCGGGTCAGCCGGCGCCGGGTGATCCGGCCCTCCGAGACGGCGTGAGAGCCGATGAACACGCCTTCGGGTAGCCCCGGTCGCAGCAACACCGGGCGATCATGTGCCGCGCGCGGGCCTCGACGGCCGTCGTCCACAGGGAGATCGGTGCACTCCCGCGGAGGTGCACCGGTCAGTCGGCCTCGGTGGCGGCGCCGCGCTCGCCGCGCCAGCTCGCCAGGCGGCCGGCGCGGCTGACCGCCCGCAGCCGGCGCTCGGCCTCCGCGCGCGAGCGGCGCGCGGACACCAGGAGGGCCTGGTCGCCGCGCATGAGCCGGGTGGTGCGGTCGGGCACGAAGGACCGGCCGTCGCGGACGATGAGCACCACGGCGGCGTCGTCGGGGAGCCGCAGCTCGGGCAGGTAGACGCCGTGCAGCCGGGAGCCCTCGGGCACGGTCAGCTGGATCATCTCGGCGTCGAGCTCCCCCAGCGGCGCGGCCTCGACCTGCACGTCACGGGGAGTGGCCACCGTGGCGATCCGCAGGCGTCGCGCCACCCACGGCAGCGACCACCCCTGGACGAGGGTGAAGACGACGACCAGCACGAAGACCGTGTCGAAGACGGTCGTCGCCCGCGGGACCTCGGCGGTCAGCGGGATGATCGCCGCGACGATCGGCACCGCCCCGCGCAGGCCGGCCCAGGAGATGAACACCTGCTGAGCCCACGGGAAGCGGAACCACACCAGGCTGGCCACCACCGACAGGGGCCGGGCGAGCAGCAGCAGCGCGCCGCCCACGACGAGCGCCGGGCCGATGGCCTCGGGCAGCCGGCCCGGGGACACGAGGAGACCGAGCAGGACGAACAGCCCGATCTGGGCGAGGGAGGCCATGCCCTCGGCGAACCCGATGCTCGCCGCCCGGTGCGGCAGCGTGGCGTTGCCCAGCACCAGCCCGCACAGGTAGACGGCGACGAAGCCGGAGGTGTGCGCCAGCGACGCCGAGGAGTACGCGAGCACGCAGAGCGCCAGGGTGGCGAGGGGGTAGAAACCGGCCACGGGGAGCGCCACCCGGCGCAGCAGCGCGGCCCCCCCGAAGCCGATCGCGACCCCGATGACGGCGCCTCCGGCGAGCTCGGCGACCACCACCAGCCCGACGAGCCACCACGGCTGCGTCACCTCCCCGGTGAGCGACTCGGCCAGCACGGTCACGAGCAGGATGACCGGGGCGTCGTTGAGGCCGCTCTCCGCCTCCAGGGAGGCGGCCACCCGGCGCGGGAGGGGCAGTCGCCGCAGGGTCGCGAAGACGGCGGCGGCGTCGGTCGAGCTGATGACGGCGGCCAGCAGCAGGGCGAAACCCCAGTCGAAGCCCAGGACCCAGACACCGACGGCCGCGGTCGCGCCCACGCTGACCGCGACGCCGACGGTGGAGAGCGCGACCCCGGGTCCGATCGCCCGGCGGACGTCGGCCCAGCGCGTCGTGAGACCGCCCTCGGCGAGGATGACGAGGAGGGCGGCGTAGGCCAGCGTGTGGGTGAGGCGGTAGTCCTCGAACTGGATGCCGAGGCCGCTCTCCCCCAGAGCCACGCCGAGCGCCAGGTACAGCAGCAGGCTGGGCAGGCCGAGCCGGTCGGCCAGGCGCAGGGCGACCGCGGCGACGAGCACCACCAGCGCACCCACGGCCAGGGCGAGGGTGACGGTGTCGTTCACCTGCGTCCCCCGACCATGGTGATCAGTCTCCCGTACGCACCGGCCGCGCCCGCCGCCCCGGCACCGGAACGCCCTCGACGGCTCGGGGACAATGGGTGCGTGAGCTCTCCCTTCCGTGCGCTGCCGCCCCAGGTCGACCTGCCCGCGCTCGAGCAGGACGTGCTGCGGCGCTGGGAGGACGCCGACGTCTTCGCCCGGTCGCTGCAGGCCACCGAGGGCCGGCGGCAGTGGGTGTTCTACGAGGGCCCGCCCACCGCCAACGGCCGGCCCGGCACCCACCACATCGAGGCACGGGCGTTCAAGGACGTCTTCCCCCGCTTCAAGACGATGCAGGGCTGGCACGTGCCCCGCCGCGCCGGCTGGGACTGCCACGGCCTGCCCGTCGAGATCGCCGTCGAGCAGGAGCTCGGCTTCGCCGGCAAGCCCGACATCGAGCGCTACGGGATCGCCGAGTTCAACGCCCGCTGCCGCGAGTCGGTCATGCGGCACGTCGACTCCTTCAGCGACCTCACCCGCCGGATGGGCTACTGGGTCGACATGTCCACCGCCTACTGGACGATGGACCCCGCCTACATCGAGAGCGTCTGGTGGTCGCTCAAGCAGGTCTTCGACAAGGGCCTGCTCGTCGAGGACCACCGGGTCGCGCCGTACTGCCCGCGGTGCGGCACGGGCCTGTCCGACCACGAGGTCGCCCAGGGCTACGAGTCGATCACCGATCCCTCGGTCTACGTCCGGCTGCCGGTCACCAGCGGCGAGTGGGCCGGGAAGGCCGACCTGCTGATCTGGACGACGACGCCGTGGACGCTGCCGAGCAACACCGCCGTCGCGGTCAACCCCGACGTCACCTACCTGGTGGCCCGTCGCGGGCAGGACACGCTCGTCGTCGCCGAGCCGCTGCTGGCCGCGGCCTTCGGCGGGGACGCCGACGACGTCGAGGTGCTGGCCCGCACCACCGGCCGCGACTGGGAGCGCACCCACTACCGGCGCCCGTTCGACCTGGTCGAGTTCCCCGAGGGGGACGCCCACTTCGTCGTCCTGGCCGACTACGTCACCACCGATGACGGCACCGGCCTGGTGCACCAGTCCCCCGCGTTCGGCGCCGACGACCTCGCCGTCTGCCGCGCCTACGGCCTGCCGGTGGTGAACCCGATCGACAGCTCCGGGCACTTCCTGCCCGAGGTGGGCCTGGTCGGCGGGCGCTTCTTCAAGGCCGCCGACGACGCCCTCGTCGCCGACCTCGAGCGGCGCGGCGTGCTGTGGCGCGAACAGCGCTACGAGCACAGCTACCCGCACTGCTGGCGCTGCCACACGCCGCTCATGTACTACGCGCAGCCGTCCTGGTACATCCGCACCAGCGCGGTGAAGGACCAGCTGCTCGCCGAGAACGAGAAGACGTCCTGGCACCCCGAGACCATCCAGTGGGGCCGCTACGGCGACTGGCTGAACAACAACGTCGACTGGGCGCTCTCGCGTGACCGGTACTGGGGCACCCCGCTGCCCATCTGGCGCAACGACGCCGACCCGAGCCGGATGGTCGCCGTCGGCTCGCTGGCCGAGCTGTCGGAGCTGACCGGCCGCGACCTCGCCGACCTCGACCCGCACCGGCCCTTCATCGACGAGGTGACCTTCACCCGCCCCGGCGAGGAGGGCACCTACCGGCGGGTCCGGCCGGTGATCGACGCCTGGTACGACTCCGGCTCCATGCCCTTCGCCCAGTGGGGCGCCCCGCACCGCAACAGGGAGCAGTTCGAGGCCGCCTACCCGGCCCAGTTCATCGCCGAGGCGATCGACCAGACCCGCGGCTGGTTCTACACGCTCATGGCCGTGGGCACCCTGGTGTTCGGGAAGAGCTCCTACGAGAACGTGCTGTGCCTGGGCCACATCCTCGCCGAGGACGGCCGGAAGATGAGCAAGCACCTGGGCAACATCCTCGAGCCCATCCCGCTCATGGACCGGCACGGCGCCGACGCCGTCCGCTGGTTCATGCTCGCCGGCGGCTCGCCGTGGTCGGCCCGCCGGGTCGGGCACGAGACGCTGTCGGAGGTGGTCCGCAAGGTCCTGCTGACCTACTGGAACACCGCCAGCTTCCTCACCCTCTACGCCGAGACCAACGGCTGGGACCCCGCCTCCTCCCCCGCTCCCCCGCGCGCCGAGCGTCCGCTGCTCGACCGCTGGGCGCTCGCGCAGCTGGCGGCCGTCACCGAGGGCGTGACCGACGCGCTGGAGGCCTTCGACACCCAGGGCGCCGGCCGGCTGATCGGGCAGTTCGTCGACGACCTGTCCAACTGGTACGTGCGCCGCTCGCGCCGCCGGTTCTGGGACGGCGACCCCTCGGCGCTGCGCACCCTGCACGAGGTGCTCGACGGGCTGACCCGGCTGATGGCCCCGTTCACCCCGTTCGTCACCGAGGAGGTCTGGAGCCGCGTCGTCCGTCCGGGGCTGGGCGCGGACGCCCCCGACTCGGTACACCTGGCCTCCTGGCCGGCCGTCGACGCCGGCGCCCGCGACCCGCAGCTGGTCGCGCAGATCGACCTGGTGCGGCGGCTGGTGGAGCTGGGCCGGTCGGCACGGACCGGGGCGAAGGTGCGCACCCGCCAGCCGCTGGGGCAGGCGCTGGTCGCCGCCCCGGCGTGGTCGGGCCTGGCCCGCGACCTGGTGGCCGAGGTCGCCGACGAGCTCAACGTCGCCGAGCTGGCCGAGCTGTCGGCGGTGGGCGGCGACCTGGTCGACGTGCGCGTGAAGGTGGACTTCCGCGCCGTCGGCCGGCGGCTGGGCGGGCAGGTGCAGGCGGTGGCGAAGGCGGTCGCCGCGGCCGACCCCGCCGAGCTCGTCGCCGCCTACCGCGCCGGCACGGCGTCGGTCGAGGTCGACGGCGCGCCGGTGCCGCTGCAGGAGGGCGACCTGGTGGTCACCGAGACCCCGCGCGAGGGCTGGGCGGTGGCCAGCGCCGGCGGGCTGACCGTCGCGCTGGACCTGACGCTGACGCCGGAGCTGGAGCGGGCCGGGCTGGTCCGCGAGGCCGTGCGGCTGGTGCAGGAGGCCCGCAAGAGCGCCGGCCTGGCGGTGAGCGACCGGATCCAGCTGTGGTGGACCGCGGAGGGCCCGATGGCCGAGGCGCTGACCGGGTCGAGCGAGCAGGTGGCCGGTGAGGTGCTCGCGACCGCCGTGCACGCCGGCACGCCCGGTGAGGGCCCGGGCACGGAGGGGCCGGCGGGCTCGCGGTTCTGGGTGGCGCGGGCCTGAGCTGACTCCCGCACGATCAGGTGAGCTGATCGTGCTGCGTCCTGGCTCACCGTCGACGGTGAGCCAGGACGCACCAGGGTGAGCTCAGCTGATCATCCGCGGACGGCGGTCAGCCGCGGCGGGCGGCCCGGCGGGCCCGCTCGACGGTGGCGACGTGGGCGTCCGGGGTGCAGGCGGCGCACGGCGTGAAGCCGTCGCCGCGCGCCTCCCGGAGCGGCAGCGGGATCGTCTCGCGTCCGGCCAGCCAGGAGCAGCCGGCGAGGTGGTAGCGCGGGTGCTCGTCGACCACGAGCACCTCGTCGGCCAGGTCGACGACCAGGAGCAGGTCGGTGACCTCGCCGTCCTCCTCGCCCGGCTCGCCGGCGACGGGCCGCGGGGAGCCGCCGGTGGCCGTCGCCGCGGCACCCGGCCGGAGGGCGGACGGGCGGGCCTCGGCGCGGAGCCCGTCGTCGGCCACCGGCGCGTCATGAGTCCCCGGGGCGGCCTCCCGTGCGGCGGGCGTGGCGGGCGCGGCGGGCGGAGTGCGGCCGCCGGACGGCGGCCCCGGCCGGTCCGCGGGCGCGGCGGCCGTCGCGCCTCCCGAGCGGGTCCCTCCGGCCGGAGCGGGGTCGGGCGAGGGCCGTCGGCGCGCCAGGAGGAGGAGGACCCCCGCCGCTCCGCAGGCGGCCAGGCACGCCCAGGACCAGGCGGCGACGCCGGTCGTGATGCCGAGGACGAACATCACCAGCCCCGCGAGGACGAGCAGGGCGGCGGCGGCGACCACGCCCCGGACTGTAGCCGCGGGCGGACCCGGCCGGCGCCACGCCGTGATGCGACAGGGCCCCGCCGGTGGTACGGGGGCCCTGCCGGAGGGTCAGGAGACGGAGGTCAGCGCTCGTCCTGGGAGACGCGCAGGCCCGTCTCGGGTGAGAAGACGTGGGACTCCCCCGGGCGGATGCCCACGTGGACGACCTCGCCCTTGGCCGGCGGCTTGCGGGCGTCGACCCGCAGGGTGAGCATCTTGTCGCTGGTGCCGGCGGTGTCGGCGGCGTGCAGGTTGCCGTAGGCGAAGGCGTCCGAGCCCAGCTCCTCGACCACGACGACCTCCACCGGCACGCCCTCACCGGCGCCGACGAGCTGCACCGACTCCGGGCGGAACCCCAGCGTCGCGGTGCGCGCGCCCTCGGCGGACAGCGCGCCGACCGCCGAGCGCGGCAGCGGCACCGTGTGCCCACCCAGCCGCGCACCCCCCTCGGTCAGC
>NZ_FOWE01000004.1 GCF_900115395.1 Geodermatophilus obscurus
CAGATGACGCTGGCCGACGGCACCGAGCTGTCCCCGGCGCTGGGCATCGGCGCGTTCGTGGAGAAGACGCTGGTGCACTCCGGTCAGTGCACGAAGGTCGACCCCGAGACCCCGGCCACCGCCGCCGGACTGCTCGGCTGCGGCGTGATGGCCGGCGTCGGCGCGGCGATCAACACCGGCGGCGTGCAGCGGGGGGAGTCGGTGGCGGTGTTCGGCTGCGGCGGGGTCGGCGATGCCGCGATCGCCGGCGCGAAGCTAGCCGGGGCGACGACGATCGTCGCCGTCGACGTCGACGACCGGAAGCTGCAGTGGGCGCGGCAGTTCGGCGCCACCCACACGGTCAACTCCCGGCAGAGCGACCCGGTCGAGGCGATCAGGGGCTTCACCGGCGGCTTCGGTGTCGACGTCGCCATCGACGCCGTCGGCCGCCCGGAGGTGTTCACCCAGGCCTTCTACGCCCGCGACCTCGCCGGGCGGGTCGTGCTGGTCGGCGTCCCCACCCCCGACATGCAGCTCACCCTGCCGATGATCGAGCTGTTCGGCCGCGGCGGGGCGCTGAAGTCCTCCTGGTACGGCGACTGCCTGCCCTCCCGCGACTTCCCGATGCTGGCCGACCTGTACCGGCAGGGCCGCTTCCCGCTGGCGGACTTCGTCACCGAGACCGTCGGCCTCGACGACGTCGAGGCCGCGTTCGAGAAGATGCACCGGGGCGAGGTCCTGCGCTCGGTGGTCGTGCTCGAGAAGTGACCGCCCGCATCGAGAAGGCCGTGATCAGCGGGGTGTTCAGCCTCGACGGTCAGGACTTCGACGTCGACAACAACGTCTGGCTGGTCGGCAACGACGACGAGGTGCTCGTCATCGACGCCCCGCACCGTGCCGAGCCGATCGTCGAGGCCGTCGGCGGACGGAAGGTCACCGCGATCGTGCTCACCCACGGGCACAACGACCACGTCACCGCGGCGGTCGACCTGCGCGCGGCCACCGGCGCGCCGGTCTGGATGCACCTGGCCGACCGGATGCTGTGGGAGATGGTCCATCCCGACGCGCTGCCGGACGAGGCGCTGGCGGAGGGGACCCGGTTCCGTGTGGCCGGCACCTCGCTGACCGCGCTGCACACCCCCGGTCACAGCCCGGGCAGCACCTGTCTGCACGCCCCCGACCTCGCGGCGGTGTTCACCGGCGACACGCTGTTCCACGGCGGCCCGGGCGCGACCGGCCGCAGCTTCAGCGACCACCCGACGATCGTGCGGTCCATCCGCAGCCGGCTGCTGACCCTGCACGGCGACACCGTGGTGCACACCGGCCACGGCGAGGACACCAGGATCTCCGCCGAGCTCGGCACCGTGCAGTAGCGGGCGCCCGGCCGGTGTCGGCCGCCGGGCTCAGGCCCGGTCCGCGCCGTCCCCGGTCGTGGTCGCGCCGCCGGTTTCCGGGGTGGTCTCCGGCGGCGTCCCGGGGGTGGTCTCCGGCGGTGTCGTGCGCTCCAGGCGCTGGCGGATCGCGGCGACGTTGAGCGCGAGGTCCTCCAGCGCCTCGACCGCACGGGTGGCGAGGGCGAACGTGAGGTTCTCGCGCCGCTCCTCGGCACTCGGCTCGCGACGGCGCTCCCACGGAGCCGAGGGGCGGTCGGTCGCCCGCGCCCACGGGTCGTCGTCGCGGGCGGAGTCGCCGCGGGGGGACTCGAACAGCCCGCGGAGCATCCGCTGGGCCATGTCGAGGAACTCGCTGGGGTCGGGACGGTCGGCGGGCATGGGGGGCTCCTCTCCACCTACCGCAGGTCAACGCGCCGGACCCCGGGTGGGGTTCCCGCCGGCGCACCGCCGGGTGGTGCGCGCCACCCGGCAGGACCCCCGACCGCCGGTAGGCTCGGGGGTGTGCCTCGCGGTGACGGACGGCTGACGCACGCCCTCGACCCCTCTGCTCCCGGTCCCCAGGACGCCTGTGGCGTCTTCGGGGTCTGGGCGCCGGGGGAGGAGGTCGCGAAGCTGACCTACTTCGGCCTGTACGCCCTCCAGCACCGCGGTCAGGAGGCGGCCGGGATCGCGGTGTCCGACGGGGCCTCCGTGGTCGTCTACAAGGACCTCGGGCTGGTCAGCCAGGTCTTCGACGAGTCCACCCTCGGCAGCCTGCGCGGCCACCTCGCCGTCGGCCACACCCGGTACTCGACCACCGGATCCTCGACGTGGGAGAACGCCCAGCCGACGTTCCGCACGACCGACGCCGGCACCGGCCTGGCGCTGTGCCACAACGGCAACCTGGTCAACACCCAGGAGCTGGCCAGCCGCGCCGCCGACGCCGGGGTCCCCGGCGCCTTCGCCGCCACGACCGACTCCGACCTGGTCACCTCGCTGATCGCCGCCCGCCCGGACATGAGCGTCGAGGCCGCGGCCATGGAGGTGCTGCCGCAGCTGCGCGGCGCGTTCAGCCTCACCTTCATGGACGAGGACACCCTCTACGCCGCCCGCGACCCGCAGGGCGTGCGCCCGCTGGTGCTCGGCCGCCTCGAGCGCGGCTGGGTGGTCGCCAGCGAGACCGCGGCCCTCGACATCGTCGGTGCCTCCGTCGTCCGCGAGGTCGAGCCCGGCGAGCTGCTGGCGATCGACGAGAACGGCCTGCGCAGCCAGCACTTCGCGCCCGCCGAGCCCAAGGGCTGCGTCTTCGAGTACGTCTACCTGGCCCGCCCCGACACCACGATCGGCGGCCGCGGGGTGCACGCCGCCCGCGTCGAGATCGGCCGGCGGCTGGCGCGGGAGCACCCCGCCGACGCCGACCTGGTCATCCCCGTCCCGGAGTCGGGCACCCCGGCCGCGGTCGGGTACGCCGAGGCGTCGGGCATCCCCTACGGGCTGGGCCTGGTCAAGAACTCCTACGTCGGGCGCACCTTCATCCAGCCCAGCCAGACCATCCGCCAGCTGGGCATCCGGCTGAAGCTCAACCCGCTGCGCGACGTCATCCGCGGCAAGCGGCTGGTCGTCGTCGACGACTCGATCGTGCGCGGCAACACCCAGCGCGCGCTCATCCGCATGCTCCGCGAGGCCGGTGCCCTCGAGGTGCACGTGCGCATCTCCTCACCCCCGGTGAAGTGGCCGTGCTTCTACGGCATCGACTTCGCCAGCCGTGCCGAGCTCGTCGCCAACGGCCTCGACGTCGACGGCGTGCGCGCCTCCATCAACGCCGACTCGCTGGGCTACGTCTCCGAGCAGGGGCTCATCGCCGCCACCGAGCAGCCGGCGACCCGGCTGTGCACCGCGTGCTTCACCGGCCAGTACCCGATCCCGCTCGGCGACGCGGGCGTGGTCGGCAAGCACGTGCTGGAGGGCATCGGCCGCACGCCCATGCCGAAGGTGTCCGAGGCGGAGCGGGCGGTCAGCGGCTGGACCGGGCAGCAGGCCGGCAGCCCCACGGTGCCCGGCGGTGCCGACGACGCCCTGCGGCGTCCGTGAGCGCCGGCGGGTTCACCTACGCGGAGTCCGGCGTCGACATCGACGCCGGTGAGCGCGCCGTCACCCTCATGCGGACGGCGGTGGAACGCACCCGCCGCCCGGAGGTCGTCGGCGGGCTCGGCGGCTTCGCCGGGCTGTTCGCCCTCGACACCGCGCGCTACCGGCGCCCGCTGCTGGCCTCCTCCACCGACGGCGTCGGCACCAAGATCGCCCTCGCGCGGCAGCTGGACCGGCACGACACCGTGGGCATCGACCTGGTCGCCATGGTCGTCGACGACCTGGTGGCCTGCGGCGCCGAGCCGCTGTTCCTCCAGGACTACGTGGCCTGCGGGAAGGTCGTCCCCGAGCGGATCGCCGCGATCGTCACCGGGATCGCGGCCGGCTGCGAGCAGGCCGGGGCCGCGTTGGTCGGCGGGGAGACCGCCGAGCACGGCGACCTCATGGACGCCGACGAGTACGACCTCGCCGCCACCGCCGTGGGCGTCGTCGAGGCCGACGCCGTCCTCGGCCCCGAGCGGGTGCGCGACGGCGACGCCGTCGTGGCGATGGCCGCCAGCGGGTTCCACTCCAACGGCTACTCCCTGGTCCGCCGCGTGGTCTCCGCCGCGGGGCTGGACCTCACCGGCACCCCGGCCGGGCTGGACCGGCCGCTGGGCGAGGTGCTGCTCGAGCCCACCCGCGTCTACGCGCGCGACTGCCTCGCGCTGGTCGGCGAGCTGGGGGTCGAGGGCGTGCACGCCTTCGCGCACATCACCGGCGGCGGGCTGGCCGGCAACACCGCGCGGGTCGTCCCCGGCGGGCTGACGGCCGTCCTGGACCGCGGCACCTGGGCGCTCCCGGCCGCGGTGTCCCTGCTCGAGGAGCACGGCGTCCCGCGGGCGGAGTCGGAGCGGGCGTTCAACTGCGGCGTCGGCATGGTCGCCGTCGTCGACGCGGCCGTGGCCGACCGCGCCGTCGGCCTGCTCACCGACCGCGGTGTCCCCGCGTGGGTCGCCGGCACCGTGGGCACCGGCGAGCCGGCCACCGGGCACACCGGCGCCCGGCTGGTGGGCAGCTACCGCTGACGAAGGACCCCGGTCCCCCTCACCCCTCGCGAGCTCGGGGCGAGCCTTTGGACCGGGGCCGATCAGGCGTCGGCGGTGCTACGGCCGGCGGTCAGCGACTGGCCGCCCAGTCGTCGTCGTCGGCGTCGTCCGCCCACCGGTCGGTGTACTCGTCGTCGTCCTCGTCGTCGTCCTTGGCCGCCGGAGCGGTGTACGTCGACGGAGACCCGGCCAGCTCGCGCTGCAGCGCGGAGAGGTCGGTGTTGGGTGAGCTGTACTTGAGCTCACGGGCCACGCGTGTCTGCTTGGCCTTCGCTCGGCCGCGCCCCATCGGCTCGACCCCCTCATAACGGAGAACGGGAGCCCAGCTCACGGGCTGGACGGCCCGCGTGGCGACCCCGACTGAGTGACTGTGTCTTGAGCAAGACTACGACACGAGCCGGTCGCGGGCACGGGTCCTCCCCCCGCGGTCCCCCGACCGTGGCGTGGTACGCGCCACCCCGCCGCCGGGGTGGGGTCAGCGCGGCAGGCGGATGCCGGCCAGCCGGCCCACGGAACGGATGCGCTCCTCGGCGAGCCGGTCGGCCGCGGCGGCGGGGGAGACCCCCTCGGCGGCGGCCGTCTCGAACACCCGGAGGGCGACGTCGAAGATGCCCGCGGCCCTGGCCTCGGCGCGGGCGAAGGAGAACCCGTGCCGCTCGTCCTCGACCTGGATGACGCCGCCGGCGTTCACCAGGTAGTCCGGCGCGTAGAGGATCCCGCGGCGGGTGAGCTGGTCGGAGACGCCCTCGTGGGCCAGCTGGTTGTTCGCCCCGCCGCAGACCACCTCGGCCGACAGCGCGGCCACGGTCTCGTCGTCGAGCGCGCCGCCGAGCGCGCACGGCGCGTAGACGTCGGCCGGGGTGCGCACCAGCGCGGCGGTGTCGGCCGCGACCTCGACGCCGGGGTGCCGCGCCCTCACCCGCGCCACGGCGGCGGGGTCGACGTCGGTGACCACGACGTCGGCGCCGTCGGCCACCAGCCGGTCGACGAGCCAGCTGCCCACCTTGCCGACGCCGGCGACGGCGACCGTGCGGCCGGAGAGCGACGGCGTGCCCCAGCGGTGCTGCGCGGCCGCGCGCATCCCCTGGAAGACGCCGAAGGCGGTGAGCACGGAGGAGTCGCCGCAGCCGCCGTTGACCTCCGAGCGGCCGTGGGCGAAGCGCGTCTCGCGGGCGACCAGGTCGAGGTCGGCGTTGGTCGTGCCCACGTCGCAGGCGGTGAGGTACCGCCCACCGAGCGCCTCGACGAACCGGCCGTAGGCGCGCAGCAGGTCCTCGCGCTTGTCGGTGCGCGGGTCGCCGATGACCACGGCCTTGCCACCGCCGAGGTCCAGGCCGGCGAGGCTGTTCTTGTAGGTCATCGCGCGGGCCAGGCGCAGGGCGTCGGCGACCGCCTCGTCCTCGGTGGCGTAGGGGTGGAACCGCGTCCCGCCGAGGGCAGGGCCCAGGGCGGTCGAGTGGATCGCGATCACCGCCCGCAGGCCGGAGCCCGGGTCGGAGCAGAAGACCACCTGTTCGGCACCGGAGGCGAGGACGTCCACGGGCGACCACCCTAGAGCGCGACCCGCCGGCGTCTGTGATGCGCCCGACACGCGGGCGGCGGGGCTCAAGGACCGCGCTCCCCGTGTCGACAAGTGTTGTGACGGATGTGGGTGACGGTGCCGTGGGGTCACGGTTGCGTCCTGTGCCGCGTGGTGCGCCGGTGACGTGTGGTGACCGGTGCGACGCTGGTGCCCGTCACCACGACCACCCCCTCTTCCCCAGGGAGCGCTCGATGCCGCAGAGCCGATCCGGCCGGCGACCCCCCGGTCGTCCCGCCGCGGCCCGCACGCACCGCCGTTCGGTGCGTGCCGCGCTGGCCGGCCTGCTCACCGGCGCGGTCCTGCTCGGGACCGCCGGGCCGGCGCTGGCCGTGCCCGAGCCGCCGCCCAACCCGACCGACGAGCAGCTCGCCGGCGCGGAGGCCGAGAAGGAGGCCGCCGCCGCCGAGGTCGGCCGGCTGCAGGCCGAGGTCGCGCTGGCCCAGACCGAGCTCGAGCGGCTGGGGCTGCAGGCCGAGGCGGCCGGCACCGCCTACATGGCCGCCGAGGAGGCCCTGCAGATGGCGCAGGCCGCCGCCGACCAGGCCGCCGCCGACCTCGAGGCCGCCACCGCCGCCGTCGACGCGGCGATCGGCCGCATCGGCGGCTACGCCCGGGACAGCTACGTCAACGGCAGCACCCTCACGACCGCGGCCGCGCTGCTGGACTCCGCCGGGCCCGGCGAGCTGGTGCAGCGGGCCGCGATGCTCGAGTACGTCGGCGAGATCCAGGTCGACGCCCTCGAGGAGCTCGAGATCGCGCGGGTCCGGCAGGCCAACGCCGAGTCCTCGGCCCGCGTCACCCGCGACCAGATGGCCGAGGCCGAGGAGCAGGCCGCCGCCGCCAAGGCCACCGCCGACGCGCAGGTCGCCGCGCAGCAGGACGCCGTCGCCGCCGCCGAGGCCGACAAGGCCGCCCTCGACCAGCAGCTGCAGGACGCCCAGATCCGCCTGCTGGAGCTGCAGGGCGCCCGCGACGCCTACGCCCAGTGGCAGCAGCAGAAGGCGGCTGAGGAGGCCGCCGCCGCAGCCGCGGCCGCCCGCGCCGCGGAGGAGGCCGCCGCCCTGGCCGCGGCCGCGCGCCGGGCCGCCGCCTCGGAGAGCAGCTCCGGGGGCTCCGCGGCCGGGACGTCGGCCGGGTCGGCCGGGTCGTCCGGCGGGTCGGGCGCGTACGTCAAGCCGACCTCCGGCCGGACGTCGAGCTGCTTCGGCTTCCGCTGGGGGACCCTGCACGGCGGCGTGGACATCGCCGCCCCGATCGGGACGCCGATCTACGCCGCCGCCTCCGGCACGGTGGCCCGCACCGGCCCGGCCACCGGGTTCGGCCTGGCCGTCTACATCCGGGGCGACGACGGCGCGGTGACCGTGTACGGCCACGTCAACGCCGAGTACGTCCGCAAGGGCGAGCGCGTCACCGCCGGCGAGCTGATCGCCGAGGTCGGCAACCGGGGCCAGTCCACCGGCCCGCACCTGCACTTCGAGGTGCACCCGTCGGGGTCCCTGCACGGCGGGCAGGTCGACCCGGTGGCGTGGCTGCGCGGCCGCGGGGTGAGCATCGGCGGCTGCTGAGGGAGGACCCCTGCCCCGTCACTCGTGCTCGCGGCGGGACCCTGCAGGGGGTCCGTCCCTCAGGTGGTGGGCGCCGGGGTGCCGGTGCCGCAGTTGGCGGCGCCGAACTCCTGGACGGCGGTGCCGTCGGGGCCGTTGGCGACCGAGACGAACTGCTGGGCGGCGCCCTGCAGCTGCGTCTGGCCCTCGGGGGTGGTGACGTCGACGGAGCCGGCGGTGTCGGCGAACGCCTGCACCGCGTCACCCACGGCCTGCCACGCCGACGCGATCTCGGCCGGCGGCTGGACGCTGTCGAAGGCGCCGGCGGCCTGCTGCAGCAGGGGCGGCAGCTGCTCGGGGGTGGCGCTGGTCAGCTGGTTGCCGAGCTCGTTGAACGAGGCGGCCTGGGCGCAGAACTGGGCGACGGCGGGGTCGTCGCTGGTACTCGGCGCGGGGGCCGAGCTGCTCTCCTCGCTCGTCGTCCCCGACGCCGACGCGCTCGAGCTGCTGGTGTCGGCGCTGGTCGACTCGGCCGCCTCCTCGGCCTCGGGGCCGCCGCCGCTACAGGCGGTGAGCAGGACGGCGGCGGCCGCGGCGACCAGACCGGATCGGGACCGGGACGTCAGGGAGCGCATGCGCCGAGGCTAACCGCCGGGCAGGCGGCCCGCCCCGCCGCGCGGCTACCGTGCCGGACGTGCGCGCCCCGGCAGACCCCCGTGCCACCTGGGACCTCCCCGCCCCCGGCAGCCTCCCCCGGACGGCGGAGCTGGAGCCCCTGGTCACCCGCGTGCTGGCACCCAACCCGTCGGGGATGACCCTCGACGGCACCAACACCTACCTCGTCGGCGCACCCGGCAGCGGGCGGGCCGTCGTCGTCGACCCCGGGCCCGACGACCCCGCCCACCTGGCCGCGGTGGAGGAGGCCCTGGCCGCCCGCGACGCGCGCTGCGTCGCCGTCCTGGTCACCCACCACCACGGCGACCACGCCGAGGCCGCCCTGCCGTGGGGCGCCCGGTTCGGGGCGCAGGTGGCCGCGGCCGACGCGGCCGTGGCGGGCCCGGGCGGGCGGGTCCTCGGGGCCGGCGAGCGGCTGGGGCTGGCCGGCACCGTGCTCGGCGTCGTCCCCACGCCCGGGCACACCGCCGACCACCTGGCCTTCCGGCTGGAGTCCGGGGCGGTGCTGGTGGGCGACCACGTGCTCGGCCGTGGCACGTCGGTGGTGACGCACCCCGAGGGCGACGTCGTCGCCTACCTGGAGTCGCTGCGCCGCGTGCACGACCTGGGCCCCAGCGCGCTGTACTGCGGGCACGGGCCCGAGCTGACCGAGGACCCGGGCGCCGTCCTCGACTACTACCTGGCGCACCGCGCCTTCCGGGAGTCACAGCTGCTGGCGTCGCTGGTGCGCGGGGCGGGCACCGTCGACGCGCTGGTGGCCGACGTCTACGCCGAGGTGCCCCGGGCGCTGTGGCCGGCGGCCGCGCAGTCGACCCGCGCCACGCTGGCCAAGCTCGCCGCCGAGGGGCACGTCGAGCTCGACGGCGACCGGGTGGGGCTGCCGTGACCGAGGGCGTCGCCGTCGTCCGGGCCGCCGACGCCGAGCGCGACCAGCGGCGGGCCGCGGCGGCGCTGCGCTCGGCCGGGCTGCGCGCCGGCGACCGGCTGCTGCTGTCGGCCGCGTCGTCCCCGGCCCTGCTGGCCGTCGTGACGGGGGCGCTGCGCACCGGGGTCGTCCCCGTCGTCCTCGACCCCGCCCTCCCGGCGGCCGAGCGGGCCGCGCTGGCCGCCGACGCCGACCCGGCCCTCGACGCCGACCCCGCCGCCCTGCTCACGGGCACCGACGAGGCCGACCTCGCCGACGTGCCGCTGGCCCGGCCCGTGCACTACACGTCGGGCACCACGGGCCGCCGCAAGGGCGTGTGGTCGGGGGTGCTGGCCGAGGACGACGCACGGGCGCTGGCCGCCGAGGAGATCGACCTCTGGGGGTTCACCGCCGCCGACCGGCACCTCGTCCTCTCCCCGCTGCACCACTCCGCGCCGCTGCGCTTCGCCGTCTCCACGCTCCTGGCCGGCGGCGAGGTGCTGCTGCCCGGCCCGTTCGACGCCGCCCGGGCCGCGGCGGTGGTCAGCACGCTCGCCCCCACGACGACGTTCTGCGTGCCCACCCACCTGCGCCGGCTGCTCGCCCGCGACGACGTCGACTGGTCGTCGTTCCGCCGGCTGGTGCACGCCGGTGCGCCCTGCCCGGAGCCGCTAAAGCGGGCGGCGCTCGACGCGCTGCCGACGGGCAGCGTCTGGGAGTTCTACGGCTCCACCGAGGCGCAGTTCACCGTCTGCGCGCCGGAGGACTGGCTGGCGCGCCCCGGCAGCGTCGGCCGCGCGCGGCCGGGACGGCGGCTGGAGACCGACGAGCGCGGCCAGCTGTGGTGCACGGTGCCGCGCTGGGCGCGCTTCGAGTACTGGCGGGCACCGGAGAAGACGGCGGCGGCCTGGCGTGGCGACCGGGTCACCGTCGGCGACCTCGGCCGGGTCGACGCCGACGGCACCGTGTGGCTCGACGGCCGCCGGGAGGACCTGGTCATCTCCGGCGGGGTCAACGTCTACCCGGCCGAGGTCGAGGCCGTCCTCGACGCGCACCCCGGCGTGCTGGAGAGCGCGGTGGTCGGCGTCCCCGACGAGGAGTGGGGTCAGCGGGTGGTCGCCGCCTACGTGGGCGTCGCCGACCCGGCCGAGCTGGGCGCCTGGGCCCGCGAGCGGCTCGCCCCGGCCAAGCGGCCCAAGAGCCTGCACCGCGTGGGCGAGCTGCCGCGCACCTCCACCGGCAAGGTGCGCCGGCTCGACCTGCCGGAGGCGCTCGGGCTGTGAGCGGCGACTGGGACGTCGTCGTGGTGGGGGCGGGGTCCTCGGGGTGCGCCCTGGCCGCGCGGCTGGCCGACGCCGGCCGCCGGGTGCTGCTGCTGGAGGCCGGCGCCGACCATGCCCGGCCCGCGGACTTCCCGGCCGACCTGCGCGACGCCGCCACCCTCGCGGCGACCGTCCCCGGGCACCCGGCCAACTGGGCGCTCACCACCGAGCTCACCCCGGGCCGCACCGCGCCGCTGCCACGCGGGCGGGTGGTCGGCGGGTCGAGCGCCGTCAACGGCGGCTACTTCGTGCGGGCCACCCCCGCCGACCACGCCGGCTGGGCCGCCGCGGGCAACGACCTGTGGAGCCTGACGGCGACGCTGCCGGCCTGGTGCCGCCTGGAGGACGACCGGCAGTACGGCGACCGCCCGGGCCACGGCGCCGGCGGCCCGCTGCCGGTCACCCGGCCGGCCGGGGCGTCCCCCCTCGGCGACGCGTTCGCGGCCGCGGCCGCGGAGCTCGGCGTCCCGGACGAGCCGGACAAGAACGCCGGCGGCCCGCCCGGCTACGGACCGGTACCCCTCACCGTCGACGGCGGTCTGCGGGTCAACACCGCGATGGCCTACCTCTCGCCGCGGCGCGGTTCGCCGGGGCTGACCGTGCGCGGCGGCGTGCGGGTGCACCGCGTGCTGGTGCAGCGCGGCCGGGCCGTGGGCGTCGACACCGACGCCGGCCCGGTGCGCGCCGCGGAGGTGGTGCTGGCCGCCGGTGCGGTCGGCTCGCCGCACCTGCTGTTGCTGTCGGGCATCGGCCCGGCCGCGCACCTGCGGGCGCACGGCGTCGACGTCGTCGTCGACGCGCCGGGTGTGGGTGCGGGGCTCTCCGACCATCCGCTCGTGTACCTGCCGTGGGTGCCGGTGGAGGACCCGCCGGCGGGCGACCGGCCGCTGCCGCTGCACGGCGTCCTCCACGCGACGTCGTCGGACTCGCCGGTGCCGGGCGACCTCGAGGTGCTGCCCTGGCTGCGGCCGTGGGGCGCCGTCGTCCCCGGCGGCGGGGGCGACCTCCGCACGCTGTCGGTCGCGGCCGGGCTCTACCGGCAGGAGAGCCGCGGCCGGCTGTCGCTGGTCTCCGCCGACCCGGCCGCCGCGCCCCGCATCGAGCACCGCTACCTCGCCACCGCGGCCGACCGCAGGCGGCTCCGGGAGGCGGTGCGGCTGGCCGCCGCGCTGCTGTGCACCCGCGCGCTGGCGCCGCTGGTCGCGGCCCGCCCGGAGCCGGCCGACGGCGTCCTCGCCGACGACCCGGCCCTCGACGGCTGGATCGCCGCGCACCTGACGACCACGGTGCACCTGGCCGGCAGCGCCCGCATGGGACCCGAGGGCGACCCCGGCGCCGTGGTGGACCAGCACCTGCGGGTGCGGGGCGTCGAGGGCCTGCGGGTGGCCGACACGTCGGTGCTGCCGGAGGTGCCGACCCGCGGCCCGGCGGCGACGGCGGTGATGGTGGGCGAGCGCGCCGCCGAGCTCGGGACGACCTGACGCGGGTCCCGGAGGTGGGTCCCGGAGGCGGGGACGACTCGTCCCGGCGGCGCGCTGGACGCAGCCGCCGGGACGGCGGATCAGGGGACGGTCAGCGGACCGTGGGGATCTCCGTGGTGGTCGTGCCGGTCAGCGGCGACCACGCGTCGGGGTGCGGCCGGCCGGCGTCGGCCACCCAGCCCGGGGCGCGGCCGGTGCGGGTCGCGGGCCGGGCGCTCAGGCTGACGATCAGGGCGAGCAGCGCGAGGAGGCCGAGGAGGACCCCGCCGATGACCAGGAGCGTCGTGAGCACTCACAGACGGTAAGCAGCGGACCGGTCCCCACCACAGGGCAAGGAACGACGGACATCGCGCGGGAGTCCGGCAGGTCCTGCCCACCCCGGGCGTGTCCCCGGAGCGTCGGCGCGTGCACCTCCGCGGACGTGCACCGTGCAGTTCCGCGGAAGTGGCGCACGGGTACGAGGAGGGGATGACGGACCTGGCGCGGCTGGCCGGACGGGCGGCGGCCGTGCCGCTGGGCACCCTGGCGCGCCGGCGCCCGGGCAAGCCCATGCACCCGCGGGGTGCCGTCCTCGGCGCCGCCGTCGTCCGCACCGGCGCGGTGCCGGACTGGGGCGTGCCCTGGCTGACCGGCCCGGCCCGCGAGGCCGCCGTCGTCCGGCTCTCCCGCGGAGCGGGCCTGCCGGCCCCGCTGCCGGACCTCCTCGGCCTCGCCGTGCGGCTCCCCGACGGCGACCGGCCCGTGGACCTGCTGCTGTCGACGACCGGCCGGGGCCGGTGGACCCGCTTCCTCCCCGTGCCGCGCGTGGACGCCGCGGCCGCGTACTCGTCGATCATGGGCTACCGGTCGGCGGCGGGGACGCTGCGGCTGGCCGCCGTCCCGGAGACACCGGCGCGCATCCCGTCCGACCCCGGGCCCTTGGCCGCCGACGCCCCGGGGACGGCGTTCACGCTCCTCGTGGCGCGCGGGGCCCTGGGGGAGTGGGTGCCCTTCGGCCGGCTGGAGCTCGGTGCCCCGGCGGGGGAGGTCGACCCGGACGTGCGCTTCGACGCGGTGCGCAACCCGCCGCCGGGCCTGGTCGCCGACGGGCCGATGGCCCGCTTCCGTGCTCCGGCCTACGCGGCTGCCCGCGAGGGGCGGGGCGGACACCCGCAGGAGTGATGCGGGCCACCGGGTGAGGTCGCACACGGTTGTGCGGCACCGTCCTCGGGTAACCGGGCGGCCGGAGTTCATCGAGGAGCGCCGCCCTGCTGTCGCAGTGCTCGGCCGCAGGAGGAGTGCTCGTCCGCGTGGTCCACGCCCTACCGCCGTCAGCGTCCCGCGCCCGCGTGCGCGTGGCCACGATCCCGCACCGCGACCCCTACGTCGAGGCCGTGCTGCCCGGGAACGCGGTGCGGATGGGTCCCGAGCACGACCCGAGCCCGTGGCTGGACCCCGCCTACCTGACCGCCTGGGCGCACCGGGTCGACGTCGTCCACGTGCACACCGGCTACGGGCACCTGCCCGAGGACGAGGTCGTCAGCTGGACCGAGGCGCTGCGGCGCACCGGCGTGCCGCTGGTGGTCACCGTGCACCAGCTGCGCGACCCGGCGCAGCCCACCCGGCACCGCCACGACGCGCACCTGGCCGCGCTGCTGGCCACGGCCGAGGTCGTGTTCACGCTGACGCCGGGTGCCGCCGACGAGATCGCCGAGCGCTTCGGCCGGACGGCGATCGTCGTCGCCCACCCGTCGGTCGCCGAGCCCGACCCGGCCACCGGCGCCGAGCGCGGCCTCGTCGGCCTGGCCCCGGGCCTGCCCGGCGTGGCGGTGCCCGACCCCGCGGCCCTCGTCCGCGCCGCGCTGTCCGGCGCGGTGTCGGGGGGTGGCCGGCTGCGGGTGTTCCTCGAGCCGGGGCAGCGGCTGCCCGGCGGGTCGCAGCTGACCGGCGCCGAGGGGCTCGAGGTCGTGACCCGCGACCCGGCGCACTGGGCCCGGCAGCTGCAGGAGCTGCACGTGGCCGTGCTGCCGGAGCGCTGCGGCACGCACTCGCGGGATCTGGAGATCTGCCGCGACGTGGGCACCCGGGTGGTCGCCCCCAGCTGCGGCTGGTTCGCCGACCAGTGGTGCGACGTCGTGGTCTACGGCAACGACGAGGCCTCCGGCTTCGACCCGGTGTCGCTCGGCGCGGCGCTCGGGGCGGCGCTGACCCGGCCGATGCCGCGGCCGGCCGACCGGGCGTGGCGCGCCGGGCAGCGCGAAGCGGTGCAGGCGGTGCACGGGCAGGTGTACGAGCAGGTGCTCGCCGACCGGGGCGTCGGCGTCTAGACGGACCTCCTACTCCCCACCGCCGGCACGCCCGCGGCGGGACCCTGCCGGCGGCCGGCCGGACACCAGGTCGACCACCCACAGCCCGGGCAGCACCTCCCGCTCGCCGGTCTCCCGGAAGCCCGCCCGTGCGTAGAGGTGGCGGGCGGGCGCGTTGCCGCGGCCGGTGGAGACGGTCACCCGGCGGCCGCCGGCGTCGGCGAGGACGGCGGCGACGAGAGCCCGGCCGACGCCGCGGCGGGCGACAGCGGGGTCGACGACCAGCCGGTCGATGTCGACGGCCTCCCCGTCGTCCCGCCGGCCGAGCACCCCGAGGACGACGCCGCCGTCGGTGGCCACCAGCCAGTCCAGGCCCGCGGCGACGAGCGCGGCGACGTCCTCGGACAGCGGCGGGATGCGGTCGTCGCCGATCAGCCGCGCCTCGACGGCGTAGGCGGCGTGCTGGACCTCGAGCAGGCGGGCGGCGAGGACGGGGTCGGATGCCGGGTCACGGCGCTCGATGACCACCGCGGCAGGGTAGGGGCGTCCCGGTCCGGCCGGGGACGCCCCGGGTGGTCACCGGCAGATGCACCCGCGGCTGAGCGAGGCGTCGACGGTGGCGGTGCAGAACCGCCGGCCGATGGCGTCGTGACCCGCCGCGGGGTGCGGGCAGGCGGCGCAGGTGGTCGGGGGTGCGGTGGTGGGGGACGGCGAGGAGGACATCACGGGCGCCTGACTCCGCCCCGGAGGGCGGGCTGGTGGTCCGCCGGATCCGGCACCGCGGGAGCGGGTGCGCGAGAGGGGACCGACACCTACACGTTACGCCGTGCGGGGACCGACCCGGGCGGACGGCCGCGGGCTCGGGGGAGTGTGTGGGCAGGGGCGGGGTCGAACCGCCGACCTCTCGCTTTTCAGGCGAGCGCTCGTACCGACTGAGCTACCTGCCCCTCCCGGTGTCTCCACCGGAGAGCGACCCTGACGGGACTCGAACCCGCGACCTCCGCCGTGACAGGGCGGCGCGCTAACCAACTGCGCTACAGGGCCTTGCTGTTGTGGTGCGTGCCCCCAACGGGGTTCGAACCCGTGCTACCGCCTTGAAAGGGCGGCGTCCTGGACCGCTAGACGATGGGGGCTCGTGCTCGCCGGGGGCAGGGAGAACGATACATGGCCCCGGCGGCGGCTCCGACACCACCCCGGTCCCGGAGCGTCGGGCACCGCGCGCCGCTCCCCGGACCCGGGGGTCCCGGCTGTCACGATCCCCGCGTGACCCGCCGTGCCCTCCTGCCCGTCTCCGCCGCGCTGACCGCCTGCCTGCTGCTCGCCGGGTGCGGCGGCGGGACGGCACCGGCCTCGTCGTCGTCCACGGCGACGTCGGCCCCCGACAGCACGCCGAGCCCGGCCGGGCCCACCGGGACGGCCGGCGACGAGGGCGGCGGCGGGGACGCGACCGGTGGCGCCGACGGGGACACCGCCGGGGACACCGGCACGGCCGCACCCCCGTTCCCCGCCGACACGGCTGCCGACACCGCCGAGGCCTCTGCCGGCGCCCTGGTGACCGTCACCGACATCCGCACCGGCCGCCACGACGGGTTCGACCGGGTGGTGTTCCAGGTCGGCGGCACCGGGACGCCGGGCTGGGACGTCCGCTACGTCGACGTCGCCAGCTCCCAGGGCCGCGGCGACGTGGTCGAGGTGGCCGGCGAGGCGGTCCTGCAGGTGACCGTGACCGGCGCCGGCTACCCGTTCGACACCGGCGTCGAGGAGTACGCGGGCCCCGACCCGCTGCCGGGCCAGGGCACCGCGAACGTCACCGAGGTGGTCTTCGACGCCACGTTCGAGGGGACGACGGTGGCCTTCGTCGGCACCCGCGCCGAGGCGCCGTTCCGCGTCTACGCGCTGCAGGACCCGGCGCGTGTCGTCGTCGAGGTGGCCGACGCCGCTAGTTGAGGCTGGCGCGCAGCTCGACGCCGCCGTCGGTGACGCTGGTGCACTCCAGGGCCAGCGGGCCGGCGGTGACGCTCTCGCCCTCCCCGCAGGAGACGCTGGCCCCGCCGACGCTGATGGTGGCCCGGCCGTCCTGGACCCCGCCGAGCGTCACCGTCTGGCCGAGGATCTCGACCTCGCTGCCCTCCCCGTCCAGCGTGACGGTGCAGGAGGACCCGGAGCACGAGAAGCCGTTCGAGGTGAACGAGCAGCCGGCGAGGGGGACGAGGGCCAGCGAGCCGGCGAGGAGGCCGGCGGCCAGGCGGGTGCGTGACGTCTGGTGCATGGCGGCGAGCGTAGGACGGGGAGGTCACTCCGTCGGGGAGGCCGGGGTGCCGGCGCCGGTGCCGTCCCCCGTGTCCCCGCCCGCCCCGCCGGCCGCCGCGGCGCCGGGCGCGACCGACCGCACGATGGTCACCTCGGTCTCGCCGAGGCCGCCGAGGGTGATGTCGTCGTAGGCGACCAGCTCGCCGGTGCCGGGGGCGAGGTAGAGGACCGTGCAGGTCAGCGGCTCGGGGTACTCGCCCTGCAGCGCCCGCAGGCCCGCGCCGCCGGTGGAGCCCTGCACCATCAGCAGCGTCCCGCCGTCGAGTTGGTCGACCTCGCGCTCGTGCGTGTGCCCGGCCAGCACCAGCGGCACGACGCCGTCCAGCGGGGGCGCCTGCTCCGGGTCGTGGACCATCGCGATGGCCGGCGGCTCGGGCTGGTCCTCGGCCACCTCGGCCAGGTCCTCGCCGGTCTGCTCGAGGGACTCGGTGCCGCCGGTGGCGTCCTGGTCGGGGGTGAAGCGGGGGTCGCGCGCCCCGACGACGGTGAGCCCCGCGACCGTCGTCGCCGAGTCGTCGAGGACGGTGGCGCCGGGCTGGGCGGCGACCAGCCCGGCGGTGATCGCGGAGTCGTGGTTGCCGCGGATGAAGACGTAAGGCACGCCGAGCTCCCCGATCGAGGCGACGAGCTGGTTCTCCGGCTCGCTGCCCCAGTCGGTGATGTCGCCGGTGTCGAGGACGCCGTCGACGTCGAACTGGGCGACGACCTGGCGCACGAGGTCGAAGCCGGCGGGGTTGAGGTGCAGGTCGGAGACGTGCAGCAGGGCGACGGTGTCGTCGGCGCGGGCCGGTGCGGGCAGGCTCGAGATCGTCGCGTACAGCGTGCTGACGTTGCCGACGAGGTCCTCCAGCGAGGCTCGGTAGGCGTCGAAGCGGGCCACGGCGTCGCGGGCGTCGCCGATGAGGCTGGTGGCGTTGACCAGCAGCCCGGTGTAGGTGGGGGAGGACAGCGCCTCCGGCCGCCAGGTGGCCGCGCCGAGGCCCGCGGTCCCGGCGAGCAGCACCACCGACAGGCCGGCGGCCAGCAGCGGCTCGCGCCGGCGGCGCAGGACGAGCAGCGAGGTGAGGGCGGCACCCCCGACCGCGGCGGCGGCCGAGACCCAGACCAGCCGGACGACGGCGTCCTGCAGGTCGGCGCTGACCTGGTCGACCAGGCCGTCGATGCGGCGGGGGTCGGCCACGAGCGCCCGGACGCGCGCCTCGTCGACCCGGGTGAGCTGCACGTCCAGCCCCAGCGGACCGTCGAAGGCGTCGACGTCGAGGGCGCCGAGCGGGGGGATCTCGACCGTGGCGCCCCCGCCGGACGGGGTGAGGGCGAAGGTGGCGTCGAACGGGCCCAGCGGCGCCTCGACCCGGCCGAGGAGCACCACGCCGAGCAGGGCGCCGGCGACGGTGAGCGCCACGCGGGCCAGCCAGCGGACGGCGGTCCGGCGGCGACCCGGCCGGTCCGGCGGCGTCGGCTCGCTCATCCCGCCGAGGCTAGCCACGACGCGGTGCGCGAGCCTGCCCCGGACGGGTGGGTGTCGGGGTCGTCCTCCCGCACCGCAGCGGGTCCTCCCGCACGGTGGGCGGTGCGGGAGGACCCGCCACGATCAGGTCACCTGATCCCGGCGCCGGACCCCCGGGGTCAGCCGACCAGCTTGGCGGTGACCTCGGCCAGGCGGCGGCCCTGGTAGCGGGCGGCGGCCAGCTCGGCGTCGGTCACCGTGGCCGACTTGCCGCCCGAGGCGTTGGAGACGCCGTAGGGGTTGCCGCCGGCCTCGAACAGCAGCGGGTCGGTGTAGCCGGGCGGGACGATGACGGCACCGAAGTGCGAGAAGATGTTGAAGAACGTCAGGATCGTCGTCTCGTTGCCGCCGTGGGTGTTCTGCGCGCTGGTGAACGCGGTGGCGCCCTTGTTCGCGAGCTTGCCGGTGAACCACAGGCCGCCGAGCGTGTCGATGAACTGCTTCATCTGGGCGGCGGGCGTGCCGAAGCGCGTGGGGCTGCCCAGGGCGTACCCGTCGGCCCACTCCATGTCGGCGGGGCTGGCCTCCTGCACCTCGTTCGCGGTGGCGTCGACGTGCGCCCGCCAGAGCGGGTTGGAGTCGATGGCCTCCTGCGGGGCGAGCTCGGGCACGCGGCGCAGCCGCACCTCCGCGCCGGCCTCCTCGGCGCCCTCGGCGATCGCGGACGCGAGCTGGTGCACGTTCCCGGTGGAGGAGTAGTAGATGACGGCGATCTTGGTCATGTCTTCCTCGGTTCTCGTGGGGCGGACGGTCGGGTTTCTGATTGCGTGTTCAACCACCCGCACACGAGCATGCCCCCGGAGACCCCTGGACGAAACCCGGCGGCGGTGTCAGACGGGACGGGGCCGGAACACCCAGCGCAGGGCGATGAAGCGCAGGGTGCCGATGCTGGCCGTCACCGCGCCGATGACCAGGACCTCGGTGAGGATCGCGGGGTCGGAGACCACCGAGTTGAACCAGCTCAGGGCCAGGCTCGTGGCGACCAGGCCGAGCACGGCCAGCGCGCCGCCCTCCCACTGGGCGGTGAAGAAGCCGACGTACTGCCCGGCGTGGAAGCTGACCCGCCGGTGCATCTCGTTGGCCAGCATCGAGGAGATGACGGACCCGACGACGTTGGCCGGGACGTCGCCCAGGCCGTTGAGCAGCCAGTACAGCAGCGCGTACACGGCGCTGGAGACGCCGCCCACGAACACGAACCGGGAGAACTGCCCCACGACGCCGTCGGAGTGCACCACCCGGGCCGCCCGTTCGCCCGCGGCGGGGCGGTGCAGCAGCGACGGGCAGGTCACGGCGTCTCCTCGTCGGCGGGGCCGGGGGTGAAGTGGGATCAGCGTCCAGGGTGCCCCTGACAGTTTCCTGTCAGCCACTGGTATACGCCCCGACACCCCGGACGGATGGTGTCCAGCGGGTCACTCCCGGGCGCGTCCAGCCTGCTCACAGGGCGGTGCGTCACCCTCGGCAGTCATGCACACCCGACCCGTTCTGACGACCGGGGCCGTCGCCGCGCTGGCCGCGGTGGCCGCCCTGACGCTGCTGCCCGCCGGGAGCGGGGGATGGGAGTGGGGCTCGCCCGCCGTCGAGGTGCGCTGGTACCTCACCGGGCTGGACTCCCGGAGGACGGTGCTGCAGCTGCTGGGCAACCTGCTGCTCCTCACCCCGCTGGCCGCCGTCGCCGTCCTGCGCTGGCCGGTGCTGCGTCGTCCGGCGCTGCTGGTGCCCGCCGCCCTCGCGGCCGGCGCCGCGATCGAGACGCTGCAGTGGGTGCTGCCGCTGGGCCGGGTCGTCTCCCCGGTGGACGCGGTGCTCAACACGGCCGGCGCGGTGCTCGTCGGCCTGCTGGTGGGCGGCCTGTCCGGGGTCCGGACGCGGCATCACGGCCCGCCGCCGGGGGTAGGGAGCCGCGCATGAGCCTGATGGGTTTCCTGGACCGACTCGCGGACGTGAGCACCTTCGACAAGGCCATCGAGCCGGCCCGCACGGCCGTCCAGGCGGTGCTCAAGCCCGGTGCGGTCAAGGACGCCCTCCACGGCACGTGGCTGGGGCACCCGCTGCACCCGGTCCTCGTCCAGGTTCCCGTGGGCAGCTGGGCCTCCGCCGGCCTGCTCGACGCGATCCCGCCGCTCCGGCCGGCCGCCACCGTGCTCATCGGCACCGGCGTGGCGATGTCGGTGCCGGCGGCGCTGTCGGGCGCGGCCGACTGGTCGGAGCAGGAGATCGGCGTCCGCCGCCTGGGCGCGCTGCACGCCGTGGCCAACACCGTGGCGCTCGGCCTCTACGTCGGCTCGCTGGCCGCCCGGGCACGGGGGCGCGGGACGCTCGGTCGGGTGCTCGCCTACGCCGGGCTCGGCGTGGCCGGCGGGTCGGCGGCGGTCGGCGGGCACATGTCCTACGCGCAGTCCTCGGGCGCCTCGCACGCCGCGACGGCGGCCCGCAGCCTCACCTCCGACTGGATCGACCTCGGCCCGCTCGACGACCTGCCCGAGGGGCGCCCCACGCTGCGCACCGGGACCGGCAGCGGCGTGGCGGCCCCGCTGGCCGTCGTCCGGCGGGGTGCGCGGGTCGACGTCTTCGTCGGGTCCTGCTCGCACCTGGCCGGGCCGCTGTACGAGGGCACCGTCGAGGAGGTGCGCGGGCGTGCCTGCCTGGTGTGCCCGTGGCACGACTCGGCGTTCGACCTGGAGAAGGGCGAGCCCCGGCGCGGGCCGGCGGCCAACCCGCAGGAGAAGCTCGAGGTGCGCATGGACGCCGGGCACGTCATGGCGAGGCTGCCCGCGCGGCACCAGTAGCGGGGCGGTCCGCCCTACCCTCGCGGCATGAGGGGGACGGCGGCCGCGCTGGCGGTGCTGCTGTGCGCCGCGTGCGGCGGAGCGCCGTCGTCCGCGTCCGCGCCGTCCTCGTCTCCCGCGCCGTCCTCGTCTTCCGCGTCGCCCTCGTCTTCCGCGTCGCCCCCGGGACCGGCCGTGCCGCCCGTTGCCGGGATCGAGGCCGAGGCCGTGCAGCTGCGCACCGACGCGGCGGTCGGCGGCCAGGTGCAGGTCCGGGTCACCGACACCGGCGGCGAGCCGTTCACCGTCACCTCGGTCGCGATCGACTCACCGGGGTTCGCGCCGCTGCCCGACCGGGTGGTAGACGCCGCGTACGCGCCGGGGCAGACGATCGACCTGCCCACGCCCTTCGGCGAGGTGGTGTGCGACCGCGCCGCGGAGCCGGCGGCCGCCCGGCTGACCGTCGTCCGCCCCGACGGGGCCGGTGAGGTCCTGCGCGTGCCGCTGGCGGCCGAGGACCTCACCGAGATCCACGCCGACACGTGCGGAGCCCGGGCCGCGCTCGCCGTCGCCGGCGTCACCGTCACCGGGCTGGCCGTCGACGGCGAGGCCGCCACCGGGTCGCTGGTGCTGACCCGCACCGGGGACGACGACCGTGCCGTGACGGTGACGCGGCTGGAGGGCAACGTCCTGTACGGCACCGGGGCCGACCTGCCGCGGACGCTGGAGGAGGGAGCGGCGTCCCTGCGGGTGCCGGTCGAGTTCACGATGGCGCGCTGCGACCCGCACGCGCTGGCCGAGGTCAAGCAGCCCTACCGGTTCCTGCTCGGCGTGCAGGTGGGCGAGGACGCCGAGGTGCCGGTGGACCTGCCGCTGGAGCAGGCGCAGCGGGACGTGCTGTTCGCGCTGGTCGACGCCGCCTGCCGCTGACCCCGGAGACAGGACCGGTCCGGCCGGCCCGGGGGGAACGGGGCGGCCGGACCGGGGTCTGGCGTGCGGGCCGCGGTCGGGCGCCGCACCGGGGATGACCGTAGGTAGTCGGCGGCGTTGGCCACGATCCCCCGATGGGGTGGACGTCCCCGTCGGAGTGGCGACGGTGCTCACACGGGGTTCCGGAACGACTGCCGTGGGCACCCCGGGTGGGTGTTCCTCTTCTTCTCCAACCGGCTCGGCTGCCTGGGTTCGCTGCTCGTCTCGGCGGTGCTGACGATCGTCGTCCTGCTGGTCCTCGACGTGCTCTGACCGCGCTGTCCGGCCACCGGTGACCGGCGGCCGCGTCTGAGAGGATCGGAGCCGCCGGGCCTCTAGCTCAACCGGCAGAGCAGCGGACTTTTAATCCGCGGGTTGTGGGTTCGATCCCCACGGGGCCCACCACGCTGACCAGCACGTTTGCCGGTTCGCGGCTTCTCCGCGGGGGTCGGCGCCTACACGGCGCCCACACGACATTTCGCGGCCGCCCGCGCCGCTGCGTCCATTCGCGCGGCCAGATCGCCGAGAGCGTCGTCGAAGAGGCCGGAGTAGACGTCGAGGGTCATGGCCGCTGAGGCGTGGCCGAGCATCCGCTGAACGGCCTTCACGGTGGCGCCGCTGGCGACGGCGAGGGAGGCCGCGGTGTGGCGCAGGTCGTGCGGAGTGACGTCGCTCAGTCCGGCTGCGCGGACGGCGGGGTCGAACACCTCTCGGCGCCAGTTCCGCAGACGGAGCGGACCGCCCTTCGGCGCGGTGAGCACCAGGTCGTCAGCGCGCTTGCCTTCGCACGGCCGGGCCAGTGACTCCGTGGCTGCGGCCGGCAGAGGCACCGTCCGCTGTTGATGCGTCTTGGGCGTGCCGAACTCGAGCTTGCCCGCCACCTCGGTGGCGGACTCGGCAATGACCAGTCGTCGGCGGAGGAAGTCGACGCGGCGCACCTTCAGCGCGGCCATCTCGCCGAAGTGGAGTCCGGTGTAGGCGAGCAGCCGGATTACATCGTCGTCGCCGGCTGCCTCGGCGAGGCGCTCGACCTGGTCATGGGTGAGGAACCTCGGCTCGTCGTGGGTCACCCTCGGCAGGGGAACGCGGGTGGCCGGATTGCGGGGATGCGGCCGTCTCGCACGGCGAGCTCGAGCAGCAGCGAGAAGACGCGGTGTGCCTGCCGGACGGTGGATGGTGCGGAGGCTTTCGAGCGGAGCGAGGCGACCCACGCGGCGACCTCAGCATGGGTGACGTCGGCCAGCCGGTAGCGGCCCCAGAGAGGCAGCACGTGGGTGCGCAGGAGAGAGCCGTAGCGGTAGCGGGTGCTGGGCTTGATGCCGGTCTGCGCGGCCAGCCACTGCTCGGACCACGCGGCGACCGTCACCCGGCCTCGCTCCGGTGCCACAGGGCTGACCGCTCCGACGCCTAGTGGCCGCGGACCTCGCCGACCGGGCGCTGCTCGAGCGGGTCGGGAGTCGCCGTCCAGCTGGCCAGCAGGTCCAGGGCCTGCTGGGAGGGCGACGCGGCCTCGGCGGTGTACAGCGACATGGCCAGGCCGTGGTCGGCGTCGAGGGTGAGCGTCTCGTAGCTGAGGTCGAGGTCGCCGACGAGCGGGTGGTGCAGCCGCTTGCGGCCGGTGCGGTGGAACCGGACGTCGTGCGCGGCCCAGCGGGTGCGGAACTCGGCGCTGCGGGTGGACAGCTCGCCGATGAGGTCCTGCAGGGCTCGGTCGTAGGGGTTCTTGCCGGCCTGGGAGCGCAGGACGGCGACGAGCTCGGAGGCCAGCTGGGGCCAGTCGGGGTAGAAGTCGGCGGCGGCCGGGTCGAGGAAGGTGAACCGGGCGAAGCTGGCGGGCCGCTCGCGGCTGTCGAACACCGGCGCGTACAGGGCCCGGCCGAGTGCGTTGGCCGCCAGCAGGTCGCCGTGGTCGGTGGCGACGACCGCCGGTGCCGTGATCTGGTCGAGCAGGCGTTGCACGACCGGGCGGACGCGCCGGCCGGCCGGGCGGGCCCGCCTGCGGGCGACCGGGCTGGTGGCGCGGATGAGGTCGAACAGGTGCGTGCGCTCGGCGTCGTCGAGTTGCAACGCCCGCGCCAGCGCGTCGAGGACCTGCTCGGACACGCCGCTCACCTGCCCGCGCTCCAGCCGCCGGTAGTAGTCGGCACTGACTCCGGCCAGCGCCGCGATCTCCTCGCGGCGCAGCCCGGTCACCCGCCGCTGGCCGTACGTCGGGAGCCCGGCCTGCTCCGGGGTGATCCGCGCGCGACGGCTGGCCAGGAACTCGGCGATGTCCGCTGCGGCGTCCACGGTTCCGGACTCCTTCTCGCTGGTCGCGCATGCCCCGACGGCGGCGCCGGGCCGCCGCGGGGACGGGTTCGGAGATCGACGGTAGGCGCCGCGGGCCGGAGGTGAGGGGTCCTGTCGGTCCCCCTCACACAGGGCCTCACACACCCGCGGACAGGCGCGCATCGTGGAGCTCACGACGCACCCAGCGAGGTCCTCCGAGGTCGCGGATGCGCCCCAGTCCCCACGAGTTCCCGGAGTTGTCCATGAGCACCCCGTCCACCGGCCGCGTCGCGGTCATCACCGGCGCGTCCTCGGGCATCGGTGCGGCCACCGCCCGCGCGCTGGCCGCGAAGGGCTACCGCGTCGCGCTGCTGGCCCGCCGCGTCGAGCGGATCGAGGCACTGGCCGCCGAGCTCGGCGACGGCGCGATCGCCATCGCCGCCGACGTGACCGACCGCGACTCCCTCGTCGCCGCCGCGGCGCGGGTCGCCGACGAGCTCGGCGGTGCCGACGTGCTGGTCAACAACGCCGGCATCATGCTGCTGGGCCCGTTCATCCCCGAGCAGCGCGAGGACTTCACGCGCATGGTCGAGGTCAACCTGCTCGGCGCGATCACCGCGACCGAGGTGTTCCTCGGCCAGCTGCGCGACGGCGGCGGCGACCTGGTCAACATCTCCTCCGTGGCCGGGCGGACCGCCCGCCCCGGCAACAGCGTCTACGCCGCCACCAAGTGGGGCCTGGGCGGCTGGTCGGAGTCGCTGCGCCAGGAGCTGCAGCCCGACATCCGCGTCATGGTCATCGAGCCCGGGGCGGTCGCCACCGAGCTGCCGACCCACATCACCCACGCCCAGACCCGTGAGGGCGTCACCGCCGCCTACGACACGGTGCCGGTCACCGCCGAGGACGTCGCCGAGGTCATCGCGTTCGCGGTCGAGCGCCCCAAGCACCTGACGCTCAACGAGATCCTGCTCCGCCCGACCAACCAGGCGCTGTGAGCCGCGGCCTCCCGGAGCTCCGCCTCCCGGAGGCCGCCCGCCGGACACCGGGGAAGCCCGGCCATCCCTGCCCTCCACCCTGGAACCAGCCCGCGAGGAGAACAGCATGAACACGCGCACGCTCGGCGCCAGCGGACTCCAGGTGTCCGCGCTCGGTCTCGGCTGCATGGGCCTGAGCCACGGCTACGGCCCGCCGGTCGACCCGCAGGACGGCATCGCGCTCATCCGGGACGCCGTCGACGCCGGCATCACCTTCTTCGACACCGCTCAGATCTACGGCCCGTTCACCAACGAGGAACTCGTCGGACAGGCACTGGCGCCGGTGCGCGGGCAGGTGGTCATCGCCACCAAGTTCGGCTTCTCCTTCGACGGCAGCCGCTCCACCGGTCTCGACAGCCGGCCGCAGCACATCCGCGCCACCGTCGAGGACTCCCTGCGCCGGCTGAACGTGGACAGCATCGACCTGCTCTACCAACACCGCGTCGACCCCGCTGTGCCCATCGAGGACGTCGCCGGCGCGGTCAAGGACCTCATCACCGCCGGCAAGGTCAAGCACTTCGGCCTGTCCGAGGCCGGCGTGGACACCATCCGCCGCGCCCACGCGGTACAGCCGGTCACCGCGCTGCAGAGCGAGTACTCCCTGTGGTGGCGCGAGCCCGAGGCCGAGATCCTGCCCACGCTGGCCGAACTCGGCATCGGCTTCGTCCCCTTCAGCCCGCTCGGCAAGGGCTTCCTCACCGGCGCCATCGACAGCTCGACGTCCTTCGCCGACTCCGACCTGCGCAACACCCTCCCGCGGTTCACCGAGCAAGCCCGCCTGGCCAACCAGGCCCTCGTCGACCTGCTGTCGACCATCGCCGCCCGCACGGGCCTGACGCCCGCGCAGGTCGCCCTGGCCTGGCTGCTGGCCCAGCAGCCGTGGATCGTGCCCATCCCGGGCACCACGAAGACCCACCGCATGCGGGAGAACACCGCCGCCGCCGACGTCGAGCTCACCGCCGCCGACCTGCAGGAGATCACCGCGGCGGCCGACCGGGTCGACGTCCACGGCGAGCGCTACCCGGAGCACATGCAGCGGTGGATCGACCGCTGACACCTGACCAGCGCCACCGGTCAGCACCCCGGCGGACGCCACCGCCCGCCGCGCATCCCCCGGCCCTGACCCGGGCCACACCCCAGCACGAAGGGAACCCATCACCATGACCGCACCGACTCCCCAGGTCACGCTGAACAACGGCGTGCAGATGCCGATCCTCGGCTTCGGCGTCTTCCAGATCCCGCCGGAGGACACCGAGCAGGCCGTCACCGACGCCCTGGCCGCCGGCTACCGGCACATCGACACCGCCGCCGCCTACGTCAACGAGGAGGCCGTCGGCCGCGCCATCGCCGTCAGCGGCATCCCCCGCGAGGAACTGTTCGTCACCACCAAGCTGTGGATCCAGGCGGACGCGAACAACACCCGGCGGGCCTTCGACGCCTCGCTGCAGCGCCTCGGGCTGGACTACGTCGACCTGTACCTGATCCACCAGCCCCTCGGTGACTACTACACCGAGTGGCGCGCGATGGAGGAGCTCAACCGGCAGGGCCTGGCCCGGGCCATCGGGGTCTCCAACTTCTACCCCGACCGGCTGGTCGACCTCATCCTCAACACTGAGATCACCCCGGCCGTCGACCAGATCGAGACCCACCCGTTCTTCCAGCGCACCGCCGACCAGGAACTCATGCGTGAGCACGGCGTGCAGATCCAGTCCTGGGGTGGGTTCGCCGAGGGCAAGAACGACCTGTTCACCAACGCGACGCTGCGCGAGATCGGTGAGGCCCACGGCAAGTCCGTCGCCCAGGTCGTCCTGCGGTGGCTCACCCAGCGCGGCGTGGTCGCCATCCCCAAGTCCGTCCGGCCCGAGCGCATGGCCGAGAACCTCGACGTCTTCGACGTCGAGCTCACCGACGAGCAGATGGCCCGCATCGCGACGCTGGACACCGGTGCCAGCCTGTTCTTCGACCACCGCGACCCCGCGATGGTCGCCTGGCTCAACGGCCGCCGCGACAGCTGACCGGCACCGGCACGGCCCCTCGTAGGCGGATGCGCTTCAGGGGGTCCGTGCCTCGAGCCCGGCCGCCTCCTCTGAGCGAGGGATTACGGATCCCTTGCTCGGCGGTGCCGTGGGTAGACCCATGACATTGGCACCGGACAGACACAGCTTGTCGAGGGGGGAGGGGCGTTCCCCTGGCGGCGGGCCACCGGCTGCGCATCAGCCGGTCGGGGTCGCCTCGGGGATGTCGCGGTCGAGCTCGTCCTCCCGGGGTGGGCGCTTCCACTCCAGGAGGAGGAGCGAGGCGTCGTCACTGGTGCGGCCGGAGCGCGCAGCCATCAGCGCGTGCGAGAGCCGCCGCACTGACTCCGCGCAGGTCAAGTCGGCCGCGGTCGTCTGCTCGATGAGGTCCCGCAATCGCTCCTCGCCGAACTGCTCCCCGCCGGTTAGCCGCTCCTCGACCACCCCGTCGGTGAAGAACAGCACCCGGTCCCCGGGCTCCAGTTGAGCCGTCTGTACGACAGGGGTGCCGGTGCCGAAGCCGACCGGCCGGCTGACCGGACCGGTGAGCTCGCCGATCACCCGGCTGCCCCGTACCCACATCGCGGGCGGGTGCCCGGCGTTGACCCAGCTGAGCACCCCCGTCTCGGTGTCCAGCCGACCGAGCTGAGCGGTCGCGAAACGCCCTGGGAAGGAGGTGGCCACCGCTGCGTCCATCGCCGGGTACAGCTCGGTCAGCGGGAGCCCGGCCAGCCGCCCGTGCCGGTAGGCGGCGATGATGACGGTGGCCATCGTCGCGGCCTCCAGGCCGTGGCCCATCGCGTCGAACACGGCCACGTGCAGCACGTGGTCGTTGAATGCGTAGTCGAAGCTGTCGCCACCGACCTCGTAGGCCGGCTCCAGGATCCCCCCGAGGTCGACGTCCGGGGTGATCATCGACAGCGGCGGCAGGGTCTGCCACTGCATGTGCGCGGACAGGGTCAGCGGCCCGACGGTCCGCACCCGAAAGAACGCGTCGGTGTAGTTGTCGTTGGTCACGATCATGTCCGCCACCAGGCCGGCCAGTCGCTGGGCGAGCTGCCGGTCGTGGTCGTCTAGTCGGGGGAGCGTCAGGCCGAGCACCCCTAGCCGGTCTGACCCGTCCAGCATCGGCAGGTGCAGCCGGACCGAGCCGTCGGGGAGCGGTTCCTCGACCGATTGCTCGCTGCTGAACGCCTGCCCGGCCAGGCTGTCGGCGATGGGGAGCGGATCGCCAACTAGGCCCGGCCCGGTCAGCGGCCGCAGCGTCAGCTGCGCGAGGTCCTGCAGGTGGATGCTGACGTCGGTGGCCCCGGCGGTCCGCGCCTCCTGCGCGATGAGCTGGCCGGCCAGCCGGGGTGCGATCAGGTGCACCCGGTCGAGCAAGGCACCCAGCAGCCGTTCGCCCACGCTCTCGGCCGTCGGCCGACCCTCGTCCCGGTCGGTGAAGCCGGCCCGCGGCTTCGTCTCCTCGCTCGCCGTCACCTTCACGATCAGGAGCAGACACCCGCCTGGACAGACACGCCAGAGCGCGGGCTGCTGTCACGGAGCGTGACCGGTTGGGTGGGGGATCGACGCATGGTGTGCCGGCGAGCCAGGCAGAGGAGCGTCGGTCAAGCTCAGGCGCGCTGAGTCTGGCGGCCAGTGCGACCGGATCAGCGTCGCCGACAGTACGTCGGTAGTGGTCGCACTGTGGTCGCGTACGGCGCGGCAATCAGTGTGACTGGGCACGAGCCCGCGACATGCGTGGCGGCTGCGAGCTGGGCAAACGTCATCATGCGGCACCGTTCGACATGTCCGAGATGGGACTTTCAATCCGCGGGTTGTGGGTTCGATCCCCACGGGGCCCACCGTGGACGTGCAGGTGGGCGGCGTGCACCGAGCCACCTGGTCCGCCCGTGCCGGTGCGCCGGCTGCTCAGTCGCTGCAGCAGGCGTCCGCGCCCTCCGGCGTCAGCGAGGCGAGCGTGGCGAGCAGCTTTACGGGTCCGGCGAGGGCCTCGCAGCACAGGGCGTAGACGTTGCTCCGGCCCCTCGGCGTCACGGTGACGAGCCCCTGCTCCCGGAGGGGGGTGAGGTGGTGGCTGACGAGGGTCTGGCTCATGCCGCTGAGCTCGGTGAGCTCGCGGACGGAGCGCGAGCCCTCGGCGAGCAGCAGCACCAGGTGCAGCCGGTTGGCGTCGGAGAGGGCCTTGAGCTGGGGGGCCAGGAGGCGCGCCCGGTCGGCGGCGGTGGAGGGGTCCGGATCGAGGAGTCGGACGTCGAGGTCCTGGCGCACGTCGACCAGTATGACACTCGTCCATTGCCGTCAACAGCGCTCGCTGTTACGTTGAGCCCATAGACGGACATCGATACGTCGAGGGGATGGACAGCATGACAGCGGACACGCACCTCCCGGTCGTGGTGATCGGAGCCGGCCCGGTGGGGTTGGCTGCGGCCGCACACCTGCTGGAGCGCGGGCTCGACCCGCTGGTCCTGGAGGCCGGGGACCAGGTCGGTGCCGCCGTCCGGGAGTGGGGCCACGTCCGCCTCTTCTCGCCGTGGGAGTACGACGTCGACGCGGCGGCGCTGCGCCTGCTCGAGGCCCAGGGCTGGGAGTCGCCCGCTGCCGACGTTCTGCCGACCGGCACCGAGCTGGTCGAGTCCTACCTGGCTCCGCTGGCGGCCACGCCCCAGCTCGCCGGGCGCATCCGGACCGGCACCCGGGTGCTCGCGGTCAGCCGTCAGGGCGTCGACAAGACCCGCACCGTCGGCCGCGCGGGGCGGCCCTACGTCGTGCGCACGGTGCGCGACGGCCAGGTCGTCGACGTCCTCGCCCGCGCCGTCCTCGACGCCTCCGGGACGTGGGGGAGGCCGAACCCCCTCGGCGCGGCAGGCCTGCCGGCGATCGGTGAGGACCGGGTCGGCACGTGGCTGGCCGGTCCGCTGCCCGACGTCCTGGGTGCCGACCGCAAGCGCTTCGCCGGGCGCCACACCCTCGTCGTCGGCATGGGCCACTCAGCGGCCAACACGCTGCTGGCCCTCGTGCGACTGCAGGAGGAGGAGCCGGGCACCGAGGTCACCTGGGCCATCCGCGGCCGCTCGCCGGCTCGCCTCTACGGCGGGGGAGATGCCGACGGACTGCCCGCCCGTGGCCTGCTCGGTTCGTCGCTGAGGGCTGCGGTGGCCGGCGGCGCGATCACGCTCGTCCGCGAGTTCACGATGACGTCGCTGACGCCTCCCGACGACGGCACCGGCCGGGTGACCGTCACCGGCACGGCCCGCGACGGCGCTGCCGTGCGCCTCGAGGTCGACACCGTGGTGGCTGCCACGGGCTTCCGCCCGGACCTGGAGATGCTGCGCGAGGTCCGCCTCGACCTCGACCCCGCCGTCGAGGCGCCGGCGGCGCTGGCACCGCTGATCGACCCCAACCTCCACTCCTGCGGCACCGTCCCGCCGCACGGCGAGGCCCTCCTGGCGCACCCGGACGAGGGCTTCTACGTCGTGGGCACGAAGTCCTACGGCCGCGCGCCGACGTTCCTGCTGGCCACCGGCTACGAACAGGTCCGTTCCATCGCCGCTGCCCTCGCCGGCGACACCGACGCCGCCGCGCGCGTCGAGCTCGCGCTGCCCGAGACCGGGGTGTGCTCCACCGACCTGGGTGACCGCGAGGCCGCCGAGGCGGCGAGCTGTGGCACCGGGGGAGTGGGCTTCGCGACCGGCTCGGAGCACGGCTACTCGGCCGAGGAGCCGTCACCGACGGCCGGCTGCTGCGGCGCCGCACCGGTGCCGGTGTCGCCGTCCTCGCATGGCGGCTGAGCAGCGAGCCGTCGGCTCCACCGCCGTGGCGGGCGCCGGGGATCCCCGGCGCCCGCCACGGCGGGCCCTGGTCGGCCTCTGCATCACCCAGATCACCAGCTGGGGCGTCCTCTACTACGCCTTCCCCGTGGCCCTCGCGGCGATCACCGCCGACACCGGCTGGTCGGCCACCGCGGCCACGGCGGCCTTCTCGGCCGGCCTGGTCGTCTCGGCGCTGGCCGGGATCCCGGTCGGGCGCTGGCTGGACCTCCTCGGGCCGCGGCCGGTGATGACGGCCGGCTCGGTGCTGGCGGTCCCCGCGACCGTGGGGATCGCGCTGGCGCCGACCTACCCGACGTTCCTGGCGGCCTGGCTGGTCGCGGGGGCGGCGATGTCCGCGGTCTTCTACCAGGCCGCCTTCGCGGCCCTCACCCGCTGGTACGGCGACCGGCGGGTCCGGGCGCTCACCACGCTGACCCTCGTCGCGGGCCTGGCCAGCACGCTGTTCGCGCCGTTGACCCACGCGCTGGTCGAGGCACTGGGCTGGCGCGGGGCCTACCTGGTGCTCGCCGGCGTGCTGGCCGTGGTGACGATCCCCGTGCACGCCACCACGCTCACGTCGCCCTGGACCCGGGTCGACCACCGGGAGAGCTCCGCGGGCCGCCGGCGCTCCCGGGTGCCGGCGGAGGTGCGCAGCGGCCAGTTCCTGGCGCTGTCCGCGGCGCTGACGCTGACGGCGTTCGGGCTCTACGCCGCGAGCCTGACGGTGATCCCGCTGCTCACCGGGCGGGGGCTCTCGACGTCCCTGGCGGCCACGACCCTCGGCCTGCTGGGCGCCGGGCAGCTCCTCGGCCGCGTCGTCTACGGGCCGCTCAGTGCCCGCACCACCCCGACCGGGCGGACCGTCGGCCTCATCGGTGCCTCGGCGCTCACCATCGGGCTGCTCGGTGTGCTCCCCGGCCCGCCGGTCGCGCTCGTCGCCGCGGCCATCGCCCTCGGCGCCGTGCGCGGGGCGTGCACGCTGCTGCAGGCCACCGCGGTCGCCGACCGCTGGGGCACCGCCCGTTACGGCACCCTGTCCGGGTACTTCGCGGCGCCGATCACCGCGGCGACCGCACTGGCCCCCTGGGCGGGCACTGCTCTGGCCGAGGCGCTCGGCAGCTACGCGGCGGCCTTCGGGCTCCTGGCGGCCGGTGTCCTCGCGGCCGCCGTGCTGGCCTGGGGCGCAGGACGGCGGCTCGCGAGCGCCCCGGTCACCCGTCGAGGGTGACCCCGAGGTCGAAGGCGAGTCTGCGAACGTGCGCGGCGATGTCGTCGCGCACGAGGCGCATGCGCTCGATGCCGTCGATGCCCCGCTCGGAGGGCTCGTCGGTGATCCACTGCTCGACCCGGGTGCTTTCGACCGGCGCCGCGTGAGCCTCCCGGCCGAGGATGATGACGACGTCGGCGTCCCGGACCATCTGCTCGGTGAGAGCCTTCGGCTGCTCCGCGGAGAGGTCGACGCCCACCTCGGCGAGAGACTGGACCGAGAGCTCGTTGAGCGATGTTCCAGCCTTGGTGCCGGCAGAGGACACCTCGACGGCGTCGCCGACGTAGTCGGACATCAGCCCGGCCGCCATCTGGGACTTGCCGGCGTTCCTCACGCAGACGAACAAGACCCTGGGGCGCTCGCTCACCGGGACGTGGCGGGCTCGACCTGCAGCTCGGTCAGCAGGCCGCGGATGCGGGTCTCGATCTCGTCGCGGATGGGCCGCACGGACTCGACGCCCTTGCCTGCGGGGTCCTCGAGCGCCCAGTCCAGATACCGCTTACCCGGGAAGATCGGACACGCGTCGCCGCAGCCCATGGTGATGACGACGTCGGAGGCCTCGACGGCCTCGGTGGTGAGGACCTTGGGGCGCTGGTCGGTGATGTCGATGCCGACCTCGGCCATGGCCTGCACCGCTGACGGGTTGATCCGGTCGCCGGGCATCGAGCCGGCCGAGCGGACCTCGACGGCGTCGCTGGCGAGGTGGCGCAGCCAACCGGCGGCCATCTGGGAGCGGCCGGCGTTGTGGACGCAGACGAACAGGACGCTGGGCTTGTCGGGCACGGGAGCCTCTCGGGAGTCGGGACGCGCTCAGTGCGCGGCGGTGGCGGGGTGGAGTTCGGCGAGCAGGGTGCGCACGCGGGCGTCGATGTCGGCGCGGATGGCACGGACCTCGCCCACGGACAGGCCGGCCGGGTCGCGGACCTGCCAGTCGAGGTAACGCTTGCCGGGATAGACCGGGCACGCGTCGCCGCAGCCCATGGTCACGACCACGTCGGCGGCTCGGACGACGTCGTCGGTGAGCGGCTTGGGGAACTCTGCGCCCAGGTCGATGCCGACCTCGGCCATGGCCTCGATGACGGCGTCGTCGATGCTGGCGGTGGGCTGCGAGCCGGCCGAGCGGACGTGTACCCGGTCGCCGCCGTGGTGGGCCATGAGTGCGGCGGCCATCTGCGAGCGCCCGGCGTTGTGGACGCAGACGAAGAGGACCTCGCAGGTGTCGGTCTCGATGGCGCCCATGGCTTGGGCGAGCGCGGTGAGGCGCTCGACGGCGAAGCGCTCGGCCAGCACCGGCAGGTGGGTGGTGACCTTCGCGGTGCGCCCCAGGGCGGTGTAGGACTCGAAGACGTAGCGGTCGATCGTCTCGCGGGTGAAGACCCCGGCGAAGCGGGTGGCCAGGTGGTCGGCCAGGCGGTGCGGCGTCGCCTCGGGGGTCAGCAAGCCGGGCAGCGCCTTGTGGTCGGCGGTCATCGCGCACTCCTGATGGCAGCGGGGACGGTGGGGACGGTGGGGTCGCCGGGGAACCAGCGGCGGGCGGCCCAGAGGGAGACGTAGACGAGGGCCACCAGGACGGGGACCTCGATGAGCGGGCCGACGACGCCGGCGAGCGCCTGGCCGGAGGTGACGCCGAAGGTGCCGATCGCCACCGCGATGGCCAGCTCGAAGTTGTTGCCGGCGGCGGTGAAGGCCAGCGTCGCGGTCTTGGCGTAGCCGAGGCCCAACCGCATGCCGAGCAGGAAGCTCCCGCCGAACATGAGGGCGAAGTAGGCCAGCAGCGGCAGCGCGATCCGGACGACGTCCCAGGGGTTGGACGTGATGGCGTCGCCCTGCAGCGCGAAGAGCATGACGATCGTGAACAGCAGCCCGTAGAGCGCGATCGGCCCGATACGCGGCAGGACCTGCGTCTCGTAGTGCTCGCGGCCACGGGCCCGCTCGCCGAGGGTGCGGGTGAGGAAGCCGGCGAGCAGCGGGATGCCGAGGAAGACCAGCACCGACAGCACGATCGCCCAGACGCTGAACTCGGCGGACGTCGTCGACAGGCCCAGCCAGCCTGGGAGTACCTGCAGGTAGAACCAGCCGAGCGCGGCGAAGGCGACGATCTGGAAAACCGAGTTGATCGCTACCAGGACGGCTGCGGCCTCGCGGTCGCCGCAGGACAGGTCGTTCCAGATCAGCACCATCGCGATGCACCGGGCGAGCCCGACGATGATCAACCCGGTGCGGTACTCGGGCAGGTCGGGCAGCAGCAGCCAGGCCAGGGCGAACATCAGCGCGGGGCCGACCAGCCAGTTCAGCGCCAGGCTGGCGCCCACCAGACGGCGGTCGCCGGTGACCCGGTCGAGCTCGGAGTACCGGACCTTCGCCAGCACCGGGTACATCATCAGCAGCAGCCCGATCGCGATGGGCAGGCTGACGTTCCCGATCCGGACGGCGTCGAGGGCGTCGTCCAGGCGGGGGATCAGCCGACCGAGCAGCAGGCCGGCGGCCATCGCGGCGATGATCCACACCGGCAGGAACCGGTCGAGGGGAGAGAGCCGCTGGAGGACCGGGGCCTCGAGGCTGGTGCCGGAGCGAGCGACCTCGCCGACGGTGTCGCTCATGCGTCCGCACCGGCGAGAGCCGGGGAGGTGAAGAGGTTCGCCACGGCGGTGAGCGCTTCGGCCCGGACGGCGTAGTAGACCCACACGCCGCGCTTCTCGCGGTCGAGGATCCCCGCGGAGTGCAGCACCTTGAGGTGGTGGCTGATCGTCGCCTGGGTGAGGTCGAAGGCCTCGTTGAGGTCGCACACGCAGGCTTCCCTGCCGTCGGCGGACGCGATGAGGCTGACCAGCCGCAGCCGGACCGGATCGGCCAGCGCCTTGAGCAGCGGAGCGACCTGTTCGGCCTGCTCACTGGACATGGCCGTGCCGGTCAATGGTGTGCAGCAGGCGAAGCCCGGGTCGGCCACGGTGTCTCCTCGATCGGAATGCATCGACGGTCATGGTATCGATGACCATCTTATAGATGAGCGTCACTGTGTAAAGGATCGCTGTCGCTCGGGTGAACGGAGGGTGGGGCCGGTCACGGATTCATGGTCGCCGCAGGTTGACCTTGGACCGCACTCCCAGGTCTAGCGTCCGCCGCATGACCACCACGCAGCGCCGGGGACTCCGTGTGGCCGAGCTGGCCGCCGCCGTCGGCGTGGCACCGGACACCGTCCGCTACTACGAGCGCACCGGTCTCCTGCACCCGCCGTCGCGCACTCCGGCGGGGTACCGGACGTATGGCGACGACGCCGTCGAACGGCTGCGGTTCATCCAGGGCGCCCAGCGGCTCGGCCTGCGCCTCGCCGACATCCGCGCTCTCCTCGCCGTCCGGGACACCGGGACGTGTCCGTGCGAGCCGGCCGAGGACCTGCTGCGCCGTCGACTGGCCGAGGTCGACGCGGAGATCGCGCGGCTGGTCGCCCTCCGGGCGGAGATGGCGGCCATGGCCGATGCGCTGCCCTCCGCCGACTGTCCGCCGCCGAGCCCCGGCGTGTGGTGCCCACCAGCGGGAGGAGGTGATCCCACGTGCGCGAGATGACGTCCGACTGCGACTGCGACGAGACCTGCGACTGCGGCTGCTGCTGATCCGCGGGGTCGGCTGACGTGTCACCGCCGGGCCCGGGACCGGCGGACGCACGACAGCGGCCGGGCGGATCGCTATCCCCGGGTCCCGTCGCGCCCGCTCCTCCGGGCCAGGCTCTCGGCCTGCCCGTCGTGCAGGTCGCCCACCCACTCCCAGCCGGGCCTGGCCGAGGGGCCGATGCGCGGATCGTCGGGTGTCCGGCCGTCCCGCAGGGCCTCCACGTACGCGCGGTCCAGCGTGATCCGTGCGTGCACCTGACCGGCTCCGCCGACGGACCCGTGGCCGGGGACGACGACGTCGACGTCGCCCGCCACGCCCTCGAGCACCTCCAGTCCGACGAGGTAGTCCTCCACCGGGTCGCTGGTGCCGTCCACGTCCGGATCGTCGAGCATCGGGATCAGGACGTCGGAGAGCATGTCGCCGGCGACGAGGACCCTGCGTTCGGCGATCAGCAGCGCCGCGTGGCCCGGGGCGTGCGCCGGGTGCTCGATGATCCGGACTCGAGGGCCGTCCCAGGGGATCTCGGCTGTTCCGGCGGGCAGACCGGTGACGAGGCCGAACGAGTCCAGCGGGACCTCCTCGGCGATCTCCGGCGGCAGCCCCTCGACGACGCGGGCCCTCCAGTCCGCCTCCGACAGCAGATCTCGCACGGAGTCCGCACAGCGGGCCGTGCCGTGACGGGGCGCGTCGCCGAGGGCGGCGTGCCAGAGCACGTGGTCCCAGTCGGGATGCGTCGCGAAGCCCGCCACGACGTGCTGGCCCAGAGCGGACAGGTCGCTCGCGAGGCAGGCCATCTCGTCGTTCGTGATCCCGGGGTCGACGAGCAGCACGCCGGTCCGGCCGCGCACGACGACGGTGTTGTTCTGGAGCAGCTCGCTCCGGTGGACCTGCACGCCCTCCGCCACCTGTGTCAGCACGGGCAGCTCCTTCCGCTCGTGTCCGGCGACCGCTCGTCGGGACCGTAGTGCGTCCCCGCGACGTGATCACCGGACGAGCCGGCCCGGCGGCGGGCGTCGGTCGTCCTGCCGCGGTGTCCCGCGCCCGACCGGGTGGCCGTGACCCGTCGCGCCCGTCGCCGGGGCTACGCCGTCTCGACGTGGGTGGCGGCCTCCGCGCGCAGGCGCAGGACGTCGCGGAGGTAGGCCTGCACCTGCTCGCGGCGCATGGTCGCGAACGTGGCGCGGTGGCTCCCGCCGTCGAGGGCCCGCTGGAGCAGCCACCGGAGGGCCAGCAGGAACTCCTGCGCCGGAGCCGCCAGCGGCCGGTCGACGAGGTCGGCGACGTGCCGGTCCAGCGGAGGCTACTCGGCCCCCAGCGCCGTCACCAGGCGCTGCGGCAGGCCGTTCGGCGACAGGGCGAGGGCGTCGGCGACCCGGTCGAGCTGGCCGGCGATCCGGAGGAACGGCGTGTCCTGACCCATGGGCACCACCCTGGCGCTCCGGGGATACTTACGGAACCTCAAGGTTCAGCTGTGGCACACGACACACCAGGGGCGGGTGGCACGGCGGATCACTCCACCGCGTGGTCGATTGACATTCGATAGATGTCACGCGAGAGTCGATGCATGTCGCTGGTGCGCCGCGTGGTGCTGCCCCTCCGGGTCCTGCTGGTGTCGGTGTTCGCGGCCCTGGTGGCCGCCCAGGTGTGGGCCGTGCCGCGGATGGTCCCGGACATCGCCGGCCCGTCCCTCGAGCAGTCGGTCGTGCAGGCGGTGATGCTGGCGGCGTCGGTGCTGGCGCTGCTGTGCGTCCAGGCCGTCATCGCCTGCACCTGGCAGCTGCTGACGCTCGTCACGCACGACCGCATCTTCAGCGCCGACGCCCTGCCGTGGGTGAACGCCATCGTGGCGGCGATGGCCACCGGCTGGGTGATGCTCCTGGGCACCTTCGTCTGCTCCTACTACTTCATCGTCGACGAGGTCAGCGACGACGCCGCGCTGACGGCGATCCTGCTGGTGCTGCTGCTCGTCGGCGCCGTGGTGGGGCTCCTCATGGTGGTCATGCGGGCCCTCCTGCGGCAGGCCACGTCGCTGCGCACCGACCTGGAGTCGGTCATCTGATGCCGATCGTCGTCCGCATCGACGTCGAGCTCGCCCGCCGCAAGATGAGCGTCGGGGAGTTCGCCGAGCGCGTCGGGCTCACCCCGGCGAACGTGGCCGTGCTCAAGAACGGCCGGGCCAAGGCCGTCCGGTTCAGCACGCTGGAGGCCATGTGCCGGGTGCTGGACTGCCAGCCCGGCGACCTGCTCGAGTGGGTCCCCGACGAGCAGGACGCGCCGCACGCCCCGCAGGAGGCGCACCGGTGATCGCCGTCCGGGGTCTCACCAAGCGCTACGGCACGGTCCTGGCCGTCGACGACCTGACCTTCGACGTCGAGCCGGGGAAGGTCACCGGCTTCCTCGGACCCAACGGGGCCGGCAAGTCCACGACGATGCGGGCGGTGCTCGGCCTGGACCGCCCGACGGCGGGGACGGCGCTGGTCAACGGGCGCCCCTACGCGGCGCTGGACGAGCCGCTGCGCGAGGTCGGCGCGCTGCTCGACCCCGGCGCCGTCCACCCCGGCCGCACCGGACGTGCCCACCTGCGCATCGCCGCCCGCACCAACGGCCTGCCGCTGCGCCGCGTCGACGAGGTGGTCGAGCAGGCCGGCCTGGGCGCCGCCGCGCGCCGCCGCATCGGCGGCTACTCGCTCGGGATGCGGCAGCGCCTCGGCATCGCGGCGGCGCTGCTCGGCGACCCCGGGGTCCTGCTCTTCGACGAGCCGGTCAACGGGCTCGACCTCGACGGCGTCCGCTGGATCCGCGGGCTGCTGCGCCGGCTCGCCGACGAGGGCCGCACCGTCCTCGTCTCCAGCCACCTGCTCAGCGAGGTCGAGCAGACCGCCGAGCGGCTCGTCGTCGTCGGGCGCGGCCGCCTCGTCGCCGACACGACGACCGAGGAGCTGCTGCGCGGCCTCGGGGGCCGCCGAGTCCGCGTCCGGTGCGTCCGGCCCGACCTGCTCGCCCCCGCACTCCGGCGGCGCGGGGCCACCGTCGAGGAGGTCGGGGACGCCGAGCTGCAGGTGCAGGGCCTGTCCGCCGAGGACGTCGGCGAGGTCGCCGACTCCGTGCGCGTCCCGCTGCACCACCTCTCCGACGTCCAGCAGTCCCTCGAGGAGGCCTACCTGGCGCTCACCGCCGGCAGCGTGGAGTTCGCCGGGCAGGACCCGGTCCCGACCGGAGCGGACCGGTGACGGCGACCCGGACGGCCGGTGCCGCCCGCGTGCCGCTCCCGCGCCTCCTCGCCCGCACCTGCGCGGCGGAGTGGACGCGGCTGTGGACGGTCCGGACGAGCTGGTGGTTCCTGCTGGCGGCCGCGGTCGTGCTCGTCGGCCTCGGGACCGTCGCCGGCGTCGAGTCGGCGGGGGACCCGGCGCAGTCCGGCGGGGACCCGGTCTGGGCAGGCGTGACCGTGTTCGTCATGCCGGCCCAGTTCGCGCTGTTCGGCCTGGCGCTGACCGCGGTCACCTCCGACCACGCCACCGGCGGCATCGTCCCCGCCCTGCAGTGGACGCCCCGCCGCGGCGTCCTCCTCCTCGCCCGCGCGGGGGTCGCGGTCGCGACGGCGACGGCGGCCGGGGTCGTGCTCGTCCTGGCCTCCGCCCTGGCGGCGCACACGGCGCACCCGGACCTCACGCTGCCGGTGGGCGAGGGCCTCGACGCGCTCGGCACCGTCGCCCTGGTCGTGGCGGCCGGCGCCGCGCTCGGGGCGGGGCTCGGGTTCCTCCTGCGCAGCACCGCGGGGGCGCTCGTCGCGGTCTTCCTGCTGGTGCTGGTCCTGCCGCTCGTCCTGCCGCAGTTCGGCCTCGCGTGGGCCACCTCCGTCGCCGAGGCGCTGCCCGGCTCCGGGGCGGCGTACCTGCTCTTCGGCGGCGAGCTCCCGGGCATGTCCCGGGCGTCGTCGGTGACGGTGCTGCTCGCGTGGGCCGCCGGCGCCCTCCTGCTCGGCTGGCTCCGGCTGTCCCGCTCGGACGTCCGGTGAACGCCGACGTCCTCGTCGTGGGCGCCGGCCTGGCCGGGCTGCACACCGCCACCCAGCTCGCCCGGCGGGGCCACGACGTCCTGCTGGCCGACCGCCGGACCACGCTCACCGGCGCCATCCGCACCACCGGGATCTTCGTCCGCAAGACCCTCGACGACTTCCCGCTGCCCGCCGAGCACCTCGGCCCGCCCATCCGGCGCACGGTGCTCTACCCGCCGCGGCTCGACCGCCCGGTCGTCCTCGACAGCGACCGCGACGAGTACCGCGTCGGCGACATGGGGCCGCTGTACGCGGCCGCCGCCCGCACCGCCGCCGACGCCGGCGTGCGGATCGCCCTGGGCACCCGGTACGCCGGCCGCCGCGACGGCGTCAGCCTGCTCAGCGGCCCGGACGGGCCGCTGGGCGTGCGGGCCCGCTTCGTCGTCGGCGCCGACGGCACCCGCTCCCGGGTGGCCCGCGACCTCGGCCTCGACCGCAACACCCGTCTGCTCGTCGGCGCGGAGGAGGTCTTCGCGGTGCCGGGCGTCGACGGCCCGCCGGCCTTCCACTGCGTGCTCGACCCCTCGCTGGCGCCCGGCTACCTGGCGTGGGTCGTCAACGACGGCGAGCACGCGCACGTCGGCGTCGCCGGCTACGCCGACCGCTTCCCCGACGGGCTGCGCCGCGCCGTCCGGCGGTTCCGCGCCGCCGCGCCCGGGCTGCCCGCCGGCGATCCGCCCGAGGACGTCGAGCTGCGCGGCGGCCCCATCCCCGTCGGCGGGCTGCTGCGCCGGATCGCCTGCGCCGACGGGCTGCTCGTGGGCGACGCGGCGGGCGCGGTCTCCCCGCTCACCGCCGGCGGCCTCGACCCCTGCCTGCGGCTGTCCGACCACGCCGCCGACGTCCTCGACGAGGCCCTGCGCACCGGCCGGCCCGACGTGCTCGCGCACTACGACGGCGCGGCGCTGCGCACCTCGTTCCGGGGGCGGCTGGCGCTGCGCCGGGGCCTGGCGCAGGTGCGCACGCCTGCCATGGCGACCGCGGCCTTCGCGCTGCTGCGCACGCCGCCGGGGCGTGCCGCGGCCCGGCACGTCCTGTTCGGCGACCGGTCCTTCCCCGACGCCGTCCGGGTCCCCGCGCCCGCGGTGGTCTGAGCGGTCAGAGCACCGTGGAGCCGTACATCTCGCCGAGGGGGTCGGCGATGAGCTCGATGCGGGCGCCGTCGGGGTCGCGGAAGTAGACCGAGACGCCGCTGTGCACCTCGTGCGGCACGCCGGCGTCGGTGAGCCGCCGCACCAGCTCCTGCCAGCGCTCCGGCTCGACGCTGATCGCCATGTGGTGCAGGCCGCCGAGCACCTCGGCGTAGGGGCCGAGGTCGAGGCCGGGGAAGTCGAAGTAGGCCAGCAGGTTGCCGTGGCCGATGTCGAAGAAGAAGTGCGAGGAGCCGGGGTAGTCGCGGTTCTCGACCAGCTCGGTCAGCGGGAAGCCGAGCACGTCCTGGACGAACCGGACGGTGCGCTCGACGTCGCTGCTGATGAGGGCGGTGTGGTGCAGGCCGCGGGCGGTGGAGGCCGGCCGCTCGCCGGCCGGCCTGAGGTGCGCGGCGCGGATGCGGTCGCGCTCGGCCGCGAGGGCCGTCAGGTCGCGGGTCTCGGTCATCGCGCGGGTTCCCTCGGGTCGGGCGCGGGCCGGTCGCCGGCCGCGGGCAGGTGGAACTGCGCCCGGCGCCCGGCCGGGACGAGGTCGAGGTACTCGGGGTGGCGGGCGATCCAGGCGCGGATGAACGGGCAGTACGGGAGCACCTGCGCCCCGGACTCGCGGGTGGCGTCCAGTGCCCGGCGGGCGAGCACCGAGCCCAGCCCGCGGCCCTCGTACGCCGGCTCGATCACCGTGTGGGTGAACGACACCGACGTCGGCGTCCGCCGGTACTCGGCGAACCCGGCGACCTCGCCGTCCACGAGCACCTCGAAGCGGCTCCGGGCGACGTCGTCGACGACCTGTGCTGCGCTGCCGGACACGGGGACCTCCGCTCGTCGGGCCGATGGTCGCGCAGATCGCGCCGCCGCGGGAGGGGCCTCAGGCGGAGACGTGCGGGACCGCCGGCGCGGCCGGGCCGAGCGTCACCGGCAGGGAGGCGTGGCCGCGCAGGATGATCGTGCCGCGACGGCGCGCCGGGCCGGCCGGAGCGAGGTGCCGGAAGCGCTCGAACAGCGCCTGCAGCGCGACCTCGCCCTCCATGCGCGCCAGGGCCGCGCCCAGGCAGAAGTGGATGCCGCTGGAGAAGGCGACGTGGTCGCGGGCGTTGGCCCGCGTGACGTCGAAGACGGACGGGTCGGGGAACACCAGCGGGTCGCGGTTGGCCGCGGCCAGCACGAGGATCACCATGTCGCCGCGGCGCACCGGGACGCCGGCCACGGTGGTGTCCCGCAGCGCGCGCCGGCCGGTCCGCTGCACCGGCGACTCGACCCGCAGGACCTCGTCGACGACGTTGGGCCACAGCGACGGGTCCCCGGCGAGCAGCCGGCGCTGGTCGGGGGAGGCGAACAGCCGCTCGGCGCCGTTGCCGATGAGGTTCACCGTCGTCTCGAACCCGGCGCCGAACACCAGCAGCGCGGTGGACAGCAGCTCCTGCTCGGTGAGGCCGTCCTCGTCCTCGGCGGCAGCGGTGACCAGCGCGGACAGCAGGTCGTCCCCGGGCTCGCGGCGCAGCCGCCGCAGGTGGCCGCGGAACCACGCGTCGAGCTCGCCGAGGCTGCGCTCGACGCTGCGGTGCGTGCGCCAGTCCAGGCCCATGTCGAGGCTGGGCGTGGCGGCGTCGCCCCAGGCGAGGAACTGCTCGCGCATCGACACCGGGACGCCGAGCACCTCCGAGATGACCGTGACCGGCAGCAGGCTCGCGTAGCGGGCGACGAGGTCGACCCGCCCGCCGGAGGCGGCCGCCTCGCGCTCGAGGTCGTCGAGCAGCTCGTCGGCGATCGCCCGGGTGCGCTCGCGCAGCCGCGCGACGGCGCGGGCGCTGAACGCGCGGCTGACCAGCCGGCGGTAGCGGGCGTGCTCCGGCGGGTCGACGGCGAGCATCGACGGCGGGTCGATCGGCCCGACGCTCGGGCGCGGGCCGGCCAGCCGGAGCGCCGTCCGCAGCACCGGCGGCAGGCCCTCGGCGCGGGCGCCGCCGATCTGGCCGAAGTCGGGGCTGCGCAGCACCTCGGTGCAGACGGCGTGGTGGACGCTGATCTTCGAGAACGCGCCGCCGACCAGCGGCCGGGACGAGCGCAGCCGCTCGTAGTGCGCGAACGGGTCCTCCCGGACGGCGGGGTCGCGCAGCACCTCGGCGTCGGGGTTGCCGGCGCGGGCCCGGGCGCGGATCGCCAGTCGCATCACCCCGTGCGTCGCGGCCCAGCGGACCGCACTGCGCGCTGCCATCCCGTCGTCCTCCTCGCCGTCCCCGGCACCGGTACCGCTCGGTACGGCCGGGCACCGCCATCCTGCGCACGGCCCGCCCGCCCGTCCACCCCGGGGACCGGACGGGTCGGTCCTGCGTGCCGTCCGTCCTCCCGCCGGACGCGCCGGGGCGTTGAGCCGAAACCGGGTCGCCGTCCGGGTTCGGCACATCCCCACGCTCGCGGGCGCACGGAACGGTCGACATGTGGGCGGTTGGAGAAGCCGGTCACCGGCTCGGCGGATGGCCTTCGCAACGATCCGGGAACGCCGTGTACCGGAGGTGTCGCACGGCGGCGTCGCGCGGGTCGCGCAGCCCTACCTTTCTGCCATCCGCACCGCCCTTCCCCGGCGGTCCGGTCGCCGTCGCACTTCCCCTCGACGGCCCCATGGACGGGACGAACGGTGGGCACGGTGGTTCTGCGCAGCAGTGAGGTCCGGCTCGACGGCGAGGCACGTCTGGGCTGGTGGTTGGTGAGCGAGGACGGGTCGGGCCCCGGCCTGCCGGTGGAGGGTCCCTTCCCGGACCGCGCCGGTGCGGCGTGGGCCGCGGCCGGGCACGAGGCGGACCCGGGCTGCAGCCTGCGCCCCGTGTACGGGCTGCGCCGGCCCGACGGCGGGCTGCACCGCCGGCCCTCGCCGCAGGAGCTGGCGTGGCTGGCGCACCTCGGCGACCAGCTCGACCGGCTCCCCGATGACTGGGACGCCGCCCTCGACGCCGAGGACCCGCTGGCCACCCTGGTCGTCGAGGTCGCGGCGGCGCTCACCGAGGCCGGCCTCCCGCTGTGGGACGCCGCCGGCGCCGGCAGCGCGCTCGGCGGCGCGTGCCTGAGCGCCGAGCCCGGCCTCGACGGCGTCGTCGTCGGCTGGCGTCAGCACGACCGGATGAGCGTCGAGCAGGTGCACGGCCTGGTCGCCGACATCTCCATCCAGGCCGTCATGAACCGCGCGCTGGCCGACGTGCTGTGGCTGCGCGGCCTCGACGTCACGCCGCTCGGCGGCGAGGCCGGCGGGCACGTCGTCCGCTACGCCGAGTAGGAGGAGGACCTCCCCGCGGGGAGGCCGTCCCGCACGTCCCCAGGGACGCCGTCGACCCCGACGGCGTCCCTGTGGCGTTCCCGGGGGCGGTACCCCGTGGCAGGTTCAGCGCGCATGCCCGAGGCCGCGCTCCCCGGCGACGGGATCCACGGCGACGGGATCCACGGCGACGGGATCCACGGCGACGGGATCCACGAGGAGCGGCACCGCGACGGGTCGCTGCGCGCCCGCGGTCCCGTCGAGGGCGGACAGCCGCACGGCTACCGGGAGTGGTTCCGGCTCGACGGCACCCTGCTGCGCTCGGGCACCTCCGACGCCGGCCGGCAGACCGGCGGGTGGACGACGTACGACCGGTCCGGCGCGCCGTACAGGACCACCTCCCTCGGCTGACCGCCGACACGCCGCGGCGGCAGGGCCGTCCGGCGTGACCACGCGCCTCCCGCGGCCCGCCACGCGGGGACGCTGACCGCGAATCGACATGACGGCGACCGCAGGAGCCGGTGACCGGCCCCTGACCAGGGCGGACACAACGATCGCATGACGCCGCCGCCGCGGGTGCCGCGAACCGGCCGGATCGCGGCCCGCCAGACCCGATGCTCTGCACGTCCCCGGCACTTCCCCGGCCGGGACGTCCGTACGGGAGGAACCCACCGTGAGCGCGCCCGCACCACCGGCACCGTCCCTGCACACCCCGCTCGCCACCGACGACGGGCTGGGCATCGCCGACCTCCTCGACCTGCTCGGCCTCGAGCCCTCCGCCGACGTCCGCGACGACGAGCCCGCCGCCGTCCTCCGGCCGGCCGACGCCGTCGCCGTCGTCCGGGGCTGGGTCCGCCGCGCCGCCGACTGGGGCTCCGGCCCCCAGCGCTCCTGGTGCGCCTGGTGACCGCGCCGGTCCTCCTCTGGCCCGTGGTCGCGGTGGTCGGCTTCGTCGCGGCGGCCGCCCTGGTCGTCGTGCTCGGCCGGGCCTCGACCGCCCGCTACGAGTTCGAGCGCAACCGGGTCCGGGCGCAGCAGCAGGCGCCCGCCCCCGTCCCCGCCGACGCCGGCGCGCCGGCGGGCGGCGACCTCGCCCGGGCGCGCGCCGACGTCCCGGTGCCGGGCACCGTCCCCGCGGACGGCCCGTCCGCCGCCGCGCCCGCGGCCCGTGCCGCCGTCGGCCTGGCGCCGCACCCGGCTCCCGCCCCGACCGCGCACCCCGCGGGCCGGCGGATCGCCGACGCCGGCGCGCCGGCCGCCTGGTACCTCGTCGACGGGGAGGGCGACCGCTCGGCCCCGGCTGCGCTCGCGGGCCCCTTCGGCGACCGGGTCGAGGCCGAGTGGGTGGCCCTGGCCTGCGGGATCGAGGAGGACGCCCGGGCCGTCCACGGCACCCTCCGCGAGGACGGCACCGTCGCCCGGCGCCCCTCGGCCCAGGACCGGGCCTGGCTGGCCCAGCTCGGCGAGCAGCTCGACCGGCTCGCCGACGACTGGGACGAGCTGCTCACCGACGAGGACGCGCTCACCACGCTGGCGGTCGAGGTGACCGCGGCGCTGGTCGAGGCCGGTCTGCCGCTGCACGACTGCGGCGCGGCCGAGGGCGGGGCGCCGTCGGGCGGGGTCTGCCTGACCCCGGAGCCGCTGCACGGCGGCATCCTGGTCAGCTGGCGCCAGCACGACCGGATGAGCGTCCAGCAGGTGCGCGGCGCCGCGCTCGACACCGCCGTGCAGCGGACGATGAACGAGACCCTGCAGACCCTGCTCGTGCAGTTCGGCTTCGTGGTCCAGGGGTTCGGCGACGCCGGCTGCTCCCTGGTCACCGCGATCCGCACTCACCCCTCGGCGGGATAGCGGTGCCGAGCGGTCAAGGTCGCCGCGGGGCGGGCCGACGGAACGGTCATGACGGCTGACCCCACGACCCGGACGAAGCGGCGCGGCGTCGCACTGTGGTGGTACCTCACCGCCCTCGTCGCCGTCCCGCTGGTCGGGGTGGGCGTCCTGGCCACGCTCGTCGTCGTCACGCGGGGTGCCCAGGTCGGCAGCGCCGCCCGCGCGGAGGACGCGATCCGCACGGTGGCCCAGCTCGACGCCGTCCGCGCGGCCGCCGAGCAGGAGATCCTGCCCGCGCTGGCGCTGGCGGTGATCGACGACCCGGCGGCCGCCGACGAGCTCGGCGTCTCGCCGGTCGTGCTGGGTGGGGCGCGCGGCATCGCGCTGGCCACCGTCACCGACGCCCGGGCCGTCACCGACGGGGCCCTGGCCGCGGTCCCCGCCGGCTCCCTCGGCGCCGACGTCGCCGCGCGGGTGGGCGAGACGCTGTCCCGGCTGCGCACGCGCATCGACGCGGGGGAGCTGGGTCTCAACCGGATGTACCTGGGCTACATGGGCGTCTCCAACGAGGTGATGACCGCCGAGCGGGCCGCCGCCTCGGCCGCCGTCTCCGAGGGCGTGCCGGCCCGGACGGTGCGCGCCGTCCAGGACGTGCAGACCGTCGCCCAGCTGGCACAGGACGCCGCCCGGCAGATGCCGCTGTACCTCGGCTCCCTGTTCGCCACCGACAACACCCTGATCGGGGCGCGGCTGGCGTGGGAGACCGGCTGGCTGTCCTACACCGACGCCAAGCGGCAGATGGGGGAGCTGTCGCAGGAGTCCCTGCGCGCCGCCTGGGAGCGGGTGGAGCGGTCGGAGCTGATGGCCGAGATGGACGCCCTGCTCACCCCCTCCGACGACCCGGTCGTGTTCGTCACCGACATCGACCGGATGACCGACGTCCTCTTCCGCAGCAGCGACCGCGACGCGATGCTCGGGGAGCTGGTCGACACCGCCGTCGACAGCGTGCTCTCGCTGGCCGCCGCCGACCGGGAGGAGGCTGCCGACGACCTGCGCAGCACCCTCGCCCTCGGGATCGGGCTGCTGGCGGCGTCCGCGCTGGGCGCCTGGTGGCTGGGCCGCACGGTGGCCCGCTCGCTGGGCCTGCTCGCCGGCCAGGCCACCCAGATCAGCCGCGGTGAGCTGGTGGAGGTGGAGGTCCTCGGGCCGCGGGAGGTCCGCACCGTGTCCGCCGCGCTCGGGGAGGCCGTCGGGGGGCTGCGCCGGATCCAGGACCAGGCGCAGGCCGTCGCCCGCGGCGACCTCGGCGACGCCCTGCTCGAGCAGCCGCTGCCCGGCCCGCTCGGCGAGGTCGTGCACGCCTCCATCCGGCAGATCGTGACCTCGGTCCGCCAGCGCGAGGACCTGCAGTTCGCCCTCGCGCACCAGGCCACGCACGACCCGCTCACCGAGCTGCCCAACCGGACGCAGGCCCTGACGCTGGTCACCTCCGCGCTGCACCGCGCCCGCCGGTCGGGCGCCATGACCGGTCTGCTGTTCGTCGACCTCGACGGCTTCAAGGCGGTCAACGACGGGCACGGCCACGCCGCCGGTGACACGGTGCTGCGCGAGGTCGCCGCCCGCCTGCGGTCCCTGGTGCGCCCGGGCGACGTCGTCTGCCGCCTGGGCGGGGACGAGTTCGTCGTCCTGGTCGAGCCCGTCCGCGCCGAGCGCGACCTCATGGACCTCGCCCACCGGCTCATCGCCGGCATCGGTGAGCCCGTCGACGTCCCCGGTGGGCGGGTGCGGGTCGGCGCCAGCATCGGGGTCGCGGTCGGCCGGGACGGCGGCGCGGACGCCGACGTGCTCTTCGCCGAGGCCGGGACCGCGGCCTCCCGCGCCAAGCAGCACGGCCGCGGCCGCGCCGAGATCTTCGACGAGACGCTGCGCCGCCAGCTGGCCGCGCGCGCCGAGACCGAGGCGGCGATCGCCGCGGCGCTCGACGGCGGCGGGATGCGGCTGGTCTACCAGCCGGTCGTCGACGTCGCCGGCGGGCGGCTGCACGGCTTCGAGGCGCTGCTGCGGTGGGAGCGCGACGGCGTCCCCGTCCCGCCCGACCAGTTCATCCCCGTCGCCGAGGCGTCCTCGCTCATCTGCGACGTGGACCGGTGGGTGCTGCACGAGGCGACCCGCCAGCTCGCCGCCTGGCGGGCGCGGACGACCCCGCCGCCCGGGGCGCCGGAGCCGACCATGGCGGTCAACGTGTCGGGCCGGCACCTGACCGACCGCCGGGTCGTGGCCGACGTGGCCGGGGCGCTGGCCGCCTCCGGGCTGCCGCCGCACCTGCTCGTCCTCGAGGTCACCGAGACCGTCCTCGTCGACGATCCGGTCGCCCTGACCCACCTCGCGGAGCTGCGGGCGCTGGGGGTGGCGATCGCGATCGACGACTTCGGCACCGGCTACACCTCCATCGGGCAGCTGCGGCAGATGCCGGTCGACACCCTCAAGATCGACCGCAGTTTCGTCACGTCACCGGACCCGGGTCAGCGGGAGCTGGTGGCGCTGGTCATCCGGGCCGCGCACACCTTCGGGCTGGACGTGGTGGCCGAGGGGGTGGAGGAGCCCGAGCAGCTCGAGCGCCTGCGCGAGCAGGGGTGCGACCACGCACAGGGCTACCTCCTCCACCGTCCGCTGCCGGCGGAGGCGGCCGGGGCCCTGCTGCGGCCGGCGACCCCGCCCGCGCTCCCGGCGCCGCGGCCGGCCGGGACGCCGCAGGCCGCGGCCACGTCCTGAGCCGACGGGGGCGGCGCGTGTCCCGGTTGACCCGCACCGCCCGGCCGGGCAGCCTCCTGCCGTCCGCCCCGGACGCCGCCCGCGCGCTCCGCCCGACCGGAGGGGGGCTGCCGTGCGCGTCCCGCGTCGTGTCGTCGCGCTGCTCGCCGCGGGCCTGACGGCCGGGCCGGCGCTCAGCGGCTGCGCGACGGTCATCGCCGGCACCGCGTTCCCGCCCGGCGGCCCGCGCACCGACGCCACCGACGCCGACGTCCGCGTGCACCTGGCCGACCCCGGCGACGACACCGACCGGATCGCCCGCAACGCCATCGCCGACGTCCTCACCTGGTGGGAACGGACCTTCCCCGAGCTCTTCGGCGGGGACCTCGGCGCGATCGACGGCGGCTTCTGGTCCGTCGACCCGGACGAGACCGACCCCGGCGACCTGCCCGACGGCGGCTGCTTCGGCGAGGACGTCGCCGACCTGGCCGGGAACGCCTACTACTGCGGCGAGGACGACGTCGTGGTCTACGACCGGGCCTGGGTGGCGGGCCTGGCCGACGAGTACGGCCCGTTCATGGTCGCCGAGATCATGGCGCACGAGATCGCCCACGCCGTCCAGGCGCACGCCGGGATCGACGCCCCCTCGATCGTCGCCGAGACCCAGGCCGAGTGCTTCGCCGGCGCCTGGACCCGGTGGGTCGCCGACGGCTCCGCCGCGCACGTCACCGTCCGCGAGGAGGAGCTCGACCCCTACCTGCTCGGCTACCTGTACTTCGGCGACGCCGCCGGCACCGCGCCCGACGACCCCGATGCGCACGGCTCGCTGTTCGACCAGCTCTCCGCGTTCCAGGAGGGCTACGCCGAGGGGCCACGGACGTGCGCCGCCTTCGACCGGTCCCGGGTCTACACCGAGCGGGCGGCCGACCCGTCCGACGGCGGCGACCGGTCCCACCGCGAGATGGTCGCCGGTACCGACGACCTCCTGGCGACCTTCTGGCGGCGGGCGCTCACCACCGGCTTCCCCGGCACCGCCCCGCTCGGGGGCCGGCTCCGCGAGCCCGCCGTCCGCTCCGTCGGCGGCCTGCCCTGCCCGGCAGCCGGGGAGGCGCTGGACCTGTACCTCTGCCCCGCCGACGGGTCGGTCCGCTACGACTCCGCCGGTCTGCTCCGGCCGGCCCACGACGACGTCGGCGACTTCGCGGTGACGACGCTGCTCGCCCTGCCCTACGCCCTGGCCGTCCGCGGGCAGCTCGGCCTCCCGGTCGACGACCCCGCCGCGGTCAGGGCCGCGGTGTGCGTCGCCGGGTGGCTGGCCCGGGAGATGCACCTGGGCCACCTGACGGGCACGCGGCTGCGGCTCGCGCCGGGGGACGTCGACGAGGCCGCCGTCGTCCTGCTGCGGTACGCGACCGGCCCGGCCGTCGTCCCCGGCTCGGGGCCGTCGGGCTTCGAGCTCGTCGACGCCTTCCGGCAGGGCTTCACCGACGGCGGGGACGCCTGCGGTCTGCGGCGCTGAGGGGGCTCAGCCCGCTTCGTCGAGGAAGCCGTCGACCACCGGGGCGAGCTCGGGGGCCTCGGTGACCAGCGCGAGGTGGCCGCCGCCGTAGAGGTGCAGCCGGGCGCGCGGGATGCCGCGGGCCAGGATGCGGGCGTTGACCGACGGGATGATCGGGTCGTCGTCGCCGGAGAGCACCAGCGTGGGCTGCCGGATGAGCGACAGGAACGGCAGGCTGCTCCAGCCCGCCGACGCGGCCAGCTGGTAGTAGTAGCCGCGCCGCGGGCCCAGCCGGCTGTGCGCGTGCAGCGTCCGCGCCGCCCGCGCCGGGTCGGTCCGCACGCTGCCGCCGTAGAGCTCGCCGGCGATCCGCGTGGCGTAGCCGGGGTCGCGGTGCCGCCGCGGCGTGAGCATGTGCGAGAGGACCCGTGGCGAGGCGGGCACCATCAGCGACCCGGTGCCGGTGGCCGCCAGCACCAGCCGGCGGCACCGGCGGCGGTGCTGGACGGCGAAGTGCTGGGCCAGGCCCCCGCCCCACGACAGCCCGAGGACGTCGACCTCGTCGTCGTGGCCGAGGCGGCGCAGCAGCCCCGACACCACCGGCGTCAGCGTGGCCAGCACGTACGGCACGACGGGCGGGGGCGAGCCGCCCACGCCGGGGACGTCGAAGCGGACGACGGTGCGGCGGGGGTCGAGCGCGTCGACGAGGGGCTGCAGCACCTCGAGGCTGGCGCCGATGCCGTTCATCAGCACCAGCGGGGGACGCGACCCGTCGCCGCGCCGCTCGGCCACCCGCAGCGTCCGGCCGCCGGCGGTCAGCGTCCGGACGGTGTCCGCGCGGCCCCGGCGGGGCTGCGGTTCACTTGTCGAAGACATAGGTCCCCGGGGCGTCGCCCAGCACCGGCAGCTCCGCGCTGCCCAGGGACTCCGGAGCCGGCACCTCCTCGCCGGCGCGCTCGGCCAGCCAGGCGGCGAAGTCCGGCCACCACGAGCCCTTCTCCTTGTGCGCGTTCGCCAGCCACTTCTCGGGGTCGGCCGGCGTCTCCGGTGCGACCTGGAACGACGCCTTCGGGTTGGTCGGCGGGTTGACCAGCGAGGCGATGTGGCCGGCCGTGGAGAGCACGAACCGGCTCCGGCCGCCCACCAGCTGGGTGGTGCGGTAGCAGGACTGCCACGGGCAGATGTGGTCGGCGATCCCGGCGGTGACGTAGGTGTCCACGTCGATGGTCGAGAGGTCGACCGGCGTGCCGAGCATGGTCGCCCGCCCGGGCTCGGTGAGCTGGTTGCCGATGGCGACGTCGATGAAGTCGCGGTGCAGCGCCGCGCTCATCCGCGTCGTATCGGCGTTCCAGAAGAGGATGTCGAAGGCCGGCGGCGTCTTGCCCTGCAGGTAGTTGTTGACCCAGTAGTTCCACACCAGGTCGTTGGGTCGCAGCCAGGCGAACACCTCGGCCAGCATGGCGCCGTCGAGATAGCCCTTCTTCCGCGACCGCTCCGTCGCGTCCCGGACCGCCTCCTCGTCCATGAGCGCGCCGATCGTGCCGGCCCGGCCCCAGTCGAGGACGGTGACGGCGAAGCTGGCGGCGGCCACCCGGTCCAGGCCCTCGGTGGCGGCCAGGTGGGCCAGCACCATGGACAGGATGATCCCGCCCGAGCAGAAGCCCTGGAACGCGGTGTGCTCGCTACCGGTGATCCGCCGCGCGGCGTCGGCGGCGTCGAGGACGGCCTGGCCGTAGGTGTCCAGCCCCCACTCGGCGTGCCGCTCGTCGGGGTTGCGCCAGCTGATCATGAACACCTGGTGCCCGGCGGCGACGTAGTGCTCGACGATGCTGCGGCCGGGCGCGAGGTCGGTGACGTAGAACTTGTTGATCGTCGGCGGCACGATCACCAGCGGGACCTGGCGCACCGTCGGGGTGCTCGGCCGGTACTGCAGCAGCTCGAACACCGGCGTCCGGAGCACCACCGCTCCCGGGGTGACGGCGAGGTCCTCGCCGACGGTGAAGGCGTCCGGCTCGACCATCGTGGGGACGCGCGGCGGGGACGTCACGTCGGAGACGAACCGGCGCAGCCCGGTGACGGCGCTGCGGCCGCCGGTGTCGATGACCGCCTTGAGCGCCAGCGGGTTGAGGAACGGCACGTTGCTGGGGGCCAGCGCGTCGACGACGTTGGTCAGGGCGAAGCGGATCCGCTCGTCGTCCTGCCAGTCGAGGTCGGCGTCCTCGATCAGTCCCGCGGCGACCTGCGCCGCGGCGATGTGCGCCTGCATCGTCCGCTTGAGCAGCGGGTTGCCCGACCAGGCCGGGTCGGCGAAGCGGCGGTCCTTGGGCGAGGGCGCGATCTCCGAGCGGCCGACGGCGATCCGTCCCACCTCCCGCACCAGCTCGCCGCCGCGCCGGACCACGACCTCGGGGTGGCGGGCCAGCGCCGTGCCGAGGGCGGCGAGGGTGCGGGCCGGCGGCACCATGCGCCGCAGCGGCCCGCGGGCGGCGTCGACGAGCACCATGTCGAGCCCCATGACGGCATCGCCGGCCGCCTCCTCGGCGCTGCCGTCGGGCGCGGCGGCCGGCCGGGGGCGGGGGGTGTCGCGGTCTCTGCGCGGCGCGGTGGTGGTCATCCGGACTCCTGGTCGTCGTCGGATCCTGTGACCCGCTTCACTCAAGCACAGGTCCCGGCGTCCGGCAGGGGGCAGGGGGTCACGGGGGCGGTCCCGGCCCGCCGGCCTGCTCGTGCCGGCGGGCGCGGCGGTCGCGCACGGCGGTCACCACCGCGGGCCAGCCCAGCGCCAGGCCGGCGCCCAGCAGCGCCCCCGCGACGGTGTCGGACAGCCAGTGCGCGCGCAGGTAGACGCGCGAGAGCGCCATGACGGTGGAGAACACCACCGCCCACACCTCCCAGCGCCACCGGGCCGGTCCCGGCGGGGCGAGCACCAGCACCAGTCCGACGGCGGTCACCGCCCCCGCGATGGCGTGCCCGGAGGGGAAGGACGCCGCCGAGGTCTCGATCAGCGACCCCGGCGGGCGCGGACGGTCGAACGCCGCCTTGCCCGGGCCGATCGCGGCCTCGCTGGTGACGACGGCCAGCGTGAACGCCAGCAGGCGCACCCAGTGCCGCCGCACGGCGATGAGCAGCGCCGCGGCCACCCGCAGCGGCCAGTTGACCCACACGCCGCCCAGCCAGGACAGCCCTACCGCCACCGCGTCGGCCGGGTCGTTGCGCAGGCCGCCCACCCACCGCCACACCGCGTCGTCCACGGCCTGCACCGCCGGGCGGGTGGCCGGCAGCGCCACGAGCACGCCGACGATGACGGCACCGGACAGCAGGACCGCGCTCACCCGCAGGCCGCGGCGCACGTCGACCAGCATCAGCGCGGCCGGCCGACGAGGAGCAGCACCAGTGAGCCGACCAGCAGCCCGAGCCCGACACCTCCGACCACGTCCAGCGGCAGGTGCGCCGCGACGTGCACCCGCGCCAGGCACACCGCCGCCGCCAGGGCGACCCCGGCGACCCGGCCCCGGCGCCCCAGCCACGGCCAGGCGACGGTCAGCACGGTGACGGCGACGGCGGCGTGCCCGGAGAGGAACCCGCGGCCCTGGGCGGCGGCACCGCGGACGACGACGTCGGCGAGCAGCCCGTCGGGCCGGCCGCGCACCACGACGTCCTTGACGGCCTTCGCCGCCAGGTAGGTGCCGGCGCCGGCGAGCAGCAGCCCCGCCGCGAGCCGCCAGCGGCGCAGCGCGGCGGCGACCAGCGCGCTCGCCGGGACCACCAGGACGTTGCCCAGCTGCATGACCGGCCAGACGAGGACGAACAGCAGCACGTCGACGCCGTTGACCGCCCGGAACACCGCCGCCTCGGCCGCGGGCACCGACGTCCGCTCGACCGGCAGCGCGGCCAGCACGAGCACCAGCGCGCCGACCAGCGCGGGGACGACGTCGCGGGCCCGCCGCACGGGGGCGCGCGGACGGGTGTCCGCGCGGCCCCTCACGTGGTCTCCGGCACCAGCTCCGTGCGCGGTGCGGAGTTCGGCTCCCGCCGCCACGAGCGGTTGTGCCGCCAGAACAGGTAGGTGCCCACGCCCAGGGGGATGGGCAGCACGTAGGTCAGGCCCCGGAAGACCAGGACGGCCGCGGCCACGAGTGCCCGGTCGCCGCCGGCCGCGGCCAGGCCGGTGATCAGTGCCAGCTCGATGACGCCGAGGCCGCCCGGGGTGAAGGGCACCGCGGTGAGCAGCCGGGCGAAGGCGAAGACCGCCAGCGCCTCCACCGTGCCCACCTCGCCGGCGTCCACGCCCACCGCGCGCAGCGCCACGAGCAGCACCGCGAACAGCGACAGCTGGCTGACGACGGTCGCCAGCGTCAGCCAGTGCCATCGGGCGCGCAGCAGCAGCGCCGTCCGGTCGCGGAACTTCGTCGTCGCCCGGTCCCAGCCCGACACCGGCGGCCGGCCGAGGGGCCGGATGACGGCCGACGCCACCCGGCCCGCGCCCCGGCCGATCCGGGCTGCGCTCTCCCGGCTGCGCAGCAGCAAGCCGAGCAGGACCACGGCCACCAGCAGGCCGGCGATGCCGGCCAGCCCGGCCACCACCCGGCCGGTGGTGGGGGTGGCGGAGAGGGCCAGCAGGGCGAGGGCGAGCACCGGGAGGGCGAGCTTGGCGAAGTTGTTCCACAGCCCCGACAGCAGCAGCGAGACCGACGTCCGGGACCGCGAGAAGCCCCACGAGGAGTTCATCGAGTAGGTCAGCCCGAGGGAGATCGCCGCGCCGCCCACCACGGTGTTGGAGACGGCGGTGGTGGTCAGCGTGGAGACCGTCGCCTCGCGCAGCCGCAGCGCCGGCATGGTCGCGACCATCACGAACTGGTACGTCGCGAGGTTCCACACCGTGACGGCACCCAGCAGCGCCAGCTCCGACCACGACATCGACAGCACCGCGGACCGGACGTCGGACAGGCTGGTGAACTGCGGCAGGAACCAGAAGAAGACGCCCCCGACGAGTGCGAGGGACAGCACCGGTGTCAGCACCCGGCGCCACAGCGGGGTCCGCCGCGGCGGCCGGGCGGGCGGGGCCTGGGGGGCGACGGCGGTCACGGCGGGTCCCCCTCGGCGGCGTCGGCGGCCGGCGGGTCGAGCTGCAGACGCCCGCCGCTCTCCTCGTGCACCTGCGCGGCCAGCTCCTCCCGGCCGAGGACGCCCAGGCTCTGGGTCGCCAGGGCGAGCGGCTCACCGCGGTTGTCCCCGGAGAGCCGGAAGACCACCGTCACGCACCCGCCGGGGAAGACGTAGTGGCGACGGCCCAGGTACTGCGGCGTCACCTGGGTCACCCGCTCGAAGCGGCGGAGGCCGTCGCGCTCGCTGGGGATCTCGGTGGCGCCGTCGGTGTCGCAGCCGGCGGTCAGCCGCACCTCGATGGCGTGCACGCCGTCGCGGTCGGAGTCCAGCCAGAACCGGGCCGAGCCGGTCTGCGCCTCCAGGCCGGCGAAGGTCCAGCCCACCGGCACGCTCTCCACGCACGGGACCCAGGTCGCCGTCGGCACCGCCTGCGCCATCAGCACGACCGCGTTGGCCGCCCGCGCGTCGTCACCGGTCGCGCACGCCGGCACCGCGCCGATCGTCCCCGCGGCGCCGGCGCCGCAGCCGGCCGCGAGCAGCGGGACGCCCACCAGCGCGGTGACGGCCGCGCGCCGGACGGCGGTCACAGCGGCGACCCGAGCAGGCCGACGGTGACCGCGAGCAGGACGGCGAGGGCCAGCGCGGTGACCAGGCACAGCCCCGCGCGGCGCCAGGACCACCGCTGGATCCGCACCGGGGGCAGGCGGTAGGGCAGCAGGGCCAGGAAGTCCTCGTGCAGGTCGCGGCCCTGCGCCCGCAGCATCCGGCGCAGCTGGGAGGGCATGGTCAGGCCGCGCGTGGCGGCGAAGGCCTCGGCGAGCTCCTCGTCGGAGAACTGCAGGCGGGCCCGGGCGAGGACCCGGGCGGCGTCGGTGCGCAGCGCGAGGACCAGCAGCATGTTGGCCAGGTCCACGGCCTGCCGCCACGGGCTGGGCCGCACCTCGGCGAAGGCCGAGTCGATGAGGAACAGCGTGCCGTCGCGTACAAGCACGTTGGCCGGCTTGACGTCGCGGTGGGCCATGCCGATCTCCCACATCCGCCGGACGACGGCCAGGCCCTGGTCGATCACCGCGTCGTCGACGACGGCCTCGGGGTCGCCGATCTCGCGCGCGCCCTGGAGGAACTCGGTGACCAGCAGGTACTCCCGCTCCGGGGTGATCTCGACGATCCCCAGGGGGTGCGGCACCGGCAGCCCGGCGTCGTGGAGCAGGCGCAGCACGTAGTCCTCGTACTGCACCAGCCGGCGCACGCTGTGGTACGGCTTCTCGTCCTCCAGCCGGCCGTAGAGCAGCGTGCGGCCCAGCTTGAACCAGCGGTCGGAGCGCAGGTGCGTGACGGCGTAGAGCTTGCCGAAGACGTAGCTCTCCTCCTGCCCGGCGTCGTCGGCTGCCTCGACGGTGATCCGCAGCGGCGTGGAGCCGCCCGAGCCGGCCAGGCCGAAGGGGGTCACCGAGGTCGCCACCAGGCCGAGCTGGTCGCGCAGGGCACGGACGACGGCCTCCCCGCGGGCGCCCGAGACGTCGAGGTGGGCCGGGCTGCCGCGCCGGTAGGTGACGGGGTAGACCTCGTTCGGGGTCAGCATCCGGAAGGCGGCGAGCGGGGCGGCGACACCCAGGACGACGCCGGCGAGGACGTCGGTGGGGTGGTCCTGGGCCAGGTAGAGCCGCGAGGACGCGGTGACCAGCAGCAGCCCCCACACGACCCACTTGCCGGCGTCGCGGAGGCGACCGGCGGGCACCAGCGAGTACAGGCTGCCGATGAGGAACGTCGCCAGGACCGTCATCGGCACCGACGGCATCGAGAAGCCCGACCAGGTGCCGAGCACCTCGACCTCGTAGGGCCGCGGCCGCTGCAGCGCGTGGGACAGCGCGGTCGCGGTGTTGGTCACCAGCAGCCCGACGCCGATCCAGACGAACAGGTGCCGCCAGCGACGGGACACGACCAGGACCAGCAGGTTCACCAGCCACAGCACGTGGATGGCGCGGCCGGTGCCGAGCACCCCGGCCACCTCGGCGACGTCGGTCAGCAGTGGGGAGCGGACCGAGGCGAGGCCCTGCAGGACCCGGGTGTCGACGAGGTCGAAGAACGCCACGCTGTGCGTGAGGACGACGACGACCCAGCTGACGAGCACGGCGCCGCTGAGCGCCAGCCACCACTTGCCCGAGGCGTTGAGGTGCCGGGGGAGGGGCGGCGGCTCACCCGAGGGCCGGCGCCGGCTGCCGACGCGGTGAAGCGGCGGGGGGTCCGGACGCTGGACCCGACCTCCCGCCGGAGCGTGCGCTGCGGGCGCCGCAGCTCGCGCCTGTGACGCCGGGGCCCGCGTCGTGGCCGCCATGGCGCTGGATGCTCCACCCGATGCGCCGCCGCGACCATCGACCCGGTCCCCGGCGGGGACTAGCGTGGCCGTGCCCGCGCCAGTCCTGACCCGGTGGTGCCACCTCCTGCACGGAGGGTCCGCGATGCGTCGTCGTCCGTTGCTCGTGTCCCTCGTCGTCGCAGCGGTGCTGTGCGGCTGTGCCGGCGTCCCCGCGGATCCCGGCCCGCCGCCGGACCCGGGGGTCCGCATCGCCTCCTACGACTTCCCCGAGAACCAGACGCTGGCCGAGGTCTACGCCGAGGCGCTGCGGCGGGCCGGGTTCGAGGTGACGGTGCAGCACGGCATCGGCACCCGCGAGGTGGTGTTCCCGGCGCTGGAGCAGGGCGTGGTCGACGTCGTCGTCGAGTACCTCGGGGCGGCCGCGGAGTTCGTGGCCGCCGGGGCCGGGGAGGAGCCGGAGCCCGACCCGCTCCGCGGGCTGCTCGCGGCGGCCCTGGAGCCCCGGGGGCTGACCGTGCTCGCCGCCGCCGAGGCGGAGGACCAGAACGGGTTCGTCGTGCTCACCGACCTCGCCGAGCAGCACGGCATGACGACGCTGTCCCAGCTCGCCGCGGTGGCGCCCGGGCTGGTCTTCGGCGGCCCGCCCGAGTGCGCCGAGCGGCGGTTCTGCCTGCCGGGGCTGCAGGAGGTCTACGGCATCGAGTTCGCCGAGGTGCGCAACATGCCGTCGCGGTCGGCCACCGTGGAGGCGCTGCTCAGCGGGCAGGTCGACGTCGGCATGCTGGAGACGACCGACGCCCGGCTCACCGACGCCGCCCTGCTGCTGCTGCGTGACGACCGGGCGCTTCAGCCGCGCGAGAACGTGGTGCCGGTCGTCCGGACCGAGGTGGCCGAGGAGGCCGGCCCCCGGCTGGCGGCCGCGCTGGACGCGGTCAGCGCCCAGCTGACGACGATCGACCTGATCACGCTCAACCGCGCCGTCGCCGTGGACGGGCTCTCGCCACGCGACGCGGCGCTGCGCTGGTGGGACGGCCGATGACGGCCCCTGCAGAGGGGTCCCTCAGGTCAGGGCGCTCGTGCCGGTGACCGCGCGGCCGACGATGAGGCTGTTGACCTCGCGGGTGCCCTCGTAGGAGTAGATCGCCTCGGCGTCGGCGACGAACCGGCCGACGTGGTTCTCCAGCAGGATCCCGTTGCCGCCCATCAGCTCCCGGGCCCAGCCGACCGTCTCGCGCATGCGCATCGTCGAGTACCCCTTGGCCATCGAGGCGTGCTCGTCGCGCAGCATCCCGCAGTCCTGCAGCTGGGAGGCACGGGCGCACAGCGCGGCCGAGGCGGTGATGTTGCCGAGCATCCGGAACAGCAGGTCCTGCACCAGCTGGAACGAGGCGATCGGCCGGCCGAACTGCTCGCGCTCCATCGCGTAGCGCAGCGCGTGCTCGTAGGCGCCGCGCGAGCACCCGACCGCCGACCACGCCACGCTCACCCGGGTCGCACGCAGCACGTTCGCGGTGTCGCGGAAGCTGTTGGCGTTCTGCAGCCGGTCCTCCTCCGGCACCCGGACGCCGTCGAGGGTGATGAGGGCGTTCTGCACCGCGCGCAGGGCGATCTTGTCCTCGAGGTCGACGGCGCTGAAGCCAGGGGCCGGCGTCTCGACGACGAACCCGAGCACCCGGTCGGTCTCCACGTCGCGCGCCCAGATGACCACCAGGTCGGCGAAGCTGCCGTTGCCGATCCACTTCTTCTGCCCGTCGAGCACCCACGTGTCGCCGTCGCGGCGGGCCGTCGTCTGCAGGCCGCGGGCGACGTCGGACCCGTGGTCGGGCTCGGTGAGGCCGAACGCGCCGATGAGGTCCATCCGGGACATCGCCGGCAGCCAGCGCTCCTTCTGCTCCTCGGAGGCGCACAGGTGCAGCGTGCCCATCGCCAGGCCGCCGTGGACGCCCATGAAGGTGGCCACCGACGGGTCGCCGCGGCCGAGCTCCATGGAGACCATGCCGTCGAACAGCGAGGAGCGGCCCGGGGACCCGTACCCGGAGTACTGGGCGCCGGCGATGCCGAGCTCGGCCAGGCCGGGGATGAGGTGGCGGGGGAACTGCGCCCGCGTCCACCACTCGTTGATGATCGGCTCGACCTGCTCGTCCATGAACGTGCGGACGCGGTGCAGCGCCGCGCGGTCCTGCTCGTCGAGCAGCGCCTCGAGGTCGTAGAAGTCCGACGTGACGGGGGGCCGGTCGGCCATGGGACTGCCTCCTCACCGGGCGGGACACCGCTGTCCCGTGGGATCGACCTACCCCCCGGCCGCCGGGGCAACCGGTGTGGCCGGGACCGCCGGCGGGCAAGGGACGGACGGTTCCGTCCGCACCACCCGAGGAGTCCCCGTGCCCCGATCCATCGCCGACCAGACCGAGGAGGAGCTCGGCGGGCCCGGCAGCGTGCTGGTGCGCCAGCGCAAGGACCACGTCGAGCTCGACCGCCTGCTGCAGGATCTCGACGGCAGCACCGGCCGCACGCAGGAGGAGGTGCTCACCCGCATCGACCGCCTGGTGTTCAGCCACGCCTTCGCCGAGGAGACGGTGATCTGGCCGGTGGTGCGCCGGGTCCTGCCCGACGGCGAGGCGATCACCCTGCAGATCGAGGAGGAGCACCAGGAGGTCAACGAGCTGGTCGCCGCGCTCGAGCGGGGCGGGCTCGACGACCCGCAGCGGCCGGCCCTGCTCGCCCGGCTGGTCGAGGCGCTGCAGGCCGACGTCCGGGAGGAGGAGGACGTGCTCTTTCCGCGGCTGCAGGAGCACCTCGACGTCGCCGAGCTCCGCCGCCTGGGCCGCCGGTGGGACCTGGTCCGGCGGATCTCGCCCACCCGGCCGCACCCCACGGTCTCGCGCCGCCCGCCGGGCAACGCCCTGTCGGCGCTGCCGCTGTCCCTGCTCGACCGCAGCCGCGACGCCGTCGACGCCGGGGTCCGGCGGGCGCCGGCGCGGCTGGTGCCGGTCGGCGAGGCGGTGAGCCGGGGGCTGGCCGTCCTCGCCGGGCTGGTCGAGCGCACCCCGCCCGCGCGCCGCGGCGACCGCCCGCCCACCTCCCGCTGAGCACACGGCAGCGGCCCCCTCCCGGTTGTGGGAGGGGGCCGCTGCCGTGTCGGTGGCCCCTGCGGGCCGGACCGCTAGTTGGTGTTGCGGTCCTTGGGCTCGGCGCGGGCGTCGAGCTGGATCTCCTTCTCGGCCGCCGGGACGCCCTCCTTCATCTCCTTCGTCCGCTCCATCTCGGAGTCGAACTCGATGCCGAAGAGCAGCGCCAGGTTGATCAGCCAGAACCAGATCAGGAAGACGACGACGCCGGCCAGCGCGCCGTAGGTCTTGTTGTAGCTGCCGAAGTTGCCCACGTAGAAGGCGAACGCGGCCGAGGCGACGATCGCGACGAGGATGGCCACGCCCGCACCCGGGCTGACCCACTTGAAGCCGCGCAGCTTGACGTTCGGCGTCGAGTAGTAGAGGACGGCGATCATCAGCGCGAGGATCACGAGGATCACCGGCCACTTGACGACGTTCCACACGGTCAGGGCGGTGCTGCCCAGGCCGATGGCCTCGCCGACGGCGTCGACGACCGGACCGCTGAGAGCCAGCATCAGGACGATCAGGGCGGCGAACAGGACGCCGACCAGGGTGACGAGCAGCTGCAGCGGCTTGAGCTTCCAGACCTTGCGGCCCTCGGGCGTCTCGTAGACGACGTTGGCCGCGCGGGTGAAGGCGCCCACGTAGCCGGAGGCCGACCAGATGGCAGCGGCGAGACCGATGACGAGGCCGAGGCCGGCGGTGCTCTGGTTGCCGGCGATCTGCTCGATGACCGGGCCGACGGTGTTCGCCGCCTGCCCCGGCACCACGGTCGTCAGCGCGGTGGTGAGCTGCTCGGGCGTGGTCAGCAGCCCGACGATCGACACCAGCGCGATGATCGCCGGGAACAGCGCGAGGACGCCGTAGTAGGTCAGCGCGGCCGCCCAGTCGGTGAGGTTGTCCTCGCTGAACTCCTTGAGGGTCCTCTTGACCGTGCCCATCGCCGTGGGCGTGCGGTCGTGCCCCTTGGGGGCGTTGTCGAAGCGGGTCGAGTTGACCTTGTCGTCGTGCGGCGCCGGGTCACCGGTGCTGTTGCCGGAGAAGCGCGTCGGCTTGGACGCCTCGGTGCTCGCGGCGCGTGAGCCTTGGGGACGTGCCATCGGGGTCCTCCGGGGCTGGGGGCGGGTGTACCGGGGTGATCAGTGCCCCGGACGGTCCCGTTCCATGCACCGGCGTGATCACCCGGGCGCGTCAGGTCAGCGGATCCCCGACACCGGGGACCACTCCCCGGCGCAGGCCGTCGCCCGCTCCGCGCCGGCCGTCCCCCCGTCGGCCGTGTGCCCGCTGTCGCGCGGGCCCCGGCGCCCGGCCCGGACCATGCCGCCCGCGCTGACCAGCACCACCACCAGGGCCGCGCCGGCACCGAGCAGGGACACGGCGGTGAAGGCCGCGGCGCGCGGGAAGCCGGTCGCCGGGTCGAGCGTCGCGGCGAGCAGGGCGACCGTGACCGTGCTGCCGACCGCCTGGCCCACCGCGCGGGCGATCGAGTTCACCGCGTTGGCCACCCCGGTCTCGCTGCTGCGCACCGCCGACACGACCAGCGCGGGCAGCGCCGCGTAGGCCACCGTCACCCACGCCTGCGTCAGCAGGCCGGCCACCACGACCAGGGACGGCTCGGCCCGCCCGGCCGCGAGCACGACGAAGCCGGCCACCCCGGCGACCGACCCGCTGAGCAGCGTGAGCAGCGGGCCGATCCGGTCGACCACCCGCCCGGCCACCGGCGCGAGCGCGATGCCCAGCACGCCGCCGGGCAGCAGGTACACGACGGCGGCCTCCAGCACCGGCGCGCCGAACCCGTAGCCCGCGGCGTCCGGCGGCGTCTGCACGTACTGCATGACGGCGAGGAAGGAGACGAACAGGCCCACCCCGGTCGCCAGCCCCGCCAGGTTCGGCACGAGCATCCGCGGGTCGGCCAGCAGTGCCGGGCGCACCAGCGGCTCGGCCCGCCGCTGCTGGAACAGCACCCAGCCGGTCAGGACGGCGACCGCCCCGGCCGCGCAGCCGAGCGTGGCCGGCGAGGTCCAGCCCCACCCGTTGCCCTGCGAGACCGGCAGCAGCAGGAGCACCAGGCCGATCCCGAGCAGCACGGCGCCGGCCCAGTCGACCCGGCCGGTGACCGTCACCGCGCGGCGGGGGAGCGTGACGGCGCCCAGCGCGAGCGACACCAGCGTGACGCCGAGGCCGATCCAGAACGGGCGGTGGTAGTCGCCGCCGTCGCCGGTGAGCAGCCCGGCTGCCACCAGGCCGACGACGCCGCCGACGCCGAGGGTGCTGCTGACGATCGACATCGCGACACTGAGCCGCTCCGGCGGGAGCTCCCGGCGCAGCAGGCTGATCGAGAGGGGGAACAGCCCGTAGGAGGAGCCCTGCAGCACCCGGGCCACCAGCAGCAGCGGCAGCGAGCGGGTGACGATCGCCAGCAGGGTGCCGACGGCGACGGCCGCGAGGATCCCGAGCACGACGGGTCGTTCGCCGTGGATGTCGCCGAGCCGGCCGAGCACCGGGGTCAGGACGGCGGCGGCCAGCAGGTTGGCCGTCAGCACCCAGCCGGCCGCCGCGGGCGAGACGCCGAGCTGCTCGCCGATCGGCCCCAGGACGGGCACCACGAGGCTCTGCAGCAACGACAGCGTGGTGACGGCGAGTGACAGCGTGAGGACCAGGAGCGCCGGACGCGTCGGGCGCGACGGTGTGGCGGTACCGGACGGCGAGGCCTCGGCACCAGCGGACACGTGCCGATGACACCATGCGGGCACCGCCTGCACCGCTCCGGGCCATCGGCCTGCCCCGGATGTGCAACCGGTCACGGGCCGTCAGGTGAACAGTACGTGGCGACGGTTGAGACGGCCCCGAGCTGGGGACACAGTCCCCGACGACGAGCCGTGGGGCACAACCCGGCGGCACGACACGAGACGAGCAAGGGGAACATCCAGATGGTTCTGTGGCCGGCTGTCGCTCTCGTCGGGTTCCTGGTCCTCACCGGGCTGGTGATCCTGATGGGCACCTCGACGACGGCGCGCTACGAGCGTGAGCAGCGGGCGGCGGCCCGCGCGTCCGTGACCCCCACCTCCGCCACCGAGCACGTGCGGGCCCCGCAGACCGCCCAGGCCGTCCGGGCCGCCTAGTCGCGGCACCGCACACGACGCACGCCCCGCCGCTCCTGCCGGAGCGACGGGGCGCGGTCGTGTCCGGGCCCCTCCCGCTAGAGGTGGGCCTCCGGGGTGTCGAGCACGGTGCGGTCCAGGGACTCCAGCAGGTCGAGCCAGGTGTGCACCTTCGGCAGCTCCCAGCGCTGGAACCACCGCGCCGCGGCGCGCTTGCCCTGGTGGAAGTCGCTGGTCTCGTCGCGGGTGGCCAGCGCCTGCTCCAGCCACAGCCACCCGACGACCAGGTGCCCGCCGGCGTCGAGGTAGGCGCTGGCGTTCGCCAGGGCCAGCGCCGGGTCGCCGGTGCCCCACAGCGTCGCGGTGACCGAGGTGAGCCGGGCGAGCGCGGCGTCGACGTCGGCGGCGAGGTCGGCGAACGGGGTGCCGGCCGCCCGGGCCGTCGTCGCCGAGATCGTCTCGGCCAGCAGCGCCAGGCCCGCCCCGCCCTGCACCGTCACCTTGCGGCCGAGCAGGTCCAGGGCCTGGATGCCGTTGGTCCCCTCGTGGATCGGGTTGAGCCGGTTGTCCCGGTAGAACTGCTCGACCGGGTAGTCGCGGGTGTAGCCGTAGCCGCCGTGCACCTGGATGGCCAGGTCGTCGGCCACCGGCCCCCACTGCGAGGGCCAGGCCTTGGCGATCGGCGTGAGGGTGTCGAGGAGCAGGTGGGCGCGGTCGCGCTCCTCCTGCGTCTCGGCGGTCCGCTCCTCGTCGACCAGGCGCGCGCAGTAGAGGCCCAGGGCCAGCCCGCCCTGCGCGTAGCTCTTGGCGGCCAGCAGCATCCGGCGGACGTCGGGGTGATCGACCAGCCGCACCATCGGCGAGGCGGGGTCCTTCGCCGCCGCCGGGCGGCCCTGGGTGCGGGTGCGGGCGTACTCGAGCGCGTGCAGGTAGCCGGTGTAGCCGAGCACCGTGGCGCCCATCCCGACGCCGATCCGGGCCTCGTTCATCATGTGGAACATGTAGGAGAGCCCCTTGTGCGGCTCCCCGACCAGGTACCCGACCGCGCCGGCCCGCCCGCCGGGTGTGTGCACGCCCTCGCCGAAGTTGAGCAGCGTGTTCGTCGTCCCGCGGTAGCCCATCTTGTGGTTGAGCCCGGCCAGGACGACGTCGTTGCGCTCGCCGACCGCCCCGTCCGCGGTGAGCAGGTACTTGGGGACGACGAACAGCGAGATGCCCTTCACGCCGGGCGGACCGCCGGGGATCTTCGCCAGCACCAGGTGGACGATGTTCTCGGTCAGCTCGTGGTCGCCGGCCGAGATCCACATCTTGTTGCCGAAGAGCCGGTGGGTGCCGTCGTCCTGCGGCTCGGCGCGGGTGGTGATGTCGGCGAGGGAGGACCCGGCCTGCGGCTCCGACAGCGCCATCGTGCCGAACCAGCGGCCCTCGAGCATGGGCCGCACCCAGGTGTCCTTCTGCTCCTGCGAGCCGTGCGCGAGCAGCAGCCGGGCGTTGCCCATGGTCAGGAACGGGTAGCTCGACGTCCCGACGTTGGCCGCCTTGAACCAGGCGAAGGCCGCCTGCCCGACGGTCTGCGGCAGCTGCATGCCGCCGTACTCCTCGTCGAAGGTGCCGGCCATGATCCCGGACTCGCGGAACACCGCCAGGGCCTTCCCGACCTCGGGGATCATCTCGACCCGGCCGTCGACGAACCGCGGCTCGTTCTCGTCGGCCTTCCGGTTGTGCGGCGCGAAGTGCTCGGTGGCGATCTGCTCGGCGAGCTCCATGACCGCGTCGAAGGTCTCGCGGGAGTGCTCGGCGTAGCGCGGCCGTTTGGTCAGCGTCTCGACCTCCAGCCACTCGTGCAGGAGGAACTCCAGGTCGCGGCGGGACAGGATCAGCGAGGACACGACGGCCTCCACGGGCGACGGTGGCGGGGAGAGCGGGCGCGAGCCCGACCGGCCCACGATAGGCCGCGGTGCCGGCCGGGTAGCAGCTCCCTCATGGACCTCAACCAGCTGATCGGACGGGCCACCGGCCTGGCCGGCGGAGCGGGTGCGGCGCTGCTGAAGCAGCTGCAGCACGTCCGCGTACCCGGTGCCGGGCAGGCGTCGGCCACCGACGACCCCGAGCGCGCCGCGCAGCGCTGGCGGGCGGTGACCGTGCTGCGCGACCCGGCGGAGGTGTCGGCGTCGCTGCCCGCGCCGCTGGCCGCCCTCGGGGACCGCGTCGAGGTGCGGGTGACGCCCGCGCCGGGCGACCGCGGCGCCGAGCTCGCGGCCCGGTACCGGGGGACACCCACCGAGCAGCAGGTCGGCGACCTGCGGGCCGCGCTGCGCGAGTCGAAGGCGCTGCTCGAGGTCGGCGAGGTGCTGCGGATGGAGCCGCAGCCGCACGGGAGGCGGGCCGCCACCCCGCAGGGGGCCGCACTGGAGGGTGCCGCGGCTGCGGCCCCGCGGGAGGGAGTGCTGTGAGGGCCGCGACCTGGACCGGCGTCAACGAGGTGTCGGTGGAGACAGTCCCCGACCCCGCGATCCTCAACGACCGCGACGTGATCCTGCGGGTCAGCCGGACGACGACGTGCGGCTCGGACCTGCACCTGCTCGGCGGGTACATCCCGGCGATGCGCGTCGGCGACGTGCTCGGCCACGAGTTCATGGGGGAGGTCGTCGAGGTCGGCTCGGGCGTGCGCGACCGCCGCGTCGGCGACCGTGTCGTCGTCAACTCCTTCATCGCCTGCGGGAACTGCTGGTACTGCCGGCAGGAGCTGTACTCGCTCTGCGACAACGGCAACCCGAACCCGGGGATCACCGAGGGTCTGTGGGGTCAGAGCCCGGGCGGGTGCTTCGGCTACTCGCACGCGATGGGCGGCTTCGCCGGGTCGCACGCGGAGTACGTCCGGGTGCCCTTCGCCGACGTCGGCACCTTCGTCGTCCCCGAGGAGGTCTCCGACGACCGCGCGCTGTTCGCCTCCGACGCCGTCTCCACCGGCTGGATGGGCGCCGACCTGGCCGGCACGAAGCCGGGGGACACCGTGGCCGTGTGGGGTGCCGGCGGGGTCGGGCAGATGGCCGCGCGGGCGGCGATGCTGCTGGGCGCCGAGCAGGTGTACGTGGTCGACCGGCTCCCCGAGCGGCTCGAGCAGGTGCGGCAGCACGTGGGCGCGGAGGTGATCGACTACTCGACCACCGACGTCATGGCCGAGCTGCGCGAGCGCACCGGCGGCCGCGGGCCCGACGTCTGCATCGAGGCGGTCGGCATGGAGGCGCACAGCACCGGGGTGCAGAACGTCTACGACCAGGTCAAGCAGCAGCTGCGGCTGCAGACCGACCGGCCGTCGGCCGTCCGCGAGGCGATCATGGCCTGCCGCAAGGGCGGCAGCGTGTTCGTGCTGGGTGTCTTCGCCGGGCCGGTGGACAAGTTCCCGCTCGGTGCGGCCATGAACAAGGGGCTCATCATCCGGGGCGCCCAGGTGCACGGGCAGCGCTACACGCCGCGGATCCTCGAGCACATGGCCCGCGGGGAGCTGACCACCGAGCACCTGGCCACCCACGTGATGCCGCTGGAGGACGCGGCCCGCGGGTACGAGATGTTCAAGGCGAAGGAGGACGGCTGCGTGCGCGCCGTCTTCCTGCCCCACGGCTGACGGCGCCGAGGCGGGTCCCGACCGGGTACCCGTCGTGATCACCGGCGCGTGGCCGTCCGCCGCGGCGCGTCGGCGCGTGTCGGCGGCAACGGTCCGGCGATCAACCGGCGCAGAGACGACGACGGGCCCTCCTCGCAGATGCGAGGAGGGCCCGTCGTCGTGGTGGCCCTCCGTCAGCGCCGGGTGGCGGTCTCCCCGTCACCGGGGCGCCCGACCGGGGGAGCTGTCGACGTCGGCGCCGCCGCACCGGCCGCCTGGGTGACCTGCTCGCCGGCGTCCTCGCCCGTGGGCGCACCGGCGGTCTGCCGGGCGGCCGCCTGACGTGCCTGGATGCCCGACTTGTCACTGAGCGCCAGCTGCGGCAGGAACAGGAAGACGAGGAAGCCGATCGCCGCCGCACACGCGGCGATGAGGAACACCAGGTCGATCGACTCGGAGAACCCGGTCTTGAACGGCAGGGCCAGGTAGGACGGCAGCGCCTGGATGAACGAGGTGTCCGACAGGTCCCCGCCGACCGGCAGCTGCCCGCTCTGCAGGGCCCCGGCGACCCGCGGGTCGGACGCCGCCGCCGTCGCGACCGACTCCTCGATGGCCCCCGGCAGCCGGCTGAACAGCACGGAGAGGAAGGCGGCGGTGCCGATCGTGGCACCCATCTGCCGGAAGAAGGTCACCGACGAGGTCGCGACGCCCAGCTGGCTCGGCGGGACGGCGTTCTGCACGGCGAGGACGGCGGGCTGGAAGTTGAACCCCAGTCCCACACCGAGCAGCACCATGAACGGCACCAGCGCCCAGATCGACGTCTCGGCGCCGACGACGAACGACAGCGACACCAGGGCTGTGGTCATCAGCACCGTGCCGGCCAGCGGGAACACCCGGTACCTGCCGGTCCTGGAGATCGCGATGCCCGAGCCCATCGCGCCGATCATGATGCCGAGGACCAGCGGGATCATCTGCAGGCCGGCGACGGTGGCGCTGGAGCCGTGCACGATCTGCAGGTACTGGGGGAGCAGCAGCAGGCCGCCGAACATGGCCGCACCGATCACGACGCTGCCCGTGGTGGCGACGGTGAAGCTGCGGTTGCGGAACAGCCGCAGCGGCAGGAGCGCCTCGTCCCCGTAGGCCCGCTCGGCGAGCAGGAAGAGGACGAAGCCGACGGCGCCGATGGCGTAGCAGAGCAGGGCGCGGGGCGACGTCCAGCCCCAGATGCGGCCCTGCTCGGCGATGAGCAGCAGCGGCACGACGAAGGTGACCAGGGCCAGGGCGCCGGGCCAGTCGATGCGGTGCTCACGGCGCTCGTGCGGCAGGTGCAGCACCCGGAAGACGGCGGCGAACGCGAGCAGGCCCAGCGGCACGTTGACGTAGAAGATCCAACGCCAGCCGGTGATACCGAGCAGCGAGGCCTGGCCGGCGAAGAACCCGCCGATGACCGGACCCAGCACGCTCGAGGCGCCGAAGACGGCCATGAAGTAGCCCTGGTACCGCGAACGCTCCCGCGGCGGGACGATGTCGCCGATGATCGCCAGGGCCAGGGACATCAGGCCACCGGCGCCGATGCCCTGGACCGCGCGGAACGCGGCCAGCTGGTACATCGAGTCGGCCATGCCGCACAGCACCGAGCCGACGACGAACGCCGTGATGGCGAACAGGTAGAAGGGCCGCCGGCCGTAGATGTCGGAGAGCTTGCCGTAGAGCGGCGTGGAGATCGTCGAGGTGATGAGGAACGCCGTCGTCGCCCAGACCTGCAGGTCGTAGCCCTGCAGGTCGTCGGCGATGGTGCGGATGGCGGTGGACACGACGGTCTGGTCCAGCGCCGCCAGGAACATCGCGACCATCAGGCCGGCGACGATCGTGAGGATCTGCCGGTGGGTGAACGCGCCGGAGGAGTCCGGCGCGCTCGCCGCGGCGCGGGCGCCGCTGCCCCCACCGGTGGGGCGGGCCGTGCTCTGGCTCATGGCTTCTCTCTCGGGACGGGGGGAACGGAGGGGAGACGGGGGTCGGACGGCAGCGCTGCCGTCAGGTCGTCGAGCAGGCGTCCGAAGAGGCCGGTGAGCGCAGCGAGGTCGGCGTCGGACCAGCCGGCGAGCATCCCGCTGAGCTGGGCGGTGCGTTCCTCGGCGAGCCGCTCGACCGCAGCGCCGCCGGCGTCGGTGACCACCAGCCGGGTCGCGCGGCCGTCGCTCTCGTCGGCCACGCGCTGCACGAGCCCCTGCTCGACGAGCCAGGCGACGTGCCGGCTGATCGTGGAGGGGTCGGCGTGCACGGCCTCGGCGAGCGCGCTCTGGCGCACCGGGCCGAGCCGGGTCAGCGGGAACAGCAGCACCAGCGCGGCGCGCTCCCGGGCGTCACCGGCCGTCGCGAGGCTCTTGAAGGCGTGCAGCACGCGCAGGAAGCGCGGGAACTGCTCGGAGAGCCTGCGGACCTCCGCCGCCCGGCCGGTGGGCAGCGTCGGGCTCCCGGTGGCGGGAGAGGACATGGGACGGCTCCGGGAGGATGAGGGGATGTAGATGCATCGTACAAGCCGTTGCGCAATACACGCAACCAGTTGCAGCCTGCACCTTTATGACGCGGGCGACCAGCGGCACCCGCCGGTGCCGGTACCCCGGCCGCCGTCCTCCGGAACAGTCGCGCCGCCGCGGGCGTTGTGCCCTCCGGCCCGGGCGCCCGACGGCGCAGGCCCCCGGTGCGATCCTGACGCGGGAGCACCGCGCCCCCGTCCCCTGGAAGGAAGCCGAGCACCGCCGTGACCGCGACCCTCCCGGATCTCCGGTCCCGGCTCGCCGAGCTGACGCTGGAGGACGAGCACCGCCTCGGCCGGCGGCTCGAGGGCCTGCGCCGCACGCGCGACGAGGCCGCGCGGGCCCGTGCCCTGGAGAAGATCGCCACCGACGTCGCCGCCGCCGAGGAGCGCATCGCCCGCCGCCGCGCCGCCCTCCCCCCGATCGGCTACCCCGAGGGGCTGCCGGTCAGCGCCCGCCGCGACGACATCGCCGCTGCGCTGCGCGACTCCCAGGTGGTGGTCGTCGCCGGCGAGACCGGCTCGGGCAAGACCACCCAGCTGCCCAAGATCGCCCTGGAGCTCGGCCGCGGGGTGCGGGGCCGGATCGGGCACACGCAGCCGCGCCGGATCGCCGCGCGCACGGTGGCCGAGCGGATCGCCGAGGAGCTCGACACCCCGCTGGGCGAGGCGGTCGGCTGGAAGGTCCGGTTCACCGACCAGGTCGGCGACCGCACCCTGGTCAAGCTCATGACCGACGGCGTCCTGCTGGCCGAGATCGCGCACGACCGGCTGCTGCGCCAGTACGACACGATCATCGTCGACGAGGCGCACGAGCGGAGCCTCACCATCGACTTCCTGCTGGGCTACCTCGCCCAGCTCCTGCCCCGGCGGCCCGACCTCAAGGTCGTCATCACCTCCGCCACCATCGACGTCGACCGGATCGCCAAGCACTTCGCCGTCGACGGCGCGGACGTGCCGGTCGTCGAGGTCAGCGGCCGCACCTACCCGGTCGAGGTCCGCTACCGGCCCGTCGTCGACCCCGACGACCCGGACGCCGACCCCGACCGCGACCAGGTCACCGCCATCGGCGACGCCGTCGAGGAGCTCGCCACCGAGGGTCCCGGCGACGTGCTGGTGTTCCTCGCCGGCGAACGCGAGATCCGCGACGCCGCCGACTCCCTCACCGAGCGCTTCCCCGGCGTCGAGGTGCTGCCGCTCTACTCGCGGCTGTCGGTCGCCGAGCAGCACCGGGTGTTCCAGCCGCACACCGGCCGCCGTGTCGTGCTGGCCACCAACGTCGCCGAGACGTCGCTGACCGTGCCGGGCATCCGCTACGTGGTCGACCCCGGCACCGCGCGCATCTCCCGCTACAGCGCCCGGACGAAGGTCCAGCGGCTGCCGATCGAGCCGATCAGCCAGGCCTCGGCCCGGCAGCGCTCGGGCCGCTGCGGCCGCGTCGCCGAGGGCATCGCCATCCGCCTCTACACCGAGGAGGACTTCGAGGGCCGGCCGGAGTACACCGACCCGGAGATCCTGCGCACCAGCCTCGCCTCGGTGCTGCTGCAGATGGCCGCCCTGGACCTGGGCGCGGTCGAGGACTTCCCGTTCGTCGACCCGCCGGACCGGCGGGCGATCGCCGACGGCCGGGCGCTGCTCGAGGAGCTCGGCGCGCTGCAGGACGGGCGGCTCACCGACACCGGCCGGGCGCTGGCCCAGCTGCCGCTGGACCCGCGCCTGGGCCGCATGGTGGTCGAGGCCGACCGGCGCGGCGTGCTCGAGGAGGTGCTGGTCATCGCCGCGGGGCTGACGGTCCAGGACCCCCGCGAGCGCCCCGCCGAGCACCAGCAGGCCGCCGACCAACTGCACGCCCGCTTCGCCGACGAGCACTCCGACTTCCTCGCGCTCCTCAACCTGTGGCGGTACCTCGCCGAGCAGCAGGACGCGCTGTCGGGCAGCGCGTTCCGGCGCACGGTCAAGCGCGAGTTCCTGCACTACGTGCGCATCCGCGAGTGGCAGGACCTGCACGGCCAGCTGCGCGGCACCGCCCGCCGGCTGGGCATGACCGTCGGCGACCTGGCCGCCGAGCCCGACGAGCGCGGCGTGCACACCGCGCTGCTGGCCGGGCTGCTGTCGCAGGTGGGCCTGCAGGTGGAGGACCCCGCGGGGCGGAAGGACGCATCCCGGCGGCGCGGCAGCCGTGAGTACCTCGGCGCCCGGGGCGCCCGCTTCGTCATCGCCCCCGGCACCCCGTTGGCGAAGAAGCCCCCGCGGTGGGTCGTCGCCGCCGAGCTGGTGGAGACCAGCCGGCTGTTCGCCCGCACCGTGGCCCGCGTCGACCCCGACGACGTCGAGCGGCTGGCCGGCCACCTGGTGAAGCGGGAGTACTCCGAGCCGCGGTGGGACGCCAAGCGCGGCTCGGTCGTGGCCAGCGAGCGGGTCAGCCTGTACGGCATCCCGCTGGTCGCCGGCCGGCGCGTGCAGTACGGCTCCATCGACCCGGTCGTCTCCCGGGAGCTGTTCATCCGGCACGCCCTCGTGCAGGGCGAGTGGACGACGCACCACCGCTTCTGGGCCGACAACCAGCGGGCGCTCGAGCGCGTGGCCGAGCTGGAGGAGCGGGCCCGCCGGCGCGACATCCGGGTCGACGACGAGACCGTCTTCGAGCTCTACGACGCCCGCGTCCCGGCCGACGTCGTCTCCACCCGGCACTTCGACCGGTGGTGGAAGACCGCGCGCCGGGAGACCCCCGACCTGCTCACGTTCACGCCCGAGATGCTCACTAACGCGGCCGCCGCCGGGCAGGTCCGCGCCGAGGACTTCCCCGACGAGGTGCCGCTCACCCAGGGGCTGACCCTGCCGCTGTCCTACGCCTTCGCTCCCGGCGCGCCGGAGGACGGCGTCACCGTCGACGTCCCGCTCGCGGTGCTCGACGCCGTCGTCGAGCGGACGTCGGGGGAGTCGCTGGCCTTCACCGTGCCGGGTCTGCGGGAGGAGCTGGTGACGGCGCTGCTGCGGACGCTGCCCAAGCAGCTGCGGCGCGCGCTCGTGCCGATCCCCGACCGCGTGCGCGAGGTGCTGCCGCGCGTCGCCCCGACCGAGCCGCTGCTGCCGGCGCTGGAGCGCGAGCTGCGGCGGGCCGCGGGCGTCGTCGTCCCGCCCGATGCCTGGCAGCCGGACCAGGTGCCCGGCCACCTGCGGGCCACCTTCCGCGTGGTCGACGACCGGCAGCGCGCGCTGGCCACGGGCAAGGACCTGCGGGAGCTGCGCGCGCAGGTCGCGCCGCAGGCCCGGGCGAGCCTGGCGCGCGCCGCCTCCGACCTCGAGCGCACCGGCCTGACCGCGTGGACGATCGGGGAGCTGCCGCGCACCGTCGAGGTCCGCCGCGGCGGCCACGTGGTCACCGCGTACCCCGCGCTGGTCGACGAGGGGGCCACCGCCGGGGTCCGCGTGGTGTCCACCGAGGCCGAGGCGACCCGGCTGAGCTGGCGCGGCGCGCGCCGCCTGCTGGTGCTCGTGGCCGGCTCACCGACCCGGCAGGTGGTCAAGGGCCTCGGCCCGCGCAGCCGGCTGGCCCTGCAGTTCAACCCCGACGGCGAGATCCCGGCCCTGGTCGACGACTGCGTCGACGCCGCGGCCGACGAGCTCGTCGCCGCCGCCGGCGGGCCGCCCCGCGACGAGGCGTCCTTCGACGCGCTGGTCGCGATCGCGCGCCAGCAGCTGCTGCCGCTCACCCAGGACGCCGTCCGGCGGGTGGAGGCGGTGCTGACCCAGGCCCGCGAGGTCGCCGTCGCGATCGGCGCGGCGCCCGGCCGGCGGGTGCCCGAGGCCGCCGTCGCCGACCTGCGCCGGCAGATGGGCGGGCTGCTGCACCGCGGCTTCGTGGCCGCCGCCGGACGACGGCGGCTGCCCGACCTGGTGCGCTACCTCAAGGCGATGGCGTACCGGCTGGAGAAGCTGCCGGCCAACGCGGCGCGCGACGCGCTGTGGACGGAGCAGGTCGCCGCGGTCACCGCCGAGTACGAGCAGCTGCGCCGCGAGGTGCCGCCCACCGGCGCACCCGACGACCCGGTCACGCGGATCCGCTGGATGGTCGAGGAGCTGCGCGTCGGGCTGTTCGCCCAGCAGATCGGCACGCCGCGCCCGGTGTCGGAGCAGCGCCTCTACAAGGCCATCGACGCGCTCACCGCCTAGCGGCCCGCTCCTCGCGCAGCAGGGCGGAGATCCGCTGCCGGGTGACGCCGTAGAGGGTGGCGATCCGGTTGATGCTCACCTGCTCGTCCTGCAGCGCGTGCGCCTGCGCCTTCCGCCAGGCCGACCCGGCCCCCGCCAGTCCGGAGAGCACCGTGCTGATCCGTTCCACGACCAGCGGGCGGGCCTCGGCGCTGACGATGTCGTGCCAGGCGCTGCCGGTGCGGCGGCGGGTCAGGAGCAGCTCGGCGCGTTCGCGGGCCAGCTGCAGCTCGGCGGCACACCGGTCGATCTCGCGGACCAGGTCCTCGAGCGCGGCCAGGGCGTCGTCGGCGGGCGGTGCGTCGTCGGCGGGCGGTGCGTCGTCGGCGGGCGGTGCGTCGTCGTCGCGCGGTGCGGTGTCGGTGGGCTCGGGTCCGCCGGGTGTCCGCCCCGGTGCTGCCGTCACGGTCGGTCCTCCCGCAGCTCGCCGGCGTCCCCGGTCGGGGTCGGTTGCACGATACCGTGGTGAAGGGGGGTTGCATGCAACGGGCGTGACATGCAACGGCCCTGGCATGCAACGGCCCTGGCATGCAACGGGCCTTGCGTCCTGCGCGCCGAGCTGTCATCGTGAACCCGGATAGGTAGTGCACAACCGATTCGGTGCCCCCGGTGCCGGTCACGGGGGAACCGATGTCGTCACTCACCGCACGGGTGGACCTGCCACCCGCCGCGCGCAGCGTCCCCGCCGCGCGACACCTCGCGCGCGAGCTGCTGCGGGCCTGGCAGGCGCCGCAGGACGTCGCCGACGTCGAGCTGCTCGTCACCGAGCTGGTGGCGAACGTGGTCGACCACGTCGGCGGCGAGAGCGTGCTGTCGCTGGAACTCGAGTACTCCGACGGCTGGCTGCGCATCGCCGTCGCCGACGGCAGCGCGGTGCGCCCGGTGGTCGGTCAGCTGTGCGGTGACCAGCCGCGCGGCCGCGGCATGCAGATCGTCGCCGCCATCGCCGACGACTGGGGCGTCGAGGACGCCGACGGCGGCAAGCGGGTCTGGTTCGTACTGCGCCCCGGCCTGCGCTGAGCGCCGGCCCGGATCGGTCGCGTTTGTCCCGCGGGCCCGCCGGGGAGGGCTGGGGGGACCGATGCCGCCAGACGGAGGAGACGGAATGAGCGAGCCCACCAGCCACACCGAGGCCGCCGGCGAGGGCCTGTCGGACGAGGAGATGGTGCAGACCGTCGCCGAGCAGACCGACAGCGCCTCGGGCCACGCCTACCAGGCCGGCAAGGACTGGGACGGCGACGCCTCCCAGACGCCGGCACCCCCGGACACCGAGTCCTGACGCACGGGCCCGCCGTCCGGCACGTCCCGGACGGCGGGCCGACCGCCCGGCACCGGCCCGTGGTGGCACCGGTGACGACGACCCGGATCGGAGAGCCATGACCGCCCTGCCCGCCGTCGCACCCGAGGGCCGGGGCCGGTGACCGCCCCCGCCCGGCACGTCCTGGTCACCGGGGGGAGCGGCAAGCTCGGCCGCGCCGTCGTCGACCTGCTCGTACGGCGCGGCCACCGGGTGTCGGTCGTGGACCTCGTGCCGCCCGGCCGCCCCGACGTCGCCTGGACCCGGGCCGACCTCACCGACTACGGCCAGGCCGTCGGGGTGCTGACCGGGGTCGACGACCGGTGGCCGGCCCCGGACGCCGTGGTCCACCTGGCCGCCCTCCCGGCGCCCGGCCTCCGGCCCGACGCGGCGCTGTTCGCCGCGAACGTGACGACCACCTACAACGTCTTCGCCGCAGCCCGCGTGGCCGGCGTCGACACGGTGGTGTGGGCCTCCAGCGAGACGGTGCTCGGGCTGCCCTTCGACACCCCGCCGCCGCACCTGCCCCTCGACGAGGACTGCGGGCCCGCGCCGACCACGTCCTACTCGCTGTCGAAGACGCTCGAGGAGGAGATGGCGCGTCAGTTCGCCCGCTGGCGGCCGGAGCTGTCGATCACCGGGCTGCGCTTCTCCAACGTGATGGAGCCGGCCGACTACGCGGCCTTCCCGTCCTTCGACGCCGACCCGGCGCTGCGGCGGTGGAACGCGTGGTCCTACATCGACGCCCGGGACGGCGCCGCGGCGGTCCTGGCCGCCCTGGACCACCCCGGTCGCGGTGCGGACGTCCTCGTCATCGCCAACACCGACACGGTGATGAGCCGGCCCAGCGCCGAGCTCGCCGCCGAGCACTTCCCGGGCGTCCCGGTGCGGGGCCCACTGGGCCGCCACCAGGCGCTGATGAGCAGCGAGAAGGCACGCCGGGTCCTCGGGTGGACGCCCGTGCACAGCTGGCGGGACGAGGTGGGCGGCACCCCCGCGACCGGCTCCTAGTGGGGGACGAGCATCCCCGCGCCGACGGTCGCGTTGGTGGCCTCGTCGACGAGGATGAACCGGCCGGTCGCCCGGTTGTGCGTGTAGTCGTCGACGAACAGCGGCTGGGTGGTGCGCAGCCGCACCCGGCCGATGTCGTTGAGGCCGAGCTCGCCGGCCTCCTGCTCGCGGTCGAGGGTGTTGACGTCGAGCCGGTGCACGACCTCCCTGACCACCGCCCGGACGCTGCGGGTGGTGTGCTTGACCGCCAGCCGCTGCCGCGGCCGCAGCGGCTCGTCGGCCATCCAGCAGACCAGCGCGTCGAGGTCCTGGGTGACCTCGGGGGCCCCCTCCGGACCGCAGAGCAGGTCGCCGCGGGAGACGTCGAGGTCGTCGGCGAGCCGCACGGTGACCGCCATGGGCGCGAACGCCTCCTCCACCGGACCGCGCGGGCCGTCGATGCCGGCGATCGTCGTCGTCCGGCCGCTGGGCAGCACCTGCACCGGGTCGCCGGAGCGCAGGACGCCGCTGGCGACCGTGCCGGCGTAGCCGCGGTAGTCGTGGAAGGCGTCCGACTGCGGCCGGATGACGTACTGGACGGGGAAGCGGACGTCGGTGAGGTTGCGGTCACCGGCCACCTCGACGGACTCCAGGTGCTCCAGCAGCGCCGGGCCGTCGTACCAGGGCGCGGCGTCGGACCGGGTGACCACGTTGTCGCCGCGCAGCGCCGAGATCGGGACGACGGTCAGGTCGGGCACCTCGAGCTTGGCGGCGAAGGCGCGGAACTCGTCGCGGACGGCCGCGAACGCCTCCTCCGACCAGTCGACGAGGTCCATCTTGTTGACGGCGACCACCAGGTGCGGCACCCGCAGCAGCGCGGCGAGGTAGGCGTGCCGCCGGCTCTGCTCGAGGATGCCCTTGCGGGCGTCGACCAGCACGATCGCCAGGTCCGCCGTCGAGGCGCCGGTGACCATGTTGCGGGTGTACTGCACGTGCCCGGGGGTGTCGGCCAGGATGAACGTGCGCCGCGGGGTGCTGAAGTAGCGGTAGGCGACGTCGATGGTGATGCCCTGCTCCCGCTCGGCGCGCAGGCCGTCGGTGAGCAGCGCCAGGTCCACGTAGTCGCCCCGGCTGGCCCGCTCGATCGCCGCGTACTGGTCCTCGAAGACGGCCTTGCTGTCGAACAGCAGCCGCCCGATGAGCGTGCTCTTGCCGTCGTCGACCGAGCCCGCGGTGGCGATGCGGAGGATGTCCCGGCGCGCCGTCGCGATCTCGGCCGCCTGCTCGGCGGCGGCGGAGTGGACGTCGACGACGGGCTCGGCCATGCCTCCATCATCCCCAGCGGCCGGTGCCGCGGGCGTGCGGGGCCGGAGGAGGGGACGCTGGGTGTGAGCAGGGCCACCCGGCCCGCGGAGAGGGGCTGCGGTGGGCGGGCTGGTGTTCCTCGTGCCGGTGCTGCTGGTGGTCGTGGCCGGGTACGCGGTCGGCTACGTGGCGGCCGAGGCGCTCGGTGTGGCCCAGCCGGAGGCGGTGGGCTGGCCGGCCGGCTTCCTGCTGCTCGCCGTCACCGTCGTCGCGCTGCTGCGCTACCGGCGCCACCGTCGCGCGCGGGCGCGCCGGCTCCCCGTGGCGGCTCGCCGCAAGCGCGGTGAGAGCTGGAGCGGCCCTCCTGCCGGGCCCCCGCGGTGAGCCGACCAGCAGCTGCACCGAGGCCCTCCTAGAAGTAGCCCTCCTTCTTCCGGTCCTCCATCGCGGCGTCGCTCACCTTGTCGTCGCCGCGGGTGGCGCCGCGCTCGGTCATCCGGGTCACCGCGATCTCGGCGATGACGTCGGCGACCGTCGTGGCCTCCGAACGCACCGCGGCGGTGAGGTTGGCGTCGCCGACCGTGCGGTAGCGCACCGTCTCCCGGAAGACGCGCTCGCCCTCGCGGGGACGCACGAACTCGTTGACGGCGTAGAGCATCCCCTGCCGCTCGACGACCTCCCGCTCCTGCGCCAGGTACAGCGGCGGGATCGCGATGTCCTCCGAGGCGATGTACTGCCAGATGTCGAGCTCGGTCCAGTTCGACAGCGGGAACACCCGGATCGACTCGCCGAGGTGGATCCGGCCGTTGTAGAGGTCCCACAGCTCCGGGCGCTGGTTCTTCGGGTCCCACTGGCCGAACTCGTCGCGGAAGGAGAACACCCGCTCCTTCGCGCGGGCCTTGTCCTCGTCGCGGCGGGCGCCGCCGAACAGCGCGGTGAAGCCGTGCTCCTCGACCGCCTCGAGCAGCACCGGCGTCTGGATCCGGTTGCGCGAGCCGTTGGGCTCCTCGCGCACCAGGCCGCGGGCCATCGCGTCCGGCACCGAGGCCACGACCAGCTCCACGCCGAGCTCGGCCACCCGGCGGTCGCGGAACTCCAGGACGTCGGGGAAGTTCAGGCCGGTGTCGACGTGCATCACCGGGAACGGGATGCGGGCCGGCGCGAAGGCCTTGCGCGCCAGCTCGAGCATGACGATGGAGTCCTTGCCGCCGGAGAACAGCAGCACCGGGCGCTCGAGCTCGGCGGCCACCTCGCGGATCACGTGGATGGACTCGGCCTCGAGCGTCTCCAGCTGGGTGAGCCGGTGGGCGGTCGTCGTCACCCCTCCAGTGTCGGGCACGCCGGTCAGCGCACCGCGGCCAGGAGGGCGGCGGCCAGCTCCGGGCGGCAGACCAGCAGGTCGGGCAGCGAGGGGTCGGGCTCGTTGTAGCGCAGGGGCGACCCGTCGAGCCGGAGCGCGGTCAGGCCGGCGGCCAGGGCGACGGCGACCGGCGCGGCGGAGTCCCACTGGTACATGCCGCCGGCGTGCACGTAGGCGTCGACCTCGCCGCGCACCACCGCCGTGGTCTTCCAGCCGGCCGAGCCCAGCGGCACCAGCTCACCGCCGACCGCCGCCGCCGCCTCCTCCGCCTGTGCCGGCGGGCGGGTCCGGCTGACGGCGATCCGCGGGGGCCGCGCCACGGCCGGGGGCAGTGGCGGCGCCGGGTCGGTCACCAGCACCTCGCCGACGGCCGGCAGCGCCACCGCGGCCGCGCCCAGCCCGCCGGCCGACCACAGCGCCACGTGGACGGCGAAGTCCGGGCGGCCGGCCTCGCCGTACTCGCGGGTGCCGTCGAGCGGGTCGACGATCCACACCCGTCCGGCCTCCAGGCGGCTGCGGTCGTCGGCGGCCTCCTCGCTGAAGACGACGTCGTCGGGGCGGTGCTCGGCGAGGACCGCGGTGATCGCCTGCTGCGCTGCCGCGTCCCCGGCGTCGCCGAGCGCCCGCCCGGACAGCCCGCCGCCGCGCAGGTCGAGCAGCACCGCGGCGGCCGCCCGCGCGGCGGACGCGGCGACCTCGACGTCCCTCACGGCCGGTCCTCCCGCGCGGCGGCGGGCGCGGTCGCGTCGGTGGGCCGCGACGGCGGGGCGTGTCGGCCAGCGGCGTCGGTGACCTCGGCGAAGTACGCCGCGCGCAGCTCCTCCCGGGGGAGCACGAACACCGCCCGCGCCTCCACCAGAGGCCGGTCGGGCTCGGCGGCGAGGGCCATCGAGCCGGTGACGAGGGACTTGCGGCCGCCGTGCTCGACCACCCGGCCCCGGCAGACGACCGGGACGCCCAGCGCGACCGGACGGCGGTAGTCGAGCTCCAGCCGCGCCGTCATCCCCCACAGGCCCGCGCGGATCGTGGCCGCGCCGAGGACCTGGTCCATGACCATGCCGCTCATCCCGCCGTGCAGGAACCCCGGCGGTCCCTCGTGGGCCGGGCCGAAGGTCACCTCGCCGACGACGCCGCCGGGCTCCTCGCGCAGCACCAGCGGCGGCGCCAGCGCGCTGCCGACCCCGGTGACCGGGTTGAACACCCGCCGGAAGCGCACCGGGTCGTCGAGGACGGGCAACCGGGTGAGCGGGCGGACCGAGGCGCCGAGCCGGGCGGTGACGGCGCGCACCGTCGCGGCGGCCTCGTGCAGTTCACCGGCCGGGACGGTCGTGCGCACCGAGGCGTCCACCAGCCCGCGCAGCGCGTCCCCGAGGTCGCTGACGGCCGCCATCAGGTCGGGGTCGTACGGGGCGCCGTCGTCGTCAGTGGTCACCCGCGGACGGTACGTCCGGCCGTCCGGTCGCCTCCCCGGGACCGTCCTCGGCCGCGGTGGGGGGAGCGGCGGCGAGGACGCCGGGCGGGCCGCTGAGGTCCGGGCCGGAGCGGGGCAGCCGGACGGTGAAGGCGGCACCGCGGCCGGGCGCGGTGTCCAGGGCGACGTCGCCGCCGTGCGCGGCCACCAGCGCGCGCACGATCGACAGGCCCAGGCCCGTGCCGCCGGCGACGCGGCTGCGCGAGGCGTCGGCCCGGTAGAAGCGCTCGAACACCCGCGCGGCGTCCTCCGGCACCATGCCCGGGCCCTCGTCGGCCACCCGCACCACCACCCGGTCGCCACCGTCACTGGTGTCCTCGCCGATCCGGACCGTGACCGGCGCCGTCCGGGGGGTGTGCACCAGGGCGTTGGAGACCAGGTTGCCCACGACCTGGCGCAGGCGGGCCTCGTCGCCGAGCACCACCGGCACCTCGGTGAGGGACTCGTCCAGGTGCAGCGAGATCGGCCGGTCGGGCTGGAGCGCGCGGGCGTCGTGCACCGCGTCGCCGGCGATCTCGGCCAGGTCGACCGGGGTCAGCGACAGCGGGCGCTGCTGGTCCAGGCGCGCCAGCTGGAGCAGGTCCTCGACCAGCACGCCCATCCGGGCGCCCTCGCTCTCGATCCGCTGCATCAGGCGCGCGGTCTCCGCCGGGCTGCCGACCGCGCCCTGCCGGTAGAGCTCGGCGAAGCCGCGGATCGACGTCAGCGGCGTCCGCAGCTCGTGGCTGGCGTCGGCGACGAAGCGGCGCATCCGCTCCTCGGAGGCCCGCGCCTGCTCCTCGGAGGCCTTCTGGGCGCGGAAGGCGCTCTCGATGCGGGTGAGCATGCCGTTGAGCGCCTGCGACAGCCGGCCCACCTCGGTGCGGCCGTCCCCGGCGGGCACCCGCTGGGACAGGTCACCGGCGGCGATGGCCTGGGCGGTCCGCTCGACAGCGGCGAGCGGGCGCAGGCTGCTGCGCACCAGCCCGTAGCCGGCCAGTCCCAGCGCCACCAGCACGACCAGGCCGACGACGACCTCGATGGCCACCAGCCGGCCGATGACCTTGTCGTCGCGGCCGAGGTCGCCGCCCGCGACGAGCACGAGGTCTCCGGGCAGTCCCACCGCCGTGACCCGCCAGTACGTGTCGCCGTCCTCCGAGCGCACGGTGTGGGTCGGGAGCCTCCCGGGACGGCCGGGGCCGCCTGGCCCGGAGTCGGCGGCGATGGCCACGGCGTCCTCGCGGTCGAGGTCGGGCAGCGCGTCGTCGGAGGGCGGGCCGATGAGCACGATCGGTTCGTCGTCGCTCGGGAGGACGCAGGCGAGGTAGCTGCCGGGTGTGACGGAAGGCTGCCGGCCCCCGAACAGGCAGGCGGTCACCAGGTCGTCCCGCTGCAGGATCCCCCGCAGCGTGCTCTGCAGCTGCTGGTCCTGCTCCTCGGCCAGGTAGCGCTTGAGCAGCGACGTCGCCGTCACCCCGGTGACGACGAGGGCGACGGTGACCAGGGCGAGCAGCAGCGCCACGAGGGTGATGCGCAGCGGGACCCGCGGCAGCCGGGAGCCGCCGCGGGTCCCGGGAGGGGTGCCGGGGGAGGTGCTCACGAACCGCGCGGCAGGCGCAGCGTGTAGCCGACCCCGCGGATGGTGTGCAGCAGCCGCGGCTCGGTGGTGTCGACCTTGCGCCGCAGGTAGGAGATGTAGGACTCCACGACGTTCGCCTCGCCGTTGAAGTCGTAGTTCCACACGTGGTCGAGGATCTGTGCCTTCGACAGCACCCGCCCGGCGTTGGCCATGAGGTAGCGCAGCAGCTTGAACTCGGTGGGGGACAGCGACACGACCTCGCCGGCCTTCACGACCTCGTGCGACTCCTCGTCGAGCTCGATGTCGGCGAAGGTCAGCCGGGGGCTCTCGGCGGCGCGCTGCTGCCCGGTGCTGCGCCGCAGCACCGCCCGGATGCGGGCGAGCACCTCGTCGAGGCTGAAGGGCTTGGTGACGTAGTCGTCCCCGCCGAGCGTGAGGCCGGAGACCTTGTCCTCCGCGGCGTCGCGCGCGGTGAGGAACAGCACCGGCGTGTGCCGGCCGCTCTCGCGCAGCCGCCGCACGACGCCGAAGCCGTCGAGCCCCGGCATCATGACGTCGAGGACGAGCAGGTCGGGGCGGAAGGTCGCCGCCAGTGCCAGGGCCTGCTGGCCGTCGGCCGCCGTCGCCACGTCGAAGCCGGCGTACCGCAGGCTCGCGGACAGCAGCTCGCGGATGTTGGGCTCGTCGTCGACCACCAGGAGGCGGGCCTCCGGGCCGGTGCCTCGAGCGGTGCGGGTACCCGTCACCACGTCTCCCGTCGGACGCCTGGTCACCGTCGTCATGGTCCCCACGGTGCCCGGCACTGCTGCTGCTCCGCTGGACGGTACCTGTGAGGACGCTGGACGGGAGGGTCCTCCGCACCCGGCGGGCGCGGTCCCCAGCCCGGTGGGCGCGGTCCCCAGCCCGGCGGGCGCGGTCCTCGGCTGGCGGGTGCGGTCCTCAGCCGGCGGGCGCCATCGCGCGGCCCCGCCGCCAGTAGCCGATGGCGTGGTGCTGCGCCCGCGACAGGCCCCACCGGCCGCGCAGGTCGGCGCGGACCGCCCGCACGGCCGCGGACTCGGCGGCGACCCACGCGAAGAGGTCCTCGCCGGCGGGGCGCTCGAGCGCGGCGACGGCGTCGGCCAGCACCGTGCTCTCCCCGGGCGGCGTCCCGCCGCGGTGCAGCCAGCGCACCTCGACACCCGGCGGCGCGGCGAGCGACTGCTCCTCCTCGGGTCCGGCCACCTCCAGCAGCGCGGTGCCCACGACGTCCGGGGCCGCCGCCCCGAGGATGCGGGCGATCGCCGGCAGCGCCGTCTCGTCGCCCGCGAGCAGCACGGTGCCGGCCGGCCGGTCCCCGAGGGGCCCGCTGCCGGCCACCCCCAGCAGCGCGCCGGGCGCGGCGGCCCCGGCCCAGGCCGCGGCCGGGCCGTCACCGTGCAGGACGAAGTCGATCTCCACCTCGCCGCGTGCGGGGTCCTGCCGCCGGGCGGTGTAGCTGCGCAGGCTCACCCCGTGCGCGCCGACCGGCCACACCACCCGCCCGTCGCGTGCCACGGCCGGCCAGCGGGGCGCGGCGTCGCCCACGCGCGGGACGAGCAGGTTGACCGTCGGCCCGGCGGACGCGACGGCGTCCGGGGTGCCGGAGAGCACCACCCGGCGCACCGAGGGGGTCACGTCGGCGACGGACACGACCGTGAGGACGTCGACGCTGCGGACATCTCCGGCCTCCGACACGAGCGCGAGCCTAGGGACCGGGTGTCGACGCGGGCCGACCCGGCCGACCCCGGGGGAATGGGGTCGACCGGGCCGGCGATCGAGGACGGGGGGGCATCACCGAGCGTTACCGCTGCTCGACTCTCAGCAGGCAGTTTGCTCCGTGGGCCCCCGTCACCGGGAACGCTACGTGACGATCGAGGTCCTGGCACTGCCCGATCGGGTGGTGCTCCCCGCTGCGGGGGTGAGCTGGGTCGCGCGCGGCCACCGCCGGAGCCGTGCGCCGGGCCGCCGGGGCCCGATGTGTGCCCCCGCGACGGGGCGGGCACCGGGGGTGGGTCCAGCGGGGCGAGGGAGGACGGACGCATGGCCGACGACGTGAAGAAGGGTGACCACGTCACCTGGAACAGCCACGGCAGCAAGGTCGAGGGCACGGTGACGAAGGAGATCACCGAGGACACCGAGGCCGGCGGCCGCACGGTCAGGGCCAGCTCCGACGACCCGCAGTACGAGGTGACGAGCGACAAGAGCGGCAAGACGGCGGTGCACAAGCCCTCCGCGCTGCAGAAGAAGAAGTAGACACCCGCCGAGGGGAGAGACCGTGAGCGAGACCGACGACCGCTTCGCCGGAGCGTCTTCACGCAGCAACAAGCACAACCCGCGCCTCGACGAGGAGCTCGAGCACGAGATCCAGGGGATGCTCAAGAGCAACCACGCGACGCGGTCCGAGGAGTTCCGCGAGGTCGAGCCGGTCGCCGAGGGCGAGCCGGACACCGGCGACAGCCCCAACAGCACGCTGATCGGCGGCGTCCCCGTGGGCATGACCGAGGACGCCGTCGTGGCCCGCGCCGAACTGGCGCGCTGGCTGGTGCGCGCCGACTTCCCGAACACCGGTCCCCAGCTGGTCGAGGCCGCGCTCGACCACCGGGCGCCCGACGCCGTCGTCGCCGAGCTGGAGCGGCTGCCCGAGGGCGAGACTTACGAGCGGATCGGCGACGTCGTCCGCGCGCTGGGGTACCCGACCGAGACCTGACCGGCCCGACCCCGGAGGAGGCTCAGGAGCCCACGCGCTCCTGGGCCTCCTCGTCGTCGTCCTGGGCGCTGTCGTTCCCCGCGATCTCCTCCGCGCCGCGTCGGCGGAAGAGCTTGGAGCCGGGGAAGCCCTTCACCACGTGCCGCAGGTCCTGCATGGTGTCGACCAGGTCGTGCACGTCGGTCCCGACGCCTTCGAGCGAGGCCAGGACGGGGATCACGGTCTGGTCCAGGGAGTCGACCAGCGTCGGCAGCCGGTCGGCCAGCAGGACCAGCGCCTCGACCTCGTGCGGGTCCAGCGTCTCGGCCAGTCGCCGGACGCTCGGCGTGAGCTGCGCCAGCGGCCCCTCGTAGCCGGCCAGCAGGGGGTCGACCCGGCCGACGAGGCCCTCCGCGGCGCCCACCGCACCGTCGGCCCGGTCGATCACGGCGGCCGAGCGGCCGATGGTGGCGCTCACCGCCTCGATGGCCTCGTCGGACCGCTGCTGGGTGGCCTGCACGGCGGTGATGACGGCGTCCGACCGCTGCTGGGTGGCTTCCACGGCGGAGATGACGGCGTCCGACCGCTGCTGGGTGGCTTCCACGGCGGAGATGACGGCGTCCGACCGCTGCTGGGTGCCCTGCACGGCGGAGATGACGGCGTCCGACCGCTGCTGGGTCCGCCCGACCGCCTCGATCGCCTCGTCGGCCTTCTGCTGGGTCCGTCCGACGGCGCCGATCGCCTCGTCGGCCTTCTGCTGGGTCCGTCCGACGGCGCCGATCGCCTCGTCGGCCTTCTGCTGGGTCCGTCCGACGGCGCCGATGGCAGCGTCGGCCCGCACCTGTGTCCCCTCCACGGCGGAGATCGCCGCGTCGGCCCGCTTCTGGGTGTCCCCGACGGCGTCGATGGCCCCGTCGGCCCGCTCCTGCGTGCGTCCGACCGCGGTGATCGCGTCGTCGGCCCGCTGCCGGGTGGCCTGGACGGCGGTGATCGCCTCGTCGGCGCGGTGCCGCGTCTCGCCGACGCCCCCGATGGCCCGGTCGGCCGCCTCGATGGTGCCCTCGGCGTGCCCGACGAGGTCCTCCACCCGGCCGACGACCCCGTCGACCCGGTCGAGCAGGCCCTCGAACCGGCTCACCGCGGCCGCCACCCGCGGCAGCAGGGCGAGCGCCTCGGCGAGGCCGTCGCGCAGGCTCTCGACGGCGGAGAACACGTCGGACGGACCGGGGATCGTCGGCAGCCTCACGCGCCGACGCTACGTCCGTGGACGGCGGGTCGCCCGGCCGGGGACTGTCCGGCCACCCGGTCGGGTAGGCACGGGCGGAGGTCCGCCGCGCCGTCGTCCCGCGCGTCGCCCCTCGGGAGGGCTCGCGGGCCGTATCGTTGCGTGCTGCTGCACATGCGGGGAGCGACGGCCCGGCGCTGCGGCGCGGACGACGACACGGACGACGACGATGGGATGTCGACACCGGTGGGCGAGGGACGGGGGCGGGACGGCAGAGACGACGGGCGCGGTCCTGACGCACCCGGTCCGCTCACCGTCGAGCAGCTGATCGCCCGGTCCGGCAACGCCACCGGCCGCCGCGCCGCCCGCCGCACCGGCGAGGTGCCCATCCCGCTCGAACCCGGTGAGTCGCTCCCGCCGCACCGCGGTCCCCGCCCGCCGGTGCCCGCGGCACCGGCACCGGCACCGGCACCGGCACCGAGCCCACCGCGCGCCCTCGACGACACGCCCGCAGCCCGCCGTGGCCTGCCGCCCGTCCCCGGTGGCCCGGCCGGGGTCCAGCGGTCGGCGCCGGTCCCGCCGCTGCCGGGCACCCACCGCTCGGGACCCGTGCCACCGCTGCCGGGCGTCCACCCGTCGGCGCCGGTGCCGCCGCTGCCCGGCGTCCACCGGTCCGGCCCCGTCCCGCCGCTGCCCGGGACCGACGGTGCCCGGCCGTCGACGCCGCTGTTCCCGCCGCTGTCCTCGGGGGCCGGCTCGTCCCGCCGTCCCGCCCCGCTCCCACCGATCCCCGGGCGCGACCCCTCGGCGCCGTCGGGCAGCGGGAGCACCCGGCGCCCCGTGACGGCCCGCCCGCCGCGCAGCCCGGCCCGCCGGCGGCTGGTCCGTGCCGGCCTCGCCCTGGCCGCGGTCCTCGGCCTCGCGCTCGCCTACCACCTGGGTCTCTACTCCTACGTCGACCGGGACATCGCCCGGGTCGCCGCGCTCGCGCCGGACGGGCCGGAGGTCATCGCCCCCCAGTGGCAGGAGGGCACGACCACCTACCTCGTGGTCGGCACCGACCTGCCCGGCACCGAGGGGCCGGCGTCGGTCACCAGCCTGCTGGTGCACGTGGCCGCCGACGAGGAGCGCGCGGTGCTCGTCAGCGTGCCGCCGACCGCGATGGTCGACACCCCCGCCTGCCCGACCGGGGACGGCGACGTCCGCGAGGCGGTGTCCGAGGCGTTCGCCAGCTCGCTGCTGACCGGCGGGCCGGCCTGCATGGTCCGCGCCGTGCAGCAGCTGTCGGGCCTGCGGGTCGACCACTACCTCTCCGTCGACCTCGGCCGGCTACCCTCCCTGGTCGACGCCGTCGGCGGGGTGAGCGTGTGCCTGCCCACCGCCGGACCGGCCGACGCCGCCTCCGCCGCCCCACTGCCGGCCGGCAGCTCCCGGCTCACCGGCGAGCGCGCGACCCGCTACCTGACCCCGGGAGACGCCGGCTCCGACGTCACCGGTGCCGCCGCCGCCGAGCGCGCCCAGCTGCTGCTGTCGGCGACCCTGCGCACGGCCGTGAGCGCCGGCACGCTGGCCAACACCCCCGAGCTCACCCGCTTCCTCACCCGGGCCGCCGACGCCCTGACCGTCGACGAGCAGACCACGCTCGGCGACCTGCGGACGCTCGCGGCGGCGCTCGGTGACCTCGAGGGCGGCGCCGTCCAGCGCGCCGGCCTGCCGGTCGCCCAGGTCGGCTACGTGCCCGCGGGCAGCGACCACGCCTACGTGCTGCTCGACGGCGCGCGGGTGCGCTCGCTCTTCGACGACGTCATCCAGAAGACCCGGGTCCCCGAGGAGCTCGCCGCCGCCGAGGTCGCGGCCGCCACCGCGGCGGCCGAGCCCGCCGCGCAGCCCGCTGCCGAGCCGTCGGCCACGACGCCGGGCCCGCAGCCGCTGACCGTGGCGAGCGCCGCGGTGACCGTCGACGTCCTCAACGGCACCGCCACCCAGGGGCTGGCCTCGACCGTGGCCGACCAGCTGCGCGCGCAGGGCTTCACGGTGGGCCAGGTGGGCAACGAGACCGGCACGGTCAACGAGACCGTCGTGCGCCACGGGCCCGGCGTCCTCGAGCCGGCGCGGACCGTCGCCGCCGCCGTCCCGGGAGCGGTGCTGCAGCCCAGCGACGCCATCGGCGACACCGTCCAGCTCGTCATCGGGCCGGGCTTCACCCAGGTCGTCCCGGTGCCGGCCCCGGCGCCCGCCGCCGTTGCCGAGGCCCCGGCGGCCGAGACGGCCGTCGTCGACACCACGACTCCGCCGGCGGACCCCGCGACGGGCACCGGCCCCGTCCGCTGCGGCTGACCGCTCCACGGGGCGGACACGACGAGGCCGCCGCGAGCGGACTCGCGGCGGCCTCACGAACGTGCTGGAACGACCCTGCCGCGGGGGCAGGAGCGTCCCCCGTCTATCCGAAGCGGCCGGAGATGTAGTCCTCGGTGGCCTTCTGGTCGGGGTTGCTGAAGATCTTCTCGGTCGGGTTGAACTCGATGAGCCGCCCGGGCTGCCCGACGCCGTTGAGGTTGAAGAAGCCGGTGGAGGTGCTCACCCGGGCCGCCTGCTGCATGTTGTGCGTGACGATCACGATGGTGAAGCGGTCCCGGAGCTCGGCCATGAGGTCCTCGATGGCCAGCGTGGAGATCGGGTCCAGCGCCGAACAGGGCTCGTCCATGAGCAGCACGTCGGGCTCGACGGCGATCGCGCGGGCGATGCACAGCCGCTGCTGCTGGCCGCCGGACAGGCTCGAGCCGGGCCGGTCGAGCCGGTCCTTGACCTCGTTCCACAGGTTGGCGCCGCGCAGGGCGCGCTCCACCAGGTCGTCGGACTCGGACTTCTTCATCTTCTTGCTGTTCAGCCGGTTCCCGGCGATGACGTTGTCGTAGATCGACATCGTCGGGAACGGGTTGGGCCGCTGGAAGACCATCCCGATCTGCCGGCGGACGTCCACGGGGTCGGTGTCGGCGCCGTAGAGGTCCTGGCCGTCCATGACGACCTTGCCCTCGACGCGGGCGCCGGGGATGACCTCGTGCATCCGGTTCAGCGAGCGCAGGAAGGTGGACTTCCCGCAGCCCGAGGGGCCGATCAGCGCCGTGATGCTGCGCGGCTCGATGGAGACGTTGACGCCCTCCACGGCGAGGAAGTTGCCGTAGTAGATGTTGAGGTCGGAGACCTCGATGCGCTTGGCCACGGGGGGATCCTCCGGGTCGGGTCGGTCAGCGACCGGTCTTGGGGGCGAACAGACGGCTGATCAGGCGGGCCACGACGTTGAGGACCATCACCAGGATGATGAGGACCAGGGCCGCCGTCCAGGCTCGGTCGAGGAAGGCCTGGGTCGCGGTGCCCGGCTGCGTCAGCTGGTAGTAGGCGAACACCGGGAGGGTCGCCATCCGTCCGTCGAACGGGTTGAGGTTCGTACCCGTGATGAGGCCGACGGTGATGAGCAGCGGCGCCGTCTCACCGATGACGCGGGCGACCGCGAGGGTGATGCCGGTGCCGAGGCCCGCGATGGCGGTCGGCAGGACGACCTTGACGATCGTCCGCCACTTGGGCACGCCCAGGGCGTAGCTGGCCTCCCGCAGCTCGTTGGGGACGAGCTTGAGGACCTCCTCGCACGAGCGGACGACGACCGGGATCATCAGCACCGACAGGGCCGCGGCACCCATCAGGCCGAGCCGGACGTCGTTGCCGAAGAGCAGCGTGAACAGCGCGAAGGCGAACAGGCCGGCGACGATCGACGGGATGCCGGTCATGACGTCGACGAAGAAGGTGATGGCCCTCTTCAGGCGCCCGGAGCCGTACTCCACGAGGTAGATCGCCGTCAGCAGGCCGATGGGCACGGAGATGACCGCGGTGACCGCGGTGATGATCACGGTGCCGAGGATGGCGTGGTAGGCGCCACCACCCTCGCCGACGACCCGGAACATCGAGTTGGTGAAGAACTGGGCGTCGAAGCGCGCCAGGCCCTTGTCGAGGACGGTGTAGACCAGCGACACCAGCGGGACCATCGCGATCGCGAACGCGGTGGTGACCAGCGCGGTGACCAGCCGGTCGGTGGCCTTGCGACGGCCCTCCACGGCCCGCGCCCCGACGTAGACGGCCAGCGTGCCCAGGATGACGCCGTAGATGACGGTGAGGGCGATGCTGAAGCCGGTGAGCGCCGACAGCGCGGCGCCCAGGGCGATCCCGGCGAGGTAGAGGCCGAGGGCGGCGTAACGGGGGAGCCGGCGCTGCGGGCGGATGGGCCCGCGGGGGTCCTCGGCGACCCGGACGGGGGACTGGGTCGAGGTGCTCATCAGTTGGCTCCGGAGAAGTCGGCGCGCCGGTTGACGATCCAGCGGGCGAGCATGTTGACCCCCAGCGTGATCACGAACAGCACCAGGCCGCTGGCGATCAGCGTGTTGATCCCCAGGCCGGTCGCCTCCGGGAACCGCAGGGCGATGTTCGATGCGATCGTCGAGGGGTTGGAGCTGCTGATCAGGTTCAGCGTGGCCCCGGCACCGCCGGAGAGCACGATCGCCACGGCCATCGTCTCGCCCAGCGCGCGGCCCAGGCCGAGCATCGCGCCGGCGATGACGCCGGACTTGCCGTACGGCAGCACCGCCATCTTGATCATCTCCCAGCGTGTGGCGCCGAGGGCCAGGGCGGCCTCGCGGTGCAGCGCCGGGGCCTGGCTGAACACCTCGCGGGCGATGGCCGAGATGATCGGCAGGATCATGACGGCGAGCACCAGGCCGACGGTGAACATCGTGCGGCCGCTGGTGGATGCCGGGCCCGCGAACAGGGGGATCCAGCCGAGGTTGTCCTCGGCCCACACGTGGAAGGGCACGAGGGCCGGGGCGAGGACCGCCAGGCCCCAGAAGCCGTAGACGACGCTGGGGATGGCCGCCAGCAGGTCGATGACGTAGCCCAGGCCGGCGGCGATCCGGCGGGGCGCGTAGTAGGTGACGAAGAGCGCGATGCCCACCGCGAGCGGCGTGGCGACCAGCAGCGCGAGGACGGCGCCGAGCAGCGTCCCGAGGATGAGGGGGGCGATGTAGCTCGCCAGGCCCTCGCCGCCGGGGATGTCCTCGGCGGGGGCGGTGAGGGCGGGGATCGCCTCGCTGATGAGGAAGGCGGCGACGCCGGCCAGCACGAGCAGGATGAAGATGCCCGAGCCCTTGGCGCTGCCGGCGAAGATGCGGTCACCCGCCCGGCGGACGACGCGCGGCGTCGAGGGGGGTTCGGTCGGGGCCTTCGTGGCGGTCACCGCTGCTCCGGGTGGTCGATCGGTGTGGTGCGGGGGAGCCCGTCGCCGGGCCGGACGGGTGGCCCGGGACGTCGTCGACGCCCCGGGCCACCCGGTGTGGTGCCCTGTGTCAGCCGGCGGTGATCGCGTCGACCGCGGTCTGGGCCTGCTCGCGCAGCGTGTCGGAGATGGGCGCGTTGCCGGCGTTCTCGGCAGCGGCCGCCTGGCCGTCCTCGCTGATCACGTAGGACATGAAGGCCTTGACGTTGTCGGCGGCCGCCTGGTCGTCGTACTGGACGCAGCCCACGTGGTAGCTGACGAGGACGATCGGGTACTCGCCCGAGCCCTCGGTCTGGCGGTTGAGCTCGATCGCGAAGTCGTACTCGCCGCGGCCCTCGACGGGCGGGGAGTTCTCCACGATGGCGGCGGCGGCCTCGGCCGACGGGGCGACGAACTCCTGGCCGACGGCGACGCTGGCCACGCCCAGGTCACCGGCGCGGCTGGCGTCGGCGTAGGTCACGGCGCCGGCCGTGCTCTCGACGACGCCGACGACGCCGGAGGTGCCGTTCGCGGCCTCGCCACCGGGCAGCGGCCACACGCCGTCGGGCTCGGACGTCCACACGTCGGGCGCCGTCTGGAACAGGTAGTCGGTGAAGTTGTCCGTGGTGCCGGAGTCGTCACCGCGGTGCACGGGGGTGATCCCGGTGTCGGGCAGCTGCGCGTCCGGGTTCGCCTCGGCGATCGCCGGGTCGTTCCAGGTGGTGATCTGGCCGGTGAAGATGCGCGCGATCAGGTCGGGCGTGAGGTTGAGCGAGTCGACGCCCTCGAGGTTGAAGATCACCGCGATCGGCGAGATGTAGTTCGGCAGCTCGAAGACCTCGCCGCCGGCGCAGCGCTCCTGCGCGGCGGTCAGCTCCTCCTCGTCGAGCGCGGCGTCGGAGCCGGCGAAGTCGGCCCGGCCGTCGATGAACTGCTCGCGGCCCGCGCCGGACCCGGCCGGGTCGTAGCTGAACTGCACGTCGGGGTACTCGCCCTCGAAGCCGGCCTGCCAGGCCTCCATGGCCGCCTGCTGGCTGCTGGCGCCGGCACCGACGAGGTCACCGCTGAGCTCAGCGGCGCTCCCGCCGCCGCCGCCGTTGCCGCCGCTGGTTCCTTCGGTCTCGTTGGACGCCCCACACGCAGCGAGCGAGAGGGTGCCGGCGAGCGCCGCGGAGAGGGCGACGGCGCGCGACCTGGTGCTGAGCTTCAACTCAGTGCCTTTCGGGAGAGGGACCCGGACCTCGATGCCGGGCACACGGGGACCAACGGACAGGGACGGTAGGCAGCCGAGGTGGCCGGTCCCGGGTGGTCCGGTGAACGCGCGGTGAACGCCGACGGAGCCTTTCCCGACCGGGTGAGAACGAGGTCACGTCCGGCAGGTGAACGAGTGCGTTTCGGGTGGCGTCGGGCACACCGGTACGGCACAAATGGCCGGTTGTGCCGAGGACGCCCCGGCTCAGGGCACGCGCCGCCAGGAGACGTCGACGGCGTGCCGGGTGAAGCCGCTCCGCTCGTAGAGCGCGACCGCCGGGACGTTGTCCTCCTCGACGTAGAGCAGCACCTGCGCCAGCCCGGCGGCGCGCAGGTGCGCCAGCCCCAGGGCGGTGAGCGCGCGGCCCAGACCCAGGCCCTGGGCGTCCGGGTCGATGCCGAGCACGTACACCTCGCCGACGGGGTCCGGGCCGGCGTCGCCGGGCGGGTGCACCTTCGTCCAGTGCGAGCCGAGCAGCGTGCCGCCGCCGTCGGGGTCGCCCCGCCAGGCGAGCAGGAAGCCGGCCGGGTCGAACCAGGGCTCGGCCTCGCGCAGGGCGAGGTCGGCGGGTGTCCAGGAGCCCTGCTCGGGGTGGGTGGCGAAGGCGCGGGCGTTGACGCGCAGCCACGCCGGCTCGTCGCGGCCGGGCCGGAAGGCGGTGACGGTGACGCCGTCGGGCGGCGCCACGCCGGGGTCGAGGTCGGCGTCGGACAGCGGCCGGCGCATCTGCAGCAGCACCCGCGCCCGGGAGTAACCGCGGGCGGTCGCGAGCGCGGTCGCGGCCGGCAGGTCGCCGTGCGCCCACACCCGCAGCGGCCGGGGGCCGGCCAGCTCCTCCAGGCGGGTCAGCAGGGCCCGTCCGGTCCCGCGGCCACGCGCGGAGGGGACGACGACGAGCTCGGCCTCGGCGTCGTCGGCCGTGCCGGCGTCGCCCAGCTCGAGGCGGGCGTAGCCCACGGGGACGCCGTCGGGGTCGGTGGCGAGCACGTCCCGCCCGCCCGCCGGGCCGCCGTGCTGCAGCCGCAGCTCGGCCTCCTCCGACAGCGGCCGGACGCCGTCGACCGCCGCCGCGGTGCGCAGCAACGCGAGGACGGCCGCGGTCTCGGCGGGGACGAGCCGCGGGGTGTCGCGGACGGCCGGTGCGCTCAGGGCAGCGGCGCGGTGCTGCGGGAGCCGTCGGCGAGGGGCTCGGTGCGCTCGGCGGCGACCCGCGCGGCGGCGGCCGCGGTGGCGTCGGCGACCTGCTGGTCGAGCTTGTAGCCCACGTTGCGCACGGTGCCGATCAGCGCCTCGTGCTCGGTGCCGAGCTTGGCGCGCAGCCGGCGGACGTGGACGTCGACGGTGCGGGTGCCGCCGAAGTAGTCGTAGCCCCAGATCTCCTGCAGCAGCTGGGCGCGGGAGAAGACCCGGCCGGGGTGCTGCGCGAGGTACTTGAGGAGCTCGAACTCCTTGTAGGTGAGGTCCAGCGGGCGGCCGCGGAGCTTGGCGGAGTAGCTGTGCTCGTCGATGACCAGCTCGCCGGCCTGCGTGACCCCGCCGTCCGCGCCGTCGGCCGGGGTGGTGGCGGCCAGCCGGCGGGCGGTGGCCCACTTGAGCCGGGCGTCGACCTCGGCCGGCCCGGCGGTGTCGAGCAGGACGTCGTCGACGCCCCAGTCGGCCGACAGGGCGACCAGTCCGCCCTCGGAGAGGACGGCGACGAGCGCGGAGGCGACCCCGGTGGAGGACAGCAGGCCGCACAGCGTGCGGGCCTGGACGAGGTCGTGGCGGGCGTCGACCAGGACGACGTCGCCGGAGTCGCCGTCGAGCAGGCTGGACAGCTCGGGTGCGACGACGCGCACCTGGTGGCCGAGCAGGCCGAGGGCGGGCAGCACCTCGGTGGTGGCCTGACGCGCCGCGGTCATGAGCACGAGTCGCATGTCGTCTCCTCGGGGAGGGCGTCGACGGCGCTGTCGAACCGAGATCGCAGGATAACCGACGCCCTCCGGCCCGCCCGGTGGCCGGCGGGGCGCGTCCTCCGGACGGGCGGACACGCCGGGGCGGCTCCGCGCGCGGGGCGGTCCGCGCGGAGGGTGTCTGAGACGATCGGGTCCGAGCGGGCACCGGTGCGCGGACCCGCCGTCCGCGGGCAGGAGGCGACGTGACCACCGCGCTGCAGACCCGGCCCGCCACGCGCGGTCGGCACCTCGCGGCGGCCGTCGTCGGGGCCGCCGCCGCGGCAGCCGTCGTCCTGGGAGCCGGCGTGGCTGGGGACGCCGGCCGGGGGGCCGCGGTGTTCCTGCTGCAGGTCGCGCTCGTCGTCGGGTGGTTGCTCGCGCTCGTCCCCGCCGGGGCGGCCGGGATCGCGGTGCTGGCCGTCGCGGCAGCCGCCGGGGCGGACCTCCTCGTCGCCTCCGCCGAGGACCCGGGCCCGGGGCTGCTCCTGGTCGTGGCGGGCCCGGCCCTGCTGGCCGCCGTGGTGCACCAGATGCTGCGCCGTCCCCCGCGCTCGGACGTCGTCGGCTCGCTGGGCTCGCTCGCCACCGTGGTGGCCGCCGCCTGCGCGCTGTCGCTGCTCCTGCTGCCCGGGGTGACCGGCGACGCCGACTCCCCGGCCACCTCGCCGCTGCTGGTCGTCGCGGCCGCCCTCGCTGCCGCGCACGTCCTCGACGCCGTGCTGCCCCGTCCCGCGATCGCCGAGGGCGTCGGCCGCGGGGTGCCCGGGCTGCTGGCCGCGGTGGCGGCCGGCATGGCCGTCTCCCTGCTCGAGAGCGGCACCGGCGAGCTCGTCGACGTCCTCTCCGGGGTCACCACCGGCCTGGTGCTCGGCCTGGTCGCCGCGCTCGCCGGGACGGTCGCCTCCTCCGTCCTCGCCGACGCCGGCCGCCGCGTCCCGTGGCCCGCCGGGGTCACGGTCGAGGCGCTCCTCCCGCTGGCCGCCTGCGCGCCGGCGCTGCTCGCCCTCACCGTCGGCTGACCGTGCGCACCCTCCTGGGCCTGCTCGCGCTCCTGCTCGTGCTGGGGGTGGTGGCCGGGCTGGTGGCCGACCCGATCGCCGAGGGCGCCGCCGAGCAGCGGGTCGCCGTCGCCCTGCGCGACGGCGGCGGCCTGGCCGGGACGCCGGAGGTCGACGTCACCGGCTGGCCCTTCCTCACCCAGGCCGTGTCGGGCACCTACGACGACGTCCGCATCTCCCTGACCGCCGAGGACCTGGGCCGCCCCGCGGGCACGACCGCCGACGTCGTCCTGCGCGGGGTGCACGTGCCGCTGTCCGACGCGCTCTCCGGCACCGTCCGGGAGGTCCCGGTCGACCGGATCGACGGCACCGCCACGCTGTCCTACGCCCTGCTGTCGGCCGAGCTGGGCGCCGACACGGTGCTGCAGCGCGAGGGCGACGGGCTGCGGGTCACGCGCACCGTCGAGCTGCTCGGGTACACGGTGCCCCTCACCGCGGTGGGCCGGGTGTCGCTCGACGGGCAGGACGTCGTCGTCGACGTCGACCGGGCGGAGGCGGCCGGCGTCGACGTCCCGGGCTCCGTCGTCGACCGGACCGAGGGCCTGCTCGACCTGCGCTACCCCGTCGAGCTGCCCTTCGGCCTGCGGCTGACCGGCGTCCGGCCGGGCGACGCCGGCGTCGTGGTGACCGCCGAGGCCGCCGACACGGTGCTGCGCACGCCCTGAGGGAATGCCCCCGGGACCCGAGGGGGTTCTCCCGGGGACCGGTGCGAGGAGGTGGCATGGGCGGACCCACCGCGGTGCTCGAGGGGCTCGGTGTGCGGCCGGCGGACGCCGACCTGACCGTCGTGCAGTTCTCCTCCGCGTTCTGCGGGCCCTGCCGGGCCACGCGGGCCCGGCTGCAGCACCTGCAGGCCACCCGGCCGGGGCTGGCCTGCGTCCAGGTCGACGCGGAGAGCCACCTCGACGCCGTCCGCGCGCTCGGCGTCCGCCGCACGCCGACGCTGCTCTACCTCGACCGGGAGGGCCGTCTGCTGGGCCGCAGCGACGGCGCCCCGCGGCCGCAGGAGCTCACCGCCCTCGTCGACGCCCACACGGGGGCACGGTCCTGATCGGTTACCCTCGTCACGTGGGCACCCTGCTGACCTCGCGCCGCACAGTGGACCTGTGCCGCGTCGGCAGCTGCCTGTGTCGCGCCTCCTGAGGGCGGCCCCGCTCCGCCCAGACGCGCCCTGACCGCCGTCCGGAGAGCCCATCCCCATGATCGACAGCCCGCGCCCACGGCCGACGTGTGCCCGGGCCGTGTGCCGCATCCGACCCGTGCGCCGCGTCCGTCCGGCGCGCACCGCCTGACCCGACCGCACACCACCACAGGGAGGAACACCCCCCATGAGCCGCAACGACGTGCTCGTCACCGCCGACTGGGCCCAGGAGCACATCGGCCAGCCCGGCATCGTCTTCGTCGAGGTCGACGAGGACACCAGCGCCTACGACAAGGGCCACATCGAGGGCGCGGTCAAGCTGGACTGGAAGACCGACCTGCAGGACCCGCTGCGCCGCGACTTCGTCGACCGCGAGCAGTTCGAGCAGCTGCTGTCGACCAAGGGGATCGCCAACGACGACACCGTCGTGCTCTACGGCGGCAACAACAACTGGTTCGCCGCCTACGCCTACTGGTACTTCAAGCTCTACGGGCACGACCAGGTCAAGCTCCTCGACGGCGGCCGCAAGAAGTGGGAGCTCGACAGCCGCTCGCTCTCGCCCGACGCCGTCGAGCGCCCGGCCACGCAGTACCGGGCGCAGGAGGCCGACACCTCCATCCGCGCCTTCCGTGACGAGGTCATCGCCGCGATCGGTCAGCAGAACCTGGTCGACGTCCGCTCGCCCGACGAGTTCGCCGGCAAGCTGGTCGCCCCGGCGCACCTGCCGCAGGAGGGCGCGCAGCGCCCCGGCCACATCCCGACCGCGGTGAACGTGCCGTGGAGCAAGGCGGCCAACGAGGACGGCACCTTCAAGAGCGACGACGAGCTGCGCAGGCTCTACGCCGACGCCGGCCTCGACGAGTCCAAGGACACCATCGCCTACTGCCGCATCGGCGAGCGCTCGAGCCACACCTGGTTCGTCCTGCGCGAGCTGCTCGGCCAGCAGAACGTCAAGAACTACGACGGCTCCTGGACCGAGTACGGCTCCCTGGTCGGCGTCCCGATCGAGAAGGGTGCCTGAGCATGTGCGGAGCCCCGAAGCAGGGCGGCGCCCTCGCCGGGATCGACCTGACCACCCAGACGGTGATCCAGGGCCAGGTGTGGCACGACGGCGCCCCCGTGGCCGGTGCCTACGTGCGGCTGCTCGACGAGACCGACGAGTTCACCGCCGAGGTGGTCACCAGCCCGGAGGGCGAGTTCCGCTTCTTCGCCGCCCCCGGGAAGTGGAAGCTGCGCTCGCTGGCACCCGTCGGCCGCGGTGAGCGCGTCGTCGACGCCGAGGTCGGCCTGACCGAGACCACCGTCGTCCTGGACTAGCACCGGCACGGTGCGGCAGCGCCCCTCCCGGCTCCGGCCGGGAGGGGCGCTGCCGTCCGTCCTGGGCCACGATGCCGGGGTGGACGGGTCGACCGGGACCCGCCGGACGACGCCGGGCCGGCCGGCGTCCGGGTCGACGCGGTGGCGCTCGTCTCGGTGGACACCGAGCGCCACCGGCCCTGCTGGCCGACCAGGGCCCCGACCTGGCCGCCCGCACGCAGGCGCAGATGGCCGCGCTGCCCCCGCTCGGGCGGGTGGGCACCCCGGGAGGAGGTCGCCGACGTGGTGCCCTTCCTCCTGTCCGGCGCCCCGGCGTTCGTCAGCGGGGCGGTCCTCCCGGTCGACGGCGGGCGGGCCGTGCGGGGTCCGGACCCCGAGGAGACCTGAGCGGGACCCGGCCGCGGCGGTGTCGGGCGGCGTGCCACGCGACGGCGCCCAGCCCGGCGGCCACGGCCATCGCCGCACCACCCGCCGTCGCCCCGAGGAAGCCCGCCTGCAGCACGTCGGGCGCACCCGTGGCGGCCGTGACGCCGGCGACCGCACCCAGCGCCAGCAGCCCGGCCCACACCGCCCAGGCGGTGTCGCGCAGGTCGCCGGGCCGCGACGGCGTCCGGCGCCACCAGGCGACCAGCCACCCGGCGAGGACGGCCGCACCCAGCACCGTGCTGGCGTGCTGGGCGACGTCGTAGCCGTACCAGTCCTCACCGAGCGCGCTGCCCACCGGGGCGCTCAGCGCGGGCACGTGCCGCGTGCCCCAGCCCCACCAGTGGGTGAACTGGTCCCAGCCGACGTGGGTGGCCGCCCCCACGGCCAGGCCGGCGAGGACGGAGCCCGCCGCCCGCGGCGAACGGAGGCGCCCGCGCAGCCCCGGGGGTGCGGACACGCGGCGGCGCAGCCCGGCCGGCGCGGCGGCCAGGGCCGGCCGGGCGAGCAGGCCGTGCCACACCGTCCACAGCGCGGCGCCGAGGACGACGTCGAGGGTGACCACCGCGAGCAGGCCGTGCGTGGGCCAGTCCGGCCCGCCCGGCAGGTAGAGGGGCAGGTCGGGCGCCAGGCTCCCGGCCACCAGCGCCGACGCCGGCAGGCCGGTCCGCAGGAACGGCAGCACCGCGGCGGGGTGGCTTCCCGTGAACGGCACGGCCCCATCCTCCCGTCCCGGCGGGTCCGGCCGCCGCTGCCGGGGTGCCCGCCTACCGTGTCGGCGTGGTCGCCGCGTGGGTCCTGGTCGCGCTCGCCGCGCTGGCGGCGCTCGCCTGTCTCGTCGCCGTCGGGCGGCTGACCCGGCCGGGGCGGCGTCCCCGCCGGGAGCGGTCCCGCCGCGGCCCGCGCGGCCGCTGACCACCGGGCCGCTGACCACCGGGCCGCTGACCACCGGGGCCGCGGGCCACCGGCACGGCTGACTAGCGTGAGGGGCATGCCTCCCCGGGACGCCGGCCGGTGACCGGCCCGACCGACCTGCCCGTCGCCGACACCGTCGACGTCCGCTCGGGACCCGAGGTGGCGCACGGCCTGCTGTCGCTGCTGCCCCTGCTCGGGGAGTGGCACGGCGAGGGGGTCCTCGCCGGCGGGGACGCCGGTGACCGGCGCTTCGGCCAGTGGGCCCGTTTCGCCCACGACGGCCGCGACTTCCTCGCCTACGAGTCCCGCACCTGGCTGATCGGGGGCGACGGCCGGGTCGAGGGCCCCGCCGTCCGCGAGTCCGGCTTCTGGCGGCCGCGCGGCGAGGACGACGTCGAGCTGCTGGTGACCAGCCCCGACGGGCTGATCGAGCTCTACGTCGGGCGGGCGCGGACGACCACGAGCTGGGAGCTGACCAGCGACGTCGTGGCGCGCACGCCCGACGCGCCGGAGACCACCCGCGCCGTGCGGCTCTACGGGATCGTCGAGGGGGCGCTCATGTACGCCATCGACCGGGCGGGTGCCGACACCCCGCTGCGGCCCACGATGTCGGCCCGGCTGGAGCGGCTCCGGTGAGCGTCCCGGTGGGCGGCTCGGTGGACACGCCGCGCCGGACGGCCGACCGCTACGTCGACGCCGTGGCCGACCTCGACCCGATCGTCGCCACCATGCTCGGCACGCGGCCCGGCGACGACCGGCTGCCCGACCCGAGCCCGGCGGGCCTGGAGGCCGAGGCCGACCTCGCCCGGCGGACCCTGGCCGAGCTCGACGCCGTCACGGCCGCCGACCCCGCGCTGGCCGACGACGCCGTCGAGCGCCGCTGCGCCCGGCTGCTCCGCGAGCGGCTGGGCGCCGAGCTCGCCGCCCACGAGGCCGGTGAGGGCCTCCGCGCGCTGTCGAACCTCTTCAGCCCCGTGCACTCGATCCGCCAGGTCTTCCTCCTCATGCCGACCGCCACCGAGGACGACTGGGCGGTCGTGGCACGGCGCATGGCCCGGGTGCCCGGGGCCTACCGCGGCTACCTCGACACCCTGCGCGAGGGGGCGCGGCGGGGGGTGTTCGCCGCGCCGCGCCAGGTGTCCACCGTCGTCGGGCAGCTCGGCGAGTGGCTGAGCGGCCCGTTCTTCGGCGGCCTGGCCGGCTCGGGGCCCGACGCGCTGCGCGGGGACCTCGAGTCCGCCGCCAGGGAGGCCGACGACGCCGTCGCCGAGGTGCGCGACTTCCTCCGCGACACCTACCTCCCGCAGGCCGAGGGCACCCCCGACGCCGTCGGCCGGGACCGGTACGCGCTCGCCGCCCGCCGCTGGAACGGCTCCGACCTCGGCGCCGGCCAGGGCCTGGAGGAGGCCTACGCGTGGGGCTGGGAGGAGCACCGGCGGCTGCTGGCCGAGCAGCGAGCGGAGGCCGGGGCGCTGCGGCCGGGCTCGACGCCGAAGGAGGCCATGGCCTGGCTCGACGAGCACGGTCCCGCGGTCGACGGCGTGGAGGCGATCCGGCAGCGGCTGCAGGCGATGATGGACGAGGCGATCTCCGCCCTCGACGGCACGCACTTCGACCTCGCCGAGCCGGTGCGCCGGGTCGAGGCGATGATCGCGCCGCCCGGCAGCGCCGCGGCGCCGTACTACACCCGCCCCGCGCAGGACTTCTCCCGACCGGGCCGCACCTGGCTGCCCACCCTGGGCCGCGAGCGCTTCCCGCTGTGGGACCTCGTCTCGATCTGGTACCACGAGGGCGTCCCCGGCCACCACCTGCAGCTCGCGCAGTGGGCGTACGTCTCCGGTGACCTGTCGACCTACCAGACGTCGCTGGGCTCGGTCAGCGCCAACGTCGAGGGCTGGGCGCTCTACGCCGAGCGGCTCATGGACGAGCTGGGGTACCTCACCGAGCCGGGCGCCCGGATGGGCTACCTCGACGCCCAGCAGCTGCGCGCGATCCGGGTGGTCGTCGACATCGGCATGCACCTGCGGCTGCCGGTCCCCGGCGACGCCGAGGGCGTGCTGGCCGGGCACCGCGGGCAGCCGTGGACGCCGGAGCTGGCGCGCGCGTTCGCCGGCGAGCACCTGGGCAGCGACCCGGCGTTCCTCGACAGCGAGATCGTGCGCTACCTCGGCCTGCCCGGGCAGGCGATCAGCTACAAGCTCGGCGAGCGCGCCTGGCTGGCCGGCCGTGCCGCCGCGCAGCGGGCCCGCGGCGCGGACTTCGACCTCAAGGCGTGGCACATGGCCGCCCTGTCGCAGGGCTCGCTGGGGCTCGACGACCTCGAGGACGAGCTCGCGCAGCTCTAGGCGGGGCGGAACCCGACCAGGCGGGCCAGCTCGGCCGTCACCAGGGCGAAGTAGCGGTCGCCGTCCTCCACCGACCCCACCAGCTGCCCGAACAGCTCGAAGCTGACCGTGCCGAACAGCGCGCTCCACGCGAGCAGGGCGCGCACCCGGACGGCGTCGTCGACGGCGGGGTGCCCCTGGCCGAGGACCTCGACGGCGGCGTCGCCGAGCAGCCCGGGCTCGCGGCCGCCGCCGTCGCCGGTGAGCCGGCCGGCGCGGGCGGCGTCGCCGAGGATCCGGCCGAGGACGATCCCGACCCGCGACGCCGCCGGGACGGTGTCGCGGGGCGCGACGTAGCCGGGCACGGGGGAGCCGTAGAGCAGCGCGTACTCGTGCGGGTGGGCGCGCGCCCAGTCGCGGACGGCGGAGCACACGGCCGACCAGCGCTCCTCCGGCGGCGCGGCGGTGTCGTCGGCCGCCTCGACCGCCGCGCCGATGGCGTCGTAGCCGTCGATGATCAGCCGGGTCAGCAGGTCGTCGCGGCTGGGGAAGTACCGGTACACCGCCGACGAGGCCATCCCCACCTCGCGGGCCACCGCCCGCAGCGACAGCGCCGCGGCCCCGACCTCGGCCAGCTGACGGCGGGCGGCGTCGGCGATCTCGGTGGTCAGCTCGGCGCGGACGCGTTCCCGGGCGGTGGGCACCCGTCGATGATGACCTGTCGAGAGCAGTGCACGCAACTGTGAGCACTGCTCTTGACATGGCGGCCACTCGGCGAGATCGTCGTACTCGAACGAGAGCACCGCTCTCGTCGAGAGGACGAGGAGTCGTCATGGCACTGCACGTGATCGTGGGCAAGGGGCCGGTCGGCACGACGACGGCGGAGCTGCTGGCCGCGCGGGGACACCGGGTGCGGGTCCTGTCGCGCAGCGGCGGCGTCTCCACCGACGCGGTCGAGCACGTCCGGGTCGACGCCGCCGACGCCGCCGCACTGACCCGCGCGGCCACCGGTGCCGCGGCGCTCTACAACGCCGTCAACCCCGAGTACCACCGGTGGGCCACCGACTGGCCGCCCGTCGCGGCCGCCCTGCTGACCGCCGCCGAGCGCACCGGCGCGGTGCTGGTGACGATGGGCAACCTCTACGTCTACGGCCGCCCGAGCGGGCCGATGACGCCGGAGAGCCCGCTGGCGGCCACCGACACCAAGGGCCGGGTCCGGCTGGCGATGTGGCGCGACGCGCTGGCCGCCCACGAGGCCGGCCGGATCAGGATGACCGAGGCGCGCGCCGGTGACTTCGTCGGCCCGCAGGTCCCGCCCGCGCACTCGCACCTGGTGCGGCAGCTGGACACGCTGCGCCGCGGCCGGCGGGCGTGGGTGGTGGGCGACCCGGACGTGCCGCGCAGCTGGAGCTACCTGCCCGACGTCGCCGCGACGCTGGCCGTGCTCGGCACCGACGAGCGGGCACTGGGGCGGGCCTGGCACGTGCCGAGCAGTCCGCCGCGGTCCCAGCGCCAGGCGCTGACCGAGCTGGCCGCCGCGATGGGCCGGCCGCCGGTCCCGGTGAGCGGGCTGCCGTGGGCCGCGCTGTCGGCGATCGGCCTGGTCGCGCCGAGGATGCGCGAGATCGTCGACATCCGGCACCAGTTCGACCAGGAGTACGTCCTGGACGCCACGGCGACCACCGAGACGTTCGGCCTGACCGCCACCCCGTGGGACGAGGTCCTCGCCGCGACGGCGGGTGCTCCCGTGGCGTCCCGGGCCTGAGTGCCCGGCCGGCTGCCGGCAGGGTGTCAGGCGAGGCGGTCGACGACGTTGACCGGGTCGCTGTCGGGCGTCACCGGGTCGCCGGGGAGAGCGGGGGCGACCTCGAGCCGGCTGGCGAGCAGGGCGTCGACGGCGGCCACGCCGGCACCGACGTAGGTGCTGGTCAGCGCGGGGTCGGTGACCACGCACCAGGCCCGGTCGGCCGGCCACCACAGGGCGGCGCTCTGCTCCTGCGGCTCGGGGGCGAAGTTCACCGCGGCGTGCTGCACGGGGCCGCGGACGAGCAGCAGGTCGGTGCGGGGGAGCGTGAGGCGGGGGAGGTCGGCGGCGCCGCCGTCGTCCCAGCCGAACCAGCACTCGGCCGGGCTGGTGGTGTGCCGGGCCAGCACCGCGGCGACCTCGCGCGCGACGTGCGCGGCCAGGTGCCCCTCGGCGGGGGCGTCGTTCCACACCCCGGGCTGGTCGGCCTCGCCGAGGTACTCCCAGGAGCCGGTGATGCCCGGCCACTGCATCAGCCGGTGCGGCGTCGTCCCGTTGGCCGCGGCCACCTCGTCCCAGCGGACGTGGACGTCGTCGTCGCCGTCGTAGCGGACGGCGGGGTGGAACACGCGGGCGTGGGCGGCGAAGCCGGCCGGCACGAGCGCCGCGACGGTGTCAGGGGGAGCGGTGCGGACGGCGTCGGCGATCCAGCGGCCGGCCGGCGCGGTGCGCCCAGCGGTCGACACGGCCGCTGCTCCCTCCCCGGAGAACGGACAACCCCCGGGCTGTTCCGCGGCGCCCACCCGGTACGGGAGGCTGCGCGCGGGCCGACTGGACAAGTGTCGGCGGCCCGGGGGTCGGGTGACTGTCCGGTTCTCGCTCGCCGCCGTGCGACGGACGGGCGAAGAGTGCCTCCGCTCGGATTCCACTCCGAACGGGCGGCCCATCTGGACGGCGGCTAGCGGACAGCCACCTCACGAGTCCGATAAGAATTCAATTGTTCGGACCACCTCCCCTCTCGTGTACCTCGACGGTACGACGCCGTTCCGGGCTCGGCAACGACGTTCTTCAGCCGTCAGCGGAACCGCGGCGTGCCGCCGGTCCGCCGGGCGTGTCGGTGTCGCGCTGGTAGACGTCGGGGATGCCGTCGAGGTCGGCGTCGGCCGTCTCCAGCTCCTCGATGCGGCGGTACCGGCGGTTGCGCAGCCGCAGCACGACGCCGGCCAGCAGCGCCGACAGCAGCGTGCCCACCAGCACGCCGACCTTCACGTGGTCGTCACGCTCGCTGCCGAGGCCGAAGGCGAGCTCGCCGATGAGCAGCGACACGGTGAAGCCGATGCCGCCGAGCAGGGCGACGCCGATCAGGTCGGGCCAGCCGAGGTCGTCGGCGAACTCGGCGCGGGTGAACCGCGTGACCAGCCAGCTGGCCCCCACGATGCCCACGACCTTGCCCACGACCAGCCCGACGACGATGCCCAGGGCCACCCGGTCGCCGAGGGACTCGACCAGCCCGGAGAGGCCGCCCACGGTGACGCCGGCCGCGAAGAACGCGAACACCGGCACCGCGATGCCGGCGGAGATCGGCCGGAAGCGGTGCTCGAGGTGCTCGGCGAGGCCGGGCCCGGCGTCCGGCCCGCCGGCCGCGTCGCTGCGCACCACCGGGACGGTGAAGGCGAGCAGCACCCCGGCCACGGTGGCGTGCACCCCGGACTCGTGCACGAACACCCAGGTGAGTGCCGCCAGCGGCAGCAGCAGCCACCACGAGCGGATCCGCTTCTGCACCAGGAACCCGAAGGCGGCGAGCGGCACGAGGGCCAGGGCGAGCCAGCCGGCGGCCAGGGACGTCGTGTAGAAGAGCGCGATGATCGTGATGGCCAGCAGGTCGTCGACGACCGCGAGGGTGAGCAGGAACGTGCGCAGCGCGCTGGGCAGGTGCGTGCTGATCACGGCCAGGACGGCGAGGGCGAAGGCGATGTCGGTGGCCGTCGGGATGGCCCAGCCGCGCAGGGCGTCCCCGCCGCCGAGGTTGACCAGGACGAAGAGCAGCGCCGGCACGGCCATCCCGCCGACGGCCGCGGCGACCGGCAGCGCCGCCCGCCGCGGGTCGCGCAGGTCACCGGCCACGAACTCGCGCTTGAGCTCGAGTCCGGCGACGAAGAAGAAGATCGCCAGGAGGCCGTCGGCGGCCCAGGTGCCCAGCGTCAGGTCCAGGTGCAGCGACGCCGGGCCCACCCGGACCTCGCGCAGCGCCTCGTAGGCCGCGGCCCACGGCGAGTTGGCCCACGCCAGCGCGATGACGGTGCCGATCAGCAGCAGGACGCCGCCCACCGTCTCGCTGCGCAGGACGGCGGCGATGCGGCGGGCCTCGGTCCAGGACCCGCGGGCGAAGACTCGGGTGGAGCCGTGGGGTGCGTTCACGGGGCTGCTCCGGGGTGGGGGGTCGGGTGGGACGCCGCCGACCAGACTTCCCGGCACACCGCCGTGGACCCTACCGGCGCGGGCCCGTCGTCGCCGTCCGTGGACGGGACCGGTCCGTAGAGTGGGCGCCGTGGACCCCCGCCCGGCACCGCCCCCGCGGGAGCGTTCCCTCCGGCTGGCCGGGCTGGCCGGCCGCCGCGTGGGGGTGTGGGGGCACGGCCGCGAGGGCCGGGCCGCCGTCCGTGCCGCCCTGGCCGCCGGGGCCGCCGGGGTCCTCGTCGCCGACAGCCGCCCGGTCGACCCCGCGGCGCTGCCCCTCGGCGTCGCCGCGACCGCCGACGTCGCCGACCTCGCCGGCTGCGACGTCGTCGTCCGCTCGCCCGGGATCAGCCCCTACCGCGAGGACGCCCGGTCGCTGGCCGACCGCACGCTGGTCACCACCGGCACCGGCATCGCGCTGGCCGAGGCCGCGGCGCAGGGCGTCCCGGTGCTGTGCGTGACCGGCACCAAGGGCAAGAGCACGACGAGCGCGCTGGCCGCCGCCGTCCTCACCGCCGCCGGCCGCCCGGCCGTGCACGCCGGCAACATCGGCACCCCGCTGCTCGACGCGGTCCTCGACGGCGTCGGGGACCGCACCCTCGTCGTCGAGGTCTCGAGCTACCAGGCCGCCGCCGTCCCGGACTTCACCGGCCGCGGCGCGCTCACCTCCCTGGCGCCCGAGCACCTGGACTGGCACGGGTCGGAGGAGACCTACTTCCGCGACAAGCTGCGCGTCTTCACCGGCTGCCCGGAGCGCTCGGTCGTGGTCAGCGCCCAGGCGCGGCCGCTGGCGCAGCGGTACCTCGACCCCGCGCAGCTCGTCGACCCCGCCGAGGTGCTGCCCGCCGGCCTCACGGGGCGCGCGCAGCCGGTGCACCTGCCCGGCGCGCACAACCTCAGCAACGTGGCGGTGGCGCTGGCGGCCTGCGCGCTGCTCGGCCTCGACCTGACCGCCACCGCCGACGCCGTCGTCGCCGCCGTCGCGGGTTTCCGCGCGCTGCCGCACCGGCTCGCCCCGGTGGCCACGCTCGACGGCGTCACGTTCGTCGACGACACGCTCTCCACCACCCCGGTGTCGGTGCTCGCCGCGCTCGACGCGCTGGCCGACCGGCCGGTCACGCTCATCGCCGGAGGCCAGGACCGCGGCCTGGACTACACGGGCCTGGCGCGGACGTTGGTGCAGCGACGGGACACCGTCGCGCTGGTCACCGTCCCCGACACCGGGGCGCGGCTGGCCGCCGACGTCCGCCGGGAGGCCGGCGGCGCGGCGGTGCGGCTGGCCGAGACCGCGTCCCTGACCGAGGCGGTGGCGACGGCGGTCGCGACCACCGCGCCGGGCGGCGTCGTCCTGCTCTCGCCCGGTGCCCCGAGCTACAACCGTTTCCGCGACTACGAGGAGTTGGCAGCCACCTATGAGCAGATCCTCGTCGACGCCGGCGCCGAGCGTGTCGGGGCGTCCTGACGTCGGCGCCCCCGGCACCGGTGTCTTCGTCGTCGCCGGCCGCTCCCTCGACCCCGCGACCGGTGAGGCGGCCTTCACCTACCGCCTCGGCGACGACGAGTTCACCGAGCGGCTGACCCTCGACCCGGTGCTGCTGGGCGGCGAGGTGGACGCCGACCGGCTCGACGCCGCCCTCGACCTGGTGCACCTCGTCATGGGCACCAGCTACTACAAGCTCGCCGCGCCCGGCCGGGTCGTCGTCGAGCGGCCGGTGACCGCCGCGCAGCTCGCCGTGGCGCAGGCCGCCTACACCGACGGGCTCGGGGAGTTCGCCGCGGTCAACCGGCTGCCGGTGCCGCACCGCGTCGCGTTCGACGCCGAGGTCCGGCCGGCCGGCCCCGTCCCGCCGGCCGGCACCCGGGGCGCGCTGCTGCCCGTCGGCGGCGGCAAGGACTCCGCGCTGGCCCTCGTCGTCGTCCCCGACGGGACGGCGCTGGCGATCAACCCGACCGGCGCCCAGCGCGACGTCGCCCGCGCCGCCGGGGTCCCGCTGGTCGAGGTGCGTCGCCGCCTCGACCCGCTGCTGGCCGGGCGGACCGCGCAGGGCGGCCTCAACGGGCACGTGCCGGTGACCGCGATCAACTCCGCGATCGCCGCGCTGGTCGCCGTCCTCGGTGGCCACAGCCCGGTGGTGTTCGCCAACGAGCGCTCCGCCGACGAGGAGACGCTCACCGTCGAGGGCGTCAGCGTGAACCACCAGTACTCGAAGTCCCACGCGTTCGAGCGGCTGTTCACCGCGGCCGCCGCCGAGCTCGGCACCGGCTACTTCAGCCTGACCCGGCAGCTGTCGGAGCTGGCCACCGTCGCCGCCGTCGCGGCGCTGCCGCTGCGCACCGACATCCTCAGCTGCAACCGCTCCTACACCCAGCGGCACGTGGGCGGGCAGGCCGAGCAGCGCTGGTGCCTGCACTGCGACAAGTGCCTGTTCACCTTCCTGGTGTTCGCGGTGTTCCTGACGCCGGCCGAGGCGGAGGAGGTGTTCGGCGGGAACCCGCTCGCCGACCCCTCGCTGGCCGACGGGTTCCGCCGGCTCTGGGCGACCGAGAAGCCGTTCGACTGCGTGGGGGAGCGGGCCGAGAGCGCCGCGGCGATGGCCCACCTGGCGGCGAGCCGCTCGTGGGGTGAGGCGCCGGTGGTGCGCCTGCTCGGCGCCGAGGCCGCCGCCGCGGCGGAGGTGACCGGCGCGACCGTCGCCGGATTCCTGCCGCCGCGTGGTGAGCACGGCATCCCGCCGCGGTACCTCGAGTCCCTGCAGCGGGTGCTGGCCGGCGCCCGCAGCGCCGTGGACTGACGGCGACCCGGGCTCCGACCGGCGGGACCGGAACTAGGCTCGCTCCGTGACGACCGAGCACGGTCCGGCCCCGCTGGCCGAGCGACTGCGGGCCCAGGGCCTGCGGCTGACGCCGCAGCGCCAGCAGGTCCTGGCCGCCGTCGCCGAGCTCGACCACGCCACGCCCGAGGCCATCGGCGCGCGGCTGCGCGAGCAGGCCGGGCCCGGCGGCGCGGCGCCGGACACCTCGACCGTCTACCGCACGCTCGAGCTGCTCGAGCGCCTCGGCCTGGTCTGGCACACCCACCTGGGCAAGGGCGCGCCGGTCTACCACGCCTCCGAGCACCCGCACCTGCACGTCGTCTGCGCCTCCTGCGGGGAGATCTCCTCGGCCGACCCTGCGCTGCTCGAGGCGGCGGCGGAACGTCTGGCCGCCGATCTGGGTTTCACCCTGGACGTGGGGCACGTCGCGCTGTCGGGGACGTGCCGCCGCTGCCGAGAGTCCGGGACACCCCAGGAGTGACGGAGCAGTCATGACCACCACCTCACCGCTGGCCACCCGAGCGGGGGCCGTCGTCGCCGAGGGCGCGACCGTCGCCACCCACCACGGCGACCCCCTGCGCGAGCAGCGCCTCCTCGCCGAGGGCGCCGGGGTCGTCGACCGCAGCGACCGCGACGTGCTCACGGTCACCGGCGCCGATCGTCTGACCTGGCTGCACAGCCTCACCAGCCAGCACCTCGAGCAGTTCGCCGACGGCACCGGCACCGAGGCGCTCGTGCTGTCCCCGAACGGCCACGTGGAGCACCACCTGGCCCTGACCGAGCTCGCCGGCACCACGTGGGCCGACGTGGAGCCGGGGACCGGCGCCGCGCTGCACGCCTTCCTGCAGCGGATGGTCTTCATGCTGCGCGTCGAGCCGGTCCTCGTGACCGGGGAGTGGGCGCTGCTGTCGCTCGTCGGCCCGCGTGCGCCGGAGGTGCTCGCCGCCGCGGGCCTCCCGGCTCCCGGGGAGCCCCACGCCGTCGCGGCGCTGCCCGACGGTGGCTGGGTGCGCCGCATGCCGCCGCTCGGCGACGGCGGTGCGACGGCGTTCGACCTGCTGGTGCCCCGCGCCGACGTCGCCGCGCGCGCCGACGCGCTCACCGCCGCCGGTGCCGGTCCCGCCGGGCTCGACGCGTACGAGGCGCTGCGGGTGGAGGCCCGCCGGCCGCGACTCGGCGTCGACACCGACCACCGCACGATCCCCAACGAGCTGGAGTGGCTGACCAGCGCCGTCCACCTCGCCAAGGGCTGCTACCGGGGTCAGGAGACCGTCGCCCGGGTGCACAACCTCGGCCGCCCGCCGCGGCGGCTGGTGCTGCTGCACCTCGACGGCGTGAGCGAGGACCTGTCCACTCCGGGCACGCCGGTGCTCTCCGGTGCCCGCGAGGTCGGCCGTGCCGGCACGGTGGTGCGCCACCACGAGCTCGGCGTCGTCGCGCTGGCGCTGGTCAAGCAGTCGGTGCGCCCCGACGCGGAGCTGACCGTGGGCGGCTCGCGTGCCGTCGTCGACCCCGACGACGCCGCGCGTGGTGACGCGGCCGCGCTCGACGACACCCGGGCCGCCGCCCGCGACCGGGTCCGCGCCGTGCGGTCTGCCACCATCGGGCGGTGACCTCCACGACTCCCGACCCGGTCCCCGCCGGCGGTGCGGCCGTCGACGAGCTGCTCGACCCCGCCTTCCTCGACGGCCTCGAGCAGCGCGTCATGTCCGAGGTGCGGGTGCTGCGCCGCCGGGCCGAGCAGGAGGAGGTCAACCTCTCCTACACGCGGCGGCTGCTGCAGGGCCGGCTCGACATCGTCCGCCGCGAGCTGCAGCGCCGGGCCGAGCACGACGGCCGCTCGCTGGTGGACCTGCTGCCGGAGATCCTCGCCGAGAAGGGCCGCGGCCCCGCACACGGCCTGGGCCGCCACCAGACCGTGCAGCCCGCGGCGCCGGGCGTCTACGAGTCCTGGGTGCACGCGCTGACGCCGGACGTCGACCTCTCCGACGTCGCCTCGCTCCCCGACGCCGACCTCGAACGGGCCGCCCGCGCCCTCGCCGCCGCGGAGGGGGCGCTGTCGGAGCGCCGCCGCGGCGTGCAGCAGGTGATGGACGCGCTCGCCGGGGAGCTGGCCCGCCGGTACCGCAACGGCGAGGCCGACGTCGCCGCCCTGCTCGCCGACGAGGGGCGATGACCTCCTCCACCCCGCCTGGTGCGCGCGACCGTCCCGGCGGCCCGCCCGCGTGGCCGGACGCGCCGGTGCTCGTGGAGGTCGTGCGCTCGGGGTTCCTCGAGTCGGTGCACCGCGGTGCCGTCGTGGTCGTGGGGCCCGACGGCGAGGTGCGCTGGTCGGCCGGCGACGTCACCCGCACGGTCCTGCCCCGCTCGGCGAACAAGCCGGTGCAGGCCACCACGTACCTGGCCTCCGGGTGGCGGCCCGGCTCGGGTGAGGAGCTGGCGATCGCGGCCGGCTCGCACGTCGGCGAGGACGGCCACCGCGACCGCGCCGCCGGCATCCTCGCCGCGGCCGGCCTGGAGCCCACCGCGCTCGGCTGCCCGCCCGCCCTGCCCGGCCACGAGCCCACCCGCGCCGCCTGGCTCGTCGCCGGCCGGGAGCCGGAGCGGCTGGCCTTCAACTGCTCGGGCAAGCACGCCGCGATGCTCGCCACGTGCGTCGCCGCGGGCTGGCCGACCGAGGGCTACCTGGACCCGCAGCACCCGCTGCAGCAGGCGATCGAGGCGCGTCTGGCGGCCGCGGCCGGGGAGCCGGTGGCCGCCGTCGTCGTCGACGGGTGCGGCGCGCCCCAGCACGGCCTGTCGCTGACCGGGCTCGCCCGCGGCGTGGGCTCGCTGGTCGCCGCCCCGGAGGGCACCCCCGAGCGGTCGGTGGCCGACGCGATGCGGGCGCACCCCTGGTACGTCGCCGGCACCGGCCGGGAGGACACCGACCTCATGGCCGCGGTGCCCGGACTGCTGGTCAAGGGCGGTGCCGACGGCGTGCACGTCGCCGCGCTGCCCGGCCTCGGTGCCGTGGCCCTCAAGCTCGACGACGGCGGGGACCGCGGGCGGACGCCGGTGCTCGCCGCCGCCCTGGGCCGCCTCGGCGTCGACGCCGGCGCGCTGTCCCGCTGGGCGTCCACGCCCGTGACCGGCGGCGACGGCGTGGTGGGCGTGGTCCGTCCCTCGGCGGTCCTGACCGGCTGAGCGGCCCGGGCGGCCCGCCGTCCAGCCGACCCGCCGCGTGTGAGGCGACTCACGGGGCAGTGCCTGCCCGAGCGCTTGCAGTTGCTAGCACTCCTGGTTACCGTCGAGTACGTGCAGACCCCCGGCGAGTTCGTGAGCGGTCAGGTGAGGTCGGTCCGCGAGAAGGTGGACCAGCTCGCCGGCAGCGTCGCGGACACGGTCGCGGCCGAGGCCCAGCAGGTCTCGACCGTGCGCTCGCAGGTCGGGGAGTTCATCCGGGAGCAGCGCAGCGCTGCCCGGGTGTCCCTGCGCGAGCTCGCCCGCACCGCCGGGGTGAGCAACCCCTACCTGTCGCAGGTGGAGCGGGGGCTGCGCAAGCCGTCGGCGGAGATCCTCGCCGCCATCGCCAAGGGCCTGGAGATCTCCGCCGAGACGCTCTACGAGCAGGCGGGCATCCTCGACCGGCGCGCCGGCAACCCCGACACGGTCGCGGCCATCCGGTCCGACGACCACCTGTCCGAGCGGCACAAGGCCGTCCTGCTCGAGCTGTACGAGACCTACGTCCGCGAGCACGCCACGACCTCCCCCGTGCCCGTCCGCCCTCCCCGGGACCACACCCCGCAGGACGGCGAGCCCGGGGACGACACGACCCCCTCCAAGGAGACAGCATGACCACCGCCACCACCCTCCTCGAGCAGGTCGCCGAGCGCGGCCGCACCCCGCTGCTGGTCGCCGTCGGCGCCGGTGACCTCGCCGTCGAGCAGGCCCGCACCGTCCTCGCCACGCTGCGCTCGCGCGCCGAGGCCCTCCCCGGTGAGGCCCAGGTCCAGGTCGACCTGGCCACCAAGGAGGCCCGCACCCGCGCCGAGCTGGCCGCCGACCGCGCCCGCGGTCTGGTCACCGTCGTCCGCCCCGACGCGGTCGTGAACACCGTCACCGGGCTGGTCGAGCAGGCCCGCACCCAGGCCGCCGGCACCGTCGAGGCCCTCGCCGAGCGCGGCGCCGACGTCCTGCAGGAGCTGCGTCGTCAGCCGGGCTTCCGCCGCTTCGCCGCCAAGGCCGAGGCCGTCGTCGACACCGTCGAGGACGCCGTCGAGGAGGTCATCGAGGAGGCCGCCGAGGCCGTCACCGAGGCCTCCGACGAGGTGACCTCGCTGGTGCAGAAGACCGCCGCCCGCACCACCAAGGCCGCCGAGCGCGCCGAGGCCGCCGTCGACCAGGTCGCCGACCAGGCCAAGGCCGCCATCGAGGACACCGCCGACGCCGCCGACGAGGCGACCGCCAAGGCCGCCCGCAAGCCGGCCAAGCGCACGACCGCCGCGCGCGGCAAGGCCACGACGGGCACCTCCGCCCGCGTGAGCCGCGCCCGCACCACCAAGACCACCGACTGAGGAAGGACCCTCCTGCACCCACCGCCCGCGAGTCCGCGGCGGGGCCCTGCAGGAGGGCCACGACCCAGGGTCACGAGCCAGGGCCCCGGAGCTGCCTCGAGCGCTCCGGGGCCCTGTCGCGTCGTGGGGTGACTTCCCCTCGCGGAGAGCCCCCTCGCCTTCTCCGGCGGGTACCCTGCCGGTCATGTCCTTCGACGGGATCGTGCTGCTGGCGCTGTACTACGCCACCCTGGCGCTGACCGTCTGGGCCTTCGCCGACGCGGTCGTGCGTCCCGCGGCCGGCTACGTGGCGGCCGGGAAGCTCAGCAAGCCGGCCTGGGCCGCCATCACCGCGCTGGCCGGGGTGGTCATCTTCACCCAGGGGCCGATGACGTTCCTCGGCCTCCCCGCGGTCATCGCCGCCGTCGTCTACCTGGTCGACGTGCGTCCCGCGGTCCGCGGCGTGCAGCGGGGCAACGGCAACTGGTGAGCCGCCGGCCGGTCAGTACCGGTCGTCGCGGGGCATGAACGCCCACAGCACCAGGTAGGCGATGAACTGCGGCCCGGGCAGGATGCACGAGATCACGAAGGCCAGCCGCAGACCTCCGGTCGAGATCCCGTAGCGGCGGGCGATGCCGGCGCACACGCCGGCGATCATCTTGTTGCGGGTGTCGCGGGCGAGGCCGCGCGGAGCCGGTGCGGGATAGGTCATGTCCCGACCCTAGGCGCGGCCGCGGCCCCGGGGCATCGGGGAAGACCCTGGTCAGCGGTTGAACACGCCCGGAGGTGGCTCCGGGGAGGCGACCGCCCCGGCGTCGGTCACCGGCCGCGCGTCACCGGCGAACCGTGCCAGGTCCTCCCCGGCCACCACCCGTGCCGGCATCGGGTCGCCCGCGCAGCGCCGGGTCAGGTCGGCCACGGGCAGCGGGGCGTCGGAGGCGACGGCGACCAGGTTGCCGAAGCGCCGTCCCCGCAGCGTGCCGGGCTCGGCGAGCAGGCAGACCGAGCCGAACACCGCCTGCAGCGTGGCCACCTGGCCGCGGGCGAAGCGCAGCGGCGGGCCGTCGGCGACGTTGGTGGTCAGGACGCCGCCGGGCCGCAGCACCCGGCGGGCCTCGGCGGCGTACTCGACGGTGGTCAGGTGCGCGGGCGTACGGGCCCCGGCGAAGACGTCGCTGACGACGACGTCGGCGCTGCCGGTGGGCAGTGCCGCCAGCCCCGCGCGGGCGTCGGCGGCGCGCACCCGGACCCGCGCCCCCCGGGGCAGGGGCAGGTGGCTGCGGACCAGGTCGGTCAGCCGCTGGTCGACCTCGACCACCCGCTGCCGCGAGCCCGGCCGGGTGACCGCGAGGTACCGGGCCAGGGTCAGCGCCCCGCCCCCCAGGTGCACGGCGTCGACCGGCCGGCCCTCGGGCGCAGCAAGGTCGAGCACGTGGCCCATCCGGCGGACGTACTCGAACTCCAGGTGGGCGGGGTCGTCGAGGTCGACGTGCGACTGCGGCGTCCCGGCGACCACGAGCACCCACGAGCCGTCGCGGTCGGCGTCGCCGAGCAGCTCCGCGGTACCGCCGTCGACCTCGGTGGGGCCGGGTGGGACCACCTCCGGCCGGTCCCTCCTCACCGGGGCGCCACCGCCGACCAGCGGACGGTCAGCTCCCCGTGCCGCCAGCGGCGGGTGGACCCGACCAGCGGCCAGCCGTCGTCGGCCAGGGCCTCGACGGCGGCCACCCACCGCTGCCGGGGCCCGAACGCCGACAGCCCCGCCGCGGCCGCCCAGGCGGCGTCGAGGGCCCGCAGCAGCTCGTGCACGGGCTGCCCCGGGACGTTGTGGTGGATCAGCGCCTTCGGCAGCCGCTCGGCGAGGTCGGAGGGCCGGTCGAGGTCGGCGACGCGGGCGGCGAGGGTGAGGGTCAGCGGGCCGTCGGCGTCCAGCGCCACCCAGGTCGCCCGCCGTCCCCACTCGTCGCAGGTGCCCTCGACCAGCAGGCCACCGGGGCCGAGGGCCGCGCACATGGTCTCCCACGCGCGGGCGGCCGACTCCTCGTCGTACTGGCGCAGCACGTTGAACGCGCGCACGAGGACCGGCCGCAGCCCGGCGAGCTCGAAGCCGCCGACGCGGAAGTCGACGCGCGGCGGGTCGCGGTCCTCGGCGACGGCGGCGACGCGGGCGGGGTCGATCTCCAGCCCGACGACCTCCAGCCCGGGCACCTCGGGGCCGAGCCGGTCGGCCAGCTCCAGCGTGGTCACCGCCGACGAGCCGTAGCCCAGGTCGACGACGAGCGGGCGGGCGGCGTCGCGCAGCCGCGGGACCTGCGTGGCGAGGAGCCAGCGGTCGACCCGGCGCAGCCGGTTGGCGTTGGTGGTGCCGCGCGTCGGCAGGCCCAGCGCCCGCGCCCGCCCCGCGGCCAGGCGCGGGACGGCCTTGCGCGGGGTGAGGCTCGCCCGGCGCTTGTGCTCGCTGCCGCCGTCGCTCACCGGTGCCGAGGGTAGTCCGCGCCGCTGGTCCGTGACGGGCCGAGCCGTTGGCGGGGCATGGCTACCGTGGGGGAGTGCTGGTCCGCTCCGACGCCCGTCTCGCCGACCTGACCACGCTGGGGGTCGGCGGCCCCGTCGAGCGGCTGGTCGAGGTCACCGACGCCGCCGACCTGGTGGCGGCGGTCCGGGAGGCCGACGAGGCGGGCCGGCCCCTGCTGGTCCTCGGCGGCGGCTCCAACGTGGTCGCGCCCGACGAGGGGTGGGCCGGCGACGTCGTCGCGGTGCGCACCCGCGGCGTCGAGCGGCGCGGCGACGTCCTCGAGGTGCAGGCCGGGGAGGACTGGGACGACCTGGTCGCCCTCACCGTGGAGCAGCAGCTGGCCGGCATGGAGGCACTCTCGGGCATCCCCGGCTCGACCGGCGCGACGCCGGTGCAGAACGTCGGCGCCTACGGCCAGGAGGTCGCCCAGACGATCAGCGCGGTGCACGTCTACGACCGCGCGGAGAAGAGCGAGCGCACGCTGACCCCCGGGGACTGCGCCTTCGGCTACCGCGACAGCCGGCTCAAGCGGGAGCCCGGCCGCTTCGTCGTCCTGCGGGTGGACTTCGCCCTCGACCCCGGTCCGCTGTCGCGCCCGGTGGGCTACGCCGAGCTGGCGAAGCGGCTGGGTGTGGAGCTCGGCGGGCGGGCGCCACTGGCCGACGTCCGCGCCGCGGTGCTGGACCTGCGGCGCGGCAAGGGCATGGTCGTCGACCCGGCGGACCCCGACACCCGCAGCGCCGGCTCGTTCTTCACCAACCCGGTGGTCCCGGCCGCCCAGGCGGTGCCCGGGTGCCCGAGCTGGCCGGCCGGCGACGGGCGGGTCAAGCTCAGCGCCGCCTGGCTGGTGCAGTCGGCCGGGTTCGCCCGGGGCACCCGGCAGGGCCGGGTCGGGACGTCCTCGCGGCACAGCCTGGCGCTCACCACCGAGCCCGGGGCGACAGCGGCCGAGCTGATGGCCTTCGCCGACCGCGTGGTCGACGCCGTCCGCGAGCGCTTCGGCGTCACCCTGGTCCCCGAGCCCCAGCGGCTGTAGCGCGCCGAGATCACGTGATCTCGGCGCTCCCTGCCGTCTATCGCGGTCGAGATCGCGCGATCTCGACGTCCACGCGGGCCGTAACGGTCGAGATCACGTGATCTCGACGGGGCGGCTCACCCCTCGCGGTGCACCCGGTGCTGCGCGGCCTGGGCGCGCGGGCGGACGACGAGCAGGTCGACATTGACGTGGTGCGGCCGGGTGAGCGCCCAGGCGATGCAGTCGGCGACGTCCTCGGCCACCAGCGGCTCCCGCACGCCGCGGTAGACGGCGTCGGCGGCCTCCCGGCTGCCGGTGCGGTTGAGCGAGAACTCCTCGGTGCGGACCATCCCGGGCGCGACGACGACCACCCGCACGGGCTCGCCCACCAGCTCCAGGCGCAGCGTCTCGGCCAGCGTGTGCACGCCGTGCTTGGCCGCCGTGTAGGACGCCCCGCCCTCGTAGCTGACCATCCCCGCGGTCGAGCCGACGAACAGCACGTCGCCGGCGCCCGAGGCGCGCAGCGCCGGCAGCAGCGCCTTCGTGAGCCGGACGGTGCCGAGCACGTTGACGTCGTAGGTGCGCGCCCACGAGTCGAGGTCGGCCTCGGCCACCGGGTTGGTGTCGAACGCCCCGCCGGCGTTGTTGACCAGGACGTCGACCTGCGCCACCGCGGCCGCGAACCCCTCGACGGAGGCCGGGTCGGTGACGTCGAGCGGCAGCGCGCGGGCGCCGATCCTCTCCGCCAGCGCGGTCAGCCGGTCCAGCCGCCGGGCGCCCAGGACGACGTCGAAGCCCTCGGCGGCCAGCCGCTCGGCCGTGGCGGCGCCGATGCCGCTGGAGGCGCCGGTGACGACGGCGGTGCGTCCCGACCCCGGCAGGACGCGCGGACCGGACGGTGAGACATCTGCGACACCGGGCATAGAGCCATCCTGACGCTGTTGCAGGATGGAGAGTCGACAGGGGTGCTGGGACGGCGCCCGCGACGGGGACCAGGGCGGGAGGTCGGAGTGGCTGCTCGCCGCCTCCTCCCGCACCGCACGCCGCGCCGGGTCGCCACCATCTCGGTGCACACCAGCCCCCTCGACCAGCCCGGCGCCGGCGACGCCGGGGGCATGAACGTCTACGTCGTCGAGGTCTCCCGCCGGCTGGCCGCCCGGGGCATCGCCGTCGACGTCTTCACCCGCGCCACCTCCAGCGACCTGCCCCCGGTGGTCGAGATGACCCCCGGCGTGACGGTGCGGCACGTCAGCGCCGGGCCGTTCGAGGGCCTGGGCAAGGAGGAGCTGCCGGCGCAGCTGTGCGCCTTCACCGCCGGGGTGCTGCGCGAGGAGGCCCAGCACGAGCCGGGGCACTACGACGTCGTCCACTCGCACTACTGGCTCTCCGGCCAGGTCGGCTGGCTCGCGCGCGACCGGTGGAACGTGCCGCTCGTCCACACCGCGCACACCCTCGCCAAGGTCAAGAACGCCGCCCTGGCCGACGGCGACCGGCCCGAGCCGCGGCTGCGCGTGATCGGCGAGGAGCAGGTGGTCGTGGAGGCCGACCGGCTGGTCGCCAACACCGCCGACGAGGCCCGCCAGCTCGTCGACCACTACGGGGCCGACCCGCGGCGCACACTCGTCGTGCCGCCGGGTGTCGACCTCGACCGGTTCACCCCCGGCGACCGGCTCGCCGCCCGCCGCGCCCTCGGCGTGCCCGCCGACGCCGTCGTGCTGACCTTCGTCGGGCGCATCCAGCCGCTCAAGGCACCCGACCTGCTGCTGGCCGCGGCCGCCCGGATGCTCGCCGACGACCCCGCGCTGCGCGACCGGCTGCGGGTGCACGTGGTGGGCGCGCCCAGCGGCTCGGGCCTGGAGGCACCGCGCCAGCTCGAGGAGCTCGCCGCGCACCTGGGCATCGCCGACCTCGTCCGGTTCCTCCCGCCGCAGGCGCCCGACCGGCTCGCGCTGCACTACCGGGCCGCCGACGTCGCCGTCGTCCCCAGCCACAACGAGTCCTTCGGGCTGGTGGCCCTCGAGGCGCAGGCGTGCGGCACGCCGGTGGTGGCCGCCGCGGTCGGGGGCCTGCCCACCGCCGTCCGCGACGGCGTCTCGGGCGTGCTCGTCGCCGGCCGTGACCCCGCCGCCTACGCCGCGGCGATCCGCGCGGTGCTGGCCCGCCGCCCGCTGCTGGCCGCCGGCGCCCGCCGGCACGCCGCTGCCTTCTCGTGGGACCGCACCGCCGACGCGCTCGTCGACGCCTACACCGCCGCGGCGGCCGAGCGGGCCGGTGCCGTCCGGCGCGCGCTGCGGCCGGTCATCGGCGTCCCCCTCGGCACGCAGGTGGCCTGGTGAGCGCCGACGGCGACGACGGAGCCCGGATGGCCCGCGACGACGTCGTGGCGGGGCTGGACGCGGTGATCGACCGGACGCTGCGCGACGCGGAGCTGGTGCACGAGCACCCCGCGCCCGGCCGCTGGCTGGTCGACCTGCCCGGCACCCACAAGCTCAAGACGGTGTGCGGGCTGGTCGTCGGCGAGCACGCGCTGCGGGTCGAGGCGTTCGTCTGCCGCCAGCCCGACGAGAACCGCGAGCAGCTGTGGACGCACCTGCTGCAGCGCAACGCCCGCATGTACGGCGTCGCGTGGTCGGTCGACCGGGTCGGCGACGTCTACCTGACCGGCCGGCTGCCGCACGCCGCCGTCACGCCCGAGGAGCTCGACCGGGTGCTCGGCGCGGTGCTCAGCTACGCCGACGACTCGTTCAACACGCTGCTGGAGATCGGGTTCGGCAGCTCCATCCGCCGCGAGTGGGAGTGGCGGGTCAAGCGCGGGGAGTCACTGCGCAATCTCGAGGCCTTCGCCGCCTTCGCGCAGGCCGGTCGCGGGTCCGGCGGCACGGCCGACGCCGGGTCCGGCCGGCGGGACGGTGGGGGAGGCGCCACCCCGGACGGCGGGGTGTGACCGCGACCGAGCGCGACCGGGCCGCCGGGGACGCCGAGGAGGACCCCGGCCACCCGCGGCGCTGGTGGGTGCTCGCCACGATGACCGTCTGCCTGCTCGTGGTGATCACGGGCAACACCACGCTCAACGTCGCGATCCCGACCCTGCAGCGGGAGCTCGGCGCCACCCAGGGCGAGCTGCAGTGGGCCGTCGACGCCTACATCGTCGTCTTCGCCGGGCTGCTGTTCTCCTGGGGCGTCGTCGGCGACCGGATCGGCCGCCGTCGCGTGCTCCTGATCGGCCTGGGCGTGTTCGCCGCCGGGTCGGTGGCCGCGGCCTTCTCCGGCAGCCCGCTGGAGCTCATCGCCTGGCGCGCGGTCATGGGCGTCGGCGGCGCGGCCGTGCAGCCGACCACCCTCGCGGTCATCACCAACGTCTTCCCGGCCCGCGAGCGCGGCCGGGCGATCGGCATCTGGGCGGCCACTGCCGGTCTCGCCGTCGCCGGCGGCCCGCTGGCGAGCGGCGCGGTCCTCACGCACTTCTGGTGGGGCGCGATCTTCCTCATCGGCGTCCCGGTGGCCGTGCTCGGCATCGCCGGCACCCTGGCGTTCGTCCCGGAGTCCCGCGACCCGTCGCCGGGGCGGCTCGACGTCCCCGGCGTCCTGCTGTCGATCGCGGCGCTGGCCGGGCTGGTCTACGGGATCATCCACGGCGGCTCCGGGGTGGGCTGGGGCACGCCCGGCGTCCTGGTGCCGCTGGTCGGCGGCGCGCTGCTCATGGTGCTGTTCGTGTGGTTGCAGCGGCGGTCGGCGCACCCGGCGCTCGACGTCTCGCTGTTCCGCGACCCGGCGTTCTCCGCCGCCGCCGCGGCGCTGGCGCTCAACTTCTTCGCCCTGATGGGTGCCACCTTCTACCTCGTCTACTACCTGCAGGGCGCGCGCGGCTACGACCCGCTGCAGTCCGGTGCAGCGCTCATCCCGGTCGCGCTGGGCATGGCGGTCATGGCGCCGCAGAGCTCCCGGCTGGCCGAGCGGTTCGGCGCGAAGGCCGTCTGCGCCGCGGGCTTCGTGCTCATCACGCTGTCGTTCCTGGCGTTCCAGCTGCTCGACGAGGCCGCACCGCTGTGGCTGCTGCTCACCGCGCTGAGCGTGCAGGGCCTGGGGATGGGGGCGGTCATGGCGCCGGCCACCGAGTCGATCATGTCCGTCGTGCCGCGGGAGAAGGCCGGGGCCGGGGCCGCGGTGAACAACACCGTCCGCCAGGTGGGCGGCGCGCTCGGGGTGGCCATCCTCGGCTCGGTGCTGGCCACCGCGTACGCGGCCGGCGTGGGCCGGGCCGTCGACGTGCTGCCCGCGGATTCCCGCGCGGAGGCCAGCACCTCCATCGCAGCGACCCTGGAGGCGGCCCGGACGGCGGGGACGCAGGCACGCGCGGCCGGCGACGAGGCCGCCCTCGCCGCGGCCGTGCAGCTGGAGGACACCGCCCGCGACGCCTTCGTCTCGGCGATGCACGTGACCGCCGTCGGCACGGCCGCCGCCTCGGCGGTCGCCGCCGTCGTGGTCCTCGTCTGGCTGCCCGGCCGCCGGCCGGGCGCGCGGGCGTCGCCCTCCGCCTAGCGTGGGGCGCGTGCAGGACCCACCGGTGCAGCAGGAGCGGACGGGGCGCGCGCTGATGGGCGTCGTGGCCGCGACCGGCCTGGTGTACCCGCTGCTGCTGTGCGCGGTGCAGCTGGCGCTCGCCCAGCTGTTCGTCGTGGACGTCGGCGCGACCGTGCTGTGGCTGGGCGTCTCCCTCGCCTGCAGCGTGGCGCTGGTGGCGGCGGTGCGCTGGGGCGCGGCCCGGCGGGTGCGCAGCCCGTGGCTGCTGCTCGGCCTGGTGCCGCCGGTCCTCTACGAGGTCTGGGTGCTCTGGCCGCTGCTGACCCGGTGACGCGGGTCTCGGGGCGCAGGGTCCCGGCCGGGTCGGGCAGGATGGACGGCGTGACGCAGTCTGCGGTGAACGGCCCCGGGACCCTCGTGCTCCTCCGCCACGGCGAGAGCGAGTGGAACAGGGCCAACCTGTTCACCGGCTGGGTCGACGTCGAGCTGTCGGAGAAGGGCCGCACCGAGGCCGCCCGCGGTGGGCAGCTCCTCACCGAGCACGGCCTGCTGCCCGACGTCCTGCACACCTCGCTGCTCCGGCGCGCGATCACCACCGCCGAGCTGGCGCTGGCCGCCGCGGACCGGCAGTGGATCCCGGTGCGCCGCTCCTGGCGGCTCAACGAGCGGCACTACGGCGCACTCCAGGGCAAGGACAAGGCCGCCACTCTCGCCGAGTACGGCGAGGAGCAGTTCATGGTCTGGCGCCGCTCCTACAGCACCCCGCCGCCGCCCATCGAGCCCGGCAGCGAGTACTCCCAGGACGGCGACCCGCGGTACGCGTTCCTGCCCCCCGAGGTGCGCCCCGCCACCGAGTGCCTCGCCGACGTCGTCGTGCGGATGCTGCCGTACTGGTACGACGCGATCGTCCCCGACCTCCGCAGCGGCGCCACCGTGCTGGTCGCCGCGCACGGCAACAGCCTGCGCGCGCTGGTCAAGCACCTCGACGGCATGGGCGAGGACGAGGTCGTGGGACTCAACATCCCCACCGGCGTCCCGCTGCGCTACGAGCTCGACGCCGACCTCAGGCCGGTGAAGCCCGGTGGTGAGTACCTCGACCCGGAGGCCGCCGCCGCCGCGATCGAGGCGGTCAGGAACCAGGGCAAGAAGTAGCGGACGACCGCACGACCAGGGGCTCCCGACCGGGTGGGCGGGAGCCCCTCGTCGTGCGCGGGTCTCAGCCCGGGATGGCGGTCATCTCGCGCTCACCGGTGACGAGGAAGACCACGCGGCGGGCGACGCTGACGGCGTGGTCAGCGAAGCGCTCGTAGTAGCGCCCGAGCAGCGTGATGTCGATCGCCGACTCCATGCCGTGCGGCCAGCCGGGGCTGAGCAGCTCGGTGAACAGCTGACGGTGCAGCTGGTCCATGAGGTCGTCCTCGCGCTCGAGCTCGGCGGCGGCCTGCACGTCGAGCTTGGCGATGACCGCGCCGGTCTTGCTGACCAGGCTCTGCGCGACGTGGCCGGCCTCGAGGAAGATCGGCCGCACCTCGGCCGGGACGGCGGACTCGGGGAAGCGCATCCGCGCCAGCTTGGCCACGTGCACCGCAAGGTCGCCCATGCGCTCGAGGTCGGCGACGATCCGCATCGCGGTGGTGACGGTGCGCAGGTCGGTGGCCACCGGCTGCTGGCGGGCCAACAGGGTGAAGCAGCGCTCCTCGATGCTCTCGCGCACCGCGTCGACGTGCTGGTCCCCGGCGATGACCAGGTCGGCGAGCGCGACGTCGGCGTCGAGCAGGGCGGTGGTCGCCTTGTTCATGGCCGAGCCGACCGAGTTCGACATCTCCACCAGGCAGGTGTTGATGTCCTCGAGTTCTTCACGGTAGTGCTCGCGCACGGGTCCTCCTCGTCGGCCGGCGCACGCCGGGCACCGCCGTCCGGACACCTCCTGCTCGGTGCGCCGTCGCCTGTACACGAGGGTAGGTGCTGGATGGCGGCTGCGAGTCGCAGGGCGATGAACGCGGGGACACCCGAGCGTGAACAAACTCTGTACCCGGTTCCGGCGCCACCCACACGGGGGATGACCACGTCGTCGTGCGGCCTAGCATCGGCGCCGTGAGCCTGCTGGCCGCCCTGTGCGGTCTCGTCGTCGGCGTGGTCCTGGGGGCCGTCGCAGTCCTGCTGGCCTCGCGGCGCTCCGCCGCGGCCGAGCAGGCCGACGCCGACCCCGGGGACGCCGAGCGCGAGGCCGCGCACGCCCGCCGGTTGCTCGACCTGATGGACCCCGCCGTGGTCATCCTCGACAAGGACGACGCGGTGGTGGTCGCCAACCCGGCGGCGCGCGCGCTCGGCATCGTCCGCGAGCGGCGGCTGCTGGTCCCGGCGCTGCAGGGCCTGGTCCGCGAGGTGCACGCCTCGGGGAGTCGGCGGGCCGACGTGTCGCTGCCCGGCGAGGTCGTCGGGGGCGGGTCGCGGCTGGTCGGCGTGCACGGCATCCCGCTCGACGCCGTCCCCACCGTCGTCCCGGGCCCGGTCGCGCTCGTGCTGCAGGACGTCACCGAGGCCCGCCGGGTCGAGGCCGTCCGCCGCGACTTCGTCGCCAACGTGGGACACGAGCTCAAGACGCCCGTCGGTGCGCTGGGCCTGCTCGCCGAGGCCATGCAGGGTGCCGCCGACGACCCCGAGACCGTCCAGCGCTTCGCCGCCCGGATGGCACACGAGGCCGACCGGCTGGCCAAGCTGGTGCGCGAGCTGATCGACCTCTCGCGGCTGCAGGGCGCCGAGCCGCTGCCGGAGCTCGTGCCCGTCGACGTCGACACGGTGCTCGCCGAGGCCGTGGACCGCACCGGCCTCGCCGCCGCCGCGAAGGGGATCAGCATCGCCGTCGGCGGCCGGCGCGGGCTGGTGGTGCGCGGTGTCGAGTCCCAGCTCACCACCGCGGTGACCAACCTGCTGGCCAACGCCGTCGCCTACAGCCCCGAGAACACGAGGATCGCCGTCGGGGCGCGGGCGCGCGGCGGGGCGGCCGAGATCGCGGTGACCGACAGCGGGATCGGCATCCCGCGTGCCGACCGCGAGCGGGTCTTCGAGCGCTTCTACCGCGTCGACCAGTCCCGGGCGAGCAGCACCGGGGGAACCGGGCTGGGCCTGGCCATCGTCAAGCACGTGGCCAGCAACCACGGTGGCTCGGTGAGCGTGTGGAGTGAGGAGGGGCTCGGCTCCACGTTCACCCTCCGCATCCCCCTGGCGGTCGAGGACCCCTCCGACCGCCCCGATCCCACCGGTGCGGCGCCCGACGCCGCTGCCGGGGTCCTCCAGGAAGGACGGTCATGACCCGAGTGCTCGTGGTGGAGGACGAGGAGTCCTTCTCCGACGCGCTGTCCTACATGCTCGGCCGCGAGGGGTTCGAGGCGGTCGTCGCCGCCACCGGACCCGACGCGCTCGCCGAGTTCGACCGCGCGGGGGCCGACATCGTCCTGCTCGACCTCATGCTCCCCGGCCTGCCGGGCACCGAGGTCTGCCGGGCGCTGCGCTCACGGAGCAACGTGCCGATCATCATGCTCACGGCCAAGGACTCCGAGGTCGACAAGGTCGTCGGCCTCGAGCTCGGCGCCGACGACTACGTCACCAAGCCCTACTCCGCCCGCGAGCTGGTCGCCCGCATCCGCGCGGTGCTGCGCCGCCGCGGCGACGTCGAGGCGCCCGCCGACGGCGCGCTGGAGGCCGGCCCGGTGCGGATGGACGTCGAGCGGCACGTGGTCGCCGTCGACGGCGAGCCGGTGTCCCTGCCGCTCAAGGAGTTCGACCTGCTCGAGCTGCTGCTGCGCAACGCCGGCCGCGTGCTCACCCGCGGGCAACTCATCGACCGGGTGTGGGGCTCGGACTACGTCGGGGACACCAAGACGCTCGACGTCCACGTCAAGCGGCTGCGGGCCAAGATCGAGCCCGACCCCGCCAACCCCAAGCACCTGGTGACGGTGCGCGGCCTGGGCTACAAGTTCGAGCAGTAGTCGAAGGACCCCTTCGCCCCCCACCGCTCGCACGCTCGCGGCGGGGCCCTGCGAAGGGGCCGTTCCAACACGTCACCTGCCCCCACCGCTCGCACGCTCGGGGCGGGGCCCTGCGAAGGGGCCGTTCCAGCACGTCACCTGCCCCCACCGCTCGCACGCTCGGGCCGGGCCCCGTCCCGAGGCTCGCCGCGAGCTCGCGAGCGGTGAGGAGGACGGTCCTTCTGCCTGCGAAGGGGCCGTTCCAGCACGTCACCTGCCCGCGGTGGGAACTGCAGGAGGCCCGTTCCGACTCGTCACCGGGCCCGGGGGCCGGGCGGGGTCACTGACCCCGCCCGGTCTCCTCCTGCAGCTCGTCGATCTTGATGGACGCGTCGGCCTTCGTGATGTCGTCCGGCACGTCCTCGCCGGCCTGGCGGGCCAGCGTGTGCAGGTAGCTCTTCTGCGCGCCGGTGGCGGGCTCGTCACCGGTCACCCAGTCCGACGGGTCCTTCTCGGCGCTCGGGTCGCCGGCCTGTCCGGTGTTCACGTTCGATTCGCTCATGTGTTCGATGCTAGGCGCGCGCGAGCTCCGCCGCAGGCCGAGCGGGCGCCGCGGCCGGGCGGGACTCCCAGCGACGGCCGGTCCGGTAGACGTGCACGCTGCCGCAGGCGGGGCACTCCACCGACAGTGCGAGGTGGGTCGGGTGGTTGGCGACCGACCGGATCCGCCGGTCGGCGACCAGCTCGTCGGTCCGGGTCACGGGGCAGGTGATCAGCAACATGCGATGAGCCTGCTCCGGCTCCCGGGACCCGACGAGTGGCAGGGGTGACATGGACCGCGTCATTCCTGCCATGATGACGCGGTGACCGGATCCGACCGCCCGCTCGTCGTCAGCCTGCTCGCCGGGGACGGCGTCTTCGGCGCCTTCGGCCTCGGCGTCGCCGCCGAGGTCTTCGGCTACGACTACACCCGCGTGGGCATGCCGCGCTTCGACTTCGCGGTCGTCTCCCAACGGCCGGGGGTCGTGCGCACCGACACCGGCCTGGCCCTCTACGTCGAGCACGGTCTCGAGCGCCTGGCGGTGTCCGACATCGTCCTGGTCACCGCCTGGGAGAAGCTCTCGGCGCCCGTCCCGGCGGTGGTCCTCGACGCGCTGCGCGCCGTGCACGCCCGCGGCGCCCAGATCGTCAGCCACTGCACCGGTGCCTTCGTCGTCGCGGCGGCCGGCCTGCTCGACGGGCGGCGGGCCACCACCCACTGGCGCTACGCCGGTGAGCTGGCCGCCCGCTACCCGCAGGTCGACGTCGACCCCCGCGTGCTCTACGTCGACGAGGGCACGATCATCACCGGCGCCGGGACGGCGAGCGGCGTCGACGCCCTGCTGCACCTCGTCCGCCGCGAGTGGGGCTCCGCCGCCGCGAACGCGCTGGCCCGCGAGATGGTCGTCCCCCCGCACCGCGACGGCGGGCAGGCGCAGTTCATCGACACCCCGGTGGCCCGCTGCGAGGACGACCTGCTGGGTCTCGTCCTCGACTGGGCCCGGGCGCACCTGGCGGAGGAGATCAGCGTCGAGGTGCTCGCCCGGCGCGCGCTCATGAGCCCGCGCAGCTTCGCCCGCCGCTTCAAGGCCACCACCGGCACGACGCCGCACGCCTGGCTGCTGGCGCAGCGGCTGGCCGCCGCCGAGACCCTGCTCGAGGAGAGCGACGCCCCGGTCGAGGAGATCGCGCGCTTGGTGGGGTTCGGCACGGCCGCCGGGTTCCGCGAGCAGTTCGCCCGCCGCCGGGGCGTCTCCCCGCGGGCCTACCGGCAGACGTTCCGCACGGCCACGGCGGTGCCGGCCGCGGAGGGCTCGGCGGCCTAGAGGGGGATCGGCCGGGCGACGCCGACCAGGGAGTCCAGGCGCCCGGCGTTGCCCGGCGCCAGCGGGCTGCGCACCACGCGCGTGAGGGCGAACCCGGCCCGCGCCAGCACCATCGCGTGCGTGCGCGGGCTGAAGTGCCAGATGTGCTCGGCGGGCTTGAGGGTCCACCACCGGGTGCCGAGCAGCCGGGCCGGCAGCGACGAGACGTAGGGCGTCGAGAACAGCACCACGCCGTCGTCGGCCACCAGCGACCGCGCCGTCCGCCAGAAGTCGAGCGGGTCGGGCACGTGCTCGACGGTGTCCCACGCGCACACGACGTCGAAGCCGGGGGTCAGCGGCGCGTCGGCGAGCTGGCCGCAGGAGACGTCCAGGCCGAGGGTCTCGACGGCGTGCCGGGCGCCGGTGCGGGAGAGCTCCACGCCGGCGGTGTCCCAGCCCGCCGTCCGGGCGGCGTCGAGGAACAGGCCGTAGCCGGCGCCGACCTCGAGCAGCCGGCCGCCGGGCACGCGACCGCGGACCCGGTCGAGCAGGGCCAGCCGGCCGGCGGTCCAGGTGCGCTGCAGCAGCATCGCCGGGTCGAACCGGCGCGGCTCCTGTGCGGCGTCCCCGTACACGCCGCCCTCGAAGTAGCCGACGTCGTCGTAGAGGCGCTGGAGGGCCTCCGGCCGCAGCCGGGGGCTGATGAACACCAGGGAGCACGACGGGCAGCGGACGACGCCGAACGGCGGGAGGTCGTGGACGGGCCGCCCGCGCACGCCGCAGAGGCAGCAGACGACCTCCTCGGTGTCCTCGGCGGTCCATGCCCCCGGGGAGCGGGGCACCGGGGAGGGGGTCACCGGGGCAGTCACGTGCGCCAGACTACGGAGCGCTCGCGGTCCCCCCGGTACCGGTCCGCGCCGCGCCGACCGGCGGGTCGGCCGCGCCGGCGGCGCCGTCGGACCGCTCGCCGTCGGCCTCGGGGTAGCGCTGGGCCAGCAGGGTGGTCAGCCGCGTCCTGACGGCGGCGGACACCAGTCCGTCGCCGTCGGCCGGGGCGGCGAGGTCGAGCAGCTCACCGGGGACGACGACGTAGCGGTCGGGAGCCGCGTCGGCGCGGGCGAGGAAGCCCGCGCGCACCGCCTCGGCGTCGGCGTCGGCCGGGCCCGCGGTGACCGGCGAGTCGACGACGACGGTGAGGTCGGGCAGCAGGCCGCGGGTGGCCCACAGCGACGTGCGGAAGATGCGGTCGGCGTCGAGGCCCTGGCCGGCGCCGTGGAAGGCGAGCGAGGTGTCCACGTAGTGGTTGCAGACCACGATCTCGCGCCGCTGCAGGGCCGGCCGGATGACCGTCGCCACGTGCTCGGCCCGGTCGGCGGCGGCCAGCAGCGCCGCGGTGTAGGCGGCCACCGGGCGGCCCTCGCCGTCGGTGAGCGGCTTGCCCGGGGTGGCCTCCGGCGTCGCCGGGTACAGCAGCTGGCGCACCTGGCGGCCCAGGGCGGTGTCGCTGGGCTCGTGGGTGGTCACGACGGGGCGGCCGGACCCGCGCAGGACGCGGGCGAGGTCGGCGGTGTAGCGGCGGGTGAGGTCGCGGTCGGCGCCCTCCACGACGACGAACAGCCCGACGCCGCTGGCCGACGCCGACAGGATGTCCGAGCTACCCCAGAGCAGGCGCAGCATGTCGCGCGGGCGGGTGCCCGACCGCCCGCGGGGGGCCACCTGCCGGACGGCGTAGGCGCTGACGACGAGCGCGAGGACCCCGCCCAGCATCAGCGTCAGGCCCGGGCCGGTGAGGGTGAGCACCAGCTCCCCGACGCGCAGGTCGTGCGTGCCGAGCAGCCCGGCGAGCCCGGGACCGACGGCGACCGCGAGCAGCAGCACGATGCGCACCGACGAGATGACGAAGGCGAAGACGCGCCCGCGCAGGCGGTCCTCGACCTCGAACCCGATGAGCGTGTAGCCGATGATCCAGCTGACCCCGGCGAACAGGCCGACGAGGAAGGCCGCGGCCGTGGCCAGGACGAAGTTCTGCAGCACCGACATCGCCAGCAGCGCGACGCCGGCCAGGCCGATCGACCGCGCGAACAGCGTGCGCCGCGGCACGGTCGGCAGGATCCGCGGCCCGGCGAGCATGCCCAGGGCCAGGCCGGTGAAGACGATGCCGAACACCACGCCGTAGCCGGCCGCGCCGGCGTCGAGGGTGGCGATGTAGAGCTGCGCGACGCCGATGATCAGACCGCCGGCGCCGAACGCGCCGATGACGCCGACGTAGAGGGCGCGCATCAGCGGCTGGCCCCGCAGGAACGAGACGCCCTCGACGACGAGGGAGAACACGTTGCCCGGCGCCTGCCGGTCGGTGGCCGTCGGCGGGATCAGCCGGCGGGACAGGAAGAAGACGGTCGCCGAGAGCGCGAAGCTGACGGAGTTGAACAGCAGCGCGACGACGATCGCCGTCCGCGCGGGGTCGGCCTCGCCGGTGCCGGGGAACACGCGGGCGGCCGTGGACAGCAGGGCGAACAGCAGCGCGGCGACCGGGACCGCGCCGTAGACGCTGAACAGCGAGACCTGGTTGGCCACCGCGAGCCGTTCCCTCGGCACGATGGCGACCCAGATCGCCTGCTTGGCCGGGTTGGTGAACAGCCCGACCGCCTCGACGAGGAACTGCGCGACGTAGAGCCAGGTCAGCTCGTAGCTGACCGCGATCGAGAGGTACAGGCCGCACGCCAGCAGCTCCCCGACGACGACCGTGACGCGCCGGTCCAGCCGGTCGGCCAGCGCGCCGGCGAGCGGGCCGAGCAGCAGGTCGGGCAGCAGGCGGGTGAGGATGACGCCGGAGATGGCCGCGCCCTGGATCGCCGTCGACTCGTCGCGGGTGAGCTGCTGAGCCATCGCGGTGGTGGCGAGCAGGCCCAGCCAGTCGCCGAGGCTGGAGACGGTGATCGCCGCCCACAGCCGCCGGAACACCGGGATCCGCACGAGTGCGACCAGCGCGTTGTCGCTGCGCTGCCCGCTCGGCGACGACCCCGACCCGCGCGCGCCCGAGCCCGCCGCCTGTCCGTCGATCACAGTCCTCGCCGTCCGGTCGATGCGGTCGTCCTGCGAAGGGTAGTGGCGCGGGCGGACGATCGGGGGCCGCCGTACCCGGAGGGACGAGCGGTGCTCAGGCGTCCGGCCGCCGGCGCTGCAGGGTCAGGGGCACCGGCGCGGGACTCGCCGGGTGCGGCGCGACGAGCCCCTGGTCCAGGCGAGCCTCGGTCAGCCGGCGCAGCTCGGCGTAGGCGGCGGGGCCCACCAGGGCGGTGAGCTCCGCGGCGTAGGTGAGCACGAGCGGCTCGGGGGAGACGTGCGCGGCCGGGGAGCCGGTGCACCACCAGTGCAGGTCGGCGCCGCCGGGTCCCCAGCCACGGCGGTCGAACTCGCCGATCGTGCTGACCAGCACCGTGCTGCCGTCGGCCCGCTCGACCTCCTCCTGCTCCCGGCGCACCGGCAGCTGCCAGCAGACGTCGGGCTTGGTCAGCAGCGGGTGCAGGTCCTCGCGCACCGCCATCCGGTGCAGGGCGCAGCCGGTGCCACCGGGGAAGCCCGGCCGGTTGAGGAAGACACAGGCGCCGTCGACGAGCCGGGTGCGCAGCGACCGGACGCCGCCCTCGTCGTCGGCCGCGTCCTCCTCGGTCCAGGCGCCACGCCCGACGGGTGCGAGCTGCCAGTCCTCGTCGGCGAGGTCGGCGACGGCGGCGGTGACCCGCGCGAGGTCGTCCTCGTCGCTGAAGAAGGCGCCGTGGCTGCAGCAGCCGTCGTCGGCCCGGCCGGGGACGACGCCCGCGCACCCGCGGCCGAAGACGCAGGTCCAGGCCGAGGCCAGCCAGGTCAGGTCGGCGCGCACGCGGTGCCGCGGATCGGCCGGGTCGGAGAACTCCACCCACTCGCGGGCGAAGTCCGGGTCGACCTCCGAGGGCGCGTCCTGCACCGGCCCAGGCTAGTGAGGGGACCCGCCCCACGCCTGGTCCCGCTCGGCACGAGCCTCCGGATCGGGGCCAGGCAGACTGGGCCCATGCGGCTAGGGGTGCTGGACATCGGCTCGAACACGGTCCACCTGCTCGTGGTCGACGCCCACCGCGGCGCCGAGCCCACCGCCCAGCACGACGACCGCTGGCTGCTGCGGCTGGCCGAGCACGTCGGCGCCGACGACGTCCTCTCCAAGGAGGGGGAGAAGGCCCTGGTCAAGGCCGTGCACAAGGCGTGCGACCAGGCGGAGAAGGAGAAGTGCGACGAGGTCCTCGCCCTGGTCACCTCCGCCATCCGCGAGGCGCGCAACGGCATGGAGGTCCTGGCCCGGGTCCGCCAGCGGACCGGCGTCGACCTCCAGGTGACCAGCGGGGAGGAGGAGGCCCGGCTGACCTTCCTCGCGGTGCGCCGGTGGTACGGCTGGAGTGCGGGCCGCCTGCTGGTCCTCGACATCGGCGGCGGGTCGCTGGAGCTGGCCACCGGCACCGACGAGGACCCGGAGGTGGCGCTGTCGCTCCCGCTCGGCGCCGGCCGGATGACCCGCCGCTTCCTGCCGGACGCCGCGACCGGGGGCCGGCCGGACCTCGCCGCGCTCAACGCCCTGCGGGAGCACGCCGCCGACGTGCTGCGGCCGGCGGTGAAGAAGCTGCACGCCGCCGGCGCGCCGGACCTCGTGGCGGCCACCAGCAAGACCTTCCGGACGCTCGCCCGGCTGACCGGTGCCGCGCCCTACTCCGCGGGCCTGCGGGTGCCGCGGGAGCTCAGCAGCGACGGGCTGGACCAGCTCCTCGGCTTCGTGTCCCGCATCGAGTCCCGCGCGCTGGCCGAGCTGCGCGGCGTGTCGCCGGACCGCGCGCACCAGGTCCCGGCCGGCGCCGTCGTGGCGCAGGCGGCGATGCAGGCCCTGGATCTACCCTCTGCCCGGATCTGCCCGTGGGCCCTGCGCGAGGGTGTCATCCTCCGGCGGCTCGACACCTTGGGAGGCGCGTGATGGCACAGCCCCGCAGGGAACCCGAACCGGGGCCGGAGACCGGCGGGCGGCCGCTGGCCGACATCCTCCGCGAGGCCGGCATCGAGGCGCCGCGCGGCGCCCGGCGGCGTCGCGGCGACACCGGTGACATCCCGGTCAAGCAGCGGCAGCGCGAACCCGACACCGACACCGACACCGGCCCCAACCCCGGGCGCCGGGCCAGCGACACCGGCCGGGTGGCCCGCGAGGCGGTGCGCCCGGCCCGGGAGGTCTCCCGGGACACCGGCCGGGTGACGGCGGAGAAGACCGGGCGGGGACCGGACGGCCCGACCACGGCGGCCATCCCCGGCATCCGTCCCACCCGCAAGCCCGGCGTCCCCGGCGCCGACCCCGCTCCCGCCACCGGACCCATCCCGGTGACCCGCGCCCGCGAGACCGACGTCCTCGACGAGCCGCTCGGTGCCCGCGAGGGCGCGCTGGCCTGGCTGCGCTTCGCCGGCGAGCTCGTGCTGGCGCTGGCCGCCGGCGTCGGCATCTACTTCCTGTCCACCGTCGTCTGGGAGCAGGTCCCCCAGGTCGCGGTGGTCCTCGCCCCGCTCGCGGTGACCGGCCTGGTCGCCGGCGTGGCCGCCTGGCGGCGGCGCACCGGGCGCGAGCCGGTGGGCCCGGTGCTGATCGCCGTCCTGGTCTTCGCCGGGACGCTGCTCACCATCGCCCCGGCCGCCGGGCTGCTCGCCGCCACCTGAGCCGGGGCGGGCAGCCCGCCGCGCTCACTCCTCGTCGTCGGCGTCCCCGCCGGGCGACTGCGCGAACTGCTCGACGATCGCGGCCGAGAAGGCGTCCAGGTCGTCCGGGTTCCGGCTGGTGGTCAGGTTGCCGTCGACGACGACCTCCTCGTCCACCCACGTGGCCCCGGCGTTGCGCAGGTCGGTCTGCAGCGACGGCCAGGAGGTCATCCGCCGCCCCCGCACGACGCCGGCCTCGGCGAGCACCCACGGCGCGTGGCAGATGGCCGCGACCGGCTTGTCGGCCTCGAAGAACGCCTTCACGAACGCGACGGCGTCGGCGTCGGCCCGCACGAGGTCACCGTTGATGACGCCGCCGGGCAGGACCAGTGCCGCGTACTCCTCGGGGTCGGCGAGGGCGACGGTCGTGTCGACCTTCCTCTCGTCGCCCTTGTCGATGTGCTGGTACATGGTGATCGAGCTGCTCTCCAGGGACACCAGCTCCGGCTCGGCGCCGGCCTCCTCCAGCGCCTGCCACGGCCGCTCGAGCTCGACCTGCTCGACCCCGTCGGTCGCGAGCACGGCCACCTTCATCCCGTCCAGTTCTCCTGCCATGCGGGCGCGGCTACCCGGGCCCGCAGGCCAGCACACGCGCGCGCACTACGGTCCGACCGGAGGTCCGACCGGACGACTCGACAGGCGGGAGCGGGCGATGGGGCAACGGCGGGGTCTGGCCGTCCTGGGCGGCGGCAAGATGGGCGAGGCGCTCCTGGCGGGGCTGGTGAAGCGGTCCGGTGCTGGCGACGTCCTCGTCAGCGAGCGGCACCCGGAGCGGGGGGTGGAGCTCGCCGCGCGCTACGGCGTCGAGGTCGTGGGGGTGGCCGAGGCCGCCGCCCGGGCGCGCGTCCTGCTGCTGGCGGTCAAGCCACAGGACCTGCCGGGGCTGCTGGACCTGCTCGCGCCCGAGGTCGAGCCCGGGCACCTGGTGGTGAGCATCGCCGCCGGCATCTCGACCGCGACGATCGAGGCGGCGCTGCCGGCCGGCGTGCCGGTGGTGCGGGTCATGCCCAACACCCCGGCGCTGGTCGACGAGGGGATGAGCGTGCTGTCGGCGGGGGCGTCGGCCGGCGAGGCCGACCTCGACGAGGCCGAGGCGCTGCTGTCGGCGGTCGGCCGGGTCGCGCGGGTGCCGGAGCACCAGCAGGACGCGGTCACCGCGCTGTCGGGCAGCGGGCCGGCCTACTTCTTCTACCTCGTGGAGGCGATGGTCGACGCCGGCGTGCTGCTGGGCCTGCCGCGGGCGCTGACCACCGAGCTGGTGGTGCAGACGGCGCTGGGGTCGGCGGTGATGCTCCGCGAGTCCGGCGAGCACCCGGCCCAGCTGCGCGACGCGGTCAGCAGCCCCGGGGGGACGACGATCGCCGGCATCCGCGAGCTGGAGCGGCACTCGGTGCGCTCGGCGCTCATCTCCGCCATCGAGGCGGCCGCGCGGCGCTCGGTCGAGCTCGGCCGAGCCGACGGGAACCGGTGAACCTAGCCCGGCTCAGCCGTCGACGGGTGGACGCTGCGTCACCGTGTCGACACATCTCCACATGGACGCGCCGATACGGGTGGGAAGCGAGTTGCATAGGTGTAGTTCTGCCCAGGACGGACCGTTCCGCATGTTCGTTTCTTCCATCGCTTCTGTCACGCGGGTCCCCCTACTCTCTGTATCAGCACGTGCGTGTCCCGTAGCCGGTGGGGAAGCCGGCGCCCGACTCGTGCTAGGTCCGGAGAACTGAGATGACCATGCCCCAGCGCACCAACGCCGCCTACGTCCGCCCGGCCGTCCCCGGCCCGCGCCCGATGGCCCGTCCGATCCCGGCCGCCGCGATGGCGCGCCCCGTGGGCCCGCAGCACCCCGCCGCCGTCCCGGTCGGCCGCCCCTCCGTCCCGCAGCCGCGCGCCGCCGTCACCTTCCTGACCGTCGCCGAGGTCGCGAGCATGATGCGCGTCTCCAAGATGACCGTGTACCGCCTCGTCCACGGCGGCGAGCTCTCCGCCGTCCGCGTCGGCCGCTCCTTCCGCGTGCCCGAGCGCGCCGTCCAGGACTACCTGCGCGACGCCTACACCGACATCGCCTGAGGAAGGACCACCTCGCCCCCACCGCACGCGAGCTCGGGGTGAGCCCCTGCGAGGTGGCCGTTCCAGCACCTCGCTCGCCGCGCCTGCGCGGACCCCTCCGGGGCCTGCTCGGCACGGCACCGGACGCAGCACTCCCCCCACGAGGGGCCGGCCCGGTTCCCGCGGCAGCGTCGCCGCGGGGGCGCCGGGTAGGCTCGGTCGCCGAGCGACGACCCCGGTCCGGCCGGAACCGTCGCACACGAGCTGATCACCACTCGCGTGGCGCCCGGTCCCGACCCCCGTGGTCGCCGGCGGGCGCCCGCGGCCACGACGTCGGGAGCAGGACATGGGTTCGGTCATCAAGAAGCGCCGCAAGCGGATGGCGAAGAAGAAGCACCGCAAGCTGCTGAAGAAGACCCGCGTGCAGCGTCGCAACAAGAAGTGAGCTGAGGCTCGTGCCGCCCGCGGTCGTCCTGGTCACCGGCGTGAGCCGGTGGCTCGGCGGTGCGCTGGCGGCCGAGCTCGCTCGCGACCCGGCCATCGACCGGGTCATCGGGGTCGACACCGTCCCCCCGTCGGCGGAGCTGCTCCGCCGTCTCGGCCGCACCGAGTTCGTCCGCGCCGACATCCGCAACCCGCTGATCGGCAAGGTCATCAGCACCGCGGCCGTCGACACGGTCGTGCACATGAACATCAGCTCCACCCCCGCCGGAGCCGGCGGGCGCGGGGCGATGAAGGAGCTCAACGTCATCGGGACGATGCAGCTCCTCGCTGCCTGCCAGCGCGCGCCGTCGGTGCGCCGACTGGTGCTCAAGTCGACCAGCGCCGTCTACGGCGCCTCACCGCGCGACCCGGCCGTCTTCACCGAGGCGATGCAGGCCCGCCGCGTCCCCTCGGGCGGCTTCGCGAAGGACAGCCTCGACATCGAGGGCTACGTGCGGGCCTTCTCCCGGCGCCGTCCCGACGTCGGGGTCGCCGTCCTGCGCTTCACCAACTTCATCGGCCCGCGGATCGACTCGGTGCTGTCCGGGTTCCTCCGGATGCCGGTCGTCCCGACGGCGCTGGGCTACGACGCCCGCGTCCAGCTGCTCCACGAGGACGACGCGCTGGGCGTGCTGACCCGGGCCACCACGGGCGAGTTCACCGGCACGGTGAACGCCGGGGGAGAGGGCACGTTGCTGTTGTCGCAGGTCATCCGCAGGCTGGGCCGGCTGCAGCTGCCGGTGCCCTCGCCGGCGCTGGGCTCCCTCGGCCGGCTCACCCGCCGGTTCGGCTACGTCGACTACTCACCCGAGCAGATGCGCTTCCTCAACTTCGGCCGGGTCGTCGACACCACCGTGCTGCGCACGGAGTTCGGCTACACGCCGCGCTACAGCACCGCCGAGGCGCTGGCCGACTACGCGCACACCGTCCCTCCCGTGGTGCCGCCCGACCTCGTCGGTGACGTGGCCGCCCGCGCGCAGGGGCTGGTCGCGCGGGCCGGCTCGGTGGCCTCCACGGTGGGCACCACCGTCCACGGTCGGCTGCGGCCTGCTCCGGCGTCGCCCGGGCTGAGGGCGGTGCGCGATGCCTGAGGCGCGCGTCATCCGGCTGCGTCCCGACGACGAGCAGTCGCACGTCCCGCCCCCGTCCGACCCGAGCTGGGACGAGCAGGTCGCCGGCGGGCTGGAGTTCCTGCGCCGCCGGGTGACCGGCGAGTACGAGACCGACGAGTTCGGCTTCGACCCCGACCTCACCGACCACGTGCTGCTGCCGCTCCTGCGGCCGCTGTTCTCCCGCTGGTTCCGGGTCGAGACCCACGGCGTCGAGAACGTGCCGAGCACCGGCGGGGCGCTGGTCGTCGCCAACCACTCGGGCACGGTCCCGGTCGACGCGCTGATGGCCACGGTGGCCCTGCACGACGACCACCCCGCGCAGCGCCGCTTCCGGCTGCTCGGCGCCGACCTGGTGTTCGACCTGCCCGCCGTCGGGTCCCTGGCCCGCAAGTTCGGCGCCACGCTGGCCTGCAGCGAGGACGCCGAGCGGCTGCTCTGCGGCGGTGAGCTGGTCGGCGTCTTCCCCGAGGGGTTCAAGGGGATCGGCAAGCCGTTCCGCGACCGGTACACCCTGCAGCGGTTCGGCCGTGGCGGTTTCGTCACAGCGGCACTGCGCACGGGCAAGCCGATCATCCCCTGCGCCATCGTCGGCGCCGAGGAGATCTACCCGATGATCGGCAACGCGCGGACGGTGGCCCGCCTCCTGGGCCTGCCCTACTTCCCGGTGACGCCGACGTTCCCCGCGCTCGGCCCGCTCGGCCTGGTGCCGCTGCCGTCGAAGTGGCTCATCGCGTTCGGCGAGCCGATCGAGACGGCGTCCTACGGCCCCGCGGCCGCGGAGGACCCGATGCTGGTGTTCAACCTGACCGACCAGGTCCGCGAGACGATCCAGCAGTCCATCTACCAGTTGCTCCTGCAGCGCAGCTCGGTCTTCTCCTGACGGAGGACCCTCGTCCCCCCACGCCTCGCACGCTCAGGCGGAGGGCTCCTGACGAGGGCCGTTCCAGCCCGTCACCAGGTCAGGCCCGCTTGCGGCGGAGGGCGACCGCGCCGCCGACGACGCCGCCGGTGAGCGCCGCCGCGGCGACCGTCGGGACGCCGATCCGCGCCGCCTTGCGGCCGGTGCGGAAGTCGCGGACGGTCCACCCGCGCGAGCGGGCGACGGCGCGCAGCTCGGTGTCGGGGTTGACCGCGACCGACGTCCCGGTCAGGGAGAGCATCGGCAGGTCGTTGGCCGAGTCGCTGTAGGCGGTGCAGCGGGACAGGTCGAGGTCCTCCCGGTCGGCGAGCGCCCGCACCGCCTCGGCCTTCGCCTCCCCGTGCATGAGCTCACCGACCAGCCGCCCGGTGTAGCGGCCGTCGACCACCTCGGACACGGTGCCCAGCGCGCCGGTCAGGCCCAGCCGGTGGGCGATGATGCTCGCCAACTCCACCGGGGTCGCGGTGACCAGCCACACCCGCTGGCCGGCGTCGATGTGCTGCTGGGCGAGGTTGCGGGTGCCCGACCAGATGCGGTCGGCCATGAGCTCGTCGTAGATCTCCTCGCCGGCCCGAGTGATCTCCGAGACCTCGCGGCCGGCGACGAAGGCCAGGGCGCTCTCGCGGATGTTGAGCATGTCGCCGGCGCTCTCGTTGCCGGCGACCCGGAACTTCGCCTGCTGCCAGGCGAACCGGGCGAGGTCGCGGGAGCTCAGGTACTTGCGGGAGGCCAGGCCGCGGGCGAACCAGAACAGCGAGGCGCCCATCATCATCGTGTTGTCGACGTCGAAGAAGGCGGCGGCGGTGCGGTCGGCGACCACGGTCGGGACCGGCTCGACCTCCGCGGCGGCCGCGGACGCCAGTCCGGCGACGTGCGCGCGGATCTCCTCCTCCGACGGCGACCCGTCCGGCCGGTGGCGGGCGGCGCGGCGGTCGCGGAACGGCATCCCCCGCACCGGCACCCCCTGACTCCGCGGACCGCCTGCCTCCGGGCGGCCCCGGTCGACCCTATCGGGGGCGCGGGGCGCCGCCGCCGGGCCTCATGGGGCGAGCGGCCGGGAGCCCGCCCCGCGGCCGGCCGGAGCGACGAGCCCGGTCGGGGTCGGTCACGCGGGCCGGCGGAGGGCGACCCGGTGGTGTGCGCAGGGTCAGCGCAGACCCTCCGGCAGCAGCGCGCCCAGCCGCCGCACGGCCCGGTGCTGCAGTGCCTTCACCGCGCCGTCCTTCTTGCCCATGACCGCGGCGGTCTCCGCCACCGACAGCCCGTGCAGGAAGCGCAGCGAGATGCACTCCCGCTGCTCGCTCCCGAGCCGGCGGATGCACGACAGGAGCTGCTCGTTGGTCAGCCGCGCGACGACGGCGTCCTCCGGGCCGTCGGTGGCCCGGTCGGCGTCGCGCATGTCGGCGGTGGCGACCTCCAGCCGGAACCGGCTGCTCTTCACGTGGTCGCGGACGATGTTGCGGGCGATGGTCACCAGCCACGCGCCGACGTCGCGGCCCTGGAAGGACAGCGAGTCGATCCGGCGCAGCGCGCGGACGAAGGTCTCGCTGGTGAAGTCCTCGGCCTGGGCCCAGTCGCCCACCCGGTGCAGCACGTAGCGGAAGACCAGCGTCACGTAGTGGTCGTAGAGCCGCCCGAACGCCTCGGCGTCCCCGTGCTGGGCGCGGTGCACGAGGTCCCAGACGTCGGCCCGGTCGCCGGGCGGGACCTCCCCGGGGACGGCGGCCGCCGCGGCGAGGACGTCGTCGCCGGGATCCCCGGAGGGGGACCCGGGAACGGCTTCGGCACTGCTGCGCGGGTGCGGTGCCGGGCGGGGGCGCGGTCCGGCGGCGGACAGCTCGTCCACCGGGCGCGACTGCGGCATGCGCGACGACCCCCCTCGTCGGCGTCCCGCGGTGCTGCGGGTCCTGTCCCATGGTGACAACATCACTGCGGCCCGTCCACGCCGGGCGGCCCTGGAGTACCCGCCGGTACCTCCCGCGGGGGACCGGCGCCCGCGCAGGAGGTGTCCCGTGACCGCGCCCGCCCCGCCGTCCGCGGACCCGACGGGTCTGTCCGCCCTGGTGCGGGCCGCGGCCGCCCGCCGGCCGGAGGCCCCGGCGGTCGTCGACGGCGCCGACCGGGTGACCTGGGGCGAGCTCGACGCCCTCGTCGACCGGGCCGCCGCCGGGCTCGCCGCCCGGGGGCTGGCGCGCGGCGACCGGGTCGCCGTCCAGTTGCCCAACGGGCTGGCGTGGCTTCGGGCCGTCCTCGGTGCGCTGCGCGCCGGCCTGGTCGTGGTCCCGGTGAACACCGCCTACACCGGCCCGGAGGTCGAGCACGTCCTGCGCGACTCCGGCGCCGCGCTGCTCGTCACGGCGGCCGGGCGGGAGCCGGTGGCCGGCGTGCCGGTCCTCTCCGGGCCGCCCGAGGCCGACGGGCCGCCACCCGCCGACGACGACGACCCCGCCGCGGTGTCCTTCCTCGCCTACACCAGCGGCACCACCGGCCGGCCGCGCGGCGCGATGCTCACCGCCGGCGCGCTGCGCGCCAACCAGCGGCAGTGCCTGGCGATGGACCCGCCGCCGGTGCGGCCCGACGACCGGGTGCTGCTGGTCCTGCCGCTGTTCCACGTCTACGGCCTCAACGCCGGCTTCGGCCTGGTCGCCGCCACCGGCGCGTGCGCCGTCCTGGTGCCGGCGTTCGACCCCCGCGCCACGCTCGAGGTGATGGAGCGCGAGCAGGTCACCGCCGTCCCGGGTGCGCCGCCGCTGTACCAGGCGTGGCTGGCCGTGGCCGACGCCGAGGGCTCCGACGCGCGCCTGCGGCGGGCCCTGGCCGCCGTGCGCACGGCCTCCTCCGGCGCCGCACCGCTGCCCGCGGCGACCTGGACGGCCATGCGCGAGCGCACCGCCGTGCAGGTGTGGGAGGGCTACGGCCTCACCGAGGCCTGTCCCGTCGTGGCCAGCACGCTGGCGACCGGGCGGGCCAAGCCCGCCTGCATCGGCGGTCCGCTGCCCGGCGTGGAGGTCGCCCTGCGGGAGCCCGGTGGCGGTGACGCCGGGGACGCCGGCGACGGGCCGGGGGAGCTGTGGGTGCGCGGCCCCAACCTCTTCGCCGGGTTCTGGCCCGACGGGGCCGACGGTCCCGACGACGACGGCTGGCTGGCCACCGGCGACCTCGCCCACCGCGACGCCGACGGCGACCTGCACCTGCTGAACCGGCGCAGCGACCTGGTCCTGGTGAGCGGCTTCAACGTCTACCCGGCGGAGGTCGAGCGCGTGCTCGACGCCCACCCCACCGTCGCCGAGAGCGCGGTGATCGGCGTGCCCGACCCGCGCACCGGCGCCGCCGTCCTCGCCGTCGTGGCGCCCGCGCCGGGGGCGGTGGTCGACGCCGACGAGCTGCGGGCGCACGCGGCCGCGTCGCTGGCCCGGTACAAAGTGCCCACCGCGGTCGTGGTGCTGCCGGCGCTGCCGCACTCGCTGACCGGCAAGATCAGCCGCGCGCGGCTGCGCGAGCTCGGGCTCGACCGCGACGACGCGGCCGGCGGCGGCGCGCCCGAGCCGGTGGGGGTGCCCGGTGACTGAGCCGGCGCCGCGGCTGCAGCTGCTCACCCGGGCGGGCTGTCACCTGTGCCTGACGGCGGCCGAGACGCTGGCGCGGATCGCCGGGGAAGCAGGCGTCGGCAGCCGCGAGGTCGACGTCGACACCGACCCGGAGCTGCGGGCCGAGTACGGCGACCGCGTGCCGGTGGTCCTGCTCGACGGCCGGGAGCACTCCTACTTCACCGTCGACGTGCCGCGGCTGCGCCGCGACCTCGGCATCGGCTGACCCCACGGGCCGGATCCGGTGACGCGCGGGAACGGCCGCGCGCCAGCGGCCCGCGCCCGGCGCGCGGGGAGTGGGGCCGCGGTCCACCGGCCGGGTATGGTGTCGGACACAGCGCCGCGCATCCGCGCAGGCCCGGGGCCCGTCGCGGCCTCCGGGACTTTGTTCCTGCGTTCACAAGCGGTTACCGTGGGAGTCGCCGGGCGGTCGACCGCCCGGATCCCCGATGCCGTCCGCCCTCCTCGGCTCCCGCCGTCGCCCGGGCGCGACCACTGTGGAGTTGGCCCGTGATGCAGTCGCGGCCCCGGATCCCGGAGGCCACCGTCGCCCGGCTGGCCGTGTACCTGCGGGTGCTCAGCGGCCTCGCCGACGACGGTCGCGGCACCGTCTCCTCCGGAGAGCTGGCCTCGGCGGCCGGCGTGAACCCCGCGGGCCTGCGCAAAGACCTCTCCCACCTCGGGCCCTGCGGCACGCGCGGCGTCGGCTACGAGGTGGCCACCCTGCGCGACCGCATCGCCACCGTGCTGGGCATGGAGACGGCGCACGCGTGCGTGCTCGTCGGCATCGGCAACCTCGGCGCCGCGCTGGCCGGCTACGGCGGCTTCGGCAGCCGCGGCTTCGAGTTCGTCGGCCTCTTCGACGCCTCCCCGGCACGGGTGGGTCAGCACGTCGGCGGCCTGCCGGTGCGGCCCGTGGCCGAGCTGGAGGAGGTCGTGGCCGCCACGGGCGCGACGATCGGGGTCATCGCGACACCGGCCGAGGTGGCGCAGCCGGTGTGCGACCGGCTCGCCGCGGCCGGGGTGAGGAGCATCTTGAACTTCGCGCCGGTCACGCTCACCGCGCCCCGGGGCGTCGACGTCCGCCAGGTCGACCTCTCCGTCGAGCTGCAGGTCCTCGCGTTCCTCGACAAGCAGCGCGGCGCCGTGCCCGGTGTACCGCTGGACACCCCCCTCGCGCCGGCCGGGGGGATGGCATGAGCCTCCTCGCCGTCGGCATCAGCCACCGGACCGCGCCGGTCGCCCTGCTCGAGCAGGTCGCCATGACCACCGACGACAAGGTCAAGGCGCTGCACGAGCTGGTCGGCAGCGACCACGTCAGCGAGGCGCTGGTCCTGGCCACCTGCAACCGGGTCGAGGTCTTCGCCGAGGTCGACCGCTTCCACGGCGGCGTCGCCGAGGTCAGCCGCGTGCTGGCCCGCCAGGCCGGCGCGAACGTCGAGGAGCTCTCGCCTTACGTCACCGTCCACTACGAGGACCAGGCCGTCGCCCACCTGTTCACCGTGGCCGCGGGGCTGGACTCGATGGTCGTCGGCGAGACCCAGGTGCTCGGCCAGTTGCGCGCCGCCTACGCCCTCGCCCAGGAGGAGGGCACGGTCGGCCGGTCGCTGCACCCGGTCGCCCAGCACGCCCTGCGGGTGGGCAAGCGCGTCCACTCCGAGACCGGCATCGACCGTGCCGGGGCCAACCTGGTCACCGTCTCCCTCGACCACGCCGAGCAGCGCGTCGGCCCGCTGGTCGGCCGCCCGGCCCTCGTCGTCGGCGCGGGGTCCATGGGGGCGCTGGCGGCCACCACCCTGTCGCGCCGCGGCGCGCTGGTCACCGTCGCCAGCCGTTCGCCGGAGTCGGCCGCACGGCTGGCCGCCGCCGTCGACGGCGGCACCGCGGAGCTGACCGACCTGCGCGCGGCCATCGCCGACGCCGACGTGGTGGTCACCTGCACCGGCGCCTCCGGCCTGGTCATCGGCACCGACGTCGTCGCCGCCGCGATGACCGCCCGGTCCGGCCGGCCGCTGGCCGTCGTCGACCTGGCGCTGCCCCGCGACGTCGACCCCGGCGTCGCGTCGCTGCCCGGCGTGCACGTCGTCGACCTGGCCCTCCTGCAGGGCGAGAGGAGCGCGGCCCTCCTGCAGGGCGAGAGGAGCGCGGCCCTGCTGCAGGGCGGGCGGAACGCGGCCCTCCTGCAGGGCGGGCGCTCGTCGGCCGGCGTGCCCGGCCCGGTGGCCGCCGACGACGTCTCCGCCGCACACGCGCTCATCGAGGCCGAGACCGCGCTGCTGCGCGCCGAGCGGCAGGCGGCCGCCGTCGCACCGACCGTCTCCGCGCTGCGCAGCCAGGCCGCCGAGGTGGTCGACGCCGAGCTGCTGCGGCTGGCCGCCCGGCTGCCCGACCTCGACGCCCGCGCCCGCAGCGAGATCGCCCGCACCGTGCGCCGCGTCGTCGACAAGCTGCTGCACGAGCCGACCGTGCGGGTGAAGGAGCTGGCCAGCACCCCCGGTGGGGTCGACTACGCCGACGCCCTGCGCGCGCTGTTCGGTCTCGGTCTGGACGCCGAGGTGCCCGCCGACGGCCCGCGCCTGGCCCAGGCGGTCGGCGTCGACCCCGACGACCTGCGTCCCGGCGGTGCCGCGTGACCGGGCCCTCCAGCACGACCTCCACCGCGACGCTGCGCCTGGGCACCCGCGCCAGCCAGCTCGCCCGCACCCAGTCCCAGGCCGTCGCCGACGCCCTCACCGCCGCCAGCGGCGTGCCCGTCGAGCTGGTGCACATCAGCACCGAGGGCGACCGCTCGGCCGCCGCGATCACCCAGCTCGGTGGCACCGGCGTCTTCGTGACCGCGATCCGCCAGGCGCTCCTCGAGGGCACCGTCGACGTCGCCGTGCACAGCTACAAGGACCTGCCCACCGCGCCGGAGCCCGGGCTGGTCATCGCCGCGGTCCCGCCGCGGGAGGACCCGCGCGACGCGCTGGTCGCACGCGACCGGCTGACCCTCGGCGAGCTGCCGGCCGGCGCCCGCGTCGGCACCGGGGCGCCGCGCCGGATGGCACAGCTGCGCGCCCTGGGCCTGGGCCTGGAGGTCGTGCCGATCCGCGGCAACGTCGACACCCGCATGGCCCGCGTCGTCCCGGGTGACCTCGACGCCGTCGTGCTCGCCCGGGCCGGGCTGGCCCGGCTGGGCCGGCTCGGGGCGATCACCGAGGTGCTCGACCCGCTGCAGGTGCTCCCCGCGCCGGCGCAGGGAGCGCTGGCCGTGGAGTGCCGGGCCGACGACGAGCGCACGCTGCAGCTGCTGGCCGCCCTCGACGACCCCGGCACCCGCGCGGCCGTGCTCGCCGAGCGCACCACGCTCGCCGCGCTCGAGGCCGGGTGCAGCGCCCCCGTCGCCGCCCACGCCGAGCTGGCCGAGGGTGACGACGGCCTGGAGCTGTACCTGCGCGCGTCGGTCACCGCGATCGACGGCAGCGACGGCGTCCGCGGCTCGCTCACCGGCGCCGTCGGCGACGCCGAGCGGCTGGGCCGCGAGCTCGCCGCCGACCTCCTCGACCGCGGCGCCGCCGCGCTCATGGCGGCCTCCCGGTGACCGCCGGGACGCACCTCCCTCCCGGGCAGAGCCGCCCGGCCACCACGAACCCCGCACACGCCCTCCCGAGGGCCTCGACACCACCAAGGACCAGGAGCTCGCGATGACGCGCTTCCGCAAGACCCCAGGCCGCGTCGTCTTCGTCGGCGCCGGCCCCGGCGACCCCGGCATGCTGACCGCCCGAGCCACGGCCGCACTGGCCGAGGCCACGGTCGTGCTCGTCGACCCCGACGTGCCGGCCCCGCTCCTCGAGGCCGTCGCCGCTGCCGTCCGCCCCGGCCTCGAGCCGGCGCCGGTCAGCGGTGAGCCGGCCGAGGTCGCCAAGGCCGCCGTCACCGCGGCGAAGAACGGCGACGTCGTCGTCCGGCTGGTCGCCGGCGACCCCTACACCTCCGAGACCGCGGTCAAGGAGGTGCTCGCCGTCGCCCGCACCTCGGTCCCCTTCGACGTCGTCCCCGGCGTCGCCCCGGCCACCGCCGTGCCGGCCTTCGCCGGCGTCGCCCTCGGCGGCACCTCGCTCACCGCCGACCTGCGCGACGGCGCCGTCGACCTGCCCGCGCTGGCCGGCGCGGCCGCGGCGCTCGGCGCCCCGGTGGTGCTGCAGGCCGGCGCCGAGCAGCTCCCCGACGCCGCAGCGCGGCTGGTCGAGGGCGGCCTGTCCGGCAGCACCGCGGTCGTGGTGACCGCGGGCGGGTCGGGCACCGGGCAGAAGAGCGTCGTCGCCAAGCTGGCCGCGGTCGCCGAGAAGACCGCCGGGCTCGACGCCCTCACCGGCCCGGTGGTGGCCACCGTGGGCGCCGTCGTCGACAAGCGCGGCAAGCTCTCCTGGTGGGAGAGCCGGCCGCTGTTCGGCTGGCGGGTGCTGGTGCCGCGCACCAAGGACCAGGCCGGCGAGATGAGCGAGCGGCTGCGGGCCTACGGCGCGGTGCCGGTCGAGGTGCCGACCATCGCCGTCGAGCCGCCGCGCAGCGCCGCGCAGATGGACCGCGCGATCAAGGGCCTGGTCACCGGCCGCTACGGCTGGATCGTGTTCACCTCGGCGAACGCGGTGAAGGCCGTCCGGGAGAAGTTCACCGAGCTCGGCCTCGACGCCCGCGCCTTCGCCGGCGTGAAGGTCGCCTGCGTGGGCGAGCAGACCGCCGAGTCGGTGCGCGCCTTCGGCATCGTGCCCGAGCTCGTGCCCACCGGCGCGCAGTCCAGCGAGGGCCTGCTGGCCGACTTCCCCGAGTACGACGACGTGCTCGACCCGATCAACCGGGTGCTGCTGCCCCGCGCCGACATCGCCACCGAGACCCTCGCCGCGGGCCTGCAGGAGCGCGGCTGGGAGATCGACGACGTCACCGCCTACCGGACCGTGCGGGCCGCCCCGCCGCCGGCGCCGGTGCGCGAGGCGATCAAGGGCGGCGGGTTCGACGCGGTGTGCTTCACCTCCTCGAGCACGGTGCGCAACCTGGTCGGCATCGCCGGCAAGCCGCACGCCAAGACCGTCGTCGCGGTGATCGGCCCGGCCACCGCCGCCACGGCGCAGGAGTTCGGCCTGCGCGTCGACGTGCAGCCCGAGACCGCCGCCGTCGGCCCGCTGGTCGACGCACTCGCCGAGTACGCCGAGGCCAGGCGCGCCGAGGCCGGGCAGTGAGCCCGGCGCAGGGCGGGTCGAACCCGGGCTTCGCGCGGGGGCGCCGGCTGCGGTCGACGCCCGCCCTGCGCCGGCTCACCGCCCAGACCCGGGTGGCCCCGGCCGACCTGGTGCTGCCCGTGTTCGTCAAGGAGGGCATCGACGAGCCGGTGCCCATCGGATCGATGCCCGGCGTCGTCCAGCACACGACCGACTCGCTGCGGAAGGCCGCCCACGAGGCGGCCGAGGCCGGCGTCGGCGGGCTCGTCCTGTTCGGCATCCCGGCGGAGAAGGACGCGGTCGGCTCCCAGGCCGACGCCGCGGACGGGGTCGTCAACGCCGCGCTGCGGGCGCTGCGGTCCGACCTCGGCGACGAGCTCGTGCTGATGGCCGACCTGTGCCTGTGCGAGTACACCGACCACGGGCACTGCGGGCTGGTCACCCCGGCGGGCGTCGTCGACAACGACCCCACGCTGGACCGCTACGCCGCCGTGGCGATCGCGCAGGCGCAGGCCGGCGCCCACGTCATCGCCCCCAGCGGGATGATGGACGGCCAGGTCGCGGCCATCCGGAAGGCCCTGGACAGCGCCGCGTACACCGAGACGCCGGTCCTGGCCTACGCCGCGAAGTACGCCTCCGGCTTCTACGGCCCGTTCCGCGAGGCGGCCGAGGGCGCACCGCGGTTCGGTGACCGCTCGACCTACCAGATGGACCCGCCCAACGCCGACGAGGCGCTGCGCGAGGTGCGCCAGGACCTCGCCGAGGGCGCCGACGCCGTCATGGTCAAGCCGGCGCTGCCCTACCTCGACATCGTGCGGCGCGTCGCCGACGCCGTCGACGTCCCGGTCAGCGCTTACCAGGTCAGCGGCGAGTACGCGATGGTCGAGGCCGCCGCCGCCAACGGCTGGCTGGACCGCGAGCGGGCCATCCTGGAGACGCTCACCGCCATCCGGCGGGCCGGCGCCGGTCAGGTGCTGACGTACTGGGCGGTCGAGGCCGCGCGCCTGCTGCGGTGAGCCCCGCCACGGGCAGCACGGGCTACGTCGAGCCCGGGGGCTCCCGGCGGCCGCCGTGGCTCGTCGCCGGCCTCCTCGCCGTCCTGGTGGCCGGGGAGCTGGCGCTGCCGGGGCCGCGGGTCCCGGCCCTGGCCTGGGCGCTGGCCGCGGGGGCCCTCGGGGGCGCCCTCGGTCACACGGTGATGGTCCGGCGGACCCGGACGGTGCGGGTGGACGACGCCGCGCTGACGGCGGGCCGGGAGCGGGTGCCGCTCACCGACGTCGACGCCGCCCACCTGCGCGCCGTCCGCGCCGGGACGGCGGGCGTCGATGCCGGCGCCCCGGTGCTCGGCGGCGGGTGGTCGGTGCCGCGCGGCCGCACCGGCCTGCCGCTGCGGCTGACCGACGGCCGCACCGTGCTGGTGCCCACCCGCGACCCCGCCGCCCTCGGCTCCGCTCTCCTCGCCGCCCTGCCGGGGAGGGGCACGTCACAGGCGCCCGGCCCCCACGCCCCCGACGGGGAGCCGCGCGGGAGGAGGACACTGGGGCGGTGACCTCGCTGGACACGACCCGGTACGACTACGCGGCGCCCGTCTCCGCCGGCCTGTTCGACCGCGCGCAGCGCGTGACGCCCGGTGGCGTGAACTCACCGGTCCGCGCCTTCCGCGCCGTCGGCGGCACCCCGCGGTTCATGGCGCAGGGACGGGGTGCGTGGCTCACCGACGCCGACGGCCGCCGCTACGTGGACCTCGTCGCCTCGTGGGGGCCGATGATCCTCGGCCACGCCCACCCGGCCGTCGTCGAGGCGGTGACCGCCGCGGCCCGCCGCGGGTTCTCCTTCGGCACGCCCACCGAGGGCGAGCTGGACCTGGCCGAGGAGATCGCCGCCCGGGTGGAGCCCGTCGAGCGGGTGCGCCTGGTCAACTCCGGCACCGAGGCCGTGCTCTCGGCGCTGCGGCTGGCCCGCGGCGCCACCGGCCGCCCGCTCGTGGTCAAGTTCGCCGGCTGCTACCACGGCCACGTCGACGCGCTGCTGGCCTCGGCCGGCTCCGGCGTCGCGACCCTGGGCCTGCCCGACACCCCCGGCGTGACCACCGGCGCGGCCGCCGACACGATCGTGCTGCCCTACAACGACGTCGCCGCCGTCGAGGCCGTGTTCGCCGAGCGCGGGTCCGACATCGCCGTCGTCGTCTCCGAGGCCGCGCCCGGCAACATGGGCGTCGTCCCGCCGCTGGACGGGTTCAACGCCCACCTGCGCCGGATCACCGCCGAGCACGGTGCGCTGCTGCTGCTCGACGAGGTCATGACCGGCTTCCGGGTGTCCCGCTCCGGCTGGTACGGCCTCGACCCCGTCGACGCCGACCTGTTCACCTTCGGCAAGGTCATGGGCGGCGGACTGCCGGCCGCGGCGTTCGGCGGCCGCGCCGACCTCATGGAGCAGCTCGCCCCGGTCGGGCCCGTCTACCAGGCCGGCACGCTGTCGGGGAACCCGGTCGCCGTCGCCGCCGGGCTGACCACGTTGCGGCACTGCACCGACGAGGTCTACGCCCGCTGCGACCAGGTCGCGGTCACCTTGCGCGGGGCCACCAGCGCGGCGCTGTTCTCCGCCGGCGTCCCGCACCGCGTGCAGCAGGCCGGCTCGATGTTCTCCGTCTTCTTCGTGCCCGACGAGCGCCAGGTGCGCGACTACGACGACGCCCGCACCCAGGACACCGCGGCGCACCGCGCGTTCTTCCACGAGATGCTCGCCCGCGGGGTGTACCTGCCGCCGTCGGCGTTCGAGTCCTGGTTCGTCAGCGCCGCGCTCGACGACGAGGCCGTGGAGCGGGTGCTCGACGCGCTTCCGGCCGCCGCCCGCGCCGCCGCGGCCGCCGACCCCGCCGACGCGCCCTCCGATGCGGACTCCAAGGACGCCCAGGAGCTGCAGCCCTGATGGAGACGACCGTCGTGCACCTGCTCCGGCACGGGGAGGTGCACAACCCCGAGGGGATCCTCTACGGCCGGCTGCCGGGCTTCCGGCTGTCGGAGGCGGGGGAGGCCATGGCGCACCGCGCCGCCGGGTGGCTCACCGGCCGGGGCGTCACCCACCTGGTGTCCAGCCCGCTCGAGCGCGCGCGGCAGACCGCCGGGCCGGTCGCCGACGCCCTGGACCTGCCGGTCACGGTCGACGAGCGGCTCGTCGAGGCCGGCAACGCCTTCGAGGGACGGCGGGTCGCCGGCGGTTCCGGCGTGTTCCGGCGCCCGGCGAACTGGTGGAAGCTGCGCAACCCCGTGCGGCCCTCGTGGGGCGAGCCGTACGTGGAGATCGCCACGCGGATGGTGCTCGCCGTCGAGGCCGCCCGCGACGCCGCCCGCGGGAGCGCCGCCGTCTGCGTCAGCCACCAGCTGCCGATCTGGGTGCTGCGCCTGCACCTGGAGGGCCGCCGCTACGTGCACGACCCGCGCCGCCGGCAGTGCGGGCTGGCCAGCGTCACCTCGGTGACCTACGAGGGCGACCGGGTGGCCGGCATCGCCTACGCCGAGCCGGCCGGGGCCACCGACCCCGACGCGGTACCCGGCGCATGAGGCGCTCCGTCCTCGCCGCCGCCGCGGCACTGGTCACCCTCAGCGGCTGCACCGCCGCCGAGGGGCGGGCCGACGTCACCAACGGCGGCGAGTTCCGCTTCGTCGAGGGCACCCCGAGCGGGGAGGTCATCCCCGAGGCCGAGCGCGCGCCGGCACCCGACTTCGGCGGCACGCTGCTCGGTGGCGGCGACTGGACCTCCGCCGAGCTGGACGGGGACATCGCCGTCCTCAACTTCTGGGGCTCGTGGTGCCCGCCATGCCGGGTGGAGACGCCGGAGTTCCAGGAGGTCTACGCCGAGGTCCGCGACGAGGGCGTGACCTTCCTGGGGCTCAACGTCAAGGAGGCCGACGAGCAGTTCGCGCAGGCCTTCGTCGACAGCCAGGGCATCGAGTTCCCCTCGCTCTACGACCCCGCCGGCGAGGTCGCGCTGGTGTTCCGGGACTACCCCGCCACGGCGATCCCGTCCACGATCGTGCTGGACCGGGACGGCCGGGTCGCCGCCGTCTACACCGGCGCGGTCGCGCAGGACGACCTGCGCGCCGTGCTCGACCTGCTGCTCGGGGAGGGCTGACGTGGGTGCCGAGTTCGCCGCGCTGGTGACCGACGGCCCGCTGCTGGTCGCCGTCGCCGTCGCCGCGCTCGTCGGGCTGGTCAGCTTCGCCTCGCCGTGCGTGCTGCCGCTGGTGCCCGGCTACCTGTCCTACGTCACCGGGCTGGTCGGCAGCGGCGCCCGGTCGGCACCCGCGCCCGCCGGCGACGGCGGAGGCGCCACGGCCACCGCCGTGCGCACCGACGAGCGCACCCCGCGCGGCCGGATGGTGCTCGGCGCGCTGCTGTTCGTCCTCGGCTTCACCGTCGTCTTCGTCGCCGCCGGCACCGCGTTCGGCGGCCTGGGCCGGCTGCTCGTGCAGTACGACGACGTCATCACCCGCGTCATGGGCGTCGTCGTCATCGTCGTCGGGCTCGCCTTCCTCGGCCGGCTGCCGTTCCTGCAGCGCACCGCGCGGCTGTCCGTGCGCCCGGCCGCCGGGCTGGCCGGCGCGCCCCTGCTCGGGATCGTCTTCGGGCTGGGCTGGACGCCGTGCCTGGGCCCGACGCTGTCGGCGGTGCTCTCGCTGGCCTACGTCGAGGCGACCGCCGCCCGCGGCGCGCTGCTGTCGGTGGCCTACTGCCTGGGCCTCGGCGTCCCGTTCGTGCTGGTGGCGCTGGGTGCCCGCTGGGCGGTCGGGACGACGACGCTCCTGCGCCGGCACGCCCGCACGGTGACCCGCGTCGGCGGCGCGGTGCTCGTCGTCGTCGGGCTGCTGCTGGTCACCGGCGCGTGGGGCGAGATGATGGCCTGGCTGCGCTCCTGGCTGGCCGTCACCGGTCTCGGGGAGTCGGCGCTGTGACCATCACCGCCCCGCCGCGGGAGGCCGCGACCCCGCCGCCGCCCGCCGGCCCGCCGGCCGCCCGTCGGCTCGGCGGGCTCCTGCTGCGCCAGTGGCGGCGCCTCACCGCCATGCGCACGGCGATCGTGCTGCTGTTCCTCCTCGCGCTCGCCGCCATCCCCGGCTCCCTGCTGCCGCAGCGCTCGCTGTCGCAGAGCGCCGTCAGCCGGTACTTCGCCGACAACCCGACGCTCGCGCCGCTGCTGGACCGGCTCTACCTGTTCGACGTCTTCAGCTCGCCGTGGTTCGCCGCGGTGTACCTGCTGCTGTTCGTCTCGCTGATCGGCTGCGTGCTCCCGCGCGCCCTCGAGCACGCCCGGGCGCTGCGGACCCCGCCGCCGCCGGCGCCGCGCCGCCTGACCCAGCTGCCCGACTCCACCCGGCTGGCCACGACGCTGCCGCCCGCCGCCGCCCTCGACGCCGTCGAGGAGGAGCTGCGGGTCCGCCGCTACCGGGTGGTGCGCCGCGACCGGGAGGGCAGCGCCGAGCTGTCTGCCGAGAAGGGCGTGCTCAAGGAGACCGGCAACCTGGTCTTCCACCTGGCCCTGGTCGCGCTGCTCCTGGGCCTGGCCGGCGGCAAGCTGTGGGGCTACGAGGGCAGCATCCTCGTCCCCGAGGGGCAGCGGTTCTGCAACTCCTTCCAGCAGTACGACACCCACTCCGCCGGGGCGATGGTCGACAGCGGTGACCTCACGCCGCTGTGCGTCGGCCTCGAGGACTTCCGCGCCACGTACGAGGAGGACCTCACCGCCGCCTCCTTCACCGCCGACATCACCCACGGCGGCCCCGGCGAGGAGGGCGAGTCGACGACGATCGGCGTCAACGACCCGCTGCGCGTCGACGGCGACCGCGTCTACGTGACCGGTCACGGGTTCGTCCCGCGGTTCACCGTGACGCTGCCCGACGGCACCACGTTCGACGACGTCTCCGCGCCCTTCCTGCCCACCGAGCAGTCGACGATGGCCAGCGAGGGCGCGCTCAAGCTGCCCGACCTGGGCGCCGGCGCGGAGGACCAGCTCGCACTGCAGGGCTTCCTCGCCCCCACCGGCCTGGTGCAGGGCGGCATCCTCACCTCGATCGACCCCCGCCCGCTCGCGCCCCAGGTCGCGCTCGTGGCCTACCGGGGTTACCTCGGCCTGGACTCCGGTCTGCCGCAGTCGGTGTACTCGCTGGACGCCTCGCAGATCGAGCGCGACCGGCTGACCGAGGTCGGCCGGGCCAACCTGTCGGCCGGGGAGACGATGACGCTGCCCGACGGCACGACCGTCACCTTCAACGGCGTCTCGGAGTTCGCCGCGATGCAGTTCTCGCACGACCCGGGCCAGCTGTGGGTGCTCGGCGCCGCCGTCGCGGTCCTGGCCGGCCTGCTCGGGATGCTGCTGCTGCGCCGTGAGCGGGTCTTCCTCCGGGCCGCACCGGCCCCCGGCGACGGCGGTACCGTGCTGGACGTCGGTGCGCTGACCCGTGGCAGCGGCGACGGCGCACCGCGGTTCGCGGCCCTCACCGACGACCTGCGGGCGGTCCTCGCGACCCGGGCCGACTCCCGCACCACCCGCGCCCCGTCCGGGGCCGCACCCGAGACCGGAGGCGCACCCGCGTGACCGCCGACCAGCTGTCCACCCTGTCGGACACCCTCTTCTCCACCAGCGTCGGCCTCTACTCGCTGGCCGTCGTCGCCTTCTGCGCCCAGCTGGCCTTCGGCCGCCGGCCGGCGCGGGAGCGCGACCTCGTCGGCGCCTCCGCCGGTGCCGGCGCCTCCCTGCCCCCGGCCGGGGCCCGCGCGCTGCCCGGCGAGCCGGCGCCGGTGCGCCGCTGGGGCCGGGCCGCGATGCTCCTCACCGCCGCCGGGGCGCTCACCCACACCGGCGTGCTCGTCGCCCGCGGGATGGCCACCGAGCGGCTGCCCTGGGGCAACATGTACGAGTTCGCCACCGCGGTCGTGCTGGTCGCCGTCGTGGCGTTCCTCGTCCTCGCGCTCCGCTCGCCGGGGCTGCGGCACCTGGGCCTGTTCGTCCTCGCGCCGGTCGTCGTCAGCATGGTGGCGATCGGGCTCTTCCTCTACGTCGAGGGCGGCCCGCTGGTGGCGGCGCTGCGGTCGAGCTGGCTGGCCGTGCACGTGTCGACGGCGATCCTCGGCTTCGGCGTCTTCTTCGTCAGCGGCATCGCGAGCGTGCTCTACCTCGTGCGCTCGCGGTACGAGGCCCGCGGCGCGGACGCCGGCTCCGGCATCGTCGCCCGGATGCCCTCCGCGGCCACCCTGGACCGGGTCGCCCACCGCACCGCCGTCTTCGGCTTCCCCATCTGGACCTTCGCGGTCATCGCCGGCGCCATCTGGGCCGAGAGCGCCTGGGGCCGGTTCTGGGGCTGGGACCCCAAGGAGACGTGGGCGTTCATCGCCTGGGTCGTCTACGCCGCCTACCTGCACGCGCGGACCACCGCCGGCTGGCGCGGCCGCCCGGCGGCCTGGGTCAACGTCGTCGGCCTGGCGGTCATGGTGTTCAACCTGACCTACGTCAACATGGTCTCCGCCGGGCTGCACAGTTACGGCGGGGTCGACTGAATCCCGCCCCGCCCGTCCCAGCAGACGCCTCCCGTCCCTCGCCCGAGGGGGATGAGCGCCCGGCGCGCCCGCCGCGTGCTCCACTTGTGGCCATGACCGCACGCACGGGGGGCGCACGTCGGGAGAGCCGTGATGGGTAGGCACGCCGCCGCGGACGGCGCCGGCACCGACCCGATCGTCGCCGCCGCACTCGCGCAGCAGGACGGCGGCGCGGCCGCGCTGCGCCACGCCACGGCCGACTCGGGCGCCATCGCCACCGCCACCGCCGACGCGGGCACCGAGAGCGGCCTGGGCTGGCCGGGGGACACCACGACCGGCGGCGGGCTCGGCTGGCCCGGCTCCCTCGACACCGCCGGCGACGCCGCTCCCGACGGCGTCCCCGGCGACGCCGGGCACGAGACGACCCGCATGGACGCCGTGCCGGCCGTCCCCGGGCCGCGGGAGAGCACCGAGGACGGGCTCGCCGACGACGGGACCGCCGACGGCGAGCTGCCCGGTCCGCCGGCCCGCCGCGGCTGGCGACGGATGTTCGGCGGCACCGCCGCCTGACGGACCGGGCACCCGCGGGTCAGGCGGCCAGCCGGCCGGCCTCCCGCGCCGCCCACTCCTCGTAGGAGGTGGGCGCGCGGCCCAGCGCCTGCTGCACGCCGTCGCTGAGCGCGGCCTCGTGCCCGGCGCGGATGACCTCGAACAGCCCGCCGAGCAGCTGCGCGTACTCCCGTGGCAGCCCGTTGCCGGCCGCGTCCTCGACCCACTGCTCGACCGGCAGGTCCACGTGGCGCACCGCGCGCCCGGCGTACGGCGCCAGGACGGCGGCGGTCTCGGTCAGGGTCAGTGCCCGAGGTCCGCTCAGCTCGTAGACCCGGCCCGCGTGCCCGTCGCCGGTGAGCGCGGCCGCGGCGACGGCGGCGATGTCCTCGGCGTCGATCCACGGCACCGCGCCGTCGCCGGTGGGCGCGACGAGCGCGCCCTGCTCGATGCCGGGGCGGAAGAAGGACTCGGTCGCGTTCTGCGCGAACCAGGAGGGCCGCACGACGGTGACCGCGAGCCGGTCGCCGGCCGCGGCGGTGACCGCGCGCTCGACCTCGATCAGCGGGTTGGCCGGGCCCTGGTCGACGCCGCGCGCCGACAGCAGGACCAGGCGCCCGAGGCCGGCGTCCGCGGCCTGCGCGGCGAGGCGGCCGAGCAGCGGTGGGTGGTCGGTGCGCAGTGCCGGCGGGACCAGGTAGGCGCCGTCGGCCCCCGTGAGAGCCGGGCCCCAGGTGGCGTCGTCGTCCCAGTCGAAGCGGACGGGTTCGACGCCGGGTGCGCCGCTGCCGGGCGTGCGGGCGCCGGCGCGGACGGAGTGCCCCGCGGAGGACAGCTGTCGGGCGAGGCGGCGGCCGGTCTTGCCGGTGCCGCCGAGGACGAGGTAGGTGGCCATGCCGCCAGCCAAGCGCCTCCCGTGCGACGACGGGATGCGTGAGAGGCGCTCCTCCTTACGAGATCGTCTAGCCTGGTGTCCGTGGACGCCCTCGCCGACCTGCTCGGCCGCGCCGCGGCGCACGGCTCGCTGTTCGCCCACTCGCGGCTGCGCGGGTCGTGGGGGCTGCGCATCACGGAGGAGGCCCGGCTGTCGGTGCACGCGGTCGTGTCCGGCGAGCTGTGGTGCCGGCCCGACGGGCAGCCGCCGGTGCACGTACCCGTCGGGCACGTGCTGCTGCTGCGCACCGCCGGGCCCTACGATCTGCTCGCCGCGCCCGACGCGGACGCCGTCCCCCTCGAGCAGGTGCTCGCCGCGCACGGGCCCTCCCCGCTCGAGCTGCCGGGCGAGGGCCCGGCCACCGAGCTGCTGTGCGGCAGCTACAGCTTCCGCGGGGTGCTGTGCGAGGACCTCCTGGCCGCCCTGCCGCCCACCTCCGTCGTGCCGGCCGGCGACCCGACGGTCGCCGCGGCGCTGACGCTGCTGACCGCCGAGGTGGGGGCCGAGCACGCGGGCCAGCAGACGGTGCTCGACCGGGTGCTCGACGTGCTGCTCGTCGCACTGCTGCGGGTGCTGTGGGCCGACCAGCTGCGCCCGCCGGTGTGGGCCGGCGCCCCGCAGGACCGGGCCGTGGCCGCGGCGCTGCGTGCGGTGCACGGCGACCCGGCGCACCCGTGGACGGTCGCCGGGCTGGCCCGGGTGGCGAACGTCAGCCGCGCGGCGCTGGCCCGCCGGTTCGCCGCCGAGGTGGGGAGCCCGCCGCTCACGTACCTGACCTGGTGGCGGATGCGGCTGGCCCGCGAGGCGCTGCTGGAGGGCGCCACGCTGGCACAGGTCGCCCGGCAGGTCGGCTACGCGACCGAGTACGCCTTCGCCGCGGCGTTCACGCGGGAGGTCGGCACCGCGCCCGGGCGGTGGCGGCGCGCCCAGCAGCCGGTGGCGGCGTCGGGCTGAACCGGCCGGCGACGCCGGCCGGGAGGGTCAGGCGGGGGAGCCGTCGTCGCGGCGCACGCGCCGTCCGAGCTCGCGCAGGAACTCCGGGTCGTCGTCGGGGGCCATCGGGCGGGAGTCGCGCGGGGGGCGGGGACGCTGCGCCGGCCGGGGCGGGCGCAGCGCACCACCGGCAGCAGCGGTCGCCCGCACGACCAGGACGACCACGGCCACGGCGACCACCAGAAGCACCACGAACGCCATCTGGCGCACCCCCTCGTCTCGGGCCTCACCGTCACTGTACGACCGCTGGGATACTCGGGGGTGGCGCCGGACGCGCCCCTGCGGACCCCTCGGGATGGAGCGCGACATCGACGCCGTCGACCGCCAGCTGATCGACCTGCTGCGCGCCAACGGCCGCGCCAGCTACGCCGAGCTCGCCCGCCAGGTCGGGCTGTCGGCACCCGCCGTCCACGAGCGGGTCGGCAAGCTGGAGTCCGCGGGCGTCATCACCGGCTACCGCGCCGACATCGACCCCACCGCCGTCGGCCTGGACGTCACCGCGCTGGTCGGTGTGATCGAGAGCGACTCCGTCGACGACACCGGCGTCGAGGCGGCGCTGCGCGAGATGCCGGAGGTCGAGGACTGCTGGCGGGTGGCCGGCAGCGAGGGCTACGTGCTCAAGGTGCGGGTGACCGACATCCCGGCACTGGAGGCGGCGATCAACGCGTTGAACAGGATCGAGGGCGTCGCCCGGACCCGCACCACCGTGGTGCTGTCGACGAAGTGGGAGGGCCGTCATGGCTGAGCAGGAGCGGACGCACGTCACCCCGGTGGGCCCCGACGGGCAGCCCGCGGTGCGGCCGAGGGTGCTGCCCTGGCTGGTGATCCACACCGTGGGGCGGCTGGGCATCTTCGCGCTGCTCACCGTGGTGCTGTGGATGGCCGGCCTGGACCTGTGGTCGGGCCTGCTGTTCGGCCTGCTGCTGTCGATGCCGGTGGCCTACTTCGCGCTCCGCCGCTCCCGCGAGCAGCTCAGCGTCGCGCTGGTGTTGCGCGCCGAGGAGAAGCGGCGCGCCAAGGAGCAGCTCCGCGCCCGCCTGTCGGGCGAGGCCGCCGCCTGACCCGGGTCAGCCCCGCGCTGGGCGGCGGCGCACGAGGAGCGCGTGCAGGGCGACGTTGAGCACCGCCGGCCCGAGCGTCACCAGGTACCAGAGCGCCGTCGGCAGGTCGTAGAGCCGGGCGGGGTCGACGAACAGCAGCAGGGTCCACGGGAACCCCAGCGCGAGCAGCGGCAGGCCCACCAGCCCCGCCCCGATGTCGGCGCCGTCCGCGGCGCCGCTGCTCAGCCTCGCGACCGCGAAGAGCACGAGGAGGCCCGCGACGACGGCGGCGTGGACGGCGACCCGCCGGAGGGGGGAGCGGGACCGCTGACCGGGCACGACGGGCAGTGTGTCAGCCCGACAGCGCCAGCCCGGCCGCCAGCAGCACGCCGGTGACCAGCGTCAGCAGGCCGGTGGCCTGCAGCGCCGCGATCAGCGCGGGCCCGCGCCCACCGGCGAGCACGATCCACGACGGCCGTACCGCCAGCGGCACGGCGAGCAGCGCGAGCAGCGCCTCCGGCCGCACGACGCCGATGGCCACGACGACGCCGAACGCGACCGCGAACAGGCCGACGTAGGTCAGCCGCGTCGCGCGGTCGCCCAGCAGGACGGCGAGGGTGCGCTTGCCGACGACGGCGTCCCCGGCGATGTCGCGCAGGTTGTTGACCACCAGCAGCGCCACCGACAGCAGCCCCACCGGCACCGCCGCCGCCAGCGCCAGCCCCTCCACCCGGCCGGTCTGCGCGAACGTCGTCCCGGCGACCGCCACCAGGCCGAAGAACACGAAGACGAACACCTCGCCCAGCGCCCGGTAGCCGTAGGGGAGCGGGCCGCCGGTGTAGGTCCAGGCCGCCGCGATGCACACCGCCCCGACGGCGAGCAGCCACCAGCTCGACAGCGCCGCCAGCACTAGCCCCGCGACCCCGGCGACGCCGAAGGCCAGCAGGGCCGCGACCAGCACCTGCCGCGCAGGAGCGGCGCCCGAGCCGACCAGCCGCATCGGCCCGACCCGGTCGGCGTCGGTGCCGCGCCTGCCGTCGGAGTAGTCGTTGGCGTAGTTGACCGCCACCTGCAGCGCGAGGGCGACCAGCAGCGCCAGCAGCGCCGGCACCGGCCGGAAGCCGTCGAGCGCGGCGGCCGCGCCGGTGCCCACGAGCACCGGCGCCAGGGCGGCGGGCAGGGTGCGCGGCCGGGCCCCGGCCACCCACTGCGCGGGCGTGGCCATCACGGAGGACCCCCCTGCCCCCCACCACTCGCAGGCTCGCGGCGGGACCCTGCAGGGGGGCCGTTCCAGCACGTCACCTCCGCGAGCCCGCGGCGGTCGGGCTTGCCGGTGTGCAGCACGGGCACCGCGTCGACCAGGTGCAGCTCCCGCGGGGCGCTCGGCGCGCCGAGCCGCCCGGCCACCCACGCCCGCAGCGCGGCCAGGTCGGGGACGGCGCCGTCCCGCGGCACGACGGCGGCGACCACGCGCTGGCCCCACTCGTCGTCGGGGCGGCCGAACACCACGGCGTCGGCGACGTCGGGGTGCTCGCGCAGCGCGCCCTCGACCGCCTGCGGCGCGACGTTCACACCGCCGGTCACCACGACGTCGTCGAGCCGGCCGGTGACCGTGAGCCGCCCGTCGGGGCCGATCGACCCCGCGTCGCGGGTGCGGAACCAGCCCTCCGCGAAGGCCTCCGCCGTCGCGGCGGGGGCGCGGCGGTAGCCGAGCGCCAGCACCGGGCCGGCGACCGCGACCCCCTCGTCGTCGGCCCGGACGCGCACGCCGTCGAGCGGGACGCCGTCGTACACGCAGCCGCCGGAGGTCTCGGTCGATCCGTAGGTGGTCACCACGGCGACGCCCGCCCCGCGCGCCCGGGACAGCAGGGCGGGGTCGGTGGCCGCGCCGCCGACGAGGACGGCGTCGAACGCGCGCAGCGCGTCCGGCTCGGCGTCGAGGTACCGGCGCAGCTGGGTGGGCACGAGGGCGGTGTAGCGGCGCTCCCCGGTGGTGCGCGCGACGGCGGCCGACAGCGGCTCGCCGGGGACGAGCACCGTGGGCCGCGTGCCGGCCAGCACCGAGCGCACCAGGACCTGCAGCCCGGCGACCGCCGGGACCGGCAGCGCGAGCAGCCAGGTGCCGGGCCCGCCGAGCCGGTCGAGGGTCGCCGCTGCGGAGGCCCGCAGGGCCGGTGCGGGCAGGAGCACGCCGCGGCCGCCGCCGGTGGACCCGGAGGTGACGACGACGAGGTCGGCGCCGTCCTCCAGCGGCTCGTCGGGCGCGAGCACCTCCCGCGCGGCGACGGCGGCGGGGCCGGCCGGCAGGACGGCGAGCGGCGCGGCCCCGTCGAGCGCGGCGGCGACGGCGGGCAGCACGGTGCCGAGGACCGCGTCGGGGGTCTCCGGCGCGGGGAGGACGCGCAGCTGCCGGGGCACGTCGAACGAGACTACGGCGCGGCCGTCCTACGCTGGCGGACGTGATCACCGCCGCGCTCCCGCCCGGCATCGCGGAGGCGGCGGTGTGGTCGGTCCCGATGCGCACCCGCTTCCGCGGGATCGACGTCCGCGACGGCGTCCTGGTCCGCGGCCCGGCCGGCTGGGGCGAGTTCTCCCCGTTCTGGGACTACGGCGTCGCCGAGAGCCGCCGCTGGTGGGCCGCCGCCGCCGAGGCCGCTCTCGACGGCTGGCCCGCGCCGGTGCGGGACTCGGTGCCGGTCAACGTCACGGTGCCCGCGGTCGACGCGGACCGGGCGCACGCGGTCGTGGCGGCCTCTGGCTGCCGGACGGCGAAGGTGAAGGTGGCCGAGCCGGGGCAGAGCGCGGCCGACGACCTCGCCCGCGTGGAGGCCGTCCGCGACGCGCTCGGCCCCTCCGGTGCCGTCCGCGTCGACGCCAACGCCGCCTGGGACGTCGACACCGCCGTCGCCCGGATCCGGCAGCTCGACCGGGTCGGGCTGGAGTACGTCGAGCAGCCCTGCCCGACGCTCGACGAGCTGCGCGCCCTGCGCCGGCGCGTCGACGTCCGCGTGGCTGCCGACGAGGTCGTGCGCCGCGCCGGCGACCCGCTCACCGTCGACCTGCGGGAGGCCTGCGACGTCGTCGTCCTGAAGGTGCAGCCGCTGGGCGGGGTGCGGGCGGCGCTGGGGGTGGCCGAGGCGCACGGGCTGCCGTGCGTCGTGTCCTCGGCGCTGGAGTCCTCGGTGGGGATCGCGGCGGGCGTCGCGCTGGCCGCCGCCCTGCCGGAGCTGCCCTTCGCCTGCGGGCTGGCCACGGTCGCGCTGCTGGCCGGGGACGTGACCGGCGAGCCGCTGCTGCCGGTCGACGGCGCGCTGCCGGTGCGGACGGTGGTCCCCGACCGGCTGGCCGACGCCGCCGCGCCCGGCGACGTGGGCGCCCGGTGGGGCGAGCGCCTGACGGCGGTGCTGGCCGCGTGAACCCCTCCACCGCGCTGGCCCGCGTGCTGGTCGACGAGCTGGTCCGCGGCGGGGTCCGCGACGCCGTCGTGGCGCCCGGGTCGCGGTCGGCGCCGGTGGCCCTCGCGTTCGCCGCCGCCGAGCGGGCCGGCGTGCTGCGGCTGCACGTGCGCATCGACGAGCGGACGGCGTCCTTCCTCGCCCTCGGCCTGGCGCGGGCCTCCGGCCGCCCGGTGCCCGTGCTCACCACCTCCGGGACGGCGACCGCCCACCTGCACGCGGCCGTCCTCGAGGCCGACGTCAGCGGTGTGCCGCTGCTCGCGCTCACCGCCGACCGGCCGCCGGAGCTGCGGTCCACCGGGGCCAACCAGACGATCGAGCAGCCCGGCCTCTACGGCGGCGCGGTGCGCTGGGCGGCCGACGTCGGCGTGCCCGAGGCCGGGCGGGAGGCCGCGCAGAACCGCTACTGGCGCTCGGTGGTGTCCCGTGCGCTGCTCGCCGCCACCGGCGCGCTGTCCGGTGACCCCGGCCCGGTGCAGCTGAACCTCCCCTTCCGCGACCCCCTGCTCCCCGACGGTGAGGTCGCGCCCCTGGCCGGGCCGTGGACCGGCCGGGACGACGGCGGTCCGTGGACGGCGGCCTCGGCGCCCGGCACCCCGGTCGACCCGCTGCCCGAGGGCCCACGCACGCTCGTCGTCGCCGGGGACGGTGCCACCGCGACCGGCCGCGCCTGGGCGGCCGGGGCCGCCGCCGCGGGCTGGCCGGTGGTCGCCGAGCCCAGCGGCGGCGCGTGGAGCGCCGACGCCGTCCGCGGTGGGGCACTGCTGCTCGGCGTGCCGGACTGGGTGGACGCCCACCGGCCCGAACGCGTCGTGGTGGTCGGCCGGCCCACCCTGTCGCGACCGGTGTCGGCGCTGCTCGCCGACCCGCGGGTGCGGGTGGAGACGGTGACGGCGACCCCGCGCTGGCCCGACGCCGGCCGCGCGAGCGCCCTCGTCACCCGCGCCGCGCCCCCGGTGGGCCCGCCCTCGGACGCCGCCTGGGGGGCGGCGTGGTCCGGCGCCGCCGGCCGCGTCGGGGACGCCGTCGACGCGCTCCTCGAGGGCGCTCCCGGCCTCACCGCCGCGCGGCTGGCCCGCGACGTCGTCGCGGCGCTCCCGGCCGGGGCGCTGCTGGTGCTCGGCTCCTCGACGCCCGTGCGCGACGTCGACCGGCTCGCGGTGCCGCGCGGTGACCTCACCGTGCTGGCCAACCGCGGCGTGGCGGGCATCGACGGCACCGTCTCGACCGCGATCGGGGCCGCGCTCGTGCACGGCGGCCCGGCGGTGGCGCTGATGGGCGACCTGACGTTCCTGCACGACCTGCAGGGGCTGCTCACCGGCGACGGCGAGCCGCGGCCGGACCTCACGGTCGTCGTCCCCGACAACGACGGCGGCGGGATCTTCGCCCAGCTCGAGCCGGGGCGGCCGGCGTACGCCCGCGACTACCGGCGCGTCTTCGGCACCCCGCACGGGCGCGACCTGGTCGCCGTCGCCGAGGGGCTGGGCTGGGCGGCGACGCGGGTGACCGCCGCCGACGAGCTGCCGGCCGCGCTGGCCGGGGGCGGACCCCGGGTGGTCGTGGTCCGCACCGACCAGCGCGCCGAGGCCGACCTCGCCGTCGCCCTGCGGGACGCCGCGGCCCGCGTCCTCGCCTGACCGGCCGGCTGTGCACTGCGCCACAGTGCAGGGGTCCGGGAGCCGCCGGACGGGCGGTCGCGGCAGCCCCGGTCACGGTCGCCGGTGGTGCGGTGACCAGCGGGTCCGGGGCCGTCCCGCGCCGTCCCACGAGGGTCACGGGGAGATCGCGCGTCACCCCACGTGTCCCATCTCAAACGCATAGTGACCGGCGTCACGGCGACTCCTGACATGACGATGTGTAACGTTTTGGCTGCGCTCAGCAGAAGAGCGCGGCGCCGGTCCCGCCAAACCCTGCCCACCGGTCGCCCACGTCAACTCCCAGGGCAGGGGTGGGGGACCCACTTCCGGCGCGCGACGGCCCACGGGGGGCCTGACCTGAGCGCGCCTCGGGGTGAAGCCGCGACACGCGGCCGGGCACCGATCGCCCGAACCCGACAGCTCACCTCGCCGGCGGTGATCGGGAGATCACTCACTCATGCCCAAGCACCGCGCACCCCGCTACGTCCGCACCAAGAAGGTCATCGCCAAGGCCCCCGTGGCCGCCGGCGCCACCGTCGTCGGCCTCGGCGTCCTGAGCACGCCCGCCGCCTCCGCCTCGACCGGTCACGACTGGACCGGCGTCGCCGAGTGCATGTCCAGCGGCGACTGGGACATCAACACCGGCAACGGCCAGTACGGCGGCCTCCAGTTCAAGCAGTCCACCTGGTCCGGCTACGGCGGCACCGAGTTCGCGCCGCGGGCCGACCTCGCCACCCCGGCCCAGCAGGTCGAGGTCGCCGAGCGCGTCCTGGAGGGCCAGGGCGCCGGCGCCTGGGTCGGCTGCGGCCGCCACCTGACCGAGGGCACCACCCCGGCCGCCGCCGGGTCGGCCGCCGCCACGCCGGCCCCGGCCCCCGCCGCCGAGCAGGCCGCCCCCGCGGCGGCCCCGGCCGAGCAGGGCTCGGCCGAGGAGTACACGGTGCGCTGGGGCGACACCGTGAAGAAGATCGCCGCCGCGCACGAGCAGAGCTGGCGCGAGCTGTACGAGCGCAACACCGGCGTCATCGGCAGCAACCCGCACCTGATCCGCCCGGGCCAGCTCCTGGTCGTCAACGGGTCCGCTCCGGCCGCTGCCCCCGCCGAGAGCACCGCGGCGGCCGGCGACTCCGCGCCCGCCGCCGCGGTCGCGCCGATCGCCGCGGCCGCCCCGCAGGTCGCCTCGGCGACCGCGGTCATCACCAACACCGCCGGCCCGATCCACGCCGCGGTGCAGGCGGCGGCGAACACCGTCGTCTCGAACGTCCCCGGCGCCGGTGACATCACCCTCGGCGGCACCCGGGCCAGCGCCGTCGACCCGGACGGCCACCCGTCGGGCAAGGCCCTGGACTACATGGTCATGTCCGACAACGCGCTCGGCGACGCGATCGCCCAGTACCACGTCGACCACTGGGACGAGCTCGGCGTGGAGTACGTCATCTGGGAGCAGCGGATCCTGACCTCGCCCGACGGTGCCTGGAAGGCGATGGCCGACCGCGGTGGCGTCACGGCGAACCACTTCGACCACGTGCACGTGAACTACGTCGGCTGACCCCGACCGACCCTCCGAGGGCCCCGGCCGCCACCGGCGGCCGGGGCCCTCGTCGTCGGTCGGCCGAGCGACCCCCAGTGGGCGAGGTGGGAGCGGTGCAGCCGGCCGTGGACGGTCGGGACGGGGGTCACCGTCGCGTGATCACCCGGCCGGGCGCCGCCAGACGAGCAGGTACCGCCAGAACGGCAGGCGGCGGACCCGCACACCGGGCAGGACCTCCGCCGCCCGGCGGCGGACCTCCTGCACGGTCAGCTCCGGCCGGCGCACCGGCATGCCCGGTGCCGGGACGTCGCCCCCCCCTCCGCACCCACCGGGCCAGCCCGACCACGCGGTGCAGCACCCCGGCGGCCGCCTCGACCGGCAGTTCGCGGGGCAGGTCGGTGCGCGGCAGCGCCACCGCGGCGAGCACCCCGCCCGGTCGGACCGCGGCCGACAGGGTGCGCAGCGCCTCCTCCAGCGGCAGGTGGTGCAGGACGGAGACGCTGACGACGGCGTCGTACCCGCCGGGTGGCAGCGCCAGGCCGAGGACGTCGGCCCCGGTCACGGCGACGTTCGCGGGCACGCGGGCGCGGGCCAGCGCGACCATCTCCGGGGACCGGTCGACGGCGTCGACCCGGGAGGCGCGGCCGGCGAGCACGGTGGCCAGCCCACCGGCGCCGCAGCCGACCTCGAGCACCCGGTCGCACGGGCGCGGCAGTTCGCGCAGCAGCAGCGGCCAGTAGTACGCGTTGTGGTCCCACGACAGGTCGGGGCCCACGCCGGTCAGCTCTCCAGGGCGGCCTGGAAGGCGGCGAACTTCGACTGCGTCTCGGCCAGCTCGGCCGCCGGGACGGATCCGGCGACGATGCCGCACCCGGCGAACAGCCGGGCGGTGCGCGGGTCCTGCTCGTCGAGCTGCGCGCAGCGCAGGGCCAGCCCGAACTCGCCGTCGCCCCGGGCGTCGAGCCAGCCGACCGGGCCGGCGTAGCGGCCGCGGTCCATGTCCTCGAGCTCGCTGATCAGCGCGTTGGCGAGCTCCGGCGGCGTGCCGCACACCGCCGCGGTCGGGTGGACGGCGTCGACGAGGTCGAGCAGCCCGGCCCGGCCGCCCGGACCCGAGCGACGCTGCGTGCCGGTGACGTCGGAGGCGAGGTGGCGCACGTTGGGCAGGGTGAGCAGCGAGGGCCCGTCGGGCACCGAGAGCGCGGTGCAGAACGGGTCGAGTGCCCGGACCAGCGAGTCGACCGCGAGCCGGTGCTCGGAGAGGTCCTTGGCCGACGCCAGCAGCCCGGCGGCCAGCCGCTCGTCGTCGGCGCCCGCGCCGCGGGGAGCGGTGCCGGCGAGCACCCGCGCGGACAGCTGCCGGCCGGTGCGGCGCAGCAGCAGCTCGGGGGTGGCGCCGAGGAGCCCGTCGACGGCGAAGGTCCAGCAGTCGGGGAAGCGCGCGGCCAGTCGGGCCAGCAGCCGCCGGGTGTCCAGCGGCACGTCGGCGGTGACCAGCAGGTCGCGGGCCAGCACGACCTTGGCGAGGTCGCCGTCGCCGATCCGGCGGACCGCCCCCGCGACCGCGCCGCACCAGGACGCGGGGTCGAGGGCGCCGTCGGCGTAGCGCAGCCGGGTGGGCGCCGGCGGCAGCGGGGTGGGGTCGCCGGCGAGCAGGTCGCGCGGGTCGGCGTCGCCGGCGGCGGTCAGCCAGGTGACCCCGTCCCGGCGGCCGACGACGACCTCCGGGACGACGAACACCGACGTCCCCGCGGCCGGGTCGAAGGCGATGCTGGCGAAGACGACCGGGCCCGAGCCGGGGACGCGGACGGTGTCGTCGACGTCGAGCGCGGCGCTGCGGTCGGCCCACCAGGCGGCGGCCTCGGCGAGCGCGCCGGGCCCGGAGACCTCGAGGCGGTCGGCCTCGCCCCAGCCGACCAGGCCCTCGCCGCGGCGCACCCACGACAGCGCGCCGGCGGAGGGCAGCAGGCCCAGCAGCCCGGGGGAGTCGGGCAGCTCGACCGTGGTGACCGCGGGCGCGACGGCGTCCGGGGAGGTCACCGCCGCGGCTGTCACGCTCCCCAGCGTAGGCAGGCCGGTAGCGTCGGTGCCGTGGCAGACCGGCGAGACAGCGCACACACCGCCGGTGCACGGGCCGGGCTGGACAAGCAGCCACACGAGGTCGCGGCCATGTTCGACGGCGTCGCGCGGCGCTACGACCTCACCAACACCGTGCTCTCCGGCGGCCGCGACGCGTCCTGGCGGCGGGCCACCCGGGAGGCGCTGGGCGCCCGGCCGGGGGACACCGTCCTCGACGTCGCGGCCGGCACCGGGGTGTCCACCGTCGAGCTGGCGGCCGGTGGGGTGCGCGCGATCGCCTGCGACTTCTCCCAGGGGATGCTGCGCGCCGGCGCCGGCCGGCCGGTGCCGATGGTGGCCGGCGACGCGATGGCGCTGCCGTTCGCCGACGCGAGCGTCGACGGGCTGGTCGTCTCCTTCGGCCTGCGCAACGTCGCCGACCCCGACGCCGCGCTGCGGGAGTTCGCGCGGGTGGTGCGCCCGGGCGGCACGCTCGTCGTCTGCGAGTTCTCCAGCCCGACGTGGACGCCGTTCCGGACCGTCTACACCGAGTACCTGATGCGGGCGCTGCCGCGGATCGCCCGCGCGGTGAGCAGCAACCCCGACGCCTACGTCTACCTCGCCGAGTCGATCCGCGCCTGGCCCGACCAGCCCGCGCTCGCCGCCCGCATCCAGGCCGCCGGGTGGGCCGACGTCGAGTGGCGGGACCTGACCGGCGGCATCGTCGCCCTGCACCGCGCCCGCCGTCCGTAGCGCGCGCCGTCCCGCTCCCCGCCCCCGCGATCATGGCGTCGGGACCACGACACGTCGGCGCGTCGCGGCTCGCGCGCCATGATCGTCGTCGCATCTGGAGGCGCCGCCGTCCGCCCTTCGCGGACGGGGGTCCGCACGGGGTCCCGACGGGGATAGCGTCCCTCCATGACGAACCCGATGCCGGAGCCGCCCGGCCCCTCGCCGTCCCCGGTGGACCCGATCTCGCCGCCGTCGCCGGCCCCGCTGCCGCAGCCGAGCCCCACCGACCCGACCGCCCCGCCGCCGACCGGACCCCAGCCGATCTGACCCGGTGACCGGCGCGCCGCCGTTCGCCGACCGGCACGATGCCGGCCGGCAGCTCGCCGCGCACCTGACCGACCCCGCCCGCGTCGCGGCCGTGCCGCTCGGCCCCGGCGCCCTCGTCCTCGGCCTGCCCCGCGGCGGTGTGCTCGTCGCCGCGCCGGTCGCCGCCGCACTCCGCGCCACCCTCGACGTCGTCGCCGTCCGCAAGCTCGGCGTGCCCGGCCGCCCCGAGTTGGCGATGGGCGCACTCGCGGCGGTGGGGGAGGAGGTCGAGACCGTCCGCTCCGACGACGTCCTCGCCCGGGTCGACGTCGACGACGACGCCGCTGCCGAGGTGCACCGCGCCGAGCTCGTGGAGCTGCGCCGCCGCCGTGCCGCCTACCGCGGCGACCGCCCACCGCCCGCCGTGGCCGGGCGCACCGTCGTCCTCGTCGACGACGGCCTGGCCACCGGCGCCACGATGCGCGCCGCGCTGGCCGCCGTCCGCCGCGCCGGCCCCGCCGCCGTCGTGGTCGCCGTGCCCGTCGGGTCGGCCGGGGCGTGCGCCGGGCTGGCCGCCGACGAGGTCGTCTGCCTGGTCACGCCGCGGCCGTTCGGGGCGGTGGGCCGCTGGTACGCCGACTTCGGCCAGGCCACCGACGACGAGGTCCGGGCGGCCCTGGCCGCCCCGCCCACCTAGGGTCGGCGTACCGATCGCAGCCGAGCACCGAGGGGGCCAGCGCGTGAGCAGTCCGACCGCCGGGGGCAGCGCCGACGTCGTCGTGGTGGGTGCCGGCCCCGCGGGATCGGCCGCCGCGTGGGCGCTGGCCACCGCCGGCCTGGAGGCCGTCGTGCTGGAGAAGGCCCGCTTCCCGCGCGAGAAGGTCTGCGGTGACGGCCTCACGCCCCGCGCGGTCAAGGCGCTCGACGAGATGGGCGTCGACACCTCGCCCGCGGCCGGCTGGGTCCGCCACCGGGGCCTGCGGGTGTTCGGCGGCGGCCAGGTCGTCGAGGTCGACTGGCCGCAGCTGGACTCCTGGCCCTCCTACGGGCTCATCCGGCCGCGGAAGGACCTCGACCCGCAGCTCGCCGCGCACGCGGTCGCCGCCGGTGCCCGGCTCGAGCAGGAGATCACCGTCACCGAGCCGCTGCTCGACGACGCCGGCCGCGTGGTCGGGGTCCGGGGGCAGGCGGGGCCGGACCGGGAGCCGGTGACCTGGCGGGCGCCGCTGGTCGTCTCGGCCGAGGGGCTGTCGGGCCGGCTGGCCAAGGCGATCGGGCTGACCCGCCGCGAGGACCGGCCGCTGGGGGTCGCCGTCCGCCGCTACGTCGGGACCCCGCGCGGCGAGGACCCCTACCTCGACATCTCCTTCGACCTCTCCGCCGAGGGCCCGACGGCCGACTCGATGCCCGGCTACGGCTGGTCGTTCGGCATGGGCGACGGCACCGCGAACGTCGGTTTCGGCCTGCTCGACACCCGCCGCGGCGGGGAGACCGACGCCCGCACCGTGCTGCGCCGCTGGCTGGCCACCCTGCCCGCCGAGTGGCAGCTGGGCGAGGAGCACGCCGTCACCCCGCTGCGCGGCGCCGGCCTGCCCATGGCCCTGGCCCGCGGCCCCGCCTACACCCGCGGCCTGCTGCTGGCCGGTGACACCGCCGGGGTGGTCAACCCGTTCAACGGCGAGGGCATCAGTTACGCGCTGGAGACCGGCCGGATGGCCGGCGAGACCGCCGCCGAGGCCCTCGCCGCGCCCGAGGGGCCGGCCCGCGAGGCGGTGCTGCGCCGCTACCCGCAGCGGCTGCGCGAGGACTACGGCCGCCACCACCGCCTCGGCACGGCCTTCCTGGCGCTCCTCGACCGGCCGGGACTGGTGCGCTTCGCCACCGCGCACGGGCTCAAGCGCCCGGCGATGGTCTCCGCCGCGCTGCGGCTGATGGGCAACCTCTCCGACGGCCGCGACGGCGACCGCCTCGACCGGGCGATCGCCCTGCTCACGCGGCTGGCGCCGTCCGTCTGACCCGCGCGGCGGACCGCACCGTGACCGGACCGTGACCGGCCGATGTGAACTCGAGCACCCCCCGTGCTTCCGATCCCCGTTCCGGCGGCATAGGCTCGTGTCACCGAGTTTGTGAATTTCTTCACAAGCGCACGAGTCGCGAGGGGAGGCGCTGGTGCTCTCGACGTACGTCCCGATCCTGGGGCTGTTCGCGCTCGCGGCGGCCTTCGCGCTGTTCTCCGTGGCGGTCGCGCCGTTCGTCGGCCCGCGCCGCTACAACCGGGCCAAGCTCGAGGCCTACGAGTGTGGCATCGAGCCGGTCGACCAGCCGCTGCACGGCGGCCGGTTCCCGGTGAAGTACTACCTGACGGCGATGCTCTTCATCGTCTTCGACATCGAGATCGTCTTCCTCTACCCCTGGGCCGTCGCCAACGACGCGCTGGGCGTGTTCGGCCTGATCGAGATGGTCGTGTTCATCGCGACCGTCTTCCTGGCCTACGCCTACGTGTGGCGCCGCGGCGGCCTCGAGTGGGACTGAGCGTGGGACTGGCAGGGAGCTGAGATGGGTCTCGAGGAGAAGCTGCCGAGCGGCTTCCTGCTGACCTCGGTCGAGAAGCTGGTCAACTGGACGCGCAAGTCCTCGCTGTGGCCGGCCACCTTCGGCCTGGCCTGCTGCGCCATCGAGATGATGGCCACCGGCGCCGGCCGCTACGACCTCGCGCGCTTCGGCATGGAGGTCTTCCGCGCCTCGCCGCGCCAGGCCGACCTGATGATCGTGGCCGGGCGGGTGAGCCAGAAGATGGCGCCGGTCCTGCGGCAGATCTACGACCAGATGCCCGAGCCGCGCTGGGTGCTCGCCATGGGCGTGTGCGCCAGCTCCGGCGGGATGTTCAACAACTACGCGGTGGTGCAGGGCGTGGACCACGTCGTCCCCGTCGACATGTACCTGCCCGGCTGCCCGCCGCGTCCGGAGATGCTGATGGACGCCATCCTCAAGCTCCACCACAAGATCCAGAACGAGCCGCTCGGCGAGCGGCGCGCCCGCCAGCTCGAGCGCGACCGGGCCGAGGGCCGCGGCCGCGACCTGCTCGTCGAGATGCCGTCGAGCATCCGGGCGCACAAGGCGTCGCGGCAGGCCTACGAGGAGGCCGCGGCCGCCGGCCGCACCGGCCAGTTCCTCATCGAGCAGCGCGGCGGCAACGCCGTCCTGCTGCCCGAGCAGCGCGGCGGCGCGCGGTGACCGGCCCGGGCGACCGCAGCGGCGCCGACGCGAGCCGCGGTGCCGCCGCGCCGAGCGGCGGGTTCCGCAAGGGCGCGTTCGGCGTCGCCGGCAGCGGGGACACCTCCGGCTTCGGCGGGCTGGTCCGGGTCGAGCCGGGCGGCGCGGTGGCGCTGCACTCCACCGACCGCCCCTACGGCGGCTGGTTCGACGAGGTCACCGACGCCCTCGTCGAGGCGGTCGGCGAGGCCACGTACGCCGCCGCCGTGCGGCGGGTGCTCGTCGACCGCGGCGAGATCACCTACTTCGTCGCCCGCGAGCACCTGCTCACCGTGGTGCAGGCCCTGCGCGACGACGACGCGCTGCGCTTCGAGCTGTGCAGCAGCGTCTCCGGCGTCGACTACGAGGACAGCGGCGGGCCGGAGACGACGCCGGGCCGGCCGCGGCTGCACGTCGTCTACCACCTGACCTCGATGACCTACCGACGGCGGATCCGGCTCGAGGTCGCCGTCACGGCCGAGGACCCGCACGTGCCGTCGGTGTCGGGGATCTACCCGACGGCGGACTGGCACGAGCGGGAGACCTACGACATGTTCGGCGTCGTCTTCGACGGGCACCCGGCGCTGACCCGGATCCTCATGCCCGACGACTGGGACGGTCACCCCCAGCGCAAGGACTACCCGCTCGGCGGCGTCCCGGTCGAGTACCACGACGCGACCATCCCGCCGCCCGACACCCGACGGGCCTACCGATGAGCACCACCTACGACCCCTATGCCGGGTCCCGCCAGACCACCGAGGGCCGCGTCTACACCGTCACCGGTGGCGACTGGGACCAGACGCTCGGCGTCGACCTCAGCGGCGAGGAGCGCCTCGTCGTCAACATGGGGCCGCAGCACCCCTCGACGCACGGCGTCCTGCGCCTGGTGCTCGACCTCGAGGGCGAGACGGTGACCAAGGCCCGCGTGGTCATCGGGTACCTGCACACCGGCATCGAGAAGAACGTCGAGTACCGCAACTGGGTGCAGGGGACGACGTTCGTGACGCGGATGGACTACCTGGCCCCGCTGTACAACGAGGCCGCCTACTGCATGGCAGTCGAGAAGCTGCTGGGCATCGAGGTGCCGCAGCGCGCGCAGACGATCCGCGTCCTGGTCATGGAGATCAACCGGATCGCCTCGCACCTGGTCGGCCTGGCTACCGGCGGCATGGAGCTCGGCGCGCTGACCGGCATGACCAACGGCTTCCGCGAGCGGGAGCTGTGCCTCGACCTGCTCGAGGAGATCACCGGCCTGCGGATGAACCACGCCTACATCCGCCCCGGCGGCGTGGCCCAGGACCTGCCGCCCGGCGCGGAGGAGTCCATCCGCGAGTGGCTCGCCGTCATGCCCGAGCGGCTGACCGGCTACCACCGGCTGCTCACCGGCCAGCCGATCTGGCAGCGGCGGCTCAAGGACGTCGGCTACCTCGACCTGACCGGCTGCGTGGCGCTCGGCGTCACCGGGCCGCCCCTGCGCGCCACCGGGCTGGCCTGGGACCTGCGCAAGGTCGAGCCCTACCTCGGCTACGAGACCTACGACTTCGAGGTGGCGACCGCCGACACCTCCGACGCCTGGGGTCGCTTCCTGGTCCGCATGGCCGAGATGTTCGAGTCGCTCAAGATCGTCGCCCAGGCGCTGGACCGGCTCGAGCCCGGCCCCGTCATGGTCGAGGACCGCAAGATCGCCTGGCCGGCGCAGCTGTCGCTCGGCGCCGACGGCATGGGCAACTCCCTCGAGCACGTCCGGCACATCATGGGCACCTCGATGGAGGCCCTGATCCACCACTTCAAGCTGGTCACCGAGGGCTTCCGGGTGCCGGCCGGGCAGGTCTACGTGCCGGTCGAGTCCCCGCGCGGAGAGCTCGGCTACCACGTGGTCAGCGACGGCGGCACCCGCCCGTTCCGGGTCCACGTGCGCGACCCCAGCTTCGTCAACCTGCAGGCCACCGCAGCGATGAGCGAGGGCGGCATGATCGCCGACGTCATCGCCGCGATCGCCTCGATCGACCCGGTGATGGGGGGAGTCGACAGGTGAGTGAGCATCGCAGCGAGCGCCGGCGAGCGAGGAGCGGAGCGGCCGCGGAACCGACCCGGGCAGAGGGAGTCGACAGGTGAGTTCGCTGCCCGGATCGGCGGAGGGCGCGGCGACGACGGGGCTGGTCGACAGCCCGGTCCAGCCCGCGCCGGCCGACCTGCCGCCCCTGACCGAGCAGACCCGGCTCGAGGCGCGGGAGATCATGACCCGCTACCCGCAGCCGCGCTCGGCGCTGCTGCCGATGCTGCACCTGGTGCAGAGCTACCAGGGCTACGTCAGCCCCGAGGGCATCGCGCTGTGCGCCGAGGAGCTGGGGCTCACCAAGGCCGAGGTCGGCGCGGTCGCGACCTTCTACACGATGTACAAGCGCCGACCGACCGGCCGGCACATCGTCAGCGTCTGCACCAACACGCTGTGCGCCGTCCTCGGCGGGCAGCGGATCATGGACGCCCTGTCCGCCGACCTCGGCGTGCACCACGACGAGACGGCGGCCGACGGCTCGGTCACCCTCGAGCACGCCGAGTGCCTGGCCGCCTGCGACTACGCGCCGGTGGTCACCGTCGACTACGAGTTCTACGACCAGCAGGACGTCGACAGCGCCCGCGCGCTGGTGGCCGCGCTGCGCCGGGGCGAGAAGCCGCACCCCACCCGCGGCGCGCCCCTGACGGACTTCCGCGGGGTGTCCCGGCAGCTCGCCGGCTTCTCCCCGCACGCCGACGTGGCCGGCGACCGCGCCGCCGTGGACGCCGAGGGCCACTGGGGCCCGACGCTGGCCGGGGTCCGGCTGGCAGCCGAGCGCGGCGAGACCGCCCCGCCCATGGACGGCCCCGAGCCGCAGCCCGCGGACCGCGGCGAGCCCGCGGCCACCGTGGCGCCCTCGGGCCGGACCGGCGAGACGCCGGAGAAGGAGGCCGCCGACGCCCGCGTCGCCGCGGCCGACACCCCCGCCGAGCGCGCCGGCGCCGCTGAGACACACCCCGACCGCGGGACCGAGTACGGCCGGATGACGCCAGGCGGCTCCCGCCCCACCCCCGACACCCCCGCCGGGACCGAGCCGGGCACCTCCGGCCAGGGCCCGGGGAAGGCCTGACATGCCCCTCACCCCCGTCCTCACGTCGCGCTGGGGCGCCGACAAGCCCTGGCGGCTGTCCACCTACGAGTCCCTCGACGGCTACGCCGCGCTGCGCACCGCGCTGACCATGCAGCCCGACGAGCTCGTCTCGCTGGTCAAGGACTCGGGCCTGCGCGGCCGCGGCGGCGCCGGCTTCCCCACCGGCATGAAGTGGAGCTTCATCCCGCAGCCCAAGCCGGGGGAGACGCCCACCGGGCCGGCCGCGATGCCCAAGTACCTCGTGGTCAACGCCGACGAGGGCGAGCCGGGCACCTGCAAGGACCTGCCGCTGATGATGACCGACCCGCACTCGCTCATCGAGGGCGTGCTCATCTCCGCGTACGCGATCCGCTGCAGCTTCGCCGTCATCTACGTCCGCGGCGAGGCCGTGCACGCCCACCGCCGGCTCGTGTCCGCCGTCGAGGAGGCCTACGCCGCCGGCTACCTCGGCCGCGACGTCCTCGGCTCCGGCTGGGACCTCGACCTGGTCGTGCACGCCGGCGCCGGTGCCTACATCTGCGGCGAGGAGACGGCGCTGCTCGACTCCCTCGAGGGCTACCGCGGCCAGCCGCGCCTCAAGCCGCCGTTCCCCGCCGTCGCCGGGCTCTACGGCGCCCCCACGGTCATCAACAACGTCGAGACGCTGGCCACCGTGCCGTTCGTCGTCCGCGGCGGTGCCGAGTGGTTCAAGCGGTTCGGCCCGGAGAAGTCGCCGGGGCCGAAGATCTACTCGATCTCCGGCCGCGTCGTGCGCCCCGGCCAGTACGAGGCGCCCATGGGGACGACGATGCGCGAGCTGCTGGCGATGGCCGGTGGCGTGCGCCCCGGCCACGAGCTGAGGTTCTGGACGCCGGGCGGCTCCTCGACGCCGTACTTCACCGCCGAGCACCTCGACGTCCCGCTCGACTTCGACTCGGTCGCCGCCGCCGGGTCCATGCTCGGCACCACAGCGCTCATGGTCTTCGACGAGACCGACTCGATCGTCGAGGCGACCCTGCGGTTCACCGAGTTCTACGCGCACGAGAGCTGCGGCAAGTGCACCCCGTGCCGCGAGGGCACGTACTGGCTGGTGCAGGTGCTGCAACGGCTCGTCGACGGCCGGGGCACCGCCGCCGACCTCGACCTGCTCACCGACACCTGCGACAACATCCTCGGCCGCTCGTTCTGCGCCCTCGGTGACGGCGCGACCAGCTGCATCACCAGCTCGCTCAAGTACTTCCGCGACGACTACGTCGCCCTGCTGCCCGCCGCCGAGCAGGCCCGCCTCGGGCGCTCGCTGCGGCTCGAGCCCGTCGGAGCGGCCTCATGACACTCACCCCCGTCAGCCCGGAGCCCGCGGCGGCTGTGCCGCCCGGCGCCCCCGGCCCACACACCCCGCCCGACGCCGTCCACTGCACCATCGACGGGTTCGACGTCGCGGTGCCCAAGGGGACGCTGATCATCCGGGCCGCCGAGATGGTCGGCATCCAGATCCCGCGGTTCTGCGACCACCCGCTGCTCGACCCGGTCGGTGCCTGCCGGCAGTGCCTGGTCGAGGTGGAGGGCCAGCGCAAGCCGGTGGCCTCCTGCACCATGCCCGTCAGCGACGGCATGGCGGTGAAGACGCAGCTGACCAGCGCCGTCGCCGACAAGGCCCAGCAGGGCACGATGGAGCTGCTGCTCATCAACCACCCGCTGGACTGCCCGACCTGCGACAAGGGCGGCGAGTGCCCGCTGCAGAACCAGGCCATGAGCAACGGGCGCACCGAGTCCCGCTTCGTCGACGTCAAGCGGACCTACCCCAAGCCGCTGCCGATCAGCAGCCAGGTCCTGCTCGACCGCGAGCGCTGCGTGCTGTGCGCGCGGTGCACCCGGTTCTCCCAGCAGGTCGCCGGCGACCCGTTCATCGAGCTGTTCGAGCGGGGGGCGCTGGAGCAGGTCGCCGTCGCCGAGGACGAGCCGTTCTCCTCCTACTTCTCCGGCAACACCACCCAGATCTGCCCGGTCGGGGCGCTCACCAGCGCCCAGTACCGGTTCCGCTCGCGGCCGTTCGACCTGCGCAGCGAGCCCTCGGTGTGCGAGCACTGCTCCTCGGGCTGTTCGATGCGCACCGACTACCGGCGCGGCAAGGTCATGCGCCGGCTGGCGGGGGAGGACCCCGCGGTCAACGAGGAGTGGACCTGCGACAAGGGCCGCTTCGCCTTCCGCTACGCCGCCACCAACGACCGGCTGGCCACCCCGCTGGTCCGGGGCGCCGACGGCCGGCTGGCCCCCGCGTCCTGGCCGGAGGCCTGGGCCGCGGCGGCGGAGGGTCTGGCCGCGGCACGCGCCGCGGGCGGCGTCGGCGTGCTGCCCGGCGGCCGGCTGACCGTCGAGGACGCCTACGCCTACGCGAAGTTCGCCCGCGTGGCCCTGGGCACCCACGACGTCGACGCACGCGCCCGCGCGCACTCGGCCGAGGAGCAGGCGTTCCTCGCCGCGCACGTGGCCGGCACCGGCCCGGGCCGGGGCGCGGTCACCTACGACGACCTCGCCGCCGCGCCGGCGGTGCTGCTGGCCGGGTTCGAGCCGGAGGAGGAGTCGCCGATCGTCTTCCTCCGCCTGCGCAAGGCGGTCCGCAAGGGCTCGCTCACCGTCTACGACCTCGCACCGTTCGCCACCCGCGCGGCGCAGAAGCTCCAGGCCACCGTGCTGGTCACCCGACCCGGCGACGAGGCCCGCGCGCTCAGCGCGCTGGCCGAGGGCAGCTGGGGCGGCCCGGCGGTCGAGGCGCTGCGGCAGCCCGGCACGGTGGTCCTGGCCGGCGAGCGCCTGGCCGAGGTGCCCGGTGCGTTCACCGCGCTGGCCGCGCTGGCCCGCGCCACCGGCGCCCGGCTGGCCTGGGTGCCGCGCCGGGCGGGGGAGCGCGGCGCCGTCGAGGCCGGCGCGCTGCCCGCGCTGCTGCCCGGCGGCCGGCCGGTCACCGACCCCGTCGCCGCGGCCGAGGTCGCCGCGGTGTGGGGGATCGACCCCGCCGACCTGCCGGCCACGCCCGGCCGCGACACCACCGGCATCCTCACCGCCGTCCGCGACGGCCGGCTGGCCGGCCTGCTGGTCGGCGGCGTCGACCCGGCCGACCTGCCCGACCCGGCGCTCGCCGGGGCGGCACTGGCCGCGGCGTCGTTCGTGGTCAGCCTCGAGCAGCGGCCGAGCGCCGTCACCGAGCACGCCGACGTCGTCCTGCCGGTGGCCGCCGCGCCGGAGAAGGCCGGCAGCTTCCTCGACTGGGAGGGCCGGGTCCGCCCGTTCGACGCGACCCTGCACGGCACCGGGCAGCTGCCCGACGGCCGGGTGCTGCACGGCCTGGCCGAGTACCTCGACGTCGACCTGCGGCTGCCCGAGCCCGGGGCGGCCCGCGCCGAGCTGGGCGCGCTCGGTGCCGCTCCCGCACCGGACGCGGTCCCCGGGCTCGACGTGCCGCCTGCCGCGGCGCCCGAGCCGGGCGACGGCGAGGCGCTGCTGGCCTCGTGGCGGATGCTGCTCGACGTCGGCACGCTGCAGCGCGACGAGCCCGAGCTCGCCGGCACCGCCCGCCCGCCGGTGGCCCGGATCGCCCCCGCGGCCGCCGCACGGCTCGGCCTGGCCGAGGGTGACCTGCTCACCGTCACCGGTGCGGCCGGGTCGGTGAGCCTGCCGGTGTGCCTCACCGAGATGCCCGACGGCGTCGTGTGGCTGCCGATGCGCTCGCCGGGCAGCGAGCTGCGCACCGGCCTCGGGACACCGCCGGGCGGGGTGGTCCGCCTCAGCGGGGTCCGCGCCGGCGCCACCGCCGCCGGAGGTGCCGCGTGACGTTCCTGGCCGCGCCGGACCAGCCGACGCTCGAGGACTTCGGCACCGACGTGTGGTGGATCGTCCTCATCAAGGTCGTCGGCGTCTTCGTCGTCCTGGTGCTCATGACGCTGTTCGCGATCGTGTTCGAGCGCAAGGTCGTCGCCCGCATGCAGCAGCGGTCGGGCCCCAACCGGGTCGGGCCCGGCGGGTCGCTGCAGAGCCTCGCCGACGGGCTGAAGCTGGCGTTCAAGGAAGACATCATGCCGGCGCTCGCGGACCGGCCGGTCTACTTCCTCGCCCCGGTGCTCGCCGCCGTCCCGGCGTTCCTGGCCTTCTCGGTCATCCCGCTCGGCCCGACGGTCAGCATCTTCGGCGAGCGCACCCCGCTGCAGCTCACCGACGCCCCGATCGGCGTGCTCATCGTGCTGGCCTGCTCGGCGATGGGGATCTACGGCATCGTGCTGGCCGGGTGGGCGTCGGGCTCGACGTACCCGCTGCTCGGCGGGCTGCGCAGCGCCGCGCAGATGGTCAGCTACGAGATCGCGATGGGGCTGTCGATCGTCGCGGTGTTCCTCTACGCCGGCACGATGTCGACCTCGGAGATCGTCGCCGCGCAGGCCGACGGCACCCAGTTGTCCTTCTTCGGCCTGGAGTTCACCGGCCCGAGCTGGTTCGCCGTGCTGCTGCCGGTCAGCTTCGTCATCTACGCCATCGCCGTGGTCGGCGAGACCAACCGCGCGCCCTTCGACCTGCCCGAGGCCGAGAGCGAGCTGGTCGGCGGCTTCCACACCGAGTACACGTCGCTGAAGTTCGCGCTGTTCTTCCTCGCCGAGTACATCAACATGGTCACCGTCTCGGCCCTGGCCGCGACCCTGTTCCTCGGCGGCTGGCGGGCACCCTGGCCGCTGTCGATCTGGGACGGCGCCAACTCCGGCTGGGTGCCGATGCTGTGGTTCTTCCTCAAGGTCGTGTTCGCGCTGTTCGTCTTCATCTGGCTGCGCGGGACGCTGCCCCGGCTGCGCTACGACCAGTTCATGCGCTTCGGCTGGAAGGTCCTGGTGCCGACGGCGCTGGTCTGGATCCTCGCCGTCGCCACGATGCGCACCGTCTCCCGGGAGGCCGACCTCTCCACCGGCGAGGTCGCCGTCTTCGTGGGCGTGCCCATCGCCCTGCTGGTGCTGATCGGGCTCTCGATCGCCAGCCGGGTGAGCAACCGCGACACCCGCCTGATGGCGGAGGACGCCGCCGCCGGCGAGGTCCACGCCACCGACCCCGACCCCGACCCCGACCCCGAGGTGCTGCCCCCGGCCGGACCGCGCCGCCGTCCGGCCCAGCGCACCGGCCCCGCCCGCGCCGAGGGCGGCTTCCCGGTGCCGCCGATGGACCTCACCGTGCCGCCCTCGCCCCGGCTCCGCCGTGCCGAGCCGGTGGGCGCGGGCCGGGCCGACGGCGGCGTCGTGAGCAGCGGCCGCCGGGCCGCCGGCAGCACCGCGACCAGTGCACAGGAGGACAGCGATGCCTGACCGCGACCCGGCCACCGGTGGGGAGTCGAAGGGCCTGGAGCAGGCCGTCAGAGGCGGGGAGGTCGAGCGGGCCGGCAGCGGTGGCAGCGCGCCCGCCGTCCGGCGCAGTCTGCTGCCCGCACCCGGCCAGGGCTTCGGCGTCACCTTCGCCCAGATGTTCAAGAAGGTGACCACCGAGCAGTACCCCGAGACGCCGAAGGTGACCAAGCCGCGCTACCACGGCCGGCACGTGCTCAACCGGCACCCCGACGGGCTGGAGAAGTGCGTCGGCTGCGAGCTGTGCGCCTGGGCCTGCCCGGCCGACGCCATCTACGTCGAGGGCGGCGACAACACCGAGGACGCCCGCTTCTCCCCGGGTGAGCGCTACGGCGCCGTCTACCAGATCAACTACCTGCGCTGCATCTTCTGCGGGCTGTGCATCGAGGCCTGCCCCACCCGCTCGCTGACGATGAGCAACGACTTCGAGCTCGCCGACGACGACCGGCAGAGCCTCATCTACACCAAGGAGCAGCTCATGGCGCCGCTGCTGCCGGGCATGGAGGCCCCGCCGCACGCGATGCGTCTCGGGGACGACGAGAAGGCCTACTACCTGCGCGAGCCGGAGTCCGGTTCGGCCGCCGAGCCGGTCACGGCGGAGCGGGCATGAGCGTGCTCGCCGCGGCGGCCGACACGACCACCCAGCTGGGCACCGGCGAGGCCGTCGTCTTCTGGGTCCTCGGACCGGTCGCGCTGGCCGGGGCGCTGGGGATGGTGCTCAGCCGCAACGCCGTCCACTCCGCGCTGTGGCTGGTCACCACCATGCTCTCGCTCGGCGTCTTCTACGTCGTGCAGGGCGCACCGTTCCTCGGTGCGGTGCAGATCATCGTCTACACCGGCGCGATCATGATCCTCTTCCTGTTCGTGCTCATGCTGGTGGGCCGCGACTCGTCGGACTCCGTCGTCGAGACGCTGCGCGGTCAGCGGGTGGCGGCCATCCTGCTCGGCGTCGGCTTCGCCGGGCTGGTGGGCGCCGGGATCGCCCGCGCCGCACAGGGCACCGGCGCCGGCGGGCTCCCCGGCGAGCAGGGCGGGGCGGCCAACATCGAGACGATCGCCGAGGTGCTCTTCACCCGCTACCTGCTGGCCTTCGAGGTCACCAGCGCGCTGCTCATCACCGCCGCCGTCGGCGCGATGGTGCTGGCCCACATCGAGCGCGAGCCCGGCACCCGGCAGAGCCAGAAGGAGCTCTCGCGCGCCCGGTTCCTCACCGACCGGCCGCAGACCCTGCCCGGCCCCGGCGTGTACGCCCGCGCCAACTCCGTCGCGACGCCCGCGCTGCTGCCCGACGGCACCACCAGCGAGGAGACCGTGGCCACCGGCATGGAGGCCCGGGAGGTCGACCAGATGCCGCGCCCCACCGGCCGGGAGCAGCTGGGCAGCCCCGACGCCGCCCTGGGGAGCCTGGAGGGTCCCCGATGACGCTGACGCACTACCTCGTGCTGGCCGCGATCCTGTTCACGATCGGCGCAGTCGGGGTGCTCGTGCGCCGCAACGCGATCGTCGTGTTCATGTGCGTCGAGCTGATGCTCAACTCGGTCAACCTGACGCTGGTCACCTTCGCCCGGGCCACCGGCACCATCGACGGCCAGATCATGGCGTTCTTCGTCATGGTCGTCGCCGCCGCGGAGGTCGTCGTCGGCCTGGCCATCATCATGTCGATCTACCGGACCCGCCGGTCGGCGTCGGTCGACGACGCCAACCTGCTCAAGTACTGACGGGAGCCGGCACACCCATGGACACCGTCGCGGCCGAGGGCCTGCTGTCCGCCACCTGGCTGGTGATCGCGCTGCCGCTGCTCGGCGCCGCGGTGCTCCTGCTGGGCGGCCGGCGCACCGACCGCTGGGGCCACCTGCTAGGGACGGCCACCGTCGCCGTCGCCTTCGTCCTCGCCCTGCTGGCCACCCTGCAGCTGGCCGGGCTGGAGGAGCGGGCGGTCGACGCCGAGCTGTTCACCTTCGTCTCCGCCGGGTCCCTGGAGATCACCGCGGGGCTGCTCGTCGACCCGCTGTCGGCGACGTTCATGCTGCTCATCACCGGCGTCGGCGGGCTGATCCACGTCTACTCGATCGGCTACATGGCGCACGACCCGCGCCGCCGCCGGTTCTTCGCCTACCTCAACCTGTTCGTCGCGGCGATGCTGCTGCTCGTCCTCGGCGACAACTACGTGGCCCTCTACGTCGGGTGGGAGGGCGTGGGCCTGGCCTCCTACCTGCTCATCGCCTTCTGGCACGAGCGCCCGGCCGCGGCCACCGCCGCGAAGAAGGCCTTCGTGATGAACCGGGTCGGCGACGTCGGCCTGGCGCTGGCGATCTTCGTCATGTTCGCCCAGCTCGGGACCGTGTCCTACGAGGGTGTCTTCGGCGGCGTGGGGGCCCTGGCCGGCGGCACGCTCACGGCGCTGGGCCTGCTCCTGCTGCTCGGGGCGTGCGGCAAGTCCGGCCAGTTCCCGCTGCAGGCGTGGCTGCCGGACGCCATGGAGGGCCCGACGCCGGTCTCGGCGCTCATCCACGCCGCGACGATGGTCACCGCGGGCGTCTACCTCATCGCCCGCTCCGCGCCGATCTACGACCTCACCCCGACCGCCCGCGCGGTGGTGCTCGCCGTCGGCGCGATCACGCTGCTCTACGGCGCGATCGTGGGCTGCGCGTACGACGACATCAAGAAGGTGCTGGCCTACTCCACGGTCAGCCAGATCGGCTACATGTTCCTCGCCGTGGGCCTCGGCCCGGTCGGTTACGCCGCGGCCATCGCCCACCTGCTCACCCACGGCTTCTTCAAGGCCGGGCTGTTCCTGGGCGCCGGGTCGGTCATGCACGCGATGGACGACCAGGTCGACATGCGCCGCTTCGGCGGGCTGGCGCGGAAGCTGCCGGTCACCTTCGCCACCTTCGGGCTCGGCTACCTCGCGCTGATCGGGTTCCCGTTCCTGTCCGGTTACTGGACCAAGGACGCCATCATCGAGGCGGCGCTGGACCGCGGCGGCTGGTCGGGCTGGCTGCTCGGCGGGGTCGCCGTCCTCGGGGCCGGGCTGACCGCCTTCTACATGACGCGGCTGATGATCATGACGTTCTTCGGCCGGCCGCGCTGGACGGACGGCGTCCACCCGCACGAGTCCCCGTCGGTCATGACCGCGCCGATGGTCGTGCTCGCCGTCGGCTCGGTGGCCGCGGGGTTCCTGCTGGTGCAGGTCTTCCCGCTGCAGGGCTGGCTGGAGCCGGTGTTCGGCGAGCCGGCGGAGGCCGAGCACGTCGTCGCGCCGGCCGTGGTCGGCCTCGTCGTCACCGCCGTCGCGGCCCTCGGCGTGCTCGCCGCATGGCTGTTCGTCGGCCGGCGCGAGGTGCCCGAGGTGGCGCCGGCCCGCGTCTCGCCGGTGGTCCACGCGGCCCGCCGGGCGCTCTACGCCGACGCGGTCAACGAGTCGCTGTTCATGCGGCCGGGCCAGTGGCTCACCCGCGCGCTGGTGTGGCTGGACAACCGGGGGGTCGACGGCGCGGTCAACGGCCTGGCCGCCACGCTCGGCGGGTCGTCGTCGCGGCTGGGCCGGGTGCAGACCGGCTTCGTGCGCTCCTACGCCCTCGGGATGCTCGGCGGTGCGGTCGTCATCGCCGGGGCGCTGCTGGCGGTGACGGCCGGGTGAGCCGGGCCCCGCAGACGAGCACCAGGACCAGCACCGCGACGAGGCACCAGGAGAGGACGACGGCGTGAGCGACTCCCTGCTCCTCGTGGCGATGGTCGCGGTGCCCGCCGTGGGCGCCGCGGTGGTCGCCGCCCTCCCCCGGGAGCGCACCGACACCGCCCGCGTGGTGGCCCTGGGCGTGAGCCTGGTCGTGCTGCTGCTGGCGGTGCTGGCCACCGTCGCCTTCGACACCGGCGGTGACCGGTTCCAGCTGACCAGCTCGGTGCCGTGGATCCCCGGGTTCGGCGTCGACTTCGCCCTCGGCGTCGACGGCATCGCGCTGGTCATGCTGCTGCTGGTCGGCGTCCTGGTGCCGGTGGTGGTGCTCGCCTCGTGGGAGGACCGCGCGCCGGCGAACAGGTCGATGCGCACGTTCTTCGCCTGGCTGCTGCTGCTCGAGGCGTGCATGGTCGGCGTCTTCGCCGCCACCGACGTCTTCCTCTTCTACGTCTTCTTCGAGGCGATGCTCGTCCCGATGTACTTCATCGTGGGCAGCTTCGGCGGCCCGCGCCGGCAGTACGCGGCGGTCAAGTTCTTCCTCTACAGCCTGCTGGGCGGGCTGGTCATGCTCGCCGCGGTCATCGGGCTGTACGTGGTCAGCGCGTCGGCGGGGGAGGGGACGTTCGCCTTCGAGTCGCTGCGCCAGCTCGACATCGACCCCGACGTGCAGCGCCTGCTCTTCCTCGGATTCTTCGTCGCCTTCGCGATCAAGGCGCCGCTGGTGCCGCTGCACACCTGGCTGCCCGACGCCGGTGCCGAGGCCCCCATCGGCGGTGCGGTGCTGCTGGTCGGCGTCCTGGACAAGGTCGGCACGTTCGGCTTCCTGCGCTACTGCCTGCCGCTGTTCCCGGACGCGTCGCGGGAGTTCGCGCCGCTGGTGCTCGTGCTCGCCGTCGCCGGCGTCCTCTACGCCGCGCTCCTGGCGATGGGCCAGACCGACATGAAGCGGCTGGTCAGCTACACCTCGATCGCGCACTTCGGCTTCATCGCCCTCGGCGTCTTCGCCTTCACCACCGAGGCCGGCACCGGCGCGGTGCTGTACATGGTCAACCACGGCATCGCGACCGGCCTGCTGTTCATCGTCGTCGGGATGCTCATCGCCCGCGGTGGCTCGCGGCTGGTCGGCGACTACGGCGGGGTCGCCGCCCACGCGCCGAAGCTGGCCGGGGTCTTCCTGATCGCGGGGCTGGCCTCGCTGGCGCTGCCGGGCACCAACAGCTTCGTCAGCGAGTTCCTCGTGCTCATCGGCTCGTTCCCGACCCGGCCGGTGTTCACCGTCCTGGCCACCGCCGGGATCATCCTGGCCGCGCTCTACGTCCTGCTGCTCTACCAACGCACCATGCACGGCCCGCCGCGCGGCGTGCTGTTCCCCGCCGACGGCGCGGTCGGAGGCACGACGGGCACCGACGGGACGACCCGGCACGGGGCGACGGCGGCGTCGGCCACGACCGGCGGTGGCCCAGGGGCGGCGAGCGGTGGCACCGCCACCGCCACGCTCACCCACGAGGCCCCCGCCCGCCCGGCCTCGCGGCTGCGCGACCTGTCCCGGCGCGAGCTCGTCGTCGTCGCGCCGCTGGTCGCCCTGGTCATCGGGCTCGGCGTCTACCCGCAGCCGCTGATCCGGCTGATCGAGCCCGCCGTCGCCGCGACCATGAGCGACGTCGGCGCCGACCCGGCCGGCACCACCCCCGCCACCACACCCGGCTCGACGGAGGGGACCGACTGATGCCCATCGAGGCACCCGACCTGTCGCTGGCCGCGCTCGCGCCGCTGCTGTTCGTCTTCGGCGCCGCGTGCATCGGCGTCCTGGTGGAGGCGTTCGGCCCGCGCGACTCCCGCCACCCGGTACAGGTCGCCGTCGCGCTGGTCGGCACCGTCGGCGGGCTGGTCGCCACGCTGCTGCTTGCCGGCACCCGCGAGGTCACCGCCGGCGGCGCGCTGGCCGTCGACGGTGCCGGGCTGTTCCTGCAGGCCACGATCGCCGGGCTCGGCGCGCTGTCGCTCCTGCTGTTCGCCGAGCGCAACCTCGACCCCGCCCGGTCGGCCTTCGTCGTCTCCGCCGCCGTGCCGGCCGGCAGCGTCCGCGACCGCGAGCTGCTCACCGTGCAGCGGGTGCAGACCGAGGTCTACCCGCTGGCCACCTTCGCCATCGGCGGGATGATGCTGTTCGTCACCGCCAACGACCTGCTGATCATGTTCGTGGCGCTCGAGGTGCTCAGCCTCCCGCTGTACCTCATCAGCGGACTGGCCCGCCGGCGGCGGCTGCTGTCGCAGGAGGCGGCGGTCAAGTACTTCCTCCTCGGGTCGTTCGCGTCGGCGTTCTTCCTGTACGGCCTGGCGCTGGTCTACGGCGCCACCGGCAGCGTGCAGCTGGGCGCCGTGCGCGAGGCGGTCGCGGCCGGCGAGACCGACACGCTCCTGGTGCTCGGGCTGGCACTGCTGATCGTGGGTCTGCTGTTCAAGGCCAGCGTCGCGCCCTTCCACACCTGGACGCCCGACGTGTACCAGGGCGCGCCCACGCCGGTGACCGCGTTCATGGCCGCCTGCACCAAGGTCGCGGCCTTCGGCGCGATCCTGCGGCTGCTCTACGTCGCCTTCGGCACCGAGGAGTGGACGTGGCGGCCGCTGGTCTACGGCGTCGCGATCGTCTCGATGGTCGTCGGCGCGGTCCTCGGGCTCACCCAGACCGACCTCAAGCGGATGCTCGCCTACTCGTCGGTGGCCCACGCCGGCTTCCTGCTCACCGGCGTCCTCGGCTTCCCGGGCTCCGGCGACCCGGCCGGGACGGGCCTGCCGGCGGTGATGTTCTACCTGCTCGCCTACGGGCTGACGACGCTCGGCGCGTTCGCCGTCCTCACCCTCGTGCGCAGCGGCGACGGGGAGGCGACCCACCTGTCGCAGTGGGCCGGGCTGTCCCAGCGCTCCCCGCTGACGGCCGCGGTGATGAGCCTCTTCCTGCTCGCGCTCGCCGGGATCCCGCTCACCAGCGGCTTCACCGGCAAGTTCGCCGTGTTCCGGGCGGCCATCGAGGACGGCGCCTGGCCGCTCGCGCTGGTGGCGTTGCTGGCCAGCGCGGTGGCGGCCTTCTTCTACCTGCGGGTCATCGTGCTCATGTACTTCTCCGAGCCCGCCGCCGACGGCCCGACCGTCGGCGTCCCCGGGCTGCCGACGACGATCGTCCTCGCGGTCACCGCCGCGGCCACCCTCGTGCTGGGCGTCGTCCCCGGGGCGGTGCTCGGTCTGGCCGATCGGGCGGCTATCTTCGTCGGTTGATGACCGGATCCCGTGCCGCAGTCGACGGGGCCGCCCCGGTCGAGGTCTGGCACCGCATCGCGACCCCCGCCTCCACGATGGGCCCGTGGCTGCCGTCGGGAGACCTCGGCGACTCCATGAGCGAGGGTCTCGGCCGCGTCGAGGAGGCGCTGGCCGCGGCGGTGACGAGCGAGCACCCGTTCGTCTCCGAGGCCGCCGGTCACCTCATGGCCGCCGGCGGGAAGCGGTTCCGGCCGATGCTGGCGCTGCTGGCCGCCCACCTCGGCGACGCCGGGGCGCCGGAGGTCGTGCAGGCCGCCGTCGTCTGCGAGCTGACCCACCTGGCCACGCTCTACCACGACGACGTCATGGACGAGGCCGCGGTGCGCCGTGGCGCCCAGAGCGCCAACAGCCGCTGGACCAACAGCGTGGCCATCCTGACCGGTGACCTGCTCTTCGCCCGCGCCTCCGACATCCTCGCCGACCTCGGGCCGGAGGCCGTCCGGATCCAGGCGCGCACCTTCGAGCGGCTGGTCACCGGCCAGATCCGCGAGACCGTCGGGGCCCGCGACGGCGAGGACCGCGTGGCCCACTACCTCGAGGTGCTGGCCGACAAGACCGGCTCCCTGGTGGCCACCTCGGCCCGCTTCGGCGCCCGGTTCGCCGGCGTCGAGCCGGGGCTCGTCGAGGCGCTGACCCGCTTCGGCGAGGAGGTCGGCGTCGCGTTCCAGCTCTCCGACGACCTGCTCGACATCGTGACCGACGGTGCCTCGGGCAAGTCGCCGGGCACCGACCTGCGCGAGGGCATCGCCACCCTGCCGGCGCTGATCGCCCTCGCCGGTGACGACCCCGCTGACGTGCGGCTGCGCGAGCTGGTCTCCCGCCCGCTGTCCGACGACGGCGAGCACGCCGAGGCGCTGGCGCTGCTGCGCGCCTCCGTGGCCCTCGAGCGGGCCGGCGAGGTGCTGCGCGAGTACGCCGACCGGGCGCGCGCGTCGCTGTCCGGGGTGCCTGCCGGCGAGGTCCGCGAGGCCCTGTCGGCGCTGTGCGACTACGTGGTCACCCGCACCAGCTAGACGAAGGACCCCCCGTGCCCCCCACCGTTCGCAGGCTCACGGCGGGATCCTGCACGGGGGCCGTCCTGGCCGCCGTCCTCCTGCTGGCCGGCTGCGGCTCCGGCTCCGGCTCCGGCGGGGACCTGCCCGGGCGGCAGGAGGACAAGGCCACCGCAGCCCCGGACGGCGCCGCCCCCACCACCCCGGCCGCACCCGCGCTGCAGGTGGACACCGTCCTCGATGGGCTGGACCACCCCTGGGACGTCGCCCGCGCCCCCGACGGCACGCTGCTGGTCGACGAGCGCGGCGGACGGCTGACCGCGGTGCTGCCCGACGGCACCGCCCGCGAGCTCGACGCCGACCTCTCCGACCTCTTCGCCGACGGGGAGACCGGGCTGATGGGCCTGACCCTGAGCCCGGCCTTCGCCGAGGACCGCCGGTTCTACACCTGCCAGGGCGTCGAGGAGGACGGCGGCGCGGAGATCCAGGTGATCACCTGGACCGTGGACGAGGGCTGGACGCGGGCCACCCGGGTCGCCGACCCGCTGCTCGGCGACATCCCGGTCAACGAGTCCACCGGCCGGCACGGCGGCTGCCGGGTGCGCTTCGACCCCACCGGCGCGCTGCTGGTCGGCACCGGCGACAACGCCGTCGGCAGCACCCCGCAGGACCTCGGCACGCTCGCCGGCAAGGTCCTGCGCATCGACCCGGTCACCGGTGACCCCGCCGACGGCAACCCCTTCGCCGACGACCCCGACCCGGTCACCCGCCTGCTGCTGTCCTACGGGCACCGCAACGTGCAGGGCCTCGCCGTCCGGCCGGGCAGCGGGCAGGTCCTCACCGTCGAGCAGGGCCCCGACCGCGACGACGAGGTCAACCTGTCGGTGCCGGGGGCCAACTACGGCTGGGACCCCGACGGCTCCGGCGGCCGCTACGACGAGAGCGTCCCGATGACCGACCCGGAGCTGCCCGGCGCCGTCCCGGCCGTCTGGTCCTCCGGGGACCCGACCATCGCCACCAGCGGCGCGGACTTCCTCAGCGGCCCGCAGTGGGGCGCCTACGACGGCGTGCTGCTCGTCGGCGTGCAGAAGGACACCGGCGTGCTGGCCCTGCGCCTCGACGACGCCGGCCGGCTGGTCGAGCAGTTCCGCCTGCCCGAGCTGGAGGACACCTACGGCCGGGTGCGCTCACCGGTGCTCGGCGCGGACGGCGCGCTCTACCTGACCACCGACAACGGCGAGGGCGACGACCGCCTGCTCCGTGTGACGCCGGCCGGGTAGGCGACGACGTGGCGGAGTCGGCCGGCGTGCCTCCCCAGGCCACGGTCCTGCTGGTGACCGGCGCCCAGGCCTCGGGGAAGTCCACGGTCGGGCGTGCGGTGGCCGCGCGGGCGTCGCGGGGCGTCTTCCTCGACGGGGACACGTTCTGGCAGGCGGTGGTCTCCGGCCGCGCGGACGTCGGCGAGCAGCCGACCGCCGAGGCGCTCGAGCAGCTGCACCTGCGCTACCGCGCGCTGGGCCTGGCGGCCCGGGTCTACGCCGAGGCGGGCTTCACCACCGTCGTGGCCGACAACGTGTACGGCGAGGCGGTCGCCGTCGTGCGCGCCGCGGTCGCCCCGCTCCGCCTCCTGACCGTCGCCCTCGTCCCGTCGCCCGAGGCGGTCGCGGCGCGCGAGCGGGCACGGCGCTCGGGCGCCTACGCCCTCTGGGAGGGCCCCGGGCGCGGCCTGCTCGACGCGGTGCGCACCTTCGACGCGTGGGTGCGTGCCACGCCGGCCGACCTCCACCACGACTCCACCGCGGAGACCCCCGACCAGACGGCGGCCGCCGTGCACGGGTGGCTGCTGACGGCCCGGTAGCTCAGCCGAGCCGCCGGCCCGACACCCGGCCGGGCACCGGGACGGCCGGGTCCAGCAGCGGGTCGGGTACCGGCTCGCCGACGACGGTCCGCACCGGCAGCACCCCGGCCCACACCGGCGCGGCCAGGTCGCGCTCGTCGTCGACGGGCGGGCCGGTGCGCACCTTGACGCTGGCCTCGGCGAGGTCGAGCGTGAGCAGCGCCGTCGCCGCCAGCTCCCGGCGGTCCGGCTGCCGGGTGGCCGTCCAGGAGCCCGGCGCCAGGTGCTCGGTGAGCACCTCCAGCCCGAGCAGCCGCTCGGCCGGGTCGGTCACCACGCGGGCCGCACCGTGCACGACGGCGCAGCGGTAGTTCATCGAGTGGTGGAACGCCGAGCGGGCGTACACGAGGCCGTCGACGTGCGTGACGGTGAAGCAGACCGGCGCCTCGGCCGCCGCGGCCCGCAGCGTGGCCGCACCGGTGGAGCCGTGCAGGTAGAGGGTGTCGCCCCGCCGCCCGTACCCGGTGGGCAGCACCACGGGCGCGCCGTCGAGGACGACACCGAGGTGGCCGACGAGGCCGGCGTCGAGGACGGCGTACAGCTCGCCCCGGTCGGTGCGGGCGCGCTGGGCGCCCCGGCGGACGGTGCTGCGGTCGGTGGGGGAGAGCGGCGGTGCGGCGGTCACGTCGCCAGCCTCCGGGCTGCAGTGGCCTCCCGGAAGGGCCAGTACGCTGCCGTTCCACCAGGCCACTGGAGGAGGACCCGCGTGGACGTGCCGCCCGTCGTGCTCGAGCGCGGGTCCGCCCGCCCGCTGGCCACGCAGCTCGCCGACGCCCTGCGTGCCGCGGCGGCCGGCGGCTCCCTGCGCCCCGGCGACCGGCTGCCCTCCACCCGTGAGCTCGCCACGGCCCTGCGGGTGAGCCGGACCGTCACCGCCGCCGCCTACGACCAGCTGGTCGCCGAGGGCTGGGCCGCCGGCCGCCGCGGCGCGGGCACCTTCGTCGTCGGCGCCGCTCCCTCCGGGAGCGTGCCGGCCACCGCCGCTCCCGAGGTCCCCGCCGAGCCCCCGGCGGTGGTCGACCTGCGAGCGGGCTCGCCCTGCCTCGAGGTGCTCGACCGGGCCGCGTGGCGACGGGCGTGGCGGGCCGCCGGCGACGCCCCGCCCGACGCCCGCCCCGACCCCGCGGGCGACCCCGCGTTCCGGGCCGCCGTCACCGGGCACCTGCTGCGGCACCGGGGACTGCCGGTCGACCCGACCGCGGTGCTGGCCACCGCGGGCACGTCCGCGGCGGTGGGCGAGGTGGCCCGGCTCCTGCCGCCCGGCAGCCGGGTCGGCGTCGAGGACCCCGGCTACCAGCGGGCGGCCGGGGCGCTGCGCGCCGCCGGGGTCGAGGTGGTGCCCTGCCCGGTCGACGACGACGGCCTGGTCGTCGACGCCGTCCCGGACGGGCTGGCCGCCGTCTACTGCACCCCCGCGCACCAGTGGCCGCTCGGGCGGCGGATGCCGGCGGCGCGGCGGATGGCGCTGGTCGCCCGGGCGCGCGCCGAGGGCTGGTTCGTCCTCGAGGACGACTACGACGGCGAGCTGCGCTACGACGTCGCCCCGCTGCCGCTGCTCGCCGCGCTCGCCCCGGACGTCGTCGTGCACCTCGGCACGAGCAGCAAGACGGTCAGCCCGACCCTCGGCGTCGGCTGGCTGGTGGCACCGCCGGCACTGCGGGCGGACCTGCTGGCCCGGCGGACGGCGACCGGCACCCGGCCGGCGCGCGCCGGGCAGCGGGTGCTGGCGGCGCTGGCCGGGTCCGGGGACCTGTCCCGGCACCTGCGGCGGCTGCGGCGGGAGCTCGCCGCGCGGCGCGCGGTGCTGACCGGGGAGCTGACCCGGCACGGCGTGCACGTGGCCGGGGACCCGGCCGGCGCGCACGTCTTCGTGCCGCTGTCCGACCGGGACACCGAGGAGGCCGTCGTCGCCGGGGCGGCCGCGCGGGGCCTCGCCGTCGACGGCCTCGCCCGGCACCTCGCCGGCCCCGGGCCGCACCGGCCGGCCGCCGGCCTGGTCCTCGGCTTCGCCGCCCCCTCGCGCGCCGAGCTCGTCCGCGCCCTCCCCGTGCTGGCGGACCTGCTGCAGAGGGGCCGGGACGCGGACGGCCCGCCCCCCAGGGGGAGCGGGCCGTCCGTGCGATGACCGTCAGGCAGACACGGTCCAGGTGTCGTTGCCGGCCAGCAGGGTCGCCAAGTCGCCGGGTCCCTGCGTGCGGGCCTCCTCGAGCTGGTCGAGCATCATCCGGTCGTAGGTCGGCTTCTGCACCGAGCGGAACACGCCCATCGGCGTGTAGCGCAGGTCCTGGCTCGACAGCCGCGACAGCGCGAACGCGTAGGACGGGTCCTGGCGGGTCGCGTCGTGCACGACGATCTCGGCCGCGCCGACCTGGTTGGTCTCGGCGATCCGCAGCCCGCCGGCCTCGTCCCGGACCACGCAGGCGGCGCCGTCCGGGCCGAACACCAGCGGCTCGCCGTGCACCAGCGGGATCGTCCACATCGGCCCGGTGGAGGAGTCCTTCAGCAGGTCGAACGCGCCGTCGTTGAAGATGTTGCAGTTCTGGTAGATCTCCACCAGCGCGGTGCCCTGGTGCTCGGCCGCCTGCCGCAGCACCTCGGTGAGGCCCTTGCGGTCGGAGTCCATGGCCCGCCCGACGAACGTCGCGTCGGCGCCGATGGCCAGCGAGACCGGGTTGAACGGGTGGTCCAGCGAGCCCATCGGCGTGGACTTGGTGACCTTGCCGACCTCGGACGTGGGGGAGTACTGGCCCTTGGTCAGCCCGTAGATCCGGTTGTTGAACAGCAGGATCGTCATGTCGACGTTGCGGCGCAGCGCGTGGATCAGGTGGTTGCCGCCGATCGACAGCGCGTCGCCGTCCCCCGTCACGACCCACACCGACAGGTCCGGCCGGGAGGCGGCCAGGCCGGTGGCGATGGCCGGGGCGCGGCCGTGGATCGAGTGCATCCCGTAGGTGTTCATGTAGTACGGGAAGCGCGAGGAGCAGCCGATGCCCGAGACGATGACCATGTCCTCGCGGGCGATGCCGAGCGAGGGCAGGAAGCTCTGGACCGCGTTGAGGATGACGTAGTCACCGCACCCGGGGCACCAGCGCACCTCCTGGTCGGTCTTCATGTCCCTGGCCTTGAGGGCGGTCTGCTTCTCGCCCTGGGTGCCCACGGAGTCGGCGATGGCCTGCTGGATGCGGGCGTCGATCGGCGTCCCGGGCATGCCGAGGTCGTGCGTGTGCGGGGAGGTGGTCACTTCGTGCCTCCGGTGCTGGCAGTCGGAGAGGTGGAGTCGATGACGTCCTGGACCACCGCGGCGAGCTCGGCGGCCCGGAAGGGCAGCCCGCGCACCTGGGTGTGGCTCTGGACGTCGACGAGGTACTTGGCGCGCAGCAGCAGCGAGAGCTGTCCGAGGTTCATCTCGGGGCACACCACCCGGTCGTAGCGGCGCAGGACGTCGCCGAGGTCGGCCGGGAACGGGCTGATGTGCCGCACGTGGATCTGGGCGACCTTGCGGCCCGAGCGGCGGATCCGCCGGCAGGCCGCGCCGATCGGCCCGTAGGTCGAGCCCCAGCCGATGACCGCCACCCGCGCGTCGCCGTCGGGGTCGTCGACGTCCGTCGGCGGGATGTCGGCGGCGATGCCGTCGACCTTGGCCTGCCGCAGCCGGGTCATGAGGTCGTGGTTGGCCGGGTCGTAGGAGATGTTGCCGCTCTTGTCGGCCTTCTCCAGCCCGCCGATGCGGTGCTGCATGCCGGCGGTGCCCGGGACGGCCCACGGGCGGGCCAGCGTCTCGGGGTCGCGCAGGTAGGGGAGGAACTCCGGCGTCCCGTCGGCGGCCGCGCCGTTGGGCTCGGTGGCGAAGTCGACCCGCAGGTCGGGCAGCTCGTCGACCGACGGGATGGGCCACGGCTCGGCGCCGTTGGCCAGGTAGCCGTCCGACAGCAGCATGACCGGGGTGCGGTACTTGAGCGCGATCCGCGCCGCCTCCAGCGCCGCGTCGAAGCAGTCGCCGGGGGAGCGGGGGGCGATCACCGGCAGCGGTGCCTCGCCGTTGCGGCCGAACATCGCCTGCAGCAGGTCCGACTGCTCGGTCTTGGTGGGCAGGCCGGTGGAGGGGCCGCCGCGCTGCACGTCGATGATCACCAAGGGCAGCTCGGTCATGACGGCCAGGCCGATCGTCTCCGACTTGAGCGAGACGCCGGGACCCGACGTCGTCGTGACGCCGAGCGCGCCGCCGAACGAGGCGCCGAGCGCCGCGCCGATGCCGGCGATCTCGTCCTCGGCCTGGAAGGTGCGCACGCCGAAGGACTTGTGCCGCGACAGCTCGTGGAGGATGTCCGACGCCGGGGTGATCGGGTAGGCGCCGAGGAACACCGGCAGGCCCGCGCGCTGCCCGGCGGCGACCAGCCCGAGGGACAGCGCCTGGTTGCCGGAGATGTTGCGGTAGCGGCCCGGGGCCATCGGCGCCGGCTTGATCTCGTAGGAGACCGCGAACGCCTCGGTGGTCTCGCCGTAGTTGTAGCCGGCGCGGAAGGCGGCGATGTTCGCCGCGGCGATGTCGGGCTTGCGGCGGAACTGCCGCTCGAGGAAGCGGACGGTGCCCTCGGTGGGCCGGTGGTACATCCAGCTGAGCAGGCCGAGGGTGAACATGTTCTTGCTCCGCTCGGCCTCCTTCTTGCCGAGGCCGGAGTCCTTGAGCGCCTCGAGCGTCATGCTCGTCAGCGGGACCGGGACGACCTGCCAGCCCTCGAGCGAGCCGTCCTCGAGCGGGCTGGTCGCGTAGCCGACCTTCGCCAGATTGCGCGGCGTGAACTCGTCGCTGTCGACGATCACCAGGCCGCCGCCGGGCAGGTCGGTGAGGTTGGCCTTGAGCGCGGCCGGGTTCATGGCGACCAGCACGTCCGGGGCGTCGCCCGGCGTCATGATGTCGTGGTCGGCGAAGTGCAGCTGGAAGGAGCTGACGCCGGGCAGCGTCCCCGTCGGCGCGCGGATCTCGGCGGGGAAGTTGGGCAGCGTCGACAGGTCGTTGCCGAACGACGCGGTCTCGCTGGTGAAGCGGTTCCCGGTCAGCTGCATGCCGTCACCGGAGTCGCCCGCCAGCCGGATGACGACGCGGTCGAGCTCGACGACGCTCTTGACGAGCCCACCGGGGGCCGAGCTGCCGGGCGAGGTGGACGGTTCGAGAGCAGTCATCAGGCGTGTTACCTCCAGCGGCCGAGGTTACGTGCCGGTGTCGCGGCCGGGCCCGTGAGGCGGATCACGAGGACGGCCGGAACGCCCGGTGCATCGCGGGTTCCCGACCAGCCCAACCCCGCACGGGCGGCGCCCATTCCGGACGGCGCCGTCCGTGAGAGGGATCGCAACCGGACGCGGGGAACGGCGGTCCCCGTCGTTCCGTTCTCGGGGGGTGCGGCGATGGGGCAACGGGGTGCGGACCGCCCTCCTGCTGGGGCTGATGGCCGGCCTCGTGCTCGCCGCCGGCGGTCTCGTCGGGGGGCGGACCGGGCTGCTCGTCGCGCTCGTGGTCGCCCTCGGTGTGAACGGGTGGGCCTGGTACCGCTCCGACCGGCTGGCGCTGCGGGCCATGCGCGCCTTCCCCGTCACCGAGACGCAGGCACCGGGTCTGTACGCGGTGGTCCGCGAGCTGGCGACGCGAGCCCGGCAGCCGATGCCGCGGCTCTACGTCAGCCCCACCGACCAGCCCAACGCCTTCGCCACCGGCCGCACACCGCGGCGCGCCGCGGTCTGCTGCACGCAGGGCGTCCTGGAGCTGCTCGACCGCCGCCAGCTGCGCGCCGTCCTCGCCCACGAGCTCTCGCACGTCTACAACCGCGACGTCCTGCTCGGCTCGGTCGCCGGCGCGCTGGCCGCGGTCGTCACCTACCTGGCGCACCTGGCGACGTTCAGCGCCCTGTTCGGCGGGCGCTCCGAGGAGCGGGAGGGCGGCGGGCTGGTCGGCACGCTGCTGCTGGTCCTGCTCGGGCCGCTGGCCGCGGGCCTGGTGCGGCTCGCGGTCAGCCGCAGCCGCGAGTACGAGGCCGACGCCGACGGCGCCCGGCTCTCCGGCGACCCGCTGGCCCTCGCGGCGGCGCTGCGCCGCATCGGCGAGGGCGCCGCGGCCCGCCCGCTGCCGGCCGACGACCGGCTGGTCGCCCAGAGCCACCTCATGATCGTCGCGCCGTGCCGGGCGACCGGGCTGGCGGCGCTGTTCGCCACCCACCCGCCGATGGCCGAGCGGATCGCCCGCCTGGAGCGGATGGCGCAGGAGCCCGGCGGCGACGTCCGGGCCGGCTGACCCGACCGGTCACCGCACGCCGACGACCCGGGGCGCGTCGACGCCGACCCGCACCCCGTCCGGGCTCCGGGCCGGCACGCGCCCGGCGACCTGCTCGAGCACGGCCCGGCGGGCCGGTGTCACCGCTGGTCCGGGCTGCCGGCGGCTCACGGCTCCGGCCCTCAGCGGGAGGCCGGGACGCTGCCGAAGGACTCCGCCAGACGGCGGCCGATGAGCCGGCGTGCCTCGTGCGCGTCGTCGATGAGGCCACCGAGCAGCACGAAGGGGTGCACCTGCCCGGCGAAGCACGCGTACTCGGTCGGGACGCCGGCCTCGGCCAGTGCCCGGGCGTACGCGGCACCCTCGTCGACGAGGGGGATCGCACTCGGCGGTGACCACCGTCGCCGGTGCGAGCCCGCCCAGGTCCGTGGTCACCGCCGGGGACAGCCGCGGGTCGGACCGGTCGGCGTCGCCGCCGTAGGCCGTGAGGAACCAGTCGATGTCGCGGTGGGTGAGGAAGTGGCCGTCCCCGTAGGTGTCGTAGCTCCCGGTGCGCCCGGTGCTGGCGTCGACCAGGGGGTAGATCAGCACCTGGTGCGCCAGCGGCGGCCGGGCTCCGCGCAACGCCTGGGCGATCCCGGCCGCCAGGTTCCCCCCTGCGCTGTCGCCGGCGACGGCGACCCGCGCGCTGTCCGTCCCGAGGCCTGCCGAGCCGTCGAGCAGGGCGCGGGTGACGGCGAGGCAGTCGTCGAACGCCGCGGGGAACGGCGCCTCCGGTGCCCGGCGGTAGTCGACCGACACGACCACCGACCCGGAGTACCGGGCGAGGTCGCGGCAGGTCGTGTCGTGCGTGTCCAGGTCGCCCAGCACCCAGCCGCCGCCGTGGAAGTACGCCACGGCCGGCAGACCGTCGTCGGCGGTGGGGCGGTAGACGCGGACGGGGAGGTCGCCGGCCGGACCGGGGACGGTGGTGTCCCGGACCTCCGCCAGGGCGGCGGGCTCCCCGGTCAGCGGGACGACGGCGGCGAGCTGGGCGCGGTTCTCCTCCACCGTGCAGGTGTCCAGCGGAGGGGCGTCGGCGACCATGTCGAGGAAGGCCCGGGCCTGCGGGTGTACCGGCATGGCCGGACGGTAGGGAGACCGCGGACGGCCCGGGTACCCCCGTCCAGGGGGATCCGGCGCACCGCGGGACGGTCAGCGGTGGTCGAACCGGTACGTGGTCTCCGGCTGCCGCTCCGCGCACTGGCACGGCGCCGTCCGCGGACCCCACCCGACCGTTCCGAGGGGCGGTGGGACGTCGGGACGATCTCGGCCGCGACCGCATCCGGGACGGGTGTCCCGGTCGCTCAGCCCGAGTGCGTGGGCTGGTGGGTGGTGAGCTCGAGCAGGAGTTCGACTGCACGGTGTGTTCCGCCCTCGCAGCGCACCAGCTCGCCGAGCTCGGTGGCCCTGCGGGACATCGAGGCGTCCGATCCCGTCGCCTCGACTGCCTCGATGAGGCGTCCGGCGGTGGGTCGCCGCTGTGGGACGGGGTCCGGGGAGACCCCGAGAGCCCGCATCCGCCCGGACCAGAACGGCTGGTCGCCGGTGGAGGGACAGGTCACCCGTGGCCGTCCGGCGAGCAGCGCGGCGGCTGTCGTGCCTGCTCCGTGGGGTCCTGGCCCCGCATGCTCCCGAAGCCGACGTGGATCGGCGGTGCTCCGCCGTCGAGGAACTCGGCGAGTGCCGGCGACGGACCCTGGCCCGCGGCGGCCGAGGTCCAGTACCCGGTGACAGGCGCGTGTGCGGGGCCAGTCGGACGGCTGCGGCAGGACGTGGCGGCTGAACGCCTGCAGCACACGCGCGCTCCTGCGGCTCGGTGCGGACCGAGCCGCAGTGCCGACGTGCTGAGTCGCGGTCGTCCGCCGGATCAGCGGTAGTTGTCGAACTGCAGCGCGACGTCGAGGTCCGCGCCGCGCAGCAGCTGCTGCACCGCCTGCAGGTCGTCGCGCTTCTTGCCGCTGACCCGCAGCTGGTCGCCCTGGATCTGCGCCTGCACGCCCTTGGGGCCCTCGTCGCGGATCAGCTTCGCGATCTTCTTCGCGGTGTCGGACTCGATGCCCTGCTTGATCCGCGCGGACAGCTTGTAGGCCTTGCCCGAGGCCTGCGGCTCGTCGGCGTCCAGCGCCTTGAGCGAGATGCCGCGCTTGACCAGCTTGTCCTTGAAGACGTCGAGGGCGGCGGTGACGCGCTCCTCGGTGTCGGCCTCGAGGAGGACCCCGTTCTCTCCCGCCCAGGTGATGCGGGCGTTGGTGCCGCGGAAGTCGAACCGCTGTGAGAGCTCCTTGCCCGCCTGGTTGAGCGCGTTGTCGATCTCCTGGCGGTCGACCTTGCTCACGACGTCGAAGGACGCGTCGGCCATGTCTGCTCCTCGTCTCCCGCGCGGGTGGCCCGCGGCAGGACCCTCCGGGCCTCCGTCGGCCCGTCTTGTACTCTTCTCCCGTGGCACGACGGCGGGTTGCCCGAGTGGCCAATGGGAGCGGACTGTAAATCCGTCGGCTTAGCCTACGAAGGTTCGAATCCTTCACCCGCCACACCCACGCACAGCGGCCCCCGACCGGCAGGTCGGGGGCCGCTCCGCGTCGGGGGGTCAGCCGAGTGTCGGCGCGCGTGCCCCGGCGACGGCGTCGACCTGCAGCGGCCGGCCGCCGAGGAACAGCCAGCCGAAGGCGATGTCCACCGAGCGGCCGCAGCGGACGGTCACCTCGGAGCCGTCGGTCTCGGCCGACCACGTGTCGACCGCGGTGGCGCCGTCGGCGAGGTGGTCGGCGACAGCCGACCGTGCCGTCTCGAGCGTCAGGGGCAGCGAGGTGCCCACGCCCGCGGCGTAGACCCGCTCCTCGTCGGCCCGGTTGGCCGCGGCGAGCGCCGCGCCGTCGCACGCCGCCTGCAGGTCCTGCTGCTCCAGGAAGGCGTCGGAGGCCGCCACCGCCCCCAGTGCCATGAACGCGGCGACCAGCCAGCAGACCAGCACGAACGGCAGCGCCGAGCCCCGCTCCGGGGAGTCGACCACGGGGGACACTGCCTGCACGGCGGGCAGCGTAGGGCCCCTCAGCCTGACGCACGGGGCCGGTCCCCAGGGGCCTCCGCCCCACGCGACACACCGTTCACCCGTCTCGGTGACCATGTGCTGATTGCTCGGCACTCAGCGTGACGACATTACGTCTCGTCACCCGATCGTGATCCTGCGTGCTTGCCTCGCCCGGGGGAGGGGCAGCAGTGTCCCCGGCGCGGTCCGTACACGAACGACGCTCTGCCCCCGCGCCCGGGTGACAGCCGCAACTCGCGTCTGTAAGTCCAAGCCTGAGGAGGCGTCATGAGCACCGCCACGTCCACCACCCAGTCCCGCGGCTCGCGCTGGAACCGCGGCAGCCGTTGGAACCGCGGCTCGCGCTGGAACCGCGGCAGCCGCTGGAACTGACGCAGCCCGGCGCGGGGCGGCCGGCACGACGCCGGCTGCCCCCATCGGGTGGGGGCCCGCTCCGACGGGCCTGGGGAGACCCCCGGGGCTGTTAACCTCGCGGCCGCAGTCCTCCCCTCTCTCAGCCCCCAGGAACCGGGTGACCGTGGCCGCACACGACGACGGCGCCACCGTGCGATCGTCCCGTCGGCCGGCACTCGTGGCGGCGAGCACGACGGTGATCGCGCTGCTGGTCGTCCACCACCTCCTGACGACGGCGGTCGAGCCGATCGGGCTGTGGGTCGTGCCGGCCTTCCTGGTGGCCGAGTCGCTTACCCTCACCGTCGAGCTCCGGTCGCACACCGTCTCCTGCTCGGTCGGTGAGGTCGTCCTCGTCGTCTCCCTGGTGGAGATGGGGGGCGCCTGGACGGCCCTCGTGTACGCCGGCGCCATCTGGCTGATCAGCGTCCGTGACCACATCTCCTTCGCGAAGACGCTGACCAACGTCGCCATCTACGTCATCCAGGTCGGCGTCGCGGTGGTCCTGCTCGGGGTCCTGCCCGTCGGCTCGCTCGACGAGCCGCTCACGTGGCTCTGCTACATCGCGGCGGTCGTCCCCGCCACGGCCGTCGGCACCCTCATCGTCGTCGGCGCCATCACCGTCACCCAGGGCCGGCTGGCCGGCGACATGCTCGCGCGCCTGTTCGTGCCGGTCGTCGTCGTGTACCCGCTGTCGGTGATCATCGGCCTGGCCGGCGCGCTGCTCGTCGAGAGCACCGCCTGGGCCTGGCTGCTCCTCCTGCCGGTGCTCACGGCCCTCGCGCTGCTCTACCGGCGCTTCGCCCGGGTCACGCAGGAGGGCGAGCGGGTCGAGCGGGTCTACGCCTTCGCCCGCCGGGTCGGGCAGCTCTCCTCGGAGGAGGACGGCCCGCAGCGGCTGGTCGAGGCGGTCAGGGAGCTGCTCAACGCAGACAAGGTCGCGCTGTGGCTGCCGCCCTACCTCGACGAGGCCCCGCGACTGGTCGTCGCCGGTGACGGCGGCGTCTCCTGGTACGACGGGCCGGCCGACCCCGAGGACGTCGTCCGCCAGCAGGCACTGACGCCCGGCTCCTCGGAGCCGGTGCTGGTCACCGCGGGCCGGGCGAGCGCCGCGGAGGCCGCCGCCCTCACCCGCCGCGGCGCCCAGGAGGTCCTGGGCGCGCCCGTGGCCACCGCCGCCGGCGAACCGGGTTACCTCGAGGTCTGCGACCGGCGCAGCGACGTCGTGTGGTTCAGCGAGGGCGACCGCTCGGCGCTGGACTCGATGCTCACCCACGTCAACGCCGCGATCCGCCAGCAGCAGCTGCTGACCCAGATCCGCTACGACGCCGACCACGACCGGCTCACCGGCCTGCCCAACCGGCAGCGGCTGGCCGTGGAGATCGACCAGCTGCTGGCCGGCGACCCGGTCGGCGGGCGGGCCGGGCTGGTGCTGGCCGCGCTGGACAACCACACCGAGGTCATCGACACCCTCGGGCACGCGGCGGCCGACGAGCTCCTGCTGGTCACCGCCGGGTTGCTGCGCGAGCACGCGCCGCCCGACGCCCTGGTGGCCCGCATGGAGGGCGAGCAGTTCGCCGTCCTGCTGCCGGGCCTGTCGCTGGCCGCCGCGGAGCGGGCCGCCCGGCGGCTGCGCGAGGCGACGTCCACCCGGGCCCGGGTGGCCGGCCTGGACCTGGAGGTCACCCTCACCATCGGCGTGGCGGCGGCCCCCGTGCACGGCACCGACTCCGGCACGCTCATGCAGCGCGCCGACGTCGCGCTGCTCGCCGCCTCCGACAGCGACGGCGTCGCGAGCTACCACCAGGTGCTCGACCAGCAGAGCCTGCGCCGCCTGCAGCTGGGCACCGAGCTCGAGCAGGCGATGGCCGACGGGCAGATCAGCGTGGTCTTCCAGCCGATCATCGACGCCCGGACCTCCGACATCGTCTCGGTCGAGACCCTCGTGCGCTGGGCGCACCCGCGCTTCGGCGCCATCCCGCCCGACGAGTTCATCCACCTCGCCGAGCAGATCGGCCGGATCGGTCCCCTCACCGACCACGTGCTGGACCTGGCGCTGGCCCGCTGCCGCCGGTGGCTGGACCAGGACATCGCTCTGTCCGTCGCGGTCAACCTCTCGGCGCGCTGCCTGGCCGAGCCCGACCTCGTCGAACGGGTGCAGCGGTCGCTGCGCCGCCACGGCGTCCCCGGCGAACTGCTCATCCTCGAGCTGACCGAGGGCAGCGTCGTCGACGACTCGGTGCGGTCGAGCACGGTCCTCGCCGAGCTGCACGCGCTGGGCCTGCGGCTGTCGATGGACGACTTCGGCACCGGTTACTCGTCGCTGTCGCAGCTGCGCCAGCTGCCGATCGACGAGGTGAAGATCGACAAGTCCTTCGTGCTGGGGATGTCGACCAGCCAGGGCGAATCGTTCATCGCCCGCTCGATCATCGAGCTGGCGCACAACCTCGGCCTGCGCGTCGTCGCCGAGGGCGTCGAGGACGAGCTCACCCGCAAGCTGCTCACCGAGATGGGCTGCGACAAGCTGCAGGGCTTCCTGGTCAGCCGGCCGCTGCCCGACGAGCGGCTGGAGAGCTGGCTCCTCGCGCGCACCGGCGTCCGGTCGGCCGCCCCCGGGGCCCAGCACCGCCGCCTGTTCGTCCGCGCCTGAGCGAGGTCCCTCCTGCCCCCCACCGCTCGCGCGCTCGCGGCGGGGCCTGCGGGAGGCCGTTCCAGCACGTCACCGGCTCGCAGTGGGTCCCTGCAGGAGGGTCGTTCCGGCGCGTCACCGGCTCGCGTCGGGCCCCTGCGGGGAGGCCGGGAGGGGTCGGGTATAGTCCTCAGCGGCTCTTCGAGCACGCCCCTTTAGCTCAGTCGGCAGAGCGTCTCCATGGTAAGGAGAAGGTCTACGGTTCGATTCCGTAAAGGGGCTCCGACCAGCCGGTCCAGTCGCGAGACCGGGCCGCGCGGTCATCCCGGCGGTGTAGCTCAGCCTGGTAGAGCAAGCGGCTCATAATCGCTGTGTCACCGGTTCAAGTCCGGTCACCGCTACTCCAGACGGACCCCGGCTCCCCGGGGTCCGTCGCCGTGTCGGCACCCGCTGCCACGGTCTCCCGGCCCGTGGTGGGCCGGTCCGCACAAGGCTAGGAGAGCCTCCATGGCAGCCACCGACGTCCGTCCGAAGATCACCCTGGCCTGCCAGGAGTGCAAGAACCGCAACTACATCACCCGCAAGAACCGGCGCAACGACCCCGACCGGCTCGAGCTGAAGAAGTACTGCCCCAAGGACAAGCGCCACACCGTCCACCGCGAGACCCGCTGACCCGGGTCGCGGACGGAGCAGGGAGGGCAGGAGTGGCGCTGGAGGCAGGACTGGTCGGGCGCAGCTACCCGCCCTCCGCCGTCTACGAGGTCGGCCGCGCGAAGATCGCCGAGTTCGCCGCCGCCGTCGGGGCCACCGACCCGGCGCACACCGACGCCGACGCCGCCCGGGCGCTGGGCCACCCCGACGTCGTCGCCCCGCCCACCTTCGCCATCGTGGTGACCCTCGGCGCGGCCGACGTCGTGCTCGCCGACCCCGGCGTCGCCCTCGACTACAGCCGCGTGGTGCACGGCGAGCAGCGCTTCACCCACCACCGCCCCATCCGCGCTGGGGACCGGCTGGTCAGCACCACGACGATCGAGGCCGTCCGCAGCGTGGCCGGCAACGACCTGCTCACCACCCGGGTCGACGTCGCCACCGAGGACGGCGAGGCCGTCTGCACCGCCACCTCGATGCTCGTGGCCCGGGGGACGGCGTGACCGCCCGCGTGCGCGCCGCCGACGTCGCCGTCGGCACCGAACTGCCCGAGCAGACGCACCGGGTGACCCGCGCGGACCTCGTCCGCTACGCCGGCGCCTCCGGTGACCTCAACCCCATCCACTGGAGCGACCGCGTGGCCACCGGCGTGGGCCTGCCCGGCGTCATCGCGCACGGGATGCTCACCATGGGGCTGGCCGCCCGCGCGGTCACCGAGTGGGCCGGCGACCCGGCCGCGCTCGCCGAGTACCAGGTGCGCTTCGGCCGGCCGGTCGTCGTCCCCGACGACGACACCGGCGCCGAGGTCACCGTGCGCGGGAGGGTCGCCCAGGTCCTCGACGGCGGGCGGGTGCGCGTCGACCTCACGGTCACCAGCGGCGGCGAGAAGGTGCTCTCGCTGGCCCGCGCGGTCGTCGCCCTGGCATGAGTCCGGGCACGCGGGCCCGGGGCGCGGCGCTCGCCGCCGTCCTGCTGCTGTCCGGGTGCACCTCGTTCAGCGAGACCGCCGCCGTCGAGGAGACCCCGGCGACCCCGGCGACGCCGTCGGCCGACGCCGGCGGCGACGCGTCCTGCCCGGCCGAGCGCGCCGAGCCCGACCCCGACCGCCCGGTCGTCGACCTCGAGTTCCGGCTCTCCGACGACCTGCGCACGGTCACCGGCACCGAGACCGTCGTCTTCACGCCCGACGGGCGCACCGACGAGCTGGTCTTCCGGCTGGTCCCCAACAGCCCCTCCGCGGCCGGGCTCGGCAACCGGATCACCGTCGACGACGTCCGCGGCGACGACGTCGCCCAGGCGGGGTACGAGGACGCCGGCGCCGAGGGGCGTGGCGGCCTCTACGTGCTGCAGCTCGACGACGCGCTGGCGGCCGGCGACTCCACCGAGGTGGCGCTGGACTTCACGCTGTCCCTCGGCGAGGGCGGCTTCGAGCGCCTCGGCTCCGCCGACGGCGTCGCCTGGTGGGCCAGCGGCTTCCCCCTGCTGGCGTGGGAGCCCGGCGTCGGCTGGGCGCGCGACCCCTTCATCGAGGGCCTCGGCGAGACCGCCACGAGTCCGGTCGCCGACACCACGGTCACCGTCGACGTGCCCGAGGACCTCACCGTGCTGATGACCGGCGCGCAGGAGGCGCCCTCCCAGCCCGCTGACGGCCGGCGCACCTGGACCTCGCGCGAGCCGGTCGCCCGCGACGTCAGCGTCGCCGTCGGCCCCTTCCGCACCGCCACCCTGACCACGGCCGGCGGGGTGGAGATCACCACCGGGGTGCTCGCCGACGCCGACGTCGGTCCCGGTGAGCTCGCCGACTGGACCGACGAGGCCGTCACCGCGCTGGCCGACCGCTTCGGCGCCTTCCCGTACGGCACGCTCACCGTGCCGCTGCTCCCGGCCGAGGGCGGCGGCATCGAGTACCCCAGCTCGATCCTCATGGCCGGCGCCGACCGCTCGGTCCTCGAGCACGAGGTCGCGCACATGTGGTTCTACGGGATGGTCGGCGGCTCGCAGTTCCGCGACCCGTGGCTGGACGAGGCCTTCGCCACCTACGCCGAGAGCGTCGACGGGCAGGTGTCGCGGGAGGCGCTGGACCGGGCGCTCGCCGCCCCGGGCGACGTCGGGGCGGCGATGGACGAGTTCCCCGGCACCGACGAGTACTTCGACGCCGTCTACGGCAAGGGCGGGGCGGCGCTGCTGGCCGCCCGGGAGGCCGCCGGCGCGGGACCGTTCGACGCCGCCCTGCGCTGCTACGTGCAGCGCAACGCGTGGGGCATCGCCACGCCCGACGACGTCGCGGCCGCCCTCGCCGACCTGCCGGCCGCCCTCGACGTGCTGGTGTCGGCCGGCGCCCTCGACGAGGAGGACGTGCCCGGCTAGCCCGCCGAGCCGAGCAGCCGCTGCAGCCGGCCGACGCCCTCGGCGAGGTCGTCGTCGCCGAGCGCGTAGGACATCCGCAGGTAGCCCGGGGTGCCGAACGCCTCGCCCGGGACGACGGCGACCTCGGCCTCCTCCAGCACGATCTCGGCGAGCTCGACGCTCGACGACGCCGTCCGCCCGTTGACGGGCCGGCCGAGCAGCGCCTTGACCGACGGGTAGACGTAGAAGGCACCCTGCGGCTCGGGGCAGGCGACGCCGGGGATCTCCCGCAGCATCGACACGATGGTCCTGCGGCGCCGGTCGAACGCCGTGCGCATCTCGTCGACCGCCGACAGGTCGCCGGTGAGCGCGGCCACCGCGGCGGCCTGCGACACGTTGGCCACGTTGGACGTCGCGTGCGACTGCAGGTTGGTGGCTGCCTTGACGACGTCGGCCGGGCCCACCATCCAGCCCACCCGCCAGCCGGTCATGGCGTAGGTCTTGGCCACCCCGTTGACGACGACGCACCGGTCGGCGAGCTCGGGCACCACCACGGGCATCGACGGCGCCGTCGCGCCGCCGTAGGTGAGGTGCTCGTAGATCTCGTCGGTGAGCACCCACAGGCCCGCCTCCAGCGCCCAGCGGCCGATGGCCTCGACCTGGTCGGGCGGGTACACCGCGCCGGTCGGGTTGGAGGGGGAGACGAACAGCAGCACCTTCGTCCGCCCGGTGCGGGCGGCCTCCAGCTGCTCCACCGACACCAGGTAGCCGCTCTCCTCGTCGGCGACCACCGGCACCGGTACGCCGCCGGCCAGCCGGATCGCCTCGGGGTAGGTGGTCCAGTACGGCGCGGGCACCAGCACCTCGTCGCCCGGGTCGAGCATGGCGGCGAAGGCCTCGTAGACGGCCTGCTTGCCCCCGTTGGTCACCAGCACCTGCGCGGGCGTGACGGTCAGCCCCGAGTCGCGGGCGGTCTTGGCGACGATCGCCTCCTTGAGCGCCGGCAGGCCCCCGGCGGGGGTGTAGCGGTGCATCGCCGGCTGCCGGCAGGCCGCGACCGCGGCCTCGACGACGTAGTCCGGCGTCGGGAAGTCCGGCTCGCCGGCGCCGAAGCCGATGACCGGCTTGCCCGCCGCCTTCAGCGCCTTGGCCTTCGCGTCGACCGCGAGCGTCGCGGACTCGGTGATGGCCGCGATGCGCCGTGAGACGCGGCGCTCGGCCGGGGAGGGGGCAGCGGACTCCGAGGGGGAGGCGGCGGTCATGGGCCCATCCTGCCGGAGGCGCCCGGGTGCGGGCCGGTCAGTTCCCGGTCCGGCACGGCACCCGTCGGGGGCACGTCCCGGAACGCGGTCACGGACCGGTACCGCGGTCCCGTACACTGGCAACCCTGGGGCGATCGACCCCGCCACCGGCGTGCCCCGGGACCACCTGGGGACGGCGCCGGACCGGCGGGCCGGCCGTCCCGGGGCCGCCCGGGAGGCACCCTCCCGGGCACTAGGGGTGTAGCTCAACTGGCAGAGCAGCGGTCTCCAAAACCGCAGGCTGCAGGTTCAAGTCCTGTCACCCCTGCCCGTGCCGCCGGCCCCGTGCCGGCGGGCAGCACGACCCGGCACCGCCCCGTGTCCCGGCAGCGCCGGCCGCGGCCGGTGCCGCCCCGGACCCGCCCGGTCCGGGAGCACGACACCAGACGGCCGGAGAGCAGCGGCCACCACCACGACGCGAGCGAGGCGCAGTGAGCGACGAGAAGCCGGGCAGCGGGGAGGACCCCCGCGCCGCCTCCGACGCCGAGCTGACCGACGAGCAGCTCGACCGCGAGGCGCCGGGCGTCGAGGACGCCGCCGAGCTCGAGGCCGCGGAGGACGAGCTCGCCGCCGAGGCGCAGGCCGAGGAGGACAAGGTCGTCCCCACGCCGACGCGCCGCCGCGGTGGCCGGATCACCGCCGACGACGACGAGGACGACGAGTCCGCGGGCACCACCCGCGCCCGCCGTCCGTCCCGCGGGAGCACGGCGAGCCGCCCCGCCGGCCGCCCGGCCGACGGTGCCGGTAGCCGTTCGCGCGCCGCCGCCGAGCGCTCGCGGGGCGACGAGGTCCGTCAGCGCCGCAACCTGCGCCGGTTCCTCCGCGAGGTCGTCGCCGAGCTGCGGAAGGTGATCTGGCCCGGCCGCCGGGAGCTGATCACCTACACCACCGTCGTCATCCTCTTCGTGGCCTTCATGGTCGCGCTGGTCGCGGGCCTGGACGTCCTCTTCGCGCAGGGCGTGATCGCCGTCTTCGGCTGACCGTCCCCAGCGCCCGCCCGCACCCGACAAGGAAGAGATCCCCGTGACCGACCCCCGCGAGCCCCTCGACACCGACAGCGACGTCGAGGCCATCGACCTCGACGACGAGCGGCTGGACGTGCGCGGCAGCGTCGACCTCGAGACCGGGACCGGCGAGACCGGCGCCGCCGAGGGCTCGGCCGACACCACCGACCAGGACACCGCCACCGGCGTGGCCGACGTGACCCCGCTGGTCGAGGGCGGCGGCCGCGACAGCCTGGTCGGCGACCCGCTGGTCGCCCCCGCGCCCGACCACGACCCCCTCGTCACCGAGGCGCTGGCCGAGGCCGAGGCGGCCGACGAGGACCCCCGGGAGACGCTCAAGCGCACCCTGCGCACGCAGTTCGGCGACTGGTACGTCATCCACTCCTACGCGGGCTACGAGAACAAGGTGAAGACCAACCTCGAGTCCCGCATCCAGTCGCTGGACATGGAGGACTACATCTTCCAGATCGAGGTGCCCACCGAGGAGGTCACCGAGATCAAGAACGGCAAGCGCACCCAGGTCAACCGGAAAAAGCTGCCCGGCTACCTGCTCGTCCGGATGGACCTCAACGACGAGTCCTGGGGTGCGGTCCGCAACACCCCCGGCGTCACCGGCTTCGTCGGTGCCACCTCGCGGCCCTCGCCGCTGACCATCGACGAGGTCGTCAACCTGCTGGTGCCCGACGCCCCGGCGCAGGCGGCCAAGGTCGCCGAGGCGGCGTCGCCCGCCGCGGCCTCCGCGCCGGTCACCGTCGTCGACTTCGAGATCGGCGAGTCGGTCACCGTCATGGACGGCCCGTTCGCCACCCTCCCGGCGACCATCAACGAGATCAACGCAGAGCAGTCGAAGCTGCAGGTGCTGGTCTCGATCTTCGGCCGGGAGACGCCGGTCGAGCTGTCCTTCACCCAGGTCGCCAAGATCTAGCCGGAGGCCCCCTCGCCCCCACCCCTGCGCGCTCAGGGTGGGATCCTGCGAGGGGGCCTTCCAGCCGACACCACGCACCACGCTCACGAAGAAGGAATGACATGCCCCCCAGGAAGCGGTTGACCGCGGTCATCAAGCTCCAGATCAAGGCCGGTGCGGCCACCCCCGCCCCGCCCGTCGGTCCGGCGCTCGGCCAGCACGGCGTCAACATCATGGAGTTCTGCAAGGCGTACAACGCGGCGACCGAGTCGCAGCGCGGCGACGTCGTGCCCGTCGAGATCTCGGTCTACGAGGACCGCTCGTTCACCTTCGTCACCAAGACCCCGCCGGCCGCGCGCATGCTGCTCAAGGCCGCCGGTGTCGAGAAGGGCTCCGGCGAGCCGCACAAGACCAAGGTCGCCACCGTCACGCGTGACCAGGTCCGCGAGATCGCCCAGACCAAGATGGTCGACCTCAACGCCAACGACCTCGACGAGGCCGAGAAGATCATCGCCGGCACCGCGCGGTCGATGGGCATCACCGTCCAGGGCTGAGGCCCCCGGCGGCCCGTCCGAGGGCCGTTCCAGCACGTCACCACCGTGGGAGGGCCGGCCAGGCCCGTGCACCACGCGATCCCCGCCCGCGCGGCGGGGGAGAGGAACCACCATGGCGAAGCACGGCAAGAAGTACCGCGAGGCGGCGGCCAAGGTCGACCGCGAGGCCCTCTACAGCCCGCTGCAGGCCGCGGGTCTGGCGAAGGAGACCTCGCCGACCACCTACGACGCCACCGTCGAGGTGGCCATGCGCCTGGGCGTCGACCCGCGCAAGGCCGACCAGATGGTCCGCGGCACGGTGAACCTGCCGCACGGCACCGGCAAGACCGCCCGCGTCATCGTCTTCGCGACCGGCGACAGGGCCGCCGAGGCCGAGGCCGCCGGCGCCGACGTCGTCGGCTCGGACGACCTCATCGCGCGCATCCAGGAGGGCTTCCTGGACTTCGACGCGGCGATCGCCACCCCCGACCAGATGGCCAAGGTCGGCCGGATCGCGCGCATCCTCGGCCCCCGTGGCCTGATGCCGAACCCGAAGACGGGCACCGTGACCGCCGACGTCACCAAGGCCGTCAACGACATCAAGGGCGGGAAGATCAACTTCCGCGTCGACAAGCAGGCCAACCTGCACCTGGTGATCGGCAAGACCTCCTTCGACGAGACCAAGCTGGTCGAGAACTACGCCGCCGCCCTCGACGAGGTGCTGCGCGCGAAGCCGGCCGCGGCCAAGGGCCGGTACGTCAAGAAGGTCACCATCTCCACCACCATGGGCCCGGGCATCCCGGTCGACCCGAACCGCACCCGCAACCTGACGGTCGACGAGCCGTCGGCGTGAGCGCGGACCCCCGCTGAGGGGACCTGGCGGAGGCCCCGTCGCGCAGCCGCGCGGCGGGGCCTCCGCCGTTCCCGGACCGGCCGCCGCCCCCGCCGCTGAGTCGCGTATGCTGGACGGCGTTCCCCCCACGACCGCTGGTCGTCGCACGTCCGCGTGCGATCGAAGGTCCCGGACGACCCGGGCGGCCCGCGCAGGAGGACGGTTCGATCGACGTGGGCACCCGTGCCCGCCTCCCTCGCCCCGTGCGCCCTGCGCCGGGGCGTTCTCCGTCTCCGGGCCCGGATCGCCCGCCCTCGTGCGATGCACGGGTGGTCGCCCGACAGACGAGAGGAGGCCCATGCCCACGCAGGCGAAGGCCGCGGTGATCGACGAGATCACCGAGCGCTTCCAGAGGTCCAGCGCGGCCGTGCTCACCGAGTACCGCGGGCTGACCGTGGCGCAGCTGACCCAGCTGCGCCGTTCCCTCGGTGCGGGCAGCAGCTACGCCGTCGTCAAGAACACCCTGACGAAGCGGGCGGCGGACGAGGTCGGCCACGCCGACCTGGCCCCGCTGCTCAACGGCCCCACCGCGATCGCCTTCATCGAGGGCGACGTCGTCGAGGCGGCCAAGGCCATCCGCGACTTCGCGCGCGCCAACCCGCTGCTCGTCGTCAAGGGCGGCGTCGTCGAGGGTCGCACCGTCGGCCCCGCCGAGGTCACCGCCCTGGCCGACGTCGAGCCGCGCGAGGTGCTGCTGGCCAAGCTGGCCGGCGCGATGAAGGGCAACCTGACCAAGGCCGCCGGCCTGTTCCAGGCCCCGCTGTCGCAGGTCGCCCGCCTGGCCGCCGCGCTGCAGGAGAAGCGGGAGTCCGTCGAGGGCCCCGCCGCTCCCGCCGCCGACGACACCGCTGCTGCCGACACCACCCCCGACTCCGCCGACGCCGCTGACGCCGCGGCCGGCACCGACTGACCCAGAAGGAGAGATCATGGCCAAGCTGTCCACCACGGAGCTGCTCGACGCGTTCAAGGAGATGACGCTGCTCGAGCTGTCCGACTTCGTGAAGCAGTTCGAGGAGACCTTCGAGGTCACCGCTGCCGCCCCCGTCGCCGTCGCGGCCGCCGCGCCGGCCGGCGGTGGCGACGGTGGTGCCCCCGCCGCCGAGGAGCAGGACGAGTTCGACGTTATCCTCGAGAGCGCCGGTGACAAGAAGATCCAGGTCATCAAGGAGGTGCGCGGCCTGACCTCGCTCGGCCTCAAGGAGGCCAAGGACCTGGTCGACGGCGCGCCGAAGCCGGTGCTGGAGAAGGTCGCCAAGGACGCCGCCGAGAAGGCCAAGGCCGCCCTCGAGGGCGCCGGCGCCACCGTCACCGTCAAGTGACGCGCGCCCGGCCCGACCGAGGCCGGGTACGTCACCGTCACGTGACACCCGCCCGGCTCCGCTGAGCCGGGTCGCACCACCCCGTACGCGACAGGGGCCGTCCTCCTCCGGGAGGGCGGCCCCTGTCGCGTCCCGGGCGGGACTCGGGAGGACGCCGTCCGGCGTGGCGGAGACAGCAGGCGGGTCGGGCTGGCATCATCGACGCGCGGCCCGCCGTCGAGACTGCGGAGGCGCCGTCCTTACCGGAGGTGTGGCGCTCGTCGCCCCACACCCCTGACGTGGACAGCGCTGCAGATCAGGGGTAGGGTTCCCTGTTGCGCTGCTCCCTGACTACCTGCCCGCCGAGCCGGGTCGCCTGGGGTGCCCGGGATCACCCGGCACCCGGTCGACCGAGCGGGCCGGACGCCGTGGACAGCCCCGCCGATACCGACGACGACCCAGGACGAACCAGCACCCACCGCCCGCACGTCGTGAGGTCCTTGGAAGGACGCATCTTGGCAGGCTCTCGCCCCACCAGCATCTCCCCCAGTACGACAGAGTCCGGCGGCTACGGCCAGCAGAACCAGACTCCCCAGGCCGGCCCCCGCACCGGAGAGGCCGACCAGCAGAAGATCCCCGGCGCACCGCTCCGGGTCTCGTTCGCGAAGATCTCCGAGCCCCTCGCGGTCCCGGACCTGCTCGCCCTGCAGACCGCGTCCTTCGACTGGCTGGTCGGCAGCCCCGAGTGGCGCGCCACCCTCTCGCCCGAGGAGCAGGCCACCGCCGTCGGCGGCCTGGCCGAGATCCTCGAGGAGATCTCCCCGATCGAGGACTTCAGCGGCTCGATGTCGCTGTCCTTCTCCAACCCGCGCTTCGAGGACGTCAAGGCGTCCCTCGAGGAGTGCAAGGACAAGGACATGACCTACGCGGCGCCGCTGTTCGTCACCGCGGAGTTCATGAACAACACCACCGGCGAGATCAAGAGCCAGACGGTGTTCATGGGCGACTTCCCGATCATGACGAACAAGGGCACGTTCGTCATCAACGGGACCGAGCGCGTCGTGGTCTCCCAGCTCGTGCGCAGCCCCGGCGTCTACTTCGACAAGACGCTGGACAAGACCTCCGACAAGGACGTCTTCAGCGCCAAGGTCATCCCCAGCCGCGGTGCGTGGCTGGAGTTCGACGTCGACAAGCGCGACACCGTCGGCGTCCGCATCGACCGCAAGCGCCGCCAGCCGGTCACCGTGCTGCTCAAGGCGCTGGGCTGGGCCGAGGACCGCATCCGCGAGCACTTCCAGTGGTCGCCCACGGTCCTCGCCACCCTCGAGAAGGACCACATCGCCGGGCAGGACGAGGCCCTGCTCGACATCTACCGCAAGCTGCGGCCGGGCGAGCCGCCGACGCGCGAGTCGGCGCAGGCCCTGCTGGAGAACCTCTTCTTCAACCCGAAGCGCTACGACCTCGCCAAGGTCGGCCGCTACAAGGTGAACAAGAAGCTCGGCGTCGAGGTGCCCCAGGCCACCCTGACGCTGACCGAGGACGACATCGTCGCCACCATCGAGTACGTCGTGCGCCTGCACGCCGGCGAGCCCGACCACGGCGTCGACGACATCGACCACTTCGGCAACCGCCGGCTGCGCACCGTCGGTGAGCTGATCCAGAACCAGATCCGGGTCGGCCTCTCCCGCATGGAGCGCGTCGTCCGCGAGCGGATGACGACCCAGGACGTCGAGGCGATCACGCCGCAGACCCTGATCAACATCCGGCCGGTCGTCGCCTCCATCAAGGAGTTCTTCGGCACCAGCCAGCTGTCGCAGTTCATGGACCAGACCAACCCGCTCGCAGGCCTGACCCACAAGCGCCGCCTGTCGGCGCTGGGCCCGGGCGGTCTGTCGCGTGAGCGGGCCGGCATGGAGGTCCGCGACGTGCACCCGAGCCACTACGGCCGGATGTGCCCGATCGAGACGCCGGAGGGCCCGAACATCGGCCTCATCGGCTCGCTGTCGGCCTACGGGCGGGTCAACGCCTTCGGCTTCATCGAGACGCCGTACCGCCGCGTGAACAACGGTGTGGTCAGCGACTCGATCGACTACCTGACCGCCGACGAGGAGGACCGCTTCGTCGTCGCCCAGGCCAACTCGCCGCTGGACGCCCAGGGCCGGTTCGCCGAGGACCGCGTCCTGGTCCGCACCAAGGGCGGTGAGGTCGACTACCTCGTCCCCGAGAACGTCGACTACATGGACGTCTCGCCGCGGCAGATGACCTCGGTCGCGACGGCGATGATCCCGTTCCTCGAGCACGACGACGCCAACCGCGCGCTCATGGGCGCGAACATGCAGCGCCAGGCCGTGCCGCTGCTCCGCTCGGAGGCCCCGCTCGTGGGCACCGGCATGGAGCTGCGCGCCGCGGTCGACGCCGGCGACGTCGTCGTGGCGGAGAAGGCCGGTGTGGTCGAGGACTCCACCGCCGACTACGTGACTGTCATGGCCGACGACGGCACCCGGCAGACCTACCGGCTGCTGAAGTTCCGCCGCTCCAACCAGGGCACCTCGATCAACCAGACCCCCGTCGTGGACGAGGGCCAGCGGGTCGAGGTCGGACAGGTCATCGCCGACGGGCCGTGCACCGACCAGGGTGAGATGGCGCTGGGCAAGAACCTGCTCGTCGCCTTCATGCCGTGGGAGGGCCACAACTACGAGGACGCGATCATCCTGTCGCAGCGCCTCGTGCAGGACGACGTCCTGTCCTCGATCCACATCGAGGAGTTCGAGGTCGACGCCCGCGACACCAAGCTCGGTGCCGAGGAGATCACCCGGGACATCCCGAACGTCTCCGAGGAGGTCCTCGCCGACCTCGACGAGCGCGGCATCATCCGCATCGGTGCCGAGGTCGTCCCCGGCGACATCCTCGTCGGCAAGGTCACGCCCAAGGGCGAGACCGAGTTGACCCCCGAGGAGCGGCTGCTGCGCGCGATCTTCGGCGAGAAGGCCCGCGAGGTCCGCGACACGTCGCTGAAGGTCAAGCACGGTGAGTCCGGCAAGGTCATCGGTGTCCGCGTGTTCTCGCGCGAGGACGGCGACGAGCTGCCCGCCGGCGTCAACGAGCTGATCCGGGTCTACGTCGCCCAGATGCGCAAGATCTCCGACGGCGACAAGCTCGCCGGGCGCCACGGCAACAAGGGCGTCATCGCGAAGATCCTGCCGCAGGAGGACATGCCGTTCCTCTCCGACGGCACGCCGGTCGACATCGTGCTCAACCCGCTCGGCGTCCCCGGCCGGATGAACGTCGGCCAGGTGCTGGAGACCCACCTCGGGTGGATCGCCAAGTCCGGCTGGCAGGTCGAGGGCGACCCCGGGTGGGCGGCCAACCTGCCGCAGCCGGCGCGCTCGGCCCAGCCGGGCACCCGGACCGCGACGCCGGTGTTCGACGGCGCCCGCGAGGAGGAGATCATCGGCCTGCTCGGCTCGACGATCCCCAACCGCGACGGTGACCGGATGGTGGAGGAGACCGGCAAGGCCCGGCTCTTCGACGGCCGGTCCGGGGAGCCCTTCCCCGAGCCGATCTCGGTGGGCTACGTCTACATCCTCAAGCTGCTGCACCTGGTCGACGACAAGATCCACGCCCGGTCGACCGGCCCGTACTCGATGATCACGCAGCAGCCGCTGGGTGGTAAGGCGCAGTTCGGTGGCCAGCGCTTCGGTGAGATGGAGTGCTGGGCGATGCAGGCCTACGGCGCGGCCTACGCGCTGCAGGAGCTGCTGACCATCAAGTCCGACGACATCCTCGGCCGCGTCAAGGTCTACGAGGCCATCGTCAAGGGCGAGAACATCCCCGAGCCGGGCATCCCCGAGTCGTTCAAGGTGTTGCTCAAGGAGCTGCAGTCGCTCTGCCTCAACGTGGAGGTGCTGTCCGGCGACGGGCAGGCGATCGAGCTGCGCGACACCGACGACGAGGTGTTCCGGGCCGCGGAGGAGCTGGGCATCGACCTCTCCCGCCGCGAGCCCTCCAGCGTCGAGGACGTGTGATCGGCCGCCGGCCGGCCCCGTGCGCGGGGCCGGCCGGCGCCCTCCTCCGACAACTGATCGAAGTGCAGTAACCGAGCCCCGGGAAAGGGGTCCACTCAGTGCTCGACGTCAACTTCTTCGACGAGCTCCGCATCGGTCTAGCCACCGGCGACGACATCCGCCAGTGGTCGCACGGTGAGGTGAAGAAGCCCGAGACCATCAACTACCGCACCCTCCGTCCGGAGAAGGACGGTCTCTTCTGCGAGAAGATCTTCGGTCCCACGCGGGACTGGGAGTGCTACTGCGGCAAGTACAAGCGCGTCCGCTTCAAGGGCATCATCTGCGAGCGCTGCGGCGTCGAGGTGACCCGGGCCAAGGTCCGCCGTGAGCGGATGGGCCACATCGAGCTGGCCGCGCCGGTCACCCACATCTGGTTCTTCAAGGGCGTCCCCTCGCGCCTGGGCTACCTGCTCGACCTGGCGCCCAAGGACCTCGAGAAGATCATCTACTTCGCCGCCTACCTGATCACCTCGGTCGACGACGAGGCGCGCCACCGCGACCTCCCGACCATCGAGGCCGAGATCAGCGCGGAGAAGCACAACCTCGAGAACCGTCGCGACGCCGACGTCGAGGCCCGTCAGCAGAAGCTCGAGGCCGACCTGGCCGAGCTCGAGGCGGAGGGCGCCAAGTCCGACGTCCGCCGCAAGGTGCGCGAGGGTGGCGAGCGCGAGATGCGCCAGCTGCGCGACCGCGCCCAGCGGGAGATCGACCGCCTCGAGGAGGTGCTCGACACCTTCCGCAAGCTCGAGGTCAAGCAGCTCATCGCCGACGAGGGCCTCTACCGCGAGCTGCGCGACCGCTTCGGTGAGTACTTCGAGGGCGGCATGGGTGCCGCGGCCCTGCAGAAGCTGCTGGCCGACTTCGACCTCGACGCCGAGGCCGCCTCGCTGCGCGACACCATCCGCAACGGCAAGGGCCAGCGCAAGCTGCGGGCCCTCAAGCGGCTCAAGGTCGTCGCGGCGTTCCAGCAGACGCGCAACTCGCCCATGGGCATGGTGCTCGACTGCGTGCCGGTCATCCCGCCGGACCTGCGCCCGATGGTGCAGCTCGACGGTGGCCGGTTCGCGACCAGCGACATGAACGACCTCTACCGCCGGGTCATCAACCGGAACAACCGGCTCAAGCGGCTGCTCGACCTCGGCGCGCCCGAGATCATCGTCAACAACGAGAAGCGGATGCTCCAGGAGTCCGTGGACGCGCTGTTCGACAACGGCCGCCGCGGCCGGCCGGTCACCGGCCCGGGCAACCGTCCCCTCAAGTCCCTGAGCGACCTGCTCAAGGGCAAGCAGGGCCGGTTCCGCCAGAACCTGCTCGGCAAGCGCGTCGACTACTCCGGCCGTTCGGTCATCGTCGTCGGCCCGCAGCTGAAGCTGCACCAGTGCGGTCTGCCCAAGCAGATGGCGCTGGAGCTGTTCAAGCCCTTCGTCATGAAGCGGCTCGTCGACCTCAACCACGCGCAGAACATCAAGTCCGCCAAGCGCATGGTCGAGCGTGCCCGTCCGGTCGTGTGGGACGTGCTCGAGGAGGTCATCACCGAGCACCCGGTCCTGCTGAACCGGGCGCCGACGCTGCACCGCCTGGGCATCCAGGCCTTCGAGCCGCAGCTGGTCGAGGGCAAGGCCATCCAGATCCACCCGCTGGTCTGCACGGCCTTCAACGCCGACTTCGACGGCGACCAGATGGCGGTGCACCTGCCGCTGTCGGCCGAGGCGCAGGCCGAGGCCCGCATCCTCATGCTGTCGAGCAACAACATCCTGAGCCCGGCCGACGGTCGCCCGATCACCGCGCCGACCCAGGACATGGTGCTGGGCCTGTACCACCTGACCACCCTGGTGGCCAGCCGGTACGAGGCCGACGGCGGCCGTCCGGCGGCCTTCGGGTCGACGGCCGAGGCGATCATGGCGTTCGACAAGGGCGCCCTGGGCCTGCAGGAGCGTGCGCTGATCCGCCTCGACGAGGTGTTCGGCGTCGACAACGGCAAGGTCAACCCCGCGTGGGAGCAGCCCGCGGACTGGACCCCGGGTGCCCCGGCGCTGGTCGAGACCAGCCTGGGCCGGGTGCTGTTCAACGAGGCCCTGCCCGAGGACTACCGCTTCGTCAACTACCAGGTGCCGAAGAAGGAGCTCGGGGCGATCGTCAACGACCTCGCCGAGCGCTACCCCAAGGTGCAGGTCGCGGCGACGCTGGACGCCCTCAAGTCGGCCGGCTTCCGCTGGGCCACCCGCTCCGGCGTGACGATCGCCATCGACGACGTCGTCACCCCGCCGGCCAAGCAGGAGATCCTGGACCGGCACGAGAACGAGGCCCGGCAGATCGAGAAGCAGTACGAGCGCGGCGTCATCACCGACGCCGAGCGACGTGGCGAGCTCATCGAGATCTGGACCCGCGCGCGGGCCGAGGTCAGCCAGGCGATGGTGGACAACTTCCCCACCACCAACCCGGTCTGGGTCATGGTCAACTCGGGCGCCCGAGGCAACATGATGCAGATCAGCCAGATCGCCGGCATGCGCGGTCTGGTGGCCAACCCGAAGGGCGAGATCATCCCGCGGCCGATCAAGGCCAACTTCCGGGAGGGTCTGTCCGTGCTGGAGTACTTCATCTCCACGCACGGTGCGCGCAAGGGCCTGGCCGACACCGCCCTGCGGACCGCGGACTCCGGCTACCTCACCCGGCGGCTGGTCGACGTCTCCCAGGACGTCATCATCCGCGAGGAGGACTGCGGCACCGAGCGCGGCGTCATCATGCCGATCGCCACGGTGGTCAACGGGGTCCTCACCCGGGACGCGCACGTCGAGACCAGCGTCTACGCCCGCTCCCTGGCCGCCGACGTGGCGGCCGAGGACGGCACGCTGGTCGCGCAGGCCGGCCAGGACCTCGGTGACGTGCTCATCGGCGAGCTGGTCGACGCCGGCATCGCCGAGGTCAAGGTCCGCTGCGTCCTGACCTGCGAGTCGCTGCTCGGCACCTGCGCGACCTGCTACGGCCGGTCGCTGGCCACCGGCAAGCTCGTCGACGTCGGCGAGGCGGTCGGCATCATCGCCGCCCAGTCGATCGGTGAGCCCGGCACCCAGCTGACGATGCGCACCTTCCACACCGGTGGTGTCGCGGGTGAGGACATCACCCACGGTCTGCCGCGTGTGGTGGAGCTCTTCGAGGCCCGCGTCCCCAAGGGCAAGGCCCCGATCGCCGAGCTGGCCGGCTCCGTCCGGATCGAGGACGGCGAGCAGTTCCGCAAGCTGACGATCACCCCGGACGACGGCTCCGACGAGGTCGTCTACGACAAGCTGTCGCGCCGGTCGCGGCTGCGGGTCGAGGACGGTGCCCACGTCGAGGTCGGCGAGCAGCTCACCGAGGGTGCGGTGGACCCGCACGAGGTGCTGCGGATCATGGGCCCGCGCGAGGTGCAGCTGCACCTCGTCCGCGAGGTCCAGGAGGTCTACCGCAGCCAGGGCGTGTCGATCCACGACAAGCACATCGAGGTGATCATCCGCCAGATGCTGAAGCGGGTGACCATCATCGACTCGGGCGCCACGGAGTTCCTCCCCGGTGCGCTGGTCGAGCGGACGCTGTTCGAGACCGAGAACCGTCGTGTCGTCGCCGAGGGCGGCGAGCCGGCCTCGGCCCGACCGGTGCTCATGGGCATCACCAAGGCCTCCCTCGCGACCGAGTCGTGGCTGTCGGCCGCCTCCTTCCAGGAGACGACCAAGGTGCTCACCGACGCCGCGATCCAGGGCAAGAGCGACAGCCTGCTCGGACTCAAGGAGAACGTGATCATCGGCAAGCTGATCCCGGCGGGTACGGGCATCAGCCGCTACCGGAACATCACGGTCGAGCCGACCGAGGAGGCCCGCGCCGCCGTCTACACGATGGCCGGGTACGACGACGGGCAGTACTACAGCCCCGACGTCTTCGGTGCGGGCTCCGGCGAGGCCGTGCGTCTCGAGGAGTACGACTGGCGGGGCTGAGCCCCGGTAGCACGTGAGAAGGGCCCCCAGGTCGTCGACCTGGGGGCCCTTCCGTGCTCTCCGTGCCGTCCCGGCGGGGATCAGGTGACCTGATCGTCGGGCGTCCTCCCTCACGGTGGGACGTGCGGGAGGACGCGCTGCGGTGGGGGAGGACGACGGCGCCGCCCTAGCCCGGCGCCCCGTCACGTGACGGAACGCGGGGCGGGCGAGCTTCGCTAGGCGTCGGCGAGGCGGCGCATGGTCTCGACGGTGCGGAGCCGGCTCTCGCGGCTGTCGTCGAGGGGCTGCAGGGCGATCGTGGTGACCCCGGCCTCGGCGTAGGCGGCGATCCGCTCGGCGACGTACCCCTCGGGGCCGATGAGCGATACCGAGCGCACGAACTCGTCGGGCAGCGCCGCGGCCGCCTCGTCCTTGCGGCCGCTCAGGTACAGCTCCTGCACGGTCTCGGCGGCGTCCTCGAACCCGTAGCGCCGGGCCAGGTCGTTGTAGAAGTTCTTGCCCTTGGCGCCCATGCCGCCGACGTAGAGCGCCAGCTGGGGGCGGACGTGGTCGTGCAGGTGGTCGACGTCCTCACCGATCGCCACCGGGACGCCGCAGACGACCTGCAGGTCGCCGAGCTCGGGGTCGCGCTTGGCCCTGCCGGCCCGCAGCGCGTCGCCCCAGACGGCGTCGGCGCGCTCGGGCATGAACCAGATCGGCTCCCAGATCTCGGCGACCTCGGCGGCCAGCTCGACGTTCTTCGGGCCCAGCGCGGCCAGCATGATCGGGATGCGCTGCCGGACCGGGGTGTTGATCAGCTTGAGCGGCTTGCCCAGGCCGGTGCCCTGGTCGGCCGGGAGCGGGATGCTGTACTTCGGGCCCTCGTGCACGAGGCGCTCCCGCCGCCACACCTGGCGGCAGATCTCCACGACCTCGCGGGTGCGCTGGATCGGCGCGTCGTAGGGGACGCCGTGCCAGCCCTCGATCACCTGCGGGCCGGAGGCGCCCAGGCCCAGGCTGAACCGGCCACCGGAGACGAAGTCCAGGCCGGCCGCTGTCATCGCCGTGAGGGCCGGCGTGCGGCTGTAGATCGGCAGGATCGCGCTCATGAGCTCGACCCGCTCGGTCACCGCGGCCAGGTAGCCGAGCTGGCTGACGGCGTCGAAGGTGTAGACCTCCGCGCACATCGCGAGGTCGAGCCCGGCGGCCTCCAGGTCGACGATCTCCGCCGCCGTCTCCTGGAACCCCCCGGCGTAACTGGCCTGGATGCCGATGCGCACCTGCACTCCTCTGGTCGGCGGCGCCCGCGTCGGCGCCACCGGCGACCGTAGCGGGTGCCCCCGGCCGCCCCTGCGGCCTCCGGGCGGTGCGCGGGAGGGGTCCAGGCGGTGCGGGGAGGGGTCAGGCGGTGCGGCTGCGCAGGGGGCGGATCACGCCCACGACCTCGGTGACCACCCGGACGCCGTCGACGTCGCGGGGCACCCGGCCGGCCGCGTCGGAGTCCGCGACGTCGACCTTGACGACGTACCCGCTGTCGCGCCGGGCCAGGCCGATGCCCACCACACCGGGCTGCGCGGACAGCTGCTGCGCGAGCGTGCTCTTGGCGGCGCGGGCGGCGGCACGGTCGGTCACGAGGTCTCCTCGCTGACGCCCACCGGCGAGGAGCTCGGGGCGGACGCCCCGGAGGGCCGGGCGGGCTCGGTCACCTCCCCATGGTGCCCCGTTCCCGCCCGCAGCGACATCCCCCTGACCCGGGAGGACCGCTCAGGAGGAGACCCACTCCACGCCGAGCGCCTCCAGCACGGTCGACAGCGGGTTGGCGAACGTCAGCCCCGCCCCGGTGCTGCCGCCCTCGCTGCTCCCGGCGAACAGCAGGGCCAACGGCGCGCGGTCGCTGCTGCGCCAGATGACCGAGCCGCTGTCGCCTCCGGCGGAGAAGGCCCCGGACAGGCCCTCGATCTCGATCTGGTCGTCGAAGACGTGGACGCCGTCGTCGTACTGCACGGCGACACCGTCGACCTCCACCGCGGTGATCCGCCCGCGCGTGTGCCCGGTGGTCCGGCCGAGCTTCTCGACCTCCTCGTCGGGCTCTACTTCGTACCCGTCGGGCACCGTGGTGCCCAGCGGTCCGCCCGGGACCGCCCCCGGGTCGGCGCCGACCCCCTCGTCGACGGTGGCGACGGCGGCGTCGACCCGGTTCGCGCGGGCGGTGAACGGCACGGCTGCGGCCAGCGTGGCCACCCGGTCGGCCGGCGTGCCGCCGTCGGCCGGGCCGGGCTGCAGCACCGCGTCGCCGGCGGCGCCCGCGCCGGCGGCCGCCAGCACGTGGCTGTTGGACAGCACCGCCAGGCGGCCACCGAGCCGCACGAAGCCGCCGAGCGTGCCCGCCGACACGGCCGGGTGCCCGACGGACAGGCCGGGGACCAGGGGCCGGGTGCGCTGCTGCAGTTGCCCGGCGGAGGGGGAGGCCTGCGCCAGTATCGGCCCGGTCACGCGGACGTCGACCTCCGCCCGGACGACGTCGTCGAGACCGGTGAGCAGGATCTCGGCATCCGCCCGGGCCGCGACGCGGATCGCCAGGTGGACCCTCCCCGGGGACACCGGCGCCAGGCCGATGGCCGGCCGGGTCCACACGCGGCCGCCGAGGTCGCTCGCGACGACCGGGGGGAAGCCCTCGGCCAACCGCGCGGTCAGGCGCGCCTTGAGCTCGCGCGCCGAGTCGATGAGCACGGGGACCTCCGTTGCGGTGAGTTGCTCTGCTGCGACCGACCGTAGGGGGAGGTACCGACAGTCCGCGCCCCACCGCCGTTCCCGCGTCCGTGACCACCGCAGGATCCGGTGCCGCGGGACCCGGCGCTGCACCCCTGGCGTGACCGTCGTCTCGCGGTACAGTCCTCGCCACCCCCGGGCCGGTGAGCCCGCCGGGAATGGCTCCGGCGCCCGCGCCGTTGCCCCCCGGGTGAGTTGAGTCCGGGGATCAGGCTGCCCTGCCCGCAGGGTGCCCGGGACCCGGCTTTGACCGCCTCCCGGACCGCGGGTATCGTGGGCAGCCGTGCCCAGGGTGCCCTGGGCCTGCTCCCGTTCGCGGTGCGCCTGGGTGTCCGGAGGTCCGTCCTCCAGGCCGAGGGTCCGCCCCGGTGGGCCGTCCTCGACAGGGCGGCGGCCGGAGGTGGCGGCGCCGAGTCGCGGGGGGCGATCCGTCCGGTTCGACACGCCGGCCGGTCCCGGGAAAGGCGACACGCCCGACCGCGGGGGCCGGACGATGGCGGCTGAGCAGGGCGGACGACCCCAGCAGGACCGGCACCGGCGACACGACAAGCAGCACCGTCCACAGCACGACCCAGCGCAGGTAGGAGATCCAGGCCACCCATGCCCACGATCAACCAGCTGGTCCGCAAGGGCCGCGAGGACAAGGTCGAGAAGACCAAGACCCCGGCGTTGAAGGGCTCCCCTCAGCGTCGTGGCGTGTGCACCCGCGTGTACACGACGACGCCGAAGAAGCCGAACTCGGCGCTGCGCAAGGTCGCTCGCGTCCGCCTCACCAGTGGCATCGAGGTGACCGCGTACATCCCGGGCGTCGGCCACAACCTGCAGGAGCACTCGATGGTGCTCGTGCGCGGTGGCCGCGTGAAGGACCTCCCGGGCGTGCGCTACAAGATCATCCGCGGCTCGCTGGACACCCAGGGCGTGCGCAACCGCAAGCAGGCTCGCAGCCGCTACGGCGCGAAGAAGGAGAAGAGCTGAGATGCCGCGCAAGGGCCCCGCGCCGCGCCGTCCGCTGGTCAACGACCCCGTCTACCAGTCCCCCCTGGTCACCCAGCTGGTGAACAAGGTCCTAGTCGACGGCAAGCGCTCGGTCGCCGAGTCGATCGTCTACGGCGCCCTCGAGGGCTGCCGCGCCAAGACCGACACCGACCCGGTGGTCACGCTCAAGCGGGCGCTGGACAACGTCAAGCCGGCCCTCGAGGTCCGCAGCCGCCGCGTCGGTGGTGCGACCTACCAGGTCCCGGTCGAGGTCCGCGCCTCCCGCAGCACCACCCTCGGGCTGCGCTGGCTGATCCAGTACAGCCGCGCCCGTCGCGAGAAGACCATGACCGAGCGCCTCATGAACGAGCTGCTCGACGCGAGCAACGGCCTCGGTGCCGCGGTCAAGCGCCGCGAGGACACGCACAAGATGGCCGAGTCGAACAAGGCCTTCGCGCACTACCGCTGGTAGTCGCACCCCGCTGGTGACGCACACGTCCGCCAGCACCCGCCGGCGGGAGACGCCGGGCCACCCCCGGACACCCGCACGCGGACCAGAGACAAAGAGGAGAGAGAGATGGCCAGCAACGAGGCCCAGCTCCGCAAGACCCGCAACATCGGGATCATGGCGCACATCGACGCCGGCAAGACCACGACGACCGAGCGCATCCTCTTCTACACCGGTATCAACTACAAGATCGGTGAGGTCCACGACGGCGCGGCCACGATGGACTGGATGGAGCAGGAGCAGGAGCGCGGCATCACCATCACGTCCGCCGCGACCAAGTGCACCTGGAACGGCCACGACATCAACATCATCGACACCCCGGGGCACGTCGACTTCACCGTCGAGGTAGAGCGGTCCCTGCGCGTGCTCGACGGTGCCGTGGCCGTCTACGACGGTGTCGCCGGCGTGGAGCCGCAGACCGAGCAGGTCTGGCGGCAGGCGGAGAAGTACGGCGTCCCGCGCATGTGCTTCGTCAACAAGCTCGACCGCACCGGAGCCGACTTCTTCCGCTGCGTCGAGATGATGATCGAGCGCCTGGCGGCCAACCCGCTGGTGCTGCAGCTGCCGATCGGTGCCGAGGCCGACTTCATCGGCGTCGTCGACCTGGTGCAGATGCGGGCGCTCACCTGGCGCGGTGAGACCAAGATGGGCGAGGACTACGCCGTCGAGGAGATCCCCGCCGAGCTGGCCGACCAGGCCGCCGAGTACCGCGAGAAGCTGCTCGAGAACATCGCGGACTTCGACGACTCGCTGATGGAGGACTACCTCGGCGGCGAGGAGATCACGGTCGACCGCCTCAAGGCGGCCATCCGCAAGGCGACCATCGCCGGCCAGGTGAACCCGGTGCTCACCGGCACCGCGTTCAAGAACAAGGGCGTGCAGCCCCTGCTCGACGCCGTCGTCGACTACCTGCCCAGCCCCCTGGACATCGAGGCGATCGTGGGCACCGCCCTCGACGGCGAGACCGAGGTCCTGCGGCACGCCGACGAGGACGAGCCGTTCTCCGCGCTGGCCTTCAAGATCCAGACCGACCAGCACCTGGGCAAGCTGACCTACATCCGCGTGTACTCCGGCAAGCTCGACGCCGGCTCCCCCGTGCTGAACAGCACGAAGGACCGCAAGGAGCGGGTCGGGAAGATCTACCAGATGCACGCGAACAAGCGTGAGGAGCGTCAGGGCGTCGGTGCCGGTGAGATCGTCGCCGTCAACGGCCTCAAGCAGACGACGACCGGCGACACCCTGAGCGACCCGCAGAAGCCGGTGATCCTCGAGTCGATGACCTTCCCGGCGCCGGTCATCTCGGTCGCCATCGAGCCCAAGACCAAGGGCGACCAGGAGAAGCTGGGCACGGCCATCCAGAAGCTGGCCGAGGAGGACCCGACGTTCCAGGTCAAGCTCGACGAGGAGACCGGTCAGACGGTCATCTCCGGCATGGGCGAGCTGCACCTGGAGATCCTCGTCGACCGCATGCGGCGCGAGTTCCGGGTCGAGGCCAACGTCGGCAAGCCGCAGGTCGCCTACCGCGAGACCATCCGCAAGGCGGTCGAGAAGGTCGACTACACCCACAAGAAGCAGACGGGTGGGTCCGGCCAGTTCGCCAAGGTGCAGGTGAGCATCGAGCCGCTCGAGGTCGCCGCCGACGGCCCGACCTACGAGTTCGTCAACGCCGTGACCGGTGGTCGCATCCCGAAGGAGTACATCCCCTCGGTCGACCAGGGCATGCAGGACGCCATGCAGTACGGCATCCTCGCCGGCTACCCGATGGTGGGCGTCAAGGCCACCCTCGTCGACGGCCAGTACCACGAGGTCGACTCCTCGGAGATGGCCTTCAAGATCGCCGGCTCGATGGTCTTCAAGGAGGCCGCCCGCAAGGCCAGCCCGGCCCTGCTCGAGCCGATGATGGCCGTCGAGGTCGTCACGCCCGAGGACTACATGGGCGACGTCATCGGCGACCTGAACTCCCGGCGCGGGATGATCCAGGCGATGGAGGAGCGCTCCGGCGCCCGCGTCGTCCGGGCCCTCGTCCCGCTCTCGGAGATGTTCGGCTACGTGGGCGACCTGCGCAGCCGCACCCAGGGGCGGGCGAGCTACACCATGGTGTTCGACACCTACGCCGAGGTCCCGCAGAACGTGGCCAAGGAGATCATCGCCAAGGCCACGGGCGAGTGACCGCCGGGCGGGGTACGTCCCCGCCCGGCCCCCAGCAAGCCCACCCCAAGCGACAGCACGACTGCGACACCACGAGGAGAGGAACCCAGTGGCCAAGGCCAAGTTCGAGCGGACCAAGCCGCACGTCAACATCGGCACCATCGGGCACATCGACCACGGCAAGACCACGCTGACCGCGGCGATCACCAAGGTCCTGCACGACAAGTACCCGGACCTCAACGAGGCGTCGGCCTTCGACCAGATCGACAAGGCGCCCGAGGAGAAGGCCCGCGGCATCACGATCTCGATCGCCCACGTCGAGTACCAGACCGAGGCCCGGCACTACGCCCACGTCGACTGCCCCGGTCACGCGGACTACATCAAGAACATGATCACCGGCGCGGCGCAGATGGACGGCGCCATCCTGGTGGTCGCCGCCACCGACGGCCCGATGCCGCAGACCAAGGAGCACGTCCTCCTGGCCCGCCAGGTCGGCGTCCCCTACATCGTCGTGGCGCTCAACAAGGCCGACATGGTCGACGACGAGGAGATCCTCGAGCTCGTCGAGCTGGAGGTCCGCGAGCTGCTCAGCGAGTACGAGTTCCCGGGCGACGACGTCCCCGTGGTCCGCGTCTCGGCGCTCAAGGCCCTCGAGGGCGACGCCGAGTGGGGCGACAAGCTCATGGAGCTCATGAACGCCGTCGACACGGCGATCCCGGAGCCCGAGCGCGAGATCGACAAGCCGTTCCTCATGCCCGTCGAGGACGTCTTCACCATCACCGGTCGCGGCACCGTCGTCACCGGTCGCGTGGAGCGCGGGATCGTCAAGGTGTCGGAGACCGTCGAGATCGTCGGCATCCGCCCCACCTCGACCCAGACCACCGTCACCGGTGTCGAGATGTTCCGCAAGCTGCTCGACCAGGGCCAGGCCGGCGACAACGTCGGGCTGCTGCTGCGCGGCATCAAGCGCGAGGACGTCGAGCGCGGCCAGGTCGTCGTGAAGCCGGGCTCGATCACCCCGCACACCAACTTCGAGGGCTCGGTCTACATCCTCTCGAAGGACGAGGGCGGTCGCCACACGCCGTTCTTCAACAACTACCGTCCGCAGTTCTACTTCCGGACGACGGACGTCACCGGCGTCGTCACCCTGCCGGCCGGCACCGAGATGGTCATGCCGGGCGACAACACCGAGATGACGGTCGAGCTGATCCAGCCGATCGCCATGGAGGAGGGCCTGCGGTTTGCCATCCGTGAGGGTGGCCGCACCGTCGGCGCCGGTCGCGTCACGAAGATCATCAAGTAACACCACAGACGGGCGGCGGCGCGGACCCGCGCCGCCGCCCGTCCGCGGGTGGTGAGGACCCGGGCAACCGCCTGTGGCCAGCGCCACCCATCCCGCTGGGGCCGGACCGGACTGGATCCGGACGCACCCGGCGTTCCCCAGCTAGCAGAACAGCGATCGGCAGGAGCGAGAGACAGCGATGGCGGGACAGAAGATCCGCATCAGGCTGAAGGCCTACGACCACGAGGCGATCGACGCCTCGGCGCGGCGCATCGTGGACACGGTCACGAAGACCGGAGCGCGCGTCGTCGGCCCGGTGCCGCTGCCGACGGAGAAGAACGTGTACTGCGTCATCCGCTCGCCGCACAAGTACAAGGACTCGCGCGAGCACTTCGAGATGCGTACGCACAAGCGGCTCATCGACATCCTCGACCCGACGCCGAAGACGGTGGACGCGCTCATGCGCATCGACCTGCCGGCCTCGGTCGACGTCAACATCCAGTAAGGACCCGAGACCAGTCATGGCGAGTACGTTCCGCGGGCTCCTCGGCGAGAAGCTGGGGATGACCCAGGTGTTCGACGAGAACAACCGCATCGTCCCGGTGACCGTCGTCAAGGCGGGCCCGAACGTGGTGACGCAGGTGCGCACCCCCGAGGTCGACGGCTACTCCGCCGTCCAGCTCGGCTTCGGCGAGATCGACCCGCGCAAGGTGAACAAGCCCGAGGGCGGCCACTTCGCGAAGGCCGGTGTCACGCCGCGCCGTCACGTGGTGGAGCTGCGCACGGAGGACGCCGCGCAGTACACAGTCGGCCAGGAGCTGACCGCCGAGGTGTTCGACGGCGTCGCCAAGGTCGACGTCATCGGCACGAGCAAGGGCAAGGGCACCGCCGGTGTCATGAAGCGTCACGGCTTCAAGGGCCTCGGCGCCGCGCACGGCACCCAGCGCAAGCACCGGCACCCCGGCTCCATCGGCGGCGCCTCGACCCCGGGCCGCGTGTTCAAGGGCCTGCGCATGGCCGGCCGCATGGGCGCGGTCAAGACCACCACGCTCTCGCTCGTCGTCCACAAGGTCGACACCGAGCGCGGCCTCATCCTGATCAAGGGTGCCGTCCCCGGGCCGAAGGGTGGGCTCCTGCTCGTCCGCTCGGCCGTCAAGGGCGGCCCCGTGGGGAGTGACACCAAGTGACCCAGTCGACCGCGACCACGGCCGCGCGCGCCGACCGCCAGGTCGACGTCCGCACGCCGGCGGGGGAGACCACCGGCAGCGTGACGCTGCCCGGTGACCTGTTCGACACGCCGGCCAACGTCTCACTGCTGCACCAGGTGGTCGTGGCCCAGCTGGCCGCGGCCCGCCAGGGCACGCACTCCACCAAGACGCGTGGCGCCGTCAGTGGCGGTGGCGTCAAGCCGTACCGGCAGAAGGGCACCGGCCGCGCCCGTCAGGGCTCGATCCGCGCCCCGCAGTTCGCCGGTGGTGGCACGGTCCACGGCCCGCAGCCCCGGGACTACTCCCAGCGCACGCCCAAGAAGATGAAGGCCGCCGCTCTGCGCGGTGCCCTCTCCGACCGGGCGCGCGCGGGCCGCGTGCACGTCGTCACGACCTTCGTCGACGGTGACGCCCCGAGGACCAAGGCAGCGCTGGCCACCCTGGAGACGATCACCAGCGCCAAGCGCGTGCTGGTGGTCCTCGACCGCGACGACGTCCTCAACTGGGTGAGTCTGCGCAACGAGCCGCGGGTGCACCTGCTCGAGGCCGGCCAGCTCAACACCTACGACGTCCTGGTCAGCGACGAGGTCGTCTTCACCGAGACCGCGCTCGCCGAGTTCGTCGGCGGCCGCGACGGCGGCAGCCGTGGCGCCACCTCGCTGGTCAAGCCCGACCTGACGACGCCGGACATCCCCGGCGCCATCCCGTCGATCCAGCCGGCCCAGGGCACGACCGACCTGGACCTCGCGGACCAGGGCACCGCTGACACCGCCACCGACAGCACCGAGGAGAAGGCATGAGCGTCCGCGACCCCCGGGACGTCCTGCTGTCGCCGGTCATCTCGGAGAAGAGCTACGGGCTGCTGGACGACAACCAGTACACGTTCGTGGTGCTCCCCGAGGCGAACAAGACGCAGATCAAGATCGCTGTCGAGCAGGTCTTCAAGGTGAAGGTCCTGGCCGTCAACACGATCAACCGCCAGGGCAAGCGCAAGCGCAGCCGCGGGACCCGGATGGGCAAGCGCAAGGACACCAAGCGCGCCATCGTCTCGCTTGCCCCCGGCGACCGCATCGAGATCTTCGGTGGCCCCGGCGCCTGAGCGCCCGAGCCCTCCGGACCAGAGATAGAGGACTGAGTCAGCAATGGCTATCCGCAAGTACAAGCCGACGACGCCGGGCCGCCGCGGCTCCAGCGTCGCCGACTTCGCCGAGGTCACCCGCGACCATCCCGAGAAGTCGCTGGTCCGGCCGCTGCACGGCCGCGGTGGGCGCAACGTCCACGGGAAGGTGACCGCTCGCCACCAGGGTGGCGGCCACAAGCGCGCCTACCGCCTCATCGACTTCCGTCGGGCGGACAAGGACGGCGTGCCGGCCAAGGTCGCGCACATCGAGTACGACCCCAACCGCACCTCCCGCATCGCGCTGCTGCACTTCGCCGACGGCGAGAAGCGCTACATCATCGCGCCGGCGCGGCTCAAGCAGGGCGACACGGTGGAGTGCGGTCCCGCGGCCGACATCAAGCCGGGCAACAACCTGCCGCTGCGCAACATCCCGGTCGGCACGGTGGTCCACGCCATCGAGCTGCGCCCGGGCGGCGGCGCGAAGATCGCCCGCTCGGCCGGCACGAGCGTCCAGCTCGTCGCCCGTGAGGGCCGCTTCGCCCAGCTGCGCATGCCGTCGGGCGAGATCCGCAACGTCGACGTCCGCTGCCGCGCGACGGTCGGCGAGGTGGGCAACGCCGAGCAGTCGAACATCAACTGGGGCAAGGCCGGCCGCATGCGGTGGAAGGGCAAGCGCCCGACCGTCCGCGGTGTCGCGATGAACCCCGTCGACCACCCGCACGGTGGTGGTGAGGGCAAGACCTCCGGTGGTCGCCACCCGGTGAACCCGAAGGGCAAGCCCGAGGGCCGCACGCGCAAGCGCAAGGCCAGTGACGCCCTGATCGTGCGCCGTCGGCGCACCAACAAGAAGCGCTGAGCGGGAGAGGAGTCCGACAGACATGCCACGCAGCCTGAAGAAGGGCCCGTTCGTGGACGACCACCTGCTCAAGAAGGTGGACGTCCAGAACGAGAAGGGCACCAAGACGGTCATCCGGACCTGGTCTCGGCGCTCGACCATCATCCCGGACATGCTCGGCCACACGATCGCCGTGCACGACGGGCGCAAGCACGTGCCGGTCTTCGTGACCGAGGCCATGGTCGGGCACAAGCTCGGCGAGTTCGCCCCCACCCGGACCTTCCGGGGCCACGTCAAGGACGACCGCCGGTCCCGCCGGGGCTGAGCACGGTCCCGGGAGAGAGAGACACGAGATGACTTCCCAGCTGGGAGAGGAGACGCAGGTCGCCCGGGCCACCGCCCGGTTCGTCCGCGTCACGCCCATGAAGGCACGCCGGGTGGTGGACCTGATCCGCTACCTGCCCACCGACGAGGCCCTGGCGCTGCTGCGGTTCGCGCCGCAGTCGGCCAGCGAGCCGGTGGCCAAGGTCGTCGCGAGCGCCGTCGCCAACGCCGAGCACAACCTGCGGCTGGACCCGGCCGCGCTCGTCGTCAGCGCCGCCTTCGTCGACGAGGGCCCCACGCTCAAGCGGATCCGTCCGCGTGCGCAGGGCCGGGCCTACCGCATCAACAAGCGGACCAGCCACATCACCGTCGAGGTGAGCGAGGTCGGCTCCAGTGCCGAGCTCGCCGGCAAGTCCCGCACCGCCCGACGCCGCACCGGCCAGTCCGGCCCCGCGACGCAGCAGCAGGGCACGCAGCCGCGCGCCAACACGAGGGGAGGGACCCGCTAGTGGGTCAGAAGGTCAACCCGCACGGGTTCCGCCTGGGCATCACCACCGACTACAAGTCCCGGTGGTACGCCGACAAGCTCTACAAGGACTACGTCAAGGAAGACGTGGCCATCCGCAAGCTCATGACCAAGGGCATGGAGCGCGCCGGCATCTCGAAGGTGGAGATCGAGCGCACCCGTGACCGGGTCCGCGTCGACATCCACACCGCCCGGCCGGGCATCGTCATCGGCCGTCGCGGCGCGGAGGCCGACCGCATCCGCGGCGAGCTGGAGAAGCTGACCGGCAAGCAGGTGCAGCTGAACATCCTCGAGGTCAAGAACCCCGAGGCCGACGCGCAGCTGGTGGCCCAGGCCGTGGCCGAGCAGCTGTCGAGCCGGGTGAGTTTCCGCCGCGCCATGCGCAAGGCCATGCAGTCCGCCCAGCGCAGCCCGCAGGTCAAGGGCATCCGGGTGCAGTGCTCCGGGCGCCTGGGCGGTACCGAGATGAGCCGGTCGGAGTTCTACCGCGAGGGCCGTGTGCCGCTGCACACCCTGCGCGCGAACATCGACTACGGCCTGTACGAGGCCCGCACCACCTTCGGCCGCATCGGCGTCAAGGTGTGGATCTACAAGGGCGACGTCAGCGGCTCGCGTGCCGAGCGGGAGGCCCTCGAGGCCCTGGCCGCCCGGCAGCAGCGCCGTGAGCGTCCGCAGCGCCCCCGCCGGTCGGGCTCCAGTGGCACGACCGCCGGCGGCACCGAGGCCGGCCGCGCCGCGGCCGAGGGCACCAGCGGCCCGGACACCACCGGCCCGGACACCACCGGCCCGGACACCACCGACAGCACGGTGGCCGTGACCTCCGGCGAGGTCGCGCCCGAGCAGACCGTCGGCCAGGCAGCGGGTCCCGAGGGGACCGCGGCAGCCGAGGCGACGGCCACCGACACCCAGACGGAGGGCTGACACGTGCTGATCCCCCGGCGCGTCAAGCACCGCAAGCAGCACCACCCGGACCGCTCCGGTCGGGCCAAGGGCGGCACCGAGATCAACTTCGGTGAGTACGCCATCCAGGCCCTGGAGCCGGCGTACGTGACGAACCGGCAGATCGAGTCGGCCCGTATCGCCATGACGCGGCACATCCGCCGTGGCGGCAAGGTGTGGATCTCCATCTACCCGGACCGCCCGCTCACCAAGAAGCCGGCCGAGACCCGCATGGGTTCCGGTAAGGGCTCGCCGGAGTGGTGGGTCGCCAACGTCAAGCCCGGCCGGGTGCTCTTCGAGCTCTCCGGCGTGGCCGAGCCGGTGGCCCGCGAGGCCATGCGTCGCGCCATCCACAAGCTGCCCATGAAGTGCCGCTTCATCACGCGTGAAGGAGAGGTGTGATGGCCGCCGGTCTGACCGCTCCGGAGCTGCGCGAGCTCTCGGCCGACGAGCTCGCCACGCGGCTGCGTGAGCACAAGGAAGAGCTGTTCAACCTGAGGTTCCAGGTGGCCACCGGCCAGCTGGACAACAACCGGCGGCTGCAGACCGTCCGTCGCGACATCGCCCGGATCTACACGATCATGCGCGAGCGCGAGCTGGGCCTGTCGTCCGCCCCGAACGAGGGTGTCGCATGAGCGAGTCCGACAACGCCGCTGTCGCCAGCGGTCCCGGCCTGGCCGGCCGCGGGTACCGCAAGGTCCGCGAGGGCCTCGTCGTCAGCGACAAGATGGACAAGACCATCGTCGTCGAGGTCGAGGACCGTGTGAAGCACGGCCTCTACGGCAAGGTCATCCGCCGGACCAGCAAGCTGAAGGCCCACGACGAGCAGGGGGTCGCCGGCATCGGTGACCGCGTGCAGATCATGGAGACCCGGCCGCTGTCGGCCACCAAGCGCTGGCGCCTGGTCGAGGTCGTCGAGAAGGCGAAGTAGCCCGTCCGTGGCGTCCCGGTCCTGTGACGGACCGCCCCTGTGGGGTGGCCCGAGGACCGGGTACCCTGGACGACTGGCGCCCCTGCGGGTGGCGCCGCATCCCGGTACCCGTGTCGGACGCACCGGCAGCCATCCGCTGCCGGTGCGTCCGCACGTGGGAACCGGACAGCCGGTTCACCGTTCCGGCCCGGCTGTCACCACTGAGATTGGGAGTAGGACGTGATCCAGCAGGAGTCGCGACTGCGGGTCGCCGACAACACCGGTGCGAAGGAGATCCTCTGCATCCGTGTGCTCGGCGGCTCGGGGCGACGCTACGCGGGCATCGGTGACGTCATCGTGGCGACCGTCAAGGACGCGCTGCCGGGTGCCGGCGTCAAGCGCGGCGACGTCGTCAAGGCCGTCGTGGTCCGCACCGCCAAGGAGCGTCGTCGTCCCGACGGCTCCTACATCCGCTTCGACGAGAACGCCGCGGTGATCATCCGTGACAGCGGCGACCCGCGCGGGACCCGCATCTTCGGCCCCGTCGGCCGCGAGCTGCGCGACAAGCGCTTCATGCGGATCATCTCGCTCGCCCCGGAGGTGCTCTGACCATGGCCGTCACCAAGAAGACCGACAGCAAGAAGAAGGCCCCGTCCATGAAGGTCAAGAAGGGCGACACGGTCGTGGTCCTGGCCGGCAAGGACAAGGGCGCGCGGGGTCGTGTGATCGCCGCCTACCCCCAGCTGCAGAAGGTGCTCGTCGAGGGCGTCGGCCGGGTCAAGAAGCACACCCGCATCAGCTCCAACCAGCGGGGCGCCCAGCAGGGCGGGATCGTCACCCAGGAGGCTCCCGTCCACGTGAGCAACGTGATGGTGATCGACTCCGAGGGGAAGCCGACCCGGGTCGGCCACCGCAAGGACGAGGAAGGCCGCAGCATCCGGGTGTCGCGGCGGACCGGTAAGGACCTCTGACGATGACTGCACCCACCCGCGAGCTCCCGCGCCTGCTCGAGCACTACCGTGAGGCGATCGCGCCGGCCCTCCAGGAGGAGTTCGGCTACGAGAACGTCATGCAGATCCCGCGCCTGACGAAGATCGTCGTCAACATGGGCGTCGGCGAGGCCACCCGCGACGCCAAGCTCATGGACGGCGCGGTGCGCGACCTGACCGCCATCACCGGTCAGCGTCCGGCCGTCGTCCGGGCCCGCAAGTCGATCGCTCAGTTCAAGCTGCGCGAAGGCATGCCGATCGGCGCCAAGGTCACCCTCCGCGGCGACCGCATGTGGGAGTTCCTCGACCGGCTCCTGGCGCTGGCCCTGCCCCGCATCCGTGACTTCCGCGGGCTGAACGCCAAGCAGTTCGACGGGCACGGCAACTACACGTTCGGGCTGACCGAGCAGTCGATGTTCCGCGAGATCGACGTCGACAAGATCGACCGGCCCCGCGGCATGGACATCACCCTGGTCACCACCGCCACCTCCGACGAGGAGGGTCGCGAGCTGCTCCGCCTGCTCGGGTTCCCCTTCGCCGGTCTGACCGTCGTGACCACGACCCGCTGAGCCGGGGCAGGAGAGACAGATGGCCAAGAAGGCGCTGATCAACAAGGCGGCCCGCAAGCCCAAGTTCGCGGTCCGCGGCTACACCCGCTGCCAGCGGTGCGGGCGTCCGCACGCGGTCTTCCGCAAGTTCGGCCTGTGCCGGATCTGCCTGCGGGAGATGGCCCACGCCGGCGAGCTGCCGGGCGTGGCGAAGTCCAGCTGGTAGTCCGCAGAACGACCCGCCCGGCGCGCTGACCGCGCGGGGCGGCACCCCAGCACCACCCCGTCGCCGAGAGGCCCACGCGAGGTACGCGTGAGGAACCGCGGCGAGAGAGGCACGACACCCATGACGATGACCGATCCGATCGCGGACATGCTCACGCGGCTGCGGAACGCGAACACGGCCTACCACGACTCGGCTGCGATGCCGTCGTCGAAGCTCAAGACGAAGATCGCCGAGATCCTCCAGCAGGAGGGCTACATCGCCGGCTGGCGCGTCGACGAGGTCGAGAAGGACGGCACCACCCGCAAGGAGCTGGTGGTGGACCTGAAGTACGGCCCCAACCGCGAGCGCAGCATCGCCGGCGTCCGCCGGGTGTCCAAGCCGGGCCTGCGGGTCTACGCCAAGTCGAACGCGCTGCCCAAGGTGCTCGGCGGCCTCGGGGTGGCGATCATCTCCACCTCGACCGGGCTGCTGACCGACCGGCAGGCGAACAAGAAGGGCGTGGGCGGGGAAGTCCTCGCCTACGTCTGGTAAGAGGAGCGAGCGAGATGTCACGGATCGGACGACTGCCGATTCCGGTTCCCGGTGGTGTGGACGTCGCCATCGACGGCCAGACGGTCAGCGTGAAGGGCCCCAAGGGCTCGCTGGCCCACACCGTCGCCGCGCCGATCACCGTCGCCAAGGCCGATGACGGCACCCTGTCGGTGCAGCGGCCGGACGACGAGCGCGAGAGCCGGGCACTGCACGGCCTCTCCCGCACCCTGATCGCCAACATGATCACCGGTGTGACCGAGGGCTACACGAAGACGCTCGAGATCGTCGGTGTCGGTTACCGCGTGCAGGCCCGGGGCAGCGACCTCGAGTTCGCCCTCGGCTTCAGCCACCCGGTTCCGGTGCGTGCCCCGGAGGGCATCACCTTCACGGTCGAGTCGCCGACGCGCCTGCGCGTCACCGGCATCGACAAGCAGCAGGTCGGCCAGGTGGCCGCCAACATCCGCAAGCTGCGCCGGCCGGACCCGTACAAGGGCAAGGGCGTCCGCTACCAGGGCGAGGTCGTCAAGCGCAAGGTCGGGAAGACGGGTAAGTGATGGCACAGACCGAGAAGGCCGCTCGGGTGCACACGCCCGTCGGCACCGACATCAGCACCGCGCGCCGCGTCTCGCGGCTGCGCCGCCACAACCGGCTCCGCAAGCGCGTCGCCGGCACGGCGGAGCGTCCGCGCATGGTGGTCAACCGCTCGTCGCGGCACATCCACGTGCAGGTGGTCGACGACACCGTCGGCCGCACCCTGGTGAGCGCCTCCACGCTGGACGCCAGCCTCCGCGGGTCCGAGGGCGACAAGTCCGCCCTCTCCCGCCGGGTCGGCGCCCTGGTCGCCGAGCGCGCCCAGGCGGTCGGCATCACCAAGGTCGTGTTCGACCGGGGTGGCAACCGCTACCAGGGCCGCATCGCCGCGCTCGCCGACGGTGCACGAGAGGGCGGGCTGGACTTCTGATGACCAGCCCGACCCACAACGCGGCCGACCACTCGGCCGACCAGCAGATCGAGAGGGACGTCTGATGCCAGGACCACAGCGACGCGGCGGCGGCGCCGGCGGCGGCAACGACCGCCGCGACCGTCGTGACGGCGGGCGGGGGCCCGGCGGCGCGCCTGCCGAGAAGAGCAACTTCATCGAGCGCGTGGTCGCCATCAACCGCGTGTCCAAGGTCGTCAAGGGTGGCCGGCGCTTCAGCTTCACCGCGCTGGTGATCGTCGGCGACGGCGACGGCACCGTGGGTGTCGGCTACGGCAAGGCCAAGGAGGTGCCCGCGGCGATCGCCAAGGGCGTCGAGGAGGCCAAGAAGCACTTCTACAAGGTGCCGCGCATCGCCAGCACCATCCCGCACCCCGTGCAGGGTGAGGCGGCGGCCGGCGTCGTGCTGCTCAAGCCGGCCAGCCCCGGTACCGGTGTCATCGCCGGTGGCCCGGTGCGCGCCGTCCTCGAGTGCGCCGGCATCCACGACGTGCTGTCGAAGAGCCTCGGCTCGTCGAACCCGATCAACATCGTGCACGCCACCATGCAGGCGCTGAAGGACCTCGTCCGCCCCGAGGAGATCGCCGCTCGCCGCGGCCTGCCCCTCGAGGACGTCGCCCCGGCCGCCATGCTGCGTGCCCGTGCGGGTCAGGGGGTCTGAGATGACGCAGCTGAAGGTCACCCAGGTCCGGTCGGCGATCGGCACGAAGCCCAACCAGCGGCAGACGCTGCGGTCCCTGGGCCTCAAGCGGATCAACGACTCGGTCGTGCAGGAGGACCGTCCCGAGATCCGCGGGATGGTCGCCACGGTGACGCACCTCGTCACCGTCGAAGAGATCTGAGCGGGGACCCGTCATGACCATCAAGATCCACCACCTGCGTCCGGCCCCGGGCGCCCACACCGCCAAGACGCGCGTCGGCCGTGGTGAGGGTTCCAAGGGCAAGACCGCCGGTCGCGGCACCAAGGGCACCGGCGCGCGCGGCAACACCTCCGCACGCTTCGAGGGCGGTCAGACGCCGCTGCACATGCGGCTGCCCAAGATGTCCGGCTTCAAGAACCCGAACAAGGTCGTCTTCCAGGTCGTCAACCTCGACCGGATCGCGTCCCTGTTCCCGCAGGGCGGGCACGTCGACCCCGACACGCTCGCCGACGCCGGCGCGGTCCGCCGCGGCCAGCCGGTGAAGGTCCTCGGCACCGGTGAGCTGGGCGGTGTCCAGGTCACCGTGCACGCGCACGCCTTCTCGGCCTCCGCCACCGAGAAGATCTCCGCGGCTGGGGGCAGCACCACCCGCATCTGAGCCGACGACGACCCCCGGGGCCGCACCACGAGCCCCGGGGGTCGTCTGCTGCTCGGTCCGCCGCCCCGACGGCGGACCGCTCGCGGCCTCCCTGCAGGGCTCCGCCGCGCGTCCGCGAGTGGTGGGGGGCAGGGAGGCCCTCCGTCGTTGCTAACCTCGTCCGACCGAGAAGGGGAGGGCACGTGCTGCAGGCGTTCGCCGCGGCGTTCCGGACGCCAGACCTCCGGCGCAAATTGCTGTTCTCCCTGGCGATCATCGCCGTGTACCGGCTGGGTGCCGCCATCCCCGGGCCGGGCGTCTCCGTCGAGGCGATCAACAACTGTCTCGAGCAGGCGCAGGCCTCCGACCAGCGCGACGTCTACTCGCTGGTGAACCTGTTCTCGGGCGGGGCGCTGCTGCGGCTGTCGATCTTCGCGCTCGGGATCATGCCGTACATCACGGCGAGCATCATCGTGCAGCTGCTGGTCGTGGTGATCCCGCGGTTCGAGCAGCTGAAGAAGGAAGGGCAGTCGGGTCAGGCCAAGCTGACCCAGTACACCCGCTACCTCACGATCGCCCTCGCGGTCCTGCAGAGCACCGGCATCATCGCGCTGGCCCGCAGCGGCCAGCTCTTCCCCGGGTGCCAGCAGGAGATCATCCCGTCGCAGAGCATCTGGACGACGGTCATCCTCGTCATCACGCTCACCGCCGGCACGGCCGTGATCATGTGGCTGGGCGAGCTGCTCACCGAGAAGGGGATCGGCAACGGCATGTCCGTGCTGATCTTCACCTCGATCGCCGCGCGCATCCCGGCCGAGGGCGGCTCGATCCTGCAGACCCGTGGCGGCATCGTCTTCGCCGTCGTCTGCCTCTTCGCACTGCTGATCATCGGCGCGGTCGTCTACGTCGAACAGGCGCAGCGCCGCATCCCGGTGCAGTACGCCAAGCGCATGGTCGGGCGCCGCATGTACGGCGGCACGTCGACCTACCTCCCCCTGAAGGTGAACCAGGCCGGCGTCATCCCGGTCATCTTCGCCTCGTCCCTGCTGTACCTGCCGCAGCTGATCACCCAGCTGCAGGGCGACGAGACCGGTGCGGTCCGGCAGTTCTTCGAGACCTACGTCATCGACCAGAGCAGCCCGGTGCACGTGGCCCTGTACTTCGGCCTGATCGTGTTCTTCACGTACTTCTACGTGTCGATCACCTTCAACCCGGAGGAGCGGGCCGACGACATGAAGCGCTACGGCGGCTTCATCCCCGGCATCCGCCCCGGCCGGCCGACGGCGGAGTACCTGCAGTACGTCCTCTCCCGGATCACCCTGCCCGGGTCGATCTACCTGGGGATCGTCGCGGTGCTGCCCAACTTCTTCCTGTCGATCACCCAGCAGGGAGCGAACCAGAACTTCCCGTTCGGCGGGACCGCGGTGCTGATCATGGTGGGAGTGGGCTTGGAGACTGTGAAGCAGATCGAGACGCAGCTCAACCAGCGCAACTACGAAGGGTTCCTGAAGTAGTGCGCATCGTGCTGCTCGGTCCTCCCGGAGCCGGCAAGGGGACCCAGGCGCAGATCATCGCCGGAGAGCTCGGCGTGCCGGCCATCTCCACCGGTGACATCTTCCGGGCCAACGTCAGCGGCCAGACCGACCTGGGCCTGAAGGCGAAGGTCTACATGGACGCCGGTGACCTCGTCCCCGACGAGATCACCGTGGCCATGGTCAAGGACCGGCTGGCCGAGCCCGACTCGAAGGCCGGCTACCTGCTCGACGGGTTCCCGCGCACGATCGCCCAGGGCGAGCAGCTGCGCGGGTCCCTCGAGCAGCTGGGCCAGCGCCTCGACCGCGTCGTCGAGCTCGTCGTCGAGGAGGAGGAGCTGGTCCGCCGGCTCTCCGGCCGCCGCATGCTCGTGGGCGGCGAGTGGGTGCAGCGCGACGACGACAAGCCCGAGACCGTCCGGCGCCGGCTGGAGGTCTACCGGGAACAGACCGCGCCGCTGTCGGGGTTCTACGAGCGAGAGGGGCTGCTGTCGCGCATCGACGCGATCGGCACCATCGAGGAGGTCACCGCCCGGGTGATGACCGCCCTCGGGCAGCCCGGACGGTCCGACGACAGCTGAGGGGACGGCGCCGCGCATGTCGGCCGGGATCCTGACCCGCCTCCCGCTGCTGGCGAAGTGGAGTGGACGCATGATCCAGATCAAGACGCCGCAGGAGATCGAGCTCATGCGCGGCGCCGGCCTCGTCGTGGCGCGGGCGATCGCCGCGGTGCGCGCCGCAGTCCGTCCCGGGGTCACCACGGGGGAGCTCGACGCGATCGCCGAGGACACCATCCGCTCGGCCGGCGCGATCCCGTCCTTCCTCGGCTACCACGGCTTCACAGGGAGCATCTGCGCCTCGATCAACGACGAGGTCGTGCACGGCATCCCCGACCCGCAGCGTGCGCTGGCCGAGGGCGACAACATCTCGATCGACTGCGGGGCCATCCTGCAGGGCTGGCACGGTGACTCCGCGGTCACGGTGACCGTGGGCCCGCCGTCGGTGGAGGACGCCGCGCTCATCGCCGTCACCGAGCGCAGCATGTGGGCCGGCCTGGCCCGGGCGGTCGCCGGTGGGCGGCTGACCGACATCAGCGCCGCCGTCGAACAGGCGATCACCGCGGAATCGCACCCGTACGGCATCGTCGACCACTACGGCGGCCACGGGATCGGCACCGAGATGCACCAGGACCCGCACGTCCTCAACTACGGCCGGCCCGGCCGCGGTCCCCGCCTGGTGCCCGGTCTGGCGCTCGCCATCGAGCCGATGGTGACCGTCGGAGACCCGGCCACGGCCGAGCTCGAGGACGGCTGGACCGTCGTCACCAAGGACGGCTCGCGGGCCGCACACTTCGAGCACACGGTCGCCATCACGCCCGAGGGCCCCTGGGTCCTCACCGCCGAGGACGGCGGCGTCGCGGGCCTGGCGCCCTTCGGGATCACCCCCCGTACCTGACGGAGCGCCCCTCACGGGGCCTTCCGTTGTGACAGAGGCCGGGTTGGAGCACCTCGCCACACCGGGGTACAGTGAACGACGGCGTTCGCGCCGTCCTGTCGTCGTGCTGTGGCCGCATGACGCAGGGCGCCCTCGCGGGAGCGCCTGCACCACCTGATCTGCAACCACCGCGTACGACCCGGCCGGGTTCCGGCACGGTCGCACGCGACTCCAGCACCACACCACCAGCACCACCGAGTCAGGGAGGCCGTGTCGGGCATGGCGAAGAAGGACGGGGCCATCGAGGTCGAGGGTCGCGTCGTCGAGCCGCTGCCCAACGCGATGTTCCGGGTCGAGTTGCAGAACGGGCACCGGGTGCTCGCCCACATCAGCGGCAAGATGCGCCAGCACTACATCCGCATCCTGCCGGAGGACCGCGTCGTCGTGGAGCTCTCGCCCTACGACCTGACACGCGGCCGCATCGTCTACCGCTACAAGTGACCGCCGCCGGCGCGGGGCGCCTCCGGGTGCCGCGCGGGCGGCCATCGATCGACAGGAATGAGGGGCGGCACCGGTGAAGGTCCAGCCGTCGGTGAAGAAGATCTGCGACAAGTGCAAGGTGATCCGCCGGCACGGCCGGGTCATGGTGATCTGCGACAACGCCCGCCACAAGCAGCGGCAGGGCTGAGGGAGTACCTACAGACATGGCACGACTGGCCGGCGTCGACCTGCCCCGCGAGAAGCGGATGGAGATCGCGCTCACCTACATCTACGGCATCGGCAAGGCCCACGCCCAGGAGACCCTGGCCGCGACGGGCGTCAGCCCCGATCTGCGTGTCCGGGACCTCGGCGACGAGGACCTGCTGAAGCTGCGCGACTACATCGACGAGCACTTCCGCGTGGAGGGTGACCTCCGCCGCGAGGTGGCTGCCGACATCCGCCGCAAGGTGGAGATCGGCTGCTACCAGGGCCTGCGCCACCGTCGTGGCCTGCCCGTGCACGGTCAGCGCACCAAGACGAACGCGCGCTCGAGCAAGGGTCCGCGCAAGACCATCGCCGGCAAGAAGAAGGCCGGCAAGAAGTAAGCCGTGAGGCGCGCTGTCGCACGACCCGTGAGGGCGGGAGCGACGGCGCGCCCCTCGTGCTCACCTGGCCACTGAACGTTCAGAAGGAAACCGGAGAGACATGCCTCCCAGGGCTCGCGCCGCGGCTGGTGCCAAGAAGGTCCGCCGCAAGGAGAAGAAGAACGTCGCCCACGGCGCCGCGCACATCAAGAGCACGTTCAACAACACGATCGTGTCGATCACCGACCCGACCGGGAACGTGATCAGCTGGGCCTCCGCCGGCCACGTCGGCTTCAAGGGCTCGCGCAAGTCGACGCCGTTCGCCGCCCAGATGGCCGCCGAGAACGCCGCGCGCAAGGCCCAGGAGCACGGCATGCGCAAGGTCGACGTCTTCGTCAAGGGCCCGGGTTCGGGTCGGGAGACCGCGATCCGCTCCCTGCAGGCCACCGGCCTCGAGGTCGGGCAGATCCAGGACGTCACCCCACAGCCGCACAACGGCTGCCGCCCGAAGAAGCGTCGCCGGGTCTGACCGGCCACTGACGAGAAGAACGAGGAGTACCTGACGTGGCCCGTTACACCGGAGCCGACTGCCGCATGTGCCGGCGCGAGAAGATGAAGCTGTTCCTCAAGGGCAGCAAGTGCGAGTCCCCGAAGTGCCCGATCGAGATCCGGCCCTATCCGCCGGGCGAGCACGGCCGGGGCCGCAGCAAGGACAGCGAGTACCTCCTGCAGCTGCGCGAGAAGCAGAAGGCCCGCCGCATCTACGGCGTCCTCGAGAAGCAGTTCCGCGGCTACTACGAGGAGGCCAACCGCAAGACCGGCAAGACCGGTGAGGTCCTGCTGCAGATCCTCGAGTCGCGACTGGACAACGTCGTGTACCGGGCCGGCTGGGCCGAGAGCCGCGACATGGCCCGCCAGCTGGTCAAGCACGGCCACATCCGGGTCAACGGCCGCAAGGTCGACATCCCGTCCTACCGGGTGAGCGCGAACGACATCCTCGAGGTCGCCGAGAAGTCGCGGCGGATGGTGCCCTTCGAGATCGCCCAGGCCCGGGCCGGCGAGCGCCCCGTGCCGCCGTGGCTTGAGGTCATCAGCGGCCAGCTGCGCGCCGTCGTCCACAGCGTCCCGGCCCGCCAGGTGATCGACACTCCGGTCCAGGAGCAGCTGATCGTCGAGCTCTACTCCAAGTAGGGGCTCGCAGCACCACAGCACCACCCGGCCCCGGCGGGCGGACCGATGTCCGCCGGGGCCCGCACCACCCCCCCTCACGGCGTCATATGGCGGGCGCCGGAGGAACCAGAGGAGAACACCCATGCTCATCGCACAGCGTCCGACGCTGACCGAGGAGACCATCTCCGAGCAGCGCTCGCGGTTCGTCATCGAGCCGCTCGAGCCCGGCTTCGGCTACACCCTCGGCAACTCGCTGCGCCGCACCCTCCTGTCGTCGATCCCCGGCGCTGCTGTCACCAGCATCCGGATCGAGGGCACCCTGCACGAGTTCACCACCGTGCCCGGGGTCAAGGAGGACGTCACCGAGATCATCCTCAACCTCAAGGGCCTCGTCGTCAGCTCCGACTCCGACGAGCCGGTGACGATGTACCTGCGCAAGCAGGGCCCTGGTGAGGTCACCGCCGCCGACATCGCGCCCCCGGCCGGTGTCGAGGTGCACAACCCCGACCTGCACATCGCCACCCTGAACGGCAAGGGCCGGCTGGAGATCGAGCTGGTCGTCGAGCGCGGCCGCGGCTACGTCCCGGCCCCGCAGAACAAGCAGCCCGGCCAGGAGATCGGCCGCATCCCGGTCGACTCGATCTACTCGCCGGTCCTCAAGGTCACCTACGCCGTCGAGGCCACCCGCGTCGAGCAGCGCACCGACTTCGACCGCCTGGTCGTCGACGTCGAGACCAAGCCGTCGATCGCCCCGCGCGACGCCATCGCCTCTGCCGGGTCCACGCTGGTCGAGCTGTTCGGCCTGCTGCGCGAGCTGAACGTCGACGCCGAGGGCATCGAGGTCGGGCCCAGCCCGGCCGAGGCCGCCGACATCGCGAACTTCTCGATGCCGATCGAGGACATGGACCTCACCGTCCGGTCCTACAACTGCCTCAAGCGCGAGGGCGTGCACACCGTCGGCGAGCTGGTCACCCGCTCCGAGGCCGACCTGCTCGACATCCGCAACTTCGGGGCAAAGTCGATCGACGAGGTCAAGATGAAGCTGGCAGCCATGGGCCTGGCGCTCAAGGACAGCCCGCCCGGGTTCATCCCGACCTCGGTCGAGAGCTACGACGAGGGCTACGAGACCGACGCCTACCACGGCACCGGCGAGTACGGCGCCGAGTTCGGGCAGGTCCAGTACGACGACGGCTCCTACCAGGAGACCGAGCAGCTCTGAGGAAGGACCCCGCTGCCCCCACTGCTCGCGAGCAGGCGGGGAGCAGCAGGGCCGGGCCGGGTGGTGGCGACGCCACCCGGCCGGCGGCTCCGGGCCGCCACCGAGCACGGACACAGCAGCACAGACACAGCACCACCCGGAAGCAGCCGGCAACGCCCGCCCGGCCGCCTGAGGAAGGACCGACATGCCCACCCCCACCAAGGGCCCCCGTCTCGGCGGGTCCCCCTCGCACGAGCGGCTGATGCTGGCCAACCTGGCCACCTCGCTGTTCGAGCACGGGCGGATCACCACCACCGAGGCCAAGGCCAAGCGGCTGCGTCCGTTCGCCGAGAAGCTGGTGACCTTCGCCAAGCGCGGCGACCTGCACGCGCGCCGCCAGGTCATGACGGTCATCCGGGACAAGGACGTCGTCCACACGCTGTTCGCCGAGATCGGTCCTCGCTTCGAGAACCGTCCGGGCGGCTACACCCGCATCACCAAGGTCGGCCCGCGCAAGGGTGACAACGCCCCGATGGCCGTCATCGAGCTGGTCGAGTCCCTGACCGTCGCCCAGGAGGCCGTCGGCGAGGCCGAGCGCGCTCGCGGCACCCGCTTCGCCGCCGGTGCCGGCGCGGCCGCCGCCTCCGGTGAGGTCACCGCCGACGCCGTCGAGGCGGCTCCCGTCGACGACACCGTCGACGCTGCCGATGCTGACACCACCGCCGACGACACCACCGACGACGCCACCACCGGCGACGACGCCGCCGAGGCCGCCACCGAGAACGTGGCCACCGAGGACGAGGCGGCCGACGAGGCCCCCGCCACCGTGGCCACCGACGCGGAGTCCCCGGCGGACACGGACGGCACGAAGTGACCGACCGGGAGCCCGGCGTCGGCGGCGACGCCGGCGCCGCCGGGGTCTCCGCCGGCGGTGGTGACCAGGGCGCGACGTTCGAGGGCGAGACCACCGGTCCCGGCGGCGACACCTCGCCGGCCGTGGTCTCCGGCGACGTCGACCCCGAGTCCCAGCAGGTCGTGACCGACGTCTTCAGCCCCGACGGCGAGCGCCAGGACGACAACGCGGTCACCCCGCAGCCGAAGGCCGTGAACGTGGCCGTCGTCGAGGACCCGGTGCTGTCCCCGGACGTCGCCGCCGCGGCCGCCGCGGAGATCGAGGCCGCCGAGCTCGGCGACGCCGCCACCGCGGGCACCCACTCCCCGGGCGGCGAGTCCGCGCCCGACCCCCGGTGAGCCCTCGCTGACCAGCGAACACCCCACGGACGAGCCCGCCACCGATACCGGTGGCGGGCTCGTCCGTCTCCGGCTCGACGTCGCCTACGACGGCACCGCCTTCTCCGGCTGGGCGCGCCAGCCCGGGCGGCGCACCGTGCAGGCCGAGCTCGAGACGGCGCTCACGACCGTGCTGCGGACCCCCGTGCGGCTGACCGTCGCGGGCCGGACGGACACCGGCGTGCACGCGACCGGCCAGGTCGCGCACACCGACGTCCCCCGTGCGGCGTGGGAGGACCAGGGCGGCCGCCTCGTCCGCCGGCTGCGGGGGGTGCTGCCGCCCGACGTGGCCGTTCCCGCCGTCGCCGAGGCCCCGCCGGGCTTCGACGCCCGGTTCGCGGCCCTGGCGCGGCACTACGTCTACCGGCTCACCGACGCCGACGGCGGCCCGCCGCCGCTGCGCCGGGCCGACACGGTCGGCTGGCCGCGCCGCCTCGACGCTCCGGCCATGGCCGAGGCCGCCACCCTGCTGCTCGGGCGGCAGGACTTCGCCGCCTTCTGCCGCCGCCGCGAGGGGGCGACCACCATCCGCACGCTCGAGGCGCTCACGGTGGCCCGTGAGGGCGACCTGCTGACCGTCGGGGCGTCCGCGGACGCCTTCTGCCACTCGATGGTCCGCAGCCTCGTCGGGTCGCTCCTGGCGGTCGGGGAGGGGCGGCGCGACCCGGGCTGGCCCGCCGCGCTGCTCACCCGCCGGAAGCGCGCCGACGAGGTCGTCGTCGCCCCGCCCGGCGGGCTGACGCTGGTGCGGGTCGACTACCCGGACGACGCCGACCTCGCGGCCCGGGTGCTGCAGACCCGCGCGCTGCGCTCCTAGCCGGAGGACCCCCTCCTGGGTCCCCTCGCGGGCTCGGGGACGCCATGGAGGGGGCCGAGGAGCCGGGAGGCGACGATCACGGCAATCCGGCGACGGCGTCGGCGACGGGGGTGTCCCCGCTGACGAGCTCGACGACCTCGTCGGTCCTGCCGGCGTCGAGCAGCTCGAGCAGCACCGCCGCCACGTCGTCCCGAGGGACGTCGCCGAACGCGACGCCGTGGTCGAGGGTGACCCGCCCGGTGCCCGCGTCGTCGGTGAGCCGGCCCGGCCGCAGGATCACCGTGTCCAGGGCCGTGCGCGGCAGGATCACGTCCTCGGCGCGGAGCTTGGCCTGCAGGTAGGCGGCGAAGACCGGGTCCATGCCCTTCGGCGTCCCCTTGCGTGCCTGCTCGACGCCCATGGAGGACACTAGCAGGTAGCGCCGGACGCCGGCCCGCTCGGCGGCGTCGGCCAGCAGCACCGCGGCCCGGTGGTCGACGGAGTGCTTGCGCTCCGCGCCGCTGCCCGGCCCGGCGCCCGCGGCGAACACCACCGCGTCGGCTTCCCGGACGGCATCGGCGACCTCGTCGACCGACGCGGACTCCAGGTCCAGGACGACCGGGGTGACCCCGTCGTCCTCCAGGTCGGCGGTGTGGCCGGGATCGCGGACGATGCCGACCACGGTGTCGCCGCGGCCGGCCAGCAGGCGACCGAGACGGCGGGCGACCTGTCCGTGGGCTCCGGCGACGGCGACGCGCATGGCGCCGTCCTACCACCTCCGCGGCGGTCCGGTCACCCCCAGCCGAGCTCCCCGGCGGCCGCGCGGGCGCGGGCGAGGTCGGCGGGGGTGTCGCAGTCGGTCCACGGGGCCGGCGTCCCGGGCGCGCGGACCGGGCGGTACCGGGTGACCGAGAGGGCGGCGACCACCCGGCGGACCGGGACCGGCCCCTGGGCGCCGGCGAGGACCCGCCGCAGCGGCGCCGTCCGCCAGACGCCGAGCAGGTACTGGTCGCGGCCGGCGTCGTCGGTGACGAGGACGCCGTCGTCGGTCAGCCGCGCGCGGAGCTCCCGGACCAGCGCTGCGGTCACGAACGGCAGGTCGCCGGCGAGGACGGCGACGACGTCGGTGTCGACGGCGGCCACCCCGCTGCGCATCGCGGCGACCGGACCGCCCCCGGGCGGCTGCTCGCGGACGAGGACCACCCCGTCGGCGACCGGCTGCGACGGGCCGACGACGACCCGCGGGCGGGCGTCGGCGACGGCGTCGAGGACGGTGGCCAGCATCGTCCGGCCGCCGACCTGCAGCTGCGGCTTGGCGCGGCCACCGAGCCGGGCGGCGCGCCCGCCGGCGAGCACGACGGCCGCGTACGGGGACAGCGGGTCGGTCGTCGCGCTCACGAGGCGACCGTAGGGGCCGGGCATGGGTACCGTCGCCGGACGTGGGACGAGTCACCAGCCGAACGCCCGTGCTCCGCATCCGGGGCCCGGTGCGCAGCACCCGGCCCGACACCGTGGCCGCCGAGGAGCCCCTGGAGATCCGGCTCGCCGGCTCGCCCCTCGCGGTCACCATGCGCACCCCCGGCGCGGACTTCGACCTGGTGCACGGCTTCCTCGCCACCGAGGGGGTCATCGCCGGCATCGAGGACGTCGCGGGCCTGCGCTATTGCAACTCCGTGGACGACGAGGGCCGCAACACCTACAACGTCGTCGACGTCGACCTCGCGACCGGCGTCGAGCCGCCCGCGACCGCGCTGGACCGCAACTTCCTGACGTCGAGCTCGTGCGGGGTGTGCGGCAAGGCCAGCATCGACGCCATCCGCACCCGCAGCCGCCACGACGTCGCCGCCGACGGCACGCGGCTGGACCTCGCCACGCTGCTCGCGCTGCCGGACCGGCTGCGGGCGGCGCAGCAGGTGTTCGAGAAGACCGGCGGGCTGCACGCCGCCGGACTGTTCACCGCCGACGGCGAGCTGGTGGCGCTGCGCGAGGACGTCGGGCGGCACAACGCCGTGGACAAGGTGGTCGGCGACGCGGTGCGGGCGGGGCGGCTGCCGCTGACCGGGCACGTGCTGATGGTCAGCGGGCGGGCGAGCTTCGAGCTGACCCAGAAGGCCGCCATGGCCGGGATCCCGGTGCTGGCGGCGGTGTCGGCGCCGTCGTCGCTGGCGGTGGAGCTCGCGGCCGACGTCGGGATCACGCTGGTCGGCTTCCTGCGCGGGGACGGCTGCAACGTCTACTCGCGTCAGGAGCGCATCGTCCTTCCCGACGAGGCATAGGAAGCTCTGCGCACGTCTGCGGACGCCGGACGTGCGGATCGCTTCCTATGCCTGGTGATCCCCGCCGCGGAGCTGGGACACGACGTGGGGGAGCAGCGGCCCGAGGACGGCCAGCCCGTCGCGCACCCCGCCCGTGGAGCCGGGCAGGTTGACGACCAGCGTCCGGCCGGCGGTCCCGGCGAGGCCGCGGGACAGCACCGCCGTGGGCACGCCGTTGTCGGCGCCGTGGCGGCGGACCGCCTCGGCGATGCCCGGCGCCTCGCGTTCGAGCATCGCGCGCGTCGCCTCCGGCGTGACGTCGGTGGGGGACAGGCCGGTGCCGCCGGTGGTCAGGACGACGTCGAAGCCGGCGTCCACCGCGTTGCGCAGCACCGCCTCCAGCTCCGCGGCGTCGTCGGGCCGCACGTGTGGGCCCTCGACGTCGAACCCCAGCCGCTCCAGGCCCTCGGCGAGGACCTTGCCGCTGCGGTCCTCGTAGATCCCGGCCGCCGCGCGGTTGGACGCCGTCAGCACCATGGCCCGGGCGTCGGCGGGCAGCTCGCTCATCGCCGCCACTCCCCGCTCTTGCCGCCGGACTTCGCCAGCAGCCGCACGTCGGTGATCGACGCGCGCGGGTCGACGGCCTTGACCATGTCGATCACCGTCAGCCCGGCGACGGCGACCGAGGTCAGCGCCTCCATCTCCACGCCGGTGCGGTCGGCGGTGCGGGCGGTGGCGGTGATCTCCACGGCGTCGTCGGTGACCTCGACGTCGACGGTCACGCCGTGCAGGGCGATCGGGTGGCACAGCGGGACGAGGTCCGGCGTCCGCTTGGCCCCGGCGATCCCGGCGATGCGCGCGACGGCCACCGCGTCGCCCTTGGGCACCCCCTCGCCGCGCAGCAGCGCGACCACCTCGGGGCTGACCAGCACCCGCCCGGCGGCGGTGGCCTCCCGGGCGGTGACCGGTTTGGCGGAGACGTCGACCATGCGGGCCGCGCCCCTCTCGTCGACGTGCGTGAGGCGGTCTGTCACTGCAGTGCTCCCTCGATCAGGACGACGTCCACCTCGGCGCCGGTCGGCAGCTCGGTGACGTCCTCGGGCACGACGACCAGGCAGTTGGCCCGGGCCAGGTGGGCGACCAGGTGCGAGCCGGGACCGCCGACCTGGGAGACACGGCCGGCGTCGTAGCGGCCGCGGAGGAACTGCCGGCGCCCGGCGGGGGAGCGCAGCGGCGCGGTGAGCACCGCCGGCGCGCGCAGCCGGTCAGGCGCGGCGTGGCCGAGCGCGCGGCGCAGCGCCGGGCGGACGAACACCTCGAACGAGACGAACGAGCTGACCGGGTTGCCCGGCAGCGTCACGACCGGGACGCCGTCGACGGTGCCCGCGCCCTGCGGGCCGCCGGGCTGCATGGCCACCTTGCCGAACTCGACGGTGCCCAGCGTCCTGAACGCGTCCTTGACCACCTCGTAGGCGCCGGCGCTCACCCCGCCGCTGGTGACCAGCAGGTCGGCGTCGGCCAGCTCGGAGCGCACGGTGGTGAGGAACTCGTCGACGTCGTCGGGGACGAAGTGCAGCCGCCGGGCGGTGCCGCCGGCGTCCTCGACCGCGGCGCACAGCAGCAGCGAGTTGGACTCGTAGACCTGCCCGGGGAGCAGCGGCTCGCCCGGCTCGACCAGCTCGCTGCCGGTGGACAGGACCAGCACCCGTGGCCGGCGGCGCACCCACAGGGTCCGCGCGCCGACGGCGGCGGCCAGGCCCAGCTGTGCCGCGCCCAGCGGTGAGCCGGCCTCCAGCGCGACGGTGCCGGCGGTGATGTCCTCCCCGGCGCGGCGCAGGTGGGTGCCGGCATCGGGGGCGTCGCGGATCTCGACGACGTCGGTGGCGGCGTCGGTCAGCTCGACCGGCACGACGACGTCGGCGCCCGGTGGCAGCAGCCCGCCGGTCATGATCCGCTGCACGGTGCCCGGGGCGAGGGGATCGACGCCGGTGCGGCCGGCCGGGATGTCGTCGGCGACGGGCAGCCTTACGGGCAGGTCCGCCAGGTCCGCCGAGCGGGCCGCGTAGCCGTCCATCGCCGAGTTGTCGAAGCCGGGCAGCGGCACCCCGGCGCGCACGTCCCGGGCGAGCACGCGGCCGTGTGCCGCCGGGACGGGGACCTCCTCCTCGCCGAGGGGCGCGAGCAGGGCGGCCACCACCGCCTGGTGTTCCTCGACCGTGCGCACCCGGCCATCCTGTCCGATGCGCCCGCGGGCGCGCCGTCGAGGCATAGGAAGCTGTGCGCACGTCCGCGCGCCCGAGACGTGCGGAGAGCTTCCTATGCCTCACCGACCGGGAGGGACGCGCACATGCCCGAGTACGAGCAGATGCTGGCCGCGAACGAGCAGTGGGCCCGCGACTTCGCAGGCGAGCTGCCGGTGGCCCCGGCGCGGAGGGTCGCGGTCGTCGCGTGCATGGACTCGCGCATGCCGCTGTTCCCGCTCCTGGGCCTGGCCGTGGGTGACGCGCACGTCATCCGCAACGCCGGCGGCGTGGTCACCGACGACACCATCCGCTCGCTGACCATCTCCCAGCACCTGCTGGGCACGCGCGAGATCGTGCTCGTGCACCACACCGACTGCGGCCTGCAGAAGACCGACGACGCCTCCTTCACCGACCTGGTCGAGCAGGCGACCGGCGCGCGCCCGCCGTGGCCGGCGCGGGCCTTCACCGACGTCGACGACGACGTCCGCGAGTCGATCCGGCTGCTGCAGGAGAGCCCGTTCCTGCTGTCGAAGGAGGTCTGCGGCACCGTCTACGACGTCTCGACTGGCCGACTCCGCCGGGTGGACGGCGCCGCGACCCCGTGACCCGCCGCCCCGGCCCGCCTACCCTGCCCGCTCGTGACGGGGACGCGGGGTCGACGGGTGGCGGTCGGGGCGGCCGCCGCGGCGGCAGCGGTGCTGCTGACGGGGTGCACGACCACGGTGAGCGGGACGGCGACACCGCTGGCCGGCGCACCGCCGACGACGAGCGAGCCGCCGGCACCCACGACACCGGCGGAGCCGCCGGTCGACGTCACGCCCGCACCGGAGCCCTCCGTCGGCACGCTGCTCGAGGCGCACCGCATCGCCTCGGTGACCTCCCTGGTCCAGGCCACCTTCCCGGCGCGGACCGACACCTGCTTCCCGTCCGGCCCGTGGAGCGACTCCGCCGCGCTGGACGCCGCCTACTTCGGCAGCGGGACGGCCGGGCCGGTCCTCGACCGCTGGGGCTTCGTCACCGCGTGGGGCCAGTGCAACAGCGACCCCGCTGACGGTGCCGGCACCCTGACCATGGTCGCCGAGCTGTCGGACCCCGAGTCCGCGCGGCGGGCCGCCGCCGAGCTCGCCGCCGACCAGGCCGGCGGCTACGAGGCGGCCGAGATCCCGGGGATCGACGGCGAGGTGCTGCTGCAGGAGGGCGGCGGCGAGGACGTCGTCCAGGCGTTCGTGCCGGTCGGCCGGATGCTGGCCTACGCGTACCACTCCACCGCGCCCGGTCAGGGGCTCGACGAGGCGGGCCGGCTGATGGCCGACCAGGTGGGGCTGCTCGAGGGGTTCACGCCGACACCGCAGGACCAGGTGCCCTCCCTGCCCACCGACCCCGACGGCCTCCAGCAGGTCACCCTCGACCCGCCGGGGGAGTTCACCGAGTTCTCCGGCCCCTACGATCTCGAGGGCTACCTGCGGCTGGCGATCGACCCCGCGCGCGAGCGCGACCTGCTCCGCGCCAACGGGTTCCGCGGCTTCTACTCCAAGCAGTCGGCCGAGGGCGACCTGAGCTACGCGGTGGCGCTCTACGCCTTCCCGTCGTCGGCGGAGACCAACGCCGTCTACACGGCCTTCGCCGAGCTGGAGGAGGCCGAGTTCGGCGGCACCCGCTTCACCCTGCCCTCGGTCCCGGACGCGCCGTGCTTCTGGTTCGAGTCGGGCGACGGCTACTACCAGCGCTGCTACGTCGGCTACGGCAGCCACCTGGCCAGCGTGGACGTGCTCGGTCTCGGGGCGTCCGCCGACGTCGCCGCCATGGACCGCCTGCTGCCCGCCCAGCGCGACCTCATCGACGGCTGACGGGCCCTCCTGCCCCCCACGCCTCGCTCCGCTGGACGCGGGCGCCTGCAGGAGGGCCGTTCCGGCACGTCGCGTCGGCCCTCCGGGCCACTGGTATCGTGGTCGGCTGGTGCGCGGCCGGTCGGCTGGTGCGCGCGTGCCGCTCCGTCTCCCGTGCTCGGTGAGGCGATCCCACCAGCCACCCGACGACGACGGAGGACAGCGCCGTGCGCACGTACTCACCCAAGCCCGGCGAGGTCGACCGGGTCTGGCACGTCATCGACGCCACCGACGTGGTGCTCGGTCGACTCGCCACCCAGATCGCGACCCTGCTGCGCGGCAAGCACAAGCCCCAGTTCGCACCGCACGTCGACGTCGGCGACTTCGTCGTCGTCGTGAACGCCGGCAAGGTCGCGCTCACCGGTTCCAAGCGGGACCAGAAGACCGCCTACCGGCACTCGGGCTACCCGGGTGGTCTGCGGGCGATCAACGTCGGCGACCAGATCCGCACGCACCCCGACCGTGTCGTCGAGCGGGCCGTCAAGGGCATGCTGCCGCACAACAGCCTCGGCCGGCAGATGATCAAGAAGCTGAAGGTGTACGCGGGCCCCGAGCACCCGCACGCCGCCCAGCAGCCCCAGACCTTCGAGATCAAGCAGGTTGCCCAGTGACCACGCCCATGACCGTGACCGACCCCGAGGGTCGTCCCGTGCAGACCGTCGGCCGGCGCAAGGAGGCCATCGTCCGCGTGCGCCTCGTGCCCGGCACCGGCCAGTTCCGCCTCAACGGCCGGACCATCGAGGAGTACTTTCCGAACAAGGTCCACCAGCAGCTCATCCGTGAGCCGTTCGTGATCCTCGAGAAGGCCGAGCAGTACGACGTCATCGGCATCCTGCACGGCGGTGGCGTCAGCGGGCAGGCCGGCGCGCTGCGCCTGGCGATCGCCCGTGCCCTCATCGAGGTCGAGGCCGACGACCGTCCCGCCCTGAAGAAGGCCGGCTTCCTCACCCGTGACGCCCGCGTCACCGAGCGCAAGAAGTACGGGCTCAAGAAGGCCCGCAAGGCGCCTCAGTACTCGAAGCGCTGACCGGCACCGCCGTGGGTCGCCTCTTCGGGACCGACGGCGTCCGGGGTCGGGCCAATGCCGACCTCACGCCGGAGTTGGCCCTCTCGGTGGCCCGTGCGGCCGCCGGGGTGCTCGCCGACCGCGACGGGACCTCGCGTCCCGTCGCGGTCGTCGGCCGTGACCCCCGCGCCAGCGGGGAGATGCTCGAGGCCGCCGTGGTCGCGGGCCTGGCCAGTGCGGGCGCCGAGGTCCTCCGCGTGGGCGTGCTCCCGACGCCGGCCGTCGCCTTCCTCACCGCCGAGACCGGCGCCGACCTCGGCGTCATGATCTCGGCGAGTCACAACCCGATGCCCGACAACGGCATCAAGCTGTTCAGCCGCGGCGGCCACAAGCTGCCCGACGCGGTCGAGGCGGCCATCGAGTCGACCGTCCTGACCGGCGACGGGACCGGCCACCGGCCGGCCGGCGCCGACATCGGCCGGGTCCGCGACCTCCCCGGGGGCACCGCCGACTACGTCAGCCACCTGCTGTCCACGGTGCCGTCCCCGGTGCCGGGCCTGCGGGTGGTCGTCGACTGCGCGCACGGGTCCGCCGCCACCTGCGCGCCCGAGGTGTACCGCCGCGCCGGGGCCGAGGTCACCGTCATCGGCGGGGAGCCCGACGGCTGGAACACCAACGACGGCGTGGGCTCCACCCACCTCGGGCCGCTCGTCGAGACGGTCCGGGCCACCGGCGCCGACCTCGGCATCGCCCACGACGGCGACGCCGACCGCTGCCTGGCGGTCACCGCCACCGGCGAGGTCGTCGACGGCGACGCGATCCTCGCCGTCTGCGCGCTGGGCCTCAAGGAGCGGGGGGCGCTGGCGCAGGACACCGTCGTCGCCACCGTGATGAGCAACCTCGGCTTCCACCACACGATGCGCGACGCCGGTATCGCGGTGCAGACCACCGCCGTGGGGGACCGCTACGTCCTCGAGGCGCTGCGCGCGCACGGGCTCAGCCTGGGTGGGGAGCAGAGCGGCCACCTGGTCTTCCTCGACCACGCCACCACCGGCGACGGCCTGCTCACCGGGCTGGCGCTGCTGTCCCGCATGGCGGCCACCGGTGCGTCGCTCGCCGAGCTCGCCTCGGTGGTGCAGCGGCTGCCGCAGACCCTGGTGAACGTGCCGGTCCGCGACCGTCTCGCCGTCGTCGAGAGCGAGGTCGTCGCCGGCGCGGTGAACGCCGCGGAGGAGGAGCTCGGCGACGACGGCCGCGTGCTGCTGCGCCCCTCGGGCACCGAGCAGCTCGTGCGCGTGATGGTCGAGGCCCCCACCCAGGAGCGGGCCGACGGCATCGCCCGGGCCCTCGCCGAGGTCGTCGCCGCCGTCGAGTGAGGCCCCGGCCGGGAGGCCGAGGAGGCCGGCGGTGCCGGACGGGGCGGATGTGACGAGTGGGCCCGTCTCACTCTCCGGGAGGGCGGAACGGGCCCGCTCCGCCGGTACCCTCGGTGCTCATGTGCGGCATCGTCGGGTACGTCGGACCCCAGAACGCCCTGGACGTGGTCCTCGAGGGTCTGCGTCGGCTGGAGTACCGCGGGTACGACTCCGCGGGCGTCGCCGTCCGCGTGGACGGGCCCGACGGGGGCGAGCTCGCCGCGGCCAAGAAGGCCGGGAAGCTGGCCAACCTCGAGAAGCTGCTCGCCGACGAGCCGCTGCCGGAGTCGACGATCGGCATCGGGCACACCCGGTGGGCCACCCACGGCGGCCCGACCGACCGCAACGCCCACCCGCACCTGTCCGCCGACGGGCGGGTGGCGGTGGTCCACAACGGCATCATCGAGAACTTCGCCGCGCTGCGCGCCGAGCTCGAGGACGCCGGCATCGAGATGCGCTCGGAGACCGACACCGAGGTCGTCGCCCACCTGATGACCGCCGTCTACGCCGGCCTGCCGGAGAGTCCCGGCCGGCTCGCCGAGGCGATGCGCCTGGTGTCGGGCCGGCTCGAGGGGGCGTTCACCCTCGTCGTCACACACGCCGACGAACCCGACACGCTGGTCGCCTCCCGGCGCAACAGCCCGCTCGTGGTCGGCATCGGCGACGGCGAGTACTTCCTCGGCTCCGACGTCGCGGCGTTCATCGCGCACACCCGGGAGGCCCGGGAGCTCGGCCAGGACCAGGTCGTCGAGATCGACCGCACCCGTGGCCTCACCGTCACCGACTTCGCCGGCAGCGTCGTCGAGCCGGTCGCCTACACCGTCGACTGGGACGCCGCGGCGGCCGAGAAGGGCGGCCACGACTGGTTCATGCTCAAGGAGATCGCCGAGCAGCCGCAGGCGATCGCCGACACCCTCCTCGGCCGCCTCGGCGAGGACGGCGAGCTGATCCTCGACGAGGTCCGGCTGTCGGACCAGGAGCTGCGCGACATCGACAAGATCTTCGTCGTCTCGTGCGGCACGTCCTTCCACGCCGGGCTGATCGCCAAGTACGCCATCGAGCACTGGACCCGCATCCCGGTCGAGGTCGAGGTGGCCAGCGAGTTCCGCTACCGCGACCCGGTGCTCGACCGCTCGACGCTGGTGGTGGTCATCAGCCAGTCCGGCGAGACCATGGACACCCTCATGGCGCTGCGCCACGCCAAGGAGCAGAAGGCCCGCGTCCTGGCGATCTGCAACGTCAACGGCTCGACCATCCCGCGCGAGTCCGACGCGGTCCTCTACACCCACGCCGGCCCCGAGGTCGCCGTCGCCTCGACGAAGAGCTTCCTGGCCCAGATCGTGGCCTGCTACCTCGTCGGGCTGTTCCTGGCGCAGGTCCGGGGCATCAAGTACGCCGACGAGGTCGCCGCGATCGTCGCCGAGCTGCAGAAGCTGCCCGGGGCCGTCGAGCAGGTGCTCACCCACATGGAGCCGGTGCGCGAGCTGGGCCGGTCGCTGGCCGACGCCGACACCATCCTGTTCCTCGGCCGGCACGTCGGCTTCCCGGTCGCCCTGGAAGGCGCGCTCAAGCTCAAGGAGCTCGCCTACATCCACGCCGAGGGCTTCGCCGCCGGCGAGCTCAAGCACGGCCCGATCGCCGTCATCGACCAGGGCACGCCGGTCGTGGTCATCGTCCCCTCGCCCCGCAGCCGCGAGTCGGTGCACGGCAAGGTCGTGTCCAACATCCAGGAGGTGCGGGCCCGCGGTGCCCGCACGATCGTGATCGCCGAGGAGGGCGACGACGACGTCGTCCCGTACGCCGACCACCTGATCCGGGTGCCGCGGACGCCGACCCTGCTCGCCCCGGTGGTCACCACGGTGCCGCTGCAGATCCTCGCCTGCGAGATCGCCGACACCCGCGGCTTCGACGTCGACCAGCCGCGCAACCTGGCCAAGAGCGTCACGGTCGAGTGAGGCCCCGCACGGTCTGACGGCCTCCCTGCAGGGGCCCGCCGCGAGCTTGCGAGTGGTGGGGGCAGGGAGGTCCTCCGACTGATCGTGCTGCGTCCTGGCTCACCGCGGGTGGTGAGCCTGGACGCGTCGCGGTGAGCCTGGACGCGTCAGGGTGGGCCAGGACGGCGCCGCCGGCGGGCGCACGGCAGACTGTGCCGGTGATCGTCGGGGTCGGCATCGACGTGGTGCCCGTGGCCCGGTTCGCCGAGTCGCTCGTGCGCACCCCGGCGGTCCGCGACCGGCTGTTCACCCCGGCCGAGCAGACCACCCCGTCCGGCACCCCGCGCACCCCGGAGTCGCTGGCCGCGCGGTTCGCCGCGAAGGAGGCGCTGGTCAAGGCGCTCGGCGCCCCCCGCGGCCTGCGCTGGCACGACGCCGAGGTGATCGTCGGCGATCTCGGCCGGCCGCACCTCGAGGTCCGCGGCACGGTCGCCGCCCGGGCCGCGGAGCTGGGCGTCACCTCCTGGCACGTCTCGCTCAGCCACGACGGCGGCATCGCGTCGGCGGTGGTCGTCGCCGAGGGAGGGTCGGCGTGATCGGGCTGTCCACCGCTGCCGAGGTGCGGGCTGCGGAGGAGGTGCTGCTGGCCGCCACCCGCGAGGGCGCGCTCATGCACCGCGCGGCCACCGGGCTGGCCACCGTGTGCCTGCGCCTGCTCGGGCGGGCGCACGGCACCCGCGTGACGCTGCTGGTCGGCGCCGGAAACAACGGCGGCGACGCCCTGTTCGCCGGCGCGCGGCTGGCCGCCCGTGGCGCCCGCGTCACCGCCGTCCTCCTCGACCCCGCCCGCGCGCACCCCGCCGGACTGGCCGCGCTGCGCCGCGCCGGCGGGCGCACCACCGGCCCCGACGGCGACGACGGGCTCGACCGCGCCGACCTCGTCCTCGACGGCATCGTCGGCATCGGCGGCCGCGGGGGCCTGCGCCCGGACGCCGCACGGCTGGCGGACCGGGCGGCCACCGGTCCGGGGATCCCCGTCGCCGTCGACGTCCCCAGCGGCGTGGACGCCGACACCGGCGCGGTCGGGGGTGCGGCGTTCGCCGCGGTGCACACGGTCACCTTCGGTGCGGTCAAGCCCGGCCTGGTGGTGGGGGAGGGCCGCGGGCACGCCGGCGAGGTCCACCTGGTCGACATCGGTCTCGGTCCGCTCCTGGCACCCGCGCGCGCCCACCAGCTCACCGACGCCGACGTCGCCGGGCACCTGGAGCCGCCCGGCGCCACCGACGACAAGTACTCCCGCGGCGTGGTCGGCGTCGTGGCCGGCTCGGCGGTCTACCCCGGCGCCGCGGTGCTGTGCACCGGTGCCGCACTGCGCACCCGGCCGGGCCTGGTCCGCTACGCCGGCACGGCCGCCGACGGAGTGCGCGCGGCATGGCCGGAGGCCATCGTCACCGACGGCCGGCCCGGCGACGCCGGCCGCGTCCAGGCCTGGGTCGTCGGCCCCGGGATGGGCACCGACGACGCCGCCCGGAGCCTGGTGGCCGAGGTGCTGGCCACCGACCTGCCGGTGGTGCTCGACGCCGACGCGCTGACGCTGGCCGCCCGCGAGCCGGAGCTGGTCCGCGGCCGCGCGGCGCCCACCGTGCTCACCCCGCACGACCGCGAGTTCGAGCGGTTCGGCGTCGCGGTGGGCGCCGACCGCATCGGCAGCGCCCGGCGGCTGGCCGCCGACCTCGGTGCCGTCGTCCTGCTCAAGGGCGACGCCACCGTCGTCGCCGCTCCGGACGGCACCGCGTTCGTCAACGCGACGGGCACCGCCGACCTCGCCACCGCCGGCAGCGGCGACGTCCTCTCGGGGATCCTCGGGTCGCTGCTGGCCGCGGGCACGCCGCCCGCGGGGACCGCCGCGGCCGCGGCGCACCTGCACGGCCGCACCGGGCAGGTCGCCGCCGCGCGGGGGCCGATCGTCGCCGGCGACCTCGTGCGGCGGCTCCCCGAGGCGGTGGCGCGGGTGCGGGGCCCGGTCCTGGGAGACTCGGGGGCGTGAACACGTCCCGGGCCGAGGTGGTCGTCGACCTCGACGCGATCGCAGCCAACACGGCGGTGCTGCGCGAGCGCGTCGGCCGGCCGCTCATGGCCGTGGTCAAGGCCGACGGCTACGGGCACGGCCTGGTGCCGGCCGCGCGCGCGGTGCTGGCCGGTGGTGCGGACGCCTTGGGCGTCGCGGTCCTCGAGGAGGCGCTGGCCCTGCGCGCCGCCGGCGTCACCGCACCGCTGCTGGCCTGGCTGCACACCCCCGGCACCGACTTCGCACCCGCGCTGGAGGCCGACGTCGAGGTCTCGGTCAACGCCGAGTGGGGCCTGGCCGAGGTGGTCGACGCCGCCCGCGCCACCGGCCGTCCCGCCCGCCTGCACCTGTTCGTCGACACCGGACTGTCCCGCGAGGGCGCCACGGTCGCCGACTGGCCCGGCCTGGTCGCCGCGGCCGCCCGCGCGCAGGCCGCCGGCGAGGTGGAGGTCGTCGGGCTGTGGAGCCACATGGCCTACGCCGACGCGCCCACCCACCCCACGATCGGCGCGCAGGTGCGGCTGTTCGACGAGGCCGTCGACCTCGCCCGCGCCGCCGGGGTCGACGGCCGCCGGCACCTGGCCAACTCCGCCGCCACCGTCGCGCTGCCGGACACCTGGTACGACATGGTCCGCCCCGGCATCGCCCTCTACGGCCTCGACCCGCTCGGCGGCGACCCCGCCGACCACGGCCTCACCCCGGCGATGACCGTGCGCGCCCGGGTGGCGCTCATCAAGCGGGTGGCCGCCGGCGCCGGCGTCTCCTACGGCCACACCTACGCGCCGGCCACCGACACCACGCTGGCGCTGGTGCCGGTCGGCTACGCCGACGGCGTCCCGCGGGCCGCGGGCAACCGCGCGCCGGTGCTGGCCGGCGGCGCGCAGCGCACCATCGCCGGGCGGGTCTGCATGGACCAGTTCGTCCTCGACGTCGGCGACGCGGCCGTGGCGCCGGGCGACGAGGTGGTCCTGTGGGGCCCGGGCGCCGGCGGCGAGCCGACCGCCCAGCAGTGGGCCGACGCGGTCGACACGATCCACTACGAGCTGGTCACCCGGGTCGGCGGGCGCTTCACCCGCCGGTACACCGGGTCCGCGGGGGCGGTCTGATGGCACGCAGCAGGACACCGGCGCACTCCGGCCTCGCCGGGGCGCTGGAACGGCACCCGGCGGTCGGCGTCGCCGGCGCCGTCGTCGGCCTGGCGGCCGCGACCACCGCCGTCGGCGTGGCCGTCGCGCGCATCGCCACCCGGCGGGTGCGGGCCGACCGGATCAGCCCCACCGGGTCCCTGCCCGAGGGCGCCACCGACGCCGAGCTGCGCGAGGACGACCCGCTCGGCCCCGCGTCCCGCCGGGCCGACCGCACCGCGCTGGTGCAGGCCGACGACGGCGTGCTGCTCGCGGTGGAGGAGGTCGGCCCGCTCGACGCGCCGCTGACCGTCGTCTTCGTGCACGGCTACACGCTGTCGATGGCGTCGTGGACCTTCCAGCGGCGGTCGCTGGGCGCCCAGCTCGCCACCGCCAACGGGCACCGGCCGGCGGCCCGCCTCGTCTTCTACGACCAGCGCGGGCACGGCGCCTCCTCGCGGGGGCCGGCCGAGAACTCGACCATCGACCAGCTCGCCCGTGACCTCGCGGCCGTGCTCGAGGCCCGGGTGCCCACGGGGCCGGTCGTGCTGGTCGGGCACTCCATGGGCGGGATGACCGTCATGGGCCTGGCCGACGTCCACCCGGAGCTGTTCGGCACCACGGTCACCGGTGCGGCGCTGGTGGCGACGTCGAGCGGCAACCTCGCCGACCTCGACTTCGGCCTGCCCGACGTCCTCACGCGGGTCCGCGCCGCCGTGCTGCCGATCGCGGCGTTCGCCATGCGCCGCCGGCCGGCCTTCGCCGAGCGCACCCGCCGGCTGGCCGCCGACGTCGTCTCCGCCGTCACCTGGTCGCTGTCGTTCGCTTCCACCGACGTCGACCCGCGGCTGGGCCGCTACGTCGACGCGATGATCGGCGGCACCCCGGTCGACGTGATCGCGGAGTTCTACCCGGCGCTGGCCGGCCTCGACGAGACGGGGGCGCTGGCGCCGCTGCGGCAGGTGCCCACGCTGGTGCTCACCGGCGACGCGGACAAGATGATCCCGAAGGGGCACAGCGACACGCTCGTCGAGCTGCTCGGCGGCGAGGGGCCGATGGTCGAGTACGTCGTCGTCCCCGACGCGGGGCACCTCGTGCAGATGGAGAAGCCCGAGGAGGTCACCCGCGCGCTGTCGGGCCTGGTGCGCCGCGTGACCACGCGGACCGGCGTCCGCGACTGACGGCTCAGGGCAGGCCGTCGAGGTTGCGGCCGACCAGCTGGTCGCGGGTCCGGCGGGCGACGTCGCAACCGTCGCCCCAGGACAGCACCCACGGCGAGACCCCGCTGGCCGGCAGCACCGGCCGTGCCGGCGGCTCCAGGACGGCCGCCCGCAGGTCCTGGTCGGTGAGCTGACCCGGCCCGTCGAGCGCCACGTGCAGCACCGGCCCGACGTCGGCGGCGCGGGCCCGCTCGAGCGCCCGGCGCCCGGCCGCGGTGCGACCGCCGAAGCGGCCGACCAGGCGCTCCTCGCGCAACCGCCGGGCGAGGCGGACGACCCGGTCGTCGGCCAGCGCCCGCCACCGCACGGTCCCCACCGACCGGCGTCCCCGGCCGCCGACCGCGTCGAGGACGGCGGCCTCGACCGGGTGCCGCCGCTGGGCGTCGACCACCTGCAGCTCGCCGGGGGAGACCGCGCGGACCCGGCCGGTCACCAGCAGCGCCACCAGGGCGGTGTCGACCACCCGGGAGGGGCCTCCGGCCAGACAGGCGACGTCGTACACGTCCGGCTGCGTCATCGCGGCTCCTCCCGGCACGGGGTCCCGGGTCGACGGTGACAGCCCACCCGCGTGGGCGGAACCCCCCGGGCCACGGGCGGGCACCCGACATAGGGTCGGGACGTGGCCCCTCGTCCGCCCCGGTTCGACGCCGCCGCCGACGAGGTCGCCCGCACCGCCGCCGCGGCGCAGGACTGGGCGGCGCTGGCCGCGGCCGCCACTCCCTGCGTCGCCTGCCCCGAGCTGGCCGCGACCCGGCAGCACGTCGTCGTCGGCGACCCGCCGGCGCGCGGCCGGGCGCGGTTCGCGCTGATCGGCGAGGCGCCGGGCGCGAACGAGGACGACACCGGCCGGCCGTTCGTCGGGAAGTCGGGGCAGCTGCTCGACCAGCTGCTGCGGGAGGCCGGGCTGGACCGGGCCGAGGCCGCCGTCCTCAACATCGTCAAGTGCCGCCCGCCGGGCAACCGCACGCCGAGGACGCCGGAGGTCGCACGCTGCAGCGGCTGGCTGCGCCGCCAGCTGGAGCTGCTCGACCCGCCGGTCGTCGTGGCGCTGGGGCTGTCGTCGGCGACGTGGTTCCTGGGTCCCAGGACCGTGCTCGCCGAGGCGCGCGGCCGCCCGCACGACGTCGGCGGCCGTGCCGTCTGGGCCACCTACCACCCGTCGGCGGCCATCCGGTTCGGCCCGGCGGGGGCGCCGCGGGCCGGCCTGCTCGCCGACCTGACCTCCGTCGCGGCGAGCCTGCGGTGAGGCGCGAGCACGTCCTGCCCACGGTCGAGGACACCCGGGCGCTCGGCGCCGCGCTGGCCGCCGTCGTCCGGCCCGGGGACCTGCTGGTGCTCACCGGACCGCTGGGCGCCGGCAAGACCGCGCTCACCCAGGGCCTGGGTGCCGCGCTCGGCGTGACCGAGCCGGTCACCTCGCCCACCTTCGTCATCGCCCGCGTGCACCGCGGCGGGCGGCTGCCGCTGGTGCACGTCGACGCCTACCGCCTCGGCGGGGTCGCCGACGTCGACGACCTCGACCTCGACGCCTCGACCGCGGAGTCGGTCACCGTCGTCGAGTGGGGTGCCGGGCTGGTCGAGCAGCTCGCCGACGAGCACCTGGAGGTGCGGCTGGACCGCAGCGACGACGACGTCCGCACCGCCGTCCTCGTCCCGGGAGGCCCGGGCTGGGAGGCCCGGCTGAGCTGATCAGCCGGTCCAGCGCACCTCGCCGTCGCGCACCTCGCCGGTGGGGGTGAGCCCGCACCGGCGGGCCACCGCGCCCGACGCCGCGTGTCCCGGGTGCACCCACGCGCCGAACCGCCCGACGCCGTGCCCGCGCAGCTCCGCGACGACCGCGCGGGCCGCCTCCGACGCGAGCCCGCGCCCGTGGGACGCCGTGCCGACCAGCCAGGCGAGGTCGGCCACGAGGACGTCGCCGTCGCGGCTGACGGTGGCCTGCACGAAGCCGGCGACCGCGCCGGTGTCCCGCAGCCGCAGCACCCAGTTCAGCCAGCCCTCCGCGCCGTCGGGGGAGATCCCGGCGGCCTGCCGCTCGTGCCGGGCGCGCAGCTCGCCGCGCGTGGGCGGCGCCCCGCCGGTGAACGCGTACAGGGCCGGGTCGGCGAGCACGGGGTGCAGCTCTACGGTGTGCGCCGTGGTCAGCGGCTCGAGACGCAGCCGCGGCGTCACGACGACGTCCGCGACCGGCCAGCCCACGCGGTCAGCCTCGCACCGCACGGCCACGGGGGTCCCGGCACCGCCGCGGGTCGAGGTGGTGGCCCTCGGCGGCCCGGTGTTCACCGCGCTGGCCGACGGGGACGTCAGCACCGCGCCGGTGCCGCTGCCGGCGGCCCTCGCCGACCCCGCGGAGGCGCCGCTGTGGCGGATGCGGGCGCGGCAGGTGGCCGCCGACCCGTCGGTGGCGGCCTGGGTGACCGGCGTCGTCCGGGACCTCGACCGCGGGGTGGTGGTCGGCCGCGCCGGCTTCCACGGCCCGCCCGACGCCCGCGGGATGGTGGAGATCGGCTACGCAGTGCTGCCGGAGCACCGGCGTCGCGGGTACGCGCGGGCCGCCCTGGCCGTGCTGCTCGACCGCGCCCGCCGGGAGCCGGACGTGCGGGTGGTCCGGCTGGCGATCGCGCCCGGCAACGCGGCGTCCCTGGCGGTGGCGCGCCCGTTCGGCTTCCGCGTGGTGGGGGAGCAGGTGGACGAGGTCGACGGCCCCGAGGTGCTGTACGAGCTCGACCTGTGACCGCGCAGCCTCCCCCGCATGCTCCGAGGTGGTCCGCGGGATCGTGAGCAGGGGCGACCGGGCGGGCGACTAGCCTCGACGGTCGTGCTCGTCCTCGCCCTCGACACCGCGACCCCCACGCTGGTCGCCGGGGTCGCCCGCCGGACCGGCGGCGACGCCGAGGTGCTCGCCGAGCGGGCGGTGCCCTCGGGCAACCGGCACGCCGAGCTGCTGGTCCCCGCCGTGCGCGAGGCGCTGGCCGCCGCGGGCGTGGCCCTCGCCGACGTCGGCGCCGTCGTCGCCGGGCTGGGGCCCGGGCCGTTCACCGGGCTGCGGGTCGGCGTGGTCACCGCCGCGGCGCTGGCCGACGCCCGCGGCATCCCCGCGGTCGGCGTCTGCTCGCTCGACGCGGTCGGGTCCGGTGCCCGCACGGTGGTCACCGACGCGCGGCGCCGGGAGGTCTACTGGGCCGCCTACGACGCCACCGGCGCGCGGGTCGAGGGGCCCGGCGTCGTCCGCCCCGAGGAGGCGCGCCTCACCGGCCCGCTGGTCGGCGACCCGCGGTTCGCCGACCGCCTCGGTGCGCCCGTCGAGCCCGCCGGGGTGACGACGGCCGGGCTGCTGCGCGCCGCGGCGGCCCTGCTCGACGACCCGTCGGCCGCCGGCCCGCTCGTCCCGCTGTACCTGCGCCGCCCCGACGCGGTCCCGCCGACGTCGTTCAAGCCGGTGACCACGTCATGACGGTTCGCCTGCGGCCCATGCGGCTGGCCGACCTCGACGCCGTCCTCGCGCTGGAGGAGGAGCTCTTCGCGCCCGACACCTGGACCCGCGCCATGTACCGCGACGAGTTGGCGCGCACCGACACCCGGCACTACCTGGTCGCCGAGGACGGGGACACCGTGGTCGGGTACGCCGGGCTCATCGCCTACGACGACGAGGCGCACGTGGCGACGATCGGCGTGGCCCGGGACCGGCAGGGCGAGGGCACCGGCGCGCTGCTGCTCGACGCGCTGCTCACCGAGGCCGACCGCCGCAGCCCCGTCGTGCTGCTCGAGGTGCGCGCCGACAACGAGGTGGCGCAGGGCCTCTACCGACGGCGGGGGTTCACCGAGATCGGCCGGCGCCGCGGCTACTACCAGCCGAGCAACACCGACGCGGTCGTGATGAAGAGGGAGAAGCGGTGAGCGAGCCGCTGGTCATCGGGTTCGAGACCTCGTGCGACGAGACCGGCGTGGGGGTCGTCCGCGGGCACACGCTGCTCGCCGACGCGCTGGCCACGTCGGTGGGGGAGCACGAGCGCTTCGGCGGCGTCGTCCCGGAGATCGCCTCCCGGGCGCACCTGGAGGCGATGGTCCCCACCGTCCACCGCGCGCTGGCCGACGCCGGCGTGTCCGCCACCGACGTCGACGCGGTCGCCGTCACCGCCGGCCCGGGCCTGACCGGGGCGCTGCTGGTCGGGCTCGCCGCCGCGAAGGCCTACGCGCTCGCGCTGGACGTGCCGCTGTACGGGGTCAACCACCTCGCCGCCCACGTCGCCGTCGACGAGCTGCAGCACGGGCCGCTGGCCGAGCCGTCGCTGGCGCTGCTGGTCTCCGGCGGGCACAGTTCGCTGCTGCTGGTGCCCGACCTCGCCCGGGAGGTCACCTCGCTGGGCCGCACGATCGACGACGCCGCCGGCGAGGCCTTCGACAAGGTCGCCCGGGTGCTGGGCATGCCCTTCCCCGGCGGCCCGCCCATCGACCGCGCCGCCCGAGACGGCGACGCCTCGGCCATCGACTTCCCGCGCGGGCTCACCGGCCCCCGCGACGCCGCCTACGACTTCAGCTTCTCCGGCCTGAAGACCGCCGTCGCCCGCTGGGTCGAGGCGCGGCAGCGGGCGGGGGAGCCGGTGCCGGTGGCCGACGTCGCGGCCTCGTTCCAGGAGGCGGTGGCCGACGTGCTCACCGCCAAGGCCGTGCGCGCCTGCCGCGACCACGGCGTCGACCACCTGGTGCTCGGCGGGGGAGTGGCGGCCAACTCGCGGCTGCGGGCGCTGGCGGAGGAGCGCTGTGCCGCGGCCGGGATCGTGCTGCGCGTGCCCAGCCCGCGGCTGTGCACCGACAACGGGGCGATGGTCGCCGCGCTCGGCTCGCGGCTGGTCGCGGCCGGCGTCGCCCCGTCGGCGCCCGACCTCGGCGCCGACAGCTCGCTGCCCATCGACGTGGTCACCCGCTGAGCGCAGCGGCGTCACGGAGCCGGGCGCGGTCGACGCCGAGGGCGGCGAGCGCGCGGGCGGCGGTGCCGCGCTCGAGGTCGCAGACGGCCGCGACGACGTGCGCGCCGTGCAGCGGCGAGCGCGCCGCCTTCGCCGCCGCGACCGCCGCGCGGAAGACCTGCTGGGCCTGCGGCGTCGACCGCATCGGGCCGGTGACCGGTCCGCGCAGCGCCCCCTCGGCGGGGCCGGCGACGACCCCCACCGACGCCAGCGCCTCGGCGTGCGCGGCCTCGACGGCGCCCCGCAGCCGGCCGGCGTCGACGCCGGCCCGCGCCAGGGCGGCGGCCGCCGTGCCGTCCGGCAGCGCCGCGGCGGCCAGCAGCAGGTGCTCGGGCCCCGGCGCCGGCTCCCCGCTCCGGCGCGCCTCGGCCTCGGCGCCGGTGAGCAGCGCCCGCACCGTCCGCAGGTCCCGTACCGCAGTGACGATCCCCATGTGACGACTCCTCGGGTCAGTGGCCGCGCCGCGCGCGGACCTCGGTGGCGAACCTCTTGTGGGCGGCCTGCGCGCTGATGCCGAGCGCCTCGCCGACCTGGGCCCACGTCCAGCCCCGGCCGACCGCCTCGACCACCGCCTCGACCTCCAGCCGGCTCGCGAGCCGGCGCAGGGCGACGACGGCGGCCAGCGCCTGCTCCGGGTCATCGGGACCCGGGATCTCGACCGCCACGCCATCAACCTAGGTTGATGGCCGCGTGTCCGTCAACCCGGGTTGATGGCACAGACGAGCGCCGTGGGGGCGCCGGCCACCCGGGTGACCACGACGGTCGCCGTCCCCGTGCCCGCCCCGCGCAGCTGCCGGGCGAGGGTCTCGGGCTCGATCGCCGACCCGCGCTTCTTCACCACCACCCGGCCGACGCCGCGGGTCCGCAGCAGCGCGCGCAGCCGCTTGAGGTTGAACGGCAGCACCTCGTCGACCCGGTACGAGGTGACCCAGGGGGTCGCGGCGCGGTCGCCGGAGGTCAGGTAGGCGATGGTCGGGTCGACCAGGGTGGCGCCCAGCCCGGCCGCGACCGGGGACACCAGCCCCGACCGGATGACGGCCGGGTCGGGCTCGTGCAGCCAGCCGCGCACGGGGCCGGTGTCGGCGGGTCCGGGGTCGGCCTCCGCGGTGAGCTCGTGCACGACGCCGTCGCGGACGACGGTCGCCCGGCGCCACGTCTCCGCCACCCCGCGGCCCCACAGCAGCGCCTCGACGATCGACCCGCGCACCGACACCCACTCCGCCTCGACGCCCTCCGGCACCCGCTCGTGGTCCAGTCCCGGCGCCACCTTGACCACCGCGCGCGGCACCCGGTCGAGCAGCGTGGTCACCGTCGACCAGGGCGGCGACCAGCGGTCGGGGTCGAGCAGGCGGCGCCCGCCGGCCCGCCGGGCGGGGTCGAGGACGGCGGCGCGGCAGCCGGCCACCTCCCCGCCGCGGGCGGCAGCGACCAGCTCGACGACGTCGCCGGCGACGACCCACACGTCGTCGTGCACGCCGAGGGCCGCGGCGTTGGCGGCGGTCAGCTCCCGGGCGAGCGGGTCGCGGTCGACGGCGAGCACCCGCGCCCCGGCCCGGGCCAGCGCCACGGTGTCGGTGCCCGCCGCGCAGCCGAGGTCGGCCGCGGAGTCGGTGCCGTCGGCGAGCAGCCGGGCGGCGCGGCGGGTGGCGAGCTCCGGGCGGCCGGCCTGCTCGAGGGTGTCGGCGGTGAGGAACAGCCGGTCGGCGTCGGCGCCGAACACCGGCCGGGCACGCGCCCGCAGCCGGGCCAGCTCCCACGCCGGGCCGGCCAGCTCCGGGCCGACCTCACCGCGCAGCCGGGCCACCCCGGCGAGCACGTCGGCGCCGCCGTCGAGCAGGGCCGCCGCGCGGGCCGTGGCCGCCGCCCCCTCCGGAGTGCGCAGCAGGGCGAGCGCGGCGGTGTCGGGCACGGGAGGAGCCTCCCCCAGACCTGCCCGTCCGGCCGGGGGGCCCTGTTGAGTGGCTGGCACTCTCATGGGTAGAGTGCCAATCGACACGGGCAGGAGCCTGACCCCCGCGACGGCAGGCCCGGCCCCCGTGCCACAGCATGCAAGACCACCAGCCGTCCGATCCCGAAGGGGGCGTCACCCCGTGACGACCGCTACCAAGGTCACCATCAAGCCGCTCGAGGACCGCGTCGTCGTCCAGGCCAACGAGGCCGAGACCACCACCGCCTCCGGCCTGGTCATCCCGGACACCGCCAAGGAGAAGCCGCAGGAGGGCACGGTCGTCGCCGTGGGCCCCGGCCGCGTCGACGACAACGGCAACCGCGTCCCGCTCGACGTCAACGTCGGCGACGTCGTCATCTACTCGAAGTACGGCGGCACCGAGGTCAAGTACGCCGGCGAGGAGTACCTCGTGCTCTCCGCCCGCGACCTGCTCGCCGTCGTCGAGAAGTAGTCGAAGGACCCCGTCGCCCCCCACCGCTCGCGAGCTCGCGGCGGGGCCTTGCGACGGGGCCGTTCCAGCACCTCGCGTCCGCCCCGGCGACCCGAACTGACCGGGTCCCGGGGCGGTCGTCGTCCTCCCCCGTAGCACGCCTGATCGGAAGGGCCCCATGGCCAAGATCATCAAGTTCAACGAGGACGCCCGCCGCGCGCTCGAGCGCGGCGTGGACAAGCTCGCCGACGCGGTCAAGGTGACCCTCGGCCCGCGCGGGCGCAACGTCGTCCTCGACAAGAAGTTCGGCGCCCCGACCATCACCAACGACGGCGTCACCATCGCCCGCGAGGTCGAGCTCGAGGACCCGTACGAGAACCTCGGTGCGCAGCTCGCCAAGAACGTCGCGACGAAGACCAACGACGTCGCCGGTGACGGCACCACCACCGCGACGGTGCTGGCCCAGGCGCTGGTCAAGGAGGGCATGCGCAACGTCGCCGCCGGCGCCAACCCGATGGAGCTCGGTCGCGGCATGCGCGCCGCCGTCGACGCCGTGTCGAAGGCCCTCGACGAGGCCGCCATCCCGGTCGACGACCAGGCCGCCATCGCCGGCGTCGCGACCATCTCCGCGCAGGACGCCGAGGTCGGCGACCTGATCGGGCAGGCGATGGAGAAGGTCGGCAAGGACGGCGTCATCACCGTCGAGGAGAGCAACACGATGTCCACCGAGCTGGACGTCACCGAGGGCGTGCAGTTCGACAAGGGCTACCTCTCGCCTTACTTCGTCACCGACCAGGAGGCGATGGAGGCCGTCCTCGACGACGCCCTCGTCCTGCTGGTGCAGGGCAAGGTCGGCGCGCTGGCCGACCTGCTGCCGCTGCTGGAGAAGGTGCTCGGCACCGGCGCGCGCCCGCTGCTCATCGTGGCCGAGGACGTCGAGGGCGAGGCGCTGTCGACCCTCGTCGTCAACTCCATCCGCAAGACGATCCGCGTGGTCGCGGTCAAGTCGCCCTACTTCGGCGACCGCCGCAAGGCCTTCATGACCGACCTCGCGATCGTCACCGGCGGCCAGGTCGTCAGCGAGGACGTCGGCCTCAAGCTCGACCAGGTCGGCCTCGAGGTGCTCGGCACCGCCCGCCGCGTGACCGTCACCAAGGACACGACGACGATCGTCGACGGCGGCGGCACCGCCGGCGCGATCAGCGACCGGGTCGCCCAGATCCGCCGCGAGATCGAGTCCACCGACTCCGACTGGGACCGCGAGAAGCTGCAGGAGCGGCTGGCCAAGCTGGCCGGCGGCATCGGCGTCATCCGGGTCGGCGCGGCCACCGAGGTCGAGCTCAAGGAGCGCAAGCACCGCATCGAGGACGCCATCGCCGCCACCCGCGCCGCGGTGGAGGAGGGCGTCGTCCCCGGCGGTGGCTCCGCGCTCGTGCACGCGGCCGCCGCGATCGACGCGCTCGACCTCTCCGGCGACGAGCTGACCGGCGCCCGCGCCGTGCGCAGCGCGCTGGACGCCCCGCTGGCCCGCATCGCCGACAACGCCGGCTTCGAGGGCCGCGTCGTCGTCAGCAGGGTCCGCGACCTCGGCGTGGGCCACGGCTTCAACGCCGCCACCGGCGAGTACGGCGACCTGGCCGCACAGGGCGTCATCGACCCGGTCAAGGTCACCAAGGCCGCGCTGGGCAACGCCGCGTCGATCGCCGCGATGGTGCTCACCACCGACTCCGCCGTCGTCGAGGCGCCGGAGGAGGACCACGACCACGCGGGCGGTGGGCACCACACGCACGGCCACTCGCACGGTCACGGCCACAGCCACTGACCGCGCATGATCAGGTGAGCTGATCGTGCTGCGTCCTGGCTCACCGTCCATGGTGAGCCAGGACGCGCGGCGGTGAGCCAGGACGCGCGGCAGACACGCGACCCGGGGCGCCGGCGGACACGCGAACCGGGACGCCGGCCGAAACACCAGAGGGCCGGTCCAGCAGCTACTGGACCGGCCCTCTCGTCGTGTATCGGTGGGGCGCTAGACCCCCGCGGCGACGGCGGCGGGCTCCGCGGCGATGAGCCGGGCCCGCTCCTCCTCGCTCATGCCGCCCCAGACCCCGTAGGGCTCGCGGACGCTGAGCGCGTGCTTGAGGCAGGCCTCGACGACCGGGCACTTGCCGCAGACGGCCTTCGCGGCGGCCTGGCGGCGGGCCCGGGCGGGGCCCCGCTCGCCGTCCGGGTGGAAGAACAGGGCCGTGCTCTCACCACGGCAGGCGCCGTGCAACTGCCAGTCCCAGACCTCGGCCACGGGTGTCGGCAGTCGGCGGATGTCGGCCATGTCGGTCCTCCTCGGCTCAGTGCGAGCCGGAGGGGGCGGTCCGGCTGCATGGGGCCGGTGCCCGAGGGCCGCGAGGGCCAAACACGTCGCGATCGAGCATTTTCCCGGCCCGCGTCTCCCCCCGCAGGGTGAGCACGGCTGTTCCCTCCCCGGACCGGCGGTCAAGGTGACTGCAGGCCGTGCCGTTCCCCGGGTCGAGTGACCCGGGCGCCCCGTTCGGCCGGGGGAGACGAGGAGCAACACGTGATCGACGACAGGATGCGTGGACCCGGCCACGGGGCCACGACCGTGTGGGTGTACGACGAGCGCCGCCGCGTCCGCGACGACGTCGCCTCCCGCCTGGTGGCCCTGCCCTTCGTGGGCCGGGTCGAGGTCGTCGGTGACGCCGTCGCGCTGATGCAGCGGCTGGCCACCCGGCAGCCCGACGTGCTGCTGGTCGGCACGCAGCGCGCCGTCGACACCGGCCTGACCGTGGCGACGCAGGTGCTGCGGACCCACCCGGGCGTCCCGGTGCTCGTGCTGGGCGCGCCCGACGACGCCGAGACGGTGCGCGCGTCGGTCGCCGTCGGCGCCCGGGGCTACCTGCGCTGGGACGCCAGCGCCCTGGAGATGGGCCTGGGCCTGTCCCGCGTGGGCCTTCGCCCCGACGGCCCCCGCCCGCCGCAGCCGGTGAGCGCCCCGGTGCCGCTGGCCTCGGTCGGGGCCCCGGCTCCCGCGTGGGCCACGCCGCTCAACGGTGCCGGCCCCCGTGCGGTCAGCTCGACGGTCCGCGAGACCACGCCGGCGGTGACGCTGTCCATGCGGGAGATGCAGGTCCTCACCGGCATGAGCCAGGGCAAGAGCAACGCCCAGATCGGCCGCGAGCTCTACCTGTCCGAGGACACGATCAAGACCCACGCTCGCCGGCTGTTCCGCAAGCTCGGCGCCAAGGACCGGGCCGAGGCCGTCGCGACGGGCTTCCGCCGCGGGATGATGTCCTGACCTGCTGAGTTCGCGCCGAGGGGCCCCTCCGATTCCCGGAGGGGCCCCTCGCCGCGTTCCCGGCCCGGTGGGGTCCTCGGCTACTCGTCGCGGGCGTGCCGGCCGCCGGGGGAGCCGCCGGGCTCCTCGCGCTCGGCCATGGCGGTCACCCCGTCGGCGTAGCCGCTGGCGTAGTCCCAGCTGACGTAGTCGTCGGGGTCGGGGTCGAAGGGCGGTTCGTGCCGGCCGGTCTGCCCCTCCTCGAGCAGCTGGCGCAGGTTGGCCTGCATCAGCGCCCAGTCGACGTGGTGTTCCTCGTCGCAGTCGGGGCAGTCGACGACGATGCCCTTGATGCCGGTCGGTTCGAGCAGCGTCCGGAAGACCTCGAGCTCGGCGAGGTCGTCGAGGACCCCGGCCCGCTCCTCCATGGTCAGCGGCGGCGGGTCCGACGGCGTGCTGCCGGAGTCCGGGACGTCGTCGAAGGGACTCACGGTGCCTCCTCCCTCGTGCTGCGGCGGTTCGCGCGCACGGGCGCGCGGGCTCGCACGTCCGGGGGACCACGGTAGCCGCCCCCGCCGGGCGTTCCCACGGCCCGCCGGTCACGGTGGCGTCCCGGTGCCGCAGCGCCCCGGCCTACGATCGACGGTGGTTCCCGCGCGCCCCGGCCGGGGCTGACCCCGACGGAGAGGGTGGCCGCTCCCATGCAGCCCGACGACCGGACCCCCGAGCTGCCGGCGAAGTTCGCCCCGCTCGGCCTGACCTACGACGACGTCCTGCTCATCCCCGGTGAGTCCGACGTCGTCCCCGCCGAGGTCGACACCAGCAGCCGGCTGACCCGCGGGATCCGGATCGCCGTCCCGCTGCTGTCCAGCGCGATGGACACCGTCACCGAGGCGCGGATGGCCATCGCCATGGCGCGGGTCGGCGGCGTCGGCGTCCTGCACCGCAACCTCGCCGCCGAGGAGCAGGCCGGCCAGGTCGACCTGGTCAAGCGCTCCGAGGCCGGCATGGTCACCAACCCGGTCACCTGCTCGCCGGACAACACCCTCGCCGAGGTGGACGCGCTGTCCGGCCGCTACCGCATCTCCGGTGCCCCGGTGGTCGACGACGAGGGCGTGCTCATCGGCATCGTCACCAACCGCGACATGCGCTTCGAGACCGACCCGCACCGGCTGGTCCGCGACGTCATGACCCCGATGCCGCTGGTCACCGCCCCGGTCGGCGTCGACGCCGACACCGCGCTGCGGCTGCTGTCCCAGCACAAGATCGAGAAGCTGCCGATCGTCGACCCGTCCGGGCGGCTGCGCGGCCTGATCACGGTCAAGGACTTCGTCAAGCGCGACCAGTACCCGAACGCCACCAAGGACGCCGACGGCCGGCTCGTCGTCGGCGCCGCGCTCGGCGTGGGCGAGGACGCCTTCAAGCGGGCCGGCCTGCTCGTCGACGCCGGCGTCGACGTGCTGGTGGTCGACACCGCGCACGGCCACCAGCGCGCGGTGCTCGACATGGTGGCGCGGGTGCGCAAGGAGTTCGGCGGCGACGGCGGCGTGCAGGTGGTCGGGGGCAACATCGCCACCCGCGCGGGCGCGCAGGCGCTGGTCGACGCCGGCGCCGACGCGGTGAAGGTCGGCGTCGGCCCGGGCTCGATCTGCACCACCCGCGTGGTGGCCGGCGTCGGCGTCCCGCAGATCACCGCCATCTACGAGGCCAGCCTCGCGGCGAGGCCGGCCGGCGTCCCGGTCATCGCCGACGGCGGCCTGCAGTACTCCGGCGACATCGCCAAGGCCCTCGTCGCCGGCGCCGACACCGTGATGATCGGCGGGCTGTTCGCCGGGGTCGAGGAGGCCCCGGGCGAGCTGGTGTTCATGAACGGCAAGCAGTTCAAGACCTACCGCGGCATGGGCTCGCTGGGTGCGATGCAGAAGCGCGGCAGCCAGTCCTTCAGCCGCGACCGCTACTTCGCCGACGACGTCCTCTCCGACGACAAGCTCGTCCCCGAGGGCATCGAGGGCCAGGTGCCCTACCGCGGGATGCTGGCGACCGTGGCCCACCAGCTGGTCGGCGGCCTCCGGGCGTCGATGGGCTACGCCGGCGCGGCCACCGTCGCCGACCTGCAGGAGCGCGGGCAGCTCACCCGGATCACCTCCGCCGGGCTGACCGAGAGCCACCCGCACGACATCCAGATGACCGTCGAAGCCCCCAACTACCGCGGTCGGTGAGCCACTTGTCCAACGTCGGGTCCACCCGTCAGACCGTCGAGGCACCGAACTACCGGGGGCGCTGACCATGCCCGCTCGCGACACCGTCGAGATCGGCCTCAACCGCTTCGCCCGCCGGGGCTACGACCTCGACGAGGTGTCGATCGTCCCGTCCCGCCGCACCCGCGACGTCGACGACGTCTCCACCGCCTGGCAGATCGACGCCTTCCGGTTCGAGATCCCGCTGGTGACCAGCCCCAGCGACGCCGTCGTCAGCCCCGCGACGGCGATCGCCGTCGGCCAGGCGGGCGGCCTCGGCGTGCTGAACGCCGAGGGGCTGTGGACCCGCTACGACGACCCGCTGCCGGTCTACCGGCAGCTGCGCGAGGCCGGCGCGGAGGCGCCGCCGCCGGTGTCGCTGCTGCAGCAGGTCTACGCCGAGCCGGTGAAGGCCGACCTGATCGGCGCCCGGATCAAGGAGATGCGCGACGCCGGGGTGACCACGGCCGTGCGCGTGTCGCCGCAGCACACCGAGCTGCTCGCGCCGACGGTGCTCGCCGCCGGGGTCGACCTGCTGGTCATCCAGGGCACGATCGTCTCCGCCGAGCACGTGACCACCCAGGGCGCCGCGCTCAACCTCAAGTCCTTCATCGCCGACCTCGACGTCCCGGTGATCGTGGGCGGTGCGGCCAACTACACGACCGCGCTGCACCTCATGCGCACCGGCGCGGCCGGCGTGATCGTCGGCGTCGGCGCCGACAGCTTCTCCACCGGCGACGCCGTCATGGGCATCCGGGTGCCGCTGGCCAGCGCGATCGCCGACGCCGCGGCCGCTCGCCGCGACTACCTCGACGAGACCGGTGGCCGGTACGTGCACGTCATCGCCAACGGCCGGATCGAGACCAGCGGCGCCATCGCCCGGGCCCTGGCCTGCGGCGCCGACGCCGTGCAGCTCGGCGAGCCGCTGCGCGCGGCGAGGGAGGCCCCGGCCTCCGGCGTGTGGTGGGACTCGGTGGCCGCGCACCCGCGGCTGCCGCGCGGCGGGACGTCGGCGCCGGTGCCCGCCCGGGGGTCGCTGGAGCAGCTGCTGCTCGGCCCGGCCGAGACCTCCGACGGCCGCACCAACCTCTTCGGCGCGCTGCGCCGCACGATGGCCAAGACCGGCTACCGCGACCTCAAGGAGTTCCAGCGCGTGGACCTCGTGATCGGCGGCGCCCCGGCCGGCGACAGCGCCGACTGATGGACTTCCCGACCGTCCTCGTCGTCGACTTCGGCGCGCAGTACGCCCAGCTCATCGCCCGGCGCATCCGCGAGGCCGGCGTCTACTCCGAGATCGTCCCGTCGTCGGTGTCCGCGGAGGAGATCCTGGAGCGGGAGCCGGCGGCGGTCGTGCTGTCGGGCGGCCCGTCCAGCGTCTACGCCGAGGGCGCGCCGCAGGTCGACCCCACGCTGTTCGAGGGCGGGGTGCCGGCGTTCGGCATCTGCTACGGGTTCCAGGCGATGGCGCAGTCCCTCGGCGGCACCGTCGCGCACACCGGCGGCCGCGAGTACGGCCGCACCCCGCTGACGGTCACCACCGGCGGCCGGCTCTTCGGCGACCTGCCGGTCGAGCAGCCGGTGTGGATGAGCCACGGCGACGCCGTCAGCGCCCCGCCGCCCGGGTTCACCGTCACCGCCACCTCCAGCGGCGCGCCGGTCGCGGCGTTCGAGGACGTCGACCGGCGGCTGGCCGGCGTGCAGTTCCACCCCGAGGTGCGGCACACCGCGCACGGCCAGACGGTGCTCGAGCACTTCCTGTTCGACATCGCCGGCCTGGAGCCGACCTGGACGGCGGCCAACGTCGTCGAGGAGCAGGTCGAGCGGATCCGCGCGCAGGTGGGGGAGGGCCGGGCGCTGTGCGCGCTGTCGGGCGGTGTCGACTCCGCCGTCGCCGCGGCGCTCGTGCAGCGGGCCATCGGTGACCGGCTGACCTGCGTGTACGTCGACCACGGGCTCATGCGCGAGGGCGAGACCGAGCAGATCGAGCGGGACTTCGTCGCCGTCACCCGGGTGGACCTGCGGGTGGTCGACGCCCGGGAGCGGTTCCTCGGCGCGCTGGCCGGGATCAGCGACCCGGAGGAGAAGCGCAAGACGATCGGCCGGGAGTTCATCCGGGTCTTCGAGCAGGCCGCGCTCGACGTCGTCGGCGACGCGGCCGACCACGGGGAGCGCGTCGACTTCCTCGTGCAGGGGACGCTCTACCCCGACGTCGTCGAGTCCGGCGGCGGCACGGGGACGGCGAACATCAAGAGCCACCACAACGTCGGCGGGCTGCCCGAGGACCTGCAGTTCACCCTCGTCGAGCCGCTGCGGACGCTGTTCAAGGACGAGGTCCGCGCGGTCGGCGTCGAGCTGCGGCTGCCCGAGGCGATGGTGTGGCGCCAGCCGTTCCCCGGCCCGGGCCTGGGGATCCGGATCGTCGGCGAGGTGACCCAGGAGCGCCTCGACGTGCTGCGGCAGGCCGACGCGATCGTGCGCGCCGAGCTCACCGCCGCCGGCCTGGACCGCGAGATCTGGCAGTGCCCGGTGGTGCTGCTGGCCGACGTCCGCTCGGTGGGTGTGCAGGGCGACGGCCGCACCTACGGCCACCCGGTGGTGCTGCGCCCGGTGTCCAGCGAGGACGCCATGACCGCCGACTGGACCCGGCTGCCCTACGACGTGCTCGCCCGGATCTCCACCCGCATCACCAACGAGGTCCGCGAGGTCAACCGCGTCGTCCTCGACGTCACGAGCAAGCCGCCCGGCACCATCGAGTGGGAATGAGGACCCCGTCGCCCCCACGCCTCGCAGGCTCGGCGCGGGCCCCCGCGACGGGGCCGTTCCAGCACGTCGCCTGCTCGGGCCGGGGCCCTGCGACGAGGCCGTTCCAGCACGTCACCCGGGGGACCTGACGGCGTGCGCGTCCGGGGGCGGGGTGCCGTAGACCGCGGGGTCCCGCTCGGGTGCGACCTCGGTGGTGAGGTCGGCGGCCTCGATGCGGTCCCAGCGGAACCAGCGCGGCGCGTCCCGTTCCCGGCACCAGCCGACCAGGTACCACCGGTCCCCGGTGCGGGCGAGCAGATGCGGCTCCACCCGGCGGCGGGACGCCGCCCCGCGACGGTCGCGGTAGGTGATCGCCACGACGCGCCGCCGGGCCAGCGCCTCCTCCACCACGGGCGCGGGGTCGGGACGCCCGCCGGGCCGCCCGCGCACCCACACCCGGCCGCCGAGCCGCTCGGTCTCCGCCCGCGCCGCGGCACCGAGGCCGTCGAGCACCTTCGCCAGCGCCGCCCGGCCGTCGGCGGCGAACGGCGCGTCCGTCGCCCCGGCCAGCGCGAGGGTGACCGCGACGGCCTGCGCCGGCGTCAGGTTGACCGGCGGGAGGGTGGCCGAGGCGTCGAGCACGTAGCCCCCGCCGGGACCCGAGCCCGCCCAGATCGGGACGCCGGCCTGCTGCAGGGCGCTGACGTCGCGCTTGACGGTGCGGGTGGACACCTCCAGCCACTCCGCGAGGCGCTGCGCCGTCCGGCCGCGCGACCCGGCCCGCCGCAGTTCCTCGGTGAGCGCGTGCAGCCGGTCGGTGCGGTTCACGATCGCGAGGATCGCAGGAGTCGGTGACAGGACGGTGTCACCGACGCCCGAGCAGAGTGACCGGCATGGCATCCATCGCGCTGTTCCACTCCGTCCTCGGCGTCCGGCCGGGCATCTCCGACGCCGCGGGGCGCCTGCGCGCGGCCGGCCATGACGTCCTCGTCGTCGACCAGTACGACGGGCGGGTCTTCGACGACTACGGCGAGGCCGGCAGGTACGTCGAGGAGGTCGGCTTCCCGGCGCTCATGGCCCGCGCCGCGGACGCCGTCCGCGACCTGCCCGACGGCTTCGTGGCCGCCGGCTTCTCCAACGGCGCCGGGATGGCCGAGCACGTGGCCACCCGGCGCCGGGTCAGCGGCGTGCTGCTGGCCTCCGGAGCGCTGCCGATGGCCGTCCTCGGGGCGCCGTCCTGGCCGGCCGGCGTGGCGGCGCAGCTGCACCGCGCCACCGGGGATCCGCACGCGTCCGCCGAGTGGGACGAGGCCCTGGCCGCCGACGTCGCGGCCGCCGGCGGTGTCCTGGAGGTGGTCCGGTACGAGGTGGCGGGCCACCTGTTCACCGACCCGAGCCTGCCCGCCGAGTACGACGCGGCGGCCACCGAGAGGTTCTGGCGGGAGGCGCTGTCGTTCGTCGGCCGGGTCGTCGGCTGAGGGCGGACGGTGGCACCGGACCGTCCGGTCTCGCCTCTCGCGCTCACCACCGGTGACGGCGGGCCGGTGTGGTCTGGGTCACACGCCGGAGCGGGGGCCGGTCCGCCGTCGCCCTCCCGTCCCGCGATTAGCGTCCCGCGCCTCGGCCGACGGCGGCCGGGGGGACACGGGGAGTGGTCATGGCGACCTGGGCCGGACACCTGCGGCGGACGACGCGAGCGGCGGGGGTCGGGGTCCTCGCCCTCCTCCTGGTGGTCTCGGCGTGCCTCGCGGTCATCGCGCAGAGCGCGGCGCCGGCGGCCGCCGCGCCACAGGCGGGCTTCACCGACACCACCGCCTTCAGCGGCCTGGTCAACCCGACGGCGGTCCGCTTCGCGCCCGACGGACGGGTCTTCGTCGCCGAGAAGCGGGGCACCGTCCAGGTGTTCGACGGCCTCGCCGACACCACGCCGACGCAGGTGGCCGACCTCCGCACCGAGGTCCACAACTTCTGGGACCGCGGGCTGCTCGGGCTGGCGGTCGACCCCGGGTTCCCGGCCCGCCCGTACCTCTACGCGCTGTACACCTTCGACGGGCCGGTCGGCGGGACCGCGCCCCGGTGGGGGACGGCGGGCGCCGACAGCGATCCCTGCCCGAGCCCGCCCGGTGCCACCAGTGACGGCTGCGTCGTCAGCGGGAAGCTGGTCAAGCTCACCCTGACCGGCACGACGACGACCAAGCAGGACCTGGTCCACGACTGGTGCCAGCAGTACCCCAGCCACAGCACCGGGGACCTCGTCTTCGGCCGCGACGGCGCGCTCTACGCCTCCGCCGGTGACGGCGCGAGCTTCGACTTCGCCGACTTCGGCCAGGACGGCAACCCGGTCAACCCCTGCGGCGACCCGCCGGGCGGGGTCGGCGGGGCGATGACGCCGCCCACGGCGCAGGGCGGTGCGCTCCGCTCCCAGGACCTGCGGACTGGCGGCGACCCGGTGACCCTCGACGGCACGGTCATCCGCGTCTCCCCGGACACCGGCGCGGCCCTGCCGGACAACCCGAACGCGGCGTCCGCCGACGCCAACGCGCGGCGGATCGTGGCCTACGGCCTGCGCAACCCGTTCCGAATGACGCAGCGCCCCGGCACCGACGAGGTGTGGATCGGCGACGTCGGCTGGGGGACCTTCGAGGAGATCGACCGCCTCGCGGCACCGACGGCCGGCGTCACCAACTTCGGCTGGCCCTGCTACGAGGGCAACGACCGTCAGGCCGCCTACGACGGGTTGAACCTGACGGTCTGCGAGGACCTCTACGCGCAGGGCCCCTCCGCCGTCACCGCGCCCTACTACCCGTACCGGCACGGTCAGCCGCTCAACGCCAACGACAACTGCAACGTCACCCGCGGGTCCTCGACCTCCGGTGTCTCGTTCCAGTTCTACGCGGGCGGTCCCTACCCGGCGGAGTACGACGGCGCGCTGTTCTTCTCCGACTACTCGCGCAACTGCATCTGGGTGATGACCCGGGGCACCGACGGCCTCCCGGACCGGCTCAAGGCACGCCCCTTCGTCACCGACGCCGCCGGCCCGGTGGACCTGGAGCTCTCCCCGCAGGGTGAGCTCTTCTACGCCGACCTCAACGGCGGGACCATCCGGCGCGTCGCCTACGCCGGGACCGGCCCCACGCCCACGACGTGCCCGGCGGGCCAGTACCTCGCCGAGTACTTCCCGAACAAGACGCTCACCGGCCCGGCCGCGGCCACCGCCTGTGAGGCGGCCCCGCTGTCCCACGACTGGGGCACGGGCGCCCCGGCGGGCGTCGGGCCCGACAACTTCTCGGCCCGCTGGACCGGCACCTTCGACTTCACCGGCGGGGACACCACGTTCACCGCCGTGACCGACGACGGGATGCGCGTGGCGGTGGACGGGACCCCGGTGATCGACGAGTGGCGGGACCAGTCACCCACCACCTTCACCGCGACCAGACCGCTGACGGCGGGCGCCCACCAGGTGCGCGTCGAGTGGTTCGAGACCGGCGGCGACGCCGTCGCGAAGCTGGCCTGGGCCGCCGCGGGCCCGGCGACCGGCGACCCGGTCCCGCAGATCACCACCCCCGCGGCGGGGACGACGTGGCAGGTCGGCGAGACGATCGCCTTCACCGGCTCGGCGACCGACGCGGCCGGCCGGCCGCTCCCGGCGAGCGCGCTGACCTGGGAGATGGTGCTGCAGCACTGCCCCGACGCCTGTCACGACCACCCGCTGCAGTCGTGGTCCGGGGTGAGCGGCGCGTCCATCGCCGCGCCGGACCACGAGTACCCGGCCCACCTCGAGCTGCGGCTCACGGCGCGGGACGCCACCGGGCGGACGGCCACGGTCGTGCGGGAGCTGCAGCCGCGGACCGTGCAGGTCACGGTGACCACGCAGCCCGCCGGCCTGCAGGCCACGCTGGGCTCGCGGACGGCGGCCACCCCGTTCACCGCCACGGTGATCGTGGGCGGGCGGACCGGCCTGTCGGCCCCGAGTCCGCAGACGTCGGGCGGGCTAGTCCACGACTTCGCCTCGTGGTCCGACGGCGGTGCGCAGACGCACCAGGTCACCGTGGGGGCCACCCCGGTCACCTACACGGCGACCTACCGGTCCGCCTGCGGTGCCGGCCAGTTCCGCGCCGAGTACTTCGGCAACCGGACGCTGTCGGGGACGCCGGCCTCGAGCGCCTGCGAGGCGGCTCCGCTGAACCGCACCTGGGGGACCGGAGGACCGCCGGGGGTCGGCCAGAACAACTTCTCGGCGCGCTGGACCGGCGTCTTCTCCTTCACCGCCGGTGCCCACACCTTCACCGCCGCCGGTGACGACGGGATCCGCGTGTACGTCGACGGTCAGCTCAGGATCGACCGCTGGGCGGCCGGCGGCACGGGCACGGCGACCCTCACCCTGACCGAGGGGACACACGAGGTCCGGGTCGAGTACTTCGAGAAGACGGGCCAGGCGTCGGCCCGGGTGTCGTGGACCTGACCCGGCGCCCCGGCTGACGACGGACGAGGGCCCGGGGAGCTGGTCGCTCCCCGGGCCCTCGTCGGTCCGCCCCCGTCGTGTCAGCGCCTGTGGCGCACCTTCCGCACCTCGCTCACCAGGAGCGCGACCCCCGCACCGATCAGCAGCAGCCACAGCAGGCCGCCGTCGGCGAGGAAGCCGAGCGGGATGGTCACCCCGACGATGAACACCAGCGCCAGGACCACGAAGGCGACGCCGGGCACCAGGGCCACCAGGTCGGGACGGCGCCGGCGCGGCTCCGGGACGGCGAGGGCCGGCGTGTGCTGCCAGTCCTCGGCCAGCGCGCGCTCCTGCCAGGCGGTCGGGGTGGTCGGGAACTCGCTGTAGTCAGGCACGGGACACCTCCACGTTGCCGACCCCGTGGTCGATGGTCAGGACGAGCGCGGGGTCGCGGTCGCCGTCCTCGTCTCCGCCGTCGTCCTCGTCCGCGTCCTCGGCCGGGAAGTAGCCGTCGCCGCTCTGGCCGAAGATCTCGGTGTTCCCGCCGTCCTGGTCGAGCACGACGCGGACGGCGACGTCGTCGGGCACCTCCACCTCGAGGTTGCCCAGGTCCTGGTCGATGCGGATCTCCCGCCCGCCGAGGTCGTCGCCGTCGATCTCCGACAGGTCGATCTCCATGTTGCCGGCGCCCAGGCGGTAGACGGCCTCGACGTCCTCGACGCTGGTCGGCTGGTACTCGCGGTTCCCCACGCCGCCGCCGGGCCCGTGCCCGTCCTCGTCCCAGTCGTGCACCGACGAGGCGAACATCAGCGCCAGCGTGAGCACCGAGCCCAGCGCGATCAACCCGCCGCGGGGAGCCCGTCCCCGGGCGAACGCGGAGGCGACCAGCCCGAGGCCGACCACCAGCAGTGCCCCGGCCAGGAAGCCGCGCGCACCGAGGTCGAGGCCGGTGTAGCGGGTCAGCAGCACCATCAGGCCGACGACGATCAGCAGCCCGGCGACGGTGATCCCGGCGACGGGGGAGCGGGGCCCGGGCGGTGCGGCCGGTGTGCCGTCGGCCGGCGTGCGGGGGCCGGCCGGCATGAGCAGCCACAGCAGCAGGTAGACGGCGATGCCGGTACCGCCGGCGAGCGTGAGGGCGACGAAGCCGACGCGCCACAGCAGCGCGTCGACGCCGCTGTACTGGGCGAGCCCCCCGGCGACGCCGCCGGCGACCTTGTCGGTGCGGCTGCGGCGCAGCGCCGGCCGGGGGGGCGGGGGTTCGAGGAGCGGGGCCCCGGGAGGGAAGGGAGCGGTCATGGCACAGAGCGTGCCGAGCCGGGACGCGCCGCGGCATCGGGGAAGGCCCCCATCCGACCCTGGTCCTGCCCGTCCGGGGTCCTCCCGGTACCGGAGGAGGCCCGCGCGGTGCACCATCGGACCGTGACCAGGACCGTGCCGACCCCCGTGGGCGGGCTCCCGGCCGGTGCGACGGCGCCGGCCGCCCCGCCGGCGCCGCTGCTGACCGTGCCGCACGCCGGCCTCCCCGCGACGTCCGGGGCCTCCGGCCGCCCCCCGCTGGTCCGTCCCCGCTCGGGACGGATGCTGGCGGGCGTGGCGGCCGGGACGGCGGCGCACCTGCGCGCTGACCCGCTCCTGGTGCGGGCGGTGTTCCTCGCCCTCGCGGTGGCCGGCGTCGGCCTCGTCGTCTATCCGGTGCTGTGGTTCTTCATGCCGCTGGGCGAGGCGGCGCCGGAGGTGGCCCAGGAGCCCAGCCGCCGGCAGACCCTCGCCATGGTCCTGCTCGGGCTCGGCGCGCTCGTCCTGGTCACCAACCTCGCCACCTGGGGCGAGAACCAGCTCATCGCCCCGCTGCTGCTGGTCGGCGGCGGCCTGGCCGTCATCTGGCGGCAGATCGACACCGACCGGACCCTCGCCCGGCCCGGCGTCCGCTGGGTGCTGGCCGGCGGCGCGGTGCTCGCGGCGGTCGGCCTGGTGCTGCTGCTGGCGACCACGGGCCAGCTGGCCAACGCCCGCAACGGGTTCGTCGCGACGCTGGTCATCCTCGTCGGCGTCGTGCTGGCCACCGCCCCGTTCTGGCGGCGGCTGCTGGACTCCCGCGAGGACGAGCGCACCGCCCGCATCCGGTCGGAGGAGCGGGCCGCCGTCGCCGCCCACCTGCACGACTCGGTGCTGCAGACCCTCGCGCTCATCCAGCGGCACTCCGGCGACCAGCAGGCCGTCGCGCGGCTGGCCCGCAGCCAGGAGCGCGAGCTGCGCAGCTGGCTGTACGAGCCGGCGAAGGTGACCGGCGGGGGCACGTGGGCGTCGCTGGTGTCGGAGATGGTCGCCGAGGTGGAGGCCGACCACGAGCTCACCGTCGACCCGGTCGTCGTCGGCGACACCCCGCTCGACGACGCGGTCGCCGCCCTCGGCGCGGCCACCCGCGAGGCGCTGGTCAACGCCGCCAAGCACGCCGGCGTCCCCTCCGCCGACCTCTACACCGAGGTGACGGCGCAGCAGGTGTCGGTCTTCGTGCGCGACCGCGGCGCCGGGTTCGACCCCGCCACGGTGCCGTCCGACCGGCGCGGCCTGCGCGACTCGGTCACCGGGCGGCTGACCCGGCTCGGCGGCACGGCCGTGGTCCGGTCCGCGCCGGGCGAGGGCACCGAGGTCGAGCTCTGCCTGCCCCGCGAGGCGGCGGCCGCGTGAGCGCACCGCAGCGCCCGTCCGTCTTCCTCGTCGACGACCACGCGATGGTCCGCGCCGGCGTGCGCCACGAGCTCGGCGACGCGGTGACCGTCGCCGGGGAGGCCGCGGACGCCGACTCCGCGATCGCCGGCATCCGCGCCGCCGTCCCCGACGTCGTGCTGCTCGACGTCCACCTGCCCGGCGGCGGTGGCCGCGCGGTGCTCGAGGCGCTGCGGGCCGAGCTGCCGGGGGTGAAGTGGCTGGCTTTGTCGGTGTCCGACGCCGCCGAGGACGTCATCGCCGTCATCCGCGCCGGCGCGCGCGGCTACGTCACCAAGACGATCTCCGGGCCGGAGCTGGTCGCGGCGGTGCAGCGCGTCGCCGAGGGCGACGTCGTCTTCAGCCCGCGGCTGGCCGGGTTCGTGCTCGACGCCTTCGCCGCGACCTCCCCGTCGGCCCCGCAGCCGGAGGACCCGGCGACCGACCCCGGGCTGGACCTGCTCAGCGCTCGGGAGCGCGAGGTCATGCAGCTGCTGGCACGCGGGTACACCTACCGCGAGATCGGCTCGCGGCTGTTCATCTCGGTGAAGACGGTGGAGTCGCACGCGTCGAACGTGCTGCGCAAGCTGCAGCTGTCCAACCGCAACGAGCTCACCCGCTGGGCCGCCACCAACCGGCTGCTCTGACCGGCCGGACGGAGTGTTCCGTCCCCCTCGGTGCTCCTCCCGCGGGTCGGGCGTGACTCGTGTGACTCGGGTGGCGTGTCGCGCCTGGCACATGTCGACGAATCGACGAGGGACTGCGGACCGGAACCGTCACTGAACTTAGAGTGACTGCGCCATGACTGAGACGTACGCACCGGCGCCTGACGGTCACCCCATCGAGTGGATCGCCACCGAGACGGAGCGCGCCTGGCCGTCCGTGTCGGTCGTCATGCCCGTCCTCAACGAGGCGCGGCACCTGGCCACCAGCGTGGTCGAGATCCTGGCCCAGGAGTACGGCGGCGACGTCGAACTCGTCATCGCGCTCGGTCCGTCCCGGGACGACACCGACCGCATCGCCCGCGAGCTGGCGGCCGGCGACAGCCGGATCAAGCTGGTCCGCAACCCGACCGGGCGCACCCCGGCCGGGCTGAACATCGCCGTCCAGGCGTCCAGCCACGGGATCATCGCCCGCGTCGACGGGCACGGCATCCTGCTGGCCGGCTACCTCGAGCGGGCCGTGCGCCTCCTCGAGCGGACCGGGGCTGCCAACGTCGGTGGGCTGATGCTCGCCGTCGGCGAGACCGGCTTCGAGCAGGCGGTCGCCCGGGCGTACTCCTCGAAGGTCGGCCTCGGCGGCGGCAGCTTCCACGTCGGCGGCGTCGAGGGTCCGGCCGACACCGTCTACCTCGGGGTGTTCCGCCGCGAGGTGCTCGAGCGGCTCGGCGGCTTCGACGAGCACTACCACCGCGCGCAGGACTGGGAGCTCAACCACCGCATCCGCCAGTCCGGCGGGGTGGTGTGGTTCTCCCCGGACCTCGCGGTCACGTACCGCCCCCGCTCCTCCTGGACCGAGCTGGTCCGGCAGTTCTTCCACACCGGCCGCTGGCGCCGCGAGGTCATCCGCCGGCACCCCGACTCGGTGCGCCCCCGCTACCTGGCCCCGCCGGCCGTCACCGCAGCCATCGTCGCCGGGACCGCCGCCGGCGTGGCCGGCGCGGTGACCGGCCACCAGGCCCTGCAGTGGGGCTGGCTGGCGCCGGCCGCCTACTGCGTCGGGGTCGTGAGCGCCGCCGCGGCGGAGTCCGAGGGCCTGTCCTGGCGCGCGCGGGCCTGGCTGCCCGCCGTCCTCGCCACCGTGCACCTCAGCTGGGGCAGCGGCTTCCTCTTCGGCAGCCGTCCGTGCGGCGGTGGCCGGTGACGGCGACCGCCGAGCGCGTCGAGGTGCCGGTCCCGGTGTCCGCGCGGCACCCCCGGCGCCCACGGCGCGGGATCACGGCCCGCCCGGCCGCGCTCTGGGGACGGCGCCGCGCGGTGCGCCTGCTCGTCGCCCGCGACCTCAAGGTCCGCTACGCCTCATCGGCGCTGGGCTACCTGTGGTCGGTCCTCGAGCCGCTGGCGCTGGCCGGCATCTACTGGTTCGTCTTCACGCAGGTCTTCACCCGCACGGTCGGCGCGGAGCCCTACATCGTCTTCCTGCTCGCCGGGCTGCTCCCGTGGACGTGGTTCAACGGGGCGGTCACCGAGGCGGCGCGGGCGCTGCACACCGAGGCCAAGCTGGTGCGCTCCACCAACGTGCCGCGCGAGGTGTGGGTCGTGCGGGTCGTGCTGTCCAAGGGCGTCGAGTTCCTGCTGAGCCTGCCGGTCCTGTTCGGTTTCGCCCTCGCCTTCGGGGCGCCGCTGGACTGGCACCTGGTCCTGCTGCTGCCCGGCGCGGTGCTGATGGCGGTGCTCGTCCTCGGCGTCGGCCTGCTGCTGGCCCCCATGGTCGTGCTCGTGCGCGACCTCGAGCGGGTGGTGCGCATCGCGCTGCGGCTCGGCTTCTACGCGACCCCGGTCATCTTCGCCGTCTCCGACGTGCCCGGCCGGCTGTCGGCGGTCTTCGCACTCAACCCGCTGGCCGGTGTCATCGAGCTCAACCGGGCGGGCTTCTCCACCGAGCCGGTGCAGTGGTCCCTGGTCGGGATCTCCGTCTCCGCCGCCGCCGTCCTGCTGGCCGCCGGCTGGGCCGTCTTCGCCCGGCTCGAGCGCACCGTGCTCAAGGAGATCTGATGCCCGCAGCGACGGACCCGGTGGTCTCGGTCGAGGACGTGGCGGTGCGCTTCCACCGCGGACGGCGGCACCGCAGCCTGCGCGACTACCTCATCCGCGGCGAGGGCGGCGTGCGGCGCGACGAGTTCTGGGCGCTGCGCGACGTCAGCTTCTCCATCGGGCAAGGGGAGACGATCGGCGTCGTCGGCCGCAACGGCCAGGGCAAGTCGACCCTGCTCAAGCTGATCGCCGGCGTGCTGCTGCCCGACCGCGGCACCGTCGACGTGCGCGCGGGGGTGGCCCCGCTGATCGAGATCACCGGCGGGTTCGTCGCCGACCTCACCGTGCGCGAGAACATCGGGCTCACCGCGGGGCTGCACGGCATGTCGCGGGCGGTGATCGGCGAGCGCTTCGACGAGATCGTCGACTTCGCCGAGATCGAGGAGTTCCTCGACACCCCGTACAAGCACCTGTCGAGCGGGATGAAGGTGCGGGTCGCCTTCGCCGTCGTGTCCCGGCTCGAGGAGCCGGTGGTCCTCGTCGACGAGGTGCTCGCGGTGGGCGACAAGGTCTTCAAGCGCAAGTGCCACGCGCGCATCGAGGAGATGGTCGCGGAGGGACGGACGCTGTTCCTGGTGTCCCACAACGACGGCGACCTGCGCCGCTTCTGCGCGCGCGGGCTGTACCTGCGGGAGGGACGGCTCGTGGGGGACGGGCCGATGGATGAGGTACTCGCGGCCTACGCGGACGAGACCCGGGAGAGCGCGTGAGCGCGGGCCGTGCCGTGCCCGCACACGCACCCGGCGGGGGAGGGGACCGATGAGTCCGAGCCTGAACACGATCGTCCCGCTGCACGTGCAGCAGCGGGTGTACCGGGCGCTGCCCGCGCCGGCGTGGCGGGTCGTCCGCGACGTCGGCCGGGGGTCGACCTCCCTGCAGGCCGCGGCCCGCGACCTGCGGCTCGAGCGCATGCGCCGGGCCGCGGCCGACCGGGTCGAGGGCCCGGTGACGGCGGTGCGCTACCGGGGCGAGCGGTTCCTGGCCCGCCCCGTCGACACCTTCTCCGCCTCGGCGGTCCTCGCGGCCAACGCGGCGTTCGTGGCGGACGCGCTCGACGGGGCCGGCATCCGGTACCTGGTCGTCGACGCGCCGGTGAACGGCCGCCGGGTGCTGGCCGTGGCCGAGCACGACCGGGCGGCCGCGTGGGCCGCGCTGGACGCCGCGGCGCGGCGGGACCCCGCCTACCGGCAGCAGGTGCACCCCCGCGGCAACGAGCGCAGCCGGCGGCTGTCCCGCCCGGCCGGCCGCGTCCCGGCGGGGGACGCGTACACGGTGTTCCGCGTGCTGGCCGCCCCGGGCGCGGCCGAGGCCCTGTGCGGGCCGGAGCTGGGGTGCGTGCTCGAGTTCTGGCGCGTCCTGGCCGAGGACCAGCCCGACGACCACACCACCGGTGAGCCACTGGCGGCCGGGTCGTGGGTCGCGCCCCGCCGCAACCCGTGGGTGGACGCCCTCCCCAGCACGATCGGCGAGCCGGCCCGCTGGGACGTCGACGGCGTCAGCCGGCCGGCCCTCCCCGTCCTCACCCCCCGGCACGCCTACGACGTCGACTTCCCGGTCGACGTCGTCTACACCTGGGTGGACGGCAGCGACCCCGCGTGGCGGGAGCGCAAGGCGGCCGTGCACTCCGCCGTCGGCCTCGGCGAGCTCAACGAGTTCGCGAGCAACGAGTCCCGCTTCCTGTCCCGCGACGAGCTGCGGTACTCCCTGCGGTCCCTGGACATGTACGCCGGCTGGGTCCGCCACGTCTACCTCGTCACCGACGACCAGGTGCCGCCGTGGCTGGACACCGACAACCCGCGGCTCACCGTCGTCAGCCACCGGGAGCTCTTCGGCGACCGGGGCCGGCTGCCGACCTTCAACTCGCACGCGATCGAGTCGCAGCTGCACCACGTCGAGGGCCTCAGCGACCACTTCCTCTACCTGAACGACGACTTCTTCTTCGGCCGCCCGGTCCGCCCGCGCCTGTTCTTCGAGGGCAACGGCATCGCGCACTTCTTCCCGTCGACGGCGAAGCTCGGCCTGGGGCCGACCGGGGCCTTCGACCGGCCGGTGATGAGCGGCGGCAAGAACAACCGCGAGCTGCTCTTCAAGGCCTTCGACCGGACGGTCACCAACAAGTTCAAGCACGCGCCGAACGCGCTGCTGAAGGACGTGCTGGCCGAGATGGAGGAGCGCTTCCCCGAGCAGTTCGCCGAGACGGCGGGCCACCAGTTCCGCCACCCCGGGGACCTGTCGGTGGTCTCGGCGTTCCACCACCACTACGCCTACCTGGCCGGGCGTGCCGTGGAGGGCCGGATCCGGTACCTCTACGCCGACATCGCGGCCCCGGAGACCGCCCGGCGGCTCGAGCGGCTGCTCGAGCGCCGCGACGTCGACACGTTCTGCCTCAACGACCACGACACCTCCGGTGTCGATCCGCTGGAGCAGCAGCACATGCTGCACGGCTTCCTGTCCCGGTACTTCCCCCTGCGCAGCAGTTTCGAGAAGAGCGAGTCGTGAGCCCCACCGCCACAGCACCTGTCGAGGGACCGAGCCCGGCGCGGCCCCGGTTCAGCGTCGTCTCGGCCGTCTACAACGTCGCCGAGTACATCGAGGCCTTCCTGTCCTCGCTGGACCGGCAGACCTACGGCATCGAGAATCTCGAGATCATCCTGGTCGACGACGGGTCGACCGACGGTGCCGGTGAGATCGCTCGTCGGTGGGCGGAGTCGACCCCGGCGCGGGTCCACGTGATCCGTCAGGAGAACGCCGGCCAGGGCGCGGCCCGCAACGCCGGGATCGAGCTGGCGACCGGCGAGTGGGTGACCTTCGCCGACCCGGACGACGTCCTGGCCGACGACTACTTCAGCGAGGTGGCTGCCTTCCTCGGCACCCAGCGCAAGACGCCGGACCTGCTCGCCACCCGGCTCCTGGTCTTCACCGACGACCCGGCCGCGCACGTGGACAAGCACGCGCTCCGCAAGAACTTCGGCCGGGGCAACCAACTGGTCGACATGAGCCAGTACCCGAACCGGATCCACCTGTCGGCTGGGACGGCGTTCCTGCCGCTGGACCGGCTGCGCGCGAATGGGAACAGGTTCGACCCGCGCATCCGGCCGACCTTCGAGGACGGTCACCTCATCGGTGTCCACCTGCTCGAGTCGGCCGCCCCGCTGGTGGGGTTCATCGCGTCCGCCGGCTACTACTACCGCAAGCGCGCCGACGGGACGTCGTCGGTGCAGTCGGCGTGGACGCGGGACGACAAGTACCTCGCCGTCCCGCGTTACGGGTACCTCGACCTCCTCCGCCGTGGCGCGCAGCGGTACGGCCGGCCACCGGTGTGGCTGCAGAACACCGTGCTCTACGACCTGCTCTGGTACTTCAAGGCCGACAGCAGGCTCATCTCTGCCACCGGCGCCGTGCGGCCGGAGGTGCAGGACGAGTTCCACGCCCTGTGCCGCGAGATCTTCGCCCTGATCGACGTCGAGACGATCATGGGCTTCCAGGTCTCATCCACCGCCTACTGGCTGCGCAATGCCCTGGTCGTCGGCTACAAGGACCTGCGGACCAGGCCGAGCCAGGTCCGCCTCGACCAGCTGGACGAGCGCCAGCGGCTGGTGCGCGCCCGCTACACCTACGGCGGACCCCGGCCGCGGGAGGAGTTCTCGTGGCGCGGGCGGCAGGTCGAGCCGGTCCACCAGAAGGTCCGCTCGATCGAGTTCTTCGGCCGGGCGGTCGCCCAGGAGCGGATCGTGTGGCTGCCGGCGGACGGGACCCTGCGCATCACGCTCGACGGCCGGCCGGTCCCGCTGTCCACCCGGGCGCCCAGCGACCTGCCCTACCAGGTCACCGCGCTCCGCCTGTCCAAGGAACTGGGCGCCTCGCGGCCCGACCTGGCCTCCGGACCGGACGTCGGCGCCACCGGACTCGTACGCGTCGTCGGTGCTCCGGCGCGGTGGCTCTCCGCTCTCGTCACGTGGTTCGCGGCCTGGGTCGACCGCGAGCAGTGGACGGCTCGCATCACCCGACGCCGAGCCGCGGGTCCCTCCGCCCGGCGGCGGTACGCCGACGCCTGGGTCCTGATGGACCGACAGGAGCAGGCCCAGGACAGTGCCGAGCACCTGTACCGCTACCTCAAGCGCAAGCGGCCGCAGGTCAACGCCTGGTTCGTCCTCGACCGGCAGTCCCCGGACTGGCGACGGCTGCAGCGAGAGGGCTTCAAGCTGGTCGCGCACGGGTCCGTGCAGTGGCGCATGTTGCTGCTCAACGCACGACACGTGGTGTCCTCGCACGCCAACGCGTTCGCGATGGCCCCCCTGCCGCACGCCCTGTACGGGCGGCCGCAGTGGCAGTTCACCTTCCTGCAGCACGGGGTGGGCAAGGACGACTACTCGCGCTGGCTGAACGACAAGCGGATCTCCCTCCTGATGACGACGACGGAGGCCGAGGAGCGGTCCTTCACCGGGGACGGGACGCCGTACGTGTTCACCACCAAGGAGGTCAAGCGGACGGGGCTTCCCCGCCACGACGCCCTGCTGGCGAAGGCGCGGAAGCTCGCCGATCGGGACGTGGACCGCATCCTCGTCATGCCGACGTGGCGCCGGTCCCTGGCCGAGGGGATGCCCGAGTCGCTGACCCCGGAGGAGAGGGCGGCGGCCTTCCGCGCATCCGAGTACGCGCAGCACTGGTTCGGCCTGCTGCAGGCCCCGGAGCTGCGCCAGGTGGCCGAGCGCACCGGGTCCCGCGTGGCGTTCCTGCCCCACCCCAACATGACGCCGTTCCTGCACGACAGTGACGTCCCGGGGCACGTGGAGCTGCTGCGGTGGGCGGACGTCGACGTCCAGGACGTGTTCGCCCGCACGGCGCTGCTGATCACGGACTACTCGTCGATCGCGTTCGAGGTCGCGCTGCTCGGCCGGCCCACCGTCTACTTCCAGTTCGACCGCGACGAGTTCTTCTCGGGCGCGCAGCCCTACCGCCGCGGCTACTTCAGCTACGAGCGCGACGGTTTCGGGCCCGTGACGACCTCGCTGGAGGAGGCCGTGTCGGCCCTCGAGAAGCTCGCCGTCGAGGGCCTGCGGCCCGACGAGGCGATCGAGCGCCGCATCCGGGCGACCTTCGGCGAGCCGGCCGGCGACGCCTGCTACCAGGTGTTCAAGGCCATCCGCGAGCTCGACCGACCGGTCCGAGCCCAGGTGGTCGCCGGTCCCAGTGGGGTCGAGGTGGCGGCCGGCGACGCGGCGGCAGTGGTCGAGGGACCGGGGACGCCGACGACGGAGGGTCTGGCGCCCGGCGACGGGCTCACCGGCGCCCAACTGGTCGAAGACGCCCTGAACGACGCCGCACTGCACGAACCGGAACTCGCCGACGAGGGCCTCTCCGAGGACTTCGAGGCGGTCGGCGCCGACGGCGTGACGGTCGGGGCGGACCAGCTGTGACCACCGGCGTTGTGTCAGTGCCCTCCAGCAACCCAATGCCGTTCGAGCCAGTGCGCGTTGCCGTCCTGGGGAGTTGCGTCAGCCGAGATCTCTTCAACAGTCGATTCAATCCCAACTACAAAGACTTGTTCGAGTGTGTTGCGCTGAGCAATCAGGTGTCACTCATCAGTTTGATGAGCGGACGCGTAGACGTACCCCCGGCCCGGATGGGCAACCTCGATCCGTATGGACAGCGCGAGGTCACCAAGGAGGTCACGCGGTCGTTCTTGGACGAGCTCTTGATCCAACGGCCGGGGTATCTGCTCATCGACCTGTTTGCGGATGTGCACTTCGGTTGCTTCTCCGTCAATGGGTCCTATCTGACGCGTAACCGCTGGAAGATCATGCGGACGCCGTTCTTCTCGGAATCCGACACGGTCGACCTCGTCCCTGGGGCGGACAGGGCGGGCTACCTTGTGATGTGGCGCGACGCGCTGGACCGCCTGCTGGCCTTCCTCGGTCGCGAGCTACCGGAAACCCGCTTGGTCCTGCACCGGGCGCGTAACGTCACGCGGTCTGTGGCTGAAGACGGCTCGGAGCGCTCCCTGGGCCGGGAAGCGGAACTGCGGGACATGAACGACTGGTGGGAGACTCTCGACGCGGAGTTGTCCTCGCGAGGTGTCGACCGGGTGATCAACGTCTTCACGGACGACCTGACCAGCACCGACAGTCATCCGTGGGGCCCGTTCGCAGTGCACTACACGCTGGATTACCACCCGGCCGCCCTGACCAGGCTGACCCAGATCGTCCTGGCCGACGTCCGGAGCGCCGCCGACGGCACGGCCCTGGCGCGTTCGGTACCGTCGCGCCTCTTCGTGCACGGGCGCGCGCGGCTCGGCGGGCTAAGGAGCCTGACGCGGCGGCGACCAGTCGGCTGAGCCTGTTGCGTGTCTCCGTCGGCCTCCTGCGTGGGCGACCCGTTCCGCGAGGTGGTGGTGGGTGCCGGTCCTGACCACAGCGATGGGGACGCCAGCTCCGTCGGGAGCATGACGACGGTGCGCGAGCCGGACGGTGTCGAGGAGCACCGACTCGAGCGTTGGGCGGTGGTGCCCCTCAGCCGCTCACCAGGTGGTCCGGTGTGACCGAACCACAGTCCGCGACCACCAGCTGACGCGCACTCCCGGCCTCAAGCGTCGGCCTCGGGTGCGCGGTGAGGGGTCGACGCTCGACGTGGTCGCGAGTGTCTGACCACGAGGGTTGCCGGCGCGCAGCACCGAGCCCGTAGTCCAGGCGCTGATCGCCGCCTCTCGGGACCGCGATCTCGCCGACGCGGAGCGTCGTGGACTGCGTGATGACGGGGTGTTGGTGCTCCTGCCGGTGGAGGTGGCAGAGCGCTGACAGGGGGTGTCGCTCCTGCAGCGTCTCCGCCTCCCGCGCATGGCGGGCCATGGACAGCTCGACTCGGCACCGATCGCGATCGGCGCGCCTGCGCCCCTGCTGGACGAGCGCCGACCTGTATCCGCCGCCAGGCGGTACAGGCTCGACGACGGTTGAGGATTCGGGCGCGCCACCTCTCCGGGATGCTCCGCGCGCGGCGAGCGCGGGGTGGCTTGAGGCTGCGGTCTCGCAGGATGGGCGTCGAGTCGGGCGGTTGCTCATCGCCGAGCCGGAGCGTCCCGACACAGCGTCGCCGTGGCGTGGCCGCGGGCGCGGAGGAGCTCGCTCTCTCACCCGGACGACGCCGGTGACGGGTCCGCCCCGGCCTGCTCCGGGTGGAGCAGCGTCGGACGTCGCGTGCGGCGACCGTGCTGCCGCACCCATCATGAAGACCGTGGCGGGAGTCGCGAGGTTCCACGCCGTGGCCACGGCACGTGCACCGGACCCAGCCGAGACCCGCTCAGGAGGCGGATGCGGCGGACCGGAGCGTCGGTGCTCCGTTGCTCCCGGACCGCGCTCGCTGATCTCCGTCAGACATCACCGTGGCGGTCACGAGGTAGGTGATCGGGATGGCGAGGACAGCGACCGGAAGGGGGGCGATTCGCTCGTCCAGCCCGAGGACGTCGACCGCAACGGGGAGCCCGGCCGTGGTGACCACGACGTTCGCCAGGTTCGACAGAGGGAACAGGAGGAACGTGCGCCACGAGGGCGCCCTGTTGAACGTGACGTAGCAGTTGAGGAAGTACGAGCACACCATCGCGATGGCGGTGGCCAGCACGTGTGCCAGGACGTATGGGATCGCGGCGTGGAGGGCCAGATAGCACCCGTAGTAGATGCCGGTGTTGAGAACTCCTACAGCGGCGAAGCGGAGCAGGCGCCCCAGCATCAGTGGGTGAGCTCGAGGTCCGCGGCCTCGCGCTCGGTGTCCGTGCGGAGGGTCGGGCTCAGCTGGGCGAACTGCTCGTAGCGGGCGCCCAGTGGCACGGTGACGGGCGTAGCGGCCCCTTCACTGCTCTCCTTGAGGAGGAAGTGCGGCCGGCCCTTCGATTCGACGTAGATGCGCCCCAGGTACTCCCCGGTGACGCCCAGCAGGATCATCTGCAGACCGCCGAATCCCACTACCGCGCAGATGGTCGTCACGTATCCGGGCACGGCGTTGCCCTGGACGAGGGCGTCCGTGACCACCCAGGCCGCGTAGAGGAAAGCGACGAAAGCGGCCAGTGCGCCGACGTGGATGGCGAGTCGAAGAGGCTTGCTGTTGAACGAGACGACCGAGTCGATGCCGTAGTCCACCAGATCGCGGAGCCGCCACTTGCTCTCGCCGGCCTCGCGCGCCACGTTGTCGTAGTCGACGGTCGTGGTGTTGAAGCCGATCCAGGAGAACAGTCCCTTGGAGAAGCGGTTGCACTCGCCCAGTGCAAGCACGGCCCGGACCGCGGTCCTGCTCAGGACCCTGAAGTCGCCGACGCCGTCCTCGAGGCGGACGTCGATCAGCCGGTTGATCACCAGGTAGTAGGCGCGTGAGACGAGGGTCCGGAACAGGGCGTCACCGGTCCGGTTGCGCCGGGCCACCACCTGGTCGTAGCCCTTGTCCAGGAAGGTGAGCATCTCCGCGATGAGCTGCGGGGGGTGTTGGAGGTCAGCGTCCATGATGACCACCGCCTCGCCCCGCGTCTGACTCAGCCCAGCCAGCATCGCCGACTCCTTGCCGAAGTTCCGGCTCAGTGCCAGGTACCGGAAGCGGGGATCGCTGACAGCCGTCCTCCGCAGGATCGCCAAGGTGTCATCCCGGCTTCCGTCGTCGACGAGGATCACCTCGAAGTCGTCGGTGATCGCAGGCAAGTGGTCCTTCAGCGCCTCGACGAGTCCGTCGAGAACGGCCTCCTCGTTATAGCAAGGCACGACGACTGAGAGCTTCACGGCATCCGTTTCCATGACAGGGACACTCGATCCGGGCTGGCAGTTCGAGGCTAGTCGAGGGGATGCCGACGAGATGCCATTTGCGCGGACGCAACTGATCGTCCGACCTCCTCCGCATCACTCGTCACGGTCGCCGCATTGGTCACTGGACTGTCGTCCCGGCTTCAGCCTCATCTCTCGAGTGCAGAGTCAAGCGCATCTGCCCGTTGGAGGAAGACGTGACCGTCCTGAGCTGTACACGTCCGCCCCATGTGTCGGATCACCTGCACCAGGGGCACCAGCGGCATCAGTCAGCCCATTGTCCTCACCCAGCTCGGTGTCTCGCGCGCGTGTCGCTTATCTTTGATTCGGCGTCGAGTTCCATCCACATTCTGTGGACGAACCGTCGCGCCGCCGTCTAGCGAGGTCCCACGGTCCTCGGTCGTCTGGAGGACCTGCGCGTGAACTCGACCCTATTGTCCCCCGAGCAGTTGCGGAGCCGTGTCATCACGCTCGGATGGGAGAGGGTGTTCCTAGTCGCCTTGTTCCTGGCTTTCTCCGGGTTGGCCCTGCTGTTTCCCTTCAGCGGTGACGACTGGGCGTGGGGTTCCCGCATCGGACAGGAGCGCCTATCGACCTTCTTCGACAACTACAACGGCAGGTACGCGGGCAATCTCGCTGTGCTCGTTCTGACCCGGTCGGGCTTTCTCGCGGCACTCGTCGTGGCCGCCACCGTCACGGCTATCGTCTTCCTCGTCGTCGACCTGGCCGAGAGCAGGACGCCACTGGGGTACGCGCTGGCGACCCTCCTGTTCATCGGCATGCCCGTGGCCGTCTGGCGGCAGGCGGTCGTGTGGACGTCGGGCTTCGCGAACTACGCACTGGCCGCGCTGTGCGTGCTTGTCTTCGTCCGAGTCGTCAAGGCGGACTGGCGACACGGGTCCCGGCGCCGTCTGGGCCTCGTCGAGGGTGTCGGGACGGTGATGCTCGGTGTGGTCTCAGCCCTGTTCATGGAGCACGTCACCCTGTACTTGGTGGTGGCTAGCCTGGCCTACACGACGTGCCACCGAGTCGTACGCGGTCACTTCTCCGCCCGTGCGACCTGCTGGTCCGTGGCGTTGGCCGCGGGTGCCGTCCTGATGTTCCAGAACGAGGCTTACCGGGCTGCGGCCGGCGGGGAGAACGGCTACCAGCAGATCGACTCCAGCCTTGGCCTCGGTGCGGTGCTGCGGCTCGTGGCGAAGGCCGGCGACGTAGTCAGCCATCAGTTGGTGGTCCAGAACGTCCTGCTCAACGTGGCCGTCGTCGTGTTGGTCGGTGCTCTGCTCCTCGCGGCTGGTCCTCGAGTCAGCCACCGCGCGGCGGTTACTGTCGGCGGTCTCGCCGTGGTCTTCCTGACCTTGACGCTCGTGCTCCGGAACTCCGACACCGTTCCCTCGCTGCCCTTGTCCCTGAGGATGCTGGCGGGTGTCGCTGCGTTCCTCCTCCTCGGGCTGCTGGTGGTCGTGACCAGACTCCTCGTCTCCAGCGTGTGGCGCCGGCAGCAGGTGTACACGGCCTGCGGTTCAGTCGTCCTGCTCGCTGGGCCACTGACCATCGTCGAGCCCGTGGGGCCTCGGTGCTTCTTCCCGACGTACGTGCTGCTCATGGTCGTCGTCATGGTCCTGCTCAAGGAGGTGACCGAGACGGCAGGGGAGGGGGCCAGTCGATACGGCACCCCTGTGGTGGCGGCCGTGGCGCTGGCCACCCTCGCTGCCCACGTCGTCGTCTATGCGGTGATCCAGGTCGCGTCGGTCGAACGTCTCGACCACATCCGTGCCGAGGTCGAGGCGGGCGCCACGGAGGTCGACATAGAGCCGCTGCCCTTCCGCGGTCAGGTGCACCACCCGGACCCCGCGTGGGACGTCGTCAACACTCGCTTCAAGTTGTTCCACGGCCTGCCCGAGGACCTGGAACTCCGCGTCAGCGACTGAGCCAGGCCCGGGCGCCTGCGTGGGCGAGTCCCCGCGGATCGCCCGGGACGTCCGACGGTGCCTGTTGTCCGGGGGACGCCAGCGCGAGGCTGAACACGGCGAGTGCCTGGCGGTTGCCCCGGCAGGGCCGAGGCAGCCGGCCGACGCATCGGCAGAGCAGAGCTGTGCGATGCACTGTGCCCCATCCCAGCCGCGGCTGAGGATGGTGCAGCGCCCTGGCCGTCGGACGTCCTCTCCTCCGTGCACCCCGACCCGGCTCCATTGGAGGCCTCCCCATGCGTTCGCTGATCACCCGCCTGGGCCGTCCGCGCTCAGCCCGCCCGGTGCCGTCCCTGCCGCCGCCCGTCCCCGAGGGCGGCCTGCGGATCGGCGTGTGCGCGATCGCGCGCAACGAGCGGGACTACCTGCTGGAGTGGGTGGCCTGGCACCGCCTGGCGGGCTTCGCCGGCATCCACGTCTACGACAACGTCTCCGACGACGGCACCTCCGAGGTGCTCGCCGCCCTCGACGCCGCGGGCGTCGTCCACCGGACGCACTGGCCCCGCCGGGAGGGCGTCCCGCCGCAGCGGCACGCCTACCAGCACTTCCTCGAGAACCATGCCGGGCGGTACGACTGGGTGCTCGTCTGCGACCTCGACGAGTTCGTGGTGCCGCGTACCGGCACGGTGGAGGAGTTCATCCGGCGCGGCCTCGAGCGCGACCCCTCGATCACCGCCTTCGCCCTGCCGTGGCTGGTGTTCGGCTCCGGCGGTCAGGAGGAGCAGCGCGCCGGCCTCGTCGTCGAGCGGTTCACCAACTGCGCGGAGAAGCCCGGCCCGAGCGTGAAGACCGTCGTCCGCAGCGACGCGGTGCTGGCGATGCGGACCCACGTCGCCGACCTCATGTGGGGCCGCTACGCCGACAACCGCTACGAGAGCCCGCGCTGGTCCGACCGCATGCCGATCGACGTCGTCGACGCCGTCGACGGCGAGGTGCTGGTGCACCACTACTTCACCAAGTCCCGCGCCGAGTGGACGCGCCGCCGGCAGCTGCCCAAGGCCGACCGCGCCGCCGTCGCCCACCGGGACCTGGCGATGTTCGAGAAGTACGTGCAGCTGCCGCGGCAGGAGGACCGGGCCGCACGGATGGCCGACGCCGTCCGGCAGGAGGTCCGCCGGCTGGAGCAGGTGCTCGACGCCTCCCCGGCCCGCGAGCTCGTGCCCGTCGTCCACTCGGTCTCGCGCGACGGCGTCATCGGCACCGTCGAGGGCCTGCGGCCGGGGCAGGACTGCCGGGTCCGCGTCGTCATCGGCGACGTCGTCGAGCGGGTGGTCACCTGCGACCGGCTCGTCGACGGCCGCCCGGCGTTCCTCGCCGCCACCAAGTGGCAGGAGGTGCCGCCCACCGAGGTGCGGGTGAGCGTGGTCGGTTCCCTGCGGTCGGTGACGGCTCCCAACGACTCGCGCCGCAAGAGGCGGGACGTCCTCGCGACCGTGCGCCGGGTCATGCCTGCCGCGGAGGAGAAGATCTTCACGCTGTCGCTGGAGCTCGCGCGCACCGAGCAGGGCATGCGACAGCTGGCGGCCCTGGGCCCGGCGACCTTCGACAAGTACCCCTGGTACGGGTCGCTCCTCGAGGGGCTGACGGCGCTGCACCACGGGGACCCGGCCGGGCGGGAGGTCGTCCTGGCGGCCGCGCGCACCCACCCCCGCGGCTGCCGGCAGATGGCCGAGAAGCTGGCCGAGAAGGAGGTCGGCTACGCGCTGGACCTGCTCCGCGACGCCGGCCTGTCGACGACCACCCTGGCCGCCGCCGCCGCGTCGGTCTGAGCCGGGAGCGCCCGCGGCCGGCGTCCCCCGGGAGGGACGCAGGCCGCGGTGCGTCCGGGGGTCAGCGGCGGGAGAGCGCGGCGTGCCGGCCCGCCGGCGCGAAGGACTGCGGGGGCATCCGCGTCGTCTCGTCGTCGGGGAGGTCCGCCGCCACGTTCCGGCCGCGGACGGCGGCGGGCGCGGCCGCGGCGGCCGCCGGCGCGACGGACGGGGCCCCGGCCGGGTGCCGGCGGGCCGGCTCCTCCAGCGTCCGCTGCACGCTGCGGCGCAGCCGCGCCGAGAACGGGCGCTCGACGTACCGGTGGACCAGCCAGGCCAGCGCGAGTCCCACACCCACCGCGAGGGCCAGCACCAGGTGCCCGGGCAGCCGCGGGCTGAGCAGCTCGATCACGTACCGGCCCCAGAACTCGTGCACCAGGTACAGGGGGTAGGTGAGGGCCCCGAGCACGGTCAGCCAGCCCCAGGAGACCGCGCGCAGCCGGGTCATCGACGCGGCGGCCACGACGGCGAAGCAGCCCAGCGTCACCACCCACACGACGACGGAGCTGTGCTCGACGGCCGTGATGTCGTCGATGCGTCCGCGGGCGCCGTGGTCGGCGGCGTTGGCGGCGAAGACGGCGTTCCCCGCGACGACGAGCCAGGCCAGCAGCGAGTGGCCCTCGCGGGTGATGAAGAAGAGCATCATGCCGCCGGCGAACAGCGGGGCGTGGGTGGGCATGAGCACGGCCTCCAGCAGCGGCGAGCCGGTGCTGCCGGCCACGGCGGCGGCCACCGGCCACAGCGCGCAGAACGCCAGGAGCCGGCCCCGGGTGATCCCGACGACCATGAGCAGGCCGACCAGCACGTAGAACCGCAGCTCGATCCAGAGCGTCCAGTAGACGCCCTCGAGCCGGTGCACACCCCACGCCTCGTGCGCCATGGTCAGGTTGACCAGCACCTCGCCCACGTCGGTAGGACGGCCCTCCGGCCACAGCACCAGCAGCAGGAACGCACTCAGCAGCGCGCCGGCCCAGTAGGCGGGGAACAGCCGCCCGATCCGCGAGGCGGTGTAGGAGGCCACCGAGCGGTCCCAGGCCGTCATGAGGATGACGAACCCGCTGATCACGAAGAAGAACTCGACCCCGAGCGTCCCGTACGCCGCGTACTGCGACAGCGTGGGGAAGACCCGGTCGGGCGTCGTCCCCCACACCTCGCTCTCGCGCGCCGTGAAGTGGAAGCCGACGACGGACATCGCGGCGACGAAACGCAGGCCGTCCAGCACCCGGAAGCGCGGCGGCGGCTCGACAGCCGGAGAGCTGAGGGTGACCACTCCGTCACGCTAAAGGCGGGGTCCGGGGGAGGGAGGTACCTCGCACCCGGCCGGGGGCGCACCCGACGCCTCCGCCACACGCGTCACGCGCGCCCCGCGACACGGACGGGTGAGCTGGCCTCAACGTCGCCCCTCATCTGCCGATCACCTCGGGGACCGGACCCTGGGAGGGCGCACGTGATCGGCAACCGGCTCCGTCGACGGCCCCTGGGCGCGGCCCTGCTCACCGCGGTCCTGACCACCGCGCTCGCGGCCGGCACGGCGACCGCGACACCCGCCGCGGCGGCCCCGGTCACCGCGGCCGCCTGGAGCGGCACGTCGGCGCACCCGTTCAGCGACCCGGTCTGGTTCCCGCTGCGCGACCCGGCCCGCGTCTCCTGCACGTTCTCCAACCCGGGCACGCCGGCGTACCCGGCGGGCTGCAACGGCTACCACGGCTACTGGGCGATGGACCTGCTCGGCGAGAAGGGCGACCCCGTCCACGCCGCCGGCGCCGGCGTCTTCCACGTCGGCGCGCGCGACACCGGCTGCCGCACGTCGGGCAGCGAGACCAGCGGCACGTGGGCGTGGGTCGACCACGGCGGCGGCCTGGTCACCAAGTACAACCACCTCGACACGATCACCGCGGGCCTCGACGACGGCGAGCTGGTCACCCCGGCCACGCGGATCGGGACCATGGGCAGCACCGGCGACGTCGCCCCGTGCAGGACGAACTACCTGCACTTCGAGGTGCGCACCGGCGGCATCACCGGACCGCGGATCGACCCGCGCACGCTGTACGCCTGCGAGGGCTCGACCCGGCGCAGCTACCCCGGGCACTGGGGCTACCGCTCGTGGAACGACCTGCCCAAGGCCCAGCAGTGGACGCCGACCCTGACGAATGCCTGCCTCCCGGCCGCGGCCGCCACGCCGTCGGCGCCCCAGCGGCCCACCGCCACCCGCGGGGACCGGACGGTGCGGCTGTCCTGGGCGCGCCCGGCGACCTCGCCGTCGACGATCGACCGCTACACGATCGCGACCGAGATCTGGGGGCCCAGCGTGGGCGCCTGGCACTCGACGAGCTACCGGACGGTGCCGGCCTCGCAGCTGTCGACCACCTTCACCGGCCTGGACAACGGCCGCACCTACCGCTTCCGCGTCGTGGCCCACAACGCGGCCGGCCACAGTGCCTGGACCGGCTGGGTGAAGGGCATCCCGGCCACCGCCCCGCTCGCCCCGCGCACCGACCGCAACCTCACCGCGGGGAGCACCTACGTCCGGTTCGGCTGGTACGGCAGCGTCCCGCAGGGCGCGCCGGTCACCTCGTACGAGGCGCGGATCCAGTACTGGGACGGGTCGCGGTGGACCGCGTGGACCTCCGTCCGGGTGCCGGCCGCCGAGCTGACGTACCGCTGGGACGGCCTGCGCCGGGGCACCGTCCACCAGGTGACGGTGCGGGCCCACAGTGCGGCCGGCAGCAGCCCGTGGGGCACCACCCGCAAGCTCACCACCCTCCCGTGACGCGCGAGCGGTCCCGCGACGCGACCGCCTGACCGCACACCCTGACGGGCGGCTCCCGTCGTCGGCGGGACGGCGGGCGGCGATGATGACCGGGTGTCCGCCCGACCTCCGAGCGCACCCGGGACCCCGGGCGGTCCGTCCTGAGCCAGGGCCGGGCCGGAGGGCGCGGGCGGTGGTCACTGCCGCTCGCCCTGCCGGTCGTGCTGGCCGTGGGAGCGGCGCTCGTGCTCGGCGGCGCGGAGCCGACCTCCGGGACGGCCCCCGCGGCGCTGACCGGTGCCCCGCGGACGAGCCCGCAGGCCGCAGCCGAGCCCGGGCCGGCGTCGGAACCGAAGGCGGAGCCCGAGCCGACCGCGACGGTCACGGCCTGGCACTGGAACGTCGCGGGCAACACCCTGCACGGCGGCTCGGTCACCGACGGGCTGGTCGACGCCGTCGTCGCCTCGGTCCTCGCCACCGGCGCAGACCTCGTCTCGCTCAACGAGGTCTGCGAGCAGCAGTACGCGGCCGTCGGCGCCCGGCTGCGGGAGCTCGGGTGGCCGGCCGACCCGGCCGCGTCCTCGGCCTTCCGGGCCACGCTGGCCGGCCCCGACGTGTGCGCCGGCCGGCCGGCCGGTCTCGCGGTGTTCAGCGCCCACCCGGTCGGCGCGGTCGAGGCGGTCACGCTGCCCCACGACGGCTCGCGGGAGCAGCGGGCCCTGCTGTGCGTGTCCGCGCGCGACCCGGCGGGGCTGCGTTTCTGCACCACGCACGTGACCACGAGCGGGGGCGCGTCGCCGGTGGACGGCCGGCCGCACAACGAGGCGCAGCTCGCGGCCGTGCTCGCCTCCGTGGAGGCCGGCCACGCCGCGGGCGACACCGTGGTCGTCGCCGGGGACCTCAACGCCCAGCCGCACTACCGCCGGCTCGACGGCTGGTACGCGCCCGGGACGGCGGGCTCGGGAGGCGGGCGCGGCAGCTACCGGGAGCTCGACGACACCGATCCGGGGTGCCCGGGCACCGGCGAGTGGACCGCCACCGGCCCGGCCGGCGCCCCGCCCCCGTGCGGCGGCGGCGCGCCGTGCACGCCGGCGGACACCCGTGGCTGCGCCAAGATCGACCACCTGTTCGTCCGGCAGGACCGCATCACCGGCGCCTACACCGCCGACGCCCTCGACACCCCGCTGACCTGCACCTCCGTGGCCGGCCGGCCGGACCTGCCCGCCGGCGCGTGCTCCGACCACCGTCCGCTCGTCGGCACCGTCACCGTGCAGGTGCGCCGCTGAGCGGTCAGCCCGCGCGCAGGCGCGAGGACGACACGATCGCCACGAAGTGCCCCGCCACGGCCAGCAGCGACGCCGGGATCAGCGCGACCAGCAGCACGTGCGTGCCGGTCAGACCCCCGGCGACGAGGTCGACCACCGCGAAGACGAGCACGATCAGGCTCAGCTCGATCGAGTGGTACAGCCGGTGGAACGGCACGAAGCGGGCCAGCCGCCGCAGCCGGGCCAGGCCCTGGGCCCGCGGCGCCGTCGTCACCTCGTCGTCGGCCACGCGGGGCAGGCCGGCGGCCGCCCGCGCGACGTGCACCATGTCGTTGAGGGCCTTGTTGAGCACGATCACCAGGGCCAGCAGCGCGCCGAGGCAGGCCCAGCCGAACCCGTCGCCGTCGAGCAGCGCGCCCGGGCCCCCCGCCGCGCGCACGCCCAGCCCGAGCGGGATCAGCGACTCGGCGGTGTAGTGGCCGAACCGGTCGAGGAAGACCCCCATCGGGCTGGAGGTGGCGCGCCAGCGGGCGACCTCGCCGTCGCTGGCGTCGAAGAGCATCTGCAGCTGCGCGCACAGCACCGACAGCAGCGGCCCGGCGATGCCGGGGACCAGCAGGGCCAGGCCCGCGCCCCAGCCGAACAGGATCATCAGCCAGGTGACGTTGTTCGCCGACAGCCCGGCCCGCACCAGCACGCGGGTGAGGTAGGGCGAGACCTGCCGCATGTAGAGGTCGCCGGTCCAGTGCTCGGCGGTGCGGCGGCCGCGGATCGCCGGCGGCTGGGTGACCTCGCGCAGCTGGGCGATCGTGGGCCGGGCGGGACGCTCGGCGGTCACCGGAGGGCCCGCGCCGGCGCGGCCTGCAGCGCGTCGCGCTCCCGGATGACCGCGTCGACCGCGCCGAGGAACCGCTCGAGCGCCGCCTCCGGGTCCGCGCCGCCCAGGTAGTGCTCCACCAGCTCCGCCCGGCGCGCCCGCTCCGGGTCGTCGGCCAGGCAGCGGCGCACCAGGTCGCCGGCGCCGGCGGCGTCCTCGGCGGCCAGCCGGGGGAGGGCATCGAGCAGCGGCGAGGGCCCGACGACGGCGCCCGGCTCGGCCGGGACGGTGACCACGACGGGCCGGCCGGTCGGCAGCCACTCGACGGCCAGCGAGGACACGTCGGTGACGAGCACGTCGGCGTCGGCGAAGGCCTCCGGGACGGACCGCCCGGGGTCGACGACGCTGCCGGTCGCGGCCACGCCCTCCTCGGCGAACAGGGCCCGCAGCGCGGTGTCGGCCGCCCGCACGTCGGCCCGGTTGGCGCCGGTGCGCGGGTGGGGCCGGTAGACGACGCGGTACCCCGCGGCCAGCAGCGAGCGCACCAGTGCGACGCCGTGGCTGCGCACCGAGCTGTAGGACATCGACTGCTGCGCGCCCTCCCAGGTGGGCGCGTACAGGACGGTGACCGGGGCGCCCGCGGGGCGCTCCCGGGCCGGCAGGCGCTCGAGTCCCGGCCGCCCGACGTGCACCAGTCGGTCGGCGTCGAACCACATGAGGGTGTCCAGGACCCGGTCGGCGCCCGCCTGCCCGGCCACGAACACCCGGTCGTAGGCCTTGAGCTGGTTGGAGGCGGAGACGGCCTTGTCGCTGTCGCCGTGCCCGAGGTGGACGTGGGCCAGCTCCGGCCACCGCAGGAAGGCGAAGTTGCGGGGGTGGTGGCTGACGTAGAGGGCCACGGCCACGCGGCTGCGCCGGATCAGCCCCTCCATCGTCGCGGTCCAGGCCACGCAGAGCACCGGCAGCGCGGTCACCTGCCGCAGCCGCGCCGTCGTCCGGCTGTCCTGGGTCAGGACGACGACGCCGTGCCGCTCGTGCAGCGCGGTGAGCGGGCCCAGCCACTGCTCGAGCTGGTAGGCGTTGCGCAGCGGCTCGGGGAAGAAGACGACGACCCGCTGGTCGAGGACGACGTCACCGAGCCGGGCGTCCTCCCCGAGGGCGTCGGGCTCGCCGCCGGGCTGCAGGCCCAGGCGCCGGACGAGGCGGCCGGCCGACGAGCGCAGCCGGGCGGGGGTGAGGGGGAAGAGGGCAGGCACGCGGGAGCTCCTGGAGTTCGTTCGCCCGCACGCTACCTGCCGGTCACCTGGCCGGGGCCCGGCGCCGGGACCCGTGCGGCGGGTGTGACGCTCAGATGACCGGCGGGCGCCCGTGACGGGCCATGCGGACCACGGTGCCCCACCGCAGCGGCCGCCGCCCGCCGCCGGCGGGGCTGCGCCAGCCCTCCCACCAGCCGGCGAACCAGGGCCGTAGGGTGGCCGGTGCGCGGACCGAGCGCACCACCTGCAGCACGGTCCAGGACGCGACGTAGGGCACCCCGAGCACCCAGGGCAGGTTCCGGCGGGCCAGCCAGACCCGGTTGCGGGCGTTGAGCCGCAGGTACTGGGCGTGCCGGGTCTGTGACGTCCGGGGGTGGGAGACGGCGACGTCCCCGGCATACCAGACCGTGGAACCGGCGTCCCAGACCCGCCAGGCCAGCTCGATGCCCTCGTGGGCGTAGAAGAACGGTGCCGGCCACCCGCCGGTGGCGTCGAAGACGCTGCGCCGCACGACGACCGCGCCCTCCCACACCGAGAACGCGGGGCTCGGCTGGCGGGGGTCGCCGACCCGCAGGCGCGGCGTCCAGCGCCGCGGCGCCGGCCCGCCGTCGTCGGCGTCGACCCGCGGCTGCACCAGCCCGAGGCCCGGGTCGGCGGCGAACCGCGCGGCGACGCCGGCCAGCCAGCCGGTGCCGGTGAGCGCGGCGTCGTCGTCGAGGAACAGCAGCAGGTCGCCGGAGACGTGCGGGACGCCGGCGTTGCGGCCCGCCGGGATGCCCAGGTTCTCGGGCAGCGCCAGCGCGCGGACCTCCTCGGGCAGGCCGGTGGGCGTCCACCCGTTGCCGACGACGAGGACGTCGGTCCGCACGCCCTCCTGCACCCGCACCGACTCCAGCGCGGCGGCGAGGGTCTCCGGCCGCCGTCCCTGCGTGAGGACGACGACGCCGACGTGAGGATCCGGTCGCACGGGTACCCGCCGGATCAGCGCGCGCGGACGGCCAGCGGGTCCACCCCCGCGGGCAGCACGTCACCGGGCTCCTCCTCGTGGAGGACCTCCGCGGCGACCGAGGCGGACAGGTGGCTGGAGAGCTTGTCCTCGCGGCGGACGTCGACGATGTGCCCGGTCCAGGACGAGACGAGCACGTCGAGCGAGGTCTCGGCGACGGCCCCGGAGGTCAGCAGCGTGCCCTCGGGCTCCTCCCCGAACGCCTGGGTCCGCATCGGGGTGGCGGTCCGCTCGGGGTTGACGCAGTTGACGCGCACCCCGTCGGCGGTCCACTCGTCGGCCAGCGCCTGCGTCAGGTTGACGACCGCGGCCTTGGCGGAGGAGTAGAGGCTGTAGCCGCTGCGCCCCCGGGTGTAGGAGCTGGAGGTGAAGAGCAGCAGCGACCCGCGGGTCCGCTTCAGGTGCGGGTGGAACACCTGCGCGATGTGGACGGGCGCGAGGTAGTTGACCTCGGTCGCCATGTAGACGGTCTCCTCGCTGGTCTCCGCCAGCTCGCCGCGGGGGAGGATCCCGGCGGTGTTGACCACGTGGTCGATGCGGCCCGTGGCAGCCAGCACCTGCTCGCAGGCGGCCACGATGTCGGCGCGTCGCTCCACGTGCGTGCCGGTGTCCGAGCGGCTGAAGGAGAAGGCGTCGGCCCCGTGGGACTCGGCCAGGCGCACGATGTCGGCGCCGATCCCGTAGCTGCCGCCGAAGACGACGACGGTCTTGCCGGCGAGCGCGGCGCGGTACTCCGAGTCGTCGGCGGGCCGCGGGGCGTCGTGGCTGTCGAGCTGGAAGAGCTTGTCGGCGAGGTAGACGTCGATCGGCTCGGTGACCTTCATGTTCCGGTCCTCGCCGCGCACGACGGCGATCGGGACCTCGGGGGCGTAGCGCAGGACGACGGTGCAGTCGTCGGTGGCCTCGAACGCGGGGTCCCGGGCCGCCCGCTCGTAGGCCCGCCGGATCACCGAGAGACGGAAGCACTGCGGGGTCTGACCGCGGCGGAGGAGGTGGCGCTGCAGGACGTCGTCGATCGTGGTCCCGGTGGCCGCGTCCACCTGGATGACCGTGTCCGCCGACGGGATCGCGGTGTCGACGGCCTCGTAGGTCTCCAGGGCGTCGACGCAGTCGGCGATGACCCGCTGGCTCAGCAGCGGCCGGACGGCGTCGTGGAGGACGACGTTGCACTCCTCGTCGCCCAGGGCGTCCAGGGCGCGCTGCGTGGTGGCGTTGCGCGTGGCGGCACCCTCGAGCACGCGGGTCACCTTGGGGTAGCCGCCCGGGCGGAGGATGGCGTGGACGGCGTCGAGGTGGCCCGGCGTCATCATCACGACGATCTCGTCGATGAGCGGGGAGGCGTCGAGGAGCCCGATGGTGTGCTCGATGATCGGCTTGCCCGCGACCCGGATCAGCTGCTTGGGGATCGACAGCCCGACGCGCGTGCCCGTTCCCCCGGCCAGCACCACCGCTACGTTCCGCAATCTCGCCACTACCCGACCATAGGTGTCCACCGCCGCCGGCCCCGGCACGTCCCGCGTCGAGCGGGACGGGAGGGGAGGGATGCGATGGATGTGACGGACTCGTCCGGCCGGCGGGACCGCATGGGCGCGTGGTCGGGTCCCCTCGACGCGCCGTGGCCGGCCCATGTCGCGGTGTGACCGGCTCGCGCGGGGGTCTGGCCCCTTCGGGGTGGGCCACCCCCCGTCCCGGCGCGGACCGCGTCGGACGCGGGCATGGTGGTCTGCGTGTCCCGCGACCCCCTCGAGTCCGACGCCCGCTGCGCGGCCTGCGCCCACGAGCGCGCGGTGCACGAGCACTGCCGTCCGGGCACCGACTGCGGGCTGTGCGGGTGCGACCGGTTCCGCCACTCCGTGCGCGACGTCGTCGCCGGCCTGCTCGGGCGCCGGAGGGCCGCCGCCCGCGTCTGACCCGCGGGCCGCTCAGGCGGTGTGCACGACGTGGAAGGCCTCGGCCAGGCGCCCCTCGGGCAGGCCCAGCCGGCGCGCGGTCTGGGCCATCCAGCCGGTGAGGAAGCCCTCGAGGTCCTCCACGTGGGCGACCTGTGACACGTGGCTCTTCAGCGCGGCGAACTTCAGCTCGACCACGTCGGTGACGTCGACGGCGTGGTCGGCCCGCGGGCTGGCGCCCAACCACACCTCGCCCACCGTCCAGGCCTCCAGGCCCTCGTCGGCCAGCAGTTCCGGGAATGCGAAGGGGTTGCGGGCGTCGGGGTAGACCGCGCGCAGCGTCGACTCCCCGACGGTCATGTGGTCGGGGTGGCTGGCGCCGATCCGCTCCCAGAAGCGCTCCGGCGAGCTGGTCAGCACCCGTTGCGGCCGCACCTGCCGGATCACCCGGGAGATGTCGCGCCGCAGGTCCAGCGTCAGCTCCAGCCGGCCGTCGGGGTACCCGAGGAACCGGACGTCGGTGACGCCCACGGCGGCCGCGGCCGCCCGCTGCTCCTCCCGCCGGAGCGGGCCCATCCGGTCGCGCGGGGTGTCGTCGAAGCCGCCGGCGTCGCCGTCGGTGACGATGCAGTAGGTGACCTCGGTGCCCGCGGCGGTCCAGGTGGCGACGGTCCCCGCGCTGCCGAAGTCGACGTCGTCGGGGTGGGCGAGCACACAGAGGGCGCGCTCGACGTGCTCGGCGGGCTTCGGCGGCGGGGGCGCGGTCACCGGCGGAGCCTAAGCGGGCGTCACGCGCGGGCGCAGTCCGGTGAGCTTGTCGGGGTTGAGGACGACGAGCACCTGGTGCACCAGGCCGTCGGCCACCCCCAGCGACATCGCGACGAAGGGGCCGGCGTCGGTCCAGGCGGCGACGCCGGGCAGGCCGTTGACCTCGGCCAGCTCGAGCCGCAGTCCCGGCGAGGACGCGCCCTCGCCGGCCACGGCGGCCAGGAAGCGGGCCACCTTGTCGGCGCCGGCGATCGGCCGCAGCGCCGCCTTGGTCCGCCCGCCGCCGTCGGTGAGCAGGACGGCGTCGGGGGCGAGGGCCGCCAGGAGCGCGTCGACGTCACCACCGAGGCACGCGGCCAGGAACCGCTCGGTGACCTCCCGGTGCTCCTGCCGGCCGGCGACCGAGCGCGGCCGGCGCGCCGCCACGTGCTCCCTCGCCCGGTGCGCCAGCTGGCGGACGGCGGCCTCCGACCGGCCGAGGACGCCGGCCACCTCGACCACCGGCAGCGCGAAGACCTCGCGGAGCACGAACACCGCCCGCTCGGCGGGGGAGAGGCTCTCGAGGACGACGAGCAGCGCCAGCGAGACCTGCTCGCCGAGCACCGCGTCGTCGGCGGGGTCGCCGGCCGTGTCGGTGAGCAGCGGCTCGGGCAGCCACGGCCCGACGTAGGTCTCGCGGCGGGCCCGGGCGGAGGTCAGCCGGTCCAGCGCCAGCCGCGTCGTCGTCCGCACCAGCCAGGCGCGCGGGTCGGCGACGTCGCCGCGGTCGGCCGCCGACCAGCGCAGCCAGGCGTCCTGCACGGTGTCCTCGGCGTCGGCGACGCTGCCGAGCATCCGGTAGGCGACGCCGAACAGCAGCCGCCGGTGCGCGTCGAAGACCGGCAGCAGGTCGGTCATGCCCGGGCCGGGAGCTCGCAGCGGTCGCGGAAGCCCTGGCTGGACAGACCCAGCGCGCCGTTGGTGCGCGACCGGGCGTTCTCCACGGACACCATCATCGTGAGCTCGACCAGGGCGGCGTCGTCGAGGTCGCGCCGCAGGCCGGCCACCATCTCGTCGGTCACGCCCATCGGCGTGGTGCTCATCGCCTCGGCGTACTCGACCACCCGCCGCTCGAGGTCGGTGAGCGCGTCGCCGTCCCGCCAGGAGGGAACGGCCCGCAGCTTGGCCGGGTCGATGCCGTGCTGTGCGGCGCCGACCCAGTAGCCGAAGTCCACGCACCAGGAGCAGCCGACCGTCACCGCCGCGGACATGACGGCGAGGTGCTTGAGCGTGGGGTCGAGCCGGTCCCACCTCGCGAGGGACCGCTCGTGGCGGTACTCGGTCAGGAGGACGCGGGGGTGGTGGCCCATCGCGGCGGCGGGGTCGAGCGTCGAGCCGTAGGTGCGGCGCGAGTACCAGTCGGCGACGCGGGTGAGCAGGCTGCGCGGGGGGTCGAGCGGGATGCGGGCGGTGCGGGTCTCGGTCATGGCGGCGTCCTCTCCGGTGGCGTGTCATGGAGACGACGCAGCCCGCCGCGGTGTGACAGCGGCCCGGGCGGCCCACGGCCCGTCCTGCGGATCTCGTGCGCTGCCGGCCCATGTCCCCAGGGGTGTCGCCCACCGCGTCCGCGCCACCACCGTTGCCCGATGGGGGACGTCGTCCGGGCCCTCCGGCAAGCGCTGGCGTGGCTGCTCTCCTCGGCCGCTGCGGCACTCGTCGCTGCGGGGGTGTGGTCCACCGTGCAGGGTGGCGGATTCCGGCCGAAGGTGGGGATCGCCTTGGTCGCCATCGCCTGCTTCCTCAGCCTGGCAGGCGGAACCATCCTCTCCAGGGCCGCTGTCGTCGAGATGGACGCTCTCTACGGCATGAGGTCCGACGTCGAGCAACCCAGCTCCGGTCGGGATTGGCCACTCCGGGGGTCTTCGTGTTCGTGGCGCTGCCACTGTTCGTCGTCGGTGGCCTGCTGGTGGGCCGAGGCTGACGGTGTCGAGCGGCCTCGGGGGCCGCTCACGAGGGCACCACAGCAGTGGTGGCTCGCACGATCCGCAGGACAGGCCCTAGAGCCGGCCGCGGCCCTGGCGGAGCAGCACCAGGCCGAGGGTGGCCCCGTCGGGCCCGAGCGCGTCCTGGTAGCGGGCGAGCACCTGCTGCTCGCGGGACAGCGAGAGCCGCGTCCCGCCGGTGGCGCGGCGCAGCTCGCCGATCTCCTGCGAGACGGCGAGCCGGTGCTGCACGAGGCGGACGATCTCGGCGTCGCAGGCGTCGATCTCGCCGCGCAGCTCGGCGATGCGCTCGTCGGCGGCGGTGCTGGCGGTGGTCATCTCGGTCTCCTGGCGGGGGCGGGGACCTCCGGGACCCGGGAACGAGAAACGCCCCGGGCTCCTCGGGCCCGGGGCGTCTGTTGCGGCGGTTGCTCAGCCAGCGGCGACGGACACCGGATCCCGGTGGCCGTAGGAAAAGCGAACGGTGGCGAGCAGCACGTCGACGAGTGTGGCACAGCGGCCCCGACCAGCGGCCGCCCGGGCTCCCGGCGGGGCGCGTGGGACGGGTGTGGAGGACGCGGGGGAGCGTCCCCCGACCGAACTACAGTGGTGTGGCTATGAGCAGCGTGCAGCAGGCCCTCCCCGGAACCGCCGCGCTCCAGCGTTCCGCCCCCGGCTCGGCCGGCCGGGAACTGGACCGCATGCTGGCCGGGCTCAACGGCCCCCAGCGCCAGGCCGTCGTCCACGAGGGCGGCCCGCTGCTCATCGTCGCCGGCGCCGGGTCGGGCAAGACCCGGGTGCTCGCCCACCGCATCGCCTACCTGCTGGGCGCCCGCGGCGTGCAGCCCGGCGAGGTCCTGGCGATCACCTTCACCAACAAGGCCGCCGGCGAGATGAAGGAGCGGGTGGCCCAGCTGGTCGGCCCGCGCGCCCGCGCGATGTGGGTGTCGACCTTCCACTCCATGTGCGTGCGGATCCTGCGCGCCGAGGCCGCCAAGCTGGGCCTGAAGTCGTCGTTCACGATCTACGACCAGGGCGACTCGGTCCGGCTGATGACGATGGTCGCCCGCGACCTCGACCTCGACGCCAAGCGCTACCCCGGCCGCAGCCTGGCCGCGCAGGTGTCGAACCTGAAGAACGAGCTCGTCGACGAGGAGTCGTTCAGCCCCCAGACGGCGCCGGAGAAGGTGCTCAAGGAGGCCTACACGCTCTACCAGCGCCGGCTGCGGGAGGCGCACGCGCTGGACTTCGACGACCTGATCATGACGACGGTCAACCTGCTGCAGGCCTTCCCCGACGTCGCCGAGCACTACCGCCGCCGGTTCCGGCACGTGCTGGTCGACGAGTACCAGGACACCAACCACGCGCAGTACGTCCTCGTGCGCGAGCTGGTCGGCACGGGCGAGGGTCCCGTCCCGCCGGCCGAGCTGTGCGTCGTCGGCGACGCCGACCAGTCGATCTACGCCTTCCGCGGCGCCACGATCCGCAACATCGACGAGTTCGAGCGCGACTACCCGCAGGCCACGACGATCCTGCTGGAGCAGAACTACCGCTCCACGCAGCGGATCCTCCAGGCGGCCAACACCGTCATCGCCAAGAACACCGGCCGCCGTCCCAAGAACCTGTGGACCGACGCGGGCGACGGCGAGCTGATCGAGGGCTACGTCGCGGAGAACGAGCACGACGAGGCCGCCTGGGTGGCCGAGCAGATCGACGCGCTGGTCGACGAGGGCAAGGCGCAACCCAAGGACATCGCCGTCTTCTACCGGACCAACAACGCCTCCCGGGTGTTCGAGGAGGTGTTCATCCGCGTCGGCATGCCCTACAAGGTCGTCGGCGGGGTGCGCTTCTACGAGCGCAAGGAGGTCCGCGACGCGCTCGCCTACCTCAAGGTGGTCGCCAACCCGGCCGACGTCGTCAGCCTGCGCCGGGTGATCAACACCCCCAAGCGCGGCATCGGCGACAAGGCCGAGTCCTGCATCGAGCAGTTCGCCGACCGGGAGCGGATCGCCTTCGCCACCGCGCTGCGGCGCTGCCCGGAGATCACCACGCTCGCGCCGCGCTCGCTCAAGGCGCTGCAGGACTTCGTGGCGCTGCTGGAGGAGTTCGAGCAGCTCGTCGAGACCGGCTCGGGCCCCGCCGCGCTGCTGGAGAGCATCCTCGACCGCACCGGCTACCTCGCCGAGCTCGAGGCCAGCACCGACCCGCAGGACGAGGGGCGCGTCGACAACCTCAACGAGCTCGTCTCGGTGGCCGCGGAGTTCGAGGCCGCCAACCCCGGCGGCACGGTCACCGACTTCCTCGAGCAGGTGTCGCTGGTGGCCGACGCCGACCAGATCCCCGTCTCCGGCGACGAGGCCGGCGTCGTCACGCTGATGACGCTGCACACGGCCAAGGGCCTGGAGTTCCCCGTCGTCTTCGTCACCGCCCTGGAGGACGGCGTCTTCCCGCACCTGCGGGCGCTCGGCGACCCGCGCGAGCTGGAGGAGGAGCGGCGGCTGGCCTACGTCGGCATCACCCGCGCCGAGAAGCGGCTCTACCTCTCCCGCGCCACCGTGCGCACCAGCTGGGGTCAGCCGGCCTACAACCCGCCCTCGCGGTTCCTCGACGAGCTCCCCCCCGACGCCGTGCACTGGGCGCGCACCGACCCGACGCCGGCGCCGAGCACCGGATCGGCCCAGCAGCGGGTGGCGGCCACCGGGCTGTCCACCGGCGGGCTGCGGGGCGGGCGCGGCAACCGGGCGGTGATCTCCGTCGAGGTGGGTGACCGGGTCAGCCACGACGCGTTCGGCCTCGGCACGGTCGTCGAGGTCAACGGCGTCGGCGACAAGGCGCAGGCGACGGTCGACTTCGGCTCCGGCGGCACCAAGCGGCTCGTGCTGCGCTACGCCCCGCTCGTCAAGCTCTGACGGTCCTCACGCCACGGCGAGGGCCGTGACGCCCGCCGCCAGCGTCACCAGGCCCAGCGCGGCCGGGACGCTGCGGGGGACGGTGCGGGCGCTGCCGATGCGCTCGTGGACCGCGTCCAGCCGCCGGCGCACCGACGCCCCATGCGCGGCCCCCAGGCCGAGCAGGACCAGGCAGGGCGCGCAGTACACGAGCGCGTAACCGGCCAGGACCGCGACGCCGAGCCCGGCCGGGACGTCGGCGCTGACCATGCGCTCGATCGCGATCAGGTAGGGGAAGGCGTTGGGCAGGTCGGCGCCGGTCACCAGGACGCCGAGCGGGGCCGCGGTCCAGGGGCCGAACCACGACGGCAGCGTGACGGCGCCGCGGTGGCGGCTGCGCAGCCGGCGGACGGCCGCGACCAGCAGCAGCACCGCGGCGAGCCCGAGGGCGATCCGGCGCACCCAGGTGACGCCCCCGGTCACGGCGTCCGCGGCGGCTCCGGCCCCGGCGAAGACGGCCAGCCCCAGGGTCAGGACCGTGAGGTAGGCCCCGGCGACGAACGCCGCCGCGCAGGCCACCGGCCGGCGCAGGGGAGCGAGCAGGATCAGCGCGACCCCGCCGATCGTGGCCGGGTTGAGGGCGTCGAGGAGCGCCAGCCCGAGGATGCCGGCGAGGAGGGGGGCGCTCATGCGGTGGGGTCCGTCCTCGGTGGCATGACACCATCGTCTCATCTGAGACACCACCGTATCAAGGCCGTAGGCTGACCCGGTGCCCTCCGACGACGTCCTGCTCGATGCCGCGGCCTCGGTGCTGGCCGCCCGGCCCGCCGCGTCCATGGACGACGTCGCCCGCGCGGTCGGCGTCAGCCGGGCCACGCTGTTCCGCCGGTTCCCCACCCGGTCAGCGCTGATCGGCACGCTGTGCCGGCAGGCGGTGGAGTCCTTCGTCGCGGCGACCGACCCCGCGGGGGCGACGGAGGACGCGGACCCGGCGCTCGCCCTGGGTGCGCTGGTCGGCCGGCTGGTCCCGCTCGGCGCCCGCTACGGTCTGCTCGCCACCCAGCCCGTCGAGGACCTGGTCGAGCGCGAGCTGCTCGAGCGTGCCGCCGCCGGGGAGCAGCGGGTGCGCGCCCTGGTCCGCGAGGGGCAGCAGGCCGGTGCGTTCCGCGTCGACGTCGACCCGGAGTGGGTGCTGACCGCGCTGACCTGGCTGCTGGTCGGTGTCGCGGACGGGGTGCGGCTCGGCCGGCTGGCGCCGGCCCGGGCCGAGGCGTACGTCACCGACACCCTGCTGAGGCTGACCGTCCGGGACCCCCGCTGAGCCGGGGCGTCCGGCTCAGACGGTGACGCCGCGCTCGGCGAGGAACTCCTGCGGGTCGATCGGCCGGCCGGACGGGCCGCCGCCGTGGATCTGGTAGTGCAGGTGCGGGCCGGTCGACTGGCCCTCGTTGCCGACCTCCGCGATCCGGTCGCCGGCGTGGACGATCTGGCCCTCCGCGACGTCGTAGTAGCGCATGTGCCCGTAGACGTGCACGTTGCCGTCGGCGTCCTGGATGTAGACGGCGTTGCCGTAGCCGGAGGCACGGCCGGCGCGCAGCACCACGCCGTCGGTGGCCGAGTGGATCGGCGTCCCCAGTGGGGCGGCGAGGTCGATGCCGTAGTGCATCGAGCCCCAGCGCATGCAGAAGCAGGTGGTCAGGCGGCCCGACGTCGGCAGCGCGGTCTGCGGCTCGCGAGCGGCACGGGACGCGGCGAGCTCGGAGAGCCGCACCGCGGCCTCGGCCTCGGTGATGCCGCGGCGCACGCCGGCGTCCTCCATGTCACCGGCGAACCCGAACTCGGCGCCGAGACCGTAGTCGGCCGCGCTCGTGGGGACGGGCGTGCTGCCGCTCGCGGTGAAGCCGGGCACCGCGGCGACCAGGGCGCCGGCCACGAGGGCGGCCAGCCAGAGGGCGCCCCGGCGGCCCGGCGGGCGGCGCACCGAGCGGCGGGGAGCCGCGACGGCGTTCGCGGTGCCGGTCTCCTGCGGGGCGCCGTCCGGAGCGGGGGACCCGGTCGCGGCGGGCGCCGTCCCGGTGGCGGGCGGCGTCGGGGTGGGCAGGGCGGATCCGGTCCCGGTGGTCGTCCCGGCGGTGACCGCCGGCCGCGGGCGCGGGATCGCCGTCACCGGACGCAGGCCGGGGATGCGACCGGTCGCCTCCAGCTCCGCCGACGCGCGGCCGGCCGCGGGCTCGAGGAGGGTGGTCACGCAGATCCCCTTCGTCTGCGCTCCCCGGACCGCGCGGTGCGGTCCGCCGGGGGAGCGACGGTGGTGGAGGCGCCACGGGCGCCCGCCGGTGGATACCGGCTCCGTGATCGGACCGTAACGATCCGTCAGGCCGTTGCGCGGGAAGCGACCTCGCGTGTCGCCATGTCCCCCGGCGCGGGTGCGGCCGGGCGAGGGTCGGGCGAGGGTCGGGCGAGGGTCAGGCGAGGGTCAGGCGAGGGTCGGGCGAGGGTCAGGCGACGGCGGCCGGGGCCGGGGCCTCGGCCCGCACCGCGCGCAGGCCGGCGAGCGTGGCGGCCACCTCGTCGACGACCCGGCGGTGGAACGGCAGCGTCATGTGCCCCACGCCGCGGACGAGCACGTTGCGCGCCCGCAGGTCCGGGTGGTCGCAGCGGCCGTTGCGGGTCGGGATGACCAGCTGGTCGAGGTCGCTGTAGACGGCGGTGGTGCGGGTGTCCCAGTGCGGAGCCGGCGCGGCGAGCTCCTGCAGCAGTGCCGACCCGGGGCGCAGCTGGCGGACCATCGGGGTCGGCAGCAGGTGGGCGAGCACCGACCCCTCGTGCGGCGTGCCGAGCGTCACCAGCGACTCGACCCGCCGGCCGCCGCCCTGCAGCTGGACGTAGTGCCGGGCGATGAGCCCGCCGAGGCTGTGGCCGACCACGTGCACGCGGTCGTGGCCGGTGCGGGCGCAGATCCGCTCGACGTGCTCGCCGAGGTCGCGGGCGCCGCGGGCGACGTCGCCGAGCAGGGGGCTGTAGTTCCAGGTGCACACCTGCGCGAAGCCGCGCCGGCGCAGCCCCCGGCGCATGAGCGTGAAGACCGAGCGGTTGTCGACCAGGCCGTGGACGAGCAGGACCGGGATCCGGGCGGCGAGCGGGTCGGCGGCGAAGAGGGCGCGGACGCCGGGCGGCTGCTCGCCGGGGCGGCGGCGCTGGTCGGGCCGCAGCACCTCGGTCCACGTGCCGAGCGGGTACAGGAGCGCGTGCGCGCCGACCCAGGCCAGCTCGGTCAGCCCGCCGGTCACCGTCGCGGGCGTCGCGAGGGCCCGCAGCACGCCCCGTGGCGTCCCGGGGGAGGCCTGTCCGGTGTGCGACGCTGGACCGGCCCCCGGCTCGGCGCTCGTGTGCATGGACAGGTCCTCCCCGTTCGTCTGCCACCGGCCGGGACACGGGACGCCGTCCCGAGGGTGGCCGGAGCACCTCGTCCGTGCTCCGTTCACAGGACGGTAATGCCCTCGTGTGGCGGCCGTCACACGACGAGGTGCCGCGTCTCGACGAGATCGGGGCCGGTCAACCACACATCTCGACGAAGACCGACGCTGTACACATCTCGACGAAGGGGGACCCGTGGCCGGCCGGGACCGCTCCGCCCGTGACGACCGGACCGGCGGGGCCACGGCACGGCGCTCCGCCTCCGCCTCCGCCACCGGACCCGGCCGTCGCGGCGCGGGCAGCCGGCCCACCCCGGACCGCCGGGTCCCGCCTGCCACCGGCGGCCCCGTGGCCGGTGACGGGCTGGTCGTCGGCGACGTCCCGGTCGCCGCCCGGGTGGCGGGCGGGCTCCTCGTGCTCGCCGCCCTCGCCGGCCTGGCCGCCCTGTTCCCCACCTACCTGGTCGTGGGTGGCCGCGCGCTGACCCTCGGCGGGGGGGGCGGCGGCGTCCTCGCCGGCCTGGTCGTCCCGGTGACGTCGGCCGCGGTCGGCGCGGGGCTGGCGGCCGGGCGGGTGCCGCGGCTGGGGCTGGCCTACGCCGGCGTCGCGGGTGCGCTGGCCCTCGGCTCGCTGCTCATCGAGGTCTACCGGGGCAGCTCCTCCACGCTGCGGCCCGGCATCGAGGTCCTGGCCGGCGAGCGGGTGCTGACCAGCTCGGTGGAGACGGGTCCCGGCTGGTGGCTGGCGGTCACCGGCCTGGCCCTGACCGTGCTCGCCGGCGCGTGCGCCGCCGCGGTGTGGGGGCGCACGGTGATGGAGGACCGCGGCCGGCTCGACCCCGCGCGCCCCGCGCTGGCCGGCGCCGCCGTGCTGCTCGGCGTCCTCACCGTCCTCTGCCTGGCGCTGCCGGCCGCCGACGTCCCCGACCGCCTGGTCGACGACCCGGCCACCGGCCTGGAGATCGTGGTCGAGCAGCAGGGCCCGCAGGCGCTGCTCGAGCGGCCGGGCCTGGCCCTGCTCGGCGGGCTGCTGCTCGCCGGCGCCGTCGTGCTCGGCTCGGTGCTGGCGCCGTCGCTGCGGCCCCGGCTGGCCGCCGTCGGCGGGTTCCTCGCCGTCGCCGCGACCGTCCTCGGCGCCGGCCTCACCGGCCTGCGCGACGCGGTCGCGTCCGACGAGCTGGAGTGGACGGTGCCCGGCGCCGGCCTCCTGGCCGCCGGGGTCGGCTACGCGGTGCTCACCCTGCTCGCCTGGCGGCTGCGGCGGGGCCCGGCCGCGTGACCGGTGCCGAGCGGCTGCGGGTCGTCGTCGCCGGGCCCGACGGCCCCGGCGGCCACCGCGCGGTCGCCCTGGCCCGCGCGCTGCGCGACGCCGGCGCCGAGGTGGTGCTGACCGGGGCGGCGGCCGCGGCCGGCCGGCTCGCCGCCACCGCCGTGCAGGAGGACGCCGACGCCGTCGTCGTCACGGACCCGCCGCCGGGACTGCCGGCCGGGCTGCTCGCCGGGCTGGCCGCGGCAGGCGCCGGCGACGTCACCGTCGCGGTGCTCGGGGACCCCGGCGACGCGCCCGCGGGCGTCCTCGCCCTTCCCGACGGCACCCCGCCCGACGACGTCGTCGCGGCGCTGCTCCGGACCCCCTGAACGGCGGCCCGACGCCCTCAGCAGGACCGACGTCGGCGTGCCCGTCCTCCCGTCGGGGGAGGGGTGCTGTGACCCGTCCCACGCCTTCCAGCGCCGGTGCGGCGGGCCGTCCGGGCGGGGTCTACGGTGCCTGTCCGTGGATCTCTTCGAGTACCAGGCCCGTGACCTGTTGGCCTCGCACGGTGTCCCCGTGCTCCCCGGTGGCGTGGCGGAGACGCCGGAGCAGGCCGAGGCGATCGCCCGCGAGATCGGGACCCAGGTCGTCGTCAAGGCGCAGGTGAAGACGGGCGGCCGCGGCAAGGCCGGCGGCGTCAAGCTCGCCGCCGACGCGGACGAGGCGCGCGCCCGCGCCCAGGACATCCTCGGCCTGGACATCAAGGGCCACGTCACGCACAAGGTGATGGTCGCCCAGGCGTCCGACATCGCCGAGGAGTACTACTTCTCCTACCTGCTCGACCGGGGCAACCGCACCTTCCTGGCGATGGCCTCGAGGGAGGGCGGCATGGAGATCGAGCAGCTCGCCGTCGAGCGCCCCGAGGCGCTGGCCCGCATCCCGGTCGACGCGAGCAAGGGCGTGGACGAGGCCAAGGCCGCCGAGATCGTCGACGCCGCCGGCTTCCCGGCCGAGGTGCGCGACCAGGTCATCGCCATCGCCGTCCAGCTGTGGGACGTGTTCAGCAAGGAGGACGCCACCCTCGTCGAGGTCAACCCGCTGGCCAAGGCGCCCGACGGCACCGTGCTGGCCCTCGACGCCAAGGTCACGCTCGACGAGAACGCCGCCTTCCGTCAGGCCGGGCACGCCGCGCTGGAGGACACCGCCGCGGCCGACCCGCTCGAGGCCGCGGCCAAGGAGAAGGACCTCAACTACGTCAAGCTCGACGGCGAGGTCGGGATCATCGGCAACGGCGCCGGCCTGGTCATGAGCACCCTCGACGTCGTCGCCTACGCCGGTGAGGAGTTCGGCGGCGTCAAGCCGGCCAACTTCCTCGACATCGGCGGCGGCGCCTCGGCCGAGGTCATGGCCAACGGGCTGCACATCATCCTGGGCGACCCGGCCGTCAAGAGCGTCTTCGTCAACGTCTTCGGCGGCATCACCGCCTGCGACGCCGTCGCCAACGGCATCGTCTCCGCCCTCGGCATCCTCGGCGACGAGGCGACCAAGCCGCTGGTCGTCCGGCTCGACGGCAACAACGTCGAGGAGGGCCGCCGCATCCTGGCCGAGGCCAACCACCCGCTGGTGACCGTGGTGGACACGATGGACGGCGCCGCCCGCCGGGCCGCCGAGCTCGCCGCCTAAGCCCACTCCCGACAGGACCTGAAGAGATGTCGATCTTCCTCAACGAGAACAGCAAGGTCATCGTCCAGGGCATGACCGGCTCGGAGGGGCGCAAGCACACCCAGCGCATGCTCGCCTCCGGCACCGCGATCGTCGGCGGCGTGAACCCGAAGAAGGCCGGCGAGAGCGTCGACTTCGACGGCGCCAGCGTGCCGGTGTTCGGCAGCGTGTCCGAGGCGATCAAGGAGACCGGCGCCGACGTCAGCGTCATCTTCGTGCCGCCGGCCGGCGCGAAGGGCGCCGTCATCGAGGCCGTCGACGCCCAGATCGGCCTGGCCGTGGTCATCACCGAGGGCATCCCGGTGCACGACTCGACGTCGTTCTGGGCGCACGCCCAGGGCAGCGCCACCCGGATCATCGGCCCCAACTGCCCGGGCCTGATCAGCCCCGGACGGTCCAACGCCGGCATCATCCCGGCCAACATCACCAAGCAGGGCGCGATCGGGCTGGTCAGCAAGTCCGGCACGCTGACCTACCAGATGATGTACGAGCTCCGTGACATCGGGTTCTCCACCGCCATCGGCATCGGCGGTGACCCGGTCATCGGCACCACGCACATCGACGCCCTGCAGGCCTTCCAGGACGACCCCGAGACCGAGGCCATCGTCATGATCGGTGAGATCGGGGGCGACGCCGAGGAGCGGGCCGCCGAGTTCATCAAGGCCAACGTCACCAAGCCGGTCGTCGGCTACGTCGCCGGCTTCACCGCCCCCGAGGGCAAGACGATGGGCCACGCCGGTGCCATCGTCTCCGGCTCGGCCGGCACCGCCCAGGCCAAGAAGGAGGCCCTCGAGGCCGCCGGGGTCCGGGTCGGCAAGACGCCGTCGGAGACGGCCCGGCTGATGCGCGAGATCGTCGGCAGCTGAGGGAGCACCACCCCCCGCCACGGCACCGTGGACCGCCCCGGCTCCTCCCCAGGAGCCGGGGCGGTCGGCGTTCCCGGGGGCCTCCGTCCCGACCTGGTCACGATCTCGTCCCCCGTGGTGGGGCAGAGCGTGGCGAGGTTGCAGGCTGGGGAGCGCGGAGAGAGCATCCGCGACGCCGTACCCGACGTGACGAGAGCGAGTCGAACGATGACGTCCAGTCAGCCGCCGCAGCAGCCCGGGGTGCCCGGGCAGCCGGGGCCGGGCGGTCAGCCGGGGTACGGGCAGCAGCCCCCGCCGTACGGTGCGCCGCCGAGCCCGCCGCCGTACGGGCAGCAGTCCCCGTACGGCCAGCAGCCGCCCTACGGCCAGCCCTACGGCCAGCCGCCGTACGGCCAGCAGCCCCCGTACGGCCAGCCCTACGGCCAGCCGCCGTACGGCCAGCAGCCCCCGTACGGCCAGCAGCAGCCCTACGGTCAGCAGCAGCCCTACGGTCAGCAGCCCTACGGTCAGCCCCCGTACGGTCAGCCCTACGGCCCGGCCCCCTACGGGCAGCCGCCCCACGGTCAGCCGCCGCGGCAGGCCGGCGCCGGCTTCGACCTCAAGCGCCTCAGGCTCGCCGACGTCGTCGTCGCCGCCGGGGCGCTGGTGTACCTGGTGCTGGCGATCCTGCCCTGGATCGACTTCGACGAGGTCTACTTCTCCAGCGGCTACGACGTGAACGGCTTCTCGTTCTCCGGGCTGGTCACCCTGAGCTTCGTCCTGCTCCTCGGAGCCGCCGTCTGGGCGCTGCTGCCGGCGGTCACCGAGCTGCGCCTGGGCTTCCCCCGCAGCTGGATCACCGTGGGCCTGGCCGGCCTGGCGCTGCTGTTCACCCTCATCGCCTGGATCCAGACCCTCGGCTACGAGTTCAGCCTGGTCGGCCTGCTGGCCCTGCTCGTCACGGCGGCGGTCGTCGCCTTCGCCGTCCTCCGCCTGCTGCCGGAGATGCGCACGCAGCCGGCCGTGCCGGGCGGGCTCGCCGGCGCCGCGCAGTGGGCCGGCCAGCAGGTGCCCCAGTTCGGCTCACCGTCCGGCTCCGGTCAGCCGGCCTCCCCGGGTGGGTCGACCGACCCCGGCCGGTCCACCGACCCGGGCCCGTACGGACAGCCGGACCCCTACGGCCGGCCGCAGGGTCAGCCGGGCCAGCCCTACGGCCGGTCGCAGCAGGACCAGCAGTACGGCCGGCCCGCGACGCCGCCGGCTCCCGACCCCGGCCCACCCGGCGGGTCCACCGCCTCCGGCCAGGGCCACTCCTGACCCCGGCACCCTTGCGTCCCTGACGGGGACGCACCCGACCCGGCGAGGGCCGGCGGCACCCGCCGCCGGCCCTCGCCGGCGTCCGGGGACCGGTGCCCGGCGCGTGCGACCGGCATCCGAGCGTCCGGCTTGCGACAGTGGGGACGTGGTCTCCCTGCTGGCGCGTCTGCCCCTGCCCGGGCAGCGGGTCCCCGGCGCCCGCGGGACCGCCTACCCGGTCGCCCTCGCCGCCGCCGCGACGGCGGCGGTCACCCTGCTCGGCCTCGTCGGGCTGGGGCTGGCCGTCGTGGTCGTCCAGGCGCTCGACCCCGCCGGCGGCCTTCCGGTCGGTGGCTCCACCCGGGTCGGCGGGCAGCTGTGGCTGCTGGCCAACGGCGGCGGCCTCGTGCTCCCCTCGGGGCCGCTGGTGCTGGCCCCGCTGCTGCTGACCCTCGCCGTCGCCTTCGGGCTGGCCCGCGCCGGCCGCGGCGTGGCCCGGGTCGTCGAGCCGCCCGGGGCGGGCGCGGCCGGAGTCGTCGTGGCGGCGGGGACTGCCACCCACGTGCTGCTGACCGTCCTGCTGGCCCTGGCCGTCGACGGGCCCGGCGCGCGCAGCGACCTGCTGCGCTGCGCGGTCGGCGCCGCCGTCCTCGCCGGCCTGGCCGTCGGCTGGGGCGTGCTGCGCGAGAGCGGCCTGTCCGACACCGTCCTCGACCGGCTGCCCGGACCGGCCGGGGCGGTGCTGCCCGCCGTCCTCGCCGGGCTGCTCACCGCGGCCGGCCTCGGCTGCGCGGTCGTCGCGGTCGCCCTGGCCGCCGACACCGCCGGGTACGCCGCCGTCGCGGGCTCCGTCGGCGGCTCCGGCGCGGGGCTCCTGGGCCTGCTCGCCCTCGGGGCGCTGCTGCTGCCCAACGCGGCCGCCGCCGCGCTGGGGCTGGCGGCCGGCCCCGGGTTCTCCATCGGCGCCGCCACCGTGGTCTCGGTGCACGGCGTGAGCCTCGGCCCGGTCCCCGCCCTGCCGCTGCTGGCCGCCCTGCCCGACACCCAGGCGGTCCCGCTGCTGGCCTTCGCGTCCCAGGCCGTGCCCGCCCTGGCCGGCCTGGTCACCGGCACGGTGCTGGGCCGCCGCATGACCGACGACGACGGCGGCACGGTGTCGGCGGGGCTGTGGGGCGTGCTCGCCGGGGTGCTGCTGGGCGTCGCGTCCGGCCTGGCGGTGGCCGTCGCCGGCGGCTCGCTGGGCGACGGCGCGCTGGCCGACGTCGGCGCACCGCCCGTGGCCACCGGGCTCGCCGTCGCCGCGCAGGCCGGCATCGCCGCCGCCCTGGCCGCCGCCGTCGCGCGCTGGCGCTCCTACGACTGAGGGAGGACCCCCTCGCCCCCTCTCGTGGGCGGCCCTCTCGCAGGGTCCCGCCGCGAGCGTGCGAGCGGTGGGGGGCGAGAGGGCCCTTATAGGGTCGGCGGCGTGCCGGCCGCCGTACGTCCCGACCGGGCGCGGGTCGTGGTGCTGCTGTCGGGCACCGGCTCGCTGTGCGCGGCGCTGCTGGACGCCGCCGACGACGACGGCTACCCGGCCGAGGTGGTGGCCGTGGGCAGCGACCGCGACGCCGCCGGCCTCGAGCACGCCCGCCGTCGCGGTCTGCCGACCTTCACCGTGCGCCTGCGCGACTTCCCCGACCGGGCCGCCTGGGACGACGCGCTCGCCGACGCCCTCGCCGCCCACCGCCCCGACTGGGTGGTCTCCGCCGGGTTCATGAAGATCGTCGGCCCCGCCGTCCTGGCCCGCTACGAGGGCCGCCTGGTCAACACCCACCCCGCGCTGCTGCCGGCCTTCCCGGGGGCGCACGCCGTCCGCGACGCGCTCGCCGCCGGGGCGAGGGTCACCGGCAGCACCGTGCACCTGGTCGACGCCGGGGTCGACACCGGGCCGGTGCTCGCCCGGCGCGAGGTGCCGGTGCTGCCCGGCGACGACGAGGACCGCCTGCACGAACGGATCAAGGCCGTGGAGCGCACGCTCCTGGTGGAGACGGTGGCGCGACTCGTCACCGGGACGGAGGAGCCCCAGTGACCGAGACCCAGCCCGACCGCGTCCCCGTCCGCCGGGCCCTGCTCGGGGTCTACGACAAGACCGGCGTCGAGGAGCTCGCCCGCGGGCTGGCCGACGCCGGCGTCGAGCTGGTCAGCACCGGTGCCACCGCGCGGCGGATCGCCGACGCCGGGATCCCGGTCACGCCGGTCGAGCAGGTGACCGGCTTCCCCGAGTGCCTCGACGGGCGGGTCAAGACGCTGCACCCGGCGGTGCACGCCGGCATCCTCGCCGACCGCCGCCGGCCCGAGCACACAGCGCAGCTCGACGAGCTGGGCATCGCCGCCTTCGACCTCGTCGTGGTCAACCTCTACCCCTTCACCGAGACGGTGGCCTCGGGTGCCGCGCCCGACGAGTGCGTCGAGCAGATCGACATCGGCGGCCCGGCGATGGTCCGGGCGGCGGCGAAGAACCACCCCTCGGTCGCGGTCGTCGTCGACCCCGCGCGCTACGGCGACGTGCTCGAGGCGGTGGCCGCCGGCGGGTTCACCCTCGTCCAGCGGCAGCGGCTCGCCGTCGCAGCCTTCCGGCACACCGCGGCCTACGACGTCGCCGTCGCCTCGTGGATGGGAAACGTGCTCGCCCCCGACGACGACAGCGGGTTCCCCGCGTGGGTCGGCGCGGCGTGGGAGCGCGCCGACGTGCTCCGCTACGGCGAGAACCCGCACCAGCGGGCGGCGCTCTACCGCAGCGACCGGCCGGGGCTGGCGCACGCCGAGCAACTGCACGGCAAGCAGATGTCCTACAACAACTACGTCGACACCGACGCCGCCTGGCGGGCCGCGCACGACCACGACGACCCCTGCGTGGCGATCATCAAGCACGCGAACCCCTGCGGGATCGCCGTCGGCACCGACATCGCCGCCGCCCACCGCAAGGCGCACGCCTGCGACCCCGTCTCGGCCTTCGGCGGCGTCATCGCGGCCAACCGCGAGGTCGACCTCGCCATGGCCGAGCAGGTCGCCGCCGTGTTCACCGAGGTCGTCGTCGCGCCGTCGTTCACCGCCGACGCCGTCGAGGTCCTGACGGCGAAGAAGAACATCCGGCTGCTGCGGCTGCCCGAGGCCCCGCCGGCCGCCGTCGAGCTGCGGCCCGTCAGCGGCGGGCTGCTGCTGCAGACCGTCGACCGCATCGGTGGCGACGGCGACGACCCCACCACCTGGACGCTGGCCACCGGCGAGCCGCTGGACGCCGCGGGCCTCGACGACCTGGTGTTCGCCTGGCGCAGCGTCCGCGCCGTCCGCAGCAACGCGATCCTGCTGTCCCACGAGAAGGCGACCGTCGGCGTCGGCATGGGGCAGGTCAACCGGGTCGACGCCGCCCGGCTGGCGGTGACGCGGGCGGGGGAGCGGGCCGCGGGCTCGGTGGCCGCCTCCGACGCGTTCTTCCCCTTCGCCGACGGCCTGCAGGTGCTCCTCGACGCCGGGGTGCGCGCGGTCGTCCAGCCGGGCGGGTCGGTGCGCGACGAGGAGGTCGTGGCCGCCGCGCGCACGGCCGGCGTCCCGCTGTACCTGACCGGGACCCGGCACTTCGCGCACTGAGGAAGGACCCCGTGCCCCCCACCCCTCGCAAGCTCGGCGCGGGTCCCCACACGGGGCCACGACCGCACGTCCAGCCACCGGAGGACGGCGCCGAGCTCACCGGCGCCGACCTCGCGCGCGTCGACTGGTGGGGCGCCGAGCTCGAGGGCGTCACCTTCACCCGCTGCCGGTTCGACGACGCCGACCTCACCGAGCTGGTCACCCGGCGCTGCGTGTTCGACTCCTGCGTCCTCACCGGTGTGCGGATGAGCGGCTCGCGCCACCGCGGCACCGCGTTCCTGTCCTGCCGGTTCGACCGCGCCCGCCTCATCGACGTCGTCTGGGACGGCTGCAAGCTCACCGGCTCGCACTTCCCCGGCGCCACGCTGCGGCCGCTGAGCAGCACCGACTCCGATTGGAGCTGGACGTCGCTGCGCGGGGTCGACCTCTCCGGCAGCGACCTGTCCGGTCAGCGCTTCCGCGAGGCGGACCTGACCGACACCGACCTGCGCGAGTGCGACCTCACCGGCGCCGACCTCGACCGCGCCAAGGTGCAGGGGACGAGGCTGCACGGCAGCGACCTGCGCGGGGCGGCCACCGAGGCCTGGCCGTGGCGCGGGGTCGACCTGACCGGCGTCCGGATCGACCTGACCCAGGCCGTCCAGGTCGCGGCCGCCCACGGCGCCCTCGTCGAGGGATGAGAGCCCCGTGCACTTCCGCGGAAGTGCACGGGGTCAGCGGTACTTCCGGCCCGTCAACAGGGCCTTGAGCGCGCCGAGCAGGCCGAGGACGCCGACGGCGCAGGCGAACCAGAACCCGAGCCCGAACGCGGAGGGCTGCCACTCCTCGGCGACCAGCGGGACGACCACCGCCGCGATCGCCAGCCCGCTGACCAGGAGCGCCAGCAGGCCCAGCAGGCGGTGCGAGCGGGCCGGCAGCCACATGAGCACGCCCAGCAGGAGCAGCACCCCGCCACCGAGGACGACGGCGAGCGGCTGCCAGAAACCGGAGTCGACGAGCGTGCGGAAGCCGCCGCCGAACTCGTCGAAGCCCCGGCGGACCAGGTCCAGGCCGATGTCGGTGGTGCTGCCCAGCCAGCGCAGCGCCAGGCTCACGGCCGCCGCGATCCCGGCCAGGATGAGCAGCAGCCCGGCCAGCGACGCGGGGCCGCGGACCGCGACCGGACGGGTCGAGTAGTCCGGCTGCGTGGGCGAGCCGGGCCCTCCGTACCCGTAGGAGCCCGGCCCGGCCGCCGACGCCCCGCCGTCCACCGGCGCGAGCCCGGGAGTGGTCTGTGCCCGCCAGTCGCCCGTCTGACCGGCGGGGATCTGCTGGGTGTACGGGTCGCGCTCGGTCATCTGCTCTCCTCGCCGGGCCGGCCGGGCTGACCCCGGGTGGGGCACCGCCGCGAGCGTAGGGCCGCCGCGGCCGGTCCGGGGACGCCTCCGGCAGACTGTGCGGGTGCCCGCGACGATCCTCGACGGCAAGGCGACCGCAGCCACCATCCGCCAGGAGCTCACCGTGCGGGTGGAGGCGCTGGCGGCCGCGGGGCACCGGCCGGGGCTGGGCACGCTGCTCGTCGGCGACGACCCGGGCAGCCGCTGGTACGTCAACGCCAAGCACGCCGACTGCGCGCAGGTCGGCATCGCCAGCATCCAGCGCGAGCTGCCGGCCACCGCCACGCTCGCCGACGTCCTCGCCGTCGTCGCCGAGCTCAACGCCGACCCCGCGTGCACCGGCTACATCGTCCAGCTCCCGCTGCCCCGCCAGGTCGACGAGTACGCCGTCCTCGAGGCGATGGACCCCGCCAAGGACGCCGACGGACTGCACCCGGTCAACCTCGGCCGGCTGGTCCTCGGCGTCGAGGGGCCGCTGCCGTGCACGCCCGTCGGCATCGTCGAGCTGCTGCGCCGCCACGACGTCCCGGTCGCCGGCGCGGAGGTCGTCGTCGTCGGCCGGGGGATCACCGTCGGCCGGCCGCTGGGCCTGCTGCTCACCCGGCGCAGCGAGAACGCGACCGTGACGCTGTGCCACACCGGCACCCGCGACCTCGCCGCGCACCTGCGGGCCGCCGACGTCGTGGTCGCCGCGGCCGGGGTGCCCGGGCTGGTCACCGCCGACGTCGTCAAGCCCGGCGCCGCGGTGCTCGACGTCGGTGTCAGCCGGGTCGACGGCAAGATCGCCGGCGACGTCGCGAAGGACGTCGTCGAGGTGGCCGGCCACGTGGCGCCCAACCCCGGCGGCGTCGGGCCGATGACGCGGGCGATGCTGCTGCGCAACGTCGTCCTCGCCGCCGAGCGCGCCGCCGAACCCGCCCCGTGACCCGGCCCCCGCTCTACACCCGGCGCCCGTTCCTGGCCGGGCTGCTGCGCCAGCTGCCGCTGTTCGCGGTGCTCGTGGTGGTCGCGGTCGGGCTGGGGATGATCGCGATCGAGCACTGGCGGCGCGGGCTGCTCGTCGTCGGGCTCGCGCTGGTCGGCGCCGGTGTGCTGCGCCTGGTCCTGCCCGTCCGGCGGGTGGGGTTCCTCGCCGTCCGCAGCCGGCCGGTCGACGTCGTCCTCATGGCGGGCACCGGGGTCGCCGTCGCGGTGCTGTCCGTCGTGGTGCCGGGCAGTTGAGCGTCCCGGACCGCGGCGCGCCGACCCGGGGCGCCGGGTCTAGGTTGGCGGCCATGGCAGAGCAGCCCAGGAACGGCAAGGTCACCGTCGTCGGTGCCGGCTTCTACGGCTCCACCACCGCCCTTCGACTGGCGGAGTACGACGTCTTCGAGACGGTCGTGCTCACCGACATCGTCGAGGGCAAGCCCGAGGGCCTGGCCCTCGACATCAACCAGTCACGCCCCATCGAGGGCTTCGAGACGCGGGTGGTCGGCGTCGGCGGGGGCTCCTACGAGGGCACCGAGGGGTCCGACGTCGTGGTGATCACGGCCGGCCTGCCGCGCAAACCGGGCATGAGCCGCATGGACCTCATCGAGACGAACGCGGGGATCGTCCGGCAGGTCGCGGAGAACGTGGCGCAGACGTCCCCGGACGCCGTCGTCATCGTGGTGTCCAACCCCCTCGACGAGATGACCGCGCTCGCCCAGCTGGCCACCGGGTTCCCCAGGAACCGGGTCATGGGCCAGGCCGGCATGCTCGACACCGCCCGTTTCAGCAACAACGTCGCCGAGGAGCTCGGCGTCCCGGTGTCCTCGGTGCGCACCCTGACCCTCGGCTCGCACGGCGACACGATGGTGCCGGTGCCCTCGCGCTGCACCGTCGACGGCAAGCCGCTGGCCGACGTGCTGCCCGCCGACCGCATCGAGCACCTGGTGGACCGCACGCGCAACGGCGGCGCCGAGGTGGTCGCGCTGCTCAAGACCGGGTCGGCCTACTACGCGCCCTCGGCGGCCGCCGCCCGCATGGCCCGCGCCGTCATCGAGGACTCCGGCGCCGTCATGCCGGTGTGCGCCTGGGTCGACGGCGAGTACGGGATCTCCGGCGTCTACCTCGGCGTGGAGGCCGAGATCGGGCGCGAGGGTGTGCGCCGCGTGGTCGAGGGGGACCTGACCGAGAGCGAGCTGACCGGCCTGCGCGAGGCCGCCGAGGCCGTGCGCGCCAAGCAGTCCGACGTCGCCGAGCTGTGAGCGACGTCGGCCGTCCGACCTCCGGCCCGAGGGGCCGGGACCGCATGAGAGGGAAATGTCTGACGTGAGCAAGATCAAGGTCGAGGGCACCGTCGTCGAGCTCGACGGCGACGAGATGACCCGGATCATCTGGCAGTTCATCAAGGACCAGCTGATCCTGCCCTACCTCGACGTCAACCTGGAGTACTACGACCTGGGCATCGAGCACCGCGACGCCACCGACGACCAGGTCACCATCGACTCCGCCAACGCCATCAAGAAGCACGGCGTCGGGGTCAAGTGCGCGACGATCACCCCGGACGAGGCGCGGGTCGAGGAGTTCGGCCTGAAGAAGATGTGGCGGTCCCCGAACGGGACGATCCGCAACATCCTCGGCGGCGTCATCTTCCGCGAGCCGATCATCATGCAGAACGTGCCGCGGCTGGTGCCCGGCTGGACCAAGCCGATCATCGTCGGCCGTCACGCCTTCGGTGACCAGTACCGCGCCACCGACTTCCGCTTCCCCGGCGAGGGCACCCTGACGGTGACCTTCACGCCCAAGGACGGCTCCGCGCCGATCGAGCACGAGGTCTTCCAGGCGCCCGGCGCCGGCGTCGCCCTGGCGATGTACAACCTCGACGACTCGATCCGCGACTTCGCGCGCGCCTCGCTCAACTACGGGCTCGCGCGCGGCTACCCCGTGTACCTGTCGACGAAGAACACGATCCTCAAGGCCTACGACGGCCGGTTCAAGGACCTCTTCGCCGAGGTCTTCGAGGCCGAGTTCCAGGACCAGTTCGAGAAGGCCGGGATCACCTACGAGCACCGGCTCATCGACGACATGGTGGCCGCGTCCCTCAAGTGGGAGGGCGGCTACGTCTGGGCGTGCAAGAACTACGACGGCGACGTCCAGTCCGACACGGTGGCGCAGGGCTTCGGCTCGCTGGGCCTCATGACGTCGGTGCTGGCCACCCCGGACGGCCGCACGGTCGAGGCCGAGGCGGCGCACGGCACCGTCACCCGCCACTACCGGCAGCACCAGCAGGGCAAGGAGACGTCGACCAACCCGATCGCGTCGATCTTCGCCTGGACCCGGGGGCTGGCCCACCGCGGCAAGCTCGACGGCACCCCCGAGGTCACCCGGTTCGCCGAGACCCTCGAGAAGGTCTGCATCGACACCGTCGAGGGCGGTCAGATGACCAAGGACCTCGCGCTGCTGATCAGCAAGGACCAGCCGTGGCTGACCACCCAGGACTTCCTGGCGGCCATCGACGGCAACCTGCAGAAGGCCATGTCCTGACGTAGGCGCTCCTGCGGCCCCCTCGCCCTCGGGTGAGGGGGCCGTTCGCGTTCCTCGGTGCGGGAGTGGGGCGATCACCTCGGCCCCAACGGGCCCTCGCCGACGGTGAGGGGCCTCTGGCCCGGGGTGATCACCACCTGTGGACGACGAGAGCGGCCGCGCGCCCTGCCCGGGCAGGCTCCGCCGGTGCCCGTCGCGCCCGTCCGACCCCCGGTGCTGCGCGGTCGCGTCTTCCGCGGCACGTGGGCCGTGGCGGCGGGTGTGCTCACGAAGGACCAGCTGCGGAGCAGCGCCTGGAGGAGGCTGCGCCGCGACGTCTACGCGGACGCCGCACTGCCGGTCGACCACCGGCTGCTGGCCCGCGGGGTCGGCCTGGTGATGCCCCGGTCGGCCGCGTTCGGCGGTCTCACCGCGGCGGTGCTGTGGGATGCACCCGAGCTGGCCACCGCGGAGGACCCGGTCGAGGTGGTGGTGCCACCCGGCACGCGGTGGACACCGGGTCCCGGCGTCGTCGTGCGGAGCGCCCCACTGGAGGGCGACGTCGTCCGGAGCGGGAGCTGGATGCGGTGGACCGGTCGGGTCCGGACGGCCGTGGACCTCGTCCGGCGGGACGGCTCGGACGAGGCGGTGGTCCTGCTCGACCGCCTGGTGTGCGCCCGGGTGGTGGACCTCGACGCCGTCCGGGCAGCGGTCGGTGCACTGCCGGGGCGCCTGGCACGGAGCACCGGACCAGCTGCCCCGGGACCGCCGCCGGATGAACGGCCTCATGGCCGCGGGGTGGCGCGCCCACTTCGTGACGAAGGGCGACCTACGCCGGCCCGACGTCCTGCTGGCCGACCTCGGACGGGCGCTCGCCGGGTGATCACCCCGGGCTCGGCGGGGCCCCAGGACGCCGGAGACCCCTCCCGAGCCGGGGTGATCACCGCGCTGAGCGGTCAGGCGCCGAAGAGCTGGGTCCACCAGGGGCCGCCGGGACCCTCGGCCACACCGACCCCGAGGGTCGACAGCGAGCAGTTGAGGATGTTCGCCCGGTGCCCGGGGCTGTTCATCCAGGAGTCCATGACGGCGGCGGCGTCGCGCTGGCCGTAGGCGATGTTCTCCGCCCGCGCGTGGGTGAGCCCCGCCGCCTCGGCCCGGTCGAAGGGGGACAGGCCCTCGGGGGTGTCGTGCGAGAAGTAGCCGCGGTCCCGCATGTCGGCGCTGTGGGCCCGGGCCACCGCGGCCAGCGCCGGATCGGCGCTCACGGCACCGCAGCCGGCCTCCGCGCGGGCCTGGTTGACCAGCTCGAGGACGGCGGCCTCGGTGCCCGAGGCCGCCGGAGCTGCGGTGCGCGCAGCCGGCGCGGGCACGGCCTGGGCGGAGGTCTGCGTCGGCGCGGGCGCCGCCGACGAGGTCCCGGCCGACGACGACCCCGCGGACGACGACCCCGCGGACGACGACCCCGCGGACGACGCCGCGGCCGACAAGGCCGTGGTCGAGGAGCCCGACGACGATCCCGCCGCGGGGGAACCCGCCGCGGTGGTGTCCGGGGCGGAGGAGCCCGCGGCCGTGGTGCCCGGAGCGGTGGTGTCCGGTGCGGTGGTTCCCGGAGCGGTGGTGTCCGGCGCCGCCTCCGTGGTGCTCGGGCCGCCCGCCGTCGAGGACCCCGGCGAGGACGCCCGCGAGGCGTCCGGCCCTGCGTCCGGCGCTGCGTCCGGCGACGCTCCGGTCGACGGCCCGCCGGCGGTGGTGCCCGGTGCGCCGGGGGCGGGGGTCGTCCCGGGCGCCACCGGCTCGCCGTCGACGCCCATCGTGACGACCCCGCTGCGCGGGGCGCTCGAGCCGGCCGACGAGGTCACGCCGGACTCGGCGGTCGACAGCCCGCCGCGACCCGCGGCCATCAGGGGGACGACCAGCACGATGCCCGCCACGGCCACGACGACCACGAGCACCGGCAGCGCGCGGCGGCCGGCGAGGGCCCGGGACAGTGGGCGCAGCACCCGCCCGCAGGCGGCGGCGAGACGGGCGGACGGCGGCGGGGAAGACCGGCGGTGGTGCACGAGCGACCTCGGGAGAGTCGACAAACAACGGAACGTGACTTCGTCGAGACTAACCGTAGCCAGAGATCAACAGACAGCCCGTGGTGACCGAGGTCACACCGGTCGTCACAGGAGCCCCGGCGGCACCGCGCCGTGGCCGGCCGGGGAGCATGGTCACCTCCGCCCGACCCGAGACCCGAGGAGCAGACCGCGGTGAGCGACGTCTGGCTCGACATCCTCCTGGTCGTCGTCTTCGTGCTGGTGGGTGGCGTCTTCGCCGGTGCCGAGATCGCGCTGGTCTCCCTCCGGGAGGCGCAGGTCCGCGCGCTCTCCGAGCGCGGCCGGCGCGGCGCCGCGCTCCGCCGGCTGCTGAGCGACCCCAACCGCTTCCTCGCCGCCGTCCAGGTGGGCGTGACGCTGGCCGGCTTCCTGTCCGCCGCGTTCGGCGCGAGCACGCTCGCCGAGCCGTTCAGCGACTGGCTGGTCGGCCGCGGCCTGGGGGAGGGGACGGCCGACCCGCTGGCGCTCGTGCTCATCACCCTGGTGATCAGCTACGTGTCGCTGGTGGTCGGCGAGCTCACGCCCAAGCGGCTCGCGCTGCAGCGCCCCGAGGGCTTCGCCCTGGTGGTGGCGCGACCGCTGAACACGATCGCGCGGCTGTCCCGCCCGGTCATCTGGCTGCTGTCGGCGTCGACGAACGTGCTCGTGCGGCTGCTCGGCGGCGACCCGAAGGCCAGCGGCGAGGCGATCAGCCAGGAGGAGCTGCGTGACCTGGTCGCCGCCCACGAGTCGCTGAGCAGCGACGAGCGCCGGCTCATCGACGAGGTGTTCCGCGCCGGCGACCGGGAGGTCCGCGAGGTCATGACGCCGCGCACCGAGGTCGAGTTCCTCGACGCCTCGACCACCGTCAGCCGCGCCGCCCGCCAGGTCGCGGAGTCGGGCTGGTCGCGCTACCCGGTCACCGGCCGCGACCAGGACGACGTCGTCGGCTTCGTGCACGTGCGGGACCTGCTGCTGCCCACCCACCCGGCCGGCCGGGCGGCCACCGTGGGCGACCTGGCCCGCGAGGTCAAGCGGCTGCCGGGCACCGCGGGCGTGCTGACGGCGCTGTCGGAGATGCGCCGGGAGAACCAGCACCTCGCGATCGTCGTCGACGAGTACGGCGGGACCGACGGCATCGTCAGCCTCGAGGACCTCATCGAGGAGGTCATCGGGGAGATCTACGACGAGTACGACGAGGAGGTCGTCGCCGACGCCGACGACCCGCCCGACGGCCCGCACGAGGTCGACGGCCTGCTCAACCTCGACGACTTCGCCGAGGTGACGGGCCTGCGCCTGCCCGAGGGACCTTACGAGACGGTCGCCGGCTACGTGCTGGCCGAGCTCGGCCGGATCCCCGTGGTGGGTGACGCCGTGGAGGTCGCGGGCCGCACGCTCACCGTCACCGGGCTCGACGGCCGGCGGATTGCACGGATCTCGGTCACCCGCGCACCCGAGACGGCCGACGAGACCGCGGAGGCATAGGAAGCGATCCCCACGTCCGGGGCCGGAAGACGCGGGGAGAGCTTCCTATGCCCGGTGCAGGCGCTGGGAGACCTCCCACGCGTCGCGCACGATACCGGTCAGGTCGGTGTGCCGCGGCGACCAGCCGAGGTCGGCGCAGATGCGGTCGCTGGAGGCCACCAGCTGCGCCGGGTCGCCGGCCCGGCGTGGCCCCACCTCGACCGGCACCTCGTGCCCGGTGACCTCGCGGACGGCGTCGACCACCTGCTGCACCGAGAAGCCGGTGCCGTTGCCCAGGTTGTAGATCCGGTGCTCGCCCGGCTCCGGGGCGGTCAGCGCCAGCAGGTGCGCGTCGGCGAGGTCGGCGACGTGGATGTAGTCGCGGATGCAGGTGCCGTCGGGCGTCGGGTAGTCCTCGCCGTAGATCGTCATCGACTCCCGGGTGCCCGCCGCGACCTGCAGCGCGATCGGGATCAGGTGGGTCTCGGTGGTGTGCCGCTCGCCCAGGCCGTACGCGGCACCGGCCACGTTGAAGTACCGCAGGCTCACCGCGGCGAAGTCGTACGCGGTGGCGTAGGAGGTCAGCATCGCGTCGACGGCGAGCTTGGTGGCGCCGTAGGTGTTGGTCGGCTTCGTCGGCGAGTCCTCGCGGATGGGCACCTGCTCGGGCTCGCCGTAGGTGGCCGCGGTGGAGGAGAAGACGATCCGCCGGCAGTCGGCCGCCCGCATCGCCTCCAGCAGCGCCAGCGACCCGCCGACGTTGTGCTCCCAGTAGAGCTCGGGCCGCTGCTGCGACTCACCGACCAGGCTCTTCGCCGCGAAGTGCAGCACCGCCTCGGGCCGGACGTCGGCCAGCACCGGCGCCGACGCCTGCAGCGGGACGTCGACGAGGCGGGCGCCGTCCGGGACGGCGTCGGCGTGGCCGGTGGACAGGTCGTCGAGCACGGTCACCTCGTGACCGCCCTCGAGGAGGGCGGCAGTGACTACGCTGCCGATGTAGCCGGCCCCACCGGCGACGAGAACGCGCATGGGGCCACCCTAGGAGTTGCGCCCGGAAATGGCGGGTGCCGGAGGACGAACCCGTGGTGATTGCACGTCCGGCCGTCCAGGCCATGCCGGCCTACCGGCCGGGCCGCAACCCCGCCGACCTCGCGCGGGAGCTCGGCATCGACCGCGCGGTCAAGCTGGCCAGCAACGAGGTCCCGTTCCCGCCGCTGCCGGCCGTCCTCGAGGCGCTGGCGGCGACGGCGGGGGAGACCCACCGCTACCCGGACAACGGGGCCGTCGTCCTCACCGCCGCGCTGGCCGAGCGCTACGGCGTCGACCCGGCGCAGGTGGTCCCCGGCGGCGGCGCGGTCCTGCTCTGCCAGCAGCTGGCGCAGTCGTTCAACGACCCCGGGACGGCGATCGCCTTCGCCTGGCGCTCGTTCGAGATGTACCCGCTGCTCGCCCAGGTGGCCGGTGCGCGCAGCCTGCGGGTGCCGCTCGTGCCGTCGTCCCCCGGCGGCAGCCCCGACACCCACGACCTCGACGGGCTGGCCGCCGTCGTCGACGACGACACCCGGCTGGTCTTCGTCTGCAACCCGAACAACCCCACCGGGACGGCGGTGCGCCGGCCGGAGCTCGAGCGCTTCCTCGACCGGGTGCCGGAGACGGTGCTGGTCGTCCTCGACGAGGCCTACCGCGAGTTCGTCACCGACCCCGACGTCCCCGACGGCGTCGAGCTCATGCGCGGCCGGCCCAACGTCGCGGTCCTGCGCACGATGTCCAAGGCCTGGGGGCTGGCGGGGCTGCGGGTCGGCTACCTCCTGGCCGAGGACCCCGCCGTCGCCGACGCCGTCCGCCGCACGCACGTGCCCTTCAGCCTCGCCACGCTGGCCCAGGCGGCCGCGGTCGCCGCGCTGCGCAGCGAGGAGGAGGTGCGCGGCCGGGTGGCCGCCGTCGTCGCCGAGCGCGACCGGCTGACGGCGGCGCTGCGCGGGCGTGGTCTGGAGGTCCCCGACAGCCAGGCCAACTTCGTGTGGCTGCCGCTGGGGGAGGCGACCGCCGCGGTGGCCGCCGCGCTGGAGGGCCGCGGGGTCATCACCCGCCCGTTCGCCGGCGAGGGCCTGCGGGTCACCGTCGGCACGCCCGAGGAGGACGACCTGTTCCTCGCCGCGCTCGACGAGGTCACCTCCGGCGCGTCGGGCACGACGGGCGACGACGTGCGCACCGGTGCACCGGTCGGCTGAGCCGCGGCTGGTTTGATGGCCGTCGTGCCACCGTCCCCCATGTCACGGCCCCGCGTCCTCTCCGGCATCCAGCCGACGGCGGGCTCCTTCCACCTCGGCAACTACCTCGGTGCGCTGCGGCAGTGGGTGGCGCTGCAGGAGACGGCCGAGGCGTTCTACTGCGTCGTCGACCTGCACGCGATCACGATGGACTGGGAGCCCGAGGAGCTGCGCCGCAACACCCTCCTCTCGGCCGCCCAGCTGCTCGCGCTCGGCGTCGACCCGCAGCGCAGCACGCTGTTCGTGCAGAGCCACGTCCCCGAGCACGTGCAGCTGTCCTGGGTGCTGGAGTGCGTGGCCCGCTTCGGCGAGGCCAGCCGGATGACGCAGTTCAAGGACAAGAGCCAGCGCGAGGGTGCCGCCGGCTCGTCGGTGGGGCTGTTCACCTACCCGGTCCTGCAGGCCGCCGACATCCTCGTCTACCGGGCCGACGAGGTCCCGGTGGGGGAGGACCAGCGCCAGCACCTGGAGCTGACCCGCGACCTCGCCACCCGCTTCAACGGCCGCTTCGGCGACACGTTCACCGTCCCCGCCGCCCGCATCCCGCCGGGCGCGGCCAAGGTCCTCGACCTGCAGTCGCCGGACAAGAAGATGAGCAAGAGCCTGCCGCCGGGCGGCTGCGTGCTGCTGCTCGACGACCCGAGGGTGACGGCGAAGAAGATCCGCTCGGCGGTCACCGACACCGGCCGCGAGGTGGTGGCCGACCCGGTGGCCAAGCCGGGCGTCACCAACCTGCTGGCCATCCACAGCGCGCTGTCCGGGCGCACCGTGACCGAGCTCGAGGAGCACTTCGCCGGCCGCGGCTACGGCGACCTGAAGAAGGAGCTGGCCGAGGTCGTCACCGACTTCGTCGTCCCGGTCCGCGAGCGCACGCAGGAACTGCTCGACGACCGCGCCGAGCTCGAGCGGCTGCTGGCCGCCGGCGCGGCCCGCGCCCGCGAGGTGGCCGGGGAGACCGTCCGCACCGTGTACGAGCGGGTCGGCTTCCTCCCACCGGCGGGGGCGGTGTCGTGAACGACGACACGTTCGTCCCGCGCAGCCGGACGGCGCCGGTGGCGACCTCCGTCGTCGGCGTGCTGGTGCCGATCCCGGAGCCGTGGGCGCAGCTGCTGGTCGACTGGCGGGCCAAGGTCGGCGACGCCCAGGCCACGCTCGTCCCGCCGCACGTCACGCTGCTGCCGCCCACCGAGGTGCCCTGCGTCGACCGGCCGGCGATCACCGAGCACCTGGCGCGGGTTGCGGGGGCCCACCCGCCCTTCGAGATGCACCTGTCGGGCACCGGCACCTTCACCCCGGTCAGCGACGTCGTGTTCGTGGCCGTGGCCAAGGGCATCGGCAACTGCGAGCTGCTGGCCTCCGACGTCCGCAAGGGGCCGCTGAGGCGCGACCTGTCCTTCCCGTACCACCCGCACGTCACCGTGGCCCACGACGTCCCGCACGACATGCTCGACCTCGCCTACACCGGCCTGTCCGACCTCTCCGCCGAGTTCCGCGTGGACTCGTTCACCGAGTACGAACAGACGCCGACCGGCGCCTGGGCCGTCGCCCGGGAGTACCCGCTCACCGGCCCGCCGTTCCGCTGACGACCCGCCCGCCGCCGCGCGACGCGGGGAGGCAGGGCCCAGACTGGGCGGAGTGGGTGCACCTCGGGAGTCCCGGCCGCCGGCCGACGCCGGACGCAGCCCGTGGGCCCGCGTCACCGGCGCCGGCGCGTGGGTCACGGCCCTCGTCGAGGGGCAGCGCCGCCGCCGGCCGTGGTTCGACCACCTGGCCCGGGCCGGCGGCCGCTACCAGCGCAGCCAGGGCGACCTCATGGCCGCCGGCGTCACCTACTTCGTCTTCCTCGGCCTGTTCCCGGTGCTGCTGCTGGTCGCCTCGGTCATCGGGCTGGTCCTCGCGGGCAACGCGCTGCTGCAGTCGGAGCTGTACACGGCGATCCGGGAGGCGTTCCCCGGCCCGACCGGCCGGCTGATCCTCGACGAGCTCGACGGCGCGGTCGGCTCGGCCGGCGTGTCGGGCCTCATCGGCCTCCTGGGCTTCGTCTACGCCGGCCTGCGGGCGATGGACAAGCTGCGCGTCGGCATGGAGCAGATGTGGAAGGGCCGGGCCGACGAGCCGGAATTCTGGCGCGACAACCTCGCCGACCTCGTGGCGCTGCTGGCCCTCGGCGCCGTCGGCGTGCTGAGCCTCGGGCTGACCGGGACGATCACCCAGGCGGCCACCTGGCTGGTCGACGTCCTGGGCCTCGACGGCGCCCCCGGCATCGTGGTGATGACGACCGTCCTCGGGCTGGGCCTGGCCCTGCTCACCGACCTCGTCGTCTTCCTGTGGCTGCTGCGGGTGGTGCCCTCGACGTCGCACCCGCTGCGGCTGCTGCTGCCCGGCGCGGTCTTCGGCGCCGTCGGCTTCGAGCTGATGAAGCTCGCCGGCAGCCTCTACCTGTCGCTGATCTCGGGCAGCGTGACGTCCTCGGCGTTCGGCGGCGCCGTCGGCATCCTGGTGTGGATCAACGTGGTCGTCCGGTTCGCCTTCTTCACCGCGGCCTGGACGGCGAGCCTGCCGTCCCTCACGCCGGTGGTGCCGGCCGACCCGGCGGCCGGGGTCCCGGTACCCGCGGGTGCCGGCGCGCCGCGCGCCGCCGGGCGCTGAGCACGGCGACGGCGACCGCGGCGGCCGCCGTCCCCAGCGCCAGCAGGCCCGGCAGCGGCGGGCCACCGTCGGCCGCGGCAGGCGGGACGGCCGGCCCGGCGGCCACGCGGGCCGGCCCGGCCGGGGTGGCCGACGCCGCCGGGGACGACGGGGGCGCCGGGACCTCGGCCGCCGACCCCACCAGCCGGCCCACCTGGCCGAGCGACGGCGGGACGGTGAACCCCCAGTCGAGCAGGAGGGCGGCCTGGTCGGCGGCCCGCAGCGGCACGGGCTCGGTGCCCATGACGCTGACCACCAGCCGCCGGCCGTCGCGCTCGGCGGCGGTCACGAACGTGTGCCGGGCGGCGTCGGTGAAGCCGGTCTTGCCGCCCAGCCCGCCCGGGTAGCCGGCCAGCGGGTTCTCGTTCTGGATCTGGAAGCCGGCGCGGCCACCGGCGGCGGGCATCTCCGCCGTCCGCGTGGTGAGGAGCGCCGCGGTCACCGGGTCGGCCACCAGCGCGCGGAAGAACAGCGCGAGGTCGTAGGGGGAGGAGGACTGCCCGGCGACGTCGAGGCCCGAGGGCGAGCCGGCCACGGTGTCGAAGGCGCCCATCTCCAGGGCGCGGGCGTTCATCGCCTGCACGGTGACCTCCACGCCGCCCGCCGCGCGCGCCAGCGCGTTGGCCGCGTCGTTGCCCGACTGCATGACCAGGGCCTGGAACAGCAGCGACACCGGGTAGCGGCCACCGGTGACCATGCCCACCCGGCTGCCCTCCACCGCCTCGTCCTCGACGGTGCCCTCCACGACCGACGCCGGGTCCAGGCGGGGGACCAGGGTCAGCAGGGTCAGCGTCTTGAGCGTGCTCGCCGGGTAGTGCCGCCCGTGCGGGTCCCGGGCGGCGAGCACGGCCCCCGTGCCCGCGTCGGCGACCAGCCAGCCGGCCGCGGCGAGGCCGCCCGGCAGCGGCGGGGCGCCGTCGACGACGACCGTGCCGCGGGTGTCCAGGCCCTCGCCGCCAACGGTGACGCCACCGGGGCCGGACCCCTGCGGCGGCCCGCCGGGCAGCGGCGCGGTCGGCGTCGGGGCGGCCGGATCGGCCGTGGGACGGGGTGCGTCCGAGGCGGGTGCGGCGGTCGCGGGGGCGCCCGCGAGGAGGACGGCGAGCGCGACCAGCACGCTCCCCAGCGCCCCCACCAGCGGACTCCGCCACCGCCGACCCCGCCGCACGGCACGACGCTAGCCGCGCGCGGCACCGGCCGCGGCACCCGGGCGGAGGTGCCCGCAGCGCACCGCGGCGGCCTGCCCGTTCGCAACGATCGCATCTCGGTCCGCCGCCGGGAGGGCGGCGCGGACGCCGACCGCGGTTAGCGTGCCGAGTCGGCGCGTCCGGCGTCCGGCTGCGCCGGGCGCCTGGGGCGCGACGCACCAGGATCCACGGGAGTCCGCCGCCGTCCGTGCGGGGGCTCCCCCCAGAGAGGAGTGCCTCTTGCGCCGAGCGCGGAAGATGAAGGTCGCGGCGCTGCTGCTGGCCGGCAGCATGGCCCTGGCCGCCTGTGCCAGCGACGAGGCCGGCGGCGGCAGCGGTGGCGGTGGCGGTGGCGGCGAGGGCGGCGGGAGCAGCGAGCCCCGCATCGGCCTGGCCTTCGACACCGGCGGCCGCGGCGACCGGTCGTTCAACGACTCGGCGGTCGCCGGCCTCGAGGCCGCCGTCGAGGAGCACGGCGGTGAGTACCAGGACCTCAGCCCCAACGCCGACGGCTCCAACCGCGCCGACCTGCTGACCCAGCTGGCCGACGAGGGGTACAACCCCGTCATCGCGGTCGGCTTCGCCTACGGCGAGGTCATCGGCGACGTCGTCGAGCAGTACCCGGACACGACGTTCGCGATCATCGACTCCTCCGCGGTCGAGCTCGGTGCCGACAACCTCACCGGCCTGCTGTTCGCCGAGGAGCAGGGCTCGTTCCTCGCCGGTGTCGCGGCCGCGCTGAAGTCCGAGACCGGCAGCATCGGCTTCGTCGGTGGCGTCGAGACGCCGCTGATCCAGAAGTTCCAGGCCGGCTACGAGGCGGGCGCGCAGGCGGTCCGTCCCGACATCACCGTCAACAGCCAGTACATCTCCCCGGCCGGTGACTTCTCCGGGTTCAACGACCCGGCCCGCGCGCAGATCATCGCGCAGGGCATGTACGACGGCGGGGCCGACATCGTCTACCAGGCGGCGGGCGGCTCGGGCCTGGGCGTCTTCCAGGCGGCCGCGGCGGCCGCCGGGGGTGGCGCGCGCGCCATCGGCGTCGACTCCGACCAGTACAACACCGTCGACGACCCGGCCCTGCAGGCGGTCATCCTGACCTCGATGCTCAAGCGGGTCGACAACGCCGTCTCGGCCTTCATCGACTCCTTCGTCGACGGCAGCGTCGAGGGCGGGGCGGACATCGTCTACGACCTCGAGGCCGACGGCGTGGGCCTGTCCACCTCGGGCGGCTTCATCGACGACATCCAGGACCAGATCGACGACTACCGCCAGCAGATCATCGACGGCGAGGTCGAGGTCCCGACCACCCCGTGACGCCGGCCGGCTGATCGGAACGGGCACGGACGGGCCCGGGGGAGCGCAGGCACCCCCGGGCCCGTCGCCGTCCCGGGACGGCGACGACCGGTCGCCGTCCGTGGGGCGGCGACGGGCGGGATCGGTCCACGGGACGGTGACGAGGGGGACCGCGACGAGGGGGAGCCGTCCCCGTCGTCCGCGGCGTGCAGAATGCGCACCCGACGCGTGCGCACCCGACAGGACGCCGGGCCGACCGGCGGCGCGGAGGAGCACCCGGCGCGGTCGATCCCGCGCCCGCGGTGCAGGAGAGTGGAGGCGAGCCCGCACACCCGCGGGCCGCAGCGACCAGGAAGGGCCCACCATGGCCACAGCAGGCACCCCGGCGGGCGCGCCGGCCAGCCTGAGCAAGGGCACGCCCGGGGACGGCGGGGCACTGGCCGTCGAGCTGCGCGGCATCACCAAGCGCTTCCCCGGGGTGGTCGCCAACAAGGACATCGAGCTGCGCGTGCGGCGCGGCGAGGTGCACGCCATCGTGGGCGAGAACGGCGCCGGCAAGTCGACGCTGATGAAGACGCTCTACGGCGAGCACCGCCCCGACGAGGGGCAGATCCTGCTCGACGGGCGCGAGGTGTCCTTCCGCAGCCCCGCCGACGCGATCGCCGCGGGCATCGGCATGGTGCACCAGCACTTCATGCTCGCCGACAACTTCACCGTGCTGGAGAACGTCGTGCTCGGCAGCGAGCCGACGAAGGGGGGCCGGCTCGACCGGGCCACCGCCCGCCGGCGCATCAGCGAGATCTCCGACCGCTACGGACTGGGCCTGCGGCCCGACGACCTGCTGGAGGACCTCGGCGTCGGCGACCGGCAGCGGGTGGAGATCGCCAAGGTCCTCTACCGCAACGCCCGGACGCTCATCCTCGACGAGCCGACCGCCGTCCTCGTGCCCCAGGAGGTCGACGAGCTGTTCGGCAACCTCGCTGAGCTCAAGCGCGAGGGCCTGACGGTCATCTTCATCTCGCACAAGCTCGACGAGGTGCGCAAGGTCGCCGACTCGATCACCGTCATCCGCCGCGGCACCACCGTCGGCACCGCCGACCCGCGGACGACGACGTCCCACCAGCTCGCCGAGATGATGGTCGGCAGCGAGCTGCCCTCGCCGGAGATCCGCACCTCGACGGTCCGCGAGACGCCGGTGCTGCAGCTGCGCGACGTCACCGTCGCCGCGCCCACCGGCCGCCCGCCCGTCGACGACGTCACCCTCACCGTCCGCGAGGGCGAGGTCGTGGGCATCGCCGGCGTCGAGGGCAACGGGCAGGCCGAGCTCGTCGACGCCGTCATGGGGCTGCGGGCACTGGCCGCCGGCACCGTCCTGCTGGGCGGCGGGGGGACCGGGGAGCAGGACATCACCGCCTGGAGCACCCGCGCCCGCCGCGAGGCCGGCCTCGGCTTCATCCCGGAGGACCGGCACCGCCAGGGCATGCTGCTCGAGGCGCCGCTGTGGGAGAACCGGATCCTGGGCCACCAGACCCGCCCGCCGGCGGTGAAGGGCCCCTTCATCGACCGCCGCGGCGCCCGCAGCGACACCGCGCGGATCATGCGCGACTACGACGTCCGCGCGCCCGGGCCCGACACGCTCGCCGTCGCCCTGTCCGGCGGCAACCAGCAGAAGCTGATCGTGGGGCGGGAGATGAGCGCCGCGCCGCGGCTGCTGCTGGCCGCCCACCCGACCCGCGGCGTCGACGTCGGCGCGCAGGGTGCCATCTGGCGCCTCCTCGAGGAGGCCCGCGCGGAGGGGATGGGGATCCTGCTGATCTCGGCCGACCTCGACGAGCTCATCGGCCTGTCGGACACGCTGCACGTCATGCTGCGCGGCCGCCTGGTGGCCACCCTCGACCCGTCGGCGGTCACCCCCGAGGAGCTCGGCGGGTACATGACCGGGGCCCGGACGACGGCGGGTGCGGCGTGAACGTCCTCCGCCGGGTCGGCCTGGCGCTCTTCGCCCCCGTCCTCGCCGTCGTCGTCGCGGTGGTCATCTCCTCGGCGGTCATGGCCGCGCTGCAGGTCGACCCGCTGCGCGTCTTCCAGGTGATGGTCGACTTCGGCGACACCCCGTCGCAGCAGGTCACCGCCCTCGTGGTGATCCTCAACCGGGCGGTGCCGCTGTTCCTGGCCGGCCTCGCCGTCGCCATCGCCTTCCGCATGGGGCTGTTCAACATCGGCGTCGAGGGCCAGTACCGGCTCGCGACGATCCTCGCGGCCGGCGTCGGTGCCGCCGTCGCGCTGCCCGGGCCGCTGCACGTGCTGCTCATCGTCGTGGTGGCGATGGCGGTCGCCGCGATCTGGGCCGGCATCGTCGCGGTGCTCAAGGTGACCCGCGGCGTCAGCGAGGTCATCAGCTCGATCATGCTCAACGTCATCGCGCTGGGCATCGCCTCGTTCCTGCTCACCGGGCCGCTGCGGGGCAGCCCCGAGGGCGCGTCGATCATCGCGACCGCGGAGATCCCCGAGTCGGGCTGGATGCCGAGCCTCAACGGGATCTTCGGCGCCCTCGGCCTGGCCAACCCGCCCCGGCAGCTCTACGGCTTCCTGCCGGTGGCGGTCGTGGTGGGCGTCCTCATCGCGGTGCTGCTCAACCGCACCCGGTTCGGCTTCGACCTGCGCGCGGCCGGCCTCTCGCCGTCGGCGGCCAGCGCCAGCGGCGTCGACTCCCGGGCGATGGTCGTCAAGACCATGCTGCTGTCGGGCGCGGTGGCCGGCCTGGTCGGCATGCCCGACCTCCTCGGCTCCACGCACGCCTACACCACCGACTTCACCTCCGGGCTGGGCTTCCTCGGCATCGCGGTGGCCCTCCTGGGCCGCAACAAGCCCATCGGCATCGCGCTGGGCGCGCTGCTGTTCGCCTTCCTCGACCGGTCGCTGGTCCCGCTGCAGATCCAGGACTTCCCGGCCTCGGTCGTCACGATCATCCAGGGCACGATCGTGCTCGCCGTCGTCGTGGCCAACGAGGTCGCCCGCCGGGTCGCCCGCCGCTCGGCCGAGCGCGGGTCGGCCGTACCCGCCGCCGTCGCCGGCGACGGCAGCACCGGCCCGGGCCAGGCCGCCTCGGGAGCCGCCTCGGGCGGCGCGGCCGACGGGGGAGAGGGCACCGGGGCCGGTGTCAGCCGCGGCACCGGCGCCGGGCAGCGCACCGACGAGCGGCAGGAGACCGGAGCATGAGCAGCGTCGCGACCCCCTCCGGTACCCGGCCCAGCCGCGGCCCGCTGACCGACCTGCTCACCGGCGGCGGGCGCCCGCGCCGGATCGTGTGGGCGCTGGTCGGCGTCCTGCTGCTGGTCTCGATCGTCCGCGTGATCAGCGGCGAGGAGCAGCTCACCAGCTCCTCCACGATGGCCGCGGCGCTGCTGCTGGCCGTCCCGATCGGCCTGGCGGCGCTGGGTGGCCTGTTCTCCGAGCGCGCGGGCGTGGTCAACATCGGCCTCGACGGGATGATGACCCTGGGCACCTGGGGCGCCGGCTTCGCCGGCTACCAGTGGGGCTGGCAGGCCGCCGTGGTCGGCGGGCTGCTCTTCGGGGCCGTCGGCGGGCTGCTGCACGCGGTGGCCACGGTGACCTTCGGCGTCGACCACGTCGTCTCCGGCGTGGCGATCAACATCCTCGCCGCCGGCGTCGTGCGCTTCCTGTCCGAGCTGCTCTACACCGACAACGCGGCCGGCGGCGGCGTCACCCAGTCCCCGCCGGTCGACGGCGACCCGCCGTCGTTCTCGGTGCCGGTGCTGTCCTCGGGCCCGGACCTGCTCGGGTCGCTGGAGCGGCAGGGGTGGTTCCTGGTCAGCGACGTCGCGGGCGTGCTGCGCGGCCTGACCAGCGGCATCGGCCTGCTCACCCTGATCGCGGTGCTGCTCGTGCCGGCGAGCTACCTGCTGCTGTGGCGCACCGCCTTCGGCCTGCGGCTGCGCTCGTGCGGGGAGAACCCGGCGGCCGCGGACTCCCTCGGGGTGCCGGTCTACCGGTTCAAGTACATCGCCGTGGTCATCTCCGGTGCGCTGGCCGGCCTCGGCGGGGTGTTCCTCGTCTTCATCGCCGGCATCTACCGCGAGGGCCAGGTCAACGGCCGCGGGTTCATCGGTCTCGCCGCGCTGATCTTCGGCAACTGGCGGCCGGGCGGGCTCGCCATGGGCGCCGGGCTGTTCGGGTTCACCGACGCCCTGCAGCTGCGCAGCCGCTCCGCCGTCGTCGGGCTGTTCCTGCTGGTCGCGATCCTGCTCGCGGTGATCGCGGTCGTGCAGGCGATGCGCGGGAGGCTGCTGCCGGCCGGCATCGCCGCCGTCGTCGCCGCGGCCGCGCTGGTCGGCTTCCTCACCGTCGAGGAGCTGCCGCCGGGCCTGGTGTCGTTCACGCCGCACCTGACCACGCTGCTGGTGCTGTCGCTGGCCAGCCAGAGACTGCGGATGCCGAAGGCCAACGGCCTGGTCTACCGAAGGGGAGAGCACTAGTGGCCGACGTCGACTGGGACGTCCTCCGGACCGCCGCGCGCGAGGCCATGACGCACGCCTACGCGCCGTACTCGCGGTTCCCCGTGGGCGTGGCCGGGCTGGTCGACGACGGCCGGGTGGTCACCGGCTGCAACGTCGAGAACGCCAGCTACGGGCTGGGGCTGTGCGCCGAGTGCGGGATGGTCAGCGACCTCGCCCGCACCGGCGGCGGCCGGCTCGTCGCGGTGGCGTGCGTCGGGGGTGACGGGCAGCCGCTGATGCCCTGCGGGCGCTGCCGGCAGCTGCTGTGGGAGCACGGCGGCGCCGACATGCTCATCGAGACCGTCTCGCTCGGCATCGTGCCGATGCGCGAGGTGCTGCCCGACGCCTTCGGCCCCGAGGACCTCGTGGCCGCGGCCGAGCGGGAGCAGGGCTGATGGCCGCGTTCGACGCCATCGACGTGCTGCGCGCCAAGCGCGACGGGCAGCGGCTGACGCCCGAGCAGATCCGCTGGGTGATCGGCGCCTACACCGACGGGGCGATCCCCGACGAGCAGATGAGCGCGCTGCTCATGGCGGTGTTCTTCCGCGGCATGGACGGCGACGAGCTCGCCGTCTGGACGCAGGCGATGATCGACTCGGGCGAGCGCAAGGACCTCTCGCCGCTGGGCCGGCCGACGGCGGACAAGCACTCCACCGGCGGGGTGGGCGACAAGACCACGCTGCCGCTCGCGCCGCTGGTCGCCGCGTGCGGCGTGGCGGTGCCGCAGCTGTCGGGCCGGGGGCTCGGCCACACCGGCGGGACGTTGGACAAGCTCGAGGCGATCCCCGGCTGGCGGGCCGACGTCCACGAGGAGGCCTACCTGCGGCAGCTGGCCGAGGTGGGCGCGGTCATCTGCACGGCCGGGCACGACCTCGCGCCGGCGGACAAGAAGCTCTACGCGCTGCGCGACGTAACCGCGACGGTCGAGTCGATCCCGCTGATCGCCAGCTCGATCATGAGCAAGAAGATCGCCGAGGGTGCCGACGCGCTGGTGCTCGACGTGAAGACCGGGTCCGGGGCGTTCATGAAGGACGCCGAGTCCTCGCGCGAGCTGGCCCGGACGATGGTCGGGCTCGGGGAGGCGGCCGGCGTCAACACGGTGGCGCTGGTGACCGCGATGGACCGGCCGCTGGGCCGCAGCGCCGGCAACGCCGTCGAGGTGGCCGAGTCGGTGGAGGTCCTCGCGGGCGGCGGGCCGGCCGACGTCGTCGAGCTGACCCTGGCGCTGGCGCGGGAGATGCTGACCGGTGCCGGGCGGCCCGACGTCGACCCCGCCGACGCCCTGCGCGACGGCCGCGCCATGGACGTGTGGCGGCGGATGATCGCCGCGCAGGGCGGCGACCCCGACGCCCCGCTGCCGCAGCCGGCGGAGCGGCACGTGGTCACCGCCCCGGCCACCGGCACGCTCACCCGCCTGGACGCCTTCGCGCTCGGCGTCACCGCCTGGCGGCTGGGTGCCGGGCGGGCCCGCAAGGAGGACCCGGTGTCGGCGGCGGCCGGCGTCACGTGGACGGCGACGGTGGGGGAGCAGGTCACCGAGGGGCAGCCGCTGCTCGAGCTGCACACCGACGACCCGGACCGCATCGAGCGGGCGCTGGAGGCGCTGGAGGGCGCCGTCGGCGTCGACACCGGCGACGAGCCGCTGCCCCTGCTGCTGGACCGCATCTCCGCCTCCTGAGGAACGGCCCTCCTGCCGACCGCTCGCGGGCCTGCGGCGGGCCCGTGCGGGAGGGCCGCCCGGGCGAGGGCGGCCGACGCCGTCCCGCCGACCAGGAGGACACTGGACGGTCGTGACCAGTACGTCCGCGCCCGTGGTGGCCGACGGCCGCCCCCAGCCCGGCGACCCGGTGGACCCCGACGCCGCGATCTCGGTCCGTGGCCTGGTGAAGCGCTACGGGGACCGGGCCGCCGTCGACGGGCTGGACCTCGACATCCGCCGCGGGGAGATCTTCGCCCTGCTCGGCCCCAACGGCGCAGGCAAGACGACGACCGTCGAGGTGCTCGAGGGGTACCGCTCGCGTGACGGGGGCGAGGTGCGCGTCCTCGGCGTCGACCCCGCCCGCGGCGGCCGCCGGTGGCGGGCCGACCTCGGCATCGTGCTGCAGTCCGGCGGCGGGGACAGCCAGCTGTCGGTGCGCGAGCAGTTGCAGGCGCGGGCGTCCTACTACGCCGACCCGCGCGACCCCGCCGAGGTGCTGGAGCTCGTCGGGCTCACCGGGCAGGCCGGGGCCCGCGGACGCGCGCTCTCCGGCGGCCAGCGGCGGCGGTTCGACGTCGCCCTGGGCATCGTCGGCCGCCCGCGGCTGCTGTTCCTCGACGAGCCCACCACCGGCTTCGACCCGGAGGCGCGCCGCCAGTTCTGGGCGCTGGTCCGCTCGCTGCGCGACCTCGGCACCACGATGCTGCTCACCACCCACTACCTCGACGAGGCCGAGGCGCTGGCCGACCGGGTCGGCGTGCTCGCCCACGGCCGGCTCGCCGAGGTGGCGGTCCCGTCGGCGCTGGGCGGGCGCGGCACCGCGCCGGCGGTCGTGAGCTGGACCGAGGACGGCGTCCGGCGCACCGCCGAGACCGCCACGCCGACCGCGTTCGTCCGGGACCTCGCCGCGCGCTTCCCCGGCGAGGTGCCCGACCTCGCCGTCAGCCGGCCCACCCTCGAGGACGTCTACCTGAAGATGATCGGCGGCCCCTCATGACGGTCGGAGCCCCGGAGCGCACGACACTGCCCTCGCTGGGCCGGGTCTACCGCACCCGCGCCGGCGTCGAGGTCAAGGAGTTCTTCCGCCAGCGGGAGTCGGTGGTCTTCACCCTCGTGTTCCCGGTCGTGCTCCTGCTGGCCCTCGGCGCGGTGCTCGACTACGACCTCGGCGCGGGCGTGGACTTCCCGCAGTACTTCATGGCCGGGGTGATCACCGCGGGGGTGGTCGGCTCGAGCCTGCAGAACATGGCGATCCACATCGCCGGTGAGCGCTCGGACGGCACGCTGAAGAGCCTGGCCGGGACACCGATGCCCAAGAGCGCCTACTTCGTCGGGAAGGTGGTGCAGGTCCTCGCCGTGACGGCGGCGACGGTGGCGCTGCTGCTGCTGGTCGGCGTCGCGGTATACGGCATCGACCTGCCCTCCGGGACGGACTGGCTGACCTTCGCCTGGGTGACCGTGCTGGGCGCGGCGGCCTGCACGCTGCTGGGCATCGCCGTGTCGTCCCTGGCCCGCAACGGCCGGTCGGCGTCGGCCACGGTCACCCCGCTCGCGCTGGTGCTGGAGTTCGTGTCCGGGGTGTTCCTGCCCTTCGACCAGGTGCCGGGCTGGCTGCAGGACCTCGCGTCGGTGTTCCCGGTCACGTGGCTGGCGCAGGGCCTGCGGTCGGTGTTCCTGCCCGACGCCCTCGCCGCCTCGGAGCCGGCCGGCTCGTGGGAGCTCGGCCGGGTGGCGCTGGTGCTGGGTGCCTGGTGCGTGGCCGGGCTGGTGCTGTGCGTCCTGACCTTCCGCTGGCAGGACCGGGGCACGGGATAGCGTCTCCCGGTGCCCGCACCGCTCGACGCCGACTCGATCCGCCGCGCCCCCAAGGTCCTCCTGCACGACCACCTCGACGGCGGGCTGCGGCCGCAGACGGTGCTCGAGCTCGCCGACGAGGCGGGCTACCGCGACCTCCCGGTCGGTGACGCCGGGTCGCTGGGCCGCTGGTTCCGGCAGGCCGCCGACTCCGGCTCGCTCGTGCGCTACCTGGAGACGTTCACGCACACCGTCGGGGTGATGCAGCGTCCCGAGGCGGTGCGCCGGGTGGCCCGCGAGTGCGCCCTCGACCTGGCCGGCGACGGCGTCGTGCACGCCGAGGTGCGCATGGCGCCGGAGCTGCTGACCGCCGGCGGCACCCCGATCGAGGAGGCGGTCGAGGCGATCCTCGACGGGTTCGCCGCGGGCAGCGCCGACGCCGCCGCGGCCGGCACGCCGATCACCGTCGGCGCGCTGCTGTGCGCGATGCGGCAGGCCGACCGCTGGGAGGAGGTCGCCGGCCTCGTCGTCCGGTACCGGGACGCCGGCGTCGTCGGCTTCGACCTGGCCGGCCCGGAGATCGGGTTCCCGCCGGACCGGCACCCGGAGGCGATCGCGCTGCTCGACCGCGCGGGCGCGCACCGAACCATCCACGCCGGCGAGGCCGCCGGGGTCGACAGCATCCGGGCCGCGCTCGACGGCGCCCGCGCCGAGCGGCTCGGCCACGGCGTGCGGATCGCCGACGAGGTGCCGGGGGAGGGTCCGCTCGGTCCCCTGGCGCAGCGGGTGCGCGACGAGCAGGTGCCGCTGGAGGTCGCGCCGTCGTCGAACGTGCAGACCGGCGCCTACCCCTCGATCGCCGCCCACCCCGTGGGCCGGCTGCACCGGCTCGGCTTCGCCGTCACCGTCAACACCGACAACCGGCTGATGAGCGGGGTGTCGGTGACCAGCGAGCTCACCGACGTCGCGGCTGCCCACGGCTGGGGCTGGGACGACCTGCAGACGGTCACCGAGCGGGCGCTGGCGGCGGCCTTCCTCGACGACGCCGAGCGCGCCCGGCTGCTCGACGAGGTGGTCCGCCCGGGCTACGCCGCGCTGCGCGGGTGAGCGCGGCCACTGCTCGGGGCGGAATGCCGGGGTGATCTCCGCTGCTACCGTGGAGGTGCCGGCACTCGCCGGACATCCTCCCGGACGGTCCGTCCGGGCATGAGCGCATCCGTGCAGATCCGCCGCGTCCCCGACGCCCGCGATCGCCAGTGAGGACGCAGACCCCACCGACGGGGGAGCGCCCGCGCACCACCACGGGACGCGCCCGAGCTGTATCGGAGTCCCACACCCGCATGTCCTCGTTCGACCCCGTCGACGTCGTCGACACCCAGAACGACACCCTGATCGACCCCCGGACCACCCCCGAGCCCGCCGGCCCCACCTTCGGCCAGCTGGGCCTGCCCCAGCCGCTGGTGACCGCGCTGGAGCGGCGCGGCATCCACTCGCCGTTCGCCATCCAGGCCACCGTCCTCCCCGACGCCCTCGCCGGGCGTGACGTGCTCGGCAAGGCCGCCACCGGGTCGGGCAAGACCCTTGCCTTCGGCCTGCCGATGCTCGCCCGCATGGGCCTCTCCGCCCGCCGCGGCCCCCGGGCCCCGCGCGCGCTGGTGCTGGTCCCCACCCGCGAGCTCGCCCAGCAGGTGGCCGACAACCTGGCGCCGCTCGGCCAGACCACCGGCGTCCAGTTCGTCACCGTCTACGGCGGTGCCCCGATGTACCGCCAGATCCAGCAGCTGCGCCGCGGCGTCGACGTGGTCGTCGCCACCCCCGGCCGGCTGCAGGACCTGATCAGCCAGGGCGAGGCCACCCTCGCCGAGGTCGAGGTCAGCGTCGTCGACGAGGCCGACTTCATGTCCGACCTCGGCTTCCTGCCGGTCGTGCAGGAGCTGCTCGACCAGACCCGCCCCGACGCCCAGCGGCTGCTGTTCTCGGCCACGCTGGACGGCGAGGTCGACACCCTGGTCCGCCGCTACCTCAAGGACCCGGCGCGGCACGAGGTGAAGCGGGCGGGCGACGACGCCCCGCCGGCCGAGCACCTCGCCTACAGCGTCGCCTTCCGCGACAAGGTGCCGCTCACCCAGGAGCTGGCCGCCCGTCCCGGCCGCACCCTCGTCTTCGCCCGCACCCAGCTGGGCGTGGACCGGCTGACGGAGAACCTGCTGGCGGTCGGGATCAAGGCCGAGGCGATCCACGGCGGCCTGCCGCAGTCGGCCCGCCGCCGCGCACTGGAGGCGTTCATGGACGCCCGCAGCCCGGTGCTCGTCGCCACCGACGTCGCCGCCCGCGGCATCCACGTCGACGACGTGTCGCTGGTCCTGCACTACGACCCGCCGGCCGACCACAAGACGTACCTGCACCGCTCGGGCCGCACCGCCCGCGCCGGCGCCGGTGGCGTCGTGGTGTCGCTGCTGCTGCCCGACCAGGTCGGTCAGGCCAAGCGGCGCTTCCGCCAGGCGCAGGTCGACCCGCGTGTCGACCGCGTCCGGCCGGGTGACGCCCCGATCGTCGAGCTCGTCGCCAGCGGCGTGCCCGTGGAGCCGGTCGAGCGGCCGGCCCGCGAGTCGCGGCGTCCGCACGGCGGCCCCGGTGGCCGGCGTCCCCGCCGTGACGGCGAGCGTCCCCGCCGCGACGGCGACCGTCCCCGCCGGCCCCACGGCGAGGGCGACCGGCCGCGCCGTCCCTCCGGCGACCGGGACCGCTTCCGCGGTCCGGGTGAGCGTGGGGGACGGTTCGACCGTCCGGCGCCCGCGCGCGACTAGGAGGACCCCGCGTCCCCCCGCCGCTCGCAGGCTCGCGGCGGGGGGACGCGGGGCCGTTCCGGCACCCCACCACGGCGGCCGGCCCCGGGACTCCCGGGGCCGGCCGCCGTGCTGTTCCCGGCCCGGTCGTGCTCTGAGTCCGCGGGGGACTCAGAGCACGCCTACCCGTGGCGGAAGACCAGGGCCCCGCTGACCGCCGTGACGGCGTCGTCCCACGCGGTCCGCAGCACCGCCGCGTCCTCCGCGCGCAGCGGGGTGCCGGGCGCGCGCTCACCGATCGCCACGGCCCGGCCCAGCGGTGCCGACGGCGCCAGCAGCTCGTCCACCCGGGAGAGCCCGGCGTACTCGGCGACGTCGCGCACGCCCTCGACCGGCTGCGCCAGCGCGCTGTGGTCGACCAGGCCGGCGGCGCCACCGGCGACCTCACCGAGCAGCTCCGAGAGCTCGGTGAGGTCGTAGCGGTCCTGCTCGGCCGGCAGCGGCAGCGTGTCGGTGTCGGCGACCTCCGGCCACGACGCGATCTCGGTCAGGTCGTGGTCCTCGTCGCGGGCGATGAACCGGGCGAGGTCGGTGGGGGTGTCGAAGAGCCACACCTCGCCGTCGCGGCCCAGGAAGCGGGCGACGTCCTCGACGTAGCAGCGCAGCGTCACCCCGGCACCGTCGGGGACGACCAGCTCCACCGGCAGGATGCCGACCGCCTCCCAGAACTCCGCCGCGGCCGCCACCGCCGCCGGCGTCGCGGTGATCCGGCTCCCGCCGCGGATGGTGCTCACACCGGCGGTCGCTGCCTCCGCCGGAGCGGCGGCCGTCGAGCCCGCGGCCGGCCGGTTCCCCGAGCCGTCCGAGCCCCGTGCCACGGTCTTCTGCACGCTGACGCCGCCGGTGGCGGCCACGTCGGTGTCGGCAACGTCGGTGGCGGCCACGTCGGTGGCGGCGTCCGGGGCGTCCTCGGCGTCGAGGTCGTCGTCCTCGGCCGCCGACGGGTAGGCCGCCGGCGTGGTGGTGCCGGCGCCGGTCCAGTCCAGGTGCTCCGACAGCTCCTCGAGGACGTCCTCCCACAGCTCGTCGAGCGCACCGCCGACGCCGAGCCACGCGTCCTCACCCGAGCGGCCGACGAAGGCCTCCACGCCCAGGCCCAGCGAGCCGATCTCCGGCCGCGCCACCAGCTCGGCCAGCGTGGGGAACTCGGTCTCCTCGTCGTCCTCGTCCTCGTCCTCGTCCTCGTCGTCCTCGTCGCCGTCCTCGTCGGCGGTGGCGTCCTCGTCGTCGTCCGTGGCGCCGGCGATCACCCGGGACCCCACCGGCGCGGCGTCGTCGTCCGCCCCGCCGGTGTCCAGGCACTCGGCCAGCCGGCTGACGATGTCGATGGTGGCGGCCAGCTCCTCGACGGCCCAGCGGTCGGGGTTCTCCGCGGCGATGTCGTACACGCCGTCGAGGTCGTAGCGGTGGTCGTCGTCGGGCGTCAGGTCCTCCGCGCCCAGGCCGGCCACGACCGGCCACACGGGGTGGTCGGCGAGGTCGTGGTCGGTGCTGGTGCGGCAGAAGGCGGCCAGCGCCGCCGGGGTGGGGAAGAGGTGCACCGTGGCGGTCTCGCCCTCGGAGGTCCCGAGGAAGGCCTGCCACTCCTCGCCGTCCTCCTCCCACGGCGGCGCCCACAGGGTGTAGCCGGTTCGGTCGTCGACGGTGAGCGCGATCGGGACGATGCTGGGCCTGGCCACGGAGCCCATCCTGCCGGTTCCGGCCGGGAGCGCGCGCCGGGGTTCAGACCCGGACCGGCTCCTCCCAGTCGACGTGGTGGCCGGTGAGCCAGGCGTCGGGCGGCCGGTCCCGCCGCGCCGTCCGGGCGAGGTGGCGCGCGAACAGCGGCATGGCCACCCGGTCGCGCACCCAGCGCCCGACCGGTCCCGGCGCCTTGGCGTCCCCGGTGCGCTTGCCCCGGCGGACGACGGCCTCCACCCGGCGTCGCCGGAGTGCCTCGTAGGCCCGGAAGGCGTCCGGCACCGACGGGCGGTCGCGCAGGCAGCGGGCGAGGGTGACGGCGTCCTCGAAGGCCATCGCCGCCCCCTGCCCGGAGGCCGGGGACGCGGCGTGCACGGCGTCACCGACGAGGACCATGCCGCCGCGGTGCCAGGTGGGCACCCGGGGGAGATCGCGGGTGGGCCAGCCGGCGAAGAGCCGGTCGGTGGCCTCCAGCAGCGCGTCGGCGGGCAGGTCGTCGCCGGCGAACAGGTCCCGCAGGCGGGGGCGCCAGGCCTCGGGGTCGTCGGCGGCGAGGTCGGCACCCGTGGGCTCCTGCGGACTCGGCGGGTTCGCGAACCACCACGTGTCGCCCCCGGGAGCGGTGACGGTGCCCAGGAAGCACCGGCGGCCGAACCAGAAGTCCATGACGCCCGGGGGGCGGCCCAGGTCGAGCCCCCGGGCGTACCCGCCCACGTTGAGCAGCCCGGTGTAGCGGGCGGCCGGCGCATCCGGGTCGACGAGCGTCCGGGTGCGTGACCGCAGACCGTCCGCACCGACGAGCACGTCGCCGTCGGCCGTGGACCCGTCGGCGAAGTGCGCCCGCATACCTCCGCCCGGCAGGGGGCGCGCGTCGACGAGCCGCCGGCCGTGGTGGACGGGCACCCCGGCGGAGGCGAGCGCCTCGCTCAGCACCGAGTACAGGTCCGCACGGCGGATGCTGGTCGCCCGGAAGCCGTCCGGACGGGGTGCCGACGCGTCGAAGGCCACCAGCTCCCGGCCGGTGGCGGTCCGCATGGCCATGCGCGGCGTGGCGAAGCCGGCCGCCTGCACCTGCCCGGCGACCTCCAGGGGAGCCAGGGCGTCGAGGCCGTTGGCGGCCAGCGTCAGCCAGGCGCCCAGCCCGTCGGCCGGTGCAGCGGTCTCGTGCACCGAGACCGCCGCGCCGATGCGGTGCAGGGCCAGTGCCGTCGCCGGCCCCGCCAGCCCGCCGCCCACCACGATGACGTCCACGGCGACCTCCACGGGTGTTTCGTTCGATCGAACGAAATGACCCTGACGGTTACTCTCCGGCCGTGTCAAGGGCGCACGAGGAGCTGGTGGCCGAGACGCTCGCGGCCGGGCGGGAGCTGTCCACGGCGGCGGTCATGTTCCACACGGCCGTCGGTGCGCTCGCCGGCCTGTCGGTCACCGAGACCAAGGCGCTGGAGGTCATCCACCGCGCCGGCCCGCTGACCCCGGCCGACCTCGCCCGGCACACCGGGCTGGCGCCCGCCTCGGTCACCGCGCTGCTGGACCGCCTCGAGCGCAAGCAGGTGGCCCGCCGCGTGCCGCACCCGACCGACGGCCGCCGTGCGCTCGTGGAGATCGACCCCGGGCACCTGGCCCGCCAGCAGGAGGTCTTCGCCGACCTCGTGCACCGGCTCGAGGCGCTCGGCGCGCACTTCGACGAGACCGAGCTCGCGGCCGTCGTCCGCTACCTGCGGGCCGCGACCGCCGCGCAGACCGAGGCCACGCGGCGGCTCACCGGCGACCGGGCCGGTGAGCCGCCCGCGGCGAGCTGAGGAGGGTCAGACCCCCTTCGGGTGCCAGACCGTCTTCGTCTCCAGGAACGGCGTCATCCGGGAGGTGCCCGGGTCGGCGCTCCAGTCCGGCTCCTCGGCCGGCGGGCGGACCACCCGCTTGATGCTCCCGGCGGCCAGCCGCTCCAGCTCCATCGCCTGTGCCGGCGGGGCGCCGGTGAGGTCGACGGCGTCGACGTCGTCGTGCTCGGCCAGCCAGGGGCCGAGCTCGGCGGCGTCGCCGGTGAGCAGGTTGACCACCCCGCCGGGGACGTCGCTGGTGGCCAGCACCTCGCCGAGGGTCACTGCGGGCAGCGGCCGGGCCCTCGACGTCACGACGACGGCGGTGTTGCCGCCGGCGAGCACCGGTGCCAGCACGCTCACCAGCCCGAGCAGGGAGGACCGCTGCGGCGCCAGGACGGCGACGACGCCGGTGGGCTCGGGCAGCGAGAAGTCGAAGAACGGCCCGGCGACCGGGTTGGCGCTGCCGAGGACGGCGGCCAGCTTGTCGGTCCACCCGGCGTACCAGACCCAGCGGTCGATCGCGGCGTCGACGACGGCCCGCGCGCGCCCGCCGGAGAGCCCCTCGCCGGCCGCGACCTCCTCGCAGAACTGCGCGTGCCGGCCCTCCATCACCTCGGCCACCCGGTAGAGCACCTGGCCGCGGTTGTACGCGGTGGCCCGCGACCACTTCCCGAACGCGGCCCGGGCGGCCACGACCGCGTCGCGGGCGTCCTTGCGGGAGGCCTGGGCCGCGTTGGCCAGGAACGCCCCGCGGGCGTCGTGCACCTCGTAGGTGCGGCCGGACTCCGAGCGGGGGAAGGCCCCGTTCACGTAGAGCTTGTAGGTCTTGCGGACGGCGAGTCGCTCGCTCACGGGTGGGTGCTCCTCAGGTACGCCGCCAGCCCGTGCCGGCCGCCCTCGCGGCCGTAGCCGGACTGCTTGTAGCCGCCGAACGGCGACGTCGGGTCGAACTGGTTGAACGTGTTGCCCCACACCACGCCGGCGCGCAGCCGGTCGGCGATCGCCAGGATCCGCGAGCCCTTCTCCGTCCAGATGCCGGCCGACAGCCCGTAGGTGGAGTTGTTGGCCTTGGCCACGGCCTCGTCGGGCGTGCGGAAGGTGAGCACGCTGAGCACTGGGCCGAACACCTCGTCGCGGGCGATCCGGTGGGCGGGGGAGACGTCGGTGAACACCGTCGGCGGGAACCAGAAACCGCGGTCGGGCAGCTCGCAGGCCGGCTGCCAGCGGTGCGCGCCCTCGGCCTCGCCGATGTCGGAGAGCTCCCGGATGCGGGCCAGCTGCTCGGCGGAGTTGATCGCGCCGATGTCGGTGTTCTTGTCCAGCGGGTCGCCGACGCGCAGCGTGCCGATCCGCCGCTGCAGCGAGGCGATCACCTCGTCGTGGACCGACTCCTGCACCAGCAGCCGGGAGCCCGCGCAGCAGACGTGGCCCTGGTTGAAGAAGATGCCGCGCACGATGCCCTCGACGGCCTGGTCGATCGGGGCGTCGTCGAAGACGATGTTGGCCGCCTTGCCACCGAGCTCCAGCGTCAGCACCTTGCGGGTGCCGGCCACGGCGCGTGCGATGGAGCGGCCGACCTCGGTGGACCCGGTGAACGCCACCTTGTCGACGTCGTCGTGCTCGACCACGGCCCGCCCGGTGTCGCCGGCGCCGGTCACGATGTTGACCACGCCCGGCGGCAGGTCGGCCTGGCGGCACACCTCGGCGAAGAGCAGCGCCGTCAGCGGGGTGGTCTCGGCGGGCTTGAGGACGACGGTGTTCCCGGTGGCCAGCGCCGGCGCGACCTTCCACGCCAGCATGAGCAGCGGGAAGTTCCACGGGATGACCTGGCCGGCCACGCCGTGCGGCCGCGGGTCGGGGCCCAGGCCCGCGTGGGCGAGCTTGTCGGCCCAGCCCGCGTGGTAGAAGAAGTGCGCGGCGGCCAGGGGCACGTCGACGTCGCGGGACTCCCGGATCGGCTTGCCGTTGTCCAGCGACTCCAGGACGGCGAACTCGCGCGCCCGCTCCTGCAGGATCCGCGCGATGCGGAAGAGGTACTTGCCGCGGTCGGCCGGGCGCATCGGTCCCCACACGCGGGTGAACGCGCGGCGGGCGGCCTTCACGGCGCGGTCGACGTCGGCCTCGGTGCCCACCGCGATCTCGCTGAGCACCTCCTCGGTGGCCGGGTTGACCGTCTTCATGGCCTCCCCGGAGCCGTCGACGAACTCGCCGTCGACGAAGAGGCCGTAGGACGGCGCGACGTCGACGATCGAGCGGGACTCGGGGGCGGGGGCGTACTCGAAGATCGAGCTCATCGTCAGTCCACCGATACGTGGTCGGGGCCGGAGTAGTGGCCGGTGCGCAGCTTCTGCCGCTGCAGGAGCAGGTCGTTGAGCAGGCTGGAGGCGCCGAGGCGGAACCAGTCGGGGGACAGCCAGTCGGCGCCGACGGTCTCGTTGACCAGCACCAGGTGCTTGACGGCGTCCTTGGTGGTGCGGATCCCCCCGGCGGGCTTGACCCCGACCTGGGTGCCGGTGGCGGCCCGGAAGTCGCGGACGGCCTCCAGCATCACCAGGCAGACCGGCAGGGTCGCGGCGGGGGAGATCTTGCCGGTGGAGGTCTTGATGAAGTCCGCGCCGGCCAGCATCGCCAGCCAGGAGGCGCGGCGGGCGTTGTCGTAGGTGACCAGCTCGCCGGTCTCGAGGATGACCTTCAGGTGCGCGCCCCCGCAGGCCTCCTTGACGGCGACGATCTCCTCGAACACCTCGAGGTAGCGGCCGGAGAGGAACGCCCCGCGGTCGATGACCATGTCGATCTCGTCCGCGCCGTTGGCGACGGCGTCGCGGACGTCGGCGAGCTTGACCTCCCGGCTGGCCCGGCCGCTGGGGAAGGCGGTGGCGACGGCGGCGACGTGGATGCCGGTGCCCTCCAGCGCCTCCCGCGCGACGCCGGCGAGGTCGCCGTAGACGCACACCGCGGCCACCGCCGGGCAGGACGGGTCGGTGGGGTCGGGGCGGCGCGCCTTGGCGGCCAGGCTGCGCACCTTGCCCGGCGTGTCGGCGCCCTCGAGCGTGGTCAGGTCGATCATCGCGATCGCGGTGTCGATCGCCCACGCCTTGGCGGTGGTCTTGATCGAGCGGGTGCCGAGGGTGGCGGCGCGCTGCTCGGCGCCGACCTGGTCGACACCGGACAGGCCGTGCAGGAAGGCGCGGAGGGCGGCGTCCGAGCGGGTGACGTCGTCGAACGGCGTCCCGGGCCCCGGGCCGGGCCGGGTCCCGGCCGCGAGCGTCCCGGGGTCGAGAACGTGGGTCATGCCGCCATCCTCCCAGTGCGACCGGCCCTCCAGGACCGCGGTCGCCCCATGGGGGTGTGCCGGCGCGACGACGTGGCGACGACGACCCGACCGGCCCTGCTCGCCCGGACCACCGTCGCGCCGGCGCCGTGGCGGGATCGCCTCCGCAGCGGGATCGCCCCCCGGAGGCGGACCGATACGGTGGCGCCCGTGCAGCTCACCGTCGTCGATCACCCGCTGGCCCGTGCCCGACTGTCGCGGATGCGCGACGAGCGGACCGACAACGCCGCGTTCCGGGCCGCGCTGCGCGAGCTGACCCAGATGCTGGTCTACGAGGCCACCCGCGACCTCGAGGTCGCCGAGGAGCCGATCACCACCCCGGTCACCACGACGACGGGCTACCGGCTGGCCGCGCCGCCGCTGATCGTGCCGGTGCTGCGGGCGGGCCTGGGCATGGCCGACACCGCGCACGGGATGCTGCCGGAGTCGCAGATGGGCTTCGTCGGCCTGGCCCGCAACGAGGTGACCTTCCAGCCGGAGGCCTACATGGCCTCGCTGCCGGAGTCGCTGGTCGGCCGGCAGGTGTTCGTCCTCGACCCGATGCTGGCCACCGGCGGGTCGCTGGTGCACTGCTGCACCCTGCTCACCGGGCGCGGCGCCACCGACATCACGGTGCTGTGCGCCCTGGCCGCCCCGGCCGGCATCGAGCGGCTGGAGCAGAGCGGGCTGCCGCTGCGGGTGTTCACCGCCAGCGTCGACGAGGGCCTCAACGACAACGCCTACATCGTCCCCGGGCTCGGCGACGCCGGGGACCGCCAGTTCGGGGCGGTGTGACGGTGCGCTTCGCCGTCCTGGGCACCGGTCACTGGGCCCGCACCGTCCACGCCGCCGCCATCGCCGCCCACCCCGACGCCGAGCTGGCCGGTATCTGGGGCCGCGACGCCGGCAAGGCCGCCGAGGTCGGCGCGGAGTTCGACGTCCCCGGCACCGACGACCTCGCCGCGCTCCTCGAGCAGGTCGACGCCGTCGCCGTGGCGGTGCCGCCGGACGTCCAGGTGCCCCTCGCCGAGCAGGCGGCCGCCGCCGGCCGGCACCTGCTGCTGGAGAAGCCGATCGGTCTCACCACCGCCGAGGCCGACCGGGTGGTGACGGCCGTCCGCTCGGCCGGGGTCGCCTCGGTGGTCTTCTTCACCTTCCGCTTCCAGACCGCGACGACGACCTGGCTGGGACAGGCCTCGCGCACCCGGCTCGCCGGCGGTGCCGCCTCCTGGCTGTCCGCGCTGGCCGGCAGCCCCTTCGACTCGGCCTGGCGGCGCGAGCACGGCGCGCTGTGGGACATCGGCCCGCACGCGCTGTCGCTGCTCGTGCCGGCCCTGGGGCCCGTGGTGTCGGTGCAGGCCGGCGCCGGTGCCGGGGACACCGTGCACCTGGTGCTGCAGCACGCCACGCCGGGGGTGGCCTCCACGGTGACCCTGTCGCACAGCGTGGCGCCGCTGGCCACCGGCATCGAGTTCTCCGTGCACGGCGACGCCGGCCGGCTGGTCCTGCTCCCCGACACCGAGAGCGCGGTCGAGAGCCTGTCGGCGGCGGTCGACCAACTCACCGCCGCGGCCCTCACCGGCGGCGAGCACCCCTGCGACGTCGGCTTCGGCCGGGACGTCGTCGTCGTGCTCGAGACCGCCGGGCGCGCCCTCGCCTCGGGCTGCCGGGAGACCGTCCCGCGCTGAGCCGCGTCCAGGTCGGGCGCCAGTCGCGCCCAAGGGCGGGTCAAGTGACGGCCGCCAGAGTCGCTCCCGACGACACGGAGCCCCGGGACCCGGGGCCGGACAGGGAGACGACATGAGCGAGTACGCGTACCTCGGACACGGCACCACCCGGACGCCCGCCCCCGGCCGGGAGGGCAGCTGGTACGTCCGCCGCGGACGGATCGACCGCCGCACCTACTGGCTGCACTACGCACTGCCGCTGTGGGCGGCGAGCGTCGCGGCGATCGCCGCCGACATCGCGCTCGGGACGGCCTGGTACAGCGCGTCCACCACCAGCGGCCCCTACTCCTACGGCTACGAGGCGAGCTTCTCGGGCGGCCCGGTCATGCTGCTGGTCAACCTCGCCCTGTTCGCCCCGGCGATCAGCGCCGCGGTCACCCGGCTGCACGACACCGGCCGCTCCGGCTGGTTCCTGCTGTGGGGCCTGGTCCCCCTCGCCGGCCCGATCGTGCTGTTCGTCGTCGTCGGCTGCCTCGCCGGCGACCCGGGTCCCAACCGGTACGACGCCGCCCACCGGCCGGTCCGGCGGGAGCTCCAGCCGGCCTGGTGAAACCGGTTGACCCCGCGGCCAGCCTGGGGAGGTGCGGTTGACCTTCCCCCGGCTGGCCGACCGGCGTCCGGCGGAGACGACGGTCGAGCGCGACGACGGCGTCGTCCTCTCGATGCGCGGCGCCGGCGGGGGCGCCGACCTGCCGCACGACCTGGTGCACGCGCTGGTCGAGACCGAGCTGGGGATCCCCGACGGGATCTGGGGCTGCGTGGCCGACGGCGTCGTCTGGAACAGCATGCGGCACGTCTCCGGCCGGCAGCCCCCGCACGCGGCCGAGCGGTCGGCGCGGCTGAAGCGGGAGCGCCGGGAGGTGGTCCAGTGGGCCGAGGGCGTGGCCGACCTGGTCGCCCGCACGGCGCGGGGGGCCGCGGTGCTGCCCGGCGAGGCCGCGGCGCTGGGCCTGGAACCCGACCGGCTGGCCGGCACGGCGGCCGCGCTGGCCGACGCCGGGCGCCGGTGGCGGGCGCTGCCGGTGGGGGAGAGCTGGACCCTCGAGTGGCGGCAGCCGGTCAGCAGCCGAGGGCGGTCGCCAGCTCCTCGAACGAGCCGACCGACAGGTCGGCGCCGGGGTCGGTGAGGGCCGGCACCGGGTCCCCGCCGAACTCGTGCGGCCGGTGCACGTAGGCCGTCCGCAGGCCCCGCGACCGCGCGGCGGCCAGGTCGTCGGTGTGCGCGGCGACCATCAGCACCCGCGACGGCGCCAGCTCCAACAGCCGCGGTGCGGAGTCGTACACCTCCGGGTCGGGCTTGTAGTGACCCACGACCTCCGCGCCCAGCACCAGGTCCCACGGCAGCCCCGACCGCCGCGCCAGGTCGACCTGCAGCCGCACCCCGCCGTTGGACAGCGGTGCGAGCACGAACCGCCGTCGCAGCCGGGTCAGCCCGGGCACCGCGTCCGGCCACGGGTCGAGCCGGTGCCAGGCCAGGACCAGCTCGTCGGCGACGTCGTCGGGGACGGCGGCGACGCCGACCTCGGCCAGCGCCGAGGGCAGCGACTCCCGGTGCAGCACGTCCAGGGGCACGAACGGCCGCCCGCCGCTGCGCACCCACTCCATCGACGGCCGGTAGCGCGCCCGCCAGGCGTCGGCGAACGCCACCGCGTCGACGTCCGGGCCGAGCAGCCGCGCGGCCTCGCGGGCCACGCCGGTGCGCCAGTCGACGACCGTGCCGAACACGTCGCAGACGACCGCCCCGACGTCCACGGCTACAACCCGAGCGCGTGCGCCATCTCGCCGCGCAGCTGGTCGAGCTCGTCCTCGCCCCGGCCGCGGGCGGCGATCACCCCGGCGTCGTCGTGCACCGGCACCACCGTCTCCAGGTAGGCCTTGAGCTTGGGCTCGGTGCCGCTGGGCCGCACGACCACGCGGACGCCGTCGCCGAGCAGCCGGACGGCGTCGACCGGCGGGTCCTCGTGCAGCAGGTCGGCGGCGGTGACCTCGCGGCCCAGCAGCCGTGCCGGGGGGTCCGCCCGCAGCCGGGCCATCGCGCCGGAGATGAGCGTGAGGTCCTCCACCCGGACCGACAGCTGGCCGGTGGCGAACAGCCCGTGCTCCACCGCGAGCTCGTCGAGCCGGTCGACGAGCGTGCGGCCGGCCGCCTTGAGCTCGGCGGCCAGCAGCGCGACGGCCAGCGCCGCGGAGATGCCGTCCTTGTCGCGGGCGACGCCCGGCGTCACCGCGTAGCCCAGCGCCTCCTCGTAGCCGAACACCAGCGGCTCGTCGTCGGTGCCGGCGCGGATGATCCACTTGAAGCCGGTCGGGGTCTCGGCGAACCGGACGCCGTGCGCCTGGGTGAGCGCGTGCAGCAGCGAGCCGCTGACCAGCGAGGACGCGTACGTGCCCCGCACGCCGCGGCGGAGCAGCCAGTCGGCCAGCAGCGCGCCGACCTCGTCGCCGGTGAGCTGGCGGCCGTCGCAGACCACCGAGCAGCGGTCGGCGTCGGGGTCCTCGGCGATGGCGACGTCGGCGCCGGTGCGCCCGGCCAGCGCGAGCAGCAGGTCGACCGCGCCGGGCTCCTCCGGGTTGGGGAAGCCCACCGTCGGGAACGCCGGGTCGGGCGCGTCCTGCTCGGGCACGCTGGCCGGCGCGGCGAACCCGGCGGCGGTGAACACCGCCCGCGTCGTCGCCGCGCCCACGCCGTGCATCGCGGTGTAGGCGACGGTGAGCGCGGCGCGGTCGGCGGCCGGCACGCGGTCCGGCTGCAGCGCCTCGACGACGGCGGTCACGTAGCCGGCCTCGACCTCCTCGCCGAGCCGGGTCCACCCGTCGGCGGTGGGCACCCCGACGGCCGGGCCGACGGCGGCGATCGCGGCCTCGATCTCCCGGTCGGCCGGCGGCACCAGCTGGGCGCCGTCGGCGAGGTAGACCTTGTAGCCGTTGTCCTGCGGCGGGTTGTGGCTGGCGGTCACCATCACGCCGGCGACGCAACCCAGCGACCGGACGGCCGAGGACAGCACGGGCGTCGGCAGCGGCCGCGGCAGGACCGAGACGGCGAACCCGGCGGCGGTCAGCACGGCAGCGGTGACGTGCGCGAACTCCTCGGACCGGTGCCGCGCGTCGAAGCCGACGACGACGCGGCCCCCGCCGTGCCCGGCGCCGGTGAGCCAGGCGCCGAGCCCGGCGGCGGCCCGGGTGACGACGGCGGCGTTCATCCCGGCCGGCCCGGCGCGCAGCGGCCCGCGCAGCCCGGCGGTGCCGAAGGTCAGCGGCCCGGCGAAGCGGCGCTCGAGCTCGGCGGTGTCCCCGGCCGCGACCAGCGCCTCGATGTCGGCGCGGTCGCCCGGGGAGGGGTCGGCGGCGGCCCAGGCGCGGGCGGTGTCGAGGACGCTCACGGCAGCCGGCCGATGAACTCGACCAGGGTCTGCCCGAGCCGGCCGGCCGCCGCCCGGCCCGCCGCGAGCACCTCCTGGTGGTCGAGCTTCTCCCCGGTGATGCCGGCGGCGGCGTTGGTGACCATCGACAGCCCCAGCACCTCCAGCCCGGCGGCGCGGGCGGCGATGGCCTCCAGCGCGGTGGACATGCCGACCAGGTCCGCGCCGAGGGTGCGCAGCATCCGGATCTCGGCCGGCGTCTCGTAGTGCGGGCCGGGCAGCTGGGCGTAGACGCCCTCGGCCAGCTCCGGGTCGATCTCGCGGGCCAGGCCGCGCAGCCGGGCGGAGTAGAGGTCGGTGAGGTCGACGAACGTCGCCCCGACCAGCGGGGAGCGGGCGGTGAGGTTGAGGTGGTCGCTGATGAGCACCGCCTGGCCGACGCGGTGGTCGGGGGACAGGCCGCCGGCGGCGTTGGTGAGGACGACGGTGCGCACGCCGGCCGCGGCCGCGGTGCGCACGCCGTGCACGACCGGCTCCACGCCGCGGCCCTCGTAGAGGTGGGTGCGGCCGAGGAACAGCAGGACCCTGCGGTCGCCGGCGCGCACGGAGCGGATCTCGCCGCCGTGGCCGACCGCCGTCGGGGCGGCGAAGCCGGGCAGCTCGCCGATGCGGACGGTGGCGGCCGGCTCGCCGAAGGCGTCGGCGGCGGGCGCCCAGCCCGAGCCCATGACGACGGCGACCTCGTGGTCACCGCCCACGGCCTCGGTCAGGGCGGCCGCGGCGGAGGCGGCGGTCTCGGCGGCGGTCTCGGCGGCGGTCTCGGTGCGGCCGGCCGCGGGGCCGGTGCCGGGGGAGGACGGTGCGCTCACCGGGCGACGCTAACCCAGCGCCGGGGACGCCGACGTCCCCCTCGGTAGCGCCGGCACCGACCCATCCGTCCCAGCCGTCCCCGGCCGCGTGTCGGCCGGGGACGGCGCGACACCACCCCCCGACCATGGGCGGCGTGCAGCGAACGGTCATCGACGGCGTGCCGGTGTTCTCCGCGGGCGGACGGGAGCGCACCACGGCGGCGCTGGTCTTCGGCGTCGGGCTGCGCGACGAGACGTTCGCGACCATCGAGGTCACCCACCTCGTCGAGCACCTGGCGATGGCCGCGCTGCCCCGCACGCACCTGCGCTGCAACGCCGTCACCGACGTCGACAGCACCGCGTTCTTCGCCACCGGCCGGCCCGACGCCGTCGGCGCGTTCCTCGAGGCGGTCTGCCGGGCGCTGGGCGACCTGCCCACCGACCGGCTGGCCGCCGAGGCCGGCGTCCTGCAGGCGGAGAGCTGCGCGGCCGGGTCCTCCACGGTCAGCGCGCTGTGGGCCGCACGCTACGGCCTGACCGGCCCCGGGCTGACCGTCTCGTCGGGGCCGGGACCGGAGTACCTGTCCGAGGACACCGTCCGCGCGCACGCGGCCCGCTGGTTCGTCCGCGGCAACGCCGCGCTGTGGTGCCACGGCCCGCTGCCCACGGGCCTGCGGCTGCCGCTGCCCGCCGGCCCCCGCCCGCGGCGCCGGCTGCCCGTCCCGCGCCCGCAGGACGGGCCGGTGTGGACCCGCACCGACGTCCCCGGTGTCGGCCTGCTGCTGGCCACCGACACCCCCGACGACGTCGCGCTCGCCGTGGGCGTGCAGGTGGCGGCCGAGCGGCTGCGCGAGCGGGCCCGCCACGCGCGCGGCCTGTCCTACGCGGTCGACTCCCTGACCCTCGACCTCGCGCCCGACCGACGGGAGGTCGCCCTCGTCGTCGACGCCCGCTCCGGCCGCGACGCCGAGGTCGCCGACCTGGTGTGGGCCACCGTCGGCGAGCTGTGCGCCGAGGGCCCGGCGCGGCAGGAGGTCGCGCACGCCGTCGCCGGGCTGGAGGCCGAGCTCGACGAGGAGGACGCGGTGGGCACCGAGCTCGCCGACGCCGCCTACTGCGCCGCCACCGGGCTGCCGTTCCGGCCGGCCGCCGAGACGCTGGCGGCCTGGCGCGCGGTGACCCCCGCCGACGTCGTGGCGGCGCTGCGCCGGGCCGAGCCGACCGCCGTCCTCGCCGTCCCCGACACCGCCGCGTGGGACGGACCGGCCGGCACGGTCCGCCGGCCGCTGTGTGGCATCGTCCCGGAGCTGCCGGAGGGCACGCTGTTCCGCCCGCCGTGGCACCGCCGGCTGCTCGACCCCGCCGCGCGGGTGGCGCTGGTCGTCTCCGACGAGGGCCTGGCCCACCGCGACGCCGACGGCGACGTGCACGGCGTCCCGTGGTCGCGGGTCGAGGCGCTGGTGCCCACCGACGACGGCCGCGGCGTCACCGTCGTCAGCCGCGACCTGTGCACGGTGCTCGTGCACCCCGACCGCTACGGCCGGCACGCGCTGGAGGCCGTCCTGGACCGGGCCGGCCCCGTGCTGGCGCCCGCGCCCGGGTCCCGCGAACCGGCGCTGCTGCCGGCCTGAGCGGGCGGCCGCACCGCTCGGAGGGTGCCCGGGCCCGCACGTCCCTATCCTCGGCAGGGTGCAGATCCCGTTCTCCTCCTCGGAGCGCTCCAGCCTCGGCGTGGAGTGGGAGCTGCAGCTCGTCGACCGGGAGACCCGGGAGCTGACCGCGGGCGCGACGGAGATCCTCGAGGAGATCCGGCCCGAGGGCGCCGAGGAGCACCCCAAGGCCAAGCACGAGCTGCTGCAGTCGACCGTGGAGGTCATCACCGGGGTCTGCACCACGGTCGAGGAGGCCACCGCCGACCTCGCCGGCACGGTGGCCGAGGTCGCCGCCGCCGCCGACCGGCGCGGGCTGGGGCTGCTGTGCGCGGGCACCCACCCGTTCACCGACTGGCAGACCCAGCTCATCTCGCCCAAGGAGCGCTACCTGCAGCTGGTCGAGCGGATGCAGTGGCTGGCGCGGCGGCTGCAGATCTTCGGCGTGCACGTGCACGTCGGCGTCCGCTCGCCGGACAAGGCGATGCCGATCGTCAACGCGCTCACCCAGTACGTGCCGCACTTCCTGGCGCTGTCGGCGTCCTCGCCGTTCTGGGTCGGCTGCGACACCGGCCTGGCCTCGGCGCGCAGCAAGGTGTTCGAGGGCATGCCGACGGCGGGGCTGCCCATGCAGCTGGCCGACTGGGCGGGCTTCGAGACCTACATGGAGACGCTCATCTCCACCGGCTCCATCGAGAGCGTGCGCGAGGTGTGGTGGGACATCCGCCCGCACCCCGGCTTCGGCACCGTCGAGCTGCGCATCTGCGACGGCCTGCCCACCCTCGAGGAGATCGGCGTCGTCGCGGCGTTCTCCCAGTGCCTCGTCGAGCAGTTCGACGGCCAGCTCGACCGCGGCTACACCCTGCCCACCCCGCCCGAGTGGGTGCTGCGGGAGAACAAGTGGCGCGCCGTCCGCTACGGCCTCGACGCCGACGTGATCGTCGACGAGAAGGGCACGGTCCGGCCGGTCCGGCAGGCGATCCTCGACCTGGCCGAGGACCTCACGCCGGTCGCGCGGCGGCTGGGCTGCGAGGCCGAGCTGGCCGGCGTCGAGCGGGTGCTCGCCGTCGGCGCCTCCTACCAGCGGCAGCGGGCAGCAGCGCTCGCGGCCGGCGGCGACCTGCGCGCCGTCGTCGACGGGCTGCTCGCCGAGCTGCGCGACGGCCTGCCCACCACCGGCCCCGCCACCGACCCGGACGGTCCCGTCCCCGGCCCCGCGGCGTGCGCCGGCGGGCACGCCGCATGACCTCCGGCCCCGAGGAGCTGGCCGCCGGTCTCGACGCGTGGGTGGCCGACCGCTTCGACTCCCTCGTCCGCGTGCGCCGCCACCTCCACATGAACCCCGAGCTCGCCTACGCGGAGGTCGAGACCACCACCTACCTGGAGGAGCGGCTGACCGAGGCCGGCCTGTCCCCGCAGCGGCTGCCGTCGGGCACCGGGCTGGTGGTCGAGGTCGGGTCCGGTCCGCCCACGGTGGTGTTGCGCGCCGACATCGACGCGCTGCCGCTGGCCGACCTCAAGGACGTCCCCTACGCCTCCACCCGTGAGGGCATGTGCCACGCCTGCGGCCACGACGTGCACACCACCGTCGTGCTGGGCGCCGCGCTGGCCCTCGCGGAGCTCGACGCGCTGCCCGGCACGGTGCGCTGCGTGTTCCAGCCGGCCGAGGAGACCGTGCCCGGCGGGGCCACGCACGTGGTGGCCGCCGGGGCCCTCGACGGCGCGTCGCGGGCGTTCGCGCTGCACTGCGACCCCGCGATCCCGGTCGGCACCGTGGGCCTGCGCACCGGCTCGATCACCGCCGCCTGCGACCGGGTCGACGTCATCCTCACCGGGCCCGGCGGGCACACCGCGCGGCCGCAGCTGACCGTCGACCTCGTCGACGCGCTCGGCCGGCTGATCACCGACCTGCCCGGGCTGCTGTCCCGCCAGGTCGACCCGCGGGCCGGCTTCTCGCTGGTGTGGGGTGCGGTCAACGCCGGCGTCGCGGCCAACGCCATCCCGCAGCGCGGCACGCTGCGCGGCACCGTCCGGGTGCTCGACCGCGAGCAGTGGAGGGGCGCCGAGGCGCTGCTGCGCCGGCTGGTCGAGCAGGTCGTCGCCCCCACCGGCGCGCAGGTCGACGTCGACTACGTGCCCGGGGTGCCGCCCGTGGTCAACGACCCCCGCGCGGTGGCGCTCATCCGGGCCGCGGCGCTCCAGACCGTGGGCGCCGAGAACCTCCGCCAGTCGCCGCAGAGCATGGGCGGGGAGGACTTCGGCTGGTTCGCCGACGTGCTGCCCATCGCCCTCGCGCGGCTCGGCACGCACGGGGGCGGTGCCGCGCTCGACCTGCACCGCGGCACCTTCGACGTCGACGAGCGGGCCATCGCGGTCGGGGTGCGGCTGATGGTCCGCACGGCGCTGCAGGCCCTCACCGCCGACGCCGGGACGTCCGGTCACGCGGCGGGCGCGCCGACCGCCGCGCACCCCGGGCGCGCACGGGCCGGGGAGCGGCGGTAGAACGGTCCCCTCCGAGACCGACGCCGGGAGCCCGATGATGCGCACCAGCGAGCAGACCGCGACCCCCGGCGACGACGAGGTCCCCGCCGAGCACGCGGTCCCCGACGAGCTCTCCCTCGCCGGCGGGTTCGCCCCCGCCGACCGTGACCGCTGGCGCGAGCTCGTGGCCGGCGTGCTGCGGAGGGCCGGCCGCGAGGACCTGCCCGACCCGGTCGAGGACGCGCTGCGGCGCACCGTGGCCACCGGCGTCAGCGTCGCCCCGCTCTACACCGCCGAGGACGCCGGCGACCTGCCGACGGCGGTCGGCGTCCCCGGGATGCCGCCGTTCGTCCGCGGCGCCCGCGCCGGTGCCGCGCCCGAGCGCGGCGTCCCGGCCGGCTGGGACGTCCGACAGCGGCACGCCCACCCCGACGTCGCGGTGACGAGGGAGGCGGTCGCGGCCGACCTGGAGAACGGCGTCACCTCGCTGTGGCTGGTGCTCGGGGAGGGCGCGGTGCCGCCCGGCGCGCTGGGGGACGTGCTCGCCGACGTCTACCTCGACCTCGCGCCGGTCGCCGTCTCCGGCGGGCTCCCGGCCGCCGAGGCGCTGCTCTCCCTCGTCGAGGGCCGCACCGACCTCGCACCCGGCGGCTCGCTCGGCCTCGACCCGCTCGGCGTGCACGCCGCATCGGGGGAGGAGCAGGACCTCACCGGCCTGGCTGCCGTCGCACGGCGGGCGCCGGCCGGCTGGCGCACCGTCGTCGTCGACGCGACCGTGTACGCCGACGCGGGGGCCACCGCGGTGGAGGAGCTCGGCTGCTCCCTGGCCGCCAGCGTGGCCTACCTGCGGGCGCTGACCGACGCCGGCCTGCCGGTCGACCAGGCGTTCGGCGCGCTGGAGTTCCGCTACTCCGCGAGTGCCGACCAGTTCACGACCATCGCCGCGCTGCGCGCCGCGCGCCGGCTGTGGGACCGGGTCGGCGAGGTCAGCGGCGCCTCGCCCGAGGTCCGGGCCCAGCGCCAGCACGCGGTGACCTCGTCGGTGATGACGACGCGGCGCGACCCCTGGGTGAACATGCTGCGCACCACGGTGGCCTGCTTCGCCGCGGGCGTGGGCGGTGCCGACGTCGTCACCGTGCAGCCGTTCGACGCCGCGCTCGGCCTGCCCGACGCGTTCTCCCGGCGGATCGCGCGCAACACGCAGAACCTGCTGGTCGAGGAGGGGCACCTGGGCCGCGTCCTCGACCCCGCGGGCGGCTCCTGGTACGTCGAGTCGCTCACCGACCAGCTCGCGCGGGCGGCGTGGGACTGGTTCACCGAGGTCGAGCGGGCCGGCGGGCTGGTGGCGGCGCTGTCGTCGGGGCTGGTCCGCGACCGGCTCGCCGCCGCCTGGGACCGCCGGGCCAGGCGGCTGGCGACCCGGGCGGAGGCGATCACCGGCGTCAGCGAGTTCCCGAACCTGACCGAGCGGCTCCCGCAGCGGCAGCCGGCCGCCGACCTGCACCCCTCCGGCGGGCTCCCGCGGGTGCGCGCCGCGCAGGAGTACGAGGAGCTGCGCGACCGGGCCGACGCCGCGCCGCAGCGCCCGCGGGTCTACCTCGCCACCCTCGGCCCGGTCGCGCGGCACACCGCCCGGGCCGGCTTCGCCGGCAACCTGTTCCAGGCCGGCGGCGTCGAGACCCCCGCCGGTGACGGCGCCTCCGGGCTCGCCGACGCCGGCACGACGGTCGCCTGCGTCTGCGGCACCGACGCCGACTACGCGGAGTCGGCCGCCGCGCTCGCCGCCGGGCTGCGCGCGGCCGGTGCCACGCAGGTGTGGCTCGCCGGGAAGCCGTCGCTCGCGGTGGACGGCGTCGACGGGTACGTGTACGCCGGATGCGACGCGCTGGACGTGCTCCGCACGGTCCACGCCCAGCTCGGCATCCCCGATCGCCGTCCGCGCGCGGACGGCGAGGACGTGGAGGAGCGGGCATGAGCGCGATCCCCGAGTTCGGCGGCGTCGACCTGGGCCGCCCGGCGGCGCGGACGGGTGCCGACGACTGGGCCAAGGCCTTCAAGGAGACGACCGGGCGCGGCGTGGAGGAGGCGACCTGGGAGACCCCCGAGGGCATCGCCGTCCCGCCGCTGGCCACGCCGGCGGACCTCCGGGGCCTGGACTTCCTGCGGACCTACCCAGGCCTGCCGCCCTACCTGCGCGGGCCCTACCCGACGATGTACACCACGCAGCCCTGGACGGTCCGCCAGTACGCGGGCTTCTCCACCGCGGCGGAGTCCAACGCCTTCTACCGGCGCAACCTCGCCGCCGGGCAGAAGGGCCTGTCGGTCGCCTTCGACCTGCCCACCCACCGCGGCTACGACTCCGACCACCCCCGCGTGGTCGGCGACGTCGGCATGGCCGGGGTGGCGATCGACTCGATCCTCGACATGCGGCAGCTCTTCGACGGCATCCCGCTGGACCGGATGAGCGTCTCGATGACGATGAACGGCGCCGTCCTGCCGGTGCTGGCGCTCTACGTCCTCGCGGCCGAGGAGCAGGGGGTGGAGCCGGGGCAGCTCACGGGGACCATCCAGAACGACATCCTCAAGGAGTTCATGGTCCGCAACACCTACATCTACCCGCCGAAGCCGTCGATGCAGATCATCAGCGACATCTTCTCCTTCACCTCGGCGGAGATGCCGCGCTTCAACTCGATCTCCATCTCCGGCTACCACATCCAGGAGGCCGGGGCGACGGCCGACCTGGAGCTGGCCTACACCCTCGCCGACGGCGTCGAGTACCTGGCGGCGGGCAAGGCCGCCGGCCTGGACATCGACGCGTTCGCGCCCCGGCTGTCGTTCTTCTGGGCCATCGGCATGAACTTCTTCATGGAGGTCGCCAAGCTCCGCGCCGGGCGGCTGCTGTGGGCCCGGCTGGTGAAGGACGCCGGGGCGCGGAAGGACAAGTCGCTGTCGCTGCGCACCCACTCGCAGACCTCGGGCTGGTCGCTGACGGCGCAGGACGTCTACAACAACGTCGTCCGCACCTGCCTGGAGGCGATGGCCGCCACCCAGGGACACACCCAGTCGCTGCACACCAACGCCCTCGACGAGGCGCTGGCGCTGCCCACCGACTTCTCCGCGCGGATCGCCCGCAACACCCAGCTGCTGCTGCAGCAGGAGTCGGGCACCACGCGGGTGATCGACCCGTGGGGCGGCTCGGCGTACGTCGAGAAGCTCACCTACGACCTCGCCCGCCGCGCCTGGGCGCACATCGAGGAGGTCGCCGAGCACGGCGGGATGGCGCAGGCCATCGACGACGGCATCCCGAAGCTGCGGATCGAGGAGGCCGCCGCCCGCACCCAGGCGCGCATCGACTCCGGCCGCCAGCCGGTGATCGGCGTCAACAAGTACCGGGTGGAGGCCGACGAGGCGATCGAGGTGCTGCGCGTCGACAACGCCGACGTGCTCGCCCAGCAGAAGGCACGGCTGGCCGAGCTGCGCGCATCCCGCGACGCGCGGGCCTTGGCCGAGGCGCTGCGCCGGATCACCGACGCCGCCCGCGCCGCCGCGGAGGGACGGCGGGACCGCTCGCTGGACTCGAACCTGCTCAAGCTCGCCGTCGACGCCGCCCGCGCCAAGGCGACGGTGGGGGAGATCTCCGACGCGCTGGAGGAGGTCTACGGACGGCACGCCGGGCAGGTGCGCACCATCTCCGGTGTGTACCGCGACGAGGCCGGCAGCTCCGGACCGGTGGAGGAGACGCGGCGGATGACCGAGGCGTTCGCCGAGGCCGAGGGTCGGCGTCCGCGCATCCTGGTCGCGAAGATGGGTCAGGACGGTCACGACCGCGGGCAGAAGGTGATCGCCACCGCGTTCGCCGACCTCGGCTTCGACGTCGACGTCGGCCCGCTGTTCCAGACGCCGGAGGAGGTCGCCCGGCAGGCGGTCGAGGCCGACGTGCACGTCGTCGGGGTCTCGTCGCTGGCCGCCGGCCACATGACGCTGGTGCCGGCACTGCGCGACGCGCTGGCCGCGCTCGGGGCCGACGACGTCCTGGTCGTGGTCGGCGGCGTGATCCCGCCCGACGACGTCCCGGCGCTGAGGGAGATGGGCGCGGCCGCGGTGTTCCCGCCGGGCACGGTCATCGCCGATGCGGCGCAGGAGCTGCTGCGGACGCTGTCGCAGCGCCTCGGCCACTGATGGGCCGTCCGATCGACGTCCCCTCCCTCGTGGAGGGGGTCCTCGGCGGCGACCGCCGGTCGCTGGCCCGCGCGATCACGCTGGTGGAGTCCCGCCGCGCCGACCACCGCGAACGGGCGCAGGAGCTGCTGGTCGAGCTGCTGCCGCACGCGGGGAGGGCCCGGCGGGTCGGCATCAGCGGCGTGCCCGGGGTGGGGAAGTCGACGTTCATCGACCAGCTCGGCGTCGACCTGACCGCGGCCGGTCACCGCGTCGCGGTGCTCGCCGTCGACCCGTCGTCGGCTCGGTCGGGCGGGTCGATCCTCGGCGACAAGACCCGCATGGCGCGCCTGGCCGTCGACCCGGCCGCCTTCATCCGGCCGGCGCCGACCGCGGGCACGCTCGGCGGGGTGGCCCAGGCGACGCGGGAGTCGATGGTCGTCGTGGAGGCGGCCGGTCACGACGTCGTCCTGGTGGAGACCGTCGGCGTCGGGCAGTCGGAGGTCACCGTCGCCGAGATGGTCGACTCCTTCCTGTTCCTCACCCTCGCCCGCACCGGCGACCAGCTGCAGGGCATCAAGCGCGGCATCCTCGAGATCGCCGACGTCATCGCCGTCAACAAGGCCGACGGGCCGGCCGCCGGGGACGCGCGCAAGGCCGCGCGGGAGCTGGCCGGGGCGATCCGGATGCTGCGCGGGCACTCCGAGTGGGACGTGCCCGTGCTCACCTGCGCCGGGCTGACCGGCGACGGGCTCGCGGAGGTGTGGGCCAAGCTGGTCGAGCACCAGGACCGCGCGCGGGCGTCGGGAGCCCTCGAGGAGCGCCGCCGCGCCCAGCAGGTGCGCTGGACCTGGCAGCTGGTGCGCGACGGGCTCGAGCACCGGCTGCGCGAGCACCCCGCCGTCCGCTCGTCGGCGCCGGAGCTGGAGAAGGCGGTGCTGGCCGGCGAGCTCACCCCCGCCCTGGCCGCTCGGCAGCTGCTGGAAGCGTTCCTCGGCGCCACCTGACCGGCCCCCACGGGACCCGTCCGTCACACCCGGCGCGGCCGTGTCGGGGCGCACCCGTGGTGCCCCGGCCCACGTCCGCGCCGCCTCTACCGTCGGCCGCGGTCGACCGGGGACGGCTCCCGGCCGGGGACGGGGGACGCGGTGCACGACGAGGGACGGCTCCGGGACGCCGGCCGGCTGCGGGCGCTCGACGGGCTGCGCTTCGTCGCGGCCGCCGCGGTGGTGGCCTTCCACTTCACCGGGCGGGACAACCCCGGGTGGGGGGAGAGCGTCCGCGAGGTCTTCCCGACGCTGAGCCGGCTCACCGTCTACGGCGGGTTCGGCCCCTACCTGTTCTTCATGATCAGCGGCTTCGTCGTGCTCATGAGCGCCTGGGGCCGGCCGGTCCCGGCCTTCGTCGCCTCGCGGGTCGGGCGGCTCTACCCGGCCTACTGGGCGGCGGTCGTGCTCGTCGCCGCGGTGCTGTGGGTCGTGCCGGTCGTCCCGACGCTGTCGGAGATCGGTCTCCCCGGCGTCGTGCTCAACCTGACGATGCTCCAGCCGGCCTTCGGGGTGGGGCACGTCGACGGCGTCTTCTGGACGCTGTGGGTGGAGCTGAAGTTCTACGTCCTGCTCGCGCTGCTCGGTCTCGCCGGCTTCACCCGCGGCCGCGTGCTGGCGCTGTGCCTGGCGTGGCCGCTGCTCGGGGCGATGGGCGCCCAGGCCGGGAGCACGCTGGTCGTGGCGCTGCTCGAGCCCACGTACGCGCCGTTCTTCTGCATCGGCATCCTGCTGTTCCTGGTCCGCCGCGACGGGTGGAGCACGTCGGTGGGCCTGCTGCTCGGCGGCAACACCTGCGCGGCCCTGTGGGTCTGCCAGGCGCACTACATCCCGTGGTCGGTCGACGTCGCGGGCGTGGGCGTCTCCATGCGGGCGCTGACCGTGCTGCTGCTGGGCTGCATCGGCGTCCTGGTGCTGGTCACCCTGACCCCGGCGGCCCGGCTGGACCTGCGGTGGCTGACGACGGCCGGCGCGCTGACCTACCCGCTCTACCTCGTGCACGAGTACCCGGGCTGGGCGCTCATCCGGGAGCTGGCGCCCGTCCTGCCCGCGTACGTCGTCCTCGCCGTCGTCACCGCCGCGGTGGTCGCCGTCGCCTGGGGCCTGCACGTCCTCGTCGAGCGGCCGCTGGGTCCTCGGCTGCGACGCGCCGTCGAGCGGGACCTCACCCGGCTGGGAGCCGACCGGGCGTCCGGGAACGCCGCACCGGTCACCGCGCCGGCCCCCCGGCCGGCCGCCGCGCCGGTCCCGCGACACGCCTCGGCAGCCGGTCACGGCACCGCCCGGGTCGCGGAGCGCGTCCCCACGGCCTGACGCCGTCCCCGCCGGCCCCGGCGCCGGTGCCGCCGCCCCGCGCCCTTCCTGCCGCCGCCCTTCCTGCCGCCGCCCTCCTCGCCGTCGCCCTTCCTGCCGCCGCCCTTCCCGCCCCCGCCCTCCTCACCCTCGCCCCTCCTGCCGTCGCCCCTTTCTGGCGCGATCATGGAGAGCCGGGGGCGACACGCCGTCGGCATGCGGCGTGTCGCCACGGCAGCTCCATGATCACGGGGATCCACAGCCGGCCGCGCATCCCCAACCGGTCCGCGACGGCGTCCCGGCGCGTGTCCCGGCTGGAGGGTCCGCGCCGTGGACTTCGCGCTGTACCGGACGATCGCGCGCCAGGGTGGCGTTCTCACCCTCGAGCAGGCCCGTGAGCGGCTGACCGAGTGGGAGGTGCGGCGTCTGGTCGCCTCGGGACGCTGGCGGCGGACCCGCTGGCGCGGGGTGCTCGCCGACGCCGAGCTGCCGGACTCCCTCGCGGTGCAGGTGCGTGCCGCGGCGCTCGTCGTCGGCCCCGACCTGGTCGCCTCCTCCACCACCGCTGCGGCGCTGTGGGGCTTCGACGTCCTGGGCGACGGCGGCACGCTGCACTTCCTCGGCCCGGCGTCGGTGGCGAACCGGAGCCGGCCGGGCATCCGGGTCCACCCGTCCGTCCTCGGCACCGACGACGCGGTCCTCGTCGACGGCGTCTGGTGCACCCCACCGGCGCGGACCGCCTGCGACGTCGTCCGGTCGACGGCCCCGATCCACGGGCTGGCCACCCTGGACGCCGCGCTCGCGACCCGCGAGTGCACCCGCGCGGAGTTGGCCGCGGAGGCGGAGCGGCACCGCGGACTCCGCGAGGTCGTCCGGCTGAGGCTGCTGGTCCCGCACGCGAACGGCTTGGCCGAGTCGCCGATGGAGTCGCGGATGCGGTGGCGTCTCATCGACGGTGGGCTGCCGGCTCCCGACGTCCAGGTGCGGGTCCTCGGCGACGGGTGCAGCTGGTACCTCGACACCGGCTGGCGCGAGCAGCGGGTCGCGGCCGAGTACGACGGGCACGCGGCGCACATGACGCCGGAGCAGCTGCGCGACGACCGGCGCCGGCACAACGGGCTGAGCGAGCGGGGGTGGACCCTGCTGCACGTCACGGCTGTCGACGTGTACCGGCAGCACGAGCGGCTGGTCGCGACGGCGGCGCGGGCGCTGGGCCTGCACTCCCGGCGGTGATCATGGAGTCGCGGTGGCGACACGCCGGACGACGACGGCGTGTCGCCGCGTCAGCTCCGTGATCGCGGGGAGAGGGGCGCGGGGAGTGGGGCGCGGGGGAGTGCCAGCGCGGGGGAGTGCGAGCGCCGGGGAGTGCGGGGCGCGGCGGAGCGCCGGCGCGTCGCGGCGGAGCCTCGGCTCAGAAGGCGGAGCGGCAGTCGCGGGCGCGCAGCTCGGCGAGGTAGTCGGCCGGGGCGCCGGCGGCCTCCGCGGCGTCGGCGATCGAGCCCAGGTGCCGCGCCGAGGGCAGCCCGCCCTCGAAGGCGTCCAGCGCGTAGACGTAGGCGACGACGTCGCCGCCGAGGGTGTGCACGCGCAGGTTGAGCTTGCGGTACAGGCCGCGGTCGGCGCCCTCCCAGGCGTCGAGCTCGCGCTCGTCGGCCGGGGTGAGGTCGTAGAGGGCGACGAAGACGCCGGGCGCCTCGCGGTCCTCGGCCGGCACGAGCGTCGCCAGCGCGCCCTCCCAGCCGTACTCCTCGGCGCCGAAGGTGAGCCGCCAGCCGCGGATCCAGCCGGTGCCCACGTGCGGGGAGGACGGGCAGCGGCGCAGCATCTGCTCGGGGTCCATGTTGGACCCGTACGCGGCGTAGAGACCCATCGCCGCCCGAGCCTACGGCCGGTGTGTCCCGCGCGACCCGTGAGTCTGCCGACACCGCGTGCCCCGCCTGGGACGATGGGGGCGCACCCGTTCCGCCTCCCCGCACGAAGACGCAGGAGACCCCATGACCCGCATCGTCATCATCGGCGGCGGCCCGGCCGGCTACGAGGCCGCGCTGGTGGCCGCCTCGCTCGGGGCGCAGGTCACCGTGGTCGAACGCGACGGCCTCGGCGGGGCCAGCGTGCTCACCGACTGCGTGCCGTCGAAGACCCTCATCGCCGCCGCCGGCACGATGACCTCGGTCCGCGACTCCTCCGTCCTCGGCCTGCGCGGCACCGACCTCGCCACGGTGGGTCTGGACCTCGCCACCGTGAACGCCCGCGTCAAGGGGCTGGCCATGGCGCAGTCGGCCGACGTCCACGCCCGGCTCGAGGCCGAGGGCGTCCGCGTCCTCGCCGGGCAGGCCCGTCTCGCCGACACCGCCCGCGGCCTGGTCGAGCACCGGGTCGAGGTCCTCGACCGCGACGGCGCCGCCCGGGAGACGCTCGAGTGCGACGTCGTCCTCATCGCCACCGGCGCCGACCCCCGCGTGCTGCCCGGCAGTGAGCCCGACGGCGAGCGCATCCTCGACTGGCGCCAGATCTACGACCTCGAGGAGCTGCCCGAGCACCTCGTCGTCGTCGGCTCCGGCGTGACCGGCGCGGAGTTCGCGTCGGGCTACCTCGAGGCCGGGGTGCCGGTCACCCTCGTCTCCTCCCGCGACCAGGTGCTGCCCGGCGAGGACGCCGACGCCGCCGACGTCATCGCCGACGTCTTCCGGGCCCGCGGCGGCCAGATCGCCGAGCGCGGCCGGGCCGCCAGCGTCACCCGCACCGAGAAGGGCGTGCTCGTCGAGCTCACCGACGGCCGCACCGTCGAGGGCTCGCACGCGCTGATGACCGTCGGCACCGTGCCCAACACCGCCGGGCTGAACCTGGAGGCGTGCGGCGTCGAGCTGCGCGAGTCCGGCCACGTCGTCGTCGACCGGGTCTCGCGCACCAACGTGCCCGGGATCTACGCCGCCGGTGACGTCACCGGCGTCTTCCAGCTGGCCAGCGTCGCGGCGATGCAGGGCCGCATCGCGATGTGGCACGCCCTCGGCGAGGCCGTGCAGCCGATCCGCCTCAAGACCGTCTCGGCCAACGTGTTCACCCACCCCGAGATCGCGACCGTCGGCGTGCAGGAGAAGACCCTGCCCGAGGGCCACGACCTCGACGTCGTCCGGCTGCCGCTGGCCACCAACGCCCGCGCCAAGATGAGCGACCTGCACACCGGGTTCGTGAAGCTCTTCGCCCGCAAGGCCACCGGCGTCGTCGTCGGCGGCGTGGTGGTGGCGCCCGGCGCCAGCGAGCTGATCCTGCCGATCGCGCTCGCGGTGACCAAGGGCCTCACCGTCAGCGACCTCGCGCAGACCTTCGCCATCTACCCGTCGCTCTCGGGCTCGATCACCGAGGCCGGCCGGAGGCTGATGGGGGCCGACGCGCTGGCGTGACCCGCGGGGCCGCCGGTGCTCCCGGGACGGGGCGGCCGGGACGGCTGTGACGGGCGGGGACCGGATGGTGCGCACGGGACTCCCGGCCGCCGATGCCGGGAGGGATGCACGCCTCCCGAGTCCTGACGCGGTCCCTGGCCACCGCCGGCGCCGTCCTCGCGCTGAGCGCCGGCCCCTGGGCCGTCGCCGCGCAGGCCGACGACGGGAGCGCCCGGACGACCACGGTGGTCGGGGAGCTGGTGCGGGCCTGGCCCGAGACGCCGCTCGAGGGCCGGCACGCGGGGGAGACCCACGAGGAGCCGCTGACCTTCGTCGAGGCGGCCGACGGGTCCTCGGTCCGGGTGCCGTCCGGCGCGGTCGAGGGCATCGACGTCGGCAGCACCGTCGAGGTGACGCTCGGCGGCACCGAGGACGACGAGGCCGCCGGCGACGGCTACGAGCCGGCGCACGAGGTGCTCGACGCGCAGGTGGTGCGGGCCGCGCGGCCGGCGGCAACCGTGCCGGCCGGGTCGGTCACCAACCCGGTCACCGTCGTGATGGTCGCCCCGCGGGGCGGGACGCCGGACGGCACCGCCCTGGCCGACGTCGTGGCCACGGTCAACGACGACGTCGCCGACTTCTGGTCGGAGCAGACCGGCGGCGCGGTGACGGTGGGGGTCACCGCCGCGCACGACTGGCTGACCACGACCGCCGGCTGCGCCGACCCCACCGCGCTGTGGGACGAGGCGGCCGCCCGCGTCGGCTTCCGCGCCGGACCGGGACGCCACCTGCTGCTCTACGTCACCGGCCGGCCCCGCGACCTGCCCGGCTGCTCCTACGCGCTGGCCCAGGTGGGCACGGGGACGGCGTCGGGCGGTCGGCTCTACGTCCGCGACGACCTCGCCTCGCTCGTCGCCCACGAGCTCGGCCACAACCTCGGCCTCGGCCACTCCAGCGGCCTGCAGTGCGACGGCACGGTGGAGGCCCCGACCGGCAGCACCGAGTGCCGCACCGCCGCCTACCGCGACTACTACGACGTCATGGGCGTCTCCTGGGACCGCGCGGGCGCCCTCACCGCCGCGCAGGCCGCCCGGCTCGGGGTGCTGCCCGCCGCGGCCGTGCGGACCGCCGGCCCCGCCACGACGACGGCGACCCTCGCCCCGCTCGGCACCGGAACCGGCACCCGCGTGCTGCGGATGACCGACGCCGCCGGCACCGACTACTGGCTCGAGTACCGCACCGCCGTCGGCCGGGACGCCTGGCTGGCCGACGACAACCGCTACCGCCTCGACAGCGGCGTGCTGCTGCACCGCTCCGGCGCGATGCCCGACACCTCGCTGCTGCTCGACGGCAGCCCCTCGACCGCCGCCGGCTGGGAGACCGACCTGCAGACGGCGCTGCGCCCCGGCGTGCCGGTGGTCGTCGCCGGCGGCGAGCTGACGGTGACCGTCGACGCGGTCACACCCGCCGGCGCCACGGTGACCGTCGTCCGCGCCGCCGCGGCCCCGGCCCCGGCCCCCGTCCCCGCGCCGACCGTCCCGGCACCGGGCGTGCTGTCCGGCGGCGGGACCCCGGCCGGCGCGGCGGCCCCGGCGTCCCCCGAGCAGGCGCCGCCCGCGGCCGACACCGCGGCCCCGGCCGCCGTCGTCCCCCGGTCCGTCGCCGCCGAGGGCGGCGCGGCTCAGCCCGTCGCCCCCGGGACCGGCGCTCCCGAGGCCGGCGCTCCCGAGGGCGGCGCGGCTCAGCCCGTCGCGCCCGAGGCCGTCGCACCCGCCGCGGACGCGGCCGCCACCGCCGACCCCGTGGTGCCGGTGGAGGCCGCCGCCGCGCGGCCGGCCGGTGGCTCCTGGGCCACCCCCGCCCTGGCCGCGGGGGGCCTGCTGGGCGCCGGCGGCGCGGTGCTGGTGGGCCGGCGGCTGCCGTCGCTGCGCCGGCGTCCCTGACCAGTCGGGGTGAGCGTGCCGCGGCGGCCTCAAGGCGGCGCGGGCGGCTGCCGATGCAGCGACGTCCGCACCTGACTGGAGTCCCCGTGCCCCACGTGTCCCGACGCCGGCGCTCGCTGCTGCCCGCCGTCGCCGTCGTCGCCACCGTCGCCGCCACCATCGTCCTCGTGCCCTCGACCGCGGGGGCGGAGGAGGAGCTGCCCGCCGGCACCACGGTGACCGGGGAGCTCGTCCAGCTGGTGACCGAGCACGCCGACCCGGAGGACGCCCCGGAGCACGCCGAGGAGCTGGTCAGCTTCATCGACACCGGCGAGGGCGAGAGCGTCCGCGTCGACACCGAGGACGTCGCCGAGGTCCCGCCCGGCGCCACCGTGGAGGTGGTCCTCGGCGGGGAGGTGCGCGACCCCGCCGGCGACGGGCTCGAGCCCGCCCGCGAGGTGCTCGCCGCCGAGGTGACCGAGCAGCCGGCCACGGCGCCGGCCACCACGGGCGTCACCAACCAGGTCACCGCCGTCCTCGTCGCCACCCCCACCCTGCGGCCGGACGGGACGACGGCGCAGCAGCTCGTCGACCACGTCAACGGCCCCGTCGCCGACTTCTGGAGCAGCCAGAGCGACGGCGCGGTCCGGGTGCGGGCCACCGCCGGGCGGACGGGCTGGGTGGAGACCTCCCGCTCCTGCAGCGACCCGGTGGGCATGTGGTCCGACGTCGCGGCCGAGGTCGGCTTCACCCGCGGCCCCGGCCGCCACCTGCTGCTCTACGTCCCCGGCTACCCGACCGGGATGCCCGAGTGCTCCTACGGCCTGGCCGAGCTCGGTGCCGCGCCGGGCGCCGGCGGCTACCTCTACGTCCGCGAGGTCGACACCTCGGTGCTCGCCCACGAGCTGGGCCACAACCTCGGGCTCGGGCACTCCTCGCTGCGCCAGTGCGACCGCGCGGTGGACGGCGGCACCTGCGCCGTCGTCCCGTACGAGGACTACTACGACGTCATGGGCGCCTCCTGGGGCCAGGTCGGCTCGCTCAACGTCGCCCAGGCCGCGCGGATCGGCCTGCTGGCCCCCGGCGCCCAGCGGACGGTGTCCACCACGACGCCGACCGCCACCCACACCCTCGCCCCCGTCTCCGGCCGCACCGGCACCCGCGCGCTGCGGCTCGCCGACCCCTCCGGGGCGGTGACCTGGCTCGAGTACCGCCCCGCCGCCGGCCGCGACGCCTGGCTCGGGAGCGACGGCGACAACTGGCTCGGCCTGCAGCCGGGGGTGCTGCTGCGTCGCGCGGGCACCGGCCTCGACGACACCTCGCTCCTGCTCGACGCCACCCCCTCGGCGCAGGCGGACTGGCTGCAGGACCTGCAGACGGCGCTGCCGGTCGGGCAGCCGGTGAGGGTGGGCCCGTTCACCCTGACCGTGCAGGCGCTCGCGGCGGGGTCGGCGACCGTCCGGGTCACCACCCCGACCCCGGCGCCTCCGTCGACGCCGAGCCCGAACGGCGGGCGCGTCATGTCGGCCGGGCAGGTGCTGACCGCCGGTCAGGCGCTCCGCTCGGCGAACGGCCGCTACCGGCTGGACGTGCAGGCCGACGGCGACCTCGTCGTCCGCGCCCCCGACCGCCGGGTGCTGTGGGCCACCGGCAGCCGCGGCACCGCCGCCCGCCTGACCCTGCGCAGCGACGGCGAGCTCGTCCTCTCCTCCGGCAGCCGCTCGCTGTGGCAGTCCCGGACGGCCGGCCGGGGCGCGGTGCGCCTGGAGCTGCGCGACGACGGCGACCTGCGACTGGTCCGCACCGACGGCTCGGTGGTCTGGTCGACCGGGCGGGACACCCCCGACCGGCTGCGCCCGGGCATGTCCCTGACCGGTGGTCAGGCGCTGGTCTCCGGGGACGGCAGGTACCGGGCCGCGTTCCAGGCCGACGGCAACCTCGTCGTGTACGGCCCGGGCGGGCGCGTGATCTGGGCCAGCGGCTCCTCCGTCGGCAACGGCCGGTTCACCCTGCAGACCGACGGCAACCTCGTCGTGTCCCGCCGCGACGGGCGCCCGGTGTGGGACTCGCGGACCTGGGGCGTGGCGCCCGCCAAGCTCGTGATGCGCAACGACGGCGACCTCGTGCTCTACCGCACCGACGGCCGGCGCGCGTGGTCGACCGGGCGGGACACCCCCGACCGGCTGCGGGCGCCGCAGTTCCTCTCCGCCGACCAGGCGATCGTGTCGCCCAACGGCCGCTACCGCGCGACCACCCAGAGCGACGGCAACCTCGTGGTCTACGCCGGCTCGCGCGCCGTCTGGGCCAGCCACCGCTACGGGTCGGGCGTCCGGCTGCACATGCAGCCCGACGGCAACCTCGTCAGCTACGCCGCGGACGGCCGCGCCATCTGGTCGACCGGCACCTGGCGGTCCCCGGGCGCGGTGGCCGTCCTCCGCGACGACGGCCGGCTGACGCTGCTGGCCAACGGCCGGACCGTGTGGAGCAGCCCGGCCGACCCGCGCCGCTGACACCGCGCCGCTGACACCGCGCCGGCGCGGGCACCGGACCGGCGCCCGCGCCGGCGTCGTCAGTCCGTGGCCGCGTCGGCGATGGTGCAGAGGACCGCGCCGCTGGTGACGGTGGCGCCGACCTCGGCCGACAGGCCGGTCACGGTGCCCGCCCGGTGCGCGGTGATCGGCTGCTCCATCTTCATCGCCTCGAGGACGACGACCAGGTCGCCCTCGGCGACGGTGTCCCCGTCGGCGACGGCGACCTTCACGATCGTGCCCTGCATCGGTGAGGTGAGGGAGTTCCCCGACGCGCCGGAGCCGCCGTGACCGGACCCCCGCTTGCGCGGCCGCGCCGCGGCACCCGCCGGCGCAGGACCGCCGCCGGCCGCCAGGCCCGCGGGCAGCGACACCTCCAGCCGCCGGCCGCCGACCTCGACGACGACGGTCTGCCGCTCCTCGGGGGCGTCGCCCTCCACGGGAGCCGCCGAGTACGGCGGGACCTGGTTGTCCCACTCGGTCTCGATCCAGCGGGTGTGCACCGTGAACGGCTCGCTGGTGAACGCCTCGTCGCGGACCACCGCGCGGTGGAACGGGATGACGGTCGGCATGCCCTCGACGACGAGCTCGTCGAGCGCGCGCCGGGCCCGCTGCAGCGCCTCCTCGCGGCTGGCGCCGGTGACGATCAGCTTGGCCAGCATCGAGTCGAACGCGCCCGCCACCTCGCCGCCGGTCTCCACGCCGGAGTCCCAGCGCACGCCCGGCCCCTGCGGGATCTCCAGCCGGGTGACCGGGCCGGGGGCGGGCATGAAGTTCCGCCCGGCGTCCTCGGCGTTGATCCGGAACTCGATGCTGTGCCCACGCGGGATGGGGTCCTCGGTGACGTCGAGCGGCAGGCCCTCGGCGATGCGGAACTGCTGGCGGACCAGGTCCAGGCCGCTGGTCTCCTCGCTGACCGGGTGCTCGACCTGCAGCCGGGTGTTCACCTCGAGGAAGGAGATCGAGCCGTCGGCGCCGACGAGGTACTCGACGGTGCCGGCGCCGTGGTAGCCGGCCTCGCGGCAGATCGCCCTGGCCGACTCGTGGATGCGCGCCCGCTGCTCGTCGGTCAGGAACGGCGCCGGGGCCTCCTCGACCAGCTTCTGGTTGCGCCGCTGCAGGGAGCAGTCGCGGGTGCCGACGACGACCACGTTGCCGTGGGTGTCGGCCAGCACCTGCGCCTCGACGTGCCGCGGCTTGTCCAGGAACCGCTCGACGAAGCACTCGCCGCGGCCGAAGGCGGCGACCGCCTCGCGGACGGCGGAGTCGAACAACTCCGGGATCTCCTCCTCGGTGCGGGCCACCTTCAGCCCGCGCCCGCCGCCGCCGAACGCGGCCTTGATGGCCACCGGCAGGCCGTGCTCGCGAGTGAAGGCGAGCACCTCGTCGGCGCCGCCGACCGGGTCCTTGGTGCCGGGGACCAGCGGCGCGCCGGCCTTGGTGGCGATGTGCCGGGCGGCGACCTTGTCGCCGAGGTCGACGATCGCCTGCGGGGAGGGGCCGATCCAGGTCAGCCCGGCGTCGAGGACGGCCCGGGCGAAGTCGGCGTTCTCGGACAGGAAGCCGTAGCCGGGGTGGATCGCGTCGGCGCCGGACCGCTTCGCGGCGTCGATGATCTTGTCGATGACGAGGTAGGAGTCGCCGGGCGTCGTCCCCCCGAGGGCGAACGCCTCGTCGGCGGTGCGCACGTGGAGGGCGTCGCGGTCGGGCTCGGCGTAGACCGCCACGCTGGTCAGCCCCGCGTCCCGGCAGGCACGGGCGACGCGGACCGCGATCTCGCCGCGGTTGGCGATCAGGACCTTCTGCACCGGCGCACTCCCTCGTTCGTCGACCGCCCGGACTGTAGCCAGTGGGACGCCGCCGTCCCGCGCCGACCTCGGCGTCCGCCGGAGGGGAGGACACCGCGGGGGAGACCGTGTGACGGCTGTCTCGATAGCCTGCGCAGATGCTGGCCGCACACCGTCTCCTGCTCACACGGATGCCGACCCTCTACTTCCACCTGCGCAACCTCGGCCGCAAGGTCACCGGGACACGGCGCCGCCAGCGTCGTCTGTTCGCCGAGCTCGTGCGCCGCGGCGACCTCGTCCTGGACGTGGGCGCCAACATCGGGGAGTTCACCGGCGCCTTCCGCGACCTGGGCGCCCGCGTGGTCGCCGTCGAGCCGCAGCCCCGCCTCACCGCCCACCTGCGCACCCGCTTCCGCACCGACCCGCTGGTGACCGTGGTGGCCACCGCCGTGTCCGACCGCGAGGGCGAGGCGACGCTGTACACCACCTCCGCCGACGCGCTGGCCACCCTCGAGGCGACCCGGGCCAACGGCGGGGCCACGGGCGCCGGCGCCGAGCTGGAGTGGAAGGACACCATCACCGTCCCGCTGCGGACGCTCGACGCCATCGTGGCCGAGCACGGGGTCCCCGCGCTGGTGAAGATCGACGTCGAGGGGCACGAGCCCGGTGTCGTGAAGGGCCTGACGGCGGCGCGGCCCTCGGTCTTCTTCGAGGTGAACCAGCCCGGCGCGGCGACGGTCATCGACACGCTGGCCGGGCGCGGTTACACCGACTTCTACGTGCGCGAGGGGGAGCAGCCCGACTGGGTCAGCCGGGAGCCGATGACGGCGGCACGGGTGGCCGAGTACCTGGCCGGCTCCACGGGCGACCACGACTGCCTCGCCCTGGCACCCGACGCGACGGCGGACCGCCGCCCGGCGCCGGCGCGGGCCGGGAGCTGATCCGCGCTACCGGCGCCAGAGGTCGGTGACGGCCAGGCCCCGCCGGCCCAGCTGCTCGCGCAGCGCGGCCAGCGACAGGCCGACCACCGACGCCGGGTCCCCCTCGACGCGGCGCACGAACGGCGCGCCGAGCCCGTCGAGGGTGAACGCGCCCGCGACCGCGAGCGGCTCCCCGGTGGCCAGGTAGGCGTCGATCTCCTCCGGCGTCGGGCTGGCGAAGTGCACCACGGTCGAGGTGACGACGACGTCGCGGGACACGACCGCCCCGCCGCGGACGTCGAGGAGCGCCTGACCGGTGTGCAGCACGCCCGAGCGGCCGGCCATCCGCCGCCACCGCTGGCGGGCGTCGGCGGCGTCGGCCGGCTTGCCCATCGCCTGGCCGCGGAACTCCAGCAGCGAGTCGGCACCGACGACGAGCGCGTCGTCCTCCCGTCCGGCGACGACGGCGGCCTTGGCCGCGGCCAGCAGCGCCACCTGCTCGCCCACGCGCGGGGCGGTGACGGTGGACTCGTCGAGGTCGCTCACCACCACCTCGGGTGCGAGACCCGCCTGGCGCAGCAGGGCGAGGCGGGCCGGTGACGCCGAGGCGAGCACCAGCCGGCGGCTCACCCGAACCGCCCCGCGGCGCGCCAGCCACCCGGCCCGGGGCGCAGCCCCGGCCGGTGCGCGTCGCCGGGGGACGCCCAGGCGCCGACCGGGACCGGCCGCTGCCGCGGCCGCCCCTGCCGGGAGAGCGCGGCGACGACGACGGTCAGGGCAGCGAGCTCCTCGGCGCTCGGCTCCCCCCGGACGACCCGCAGCAGAGCGCGGTCCGAGGAGTGGGGGCCGGAGGCCTCCGCGACGAGGGCCGGGGTGGGCTCCGCGCGGGTCGGGGACGGCTCGTGGCCGCGGTGCGGCCCGGAGGGTCGCGATGTCACAGCGGGATGTTCCCGTGCTTCTTCGGCGGCAGCGTCTGGCGCTTGTTGGCGAGCAGGCGCAGCGCCTTGGTGATCTCGATGCGCGTCTCGGACGGCCGGATCACCTGGTCGACGTAGCCGCGGTCGGCAGCGACGTAGGGGGACAGCAGCGCGTCCTCGTACTCGGTGATCAGCTCGGCGCGGCGCGCGTCGGGGTCGGCGGCGTCGGCGAGCTCGCGGCGGTAGAGGATGTTGACCGCGCCCTGCGCGCCCATGACGGCCACCTGCGCGGTCGGCCAGGCCAGGTTGAGGTCGGCGCCGAGGTGCTTGGAGCCCATGACGTCGTAGGCGCCGCCATAGGCCTTGCGGGTGATGACGGTGACCTTCGGGACGGTGGCCTCGGCGTAGGCGTAGATCAGCTTCGCCCCGCGGCGGATGATCCCCTCCCACTCCTGCGACGTCCCGGGGAGGAAGCCGGGGACGTCGACGAAGGTGAGCACCGGGATGTTGAACGCGTCGCAGGTGCGCACGAACCGGGCGGCCTTCTCGCTGGCGTCGATGTCGAGGGTGCCGGCGAATTGGGTGGGCTGGTTGGCCACGACGCCGACCGGCCGGCCCTCGACCCGGCCGAAGCCGACGAGGATGTTCGGGGCGAACAGCGCCTGCACCTCGAGGAACTCGCCGTCGTCGAGGACGTGCTCGATGACGGTGTGCATGTCGTAGGGCGTGTTCGGCGAGTCCGGGACGACCGTGTCGAGCTCGCGGTCCTCGTCGGTGACGCCGTCCGGCGTGGCGTCGACCGGGGGGACCTCCACGACCGGGAGCGGGTCGAGGTTGTTGCTCGGCAGGTGCGACAGCAGCGCCTTGACGTAGTCGAGGGCGTCGGCCTCGTCCTCGGCCAGGTAGTGGGCCACGCCGGACTTCGTGTTGTGCGTGCGGGCGCCGCCGAGCTCCTCGAGGGTGACGTCCTCGCCGGTCACCGTCTTCACCACGTCGGGACCGGTGATGAACATCTGCGACGTCTGGTCGACCATCACGACGAAGTCGGTGAGCGCGGGGGAGTAGACGTGCCCACCCGCCGCGGCGCCCATGACCAGCGAGATCTGCGGGATGACGCCGGAGGCGTGCACGTTGCGGCGGAAGATCTCGCCGTAGAGGCCGAGGGAGACCACGCCCTCCTGGATGCGCGCGCCACCGCCCTCGTTGATGCCGATGACCGGGCAGCCGTTGCGCACCGCCAGGTCGAGGACCTTCACGATCTTCTCCCCGTACACCTCGCCGAGGCTGCCGCCGAAGACCGTGACGTCCTGGGAGAAGACGCAGACCGGGCGGCCGTCGACCGTGCCGTACCCGGTGACGACGCCGTCGCCGAACGGCCGCCGGGACTCCATGCCGAACGTGGTCGAGCGGTGGCGGGCGAACTCGTCGAGCTCGGTGAACGAGCCGGGGTCCAGCAGCGCCTCGATGCGCTCGCGGGCGGTCATCTTGCCCGCCGCGTGCTGCTTCTCGACGGCCCGCTGGGAGCCGGCGTGCACGGCCTCCTCGATGCGCCGCTCGAAGTCCGCCAGCTTGCCGGCGGTCGTGTGGATGTCGACGTCGCCGGGGACGGACTCCCCGGCACTCTCCAGCTCTGCCGCACTCACGGGGCCGTAGCGTAGGGGAGTGCCCGACGCGCCCTCCGCCCGCTGGTCGGAGCTGGACCGCCCCCCGCTGGACGCCGCGGCGCTGCAGGCCGCCCTCGTCCGCGACAGCCGGCTGTGGCGCTCGGTGGAGGTGGCCGAGGAGGTCGGCTCGACCAACGCCGACCTCGCCGCGCGCGCGGCCGACGACGCCCCGGAGGGGACGGTGCTGGTCGCCGAGCACCAGGCCGCCGGGCGCGGCCGGCTCGACCGCACCTGGACCTCCCCGCCGCGTGCCGGGCTGACGGTCTCCGTGCTCCTGCGGCCCGACGTCCCCGCCGCCCGCCGGGGCTGGCTGCCGCTGCTCACCGGGGTGGCGCTGGCCGAGGCCGTCGGCGAGGTCTCCGGCGTCCGCACCTCGCTGAAGTGGCCCAACGACCTGCTGGCCGTCGACGGCGCCAAGCTCGCCGGGATCCTCGCCGAGGCGAGCGGCGGGGCGGTGGTGGTCGGCACCGGGCTCAACGTCTCCACCCGCCGCGAGGAGCTGCCGCCCACCGCGACGTCGCTGTCGCTGGTCACCGGCGGGGCGGTGGACCGCGCGCCGGTGCTGCTCGCCTACCTGCGCGGCCTGGAACGCCGCTACCTCGCCTGGACCGCCGCGCTCGGCGACCCGGTCGCCAGCGGCCTGGCCCGCGACTACCTGGCCTGGTCCTCGACGGTGGGCACCGAGGTCGCCGTCACGCTGCCGGACGGGTCGGCGCTCACCGGCACGGCCACCTCCGTCGACTGGGACGGCCGGCTGGTGGTGCAGACCGGCGCCGGCACCGTCGAGCTGGCCAGCGGCGACGTGCAGCACGTGCGGACACGCCCGGCCGGAGCCTGAGGAACGGGCCGCCGCTCGGTCATCCTGGCGGCGTGGCCTACCCCGACAAGCTGCTCGCCGACGACGAGGAGGTCGTCGCGCACCTGCACCCGCACTGGACGACGCTGTTCTGGCCGGTGGTGCGCTTCCTCGTCGTCGTGGGCGCCGCCTCCTACCTGGCCGCACTGGTCCCGGCCGGCCGGCAGCAGGGCGTGCTCCGGATGGCGCTGCTGGCCATCGCGCTGCTCGTGCTCGTGATCGCCGTGCTGCGCCCGGTGCTGCGCTGGCGCACCACGCACGTCGTCCTGACCACCTCCCGGGTGCTCGTCCGCGCGGGCGTGCTGACCTGGCGCGGCCGCGACGTGGCGCTGTCCCGGATCACCGACGTCTCCTGCCGGCAGACGCTGCGGGAGCGGATCGTGCGCTCCGGGACGGTCACGGTCGAGTCCGCCGGGGACGGCGGCCCGCTGGTGCTGTGCCGCGTGCCCGACCCCGACGGCGTGCAGGCGCTGCTCGCCCAGCTGATCGAGGACGACGGCGGACGCGCGCACGACGTCGTCCCGGCCGGGTGGGCGGGAGAGGCCGTCGCCGACGACGCGCAGGCGTCCGGCGAGTGGCCCGGTGAGTGGTCCGACGGGTGGGACGGCGCCCGGACCGGAGCCCACGGCACCAGCCCCCTGCACTGAGCCGGGCGGGGTGTGACCGATCGGTCACGGCGAGCCTGGCCGGTTCTGTCGGTACCGCGACCTACCTTCCGCACCCATGCGACTGCTGCACACCTCCGACTGGCACATCGGGCGGTCGCTGCACGGTGCCGAGCTGCTCGGCGAGCAGGAGGCGGTGCTCTCCGGCCTTGCCGACGTCGTCGCCGCCGAGCGGGTCGACGCCGTCGTGGTGGCCGGGGACGTCTACGACCGCGCGGTGCCCTCGGCCGACGCGACCGCGGTGCTCGACCGGGTACTCACCCGGCTGCGCGCGGCCGGTGCCACGGTGGTGCTCACGCCGGGCAACCACGACTCCGCGCGCCGGCTGAACTTCGCCGCCGGCCTGCTCGCCGCCTCCGGCGTGCACGTGCGCGCCACGGTCGCCGGCCTCGACGAGCCGGTGCTGCTGTCCGACGCGCACGGCGACGTCGCGGTGTACGGCCTGCCGTACCTGGAGCCGGAGCTGGCGCGGCACGAGCTGGGCCTCCCGGCCGCCCGGAGCCACGAGGCGGTGCTGCGGGCCGCGATGGACCGGGTGCGCGGCGACCTGTTCCTGCGCCCCGGCACGCGGTCGGTGGTGCTCGCGCACGCGTTCGTCGGCGGCGGGCTGGCCAGCGACAGCGAGCGCGACATCTGCGTCGGCGGGGTCGACCTGGTGCCGGCGTCGGTGTTCGACGGCGTCGACTACGTGGCGCTCGGTCACCTGCACCGGCCGCAGTCGCTGTCGGACCGGCTGCGCTACAGCGGCTCGCCGCTGCCCTACTCCTTCGGCGAGGCCGGCCAGGACAAGCAGGTGTGGCTGGTCGACCTCGACGCCGGGGGTCTGGCCGGTGTCGACGCCGTGCCGCTGCCGCTGCCGCGGGCGCTGACGGTCCTCAGCGGCACCCTCGACGAGCTGCTGGACGACCCGGCGCACACGGGCGCGGAGGAGGCGTTCGTGTCCGCCCGGCTCACCGACGCCGTCCGCCCGGCCGACCCGATGCGCCGGCTGCGCACCCGGTTCCGGCACTGCGTGCACCTGGAGTGGTCCGGCGGCGGCGGCAGCGACGGCCGCAGCTACCAGGAGCGGCTGCGCGGCCGCGGCGACCTCGACGTCGCGGGCGAGTTCGTCAGCCACGTCCGCGGCGGGGTGGGCGCCACCGCCGCCGAGCGGGACCTGCTGGCCCGGGCGCTGGGTGCGGCGGCCCGCGAGGAGCTGGCCCGGTGAGGCTGCACTCCCTCACGCTCACCGCCTTCGGGCCCTTCGCCGGCACCGAGGGCGTCGACGTCGACGACGTCGCCCGCGACGGGCTGTTCCTGCTGTGGGGGCCGACCGGCGCGGGCAAGACCACGCTGCTCGACGCGGTCGTCTTCGCGCTCTACGGCGTCGTGCCCGGCGCCCGTGGGGAGGCGCGGCGGCTGCGCAGCGACCACGCCGACGCCGCCACGCGCACCGAGGTGTGCTGCGAGCTCACGCTGGCCGGCGAGCGGCTGCTCGTGGTGCGCCGGCCGGAGCAGACCCGGCCCAAGAAGCGCGGCACCGGCGAGACCACCGAGCAGGCGCGGCTCACCGTCCAGCGCTGGACCGGCGGTACCTGGGAGCCGGTGAGCACCCGCATCGACGAGGGGTCGGAGTACCTGCGGGTGCGGCTGGGCCTGTCGGCCGAGCAGTTCTGCCAGGTCGTCCTGCTGCCGCAGGGCGACTTCGCCCGCTTCCTGCGCGCCGAGCCCGAGGACCGCGGGAAGCTGCTGCGCACCCTGTTCGACGTCGACCGGTTCGCCCGCGCCGAGGACTGGCTGGCCGCCGAGCGGCGCGCCGCCGAGGAGGCCCTGCGGGGCGAGCGGCACCGGGTCAGCACGCTGCTGCACCGGGTCGCCCAGATCGCCGACGTCGAGGTGCCCGAGGAGCTGGCCCCCGAGCTGGTGGGCGCCCGACCCGGCGCCTCGACGGGCGCCTGGGTGCGGCAGGTGCGGGCAGTGGCCGCGGAGCGGCTCACCGCCGCGGAGGCCGCGGCCGCCGCGGCCGCCGCCGACAGCACCCGGGTCGACGAGGAGCTGGCCGCCGCCCGGGCGCTGGCCGACCGGCACACCCGCCGGGACCGCGCCCGCGCCCGGCTCGAGGAGCTCACCGTCCGTGAGCCGGCACTGGCGCCGCTGCGCGCCCGCGCCGACGCCGGCCGCCGCGCGGAGGTGCTGCGCGACGTGCTGGAGGCCGGCGGCCGCGCCGCGCTGGCCGCCGAGCGCGCCGGAGCCCGGCACGCGGAGGCCGCGGCCGCCTGGGCCGCCGTGGGCGCGGGCCGCGACGCCGACCCGGCGACGGCCCGCGGGCTGCGCGACGCGGCGGCGCACGCCCGCGCGCTGCTGCCCGAGGCCCGGCGGTCCCGGGAGCTCGCCGTCGACGCCACCCGGCTGGCCCGCGAGGTGCAGCGGCTGACCGCCGCCTGCGCCGACGGGGCGCGCGCCGTCGAGGAGGAGCCGGCGCGGGTCGCCGCGGCGCAGGCCCGGCTCGACGCCGCGCAGGCCGCGGCGGCCCGGCTGTCCGGCCTGGCCGCCGCCGAGGAGGCCGCCCGCACCGCCCTGGACGCCGCCACCCGCGCCGACGCGCTCGCCGGCCGGCTCGACCGGGCCCGCGCCGCCGCCGATGCCGCCCGGCTCGCCTGGCTGGAGACGCGGGAGCGGCTGGTCGAGCTGCGCACCGCGCGGCTGGACGGCATGGCCGCCGAGCTCGCCGCCGGGCTCACCGACGGCGCCGACTGCCCGGTGTGCGGCTCTCCCGAGCACCCGCGCCCGGCGCTGCCCGCGGGCGCGCGCGTCACCGCCGACGACGAGGACCGCGTCCGGGCGGCCGTCGACGCCGCCGACGAGCGGCGCACGGCGGCGGGGGCGGGGGTCGAGGGGCTGGAGCGCGAGCTGGCCGTGCTGCGCGCCCGGGCGGGCGAGGAGCGGCCGGACGCGCTGGCCGCCCGCGCCGCCGCCGCCCGTGCCGAGCTCGCCCGGGTGGCCGGGCTCGCCGGCGGCGTGGAGGCCGCGCGGCGCGCGCTCGCCGCGGCCGAGCAGCGGCGCGACGCGGCCGCCGCCGCCCTGGCCGCCGACCGCGAGGCGCTGCAGCGGCGCACTGCCGAGCAGGCGGCGGCCGAGCAGGCCGCCACCGAGGCCGCCGCGCGCGTCGACACCGCCCGCGGCGAGGACCCCGACCTGCCGGCCCGGATCGCCCGGCTGACCACGGAGGCCGAGCACTGCGAGGAGGCCGCCGCCGCGGCGGCCGAGGAGGTGCGCGCCCGCGAGGCGGTCGCCGCCGCCCGCGCCGCCGCCGAGGACCGCGCGGCCGTGGCCGGCTTCGCCGACGTCCTCGACGCCTCGGCCGCCCTGCTGCCCGCCGGCGAGCTCGCCACCCTCGACCGGAGGCTGCGCGAGCACGACGAGGCCCGGTCGGTGCTGGCCGCCACGCTCGCCGACCCCGACCTCGCCGACCTGGGGGAGCGGCCTGACGTCGCGGCGCTGCAGCAGCGCTGCGCCGAGGTGACCGCCCGCCGCGAGGACGCCGTCACCGCGCTCGACCAGGCCCGGCGCTGTGCGGGGGCGCTCGACGCGCTGGCCGGGGAGGTCGTGGCCGCGGAGGTCGAGCTGGGCGAGCGCCGGGCCCGGGCCGACCAGGTCGCGGGGCTCGCCGACCTCGTCGGCGGCCGCGGGGCCAACACGCTGCGGATGCGGCTGCAGTCCTTCGTCCTGGCCGCGCGCCTGGAGCAGGTGGCCGAGGTGGCCAGCCGGCGGCTGCAGGAGATGTCGCGCGGGCGCTACACGTTCCTGCACAGCGACGCCCTGGGCCGCCACGGCGCCCGCGGCGGCCTGGGCCTCGACGTCCTCGACGAGTACACCGGCGCCCAGCGGCCGACCAAGACGCTCTCGGGTGGGGAGAGCTTCATGGCATCCCTGGCGCTGGCCCTCGGGCTCGCCGACGTCGTCACCGCGGAGGCCGGCGGCGTGCAGGTGGACACCCTGTTCGTCGACGAGGGCTTCGGCACCCTCGACGCCCAGGCGCTCGACGCGGTCATGACCGTGCTCGACGAGCTGCGCCGCGGCGGGCGGACCGTCGGTGTGATCAGCCACCTCGAGGAGCTGCGCACCCGCATCCCCACCCGGCTGGAGGTCGTCGCCGGGCGGTCGGGGTCCCGCCTGGCCGGCTGACCGGCGCGCCGGCCGGTCAGGACGGGGCCGGCCCGGTCAGTTCTGCTGCTGGCCGGTCAGCAGCGCGCCCCGCGGCTCGGGCCGCTCCTCGGGGAGCGCCACGGTCGAGGGACCGAGCAGCCCGGACCCGTCCCGGTCCGCCCGCGGGGTCGGCCGGCGTTCCGTGTGCCGAGCGGTGTCGACGGGGTGCCGGACGGCGGACGGGCGGTCGTCGGCGGCGGAGCGCACGTCGGTGGGGACGGGGATGCCGGGGGTCCGGCGGTCCGCGGCGCGGCCCCGGCCGGCGCGGTGTGCGCCGTCGCGCCCGTCGTCGGAGGCGCGGCCGCCCTCGGACTGGCTGAGCATGCGGAGGGTCGCCTTCCGCAGCCGCGGCCCAAACGGCTTCTCGACGAGGTGGTGGAGCAGCGTCGCGGCGGCGAAGGCGACCACGGTGGCCAGCGCCACGGCACCCCAGGGCCCCACCCGGTCGCGGACCAGGTGGATGACCCACCAGCCGAGGTTCTCGTGGACCAGGTAGACGGGGTAGGTGAGCGCACCCGCGACGGTCATCCAGCCGGCGCTGCGGGAGGCCACCCGCGTCAGGGTCACCAGGGCGACCAGCCCGAAGCAGGCGACGCAGATGGCGGCGATCACGGTGGTGGACGGGACCCACGGGGTCTCGGCGCTCAGGATGCCGGGGTAGACGCCGGTGGTGAAGTTCACCGCGATGGTCACCTGCAGCCCGACGAGCAGCCAGGTACCGAGGTCGTGGCCGTCGCGGTGGATCAGGTAGAGCAGCATGCCGCCGGCGAAGAACGGGGCGTAGTCGGGCATGAGGAGCGTCGACACCAGGCCGGCACCGTTGGCCGAGGCCAGCGCCCCGACGACCGGCCACAGGGCGCAGACGGCCAGCACCCGGTTGCGCGTGATGCCGAGGTGCATGAACACGGCGATGAGCAGGTAGAAGCGTGCCTCGTACCAGAGCGTCCAGTAGGGGCCGTCGACGTCCGGCACACCGAAGGCGCCCTGCACCATCGTGAAGTTGAGCAGGGCGCCGGCCTTGCTGATCTCGTGACCGAGGAAGGCCGGGTTCTCCGGCCAGATGAACAGGACGAGCACGAGGCTGAGGGCGACGGCCACCCAGTACGCCGGGAACAGCCGGCCGACCCGCGAGGCGACGAAGCCCCGGACGTCCCGGCCCCAGGCGCTCATCAGGAGGACGAAGCCGCTGATGACGAAGAACAGCGGGACGCCCATCCGGCCGTAGCTCGCCCACTGGCCCACGCCGGCCAGCTCCTCGGGCGCGGCGCCGTCCCACCCGGGGCTGTGCCGCGCCGTGTAGTGGAACGCCACGACGGCGACCGCCGCGAACAGGCGCAGGACGTCGAGCATGCCCAGGCGCCGTTCGGTGCGGGCAGAGGTCACGGTCGTGCGCACTCGGCTGGTCTCCCCTCGGTGCCGCGGTCCGGTCGCCCCGTCAGGAGCTGGTCACCGGGTCCACCCGCGGTCGGACGCGCAGGCAGGAGCAAGGTAACGATCCGGGAACTCGGCTGGAGTCCGACACCCTCGGCCGGACCGCTCCGTCACGGCCCCGCCGGCCCAGGTGTCACAACCGCACCGCCCGGCCGGACAGTCCCGCCCGTCACCGGGGAGAGCGGCCGTCCAGCGCCCGGAGCGCCGCGACCAGCTCTCGGGCGAGGTGGGCGTGGCCCTCGTCACCGGGGTGCAGGTCGTCGTCGGTCAGCCGCGAGGCGACGTCCCAGCCGTCCTGCACGGGGCTGACGTACCACGCGCCCGCCCCGGCGGCGGCCCGGTCCAGGGCCCGGTCCACCCGCCGCACCGAGTCGTCGGGCAGGGAGGGCACCAGGGGCGGCCCGAACAGCACCACGGGCGTCCCGGGGAACCGATCGGCCAGCGCGGCCAGGACCTCGGTGGCCGCGTCGCGCTCGGTCGCCGCGTCCGGGTCGGCGAAGGCGTCGTTGAGACCGCCCTGGAGCACCACCAGCGCCGGCGGCTCGACGTCGAGGTCGGCCAGCTGCTCGAGGTAGTCCCGCCCGACCCCGCCCTCGGCGACGAAGCCCGTGCCCGGACCGGCGGTGACGTCGGCCACCCAGCCGAACGCCGCCGCCGTCCGCGCCGGGAAGGCCTCGTCGTCCGACGTCGCGCCGTAGCCGGCCGTGTAGGAGTCGCCGAAGAACAGGACCCGCTCGCCCGTGCCCGGCAGCGCGAGAGCGGCGGGGGCCGCGGGCCCAGTGCCGTCCGCGGCAGAGGAGCAGCCCGCGGCCAGCCCGACGGCGAGCAGCACGGGCAGGACCCGCCGTCGCACGCCCGGCCGGTGCCGCGGTGGGCTCACGCCGTCTCCAGGGGAGCCCGGGGGAACACCCACCGCCGGTAGGAGGCGAACCGGACCAGCGTGCCCAGCCCGATGGACACGACGTTGGTCGCCTGCAGGACCAGGACGCTCTCCTGGCCGAGGAGATGGCGCACCAGTGCGACCAGGGTCAGCCCGAGCGTCACGGTGACCACGTTGACCGCGACGAAGACCGGGTACTCGCGCCGCACCCCCGGCCGCGACCGGGAGGCGAACGACCAGTGGCGGTGGGCCACGTAGGCCGCCGTGGTGGACACGGCCGCCGACGCCAGCCGGGAGGCCACCGCGCCGACGCCGAGGTGCGCGTAGAGCAGCTGGAAGACGGCGAGGTCGAGCACCAGGCAGGCGCCGCCCATGACGCCGAAGGCGGAGGCCTCCCGCAGCAGGGTCCGCCAGGCGGTCCCGGCGCGACGACCGGGGACCGAGGGGGACGGCACGGGTCCCGACTGTACGGATCCCCACCGGCCCGCCCGCCGGACGACGCGCGCGCCGGCAGCGGCCCGCTCGCTACCGTGGCCGCACCATGCCTGCCCCGACCGACCCCCGGACCGGCCTGCCCGTCGTCGCCATGGTGGGAGGAGGGCAGCTCGCCCGCATGACCCACCAGGCGGCGATCGCCCTCGGCCAGTCGCTGCGCGTGCTGGCCACCGACCCCGCCGAGTCCGCGGCGCTCGTGGCCGCCGACGTCCGGCTGGGCGACCACCGTGACCTCGACGCGCTGCGCGCCGTGGCCGACGGCGCTACCGTGCTCACCTTCGACCACGAGCACGTGCCGTCCGAGCACCTGCGCACGCTGACCGTCGAGGGCGTGCGCGTCGCTCCCGGCCCCGACGCGCTGCTGCACGCCCAGGACAAGCTCGTCCTGCGCCACGCGCTCGACGCCGCCGGGGAGCCGCAGCCGGCCTGGGCCGAGGTGCACACGGTGCACGAGGCGACCGTCTTCGCCGAGGAGGTCGGGTGGCCGGTCGTCGTCAAGGCCCCGCGCGGGGGCTACGACGGCAGGGGGGTGTTCGTCGTCTCCGGTCCCGACCAGGTGGCCGAGCTGCTCGAGCGGCACCGGGTCCTGCTGGTGGAGGAGCGGGTCCCGCTGGTGCGCGAGCTGGCGGTGCTGGTGGCCCGCTCGCCCTTCGGGCAGGTCGCGGTGTGGCCGGTCGTGGAGACGGTGCAGCGCGACGGGATCAACACCGAGGTGCTCGCCCCCGCGCCGGACCTGGACGAGGAGACGGCGCTCGCCGCGCAGGAGCTCGCGGTGCGCGTGGCCGACCGGGTCGGCGTCGTCGGCGTCATGGCCGTCGAGCTGTTCGGGACCGCCGACGGCGTGCTCGTCAACGAGCTGGCGATGCGGCCGCACAACTCGGGTCACTGGACCATCGAGGGCGCGCGCACGAGCCAGTTCGAGCAGCACCTGCGCGCCGTCCTCGACTACCCGCTGGGCTCGACGGCGATGACCGCCCCCGCCGTCGTCACGGCCAACGTGCTCGGCGGGGCGGCGTCGGCGGAGGACTGGGCCGGCCCCGGCGTCGACGAGCGGGTGCACCACCTCATGGCGCACTGGCCCGACGTCAAGCTGCACTGGTACGGAAAGGGCCAGCGTCCCGGCCGCAAGCTCGGCCACGTCACGGCGCTGGGGGAGGACCTCGCCGAGGTGCGCGCCCGGGCCGTGGCGGCGGCGCGCTACCTCGCCGACGGCGAGGTCGACCCCGCGTTCGCCTTCCCCGAGGAGCACTGAGTGACCCAGCCCCTGGTCGGGATCGTCATGGGCAGCGACTCCGACTGGCCCACCATGGAGCCGGCGGCGCAGGCGCTGGCGGAGTTCGGCGTCCCGTACGAGGTGCACGTGCTCTCCGCGCACCGCACGCCGCAGCGGATGCTCGACTACGCGACGGCGGCGGCCGGGCGCGGCCTGCGGGTCGTCGTCGCCGGGGCCGGGGGAGCGGCGCACCTGCCGGGCATGATCGCGGCGGCCACGCCGCTGCCGGTCATCGGCGTCCCGCGGCCGCTGGACCGCCTCGACGGGCTGGACAGCCTGCTGTCGATCGTGCAGATGCCGGCCGGGGTGCCGGTGGCCACGGTGTCCATCGGCGGCGGCCGCAACGCCGGGCTGCTCGCGGTGCGGATCCTGGCATCGTCCGACGGCGACACCGGCCGGGCGCTGCGGGCCGCCGTCGAGCGGTTCCAGGGCGACCTCGCCGACTCGGTGGTCGCCCGGGACACCGCGCTGCGAGCGCGGCTGGCCGCGGACGCCCCGTCGGCCGACCGGGGTGCGGGTCAGGCCCCCGGGACCGCGTAGCGCACCCGGAGCGCGCCGCCCGGCCACGTCTCGGCCTCCTGGAGCGCTAGGCGCACGCCGGGCCCGGCGGGATCCAGGAGCGCCGCGTCGTGCCGGTCCGAGGGGCAGTCGGTGACGGCGTCGACGACGTCCGACTCCCCGTCCGGGCCGGCGACCGTGCCGTCGGCGGAGATCCACTGCCGCACCAGGACGCGTGTCCCGCCGCCTCGCCCGCTCGTCCCGGGGGTGGTCCGCGGACTCCCGGTGCAGACCGGCCGGGCCTCTTCGGTCCATCGCTGTGCGCCCGCCTCGCCCATCGGGAGGAGACCGGCCGCGAGACTGCTGGGACGTCCTAACATCTGGTCGTGAGCACGAGCGGGCTGTACCAGCTGACCGAGGAGCACGACGCGATCCGGGCCGCCGTCCGGGACATCGCCGAGCGGGAGATCGCGCCGTACGCGGCCGAGGTCGACGCGGAGTCGCGGTTCCCGGCCGAGGCGCTCAAGGCGCTGACGGCGGCCGGCTTCCACGCGACGCACATCCCCGAGCAGTACGGCGGCGAGGGCGCCGACGCGGTCGCGACCTGCATCGTCATCGAGGAGGTCGCCCGGGTCGACGTCAGCGCGTCGCTCATCCCGGCGGTCAACAAGCTCGGCTCGATGCCGGTGATCCTGTCGGCGTCGGAGGACCTCAAGCAGCAGGTGCTCCGGCCGATCGCCGCGGGCGACGCGATGATCAGCTACGGCCTGTCCGAGCGGGAGGCCGGCTCCGACGCCGCCTCGATGAGGACGCGCGCCCGCCGCGAGGGCGACACCTGGGTGCTCAACGGCACCAAGGCCTGGATCACCAACGCCGGCGTCTCCGACTGGTACACGGTCATGGCCGTCACCGACCCGGAGAAGCGGGCCAACGGCATCTCCGCCTTCGTCGTCCACCGCGACGACCCTGGCTTCGCCGTCGGCCCCAAGGAGCGGAAGATGGGGATCAAGGGGTCGCCCACCTGCGAGCTCTACTTCACCGACTGCACCATCCCCGCCGACCGGGTCATCGGGGAGCCCGGCACCGGCTTCAAGACCGCGCTGCGGACGCTGGACTTCACCCGCCCGACCATCGGTGCGCAGGCCGTCGGCGTCGCGCAGGGCGCGCTCGACGCGGCCGTGCAGTACACCCGCGAGCGCAGGCAGTTCGGCAAGGCCGTCAGCGACTTCCAGGGCGTGCAGTTCATGCTCGCCGACATGGCCATGCAGATCGAGGCCGCCCGGCACCTCGTCTACGTCGCCGCCGCCCGCGGGGAGGCCGGTCACGACGGCGGCAAGGTGGACCCCGACCTGGGCCGGCTGTGCGCGGCGGCCAAGGCGTTCGCCTCCGACGTCGCCATGAAGGTCACCACCGACGCCGTCCAGCTCTTCGGCGGCGCCGGCTACACCCAGGACTTCCCGGTCGAGCGCATGATGCGCGACGCCAAGATCACCCAGATCTACGAGGGCACCAACCAGATCCAGCGCATGGTCATCGCCCGCAGCCTGCTGCGGTAGGACGTCGACCGGCGTCCCCGCCGGTCATCGCGATGGCGAGCCGGCGCGGGGACGCCGCATGCCGGTCCGGTGGTCGGCGCCGGTGACCAGGCGGTCGGCGAGAGCGGCGGCGTCGGCGCCGACGAAGCCGAGCAACGCCGAGCCGCGGCAGGTCTGCCACGGCAGCCCGAGGAAGGACAACCCGGGCACGTCGGTGAACCCGGCGGTGTGGCGGACGACCCCGTCGACGACGACACCGGGCACGTGCAGCCAGGAGTGGTCGGGCCGGTAGCCGGTGGCCCAGACGACCGCGTCGACGTCGGCGGTGCTGCCGTCGGCGAAGGAGGCGGTGCGGCCCGCCAGGCCGGTCAGCCGGGGCCGGAAGGCCACACCTCGCCGGCGCAGCGCCCTGCTGCGGGTGCCGATGACCAGGTCACCGCGGGCACGGAGGCGGCGGGCGACGCGGGAGTCGGCCGGGACGGTGAAGAACCCGACCGCGTCCAGCCAGGAGAACAGGTCGCGGCCGGCGATCCGCTGCGGCAGCTCGGTCGGCCGGGTGCCGGCCGCGACGGTGACCGACTGGGTGGCGGCGAGTTCGGCGGCGATCTGCAGCCCGGAGTTGGCCGCGCCGACCACCAGCACCCTGCCGTCGCCGGGCACCTGGGTCGGGTTGCGGTACCGGGCGCTGTGGAACTGCGGGACCAGCGGGTCCAGCCGGCCGGCGACGGCGGGCACGTACGGGGTCTGGAACGGGCCGGTGGCGACGACGACCTGCCGGGCACGCAGCGTGCCGGAGGGGGTGGTGGCCGCGAAGACGCCGTCGTCGTCGCGGTGCAGTCGCCGGACCGGGGAGTCGAGCTGCACCGGCAGCCGGAAGCGGGCGGCGTAGGCGGCCAGGTAGTCGGCGACCTCGTCCTTCGTGGGATGGGTGCCGGACGGCGCGGGGAACGGCAGGCCCGGCAGCGAGTCGTACTCGGCAGGACTGAACAGCCGCAGCGAGTCCCAGCGGGAGCGCCACGAGTGGCCCACCTCCGGGCCGGCGTCCACGAGCAGGAACTCGGCGCCCCGGCGGGTGAGGTGGTGGCCGAGGGCGAGACCGGCCTGGCCGGCCCCGACGACGAGCACGTCGAGGGGCTCCCGGTGACCGGAGGGCGTGAGCATGGCGTCTCCTGGAGAGGCGTGGCCGGATGGTGTGCGCACCCGACGCTAGGAGCAGGAGACCGGGCGTCACGCCGGGAGAACCGCCGGGTCCTGCCCGCGGGATGGCCGGATCAGCGGTCGAGCGGGAGGGCGGCGAGCTCGGCCCGCGAGGCCACGCCGAGCTTGCTGTAGACGTTGCGCAGGTGGAAGTCGACGGTGCGCGGGCTGACGAACAGCCGCGCTGCGGCGTCCCGGTTGGACAGCCCCTGCCGGACCAGGTCGGTCACCTGCCTCTCCTGCGGGGTGAGCTCGGTCGCGGTGGTGACGTCGCGGCGGCGCGCGGTCTCACCCGACGCACGCAGCTCCTGCGCGGCCCGCTCCGCCCACGGGGCGGCGCCGAGCTCCTCGGACAACGCCAGGGCGGTGCGCAGGTGCTCCCGGGCGTCGACCCGGCGCCGGGCACGGCGCAGGTGCTCGCCGAACGCCAGCTCGGTCCGGGCCCTGTCGGGCACGCGCAGCGACGTGGCGTGTGCGTCCAGGGCGCGCCGGAAGTGCTCCTCGGCGCGGTTCCCGGCGAGCAGCGCCCGGCCGTGCTCGACGACGGCCACGGCAGCCGGGGCGCCGGTGCCCTCGGCGAACGCCTCCAGCTCCCGCAGCCACGTGCGGGCGAGGTCCTCCCGGCCGGCGCGGACCGCGCCCTCGAGCCGGTCGAGCGCGGCCATGCGGCGCAGGCCCGGTGAGCTGATCTGCTCGAGGTGGTGCAGGGCGGTCGCCGGCTGCCGCGCGCGGAGCCCCCGCGCCCAGCGCACCAGGTCGTCCACCAACAGCTCGCTGAGCCCGATCGGGTGCGCGTCCCGGATCGCCGCCACCTCGGCCAGGTGGCGGTCGGCGGCGTCGTCGCCGCGCAGGGCGGCCAGCACCGCGAGCTCGGCGGTCGGCAACGCGGTCAGTCCCGGATGGCCGGTAGCGGCGGTGAGCGGTAGCGCCTCCGCCGCGGCACCGGCGGCCTGTGCCCAGGCCCCGGTGGCGATCTGGAACTGCGCGCCGCGGGTCAGGGCGTGCTCGACCATGCTCAGCGCGCCGGCGCCGCGGGCGGCGGTCAGCTGCTCCGCGTGCAGCCGCAGCCCGCGTGCGTCGTCGTCGACCAGCATGGCCGCGACCCCCAGGTTGGGCTGCAGCACGTGGTCGTCGAGCGGGAGGGCGTCGGTCAGGGCGAAGGCGTCGCCGAAGCACTCGGCGGCGGTGCCCCAGTCCTGCCGGGCGACGGCGCGGAACCCGTGCAGCAGGGCGGAGGCCGCCCGGACGCGCGGCGGCGCGTCCGGTCCCGGACGGGGCACCAGCGCGGCCGGGTCGACGTCCCGGGGTGACCGGGCGCCGAACGCGGCCAGCGAGGCGGCGAGCATGGCCAGCTGCTGGGCCAGCGCCTCGTCGACCCCGGCGGCGACCTGAGCGGCCGCCACGACGTGGTCGTAGCCGTCGTCGAGCGAGCGGGTGTTCCACTCGATCTGTCCCCGGAGCGTGAGCAGCCGGGCGCGGATCGCCGGGTCCCGCACGTCGACCGCCGCGGCGCTCGCCAGCGCCGCCGCCCGCGACGGGTGCGCGCCCAGCCAGGCCGAGGACGCGGCCAGGTACAGGCGGCGGCCACGGGCCTCCCCACCGGCGGTGAGCTCGGCGGCGCGGGCCCACGCGGCCGCGGCGGCCTCGTGCCCACCCCGGGCCGCGGCGCGCTCGGCGACGGCGTCCAGTGCGGCGACGACCTCGTCGTCGGGCCGGTCGGCGGCGGCGGCGAGGTGCCACGCCCGGCGATCGGCATCCGTACGCAGGACACCGGCGAGTGCCCGGTGCGCTGCGCGGCGCTGCGCGCTGGTGGCCGCGCGGTAGACCGCCGACCGGACGAGCGGGTGGTAGAGGACGACCGTGTCGCCGTCGATCCGGAGCAGGCCCGTCCGCTCGGCCTCGTCGAGGGCGTCGTCACCCACCCCGAGTTGCCCGGCGGCGTCGCGGACGACGGTCAGCCGGGTGGTGTCGTCGGCCGTGGCGACGAGCAGCAACCGCTGCGCCTGGTCGGACAGGCGTCGACAGCGGTCGAGGAAACCGCGCTCGACGCCCTCGGTCAGGGGCAGGGACGCCGGCAGGGGTTCCCGACCGGCCAGCTGGTCGCTTGTGAGTGCGGCAGCCAGCTCACCCAGCGCGAGAGGGTTGCCGCCGGTGGCGGCCACCAGGCGGTCCCGGACCGCGGGGTCCACGACGCCGCCGGCCCGGGAGGTCAGCAGCGTGCCGGCGGCCTCACCGGTCACGCCGTCCAGGACGACGGCAGGCAGGTCGGGCGCCTCGAAGCCGTGGGCCTCGCCGTCGCGGGCGGCGAACAGGACCGCGATCCGTTCGGCCTGCAGCCGGCGGGCGACGAAGAGCAGCGCCGCGGCCGAGGCGTCGTCGAGCCAGTGCGCATCGTCGACGACGGCGAGCACCGGGGACCGCTCCGCGGCGTCGGACAGCAGGCTCAGCGTCCCGAGGAACGCCAGGAACCGGTCGCCCTCGCCCTCGACCTCGCCCATCGCGGCCCGCAGCGCCGTCTGCTGCGGCGACGGGAGGGCGTCGATCCGGGCGCGCAGCGGCCACAGCAGCCGCTGCAGCGCGGCGAAGGCCAGCGGCGACTCCGACTCGACCCCCGAGGTGCGCAGCACCGTCGTGTCCGGAGCCGCGGCCGAGGCATCGGTCAGCAGGGTCGACTTGCCCGACCCGGCCACGCCGCGGACGACCAGTGCGCCTCCTCGCCCCTCGCGGGCAGCGCCGACCAGCGCGGCGATCGCCGTACGCTCGACGTCCCGTCCGACCAGCACGCCCACGACGGTATCGACGTGTCCTCGAGGTGCTGCCGGGCCGGCGTCCGTCACCGGCTCGGCAGCAGGGTGCGGATCCGATCGCCTGCCACCGGGGTCCAGGGGATGCTGGGCACACCCGGATGGTGGGGACACCCGGCTCCGCGTCGCACCGGTGGAACCGCCGGGGCGTCGCCGGGTCGGTCAGTCGAGCGGGTGGGCGGCCAGCTCGGTGCGGCTGCTGACGCCGAGCTTGGCGAAGACGTTGCGCAGGTGGAAGTCCACTGTGCGGGGGCTGACGTACAACTGGGCCGCGACGTCGCGGTTGGGTAGTCCCCGCCGCACCAACCGCGCCACCTGGAGTTCCTGCGGGGTCAGGTCCACGACGGTGGAGGCGTCCCGGCGGCGGGCGGTCTCCCCGGACGCCCGCAGCTCCTGTCGTGCGCGGTCGGCCCACGGCCGCGCACCGAGGTCCTCGAACGTCTCGAGCGCGTCGCGCAGGTGGGCTCGTGCGTCGACGCGACGACGGCACCGTCGCAGGAAGGCGCCGTACGCCAGCTGGGTGCGGGCCCGGTCGGGCCTGCGTCCTGTCCTGGCATGAGCGGCCAGCGCCTGCTCGAAGTGGCGCTCGGCCTCCGGGCCCTCGCTGAGCAGCCCCCGGCCGTGCTCGACCACGGCCTGCGCCCAGGGAGAGCCGGTGGCCTCGGCGAAGCGGGCCAGCTCCTCGACCCAGGCGTGCGCCGTCTCCGGTCGTGCGGCCCGCACGGCGGCCTCGATGCGGTCGACCGCGGCCAACCGGCGCGTGACCGGATGACGGATCTGCTCCAGCTGGTGCAGTGCGGCGCCGGCATCGGCGGCGTCGCGCACGCCGCGGGCCCAGCGCAGCACGTCGGGCACCACCTCGGCCAGGATGCCCAGTGGGTGATCGGTGCAGATCTGCTCCGCGTCGGTGAGGTGCTGCTCGACCGTGTCGTCGCCGCGCAGCGCCGCCAGCAGCGCGAGCCAGGCGGTGGGCAGGGCGGCCAGCCCCCGCTGCCCGGACTGCTCGGCCATCGGCAGCGCCTCGGCGGCCGCGGCGCGGGCCGCGGTCCACCGCCCGGTGGTCAGCTCGGCGAACCCGAGTCGCGTCAGCGAGTAGAGGATCATCAGGACGGCACCGGTGCTCCGGGCGCGGGTCAGCAGCTGCTCGTGGTAGCGACGGGTCAGCGCGTCGTCGCCGAGGTGGAGCGCCGCGATGCCCAGGTTGGGCAGCAGGTCCAGGTCCTCCTCGGCAAGGTCCTCGGCGAGGACGAAGGCCTCCTGGAGCAGCGGTGTCGCGGCCTCCCAGCTCCCGCGGACGGCGGCGTCGAGGCCGTACAGCAGGTCGGAGAAGCAGCGGGCGCGCAGCGGCGCATCCGGCCCGGGCGGCGGGACGAGGGCGGTGGGGTCCACGGCGCTGGCCGAGTGCGCGCCGAAGGCGGCGAGCGCGACGGCGAACATCGCCATCTCCCGGGCGCGCTGGGAGTCGTGCGGGGCGACCTCCGCGGCGGCCTCGAGCACCATCCGGCGGCCGGAGTGCAGCGAACCGGTGTTCCACTCGATGCGGGCGCGCAGCCGCAGGACGTCGGCGCGCAGCAGCGCGTCGTCGGCCTGGGCGGCCGCGGCGTCGACCAGCGCACGGGCGCGAGCGGGCTGCGCGGCCAGCCAGGCGGCGCGGGCAGCCGCGTACAGCCGTCCGGCCTGGGGGTCCCCGGCCGGCGACAACTCGGCCGCGCGCTCCCACGCCGACGCGGCCGCCTCCAGGCCGCCGCGCCCCAGGGCCCGCTCGGCGGCGGCGTCCAGCTCGGCGACCACGGCCTCGTCGGGTTCCTCGACCGACGCGGCCAGGTGCCAGGCCCTCCGGTCGGCCTCCCCGGGGCCGGTGAGCACGGCGGCCAGCGCCCGGTGCGTCCGGCGGCGCTCGGTGCTCGTCGCGGCGCCGTACACCGCCGAGCGCACGAGCGGGTGCCGGAGTTCGATCGCGGCGTCGCGGACGCGCAGCAGTCCGGACCGCTCGGCGGCTAGCAGGGCCTCCTCGTCCGCTCCGAGGGACGTCGCCGCCTGCTGGACGACCCGCGCCCGCCCGGAGTCGTCGGCCGCCGCGGTCAGCAGCAGCGTCTGCGCCGGTTCCGGCAGTCGCCGGTAGCGGTCGAGGAAGGCGCGTTCCACGCCCCCGGTCAGAGGGAGGCGCGCCGGCAGCCGGACGCGGCCGGAGAGCTGTTCGGGTGCCAGCACCTCGGCGAGCTCGACCAGTGCGAGCGGGCTGCCACCGGTGCTCGCGACCAGCCTGTCGCGCACGTCCGGCGGGACGGGGACACCGGAGCAGGTGCTGAGCAGTTGCCCGGCGGCGTCGGCGTCGATCCCGCCGACGGCGAGCCGGGGCAGCTCGCCGCTGTCGAAGGTGCGCACGTCGGCGTCGCGGGCCGCGAACAGCAGGGCGACCCGCTCGACCTCCAGACGCCGCGCCACGAACAGCAGGGCTGCTGCGGAGGCGTCGTCGAGCCAGTGCGCGTCGTCGACGACGGCGAGGACCGGACGGTGCTGTCCCGCGTCGGCGAGGACGCCCAACGCCGCCAGGAAGACCAGGAAGCGGTCACCCGCACCGTCGTCGGTCTCACCGAGGGCGGCCCGCAGCGCGCGGGCCTGGGGCTGCGGCAGGTGTGGGGCGCGGTCGGCCACGACCGGGCGCAGCAGCCGCTGCAGGGCGGCGAACGCCAGCGGCGACTCGGACTCGATGCCCTGCGTGCACAGCACCGTCATGCCGTCCGCCCGGGTCACCGCGTCGGCCAGCAGGGCCGACTTGCCCACACCCGGCTGCCCGCTGACCACCAGCGCCCCACCCCGGCCGGTCCGTGCGGCGTCGACGAGCGCCGCGATGGTCGCGCGCTCCGCGTCCCGGCCGGCCAGCACGCCGCGACCCTAGTGCGATCCGGCACGGGATCGGCCCGATCCCGCGCGGAGGTCGGGTCCGGTCCGGACCGCGTGGCCGGCTCCCGGCCCGTCATGGCGCCGTCCGCGGGGTTCCCCGGCCGAATCCCCGGCGCGACCGGTCGTGCGGGGCGTCGACGGTGGCGGCGCACCACCACCCGGACCCGCGACCGAGGAGCACCGATGTCGACCCGACCCCCCACCGAGCCGGTGGCGACCGGCCACGCGCACCACGCACGTCCTGACCACGCGGAGCCGGTGCCCGGGGCGCCGGGCGCCGGACCCCGCCGTCCGTGGACGGTCTTCGCGCTCATGATCGCCGCCCAGTTCATGGTCATCCTGGACGTGTCGGTGGTGAACGTCGCGCTGCCGTCCATCAGCGACGCCCTGCACATGTCCGCCGCGGACTACCAGTGGACCGTCAGCGCGTACGTCCTGCTCTCGGGCGGGCTGCTGCTGCTCGGCGGCCGGATCGCCGACCTGCTCGACCGGCGCCGGGCGTTCCTCGCCGGGATCGGCCTGTTCACCGCCGCCTCCCTGGTCAGCGGTCTGGCGCAGACCCCGCTGACGCTCGTCCTGGCCCGCGCCGGTCAGGGTGCCGGCGCCGCGCTGCTCACGCCGGCCGCACTGTCGATCGTCATGACCGCCTACGCCGGGAAGCAGCGGCAGACCGCGCTGGCCGTGTGGGGCACCGTCGGCAGCCTCGGCATCGCCGCCGGCGTCCTGTTCGGCGGCTCGCTGACCAGCGCGCTGGGCTGGCGGGCGGTGTTCTTCGTCAACGTGCCGATCGGTGCGGCCGTCGTGCTGGGCACGCTGCGGGCCGTGGCCCGGAGCGGCTCCCGGCCCGGCGCGCTGCGCCGGCTCGACGTCCCCGGCGCGCTCACCCTGGTGACCGGACTGCTGGCGCTGGTGTTCGGCATCGAGTCCACCCGATCCGCGGGCTGGACCGCACCGCGCACCTGGACCGCGCTGGCCGCCGCCGTGGTCCTGCTGGCCGCGTTCGCCCGGCTCGAGCGCCGTGCCGCCGACCCGCTGGTGCCTCCGTCGACCTGGCGGATGCGGTCACTGGTCTCCGCCTCGGCGGTGATGGCCGGCGTGACCGGTGTGGTGGTCGGGGCGATCTTCCTGACCTCGCTGTACCTGCAGGCCGTCATCGGCGCGTCCCCGGTCGTCGCCGGGGTGCAGTTCCTGCCGCTGGCCGCCGCCATCACCCTGGCCGCGGCCACGGCGTCGAAGGTCATCGGCCGGGTCGGTGCCCGCCCTCTGGTCCTCGGCGGGCTGGTGGTCATGGCCGCCGGCGTGCTGCTGCTGGCGGCCCGCGCCGGTGGCACCTCCTACGCCGCCGACGTGCTGCCCGGCTTCCTGCTGGTCGGTGCGGGAGTCGGCCCCATGTTCGTCGCCATCGCCGTGGCCGCGATGAGCGACGTGCCGGGGGAGAGGTCCGGCCTGGCGAGTGGGCTGGTGATGACCGGCCACGAGATCGGCGCCGCCCTCGGCATCGCCGCCCTGACCGCCGTCGCCGGGGACCTCGCCACCTCCACCGGCCTCGTCGACGGCCTCGTCGACGGCCTCGTCGACGGCCTCGTCGACGGCTACGGCCGCGCCTTCGGCGCCGCCGCCGCCGCCCTCGCCGCCCTGTTCGTACTGACCCTCCTCGCCGTCCCCGGCGGCAAGCCGGCGACCGGCGTCCCCGGACACGGCGCGCACCACTGACGCCGGACCCGGTGGAGATCCCGGCGGTCTTCCCGGTGAGACGCACCCCCGTCCACGCCGACTCTCGTCCCCGACCGCACGACCACCTGCCCACCGAGGAGTTCCCATGCTGTCCGGTACGCCCCGCACCTTCATCGGCTCGACCACCTTCCAGGTCAGCGGCATGACCTGCGCGCACTGCCAGCGAGCCGTCACCGAGGAGATCGTCGCCGTCGCCGGCGTCGAGACCGTCACCGTCGACCTCGCCAGCGGCACCGTCACCGTCACTGCCGACCGCCCCGTCGACCGCGCCGACATCGCCGCCGCGGTCGACGAGGCCGGCTACGCCCTCGTGCCCTAGCGGGCCCGATGCCGCTGCCCGGGGACCGCGAGCCCCCGGGCAGCGGCGACCCGGCAGCCGGGATCCCTGCGCCGGACCGTCAGCCCCCATCCGGTCGCCGCCGTGGCGGCCCTGACACCCAGGAGCACCCGTGACCACCACCACCACCGACGGGCAACCGGCCACGGCGCCGGCGACGACCACGTCGTTCGCGGCCCGCGCGATCGACGTGGTGAAGACCCACGGCCGCGGCGAGGCCGCCGTCCGCGCCCTGGACGGCGCGAGCGTCGCGATCCCCACCGGACGGTTCACCGCCGTCATGGGGCCCAGCGGCTCCGGCAAGTCGACCCTCGTCCACGCGCTCGCCGGCCTGGACGGCATCGACTCCGGCCGTGTCCTCGTCGGCGACACCGACCTCACCGAGCTCTCCGAGCGGGAGCGGACCCTGCTGCGCCGCGAGCGGCTCGGCTTCGTCTTCCAGGCCTTCAACCTGGTGCCGTCGCTGACCGCCGCGGAGAACATCGCCCTGCCGCTCACCCTCGCCGGCAAGCGGCCGGACCCGGCCTGGCTGGCCGAACTCGTCGAGGTGCTCGGCCTGGGTCCCCGGCTCGGCCACCGGCCGTCCCAGCTGTCCGGCGGGCAGCAGCAGCGTGTCGCGGTCGGGCGGGCCCTCGTCGCCCGTCCCGAGCTGGTGTTCGCCGACGAGCCCACCGGCAACCTCGACTCCCGCGCCGGGGCGGCACTGCTGTCCTTCCTCCGCGACGCCACCCGGACCTTCGGCCAGACCACCGTCATGGTCACCCACGACCCGGTCGCCGCCGCCTACGCCGACCGGGTCGTCTTCCTCGCCGACGGCCGCATCGTCGACGAGCTGGCCGACCCGACCGCCGAGACGGTGCTGGCCCGCCTCGCCCGCCTCGACACGCCCCGGATCGACGAGCCGGTGGGGGCGTGATCCCGATGTGGCGCCTCGCTCTCTCCAACGCCCTCGCCTCCCGCTCCCGGCTGGCGCTGACCTGGCTGGCCGTCGCGCTCGGCGTCGCCTTCGTCACCGGCAGCCTGGTGCTCACCGACACCAGCACCCGCCTGCTCGACGACCAGTTCCGCACCACCGCCGCCGGCGTGGACCTCACCGTCCGGGGCGCCGCCGCCTTCGACGCCGCCATGGGCGTGGAGGTGCAGCGCGACCCGCTGCCGGCCGCCCTCGCCGACCGGATCGGCGCCACCCCCGGTGTCGACCGGGTGCGGGCCGTCGCCTCCGGCCCCGGGCAGCTGCAGGTGGACGGACGGGCCGTCGAACCGGCCGGGCCGACCGTCCTCGGCACCTGGGCCGAGGCCCCGTTCACCGCGTACGAGCTGCGCGCCGGGCGTGCTCCGGTCGCCGACGGCGAGGTCGTCCTCGATGCGGCCACCGCCACCGGGCACGGCATCGACCTCGGCGACACGGTCGTCGTCTCGGCGGCCACCAGCCGGCAGCTCCGCGTCGTGGGCCTGACCGGCGTCGGCGACGGTGACGGGCTGGCCGACAGCACCGTCGTGCTCGCCGCCCTGCCCACCGCGCAGGCGCTGCTCGACCTCGGCACCGGGGTCACCTCGGTCGACGTCATCGCCGCCGAGGGCGTCCCGGTCGCCGACCTGCGCGGCGACCTGGCCGCCGCTCTCGGCGAGCAGTACGCGGTCACCAATGCCCAGGACGCCGCCGCGGCCAGCGCGGACGCTGCGAAGGAGAGCATCGAGTACCTGCGCATCGTGCTGCTGGCACTGGCCGCCGCCGGGCTCGTGGTCGGCGCCTTCCTGATCGCCAACACCTTCGGCATCGTCCTCACCCAGCGGACCCGGGAACTGGCGCTGCTCCGCGCCGCCGGCGCCACCGGCCGGCAGGTCCTCGCCTCCGTGCTCGGTGAGGCGCTCCTGGTCGGCGTCACCGGCGCAGCCGGTGGCACCGCGGCCGGCATCGGCGCCGCCCACGCGCTGCGCGGCCTGGCGCAGAGCGCGGGACTGGCGCTGCCCGACGGGCCGCTGACGGTCACCGGCCGGACGGTCGTCGTCGGCCTGGCCGCCGGCACCGTGATCACCCTGCTGGCCGCGCTGGGCCCGGCCCGCCGGGCCGCCCGGACCGCCCCGGTGGCGGCCATGCGGGCCTCCGACCCGGCCCCGTCCGCCCCGCGGCGGCGCCGGCTGGTCACCGGCTGGGTTGCGCTCGGCCTGGGCGTGGCGCTGCTGGTCACTGCCGCGCTGCTGCGCGACGTCGCCGGCGTGGCCGTGGGTGCGGTGCTCCTCCTGGCCGGACTGGTCGTGCTCGGCCCGGTGCTCGCTCCCCGGCTCGCGCGGGCGGTCGGCCGCCCGCTGTTGGGCCTCGGCGTCCCCGGGCAGCTGGCCCGCGAGTCCGCGGTGCGCAACCCGCGGCGCACGGCCGCCACCGCAACGGCCCTCGCCCTCGGGCTGGCGCTGATCGTCTTCGTGACGGTGCTCGGTAGCTCGGTGAAGGCGATCGGCGCGACCTCGACGGAGGCGATCACCGCCGACCTGCTGGTGCAGAGCAGCCGGGACGAGATGCTCGGCGGGCTCTCCCCGGAGGTCGCCGACCGGATCGCCGCCCTGCCCGAGGTGGCCGCAGTCAGCTCGGTCCGCTACGGGCACTGGCTCGATGCAGGCACGACCAGCGCGCTGACCGCGGTCGACCCGGCCACCCTGCCGCGTGTCGCCAGCGTCGAGATGACCGCCGGGGAACTGGCCGCCCTCGACGGCGGCGGGATCGTGCTCGCCACCGGTGTCGCCGCAGAACGCGGCCTGCGGGTGGGCGACACGCTCGCCATGACGCTCCCGCGGCACGGGGAGCAGCGGCTGCGGGTGGTCGGGCTGATGGACGACGACTCGGCCCGGGCGCTGTCCACCAGCTACGTCATCTCGCTGGACACCTACGCGGAGCACTTCACCGAAGACGTCGACGCCACCGTCTACATCGCCCTCACCGACGACGTCGACCCGGCGGAGGCGCGGCAGACGCTGCGTGCGGCGGTCGCGGACTTCCCGAACGCGGAGATCCTCGACCAGGCCGAGGCCGCCGCAGGCCGCGCGGCCGCCGTCGACCAGGTGCTCGGACTGGTCACCGTGCTGCTCGGCTTCGCCGTCCTCATCGCGCTGCTGGGCATCACCAACACCCTGGCGCTGTCCATCGTCGAGCGCACGCGGGAGATCGGACTGCTGCGGGCGGTCGGCACGACCCGGACGCAGCTGTCCTGGATGGTCCGCGCCGAGGCGGTGCTGGTCGCCGCCGTCGCGGTCGTCGTCGGCCTCGCCCTGGGGCTCGGCCTGGCGGTCGCCACCCTGGCCGGCCTGTCCTCGGACACCCCGGTGGTCGTCCGGGTCCCGGTCGCCCAGCTGGGAGCGATCGTCGTCGCCGCGGTGCTCGCCGGGCTGGCCGCCGGCCTGCTGCCGGCCCGCCGCGCCGCCCGGCTCGACGTGCTCTCCGCCATCGCCACCCAGTGATCCCGCGGCGCCGGTCCATCCCGGGCCGGCGCCGCCCCACCCACCCAGAAGCCCGCCATGACCGAGCTGTCCACGACAGACCCTGCACGGACCGCCACCGGGATCCGGCGGGCCTCACCGGCTGACGCCGGTGAGGTCGCCGCGATGGTCCGGGAGATCGCCGAGCACGAGGACCAGTCCGTGCACGTGCACGTCGACGGAGGGCGGTGGCGCACGCTGCTCGCGCGACCGGACGTCGTCGTCCTGCTGGCCGAGCGCGACGGCCGCGCGGTCGGCTACGTCTCCGCGGTCCGCCAGCTGCACCTGTGGACCGGCGGCGACGTCCTCGCCCTCGACGACCTCTACATCCGCCCCGGGCACCGCGACGCCGGCGTCGGCCGGCGGCTCATGGCCGCCCTCGCCAGCCTGGCCGCTCCCGAGCAGCTGCTCGTCCGCTGGGGCGTGGAGGTCGACAACGTCGACGCGCAGCGGTTCTACCGCCGCCTGGGCGCGACCCTCCGGCCCAAGATCCAGGCCGCGTGGACGCCCGCGGCCTACGCCGACGCCGCCCGGGGCTGACCGCCGCCCCCGGACCCGGCGGTTTCCCCGGTCCGAGCCGGGATCCCGCCGCCGAGCATCGGTCCACCCACAGGACCCGTCCGACCAGGAGATCCGCCATGACGACGACCGCGCCGCCGCCTGCGGCGACCGAGGCCACCGCCACGTGCACGTTCGAGATCGGTGGCATGACCTGCGCCTCCTGCGTGGGCCGGGTCGAGAAGGCCCTCACCCGGGTGGACGGGGTGTCCGCCGCGGAGGTCAACCTGGCCACCGAGGTGGCCACCGTCCACTTCGACCCGGAGCAGGTGGGCATCGACGAGCTGGCCGCGGCGGTGGCCCGCGCCGGCTACACCGCGACCTCGCGCCGCGAGGCGCAGCCGGCGCCCGGCCCCGCCGAGGCCCCGGAGGCCGGCGACGACGCGCACCTGACCGCGCTGAGGTGGAAGTGGCAGGTCACCCTGGCCGTCGGGCTCGGCCTGATGGTCCTGATGTACGTGCCGCTGTACCTGGACACGATGGACTGGCTGATGCCGGCGATCCTCGTGGTGGCGACGGTCGTGCAGGCGTGGGCCGGCCGGGAGATCTACCGGGCGGCCTGGACGGCGGCCCGGCACCGGTCGACGAACATGAACACCCTCGTGGCGCTGGGCACCGGCGTCGCCTACGCCTACAGCGCGTTCGTCACCCTCTGGCCGGCCGCCGCCGAGCGCTGGGGCCTGCCGCTGCACGTCTACTTCGAGACCTCGCTGGTCGTCCTCGCGCTGGTCCTGGCCGGCCGGTGGATGGAGGGCCGGGCGAAGAAGCGCACCGCCGCGGCCGTCACCGCCCTGGTGGGCCTCGCGCCGAGGACCGCGCGGGTGCTGCGCGACGGCGCGGAGGTCGACCTCCCGGTCGAGCAGGTCGTCGTCGGCGACCTGGTGCGGGTGCGGCCGGGGGAGAAGGTGCCGGTCGACGGCGTCGTCACCGACGGCGCCACCGCGGTCGACGAGAGCATGCTGACCGGCGAGAGCCTGCCGGTGGACAAGGCGGTCGGCGATCCGGTCATCGGCGCCACACTGAACCGCAGCGGCACCGTGGTGCTGCGGGCCACCGCGGTGGGCGAGGACACCGCGCTGGCGCAGATCGTCCGCCTGGTGGAGGACGCGCAGGGCGCGAAGGTGCCGATGCAGCGGCTGGCCGACCGCGTCTCGGCCTGGTTCGTCCCCGTCGTCCTGCTGCTGGCCGCGGCCACGTTCCTCGCGTGGGCGCTGTCCGGCCCGGACACCGGCCGGCTGACGATGGCGATCACCACGACGATCGCCGTGCTGATCATCGCCTGCCCGTGCGCGCTGGGCCTGGCCACCCCGACCGCGGTCATGGTCGGCACCGGCCGGGCCGCGGAGCTGGGCATCCTGATCGGCAACGGCGACGCGCTCGAGACCGCCCGCCGGGTCACCACCGTCGTCCTGGACAAGACCGGCACCATCACCCGCGGCAGGCCGTCGCTCACCTCGGTGACCACCGTCGGCGGCTGGACCGAGGACGACGTGCTGGCCCTCGTCGCCGGCGCGGAGACCGGCAGCGAGCACCCCGTCGCCGAGGCCGTCGTCGCCGCCGCGACCGCCCGCGGGCTACGCCGGCCCGCGCTGGGCTCCTTCGACGCCGTCCCCGGCCACGGCATCGACGCCGTCGTCGACGACCGCCGCGTCCTCGTCGGCAACCGGGCCCTGATGGAGGCCCACGGCGTGGACGTGTCCGCACTGACCGACGCCGCCGCCGGCGCGGCCGCGGCAGGGCAGACCCCGATGTTCGTCGCGGTCGACGGGCGGCCCGCCGCGACGATCGCCGTCGCCGACACGGTCAGGCCCGAGTCCGCCGAGGCCGTCGCGCAGCTGCAGGCGCTGGGTGTGCAGGTGTGGATGCTGACCGGGGACAACAGTGCGACCGCGCGGGCCGTGGCCGCCCAGGTCGGCATCCAGCACGTGCTCGCCGAGGTGCTGCCGGCCGACAAGGCGGCGGCGGTCCGCGGGCTGCAGGAGCAGGGGCACGTCGTCGCGATGGCCGGTGACGGGGTCAACGACGCCGCGGCCCTCTCGGCCGCCGACGTCGGCATCGCTATCGGCACCGGGGCCGACGTCGCGATCGCCGCCTCCGACGTCACCCTCGTCGGCGGGGACCTGCGCGGCATCGTCTCGGCGATCGCCCTGTCGCGGCGCACGGTCACGACGATGAAGCAGGGCCTGGCCTGGGCCTTCGGCTACAACCTGCTGCTCGTCCCGGTCGCCGCCGGCGCGCTGTACGCCTGGGACGGGCTGCTGCTGGACCCGGTCCTGGCGAGCGCCGCGATGGCGATGAGCTCGGTCAGCGTGCTGACCAACGCGCTGCGCCTGCGCCGGTTCCGCCGTCCGGCCACGGTGGCCGAGATCCTGCACCCGCCGGCGCGGGCGCGGATCGGGCAGTACGCCTACCTGACCGGCGTCGCCGTCGTCGCCCTCGCGCTCGGTGCCGGCCTCACTGCGCTGAGCCGGATGGACGCCGCCGAGCGCGGCATGAACGGGACACTGGCCTGGATGCAGGGCACCGGCATGCCGATGCGCCCGGCGATGAGCGAGATGATGACCGCCGAGGTGCCGCCGGCCGAGGCCGCCGACGCCGGCGTCGAGGTCCGGCTCGAGCTGCCCGCGCAGGTCCGGCCCGGCGAGACCACGCGGGTCGTCGCCACGGTCGTCGACGCAGCCTCCGGCGAGCCGGTCGAGGACCTCACCCGCAGCCACGAGGCGTGGATGCACCTCATCGCCACCCGGGAGGACCTGGGCACGTTCGCGCACGTCCACCCGCAGCCGACCGGTGGGCCCGGGCAGCTGGCCGTGGACCTCACGTTCCCCACCGCCGGCCGGTACGTCGTCAACACGGAGTTCCGGCGGCAGGGCGAGATGAGCGACGTCCACCAGCGGCAGGTGGTCACCGTGGCCGGCAGCGCGCCGGCGCCGGTGGTGCTGACCGCCGGCCCGCGCACGGTCGTCGTCGACGGGGTCCGGGTCGAGCTCGAGGGGGACGCGGAGGTCGGCGGCCGGAGCGACCTGGACTTCAGCCTCACCGACGCGGCGACCGGCCGGCCGGTCGACGACCTGCAGCCCTACCTCGCCGCCGCCGGCCACGTCGTGGTCATGCGGGCCGACGGCGCGACGTTCGCCCACGAGCACGCCGAGGTCGAGGACGACGCCGGCCGCCCGGTCTTCGCCCTGCCCGGGCAGACGTTCGGACCCGAGCTCGACGTCCACGCCGAGTTCTCCACGGCCGGCACCTACCGGCTGTGGGCCCAGTTCCGCCTGGCCGACGGCGACGTGATCACCGTGCCGTTCACCGTCGAGGCCACCTGAGCCCACGCCCGGCAGCCTCCGCATGCCGTGCACCGGCATGCGGGGGCTGCGGCGCGACGACCGACCCCGACGGGCCGCAGGGCCCCCAGCGCAGATGGAGGAACGGATGACGCTGCACGTACGCCCGGCCGGGCCCGACGACGTCCCGGCCGCCGCCGACGTCCTGACCGATGCCTTCACCGACTACCCTTGGACCCGGTGGACGGTCGACGCCGACGACCACGCCCGGCGACTGTGCCGGCTGTTCCGGCTCGACCTCGATGCCATCGCCCTGCCGTACGGGCACGTGGACATCGGCACCACCCCCGAGGGCCCGGCGACCGTCGCCGTCTGGCTGCCCAGCGCCGCGGTCCCCGAGCACGTCTGGGCCGAGATCGGCTCGGCGACCGCTGAGCTGGCCGGCAGCCGGACGGCCGCCGCGGCCGCGGCCGAGGCGGTGCTGGCGGCCCACCGGCCGACCGAGGAGCACGTGCTCCTGGCCAGCGTCGGCGTCGCACGGCACCAGCAGGGGCGTGGCCTGGGGACGGCGGCCGTGGCTCCCGGCCTGGACCGTGCCGACCGCGAGGGGTTGCCGGTGCACCTGGAGACCAGTGCCGAGTCCAACCTGCGCTTCTACCGGCGCCTCGGCTTCACGGTGACGGGCGTCGTCGACCTGCCCGACGGCGGCCCGCGCACCTGGCTGATGCGTCGCGCATCCTGCAGGGCGGGCGCCTGACGAGCGTCAGCGCGCACGGATGCCGATGGCTGCACGTCGAGGGCGCCGCCTGCGGCCAGGGATGTCTCTCCTGGACGGGGCGAGCCCGCGACGGTGCGCGCCGCACGGGCGCACGCGACGCTCAGGCAGGCGTCACGCGCATCGAGGACAGCCGCTCGTGCCGGGACGGAGGCGCGGGCAGGTCCGCCGGCATCGCCTCTAGCGCCGCCCTGCCTGCCGCCTCCGTCCCCAACGGACCCACGAGGGCCAGGACGTCGTCGTTGCCGTCCGCCCAGTCCTCCTGGCGCAGGACCATCCCCACGTGTCTGCCCTCCCTGCTCGCTGCAGCAGCCGATCGATCGGACACGGTCCGGGCCTGGGCGGCGAGCGCAGTCCGCTCCCGGTTGACCTGTAGCCGTGAGAAGGCTCAGGTGAGCGGGGGAGCGGAGGGCTGAGGTCGTCAACCACCCAGATCTACGAGGGCACCAACCAGATCCAGCGGATGGTCATCGCCCGCAGCCTGCTGCGGTAGGACGTCGACCGGCGTCCGCCCGGTCGAGCGGACGCGCGGGAGTGACACCCGCCCTCCGGCGAAGGAGCGAGGGCTCTACCGGCTCGCCCTCGGGGAACGGGTTCCGGCACCTCGCGTGCGGGTAGGGAAGGTCCCGGTCAGCGAGGTAGGTCCAGCTCGAGCCCAGGGTGTCGGCGGCCTCCTCCGCCGGTGCTCGGGTGCCGGCCGGGAGAGACGTGGCGATCGAACGAGTGCGCTGGGACACCTGTCCCCGGTGCGGTCGCATGGCGGCGGTCGGGTTGCTCGACGGGGTACCGATCAACGTCGACTGCACAGGCGGTTGCGCACCGACCGAGCAGGATCTGGGGCGGCTGCGGCGAGCTGCCGGCAGGTCCGCTCCGCTGGGGCGTCGGGCGGGCGCGACATGGCGGTCCCGCTGACGAGGCCGACCTGCGCACCGGGCGGGTCAGCCGCACGTGACGGTCGCCGCCCGGCCGGACGACGGCCGCCCGATGTGCTGTCACCTCGACGGCGAGGTCTCCGCGCCTCCGACGACGACCTGCCCCCGCGGCGCCCGGAGCCACCGTCCGCTGACCTCCCGCCGGCCGCGCCCGGCGACCGTTCCGTCCAGGATGATGCTGCCGTACGTCCCCGGCTGGTGGAGGAGCAGACGTGACCGAGACCGCTGCGGCCAGGCTGGGGCCCGGGCAGATGGCGGCGGCGCTGGAACACCTACCCGACGGCGTGGCCGTCCTCGACGGCGAGTGGACCGTCTGCTACGTCAACCCGGCCGGTGCGGCGCTGCTGGGCTGCGACGCGAGCACGCTGGTCGGCCGCAACCTGTGGACGGCCCTGCCCGAGCTGGGCGGAACCGTCTTCCACAGTCTCCTGCTGCACGCCCGCAGCACGGGCCCTCCCGGCACCGGCACCGGCAGCCCGGTGACCTGGCAGGGTTTCTACGCACCGGCCGGGCGGTGGCTGACGGCGACCGCCGTGGTCGCCGACGGGCTGCTGCACCTGTCCTTCCGCGAGACCGGTCCCGCGCGCGCCGGACGCCGGGCACCGGCCGGCGCCGACGACCGTGTCACCGACGACGACGGTGTCACCGACGCCGGGGTCCTCGAGCGTGATCGGGATGCCGACGGAGACCGGCTGCGGTTCCTGGCCGAGGTCAGCGACGCGATGATCTCCACTCTCGACGCCGGGGAGTCCGCCGCGCAGCTGGCGCAGCTGGTGCTGCCCCGACTGGGCGACTGGTCGATGGTCTCCCTCATCGGCGACGACGGCCGCCCCGCCGCCGAGGCGCACGCCCACACCGATCCGGCCCGCCGCGCCGACCTGGACACCTACCTCGCCGGGCGGATCCGCGGCGCCGGCGACGACAGCCCGCTGGTGGCCGCGCTGCTGAGCGGCGAACCGGTGCAGCTGGCCATCGACCAGGCGCTGGTCGAGCCGTCCCTGTCCACCGAGGCGGTCCGGGCGGCCTGGGACCGGCTCGAGGCCACCTCCTGCACGATCGTGCCGCTGCGGGCGCGCGGTGAGACCTTCGGCGCCCTGGTCCTGATGATCAGCGCCGGCCGTCCGGCGCACACCGAGATGGAGATCGCCACCGCCGTCGAGGTCGCCCGCCGGGCCGCGGTGTCGTTGGACAACGCCCGCCTCTACAGCCGGCAGCTGAAGGTCGCCGAGACGCTGCAGCACAGCCTGCTCACCCCGCCACCGCAGCCGGACGAGCTGGAGATCGCCGTGCGGTACGTGCCCGCGGCCACCCACATGCACGTCGGCGGGGACTGGTACGACGCCTTCACCCAGCCCGACGGCGCCACCCTGCTGGTCATCGGTGACGTGGTGGGGCACAACGTCGACGCCGCGGCCGCGATGGGGCAGGTCCGCAGCATCGTGCGCGCGATCGCCTACGACCGCGGCGGCAGCCCCGCCCAGACCCTGGCCCGGGTCGACGAGGTCCTCGCCGGCCTGGCCATCGGCTCGCTGGCCACCGTCCTGGTCGCCCGCGTCGAGCAGTCGGCCGACCAGGCCCGCTCGGGGTTGCGCACGCTGCGCTGGTCCTCGGCCGGGCACCTGCCCCCGGTGCTGCTGCGTCCCGACGGGACCGTGCGCTTGCTCGACACTGCCGCCGAGCGGCTGCTCGGCACCGGCGCGGCCAGCCCCCACACCGACCACGAGACGCTGCTCCGGCCCGACGACACGGTCGTCTTCTACACCGACGGCGTCGTCGAGCACGGCCGCAGCGGCATCGACGACGGCCTCACCCGGCTCACCGGCGTCCTCGCCGAGCTGGTGCACCTGCCGCTCGACGAGCTCTGCGACCAGATGCTGACCCGGATCGTGGACGGCCGCACCGACGACGACATCGCCGTGCTCGTCCTCCGCTGCCACTCCCGGGTGTAGCGGGGCACCTCACCGCACTGCTCGACGAGATCGTCGGCGACGTCGTCGGCGGTCCGGCCGGCGGCGTGGGCGTAGCCGCGCAGGACCGCGAGCGCGTCGGTGCCGGGTGCCTCCAGCGCCGGCAGCAGCATGCCGACGGCCATCCACAGCCGGGCCGGCGACGCGCGTCGGGAGTGTCCGACCACGCCGGCAGCTCGGTCGGCGTCCACACCGACCAGTCGGCGGCCAGGTCCAGGTGGTCGGAGACGAGCTCGGCCACGCACCGGGCTGCGAAGACGTCGACGGCCGTCACACCGGCGGGGTCGGTGGAGTACAGGTCCATCGCACCGATCCCCCTGAGCCGCCCGGGCAGGGAGAAGGCGAGCGCGCTGCGCAGCGGGGTGGAGGTGACCAGCAGGTCGTGGAAGACCGGACACCGGCGCGCCAGAGCCGTCTCGCTGCCGGAGACGGGGAACCCGGTCTCCGCGGCGAGCAGGCACGGCCCGCTGCCGGCGGTGAACTGCAGCCGCTCGGCGGTGGCAGCGACGTCGCTGCTGGCCGCCAGAGGAGTCCGCAGGCCGGGCTCACCGTGGATGCTCAGCCCGACCCGTCGACGCCGAGAACGGTGGCGGCAGCACTGGCCAGCCGCACCGGCAGCAGGTCCGGATCGTCGCCGGCGACGCCGGCCTCGGCGTCGAGCTCCTCGACGAAGCGGCTCGCGATGTCCACGGCCGGCCCCTCGGCGTTCCGGTGTCGCGCCGCAGCGGGGCGCAGTGGAGTGCCGGACGTTGCCCGCGCTGCTCTGGGGCAAACCCGGCCATGCCCTGCCCCCACGCGGGGGAGTGAGCTCGGTGCCGCCCGCCCTGGGCAACGCCTGCGGCGCGCGACGGCCGTGACTGCGGGCGCGTCGGCGCGCTCCCGACGTCATCGCGTGGCGCCGCCCGAGGACGTCGGCGGGCGGCGAGTCGAGGAGGAGTGGGGACACCCCGGCGCCGGGGATCCGCCTGCCGCGGCACAGCGGCTGTGGGAGCGAGGCCGTGGGGATGGTCGGGTCCGACGCGGGCGGGGCCGGGTGGCGGACGTGCTCAGGTCCACCGGGTGACGAGCCGGACGCTGGAGCCGTGCGCGTCCCGGCGCAGCGCGACGTGGTCACACAGCTGCCGGGCCAGCCACAGTCCCATGCCACCGGCTGACAGGTCCTCGCCGTGCGCGGGCCCGTACCCGGCGAAAGGGTCGCTCGGGCCGCCACCGGAGTCACCGATGGTGCACACCAGCCTCCCCGGTGCCGTCCACAGCCGCAGGCTGACCGGACGGCGCCCGTGCCGGATCCCGTTCGACGCCATCTCGTCGACGGCCAGCAGGAAGTCCTCGATCTGGTCCTCCGGGCCGTCGACGGCGGACAGCAGCCTGCGGACGGCGCGTCGCAGACCGACGAAGTCGGTGACGTCGTCGACGGCGAAGGCGGGCGGGGTGTGCTCCAGCGGTTCCTCGGGCACCGGCAGTCCGGCCAGGTAGGCCGCTGGGTCGACGTAGCCGGGGTTGGCCGTGCGGCCGGCGGCGCTGACCGCATGGGGATGGGTCTGCCGGGCCGTGGTGAGCAGCGGCTCGGGCAGCGCGGTGCTGAAGATGCACAGCCCCCAGAGCGGCGAGGTCGCGAACGCGGAGTTGATCACGGCCTCGTAGCGCTGCCACTCGTGCCGGTCGGCAGCGGTGGCGCCGAAGTCGACCTCACCGACGACCCGGACCCGCCGGCCGGGGCTGGCCTGCTCGGCCAGCCCGCGGAAGGTGGTGATCGCGGTCGGCGTGCGGGAGCGGTACAGGGCGTTCCGGTCGAGGACCAGCACCAGCGGGTCCTCGTCGACCGCCTCGCGCAGGACGGCGGTGACGTCGGGGCCGGCGGCGATCACCGCGCCGTCACCGGCGGCGAGCCCCTCGAGCAGGAACGGGCCGGCGATGGCGGCCAGCTCCTCGGCGGAGTCGTAGAGCAGCGCGTCGTGCCGGAAGCCCGGCGCCGCACAGCCCACCGGATCGGCGCCGGTCGGGTCGGCGTGGCGTCCGCTGCTCCCCGTGGTCCCGAGGCCCAACGCGTCATCCCCCATCGTGCCGCTCACGCGGTCGTAACCCGTTACACGGTAGACGCCGTTCCAGTTCCGCTTCATCCGCCGACCGCGGCGCCGCACGCACACCGGCGCCGAGCGGGGGTTCCACCGCGCCCCGGGCCGGACCTGGCGGTCGGCCTGTCCGGAGGCCACACGGGCTCCCTGCTCGGTGCGGACGACTACAGCTGGAGCTGTTGCTCGTCGCCGGTGCGCCACTCCAGGACGACGATGCTGGCGTCGTCCTGCAGTTGGTCGGCCTGGTGGTCCAGCACCCGGCGCATCAGCCGCCGCACCGTCTCCGGTGCCGGGTCGCCGGTGGCCAGGGCGGAGCTGATGAAGTCGGCCAGCCGCTGCTCGCCGAAAAACTCCCCGGCCGGTGAGCGGGCCTCGGTGATGCCGTCGGTGTAGAGCAACAGCCGGTCACCGGGCTCCAGCCGGACCTCGCAGCAGGCCGGCTTGCCGTCCTGCAGGCCCAGCGGCCGCGCCGGCGGACAGGGCGGCGGAGCGATCAACGCGGTGCCGCGCAGGATCAGCGGCTCCGGGTGGCCGGCGTTGATCCACCGCAGCTGGCCGGTGGCGAGGTCCAGGCGGGCGATGACCGCGGTGGCGAACCGGCTGCCCGGGAACTGCCCGGCGATCGCGGCGTCGATCTCCGTGGCGATGTCGGGCAGGTCGAGCATGTTGCGCCGCGCGTGCCGGTAGGCGCTGATCGCCACGCTGGCCAGCACCGCCGCCGGGAGCCCGTGCCCGACCGCGTCGATGACCAGCAGGTCGGCGATGTCGCCGTTGACCGCGTAGTCGAAGGAGTCCCCGCCGACGTCGTAGGCGGGCTCGAGCCCCCCGGTGATGACCACCCGGTCGGTGCCGAACGTCAGTGGTGGCAGCAGCTCCCACTGCATCTCCGCGGCCAGGCTCAGCGCCTTGCGGCGCCGCAGCCGGGCGAACACGTCGCTGTAGGCGCCGTGGACGACCAGCAACTCGGCGACCAGGCTGACGAAGGCCCGGATCCGCGTCTCGTACTCCTCGTCCGGCGCCTCCCCCAGGGTCAGCTCCGCCACGCCGAGGCGCTCCACGCCGTTGAGAAGCGGCACCCACAGCCGCACCCCGCCGTCGGTCGAGGCCGACAGCACCTCGCCCCGGCGGAACGCCCGGCCGGCCAACGTGCCCTCGATCGGCACCCCGTGCCGCTCGGGGACGCCCCTCCCGGGCAGCGGCACGAGGGTGACCTGCTCGTAGTCGGCCAGGTACAGCACCGTCTCCGCGATCCCCAGCTCGCGCGCGTACGTGGCGACGGTGGCGCCGAGCTCGGCCGGCGAGAGCAGGTGTGCGGCCCGCAACAGCGAGCTCAGGGGGTCGGTCACCGAGCTCATCCGTTCATCGGCCGATCACGTCGATGTCAGCGTAGGTGCAGCTCGGCCGCCCTGCGGTGACCTCGGACGGTGTGGTCGACCACGTCGTCGCCGACCTGACCGGGATGGCCGTGCCCGGGGACCGGGACGTCGGTGGTCCGTGCCGGCCAGGGACCGCCCGCCCGTCGCCTGCACCGGACGGATCGCGTCGACGTCGACGAGTCGCAGCGCGGACGCGGCGACGGACCCTGCCGCCAGCGGTCCTGGACCACCCGGGTGCACGAGGGCATCGACCGGATCCGCCGGCTGGTCATCGCCCGCGGTGGGCTGCGCCAGGACGACCGGCCCGCTGCCGTCCCGCGCGGCGGCGGGCCCGCAGTGCCGCCGCGGCGGCCGCGGTGAGCAGGACGGCGGCGAGGACCGCCAGGGGGAGCGGGGCGCCACCGGAGAGGAGGCGGTCGACCAGGTCGTCCTCGGCGGTGGAGGCGTTGAACAGCGCGTGCAGGACGGCGACGGCGAGCACGCTGCCACCGGTCCCGGCCAGGACCACACCGGCCAGGACCCGCACGAGCAGCCCGAGGACCAGCAGCAGGCCCACGGCGGAGGCGACGGAGGCGACCGTGACCTCCCCGGTGAGCTGCAGCGGCACGTGGATGCCGGCGAAGGCCACGGCCGTCAGCCCCGCCGCCGTCCCGGGGCCGTGGCGTCGCTGCAGGCGGGTCTGCAGGAACCCGGCCCAGACGGTCTCCTCCCACAGGTTGACCAGGAGCAGCGCGGTGCCGATCGACACCACGGCGTCGAGGAGCACCGCCGCGGCGCCGTCGACGGTCGGGGTCCGGCCGGAGGCGAGCCCGACGGCGAGCGTGGTGACCGGCAGGCCGAGGACCACCGCGGCCCACCAGCCGGCTCCGAACCGCCACTGCAGGGCCCGGGCCAGCAGCGCCCGGACGCCGGGCCGGCCGTCGACGACGGCGGTCACGCCGAGGGCCGCCGGGAGCATGACCAGCAGCAGGGCGGCCAGGACGAACGGCTCGACCGGGAGCGCCCCGCCCGGGAGCACCCCGTGCGCGGACAGCGCCGGTACGGCCAGGACGGGCCAGCCGGCGGCGAAGACGAGCACGGTGAACGCGGTGAGCGGCCGCCGGGCAACCCACCGCCGGAGCCGTCTGGGAGCGGGTGGCCGGTGGGCCGGCCCGGGCAGCGGTGACGTCGTCTCAACGGTCATGGTCCCTCCTCTGTCGTCGGGTGGATGCGGGGCCGAGGCTGCTGCGGTGCGCTGTCGCCGACCTGTCACGCCGGTGACGGGTCGCGTGGGCTCGGCGCGCGGAGGCTGGCCCGAGGTGGGGCTCCGGGGCCTGCACGATCGAGCGGGTCCCGGTCGACGTCGAGGGTCAGCACCCGCAGCCGGTGGGACCCGTCCGCGGCGATCTCCCGCAGGACCGGCTCGACCATCCGGCGCGGCGGGCACCACGCGGCCGTGACGTCGACCAGCACGGGGACGCGGCTGGACAGGACGTCCTCGGCTGGTGGGGAGACGGGGCGGGTGAGCTCACGGACGGGGACCGGAGCGGCCGGCTCCGCCGTCCGGGAGGGCGACGGCGCTCCCGGTCACGCGGATGCCGCTCGCGGGGTCCTGCGGGACGTCGACGGTCAGCCGGCTCGGCCGGCCCATGTCCGCGCCCTGCAGCACGGTGACGGTGGCCGGGGGCGTCACCAGGCCCTGCTCGCGCAGGAGGCCGCCGAGCGCGGCGGCGGCCGCACCGGTGGCCGGGTCCTCCACCACACCGCCGGGCGGGAACGGGTTGCGCGCGTGGAAGGTCAGGGCGTCCTCCCGCCAGACCAGTGCGACGGTCGTCCACCCCCGGCGGGCCATCAGCGCACCGAGGGCGTCCCCGTCGTAGTCGAGTGCGGCCAGCCGTGCCCTCGTCACCGAGGCGAGGACCGGGTGCCAGGCGCCCGCGTAGGCCACCCGGGCCGGCAGCGCGGGGTCGAGGTCGTCCTCGGACCAGCGCAGGGCGGCCAGGAGGTCGCGGCGGTCGTCCGTCCCGAGCGGGGCCGACCTCGGTGGGACGCTGGTCAGCGTCGCCTGCCACGACCCGTCATCGGCCCGGCCGGTGACCACCTCGACCGGCCCGGCGGCGGTGGCGTACGTCAGGCGACCGGGTCCGTGGCGCTCGGCGTGGGCGACCGCGGAGGCGATCGTGGCGTGGCCGCAGAAGCTGACCTCGGCCCGGGGGCTGAAGTACCGGACGTCGACGCGGTCGCCGCGGGGCACGAGGAACGCGGTCTCGGAGTAGCCCACGTCGGCGGCGGTCGCGAGCATCTCGGCGGGCGTCATCCCGGCGGCGTCCAGGACGACGCCGGCCGGGTTGCCGCCGCGCGGGTCGGTGCTGAAGGCGGTGTAGCGCAGGACCTCGGCGGCGGCGGTCCGGCCGGTCGCGGTCCGGTTCTCGGGGGAGGGCATCGCGGGCTCCACGGGGTGAGGGAGACGGTCCCCGGCCGGTCAGGACGGGCCGGGGCGGGCTGTCGGGGACCGATCCGGCGGTGCGGTCTCCTGGTGGAACTCGATCCAGTACTCGGTGATGCGGCCGTCCTGCACGACGTAGCCGGCGCGGCCGTGCTCGACGACGGTCCGGCCCCGGTCCGGCCCCTGCGCGGCGACGCCGGTCTGCCGCCAGGTGGCCTCCACCGGTCCGCCGGTGCCGGCGACGTCGAGCACCTCGAACACCCAGGGGCCGACGGCCCCCAGCATGTCGCGCACGTGGGCCACGTACTCCTCAGGGGTGCGCTCCACCACGGCGGAGACCGCCCCGGGTCGTCCCTGGTGCGCCCGGACCCGGGGGGCGAGGTAGCGGCGGGCACGGTCGAGGCGCCGCCCGGAGCGGACGTCGCGCAGGAAGCCGCGGACCACGTCCTCCGCGGCGGGCGGGCCGGCGGGTGCGGCGGGGGTGGACACGGCGGTCTCCTCGGGCAGGGACACCGGCTGCCCGGCCGGAGCGGGGACACGGCCCCGGCCGGGCAGCGGGTCAGTGGGCGGCGGGTCAGTGGGCAGCGAGGGGGGCCGACTCGACCGGCAGGCCGGCCTCGACCCAGTCCTGGATGCCCTCGCGGTACCTGCGGACGTCGGTGTAGCCGAGCGCCTCCAGCCGGGCGGCGACGGCGTGCGAGTTGGGGCAGGCCGCGTTCGAGCAGTAGGTGACGACGGTGGCGTCGCGGTCGGGCAGCAGCGCCGGGGCGACCCGGTCGACGTCGTCCTGGACGAGGTTGAGCGCCCCGGGCAGGTGCTGCTGGGCCCAGTACGCCTCCGGCAGTGCGTCCACGACGGTGACGCGCCCGGCGGTGATCGCCGCGGCGAGCTCCTCGCGGGAGATGAGTGCGGTCATGACGGCTCCTCGGGAGTGGTGCGGACCGGGCGCCGGACGGCGCCCGGGGATCAGAACTTCGCCGCGAGGCGGCGGGCGGCCTCGTGCGCGCGGAGCCGGTCGGCCGCGGCGTCGGCGGTGGCCAGGTCCGGGCGGAAGGCGACCTCCTCGACGTCGGGGACGCCTGCCCAGGCGAGCCAGTCGCGCAGGTAGGGAGCCTGGAAGTCCGAGCCGAAGGCCGGTCCGCGACCGGGGCCGTAGACGGCACTGGTGAGGACCAGGGCGGCCTTCTTGCCGCGCAGCAGGCCGGTGTAGCCGGAGACCGGGTCGAAGCCGAAGACCATCCCGGGCTGGCTGACCACGTCGATGAACTGCTTGAGGACGTAGGGGATGCCGGCGTTCCACATCGGCACGCTGAACAGGTACCGGTCGTAGGAGTCGAACCGGCGGAACGTCGCGACGGCCCGCGACCACGCCTCGGCGGCGGCCCCCTGGGGCTCCTCACCGGCGAAGACGGCCATCTTCGCGGCCGCGGCGGCCGGCCCGAAGTCCGGCAGGGTGCCGTCCCAGAGGTCGAGGGTGTCGACGTCGTCGAGCGGGTTGTGCTCGCGGTAGGTGTCGAGGAACGTCGCCGCCAGGGCCAGCGACTCGGACCGGGGCCCACGCGGTGACGAGGAGACGTGCAGCAGTCGGGACATCGGGACTCCTGGGATCGGCCGCGGCCCTGCGCCGCGTCTGGTCCGACCCTCGGGTCCGGCCCTGTCGCGTTCCTGTCGTGCGGCTGTCACGGCCGTGCTCCGCCGCGACCGGCGGCCGTGCGGGTCCGGATCGGCGTCCGTGCCGGGTAGCTTCGCGCCGCTGCTGTCATCCGTGTGTCGAGGGAGCGCCGGCCGGTGGACATCCTGGTGCTGGGCCCGCTCGAGGTCCGGCGTGACGGGCGGCCGGCCCCGGTGCGCCGCGGCCGGCCCCGGCGGTTGCTGCTGTCGCTGCTGCTGCGCCGGGGGGACCCGGTGCCGCAGGAGACGCTCATCGACCAGCTGTGGCAGGACGCCCCGCCGGTCGACGCCGACAACGCCCTGCACGTCCTCGTCTCCTACCTGCGCCGGACGATCGCCGGCGCGGAGCTGCGGATCGACCGCGCGCCCACCGGCTACCGCCTCGTCGTCGACCCCGACCGCGTCGACGCGTACCGGTTCGAGGACCTGGTCCGGCGGGCGGCGTCGGCGGAAGACGACCCGGCCGGCCGGTTGAGCGCGGCGTCGCAGGCGCTGGCGCTGTGGCGGGGGCCGGCGCTGGCCGAGGCCGCCGAGGACGCCTTCGCCGAGGCGGCCATCGCCCGGCTCGACGAGCTCCGGGTGCAGGCGGAGGAGCTCCGGATCGAGGCCGTGCTCGACCTCGGCCGCCACGACGAGGCGCTGCCCGACCTGGCCCGGCTGGTCCGGGAGCACCCCTTCCGGGAACGGCTGCACGCCCAGGCCGCGCTCGCGCTGTACCGGGCGGGGCGGCAGGCAGAGGCGCTCGCGGCGCTGGACCGGGCGCGGTCGGCACTGGTGGAGGAACTCGGCCTCGACCCGGGCCCCCGGCTGCAGGAGCTCGAACGGCGGATCCTGCGCCAGGACCCCGAGCTGGACGCCGTGCCGCCGCCGTCCACACCGGCGCCGGCGGCGGCGCCGTCCCCGGCGGCACCCGCCCCGGCGAACCCGGACGCGCCGGGGGTGCCGGTCGCGCTCACGCCCCTGGTGGGGCGCGGGGAACAGGTGGCCGCGGTGCGGGAGGCGCTCGGTGCCCACCGGCTCCTGACGCTGGCCGGACCCGGGGGAGCGGGCAAGACCCGGCTCGCCGCGGAGGCCGTGCGCCCGCCGGACCCGGAGCGCTCGGTGTGGTGGGCCGACCTGGGTGCCGTCCCCCCGGGGTCCGGCGTCGAGGCCGCCGTCGCCGCGGCCGTCGGTACGGGCCTCGCCTCGGCCGACGACGCCGTGGCCGAGCTGCGGCGCTGGATCGGCGACCGGGCGGCCGTGCTCGTCCTGGACACGGTCGAGCACGTCGTGGACGCGGCCGGCCGGCTGGCCGTCGCCCTCGTCGCGGGGTGTCCGGGGCTGCGGGTGCTCGCCACCGGTCGCCGGCCGCTCGGGGTGCCCGGTGAGCTGGTGCGTCCCGTCTCCGGGCTCCCGGTCCCCGGTCCCGAGGAGACGGCGCTGCCGGTCATCGAGGCCTCGCCCGCGGTCCGGCTGTTCCGCGACCGGGCCGCCGCCGTCCGCCCGGGCTTCGTCCTCGACCGGGCGAACGCCGCCGACGTCGCCACGGTGTGCCGGCTGGTCGACGGCCTGCCCCTGGCCATCGAGCTCGCCGCCGGTCACGCGGCGGCGCTGAGCCCGCGCACGATCGCCGGGCTCCTCGAGGACCGCCTGCGACTGCTGGGGGACGGCGGCCGACCGCGGGGCCGGCACGCCGGGCTGCGGGCGGCCATCGACTGGAGCTACGGCCTGCTGTCCGGGGACGAGGCGCGCTTTCTCGACCGGCTGTCGGTCTTCGCCGGGACGTTCCCCCTGGAGGCCGGGGTCGGGGTCGCCGGCCCCGGGCTGTCGACGGACGGGCTCCAGCTGCTGCTCAGCCTCGTCCGCCAGTCACTGGTGTCGGTGGCCGGCGAGGACCACTTCCGGCTGCTGGACACCGTCCGGGCCTACGCCACCGACCGGCTGTCGTCCGACCCCGGCGAGGCGCAGGACGCGGCCGACCGGCACGCCCGCTGGTACGCGGGGTTCGCCGAGGACGCCGACCAGTACATCCGGGGCGCCGAGCAGGCCGGCTGGCTGGCCGGGCTCCGCGACGCCCGCGCCGACCTCCGCGCGGCGATGCGGCACTGCCTGCACGGTCCCCGGCCGCAGCCGGCCCTGGGTGCGCGCCTGGTGTGCTCGCTGTCCTGGTTCTGGTCCCACGAGGGGTCCTTCGCCGAGGCGCGGACCTGGATCGCCGCGGCCCGGGACGCCGGCCCGCACGACCCGCGGACCGATGCGTGGCTGCACCTGGCCGCCGGGATGCACGCCGAGTCCGTCGGGGACCTGCGCGTGGCGGAGCGCGAGTGCACGCAGGCGGCAGCCGGTTTCGCCGCGACCGGCGACGTCCGGGGGGAGGCGCGCAGCCTCCTGCACCTGGGTACCGCCGCCTGGGCGCTGGGGCGGCTCGACGAGGCTGCCGCCGCCCAGGACCGGTCGGTCGGGCTGTTCCGGTCCGCGCGGCACGACGGCGGCGTGGGCCTCGCCCTGGTGCTCCGGGCGCGGACCGCCCTCGACCAGGAGGACCCGGGGCTCGCCCGGGAGCTGCTCCTCGAGGCCCGGTACGTCCTGCGCCGGGTGGGGGACCCCCACCTGGTCGGGCTGTGCCTGGACCAGCACGCGCGCACCTGCCTGGCCGACGGCGCGGTCGAGGAGGCGGCCCCGCTGGCCCGGGAGGGCCTCGCGGTCTTCGAGTCGGTGGGCTACCCCGAGGGGGTGACGGCGTCCCTGCAGACGCTGGGGGAGGTGCACCTCGCCCTCGGGCAGCCGGCGACGGCCACGACGCCGTTGCTCCGGGCGATCCGCACCGCACTGGACCTCGGGCACACCGCCGCCGTCGCCGAGGGCCTGGAGCTGCTCGCCGAGGCCACCCTCCCCACCGACGCCGCCGGTGCCGCGGCGCTCCTCGGCCACGCCGACACCCTGCGCGCGGACGGCCGGCTGCCGAGGCGGGAGCTGCAGCAGCGGCGGGTCGACCGGTGGGCGCCCCGACTCCGCCGGGAGCTGGGGGACCGCCACCCGGCACTGGTCCGGGGCCGGTCGGAGGCCACCGAGGACCTGCTGGACCGGGTCGGCAGCACGGCCGCGGCGGCACGGCCCGGCCGCGAGCCCGGCCACGGGTCCGGCCCGGGAGACGGGTGAGCGCCCGCCTCCCGGCCGGGCTCAGCGCGCGGTGTCGGTGACCAGCCGCTCGTAGGCGTCGAGGACGGTCTCCAGGCCGTACCGCTCCCGGGCGCGCGCCGCGCCGGTCGCCCGGTCGGGCGGTTCGGCGGCCAGCCGGCGCAGCCCCTCGGCGATGGCGCCGGCGTCCTTCCGCGCCACCACGACCCCGAACCCGGTCTCCTGCACCGGCGTCCGCACGCCCGGCAGGTCGCTGGCCAGGGCCGGCACCCCGGCCATCATCGCCTCGACCTGCACGATGCCGAACGCCTCGAAGGCGTTGATCGAGGGCAGGGCGAACACGTCGAGCGAGGCGTAGAGGTCGGCGATGTCCTCGTCGGGCAGGAAGCCGAGCAGCCGCATGCGCGGGTCGGCGTCGACCAGGCCGCGGATCTCGCCGACCACCGAGCCGCCGGCCACGTTGGCGAAGTCGCCGCCGATCAGCAGCCGGTCGTCCGGCCCGGCGAACTCCTGGAAGCCGCGCACCAGGTACTGCAGCCCCTTCTCCTCGACGATCCGGCCGAGGAACCCGACGTGCAGGCCCCCGCCGTCGCGGAAGCGCGGGGACCCGGCCGGGCGCTGGTGGCACGGCGGCGGGATGACGACGGTGCGCCCCGCCATGGCCGGCCACAGGCGGCTGTGCCGGGCGTAGTCGTCGCTGGTGACGACGACGGCGTCGGCGCGGCCCAGCGCCCGGCGGCTGGAGACGTCGATGCCCGTGCGCTGCACCGCGTTCACCAGCCCGCTCGGGAGGCTGACGTCGCAGTGGTAGGTCGGCACCAGGGGCGAGTGGCAGCGGGCGGCGACCAGGCCGGCCTCCAGCATCGGCAGGTGCAGGTTGGTCACCCCCGCCGTCCGGCTGGCAGCGACCAGGCGGGGCACGAAGGCGGGGCTGATCACGCCCTTGCCGAGCCGCGCCACCACGGGGGTCCGCTCCACCTCGACGCCGTCGACCACCTCGGCCGCGGGCAGGGCGGGGTCGTGCCGGCTGGTCACCACCTTGACCCGCATGCCGCGCCGGACGAGGCCGACCGCGACGTCGCGGGCGACGTTGGTCAGCCCGCTGACGTACGGCGCGTAGTAGTTGACGCCGATCAGGACGTCATGCGTGCGGGGCATGGCGGGGTTCCTCCCGGAGGGACGGCGGCCGGGCGGCCGGCTGCCCGGGACCGCCCTGACCGGACCACAGCAGCGACCCGGCCGCCACCAGGAGGGCCACCCCGGAGCCGACGGTGAAGGCGGCCGCGCACCGCAGCACCAGGTCGGGGACGACGGCGAGGGTCACCGCGCCGGCGGCCAGGCCGGCGAGCCAGACGACGGCGACCCGGCGGTGCCGCGCGGCCGCCACCAGGGCCTGGCTGGCCAGCAGCAGGCCCAGGTGCAGGACGCTGCCGACGGCGAGCAGGGCGATCTCCCCGCCCGCGAGGGCGTAGCGCGACCCGAAGACGAGGGAGACCACCGCGGGACCGAGCAGCCACCCGCCCGCGGCCGCGAGGACCGCCAGCCCGCCGACGAGCGCGGCACCCCGGACGACGAGGCCGCGCAGCCGGGCGGCGTCGCCCTCGGTCTGCAGCCGGGTCAGCAGCGGGATCAGGGCGCTCTGCAGCGGCACCGCCACGAACAGCGGCAACCGGACCAGGGTGAAGGAGGCGACGAAGCGGGCCGCCGCGGCGTCCTGGCCGGGCCCGGCGAGGACGGTGACCAGCACCGGCGCGCCGTTGAGCAGCACCTGCGCGGCCAGTGAGCCGGTGAGCAGGTGGCCGATGGCGCCGGCGAGGTCGCGGGCGGGCGGGTCGTCGGCCTGCCGGGGCCGCGCGGAGGACCGGCGGCGCAGCAGCACCCAGCCGAGCAGCGGCAGGTGCGCCAGCGCCATGGCGGCGACCAGGGTCCAGGCGTAGCCGGCACCCCCGGCGGAGGGCACGAGGAGCGTCAGGCCCAGGGCGAACAGCACCCGCAGGCCAGAGTCGGCCAGCAGCACGGCGCCGTGCAGCCCCAGCCGGCCGGTCCCCAGCAGCAGCCCCCGCAGCAGGAACTGCCCGGCCGAGACGACGCAGACCGCGAGCAGGGCCAGCAGGAAGCCGGTCTCCCCGCCGAGGGCCGGCACGAGCCGGGTCGAGGCCAGCAGGACGACCGCCGTCGTGGCCACGGTCAGGACGGCGAGGCACGCGAGCGCCCCGCGGGGCAGGGGAGCGCCGGGCGGGCGCAGGTGCACCCGGCGGGCCAGCTCGAGCTCGATCGGCTGGAAGGCGCCGAAGCCGACGACGATCGCGAGGGACCAGTAGGAGCCGAACCAGCCGTAGTCCTCGACCGGCACCGACCGCGCGACCAGGGCCAGGTACAGATAGGTGAAGACGCCGGACCCGACGACGGCGACGGCGACGCCGCCCAGTCCCAGCACGCCGCGGCCGGTGGCGGCGGGCGCCGGGACGGTGGCGGGACCGGTGCCGGGGTCCCCGACCCGTGCCACCGCCGGGGTCGCCTCCGGGCTCACCGCCGGGCTCGTGGCCTGGTCCGAGGCCGCCCGCTTCCGCACTCTGGCACGGTAACCGGGGAGCGCCCCCGCCGGTCGCAGGTGTGAGGGACCAGCGCGTCACATCCGGGGACACCGCCGCGCCGGTGTTCACTGATACAGCGAGACACCGTTCCAGTACGAGGAGTGACAGTGACACGATCCGGGATCGCCTCCCGCCCGGTCGGGACGCCGCCCCGGCCGGTGGAGCCGCCACGCCGCCGGCCCCGGTGGACCCGCTTCGCGCTGGTCGCGGCGGTGGTCGCGGTGCTCGCCACGGTGCTCCTGCCGGTCGCCCCGGTGGAGATGGAACGCCCCGTCGTCACCTGGCCGCAGTCGGCGTCCGCGCCGGTCTCGACGATGCTGCAGCTGACCGCCCAGACGCCGCTGGAGATCGACGCACGCTTCAGCTGCGCCGCGGCGCGTGTGGCGGACGGGACGGACGGGGGTGTGGTCCTCGCCACGATCAGCCCCGACCAGCCCGCCGCCGGGCTGCAGGGGCTGCTCGTCACCGCCACCGACGGCACGCTCGACGTCACCGCCGACGACCGGGCACTGGTCTCCGGTGCCCCGATCAACGGCGACTGCCTCTACACCGTCACCGGGGACGCCGCGGGGCTGACCGTCGCCCGCGACGGCGTCCCGGTGGCGCAGGGCGAGCCCGGCATGCTGCCGGCCGTCGACGTGCTGGCCACCTCGATCGACGCCCTCTCGGCGGGCGCGGGGGAGCAGCTGTCGGTGGAGCTCGTCGTCGACGACCAGTTCGCGACCTCGCCGTCGCCGCTGAAGTGGGTGCTCATCGCCCTGGTGGTCGTCGGCGCGGTGCTCGCGCTGGCGTTCCTGGTCGCCGAGGACCGCGCCGCCGGGCGCCGCCGCGTCCGCGAGCGCCGGACGGGGGGCCGCTTCTCCGTCGTCGACCTCGTCGTACCGGCGGTGATGCTGTCCTGGGTGTTCCTCGCCCCGATGTCCGACGACGACGGCTACTACGCGGCGATGGCCCGCAGCGCGGCCGACGAGGGCATGGTCGGGAACTACTACCAGCTGCTCAACCAGAACTTCACGCCGTTCACCTGGTTCTACCGCGTGCTCGGGGAGTGGCAGGTGCTCGGCGACAGCGCGGTGGTGCAGCGCATCCCGGCACTGGTCACCGGCCTGCTCACCTGGTGGGCCCTGCGCTGGTACACGACCCGGCCCGGCGCGCTGCCGGCCGTCCTGGAGCGCTCGCGGCGCGGCCGGGGCAGCCTGCAGGTGGTCCTCGCCCTCGCCGTCCTGGCGTGGTGGCTGCCCTACGGCATGGGGGTGCGCCCCGAGGCCGCGGTCGGGTTCCTGGCCACCGCGACGCTGCTCGCGGTGTCGGCCGGCATCCGGCAGCGCCGCCTGGCCCCGCTCGGGCTCGCCGCGTTCACCGCCGCCCTCGGGATGGTGGCCCACCCGACCGGCTTCGTCGCCCTCGCGCCGCTGCTGGTGGGGCTGCCGGCGATCGTCGGGATCGTGCGCGAGGGCGTCCCCGCCGCGGCGGGGTGGCTACGCGGCCTCGCGGTGCTCGCGCCCGGGGCGGTCGCCGGCGTGGCCGCCTTCGGGGACGGCACGCTCAACGACTTCCTGCGCGGCCAGGAGATCTTCCTGTCCGTCCAGGAGCAGAACGACTGGTTCGACGAGTACCAGCGCTGGAACTTCCTCTTCTCGCCGATCGCGATGGGCTCCTACGCCAAGCGGGCCGCGGTGGTGCTCGGCGTCGCCTCGCTGCTGTGGTTCGCCGTGATCGCCGCCGCCTCGCGGTCGCGCCGCACGCTGAGCCCCCAGCTGGTCCTCGCCGGGCAGAGCCTGGCCGCGGCGCTGCTGCTGCTGTGGATCACCCCGAGCAAGTGGACGCACCACTTCGGCGCGCTCTCCGGCCTGGGCCCGGCGTTCCTCGCGCTGTTCCTCACCTCGCTGCCGGTGCTGGTGCGCACGCTCCCCGGCCGGCGGCCCGGGCCGCTGGCCGCGGTCCCCGCGATCGGCACCGTGGTGGTCGTCGCGTCGGTGTCCCTGCACGGGCCCAACTCGTGGGCGTACTCGTGGCTGCAGGGCGTGCCGCACGCGAACGTTCCGCCGTTCGTCTCCCGGTTCACCCTCGACAGCCCGCTGCTGTGGCTCGCCGGCGCCCTCGCCGTCGTGCTGCTGGTGCGTCTCGCCGGCCGCCGGGCGGGCCTGCCCCGCCGCCGGCCGTGGCTGACCGCGGTCCCGCTGGTCGCGTCGGTGTTCCTCGCCACGACGGTCGTCCACCTGCTCGGCAGCTTCGCCCTCGCCGCCGTGCGCACCCTGGACACCTACTCGCCGTGGGCCGACGCGCTCACCGACCCGCTGGCCCGGGAGGGCGGCGCGGCCCGGGCGATCGACGTCCTCGACGTCGAGTCGGCCCGCGCGCTGACCCCGTCGGGCGGGGGCTCCGGTGACCCGGACGTCTTCGCGCCGGGGAGCGGGTGGTACCCGCCGAGCCCGCCACCGACCCCGGTGGGCGACGGCCCGGCGACCTACGCCTGGGGGAGCCTCGACGGCCAGACCGACGGCGGGGCCGTCGGCTCGTTCACCTCGCCGTGGTTCGACCTGCCCGCCGACCTCGCCGACGGCGAGCAACTGGCCGTGCTGGTCGCCGGCAAGCTCGACGGCGAGGGCAACCGCCTGACCGTCGAGTACGGCCGGTCCACCGGCACCGGAGAGCCGGCGGTCGTCTCCGCCACCGAGCTCGAGGACGGCGCCCAGTCGGCGATCTGGCGCACCCAGCGCCTCGACGCCGCGGCCGCCCGCGACGCCGGGGCCGACCTCGTCCGGCTGGTCGCGCTCGACGGGACCACCACGGGGCCGGGCTGGCTGGCGTTCACCGGCCCGTCGGTGGTGCCCGTGGTGCCGCTGAGCGCCTACACCCCGGCCGACGCCCCCGTCGCCGTGGCCTGGCAGTTCTCCTGGCTGTTCCCCGAGGAGCGGCAGCTCGACATCAGCAGCGGCATCACCGAGCCCATGCAGTACGCGGTGATGCTGGGGACCCAGGGCGTGGCCGGCGTCGACGACAACACCTGGCAGCTCTTCCGCGGCGGCCTGTTCGCGCCGGCGCCGCGCTCGTCGTCGATGACGCTGGTGGGCGGCACGTTCCGGGACTTCCCGGCCATCACCGACGTCCAGGTGTTCCGGGTGGTCGCGCCGTACGCGCCGGCCGCCTACGACGTCGAGACGGCGACCGACACCCGCTGGGGCTGGCAGGGGCCGGAGGAGGCCCGCTGGCCCTACCCGAGGATCTGAGTCGGTGCCCGGGGGTCCCCGTCGGGACCCCCGGGCGCGCTCAGTCGAGCAGGCGGGAGACCGCGGCCAGCCGCGAGTCGCCGGCCATCGACGCCAGCCACGCCGACCAGCCCGGCCGCCGGCGCACCGCGGCCAGGGCCCGGCGGGCGGCCTCCCGGTCACCGCGGCGGGAGGCGGCCAGCGCGGCGTAGAGGTCGCGGGCGCCCTCCGGGGCGAACAGCGCCAGGGTCTCGTAGTCGCGCTCGTCGTAGGCCCGCTGCAGGTTGCGCAGCATCCGCAGCTGGGCGACCGGGTCGCCGGAGTCGTCGACGCGCAGGTCCATCCGCACGCCGTCGTCCTCCTCCGACGCCGGCCGGCCGCTGACGACGAGCAGCGCGGCCGACTGCCGGCCGCGCAGGTCCCCGCCGGCCTCCTGACCGGCCGACAGGGCGGCCAGCAGCCGGTCGGGCAGCGCGCCGCGGGTGGTCTCGCAGGCCCGCGCCATCGCCGGCAGCACCTCCGGCGAGGCGAGCATGTTGCCCTGCACGCTCCACCCGTCCCCGACGAGGTGGCCGCTGACCGGGAACGAGCCCGGGCCGGTGTCCGCGGCGACGGCGCCGCCGGGTGCGAGCACGGCGATCTGCCGGTCGACGTCCTCCGCGGCGTGCGCGGCCCGGCGGACCAGGACCGCCGGCGCCGTGCCCTCGGCCAGCCCGCCCAGCAGCACCCGCCCCAGGCCGCGCGGGCTGCGCGCCTGGACGGCGACGACGCCGACACCGGGCCGGGCGCTGGGCACCGCGCGGCCGACGGCGAGGATGCAGGAGGAGACCGCGATGCCCATGTCCCCGGTGACCGGGTCGTGGGCGACGACGGAGAACGTCACCGGGGGAGCGGTGCCGCGGTCAGACCGTCGCCGGCAGCGCCATCGTGGGGACCTCGCCGGGCACGCCCAGCGGAGCGCCGGTCTTCTCGACCACCTCGTCGGGCGTGACCCCGGGCGCGACCTCGCGCAGCACGAAGCCCTCGGGCGTGACGTCGACGACGGCGAGGTCCGTCACGACGCGGTCGACGCAGGCCTTGCCGGTCAGCGGCAGCGAGCACTCCCCGACCAGCTTGGGCGACCCGTCGCGGGCCACGTGCTCCATCATGACCACCACGCGGCGGGCGCCGTGGACGAGGTCCATGGCTCCGCCCATGCCGTTGACCATCTTCCCGGGGATCAGCCAGTTGGCGAGGTCGCCGCGGGGGTTGACCTGCATGGCGCCGAGGATCGCCAGGTCGAGGTGCTTGCCGCGGATCATCCCGAAGCTCATCGCGGAGTCGAAGAAGCTCGCGCCCGGCAGGATGGTGACGGTCTCCTTGCCGGCGTTGATGAGGTCGGGGTCCTCCTCGCCCTCGTAGGGGTAGGGCCCGACGCCGAGGACCCCGTTCTCCGAGTGCAGCACCACGTGCACGCCGTCGGGGACGTGGTTGGGCACCAGGGTGGGCATGCCGATGCCGAGGTTGACGTAGGCGCCGTCCTCGAGCTCCAGCGCCACCCGGGCGGCCAGCTCGTCACGGGTGAGGGTCATCGGCTCTCCTCGGTGGCCTCGTCGCCGGCGGCGGCCAGCGGTGCGGGGGACTGCCGCGGGCGGGTGGTGCGCCGCTCGATCTTCTTGCCCTCGGTGCCGACGACGACCACGCGGTCGACGAAGACGCCGGGCAGGTGGACGTGCTCGGGCGTGATGTCGCCGGGCTCCACGAGCTCCTCGACCTCGGCGATCGTGACCCGCCCGGCCATGCCGGCGAGCGGGTTGAAGTTCATGGCCGACTCGTGGAACACCAGGTTGCCGTGCCGGTCGCCGACCGCGGCGCGGACCAGGCCGAAGTCGGCGGTCAGGGCGGTCTCGAGCACGTACTCGGTGCCGTCGAAGACGCGGGTCTCCTTCGGCGCGGAGGTCTCGACGACGTTCCCGTCGGCGTCGTAGCGGACCGGGATGCCGCCGTCGGCGACCATCGTGCCGACGCCGGTCGGCGTGTAGAACGCCGGGATGCCGGCACCGCCGGCGCGCAGCCGCTCCGCCAGGGTGCCCTGCGGGGTCAGCTCGACCTCCAGCTCCCCGGAGAGGTAGAGGCGGGCCAGCTCCTTGTTGCCGCCGACGAACGAGCTGATCGTGCGGCGGATGCGGCCGGCGTAGAGCAGCACGCCCAGCGCCTGGTCGTCGACGCCGCAGTTGTTGGAGATCGTGGTCAGGTCCCGCGTGCCCTGTTCGAGCAGCGCGTCGATCAACCGGACCGGCACGCCGCACAACCCGAACCCGCCCACGGCGAGGACGGCGCCGTCGCCGACGTCGGCGACCGCCTCCCGCGCGTTCGCGACGACCTTGTCCATCAGGTGACCACCGCTCTCTCCCGGCGCGGCCGGCCGGCGACTCAGACGGGTCGGCCCAGCTCGCGGATGCCCTCGATCCGGAGACCGAGCGTAGCGGTGACCCGTTCGGCCTCCGCCCGCGCGCGCAGGGCGGCGGGGTCGGCGTGCCGGCAGAGGACGAGCGAGGCGCCACCGGCCAGGGGCGCGAGCAGCCAGGCGACCGGGCCGGCCTCGACGGCGGTCGCCTCGTCGACCAGCACCCGGTCGCCGGGGACGACGCCGAGGCGCCGGGCCAGCTCGCCGGCGGCGTCGGCGAGCCCGCCGAGCGTCAGGCCGGGACCGCCGGCGGTGAGGCCGGGGGAGGAGGGGTCCGGCGGCACGTACGGGGTGAAGACGTCGCCGTGCCCGCGGACCTCGAGCGCGAAGTCGCGGGCCGGGCCGGCGTACCCGGCCATGCCCAGGCCCAGCGGGTGCAGCGAGAGGCCCATCAGGTCGGGCAGGTCCTGCTCCTCCAGCGGGGGGAGCCGGTCCTGGGCGGCGAGCACGACGTCGGCGGCGTCGAGGCGGCCGTCGTCCTCGGCGGCGGTGTCGAGCACCGCGGCCCCGCAGCTCCAGGTGCCCAGCAGCACCGCTGCGGTCTGCCAGTGCACCGGCAGCGCGACGGCGACGGTACTGCCGGGGCCGACGTCGAACTCGTCCTGGAGCAGGTTGGCCGTCTTCGCCACCCAGTTCGCCAGCGTCGTCGCCGACAGCTCGACCCGCTCGCCGGTGGCGTCGTCGTAGGCGGTGACCAGCGGCGCGGCCGGGTCCCGGCGGAGGGCGGCGGCGAGCAGGTCCGAGGGGGTCCTGGGCGCGGTGCTCATGCCCCCAGCCTCCCAGCCGGGCCGCGGCGCAGGGTCCGGGCCCGGGCGTGCGGAGCGGGAGTGTCCTCCCGCTAGTTGATGCAGGTGGTGTCGGCCGCCGTCCGCGGCTGCTCGGCGGGCTCCCCGGACCCGCCGGCGTCGGGCGCCCGGACGGGCGATCCGACGGCGGTGAAGTCCGAGCCCAGGACCAGCTGCACCGTGCCGGCGGAGGCCTCCTCGCCGACCTCGGTGGCCGCTCCGGGGACCTGTGCGGCGACCGTGGCGGCCAGCGCCTCGTCGCCCGGGGCGTGCCGGACGACGGTCTGCTCGTAGTCGCTGCTGTCGGCGTTGCCGGTCTCGGTGACGGTGAAGCCGGCGGCCTCGAGGTCCGCCGTCGCCTCCGCGGCCAGGCCGGGGGTGCCCGAGCCGTTGTAGACCTCGACCGGCACCTCGGAGGGCGCGACGGTCTCCGGTGCCTCCGGGGCCGGGGCGGGCGTCTCCTCGGGCTCGTCGGACAGCTGGGCGAAGAAGGCGCGCAGCGTCTCCTCGTCGGCCAGCCGCAGGATCGAGCGGCCCTGCTCGTCGCGCTCGTTGCCGGCGATCGGCACCGTCTGGAACTCGATGCTGCCGGCGGTCACCGACTGCATCTGCTGGGCGAGGTCGAGCAGCACCAGGTCACGGTCGATGGTCAGCGACTCCGACGCCGCCCGGACGAGCTCCCGCTGCTTGCCCAGGTCGAGCAGCACGTCCTGCGACAGCATCTTGCGCAGCACACCGCCGATGAACACCTGCTGGCGGACGATGCGGTCGAGGTCGCCGCGGGGGAGGGCGGCGGAGCCGTCGGGGCGGACCCCGTGGCGCTGGCGCACGAACGCCAGCGCCTCGGCGCCGCTGATCGTCTGCTCCCCGGCCGGGAACACCGCGCCGGAGTACTCGGAGTCGTCGACGGCGTGGCAGAGGTTGACCTCGACGCCGCCGACGACGCTGGTCAGCTCGAAGAAGCCGAGCAGGTCGACCTCGGCGTAGTGGTCGATGCGCAGGCCGGTGAGCAGGCTCAGCGTCCGGATGAGCAGCTGCGCGCCGCCGGCCTGCTTCTCGGCGTCGGACCCGTCCACCGCGGTGTAGCCGTAGGCGTAGGCGGCGTTGAGCTTGTCCATGCCGTGCCCCGGGATCTCCACGTAGGAGTCGCGCGGGAACGAGACGAACGACGCGCTCGACCCGTCGGCGGGGACGTGCGCGAGGATCATCGTGTCGGTGTTGATGCCGGAATCGGCGCCGGCGTTGAGCTCGGCGAGCTGCTCGGGGGTGAGGGCGGCGCGGCTGTCGTTGCCGACCAGCAGCAGGTTCATCGCCTCGGGCGCGCCCCCGGAGTCGGCGTTGCCGTCGGCGGGGATGGCGTCGGTGCGGTTCACCGTCGCCTCGGCCACCCGGCCGAGGTACCAGCCCCAGCCGCTGCCGGCCAGCAGCACCACCGACAGGACGGCGGCCATGGCCCGGCCGGCGACGACGGCGCGGGGCGTGCGGCGCCGCGGCGCGGCGGGCGGCCGGTGCACCGGCCCCGTCCCGTGGCCGTCGGCGGCGCCCGGGGGACGGTGCCGGGAGTGGCGGCCGGCACGCGGGTCGAGCCGCGGCGGGATCGGCCGGCCCGCGGGGTCGCCGTGCTCGTTGCGGTCTCGGCTCACGGACCGAAGGGTAGGGGCGGGCAGGACCACCGCGGGGCCCGCGACGCCGGAGGGGCGCCGATCCCCGCGGTGGGGTGCCGTCCAGCGGCGCGACCGGGCCGGTCCGGGGGGTGGGGCGTGTGTGGGGTGCGGGGCCGGTGTTCCGCGTGACGGGACAGTTCACCCCGCGGCTCCCGGGCCGCGCCGTCGACGGCTCTACAGTCGGATCCCGATGACCGCCGACCCGCTGGCCGCGCTCACCCGCGCCGACCACGCCCTGCTCCGCAGCACCCGCCGGGCCCTCGGGGACACGCCCGCCGTGCCCGCCGCCCGCGCGCTGTCCCTGTTCGGCGAGCACGCCCTCGGCTGGCTCGCCCTCGGTGCCGTCGGCGCGCTGCGCGGCAGGGACCGCCAGGACTGGCTGGCCGGGTCGGCCGGGGTGTTCGCCGCCCACGCCGCGGGCGTCGTCGTCAAGCGCGTCGTCCGCCGGGTGCGGCCCGCGCTCGAGGACGTGCCCGCGCTGGTCTCGACCGCGGGCCGGCTGTCCTTCCCCAGCGCGCACAGCTGCTCCACCGCGGCGGCCGCCGTCGGCTTCGGCCCGCTCGTCGGCCGGCCCCTCATGGCCGGCGTCACCGGGCTCATGCTCGTCTCGCGCGTGCTGCTGGGCGTCCACTACCCCTCCGACGTCGTCTCCGGCGCACTGATCGGCGCCGGTGTCGGCTCGGTGGTCCGGCGTCGTCTGATCACCACCCGAGGTTGGAAGGCATGACCGTGACCGTGTCCCCCCAGTCCCGCCCGGCGGACCCCCGCCCGCAGACCCCCGCGGACGCCGCGGCCCCGGTCCCGGCGCCTCCCACCCCGGAGGCCGACCGCGCTCCGGCCGACCCGCCGCTCCCGCCCCGGCTGGACGGGTGGCGCGGCTCCTTCGCGTGGGCCGTGGTGCGGTCGGTCCGCCCGCGCCAGTGGGTGAAGAACGTCCTGGTGCTCGCGGCGCCCATGGCCGCCGGCGTCGTGCACCGGCCGGAGGTCCTCGGCCCCACCGCGATCGCGTTCGTGCTGTTCTGCCTGGCCTCCTCGGCGGTCTACCTCGTCAACGACACCATCGACGTCCGCGAGGACCGCCGGCACCCGAAGAAGCGGTTCCGGCCGATCGCCGCCGGCATCATCCCGCGTTGGCTGGCCGTCGCGATGGCCGTCGTCCTGTTCGCGGTGGCGCTCACGGCCGCCGCCGTCCTGACGCGGCCGGCGCTGGCCGGCGTGCTCGGCACCTACGTCGTCATCCAGCTCGCGTACTGCACGTTCCTGAAGAACCAGCCGGTGATCGACCTCGCCGTCGTCGCCTCGGGCTTCCTGCTGCGCGGCATCGCGGGCGGCGTCGCCGCGGGCCTGGAGCTGTCGCAGTGGTTCCTGCTGGTCGCCGCGTTCGGCTCGCTGTTCATGGTCGCCGGCAAGCGGTACTCCGAGCTCGTCGTCCTCGGCGACGCCGCCGCGACCCGCAAGACGCTGCAGGAGTACTCGCCGAGCTACCTGCGCTTCGTGTGGAGCCTCTCGGCCGGTGTCGCCTCCACCGCCTACTGCCTCTGGGCGTTCGAGATGAGCCGCATGCAGCAGGGCGTCCCGTGGTCGACCATCTCCATCGCCCCGTTCGTCATGGGCGTCCTGCGTTACGCCCGCGACGTCGACAAGGGTGCCGCCGGTGCGCCGGAGGAGATCGTCCTCGGCGACCGCGTGCTGCTCGCCCTCGGCCTCCTCTGGGCCGCCCTCGTGGCGATCGGCATCTACACCCGCTGACGCACCCGGCCGGCGCGACGCGGCCCCCGGCGCACCCGCGCCGGGGGCCGCGTCGCGTTCCGGGGAGGTGCGGCGGTCGTCCGGTGGCCGGGCGCGCCGGCGGGCGGACACCGGTGAGGGACATGCGGGCTGGGGGTGTGCCGGCCGGGCAGCGGCACGGTGCGGCCCGGGCGGGGGGGCCGCGGTCGTCGGGGTCGCCGGAGGGAGGCACGACGGCGGCCCCGGGCCACGGTCGCCGAGGTCGGCGTGCGGGCCGCTGCCTGCCGGACGGCTCCGGGCGCGGCGGCCCGCACCCACGGTCCGTCGGCGAGGGGACCGACGACCCGGCCGGCCCGGGTCGCCTGCGCGGACCCGTGACGCCGGCAGCACCGGGCACGGGGCCCGGCCTCCCTCCGCCCCGGAGCGGTGGTGCGGGGCCGCCGGCACCACCCGGGCACACCGCCCCGGGCGCCGGGTCACCGCACCGGAGGGAGGACGTCTCCGCGTCCGGTCCCGGCGACGGCACCGCGCCCCGCACGCAGAGGGGCCCGGGCGGTGTCACCGCCCGGGCCCCTCCGGAGGGAGTCCTCAGTTGATGCAGGAGGTGTCGGCCGCCGTCCGCGCGTCCTTGCCCTCCGTGGCCGGCGCCTCGGGCTGGGCCGGGGGCTCGGTCACCGGCTGGCCCACGCCGTTGAAGTCCGCGCCCAGGACGATCTGCACGGTGCCGGGCGTGGGGTCGTCGGCCTTCTTCACCTGGGCGCCGGGGACGGCCGCGGCCAGGGCACGCGCCGCGGCCTCGTCGCCGGCCGCGTGCCGGATCTGCGTCGTGGCGTTGTCGGAGCTGTCCGCGTTGCCGGTGCCGGTCACCACGAAGCCCGCCGCCGTCAGGCCCGCGGCGGTCTCGGCCGCCAGGCCGGGCGTGCCGGAGCCGTTGTAGACGGCGACGTCCACCTCGCCGGGCGCCACGGTCTCCTGTGCGGGCTCCTCCGCCGGCTGCTCCCGCTGGGCCTGCGGCTCGGCCGACAGCTCGGCGAAGAAGCGGTGCAGCGTCTCGGTGTCCTCGAGCCGGAGGATGTAGCGGTCCTGCTCGTCGCGGTCGTCACCGACGTAGGGCACCGTCTGGAAGTCCACGCTGCCCAGGTCCACCGACTGCATCTGCTCGGCGAGCCGGAACAGGTCCAGGTCGTTGTCCACGGTGAGCGAGTTCGCCGCCGCCTGCACGAGCTCGCGCTGCTTGCCGAGGTCGAGGAGGACGTCGTCGGACAGGATGTTGCGGACGACGCCGGCGATGAAGACCTGCTGGCGGATGATCCGGTCGAAGTCGCCGCGGGGCAGCCCGTGCCGCTGCCGGACGAACTTCAGCGCGTCGGCGCCGGAGATGGTCTGGACGCCGGCGGGGAAGACGGCGCCGGAGTAGCGGGTGTCGTCGACCGGCTTGCACAGGTTGACCTCGACGCCGCCGACGACGCTGCTGAGCTCGAAGAAGCCCAGCAGGTCCACCTCGGCGTAGTGGTCGATCTGCAGGCCGGTGAGCTGGCTGATCGTCTGCACCAGCAGCCGGGCGCCGGAGGCGCGCTTCTCGTCCTCGGCGAGGCCCTCGTCGGCGTCGCCGTAGCCGTAGGCGTAGGCGGCGTTGAGCTTGTCGCTGCCGTGGCCCGGGATGGCGACGTAGGAGTCGCGGGGGAAGGACACGAAGGACGCCTTCGACCCGTCGGCCGGGAGGTGCACCAGGATCATCGTGTCGGTGTTGAGGCCGCTCGACCCGCCGGTGTGGAGCTGGTCCTCCTGCTCGGGGGTGAGGTCCGCGCGGCTGTCGCTGCCGACCAGCAGCAGGTTGGTCGCCTCGGGGGCGCCGCCGGAGCCGGAGTTGCCGTCCGACGGGATCGCGTCCGTACGGCTGACGGTCGCCTCGGCCACGCGGCCGAGGTACCAGCCCCAGCCGCTGCCGGCCAGCAGCACCACCGACAGGACGGCCGCGACGACGCGCCCGACGGCCACGGCCTGGCGCCGGGAGCCGCCGGCCTGCCGGTCGGCGGCCTCGCGGCCGGTCCCGCTGCCCGCACCGGCGCCTTTCCCGGCGTCCTTCCCACCGGCCGCCCGGGGCCGCGCCGGCCGGCCGGCGCGCGGGTCGAGCCGGGCGGGGAGCTGCGGTCCCGGCGGGCGGCCCTGGTCGTTGCGGTCTCGGCTCACGCGGCGAGGTTAGGGGCGGCCCGATCGCCCGACGGGGTTCCGACACAGTGGGAACGCTCCGTCTCATCCCCGCCGGCACCGGCAGTCCGCCTGGTCCCGCCCGGCACCGCACGACACAGCCGTCACACGTCTCCGACCTGCGGTCCCGCCGGGCGGCGCCACCCCTGGGCCGCCGCCCGGCCGCCGTCGGGACGCCGTCCGCCGGCGGGTGCGGACGGTGGTGGACGGATCCGTCACGGGCGGGGGACACGGGACCGGTGGTGCCGTGGTGACGGGGTCGTGGCGGTTCCCGGCGTGTCGTCGACTCAAGCTCGGGGGGCGCCGTGCCGATCCTCTGGGGACAGCCGGCCGTCCCACGGGGGACGGCCGGACCGCACCACACCGGAGGTCTGCCCTCGTGCGCCGCCTCGTGACGGGTTCGCTCGCGTCCCTCGTTTTCACGGGCACCTTCCTCGTGCTCCCCGTCTACGCGCAGCCGGGTCCCGAGCCCGAGCCGGTCGCGGCGAGCAGCGACGAGGTCCCCATGGGGTCGGTCGACGCCCCGGCCGCCGACGCCGACGTGCAGGAGGGGCTCACCGACCCGGTCGCGGGCGTCGCGGAGACCCAGCCCGTCCTCACCGTCACCCGGACCGACGTCGACCGGTTCTCGCTCGTCGGCGTGACCTGGGCGCACGACCCGGCGGTGACCGACACCCTCGTGCAGGTCCGCGTCCAGGACGAGACCGGCGCGTGGGGTGGCTGGACCGAGGTCGGCGTCGAGACCGCCGAGGTCGCCGAGCCGGGTGCGGACGTCCGCGGCGGCACCGAGCCGCTCTGGACGGGCCCGAGCACCGGCGTCGAGGTCGAGCTGGTCACCCGGTCCGGCGCGGCGCCGACCGACGTGCAGCTCGACCTGGTCGACCCGGGCTCCTCGCCGGCGGACTCCGCCCTCGGGACGCCCGACATCCAGGACACCGCCGACGCCGCGATGGACATGCCGGACGTGTACTCGCGCGCCCAGTGGGGCGCCGACGAGCGGATCCGCACCTGGAACCCCACCTTCGCGCCGACGCTGAAGGCCGCCACGATCCACCACACCGCCGGGTCCAACGCCTACACCGCCGGCCAGGTCGCCGGGATCATCCGGAGCATCTACGAGTACCACGCGGTCAAGCTCGGCTGGGGCGACATCGGCTACCACGTGATCGTCGACAAGTACGGCCGCATGTGGGAGGGCCGCTACGGCGGTCTGTCGAGCACGGTGGTCGGCGCGCACTCCGGCGGCTTCAACACCTCGACGTTCGGCGTCTCGATGCTGGGCAACTACGACGTCGTCGACACGACACCGGCGATGATCCAGTCGGTCTCGGCGATCATCGCGTGGAAGTTCGCGCTCTACGGCGTGCACCCCGCCGGCACCACCACCCTGACCTCCAGCGGCGGCGGCACCTCGCGGTTCGCCGCGGGCAGGCAGGTCACCCTGCCCACCGTCTTCGCCCACCGCGAGGTCGGCTCCACCGCCTGCCCGGGCCGCTACGGCTTCGCGCGCATGGGTGAGATCCGCGCCGGCGTCTCCGACCGCATGCGCGGCGTCAGCGACGGCATCGCCGAGCGGTACGCCGCCGACCAGGGCCTGCGCACCACGCTGGGTGCCCCCGTGGGGTCGCCCCGCATCGAGGACGGGGTCCGCTGGCAGCAGTACGCCTCCGGGCGGATGTACTGGAGCCCGTCGACGGGCGTCCACGCGCTGTGGGGGGACATCCTCGCCCGGTACCTGGCCCTCGGCGGCCCCCGCGTCCTGGGCGCGCCGACGTCGGACCACCTGCCCACGCCCAGCGGTACCGGCTACTACGCGACCTTCCAGGTCGGGAGCATCTACTGGACCCTCGGCGTCGGCCCGCGGTGGGTGAAGGGCTGGGTGCTCGACCGCTACGGCGCCCTCAACCGGGAGGCCGGCCTGCTCGGCTACCCGACGTCGGAGGAGCTGCCGGCCGCCGGGGGCGTGTACCAGCAGTTCCAGGGCGGGGTCGTCTACTCGTCGGCGTCGACCGGGGCGCACGAGGTGCACGGCTGGGTCCTCGACAAGTGGACCGCGATGGGCCGCGAGAAGGGCATCCTGGGCTTCCCGACCTCCGACGAGGTCAGGACCGGCAACGGCGCCTACGGCTCCTTCCAGCGGGGTGGGGTGTTCGCGTCGTCGGCGGGTGCCTTCGAGATGCACGGGTGGATCTGGGACCGGTGGGTGGCTGCCGGTGCCGGGAGTGCGGCGGTGGGGTTCCCGACCTCTGATGAGCGGCGTGCTCCTGACGGGCGGGGGGCGTTCAACACCTTCTCCAACGGGGTGGTCTACTCCTCGGCCGCCACGGGGGCGCACGAGGTGGTGGGTGCGGTGGCCCAGAAGTGGCTGGCGCTGGGCGGGCCGGGCTCGTTCCTGGGGTATCCGGTGGCCGCGCCGAAGGCGTTGACGGGCAAGGGCACCGTGTCGCGGTTCCAGCACGGGTGGGTCTACGCCTCGCCGGGCACGGGTGCCCATCCGGTGCACGGGTGGATCGGTGCGCTGTGGCAGTCGATGGGCTATGAGCGCAGTGCGCTGGGTTATCCGACGTCGGGGGAGCAGCGTGCCCCGGACGGGGTGGGGGTGTTCCAGACCTTCACCGGTGGGGTCGTCTACTCCTCTCCGCGCGGTGGTGCGCGGGCGGTGCAGGGGCCGATCGAGGACAAGTGGACCCGGCTGGGTGGGTTGTCGTCCTGGATCGGGCCGCCGGTGACCAACCAGCTGACGATGCCCGACGGGCGGGGGCGGGCGAGCGTGTTCGCCAGCGGTGCGGCGATCTACTGGTCGCCGGGCACCGGGGCCTTCGAGGTGCACGGCTGGATCCGGGACCTGTACTCCTCGCTGAACGCCGAGCAGTCCTTCCTGGGGTACCCGACCTCGGACGAGACGCCGGTGGCCGGCACTCCGGCGGTGGTCGCCACCTTCCAGGGTGGGCGGATCTACTCCTCGCCGCGGACCGGGGCGCGGGAGGTGCACGGGCTGATCCTGGGCCGTTACCTGCAGGAGGGTGGGCCGACCTCGGCGCTGGGGCTGCCGACCAGCAACGAGTACGGCGTGCGCGACGGGCGGCGCAGTGACTTCCAGCACGGGTCCATCACCTTCAACTCCCGGACCGGAGCCCTCACCGTCACCACACGCTGACAGC
>NZ_FOWE01000006.1 GCF_900115395.1 Geodermatophilus obscurus
TCCACGCTCACCGTCCAGTCCAGCTCACCGGCGGCATCCGCGCGGGCCTGCAGCGCGGTGAGGATCCGGTCCCAGGTGCCATCGAGGCTGAACCGGTGGTGTCGTTTCCACACCGTCTGCCACGGCCCGAACTCCACCGGCAGGTCCCGCCACGCGCAGCCGGTCCGGTAGCGGAACACGATGCCCTCGAGCACCTGCCGGTGATCTCGAAACGGCCGCCCGCGCATCCCGGCCGAGCTGGGCAGCAACGGCTCCAGCCGAGCCCAATCCTCGTCAGACAGCACCGCCGAGCGAGCCATCTCCAAACGATCCACCCGCATCAGGCGGCCGTTTGGGAGACACGCCCTAGGCGCCCGCTCCGGCTCCGTGGGGGGCACCGGGCGTCGGCCCATTTGTGCATACGCCGCCAGCAGGTCCAGCCCGACCCGTAGCCCAACTCGGTCGAGGAGCTTGGCTCAGCCGATGTCGGTGGAGAGCACAAAGGCGATGTCCTCAAGCCGGTCCCGGTCGGAGACCCGGGACCGGCCGGTGCGGCCGCACATCGCCCGCTTTCGCGGTGGGATCAGCGCCTCGAGCAGCGCGCACAGCCCGCTAATGATCAGCCGCGTAGGCAGGGAAGGCGCCGACGACGGCATGCCCGGCAGCCTGCGTCGACCGGCCATTGACGGACAGAGCCCGAGTACCTACTTCCGCATCGTCTTCTTGGAGCGGGCATGGGTGTGCGTCGCCATTCAACCGCGAACATTGAGTCGAAGAAAACTGACAGTGGCCTACATTTTAAACGTGAGCCGCCCAGCCTGTTGAGGTCGCCCGTTGACCAACTGACGCTACGTCCCGACGGTCAATGAATATCAGGCCGAATCAGTTTAGTCCGCAGGACGGACTCGTTGAGGTTGAGCTGCCGGTCGAGTTCAGCGACGGCAGCCGGCTCCGCCTGGATATCAACGATGGCATAGATGCCCTCGACATGCTTCTTGATTTCGTAGGCCATCCTCCGCCGGCCCCAAATCTCGGTCTTAACGGTGCCACCGCTGTTGGTGACGACGGTCAAGAACCGATCGAGGGAGGGAGCGATGGCGCGCTCCTCCAAATCCGGATCGAGAATAACCATCAGTTCGTAATGACGTAGCCCCTGACGGGAGCTCGTGCCTCCGGTGGTAGCCCTCGCAAGCAGATGGGTAGTCGGATTTGCCCGCCAGGCGGAGCCGTGCTAGGAGTCGGACCCTCCTTGGTCGGAACTGAGGGCGGCGGCTCCTTCTTGGGCCGCCGCCAGGGGAGGCGGGCCGCCGGCTCGTCCTCCACCATGACTCCTCTAGATCGCGAGGCCACCCACCGTACGCGGGCCGCATGAAGCCTACCCTGCGAGCCAGGTGAGAGTTGCCCAGAGGAGAAGTTGAAGACTACCGAGCAGGATGGATGCAAAATAGAGGATGCGTACCGACTTCAATCGTCGCTGATTGGCGCTCTGCCAGTTCTCGAAGTGGATCGAAAGCTCGCGGAACATTTCCGCCTTGTTGGGGATGGGCACTTGGCGTTCAATGAAATTGACCAACAGGAGTTTAGGCTCGACCCGCTTGTACAGTGGCGTCTGCCACGGGTTGAGAAGGGCTGCGATGCAGACCAGCCCTAGCAGCGCGAGACTGGAACCAGCGGTTGCAATTACATAGAAAGTTCCATCCCTTTGCGTTATGTCCTTAACGGCGGTACCGAGCAGGAATGCCGTAGCTGACCCGACGAACGCGAGGTACTGAACCGCCCTCGTCCGGGCGTTGTTGACCTCCGCTGACTGATCGTCAAGCGTGCGAGTGGCTTCCTTGTACGTGATCTCGTACAAGTCCTCGTGTTTGGCAATATCAGCGGGGGTGGGTTCAACCCACGTCGCTTCAGCGTCGTTGGCCAGCGCCCTCACCTCCAGCTCTCCCTCTCCAGAACCGCCCATGTCCTCTCCGACTAGACTGCCCGTAGGATGTCGTGCTCGTCTAGAGCCAGACATGTTACGCTTCTCGACTCGGCTGACGGTGTGTGAGCCAGGCGTTGCGAGATGTTCCCTCTTTCGCCTGACGCCCTGGGGGCGACGGGTGTAGGTCGCGGCAGGGCCACCCGTAGTGGTAAACCCCGCCGCGAATCCTCATCCGCGAGATCCTGCACTTCCGGCGTGCCCGACTACAGGCAAATGGGACACCGACACGAGCTAGGTGTTCGTAGCACCAGGCATGAAGTTGTCGCCCTTTGATGCCCTACTTGGCAGCCCGACCTACCGCGATGAATCTCACGCACCGCCCGAGAATCGTCTCGTCGTGGCATAGCCGGCGGCAGCACGAGCGCGGCTAGGTGGGTCAAGCGTCCTTCAAACCACGGCAAGGGTTGCGGGAACTTCGGCCGCCATGACCCGGTGCGAGCCTCCGCCCTCAACCGCAGCGTTGCGGACGCAGGAGCACCGACCCGCCGATGACCACGAGCGCAATGTGGATTGCGAGGAATACCGCCCGCCCACCGAGCAAAGTGGGGCATGACCAGTCCACTCCGGTGGATCACAAGCACCCTCCCGGGCGGGGCGGTACCCGCATCCATGTCTGACGCCGCCTTGAGCCACGATCGTGGAGTTGGCGGCTGCACATCACCTACGCACATCTCGCTGACTACCGTCCGCGAGCGGTACGCAGCCCAACCATGGGGGCTTAATGGCCGCTGCTTATCGCCAGTGGCGCACCTACCGGTCAAGCAATGACTGAAACATAGCCACTAGTTTGCGGTGCATCCGAGCTTATGTGCGGGTCATGAGCACCGCACGCCAGCAGAAGGCGACTCGTGGCAGTACCGTGACGTGCGCGGCGCAGGAATCGAAAGTCAACAGCGCTGCAGCAGATTTGACAATCACCACAGCTTCGGTGCCGAGAATCAGCTGCGGCGGCGGGAGACACCTTCGGCGACATGCCCTGCACCCTGCGCCGACGCAGCGCAGCCCGACAGGAACCGAGGACCTACTTCCGCAACGTCTTCAAAGAGACCCGCGGCAGCGGGCTGGCGGTGACGTCCCTGAGCAGCCCACTCAGAGACATGGGACGCCTTGCGGTTAGCTCGGCAGCTCGCAAGCTGTCCGTCCCCTGGCCGGCCGCAGCACTGGCCATTGCTCAACCGCCATCCCCGCGTCCCCCAACGCGGTGAGGAAGGCAGCTCCACCAATGATCTGGTCATCCTCGTCCCCGAAGACAAAAGACGAGCACCCCGAAGACCACCATCACGAGGGCCGACCCCACGCGGCATCAGAAGACACCGCGTGGTGTATTGAGCGTCCGCGACCAACGCATGTAGGAAGCTTGCTTGGCACCGGGGGCTATCGCGATCGAGGTCGATCAGTCGGCCGACGGTGCTGCCACCCCTCTCCCTGAAGCGCCTTCAGGGACACGGGCAGGCAGCCGTTGAGCGGCCCTGCGTTGCCCAGCCCGCTGACCGTGCTCACTGCCGCAGTCCGCAGCCAGTCCGCAGCAGAAGGGCCGTACGGAACAGATCAGCACACTCCTATGGCAACGCTAAACCTGGAGGTCAGAGCCCCACTGGAGACTTCAGGCGCTGGTCAGGGCGGAGCCCGAGATCATGTCGGGGCTGACGCCCCGTACCCGCCAATGCGATGTGAGCCTGTCGCGGATCAGCGCATCCACAGATCCAGTCCCTGTCCACAGATGCTCTGCGGGCCCTTGCTGCCTGCTTGTCCCTCGGTTATGCGGAGGAGGTGCTGCCTTACGCCGCCTGCGGAGGACTGTCATGAGCAACCTCGCTCGCCGACCTGATGGGCGTTGGAGGGCCCGGTACCGGGACGCCGGTGGGCGCGAGCACGCGCGGCACTTCGACCGCAGGGTCGATGCGCAGGCATGGCTCGACGGCGTGACCGCGGCGGTGCAGACCGGCACATATGTAGACCCGGCCCGAGCGAGGATCACCATCGGCGACCTGGCTCCGGTGTGGCTCGCGGGCAAGATCAACCTAAAGCCCACCACCCGGGCCCGCTACGACGACGTCCTGCGCAGCCACCTGCTGCCCCGCTGGACTGGCGTCCCGTTGGTCCGCGTGGCGCACAGCGACGTGCAGGCCTGGCTTGCAGAACTCAGCGATCGCGGCCTCTCCGGGGCGTCTGTCCGGAAGGCCCACGGCGTGCTGTCCGGGATCCTCGGCCTGGCGGTGCGGGACCGCCGCCTGGTCCTCAACCCCGCGCTCGGGGTGGCTCTGCCTCCGCTCGAGCAGGGACGTCGGCGCTACCTCACCGCTGCACAGGTGGAGGCGCTCGCTGGAGCGGCCGGCCCCGGACGGCTGGTCGTGCTGGTCCTCGGCTACTGCGGACTCCGCTGGTCCGAGCTCGCCGCACTCCGGGTCCGGCACTTCGACCTGCTCCGTCGCCGCGTGCTCATCGAGGAAGCAGTCACCGAGGTCGACGGACGGGCACCTGGTCTGGGGGACACCCAAGAGCCACAGCCGCCGCACCGTGCCTCTGCCGCGCTTTCTCGTCGACGAGCTGGCCCGGACCGTCGTCACCCGGCCCGCGGACGAGCTGGCGTTCCCGTCCCCACAGGGCGCGGTGCTCCGCAACCGCAACGCCCGGGCCGCCTGGTTCGACGAGGCGGCCCGCGCCATCGGCGTCCCGGGCCGGACGCCCCACGAGCTGCGGCACACCGCGGCGTCCCTGGCCGTCAGCGCCGGCGCCAACGTCAAGGCCGTGCAGCGGATGCTCGGGCACGCGTCGGCGGCTATGACGCTCGACCGCTACGCCGACCTCTTTGACGACGACCTCGACGACGTCGCCGACCGGTTGGACGCCCTTCGCGACCGCTCCTGCGGACCGCGTGCGGACTCCCTGCGGACTGGAGCCTCTCCGGAGGCTCCAGTCGGCCCGCTGCGCGAGGAGAAAGCGCAGGTCAGGGCGGGTGTAGAGGTGGTGGAGACGAGGGGAATCGAACCCCTAACCCCCGCCTTGCAAAGGCGGTGCTCTGCCAATTGAGCTACGTCCCCGGGGGCTCCTCGCGGAGCCGGGTCAGCGGCTGGTGGGGCGGCTGACGGCCTGCGGGCCGTTGGTGGCCTCGTGCCAGAGGTCGGCCTCGGCCTTGCCCGCCCCGGCCGACCGGCGACGGACGGCGGCGACGGCGCCGGCCGCGACGGCGGCCAGGGCCAGTTTCTTGAGCACGCGGTACCTCCTGGGGACGACCACGGACGGAGCCGCACTGCCACGGTGCCGGAGGCACCGGTTCACGGGTGGGCCTGGGAGGACTTGAACCTCCGGCCTCATCCTTATCAGGGATGCGCTCTAACCGCCTGAGCTACAGGCCCGTGGACCTCGACCAGCATACGTTGCCGGGCGAGGACGCTCTGCGAGGGGGTCCGCCCGCTAGTCGCGCTCGGCGAGGGTGACCTCCAGGCCACCGACGAGGTCGGCGCAGAGGTTGTAGACGAACGCCGCCACGGTGGCGAGGGCGGTCAACAGCACGATGTTGATGGCGCCGATGACGGCCGCGCCGCCGAAGACGATGCCCGGCGTGATGACGTCACCGCCGCCCTCCCCACCGGAGGAGGTGCCGAGCTGGCCGAACAGGTCGTTGAGGGTGTCGAAGACGCCGAGGCCGGACAGGACGCCGTAGAGCAGCCCGACGGCGACCATCCAGACGAAGAACAGCGCGATCGACAGGACCAGCGAGATCTTCAGCGCCGACCACGTGTCGATGTGCCGCAGCTGCAGCCGGGCCCGCCGGGGACCGCGGTTGCCGCGGCCCTTGGCCGCGCGGGCGGCAGGCTGGGCCACGGCCGGCTGACCGGCCTGCTGCTGACCGGCCTGCTGCTGACCGGCCTGCTGCGGGGCGCCCTGCGGCGGGGCCTGGACCGGGGCGCTCTGGACCGGGGCGGCCTGCTGGGGAGCCCGGGCGGCCGCAGCGGCGGCGACCGCGGGCGGGACCACCTGGCCGGCACCCGTCGGCGGCGGCATCGTCGCGTCGGCGGGGCGCTGGACCTGCTGGGTCACCTGCTGCGTCCCCTGTGGCGGGGCCTGCTGGGCGGGGACCGCGCCGGTGACCGGCTTGGTCAGCGCCGGACCGGCCCCGCTCGGGGTCGCCCCCGCGGGAGAGGCTCCGGAGGGCACGGGGGTCTGACCGGTGGCGGGCGCCGAGCCCGTCGCCGGGACCCCGCCCGCTCCGGCCGCGCCTTCCGGGCGGGCTCCGGTGCGCACCGCCTGCGGCCGGTCGCTCATGCCGTTCTCCCGTTCGCCTGCGGCCCTCGCCGCGCTCTCGCGCCCGGGTCCTCCGGCGTGGTGCCGGGGGCGCCCGGGCGCCGGTCGTGTCCGTCAGCGGGAGCCGGAGGCGCGGCGTGACCGCCGGTCACGCCGCGCCTGCTCCCGGTCTCACCCTAGGCGGCGGGCTCGTCGTTGTCCGTCGTCCGCGCGATCGCCACGATCGTCACGTCCTCCGGCAAGTTCATGAGCTTGACACCCATGGTCGCGCGGTCCTTGTTGTGCCGCACCCCGTTGACCGGCGTGCGGATGACGCCGCCACCCGAGGTGATCGCGTACAACTCGTCGCCGAGCCGCACCGCCAGCGCCCCGACCAGCGCACCCTTGCGCGCCTTGGGGTCGGCGGTGAGCACGCCCTTGCCGCCGCGGCCCTGGTTCGGGTAGTTCTCGATGCCGGTGCGCTTGGCGAACCCGCGCTCGGTCGCGACCAGGACGTCGACGCCCTCCTCGACGACCATCATCGACAGCAGCCGGTCGCCGGGGGCCAGCGAGATGCCGCGCACGCCCTCGGTCGCCCGGCCCATCGGCCGCAGCGTCGCGTCGTCGGCCTTGAACCGGATCGACATCGCCGCGCGGGTGACCAGCAGCAGGTCGTGCTCGGGGTCGATGAGCGCGGCGCCGACCAGCTCGTCGTTCTCGCGCAGGTTGATGGCGATGACGCCGCCGCTGCGCGGGGAGTCGAAGTCGCTCAGCCGCGTCTTCTTGACCTGCCCGTTCGCCGTCGCCAGGACCAGGTACGGCGCGACGCCGTAGTCCTTGATCTGCATGACCTGGGCGATCTTCTCGTCGGGCTGGAACGCCAGGATGTTGGCCACGTGCGCGCCGCGGGCGGTCCGGTTGGCCTCCGGCAGCTCGTAGGCCTTGGCCCGGTAGACGCGGCCCTTGTTCGTGAAGAACAGGATCCAGTCGTGGGTGGAGCCCACGAAGAAGTGGTCGACGAGGTCGTCCTGCTTGAGCTGGGCCCCCATCACGCCCTTGCCGCCGCGGCGCTGCGAGCGGTAGAGGTCGCTCTTCGTCCGCTTCGCGTAGCCGGTGCGGGTGATGGTGACGACGACCTCCTCCTCCGCGATGAGGTCCTCCATCGACACGTCACCGTCGTTGGCGACGAACTGCGTGCGCCGGTCGTCGCCGTACTTGTCGACGATCTCGGCCAGCTCGTCGCGGACGATCTGCCGCTGCCGCTCGGGCGAGGCGAGGATGGCCTGCAGGTCGGCGATGCGGGCCTCGATCTCGGAGAGCTCGTCGAGGATCCGCTGCCGCTCGAGGGCGGCCAGCCGGCGCAGCTGCAGGTCGAGGATCGAGACCGCCTGGATCTCGTCGACGTCGAGGAGCTCCATGAGGCCGGTGCGGGCGGCCTCGGCCGACTCGCTGCTGCGGATGAGCGCGATGACGGCGTCGAGCTGGTCGAGGGCCTTGGCGTAGCCGCGCAGGATGTGCGCGCGCTCCTCGGCCTTGCGCAGCCGGTAGCGCGTCCGCCGCTGGATGACCTCGATCTGGTGGTTGACCCAGTGCCGGACGAGCTCGTCGAGGCGCAGCGTCCGCGGGACGCCGTCGACGATGGAGAGCATGTTGCAGCCGAAGGACGTCTGCAGCTGGGTGTGCTTGTAGAGGTTGTTCAGCACGACCTTGGCCACGGCGTCGCGGCGCAGGGTGATCACGAGCCGGCGGCCGACGCGGTCGCTGGACTCGTCGGCGATCTCGCTGATGCCCTGCAGCCGGCCCTCCTTGACCCCGTCGGCGATCGCCTCGGCGAGGTTGTCCGGGTTGACCTGGTAGGGCAGCTCGGTGACGACGAGCTGGACGCGGCCGCGGGCGTCCTCCTCGACGGTGACCACCGCGCGCATGCGCACCGAGCCGCGGCCGGTGCGGTAGGCGTCCTCGATGCCGTCCCGGCCGACGATGAGGCCGTGGGTCGGGAAGTCGGGACCCTTGATCCGCTCCATGCACGCGGTGAGGGCCTCCTCGGCCTCCGCCTCGGGGTGGTCGAGCATCCAGAAGACGGCCTCGGCCACCTCGCGCAGGTTGTGCGGCGGCATGTTGGTGGCCATGCCGACGGCGATGCCGGCCGACCCGTTGACCAGCAGGTTGGGGATCCGCGAGGGCAGGACGACGGGCTCCTCGGTGCGGCCGTCGTAGTTGCCCTGGAAGTCGACGGTCTCCTCGTCGATGCCGGCCAGCATCTCCATGGCCAGCGGCGTGAGGCGGCACTCGGTGTAGCGCATGGCCGCCGCGGGGTCGTTGCCCGGGGAGCCGAAGTTGCCCTGGCCGTCGATGAGCGGGTAGCGCATCGACCACGGCTGGGCCAGCCGCACGAGGGCGTCGTAGATCGCCGAGTCGCCGTGCGGGTGGTAGTTGCCCATGACCTCGGCGACCGGGCGGGCGCACTTGACGTAGCCGCGGTCAGGGCGGAAGCCCTGGTCGTACATGGCGAAGAGGACGCGCCGGTGCACCGGCTTGAGGCCGTCACGGACCTCGGGCAGCGCGCGCCCGACGATCACGCTCATGGCGTAGTCGATGTAGCTGCGCTGCATCTCCTGCTGGAGGTCGACCGCTTCGACGCGGTCGCGGGGGGGTGTCTCGGTCACGGTTCAGTTCTCTCCGGTGGATCGCACAGAGGTGGGACGTGGCCCCCTCGCAGAGGCCTTCCGCCTGCGCGGAACGAGGCGTGGGCGGCGAGGGGGTCCTTCGACTCACACGTCGAGGAAGCGGACGTCCTTGGCGTTGCGGGTGATGAAGCTGCGGCGGGCCTCGACGTCCTCGCCCATCAGCACGCTGAAGATCTCGTCGGCGGCGGCGGCGTCCTCGAGGGTGACCTGCCGCAGGATGCGGGTCTCGGGGTTCATCGTGGTCTCCCACAGCTCGCTGGCGTTCATCTCGCCGAGCCCCTTGAACCGCTGGATCATCTCGTCCTTGATCTTGCGGCCGGCCTCCACGCCGGCCCGGACGACGGCGTCCCGCTCCCGGTCGCTGTAGGCGTACTCGTCACCGATCTTGCCGCCCCACTTGATCTTGTACAGCGGGGGCTTGGCGAGGTAGACGTACTGCCCCTCGACCAGCGGCCGCATGAAGCGGAAGAGCAGCGTCAGCAGCAGCGTGCTGATGTGCTGGCCGTCGACGTCGGCGTCGGCCATGAGCACGATCTTGTGGTAGCGGAGCTTGGTGATGTCGAACTCGTCGTGGATGCCGGTGCCGAACGCCGTGATCATCGACTGGACCTCGGTGTTCTTGAGCACCCGGTCGATGCGCGCCTTCTCGACGTTGATGATCTTGCCTCGGATGGGCAGGATCGCCTGGTACATCGAGTCGCGGCCGGACTTCGCCGAGCCGCCGGCCGAGTCGCCCTCGACGATGTAGACCTCGGAGTTGCGCGGGTCGGTCGAGCGGCAATCGGCCAGCTTGCCGGGCAGGCCGCTCACCGAGAGCAGGCTCTTGCGGGCCAGCTTGCGCGCGTCCTGCGCGGCGCGGCGGGCCCGGGCGGCCGACGACGCCTTGGTGATGATCGTCTTGGCCTCGGCCGGGTTGGCCTCGAACCAGTGCGAGATCTGCTCGTTGCAGATCCGCTGCACGAAGCCCTTCACCTCGGTGTTGCCGAGCTTGGTCTTCGTCTGGCCCTCGAACTGCGGGTCGCCGATCTTCACCGAGACGATCGCGGCCAGGCCCTCGCGGATGTCCTCACCGGTGAGCTTGTCCTCCGGCTTGTCCTTGAGGATCTTCTTCTCGACGGCGTAGCGGTTGACGATCGAGGTCAGCGCGGTGCGGAAGCCCTCCTCGTGGGTGCCGCCCTCGTGCGTGTTGATCGTGTTGGCGAAGGAGTAGACCGACTCCGAGTAGGCCTCCGACCACTGCATCGCGACCTCGACGCTCATGCGCATGTCGTTCTTGCCGAGGCCCTCGGCGCCGAACCCGACGATCGAGCGGTGGATCGGGTTCTTCTTCGCGTTGATGTGGCGGACGTAGTCCTCGAGGCCGCCGTCGTAGCGGTAGGTGATCTCGGTGGGCTCGACGGCGGCGTCCTCGTGGCCGGGGGCGGTGGCCACCTCGGCCATCGAGGCCTCGTCGGACAGGCCCGTCTCGGCCTTGCCGTGACCGGGCCGCTCGTCGCGCAGGACGATGGTCAGGCCCTTGTTGAGGAAGGCCATCTCCTGCAGGCGCCGGCTGATCGTGTCGAACGAGTAGGTCGTCGTCTCGAAGATGTCGCCGTCGGCCCAGAAGGTGATCTGGGTACCGCGCTTGGTGGTGGGGCCGACCTCCTGCAGCGGGCCGGGCTTGGCCAGCGAGTAGGACTGGGTCCACTCCCGGCCGTCGCGCCAGATCCGCACGTCGAGCGCGCTGGACAGCGCGTTGACGACGGTGACGCCGACGCCGTGCAGACCACCGGAGACCGCGTAGCTCTTGCCGTCGAACTTGCCGCCGGCGTGCAGGACGGTCATGACGACCTCGACCGTGGGGCGCTTCTCGCGCGGGTGCAGGTCGACCGGGATGCCTCGGCCGTTGTCCTCGACGCGCACCCCGCCGTCGGCCAGCAGGGTGACGCGGACGGTGTCGCAGTAGCCGGCCAGCGCCTCGTCGACGGAGTTGTCGACGACCTCCCACACCATGTGGTGCAGGCCGCGCTCACCGGTGGAGCCGATGTACATACCGGGCCGCTTGCGGACCGCCTCGAGCCCCTCGAGGACGGTGATGGAGCTGCCGGAGTAGCTGTTCTCAGTCTGGGTCCGAGCGACCACGTGGGGCCCTTCTGTCGAGCAGCCGGCACGCGGGTCCTCCCACGGGGGAGGGGGTCCGAGGGCGCACAGCGCCACTGAGCCGGATTGCTGGGGATTCCTGGCTCCCATGTTACCGGGTGCACCGACAGGAACGACGCCACGCACGCCCTGACGTCGCGTCTGCGCCACTCGCGGCACCGACTGCACCACCGGTGCTGGCCCGGGGGTCGACACGCCCGCCCAGGGACGCTGGGCGGCCGGAACCGATCCGGCCGTCGGGCACGGGCAGCGGGACGCTCGCAGACTCGTCGACATGGAGTCCGCCGACCGCCCGCTCACCTGCCTGGTCACCGGGGCCACCGGCTACGTCGGCGGCCGCCTCGTCCCCGAGCTGCTCGCCGCCGGGTACCGCGTCCGCGTGCTCACCCGCTCGCCCCGCAAGCTGCGCGACGTCCCCTGGGCCGGCCGCGTCGAGATCGCCGAGGGCGACGCGTCCGACGACGACGACGTGCGCCGCGCCTGCGAGGGAGTCGACGTCGCCTACTACCTCGTCCACTCCCTCGGCATCGGCGAGGAGTTCGAGACCCGCGACCGCGAGACCGCGGAGGTCATGGCCCGTGCGGTGCGGGCCGCCGGCGTCGGGCGGCTGGTCTACCTCGGCGGCCTCGAACCGGACGACGAGGAGCTCTCGCCGCACCTGCGCTCGCGCGCCGAGGTCGCGCGCATCCTGCTCGGCTCCGGTGTGCCCACCGTGGTGCTGAGGGCCGCGGTCATCCTGGGCTCGGGCTCGGTGTCGTTCGAGATGCTGCGCTACCTCACCGAGCGGCTGCCGGTCATGGTGACGCCGCGGTGGGTGCACAGCCGCATCCAGCCGATCGCCATCCGCGACGTGCTGCGCTACCTGGTCGGCGTCGCGACGCTGCCGGCCGACGTGCACCGCCGCTTCGACATCGGCGGGCCCGACGTCATGGACTACGCCACGATGATGCAGCGCTACGCCGAGGTCACCGGCCTGCCGCGGCGGCGGATCCTCCCGGTCCCGATCTTCTCGCCGTCGCTGTCGAGCCACTGGGTCGGCGTCATCACGCCGGTCCCGGCGAACATCGCGCGGCCGCTGGTGGAGTCCCTGCGCAACACCGTCGTCTGCTCCGAGCACGACATCGCGCGGTACGTGCCCGACCCGCCCCAGGGGCTGCTCGGCTTCGACGAGGCGGTGCGGCTGGCCGTGCAGAAGGTCCGCACCAACGCCGTCGACACCCGGTGGACCGGTGCGTCGGTGCCCGGGGCGCCGTCGGACCCGATGCCCTCCGACCCCGACTGGGCCGGCGGCAGCCTCCACCTCGACGAGCGGACCCGGGAGACCGACGCCTCGCCCGAGGCGCTGTGGCGGGTCGTCGAGGGCATCGGCGGGGAGACCGGCTGGTACAGCTTCCCGCTGGCCTGGGAGGTGCGCGGCTGGCTCGACCGGGCGGTGGGGGGCGTCGGCCTCCGCCGCGGCCGGCGCGACCCCCGTGACCTCTACGTCGGGGACGCGCTGGACTGGTGGCGGGTCGAGGAGCTCGACGAGGGCCGCCTGCTGCGGCTGCGCGCCGAGATGCGGCTACCCGGCCTCGCCTGGCTGGAGTTCCACGTGGAACGAGCCGACTCCGGGCGCACCCGGCTGCGGCAGAAGGCGACCTTCCACCCGCTCGGGCTGCTCGGCCAGCTCTACTGGTGGAGCGTCTCGCCGTTCCACGGGATCGTCTTCGGCAGCATGGTCCGCAACATCACCAAGACGGCCGAGGCGGACAGCGGGCAGGAGACGACGGCGCCGAGCCGGGCCGCGTGACGCCCAGCGCTCCGTCGGCCCGCCGGCCTCCACCGCGGCCACGCGCCGTACCCCGGCCGATCGGGTGGGCGGCGTCCTCCCGCACCGCAGGGCGTCCTCCCGCACGGTGGGACGTGAGGGAGGACGCCCGACGATCAGGTCACCTGATCCCGGCGGGTCAGACGAGGAGCTGGGCGGAGGCGAGCTCGCGGTAGAGCGGGCTGGTCTCCAGCAGCTCGGCGTGCGTGCCGCGGGCGACGACGCGGCCGGCGTCGAGGACGACGATCTGGTCGCTGTCGAGCACCGTCGACAGCCGGTGGGCGACGACGAGCAGCGCCCGGTCGGCGGCCGCGGCGGCCAGCGTCTCGCGCAGCAGGTTCTCGTTGCGGGCGTCGAGGCTGGCCGTCGGCTCGTCGAGCAGCAGCAGCGCCGGGCGGGCCAGCAGCGACCGCGCGATCGCCAGCCGCTGCCGCTCGCCCCCCGACAGCAGCACGCCCTCGTCGCCCACCGGCACGTCCAGCCCGCGCGGCGAGCGCTGCACCACCCCGGTCAGGCCGACGTCGGCCAGCACCGCCCACAGCTCGTCGTCGGTGGTGTGCGGGGCGGCGAGCAGCAGGTTCTCCCGCACGGTGCCGGCCAGCACCGGCGCCTCCTGCTCCACGTAGCCCAGGTTCGCGCGCAGGGCCGCCCGCGGCAGCTCCCGGACGTCGGTGCCGGCCCACCGGATCGCCCCGCCCGTGAGCGGGTAGAAGCCCTCGACCAGCGCCAGGACGGTCGACTTGCCGGCACCGGAGGGCCCCACCAGCGCCACCCGGCTGCCGGCCGGCACCGTCAGGGACACCCGGTCGAGGACGCGGGTGCCGTCGGGATAGGCGAAGGAGACGTCGTCGAGCTCGAGCAGCGGGGTGCCCGGCGGCGGCACGCGGGGCGCCGCCGGCGCGCCGGTCCCGGCTCCGGGGACCTCGGGGACGTCGTCGCGCTCGGGCTCGAGGACGAGGACCTCCTGGATGCGGGCCAGCGCGCCCAGACCGGTCTGCAGCTGCGTCCACGCCCCGACCGCCTGGCCCAGCGGCATGACCAGCAGGAACAGGTAGAGGATGAAGGCGACGAGGTCGGCGACGGCGATCGAGCCGGTCGCCACGCGGTAGCCGCCCAGCCCCAGAACGGCGAGGAACGCGCCCTGGACGGCGATCGACCCGGCCGGCGCCACGATCGCCTCCACCCGGGCCACCGAGACCCCGGCGCGGTAGGCGCGCTCCGCGCTGGCGCCGACGGTGCCGACCTCGCGGCCGGTCGCGCCGCTGGCCCGGATCGTGCGCACCGCCGACAGCGCCCGCTCGACGGCCGCCGTCATCGCGCCGACCTCCTCCTGCGCCTGGCGCGACAGCTTCCGGATCCGCCGGCTGCTCAGCACCACCACGGTCAGCCCGACCGCGACGGCGCCGACGGTGACCAGCAGCAGCCAGACGTCGACGAGCGCCATGGCGACCAGGGCGCCGACGCCGACCACCGCCGACCCGACCACCTCGACCACCCCGGAGGTCACCGTGGCGCGCAGCAGCGTGGTGTCGGCACCGACGCGGGACATGAGGTCGCCGGTGCGGCGCCGGTCGTACTCGGCCACCGGGAGCCGCAGCAGCCGGTCGGCGACCGTCCGGCGGGTGGTGAGGACGACGCCCTCCCCGGTGCGCTGCAGCAGGTAGGACTGGTACGCGTCGAGCAGCGCCCCGGCCACCAGGACGAGCAGCAGCGCCACGACGGCGGGCAGCAGCGGCTCACCGGCGCCGACGGCCGAGATGACCCGGCCGGTGAGCGCGGGCTGGGCGAGGGCGGCGGCCGCGCCGACCAGCGAGAGCCCCGCGGCCAGGAGCAGCGGCCGCCGGTGCGGGCGGACGAGGGGCAGCAGGTCGCGCAGGGAGGCGTTGGGCTGGGCGACGGCCGCCGGCTGCTCGGGAGCGGTGACGGGCTCGGCGGTGGCGGTGGCGGTGACGGTGGCGGGGTCGGCGGTCACGGGGTCAGGCGGCGGCAGCGAGCGCGGCGACCATCGCGCCCAGCAGCCGGGCGTGGTGCTCGATGAGCTCGGGGCGGTGGCCGTCGGGGCGGACGGCGGCGAGGTGGCCGGCCGCGGACCAGAACTCGTCGCCGTCGTCGGAGGCCATCAGCAGGCCGCGCACCGTCTCGTCGGCGACCAGCCCCCGCACGCCCGGACCGTCCTCCGCGGCCAGCAGCACCCACCGGGCGTCGAAGGCGGCGTCACCGCTGGGCACGTGCAGCAGGCCGCCGGTGCGGTGCCGCCAGAAGCGGACGGGGGACAGCCGCAGCCCCGGCAGCGGGAGCAGCACCGGCGCCGCGGTGACGGCGTACTCGGGCACGGAGTACCGCTTGTCGACGAAGGTGACGTCGAAGGCGACCAGCTCGACGGTCCCCGCCCGCCCGCGCATCACGCCGGCCGGTCGGTGGTCGCGGGTGGCGCGGACCGGTGCGGTGGCCACCAGCTCGGCGAGGACGGCGTCCTGCGGGGTGGTGCCGTCGGAGATCGTCCAGCCGTGCTGCAGCGCCCAGCCCTGCGCGCCCACGGTGTCGCCCTGGTAGCGGAACACCTGCTCGACGACGGACGGCGTCCGCGGCCGGGCTCCCCAGGTGACCGTCTGCGGCATCGCGGCGGGCGCGCGCTCGTCCGACCGCTCGCCGTCGCCGAGGTGGTCCGGCTCCTGCGGGCCGGCGTCGCCGGGGCGGGGGTCGTGGCCGGGGCGGGGGTCGTCGCGGGGGTCGTCGCCGGGCCGGTCGTCGTCTCGGGGGCTGCTCATCGGGGCACCGTCCTCATCCGTACGTGTCGCGGGGCCCCCGCCCGCGGACCGACCGCGGGCCCTTCTTCCAGCTGGGGGCCGTCGGTCCGACAACGCGCAACCGGGTCACCACGTCCCCGCCGACGTTCGCCCTCAGCTTGGCGAGGATGGTCGGCGCGAGCAGCCGCAGCTGGGTGGCCCAGGCGGTCGACTCGGCGACGACGAGCAGCTCGCCCTCGGTCAGGGTCTCCGGGCGGCAGTGCGCGGCGATGTCGGGCCCGACCAGCGCCGACCAGCGGCCGAAGACGGCGCCCACGCGGGTGTTCTCCGTCCAGTCCTGCGTGGTGACCAGCGAGTCGACCAGCCGGGCCAGCGGCTGCGGGTCGTCCTCGCCGGGGCCCGGCCCCGTCCACCTGCGTCGCGGGCCGGCCACCCGGCGGCGGGTGGGCGCGGGCCGCGCCGCCGACGCCGCCCGGGCGGCCTCGAGGGCGGCGCGGGCGATGTCGCTGGGCCGCGGAGGCCGGTCGTCGCTCACGGGGTCCCCTCCTCGTCGGCCACCAGTGTCGCCGTCCCCGCGCCGACCTCCACCCGCGCGCCGCGCAGCTCCCCGGGCACGTCGTCGAGGACGGCGGCGGTGATGAGCGTCTGCTCGGCGGAGCGGGCGACCTCGGCCAGCGCGGCCCGGCGGCCGGCGTCGAGGGTGGCGAAGACGTCGTCGAGCACCAGCACCGGCTCCTCGCCGTCGGCCCGCAGCAGCGCGAAGCAGCCCAGCTTGAGCGCCAGGGCCAGCGACCACGACTCGCCGTGGCTGGCGAAGCCCTTGGCCGGGGCCGGCCCCAGGTGCAGCACGAGGTCGTCGCGGTGCGGGCCGACCAGCGTCATCCCGCGCTCGACCTCCTCGCGGCGGCGCTCGGCCACCCGCTCGCGCAGCGCCGCGGACAGCTCGGCCGCCCGCGGCGGCGGGGTGCCGGGCTGCAGCGGGACGCCGTCCCCGGCCAGCGGCACGGTGCTGGTGTAGCCGAGGCCCGCGGCGACGGCGCCGGCCCCGGCGACGGCGGCGTAGGACCGCGCGACGTGCGGCGCCAGGTCGGCCACCAGCGCCAGCCGCGCGGCCAGCAGCTGCCCGCCGAGCTCGACGAGGTGGGTGTCCCAGACGTCGAGGGTGGCCAGCGCGTCGCCGCGGGCCAGCCGCGCGGTCTTGAGCAGCGCGTTGCGCTGCTTGAGGACGCGGTCGTAGTCGCTGCGCACCCCGGCCAGCCGGGGCGTACGGCTGACCAGCAGGTCGTCGAGGAACCGGCGGCGCTCGGCGGGGTCCCCGCGCACCAGGGCGAGGTCCTCCGGGGCGAAGAGCACGCTCTTGACCAGGCCGAGCAGCTCGCGCGGCCGCGGCAGCGCCGAGCGGTTGACCCGGACCCGGTTGGCCCGGCCCGGGTTGATCTCCACCTCCACGAGCAGCTCGCGCTCCTCGCGGCGCAGCGCCGCCCGGACCACCGCCTGCCCGGCGCCGTGCCGGACCAGCGGCGCGTCGCCGGACACGCGGTGGCTGCCCATCGTGGCGAGGTAGCCGACCGCCTCGACGAGGTTGGTCTTGCCCTCGCCGTTGCGGCCGACGAACACCGTCGGGCCCGGCCGCAGCGCCAGGTCGACCTTCGCCCAGCTGCGGAAGTCCACCAGCTGCAGGTGCCGGACGTACACCTCAGCCGCGCGTCACGCGGGCTTCTCCAGCTCCGTGGAGCCGCCGGCCTCGATGGCGTGCACCGCGTGCCCGCCGAACTGGTTGCGCAGCGCGGCGACCGCCTTCATCGTCGGCGAGTCCTCCTGGCGCGAGGAGAAGCGGGCGAACAGCGACGCGGCGATCGTCGGCATGGGGACGGCGTTGTCGATGGCCTCCATCACCGTCCACCGGCCCTCGCCGGAGTCCTCGGCGTAGCCCCTGATCCGGTCCAGGCGCGGGTCCTCCTGCAGCGCCTTCACCAGCAGGTCCAGCAGCCACGAGCGGATGACGGTGCCCTGGGTCCAGGAGGCGATGACGCCGGGGACGTCCTCGACGAGGTCGACGGCGGCCAGCAGCTCGTAGCCCTCGCCGTAGGCCTGCATGAGCGCGTACTCGATGCCGTTGTGGACCATCTTCGCGTAGTGACCGGCGCCGACGGGGCCGGCGTGCACGAACCCGATGCCGGGCATCGGCTCGCCCCGCTCGTCGTGCGGGGAGGGCGGCTTGAGGTCGTCGAACACCGGCCGCACCTTCTCGACGTCCTCCGCCGAGCCGCCCACCATCAGCGCGTAGCCGTTCTCCAGGCCCCACACGCCGCCGGAGACCCCGCAGTCGAGGTACCCGATGCCGCGCTCGGCCAGCAGGTCGGCGTTGACCTGGTCGTCGGTGTACTTGGAGTTCCCGCCGTCGATGACGACGTCGCCCTCGCCGAGGAGGTCGCGCAGCTCACGGATGGTGGCGCGGGTGGGCTCACCCGCGGGGACCATCACCCAGACGACGCGCGGGGCCGCCAGGGCCCCGACCAGCGCCTCCAGGCTGTCGACGTCGCGCTTCTCCGGGTGGTGGTCGAAGCCGACCACCTCGTGACCGGCGCGGCGCAGCCGCGTGGCCATGTTGCCGCCCATCTTGCCCAGCCCGATCAGCCCTAGCTGCACGACAGAAGTCCCCTCTTCGCGGTCCCGGATCAGTGCTCATCGTGCCCGTCGGGCGGTTCTCCTGCAGGTCCCCGCCGTGCGCGGGCGGACGGCGGGGGCAGGAGGGTCCTCCGGCTAGCCGGGCAGGCGCACCGGCATGATCAGGTACCGGTAGCTGCCCGGCCGCTCGGCCGGGCGGGCGGCGTCGTCGTCGGTGGCCGGCTCCTCCACGCCGGAGAGCACCGCGGGCTTGAGCGGGCTGGTGAAGTCCATCCGCGCGCGGCCGGTGTGCACCGCGGCCAGCCCGTCGAGCAGGAACGTCGGGTTGAAGCCGATCGTCAGCGGGTCGCCGTCGAACTCGACGTCGCAGCGCTCCTCGGCCTGCCCCTCGTCGTCGCTGCCGCCGGCGCGCAGGGTGACCTGACCGGGCGTGAACTCGCAGCGCAGCGGCGTGCCCCGCTCGGCGACCAGCGCCACGCGCTTGGCGGCGTCGGTGAACTGCACGACCGGCAGCGTCGCGTTGGCCGCCGACTCGCTCGGCATGATCGCCCGGTACTTGACGAACTCGGCGTCGAGTAGCCGGGTGGTGGTCTGCCGGTCCTTGCCCGACAGGCCGAGGATGCCCTCGCCGGAGCCGCCCGAGGACAGCGAGACGGTGATCTCCGGGCCACTGGTCAGCGTGCGGGCGGCGTCGGCGAGCGTGCGCGCCGGAACGAGCACCGCGGCGGAGATCCCGGGGGTCTCCGGGCGCCAGGCGAACTCCCGCACGGCGAGGCGGTAGCGGTCGGTGGCCGCCAGGGTCACCCGGTCGTCCTCGATCTCCAGGCGCACGCCGGTGAGCATGGGCAGGGTGTCGTCGCGCCCGGCGGCGACGGCGACCTGGCCGACCGCCTCGGCGAAGACGTCGCTGTCGACGACGCCGGCCGACGACGGCATCGAGGGCAGGGACGGGTAGTCCTCCACCGGCAGCGTCGGCAGGCTGAACCGGGCATTGCCGCACGTGATGGACAGGCGGGGGCCCTCGGCGCGGATGTCGACCGGGTGCGGCGGGAGGGCTCGGGTGATCTCGGCCAGCAGCCGGCCGGGGACCAGGACCCGCCCGCTCTCGGCGGCCTGCACGTCGACCTCGGCGCGCGCGGACACCTCGTAGTCGAAGCCCGACACCGACAGCTGCGCGCCGTCGACCTCCAACAGGATGCCGGCCAGCACCGGCACGGACGGGCGTGGCGGCAGGCTGCGCGCCGTCCACGCGACGGCATCGGCGAGCACCTCGCGTGTCACCCGGAACTCCATGACCGACCCACCCCAGCTCTGCACGGCCCACTGCCGTCGTCTGCGCACCACCGGTCCCCGGCGTCCGTGCCGTCCGGGAGTGGTGCTCTGCCTGTTGCGGGGCTCATCGTGCCCGCCGGGGCCGACATCGGGGAACCCGGGACCCGATCAGGTGTGCTCACCCGTCCCGCGAGTCCGTTCCCGTCCCCTCTCCCTGGCTGTTGTCCTTCCTGCGCGAGGCCCCCCGGGCCGCAGCGTCCCCACCCCTACTGGGGTTCAAGGAATCCTCGATCTCTATCCCTCATCTTCGTCATCACCGGTGTGGAAGCTGGGGATCGAGGCCCTTCGTGCAGGTCAGCGCCGAAGTCGACATGTTGGCCCGGTGTGGGCAACCGGTGTCCTGCTGTTGTCGACACGTGGACATCTCGACGGCCGTGCACAGCGACCCCCAGCCGTCCACGTCCTGTCCCCCGTCCTCCCCCGGGATGTCCCCAGTGCGTGCCCAGCCGGGGCGCGACGCGGCGGCGGCCGGCGGTCCCGGGCCCCCGGGAGGTGGGGACGACGGCGCCGCGACGGCCGATCGGCGCAGGTCAGCGCGGCGACCGGGGCTGGATGCACACGCTGGGGAGTGCCCTGGGGACGGCACCCGGTGTCACGGCGTCGCGCCGTCCACCGGCCCCGGCGCGATCACGATCTCCCCAGGGTGTGCACATCCCTGGGGACAACTCCTCGACGAGTCGACAGCTCGGGGGCCGCCGACCGCCCGGGAAACCGCGGGAGCACGGGCGATGACCGTCCTCACCGGTCGCCCCCGGACTGTGGACAGCCGCTCGGTGAGGACGGCGCCGGGCTACTGCCGGGCGCGGCTCTTGATGCGGGCGGTGAGCTCGGTGACCTGCGTGTACGTCGCCCGGCGCTCGCTCATCAGGTTGGTGATCTTCTTGACGGCGTGCATGACCGTGGTGTGGTCCTTGCCGCCGAAGGAGGCGCCGATCCGCGGCAGGGACAGCTCGGTGAGCTCCCGGCACAGGTACATGGCGATCTGGCGGGCGTTGACCAGCGTGCGGCTGCGGTTGGAGCCCTGCAGCTCCTCCATCGTCACGGAGAAGTACTCCGCGGTCGCCGCCATGATGATCGCCGCGGTGATCTGCGGGCCCTGCTCGTCGCTGATCAGGTCCTTGAGGACGAGCTCGGCCAGCGGCAGGTCGACCTGCTGCTTGTTCAGCGACGCGAACGCCGTCACCCGGATCAGCGCGCCCTCGAGCTCGCGGATGTTGGTCTGCACCTTGCTGGCGATGAACTCCAGCACCGGGTCGGGCACCTGCAGCCGCTCCCCGTAGGCCTTCTTCCGCAGGATCGCGATGCGGGTCTCGAGGTCGGGGGCCTGGACGTCGGTGATCAGCCCCCACTCGAACCGGGTCCGCAGCCGGTCCTCCAGCGTCGTCAGCTTCTTCGGCGCCCGGTCGGAGGTGATGACGATCTGCTTGCTGGCGTTGTGGAGGGTGTTGAACGTGTGGAAGAACTCCTCCTGCGTCCGCTCGGCGCGCTCCAGGAACTGGATGTCGTCGATGAGCAGGAAGTCGATGTCGCGGTAGCGCCGGCGGAAGTCCTCGGCCCGCCCGGAGTGCACCAGGTTGATGAACTCGTTGGTGAACTCCTCGGTGCTGACGTAGCGCACCCGCACGTTGGGGAACATCCGCGCCGCGTAGTGCCCGATCGCGTGCAGCAGGTGGGTCTTCCCGAGGCCGGAGTCGCCGTAGACGAACAGCGGGTTGTAGGCCCGCGCCGGGGCCTCGGCGACGGCGACCGCCGCGGCGTGCGCGAACCGGTTGCTGTTGCCGATGACGAAACTGTCGAAGACGTACTTGGGGTTGAGCCCCGGGTCCTGGCCGGCGGGCGGACGGCGGTCGCCGAACAGCGGCACCGCTCCCCCGCCGCCGCGGGCCGCGCCGCCCCCGCGCCGACCGGCGGGCTGGCCGCCGGGGCCGTCCGGGTCGTCGCCGTCCTCGTCGGCGCCGTCGCCGAGGTCGAAGGGCAGCACCTCCGCGCCCTCACCCGGGCGGACGCCGCGGCGCCGGCTCGCGCTGCGCGGGCGGACCGCCGGGCTCCAGTCGGTGCCGCCCCACTCGCCCGCACCGTCACCGGCGGGGTCACCAGTGCCGGGCCGGGCGTCGAACGGCACCTCGGCCGGTGGGCGGACGTCACCGCGCGCCGGCTCGTAGCGGTTGCCGTAGCGGTCCCCCGCGTAACCGTCGTCGCCGTAGCGACCGTCCTCCCGGTGGCCCCGGGCGGCGTCGGACCCGTCGAAGGGCGAGCGCTCCAGCGGGCGGGCGTCGCTGCGCACCCCGAAGGCGCTGCGGCCGTCGTCGGCCCGCTCGCGGTCCTCGTCGCTGGGCTCGACGGCGACCGGCGTCCACGGCCGGCGGGTGGGCGCCTCGGCCTCCGCGGGGGCGACGTCGGCCGGGCTGTCCTCCAGCTGGATCGCGACCCCGATGTCGCGGCCGAGCTGCTCCGACAGCGCCTCGGCCAGCACCCGGCGCATGCGGGACTCCAGCACGGTCTGGGTGAACTCGTTGGGGGCCGCGAGCACCGCGGTACCGCCCACCAGGCCCACCGGCCGGGTGAGGTTGAGCATCGCGTTCTGCTGCCGGGTCAGGCTGGTCGCCAGCCGTTCACGGACCGAGTCCCAGACCTCCGCCAGGTCCACCGTGGCATCGGCCATGGCCGTGTCCTCCCCAAGCTCTTCTGTCCCCGTGTGAGCGACCCCCGGGTGTCCCGGGCCCCGGTGCCGCGGCTGTCCGCTTGTGGACATCCGGACACACGGGTTCCACACGAGTGTCCACAGGCTGTGCACGACCGGCGACACGGCACCATGTCGACCTGTGGATGTCAGACGGTGGTGGCGTCGTCGCCGGTCGGGAGGGAGGTCGGGAGACGGCTCGGAGCGGACGGCGGTCGGTCGACCGGGTGGTCGGCTCCCGGACCGGACCTGGTCGTCCGGTACGGAGCGGGGCGACGCTAACAGCCCCGTCCACAGCCCGGCAACGACGTCGCGGTGCCCGGGAGCCGTCCGGTGCGCGTGTCGTTCGGCGTGTCGTCTGCTCCCGGTCGGCGTGCCGACACCCCGTGTCCTCCTGGACGGTGCAGCCTGACGGGTCACTCCCGGCCCGCGGCCGTGCCGGAGGACCGGGTACACGCTGCTCGCGGGCACCCGCCGTCCCCTGGTTATGATGGGCGGAGTCCGTGCACTCCCGCCGTGGGGCGGCGTGCGCGGAGACCCGCCTCAGGGGCCCGGGGAGCGGCTCGCGCCGATCCGCCCGTGCCCCGCACGCGTGCCTGCCCACCGGTGGGTCCGCACCGTCGACGTCCCGCCAGGAGTACCCCGTGAGCAAGCGCACCTTCCAGCCGAACAACCGCCGCCGGTCCAAGACCCACGGCTTCCGGCTGCGGATGCGCACCCGCGCGGGCCGCGCGATCCTCGCCGGCCGCCGGCGCAAGGGTCGCGAGAAGCTCTCCGCCTGAGGTGCTGCCCGCGCAGGCACGCCTGCGCCGGCGTCCGGAGTTCACCGCGGTCGTCCGGTCGGGCCGGCGTGCCGGTCGGCCGACCATGGTGCTCCACTACCTCCCCGTCCGACCCCCGGCCGCCACGGCCGGGGGTCTCGGTGTGTCCGGGAGCGGTGCGGCCGGCCCCCGGGCCGGCTTCGTCGTCGGGAAGGCGGTCGGCAACTCCGTGGTCCGTCACCGCGTGACCCGCCGGCTGCGTGCCGCCGTCCGCGAGGAGCTCGACCGGCTGCCGGACACCGCCGACCTCGTCGTGCGGGCCCGGCCCGAGGCCGGCACCGCGCCCTCGGCGGTGCTGCGCCGCGACCTCGCCGCCGGCCTGGACCGCCTGCTCGCCGAGCGGACGCGGTCCTCGTGAGCCTCCCCTCCCCCGGGCAGCCCGGCCGCCGCGGGCCGCTCGCCCGGGCCCTGCTGGCCGCGATCGGCTTCTACTCCCGGGCCATCAGCCCGGCCCTGCCGCCGCGGTGCCGCTTCGCGCCCACCTGCAGTGCCTACGCCGCCGAGACCGTCGCCGTGCACGGCGCCGCCCGCGGGTCGTGGCTGGCGCTGCGGCGGCTGCTGAAGTGCGCACCGTGGCACCCCGGTGGCTACGACCCCGTCCCGCCGCGTCGCGGGACGACGACCCCCGGAACCGGCGGCGACGCCCGCACGTCGATGACAGCGGCACCTCTCCCGGGAGCCGCCGCCGACGGACCGCGTCGTCCCGCCCCCGAGACCCCGCCGGCTGACCGCCGGCCCCCGCAGCAGGAGGCTGGCGTTGCTTGACTGGCTGTACACCGGGATCGCCTTCGTCATGAAGACGTGGCACACGGTGTTCTCGACGTTCCTCGACCCCGCCGGTGGCATCACCTGGGCGCTGTCGATCGCGTTCCTCGTCGTCACCGTGCGGCTCATCCTCTTCCCGCTGTTCGTCAAGCAGGTGAAGAGCCAGCGGGCGATGCAGGAGATCCAGCCGGAGATCCAGAAGCTGCGCAAGCAGTATGGCGCCGACCGGCAGGGCTTCAGCCAGGCGATGATGGCGCTGCAGAAGGAGCGCGGGGTCAACCCGCTGGCCGGCTGCCTGCCCATCCTCCCGCAGATCCCGGTCTTCCTCGCGCTGTTCCACGTCCTGCGCCGCCTGCGGCCGGACGCCCCGGGCCTCTACAGCTGGGACGACGAGCTCACCGACCAGGCGGCCCGGGCCGAGCTGTTCGGGGCGCCGATCTCCTCGGCGTTCAACATGACCGGTGCCAAGGAGCAGGCGATCCTCGCGATCACCGGCGGCTACGGCCCGATCCGGACGGTCGCCCTGATCCTCATGGTCGTCATGTGCGCGACGACCTTCTTCACGCAGAAGCAGATCATGGCGCGCTCCGGCCCGGTCGAGGGCCAGGCCGCGATGGTGCAGAAGGTCCTGCTCTACGGCATGCCGATCAGCCTCTTCATCACCGGCTTCTTCTTCCCGATCGGCGTGCTCCTGTACTGGCTGGTCAACAACACCTGGACGCTGGGCCAGCAGTTCTTCATCCTGCGCAAGATGCCCCCGCCCGGCTCCCCCGCCGCCAAGGCCCGGGCCGCCGCCGACAAGCCGGCCGTCGACCCGAAGACGCTGGCCCCCAAGCCGGGTGCCAAGCCCGTCCGCCCCAAGGGCGGCCGTCCCGCGACCCCCGGTGTGACGCTGACCAAGGGCGGCGGCACCGAGGTCCCGAAGGGCGGCGCCACCGAGGTCCCGAAGGGCGGCGCCACCGAGGTCCCGAAGGGCGGCGCCACCGAGGTCCCGAAGGGCGGCGCCACCGCCAGCGGGGTGAACGGCACCGGGGTGAACGGCACGGCGGCGCCCGCTGACGGCGTCGCCGACCCCGGGACGCCCGGCGACGGCGTCGACGGCGGCACGGGCGGCGGCGCCACGGCCGCCGGTGGCCCCGCGCCGCGGGGCTCCGGCAGCCGGGGCGCACGCCCGGCCAACCGCGCACCGCACGGCCGCCCCGCCGGTACCGGCGGGAAGCGCAAGCGGCGCTGACCTCCCCGCGTCCGCCGGGACCCGCTCCCCGGACGCCCGCCGCCCGCGCCGCCGCGACACCACGCGGCGCGGGCCGCCCCCCGACCCCCGGGTCCACCCGGCTGCCCGCACCGACTGGAGGTTCCTCCGTGAGCGTTCCCCACCAGCCCGCCACCGACACCGCCGCGACCGCCGAGGTCACCACCGGCGCCGTCCTCAGCCCCGCCACCGACACGGGAGGGCCCACCGACCTGCCCGAGACCGACGAGACCGGCGACGACGCGTCGCTCGAGCCCGCCGACGAGGTCGCACCGGCCGGGTCGCGGGGCACCGGCACCGAGCTGCTCGTCCGCGAGGGCGACGTCGCCGGTGACTACCTCGAGCGCCTGCTCGACATCCTCGACGTCGACGGCGACATCGACCTCGACGTGGAGGGCGACCGGGCGTCGGTCGCCATCGTCGGCGGCGAGCTCGACGACCTGGTCGGCTCCGACGGCTCGGTGCTCGAGGCCCTGCAGGAGCTGACCCGGCTCGCGGTGGCGCAGTCCACCGGCGTGCGCAGCCGGCTCATGCTCGACATCGGCGGCTACCGCGCCCGCCGTCGCGCCGACCTGACCTCGCTGGCCGCCGAGGCCGCGCGGCGCGTGGCCGCCAGCCGGCAGCCCGAGCGCCTGGCCCCGATGAACCCCTTCGAGCGCAAGGTCGTCCACGACGTCGTCGCCGGCGTCGCGGGGGTCCGCAGCGAGTCGGAGGGCGAGGAGCCCGGCCGCCGCGTCGTGGTCCTGCCGGAGCGGTGAGCCGGCCGCCCGCACCGGAGGGCACCGGACCGGACGAGAGCCCAGGGGCGGACGGAGGCGCGGGGCCGGACGGGAGCACCCCACCGGCCCCACCCGCCCCACCGGCCGCACGGACGGTGTTCGGCGCGGCCCTGCCCGCCGCCGAGCGGTACGTCGCCCGGCTGGCCTCCGACGGCGTCACCCGCGGCCTCATCGGCCCGCGGGAGGTGCCGCGGCTGTGGGAGCGGCACGTCCTCAACAGTGCGGCGGTGGCCGAGGCGGTCCCGCCCGACGCGCGGGTGGTCGACGTCGGCAGCGGCGCCGGCCTGCCCGGGATCCCGTTGGCGCTGGCCCGTCCCGACCTGCGGCTGACGCTGGTCGAGCCGATGGCCCGCCGGGTGGAGTTCCTGGAGGAGGTCGTCACTGAGCTCGGCGTGGACTGGCGGGTCGTGCGCGGCCGGGCCGAGGAGCGGTCCGTGGTCACCGCGGTCGGCCCGGTCGACGTCGTGACGGCGCGCGCGGTGGCGGCCCTCCCCCGCCTCGTCGGGTGGTGCCGCGGCCTGCTGCGCCCCGGGGCCCGGCTGGTCGCCCTCGTCGGCGCCCGGGCCGTGGAGGAGCTGCCGGGGATGCTCCCCCAGCTCGCGGCGGCCGGGATGCGTGACGTACACGCCCGGGCTGTCGGCGCGGAGCTGGGGGAGGCTGCCACTACCGTGGTGGTGATGACGCGCGGCCCGCGGTGAGCCGCCGGAGCCCGCGCACGGCGTTCCACGTGGAACGCGCACAGCTACCCGCCCCGTTCCACGTGAAACGGGGCGGCAGGGAGGACCTGCGATGAGCGACCCGGGCCAGCGGCTGCGCAGCAGCCTCACGGCCGACGCGGCGGCCGGCTCCGGCGCGGACTTCGACAGCCCCATCGCCATGGAGGCCTTGAGGGCCACGCGGGTGCTGCACGCCGCCGACCAGGAACCCTTCCCCGCACCGGGGCGGATCCGGGTCATCACGGTCGCCAACCAGAAGGGCGGCGTCGGCAAGACCACCTCGACGGTCAACCTCGGCGTGGCGCTGGCGCTCTACGGCCTGCGCGCCCTGGTCATCGACCTCGACCCGCAGGGCAACACCAGCACGGCCCTCGGCGTGGACCACACCGTCGGGACGCCGTCGATCTACGACGCCCTCGTCGGGGACAGCTCGCTGGCCGACGTCGTCCACCCGACGACGGCGAGCCCGTTGCTGCGCTGCGTGCCGGCGACCATCGACCTGGCCGGCGCGGAGATCGAGCTGGTCTCCGTCGTCGCCCGCGAGTACCGGCTGCGCCGCGCGATCGAGGGCTACGTCCACTCCCTGCCCGAGGAGCAGCGGCCGCACTACGTCCTCATCGACTGTCCGCCGTCGCTGGGTCTGCTCACGCTCAACGCGCTGGTGGCCGGTGACGAGGTGCTCATCCCCATCCAGTGCGAGTACTACGCGCTCGAGGGCCTGGGACAGCTGCTCAACAACATCGAGCTGGTGCGGGCACACCTCAACCCGGGGATCGCCGTCCGCACCATCCTGCTGACGATGTACGACGCGCGCACCAAGCTCGCCGACCAGGTCGCCGAGGAGGTCCGCAGCCACTTCGGCGACCTGGTGCTGAAGACCGTCATCCCGCGCAACGTGCGGGTGTCCGAGGCGCCGGGGTACGGGCAGTCGGTGCTCACCTACGACCCGGGGTCGCGCGGCTCGACCAGCTACGTCGAGGCCGCGCGCGAGCTCGCCGAGCGCGGCGTGCACCTGGTGCCCGAGTCCGACCCGCGGCCGATGGGCCCGCCGCCTCCGCCGCCGCCGGCGACCGCGCCCATGCCGGCGATCCGGCCGTCCTCCGGGCCGCCGTCGGGGCCGCTGCCGCGGGCCTTCCCCGAGTCCGACGCCGGCGTCCTGCCCGTTCCCACCTCCGTCGACGAGGAGACCCGATGAGCAAGCGTGGCGGCCTGGGCCGGGGCCTGGCGGCGCTCATCCCCACCAGCGCTCCCCCGGTCGAGCAGCCGACCCTCCCCGACGCCGACGGCGGCGCCCCCGCGACCGAGACGCACGGGGCGGCCGAGACGCACGGGACGACCGGGCACGGCCCGACGGCGCCCGCACCGGTCACGCTGCTCCCCCCGGCCGCCCAGGCGGCCGCCAGCGTCGCCGCCCAGGCGGTGTCGTCGGCCGGCGTGGCGGCCATCGGCGTTCCGGGCGCCCAGCTGCGCGAGGTGTCCGTCGACGACGTCGTCCCCAACCCGCGCCAGCCGCGGCAGGTGTTCGACGACGAGGCGCTCGAGGAGCTCACCCACTCGGTGCGCGAGTTCGGCCTGCTGCAGCCGATCGTCGTCCGCGAGCGCACGCTCGACGACGGCCGGACCGGCTATGAGCTCATTATGGGCGAGCGGCGGCTGCGGGCCGCCCGGGCCGCGGAGCTCGACACCGTGCCGGCCATCGTCCGCGACACCGAGGACGACGCCCTCCTGCGCGACGCGCTGCTGGAGAACATCCACCGCGTCCAGCTCAACCCGCTCGAGGAGGCCGCGGCCTACCAGCAGCTGCTGGAGGAGTTCGGCGCCACCCACGAGGAGCTGGCCCAGCGCATCGGCCGCAGCCGGTCGCAGGTCACCAACACGATCCGGCTGCTCAAGCTGCCGGTGAAGGTGCAGACGCGGGTCGCCGCCGGGGTCATCTCCGCCGGCCACGCGCGGGCGCTGCTCGGCCTCGACGAGGCCGAGGCGCAGGAGGCGCTGGCCACCCGCATCGTGGCCGAGGGCATGTCGGTGCGGGCCACGGAGGAGGCGGTCGCCCTCGCCGCGGCCGAGCAGCCGGCCTCCCGCCGCCGGGCCCGCCGGATCAGCGCGCCCGGTGTCGAGGACCTCGCCGGCCGGCTGTCCGACGTCTTCGAGACGAAGGTGCGCATCCAGATCGGGCGGGCCAAGGGCCGCATCGTCGTCGAGTTCGGGTCGGTCGACGACCTGCAGCGCATCATCGGCCAGATGGCGCCGGACGTCACCGGGCGGCCCCAGGAGGCCTGACCGGTCTCGCAACCTCCAGCGCGCCGGTTTCCGTCACGGACGAAACCGGGGCGCTGTGGGCATAGGAAGCGATACTCACGTCCTGCGGGCCAGGACGTGGGTATCGCCTCCTATGCCGGATGAGTGCGGGCCCGCCGGGTGAGCAGCCGGGCCAGGACGTCGCCGAGGTCGTAGCCGGCCGCCTCGACGGCCATCGGGAACATCGACGTCTCGGTCAGGCCCGGGGAGACGTTCACCTCGAGGAAGTGCACCTCGCCGTCGGGCGTGACGATGGCGTCGGTGCGGGAGAGGTCGGCCAGGCCCAGCGACTCGTGCACCCGCACGGCGAGGTCGGCGGCGCGGGCGGCGACGTCGTCGGCGAGCCGGGCCGGCGCGTGGTACTCGGTGAGCCCGGGGGTGTAGCGGGCGGTGTAGTCGAAGACGCCGGACTCCGGCTCGATCTCCACCGCCGGCAGTGCCTCCGGCCCCTCCCCCAGGTCGACCACCGACACCGCCACCTCGACGCCGTCGACGAACCGCTCGACCAGCACCGTGTCGCCGTAGGCGAAGCAGCTGACCATCGCGGCGGGCAGGTCCTCGACCCGGGAGACCTTCTGCGCGCCCAGGGCGGAGCCGCCGGAGGCGGGCTTGACCATCAGCGGCAGCCCGAGCCGGGCGACGATGAGGTCGAGCACCGCGCCGGCCCCCAGCTCCCGGAAGGTGCTGTGCGGCAGCGCCACCCAGTCCGGCGTCCGCAGTCCCGCGGTGCGCGCCACGGACTTGGCGGCCGGCTTGTCCCACGCCAGGCGGCAGGCGGCGGCCGGGGAGCCGACGTAGGGGACGCCGGCGAGGTCGAGGACCGCGCGCAGCGCGCCGTCCTCGCCCGTGGCGCCGTGGAGCGCGACGAAGACGGCGTCGGCCGGGGCGGCGGCGAGGCCGGGCAGCAGTTCGGCGTCGGCGTCGCGCAGCTCGGCGTCCACCCCCACCCGGGCCAGCTCCTCGACGACCTGGGTGCCCGAGGACAGGCTGACCTCGCGCTCGAAGGTCAGGCCACCGGCCAGGACGACGGCGCGCAGGGGGGCCTCCTCGGCGGGACGGTCGGCCACGGGGGGTGCGGCAGGCTCGCTCACGGCGGTCAGTCCTCGATCCGGTCGCTGTTGGCGGGGCCGACGATGGTCTCCGCGGGCGGCGCCGTGCGGCCGACCGCGCGGAAGGTGCCGGTGTCGACGGCGTCGAAGGTCGAGTGCAGGTCCAGCTCGGCCTCGATGACCCGGGCCAGCCGGCGCACGCCCTCGCGGATCGCGTCGGGTTCCGGGTAGCAGTAGGACAACCGCAGGTACTCCGAGCCCGAGCCGTCGGCGTAGAAGCCGATGCCGGGGACGTAGGCGACGTGCGCGTTCACCGCGCGCGGCTGCATGAGCTTGCTGTCGAGGCCGTCCGGGAGCTTGAGCCACACGTAGAAGCCGCCGTCGGGGCGGGTCCAGGTGGTGCCGCGCGGCATGAGGGCCGTCAGGGACTCCAGGGTGGCGTCCCGGCGCTCGCGGTAGAGCTCGGTGAACAGCTTGATCTGCTCGCGCCACGGCTGGGTGTCGAGGTACCGGGCGACGGCGTACTGGGTCAGCGACGGCGGGCAGAGCACCTGCGCCTCGGTGGCGAGCACCAGCTTCTCGCGGACGGCGAGCGGCGCCAGCACCCAGCCCACCCGCAGGCCCGGGGAGAAGGTCTTGGAGAACGAGCCCAGGTAGATGACCCGCTGGGCGTCGCGGGCCCGCAGCGCGCGCATCGGCTCGCGGTCGAAGCCGAGCAGGCCGTAGGGGTTGTCCTCGATCACCAGCAGGTCGTAGCGGTCGGCGATGTCGACGATCGCCTGGCGGCGCGGCTCGGACAGCGTCACGCCGCCGGGGTTGTGGAAGTTCGGCACCGTGTAGAGGAACTTGACCCGGTCGCCGGCGGCGCGGCACTCGATCAGCGCCTGCTCCAGCGCCTCGGGGATCAGCCCGTCGTCGTCCATGGGGACGTGCCGCACACGGGCCTCGGCGGCCTGGAAGACGCCGAGCGCGCCGACGTAGGACGGGCCCTCGGCGAGGATGACGTCGCCGGGGTCGACGAACACCCGGGTGACCAGGTCCAGGCCCTGCTGCGAGCCGACGGTCACCACGACCTCGCTGGGCGAGGCGTCGGTGATGCCCTCGAGTGCCATGACGTCGCAGATCCGCTCGCGCAGCCGTGGGTCGCCCTGGCCGGAGCCGTACTGCAGCGTCTTGGCGCCCATCCCGCTGACCAGCTCGCCGATCATCGAGCCGACGGCGTCCAGCGGCAGCGCGGTGACCGCGGGCATGCCTCCGGCCAGCGACACGACCTCGGGCCGGCTGACCACGGAGAACAGGGCGCGGATCTCCGACGTCTTCATGCCGTGGGTGCGTGCGGCGTACCGGTCGGCGAGGGGGTCCAGCCGCGGGTGGCGGGGCACCGCGGGGCCGTGCTGGCGTCCGTGCGGCAGCGGGACGGGGTGCGGCTGGCCGTGCGACGGCGGGGGAGGGGCCACGGACCGAGTGTAGGGACGCCCGGGAGCGGGTTCCTCCGACACGGCGGGTGTGACGGACCAGTTCCCCTGGTGTCACTCCAGCACCGCGGGGGGCGGTCAGCCGAGGGCGCCCCGCTGCGGCAGGACGAAGGTGCCGGTGGGCGGGTCGGCCTCGGCGGGCAGGAACAGGCGCTGGACGGCGGCCAGGACGGCGGAGGCGATCGTGCCGCGGAGCCTGGCGTCGAGCAGCAGCTGCCGGTCGACCGGGTGGGACAGGTAGCCGCAGTCGAGCCGGACGGCCGGCATCCGGGTCCAGCGCAGCAGGTCCCAGGTCTTGGGGTGCCCGCCGAGGTCGAGCATGCCGGTGCGGGCGACGACCTCACGCCGGGCCAGGTCGGCGAACCGCTCACCCACCGTCGACGACGTCCCCGAGCCCGTGCCGAAGTAGTAGCTGGCCACCCCGCGGGCGTGCTCGGAGCCGTGCGCGTCCATGTGCAGGGAGATGAACAGGTCCGCGCGGGCGTCGTTGGCGAAGCGGGTCCGCTCCTCCGGCGTCGGGTCCTGGTGCCGGCCGCGGGTGAGGTAGACCGTCGCGCCGGCGGCGCCGAGGCGGCCCTCGATCCGGCTGGCCAGGTCGAGCACCAGGTCGGCCTCGGTGGTCTCGCCGGCGGTGAACCCGGGGTCGCCGCCGCCGTGGCCGGGGTCGACGACGATCCGCCGGCCGATCAGGTGCGGGCCGCTGTCGACGAAGCTCGCGCTCTGCCGCAGCAGCTGCGGCCGGCCGCCGGTGACCTTGCGGCCGAGCTGGCGCAGCGCCCGCAGGGTGGAGGGCCCGCAGGTGCCGTCGGAGGTCAGCCCGTAGTCGCGCTGGAAGGCCCGCAGCCCCGCCTCGGTCTCGCGGCCGAAGATGCCGTCGGCCCGGCCGGCGTCGTAGCCGAGCTCGAGGAGGCGCTCCTGCAGGCCGGTGACGTCGTCACCGCGCATGGGCCGCTCGGGGTCGTGGTGCAGCAGGCGGTCGCCCAGCGACCAGCGCGCCTCCGACAGCGCCTGGTAGGTCTCCTCGCCGACCCGGCCGTCGACCGACAGGCCCCGCACCTGCTGGAAGTGGCGGACGGCCAGCTCGGTGGCCCGGTCGTACTCCCCGGGGCCCTCCTCGCCGGGCGCCAGCAGGCCCAGGCTGCGCAGCGCGGCCTGCACGTCGGCCACCGCCGGTCCGCGGCTGCCCGGACCCAGCGGCTCCATGCTGCTCTCGCTACCCATCGTGCTGCCGATTCTCCCGTGCGCGACGCCATCCGGGCCACCGGGGTCTCGCCCGCGGCCCCGGGAACGGCGAGGGCCCGCCCGTCCGGGTGGACTGGCGGGCCCTCGGCAGCGTGTGCGGTCTACCGGGTCACAGGTAGTCGGCGAGGTCGGAGAGGATGGCGCCCTTCGGCTTGGCGCCGATGATGCTCTTGACCGGCTTGCCACCCTGGAAGACGGTCATCGTCGGGATCGACATGACCTGGTAGTCCCGGGCGATCTGCGGGTTCTCGTCGATGTTGAGCTTGGCGATGGTGAGCTTCTCGCCGTGCTCCTTCGCGATCTCCTCTAGCACCGGGGCGACCATCTTGCACGGTCCGCACCACTCCGCCCAGAAGTCGACGAGGACGGGCTTGTCACTGCCCAGCACCTCGTTGGCGAAGGTCGCGTCGGTCACCGTCACGGTGTTGCCTGCCATGGTCGTTCTCCCTCTGGTCGGTCGAGGCCGGTCAGGCCTCTGGGGTCAGTAACCCGCGGAGGGGGTGCGGTATGCCCCCCGGGACGGGCCGGGACGGCCTGCCGCTGGGTCCTCCCTCAGCGCTCGCCGAACGTCTCGGCCAGCCAGCGCTCGGCGTCGATCGCCGCGGCGGCGCCGGTGCCGGCGGAGGTGATGGCCTGCCGGTAGACGTGGTCGACGACGTCACCGCAGGCGAAGACGCCGTCGATGTTGGTGCGCGTGGTGGGGTGCTCGACCTGGATGTAGCCCTCGTCGTCGAGCTTGAGCTGGCCCACGAAGAGCTCGCTGCGCGGGTCGTGACCGATGGCCACGAACACGCCGGACACCGGCAGCTCCTCGGTCGCGCCGCTGGCGACGTCGGTGAGCCGGACGCCGGAGACGGTCTGCTCGCCCAGGACGTCGGTGATCTGCTTGCCGAGCTGCCAGCGGATCTTCTCGTTGTCCTGCGCGCGCTTCTGCATGATCTTCGAGGCGCGCAGCTCCTCGCGGCGGTGCACGACCGTGACGCTCTTGGCGAAGCGGGTGAGGAAGGTGGCCTCCTCCATCGCCGAGTCGCCACCGCCGACGACGACGATGTCCTGGTCGCGGAAGAAGAAGCCGTCACACGTGGCACAGGCGGAGACGCCGCGGCCGAGCAGGCGCTGCTCGTTGTCCAGGCCCAGGTACCGGTACTTCGAGCCGGTGGCCACGATGACCGCGTGGGCGAGGTGCACCTCGTCGCCGACCTTGACCACCTTCGGCGTGGCGGTGAGGTCGACCTCGCTGACGTCGCGCGCGACCAGCTCGGCGCCGAAGCGCTCGGCCTGGGTGCGCATGTCGTCCATGAGCTGGGGGCCCTGGATGCCCTCGGCGAAGCCGGGGAAGTTCTCGACCTCGGTGGTGGTCATCAGCGCGCCACCGAACTGGGAGCCCTCGAACACCAGCGGGTGGAGGTTGGCCCGTGCGGCGTAGATGGCCGCGGTGTACCCGGCCGGGCCGGACCCGATGATGATCAGGTCGCGCACGCCGTCGTGCTCGGCGGGCGGGATCACCGGCGAGGTGATCTCGGTCGTCGTGGCGGGGCCAGGGGTCGGCTGGGGATCGGTCACGTGCGGCACAACGCCGGATCGTAGGGCCGGATTCCCCGCCGGCCCCCGTCCGAGGGGGGTGTCGGTCAGGTCGCGGGGGTGACCGCGACCTCGGCGACGGCGCCGGCGAAGCCGTCCTCGGCCGGCACGAGGGAGGTCACCCACACCAGCACGTACTGCGCCGTCACCGGCTCCTCGAGGGCCAGGTCGGCGGTGCCGTCGACGGTGCCGGACGCGGCCACGGGGAAGGACTCCAGGTCGCCGTCGGCGGAGTCGCCGGTGCGGACCTCGACGGTGATGCCCGGGGTGGTCGTCGTGACCGTCACCGCGCCGACCGCCTGCGCCGAGCCGAGGTCCAGGAGCACCCCCACGCCGGGCTTGAGGTTGCCGAAGTCGGGCGTGCCGCGGTAGGTCAGCGTGCTCCACGCGGTGGCCGGGTCGCCGTCGAAGACGAGAGGCACCTCGTCGCCGTTCTCCGACTCGCCGTCGCCGAAGGGGTCGAACACCGTCCCCGAGGTGACGGCGAGGGGTGCCGCGGAGTCTCCGGAGGGCTCCGCGTCGTCCTCGGCCGGGGCGCTGCTGGAGGGTGCCGACGGCGCCGAGCCGGGCACCTCGTCGACGTTGCCCGCCACGGAGAGCACGTTGTTGCCGACCCACCAGGCCAGCAGCACGACGACGACGAGCGCGGCCAGGGGCAGTGCGACGACCAGCAGCCGGCGGGAGGGTGAGGACCGCCGGCGCCGGTCGTCCTCGAGGTCGTCCTCGAGGTCGTCGTCGGTGTCGGTGTCGTCGCCCAGTGCCCCGGCGAAGACCGGGTCGTCGTCGGCAGCGGGGTCCCAGCGGTCCTCGTCGGCGGCCTCGGGGGGCGCGGTCCGGCCCGACGGCACGGGCGGCAGGACGGCCGGGGAGAGGCGCTGCGGGCGGTCGGCGGGGGCGGCGTCGGCGGGGGCCGCGTCAGCTGGGGACACCACGGCGGGTGCTGCGTCGGCGGGTGCCGCAGCGGTGACCGGCCCGGCGGTGACCGGCCCCGCGGCGTCGCGGTTCTCGGCGTCGCGGTTCTGGGCGTCGCGGTTCTGGGCGTCGCGGTGCTCGCGGAGCCGGCGCAGCCAGCCGCTGTCGGTCTCGTCGCGGTCGCGGACCGGCACGGAGGCGTGCCCGCCCCTGCGCGGCCGCTCGGCGAGCAGGGCGGCCATGGCCGCGGCACTGGCCAGCCGGCCGGTCGGCTCGGGGGAGCGGGCGCGCCGGACCAGGGCGGCCAGGTCGGGCTCGTGGATGACCCCGCCGGCCCGCCCGCCGGTCAGGCACGCCTCGAGCAGCGCGCCGAGCGCGTCGATGTCGTCCTGGACGCTGCCGGTCGCGGCGGGGACGGCGCGCAGCCCGACCAGGCCGTTGGGGCGCAGGACGACGGTCTCCGGGCTCAGCCCGCCGACGGCGAGGCCGACCCGGTGCGCCTCGGCGACGCCCTCGGCGAGCCGGCGCAGCACGGTGCGCGCCTGCCGCTCGTCCATCGGCCCGTCCTCGAGCCGCTCGGCGAGGGTCTGGCCCTCGATCCACTCGTTGACGACGTAGGCGGCGCCGCCCTCACCGCCGGTGCCCTCGGAGGCGTCGTAGACCATCGCCAGCGCGGGCGTGGCCAGGCCGCCGGCGGTCAGCGCCCGGGCGATCCAGGTGCGCGCGGGCGGCCCGCCGGGGACGTGCACGCGGATCGCGACGTCGCGGTTGAGGATGCGGTCCTTGGCCCGCCAGCAGTGGATGACGCCGGTGTCGGTGTGCTCCTCGGGACCGATCTCGTCGAGGGGCCGGTAGCGGTCGGGGAGCCCGGTGATCGTGGACGTCACGGACGCTGCCGACCCCCTGTGTCTCTCCGGCCGGTGGCGCGCTGCCCCGGACCGGTGCCGCGGAGCGCCGGCCGGAGGGCGCTCACCCGCGGCCCAGCCGCGCGCGGACGGCGGCGAGGGGTTCCCGGAGCTCCGGGACACGGGCGAGCACGAACCCGGTCAGGGCCGTGACACCGACGACCACGGTACCGATCACGAGGGTGCCGAGCGAGCCCCCCGGTGACGTCCCGAGAGCGTCGTCGGTCACCCCGACCACGAAGTGCCCCACCAGGCCGGCCAGCGCGGCCGCCAGGACCATCCGCAGCACCGGGCCGAGCGTCTCGCGGGTGCGCAGGCCGCCGAGCGTGCGCTGCAGCGCCACGTGCCCGAGCACCCAGCCGGCGAGGTAGGTGACGCTGGTGACCAGCATCAGCCCGGCGACGACGTGCTCGGGCCCCACGACGACGGGGACCAGCAGCAGCAGCGGCACCCGGACGGCGACCATCCCCAGCTGGATCAGGGTGGGCGTGCGGGCGTCCTTCATGGCGTAGAAGACGCGCAGCTGCAGCAGGGTGACGGCCATCGGCAGCAGCCCGAAGGCACCGAGCGCGAGGGCGGTGCCGATGGCGCGGGCGTCGTCGAGGCCGGTCTGGCCGCGGGCGAAGGCGACCGTGGCCAGCGCCGGGCCGACGACGGTGAGCGCGGCCGCGACCGGCAGCAGCCCCAGCGCCGAGAGCCGGGTGCCGAGGGCGAGGTCGGAGACGACGCCGGGCACGTCGTGGCGGGCGGCGGCGCGGCTCATCCGCGGCACGAGGGCGGTGAGCAGGGCGACGCCGATGATCCCGTAGGGCATCTGGAACAGCAGGCTGGCGATGGCCAGGGCGCTGGACCCCAGCCCGCCCTCGCGGGTGGCGGCGTTGGCGATCCGGGTGGCCACGATGACGCCGACCTGGCTGACGGCGACGTAGCCGATGACCCACACGCCCAGGCCGCCCACCTCGCGCAGGCCGATCGCGCGCAGGTTCCACCGCGGCCGCAGGGGCACGCCGGCGCGGCGCAGCAGCGGCAGGAGCACCAGCGCCTGCACCGCGATGCCGAGCAGCGTGCCGCCGCCGAGCAGCCACACCTGCTGCGCGGTGATGGTCCCCGGCTCGAGGTCGCCGGGCCCGCTCGCCATCACGAACAGCACGCCGGTGGCGATGACGACGACGTTGTTGAGCACCGGCGCCCACGCGGGTGGGCCGAAGACGCCTCGGGAGTTGAGGATCGCCTGGGCCAGCGCCCCGATGCCGTAGAAGACGATCTCCACCAGCAGGATCCGCGCCAGCCAGTTCGCCAGCCGGACCTGCTCCGGGTCCCCCTGGATGCCGTAGAGCGCGGTGAGCAGCGGGGCGACGGCCACCGCGACCGCGGTGACCACCACCAGCCCGGCGATCGCCACGGTGGACAGCCGCTGCGCGTAGGCCACGCCGCCGTCGCGGTCGCGCTCCTGGGCATGCACGAGCAGCGGCACGATCACCGAGGTCAGGACTCCGCCGAGCAGCAGCTCGTAGACGATGTTGGGCAGCGTGTTGGCGGTGTTGTAGGCGTCGTTGACCAGGCCCACGCCCAGCGCCGCGGCCAGCACCACCGTGCGCAGCAGGCCGGTGATCCGGCTGACCAGCGTCGCCACGGCCATCGTGCCCGCCGCGCGCAGGATGCCGCGGCTGGCGCCGGGGGCGCCCTCGCGCTCGCGGGCCTGCTCCTCGGTCTCGCCCTCCGGCGCCTGCGGCACCGGGGGCAGCACCAGGATCGGGATGACCTGGGTCTCGTCGGCCGGCAGGAACCGGTGGCGCACCGGCGGCGGGACGGGCGGCAGCGGCCGGGGTGAGCGCCGCACCGCCGCGGGCGGGGGCACCGGCGGGGGCACCGGCGGGGACGCGGCGGGCGGCACCGGCGGCGGTCCGGCGGCGCGGTCGGCCGCCGCCTCCGGGCGGGGTCGCGCCGGCGGCGGCACCGGGGGCACGGGGCGACGGGCCGGCCGGGACGGCAGCCGGGAGTCCGGCGGCGGTGCGACCGGGTAGGGCGGCGGGGGCAGCGGGCGCTCGCGGGCGCGGTCCCGTCCGCCGGGCGACGGCGGGACCGGCGGCAGCGGCCGCTGGGCGGGCGCGTCCTCGTCGCTGCGCGGGCCGCCGGTCACACCGGGCTCCGGCTGGGCGGGAACGCGGGACCGGCGGCCGGCGTGACGTCCTCCTCGGCACGGCCTCGGCGTCGCAGGAAGAGCACCCCGCGGCGGAGGAACAGCAGGCCGAGCAGGACGGCGGCGCCGATGGTGATCGACAGCGAGATGGTCCCGTAGGCGGTGCTGCGCACCTGGATGGCGACGTCGTCGCCGAGCGGCCCGCCGTTCGGGGTGGTGAGGCCCGCGGTGACGGCGAACCGTCCCGACTGGCGGAGCTCGGTGGGGACCTCCAGCGTCGTGCGCTGCCCCGGGGCGAGCTCCTGGGGCCCGAGGTCGCCGATGGTCAGGCCGACGTTGTCACGGGTGCGGACGTCGAGCAGGACCCGGACGGCGAAGGGCAGGTCGTTCTGCACGGTGAGCACCAGCGGGGAGTCGTCGGAGGCGAGGCTGTAGGTGCCGTCGGCCGGCGCCAGCAGGGTGACGCGCTGGCGCAGCCCGGCGAGGGTGGCCCGCAGGTCGGTCGCCACCTGGACGAAGGCGGCCGGCTCGTCGCGCCAGGCCACCGAGGCGGCGCGGGAGACGGCGGCGTCGTAGGGGGCCAGCACGGTGGCGGGGTCGGCGGTGACGGCGCCGGCGAGGTCGTCGCGCACGCCGGCGGCCCCGGCGATGTCGGCCAGGCCGGCGGGGTCGAGCGGGGCGGCGTCGGCGGGCTGCACCAGGGTGCCGGCGTCGATGGCCGGGCCGGCCGCGAGGTCGGCGAGCGAGGCCGCGCGCAGGCCCGGCACCGCGGTCTGCCCGATCATCGCCGCGACGGTGCCGGGGTCGGGGTCGACGTCCCGCGGCGGGGCGACGAGCACCGACTGGCCCGCCGGGTCGGTCGCCGGCTGCTGGGACAGCAGGACGAGCTCGGCGAGGTAGCGCTGCTCGGCCACCCGTGGGCCGCCGGAGGCGCTCGCCGCGGAGCCGACGAGGCCGGACAGCCCGCTGTCGGCGACGAGCGCGTCGACCGGCCCGTCCTGGCCGGGCACGGTGGTGCGGGCGGCCGCGCCGCCGCCGGCGACGCCGAGCGCCCGCTCGCCGGCGGTGAGCGCACTGGAGGCGACGACGACGCGGTCGACGCCGCCGGCGCGCAGCGTGCCGAGGGTGTCGGGCCGCACGGAGCCACCGGCGGCCCAGGCGAGGTCGGTGCGCGGGGCGACGCCGAGCGCGTCCCGCAGCAGCGCCGCACCCGCCGGCCCGGGGGACTCCGCCCCGGCCGCGCCAGGAGCGGAGCCGGTGCCCTCCCCCGTGTCGTCGGTGCTCTCGTCGGTGGTCCCGGCCGCGCCCGGCAGGCTCCGCAGGACCGCGGCGGGCAGCCCGGCGGCCTGCAGGGCGTCGGCGTCGACGTCGCCGTAGGGCAGGGCCACGACCGGGTGGTCGGCGGCCACGGCGCGCAGCCGCGTCAGCCACGCCGCGGCGGCCTCGGTGCCGGCGCCGGCGCCGTCCGCGCCCGCGACGGCGTAGGGGCCGTCGGCCATGAGCGAGAGCTCCTCGACCAGCGCCGGGTCGACCGCGACGGTGACCGGTGCGGCCGGGGCCTCGATGGGCGCGCCCGGCGCCACGACCGTGGGCACCTGCTCGAGGACGGCCAGCGCGCGGTCGAGCCGGCCGCCGTCGGACACCAGGTCGGCGAGGCCGTCGTCGACGAACTCGCCGGAGGCGTCGCGGTGGGTGCGCTCGGCCAGGGGCCACAGCCAGGCCACCGAGGTCGCAGCGGCGGGCGCGGCGGTCTGCTGGACCACCGACGTGCTCACCTCGGCGACCCGCCGCGCCGTGCCGTCGGCCCCGGTGCCGTTGACGATGAGCAGGACGGGGTAGACGCCGTCGCGGTCCAGCCGCAGGTCGGCCGTGGTGACGGAGTAGGTGAAGTCCACCCGCGCGCCCGGCCCGAGCGGACCGGGCAGCGGCACGAAGGGCATGGTCGCCGCCGACATCGGGTCGGGGTCGGCGTCGTTGCCGATGAGCTCCGCGCGGGTGGTGAGGACCTCGCCGCGCTGTAGGCGGACGCCGAGGTCGGTCAGGGTCTCCGCGCCGGTGTTGGTCAGCGTGCCGCTCAGCGTCACCGTGCCGCCCGGGGCGACGGTGCGGGGGTCGAGTCGGGTGAGCTCCACGACCACCGGGCGCTCCGGGTCGGGGGCCGGGGTGGGTGCGGGTGCGGGTGCCGGTGCGGACGGTGCGGCGGCGGCCGGCGGCGCGGTCCCGGCGAGCGCCGGCCCGGCCAGCAGCGGGAGGGTCAGCAGCGCCGTCGTCAGGACTCGGCGGGCACAGGCGCCGGGCCGCGTCCCGCCGGCCCCGGCTCCGGGGGTGCTGTGCCTGGGACGGAGCGGGCGCGCGGGGTCACGCACTGTCGGCGAGCAGCGCCGGCGCGCGCTCGACCAGCGCCCGCTCGTCGGCGTAGGCCAGCCGGGCGCTCAGCTCGTCGAGGGGGACCCAGGCGACCTCGGTCACCTCGACGTCGGCGTCGGAGAGGGCGCCGCCGATGGCGCGCAGCAGGAAGTGGTGCACCGTCTTGTGGATGCGGCGCCCCTCGGCGACGAACCAGAAGTCGATGATGCCGAGCGGGGCGAGGACCTCGCCGATGATGCCGGTCTCCTCGGCCACCTCCCGGACGGCGGTGTCCTCCGGGGTCTCGCCCTCCTCGATGTGCCCCTTGGGCAGGGACCACAGCAGCCGGCCGCGGCGGTCGGTGCGGCCGATCAGCGCGGCGCGGGGTCCGGTGACGCCGTCGTCGGCGACCACCAGACCCCCGGCGGAGGTCTCGTCGACCCGGCGGAGACGGCGGCCGGGGCGCCCGCGTGCACCGGTCCCTCCCATGCGAGGAGGGTAGCGCGAGACGTCGCACTACCCTGGCTCGTCGTGTCCGGTGTGCCCCCGGCGGTCCAGCGGACCGTGCGCGACCTCGTCGACGTCTCCCCCGTGCTCGTCGAGCTCGGGCGGCGGTTCGCCGACGCCGGGTTCCAGGCACACCTGGTGGGCGGATCGGTGCGCGACGCGCTGCTCGCGGCGGGGTCCGGGGACCCCGCCCCGGCCGCCGGCGACCTCGACGTCACCACCGACGCCCGGCCCGAGCAGGTGCTCGCGCTGCTGCGCGGCTGGGCGGGTTCCACGTGGAACCAGGGCATCGCCTTCGGCACGGTCGGCGTCGAGATCCGGGGCACGCGGGTGGAGATCACCACCTTCCGGGCCGACCGCTACGACCGGGAGTCGCGCAACCCGGAGGTGGCCTGGGGGACGTCGCTCGTGGACGACCTGGCCCGCCGCGACTTCACCGTCAACGCGATGGCCGTGTCGCTGGGTCCCGACCGCACCGTCACCGACCCCTTCGGCGGCCTCGGTGACCTGCTGGCCCGGCGGCTGCGCACCCCCGGCGCGGCGACGGACTCCTTCGCCGACGACCCGCTGCGGATGCTGCGCGCCGTCCGCTTCGTCGCCCAGCTCGGCCTCACGCCCGCCGACGAGGTGGTCGCGGCCCTCACCGCCATGTCCGGCGAGCTGGCGCGGATCACGCCCGAGCGGGTGCAGGCCGAGCTGTCGAAGACGCTGCTGCAGGACGCCCCGCGGCAGGCGCTCGAGCTGTTCGTCTCCACCGGCCTCGCCGACGTCGTCCTGCCCGAGCTGCCCGCGCTGCGGATGGAGATCGACGAGCACCACCAGCACAAGGACGTCTACAGCCACTCGCTGACCGTGCTCGACCAGGCGATCGCGCTGGAGGAGGCCGACCCGGACGCCCCGTCGCCGGACCTGGTGCTGCGGCTGGCCGCCCTGCTGCACGACATCGGCAAGCCCGCGACCCGGCGGCACGAGCCGCGGGGCCGCGTCTCCTTCCACCACCACGAGGTGGTCGGCGCCAAGCTCGTGCGCAAGCGGCTGACGGCGCTGCGCTACCCGAAGGACGTCGTCGAGGCGGTCGCCCGGCTCACCTTCCTGCACCTGCGCTTCCACGGCTACGGCCGCGGCGAGTGGACCGACTCGGCGGTGCGCCGCTACGTCACCGACGCCGGCGACCTGCTGCCGCGGCTGCACAAGCTGGTGCGCTCGGACTGCACCACCCGCAACCGGCGGCGCGCGGCGGCGCTGTCGGCGACCTACGACTCGCTGGAGCAGCGGATCGCGGAGCTGTCGAGAGCCGAGGACCTGGCGCGCATCCGCCCCGACCTCGACGGCAACGCGATCATGGAGATCCTGGGCATCGGCCCGGGCCGCGAGGTCGGCGAGGCCTGGCGTTTCCTCAAGGACCTCCGCCTCGAGCGCGGCCCGCTCGACCCCGACGAGGCCGAGGCGCAGCTGCGCGCCTGGTGGGCCGCCCGCTCCTGACTCCCCCGGTCGGGTGGCACTCCCCGCCCGGACCCTGCTGCACCGCGCCGTCCGCCGGTAGGACGGACCCCCGGACGACGACGGGGAGACCGGGTGCACGGCGAGGAGCGGGACGACGGCGGGACGCAGCCGTCCCGGACCGCGCCGCGCCCGCCGTGGCCCTCGGAGGCGCCCTCGGTGCCGGTGTCGGGGTGGACCCCGCTGCGGGTGGCGATCGTCGCGCTGCTGGTGGCCGCGCTGGTGCTCTGGTCGAGCGCGCTGGCCCAGGGCGCCCGGTGGCCCTGGGAGGGCCGCTACGACTTCACGCTGCCCTCCGGGGCGGTGGCGCTGGAGGCGGACGAACGCCCGTCCCCCGGGGTCGGGGCCGCCGCGCAGCCCCTGGGCGCTCCCCCGCCGGCATCCGCCGCGGACGGCAGCTGGTCGTTCCTGCGCCTGCAGCGCGACGGCGTCACGCCGGTCGCCTACGACCCCTGTCGTCCCGTGCACTACGTCGTCCGCCCGGACGACGCCCCGCCGGGCTTCGAGTCGCTCGTCGAGGAGGCCGTGGCGGAGGTCGCCGCGGCCACCGGGCTGCGGTTCGTCTACGACGGGCGCACCGACGAGCGGGTCACCCGTGACCGCGCCGCCTCCCAGCCGGCCCGCTACGGCGACCGGTGGGCGCCGGTGCTGCTCTCCTTCGAGCGCCCCGCCGACAACCCCGACGTGGGTCGCGGCATCGCCGGCCGGGGCGGCAGCGACGCCGTCTCCGCCGGGGGCCCGTGGGTGTACGTGACCGGCTCCGTCGTCGTCGACGCCGACTGGGCCGCCGAGGCGGCGGGGAGCCCGTGGGGGCGGGCCGCGGTGCGTGCCGTGCTGGTCCACGAGCTCGGTCACGTCCTGGGCCTGGACCACGTGGACGACCCGGACGAGCTCATGCACGTGACCAACGACGGCCAGGTCGACCTCGGGCCCGGTGACCTCGCCGGCCTGGCGGAGCTCGGTCGCGGCGCCTGCGAGCCCGGGCTCTAGGCTGCGTGCACCCGGGTGGCGCGGGCGTAGCCGGCGGCGGTGAGGCCGTACAGCGCGGCGACGACGACCAGCCCCGGCACCGAGCGTCCCGACGCGGGCAGCAGCAGCGCAGCGGTCACCAGGGCGGCGACGTAGGCGACGTTGACGGTGGTGTCGTAGACGGAGAACACCCGACCGCGGAAGTCGTCGTCGACCGAGCGCTGCAGGGTGGCGTCGACGCAGATCTTCACGGCCTGCGCGACGAACCCCAGCACCAGGCCGGCGGCCACCAGCCCGGCGGGGGCGAACGTCAGCCCCAGGGCCGGCTGCAGGACCGCACCGCCGGCGAGCAGGAGCACCACCCACCGGCGGGTGCCCAGCCGGCGCACCGCCGGGGGCGTGACCGCGGCCGCCAGCAGGGTGCCGACCGAGCCGGCCGCCAGCACCTGGCCCAGGCCGGCCAGTCCGCCGGCGAGGACCGGCCCGGTGCTCCCGGCCAGCGGGCCGCGGTAGAGCAGCAGGGTCATGAGCGTGAGCAGGCCGTAGCAGACCCGGTGGGCGCCGATGGCGGCCAGCGCGGCGACGGCGGCCGGGCGCTCCCCCAGGTGCCGGGCGCCGGCGACCATCCCGCGCAGCACGGCGCGCGCGGTCGTCCCGCCCGGGCCGTCCCCGGCGTCGGGTCCGAGGTACGGGCGCGCGAAGCCCGCCGCGACGGCGGCCGACGCCAGGTAGGGCAGCGCCGCCGCGAGCGCCACCGCGGCGTAGGCGGCGTCCCCCGCCGTCCCGAGCTGCAGCAGACCCAGGGCGGCCAGCCCGCCGGCGACCGTGGCCACCGCCCCCGACGTGGTCGACAGGGCGTTGGCCGGCACCAGCGCGGCGGGGTCGGTGGTGTGCGGCAGGGCGGCCGACAGCGCCGACAGCAGGAAGCGGGTGACGGCGAAGACGGCGAGCCCGGCCGCGTAGAACAGCGGGCCGTCGTCCCCGGCGAGCACCAGGGCCGCGACGACGGCGACCTGCCCGGCCCGCAGCACGTTCGCCCGCACGAGCACCTGCCGCCGGCTCCACCGGTCCAGCCACACCCCGGCGAAGGGGCCGACGACGGAGTACGGCAGCAGCAGGACGGCGAAGGCGGCGGCGACGTCGACGGGGTCGGCGGCGCGCTGGGGGTTGAACAGCACCGTCCCGGCCAGCGCTGCCTGCAGCACGCCGTCGCCGGACTGGGCGAGCAGCCGGGCGGCGAGCAAGCGGCGGAAGTCCCCGCGGGAGAGCAGGTGCCGCACGCTGGTGCCGGCCGCCCGCACCAGCCCACGATACGGGGCGGCCTCGTCCGCCCCTGGCCGCCGGACTGTTGCACACTGGTCGTGATGTCCTCGGTGCCCTCGTCACCCGATCCCGAGTCCGCCCGGCCCGCCCCGGCGGTCCCGGGGCGACGCCGCGCGGCGGTCCCCACCCTGTCGACCGGCACGCTCGACGACGTCGGCCCCGGGTCCCTGCTGGTCGCGATGCCGGCGCTGAGCGACCCCAACTTCGCCGGCGCCGTCGTCTACGTGCTCGACCACAACGACAGCGGCACCCTCGGCGTCGTCCTGGGCCGGCCCAGCCAGGTCGAGATCCGCGACGTGCTGCCCGGCTGGTGCGACCTCGCCGTCGAGCCGGCGGTGTTCCACGTCGGCGGCCCGTGCGAGACCGACACCGCGCTGTGCCTGGCCGCCTGCCCGGGCGAGGGTCAGGAGCCGGCGGGGCTGCGCCGGGTGGCCGGCGACGTGTACCTCGTCGACCTCGACGCCGACCCCGACGCCCTCGACCACGGCGTCTCGGGCCTGCGGGTGTTCGCCGGCTACGCCGGCTGGTCCCCCGGCCAGCTCGCCGGCGAGATCGCCGAGGGCGCGTGGGCGTGCGTCCCCGGCAGCCCCGCGGACGTCCTCAGCGACCTGTCGGGCCCGCAGCTGTGGCGCGCGGTCCTGGCCCGCCAGACCGGCCGCCTGGCCGTGCTGTCGACGGCCCCGGCCGACCCCTCGGCCAACTGACCTCACCCGGTCGGGCAGTACCGGTCGCCGGACACGCCGTACCGGCTGCGCGCGCCGTCGGGATCTGGTAGGAACGTCCTCGGAGGGGGCGGTCTGGGGAAGAGGCCGCCCCCTCCACCCATGTCCGGCCCTAGACGCCCAGCGCGGTGGCGATCTCCGGGTGCGCGGTGGCGTCGAGGCTCTGGTCCTCCGCCGGCAGCGCGATCGTGCGGGGCCCGTGGTCGGCGAGGGTCACCGTCACCGTCCCCACCGCCGACTCCTCCTGGCCGGGCAGCGCGGCCTCGAAGCGCAGCAGCAGGTCGCTGGCGTCGTCCACGGCCACCGACCAGCCCGTCTCGGAGCCGTAGACCGAGGCCAGCCGGCTGTCGATGGAGCGCTGGCCCTCCCACGTCGCCCCGCCGTCGAGGAAGGCGGCGGCGTCGTCGGGCTCGTCGGCGCCGAGGTTGAGCACCATCTGCACGACGACGTCGGTCAGCGGCACCGCGTCGGGTCCGGCCGCCAGGGGGCGGCGCACGAACGGGACGTCGGGCAGGCCCGCGGCGGTCAGCGCCTCGGGCAGGCCGGGCACGTCGCCCACCCAGATCTCCTCGCGGGTGAAGAACAGGGTGCGGACGTCGTCGGGCCGGCCGTCGCCGTAGGAGGTCACCGACCGGGCGCGGCCCGCGGCGCCGGCGAGGTCGACCTCGCCGGTGAGGGTCAGCAGGCCGTCCTCGCCGAACGGGGCGGTGACGACGACGTCGGCGCCGCCCTCCTCCGCGTCGCGGGCGAGCAGCCCGGCCAGCACCTGCGCCTCCTCGGTGGTCACCGGGTCACCGGGCTGCCGCTCGGCGTCCTCCGAGCAGCCGGTCAGCCCGACCCCGAGCGCGACCAGCGCGGTCGCGAGCAGGCGGCGCGGCATGCCGGTCAGCGTAGGCAGCCCGGCGCCGTCCCCGGTGTCCCGACAGGCCCGTACACGCGACGGGGCCCGCCCTCCGTGCGGAGGGCGGGCCCCAGGTGAGCTGCTGGGGTCTACCTGCAGGGTCCCGCGCCGAGCGTCAGCGAGGCGTGGGGGGCAGGTAGGTCCTTCATCGCTCGACGTCGCCGCGGATGAAGGCCTCCACGGCGTCGCGGGCCTCGCTGTCGCTGTACTGCACCGGCGGCGACTTCATGAAGTACGACGACGCCGAGAGGATGGGGCCGCCGATCCCGCGGTCCTTGGCGATCTTCGCGGCGCGGACGGCGTCGATGATGATGCCGGCCGAGTTCGGGGAGTCCCAGACCTCGAGCTTGTACTCGAGGTTCAGCGGGACGTCGCCGAAGGCGCGGCCCTCGAGCCGGACGTAGGCCCACTTGCGGTCCGTCAGCCACGGCACGTGGTCCGACGGGCCGATGTGCACGTTGTCGGTGCCCATGTCGCGGTCGACCTGGCTGGTCACGGCCTGGGTCTTGGAGATCTTCTTCGACTCCAGGCGCTCGCGCTCGAGCATGTTCTTGAAGTCCATGTTGCCGCCGACGTTGAGCTGCATCGTGCGGTCGAGCTGCACGCCGCGGTCCTCGAACAGCTTGGCCAGCACCCGGTGGGTGATGGTGGCGCCGACCTGGCTCTTGATGTCGTCGCCGACGATCGGGACACCGGCGGCGGTGAACCTGTCCGCCCACTCCTTGGTGCCCGCGATGAACACCGGCAGCGCGTTGACGAACGCGACGCCTGCGTCGAGGGCGGCCTGGGCGTAGAACTCGGCGGCCTCCTGCGAGCCCACCGGCAGGTAGCAGACGAGGACGTCGGCGCCGGACTCGCGCAGGGCGGCCACGACGTCGACCGGCTGGTCGTCGGACTCCTCGATGGTCATCCGGTAGTACTTGCCCAGGCCGTCGAGGGTGGTGCCGCGCTGCACGGTCACGCCCAGCGGCGGGACGTCGCAGATCTTGATCGTGTTGTTCTCGCTGGCGACGATGGCCTCGGAGAGGTCGCGGCCGACCTTCTTGGCGTCGACGTCGAACGCGGCCACGAACTCGATGTCGGAGACGTGGTAGTCGCCGAAGCGGACGTGCATGAGGCCCGGGACCGAGGCGGTCTCGTCGGCGTCCCGGTAGTAGTGCACGCCCTGCACCAGCGAGGCGGCGCAGTTCCCGACGCCGACGATGGCGACCTTGACAGCTCCCATTGCTTTCCCTTCTCCCTGGACCCGGTGGTCCGTGTCGCGGGACCTCTCCGGTCCTGGCGGCGGCTGCGGTGGCTGAGCAGCCGGTGGTGCCTGCGGTCGTGCGGTGGTCAGTCCCCGCCGGGCCCGCGCTCGGGGTCGGGTCCGGACTCCGGGGAGCGCCGCTCGCTGTCGATCAGCTCCGACAGCCAGCGCACCTCCCGGTCGACCGAGTCCAGTCCGTGGCGCTGCAGCTCCAGCGTGTAGCGGTCGAGCCGTTCCCGGGTCCGCGCCAGTGAGGACCGCAGGCCGTCCCGCTGCCGTTCGACCGTGCGGCGGCGCCCCTCGAGGATGCGCAGCCGCACGTCGGCGGCGGTGTGCCGGAAGAAGGCCAGGTGGACGCCGAACAGCCTGCCGTCGTCGTACGCCTCGGGGCCGGCCTGGCTGACCAGCTCGGCGAAGCGCTCCTTGCCCTCCGCGGTGATCGTGTAGACCACCTTCCCGCGCCGGCCGGTGAGCGGCGGTGCGTCCGCCGGCAGCGGTGCCCGCCGGTCGGGCTCGTCGGTGGAGACGAGCCCGGCAGCGTGCAGCCGCTTCAACGCGGGGTACAGCGACCCGTAGGAGATGCTGCGCAGCCCACCGAGCACCTCCGCGAGCTGTTTGCGCAGCTCGTAGCCGTGCATCGGGGCCTGCTGCAGCAGTCCGAGGATGGCGAACTCGAGCATCTCGCCCCCCAGCGGTCCTGCCGGTCGATGTATCGAGACGATACATCGGGAGGTGGACGGCAGGACAACCGGTCGGCGTCACCCGATCGGGCGCGGGCAGGTCCCCGGCGGTGGCCGGACGCGCTGCCGGAGTGGTCGCGGGGAGTCCCGGGGGATGGCGGACCTGCGTACATTGGCGCAGTGCCCGGACGTCGCTCCGTCGTCGACTACTCGCTGCACCGGCGAGCCGTCCTCGCGGACGTCCGGGCCGGGCGCACCGGGCTCTTCGAGGTCTGTGACGCCAGCCCGTACCTCACCCGTGCGGCGAGGTACCACGGCCGGCCCACCGACGAGTCGTGTCCGGTGTGCCGCCGCGAACGCCTGACGATGGTGAACTACGTGTACGGCGAGTCGCTCGGCCACGTGGCCGGGCAGGCCAAGACCGACGCGGAGCTCGCCCGGATGGACGCGGCGCAGGAGGAGTTCTCCGTCTACACCGTCGAGGTGTGCCGAGGGTGCGGGTGGAACCACCTCGACTCCTCCTACGTCCTGGGGGTCGAGCCCGAGCCGGGCCGGCAGCCGCGCCGACGCGGTCGCACCGTCACGGACCAGCGCCACTACTGATCCGCTGGTCCGGACCGGCACCGCCGGCCCGGACTAGAACCGCGGGTCGGCCGGTTGCACATCGGCGGACCCGTCCGTCACACCCGTCCCGGGGTGCGGCGCGCCCCGCGCGTCCTCCCCGGCGCACACACCCGAGAACGCCACGCTGGGCCGGAATCCGTCCTGCCCACCGACTACCCGAGGAGGGGCTCCCTGGTGCCTCCCCACGACGAGACCTCCCCGGTCGGGCCCGCCGGTGTCCCGCCGCGGCGGCCGCCGGCCCGCACGCCCGCATCCGGTGGCGGTGCCCGCCGGACTGCCGGCGGCGCCGACCGCGCCCGCACGACGGCGGCCCGCAGCGGCGGCTCCCGCCCCGGCGGGTCCCGCCCGGCCGGCAGCCGCCCGGCAGGCGCCACGAGCGGCAAGGGCGGGAAGAAGCGCACCGCCAAACAGCGCCGCCGTCGCTGGCTGAAGGTGCTGCTGGGCACCGCCGCGGCGGTGCTCGTGCTGCTCGGCGTCTTCATCGGCGTCGTCTACGCCACGACCGAGGTGCCCGACCCCAACTCGGTGCAGAACGCGCAGACGACGGTCGTCTACTACGCCGACGGCACCACCGAGATGGCCCGCCTCGGCGACGCCAACCGCACCAACGTCGGCCTGGACCAGGTGTCCGAGGGCGCCCGCAACGCGATCCTCGCCGCGGAGAACCGGAGCTTCTACACCGACCCGGGCATCTCCTTCACCGGCATCGTCCGCGCCGCCTGGAACAACTTCACCGGCGGCTCGACGCAGGGTGGCTCGACGATCACCCAGCAGTACGTCAAGAACGCGTTCCTCACCCAGGAGCAGACGTTCAGCCGCAAGTTCCAGGAGCTCTTCCTCGCGGTCAAGCTCGACAACGAGGTCTCGAAGGACGAGATCCTCGAGAACTACCTCAACACCATCTACTTCGGCCGCGGCGCCTACGGCATCGAGGCCGCGGCGAACACCTTCTTCGGGGTGCCGGCCGCGCAGCTGACCCCGCAGCAGGGCGCGGTGCTCGCCGTGCAGATCCGCAGCCCCAGCTCCTACGACCCCGAGTCCAACCCCGAGGGTGCCCAGGACCGCTGGGGCCTGGTCCTCGACGGGATGGTCGAGGAGGGCTGGATGACCCAGGCCGAGCGCGACGCCTCGGTCTACCCGCCGGTCGCCCCCCGGCCGGAGTCCTCGGCGCTGAGCATCCCCACCGGCCCCGAGGGCCTGGTCGTCTCCCAGGCGCTGGCCGAGCTCGAGGCGCGCGGCTACTCCGACGAGCAGATCCGGACGAGCGGCCTGCGGATCACCACCACCGTGGACAAGGCCGCCCAGGACGCCGCCGTCACCGCGGTCAACGAGGTCATGGACGGCGAGCCCGAGGGGCTGCGGGAGGCGCTGGTCGCCGTCGACCCGAAGACCGGCGCGGTCCGCGCCTACTACGGCGGTCCCGTCGGCTCCGGCGACGGCGCCATCGACTACGCCCAGGCCCGCCGGCAGCCCGGCTCGTCGGTGAAGCCGTACGTGCTGGCCACCGCCCTGGACGAGGGCATCAGCGTCAACTCCCGCCGCGACGGCAGCTCCCCGCAGGAGTTCCCCGACCGCCCGGGCCTGCCGGTGCGCAACTCCGGCAACGCCCAGTGCGGCGCCTGCACCCTGGTCGAGGCGATGACCCGGTCGCTGAACACGACCTACTACGGCCTGGCCTACGAGGTCGGCCCGGACAACGTGCGCGACACGATCCTGCGCGCGACCGGGCTCCCCGAGACCTGGCCGGCCGTCACCGGGGGGCTGCTCGACGACGCGCGGACGCTGAGCGACCCGGAGACCGGTGCTACCGGCGGCTCGATCGGCATCGGCCAGTACGAGATGCGCCCGATCGACCAGGCCGTCGGCTTCGCCACGCTCGCCAACGGCGGTGTGCGGCACGCGGCGCACTTCGTCAGCCGGGTCACCGACTCCGAGGGTGCGGTGCTGCTGGAGAGCGGCGCCGACGCCGGCGAGCAGGTCATCCGGCCCGAGGTCGCCGCCGACACCACGTTCGCCCTCAAGGGCGTCGCGCAGTACTCGCGCCGGGCGCTCGACGGCGGCCGGGAGGTGGCGAGCAAGACCGGTACCCAGGGCCTGAACGCCTCGGAGAACTCCGACGCCTGGATGGTCGGGTACACGCCGTCGTTGTCGGCGGCCGTGTGGGTCGGCAACGACAACCCCAACGTCCCGATCGAGAACTCGCAGGGTCAGATCGTCTACGGCGCCGGTCTGCCGGGGGCCGTCTGGCAGCAGTTCATGGACACCGCGCTGGCCGGCACGCCGGAGGAGGACCTGCCCGACCGGGCGGTCATCCGCGGTGACACGGGCGAGGGCGTCCCCGAGCCGGAGCCGGAGCCGGCCCCGCGCACGGAGTCCGCGCCGACCTCGTCGGCCCCGGCGCCTCGGCCGCAGCCCGAGCCCGAGCCCGAGCCCGAGCCCGAGCCGGAGCCCGAGCCGGTCGAGGAGGAGACGACGGAGGAGGAGCCGGTCGAGGAGACGACGGAGGAGCCGGTCGAGGAGCCCACGGAGGAGCCGGCGGAGGAGCCGACCCAGGAGGGCGTCCCGGCGCCGCCCGCGGAGCCCGGCACCGGCTTCGGCGGCTGGGCGCCCGAGACCCAGGCACAGCCGGCCGCCTGATCCCCCCGGGCACACTGACCCGGTGAGCTCCTCCCCCACGGGCCCGTCCGCCCCGGCACCCCTGCCGGCGGACGGGCCCGCGGCGTCCCCGGCCGCGGACGGCCGCCCGGACCGCGTGGTGCCGACCTGGTCGGACCCGGTGGCGGTCCAGGCGAGCGAGGCCGTCGGCGGCCCGTGGGGCCGGCACGCGGTCACCGGTCGGGCGCTGTTCTGGACGCCGCTGCGCGTCTGCCTGCTCTACGCCACCGTCGTGCTGGCGGGGGCCTGGCTCAAGCAGTCCCCGTGCACGGACGGCAACTGGGCGGGCTCGGTGCAGTACACGCACCTGTGCTACTCCGACGCCGTCCCGCTCTTCGGCGTCCACGACCTCGGCTCCGGCGCCGTCCCCTACCTGGACGCCGCCGTGGAGTACCCGGTGCTCACCGGGGCGTTCATGGCGCTGGCGGCGGTGCTCGGCCGCGGTTACGAGAACCTGGCGACGGCGGCCGGCCTGCTCCCCCAGGTGCCGCCCGTGCAGGCCTACTACGTGGCCACCTGCCTGCTGCTGAGCCTGTGCGCGCTGGTCACCGTCCGCGCGGTCCTCGGCGCCGCGGGCCCCCGCCCCTGGGACGCGGCGATGATCGGCCTCTCGCCGCTGCTGCTGGTGCACGCCTTCACCAACTGGGACCTGTTCGCCGTCGCCCTGGCCGTCTGCGGGCTGTGGGCCTGGGCGCGCGAGCGGCCGGTGCTGGCCGGCGTCCTGCTGGGCCTGGGCACAGCCGCCAAGCTCTTCCCGGCGCTGCTGCTCGGGGCGCTGTTCCTGCTGTGCCTGCGGGCCGGGCGGCTGCGGGTGTGGCTGCGCGCGGCGGTCGCCGCGGGGGTGGCCTGGCTGGTCGTCGACGTCCCGGTCGCGCTGCTGGCGCCGGAGAACTGGTCGCTGTTCTTCCTGCTCAACAGCAGCCGGCCGGCCGATCCGGACACGATCTGGAACATGGTCATCACCGCCGCCGGCGGCGACCTGTTCGACGGGCCGCTCGCCGACGGCGAGACACCGGTGGTGCTCAACGCGGTCGTCGCCGTCTGCGTGCTCCTGGTGGTGGCCGCGGTCGGCTGGCTGACGCTGGCGGCGCCGGTGCGCCCGCGGGTGGCCCAGGTGGCGTTCCTGCTCGTGGCCGGCTTCCTGCTGGTCACCAAGGTGTGGAGCCCGCAGTTCTCGCTGTGGCTGCTGCCGCTGGCGGTGCTGGCCCGGCCGCGCTGGCGCTCGCTGCTGCTGTGGCAGGCCGCCGAGGCCGTGCTGTGGGTGGTGCGGATGCTCTGGTACCTCGGCACCGCCGAGCGCGGTGTCGGGATCGAGTGGTTCTTCCTCGCCGTCACCGTTCGCGACGTCGCCGTCGTCGTGCTGATGGCCCTGGTGGTGCGGGACGTGTGGCGTCCCGACGAGGACGTGGTGCGCACCTCGTGGCCGGGGGTCGACGACCCCGCCGGTGGCCCCCTCGACGGCGCCGCGGACGCGGTGGTGCTGCGTCGTCGCCGCATGATCAGGTCACCTGATCGTGCGGCGTCCTAGCTCGCCGTCGGGGGTGGGCCAGGACGCCGTGGGGTGAGCCAGGACGCCGTGGGGTGAGCCAGGACGCCGTGGGGTGAGCCAGGACGCCGTGGGGTGAGCCAGGACGCCGTGGGGTGAGGGAGACGGTCAGCCCAGGGCCGACCGGACCAGCGCGACCTCCTCGGCGTGCGAGGTAGCGTCACCCGGGGTCTCCAGGACGACGGGGCAGTCGGCGGCGCGGGCGACCTCCACCAGCAGCTCCAGCGGGATCTCCCCCGACGCCAGCGGTGCGTGCCGGTCGCGGCCGGAGCCCTGCGGGTCGCGGCTGTTGTTGAGGTGCACCAGGTCGACGCGGCCGGTGATCGCCCGGACGTCGTCGACGGCGGTGGCGAGGTCCCAGCCGGCGGCCCACGCGTGGCAGGTGTCGAGGACGAACCCGGCCCCGAACTCGCCGACGGCGTCCCACAGCCGGGCGACCGCGCCGAGCTCGCGGGCCATGGCGTTGTCGCCGCCGGCGGTGTTCTCGATGAGCAGCGGCAGCGGGAAGCCGCCGTCCTCGGCCTGCCGGACGAAGGTCTTGCGCCAGTTGTCGAACCCGGCGGCCGGGTCGTCCTTGGCCAGGACGTGCCCGCCGTGCACGACCATCCCGCGGGCGCCGATCGCTGCCGAGGCCCGGGCGTGCACCGCCAGGTTCTTGCGGCTGGGGATGCGGATGCGGTTGTTGGTCGAGGCCACGTTGAGCACGTAGGGCGCGTGCACGAAGACAGCGACGTCGGAGGCCAGCAGGTCCCCGGCGTCGGGACGGGGCGGCGGCGCCTTCCAGCCCTGCGGGTCACCGAGGAAGACCTGCACGCCGTCGGCGTCCATCTCCGCCGCCCGGGCCAGCGGGCCGCCGTCGTCGAGCTCGTTGTCCTCGGTCAGGCCGGGGCCGACGTGTACGCCGACGGGGTGCGTGCTCACACCGGCGACGGTAGTCAGGGACGGCGGGGGGACCCACCCCGCGGCGCTGGTAGCCTGGACCCCGCGCGTCCGTCCGCCGTCCGGCGGGAACGGGCGCGCGACGCGTGTACGACCCTCCTGCTGCAGACGTCCTGCAGCCGCCACAGACCAGAGGAGGTGGGGTTCTCCGTGCGTCACTACGAACTGATGGTCATCCTCGACCCCGACCTGGAGGAGCGCACGATCGCTCCCTCCCTCGACCGGTTCTTGACCGTCGTCACCAACTCCGGTGGCACCGTCAAGACCGACATCTGGGGCCGGCGTCGCCTGGCCTACGAGATCAAGAAGCACGTCGAGGGCATCTACGCCGTCGTCGACATCCAGGCCGAGCCCGCGGCGGTCGCCGAGCTCGACCGGCAGCTCAACCTCAACGAGTCGGTCCTGCGCACCAAGCTGATGCGGCCCGAGGTCCACTGAGCATGGCTGGCGAGACCGTCATCACCGTCATCGGCAACCTGACCTCCGACCCGGAGCTGCGCTTCACGCCGTCGGGTGCCGCGGTGGCCAACTTCACCGTCGCCTCGACGCCGCGCACCTTCGACCGGCAGTCGCAGGAGTGGAAGGACGGCGAGGCGCTGTTCCTCCGCTGCAACGTCTGGCGGCAGGCGGCCGAGAACGTGGCCGAGTCCCTCACCCGCGGCTCGCGGGTCATCGTCTCGGGGCGCCTCAAGCAGCGCTCGTTCGAGACGAAGGAGGGCGAGAAGCGCACCGTCATCGAGCTCGAGGTCGACGAGATCGGCCCCTCGCTGCGCTACGCCACCGCGAAGGTCACCCGTGCCTCCCGCGGTGAGGGTGGCGGCGGTGGCGGCTTCGGCGGTGGTGGTGGCGGCTTCGGCGGCGGCGGCGGCGGTGGTGGCGGCGCGAGCGACCCGTGGTCGACGCCCGCCGGCCCGTCCGACGAGCCTCCCTTCTGAGCAAGGACCCCTCTGCCCCCACACCTCGCTGACGCTCGGCGTGGGGCCCTGCAGAGGGGCCAGTTCCATCCCGTCACTTCCTGGAGAACCCAGTGCCCAAGCCCCCCGTGCGCAAGCCCAAGAAGAAGGTCTGCCAGTTCTGCAAGGACAAGGCGACCTACGTCGACTACAAGGACACGACCCTGCTGCGGAAGTTCATCTCCGACCGCGGCAAGATCCGTGCCCGCCGCGTGAGCGGCAACTGCAGCCAGCACCAGCGGGACGTCGCCACGGCCGTCAAGAACAGCCGTGAGATGGCCCTGCTGCCCTACACCTCGACGGCGCGCTGACCATGAGCACCCAGAAGCTGATCCTGACGCAGGAGGTCACCGGTCTCGGGTCCTCCGGTGACACGGTGGAGGTCAAGGGCGGGTACGCCCGCAACTACCTCCTGCCCCGCGGCCTGGCCATCGTCGCCACCCGCGGTGCCGAGAAGCAGGTGACGTCGCTGCGCCGGGCGCGTGCCACCCGCGAGGTGCGCTCGCTCGAGGAGGCCCAGGCCCTGGCCGGGCGCCTCTCCGGGCTGGACGTGCGGGTGCCCGCCCGCGCCGGCGACGGTGGCCGTCTCTTCGGCCGCGTCACCACCGCCGACGTCGCCGCGGCCGTCACGGCCGCCGGTGGCCCGGAGCTCGACCGCCGCCGCATCGAGCTGCCCAGCAGCATCAAGACCACGGGCCAGCACACCGTCACCGTGCGGGTGCACCCCGAGGTCACCGCCCAGCTGCCGATCGAGGTCGTCGCCGGCTGAGGCAGGTCTCCACAGCGGAGCCCAGGAGGGGCGCCGGACCACGGTCCGGCGCCCCTCCTGCCGTTCCGGACGGGGGTCAGCCCCCCGGCGCGGCGCCCCGCCGGCCGGCTGCCCGCAGCACCAGCAGCCCGCCCACCGCGGGCACCAGCCCCCGCAGCCGCACGCCGCGCGGCAGCGGCAGCTGCCGGGCCAGGACCGCGGTGACCAGGTAGGCGGTGCCGTGCAGCGGCCCGACAGCCGACGCCAGCGGCGCCCAGTGCACGGTGGCCAGGTCGACCAGCAGCACCGCGAGGGTGGCCGGCTCGACCGTCGTGGCGAGGGCCAGCCAGCGGGTCGGGGACTCAGACACCGGTCGTCGAGCCCGGCCGCACGACCATCAGCACCACGACGACCACCCAGACCAGGTTGAAGGTCCCCGAGGCCGTCGCCAGCCGCCGCACCCGCGCCCCGACGTCGGTGCGCGTGCCCCCCGGCGGGAGTCCGCCCTCGGCGGCGCCGAGCACCTGCTGCTGGCCCGGCAGGACCGCGCCGACCAGCACGCCGGCGGCCAGCAGGGTGAGGGCCATCGCGGCCAGGACCCACGTATCGGTGAGCACCCCCAGCGAGCTCGCCGTCGCGATGCCGAACACCGGGACGGCCAGCGACAGGACGGCGTACACCCGGGTCACGCGGTGCAGCAGGCGCAACGCGGGGACCGCGGCGGCGTCGCCGGCCAGCGCCTGCCGGCCGTAGCGGGGGAACAGGCTCACCGCGACGGTGACCGCGCCGACGAAGACGACGGCCACGACGACGTGGACGCTGAGCAGCACGGCAGCCATGTACCCACGGTATCAGCCAGGCTGAAACAACGGGGACTGCGACGATCGACCGGTGACGGGACCACGGGGGACGGCGGGCCGGCCGCCGGGCGGCACCGCGATGGCGCTGGTGGTGGCCGGCCGCGCGATGGAGGACCTGGTCGCCGGGCGGCTCGCGCCTCTGGGGCTGTCGCTGCGACTCTTCGGCGCGCTCGGGCACCTGGCCCGGGACGAGGGCCTCTCCTACACCGAGCTCGCGCGCCGGGCGCGGGTGACGACGCAGAGCATGCACGCGACCGTCGGCCGGCTCGTCGACCTCGGCGCGGTCGAGCCCGCCGGACCGGGCCGTGGCCGGCGGGCCGGGCTCCGCGTCACCGAGCGGGGGCGGCGGCTCCTGGCAGACGGCCACGACGCGGTGGACGCACTCGACGCGGAGCTGACCGCCGCCCTCGACCGCAGCGGCGGCGCGCTGGACCTGCCGGCCCTGCTGGCCGTCCTCGGGCTGGCCGGGCGGCTCCCGGGCGGCTGACCCGGCCGCGCCCGGCCGCCGGCGTCCAGGGGCGCCTCAGGGCGGCGTCGTGCCCATCTCCTGGCGGCCGACGACGGACAGCAGCTCCAGCTGGCCGGCGGCGTGGCTGCCGGGCGGCGCGGTGAAGAACAGCAGCCGCTGCCGGCCGTCGTCGCTGACCAGGCGCTGGCAGTCGAGCTCCACGACGCCGAGGGACGGGTGCACGATCCGCTTGCGGACGGTGCGCCGGACGGCCACGTCGCCGCTGTCCCACAGGGCGCGGAACTCGGCGCTGGCCGTCCGGAGCCGGGTCACCAGGTCGTCGGCCTCGGCGTCGTGACCCCGCCGGGCGACGGCGGCGCGCAGGTCGGCGGTGAGCTCGCGGGAGTGGCGCGCGTGGTCCTCCGCAGGGTGGACGTCGCGGGCCGCGGGGTCGGTGAACCAGCGGTGGACGAAGCTGGCCGCCGGCCAGGTCCGTGGTCCCCCGTCGCCGAGCAGCGCCTCGGCCATGTCGTTCTGCGCCAGGGTCACCTCGAGGTCGGTGACGACCCGCGCCGGCGTCGTCCCCAGGCGGTCGAGGAGGGCGAGCATCGCCGGCTGCACGTGCGTCGTCCCGCCGGCCGACGGCGGCGCGTGGCCGGCCAGGAGGAAGAGGTGGTCGCGCTCGTCGGCGCCCAGCCGCAGGGCGCGTGCGAGTGCGGCGAGGACCTGCGGCGAGGGGTGGCGGGCCTTCCCCTGCTCGAGCTCGGTGTAGTACTCGACCGACGCCCCGGCAAGGCGGGCCACCTCGTCGCGCCGCAGGCCGGGGACGCGGCGCCGCGAGCCGGCCGGCAACCCGACGTCGGCCGGGCGGACCCGCGCGCGCCGGGAGGCCAGGAAGCTGCCGAGTTCCGCGGGGTCCACCGGTCCAGTCTCCCGGTCCGCCCGGCGGCCGGGCCAGGGGGACGGTCGGACATCCCGGGGAGAAGCGTCACGGGCGGTGACCGGCCGACGGCTGTGACCGCTGTTCCGGGCGGGACGACACGACACGCCCGGGCGCCCGCCGCGCCCGTCTTTCTCGTGTCCACAGCCGGTGGGCGGCCCGCGCGCAGGTGACACCCGCAGGACCGCGGGATGTCCGGCCGGTGTCCCGCTCGTCTCCACATGTCGACTCGGGCTGTCCACCGACTTGTCCACAAGTTGTGCAGAACCGGGTGCACACCGGTGTTGGACGCGCGGCCGACGGCTTCCTACCGTCCTCCTCGGTACCAGGGGCCGGCGGGAACTGTCGGTGGTCCCCGGTAGCAAGTCCCTCGAACGCACGTTCGAGGACGGACGTCGCGCGTCCCTGGTGCTTCCCCCACCCGGGCCCTGGCCGATCCGGCCAGGGCTCGTCCGCGCGCGCCCGCGAGCAGAGGGAGGTATCCAGGTGGCGGTGGCCGACGACTTCAGCCGGCCGCGGGCGACGGCGCCGGAGTACGACCGGCAGCCGCCGCAGGACGTCGCGGCCGAGCAGTCGGTGCTCGGCGGCATGCTCATGAGCAAGGACGCGATCGCCGACGTCGTCGAGGTGCTGGCCGGGCCGGACTTCTACCGCCCGGCGCACCAGGTCATCTTCGACTGCATCCTCGACCTGTACGGGCGGGGCGAGCCGGCCGACGCGATCACCGTCGCCGCCGAGCTCAACCGCACCGACCAGCTGTCGAAGATGGGCGGCGCGGTCTACCTCCACACCCTCATCGCCTCGACCCCGACGGCGGCCAACGCCGGCTACTACGCCGCGATCGTGGCCGAGCAGGCGGTGCTGCGGCGGCTGGTGGAGGCCGGCACCCGCGTGGTCCAGCTGGGCTACGGCGCGGCCGGCGGGCGCGGCGACGTGGACGACATCGTCGACCGCGCCCAGCAGGAGATCTACGACGTCACCGAGAAGCGCATGAGCGAGGACTACGCGCGCCTCGAGGACGTCCTGCAGCCGACGATGGACGAGCTCGACGCCATCGCCTCCCGCGGCGGCACCGCCCGCGGCGTCCCCACCGGCATCCGCGACCTCGACGAGTTGACGAATGGTCTGCAGGCCGGGCAGATGGTCGTCATCGCCGCCCGTCCCGGTGTGGGCAAGGCGCTGGCCCTCGACACCCCGATCGCCACGCCCACGGGCTGGACGACGATGGGCGAGGTCGCCGTCGGCGACCGGGTGCTCGGCGCCGACGGCCGCCCGACGACGGTCGTGGCCGCCACCGGCGTCCTGACCGACCGGCCCTGCTACGAGGTGCACTTCTCCGACGGCTCGGTCGTCGTCGCCGACGCCCTGCACCAGTGGGTGACCACCGACCGCGCGGCACGGCGGCTCGGCGAGCGCGGGGAGGCCCGGGTCCGCACCACCGAGGAGCTGGCCCGCACGCTGCGCTGTGCCACCGCCGATCGACGCCTCAACCACGCCGTGGTGAACGCCGAGCCGCTCGACCTGCCCGCTGCCGACCTGCCCCTGCCGCCGTACGCGCTGGGCGTCTGGCTGGGTGACGGCACGTCGGCGGCTGCGCAGTACACGAGTGCGGACCCGGAGATCGCCGCCTACATCGAGAGCGAGGGCCTGGTCGTCGTCCGCACGGGTGTCGACCGGCGCTACTCGCTGCGCCTGCCCGCCCGTCCCGCCCCGGCGGAGCGACCGTGCCCGATGTGCGGCGAGCCGTTCGTCCCCCGGACGTCGCAGGTGCAGACGTGCGGGAAGACCTGTGGCGGTGCCCTGCGCGCCCGTGGCGGCGTCGGACGGCAGGCCGCCTGCCCCGACTGCGGTGGCCCGTCGAGCGGCCTGGCGCAGTGCCAGGACTGCCGCGACGAGCACGGCACCGTGAAGGGCCTCCTGCGCACCCTGGGCGTGCTCGGCGACAAGCACATCCCGGCCGCCTACCTGCGGGCGTCGGTGGCCCAGCGGCGGGCGCTGCTCGCCGGCCTGCTCGACACCGACGGCACGGTCACCGGAGGGGGCGCCGTCCAGTTCGCCGTCACCAACCGCCGGCTCGCCGAGGACGTCCGAGAGCTCATCGCGAGCCTGGGGCACCGCGTGCGGATGAGCACCGAGCGCGTGCGGGGCCGGTCCGAGGCGTCGTCGACCTGCTACACGCTGACGTTCAGCACCGACGACGAGGTCTTCCGGCTGGAGCGGAAGAAGCTGCTGCACAAGGAGCGCGGCGCCCGCACGTTCACCGCCCGTGGCGTCCGTTTCGTCACCGACGTCCGGCCGGTCGCCAGCGTGCCCGTGCGGTGCATCCAGGTCGACGCGGTGGACTCGCTGTTCCTCGCCGGCCGCGGCTTCATCCCGACGCACAACTCCACGCTGGGTCTGGACATCGCGCGGTCGGCGACGGTGAAGCACGGTCTGCCCGCCGTCATCTTCTCGCTCGAGATGAGCAAGCACGAGATCACCATGCGTCTGCTGTCGGCCGAGGCGAAGGTTCCGCTGCACCACATGCGCGCCGGCACGCTGTCCGACGAGGACTGGTCGAAGCTGGCCCGCCGGATGGGCGAGGTGGCCGACGCGCCGCTCTACATCGACGACTCGCCGAACATGACGATGATGGAGATCCGGGCCAAGGCGCGGCGGCTCAAGCAGCGCAACGACCTCAAGCTGGTGGTCATCGACTACCTCCAGCTCATGACGTCGGGCAAGCGCGTCGAGAGCCGTCAGCAGGAGGTCTCGGAGTTCTCCCGCGCGCTCAAACTGCTGGCCAAGGAGCTCGAGGTCCCGGTCATCGCGATGTCGCAGCTCAACCGTGGGTCCGAGCAGCGCCAGGACAAGAAGCCGATGCTCTCCGACCTCCGTGAGTCCGGCTGCCTGCCCGCCTCGACTCGCGTCCTGCGGGCCGACACCGGCGCTGAGACCACCATGGGCGAGCTGTTCACCAGCGGTGCGACCGACGTCCCCGTCTGGGCACTGGACGACAACCTGCGGTACGTGCGCCGGCACCTCACCCACGTCTTCTCGACCGGCCGCAAGGACGTCTTCCGCCTCACCACGTCGTCGGGCAAGACGGTGCGGGCCACGGCGAACCACCCGTTCCTGACCTACGACGGCTTCCGGCCGCTCGGCGAGCTCGCGTCCGGGAGCCGCATCGCCGTTCCACGGCACGTGCCCGCGCCCGACCGCATGACCGTCTGGGAGGACGAGCGGGTCGTCCTGCTCGCCCACCTCATCGGCGACGGCAGCTTCGTGCGGCGTCAGCCGCTGCGCTACGCCTCGATCGACGAGGAGAACCTCCGGGCGGTCACGGCGGCGGCGCTGCACTTCGGGGTCGTGGCCGTGCGCGACGAGTACGCCGCGGCCCGCTGCACCACGCTGCGGCTCCGATCCCCCTTCCCGCTGACCCACGGCCGGCGCAACCCGATCGCGGCGTGGCTCGACGAGCTCGGCCTCTTCGGCCTGCGGAGCCACGAGAAGTACGTCCCCGAGCCGGTGTTCTCGCTCCCGAAGAAGCAGATCGCCACGTTCCTCCGTCACCTGTGGGTCACCGACGGTTCGGTCACGGTGAACAAGGACGGCCGTGGCGGACGCGTGTACTACGCCTCGACCAGCCGCCGGCTCGTCGACGACGTCTCCCGCTTGCTCCTGCGCTTCGGCATCTCCTGCCGCGTCCGCCGCGTGCAGAAGGCCGGCTACCGGGACGGCTGGACGCTCGACATCAGCGGCTGCGACGACCAGCGGCGCTTCCTGGGCGAGATCGGTGTCCACGGAGCCCGCGGTGAGGCCGCCGAGCGCCTGCTGGGGATCGTCCGGGAGCTGTCCGGCAACCCGAACGTGGACACCGTTCCGGTGCAGGTCTGGGAGCGCGTGCGGGCGGTCCTGGAGGAGAAGGGCATGAGCCACCGGGCCTTCGCCGCCGCCATGGACTCCGCGTTCTGCGGCAGCACCATGTGGAAGCACGCTCCCAGTCGCGAGCGGTTGGGACGGGTCGCGGCGGTCCTCGACGACGCGGACCTGGAGATCCAGGCGGTCAACGACCTGTTCTGGGACGAGGTCGTGTCGATCGAGCCGGACGGAGCCGAGGAGGTCTACGACGCCACGGTGCTCGGTGGCCACAACTTCGTGGCCGAGGGGATCGTCGTCCACAACAGCATCGAGCAGGACGCCGACATGGTGATGATGATCCACCGCGAGGACATGTACGAGAAGGAGTCCCCGCGGGCCGGCGAGGCCGACATCATGCTGGTCAAGCACCGCAACGGCCCGACCGCGAACGTGACCGTGGCCTTTCAGGGCCACTACAGCCGCTTCGTGGACATGGCCACCTGAGCCATCCGACCCACCGAGCCGAGGGGGCCCGGGACCCGTTGCGGTCCCGGGCCCCCTCGTGCGTCCGTGCCCCGGTGCTGCCGTGTTCCACGTGGATCACCGCGCTCCTGCAACACTTCGCGCGTTTGTGATCGGGACCACCGTCGCGTAGGAAGAGGCGTCCTCCCACCCCACCTGGAGATGCCTGTGCAGCAACGACGCTGGCACCGGGCGACCTCGTCGCTCCTCGGTGCACTGGCCCTCACGGCCACCGTGGGGGTGACCGCCACCCCGGCGGCCGCCACCCCGCACAAGGCCGAGCCCCTCTCGGTCTTCCCGTCCGACACCCTCACCGTGCGCGACCCCGCCCAGATCACCGGGCGGCGGGTGAACCTGCCGCTCGAGGGCTGCGGTCAGCCGATCGCCTGCGGCCTGGTCGCGGAGCTCAACGAGCTCGACGGCTTCGACCTCGACCCGCGCATCGCCGTCCGCTTCAGCGGACCGGTGGACCCGGCGCAGGTCGCCGCGCGGATCACCGTGCAGGAGGCCCACGGTGGGTGGCGCACCGGCGTCGACCGCGTGGTGTGGGACCCGGCGACCAACACGCTCTACGCCCACCCGGCCGAGCAGCTGGCGCCGTCGACGACGTACAAGCTCCGCGTGCAGGGCGGTCCGGCGAACAAGGCGATCCACGACACCTTCACCACGCTGAGCGCCACCGACGGCCTGCTCGACATCCGCGAGCAGATCGACACCGGGACGGCGTTCGACGCCACCGGGATCACCCCCGGCCTGCGCGTCGAGGGCGTCTTCCCGGTGGCCGGCACCACCCTCGCCTACCGCGGGGACGACCGCGACGCTCCGACGCCGCCGGCGACCGACCCCACCCCCGTGCCGACGCAGCAGCTGCTGCCGGACAGCACGCTGGTCTTCGGCTCCTACGAGGCGCCGTCGTGGCTGCAGCCCGACGTCACCATCGCCCAGACCCCGACCCGCGACGACGGACCGGCCCCGGTCGGCCCGGAGCGGCTGGGCTTCGTCGCCGTCCTGCCGCCCGGTCCGGCGCCGGAGGGCGGCTGGCCGACGGCGGTCTACGGGCACGGCTTCACCGGCTCGACGGCCAACGTCTTCCTCGCCGCGACGGCCAACGCCCGCGCCGGGATCGCCACCATCGGCACCAACGTGGTCGGGCACGGCTTCGGGCCCGGGAGCGTCTACGAGGTGACCCGGAACGGGGTGACCACCGAGGTCCCCGCCTACGGGCGAGGGGTGGACCAGGCCGACGCCAACACCACGATCGGCAGCACCGAAGGGTCTTCGGCCACCGGCGCCGCCTCGGCGCTGGGCTCGCGGGACGCCCTGCGGCAGACCGCCGCGGACGTCATGACGCTGGTCCGCTCGGTCGGCACCCTGGCCGAGGGCAGCGTCGGCACCCCGGCGCTCTCCGGGGAGGACGTCACCTACTTCGGGCAGAGCTTCGGCGGCATCTACGGCACGCTGGTCACCGGTGCCGACGACGCGGTCGCCCGCTCGGTGCTCAACGTGCCGGGTGGCCCGATCACCGAGATCGTGCGCCTGTCGCCGTCGTTCCGCCTGCTGACGACGCAGACGCTGCAGGCGGCCGGGCTGCTCAACCGCCCGGACCTGGCCCCGTACTACTTCCAGGAGCAGCTGCCGCTGCGCGGGCAGGGACCGGTGACCCTGACGGTGCCCGGGGCGGCGGCCATCCAGGAGTTCCTGGCCCGGACCACCTGGCTGTTGCGGCCCGGCAGTCCGGAGACGTTCTCCCCGCTCATCGAGCCGGAGCGCGTCCTGGTCCAGGTCGCCTTCGGTGACCAGACGGTGGCCAACCCGACGTCGTACACCCTCGTCGACGCCGGCGACCTGTGGTCGCGGACCAGCCTCTTCCGCAACGACATCTCGCCGACGCCGCTGCCCAACCCGCACTCGTTCCTGCTCACGCTCACCGACGAGTCGGCGCTGCAGGGCCAGGCGCAGGTGACGGCGTTCCTAGGTGCGGGTCAGGTGCTCGACCCCGACGGGCCGGGGCCGGTCTGGGAGGTGCCGATCGGGGACCCGTCGGTGCTGCTGCCGCTGAACTACCCGTTCCCGGCGATCGACGACCAGTTCTGACCGGTCGCTGAACACCGAGGGGCCCGGGACGGATCATCCGTCCCGGGCCCCTCGTGCACGTGCGTCAGGCGGCAGCCATCATCGCCTGCTCGCGCATGAGCAGGCGGCGCTCCTTGCGGCTGCCGGTGGTCATCTTCCACAGCTTGCCCAGCTGCGAGGGCAGGTTCCGGGCCGTGGTGTTCTGCAGCCAGCCGTTGGGCAGGGACAGCCGGATGATCTTGTGCCAGGCCGAGCCGACCTGCTTCGGCAGCGGAGCGGTGTGGTAGTTCAGGCCGTAGCGGTCGAACAGGTCGCGGATCTTCGGCGCGATCTCGGCGTACCGGTTGCTCGGCAGGTCCGGGAACAGGTGGTGCTCGATCTGGTGCGACAGGTTCCCGGTCATGACGTGCATCGCCTGGGAGCCGGAGATGTTGGCCGAGCCGAGCATCTGGCGCAGGTACCACTCACCGCGGGTCTCGCCCTCGATGGACTTCTTCTCGAAGGTCTCGACGCCCTCGGGGAAGTGGCCGCACAGGATGACCGAGTTGGTCCACAGGTTGCGCACCGTGTTGGCGGTGAAGTTCGCCGCCAGCGTGGCGAGGAAGTTCGGGCCCGACAGCAGCGGGTGGATGAGGTAGTCCTTGCGGACCTGCCGGCCGATCTTGACGAGCACCTGCTTGGCGCGCGCCCGGAACTCCGGGTCGCCGGTCTGCTTCCTGGCGATGACGGCGCCGAGCTCGAGGTCGTAGGCGGCGATGCCGTACTCGAAGAAGCACGCGTTGATGAAGCTCCACAGCGGCTGGCCGAGGTACATCGGCGTCCACGGCTGGTCCTCGTCGACGCGCATGATGCCGTAGCCGAGGTCGTTGTCCTTGCCGATGACGTTCGTGTACGTGTGGTGCAGCTCGTTGTGCGAGTGCTTCCACTGCTCGGCCGGGCTGGCCATGTCCCACTCCCACGTCGTGGAGTGGATCTTCGGGTCGCGCATCCAGTCCCACTGCCCGTGCAGGATGTTGTGCCCGATCTCCATGTTCTCGAGGATCTTGGCGATCGACAGGCCCACGGTGCCGAGGACCCACGCCGGCGGGAAGCCCGACGCCAGCAGCACGGCCCGGCTGCCCAGCTCGATCTTGCGGTGCACGTCGATGACCTTGCGGATGTACCGCGCGTCGGACTCGCCGCGGCTGTCGATCACGCTCTGCCGGATGTCGTCGAGCTCCTTGCCGATGAGCTCGATGTCCTCGGGGGTCAGGTGCTCGATCGGGTTGTCGGACTTCTTCTGCAGCACGGTCATGTCGGTGCGGCTCCTCTGGTCTGGGGAGGTCAGTGGTCGATGTCGCAGGCGCCGGCGGCGGCGCTCACGCAGGTCTGGACGAGGACGCCGTCGCCGGGGGCGGCGGTGGTGACCTCGCCGGTGCGCAGATCGCGGACGGCGCCCTCGCGCAGCGGGAGGACGCAGCCGTAGCAGATGCCCATGCGGCAGCCGCTGGGCATGAGGACGCCGGCCTCCTCGGCGGCGTCGAGGATCGGGGTGGCGCCGCCGGCCTCGAGCGAGGTGCCGTTCTTCGTGAAGGTCACCGTGCCGCCCTCGCCGGTGACGAGCACCTTCGGGCGGAACCGCTCGGTGTAGAGGCGGTCGGCGATGCCGGCGGCGGCCCAGTGCTGCTCGAGCATCTCGAGCATGCCGACCGGCCCGCAGGCCCAGGTGGCGCGCTCGGCGAGGTCGGGGACGAGCTCGGCGATCGCGCCGGCGTCGAGCATCCCGGCGGTGTCGGTGTGCTGCTCGACCAGCCGGATCCGGCCCTCGGCGGCCAGCTGCCGCAGCTCGGCGCCGAAGACGACGTCGTCGGCGGTGGGCGCGGAGTGCACCAGCACGACGTCGGTGAGCTCGGGGTGGTTGCGCAGCATGCCCATGACGGGGGTGATGCCGGAGCCGGCGGTGACGAACAGCGCCTTGGCCGGCCGCTGCTCCGGGAGGCAGAACTCGCCGGTGGCCTGGTCGAGGTGCACCAGCGTGCCCGGCCGGACCGAGCGCACCAGGTGGTTGCTGACCTTGCCGCCCGGGATCGCCTTGACGGTCACGGTGAAGCAGCCGTCGGTCCGGCCGAGGTCGGAGGTGATCGAGTAGGCGCGCCACATGCGGACGCCGTCGACGTCGATGCCGATGCGCACGTACTGCCCGGGCCGGTGCGTCTGCCAGTCGGAACCGGGTCGGATGAGGACGGTCGCGGCATCGCGCGTCTCGGGCAGCACCGCCTCGATGCGCCCGCGCAGGGCGGCACCGGAGCGCAGCGGGTCGACGAGGTCGAGGTAGTCGGCCGGCAGCAGCGGCGTCGTGACGAGTTCGGCGACGCGCAGCACGCGGTCGCGCAGCGCCCGGAGCGCCGGCTTGGCCGCGGTCGGGCGCGGAACGGTCGCGGTCATGTTACCTACAGTTCCCTGCGGACCAGGTAATCACCTGTGCTCTGCACGTGAACGTCGCGGCGGATACTGTTCGCTGCGAACAACTGAGGTCACGGGGAGGTCGCGTGACGCCGGGGCAGGACACCTTCACGCCGGAGGTCGCGGCGGCGATGACGGCCGAGCTGCCGTCGGTCGCCGAGCGCACGGTGGCCGCCATCGTCGTCGAGGTGCCCAGCTATGCCGAGGCGTTCCGGGGGCCCATGGGCCGCAAGATCGAGAACGCCGTCCAACTGGCCCTCGGCGGCTTCCTGGAGCTCGCGACGGCGACCGGCGGGGACGCCAGCCGGCCGGTCGACCGGGCGATCGAGGGCGCCTACTCCCTCGGCCGCGGTGAGGCGCGCACCGGGCGGCCCATGGACGCGCTGCTGGCCGCCTACCGGGTGGGCGCCCGCGTCGCGTGGCGGCACCTGAGCGAGACGGCGGTGGCGGCCGGCATGCCGGCGGGGTCGCTGGCCCGGTTCGCCGGCATGGTGTTCGCCTACATCGACCGGCTCTCGGCGGCCAGCGCCTCCGGCCACGCCGACCACCTGGCCGCCAGCGGCCGCGAGCGGCGGCGTCTCCTCGAGCGCCTGGCGGAGCTGCTGCTCACCGGCGCGCCCCCGTACGAGCTGAACGTGGCAGCCGAGCGGGCGGACTGGCGGCCGCCGCGCACGCTCACCGCCGTCCTGCTGCCGGAGGCCGGTGCCCGCGACGCGACGTCGGTGCTCGACGCCCGCACGCTGCAGGCCGGTGAGGACCTGCCCGGCTCGGAGCCTTCCACCGAGCGGGCGGTCCTGCTGGTCCCCGATGCCGAGGGCCGCGCGCGGGCGGCGCTGCTGACGTCGCTGGCGGGGCGGGACGCCGTCGTCGGGCCGCCGCGGCCCTGGCAGGAGGCGCGGTCGTCCTACACGCGGGCGCTGCGGGCGCTGCAGCTGGAGCTGGTCCCGGACGGCGACGCGCCCGTCGACACCGAGCTGCGGCTGGCCGACCTGGTGCTGCGGGCCGACGCCGACGCGCTCGCCGACCTGCGCGCCCAGGTGCTCGGCCCCCTCGACGGCCTCGCGCCGGCGCCGCGGGAGAAGCTCCTGGAGACGCTGCGCGCGTGGCTGCTGCACCACGGCCGCCGCGAGCAGGTGGCCGCCGAGCTGTTCGTGCACCCGCAGACGGTGCGCTACCGCATGGGCCAGCTGCGCGACCTGTTCGGCAAGCGCCTCGACGACCCGCAGACCGTCCTGGAGCTGACCCTGGCGCTGGGCGCCCGCTGACCGGGGACGGCGACGATCACGGCGCGGTGACCGGGATCGAGTGGTCAGGGGTGGTCACGGCGCCGTGATCGCGGGCGGGGGTCCGCGGGCGGGCAGGGAACTGTCACGGCGCACCCAGGGATCTGTCAGCGGGCGGGACCACTCTGAGCCCGTCGCGGCACCGCACCGGCGCCGCGGGAGCGAGGAGGTCCGCCGTGTACCGCAGCACCGAGACCGTCGGCCGGCACGCCTGGGTGCGCACGCCGCGCCTCCCGCTGCCGCCCGAGCTCACGGCCGACGTCGCCGTGGTGGTGGCGCGGGCCGCGCTCGACGAGGTCCCCGGCGCCACGATCGAGTGGCTGGAGGTCGACGGCGACGGCGTCTTCACGGCGCACCTGCGCGGGGCCGGCGGCGAGACGCTCGTCGTCCACCTCGACGCCCACCTGCACGTGGTCGACGGGCTCGCCGAGGCCGGCTGACGCGGCTCAGGAGGGACGCAGCACCGCCACCAGGAAGTCCGACTCCGCGGTGAACGGGTGCAGGTGCCAGCTCGACAGCAGCAGGTCCGGCTCGAGCCCGGCGGCGCGGGCGTCGGCGAGGAAGACGGCGAAGTCGTAGTCGCGGCCGGCACCGAAGCCGACGACGGCCCGTCCACCGTCGGCCAGGTGGGTGCGGAACCGGCGCAGCACCTCCACGCGGGTCGACGGCGCCAGGAAGGTGACCACGTTGCCGGCGCACACGACCGCGTCGAACCGGTCGGGCAGCTCGAGCTCGGCGAGGTCGCCCACCAGCCAGCGCGGCCCGGGGTGGTCCTCCTCGGCGGCCGCGATCAGCACCGGGTCGACGTCGACCCCGACGACGTCGTGCCCCACCGACGCCAGGTACCCGCCCACCCGGCCGGGGCCGCAGCCGGCGTCGAGCACCCGCGCGCCGCGCGGCAGCATCGCGTCGACCAGCCGGGCCTCGCCGACGATGTCCATCCCGCCGGCGGCCAGGTCGCGGAAGCGCTGCACGTACGCGGTCGAGTGGCCGGGGTCGGCCTCCGTCATCCGCACCCAGGCGCTCGGCTCCGTCACAGGACCACCGTCACAGGACCACCGTCATGCGCCCATCGTCGTCGGCCGCCAGTCCGGCGGGTCGCCCGGGTGCAGCGCGGGGTCGTCGGCGGCCAGCGTCCGCACCGGCCCGGGCGGGGTCAGCGGCCCCTCGAAGCGGACGGTGACCCGGCCCAGCCCGCGGCCCCACACCCACCCCGGCCCCAGCTCGTCGTGGACGACGTCCTGCCCCGGCCACCAGCGCCGGTCGGCCGGCGGCTCGGGCGCGGCCGGGGCCTCGACGGCGATCCCGGACGCCTCCTCCTCCACCGGGGAGTCGTCGGCGAACAGGTCGCCCTGCGCGTACTGCGACAGCCCCGAGACGCCGACGCCGATCAGCCGCAGGCCGCCGCCGTGGCCGGCCTCGGCCAGCAGCCGCCGGGCGGTGGTGGCGACCTGCCGCGCGTCGTCGGTGGGCTGGGGCAGGGTCTGCGAGCGGGTCATGGTCGTGAAGTCGTAACGGCGCAGCTTGAGGGTGACCGTCCGCCCCGACAGCGCCGAGTCCCGCAGCCGTTCGCCCACCCGGGCGGCCATCGCGTCGATGAGCCGGTTGAGCTCGGCCAGGTCGGTGAGGTCGCGCTCGAAGGTCGACTCCTGCGACACGGACTTGGCCTCCCGCTCGGCCACCACCGGGCGCTCGTCCTCCGCCCGCGCCAGCTGGTACAGCCCGGTGCCGTGCGCGCGGCCGGCCAGGGTGACCAGGTCGGTCAGCGACTTGGCAGCCAGGTCGGCCACCGTCCGCACGCCCACCTGGCGCAGCCGCTCGGCGGTGGCCGGCCCGACGCCGCCCAGCCGGGTCACCGGCAGGGGGTGCAGGACGTCGAGCTCCGAGCCCGGCGGGACGACGACAAGGCCGTCGGGTTTGTCCAGGTCGGAGGCGATCTTCGCCATGAGCTTGGAGCTGCCGATGCCGACCGAGCCGGTGACGCCGCCGGTGGCCGCGGCGATGTCCGCCTTCAGCCGCCGCGCGAGCTCCGTGACGCCGTCGACGGAGAGGTCGGAGCCGGGACCGGCGGCCAGGTCGACGTAGGCCTCGTCGATGCTGACCGGCTCCACCAGCGGCGACAGCTCGCGCAGCAGCGCCATGACCACCTCCGACGTCCGCCGGTAGGCGCCGAAGCGGCCGCCGAGGAACGCCGTCCCGGCCGGGCAGCGGCGCCGGGCCTCCGCCGTCGACATGGCCGAGCGGGCGCCGTACGCGCGCGCCTCGTAGGACGCGGTCGCGACGACGCCGCGCCCGCCGGTGCCGCCGACGACGACCGGCCGGCCGCGCAGGGACGGCTTGTCGCGCTGCTCGACGGCGGCGAAGAACGCGTCCAGGTCCAGGTGCAGGACGCTCGCCTCCCGCCGCACGGGGCCGATTCTCCCCGTCCGTTGCCGGGCCGTCGCGCACCCGGCAGGCTCCGGGCGTGGGGGACCGGCGCGCTCAGTTCGACGCCGCCTACGCCGCGGCCCTCGCCCGCTGGCCGGTGCCGGTGGCCTCCCGCGAGGTGGGCACGCGCTTCGGCACCACCCACCTGCTCGTCAGCGGGGCGCCGTCGGCTCCCCCGATGGTGCTGCTGCCGGGCGGCGGCGCGACGGCGCTGGCCTGGGCGGGCGCGGTGCGACTGCTGGCCGCCGTCCGCCGGGTGCACGTGCTCGACCCGGTCGGCGACGCCGGCCGCAGTCCCGCCACCACCCCGGTGGCCGGCGCCGACGACGTCACCGAGTGGCTGGCGCAGGTCCTCGACGGGCTGGGCCTGGACGCGGTCGACCTGGCCGGGCACAGCTACGGCGGGTGGCAGGCACTGACGTTCGCCCTCGACCGCCCGGGCCGGGTCCGCCGGCTGGCGCTGGTCGACCCGACGACCACCTTCGCCGGCTTCTCCCCCGGCTACCTGCTGCACGCCGTCCCGGTGCTCACCCGGCCCACGGCCGAGCGGCTGCGGTCGCTGGTGCGCTGGGAGACCGGCGGCCGCCCGGTCGACGCCGCGTGGCTCGAGGTCGCCGCCGCGGGCGCGGAGCTGCCGACGGCGCCGCCGGTGCGCACCCGCCGTCCCGACGCCGCCCGGTTGGCGGCGCTGACGGTGCCGACCCTCGTGGTCGCCGCCGGCGACGGCCGGGCCCAGGACCCGCGCCAGGTGGCCCGCGGCGCCGCGCGGACCATGCCGCAGGCCGCGGTGGTGACGCTGCCCGGGGCCACGCACCACACGCTCCCGGCGGGCTCGGAACGGGCGGTCACCGAGTTCCTGCGCTGAGCGTCAGCCCAGCGCCAGCACCAGGCAGACGGTGAGGAGCACGAGGGCCACGGGCGTCATCACCAGGCGCTCGGGCCGGCTCCGCGAGATCGCGTTGAGCGCCACGCCCAGAGCCAGGTAGCCGGTGAGGACCCAGATGCCGACGCCGGCCACGCCGTCCGGTAGCAGGGAGGTCGCGCCGGCGGCCTGGAGCATCAGCAGGGCGAACAGGGCGTACAGGACGACGGACACCACGCTGCCGGCGCGCAGCCGCGGGGGCAGGACGACGTGCTGCCCGCCCCACGCGAACGGGCCCAGCGGTGCCCCGGCGACCAGCGCCAGCTGGAAGACGGCGAGGGCGGCGAGCAGGGCGACTCCGACGGCGGCGACCGTGATCACGGCCGGCACGGTAGCGGCAGGCGGGCCGCCCTGGGTGGGCGTCCGGAGGCCGGGATGGTCCTCCGGCGCCGGGCCGGGGCGACCGTCACGACGCTCGACGACCCCGCCCTGCGGGGCGGCCCGACCACGGACCAGCCCCACCTCCTGGTGGGCGCCCGCGGCCCCGTCCTCAGGCGTCGGTGAGTGCGGCGGGCGGCAGCCAGTCGGCGTCGAGGAGATCGGCGATCTCCTGCAGCGAGGAGGTGTCCGCGCCCGCCGTCGACCCGCTGACGGCCAGCCGCTCGACCATCACCCGTGCCACCTGCTCCTCGACGGTGTCCGCGGCGAAGGCGACCCGCCACGGCGACACCTGGCCGTCGCGGTGGGTGCGGCCGGTGACCTGGCGGGCCTGGATGCCGGAGAACCGCGGCTGGTGGAACAGGCCCACCCGCGGCGGAGCCGACGCCGTCGCGCCGGAGGGCAGCAGCTCGCCGGCGTGCAGGCTGATCGAGGCGGTCACGGTGAACACGCACACCGGCGCCGCGCCGGTCTGGAACCGCAGCCGCTCGGCCTCGACGTCGAACCGGTCGCGGCCGTAGATCGAGGCGACGGCGACGCCGGAGTCGAGCAGCGCCTCGCGGATCGGGTCGGCCGCCGTCTCGACGAACTCCACCGACACCGCCACCTGCCGCTCCGCCTCGACCTGCGCCCGCACCCAGTCGACGGTCGCCTGCACGCGGATCAGCCCGGCCTTCTGGCGGAACCGCAGCAGCGCGGCGCGGCCGCGGGCGCTCTGCCGCGCGCGGCGGGCCAGCTGCATCTCGGCGCGGAACTCCTGCCACTCCGACTCGTAGGCCGCCCGCTCCGCCGGGGTGAGCGCGACCGGCGTGCCGGTGACCGACACCGGCCCCCACGGTGCCGGGCGGTGCAGCGTCGCCGGCGGGTCGGCCGGACCGTCCCCGCCGGCCAGCCAGCCCTGCAGGCGGCCGAGGTCGGCGCGCCGGGCGTCGGCGTCCTCGGTCCACGTCCAGCCGTAGCGGCCGCGTTCCACGTGGAACCCGTGCTCGGCGAGCTTCGCCGGGAGGTCGGCCCAGGCGCGCAGCGGCTCGTCGTGGACCTGGGCGAACTGCGGCGCGAGGTAGGGCAGCTCCATCGGGGTGTGCGCCGGCGTAGCGGTGGCGGCGACGACGAACGGGGCCTCCTTGGCGCGGGCAGCGCCGGAGACGGCCCGCCAGTGCTTCCAGCGCTGCGTCGTCGTGTGCCGGACCATGTGCGCCTCGTCGGCGATGACGACGTCGAACGACAGCGCCGCGACCTTCGCCAGCCGGTCCCAGGTGGTCACGCACCAGCGCAGGCCGCCGTCACCGAAGCCGGCGATCGAGCGGGTCCAGTGCGGGACGGTGATGGCGGCCGGGCGGTCGGCGACGACGAGGACGCGCTCCCCGCCGCGCAGCTCGCAGATCTCCCGCGCGGCCATGACCGCGGTGCCGGTCTTGCCGACGCCGGGGTCGTCACCGAGCAGGAACACCCGGTGCCCGGCGGCGGCCGAGGCGACGACGGCCTCGGCTCCGGTGCACTGCTCCTCGCGGGGGACGAGGGCCCGCGCCTCCGGCAGCGGCCGCGGCGTCTCGTTGAGCTCGTCCTCGAGGAAGCGCTCGAACGTGTACGGCGGCGGGTCGTAGGGCGTCAGCGCCGGCGGGAGCTGCGCACCGACCCACACGTGCGCCTGCAGGCCGGCGTGCCAGACGGCGCCGGGTGCCGGGGCGCGGAAGGGCACGGCGAGCACCCACACGCGCTCCCCCGGTCCCGCGGTGGGCAGGTCGGGGACCGCCGGGCGGCGTGCGGCACTCCGCCGTCTCGTCGTCCGGCGCTTCGTGGTGGTGGCGGCACGGCGCCGTCCGGGCATGCTGGGTCCTCCCCGCGGTCGTCCCGGGCACGGTAGGTCGCGGGAGCCCGGGGATCTGGTGGAATCGCCGGGTGACCTCCGACGAGCGGCTGGCGTCCCGCACCGTCGGGGAGGCCGGCCCGCACGTGGTGTTCGTCCACGGCCTGTTCGGCCAGGGCCGGAACTGGACGACCATCGCCAAGGGGCTGGCCGACCGGCACCGGGTGACGCTGCTGGACCTGCCCAACCACGGGCACTCACCGTGGACCGACCGGGTGGACTACGTCGACATGGCGGGTCTGGTCGCCGCGGAGCTGGAGTCCCTCGGCGAGCCGGTGACGCTGGTCGGGCACTCGATGGGCGGCAAGGTGTCGATGCAGCTGGCGCTGCGCCGGCCGGAGCTGCTGCGCGGGCTCGTCGTCGTCGACATCGCGCCGGTGGAGTACCCGCTGACCGGCGGGCGCACCGACGACCCCGACGAGGAGGCCTCGCCGTTCGGGGCGTTCATCGCGGCGATGCGGGCGGTGGACCTGGCGGCGCTGCGCACCCGCGAGGACGCCGACCGGGCGCTGCGCGAGGCGGTGCCGAGCACCATGGTGCGGTCCTTCCTGCTGCAGAGCCTGGTCCGCGAGGGCCCCGTCACCGACGCCGACTCGGGCCGCTGGCGGTGGCGGCTCAACCTCGAGCTCCTCGAGCGCGACCTCGGTGAGCTGCGCGGCTTCCCCGACCCCCCGACGGGCGCGGTCTACGAGGGGCCGGTGCTCTGGATCGCCGGCGCGAACAGCACCTACGTGCTCCCCGACGACCGGGCGCGCATGGACGAGCTCTTCCCCCGCACCCGGCTGGTCAAGGTCAGGGACGCCGGGCACTGGGTGCACTCCGAGCAACCGGAGGTCTTCCTGCGGACCGTGCGCGCCTTCCTCGACGCCGTGGAGGGCTGAGCGTCCGTCGTCAGTTGCTCGTCGTCCACCCGACGACGGCCTCCCGGAGGGACCGCGCCGGTGCCATCCTGAGGGCGTGACCAGCGAGTTCCTGCAGCACCGGCCGCACCCGGCGCTGCGCGGGCTGGTCACCGCCGCCGTCGGCTACGAGCAGCGGGGCCTCGCGCCGGGCACCCACCGCGGCCTGCCCTCCCCCAGCCTCACGCTCGTCGTCACCCTCGACGAGCCGCTCGACGTCGCCGCCCACCCCGACCCCGCGCAGGCGCCCGGCCGCTACGACGCGCTGCTCGGCGGCCTGCACACCACCCCGGCGCTGATCCGGCACCCCGGCCGGCAGAGCGGGCTGCAGCTGTCGCTCACCCCGCTCGGCGCCCGCCGGCTGCTCGGCGTCCCCGCCGGGGAGCTGGCGGCCCTCGACGCCGACCTCGCCGACGTCCTCGGCCCGGCCGGCACCGAGCTGGTCGAGCGGGTCCGGGCGGCGCGGACCTGGGACGCGCGCTTCGCCGCCGCCGAGGACGTGCTGCGGCGGGAGACGCGCCCGGCCGGGACCGCGCCCGAGGTCGCCGAGGCGTGGCGGCTCACCCTCGCCGGGGGCGGGCGGCTGCGGGTCGCCGACGTCGCCCGCCGGGTCGGCTGGTCCGAGCGCCACCTCACCGCCCGGTTCCGCGCCGAGACGGGGCTGGCGCCGAAGGAGGCGGCCCGCGTGGTCCGCTTCGACCGCGCCCGCCGCGCGCTCGCCACCCGCCCGCGGCCCGGCCTCGCCGAACTCGCCGCGGCCACCGGCTACGCCGACCAGGCCCACCTGACCCGCGACTGGCGCGCGTTCACCGGGCTGTCCCCGCTGCGCTGGCTGGCCGCGGAGTTCGGATTCGTCCAAGACGGCGCCCCGGCCCGGGGACCAGGCTCGGCGGCATGACCACACCCGCTCCCACCGTCTGGCCCGCCTTCCGCGCCACCGACGCCCCCGCCCTCGTCCGCTGGCTGGTCGACGTCCTCGGCTTCACCGAGACCCTCGTCGTCCGCGACGGCGACCTCGTCGTCCACGCCGAGCTGGCCTGGCCGCCCGGCGGAGGCGTCATGCTCGGCTCCGTCCGCGACGACGGCGGCTGGCCCGTCCGGCCCGGGGCCAGCGGCGCCTACCTGGTCACCGACGACGTCGCCGCCGTCTGGGCGCGGGTGCAGGCCGCCGGGGCCGAGGTGCTGCGGCCGCTGACCGAGCCCGGGCACGGCGGGAAGGAGTTCTCCGTGCGCGACCCCGAGGGGAACAGCTGGAGCGTGGGCGACTACCCCGGAGCGCCCCGCCGGTGACGGAGGAGGAGGTCCGCGTGCTCGCCCTCGCCCTCCCGGGGGTGACCGAGGCCGACCACCACGGCCGCCCGTCGTTCCGGCTGGGCACCACCGTGCTCGCCACGCTGTGGGCACCGGGCATCCTCAACGTCATGGTCGGGGAGTCGGAGGCGCGCGCGGCCGAGGGCGGCGCGGTCTCGCTGCTGTGGTGGGGGAAGCGGCTCTCGGGCGTGCAGGTGGACCTGGCGGCGGCCGACGAGGCGGCCGTCGCCGACCTGCTGGAGGAGGCCTGGACCCGGCGCGCGCCCGCCCGGCTGCGGCGGGACCGCCCGTGAGCTACCCGAGACCCGTCCCGCTCGTCGGCGACCCGACCTCGGCCGCCGATCGGGCCGGCGACCCCGCCGCCTGGGCCATGCCCGGCGACGCCGCGGGCCTCTACGCCGTCGTCGCCGCGCGCCGCGACGTGCGCCGCTACCGCCCCGACCCGGTGCCCGACGACGTCCTGCGGCGGGTGCTGGCCGCCGGGCACGCGGCACCGTCGGTGGGGCACAGCCAGCCGTGGCGGTTCGTCGTCGTCCGCGACGCGGGTGTCCGCGACCGCGCCGCCGTCCTCACCGACCGCGAGCGGCTGCGCCAGGCCGCGCTGCTGGAGCCCGACGCCGCCCGCCGGCTGCTCGACCTGCAGCTCGAGGGCGTGCGCGAGGCGCCGCTGGGCATCGTCGTCTGCTGCGACCGGCGCACCCCCGCCGCCGGCGTGCTCGGCCGCGCCACCTTCCCCGACGCCGACCTGTGGTCCTGCGCGGCCGCCATCCAGAACCTGTGGCTGGCCGCCCGCGCCGAGGGCCTGGGCATGGGCTGGGTGACGCTGTTCCGCCCCGAGGAGCTCGCCGGGCTGGTCGGCCTCCCCGACGGCGTCGCGACGCTCGGCTGGCTGTGCCTGGGCTGGCCCGACGAGCGCCCGCCCGCCCCCGGGCTCGAGCGGGCCGGCTGGTCGCGGCGGCTGCCGCTGGAGGCCGTCGTCGTGGAGGACCGCTGGCCGGCCGACGACCGCGGCCCGGTCGCACCCCCCTCGCACCTGCGCGCGCCGGGCCGGGAGGACGTCGTCGGTGCCCGCGACGAGGCCGACCGGCTGCTCACCCCGCCCGGGTCGCTCGGCGTCCTCGACCGCGCGGTGGACCGCGTGGTCGCGCTCGGCCGCGGCGACGTCACCGGCGGCACGCTCGTGCTGGCCGCCGCCGACCACCCGGTCGCCGCGCTCGGCGTCTCCGCCTACGGCGGGCACGTCACCCGCGACGTCGTCCGCGCGGCCGTGGCCGGTGCCTCGGTCGGCGCCACGGCCGCGGCGGCGGCGGGGCTGGCGACCGTCGTCGTCGACGCCGGGATCGACGGCGGCCCGCTGCCCGGCACCGTCGGCGCCCGCCCGGCCGGCCCGCGCGGCGACCTCGCCTCCTCCCCCGCGCTCACCGCCGACGACGTGACCCGCCTGCTGGGCGCCGGCCGTGCGCTGGGCGCCGCCCACGGCGGGCTGCTCGCGCTCGGCGAGGTCGGCGTCGGCAACACCACCGTCGCCGCCGCGCTGGCCGCCGCGCTGCTCGGCGCCGACCCCGCCGACGTCACCGGCCTGGGCGCTGGGGCCGACAGCGACGTCCTCGACCGCAAGCGGGCCGTGGTCGCCGCCGCGGTCGCCCGCGCGGGCCGTGACCTCGACCCCGCTGACGCGCTCGCCGAGCTGGGTGGCCCGGAGCTCACCGTGCTGGCCGGTGTGGTCCTCGGTGCCGCGGAGGTCCGCAGCGCCGTGGTCCTGGACGGGTTCGCCGTCTCGGTGGCCGCCCTGGCCGCGGTCCTGCTCGAGCCGGGCGTGCAGGCGTGCCTGGTGGCCGGGCAGCGCAGCCGCGAGCGCGGCCACGGCCTCGTGCTGCAGGCGCTGGGCCTCGAGCCGCTGCTGGACCTGCGGCTGCGCGCCGGCGAGGGCGCCGGCGCCGCGCTGGCCGCCGGGCTGCTGCTCGACGGGCTGCGGGTCCGGCGCACCACCGCCCGCGTGGACTGACCCCCGCCGAGCGGCCAGGATCGGCGTCGTGACCGATCCCCGTGCCGGCCAGCCGGCCTCCCTCGCCGACCTGGTGGACGTCGCCTCGCTGGTGACCGCCTACTACACGCTGGTGCCCGATCCGGCGGAGCCGTCGCAGCGGGTGGCGTTCGGCACCTCGGGGCACCGCGGGTCCTCCTTCGACACCGCGTTCAACGAGGCGCACATCCTCGCCACCACGCAGGCGATCTGCGAGTACCGGGCGCAGCAGGGGTACGACGGGCCGCTGTTCCTCGGCCGCGACACCCACGCCCTGTCCGAGCCGGCCTGGGCCGGCGCGCTGGAGGTGCTGGCCGCCAACGACGTGACCGTCCTGGTCGACGCCGCCGGCCGGTACACGCCGACCCCGGCGGTCAGTCACGCCATCCTCGCGGCCAACCGGGGCAGGAGCAGCGGCCTCGCCGACGGCATCGTCGTCACCCCGTCGCACAACCCGCCCCGCGACGGCGGCTTCAAGTACAACCCGCCGAACGGCGGTCCGGCCGACACCGACGCGACGAAGGTCATCGCCGACCGGGCCAACGAGCTGCTCGCGGCCGGGCTCGACGGCGTCCGGCGGATGCCCTTCGCCCGCGCCCACGCCGCCGTGCAGCGCCACGACTTCCTGGGCGCCTACGTCGACGACCTGCCCGCCGTCCTCGACCTCGACGCCGTCCGCGACGCCGGGGTGCACATCGGCGCCGACCCGCTCGGTGGCGCCGCGGTCGACTACTGGGCCGCGATCGCCGAACGGCACCGCCTCGACCTCACCGTGGTCAACCCGCTGGTCGACCCGACGTGGCGGTTCATGACCCTGGACTGGGACGGGAAGATCCGCATGGACTGCTCGTCGCCGTCGGCCATGGCCTCGCTCATCGGGAAGCGGGCCGACTACGCCATCGCGACCGGCAACGACGCCGACGCCGACCGGCACGGCATCGTCACCCCCGACGCCGGCCTGATGAACCCCAACCACTTCCTCGCCGTGGCGATCTCCTACCTGTTCGCGCACCGCCCGGAGTGGGCCGGGGACGTCGCCGTCGGCAAGACGCTGGTGTCCTCGTCGCTGGTCGACCGGGTGGTCGAGGGGCTCGGGCGGCGGCTGGTGGAGGTGCCGGTCGGGTTCAAGTGGTTCGTCCCCGGCCTGCTCGACGGCACCGTCGGGTTCGGCGGCGAGGAGTCGGCCGGCGCCTCGTTCCTGCGCCGCGACGGGAGCGTGTGGACCACGGACAAGGACGGCATCCTGCTGGCGCTGCTGGCCAGCGAGATCCAGGCGGTGACCGGCAGTTCGCCGTCGCAGCTGCACGCCGAGCTGACCGGCCGCTACGGCGAGTCGGCCTACGCGCGAGTCGACGCCCCGGCCACCCGCGAGCAGAAGGCGGCGCTGGGGAGGCTGTCGCCGTCCGACGTCGCCGCCACCGAGCTGGCCGGCGAGCCGATCACCGCCAAGCTCACCTCGGCACCGGGCAACGGCGCGTCGATCGGCGGGCTGAAGGTGACCACGGAGAACGCCTGGTTCGCCGCCCGCCCCTCGGGCACCGAGGACGTCTACAAGGTCTACGCCGAGTCCTTCCGCGGCCCCGACCACCTCGCGCGGGTGCAAGAGGAGGCCCGCGCGGTGGTGGGCGCCGCGCTGGGCGCATGACGCCGGACACCGCCGGGCTGCTGCAGGAGCTGGTGCGGCGCCGCACCGTCTCCGGCGACGCCGCGGCGCAGCGCGACGTCCTCGGCCTGCTCACCGACGTGCTGCGGGAGCGGGCGCCGCACCTGCAGGTGACCGCCGGCGACGACCCCGACCACCCGTGGACGCTGCTGCGCACCCCGGCCGACCCCGGCCGCCGGAGGCTGCTGTTCGCCTGCCACGTCGACACCGTCCCGGTGCCCGACCCCGGCGCCTGGCAGCGCGACCCGTTCGGCGGCGACCTCGACGCCGGCCGGGTGTGGGGGCGCGGCGCCAGCGACATGGAGGCCGGGGTGGTCGCCGCCGTCACCGCGCTCGCCGCCGCCGACCCGCGGACGCCGGCCGCCCTGCTGCTCACCAGCGACGAGGAGATCGGCTCGCAGGGTGCGGCCGCCGCGGCCGCCGCCGTCGCCGACCTGCCGGTGGGCGCGGTCGTCGTCCCCGAGGCCACCGGCAACCGGGTCGTCCTCGGCCACAAGGGCGCGCTGTGGCTGGCCGTCCGCACCGCCGGCCGGTCCGCGCACGGCAGCACGCCCGAGCTCGGGCACAACGCCGTCCTCGACCTCGCGGCGCTGCTCGCCCGCACCGGCCCGGGCCTGCCGCTGCGCACCGACCCCTTCCTCGGCACCGAGACCTGGAACCCCGGCGTGGTGAGCGGCGGCACGGTGCCCAACGTCGTCCCCGACCGGGCGGAGGTCGTCGTCGACATGCGCACCGTCGCCGACGGCCGGGACCTGCTGCGCTGGTGGCAGGCGCAGCCCGAGGTCGCCGACGTCGAGGTGCGCGTCGACCTGCCGCCCGTCGTCACCCCCGCCGGCGACCCGTGGGTGGCCACGCTGCCGGCACCGGTGCTGCCCACGCCGGCCACCTACTTCACCGACGCCTCCGTGCTGCGGCAGGTGGTGGGCGGCGCCCCGATCGTGGTGTGGGGCCCCGGGACACCGGCGGTGATGCACGCGGTCGACGAGTACGTGGAGCTCGCCGAGGTCGACCAGGCCGCCGCGGCGTTCGCCGACGTCCTCGCGCGCTGGGGAGCCCTCCCCTCCGGGTGAGCGACACGGCCCCGGGGACCCGGCCGGCGCGGGCACGTCGGCAGACTGGAGGCATGACCGGTCAGCCGTACGAGCAGGAGTGGGACGCCGTCCCACCCGGGTCCGCCGTCCCGCCGTACGGCGCGTCCCCTGCTTCCGCCGGGCCGGCGCCCCACGGGCCGCCGCCCGGCACGGTGCCGCCCTCGTACGCCCCGCCCGGGTACGGCCCGGCCTCGTACGGCCCGCCCGGGTACGGCCCGCCGCCGGGGTACGGCTGGGGCCTCCCGCTCGCACCGCCGACGTGGCCGGCCGGGCCCGGGCGCCCGGGCGTGGCCACCGCCGCGGGCGTGCTCGGCATCGTCACCGGCGGCCTGAGCCTGCTGGTGTCCCTGGTCCTCACCGTCGCCGTCCTCAGCGGGGAGGACGACGCCGTCAGCGTGGTGCTCATGCTCGGGCTGCCGTGCGGCGCCGTCCTGATCGCCGGCGGCGTCCGGCTGCTCAACCGGCACTCCCCCACGCTGGTGGTCGCCGCGGCGCTGGCGTCGGTGGCCGTCCTCTTCCTGGCGCTGGCGGTCGGTGCGGGCACGGCCGACGGCTCCGACGTCATCGGGCTGGCCGTCTTCCTGGTCCTCGCCCTTCCCCTGCCGGTGCTCACCGCCGTCTTCGCCCGGCTCCCCGCGACCGTCGGCTGGGCCGCCGCCCGCTGACCCGCCGACGGGGAGGGTCAGCGCCGGCGGGCCTTGTCGGCGTACATGGCCGCGTCGGCCTCCCGGACCACCGCCTCCTGCGCCTGCTCGGGGTCGCTGCCGCCGTCGACCGACCCGATGCCGATGCTCAGCCCGACCCGCACCGTCGTCGGCCCCAGCGTCAGGGTGCCCGTGATCGCCTCGCGCAGCCGGGTGGCCAGGTGCTCGGCGTCGGTGCGCTCGGTGTTCTCGCAGACGACGGCGAACTCGTCGCCGCCGAGCCGCGCCGCCGTGTCGCTGGCCCGCAGCACCGAGGCCAGCCGGTCGGCCACCGTCACCAGGACGGCGTCGCCGGTCGGGTGCCCGTGCCGGTCGTTGACGGCCTTGAAGCCGTCGAGGTCGAGGACCAGCACGCACGTGGGCGTGTGCTCGCGGTGCCCGCGCTCGAGCGCGTGGCGCAGCCGGTCGCGGAACAGCAGCCGGTTCGGCAGCCCCGTGAGCGGGTCGTGCACCGACAGGTGCAGCAGCCGGGCCTCCAGCTCCTTGCGGTCGGTGACGTCCTCGACCACCGTGACCAGGTGGGGCGGGGACCCGCCCGGTGAGCCCTCGACCCACGACGACGTCACCTGCACCGCGACCTCGGTGTCGTCGGGGCGCAGGAGCCGGCACTCGTAGCGCGCGCGGCTGCGGCTCTCCTCCAGCGCGCGCCGCACGGTCACGACGGCGGCGACGTCGTCGGGGTGGGTGACGTCCAGCAGCGACGTCCCCGCGAGCTCCGTGGGCGGACGCCCGAGCAGCTCACCCAGCGCGCGGTTGGCCGCGATCAGCTCCCCGCCCGGCCGGCAGAGCGCGACGCCCATCGGCGAGTTGGTGAAGGCGCTGCCCAGGTCGGGCCCCTCCACCACCGTGCCCACGGCATCGGCGTCGTCCACGGACCACCTCCTGTCTCCTCCCCCCGGTCGATGTGGCGTGTGACCGGGTTGTTCCCAGCCGGTTCCACGTGGAACCCCACGTCGGGGCAGGATGGACCCTCCGGGGCTCGGTGGACAGGGAGACGATCATGACGGCGGACTTCGACCTCGTGCTGCCGACCGCGGTCGACGTCCGTGAGGTCGGCATGCGCGACGGCCTGCAACTGGAGGCGCCGGTCCCGCTGGAGGGCAAGCTGGCGATGCTCGACGCGCTGGTCGCCACGGGGGTGCGCCGCATCGAGGTCACCTCGTTCGTCTCGCCGAAGGCGGTCCCCGCGCTGGCCGACGCCGACCGCGTCGCCGCCGAGCTGTCCCGCTGGCCCGGCGTGCACTGGTCGGCGCTGGTGGCCAACCCGCGGGGCGCCGTCCGGGCCGTCGACGCCGGGATCGCCGACCTGGAGCTCGTCGTGTCCGCCACCGACGGGCACAGCCGCGCCAACGCCGGCCGCTCGACCGCCGAGGCGCTGGCCGGCGTCGGCGAGGTCGCCGGGCTCGCGCACGGCGTCGGCGGGTCGCTGGAGGTCGTCGTCGCCACCGCCTGGGACTGCCCCTTCGACGGCCGGACGCCGATCGCCCGCACCGTCGACGTCTGCCGCGCCGCGGTCACCGCCGGCGCCGACGCGCTGTGCCTGGGCGACACCATCGGCACGACGACGCCGGCCCGGGTCGTGCGGCTGCTCCACGCCGTCCGCCGCGCCTGCCCCGGCACGCCGGTGGCCGTGCACTTCCACGACACCCGCGGCACCGGGCAGGCCAACGCGCTGGCCGCCGTGCAGGCCGGCGTCACCCAGCTCGACGCGTCCGTCGGCGGCCTCGGCGGCTGCCCCTTCGCCCCGGGCGCGAGCGGCAACATCGCGACCGAGGAGCTCGTCTACTGGCTCGAGGACGCCGACGTGCGCACCGGCATCGACCTCGACGCGCTGCTGGCCGCCGCGCGCGTGACCGAGCAGGCCGTCGGCCACGAGCTGCCCAGCTCGCTGTTCCGCGCCGGTGGCCGGTCGGTGCCGCGCGCCGCGGCCGGGAGCCCCGCGTGACCGATCCGGTCGAGGTGATCGACCCGCGCCTGATGCGCGACGTGCTCGGTCACTTCGCCTCCGGCGTCACCGTGGTGACCGCCGACGGCGGGCAGGGGCCGCTGGGCTTCACCTGTCAGTCGTTCAGCTCGCTGTCGCTGGACCCGCCGCTGGTCGCCATCGCCCCGGCGCGCACGTCGACGACCTGGCCGCGGCTGCGCGACGTCGGCCGGTTCTGCGTCAACGTCCTCGCCGAGGACCAGTCCGACCTCTCGGCGGCCTTCGCCCGCTCCGGCACCGACAGGTTCGCCGGCGTCTCCTGGGGGCCCAGCCGGCACGGCTCCCCGGTGCTCGACGGCGTCGTCGCGTGGATCGACTGCACGCTGTGGGCCGAGTACGACGGCGGCGACCACACGATCGTCGCCGCGCGGGTGCTCGACCTCGGCGCCGACCCCGACCGGCGCCCGCTGCTGTTCCACCGCGGCGCCTACGGCCGCGCGGAGGCCGCCGCCGACCGGGCATAGGAAGCGATGCGCACGTCCTGGACGCCAGGACGTGCGCATCGCTTCCCATGCCTCGCCAGGCAGCGGCTGCCTCGCGTCAGCAGAAGCGGACGGCGATCAGGGCGACGTCGTCCCGGCCGTCGAGGGTGCCGCTGACGGCGGCGTCGCACAGCTGCCGCGGCGAGGCCCTGACCGGCGTGGCCGACAGCCGCTCCACCAGCGCCTCGATGCCCTGGTCGAGGTCGGACCCCGGCGTCTCGACCAGGCCGTCGGTGTAGCCGATCAGCGTGGACCCGACCGGCAGCTCCAGGTCCAGCACGTCCCGTCGGGCGTCGGCGTCGACGCCGACCAGCAGCCCCGTGACGCCGTCGACCGACCGCACCCGGCCGTCGGGGGTGCGCAGCACCAGCGGCGGGTGCCCCGCGATGCCCACCTGGGCCTGCCACGGCCCGCCGGGCCGGGACGGGGGGACGGCGCGGACGTAGGCCATCGTCGCCATCGAGGCCACCCGCAGGCCCTGGACCAGGCGGTCGACGCGGGTCAGCACGGTGCCCGGGTCCGGGTCGGGCGCGTCCCACAGGCAGGCGCGGATGAGCCCGCGCAACTGGCCCATGGCCGCGGCCGCGGCGACGTCGTGGCCGACGACGTCGCCCACGACCATCCCCACCGAGCCGTCGGGCAGCTGCAGGAGGTCGTAGAAGTCGCCGCCGACGTCGGCGGCGGTCGACGCGCTGACGTAGTGCGCCGCGGCCTCCAGCCCGGTGATCTCCGGCAGCTCGGGCAGCAGCGAGCGCTGCAGGGTGTCGGCGACGGCGTGCTCCTGCTGGTAGAGCCGCACGTTGTCCATGACCAGCGCCGCGCGGCGGGCGAGGTCCTCGGTCAGCCCGACGTCGTCAGGGGTGAAGGGACGCCCGGGCGAGGTGCGCACGAGCGTGATCGCGCCGCGGGTCCGGCGGCGGGCGACCAGCGGCACGCTCAGCGACGACGCCGCACCGAGCCTCCCGGCGATCTCCTGCGCCACCGGTGAGGCGATCGACGCGTCGAGGTGCTCGGGCAGCCGCTCCACCAGCACCGACCGGGCGGCGGTGATGCTGCGCTGGCTCGGGGAGCCGGCGGGCAGCCGCAGCGCGTGCCCGGCGTCGTAGCGGCGCAGCTCGGTGCGGCCGCGCTCCCGGTCGCGGGAGACCAGCTCGCGGACCTCGCCGGAGGGGTCGACGAGGGTGACGACGACCCAGTCGGCCAGCTGGGGCACGCACAGGGTGGCGAGCCGGTCGAGCAGGTCGCCGACGTCGAGCGTGGCGATGAGCGAGCTGGTCGCCTCGGCCATGAGCGCCAGCCGGCCCTGGGCGTTCTCGGCCTCGCGCTGGGCCTGCTCGGCGTCGGAGCGGGCCTGCTCGGCGACCGCGCGGGCCAGCTCGGCCTCCTCCCGGGCGGTGCGTTCGGCGGCGAACGCGGCCTCGCGCTCGGCCTCCACCCGCACCCGCTCGGTGACGTCGGTCTGCACGCCGACGAAGCTGACCAGCTCTCCCTCACCGTCGAAGACCGGGCTGATGGCGACCTGGTTCCAGAAGGCGGTGCCGTCGCGGCGGTGGTTGAGCAGCGTGACGGTGACGGCCTCCTGGGCCTCCAGCGCCTCGCGCAGCGTCGCCACGACGGCCGGGTCGGTGCTCGGGCCCTGCAGGAAGCGGCAGTTGCGGCCCACCGACTCCTCGTAGGAGTAGCCGGTGATGCGCGAGAAGGACGGGTTGACCCAGACCAGCGGGTCGTCCTCCTGGCGCGGGTCGGTGATGGCGAAGGCGATGTCGGTGGCGACGACGGCCCGCTCGCGCAGCGCCTGCAGCTCGGTGTCGGCGTCGCTCCGGCCCCCGACGCTCTCCACCTCGAGCAGGACGACGAGGGAGAGCTGTTCGGAGTTGCCCGGCTGGGAGAGCGGGAAGCCGGTCACCCACAGCAGCCGGTCGGGGGCGCCGTCGTGGTCCCGGGCGCGGTCACGGTCGGTGCTGCGGCCCGGGAGCAGGCGGACCGCCTCGCCCGTGACCGGCTGGCCCTGGGCCACCACCGAGAGGGGGCCGCTGGTGCGCGCCAGCGGCGCGCCGGCGAGGTCGGTCAGGCCGGCCGAGGCGCCCCAGGTGTCGATGTCGACCGGCAGCCGCACGTTGCCGGCCATCTCCACGGCCGCGGTGTTGGCGTAGGTGACCGCGCCGGTCTTCTGGTCGATGAGCAGCACGGCCACCGGGACGTCGGCCAGGACGGCGGGCAGGGCAGTGCTGGAGGTATGGCCCTCGCCGGGCCGGGAGACGAGCGCGCTGGCGGCGGTGACGAGGCCGGCCTGGCGCTCGCCGTCCGCCGCGCCGGCCACGGCTGCCCGCGCCTCCGGTGGGACGCCGGTGCCGGAGGGCGGCCCCGGCCGCGGCGGTGGTGGCTCGCCTCCCGATCGCACGCAACGAATCTAACCGGAGCCGCAGGCCGGACGCCCGTGCCGCCGTCCGTCCGGGGGACCGCGGTCGTCAGGTGTGCCCGGCTCCCCCGCGGGCACCCCTCCGGGGACGTTCTCGGGAGGGAGACGACATGGGACTGCTCGACCGGCTCCTCGGGCGCCGCCGCGCGCCGGAGCCCGCGCCGTACAGCGGCTACGACGGGTACGCACCTCCCCCGCCGCCCCCGGCACCGCAGACCGCGCGCCCGGCGTCCGGGGAGCGCGCACCGCTCACCGACCAGCAGGCCGTCGAGCGCTACCGCTACCTGCTGCGGACCGCGCCGCCGGACCAGATCGAGCAGGCGCACGCGGAGGCCTTCGGCCAGCTCAGCCCGCAGCAGCGGCAGGAGGTGCTCACCCAGCTCGCCGCGGCCGTGCCGGCGTCGGAGCGGCCCCGCTCCGACGACGCGCAGACCCTGGCGCGGGTGGCGACCCGTGCCGAGCTGCGCCAGCCCGGCACCCTCGAGCGCACCTTCGGCGGCGGCTACGGCCCGGGGTACGGCGCCGGCCCGGGCTACGGGCCCGGCCCCGGCTACGGCCCCGGCTACGGCGGGGGCTACGGCGGTGGCTACGGCCCGCGGATGGGCGGCATGGGCATGGGCGGAATGGGCATCGGCGGCGCGATCGGCGGCAGCCTGCTGGGCACCATCGGCGGCCTGGTCGTCGGCACGGCGGTGGCCGACGCGCTGTTCGACACCGGCCTCGGCGACGGCGGCCTGTTCGGCGGCGGCGACGAGGAGGCCTACGCCGAGGGCTACCAGGACGGCGCGGGTGCCGACGGCGGCGACGCGGTCGGTGACGGCGGTGGGGGCGACTACGCCGCGGCCGACGGCGGGTACGGCGGCGACCCCGGGGGCGACTTCGCCGGCGGGGCCGACAACGGCTACGACGCCGGGGGCGACTTCGGCGGCGGCGATCTCGGCGGCGGCGACTTCGGCGGCGGCGGGGACTTCTGACCGCTCAGCGCCCGGGGCCCGCCGGGGTCCCGGGCGCCGTCCGGCCCAGGTGCCGCAGCCACAGCAGGCCCAGCACCGGCAGCACGAGCGGCACGAAGCCGTAGCCGCGGCCGAAGGCCGACCACACCGTCTCGTCGGGGAACGCCGCCCGGTCCACCAGTGACAGGACGCCGACGACGAGCACGCCGACCAGCTCGACGACGATCGCCACCAGCGCCACGCGGCGCCCACCACGCGCCAGCGCCACGGTGGCGACCACGTACACGGCCGCGGCCAGCGCCGACAGCAGGTAGGCCACGGGCGCCTCGTCGAACCGGGTGGCCAGCTGCACGGCCGCGCGGGCGCCGGCGGCCAGCGCGAACACCGCGTACACGGCGACCAGCACCCGGCCGGGGCCGGCCGCCGTCCCGCCCGGTGCCGTCGCGGCCGGCTCAGGCACCCGGGGCCTCCCACAGCTGGACCAGCCGCCAGACCATCACCAGGGTGACGAGGGCGGCGACGGCGAGCACGGTGCCGGCCCAGCGGCTGGGCTCGGTGCGTGACCACAGCACCCCGGCGACCGGCAGCAGCACCGCGCCGCCGAGGTAGCCGAGGAAGGTCGCCGTCTCCGGCGGCCGCTCCCCGCCGGCCAGCGCCGCCCCGGCGACGACGGCCTGCACGAGCAGGAGGACCTCCAGCACCGCCGCCGCGGCCAGGTGGACGAGACCGATCCGCCGCCGGGCGAGCGTCGAGGCCAGCCCGGCGAGCGCGACGACGACGGCGACCGCCGTGGCCGACCAGACGAGGGTGTCGTTCATCGCCCCCATGATCGCGCCTCCCGCGTGCGAGCCGGTCGCAGGTACGGGGTAGGGCAGGGGGCATGACCGTGCGCGACCTGGTGGTGGACCTGTGCGCCGAGCACCTGGACGTCCTCGGCGGCGACCCGGTGTCCCTGCAGACGCTGGTCGGGCTGCTGGCCGCCTGCGGGGTGGCCGAGCCGAGCACCCGGATGGCCGCGGGGGCGCTGCGCCACGCGGGCTGGCTGACGGCGTCGCGGCGCGGTCGGGAGACGCTGCTCGCCCCGACGGCGCTGCTGCGGGAGTCGGTGACCGCCCGCGACGAGCGGGTCCAGCGGCGCCTCGGCCCGTGGGACGGGCAGTGGCGCATGGTCGTCTACAGCGTCCCGGAGACCGACCGTGCCGCCCGCGAGCGCGTGCGCCGCGGCCTCGCCCGCGCCGGCTTCGGCCCGCTCGCGCCGGCCACCTGGGTGTCGCCGCACGGCTCGGCCCTCACCGAGGTGCACGCCGAGCTGGGCGGCGAGCGCACCTCCCGGCTCGACCTGCTCACCGCCCGCGTCGCCGACCCGCGGCTGTCCGACGGCGAGCTGGCCGCGCGCTGCTGGGACCTGCCCGGCCTGGCCACCGCGTGGTCGCGCGTGCTCGACCGGCTGCGCACCGTCGCGCCGGCGGTGCCCGAGGGCCCGGCCGCGCTCGGGCTGCACCTGCGGCTGCGGGCGGAGATGCGGGCGGTCCTCGCCGGCGACCCGCTGCTGCCCACGGCGCTGCAGCCGGCGGCCTGGCCCGCACGTGACGTCCGCGACGCGTGGGCCGGAACCGGCGCCCGGCTGGCCGCCGCGGCCCGCGCGCACGTCGCCGAGGTGCTGGCCGCCGTCGCTCCCCCGCTCCCCCGCGCCGCGGTGGCGTAGAGGTGCCATCGGCGCGGTGACGGCTCCCCACCCCGGCGCCCTCCGCGCGCGAAGGGCTGCCTACTGGTGGACGCCGGACATGTCGGGGTAGCGGTCGCCCACCGCGGCGCCGACCGGGGCGGCCTCGTCGAGGCGCCGCAGGTCGTCGTCGGTGAGCGCGACGCCGGCCGCCTCGGCGTTCTCCTCGAGGTAGCGCACCCGCTTGGTCCCGGGGATGGGAACCACCGCCGGGTGGCCGTTCCGGTCGCTCTGCGCCATCACCCACGCCAGGGCGAGCTGTGACGCGGTGACGCCCTTCTCGTCGGCGATCGCGCGGACGCTGTCGACCAGGCGCAGGTTCTGCACGAACGCCTCGCCCTGGAACCGCGGGTTGGTGCGGCGCCAGTCGTCGGGCGGGAGGTCGTCGACGCTGCGGATCTGCCCGGTGAGGAACCCGCGGCCGATCGGCGAGTAGGCCACGAAGCCGATGCCCAGCTCGGCGCAGGTGGCCAGGACGCCGTTCTGCTCCGGGTCGCGGCTCCACAGCGAGTACTCGGTCTGCACGGCGCCGACCGGCTGCACCGCGTGCGCCCGGCGGATGGTCTCCGGGGCGGCCTCGGAGATGCCGGCGGCGCGGACCTTGCCCGCCTCGACGAGCTCGCGGAGGGCGCCCCAGGTCTCCTCGACGGGGACCGAGGTGTCCACCCGGTGCTGGTAGTAGAGGTCGATGACGTCGACGCCGAGCCGCTGCAGCGAGGCGTCGCAGGCACGGCGCACGTAGTCGGGCCGGCCGTTGATCCCGCGGAAGGAGCCGTCCTCCTCGCGCTCGTTGCCGAACTTGGTGGCCAGGACCACCTCGTCGCGCCGGCCGGCGATCGCCCTGCCGACCAGCCGCTCGTTGGTGAACGGGCCGTACATGTCGGCGGTGTCGAGGAACGTGACGCCGAGGTCGAGGGCCCGCTGGATCGTGCGCTCGGCCTCGGCCTGGTCGCCGGTGCCGTAGAACTCGCTCATCCCCATGCAGCCCAGCCCCATGGCCGGGACGGACAGGGGACCCAGGGTGCGTGTCTGCATGACCCGCTCCTGCCCGCGCGTTCCCGCCGACAACCCGGTCGGGGTGGGGCCGCCGACCCCTGGCTCAGCCCTCCCGCACCCGCCGCACCGGGCACACCACCGGCGTCCCCGACGTCGGGTCGCGCAGCACCTGCGCCTCCACCCCGTACAGCTCGCGCACCAGAGCGGGGGTGACGACGTCGGCCGGCGGGCCCTCGGCCACCACCCGCCCGGCGCGCATGGCGACCAGGTGGTCGGCGTGCCGGCAGGCGGTGGACAGGTCGTGCAGCACCAGGACGACGGTGCGGCCCCGCGCGGCGAGGTCGTGCACCAGGTCGAGCACCTCCAGCTGGTGGCCGAGGTCGAGCGCGGAGGTCGGCTCGTCGAGCAGCACCACCGCCGTCTCCTGGGCCACGACCATCGCGATCCAGGCCCGCTGGCGCTGGCCGCCGGAGAGGGTGTCCAGCGGCCGGTCGGCGAGGTCGAGCAGGTCGGCGGCGGCCAGCGCGCGGTGCACCGCGGCGGCGTCCCCCGGCGACCACTGGCGCAGCAGGCCCTGGTGGGGGTGCCGGCCGTAGCGGACGAGGTCGCGGACCGTCAGCCCGTCGGGCGCCTCGGCCTGCTGCGGCAGCAGCCCGATCCGCCGGGCGGCGTCGCGGGGGCGCAGCGTGGCCAGGTCGCGGCCGTCGAGCAGTACCGCGCCGCCCTGCGGGCCGTGCACCCGGGCCAGCGCACCCAGCAGCGTCGACTTGCCGCAGCCGTTGGGCCCGACGATCGCCGTCACCCGGCCCGGCGGGAGCCGCAGGTCCAGCGCGTGGACGACGCGGGTGCCGTCGTAGCCCAGGTCCAGCCGCTCGGTCGCGAGGTCGGCGACCTCGACCGCCGGCTCCGCGCTCGGCGCCTCCACGGTGCTCACGGCATCCTCCTCGTCCGGGTCGTCAGCAGCAGCCACAGCAGGTAGGGCCCCCCGACGACGGCGGTGACCAGCCCGGCCGGCAGCTCCAGCGGCGCGGCCACGGTCCGCCCGACCAGGTCGGCCAGCAGCACCACCAGGGCGCCGGCCAGCGCCGACCCGACCACCGGCACCACCCGCGGCCCGGCGGCCTTGCGGGCGATCTCCGGGGCCACCAGCGCGACCAGGCCGAGGGGCCCGGCCACGGCCACCGACAGGCCCGCCGCCACGACCGCCACCGCGACCACCGCCAGCCGGACCCGGCGCACCCGCTGGCCCAGGCCGGTCACCACGGCGTCGGCCAGGCGCAGCAGCCGCAGCTGCCGGCCCAGCACCACCGCGACCGGCAGGACGACGGCCAGCGCCACGGCGAGCACCGCCACCGCCGCCGGGGAGCGGCTGTTGAGGCTGCCGATCGTCCACGGGAAGGCGCGGTTGGCCTCGTCGATCGGCGCCCGCGCGAGCACGAGGTTGGTGACCGAGCCCAGTGCCGCGCCGACGCCGAGCCCCACGACGAGGAAGCGGTAGCCGCGGTGCCCGGTGCCGCCGGCCAGCCCGATGGCCAGCGCCGCCGCGGTCGCCGACCCCACCAGTGCGAAGGCCGACGGCGTGACCGTCGTCGACACCGCCACCACGCTGGCCACGGCGAAGGCGGTCGCGCCGTCGTTGAGCCCGACGGTGTCGGGGGTGGCCAGCCGGTTGCGGGCCAGCGTCTGCAGCAGCACGCCCGCGACGCCCAGGGCGGCCCCGACCGCCAGGCCGGCGGCGATCCGCGGCATCCGCAGCTGCCGGACCAGCAGCAGGTCGCGCGCCTCCCCGACGCCGACCACGGCCGGCAGCGTCCGGCCCAGTGGCACCGAGGCGGTGCCGATCGCCAGCCCGGCCGCCACCGCCGCGACCACCAGGGCGGCGAGCACGGCGGCCGCGACGAACGCCCGGCGGTCGACCAGCAGCGAGCGGTCCCGGAGGGCCAGCCGCCAGGTGCCCGGGGGTGCGCTCGCCAGGGTCGCCGGTGCGGCGGTCACAGCGACGGCATCCGGGTCGAGCGGACGACGGCCACCAGCACCGGCGCCCCGACGAGCGCGGTGACCACGCCCAGCGGCATCTCGTAGGGCCGCACCAGCAGCCGGGAGGCGACGTCGGCGACCAGCACGACGGCAGGCCCGAGCAGCACCGAGACGGCGAGCACCCGCCGCAGGTCCGGGCCGACCAGCGCGCGGGCGAGGAAGGGGACGACCAGGCCGACGAAGGCCACCGGTCCCGCGGCGGCGACCGCGCCGCCCACGAGCAGCGCCACCGCGGCCATGGCCAGGCCGCGCGCCCGGGCCGGGCGGTGCCCCAGGCCGCGGGCGACGTCGTCGCCGAGCGCCAGGGCCGACAGCGGGCGGGCGGCCAGCAGCGCGATCAGCACCCCCGCGCCGAGGACCGGGCCGACCTGGGACAGCGTGCCGAGGTCGCGGCCGGCCACCGATCCGACGGTCCAGAAGCGCACCTCGTCGGACGTGCGCTGGTCCAGCAGCAGGACCACCGACGTCGCCGCGTGCAGCAGGCTCGACAGCGCCGCGCCGGCCAGCACCAGCCGCACGGGGTCGTCCCCGGTGCCGCGCAGCCGGGCGGCGCCGACCGCCAGCAGGCACCCGGCGCCGGCCCCCAGGACGGCGACCCAGGGGCCCAGCGCGGCCGCGCTCGCACCGGAGGCGATGACGAGGACGACGGCGAACGACGCGCCGGCGCTGACGCCCAGCAGCCCGGGCTCGGCGAGCGGGTTGCGCGCGGCGGTCTGCAGCACGGCCCCGGCCACGCCGAGTGCGACGCCCACCGCCACGGCGACCACCGTCCGCGGCAGGCGCAGCTGCAGCACGGCGAAGGACGCGTCGTCGTCGCCGGCGCCGAGCAGGACGGGGAGCGCCCGGCCGGGCCCGACCTCCCCGGCGCCGAACAGCAGGCTCGCCAGCACGGTGAGGGCCAGTGCGGCGCCGCCCCAGAGCAGTCCCCGGGAGAGCCGCGAGGCGGCTGCGGGCGCGTCCCCGGCGGGGTCGCCACGGCCAGGAGCGCCCACCACGAGCCGGTCGTCCACGTCCGTCCTCCCCCGGCCCCACCCCTGCGGAGCGCTGGTTAGGACAGGCTAACCTACCGGCTCGGCACCGACGGACGGTGCCGTCCGCATACGGGAGGAACCACCGTGAACCACCTGCCCCGAGCGCGCCGGCGCCCGGTCCTGTCGACCGCCGTCCTGGCGGCGACCGCCCTGGTCCTGACCGCCTGCGGGGGCGGGTCGTCCGAGGCCACGGACACCTCGGAGGCGGCCGCCGCCGAGGACACCACGGTGGCCACCGCCTTCGGCGACGTCGCCGTCCCCGCCGACCCGGAGCGGGTCGTGACCCTCGCCGAGTCCGCGCTCGACGTCTCGCTGGCCGTCGGCGTCACCCCGGTGGGCACCACCGCGAGCCGGGGCGGGGACACCGCGCCGGCCTACCTGGGCGAGGACGCCGCCGGCATCCCGATCGTCGCGACCGTCGCCGAGCCCAACCTGGAGGCCGTGCTCGAGGCGCAGCCCGACGTCATCCTCGCCTCGGCCGGTCTCGCGCAGGAGCAGTACGACGCGCTGACCGCCATCGCGCCGACCGTGGTGCCCGAGGGCGGTACCGGCGGGGACTGGCAGGCGCCGCTGCACACCTACGCCGAGGCCCTCGGTGCCGACGACGAGCTGACCGCCGCCCTCGACGACGTCACCGCCCGCGCCGAGGCGCTGGCCGGGCAGGGCGCGCTCGAGGGCAGCGCCGCCGTGGTGCGCTGGATGGACAACGGCCCGGTGCTCATGAACTCCGCGCTGATGCCCGGCTCGCTGCTGCAGGCCGCGGGCGCCACCCCGGTGCAGGCCGCCGCCGACCTCGGCAGCCGGCCGCACAGCGACCCGCTCTCGCTGGAGAACCTCGGCCAGGTCGACGCCGACCGGCTCTTCCTCGCCGCCTTCGGCGCCGACGGCACCGGCGCGCTGGACGCCGCACGCACCCAGCCGGCGTTCACCCAGCTCTCGGCCGTGCAGGGCGGGGCGACCACCGAGGTGAACGGCTCCGTGTGGAGCAGCGCCGCCGGCCCGATCGCGGCCGACCTGGTGATGGACGACATCGAGGCCGCCGTCTCCTGACGCTCCTCCGGCGACGGTGTGCGCTCGCGTGCGGTTCCCCGCCCCCGGACCGCACCCCGGCGCACGCCATCGGCCCGGGTGTCGCCGAGCCGGCTCCTGGGCCGCCACCAGACGTGGTCCGCGGTGTCCTCCCGTCGCACGACGGTGTGCGCCGGCGGGCAGTCCTCCGCCTCCGGACTGCACCTCCGCGCCCAGCGTCACTCGGGGTCCGGGTGGGCTGGACTCCGGACCGGCGCCGAGTGATCTGTCGTGCCATCGTGCCTCTGAGCTGCGGAAATGTCGCACCCCCTCCGTAGCTTCGGGGTCGTGCAGGAGGTCGCCGGTCACGTGTCGCGCTTCGAGCGTGCGCTGGCCGGCTGGCTCGTCGAGCAGCCGGTGCGGGTGTCGCGGCTGCCGGTGGGAGTGCTCTCTCGGAAGCAGAAGGCCGCAGAGCTGGCCCGGCTGCAGGCGCGCAAGGCGATGGACGCCGCGTACGAGGCCGAGCTGGTGCTGGGCCTCGCCGACGACTCCCCTGATGACGACGACCCGCCGCCCGGCACCCCCGGCGCCCGGTCCTGGAAGCCGGACACCGAGCTGCCAGGGGTGTCGGAGTTCTTCACCGCCGAGCTGGCGATGGTGCTCAACTGCGGCCGGGTGGCGGCGGCGAAGCTGGCCCACCGGGCGTGGACGTTGCGTGAGTCGCTGCCGGGTACCTGGGCGGCGCTGGCGGTCGGCGCGCTGGACGAGTACCGCGCCCGCATCCTGGTCGAGGCGCTGGAACACGCCGAGCCCGCGCTGGCGCGGCGGGTGGAGGCCCGGCTGCTGCCCGAGGCCGCCCGGCTGAACGCGGGGAAGCTGAAGAAGCGGGCGCTGGAGCTGCTGCTGCAGTTGGACCCCGACGCGGGTAAGCGCCGCCGGGAGCAGGCGACGCGGCGCGCCGACGTGCGGGTGTACCCCTCGCCGGAGGAGGGGATGGCCACCCTCGCCGCGGACCTGCCCGCCGACGTCGCCGCCGCCTGCCACGCGGTGGTCGACCAGCTGGCGCGGATGCCGAAGGCCGACGGCGACCCCCGGCCGATCGGGCAGCTGCGCACCGAGGTGTTCGCCGACCTGCTGCTGCGACCGTGGGACACCAGCCGCCCGCCGGTGACGGCGCGGCTGCAGGTCATCGCGACACTCGCCTCCCTCGCCGGCCGGAGCACCGAGGCCGGTGAGGTCGACGGGCTGCCCATCACCGCCGCCCACCTGCGCGAGTTGCTGCGCCGGCTCGACGCCCTCGGCGTGCAGGCACCCGACGGCGGCTCGGTCGCGGTGGCGGTCACCGACGACGACGGCACGCTGCGGGCAACCACCAGGCTGGACCGATTGCGCCGGCTGCCCCGCCGCGGCTGCACCCAGCACCCCGACGAGCAGTGCGGCTGCGCGGTGCTCGACCGGCCGGCGGCGAAGGACGGCTACACCCCTACCGCCGACCAGCAGGCGTTCGTGCACGTCCGGGACCGCAGCTGCCGCTTCCCCACCTGCGGCCAGCGGGTGGGGTGGGCCGACGCCGACCACGTCATCCCGCACGCGACAGGTGGCCCGACCGACTGCGCCAATCTGTGCTGCCTGTGCCGCTCCCACCACGCCTCAAGACCTTCGCCCGCGGCTGGCGGTTCACCATGGGCGACGACGGCACGCTCACCGTCACCACTCCGTCCGGGATCACCCGCACCACCCGCCCACCGGGCATGCGACCACCCGAGTCACCATCCGACAGGGCCGGACCACCCCCCGACCCGACATCCGAGACCGACGACGACCCGCCCCCGTTCTGACGCGCTCTCACGCCCAGCGGGCGAGTGCGGTGGTGGTCCCCGGCGCCACCACGGTGAAGCCCGCGTCCACCACCTCGACGCCGGCCAGGAGACGCAGCCGCGCCCAGCGGGTCGTGTCCGGGTGCTCGACCACGACCGGGAAGCCGGCTCCGGACCAGGCCGCCAGCCGACCTGCGGGCATCCGCAGGGCCGTCAGCTGCGCGGCGTGGCCGCACGCCGCCGCGGCCTTGCCCAGCGGCAGGAACGGCTCGGGGGCGACCGACACCACCACGGCGCCGCCGGGCACCGGGTCGACCGCCGCGCTCGCGTCCGGGTCGTCGAGCTCGCTGCCCGACAGTTGCAGCACCGCCACCTCGCGGGGCAGCGCGTCCAGCGCGGTCGGCACCAGCGCTCGCACCTCGGCGCCGGCCTCCGACACGGTCACGCCGGGCAGCGCCGCCACCCGCTCCCAGGCCACACCCCGCGCCCGCCGGCAGTGCTTGCGGATCGCACCGTCGGTCCACCGCCGCACCCGCGGGTACCACTCGCCCCCCGGCTGCGCCCGCTCGTCGGCGAGCAGCCGCACGACCGCTCCGGCCGCCGCCGCGCACACCGCCGTCCGGGTCGGCGGGGCGCGCCGCTCGACCCGCGCCACCAGCTGCATCGCCCAGGGCGCCTCGCCCTCCGGGTCCGCGTGCACGGCCCCACCCTGCCCTGGCGCTCCCCCCACCCCGCGGGCCGGTTCCACGTGGAACGGCCGTGTTGCGTCGGTGTGACGATCATCCCGAGGCGCTGCAGCGCACAGGGACCTGCGGTTGGATCGAAGCCATGTGCGGCCTCTCCGGCGAGATCAGGTTCGACGGCTCCCTGGCCGACACCACCGCGGTCGCGCGGATGGTCGAGGCCCTCGTCCCCCGCGGGCCCGACGGGCAGGGCCAGTGGAGCTCCGGCCGCGTGGCGTTCGGCCACCGCCGACTGTCGGTCATCGACCTGTCGGCCAGCGGCTCCCAGCCCATGGTCGACAGCGAGCTCGGGCTCGAGGCGGTCTTCAACGGCTGCATCTACGACTACAAGGAGCTGCGCGCCGAGCTCGAGGGCCACGGCTACCGGTTCTTCTCCACCAGCGACACCGAGGTCCTGCTCAAGGGCTACCACCACTGGGGCCTCGACTTCGTCGACCACCTGCACGGCATGTTCGTCGTCGTCATCCACGAGCGCGACACCGGTCGGGTGGTCATGGCCCGCGACCGTCTGGGCATCAAGCCGCTCTACCTCGCCGAGACGCCGGGCCGGCTGCGGTTCGCCTCCTCCCTGCCGGCCCTGCTGCGCGCCGGCGACGTCGACACCTCCATCGACCCGGTCGCGCTGCACCACTACCTGACCTGGCACGCCGTCGTCCCGGCGCCGCGCACGCTGCTCAACGGCGTCCGCAAGCTCCCGCCGGCCACCGTCCGCGTCCTCGAGGCCGACGGCACCAGCCGCGAGCACCGCTACTGGGAGCCCACCTACGAGCGCCGCGCCGAGCACTCCGGCTGGTCGGCGCGCGACTGGGAGGACGCGATCGAGGAGGCGCTGCGGGTCGCCGTCCGCCGTCGCCTGGTCTCCGACATCCCCGTCGGCGTCCTGCTGTCGGGCGGCCTGGACTCCAGCCTGATCGTCGGCCTGCTGGCCCAGGAGGGGCAGACCGGCCTGGCCACCTACTCGATCGGCTTCGAGACCGTCGGCGGGCACGCCGGCGACGAGTTCCGCTACTCCGACGTGATCGCCGAGCGGTTCGAGACCGACCACCACCGCATCCGGGTCTCCTCCGACGAGCTGGCCGCCGCGCTCGGCCACGCCATCGGCGCGATGGCCGAGCCGATGGTCAGCCACGACGTCGTCGCCTTCGACCTGTTGAGCGAGCGGGTCAGCCAGTCGATCCGCGTCGTGCAGTCCGGCCAGGGCGCCGACGAGGTGTTCGCCGGCTACCATTGGTACCCGCCGCTGGCCGACGTCGGCCGCGAGGAGGCCGTCGAGCGCTACGCGCGTTCGTTCTTCGACCGGCGGGCCGACGACATGCGCGCCCTGGTGGGCGAGCGCTACGCCCTCGACGGCGACCCGAGCCTGGACTTCGTCCGGGACCACATGTCCCGCGCCGGCGCGCAGACCGCCGTCGACGCCGCCCTGCGCCTCGACAGCGAGGTCATGCTCGTCGACGACCCGGTCAAGCGGGTGGACAACATGTCCATGGCCTGGGGCCTGGAGGCCCGCGTGCCCTTCCTCGACCACGACCTGGTGGAGCTGGCCGCGGCCTGCCCGCCGGAGCTCAAGCTGGCCGACGGCGGCAAGGGCGTGCTCAAGGCCCTCGGCCGCCGGATCATCCCGCCGGAGGTCATCGACCGGCCCAAGGGCTACTTCCCGGTGCCGGCGATCACCCACCTCGAGGGCAAGGTGCTCGGCCTGGTGAAGGACGCGCTGTCCAGCGAGGCGGCGCGGGAGCGCGCGCTGTTCCGCCCCGAGTACGTCTCCCGGCTGCTCGACGACCCCAACGGCGAGCTCACGCCGCTGCGCGGCAACAAGCTCTGGCAGCTGGGCCTGCTGGAGCTGTGGCTGCAGGGCCACGGGGTCTGAGGAGGGATCCGTGGCCACGCCCCGGCTCGCCGGACTGCGCCGCCGCCCCGTCGCCGCGCCGCACGTCCCGGACCTGACGCGGCGCAGTTGGCAGAAGCCCTCGGAGCACGAGCTCGAGGGCATGGACACCGACGTCGTCCTCGACCTGGCGTGGGGCCGGCTGGTGTTCGGGCAGACCTTCGCCGAGATGCGGCACATCCTCGACGCGCTGCGGGCCGAGGGCGCCGGCCAGCGCGACATCTGCATCTACGCCCGCGACCCGCACGTGCTCGTCGGCCTCGCGCCCGACGAGCTGTTCATCGACCCCAGCTACACCTACCGGCTCGACCTCCACCGCTACCGCGCGCGGCCCGAACTGATCCGCGGCGTGTTCGTCCGGACGGTGACCGCGCTGGAGGAGATGCAGGCGATCAACGAGATCTACGCCCGCAACGGCATGGTGACCGGTGACCCCGAGGTCATGTGGGCCAACCACCGCACCCGCTGCTTCACCTACCTCGTCGCCGAGGACACGCGGACCCGCGCCATCGTCGGCACGGTCACCGGTGTCGACCACGTGCTCGCCTACGGCGACCCCGAGGGCGGCACCAGCCTGTGGTGCCTGGCGGCGGACGTGCAGAGCGCTCCGGCGGGCACCGGTGAGGCGCTGGTGCGGGTGCTGGCCGAGCGCTACGTCGGCCGGGGCCGCTCCTACGTCGACCTCTCGGTCATGCACGACAACTCCGCGGCGATCGCGCTGTACCGCAAGCTCGGCTTCGTCCGCGCGCCCGCCGTCTGCGTCAAGCGCAAGAACCCGATCAACACGCCGCTGTTCGCCCCCCGCCCGCCGGGCCTGGAGCGGCTCAACCCCTACGCGCGGATCATCGCCGACGAGGCGCTGCGCCGCGGCATCCGCGTCGAGGTGACCGACGCCGAGTTCGGCGAGATGCGGCTGTCCTTGGGCGGCCGGCGCGTGCTCACCCGCGAGTCGCTGTCGGAGTTCACCACCGCGGTCGCGATGAGCCGGTGCGACGACAAGCGGGTCACCCGGCGCATCGTCGCCGACGCCGGCGTCCGGGTCCCCCGCGGGGTCACGGTGCCCGAGGACGACCTCGGCCCCGCGCGCGACCTGCTGGCCGACTGCGGGGAGCTGGTGGTCAAGCCCGCCCGCGGGGAGCAGGGCAAGGGCATCACCGTGGGGGTCGAGACGGAGGGCGAGCTCGAGCGCGCGGTCGCCGCCGCCCGGCTGTTCTGCCCCGACGTGCTGGCCGAGGAGCTCGTCCCCGGCGACGACCTGCGCGTCGTCGTCATCGACCACCAGGTGGTCGCCGCCGCGGTCCGCCGGCCGGCCGAGGTGGTCGGCGACGGCCGCCGCACGGTCACCGAGCTCGTCCGGACCGTCAGCCGGCGCCGGGAGCGGGCCACCGGCGGCGAGTCGCGCATCCCGCTCGACGACACGACCACCGACGTCGTCCGCGCCGCCGGGTACGCCATGGACGACGTCCTGCCCGACGGCGAGCGGCTGCGCGTGCGGCGGACGGCGAACCTGCACACCGGTGGCACCATCGAGGACGTCACCGACCGGCTGCACCCCGACATCGCCGCCGCGGCGGTCCGGGCCAGCCGTGCCATCGGCATCCCCGTCACCGGCATCGACTTCCTGGTGCCCGCCGTCGACGGTCCCGACGCCGTCTTCGTCGAGGCGAACGAGCGCCCGGGGCTGGCCAACCACGAGCCGCAGCCCACCGCCGCGCGCTTCGTCGACCTGCTCTTCCCCGAGACCCGCCGCCGCTGACGGGAGTCCCCCGACGGGAGGCCCGCTGGCAGGAAAAGGCGAACTCTGGTTCACTGGTCGGCAGGAGGGGAGTATCCCCACAGCGCGACCGTCGTCAGTACGTCCCCGCAGGAGGGGTCCGGCGGAGCGGGCCCGGGAACGGGTCGGGAGAGACCTCCGGTTGGTGCTCACCGACTGGAGGCAAGACCCGTGGACGTCCCCTTCTGGCTCTGGCTGGCCGTGCTCGGCCTCATCGTCGCCATGCTGGCCGTCGACCTGTTCGCCCACCGCCGCGCGCACGTCATCGGCGTGCGCGAGGCCGCCGTCTGGTCGGCGGTGTGGGTGGCGATCGGCGTCGGGTTCGGCGCGTGGGTGTGGGCGGAGTACGGCGCCGAGCTCGGCCAGCAGTACTACGCCGGCTACCTGATCGAGAAGTCGCTCGCCGTCGACAACGTGTTCGTCTGGGCGATCGTCTTCACGTTCTTCGCCGTGCCGCGGGAGTACCAGCACCGCGTGCTGTTCTTCGGCGTCCTGGGCGCGCTGGTGCTGCGCGGGGCGTTCATCGCCGGAGGCGCCGCCCTCATCGAGAACTTCTCGTGGGTGCCCTACCTGTTCGCTGCGTTCCTGCTGGTCACCGGTTACCGGATGCTCCGGCAGCGCGACGAGCACGTCGACCCCTCGCGGTCGCGCACGCTGCGGCTGTTCCGCCGGTTCGTGCCGATGACCGACGCCTACCACGGGCAGCGGTTCCTCGTCCGCCGCGGCGGCGTCCTGCTCGCCACTCCCCTGCTCGCCGTGCTGGTGCTCGTCGAGGTGACCGACGTCGTCTTCGCCGTCGACTCGATCCCGGCCATCTTCGCCGTCACCGACGAGCCGTTCCTCGTCTTCACCGCCAACGCCTTCGCCATCCTGGGCCTGCGGGCGATGTACTTCCTGCTCGCCGACCTGATCCACCGCTTCGTGTACCTGAAGACGGGCCTGGCGCTGGTGCTGATGTGGGTGGGCGTCAAGATGCTGCTCAAGATCGACGTCTACTACGTCCCCACGACGGTCAGCCTCGCGGTGATCACCACGATCCTCGGCGTCTCGGTGTGGGCCAGCCTGCGCGCCACCCGCGGGCAGGGGCGGCGGGCGGTCGAGGCGCCGGTCACGCCGCCGTTCCGGGTGGCCACGGAGGAGGAGATGGCGTCGGTCGAGCCGCTGTGGCGGCGCGGGAGCCGGCGCGACACCCCGCTCCCCACCCGCACCCCGTAGCGGAGACCGGGCATAGGAAGCTCTCCCCACGTTCTCGGCCCCGAGACGTGGGGAGAGCTTCCTATGCCTGGAGAGGTCCACCGGTGGCGTACCTGCTGGCCGCCCTCGGCGGTGCGCTCGGGGCGCTGGCCCGCTGGGGCGTGGCCGAGGCGCTCCCCTCCCAGGACGGCGGGTGGCCGTGGGCGACGCTGCTGGTCAACCTCACCGGCTGCCTGCTGATCGGCGTCCTCACCGGGGTCCTCGCGAACCGCTCCCCCGAGCCCGCCTGGGCCCGGCCGTTCCTCGGCGTCGGCGTGCTCGGGGGCTACACGACGTACTCGGCGTTCGCGGTGGAGGTCGTCGTCCTCGCCGACGCCGGAGCGCTGCCCGCCGCCCTCGGCTACGTGCTCGCCTCCGTCCTCGGCGGGGTGCTGGCGGTCGCCGCCGGCGTCCGCGCGGTGCGGCGGGGGTCCCCGTGACGCCGTTGCTGGTCGCCGCCGGGGCCCTGGCCGGGGCGCCGCTGCGGCTGCTGGCCACCCGGCTGGCGGTCCGGGCCGGCCGCGACCCCGCGCTGGGCACGCTCGCGGTCAACGTGGCGGGCTCGGCGCTGCTCGGCGTCCTGCTGGGCCTGGGCAGCGTGCCGGCGGAGGCCGTCGCGCTGGTGGGCACCGGCTTCTGCGGCACCCTGACCACCTTCTCCACCTTCGGCGCCGACGTCGTCCGGATGGTCGAGGAGCGTGCCGTCGGCCGGGCCGTCGGCCAGGTCGCGGCCACGCTCGTACTCGGCCTCGGCGTCGCGGCGGCGGGCTACCTGCTGGTCCGCTGAGCGGCCTGCGGGTGCCGCCGGGCCGTGCTCTGGCTAGGGTCGGGTCCGGTATGGCGGGAACAGACGCGGGAGACGTGCAGGCGGACAGCCCGGTCGTCGTCGTGGCCAACCGGCTGCCGGTCGACCAGGTCACCGACGACGACGGGACGACGCGCTGGCAGCGCAGCCCCGGTGGACTGGTCACGGCCCTGGAGCCCTTCGTGGCCGGGCGCGGCGGCGCGTGGGTGGGCTGGTCGGGGTCGGCCGGCGAGGCGCCCGAGCCCTTCGAGTCCGGCGGGATCTCGCTGGTCCCGGTCGAGCTCTCCGAGGAGGAGGTCGACCGCTACTACGAGGGCATGAGCAACGCCTCCCTGTGGCCGCTCTACCACGACGTCGTCGAGAAGCCGGAGTACCACCGCACCTGGTGGGACACCTACGTCCAGGTCAACAAGCGCTTCGCCGACCGGACCGCCGAGGTCGCCGCCGAGGGCGCCATCGTCTGGGTGCACGACTACCAGCTGCAGCTGGTGCCGGCGATGCTGCGGCAGCGCCGGCCCGACCTCACGATCGGCTTCTTCCTGCACATCCCGTTCCCGCCCTACGAGCTGTTCACCCAGCTGCCCTGGCGGTCGGCGATCGTCGAGGGGCTGCTCGGTGCCGACCTCGTCGGCTTCCAGCTGCCCAGCGCGGCCGCGAACTTCGTCCAGCTCGCCCGCCGCCTGCACGAGCTGCCCACCCGCGGCGCCACGATCGAGTACGACGGCCGGACGGTGACCGCGCGCGCGTTCCCGATCTCCATCGACGTCGCCGCGTTCGACCGGCTGGCGAGCTCGCCGGAGGTGCTGGCGCGGGCGAAGGAGATCCGGGCCGAGCTCGGCGACCCGCAGAAGATGATCCTCGGTGTGGACCGGCTCGACTACACCAAGGGCATCAGCGTGCGGCTCAACGCCTTCGAGGAGCTGCTCGAGGACGGCGCCGTCGAGGCCCCCGCCACGGTGCTGGTGCAGGTGGCCACCCCCAGCCGCGAGCGCGTCGAGCACTACGTGCACATGCGCGAGACGATCGAGCAGCAGGTGGGCCACATCAACGGGGTGTACGGCTCCATCGGCGGGCCGGCGGTGCACTACTTCAACCAGTCCATGCCGCGCGAGGAGCTCGCCGCCCTCTACCGCGCCGCCGACGTCATGCTCGTCACCCCCTACCGCGACGGGATGAACCTCGTCGCGAAGGAGTACGTGGCCGCCCGCGGTGACCACGGCGGCGCGCTGGTCCTGTCGGAGTTCGCCGGCGCCGCGTCCGAGCTGCGGCAGGCGTTCCTGGTCAACCCGCACGACGTCGCCGGCGTGAAGAACCAGCTGCTGCGCGCGCTGCGCGTCGAGCCGGCCGAGGGCGCCCGCCGGATGCGGGCGATGCGGCGGCACCTGGCCAAGCACGACCTCGACCACTGGGCGTCCTCGTTCTTCACCGCCCTCCGCGCGCAGGCGTGACCGCCGTCCCGGCGGGTCTGGCGACCGCGCTCACCGAGCTGGCCGGCCGCCGGCCCCTGCTGGTGGCCTCCGACTACGACGGCGTCCTGTCGCCCCTCGTCGGCGACCCCTCGGCCGCGGTACCGACGCCCGGCACCGGCGAGGCGCTGGCCCGGATCGCCGGGGCCGCCGGCGTCACGGTCGCCCTCGTCAGCGGGCGCGGCGTGGCGGACCTGCGGCGGGTCAGCGGCTGGCAGGGCCCCTACCGGTGGGTGGGCAGCCACGGGGCCGAGTACGACGGCCCGCTGACCGGAGAGCTCGCGAGCCGCCGCGACGCCCTCGCCGACCGGCTCGCGCCGCTGGTGGCCGCCGTCCCCGGCGCCCGGCTCGAGGTGAAGCCCGCCAGCGTGGCGGTGCACGTGCGGCAGGTCGCCGACCCCGCCGCGGCCGCCTCGCTGCTGTCGGCTGCGGATGCCGCCGCCGATCCGTCACTGACGAAGAAGCCGGGCAAGGCGGTGCTCGAGCTCGCCGTCACCGACGCCGACAAGGGCAGCGCGGTGACCCGGCTGCGTGACGAGCTCGGCGCGGTCGCCGTCGTCTACCTCGGCGACGACCTCACCGACGAGGACGTGTTCCGGCGCCTCGGGCCTGCCGACGTCGGCGTGAAGGTCGGCGAGGGCGAGACGGCCGCCGGTCACCGCGTCGCCGATCCCGACGCGGCGCTCGACGTCCTCCGGCTGCTGGGCGACCTGCTCGCCTGACCCCCGGGCGCGTCGCCCCGGGAGCCCGGGTGACCGTCCAGCGGCCGGACGGCGAACCGCTCCTCCGGCGTCGACACGTCGACCGCGACCGGCTCCCCACCTGTGCGGATGCCGTCCCGGCGGGCGGGCGGGCGACCGGGCGCCGTCGACCTGCCGACGCCACTGCCGGTGGTCACCGCCGGGTGCACAACGATCCGATCGGCGGTGTCCCGCGGTCGCCGGCGCGGGCCCGGGGCGGCCCCACCATTCCTCCTGCACGCCCAGGACACCGGCCTCGGCGTCGCCCCGCGCCCTGGAGGCTCCCGTGAGTTCGACCGCCCCGTCCCCGACCCGCTCCGGCGGGTGGTTCGCCGACCGTTCCCTGCTGGTCAAGTTCGGCAGTCTCCTGGGGATCGTGGCCGTCGCCTCCGTCGCCCTGCTCACCGCGGTGCTGACCAGCAACGCCGGCGTGCGGGAGACCAACGCGCGGCTCACCGACCTCTGGCACGCGGAGAACCTCGTGCTGCAGCTCGACACCCGCGCCAGTGAGCTCAAGGTCGACGGGTACAAGGCCGCCGTCCGGGAGGTCCCGGCCGAGCAGCTCGCCGAGCTCGCCGACGACATCGCCACGCCGGAGGGGATGCTCGCCGAGCTGCGCGCGATCCCGCTGACCGGCGAGCCGGCCGAGGCGGTCGCCGCCCTCGAGGAGAGCTACGGCGAGTACACGGCCGCAATCACCGCCTACGTCGACGCCGCGGTGGCCGACCAGGCCGCCGCCCGGGTGCGCTGGGAGGAGATCCAGGCCGCCAACGACCTCACCGACGGCGCCGTCGGCGAGGCGAAGGACGTGCTCGCGGCGGAGGCCGCCGAGGCGCGCGAGGAGCTCGCCGCCGCCCTCGACCACACCGACACCGTCAGCGTCCTGGTCGCCGCGGCCAGCATGCTGGTCGTCGCCGTCGTCTGCTGGCTCATCGCGCGGGCCGTCACCGTCCCGGTCGGGCGGGTCAAGGCCGCCCTCGACGCCCTCGCGGCCGGCGACCTGACCGTCACCACCGGCATCCGGCAGGGCGACGAGATCGGCCGCATGGCCGCCTCCCTCGACGTGGCGCAGGAGAGCCTGCGGTCGGTCATGGCCTCGGTCGTGTCGTCGGCGGACGCGGTGGCCGCGTCCTCGCAGCAGCTGAGCGCCACCTCGACCCAGATCTCGGCGTCGGCGGAGGAGACCAGCGCCCAGTCCGGTGTGGTGGCCGGCGCCGCGGCCGAGGTCAGCCGCAACGTGCAGACCGTGGCCGCCGGCGCCGACGAGATGGGCGCCAGCATCCGCGAGATCGCGTCGAACGCGGCGGAGGCCTCGGCGGTGGCGGCGCGGGCGGTGACGGCGGCGGAGACCACGACGGCGACGGTGACGAAGCTGGGCGAGTCCTCGGCGGAGATCGGCAACGTGGTGAAGGTGATCACCTCGATCGCCGAGCAGACGAACCTGCTGGCGCTGAACGCCACGATCGAGGCGGCGCGGGCCGGGGAGGCCGGCAAGGGCTTCGCGGTGGTCGCCAACGAGGTCAAGGAGCTGGCGCAGGAGACGGCGAAGGCGACCGAGGACATCGCGCGGCGGGTGCAGGCCATCCAGGGCGACACCACGGCTGCGGTGGCCGCGATCGGGGAGATCTCCCAGATCGTCGCCCAGATCTCCGACCGCCAGACCACCATCGCCTCCGCGGTGGAGGAGCAGACCGCCACCACCAACGAGATGTCCCGCTCGGTGGCCGAGGCCGCCCAGGGGTCGGGGCAGATCGCGGACAACATCACCGGCGTCTCGGCCGCGGCGGACTCCACCACCCAGGCGCTCACCCAGACCCGGGTCGCCGTCGACGAACTGTCCCGGATGGCGGCCGACCTGCGCGCCGGCGTCTCCCGCTTCACCTACTGACCACGAACCACCGGAAGGCCCCACCGTGCATCTGTCCTGGCTCTCCGACCTGCGGGTCGGCCGCCGCCTCGGTCTCGCGTTCGGCGCGGTCGGCACCCTCGTCGTCGTCTGTGCCGCCACCGGCCTGTCGGCCGTCGGCGAGCAGCGCGACCTCGCCGTGGAGCTCAGCCGCGCCGACGCGGTCCTGGCCGACGCCGGGACCGCCCGCTTCCAGATCGCCGACGTCACCGGCTGGCAGGGCCTGGTCGTCGCCGACGCCGCCGTCTTCGGCCCGGCGGTGGCCCTGGCCCCCGACTCCTACAACCGGGCGGGCCTGCTCGAGGCCAAGGACGGCGTCTACGCCTGGCTCGACGACGTCGACACCTCGGCCATGGACGCCGACGAGGCGGCCGCGTTCGCGGAGCTCCGGCCGGCCTGGGACAACTACTTCACCTGGGACGACCGGGTCGTCGCCTGGCTGTCCGAGGGCACCCCGCAGGGCTACCGCACCGCGCTGGAGAGCATCAACGGCGGCGAGGCCGGTGAGGGCTACGGCATCGTCATGGACGTCGCCGAGCGCATCCAGGCCTCCGCGGCCGAGCGGGCCGACCGCCTCCGGCAGGAGCAGGAGGACGCGCAGGGGCGGGCGACGCTGCTGCTGAGCGCGGTGGGACTGCTCGCCCTCGTCCTCGCCGTCCTCTGCGCGGTGCTGGTCGGCCGGTCGATCGTGCGCCCGCTGCGGCAGGTGCAGGCAGCGGCGGTCCGGCTGGCCGACGGCGACCTCACGGCGCGGACCGGGATCCACCGGCGGGACGAGGTCGGCCAGCTGGCCGCGGCGCTCGACGCCGCCCAGGACGGCCTGGCCTCGGTCATGGCGTCGGTCATCGCCTCGGCGGATGCGGTGGCGGCGTCGAGCGAGGAGCTGTCGGCGTCCTCGGCGCAGATCTCGGCGTCGGCGGAGGAGACCTCGGCGCAGTCCGGTGTCGTGTCCGGTGCGGCGGAGGAGGTGTCGCGGTCGGTGCAGACGGTCGCCGCGGGCGCCGAGCAGATGGGCGCCTCGATCCGCGAGATCGCGTCGAACGCGGCGGAGGCGTCGGCAGTGGCCGCCCGGGCCGTCACGGCCGCCGAGACCACCACCGCCACGGTCACCAAGCTCGGCGAGTCCTCCGTCGAGATCGGCAACGTCGTGAAGGTCATCACCTCAATCGCCGAGCAGACGAACCTGCTGGCCCTCAACGCCACCATCGAGGCCGCCCGCGCCGGCGAGGCGGGCAAGGGCTTCGCCGTGGTCGCCAACGAGGTCAAGGAGCTGGCGCAGGAGACGGCGAAGGCGACCGAGGACATCGCCCGGCGGGTGGAGGCGATCCAGAAGGACACCGGAGCCGCGGTCGGCGCGATCTCGGAGATCAGTGCCATCGTGGCCCAGATCTCCGACCGCCAGACCACCATCGCCTCCGCGGTGGAGGAGCAGACGGCCACGACCGCGGAGATGTCCCGCTCGGTGGCCGAGGCCGCGCAGGGGTCGGGGCAGATCGCGGACAACATCACCGGGGTGTCGGCCGCGGCGGACTCCACCACCCAGGCGCTGACCCAGACCCGGACGGCCGTCGACGAACTGTCCCGGATGGCGGCCGACCTCCGCGCCGGCGTCTCCCGCTTCACCTACTGAGAACGGCCGGCGTCCCACGGGGTGACCGGTGCCGGATCCCATCGTCGACACGGTCGGGAACGGTGACCCATCCCCTTTCCCGACCGTGTCGACACACGGCCGAGAACGGTCCGGTGATCGCTCCGGAGAACCATTCCGGCGCGTGCCCGGATCGTTACGGACATGCCATTCCGATCCGTCACAGTCCCCCCGCGGCGCGACCCGGCGCCTCTCCTCCGACACACCAGGAGCACCCCGATGAGCCTCCCGACCGACGTCCAGGGCCGCGCCCCGCAGGACGGCGCCCCTGCCGGCGCCGCGTGGTGGGGGGACCGGGGCGTGAGCACCAAGGTCCTCACCGCCGTCTCGGTCGCCAGTGCGGTCGCCGCGACGGTCGGCGTCCTCGGCCTGACGTCCCTGAGCGACTCGGCGGACGCGACCCAGGGCATCTACGCCGACAACCTGGCCGGCATCGCCACCCTCGACGACATGGCCCTCACCATCGCCGAGGCCCGCAAGCAGATCCGCGACGTCGTCATCAACCCCGACCCGGTGCAGTCCCGGCAGCTGCTCGACGGCATGGCCGACCTGCTCGACCGGTACGGGGAGCAGTCGGCGGGCTACGCGGACGGCGGCCTGACCGACGAGCGCCAGGTGCTGCTCGACGAGGCCGACGCCGCCTTCACCGACTACGTGGAGACGACGCAGACGGTCCTCGCGCCGTCGGCCGTCGCCGGGGACACCGCGACCTTCTACCGCCTCAACTCCGAGCAGGCCTCGCCGCTCGCCCAGGAGGCCGAGGCCGCGCTGGAGGAGCTCTCGGCGATCGAGGACGCCGACGCGGCCGCGGCCGCGGCCGCGGCGCGGGACAGCTACGAGAGCCAGCGGACCCTCGCGCTGTCCCTGCTCGTGGGTGGCATCGCCCTCGCGCTCGGCCTCGGCTGGTTCGTGGCCCGGAGCATCGCCGCCGGCGTGCGCAGGGTCCAGCAGGTCGCGGAGGGCCTGGCCGCCGGCGACCTCACCCGGGAGTCCGGGCTGGGCACCCGGGACGAGCTGGGCCGGATGGGCGCCGCGCTCGACTCCGCCGTGGTCAGCCTGCGGGAGGTCCTGTCCGGCGTGGCCGCCTCGGCGGATGCGGTGGCGGCGTCGAGCGAGGAGCTGAGTGCCTCGTCGGCGCAGATCTCGGCGTCGGCGGAGGAGACCTCGGCGCAGTCCGGTGTGGTGTCCGGTGCGGCCGAGGAGGTCAGTCGCAACGTGCAGACCGTGGCCGCCGGTGCCGAGCAGATGGGTGCCAGCATCCGCGAGATCGCGTCGAACGCCGCGGAGGCCTCGGCGGTGGCGGCGCGGGCGGTGACCGCGGCGGAGACCACGACGGCGACCGTCGCCAAGCTCGGGGAGAGCTCGGCGGAGATCGGCAACGTGGTGAAGGTGATCACGAGCATCGCCGAGCAGACGAACCTGCTGGCGCTGAACGCCACGATCGAGGCGGCGCGGGCCGGGGAGGCGGGCAAGGGCTTCGCCGTGGTCGCGAACGAGGTCAAGGAGCTGGCGCAGGAGACGGCGAAGGCGACCGAGGACATCGCCCGGCGGGTGCAGGCGATCCAGGGCGACACGACGGCGGCGGTGTCGGCGATCGGGGAGATCTCGCAGATCGTCGCGCAGATCTCCGACCGGCAGACCACGATCGCGAGTGCGGTGGAGGAGCAGACCGCGACCACCAACGAGATGTCGCGGTCGGTGCAGGAGGCCGCGCAGGGGTCGGGGCAGATCGCGGACAACATCACCGGGGTGTCGGCCGCGGCGGACTCCACCACCCAGGCCCTGACCCAGACCCGGGTCGCCGTCGACGAGCTGTCCCGGATGGCGGCCGACCTGCGGGCCGGCGTCGCCCGCTTCACCTACTAGGCGCAGCTCCCCGCGGGGAGACCCGCCCGTCCCGGAATGGCCGGCACCGCACGGTGCCGGCCATTCCGTCGTCGTGCCCGAGTCGACATGGCAATCGGCGGTGACGGTGACCACCGACCGTCGTCGACAAAGTGCCTCGAATGGTCGGGTAGCCGTTGTGCCGACCCTTTCCCGACCGTTCTCCGATCGTTATCGACACGCCATTCCCGGACGCGGATCGTCCCATTCCCGTGCGCCAGAGTCCTCCCTGTCGGCGCGGTCCGGCGGCCACTCCCCCGGCCCCGACGCCCACCGCCCACGCCGCGCGGCGCTCCCCCCAGCGCCGCCGGCGCGTCCCGCCCGCACCCGAGCCCAGGAGCCCCCTGTCATGAGCACCTCCCGCGCCGCCGGCCCCGGCGGCTGGTTCGCCGACCGGCCGGTCGCCGTCAAGATCGGCGCCGCCGTCGCGGTGCTGGCCGTGGTCGCCGTCGCCATGACCGTGCTGGCGGTCAACCGGCTGTCCGCCGTCGAGGCGGCCGCCACCCGCATCAACGACAACGTCGTCCGCCTGTCGGAGCTGGCGAACATCCAGCGCTCCTGGCAGGGCGACCGGTCGCGGTACAACAGCTACCCGATCGCCGACGCACAGACCCGCGCCGAGCTGCGGGCCGACCTCGCCGAGCGCCGGGGGACCATCGACAACCAGCTCGACGCCTACGCCGCGCTGACGGTCAACCGGGCGGCCTTCGAGGAGTTCCGCGGCGTCGTCGACGACTACTACGCCGTCGCCGACACCCAGCTCGTCCCCGCCGCCGACGCCGGGAACCTGCCCGCCGCCGGCGCGGTGATCGCCGGGCCGCTGCAGGACCACGCCGACGTGATCATGGACCAGTACAACGCCATGCAGGAGCGGCGCGTCGCCAACGGCCAGGCCGACACCGACGAGGCCACGGACATCACCTCGTCGGCCACCACCACGCTCTGGGCCGCCCTGGCCGTCGGGATCGCCGTCGCCGGCGCGCTGACCACCCTCGTCGTCCGGCGCCTGGTCGGCACCGTCCGCTCGGTGCAGCGCTCGGTCGAGGCCCTGGCGGCCGGCGACCTGACCGTCAGCCCCGAGGTCCGCAGCCAGGACGAGCTCGGCCGCATGGCCGCGGCCCTCGGCCAGGCCCAGGAGAGCCTGCGGTCGGTCATGGCCTCCGTGGCCGCCTCGGCGGACGCGGTGGCGGCGTCGAGCGAGGAGCTGTCGGCGTCCTCGGCGCAGATCTCGGCGTCGGCGGAGGAGACCTCGGCGCAGTCCGGTGTGGTGTCGGGTGCGGCCGAGGAGGTCAGCCGCAACGTGCAGACCGTGGCCGCCGGTGCCGAGCAGATGGGCGCCTCGATCCGCGAGATCGCCTCCAACGCCGCGGAGGCCTCCGCCGTCGCCGCACGGGCCGTCACGGCCGCCGAGACCACCACCGCCACGGTCACCAAGCTCGGCGAGTCCTCCGTCGAGATCGGCAACGTCGTCAAGGTCATCACCTCGATCGCCGAGCAGACGAACCTGCTGGCGCTGAACGCCACGATCGAGGCGGCCCGGGCCGGGGAGGCGGGCAAGGGCTTCGCCGTGGTCGCGAACGAGGTCAAGGAGCTGGCGCAGGAGACGGCGAAGGCGACCGAGGACATCGCCCGGCGGGTGCAGGCGATCCAGGGCGACACGACGGCGGCGGTGTCGGCGATCGGGGAGATCTCGCAGATCGTCGCGCAGATCTCCGACCGGCAGACCACGATCGCGAGTGCGGTGGAGGAGCAGACCGCGACCACCAACGAGATGTCGCGGTCGGTGCAGGAGGCCGCGCAGGGGTCGGGGCAGATCGCGGACAACATCACCGGGGTGTCGGCCGCGGCGGACTCCACCACCCAGGCGCTGACCCAGACCCGGACGGCCGTGGACGAGCTGTCCCGGATGGCGGCCGACCTGCGCGCCGGCGTCGCCCGCTTCACCTACTGAGGAGGCGCCCCGCGGCCGGGCACCGGCCGGCCGCGGGGCGCCTGCAGCCCCGGGGCGGCGCACTCACCTTGAGTCCGGCGCCGCCCCGCCGAACACATCCAGGGGACCCATCCGGCCCCCGCAGCGAGAGAGAAGGCAACGGTGGACGGTCTGGACGACATCGTCGAGGAGTTCCTCGTCGAGAGCCACGAGAACCTCGACCAGCTCGACACGGACCTGGTCGCCCTCGAGCAGGAGCCCGACTCCCGGGAGCGGCTCTCGAGCATCTTCCGCACGATCCACACGATCAAGGGCACCAGCGGCTTCCTCGCCTTCGGCCGGCTGGAGGAGGTCACGCACGTCGGGGAGAACATGCTCTCCCGCTTGCGCGACGGCGTCCTCGCGCTGACCCCCGAGCGCACCAGCGTGCTGCTGCGGATGGTCGACACCGTGCGTTCGCTGCTGGCCTCCATCGAGACCACCGGCGGCGAGGGCGGCGTCGACGTCTCCGCCGTCGTCGCCGAGATCAGCGCCGCGATGGAGGACCGTCCCGCCGCGCCGACCCCCGCGCCCGCTCCCCCGGCGGCGCCCGCGCCCGTGCCCGCCGTCGAGCCCACGCCGGTGGCCGAGGCCGCCGTCGAGACCCCCGTCGAGGCCCCCGTCGAGGCCGTTGCCGGGGCCGTTGCCGGGGCCGTCGCCGGGGCCGACGTGCAGGACGAGCACGCCGACGACGCCCACGAGGCGCCCGACGCCCACGAGGACCACGACGACCACGCCGAGGCCGGCGCGCCGGCCGGCGCAGCCCGCTCCGACGGGCAGGGCGGCCAGCAGGCCCGCCGCGGTGTCGCCGACTCGACCATCCGCGTCGACGTCGACCTGCTCGACTCGCTGATGCTGCTGGTCGGTGAGCTGGTGCTCACGCGCAACCAGATCGTCCAGTACGTGGGCCGCTCCACCGACACCGACCTGGTGCGCGCCTCGCAGCGGCTCAACCTCATCGCCAGCGAGCTGCAGGAGGGCGTCATGAAGACGCGCATGCAGCCGATCGACCACATCTGGTCCAAGCTCCCCCGCGTCGTCCGCGACCTCGGCCTGCAGTGCGGCAAGACCGTCCGCCTGGAGATGGAGGGCAAGGACACCGAGCTCGACAAGACGCTGCTCGAGGCGGTCAAGGACCCGCTGACCCACCTGGTCCGCAACTCCGTCGACCACGGCATCGAGTCCCCCGACCGACGCCGCGCCGCCGGCAAGCCCGCCGAGGGCGTGCTCACCCTGCGCGCCAAGCACGAGAGCGGGCAGGTCGTCGTCGAGGTCGCCGACGACGGTGCCGGCATCGACCCGGCCCGCATCGGCGCCAAGGCCGTCGAGCGCGGCCTGGTCACCGCCGACCAGCTGTCCCGGATGGGCCCGCAGGACGTCCTGCAGATGATCTTCCTGCCCGGCTTCTCCACCGCCGCCGCGGTCACCAACGTCTCCGGCCGCGGTGTCGGCATGGACGTCGTCAAGACCAACATCGAGTCCATCGGCGGCACCATCGAGGTGGAGTCCGAGCCCGGCCGCGGCACCGTCTGCCGGCTGCGCATCCCGCTGACCCTGGCGATCGTCCCGGCGCTGACCGTCGAGTGCGCCGGCGACCGCTACGCGATCCCGCAGATCAGCCTGCAGGAGCTGGTCAGCCTCGACGCCGAGAAGGCCGCCAACGCCGTCGAGGAGGTCGGCGGCGCGCCGGTCTACCGGCTGCGCGGCGAGCTGCTCCCCCTCGTGCGGCTCACCGACGTCCTCGGCCTGACCTCCGACCGGCACGACGGCCACGTCGTCATCGCGGTGCTGCGCTCCGAGGGCCGGCGCTTCGGTCTCGTCGTCGACCGGGTGATCAACACCGAGGAGATCGTCGTCAAGGCCGTCGGCGGCCAGCTCAAGGCGATCGGCCTCTACTCGGGCGCGACCGTCCTCGGCGACGGCGCCGTGGCGCTCATCCTCGACGTGCAGGCCCTGGCCCGCCGCGCGCTGCGCACCGAGACCGCCGAGCGGCAGGAGGCCCGCGAGGCCGCCGCGCGCACCGTCGCCGCCGAGACCGAGCGGCAGCGGATGCTGCTCGCCGCGATCGGCGAGGGCCGGCGCGTGGCGATCCCGCTGGACACCGTCACCCGCCTGGAGCAGGTGCGCGCGGAGTCCGTCGAGCGGGTCGGCAACCGCGAGGTCGTGCAGTACCGCGGCGCGATCCTGCCGATCGTCCGCCTCGACCGGCACCTGGGCGCCTACGGCACCAGCGACCGCGAGGTGCTCGAGGTGATCGTCTACAGCGACCACGGCCGCAGCGTGGCGATCGTCGTCGAGGAGATCCTCGACATCGTCGACGGCGGCGCCGCCGTCCGCAGCGACATCGACGACATGGGCCTGCTCGGCTCCGCCGTCCTCGGGGACAAGGTCACCGAGCTGCTCGACGTCCGCGCCGCGATCCTCGCGGCCGACCCGGCGTTCTACGCGACACCGGTCCCCTCCCCCGCCCCCTCCCTGCTGGAGGTCTGACGTGACCACCGCGACCGACACCCCCACCCGCGCCACCAGCGGGCAGCTGGCCACCTTCCGGCTCGACGGCGACCTCTACGGCGTCGAGGTCGAGCACGTGCAGGAGGTGCTCCGGAGCCAGGGTCTGACCCGGGTGCCGCTGGCACCGCCCGCCGTGGCCGGGCTGATCAACCTCCGCGGCCAGGTGGTCACCGCCATCGAGCTCCGCGAGCGGCTCGGCCGCCCGCCGCGGCCGGCCGGCACCGACGCCGTCGTCATCGTCGTGCGCCTGCACGGCGAGGCGGTGAGCCTGCTGGTCGACTCCATCGCCGACGTCGTCGACGTCGACGCGGCCGACTTCGAGGCCCCGCCGGACACCCTCGACGGCCAGGCCCGCGAGCTCATCCGCGGCGCCTACAAGCTCGACGGCTCCCTGCTGCTGGCCCTCGACGTGCAGAAGGCCGTCGGCTCCTAGGGCTCGGCGGTGACGGAGCGTCACTTCTGCACCACCTGATCGGCACCGCCACGCGGCCGTCACCCCTCGCCTCTCCGGCGAACGGGTGACGGCCGCGTGGCGTCACGGGGTGATCACCCCCAGCATGGGCTGATCGCCTGCTCCTGGGCGGTGCCGTCGGAGGGGGAGACGTGCCGTACTCGCTGGTCAGTGCCGCGACGCTGGGGTTCGACCTGGTGCGCCTGCCCGGTGGCGCCGCTGCCGCCGACGTGCTCCTCACCGGCCTGACCGCCGGGCCGGCCGAGCTGGCCGAGCTGGCCGCCGCCGCCCGCACCCGCGACGCCGACCGCGAGCAGCGCACGGTGCTGGCCGTGCGCGCCCGGCGAGCCCGGGAGCTCGCCGCCGCCGTGCCGCAGCTGCGGTCGGTCGGCTCCTCCGGGGAGGACCGCACCGCCGTCCTCGTCGCCCAGCTCGAGCACGGCACCATCGGCACCGCCGCCGCGGTCGAGCGGGTGCTGCGCGAGGACGTCCTCGGGCCCGAGCAGATCGCGGCCGCGGAGGCCGGCGAGCGCGTCCGCGAGCTCGCCGCCGAGGTGCTGGCCGACGCCGTGGTGGGGGAGTGGGCCGCCGGCGTTCTGCCGCCGATCGTCCGCCGGGAGCTGGTGCAGCCGTTCGCCACCGCCGTCCCCGACGCCCGGACGCGGGGAGCCGGCACCGACCTCGGGCCGGCCACGCCGGAGCTCTCCTCCCTGTTCGCCACCCTCGCCGCGCTCGACGCCCGCGGCCGGGAGCGCTGGCGCACCGCCGTCGACGACGGCCGGGCCGAGCAGCGCCCGTGGGCCGCCGCCATGCACGAGGCGTCCTGGGCCGCGCACGTCTCCGGCCGCACCCGCACGCTGGCCACCGCCCAGCTGCTCGCCGTCCGTGCGTTCGCCGCCGCCGGGTTCGACGCCCGCGACGGCGCCTCCGGCTCGTGGAACGCCCTCGCCGGCGTCGTCCAGGGGCTCACGATGGGCGACCTGCTCGACAGCAGCGCGCTGGGCGTCCTCATGGCGCCCTGGCACCGCGTCACCGGCCGCTAGCCCCGCCGCGCGCCCGGGCCCGCCCGTGGCGGCGGTCGCCGCCCCGGTGTCGACATCGCAGTCGTGGTCGCCGACACGCGACGACGCGCCGCCGCGGGCGGCACGTACTGCTCAGTCGGCCGGGCGCGACGCCGCGGCCACGCGCGCCCCGGGACGACCGACCGCCGCCGGCGGCGCGTCGCCCGCGACCGGGCGGGGTCCGCGCTGGTCAGGCACCCGCCTGCCCCGACGGCCGCGGGCGGCCGGGTCGACATGTGCCCGCGCGCCCGGTGGTGACCGCACACCGCCGTAACGGTTGCGCGCCCCGCGTCAACACGGCGCCCGGGGCGGCCGACAACTCCTGGGACAGGTGGTGCGGGCGGGACGTCCGGGACCGCCGCGGACCGGCTCCGGGGCTGACCTTGAAGCGCCCCGCGCCGGTGCCGAGACCCCGATGAACGGCCGCCGGTCGTTGCCGGCTGGAGCAGGAGGACGTGCGTGGACCCGATCCGGGTGCTGGTGGTCGACGACTCGGTCGTCGTCCGCAAGATCGTCACCGACGTGCTGTCCTCGGACCCCGCCATCGAGGTGATGGGGTCGGCGGTGAACGGCAAGCTCGCCCTGGGCAAGGTCGAGGCGCTCAAGCCCGACCTGGTGACGATGGACATCGAGATGCCGGAGATGAACGGCATCGAGGCGGTCCGGGCCATCCGCGCACGCCGCAACCGAGTGCCGATCGTCATGTTCAGCACGCTGACCGAGCGCGGCGCCTCGGCGACCCTCGACGCGCTCTCCGCCGGCGCGAACGACTACGTGACCAAGCCGGCCAACGTCGGCAGCGTGGCGCAGTCGATGGAGAGCGTGCGCGAGCAGCTCATCCCCAGGATCAAGGCCCTCACCGGCCGCCCGGCCGGTCCCGGCGCGGGTGCCGCCCGCCTGCCCGCGGCCCCCGTCGCGGCCCGCCCGCCGGCGCCCCGGACGGCGCCGACCAAGGCCCCCGCCGTGCTGGTGATCGGCTCCTCCACCGGCGGCCCCGAGGCGCTGGCCCGCGTGCTGCCGGCCCTGCCGGCGAGCCTGCCGGTGCCGGTCCTGCTCGTGCAGCACATGCCGCCGGTGTTCACCCGCCAGTTCGCCCAGCGCCTCGACCGGCTGAGCGCGCTGCGCGTGGTCGAGGCCGTCGACGGCACGCCGCTGCGGCCGGGCACCGTGCACCTGGCCCCCGGCGACCACCACCTCACCGTCCGCGGCAGCGGCCGCGGCGCCACGACGACGCTGTCGCAGGGCCCGCCCGAGAACTTCTGCCGCCCCGCGGTCGACCCGCTGTTCCGCTCCGCGGTCACCGCCTACGACGGCGCCGTCCTGTCCGTGGTGCTCACCGGCATGGGGTCCGACGGGCGCGCCGGTGCGTCGGCGATCCGCGACGCCGGCGGCACCGTCGTCGTCCAGGACCAGGCCACCTCCGTCGTCTGGGGCATGCCCGGCGCCGTCGCCACGGCCGGCCTGGCCGACGAGGTGCTGCCCCTGGACCGGATCGCCGAGGCGATCACCCGCCACCTCGCCCGCGCCCTGCCCGCCCCCCTGACCCTCGCGACGGGAACCGCACGATGACCCTCACCGCCACCCGTTTCGACTGGGTGCGCCAGCTGGTGCACCGGGAGAGCGCGATCGTGCTCGCCCCGGGCAAGGAGTACCTGGTGGAGGCCCGGCTCCTCCCCCTCGCCCGCAAGATGGGCCTGTCCGACGTCGACCAGTTCGTCGACACCGTGCGCAGCCGCCCGCGGCCCGACGACACGCGGTCCATCGTCGAGGCGCTCACCACCAACGAGACCTCCTGGTTCCGCGACGGCGACCCGTTCACCGCGCTCACCTCGACGGTGCTCCCGGCGCTGCAGGCCGCCCGCGGACCGGCCGAGCGGCTGCAGATCTGGTCGGCGGCCTGCTCCAGCGGCCAGGAGCCCTACACGATCGCGATGCTGCTCGAGGACGCGATGCCCAGCGCGGCGTCGCGGGTCTCGATCACCGCCACCGACATCTCCCGCGAGATGGTCGAGCGGACCCGCGCCGGGCGCTTCAGCCAGCTCGAGGTCAACCGCGGCCTGCCCGCGCCGATGCTGGTCCGCCACCTGCAGCGGGCCGGCAGCGAGTGGGAGGTCGCGCCGAACCTGCGCCGGATGGTCACCGCCCGCGAGTGCAACCTCGCCGCCCCGCTGCCGCGGATGGGCCCCTTCGACGTCGTGTACCTGCGCAACGTCCTCATCTATTTCGACCTGCCTACCAAGCAGGCGATCCTCCGCCGGGTGCGCGAGCTCATGCGCCCCGACGGCTGGCTGTTCCTCGGCGCCGCCGAGACGACGCTCGGCGTCGACGACTCCTGGAGCCGCGTCGTCCTCGGCCGGACCTCCGCCTACCGCCCGCTGAAGGGGGCATGACCGTGCGCGCTCTGGTGATCGACGACTCCCGCGCCATGCGGCGCATCGTGACCGGGACCCTCGAGGGGTTCGGCTACGAGACGCGCCAGGCCGGGAACGGGCAGGAGGCGCTCGACGTCCTGCGCGAGGGCTGGCTGCCCGACCTGTGCACGATCGACTGGAACATGCCGGTGATGGACGGCCTGCAGTTCGTCAACGCCGTCCGCGCCAACCCGGCCTGGCGGACGCTGACCCTGATGATGGTCACCTCCGAGAGCGAGCACGGCCAGATCGTGCGCGCCCTGGCCGCCGGCGCCCACGAGTACGTCATCAAGCCGTTCACCGCCGACGCGATCCGCGACAAGCTCGCGCTGCTCGGCCTGCTGCCGCAGGAGGCCTCGCTGTGACCCACCCGACCGACACCGGGGTGCGCCGCCGTGCCTCCGACCGGCCGCCGGCCCTCGCCGACCTGCTCGGCGAGGCCACGGTCCTGGAGATCACCGAGCAGGCCTGGACGGCCCTGGTCGGCGAGGACGAGGTGCTCGTCCCGCTGCCGGCCCCGCTGCCGGCCGTCACGCGCAGCTCCTGGGTCGAGATCGTCGGCCCGTGGACCGGCACCGTGGTGCTGACCTGCGGCGCCGACACCGCCGTCGAGCTCACCGGCGCCCTGCTGCGTGAGCACGCCCCCGCCGTGCTCGAGGACGAGGACGTCGACGACGCCCTCGGCGAGCTCGCCAACGTGGTGGGCGGCAACGTCAAGGCCGTCCTCCCCGGACCGTCCGTCCTCGGCCTGCCCGAGGTCGGCACCACCCCACCCGCCGGCCGCGAGGCCAACACCTGCCGCGTCGCCGTCCTGTGGCGCGGCCAGCCCCTGACCGTCTCCGTGCAGTCCCCCGCCGTCTAGAGACACGGCCCGACCGAGAGAACGAGGTGCCCCTGTGAAGATCCTGGTCGCCGACGACAGCCGCGTCATGCGGCAGATCGTCATCCGCACCCTGCGGCAGGCCGGTTACGACGACCACGACATCGTCGAGGCCGAGGACGGCCGCGACGCCTACGACAAGGTCCGGTCGGAGAACCCCGACCTGGTCCTGTCGGACTGGAACATGCCCAACATGACCGGCCTGGAGTGCCTGGAGGCGCTACGCGGCTCGGGCTCGGCGGTGCCCTTCGGCTTCGTCACCTCCGAGGGCTCGGCGGAGATGCGGCAGAAGGCCGCCGACGCCGGCGCGCTGTTCCTCATCGCCAAGCCGTTCACCGAGGAGACCTTCCGCGAGAACCTCGAGGGGGTGCTGGCGTGACCGCGCCGCTGACGGTCGTCCTGCCGGACGCCAAGGCCGTGAAGGACATGCTGTCGGGCCTGGTCGGCAAGCCGGTGGGCGTCGCCCCCGGCGCCCCGGTCACGCCGACCGAGAAGGACCCCGTCTCGGTGGCCGTCTACGTCAGCCCGACGATGGCCGTCAACGCCCTGTGCGTCATGGACCTGCCCCTGGCCGCCTGGACCGGCGGCGCGCTGGCCCTGCTGCCGCCCGGTGGCGTCCAGGACGTCGTCGAGGAGGACGGCGAGCTCACCACGATGCTCACCGAGGCCCTCCACGAGGTCGTCAACGTCCTGTCGGCGCTGTTCAACGTGCCGGGTGCGCCGCACTCGAAGCTGCACGCCTCGTACGCGCCCGGCGACGACCTGCCGGGCGACATCGCCGGCATGCTCGCCGCCTTCAACCGGCTCGACCTCGCCGTCGACGTCCCCGGCTACGGCAAGGGCCGGCTCTCGCTGGTCGTCCCCTGACACGGTCGTCCTACCCGCATGACCGCCCCGGGGCGGCGCAGGGACTCCCGTCCCCGCCGCCCCGGGTGCACCCACCTCACGGCCCGGCCAGCCACGACAGCGTGCGGCCCCGCGACCAGCAGCGGCCGACCACCTCCGTCCGCAGGGCCGACCCCTCCGACACCGTCACACCGACGGTGCTGTGGCCGGAGGCCGGGCGGTCGCCGAGCGTCGGCACCCCCGGCGCCACCGCGACGCCCTCCACCGACACCCACGCCACGGCCCGGCCGGCCGCGGCCTCCTCGAGGCGGTGCCGGAAGCGCTCCCGGCCAGTGGGCGACAGGCCCGACAGCACCCACGTCGTCGTGACGACCGGCAGGGCGTCCCCGGGCACCCGGGCGAGGGCGTCGGGCAGCACCTCGACGACGTCCCCGCGCAGCAGCAGCGGGGGATCGCCCGCCGCCAGCGCCAGCTCCGCGGCGAGCCGCGCCGCCTGCTCCGGCCGGTCGGGCGGCAGGCAGGCGCGCAGCCACCGGGCGTCGTCGGCGTCGGTGACGTCGAGCGGGGCGCGGTCGACGCCGACCCGCGCCACGACCGCCGGGAGCGCGTTCCCCGGGACGGGCCGCGCACCCACGACCGACGCCGACAGCTGCACCGGCGACGAGGGGTCGCCCAGCCGCCGCCCGTCGTCGTAGGCGATGCCGACGCGGTCGGCATGGAGCCGGAGCCCGGCCGCGCAGCCCACGTCGACCAGCCCCACGGCCTCCGCCCCGGCCCGGCGCGCCGCCTCGGCGAGGGCCGGGTACAGCACGGTGCAGGGGCCGGTGCCGTCGGTGCGCACCCGCCGGCGCGCCACGACGGCGCCCACGTCGCCGGTCATCCGCAGCAGCGTGTCGACCGCCGCACCCGCGGCCGCGTCACCGTCGGCGGCGGCGAGGGCCGCGGCGAGCACCGGGGCGCGTCCGGCGAGCGCGAGGTCGTGCAGCGCGGCGAGGACCACCGCCGGGTGCCGCCCGCGCGCCGGCAGGGTCCCGATCGCCCGCAGCGCCTCCTCCGACGTGCCGAGGGCGACGGCGACGCGTCCCCGCAGCGGCGAGGTCCCGGCGGCGTCGGCCTCGCCGGAGCGGCGGTAGACCTCGGCGAGCGTGCGGGACCGGCTCATGCGCGGTGGCCGTCAGGCGGTGGTCGCCGCCCAGTCCTCGTCCGTCATCGGCAGGCAGGCCCAGACGTGCTTGCAGCCCTGCGCCACGTACCAGCCGTGCGCCACCGACAGGCGGGCCACCAGGTAGAGGCCCAGGCCGCCCTGGGCCGGGTCGCGGTCGACCGCCGGCGTCGGCGAGGTGTCCGCGTCGCGGTCGCTCACGTCGAGCAGCCACCCGCCGGTACCGGCGACCACGGTCGCCACGACCGGCCGTTCCCCGTGCCGCAGCGCGTTGGACGCCAGCTCCTCGAAAGCGAGGACCAGCCGGTCGACGACGGGGTCCTCGCCGTCGCGCCGCAGGCCGAGGGAGGTGAGGTGGTCGCGCAGGTCGGCGCGCGCGGCGGGGAGCTCGGACACGTCCTCGAGGTCCCGGCGCCACGGCCGGCCGTGCCCGGCGGGCAGTGGCCGCACCGGCCACGTGAGTCGGCCCATGACCTCTCTCCGTCGTCGCCCCGTCCCGTTCCCGACGTCTCCGGGGTGCCCAGCCTCCCGTCGGTTAACCCCCTCGGGCCCCTCCGGAGGCAGGTGGCCCTCGACACGGGGGACCGGCTCAGGACCGGGCGTCGCCCCCGACGGTGACGGCCACCAGCGCGACGTCGTCCTGCGGCGTGCCCTCCAGCAGGCGGACGAGCAGCTCGTCGCACAGCTCCGGCAGCGGCCGCCCCGCGAGCTCCGCGAGCACCCGGTGCAGGCGGGCCGTGCCCTCGTCGAGGGTGCTCCCGCGCCGCTCGACGAGCCCGTCGGTGTGCAGCAGCACCGTGGACCCCGGCGGCAGCGCGAGGCTCCACTCCCGCCGCTCGGCGGTGGCGTCCACGCCGAGCATCAGGTCCCCCTCGTCGTCCCCCAGGGCCGTCACCCGTCCCTCCGGGGACACCAGCACCGGCGGCGGGTGCCCGGCGTTGGCCCAGCGCAGGCGGGTGGCACCGGCCTCCAGCCGGGCCACGGCCGCGGTGGCCAGCGTGCCGGGGTGCATGGTCGCCATCGCCTCGTCCAGGCCGCGCAGCACCTCGGCCGGCCCGGCGCCGCGGGAGTGCGCGATCCCCCGGACCAGCCCGCGCAGCTGCCCCATCGCGGCCGCGGCGGCCGTGTCGTGCCCGACGACGTCGCCGATGACCACCACCGCGTCGCCGTCGGGGTGCCGGAAGGCGTCGTACCAGTCGCCGCCCACCCGGGCCGCCTCGGCGGCCGGCACGTAGCGCACCACCACCTCGACGCCGGGGAAGGCCGGCGGCGCGGTCAGCAGGCTGCGCTGCAGCGCCTCGGCGAGCTGGATCTGGCGGCTCTGCCGGCCCACGCGGTCGATCGCCCGCCCGGCCTGCGCGGCCACTGCCCGCACGGTCGCGAGGTCCTCGGGGCCGAGCTCCCGCCCGGGGTCGAGGTAGAGGGAGAGGACGCCGACGGTGCGCGACTCGGCCGGCAGCGGCAGCACCAGCACCGACTCGGCGCGCAGGTCCTGCAGCATGCCGCGCGACCGGTCGTCGGACATGAGCCCCAGGACGTCGGCGACCCGGGCCGACACCGGCGTCCCCGACGCCAGCGCCTGCCCCACGGGCGACGACGGCGGCAGGGTGTCCAGCCGCACCCGCGCGTAGCGGGCGAGCAGGTCGCGGCGCTCGGGGTCGGCGTGCCACGAGCCGACGTCGCGGGCGCGGCCCTCCCGGTCGACGACGGTGACCACGCAGCCGTCGGTGAGCACCGGGACGACGAGGCGCGCGAGCCGGCCCAGCGCGGAGACGCCGTCGAGCGCCCCGGACAGCTCGGCGGCCACCCGGACCAGCAGGGTCGCGCGCGCGGTCGCCCGGTCGGCGCGCTCCTGCACCGTCCGGCGCTTGGACACGTCGGAGACCGTCAGGGCCAGGCCCTCCGCCGCCCGCGCGGCACGGACCTCGAACCAGCCGCCGCCGGCGAGCACGGTGACCGGCTCGCCGGAGTCCGCGGCCTCGGTCCCGGCGGCGTGCAGGGCCCGCCCGGTGCCGCCGGGCACCTCGGTCAGGACCCGGCCGAGCAGGTCGGCCTGCAGGTGCCCGAGCAGGCGCTCGGCGGCCGCGTTGAGCCAGGTCAGGCAGCCCTGCGGGTCGAGGGCGAGGACGGCGGCCGGGAGCCGGTCGACGAGCGCCGCGAGCGCCGCCGGGTCGCCGGGCGGCGGCGTGCGGCGGGGCAGCGGGACCGTGGGCATCGGACCGGGCACCCCGCCGGGCAGGGGGACGAGCGGTTCGGCCATCGTCAGCGGTCCTCCCGGCGCCGTCGGGGCGTTGTCAGCTCCCGCGGCCACCCCGTGATCGTGGCGGCTGCCGCCCGCGCTGCCAACCGCCCGCTGCGCCGTGCCGGTCACCAGGACGGGGTGCGCCGCCTCCCGCCCGGGACCCGCCGGGGCGCGGATGCGGCAGCATGTGCCCCCGTGATCGGGGAGGGGGCGGCACCGCCGCCGGGCGACTTGCTGGTGCAGGCCGTCGAGGGGATGGACCGGCCGCTGTTCGTCCTCGACGAGGAGTGGCGGTTCGCCTACGTCAACCCCGCCGGCGCCGCCGTCCTCCGCCGCGACGTCGCCGGCCTGACCGGCCGGGTCGTCTGGGAGGAGTTCCCCGACGCCGCGGGGAGCGCCTTCGAGGACGTGCTCCGGCAGGTGCGCGTGACGGGCGCCCCGGGCACCGCCGAGGCCCTCTACGCCCCGCTGGACAGCTGGTTCCGCGCCGACGCCTTCCTCACCCCGGCCGGCCTCGTCGTCACCTACGACGACGTCACGGGGCGCCGGCGGGTGGAGGAGGAGGCGGCGGCGGCGATCGCCGCCCGCGAGCAGGCCGCCGCTGCAGCCGCGGCCGCCGCGGAGGCCGAGGCCGCCGGGCGCCACCTCGTGCTGCTCGCCGACGTCAGCGAGGCCATGACCGCCAGCACCGACGTCGACGAGGCCGTCGCCCGCTTCGCCGGGCTCGTCGTGCCGCTGCTGGCCGACTGGTGCCTGGTCAGCGTCGTCGACCCCGACGGCACCCGCCGCGACGTCGGCCGCGCCCACAGCGACCCCTCGATGGTCGAGGCGATGCACCGCTACGCCGACCTGCGGGTGCGCACCAACCGGCCGACCGCACCGGTGCCGACGGCGCTGGCCAGCGGCCGGCCCGTGGTCATCCCGCACCTGACCGACGACGACGTCGTGGCGATGACCGCCGACGAGGCGAGCCGAGCCGCCCTCGCCCCGCTCCGGGTCTCCGCCGTCGCCACCTTCCCGCTCCTCGCCCGCGGGGAGCTCTTCGGCGCGTTCACCCTGGTCAACGGGTCCGAGCGCGGGCCGCACACGGAGACCGAGCTGCGCACCGCCGAGATCGCCTCCCGGCGGGCGGCGCTGGCGCTGGACAACGCCCGCCTGGCCGGCGCCGCGCAGCGCATGGCGCAGCGGCTGCAGCGCAGCCTGCTGTCCCCGCCGGTGCAGCCCGACCACCTGCAGCTCGCAGTCCGCTACCGGTCGGCCACCCGCGGGGTCGCCATCGGCGGCGACTGGTACGACGCGTTCCTCCAGCCCGACGGCGACACCGTCCTGGTGATCGGCGACGTCATGGGCCACGACATCGAGGCCGCCGCGGCCATGGGCCAGGTCAAGACGCTGGTCCGCGGCATCGCCTTCGACCGCCTCGAGGAGCCGGCCGGGGTGCTGCGCCGGGTCGACCACGCCCTGGTGGGCCTCGCCGTCCCGGCCATGGCCACCGCGCTGGTGTGCCGGGTGGAGCAGGACGCCGCCGACCACGGGGCGGGGCTGCGCCGGCTGCGCTGGTCCTCGGCCGGGCACCCCGACCCGATGATGCTGCTGCCCGACGGCACCGTGCAGGACCTCAGCGCGCCGGTCGGGCCGCCGCTGGGCATCGGCTGGCGCGGCCCGCGCGCCGACGGCCGGGTGGCCGTGCCGGAGGGCGCGACGCTGCTGCTGTTCACCGACGGTCTCTTCGAGCGCCGCGGCAGCTCCCTCGACGAGGGCCGCGACCAGGTGCGCACGCTGCTGGCCGCCGTGGCCGGGCTCTCCCTCGAGGCGCTGTGCGACCGGCTGCTGACGGCGATGGTGGGGGAGGGCGCCGAGGACGACGTCGCGGTGCTGGCCGTCCGCGCGCACCCGACGTCGGGGGAACGGCCGGCCGAGGTCGGGCCCGAGGTGCTGCCCGGCGGCCGGACCTAGGTGCGGGTGGCCGCGGCGCGGACCGCGCCGGCGATCGCGGCCACGCCCTGCTCGGTCCACAGGATCGAGTAGTGGTCGGTGTCGGGGACCTCGTGGGCGGTGATCCCGGACGGCTCCAGCCCCAGGCCGGCGAGCCGGACCTCGTCGTAGAGCCCCGGCCGCTGGCCGAGCAGGCCCCGGGTGGCCCACAGCAGCGTCGCCGGAACCGGCAGGGACGCGGTGGCCTCCAGCACCCGCTCGTTGAGCAGCACGTCGCCGCCGTCGACCCGCACCGCCTCGGGCACGACCGCGCTGCGCAGCGGCACCTCGTCGGGGACGAGGTCGCGGGCGAGGAAGGCGGCCACCGCCGGCACGTCGACCCACGGGCCGACGGCGGGGTGCCCCGCCCAGAACGACCGGACGGCGGCGAGGTCGGGGAAGGTCGTGGTCAGCCGGGCCAGCGAGGGGCCGAGCAGCGCGGCGAGCTTGGCGTCGACGTCGGCTCCGGGCGGCTCGGGGAGGGCCAGGCCGCCGTCGACGAGGACCAGGCCGTGCACCCGGTCGCGGGCGGTCCCGGCGGCGGCCAGGGCCGCGACGAAGGCGCCCATCGAGTGGCCGACGAGCACGGTGGCGTCGGCGCCTGCGTCGCGGTCGGCGCCGAACCGGTCGAGCAGCGTGGCGACGTCGTCGGCGTGCCGGTTCAGGCCGTACGGGCCGGGGAGGCCCGCCGACCGCGCGCGGCCGCGCAGGTCCGGGGCGAGCACCTCGAACTCGCCGGCCAGCGCGGCGGCCACCGGCGCCCAGGCCATGGCGTTGGCGGTGATGCCGTGGACGAGGACGGCGATGGGGGAGCCGGGGGCGTCGGCGCCCCAGTGCAGGGCCGCGAGCTCCCCGCCGTCGACCGGGACGCTGACCTGCACGGGTTCACGCACGCCCCCACCCTGCCCGCTCAGGCGCCGACCCGCCCGATCGGCAGGACACCCCCGCCCAGCAGACCCCACGGTCCCGCTTCGACGGCTCCCGGCACGGGCCGCTGGTGCCCTCCCCCGGCCGGGCCGACCCTCGACGCGGGGTCCTGCCGACCGGCACAGTGCGCACGTGCGCGCCCTCGTCCTCACCGGGCCCGGCCGGCTCGCGTGGCAGGAGGTGCCCGACCCCGCGGTCGAGCCGCACGGGGCCCTCGTCCGGCCGCTGGCGGTCGCCCGGTGCGACCTCGACGCCCCCATGGCCGCCCTCGGCATCTTCCCCGGCCCGTTCCCGGTCGGGCACGAGGTGGTGGCCGAGGTCGTCGAGGTCGGTGCCGACGTCGCGCTGCGCCCCGGCGCGCGGGTGAGCGTGCCGTTCCAGGTCTCCTGCGGCGCGTGCGGGCCGTGCCGGTCCGGGCGGACCGCAGCGTGCAGCACGTATCGGGCCCCCGCCGGCGCGGCCTACGGGTTCGGCCCGCGCGGTGGCGGTCACGGCGGGGCGGTGGCCGACCTGCTCGCCGTCCCGCACGCCGACCACGCGCTCGTCCCCGCACCGCCGGAGCCGTCCGACGTGGCGCTCGCGACCCTGCCGGACAACGCCGTCGACGCCTGGCGCACGGTCGGGCCGCAGCTGCGGGAGCGCCCCGGTGCCGACGTGCTGGTCCTCGCCGGCGCGGTGCCCTCCATCGGGCTCTACGCCGTCGCGCTGGCCCGGGCCCTGGGTGCCCGGCGGGTCCGCTACGTCGACGACGACGCCGGCCGGTGCACCGCGGCGGCGGGGCTGGGCGCGGAGGTGACCCGGCGCGAGGGCCCGTGGCCGCGGCGGTACGACCGGGCCGAGGTCGTCGTCGACGGCACCGCCGACCCGGCCGGCCTGGCCTGCGCGGTGCGCTCGGCGGAGGACGAGGGGCTGCTCACCGTCGTCGGGATCGTCTTCGGCGAGGTGTCCCTGCCCCTGCTGGAGATGTACACCCGCGGGATCACCGTGCACCTGTCGCGGGCCGACTCCCGGCGGCACCTGCCGGAGGTCCTCGCGCTCGCCGCGTCGGGGGCGTTCGACCCGCTGGCGGTGCCGACCACCGTGGTGTCGTTCGAGGACGCCGCCGACGCGTGGCTCGAGCCCGCGACCAAGCTCGTCCTGCGCCGGTGAGCGCCCGGCGCTCCCGCCGGGGACCGTCCGGATCCCCACACTGCCCTCGTGTCCGTGCAGGCGGCTCCAGGGAAGGGGCGCCGAGGGACGATGTGCGGATACGTGCACCTTCCGGTTCCGGAAGTACCTGTGAGCGCACACCGTCCGGTCGCCGGCCCGTCCCGGGAGCGGGCCGGGGCGCTAGTCGGGGTGGCTCAACAGGTAGCGGCCGAAGTGCGGCACGGTGAAGGCGATCTGCCCGCGCTCGGCGGAGTAGACGAGGCCCTTCTTGATCAGCGAGTCGCGCGCCGGGGACAGCGACGCCGGCTTGCGGCCCAGCGTCGCGGCGACCTCCGACGTCGCCACGGGGGCGCCCGACGGCCCGCCCAGCTCGGCCATCGCGTGCATGTACTCGCGCTCGGCGGGCGTGGCGCGGTCGTAGCGGGAGCCGAAGAAGCCCACCGCCAGCTCGGCCTCGGCCACCGGCGCGGCCATGGCGACGTCGGCGGCGGTGACGGGGGAGGCCGCGGCGACGTCCCAGGTGACCTTGCCGTAGGCCTGCACGAAGTAGGGGTAGCCGTCGGCGGCGGCGTAGAGGGCGTCGAGGGCGGCCGGCTCGAAGGTGACGTCCTCGCGTTCGGCCGGCGCCAGCAGCGCCCGGTCGGCCGCGGGCCGGTCGAGGCGGTCGATGCGCAGGTAGCGGAACAGCCGCTCCGAGTAGCTCTTCGACGCAGACAGCACCGCCGGCAGGTGCGGCAGCCCCGCGCCGACCACGATCAGCGGCGCGCCCTGCTGGGACAGCTCGTGGCAGGCGGCGCAGATGGCCGAGACGTCGGGGGCCTGCACGTCCTGCATCTCGTCGATGAACAGCGCGATGCCCTTGCCGACGTCGGCGGCCAGCCCGGCGGCGTCGCTGAGCAGCTCGACGAGGTCGATCTCCATGTCGCCGGAGTCGGCCCGTCCGGTCGACGCCGGGACGTCGATGCCCGGCTGCCAGCGGTCGCGCAGCTTCGCGTCGGCCGGGGTGAGCCGCTGGGCGAAGGCCTTGAGCGTGCCGAGGACGGCGTCCATCGACTCCTGGTCGGGGTGGCGCAGCTCGCGCAGCGCCATGTGCAGCGCCGAGGACACCGGCCGGCGCAGCGACTGGTCCGGCCGCGCCTCGATCTTGCCGGTGCCCCACCCGCGGCCGATCGCCGCCGAGCGCAGCTGGTTGAGCAGCACCGTCTTGCCGACGCCGCGCAGCCCGGTGAGCACCAGCGACCGCTCGGGGCGGCCCCGGGCGATCCGCTCCAGGACGACGTCGAAGGCCGACAGCTCGTCGTCGCGACCGGCCAGCTCGGGCGGGCGCTGGCCGGCACCGGGCGCGTAGGGGTTCCGCACGGGGTCCACGTCGAGCACCGTATGACCCCGTCTAGCCGTTAGCCTAGAGATCGGTAGAAGACGGTAGTGCGTGTCGGCTCCCGCGCAGGTGCGCGGACGGGCGCGGGAGAGGGGTGTCTGCCGCTCTCTAGCGCCGACGCGAGAGAGGCGTAGAGGCGGGCAGAGGCAGGGAGTTGCCAGGGAGCGCGGCTAGCGTGGCGGCCGTGATCAGGTTCGCGCTCAAGGTCGTCCTCATGGCGGTCGTCTTCTACCTCGTCGCCCGCTACGTGCCGGGCATCGAGGTGCAGACCAACCCCAACGCGGTGCTCGGCATCTCGGTCACGTTCGCCTGGCTGGCGCTGCTGTTCGCGGTGGTCAACGCGGTCGTCGGGCCGGTCCTGCGGTTCCTGTCCTTCCCCGCGATCCTGCTGAGCCTGGGCCTGTTCCTGCTCGTCATCAACGCCGCGCTGTTCGGCCTCACGGCCGCGCTGTCGAGCCGCCTCGACGTCGACGGCTTCGGTGCCGCCGTCCTCGGCGGCCTGTTCGTGGCGCTGGCCAGCTGGTTCCTCGACCTGGTCCTCGACCGCCGGTGACGGGGACCTCCCCGCCCCCCACCACGCCGGGCCGCAGGGTCGCCATGACGGCCGTCCCCGGCCGCACTAGCGTCGGGTGACATGAGCACCACCGGCGTGGACACCGTCGTCCCGAGCCGACCGGAGGACGGTGCCCCTCCGGGGCTGGTCGCCCTCGAGGCCGCCAACGACCGCAAGCGCGAGCTCCTGGCCGAGGCCGCCGACGCCGCCGTCGGCGCCCTGGAGGGCGGTCCGGGGCTGCCCGCCGGCTGCGGCCGGGCCGACCTGCCGGCGCTGCTGCAGCGCTACTACTGGAGCGAGCCGCCCGCCGAGGTCCTCGGTCACGCACCCGACGACCTCGCCGCGCTGGCCCTGCGCCACCTGCGGGTGGCCGCGGTCCGCGCCCAGGGCGCGGCCACCGTCGTCGTCGAGCGGCTCGGGGACGGCCGCGGGCTGCTGATGACCGTCACCGACGACATGCCCTTCCTCGTCGACTCGGTCACCGCCGAGGTGGTGCGCCAGGGCGTGGGCCTGCAGCACGTCGTGCACCCGGTGGTCGTGGTGCGCCGCGACGTCTCGGGGGCGCTGCGCGCCTTCTGTGACAGCCAGGGCACCGACGCCGCCGCGTGCGGGCCCGACGCGCTCGCCGAGTCGTGGATGGCCGTCGTCCTCGACGGCCCGCTCGACGACGAGGCCGCCGCCGACCTGGTCGCCGGGCTCCGCACCGCGCTGGCCGACGTCCGCGCCGTCGACGAGGACGCCCCGCGCATCGCCGCCCGCGCGCTGGAGCTGGCCACCCGGCTGGAGGAGATCGGCACGGTCGACACCGGCGACCCCGCCGACGACCCCGCCGAGGTGGCCGCGCTGCTGCGCTGGCTGGCCGACGGCAACCTCGTCCTGCTCGGCGCCCGCGAGGTGGAGGTCGGCGAGCGCGTGTGCGCCGTCCCGGGGACCGGGCTGGGGGTGCTGCGCAGCGACACCGCGGCGGGCCTGCCCGAGGCCGCCGGGCCGCTGGGGTCGACCCTGGTCACCGTCACCAAGGCCGACATCCGCTCGACGGTGCACCGACGCGCCTGGCTCGACCTGGTCGCGGTCACGCTCCCCGGCGAGGACGGCGGCCCCGCCCGCCAGCACCGCCTGGTCGGCCTGCTCCCCTCGGCGTCGGCCGCGGCCGGCGTGCGGGACGTGCCGCTGGTGCGCCGCCGGGTCGACGAGGTGGTGGCCGGCTCCGGCGTGCCCGCCGACAGCCACACCGGCAAGGAGCTCGTCGGCGTCCTGGAGACCCTGCCGCGCGACGAGCTGTTCCAGGCCTCGGCCGGCGAGCTGCTGCCGGTGGCGATGGCCGTGGTCTACCTGCAGGAGCGCCGCCAGACCCGGCTGTTCCTCCGCCGCGACCCCTACGGCCGGTTCTGGTCGGCGCTGGTCTACGTGCCGCGGGACCGGTACACGACCGAGGTCCGGCTGGCGATGCAGCGGATCCTGCTCTCGCGCCTGGGCGGCCGCGAGATCGAGTTCACCGCCCGATCCACCGAGTCGGTGCTGGCCCGGCTGCACTTCGTCGTCCGGGTGCCGGTGGGCCGCGGCGGCGCGCCGGCGCTGCCCGAGGTCGACGCCGAGGCGCTCCAGCAGGAGCTGGCCGCGGTCGCCCGCAGCTGGACCGACGACCTCGCCGAGGCGCTCGCGGCTACCCACGGCGCCGGCGCCGAGCAGGTGCTGGCCCGGGTCGCCGACGCCTTCCCCGGCTCCTACCAGGAGGACTTCCCGGCGACGACGGCCGTCGAGGACCTGGCCCGCCTCGACGCCCTGCAGCCCGGGGAGCTGGGCCTGCGGCTGCGGCGTCCCCGCGGCGCCGGCGCGGCCGAGCCGCGGCTGACCGTCTACCGCGTGGGTGAGCGGCTGCTGCTGTCCGACGTGCTGCCGGTGCTGCAGAACATGGGCGTCGACGTCGTCGACGAGCGGCCCTACGAGATCGACCGGATCGGCGCCCGGCCGGCCTGGATCTACGACTTCGGCCTCACCGTCCCCGGCGGGGAGCTGCCCTTCCCCGGCTCGCTGCCCGAGCGGTTCACCGAGGCCGTCGCGGCCGTCTGGCGCGGGGACGCCGAGGACGACGGCCTCGGCGCGCTGGTGCTGCTGGCCGGGCTCAACTGGCGGCAGGTCACGGTCGTGCGGGCCTACGTGCAGTGGCTGCGCCAGGCCGGGCTGCCCTTCGGCCAGGACTACGTCGAGACGACGCTGGCCGCCCACCCCGACGTCGTCGCCCGGCTGGTCGCGCTGTTCGAGACCCGCTTCTCGCCCGACCGCGAGTCCGGCCGGGAGCGCCGCCAGGCCGACCTCGCCGCGTCGCTGCGCGAGTCGATCGGCCGGGTCGACTCCCTCGACGCCGACCGGGTGCTCAGCAGCCTGCTCGCCGCCGTCACCGCCACCCAGCGCACCACCTACTACGCCGCGTCCCCCACCCGGTCCACCCCGCTGGCCGTCAAGCTCGACCCGCACGCCGTCCCCGACCTGCCCGAGCCGCGGCCGGCCCGCGAGGTGTTCGTCAGCTCCCCGCGGGTGATGGGCGTGCACCTGCGCTTCGGGGCGGTCGCGCGCGGCGGGCTGCGCTGGTCCGACCGGCGCGAGGACCTGCGCACCGAGGTCCTCGGTCTGGTCAAGGCGCAGATGGTGAAGAACACCGTCATCGTCCCGACCGGCGCCAAGGGCGGCTTCGTCGTCCGCAACCCGCCACCGGAGGGCGCCTCCCGCGAGGAGGTCCTGGCCGAGGGGCAGGCCTGCTACCGGCTGTTCATCGGCGCTCTGCTGTCGCTCACCGACGACATCCGCGGCGGCGCCGTCGTGCCGCCGGAGCGGGTCGTCCGGCACGACGGCGACGACGCCTACCTCGTCGTCGCGGCCGACAAGGGGACGGCGACCTTCTCCGACCTCGCCAACTCCGTCGCGCTCGAGCGAGGGTTCTGGCTGGGTGACGCGTTCGCCTCCGGCGGCTCGGTCGGCTACGACCACAAGGCCATGGGCATCACCGCCCGCGGCGCGTGGGAGTCGGTGACCCGGCACTTCCGCGAGCTCGACCTGGACGTGCAGAGCCAGGAGTTCACCGTCGTCGGCATCGGCGACATGTCCGGCGACGTGTTCGGCAACGGCATGCTGCTGTCGGAGCACATCCGGCTGGTGGCGGCCTTCGACCACCGGCACGTCTTCGTCGACCCGACGCCGGACGCCGCGACGTCCTCCGCCGAGCGGCGGCGGCTGTTCGACCTGCCGCGCTCGTCGTGGGCCGACTACGACCCGACGCTGATCAGCGCCGGGGGAGGGGTGTGGCCGCGGACGGCGAAGGCGATCCCGGTGAGCGGGCCGATGCGCACCGCGCTCGGCCTAGACGACGACGTCGACACGCTGACCCCGCTGGAGCTGGTGCGGGCGGTGCTGCTCGCGCCGGTGGACCTGCTCTTCAACGGTGGCATCGGCACCTACGTCAAGGCCGCGACCGAGAGCCACGTCGACGTGGGCGACAAGGCCAACGACGCCGTCCGGGTCGACGGCGGCGAGCTGCGGGTGCGCGTGGTGGGGGAGGGCGGCAACCTCGGCCTGACCCAGCGCGGGCGGATCGAGTACGCGCTGGCCGGCGGCCGGGTCAACACCGACGCCATCGACAACTCCGCGGGTGTGGACACCTCCGACCACGAGGTGAACATCAAGATCGGGCTCAACGGGGTGGTCGAGGCCGGCCGGCTCGACGCCGAGGGCCGCGCGGCGCTGCTGGAGGAGATGACCGACGAGGTCGCCGCCGCCGTCCTCACCGACAACCACGCCCAGAACGCCACCCTGGCGACGGAGGTCGCCTCGGCGCGCAGCCTGCTCGACGCGCACGGGCGCTTCATCCGGCACCTGGAGCGCACCGGCCGGCTGGTGCGCGCGGTGGAGGCGCTGCCCGAGGACCGGGCGCTGACCCAGCGGCGCCGCGACGGCCACGCGCTGACCGGCCCGGAGCTGTCGGTGCTGCTGGCCTACGCCAAGCTCGAGGTCGGCGACGCCGTCCTGCACAGCGACCTGCCCGACGACCCCGCGCTCGACCGGCTGCTGCAGGAGTACTTCCCCGCCCCGCTGCGGCAGCGGTTCCCGGAGGCCGTGGACGCCCACCCGCTGCGCCGGGAGATCGTCACCACCGCGGTGACCAACCGGGCGGTGAACCTGGCCGGGGTGACCGGGCTGTACCGGCTGGCCGAGGAGACCGGCCTGGACCTCGCCACCGTCGTCCGCGCGCACGCGGTCGCCCGCGCGGTGTTCGACGTCGACCGGCTGTGGGACGCCGTCCGGCCGCTGGACAACCGGGTGCCCGCGCCGGTGCAGGTCGAGCTGCGCACCGAGGCGACGCGGCTGGCCGAGCGGGCGGCGCGCTGGCTGCTGCGGCTGCCCGAGCTCACCACCGGCCGCCCGCCGGGCGGCATCGCGGCCGTGACCGAGCGGTTCGCCGCGCCGGTGGCCGCGGTGCGCGCTGGCCTGCCCGGCTGGCTGCTCGGCGACGAGGCCGCCGCCCACGCCGCGCGGGCCGAGCGGCTGCGCGCCGCCGGGGTGCCCGCCGACCTGGTGGAGGAGGCCGCCGCGGCGGCGCTGCTGCCGGGGGCGCTGGACCTCGTCGTCGTCGCCGAGCGGACCGGGGCGCCGATCGAGCTGGTCGGGCAGGTGGCCCAGGAGCTGGCCGAGCGGCTGTCGCTGGTGCCGCTGCGCGAGCTGGTCATCGCCCTGCCGCGGGACCACCGCTGGCCGTCGATGGCCCGCGCGGCCCTGCGCGACGACCTCGCCGCCGAGCAGGCCGAGCTCGCCGTCGAGGTGCTCAGCGGGCGGGGGAGCGGCGGGGACGCCGCCTCGGCGGATGCCGCGGGGCTCGTGGGCGCCTGGGTGGACGGCTGGGACGCCACCCAGCGCCGCGCGGCCGCCCAGCTCGCCGACATCGCCGCCGGTGAGAGGCACGAGCTGCCCGAGCTGGTGGTCGCCGTCCGCACCCTGCGCGGCCTCCGCGGCCGGTAGGAGCGGCTCGGAACGGTGACGTGACGGAACGGAACCGGTCCGTCACACCGGTGGCCGACCGGCCGCCCGCCGACCGGACTCCGCGGGAGTCGTCGGGTGGTCGGGTCTGACGTGGCTCACGGTGGGGTCCCGCGCGGCGGTGCGCCCGCGGGATCCCGCGACGAGAGGGTGGACATGGACGACTCCAGGACGGGCCGGCGGCTGCGGACGCTGACGGTGGTGGCGGTGGCGGGCGGCACGCTCGCGCTGCTGCCGCTCACCGGGGCACTCGCCACGGGCGACGGCGACGGCGGTGGCCACGGCGGCCGGGGTGGGGACGGCGGCCACCACCCCCACCAGCAGCCGCGCAGCGTGATCTTCGTCAACGGCGACGGCATGGGCGCCGCCCACCGCGAGGCCGCGCGCCTGGACCAGGAGGGCTTCGACGGACAGCTGGCGATGGACGGGCTCCCGATCGCCGGCCTGCAGACCACCGACGCCCGCGACCCCGAGGACACGGTCACCGACTCCGCCGCCTCGGCCTCGGCGTGGGCCACCGGCGTGAAGACGTACAACGGCGCGATCAGCGTCGACCTCGACGGGAACCCGCTGCCGACCATCGGGCAGCAGGCCGAGGAGGCCGGCCTGGCCGGTGGCATCGTCACCACCGCGCAGGTCACCGACGCCTCCCCGGCGGCGTTCTTCGCCAACAGCGCCCAGCGCGCCGCGCAGGACGACATCGCCCGCCAGTACCTCGAGGTCAGCCGTCCCGAGGTGATCCTGGGCGGCGGCGAGGACTGGTGGCTGCCCGCCGGCGACGAGGGCACCTACCCACCGCGGACCGGCGACGAGGAGGACCCGGAGGTGTCCCGCAGCACGCAGGGCGACCTGGTCGCGCAGGCCCAGGGCCTCGGTTACGAGTACGTCAGCACCGCCGAGGAGTTCGCGGCCGCCGACTCCGACCTGCTGCTCGGCCTCTTCGCCAACGAGGAGATGTTCCAGCAGCGGCCCGAGGGGGAGGGCGACGAGTTCGACCCGGTCGTGTCCCTCGCCGACATGACCACCCGGGCCCTCGACGTCCTCTCGCAGGACGAGGACGGCTTCTTCCTCCTCGTCGAGGAGGAGGCCGTCGACGAGATGTCCCACAACAACAACGCGGCGCGGATGCTCGAGTCGATGCGCTCCCTCGACGCCGCTGTCGAGGTGGCGCGGGCCTACGTGGCCGAGCACCCCGACACCCTGCTCATCGTCACCGGCGACCACGAGTGCGGTGGGCTGTCGATCGAGGACGTCGACGGCGAGGACGAGAGCGGCCCCGGCGGCACGCTGCCGCAGGAGGTCGCGGTCGAGGGCGAGACGGAGTCCGGCGAGGACGGCCCCTTCGTCGTCGCGGGCACCGACGGTGCCTACGACTTCGCGCTCGACTGGACGACGACCGGGCACACCGGCGTCCCGACCGTCGTCACGGCGGAGGGCCCGGGCAGCGAGGAGCTCACCGGCTACTACCCGAACACCCACCTGTACGACGTCATGACCTCGGTGCTGTTCGACTGAGGACCCCGGCCGGAGCCCGGGGCCGGTGCCGAGCCGGTCCCGGGCTCCCCCGGACGGAGGACGCCCGGGCAGGAGTGCACACCGCCGACGGGCGACCGCTGCACGACCGTCACGGAACGGACACCTGTACCGCCGACCCTGGCCCCCGGAACACCCCGCACCCGGGAGGCCCGATGGACGCCCCGACCGCCGCTCCGATGCCCGCCGCTCCGATGCCCGCCGCTCCGATGCCCGCCGCTCCGATGCCCGCCGCTCCGACGCCCGCCCTGACCCCCGTGCTGGCCCGCACCGCCGTCCGGGCCGCCACCGCGACCTGGGGCGGTGACCGGCGCCGCCAGCGGCTGCTGGTCTGCACCGCCGCCGAGCTGCTCACCGCCCGGGGGCTGCGCGTGCGCGTCGTCTCCTCGCCCACGGCCTGGCCGCGCGGCCCGCGCCTGGTGGTCGCCAACGCCTCGTGCTGGACCGACGTGCTGGCGCTGGCCACCGTCGTCCCCGGCACACCGGTGGTCGACGCCGCGCTCGTGGACAGCCCGCTGCTGCGCTCGCTCGCCCGCCGCGGCGGGCTGCTCGTCGACGACGGCAGCGGCGCGGTCCGCGGCGAGGTCGCCGAGCTGCTGCGCCGCGGCGCCACCGTCACCTCCCACCCCGGGGGCGCGGCCGCCGACGGCGAGCCCGGCCGCTTCCGCGCCCGCGCGGTGGCCGCCGCCGTCGACGCGCAGGCCGTCGTCTGCCCGGTCGCGGTGCGGCAGGTCGGGGACGTCGTCGAGGTCCACCTGCTGCCCGCGCTGCAGCCCGGCGGCGACGCCCGCGCCCTGGCCTCGCTCGCCGAGTACGCGGTGGCGCACGTGCTCGAGGACGGCGCGCGCGTGGCGCCCGCGGCCCGGCCGCCACGCCGTCGCAGGACTGTCCGCGCCCGTTCGGGGTACGGCCGCGCCCGTCCCTGACCCCACCGGAGGAGGCTCCCGTGCAGCCCGACACCCTCGTGGACCGCGACGGCGCCGACGACGGCGCGCCCCCGGTCCGGGTGCCGGCCACGGCCGAGGTCCTCGACCTGTCGAAGTGGCGGCTCAACGCGCTGCCCGACGTGAACAGCGACGAGGACTGGGACGACGACCGCGAGCTGTTCGGCCCCGACGGCCTGCGGGTCGAGACCTGGCGCGAGGGCTACCCCTACACCGAGCGCATGGAGCGCCGGGAGTACGAGATCGAGAAGCGCCGGCTGCAGATCGAGCTGCTCAAGCTGCAGGGCTGGGTGAAGGACACGGGGCAGAAGCTGGTCATCGTCTTCGAGGGCCGCGACGCCGCGGGCAAGGGCGGCACCATCAAGCGCGTCACCGAGCACCTCAACCCGCGCGGGAGCCGCGTCGTCGCCCTGGACAAGCCGTCGGAGCGCGAGCAGAACCAGTGGTACTTCCAGCGCTACGTGCAGCACCTGCCCGCGGCCGGCGAGATCGTGCTGTTCGACCGGTCCTGGTACAACCGCGCCGGCGTCGAGCGGGTGATGGGCTACTGCACCGAGGAGCAGTACCAGCAGTTCCTCGTCCAGGCGCCCGAGCTGGAGCGGATGTTCGTCGACAGCGGCGTCCTGCTGTTCAAGCTGTGGTTCTCCGTCTCGCGCGGCGAGCAGCGCTCCCGCTTCATCGTCCGCCAGATCGATCCCGTGCGGCAGTGGAAGCTCTCGCCCACCGACCTGGCCAGCCTCGACAAGTGGGACGCCTACACCGAGGCCAAGGAGGCGATGTTCCTGCACACCGACACCGCCCACGCGCCGTGGACGGTGATCAAGAGCAACGACAAGAAGCGCGCCCGGCTCGAGGCGATGCGGCACGTGCTGTGCCGGCTGGACTACGAGGGCAAGGACTGCGACGTCGTCGGTGACCCCGACCCGCTGATCGTCGGCGCGGCCGCCGACGTGCTGGAGGAGCACGCCGACACCGCGGTCGCCCCGCCGCTGCCGCGGTACGCGCGCCGCTGACCGGTTCCATACCCCCCCGTCTGCGGCTCTCTAGCCGGGGAACGAGAGAGCCGCAGACGGCCTCAGAGAGGTGGCCGCCGGCGACCGTGCCCGGTGGCCTGCTCGACGGCGTGCGCCATCTCCAGCAGCCGCCGGTCCGCGCGCGGCGCGGCCACCATCTGCAGGCCCACCGGCAGCCCGTCGTCGGTGAAGCCGCCCGGCAGGGATAGCGCGGGGCAGCCGGTGGCCGAGACCAGCGTGCAGGAGCGCATCCAGCCCAGGTAGTCCGCCTGCGGGACGCCGGCGACCTCCGCCGGGTACTCCTGCTCGACGGGGAAGGGCAGCACCTGCGTGGTCGGCGCGAGCAGCACGTCGTGGGTGTCGAAGAAGCGCACCACCCGCTCGTGCAACCGGGTGTGGGCGAGCTCGGCGCGGGCGACGTCGGCGCCGGTGAGCGCCGCCCCGACCGAGGCGTTGCCGCGGATGGCGGCCTTCACCTGCTCCGGCGAGCGGCGGACGACGTCGCCGAAGGTGGCCTCGAACAGCCAGGCCCGCAGCGTGCCGAACACCTCGTCGGCCTCGCGGAGGTCGGGGCAGGCCTCCTCGACCGTGGCGCCCAGCGACTCGAGCACCGGCAGCACGCCGCGCAGCACCGCCGGGATCGCCGGGTCCACCGGCACCAGGCCGCCGAGGTCGGGCGCCCAGGCCACCCGCAGGCCGCGCAGGTCCTCCGGCAGCGCCGCGGCGAACCCGGCGGGGTCGTCGGACAGCGAGATGGGCACCCGCGGGTCCGGCCCGGCGATCGCCGACAGCGTCAGCGCGACGTCGGCCACCGTGCGGCCCATCGGCCCCTGCACCGACAGCGTCGACCAGCCCATCGCGGCCGGCCAGGTGGGCACCCGGCCGGGTGTGGGCCGCAGCCCGACGACGTTGCAGAACGCGGCCGGGTTGCGCAGCGAGCCGCCCATGTCGCTGCCCTCGGCCAGCGGCACCAGCCCGGCCGCCAGCGCCGCGGCCGCGCCGCCGCTGGAGCCGCCCGCCGACAGCCCGTGCCGCCAGGGGTTGTGCGTCGCGCCGAACAGCGTGTTGAACGTGTGCGACCCGGCCGCGAACTCGGGCACGTTGGTCTTGCCCACCCGGACCGCCCCGGCCAGCCGCAGCCGCTCGACCACCAGCTCGTCGCGCGCCGGGACGGTGTCGGCGTGCAGCGGCGAGCCCCAGGTGGTGCGCATGCCGCCGGTGGCGTGGGTGTCCTTGTGCGCCACCGGGAGCCCGTGCAGCGGCCCGACCTCCTCCCCGGCCGCGAGCGCGGCGTCGGCGGCATCGGCCGCGGCCCGGGCACCCTCGACGTCGAGGGTGACGATCGCGTTGACCTGCGGGTCGACCCGCTCGATCCGGGTCAGGTGCGCCTCGAGCAGCTCGCGCGCCGACACCTCCCGCGCCCGCACCAGGGCGGCCAGCTCGGTGGCCGGGCGCAGGCAGAGGTCGTCGTCGGCGGCGCGGTCGGCGGCGCGGTCGGCGGTGCGGTCGGCGGTGCGGTCGTCGTGAGCGGCGGAGGTCACCGGGGGAGGGTGCCACGGCGGGCGCCGTCGGGCGGCACGATCACCGCGTGGAGCCCGTGATCGAGGTGACGACGAGCGGGGACCCGGCACTGCTGGCGCTGGTGGCGGCGCAGGAGCGGGAGGTGATGAGCCGCTACGGCGTGGCGGACGCCGGCCCGGGCCTGTCCCCGGACGCCGCGTGCCTGCTCGCACGCCTGGAGGGCCGTCCGGTCGGGTGCGTCGCCCTCGGGTCGCTGGGCGGTGGCGTCGGCGAGGTCGAGCGGATGTACGTCGACCCCGCGGCCCGCGGGCACCGCATCGGACGCCTCCTGCTGCAGGGCGTCGAGGACCTGGCGGCCGCGCGGGGGGACCGGCTGCTACGCCTGGAGGCCGGCACGGAGCAGCCGGAGGCGCTGCGGCTCTACCGCGGCAGCGGCTGGCGGGAGATCCCGTGCTACGGGTACTTCCGGGACGACCCGACCACCGTCTGCTTCGAGAAGTCCGTCGCCCCCACCGGCCACGTCCCGGCCGGCTGACGACCACCCCGGGAGTCGCCGCGGTGCACGCGCCGGGGACGATCGGGCCCATGACCCCTGAGGCGGAGACGACCCCCGAGGCGGAGCCGACCCCCGAGGCGGGGACCGCCCCGACCGCACCGGACGAGGGGGCCACCTTCGCCGACCTCGGCCTGCGCCCGGAGCTGCTGGCGGCGCTGTCCCGGCTCGGTTACGAGGAGCCCACGCCGATCCAGCGCGAGGCGATCCCGCCGATGGCGGCCGGCCGCGACCTCCTCGGCCAGGCGGCCACCGGCACCGGCAAGACGGCGGCCTACGCGCTGCCGGTCCTGCAGCGCCTGCCCGACGAGCGCCCCGGCGGCGACCCGCTGGCGCTGGTCCTCGTCCCGACGCGCGAGCTGGCCATCCAGGTGTCGGAGGCGCTGCACCGGTACGGCCGCGACCTCGGCGCCCGGGTGGTGCCCGTTTACGGCGGGCAGCCGATCCCGCGCCAGCTGCGCGCGCTGGAGGCCGGGGTCGACGTCGTCGTCGCCACCCCCGGCCGAGCGCTGGACCTCCTGCAGCGCGGCAGCCTGCGCCTGGGCGGCGTGGCCACGGTGGTGCTCGACGAGGGCGACGAGATGCTCGACATGGGCTTCGCCGAGGACCTCGAGGCGCTGCTCGACGAGGTCCCCGAGGAGCGGCAGACGGTGCTGTTCAGCGCCACCATGCCGCGCCGGCTCGACAGCATGGCCCGCCGCCACCTGCGCGACCCGCTGCGCATCCAGGTGGCCCGCGAGGTGCCCACGGAGGGGGAGGCGCCGCGCGTCCGGCAGACGGCGTTCGTCGTCGCCCGTGCCGCCAAGGCCGCCGCGCTGGGACGGGTGCTCGACGTCGAGAGCCCGACGGCGGCGATCGTCTTCTGCCGCACCCGCGACGAGGTCGACGACCTCACCGAGACGCTCAACGGCCGGGGCTACCGCGCCGAGGCGCTGCACGGCGGGATGAGCCAGGAGCAGCGCGACCGCGTGATGGGCCGGCTGCGCGGCGGCACCGCGGAGCTGCTGGTCGCCACCGACGTCGCCGCCCGCGGCCTGGACGTCGAGCAGCTCACCCACGTCGTCAACTACGACGTCCCGGCGGCGGCGGAGACCTACGTGCACCGCATCGGCCGGGTGGGCCGGGCCGGGCGCGAGGGCGTGGCTATCACGCTGGTCGAGCCGCGGGCGCACCGCATGCTCAAGACGATCGAGCGGGTCACCGGCGCCCCGATCAAGGTCGAGCGGGTGCCCACCGTCGCCGACCTGCGCGCCCGCCGGCTCGAGCTCACCCGCGCCGCGCTGCGGGAGAGCCTGCTCGGTGACGACCTCGAGCGCTTTCGGGGCGTCGTCGAGACGCTCACCGACGAGTTCGACGTCATGGAGGTGGCGCTCGCCGCGGTCAAGCTCGCCCACGAGGCCACCGGCGGGCCCGACGACGAGGAGGAGATCCCCGAGGTCACCCTGCGGCCCGAGCGGCCCCGGCGCGACGGCGACCGCGGCGACCGCGGTCAGGGGCGGCCGCCGCGGGGCCGGTCGGGCCCGGGCGGGGACACCGAGCGGCTGTTCATCGGTGCCGGGCGCAGCGCCGGCGTCCGCCCGGGCGACCTGGTCGGCGCCATCGCGGGGGAGACCGGGCTGCGCGGCCGCGACGTCGGGGCGATCGAGATCGCCGAGCGGTTCAGCCTGGTCGAGGTGCCCGCGGCGTCCGCCGACGAGGTGATCGCCGCGCTGAAGGCGAGCTCGGTCAAGGGCCGCAAGGTCACGGTCCGCCGGGAGCGGTCCCCGGCCTGAGCGCCGCTCCGGTGACCACGCGCGCATGCCGGGCCACGCTGCGTGCGTACGGGCCGCGCGCCGGAGCCCGATCGGCGTGGCCGGCCGCCAGGCGGTGTGGTCCGGATCACACTCGTGCCCCTGTGAGCCGCCGCCCAGGGCGGTGGGTCGCAGGCGAGCCGGCGCAGCAGCGCGCCGGCCGCCGACCGGGAGGAGCGTCCGTGGCAGGCAACAGAGCGGTCATGTACATGGGTCCGGGCAAGGTCGAGGTCGCCGACCTGGACTACCCGGGGTTGGAGCTCAAGGAGGGGCCGGGCGTCAACCCGGCGAACGTCGGCCGCAAGACGCCGCACGGGGTCATCCTGCGGACGGTGGCCACCAACATCTGCGGCAGTGACCAGCACATGGTCCGCGGCCGCACGACCGCGCCCGAACGTCTGGTCCTCGGCCACGAGATCACCGGGGAGATCGTCGAGAAGGGGTCCGACGTCGAGTTCCTCGAGGTCGGCGACATCGTCAGCGTGCCCTTCAACATCGCCTGCGGGCGCTGTCGCAACTGCAAGGAGGGCAAGACCGGCATCTGCCTCAACGTCAACCCCGACCGCCCGGGCTCGGCCTACGGCTACGTGGACATGGGCGGCTGGACCGGCGGGCAGGCCGAGTACGTGCTGGTCCCGTACGCGGACTGGAACGCGCTCAAGTTCCCGGACCGCGACCAGGCGCTGGCCAAGATCCGCGACCTGACGATGCTGTCGGACATCTTCCCCACCGGCTACCACGGCTGCGTGACCGCCGGGGTGGGCACCGGCTCGACGGTCTACATCGCCGGGGCCGGCCCGGTGGGGCTGGCGGCGGCTGCCTCAGCCCACCTGCTGGGCGCGGCGGTGGTCATCGTCGGCGACCTCAACGCCGACCGGCTCGCCCAGGCGCGCAGCTTCGGCTGCGAGACCATCGACGTCTCCAAGGGCGACCCGAAGGACCAGATCGCCGAGATCCTCGGCGAGCCCGAGGTCGACTGCGGCGTGGACGCCGTGGGCTTCGAGGCCCGCGGGCACGGCGAGGGCGCGCAGCAGGAGGCGCCGGCGACGGTGCTCAACTCGCTCATGGACATCACCCGGGCCGGCGGTGCGCTCGGCATCCCCGGGCTCTACGTGACCGGCGACCCAGGTGCGGTCGACGACGCCGCCAAGGTGGGCGCGCTGTCGATCCGGCTGGGGCTGGGCTGGGCGAAGTCCCACGCCTTCACCACCGGCCAGTGCCCGGTCATGCGCTACAACCGCCAGCTGATGATGGCGATCCTGCACGACCGGGTGCAGATCGCGAAGGCGGTCAACGCCGAGGTGATCCCGCTCGAGGACGCCCCGCGCGGCTACCAGGAGTTCGACCAGGGCGCGGCGAAGAAGTACGTGCTGAACCCGAACGGCCTCGTCCCCGCCTGATCCGGGGCCGGGGGAGGAGCTGGAACGGCCCTCCTGCCCCCTGCCGCGAGCGGTGGGGGGCGGTGAGGTGCTGGAACGGCCCCCTCGCAGGGGCCCGCCGCGAGCTCGCGAGCGGTGGGGGGCGGTGAGGTGCTGGAACGGCCCCCTCGCAGGGGCCCGCCGCGAGCTCGCGAGCGGTGGGGGGCGAGGGGGTCCTTCCTCAGCGCCGGATGGGGCCGGCCGGGTCCTCGGGGACGACGTCGGGGATCCGGTTCGGGCCGGCGACCAGCGGCCGCGGGACGTCCTGCCGGTGCAGCCGGACCGCGACGAGGGCGACGTCGTCCTCCGGCGTGCCGTCGACCAGGCGGTGCAGGACCTCGTCGAGCAGCTCCTGCAGCGGACGGTCGGCCAGCTCGCGCAGCGCCTCGCGCAGCCGGGCCATGCCGGCGTCGAGGTCGGCGTCGCGCCGCTCGATGAGCCCGTCGGTGAACAGCAGCACGGTCGAGCCGCGGTCGAGGGTGACCACCGACTCCTCCCGGCGGGTCGCCGGGTCGACACCCAGCAGCAGGTCGCCGCGCCAGGACGCCAGCTCGGCCACGCTGCCGTCGGGGTTGGTCACCAGCGGCGGCAGGTGGCCGGCGTTGGCCCAGCGCATCCGCGTGACGCCGCGGCGGCGCTCGTCGTCGGTCTGCTCGAACCGGGCGACGGTCGCCGTCGCCAGCACCCGCGTCTGCAGCAGGGCCATCGACGCGTCCAGCCCGCGCAGCACCTCGCCGGGGCCGGCGTCGCTGTAGGTCGCGATGCCGCGCAGGAGCCCGCGCAGCTGCCCCATGGCCGCGGCGGCCTCGGTGTCGTGGCCGACGACGTCGCCGATGACCAGCATCGTCGCCCCGCCCGGCTGCAGGAACGCGTCGTACCAGTCGCCGCCGACGCGGGCGGCCTCCGCCGCCGGCAGGTAGCGGACGGCGATCTCGGCGTGGTCGGGCTCGGGCGGCTCGGTGAGCAGGCTGCGCTGCAGGCCCTCCGCCAGCGCCTGCTGCTGCCCGTAGAGGCGCGCGTTGTCCAGCGCCAGGCCGGCGCGGTCGGCGACGTCCTGGGCGGTGGCGAGGTCCTCCTCGCGCGGGGCCCAGCCGCGGCGGTAGTACAGCGTCATGACGCCGAGGGTCCGGTCCCGGCCGCGCAGCGGCAGCGCGACGCCCGACTCGGGGCCCAGGGCGGCCAGCAGGTCGCGCGCCTCGCCGTCACCGAGCAGGTCGAGCACCGTGGTGGCGCGCTCGACGACCGCCTCGCCGGTCAGTAGCGCCCGCATGAGCGGCGCGGTGGCCGGCATGGCGTCGAGCCGGGCGGCGACGTAGCGGTCGAGCAGCGGGCGGGCCGAGGGGTCGGCGTGCCAGTGGCCGACGTCGCGGGGGCGGCCGTCGGGGTCGACGACGGTGACGATGCACCAATCGGCCAGCGCCGGGACCACCAGCCGGGGCAGGTGCGCCGTCGCGGTGTGCGCGTCCAGGGCACCGGCGAGCTCGGCGCTGACCTGCGCCAGCAGGGCCAGCCGCTGGGCGCCGCGCTCGGCCCGGTCCTGCACCCGCCGGCGCTCGGTGACCTCGAGGAAGTAGACGCTCAGCCCCTCGGGGCTCGGCCAGGCGCGCAGCTCGTACCAGCCGTCGAGCGGTGCGGGGTAGTGCGCGTCGAACTGCACCGGCGTGCCGGTTCGGACGGCGGTGCGGTAGTTCTCCTCGAAGGCGCTGCCGACGGCGGCGGGGAACGCCGTCCACAGCTCCTGGCCGAGCAGGTCGTCGCGCTCGCGCCCCAGCAGGCGCTCGGCCTCGGCGTTGACGTGGGTGAAGCGCCACTGCCGGTCGAGGGAGTAGAAGCCGGCCGGCATCGCCTCGAGCACCCGGGTCACGCGCAGCCCCGAGGCCCGCTCGGCGGTGGTGTCGTAGGCGGCGCCCAGCATGCGGGTGGGCGCGCCGTCCTCGTCGCTGAGGGTGCGCCCGCGGGCCTGCACCCAGCGGGTCTCACCGCCGGGCCACACGACCCGGTACTCGGCCTCGTACTCGCCCCGGGAGTCGATGCTGCCCTGGATGGCGTCGCCGACCCGCGCCAGGTCGTCGGGGTGGATGCGCTCGTTGAAGGCCTCGATCGTGCCGTTGAAGGACTCCGCGTCGTGGCCGAACATCTCGATCAGGCGGGCGTCCCAGACCAGCTCCCCGGTGCGCAGGTCCCAGTCGAAGGTCCCGATGCCGGCGGCGTCGATGGCCAGCCCCCAGCGCAGCCGGTCGCTCTCGTACTCGGTGCGCAGCGCCGCCAGCTCGAGTTCCGTCATCGCGGCGGAGGCCAGCTGGCGCAGGACGGCGACGTCGGTGTCCGACCACGGCCGCGGGGTGGGGGTGACCACGCAGAGGACGCCGACGACCTGCCCCTCGGAGTCGAGCAGGGGCGCGCCGAGGTAGGCGCCGACCATGCCCGCGGCGACCGGCTCGAGGTCGGCGACGCGGGGGTCGGCAGCGGCGTCGGGGACGGCGAACGGCGTGCGGTCGGCCGCGGCCACCGCGCACGCCGTGGACTCCAGCGGCACCTCCGCGCCGACGGTCCCTGCCGGGAGGCCGACGGCGGCGACGACGACCTGGACGTCGTCGATGAGGGAGAGCTGGGCGATCGGCGCACCCAGCAGCCGGGCGGCGAGCCCGGTGAGCCGGTCGAGCGCGGAGCTGGCGTCCCGCAGCCGCAGCCGCCGGGCGGACCGGGTGCGGCCGCGGTCCTCGGTCAGTGCCTGCACCGCGGCGCGCCGGTCGGCCGCCGGTGCCGGGACGTGGGGGCGCGACGTGTCGTCCACCGAACCTCTCCGTGCGGCTCGTGGCCGACTCGATGCAGCGCTGCACTCGGCCGGCTGGCTCTGGTCGGGCGCGGTTGACACTGTAAGCGACCCTGTTCGTCGCGCACAGGCCTGACGGGCGGTGCGACGAGGCACACCGACGGTGACGCACGCCCGTCAGGACGGTCGCAGCACCAGCGTCAGCGCCGTCCCGCCGTCGTGTTCCACGTGCAACCCCGCCCGGCGCAGCAGCGCCCGCACCCGGACGACGCCGTCCGGCTCGGCGGTCGTGGTGGCGAGCAGGCGGGCGACGAGGCCCTTGTGCGCCTTGTTCGCGTGGCTGACCACCGTGCGGCTGCCGTCGGCGCGCACGCTGACGACGTCGACGGTCACCGCGCCCGGCACGGGGGCCAGGGACTGGTACGCGGCGCTGCGCAGGTCGACGACGAGCTCACCGGACCCGGCCAGCACCGGCCCGAGCGCCCGGCGCCACAGCGCCCGCAGGGGCGGCAGGCCGGGGAGGGTGCAGCCCGCCGAGAGCCGGTAGGCGGGGATGGGGTCGCCCGCGCGGACCAGCCCGAACAGCGCCGACCCCACGGCCAGCCGCCGGTCGGCGCGGGCCCGCTGGGCGCGGGTCAGCGTGCGGACGGCGAGGGCGTCGTAGAGGACGCCGGTGTAGCGCTGGATCGCCGGCGTGGTCGGGCTCGTGCACAGCGCGGCGTTGCGGGCGAGCTCGGCGTCCTGGCCGGGGGAGAGGCCGAGCGCGGTGCGGGCGGCGGGCGGGTCGGCGGCCAGGTCGACCAGCGCCCGCACCAGCCGCTCGCGGACCGGTGTCAGCTCCGGTGTGCCCAGCGCCGCCAGGTCAAGCGGGGCGCCGTCGCCGTCCGGCGCCTTGGTCTCCGAGGGCGGCAGGAGCACGAGCACGGCCGGTCAGGCTACGTCCGCGCCCGGTGACGTGCTGGAACGGCCCCCGTGCAGAGGACCGCCGCGAGCCTGCGAGTGGCGGGGGGCACGGGGGTCCTTCGTCAGGTCCAGTAGAGGAGGCGGGCGCCGGGGAGGCGCTCGGCGACCTCGCGCTCGAACCAGCCGCGCAGCTCGGTCATCGTCTCCTTGCGGTAGACGTGCTTGACCGAGCCGAACTTGCCGCGCTTGGTGGTGCGGCGGGACTCGTCCATCTCCAGCTTGGTGCGCGGGTACCAGTCGAGCAGCGTCTCCTTGCTGCCCGGCGTGAACCGGTGGGTGATGCACTCGACGGTGAGGTCGTGGCCGGCCGGGACGGCGGCGGCGATGCCGTCGAGCAGCTCGGCGTACTGCTCCCGCCAGCCGTCGACCGGCATGATCGGCGCGATCGTGACGCCGACCGGGTAGCCGGCCGCGGCCACGGCCGCCAGCGCGCGCAACCGGGCGGGCACCTTCGCCGTCGCACCCTCGAAGCGGCGGTCCACCGACGTCGCGTTGACCGAGAACCGCAGCCGGGTGCGCCCACCGTGGGGGAGCTCCAGCAGGTCCGCGACGTCGTCGAACTTGGTCGTGGCACGCAGCTGGACGGGGCCGGGCCACTCGTGGGTGCCGAAGTGCTCGACCATCCGCGCCAGGCCGCCGGTCAGGTGCTCGATGGCCAGCGGGTCGGTGTAGCAGGACGCCTCGAACGTCGTCCCCTCGCCGCCGCGCTCGAGCGTGCCGGAGGTGACGGCGCCGCGGCCGACGTAGTCGTCGAGGCCCTCGAGCACCTCGTCGAGGTCGGCCCACACCCGGGTGATCGGCGGGCCGGACAGCGAGCCGGCGAGGTAGCAGTACTGGCAGTGCGCGGGGCAGCCCTCGGCCAGGTCGAGCCGGAAGTCCGCCGACGGCGGGATGGGCTGCAGCTTCCGCTTGGACGGCGGCGGCACGACCAGGGCCATCGTGTCCTTGGCGGCCATGAACGCGGCGCGGTCGTCGTCCCCCTTGAGCGACGGCAGCCGGTCGCCGGGGAGCAGCTCGATCGCGTCGACGCCGGCGGCCTCGAGCCGGGCGAGCACGCGCTGCCCGTGCGGGCGCTCGGCGGCCGAGCGGGTGACGAGGACGCGCTTCGGCGTCCAGAGGCGGGACGGCCCGGGAGCGGCCGGAGCGGGGACGGCGGACGGGGCGGGCGGTGCGAGCAGCGCGGTCATCGCCGGGTACAACACCGCGCGGCCGGCCCCGATGCCCCGGCGGGGCGCATCCGTGCAGGTCGGCCGGTGAGGTGGGCCACCCGGGGGAGCGGTCGCCGCGGCGTCGTCCCGGGGAGGCGACCGGGGCACTGGACCGCCGGGCTCCGCGCGGGGGAGCATGCGGCTCTGTTATCGCTCCGGACATTGGACAGCCCGCGACCCGCGGAACGAGGCTCCGGGGCGACAGCGAGGAGGCTCGAGTGCCGGGACGTGCACGCCGGCCGGCCGGCCGTGGTCGCTGAGGAACCGGCGGCCCCGGATCCGGCCCTGCTCTCCGGGCCTGCCCAGACCGCCGGGCTGCGCATGGGCACGCCCCGTGGCCGCTGGGTGCTCTTCACGACCGTGCTCGGCTCGAGCCTGGCGATGCTCGACGCCACCGTCGTCAACGTCGCCCTGGAGCGGATCGGGGCCGACCTGGGCGCCGGCTTCAGCGGCCTGCAGTGGACGGTCAACGCCTACACGCTCACCCTCGCCTCGCTGATCCTGCTCGGCGGGTCGCTCAGCGACCGGCTGGGCCGGCGGCGGGTGTTCCTCGTCGGGGTCGTCTGGTTCGCCGCGGCGTCGCTGCTGTGCGGGCTGGCGCCGAACATCGAGACGCTGGTGGTGGCCCGGGCGCTGCAGGGGGTCGGGGGAGCGCTGCTGACCCCGGGCAGCCTGGCGATCATCTCGGCGTCCTTCGCCGGTGAGGACCGCGCGGCCGCCGTCGGCGCCTGGTCGGGGCTCGGCGGTGTCGCGGGCGCGATCGGACCCTTCCTCGGCGGCTGGCTGGTGGAGTGGAGCTGGCGTGCGGTCTTCCTGGTCAACCTGCCGGTCGCGGTGCTCATCCTGGCCGTCGCCGCCCGGCACGTCCCCGAGACGCGCGACCCCGACGCCGCGCCCGGGCTCGACTGGACCGGGACGGTGCTCGTCGTCGCGGGCCTCGGCGGCCTGACCTACGCGCTCACCGCGGCAGGGGAGGACGGCCGCAGCATCCAGGTCGTGCTCTGGGGCGCCGTCGGCGTCGTCGCGCTCGTGGCCTTCACCGTCGTGCAGCGCCGCTCCCGGCACCCCCTCGTGCCGCCCGTGCTGTTCCGCAACGCGCAGTTCTCCGCCGCCAACGCGGTGACGCTGCTGGTGTACGCCGCCCTCGGGGTGGTGTTCGTGCTGCTGGTCCTGCAGTTGCAGGTGGTGTCGGGCTACAGCCCGCTGCTGGCCGGCACCGCGCTGCTCCCGGTGACCGCGCTGATGCTGCTGTTCTCCGCCCGCGCCGGTGCCCTCGCCCAGCGGATCGGGCCGCGGCTGCCCATGACCGTCGGGCCGCTGCTGGCCGCGGCCGGGCTGCTCCTGCTCTCGCGCACCGGCCCCGGGGCGTCCTACGTGGCCGACGTCCTGCCCGGCGCCCTGGTCTTCGGCGCGGGGCTCACCCTGCTCGTCGCCCCGCTCACCGCGACCGTGCTCGCCTCGGCCGAGGACCGCTTCGCCGGGGTCGCCTCGGGCGTCAACAACGCCGTCGCCCGCGCCGCCGGCCTGCTGGCCGTCGCGGTCGTCCCCGTGGCGGCGGGGATCGGCGGCGACGACTACACCGACCCGGACGCCTTCGGGTCCGGCTTCCGGACGGCGATGCTGATCTGCGCCGGCCTGCTGCTCGCCGGCGCCGTGGTCGCCGCCGCGGCCGTCCGCCGCCCGCTGGACCGGGCGGCCGTCCCCGCCGGCGACGCGGGGTGGGGTGAGGCCCGGCTGCCGCTCGAGGAGTGCCTGCACTGCGGCGTCGACGGCCCCCAGCTGCACCCCCGCGGGACGACCGCGGGCCGGCCCCGGGACGACACGCCGTGAGCACCGCCAGCGAGGTCCGGCCGCCGGCCGCCGCCCCCGGGCCCGACGGGCAGTCGCGCGCCGCCGGACGGGGCCTGCTCGCCCGCATCGCGCCGCTGCGCCGGTCGCTGCGCACCGAGGCGGGCAGCGCCGGGCTGCTCCTGGCCGCGACCGTCGTCGCGCTGGTGTGGGCCAACTCCCCGATGGGCGACAGCTACTCGACCTTCTGGCACACCGAGTTCGCCGTCCGCATCGGCGGCACCGAGCTCGCCCTGGACCTGCAGCACTGGGTCAACGACGGCCTGATGGTGTTCTTCTTCTTCGTCGTCGGCCTGGAGATCAAGCGCGAGCTGGTGATCGGCGAGCTGACCGACCGGCGGCGGGCCGCGGTGCCCGCGCTGGCGGCCGTCACCGGGCTGGTCGTGCCGGCGCTGGTCTACGTGGCGTTCAACCTCGGCGACGAGGCCGCGGCGGCGTGGGGGGTGGTCATCTCCACCGACACCGCGTTCCTGCTCGGCGTCCTGGCCCTCGTGGGCCCGGCCTGCCCGGCCCAGCTGCGGCTGTTCCTGCTGACGCTGGCCATCGCCGACGACGTCGGGGCGCTCACCGTCATCGCGTTCTTCTACACGGAGGACCTGCGGCCGCTCCCGCTCGGCCTCGCCGTCCTCGGCCTGGCCCTGATGGTGGGACTGCGGTACCTGCACGTGTGGCGCGGCCCGGCCTACATGGTGCTCGGCATCGCCGTGTGGGTGGCCATGTACGAGTCCGGCGTCCACCCGACGCTGGCCGGGGTGGTCATCGCGCTGTCCACCCCGGCCTACGCGGCCCGGCGCGAGGAGGTCGCCGACGCCGCCCGGCTGGTGCGGGCCTACCAGCAGTCGCCCAACCCGCAGTTCGCCCGGGCGGCGCGGCTGTCGATCGACCGGTCGGTGTCGGCCAGCGAGCGGCTGCAGCAGCTGTGGCAGCCGTGGACGAGCTTCGTCATCGTGCCGGTGTTCGCACTCGCCAACGCCGGGGTGCCGCTCACCGGGGAGACGCTGCGGGCCGCGGCGTCCTCGCCGGTCACGCTCGGCGTCGTCGCCGGGCTGGTGCTGGGCAAGCTGGTGGGCATCCTGCTGGGCACGGGCCTGGCGGTGCGGCTGCGGCTGGGGGAGCTGGCGCCGGGGCTCAGCGGTCTGCAGGTGGCCGGGGGCGCCGCCCTGTCGGGCATCGGCTTCACCATCTCGCTGTTCATCGTCGACCTCGCCTTCGACGACGGGGACGCGGCCGGCGACGACGCGCGGGTCGGCGTCCTGGCGGCCTCGGTGCTGGCCGCGCTGCTCGGCTGGGCGCTGTTCCGGCTCGCCGACCGCCGCCGCCCCGCGGGCACCGGCCGCCCGCTCCTGCTCGACCCGCCCGTCGACCCGGAGCGCGACCACGTCCGGGGGCCGGCCGACGCGCCGCTCACCCTGGTCGAGTACGGCGACTTCGAGTGTCCCTTCTGCGGCCGGGCCACCGGCACGGTCGAGGAGCTGCGCGAGCGGTTCGGCGACCGGCTGCGCTACGTGTTCCGGCACGTGCCGCTCACCGACGTCCACCCGTACGCGCAGCTGGCCGCCGAGGCGGCCGAGGCCGCCGCCGCGCAGGGCCGCTTCTGGGAGATGCACGACCGGATCTTCGCCGGCCAGGACCGGCTCACCCCCGCCGACCTGCTCGAGCACGCCGCGGAGATCGGCCTGGACCTGTCGCGCTTCGCGCGCGACCTCGGCTCGGGCCGCTACGCCCGCCGCGTCCAGGAGGACGTCGACTCCGCGGAGTCCAGCGGCGTGGAGGGGACGCCGACCTTCTTCGTCGGCGGGCGCCGGCACACCGGCCCCTACGACGCCGACACGCTGGCCGCCGAGCTGCTCGCCGCCGCCGGGGACGACGACCGGCCGGCGGCGCCCCCCGCGGACGGCGTGCCCGCCGGCCCGCCGGTGCCCGCGCTCGGCCCGCACGCCGGCGCGCGGCGGGCCGTCCCCGACGCGGCACCGGTCCCGCTCCCGCCCGACCTGCCCGAGACGGCCGACCGCTACGGCGCCTTCCCCCGCCTCGACGACGCCCAGCTCGAGCTGCTCGGCCGGTACGGGACCCGCCGGACGTGGCAGCCGGGCGAGACGCTGTTCCGCGAGGGCGACCCCGGCTACGACTTCCAGGTGGTGCTCTCCGGCGCCGTCGCCGTCGTCGAGCACGCCGGCGCCGCCGACCAGCGGGTGGTCTCCGTGCACGGCGAGCGGCGCTTCCTCGGCGAGCTCGACCTCTTCAGCGACCGGCCGGTGTTCCTGACCGCCGTCGTGCTGCGCCCCTCGGAGGTCGTCACGGTCCCCGACGCGCAGATGCGGACGGTCTTCGGCCAGGACCGCGCGCTCAAGGAGACGGTCCTGCGCGCGTTCCTCATCCGCCGCTCGATGCTGCTCGAGCTCGCCGCCGACCTGCGCGTCGTCACCCGGGGCCCGTCCGCCGGCGTCGAGCGGCTGCGCCGCTTCGCGCGGGACCACGGCCTGACCGTCGTCGTCGTCGACCTCGAGGACGAGGACGAGGACGACGACGACGCGACCGCACTGCTGGCCGACCTCGGGGTGACCGAGGACGACCTGCCGGTGGCCGTGTGGCGGTCGGAGCAGGTGCTGCGCGACCCCACCGACGCGGAGCTGGCCGCCCTCGTCCAGACCCCGCACCCCGTCGTCCAGGAGGACACATGACCCAGCCCGCGGAGACCGCCGGCCGGCCCGGCGGCCGGGGCAGGCCCGTCCTGCTCACCGTCGACGACGACCCCGGCGTCTCGCGCGCCGTGGCCCGCGACCTGCGCCGCCGGTACGGCGACCGCTACCGCGTCGTGCGCGCCTCGTCGGGGGAGGAGGCGCTGGAGGCCCTGCGGGAGCTGAAGCTGCGGGGGGACCCCGTCGCCGCGCTGCTGGCCGACTACCGGATGCCGCAGATGAACGGCATCGAGTTCCTCGAGCAGGCGATGGACCTCTTCCCCCGCGCCCGCCGCGCCCTGCTCACCGCCTACGCCGACACCGACGCCGCCATCCAGGCGATCAACCTCGTCGACGTCGACCACTACCTGCTCAAGCCGTGGGAGCCGCCGGAGGAGAAGCTCTACCCGGTCGTGGACGCCATGGTCGAGACCTGGCTGGCCAGCCCCGACGCCGCGCTGGCCGACGTGCGGATCGTCGGGCACCCGTGGTCGGCGCCGTCCTTCGCCGCCCGGGACTTCCTCGCCCGCAACGCCGTCCCCTACCGCTGGTACAGCGCGGAGGAGCCCGAGGGTCGCCGGCTGCTCGAGGCCGCCGGCGCCGGGCCCGACGACGTCCCGGTGATCGTGCCGCCCAGCGGGGAGGCGCTGTTCTCCCCGACCGAGGCCGAGCTGGCCGCCGCGGTCGGGCTCACCGTCGAGCCGAGCACCGACTTCTACGACCTGATCGTGGTCGGCGGCGGGCCGGCGGGGCTCGGCGCGGCCGTCTACGGCGCCTCCGAGGGGCTGCGGACGGTGCTGGTGGAGCGGCAGGCGACCGGGGGACAGGCCGGGCAGAGCAGCCGGATCGAGAACTACCTGGGGTTCCCCGACGGCGTCTCGGGCGGGCAGCTCGCCGACCGGGCGCGGCGGCAGGCCGCCAAGTTCGGCGCCGAGGTGCTCACCGCCCGCAAGGTGACCACGCTGGAGACCCAGGGCCCGGCCCGCGTCGTGCGCTTCGCCGACGGCGGCTGCATCGCCGCGCACGCCGTCATCCTCGCCACCGGCGTCGCCTACCGGCAGCTCGAGGCCGAGGGGGCCGGCGCGCTGACCGGCCGCGGCGTCTACTACGGGTCGGCGATCACCGAGGCCGCCGCGTGCGCCGGGGAGCACGTCTACATCGTCGGCGGCGCCAACTCCGCCGGGCAGTCCGCGGTCTTCTTCGCCCGGCACGCCAACTGTGTCACGCTGCTGGTGCGCGGGACCTCGCTGGAGGCGTCGATGTCGCACTACCTGATCCAGCAGCTGGCCGCGATCCCCAACGTCGTGGTCCGGACGGGCACCACCGTGGTCGCGGCCCGCGGGGAGGACCACCTGCAGGAGCTGGACCTGCGCGACACCACGGGCGCGGTCGAGACGGTGCCGGCGTCGCACCTGTTCGTCTTCATCGGCGCCGCACCGCGCACCGAGTGGCTCGACGGCGTCCTCGCCCGCGACCGCCTGGGGTTCCTGCCGACCGGGCCGGACCTCGTCGTCGACGGCGCCCGGCCGCCGGGCTGGCCGCTGCAGCGCGACCCCTACTTCCTGGAGTCCAGCGCCCCGGGGGTGTTCGTGGCCGGCGACGTCCGCGCCCAGTCGGTGAAGCGGGTCGCCTCCGCCGTCGGCGAGGGCGCCATGGCCGTCACCCTGGTGCACCGCTTCCTGGGGGACCGGTGACCGCGCATACCGCCGACGACGCGGCCGCGGCGCACGCCCGGCTCTCCCCGGCCGAGCTGCGCGAGCTGTTCCTGTTCGCCGACCTCGACGACGCCCAGCTGGCGTGGGTGTCCGAGGCCGGCGACGTGGTCTCCCAGCCGGCCGGCAGCGACGTCTCGGTCGAGGGGGAGCCGGCCGAGTGTTTCCACGTGCTGCTGTCGGGGACGCTGCGCATGACCCGCCTCGTCGGCCGCGACGAGGTGGAGACGGTGCGGACCGACTCCCGGGGCGTCTACAGCGGCGCGGTCCAGTTCTACCTCGGCGACCAGATCGAGCAGGTCTACCCGGCCACCGTGCGGGCGGTCACCGACTGCACCTTCCTGGCGCTGCCCGCCGCGGAGTTCGCCGCGCAGTTCCGCCGCTGGTACCCCATGGCCGTCCACCTGCTGCAGGGGCTCTTCCTCGGCATCCGCAGCTCGAACGAGCTGGTCGGTCAGCGGGAGCGGCTGCTGGCGCTCGGCAAGCTGACCGCCGGGCTCACCCACGAGCTCAACAACCCGGCGGCGGCGGCCTCGCGCGCCACGTCGGCGCTGCGCGAGCGGGTGGCCGGCATGCGGCACAAGCTGGCGCTGCTGGCGGAGGGCCGCTTCGACGGCGGGCAGCTGCGCCGGCTCACCGAGCTGCAGGAGCGCTTCGTCGACCGGATCGGCACCACCGGCGAGCTCAGCGCGCTGGAGCGGTCGGACCGCGAGGACGAGCTCGGCGACTGGCTCGACGACCACGACGTCGCCCGGCCGTGGGAGCTGGCGGCGGTGTTCGTGCCGGCGGGCCTCGACGTCGAGTGCCTGGAGGCGGTCGCCGAGGCCGTCGAGGACGACTTCCTCGAGCCGGCGCTGCGCTGGCTGGCCTACACGGTGGAGACCGAGATGCTGCTCGGCGAGATCATCGACAGCACCGGCCGCATCTCGCACCTGGTCGGGGCCGCCAAGCAGTACTCGCAGCTCGACCGGACCCCGAACCAGCCGACCGACGTGCACGCCGGCCTCGACGCCACCCTGGTGATGCTCAGCGCGAAGACCGGGCCGGGGATCCGCGTGGTCAAGGAGTACGACCGCAGCCTGCCGCTGGTGCCCGGGTACGCCGCCGAGCTCAACCAGGTGTGGACCAACCTCATCGACAACGCCCTCGACGCCATGGCCGGCTCCGGGACGCTCACCCTGCGCACCTCCCGGTCGGACGACTCCGCCGTGGTGGAGGTGGGGGACACCGGCCCGGGCATCCCCGAGGAGGTGCGCCGGCGGGTGTTCGAGCCGTTCTTCACCACCAAGCCGGTGGGCCAGGGGACGGGCCTGGGGCTCGACGTCGCCTGGCGCATCGTCACCCAGCGGCACCGCGGGGTGCTGAAGGTGCGGTCCCGGCCCGGGGACACCTGGTTCGTCGTCCGGCTGCCGCTCTCGGAGGCCCCGGCCGCCGGCTGAGCCGGCGCCGCCCGCCCGGCCCGGCGGTCACCGGGCGCCGTCGGCCACGAGGAACGGCGCCGCGGACAGCCACTCCCGGCCCGCGGCGAGGTCGAGCATCGCCGCCGCGACGTCGGCCTTGGGCACCGGAGCCGCCCGCAGGCCGGGCGCGGTGTCGGTGAGCCGGGTGCGGCCGGTGCCGGGCCGGTCGACGAGCCGCGGCGGGCGGACCTGCGTCCAGTCCAGCGACGACGCGGCGAGGACGGCGTACTCGCCCTCCTTGTCCTCCACCAGGTCGCGCGCCAGCCGGTGGGTGAGCGCCGAGATGAAGCGGGCGCTGCCGGTCTTGCGGTCCCCGGGCACGTCCGCACCGGCCCCCGAGACGCCGACGAAGCGGCGCACCCCGGCCGTGGTCATCGCCGCGACCAGCCGCGGCACCGCCGTCCGGCCGACGTCCCCGCCCGAGGTGCGCGTGACCCCGACGCACCACAGCACCGCGTCGGCGCCCTCGACCGCCCGGGTGAGCAGGTCGCCGTCGCGGACGTCGCCGGTCAGCCGGGTCGCCGCGTCCCCGGACGTCCCGGCGCCACGGGCCACCGCGACGACCGTGTGCCCGCGCTCGGCCGCCAGCCGCACTGCGTGCCGGCCCACACCACCGGCCGCTCCCAGCACCACCACGCGCATCCCGACTCCTCTCGTCGCGTCAGGTTCCCTGACGTATTCAGGATGCCAGTTAGTGTGACGGTGTGCAGCGGGCGGACGGGCGCGGGCGGTTGCCCCTGGCCCACGTGCTGCTCACGGCCGGCCGGTCGCTCGACGCCCTGGCCCGCGAGGAGCTCGCCGCCCGGGGCTGGCCCCGCCTGTCGGGCGCGCAGTCGCTGGTGTTCGCCTACCTCGACGCGGACGGGACGCCGCCCGCCGAGCTGGCCCGCCGGCTGGGCACCACGCGGCAGGCCGCGCAGGACCTCGTGGGCGGCCTGGCGCGGACCGGCCTGGTCGAGGTGGTCGCCGACCCCGCGCGCCGGGCGGGCCGGCTGGTCCGCCTGACCGCCTCGGGCCGCGACCTCACCGCCGACGCGGTCGCCGTCTTCGCCGACCTGGAGGCCGGTCTCGGCGACCGGGCCGCGGATCTGCGGCGCCTGCTGACCGGCCTCCCGGAGGGGGCCGCCGCGGAGCCACGGCGCGAGGAGACCGGCACGGGCTGAGGGTCCCCTGGGCGCGTGTCGGTGCTGCGGGCTGGACGTCCTCGACGCGGAGGTGGAGACCGTGTCCGGTGGAACGCCTGATCAGCGGCGGCACCTGGCAGTCGGTGTCGTCGCTGCTCACCATCCCGGAGGCCGGTGAGGCGAGGTCACTCCTCGTGCGGTGCTAAGCTCGTCCCACTCGACCCTCACGTCACAGTCGAGATCTCGGCGGGCCGACTCGGCCCTTGCGACACCGCCCTCCCTGCACCGGTGAGCCCCACCGGCTCGTTCGGCCGAGTCCGCTGCACGACCTCGCTTCGTGTGCCTGGTGCACCGACGCACCGCCCATGACCCGGCGCCGCCTCTGGTGCTGCCCATCCGCGCCGGCTGTGGCGCGCTGAACGAGACGGACCCATGTCTCCAGTCCTGCGCTCTGTCCCCAGGCCGCGCCTGAGCCGACCCGCATGGCTCTCCCCGTCGGTCGCCCGCACCGAGGTCCTCGCCGGCCTCGTCGTCGCGCTGGCCCTGATCCCCGAGGCGATCAGCTTCTCCATCCTCGCGGGCGTCGACCCGCAGGTGGGCCTGTTCTCCTCCTTCGTCATGGCCGTGGTCATCGCCTTCACCGGCGGCCGCCCGGCGATGATCACCGCCGCCACCGGCGCGGTCGCCCTCGTGGTCGCCCCGCTGGCCCTGGAGTACGGCGTCCAGTACCTGTTCGCCGCCGTGATCCTCGGTGGCATCTTCCAGGTGCTGCTCGGTCTGTTCGGGTTCGCCCGGCTGATGCGCTTCATCCCGCGCAGCGTCATGGTCGGCTTCGTCAACGCGCTGGCGATCCTGATCTTCACCGCGCAGCTGCCGCAGCTGCGCGACGTCCCATGGCTGGTCTATCCGCTGGTCGCCGCCGGCCTGGCCATCATCTTCCTGCTGCCCCGGCTCACCACCTCCGTCCCTGCGCCGCTGGTCGCGATCGTCGTGCTGACGACCCTGGCCGTGGCCGCCGGCTGGGAGATCCCCGACGTCGGCGGCGAGGGCGAGCTGCCCGACAGTCTGCCGTTCTTCCTGCTGCCGGATGTGCCCGTCACCTTCGAGACGCTCGGCATCATCGCCCCCTTCGCCCTCGGCGTCGCCCTCGTCGGCCTGATGGAGTCGCTCATGACGGCGAAGCTGGTCGACGACATCACCGACACCCACTCGGACAAGACCCGCGAGTCCTTCGGCCAGGGCGTGGCGAACGTGGCCTCCGGCTTCTTCGGCGGCATGGGTGGGTGCGCCATGATCGGCCAGACCATGATCAACGTGAAGTCCGGTGCCCGTACCCGGCTCTCGACGTTCCTCGCCGGTGCCCTCCTGCTGGTCCTCGTGGTCGCCCTCGGTGACATCGTCGCGGTGATCCCGATGGCCGCCCTGGTCGCCGTCATGATCTTCGTGTCGATCGCGACCTTCGACTGGTACTCGCTGCGGACGATCCACAGGATGCCCAAGAGCGAGACGACCGTGATGCTCTCGACGGTCGCGGTCACGCTGTTCACGCACAACCTGGCGATCGGCGTGGGCGTGGGCGTCCTCGTGGCCTGCGTGCTCTTCGCCCAGCGCATCGCCCACCTCGTCGACGTCGACCGGGTGGTCCAGGGTGAGACGGCGCGCTACACCGTGGACGGCGCGCTGTTCTTCGCGTCGAGCAACGACCTCTACACCCAGTTCGACTACGCCGGGGACCCGGAGAACGTGGTCATCGACCTCTCCAGGGCCCACGTCTGGGACGCCTCCACCGTTGCCGCCCTGGACGCGATCACCCACAAGTACCGGACGCGCGGCAGGAACGTCGAGATCGTCGGACTGCAGGGCCATTCGGCGGATCGCTTCGACCGGCACACCGGTCAGCTCGACGGCGCCCACTGATGGCCACACCGGCGACTCGGGACGGCCGTGCAGAAGGCCGTCGCAGCGAGCCCTGTGACGAGGGAGTGACTGACACCCCGCGCGGCGCACTGATGCAGATCGGCCAGGTCGCCGACCGCACCGGCCTGAGCCTGCGGACGATCCGCTTCTACGAGGAGAACGGGCTGGTGATCCCCCCCGCCCGCTCCGAGGGTGGGTTTCGGCTCTACAGCGACGACGAGGTCGCCCGCCTCGAGACGATCAAGCGCATGAAGCCGCTGGGCTTCAGCCTCGAGGAGATGCAGCAGGCGCTCACCCTCCTCGCCGATCTCGAGTCCGGCACCGGTGACCGAGCACAGCTGATCGACCGTCTGCAGATGTTCCATGCTGCGGCCATCGCCCGGGTCGCCGCGCTCAGGGAGCATCTCGCCGTTGCCGAGGGGTTCGCCGAGACCCTCGTGAGGCACCTCGACGCCGGCCGTGGAGAAGACGTTGCGGGAGGTCCGACTCGGCGTACCAGGCCGACCGAAGGCAGGTGAGGCAGTGGTGGACGGTTCGCCAACCCCGCTGACGTACGTGGCAGCGACCTCTCGGTTCGTCGGCGGCGCCGCCGACGACGAACGTGCGACGCAGGTCAGCCGTCGTCGCGGGTGGCGACGGCCGGCCCCGCGGCGCTGTCAGGTGTCCACGTCGGACGAGATGGTGCTCCGTATCTCCACTGCAGCGCCGACTCGAGCGTCTGTCGTGGCGTGGCGAAGTGCCCCTCGGGCTGGACGGTGTAGGAGCTGGACGGTGTACGAGGTGCAGGTGCGGGCAGGTCGCGTGGCTCCTGCCGGCCAGGTGCCAGTGCATCGCCCACCCCGCGTGGATGTGTACCTCTCGGGTTCGGTCGGGACGCGATGTTCGGCGACTGCTCCGCCACGCCCGCCCGGAGACCACCTCGGGCAGCGACGACGTCACCGGCGAAGCGCTGGAACGCCACGCCTGCCACCAGGTCGCCGGCGTCCCACCGGCTGGGCTGCCTGAGCTGTGTCCTCGAGCGGCCCACTCGGACGTCACCGGGGCCCAGAGGGCCGCCGGCGCGAGTAGCGTCAGCCCTGACGCCGGGATCGTTCCGCGTCGATGGCACGTCACACAGCCGGCGTCTCATGCACGGCCCTCAGATCGAGGGCCGCGGCCGAGGTCACCCCTTCGGTATTCGCAGACCGGAGGCCGCCGTGGCCCGTGACCAGACCTCCTCACCGCCTCCCGCCGTCCGAGCACTGGAGCGCCTCGGCGCGCTGTCCCTGCGCCGGGTGTCGATGGACGAGCTGCTGCAGACCATCGCCGACCTGGCCAAGACCGTGATGCCCGGCAGCCCCGAGGCGTCGGTGACGCTGCTGGTCAGGGACCGCCCGAGCACGGTGGCGTCCACCGGCCAGCTGGCCACCGACCTGGACGAGAGCCAGTACGAGCGGGGCCACGGCCCCTGCCTGCACGCGGCCCGCACCGGCGAGCTGATCGAGATCGCCGACACCCGCACCGACAGCCGCTGGCCGGACTACCTGCCCCGGGCCGCCGAGCACGGCAACCTCAGCTCCCTGTCGATCCCGCTGGCCGTCGACGAGGATGAGCAGGTCTCCGGTGCACTCAACATCTACGCGCGCGAGCCGCACGCCTTCGACGAGGACAGCCGGACCGCCGCCACCCGGTTCGGTTCCTACGCGACGGTCGCCGCCGGCGACCTGCACGCGTACCGGAGCGCCCGCGACCGGGCCGACGACCTGCAGGCCGCGCTGGAGACCCGGGGGGTCATCGACCAGGCCAAAGGCATTCTGATGGACCGGCACAAGCTGACCGCCGACCAGGCGTTCCAGGTCCTCGCACAGATGTCGATGAAGGCCAACCGCAAGCTGCACGCGATCGCCGACGACCTGGCGCACACCGGCGAGTCGCCCTCGGGGAACTGGTTCTCCGGGACGCGCTGACGTCGTCCACCACCCACCGGGTCTCCGGACCCCGCGGCCTCCGGAGACCCACGAGCAGCCGCAGCGGGTCGTGCCGCTGTCGGTCGAGCAGGTCGCGGCGCTCGCCCGGGCCATGCCGGAGCGCTACCGGGCCATGGTGTTCACCCAGGCCGGGCTCGGGCTCCGGATCGGTGAGCTGCTCGCGCTCCGCGCCCAGGACGTCGACTTCGTGCGCCGCAGCGTGCGCATCGAGTGGCAGTCCACCCAGGGGTCGAAGGGCGAGCGGAGCGAGCCGAAGACTCCTCGGTCGAGGCGGACGATCCCGCTGCCTCGGCTGGTCGCCGAAGGCTGACCTCCCACCTGGCGGCATCCCCACCGGCCCCGGACGGAACGATCTCCACCACCCGCAGGGGAGACCCGCTCGGGCACGAGTACCACGGCCACGACCTGAGGGCCGGGCGGTGACCGGGGCGGGGCCACCGAAGGGGACGACGAGCCACGACCTGCGGCACCACGACGTCAGCGTCCTGCTGACGGCCGGTGAGTCGGTCGTGGCCGTCGCCGAGCGGCTGGGCACGAGGACGCCCCGCTCGTCCTGAGCACCGACGGGCATCTGGTGCCGGACTCGGACGAACGGACGCGCAGCGCTGTCGACGCGGCGTGGGACGCGGTCGGTGCCCCGGGTGTGCCCCAGATGTGCCCCGGAGCGCTCCCTCGGTCCGCTAGTCGGCCAGCTCGACGACGACGGGAGCGTGGTCGCTGGCGCCCTTGCCCTTGCGCTCCTCCCGGTCGATCAGCGCGTTCGTCACCCGGCCGGCCAGCGCCGGCGTCCCGAGGACGAAGTCGATGCGCATGCCCTCGCGGCGGGGGAAGCGCAGCTGCGTGTAGTCCCAGTAGGTGTAGACCCCCGGGCCCGGTGCCAGCGGCCGGACGACGTCGGCGTACCCGGCGTCCACGACCGCGCGGAAGGCGGCCCGCTCGGGCTCGGTGACGTGCGTGGAGTGCGCGAAGACGCTCATGTCCCAGACGTCGTCGTCCTGCGGCGCGATGTTCCAGTCGCCGACCAACGCCACCTGGGCGGCGGGGTCGGCGGCGAGCCAGCCGCCGGCCGCAGTGCGCAGCGCGGCCAGCCACTCGAGCTTGTAGTCGTAGTGCGGGTCGCCCAGCTGCCGGCCGTTGGGCACGTAGAGGCTCCACACCCGCACGCCGCCGCAGGTGGCGCCCAGGGCGCGGGCCTCCGCGGCCGGCTCGGCGCCCTCCTTCGCCGCCCAGGTGGGCATGCCGGGGAAGCCCACCTCGACGTCGGTCAGCCCGACTCGCGACAGCACGGCCACGCCGTTCCACTGCGAGTGGCCGACGTGGGCCACCTCGTAGCCCAGCTCGCGGAAGCGCGCCTCCGGGAACTGGTCGTCGCGGCACTTGGTCTCCTGGAGGGCCAGGACGTCGACGTCGCGGCGCTGCAGCCAGGCGACCACCCGGTCGGCGCGGGTGCGGATGGAGTTGACGTTCCAGGTCGCGAGGCGCACGGCACCCGACCCTATGCCGCACCTCCCGGCCCGGCCCGGTCACCGCCCGGGCAGACCCGGAACACGGCCGGGACACGGCCGTGGCCTGCGGAGACGCAGCTCACGCCCGACCGGGTGTCCGGCGGGTACGCGGGGTACGCATCACCCGTGACAGTCAGCCGTGAGTGGGATCATGGCCGGATGACCACGACCCGGACGAGTGGAGCCGGCAGGAGCGAGTCCGCCCCGTCGCGGGTGTGCCCGTGAGCGACGACACCCACAGCACCCGCCCGATCGGCGAGGCGCCGCCCCTGCCGCCCGTCCCCCGGGGCGCGGGCACGGTGGGGCGCGGGCGGCCGGAGACGCGCACGCTCGGCTCCGTCCTCGGGTGGACAGCCCTCAACGCCGTCGTCCCCGGCACCGCCTTCCTCGCCGCGGGGCGCCGCCGGCTCGGCACCGCCGTCCTGGTCGTGACCGCGCTGCTCGTCGCCGGAGGCGTCTGGCTGGCCACCGTCGGCCGCCGCAGCGCCCTGCGCCTCGCCGTCGACTCCGACAGCCTGGTCTGGCTGATCGCCGGCATCGCCGTCCTGGCCACGGCCTGGATCGCGGTCATCGTCGCCGGCCACCGGGCACTGCTGCCCCGCCGCAGCACCCGCCCGCGGCTGGCGCTGGGCGGGCTCCTCGTCCTCGCGCTGGTGGCGGCCGTCGCCTATCCGGCCTACCGGGTCGGCACCGTCGCCGTCGCACAGCGGGGCCTCCTCGACGGCGTCTTCGCCTCCGACCGCGAGTCGGCCACCGTCGTCGACACCCCCGACCCCTTCGGCACCAAGGAGCGGGTCAACGTCCTGCTCCTCGGTGGCGACGGCGGCGAGGGCCGCGAGGGCGTGCGCACCGACACGGTCATCGTCGCCAGCATCGAGACGGCCACCGGCGAGACGACGCTGTTCAGCCTGCCGCGCAACCTCCAGGACCTGCCCTTCCCCGCCGACAGCCCGCTGGCCGAGGTCTACCCCGACGGGTTCGAGGGGGCCAACGAGTCCGACAGCCTGCTCAACGCCGTCTACCGCACCGGGCCGGCCTGGTACCCCGGCATCCTGGGCCCCACCGACGACCCGGGCGCGGACTTCCTCAAGCTGGGCGTCGGCGAGGCCCTCGGCCTGCCCATCGACTACTTCGTGCTGGTCAACCTCGACGGCTTCAGCCGACTGGTCGACGCCCTCGGCGGCATCACGGTCAACGTCAACTACTACGTGCCGATCAACGGCGAGCCGACACGGGGCATCCTCCCCGACGACTACATCGCCCCCGGCCCGAACCAGCGGATGGACGGCGCGACCGCGCTGCACTTCGCCCGCGGCCGCTTCGGCCTCACCGACTACGACCGCATGGACCGCCAGCGCTGCACGATCAATGCGATCATCGCCGAGGCCGACCCGATCACCCTGCTCGACCAGTACCAGGAACTGGCCGCCACCACGCAGGACATCGTCAGCACCGACATCCCGCAGTCGGCCCTCGACGACTTCGTCGACCTGGCGTTCCTGGTCAAGGACGCCGAGATCCGCAGCGTCGTCTTCGACACCAGCCTGATCGACCCGGCCTACCCCGACTACCCGCGGATCCGGCAGATCGTCCAGGAGTCGATCGCCCCGGTGGCGACGACGACCGCGCCCCCGCCCGCCCCGGGTGACTCGGCCTCGGGCTCCGGCGCGGCGACCGACCAGACGCCGGCTCCCCCGCCCGCGGCGCCCGCAGCCGACGTCGGCGACGCGTGCGCCTACGACCCGGCGCAGGCGCAGGCGGCACTGGACGAGGGGGAGCCGCCCACCCGCAACGGGTGACCGGCACCGCGCCCCACCGCTCGCGGGCTCGCGGGGACCCCGCAGCGGGGTCGCCCGCCTCCGTCGGGTCCGGGCGTCGCGGTCGGCCGTGGTCTGGTTGGCTCGTCGTCAGGCCGGTCCCACCGGCCGGGAGCGGAGGCGACATGGCGGGCGGACCGGCACGGCGGGACGACGGCGGCGCGGCGCGGCGCAGGCGGCTGGTGGCGCTGCTCGTCCTCGGCGTCGGGGTGGTGCTGCTGGTCTCCGCGTCGACCTGGTTCGTCGCCCAGCGCACCGGCATCGGGGCCGCCCAGCTGTCGGTCGGGGTGCTCCTGCTGGGCGTGGCCGCGTTCCTGTTCGGGCGGGCCCGTCCCCGCTGACCCGTCGCTTTGCGGTCGGGCGTGACGCGCACCACACTCCGGAGGACCGAGCGGTCCGAGGACAGGAGACGCGCGTGCAGCTGGACAAGCAGGAACTGCTGCGGGTGCTGCGCACCCAGGGTGACAACGACACGGCCCAGAAGGTCGAGGCCCAACTGCCCGACGAGATCGACACCGACCGGGACGGCGACGCCCTGGCCGGCGTGGGACTCGACCGCACGCAGCTGATGGCCAAGCTGGCCGGCGGGGGTTTCGGCTCCTCCCTGACCCCGTGATCCCCCACGACGACGGGCCGGCACCTCGGAGGTGCCGGCCCGTCGTCGTCCGGGTGTCCTCGTCTCAGCCGACGTAGGGGCGCTCGCGGGCGAGCTCCTCCTTGGCCACGCCGCGGATGTGCACCGCGTCGGGACCGTCGACGATCCGCAGGGTGCGGCCCGAGGCGTAGAAGCGGGCCAGCACGGTGTCGTTGCTGACGCCGGCACCGCCGTGCACCTGGATGGCGCGGTCGATGACGTCGAGGGCCACCTTCGGCGCGGCCACCTTGATCGCGGAGATCTCGGTGCGCGCGCCCTTGGCGCCGTACTTGTCGATCAGGTCCGCGGTCTTCAGCACGTAGAGGCGGGCCTGGTCGATCTCGATCCGCGAGAGGGCGATCGCCTCGCGGACGGTGCCCTGGTCGGCCAGGGGGCGGCCGAAGGCGACCCGCTTCTGCGTGCGGTCGACCATCAGCGCGAGCGCCCGCTCGGCCATGCCGATGGCGCGCATGCAGTGGTGGATGCGGCCGGGGCCGAGCCGGGCCTGGGCGATCATGAAGCCGTCGCCCTCGCCGGAGAGGATGTTCGACACCGGCACCCGCACGTCGGTGAAGCGCAGCTCCGAGTGGCCGTGCTGGTCCTGGTAGCCGAACACCGGCAGGTGCCGGACGATCTCCAGGCCCGGGGTGTCGCGGGGGACGAGCACCATCGACTGCTGCCGGTGCGGGGCGCCGTCGGGGTCGGTCTTGCCCATGACGATGAAGATCTGGCAGCGCTCGTCGGCGGCACCGCTGGTCCACCACTTGCGGCCGTTGATCACGTACTCGTCGCCGTCGCGGACGATCGAGGTCTGGATGTTGCGCGCGTCGGACGAGGCGACGTCGGGCTCGGTCATCGCGAAGCCGGAGCGGATCTCGCCCTCGAGCAGCGGGTCGAGCCAGCGCTGCTTCTGCTCGGGGGTCCCGAACAGCATGAGGGTCTCCATGTTGCCCGTGTCCGGGGCGCCGCAGTTGGTGACCTCGGGGGCGATCGTCGGCGACCAGCCCATAATCTCGGCGACGGAGGCGTACTCGAGGTTCGTCATCCCCCCGAGCTCGTGGTGGAAGAGGTTCCAGAGGCCGCGCGCGCGGGCCTCCTTCTTGAGGTCCTCCAGGACCGGCGGGTGCTCGTGGTTGTCGTGACCGCGCTCGGCGCGCCAGGCGTCGTAGACCGGCTCGGCGGGGAAGACCTGCTCACGCATGAAGTCCCACATCCGGCCGCAGACGTCCTCGGCTCGGGCGGAGAGGGCGAAGTCCATGCCTCGGACGGTAGCCCGCGGCGTGACCGGTGTCGCACCGGGGTCACCTCGTGCCGGAGGCCGGGTCCCGTGCGGGACCCGGCCTCCGGAGGGCCCCTGCGGGGCCCTGCTTCACACGCGCGAGGAGCGGGCGACCGTGTTGACCGGGCCGAGCGCCATCACCAGGCCGACGACGGCGGTGGCGATGTGCAGCACGTTGTCGGCGGCGTTGATGTTCAGGAAGTCCCAGTCCTTGCCGACGGCGATCAGGCCGTAGACGAAGGCCGCGCCGTAGCCGACGGCGAGCAGCCACCCGTAGGTGCGGGCGCCGGACAGCGTGCGGGACAGCGCGATGCCGGCCAGGCCGATCACGATGTGCACGATGTTGTGCAGCGGGTTGATCATGAAGACCAGCAGCTTGTCCATGTTGCCGTCGGTCTGGTTGCTGGTGAACCCGTCGAAGCCGGTGATGAAGAAGCCGACGATGCCGACGAGGAGGTACACCACCCCGAAGGCGAGGGCGAGCATCTGGGGCCAGGTCATCCCCGACCGCGCGCCGGTGTTCCCTGTCGTAGCCATGGCGTTCGTTCCTCCGAGTGAGTGGCGCCCCGCCGGGTGGTGGGCGTCGGACGTCCGGTACCCCGCCGTGACCACCCGGAACGAGTCAGCCCCCGTTCGGGGGACTCTCGTTACCGGATCGTCATCGACCGGGACCGCTGTGCACCCGGACTTCGCAGGGACCGGCCTGTGCGGTTCGCCCCTCGCCCGGACGGAGGAGGGGCGGACCGCTCAGGGACGCGGCGTGCGGCGCGGCCGGCGGACGACGAACGGTCCGATGGCCAGCAGGTCGACCGGGGCCGAGCCGAAGCACTCCAGGGCGTCCCGGGGGTCGTCGACCATGGGCCGTCCCGCGGTGTTGAGGCTGGTGTTCACGACCACCGGCAGGCTGGTGCGCCGCTCGAAGGCGCTGATCATCCGGTGCACCAGCGGCTCGGTCGCCGGGTCGATGGTCTGGATGCGCGCCGTCCCGTCGACGTGGGTGACGGTGGGGATGCGCTCGCGCCACTCCTCGGCGACGTCGTGGACGAAGAGCATGTAGGGCGACGGGATGGGGCCGCGGCTGAAGATCTCCGGGGCCCGCTCCAGCAGGACCATCGGCGCCACCGGGCGGAACTGCTCGCGGCCCTTGACGTCGTTCATCCGCTCGAGGTTGGCCTCGAACCCCGGGTGGGCCAGCAGCGACCGGTGGCCCAGCGCGCGCGGGCCGTACTCGCTGCGGCCCTGGAACCAGGCGACGATGCCGTTGTCGGCGAGCACCTCGGCGACGGCCTCGGCGACGTCGTCGGGCCGCTCGTAGTCGATGGCCGCGGTGTCGAGCCACCGCTGGATCTCGTCGTCGCTCCAGCCGCGGCCGAGCGCCGCACCCGGCATCGGCTCGGTGCGCTCGCCGAGCTCGGCGGCCACGTGCAGGGCCGCGCCCAGGGCCGTCCCGGCGTCGCCGGCGGCCGGCTGCACCCAGACCTCCTCGAAGGGGCTCTCGGCGAGGATCCGGGTGTTGGCCACGCAATTGAGCGCGGTGCCGCCGGCCATGGTGAGCGTCTTCTCGCCGGTCCGGGCGTGCACCCAGCGGGCGAGGTCGACCAGGACCTCCTCCAGGCGCTGCTGGACGCTGGCGGCGAGGTCGGCGTGCGCCTCGGTCCAGTCGTCGCCCCTGCCGAGACGCGGGGCGAACTCGGTGAAGTCGATCCGCTCGGTGCGGAAGCCGCCGTCGTCGGTGGCGCGGATGAGCTCGGACAGCTCGCCGAGGAAGCGCGGCTTGCCGTAGGAGGCCATCGCCATGACCTTGAACTCGTCGGAGCTGCGCAGGAAGCCGAGGTGGTCGGTGAGCTCCTCGTACATCAGGCCGAGGGAGTGCGGGAGCGACTGCCCGGCCAGGATCTCCAGCTGCCCGTCGACGTAGCGGCCGGCGAGGTGGCTGTGCGCCTCGCCGCGGCCGTCGAGCACCAGCACGGCGTTGTCCCGCTGCGGTGCGGCCTTGCCCGCCGACGCCGCGTGCGCGACGTGGTGCTTGACGAAGTGCACCTTCGCCGGGTCGAGGCCGGGCAGCGCGTGGGCGAGGAAGTCCGGCGCCATCTCCGCGTAGCGCTTGCGCATGGTGTCGCCGTCGTCGAACAGGCCGGTCTCCTCGGGGGTGACCATGAGGCCGGGGTCGAAAGAATAGGCGACGGCGTCGAGCTCCTCGGGGCGGATGCCGGCCTCGGCCAGGCACCAGGCCGCCGACAGCTCGGGCAGCTCCCAGGCGCTCCACGGCAGGGGGCGCTTGCCGTGCTTGCGCCGGCTGAAGCGCTCCTCCTCGGCCGCGGCCACGACCCGGCCGTCGACGACCAGCGCCGCTGCGGGGTCGTGGTAGATGGCGTTGATGCCGAGGACCTTCACGTGCGCACTCCTCCCGCCCGGGCACCACGCCCCGGCTGTCCGTGGTTGATCATCGAGGCGGTGCCGCGGTCCCGCAGGGCGAGCACCCGATGAGGTGGGCAGCTCCTCAGCCGCCGCGGACCCGCAGCAGGTCGTTGGCCTCGACCGCCCGGAGCGCGAGCGTCTTGTAGCCCACTTCCTCGAACAGGACGACGAGACGGTCGTCCTCCACCCGCATGACCACGCCCGGGCCCCACTCGGTGTGCTCGACCGCGGTCTCGGGCGGGAAGGGCGTGTCGGCGTCGTCGCCGACGTGCTGCTCGTGCGCGGTGCCGGCCGAGCAGTTGTCGCAGTTGCCGCACGGCTCCTCGAGCTGCTCGCCGAAGTAGCCGAGCAGGTACTGGCGGCGGCACCCGGTGGTCTCGGCGTAGCCGCGCATCATCTCGACGCGGCTCTGGTCGACCCGCTCGTGGTGCTCGGCGAGCTCGCGCGCCGCGGTCGCCGCCTCCCCGGGCGGCGGTGCGCCCTCGGCCGGGTGTGCGGCGCCCTCCTCGTCGAGGACGACCGCCGAGACCTGTTCGAGCAGGTTGAGGTCGCGGGCCAGCGGGGTGGCGGCGCGGCCGGTCTCCTCGCGCAGCTGCCCGACGTCGACGCCGTCCTCCATCCCGGCCGCGGGTGCCGCCGCGACCAGTCCGGCGACCTGCTGCAGCTCCTCCTCGGCCGGGGCGCCGGCGGCGAAGAAGCGCCGCAGCCCGAGGTCCTCCTGCCGGTAGACCAGGACGGCGAGGGCGGGCTCGCCGTCGCGGCCGGCCCGGCCGATCTCCTGGTAGTAGCTGTCGACGGAGTCGGCGGGCTCGGCGTGGACGACGAAGCGGGTGCCGGGCTTGTCGATGCCCATGCCGAAGGCGGTGGTCGCCACCACGACGTCGAGCTCGTCGTCCATCCACGCGCGCTGGGCGTCCTCGCGCTCGGACCTCCTCAGGCCCGCGTGGTACGGCCGGGCGCGCAGGCCGCGCTCGGTGAGGGCGTCGGCGAGGTCGGTGGTGCCCTTGCGGGTGGCGCTGTAGACGATGCCGGGGCCGCGGCCGGCCTCGACCTCGGCGGCCGCGCGGTCGATCACGGCGGTCCGCTTGGCGTGCGCGTCGGCGTGGTGGTCGACCTCGAGGCGGATCTCGGGCCGGTCGAACCCGGCGACGACGACCTCGGGGTCGCGCATGGACAGCCGCTCGACGATCTCGGCCCGCACCGGGGGCGCCGCCGTCGCGGTCAGGGCGAGCACCGTCGGGTGGTCGAGCTGCTCGACGACCTGCCCGAGCCGCAGGTAGTCCGGGCGGAAGTCGTGACCCCACGCGGAGACGCAGTGCGCCTCGTCGACGACGAACAGCACCGGGCCGGCGTCGCGGATCGCGTGCACCACGTCCGGCTTGGCCAGCTGCTCCGGCGCGAGGAAGAGGAAGCGGACCGTTCCGTCGCGCAGTCCCTCGAGGGCGGCGTGCTGGTCACCCGCCGACAGGCTGGAGTTCAGCTGCGCGGGGCGGCCGGCGTCGGCGCCGAGCTCGGTGAGCCGCTCGACCTGGTCGCGCTGCAGGGCGATGAGCGGCGAGACGACGACGACCGGGCCGTCGAGCAGCTGACCGGCCACCTGGTAGACCGCGCTCTTGCCGGCGCCGGAGGGCAACACCGCCAGCGTGTCCCGGCCCGACAGCACCGCCTGCATGGCGCGCTCCTGGCCGGGGCGGAAGTCGCCGAAGCCGAGGACGTCGCGCGCCGTCTCGCGCAGCCGGCGCGTGCGGACCGAGGGCGAGGCGCCGGCGGGGTTGTGGCTGGAGGTGCGTGACACCGCCCGCCGCTGCCCGGGCCCCGGGATCGGCAAACGGGACCCGGCGCGTCGGGCGCTCGGGCGTCCCGGGGTTCCCCTGACGGGTTGCCGGTCACCACGAGCCGCCGATCCGGTGCGGTACCGGGTGGGCCCGGTACCGCCTCACCTCCGCGCCGTGGTGTACCGGGAGGGGAGCCACACCCGCAGCACGGTCTCGCCCGGTCGCAGGTCGATGGCGATGTCACCGCCGTGGCGGCCTGTGACGATGCGACGGGAGATGTCCAGGCCGAGCCCGGTGCCCTGGCCGACGCCCTTCGTCGTGAAGAACGGCTCGAACGCGCGGTCCTTGGCGGCCGGGTCCGACCACGTCCCCGTGTCACCGACCTCCACCACGACGCCGTCCCGCTCGGGCCGGGTGGACAGCCGCAGCGTCCCGCTTCCGGCCATGGCGTCGAGGGCGTTGCCGATGAGGTTCGTCCACACCTGGTTGAGCTCGCCCGGGATCGCCTCCACCTCCGGGGTGTCCGGGGAGTAGTCGCGGACCACCGTGACGCCGGCCGGGATCTGGTGTCCCAGGACGGCCAGAGTGCTCTCGAGGCCCTCGGCGAGGACGGTCCGCTGGACCGCGGCGCGGTCGAGCTGTGAATAGGTCCTCACCGCCCCGACGAGGTCGGAGATGCGGCGGGTCGCCTCCTTCACCTCCGAGAGCAGCGTGCCGACGGCCAGGGTGCTCACCACCCAGGTCAGCCCCGGCTCGAGGGACGGGCCGAGCACGTCGGCCGCCCGCTCGCACCAGTCGACGTCCGCACCGGCGGTCGCCAGCGGGCCGGCGACCGTCCAGCTCTCCCCGACGTCGTGGTCGGCGAGCCAGTCCGACAGGGCGTCCTCCTGGTCGGCCAGGGCCATCGGGTCCGCGTGTGCGGCGGCCGGGCTCCGGTCGAGCTCACGACGCAGCCGGTCGAGCGTGACCAGTTGCGCCGCCGACACCGAACCGCCCGCCAGGCCGGTCAGGGTCTCCAGCAGCCGGTCGGAGGCGCTGCCGAGCGCGTCCACCGCCCGTGTCGCCGCCGCCGCGGGGTTGTTCAGCTCGTGCGCCAGCCCGGCTGCGAGGGTCCCCAGGGCGACGAGGGCGTCCCGCTGCCGAGCGGCGGACTCGACGGTGCGTTGCGTGCGGAAGACGCCCTCGATGAGGTGGGCGCCGAAGGGGTCCCGCGTCCGCGTCCACTCCTTGAGGGCCGCCGACCCGACGCGCAGCGCCCGCCCGTCCGCCGACGCCCGGCCCGTGGCCAGGTACACGGCGTGCTCGTCCCATGCCCGGAAGCCCCCGGCCCACCGGCCGGGCGCGTCCATCGCGCCCAGCAGCGTCTCCTCGTGCCCGACGGTCCGGACGAGGTCGATGCGCCCCTCCAGCAGGACCCACCAGCACTCGGCCGGCCCACCCTGGGTCCAGAGCTCGTCCCCGGCGGTGAACGCGGCCTCCTCACCGACCGCGATGAGGTCCCGCAGCTCGTCCTCGACCACCCTGCCGAACAGCGGCAGGGAGCGGAGGTCCCCGGCGGAGATCACGCCGTCGCCAGGTAGCGGTGCACGAGGTGGATGGCCATGGCACCCTCACCGACCGCGGAGGCCACGCGCTTCATGGAGTCCAGCCGCACGTCCCCGGCGGCGAACACCCCGGGGACGCTGGTCTCCAGCGCGTAGGGCGCACGCGCCAGCGGCCACGGGGTCGTCGCCGACGCCGCCAGCAGGTCCGGCCCGGTGAGCACGAAGCCCCTCGGGTCGCGGACGACGCTCGAGCCGAGCCAGTCCGTCCGCGGCGAGGCGCCGATGTAGACGAACAACCAGTTCGTGGCCACCTCCTCCGGTGGCGCGCCCTGGGTGCACAGCGTGATCGACGACAGGTGGCCGGCCCCGCGGGCGGCCACCACCGAGCTGCGGAGGCGGACCTCGATGTTGTCCGTGGCCGCGATCTGGGCGACGAGGTACATCGACATGGTGTCCTCGAGGGCGGTGCCGCGGACGACCATCACCACCCGCTTGGCATGGCTGGCGAAGTTCAGCGCCGCCTGGCCGGCCGAGTTGGCGCCTCCGACGACGTACACGTCGTCGTCCTGGCACTGACTGGCCTCGCTCGCCGACGAGCCGTAGTAGACGCCCTGGCCGGCGAGCTCCTCGAGGCCCGGACCCTCGAGCCGCCTGTAGGAGACACCGCTCGCGACCACCACCGCCCGAGCCTCGAGATCCCCGGAGTCGTCGAAGCGCACGGCGCGTACGGGGCCTCGCGTCTCGAGCCCCACGACGTCGCGTGCCAGCAGCATCTCCACACCGAAGCGCTCGGCCTGGGCGGCGGCGCGGTGCGCGAGGTCTGCACCGGACAGGCCCTTGGGGAACCCGAGGTAGTTCTGGATGGAGGCGCTCTGCCCGGCCTGTCCGCCCGGTGCCTCCCTCTCGATGACGACCGTGCGCAGCCCCTCGGACGCGCCGTACACCGCGGCGGCCAGTCCCGCCGGACCCCCACCGACGATGCACAGGTCGTACAGGGGTTGCTCGGCACGCGTGCGCAGGCCGAGCGCGCTCGCGAGGTCGAGGTTCGACGGCGCGCGCAGGGGCTCTCGGTCCGGCACGAGGACCAGGGGCAGGTCCTCGGGACCGGCGTCCGCGAGTTCTGAGAGCCTGCGCGCCTCGTCGTCCCGGTCGATCTCGAGCCACTGGTAGAGGACGTGGTTGCGGGTGAGGAACGTCTTCACCTCGTGGCTGCGCTTCGACCAGCGGTGGCCGACCACCCGGAGCTCCCCGGTGTCCTGCGGGTGAGCCTGCCGCCAGTCACCCAGCAGGTCGTCGATGACGGGATAGAGCCGGTCCGCCGGCGGGTCCCAGGGCTTGAGCAGGTAGTAGTCCAGCCCGACGTCGTTGATCGCCTGGATGGCGGCGTCCTTGTCCGCATAGGCCGTGAGCAGCACGAACTTGGCGTCGGGGGCGTGCCGTCTGGCCTGGGTCAGCATCTCGGTGCCGCTCATCCCCGGCATCCGCTGATCGGTGGCGATGAGGGCGACCGGTCGAGCCCGCAGCGCGAGCTCGGCGAGCACCTCGAGGGCCTGGGCGCCCGACGAGGCCCGCATGACGCGGTAGTCGCGCCCGTACCGGGACCGCAGGTCGCGGAAGATGGACGCGAGCACCTCCGGGTCGTCGTCCACGCTCAGGATGGTCGGCTTGGTCACTGCCCCTCCCCCGTCCGCCACGATCCGGACCGGGTGCTCCCGGCAGAGGATGGCGCAGATGTGGCGGGAGCGTAGGCCCGGTGGAGCGCTTCCGGTCAAGGGGAAGACACTGGTCAGACAGGCATTCCGCACGGTGTCGTGCCGTACCGGCGGCCCGGGCGAGGGGATGCCCCGGCGACTAGGGTCGCGCGGCGTGAGCGCGAGCTACCGGATCGCCGAGGCGGCGGCCCTCCTCGGCGTCAGCGACGACACGGTGCGCCGGTGGATCGACGGCGGCCGGCTCCCGGCGTCGCGGCAGGGCGGCGGCCCGGCCCACGTCGACGGCGCCGACCTCGCCCGCCTGGCCACCGAGCTGCACGAGGCGCCCGAGCCGGGGACCACCCGCGGCTCCTCGGCGCGCAACCGGCTCGCCGGGATCGTCACCCGCGTCCTCCGCGACACCGTCATGGCGCAGGTCGAGATCCAGGCCGGGCCGTTCCGGCTGGTCTCGCTGATGTCGCGCGAGGCGGCCGACGAGCTCGGCCTGGAGGTCGGCGTCCGCGCCGTCGCCACGGTCAAGGCGACCCAGGTGAGCGTCGACGTCCCCTAGTCGACGACGCGAACACGACCAGGCCGCGGGTCCGCGGACGTACGGCGCACCTCGGACCCGCAGATCCGCCCTGATCGTCGGATATGGTCCCGCAGGTGCGGATCTGCTAGTCCGCCCGGCGGGGAGGAGACCCGGATGCGCAGGCGGCTCGCGGCGGTGCTGGTGACGGTGGCGCTGGGGACCGCCGCCTGCGGGAGCAGCGAGGACGACGCCGGTGCCGGGCCGGGCGGCTCCGCGGACGCGGGCCTCACCGGCACCCTCACCGTCTTCGCCGCGGCCTCGCTGACCGACGTCTTCACCGGCCTGGGGCGGCAGCTGGAGGAGGAGAACCCCGAGCTGACGGTCCGGTTCAACTTCGCCGGCAGCTCCGCCCTGGCCACCCAGCTGACCCAGGGCGCCCCGGCCGACGTGTTCGCCTCGGCCAACCCGGCCCAGATGGCGGTGGTCACCGACGCCGGCCTGGCCGAGGGCGGGCCGACCGTCTTCACGGCCAACGTCCTGCAGATCGCCGTCCCGGCGGGCAACCCGGCCGGGATCACCGGCCTGGCCGACTTCGGCCGGGAGGAGCTCGCGCTCGCCGTCTGCGCGCCCGACGTGCCCTGCGGCGCGGCGTCGGAGGACGTCTTCGCCGCCGCCGGCGTCACGCCGCGACCGGACACCCAGGAGGAGGACGTCCGCGCCGCGCTGACCAAGGTGGAGCTCGGTGAGGTCGACGCCGCCCTGGTCTACGCCACCGACGTGACCGCCGCCGGGGACGCCGTCGAGGGCGTCTCCTTCCCCGAGGCGGAGGACGCCGTCAACGACTACCCGCTGGTCACCCTGGGCGCGGCACCCAACGCCGAGGCCGCGGAGGCGTTCGTCGACCTGGTGCTCTCCGGCGAGGGGCAGCAGGCGCTGGAGGACGCGGGCTTCCGGGCCCCGTGAGGCGCGCCCGCACCCCGGCGCCGCTGCTCGTCCCGGCGGCGCTGGCCGTCACCTTCCTCGTCCTGCCGCTGGCCGGGTTGCTGGTCCGGACGCCGTGGTCGCAGCTCGGCACCCTGCTCACCGCCCCGGGCGTCGGGCAGGCGCTGCGGCTGTCGCTGGTCTCGGCCACGGTGGCGACGCTCGTCTCCGTGGTGCTGGGCGTGCCACTGGCCTGGGTGCTCGCGCGGTCCCGGGCCCGCGGGCGGACGGTGCTGCGCGCGCTAGTCACCGTGCCGCTCGTGCTGCCCCCGGTGGTCGGCGGCGTCGCGCTGTTCCTGGTGCTGGGCCGCCAGGGGATCGTCGGCCGGTGGCTGGCCGAGGCCACCGGGATCACCATCCCGTTCACCACCACGGCGGTCGTCATCGCCGAGACGTTCGTGGCGATGCCGTTCCTCGTCATCAGCGTCGAGGGGGCGCTGCGGGCCGCCGACGCCCGCTTCGAGGACGCTGCCGCGACCCTCGGCGCCGACCGGTGGACCACCTTCCGCCGGGTCACGCTGCCGCTGGTGGCGCCGGGCGTGGCCGCCGGGGCCGTGCTGTGCTGGGCGCGGGCGCTGGGGGAGTTCGGCGCCACGATCACCTTCGCCGGCAACTTCCCGGGGACGACGCAGACCATGCCGCTCGCGGTCTACCTGGCGCTGCAGCGGGACCCGCAGGCGGCGATCGTGCTCTCCCTCGTCCTGCTCCTGGTCTCGGTGGCCACCCTGCTGCTGCTGCGCGACCGCTGGCTGGGGCGGTCCGGGGCGGCGGCGTGACCCTGGACGCGCGGGTCGTCGTCCGGCGCGGCCCGCTCACCGTCGACGTCGTCCTGCAGGTCGCCGACGGCGAGGTGCTCGCCGTCCTCGGCCCCAACGGCGCGGGGAAGTCCACCGCGCTGCGGGTGCTCGCCGGACTGCTGCCGCCCGACGCCGGGCGGGTCGCCGTCGACGGGAGGACCTGGGACGACGTCGCGGGCCGCGTGCACCTGCCCACCCACCGGCGGCCCCTGGGGATGGTCTTCCAGGACCACCTGCTCTTCCCGCACCTGTCGGTGCTGGAGAACGTCGCCTTCGGCCCCCGCACCCGCGGGGCGTCGCGGGCCGCCGCCCGGGCCGCGGCCGCCGGCTGGATCGAGCGGGTCGGCCTGGCCGGGCTCGGCGACCGGCGGCCCGGGCAGCTGTCCGGCGGGCAGGCGCAGCGGGCCGCGCTGGCCCGGGCGCTGGTGGGCGACCCGGCGCTGCTGCTGCTCGACGAGCCGCTGTCGGCCCTCGACGCGCGCACCCGCCTCGCCGTCCGGGCCGAGCTGCGCCGCCACCTCGCCGACTTCGGCGGCAGCACCGTCCTGGTCACCCACGACCCCGTCGACGCCATGGCCCTGGCCGACCGCGTGCTGGTGGTGGAGGACGGCGTCGTCGTGCAGGCCGGGACGCCGGCGGACGTGGCCCGCCGGCCGCGCACCGACTACGTCGCCCGCCTGGTGGGGCTCTCCCTGCTCCCGGGGGTGGGGGAGGGGACGGCGGTGTACCTCGACGGCGGCGGGACGGTCGCCGTCGCCGAGCCCGCGGCCGGCCCGGTGCTCGTGGCGATCCGCCCCGAGTCGGTGGCGCTGTACCCGTCGCGGCCCGGCGGCAGCCCGCGCAACGCCTGGCCCGCGACGGTGGCCGGGGCGACACCGCACGGGTCCACGGTGCGGGTCGAGCTCGACGGCCCCGTGCCGCTGCTCGCCGACGTCACCGCGACGGCGTTCGCCGAGCTCGGGCTGGCGCCGGGCTCGCCGGTGTGGGCGGTGGTCAAGGCCTCCGAGGTCGCCGTCTACGCGCGCTGAGGGGTGGGCGCACGATCAGGTGGGATCACCGCAACGCGTCCTGGCTCACCGTGGACCGTGAGCCAGGACGCGGCACGATCAGCCCACCTGATCGTGCGGTGACAGGGTGGCCGGCATGAGCACGGTCGCCGGAATGGTCCTCGCCGCGGGTGGGGGGCGCCGCTACGGCATGCCCAAGGCGCTGGTCGAGTACGAGGGCAGCCTGCTCGTCGAGCGGGCGGTGCGGACAGCGCGGGCGGTGTGCGACCCGGTGCTCGTCGTCCTCGGGGCGCGGGCGGTCGACGTCTGGCGCACCGCCGACCTCGACGGCGCGACGGTCCTGGCCAACCGCGACTGGGAGACCGGCATGGCGTCGAGTCTGCGCACCGGCCTCGACGGCCTGCGCGGCTGGCCCGGGGCGGTCGACGCCGCCCTCGTCACGCTCGTCGACATGCCGGGGATGACGCCGGCGGCCCTGCGCGCGGTCGCCACGCACGCCGCCCCGGACGCGCTCGCCGTCGCCACCTACGGCGGCGTCCGCGGCCACCCGGTGCTGCTCGGCCGCGAGCACTGGGCCGGGGTGGCGGCGACGGCGACCGGCGACGAGGGCGCCCGCCGCTACCTCGCCGCGCACGCCGTCACCGAGGTCGACTGCACCGGCCTGGCCGACCCGGTCGACCTCGACGTCCCGCCCGGCGGGGTAGCTTCGGCGCCGTGATCGCACGGGTCGTCGACGAGCCGCTGTCGGTCGCCGAGCACGAGCAGGCGGTCGCCGACCGCGGTGCCGGCGCCGTCGTCTCCTTCTCCGGCGTCGTCCGGGACGTCGACGGCGGCCGGTCGGTGACCGAGCTGGAGTACGTCGGCCACCCGACGGCGGAGCAGGTGATCGCCGAGCTCGCCGAGGAGTTCGCCGCCCGCCCCGAGGTGCGCGCGGTCGCCGTCTCGCACCGGGTCGGCCTGCTGGGCATCGGCGACGTCGCGCTGGCCTGCGCGGTCAGCGCCGCCCACCGCGGCGAGGCGTTCGCCGCCTGCGCCGACCTGGTCGACGAGGTGAAGCGGCGGCTGCCGATCTGGAAGCGGCAGGTCTTCGCCGACGGCGGGGAGGAGTGGGTGGCCTGCCCCTGAGGCGCGGGGCGCCGGGTCAGCCGACCGGCGCCTGACCGTCCTCGTCGGTGGGCCGCGTCGTGCCGTCCCCGCGGGCCGCCTCCTCGGCGCGCTCCTCCTCCAGCTCCACCTCGGCCTCCAGCCGGTGCGCCTCGCCGGCAACCTGCGCCGCGGCGTCGCCGTGCGACTCGCCGTAGACCTCCTCGGCCCGGCCCAGCAGCTCCTCGGCCTTCGCCTTCGCCTTGTCGATGAAGCTCATCGCGGTCCCGTCCTCCCCGGCTCCCGAGCGGGCGCCCTGTGTGCAGCATCGCGGATCTCGCCGACCAGCTCCTCGAGGATGTCCTCCAAGGCCACGACGCCGACCACCCGGCCCCCGTCGGTGACCGCGGCGAACTGGGCCCGGCCGGCCTGCATGACGCCCAGGGTCTGCCGCAGGTCGTCGTCGGCGGCGACGCGGGGCAGCGGGCGGGTGATGTCGCGGACCCGCGGCTCCGGTGCGCCGTCGGCCACCAGCACGTCCTTGACGTGCACGTACCCCAGCAGCCGGTCGCCGTCGGCGACGGGGAAGCGGGAGAAGCCGGTGGTGGCCGCGGCCCGCTCCACGGCGGCGGTGTCGTCGCCGGGCGCGACGACGGTCAGCGCCGCCCGCGGGATGAGTACCGAGCGGGTGTCGCGCTCCTCCAGCTGCAGCGCGCCGGTGAGCAGCTCGAAGCCGCGCTGGTCGAGCAGCCCGCCGGCCCGCGACTCGTCGATGAGGCCGGCGACCTCGTCCCGGGTGAACGCGCTGGTCACCTCGTCCTTCGGGGTCACCCCGAGCAGCCGCAGCACCCCGTTGGCCAGCGCGTTGAGCGTCACGATGACCGGCTTGAGCACCGTGACGACGGCGGCCAGCGGCGGAGCGAGCGCGAGCGCGGCGCGGTCGGGTCCGGCCAGCGCGAGGTTCTTCGGCACCATCTCGCCGATCACCACGTGCAGCGCGACGACGGCGGTCAGGGCGATGACGAAGGCGATGGGGTGCACCATGGCCTCGGGCACCGCCAGCGCCTCGAACACCGGCTCCAGCAGGTGGGCGACGGCGGGCTCGCCGATCGCGCCGAGGCCCAGCGAGCAGACGGTGATGCCCAGCTGGGCGCCGGCCATCATCAGCGACACCCGCTCCATCGCCGCCAGCGTCGTGCGGGCGCGGCGGGAGCCGGCCTCGGCCAGCGGCTCGATCGAGGAGCGCCGGGCGGAGATCAGCGCGAACTCCGCGCCGACGAAGAAGGCATTGGCCAGCAGCAGCACGACCGCGACGAGGACGCCGACCCAGTCACCCACGGTCGTCGTCCTCCTCGTCGCCGGTGGTGGCCGGCAGCTCCCCGACGACGGCGCGCTCCACCCGGGTGCCGTCGACCCGCTCGACCCGCACCCAGACGCCGGCCGGCAGGCCCTCGGCCTCGGCGGCCAGCTCCGGCGGCAGGGCCGGGCGGGCCTCGATCCGGTCCCCGACCTCGGGGATGCGGCCGAGCTCGTGCAGCACCAGCCCGCCGACGGTCTCCCAGTGCCGGTCGGAGGGGACGGCGAGGCCGGTGGCCGCGGCCACCTCGTCCGGGCGCAGCAGGCCCGACACCGACCAGGTGCCGTCCCCGCGGTCGACGACGTCGTCGCCTGTCTCCTCGTCGTGCTCGTCGGCGAGGTCGCCGACCAGCTCCTCGACGAGGTCCTCGACGGTCACCACGCCGTCGGTGCCGCCGTACTCGTCGACGACGACGGCCATCTGCAGGCCGCCGCGGCGCAGGTCACCGAGAAGGTCGTCCAGGCGCCGCGACGTCGGCACGAACAGCGCCGGCAGCATGACCGCCGACACCGGGGTGGCCGCCCGCCGGTCGCGCGGGACGGCGAGGGCGTGTTTCACGTGGACCATGCCGACGACGTCGTCGACGCCGGCCACCGAGACGACCGGGAATCGCGAGTGCCCGGAGTCGCGGGCGGCGGCGAGGACCTCCGCGACCGGCGCCCCGTCGTGCACCGTGGTCATGCGGGTGCGGGGGGTAGCGGCGTCGCTGGCGCGCAGCTCGCCGAAGGCCAGCCCGCGCTCGAGCAGGACGGCGGTCTCGGTGGGCAGCGTGCCCTGGCGGCCCGACCGGCGGACCAGCGAGGTCAGCTCCTCCGGCGAGCGCGCCGACGCGAGCTCCTCCTGCGGCTCGACGCCGAACAGCCGGCGCAGCAGCGCGTTGGCCCAGCCGTTGAGGAACCGGATGACCAGCGCGGTGGCCCGGGTGAAGCCGCGCTGGAAGCCGGCGACGGCGCGGGCGGTGCGCAGCGGCTGGCTGATGGCCACGTTCTTCGGCACCAGCTCGCCGAACACCATGGTGAGCACGGTGGCCAGCACCAGCGCCAGGGTGATCGACACCGAGCGGGCGGCGCCGCCGGACAGGCCCGCCGACTCCAGCGGGTCGCGCAGCAGTGCCGCGATGGAGGGCTCGGCGACGAAGCCGATGGCCAGGTTGGTGACGGTGATGCCCAGCTGGGCACCCGACAGCTGGGTGGACAGCGTGCGCAGCGCGTCGAGGACGCCGGCCGAGCCGCGGACGCCGGCGGCGGCCTCCCGCTCGACGGTGGGCCGGTCGACGGTCACCAGGGAGAACTCGAAGGCGACGAAGGCGGCGCAGGCGAGCACGAGCAGGACGCCGACGAGGACGAGCAGCCACTCGATCATGCGGGGGTCCGCGGGAGCGGGAGGGAACGGGAGGGGCTCGTATGGTGAGGCGAGCTCACGGGGGTGCGGTCATCCTCCGGCGAAGGGGGGCAGTACGTCGACGACCGCCCCGGGTGCCAGGTGCAACGCGCGGTCGCGCGTCTGCGTTCCGTCGACGAGGAACGAGCAGGCGGTGAGCACCCGCTCCAGCCGCTCGCCGTGGGTCTCCACGATCCGGCCGACGAGCTCCTCGAGCGTGCCGGCCGCGCAGGTCTCGGTGTCGACGCCGGCGGCGGCACGGGCCCCGGCGAAGTAGCGCACGGTGACCGTGCCGGCCACGGGGCTCAGCCGCCGATCGCCGACATCGGCCGGCTCGGCTGCAGGAAGCTCGGGTCGTCGATGCCGTGGCCGGGCAGCTTGGCCAGGGTGGCGATCCGCCAGCGGTCGGCCAGCTCGGCGTCGGTGGCGCCCGCCCGCATGGCCGTCCGCAGGTCGGACTCCTCGCGGGCGAACAGGCAGTTGCGGATCTGGCCGTCGGCGGTGAGCCGGGTGCGGTCGCAGGTGCCGCAGAACGAGCGGGTGACCGAGGCGATGATGCCGACGGTGGCGGGGCCGCCGTCGACGAGCCAGCGCTCGGCGGGCGCCGAGCCGCGCTCCTCGGTGTCGGGCGCGAGGTCGTGCGCGGCCGACAGCCGGGCCAGGATGTCCTCCGCGGTGACCATCTCGCCGCGGGTCCAGGCGTGGTGGGCGTCGAGCGGCATCTGCTCGATGAAGCGCAGCTGGTAGCCGTGCTCGAGGCAGAAGTCGAGCAGCGGGACGGCGTCGTCCTCGTTGACCCCGCGCAGCAGGACCGCGTTGACCTTGACCGGGGTCAGGCCGGCGTCGTGCGCGGCCCGCAGGCCGGCGAGGACGTCGTCGAGCCGGTCGCGGTGGGTGAGAGCCGTGAACCGCTCGCGGTCGAGGGTGTCGAGGCTGACGTTGATCCGGTCCAGGCCGGCCGCGGCCAGCGCCGGCGCGACGCGGGCCAGGCCGATGGCGTTGGTGGTGAGGCTGACCTCGGGGCGCGAGGTGAGCGCGGTGGCCGCCTCGACGATGCCCACCAGGCCGGGGCGCAGCAGCGGCTCGCCGCCGGTGAAGCGGACCTCGCGGATGCCGAGGTCCTCGACGCCGATGCGCACCAGGCGCACGACCTCGTCGTCGGTGAGCTGCTCGACCTTGGGCAGCCACTGCAGGCCCTCGGGCGGCATGCAGTACGAGCAGCGCAGGTTGCACCGGTCGGTCAGCGAGACCCGCAGGTCGGTGGCGACCCGGCCGTGCCGGTCGACCAGCCCGCCGCTGCCCGGGGCGCCGTCGGCCGGACGGGTCCGCGGGTCGGGCAGGGAGGTGGGGCTCACGCGGGCCAATGTATGCGGCACCCGGCCGTCCGTCGCCGGTTCCTCCGGGGCCGGCTCCCGGGACGCCGCATCCGCGGACGCGACCGGGGTATCCGGCCGCGCCCGCGGATGCGGGAGGTGTCACCGGCGCGGGGCGCCGGCGGGGCGTTCAGCCGATCGGGGTCGGCGCGGTCGGGTCCGGCGGGACCGGGACCGAGCCCTGGATGCGGTTGCGCGCCTGGCAGTCGCTGGTGCAGTTCGTGGCGCCGGCCGACAGCTCGACCGCGTCCTCGCCGAGCACGCCGCCCATGCGGCCGCCCGAGGCGACCGACCAGCGGGTCGTGGTGGCCGTCTGCTCGAGCTTCGTGGCCACCTGCGGGCTGTCCTTGCCGAGCAGCATCTGGTGCGTGGCGTCGGCGGGGACGCCGTCGCCGAAGTTCACCTTCCCGGTGAACTCGTTGACGAAGTAGAAGAGGCCCGGGCCGAGCGTGTGCACGTACTCGACCGCGGTGCCGAACTCCTGCTCCATCTGGAAGATGCCGCCCTGGGGGGCGTCCTTCGCCTGGACCTTGAACGCGCCGGCCGCCGTCGTGAAGCGGACGACGAGGACGTCGTCGCGCAGCCGCAGCTCGCTGATCCGGACGCCGCGCAGCTGGGCGGCGGTGAGCACCGGGACCTTCGAGGCGAAGACGACGGTCGGCGCGGTCACCATGCGCTGCGCGTCCGGGGCGCCGGTGAGCGTGTAGTCGTGGACGCCGAGGGTGGCCGGGTCGATCCGGAAGGCGACGTGCCGGCCGCGGACGGCGATCGGCCCGGTGGGGGTGACGTCGCGCAGGCGCGCCTCGCGGCCCGCGGCGGGGTCGGTGGTGCGGCCGTTGACGGTGACCGCGAAGTCGCCGCCGGAGGCCGCCCCCTCGGTGCCGCCGTCGTCACCGCCGGAGGCCGACGCGGTCCCGGGTGCCAGCAGGGCGGCGAGCGCGAGCAGCAGGACGAGCAGGAGGCGCAGGGGCAGCGGCCGGGCGGCGCGCTGGACGTTCGGGGCCACGGGGCTCCTCGGGTCGGTGGGGTCGGGCGCCGCCAGGGTGCATGAAGGTTCATGTACTCGGCGTGACGACACGCACACGTTCGGAAACCCGGACGACGGTGTCGCGCGCCGTTGTTACGGTCGGGTCGCCACCCGAGAGTCCGGCGGGCAGTCCCGCACTCGCCTGTGGCCAGGAAGCACGAGAGAAGCCCGTGTCACCCCGCACCGTCCTCCGTCCCCTGCTCCGTCCCCTGCTCGGGCCTTACGCCCGCCTGTTCACCGTCCCCGGCTCGGCGTGGTTCTCCCTCGCCGGCTGGGTTGCCCGGCTGCCGCTGCCGATGCTCGGCCTGGGTGCCGTCCTGCTCGTCGAGGGGGAGTCGGGCAGTTATGCGCTGGCCGGTGCCGTCTCCGGCACGCTGGCGCTGGCGGCCTCCGTCGGCGGGCCCCAGTGGTCGCGCGTCATGGACCGCCGCGGCCAGGGCACGGTCCTGCGGGTCGCGATGGCCGCCTACCTGGTCACCGGCCTGGCGTTCGTCGCGGTCGTCGTCGCCGACGCCCCCCGCTGGAGCTGGTTCCTCCTCGCCGCCCTCACCGGCGCCAGCGTGCCCAACATCGGTGCCCTGGTCCGCGCGCGCTGGGCTGCCCTGCTGGAGGACGCCGAGCGACGGCAGACCGCGTTCGCCTTCGAGTCCGTCGTCGACGAGGTGGTGTTCGTCGTCGGGCCGCCGCTGGTGACCGTGCTCGGCACGATGATCGCCCCGGCCGCGGGGTTCACCACCGGCATCGTGCTCGGCACCGCGGGCGGGCTGTGGCTGGCGCGCCAGCGCGACACCGAGCCGGTCCCCGTCCAGGCCCCGGCCGGCGGCGGGTCGCTGCGTCGCGCGGCACTGGGCCCCGCGGTGCTCGTCGTCTGCGCCGCCTACCTCGGCGTCGGCACGGTGTTCGGCGCGATGGACGTCGTCGTCGTGGGGTTCGCCGAGGCGGTCGGGCAGCCCGCGCTGGCCGGCCTCGCGCTGGCGCTCTACGCGGGCGGCAGCCTGGTCGCCGGGCTGGCCTACGGCGTCGCGCGGCTGCCCGGCACCCTGGCCGCGCGGTTCGTCGGCACGGCCGTCGCGTTCGGCGTGGCCGCGCAGGGGCTGTGGCTGGTCTCGTCGCTGCCGCTGCTCGTCGGCGCCGGGTTCCTCGCCGGCCTCGCCGTCGCCCCGGTGCTGGTGTCCGGGGCCTCGCTCGTGGAGTCGCGGGTGCCGAGGGCGGCGCTCACCGAGGCGCTGTCGTGGACCAACACCGGGCTGACCCTCGGCGTCACCGCCGGCTCGGCCCTGGCCGGTGCGGCGGTCGACGCGTGGGGCGCGCAGGCGGCCTTCGCCGTGCCCGCGGTGGCCGCCGCCGCGGCCGGCCTCATCGGCCTCGCCGGGGCGCCCCTGCTGCGGCGCGTCCCGGAGCCCGCGGCACGGGTTGACGGTCCGGTCGGCGGGTAGCCGGTCGGCGAGGGACGGGCGGCGCGCCATCGAGCGGTGTGCCGCCCGTCCTCCGTCCGGAACCGAGAGGGAGTGCCCGTGGCCACCGTGCCCACCATCCGCCTGAACAACGGCGTCGAGATCCCGCAGCTGGGCTTCGGCGTCTACCAGATCGAGCCGCAGGACACCGTCGAGGCCGTGCGCACCGCGCTCGAGGTCGGCTACCGGCACATCGACACCGCGGAGATGTACGGCAACGAGAAGGAGGTCGGGCAGGCCGTCCGGGAGTCGGGCATCGACCGGGCCGAGGTCTTCGTCACCAGCAAGCTGAACAACGGCTTCCACCGCCGCGACGACGCGCTGCGGGCCTTCGACCAGACGCTGGCCGACCTCGGCTTCGACCAGCTGGACCTGTTCCTCGTCCACTGGCCGCTGCCCACGATCGACGTCGACTACGTCGAGACGTGGAAGGCGATGGAGGAGATCTACGCGAGCGGCCGCTGCCGAGCGATCGGCGTCTCCAACTTCAACCCGCACCACCTGCGCCGGCTGTTCGCCGAGACCACGGTGCGCCCGGCGGTCAACCAGATCGAGGTGCACCCCTACCTCGCCAACGACGAGGTGCGGGCCTTCGACGCCGACCACGAGATCGTCACCGAGGCCTGGTCGCCCATCGCGCAGGGCAAGGTGCTCGACGACCCGGCCGTCGTCACCGTCGCCGAGGCGCTCGGCCGGACGCCGGCGCAGGTCGTGCTGCGGTGGCACGTGCAGCGCGGCGACGTCGTCTTCCCGAAGTCGGTGACCCGCGAGCGCATCGAGCAGAACTTCGCGATCTTCGACTTCGAGCTCGACGAGGGGCAGATGGCCACCATCAGCGCCCTCGACCGCGGCGAGCGCACCGGGCCGGACCCGGACACGTTCGACTACATCCCCCGCTGACGCCCGCGACGGCCGCCACCCCGACCGGGGCGGCGGCCGTCGTCCTCGGGACCCCGGACGCGGCGCACGCGGCCCTGGACGGAGGCATACCGCGTATGCATACTCCGTATCCATGTCCATCCGGCACGGGCTGCTCGCCCTCCTCGAGCGCGGTCCCCGACACGGGTACCAATTGCGGGCGGAGTTCGACGCCGCCACCGGGTCCACCTGGCCGCTGAACGTCGGGCAGGTCTACACGACCCTCGACCGGCTCGAGCGCGACGGCCTGGTGGTCCAGGACGGCGCCCCGGACGCCGACGGGCGCATCGCCTACCGGCTGACCGACGACGGCCGCGTCGAGGTGGGCGCCTGGTTCCGGTCGCCGGTGACCGCCAAGGGCGCGCCGCGCGACGAGCTGGCCATCAAGCTCGCCCTGGCCGTCACCACGCCGGGTGTCGACGTGCTCGCGGTGGTGCAGGCGCAGCGCACCGGCACGATGCGCCAGCTGCAGGAGCTCACCCGGCTCAAGGCCCGGGCGCACGACGCACCCGACGAGCTCGCCTGGTCGCTGGTGCTGGAGTCCCTGGTCTTCCGCGCCGAGGCCGAGATCCGCTGGCTCGACCACTGCGAGGCGCGGGTGGTCCGCGCCGCGTCCCGCCGCCCCGCCCCCGCGGTTACCGGTGCCCCGGCCCGCCAGGGGAGCCGGCGGTGAGCGCGCCGGTGCTGGTCCTCTCCGGCGTCACGCGCGAGCACCGCCAGGGGGAGACGGTGGTCCGCGCCCTCCGGGGGGTGGACCTGTCCGTCTCGCTGGGCGAGCTGGTCGCCGTCATGGGGCCGTCGGGCTCGGGCAAGTCCACCCTGCTGCAGCTCGCCGGCGGGCTGGACACCCCGACCGCGGGCCGGGTCCGCGTGGAGGGCCGCGACCTCGCCGAGCTCTCGCGCCGGCAGGTGGCCGCCGTCCGCCGGCGCAGCGTCGGGTACGTCTTCCAGGACCTCAACCTGCTCCCGTCGCTGTCGGCGCTGGAGAACGTGGCGCTGCCGCTGGAGCTCGACGGCGTCCGCGGCGGCCTGGCCCGGCGTGCGGCGCGGGCAGCGCTGGAGGAGGTCGGCCTGGGCGTGCTCGCCGGGCGCTTCCCCGACGAGATGAGCGGCGGCCAGCAGCAGCGGGTGGCGATCGCCCGCGCACTCGTCGGCCCGCGGCGCCTGCTCCTGGCCGACGAGCCCACCGGGGCGCTGGACTCCACGACCGGCGAGCAGGTGCTGCGCGTCCTCCGCGCGCGCTGCGACGCCGGGGCCGCGGGGGTCCTGGTCACCCACGACGCCCGGCACGCCGCCTGGGCCGACCGGGTGGTCTTCCTCCGCGACGGCGTCGTCGTCGACCAGAGCGGACCGGGCGCCGGTGCGGAGTCCCTGCTCACGGGGGACGGCGCGCGGTGACCGCGCTGGCCAGCCCGCCGCGGCCGCCGGAGGCGCGCGGGCCGGCGGGGGACGGGCGCCGGTCCGGCCGGGTCGCCGGCTGGCTGGTCCGCTGGGGGCTGGCGCTGCGACTGGCCCGCCGCGACGCCCGGCGCTCCCCGGGCCGCACCGCGCTGGTGCTGCTGATGGTCGGGCTGCCGGTGCTGGTGGTCGTCGCGGGCGCCACCCTGGTGCGCACTGCCGACGTCAGCCCGGTCGAGGCGCTGCCGGGACGCCTGGGCGCAGCCGACGCTAGGATCGAGGGCCTCGCCCGTGAGCCGGTGTACGCCGACCCGGTGCTCGGCGAACCCCTCGCGATCCCCGGGGAGGACCAGGCGCCCTGGTCGGCGGCCGAGGTCTCCGCCCTCCTCCCGGCCGGCTCGGACCTGGTCGAGCGGCGGACCGGCTCCGTCGAGTACCGCACCGGCGCCGGCTACGCGCGCGCCGACGGCTCCGTCGACGACCTGACCGACCCGCTCCGCGAGGGCGCGGTCACGGTGGTCGAGGGCCGGGTGCCCGAGCGCGACGGCGAGGTGGCGGTCACCCCGGCGCTCGCCGAGCGGGCCGGCGTCGGTGACGAGCTGCTGCTGACCCGCGACGACGTGCCGGTGACCGTGGTCGGCGTCCTGCGCTCGACCGGGCTCGGGTCGTCCGCCGTCGTCCTGCCGCCGGCCTCGGCCGACCTGCTCCGCGGGGCGACGGCCGAGTTCTTCGCCGCGGTCCCCGGCGGCCTCGACTGGCCCGCGGTGCAGGAGCTCAACGCCCGGGGCCTGCTGGTGGTCTCCCGCGAGGTCGTGCTCGACCCGCCACCGGCGGAGGAGTGGCTGCCCCCGGGCGGCAGCAGCGGGAGCAGCGGCACCGCGGCGCAGACCGCCGTCGTCGCGCTCGTCGTGGCCGCGCTGCTGCTCGAGGTGGTGCTGTTGGCCGGGCCGGCGTTCGCGGTCGGGCTGCGCCGCCGGCGTCGCGACCTCGCGCTCCTCGCCGCCAACGGGGCGACGCCGGCCGACCTGCGCCGCGCGGTGCTCGCCTCGGGCCTGCTCCTCGGGGGCGGCGGCGCGCTCGCGGGGGCGCTCCTCGGGTCGGCACTGGCGTGGCCGGTGGCACCGGTCCTCGAGGACCGCTTCGACGTCACGTTCGGGCCGTTCGACGTCCCGGTCCGCGACGCGCTCGTCGTCGTCACCGCCGGGGCCCTGGCGGGACTGGCGGCCGCCTACGTCCCGGCGCGGCAGGCGGCGCGCACCGACGTCGCCGTCACGCTCGCCGGGCGCCGGGGGCAGGTGCGCTCCTCGCGGCGGCTGCCGGTGCTCGGCCTGCTGGTGGCGGCGGCCGGGCTGGTCCTCACCGTGCTCGGCGCCCGGGGCACCGAGTTCGCCGTCGCCGGCGGCGCCGTCCTGCTCGTGGTCGGCCTGCTGCTGGCGACGTCCTGGCTGGTCGGGCTGCTCGCGCCGCTCGCCCGCCGGCTGCCCGTGTCGGGGCGGCTGGCCGTCCGCGACGCCACCCGCAACCGCACGCGGACCGCGCCGGCCGTCGCCGCGGTCATGGCCACCGTCGCGGGCGTGACCGCGCTGGCCGTCGGCAGCGCGAGCGACAGCGCGCAGTCCGAGCGCGACTACCTCCCCCGGGCCCCGATGGGGGCGGCCGTCGTCACCGGCGTCGGGGGCACCGACTGGGACGCCGTCACGGCGGCGGTCGGCCGCGGGCTGCCGGGGCGCGATGTCGCCGGCATCCAGGGGGTGAGCTGGAGCGACCCCGAGGGGCGCCTGCTGCGGGTGGCCCGTCCCGGCTGCTCGGGGCCGGTCGACGACTGCGGCTGGTCCGACGACGCGGGCGTCCCCGTCGCCCTGAGCCTGGCCGACGTGCTCGTCGGCGAGCCGGGCGCGCTCGCGGACCTGCTCCCCGCGGACCTGGCCCCCGGCGTCGCGGCGGCGCTGGCGCAGGGGCGGGTCGCCGTCCTGGGGACCGGCGCGGTCGACGCGCAGGAGGTGGTCCGCCTCGAGGCGGTGCGGTACGACGAGGCCACGGGACGGCCGGAGTCCCTCGGCGCGGTGGACCTGCCCGGCGCGGAGGTGCCGCTGACGGGGAGCGCGCAGGCCGACCTGCCCGCACAGGTGTTCGTGCCGGCGTCCCTCGCCGGGCAGCTGCCCGTGCCGGTGGAGACGCTCCAGCTGGTCGCCGGGGGGCCGGACGCGCCGGTCACCGCGGCGGAGGAGACCCGCCTGCGCGAGGCGCTGGCCGCGCTGGACGCGACCGTCGGCCTGTACGTCGAGCGCGGCTGGTCCGACGACCTCTCGATCGCCCGCCTCGTCCTGCTGCTCGTGGGCGGGACGCTGGTCCTCGTCGCCACGCTGACGGCGACCGGCCTGGCGGTGGCCGACGCCCGGCCCGACGCCGCCACGCTGGCCGCGATCGGGGCGCCCCCGCGGATCCGGCGGCTGGTGGCGATGGGCTCGGCCGCGGTGATCGGCGGGTTCGGTGCGCTGCTCGGGGTGCTCGCGGGGCTCCCGCCCGGGATCGCGGTCGCGTACCCGCTCACCACCACCGACTACGGGGCGGGCGCGGACCCGGTCGTCGTCGTGCCGTGGGACCTGCTGGCCGCCGTCGCGGTGGGCGTGCCGCTGCTCGCCGTCGTCGTCAGCGGCCTGGCCGTGCGGTCCCGGCTGCCGATGACCCGGCGGGAGGTGGGCTGAGGCCCGGCGGGACGTCCTCCCTCACCGCGGCGCGTCCTCCCTCACCGCCCACCGCGAGGGAGGACGCGCCACGATCAGGTCACCTGATCGTGGCGCGGCTCCCTCAGTCCGTCGTGACGAAGTCGATGAGCTCCTCGACGCGGCCGATCAGCGCCGGCTCGAGGTCGGTCCAGGTGCGCACGCGGGCCAGGATCCGCTGCGCCCACACGTAGCCGGTGTCGTCCTCCCAGCCCAGCCGGCGGCAGACGCCGGTCTTCCAGTCCTCGCCCCTCGGCACGTCCGGCCAGGCGCGGATGCCGACGACGGAGGGCTTGACCGCCTGCCAGATGTCGATGAAGGGGTGTCCCACGACCAGGGCGTGCTCCCCGGTCACCTGCCCGGCGATCCGCGACTCCTTCGACCCGCGCACCAGGTGGTCGACCAGGACGCCGAGCCGCCGGCCCGGGGACGGGCGGAACTCCCGGACGATGCCCGGCAGGTCGTCGACGCCGTGCAGCGGCTCGACGACGACGCCCTCGATGCGCAGGTCGTGTCCCCAGACCTTCTCCACGAGCTCGGCGTCGTGCTTGCCCTCGACGTAGATGCGGCCCTCGCGCGCCACCCGGGCGCGGGCGCCGGCCACGTAGGTCGAGCCCGACGCGCTGCGGGTCGGCGTCGCCGGTCCCCTCGGCGTGGGGCGCACGAGCACCACGGGCCGGCCGTCCACCCAGAAGCCGGGGCCCAGGGGGTAGGCGCGGACCTTGCCGAACCGGTCCTCGAGGTGGACGACGTCCTTCTCGCAGCGCACGACGGCGCCGACGAACCCGGAGCTGGGGTCCTCGACGACGAGGTCGCGTTCGGCGGCCACCTGAGGCGGTGGTCTCTCCACCGTGCGCGGGTGCACCAGGTCGTCATAGGGGGAGCGGGGCGGCACCCCTCCAGGAGAGCTGATGACGGCGCGCCGGTGGTGCCGACGCGCCGGGGACGGCCGGCGGAGTGGCCTGCGACACGCCCGGGCGACGAGATCGTCACGTGGTGTCACTGGTCATCGCCAACCGATCCGCCTGCCGCAGATCCGGGACACACCGCGCTGACCTGCCCGTATGTGTGGCCGGTGGACGCTCCGCCGGGTCTCGGCCGGGACGACGCTCAGCGACCGGAGTGTCCAGTTGGATCTAGTTCGTTTCGCGCCGCCCAGACCGGACACCCCTCTCTACGACCGTTACACCTGAGCTCAGATGGGAGCGCGAAACGACGATGATCGGCACCGACACCATCAGCCGTGTGATCGGGCAGGACGTGTACGACTCGTCCGGCGACAAGATCGGCTCGGCCTCCGAGGTCTACCTGGACGACGAGACCGGCCAGCCGGAGTGGGCCACGGTGCGCACCGGTCTGTTCGGCACGAAGGAGTCCTTCGTGCCGCTCCGTGACGCCGACCTGACCAACGAAGGCCTGCGCGTGAACGTCAGCAAGGCCAAGGTCAAGGACGCCCCGAAGATCGACACCGACGGGCACCTGTCCCCGCAGGAGGAGCAGGAGCTCTACCGCTACTACGGCCTGGGCTCCGGCACCGGCACGCAGACGCAGGGCATGGCCCAGCAGGGCATGACGCAGCAGACCACCACCGACACCACGACCACCGGTACCGCCGGGATGGGCGCGGGCACGGGGACCACGGGCATGGGCACCGGCCGGGCCGACCGCGACGGTGACGGGGTCCCCGACGACCTCGAGGCCCGCCGCGGCACCGTGGGTCACGACACCTCCGGTCCGACGACGGACAACGCGATGACCCGCTCGGAGGAGCACCTGCAGGTCGGCACCCAGCAGGTCGAGGCCGGCCGGGCGCGGCTGCGCAAGTACGTGGTGACCGAGAACGTGACGCAGACCGTGCCGGTGTCGCACGAGGAGGTCCGGGTCGAGCGCGAGCCGATCACCGACGCCAACGTGGGCAACGCCTACGACGGCCCGGCGATCTCGGAGGAGGAGCACGAGGTCGTGCTGCACGCCGAGCGCCCCGTGGTCTCCAAGGAGGCCACCCCGGTCGAGCGCGTGCGCCTGGACACCCAGACGGTGACCGAGCAGCAGCAGGTCTCCGAGCAGGTGCGCAAGGAGGAGATCGAGGTCGACACCGACGGCGTCACCGGCACCACCGGCGGGGACAACCGGGGCTTCGTGCAGAAGGCCAAGGACGCCCTCGACCGCGACAACGACGGCCAGGTCGGCCGGTAACGACAGCAGCGCACCACGGCCCGGGTGACCCGGGCGCAGCACAGTCGGCGGTGGCCGGCCGGAGACCTCTCTCCCGGCCGGCCACCGTGGTGTCCGGGGTGTGACCGCGCTCGCGCGCGGGTGGGATGCTCGGCGGCGTGACCGACACGACGGCTGCACCGCCCGGGACGCCGCCCCGGATGCCGCCCGCCACCAGGCCCGGGGCCGACGGACTCCCGGGTGGGCCCGGTGAGCTGGCCTCCGCCCTCGAGGCCACCGGGTACCTGCCCGACGAGGGGCTGGCCACGGCGGCGTACCTGGCGCTGGTGATGCGCCGCCCGCTCTTCCTGGAGGGGGAGGCCGGGGTCGGCAAGACGGCGCTGGCCCGGGCGCTGGCCGAGGTCACCGGCCGGCCGCTGTACCGGCTGCAGTGCTACGAGGGCCTCGAGGCCAGCCAGGCGCTCTACGACTGGGACTTCGGCCGCCAGCTGCTGCACCTGCGCGCCGCCGAGGCGGCCCACGCCACCGGCGACACCGAGGCGCTCGAGGCCTCGCTCTACGACCGCCGCTTCCTGCTCGCCCGCCCGCTGCTGCAGGCGCTGGAGGACTCCCCGAGCGTCCTGCTCGTCGACGAGGTCGACCGGGCCGACGACGAGTTCGAGGCGTTCCTGCTCGAGGTCCTCTCCGACTTCACCATCTCCATCCCGGAGCTCGGCACCGTGCGCGCCGACGTGCCGCCCCTGGTGGTGCTGACCTCCAACCGCACGCGCGAGGTGCACGACGCGCTCAAGCGCCGCTGCCTCTACCACTGGCTGGAGCACCCCGGCTTCGACCGCGAGGTCGCCATCCTGCGCACCCGGCTGCCCGAGGTCACCGAGCAGCTCGCCCGCGAGGTGGCACGGGCGACCGGCACGCTGCGGTCGCTGGACCTGCTCAAGCCGCCGGGGGTGGCCGAGGCGATGGACTGGGCCAGCGCGCTGCACGCCCTCGGCGCCCGCGACCTCGACCCCGACCTCGCCGCCCGCACGCTCGGCGCGGTGCTGAAGTACCGCGAGGACACCGACCGCGTGCACGCCCTCGCCCGCGGAGCGCTGTTCGGTGGCGCCTGAGCGATGCACAGGAAGCTCTCCGCACGTCCCCGGGGCGAGAACGTGGGGATAGCTTCCCATGCCTCCGAGCCACGCGACGTCGTCTCCACCGTCCTGGGCTTCGCCCGCACCCTGCGCGCCGCCGGGGTCACCGCCTCCCCGGACCGCGTCGAGGCGATGCTCTCGGCGGTGTCGGTGCTCGGCGTCCTCGACGCGACCGCCGTCTACTGGGCCGGCCGGCTGACGCTCTGCGCCGGCCTCGACGACCTCGACCGCTACGACGCCGCGTTCGCCGCGTACTTCGGCGGGGAGGCGCCCCGCCGGTCCACCGCGACGTCGGCGTCCCCGCCGCCGCGGGTGTCCTCCACCGCACCGCTGGAGCAGGGCCGCGGTGCCGGCGAGGAGGGCGAGGACCCCTCCGACCTGGCCGTCGCGGCGTCCGGGGACGAGGTGCTGCGCCACCGCGACGTCGCCGACCTGACCCCGGCCGAGCGCGAGCACCTGCGGCGGCTGTTCACCCTGGTCCGGCCCGCCACCCCCATGCGGGCCTCGCGCCGGCGCCGGCCGTCCCTGCGCGGGGCGGTGCACCCGGCGCGCACCGTGCGCCGTGCCCTGCGCGACGGCGGGGAGGTGACGCGGCTGCTGCGCCGGCGGGCGCGGCCCCGGCCGCGGCGGGTGGTGCTGCTGGTCGACGTCTCGGGGTCGATGAGCCCCTACGCCGACGCGCTGCTGCGCTTCGCCCACGCGGCCGTGCGGTCGCGGCCGGCGTCCACCGAGGTGTTCACCATCGGCACGCGGCTGACGCGCGTCACCCGTGAGATGCGGCTGCGCGACCCCGACCGGGCCCTGACCGCCAGCGGCGAGGCGATCCCCGACTGGTCGGGCGGCACCCGGCTCGGCGAGGTGCTCAAGGCCTTCCTCGACCGGTGGGGACAGCGGGGGACGGCGCGCGGCGCGGTCGTGGTCGTGTGCAGCGACGGCTGGGAGCGGGGCAGCCCCGACCTGCTGCGCGAGCAGATGGCCCGGCTCCGCCGCCTCGCGCACGCCGTCGTCTGGGTCAACCCGCACAAGGGCCGGTCGGGCTACGAGCCGCTGACCGGGGGGATGCAGGCGGCCCTGCCGTCCGTTGACGCGTTCGTGTCGGGCCACAGCCTGGCCGCTTTCGAGGAGCTGTCAGGGGTGATCTCGCGTGCCTGAGGGACCCTCCTGCCCCCCGCCACCCGCAGGCTCGCGGCAGGCCCCTGCAGGTGGGCCGACGTCCGAGGTGGAGGAGCCGTCACGTGCGTGAAGTCCTGGATGACCTGGTCGGCTGGTGGCAGGCCGGGGAGACGGTCGGCATGGGGACGGTCGTGGCCACCTGGCGCTCGGCGCCGCGCCCGGCCGGCGCCGCGATGCTGGTCGGCCCCGACGGGACGGCGGTCGGCAGCGTCTCCGGCGGCTGCGTCGAGGGCGCGGTGTACGAGGAGGCCAAGGACGTCGTCGAGTCCGGCGTCCCCACGCTCGAGCGGTACGGCGTCAGCGACGACGACGCCTTCGCCGTCGGCCTGACCTGCGGCGGCATCCTCGACGTGTTCGTCGAGCCGGTGTCGCGCGAGTCGTTCCCCGAGCTGGGGGAGATCGCCGGGTCGGTGGGCCGCCACGAGCCGGTCGCCGTCGTCACCGTGGTCCGCGGACCCGACGACCGCATCGGCCGGCGCCTGGTGCTCTGGCCCGACCGCAGCTCGGGCACCCTCGGCCTGCAGCGCCTCGACGACGCCGTCGCCGACGACGCCCGCGGCATGCTCGCCGCCGGCCGCACCGGCACGCTGACCTACGGCCACGACGGCGAGCGGCGCGGCGACGAGCTGACGCTGTTCGTCTCCTCGTTCGCCCCGCCGGCGCGGATGGTCGTGTTCGGCGCCATCGACTTCGCCGCGGCCGTCGCCCGCGTGGGCGCGTTCCTCGGGTACCGCGTCACCGTCTGCGACGCGCGGCCGGTGTTCGCCACCGCCCGCCGCTTCCCCGACGCGCACGAGGTCGTCGTCGAGTGGCCGCACCGCTACCTGCAGGCCGAGGTCGACGCCGGGCGGATCGACGAGCGCACCGTGCTGTGCGTGCTCACCCACGACCCGAAGTTCGACGTCCCGCTGCTGGAGGTCGCGCTGCGGCTGCCGGTGGCCTACGTCGGCGCGATGGGCTCGCGGCGCACGCACGACGAGCGGCTGGAGCGGCTGCGCGAGGCGGGCCTGTCCGAGGCCGAGCTGGCCCGGCTGTCCTCGCCGATCGGGCTGGACCTCGGCGCCCGCACGCCCGAGGAGACCGCCGTCTCGATCGCCGCGGAGATCATCGCCGGGCGCTGGGGTGGCTCGGGTGAGCGGCTGACCGGGATCGAGGGCCCGATCCACCGGACGGCGGAGCGCTGATGGCCCTCGTGCAGGGCCCCGCCGCGAGCTTGCGAGTGGTGGGGGGCACGGGGGTCCTTACTGACGTCGACGTCGTCGGGCTGCTCGTCTCGCCGGTGCACCGCTACGACGGGCGGCCGGGCGGCGTCGTGCCCCCGCAGGACGGCGACCGGGTCGACCGCGTCGAGGTGCGCGCCGCGCACGGCATCACCGGCGACCGCTACGCCGGCCGGGCCGCGCACCGCGACGCCGCCGTCACCGTGCTCGCCGCCGAGTCGGTGGAGGCGCTGGCCGCCGAGCTCGGCACCGGCCCGCTCGACCCGCTGCTGACCCGCCGCAACGTCGTCCTGCGGGGCGCGGAGGTCGAGGCGCTGCGCGGCGAGGTGTTCTCCCTCGACTGCGGGGAGGGCGTCGTCGTCCTGCGCGGCGGGCGGCCGGCCAACCCCTGCGCGTGGCTGGACACCGTGCTGGCGCCGGGCGCGCACCGGGGCATGCGCGGCCGCGCCGGGATCCGCTGCGCGCCCCTGACCGGCGGCGTGCTGCGGCTCGGCCCGGCCGTGCTGCGGAGCGCGGTGCCGCTCGACCCGGCGCGGGCAGGGGAGGCCCGCCGTCCGGCGCTGCGCCCGCGCGGCTGACCCGGTCCCCCCGTCCGGGGGTGGCCCCGGTTCCACCCGCCTCCGGACGATGGCCCATCCGAGGACGTGCCGTCGAGCAGCGGCGGCCGGGAACGGGAGGGTCGATGAGGACCAGGGCAGCCGTACTGCGGGACATGCACCAGCCGTTCGAGATCGTCGAGCTGGAGCTGGACGAACCGAAGGCCGGTGAGGTGCTGATCCGCTACGTCGCCGCCGGCCTGTGCCACTCCGACGAGCACCTGCGGCACGGCGACATCGTCCCGCAGTTCCCCATCGTCGGCGGGCACGAGGGGGCCGGGGTCATCGAGAAGGTCGGGCCCGGCGTCACCCGCCTGCAGCCCGGCGACCACGTCATCTGCTCGTTCCTGCCGGTGTGCGGGCACTGTCGCTGGTGCTCGACGGGCAAGTCGAACCTCTGCGACATGGGCGCCTCGATCCTGATCGGCAACCTCCCCGACGGCACCTACCGCTTCCACGACGACGACGGCAACGACTACGGCGGCATGTGCATGCTCGGCACGTTCTCCGAGCGCGCCGTCATCAGCGAGAACTCCGCGGTGAAGGTCGACCCCGACCTGCCGCTGGACAAGGTCGTGCTCATCGGCTGCGGCGTCCCCACCGGCTGGGGCGCGGCGGTGCACGCGGCGGAGACCGAGGCCGGCGACACGATCGTCATCTACGGCATCGGCGGGATCGGCATCAACAGCGTGCAGGGCGCGGCGCTGGCCGGCGCCCGCAACGTCGTCGCCGTCGACCCGCTGCCCAACAAGCGCGAGGCCGCCGAGCAGTTGGGCGCCACGCATTCCTGCGAGACGGCCGAGGAGGCCCAGGAGCTGGTGCAGCAGCTGACCCGCGGGGTCGGCGCGGACAAGGCGATCATCACCGTGGGCGTCGTCGACTCGAAGGTCGTCTCCGACTCGGTGAACGTCATCCGCAAGGGCGGCACGGCGGTCATCATCGGCCTCGCCGACCCGACCAAGCCCAACATCGAGCTCAACAGCGCCATGCTCACGCTGTTCGAGAAGACGGTGAAGGGCAGCCTGTTCGGCTCCGGCGACCCGTTCCACGACATCCCGAAGATGGTCGAGCTGTACCAGTCCGGCGACCTCAAGCTCGACGAGCTGATCACCCAGACGTACACGCTCGACCAGGTCAACCAGGGCTACGAGGACCTCGTCGCCGGCAAGAACATCCGCGGCGTCATCAGGTACGACACCCCGCCGCTGGAGGGCGCCCCGGCCTGAGCGGTCCCGGGCCGGGGTCTGCACACTGGTCGTCACGACCGGCGGGCGGACCCCGGCCGCACCCTCCCGAGAGGAGTCGCGTGGCCGACCCCACCGCGCCGCACCCGGTCATCGGCCTGCGCCGGGAGCGCGAGGTGCTCACCGTCGCGCTGCGGACCAACCGGCACGTCGTCCTCGAGGGACCGCCGGGGACCGGCAAGTCCACGCTGCTGCGCTCCATCGCCGCCGACGTCGGCCAGGAGGTCGTCTTCGTCGAGGGCAACGCCGAGCTGACGCCGGCGCGGCTGATCGGCCAGTACGACCCCGCCGCCGTCCTCGCCGACGGCTACGTGCCCGGCAGCTTCACCGACGGGCCGCTGCTGACGGCGATGCGCGGGCACGGGCTGCTCTACCTCGAGGAGCTCAACCGGATCCCCGAGGAGACGCTCAACGTCCTCATCACCGTGCTCACCGAGGGCGAGATCACCGTGCCCCGGCTCGGCCACGTGCGGGCAGCCGCCGGGTTCCGGCTGATCGCGGCGATGAACCCCTTCGACGCCATCGGCACCGCGCGGGTCGGGCAGGCGATCGCCGACCGGATGTGCCGGGTGGTGCTCGGCTACCAGGACGCCGCGGCCGAGCGGGCGATCGTCGGGGCCGTCACCGCGGCACCGCCGGCCCTCATCGGACTCGCCGTCCGGCTGGTGCGGGCCACCCGGGAGCACCGGGACGTCCGGATGGGGTCCTCGGTGCGCGGCGCGACCGACCTGGTCCTGCTGCTCGGCGGCCTGCTCGACGTCCGCGGCCAGTCGGGCCTCGGCGCCGAGGGCGCCCGGGAGACCGCGCGCGACGCCGCCTACGCCGCCCTGTCGGGCCGGATCCGCATCACCGACGGCGTCGAGCGCACGGCCGAGGCGGTCATCGACGAGATCCTCGACGGCGTCTGGCCGGAGGAGGGGCCTCCGCCACCGGACGGGGGAGACCCGCCGGCCGAGTCCCCGGGCGGTGACGACCAGGGAAAAGGTGAGGGCCCGCCGGAGTCCCCGGCGGGCCCCGACTCCGCGTCCTCGCTGCGCCGGGACCGCCGCTCGGGCGGCGGCCGGCGGCAGACCAGCCGGCGGGAGATGGCGGCGCGGCACGAGGCGTTCGAGGAGGTCAGCCCCGAGGTCGGCGAGCTCGACGAGGAGGCCTTCGCCGCGCTGATGGCCGAGGACGCCGACGCCGCTGCCGCGCTGCTCACCGACCTCGCGGCCGCCACCGACCGCGACCTGCGCTCGGCGGCCCAGCGGCTGGCCGGGCGGGTGTTCGTGCAGGTCGGGCGCGTGGGCCGCACGCGGACGCGGGGCACGCGCCGGCTGGTGCCCGACCGCCGCGGCGACGGCGACCTCGACCTCGACCGCACGCTGGACCGCTGGGCCGTCGGGACGCCGCTGGCCGAGGGGGACCTCGTCACGCGCCGCTGGACCGGGCACCGGCGGTCGGTGTGCCTCGCCGTCGACACGTCCGGCTCGATGACCGGGCTGGGGGTGGCGATCGCGGCGGTGGCGGCGGCCGGCGTCGTCCTCACCGGGGACGAGCGGCTGCGGACCGGCCTGATCACCTTCGGCCGGGAGGTCGACGTGGTGCAGCGGCCGGGTCAGCGCCGCGCCGCCGAGGACGTCGTCACGCACCTGCTGGGCCTGCGCGGGCACGGGATGACCGACCTCGCCGCAGCGCTGCGGGCCGCCCGCCTGCAACTGGCCGCCCAGGTGGCCGACGAGCGCGTCGTGGTGCTGCTCTCCGACTGCCTGCACACCACCGGGGACCCGCCCGAGTCGGCGCTGGGCGGCATCGACCGGCTGCACGTGCTGTGCCCGCTGCCCACCCCCGAGGCCGAGCAGGCCGCGCGGGAGCTGGCCGGGCGCGGGGGCGGCACCGCGCAGATGGTGCGGACGCTGCGCGACCTCGGTCCCGCGCTCACCCGCCTGCTCGGCTGATCGCCGCGACGAGTGGGGGCCGGAGGCCTCTGCGAGGAGTGGCGGGTGGGGCTCAGCTGCGGTCGGGTACGGCACCTGGCCGCGGTGCGGTCCGGTAGGACCGCGGTGTCACGGCAGCAGGCCGAGCCCCCGGGCGCGGACGACGGCCTCGAGCCGCGTGTGGGCGTCGAGCTTGGTCATGGCCGAGCCGAGGTAGCTCTTCACCGTCTCCGGGCGCAGGCACAGGCGGGCGGCGGTCTCCCGGTTGCTGCAGCCCAGCGCCACCTGCGTGAGGACGTCGACCTCCCGCGCCGACAGGTGCACCGGCGGCGGCGGTGTGTCCGGTGCCGCTCCCAGGGCCGCCAGCCGTCCGCACGCCGACAGCAGGCGGTCGCGCAGCGCGGCGTCCGCGGTGGTCTGCGCGGCCAGCCGCAGCTCGGCGTGCACCGCGCGCACCTCCTCCCACCGCGCCGGGTCGCCGGGCGCGGCGGGGGCGGCCGGGGCGGCGGCGACCAGCGCCAGCCGGCGGTCGACCTCGTCCCGGACGGAGAGCTCGGCGGCCGCGCGGGCGGCGGCGCGGACCAGCGCGTCGCGCACCCGGTCGCCCACCGACCCGCCCTCGCGGCTGGCCGCGTACAGGACCGCCCGCCCGTGCCCGCCGACGAGCACCGGTGCCGCGGCCACCGTGCACAGCCCCTCGGCGAGCACCGGGCCGTCGTACTCGTGGGTGATGTCGAGGGCCTGCCCGTAGTCCTCGACGCCGGCCGGCCGGCCCTCGCTGAGCACCCGCCCGCCGAGCCCGGCACCCGAGCGCACCCGCAGCCCCTGCAGGTGCCGCGTGCGGGCCCCGACGAGGTGCCCGATGCAGAGGTCACCGTCCTGCACCGGGCCGGCGAAGACCACGCCCATGCCCGAGCGGGCGTGTACCTCGCGGACGGCGGCGCGCAGGACGTCGCGGTCGTCGGGACGTGTCGTCGCCGGGAGGGACACCGGGCCTCCTCACGCCTCCGGCACCACGGTGGGCCGGGTCACGTCGTCGCAGGTCGGGACGGTGGGCCGGTCCCCCCGGGCGCCGTCGTGCCCCGCCCCGTGCGGCGGGCGGGGCGCGACGGCGCGGCGGAGGGCTGCCGGCTCAGCGGTCGGCGTCGGTGTAGACGACCATCCCGCGGATGTTCTTGCCGTCGCGCATGTCCTGATAGCCCTGGTTGATGTCCTCGAGCGCGTACTTCGTGGTGGCGAGCTCGTCGAGCTTGAGCTGGCCCTCCTGGTACAGCGCGAGCAGCTCGGGGATCGCCGCCCGCGGGGCCAGGCCGCCGAAGATGGCGCCCTGCAGGTCCTTCTGCAGCAGCGTGAGCTCGAAGAGGCTGAGCTTGACGTCGGTGTTGGCGTAGTTGCCCATCCCGGTGACCACCGCCCGGCCGCCCTTGCCGGTGAGGCTCAGCGCGGTCTGGATGTCCTCGCCCTGGATGTCGCCGACGGTGATGATCGTCTTGTCGGCCATGCGGCCCCAGGTCAGCTCGTTGACCTTCCCGGTGGCCTCCTCGGCCGACTCGAAGGTGTGGGTGGCGCCCATGTCCATCGCCCACTCGCGCTTCTTCGCGACCGGCTCGATGACCATGACCCGCTTCGCTCCTGCCGCAGCTGCGCCCTGGACGGCGTTCATGCCGACGCCGCCGGCGCCCATGACCACCACGTTCTCGCCCGGGCGGACGTCGGCGACCTTGGTGGCCGACCCCCAGCCGGTGGTGACGCCGCAGCCGACCAGCGCGGCGATCTCCAGCGGGATGTCGGGCTCGACCTTCACCACCGACGCCTGGTGCACGGTGATGTAGGGCGAGAACGTGCCGAGCAGGCACATCGGGATGACGTCCTTGCCGCGCGCCTGCACGCGGTAGCTGCCGTCGGAGATCGACGTCCCGGCCAGCAGGTTGGCGCCGAGGTCGCAGAGGTTCTGCATCCCCTTCGAGCACGGCGGACACTGCCCGCACGCGGGGATGAAGGCGGTGACGACGTGGTCGCCCTCCTGCAGCCCGGTCACGCCGGGGCCGACCTTCGTGACGACGCCCGCGCCCTCGTGGCCGCCGATGACCGGGTAGAACGCCACGGGCGTGCCGCCGGTGACCAGGTGCTCGTCGCTGTGGCAGAGCCCCGAGGCGGCCAGCTGGACCTGGACCTCACCCGCCTTCGGGTCGCCGAGCTCGATCTCCTCGATCGACCACTCCTCGCCCACGCCCCACAGGATCGCGCCCTTGGTCTTCACCCGGTGTCCTTCCGTCAGTGCCGTGTCACCGCCCGTCGCCGTCGACGGGCCGCCGCGTCGGCTGTGCGCCGCGCCACACTGTCGGTCCGGCACCGGGTGCCGTCAAGCGCACGGCAACGGTTGCGCCGCCGGGGCCGTCAGCGGGCGGGGTCGACCGTCACGGAGGTGAAGGGCAGGTGCGGCTCCACGGCCGGGAAGACGACGAACAGCAGCAGGGCGCAGGCGGCGAGCGCGAGCAGCAGCGCCAGCACCGAGCGGGTCGCCGTCCCCCCGGGGAGGGAGTGCCAGATCCAGCGGTACACGCGGGTCCTCAGTCCTCGGTCAGGGCCGGCGGCCCGTCGGGTGCGTCCGCCCGCGTCACGCCGGGACCGTCGAGCACGGCGTGCACGACCAGCCGCTGCCGGGCGGAGTAGCGCGGGTGGCAGGTGGTCAGCGTCAGGTAGGAGCCGGTGGGGGCGGCGTCGGCCGCGCCGCCGGGGGTCGGCGCGATGACGTCGATGCGGTCCGGCGTCACGATCTGCCGGCCGGGGACGCCCTGGGGGTCCTGCCCGTCGGCGAGCACCCGGTAGGTGAACCAGCCGTCGGCCACCTCGACGACGATCGGGTCGCCCGACTGCAGCGCGTCGAGCTCCAGGAACGGCGAGCCGCGCCCCACCCGGTGCCCGGCGACGGCGACGTTGCCCGGCTCCCCGGGCAGCGCCGTCCCGACGTAGTGACCCGGCCCCTGGGCCAGCTGCTCCTCGGCGGTGCCCTCCAGCACCACCCGCGACCAGTCCTCGCCCAGCCGCGGCACGTGCAGCACCGCCAGCGGCTCGCCCACCCCGGGCGCGGCCGGCGCGCCGGGGACGCCGACCACCGGGGCGTCGGCCGACCAGCCGGTGCGCAGCTCGTCGGCCAGCCGGTCCTGCTCGCGGGCGGCGAACAGCCCCGTCACCCACAGCTCGTAGACGACGAACAGCAGCAGCACGATGCCGGCGGTGAGCAGGGTCTGACCCAGACCGCTGACCAGCGTCCGCCAGCGGTCCCGGCGGGGGCGGCCGTACCGGTGCCACTCGGGAGGCGATGCGACCGCGGACGGTGATGACATGACCACGCAACGATGCCAGGCGGGCCGCGGGAACGGGGTCCGGGAGACTGGCGGCGTGTCGCGCCTGCCCGTGGTCGTCGTCGGCGCCGGCCCGGTCGGCACCACCGCCGCCCTGCTGCTGGCCCGGCGCGGGTGCCCGGTGCTCCTGCTGGACCGCCGGCCCGCCCCGCCCGCCGTCCCGCGGGCGGTGCACCTCGACGACGAGGCGCTGCGGGCGCTGGCCGACGCCGGCGTGGTCGAGGAGTTCCTCGCCGTCAGCCGGCCGATGGCCGGGCTGCGGCTGGTCGACGCCGGGCACCGGGTGCTCGCCGAGTTCCGCCGCGAGGCGGGCGCGGGCCGGCACGGCTGGCCGCAGGCCTCGATGTTCCACCAGCCCGACCTCGAGGCGGTGCTGCGGGCCGCCGTCGACCGCACGCCGGGGATCACGTCGTGCGCCCCGGCCGACGTGGTCGGGCTGGCGGAGGGGGACCGGTCCGTCACGGTGACGACGGCCGACGGTGCCTGCCTGGAGGCCGCGGCGGTGCTCGGCTGCGACGGTGCGCACAGCACCGTGCGGCGGCTGGTGGGCGGGCGGATGCGCGACCTGGGCCGGCCCGACCGGTGGCTCGTGGCCGACCTGCGCTCGCCGGCGCCGCTGCCGGTCTGGCCGGGCGTCCAGCAGGTGTGCGACCCGGCGCGCGCGGCGACGTTCATGCCGGTCAGCGGCGACCGCTACCGGTTCGAGGCGCGGCTGCGGCCGGGAGAGACCGCGGCCGGCCTCGCCGCCGACCTGCCGGCGCTGCTGGCCCCGTTCGGCGCCGAGCGGGCCGAGGTGGTCCGCGCCGCGGAGTACGTCTACCGGGCGCAGGTCGTCGACCGGTGGCGTCGCGGCCGGGTGCTCCTGGCCGGCGACGCCGCGCACCTCACCCCGCCGTTCGTCGGCCAGGGCCTGGGGCTGGGCCTGCGCGACGTGCACCAGGTGGCGTGGAAGCTGGCCGCCGTCGTGTCCGGGGAGGCCGGGGAGGACCTGCTCGACACCCACGGGGCCGAGCGCGGCCCGCACGCCCGCACGCTGGTCCGGCTCGCCGCGCTCGTCGGGCGGCTGATGACCGGCGGGGGAGCGGGCGCCGTCCCGGTGCGCCGGACGGTGCTGGCCGCCGTCGGGCGGGTGCCGGCGCTGGCCGCCTACGCCACCGACAGCCGGACGCCGCCCCTGCACCGCGGCCCGCTGGTCGACCGGGGCGGCCGGGCTGGGCGCCGGCTGGTCGGCACCCTCGTGCCGCGGGCCCGGGTCCGCGTCGACGGGCGGGAGTGCCGGCTCGACGACGTCCTCGGCACCGGGACGGCCGTGCTCGCGGCGGTCGCGGCCGGCCGGGTCGCCGTCACCGCGGGCGGGCGGCGCACCGAGGCCGACGACGTCGACGGCGTGCTCACCGCGTGGCTGCGCGCCGGGCGGGCGCGCTTCGCCGTCGTCCGTCCCGACCGGGTGGTGCGTGCGGCGGGCTGAGTGGGTAGGGGCCGGTCATGCAGATCGACAAGGCACAGATCCTCCAGCTGCTGCAGTCCCAGGGGCAGGACGACAAGGCGCAGCAGGCCGACCAGGAACTGCCCGGTCAGGTCGACACCGACCAGCACGCGGGCATCCTGCAGAAGCTCGGCCTCGACCCGATGGACCTGGTCAAGATGCTCGGCGGTGGCGGTGGCGGCGGGGGCGGCGGCCAGGGCGGCGGCATCGGCGGCGCGATCGGCGGCATCCTCGGCAGGTAGCCAGGACCCTCCCGTGCACTTCCGCGGATCTGCACCGTGCAGGTCCGCGGAAGTGCACATCCCCGTGACCGCCGCACCGGCCGGTGGTCACGCCGGGACACAGGCACCCCCTAGCGTGTGATGCACGGCGGCCAGCGAGGACGAGACGTTCCGCGGCGGGTTCGTCGCCTCCCTGGGCAAGCCGTGGGCCTGGGCGGACGGACTGCAGCACTTCCCCGTCCACCACGAGGTCTGGTCCCGCGACCTCCACCAGCACGCGACCGCCCTGATCGCGATGGGCGACGAGGCGGCCGCCGAGCGCGCGCTGGACCACCTCTGGACGGTGCAGCAACGCCCCGACGGGTCTGCCAGGACTGACCGGGACCGGCCTCCCGGGCACGTCCGCGGACGGGCCCGGACCGGGCGCCCGTGAGCGTGCACCCGTCGGGGCTTCCGCCCCACCCGGGACCCCGACGGGTGCACAGCCGGCGACCGCGTCAGGCCTCGGCGATGCGCTTGACGGCGGCCAGCGTCGCCGGGATGCCCTCGTGCGCCGCCCGGGTCCGCGCCTGCACCTGGGCGGGCGCGTCGTCGCCGTAGCGCTCCGCCATGAACGCCAGCCCGTCGGGCAGGAACGCCCACGACTCGGTGAGCCGGGTGCCGCCCCCGACCGGCTCGAGCGTGTAGCCCCAGCGCGCCCGCGAGCCGCCGACCAGCCAGGCGAACTCCCGGCCGCGGTCGGCCGCGGCCACCAGGCTGCGCGTCTCCCACGTCCGCTCCGGCGTCACGTTGCGGCCGGTGAACCAGTCGCCCACCCGCCCGGTCGCGCCCTCGTCCCACCAGCAGGCCACGCAGACCGGGCTCCACTCACCGGTGCGGGTCACGTCGCTGACGAGGTCGTAGAGCTCCTCCGGGCCGACGGCGACGACGACGGAGTCCGAGTGCGTCAGGTCGGGCATGCCGCCGAGTCTGCCGTCGGCCGTGCTCGGCGGCAGACTCGGTGGCGATGAGCACCCTGAGCACGGCCTACGACGTCGCCGCCGTCCGGGCGGACCTCCCCGCGCTGGCCGCCGGCGCCGCGCACTTCGACGGGCCCGGCGGCTCGCAGGTGCCGCGCCAGGTCGCCGAGGCGGTGGCCGCCACCCTCACCTCGCCGATCGCCAACCGCGGGCAGGTCACCGCGGCCGAGCGCGCCGCCGACGCGATCGTGCTCGCCGCCCGGGCCGCCGTGGCCGATCTGGTCGCGGGCGACCCGGGCGGGGTCGTGTTCGGCCGGTCGATGACCGCCCTGACCTACGAGTTCTCGCGCACGCTGGCCGCCGGCTGGGGCCCGGGCGACGAGGTCGTGGTCACCCGGCTCGACCACGACGCCAACGTGCGGCCGTGGGTGCAGGCCGCGGCCGCGCGGGGGGCCACCGTCCGCTGGGCCGACCTCGACCCGGCCACCGGCGAGCTGACCCCCGAGGCGCTCGGGACCGTGCTGTCCGACCGCACCCGGCTGGTCGCCCTGACCGGGGCGAGCAACCTCATCGGCACCCGCCCCGACGTCGCCGCGCTCACCGCCCTGGCCCACGGGGCCGGGGCGCTCGCCTACGTCGACGGTGTGCACCTGACCGCGCACGCGCCGGTCGACGTCGCCGCGCTCGGCGCCGACCTCTACGCCTGCTCGCCGTACAAGTTCCTGGGCCCCCACCTGGGCTGCCTCGTCGCCGCGCCGTCGCTCCTGGAGACGCTGCACCCGGACAAGCTGCTGCCCTCCACCGACGCCGTCCCCGAGCGGTTCGAGCTCGGTACGCTGCCCTACGAGCTGCTGGCCGGCACCACCGCCGCGGTCGACTTCCTGGCCGCGCTCGGCGGGACCGACGGCGACCGGCGCGCGCGGCTGGTCGCGGGCATGTCCGCCGTCGAGGCGCACGAGGACCGGCTGCGCGAGCGCATCGAGGCCGAGCTCGCGGAGCTGCCCGGGGTGACGCTGTGGTCGCGGGCGCGGCACCGGACGCCCACCCTGCTGCTCACCGCCGCCGCCCGGCCCGCCGCCGAGGTGTCCCGGGCGCTGGCCGCGCGGGGGGTCAACGCGCCGGCGGGCAGCTTCTACGCGATCGAGGTGTCCCGGCGGCTGGGGCTCGGCGACGCCGGCGGGCTGCGGATCGGCCTGGCGCCCTACACCGACGACGCCGACGTCGACCGCCTGCTCGAGGGGTTGCGCGCCGAGCTCGGCAGCGCCTGACGGGGAACGGGACCGACCGCCTCGGGGGGCTGCGGACGGGCACGACGCGAGCTACCGTCAGTGACCGACCACGCACGGGGGGGTCGCCCTCGGTCCGTCGACGCCTGTCCGCGCGGAAGGTCGGTCATGCCCTCCCCGTCCCCTGCCGTGCTCCCGTGAGACTCGAGCTGCGGCACGCCGACGTCGTGACGTGCATCGCCGCCGCCGGCAGCATCTCCGCGGCCGCGGCGGAGATGTCGGTGCCCCAGCCGAGCCTCACCACCCAGCTGCGCCGGATCGAGCGGGTCCTGGGCGGGCCGCTGTTCGTGCGCTCCCGGACCGGCGTCTCGCCCACCCCGCTCGGGGAGCGGCTGATCCCGATGATGGCCGACCTCGTGCGCCGGTCGGAGGCGATCGTGCTGGCCGCCCGGGACCGGACGCCGGTGCTGCGCCTGGGCGTGCCCGAGTGGACGCCGGTGGCGCTGCGCCGGGCCGTCGACGCCGCGCTCCCGGGCGTGGAGGTCCAGTCGACGACGCTGCGCGCCGGCACCGCCGTGGCCGCCGTCGCCCAGGGCGCGCTGACCGCCGCGCTGCACGTCCGGGCCGACCCCGACGGCGGGTCACGGCCGGGACCGGCCGAGGGCACGCGCAGCGTCGTGGTCGGGGCCGAGCCGGTGTGGCTGGCGCTGCCGGACGAGCACCCCTGGGCCACCCAGCCCGCCGTCGTCCCCGAGCAGCTCGGCGAGCTGCGCTGGGTGCTGCGGGCCGGCGACTCCTGGTTCGGCCCGGTCGAGACCTGGCTGATGCGCCGCTTCGGCGTCGTCCCCTCCCCGGTGGTGCACCGGGCCGGCGGCCAGCGCGAGGCGCTGGAGTGGGTGGCCTCGGCCTCGGTCGCCGCGCTGGTGGGCGGGGCGGCGTCCGCGCCGGGCGTGACGGTGGTGCCCCTGCCGTCACCGGCCGTGCTCGAGGTGGTGCTGGTGCACCGCGACGACGGGCTCGCCGAGCCGCTGCGCGGCCGGCTGGTCGGTGCGCTGCGGGGCCACTGGTCCGGGTGGGCGCACGAGCGGCCGCCCTACGGGCGGTGGCTGCGCGACCACCTGCACGAGCACCCCGAGCTCGCCGGGTCCCTCGGCGGGCTCCGCTGAGGCCGGCCCGGCTGCCGGCTCAGGCGGTGCCGTAGCGCTCGAGGACGGTGGCGCCGATGCGCCGCCCGCACGCCAGCCCCTGCTCGTTGGCGTTGCGGTAGTGGATGCCGCCGTAGAGACGCGACACCGCGGCCTCCTCCGCGGCCGCCCCGAAGGTCGGGTAGGAGCGGGCCGGGGCGCCGGTGGGCGACGGGTCGCTGAACGGCGCGTCCCCCAGGACGCCGCTGAGCACGGTCGCCGCGGCGCCGGACTGGGTCGCGTGGCCGCTGGTGTACTCCGGGAAGCACGGCGTGGGCACCGGGGAGAGCCACTGCGGGTCGCCGAGGTGGCGGCGGACGTAGGTCAGCGGCCGCAGCACGTCGGTGCGGAACTTGCTGGCCCAGCAGGACACGAACGCGTCGTGCTGGGACACCCCGAGCAGCAGCAGCGTGTGGGCGGCCAGGTCGAGGTCGGCGCCGCGCTCCTGCAGGGCCCGCGAGGTGATGCACAGCCAGTGCCCCGGCGGGCTGATCGTCCACTTCCCGTCGGCCCAGTGCCGCGCGATCGCCCGCTGGTCGTCGGTGAGCGCCGCCACGGTGTCCCGGACCTCGACGGCCAGCCGGTACCGCTCGCTGCCCGGGTCGGTCGAGAAGGGCGGCGGGTCGGCGGGGACGTCCACCTCCGCCAGCGCCAGGGTGGGCTTGGCGCCCCAGTGCGGGAGGACGGCCTGCTCGTGGTCCGGCGGGGTCGGCTCCCAGGAGTGCGGGCCCGGCGGTCGCACGGGCCGCACCTCGGCCGCGGGCACGGCCATGACCCGCACGTACCAGTCGAGGACGGCGGCCCCGATCGCCGCACCCGCCTCGCGGGCGGGTCCGCGGGACGCGGCCGGAGCCCGCTCGATCGCCGCCTCGGCCTCGGTGACGGCGGTGACGAGGACGGGGCCGGCGGAGTCGAGGTAGCGGCGCGGCAGCAGCCAGGCCAGGGCCGCGTCGGCGGTGAGCGCCGGGTCGGCGGAGGTCGGGCCGGGCAGCCGGAGCTGCTCCAGCGGGCCCGGGACGACGACCGCGCCGGGGCGGGCCGCGGCGGCCAGCACGATCCCCAGGACGGCGAACATCTCCGCCGCCGCCGGTGCCGGCGCGCCGTGCGCCTTCACCAGCGCCAGGTGGTGGCCGACCCAGCGGTGGGCGACGTCGGCCGGGACGCCGACCGCCGGCCGGGCGTCGGCCCGGGGTCGCGGGCGTACCGGCGCCGTGTCCTGCCCGGCCAGCCAGGCGCCGGTGCCGATCCCCGCCACCCCCAGCAGCCCGGCGCCGAGCAGGGTGCGCCGGGTGAGCACGCGGCGGCCGGCCGGGGCGTCGTCCCCGGGACGGCCCGCCGGGTCCGGTGGCACGGGCGCACCGGTCACGGGGTCGCCGGTCACGGAGTCGCCGGTCACGGGGTCACCGTCCCGCCGGCGCGGTCCCAGTCGCCGAGGTCGTCCCGGACGTCGACGTCGACGCCGGCGCGCACCCCGGCCACCCACTCCGCGTAGGCGGCGTCCTGCTGCTGCTCGGCGAGCTGCTCGGTGATCAGCCCGGACACCTCCTCGAGCGTCGCGGGTGCGCGCACCTCGATGACGTGCCAGCCGAAGGGGGTGGACACCGGCTCGAGCAGGCCCGGACCGGTGGCGTTCTCCACCGCCTGGTCGAAGGCCGCGACGTACTGGTCCTCGATCCAGGGACCGAGGTCGCCGCCGGAGGCCGCCGAGGCCTGGTCCAGCGACCGCTCGCGGGCGAGGGTGGCGAAGTCGGCCCCGGCGCGCAGCTCGGCCAGCGCGGCCGCGGCCTCCTCCGGCGAGGCCACGAGCACGTGCGCGACGCGCTTGCGTCCCTGCCACTCCGCGGCGTGGGCCTGCGCGACCTGCTCGGGCGCGACGGCCGGCGCGCCCAGCAGGTCCTCGACCTCCTCGCGCAGCAGGTCCTCGCCCAGCTGGGCGCGGACCTCCTCCTCCGGGTAGCCGCGCTCGGCGAGGAACGCCGCCCAGGCGTCCGGCCCGCCGCCGAGCTGCTCCTCGGCGAGCCGGTCGACGTGGGCGTCGAGCTCCTCGTCGGTCACCTCGGCACCGAGGTCGGGAGCGGCCGCCGACACCACGCGGACCTCGATGAGCTGGGCGAGGACGTCGGCCCGCAGCCGGTTCTCGACGGCCGCGTCGGTGGCGATCGCGGCCGAGACGTCGGGGTCGGAGGTCACCGTGGCCAGCCGGCGGTCGAGCTCGGCCTGTTCGACCGGCCGCCCGTCGACGACGGCGGCCGGCCCCGCGCTCCCGGCCGCGTCGCCGCCCGACGTGCAGGCGGTCGTGAGCAGGACGGCGGCGGTCAGGACGGCGGGCAGGACGGCGGCAGGGCGGCGGGAGAGGGCGGTGGGGCGCGGTCGGAGGTGCGACATGGGACGGGGCACGGCTCCTCTCGGGTTCCGGAGGTGCCGGGGCGGGTCGACCCGCCCCGGCACCGGCCGGGTCAGTTGACCTTGACGATCTGGCCGCAGGAGCGGATCTGGAACGTCTGCGGCCGGATGTCGCCCGGCTGCGGCAGGATCGGCACGTTGGCCCGGCGGATCGACACCGTGTTGACCTGGTCGATCGTCGTGGTCGGCTGGGTGCCGGCCAGGCTGCGGTTGCTGCCGAGGACCGGCAGCCAGGCGCCGATGAACATCCGCAGCGTCGAGGTGTTCGGGTCGCCGAGCGTGCCGTCGTCGGCGCACGGCGGGACGCCGTTCGTCGCGACCGGCACGGAGTTCACGCCGTAGCCCAGCGACACGTACTGGCTGAGCGGGTTGAAGCCGGTGCCGCTGCCGACGGCGCTGTAGCCGAGGCCGCCGGGGTTGGCGACGAGGGTCACGGTCGCCCGCTCCACCGCGCCGGCGGCCACCGGGACGATGTCCACGGTCGCGGTCTGGGTCGGGGCGGCCGAGGCGGGCGAGGCGAGGGCCAGCGGGACAGTGCAGGCCGCGGCGGCGAGGACGGACAGGAGCTTGGTGCGCATGACGGGGGACCTCTCGGGGAGAGCGGGCGACGGGGGAGCGGTGGTGTCCGGCTGCGAGGGGAGGGGAGCCGGGCGCCTGCCTCAGGCGGATGCCGGGTCGGTGGACCGGCGGTCCTGAGGGCGAGACGACGCATCCCGGAGGGGGCGCTGGGCGTCGCTCGGGGTCGTCTGCGCCTCACGGGCGAGAGGACGACGGGACACGCGGACGGGACGGTGGTGGTCCGCGGGGACGCGCAGCGGGGGAGCCGGTGCGACGCCCGGGGAGGTGCCGCCCGCCTCACCCCCCTGCGAGGAGTGGGAGAGGGCGTCGGACGGGACGGGGCGGGGCCCGCCGGGGACGTGGGCGAGGACGTCGCGGGCGACCGCGGTGACCGTCTGGCGCCGGTTGCGGGCCTGGGCGCGGAGCAGGCCGAAGGCCTCGGCGACGCCGATGCGGTACCGCTCGGCGAGCGCGCCCTTGGCCTGCTCCACCGGCGCCCGGGAGGTCAGCACCTCGGTCAGGTGCGCGGCCGTCTCCGCGCTGCGCCGGTAGAGGTCGGTGTTGGCCGTGACCGTCCCGAGCACCCGGGCCAGCGCCTCGGCGCCGGCCACGAGGTCGGCGGTGGGGGAGCGGTCGGCGTCGAGGTAGAGCTGGAGGGAGCCGAGCACCCGGTCGGAGCAGCGCAGGGGGGTGGCCACGGTCGCCCCGACCCGCAGGACCAGGGCGCGCGCGGTGTGCGGGTCACGGGCCAGCCGGTGCAGGTCGGCCTCGACGACGGTGCGCCCCTCGGTGACGGCCCGCAGGGCCGGGCCGTCCCGCTGCTCGGCCTGCAGGCAGGCGAGGGACCAGGCCCGCGGGTCCGACCAGCCGGCGACCACGACGCGGTCGGAGTCGCACAGCAGGCACGCCGCCCCGGCCACCCCGAGCGCGTCGGCCACCTCGCCGCAGACCGATCCGGCCAGGTCGCCGGACAGCAGCTCGGACAGGGGGGTCGAGGCGAGGTCGACGACGAGGTCGGTGATCGTGGCCGGGACTGCGCGGACGGCGCTGTGCATGGGTGCTCCGGCGGGGGAGGCGGTGCAGCGGTCACTGACCGTCTGCCCGCAACTCCGGCGCGTCATTCGGTTCCCGGGCATACCGGCGGCCGGCACCGCGGATGCGCCGTCGCGTATGGCAGTCGCGTATGGCAGGTGCCGGTCCCGTCCGGACGGCCCGTGGCCGTGTCCGTTGGAGGGGGTACGGCGGCCACCGCGCCGGCGTTCACCGCGGCCGGCCGGCCCGCTCGTCACCCGGCGGGTGACGCGGCCGGGGCGTCCGGCGGCCCGTCAGCGGAGGCCGGGGAAGCCCTCGGCGAGCTGGCCGAACGCCGTCCGCAGGGCGTCGGCGAGCGACGGCGCGGCACCCGACAGCCACGCCTCGAACGCCGTCGTGGCCGCGGCGCGGGTGGCCGTGGCGACCAGCCGGGGCACCAGCGCGGTGGGGCTCTCCCCGCCGCGACGCGCCACGTAGCCGGCGACCACCCGGTCGACGTCGGCGTAGCGCAGCTGGGAGTGCGCCTGTAGTGCCGGCTCGGTGAGGATCAGCCGCATCCGCTGGCGCAGGACCGGCAGGTCCTCCGGGGCGTAGTCGTTGACCTCGACGTAGGCGGCGAGGACGGCGGTCAGCACCGGGACGTCGTCGCCGGAGCGCTCGAGCAGCGTGGCCAGCCGGTCGACGTGCCCGTCGAAGTCGCCCCAGACCGCGTCGGCCTTGCTGCCCACGCTGCGGAAGAACGTGCGCCGGCTGGTGCCGGCGGCGGCGGCGATCTCCTCGATCGTCACCTGCTCGAAGCCCGCCGCGGTGAACAGCTCCAGCGCCGCCTGCTCGATCCGGGCGCGGGTGTCCTCGCGGGGGTCGTCCCGGCGGACACCGCGGACGGGACCGTGCAGCACGCTCACCGGCACATCCTGCCCCGCGACGGGGCGGAGACCGTACGTCCCGTGCCCACGGCTCCCCCTCGGTTGCTGGTGGCACCGGGTGCCCCTACGGTCCTCGGCATCCCGCTCTCCTGTGCTCCGGAGGTCCGCATGCCCGAGACGACCGCCCACACCGAGACCCAGGCCCGGACCGAGGCCCCGACCCCGGAGGTGGTGACCGAGGAGGCGCTGGTCGAGGAGTCCCTCGTCGAGGAGGTCTCCATCGACGGCATGTGCGGCGTCTACTGAGCCGACCGGCACCCTCGCCGTGACGAGCCCGACCGCGCCGGCCGCGGGCGCTCCCGCCCCGGCCGTCTTCGACTCCGCGCGCCCCTGGCGGCGGGCCCGCTCGGTGGCCCTGCGGCCGGAGCCGTTCGGGGCGCTGGCCTACCACTTCGGCAACCGGAAGCTGTCCTTCCTCAAGTCGAGGACGCTGGTCACCGTCGTGCAGGCGCTGGCCGACCACCCCAGCGCCGACGCGACGCTGGTCGCCTGCGGCGTCCCCGAGGTGCAGCGGCCCGCCTACGTCAGGGCGCTGGCCGACCTGGCCCGCTCCGAGATGATCGAACGGAGGACCTCGCCGCCCCCCACCGCTCGCACGCTCGGGGCGGGCCCCTGCAGCGAGGCCGAGACGAACGAGGAGCTCCTGTGACCGCCGTCGTCCCCGACCGGCCGGTGGGTGGCCGCCTCGTCGACCAGTTCGAGTACGGCCTCGACGCCCCCATCTGCCTGACCTGGGAGCTCACCTACGCCTGCAACCTGGCGTGCGTGCACTGCCTGTCCTCCTCGGGACGGCGCGACCCCCGCGAGCTCAGCACCGCCGAGGCGGAGGCCGTCGTCGACGAGCTGCAGCGGATGCAGGTCTTCTACGTCAACGTCGGTGGCGGCGAGCCCACCGTGCGGCCGGACTTCTGGCACCTGCTCGACTACGCCGTCGGCCACGACGTCGGCGTCAAGTTCTCCACCAACGGCGTCAAGCTGACCCGGGAGCGGGCCGCGCAGCTGGCGGCCACCGACTACGTCGACGTGCAGATCTCCCTCGACGGCGCCACGGCGGAGGTCAACGACCGCGTCCGCGGCACCGGCTCGTTCGCGACCGCCGTGCGGGCCCTGGAGAACCTCGCCGAGGCGGGGATGGAGGACTTCAAGGTCTCGGTGGTGGTCACGCGGGAGAACGTCTCCCAGCTGGACGCGTTCCGGGCGCTGACCGACCGCTACGGCGCCCAGCTGCGGATCACCCGGCTGCGCCCCTCCGGTCGCGGTGCCGACGTCTGGGACCAGCTGCACCCCACCCAGGCGCAGCAGCGCGAGCTGTACTCCTGGCTCCTGGCCAACGGCGACCGCGTGCTGACCGGCGACTCGTTCTTCCACCTGTCGGCCTACGGCGAGGCGCTGCCCGGGCTCAACCTCTGCGGTGCCGGTCGGGTGGTCTGCCTGATCGACCCGGTCGGTGACGTCTACGCCTGCCCGTTCGCCATCCACGAGCAGTTCCTCGCCGGCAACGTGCGGGGCGAGGGCGGCTTCCAGCGGGTGTGGCAGCAGTCGGACCTGTTCCGGGAGCTGCGCAGCCCGCAGACCGGCGGCGCGTGCACGAGGTGCGCCCACTTCGACGCCTGCCGGGGCGGCTGCATGGCGGCGAAGTTCTTCACCGGCCTGCCGCTGGACGGGCCCGACCCCGAGTGCGTGCAGGGCTACGGCGAGACCGCGCTGGCCGCCCGCGACGCCGCCCTCGCGACGCCGAGGAGCTCCCTCGACCACTCGCACACCGGGCCGGTGCGCGGCCAGCCGACGCTGCTCGGCATGCCCGCGCTGCCGCCGGCGAGGGCCTGCGACGAGTCACCGCTCGCGGGCGTGCCGCTCACCTGACCCCTCAGCGGGTCGGGGCCACCACGGTCGGCCCCGACCCGTCGGGCAGCAGGCCCGGGGCGAGGTCGGCCAGGGTCATGGTGAGGAGCAGGACGGCGAGCAGGGCGACGGTGAGCACGGGGCACCTCCGGTTGACGTCCCCCCAGCCTGGCCGCCGTCCCTGACCGGGCCCGGTGTCCCGCCTGGCAGTCCGCTGGGTGCCCCCGGCCCCCTCGCAGGGCCCCGGCCCGCGCGGAGCGTGGGCCGGGGGGCGAGGGGGTCCTTCATCAGGGCAGGTCGACGACGTCCTTCTCGCCGGTGTCGGGCCTGGCGCCGGTGGCCTTGGCCTTCACGAAGCTCAGCGCCGTGGCCAGCCGGTTGCCGGGGCTGTCCCAGTACTCCGCCGTGTCGCCGTCGACCTTCACGAGCACCACCGACGGGTCCTCGGGCCCCTGCGGCAGCCAGGCCTCGACGCCGCTGTTCCACAGCTCCTTCTTCTTCGCGACGTCGCCGACCACACGGGCGGTGCCGGTCAGGGAGATCCACGTGCCGCCGGAGCCGACGCCGACGTTGACCTGCGGCGACGCCGTGATGTGCGCCAGCCAGGGGGCGTCGTGCTCGGCGAAGAACCAGAGGTCGCCGTCGAACTCGACCTCCTGCAGCGCCATGGGCCGGCTGGTGAGCCGGCCGTCGGGCATCGTCGTGGTGAGGAAGCCGAACTTCTGGCCCTTCATGAGCTCGGCGACCTTGCGGGTTGCGTCGGGGGAGTCGGTGGTCATGCCCCTGCCCTTCCCCGATCCCGCCTGACGACACCGGAACCGCCGCGTGTCGGTGCGGCGACGGTCCCGTGAACTCGGCGGCGCGGCGGAATGGACCACCGCCGGGGCGACTTCGCCCTTCCGTGACGACGATCCAGGACCGGCCGACGACCGCACCACCCCCGACCACCGGCCGGCCCGGGACGGCGCGCACCGCCCTCACCCTCGGCGCCTTCGTGGCGCTGGGCCCGCTGACCGTGGACATGTACCTGCCGGCACTGCCGGCCATCGCCGACGACCTGCGGACCAGCGCCGCCACGGTGCAGCTCACCCTCACCGGCACGCTGGTCGGCCTGGCGCTGGGGCAGCTCGTCCTGGGCCCGCTGTCGGACGCCCTCGGCCGCAAGCGCCCGCTGCTGGCCGGCACGGCGCTGCACGTCGTCGCCTCGCTGCTGGTGCTCGTCGCGCCGTCGATCGAGGTGCTCGGCCTGCTGCGCTTCCTGCAGGGCGTGGGGACGGCGGCCGGCGCGGTCATCGCCCTCGCCGTCGTGCGCGACCTGTTCGAGGGACGCGCCGCGGCGACGATGCTCTCGCGGCTGTTCCTCGTCCTCGGTGCCGCGCCCGTGCTGGCGCCGACGATCGGGGGTGAGTTGCTGCGCGTCACCTCCTGGCGCGGCATCTTCCTGGTGCTGGGCGCCTACGGCGTGGCGCTGCTGGTCATGGGCCGGTACGCGGTGCACGAGACGCTGCCGCCCGCGCGGCGCCGCAGCAGCGGGATCGCCGGGACGCTGCGCGGCTACCGCGCGCTGTTCCGCGACCGCGTCTACGTCGGCCTGGTGCTCGTCGCCGGGCTGACGATGGCCGGCCTGTTCAGCTACGTGTCGGGCTCCTCCTTCGTCTTCCAGGACGAGTTCGGCCTCGACGAGCAGCAGTTCGGCCTGCTCTTCGGCGCCGGCGCGGTCTGGCTGATCGCGGCCACCCAGCTCAACCCGGTGGTGCTGCGGTGGTCCTCCCCGGCGCAGGTGCTCGTCACCGCGACCGTCGCGGGCGCCCTCGCCGGCGGGGTGCTGCTCGCGCTGGCCGGCACCGGCACCGGCGGGCTGTGGGGGGTCGTGCTGCCGCTGTGGGCGGTGCTGTTCGCCTCCGGGCTGGCGCTGCCCAACGCGCCGGCGCTGGCGCTGTCCCGGCACGGCGAGGCGGCCGGCACCGCCGCGGCGCTGCTCGGCGCGGTGCAGTTCGGCGTCGGTGCCGCGGTGGCCCCGCTGGTCGGCGTCCTGGGCAACGACGCGGTCGCGATGGGCGCCGTCGTGGTGGCCGCGCTCGTGCTGGCCATCGCCGTCCTGGCGGCCGTCGTCCGGCCGTGGCAGCTGCCCGTGGACGACGAGGTCCCCGCCGCGGTCCCTGCCTAGGCTGCCGCGGTGACCGACCTGGCCCGCGCCGTCTGGCCGGAGCTGCCCGGGCGGCCGCTGCTGGCCGTGCCGCTCGGCTCGGTCGAGCAGCACGGTCCCCACCTGCCGCTGGCGACCGACACCGTGGTGGCCGAGGCGGTGGTCCGGGCGGCGCGCCTGGACGCCGTCGTCGCGCCGGCGGTCCCGTACGGCGCCAGCGGCGAGCACGAGGGCTTCCCGGGCACCGTCTCGGTCGGCACGGACGCCCTGACGACGATGCTGGTCGAGTACGGCCGCTCCGCCTGCCGCTGGGCGGGCCGGCTGCTGGTCGTCAACGGCCACGGCGGCAACCTCGACGCGCTGCGCTCCGCCGTCCCGCTGCTGCGCGCCGAGGGCCGCGACGCCGCCTGGTTCCCCTGCGGCGTGCCGGGCGGGGACGCGCACGCCGGCCGCACCGAGACCTCCCTGCTGGCGCACCTGGAACCGGGGTCGGTGCGGACCGACCGGTCCGTCGCGGGCGTGACCACGCCGGTCGGCGACCTGCTGCCGCGGCTGCGTGCCGAGGGCGTGCGGGCGGTGAGCCCCACCGGCGTGCTCGGCGACCCGGCCGGCGCCTCCGCGGAGGAGGGCGCCCGGCTGCTCGCGGGGCTGGCCGCCCGCCTGTCGGCCGCGGTGGCCCGCTGGGACGTCGCCGAGGACGGGCGGCTGCGCTGAGTCGCGTCGGGGGCAGCAGGATGGCGGGGCAGCAGTCGAGGAGGAGACGCCGATGAGGCAGCAGCCGGCCGTGCAGCAGGGCCCGGGCACCGAGGCGCCTCCGCCCCGCGTCGCCGTCGAGGCCAACGGCATCAACGTGATCGCCGAGGAGGAGCGCCGCGGCGCCCCCCGCTCGCTGTTCTGGCCGTGGTTCGGCGCCAACGTCAGCGTGCTGGGCCTGGCCTACGGCTCGTTCCTGCTCGGCTTCGGCATCTCCGCGGTGCAGGCGCTGGTGGCCGGCGTCGTCGGGATCGTCGTGTCGTTCCTGCTCTGCGGCCTGGTCGCGATCGCCGGCAAGCGCGGCTCGGCGCCCACGCTCGTGCTCAGCCGCGCCGCGTTCGGCGTGCACGGCAACCGGGTCCCCGCGGCGCTGTCGTGGATCCTCACCGTGGGCTGGGAGACGGTGCTCGTCTCACTCGCGACGCTGGCCACCGCCACGGTGTTCGGCCAGCTCGGCTGGAGCGGCGGGACGGCGACCCAGGTCGTCGCGCTGCTCGTCGTCGCCGCGCTCGTCGTGGTCGGCGGCGTCCTCGGCTTCGACGCGATCATGCGGATGCAGGCGGTGATCACCGTGGTCAGCGGGGTGCTGACCGTCGTCTACGTGGTCCTGGTGGCCGACCGCGTCGAGTGGTCGGCCGTCACCGCCGTCCCGGCCGGCCCGGCGGCGGCCGTCGTCGGTGCCCTGGTCCTGGCCATGACCGGCTACGGCTTCGGCTGGGTCAACGCGGCCGCGGACTACTCCCGCTACCTGCCGCGCACGGCCTCGACCCGCGGCGTCGTCGGCTGGACGACGTTCGGCGGGGCGCTGGCCCCGGTGGTGCTGCTGGGCACCGGGCTGCTGCTGGCGGCGTCGGACCCGGAGCTGTCGGCCGCGATCGGTGCCGACCCGATCGGTGCGCTGGCCGCCCTGCTGCCCACGTGGTTCCTCGTGCCGTTCGTGGTCGTCGCGGTGCTCGGCCTGGTCGGCGGCGCGCTGCTGGACATCTACTCGTCCGGCCTGTCGCTGCTGGCCGCCGGGGTGCGCGTGCCCCGCGCGGTCGCGGCGGGCATCGACGGCGCCCTGATGGTGCTCGGCGCGATCTGGGTCGTCTTCCTCGCCGACGCGAGCTTCTCCGTGCAGTTCCAGGGCTTCCTGATCACCCTCGGGGTCCCGATCGCGGCCTGGTGCGGCGTCTTCCTGGCCGACCTCGCGCTGCGCCGCCGGGCCTACGCCGAGGCCGACCTCTACGACGCGCGCGGCCGCTACGGCGCCGTCCCGCCGGTGCCGCTGCTGCTCCTCGCCGCCGGGACGGTGATCGGCTGGGGGCTGGTCACCAACACCCTGGCCGGCTGGCTGGACTGGCAGGGGTACCTGCTCGGCCCGCTGGGCCTCGGCGGCCGGGAGGGCGACTGGGCGTTCGCCAACCTCGGCGTGCTGGCCGCCTTCCTCGTCGGGCTGCTCGGCACCCTGGCGCTGCGCCGCGGCGCCGTGCGGACGCAGGAGGCCGCCCCGGCGGTGCCGGGACGGCCTCCGGGGGCGTAGCGGGTCAGCCCTGCAGCGCCTCGGCGAACAGCGGCACCGCGTTGTCCAGGGCGTACCCCGTGCCGAGCACCGAGCCGCTGGAGAAGGCGTTGGCCAGCGTCTCGTCGAGCAGCACGGCGTTGCCCTGCTGCACCGAGCCCAGCGTCTGCCACAGCGGGTTGCCGGTGATCTGCGACGGCTCGACGAAGATCGGGAAGACGACGGTCAGCGGTGCGTCGAGCAGCGCGACCTGCTCGTCGGACACCGGCACGAAGAAGCTCTCCGTGGCGAGGTCCTGGACCGCCTGCTTGTTGGTGAAGCCGAGGGACTCCATGAAGTCGACGCGGGTGTCACCGCGGACGTAGGCGCCGAAGCCCTCGGAGGAGTAGGCGCCGACGGCGACCTCGGTGCCGTCGAACCCGGGGTTGGCGGCCGCGGCGTCGGCGATGCGCTGCTCGAGGTCGCTGCGCAGCTGCTCGGCCTCCTCGGTGCGGCCCAGCGCCTGCCCGACCAGGTCCAGCTGCTGCTGCCAGGTGGTGAGGTAGGCGTCCACGCCCTCGGGCTGGCCGATGGTCGGCGCGATGGCGCTCAGGGCCTCGTAGCGCTCCTCGGTGGCCGGCGAGCGGGTGTCGAGGATCAGGTCGGGCTCGAGCGCGGCGACCGCCTCGAGGCTCGGCTCGAGCGTCTCGACGATCTCCGGTGCCTCGTCGTAGCGCCCCTCGGCCCACGGGCCGACGCCCTCGCCGCCGAAGGCGAGCCAGTCGCTGGCGCCGACCGGCTGCACGCCGAGGGCGAGCGCGGTCTCGGCGTCCGACCAGCCCAGCGCCACCACCCGCTGCGGCTCCTCGGGGACCTCGACGTCGCCGAAGGCGGTGCTCACCGTGACCGGGAACGCACCGCTCCCGCCGCCGGTGGAGGACGACGGCGCGTCGGCCGCCGAGCCGTCGTCGCCGGACCCGCACGCGGCCAGCGCCCCGGCGGTCGTGAGGGTGGCCGCGACGAGGGCGGCGGACCGGAGCAGGGGTCGGGGCATGGCGGTTCTCCTCGATCGGTAGGAAGGCAAGCCTAACCTGACCCCGGTCGGCGTCCGCGGGCCGCTAGGGTCCGGCTGTGGCACCGCTCCCCGGCTGGCTGGTGGTCGTCGACCTGCAGCGGGTCTTCGGCGACCCGGACTCCCCGTGGACGACGCCGCGCTTCGGCGAGGTCCGCCCGCGCGTCCGCCGCCTGGCCGCCGCGTTCGGCGAGCGGGTGGTGTTCACCCGGTTCGTCGCCCCTGCCGAGCCCACCGGCGCCTGGGTCGCGTACTACGAGCAGTTCCCCTTCGCGCTGCAGCCGCCCGACGACCCGCTCTACGACCTGGTCGAGGACCCCGGCCCGGCCCGCGTGCTGACGGCCACCACCTTCGGCAAGTGGGGCCCCGGGCTCGCCGGGATCGTGGGTGAGGGGCCGGTGACGGTGGCCGGCGTCGCCACCGACTGCTGCGTCGTGTCCACCGTCCTGCCCGCCGCCGACGCCGGCGTGCCGGTCCGCGTGGTCACCGACGCCTGCGCGGGGTCCACCGACGACGAGCACGACCGCGCCGTCCACCTCATGGGCCTCTACGCCCCCCTGGTCGAGCTCACCACCACCGCGGCCCTCCTCGACGGGTGAGCACCCCGCCGCCACCGGACGCCCGCCTGCCCGACGGGTACGCCGTCCGCCTGGCCGCCGCCACCCGCCGGCTGGAGGGCGGGGCGGCGCTGCTCGGCGGCTCGCCGCTGCGGCTGCTGCGGCTCGCGCCGCGCGCCCGCGACCTGCTCGACGGCGACCGGCTGACCGTGCGCGACCCGGCGACGGCGGTGCTGGCCGCCCGCCTGCTCGACGCCGGGGTCGCGGTGCCCGAGCCGGCCGGTCCCGCGCCGGGTCCGGAGGAGGTCACCGTCGTCGTCCCGGTGCGCGACCGGCCGGACGGGGTCGCGCGGCTGCTGGCCGCGCTGCGCGCCGACCCGGCGACGGCGGGCGTGCGGGTCCTGGTCGTCGACGACGGCTCGGCCGACCCGGCCGCACTGGCGGCGGCCGCGGCCGGTGCCGAGGTGCTCCGGCACTCGCGGTCGCGCGGCCCGGCCGCCGCCCGCGACACCGGGCTGCGCGCCGCGACGACCGCGGCGGTGGCCTTCCTCGACTCCGACTGCGTGCCCCTGCCCGGCTGGCTCGACGTGCTGCTGCCGCACCTGGCCGATCCCCGGCTGGCCGTCGTCGCGCCGCGCGTCGTCGCGTTGCCCCCGGCCCGGCCGGGCTGGGTCACGCCGTACGAGACGGCGGTCAGCGCGCTGGACACGGGGCCCGAGCCGGGACCGGTGGCGCCGCTGACCGGCCTGTCCCACGTGCCCGGCGCCGCCCTGCTCGCCCGCCGCACGGCCCTCGGCGGGGGCTTCGACGAGCGGATGCCGGTGGCCGAGGACGTCGACCTGGTGTGGCGGCTGGTCGCGGCCGGCTGGCGGGTCCGCTACGACCCCGCGGCGCGGGTGGCGCACGAGCACCCGTCCACCACCGGGGCGTGGCTGCGCCGCCGTGCCGTCTACGGCACCGGGGCGGCGCCGCTGGCCACCCGGCACGGCGCCCTGGTCGCTCCGGTGGTGATCAGCCCGTGGTCGGCCGCCGCGCTCGGGCTGGGGCTCGCCGGCGGCCGGCCCGGCCGGGCGGCGGCCGCGGGCGTCCTGGGCGTCGCGGGCGCCCGCCTGGCGCGGCGCCTGGCCCCCGCGGGCGGCCCGCCGCCGTACGTGCTGGCGTGCGCGCTCGTCCTGCGCGGCACCGCCGCGGCCGCCCGCACGCTCGCCCGCTCGGCCACCCGCCACCACTGGCCGCTCACGGTCGCGGCCGCCGTCGCCTCCCCCCGGGTCCGGCGGGCCGCGGCCGCCGTCGCCGTCGCCGACGCGGTGCTGGCCTGGTGGCCGCACCGGGCCGCGGTGGGCCTGCTGCGGTTCGCCGCCGCCCGGCGCCTGGAGGACCTCGCCTACGGCGCCGGGCTGTGGGCGGGCGCGGTGCGTGCCCGGGACGCCCGCGCGCTGCTGCCGGCCCGCCCACCGGGCGGCTGACCTGCGGAGCGGGGTGTGGCGCGTACCGGGGAGCAGGGGTCACCATGGGCAGACCATGGGGTACACGTCGGGGAGCGCGCCGTGACCGGCGTCCGCCCGGAGCTGGCGCTCCCCGAGGGGCGGCCGACGCCCGGCCTGACCCGGCAGCTGCGGGCCGCGCACGAGATCCTGGTGACCCGCGGCGCGCCCGCGCCCCGGACCGCGGTGCGGCCGCTGGTGTGGGACTCCTGGCGGCGCAGCCTGGGCAGCGGCGTGGACCCCGACGGCCAGGGCCCGCCGGTCGACCTCCTCGACGACGACCTCGCCGCCTACCGCGCCGCCCACCCGCTCGCGCCGGTGCTGCCGGTCATCCGGCGGCTGCTGGTCGAGGACGCCGAGGCCGACCGGATGATCGTCGCCGTCACCGACGCCCACGGCCGGATGCTCTGGGTCGAGGGCGACCGCCGGCTGCGCGGGCTCGCCGAGACGATGAACTTCGTCGCCGGCGCCCGCTGGTCCGAGGACGTCGCCGGCACCAACGCCCCCGGGACGGCGCTGGCGCTCGACGCCCCGGTGCAGATCTACGGCAGCGAGCACTACCGCCGCCCGGTGCAGCCGTGGAGCTGCTCGGCCGCCCCGGTGCACCACCCGGTGACCGGCGTGCTGCTCGGCGCCATCGACGTCACCGGCGGCGACCACGTCGCCACGCCGCACGTGCTCACGCTGGTGCGCGCCACCGTGGCCGCCGTCGAGTCCGAGCTGCGCTGGCTGCACCGCGAGGAGCAGCGCACCGAGCCCCGCGCCCCCCGGCCCGTGCCGGTGCGGGCGGTCCCGCCGCTGCTGGAGGTGCTCGGCCGCGAGCGGGCGCGCCTCACCCTGCCGGCCGGTCCCGTCGAGCTCTCGCTGCGCCACTCGGAGCTGCTCCTGCTGCTCGCCGAGGCCGCCGCGGCGGGGGAGGGCCGCACCGCCGAGCGCTTGGCCGCCGAGTGCCACGCCGGCGGCACCGCCGCGGTCACCGTCCGCGCCGAGCTGTCCCGGCTGCGCCGCCTGGTCGGCGCCGACCTCCTCGGCTCGCGCCCCTACCGGCTGCTCGGCCCGGTGGAGACCGACCTCGCCCGGGTCCGCGGGCTGCTCGACCGCGGCGCCGCCGGCGCGGCGCTGGACGCCTACGCCGGGCCGGTGCTGCCCCGCTCGACCGCGCCGGGCGTCGTCGCCGCCCGCCGCCGGGCCGCCGCCGCGCTGCGCGGGGCGGTGCTGCGCAGCCGGCGCCCGGAGCTGCTGCTGCGCTGGACCGCGCTGCCCGAGGCCCGGGACGACGCCGCCGCCTGGCAGGCCTGCCTCGAGGCGCTGCCCGCGGGCTCCCCCCGCCGGCCCGCGGTGGCGGCGCACCTGCTCGCCCTGCGGCGCGCCCCCCGCGGCTGACCGGCGGTCGCCCCTCCGCGTCGGGAACAGCGGCGGCCCGCGGTGCCTTGCCAGGGTCACGTGAGTGCCCGCACCGCCGCCCCGCCCACCGCCGGCACCACGCTCGCGACCCCGCGGGTCGCGCCGGCGCTGGTCGCGCTGGGGCTGGGCGGCTTCGCCATCGGCACCAGCGAGTTCGTCACCATGGGCCTGCTGCCCGACATCGCGGCCGGCGTCGGCGTGGACATCCCGACGGCCGGCCACGTCATCTCCGCCTACGCCCTCGGCGTGGTGGTGGGCGCCCCGGTCCTCGCCGCGCTCGGCGCCCGGCTGCCGCGCCGGGGCCTGCTCGTCGGGCTGATGGCCGCCTTCCTCGCCGGCAACGTCGCGACGGCGATGGCGCCCGGGCAGACGACGCTGCTGGTCGCCCGCTTCGTCACCGGCCTCCCGCACGGCGCCTACTTCGGGGTGGCCTCGCTGGTGGCCGCCGCGCTGGTGCCGCCGGCGCTGCGCGGGCGCGCGGTCAGCTCGGTGATGCTCGGCCTGTCCGCGGCCACCCTCGCCGGCGTCCCGGCGGCCACCTGGCTGGGACAGGCGCTGGGCTGGCGCTCGGCGTACTGGGCGGTGGTCGTCGTCGCCGCGCTCACCGTGGCCACCGTCGCGGCCGTCGTCCCGGTCACGCCACAGCCGGCCGACGCCGGCATCCGCACCGAGCTCGGTGCCCTGCGGCGGCCGCAGGTGCTGCTCACCCTCGTCGTGGCCACCGTCGGCTTCGGCGGCATGTTCGCCGTCTACACCTACATCGCGCCGATCACCACCGACCTCGCCGGGCTCGCGCGCGGCACCGTGCCGGCCGTGCTGCTGGCCTTCGGCGTCGGCGGGTTCGTCGGCACCGTGCTGGGCGGCCGGCTGGCCGACCGGGCGCTGTTCCGCTCGCTGGTCGGCGCCATGGTCACCGTGCTGGTGCTGCTCCTGCTGGTGGGGGCCGCCGCGTCGGCCGGCGCGCTGCTGTTCCCGGCGGTCTTCCTGCTCGCGATGAGCGCCTCGGTGCTGGTCGTCTGCCTGCAGCTGCGGCTCATGGAGGTCGCCGGGGACGCGCAGATGCTCGGCGCCGCGCTCAACCACTCCGCGCTCAACGCCGCCAACGCGCTGGGGGCGTGGCTCGGCGGCGTCGTCATCGCCGCCGGGCTCGGCTACACCGCGCCGGGCCTGGTCGGCGCCGGCCTCGCGGTGCTCGGGCTGGTGGCCCTGTCGGCCAGCGCGCTGCTGCGGCGCCGCGAGCCGCGCGCCGCCTGAGACCGCCCTGCAACGGGGGTGCAACCTCGGCGCTGCGGCCGTCCGGGCGACCGGCCTCCGCAGGCGCGGACGCTGGAGCGCCCAGGACCCGCAGCCGCGGACCGGCAGCGGATCCCGGTGCAGGTAAGCGTGGCCTAAGTCACTCCCGCGTTGTCAGACTCCGCCGTGGAGCGCCCGCTCGGCCGGGCGCGATCGCCCCCTGCAACGAAGCGGAGGTCTCATGGCACGGGTGAGCATGCGGGTCGACGGCGTGACCTACACCGACGAGGTCGAACCCCGGACCCTGCTGGTCCACCACCTGCGCGAGGCGCTGGGCAAGGTGGGCACCGTCGTCGGCTGCGACACCAGCAACTGCGGCTCCTGCACCGTCCACCTCGACGGTCAGGCGGTGAAGTCCTGCACCGTCCTGGCCGTCCAGGCCGACGGCGCCGAGGTCACCACCATCGAAGGCATCGCGGCACCCGGCGGTGCCCTGCACCCGGTGCAGAAGGCCTTCCACGAGATGCACGGGCTGCAGTGCGGCTTCTGCACGCCCGGGATGATCATGGCCTCGATCGACCTGCTGAAGGACAACCCGCGGCCCAGCGAGCACGAGATCCGCGAGGGCATCGAGGGCAACCTCTGCCGCTGCACCGGCTACCAGAACATCGTCCGCGCGGTGCAGCAGGCCGCCGGCGAGATGTCCGGCACCACCGACACGCTGGGAGCGCAGGCATGACGGTCACCGAGGACGCCGCGACGCTGACCCCGCAGTCGCCGGAGAAGGAGGTCGGGAAGGCCCGCCGCCGCAAGGAGGACGCCCGCCTGATCACCGGGCGCACCACCTGGACCGACAACATGGTCCTGCCCGGGATGCTGCACATGTCCGTGGTCCGCAGCCACGTCGCCCACGGCAAGATCACCAACGTCGACGTCAGCGCCGCCCTGGAGGCGCCGGGCGTCGTCGCCGTCCTCACCGGCCGCGACCTCGCCGACGAGCAGGGCTCCATCCCCTGCGCGTGGCCGGTGACGGCGGACATGGTCAACCCCGGGCACCCCTCCATCGCCGTCGAGGAGGTCAACCACGTCGGCGAGGCGGTGGCGGTCATCATCGCCCGCTCGCGGGACGCGGCCGCCGACGCGATCGAGCTGGTCGACGTCGACTACGACCTGCTCCCGCCGGTGCTCGACATGGAGCAGGCGGTGGGTGGCGAGGCCGACCTCTGCCACGACCACATCGACTCCAACACCGCCTACCACTTCGTCTTCGACGCCGGTGAGGCCGGCACCGGGGCCGACACCGAGCAGGCGTTCGCCGACGCCGACGTCGTCGTCAGCCGCCGGTTCGTCAACCAGCGGCTGATCCCGGCGTTCATGGAGCCGCGCTCGGTCGTCGTCCAGCCGCAGGGCGAGAACTTCACGATGTGGTCGGCCACCCAGATCCCGCACGTGCTGCGGGTCATGCTGGCCATGGTCACCGGCATCCCCGAGCACAAGCTGCGCGTCGTCGCGCCCGACGTCGGCGGCGGCTTCGGCGGAAAGCTGCAGGTCAACCCCGAGGAGGTCCTCGCGCTGCTGATCGCGCGGCGCCTCGGCAAGCCGGTCAAGTGGACCGAGACCCGCAGCGAGTCGCTGATGACCGCCCACCACGGCCGCGACCAGATCCAGTACATCGACATCGCCAGCGACCGCGAGGGCAACGTCAAGGGCCTGCGCTGCCGGATCCTCGCCGACATGGGCGCCTACCTGCGGCTGATCACGCCCGGCGTGCCGGCGCTGGGCGCCTTCATGTTCCCGGGCATCTACAAGTTCCCGGCCTACCGGTTCGAGTGCGACGGGATCTTCACCAACAAGGTGCCCACCGACGCCTACCGCGGCGCCGGCCGGCCCGAGGCCACCTTCGCCGTCGAGCGGATCATGGACGAGCTCGCCGTCGAGCTGGGCATGGACCCGCTGGAGCTGCGCCGGAGGAACTGGATCCGGGCCGAGGAGTTCCCGTTCACCACCGTGGCGGGCCTCGAGTACGACAGCGGCGACTACGACGCCGCCACGCAGCAGGCCCTCGACCTCATCGGCTACGACGAGCTCCGCGAGGAGCAGCGCCGCCGCCGCGAGTCGGGCGACCCGGTGCAGCTGGGCATCGGCTTCTCCACCTTCACCGAGATGTGCGGCCTGGCCCCCTCCCGGGTGCTGGGCTCGCTGTCCTACGGCGCGGGCGGCTGGGAGGCGGCCTCGATCCGGATGCTGCCCACCGGCAAGGTCGAGGTGGTCACCGGCTCCACCCCGCACGGCCAGGGCCATGAGACGGCGTGGAGCCAGCTGGTCGCCGACCAGCTGGGCGTGCCGTTCGAGGACGTCGAGGTCCTGCACGGCGACACCGCGGTCTCCCCCCGGGGCATGGACACCTACGGCTCGCGCTCGCTGGTCGTCGGCGGCACCGCCGTCGTCAAGGCCGCCGACAAGGTGATCGCCAAGGCCCGCAAGGTCGCCGCCCACCTGCTGGAGGCCAACGAGGACGACCTGGACTTCTCCGGCGGGAAGTTCACCGTCCGCGGGACGCCGGGGACGGCGCTGTCGATCCAGGAGATCGCGCTCGCCGTGTTCGCGGCGCACGACTACCCCGAGGACGTCGAGCCCTCGATCGACGCCGACGCGACCTTCGACCCGGTGAACTTCTCCTTCCCCCACGGCACGCACATCTGCGCCATGGAGGTCGACACCGACACCGGTTTCGTCAAGATCCGCAAGTACGCGTGCGTCGACGACGTCGGCACGATCGTCAACCCGCTGATCGTCGAGGGCCAGGTGCACGGCGGCCTGGCGCAGGGCATCGCGCAGGCGCTGTACGAGGAGGCCGTCTACGACGCCGACGGCAACCTCACCACCGGCACCTTCGTCGACTACCTCGTCCCCTCGGCCGCCGATCTGCCGCACTTCGACACCGGCAACACGGTGCACGTGGCGCCGGGCAACCCGATCGGCGCCAAGGGCGTGGGCGAGGCGGGGTGCATCGCCAGCACCCCGGCGGTGGTCAACGCCGCGCTCGACGCCGTCCGGCACCTCGGGGTGCAGGACATCCGGATGCCGCTGACGCCCGAGCGGGTGTGGCGGGCCGTCCACCAGGGCGGCGACGGCGGGGACCGGGCCGCGGCCCCGACCAACGCACAGGCCGTGGACTCCGCCGGAGCACCGGGCACGTCGTCCCAGGGAGGAGACCTGTGATCCCCGCCGCGTTCGAGTACGTCCGGCCCACCACCGTCGACGAGGCCGTCCAGGCGGTCGCCGAGGGCGGCGAGGACGTCAAGGTCATGGCCGGCGGGCAGTCGCTCATCCCGGTCATGCGGCTGCGCCTCGCCGCGCCGTCGACGGTCGTCGACCTCGGCCGGGTCGCCGAGATGCGCGGTGTCCGCGACGAGGGTGACGTCCTCGTCATCGGCGCCATGACCACCCACGCTGAGGTGATCGCCGACCCGCTCGTCGCACAGCACGCGCGGCTGATCGCCGAGGCGACGGAGACGGTGGCCGACCGGCAGACCCGCCGGCGCGGCACCTTCGGCGGGGCGCTGGCGCACGCCGACCCCGCGGGCGACCTGCCGGCCGTGGCGCTGGCGCTCGACGCCGAGATGGTGGTCGCCGGCCCCGGCGGGCGCCGCACGGTGCCCGCGCGGGACTTCTTCGTCGACTACCTGACCACCACGCTCGACGAGGGCGAGGTGCTCGTCGAGATCCGGGTGCCCAAGCTCGCCGGCCAGTGGGGCGTGCGCTACGAGAAGTTCAATCGCGTGGCGCAGGCGTGGTCGATCGTCGCGGTCGCCGCGGCGGTCCGGCGGGAGAACGGGTCCATCGCCGAGGCCCGGATCGGGCTGACCAACATGGGCCCGACCCCGCTGCGGGCCTCGGCCACCGAGGCGGCGCTGGCCGGGGCGGGCGCGTCGCCGGACGCGATCGCCGCCGCGGCCCGGTCGGCCGCCGAGGGCACCAGCCCGAGCAGCGACCTCAACGCCCAGGCCGACTACCGCGAGCACCTCGCGCAGGTGCTCACGCGCCGGGCGGTGACCGCCGCCGCCGGGCTGTAGTTTCGCCCCAACCCCGGCACCCGCCCGTCCCCTCGGCCGGCCCGCCCTCCCCGGGCGGACCGGCCGAGGTCCGTTCCCACCCCGGAGGTCGCACCGTGCAGCTGGAGAACTCCTTCACCGTCCCCGTCCCGGTCGACGAGGCCTGGCGGGTGCTGCTCGACATCGAGCGCATCGCCCCCTGCATGCCCGGCGCGGCGCTGGACTCGGTCACCGGTGACGACTTCACCGGCCGGGTCAAGGTCAAGCTCGGCCCGATCAACCTCACCTACCAGGGCAAGGCGTCGTTCGTCGAGAAGGACGAGGCCGCGCACCGGGCGGTCATCGACGCCCGCGGCAAGGACCAGCGCGGCAACGGGACGGCGGCCGCGACGATCACCGCGAAGCTCCTCGGCGAGGGCTCGACCACGCGGGTCGACGTCCTGACCGACCTCAACATCACCGGCCGGCCCGCGCAGTTCGGGCGCGGCGTCATGACCGACGTCGGCAACAAGCTGCTGGGCCAGTTCGCCGACAAGCTCGCCGCCCAGCTCGGCGAGGGCGACGCGCAGGGCGACGCCGAGCGGGCGTCAGTGGCGGCCGGCGCGGCGGCCACCGCCACCGGGGTGGCCGAGGAGGTCGCCCAGTCGGTCGAGCAGACCCCCGGCGACAACGCCGTCGCCGAGACCGTCCGCAAGGCGGGGACGGCGGCGCGGGAGAAGGCCGCCGCGGCCTCGGACCGGCTCTCCGACACGGGGTCCGGCACGGGGTCGGACGCCGCCCCGTCCCCCACCGACACCGCGGAGATCGCCGCCGTGGGCGCGACCGACACCGTCTCCATCGCCGCCGTCGGTGCTCCCGACGCGGCGTCCCCGGCCTCGGACGCAGCGCCGTCGGGCTCCGACACCGCCCCGGTCGCCGCCGTGGGCCGGGCGCCGAGCGCGCCGCCGTCGGGCCCCACCGCCCCGCCGCGCCGCCCGGCCACCGGCGCCCCGCCGCGCAGCACCCCGGCCGGCCCGCCGGCCAGCACCCCGGCCAGCACCCCGGCCAGCACCCCGGCCAGCACCCCGGCCGTGGCCGACACCGTGCGGGACCGGCCGCTCGCCGACCCGGAGCCGATCGACCTGCTCGAGGTGGCCGGCAGCGCGGCGCTCACCCGCTACGCCGGCCCGGCCACCGCCGCGGCCGCGGTGCTGCTGCTCGTGGTGCTCGCGTTCCGGCGCCGCCGCCGCTGACGCCGGAGCAGGTCCTCGAGCCAGGACGTCGCCGCGGCGGCCACCACGTCGGGCGCCTGCCGCAGCGAGTGGTCGCCCGGCACCGCGTACACCGACGCCGTCACCACGCCGGTGAGCACGGCGGCGACCTCCGCGGGCCGGCCGGAGGCGTCGGTCCCGCCCTGCACCACGCCCACGGGCACCCCGGCGCCGGTCAGCTCGGCGCCGCGGCTCCTGTCGGGACGGCCTGGCGGGTGCAGCGGGAACGCCAGGCACAGCACGCCGTCCGCGCCGAGGGGCACCGCCGTCCGGCAGGCGACCCGGGCACCGGCGCTGCGCCCGCCCAGCACCAGCGGCCCGGACAGCGCGCCGCCGGTCCGCAGCGCGTCGAGGACGGCGGTCCAGGCGACGTCGAGCCGCGGCGGCGCCGGGGCGATCCGCTTCCCGGCGACCCGCCACGGCTGCTCGACGCGCAGCACGCGCCACCCGGCCGCGACGGCGGAGGAGCCGACGGCGACGAGGTCGGCGGAGTCCACCCCGCCGCCGGCGCCGTGGCCGAGCACGAGGGTGCCGCGGGCGCCGGTGACCGGGCCGTCGGCGTGCACCGCGGCCGGGCCGAGCGGGGTGTCGACGGGGTCCGCGGCGCTCACAGGGCCAGCAGGGCGTCGACCGCGCCGGCCAGGTCGCCGGCGACGACGGCCGGGGCGGGGAACGCCGGCGGGTACACACGCTCCGCGCGCGGGAACCACGCGCCGGTCAGGCCCGCGCGCTCGGCGCCGAGGACGTCCCAGCCGTGCGCGGCCACCAGCGCCATCCGCTCGGGGGTGACGTCGCAGACCCCGGCTGCCCACAGGTAGGCCTCGCGGGAGGGCTTCCAGGCGCGCACGGTCTCGCTGGTGAGCGTGCGCTCGACCAGCGGCGTGACGCCGCCGCGCTCCAGCCCCGCCTCGGCGACGCCGGGCGAGCCGTGGGACAGCGTCACCACCCGCACGCCGGCCGTCGTCAGCCGCCGCAGCGCCGGCTCGACGTCGGGGTGCGGGGTGAGCTCGAGGAAGGTGTCGGCCACGCGGGCCCGCTCGGCGTCGGAGAGGTCGGTGAGCTGGGCCAGCGCGGACTCGAAGGCGGCGCGGAAGGGCAGCCACACGCCGGCCACGGTCGCCGCCGTCCCGGTGTGCAGGGTGCGGCCGAAGACGACGGGCAGCAGGTGGGCGGGCTCACCGGCCTCGACCAGCGCCGCGGCGACGGGGGAGAGGTCGAGCAGGGTCTCGTTGACGTCGAACGCGACGACGTCGGGCCACTGCTGGTTCACGCGCCGTCGACGTCCTCCGCGCGGCCGGCCGTGGTCCGCCGCCGGCGGTGGTGCCGGACGTCCTTCATCCGCTTGTGGACCAGGTAGCCCACCCCCAGGACGACGACGCCGGCGACGAGGTAGTCGAAGTACTTGAGGTTGTCCTGGATGAAGTCGCCCGCCGCGACGCCGAGGGTGACCAGCAGGCTGTTCCAGATCAGGCTGCCGGCCGCGGAGTAGAGGACGAACTGGCCGAGGGGCATCTTCACGACGCCGGCCGGCACGGAGATGAAGCTGCGCACGATCGGCACCATGCGGCCGAAGAACACCGCCGAGCGGCCGTGCCGCTCGAACCAGGCGAAGGTGCGGTCGACGTCGGCGGTCTCGACCAGCGGCAGCCGGTCCAGGAAGGCGTGCGAGCGCCGCGGGCCCAGGGCCCGGCCGACGTAGTAGAAGAAGATCGCGCCCAGGATCGAGCCCAGGGTCGCGAACAGGATGACCGGCACGATGTCCATCTCGCCGCTGCGGATGAGGACGCCGGCCAGGCCGAGCACGGCCTCGCTGGGGATCGGCGGGATCACCGTCTCCAGCAGGATGGAGAACCCGACGCCGACGGGCCCGAGGGTCTCGACCAGCTGGAGCAGCCAGCCGGTGATCCCGCCCTGGTCGGAGGAGGCCGCGGCGGCGAGGAACGACATGCGTCCACGGTAGAGGCGGCACCTGGGCGCTGCCCGGACGCCGACCGGACTCCCGGGGCCGCTGGGGTTAGCGTGCCGCCATGCGCCAGCGACTCACCGCCCGGGCCGTCGTCGTGGGGGACCGGTCGGGCACCGTCGTCCCGGACGCCGTCGTCGACGTCGAGGACGGGCGGATCGGCTGGGCCGGCCCGGCCGCCGACGCCCCGCCGGCCGGCGACGCCGAGGTGGTGGCGCTGCCCGGCCTGCTCGTGCCGGGGCTGGTGAACGCCCACTCGCACGCGCCGATGGTGCTGTTCCGCGGCCAGGGCGAGGGCCTGCCGCTGGACCGGTGGCTGCGCGAGGTCATGTGGCCGCGGGAGGCCCGGCTCACGCCGGACGACGTCGAGGTGGCGATGACCGCGGCGTCGGCGGAGCTGCTGCGCGGCGGGGTGACGACGAGCGTCGAGATGTACTTCTCGCCCGAGCGGATCGCCGCCGCGGTCGGCGCCACGGGCGCGCGGGCGGTGATCGCCGCGCCGATGGTGCCGCTGCCGGGGATGCCGCCGCTGGAGGAGCAGCTGGCCGCGGCCGTCGACCTCGCGCGCGGGGTGCCCGACGACGGCAGCGTCGAGTACGGCCTGGGCCCGCACGCCGCCTACACGGTGCCCCTGCCCCTGCTGCGCCGGGCGGCCGAGCTGGCCCGGGAGCACGGGATGCTGCTGCACCTGCACGTCGCCGAGACGGCCACGGAGGGCGCCGGGCTGCTGGCCGAGCACGGCCTGTCGGTGCCGGCGCTGCTGGCCGCGCACGACGTCCTCGGCGGCCGGGTGCTGGCCGCGCACTGCGTGCACATGGACGACGGCGACCTCGAGCTGTGGGCCGAGTACGACGTCGCCGTCGCCCACTGCCCGGCCAGCAACGCCAAGCTCGCCAGCGGCGTCGCGCGGGTGCGGGACATGCTCGACCGCGGCATCCGGGTGGGCCTGGGCACCGACGGGCCGGCGTCCAACGACGGGCTGGACCTGCTCGCCGACGTCCGCCTGGCCGCGCAGCTCGCCCGCCTGCGCGAGGCGTCGGCCACCGCGCTGACCGCCGCCGAGGCGTTCTGGCTGGCCACCGGCGCGGCCGCCGACGCGATCGGGCGTCCCGACCTCGGGCAGGTGGCGACCGGGCGGCGCGCCGACCTGGTGCACGTCGACACCCGCGACCTCGGCTTCGAGCCGGTCGGGGACCCCGCCGACCTGCTCACCCACCTGGTCTGGTCCGGCGTCCCGCGGCTGGTCCGCGACGTGTGGGTGGGCGGCCGGCAGGTGGTCGCCGAGGGCGCGGTCACCACCGTCGACGCCGGTGCGCTGCGCGCCGAGGTGGCCGAGCGGGCCGCCCGTCTGGCCGGTTGAGGGGGTCGCGCCGGGATCAGGTGACCTGATCGTCGGGCGTCCTCCCTCACGTCCTGCCGTGCGGGAGGACGCCCTGCGGTGCGGGAGGACGTCCTGCCGTGCGGGAGGACGCCCTGCGGTGCGGGGGGACGCCGCCGGTCAGCCGGGAGGACGCCGGTCAGGCAGGATGCGGCGCCCGGTCACGACTGCGCCGCGGGCCCGGTCCAGGTGTAGAGGTGGCCGTCGACGACGACGGTCACCCAGCCCTCGCACAGCAGCGCGGGCTCGCCGGTGAGGTCGGGCCAGGACCCTCCGCCGTCCCAGGGCATGCCGGCCCGCGGCAGCGGCGTGCAGGTCGAGGGCAGCCCGGTGCCGGGGGAGAGGTCCATGTCCACCCGCACGCTGCCGTCGTCCTCGCCGTACGCGTCGCCGGGCCGGACGACCGTGACGTCGGCGCCGACCGGACGGGTCCAGTACGGCACCGCCCCGTCGGGTGCCTGCGCGGCCGTCGCGGCGTCGCGGGTGTCGGTGTGGCCCTGCACCTCGGCCACCATGGCGCCGAACCCGTGCACGCCCGCGGGCATCGTCACCAGCAGGCCGGCCACCGCGGCGGCGGCGACCGCCACCGTGCCCGCGACCGTGCCCAGGAGCACCTTCGCCACCGTTCCTCCCCTCGTCGCGCCACCACCCGGTGGCGGGACGAGCCTCGGGCCGGCGGCACTCCCCCGGCGTCGGCCGCCGGGACGATCTCCGCGCCGGCCGCCCGTCGTACCGGGGGAGGACCGGCGTGCGACCCGGGCTGGAGGGAGCGGTCGCCCGGCGGTTGACTGCGTCGCATGGCGGCGTCCCTGCGCGTGGTGACCGTGAACGTCCTCGGCCCGGCCAACCCGGACTGGGACCGGCGCAGCGCGCTGACCGCGGAGACGCTGCGCCGGCTCGACGCCGACGTCGTCGCGCTGCAGGAGGTCCCCGTCGCGGGCGGCACCGTGGAGGGGCTCCTCGGGCCCGGCTACACGGTGACGCCGTTCTCCCGGACCGCCGACGACGGCGTCGCCGGGGCGCTGGCCACCCGGGCGCCGCACCGCGTGGTCGAGGAGGTCGACCAGCGCTGCACCCCGCGGACGCAGGACTTCCCGTGGGCCGCCACGCTCGTCGTCGAGGTGGACACCGCCGTCGGCCGCACCCTCGTCGCCCACCACAAGCCGAGCTGGCAGTTCGGCTACGAGTACGAGCGCGAGCAGCAGGCGCTGGCCGCTGCCCGGCTGCTCGAGCGGCTGGCCGGGGACGCCGACCACGTCGTCGTCCTGGGGGACCTGGACGCCACGCCCGACGCCGCCAGCATGCGCTTCTGGCGGGGCCGGCAGTCGCTGGAGGGCGTCAGCGTCTGCTACCAGGACGCCTGGGAGACCCTGCACCCGACCGGCCCCGGGTACACCTTCGACGCCCGCAACCCGCTGGTGCGGGCCGGCGAGGTGGCGACGGCGGTGAGCCGGCGCATCGACTCCGTCCTCGTCCGCAGCGGGATCCACGGCCCGACCCTGCAGGTGACCTCCTGTGCCCGGGTCCTCGACGAGCCCGTCGGCGGCGTGTGGGCCAGCGACCACTTCGGCGTCGTCGCCGACCTGGCGCTCCCCGGTCACCCGCCGGGCTCCTGGGGTGCTCAACCGATCGGTTGACAACGGCGGCCGGCATCCCTACCGTCTTCCTCAACCGAGAGGTTGAGGAAAGGGGTCGCAGGTGGCGGCGGACGAGCTGTCCCGGGTGTTCGCGGCGCTGGCCGACCCGACCCGGCGCGACATCGTCGCCCGGCTCGCGGTGGGGGACGCGACGGTCGGCGAGCTGGCCGCCCCCTACGACGTGACCGTGCAGGCGGTCTCCAAGCACCTGCGGGTGCTCGAGGACGCCGGCCTGGTCAGCCGCACGCGGGAGGCGCAGCGCCGCCCGGTGCACCTGGAGGCGGAGGTGTTCGACCTGATGACGAGGTGGATCGAGCGCTACCGGCGCCAGGCCGAGGAGCGCTACCGCCGCCTCGACGACGTCCTGCGGTCCATGCCGGAGGACGACCCACCGGAGGAGAGGGACCCGTCATGAGCACCGCCACCCGCGAGACCCGCATCGAGGCCGACCCGCAGGTCCCGCTCATCCGCATCACGCGCGAGTTCGACGCGCCGCGGGCCAGGGTGTTCCGCGCGCACACCGACCCCGACCTGGTCGTGCAGTGGCTCGGCCCGCGGGGGATGGAGATGCGGATCGACTCCTACGACTGCCGGCCCGGCGGCTCGTACCGCTACGTGCACAGCGACGCGAACGGCGAGTACGCCTTCCGCGGCTGCTTCCACGACGTCCGCCCCGACGAGCTGATCGTGCAGACCTTCACCTTCGAGGGCGCGCCCGACGGCGTCGCGCTGGAGAGGCTGGTGTTCGAGGACCTCGGCGACGGCCGTACCCGGCTCACCGCCACCTCGCTGTGCGACTCCTTCGCCGACCGCGACGCGATGATCGCCAGCGGGATGGAGACCGGCGTCGTGCAGGGCTACGAGCGGCTCGACGAGGTGCTGGGTCGCTGAGTGCGCCTCGACGAGGTGCCGGCCCGCCGGGTCAGGCGCGCAGCGAGATCGTCTCCCCGCGCGAGACGGTCCGCAGCTCGCCCGGCACGCGCCGCTCGGCGACCGCGCGCACGAAGTCGCCGAGCGGCGAGGTGAACCGGTCGTAGTCGTCGTAGTGCACCGGCACGGTCACCGGCGGCCTGAGCAGCTCGACCAGGTCGGCGCCCTGCCGGCCGTCCATCGTCACCGTGATCCCGAGCGCCTTGGTCCCGCCCAGGTGGGGGACGACGGCGTCGAGCGGCCCGCAGCGCTCCAGCACCTCGCCCAGCCACGGGCGGTAGAGCGTGTCCCCGGTGACGTAGCCCCGCCAGGTCACCTCGCCGCCGCGGTAGAGCTCCAGCACGCTGCCCATGACCGGGGGCAGGACCCGCGCCAGCGGGCCGGGGCCGTGCACGCCCGGCACCGAGGTGATCCGCAGCGTCTCGCCGTCGCCACCGATCTCGTGCACCTGCCACGGCCGCAGGTCCGCCGTCGCCCGGAACCCCCGGGAGGACAGCGTGCGGGCCGCGGCCTGCGTGGTGACGATCGGCGTCTCGCGGTCGATGGTCGCGTAGGCGATCCGGTCCCAGTGGTCGCCGTGCAGGTGGGACAGCAGGACGGCGTCGAGGTCGGGCAGGTCCTCGGGCAGGATCGCCGGGTCGGTCAGCCGCTTGGCCCAGAGCCCCTTGCCGAGGTAGACGCGCTGCCCGCGGCCGATGAAGTTCGGGTCGGTGAGCAGCGTGAACTGGCCCAGCCGCAGCAGCGTCGTCGCGTTGCCGCCGAAGGTGAGGGTGACGTCGTCCCCGGGACCGGCCATGCCGCGGCGCTACCCGTCAGCCGCCGGTCTGCAACCCCGGCAGGCGGTGCTGGCGCTGCCCCGGTCGCGGCAGCGTGCCCGTGGCGAGCACCTGCTCGTGCACGGCCTCCAGTGCCGCGCGCAGCACGGGGAGGGCGGCGGGGTCGAGCCCGTCGAAGAACATCCGGCGCACGAGCGCGGCGTGCCCCGGCGTCGCCGCCCGCAGCGCGGACAGCCCCGCGTCGGTGAGGACGGCGTCGGTGGCCCGGCGGTCGGACTCCGACGGCGTCCGCTCGACCAGGCCGCGCCCGCTCATCCGCTTCAGGTGGTGGGACAGCCGGCTGCGCTCCCAGGCGATGCGCGTCGCGAGGTCGGTGAGCTGCAGGCGGGCGCCGGGGGAGTCGGCGAGGGCGTTGAGCACGTCGTAGTCGGCGAGCGAGAGGCCGCTGTCGGTCTGCAGCTGCCGGTTCATCTCGTACTGCAGCCGCAGGACGACCCGCATGTAGGCGAACCAGGTCTCCTGCTGCTCGTCGGTGAGCACGGCCCCTCCCCTGGTGCGTGACACGTCACGCAGTCTGCACCACCGCCGCCCCGGAATACATGACATGTCACGTTCCTTGCCCGGGTGTACCACCACGACGCGAGAGGAACCCCATGGGACAGCTCGACGGCAGGACGGCGCTGGTCACCGGCGCCACCTCCGGCATCGGACTCGCGGCGGCGCAGCGCTTCGCCGCGGAGGGTGCGCAGGTCTACGTGACCGGCCGCCGCAGGGACGCACTCGACGAGGCTGTCGAGAGGATCGGGCACGGAGCGGTCGGCGTGCAGGGCGACGTCGGCGACCTGGCCGACCTCGACCGCCTGTTCGCCACGATCGCCGCGGCGGGCCGGGGTCTCGACGTCCTCTTCGCCAACGCCGGCGGCGGTGAGTTCGCCGCCCTCGGCGAGATCTCGCCGGAGCACTACGCCGACACCTTCGACCGCAACGTCCGCGGCACCCTGTTCACGGTGCAGAAGGCGCTGCCGCTGCTCAACGACGGCGCGTCCGTCGTGCTCACCGGCTCCACGGCGACCCTGCACGGCACCCCCGCCTTCGGCGTCTACGCGGCGTCCAAGGCGGCGATCCACTCCCTCGCCCGCACCTGGGCGATCGAGCTCGCCGGTCGCGGCATCCGGGTGAACACCCTCGTGCCCGGGTCGACGGCGACGCCGGGGCTGGTCGCGCTGGCCCCCGACGCGGCGGCGGCCGACGCGATGGTCGAGGGCATGGCGGCCGGCATCCCGCTGCGCCGGCTGGCCCGCCCGGAGGAGATCGCGGCCGGCGCGCTCTTCCTCGCGTCGGACCAGAGCAGTTTCATGACCGGGAACGAGTTGGTGCTCGACGGCGGCCGGGACCAGGTCTGAGCCGCCGCACCGGCTGAACCGAGGAGGACCCGATGAGCCAGGTCGACCCGGACGTCCCGCCCAGCGGCGACGGGTGCGTCGAGTGCGACGCCGCCGGCGGCTGGTGGTTCCACCTGCGCCGCTGCGCCGCCTGCGGGCACGTGGGCTGCTGCGACTCCTCGCCGTCCCGGCACGCCTCCGCGCACGCCGCGGACAGCGGGCACCGGATCGCGCAGAGCTACGAGCCCGGCGAGGACTGGTCCTGGGACTACGCCGCCGAGCAGTTCGGCGAGGGCCTGGAGCTCGCGCCGCCGACCTCGCACCCGATCGCCCAGCCGGCACCGGGGCCGGCGGGGCGGGTGCCCGCCGACTGGCAGCGACACCTGCACTGAGCGGCGTCCCGCGGGGTCCGGGCACCCGCGCACGTCCGCGGACGGGCACGGAGGGGCGGCGGGGCGGACTGGTAGACAGAGGCGGTGGTGCAGCCCCGGGACGTCGACGAGTCCTTCCTCGCCCTGCCCCTGTCCGCCCTGACCGAGGCCGCGCTGACCCGCGCGGTCGACCTCGGGTGCGAGCACGCCGACCTGCGCGTGGAGCGCATCCGCACCCAGTCGATCAGCCTGCGCGACGCCCGGCTCGAGGCGCTGGCCACCGGCGAGGACCTCGGGCTGGCCGTCCGCGTCGTCCACGAGGGCACCTGGGGCTTCGCCGCCGGCGTCGTCCTCACCGCGGCCGAGGCGGTGCGGCTGGCCGAGCAGGCGGTCGCCGTCGCACGGGTGTCGGCGGCCCTCGCCACCGACCGGGTGGAGCTGGCCCCCGAGCCCCCACACGAGGGCACCTGGGTGTCGGCCTACGACGTCGACCCCTTCGAGGTGCCCGACGCGGAGAAGACGGCGCTGCTCACCGAGTGGTCGGAGCGGCTGCTGGCCGCCGACGGCGTCGAGCACGTGCAGTCGGGCTGCATGCACGTCAAGGAGCAGAAGTACTACGCCGACACCGCCGGCACACGGACGCGGCAGCAGCGGGTGCGCATCTCGCCGGAGTTCACCGCGCTGACCGTCGACCGTGCCACCGGCGCGTTCGAGAGCATGCGCACCCTCGCCGCCCCGGTCGGCCGGGGCTGGGAGTACGTGACCGGCGGGCACTTCGACTGGGACGCCGAGTTGGCGCAGCTGCCCGAGCTGCTGCGGGAGAAGACGAAGGCGCCGTCGGTCGAGCCCGGCCGGTACGACCTCGTCGTCGACCCGTCGAACCTGTGGTTGACCATCCACGAGTCGATCGGGCACGCCACCGAGCTCGACCGGGCGCTGGGCTACGAGGCCGCCTACGCCGGCACCTCCTTCGCCACCCCCGACGGGCTGGGCACCCTGCGCTACGGCTCCGACCTGATGCACGTCACCGGCGACCGCACCGCCGAGCACGCGCTGTCGACCGTCGGCTGGGACGACGAGGGCGTCGAGACACAGCGCTGGGACATCGTCCGCGACGGCGTGCTGGTGGGCTACCAGGTCGACCGCAACACCGCCCGGCTCGGCGGGATGGAGCGCTCCAACGGCTGCTCCTTCGCCGACTCGCCGAGCCACGTCCCGGTGCAGCGGATGGCCAACGTCTCGCTGCAGCCGCACGCCGACGGCCCCGACCTCGAGGGCCTGGTCGGCGGGGTCGAGCGCGGCATCTACGTCGTCGGCGACAAGAGCTGGTCGATCGACATGCAGCGGTACAACTTCCAGTTCACCGGCCAGCGCTTCTACCGCATCGAGGGCGGCCGGCTGGCCGGCCAGCTCCGCGACGTCGCCTACCAGGCCACGACGACGGACTTCTGGGGCTCGATGCGCGCCGTCGGCGGCCCCTCGACCTACCGCCTCGGAGGGGCGTTCAACTGCGGCAAGGCCCAGCCCGGGCAGGTCGCGCCGGTGAGCCACGGCTGCCCGGCGGCGCTCTTCGAGGGCGTCACCATCCTCAACACGGTCCAGGAGGGCGGGCGATGAGCTCACTGACCGCACAGCAGCTGGTCGAGAAGACGCTGGCCGCCTCCACCGCCGACGGCTGCGTCGTCCACGTCGTGGAGAGCACCGAGGCGAACCTGCGGTGGGCGTCGAACAGCCTGACCACGAACGGCGCCATGCGCTCGCGGCAGGTCGTCGTCGTCTCGTTCGTCGACGGCGGTGCCGGGATGGCCGCGGGCACGGTGTCGCGCACCGGCACCCCCGACGTCGCCGAGCTGGTCGCCGCCAGCGAGCAGGCCGCGCGCGACGCCGGCCCGGCCGAGGACGCCGTCCCGCTGCTGGCCGAGACGCCGCCGGGGGCGGGGGAGTGGGACGCCGAGCCGGCGGAGACCTCGATCGAGGTGTTCACGGAGTTCGCGCCGGCGCTCGGGGAGGCCTTCGGTGCCGCCCGCGACCGCGGGGACCTGCTGTTCGGCTACGCCGAGCACTCCATGACGACGACCTACCTCGGCACCTCCACCGGCCTGCGGCTGCGCCACGACCAGCCCTCCGGCCGGGTGGAGCTCAACGGCAAGAGCACCGACTACACCCGGTCGGTGTGGGCCGGCGTGGGCACCCGCGACTTCCGCGACGTCTCGGTGCCCGACCTCACCACCGACGTCGAGCGCAAGCTCGGCTGGGCGCAGCGTCGCGTCGACCTGCCGGCCGGCCGCTACGAGACGGTGCTGCCGCCGTCGGCGGTGAGCGACCTGATGCTCTACGCCTACTGGACGATGGAGGCCCGCGACGCCGACGAGGGCCGCAACGTCTTCGCGCGCAAGGGCGGCGGCAACCGCATCGGCGACCGGCTGGCCCAGCTGCCGCTGACGCTGCGCAGCGACCCGCACGCCCCCGGGCTGGAGGCCGCCCCGTTCCAGGTGGTCGGCGCTTCGTCGGGGTCGGCCAGCGTGTTCGACAACGGCATGGCCACCCCGGCCGTCGACTGGATCCGCGACGGCGTGCTGACCAACCTGGTGCGGCCGCGGGCGTGGGCGCTGAAGACCACCGCGCCGGCCGTGGCCGCCGTCGACAACCTGGTCCTGGAGGCACCCGACGCCACGGCCACCCAGGACGGGATGGTCGCCGCCACCGACCGCGGGCTGCTGCTCACCACGCTCTGGTACATCCGCGAGGTGGACCCGCAGACGCTGCTGCTCACCGGCCTCACCCGCGACGGCGTCTTCCTCGTCGAGGGCGGTGAGGTGACCGGCGCGGTGAACAACTTCCGGTGGAACGAGTCGCCGGTGGACCTGCTGGCGCGGATCACGGAGGTGGGCCGCACCGAGCGGACGCTGCCGCGGGAGTGGAACGACTGGTTCACCCGCGCCGCGATGCCGCCGGTGCGCGTGCCGGACTTCAACATGAGCTCGGTGTCCCCGGCCAGCTGAGTGAGGCCTGCTCCTGCGGTGTCCCGGGCGTTCCTGCGCCCGTGCGGCACCGCAGGAGCGTCAGCGACCCCGCAGCAGTGGTGTCGTCCACGCCTGCTCCCCTGACTCGGGGCCCACCGGCGGGTGTCCGACCGGCCCGGGCGGCCGGCTCCCGGGGTGTCCTCCGGTCTCCAGGGGTCCTGCAGCACCCCGGCAGGCGGCACGACACCCGAGGAGGTGTCCCATGCGGCCGTAGGGTGACGGCGATCACCCGGGTCGAGCGGGAGGTGGCCGTGCGCGTCGGCATGCGGGTCCGGTACGACGGCGGCTTCGCGCAGGTCGCCGAGGAGATCGGGGAACTGGAGCGGGCCGGGCTGCAGCTGGTCTCGGTCGCCGAGGCCTACAGCTTCGACGCCGTCAGCCAGCTCGGGTACCTGGCCGCGGTCACCGAGCGGCTGGAGCTGACCAGCGGCATCCTGCAGGCCTTCACCCGCACACCCACCCTCACCGCGATGACGGCGGCCGGTCTGGACATGGTCTCCGGCGGGCGGTTCACCCTCGGCCTCGGCGCCAGCGGCCCGCAGGTGGTCGAGGGCTTCCACGGCGTGCGCTACGACGCGCCGCTGGCCCGGCAGCGCGAGATCGTCGAGATCTGCCGGATGGTCTGGCGCCGCGAGCGGGTCGTGTACGACGGCGAGCGGTACACGATCCCGCTGCCGCCGGACCAGGGCACCGGCCTCGGCAAGCCGCTGAAGCTGATCACCACCCCGGTCCGCGAGCGCATCCCGATCACCATCGCCGCGATCGGGCCGAAGAACGTCGAGCTGACCGCCGAGATCGCCGAGGGCTGGGAGCCCACGCTCTTCACCCCCGAGCGCGCGGCCGAGGTCTGGGGCGCGTCGCTCGCGGCCGGTGCCGCGAAGCGGGACCCCGCCCTCGGCCCGCTCGACGTCCGCGTCGGCGTCCCCTGCGCCATCGGCGAGGGCCTCGACGAGCTGCGCGAGCGGTCCCGCGACGACCTCGCCCTCTACGTCGGCGGCATGGGCGCCCGCGGCCGCAACTTCTACAACGAGCTCGCCGTCCGCTACGGCTACGCCGATGCCGCCGCCACCGTGCAGGACCTCTACCTCTCCGGCCGCCGGGAGGAGGCCGCCGCGGCGGTCCCGGCGGACCTGGTGGCCGCCACGTCGCTGGTCGGCCCCCGGAGCTGGGTGGCCGAGCGGCTGGCCGCACTGCGCGATGCCGGCGTGACCACCCTCGTCGCGGGCCTGCCCCAGGCCGACCGGGCCGGCCGGCTGCGCACCGTCGAGCAGCTGCGGGAGCTGGCGCAGGACCTGTGACCGGCGGGGCTTCCCGGGCCGTCGGCTAGCGTCCGCCTCCGGGCGTTCCACCGGGGAGCGCGGCGAGGAGGCGTCCAGTGACCGAGGCGAGCGGGGCCGGCGTGCCCGAGGGCCTGACCGTGGCGGTGCTGGGCGGCACCGGCCCGCAGGGGCGCGGCCTGGCCCGGCGGTTCGCCGCTGCCGGCGTGCGGGTGGTCCTCGGCAGCCGCGACGCCGGGCGCGCCACCGCCACCGCCACCGACCTCGCCGCCGCCACTGGCGGGGACGTCACGGGCGCGGACAACCGGGACGCGGCGCGGGCCGGCGACGTCGTCGTCGTGGCGGTGCCCTGGGACGGGCACGGCGAGCTGCTGGCCGGCCTGCGCGAGGAGCTCGCGGGCAAGGTCGTCGTCGACTGCGTCAACCCGCTCGGCTTCGACAAGCAGGGCGCCTTCGCGCTCGACGTCGAGGAGGGGTCGGCCGCCCAGCAGGCCGCGGCCCTGCTCCCCGACAGCCGCGTCGTCGCCGCGTTCCACCACGTCAGCGCCGTCCTCCTGGAGGACCCCGGGGTCACCGACGTCGGCACCGACGTCATGGTGCTCGGCGAGGACCGCGAGGCCACCGACCTGGTGCAGGCACTGGCCGGGCTCGTGCCGGGGATGCGGGGCATCTACGCGGGCCGGCTGCGCAACGCCCGGCAGGTCGAGGCGCTCACCGCCAACCTGATCAGCGTCAACCGCCGGTACAAGGCGCACGCCGGGTTGAGGGTCACCGACGTGTGACGCGCGGTCCCACCGGTGGGGCGGTTGTGACGGCAGCGTCGAAACAGGTGTGGGTACCGCACGGCAATCCCCCCCAAACACCGATCGCGGACTAGTTTCTCGCGCAACCGCATCAGGCCCCCGGACGCCGGGGCCGTCGAGGGGAGCGCTCCATGACCCGCATCCAGAAGCCCTCCGTGTTCCAGGTGGGCCAGATCTGGGACGACGGCCGCACGGTGGTCGTCTCCGGGTGGGGGATCGGTCTGTGCGCCTCCGGGTGTCCCTGTCACCGCTCGCCGGTGGCCGGGCGCCTGTCCATCGACGAGGACCAGGCCGGCGGCACGCTGGGCCTGCGCAGCTTCCAGGACGGTTGCGGCTGCTGCGAGCCGTGGACCGCCGACGAGCTGTCCGCCATCGTGCGCGACCTGCAGCGCGTCACCAGCCTCGACGCGCAGGAGCCCCTGGCCGGCTGAGGGAGGGACCTCCTGCCCCCCGGGACCCCGCAGGAGGGCCGTTCCGGCAGATCACCTCGACCCGCCTTTCGCGCGCGGGAGCCGGGGTACGGGCTGCGCATGTTGGGACGAGCGGCGATGCGCGGTGCCCTGGCCGGACTGGCCGGCACCGCGGCCATGACCCTGGCCGAGAAGGTCGAGCAGCAGGTGACCGGGCGGCCGGACTCCTACGTGCCCGGGCGCACGCTGACGGCGCTGGTGACGCGCCGCCGCCCGCCGGGGTCCGAGCGTCCGTTCGTGCGCAACCACCTCATGCACTGGGGCACCGGCGCGGCCGTCGGGGCGCTGCGCGGCGTCTGGTCGGCCAGCGGGCTGCGCGGCTGGCGCGCGTCGGCCTGGCACACCTCCGTCCGGCTGGCCACCGACCAGACCCTCGAGAACGCCACGGGCGTCGGTGACCCGCCGTGGACCTGGTCCCGCCAGGACCGGGTCGTCGACGTCGCCGGCAAGGCCCTGTACTCCTTCGTCACGGGCGCCGTCTCCGACGCGCTCGTGCCGCTGGCGCCCGACCGCCGCCGCAGCATCCGCCCCTGACGGGACGCGTCCTCCCCGGGGCGCCCGGGGCGGGTGTGACGACCGGGACGGACGGGGTCCGGCCCGCTGCTGATCACCGCGCGCCCTGCGCACGCTCCGCTCATGACCTCCCTACGGTCCGTGTCGACCAGTGCAGGGACGTCGCCCGGAGGGCGGCAGGGGGAGGCCGATCGTGCAGCGCAACCGGACCACGGGACGCCGCTGGACGGGTGTGGTCGTCGCCGCGGCCGGCCTGGTGGCCGTCGTGCTCGCCCCGTCCTCGGCGGCCGCCGCACCGTCGACCGCCGACGAGGCCCAGCGGCTCGTCACCGAGGCCGGCCAGCAGCTGACCGCACTCGACGAGCAGGTCCACCAGGCCGAGCTCACGGTGGCCGCCCAGCAGCAGGCCGCCGCGGAGGCCGACCGGGCCGCCGACCTCGCCGAGGCCGGCCTCGCGCGGTACGAGCCGGCCATCCGGGCGATCGCGCAGAGCGGCTACACCGGGACCACCCGGTCGCGCGTCGCCGCGTTCCTCGGCAGCGACTCCGCCGACGACCTGGTCGCGCAGATGACCATGATCGACCTCCTCGCCGAGCACACCGACGGCGTCCTGACCGAGGTGGCCGCCGCCCAGGCCGAGGCCGACGCGGCCCGGACGGCGGCCGACACCGCCGCCGCCGAGGCCACCGCGGCGCTGACCACGCTGCAGGAGCAGCAGGCGCAGGTGCAGGCGCAGGTCGACCGGTACGAGGCCGACTTCGCACGGCTGACCGCGGCCGAGCAGGCCCGGGTCACCACCACGCTGGCCGGCCCGGTCCTGGCCGCGCCCGCGGCGGCCGCCGCCGCGGCCGCCGCCCCCGGCCCTGCGGCCGCCACCGCGGTGCAGACCGCGCTGGCCCAGATCGGCGACCCCTACGTGTGGGGCTCCTCCGGCCCGGACGGCTTCGACTGCTCGGGGCTGACCCAGTACGCCTACGCCGCCGCCGGCATCTCGCTGCCGCACTCGAGCCGCGCGCAGTCGACGCTCGGGACGCCGGTGTCGCGATCGGAGCTCATGCCCGGCGACCTCGTGTACTTCTACTCGCCGGTCAGCCACGTCGGCATCTACGTCGGCGACGGGAAGATGGTGCACGCCCGCACGTTCGGCCAGCCGGTCGCCGTGACCAGCGTCGACCAGGCCGGGTACCGGGGCGCCGTCCGCGTCGCCTGAGGGAGGGCCTCCCTGCCTCTCACGCCTCGCTCCGCTCGGAGCGGCCCCTGCAGGGCGGCCGTTCCGGCACCTCACCGCGGGTCCCTGCGGGGAGGTCGTGGTGCGCCGGCGCGGGATCTGCCGCGCCTCCAGCGGCTCCGGGACGTACCGTTGCCGACCGTGACCCGGGCACTACCGCGACCGGAGCCCACGCTGCGGCCCGGGGCCATCGGTTTCCTCGACTCGCTCGTCATCGGCCTGGCCGCGACGTCGCCGGCGTACTCGCTGGCCGCCGTCATCGGGCCCGTCGTCGCGCTCGTCGGCGTGCACGCGCCCGGCGTCATGCTGGCCTCGTTCGTGCCGATGCTGCTCATCGCCGGCGCGTTCGCCGCACTCAACCGGGCCGACCCCGACTGCGGGACGACGTTCTCCTGGGTGACCCGTGCCTTCGGCCCGACCGCCGGGTGGATCGGCGGCTGGGCGATCACCATGACCGGCGTCCTGGTGGTGGGGTCGCTGGCCGAGGTGGGGGTCCGGTTCACCCTGCTGGTGCTCGGTCTCGACGCGATCGCCGACTCCACGCCCGCCGTCGTCGCCCTGAGCATGCTGCTGGTGCTGGTCATGTCGGCGATCTGCGTGCTGGGCACCGAGTTGTCCTCGCGGCTGCAGAAGGGGCTGATCCTCGCCCAGACGGCGGCGCTGCTGGTCTTCGCGGTGGTCGCCGTCGTCCGCGGGGTGCGGGGCGACTCGCCCTTCGGCGGGCTGACGCCGTCCTGGGAGTGGCTGGACCCCTTCGGCGCCGGCGGTGCCGCGCTGACCGGCGGGCTGCTGCTCGGCGTCTTCGCCTACTGGGGCTGGGAGTCGGCGGTCAACCTCACCGAGGAGACCACCGACTCCCGCACCGCCCCCGGCCGGGCCGGGGTCTGGTCCACGGTGGTCCTGCTGCTCACGTACGTGGGCGTGGCCGTGGCCGTCGTCTCCTTCGCCGGGACGGCGTGGCTGGCGGGCAACGCCGACGAGGAGGAGGCGGTCTTCGCGCTGCTGTCCACCGCGGCCCTGGGCGGCTGGGACTGGGTGGTGCTGGCCGCCGTGGCCACCTCGGCCATCGCCTCTACGCAGACGACGATCATCCCGGCGTCGCGCACGGGCCTGTCCATGGCGCGGCGGGCGGCGCTGCCGGCGCGGTTCGCCTCGGTGTCGGAGCGGTTCCGCACCCCGGACGTGTCCACCTGGTGGGTCGCCGGCGTGGCGATCGCCTGGTACGTGGGTGTGCACCTGGTCAGCGAGAACGCGCTGTTCGACTCGATCACCGCGCTGTCGCTGCTCATCGCGCTGTACTACGCGCTCACCGGCGTCGCCTGCGCCTGGTACTTCCGCCGGCGGCTGGTGCGCAGCGCGCGTGACGCGGTGCTGCTGGGGGTCGGCCCGCTCGTGGGCGCCGGGCTGCTGGCCTGGCTGCTGGTGCTCTCCGTGCGCGACCTCGCCGACCCCGACAACAGCTACACCGGCCAGGCCTGGTTCGGCCTGGGCCCGCCGCTGGTCATCGGCGTGGGGATCATGCTGACCGGTGCGGTCCTGATGCTGGCCTGGCGGCGGCACGACTCCCGGTTCTGGCAGGAGCGCCCCGGCGTCGCCCTCGAGAACTGGGACCCGCTGGCCTAGGGCTCCGATGCCCGGCCCTCCCGCAGCGGTCGCGACGGGCCCCTGCGGGAGGGCCGTCCACTCAGTGGGGGGTGCGGCCCTCGGCGAGCATCTGCACCAGGGCGGCGATCCGCTTGGCACGGGTGGCCGGGGTGGCCGCGGTGTGCACCCGCCAGAGGACGGCGTAGCGGTTCTGGGCGTCCAGCGCGGTGAAGGCCTCCCGGGCGGCCGGGGTGGCGTCCAGGGCGGCGTCGAGGTCGTCCGGGACGGTCATGGTGGCCGGACCGGCGTAGGCGCGGTCCCACCGGCCGTCGGCCTGCGCCGCCTCGACCTGGGCCAGGCCCGCCGGGCGCATCCGTCCGGCCGCGACCAGCTGCGCCACGATGCCGACGTTCTTCTGCGACCAGACGCTGCGCGGCCGCCGGGGCGTGATCCGGGTCAGGTACCAGTGCTCGTCGACGCTGTTGGCGCGGCCGTCGATCCAGCCGAAGCACAGCACCGACTCCACCATCTCGTCGCGGGTCAGCGAGGGCACCCCGGCGCCCTTCTTCGCCAGCTTCACGTAGCAGCCGGGAGCGGTGGCGTGCTCGGCCTCCAGCCACCCCTCGAAGGCGGCCTGGTCGGGGAAGGCCAGCACCGGCAGGTCGGTCGGGAGCGTCACGGGCGCCGATCCTGGCCGGATCGCCGTCCGGGGTCAAGCGTCCTTGACACCCGCAGGCCCGGCTGCTGCACTGGCGCGGTGTCAAACACACTTGTCAGTCAGGGGTCGGCCGTGGTCCTGCGCTCCGTCGCCGCCGGGGTCACCGGCCTGCTCACCGCGGCGGCGCTCGGACTGCTCGCCGGGGTCCTCGGGGAGCCCGGCCAGTTCTGGCTGCGCGCCGGGGTCTTCGCGGCCTGCACGCTCGGCCCGGCGTGCGGGCTGGGCTGGCTGCTGTTCGTCGCCGGCACCACCGGCCCCGACGCGGTCGCCCGGCCGGAGGAGACGGTCGAGCAGCTGTGGTGGCAGCGCAGCGCGGCGAGCGCCTTCCTCGACCTGCTGGTCGTGGCGGGCCTGGTGCTGACGGCCCTGGCGGTCACCGACCTGCGGCTCGACGCCGTCACCGTGCTGACCGGGCTGGTCGTCCTCGGCCTCGCCGACGTCACCGTCCGGCTGGCGGTGCTGCACCGGCGCGAGGCCTGAGCGGGGGTGCGCAACGACCTCTCCGAGCGGCGGCAGGCGCGGGGCTGGTCGCAGGGGCGGCTCGCCGAGGAGCTCGGCGTGTCCCGGCAGACGGTGATCTCGATCGAGAAGGGTCGCTTCGACCCCAGCCTGCCGCTGGCCTTCCGCATCGCCGGGCTGTTCGACTGCCGGATCGAGGACGTCTTCTCCCCCGACGGGGGGTGACGGGAGACTCCTGCCATGGACGACGACCTGCAGGCCGCCGCTGTGTTCGCCGCCGCGCTGGAGCCGCGACCGGGAGGCCGGCTGCGGCACGGGATCCGCGTGGCCGGCGCGTTCGTCGCCGAGCTGGCGTGGGGGCTGCTGCCCGGGCCGACCGTGTACGACGTCGTGGTGCGCCGGCGCGACGACGGGGAGGTGGTCGTCCGCATCCCCGCCGACGAGCCCGGCGTCCCCGCGCACATGCTCACCGCGGTCCGGGACGAGCTCGGCGCCGTGGCGCCGGAGGAGTTCCTCGCCCGGTGGAGCGTGCCGGCGCACTGAGCCTTCCGGCTCCGGATGTGCTGGGGTGTGGGTCGTGGCGGACAACTACATCGCGGAACTGCCGTTCGGCGCGCCGGCCATCGACGACGAGGCGTTCGTCGCGCCGACGGCGGTCGTCGTCGGCGCGGTCACCATGGGCCCGCGCTCGAGCATCTGGTACGGGGCGGTCGCCCGCGCCGACGCCGAGGCGATCGAGATCGGTGAGGGCTCGAACGTACAGGACGGGTCGACCCTGCACTCCGATCCCGGCTTCCCCCTGGTGATCGGCCGCGGCGTCACCGTCGGGCACCGGGTGGTGCTGCACGGCGCCCGCGTCGACGACGACGTCCTGGTCGGCATGGGCAGCGTGGTCATGAACGGGGCGCACATCGGCTCGGGCTCGATCGTGGCCGCGGGCGCCGTCGTCACCCAGGGGACCGAGGTGCCGCCCGGCTCGCTGGTGGCCGGCGTCCCGGCGAAGGTGATCCGGCAGGCGACCGAGGACGACCTGACCCACATCCGGCTCAACGCGCTGAGCTACACCGAGCGGCTGCCCGCGGCGCGGCGGGTGCGGCCGGTGGTGCGCCGCCCGCTGCCCTCGTCCGGCCACGTCCCCGGCGACGCGGCCGACTAGGCGGAGGACCACCCTTCCCCTCACGGGCTCCTGGACGGTGGCCGTTCCCTCACCTCGCCGGTGAGGCGCCCACGAAGCGGGCGACCACCGCGCGGACCTCCTCCGGGGACAGCGCCATCGTGGCGTCGCCCACGGCGAGCTCCACCCGCTGCACCGCCGGGTCGCCGGTGGGCATCGCGTCGGCCCAGGTCCACAGCCCCTCCTCGGCGCAGGAGCGCGCGGCGGCGCGGAACGCCTCCGGCGTCGTCTCGAGGAGCAGGTGCAGCATCGGCGTCTGCGGCGGGTCGGGGACCACGCGCACGCCCGGGACGTCGCGCAGGAGGCCGGCGAGGTCGCGGGCCCGCTCCAGGTAGGCCGGCATCAGCGGCAGCCGGCGGCGCAGGCAGGTCAGCGCCGACGCCGCGCCCGGCCACAGGCCGAAGAGCGTGCCGCCGAGCCGGTGACGCCACTCGCGCACCTCGGCGACGGCGTCGGCCGGTCCGGCCAGGCAGCACCCGGCCAGCGCGCCGATGCCCTTGTAGAAGCTGACGTAGACGGTGTCGAACGGCGCGGCGACCTCGGCCGGCGTCATGTCGTACCCGGCCGCGGCCTCCCACAGCCGGGCGCCGTCGAGGTGGGCCACCGAGTGCACGTCGTGTGCCCACGCCGTCTGCTCGACGACGTCGTCCCACGGCGGGAGCTGCCCGCCGAGGTCGCGCTGCGGCAGCTCCACCACCAGCGCGGCCGGCGACTCGGCGACGGCGTCGAGGTCGGCGCGCACCAGCATCCGGTTGCGGTCGCCGACCGGACGGGGCACCAGGCCGTGCAGCCGCTCCAGCGCCCCGCCCTCGTGCCGGAACAGGTGGCAGTCGGGGTGGGCGACGACGGTGCGCCGCAGCGTGCGCCCGGCGTGCACCCGCAGGGCCGACTGCTGGGCCATCGTGCCGCTGGGCAGGTACACCGCCGCCGGCTTGTCCAGCAGCGCGACGACCTCGGCCTCCAGCTCGGCGACGACGCCGCCGGCGCCGTACCGGTCGACCGCCGTGTCGGGCGGGACGGTGGCGAGCAGGTCGGCGGCACGCACGGGGCCGTGTGCGGACAGGGCGCGGTCGCAGGACGACCGCAGTGCCTCGAGGTCGGGGTCGCTCACGTGCGCCAGTCTGCCGGGCCCCTCCCGGTCGAGATCACGCGATCTCGGCACGTCGGCCGCTCCTGCCCGCCGAGATCACGCGATCTCGACACGTCGGGCCGCTCCTGCCCGCCCAGATCACGTGATCTCGACGGGAAGAGGGCGGGAAGGGACGGCTCAGGTGCCCAGCAGCTCCCGCACCAGCGCGCCGACGGCGTCGGCTTCGATGAGGAAGCCGTCGTGACCGTACGGCGAGGACAGCACGCGCAGCGGCACGCCGAGGCCGTCGGCCACCCGCTGCTGCAGCGCCGGCGGGTAGAGCCGGTCGCTGTCGACCCCGGCGACGACGGCGCGTGCGGTCACCCGGGCCAGCGCCGCCTCCACCCCGCCGCGGCCGCGGCCGACGTCCCAGGTGTTCATCGCCTCGGTGAGCACCACGTAGCTGCCGGCGTCGAACCGCAGCGCCAGCTTGTCGGCGTGGTGCTCGAGGTAGGAGGCGACGGCGAACCGGCCGTCGTCCTGCACCGTCGTGCCGAACCGCTCCTCGAGCTCCAGCGCGCTGCGGTAGGTGAGGTGCGCGATCCGCCGGGCGACGCCGAGCCCCGCGACCGGGCCGGGCCCGGGCAGGTGGTCGCCGCCGGCCCAGGCGGGGTCGGCGCGGATCGCGGCCTGCTGGGTGGTCTGGGTGCCGAGCTGGTCGGCGGTGACCGCGGCGCCGGAGGCCAGGAAGAACAGCCCGGCGACCCGGTCCGGCAGCGCGACCGCCCACTCCAGCGCCCGCATGCCGCCCATCGACCCGCCGACGACGGCGGCCCACCGGCGGACGCCGAGCGCGTCGGCCAGCGCGGCCTCGACCAGCACCTGGTCGTTGACGGTCACCTCGGGGAAGCGCGAGCCCCACGGGTGACCGTCGGGCGCCGTCGACGACGGCCCGGTGGTGCCCTGGCACCCGCCGAGGACGTTCGCGCAGACGACGAAGAACCGGTCGGTGTCCAGCGCCGCGCCCGGGCCCACCAGCGGTGCCCACCAGCCCGGCGTCGCGTGCCCCGGGCCCGCGGGGCCGGTGACGTGGCTGTCGCCGGTGAGGGCGTGCTCGACCAGCACCGCGTTGCCGCCGTCGGGCGCGAGCGTCCCCCACGTCTCGTAGGCGACCCGGACGCCCGGCAGCACCCCGCCGCGCTCGAGGCGGACCGGTCCGTCCAGGTCCAGGAACAGCCGGTCCCCGGCGGGGTCGCCGTCGCGCCACCCGCCCGTGCGCGGCGGGGTGCGGGACCGGGGCAGGTCCCGCACCCCCGTCATGTCAGGCCTCCTTGGCGGCCCGGAACCCCGCCTCGAGGTCGGCCAGGATGTCCTCGATGCCCTCCAGGCCCACGGCCAGGCGCACCAGGCCCGGCGTGACACCGGTGGTGAGCTGCTCCTCGGCGGTCAGCTGCGAGTGCGTCGTGGACGCGGGGTGGATGACGAGGCTGCGCACGTCGCCGATGTTGGCCACGTGGCTGTGCAGCTCGAGGGCCTCCACGAACCGCTGGCCGGCCTCGCGGCCGCCGTGCAGCTCGAACGTCAGCACCGCGCCGGCACCCCTGGGCGCGTACCTCTGCTGGGCCGCGTGCCACGGGGAGGAGGGCAGTCCGGGGTAGTTGACCCGCTCCACCTCGTCGTGCGCCTCGAGGAACTCGGCCACCCGCAGGGCGTTCTGCACGTGCCGCTCCATGCGCAGCGACAGCGTCTCGATGCCCTGGATGACGAGGAAGGCGTTGAACGGCGAGATCGCGGGTCCCAGGTCCCGCAGCAGCTGCACGCGGGCCTTCAGCGCGAAGGCCGGTGCGCCCAGGTCGGCGTAGACGACCCCGTGGTAGGTCGGGTCGGGCGTCGTGAACATCGGGTGCCGGCCGCCGGTCCAGTCGAACGCGCCGCCGTCGACGATGACGCCGGCGATGACCGTGCCGTGCCCGCCCAGGTACTTGGTGGCGGAGTGGACGACGACGTCGGCGCCGGACTCCAGGGGTCGGATGAGGTACGGCGTGGCGATGGTGTTGTCGGCGATCAGCGGGACGCCGTTGCGGTGGGCGACGCCGGCGACGGCCTCGATGTCGAGGAGGTCGCCCTTCGGGTTGCCGATCGTCTCCGCGTAGAACGCCCGGGTGTTCTCCTGGACCAGGGACTGCCAGTTCTCCGGGTCGTCCGGGTCCTCGACGAAGGACACCGTGACGCCGAGCTTCGGCAGCGAGTGGTGCAGCAGGTTGTACGTGCCGCCGTACAGCGAGGCGGAGGCGACGACGTGGTCACCGGCCTCGGCGACGTTCAGGATCGCCAGCGTCGTCGCCGACTGCCCGCTGGCCACCGCGAGCGCCGCCACGCCGCCCTCCAGCGAGGCCACGCGCTGCTCCAGCGCGTCCTGCGTCGGGTTCATGATCCGCGTGTAGATGTTGCCCATCTCGGCCAGCGAGAAGAGGTCCGCGGCGTGCTGGCTGTCGCGGAACTGGTAGGCGGTGGTGGCGTAGATCGGCAGCGCGCGGGCGCCGGTCGTGGGGTCGGGGCTCGTCCCGGCGTGGATCTGCCGGGTCTCGAAGCTCCAGCTCTGGGGGTCGGTCACGGCGCCGTCTCCTCTCGTACCGGAGGACCTGCGGCGCACAGGTGCTCCGTCCTTGCCGCGCGGCGGGCGCCGCACGGCCGGCTCTTCCCCTGGGAGCACCTCAGACGGAGGAAGAGGTTGCCGGGCAGCAAGCCAGGTGCTTGTCGCTGCCTCTCGTGAGCCTGCGCCGACCCTAGCGCGGTCTCAGGCCCGGTCGGTCCGGGGGTGCACGCGCGCGAGCGCCGCCCGGGCGTCGTCGTCGAGGCGTCGCACCAGGTCGGCGGCGGGGACCGCCTCGGCGAGGGGGTGGGCCTGCCCGGCCCACATGTTGTAGCCGCCGTCGTCGCCGGCCTCCCGGGCCGCGGCGCGCAGCGGCGAGGTCAGGTGGTGGACCTCCGGGTAGGCCGCCGGGGCGCCCGGGTGCTCGGTGAGGAACCGGTTGACCAGCCCGCGGGCGCGGCGGCCGCTGAAGGCGCGGGTGAGGGCGGTCGGCCCGGACGTGCCGAGCGCCGCGCGGTGGGCGGCGCCGGTGCCGGCCTCGGGGCAGCGCAGGAACGCGGTGCCGAGCTGGGCGGCCTCGGCGCCGGCGACGAGCACCGCGGCCACCGCGGCGCCGTCGGCGATCCCGCCGGAGGCCACGAGCGGCAGGTCCACGGCGCGGGCGACCAGGCGGAGCAGGGCGAGCAGCCCGACCTCGCCCTCGCCGTCGCGGTCGGCGAGACCGCCGCGGTGCCCGCCGGCCTCGACGCCCTGGACGACGAGCGCGTCGGCCCCGGTGCCGCGGGCGGCGACCGCCTCCTCCGGCGTGGTGACGGTGACCAGCACGGTCGACCCGGCGTCGTGGAGCGCGGCCACCATGTCCGGGCGGGGCAGGCCGAAGGTGAACGAGACCACCGGCACCCGCTCCTCGGCGAGCAGGGCCACCTTGGCCTCCCAGGCGTCGTCGTCCCGCCGGGGCTCGCCCAGCGCGACGCCCCGGCGCGCGGCCTCGGGCCGGAGCTCCTCGGCGTAGCGGGCGAGCGCCGCCGCGTCCGCGGGCGGGCCGGGGACGAAGACGTTGACGGCGAACCGCTCGCCGGTGAGCGCCCGGACGGCGCGCACCTCCTCGCGCACCGCGTCCGGCGTCCGGTACCCGGCGGCCAGGGACCCGAGACCGCCGGCCTCCGACACCGCGGCGGCCAGGGCGGGCGTGGACGGGCCGCCGGCCATCGGGGCCTGGACCACCGGGCGGCGCAGCTGCAGGACCATGCCGGTCATCCTGCGCCCGGCGTCACCCGGTGGGGGTGGCGCCCGTTGTCGGCTCGTCGGCGGGCGGGTCCCCGGTGGTCGGCCCGGTGTCCTCGGTCGGTGTCGGCCCGGGCGCCGTCTCCTCCGGTGTGCCGGTGGTCGCCGGTGCCGTCCCGGTGGCCGGCGTCTCGGCAGGCGGCTCCGTCGTCGTCGGGACGGTCTCCTGCGGGGTGGTCTCCTCCGGCGGGTCGGGAGCCGGCGGCGCGGTGGTCACCGGCGCGGGCGCGGGCGTGGTGACGGTGGTGGTGCCGGCCGGGGCGACCCCGTCGGCCTCGGGCCGGACGTAGAGGTAGAGCAGCCCCAGGCCGAGGAAGAGGGTGACCAGCACCAGCGTGGACGTGCGCGCCCGGCCGACGTGGCCGGTGCTCTGCGGCAGCGCCTCGGACAGCCCGAAGCGCCCGCGGGTGGCGGGGTCGCCGGAGCCGTCGGCGGGGCGGCCCGGGTCGCGGCGGCCGGAGTCGGGGCGGGGTGCGCCGGGGACGGTCACTGCTGGGCCGCCTGTCCGGGGCGTCCGGGCGCGGAGGCCGGCTCGGGTGCCGGTGACAGGGTCATCCCGGCGCGGGCGAAGGCCAGCACGATGCGCTCCCGCAGGTCGCGGCCGACCTCGAACTGCCGGCCGGGCAGCGTCCGGGCCACCACCCGCACGTTGACCTGGTCGAGGTCGATGCTCTCCACGCCCATGATGCTGGGCTCGTCGAGCAGCAGCCGGCGCAGGTCCGGGTCGGCGAAGGCCTCCCGGCCGACGTCGCGCAGGATCCCGTTGACCCGCGTGACGTCGAGCGACGTCGGGACCGGCACGTCGACGACGGCGCGCGCCCAGTCGCGGGAGAGGTTGACCACCTTGACGATCTGCCCGTTCGGCACGGTGACCACCTCGCCGTCGGCCGAGCGCAGCCGGGTGATCCGCAGCGTGACGTCCTCCACCGTCCCCTCGGCCGGGTCGCCGCCGCCCACGACGGCGATCGAGACGACGTCGCCGAACCCGTACTGCCGCTCGGTGATCAGGAAGAACCCGGCGAGGACGTCGCCGACGATGCGCTGCGCACCGAAACCGAGCCCGACGCCGAGCACGGTGGCCGGGGCGACCAGCCCGGTGACCGGGACGCCGAGGCGGTCGAGCACGTAGAACACCGCCACGGTGTAGACCAGCACGATCAGCGCCCACCGGATCACCTGGGTCAGGGAGTGCCGGTGCTTGGCGGCCTCGGAGCGCACCAGGACGTCGCCGCCGGTGGAGCGGGCGTCGATGCGGTCGGTGATCCGCAGGGCCACCCAGGTGATGAAGCGGGCGACCAGCACCGAGGCCAGGATGATCAGGACGATCTCCAGGCCGCGGCCGGCGAGCCAGTCGAGCAGGTCGGTCAGCGGGCCCATGGCGTGTCAGGTCCTCCCCGTCCTCGTCGCGTGCCCCCATCCAACCCGCTCCGCCTGGCAGGACGCCCAGCGTGGCCCCGCGGGCTCAGCGCGGCTCGACGAACAGCGAGGCGACCGACCGGCCGACCCGGCCGCGGACGTCGTACAGGTCGGCGGCGCACTGCCCGACGCCGGCCGGTCCGACCGTGGTGACGGCGTCCATCGCCAGCCACTCCCCGGCCGGCTGCCGGAACAGCGCGACGACGAGGTCGACGTTGGCGAAGGTCGCCTGCCCCCAGTCCAGCTCGGCGGACACGCCGCTGGCCGCGTCGGTCATGACCAGCAGGTGCTGCAGCGGCGTCATCGGCTCGCCGGCCACCAGCGCGCACAGCGGGCGGGTCCAGACGGCGGCCGGCCCCGGTGCCGCGATCGAGCCGGCGGCCTCCCGCCACTCCAGCGACCGGTGGTAGGCGACCTCCTCGGAGAAGACGGAGAAGGCCGCCGGGCGGCCGTCCTCCGGGCCGGCCGGCAGGCCGGGGGCGGGGCTCGCGGTCGCTGCGGAGTCGCGGGTGCGCACCCGCCAGGCCGTCGCCCGCATCGCGACCCGCCCGCCGGCCTCCATCGTCGCCTCGACCAGCTCGACGCGGCGGCCCGGGCGCAGCACCCGCCCGGTCACGCGCACCGGGCCGACCGGCACCGGGCCGAGGACGTCGACGGCCAGCCGCACGGTCTGCCCGTCGGGGACCGTGCCGGTCCGCTCGACCTCGCGCGCCAGCAGCGCGGCGGGCGGACCGGCGTGCTGCTGGCCCGGGTCCCACGGCCCGATGGTCAGCGCGCTGGCGAGGAACCGGTCACCGTCGGGGAGGTAGAAGGCGGGCGGCAGCACGTCCGGCAGTCTCGCCGGGGAGGTACCGGTCAGCCGCGGCGGGTCAGCCAGACCGCCGCGGCCACCCACACCGCTCCGGCGGCCGCGGCCAGCCACCACAGCCAGCGCAGCGACTGGCCCTCGGTCGACAGCGCGATCAGGACGGCGACCACGCACACCGCGCCGGCCAGCGGCGTGGTCCGCACCAGCTCGCCCAGCGTGTCCGGCCCGGGGATCGCCACGAACACGACGGCGGCGGCGACCAGCAGGAACGCGCACAGCGCCCCCAGGTAGGCCGCCGTCACCCCGGCCTCGGCGGGCAGCGCGACCGCACCGAGGCCGCCGGCCGCCGCACCGAAGGCGAGCCCGGCCAGCAGCCGGCGACGACGGCGGGACCACGGCGGACGGGGTTCGGTCACGGCGTCGAGGGTGCCCGACCTCCCTGTGTGCCACGCGCACCGATGAGTTCTCCGGCACCGTGGCGTCTCCCATGCCGACGGGCCCGGTGGCGGGCCCCCGACGAGAGCGAGCTCCCCGTGCGCATGATCTTCGTGAACCTGCCGGTCTCCGACGTGGCGGCCAGCCGCGCGTTCTACACCGCCCTGGGCTTCTCGGTGAACGAGCAGTTCAGCGACGACTCCTCGGTGTCGGTGGTCGTGAGCGACACCATCTTCCTGCAGCTGCTCAGCCGCGAGCGCTTCGCCTCCTTCCTCCCCGAGGGCCGCCGGGTCGGCGACCCGCGGCAGGCGACGGCGGCGATGCACGCCCTGTCCTGCGAGGGCCGGGAGGAGGTCGACGCGATGGTGGAGAAGGCGCTCGGCGCCGGCGGCGGCACCTGGATGCCGGCGCAGGACCACGGGTCCATGTACGGCTCGAGCTTCACCGACCCCGACGGCCACGTCTGGGAGCCGATGTGGATGGACCCGGCCCAGGCGCAGTGACGCCCCGCGCCCTGTAGGGGTCGTCGATCGCTACGACCGCTACAGTCGTCGTCGTGACGCGCGAACGCCGCCCCGCCGTCGGCTACCTGACCACCCTGGCCGCGGCGGGGCTGTTCGCCGTCAACGGCACGGTGTCCACGCTGGCCCTGCAGGCCGGGGTCCCGCCCACCTGGCTCACCGCCATGCGCTGCGGCGGGGCGGCCGTCGGGCTGCTCGCCGCGCTGGCGCTGGTGGCACCGCGGCGGCTGCGGCTGAGCTGGTCCGACGTGCCCCTGCTCGCCGCGTTCGGCGTGGTCGGTGTCGCCCTGACCCAGTTCCTCTACTACGTGGCCATCGGTCGGCTGCCGGTCGGCATCGCACTGGTCTTCGAGATGACCGCCCCGGTCTGGATCGCCCTGTGGGTCCGGGTGGTGCGCCGCGAGGAGGTGCGCCGCCGGCTGTGGGCGGCGCTGGCGCTGTCCCTGGGTGGCCTGGTGCTGGTCGCGCAGGTGTGGCAGGGCGGCGGCTCGCTGGACCTGGTCGGCGTCGGCGCGGGCCTGGCCGCGGCGGTCTGCCTGGCGACCTACTACCTGCTGGGCGAGCGCGGCACCGCCGACCGCGACCCGGTGGCGCTGACCTGCTGGAGCTTCGTGGCCGCGGCGCTGTTCTGGGCCGTCGTCGCGCCGTTCACCGCCTCGTTCGACCCGGCCGTGCTCGGGACGCCGGTGCCGGTCTCGCTCGGCGCGGTGGAGCTGCCGCTGTGGGTGCTGGTGCTGTGGATCGTCGTCCTCGGGGCGATCGCGCCGTTCTGGCTGTCCATCGCCGCCCTGCGGCACCTGCCGCCCACCACCGCCGGGCTGGTGGCCACGGTGGAGCCGGTGTTCGCCTCCGTCGTCGCGTGGCTGTGGCTGGAGCAGGTGCTCACCAGCTGGCAGGTCGCCGGCGGCCTCGTCGTGTTGACCGGCATCGCGCTGGCCCAGACCGCGCGCGCCGCGGTCCGGCCGGCGCCGGCGCCCGTCGCCGAGGCGCCGGCGCCCGCGTAGTCACGCGACCTTCTCGGCCTCGCCCAGCCAGCCGGCCAGCCGCTCCATGTAGCGGGCCTGGGCGACGTGGTCCATGCCGACGTACTCCCACGGGTGCACCTGCCCCGCCTGCACGGCGGGCAGCAGCCGGTAGGTGGGCTGGGCCGACATCTCCTCCGGCGTCATCGCCCCGCGCAGCGAGTACAGCAGGACGTCGCTCGAGTACTGCGGCACGGCCTCCCAGCTCGCGGTCTGCCAGAAGTACCCGTCGCCGCCCGGGTCGACGAACTGCACGCCGAGGTCGGCGTAGAGGTGCAGGGACGGGTCGTCGGGGGCCTTGGCCATGTAGAGGCCCTCGTCGGGGTAGCCGGCCACGGGCAGGACCGTGACGCCGGAGGAGGCGGCCTCGGTGAGCGCCGCGGAGGCGTCCTCGTAGTCCTGCCGCGCGGCGCTGACCGCCGCACCCTCCATGTCCGCACCGAGGGCGGCCGCCAGTTCGGCGGTGCGCTCGATGACCTCGGCGGCCGACCCGCGCCAGGCGATGACGACGACCGGCGCGATCTGCGCGACCTGTTCCTGCTGCTCGACGGACTCGAAGCCGTACAGCGGCTGCGTCTCGTCCGGCGTCCCCTCGGAGTCGACCGGGTAGACGCTGGTGACGATGACGTCGGGGTCGGCGGCGGCCAGCGCCTCGAGGTCGATCGCGCCGTAGCTCTCGCCGACGATCTCGACGCCGGAGAGATCGCGCCCCTCGAACTGGACGTCGTCGGCGGCCGAGGTCTGGCCGAAGGTGGCCACCGGCTCGATGCCGTGGTTCCACAGCGACGACACGACGTCGTTGAGCCCGGCGACCCGCTCCGGCTGCGCGTTGAGCGCCACGGTGGTGCCGAGGTCGTCGGTGAAGGACCAGCCCGTGTCGCCGCCTGCGGCCGCGGCCTCGTCGTCGGATCCGGCGCACGCGCTTCCGGCCAGCAGCGCCACCAGCGTGAGGGAGGCGCCGAGCAGGCGCGGGGGTCGGGACACGGGGTCTCCTCGTCGATCGGGGCGGGGGTTCCCCCTGCGAGCGGGAGGAGGTTAGCCTTGCCTTACTCGCGGTGCGGCACGGGCCGTCCGACCGGCAGAGCGGAGACCGCAGTGACGACGACCGCAGTCACGACGACTGAGGCCCCGCCCGCGGTACTGGCCCCGCAGTGGCTGTTCTTCGAGACCGTCGTCGCCCGGGTGCAGGCGCTCGGCCCCTCGATGCGGCGGATCACCCTCACCGGCCCCCGTCTGGGGGACTTCGGCGTCGCCGGGGACGACCAGCGGGTCAAGCTCGTCCTCGCGCCCGACCCCTCCGCGTTCGCCGAGCTGCGGGCCGCCGGCGCCGAGTGGTATCCGGCGCTCTGCGCGTTGTCCGAGGAGCGCCGGCCGGTGCTGCGCACCTACACCGTGCGGGCGGCCCGGCCGGAGCTGGCGGAGGTCGACCTCGACGTCGTGCTGCACGGCGTCGACGACGGGCACGCCGGCCCCGCCGCCACCTGGGCCGCGCAGGCCGTCGTCGGCGACCCGGTGGTGCTCATGGGCCCCGACCGGCCAGGCCGCGGGCGTGCCTGGGGCGTGGAGTGGGCCCCGCCGGTGACCGCCTCGTGCCTGCTCCTGGCCGGCGACGAGACCGCGCTGCCCGCTGTGGGCGCGATCCTGGAGTCCCTGCCGGCCGGGCGGCGCGCCGTCGCCGTGCTGGAGGTGCCGCAGGCCGGCGACGTGCAGGACCTGCGGCTGCCCGAGGGCGTGAGCGTGCGCTGGCTCGCCCGGGCCGACCGGCCGCGCGGTGAGCTGCTCGTCCCCGCCGTCCACGCGGCGCTGGTCGAACTCGGGGTCGCCGCCGCGCCGGCCGCCGTCCCCGAGGACGTCGACCTCGACGCCGAGCCGCTGTGGGAGGTCCCCGAGGACCCGGCGGCGGGCGCCGGCTGCTACGCGTGGCTGGCCGGTGAGGCCGGGGTGGTCAAGCGGCTGCGCCGGCACCTGGTCGCCGACCTCGGCGTCGACCGGCGCTCGGTGGCCTTCATGGGCTACTGGCGCGAGGGCCGCGCGGAGTCCTGACGCGCCCCCGACGATCAGGGTCCCTGATCGTCGGGCGTCCTCCCTCACGGTGGGACGTGCGGGAGGACGCCCGGGGATCAGGTCACCTGATCCCCGGGCATGGAGCGCGGGCGTCAGCGGTGCAGGCGGCGGACGGGGACGACCATCGGGGTGCCGGCCACCGGGTCGGGCACCACGCGGGCCTCGAGGTCGAAGACGTCGGCGAGCAGCTGCTCGGTGAGCACCTCGTGCGGCGTGCCGGAGGCCACCAGGGCGCCGTCGCGCATGGCCACCAGCCGCTGGGCGTAGCGGGCGGCGAGGTTGAGGTCGTGCAGCACGACGACGACCGTGCGCCCCCGCTCGGTGTGCAGCCGCGCCACCAGCTCCAGGACGTCGATCTGGTGCGACAGGTCGAGGTAGGTCGTCGGCTCGTCGAGCAGGATGAGGTCGGTCTCCTGCGCCAGCGCCATGGAGATCCAGGCCCGCTGCCGCTGCCCGCCGGAGAGCTCGTCGACCGGCCGGTCACCGAGGTCGGCCATGTCGGTCCAGGTCAGCGCCTCGGCCACCACGGCCTCGTCCTCGCGCGACCACTGCCGCAGCCAGCTCTGGTGCGGGTGCCGGCCGCGGGCCACCAGGTCGGCCACGGTCAGGCCGGCCGGCGCCACGGGCGTCTGGGGCAGCAGGCCCAGCACGCGGGCGACATCGCGGGTCGGCGTCCGGGCGATCGAGCGGCCGTCGAGCAGCACCCGGCCGGCCGCCGGGCGCAGCAGCCGGCCCAGGGCGCGCAGCAGCGTGGACTTGCCGCAGCCGTTGGGGCCGACGATCGCGGTGAACGAGCCGTCCGTGAGGGCGAGGTCCAGGCCGTCGACGACGACGCGGTCGTCGTAGGCCAGCCGCAGGTCCTCCGCGGCCAGGCGGACCGGGGGCGCGGGCGGAGCGGGCAGGTGCACGGGCGCCTCGGAGGTGGAGGTGGTCATGCGGTGGTCCGCCTCCCGCGGACGAGCAGCCAGAGCAGGTAGGGCGCGCCGATGGCGGCGGTGAGGATGCCGACCGGGAGCGCCTCGGGCAGGACGGTGCGGGTGAGCAGGTCGGCGACGGTGACCAGCGCCGCGCCGAGCAGGCCCGACGCGAGCAGGGGCGGCCGCCAGCCGCCGGTCAGCCGGACGGCGATCTGCGGGACGATCAGGGCGACGAAGGCGATCGGCCCGGCCGCGGCCACCGCCGCCGCCACCAGCAGGACCGCGACGACGACCACGGCCGCCTGCGCGGAGGCCAGCCGGACCCCCAGGCCGCGCGCGGTGTCGTCGCCGAACTGCAGGACGCCCAGGACGCGGCCGGCGGCCAGCGCGAGCGGCACGAGGACGAGCAGTGAGATCCCCAGCTGCGCGGCCTGGTCCCAGGTGCGGGCGTTGAGCGAGCCGGTGATCCACACGTAGGCGGCCGCGGCGTCGTAGATCTGCGCGCGGGTGAGCAGGTAGTCGGTGAGGGCGTTGCCGCTGGTCCACAGCGCGATGCCGACGAGCACCAGGCGGAAGCCGTCGAGCCCGGCGCGCCAGGCGAGGGCGAACAGCAGGGCGCCGGCGACCAGCGCACCCAGCAGCGCGGCCAGCGGCACGCCCAGCCCACCCAGCAGCGCACCGGCCGAGCCGCCGCTGAGCACGATCGCCGCGACCGCCCCGACCGAGGCCCCCTGGGTGATGCCGAGGACGTCGGGGGAGGCCAGCGGGTTGCGGGCGAAGGTCTGGAACAGCGCCCCGGCCAGGCCGAACGCCAGCCCCACGAGCACCCCGACCAGCGTCCGCGGGGCGCGCAGCTCGAGCACGACGAACCGCTGGCTCACCTCGCCGGCGCCGGCCAGCGTGCGCAGCACGTCGGCGACGCCGAGGGGGTAGTCGCCGCGACCGAGGCTGACCGCCGCGAGCAGCACGACGACGACGAGCGCCACCACCGGGACGACGACCGAGCGCCAGCGGAACCGCGCCGACACCCGGCCGACCCGGACGGTGACGGCGCGGCCGGCCGGGCGCCCGCCGGGCTCGGGCGGCGTCGTCCCGCGGAGGGTGTCGACGGTGGCGGTCACGGTGCGGTCCTCACAGCGTCGTCGTCCTCCGCCGGCGGACCAGCGCCACGAAGAACGGGCTGCCGACGAGGGCGAGCACGATGCCCACCTGCAGCTCGCCCGGCCGCGCGACCACCCGGCCGAGGACGTCGGCGGACAGCAGCAGCACCGCACCGAGCAGGCCCGAGCAGGGCACCAGCCACCGGTGCGAGGGCCCGGTGAACGCCCGGACCACGTGCGGGACCACCAGACCCACGAAGGCGATGGGCCCGCAGGCCGCGGTGGCCGCGCCGGCCAGCAGGGTGGTGGCGGCCAGCCCGACCACGCGGGCCAGCCACACCCGCTGGCCCAGGCCCCGGGCGACGTCCTCGCCCATGCCGAGCAGGTCCAGCGCCGGCGCGTTGAGCAGCGCGAGCACCAGGCCGGCGGCGATGAACGGAGCCACCTGCCAGGCGACGTCGGCCCCCCGCCCGGCGAGCGCGCCGACCACCCAGAACCGGAAGGCGTCGAGGGAGTCGGAGTCGGTGACCAGCATCGCGCGGACCAGCGCGAACAGCAGCGCGGTGAGCGCCGAGCCGGCCAGCGCGAGGGTGACCGGCGTGGCCCCGCCCCGCCCGGCCGAGCCGAGCACGAAGACCGCGACGGTGCCGGCCAGCGCGCCGGCGAAGGCGAACCAGACGTAGCCCGCCGGCGTCCCGACGCCGAACAGCGTGATCGCCAGGACGACGGCGAACGAGGCCCCGGCCGTGACGCCGAGGAGCCCGGGGTCGCCCAGCGGGTTGCGGGTGTGACCCTGCATGAGCGCGCCGGAGACCCCGAGCGCCGCGCCGACCAGCAGGCCCAGCGCCGTCCGCGGGACCCGCAGGTCCCAGACGATCACCGCCTCCTCGGTGCGCAGCGAGCGGTCGGTGAGCGCGTCCCACACGGTGCCCAGGCCCAGCGGGCGGGTGCCGACGGCGATGCTCGCGGCGCACGCGGCGACCACCAGCACGAGGAGGGCCAGCAGCCCGAGCGTGCGGCGCCGGGTCCGCGCCGTCCGCGCGCCGGCCGCCGTCGGCGCCGCGGGCGTCCCCGGGGTCGCCGCGGGGGCGCGGGTGGCGCTGGGGAGGGACACCGGCGGACTCCGGGCGGCAGGGGCTAGGTGAGGCTCACCTTAGTCGGCCTGCGGGAGGGCCGACAGTCCGCTCACCTCTTCTGCCGGCGGCTGCCCTGGTGCCAGTCCTCCTGCACGCCGACCTCGCCGGGGTCCACACCGGCCGCGACCAGCTGCGGCCGCTCGCGCAGGCTCCGCTTGAGCTCGGCGAAGCCGGGGAAGCGCGCCAGCCCGACGACGTGGTCCCACAGCTCGACGGCGCGGTCCTCGGCGGGCAGCCGGCTGATCACGGGGCCGAAGAACGCGACGCCGTCCGGGGGCTCGAAGTGCAGGATCGGCGTCCCGACGTCGCGGCCGGTCAGCGCGAGCGCCTCGTCGGTCTCGGCCTGCACGACGGCGTCCCACCGGTCGTCGTCCAGCGCCGACGCGAGGTCGCGGGGCAGCCCCGCGCGGTCGAGGACGGGCTCGAGGTAGCCGCGCGTGCCGCGCTCGGCGGCGCTGTCCGGCCGGTCGGGCTCGGTGTCGAACACCCGGTGGCCGAGGTGCTCGTAGAGGACGCCGACCGCCGACCGCCCGTGCTCCTCGCGGGTCCGGGCACACACCCGCAGCAGCCGCAGGCCGGCGGTGTGGCCCTCCTCGTACTCGGGCGGGAAGTGCGTGGCGTAGTCGACGTGCGCGTTGAGCAGCCGCAACGAGACGAACCGCCAGTCGACGTCGTACTCCCGCTGCGCGGCGACCGTGCGCACCCACCGGCTGGTCAGCCAGGCGAACGGGCAGACGGGGTCGAGGTAGAAGTGCAGATCGGCCACGGCTCCATGCTGGCCCCGTCGCGGCCGCCCGGCGAGGCGGTGCGCCGTCGCTCCCGGGGTCCTGCTCGTGCTCCCGGGGTCCTGCAGCACCCCGGCAGCACGAGGAGCACTCCAGGAGCGGCGTCGCTCCGTCGGCATCGGGTCGCCGGTGCTCCCCCCGCGCGTTGCCCGTGCTGCAGCGGGCGGTTGCGCGGGAACCCGGGCAGTACCGGCTCTCGCGGTGCCCTCCGCGGTCTCGCGGTGGTGCGGCACCGCAGGAGCGTGCGGGACACCGCAGGAGCCCTCGACCACCCGCGAGTCGAGGAGTGGCGTCAGCGGGGGAGGAGCGCCTCGATCGCGGTGCGCACCTCGGGGGCACCCGGGTCGGTGGTGGGCCGGAACCGCGCCACGACAGAGCCGTCGCCGTCGAGCAGGAACTTCTCGAAGTTCCACTGCACCGGACCGGCCTCCCCGGTCACGTCCGGCGTCGCCGTCAGCTGCCGGTACACCGGGTGCGCGCCGTCGCCGTTGACCTCCAGCTTCTCGGTGAGCGGGAAGGTGACGCCGTAGGTGGCCGAGCAGAAGCCGGCGATCTGCTCGGCGGTGCCCGGCTCCTGCCCGGCGAACTGGTTGCACGGCACCCCGACGACGGTGAACCCGCGCGGGCCGTACTCCCGCTGCAGCTCCTCGAGCTGGGTGTACTGCGGGGTGAGGCCGCAGCGGCTGGCCACGTTGACCAGCAGCGCCGGCCGGCCGCCGGTCAGTGCGCCGAGGGTGGTGTCCTCGCCCTGCAGGGTCGCCACGGGCAGGTCGAGCAGGTCGGTCACGGGTGCTCCTCGGTGCGGTGGGGCGCCCGCTGCCGGCGGACGCCGGCCTCGATCATCCCCTCACTCGAGGCTGCTGATGTCGTCGGGGACGTCGACGGCGTGCTGGCGCAGCGCCTCCAGCGGCACGACGTCCAGCGTCCGGGCGTGGGTGGCCGCCAGCACGACACCCGCCGCCGCCCCGGCGCGGTAGGCCTGCAGCCAGCGCACCGCCACGACGCACCAGCGGTCGCCCGGCCGCAGGCCCGGGAACCCGTACTCCGGCCGCGGGGTGGTGAGGTCGTTGCCGAGCTGACGCTGCACGGCGAGGAACTCCTCCGACACGACTGCGCACACGGTGTGGCTGCCGAGGTCGTCCGGACCGGTGCGGCAGGACCCGTCGCGGAAGAAGCCGGTCACCGGTTCGGTGCCGCACGGCTGCAGCTCGCCACCCAGCACGTTGCGCTCGCCCGGCTCGGTCACCCCCGGATCGTCGCAGAGCGACGGCGTCGGCGCGCCCGTGCGCGGGCCCGGCCGGCGGTACGGCCGGCCGGGCCCGCGCGGGATCCTCAACGCATGCGGCCCGGACGGCGCGAGGCCAGGGCCAGGCCGGTGCCGAGGAGCAGGGTCAGCAGCCCCACGCCCAGGACCGCGCCCACGTCCGCGCCGGTGTAGGCCAGCCGGGAGCCGCCGGAGCCGGCGCTCCCGCCGGTGCCGTCGGCGCCGGTGAGGTGCCGGACCACGGACGCCGTCCGGCCGTGACCGGTGTCCGCCGCCGTCACCGGGCCCGGACGGCCCGCCGGCAGCCCGCCGCCGTGGTGCCCGCCGCCGGGCTGCGCACCGGTGCGGGGCCGCACCGGCGTCCCGGGCTGCATCGGGGTGCCGGGCTGCGCCGGCGTCCCGGGCTGCTGCGGTTCGGTCGGCTGCTGCGGGCCGGTGGGTCCGGTCGGGGGCGCGCAGCCACCCGTGGCGTCGCCGAGCAGGCCGACACCGTTGCCGCAGACGGTGACCGGGACGTCGACGTCGAGGCCGCCGTCGGTGCCGCCGGTGGCGGGGGTGGCCGGCGCCGTGCAGCCGCCGGTCGCGTCGCCGAGCAGGCCCACACCGTTGCCGCAGACGGTGACCGGGACGTCGACGTCGAGGCCGCCGTCGGTGCCGCCGGTGGCGGGGGTGGCCGGCGCCGTGCAGCCGCCGGTCGCGTCGCCCAGCAGGCCCACACCGTTGCCGCACACGGTGACCGGCACCGTGACCGCACCCGCCGGCGCGGTGGGCGCGGTGCCGGTGGCCTCCGCGTCCCCGAGGACGCCGACCGCGTTGCCTGACACGGTCACCGGGACGGCGACGTCGGCCGGCTCGGACGGCGCGGGCGTGGACGGTCCGGGAGACGACGGCGGGGGAGTGGACGGGCCGGGAGCGGGCGAGGTGGGCGGCTGGCTCACACCTCCGCCCGCGACGGCGGCGTCGTTCCCGGCGACGGTCACCGGCACCGAGACGGTGGCCGGGCCGAGGTCGACGCTGAGGTCCGCCGAGAGCGCGGGCAGCTCGAGGCCGACGTCGGCCGGGGCGTCGCCGAGGACGGCCAGTGCGTTGTCGGTGACGGTGACCGGCACGGTCACGTCGAGGTCGTCGGCCGGGTGGTCGGACGCGGCGGCGACACCGGTCCCGACGGCCACGAGGCCGCCGGTCAGCAACGCCACGCGCAGGGCGCGGGTGGCCCAGGTGGTCATGGGGATCTCCTGACTGGGTGCTGTGAGCCCCGGTCCCGGACGGGACGGCGGGGGTCGTGCGCTCGGCCGGCGGGGGAGCCGGCGGCGCGGCACTCAGTCGGGGGAGGTGGCGGGGTCGACCGGATCGGCGGCCGCGGCGTCGCGGGCACCGGCGGAGGCCGCACCGGCCGCCGCGAGGAGGGCGGCGGGGACGGCCCCCGCGAGGTCGGCGGAGGGCTGGTCGCGGTCGGTGCCGCTGCCCGGTGCCGCGGTGACCGCCGGTGCCGGAGGAGCCGGGGCCACGGGCACCGCGGGGCCGGCCGGCGCGGCCGGCAGCGGCCCCGCGGGCACGTCGGCGGCGGACGCGGCGACCGGCTCGCCCACGACGGCGCCGATGGCGGCGGACGTGCCGGCGGACGTGGCGGCGGACGTGGCGACCGGCGGCCCCGGGAGCGGGGTCGCGGCGCCCGGGGCCGCCGGGACGGAGGGCTCGAGCGCCGCGCCGGCAGGCGAGGGGGCGCCGGGCGTCGCGTCGCCGTCGACCGGCGGAGCCGGCACGACGGGGTCGACGACCGGGGGGGCCGGGGGGAGGACGTCGGGAACGGGCCGCACGACGGGGTCCACGACCTCGGGCACGGCGGGCAGCACGGGCTCCAGCGCGTCGGTGACCGGAGCGAGCACCTCCCGGACCGGGGCCAGCACCCCACCGACGGGCGCCAGGGCCTCGCCGACCGGTGCCAGGGCCTCGCCGACCGGTGCCGGGGCCTCGCCGACCGGCTCGAGCACCGGGGTGGTGACCTCGCGCAGCGGCTCGGTGACCGGGGCCGCCGCCTCGACGGCGGGGGTGAGGACCGGTTCGAGCGGGGCGGTCGCCCGCTGCAGGACCTCTCCCACCGGGGCGGTGACGGACCCGAGCAGCGAGCCGGGCGGGGGCTCGTCGGCGGAGGCGGGGGCCTGGCCGGCCAGCCACACCCCGGCGCCGATGCCGGCCAGGACCAGCGCACGACCGCCCCACCGGGACAGGCGGGTACGACGGCGCACCTGCACGCTCTGCTCGGCCATCGCACCTCCCCGGCGTCCGCTGTGACGCTGTGCACGCCGAGTGCAACTGACGGTCACCGGAAGCGACAGTCCCCGGACGGGGGACCGCCGGTGACCCCGCGTCACGGGCCGGTCCGTCGTCGACCGCCCCGGCCCCCCGATGGGGGCACCCCGGTGGCAGAGTCCCCGCGTGACCGACGACACTCCCGCCGTCCTCTGGCAGCCGACGCCGGAGTCCGCCCGCGCGACCCGGCTGGCGGGGTTCGCCCGCGAGGTGGCCGCCCGGCGCGGGCTCGACCTCGACCCCACCGACTACGACGCGATCTGGCGCTGGTCGGTCGAGCACCTCGACCAGTTCTGGGCCGACGTCGCCGCGTGGTCCGGCGTGCTCCCCGGTGTCCCCGACGAGCGGGTGCTCACCCGGCGCGGGATGCCCGGCGCCGAGTGGTTCCCGGGCACGAGCGTCAACTACGCCGAGCAGGCGCTGCGGCACGCCACGGACGAGCACCCGGCGCTCGTCGCCGTGGCCGAGGACGCCGAGCCGGTCGAGATCCCCTGGGCCGACCTGCGCAGGCAGGTCGGCGCGTTCGCCGCCACACTGCGTCGGCTCGGCGTGCGGCGCGGCGACCGCGTGGCCGGCTACCTCCCCAACGTCCCCGAGGCCGTCGTCGCCTTCCTCGGGGCCGCCGCCATCGGCGCGGTGTGGTCCTCCTGCGCTCCCGACTTCGGCACCCGCGCCGTCCTCGACCGCTTCGCCCAGATCGAGCCGACCGTGCTCGTCGCCGTCGACGGGTACCGGTTCAACGGGCGGGCCCACGACCGGCGTGACGTCGTCGCCGAGCTGCGCGCCGCCCTGCCGACCGTGCGGACGACGGTCGCCGTTCCCCGCCTGTTCCCCGGTGAGGTGCTCGACGGCGCGCTGGCCTGGGCCGACGCCGTCGCCGGGCCCCGGGAGCCGGAGTTCGAGACGCTGCCGTTCGACCACCCGCTGTGGATCGTCTACTCGTCGGGCACCACCGGGCTGCCCAAGGGGATCGTGCACGGGCACGGCGGGGTGGTCCTCGAGCAGCACAAGCAGCTGGGCCTGCACGGCGACGTCGGCCCGGGCGACCGCTTCTACTGGTACGCCTCGACCGCCTGGATCATGTGGAACATCGCCACCTCGGCGCTGCTGCGCGGCGCCACCGTGGTGGTCCACGACGGCGCCCCGGCGTACCCCTCGGTCGACGCGCAGTTCGCCCTCGCCGCGCGCACCGGCATCACCTACCTCGGTACCAGCGCCGGCTACCTCATCGCCTGCGAGAAGGCCGGCATCCGGCCGGGGGAGACGCACGACCTCTCGGCGCTGCGCACGATCGGCTCGACCGGCTCTCCCCTGCCGGCCTCGGCCTACGCCTGGGTGTACGACGCCGTGCGGCCCGACGTCTTCCTCAGCTCGGCGTCGGGCGGCACCGACGTCGCCACCGGCTTCATCGGCAGCACGCTGCTGCTCCCGGTGACCGCCGGGGAGCTGCAGCGGCCGATGCTCGGCGTCGCCGCGGCGGCGTGGGGCGAGGACGGCACCCCGGTGGTCGGCGAGCTGGGGGAGCTGGTGATCACCGAGCCGATGCCCTCGATGCCGCTGTACTTCTGGAACGACCCCGACGGCACCCGCTACCGCGAGGCCTACTACGACCCGTGGCCGGGGGTGTGGCGGCACGGCGACTGGATGGAGGTCACCGAGCGCGGCACCTGCGTCATCACCGGGCGCTCGGACTCCACCCTCAACCGCGGCGGCGTGCGCATGGGCACCGCCGACATCTACGCCGCCGTCGAGAGCTTCCCCGAGGTCGCCGACTGCGTCGTCCTCGGCGTCGAGCAGCGCGACGGCGGCTACTGGATGCCGCTGTTCGTGCAGCTGGTGCCCGGCGCGGAGCTCACCGACGAGCTCGCCGACCGCATCCGCGCCGCCATCCGCAGCTCGGCCAGCCCGCGGCACGTGCCCGACGAGATCCTCGTGGCGCCCGGCGTGCCGCACACCCGCACCGGCAAGCGGCTGGAGGTGCCGCTCAAGCGGCTGTTCCAGGGCGTTCCGCCCGAGAAGGCGGTCAACCCCGGGGCCGTCGACGACGCGTCACTGGTCGAGCACTACGTCGCCCTCGCCCGGGAGCGCGGGGTCCGCTAGGCCCGGAACGGCCCGCGCAGCGCCGCCCACTGGAGGAGCAGGACGGTCTTGGCGTCGGCGATCCGGCCGTCGTCCACCATGGCCAGCGCCTCCTCGAACGGCAGCTCGAGCACCTCGATGTCCTCGCCCTCCTCGGCGAGCCCGCCCCCGGCCGACACCCGGTCGGCGGGGGAGTACGGGCCGGCGAAGAAGGCCAGCCGCTCGGTCACCGACCCGGGGCTCATGAAGAGGTCCGGCAGCCGGGTGAGCGCCCCGACGACGACGCCGAGCTCCTCCTCGGCCTCCCGGCGGACCGCGGCCTCGGCGTCCTGCTCGTCGAGCAGCCCGGCCGCGGTCTCGACGAGCATCCCGTCGGGGGAGCCGTTGACGTAGGCCGGGAAGCGGAACTGGCGGGTGAGCAGCACCGTGCGGCGCGCGGTGTCGTACAGCAGCACCGTGGCGCCGTTGCCGCGGTCGTGGGTCTCGCGCTGCTCGGTGCGCCAGACGCCGTCGCGCCCGCGCCGGGCGAACGTCGTCCGCCGGTTGACGTACCAGGAGCTGGAGAGCACCTCGACGTCGCGGACCACGACGTCGGGGTTGCCGGTCAGGTCGCGACCCACCAGGTCCAGCCCGGTCCGGCCCCGCGCGTCGGGCAGGTCCACACCCAGGACGCCGGTCACGAGGTCACCGCCGGCACCTGGTCGACGCTCGTGTAGACCGCCGCGCCGCGCGCCCGCGCGAGCGCCACCATCTCGTCGGACCCGGCCGAGGCGCCGGGCAGCCGCAGGACGGCGTCGACGCGAGCGACCAGCCGCCGGCCCATCGGGTGGAACACCTCGTCGAACGCCGCGTCGCCGACCCGGGTGGACCCGGCGAGCGCCGCGAGCGGCAGCGCCAGGTCCTCCCCGTTGACGGCGAGGTGGCCGGCGCGGAAGAGCTCGAGGCAGGCGAGCTGGATGGCGCGGTGGTTGGCCGCGATCTTCTGCGGGTCGTCGCCGGTGCCCCCGCGGTAGGGGCCGGCGACCAGGATCATCAGGGGCTGACTCATGCGAGCACGACCTCCACGTCGGCGTCGTCGAGCGCGGCGAGGGTGTCCTGCGCCGCAGGGGTGAGGTGCGGGTCGCGGGCGCCGGCGTCGGTGACCAGGCGCCCGACGGCGGACAGCGGCGCGACCGAGGCGAACGCGCGCACGCCGAGCTTCGAGGCGTCGGCGACCACCAGGCTGCTGCGCGCCTGCTCGAGGCCGACCTGCTTGACCGCGGCGTCCTCGAGGGTGAACTCCGACCAGCCGGCCCGGGCGTCGGCGGCCCCGATCGACATGACGAACAGGTCGACGGTGAGCTGCCGCAGCACCGCGGCGGTCAGCGGCCCGGCCAGGCTGCCCTCGCCCGGCCGCACCTCGCCGCCGGCGACCAGCAGCCGGACGCCGGGCCGGTCGGCCAGCGCCCCGGCCACGGGCAGGCTGACGGCGGCGACGGTGAACGGGCCCTCCCCGGCGGCGGCGCGGTCGGCGAGGGCGCGGGCCACGGCCACCGTCGTCGTGCCGGCGTCGAGCAGCACCGTGGCGCCCGGCTCCACCAGCGCGGCCGCGGCCCGGCCGATGCGGTCCTTGAGGCCGGCCTGCCAGCCGGCCCGGGCGGTGAACCCGGCCGCGCTCTCCGGCTCGGCGACGGCGACCGCCCCGCCGCGCACGCGCTCGACCAGCCCGCGGCCCTGCAGCGCGTCGAGGTCGCGGCGCACGGTCATCTCCGAGACGCCGAGCCGGGCGGCGAGGTCGGCGAGCGACACCCGGCCGGCGTTGCGCACCAGCCGCAGGGTGACGTCGAGTCGGTCGGGGACGGCCACGGCACCCACCTAACACCAGTATGTGAGATCTGTGAAGTGATTGTGAGATGTGCGTGCGGTTCGTCACGCTGCCGCGGCCGTGCGGAGCGCGGCCGGGTCGTGGCGCGCAAAGTGGGCGGGGACCCCGCCCGCGGACGAGAGGCACCCGACGATGACGTCGACCCAGGACCGCCCCGCCCGGCTGCTCGAGCCGGCGCCGCCGGTGCTGCTGCCGCCCTGGCACACCCCCGAGCGGGAGGCGCTGCAGGAGCGGGCCCGCCGGTTCGCCCTCGAGGAGGTGCTGCCGGTCGCGAACGAGCTCGACCCGCAGAAGGGTCTGCTGCCGGAGTCGCTGCTGCGGCGGATGGCCGAGCTGGGCTGGTTCGGCATCACCGTCCCGGCCGAGCACGGCGGGATGGGCCTGGGCGTCTTCGAGTACTGCACGGTCTCCGAGGAGCTGGCCCGCGCCTGGATGAGCAGCGCCAGCATCCTGGCGCGCGCACAGGGACTGGGGACGGCGGTGGCCGACCCGGCGCGGCGCGCGGAGCTGCTGCGCCGCAGCGCCCGGGGCGAGTGGATCGGCGCGATCGCGCTGTCGGAGCCCGACGCCGGCTCCGACCTCGCCGGCGTCACCACCCGCGCGGTGCCCGACGGCGACGAGTGGGTCGTCACGGGCCACAAGCGCTGGTGCGGCAACGCCGAGGCCGCCGACTTCATCCAGGTGCTCGTGCGCGAGCGCGACCCCGCGCCGGGGGAGTCGCGCTCCCGCGGCCTGGTGAACCTGCTGCTGGAGAAGGAGCGCGGCTCCTTCCCGCCCGGGCTCACCGGCACCCCGATCGACAAGATCGGTTACCACGGCTTCCTCACCTGGGACCTCGTCTTCGACGGCGTCCGCATCCCCCGGGGCAACGTCGTCGACGAGGCGGCGGCGAGCGACGCCGACGGCGCGGCCGCCGAGCGCGCCGGCTTCCTGCAGGCGCAGCGCTTCCTCGACACCGCGCGGGTGCACACCGCCGCGCGCGCCGTCGGCCTGGCCCGCGCCGCGCTGGAGGACTCGATCGTCTACCTGCAGGAGCGCGAGCAGTTCGGCCACCCGATCGCCGACTTCCAGGCCCTGCGGTTCGCCGTCGCCGAGATGGCCGCGCAGATCGAGCAGGCCCGCGCCTTCTACCGGCAGGTGGCGCACCTGGTGGACCTCGGCGTGCGCTGCGACAAGGAGGCCTCGATGGTCAAGCTCGAGGCCACCGAGATGGCGGTGCGGGTGACCAACCAGGCCATGCAGCTGCACGGCGGCAACGGCTACACCACCGAGCGGCAGGTCGAGCGGCACTGGCGCGACGCCCGGCTGACCACGATCTTCGAGGGCACCAGCGAGATCCAGAAGCGCATCGTCAGCGACCGCCTGCTCCCCCGGTCGCCGCTGACCTGAAAGGGGGCACACCCGTCCGGGGGACGGCGGGGTGGGCCGCACACGGGACCGGTGACGGCACGCAGGCGTTCCGCTACCTTCCCGGCCGGCCCGCCGCCGACCGCCTCCCGCGCGGCGGCGCGGGCCGGTCCCGGGCGGTCACCCCGGGGCCGGACGACGCCCCGAGGAGACCCGTGCGCCCTACCGACCCGACCGCGCGCCGCGCCCTCGCCGGCGTGCTGCTCGGCGCCACCCTGCTGCTGTCCGCCTGCGGCGCGCGCGAGGCCGACGACCTGGCCGCCGCGGGCGCCGGCGACGCGCTCGGGGCCGACGTGCCCGAGGAGTGCACCGCGCCCTTCCCGCTGGCCGTGGGGACCGCCGACGTCGCCGACCTCGACTCCGTCCCCGCCGGCTTCCCGGACGCCCCGGCCGGGTCGGTCCTCTGCGAGACCGGCAGGGCGGCCGACGGCGGCCAGGAGTACGCGAACTACGCCTCCGACCTCCCCGCCGAGGAGGTCCTGGCGTACTACGGGTCGAGCGCCCCCGAGGCCCGGCGCAGCCTCACGGGCCTCGGCCGGCCGGCGGTCTCCGGCACCCTCGGCGGCGTCTTCTGGCAGGTGGAGCCGGTCGACGGCGGCTTCCGGCTCGTCCTCGCCCCGGGAGCCGACCTCGCCTGACCCCCGCGGCGGCCTCAGCCGGCCCGCACCGCGGCGTCGTCGGCGTGGGCGATGTGCGCGAGCTCCCGCCAGATGAGGGCGAGGATGACCGCCGAGCCGACGAAGGCGAACCAGAACGGGCCGGTGACGCCCCAGATCCGCGCGATCACCCCGCCGAGGGCCTGGCCCGCGACGATGCCGCCGAAGACGCCGATCGAGTAGAGGCTGCCCACCCGGCCCTGCAGGGAGGCGGGCACCGCGCGCATGCGGACGGTGCGCGACGTCGTCCCCCAGACGAACGCGTGGGCCCCGAAGACGAACACGATGGTCATGGCGACCCAGGGGGTCGTGGTGAGCGCCAGGCCCAGGTGGGTCAGCGTCTCGATCACCAGGCCCACCCGCATGATCCACGCCAGGCTCACGAGCCGCTCCAGCCGGTCGTAGCCCGCCGTCCCGACGATCCCGCCGAGGGCGCCCACCGTGCTGAGCAGGCCGAAGCCGACCGGCCCGAGCCCGAGGCGCTCGGCGGCGTAGAGGACGAGGACCGACCACGCGGCGCCCCAGGTGACGTTGAAGGTGACGATCGTGAGGGTCAGCGTCCGGACGGCGGGGTTGCCCCACGTCCACCGGAAGCCCTCGGCGATGTCGCGCCGCACGTGCCGCGGGCCCTCCGGGGCCGGCAGCGGCGGCACCACCATCCGCGAGACGAGCAGGGCGGCGAGCAGCAGGCACACGGCCTGGACGGCGAACGGCCAGGCCGTGCCGATCGCGAAGAGCACGGCGCCCACCGCCGGCCCGACCAGCTGGTTCATGGTGATGCGGCCGGCCATCAGCCGGGCGTTGCCGACGCCGAGGTCCGCGCGCGGCACCACCATCGGCAGCAGCGTCGCGCTGGTGGTGTCGGCGAAGACCTCGGCGGTCCCGAGCAGGAACACCGTTCCCAGGACGACGGGGACGCTCACCGCGCCGGTGAGCAGCGCGCCGACCAGGACGGCGAGCACGCACGCGCGGACGACGTCGACCGCGACCACGACGCGGCGGCGGTCGAGGCGGTCGGCGAGCACGCCGGCGTGCAGGCCGAACAGCAGCCAGGGCAGGCGCTGCAGGAGGCCGGCGAGCGCGACCAGGACCGGGTCGGACGTCTGCGACGCGACCAGCAGCGGCCCGGCGGCGACCGCCAGGCCGTCGCCGAGGTCGCTCGCCCAGGAGGACCCGACCAGCCAGCGGAACGGGGTTCCCATGCGGGCCGGGAACACCGCCTCGACCACCCGTGCCACGGCCGGGGACCGTACCCGCGGACCGTTCCTGCGCTCTCGGCGATAACCGGCTGCCCCCGTCGGTGCCGTGGGCGAGCATGGGGGACGGCGCCCGGACCGGGCGCCGTCCCCCGAGGAGGACCCCGATGGCCGGCCTGCCGCGCGCGCTCGCGCCCCTGCGGCACCGCTCCTACCGGCTGCTGGCCGCCTCGATGGCCCTGTCGCTGCTCGCCCAGGGGCTGTGGACCGTCGCGCTGGTGTGGCAGGTCGTCGCGCTGGGCGGTGGCCCGGGCGCGCTGTCGCTGGCCACGGCCCTGTCGGCCGGCGGCATGCTGGCCAGCACCCTGCTCGGCGGCGCCCTGGCCGACCGGGTGCCGCAGCGGCGGATCCTGCTCGGCGTCGCGCTCCTGCAGACGGCGGCGGTCGGACTGGTCGCCGTCCTCTCCCTGACCGGCACGCTGGCGCTCGGGCCGCTGGCCGCCGCCTCGCTCGCCGGCGGGGTGGCCACCGGGCTCTACTATCCGGCCTACTCCGCGCTGGTCCCCGGCGTGGTGCCGCCGTCGGACCTGCTGGCGGCCAACGGCCTGGAGGGCGTCGTCCGCCCCGCGCTGGCGATGGCGGCGGGGCCCGCGGCCGGCGGCCTGCTGGTCGGCGCGTTCTCGCCGGGTGCCGCTCTGCTCGCGACGGCGCTGACCTCCGCCGCCGCGGCCGCCTGCGTGGCCGCGCTGCCGACGCTGCCGGTGCGCCGCGAGGACATCGGCGCCGGCCTGTTCGCCGACGTCCGCGAGGGCGTGGCCTACATGGTCCGCACGCCGTGGCTGCTGGCCACCCTGCTGTTCGCCTCGCTGATGGTGCTCGTGGTGATCGGGCCCTTCGAGGTGCTCGTGCCCTTCGCCATCCGCGACCAGGCCGGCGGCGGCCCGTCGCAGCACGCGCTGGTGCTGGCCGCGTTCGGGCTCGGCGGTGCGGCCGGGTCGGCCGTCGTCGCCTCGCTGCGGCTGCCGCGGCGCTACCTGACGGTGATGATCCTGCTGTGGGGCACCGGGTGCGTCCCGCTGGTCGTCTTCGGCTGGACGTCGTCGCTGTGGCTGATGGTCGCGGCCGCCGCGGTGCTGGGGGCGGCGTTCGAGTCGGCCACCGTCATCTGGGGCACGCTGCTGCAGCGGCGGGTGCCCCCGGCGCTGCTGGGCCGGGTCTCCAGCCTCGACTTCTTCGTCTCGCTGGCCTTCATGCCGCTGTCGATGGCGCTGGCCGGGCCGGTGAGCGGCGTGGTCGGGCTGACCGGCACCTTCCTGCTCGCCGGGCTGGTGCCCACGGTGCTCGCCGTCGTCGCGATCCTCGCCTGGCGGCTGCGGGCCGACGAGATCGCGAACCCGCTCGACCTGCCCGAGGAGGAGCCGGTGCTCAGGGAGCCGGTCGCATGAGCAGTCCGCCCCGCTCCTCGGCCCCGTCCCGGGTCCCGCCCCGAGCGTGCGAGGGGTGGGGAGGACGGGGTCCTTCGTCTACGGCAGGCGCAGGACTCGCGCCTCCCAGGGCCTGAGCACCGCGGGGTCGTCCTCGGGCAGGTTGCCGAGGACGACCTCCGCGGACACCGCCTCGGGCAGCAGGTCGCCCAGCGGCTGTGGGCTGCCGCCGAGGTTGCAGACGACGAGCAGCGTGTCGCCGTCGAGGCTGCGGGTGAAGGCGTAGACCTCGTCGTGCTGGGGCAGCAGCATGGCGAAGTCGCCCAGCGCGACCACCGGGTCCTCGTGCCGCAGCGCGATCAGCCGCCGGTGGTGGGCCAGCACCGATGCCGGGTCCTCCCGCTGCGCGTCGGCGTTCCACTCCGTGTGGTCGGGGTTGACCGCGATCCACGGCGTCCCGGTGGTGAACCCGGCGTTGGGGGAGGCATCCCACTGCACCGGCGTGCGGGCGTTGTCCCTGCTCATCCGGCGCATCACGGTGAGCACCTCGCCGGGGTCGGCGCCATGCGCGACCGCCTGCACGTGGTGGTTGAGCGACTCGACGTCGCGGAACTGCTCGAGGGCAGCGAACGGGAAGTTGGCCATCCCGATCTCCTCGCCCTGGTAGACGTAGGGCGTCCCGCGGTGCAGGTGCAGCAGCGTGGCCAGGCAGGTGGCGGAGTCCCGCCGGTACCGGGGGGAGTCGTCACCGAAGCGCGACACCGCCCGCGGCTGGTCGTGGTTGTCCCAGTAGAGGCTGTTCCAGCCGACGTCGGCGAGCCCGGCCTGCCAGCGGCCGAAGGACGCCTTGAGGTCGCGCATCCGCAGCGGCCGGGGGTGCCACTTGTCGCCGTCGAGGTCCAGCTGCACGTGCTCGAACTGGAACACCATGTCCACCTCGGCCCGCGCCGGGTCGGTGTAGAGGCGCGCCTGCTCGGGCGTCACGCCGGGCATCTCCCCGACCAGCAGCAGGTTGTCCCGGCGCTCCTCGAACACCTCGCGGTGCATCTCCTGCAGGTACTCGTGGATGCGGGGGCCGTTGGAGAAGTACGGCGTCCCGTCGCCGTAGGGGAGGCCGGGCAGCGGCGGGCCGTCCTGCAGCGAGCCGTCCGGGGCGACGTCCTTGCTGATCATGTTGATGACGTCCATGCGGAAGCCGTCGACCCCGCGGTCGAGCCACCACCGCATCATCGCGTACACCGCCTGCCGGACCTCGGGGTTCTCCCAGTTGAGGTCGGGCTGCTTCCACGCGAACAGGTGCAGGTAGTACTCGCCGCTGGCCTCGTCGTACTGCCACGTCGAGCCGGAGAAGTGCGAGTGCCAGTTGGTCGGCTCGGCGCCGGGCTGTCCCGCCGCCATCCCCTCCCGCGGCGGCCGCCACCAGTACCAGTCGCGCCGGGGGGAGTCCCTCGACGACCGGGACTCCACGAACCACGGGTGCTCGTCGCTGGTGTGGTTCACGACCAGGTCCATGACCAGCTTCATCCCCCGCGCGTGCAGCGCGGCCACGAGCTCGTCGAGCTGCTCCAGGGTGCCGAAGAGCGGGTCCACGCCCCGGTAGTCGCTGATGTCGTAGCCGTTGTCGGCCTGCGGTGACGGGTACACCGGCGACAGCCAGACGACGTCGACGCCGAGGTCGGCCAGGTGGTCGATGCGCTGCAGCACCCCGCCGAGGTCGCCGACGCCGTCGCCGTCGGAGTCCTGGAACGACCGCGGGTAGACCTGGTAGACGACGGCGCGGGTCCACCACGGGGGCTGCTCGGGCACCGGATCACCCCAGCACGTCCGGCGGCGCCCCGCACCCGCTCGCGCTACGTTCCGCCCGTGCCCCCGGGTGTGCTCCTCGTGACCGGTGGCAGCCGCGGCATCGGCGCCGCCACCGCCCGCGCCGCCGCGGAGGCCGGCTGGTCGGTGGCCCTCACGTACCGCGACGACGAGGCGGCGGCGGCGGCCGTCGTGGCCGACGTCGAGGCAGCCGGCCGGGCCGCGGTCGCGGTGCGCGCCGACGTGGCGGTGGAGGGGGACGTGCTCGCCGCGTTCGCCGCCGCCGAGCGCCTCGGGCCGCTGACCGGTCTGGTGGCCAACGCCGGCGTCGTCGCCCCGAGGGCGAGGGTGGACGAGTACACCGCCGAGCGCGTGCAGCGGCTCCTGGCGGTCAACGTGCTGGGCACCGTGCTGTGCTGCCGCGAGGCCGTGCGCCGGATGTCGACCCGGCACGGCGGCGCGGGGGGCTCGGTCGTCCTCGTCTCCTCGGCGGCCAGCCGGCTCGGCTCACCGGGGGAGTACGTGGACTACGCCGCGACCAAGGGGGCGGTCGACACCCTCGGCCTCGGCCTGGCGCGCGAGGTCGCCGGCGAGGGCATCCGGGTCAACGTCGTCCGCCCCGGCATCGTCGACACCGGCATCCACGCCGCCGGCGGCCAGCCCGACCGGGTCGCGCGCTTGGCACCGACCGTGCCCATGGGCCGGGCCGGCCGGGCCGACGAGGTGGCCGCCGCCGTCGTCTGGCTGCTCGGCGAGGGGTCCGGCTACTGCACCGGCAGCGTGCTCGACGTCGCCGGGGGCCGCTGAGCGCCGCGACCCGGCGGGCCGGACGTCCGGTCCCGCTGTTTGGATGGACCCGACCCGTCGGGAGCCGCCCGGCGCACGATGCGAGGAGATCCGATGTCGCAGCCGCTGAGCCGTCCCGACGTCGAGCCGCCCACCGGCCCCGCGCCCGACGACCTGGTGATCGAGGACCTGGTGGTCGGCGAGGGGCAGGAGGCGAAGGCCGGCGACCTGGTCAGCGCGCACTACGTCGGCGTCACCCACGACGGCGGCGAGCAGTTCGACGCGTCCTGGGACCGCGGCGACCCGCTGGAGTTCCGCCTCGGCGTCGGCATGGTCATCCAGGGCTGGGACGAGGGCATCCAGGGCATGCGCGTGGGCGGCCGCCGCCGGCTGACCATCCCGGCGCAGAAGGCCTACGGCGACCGCGGTGCCGGTGGCGTCATCGCGCCCGGCGCGACGCTCGTCTTCGTGGTGGACCTCGTCGGCGTCCGCTGAGACCCCCCGGCCGCGCCGTCCGGCGCTGAGGTCCCGACGGTTGCGCCGGGCAACCAGGGGGAACCGGTGCGCCCATGAGCGAGCCGGTCCCCACCCGTGAGCACGCGCTGGCGACCGAGGCGACGGAGGACACGGGCGGCAGCGAGTCGACCGCGACCGTCGTCGTCGCGGGCCTGGCCAACCTGGGCATCGCCGTCGCCAAGCTGGTCGGCGGGCTGATCAGCCACTCCTCGGCGATGCTGTCGGAGGCCGCGCACTCGCTGGCCGACACGATCACCGAGGTACTGCTCTTCGTCGCCCTGAAGCGTGGCGGGCGGGCCCCCGACGCCCGCCACCCCGTCGGCTACGGCCGCGAGACCTACTTCTGGGCGCTGCTGGCCTGCCTGGCCACCTTCACCCTCGGCGCCGGCTTCTCCTTCTACCAGGGCGTCGAGACGATCCTCGAGGGCGAGGAACAGGGCTCCCCGACCGTCGCCTACGTCGTGCTGGCGGTGTCCTTCGTCCTCGAGGGCGCGTCCTGGCTCAAGGCCGTCCGCCAGGTCCGCCGCTCGGCGCGCCGGTGGGGGACGACGCCGCGGCGCTACCTGGCCGAGACCACCGACACCACGGTCAAGGCCGTGACGTTCGAGGACAGCGCCGCACTCGTCGGCCTGGTGCTCGCCGCGCTGGGGCTCTTCCTCGAGCAGGTGACCGGCGACCCGGTGTGGGACGGCCTGGCGGCGATCCTCATCGGGCTCCTGCTGCTCCTGGTGGCGGGGTCGCTGGCCCGGGCGAACGTGTCCCTGCTCATCGGCCGGTCGATCTCCCCGCGGCTGCAGGACGAGCTCCGCGCCGAGATCGCGGGGCTCCCGCAGGTCGAGGGCGTCCCCGTCCTGCTCACCTCGGTCATCGGGCCCGGTCAGCTCGCCGTCATGGCCAAGGTCGACTTCGCCGACACCGCCACCGTCGCCGACGTCGAGCGGGCCTCCGACGAGGCCGAGCGGCGGCTGGTGGCCCGGCACGGCGGCGTGCGGTTCGTCTTCCTCGACCCCACGCCCGGCGACGGCCGCGCCCGCGCGGAGGTGCGCCGGCCGGAATGACGGCGCCACGCGCCCGGTTGAGCGGGCCGTGCGCATCGAGGTCTGGTCCGACGTCGTCTGTCCGTGGTGCTACATCGGCAAGCGCCGCCTCGAGGCCGCCCTGGAGCGGTTCCCGCACCGCGACGAGGTCGAGGTGGTGTGGCGGTCCTTCCAGCTCGACCCGTCGGTCCCTGAGGGCGAGACGCACGCGACCCTGCCGACGCTGGCCGCCAGGTACGGCCGCCCGGTCGAGGAGATGCGGGCGATGATGCGGCACGTCGAGGAGACCGCCGCCGGTGAGGGCCTGACCTACGACCTCGCGAACGGCGTCGGCGGCAACACCCTGCTGGCGCACGAGCTGACCCACCTCGCCGCCGAGCGGGGGCTGCAGGGCGCGATGGAGGAGCGGCTGTTCTCCGCGTACTTCCAGGAGGGCCGCCCGGTCTTCGACGTCGACTCGCTCGTCCCGCTCGCCGTCGAGGTGGGTCTCGACGAGGCGGAGGTGCGCGCCGCCCTGGCCGACCACCGGTACCGGCCCACCGTGCTGGAGGACGCCGGCACGGCCCGCGCGCTGGGCGCCACCGGGGTCCCGTTCTTCGTGGTGGACCGTCGCTACGGCGCCGCGGGTGCCCAGCCGGCCGACCTGCTGCTGCAGCTGCTCGAGCGCGCCTGGGCCGACGCGCACCCGCTGACCACCGTCCCGGCGGCCGACGGCTGCGAGGGCGACAGCTGCGCGGTCTGAGCGACGTGCACGACGGAGGGCCCCCCACCCGGCGCGGGTGAGGGGGCCCTCCGTCGTCACTGGGTGGCGGGGCCGCCCTGCTCGGTGCCGGAGATGTTCCGGAGCAGCTCGTGGCACCGCCGCGCCCGTGCGGAGTCCTGCTCCATGACCTCGCGGAAGAAGGCGGCGACGTCGTCGAGCCCCGCGTTCTCGGCATCCCGGACGTACTGGCCGTAGTCGTGCCCGGCCTTCAGCGAGTGGTACTGCACGGAGATCAGGTCGAAGGTGACGTCCTCGAATCCGGTCTCACCGGTGGCCATGGGGCCCTCCTCGTCGTCGGGGGATGCGCGTCCGGACGGGTTCCCCGCCATCCCGGCCCGAAACGAACCGCTCCGTCACGGAGCGCCGGAGGACGCCCCGCCCGTGACGTCGCCTCCGCCGGCGTCGTCGGCCAGGGTCTGCCCGGCCGTCGTCTCCGGGTCGTCGGCGGTCAGCTCGTCCTCCCCGGCCGACAGCGGGTCGTCGCCGGCCGAGGCCAGGTCGGCGCCCTGGCCGGGCGCGCCGGGGTCGGCCTGCGTCGTCCGGGGGTCGTGCAGCGGGTCCGGGACGTCGGGGTCGGTCACGGTCATGGACCCCTCCTGCCCGGGCCGTCCCGGCGGCAACCCCTCGCCGATGCGTAAGCCATGTGTTACACATCCGTCGTGGAGGCCCTGGCTGCGCTCGCCGACCCGACCCGGCGTCGGCTCCTGGCGCTGCTGCGCGACGGCGAGCGGCCGGCCGGGGAGCTGGCCGGTCGGTTCGCGGTGAGCCGGCCGGCCATCAGCCGGCACCTGCGCGTGCTGCGCGAGGCCGGCCTGGTCTCCAGCCGGGTCGAGGGGCGACGTCGCCTCTACGCGCTCGACCCCGCCCCGCTGCGGGCGATCGACGACTGGCTGGACCCCTATCGCGACCTGTGGGCCCAGCGCCTCGACGCCCTGGACACCGAGATCGCGCGGGGCCGCCGGTCCCGGGCCGCTCCCCCGACGGACGGAGATCGACCGTGACCGAGCAGCAGACCCCCGCCGACCCGCCGATCAGCCGCCGCGGCGTCGTCACCGAGCTCCCCGACGGCCGGCTCCGGCTGGAGTTCCGCCGCTCGTGGCCCGACGGCCCCGACGAGATCTGGGCCGCGCTCACCGAGCCCGACCGGCTGGGCCGCTGGTTCGGCACCTACGAGGGCGACCGGGCTCCCGGCGCCCGCGGCACGCTGACGATGACCCACGAGGCCGAGCCCGTGGGCGAGGCCGTACGGATCGCCGAGTGCGACCCGCCGCGCCGGCTGGTGGTCGAGTGGGCCGAGCAGCAGGACTGGCGGATCGAGCTGGCCCTGGCCGTGGAGAGCGGCCGCACGACGCTGCACTTCGTGCAGGTCTTCGCCGCCGGCACCGACGTCACCGACTTCGCCCTCGGCTGGCACTGGTACCTCGACAAGCTCGACGCCGAGGCCGGCGGCCGGCCGGACCCCGGCGACTGGGACACCTTCCTCGCCGCGAGCGGCCCCGACTACGGCCGCACGCCGGGGGCCTGAGCGCCGAGCACGGCCATGACGGCGGCGGACGCCAGGCCGACGACGGCCGCCGCCGTCTCCGCGCGCTCGGCGCCCGCCGGGGTGAGCCGGTGCCGGACGAGCCGCTCCTGCAGGTAGCCGGGGACCAGCGCGGCACCGACCCAGCCCAGGACGGCCGCCGCGCGCGGGTCGGGCCGCGCCGCCAGCCGGGCCAGTGCGGCGGCGTGCACGGCCACCGTCCACGCCGGTGGGCTCAGCGCCGTCCCCGCCCACCACCAGTCCCGGCCGACCGTGCGCGGGGAGCCGGCGAGCAGGGGGGTGTCGAACGCGCGCCGGCGGCGCAGGGCGAGCGCCTGGCCGGCGAGGCCGGCGCCCAGCTGGACGGCCGACACGGCCACCAGCGCCCGGCGCGCGCCCACCTCACACCCGCCCGCGCGGCCGCACCGGGTCCGGGCCGGTCTCCGGGCCGGGCGTCCCCGGGAGGGCGCCCCGGCGGTCGAGTCGCTCGGCGGCCTGCGCCGGCGCGCACCGCCACGGCGGGGCGACGACGAGTCGGTCCGGGAGGGGCGCCGCACACCGCGTCCGAGAGGTGGACCGGGCGGGGGACGGCCCGGTCCCGGCCGTGAGGCTGGTCACGTCGGGCAGTCAACACCGCGCTCATCTGCACTCCTCCCGGTGGTGGGAGGAGGCTGGAGTAGACGTCCTAGACGTAACGTCTCTCACCGTTACAGGCGGAGGTCCCCGCTTGTACGCTGACCCGACCCGGACGGCCGGACCAGTTCCGCCGCCCCGGTCGACAGCACGCACCGGCGCCGGTGTCCTGACACCCGGCGTGCGCCCCAGAGGATGGAGACGCCGTGACTTCCGTGGCCACCCCCGGTCTCGAGAACGCCCCGACCACCCACGCCCGGCTCCTCGCCTGGGTGCAGGAGATGGCGGAGCTGACCACCCCGGACCGGGTCGTGTGGGTCGACGGCAGCGACGAGGAGTGGGAGCGGCTCACCGGGAAGCTGGTCGACGCCGGCACCTTCACCCGCCTGGAGAAGAAGTCCAACTCGTTCTGGTGCGCCTCCGACCCCAGCGACGTCGCGCGCGTCGAGGACCGCACCTTCATCTGCTCGGTCGACGAGGCCGACGCGGGGCCGACCAACAACTGGATGGCCCCCGACGAGATGAAGGCCGTGATGACCGAGCTGTACCGCGGCTCGATGCGCGGCCGGACCATGTACGTCATCCCGTTCTGCATGGGGCCGGTCGAGGCCGAGGACCCCATGTTCGGCGTCGAGCTCACCGACTCCGAGTACGTCGTCGTCTCCATGCGGGTCATGGCGCGCATCGGCTCACGGATCCTCGAAGCCATGGGCACCGACCGGCCCTTCGTGCCGGCCATGCACTCCCTCGGCGCCCCGCTGCAGGAGGGTCAGCAGGACGTCCCGTGGCCCTGCAGCGACACCAAGTACATCGTGCACTTCCCCGAGGAGCGGGCCATCTGGTCCTACGGCTCGGGCTACGGCGGCAACGCCCTGCTGGGCAAGAAGTGCTACTCGCTGCGGATCGCCTCGGTGATGGCCCGCGACGAGGGCTGGCTCGCCGAGCACATGCTGATCCTCAAGCTGACCAGCCCGCAGCAGAAGACGTACTACGTCGCCGCCGCCTTCCCGAGCGCCTGCGGCAAGACCAACCTGGCGATGCTCGAGCCGACCATCCCCGGCTGGCAGGTCGAGACCCTGGGCGACGACATCGCCTGGATGCGGTTCGGCGAGGACGGCCGGCTGTACGCGCTCAACCCGGAGTACGGCCTGTTCGGCGTCGCGCCGGGCACCGGCTGGGACACCAACCCCAACGCGATGCGGACCATCGACAAGGGCAACTCGGTGTTCACCAACGTCGCGCTCACCGACGACGGCGACGTCTGGTGGGAGGGCATGACCGAGGAGCCGCCGGCCCACCTCACCGACTGGAAGGGCCGCGACTGGACGCCGGACAGCGACGAGCTGTCCTCGCACCCGAACTCGCGGTTCTGCACCCCGATCACCCAGTGCCCGATCCTCGCGCCGGAGTACGACGACCCGAAGGGCGTGCCGATCTCGGCGATCCTGTTCGGTGGCCGCCGCAAGACCACGATCCCGCTGGTCACCGAGGCGCGGGACTGGAACCACGGCGTCTTCATGGGCGCCACGCTGTCGTCGGAGACGACGGCCGCGGCCACCGGCGCCGTCGGCGTCGTCCGCCGCGACCCCTTCGCCATGCTGCCGTTCATCGGCTACAACGCCGGCGACTACTTCGGCCACTGGGTCGAGACCGGCAAGATGCACGACGCCACCAAGCTGCCGCGGATCTTCTACGTCAACTGGTTCCGCCGGGACGCCGACGGCGGCTTCCTGTGGCCGGGCTTCGGCGAGAACAGCCGCGTCCTCAAGTGGGTCGTCGAGCGCCTCGAGGGGACGGCGGCCGCGGTCGAGACCGCCGTCGGCCACGTGCCCACCGTCGACTCGCTGGACGTCTCCGGCCTGGACATGACCCCGGAGCGGGTCGAGCAGGCCCTCGCCGTCAAGCCCGAGGAGTGGCGCGAGGAGATCCCGCAGATCACCGAGTGGTTCCAGCGGTTCGGCGACAAGCTGCCCAGCACCCTCTGGGACGAGCTCGCCATCCTCGAGAGCCGCCTCGCCTAGCCGCCCCGTCCAGAGGCGGCCCCTGCGAGGAGGCCACCCGACTCCCGTCGCGTGCGCACGCGACGGGTTCCTGCGGGCCCCGCACCGGACAGCGTCGTCCGGTGCGGGGCCCGTGTCCGTCCCTGTACACACCGGAGCCGTCCGGCGGCCGGGGACGAGGTGGTCGGTTAGCGTGGGAGGAACCCGCGTCCCCTGACGACAGGTCCTCTCCCGGTGCTCAGTCCCTACTTCCACGTGCTGCGCACGCCACACGCGCGGCCCATGGTGCTCGCCGCCTTCATCGGCCGGCTCCCCCTGTCGATGGTCGGCCTGGGGTGCGTGCTGCTGGTGGCGGCGGAGACCGGCTCCTACTGGCTGGGCGGCACCGTCGCGGCCGCCGGGGCCGTGACCACCGCCCTGGCCGGCCCGGTCCTCGGACGGCTGGCCGACACGTACGGCCAGCGACGCGTCCTGCTGCCGGTCGTCGCGGTCTTCGCCGCCGCCGGCGCGGCCTTCCTGGCCGCGGTCAAGGACGACTGGCCGCGCTGGACGTTCTTCGTCACCGCCGGCCTCGCCGGCGCGTGCATCCCGCCGGTCGCCTCGATGATCCGCGTGCGCTGGACCCACCTGCTCCGCGGCACCACGCGGCTGCCGGCGGCCCTGGCCATGGAGTCGGTGGTCGACGAGCTCGTCTTCATCGTCGGGCCGGTGCTCGTCACCTTCCTGTCCACCACGGGGCACGCCACCTCCGGCGTGGTCACCGCCTTCACCCTCGCCGTCGTCGGGGCGCTGCTCTTCGCCGCGCAGGGCAGGACCGAGCCGCCACCGCACGGCCACGAGGCGCGCCGGGGCCCCTCGGCCATCCGCACGCCCGGCCTGCGCGTGCTGTTCGTCGTGGGCGCCGCCGTCGGCTCGGTCCTCGGCACGCTGGAGATCACGCTGGTCGCCTTCGCCGACGAGGTCGGGGCCATGGGCCTCTCCGGCGTGCTCATCGCGAGCCTGGCGCTCGGCTCCATGGCCAGCGGGATCGGCTGGGGCGCGGTGCACTGGCGGCACCCGCTCCGGCACCGCCTGCTCGTCGTCCTGGTGGGCCTCACCGTGCTGTCGGTGCCGCTGGTCCTCATCGGCAACGTGTGGGTCATGATCCCGTTCGTCGTGGTAGCCGGGGTGGCCGTCTCGCCGTCGCTGATCAGCTCGTTCACCCTCGCCGAGCTGATCGTGCCGCGGTCGGCCGTCACCGAGGCGTTCACCTGGATCGGCACCGCGCTGGGCCTGGGGGTCGCCGTCGGCACGTCGATCGCCGGGAAGGTCGTCGACACCGTCAGCGCCAACGCCGCCTTCCTGGTCGCGACGGTGTCGGCCGGGCTGGCCGCGCTCGTGGTGCTGGCGGCCCAGCGGCTGCTGCACGTGCCCGCCGAGAACATCGCCGAGCCGGTCCTGGCCGGGGAGACGACCGGCTGAGCCGGTGACCCGTCCCCGGCCGGCCGCGGGCGGCGGCCGCGTCCTCGGTGTGGCCCCCGAGCGGCTGGGCCGGTGGCTCGACGGCGTCGTCGCCCGGCACGGAGCCCTCGAGGCCAGGGCCGACGACGACGGCGCGGTGCACGTCGCCTGCGCGGACGGCACCACGCTCACCCTCCGCGGTCCCTTCGGCTGGACGCCGTCGGCGCCGCTGCTGACCACGTTCACCGCCGCGGCCCGCCGGCCCCGCCGCGCCGCGGTGCTGCTCGTGCGCCGCGGCCGGTGGGCGACCGGGGTGTTCGACGGCGCGGACCTCGTCGTCTCCAAGGTCGACACCCGGCTGGTGCAGGGGCGCAGCGCGGCCGGCGGCTGGAGCCAGCAGCGGTTCGCCCGCCGCCGCGCCCACCAGGCCGACGCCGTGGTGGACGCCGCCGTCGCGACCGCCGCGCGAGTGCTGCTGCCGCACGCAGGGGCGGCCGAGGCGCTGTTCACCGGCGGGGACCGGCCCATGGTCGACGCCGTGCTCGCCGACCCCCGCCTGGCCCCCCTGGCGGCGCTGCGCCGGGAGCCGGCGCTGGAGGTCGGCGAGCCGACGAAGGAGGTCCTGCTGTCCACCCCGGGCCTGTTCCGGGCGGTGCAGATCCACATCGTGGAGCCCGGCGACCTGGGGGGCCGTTAGCGCTACGAAGGCTCCTCAGCCGTTCGGCAGCAGGACCAGGCGGATCGGGTCGCCCTCCTTGCGCTCGAGCATCTCGATGCCGCGAGCGGCCTCCTCCAACGGCAGCGTCCCCGAGATCGACCGCGACAGGTCCAGCCGGCCGTGCCGGATCAGCGCGACCAGCTGCTCGACGTGCTGCGGCTCGGAGCCGTAGTGGCCGAGCAGCCGCTGACCGAAGTAGCTGAACTGCGTGCCGTTGCGGATGGTCAGCGGCTGGTCGGTGAGGCCGACCAGGACCAGCCCGCCGTCGCGCTCCAGGCAGCGGACCGCCTGCTCGCGCACCGGGGGCACCCCGGCGAAGTCGAAGGCGTACGCCAGCCCCGCGCCGCCGGTCAGCTCGCGCACGCGGGCGGCGACGTCCTCCGACGGGTCGAGCGCGAGATCGGCGCCGAGGTCGAGGGCCCGCTGCCGCGCCGACCCCACCGGGTCGACGGCGACGATCGGCGCCGCCCCCGCCAGCCGCAGCAGCTGCACGGCGTGCGCCCCCAGGCCGCCGATGCCCCACACGCCCACCGGCTCGCCGGCCCGCACGCCGGCCGTCCGCACGATCGAGGCCCAGGGCGTGGAGACGGCGTCGGGGACGATGCACGCCTGCTCGAACGGCAGGCTGTCGGGGATCGGCACCAGCGTGCCGACGGTCGACAGCGCGTACTGCGCCCAGCCGCCGTCGTAGTCGACGCCGCGGGTGTGGATCCACCCGCCGATCTCCTCGCCGGCCTGCAGGGTGACCCGCCTGCCCGCCCAGCCGCTGACGCCCTCGCCCTCCTCGGCGACGACGCCGGCGACCTCGTGGCCGAGGGTGACCTGGTCGCCCCGGAGGAACAGCGGGTTCAGGGTGCCGTCGACGAGGTGGACGTCGGACAGGCAGATGCCGGCGGCCCGCACCTCCACCAGCACCTGGCCGGGGCCGGGTGTCGGCCGCGGCACCTCCGTCACCTCGAACCGCTTGGTGCGCACGTCGAGCCGGCCGGCGAGCATCGAGTCGGTCATGTCCCGGATCCTCCCCACCGCGCCCGCGTCCCACACCGCCGGTCCCGCCTCCCGCGTGCGAAAGGCGGGCGACGGCGGGCCGACGAGGGCGTAGCGTCCACCGACCGTGTCCGCGACACCGACCGACACGACCGGGACCGCCACTCCGACCGACCCCGTCCTCGCCGCCGAGCGCGCCCACCTGGGCCTCGCCGGGGACTGCCTGACCGAGATGCGCGCCGCCGCCTCCGCCGTCGCCGACGCCGGCGTCGACGCCTGGGCCTCCGAGCGGCTGGGCGCCGCCCGCGCCGAGCGGCTGCGCGCCCTGGCCGCCGATCCCCACGTCCCGCCCTTCTTCGGGCGCACCGACACCGGGACGGAGACCTTCCACATCGGCCGCCGGCACGTCCGCGACTCCGCGGGCCGGCCGGTGGTCATCGACTGGCGCGCGCCGATGAGCCGGCCGTTCTACCGCGCCACCGCCGCCGACCCGCAGGGCCTGGTGCGGCGCCGCCGGTTCGGGTTCTCCGGCGGCGAGCTCACCGGCTACGAGGACGAGCTCCTCGGCGCCGGTGAGGAGGGCGACGGCGCCCTGCTCCGGGCCGAGATCGAGCGCCCGCGCAGCGGCCCCATGCGCGACATCGTCGCCACCATCCAGCCCGAGCAGGACGAGATCGTGCGCGCCCCGCTGACCGAGTCGGTGTGCGTGCAGGGCGCGCCCGGCACCGGGAAGACGGCGGTCGGCCTGCACCGGGCCGCCTACCTGCTCTACACCCACGGCGGCCAGCTCGCCCGCACCGGCGTCCTCGTCGTCGGCCCCAACCGGGCGTTCCTGCGCTACATCGAGCAGGTGCTGCCCACCCTCGGCGAGGTCGACGTCGAGCAGACCACGGTCGCCGGGCTGACCGCGCACGTGCCGGTCCGCGCCCAGGACCGCCCCGAGGTCGCCGTCGTCAAGGGCGACGGCCGCATGGCGCAGGTGCTCGAGCGGGCGCTGTGGGGCGTGATCGCCAAGCCCACCGACGACGTCCTCGTCCCCCTCGCCGGCCGCCGGTACCGGGTCCCGGTCGAGCGGCTCAAGCGGTACGTCGACGACCTGCGCCGGCGCGGCCGCGTCCCCGACGACCAGCAGCGGCTGCACTACGCCGCCGGACGCGAGCGGCTCGCGCTGCTGCTGGCCGAGGACGCCCGCCGGCAGAAGGAGGAGGGCGGCGGCAGCCCGGACGACGCCGAGACCCGGCGCGCCGCCCGCAGCGCCGAGGTGCGCGCCTTCTGCGATGCCGTCTGGCCCGCCCGCGACGCCGCGGCCGTGGTCGCCGCGCTGCTCACCGACCCCGCCGTCCTGGCCCGGGCCGCCCGCGGTGTGCTCGACGAGGCGGAGCAGGCGCTGCTGCTGCGCCCGGCCGCCCGCTCGGTCCGCGCCACCGCGTGGACCCCGGCCGACGCCGTCCTGGTCGACGAGGCGGCCGGGCTGCTGGGCCGCACGGCCGGGTACGGGCACGTCGTCGTCGACGAGGCACAGGACCTCTCGCCGATGCAGTGCCGGGCGGTCGCCCGCCGGCTGGCCGCCGGGTCGCTGACCGTGCTCGGTGACCTCGCGCAGGCCACCGGCCCCTGGTCGCCGGCGGACTGGGCGTCGACGCTCGCCGACCTGGGCCGCCCGCGGACCGCCGTCCGCCCGCTGACGCGGGGGTACCGGGTGCCGGGGGAGGTGCTCGACTACGCCAACCGGCTGCTCCCGGTGATCGCCCCCGGCCTCGAGCCGGCCACCGCGGTGCGCCGCGACCCCGGCGCGCTGCGCGTCCGCCCGGTCACCGACCTCGCCGGGCCGCTGACCGACGTCGTGCGCGAGCTGGCGGCCGCGCCGGGGTCGGTCGGCGTCGTCTGCGCCGACGGTGCCGTGCCCGCTGTGGTGCGGCTGCTGGCCGACGCCGGGCTGCCCGCCACGGAGCTCGCCGACGACGGATCGGCGGCCGGGCGGGTCGCCGTCGTCCCCGCGACGCTGGCCAAGGGCCTGGAGTTCGACGCCGTCGTGGTCGCCGACCCCGCCGCGATCGTGGCGGCCGAGCCACGCGGGATCAACCGCCTCTACGTGGTGCTGACCCGGGCCGTGAGCACCCTCGTGGTCCTCCACCGCGACGACCTCCCCGCCCCGCTGACCGGCTGAGCACCACCCGTCCCGTGCGCCACCGGTCGGGGGACGGCACGGCGCGGGTGGTTGTGGGCGGAGGTGATCTCTGTTGCAGTGGGCGACCGAGGAGGGATCCCATGGACCGGCACAGCCCGGCCCGGACGCTGGTGCGCCTGGCCGCGACCATCGTCGTGGCCGGGGCGCTGGTGGCGGGTCTGCTCCTCCCGTGGATCGGCGGGCCGGCGGTCGCCGCCCAGCAGTCCACCGGCCTCCTCGGCGACCTGCCCACCGAGTTCACCGCCGAGGCGCCGCCCGGCAACACCGTGCTGCTCGCCGCCAACGGGGAGCCGATCACCTCCTTCTACGACGAGAACCGCGCGCCCGTGGCCTCCGAGCAGATCGCCGACGTCGTGAAGCAGGCGATGGTCGCCATCGAGGACTCGCGGTTCTACTCGCACAACGGCCTCGACGTGCAGGGCACCCTGCGCGCGCTGGCGGCCAACATCGCCGCCGGCGGCGTGGCGGAGGGCGGCTCGACGCTGACCCAGCAGCTGGTCAAGCAGACGCTGCTGCAGGCCGCCGACACCCCGGAGGAGCGCGAGGCCGCCACCGAGCAGACGGTGGGCCGCAAGGTGCGCGAGGCGCAGCTCGCGCTGGCGGTCGAGGACCTCTACACCAAGGACGAGATCCTCACCCGCTACCTCAACGTCGTGTACTTCGGCCAGAACGCCTACGGCGTGCAGCCGGCCGCCCGCGCCTACTTCGGCGTCGACGCCTCCGCCCTCACCCTGTCGCAGGCCGCGCTGCTCGCCGGCCTGGTGCAGAGCCCCACCGACGACGACCCGTTCCTCGACCCGGCGCCGGCCACCGCCCGGCGCGACGAGGTCCTCTCGCGGATGGCCGAGCAGGGCATGGTCACCGCCGCCGAGGCCGCGGCCGCGCAGGCCGAGCCGCTGGTCCTGGCGCCGGCGCCGGCGCCGCCGCGCGGGTGCGCGGAGGCCACCGTCGGGCCGTTCGTGTGCGACTTCGTGCAGCGCTACCTCGTCCAGGAGCTCGGCCTCACCCAGGAGCAGCTCGACGAGGGCGGGTACGTCGTCCAGACGACGCTGGACCCCGAGCTGCAGCGCGCCGGGGACGCCGCGGTGCTGAACACCCTGCCGCTGGAGGAGTCGCTGGCGGGCATGTTCACCGCCGTTGAGCCGGGCACCGGGCACCTGCTGGCGATGAGCGTCAACCGGAGGTTCGGATACGACCGCACCGACCGGACGCAGGAGTCCTACAACCTCAACGTCGCGCCCAGCCAGGGCTCCGGGTCGACGTACAAGGTGTTCGTGGCCGCCGCGGCGCTGGCCCGCGGGTACTCCTCCTACTACACGCTCACCGCGCCCGAGCCCTACGTCTCGCGGGTCTACTCTGGCCCCTGCCAGGGCCGCGACACCGACGGCCGGTACTGCGTGCGCAACGCCGGCAACTACCGCTCCACGCTGGACCTCACGACGGCGCTGTACCAGTCCTCCAACACCTACTTCCTGGCGCTGGAGGACGCCCTGGGCACCGTCGAGGAGCCGGTTCGCATGGCCGAGGCGGCGGGGCTGTTCCAGTTCAGCCCCCCGGAGCTGCCGCAGCAGATCATCGACGAGAACCGCGGCTCGTTCACCTTCGGCGCCGAGGCCACCAGCCCGCTCGCGCTGGCCAGCGCCTACTCGACGTTCGCCGCGAGCGGCACGCAGTGCGACGTCGTCCCGGTGACCGCCGTCCTGGACTCCACCGGGCAGCCGGCGGTCGGCGCCGACGGCGAGCCGCTGCCGGTGGGCGACCGCTGCACCCCGGAGGCGATCCCGCCCGGCGTCGCCAACACGATGAACCAGATGCTGCGCAAGGACGTCGAGCCCGGGAGCCCGGGACAGACGGGGTCGCGCGCCTACGTCCGCGGGCACCAGATCGCCGGCAAGACCGGGACGTCGCAGGACAACTTCTCGGTGGCCTTCGTCGGCTACACGCCCGAGATCGCCGCCAGTGTCATGGTCCTCAACCCCAAGGAGAACGAGGACGTCGGCGGCTTCGGTGGCGGCAAGGGCGCGACTATCTGGCGCGACGCCATGGCGCCGATCCTCACCGCCCGCGGCAGCGGGGAGTTCCCGCCGGCCGACGAGACCGTGCAGAACGGCAACACCCGCCCTGTCCCCGAGTGCCGCAACGCGTACCAGTGCGCCCAGGCGCTCCGGGACGCCGGGTTCTCCTCGCGCACCGTGCGCGTCGACGGCGACGAGCCGGAGGGGACCCTGCTGGGCACCAGCCCGCCGCGCGGTGCGCGGGCCGTCCCGGGCCAGGAGATCTCCATCCTGGTCAGCAACGGCAGCGACTACGTCGAGCCCGCCCCCGAGCCGCCGCCCGCGCCCGACCCGGCACCCGCGCCGGAGCCGGCACCCGAGCCCGAACCCGAACCCGAACCTGCGCCCGAGCCTGCGCCCGAGCCCGAGCCGGCCCCGGAGCCGCCGCCCGCCCCCGAGCCGGAGCCGGAGGCGCCCGACGCGCCGGCCGAGGGAGAGCCCGGACCCGCCGAGGGCGGGTTCCCCGGCGGCTTCCCCGGCCGGCCGGTGGGCTGACGGCGCCCGAGCCGCTCGTCGAGCGACTGCGTGAGCAGCCACCCGCTCAGCAGCACCAGGTGCAACAGGAACAGCCACAGCCCGACGGCGACCACCGCGCCGACCACCACCAGGCCGCCGAACGGGGCGCCGAGGTCCAGCGGCAGGGACAGGAACACCACGAAGCCCTGCAGGAAGCCCGACAGGCACGCCGCGGTGAACAGCGCGCCGCTGGTGAGCGCGCCCCAGCGGTGCCGGCCGCCGGCCACGACACCGAAGCCCCACAGCAGCGGCACGGTGAGGACGAACAGCACCGAGTAGTACCCGACGGCCAGGCGGCCGACCGCCGGCCCGACGCCGTCCTCGCGCGCCAGGTCGGCCATGACCCGGGCCGCCAGCAGCAGCGGGTACAGCAGCACGGGGGTGGCCACGACCAGCGGCAGGGTCAGCAGCCGGCCGCGCCAGCCGGTGAGGTTCTCGCGGCGCTGGCTGAAGCGCAGCAGCGCCCGGCGCAGGCCCTCCCCGTAGAAGGTCAGCGGGACCACGGCGAGCACGAAGCCCAGCAGGTCCAGCCGGACGCCGGCGGCGACCAGGCGCTCCACCGCCTCCGGCGCCCCCAGCGGGGTCGGCAGCAGCTCGGCGAGCCGGGCGGTCAGCGCCCGCACCTCCTCCGCCGAGGTGACCAGCGCGGTCAGGCGCACCGCGACCAGCAGCAGCGGTACCACCGCGATGCCGGCGTAGAAGGTCAGCCCGGCCGCGATCAGGGCGAGGTCGCGTCCCCGCAGCAGCCGCCGGGCGCCGGCCAGGACGGCCCGGGTCTCGGTGCGCAGCCGGGTCGCCGTCCACCTGTGTCCCGGGGTCACCCGCCCATGCCACCAGCCCCCGCGGCCGGGCGCCCGTCGGGGCCGTCCTCCGCCGCGGTGGTCAGTCGTCGGAGGTGTCGTCGGTGGTGGGTGCGTCGTTGCCGGGGTTCGGGCCGGTCTCCTGGCAGCTGGCGTCGTTCTCGTTGCTGGCGTTCTCGCCGCTGGCGTCGCAGTTCGTCGGGCCGCGCGAGAAGTCGGTGTTGTCACCGCAGGCGGTGAGCGAGCCGAACAGCGCGAGCACGAGGAGCGGCCGGGCCAGGCGCATCCGGGTGCGCATCCGGGTGGAGGAGGACATGACCCCCGTCCTGCTCGTCACGGAGCCGTCCCAAACGACCGGACCCGTTGCGGATCGTGAGGGCACATGTCACCTAAGTGGTCACACGCGGGGGATTGTCACGACCGGGGGACGCCCCTTACTCTCAGTGCGTCCAATGGGGCGCTCCGTCACCGACCTGGGTGACACCCCGAGGACGCCGTCGAGCCGGTCGCCCTCCTGGGGCGCCGGGCCGGGGACCCATCGCAGTCCTGGGGTGCAGCGCGTGTCCGCACGCGCCGGGCGAGTCCACGCCCGAACCCGTCAGCTAACCCGGTAGGCGGCCTGGGAAGAGGAGAACCGCCACGTGGCGTCCCTGCGCACGACCGTCCCCGGCATGCCCGGACCCGCCTCCCCGCACCGTCGTCCGCGGCGTCGCGCGGCGCTCGTGCTCGCCGGCGCGCTGGGCCTGGGCCTCGGGGTCGGCGCCGTCCCATCCTCGGCGCTGGCCGAGGAGCCGACGAGCGCGGCCGAGGCCGCGCAGCTGGTCGCCGCCCGCGGGCACGAGCTCGAGGCCGTCACCGAGCGGTTCAACGAGGCGCGCGAGGGGCTGGCCGCGCAGCAGGCCGCGGCCGAGGCCGCCGCCGCCACCCTCGCCGAGGCGCAGGCCGCCGTCGACGCCGCCCGCCGGCAGGTCGTCGGCATCGCCCGGTCGGCCTACACCGGCGACAGCATGGGCTCCCTGCAGGCCCTCATGACCAGCGAGGACGCCGACGAGTTCGTCAACCGGGTCACCCTGCTGCAGGGCGTCGCCGGCTACCAGGGCGAGCTGCTGGGCCGGGCGGCCGCGGCGACCGAGGTCGCCACCGCGGCCCAGACCACCGCCGCCGAGGCCGCCGCCGAGGCGCAGCGCCAGTACGGGGCCGTCGCCGCCCAGCAGGCCGACCTCGAGGCCCAGATCGCTGCCTACCAGGCCGACTTCACCCGCCTGAGCGCCGAGGAGCGGCGCGCCGCCCTCGAGGCCGCCGCCGCGGCGCACGCGGCGGAGGAGGGCCAGCGGGCCAGCCGGGACGGGGAGCGCGAGGAGCCCGCCGCCGCGGAGGCGCAGGAGCCGTCCGCCGCGGCCGCCCCGGCGGCCAGTGGCGTCGCCGGGGAGGTCGTCGCGGCCGCCATGGCCCAGCGCGGCAAGCCCTACGTCTGGGCGGCGTCGGGCCCCGGGTCCTTCGACTGCTCGGGCCTCACGCAGTACGCGTTCCGGGCCGCCGGGATCAGCCTCCCGCACTCCAGCCGCATGCAGTCGCAGATGGGCGCCGCGGTGTCCCGCTCCGCCCTGCAGCCCGGTGACCTCGTCTTCTTCTACAGCCCGGTCAGCCACGTGGGCATCTACGTCGGCAACGGCCAGATGGTGCACGCGCCCACGTCGGGCGACGTCGTCAAGGTGGCGAGCATCGACTCGATGGGCGGCTACGCCGGCGCCCGCCGCATCGGCTGAGGGAGGACCTCCCTGCCCCCACCGCTCGCACGCTCGCGGCGGGTCCCTGCAGGGAGGCCGTTCCAGCACGTCGCCCGGCTCACACCGCCGGGCGGGACCCCGCGAGGTCCTGCCGCGTTGGTCCCTGCGGAACCGCCCCCCGACGCCCGAGGACCACACCGATGAACCCCCGCACCGTCGCTCTCGCCTTCCGCGCCGTCGCCGTCGCCGAGGGCCTGTCCTGGGTGGGCCTGCTCGCCGGGATGTACGTGAAGTACGTCCCCGAGACCTCCGAGCTGGGTGTGCAGGTGTTCGGCCCCGTCCACGGGGCGGTCTTCGTCGCCTACGTCGTCGTCGCGCTGGTCGCCGCCCGGGTGCTCGGCTGGTCGCGGTGGACGGCCCTGCTCGCGCTGGCCGCCTCGATCCCGCCCCTGGCCACCGTGGTGTTCGAGCGCTGGGCCGGGCGGACCGGGAGGCTGCAGGCGCCCGCCCGCGCCTGACCTACGGTTCCGGGCATGCCCGAGTCCGTGCTGCCCGCCACCGCCCGCGCCCTGCTGGCCCGCACCGCGCGCGTGCAGCGCGACGGCCGCGCGCCGAGCCTGGTGGCCGGGGTCGTCCGGGACGGGGGGCTCGCCTGGTCGGCCGGCCGCGGGGACGTCGCCGGGCCGCACACCGACGTCCAGTACCGGCTGGGCTCGATCAGCAAGACGGTCACCGCCGTCGCGGTCCTGCGGCTGCGCGACGAGGGCCGGCTGCACCTCGACGACCCGCTGGACCGGCACGTCCCCGGCACGCCGCTGGGCGACCGGTCGGTCGGGCAGCTGCTGTCGCACCTGGCCGGCGCGTCCGCGGAGAGCCCCGGTGGCTGGTGGGAGCGGGTGCCCGGGGGGTCGCTGGAGGACCTGGCGCTGGGCGGCGAGGACGTCGTCCTCGGCGAGGCCCGGCGGTTCCACTACTCCAACCTGGGCTTCGGCCTGCTCGGTGAGCTGGTGGCGCGGCTGCGCGGGCGGTCGTGGGACGACGTCGTCACCGGCGAGGTGCTGCTCCCGCTCGGCATGACCCGCACGACGCCGCGCCCCTCCGGCCGCGCTGCGCAGGGGTACGCCGTCCACCCGTGGGCCGACGTCGTCCTGGCCGAGCCCGAGCACCACGCCGGGGTGATGGCCGCGGCCGGCCAGCTGTGGGCGACGCTGGCCGACCTGGCCCGCTTCGCGGCGTTCCTGCTCGGGGACACCGGCGACGTGCTGGACCCCGGCACGCTCGAGGAGATGGCGGTGCCGGCCGGCGTCGACCCGTCGTCGCCCGCCTGGTCGGCCTACGGGCTGGGGCTGCAGGTGCTGCGGGTCGACGGCCGGACCCTGACCGGGCACGGCGGCTCGATGCCGGGCTTCCTCGCCGGGGTCCTCGTCGACCGCGAGGAGGGCACCGGTGGGGTGTCGCTGGCCAACACCACCAGCGGGCTGGACCCCGGGCTGGTGCCGGGCCTGCTGGCCGACCTGCGCGCCGCCGAGCCCCGGGTGGCCGAGCCCTGGCGCCCCTCGCCGCCGCCGGTGCCGCTGGACCAGCTGGGCGTCTGGTACTGGGGCCCGGCGCCGTCCCTCCTGCGCGCGGTCGCCGGCGGCCTGCTCCACCTGGGGCCGCTGCCGGGACGCCCCGGGCGGGCGAGCCGGTTCCGCGGCCGCGACGACGGCACGTGGGTCGGCCTGGACGGCTACTACGCCGGCGAGGTCCTGCGGATCGCGCCCGACCACCTCGACCTGGGCACGTTCGTCCTCACCCGCGAGCCCTACGACCCCGACGCCCCCGTCCCCGGCGGCGTCGACGAGCGCGGCTGGACCTCGCCGGACAGCTGATCCGCCGAGATCACGTGATCTCGGCGCGGCGGGCCGCCCGTACGGTCGAGATCGCGTGATCTCGACGGGGAGGACGCCTACCGTCAGGGGCGGTCGAAGGCGTCCATCGTGGTCTTGACGACGGCGCCGTAGGCCAGGTGCGGCACGACGTCGCTGACCCAGTCGGTGGCCGACCACGTGCGCGGGTCGGTGATGCCGAGCACCGTCATGGGGCCGTTGGAGGCGACCAGCACGCCGAGCGTCGTGAGCAGCGTGCCCACCACCGGCTGCGACCGGAAGCCCGACGCCCGGGCCAGCCCGACCAGCGCGCCGACGCCGAGGCCCGCGACCAGCCCCGTGAGCGGTCCGAGACCCTGCACGCGGTTCTGCCGGTGCTCCTCGTCGCCCGGGATCGGCACGTGCGCCTTCCGCGCCAGCGCCTCCACCGTCTGCTCGGGCGTGGAGCTGGTGCCGCGCCCGCGGACGGTCATGTCCAGGTAGGTGACGGCGTTGAGCGCGGTGGTGCCGGCCGCGCCCGCCGCCGCCCCCCGCACCGCCCAGCCGAGCGTGCTGATGCCCCGCTTGCCCTTCCCGAACGTCCCCACCGGGGTGCGCCTGGCCATGGCGACCGCGGTACCCGTCGCGTCCACCAGCGCAAACGGCGCACCATGGTCGGGTGGACGACGCCGCCAGCGCCCTCGAGCGGGCCATCGACGCGCTGCTGGACGCCCGCCGTCCCGGGGCCACGATCTGCCCGTCGGAGGCCGCCCGCACCGTCGACCCGGAGGGCTGGCGGGACCTCGTGGCGCAGGCCCGTGCCGTCGCCGGCCGGCTGGCCGCGCGGGGCGAGGTCGAGGTCACCCAGCGCGGCGCGGTGGTCGACGTCGCCACCGCCCGCGGGCCGGTCCGGATCCGCCGGGTCAGTCGCTGACCGGCGAGGGGCGCTCCCCGGCCGCGATCTCGAGCAGGGGGTCGACCCGGTGGTCGACGTAGCGGCGCAGCGCCAGCGCGGTGTCGGTGCGCTCGACCCCCGGCAGGGCGAGCACCTGCTCGGTCAGCCGCCACAGGTCGTCGGCGTCGACGGCGACCACCCGCACCAGCAGGTCCGCCGCCCCCGACAGCGCCGTCACCTCCAGGACCTCCGGCAGCGCGGCGAGCGCGGCGGCGACCTCCTCGAGGCTGCGCTGGACGACCTGCACGGTCACGTAGGCGCCGAGGCGGTAGCCGAGGGCCTCGGGGCGCACGCGGGAGGCGAAGGGGGCGAGCAGGCCGCCGGACTCCAGCCGCGCCAGCCGTGCCTGGACGGTGTTGCGGGCCAGCCCCAGCTGCTGGGACAGCGCCAGCACGGTGGCCCGCGGGTCGGCCGTCAGCGCCTGCACCAGCCGCACGTCGGTGGCGTCGAGGCGCTCGGGGCCGGGGGGCACGCTGCTCAGTCTGGCACGCGCCGGCGCCTGCACGGTCGCATCCTGCTCAGTCCACCGCCCGGGGCTTGCGCATCCCGATCGGGGGGTGGTGTGCTCCCGAGCGGCCTGGGACGTGTCACGATGTGTGAGTGGAGCCACAACCCCGGCGCCACAGGACGTCCAGCACCGCGACCGGCCGGCGACCCCGGCAGCGCGGCCGACGGCGAGGAGCACCCGCGTGAGCGTGTCCAGCGCGACCACCGAGATGGTCGACCCCGTACCCGGGGCGGCCGCGCCCCACCTGCCGCAGCAGCCGGACCTGGTGCAGCTGCTCAGCCCCGAGGGCGAGCGGCTCGAGCACCCCGAGTACTCCATCGACGTCTCCGCCGAGGAGCTGCGCGACCTCTACCGCGACCTCGTGCTGGTGCGCCGGTGGGACGTGGAGGCCACCGCGCTGCAGCGCCAGGGCGAGCTCGGCATCTGGGCCTCGCTGCTGGGCCAGGAGGCCGCGCAGATCGGCGCCGGCCGGGCGATGGCCGCCGAGGACACGGCGTTCCCCACCTACCGCGAGCACGGCGTCGCCTGGACCCGCGGCGTCGACCCGCTGCACGTCATCAGCCTCTTCCGCGGCGTGGACAACGGCGGTTGGGACCCGGTGGCCACCCGCTTCAACCTCTACACCGTCGTCATCGGCGCACAGTGCCTGCACGCGACCGGCTACGCCATGGGCCTGCAGCGCGACGGCGCCGAGAGCGCCACGCTGGCCTTCCTCGGCGACGGCGCGACCAGCCAGGGCGAGGTCAACGAGGCGATGATCTGGGCGGCCAGCTTCTCGGCGCCCGTCGTCTTCTTCTGCCAGAACAACCAGTACGCGATCAGCGTGCCGCTGGAGCGGCAGTCCCGCGTGCCGCTGTACCAGCGCGCGGCCGGCTTCGGCTTCCCCGGCGTCCGGGTCGACGGCAACGACGTCCTCGCCGTCCTCGCCGTCACGAGGGCGGCGCTCGCCGCCGCCCGCGACGGCCAGGGCCCCACCTTCATCGAGGCGTTCACCTACCGGATGGGTGCGCACACCACCTCCGACGACCCCACCCGCTACCGCCTGGCCAGCGAGCTGGAGGAGTGGAAGCTGCGCGACCCGATCGCGCGCGTGAAGGCCTACCTCTCGCGCACCGGCGTCGCCGGCCCCGAGTTCTTCGACGCCGTCGAGGCCGAGGCCGACGAGCTCGCCGCGCGCATCCGGTCGGGCACCACGGAGATGCCCGACCCGCCGGGGACGGCGATGTTCGACCGGGTGTACGCGGAGCAGACGCCGCACCTGGCCGCGCAGCAGGCGCAGTTCGAGGCCTACCAGGCGTCGTTCGAGGGGGGCGGGCACTGATGACCGAGACGCTCACGATCGGCAAGGCCCTCAACCTGGGTCTGCGCCGCGCCATGGAGGACGACGCCAAGGTCGTGCTCATGGGCGAGGACATCGGCCGGCTCGGCGGGGTCTTCCGGATCACCGACGGCCTGCAGAAGGACTTCGGCGAGGACCGCGTCGTCGACACCCCGCTGGCCGAGGCCGGCATCCTCGGCACCGCCGTCGGGCTGGCCATGCGCGGCTACCGGCCGGTCTGCGAGATCCAGTTCGACGGCTTCGTCTTCCCGGCCTACAACCAGATCGTCACCCAGGTCGCCAAGATCCACGCCCGCTCCCGCGGCCGGCTGCCCATGCCGATCGTCATCCGCATCCCCTTCGGCGGCGGCATCGGCGCCGTCGAGCACCACAGCGAGAGCCCGGAGGCGTACTTCGCGCACACCCCGGGCCTGAAGGTGGTCGCCGTCAGCAACCCGGTCGACGCCTACTGGGGCATCCAGCAGGCCATCGCCCACCCCGACCCGGTCGTCTTCCTCGAGCCCAAGCGGCGCTACTGGGAGAAGGCCGAGGTCGACACCGACGCGACGCCCGGCCCGCTGTTCGCCTCCCGCGTCGTCCGCGGCGGCGACGACGTCACCGTGCTGGCCTACGGCCCGATGGTGAAGACGGCCCTGCAGGCCGCCGAGGCCGCCGCCGAGGAGGGCCGCTCGATCGAGGTCGTCGACCTGCGGACGCTCTCGCCGCTCGACCTCGACCCGGTGTTCGACTCGGTGCGGCGCACCGGCCGCTGCGTCGTCGTCCACGAGGCGCCGCTCACCCTCGGGCTGGGCGCGGAGATCGCCGCCCGGGTCACCGAGACGTGCTTCCACTCGCTGGAGGCTCCGGTGCTGCGGGTCGGCGGCTACGACACCCCGTACCCACCGTCGAAGCTGGAGGAGGAGTACCTCCCCGACCTCGACCGCGTGCTCGACGCCGTCGACCGGGCGGTGTCCTTCTGATGGGGCAGCTGCGCCAGTTCAAGCTCCCCGACGTCGGCGAGGGCCTCACCGACGGCGAGATCCTGCAGTGGCTCGTCAGCGTGGGCGACACCGTCACCGTGAACCAGCCGCTGTGCGAGGTGGAGACGGCCAAGGCCGCCGTCGAGCTGCCCTCGCCCTACGCCGGCACGGTCACCGAGCTGCTGTTCGAGGCGGGCACCACCGTCGACGTCGGCACGCCGATCATCACGATCGACACCGGCGGGGACGCCCCGGCGCCCGCGCCGGCCGGTGACGGCGCCGAGCCGGCCGCCGGCCTGATCGGCGGGGCCGCCCCGGGTGGCCGGACGGCGGTGCTCGTGGGCTACGGCCCGCGCACCACCGAGGCCCGCCGCCGCCCGCGCCGTGCGGTGCACGGGGTGCCCGCACCGTCGTCGTCCCCGTCCCCGTCCCCGTCCCCGTCCCCGGCCCCGGTCGGTGCCGACTACGGCTCGGGCGGGCAGGAGCGGCCCCCGCTGCTGGCCACCGCGCCGGACATGACCACCAAGCCGGTGCGGCACGGCGGGCTCGAGGTCGGCCGGCAGGCCGAGGCGCACGCGATCGCCGAGGGGGCGGCGCCGTCGAGCGCGGCCGTGCCCGGGCGGGGGCGGCAGCGCCCGCTGGCCAAGCCGCCGGTGCGCAAGCTGGCCCGCGACCTCGGCGTCGACCTGACCGCGCTGACCGGCAGCGGGCCCGGCGGGGTCATCACGCGCGAGGACGTCACCGCCGCGGCCGCCGGCCCGCAGGCCCCCGCCGTCGACCCGGCGCCCGACCTGACGACGGACCTGACGACGGACCTGGTGCCCGCCGTCGCGGCGGTCCCGTCGTCGGCCGTCCCGTCGCCGGGCGAGCGGGTGCCGGTCAAGGGCGTGCGCAAGGCGACGGCGGCCGCGATGGTGGCCAGCGCCTTCACCGCGCCGCACGTGACCGAGTTCCTCACCGTCGACGTCACGCGGATGATGAAGCTGCGCTCGCGGACCGCCGCCCGGCCGGAGTTCGCCGGGGTGAAGGTCAGCCCGCTGCTGTTCGTGGCGAAGGCGCTGCTGCTGGCGGCGCGCCGGCACCCGATGGTCAACAGCTCCTGGGACGAGGCCGCGCAGGAGATCGTCGTCCACGGGCAGGTGAACCTCGGCATCGCCGCGGCCACCCCGCGCGGACTGATCGTGCCCAACGTCAAGGGCGCCGACCGGCTCTCGCTGGTCGAGCTGGCCGCGGCGCTGGGCGAGCTGACCGAGACCGCCCGGGCCGGGCGCACCGCCCCGGCCGACATGACCGGCGGGACGATCACGATCACCAACGTCGGCGTGTTCGGCGTCGACACCGGTACGCCGATCCTCAACCCCGGCGAGTCGGCGATCCTCGCCTTCGGCGCCGTGCGCGAGATGCCGTGGGTGCACAAGGGGAGGATCCGGATCCGGCAGGTGACCCAGCTGGCGCTGTCCTTCGACCACCGGGTCGTCGACGGGGAGCTGGGCAGCCGGTTCCTCGCCGACGTGGGCACCCTGCTGTCCGACCCCCGGACGGCGCTCGCCTACTGAGCGCGGACAGCGGCCCCCGCCGGACGACCGGCGGGGGCCGCTGCGCCGTGCGGCGGGAGGGTCAGGCCCGCCGGGCGTCGAGCTGGCCGCGGAGCAGGAGCAGGCCGAGGCTGGCCAGGTAGGCGCCGGCGAGGATGCCGCCGCCCATCTGGGACAGGAAGATCGTGCACGGCATCACGAGCACGAGGAGGGCCGCCACGGGCCGCGGCACCCGGCCGGCGCGCCACAGCGACACGGCCAGGGCGACCGAGCCGAGGAACCACAGCGCGTTGGCCACCGTGGCGACGGCGGGGAAGAACGCCAGGTCCTCGCCGTTGACGGCGCTCGAGACCATCCCGGCGCCGAGCAGGACCGCGCCGGCCGAGGCCACCCGAGCACCCCACGGGCCGCGCGCCGCCGAGGCGAGGCGGGCGTGCAGGAGGGGCAGCGTCCACAGCACGACTGCGGTGGCGACGAGCAACCCCCGGGTGCGCGGCTCGATGGCGGCGAGGGTGTCCTGCGGGAACAGCAGCTGGGTGGTGCCGACGCCCGCGGACAGGACCGCACAGCCGAGCGCGGCGACCCCCGTGCGCCGGTCGGTGCCGGCGACCGGACGCCGGGTCGGGGGTGTCGGGCGGACGGGGGCGGACGCGGTGGTCACGGGTGCTCCTCTTCGTGGTGGGCCGGCCCCGGGCGGGCCGTCGCCGCAGAGCCTGCGGCCGGCCGCCCGTCCGCCACGTCGGCCTGCGGTCCACATCCGCGGGGCGGCGGGTCGCCGCCGGGTGTCGACGATGGTCGACACCCGACCGCTCCTGCGGGTTGACGCCGGGTGGGGGCCGGCCGACCTAGATTCGCGTCCGTGACCGCCCTCGCCGGCTCCGCCGGCCCGTCCGCCACCAGGACGCGGACCCCGTCGTGGCTCCCGTCGTGGACCCGGTCCTGGACCGCCGGCGTCGACCTCGGCATCGCCGGCGGGCTGGCCGCGTGGGGGCTGGCCGAGGTGGTCCTCGCCCCGCTGCCCCCGGTCGGGGGGACGGCGTTCGTCCTGCTCGCGACGCTGCCGCTGGCGCTGCGCAGCCGGTTCCCCGCCGCCGTCCTGGTGGCGGTGTCGCTGGTGGTCGTCGTCTCCTCGGCGCTCCTCAGCGGCACCGTGGGCGCCACGTTCACGCCGTTCCCCAGCCTGCTGGTGGGCGCCTTCACCGTCGCTGCGCGGGTCGCCGCCCTCCCGCTCGCCGCCGTCCTGGGCACGCTGCCGGTCCTGGCCATGGGCGCGGCCGGCCAGTTCGGCTACTTCGGCGCGGACGGGGCGGAGCCGCGGGCGCTGGCCATCGCCCTGTTCTTCGTGGCCGGTGCCTGGACCGGCGGCCGGGTCGTGCGCACCCGGGCGCTCGCCGCGCTGGCGGCCGAGCGGGGGTCGGCCGCCGCGGCCGGCGAGGCGGTGACGCTCGAGCGGGCCCGCATCGCCCGCGAGCTGCACGACGTCGTCGCGCACTCGGTCTCGGTCGTGGTGCTGCAGACCGGCGCCGCGGAGCAGTTCGTCGTCCGCGACCCCGACCGCGCGCTGGCGCACCTGGGGATGGCGCGGCGGACGGCGGTCGAGGCGATGCGCGAGATGCGCCACCTGCTCGACGTGCTGCGCGAGGGGCACCCCGACTACGCGCCGCAGCCGGGCATCGCGCGGCTGGAGGACCTCGCCCGCGACGCCCGCGACGCCGGCCTGCACGTCGACCTCGACGTCGTCGGGGAGGTCGACGGCGTGCCCGACGGCCCCTCGCTGGCGGTCTACCGGCTGGTGCAGGAGTCGCTGACCAACGTGCTCCGGCACGCCCCGGGTGCGCGGGTCGGCGTGCGGGTCGAGCGGACCGCGCAGGAGGTGCGGCTGCGGGTGCGCGACGACGGCGGCCGGCGAGCAGCGGGGACCCCGGCCGTCCCCGGCGGCGACCTCGCCGACGGCGGGGGCGGGCACGGCGTCCCCGGCATGCGCGAGCGGGTGCGGGTCTACGGCGGCTCGCTGACCGTCGGCCCGGTCGACCCGGCCGGCTGGGAGGTTCGCGCGGTGCTCCCGCTGGGGGAGGCGTGAGCGCGCCGCGCCCGCTGCGGGTGGTGGTGGCCGACGACCACGCGCTGGTCCGCTCGGGCGTCGTCGGCGTGCTGGAGGGCGGTGGGCTGGAGGTGGTGGGCGAGGCCGCGGACGGGCAGCAGGCCGTCGAGCAGGCGCTGGCGCACCGGCCGGACGTCGTCCTCATGGACGTGCGGATGCCGCGGACCGACGGCATCGAGGGCACCCGGCGGCTGCGCCGGCTGGCCGAGCCGCCGCACGTGCTGGTGCTGACCACCTTCGACCTCGACGAGTACGTGTTCCGGGCGCTGGAGGCCGGCGCGGCGGGGTTCCTGCTCAAGGACGCACCGCCGGACCGGCTCGTCGAGGCGGTGCGGACCGTCGCCGCGGGAGAGGCGCTGCTGGCGCCTGCGATCACCCGGCGGCTCATCGAGCGCTACCTCCAGACCCCGCCGTCCGTGCCGGGGCCCGACCCGGCCGCCGACCTCAGCCCCCGGGAGCGCGAGGTGTGGCAGCTGCTGGCGCAGGGGCTGTCCAACACCGAGATCGCCGCCGCGCTCGTCGTCACCGAGGCGACGGTCAAGGCGCACGTGACGCGGCTGCTGGCCAAGCTGGGGGTGCGCGACCGGGTCCAGGCGGTGGTGCGCGCCTATGAGAGCGGCCTGGTGCGGCCCGGGCGAGCAGGATGACCGCGTGACCGACCTCGACCGGCTGCTGGCCGCCGCCGCCCGCGCCGCACTGCCCGGCGGCGGCTTCGGGTACCTCGGCTCCGACGGCGCGGTGCTGCCGGACCGGCCGCAGGAGAGCTGGATCGTCGCCCGGATGACCCACGTGTTCTCCCTCGCGCACCTGCTGGGCCGCCCCGGCGCGGAGGAGCTCGCCGTCTCCGGCGTCGCCGCCCTGAGGGAGGGGCCGCTGCACGACGCCGCGCACGGCGGCTGGCGGGCCGCGGAGGACGACGGCACGAAGTCGGCCTACGTGCACGCCTTCGCCGTCCTGGCCGGCGCGACGGCGGCCACCGCAGGGGTCGACGGCGGGCGGGCGCTCCTGGAGGAGGCGCTGGACGTCTGGGACCGCCGGTTCTGGGACGACGCCGAGGGCCTGGGCGTCGAGGAGTGGACCGCCGACTGGTCGCAGCTGTCGGACTACCGCGGGGCCAACGCCAACATGCACGGCGTCGAGGCGACGCTGGCCGCCGCCGACGCGCTCGGCGGGGCGGACGCCGCCCGGTTGCGGCACCGCGCCCTGCGCACCGTGGAGCGGGTGGTGCACGGCTGGACGCGGGAGCGCGACTGGCGGCTGCCCGAGCACTTCACCGCCGACTGGACGCCGCTGCCGGAGCACAACCGCGACCGCCCGGCCGACCCGTTCCGGCCCTACGGCATCACCGTCGGCCACCAGTTCGAGTGGGCGCGGCTGTCCCTCCACCTGCGCGCGGCCCTGCACACCCAGGGCGGGGAGGACCCGCCCGGGTGGCTGCTCGACGACGCCGTCGCGCTGTTCGACGCCGCCGCCGGCCGGGGCTGGGCCGCCGACGGTGCCCCCGGGTTCCCGTACACGCTGGACTGGGACGACCGGCCGGTCGTGTCCGCACGCATGCACTGGGTGCTGTGCGAGGCGGTCGCCGCCGCGGAGGCGCTGGCCGCGGTCACCGGGGAGCCGCGGTACGCCGAGCTGGCCGCCGCCTGGTGGGCGCACGGCGAGGAGCGGTTCGCCGACCCGGCCACCGGCAACTGGCACCACGAGCTGACGCCGTCGGGGGAGGTCGCCTCCGGCACCTGGGCCGGGCAGCCCGACGCCTACCACCTGGCGCAGGTGCTGCTGCTGCGCGGGCGCCCGGTGCGGGGGAGCGTCGCGGCCGCCCTGCGCTGACCGGGGTGTGTCCTCCCGGGGAGGGAGGGGTAGGGCGACATCGACCGCTTCGAGACCCCGAGCGAGGAGGAGCATCCCCGTGGCCAGCGTGCAGGAATCCGTCGACGTCGACGTCCCCATCCGCGTCGCCTACGACCAGTGGACGCAGTTCGAGTCGTTCCCCCAGTTCATGGGCGGGGTCGAGCGCATCACGCAGATCGACGACACGCGCACCCACTGGATCACCAACATCGACGGCGTCAAGCGCGAGTTCGACGCCGAGATCACCGAGCAGCACCCCGAGGAGCGGGTCGCCTGGGCCAGCACCGGCGGTGACGCCAAGCACGCCGGCGTCGTCACCTTCCACCGCCTCGACGACGACAAGACGCGCGTCATGATCCAGATCGACTGGGAGCCGACGGGCGTGGTGGAGAAGGTCGGCGCCGCGCTGGGGTTCGACGACCGGCAGGTCAAGGCCGACGCCAAGCGGTTCAAGGAGTTCATCGAGAGCCGCGGCAGGGAGACCGGCGCCTGGCGCGGCGACGTCCCCCGCCCCGACCAGCGCTGAGCGCACCGGCCGCCACACGACGACGGCGCCCGTCCCCTCCGCGAGAGGGGACGGGCGCCGTCGTCTGCGGGCCCCGCTACGGGGCCGTGCCTCACCCGGCGTCGAGGCTCACTCCGCGTCGAGGTCCTGCGCGACCAGGCCGGCGATGTGGTCGACGACGGCCTGGTCGTCGCTGGTGACGGTGACCTCGGTGCCCTTCTGGGCGCCGAGCGTCATGATCATCAGCGGTGAGCCAGCGTCGACGGGAGCACCGCCGGGGGTGGCCAGCGTGACCGGGACCCCGGCCTTGCCGACGGCCTCGGCGATGAGCGCGGCCGGACGGGCGTGCAGGCCGACCCGGGAGCCGACGGTGACGGTCTGACTGGGCATTCGACGTCCTCGCTTCTGGGCGATCGGTGGATGGGTTTGCTGGCAGCCTGCCCTGTCAGGCGCGAGCGGGCGCGCCGACGGTGGCTGCGGAGGCCCCGGCGTGGGTGTGCGCGAGGTCGACGGCGTCCTCGGGGACGTCCGCCTTGGGCCGGCTGATGCTCTTGGCGACGGTGACCGCGAGCGCGCCGACGATCGTGCCCACGATCAGCGCGACCACGAACATGAGCACGCCGTTCATCGCGAAGAACACGAAGATGCCGCCGTGCGGGGCGCGCAGCTCCACGCCGCTGGCCGCGACGATCGCGCCGGTGGTGGCGCCGCCGAGCATCATCGACGGGATGACCCGGAACGGGTCGGCCGCCGCGAACGGGATCGCGCCCTCGGAGATGAACGAGGCGCCCAGCAGCCAGGCGGCCTTGCCGTTGTCCCGCTCGGCCGGGGTGTACAGCTTCGGCCGGATCGCGGTGGACAGCGCCATCGCCAGCGGCGGGACCATGCCGGCGGCCATGACCGTGGCCATGATGACCAGCGGGGCGCCGCTGCCGGCGGCGAGGCCGGTGGTGGCGAAGACGTAGGCCGCCTTGTTGACCGGGCCGCCGAGGTCGAAGCACATCATCAGGCCGAGGATGATCCCGAGCAGGACCGCGGAGGTGCCGGTCAGGCCGTTGAGCCAGTTGCCGAGGCCCTCGAGCGCGGCGGCCAGCGGGCGGCCGAGCAGGACGGCCATGATGCCGCTGGAGATCAGCGTGGCCAGCAGCGGGATGATCACGACCGGCTGGAGGCCGCGGACACCGGTGGGCAGCTTCCAGGAGGCGATCCAGCGGGCCGCGAAGCCGGCGATGATGCCGCCGACCAGGCCGCCGATGAAGCCGGCACCGACGGTCACCGACACGGCGCCGACGACGAAGCCGGGGACGATGCCCGGGCGGTCGGCGATCGCGTAGGCGATGTAGCCGGCCAGCGCCGGGACGAGGAAGCCGAAGGCCGCCTGGCCGAGCACGGTGCAGACCGCCCCGAGGTAGCCGAGGAAGCCGTCGTTGAGACCCTCCGTGGGCGCCGCCGTCGGCAGGTCGAGGAAGGAGTTGTTGAGGACCCAGCTCAGCGCGTAGCTCTGGCCCTCGACGTCGGGGTTGCCGTTGACGATCTGGTAGCCGCCGAAGAGGAAGCCCAGCGCGATGAGCAGACCGCCGGCCGCGACGAACGGGATCATGTAGCTCACGCCGGTGAGCAGCCAGCGGCGGATCTCCGCGCCGGTGCCCGGCCGCCCGCCCGAGCCCGCCCCACCGGCGGCGGCCGCCGCGCCGGCACCGGAGCCGGACACCCGCCGGGCGTTCGGGTCGTCGGCGGCGGCGAGCGCCTCGCGGATCATGACGTCGGGCTCGTTGATCGCCCGCTTGGTGCCCGACTGGATCACCGGCTTGCCGGCGAACCGGTCCTGGTCCCGGACACCGACGTCGACGGCGAAGATGACCGCCTCGGCGTTCCGGACGACCGCGGGGTCCAGCGGCGTGGCGCCAGAGGAGCCCTGCGTCTCGACCTGCAGGTCGACGCCCGCGGCCTGCGCGGCGGCGGTCAGCTTGTCGGCGGCCATGTAGGTGTGCGCGATGCCGGTCGGGCAGGCGCTGACCGCGACGATGCTGCGGCGGGCCGGGGCCTTCCCGGTCGACACGGCCGGGGTGGTCGAGGGGACCGGCGTGCTGGTCGCGGCGGAAGCCCCGGTGCTCGGCTTCGGCGAGACCACGTCCTCGACCAGCGCGACGACGTCGGCCGGCGTGGCGGCGGCGCGCAGGGCGGCGACGAAGTCCGGCCGGACCAGCGCGCGGGCCAGCGCCGACAGCAGGGTGAGGTGGTCGGCGTCCCCGGCCGCGGGCGCGGCGATGAGGAAGACGAGGTCGGCCGGGCCGTCGGCGGCACCGAAGTCGACCCGCGGGGTGAGCCGCCCGAACGCCAGCGACGCCTGCGTGACGGCGGCCGACCGGCAGTGCGGGATGGCGATGCCGCCGGGCAGGCCGGTGGCGGCCTGGGCCTCGCGGGCGAGGGCGTCGCCGGCGAGACCCTCCGCCGAGGTGGCCCGGCCCGCGTCGGCCACGAGCGTGGCCAGCCGTCGGACGACGGCGGCCTTGTCCGAGCCGAGGTCGGCGTCGAGGACGACCAGCTCTGGGGAGATCAGTGCTGACATGACGGACCCTCCGGGGGCGTCAGGGGACGTCGCGGCCGGCGGCCGGGACGGGTTCCGGGGTGGACGGGGGAGTCCCGGGCAGGCCCGGGGAGACGGTCACGGCGGCCGGGTCGACCTGGTCCGGCGTCGGCACGGCCGAGCCCGGCAGGGCGGCGGCCGCCGAGCCGGTGGCGACCGCGCGGGCCAGCCGGTCGGCGGGGGCCGCGCCGGCGAGGTCGGCGAGCAGGTGCCCGGCCAGGCTGGAGTCGCCGGCACCGACGGTGCTGCGGACGGCGATCCGCGGCGCGCGGGCCGACCACACCTCGCCCGCGGCGGTCGACAGCACGGCGCCGTCGCCGCCGAGGGTGAGCAGCACCTCGCCGACGCCGCGCTCGTGCAGCTGCGCGACCGCGGCCGTGAGCGCCGCGGGGTCGGCGAGCAGGTCGGCCTCGCTGGTGCCGGTCACCTGCGCCAGCTCCTCGGCGTTGGGCTTGAGCAGGTCGGGGGCGGCGTCGGGGCCGGCGGCCAGCAGCGCCCGCAGGGGGGCCTCGGAGGTGTCGACGGCGACCCGCGCACCGGTGCCGCGGACGGCGCGGACCAGCTCGGCGTACCAGCCCTCGGGGGTACCGGGGGGCAGCGACCCCGACAGCACCACCCAGCGGGCACCCACGGCCGCGGCGGCCACCGCGGCGGCGAGCGCGGCGCGGAGGCCGGCGTCGAGCGCCGTGCCCGGCTCGTTGAGTTTGGTGGTCGTGCCGTCGGGCTCGGTGAGCGAGTAGTTGGTGCGCACCGGGGCGCCGGTGGGGACGGTGACCAGCGGCAGCCGCAGCGCCTCCAGGGCGGTGACCAGCGGGTCGGTGGGGTCGGCCGGCACGACGGCGAGGACGTCGGCCCGGGCCGCGGCCAGCGCCCGGGCGACGTTGACGCCCTTGCCGCCGGGCTCGGTGGAGCTCGGGCCGAGGCGGGCGACCTCGCCGCGGGCCAGCGGGCCGGGCAGGGCGAGGGTGCGGTCCAGGCTCGGGTTGGCCGTCAGGGTGACGACCCGGCCGCCGGTCACGCGACCAGGACCTCGACGCCGGCGTCGGCCAGCCGCTCGACGACCGCGGGGTCGGCGCCGCCGTCGGTGACCACGACGTCGACGTCCTCGAGGGCGGCGAAGCGGACCAGGTGCTCGCGGCCGAGCTTGCTGCTGTCGGCGAGCACCACGACCCGCTGGCCGGCCCGGACCATGGCCCGTTTGACCGCGGCCTCGGCCTCGTCCGGGGTGGTCAGGCCGTGGCCGGGGGTGATCCCGTTGGTGCCGAGGAAGGCGACGTCGGCGCGCAGGTCGGCCAGCGCGCGCACCGGGGTGTCGCCGACGGCGCACTGGGTGAGCCCCCGCACCCGCCCGCCCAGCACGTGCAGCGTGATGCCCGGCGCGGTGGCCAGCCGCGCGGCGATCGGCACCGAGTTGGTGGCGACGAAGAGGGTGCGGTCGACGGGGAGCACGTCGGCCAGCGCGGCGGTCGAGCTGCCGCCGTCGAGCAGCAGGCTGCCGCCCGGGCCCGGCAGCAGGTCGAGGGCGGCGGCGGCGATCTTGCGCTTGGCCTCGGCCCGGGTGGCGTGGCGGTCGGCCAGGGCCGTCTCCACGAGGGTCAGCGCCCCGGCCGGGACCGCTCCTCCGTGCACCCGGCGCAGCACTCCGGCACGCTCGAGGACGGCGAGGTCGCGGCGGACGGTCTCGGTGGTGACGCCGAACTGCTCGGCCACGGCGGTGACCGCGATGCGGCCCTCCTCCGCGACCAGCGTGCCGATCGCCTGCTGTCGCTCCTCGGCGTACACGGTCCACTCCCTCGCCGTAGCAGTCGTGCCCGAACATGTGGGAACGCCTCTGTGTCTGTGTTGTTCTACGTTGGTTACGTTGACAAGTCAACAGGAGTTCGTGAGGCTGGTCACCGACGGACGACGGCGTCCCCCCAGTCGACGACCACGTGGAGGTCCGCATGTCCACCACCACCGCTCCCACCGTGCTGACCGGGACGCCCGTCGTCCCCGGGGTGGTCCTGGGCCCCGTCGTGCGCCCGGCCGGCGCCGTCCGGCTGCCCGACGCCGTGGCCGCGGAGACGCTGCCCGAGGCCGCCCGGGCCGAGGAGCGGGCGCGCTTCACCGCGGCCGCCGAGACGGTGGCCGGCCGGCTGGCCGCGCGCGCCGCGGCGGCGACCGGGATGACCGCCGAGGTCCTCTCGGCCACCGCCGGCCTCGCCCGTGACCGCGGGCTGCTGGGCTCGGTGGAGCAGCGCATCGACGCCGGCACCCCGGCCGCGGTCGCGACCGTGCAGGCCGCCCAGCAGTTCGTCGACGTCTTCACCTCGCTCGGCGGCGTCATGGCCGAGCGCGTCACCGACGTCCGTGACGTCCGCGACCGCGTCGTCGCCGAGCTGACCGGGCAGGGCGAGCCCGGGGTGCCCGCGCCCGGGACGCCGTCGGTGCTGCTGGCCGACGACCTCGCGCCCGCCGACACCGCCGGCCTCGACCCCGCGCGCATCGTCGGGCTGGCCACGCGGCTGGGCGGCACCACCAGCCACACCGCGATCATCGCCCGCCAGCTCAACCTGCCGCTGGTCGTCGGCGTCGAGGGCCTCGACGCCGTTCCGGAGGGTGCCACCGTGCTCCTCGACGCCGAGGAGGGCGCCCTCACCGTCGACCCGGACCCGGAGTCGGCGACCGCCCAGGTGGACGCCGCGCGGCGCACGGCCCAGGCGCTGGCCGGCTACCGCGGCCCGGCCACCACCCGGGACGGCGTGGCCGTCCCGGTGCTGGCCAACGTCCAGGACGGCCCGGGCACCCGCACGGCGATGGTGGCGCACGCCGAGGGGGTCGGCCTGTTCCGCACCGAGCTGGCCTTCCTCGGCCGGGCCGCCGAGCCCACCGTGGAGGAGCAGGCCACCGGCTACGCCGACGTGTTCGAGGCCGCGGCCGGCCGGCGCGTCGTCCTGCGCACCCTCGACGCCGGGTCGGACAAGCCGCTGGAGTTCGCGACGCCGCCGGAGGAGGCCAACCCGGCGCTCGGCGTCCGCGGCCTGCGCATCGCCCGCCGCGACCCGGGGCTGCTCGACCGCCAGCTCGACGCCGTCGCCGAGGCCGCCCGCCGCACTTCGACGTCGCCGTGGGTGATGGCGCCGATGGTCGCCACCGTGGCCGAGGCCGCCGACTTCGCCGCCCGCGTGCGCGAGCGCGGCCTGGTGCCCGGCGTGATGGTGGAGGTGCCGTCGGTGGCGCTGCTGGCCGACCGGTTCCTCGAGGTCGTCGACTTCCTGTCGATCGGCACCAACGACCTCTCGCAGTACGCGCTGGCCGCCGACCGGCTCTCGGCCGACCTGGCCGACCTCACCGACCCCTGGCAGCCGGCACTGCTGGCGCTGGTCGCGGCCACCGCGGACGCGGGCCGGCGGGCGGGCAAGCCGGTCGGCGTCTGCGGCGAGGCCGCCGCGGACCCGCTGCTGGCGTGCGTGCTGGTCGGCCTCGGCGTCACGTCGCTGTCCTGCGCGGCCCCCGCCGTCGCCGGCGTGGGCGCCCGGCTGTCCGCCGTCGACTCCACGGCCTGCCAGGAGGCCGCCCGCGCCGCGCTGGCCGCCGAGGACCCGCGGGCCGCGCGGGCCGCGGCGCGGGCCGTGCTCACCGCCGGCTGACGAGCGCGGCGGGCGGTCCGCGCCGCTCGCCGCACCGTCCGCCCGCCCGCTCCGTCCCCGCCTGCTCCTGGGGCGGTGTTCGTGGTGTCGGGGTGCTGCAGTGCCCCCGGTGTGCCGGGAACACCCCAGGAGCCGCTCCCACCCGGGCCCGCGGAGCCCCGCCCGCTCCTGCGGTGCCCCCTGCGCTCCTGCGGTGCTGCACGACCGCAGGAGTGCCGGGCGTGCTGCAGGACCGGCCCGGCCGCTCGCCGGGGTGATCCCGCGCTCCTCGGGTCCAGCACCGCCCCCGGCGTGCCGAGAACACCCCCGGAGCGGTCCGTCCGCACGACCCCGTCTCCCTCGCTGGGGTGAACGATCGTCGGGAATGTGACGATGCTCCCTACGGATCATCGGAACATCCGGGTGATCACCTGCTTTACTACTGATGCAGGACCCACACCGGCACCAAAGAGGAGACGACGGACATGAGCATCTCGACCACCTGGCGCCAGCGTCGACAGGTCGCCCGCACGCGGCGTGCGCTCGACCGCGCGCTCGCCCGCACCAGCAGCCCCGCGATGCGTGACGAGCTGCTGACGATGGCCAACAACAGCGGCTTCTGACGCCCTCGGGGTCCCGGTGACCCCTGCGCCCCCGGGCGCGTACCGCACGGCCCCGGTCTGCCTGGCAGCCCGGGGCCGACTGCTGTCCGGGGACCGGCGGTGACCTCCCCCCTTCGGGTCGGCGGCTCAACCCGGGGCGAGCCGGTGCCGATCCAGCGGGGGTGAGTGGACACCGCCGGGGGACCCCGACGCCCGACCGGCCGGGGGACGGCGACACGGCGCACGAGGAGGCCCGGGAGACCTCCGGCGCGACGACCGGGCTGGTCCTCGCCTTCGTCGCCCAGCACGCCGGCGAGGCCGCGGTGCAGGAGGTGCTCGCCCGGGCCGGCGTGCCGTTCACGGCCGACGAGCTCTCCCGGGCCTCGACCTGGACCAGCTATGACACCCGGATCCGGCTGTTCACCGCGGCCGCGGAGGTCCTCGGTGACCCGGGCGTCATGTTCCGGGTGGGCGCCGAGTCGCTGCGCACCGGTATGAACCCCAGCGTGGTCGTCCTGGTGCGCGCCATGGGCTCACCGCGTCAGGTGTTCGCCCGGCTGCCCCGCGCCGTCGCCAACTTCTCCACGACCTCCACCATGGAGGTGCTGGAGGCCGGCGCCACCTCGGCCACGATCCGCTACCGGCTGCACGAGGGCTACGTGCACTCGCGGCTGGACTGCGACTACGCCCGCGGCCTCATCAGCATGGTCCCCACCGTCTTCGGCCTCGCTCCGGCCCACGTGGTGCACGAGGAGTGCGAGTCCGACGGCCACGAGGCCTGCGTCTACCACCTCTCCTGGGACCGGCGCTCCCGGCGGCCCTGGCGGCGGCGGAGCGAGGCGGCCGCGGACGCCGAGCTGGCGGCCCTGCGCAGCCAGGTCCGCGCGCTGCAGTCCGCGGCCACCGACCTGGTCGACGGCGAGGACCTGGACACCGTCCTGTCGCGCATCGTCGAGCGCGCCGCCGCTGCCGTCCTGGCGCCCGCCTACCTGCTCGCCGTCTCCTCGCCGCTCGGCGGTGCGCCGCTGGTGCACAGCTCCGGCCTGCCGCCGGCGGAGGTCCCGGCCCTGACCGCCCGCCTGCTCGCCGGGGAGGACCTCGGCCCCGGCGCGGTCGTCGTCGACGTCGCCTCCGCCCGGCGGACCCACGGCCGGCTGGCCGCGCTGCACCGTCCCGGCGAGGGCGGCCTCGGCGACGAGCGCACCATGCTGGCGGCCTACGCCGGACACGCGGCGGCCGCGCTGGACCTCGTCATGGCCCTGGAGGCCAGCCGGGCGGAGACCCGGCGCGCCGGCGCACTGCTCGAGCTGGCGCACGGTCTGTCCCAGGCGGTCGACGTCCCGGCGATCTGCCAGGCCGTCGCCGGTGCCCTGCCCGGCATCGTGGGGTGCGGCAGCTCCGGTGTCCTGCTGTGGGACCCGGCGGGCGCGGTGCTGCAGACGGCGGCGTGCGCGGGCCTGGGCGCGGAGCAGGAGGGCGTCCTGCGGGCCGCGCGCCTGCACGCCGAGGACGTGCCCGAGCTGTTCGGCATGCTCAGCGACCGCGAGCCGCGGGTGATCACCGCCAGCGGGGGCAGCGCACCCATGCGCGAGCTGCTCACCGCCCTCGGGCTCGGCGACGTCGTCGCCCTGCCCCTGCTCGCCGGCAGCAGGTTCCTCGGCGTCGTCACCGCCAGCTGGGCGGCGGGCGAGACCGCCGACGCGCTCGACCGCGACGTGCTGGCCCGCCTGCGCGGTGTCGGGGACCAGGCCTCGACCGCGCTGCAGAAGGCCCGGCTCCTGGAGACCGTCCGCCACCAGGCCACCCACGACGCGCTCACCGGCCTGCCCAACCGGGTGCTCTTCCGGGAGCGGCTGGTCGCGGCGCTGGCGGCCACGCCGGAGTCCGGCCACGTCGGCGTCCTCTTCTGCGACCTCGACCGGTTCAAGGCGGTCAACGACACCCTCGGCCACGCGGCCGGCGACGAGCTGCTGCGCCAGGTCTCGGCCCGGCTGCGCGCCGCCGTCCGGCCCGGGGACACCATCGGGCGGCTCAGCGGCGACGAGTTCGCCGTCCTGGTGCCCCGCCTGGCCGGGACCCGCGCGGCCGACGCCGTCGTGGCGCGGGTCGCCGCGGCGTTCGACCAGCCGTTCCGGCTCGAGGGCACCCCGGTCGGGGTCGGTACCAGCACGGGTGTGGCCGTGCACTCCGGCCGGTCGGCCGACCCCTCCGCCGACGCCGAGCGGCTGCTGCGGGACGCCGATGCCGCCATGTACCGGCACAAGCAGCGCGAGCACCCGCCGACGTCGGCCCCGCGGGGGGACTGACGAAGGACCGGTGGTCGGCCCCCTGCCGGATCCCGCCCCGAGCCTGCGAGGGGTGGGAGCAGGGGGTCCTCGTGCTAACGCAGCCGAGCCCGCAGGGCGGCCTGCTCGTCGGGGCCGAAGCCGTGCTCGGTCAGCCACCCCAGCGGGCCGCCGTGCCGCTCGTCGAGGATCTCCAGCAGCCGCCGCATCGTCTCCGCGCGCGGGGTGTGGCTGGCGACGTCGCGGTTGGTCATGTCCTCGGCGTAGGTGCGGGAGGAGCGCAGCTTGGCCACCAGTGCGTCGATGACCTCGGCGGTCATCGCGTAGTCGGCCACGATCTCCTCGTGCGGCACCCCCGCCGCGGCGAGCGCGAACATCGCCACCACGCCGGTGCGGTCCTTGCCCGCGGCGCAGTGCACCACCGCCGCGCCGTCCCCGCCGGCGATCACCCGCAGCGCGGCCAGGACGTTGTCCGGCCGGTGGTGCAGGTAGCCGAGGTAGGAGCGCACCGCCGGCGGCTCCACCTCGTCGGCCTCGGTGGTCTGCCGGGGCAGCAGGGTCTCCAGCCAGTCCGAGGGCAGCTCGGGGACGTCGTCCTCCTCGACGGCGAAGACGTCGGTGTGGTGGCCCTTCTCGGGCAGCAGGCTCAGGTGCCGGTGGGTGACGCCCTCGACGTCGCGCAGCGGGCCCCGGCCCTCCAGCAGCACCTCCGCGGTGGTGCGCAGGTCGATGACGTCGCGCAGCGGCAGCTCGGCCAGCCGGCGCAGGTCGTCGTCGCTGAGGGTCTGCAGGTTGTCGCTGCGCAGCACCCGGCCGAACGCGGTCGTGCCGCCGTCGGTGGTGGGCAGCCCGCCCAGGTCGCGCGTGTTGGTGGTCCCGTCGAGTCGCAGCCAGCGGTCGGGGTGCGGTGAGCTCACCCCTCGACCGTACGGCGCGCCGTCAGGCCAGCCGGTCGCACACCTCCAGCAGCCGGGACCGCAGCACGGCGCCGCGGGCGGCGAACCCGCGCTGCGCCGCCACGTACTCCGCCTTGCCCTCCGGCGTCTCGATCCGGACCGGCGCGTAGCCGCGGTCGCGCAGGTCGTAGGGGGAGGCGCGCATGTCCAGCTCCCGCACCTCGGCGGCGAGGGCGAGGCAGTCGGTGACCAGCTCGCCGGGCACGGCGGGGGAGAGCTTGTAGGCCCACTTGTAGAGGTCCATCGTCGCGTGCAGGCAGCCGGGCTGCTCCATGGCGACCTGCGTCGCCCGCGTCGGCTGCAGCCTGTTGAGCCCGACGGCGTCCGGCGTGAAGAACCGGAACGCGTCGACGTGGCTGCACCGGATCGGGTGCGACTCGACGACGGCGTCGGTGCCCGCCCGGCCCAGCCGCAGCGGCACCGCGTGCCGGCGCTCGTCGGCGCGGTAGACCATCGCCCACTCGTGCAGGCCCAGGCAGCCGGTGTGCGCCGGCCGCGACGCCGTCGCCGCGAGCAGGTCGCGCACGAACCGCACGGTGTCCCCGCGCTCGGCCCGGAAGGTGTCGACGTCGAGCCGCACCGCGCCGTCGTCGCCGGTGGCGTACCAGCGCCACCCGGCGTGCGGTGCCGGGCCGGGACCCGGCGCCAGCCGGACGCCCGGGCCCGGGTGCCAGCGGCGCAGCCGGCCCGGCGTCTCGGAGTAGTAGGTGAACAGGAAGTCCAGCACCGGGTGGGTCTCCCCGCGCCGGCGGCGCTCGCGGTGCGGCGCCGTCCACCGCTCGACCCGCGCCTCGTGCGCCGCGGCCCGCGCCGCCCACTCGGCCGCGGGCAGCAGGACGTCGGCGGTCACCCGACCAGGGTAGGAGCGTGCGCGGGCCCCTACCGGGAGGGGAGGCGCGGTGCCACGCTCGGGTGTCCCGACGAGGAGGCGATCGCCATGGCCGGCGACGCGAGGACCACCCGGAAGCCGCTGCTGTGCCGCGTGGGGGTCCACGCCTACGTGCGGCGCCGTCCCGAGGGAGAGCGGCTGCGCGGCCCCGACCACCAGGTCTGCCGGCGGTGCGGGAAGCACCGCGACCTCGACACGAGGGGCATCCCGCCCGGCTTCCTCGGCTGATCCCCGGCCGGGACCCCGCGCCCGGCGTCAGTGGGCGGTCCAGCCGCCGTCCATGCGCAGCGACGTGCCGGTCACCGACGCGGCCGACGGCGAGCACAGCCAGGCCACCGCGTCGGCGACCTCGGCCGGCTCCATCAGCCGCTTGACCGCCGCCGGCGCGAGCATGATCTGCTCGACCACCTGGTCCTCGGAGATCCCGTGGGTGCGGGCCTGGTCGGCGATCTGCCCCTCGACCAGCGGCGTCCGCACGTAGGCGGGTGCCACGCAGTTCGACGTCACCCCGTGCGCGGCGCCCTCCAGCGCCACCACCTTCGACAGGCCCTCCAGCGCGTGCTTGGCCGTCACGTAGGCGGACTTGTACGGCGAGGCGCGGTGGCCGTGCACCGAACTGACGTTCACCACCCGGCCCCAGCCGCGGTCGTACATGTGCGGCAGCGCGCCGCGGACCAGCCGGAACGGCGTCTCGACCATCAGGCGCAGGATCGTCGCGAAGACCTCGGGCGGGAACTCGTGCAGCGGGGCGACGTGCTGGAAGCCGGCGTTGTTGACCAGCACGTCGACGTCGACGTCGATGGCCTCGACGGCGGCCGGGTCGGAGAGGTCCGCGGCGACGGCGGTGCCGCCCACCTCCGCGGCCACCCGCTCGGCGGACGCGGCGTCCCGGTCGACCACGACCACCGAGGCGCCGGCCGCGGCGAGCCGCACCGCGATCGCCCGCCCGATGCCCGAGCCGCCACCGGTCACCAGCGCCCGCCGTCCCCGGAGGTCCTCTGCACCCATGGCGGCGACCCTAGGACACCCGTGACACGCGTCACGGGCGACCCGTGCACGCGCGGCGCCAGGTCGTGAGGGACGGCACCTGTGCCCGGCCGCGGGCGGCGGGAGCGTGGGGGCGTGCCCCGGAGGACCGGCCGACCACGGCCGGCGGGGCGCGAGGAGGAGGCCCCGTGCAGCTCACCCGCCCGGCTCCCGCCCCGGCCGGCCCCACGACCGGGCAGGCCGGCCCCGCCGTCGTGGTCACCGACCTGCGGCGTCGTCACGGCGACGTCGAGGCCGTCCGCGGCATCAGCTTCGAGGTCCACCCCGGCGAGGTCTTCGCCCTGCTCGGCGTCAACGGCGCGGGCAAGACGTCCGCGCTGGAGGTGCTGGAGGGCCTCGCGCCGGCCGCCGGCGGCACCGTCCGCGTGCTGGGCGCCGACCCGCTCGCCGACCGCGCCGCCGTCCGCCCGCACCTGGGCGTGCTCCTGCAGTCGAGCGGCCTGCCGTCCGACCTCACCGTCCGGGAGACCGTCGCCCTGTGGGCGGCCACCCTCACCGCCCCCCGGTCCGTCGAGGAGGCCCTCGCCCAGGTCGGCCTGACCGACCGCGCAGGCCTGCGGGTGCGGAGCCTCTCCGGCGGCGAGCGGCGCCGGCTCGACCTCACCCTCGCCCTGCTCGGCTCCCCCCGCGTGATCGTGCTCGACGAGCCGACCACCGGCCTCGACCCCGAGAGCCGGCGGACGGTGTGGACGCTGGTCCGGCAGCGGGTGGCCGACGGCGCTGCGGTGGTGCTGACCACCCACCACCTCGAGGAGGCCGAGGAGCTCGCCGACCGGATCGCGGTCATGCGCGCCGGCCGGATCGTCCTCTCCGGGACGGCGGCCGAGATCGCCGCCACGCAGCCGGCCACCGTCCGGTTCACCCTGCCCGCGGGCGCCCCGCCCCTGCCCGACGTCCCGGGCGCGACGGTCGTGTCCGCCGCCCCCCGCGTGGAGCTGCACACCCGGGCGCTGCAGCCGGTGCTCGTCCGCCTCCTGGCCTGGGCGGACGCCCACGGCCTCGTCCTGGGCGGGCTCCAGGCCCGCGCGGCATCGCTGGAGCAGGCCTTCCTCGCCGTCGCCGACGGCGCCGACCCCTCCTGACCGTCCCTCTCGAGAGCGAGGAGCCCCCGATGACCACCTCGACCGCCCCGACAGTCACTCCCTCCCGGCTGCGCCGCACGCTGGCGCTGGCCGGCGCCGAGACCCGGCTGCTGTTGCGCAACCGCACCGCCGTCGTCAACTCGGTGCTGCTGCCGTTGCTGCTCGTCGCCGGCGTGCCGGTCGCCGGGCTCGGCGGCGACGGCCCGCTGGGTGCGCGCCTCGCCGTCACCGCGGTCGCCGTGACGCTCGTCTTCCTGACGTACTACAACCTGGTGACCACCTACGTCGCCCGCCGCGAGGAGCTGGTCCTGCAGCGGATGCGCAGCGGCGAGCTCACCCCCGTCGAGGTGCTGCTGGGCACCGCCACCCCCACGCTGCTGGTCACGGTCGTGCAGGTGCTCCTGGTCCTCGCCGGCACCGCGGTGATCGGCGAGTGGTCGGCCCCGGTCGACGTCGTCCTGCCGCTCGTCGCCCTGGTCGGCGGGATGGCGCTCATGACGCTGCTGGCCGCGGCGAGCACGTCGTTCACCCGCACCGCCGAGAGCGCGCAGATCACCACGCTGCCGCTGGTCGTGCTGGCCTCGGTCACCTCCGGCGTGATGGTCCCGCTGGCCGCCTTCTCCGACCAGGTCGCGCAGGTCCTGCGGCTGACGCCCATCGAGCCGATCGTGGAGCTCGCCCGCCTGGGGCTGGCCGGGCAGACCTGGGACGGCCGGGCGGTGGACTGGGCCGGCGCCTGGGCCGCCGCACCGCAGCCCCTGCTGGTGCTGGCCGCCTGGATCGCCGTCGCCGCCGGCGTGGCCTCCCGCGTGTTCGTGTGGGCCCCGCGCCGGTGAGCGGTGCGTCCCCCGTCGGTCGGTACGGCAGCATGAGGGCCGTGCCGACCGTCGCGCGCTGGTGGCGGGACCGCTCCGACCCGCAGCGCCTGGATCTCTACACGCGCTCGTCGTTCTACGGCTGGCTGGCGATGACGCCGCTGCTGGCGGTGCTCGTCGCCGGTTCCGCCGAGGACCCGGCCCCCGGGGCCGGGGTCGTCGCGTTCGTCGGCGGGTCGGTCGCCGTCGCGGTCACGACGGTCGTGCTGGCGCGGTCCTGGCTCGCCGCGCGCCGGGAGGACCGCACGCCCGCGCGGGCGCCGCTGGTCGCCGCCGCGCTCGCCGGCGTGGTGACCGCGGCGCTGGGCGTGCTGGCGTTCGGCGGCCAGGCGGACCGCACGCCGGCCCTGTCCTGGGGGGTGGCGATGCCACTGGCGATGGTGCTCACCGCGGTGACGCCGGTGTGGCCCTCCCGCAGGCTCGCGCGGTGGGGCTTCGGCATCGGCGGGGCGACGGCGGTCGTCGTCCTCGCCGCGGAGACCCCGTTCGAGGTGGCGGCCGTCCTCGCCGTCGTCCTCGGGGCCGCGGTGACCGGGTTGGCCCTGGCCTTCCGGTTCTCGGTGTGGGTGCTCGACGTCGTCGTCGAGATGGACCGCAGCCGCGGGGTGGCGGCGCGGCTGGCGGTCGCCGAGGAACGGCTGCGCTTCGCCCGCGACCTGCACGACGTCCTGGGCCGCGACCTGTCGGTGATCGCCGTGAAGAGTCAGCTCGCGGGCGAGCTGGTCCGCCGCGGGCACCCCGGCGCGACCGACGAGCTCGCCGACATCAGCCGGGTCGCCGAGCAGTCGCTGCGCGAGGTCCGCGACGTCGTCCGCGGCTACCGCACCACCGACCTGGCCGGGGAGCTCGCCGGCGCCCGTTCGGTGCTCCGCGCGGCGGGCATCGGCTGCACGGTGACGGGGGAGGAGGCCGGCGCGGCGCTGCCCGGGCCGGTGCAGACGGCGCTGGGCTGGGTGGTGCGCGAGGCGGTGACGAACGTGCTGCGGCACAGCTCCGCAGGCACGTGCACGATCACCCTGGTCGCGGGCGACCCGGTGCGCCTGCAGGTGGCCAACGACGGCGCCGGGCGCGGGACGGCCACCTGGGGCAACGGCCTGCGTGGCCTGGCCGAGCGGCTGGCCGCGGCGTCCGGGGAGCTGTCCACGGGGCGCGACGGCGACCGGTTCGTCGTCGAGGCCCGGGTACCGGTGGCCACCGCGGACCGCGCGACGGAGGAGGTCCGGTGATCCGGGTCCTGCTGGCCGACGACGAGAACCTCATCCGCTCGGCGCTGGCGGCGCTGCTGGCGCTGGAGGACGACCTCGAGGTGGTGGCGCAGGCCGCCTCCGGCCGGGAGGCGCTGGCGATGGCCCGGGCGCACACCCCGGACGTCGCCGTCCTGGACCTGCAGATGCCCGACCTCGACGGGATCGCCGTGGCGGCGGAGCTGAGGGGACTGGTCCCCGGTTGCCGGGTCGTGGTGGTCACCGGGCACGGCCGCCCCGGGCACCTCAAGCGGGCGCTGGCCGCGGGGGTGCGCGGGTTCCTGCCCAAGACGGTGCCGGCGCCGGTGCTCACCGACGTCGTCCGCACCGTCGCCGGCGGTGGGCGTTACGTCGACCCCGAGCTGGCCGCGGAGGCGATCAGCGCCGGCGACAGCCCCCTGACGCCGCGCGAGGCCGACGTCCTGGAGCTGGCCGCCGGCGGCGCACCGGTGGAGGAGATCGCCGCCCGCGCCCACCTGTCGCCGGGCACGGTGCGCAACCACTTGTCCTCGGCCGCGGGCAAGCTCGGCGCGGTCAACCGGCACGCGGCCGTGGAGGTCGCCCGCCGGCACGGCTGGATCTGACGGCCCCGCCGCGGGGAGGACGGGGCCCTCCCCTAGCTGGCCTCGTTGCCGCCGCGGACCACGGACTCGTCGCGCTGGGCCTCGTCGTCGGTGGTCAGCGTGACGTCCTGCTCGCCGCCGTCGGACCGGTTCTCGCCGGTGACGCCGTCGACCATGTTGGTGCTCGTCGGCCCGTCGGTCGTGTCGGGGGACTCGCGGTAGCCGCTGGTGTCGGACTCGCTCATCAGTCTGTTCCGCCTCCGGATCGCGGGGTGGGGCCGGCGACCTCGCCGGACGGGCCGTCGGTGACGGCGCGGGCGACGTCGGAGTCGGCACGGGCGGGCAGGTCGTCCCCCGAGGCGGCGTCCCGCTCGATCGCCTCGTCGGCGGTCAGGGGGACCTCGTCGAAGCCGGAGCCGGAGCCGGCGCCGGTGCTGCTGTTGTCCCCGGTGCCCGACGCGGTCGGGATGCCCTGCTGGATGCGGTCACTGCCCTGCGGGTCGGTCATGGTGCCTCCGGTCCGACGACGCCGTCGGGAGGGCCATGCCCGCCGTCGTCCCCCCGAAACGGCCGACGGCCGCCTCCCGGGGGAGACGGCCGTCGGCGGTGCACTTCCGCGGAAGTGCACGGGTCAGAAGGCGGCCTCGGGGACGTCCATGAGCGCGTTGTCGGTGGCCTCGACGATCGCCCGCTCGCCGGCCAGGCGGGGCAGCACCTGGGTGGCGAAGAAGCGGGTGGCGGCCAGCTTGCCCTCGTAGAACAGCCGGTCCTTCTCGCTCACCTCGCCGGCCAGCGCACCCAGCGCGACCTCGGACTGGCGGACCAGCAGCCACGCGGTGACCAGGTCGCCGACGGCGAGCAGCAGGCGGGTGGTGTTCTGGCCGACCTGGTACAGCCGTGTCATGTCCTCCTGGGCGCCGCTGAGCTGCCCGAACATGGTGGTGAGCATCGCCTGGACCTCGCCGAGGGCGGTGGCCAGGTGAGCCCGCTCCTCCTTGAGGCGGCCGTTGCCGGCCTCGGCGTCGATCGTGGCCTGGATCTGAGAGGCCAGCCAGGTCAGCGCGACGCCGCCGTCCTTGACGATCTTGCGGAAGAAGAAGTCCTGGCCCTGGATCGCCGTCGTGCCCTCGTAGAGGGTGTCGATCTTGGAGTCGCGGATGTACTGCTCGATCGGGTAGTCCTGCAGGTAGCCCGAGCCGCCCAGGCACTGCAGCGACTCGCTGGTCAGCAGCTGGGTGGCGCGCTCGGAGCCGAAGCCCTTCACCACCGGGAGGAGCAGGTCGTTGACGCGGGCGGCGAGCCGGGCCTCGTCGCTGTCGGCGGTGCCGGCGGCCTCCGCCTCGGTCACCCGGTCGCGGAAGGTGGCGGTGTAGAGGTACAGCGCGCGCATGCCCTCGGCGTAGGCCTTCTGCAGCATCAGCGAGCGGCGGACGTCGGGGTGGTGGGTGATGGTGACCCGCGGCGCGTCCTTGCTGGTGGCGGTGAGGTCGGCGCCCTGCACGCGGCTCTTCGCGTAGTCGAGGGCCACCTTGTAGCCGGCCGACAGCGTGGCGATGGCCTTTGTGCCGACGAACATCCGCGCGTGCTCGATGACCTCGAACATCTGCGCGATGCCGTCGTGCACCTCACCGACCAGCCAGCCCTTCGCGGGCACCGGGCCGTCGCCGAAGGTCAGCTCGCAGGTCGTGGAGACCTTCAGGCCCATCTTCTTCTCGACGTTGGTGACGTACACGCCGTTGCGCTCGCCGAGGGCGCCGGTCCCGAGGTCGACGTGGAACTTGGGGACGACGAACAGCGACAGGCCCTTGGTGCCGGCCTTCGCGCCCTCCGGGCGGGCCAGGACCAGGTGGACGATGTTGTCCGACAGGTCGTGCTCGGCGGAGGTGATGAACCGCTTCACGCCGGTGATGTGCCAGGAGCCGTCGGGCTGCTGCACGGCCTTCGTCCGGCCGGCGCCCACGTCGGAGCCCGCGTCGGGCTCGGTGAGCACCATCGTGGCGCCCCACTTGTGCTCCAGCATCAGCTCGGCCATGCGCTTCTGGTCCGGGGTGCCCAGCTCGTGCAGGATCGCGGCGAACGCGGCGCCCGAGCCGTACATGAAGACGGCGGGGTTGGCGCCGAGGATCATCTCGAAGGCGCCCCAGGTCAGGGCGTGCGGAGCGCCGAAGCCGCCGAGGTGCTCGGGCAGGTCGAGCCGGTACCACTCGCCGTCCTCGATCGCCTTGACCGACTTCTTGAACGACTCGGGGAGCGTGACCGAGTGCGTCGCAGGGTCGAACACCGGCGGGGTGCGGTCGGCGTCGGTGAAGCTCTCGGCGATCGGGCCCTCGGCCAGCCGGCGGATCTCGGCGAGCACGCCGCGCGCGGTCTCGGCGTCCATCTGCTCGAACGGGCCGGTGCCGAACCGGTCCTTGGTCTCGAGGAACTCGAACAGGTTGAACTCGAGGTCCCGCAGGTCAGCGGTGTAGTGGCTCATGGCGGGCTGGCTCCGTTGCTCCGTACCGGTGGGGGCGAGCGGCAGCACCTACTCGCCGGTAACGAACGGTATTACCGGTGGGTAACCAGGAGCAAGAGCGCGGCCCGGGACACGCTCGCAGGAGTCAGGCGAGCGTGTCCCGGGCTGTCGGGGACGTGCGGGTCGGCCGGGGTCAGCGGTTGCGGCGGCGGGCGCGCATCACCGCACCGGCCAGCGAGGCGATCAGCGCCCCCAGCACCGCGGCGATCAGCAGCGCCAGCACGAGGGGCGCGTCGACGTCGGTGAAGACGAGGCTGATCTGCACGGTCTGCCCGTTGAACACGACGAACAGAACCAGGATGACCGTGACGGCGATCAGCAGGGCCAGCGCCAGTCCCATGCCGGCCGTGCGGCCGGCCGTGCGGGCGCGGGACGGCCGATCCGAGCGGGTGGTGGCCGGCGGCGTCGACGCCGGCGTGCCCGTCCCGTACGGAGGAGTGCCGGTCGCGAACGGGTCGGTGCCCGGCGCGGAGGGCCGGGGCTCGGCAGGCGTTCCGGGAGTGGTCACCACAGAGGACTACCGCCCCGGCGGGACCTCAAACAGCGACCACGCCGGGGACGGCACCGCGGGGTTCAGTCCCGGTGGGCCGCCGGCTCGGTCTCCGCGGGGGGCCAGGACGGGCCGGCGGCGCCGTCGGCCGGGCCGGTGGCCTCGGGGCCGTCGGAGTCCGGCGCCGGGGGGCCGGAGGTGCTGCTGCCCAGCGGACCGACGGACCGCGGGGACTCCGGCTCGGGCATCTTCTGCTCGCGGGTGCTCACCGGTCCGAGTCTGCGGCCGCGGGGGTGCGGTGGCGACCGGGACCGTGGCGACCGGGACCGTGGCGACCGGGACCGTGGCGACCGGGACCGTGGCGACCGGGACCGTGGCGACCGGAGCCGCTCAGTCCGACAGGGCCGGCCCTGCCTCGTGCGCGTCGTGCCCGCGGGTCCGCTCGCGCTGCTTCATGCGGGCCTCGTAGACGTGCCGGTCGCCGTCGGCGAGCTCGGTGCGCGCCCGCTCGTCGAAGGACCGGAAGGTCGACCAGTACGAGGCGTCGTAGTCCTCGACGATCTGGAAGGTCCACCGGTCGGCGATGACGTTGCGGCCCACGAGGTCGCGGTCGAGGTCGTCGGCCAGTTGCGTGTGCCCGGCCTTCCGGAACAGGTCGACGGCGTCCTGCAGGAGCAGGTCGGCCTTGCCGGAGTGCTGGTGGAACCCGTAGAGCTGGCCGCGGGCCTGCTCGATCGTCTCGAGGGCCTCGGAGAGCTTGCCCAGCCCCTCCACGGTCGTGTCGTCGAGGTCGGGACGGCTGCGGTCGGCGGTCACCGGCCCATCCTGCGGGCTGCCGCCCGCCCCTGCGCGGCGAGGGGCGGGCGGTCCGGTCCCGGGCACCGGAGCCCGGCGGCGGTGTCGGCGCCGGTGTCAGGCGCCGGCGGCGGAGCGGGCGACGGCGATGTCGACCAGCCGCTCGGCCAGGTCACGGCCGTGCGCGGCCGGGCCGTCGGGACCCAGCAGGCCGCCGGAGAGGTACATGCCGTCGATGATCAGGTGGACCTGGGCGGCCAGGTCCTCGCCGACACCCGGCGCGACCTGCTCGGCCAGCCGCTCCAGCCGCGCGTGCAGCTCGAACTTGTAGTCGGCGGCGGCGCTGCGGGCGGGGTGCTGCGGGTCGTCGTACTCGCTGCTGACGTTGGTGAACGGGCAGCCGCGGAACCCGGCGCGGGTGACCTCGGCCTCGACCGAGCCCACGACGGCGAGCAGTGCGGCGCGCGGGTCGGGCTCGATGCGGATGATGTCGTCGATGTGACCGAGCACGGTGGCGGCCCGGCGGGCGAGGTAGGCGCCGACGAGCTCGTCCTTGCTCTTGAACAGCCGGTAGACGGTCATCTTGCCCAGGCCGGTCTCGCGGACGAGCTCGTCCATGCCCACGCTGCGCGAGCTGCGGGTGGAGAACAACCGCTCCGCGGTGTCCAGGACGATCGACTCCCGCTCCGCGCGGCTGCGGCGGACCGGGACCGGGGCGTCGGCGGCGGCGTCGGCGAGGGAGAGGGCGGGGGCGGTCACGACGGGGATGCTGCCGCCTCCCGTGACGGATCAGTTCGCGGCACGCCGGACGCCCGGCACGGGTGCGTCCTCCTGGGTGCGGAGAGGCGATCGCGCAGGTCGGGACGGCGGGGGGAGGTGGGACCGCTGTGACGACACGCCGGCCGTGCGCGGCGCCGTCCCCGCGCGGGCGGCGTCCTCCCGCGGGTGCCGTCCCCGCGCGGGCGGCGTCCTCCCGCACCGCCGGGCGTCCTCCCTCACGGCGCACGGTGAGGGGGGACGCCCGGCGATCAGGTCACCTGATCGCCGAGTGCCCCGTGACCCCGGGCGGACCGGTCCGTCCCGCCGGTCAGGTGCTGGGGGTGTCGGCCGCGTCCCCGCCGCCGACGTCCTGGCCCTCGGCGGGGTCCTCGGCTCGGGGGGTGCGGCCGTCGTCGTCGGCCTGCTCGCCGGAGGGGTCACCCTCCGCGCGCTCGGGCGATCGCGGCGGCCGTTCGGGCTCGGTCACGGCGTCCTCCTCGGGTCTCGGGACTCGGTCGCGGCTGCCTTGCCCAGCCCGGGCCACCGCCGAACCCACCGGCCGACCGCCACGGTCCGGCGGGCACGGCCGGCGCGGTCAGCCGACCGGGACGGCCGCCGGCACCCGGGGCAGCACCTCGTGGACGGCGGCCGCGTCGGGGAGCGCGCCGCGGGCGCCCGGCCCGGTGGTGGACAGGGCCGCGGCCGCCACTGCCTCGCGGACCGCGTCGGCCGGCCCGGCGCCCCGGGCCAGCGCGGTGCCCAGCGCCCCGGTGAAGCAGTCCCCGGCCCCGGTGGTGTCGACGGCCTGCACCGGAGGGGGTGCCTGCAGCACGGCCGGCCCGTCGGCGGGCACCACCAGGGCCCCCTGCGCGCCGAGGGTCACCACGACGGTGGGCACGCCCAGCGTGCGGGCCAGCGCGGCCAGCTCCGCCGGGGTGCGCGCCCCGGCGCCGGCGCCGGCCAGCTGCACCAGCTCGTGCTCGTTGGGCACCAGCACCGCCACCCGCGCCAGCAGCTCCGGGGGCAGCGGCCGCGGCGGGGCGGGGGTGAGCACGACCGTCCCCGACGCGGTGTCGGCGGCGGCCCGCACCGTCTCCAGCGGCACCTCGAGCTGCAGCAGGACGACGGCGGCGCGCCGCACGGCGGGCACGTCGACGTCGGCCGGCGCCAGCGCGGCGTTGGCCCCCGGCACGACGACGATGAGGTTCTCCCCGCTGCCGTCCTCCACCGGGATCGTGGCCGAGCCGGTCGGTGTGCCCGGGGTGCGCCGCACGCCGGCGGTGTCCACGCCGGCGCCGGCCAGCGCCTCGAGCTGACGCCCGCCGGCCGGGTCGTCGCCCACCCGGCCGACCATGACCACACCCGCGCCGGACAGCAGGCCGGCGGCCGCGGCCTGGTTGGCCCCCTTCCCGCCGGGTGCGAGGACGGCGTCGCGGCCCACCACGGTCTCCCCGCGGCCGGGCAGCCGGTCGACGGCGACCAGCACGTCCTCGTTCAGGCTGCCGACGACGGTGACGGACACGGGTGACCTCCGGGGGGCGACGCAGGGCGCCTCATCCTCCGGCCCCGTCCCCGCGCCCGGACGGGTCGGGGTCCCCGGAGGCCGACGCGCGCCGGGCCCACACCGGGAGCGCGTACCAGGTCACCGCCGCCACGAGCAGCACCACGGCGGCCGCCACGATGCCCGGCCCCCGCCCCAGGACGACGTCGAGGACGAGCAGCACGCCGCTGGTGATCGCCAGCACCAGCAGTGCCAGGCCGGCACGCAGCATCCGGTCGCCGACCACGATGAGCGCGGACTTCAGCCGCCGCCGGAACACCAGCCGGTGGAAGGAGACGGGCGCGATGAGCAGCACCGTGGCCAGCGCCGTGGCCAGCAGGGTGACGGTGTAGACGGCCCGCGCGAAGTCGTCGAGGTCGGCGAAGCGCTGCGTGAAGGCCAGGCCGAGCAGGAACGCGAACAGGACCTGGACGCCGGTGATGGCCACCCGCAGCTCCTGCAGGAGCTCGGCGAGGTTGCGGTCGAGCAGCTGGTCGACGCTCTCGCCGCGCGCCTCGGCGCTGCGGACGGCGGAGTCCGGGACCGACGGGCCGCGCCGCCCACCCGTGCCGGTGCCCGTCATGCCCGCCCGGTACCCCCCGCCGGCCGCGCCACCCGTTTCCCGAGGTCGGCGCCGAGGTACCCGGCGGAGCAGCCGACCGAGGAGGAGCCGTGGCCAGCGACGACACCGACGACCGTGACACCGTCCGCAGGGAGTTCGACGAGGCGGTCAACATGAGCGCCTCCGAGCTGGAGGAGTGGCTGGGCACCGACGAGTCGCAGTCGGTGGGGCAGAAGAGCGGCGGGTCGGGGGAGTCGACCGGGCACGAGTCCGGCCGCCGCATCGTCGAGCTCCTGCACGCCGGGAAGGGCGACCTCACCGACGACGACTACGCGCACATGAGGAAGGTCACCGGCTACGTGAAGCGGCACCTCGCCCAGGAGCCGGCCAAGGAGGACGTCGGGACCTCCCGGTGGCGCTACTCGCTCATGAACTGGGGCCACGACCCGCTGAAGAAGAAGTAGCCGCGCCGGCGTGCGGATCGACGACCCCCGACGCAACGACCTGGCGCAGTACGACGGGCTGACCGACGAGTGGTGGCAGGCCTCCGGGGGCTTCGCCATGCTGCACTGGCTGGCCGCCTACCGGGCCGGGCACATCCCGCCGGCCGCGGGGCCCGGAGCCGTCCTCGTCGACCTCGCCTGCGGCGGCGGACTCATGGCCCCCCACGCCGCCCGGCTGGGCTACCGGCACGTCGGGGTGGACCTGACCGCGTCCGGGCTGGACGTCGCCGCCCGGCACGGGGTCCTCGCGGTGCGCGCCTCGGTGCTCGCCGTCCCGCTGCGCGACGGGTGCGCCGACGTCGTCGTCGCGGGGGAGATCCTCGAGCACGTCGAGGACGACGTCGCGGTGCTGGCCGAGGCCGCCCGGCTGCTGCGCCCGGGCGGGACGCTGGTCGTCGACGCGATCGCGGCCACCCGGCTGGCGGAGGTGGTCGCCGTCCGCATCGCCGAGCGCGTCCCCGGCGGGCCGCCGCCGGGCATCCACGACCCCCGGCTCTTCGTCGACCGGCGGCGGCTGCTGGCCGCGGCCGACCGGCTCGGACTCGACCTCCGGCTCGTCGGGCTGCGGCCCTCGGTGCGCGACGTCCTCGCCTGGCGCCGCGGCCGCCGCGACGTCGTCCGGATGCGGGAGCTGCCCACGACGGCCGTCCTGTTCGCCGGCCACGGCCGCAAGCGCGATCCCGCACCCCCGCCGGGGGAGCGCACGATCGGGCCCGCACGTACGGTCGGGTGATGACCCCGCACGTGAGCAGCACGTTCCTCCCGGGGCCGCGCGGATGAGCGCCGCGGTGCTGACCGGGGCCGGTCAGGCCCTGCCCGCGACCCTCGACCAGGACGCCGCCTGGGACGGCTTCTTCGCCCGCCACTACGAGGGCGTGCGCGCCGCGCGCCGCATCTGGTCCTCGGCCGGCGTGCGCACCCGGCACGCGGTGGCCAACCCGATCGACGAGGACCTCAGCGCGTGGGGCACCGGGGCGCGCATGGCCCGCTACGTCCAGGAGGCCCTGCCGCTGGGCAAGCAGGCGGTCGCGGGCGCCCTCGACGCCGCGGGCCTGGCGCCAGGTGACGTCGGCCTGTTCGCCGTCGCCACCTGCACCGGCTACGCCACGCCGGGTCTGGACATCCGGCTGGCCAGCGACCTCGGCATGCCCGCCGGGCTGCAGCGGCTGCTCGTCGGTCACATGGGCTGCTACGCGGCGATCCCCGGCCTGGCGGCGGTGGGCGACTTCGTCACCGCGCGCTCCCGGCCCGCGGTGCTGCTGTGCTGCGAGCTGACCAGCCTGCACGTGCAGCCGGCCCAGCGGGACCTCGACCAGGTGGTCGCGCACGCCCTGTTCTCCGACGCCGCGGCGGCCGTCGTCGTCGAGCCGGGGGCCGGCCGCGGGCGGCGGCTGGCCGGCGTCGTGGCCCGGACCGACCCGTCGACCGCCGACCACATGACCTGGGACGTCACCGACCTCGGCTTCCGCATGGGGCTGTCCCCGCGGGTGCCCGAGGTGCTGTCCCGGCACGTCGGGGACGTGGTGGCCGAGCTGCTCGACGGCGCCGGGCTGCGGGCGGAGGACGTCGCCGGCTGGGCCGTGCACCCCGGCGGCCCGCGCATCCTCGACGTCGTCCGCGACGAGCTCGGCCTGGCCGAGGAGCAGATCGGCGCCTCCCGCCGGGTGCTCGCCGAGCACGGCAACTGCTCCTCGGCCACCGTGCTGCTGGTGCTGCAGGAACTGGCCGACGTCGACGGGCCGGTGGTCGCCATGGCCTTCGGTCCGGGACTGACCCTGTACGCAGCGTTACTGATGCCTGCCTGACAAGCATAGAGGCCCTCGCGGGCGCTACCCTCTGTGACCGCCGACACGGTCGGAGGAGGGAGGCAGCCGTGGCCGGGCACACACGCCCCATCCGGGTCTTCCTCGTCGACGACCACGAGGTGGTCCGCCGCGGCGTCGCCGAGCTGCTCGAGGACGACCCGGGGCTGGTGGTGGTGGGGGAGGCCGGCACCGCCGCGGAGGCACTGGCGCGGGGGCCGGCCGTGCGCCCCGACGTCGCGATCGTGGACATGCGGCTGCCCGACGGCGACGGGGCCGCGGTCGTCCGGGCGCTGCGCGAGCGCGTCCCCGGCTGCTCCTGCCTGGTCCTGTCCAGCTACGCCGACGAGGAGGCGGTGGCCGCGGCGCTGGCCGCCGGCGCCGCCGGCTACCTGGTCAAGCAGGTGCGCGGCGCCGACCTCGTCTCGGCGGTGCACACCGTCGCCGCGGGCGGCACCCTGACCGGCACCCCGGGCCGGGTCTCCCGGCCGGGGGCCGACCGGCGGCTGGCCGGCCTGACCGAGCAGGAGCGCACGGTGCTCGCGCTGATCGGCGAGGGGCTGACCAACCGGCAGATCGGCGCCCGGATGGGCCTGGCCGAGAAGACGGTCAAGAACTACACCAGCCACCTGCTGGCCAAGCTCGGCCTCGAGCGGCGGACCCAGGCCGCGATCCTCGCCACCGAGCTGCGCGGACGGCGTCCGGGGGCCTGACGGGCGAGCCCGCCGCGGTCAGGTCCCGCCGTCGCGCGGCGCCCGCCAGGTCACCGTGGTGCCGCCCCGCGGCCCCCCACCGGTGACCGTGAGCCGGCCGCCGCGGCGCCGCGCCCGCTCCTCGAGGTTGGCCAGGCCGCTGCGGGCCGGCCGCGCCGGCAGGCCGCGGCCGTCGTCGGCCACCACGACGACGACGTCGTCGCCGGGTGTCCGGCCGCCGTCGACGTCGACCGACACCCGGGTGGCCGCCGCGTGCCGGACGACGTTGCTCACCAGCTCGCGCACCACCGCCAGCAGGTCGTGGGCCAGCGGGCCGGGCAGCCCGTCGACGTCACCGTGCAACTGGACGTGGCAGGCGACGCCGGAGCCCTCGGTGACCCGGCCGACGACGTCGGACAGCCGGCGGCCCAGCGGCTCGGCGGGCGGGTCGTCCTGCAGCTCGAAGATCGCCGAGCGGATCTGCGTCATCGTCTCGTCGAGCTCGTCGACGCTGCGCTCCACCCGGCGGGCGGTGTAGGGGTCGAGATCCTCGAGCGAGCGGGCGACCCGGTCGAGGGTCAGCCCCGTGGCGTAGATCCGCTGCACCACGTGGTCGTGCAGGTCGCGGGCGATCCGCTCACGGTCCGCGCGCACCTGCAGCTCGCGCTCGCGGCGCTGGCTGTGGGCCAGCTCGAGGGCCACCGCCGCCTGCGCGGCGAAGGCGGTGAGGGCGTCGAGGACGTCGGCGTCGAAGGGCTCCCGCCCGGTCGCGCGCAGGCACACGAGCGTCCCGACGGCCTCGCCCAGCGGGACGACGGCGGCCGACCGGGCGCCGGCCGACAGCTCGGCGGCGACGTCGGCGTGCCGGCCGAGCCCGGGGTCGGCACGGATGTCCTCGACGAGCTCCGGGGTGCCCGAGCGGTGCACGCGGCCGACGTGGGTGTCGGCCAGGGGCACCCGGACCCCCTCGAGGTCGGTGGCGCCGGCCGCGGCGACGATCGTCAGCGCAGCGGGGTCGTCCGCCCGCGGGACGAGCAGCGCGGCGCCGTCGGCGTCGCTCAACGCGGCGGCCCGGTGCACCAGCGTGTGCAGCACGTCGTCGAGCCCGCTGCCCGACAGCAGGGCGGTGGAGACCTCCGTCGCCGCCTGCAGCCAGGCGCGCCGCCGCTCGGCGGCCTCGGCCAGCCGGGCGTTCTCGATGGCCAGCCCGGCCACGGCCGCCAGGGCCAGCACCGCCTCCTCGTCGGCCGCCGTGAAGGACCCGCCCGAGCGCTTCTCGGTCAGGTAGAGGTTGCCGAAGACCGCGTCGCGGACGCGGACGGGGACGCCGAGGAACGAGGCCATCGGCGGGTGACCCGAGGGGAAGCCGACCGACGCGGGGTGCGCCCCGAGGTCGTCGAGCCGCAGGGGGACCGGGTGGTCCAGCAGCAGGCCCAGGATGCCGTCCCCCTCCGGGAGCCGGCCGATGACGTCCTGGGCGGCGCCGTCCATGCCGACGATGACGAAGCGGTCGACGCGCCGGCCGTCGGAGGACAGGACCCCCATGGCGCCGTAGGTGGCGTCGGCCCGCGCGACGGCCGCCTCGACGATGTCGTGCAGGGTGGCCTCGAGCCGGCCTCCGGCCGCGACGGCCCGGACGGCGGCGGCCAGCGCCGGCTCACCGGTCAGCCCGTCCTCGGGACCGGGCGGGGTCACGGCCCGTCCCGAGGAGGCCGGGCGTGGGGGAGAGGCGCTCACGCGCCGTGAGCGAGGCGTCGGCCCGGGAACCGCGGCGCCACCGGGCGCAGCAGGGCTCGGCCGGTGCCGCCGACGAGGACCAGGTCGCCGCCACGGCCGGCCGTGCCCAGCGCGTCGAGCAGCGGACGGTCGACGGCGGCGGTGCGGACCCGCCCGGTCACCCCGGTCTCGGCGATGGCGCGCACCACGGCGGCGTCGGCCCGCGCGAGCGCGGCGGCGCGGGTGCCCTCGCCGGCCGGCTCCGGGCCGGAGAGCGGGTCGCGGGGTGGCGCGTCGACGGCGGCCACCGCCAGCACGGTGCCCTCGCGGCGTGCGGCCTCGCGCAGCGCCCAGACGAGTGCCCGGTGGCAGGTCGGGGACCCGTCGACGTCGACCAGGAACGACGGTCCGGGCCGGCGGGGCAGCAGCGGGACCAGCCGGATCGACTCCACGGGAGGCTCGAGGGGCGGATCGGAGGGCATGACGGGATACTCTCGGGCCACAGGGCCACCGGCCAGGGCCCAAGGGCCCGGTCGGGAACCGGAACTCAGTCGCCCGGAGTCGTCGCGCGCCCCGCGGTCACCACGGTCGTACCGTCCTCCTCCGGCGGGCACGCACGCACTCGGAGCCCGGCCCGCGCCAGCACCGCGGTGAGCACCGGCACCTGGTCCCGCCCCACCTCGACCAGCAGCAGGCCGCCGGGCGCCAGCCAGGCCGGTGCGCCCGCGGCGATGCGCCGGTGCACGTCCAGGCCGTCGTCCCCGCCGTCGAGGGCGGTGCGCGGCTCGTGCAGCCGGGCCTCGGGTGGCAGCAGGCCGAGTGCGCCGGTGGGCACGTACGGCGCGTTGGCGACCAGCACGTCGACGCGGCCGCGCAGCTGCCCGGGCAGGGCGTCGTAGAGGTCCCCGCCGTGCACGACCCCGCCGATGGGGCCGAGGTTGCGCCGCGCCCACGGAAGCGCCGCGGGGTCGACGTCGGCGGCGTGCAGCTCCGCCAGCTCGACGGCGGTGGCCAGCGCCAGCCCCACCGCGCCGCAGCCGCAGCACAGTTCGACGGCGACCGGCCGCCGTCCCGGCACGGCGCGGGCGGCCGCCACCGCCCGGGCCGCCAGCGCCGCCGTCCGCTGCCGGGGCACGAAGACGCCCGGGCCGACGGCGACCGGCAGGCCGGCGAACTCCACGGTGCCGAGCAGGTGCTCCAGCGGCTCGCCGGCCACCCGGCGGGTGGTGAGCTCCTCCAGGGCGGCCGGCGTGGCCGCGGTACCGGCGAGCAGCCGCGCCTCGTCCTCGGCGAACACGCACCCGGCGGCGCGGAGCCGGGCGACCAGCGCGGCGGGGCCCGTCACGTGCACGCCAGCAGGCGGCGCAGCGGCGCGGGCACGGCCGGCGGGTCGAGGTGCTCCACCAGGGCGCGCGCGTAGCGGGCCTTGCGGCCGCTGGTGGTGCCCAGGAACCGGTGCAGCTGGGCCTCCGGGCGGCGGCCGCACTGCGCGGGCTGCCGCCGGAACGTCGCCAGCGCCCGGGCCTCGGAGTGCTCGCGCACCACCGCCTCCACGCCCGCGGTGCCGACCGCCCGGATGAGCTCCTCCTCCAGGTCGGCCACGCAGGCGAAGAACCCCGCCGCGGTCAGGTCCTGCCCGTCGGCCGCGCCGAGGGCGCGCCGGAAGAACCCCTCCTCCGCAAGGTCGTACAAACCGCGCACGCGGACGCCGGGCGGGCCGGCCGTGACCCGGGCGAGGTGCCGGCGGACGGCGGTGGCCCCGCCCATCGCGACGACGTGGACGCCCTCGGCGGTGAGGTCGCGGCCCTGGCCCCGGGCGGCGGCCAGGACGGCGGCGCGGTCGCTGACGCCCTCGACGAGCACCACCGTCCGCGCGGCGACGGGGAGCGGCGCGGCTGCGGTCACGCCGCGACTGTCCCAGCTCCGGCGGGCGCGGACGACCGGGTTCGTGCCGGCCGTGCCCGCCGGGGCGCCGGCTACGTCGCGAGCTGCGCCAGCGCCTGCTGCACGACCTCGGTCACCGACTTCGGCTGGGACACCATGACGACGTGCGAGCCCTCGACCTCGGTGACGGTCGCGCCCGCGCGCTCGGCCATCCGGCGCACGACGTCGCTGCCGGCTGCCCGGTCCGCGGTCGGCACCACCGCCCACGAGGGCAGGCTCCGCCACGCCGGCGTGCCGGTCCGCTCGGTGAACCCGCGGGCGGAGACGGGCCGCTGGGTCGCCGCCATGACCCGCGCCTGGTGCTCGGGGACGTCGGCGGCGAAGGCGTCGTGGAACTGCTCGGGGTCGATGGCGAACTCGACCTCGCTCTGCCCGCCCTCGCCCGGGTACTGCAGCTGCACGAGTGCCGAGTTGAGCACGCTGTCCTTGGAGTCGGCCTCGATCTCGATCAGGGCCTCGCCCTCGTCGGGGGCGAAGGCCGCCACGAAGACGAGGCCGACGACGTTGCCGGCCCGGAGCGCGGCGTTGGTGATGACCGCGCCGCCGTAGGAGTGCCCGACGGCCAGCACGGGTCCCGGGATCTGGGCGATGGCACTGCCGACGTAGGCGGCGTCGTACTCGATGCCCCGCAGCGGGTTGGAGACGGCTTGTACCCGCACCCCGGCGGCGAGCAGCTGGCTCACCACGTCGTTCCAGCCGGCGCTGTCGGCGAACGCGCCGTGGACGAGGGCGACGGTCGGGCCGGTGCCGGTGGACTGTCCTTCGGTCATGGTGGTCTCCTCCTGGACGGGCGGACGGAGACGAGCCTGGGGACCGGCGGCGGGGGCGGGCATCGGTCGTTCGACTCTGGTTCCGCCGCTGTCGAGGCGAGGCGTCCGGGGGACCGTCGCGCACCCCGGACCACCGGCCGCGACCGGCGGGTGGGCGGGGGAGGGGCGCTGCGCCGAGGGCGCTGGGAGCGGGTGACGAGAATCGAACTCGCACTGTCAGCTTGGGAAGCTGATGTTCTGCCATTGAACTACACCCGCGGTGGCCAGGGGCCGCCGTCAATGTAGCAAGCCCGCGCACCGGCCCGTCAGGGCGATGGGTCCCGGCGCCGGGGCGATGGGTCCCGGCGCCGGGGCGATGAGTCCCGGTGCCGGGGCGATGAGTCCCGGTGCCGCCGGCCGTCTGCACCGGGACGGCCGCGCCCGGTCCGTCGCACCGGTTCGACGGGAGGACGGACGTGCGCAGAGGTGAACCCACCGACGAGGTGTGGCCGGTCGTCCACGCCGAGCGGGCGGCGCTCGCCGACGACCTGGAGGGGCTGTCCCCGGCCCGGTGGTCGACGCCCTCGCTGTGCGCGGCCTGGGACGTGCACGACGTCCTGGCGCACCTGCTCGCCACCGCCCGGACGACGCCCCTGCGCTTCCTCCGCGGGCTGGTCGCCGCCCGGTTCGACTTCGACGCGGCCAACGCCGCGGAGGTCCGGGACGAGCGCCGCGCCGACCCCGCCGACACGCTCGCCGCGTTCCGCACCGTCCTCACCCGCACCTCGGGCCCGCCGGCTCCCCGCGACACCCGGCTGGTGGAGGCCTTCGTGCACGGCGCCGACGTCCGCCGACCGCTGGGGATCCCCTGGGCTCCGCCGCGCGCCGCCGTCGCCCGGGCGCTGCGCTTCCAGGTCCGCAGCAGCGACGCCGTCGGTGGCGGGCGGGGACGCGTCGCCGGTGTGCGGCTGGCGGCGTCCGACACCGACCTCGTGCTCGGCTCCGGGCCGGTGGCCGAGGGGCCGGTGCTCTCGCTGCTCTTGGTCGCCGCCGGGCGCAGGAGCGCCCTGGCCGACCTCACCGGGCCGGGGGTGGCGGTCCTCGCCGGCCGTCCGTGACCGGCCGCTCAGCCCTCCGGGCGGGGGCTGCGGATGGTGACCGTGGTACCCGCCGGGCCGGGCACCACGGTGATGTCGGCGAAGGCGCTCATGAGCATGGAGCCGCGGCCGCGGTCCATGCTCGACGTCCGCTCCCGCCACTGGCCCGTGTCGTGCACCGAGATCTCCACCGCGTCGTCACGGACCACCACCCGGACGGTGATCACCGGCTCGGTCGGTGACTGCGCGTGCTCGATGGCGTTGGTGGCCGCCTCGCACGTGGCCAGGACCAGGTCGTAGGCGCGGTCGTCGTCGAGACCGGCCTCGGCGAGCAGCGAGCGCAGCCGCCGCCGCAGCGGCGGGATGGAGGCCGACGTCGACGGGAAGCGCAGGGTCTCGCTCACCGTGCCGGCGTCGGGTGCCTCCTGCGCGGGCGCGCGGCCGGGGACCAGCGGCAGGTCGGCCGGCTCGCCGGCGCGCGGGCGCGGCGGGGAGAGCGGCCGCGGGACCGCCGGGGCACCGGAGAGGGAGGCGGTCTCGCGTCGCCCGCGGGTGCGCTCGAGCACCGCCCGCAGCCGTGCCAGCAGCTCGGCGGACTCGAACGGCTTGGGCAGGTAGTCGTCGACGCCGGCGTCGAACCCCTCGACGGCGGCCTCCTGCCCGGCGCGCGCGGTGAGCATGACCACCGGCACCGACGCGGTCACGGGATCCGAGCGCAGGGCCTTGAGCAGCGCGAAGCCGTCGAGCCCGGGCATCATCACGTCGGTCAGCACGATGTCGGGGCGGGAGGTCCGCACGTCGCGCAGGGCCTGCTCGCCGTCGGCCGCCGTCAGCACCGTCCACCAGGGGGCGAGCAGCCGGGTCAGGTAGGCGCGCATGTCGGCGTTGTCGTCGACGACCAGCACGGTCCCCAGCGGGCCGGCCCCGTCGGCGCCGGAGGACCGCCGCGCCGGGGCGTCGTCCCACGGGGTGAGCGCCGCCGCGCGGACCGGCGCCGTGCTGGGCGGCGGCGGCAGGTCGGTGTCGGGCTCGCCGAAGGGCAGCCGCACGGTGAACGTGCTGCCGACCCCGGGCCGGCTCTCGACGGCGACGGTGCCGCCGTGCAGCTCGGTCAGCTCGCGCACGAGCGCCAGCCCGAGCCCGGTGCCCTCGCGGCTGCGCGCGGGGGAGTCGACGACGCGGTGGAACCGGTCGAACAGGGCCGGCAGCTCGGCGGCGGGGACGCCGACGCCGGTGTCGGAGACCCGCAGCACGACCTCGTCGTCCTCGGCGGTGAGCGTCACCGAGATGCTGCCGACGAACGTGTACTTGACCGCGTTGGCGACCAGGTTGAGGACGATCTTCTCCCACATCCGCGGGTCGACCGCGGCCGGCCGGCCCAGCGGCGGGCAGTCCACGGTCAGCGTCAGCCCGGCCCGCTCGGCGGCGGCGCGCAGGACGCCGGCCAGCTCGGCGGTGTCGGCGGCGAGGTCGGTGGCCACCCGCACCGGCGCCGTCCGGCCGGCCTCGATGCTGACGAACTCCAGCAGGTCGTTGACCAGCCGCTGCAGGCGCTGGCCGTTGCGCAGCGCCATCGTGAGCTGGTCGTGGACGCCGGGCGGCAGGTCGGTACCGGACTCGGCGAGGGCGTCGGAGATGGGGCCCAGCAGCAGCGTCAGCGGCGTCCGCAGCTCGTGGCTGACGTTGGCGAAGAACGTCGTCTTGGCCCGGTCGAGCTCGGCGAGCGCCTCCGCGCGGGCGCGCTCGCTGGCGTAGGCCCGCGCGTCGACGACGGCACCGGCGAGCTGCCCGGCCAGCAGCTCGTGGAAGGTGCGGTACTCCGCGTCGAGCCGGCGGGCGGGGCTGACCCCGACCAGCAGCGCCCCGACCGGCTCGCGTCCCGTGCCGCCGGTCAGCGGGAGCACGACCGCGTCGGTGACCGGGTCCCCGAAGGGACCGCCCGCGACTCCGAGCCCGTCGGCCGCGACGCCGCCGAGCTCGCCGACGTCGGCGGCGGAGGCGGGCAGCCGGCCGGCGTCGACGCCGGTGGCGGCCACCCGCTCCAGCCCCGGGCCGCCCTGCCCGGTGAGGTAGACCGCGGCGAAGGGCACGTCGAGCGGGTCCTCCGCCAGCGCCGCGCAGACCCGGACGGCGAGGTCGCGCTCGTCCTCGCGGCGGCCGGCGGCGGTGGACACGTCGTGCAGCAGGGCCTGCCGCCGCTCGGCCACGACCTGGCGGGTGACCTCGGTGCACACCGCGTGCATGCCGGCGACCTCGCCGGAGTCGCCGAAGGCCGGGGCGTGGGAGACGGTGAAGTAGGTCTCCTCGCGGTACCCGGCGCGCTCGAGCAGCAGGAGCAGCTGCGGGATCCAGGACGCCTCGCGGGTGGCCATCGCCCGCTCGACCGGCTCCTGCAGCGCCGCCCAGCCCTCGGCGAGGGTGATCCGCAGGTCGTCGCCGAGCGCGCCCGGGTGCTTGGCGCCGATGAGCGTGGCGTAGGCGTCGTTGTAGAACTGGGTGTACTCCGGGCCCCAGGTCAGGATCATCGGGAACCGCGAGGCGAGGACCGTGCGGATGGCGTACCGCAGGCTCGCCGGCCAGGTCTCCACCGGCCCGACCGGCGTCGACGCCCAGTCGACGGCGGCCATCAGGCGGCCGTTCTCGCTGCCCCCGGTGAAGACGTCCGCCGGAGCCGGCGCGCCGACGCCGCGGGCCTCGGTCCCCGCGGCGGGATCCGGGGCCACGCACACCTCCGCGACACAGCGGCGCCGACCTCGGAGCGGTGTCCGCGGCGCGTCAGGGACCTGGTGACCCGGAACCGGTCACCCACTGCCTGCACGTTACATGCGCGGCCCGGGACCCGGCCGTCCTCCGGCCGGACCCCGACCGAGCGGGTGACGCAGGTCGGGCGGGGTCCCGGGTCCCCGGGGTCAGCGGCGCATCTCGCCCAGGAAGCCGATGGCCTCCGAGCGCAGCTGCTCGGCCATCCGGGACAGGCCGGTGACGTCGGTGGCGGTGGTGCCCAGGGACGCCGAGCCGTCGACCGCCGCGGCGATCCCGTCGACCAGGCCGTTCATCTCGCCCACGGTCGCGCCGACCGAGCCGATGACCGCCGTGACCTCGTCGCAGGCCACGCGGATCGCCTCGACCTGCGCGGTCACCCGCTCGGTGGCGCGGGCGGTCTGGTCGGCGAGGTCCTTGACCTCGGAGGCGACGACGGCGAAGCCCTTGCCGGCCTCCCCCGCCCGCGCCGCCTCGATCGTGGCGTTGAGGGCCAGCAGCCGGGTCTGCGCGGCCACCGACTCGATGAGCGCGATGACCTCGCGGATCTCGGCGGAGGTGCGGGTCAGCGAGGTGAGGGTGCCGGAGGCGTCGGCGACCGCGTCCGACGCCGCCGTCGACGCCGAGGTCAGGCCCGCGGCCGAGGCGCTCATCTCCGTGGCGGCCGTGGCCACCTGCTCGCTCATCGCGAGCACGACGGCCTCGAACTCGTCGGCCAGCCGCAGCCGGGAGGTCGTGGCGTCGGTGACCCGGCCCGCGGTGGCCCGCATGGCGTCGCGGGCGGTGTTGATGTCGGTGGCGGCCTGGCGGTAGGCCCCCTGCAGTCCGGTGAGCAGCACCTCGCGGTGGTACCGGCCCTCCGCGGCGGCGGTCAGGGCGGCACGGGACTCGCGGACGAAGGCGTCGCTGACGTCGAGCGCCCGGTTGACGCCGCGCTGCAGGGCGACGAGCTCCGGGACGGCGTCGGAGCCGTGCACGGGCATCGCGCGGGCCTCGAGGTCACCGCGCGCCACGGCCTCGCAGGTCTCCGTCACGCGGCGGACGAAGGCGCGGTAGGCGGCGAGCTCCCCGGCGTCGGAGCGGTTGCGGGTGCGGGTCACGTCAGTTCTCCTCCTGGCCGATGACCGTCCACACGAAGTCCTCGTAGGAGGCGGCCTGCTCGGCGATCAGCCGGTCGAGCAGCTCCGAGGACGCGGCGACCGCCGCGCGGGCGTTCGGGTGGCGCCGCTCCTCGACCAGCAGGCGCTCGTAGAGCGGGCGGACCCGGTCCAGGGCCCGCGGGGAGGGCCGGCGGCGGCTGGAGTGGTAGCCCACCACCGAGCCGTCGGGGCCGTAGGACGGCGTCACGTGGGCGAGCACCCAGTAGTTCGCGCCGTCGGCGGCGAGGTTGTTGACGTAGGCGAACAGCTCCTGGCGGGCGGCCAGGGTGTCCCACAGCAGCTTGAACACCGCGCGCGGCATGTCCGGGTGCCGGATGAGGTTGTGCGGCTGACCGATGACCTCGTCGAGGGAGTAGGCGCCCACGCGGAGGAAGACGTCGTTCGCGTAGGTGATCACCCCGCGCGGGTCGGTCTTGGACACGATCAGCTCGTCAGCCGGGAAGCTGCGCTCCTCGCCGGTCGGTCTCACGGCGGGGCGGCCGCTGCGCGGCGCCGCCGTCCGGGGTCGGGTGTTCAGCACGCGCTCTCCTCTGCCTCCGGTGCGTCCACCGAGGTATCGGCAGGCGGAGAGCCGGGACGAGGCGAACCGCCCGGACCGGGACCTCCGTCCCGGTCCGCGCGGGGCGGAAGGCCCTCGGGGAGCGGGCCGCAGGGAACCCGGACGGGGAAGGCCGGGGCGCTCCCTAGACTCCGCGCCATGCTGCTGTCCGACCGCGACATCCGCGCCGCGATCGCCGAGGGGCGTCTCGGCATCGAGCCGCACGACGCGGGGCTGGTGCAGCCCTCGAGCATCGACGTCCGGCTCGACCGCTACTTCCGGGTGTTCAACAACGCCCGCTACACCCACATCGACCCGGCGCAGCAGCAGGACGACCTGACCACGCCGGTCGAGCCCGACGGCGACGAGCCGTTCGTGCTGCACCCCGGGGAGTTCGTGCTGGGCTCGACCCTGGAGGTCGTCTCGATCCCCGACGACCTCGCAGCCCGGCTCGAGGGAAAGTCGAGTCTGGGACGTCTCGGATTACTGACCCACTCCACCGCGGGCTTCGTCGACCCGGGCTTCACCGGCCACATCACGCTGGAGCTGTCCAACGTGGCGAACCTGCCCATCACGCTGTGGCCGGGCATGAAGATCGGCCAGCTGTGCCTGTTCCGGCTCACCTCGGCGGCCGAGCACCCGTACGGCTCGGCGGTCTACGGCTCCCGGTACCAGGACCAGCGGGGCCCGACACCGTCGCGGTCCTACCGGAACTTCAGCCGCGCGGAGACCCGGCCGGTCCCGGACTGACCGCTGCGGGCGACCAGCCGGGCACCTCGTCGTCGACGAAGCGATCGCGGGTGGCCAGCCAGCCGGTGACGGTCAGCCCGACCGTGGCGAGGCCCACCAGCACGAACATGCCGGTGTAGCCGCCGGTGGCGCCGCGGAGTACGCCGACGAGCAACGGGCCGGTGCCGGCCAGGAGGTAGCCCCAGCCCTGGGTCACCGTCGACAGGGCGGCCACCGTCTCCGGCGTCCGGGCGCGCATGCCCAGCAGCGCCAGGACCATCGAGAACGTCCCCATGCCGACGGCGAGCACGCTCATCCACAGCCACGGCACGGTGCGCGGGGCCAGCCACAGGCCGGTCCAGCCGACCGCGTAGCAGGCCATGAACCCCAGCAGCAGCGGCCGCTGCCACCGCTGCCGCACGGTCAGCGAGGGCACGACGGCGTTGATCGGGATGACGACGACGGAGTTGACGCCGAGCAGGAGGCCAGCCGTGGCGGCGCTGAGGCCGGAGTCGCGCAGGTACTGCGCCGACCAGCCCATCACCACGTAGGCCTGCATCGCCTGCAGGCCGAAGAAGGCCGCGAGGGTGAGCGCCAGCGGGCTGCGCAGCAGCGGCGCCATCCGCACCGCCCGGTGCGCGCCCCGGGAGGCGCCGGGACGGCTCGGGGTCACCAGCCACGGCAGCGCGGCGACCAGCGCGAGCACCGCCCAGATGCCCAGCGACCAGCGCCACCCGCCGGGTCCGACGGCCGCCGCGATCGGCGCGGTGCTCACGGCCGCGACCGCTCCGCCGATGGCCATGCTGGCGCTGTAGGCGCCCACCAGCAGGCCGGTGCGTGCGGGGAACCAGCGCTTGACCAGCCCGGGCAGCAGCACGTTGCCGAGCGCCCCGCCGACCATCGCCAGCGTCGTCCCGACGAGGAACAGCGCGAAGGAGTCGACGACGGCGCGCAGCACCAGGCCCGCGGCCATGGTGAGCAGGGCGCCGGCGAGCACGTGGGCGTCCCGGAAGCGGGCGGCCAGCGGAGGGCCGGCGAACCCGATGGCGGCGAAGCAGACCACTGGCATCGTCGTCAGCACGCCCGCCGCGGCGCTGGAGACCCCCAGCCCCGCCTCGATCTCCTCCAGCACCGGCCCGACCGAGCTGACCGCCGTCCGCAGGTTCGCCGCCGTCAGCACGATCGCGACGGCGACCAGTGCCAGGCCGCGCCGTCGGTCGGTGGCGTCCTGGGGGAGCGGGGCGTCGGCCGTGCGGGTCACCCGTCGATGGTGCGCCCCGTGCCGGCTCCGCCGGCAGTCGGGTGCACCACACAACCATCTGTGCTGGTCAGGTGCGCGAGCGCTCGCGGGTGGTGGTCTCCAGCCGCGGCACGACCTGCGGCACCCGCCGCCACAGGGCCCGCTGCAGGGCCAGGGTGACGACCGCGGCGACGAGGATCCCGGCGAGGTCGATGCCCAGCTGTGCGGAGGCGCGCCAGAACTCGTCGCCGCCCTCGAGGGCCAGGGAGACGGCCATGTCGGCCGCGGCCGGCACGGTGGTCACCGAGATGAAGACGCCGACCAGCGCGCTGCTCCTGGCCGACGTCAGCGAGAGCACCCCGGCGACGCCGACGAGCACCGCGACGACGACCGACCAGCGGTCCGGGCGGGTGATGAAGCCGGTCTGCGGGCGCGCCGTGTCCAGGACCTCGGGGCCGAACCAGCCCAGACCGCGCGCGGCCAGGGTGACCAGCGCGGTCAGCGCGATCGCCACGACGAAGCCGACGGCCAGTGCCTTCGCCGCGGCCCGGGCGATGCCCCGCCGCCGGTGGACGAGCGCCACGGCGAGGCCGGCCAGCGGGGCGAACTCCGGGCCGAGCACCATCGCGCCGATCAGCAGGACCGCCGAGTCGTTGACGACGGCACCGCGGCCAGGAGCGTCGCGATGGTGAGGAAGGCCAGGTAGGAGACCGACAGCGACGAGTCCGCCGCTGTCGTCCGTACCACCTGCTCCCACACGACGGCGTCCGAGCCGTCGCCGGGCGCCTCCTCCTCGGCCCGCTCGGCGCTGGTCGACACGGCGGTGTCGACGGCCTCGATGGTGATCCCGCCGTCCCGGTCGACGCGCAGGGCGCGCAGGCCGGCCACCAGGGCGTCGGCGGACTCGCGGGCGACGTCGGCGAGCACCATGTCGCCCGGCGGGGTCACCGAGACGCCGGGCAGCACGGCCAGGTGGGCCGTGCCGGGGCAGCGGTCGAACAGGTCGCGGACGGCGTCGGTGCGGTCGGCCGGCACGGTCACCCGCAGTTGCAGCAGCACGCGGGCCGTTCTACCGGAGCGGAGGGCCCCGCAGCCGACGGACGCCGCCGGCGAGGTGGTCCTCGCCGGCGGCGTCCTGGAGACATGCTGGAACGGCCCCCTGCAGGGCCCCGCCGCGAGCGTGCGAGTGGTGGGGGGCAGGGGGTCCTTCCTCAGGCCTGGCTGTGTCCCGTGGCGGCCGACCCGGTGCCGGCGACGTCGTCGTCGGCCGTGCCGACCTCGGCGCCGTGCTCGGTGCCCGGGGTGCCGGCCGGGGCCATCGAGCGGAGCAGGATCTGGCTGACGTCGAGGACCTCGACGTGCTCGGCGGCCTCGCCGTTCTGCTTCTTCGACGTCAGGGCGTCCGAGAGCATCGTGATGCAGAACGGGCACGCGGTGGAGATGACGTCGGGGTCGAGCCCCAGGGCCTCCTCCGTGCGCTCCACGTTGATCCGCTTGCCGATCTTCTCCTCCATCCACATGCGCGCGCCGCCGGCGCCGCAGCAGAAGCCGCGGTCCTTGCAGCGGTGCATCTCCTGGGTGGAGAGGCCCTTGACGCTGTCGAGGATCTCCCGCGGCGGCGTGTAGACCTTGTTGTGCCGGCCGAGGAAGCACGGGTCGTGGTAGGTGACCTTGCGGTCGACCGGGGTGACCGGGGTGAGCCGGCCCTCCGCCACCAGCTGGCTGAGCAGCTGGGTGTGGTGCACGACCTCGTACTCGCCGCCGACCTGCGGGTACTCCTTGCCCAGCGAGTTGAAGCAGTGCGGGCAGGTGGTGACGATCTTGCGGGTGCCGGGCACGCGGCCCTCGAAGACGCCGTTGAGGGTCTCGACGTTCTCCTGGGCCATCATCTGGAACACGAACTCGTTGCCCATGCGGCGGGCCGGGTCGCCCGAGCAGGTCTCGCCCGAGCCCAGGACGGCGAACTCGACGCCGGCGGTGTGCAGCAGCTCGGCGACGGCCTTGGTGACCTTCTTGGCGCGGTCGTCGATGGCGCCGGCGCAGCCGACCCAGAACAGGTACTCGACGTCGTAGGGCAGCGGGCCGTCGGCCATCCGCACCTCGAAGTCCATCTCCTTGATCCAGTCCTCGCGGGTGCTCGGGCTGACGCCCCAGGGGTTGCCGCGGTTCTCGAGGTTGCGCAGCATCACGCCGGCCTCGGACGGGAAGTTCGACTCGATGAGCACCTGGTAGCGGCGCATGTCCTCGATGTGGTCGACGTGCTCGATGTCGACCGGGCACTGCTCCACGCAGGCGCCGCAGTTGGTGCAGCTCCACAGGACGTCGGGGTCGATGACCCCGCCCTCCTCGAGGGTGCCGACCAGCGGGCGGTGCGCCTGCGCGTCGTTGGTGCCCTCGATGCGGGCGTAGCCCGACGCCCAGACCTGCTCGTCGCTGGGCTTGAGGACGTCGTAGTCCGGAGCGGTCTCGGCCGCCGTCTTCTCGCCGAGCAGGTACGGGGCCTTGGCGTACAGGTGGTCCCGCAGGTCCATGATCACCATCTTCGGGGACAGCGGCTTGCCCGTGTTCCAGGCAGGGCACTGGCTCTGGCACCGCCCGCACTCGGTGCAGGTGGTGAAGTCGAGCATCCCCTTCCAGGTGAAGTCCTCGATCTTGCCGCGACCGAAGACGTCGTCCTCGCCCGGGTCCTCGAAGTCGATCGGCTTGCCGTTCGAGGTCATGGGCTGCAGCGGGCCGAGGGCGACGCTGCCGTCGTCGTTCCGCTTCCAGTAGATGTTGAAGAACGCGCTGAAGCGGTGCCAGGCGACGCCCATGTTGAGGATGCGGCTGACGACCACGAGCCAGGCCAGCGAGACGACGATCTTGACGAACGCGACGACGCTGAGCAGGTCGGGGCTGTCGGGCAGCACGGTGGCCAGCAGGCTGGAGACCGGGTGCGACCAGGCCGGGGCCTCGGTGAGACCGGAGGAGACCTTGAGCGCGCGGATGAGCAGGATGCAGAGGCCGACGGTGAGGACGACGGCCTCGACGAAGTAGCCGCGGCCCTCGTTGGAGCCGGCGAAGCGACTGGTGCGGCCCTGGCGGCGCGGGTGGTCCTTCTGGCGCCGGTAGATCAGGTACAGGATCCCGAGGACCGTGCCCGCGCCGATGACGTCGGCGAAGAGGTTCCACAGGCCCCACTCGCCGATGAGCGGCAGGTGGAAGGCCGGGTCCCACACCTCGCCGAAGGCCTCGACCAGCGTGAGGAACAGGCCGTAGAAGCCGATGAAGACGAACCAGTGGGCGGCGCCGATGGCCGACCACTTGAGCATCCGGGTGTGGCCGAGCGACTCGACCGCCAGCGTCTTCAGCCGGGGGCCTACGGGTCCGTTGCGGGTGGCGTCCGGCTGGCCGGTGCGGATGATCCGCACCATCGCCCGGACGGCCCGGTAGGCGAAGACCACCGCCACGATGAGGAACAGCACGCTGATCGTGCCGAGCACGACCTGCAGGGGGCCCGTCATGTTTCCCTCTCCCCACGCCGCGTGGCGTCGGTTGGCTCGTCCGCACGGACGGCGCGAGGGGGGCCTCGCCGCCGTCGTCACCGGTCCGCGGGACCGGCGGCGGATCACGCGCGGGCGCCTGTGCCCACGCGACCCAGCACGATAGCTGCCGCGGGCTCAGGTTACCCGCCGGTAACCCGGTGCGCCGCGCCCTCGATCCGGCAGCCGGGACGGTGCTCCGAGCCCATGGCACGGCCCGCTGACCGGCGCGTTCACGTCCGCTCCCGGCCGGGTGCCGAGTCCCCTTCTGACGGGCCGGCGAGGGCGGAGGTGACCGGCCTCACGACGGCACGTCGCGCCCCCGTCCGCGGCCCGGTCAGTGTGCGGTGGGGCCAGCAGGATCAGGTGACCTGATCGTGCTGCGTCCTGGCTCACGGTCGGGGGCGAGCCAGGACGCCGTGCGGTGAGCCAGGACGCCGTGCGATGAGCCAGGACGGCGCAGGGTCGCCATCCACAGATCCGCCGCGGGTCTGGGTCGCCGGTCGTCCTCCTCGAACACTGCGGACGTGCACCCAGACCTCGCGTCCGCCGCTGCTCGTCGTCTCGGCGTCTTCACGGCACGCGACGCCGTCCGCGTGGGCTACCGACCCGACGAGATCCGCGCCGAACTCGCATCCGGCCGGTGGCACCGGCTGCGGCGGGGCGTCTACATCCGCGCTGTGGACCTGCAGGCGACGGCGGGGGACGCGCGCGCCCGACACGTCGTCGACTGCATCGCCGTGCTCGCGTCCCTGCGTCCCGGACCGGTGGTCAGTCACGCCTCGGCCGCGCGCGTGCACCGGTTGCTCGTGCCGGCCGGCGTCGACGACACCGTGCGCCTGACCGACGGGGTCCAGTGGCGCCGCGGGCGCGGGTACGTCGTCACCCGGGCGTCGCTGCCCACCGGCGACGTCGGTCGCCTCGAGGCGCACGGGGTGACGACGCCCGCACGGACCCTGGTCGACTGTGCCCGGGAGTGGGACCTGGTGGACTCCGTGGTGGCCATGGACGCCGCGCTGCAGCACGGGGTCCTCTCGCGGGAGGACCTGCACGAGGCCGTCCTCCGGGCGACCCACTGGGTGGGCATCGGGGACGCCGCCCGGGCGTTCGGGCTGGCCGACGGTCTGGCCGAGTCGCCCCTGGAGTCCCGCGGTCGCCTGGCGCTCCTGGCGGCCGGGCTCCCGCGGCCCGAGCTGCAGGTGGAGCTGCACGGGCCGCGGGGTCCCCTCGCGCGCGTGGACGCCTGGTACGAGCACGCGGCCGTCGCGATCGAGTTCGACGGTCGCGTCAAGTACCTCGACCCGTTCGACGGTCGCGATCCCGGTGAGGTGCTCTGGCGGGAGAAGCGTCGCGAGGACCTCGTCCGGGAGCTCGGCGTGCGCGTCGTCCGTCTCACCCAGGAGGACGTCCTCCCTCGCCGGCGGGCCGACCTCGCCGCCCGGTTGACGCCCCTCCTGGCTGCCCCGCTCGCCGGGGTCCGGCGCTTCACCGTCGTCCGCCGGCGCGAGCCCGCTGTCGGGGGCCTCGCGGGCGCTGTGCGCTGACCGCTGGCGTCCTGGCTCACCTCCACATGTCCTGGCTCACCTCCGCGCGTCCGGGCTCACCGTCGACGCTGAGCCAGGACGCAGCACGATCAGGTGACCTGATCCTGCTGCGGACGCACGAGACCTCCACCGCACCCGCGACGGCGGGGGTGTGGGCCACGTCACGGCGACGTCGTCCCGTGTCCCCGGGAACACGCACCTCGGGTGTGCCGTTAGGGTGGGCAGGAAAGTTGAGCGGACCCCACGCAAGGTGAGTCGGTCCCTCGACCGGACCCCGAGACAGCACCACCCAGCTCACGGAAGAGGAGCCAGCTCCATGGCACGAGCGGTCGGTATCGACCTCGGCACCACCAACTCCGTCGTCACCGTCCTGGAGGGCGGCGAGCCGACGGTCATCGCCAACAGCGAGGGCTCGCGCACCACGCCCTCGGTCGTCGCCTTCGCCAAGAACGGCGAGGTCCTCGTCGGCCAGTCGGCCAAGAACCAGGCGGTCACCAACGTCGACCGCACCATCCGCTCGGTCAAGCGCGAGATGGGCACCAACTGGAAGACCTCCGAGATCGACGGCAAGCAGTACACGCCGCAGGAGATCAGCGCCCGCGTGCTGCAGAAGCTCAAGCGGGACGCCGAGACCTACCTGGGCGAGCCGGTGACCGACGCCGTCATCACCGTCCCGGCCTACTTCGAGGACGCGCAGCGCCAGGCCACCAAGGAGGCCGGTGAGATCGCGGGCCTCAACGTCCTGCGCATCGTCAACGAGCCGACCGCGGCCGCACTGGCCTACGGCCTGGACAAGGGCGAGACCGAGCAGACGATCCTGGTCTTCGACCTCGGCGGCGGCACCTTCGACGTCTCCCTGCTGGAGATCGGCGAGGGCGTCATCGAGGTGAAGGCCACCGCCGGTGACAACCACCTCGGTGGCGACGACTGGGACGAGCGCGTGGTCAAGCACCTCGTGCAGACCTTCAACGCGGCCAACGGCATCGACCTGTCCAAGGACAAGCTGGCCATGCAGCGCCTCCGCGAGGCCGCCGAGAAGGCCAAGATCGAGCTGTCGGGCGCGCAGTCGACCAACGTCAACCTGCCCTACATCACCGCCGGCGCCGACGGCCCGCTGCACCTCGACGTCACGATGACCCGCGCGGAGTTCCAGCGCCTCACGCAGGACCTGCTCGACCGCGCCCGCGCGCCGTTCAACCAGGCGATCCGCGACGCCGGCATCTCCGTCGGCGAGATCGACCACGTCGTCCTGGTCGGTGGTTCCACCCGCATGCCGGCCGTCAGCGACCTGGTCCGCGAGCTGACCGGCGGCAAGGAGCCCAACAAGGGCGTCAACCCCGACGAGGTCGTCGCCATCGGCGCCGCGCTGCAGGCCGGCGTCCTCAAGGGCGAGGTCAAGGACGTCCTGCTCCTCGACGTCACCCCGCTGTCCCTGGGCATCGAGACCAAGGGCGGGATCATGACCAAGCTCATCGAGCGCAACACCACGATCCCGACCAAGCGCTCCGAGATCTTCACGACGGCCGACGACAACCAGCCGTCCGTGCAGATCCAGGTCTTCCAGGGCGAGCGCGAGATGGCGATGTACAACAAGAAGCTCGGCATGTTCGAGCTGACCGGTCTGCCGCCGGCGCCCCGCGGCGTCCCGCAGATCGAGGTCGCCTTCGACATCGACGCGAACGGCATCGTGCACGTGTCCGCCAAGGACCTCGGCACGGGCAAGGAGCAGTCGATGACGATCACCGGCGGCTCCGCCCTCCCCAAGGAGGACATCGAGCGGATGATGCGCGACGCCGAGGCCCACGCCGAGGAGGACAAGCGCCGTCGCGACGAGGCCGAGACCCGCAACCTCGCCGAGTCGCTGCAGTACCAGACGGAGAAGTTCCTCGCGGAGAACGGCGAGCGGATCCCGGCTGACAAGAAGGAGGAGCTCGGCGAGGCCCTGACCGAGCTGCGCTCGGCCCTCGGCGGCTCCGACATCGCCGCGATCAAGTCGGCGCAGGAGAAGGTGGCCCGCGTCTCGCAGGAGGTCGGCGGGGCGCTCTACGCCCAGCAGGCCGAGGCCGGCGCGGCGGGCACCCCCGGTGCCGAGGGCGCGGCCGGCGCGGCCGGTGGCAGCACGGCGGCCTCCGGTGACGACGACGTCGTCGACGCGGAGATCGTCGACGAGGACACCGACCGCCGATGAGCCAGGGGGACGAGCAGCCGCGGGTCGTGATCCGTGACAAGCGGCGGATCGACCCCGTCAGCGGCGCGGTGCGGGCGCCGGCCGGCGAGCAGCCGGCCGGCGCCCCGCCGGGCCCCTCCGACCACCCATCGCCAGGGGAGCGCATGAGCGAGAACCAGACGGCCGCCGGTCCCGAGGTCACCGTGCAGGAGGCCGTCCCGGCCACCGGCGACGGCGACCTGTCGCGCCAGCTGGCCGAGCGGACCGAGGACCTGCAGCGGGTCACCGCCGAGTACGCCAACTACCGGCGCCGGGTCGACCGCGACCGCACCGTGGTCGTCGACCAGGCCGCCGAGCGGTTCGCCACCCAGCTGTTCCCGATCGTCGACGACATCGAGCGGGCCCGGGACCACGGCGACCTGACCGGGGCCTTCAAGGTCGTCGCCGACCGCGTGCTGGGGCTGCTCGACGGCCTCGGCGTCGAGGCCTTCGGCGTCGCCGGGGACCCGTTCGACCCGGCACTGCACGAGGCCGTCCTGCACGACACGTCCGACGAGGTGACCGTGCCGACCGCGACGACGGTCCTGCGGCAGGGTTTCCGCCGCGGGGACCGGGTGCTGCGCACCGCGATGGTCTCGGTGAGCGAGCCGTCCGGCGCGCCCGCGACCCCCGCGGACGTCAGTGGCGACCAGGTGGGCGACGAGGTGCCGGGGGAGACCCCGGCCGCCGGCTGACCGGCCCGGTGCAGACGGTGGGGACGCGCAGGAGAGGAGGCGCCCGATGAGCACTCGGGACTTCATCGAGAAGGACTACTACGGGGCGCTGGGCGTCTCCCAGAACGCCGACGCCGCGGAGATCAAGAAGGCCTACCGCAAGCTCGCCCGCGACCTGCACCCGGACAAGAACCCCGGCAACGCCGACGCCGAGGCCCGGTTCAAGGAGGTCTCCGAGGCCTACGACGTGCTCTCCGACCCCAAGCGGCGCGGTGAGTACGACGAGGCCCGGCGGCTCTTCGGCGCCGGCGGTGCCGGGGCGCGGGCGGGCTTCCCGGGCGGCTTCCCCGGCGCCGGCGGGGGCGGCCAGCCCTTCGACCTCGGCGACCTGTTCGGAGCCGCCGGCAACGCCGGCCGGGCGGGCGCCGGCGGGCTCGGCGACTTGTTCGGCAACCTCTTCGGCGGCGGCGGCGCCGGGACCCCGCCCGGCTCGGCCCGCGCCCGGCAGCAGGCGGCCTCCGGGCCGGCCCGCGGCCAGGACGTCGAGACCGAGGCCACGCTCTCGTTCGACGAGGCCGTCCTGGGCGTGACGGTGCCGCTGCGCATGCAGAGCCCGGGCACCTGCCCGACCTGCGCCGGCAGCGGCGCCAAGCCGGGCACCAGCCCGCACACCTGCCCGGTGTGCGACGGCGCCGGCGTGACCAGCCGCAGCCAGGGTGCGTTCGCCTTCTCCGAGCCCTGCCGCAACTGCCGCGGCAGCGGCCAGGTGGTCGACGACCCGTGCCCGACCTGTGCCGGCAACGGCGTCACCACGCAGACCCGCACCATCACGGTGCGGATCCCGGCGGGCGTCAAGGACGGCCAGCGCATCCGGCTGGCCGGCAAGGGCGCGCCGGGACGGCGGGGTGGCCCGGCCGGTGACCTGTTCGTCGTCGTGCACGTCAGCGACCACGAGCTGTTCGGCCGCCGGGGTGACGACCTGACGCTCACCGTCCCGGTCACCTTCCCCGAGGCGGTGCTCGGCACGACGCTGACCGTGCCCGCGCTCGACGGCAACGTCACGCTGAAGGTGCCCGCCGGCACCTCGAGCGGGCGCACGCTGCGGGTCCGCGGGCGGGGCGTCCCCGGCCGCGGCCGCTCCGGCGACCTGCTGGTCACGATCGAGGTCGCCGTCCCGCAGCGCCTCAGCCCGGAGGCCGAGCGGGCGGTGAAGACCCTCGACGCCGAGCTCGGGGACCCGCGCCCGCAGATCACCGCCGCCACGCAGACACGGGGGAGCGACCGGTGAGTGCGCCGGGCACCGACGGGCGTGAGCGGCAGGACGGCGCCCGGGCCGTCGCCGACGACGCGCCGGTGTTCGTCATCTCCGTCGCCGCGCAGCTGGCCGGCATGCACGCCCAGACGCTGCGCCAGTACGACCGGCTGGGCCTGGTCACCCCGGGGCGCACCCCGGGCGGCGGGCGCCGCTACAGCCCGCGCGACGTCGCCCTGCTGCGGGAGGTGCAGCGCCTGTCGCAGGAGGACGGCGTGAACCTCGCCGGGATCAAGCGGATCATCGACCTCGAGTCGCAGGTCGACGCCCTGCAGCAGCGGGTGGAGGAGCTGGTCGCCGCGCTCGAGGAGGCGCAGCGCCGGGCGATGGCCGCCGAGTCGGCCGTGCACCCCGGCTTCGGCACCGCCTTCGGCCGGCGCGCCGACCTCGTGCCGCTGCGGCAGGCCAGCTCGGCGCTGGTCGTGTGGCGGCCCCGGGATCCCCGGTGAGCGGGAACGGCGGGCGGGGCGCCGTCGTCGAGGAGGGCGTGGACGGATCCCGCGACGAGCAGCACGAGTCCTTCGCCCGGCTCGAGCGCGAGATCGGCCTGCTGCTGCGCCGCTCCCGGGCCATCTCCGCCCGGCTGGCGCGGGAACTGCACCCCGACCTCGACGGCGCGGCCTACGGCCTGCTGGCGCTGCTCGCCGACACCGGCCCGCTGCGCGCCAGCGACCTCGTCGCCCGGCTGGGCCTGGACAAGAGCACGGTGAGCCGGCAGGTGTCGTCGCTGGTGGCGCTCGGCATGGTCGACCGCGAGCCCGACCCCGCCGACGGCCGCGCCCAGGTGCTGCGCACGTCTGCCGAGGGCGCGGCACGCCTGGCCGGCATCCGCGAGGCGCGCCGCGCCCGCTGGGAGGCCGACCTGTCCGGCTGGCCGGCCGACGACATCGCCGTCCTCGCCGAGCTGCTGGCCCGACTCAACCGGATCGGTGAGGCCCGCGAGGCCCAGTCCACCGGCTCCTGAGCCTCCACGACGACACCGACGGCGCCCGGACCCACGGTCCGGGCGCCGTTCCACGTCCGGACGGGCGGCAGCTCAATCGGAGACAGCGGCTGCGACCGGGACCGCGGCTCAGGACTCCAGCGCGGCGTCCAAGGTGATGTCGACGGCAGCGAGCGCCTTGCTGACCGGGCAGCCGGCCTTGGCCTCCTGCGCGGCCTTCTCGAAGCCGGCGGCGTCGAGGCCGTCGACCTCGCCGCGCACCTTCAGCGCGATGCCGGTCAGCTTGAAGCCGCCGTTCTCCTGGTCCGGGCCGAGGGAGACGTCGGCACTGACCTCGAGGGACTGCGGGGTGCCGCCGGCCTGGGCGATGTTGGCCGACAGTTGCATCGCGAAGCACGCGGAGTGGGCGGCGGCGACGAGCTCCTCGGGGCTCGTCGTGCCACCGGCCTCGTCGGCCGCGCGCTTGGGGAAGTTGACCTCGAAGGTGCCGACCTGGGAGCTGGAGAGCTCGACCTGGCCCGAGCCCTGCTCGAGAGTGCCGTTCCAGGCGGTGCGTGCGGTGCGGGTGGGCATGGCTGCCTTCCGGGACGGGGGAGCCGGCGTCGCTGGCCGGCGGGGGACCCCGCGGCCCTACCCGTGTGGGTTGCGTGCAACCCACACGGCCGGGTCAGCTGCCGCGGGGCGCCTCGTTGACGCGGTGGGTGAGCAGGTTGAGGGTCTGCTTGAGGTCGGAGAACTCGTCGACCCCGAGGTCCAGCGCGCAGATCATGTCCTGCGAGATGGCGAAGGCCTTGTCCCGCAGCACCCGGCCGGCGTCGGTGAGGACGATCGCGACGGAGCGCTCGTCCTCGACGCGCCGGTGCCGGCTCACCAGGCCGGCGGCGGTGAGCCGCTTGAGCAGCGGGGAGAGGGTCCCGCTGTCGAGGGCCAGCCGCTGACCGAGCTGGCCCACGGTCTGCTGGTCCTCCTCCCAGAGCAGCATCATCACCAGGTACTGGGGGTAGGTGAGGCCGAGCTCCTCGAGCATCGGCCGGTACCGGGCCGTCATCGCTCGCGACGCCGCGTAGAGCGCGAAGCACAGCTGGTCGTCCAGGGCCACGCTCGGGGCGGGGAGGCGGTCCTACGCGCTCGTCTGTTCCATGACCTGAGTGTAGGGACGAAAAGGTCGCGCGGCATGCAGTTGCCGTCGTCCCGCTCCAGGGCGGGTCGGTGCGTCGTCGGCGGGAGTTGAGTGGAACAGACTCAACCCCTGGTCCGTTGGACCTCTCGACACGCCGATCCGCCGGGAGCCGTCCCGGCGACCCCGACGAGAGGACGATCCGCACCCGTCATGGAGAGCAAGCTGACCACCCGTTCGCAGGAGGCGTTCGCGGCCGCCCAGCGGCTGGCGGTCGACCGGGGGCAGGCCGCCCTCGAGCCCCTGCACCTGCTCGTCGCCCTGCTGCAGCAGACCGACGGCATCGCCGGCCCCCTGCTGACCGCGGTCGGCGCCGACCCGGCCGACGTCCGGGCCAAGGCCGAGGCCGCGCTGCGCCGGCTGCCCAGCGTCAGCGGCGCGACCGTCGCCGCGCCGTCGGCGTCCCGTGAGCTGCTGCGGGTGGTGAACGCCGCCGGTGAGCAGGCGAGCGCGCTGGGCGACGAGTACGTCTCCACCGAGCACCTGCTGGTCGGCCTGGCCGGGTCCGAGGGCGAGGCCGGCGCGGTGCTCACCAGCTCCGGCGCGACGCGCGACGCGCTGCTGGCCGCCTTCCGCACCGTCCGCGGCAACCGCAAGGTCACCACCGCCGACCCGGAGAGCACCTTCCAGGCTCTGGAGAAGTACGCCGTCGACCTCACCGAGCGCGCCCGCGAGGGGCGGGTCGACCCGGTCATCGGCCGGGACACCGAGATCCGCCGCGTCGTGCAGGTGCTCTCCCGGCGGACCAAGAACAACCCGGTGCTCATCGGCGAGCCCGGCGTCGGCAAGACGGCGATCGTCGAGGGCCTGGCCCAGCGCATCGTCGCCGGCGACGTCCCCGAGAGCCTCAAGGGCAAGCGGCTCATGGCGCTCGACCTGGGCGCGATGGTGGCCGGCGCCAAGTACCGCGGCGAGTTCGAGGAGCGGCTCAAGGCCGTGCTCCAGGAGATCACCGAGGCCGAGGGACAGGTCGTCACCTTCATCGACGAGCTGCACACCATCGTGGGCGCCGGTGCCACGGGCGACTCCGCCATGGACGCCGGCAACATGATCAAGCCGATGCTCGCCCGCGGCGAGCTGCGCATGGTGGGCGCGACCACGCTCGACGAGTACCGCGAGCACATCGAGAAGGACCCCGCCCTGGAGCGCCGCTTCCAGCAGGTGTTCGTCGGCGAGCCCTCGGTCGAGGACACGATCGGCATCCTGCGCGGCCTCAAGGAGCGCTACGAGGTGCACCACGGCGTGCGCATCACCGACGCCGCGATCGTCGCCGCCGCCACGCTGTCGGACCGGTACGTGACGGCCCGATTCCTCCCCGACAAGGCCATCGACCTGGTCGACGAGGCGGCGAGCCGGCTGCGCATGGAGATCGACAGCCGCCCGGTGGAGGTCGATGAGGTCGAGCGCGCCGTGCGCCGCATGGAGATCGAGGAGATGGCGCTGTCCAAGGAGGACGACCCCTCCTCCCTGGACCGGCTGGGCGCGCTGCGCGCCGACCTCGCCGACCGGCGCCAGCAGCTGGACGAGCTGACCGCCCGCTGGCAGCAGGACAAGTCGGCCATCGAGCGCATCCAGCGGATCAAGGAGGAGTTGGAGGCCGTCCGCACCGAGGCCGACCGGGCCGAGCGCGACGGCGCCCTCGCGAGGGCAGCCGAGCTGCGCTACGGCCGGCTGCCGGAGCTGCAGCGCTCCCTGGCCGCCGCCGAGGAGTCGGTGCAGACCGGCGAGTCGATGCTCAAGGAGGAGGTCGGCCCCGACGACATCGCCGAGGTCGTCCAGGCCTGGACCGGCATCCCCGCGGGCCGGTTGCTCGAGGGCGAGACGCAGAAGCTGCTGCGGATGGAGGAGGAGCTCGGGCGCCGCGTCGTCGGCCAGCCCGCCGCCGTCCGCGCCGTGGCCGACGCCGTCCGCCGCGCGCGCTCGGGCGTCGCCGACCCCGACCGGCCCACGGGCTCGTTCCTGTTCCTCGGCCCGACCGGCGTCGGCAAGACCGAGCTGGCCAAGGCGCTGGCGGAGTTCCTCTTCGACGACGAGCGGGCGATGGTCCGCGTCGACATGAGCGAGTACTCCGAGAAGCACTCGGTGGCCCGCCTGGTCGGTGCGCCCCCCGGCTACGTCGGCTACGAGGCCGGCGGTCAGCTCACCGAGGCGGTCCGGCGGCGTCCCTACACGGTCGTGCTGCTCGACGAGGTGGAGAAGGCCCACCCCGACGTCTTCGACGTGCTGCTGCAGGTGCTCGACGACGGCCGGCTCACCGACGGGCAGGGTCGCACGGTCGACTTCCGCAACACGATCCTGATCCTGACGTCGAACCTGGGCTCGCAGCTGATCGCCGACCAGTCGGTCGCCGAGGATCGGCGGCGGGACGCGGTCATGGACGTCGTCCGGTCGCACTTCAAGCCGGAGTTCCTCAACCGCCTCGACGACGTCGTGGTGTTCCGGGCGCTGGGCAGCGAGGAGCTGGCCGGGATCGTCGACATCCAGGTCGGCGTGCTCGCCCGCAGGCTGGCCGCGCGCCGGCTGACGCTCACCGTCACCGACGCCGCCCGCGAGTGGCTGGCGATCAACGGGTTCGACCCCGTCTACGGGGCGCGGCCGCTGCGCCGGCTGGTGCAGTCGGCGATCGGCGACCCGCTGGCCCGCGCGCTGCTGGCCGGCGAGATCCGCGACGGCGACGGCGTCGTCGTCGACGCCCCGGAGGACCTCGCCGACGAGGGCCTGAGCGTGCGCCGCGCCTAGTGCGGCACCCGCGGGCCCGCCGTCCACCCCGCCGGGGGAGCGGCGGGCCCGTGGCTGGCCGGACGCGATCCGGTCGACCATGATCACCCGGAGCACCGACACCAGAGGGGACGTGCAGCGATGACCGCAGGACAGGGTCCGGGACCGCAGGGCTGGGGGCAGCAGCCCGAGGGCCAGCCGCCCTACGGCCAGCAGCCGCAGGGCCAGCCGTACGGGCAGCAGCCTCCCGGCCAGCAGCCGTACGGGCAGCAGCCTCCCGGCCAGCAGCCGTACGGGCAGCAGCCGTACGGGCAGCAGCAGTACGGCCAGAACCCCTACGGGGGCTACGGGGCCGCGCCCTCCGCCCCGGAGTGGGGCCCGTCCGCGCCGATGGAGCGCCCGCAGGCGGTCAAGCTCGGCATCGGCGCCTGGCTGGCCAACACCCTGCTCGGGGTCCTCGGCGTGATCGTCACCTTCGCCCAGTTCGACCAGCTGGTCGACCAGGCGCTCGTCGAGCAGGGCCTCGACCCGGCCGACTACGCCGACCTCGAGGGCGCGACGACCGCCGCCATCACCGCGGGCGTCGTCATCGCGCTGATCTTCGTCGGCCTGCAGCTGCTGTTCATCTGGTTCGCCTGGCAGGGCCGCAACTGGGCCCGCATCGTGCTGTGGGTCCTGGGCGGTCTGTCGCTCCTCTCGGGGATCGTCACGCTGGCCGGCGGGACGGCCGGCACCAGTGGCCTGCTGACGACGCTGTCGCTGGTCCAGACGCTGCTGGTCCTCGTGGGCGTCGTGGCGCTGGCCCAGAAGCCGGCCCACGCCTGGTACCGCCACCGCGGTCAGCAGCGCGCCCGCGGCCTCTGACCCGGCCTCTGACGGGCCCGCCCGCTCCTCCGGGAGCCGGCGGGCCCGTCGTGCGTTCCGGGGACGTCGCCGGCTCGTTACCGCATCGTGATCAGCCCCGGTGAACCGATCGGTCGTCCACCGCCGAAGTCAGTGCGTGACCACCACCGAGCAGGCCCCCGCGCCGGCCACCGGACCGGACGGGGCGCAGCCCCCCGCCCGCCGCGGCGCGCGCCGGTCGCTCGGCGCGCTCGCCGGCCTCCTGGCCGCCGCCGTCGCCCTGGGCGTCGCCGAGCTGGCCGCCGCGCTCGTCGGGCCCGCGTCCTCACCGGTCGTGGCAGTCGGCGACACCGTGATCACCGTCGTGCCCGAGCCGGTCAAGCAGTTCGCCATCTCGACCTTCGGCGAGAACGACAAGATCGCCCTCGTCGTCGGCACGCTGGTGGTCGTCGCCCTGTACGCCGTGGTCATCGGGCTGGTCTCGCTGCGGTCCCGCCGCGCCGGCGCCGCCGGGATCGCGCTCTTCGGGGTCATCGGCGCCCTCGCCGCGGCCACCCGGCCCGCCGGTGGCCTGCTCGACGCGCTGCCCTCGGTGGTCGGTGCCCTCGCCGGCGTCGTCGCGATCCTGCTGCTGGTCGACCCGCTCACCGCGCCCGCCGCGGACACCCCCCGCTCCGCCGACGACGACGTCATGGAGCGCCTGCGCGGCGTCCTGTCGATGGCCGACCGCAAGGGCGCCGGCATGGACCGCCGCCGCTTCGTCGTCACCAGCGGGGTCGCCCTCGGCGCGGCCGCGGTCACCGGCGGCGGCGGCCGGCTGCTGCAGCGCCGCTTCGACGTCGGCAACGCCCGCGACGAGCTCGCGCTCCCCTCGCCGTCGTCCCCCGCCGCGGCCCTGCCGCGGGGCGCGGACCTGGCCGAGAGCGTCGACGGCGTCACCCCGCTGTTCACCGCCAACCGCGACTTCTACCGGGTCGACACCGCGATCACCGTGCCGCAGATCCGGCCCGCGGACTACCGGCTGACGCTGTCGGGGATGTTCGACTCCCCGCGCAGCTACACGCTGACCGAGCTGTTCGACCGCGACGACGTCATCGAGCGCGACATCACCCTCACCTGCGTCTCCAACGAGGTCGGCGGCGGCCTGGCCGGCACCGCCCGGTGGATCGGCGTCCCGCTCGGCGACCTGCTCCGCGAGAACGGCGTCTCCGGCGACTCCGACCAGCTGGTGTGCCGCTCCGTCGACGGCATGACGATCGGCGCCCCGACCGCCGCGGCCCTCGGCGTCGAGAACGCGATGATCGCCTTCGGGATGAACGGCGGGCCGCTGCCGGTCGAGCACGGCTTCCCGGTGCGGATGCTCATCCCCGGCCTGTACGGCTACGTCTCGGCCTGCAAGTGGATGACCGGGATCGAGGCGACCACCTTCGACGCCTTCGACGCCTACTGGGTCGAGCGCGACTGGGCCCGGGAGGCGCCGATCAAGGTGGCCTCCCGCATCGACACCCCCGCCCCGCTGCGGCAGTTCCCCGCCGGCCGGCGCCCCATCGCCGGCGTCGCCTGGGCCCAGACCCGCGGCATCGCCCGCGTCGAGGTCCGGATCGACGACGGCGAGTGGCAGGAGGCCGAGCTCGCGCCGCAGGCCGCGACCGAGCTGTGGCGCCAGTGGGTCCTGCCCCACGACTTCGCCCCCGGCTCCTACCAGCTCACCGTCCGGGCCACCACGGCCGACGGCGAGGTGCAGACCGACGAGCGCGCCCGGCCCTTCCCGAACGGGGCCAGCGGCCTGCACTCGATCCGGGTGATCGCGAGGTAGCGGTCCCCGCCCCGCCGGCGCACCGACCGGCAGGGCAGCACACCCCAGAGCCCGTCTCGGCCACCGCGCCGCAGACGCCTCTCCCGACCCCTCGAAAGGGTCGGGAGGGACCACCGAGGGGGCCACCCGGTCCCCGAACGGACGAGCACGACGACTGAGGAGATCCCACCGTGAAGAACACCCTGACCCGCGGCGTCCTGCTGGCCACCGCCTCCACCCTGGCCGTCACCCTGAGCGCCTGCGGCTCCGAGGACACCAGCTCGGCCAGCGAGGACACCGCCGCGGACAGCAGCAGCTCGTTGCCGGAGAGCTCGTCGTCGGAGAGCTCGAGCCCGATGGAGAGCAGCTCCCCGGCCGCCGGCGCCGCCATGGACGAGCCCTTCGGCGACGGCTGCACCGCCGTCCCCGCCGACGGCGAGGGCAGCTTCGCCGGCATGACCGACGACCCGGTCGCCACCGCCGCCAGCAACAACCCGGTGCTGTCCACGCTGGTCACCGCCGTCACCCAGGCCAACCTGGTCGACACGCTGAACACCACGCAGGACATCACCGTCATCGCCCCGGCCAACCCGGGCTTCGAGGCCATCCCGGCCGACGCTCTGCAGGCGGTGCTCGCCGACAACGCCCAGCTGACGGCGATCCTGACCCACCACGTCATCCCGGGCCGGCTCTCGCCCGACCAGCTCGCCGGCACCCACACCACGGTGAACGGCGACCAGGTCACCATCGAGGGCTCGGGCGAGATGTTCACCGTCGCCCAGACCGTCACCGGCACCCCGGCGAACGTGATCTGCGGCAACGTGCAGACGGCGAACGCCACCGTCTACATCGTCGACCAGGTGCTGGCGCCCACCCCGGCCTGACGCGCCCGCCGGTGATCCGCCGGTGAGAACGGGCCGCCGTCCGACCACTGCCCCCGGTCGGACGGCGGCCCTCCGGCGTCCCCGGGTGCGGCGGCTCCCCGGCTCCGTCCCTAGGGTCGCGGTCATGCACCCGGCCGCCGCGACGCCCGACCGCCACCGACTGCTCGAGCTCGTCGTCGACCTCGCCGTCGTCCGCGGGAGGGTCACCCTGTCCTCGGGCCGGGAGGCCGACTGGTACGTCGACATGCGGCGGCTGACGCTCCACCACGAGGGCGCGCCGCTGGTTGGCCGCGTGATGCGCCAGCTCACCGGCGACCTGCGCTACGACGTCGTCGGCGGGCTCACCCTCGGTGCCGACCCGGTGGCGACGGCGATGCTGCACGCGGCCGCCGCCGGCGAGGGCTTCCTCGACGCGTGCGTGGTGCGCAAGGCCGGCAAGGCGCACGGCCTGCAGCGCCGCATCGAGGGCCCCGACGTCGAGGGGCGGGCGGTGCTCGTCGTGGAGGACGTCTCCACCACCGGCAGCAGCCCGCTGGCCGCCGTCGAGGCGCTGCAGGAGGCCGGGGCGGAGGTCATCGGCGTCGCGGTGGTCGTCGACCGGGGCGGGCGGGCCGCCGTCGAGGCCGCGGGCCTGGAGTACCGGGCGGCGTTCGAGCTCGCCGACCTCGGCCTGGAGTAGCCGCCGCCGGGCCGTCCTGGCTCACCGGAGCGCGTCCTGGCTCGGGACCGGCGGTGAGCTGGGACGCAGCACGATCAGGTCACCTGATCATCCGCGGGTCGCCGTACGGTGTGGCGGTGACCACACTCGCCACCGCGTGGGTCGACGAGCTCACCGCCGCGCTCGGCGGGGACAGCGTGCTCACCGACCCCGACGTCACCGCCTCCTACGCCCGCGACCAGGCGATGCTGGCCGAGGCCGGCACCCCCGCGGCCGTGGTGTTCCCCCGCCGCACCGAGGACGTCGCCGCGGTCATGCGCATCGCCTCCCGGCACGGCGTCCCGGTGGTCCCGCGCGGCGCGGGCTCGGGGCTGGCCGGGGCGAGCAACGCCGTCGACGGCGCGGTCACGGTGGTCATGACCCGCATGGACGCCGTCCTGGAGGTCTCGCCGTCCGACCGGCTCGCCGTCGTGCAGCCGGGCGTGGTCAACAAGGCGCTGCGCGACGCCGTCGCCGGCTCCGGCCTCTTCTACCCCCCCGACCCGTCGAGCTACGACTGGTGCACGATCGGCGGCAACCTCTCCACCAACTCCGGCGGGCTGTGCTGCGTCAAGTACGGCGTCACCACCGACTACGTGATGGGCCTGGAGGTCGTGCTCGCCGACGGGCAGGTGCTGCGCACCGGCCGCCGCACGGTCAAGGGCGTGGCCGGCTACGACCTGGCCCGGCTGTTCGTCGGCTCGGAGGGCACCCTCGGCGTCATCACCGAGGCCACGCTGGCGCTGCGCCCGGCCCCGCAGCGGCCGGTGACGCTGGTGGCCACGTTCGCCACCACCGCGCAGACCGGCCAGGTCGTCGAGCGCGTCGTCACCTCCGGGCTGGTCCCCAGCCTGCTGGAGGTCATGGACAACACCTGCATCCGCGCCGTCGACGACCTGCTGCACGCCGACCTCGACCGCGACGCGCACGCCCTGCTGGTGGCCCAGTCCGACACCGGGGGAGCGGCCGCGCTCGACGAGATCGAGGCCCTGGCGCAGCTGTGCCGCGACGCCGGCGCCCAGCTGGTGCACACCACCGACGACCCGGCCGAGGGCGACCTGCTGCTCGCCGCCCGGCGGATGGCGCTGCCCGCGCTCGAGCAGCTGGGCACCACCCTCATCGACGACGTCGCCGTGCCGCGCTCGCGGATCGCGGCGTTCCTCGACGGCTGCGACGGCATCGCCGTGCGGCGGGAGCTGACGATCGGGGTGGTCGGCCACGCCGGCGACGGCAACATGCACCCGACCATCTGCTTCGACCCGTCCGACGCCGGCCAGCGGGCGCGTGCCTTCGCCGCCTTCGACGACATCCTCGAACTCGGGCTCGCGCTGGGCGGCACGGTCACCGGCGAGCACGGGATCGGCTCGCTGAAGGTCGAGTGGCTGGAGCGCGAGGTCGGCGCGGTGTCGCTCGACGTGCACCGCCGCATCAAGGACGCCCTCGACCCGGCCGGCCTGCTCAACCCCGGCAAGGTGCTGCGCCGCCGCGGCTGAGCCCCGCCTCCCGCTGTCGGGGCACCGGCCCGGCACGCGATACTGGCCGCCGTCCCGCGTCGATCGACAGGAGAGCCCCGATGCCCATCGCGACCCCCGAGGTCTACGCCGACATGATCAGCCGGGCGAAGGAGGCGGGCTTCGCCTACCCGGCGATCAACTGCACCTCGTCCGAGACGGTCAACGCGGCGCTGCGCGGCTTCGCCGACGCCGGCAGCGACGGGATCATCCAGTTCTCCACCGGCGGCGCCGAGTTCGGCTCGGGCACCCGGGTGAAGGACATGGTCACCGGCGCGGTGGCCCTCGCGGAGTTCGCGCACGTCGTCGCCGAGAAGTACCCGGTCAACGTCGCGCTGCACACCGACCACTGCCCGAAGGACAAGCTCGACTCCTACGTCCGGCCCCTGATCGCGCTGTCGAAGGACCGGGTCGACGCCGGGCAGGCGCCGCTGTTCCAGTCGCACATGTGGGACGGCTCCGCGATCGACCTGGAGGAGAACCTGCAGATCGCCGAGGAGCTCATCGACAAGTGCGCCGCGGCCAAGATCGTCCTGGAGCTCGAGATCGGCGTCGTCGGCGGCGAGGAGGACGGCGTCGCCCACGACATCAACGAGAAGCTCTACACCGCCCCCGGCGACTTCGTGGCCACGGCGAAGTCCCTCGGCCTCGGTGAGCGCGGCGTCTACCTGCTGGCCGCGACGTTCGGCAACGTCCACGGCGTCTACAAGCCGGGCAACGTCAAGCTGCGGCCGGAGATCCTCGAGCAGGGCCAGGAGGTCGTGGCGGAGGAGCTGGGCCTCGGTGAGGGCGCCAAGCCCTTCAACTTCGTCTTCCACGGCGGCTCGGGCTCGCTGCAGTCGGAGATCCGCGAGGCGCTGTCCTACGGCGTGGTGAAGATGAACGTCGACACCGACACCCAGTACGCCTTCACCCGGCCGATCGCCGGCCACATGTTCAGCAACTACGACGGCGTGCTCAAGGTCGACGGCGAGGTCGGCAACAAGAAGACCTACGACCCGCGCACCTACATGAAGCTCGCCGAGACGAACATGGCCGCCCGCGTGGTCACCGCCTGCGAGGACCTGCTGTCGGCCGGCCAGTCCCAGGGCGCCTGAACCCATGACGCACTCGCACAACCTGCTCGGCGAGCCGCCGGCCACGCTGCTGCCCGGCGACCCCGAGGCCGAGGCTGCGCTGGCGGCCGGCACCGACCCGGCCGAGGTCGCCGCCGGGCACCCGCGCGCCAGCGCGGCCTGGGCGGCCCTCGCCGAGGGGGCGCTCGACGGCGGCCGCACGATCGAGGCCTACGCCTACGCCCGCACCGGCTACCACCGGGGCCTCGACGCGCTGCGCAAGAACGGCTGGAAGGGCTACGGGCCGGTGCCGTGGTCGCACGAGCCCAACCGCGGCTTCCTGCGCTGCGTCACCGTGCTCGCCCGCGCCGCCGAGGTGATCGGCGAGGTCGACGAGCAGCAGCGCTGCACCCAGCTGCTGCGCGACTGCGACCCGTCCCTGGCCCCCTGACACCGCCGGCCCGACCCGTGCGCCTCCGCGGAGGTGCACGGGTCAGCGGTCGCCGAGCTCGGGGTGCAGCTCCTGCAGGCGGGTGGTCAGGGCGGTGAGCTCCTCACCGCCGGCCATGAGCCGGGTGAGGTCGTCGGCGTCGACGTCGGCGCGGGTGAGGTCCCCGGCCACCTGACCGCGCGCCAGCAGGAGGAACCTGTCGCCCACCAGGTGTGCGTAGCGCGGGTTGTGCGTCACCAGCACCACCGCCAGGCCCCGCGCCCGGGCGCCGAGCACCGCCTGCCCGACCAGCGTGTGCTGGGCGATGGTCATCGGCTCGGTCGGCTCGTCCAGCACCAGCGCGCGGGCACCGAAGTGCACCGCCCGGGCGATGGCCAGGCTCTGCCGGGCACCGGCCTGCAGGGAGTTGACCGGCTGGTCGGGGTCGACGCCGGTGACGCCGATGCGCTCCAGCGCCCGCACCGTGGTCTCGCGGGCGGCGTCGACGTCGAGGCGGCGCAGCGGCCACCGCCCGCGTGTGGGTTCGGCGCCCAGGCACAGGTTGCGCCACACCGATAGCAGCGGGGCGACGGCGAGGTCCTGCCACACCGTCGCGATGCCGGCCTCGCGGGCCGCACGGGGGCTGCGGAAGCGCACCGGGACGCCGTCGAGGAGCAGGTCGCCGTCGTCGTGGGCGCGCAGCCCGGACAGCACCGCGACCAGCGTCGACTTGCCGGAGCCGTTCTCGCCGAGGACGCAGGTGATGCACCCGCCCTCGAAGGTCACCCCGACCCGGTCCAGCGCGGGCACGCCGCCGTAGCGGACCGACAGCCCGCGCAGCTCCAGCACCGGAGGAGCGGGCACGGCCGTGCTCACGAGCGCGGCGCGGCCCGCAGCCGGGCGCGCACCACCCCTCCGACGAGCAGGGCCACCAGGAGGAACACGCCGAGCAGCGCCTGGGACCACCGCGGGTCCCACCCTGCCAGCTCCACGCCGCGGCGGGCGACGGCGTAGAGCAGCGCACCCGCCGCGGCCCCCGCCATCGAGCCGTAGCCGCCGGTGAGCAGGCAGCCGCCGATCACGGCGACGACCACGAAGTCGATCGCGAGGATGAGCGACGGCGTGGCCGCGACGCTGGCGGCCGGGACCAGCGCCAGCGTGCCCAGCAGCCAGCCGGCGGTGGCGGTGAGGGCGTAGAGCGTCAGGGTGGTGCGCTGCACCGGGACCCCCAGCTCGCGGGCCGCGCGCCGGGAGCTGCCCATCGCCAGCACGTCGTTGCCGAAGCGGGTGCGCCACAGCAGCCAGCCGGCACCGGCGGTCCCCGCCAGCCACCACAGCAGGGACACGCGGAAGACGCCGCCGCCGACCTCCGCCGTCGACCCGAACAGCGCCGCGGCCGATGACCACCCGGGCGCCTCGTCGAGCCCGGTGATGCGCGGGCCGCCGGCCACGAGCGGCAGGGCGGACACCGTGGTCCCCTGCAGGACCAGCGCCGTCGCCAGCGTCACGAGGAAGCTCGGCAGCCCGGTGCGCACGACCAGCCAGCCGTTGACCAGCCCGACGGTGAGCGCGGCGGCCAGCGAGACGGCCAGGGCGGGCCAGATGCCCCACTCCATCGGCCCGGCCAGCACGCCCGTGAGGACGGCACTGGCGACGGTCACCGTCCCGATGGAGAGGTCGAAGTGGCCGCCGACGAGCAGCAGTCCCACCGCCACCCCGCCGATGCCCAGCAGCGCTGCGGCGTCCAGGACACCGGCGAGGCCCTCGAGGGTGAGCAGCCCGGGCACCCGGACCCCGAAGACGGCGACGACGACCAGCAGGGCGAGCACCGCGGCGATGCTCGGCCGGGCCAGCACGCGGTCGGCCACGCGGCGGCGGTGGGCGGCCGCGACCCTCGCGACGGGCAGGCGGTCGACGATCACCGGGTCACCGGGCACGCGCGCAGCGGGGCCTCCTCGGGCGGGGGGATCCCAGTGTCCACGACCGCGGGCGCCCCGCGCGCGGCCGCGCTCCGGAGGCCCGTGGGCAGCGGGGTCCTCCGTCAGGGGCGCAGGCGCCAGCGCACCCGGTCGTCGGCGTACCAGGTCCAGCGCACGACCGGACGCGGGAAGACGACGCCGTCGCGGGTGACCTGCGCCGGGTCGCTGGCCAGCTGCAGCGCCCGGCCGGTGCTGCGCCGCGGCGGCCGCATCAGCTGCGGGGAGACGACGACTCGGATCGTGTCGACCGCACGCCAGTCGGGCCGCACCTCGATCCGGGCGACCATGCCGTCGGCGACCTTCGCGTCGTCGTGGTGGGCCTGCACGCCCAGGCGCGCGGCCAGCGGCAGGCGGCCCTTCTCGGCCGGCTCGTAGCGGCCGTGCTGGAGCAGGACCCCGCCGTGGTCGTCGCGGACGAGCGACAGCTCCCGCTCGCCGCCGGTGCCGATGCCGAGGTCGCGGGCCAGCCCACGGGAGGCGGGGTCGTCGGCCGGCTCCCAGGACACCGGGGCCTCCGCCGTCCGGCCGGCGGCGTGCAGGGCGGCGAGCACCGCCGACAGCGCCGGGACCGGCCCGCGCACGAGGAGCGCACCGGCGTCGGCCGCGCCGCGGACGGCGGCACGCTCGGGTGCCTGCCCGGGGCCGAGACCGCGCAGGTCGAACTCGACGAGGGACATGCCGATACCCTGCCACCTGCCAGCCGGTCGACCGCCGGTGACGAGTCCCAGGGGGATGACAGCGAGATGCCGGCAGTCGTGCTGATCGGCGCCCAGTGGGGCGACGAGGGCAAGGGAAAGGCCACCGACCTCCTCGGCGGCCGGGTGCCCTACGTGGTCCGCTACCAGGGCGGCAACAACGCCGGCCACACCGTCATCACCCCCGACGGCGAGCGCTACGCCCTGCACCTGATCCCGTCGGGGATCCTCACGCCGGGCTGCACGCCGGTGATCGGCAACGGCGTCGTCGTCGACCCGCAGGTGCTCATCGGGGAGCTCGCGGGGCTGGAGGAGCGCGGCGTCGACACCTCGAAGCTGGTGATCTCCGCCGACGCGCACCTGATCATGCCGCACCACCGGGCGCTGGACCGCGTGACCGAGCGGTTCCTCGGCAAGCGCAAGATCGGCACCACCGGCCGCGGCATCGGCCCGGCCTACGGCGACAAGGTGGCCCGCACCGGCATCCGGGTGGCCGACCTGCTCGACCTGTCGATCCTGCGCCAGAAGCTCGAGGGCACCCTGGTCGAGAAGAACCAGGTGCTGGTCAAGGTCTACAACCGCAAGGCCATCGACGTCGACGAGGTCGTCGAGGAGTACGCCGGCTACGCCGAGCAGCTCAAGGAGCGCATCGCCGACACCCGGCTGCTGCTGGGCAACGCCCTCGACGCCGGCGAGTGGGTGCTGCTGGAGGGGTCGCAGGGCACGCTGCTCGACGTCGACCACGGCACCTATCCGTTCGTGACGTCGTCGAACCCGACGGCGGGCGGCGCGGCCACCGGCAGCGGGATCGGCCCCACGCGCATCTCCCGGGTCGTGGGGATCCTCAAGGCCTACACGACCCGCGTGGGCTCCGGCCCGTTCCCGACCGAGCTGTTCGACGCCAACGGCGAGTACCTGCGCAAGCAGGGCGGCGAGGTCGGCGTCACCACCGGCCGCGACCGGCGCTGCGGCTGGTTCGACGCCGTCGTGGCCCGCTACGCCAGCCGCGTCAACGGGATCACCGACTACTTCCTCACCAAGCTCGACGTGCTCTCCGGGCTGGAGACGGTGCCGATCTGCGTCGCCTACGACGTCGACGGCGTCCGGCACGAGGAGATGCCGATGACGCAGACCGGCTTCCACCACGCGAAGCCGGTCTACGAGGAGATGCCGGGCTGGTTCGAGGACATCCGGAGCTGCCGCTCCTTCGACGAGCTGCCCGCGAACGCGCAGGCCTACGTGCGCCGGCTCGAGGAGCTCGCCGGCGCGCGGATCAGCGTGATCGGCGTGGGCCCCGGCCGCGACGAGAACGTCGTCGTCCACGACCTGCTGGAGTAGCGGAGGGCCTCCCCGCGGGGAGGCCCTCCTCCTAGGCTGCGGAGCGGGCCGGGGCGGGCATCTCGAGCTCGGCGCGGGCCGCGACGACGACGTCGGGGTTGTCGGTGATGACCCCGTCGACGCCGAGCGCGAGCAGCAGGCGGGCGGCACCGAGACCGTCGCCGGCGGCGGCCGGGTCGTCGCTGCTGCGCAGGTGCCGGGGGAGGAAGGCGTTCTCCGCGGCCAGCGTCCACGGCACCACCCGCAGGCCCGCCGAGTGCGCCCGGGACACCAGGTCGGAGACGCCGGTCATCGTCCCGTCCTCGTCGCGCAGCAGGATGCGGTGGACGCTGGGCGCGATGCCCTGGGCGTAGGTGGAGACCGCGCGCAGACCGGCGTTGGTCAGCAGGTGGTCGTCCGACGCCGTGATGTCGACCAGCTGGAACATCGTCGGGCCGTCGTCGCCGAGGTCGGCGCGCAGCCGGCGCAGGCCCGCGGTGTCGAAGGACTGCAGGACCACGGTGCCGTCGGGGGCGACCGCGTCGAGGCGGCGCAGCTCGGCGGCCACGAGCTCGGTCATCGGCTGGCCGCGCTCGGCCGACCAGGTCGGCTTCTTCAGCTCGGCCAGCACGCGGACCTGCCGCTGCGGCGTGGACCGGCGGCGGGCCAGCTCGACGACCTCCTCCAGCGTGAGGACGCCGAACTGCCCGTCGTAGGCGGTGTTGAGCGGGCGCAGCTCGGGGTGGCGCTCGACGGCGCGCAGGGTGCGCAGCTCGGCGAGGGTGAAGTCCTCGGCGAACCAGCCGGTGCGGCGCTTGCGGCCGACGCGGCGGGTGGTGCGCCGGTCGGCGAACTCCGGCCGGGTGGCGACGTCGGTCGTGCGCGAGAGCTCGTTCTCGTGCCGCGCGATCAGTGCGCCGTCGCTGGTGACGACGATGTCGGGCTCGATGAGATCGGCGCCCATGTCGATGGCCAGCTCGTAGCTGGCGATCGTGTGTTCCGGGCGGTACGCGCAGGCACCGCGGTGGCCGACGACGAGGGGGCGCGCGATGCGGACCCGTGCGTGAGTCGCGAGCGACTCGGTCGCGTGCATGTCCTCAACAACACCCGACCGAGGTGTCGGGATGGCGAACGCGGGCTGGCGAGTCGCTGAGAAATGGGAGGACGCCGCGCTGACCTGCGCGGGACCATCCGTCTCGTGACGCATCTCTCAACGATCGGCTGGTCCCCGGCGTTTCATGACCACCTCCCGGAGGGCACGTCACCCGGTCGGGTGAGCCGGGTCGACCGCGGCCTGCTGACCGTCCTGACCGCCGGCGGCGAACGGCGGGTGCACCCGGCCGCCGCCCTGTACGACCCCTACGGCGTGACGTCCCCCGCCGTGGGCGACTGGGTGGCGCTGCGCGGGGAGCTGGCCGTGGCCCTGCTGCCCCGCCGGTCGGCGTTCACCCGCACCGTCGCCGGCCGCACATCGGCCGGTCAGGTGGTGGCCGCCAACGTCGACCTGGTGTTCGTCGTCGACGCCCTGGCCGGGCCGACCCGCGCGCGCCGGGTGGAGCGCTACCTCGCCGTCGCGTGGGGGAGCGGGGCCACGCCGGTCGTCGTCCTCACCAAGGCCGACCTCTGCGACGACGTCCCCGCCGCGGTGGCGGCGGTGGCCGAGGACGCCATCGGCGTCGAGGTGCTGGCCGTGAGCGCGCGCACCGGCGAGGGGCTCGACGCGGTACGGGCGCTGCTCGGGGAGGGGCGGACGGCGGCGATGGTCGGGCCGTCGGGCGTCGGCAAGTCCTCGCTGGCCAACGCGCTGGCCGGGCACGAGGTCGCGCCCACACAGGACGTGCGGGAGGCCGACGGCCGCGGCCGGCACACCACCACCGCCCGTGAGCTGCACCTGCTGCCCGGCGGCGGGCTGCTCGTCGACACCCCCGGCATGCGGGAGCTCGGCCTCTACGACGACGAGGGCGTCGACACCGCCTACGCCGACGTGGCCGGGCTCGCCGGGGCGTGCCGCTTCCGCGACTGCGAGCACCGCACCGAGCCCGGCTGCGCGGTCGCGGCCGCGATCGACGACGGCCGGCTCGACCCCGCCCGGCTCCTCGGGTGGCGCAAGCTGCAGGCCGAGGCGCGGCGCCAGGAGCTGCGCGCCGACGCCCGCGCCCGCGCCGCGGAGAACGCCCGCGTGCGGGCGCTGCACCGCGCGTACCGGTCGCGGCCGGACCGGGTGCGGTGACCTCTCGCTAGGGTCGTCGTCCGTGCGCGTGCTCGTGATCGGCTCCGGAGCCCGGGAGCACGCCCTGTGCGTGGCTCTGTCGTCCGACCCCGCGGTGACCGCGCTGGCCTGCACACCGGGCAACGCCGGCACGCGGGCGCTCGCGGAGGCTGCGCCACTCGACGTCGGCGACCCGGTCGCGGTCGCCGCGCTGGCCACCGGCTGGGGTGCCGACCTCGTCGTCATCGGGCCCGAGGTGCCGCTGGTCGCCGGCGCCGCCGACGCCGTCCGCGAGGCCGACATCGCCTGCTTCGGCCCGTCGGCGGAGGCCGCGCAGATCGAGGGCAGCAAGTCCTTCGCCAAGCACGTGATGGCCGCCGCGGGCGTCCCGACCGCCCGCGCGTGGCCGGTCGGCGGCGCCGCGGAGCTGGAGACGGCCCTCGACGAGGCGGGGCCGCCGTACGTGGTCAAGGACGACGGGCTGGCCGCCGGCAAGGGCGTCGTCGTCACGACCGACCGGGACGCCGCGGTGGCGCACGGGCACCGGGTGCTCGACGCCGGCGGGACGGTGCTGGTCGAGGAGTTCCTCGACGGCCCGGAGGTGTCGCTGTTCGCCGTCACCGACGGGACGACGGTGCTGCCCCTGCTGCCCGCGCAGGACCACAAGCGCCGCGACGACGGCGACGCCGGCCCCAACACCGGCGGGATGGGCGCCTACGCGCCGCTGCCGTGGGCGCCGCCCGGGCTGGTCGACGAGGTGCTGGCCACGGTGCTGCAGCCGACGGTCGACGAGATGCGCCGCCGCGGGGAGCCGTTCAGCGGGCTGCTGTACGCCGGGCTGGCGCTCACCTCGCGTGGTGTGCGGGTGGTCGAGTTCAACGCCCGCTTCGGCGACCCCGAGACGCAGGTGGTGCTGCCGCTGCTGGAGACGCCGCTGGCCGGGCTGCTGCACGCCGCGGCCACCGGCACGCTGGCCGACCACCCGCCGCTGCGCTGGCGGCCCGGGGCCGCCGTGACCGTCGTCGTCGCCGCGCCGGGCTACCCGGAGGCGCCGCGCACCGGCGACCCGGTCACCGGTGCCGACGGCGAGGGCGTGCTGCACGCCGGCACGACCGTCGACGCGCGGGGCACGGTCCGCTCGGCGGGCGGGCGGGTGCTCGCGGTGACCGCGACCGGGCCGGACCTCGCCGCCGCCCGCCAGACGGCCTACGAGCGGGTGGCCGCCGTCCGGCTCGACGGCGCCCACTGGCGCACCGACATCGCCTTGGCCGCCGTCGAGGGCCGCATCGCCCTCCCGTAGCCGCCGGTCACCCCGTCCTCCCGCACCGCAGCGCGTCCTGCCGCACCGCAGCGCGTCCTGCCGCACCGCCCACCGTGCGGGAGGACGCCCCATGATCAGGTCACCTGATCCCCGGGGCGGTCAGCCGCGGACACCCACCGCCGGCTTCGCGCGGTCGGGACGCGGCTCGGGCGGCCGCGGCCCGTCGTGGCGCCGCGACAGGTAGGTCCCGGCGACGTTCGCGCAGGCCACCACCGGCACCGCGATGAGCGCGCCGAAGATCCCGGCGACGAGCAGCCCGGCCGCGATGGCCAGCACGACGGCCAGCGGGTGCACGTGCACGGCCTTGCCGAGCAGCACCGGCTGCAGCAGGTGCGCCTCGATCTGCATGACCACGATGACGACCGCCAGCGCGATCAGCGCCTTGACCAGGCCGACGGCCACGAGCGCCACGAGCACCGCCACCGTCCCCGCGAGGAACGACCCGATGATCGGGATGAACGCGCCGAGGAACACCAGCGCCGCCAGCGGGACCACCAGCGGGACACCGAGGATCGCCAGGCCGATGCCGATGCCGACGGCGTCGAAGAGCGCGACGACCACGGTGGCGCGGACGTAGGAGATCAGCGTGCGCCAGGACCGGCGGGCGGCCTCGTCGAGGTAGGCGCGCGAGTCGCGGGGCAGCAGGCCGACCAGCCACAGCCAGATGGACCGGCCGTCCTTGAGGAAGAAGAACAGGGTGAACAGCGTCAGGACGATGCCGGTGAAGACCTCACCGACGGTGGCGGCGGTGGTGATCGCGCCGCTGGCGACGGTCTCCTGGTTGTCGGTGACGAAGGTCTGCAGCTGGGTGAGGGCGTCGTCGATCTGCCGCTGGGTGACGGGGAAGGTGTCGACGACGAAGTCGCGGATCTGGTCCAGCCCCTGGGTGACCTGGTCGGCGAGGTCGCTGAAACCGGCGGTGACCTGCTGGACGACCAGCGTGATGATCCCGGCCACCACCGACAGCCCGACCAGGAGCATGAGCGCGGCGGCCAGCGAGCGCGGCCAGCCGCGCCGGATCAGGGCGGCCGCGCCAGGCTGGAACAGGGCCGCCAGCAGCAGCGCCACCATCACCGGGACCAGGACGACGGCGACGTGGGAGGCCAGCCAGAGCAGCACGTACAGGCCGGCCAGGACGGCGATGAGCCGCCACGAGTACGACGCGGCGGTGCGCAGCCCGCTGGGCACTGCGGCGTCACCGCTCGGGGTCTCGCGCCCGGGACCCAGCAGCCGGCGGGTGCGCTCGCCGGGGCGGTGGGGACGGCCGCCGTTCGGCGGGCCGCTGACCCCGCCCGGGGCGAGCGGGCCGTCGAGGTCGGGGGCGCCGGGCTCGGGACTGCCCAGCGGCGCGTCGACCTCGGCGGTGGGCTCGTCGACGACGGCGTCGGGGACGTCGTCGGGGACGTCGTCGTGCACGAGGATGGCCCGGTGGTCGTCGCGCTCGGGCCAGGCGTGCGGGTCGCGCTCGGCCGCGGCCCGGATGCGCTCGCGCGCCCGGGCGACCATGTGGGTGGCCCGCTGCAGCATCGGGGTCCTTCCGCGGGGATGGGGGCCGTGCCCGGTCACGCTAGCCCTGCGGGAGACTGCTCCCGTGCTGCGAAGAGCTGACCGGGTGCGGGCGGTACCCGCGTGATCGACCGCTACACGCTCCCCGAGATGGGCCGGGTCTGGAGCGACGAGCACAAGTACGAGCTGTGGTGCCGGGTGGAGACGCTCGTCCTGGAGGCGCACGCGGCCGCCGGGCGGGTGCCGGCCGACGTCGTGCAGCCGGTGCGCGAGGCCCCGCCGCCCACGCCGGAGCGGGTCGCGGAGATCGAGGAGACCACGCAGCACGACGTCATCGCCTTCCTCACGGCGTGGGCCGACAACACCGAGCCCCGCTCGGCCGCGGCGTACGTGCACCACGGCATGACGTCGTCGGACCTGCTCGACACCGCGCTCGCCGTCCAGCTCACCGAGGCCACCGACGTGCTGCTGGCCAAGGCCGACCGGCTGGTCGCCGCGCTGCGTGACCACGGCCTGGCGCACCGGGCGACGCTGCGGGTCGGCCGCACGCACGGCGTGCACGCCGAGCCGGTGGTGTGGGGGCACCGGGTCGCCGACCTGGCCTTCGCCATGGCCCGCTCGCGGGACCGGCTGCGGGCGGCGCGCGAGCGCGTCGGCGTCGTCGCCATCTCCGGCGCGGTGGGCACCTACTCCCTCATCGACCCGTCGGTCGAGGTCGCCGTCGCCGAGGCGCTGGACCTGCGCCCGGCCGACGCCTCCACCCAGGTGGTCATCCGCGACTCGATCAGCGAGTGGGTCGCCGCGCTGGCAGTCGTCGCGACGGTGTGCGAGACGATCGCGCTCGAGGTGCGGCACGGCCAGCGCACCGAGGTGCGGGAGCTGTCGGAGGCCTTCGGCTCCGGCCAGAAGGGCTCCAGCGCCATGCCGCACAAGAAGAACCCGATCCGCTCCGAGCGCATCGCCGGGCTGGCCCGGGTGGTGCGCGCCGCCGTCGTCCCGGTGATGGAGGGCATCCCGCTGTGGCACGAGCGCGACATCTCGCACTCGTCCACCGAGCGGGTGTTCCTGCCCGACGCCGCGATCACCACCGACTACCTGCTGCACCTCACCACGGGGCTGGTGGAGAACCTGGTGGTCGACGTCGACCGGATGCGCGCCAACCTCGACCTGACCGGCGGGCTGATCTACACCTCCGCCGTCCTGCTGGAGCTGGTGGAGTCCGGGCTGTCGCGCGAGGACTCCTACGCGCTGGTCCAGGGCGCGGCGATGCAGACGTGGAACTCCGGGACGCCGTTCCGCGAGACCCTGCGCGACCGGGCCGCCTCGTCCGGGGTGACCCTCGACGAGGCGCGGCTGGACGGGATCTGCCGGCCCGAGGGCTACGTGCGCAACCTGGGCCCGCTGTTCGACCGGCTGGCCGCGCTCACGTGAGCCCGGACCCGGCGGTGGACCTGCCCCTGGTCGCGCGCGGCAAGGTGCGCGAGGTCTACGACGCGGGTGACGACCGCCTGCTGCTCGTCGCCTCCGACCGGATCTCCGCCTACGACCACGTGCTGCCCACGCCGATCCCGGACAAGGGGCGGGTGCTCACCGCGCTCTCGGTGTGGTGGTTCGAGCAGCTCACGCCGGTGCTGCGGGCGGCCGGCGCCTCGCACCACCTGCTGTCGGCGACCGACGTCCCGGCCGACGTCGCCGGCCGGGCGGTGCTCGTCCGGCGGCTGGACATGCTCCCGGTCGAGTGCGTGGCCCGCGGCCACCTGTCGGGCTCGGGGACGAGGGAGTACGAGCGCACCGGCGCGATCGTCGACGTCGCCCTGCCCGCGGGCCTGGTCGAGGGCTCCCGGCTCCCGGAGCCGGTGTTCACGCCGTCGACGAAGGCCGCGGTGGGGGAGCACGACGAGGCGATCGGGTTCGCGCGCGTGGAGTCGCTGGTCGGCGCCGCGCGGGCCGCCGAGCTGAGGGAGCTGACGCTGGCGCTGTACCGGCGCGGAGCCGAGATCGCCGCGGGCGCCGGCATCGTCCTGGCCGACACCAAGTTCGAGTTCGGGCTCGCGGCCGACGGCGGGCTGGTCCTCGGCGACGAGGTGCTCACCCCCGACTCGTCGCGCTTCTGGCCGGCGTCGTCGTGGTGCCCGGGCGCGCCGCAGCCCTCGTTCGACAAGCAGTACGTCCGTGACTGGCTGACCGCCTCAGGCTGGGACCGCGTCTCACCGCCGCCCGAGCTCCCCGACGACGTCGTCGCCGCCACCCGCGAGCGCTACGTCGCCGCCTACGAGCGGCTGACCGGCACGGCCTTCCGCTGACGCCCCACCCCGTCGAGATCCCGTGATCTCGTACGGATCGAGCGCCCCGCGCGTACGAGATCCCGCGATCTCGACCGGGCCTGTGGACAGGCGCAGCGAGCGGGTGCGTCCTGACGGCAGGGTGCCGCGGTGCGCACTCGACGCCCGTCCCGCATCACGGGGCCCACGACCAGGGCCGGCGCCCGGGTTGCCGGGTTCAACGACCGCCACCTGCGCCATCCCGGTCTGCAGCGACTGTCCAGGGACACCTACCTGCCGCGCGCGCTGGCCGACGACGTCGGGGCCCGGCTCGCCGCAGTCCTGCTGACCGCACCGCCGAGCGCCGTCGCCAGCCACCTGACCGCCGCCGCGATGTGGGGCCTGCAGGTCCCGCTCCAGGACCGTGACGACGGCCGGATCGACCTCACCGTCCCCGGTGCCACCCGCGCGGAGAGCCGGCGTGACCGCCGCGTCCACCGGCTGGCGCTGGAGGCCGACGACGTCACCCACCGCTGGGCCCACCCGGTCACCTCGCCGGCCCGTACCTGGCGGGACCTCGCCGGTGTGCTCGAGCCCGCTGCGCTCCTCGCGGTCTCCGACCAGCTGGTGGCCTCCCACTGTTCGCCGCCGGACCTCGAACGGCAGCTGGCCCGGCGACCGGCGGGGCGGGGGTCGGCCAGGGCCCGTGCCGTCCTGCCGCTGGCGGATCCCCGCGCCGAGTCGCCGATGGAGTCCGTCCTGCGGTGGCTGCTCCACGTCGCCCGGCTGCCGCGACCGGAGCTGCAGGTCGACATCCGTGACGGGAGCGGCTTCGTGGGCCGTGCCGACATGGCGTGGCCGGACCGGAGGGTCCTCGTCGAGTTCGACGGCGACCTGCACCGGGGACGCGACGTCTTCGTCCGGGACCTGCGCCGGCAGAACCGGCTCATCGCTGCCGGGTGGACGGTCCTGCGCTTCACCTCCGCCGACGTGCTCGGGCGTCCGGACGACGTCGTCGCGACGATCCGGGCGGCCCTGCGCTGACGAGATCACGTGATCTCGTACGCGACACGACGCTGACGCGTACGAGATCACGTGATCTCGACCGGAGGGTCGGAGACCAGAGGACGGCGGACGGCGGACGGGGCGCGCAGGCGTGCCCGGTAGGCTGGGGAACCGTGCCGCAGGTGGTCGTCGACGTCGTCCTCAAGCCGGAGATCTCCGACCCCCAGGGCCAGGCGGTGCTCGGCGCCCTGGGCCGGCTGGGCCACACGCAGGTCACCGGGGTCCGCCAGGGCAAGCACTTCGTCCTCGACGTCGAGGGCGCGATCAGCCGCGACGACCTCGAGCGGATCGCCGAGACGCTGCTGGCCAACCCGGTCATCGAGGACGTCGAGCTGCACCTGCCGGAGGCCTGAGCCGTGCGCATCGGGGTCATCACGTTCCCGGGCTCCCTGGACGACGTCGACGCCGCCCGCGCGGTGCGCCTCGCCGGAGCCGAGCCGGTCGTCCTCTGGCACGCCGACCACGACCTGCGCGGCGTCGACGCCGTCGTCCTGCCCGGCGGCTTCTCCTACGGCGACTACCTGCGGGCCGGCGCCATCGCCGCGCGGGCGCCGATGATGGCCGACGTCGTCGACCGGGCGCGGCAGGGCATGCCGGTCCTCGGCATCTGCAACGGCTTCCAGGTGCTGTGCGAGGCCGGCCTGCTGCCCGGCGCGCTCACCCGCAACAGCCACCTGCACTTCCGCAACCGCGACCAGCGGCTGCGCATCGAGCGGGCCGACACCGCCTGGACGTCGGACTACGTCGAGGGCCAGGAGATCGTCGTCCCGGTCAAGAACGGCGAGGGCCGCTACGTGGCCGCCCCGACCGAGCTCGAGCGGCTCGAGGGCGAGGGCCGGGTCGCGGTGCGCTACGTCGGCGGCAACCCCAACGGCAGCCTCCGCGACATCGCCGGGGTGACCAGCGAGGACGGCCGGGTCGTCGGGCTGATGCCGCACCCCGAGCACGCCGTCGAGGACCTCACCGGGCCGTCGACCGACGGGCTCGGGTTCTTCACCAGCGTCCTGAAGGCGGTCGTCGGCGCATGACACAGGGGCTCTCCGACCTCGACACCGGGCCCGGCCCGCTGTCGCACCGGCTCGACACCGTCGCCCTCGCGGAGAGCACCCCCGACGTCGAGCAGCCCTACGCCGACCTGGGGCTGAAGAGCGACGAGTACGCCCGCATCCGCGACATCCTCGGCCGCCGGCCGACCACCGCCGAGCTGGCCATGTACTCGGTCATGTGGAGCGAGCACTGCTCCTACAAGAGCTCCAAGGTGCACCTGCGCTGCTTCGGCGACCTGCCGCGCGGCGAGCACCTGCTGGTCGGCATCGGCGAGAACGCCGGCGTGGTCGACGTCGGCGACGGCTACGCGGTCACCTTCAAGGTCGAGAGCCACAACCACCCGAGCTACGTCGAGCCCTACCAGGGCGCGGCCACCGGGGTCGGCGGCATCGTCCGCGACATCCTCACCATGGGTGCTCGCCCGGTCGCCGTCATGGACTCGCTGCGGTTCGGCCGCGCCGACGCCCCCGACACCGCCCGGGTGCTGCCGGGCGTCGTCGCCGGCGTCGGCGGCTACGGCAACTGCCTGGGCCTGCCCAACATCGGCGGCGAGCTGCTCTTCGACGAGTGCTACGCGGGCAACCCACTGGTCAACGCGCTGTGCGTCGGCGTGATGCGGCACGAGGACGTGCGGCTGGCCAAGGCCGAGGGCGTGGGCAACAAGGTCGTCCTCTTCGGCGCCCGGACCGGCGGCGACGGCATCGGCGGCGTCAGCGTCCTGGCCAGCGAGACCTTCGATGCCGAGGGCCCGGCCAAGCGGCCGTCCGTGCAGGTCGGCGACCCGTTCACCGAGAAGCTGCTCATCGAGGCCTGCCTGGAGATCTTCGCGGCCGACCTCGTCACCGGGATCCAGGACCTCGGCGGCGCCGGCCTCTCCTGCGCCACCAGCGAGCTGGCCAGCGCCGGCACCGGCGGCATGCACGTCGACCTCGACGCCGTCCCGCTGCGCGACTCCACCCTCACGCCCGCCGAGATCCTGATGAGCGAGTCGCAGGAGCGGATGTGCGCGATCGTCGAGCCGGGGAAGGTCGAGGAGTTCCTCGCCGTCTGTCGGAGGTGGGACGTGCTGGCCACCGTCATCGGTGAGGTCACCGACGGCGACCGGCTCACCGTCGACTGGCACGGCGAGCGCATCGTCGACGTCCCGCCGCGCACCGTCGCCCACGAGGGCCCGGTCTACGAACGGCCGATGCAGCGCCCGCCCGACCTCGACGACCTGCAGGCCGACGACCCCGCCGCGCTGCCCCGCCCGCAGACGCCCGAGGAGCTGGCCGCGCACTGGCTGGCCGTCGTCGCCAGCCCCGACGGCGCGGACAAGACCTGGGTCACCGAGCAGTACGACCGCTACGTCCGCGGCAACACCGTGCTGGCCCAGCCCGATGACGCCGGCGTGGTGCGCATCGACGAGGACAGCCACCGCGGCATCGCGCTGGCCCTCGACGGCAACGCCCGCTTCGCCCGGCTCGACCCCTACGCCGGCGCGCAGGCCAACCTCGCCGAGGCCTACCGCAACGTCGCCGTCACCGGCGCGCGGCCGCTCGCGGTCACCAACTGCCTGAACTTCGGCTCCCCCGAGGAGCCGGCGGTGATGTGGCAGTTCGCCGAGGCGGTCCGCGGCCTGGCCGACGCCTGCCGCGACCTCGGCCTGCCGGTCACCGGCGGCAACGTCAGCCTCTACAACCAGACCGGTGACGTCGCGATCAACCCGACGCCGGTCATCGGCGTCCTCGGCGTGCACGACGACGTCCGCACCCGCGTCCCCACCGGCTGGCGGGCCGGCGGCGAGACCGTGTTGCTGCTGGGGGAGACCCGGGCGGAGTTCGGCGGCTCGGCGTGGGCGTCGGTCGTGCACGGCCACCTCGGCGGCCGCCCGCCCGCGGTCGACCTCGAGGCCGAGCGCCGGCTCGGCGAGGTGCTCCGGGCCCTCGGCCGCGAGGGACAGGTCACCTCCGCCCACGACCTCGCCGACGGCGGCCTCGCGCAGGCGCTGGCGGAGTCGGCGCTGCGGTACGGCACCGGCGCGCGGCTGACGCTCGACGGCGACCCGTTCACCGCGCTGTTCAGCGAGTCCGGCGCTCGCGCGGTCGTCACCACGAGCGACCCCGAGGCCGTGCGCGCCACCGCCGAGTGGGCCGGCGTCGCGGTCACCGAGCTCGGCACCACCGGCGGGGACGTGCTCGCCGTCGAGGGCGTCGGCGAGCTCCCCCTGGACGGGCTCCGGGCGGCGTGGACGGCGACCCTCCCGGCGCTGTTCGGGACGCCGGAGGCCACCGTGGGCAGCGTCCCGGCGGGCACCGTCCCCACCAGCTGATGCCCGCGCAGCAGCCGATCCCCGCGGAGGCGCTGCGCGCGGCCGTCGACGCGGTCCGCCCGTGGCTGGCCGGCGACGCCGAGCAGCCGCCGCGGTCGGTGCTCGGCGCGGCGGTGAAGACGAGCACCCGCTGGCTCGCCCAGCAGGTGCCCGGGCGGTCGGTGGAGCTGCGGGTGCCGCCGCACGTCGCCGTCCAGCTGGTGCCCGGCCCGCGGCACACCCGCGGGACGCCACCGAACGTCGTCGAGACCGACGCCGCCACCTGGCTGCGGCTGGCGACGGGGGAGCTCACCTGGGAGCAGGCGGTCGCCGACGGGGAGGTCAGCGCCAGCGGCAACCGCGCCGACCTCTCCGCCCACCTGCCGCTGCCGCCGCTGCGCGGAGGACCGTCGTAGGCCCCGCCTAGCCTCACCGCGCCCGCCCACCACCGGGACGGACGGACGACGGGAGGTCGGCGTGGCCGCGGTCGGGAGCAGTCGCGTGCGCATCGGGGTCGCCACCTGCCGGGCGGCACCGGACCTCGACGAGGACGGCCCCCTGCTGCTCGCCGCGCTGGACGGCGCCGGCGCCGACGCCGTCCCGGCCGTCTGGGACGACCCGGACGTCGACTGGGCAGGGTTCGACGGGGTCCTCGTCCGCAGCACGTGGGACTACCCGCTGCGGCGCGCCGCCTTCCTGGAGTGGGTGGGCCGCTGCCGGGCGACGGTCAACCCGCCGCCGGTCCTCGCGTGGAACACCGACAAGCGCTACCTGCACGACCTCGCGCGGGCGGGCGTGCCCACGGTCCCCACGGTCTTCCTCGAGCCGGGGGAGTGGTCCCCTGCCGGGGCCGGCCCGGGTGACGTCGTGGTCAAGCCGGCCGTCAGCGGGAGCGCCACGGACACCGGGCGGTTCACCCACCTCTCCGCACCCGACGCGACCGCCCTGGTCGCGGCGCTGCACGCGCAGGGGCGCACGGTGATGGTCCAGCCGTACCTGCCCGGGATCGACACCGAGGGCGAGACCAGCATGGTGTTCCTCGGCGGCCGGTTCTCCCACGCGGTCCGGCGGGAGCCGCTGCTGGCCGGCCAGGGGCTGAGGGAGGCGGTGGTCGTCGCCGACGTCCTCGGCACCGTCCGCCCCGCCGAGCCCGACGAGGCCCAGCTCGCGGTCGCCCGGGCGGCGCTCGACGCGGCGCCCGGCGGCCGGGCCGCCCTGTCCTACGCCCGGGTCGACGTCATCCCCGGCCCGGCCGGCCCGGTCCTGCTCGAGCTGGAGGTGACCGACTGCTTTCTGTTCCTGGGCTCGGCCACGCCGGAGGCACGTGCCCGGCTGGCCCGGCACGCGCTGGCCGCGCTGGCCGGTGACCTCAGCCGGTGAACAGCGAGGACGCGGTCTTGACCGTCTGGTAGAGCCCGTAGGCCAGCGGCACGCCGACCAGCGTCCAGGCGAAGGCGATGAACGCGGCCGGGGTGTGCACCGCTGGCTGCCCGTCGCCGGACTGCTCCTTCGAGATCGACGTGCTCATCGGACGGCGCTCCTAGCGGGGGTCGGGGAGGTGGTGGCGTCGTCGTGACGCGGCTCGTGCCACTTGCTCGCCACGGGGCGGACCAGCAGGTTGGCGACGAAGCCGACCGCGAGCAGCCCGACCATGATGAACAGCGCCGGGCGGTAGTTGGCCGCCACCAGCGAGCCCGGCTCGCCCTGCGTGTCGAGGACGCTGTTGACGATCAGCGGCCCGGCGACCCCGGCGGCCGACCACGCGGTGAGCAGCCGGCCGTGGATGGCGCCGACCTGGTAGGTGCCGAACAGGTCGCGCAGGTAGGCCGGGATCGTGGCGAACCCGCCGCCGTAGAAGGACAGGATCACCGCGGCCAGGATCACGAACAGCCAGGTGGCGCTGCTGCCGACCGTCGCCAGGAGCACGTAGAGGACCAGCCCGACGCCGAGGTAGACCATGTAGATCGGCTTGCGGCCGATGTAGTCCGACGTCGAGGACCACACGAACCGGCCGGCCATGTTGAACAGCGACAGGACGCCGACGAAGCCCGCGGCCGCGGTGGCGGCGACCGTCGAGGTGTCACCGGTGCGGAAGAAGTCCTGGATCATCGGCGCGGCCTGCTCGAGGATGCCGATGCCCGCGGTGACGTTGCAGAACAGCACGACCCACAGCAGCCAGAACTGCGGCGTCTTGACGGCGTTGGCCGCCGACACGCTCTCTGAGGTGACCAGCGACTTCCGCTTGACCGAGGCCGGGTCCCAGCCGGCCGGCCGCCAGCCCTCGGCCGGCACCCGGACGATGAACGCCCCGAACATCATGAAGACCAGGTAGACCGCGGCGAAGGTGAAGAACAGCGCCGCGACGGCGGCGCCGCTGGGCACCGAGCCCGGGGTGGCGGGGTCGTAGGCCGGGTCGTACCAGCTCATGAGCTGGCGGGACAGCGGCGAGGCCACCAGCGCGCCACCGCCGAAGCCCATGATCGCCATGCCGGTGGCCAGGCCCGGCCGGTCGGGGAACCACTTGATGAGCGTGGAGACCGGCGAGATGTAGCCGATGCCCAGGCCGATGCCGCCGATGACGCCGTAGCCGAGGTACAGCAGCCACAGCTGGCCGGTCTGGATCCCGATGCCGCCGACGACGAAGCCGCTCACCCAGAAGCAGGCGGAGGTGAACATGGCCGCGCGGGGCCCGTTCCTGTCCACCCAGGTCCCGAACAGCGCCGCCGAGAGGCCCAGCATCACGATGGCGATGGAGAAGACGATGCCGATGGCCGTCTGGGAGGTCCCGAAGTCCTCGACCAGCGCGGCCTTGTAGACACTGGTGGCGTAGGCCTGACCGATGCACAGGTGCACCGCGAGCGCCGCCGGCGGGATCAGCCACCGGTTGAAACCGGGGCGGGCGACGATGCGCTCACGCTGCAGGAAGCCGGGTAGCGCCACGGAGTCCTCCGCTCGGTCGGGACGAACGGCCCCGTTCGGGTGCAAACAGGAACGAACGCTACGTCCGTGTCCCGGAACCCGCGCGGTGAAGGGCTCCCGGCCAGCGGGAACGCGCGGGCGCGGAGCCGCCGGGCCCGCCCATAGGCTGCGGCCATGACCTACGAGGTGAGGGGCGTCGTCGCCCGCGGCAAGGGAGCACCGGTCAGCGTCGAGACGGTCCTGGTGCCCGACCCCGGTCCCGGTGAGGCGGTCGTGGACGTGCAGGCCTGCGGGGTGTGCCACACCGACCTGCACTACCGGGAGGGCGGCATCAACGACGAGTTCCCGTTCCTGCTCGGCCACGAGGCGGCCGGCACGGTGGCCGCGGTCGGGGACGGCGTCACCGACGTGGCCGTCGGCGACTTCGTCGTCCTCAACTGGCGGGCGGTGTGCGGCCAGTGCCGTGCCTGCCGCCAGGGCCGGCTGCACTACTGCTTCGACACCCACAACGCCACGCAGCAGATGACGCTGGCCGACGGCACCGAGCTGTCCCCGGCGCTGGGCATCGGCGCGTTCGTGGAGAAGACGCTGGTGCACTCCGGTCAGTGCACGAAGGTCGACCCCGAGA
>NZ_FOWE01000007.1 GCF_900115395.1 Geodermatophilus obscurus
GGATGGCGCGGGCTACCTGCTCGGCTTCGGCCGCCACCCGCCCGGCGCGGTCGACCTGGCCGGCGGCGGCCAGCGCCCCGGCCACGCCGGTCAGCGCCCGGGCCTGCTCCTCGGGTCTGCGGATTGTCCCGGCGAGGGCGGTTGCACGGTGTGGATGACCGAGGCGAGCCCACAGCCCTGGGAGATCGGTGGGGATGGCCTGGCTGCGTTGGGCGAGCCGGTCGTGTTCGACAACCAGGAGGACGAGTGCGGTGAGGTCGGGCTCCGGCTGGTCGACCAGGAGCTGTTGGGCTCGTTCGACCTCGGCGAGGGCAGCGGCGTCCGTGTTGGTGCGGACTCGCATGCGGTCGTGCCGGGCCGGGTCGGTGGCCATGCTCGTGAGCCGGTCGGCGGCGCCGATCTCGGCGAGCTGCTGCCCGTAGGGGACGAGGAAATAGCGGGGGGTGTCCGGGGGCCATCCCTGGGTGGCGTAGTCGTCGGCCCAGTCGTCGATCAGCCTGCGGAACTCGGGCAGGCGATTCTTGAATCGGTCGCGGGTGCGCTGCATGAGCAGGTCGTGGCCGAAGACATGCACGGTCTGGTGGGTTCCTCCTCGTTGGGCACCACCGCGAGACTGCGGTCGAGCAGGCCTAGATGCGCTCGAGGAGCCCCTCATTACTGCCGCACTCCTGCCGCACTCTTGCCGCACTCGCCGGAGGAAACGCTCGGCGGCGGCGGTGTCCCCGTGCCGGGCAGAGGCGCGACGTCTGGGCGCTCTCGGTGGACTGGCGATTCTCGGATGCGACGGTGGGGTGGGGGTCATGTGTTGACGCCCCACTGTGGTGCTGGACGGCGCCGTTTGACGCTGCCGTCGGTGAGGTGGCGGCGTGCGCGGGTGGTTGGGCCGGGTGCGGCTCACGGGGACACTCCGGCCCGGCTGCGATAAGAGTCGAGTCGATACGGCGTCGCTCGCCGGTGGGAGCTGTTCGCGGCGGGGAGCCCGCATCGCAGGCACTCATCAACGTCGGTCCGGGCGCTCTCGAATGTGTGTCCGGTGGGCCCTGGCCGAAGGGCTACGACGGCAGGCGTCGGCCGGTGAGGCGTCAGTGACTGGAATTCGTCGCTGGGGTGCTGCAGCCCGTCGAGCCAGGCGATGACGGCGCCGGCGCCAGCACGGTCCCAGCCGTGGTGGGCGACCAGTGGGCCAAGGCTGTCGCTGGTCCACCCGAGAACAGCGAGCCGGGTGCTTGCGACGTGGAGGCGGGGTCGGGAGACCTGTGCAGCGAGCGCCGCCGGCAGGTTGGCGCGAATGACGTCGAGGAGGCCTCTATCAACCGCCAGGCCGCTGGGTGCGTCGGTGGTGGTGTTCTGGGTTCTCTCCGAAGTCTCTGGTCCGTCTGCCGGACTGCTCGTGTCGAGAGACGGACGGCTGAGCGCGTCCAGCGGACGGCTGGCAGTTCTTTCAGCCGTCCGCGAGACGGACGATTCAGAAGTCCCAGCAGTCCGGGAGGCGGACGCCTGCTCTGCCTCAGCAGTCTGCAAGGCGGACGGCTGAGACTTCTTGCTGGCTGCCTTCTCCTCGTCCGGGACGGTCGGGATCTGCAGCCGGTAGCGGGCGGAGTGGTGTTGGCGAGCGCGCTCCACCAGCACCAGCCAGCCCTTGGATTCGAGGCCGCGCAGGGCCCGCGAGGCGGCGTCCCGGGACAGTCCGGTCCGCTGCATCAGCACGGGGAACGTGACCCATGCGATGTCACTGTCGCCTGCGTACTTCGCGTAGACGAGGGCCACCAGTCGCTCGAGCGGCTTGAGAGTGGTTGAGTTCCACACTGCGTCAGTCCATGCGTCCCGTGGCCAGCTCATCGGTGCTCCGGGATTTGGGCGACGCCGTGCCACGTCCGGCAGGCACTGCCGGCGCGACCAGGACGCGACTGCCGATAGCCCACCGGAACCATGAGGCCGCGGAGACGCGCATGGGCGATCAGTCGGTCCCGGCGAGACACGGTCGACGGGTTGTAAGCGCCGAGGTTGTCGACAACAAGCTCCCCGCCGCCCTCGGCCATGTGCAGGAGCACGGTCCGGGCTGCGGCCAGCCAACAGTGGTCGCCTCCCAGCAGCGCCTGCGCAGCGCCCGTCGGAGACGGCGCCACAGCCGGTCTGCGGTCGGGGTCGTGGCGTCGGTTCGCGGCCGGTATGGCGCACTGAGGGCACGCGTCGCCGCCGTCGCGGACGGCGACACAGTGATCGGCGATTACGTGTTGTCGTGGTCTCGTGGATTGTCCGGCGTCGCCGCTACCCTCGGCGGCGAGCGGTGCCTGTGCAGGGTGCGACTCGGTGTCCGGGTCGGCTGGGGGTGGAGCCCCGGCCGACCCGGTATCGTTGCGGCTCACGTCCGGGGACATCCCCGAAGGAGGAGTTGGACCCGTGCGCGCTGATGCTCGGACAGCGGCGGCGCAGCCGCTACCACCCGGGCGACGTAGTCAGCCAGGGACGTAGCGGTGGTCGTCTGGTGTGTGCAGGCGGCCGTAGCTGGGGCACTCACTGCGTCGGCTCCACACGGCCCACGGCGATGAAGGCAGCGAACTCCTGCTCGCTGATGAAGACGCGCCGGCCGACCCGATAACAGCCGAGCCGGCGGCGGTGCAGGAGGTGCTCGATGTGCCTGCGCGAGAAGGCTGGCCAGCGGGCGACCAGTTCGCCGATGGTGTAGAGGTCGCTGCCGCAGACCGCAGCAGGGGGGCGGGGGGCTGTCACCAAGGGTCTCCCGGGGACGGGTCGAGCCCGCAGTCCCGGGGGACTGATTGCTCAACGCCTGTCGCCCGGCCCGTAGCCAGCAGCGGTCGTGCGTCACGAGGATCTAATGCGGGTCAGTGCATGTCAATGTCAGCTGGTGATCCCACAGTGAGCTGCATACGTCCTTGCCGGAGATGACGTCCCGCTGAGAGCGGATGTAGTTCCCCCATGTGCGGGTGCCGAACGAGAGGCGGGCCCGGTGGCGGCCGTCAACGTCGGCCGCAGCAGAGCGAACCAGCGCAGCGGCTTACGGCGCGACCCGCCCCAGGCCGGGAATTCGACTCCTCCCCCCGTCGGGCTCGGCACGATCCCCTGCAGGGGCCTCCGTGGCCATGGCGCCTGCCTCGGGACCGGTGGGCATCACCAGTCGCGGATGCCTCCGTCGACACGTAGGGCGCCGTCCGCTACCGCGGGCGGGACGGCTGCGAGGACACCGTTGATGGGCGCACCGCCGGTGGCGTAGTTGGTGACGGCCTCGATCTTGCGACCTTCAGTTGGCTCCCCGGACATCGGACCCCACATCGCCTCGATGTCGACGACCCACCGCTCGAGTGCGACCCGCGCAGCTCATTCGCGTCCACGGCCCATTCGAGGCCTTCCGGAGTGAGCGGTGGGCTGGCGGTGTGCCGGGGACTGTCGGCGGTCAGCCACGTTCAGCTCCACCGACTCCTCCCCCGCCGGCCCGTCGTCCACAGCGATTCACGTGGTCACCCGTAGTCCGCGTCGGCGAGTGCGTCCCGTAGGCCGTCACCGGACGCGCGCGTGCCGCATCTGAGTGAACGGTGCAAGGCCGTGACCCGAGGGCAAGGGGCTGGGACGCCAACCACTCCGCCGGGCGATGACTAGTGGCAGACCAGCCGCCGCGGGCACGGCATTCACAACGATGAGGTCATGCCCACCGTCGAAGCCACAACCGCCCTGCCGTACCCACATGCGGAGCGAGCCACGGCGGGACTGCGCGCGGCGCTGCGGGAGCAGCATCCCAACGGCGAGCCGCCCGACTGGTCCAAGCTTGTGGTGACGGGCCCGGTCGAGGCGCGGGACATCCGGGGCCGGACCTGGTTCCATTACCGCGCCGCCCTTCCCGTCAGTTCCTCCGCGGCCCACTGAGCGACACAAGCCGGCCGCTCCAGACCTGCAGCACCCCCTCGTCCAGATCCGCAGGTTTTGATGTACAGGACACCCTTCGCGCCGGGCTTAGTAAAGCCCCATTAGATGAGCGCCGTCAGCACGACGGCCGGGGCGCGCGAGCGCAGTCAGCCTGCCTTCCAGGTGATCTCGATGCCGCGGGGGTCGAAGTAGGACTCCCCTGGCCGCCACCCGGGCGGACGTCCGCGACGGGCTCGGTGCACCGTCACCGTCATCAGCACATCGATGATGGCGCGTCGCCGGGACAGGTCGAGCGGGGGCCATACGTCGGCCGCCGATGGCCCTGCAATGCCGGCGAGAGCTGAGACACCGGCGGCGGCCAGGCGGGCATCCAGCGCGTCGAGCTGCCCGCGGAGCGTGGCCGTGCCGCGCTGCAGTTGCTGGCCGGTGACTTGCCCGACAGCGAACCGGTCAATCAGCTCATCAAGCCGGGCCTGAACAGCAAGCCGCTCGGCGTGCACTGCCGACGTGTCGTCCGCCGAGTCCGGCGCGCTAAGGTCCGCCGCGTCAGGCTGCGACAGCCGCTCAACCGCCAGGGCCTCCACGAAGGCGTCCAGCTGCGCGCAGCGGCGCACGACATGCGCACCCTGTTCACAGCGGTACGCGGCGACACTCCCCCGACCGAGGCCGCCCGTGCCCCCCGTGGTCGCCCGCAAGGTCGCCCCGCAGACCCCGCACCGGTAGAGCCCTCCCCCAAGCCAGCGACGGGCATTCCCAGTCGTCGTGCGGCGCGACGGGTCACTCATTAACGCCCGGGCAGCCTGCCACAGGGACTCGTCGACGATTGCTGGCCACTGAGCCTTGCCGACGACCTCGCCGCGGTGCTCCATCAACCCGGCATTCCGCGGGCGGGTGAGCAGCTTTCGGACCTCGGTCGCCTTCCATTGACCTCCGGTCGACGTCGTGACCCCGCGGGCGTTCCAGTCGCGGGCAATCGCGTGCAGACTCATGCCCGCCAGCAGGTCATCGGTGGCGCGTTGGATCTCCTCGGCCTCGGCCTCGCGCAGCGCGACCCCGTCTGGCTCGTAGCCGAACGGCCTCCGGCCGCCCTTCCAGCGGCCGGCCGTGGCGGCCTGGAGCTTCGCGGCCTGCTGACGCTCGATCATGTGCTCGACCTCGTACCGGCCGGCGCTGCCTAGCATGCGGGCCACCATCCGCCCCGAGGGTGTGGCGAGGTCAAGTGGACCGGCCTTGACAGTCTGGGTGATGACGCCGCGGGGGTCGCAGACGTCGATGTACTCCTCGAGCTCTACGGGACGACGGTGGAGCCGATCGGTGTGCCAGACGACGACGGCGTCGGCGCGTCCGCGCCGCAGGTCATCGAGGAGAGCGTGGTAGCCGGGCCGGGGGCGTCCCGAGTAGGCGGAGAGGTCGTTGTCCGAGTGGTGGGCAACGACGCCCCAGCCGAGACGTTCAGCAAGCTCAGCGCAGTCCTGGCGTTGCCGGTCGACGCCTAGACCGGCGCCCTCCCGGTCCTTGCTGATCCGGCTGTAAAGGACGGCACGACGGCGCATGCATAGCAGTGTCTCAGTTCAGATATCGCTAGGTCGAACCCGCTCCCCTGCTTCGGCATGGCGGCCGGGGAGAGCCCGATGGTGATCCGGCGCATCGGCCACGCCGCACCGGTGTTGACGACGGCGGCGCGGACGCGGTCCACCGACTGGCGCACCACGGCGTCGGGCAGGCCGACGAGCACGACGCCCGGGAGACCGGCGGACATGTCCACCTCGACCTCCACCAGCGCCCCGGTGACCCCCGCCAGGCCGACCGACCAGGTGCGGGCGAGGGTCACGAGAAGGCCCCGCGCAGGTGCGTCACCACGGCCGGGCCGGCGGGGCGGACGAGCACGCCGACGACGTCGAAGCGCAGGTCCGGCGCGTGCTCGTCGTGCGCGGCCAGCCAGCGCTGGGCCAGCGTGCGCAGGCGCCGCTGCTTGGTGACCGGCACCGCCTCGACCGGGTGGCCGAAGCCGGTGGCACGGCGGGTCTTCACCTCGCAGAAGACGATCGCCCCGCCGTCCCGGGCGACGATGTCGAGCTCGCCGTCGCGGCAGCGCCAGTTGCGGTCGAGGACGCGCAGCCCGGCGTCGGTGAGGTAGGTCGCGGCGATCGCCTCACCGCGGCTGCCGAGTTCGGAGGTGGTGGACACCCGCCGACCGTCGCCCGGCGCACCCCGCCCGTGCGGCTGCGCCGGTGGTCTGTGGACGGCGGCGGGGGCTGTGGACGGGCGCGCCGGTCCCGTCGGCCCCGCCGGTCAGCGTCCGGGGCGTGAGGACCGGATCAGGTGATGCGCGGGCCGTCGGGCAGCTCGAGGTCGGGCTTGTCGAGCTCCTCGACGTTGACGTCCTTGAACGTCAGCACCCGGACGTTGCGCACGAAGCGGGCCGGCCGGTACATGTCCCAGACCCAGGCGTCGGAGAGCTTGAGCTCGAAGAACACCTCGCCGCCGGCCTCGCGGACCTGCAGGTCGACGGAGTTGGCCAGGTAGAAGCGCCGCTCGGTCTCCACCACGTAGGTGAACTGCCGGACGATGTCCCGGTACTCGCGATAGAGCTGCAGCTCCATCTCGGTCTCGTACTTCTCCAGGTCCTCGGTGCTCATCGCGGCTCTCCGGAGATCGTGCGCATGCCCCCATCATCGACCATGCCGCCCGGACCGGTGAGCTGGAGTTCCCGTCCGGCGTGCGCGTCGCGGGCTCGGACGACGTTGACGAACCGCGACCGGTGCTCGGGACAGGGTCCGTGACGCTCCAGCGCGGCCGTGTGCGTCCCCGTCGTGTAGCCCTTGTGCACGGCGAAGTCGTACTCGGGGAAGCGCTCGTGCAGGTCGAGCATGATGCGGTCCCGGGTCACCTTGGCCAGCACCGAGGCGGCCGCCACGCAGGCCGCGACCCGGTCGCCCTTCCACACGGCCAGGTTCGGCACGCCCAGGCCGGGCACGGGGAAGCCGTCGGTGAGCACATAGTCGGCGGCGGGGTCGAGCGCGCACACCGCCCGGCGCAGCGCCTCGAGGTTGGTCACGTGCATGCCGCGCGCGTCGAGGTCGGCGACCGGGATGACGACGACCGACCACGAGACCGCGCGGTCGACCACCTCGTCGTAGACGCGGTCCCGGGCGGCGGCGGTCAGCAGCTTGGAGTCCGCGAGCCCGGGGACGCGGCCCCGGCGGCCGGCGGGCAGCACGCAGGCGGCGGCCACCAGCGGGCCGGCGCAGGCGCCGCGACCGGCCTCGTCGGCGCCGGCCACGGCGGAGAAGCCGCGACGGCGCAGCGAGCGCTCCATGTCCCACAGCGCGTCGTCGGGGACGGGGTCGCCGGGCCCGGACGGGTCGGGAGGGCGGGTGCGGGCGGCCGGCGTCGCGGCGGCCCGGTGAGCGGGGGGAAGACGGCCTGCCATCGCCGTCCGACACTACGACGCCGTGCCGACGGGCCGGCCGGGCCGTCGGCCGGAACGACCACGGGCCGGTCCCCGGGGGCAGAGGGGACCGGCCCGTGGACCGGAGCGGGCCGCAGGGCCCGCGGTCGGGACCGCCGAGGAGGCGGACGGTCCGGACGAGGAGGGGTGGGTCGTCAGACCTCCACCGAAGCCGGCGCGGTGACGCGGTGGGCGCCGCAGGTGCAGGACGCCGAGCCGCGGGAGGACAGGACCAGCGAGACCGCGTGCGCCCGGTCGCGGGCACCCAGCTTGCGCAGGATCGCCTTGACGTGGGACTTGACGGTGTCCTCGCTGATGAAGAGGTTGCGGCCGATCTGCCGGTTGGACTGGCCCTGCAGCAGCTCGTCGAGGACGTCCTGCTCGCGGCGGGTCAGCGGCACCTCGGGGGTGAGCGGCTTGCCGACCGGGGCGGCGGCGGCCTCGACACGGCGGATCTGCGGGTCGACGACCGTGCGGCCGGCGCGGGCGGCCAGGATCGCCCAGCCGAGCAGGGTCGGCGAGGTGTTGAGCAGGAGGTACCCGCGGACGCCGGCGGCGACGGCCTCGTTGACCACGGCCGGGTCCTCGGAGGTGGCCAGGGCGACGACGGCGACCCGGGGGAAGCGGCGGCGCAGGTCGCGGATCACGTTGAGGGTGGCAGCGCGGCCGGCACCCAGCTCGACGACCACGGCGTCGGGACGGGCGGTCTCGACGAGGGTCAGGGCTCGGCGCAGCTCGCCCGGGGTGCCCACCGACTGCATGCCGGCGGTCTCGTTGACCATGCCGACCAGGCCGCGGCGCAGGACGGGGGCGTCGGCGAGGAGGAGCACGCGGGTGACGCCGCGGGTGGCGCTCGCCAGGGGTGCGGACACGACTTACTCCATTTCGGGGAACCGAGTTGCTCTCGATTACCCCATCGGGCGGTATTGGCGACTCCTTGAATGCTTTTCGGAGATTTCTTCGCCACCCGGTGTTCGCGTCCCACGTCACGGGAGTAACACTCCCCGGCGATCGATTCCACATTGTCGACATGGTGACGACCATTCTGTGAATGGTCCCCACCACTCCTGCGACGACGACGGCGCCGCCCCGGGTGCGGGACGGCGCCGTCGGAGGAGGAGACGGGGAGGTCAGCCCGGTGGCGGGCGGCGCAGGCGGCGGGAACGGCTCCACAGGGCCACCGGCAACGCGCCGACCACCCCGGCGGTGAGGGGCAGCGCCTGGCCCACCGCGCCGGAGACCGCGGCGGCGCGGGCGGCCTGGATGTCCGGGGAGTCGAGGGTGCCGAAACGGTCCACCGGCCACACGATGAGCGCGGCCTTGCCGATGACGTCGTCGACGGCGATCGTGCCGCCGTAGCGGTCGCCGACGTGCGACCGCGAATCCGCCGAGGCCGAGCGGTGGTCACCCATCACCCACAGCCGGTCCTCGGGCACGGTCACGGGGCCGAAGGCGCGGCTCTCGATCGGGGTGTTCTCGAAGACGTAGGGCTCGTCGAGCGGCTCGCCGTCGACGGTGACCCGGCCCTCGGCGTCACAGCACTGCACGGTCTGCCCGCCGGTCGCGATGACCCGCTTGACGTAGTCGTCCTCGCTCGGCGGCGCCACACCCACGGTGCGGCCCAGCCAGAGCAGGGCGCCGGTGAACCAGTTGGAGGGCTCCTGGATGTCGACCTCGGGCGTCCAGGTGTCGGGCCCCTCGAACACCACGATGTCGCCGGGCTCGGGCTCGCCGAACCAGTACGGGACCTTGTTGACCAGCACCCGGTCGCCCGTGCAGCCGGGGCAGCCGTGCAGGGTCTGCTCCATCGACCCGGACGGGATGAAGAAGGCCTGTGCCAGGAACGTCTTCACCAGCAGCGCGAGCACGAAGGCCACGACCAGCAGGACGGGCAGCTCGCGCAGCAGGGAGCTCTTCTTCTCCGGCTCGGCCGGACGGCGCCACCAGGAGGCCCGGTGCCCCGCGGCACCCGGCGGCGGCGGGTCCTCCCCCGGGACGACGTCGGCGGGTCCCCCGGACCGGTCGCTGCTCATCGGGAGCCAGCGTACGGCCGCGGGGGACCCGCCGTGGGAGGGCCGGGTCGGGCCGGCGCCTCGCGTCGTGCGGAGTCGTCAGCGCGTGACGGTCTCGCGCTTCTCCTTGATCTTGGCGGCCTTGCCGCGCAGCTCACGGAGGTAGTACAGCTTCGCCCGGCGGACGTCACCGCGGGTCAGCACCTCGATCTTCTCCACGACCGGTGTGTGCACGGGGAAGGTGCGCTCGACGCCCACGCCGAAGCTGACCTTGCGCACGGTGAAGGTCTCGCGGATCCCGCCACCCTGGCGGCGGATGACCACGCCCTGGAAGACCTGGATGCGCGAGCGGTTGCCCTCGACGACGCGGACGTGCACCTTGACGGTGTCCCCGGGGCGGAACTCGGGGATGTCGTCGCGCAGCGAGTCGGCGTCGAGTACGTCCAGGGTGTTCATCGCAGCTTGTCCTCGGTCTCAGCAGTGGCTCGTCGTCGGTCCGGGCAGCGGGACACCCCGCGCTCCGGACCAGGGGGCTGCGACTCCGGGGACCCGTCGGCGGGCGCCTCCGGTCTGCAGCGACTCTCTACTGTGCCACATCCCCGCCGGACTGCCGAGCGCGGCCCGGGACGCGGGGGTCAGTCCACGACACGGGGTGGCCGGCGCCACGGCCCGGCGAGCAGCTCCGGCAGCACCGCGCCGAGCTCTCCTGGCGCGAACTCCTCGCCGCTGGCGGCGATCTCCCCGGCCGTCCACCAGCGGTGCGGCTCCTCGCCGAGCAGCTCCAGCTCGGTGCGGCCGGCCGGGTCGACCTCGTGGACGACGTCGCGGAGGACGAAGAAGGTCTCGCGGCTGTCGACGTCGACCCCGGCGAAGGGGCCGACGTGGCGGCGCAGCCACACCGGGCCCTCGAGCGCGGCGGGGTCGACCACGAGGCCGATCTCCTCGGCGAGCTCGCGGGCGGCGGCCACGCGGACGCTCTCGCCGTCCTCCACTCCCCCGCCGGGCGTGTACCAGAACAGCACGTCACCGGGCGGGATCGCGGGGTCGGTCAGCCGTGCGCCGAGGAGCAGCACCCGGCCGTCGGGGTCGAGGACGACCACCCGCGCCGTGGGGCGCACGATCGCTCGCCCACCCACCCGGTCGTCAGTCACCGCCCAGGACCGCCCGGTCGTCCGGTGACAGCGCGTCCTCGGGCAGTGCGGCGAGCAGGTCGGGACGGCGGTCTGCGGTGCGCCGCAGCGACTCCGCCCGGCGCCAGCGCGCCACGGCGGCGTGGTCGCCGGAGAGCAGGACCGCGGGGACGTCGAGGCCGCGCCACGAGGCCGGGCGGGTGTAGGAGGGGCCCTCGAGCAGCCCGTCGGCGTGCGAGTCGAACTCGACCGACTCCCGGTTGCCGACGACCCCGGGGACCAGCCGGGTGACCGCCTCGACCATCACCAGCACCGCCGACTCGCCGCCGGCCAGCACGTAGTCGCCGATGGAGACCTCGGAGACGGGCCCGTCCTGCGCGGCCCACTCGGCGACGCGCTGGTCGATGCCCTCGTAGCGGCCGCAGGCGAACACCAGACCGGGCTCGGCCGCCCACTCCGCGGCGACGGCCTGGGTGAACGGGCGCCCGGCCGGCGTGGGGACGACCAGCCGCGTGCCGGGCGGGCGGACGTCGGCCAGCGCCCGCGCCCACGGCTCGGGGCGCATCACCATGCCGGGCCCGCCGCCGTAGGGGGCGTCGTCGACGGTGCGGTGGACGTCGTCGGTCCACTGCCGCAGGTCGTGCACCCCGACGGAGACCAGCCCGCGCTCGGCGGCCCGGCCGAGCAGGGACTGCCGCAACGGGGCGAGGTAGTCGGGGAAGATCGTGACGACGTCGATCCGGAAGGTCACAGGTCGAGCAGCCCCTCGGGCGGGTCGACGACGACCTCGCCGGCGGCCAGGTCCACCGTGGGCACCATCGCGCTGACGAAGGGCACGAGCAGCTCGCCGCCCTCGACGCGGTGCACGACCAGCAGGTCGGCACCCTCGTGGCGGACGGCGGCGACCTCGCCCAGCGGCGTGCCGTCGGGGAGCCGGGCGGCCAGGCCGACGAGCTGGTGGTCGTAGTACGTGTCAGGGTCCTCCAGCGCCGGCAGGTCGGCGACCGGGACCTCGAGCAGGGTGTCGCGGAGGGTCTCGATCTCCTCGCGGGAGTCGTAGCCCTCGAACGCCAGCAGCAGCACCTCGCGGTGCCAGCGCGCGCCGGCGACGGTCAGGGGCCCGCGGTCGGCGGGGTCGGTCCGCAGCACGGTACCGACGCGGAAGCGGGCGTCGGGGTCGTCGCTGCGGACCTCGATCGTCGCCTCACCACGGACACCGTGGGGCCGGCCGATGCGGCCGACCACCACGGTGTCCTGGGGAGCGGGTCCCACGTCGGGGACGGAGCCGGTCAGCGCCCGTCGGTGTCGACGACGTCGACCCGCAGGCCGCGGCCGCCGACGCCGGCCATGACGGTGCGCAGGGCCTTGGCGGTGCGCCCGCCGCGGCCGATCACCTTGCCGAGGTCGTCGGGGTGCACCCGGACCTCGAGCGTCTTGCCGCGGCGGCCGCCCACCATGTCGACGGTGACGTCGCGCGGGTGGTCGACGATGCCCTTGACCAGGTGCTCGAGCGCCTCTTCGAGCACGTCTTACTCGGCGGCGGGCGTCTCGGCGGCGGCGTCCGCGGGGGCGGCACCGTCGGCAGGGGCGTCGGCCTTGGGAGCGGCCTTCTTCTTCGGGGTGGTGGCGCCCGCGGCCGGCTCGTCGCCGTTGCCGCGGACGGCCTCCTCGTAGAGGGCCTTGCGGTCGGGCTTGGGGGCGGCGACCTTCATGGGCGGCGGGGCCGGCTCGCCCTTGAACCTCTGCCAGTCACCGGTGACCCGGAGGATCGCCGCGACGGCCTCGGTCGGCTGCGCGCCGACGCCGAGCCAGTACTGCGCACGCTCGCTGTCGACCTCGATGAAGGAGGGGTCCTCCTTCGGGTGGTACTTGCCGATCGTCTCGATCGAGCGGCCGTCGCGCTTGGTGCGCGAGTCGGCGACGACGATGCGGTAGTACGGGGCGCGCATCTTGCCCAGGCGCATGAGCTTGATCTTGGTGGCCACGGTGGCTCGTGTTCTCCTCGAACGCTGTCTGACGGTGCTCGCCGGAGCGACGCGTGGGGGTACGCCGGGGCGGAGCCAGGGACACGGCCGGCAGCGGTGAGAGGGCCGCGCACCGCCGTGTTCGACCGACCATGATGCCAGATGCGGGGAGGCACGCAGTGACCAGCCGGGGTCTGCTCCACCACGTGGAGCTGTGGGTGCCCGATCTCGCCCGCGCCGAGCGCTCGTGGGGGTGGCTGCTCACCGCCCTGGGCGCGGCGCCCTACCAGTCGTGGGAGCACGGCCGGTCCTGGCGGCTGGACGGGGTCTACGTCGTCGTCGAGCAGTCACCCGCGCTCACCGCCGGCACGCACGAGCGGCTCCGGCCGGGCCTCAACCACCTGGCGTTCTGGGCGGGGACGCCCGCTGACCTCGATGCCCTCGTCGCGGACGCGCCGGCGCACGGGTGGCGCCTGCTGTTCGCCGACCGCCACCCGTTCGCCGGGGGCCCCGACCACCGGGCGGCCTACCTCGAGGACGCCGACGGGTACGAGGTCGAACTGGTCGCCGTCCCCGGCTGACCGCCGGCCTCCCTGCAGGGACCCGCCCGAGCCCGCGAGCGGTGGGGGGCAGGGAGGTCCTTCCGTTGATCCCGGCGGGGCCCGTCAGCTCCGGACCGCGGCGAGCACGGTGGCCGCGGCGTCGGCCACCGGCACCTCCGCGCGCTCGCCCGTCGCGCGGTCGCGCACCTCGACGACGCCCTGCGCCAGCCCGCGGCCCACGGTGACGATCGTCGGCATGCCGAGCAGCTCGGCGTCCTTGAACTTCACGCCGGGGCTCACCTTCGGCCGGTCGTCGTAGAGCACGGTCAGGCCGGCGGCGACCAGCTCGTCGGACAGCGCCTGCGCGGCCTCGAACACCGCGGCGTCCTTGCCGGTGGCGACGACGTGCACGTCGGCCGGGGCGATCTCGCGCGGCCAGACCAGGCCCAGCTCGTCGTGGGTGGACTCGGCGATCGCGGCGACGGCGCGCGAGACCCCGATGCCGTAGGAGCCCATGGTGACGGTGACGAGCCTGCCGTTCTCGTCGAGCACCTGCAGGCCCAGCGCGTCGGCGTACTTGCGGCCGAGCTGGAAGATGTGGCCGATCTCGACGCCGCGGGCGAGCTCGAGCGGGCCGGAGCCGTCGGGCGCGGGGTCACCGGGCAGCACCTCGGCGGCCTCGACGGTGCCGTCCCAGGCGAAGTCGCGGCCGGCGACCAGGTCGAACACGTGCCTGCCGGGCGCGTTGGCGCCGGTGATCCACCGGGTGCCGGGGACCACGCGCGGGTCGACGAGGTAGCGGATGCCCGACTCGCTGTCCTTGCCGAGCACCTGGGGGCCGATGTAGCCCTTGACGAGGGCGGGGTGCCGCTCGAAGTCGGTGAACGGCTCCACCTCCGCCGGTGCCAGCTGCGCCTCCAGCCGCTTGGCGTCGACCTCGCGGTCGCCGGGGATGCCGACGACGAGCGGCTCGCGGGTGCCGTCGGGGTGGACCAGCGTCACGACGACGTTCTTGAGCGTGTCCGCGGCGGTGTACCCGGCGTCGGGGAACAGCTGCCGGGCGACGTCGACCAGCGTCTCGATGGTCGGGGTGTCGGGGGTGTCCTCGACGTGGGCCTCGGGCAGGCCGTCGAGGGGCACCGGGTCGGGGACGACGGTGCGCACCGCCTCGACGTTGGCCGCGTAGCCGCCGGGCGAGCGGACGAAGGTGTCCTCGCCGATCGCGGTGGGGTGCAGGAACTCCTCGCTCCTCGACCCGCCCATGGCCCCGGACATCGCCGAGACGATGACGTACTCGAGGCCCAGCCGGTCGAAGATCCGGATGTAGGCCTCGCGGTGCGCGGCGTAGGAGGCGTCGAGGCCGGCGTCGTCGACGTCGAAGGAGTAGCTGTCCTTCATCGTGAACTCGCGCCCGCGGAAGAGCCCGGCCCGGGGCCGCGCCTCGTCCCTGTACTTGTCCTGGATCTGGTAGATCGACAGCGGCAGGTCCTTGTACGACGAGTACAGGTCCTTCACCAGGAGCGTGAACATCTCCTCGTGGGTGGGGCCGAGCAGGAAGTCCGCCCCCCGCCGGTCCTGGAGCCGGAAGAGGTTGGGGCCGTACTCGGTCCAGCGCCCGGTCGCCTCGTAGGGCTCGCGGGGCAGCAACGCCGGGAAGTGCACCTCCTGGGCGCCCATCCGGTCCATCTCCTCGCGGACGACGCGCTCGACGTTGCGGAAGACCCGGTAGCCCAGCGGCAGCCAGGTGAAGCCGCCCGGCGCGGCCCGCCGGATGTAGCCGGCCCGGACCAGGAGCCGGTGACTGGGGACCTCGGCGTCGGCCGGGTCGTCGCGCAGCGTGCGCAGGAACAGCGTGGACATCCGCAACAGCACGCGACGAGTCTCCCAGGCCGGTCGAGCGGGTTCGCGGCCGATGAGCCCGGCGGCGTGCCAGGGTCTCCCCTCCGACCCCCGACCGGCCGATCCCCCAGGAGGCTGAGTGCCGTGACCGAGCAGCGCAGCGTGACCTTCGAGACGACGCTGGCCGCCAGCGGCAACAACACCGGCATCGAGGTGCCGCCGGAGCTGGTCGAGCAGCTGGGGGCCGGGCGACGGCCGCCGGTCCTGGTCGACCTCGACGGTCACGCCTACCGCAGCACCGTGGCCGTGATGGGCGGCCGGTACCTCGTCAGCGTCAGCGCCGCGGTCCGGCAGGCCACCGGGCTGACGGCCGGGGACCCGGTCCGGGTCACGCTGACGCTCGCCGACACCCCGCGCGAGGTGGACGTCCCCGCCGACCTCGCCGCCGCGCTGGCCGCGGACGAGCAGGCGGGCGCCTTCTTCGCGACGCTGTCCAACAGCCTGCAGCGGTACCACGTGGACACGGTGAACGGCGCGAAGACGGCCGAGACGCGGCAGCGGCGCATCGGGAAGGCCGTCGCGCTGTTCCGCGCCGGCCAGAAGCGGTGAGCCGCCTCAGACGACGCGGCCGCGCAGCAGGGTGAGCCGCGGCCGGGCCAGGACGTCGAGGTCGGCGCGCGGGTCGGCGTCGTAGACGACGGCGTCGGCCGGCGCGCCCTCCTCGATCCCGGGCAGCCCGAGCCAGGCGCGCGCCGACCACGACGCCGCCGCCAGCGCCGCCTCGGCGGGCAGGCCGGCCCGGCACAGCGCGTGCACCTCGTCGGCGATCCGGCCGTGCGCGATGCCGCCGCCGGCGTCGGTGCCGGCGAACACCGGCACCCCGGCCTCGTAGGCCGCGCGCACGACGGCGCCCGAGCCCGCGTACAGCCGCCGCATCGTGCTGGCGTAGGCGGGGAAGCGCTTCTCCCCCGCGGCCGCGAAGCCGGGGAAGTTCTCCACGTTGACCAGCGTGGGGACGACGGCGGTGCGACGGGCGGCCATCTCCCCCAGCAGGTCCTCGGTGAGGCCGGTGCCGTGCTCGATGCAGTCGATGCCGGCGCGCACGAGGCCGGGCAGGGCGTCGGCGCCGAAGGTGTGCGCGGTGACCCGGGCACCCTCCTCGTGCGCGGCCGCGATCGCGGCCGGGAGCACGTCGGCCGGCCACTCCGGCGCGAGGTCGCCGGCCGACCGGTCGATCCAGTCGCCGACCAGCTTGACCCAGCCGTCGCCGCGACGGGCCTGCACCCGCACCTCGGCGACGAGGTCCTCGGGCTCGAGCTCCACCGCCAGGCCGGGGATGTAGCGGCGGGTCCGCGCGATGTGCCGCCCGGCCCGGACGATCGTCGGCAGGTCGGGCTCGTCGTCGAGGGCCCGGGTGTCGACCGGCGAGCCGCAGTCGCGCAGTGCCAGCACGCCGGCGTCGCGCTCGGCCAGCGCCTGCCCGCGCAGGCCGGCGGGGTCCTCGACGGGTGCTCCGCCGGGGCCGATGCCGACGTGGCAGTGCGCGTCGACCAGGCCCGGCAGCAGCCACCCGCCGCGGGCGACGGTCTCGGCGCCGGGCACCGGCTCCGCCGTCCACCGGCCGTCGCGGACCCACAGGTCCCGGTGCCCGCCCTCGGGGAGGACGACCCCGGACAGGTGCAGGGCGGCCGGGCTCACCGCCCGGGCCGCTCGTCCCCGAACTTGCTGAAGTCGAGCTTGCTCAGGTCGGGCAGGGCCTGGCCCGGCGGCAGCGACGGCATCCCGCCGGGCAGCCCGCCGAAGGGGTTGCCGGCGCCGGGCGGCAGCCCCGGGGCGCCCGCCGGCCGGCGGGCGGGGGCCTTGCCGCCCTTGCCCTTCTTGCCCTTGCCCTTCTTCGACGACTGGGCCTGCATCTGGCGGCCGCGGGCCTTCTTCGACATGGGGCCCATGCCGGGCATGCCCATGCTCCCGGCCATCTGGCCCATCATCTTCTGGGCCTGCGCGAAGCGCTCCAGCAGCTGGTTGACCTCGGTGACGGTCACGCCGGAGCCGTTGGCGATGCGCACCCGCCGGGACGCGTTGATGATCTTGGAGTCGACCCGCTCCTGCGGCGTCATCGAGCGGATGATCGCCGCGGTGCGGTCGAGGTCGCGGTCGTCGACCTGCTTGAGCTGCTCCTTCATCGCCCCGGCGCCGGGCAGCATGCCGAGCAGGTTGGCGATCGGGCCCATCTTGCGGATGGCCATCATCTGCTCGAGGAAGTCCTCGAGGGTGAAGCCCTCGCGGCTGGCCAGCTTGCCGGCCATCTTCTCGGCCTGGTCGGCGTCGAAGGCCTGCTCGGCCTGCTCGATGAGGGTGAGCACGTCGCCCATGCCGAGGATGCGCGAGGCCATCCGCTCGGGGTGGAAGACGTCGAAGTCGGTGAGCTTCTCGCCGGTGGAGGCGAACATGATCGGCTGCCCGGTCACGTAGCGGACCGAGAGCGCGGCACCACCGCGGGCGTCGCCGTCGAGCTTGGTGAGGACCACGCCGGAGAAGCCGACGCCGTCGCGGAAGGCCTCGGCGGTGGTGACGGCGTCCTGGCCGATCATCGCGTCGACGACGAAGAGCGTCTCGTCGGGCTGCACGGCGTCGCGGATGCCGGCGGCCTGCGCCATGAGCTCGGCGTCGATGCCCAGCCGGCCGGCGGTGTCGACGACGACGACGTCGTGCAGCGTGCGGCGGGCGTGGTCGATCGAGTCCGCGGCCACCCGGATCGGGTCGCCGACGCCGTTGCCGGGCTCGGGCGCGTAGACGTCGACGCCGGCCTGCCGGGCCACGATCGACAGCTGGTTGACCGCGTTGGGGCGCTGCAGGTCGCAGGCCACGAGCAGCGGGGTGTGGCCCTGGCCCTTGAGCCAGCGGCCCAGCTTGCCGGCGAGGGTCGTCTTCCCGGAGCCCTGAAGACCGGCCAGCATGATCACCGTGGGTGACTGCTTGGCGTAGCGCAGCCGGCGGGTCTCGCCGCCGAGGATCTGGATGAGCTCCTCGTTGACGATCTTGATGACCTGCTGCGCGGGGTTGAGCGCCTGCGAGACCTCCGCCCCGCGGGCCCGCTCCTTGACCGCGGCGATGAAGGCGCGCACCGCCGGCAGCGCGACGTCGGCCTCCAGCAGCGCGATGCGGATCTCGCGCGCGGTGGCGTCGATGTCGGCGTCGGTCAGCCGGCCCTTGCCGCGCAGGCCGGTGAAGACCTTGTCGAGGCGGTCGGAGAGGGTCTCGAACACAGCACGTCCTCGTCAGAGCTCGCGGGCGCGGTCCGCCGGCCGGACCGGCCGGCGACTCGGAACGGGTCCGTCGGGCCGGACCCTCGCGCCTCCTGACCCCAGGGTATCGAGAAGCCGCCCCGCGACCGTCCCTACGGCGCCGGGCGGACCCTCAGTGCCCGGACGGGGCGGGCGCCGAGCCGGCCACCAGGGCGAGGAAGTCACCCACGCGCACGTGCTGCTCCAGCGGGTGCCGGAACCGCCCGTGCGTGGCGACGGTGTAGTGGTTGCGGCGGCCCACCCTGCGGCGCTCGACGTACCCGGCGGCCTCGAGGTCGGCGACGATGAGCTGCACCGCGCGGTCGGTGATGCCGACCCGCTCGGCGATGTCGCGGACCCGGGCCCCCGGGTCGGCGGCGAGGCTGACCAGCACGTGCCCGTGGTTGGACAGGAACGTCCAGCCGGGCGAGGAGGCGCTCACGCGGGCACGGTACGCGGGGCGCGGGCGCCACCGGCCGGTGGCGGGACCGTTGTGGGCGAACTGGATTACGCGTATCGTGGTTCGTGCGAGGGGAGTACCCGACCGCACCAGCGAAGCCGCCGCCCGTCAGTCCCGGCCCCCCGGCCCGGGCGCGGCCGGTCCCGCAGGGACCGGGGGAGACCTCGCCCACCGTGGGAGACGCCCGTGATCGCGACCATCCCCGCACCGCCACCCCCCGCGCCGGCGGACGCCGCACCCGCCCGCCGCACGCCGGGCACACCACCGCGCCTCCTGGTGCCGCTGACCGGCCGGGAGGGCGCGCTCGCCGCCCTCGACGGGGCCCACGCCTCCGCCCGGGAGACCGGGCGCGAGGTGCACACCGCCCTGCTGCTCCCCCGGACGCCGCACACCCCGGGCGGCGCGCTCCGGGCCCGGCCCGGCGAGGAGGCCGACCGCGAGGCCACCGAGCTGGTCGCCCTGGTCACGCAGCGCGCCGCGGCGGCCGGCGTGCCGGCGCGGATCACCGTCCACCGGCTGAGCGGCCTGCACGGGCGGCGCCGGCAGCGCGTCCTCGACCGCGCCGTCGCCCGCCTCGCCCGGCGGCTCGACGCCGTGCCGGTGGGCTGGCCGGCGCCGTGACCGCCACCCTGCCGCGCGCGACCGGCCCGACGCCCGAGCAGGTGGTCCTGCTGCAGTCGCTGCGGGACGACCTGTGCGTGTCGCTCCTGGCCTCCACCACTCCCGCACCGCGCATGGCCGACGCCGACGCCCGGACGCTGCAGCGCCTGGCGGCCGATGCCCGGGTGCGGCTGGCCCGGGACGGCGCCCCGCCCGAGCTCGCCGACGCGCTGGAGGCACTCGTGGCCGAGGCCCGGACCGGACCCACCGGCGCGGCGGTCGCCCTGTTCGTGAACCGGGCGCTGCGCCAGGTCGTCCGGCTGCCGGTGCGGGTGGCCGACCGGGTGGTGGTCGACCCCACCTTCGCCACCCGCGACCTCGTGCGGGCACTCCACCGCATCCCGCGGCACCTGGTGCTGCTCCTCTCCGAGCGGGAGGCGCGGCTGCTGGAGGGCGGCGCCGGCACGCTGCGACCGCCGGCCCGCTCGCCGTTCCCCCTGACCGCCGACGACGACGCGGGGGACGCCTTCCTGCGCCGCGTCGACCGGGCGCTGGGGACCTTCCTGCGCCTGCACCCGGCCCCGCTGGTCCTCGTCGGGGGTCACCGGGTGGTCGGCCGGTTCCGGCGGCTGTCGCACAACACCGGGCGGCTGGCGGGCACGGTCCCCGGGAACCTGACCACCGCGCCGGCGACGGTGCTCGTCCCGCGCGTCCGCGCGGTGCTCGACGGCTACCTGCTCTCGCGGCAGGACGAGGCGCTGGCACACCTGGACCACCGGCGCTCCCGCAACGCGGTGGTCGAGGGGATCGACGCGGCCTGGCTCGCCGCCCGCCGGGAACGGCCGGAGATGCTGGCCGTGGAGGAGGGCTTCACCCTCGCCGCGCGGCTGAGCCCGGACGGCGACTTCCTCGTCCCCGCCGAGGACGTCGAGCACCCCGACGTGGTCGACGACGTGGTGGACGAGCTGGTCGAGACGGTGCTGCTGCGCGGCGGGTGGGTGGCCTTCGTCGAGGACGGCACCCTCGCCGGCGCCGGCCGGGTCGCACTCACCCTCCGGTGACGTGATGGAACGGCCCCCGTGCAGGGCCCCGCCGCGAGCCCGTGAGCGGTGGGGGGCACGGGGGTCCTTCGTCAGGCGGCCCGCGCCGCCAGCACCTCGGCCGCGGGCCCGGGGTCGCCGGAGAGGAACGCGGCACCGCAGCCGGTGCAGGCCCACTCGGGGCACTCGCCGCCGTCGGACCCGTGGCCGTCGGCGCACGGCGGCTGCTCGAAGACCGCGTCGTCCCCGCAGGCGGGGCAGGGCCAGATCTGCTGCGCGTCCACGCCGGACTCCTCTCCCCCTCGGTGCCGGGACCGTTCCGTCCCGCGTCGACCCGACGGTCGCACGGGCCACCGACAGTCCCGGGCACCTCAGGCCGGCGTGTCCACTCCCCCGCGGTGCGCGGGGTCGGGGACCGCGCCCTGCGCGGCCGCGACCAGCGCCGCCTCGACCCGCCCGCGCTGGCCGGCGTCGATCGGGCCGCCGGCGGGGTTGCTCACGTAGAAGTAGTCGGCGGCGTCGGCGCCCAGCGTCTCGATGCGCGCCGAGGTGACGTCGAGCCCCTCCGCCCCCAGGGCGGCGGTGAGCCGGTACAGCAGACCGGCCCGGTCGCCGGCCCGCACCTCGACGATGCTCGTCGCCTCCCCGCTGACCTCCGAGTCGTGCCAGGAGACGCGGGGCGGCGCCGACCGGGCGGCGTCCTGCCGGTAGTCGGCCTCGCGCTGGCGCAGCCGCTGGGCCAGCGGCAGCGTCCCCTCCAGGGCCGCCCGCACGGCGTCGGCGAGGATCGCCGGCTGCGGCGCCCGGCCGAACCGCGGGCGGACGGCGAACACCGCCGTCGCCCGGCCGTCGACGACGTTGACCTTCGCGGCGCGGACGTCGAGCTGGTTGAGCGCCAGCACCCCGGCGAGCCGGCTGAACAGGCCCTGCTCATCGGGTGCCCCGATGGTCACCTGCTGGCCGTCGGCGACGTCCTCGACCCCCACCGTCACCGCGCCGTCCCCGCCGGGGTGCGTCACCGTCGGCTCGGTCGGGTGCAGCACGGGCTCGGGCCCGTCCACGGCCGGGCCGCCGAGGTGCGCCTGCACGCGGGCCACCAGGTGCGCCACCAGGTGCGCCTTCCACGGCGACCACGCCGACGTGCTGGTGGCCGCGCCGTCGGCCTGCGCCAGCGCGTGCAGCAGCTGCAGGACGTGCCCGTCCCCGCCGATGGTGCCGGCGACCCGCTCGACGGTGGCGGGGTCGTCGATGTCGCGGCGGGTGGCGGTGTCGGGCAGCAGCAGGTGGTGGCGCACCAGGGTGCCGACGACCGCGACGTCGGCCGCCGTGAACCCCATGCGGGCGGCGACGTCGGCCGCGATCGGCTGGCCGACGACGCTGTGGTCGCCGGGCCAGCCCTTCCCGATGTCGTGCAGCAGCGCCGACACCAGCAGCAGGTCGGGCCGGTCGACGTCGCGGGTGAGCTCGGCGGCGGCCGCGGCGGCCTCGACCAGGTGCCGGTCGACGGTGAAGCGGTGCCAGGGGTGGCGCTGCGGCAGCGAGCGCACCCGGTCCCACTCGGGCACGAGGCGGGCGAGCAGGCCCTCCTGGTCCAGCTGCTCGAGCACCGGCACCGCCGAGCGCCCGCTGGCCAGCAGCCGCAGGAACGACCAGCGCACCTCGGCCGGCCACGGCTCGGGCACCGGCGGGGAGTGCACGGCGAGCACCTTGAGGGTGTAGGGCGAGAGCAGCAGGTCCGCGCGCGCGGCGGCGGCCGCCCCGCGCAGGACCAGCCCGGGGTCGGCGGCCGGGCGGGCGTCGCGGGCGAGCACCACCTCGTCGCCCTGCCGCACCACGCCCTCGGCCAGTGGCTCGCGGCGGACCCGCCGGTAGCGGGCCCGGGGACGGCGGACCAGCGCGGCCTCGACCCGGCGCCAGGTGTCGTCGGCGACGAACGCCAGCCGCCGCCCCGCGAGGCTCACCTCGCGCAGCAGCACGTCCTCGTCGGCGGCGCCGTCGTCCCCGAGGCCGAGCGCGGCGGCGACCGGGCGCTGCTCCTGGCGGACCAGCACGTCGGTGGGGCGGCCGGAGCGGCGGCGCAGCTCGTCGCGGACGTCGAGCAGGAAGGCGTAGGCCGCCTCGACCTCGGCGGAGGGCTCGTCCCCGAGCTGGGCGGCGGCCACCGCGCGCAGCACCTGGCCCTCGCGAAGGCCGCCGTAGGCCTCCTTGAGGTCGGGCTCGAGCAGGAAGGCCAGCTCGCCGACCTGCCGGGCCCGCCCGCGGCGCAGGTCGCGCAGCTGGGGCAGCAGCCGCGACGCCGACTGCCGCCAGCTGGCCAGCGTCGCGCTGCGCAGCGTGGCGGCGAGGGCGGGGTCGCCGGCGACCAGGCGGGCGTCGAGCAGGCCGAGGCCGGCCTTGACGTCGGTGGAGGCCACCGAGACCGCCTCGGCGACCGAGCGCACCGAGTGGTCGAGCCGGACGCCGGCGTCCCAGATGGGGTACCAGACGGCGTCGGCGATGGCGGCCACCTCGGGCCGGCCGTCGTGGACGAGCACCAGGTCGAGGTCGCCGTGGGGCGGGGGCTCGCGCCGGCCCAGGCTGCCGACGGCCACCAGCGCGACGCCGTCGGTCCCGGTGCGCGGGGGCAGGCCGCCCCTGCCCTGCCGCGGCGGCGGGGTGCCGTCCAGCGCGTCGGTGAGCAGGCCGGCGAGCCAGGTGTCGAGGAGCTGCACCCGCTCGGCGCGGGGCAGGTCGGGCAGCGGGCCGAGGTCGGGCACGGTCTCCCCTGTCGGTCGGTGGGTCGGGGCCTCACGGCGTCGGCCGGGGCGGTGACGCGGGACCCGCCCGCTCACCACCCCGGCCGACGGTCGGTCACCGGGCCGGTGCCCGTGTCAGAGCGCGTCCTCGCCGCGCTCACCGGTGCGGACGCGGACGATCTCGTCGATCGTGGTGACCCACACCTTCCCGTCGCCGATCTGGCCGGTGGAGGCCGCCTCGACGACGGCGTCCACCACCCGTGCGGCCTCGATCTCGCCGACGACGACCTCGATGCGCACCTTGGGGACGAAGTCCACCTGGTACTCCGCACCCCGGTAGACCTCGGTGTGGCCGCGCTGGCGGCCGAAGCCCTGGACCTCGCTGACGGTGAGGCCGGTGACGCCGATGAGCTCCAGGGCGTCCTTGACGTCGTCGAGCTTGAACGGCTTGATGATGGCGGTGACGAGCTTCACACCCGGCTCCTGTCGGTGAGGTTAGTACCCCGGGCCTCGGCGCGGGTCTGACCGGAGGCGGTGAGGGCCGAGCCGCCACCGCCACCACCCAGGGACGCGAGGTCGTACCCGGTCTCGGCGTGGACGACGCCGTCGATGCCGGCGACCTCCTCCTCCTCCGTGATGCGGAAGCGCATGAGCTTGGCGATCACGCCGCCGATCACGAGGGTCAGAACGAACGAGTAGACCAGGACGGCGAGGGCGCCCAGCGCCTGCCGCCACAGCTGGTCGACGCCGCCGCCGTAGAGGAGCCCGTCGACGCCGGCGGTCGTGGCCGCGGAGGCGAACAGGCCGACCGCGACGGTGCCCCAGAGGCCGCCGACGAGGTGCACACCGACGACGTCGAGGGAGTCGTCGTAGCCGAGCTTGTACTTCAGGCCGACGGCCAGGGCGCACACCACACCGGCGACCAGGCCGACGGCGAGCGCGCCGAGCGGGGTGACCGAGGAGCAGGCCGGGGTGATGGCCACCAGGCCGGCGACGACGCCGGAGGCCGCGCCCAGCGAGGTGGCGTGCCCGTCGCGCAGCTTCTCGGTGAGCAGCCAGCCGAGGGTGGCGGCGCCGGTGGCGGCGAGCGTGGTCACGAAGACCTCCGCCGCCTGGCCGTTCGCGGCCAGCGCCGAGCCGGAGTTGAACCCGATCCAGCCGAACCAGAGGATGCCCGCGCCGATCATGACCAGCGGCAGGTTGTGCGGCCGCATCGGGTCGCGGCCGAAGCCGCGGCGCTTGCCGAGCACCAGCGCGAGGGCCAGGCCCGCGGCACCGGCGTTGATGTGCACCGCGGTGCCGCCGGCGAAGTCGATGGCCAGCAGGTCGTTGGCGATCCAGCCGCCGGTCTCGGACTCCGCCCCGTCGAAGGCGAAGACCCAGTGGGCGACCGGGAAGTAGACCAGCGTGGCCCAGACGCCGGCGAAGACCATCCACGGGCCGAAGCGGGCGCGGTCGGCGACGGCACCGGAGATGAGCGCCACGGTGAGGACGGCGAACACGCCCTGGAAGGCGACGAACGCCAGCGAGGGCACGGTGAAGACCAGGTTGTCCGGCGCGAACGCCCCGTCCAGACCGGCGGTGCCGATCAGCGAGGACAGGCCGAAGAACTCGAACGGGTCGCCGAGGAGACCCCCGCCGACGTCGTCGCCGAACGACATCGAGTAGCCGTAGAGCACCCACAGCACGCTGATCAGCGCGAGTGCCCCGAAGCTCATCATCATCATGTTGAGGACGCTCTTGGCGCGGACCATGCCGCCGTAGAAGAGCGCCAGACCCGGGGTCATGAACAGCACCAGCGCGGCGCTGATCAGGACCCAGGCGGTGTCACCGGTGTCCACGGCAACCTCCTGACCGAGTGGGGTGGCCCTGCGACGGGGCGGGGCCACGGAACGGGCCCGGGGCGCGAGGAGCCCCGGGGGTGTGTCTGGGTGCGCCCGCCACCGGCGGTGTCCGGGAGGGGCGGGCGTTGCGGCGTCCACGGTGCCGGGGCCTTGTTTCCGACGGTGTCGTCGACGCGTTTCCGGACGGTGAACTCCGCGCCGCGTGTCCGGCCCCCGTGTGTCCGCCGTGTTGCGCTCCCGCCTCCGCGGGACTGCGAGACGTGTGCACCTGCAAGTGATGTGCAATAAGGTCGCCCGCGGGACGGCGCCCGCCGCTCCCGCCGGCCGGTCCCTGGAGGTCCGCGTGCACGTCCCCGACGGGTTCCTCGACGCGCCGACGTCGCTGGCCACCGGCGCCCTCGCCGCCGGGGCGGTCACCCTCGCCCTGCGCGGCGCCCGCCGCGAGCTCGACGACCGCGCCGCTCCCCTGGCCGGCCTCACCGCGGCGTTCGTCTTCGCGGTCCAGATGGTCAACTTCCCGGTCGGCGCCGGCACCAGCGGGCACCTGGTCGGCGGCGCGCTCACGGCGGTGCTGGTCGGGCCGTGGACGGCGGTGCTGTGCATGACCGTGGTGCTGCTCGTCCAGGCGGTGCTCTTCGCCGACGGCGGGCTCACCGCGCTCGGCACCAACGTCACCCTCCTGGGCCTGGTCGCCGTCGGCGTCGGCTACGGCGTCTTCCGGCTGCTCGTGTGGCTGCTGCCGCGCACCCGGACGGGCCTGCTCGCCGCCGCCGGCGCGGGCGCGTTCCTGTCCGTGCCGGCCGCCGCGCTCGCCTTCGTCGGGCTGTTCGCCGTCGGCGGCGTGGCCGACGTCTCGCTGACGGCGGTGCTCGCGGCGATGGGCGGGGTCCACGTGCTCATCGGCATCGGCGAGGCGCTGATCAGCGTCGCGGTGCTGGGCGCGGTGCTCTCCGTCCGGCCCGACCTGGTCCGGGGTGCGGCGCACCTGCTGCGGCCCGCCGATCTCGCCACCCGCCCGGGCCTGCGCGCCGGGGAGACCGTCCGATGAGCCGCCGCGCGTTCTGGCTCACCGGCCTGCTGCTCACCCTGCTCGTGGCGGGGGTCGTCAGCTACCACGCCAGCGCCTCCCCCGACGGTCTCGAGTGGGCCGCCGGCGAGTCCGGGTTCGCCGACACCGCGCAGGACAGCGCGGCCGCCGGCTCCCCGCTGGCCGACTACGGCGTGGCCGGCGTCGACGACGCACGGGTCTCCGGCGGGCTGGCCGGCGTCGTCGGCGTCGCGGCCACCCTCGTGCTCGCCGGCGGCCTGACCCTGGTCCTGCGCCGCCGCACTCCCCCGTCCGCCCGGGACTGACCGTGGGGGCCGGGCACGGCGGCCCGCTGGGCTCGGCCTACGTCGCGCGGGACAGCGTCGTCCACCGGCTGCCGGCGCACGTCTCGCTGGTCGCCGTCGTCGGGTTCGCGCTGGTCGTCGTCGCGACGCCGGTGCGCACCGCCTGGGCCCCGGCCTACGCCGGGTACGCCGTCCTCGTGCTGGCCGCGGCGGCACTCGCCCGCGTCCCGGCCGCCCGGCTGGCCCGCGGGCTGGTGGTCGAGGTGCCCTTCGTCGTGTTCGCGCTGCTGCTGCCGCTGGTCGCGCGCGGGCCGCGGGTCGAGGTGCTGGGCCTGTCGCTGTCGGAGGGCGGCCTGGTCGCGGCGGGCGGGCTGCTGGCCAAGGCCACGCTGTCGGTGCTCGCGGCCACCGTGCTCGCCGCCACGACCACGCCGCAGGACCTCGTGCGCGGCCTGCAGCGGCTGCGGCTGCCGGCGGTGCTGGTGCAGATCCTGTCCTTCATGGTCCGGTACGCCGACGTCGTCACCGGTGAGCTGCGGCGGATGCGGGTGGCGCGCGAGTCGCGGGGGTTCCGCGGCCGCGGGCCGGGGGCGCTGCGGGTGGTCGCGGGTACCGCGGGCGCGCTGTTCGTCCGCTCCTACGAACGCGGTGAGCGGGTGCACCTGGCGATGCTGGCGCGCGGCGGCGACGGCCGGCTGCCCACCGGGCCCGCCGTCGCCGTGCCCGCGCGGGCGTGGCTGACCGGCCTGGCGCTGCCCCTCGCCGCCGGCGCGGTGCTGGCGGCGGGGATGCTCGGAGCGTGACCGCCGACCCCTCCCTCCTCGTGGAGGACCTGGCGTTCGCCTACCCCGACGGGCACCAGGCGCTGTTCGGCGTGGACCTGCGGGTCGAGCGCGGCGAGCGGGTGGCGCTGCTGGGCCCCAACGGCGCCGGCAAGACGACGCTGGTGCTGCACCTCAACGGCATCCTCACCGGTGGCCGCGGCCGGGTCAGCGTGGCCGGGCTGCCCGTGCAGAAGCGCCACCTCACCGAGGTCCGCCGCCGGGTCGGGATCGTCTTCCAGGACCCCGACGACCAGCTGTTCATGCCCACCGTCGGGGAGGACGTCGCGTTCGGCCCGCGCAACCTCGGCCTGCCCGAGCCGGAGGTGGCCGCCCGCGTGGACGAGGCGCTGCGGCAGGTGGGCATGGCGGGCTCGGCCGACCGCCCGCCGCACCACCTGTCCTTCGGCCAGCGCCGCCGCGTCGCCGTCGCCACGGTGCTGTCGATGCACCCCGAGGTGCTGGTGCTCGACGAGCCGTCGTCCAACCTCGACCCGGCCGGCCGCCGCGAGCTCGCCGAGGTCCTCGCGGGCCTGCCGGTGACGATGCTGATGGTCACCCACGACCTGCCCTACGCCCTGCAGCTGTGCCCGCGCTCGGTGGTGCTCGACGGCGGCGTCGTGGTCGCCGACGGCCCGACCCGCGAGGTGCTCGCCGACGCCGACCTGCTGGCCGCACACCGGCTGGAGCTGCCCTACGGGTTCGACCCGCGCACCGTTCCCTGAGCGTCCCCGGCCGGGCGGGCGAGCGGGTCGCGGGGCAGCAGCGCGGCGCCCGCCGCGTGCCCGGCGAGGAGCTTGGCGAAGAACACCGGCCCGAACCACGGCGCGGCCTCCGAGGGGCCCAGCGCCCGGTCCAGCAGCACCCCGCCGGCCGTCGTGAGCAGGCCGAGGACGCGCCGCCTGCGGCGGTCGCCGGTGGCCGTGAGCACCGCGGTGGACGCCAGCAGGTAGCCGTACAGCGCCGCGGCCCAGCGGAGCCGCGACCGGCCCGTGCGCGGACCGGCGTCGAGCCCCGCCCCGTCGATCCAGGCCAGCACGACGGGGTGCAGGTGGGCCGCCGAGAAGGCGAGGTGCTCCCGGGCCCCCTGACCGGGGCGGTGGTACCAGCGCGCCGCCGCCGGGGTGTTGTTGCACCAGGCCCCGCCCCACAGGTCCAGGGCGAGCAGGCGCAGCACCGCGGGCCCGGCCGCCGGCACGCCCCCGCGCGCCAGGGCCGGCGCGAGGACGGCCCCGGCCAGCCCGAGCCCGAGGCTGCCGGCGTTCGCGGCGGCCCCCGCGCCCGGGCCGGCGATCCGGTCCCACGTGCCGGGCAGTCCGTCGCGGACTCCCGGGCCGGCGGCCGTCACTGGTCCGCCGCGCCGACCAGGCCCTCGGCGAAGGCCTCCGGCTCGAACGGCGCGAGGTCGTCGGCGCCCTCCCCCAGCCCGATCAGCTTCACCGGGATGCCGAGCTCGCGCTGCACCGAGACGACGATGCCGCCCTTGGCGGTGCCGTCGAGCTTGGTGAGCACCACCCCGGTGACGTCGACGGCCTGGGTGAACACCCGTGCCTGGACGATGCCGTTCTGCCCGGTGGTGGCGTCGAGGACCAGCAGCGTCTCGGTGACCGGGGACTGCTTCTCCACGACCCGCTTGATCTTGCCCAGCTCGTCCATGAGGCCGGACTTCGTGTGCAGCCGCCCGGCGGTGTCGACGACGACGGTGTCGACCTCGGCCTCGACGCCGGTGCGCACCGCCTCGAAGGCCACCGATGCCGGGTCGGCGCCCTCGCGGCCGCGCACGGTCATCACCCCGACCCGCTCGCCCCAGGTCTCGAGCTGGTCGGCGGCGGCGGCGCGGAAGGTGTCGGCGGCGCCGAGGACGACGCTGCGGCCGTCCCCGACCAGCACGCGGGCGATCTTGCCGACCGTCGTCGTCTTGCCCGCGCCGTTGACGCCGACCACGAGGACGACGCCGGGCCGGCCCTCGCGGCGGTCGGTGCCGAGCGTGCGGTCGAGGTCGGGCCCGAGCACGGCGGTCAGCTCCCGGACCAGCAGCGCACGCAGGTCGGCGGGCGTGGCGGTGGCGAGCACCAGCGACTGGGTCCGCAGCCGCTCGACGATCTGCGTGGTCGCCGCGACGCCGACGTCGGCGGCCAGGAGGGTCTCCTCCACCTCCTCCCAGTCGTCCTCGGTCAGCCGCTCGCGGGCGAGCACGGTGAGCAGGCCACGGCCCAGCGAGGACTGCGAGCGGGCCAGCCGGGAGCGCAGCCGCACCAGCCGACCGGCCGACGGCGGCGGGGTCTCGAAGACGACGTCCGGGGCGGCGACCGCGGGCGGCAGGTCGACCGGCGGCGTCCCGGGCGCGACGGGCTCGACCGGGGCCAGGCCCTGCCCGGACGCGGTGGCCCCGGCCGGCCGGTCCTCCGGGGGCGCGGCCGGGGCACTCGGCGGGCGCGGGCGGGTGAGCGTGGTGCCGGAGACCGCGTCGTCGTCGAGGCGGGTGGTCCGCCGGCCCCGGCCGACCAGCAGGCCCACCCCGGCGACCAGGGCCACCAGCACGAGGGCGATGGCGATCAGCACGAACTCCATGCCGGTCAGTCTCCCAGCCCGCGCACGGCTGCCTCTGGGCGATACCCGGGTCGGTGGGCCACGCTGGACCCATGCCGCCTCCCGGGGAAGACGCCCCCACCCTGCTCATCGGCCCCCTGCTGCGGCACGTCGACCCCGTGTCGGCGACCGTGTGGGTGGAGACCGACCGCCCGTGCACCGTCGAGGTCCTGGGGCGCCGCGCGCGCACCTTCCGGGTCGGCCGCCACTGGTACGCCCTCGTCGTCGTCGAGGGGCTCGAGCCCGGCAGCAGTACGCCCTACGAGGTGCGCCTCTCGACCGACGGCACCGACGGCGTCCGGGTGTGGCCGGAGGAGAGCTCGCCGTTCCCGGCCGGCCGCATCCGCACGCCCGGCCGGCCCGGTCCGTTCCGCCTGGCGTTCGGCTCCTGCCGGTACGCCGCGCCGACCACCGTCGACGTCGACGAGGGGATCCCGCCGGACGCCCTCGACGCCTACGCCGAGCGCGTCACGCGGCTCCCCGAGGACGAGTGGCCCGACGCGCTGGTGCTGCTCGGTGACCAGGTCTACGCCGACGAGCTGACGCCCGCGACCCGGTCGTGGCTGCGGGTCCGCCGCGGCGAGGGCGTGCCCGAGGACGCGCAGACGCGCAACTACGAGGAGTACACCCGCCTCTACGCCGAGTCCTGGACCGACCCCCAGGTCCGCTGGCTGCTGTCGACGATCCCCTCGTCGATGGTGTTCGACGACCACGAGATGATCGACGACTGGAACACCTCCGCGGCCTGGCGCCGCCGGGTCACCGCGACCGGCTGGTGGCACGAGCGGATCGCCGGCGGGCTGGCCAGCTACTTCGTCTACCAGCACCTGGGCAACCTCTCCCCCGCCGAGCTGGCCGAGAACACCACCTGGCAGGCGGTGCGCGCGCTGCCCGAGGACGCCGACGCCGAGCCGCTGCTGCGCGAGATGGCCCTCGCCGCCGACCGCGACCCGCGGACGGTGCGCTGGAGCTACGTCCGCCACTGGGGCGACGCGCGGCTGCTGATGGTCGACAGCCGGGCCGGCCGGGTGCTGGAGGAGCAGGCGCGCCGGATGGTCGACGACGAGGAGTTCGCCTGGATCGAGGAGCAGATGCGGCAGGCCGTCGACGACGGCGTCTGCCACCTGCTGGTCGGCACGTCACTGCCCTGGCTGCTCCCCCACGCCATCGACTCCATCGAGCGCGTCGACGAGGCACTCGCGGTGCGCCACGAGGGCGGGCCGCTCGGCCGGGCCGCCGAGGCGCTGCGGCAGGCCGCCGACCTGGAGCACTGGGCGGCGTTCGGGCACAGCTTCGACCGGCTGGGCGCCGCGCTGCTGGCCGTGGCCCGCGGCGAGCACGGCCGGGCGCCGGCGACGGCGCTGGTCCTCTCCGGCGACGTGCACCACGCCTACGCCGCCGAGGTCGTCTCACCCGGCGACCTGGACGGCCGGGTGCACCAGCTCACCGTCTCCCCGCTGCACAACCAGGCGCCGCACCCCATCCGCGTGGGGTTCCGCATCGGCTGGAGCCGGTGGGCGAAGCGGTTCACCGGCGCGATCGCCCGGGCCGCGCGGGTGCGCCCGCCGTCGGTGGAGTGGGCCAAGGCGGCGGGGCCGTTCTTCGGCAACCAGGTGGGCGAGCTGGTGCTCGAGGGCCGGCAGGCTCGCTTCGTCCTGCACGTGAGCGACCACCGCCCCGACGGCGACGAGTGCCTGCAGCAGGTGCTCGACCTCCCGCTGGCCGACCCCGTCCCGGCGGCGGCGCCGGCGTAGGGGGTGGCAGGCTGACCGGGTGACGGATCCCCACGGCGTCAAGCCGGCCCCCGGACCCGACCAGCCGCCCATCCCCGTCCGCCTGGTGACCTTCAACGTCCACCACGGCGTGGGCAGCGACCGCCGCCACGACCTGCCCCGCCTGGCCAAGGTGCTCGCCGCGGCCGACGCCGACGTGATCTGCCTGCAGGAGGTCGACCGGCACTTCGGCGACCGCAGCGAGGACGTCGACCAGGCGCTGCTGCTCTCCCGCGCCCTGGACATGCAACTGGCGTGGGGCCCGGCCATCGACGAGCAGCGCCCCGGCGACGACCGGCGCAAGCAGTACGGCAACGCGCTGCTGTCCCGGCTGCCCGTCCTGATCAGCGACGTGCACCCGCTGCCCGGGAGCGGGGAGCCGCGCAGCGCCCTGCGCACCCTCGTCGAGCTCGACGGCGGCGCGCTGTGGGTGACGACCACCCACCTGACCACCCGGTCGCCGGCCGAGCGCGCCGAGCAGGTGGCCGTGCTGCGGGCCCTGCACACCGAGCCGATGGCCACCGGGGTCGTCGTCGGCGACCTCAACGCCGCCCCCGACGCCCCGGAGCTGGCCGCGCTGCGCGCCGACTTCGCCGACGCGTGGGAGCTGGCCCCCGAGCGCGACGACCAGGCCCGCTGGCGGTTCTGGCAGCGCGAGGAGGGCCTGACCCACCCGGCGCGGTCGCCGCACGTGCGCATCGACCAGGTGTGGGTCACCCCGGGGATCACCGTGGCCGGGGCCCGCGTGCTCGACGACGCCGGGGCGTCGGACCACCTGCCGCTCGCCGTCGACCTGCTGGTCCCCTCGGGGGTCTGACGAGGCATGGGAAGCTCTCCCCACGTCCTGGGAGCGAGGACGTGGGCATCGCTTCCCATGCCTCAGGGGTCAGAGGAGGGTGCCGCCCTCGGGCTCGAAGGCGGCCAGGGCCTCGTCGACCCGCCGCAGGGTCTCCTCGCCGAGGACGATCCGGGCCGCCTCCGTGTTCTCGACCACGTGGGCCGGCGTCCGGCTGCCGGGGATCGGGACCACGTGCGGGTCCTGCGCGAGCAGCCAGGCCAGCGCGAGCTGCCCGGGTGCCAGCCCGAGCCCGGTGGCCAGCGCCCGCACCGGCGCGTAGCGGTCGTTGTTGCGGGCCAGCGCCTCCCCGGCGAAGCGGGGCGCGTTGTGCCGGAAGTCGCCCTCGCCGAGGGCGGTCACCGTGCCGGTGAGGAACCCGCCGCCCAGCGGGGACCAGGCCACGACGCCGATCCCGAGCTCCCGCGCGGTCGCCAGCAGCTCCGGGTCGGCCGGCCGCCACATCGACCACTCGGTCTGCACGGCCGCGACCGGGTGCACCGCACGGGCCTCGCGGACCTGTGCCGCGGTGACGTTGGACAGCCCGAGGTGGCGCACCAGCCCGGCGTCGACGAGCTCGGCGACCGCGCCGACCGTGTCGGCCAGCGGCACCTCCGGGTCGGGGAAGTGCGGGTAGTACAGGTCGATGCGGTCGGTGCCGAGCTCCCGCAGGCTCTGCTCGGCGTAGGCGCGCACGTGCCGCGGGTCGGCGTTGACGGCGAGCTCGCCGTGGGCGTAGCCGACCGGGAAGCGGTGCGCCGGTGCGCCCTCGGGGACGCGGAAGCCGAACTTCGTCGCCAGCACGACCTCGTCGCGGCGGTCGCGCACCGCGCGGCCGACCAGCCGCTCGTTGTGCCCGTCGGGCCCGTAGCCGTCGCTGGTGTCGACGAAGGTGGCACCCGCGTCGAGGGCGGCGTGCAGGGCCTGCCGGGCGCGGTCCTCGTCGACCTCCCCGTACATGCCGGGGCTGAGCACCATCGCGCCGAACCCGACCGAGGGCACCTCCAGGTCGCCGAGGGTGCGGGTGGGCAGCGGGGCGTCGGTCATCCGTCTGGTCCTCCTGGTCGCCGGTGCGTCGGACCCACCCTCCGGCGGCGACCCGGGCGCCGACCAATGCCGGCTGTCATGCCCGGGAGGCATACCGTCCGGCCGTGGACGTGCACCTGCGGGAGCTGCGGGCACTGGTGGCCGTCGCGGAGGAGCAGAGCGTCACCCGGGCCGCGCAGCGGCTGTTCCTCGCCCAGCCCGCACTGTCGCGGCAGCTGCAGGCGCTGGAGCGCCGGCTGGGCGTGCCGCTGCTCGAGCGGCTGCCGCGCGGGGTGGCGCTGACCGAGGCCGGGCGGGCGCTGCTCGGGCCGGCACGGGAGGCGGTGGCCGCCTGGGAGCGGGGTCTCGCGGCCGCGCTGGCGACCGTCCCGGCCGGGCGGCTGGTCGTCGGCATGCAGACCGCGGTGGGCCGCGGCCTGCAGCGCCGGGCACTCGCCCGCTTCGCCGAGCTCTCGCCGGGCACCGTCCCGGTGCTGCGGCAGGTCGACTGGCGCGACCCCACGGCCGGGCTCGCCGACGGCAGCAGCGACGTCGCCTTCGTCTGGCTGCCGCTGCCCATGGACGACGCCGACGTGCTGCCCGTGGCCCGGGAGGAGCGCGTCGTCGCGCTGCCCTCCGACCACCGCCTGGCCGGGGCGCCGCGCGTCGTCCTCGCCGACCTCCTCGACGAGCCGTTCATCGCCCTGCCCGACTCCGCCGGGCCGCTGCGCGACGCCTGGCTGGCCGTCGCCGACCGCGGGGGCCGGCCGCCGGTCGTGGGCGCCGTCGCCGACACCCCGGACGCGGTGTTCGAGGCGGTGGCCTCGGGACTGGGCGTGGTGCTGCTCGCCGCCGGCAACGCCGACCTCTACGCGCGCCCCGGGATCGTGTGCCGGCCGGTGGAGGGCCTGGCACCGGCGGTGATGGCGCTGGCCTGGCGGCGCTCGGACCGCCGTCCGGTGGTGGCCGCGTTCGTCCGCGCGGTGGACGGCCGGTCGTAGCTCAGGCCGGGTCCGGCTCGCGCAGCCGCTGGCTGATCACGCCGGTGATGCCGTCGCCGCGCATGCTCACGCCGTAGAGCGCGTCGGCGATCTCCATCGTGCGCTTCTGGTGGGTGATGACGATCAGCTGCGAGGTCGCGCGCAGCTGCTCGACCAGGGTGAGCAGCCGGCCGAGGTTGACATCGTCGAGGGCGGCCTCGACCTCGTCGAGCACGTAGAACGGCGAGGGCCGCGCCCGGAAGATGGCCACCAGCAGCGCGACGGCGGTCAGTGAGCGCTCGCCACCCGAGAGCAGGGACAGCCGCTTGACCTTCTTGCCCGGCGGCCGCGCCTCGATCTCCACGCCCGTGGTGAGCATGTCCGCGGGGTCGGTGAGCACCAGCCGGCCCTGCCCGCCGGGGAACAGCGTGGCGAAGACGCCCTCGAACTCGCGGGAGACGTCGGCGAAGGCGGCGGCGAAGACGTCGTGGATGCGGCCGTCGACCTCGCGGACGACGGTGAGCAGGTCCCGGCGGGTGGCCTTGAGGTCCTCCAGCTGGGTGGCCAGGAAGGTGTGCCGCTCCTCCAGGGCCGCGAACTCCTCCAGGGCCAGCGGGTTGACGCGGCCGAGGGCGGCGAGGTCCCGCTCGGCGCGGGCGGCCCGGCGTTCCTGCGCGGCGCGGTCGTAGGGCTCCGGAGCCGGCTCGGGCTCCCCGGCGGCCTCCGCGGCGGCCACCTGCGCGGGCGTCGGCGGGACCGGTGCGGCCGGTCCGTACTCGGCGAGCAGGGTGGGCAGGTCGACGCCGAACTCCTCCGCAGCGCGCTCCTCCAGCGCCTCGATGCGCAGCCGCTGCTCGGCGCGGGCCACCTCGTCGCGGTGCACCTCGTCGGTCAGCCGCTCGAGCTCCGCCGTCGCCGCGCGCACCCGGGTCCGCACCTCCAGCAGCTCGGCCTCCCGGGCGCTGCGCTCGCGGGCCAGCTCGTCGCGCTCGGCGGCGGCGCGAGCCAGGGAGGCCGCCAGCGCGGTGAGCGCCTGCTCGGCGCCGGCGCGCACGCGGGCGGCCACCTCGGCGCCGCGCCGGCGGGCCTCGCGGGCGGCGGCCGCGCGCTCGCGGGCGGCCCGCTCCTGCCGGGCCTGGCGGCGCAGGGCGTCGGCGCGGCCGGACAGCGCGCGGGCCCGCTCCTCGGCGGTGCGCACGGCCAGCCGGGCCTCGGTCTCGGCCTGCCGGGCGGCGGCGGTCCCGGCCCGCAGCCGGTCGCGCTGCCCGGGGTCGGGCTCCTCCGCGGCGGGCGCGGCCTGGGCCTCGGCCAGCCGCGCCTCCAGTTCCGCCAGCGACGACGCCGACTCCTCCAGGGCCTTCTCCGCGCGCCGTTGCGCGGTGGCCGAGCGCTCGGCCTCGGCGGCGGCCGACCGCGCGGCCGCGCCGAGCTCGGCGAGCTGCGTGGCCAGCTGCGAGCGGGTGCGGTCGGCGGCCCGGCGGGCGGTCAGGGCCGCCTCGACGTCGGCCGACCGGGCGCGGGCGGTCTCGCGGGCCGCGGCCAGCCGGCCGGCGAGGTCGGACGCGCGCGTCACGGCGGCGGCGAGCTCCCGCTCGGCCTCGTCGACCCGGGCGCGCACCTCCAGCCCGGACGGCGCGTCGGCCGACCCCCCGGCGGCCCGGTCGGCACCCACGACGTCGCCGTCGGCGGTGACCGCCCGGACGGAGGGCGAGGCGGTGACCAGCGCGGCGGCGGCGCCGAGGGTCGGGACGACGGCGACGCGGTCGAGCACCCGGGACAGCGCCGGACGCAGCTCCTCGGGGGCCTCGACGAGGTCCAGCGCCCAGCGCAGGCCCTCGGGCAGGGCAGGCCAGTCCTCGCGCGGCAGCGGGTCCGGCCCGCCGGTGACCAGCAGCCCGGCGCGGCCGCCGCCGACGTCGCGCAGGTGCGCCAGGGCGTCGACGGCACCGGTGACCCCGGCGACGACGACCGCCTCGGCCAGCCCACCCAGTGCCGCCGCCAGCGCGACCTCCGCGCCGGGCGCGACGGTGATCCGCTCCGCGACCGGCCCGAGGACGCCGGCCAGCCCGCCCGACGCGCCCGCGGACAGCACCGCGGCGGCCCCGTCGGCGGGCGCCAGGCCCTGCGCCAGGGTGTCGCGGCGGGCGGCCCAGGACGCGCGGTCCCGCTCGGCGGCGCGCTCGGCGTCGGCCAGCTCGGTGACGGCACGGGTGGCGGCGGTGTGCGCGGTGACGGCGTCGGTGTGCGCGGTGACCAGCGCGACGTCCTCGTCGTCGGCGTCGGCGACACCGGTGCGGCGCTCGTCGAGGCGGGCCTGCGCGGCCTCGGCGCGGGCAGCGGCCTCGGCGGCGGCCTGCGCCAGCCGCTCCGCCTCCGCCTGCTCGGCGGCGGCCCGGGAGCGCGCGGCGGCCACCTTCCCCGCCAGCCGGGCGAGGCCCTCGCGGCGGTCGGCGAGCGCGCGGGTGGCGGCCACCCAGGCACGCTCCTCGGCGGTCAGCGCCTCCTCGAGCTCCGCGCGGGTGGCGACGGCGGCGGCCAGCCGGCCCCGCTCGGCCTCGAGCCCGGCGGCCAGCTCGGCCTCGGTGGCGGCGACCCGGTCGGCCTCGGCCTCGAGCTGCTCGGGGTCGCGCCCGCCGGTGCCGGCCGGGCCCGGTGCCGACAGGTGGCGGTGCCGCTCCGCGGCCAGCTGGGTGACACCGCGGAAGCGCTCCGACAGCGCCGACAACCGGTACCAGGTGTCCTGCGCCGCACCCAGGCGCGGCGCGTCCGCGGCCAGCGCGGCCTCCAGCGCGCCCTGCCGGCGCGCGGCCCCGGCCAGCTCGGCCTCGACGACGGCGCGGCGGGCACGGGCGGCGGTCTCGTCGGCGACGTCCTTCTCGAGCGCGTCGCGCAGGCCGACGAGGTCGTCGGCGAGCAGCCGCAGCCGCGCGTCGCGCAGCTCGGCCTGCACACCGGCGGCGCGGCGGGCGGCCTCGGCCTGCCGCCCCAGCGGCTTGAGCTGGCGGCGCAGCTCGGCGGTGAGGTCGGCGAGCCGGTCGAGGTTGGCCTGCATCCCGTCGAGCTTGCGGAGCGCCTTCTCCTTGCGCTTGCGGTGCTTGAGGACGCCGGCGGCCTCCTCGATGAAGGCGCGGCGGTCCTCGGGACGCCCGGAGAGGACGGCGTCGAGCTGGCCCTGGCCGACGATGACGTGCATCTCGCGGCCGATGCCGGCGTCGCTGAGCAGCTCCTGGACGTCGAGCAGGCGCACCTTGTCGCCGTTGATCTCGTACTCGCTCTCCCCGGAGCGGTACATGCGGCGGGTGACCGAGACCTCGGTGTAGTCGATCGGCAGCGCGCCGTCGGCGTTGTCGATCGTCAGGGTCACCTCGGCGCGGCCCAGGGCCGCGCGGCCGGCGGTGCCGGCGAAGATGACGTCCTCCATCTTGCCGCCGCGCAGGGTCTTCGCGCCCTGCTCGCCGAGCACCCAGGCGATGGCGTCGACGACGTTGGACTTACCGGAGCCGTTGGGCCCGACGACGGCGGTGATGCCGGGCTCCAGGCGCAGCGTCGTCGCGGACGCGAAGGACTTGAAGCCCTTGAGCGTCAGGCTGGAGAGATGCATGGGGGCTGGTCAGGTGCCCAGCGAGCGGCCTCGCTGCAGGGTCCCGCCACGAGCATGCGAGTGGTGGGGGGCAGCGGGGTCCTTTGTCAGGCGAGCGCGGGCTCGGCGTTGTCGCCGGCCATGCTGAGCAGCTGGGAGGCGATGACGGCGTCGCGGGCGGCGTCGCGGGCGGTGTCGCGCTGCGCGCGCAGCTCGCCGAGCTCCTGCTCCAGGCGGCGCACCCTCGCCCGCAGGACCGCGTTCTCCTCCAGGACGCGGAGCTCCGCGGGGGATACGACGGAACCGAACAGGGCCTTGGCCATGGCGACAGCGGCCTTTCGACAGGGAGAGGGTGCCCAGCGCCCCGGGGAGTCGGTCGGCGCGGGCTCGGTGTCCCCAGGGTGACACCCCCGGACACGCAGGTCAACGGCGACCCTGGAGCACTGCCGTGTCGGGGGGATGTCGTCTTCGTCACGCCGTCGTGAAGCCGGAACCGCCCTGCACCGCGCGCTCCTCCTGCACCACCGCCGCGACCGCCCCGGGCGCACGGGGGCCGTCGAGCGCCGCGACGACCGTGCGGACGGCGTCGGCCGGCCCCTCCAGCTCGACCTCGACGTCACCGTCGGGGAGGTTGCGCGCCGAGCCCGACAGCCCCGCGGCAGCGGCGAGACCCCGCACGAACCAGCGGTAGCCGACACCCTGCACGTGCCCGCTGACCAGAGCGCGCACCCGCACCGTGCCCGCGTCGCCGTCGCTCACGACCGCCTCGCTCGCGGACGGGGCTGGCACTGCGGGCAGCTGTAGCTCGACCGGTTCATGAAGGACTCCCGCACGATCGGCGTCCCGCAGCGCGGGCAGGGCCGGTCCACCTGCCCGTAGACGGCGAGGAAGCGCGAGAAGTAGCCGCTCTGCCCGTTGACGTCGACGTAGAGGGAGTCGAAGGAGGTGCCGCCCTGCGCCAGCGCCTCGCCGAGCACGCTGCGGACGCCGTCGAGCAGGTCGGCGACCTGGGCGCGGGTGAGCCGGTCGGTGGGCCGGGTGCCGTGCAGGCGGGCCCGCCACAGCGACTCGTCGGCGTAGATGTTGCCGACGCCGCCGACCAGCGTCTGGTCCAGCAGCGCGCGCTTGACCTCGGTCCTCCGGCGGCGCAGCGCGGCGCTGAACGCGTCCTCGTCGAAGGAGGGGTCGAGCGGGTCGATCGCGATGTGCGCCAGCCGCGACGGGATGCGCTCGCCGTCGGCGTCCTCCACCGCCAGCCCGCCGAACGTGCGCTGGTCGACGAAGCGCAGCTCCCGGCCGCCGTCGGTGAACGTGAAGCGGGCGCGCAGGTGGGTCCCGTCGGGCTGCGCGGGCTTCTCGACCAGCAGCTGCCCGCTCATGCCGAGGTGGGCCACCATCGCCCGGCCGGACGGTGCGCCGTCGGGCTCGGTGAGCGGCAGCCACAGGTACTTGCCGCGGCGGTGGGCGGCGGTGAGCGTGCGGCCGGTCAGCGCCTGCACGAAGTGCTCGGCGCCCTCGAGGTGCCGGCGGACGGCACGCGGGTGGTGCACCTCGACGGTGGCCACGGTGCGCCCGGCGACCCAGCGCTCCAGGCCACGCCGCACCACCTCGACCTCGGGCAGCTCGGGCACGGCGCTACTCCCCGCCGGGCGGGGTCGGCCCCTCCGCCGAGACGGCGCGCCAGGCGGCCTCGGCGGCCTCCTGCTCGGCGGCCTTCTTCGTGCGGCCGGTGCCGGTGCCGCGGACGCCGTCGGCCAGGGACACCGCTGCCGTGAACGTCTTGGCGTGCGGCGGGCCCTCGTCGGTGACGACGTACACCGGGGCGCCCAGGCCGCGGGCGGCGCCCAGCTCCTGGAGGCTGGTCTTCCAGTCCAGTCCGGCGCCGCGGGTGGCCGACTCGACCAGCAGCGGGTCGAACAGCCGGTGCACGATGTCGGCGGCGACGCCGAGCCCGAGGCCCAGGTGCGTCGCGCCGATCAACGCCTCGAGCGCGTCGGCGAGGATCGAGTCCTTCTCGCGGCCGCCGGTGGTCTCCTCGCCGCGGCCCAGCAGCAGGTGCGGGCCCAGGCCGCCGTCGCCCAGCCGCCGCGCGACGCCGGCCAGCGACGTCATGTTGACCACCGAGGCACGCAGCTTGGCCAGCCGCCCCTCGGGCAGGTCGGGCTGGCTGCGGTAGAGCTCGTCGGTGACCACGAGACCGAGCACCGCGTCGCCGAGGAACTCCAGGCGCTCGTTGGTGGGCAGCCCGCCGTGCTCGTAGGCGTAGGAGCGATGCGTCAGCGCCAACGGCAGGAGGCCGCCGGGCAGCTCGACGCCGAGGGCGTCGAGCAGCCAGGCGGCCGCGCGGGAGGCGTGCGCCGGCCCCGCCGGCGAGTCGTCGTCGGGCACGACCGGCGCTCCGGCGACGCTCCCCACGTCCTGCGGGGTCAGACCGAGAGGACCTGGCGGCCGGCGTGCTGGCCGCAGTTCGGGCAGGCCTGGTGCGGCGGCTTGAGCTGGCCGCAGGCGCGGTTCGGGCAGGGGGTGAGCGTGGGGGCGCTCGCCTTCCACTGCGACCGGCGGGCGCGGGTGTTGGCGCGGGACATCTTCCGCTTCGGGACGGCCACGGTCAGTTCTCCTCAGGGTCGCCCGGACGGTCGGCGACCGCTCCGGTGGTGAAACGGCCGGCGAGACCGGCCCAGCGGGGGTCGACCAGCTCGTGGGAGTGGTCGGCCGGGAGGTCGTCGACACGCTGCCCGCAGCCGGCGCACAGCCCGGCGCAGTCCTCGGTGCAGGTGGGCGAGAGCGGCAGCGCGAGGACGACGGTGTCGCGGACCATCGGCTCGAGGTCGATGCGCTCACCCTCGACGAGGCGGACCTCGTCCTCCTCGCTCGTGGCCTCGGTGGTGCTGCCCGGGTAGGCGAACAGCTCCTGGACGTCGAGCTCGAGGGTGTCCTCGACCGGGTCCAGGCACCGGGCGCACTGGCCCTCGACCGGGACCTCGACGTCGCCGGAGACGAGCACGCCCTCCATGACCGACTCCAGGCGCAGCCGCAGGTGCACCGGAGCGCCCTCGGGGACGCCGATGAGCTCGAGCCGCCAGTCCGCCGGGGCGGGGATCGTGCGGTCGAGTTCCTGCATCGAGCCGGGCCGGCGGCCGAGCTCGCGCAGCTCCACGGCCCAGGGGTTGGCGGCGGGGCGCCGGGCGTGGGTGGACGCGGCGCCTGGGCGGTCGGTCGGTGCGGCAGGCATGTCGGTACTCGCGGTCGTCAGGTGGGAGGGGATCCGGCCGGGATCGGCACCGGCGGACCAGCAACCGAGACTACCCGATCCTGCGCGGGCGCCGTCCGGGCCCGGTCGGCCACGATCAGGGTCCCTGATCATGGGGCGTCCTCCCTCACGGTGGGACGTGCGGGAGGACGCCCGACGATCAGGTCACCTGATCGTCGGGAGACCGCGCGGTCAGGGCTCCCGGAGGGTGTCGCGGGCCTTCTCCACCGAGCGCAGCATCCGCTCGAGGGTGCTGCCGAAGTCGGCGAGCCGGGTGTCGACGTACTCGTCGACCTCGGCGCGCATCCGGGCGACCTCGGCGACGGTCTGGGCCCCGAGCTCGTCGGAGCGGCTGACCGCGCCCCGGTAGACCTCGGTCTCGGAGACCAGGCGCTCGTGCTCGGCGCGAGCCGCGGCGACCATCTCGGCCTGCTGTGCCTCCGCGTCGGCCAGCAGCGCCTCGTGGTGGGCGCGCGCCTCGGCGACCATGCGGTCGGCCTGGGACTCGGCCTGCGCCAGCAGGTCCTCGGCCTCGGCCCGCGCGCGGGCCAGCAGCTCGTCGCGCTGCCGGCGGGCGGTGCCGAGGACCTCCTCGCGCTGCCGGCGGGCCGCGGCGACCAGCCGGTCGGCCTCCTCCCGGGTGCGGCCGGTGAGCTGCTCGGCCTCGGCCTGGGCCTGCTCGAGGATCTCGGTGCGCTGCTCGACGATCGCGCCGGCGGCGTGCACCTCGTCGGGGAGGTTCTCGCGGAGGTCGTCGAGCAGGTCCAGCAGCTGGTCGCGCGGCACCATGCAGGAGCCCGACATGGGCACGCTGCGGGCGTTCTCGATGACCCGGCTGAGCTCGTCGACGGTCTCGTAGAGCCGGTACACGACCTCGGTCACGGCCGGTCCCCGTCGCGCCGGGCCAGCAGCCGGTCGAGCACGCCCTTCGGCACCAGCCGCGAGACGTCGCCGCCGAACGTGGCGATCTGCTTCACCAGGCTGGAGGACAGGTGCCCGACCTGCGGGGCCGTGGGCACGAACAGCGTCTCCACACCCGCGAGCTCGCGGTTCATCTGCGCCATCTGCAGCTCGTACTCGAAGTCGCCGACGGCCCGCAGCCCCTTCACCACCACCGGGATGTCATGGCTGCGGCAGTAGTCGACCAGCAGGCCGCTGAAGCTGTCGACGACGACGTTGGGCAGCTCGGCGACCGCCTCGCGCAGCAGCTCCATGCGCTCGTCGACGGAGAACAGCCCGGCCTTGCCGGGGTTGACCAGCACGGCGACGACCAGCTCGTCGTAGAGCGCCGCCGCCCGGGTGATGACGTCGACGTGCCCGTTGGTGACCGGGTCGAACGACCCGGGACACACGGCTCGTCTCACGGGAGGCGACCGTACCGGAGCAACGCCTCCCCGTAGCGGCGCTCGCGGATCCGGGTCAGGGGTGTCGGCCACTCCCACGACCGCTCGCGGGAGGACCGCTCGACCACGACGACCGCCCCCGGCGCCAGCCACTCCCCCGTGACCAGCCCGCTCAGCACGCCGCGCACCTCCTCGGCGGGGACGGCGTAGGGCGGGTCGGCGAGCACGAGGTCGAAGCGGGCCGGCGGCGCGCCGGCGACGACGGTGGGCACCGAGCCCGCGACCACCCGCGCCCCGGGCAGGCCGACGGCGGCGACGTTGGCGCGCAGCACGGGCAGCACCCGCGGGCCGTTCTCGACCAGCACGACCTCCCGCGCGCCGCGGGAGAGCGCCTCCAGGCCGAGCGCGCCGGAGCCGGCATAGAGGTCGAGGACGGCGGCACCCTCGAGGTCGAGCAGCGTGCCGATGCTGTTGAACATGCCCTCGCGGGCGCGGTCGCCGGTGGGCCGCACGCCGCTCGGCGGCACCGTGAGCCGCCGCCCGCCGGCCACCCCGGAGATCAGGCGCGTCATGCCTTCTCGAGGTAGGTCGCGCGCTCGTCGGTGGCCAGCGCGGCGACCTCGGCGGCCAGGCCCGGGTGGTCGGCCAGCCCGCGGTCGGTGGCCAGCAGGGCGGTCGCCTCGGCGCGGGCGGCGGCGATGAGCTCCTCGTCCTCCAGCAGCGACAGCAGCTTGACGGTGGACCGCCTGCCCGACTGGGCCGCACCGAGGACGTCGCCCTCACGGCGGGTCTCGAGGTCCACGCGCGCCAGCTCGAACCCGTCGGAGGTGCCCGCCACGGCGGCCAGCCGCTGACCGGTCGCCGTCGTGTCACGGGCCTCGGTGACCAGCAGGCACAACCCGCGGTGCTTCCCGCGCGCGACGCGACCGCGGAGCTGGTGCAGCTGGCTGACGCCGAACCGGTCGGCGTCCATGACGACCATGACGGTGGCGTTGGGCACGTCGACGCCGACCTCGACGACGGTGGTCGCGACGAGGACGTCGACCTCCCGGGCCGCGAAGGCCTGCATCGTCGCCTCCTTCGCCTCGGGCGTCATGCGGCCGTGCAGCACCGCCAGCCGCAGCCCGGCCAGCGGGCCCTGGTGCAGCGCCTCGGCGACCTCGAGCACGGCCAGCGGCGGGCGGCGGTCGCTGCCGCCCCCGGCGTCCTCCTCCGCCGGGGCGCCGTCGGCGTCGTCGGGGGCGTCGGCGTCGTCGGTGTCGGTGTCGTCGTCGCCGATCCGCGGGCAGACGACGTAGGCCTGCCGCCCGGCGGCGACCTCCTCGCGCAGCCGCTCCCAGGCGCGGTCGAGCCACGCGGGCTTGTCGCTGACCGGCACCACGGAACTGGCGACGCCGCCGCGGCCGCTGGGCAGCTGGCGCAGCACGGAGGTCTCGAGGTCGCCGTAGACGGTCATCGCCACGGTGCGCGGGATCGGCGTGGCCGTCATCACCAGCACGTGCGGCGGCCGGTTGCCCTTGGCGCGCAGCGCGTCGCGCTGCTCGACGCCGAACCGGTGCTGCTCGTCGACGACGACCAGGCCGAGGTCGGCGAAGTCGACGCCCTGCTGCAGCAGGGCGTGCGTGCCGATGACGATGCCGGCACTGCCGTCGGCCACCGCGGCGCGGGCGGCGCGGCGGGCGGCGGCCTTGAGGGAACCGGTGAGCAGCACGACCTTCGTCCCCGACGGGTCGCCGTCGAGCTCGCCGGCCCGGGCCAGCGGGCCGAGCATCGCGGAGATGCTGCGGGCGTGCTGCGCGGCGAGCACCTCGGTGGGCGCGAGCAGCGCGGCCTGCCCGCCGGCGTCGACGACCTGCGCCATCGCCCGCAGCGCGACGACGGTCTTGCCCGACCCGACCTCGCCCTGCAGCAGGCGGTGCATCGGCTGGTCGCGGGAGAGCTCGGCGGCCAGCTCCTCCCCCACGTCGCGCTGCCCGTCGGTGAGCGTGAACGGCAGCGCGGCGTCGACGGCGTCGAGCAGGCCGCCGGGGCGGCGCGGGCGGGCGGTGCCGGGCTCCAGCGCGGCGGCCCGGCGGCGGGCGGCGAGGACGAGTTGCAGGGTGATCGCCTCGTCCCACTTCAGCCGGTCCTGGGCGCGCTCGACGTCGTCCTGGCCGGTGGGCCGGTGGATGTCGAGCAGCGCGGCGGGCAGGCTCAGCAGCCCGTGCCGGGCGCGCAGGTCCTCGGGCAGCGGGTCGTCGACGAAGCCGAACCCGCCGGCGGCGTCGAGCAGCAGCTTCACCGACTTCTGGATCACCCAGCTGGAGACGTCCTTGCTGGCGGGGTAGATCGGGATGAGCGCGCGGGCCCAGTCCTCGTCGTCGTCGCCGCTGATGAGGTGGAAGTCGGGGTGGGCGAACTGCTTGGTGCGGCGGTACTCCCCGACCGTGCCGGCGAACAGCCCCCAGGCCCCCTCCTCAAGCTTGCCGAACCGGCGGTTGAAGAAGACGAGCTGCATCTGCCCGGCGCCGTCGCCGACCGTGACCTCGGTGAGCGTGCCGGGGCGGTTGCGCATCCGCCGGCTGGTGACCTTGCGGACCTGCGCGAGCACGGTGACCCGGTCGCCGACCTGCAGGTCGTCGAGGCGGGCGATCTCACCGCGCCGGGCGTAGCGGCGCGGGTAGTGGCGCAGCAGGTCGCGGACGGTGCGCAGGTCCAGCGACTCGGCCATCGCCTTCGCCGTCTTGGCGCCGAGGACGCGGGCGAGGTCGGTGTCGAGGGTGACCGCCACGTCACTCCACCCCGATCTGCAGCGGGACCTCGGCCCCGCTCTCGTAGCGCACCACCTCGACGGTCGGGTGCACGGCGGCCAGGTGTTCCCAGGCGGCGTCGCCGAGCGCGGGGTCGGGGCCGACGAGCAGGGTGGCCATCTCGCCGCCGGCCGACAGCAGCCGGTCGAGCAGGTCGCAGGCGACGGCCGCGAGGTCGGCGCCGATCACCACGACGTCGCCCTCCGCCGACCCCAGCACGTCGCCCGGGCGGCAGGGCCCGGCGCTGGTCAGCGCCTCCTGCCGGGCGACGGCGACCTCGGCCCAGCGCGTGGCCGCCGCGGCCTCGGCCATGCCGATGACGTCGTCGCCGAAGCGGCGGCCGGGGTCGGCGACGGCGGCGGCGGCCAGGCCCTGCACCGGCGACCGGGTGGGGACGACGGCGACGTCGCGGCCGAGCTCGCGGGCCCGCTCGGCGGCGCGGGAGGCGACGGGGGTCAGCGTGGGGTCGTTGGGCAGCAGGACCACCTCGGCGGCGGTGGAGGCGACCACCGCGGCGAGCACCTCGTCCTCGGTGACGCCGGCGGGGCCGCAGGTCACGGCGCGCACCCCCTCCCCGGCGAACAGCCGCGCGAGCCCCTCGCCGGGGACGACGGCGACGACGGCGCGGCGGCCGGGCACCGGGGCCGGGGGCAGCAGCGGGGCGAGCGGGGTGACGCTGATGCCGTGCGGGCGGCCGGCCTCGATACCGGCCTCGATGGCGCCGCCGATGTCGTTCGTGTGCACGTGCACGTTCCACTGCCTGCCGGCCGGGGTGTCGACCCCGACCACGACCAGGCTGTCGCCGAGGGCGGCCAGGCGGCCCTGCAGGACGGCGACCGCGGCCTCGTCGGAGTCGGCCAGCAGGTACTGCACCTCGCTGCCCGGCCCCGGCGGCGGCTGGTGCGGCACGTGCGCGGGGTCGGGGTGGCGGTGCGCGCGCCGGCCGAGCGGCGGCCGGGCGGGCTCGACGCCGGTGACGGTGGTGACGAGCGCGTCGAGGACCAGGCACAGACCGGCACCGCCGGCGTCGACCACCCCCGCGGCGCGCAGCGCGTCGAGCTGGCCGGGCGTGGCCTCCAGGGCCTCGTGGGCGCCGTCGGCGGCGGCGGTGACAACGTCGGCGAGACCGGTCCGCTCCCCGGCGACCGCGGCCACCGCTGCCTCGGCCCCGGCGCGGGCGACGGTGAGGAAGGTGCCCTCCTCCGGGTCGGCGACGGCGGAGTAGGCGCCGTCGGCGGCCTTGTGCAGGGCGGCGGCCAGCGCCGGGCCGTCGGCTGGCCCGGCGCCGGCGAGCTGGTCGGACAGGCCGCGCAGCAGCTGGGCGAGGATGGTGCCGCTGTTGCCGCGGGCACCGAGGACCGCGCCCCGCGACAGCGCCGCCCACACCGGCTCGCCGGCCCCGCGCCCCTCGAGGGCGGCGACGGCGGCCTGCGCGGTGAGCAGCAGGTTGGTGCCGGTGTCGCCGTCGGGCACGGGGAAGACGTTGAGCTCGTCGATGCGGTCGCGGGCCGCGGACAGCGCCGTGACCGCGGTGCGGCACCACTGTCCGACCGCGGCGTCGTCGAGCGCCTGCAGCACGGGCGGAGGGTACCCACGGACGCCGACGGTCCGGTCCCGGCGATCCCGTGCCGACGGGGCGGTCCCGGGGCGCGGCGACACCGGCCCGCCGGAACGGTTAGGATGGTCGACGGTCTCGCGGTCGCCGTCGGTGCACCGCCGTTTCGAACGATTCTCTGGGAGTGATCCACCGTGGCTGCCGTGTGCGATGTCTGTGGCAAGGGGCCCGGTTTCGGTATGTCGGTGTCGCACTCGCACCGCCGCACGCCGCGCCGTTGGAACCCGAACATCCAGTCGGTGCGGGCCCTGGTCGCCCCCGGCAACCGCCGCCGCATCAAGGCCTGCACCTCCTGCATCCGCGCGGGCAAGGTCGTCCGCGGCTAGTCGAAGGACCCCGTCCTCCCCACCCTTCGCAGGCTCAGGGCGGGGCCCGGGACGGGGCCGTTCCAGCACGTCATCGCGGGACCCCGGAGGTCGGTGACCTCCGGGGTCCTCTGCGTGCGCGGGATCAGTGCCCGATGCCGCGTGCCCGGGCCGCGGTGACCACGAGGTCCACCACCGTCGCCAGCGGCAGCGCCGTCCCGTCGACGACGAGGTGGTAGTGGCGGACGGCGGCCGGGTCGGACCGGTAGTAGTGCCGCACGTAGGCCTCGCGCGTGCGGTCGTTGCCCTGCATCTCCCGCCGCAACTCCTCCGCGGGCCGGCCGTAGCGCTCCACCGCCGTCCGCAGCCGCTCCTCCGGCGGCCCGTCGAGCCGCACGTGCAGGACGTCCGGCCGGCCGCGCAGCACCATCGCTCCGGCGCGGCCCAGGACCACCCCCCCGTCGCCGTCGGCGATCTCGTGCAGCACCCGCTCCGTCTGCTCCCGGTAGGCCCGCTCGTCGGGCTCCCCGGTCAGCGGCACCACGCCGCCGACCGGATCGGGCATGGCGCCGAGCGAGGCCACCAGGCGCCACAGCCCGCGGACGACCCGCTCGTCGTTGGCCTCGGCGTCGTCCTGGGACACGCCGAGCCGGCCGGCCACCCGCGCGGGGATGGCGCGGTCGTGGAAGACCAGGCCGAGCCGCTCGGCGACGGCCGGGCCCACCTCGGGGCCGCCCGCCCCGTACGAGGCCGAGATCGTCACGACGCCCACGAGGGCTCCTCCCGGCCGGTGGCGTCCCCGCCGCCGAGGTCCTTGCCGAGGAACACCGCGCCCTCGCCGTCGGCGTAGATCCCGTACCCCGGGACGGGCACGTAGCCCATCGCCCGGTACAGCGCCAGCGCCTCGGGCTGGCGGTCCCCGGAGTTGAGCACGAGCGAGCGGTGGCCGGCGCGGCGTGCGGACTCCTCCAGTGCCGTGACCACCACCTGGGCCAGGCCGAGCCGCCGGAAGGCGGGCACGACGTAGACCCGCTTCATCTCGGCGGTGTCCGGCCGGGCGGACTCGGTGTGCCGGCGCCAGGCGCCGCAGCCCGCGGGCCGTCCGCCCACCTCGGCGACGAGGAAGAGCCCGGCGGGCGGCACGAACTCCGCGGGGTCGACCGGGGCCTCGTCGGGGCCGCCGTAGCGGTCGACGTACTCCCGCTGCACCCGGTCGACGAGGTCGCGGGCCACCGGGTCGTCGTAGGGCACCGCGCGCAGGCCGACCACCGACCCGTCGCGCAGCCGGTGCTCGCCCGCGGACCGCTCAGCCGAAGTGGACATGCCCGGTCCTCCCCGCTCCCACCGACACGGCGACGTCGGCCGCCGGCTCCCCGCTGACCGTCACCCCCGGGGTACCCGCCCGCACCTCGCCGACCACCGCCCAGCCCTCCGGCAGCGCCGCGCCGGACGGGAAGGTCGCCAGCAGCGCGTGGTCCTCCCCGCCGGTGAGCACCCAGGCCAGCGGGTCGGCGCCCAGCGCGGCCGCCACCTGCTGCATCGGTCCCGGCGGCTCCAGCATCGTGCGCACCAGCGCCGCCCGGTCCAGGTCGACCACGACGCCGCTGTCGGCCGCGAGGTGGCCGGCGTCGGCGAGCAGGCCGTCGCTGACGTCGCACATGGCGGTGGCGCCGGCGTCGGCCGCCGCGGGGCCGGCGGCGTAGGGCGGGCTGGGACGGCGGTGCGCGGCGACGGCCGCCAGCGGGCTGCTGAAGCCGCGGCGGAGCACGGCCAGACCGCACGCCGACCAGCCCAGCCGCCCGGCCACGGCCACGACGTCGCCGGGGCGGGCGCCGGAGCGCAGCACCGGCGCGCGACCGCCGAGGTCGCCGAGCGCGGTGACCGACAGGACGACCGCGCCGCTGCCCGGCGCCGAGGCGACGGTGTCCCCGCCCACCACCGCCGCGCCCAGCGGCGCGCACTCGGCGGCCATGCCGGCCGCCACGCCCTCCAGCCACGAGGTCGGGGTGTCGGCCGGGCAGGCCAGGCCCACGAGCAGCGCGGTGGCCACGCCCCCCATCGCCGCCACGTCGGCGAGGTTGGCGGCGGCGGCCTTGTGCCCGACGTCCTCGGCCGACGACCAGTCGCGACGGAAGTGCCGCCCCTCGACGAGCACGTCGGTGGTGGCCACGACCCGCCCGTCGGGGGCCCGCAGGACGGCCGCGTCGTCACCGGGGCCGACCTCGGCGACCGCGGCCGACCCGGCCCGCGCGACGACGCGCGCGATGACGCCGAACTCACCGACCACCCGCACGCTGTCGGCGAGGTCACCGCGCCCGGTCAGCGGCCGGGGCCGGGTCACCGGGGGCCCCCGCGGGCTGCGGTAGGTTGCGGTCGAGTCCGCCAGCCGGGGCCGGGGAGCCGCCGGACGCGCTGCCCGAGGAAGGTCGTTCCGTGGTCCACGCCTACATCCTGATCCAGACCGAAGTCGGCAAGGCCGCCCAGGTGGCCACGACGATCGCCGAGATCGCCGGCGTGACCAAGGCCGAGGACGTCACCGGCCCCTACGACGTCATCGTCCGCGCCGAGGCGGAGAGCGTCGACGCGCTCGGCCGCCTGGTCGTGGCGCGGGTGCAGTCGGTGGACGGGATCACCCGCACGCTGACCTGCCCGGTCGTCAACATCTGAGCCCCTGAGCCCGGACACCCCCGCCCAGGGCGCGACGCAGGCGCCCGCGCCACCCGAGCGCCCCGACCCGCTGCGCCGGCTGGCGCTGCTCGCCGTGGCCGTCGTGGTCCCGGTGCTGGTCGCGGTGCTCGTGCTCGTCCGCGTCCTCGGCGGCGACGACGGTGACGGTGACGACGGCAGCGGGGACGACGCCGTGGCCGACGTGGACGGGCCCGGCCGCCAGCGCGAGGACCTGCCCGTCCTGCCGGTCGAGGTGCCGCCGCCCACCCCCGAGGCCGACGCCTCCTGCCCGGCGCTCGTCCAGGCGCTGCCCCTCGACCTGCTCGGCGAGCCCGCCCGTCTGGTCGACTCCGACACCCCCTACGCCGCCGCCTGGGGCGACCCCGCGGTCGTGCTGGTGTGCGGGGTGCCGCAGCCGGAGGCCCTGGTGCCCGGCGAGGGCCTGATCACCATCGACGCGGTGACCTGGTTCGTCGAGCAGTCCGAGGAGGCGACCACCTGGACCGCGGTCGACCGTGCCGTGTACGTCGAGGTGACCCTGCCCCCCGACGTCGACAGCGCGCCGGTGACCGTCCTCAGCGGGCCGATCGCCGACACCCTCCCGCCGCGCTGAGCCACCGCGCTCAGGACGCGGGCAGCTCCTCCAGCTGGGCGAGCACCACGGCGCGCAGCTCCTCCGTCGCCGTCTCCTCCCGGTCGGCGACGACGGTCACCGCGACGCTGAACGAGCCGTGGCCGCACCAGGCGAACGCCGCCGGCCCCGCGAGCCCGGTCTCGGTGCCGGTCCCGGGCACGATGAGCAGGCTGCAGCCGTCGGGGAGGCCCTCCGGGTCGTGGCGCAGCACGCCGTCGTAGACCTCCGCGTCGTTGCGGGCGAGGTCGCGGGCGTAGGTGGCGGCGCCGGCCGGGTCGTCGAACTGGTCGAGGAAGACGCTGGTCAGGGGCCCGGTGGTCGAGCCCCAGAACCGCTCCCAGCCGTGCCGGTAGCCGTAGTCGCGCAGCACCGACCGCTCCCGCGCCGGGTCCTGCGCGTAGGAGGCGACGTCCTCGACGGTCTTGGCCCCGGCGGGGGGCTGCAGGTCGGCGTCGGGGATCCGCGCCAGGCCCGACGGCACCGCGTCGAGCACCAGGTCGCCGAGCTGCTCGGCGGTCTCCGGCGTCGGCGACGGGGTGGCGCTGTCGGCCTCGTCGGGGGTGCAGCCGGCGAGCACCAGCAGCAGACCGGCCGACAGGGCGACCCGTCCGCCGCGGCTCACCGTGCGGCCGGGCGGCCCGCGCGCGCCAGCGCGGAGGCGACCAGCCGGTCCACCAGCTCGGGGTAGGACACCCCGCTGGCCGCCCACATCCGCGGGTACATCGAGATCGGGGTGAAGCCGGGCATCGTGTTGACCTCGTTGACGACCAGCCGCTCGGCACCGTCGGGGCCGGTGCCCAGGAAGAAGTCGACCCGCGCGAGCCCCTCGCAGTCCAGCGCCAGGTAGGCCCGGCAGGAGGCCTCCTGCACCGCGCGCGTCTGCTGGGGGGTCAGGTCGGCCGGGACGTCGAACTCGACGGCGTCCTCGAGGTACTTGGCGCTGAAGTCGTACCAGTCGGTGCCGGCCTTGAGCCGGATCTCGGCGGGCAGGCTCGCCTCGGGCCGCCCGCCGTCGCGGCCGGCGAGCACCCCGCACTCGATCTCCCGCCCGGGGACGGCGGCCTCGACGACGACCTTCGGGTCGACGGCGGCCGCGGTGGCCACCGCCGCGGGGAACTGCGCCCAGTCGGTGACCTTGGTGATGCCGATGCTCGACCCGGCGCGGGACGGCTTGACGAACACCGGCAGCCCCAGCCGCTCGCGGTCGGCGGCGGTGAGCACCTCCGGGTCGGCCGACAGCGCACCGCCGGCGTCGCGCAGGACCACGTGCTCGCCCTGCGGCAGGCCGGCGGAGGCGAGGAGCTTCTTGGTGAACTCCTTGTCCATCGAGGCGGCGCTGGCGAACACCCCGGACCCGACGTAGGGCAGCCCGCTCATCTCCAGCAGCCCCTGGATGGTGCCGTCCTCGCCGTGGGCGCCGTGCAGGACCGGGAAGACGACGTCGACCTCGGTGAGCGCGGGGCCGATCGCGGCCGTCGGCTCGAGCACCGCCAGCCCGCGGCCGGCCGGGTCGCCGACCAGCGACACCGCCGTCCCGCCGGCGACCTCGGGTAGTCGCCCGTCGGTGATGGCCAGCGGCTGGCCGGCGTCGGGGAGCACCCAGCGGCCGTCGCGGGCGATGCCGACCGGCACGACGTCGTAGCGCTCGGGGTCCAGGGCCGCGATGACGCTCCCCGCCGAGACGCAGGAGATGGCGTGCTCGGCGCTGCGCCCCCCGAACACGACCGCGACGCGCACCCTGCCTGTCCCGCTCATCCCGGCCGACCCTAGTCGACGCCCGGAGGCCGTCCGGCGTCTCCCGCAGGGTCGTCACCGGCGAGGTGTGGGAACCTGCTCCCTGATGCGGGAGAACGCGGCCCCTCCGGTGGATCCCCGGCCTCCGGCGACGACGGCGCAGCAGGGGCACGGCGAGCACGGTGACGTCCCGGCCGGCCGCCGGCACCCGCTGTCGCTGCGGCTGGCCGGCGCGGCGGTGCACGCCTACACCGCGCTCGGCTCGGTGCTGGCGCTGCTCGTCGTGCTCGCCGCGCTGGAGGGCGAGGCGATCACCGCGCTGTGGCTGGGGCTGGCGGCGCTGTGGATCGACGGGACCGACGGGATGCTCGCCCGCCGCGCCCGGGTCAAGGAGACGATCCCCTGGTTCGACGGCGCGCTGCTCGACAACATCGTCGACTACCTGACGTACGTCTTCGCGCCGATGGTGCTGCTGTGGACCACCGGCGCCCTGCCGCACGGTCCTGCCGGGTGGGCGCTCGCCGCCCTGCCGCTGCTGGCCTCGAGCTACCAGTTCTGCCGGGTCGACGCGAAGACCGACGACCACACGTTCCTCGGCTTCCCCAGCTACTGGAACGTCGTCGCCTTCTACGCGGTCGTGCTGGACCTGTCGCAGGTGGTCACCGGGGTCGTGCTGGTGGTCTGCTCGGTGCTGGTGTTCGTGCCGGTGCGCTACCTGTACCCGTCGCGCACCGAGGCGCTGTGGCAGGTGAGCATGGGCCTGACCGTGGTCTGGCTGGTCACCTACGCGGTGCTGCTGCTGCAGTACCCCGACCCGCACCCGGTCGTCGTGGTCCTGTCCTTCGCCTACGTCGTGTACTACCTGGCCTTCAGCGGGTGGCTGACCGCCCGGGCCGCCCACCGCCGGCGCAAGGCCGCCCGCGCCGCCTGAGCCGCTGCCCGGCGATGCCGGGCGGGGTCATTCCTCAGAACGGGGCGCGCAGCACCAGCTCGACGTTGCGGTCGGCGGGCGTGCCGGCCAGGCCCGCCCCCAGCCCCGCCCACGGCACGTTGGCGGCCAGTTCCCGGTGCAGCGAGGCCAGGGCCGCCGGCTCGCGCGCGGCGGGGTCGGCGGCGGCGGGCGGCCGGGCCGGGCTGCCGTGGTCGACCATCGTGCACACCAGCGACAGCGTGCCGTCGCCGTTGGCGAGGACCTCGACCAGCCGCGCCTGCCCGGGCCAGTCCACGACCGCGCAGGTGGCGACCTCCCACAGCCCGCGGCCGGGCTCGTCCGGGTGTGGCCACGCCCGCACCTCGCTGACGTGGGTGTGCCCGTTGAGCCAGAGCACGACGTTGGGCCACCGGTGCAGCAGCGCCAGCAGCTCGGCGGCACCGAGTGCGGCCCCGCCGGCCCCGTCGCCTCCTGCCGGGCGGGTGAGCGTGCTCGACCCGTGGTGCGACAGCAGCACCACCAGCCGGTCGGCGTTGCCGGTCGCCACCCGGGTGCCGTCGGGCCCGGGCGCGGACGACGACACCTCGCGCAGCCGCTCCTCCAGCCACCGCGCCTGGGCGGCGTCCACCGCGCCGTCCGCGCCCCCGGTGACCCGGGTGGTGTCGACGCAGACCACCCGGACGCCGGGCACGCCGTCCCACGCGTAGAAGGCGGTGCCCTCGCGCAGGTTGTCCTCGGTGAAGCCGTGCCCGGCCGGCGTCCCGGGATCGGCGAGGTGGGCGGCGACGAAGGACCGCCGGTCGATGAAGCGACGGTCGGCCACCGGCGTCACCGGCCGGGAGGTGGCGGTGGTGAACACCTCCGAGGAGTGCGTGAACAGCGCCAGCGCGTCGTCGAGCGCCAGGGCGGGGTCGACGTCGACCGGCTTGCGCCCGGCCCCGAGGACCGCCGACAGGGCCGGCGTGGGCACCCCGACGCCCTGGATGAGCGCCTCGTGGTTGCCGTGGCAGCCCAGCCACGGCACGCGCAGCCCCTCGGCGGTGAAGGTGGCGAAGGCGGCCTCCAGCAGGCCCGGCCGCGCGGGGAAGCCGAACCGCTCGTGGTGCAGCCCGCCGTCGTCGTCGGGGCGCCAGAAGAGGTCGTGCGGCCAGCCGGAGGCCTGCACGCCGTCGTAGGCGGTCAGCCCCGCGCCCGGGGAGACCACTCCCCCGCGCAGGACGGCGAGGAAGAGCTCCAGCTCGTTCCACTGGGCGTTGTCGATGGCGTCGCCGGTGGTCACCACCACCTGCAGCGGCTCGCCGCTGCGCGGAGCGCCGCGCAGGCCGTTGAGGGTGCGCACCAGCGCGTCGACGGCGTGCGCGGTCAGCGCCTCCTGCGGCCGGTGCATGGGCACCAGCGCGCGCATCCGCGGGTCGGTCTCGAAGCGGTGGAAGAACTCGAAGCGCACCGGGGAGCAGACGTCGGCCAGCTGCAGGTCGGTGACGTGCGCCAGGCAGGCCAGCGCCCGCACGCCCCGTCGCGGCGGCTCCCACGCCGGCCCGACCAGCTCGCGGCGGACCCGGTGCGGCTCGCCCCCGGCCCATGCCAGCGCCCGGTAGTCGCCGTCGCGGCCGCGGTGCAGCACCGGGCCGGCCGCCAGCACGCGGTCGAGGGTCGTGCGGCTCACGCGGTCAGCCGGCGGCGGTGCCGCCACCGAGGGCGGCGTCGAGCCCGGCGGTGAGGTCACCGACGACGTCGGCGGTGTCCTCGATGCCGCAGGAGAAGCGCAGGAACCCGCCGGGCACCGCGTCGCCGCCCCACTGCGCGCGGCGGTCGACGGTCGAGTGCACGCCCCCGAAGCTCGTGGCGGCCACCCACAGCCGGGTGGCGGCCAGGAAACGCGAGACGGCGGCCTCGTCGGCGAGCTCGGCCGACACGACGCCGCCCGGGCGCAGCATCTGCCGGGTCGCCAGCGCGTACGACGGGTCCTCCGGCCGCCACGGCCACCGCACCCCGGTCACCGCGGGGTGCGTGGCGAGGACGTCGGCGACCGCCGCCGCGGTGCCGGCCTGGCGGGCCAGCCGGAGGTCCAGCGTGCTCATCGAGCGGTGCCCCAGCCACGCGTCGAACGCCCCCGGGGTGGCCCCGGTGTGGTCGCGCCAGCCCTTGAGCCGGTCGAACACCTCGTCGGAGGAGGTGCTCACGTGGCCCAGCAGCAGGTCGCTGTGCCCGGTGAGCGCCTTGGTGTCGGCTCCGACCGTCAGGTCGGCGCCCAGCGCCAGCGGCCGCTGGCCCAGCGGCGTGGCGGTGGTGTTGTCGACGGCGAGCAGCGCCCCGGCAGCCCTCGTCGCCCGGGCGACGGCGGCGACGTCGCACACGTCGAGCTGCGGGTTGCTCGGGGTCTCGAGGAACACCATCCGGGCGCCGTCGAGGTCCCCGCGGGCGGCGACGCCGGCGATCTCGAGAGTCGGCACGTACTCGACGCGGATGCCCAGCCGCTCCAGCTCGTCGCGGGCCAGCAGCCGGGTCGTGTAGTAGCCGTCGCTGGGGAGCACCAGCCGGTCGCCGGCCGACACCAGCGCCAGGACGGCGGCGGAGATCGCGGCCATGCCGGTCGAGAAGGACAGGCAGCGGCCCCCGTCGAGCTCCCCGACGGCGGTCTCGAACACGCGGGAGGTGGGGTGCTCGGTGCGGGCGTAGGCATCGGCGCCGTGCGCCCGGGGCGGCAGGTCGCCGAGGTGGTAGGGCGCGGCGAAGACCGGCGAGGGGCGCAGCGGCGTGCCGGGCACCGGCGGCGCCTCACCGGCGCGGACGGCGCGGGTGCCGTCACCCCAGCCGGGAGGGGGACCGCTCACTCCGGCTCGGCCCGGGCGTGCGTCGTCACTCCGGCTTCGCCTCCCGCGACATGATCTCCTTCACCATCTGCCCCGCCGGGACGCCCTCGTGGCAGACCCGCACGACCGCCTCGGTCACCGGCACGTCGACGCCGTGGGCGCGCGCCAGGTCGAGCACCGGCCGGCAGCTCTTGACGCCCTCGGCGGTCTGGCGGGTGGTGGCCTGCACCTCCTCCAGCGACAGGCCGCGGCCGAGCTTCTCCCCGAACGTGCGGTTGCGCGACAGCGGCGAGCTGCAGGTGGCCACCAGGTCGCCCAGGCCGGCCAGCCCGGCGAAGGTGGTCAGCTCCGCGCCCAGCGCGATGCCCAGGCGGGCGGTCTCGGCCAGCCCGCGCGTGATGAGCGAGGCGCGGGTGTTGTCGCCGAACCCCATCCCCTCGGCGATGCCGCAGGCCAGCGCGATGACGTTCTTCACCGCCCCGCCGAGCTCGCAGCCCACCAGGTCGGTGTTGGTGTAGGGCCGGAAGTAGGGCGTGTGGCAGGCCGCCTGCACGGTCGCGGCCCGGTCGCCGTCCGGGCAGGCGATGACGGTGGCCGCCGGCTGCTCCTCGGCGATCTCGCGGGCGAGGTTCGGCCCCGACAGCGCCGCCACCCGCTCGGGGCCGGCGCCGGTCACCTCGCAGATGACCTCGCTCATCCGCTTGGTGCTGCCCAGCTCGATGCCCTTCATCAGCGACAGCAGCGTCGCGTCCGGCGGCAGCAGCGGCGTCCACTCGAGCAGGTTGGCGCGCAGCGACTGGGAGGGGACGGCGAGCACGACGACGTCGGCGCCGTCGAGCGCCCGCCCGGCGTCGGTGGTGGCCGTCAGCAGGCCGGGCAGCTTCACCCCGGGCAGGTAGTCGGGGTTCTCGCCGGTCGCGGTGATCGCCGCGGCCAGCTCCGCGCGGCGGGCGTGCAGGGTGACCGTGCAGCCGGCGTCGGCGAGCACCTTGGCGAACGTCGTCCCCCAGGAGCCCGCGCCGAGGACGGCGGCGCGCATCCCGTGCCCGGAGCGCTCCGGGCCGCTCACGCAGCGCTCCCGGGCAGGTCGCCGGGCAGCGACCGCCGCGGGCGCGCCGCGAACCCGGGTGGCGCCGGTTCGCCGCGGACGTCGGCCAGGAGGTCACGCACCCGGCCCATGATGGTGTCGGTGACCTCGCGCAGCAGGTCGGGGGTCAGCGGCCGCCCGTCGCGGACCTCGGCGCGCAGCGCGGTGAGGTCGACCGGCTCACCGATCGAGTAGTCCGTGGGCGTGCGCAGCCGCAGGCGCAGCTTCCTGGTGTGGTAGTCGTGCACGCGCTGCGGCCCCCACTGCGCCACGGGCAGCACGACGGCGTCCGTGGTCAGCGCCAGCCGGGCGACCCCGGTGCGGGCCTGCATCGGCCACCAGTCGCCGTCTCGGGTGACCGACCCCTCGGGGTAGATGACGACGACGTTCCCGGCCTCCAGGTCGGCGGCCGCGGCGGCCAGCGCACCGCGGGCCTCGGACGAGCCGCGGGCCACCGGGATCTGCCCGGCGTCGCGCAGGATCACCCCGGCCAGGCCCTTGAACACCGCCTCCTTGGCCAGGAAGTGCGGCACCCGCCCGTGGTCGTAGACCAGCCGGGCGCAGGCCAGCGGGTCGAGCACCGAGACGTGGTTGGCCACCAGCAGCACCGGGCCGGTGCGCGGCAGCCGCTCGCCGTTCCGGTAGCGCAGCCGGAACAGCAGCGAGGCGATGGGATAGATCACGACGACGGCCAGCTTCAGCGACCAGGGCAGCCGTCCGCGCTCGTGCAGCAGCCGCGGTGCCGGCAGCCCGGGGACCGCGGGGGTCCCCCGGGTCGGGTCCTGGGTCACCGGCATCCCTCCGCTCGTCGTGACGACGGCCCATGATCGACCCTGCCCCGGGCCGGTGCGCGCACCGGGGGTCCCGCGCCGCGCGTCCTCCTCCCCCAGGTGTGCTCACATGGGATCGTGCGGTGGTCCCTGGTCGTGCCGGCCAAGCGTCTGGAGGCGGCCAAGACCCGCCTGACGCCGCTCACCGGCGGCGGCCGCGCCGACGGCCGGGGCCTGCACACCGAGCTGGTCCTCGCCCTGCTCGCCGACACCGTCGCCGCGGCGCGGGCCTGCCCGGCGGTCGACGACGTCGTCGTGGTCACCGACGACGCGCGGGCCGCGGCGACGGTGCGGGCACTGGGCGCGCGCACCGTCCCCGACGAGCCCGATGGCGGCCTCAACCCGGCGCTGGCGCACGGGGCGCGAGCCGCCGGCTCCCCCGCCGTCGCGGCGCTGTCCTCCGACCTGCCAGCGCTACGGCCGGCCGAGCTGGCCGCCGCGCTCGCCGCGGCCGCCGCCGCGCCACGGGGCTTCGTCGCCGACGCCGCCGGGACGGGCACCACGCTGCTGACCGCCGCCGGTGTGCCGCTGGACCCGCGGTTCGGCCGGGACTCCGCCGCCGCGCACGCCGCCTCGGGAGCACGGGCGCTGGCCGGGGACTGGCCGGGCCTGCGCCGCGACGTCGACACCCCCGCAGACCTGCGCGAGGCCACCGGGCTCGGCCTCGGGACGGCGACGGCGGCTCTGCTCCCGCGACTGCCCCCGCACCCGGCCTGAGACCCGGCGGCCGGTCCTCGCCGTTTCCCCGGGTGGGGCACGATGGCGGCGTGGCAGCCGAGACGACCTCCCCCATCGCAGGGCCCGCGACCAGCGCGCCACCCGAGGGCACGCCGCTCCCGGGGACCCCGGCGTCACCCGCGCTGCCGGCCGACCGGTTCCTCAACCGCGAGCTCTCGTGGCTCGACTTCAACGCCCGCGTGCTGGAGCTGGCCGAGGACGAGTCGATGCCGCTGCTGGAGCGGGTCAAGTTCCTGGCGATCTTCGCGGGCAACCTCGACGAGTTCTACATGGTGCGCATCGCCGGGCTGAAGCGGCGGCAGAGCACGGGACTGACCGTGCGCTCCCCCGACGGGCTGACCATCCGCGAGCAGCTGGCGCGGATCACCGCCCGCACCCAGGAGCTGGTGCACCGGCACGCGCTGGCCTTCGAGCAGGACATCGCCCCGCGCCTGGAGGCCGAGGGCATCCGGATCGTGCACTGGGCCGACCTCGCCGAGTCCGAGACGCGGCGGCTGCGCGAGTACTTCCGCGACCAGGTCTTCCCGGTGCTCACCCCGCTGGCGGTCGACCCCGCCCACCCGTTCCCCTACATCAGCGGGCTCTCCCTCAACCTCGCCGTCTCGGTGCGCGACCCCGAGACCGGCGCCCCCCGCTTCGCCCGGCTCAAGGTGCCCAACAACGTGCCGCGGTTCGTCGCCGTCGGGCCGCCGGACTCCGCGATGTTCCTGCCGCTGGAGGAGCTCATCGCCGCGCACCTGTCGGCGCTGTTCCCCGGCCTCGACGTCGTCGACCACCACCTGTTCCGGGTCACCCGCAACGCCGACGTCGAGGTGGAGGAGGACCGCGACGAGGACCTGCTGCAGGCCCTCGAGCGCGAGCTCGCCCGCCGCCGCTTCGGCCCGGCGGTCCGGCTGGAGGTGACCGAGACGATGGACCCGCAGATCCTCGGCGTGCTGGTCTCCGAGCTCGAGGTCGACCCGCAGGACGTCGTCACCGTCCCGGGGCTGCTGGACCTGTCGGCGCTGTGGGCGCTCTACGCCCTGGACCGCCCCGAGCTCAAGGACGAGCCGTTCGTGCCGGCCACCCACCCCCGGCTGTCGGAGGGCGAGACGCCCAAGAGCGTGTTCGCCACCCTGCGGGAGGGCGACGTGCTGGTGCACCACCCCTACCACTCGTTCGCCACGAGCGTGCAGCGCTTCATCGAGCAGGCGGCCGCCGACCCGCACGTGCTGGCGATCAAGCAGACGCTGTACCGGACCTCGGGCGACTCCCCCATCGTCACCGCGCTCATCGAGGCGGCGGAGGCCGGCAAGCAGGTCGTCGTCCTGGTGGAGGTCAAGGCCCGGTTCGACGAGGAGGCCAACATCAGCTGGGCCCGGTCGCTGGAGCGGGCCGGCTGCCACGTGGTCTACGGCCTGGTGGGCCTGAAGACCCACTGCAAGACGGCGCTCGTGGTGCGGCGGGAGAACGGCGTCATCCGCCGCTACGTGCACATCGGCACGGGCAACTACAACCCCAAGACCGCGCGCCTGTACGAGGACCTCGGCATCCTCACCGCCGACCCACGGGTGGGTGCCGACCTCACCGACCTGTTCAACGTGCTGACCGGCTACTCCCGTCAGACCTCCTACCGGCAGCTGATGGTGGCCCCCCACGGCGTGCGCTCGGGGCTGCTGGAGAAGATCCGCCGCGAGGCCCGGCACGCCGCCGAGGGCCGGCCGGCCGGCATCCGGATCAAGGTCAACTCACTGGTCGACGAGCGGCTCATCGACGGCCTCTACGAGGCCTCCCGGGCGGGGGTGCCGGTGGAGCTGTTCATCCGCGGCATCTGCGCGCTGCGGCCCGGGGTGCCCGGGATGTCGGAGGACATCCGGGTCCGCTCGATCGTGGGCCGCTTCCTGGAGCACTCGCGCGTCATGTCCTTCGCCAACGGCGGGGAACCGGAGTGGTGGATCGGCAGCGCCGACCTCATGCACCGCAACCTCGACCGCCGCGTGGAGGTGCTGCTGCGGGTCTGCGACGACACCGCGCAGCGGGAGCTGCAGGGCGTCTTCGACGCCGCGATGGCCCCGGGGGTGCGGTCCTGGGAGCTCGGCCCCGACGGCACCTGGGTGCGCAGCGGCACCGACGACTACCAGGCCCGGCTCATGCGCGCGGTGACCGAGAATGCCGGCTGAGCGGACCCGCGTCGTCGCGGCGGCCGGGGGTGCGGTGTGGCGCCCGGCCGACGGCGGTGGCATCGAGACCGTCGTCGTGCACCGCCCGCGCTACGACGACTGGTCGCTGCCCAAGGGCAAGCTGGACGCCGGCGAGAACGCCCTGGCCGCCGCCGTCCGGGAGGTGTGCGAGGAGACCGGCCTGCGCGTGGTCGCCGGGCGGCGGAGCGTGCGCACGCACTACACCGTCGCCGCCGGCCCCAAGCACGTCGACTACTGGCTGATGCAGGCGGTCGGCGGGGCGGCGTTCGAGCCCAACGACGAGGTCGACGAGCTGCGCTGGCTGCCCGTGGCCGAGGCCTCGGCGCTGGTCACCCACCACCACGACCGCGCGGTGCTCGCCGACCTCGACCGCGACGACGTCCCGCGGGCGCCGTCGCTGCTGCTGGTGCGGCACGCGCGGGCCGGCAGCCGGCGTGACTGGGACGGCCCCGACGAGGAGCGCCCGCTGGACGGGCAGGGCCGGCGCCAGGCCGCGCAGCTGGCCGCGGTGCTGCCGGTGTTCGGGCCGCTGGAGCTGCACAGCGCCGAGCGGGTGCGCTGCCGGCAGACCCTGGAGCCGCTGGCCGCGCGCACCGGGCTCGAGCTGCAGGGGCTGCCGGAGCTCGGCGAGGAGGAGTTCTCCGCCGACCCGGAGGCGGGGATGGCCGCGATCGAGCGTCTGCTCGAGCCGCCGGACACCCCCGGCGTCCGGGTGGTGTGCAGCCAGGGCGGGGCCATCCCGTCGGTGGTGGCGGCCCTGGGCGTGCGCTTCGGCGGCACCCGGGTGCACCCCCCGGCGGCCAAGGGCAGCGTGTGGGCGCTCGGGGGCCGGCCCGGGGCGCTGGCCGCCGACTACTACCGCGACCTCGGCCCCGACCCCGACGCGCCCTCCTGAGCGCGCCGGGGCCGGTGGCTCACGCGGACGGGACGGGGAGCGCCCGGGGCAGCCAGGCCGGGCGGCGGGACTCGTAGGCCTCGACGTCGTCGAGGTGCCGCTCGGTGAGGCCGACGTCGTCGAGCCCCTCCAGCAGCCGCCAGCGGGTGTACTCGTCGACCTCGAACGGCACCGTGGTGTCGCCGTGGGAGACCGTGCGCGCCTGCAGGTCGACCGTCACCGGCGTCACCGGCTCGGCCTCGAGCGCCTGCCACAGCGCCTCGACGTCGGCCTGCGGCAGGACGACGGTCAGCAGCCCCGACTTGGTCGAGTTGTTCCTGAAGATGTCGGCGAAGCGCGAGCTGATGACCACGCGGAACCCGCCGTCGAGCAGCGCCCAGCAGGCGTGCTCGCGGGAGGACCCGGTGCCGAAGTCGGGGCCGGCGACCAGGATCGAGGCGTCGGCGTACCGGGGCTGGTTGAGCACGAAGTCGGGCTCGTTGGTGCGCCAGGCGACGAACAGCCCGTCCTCGAACCCGGTGCGGGTGATCCGCTTGAGGTACTCGGCCGGGATGATCTGGTCGGTGTCGACGGCGCTGCGCCGCAGCGGGGCCGCGGTGCCGGTGTGCGTGGTGAAGGGCTGCATCTCAGACTCCAGCGCTCGTCAGGTCGGCGGACTGCAGGTCGGCGGGGGCGGTGAGCCGGCCGGTCAGCGCGGTGGCCGCGGCGACCGACGGCGACACCAGGTGCGTGCGCCCGCCCTTGCCCTGCCGGCCCTGGAAGTTGCGGTTGCTCGTCGACGCCGACCGCTCCCCCGGCTGCAGCTGGTCGGGGTTCATGCCCAGGCACATCGAGCAGCCCGCGCCGCGCCACTCGGCGCCGGCCTCGGTGAACACCCGGTCCAGGCCCTCGGCCTCGGCCTGTGCCTTGACCCCGATGGAGCCGGGGACGACGAGCATCCGGGTGTCCGGGTCGATCCGCTTGCCGCGCAGCAGCTCGGCGGCGACCCGCAGGTCCTCGATGCGGCCGTTGGTGCACGAGCCGAGGAAGACGGTGTCCACCTCGATCTCCCGCAGCGGCGTGCCCGGCGTCAGGCCCATGTAGGCCAGGGCCTGCTCGGCGGCGCGCCGCTCGTTGTCGTCGGCGAGGTCGGCCGGGTCGGGCACGCGGCCGGTGATCGGCAGGCCCTGGCCGGGGTTGGTGCCCCAGGTGACGAACGGCGCCAGCTCGGCGGCGTCGATGACCACCTCGGTGTCGAAGACGGCGCCCTCGTCGGTGTGCAGCGTCGCCCAGTACTCCACGGCGGCGTCCCAGTCGGCGCCCTGCGGGGCGTGCGGGCGGCCGCGCAGGTAGGCGAGGGTCGTCTCGTCGGGGGCGATCACGCCGGCGCGGGCGCCGGCCTCGATCGACATGTTGCAGATCGTCATCCGGGCCTCCATCGACAGCGCCCGGATCGCGCTGCCGCGGTACTCGATGACGTGGCCGGCGGCGCCGTTGGTGCCGATCCGGGCGATGACGGCGAGGATGACGTCCTTCGCCGACACGCCCTCGGGGAGCTCGCCCTCGACGGTGACCGCCATGTGCCGGGGCCGGCTCTGCGGCAGCGTCTGGGTGGCCAGCACGTGCTCGACCTCGCTGGTGCCGATGCCGAAGGCCAGCGCGCCGAACGCGCCGTGGGTGGAGGTGTGGCTGTCGCCGCAGACGATCGTCAGCCCCGGCTGGGTCAGGCCCAGCTGCGGGCCGATCACGTGCACGATGCCCTGGTCGCGGTCGCCCATGGGGGCCAGCCGGATGCCGAACTCGGCGGCGTTGCGGCGCAGCGCCTCCACCTGGGCCCGGCTGACCGGGTCGGCGATGGGCCGCAGGACGTCGAGCGTCGGCACGTTGTGGTCCTCGGTGGCCATGGTCAGCTCGGGACGCCGCACGGTGCGGCCCGCTGCGCGCAGGCCGTCGAAGGCCTGCGGGCTGGTGACCTCGTGCACGAGGTGCAGGTCGATGTAGAGCAGGTCGGGCTCGCCGTCGGCGCTGCGCACGACGTGGGCGTCGTAGACCTTCTCCGCCAGGGTCTTCGGCACGGGTCCCTCCAGATGGGTGTCCCCACGGTGGTCATCCCGCTGTGTGGGATGAGAGTATCGCGGTGTGGGACAGCCTAACGCCGTCGCGGTGCTGGACAAAGCAGTCGCGATCCTCCGCGCCGTGGCGCACGAGCCGGCGGCGCTCGCCGACCTGGTCGCGCGCACCGGTCTGCCCCGGGCGACGGCCCACCGCCTGGCCGTCGCGCTGGAGGGCCACCGGCTGCTCCGGCGGACCCCGGCCGGCACGTGGACGCCCGGTCCGGCGCTGGCCGAGCTCAGCCACGGCAACGTCGACCTCGCGCAGGTGGCCGGCCGGCACCTGCCCGCGCTGCGGGACGCGAGCGGCGAGAGCGCGCAGTTCTACGTCCGCGAGGGCGGCTCGCGGGTGTGCGTGGCGGCGGCCGAGCGGGCGCACGGCCTGCGCGACACCGTCCCGGTCGGGGCGCGGCTGCCCATGACGGCGGGGTCGGCGGCGCACGCGCTGCTGGCCTTCGCACCGCCGGAGGAGGTCACCCCGCTGCTGCCGAGCGCGAGCTTCACCGCCCGCACGCTGCTCGACGTGCGCCGGCGCGGCTGGGCGCACAGCGTCGCCGAGCGCGAGGCCGGGGTGGCCTCGCTGTCGGCACCGGTGCGCGACCCCGCCGGCGCCGTGCTCGGCGCGGTGTCGATCTCCGGCCCGGTCGAGCGGCTGGGCCGCCGGCCCAGCCCCGAGGTGGTCGGCGCGGTCCTGGAGACGGCCGCCGCCATCGCCCGCGCGGCGGGTTAGTCCTTCCGCAGCGAGGGCCCGGCCGCACCGCTGCCGGCCCCCCTGCCGTCGTCCTCGGGGTCCTGCCGGTCCGGCGGGGCGTCGACGGCGATCGGGCGCAGCCGGGACCACAGCGCGAAGGCCGCGGCGAAGACGAGCATCGCCAGTCCCGCCCACAGGTTGGCGTTGACGTCGCCGGTCCGCTCCCGGTCGGCCGCGGTGTCGCTGAACAGTCCGAGGAGGACGAGGACGACGCCGTAGAAGCCGATCAGCGCGGCGATGACGTTGCGGACGTCGAAGGCGCCGGCCGCCTGCTTGGTCCCGCCGGAGCCGGAGGTGCTGCTGCTCATGACCGTGCTCCTGACGTCAGCGGAAGATGACATTGAGGACGACGACCATGACCAGCGCGATCCCGGCCAGCTTGGTCGGCGACTGGTACCAGGGCAGCCGGTGCGCGTCGGGGTCGGTGCGCTGCTCCCTGGGCGTCTCGGAGTAGACGAGCCCGGCGAGCTCGGAGACCGGCTTGGGCGCGGTCACCTGGCTGACGACGACGCTCACCACGATGTCGACGACGAAGGCGGCGCTCGCGGCGAGGAAGCTCGCACCCTGCCCGCCGATCGGCAGCACGCCCAGCGACACCGTCCCGAACGCGTCCTCGCTCAGGAAGGCGACCGCGACCGCGGCCAGCGTCCCGGACACCAGGCCCATCCAGCCCGCCGTCGGCGTCATCCGCTTCCAGAACATGCCGAGGATGAACGTGGCGAACAGCGGGGCGTTGAAGAAGCCGAACAGCGTCTGCAGGTAGTCCATCAGGTTCGTGTAGCCCGACGCGATGATCGCCGTCCCGATGGCGGCCACCGTCGCGCCCACGGTCGCCCACCGGCCCACGGCCAGGTAGTAGGCGTCGGGCCGGTCCTTCTTCACGTACTGCTGCCACAGGTCGTAGCTGAAGACGGTGTTGAAGGCGGAGATGTTGGCCGCCATGCCGGCCATGAACGCCGCCAGCAGGCCGGCGAGGGCGATGCCGAGCAGGCCGTTGGGCAGGGTGTCGCGGATCAGCAGCAGGATCGAGTTGTTGTAGTCGAAGTCGGCGTCGGCGTTGGCCCGCGCCTCGGCGACCTCCGGGACCAGGACCGTGGCGATGATGCCCGGGATCACGACGATGAACGGGACGAACATCTTCGGGAAGGCGCCGATGATCGGCGTCGCGCGGGCCGCCGACATCGACTTGGTCGCCATCGCCCGCTGGACCTCGACGAAGTTGGTCGTCCAGTAGCCGAAGGAGAGCACGAAGCCGAGGCCGAAGACGATGCCGATCACCGACAGGACGGGGCTGCCGATCCCGGACAGCTCCGTGGCCGGCCACGAGGTGAGCTCCTCGGCGCGACCGGCGTCGGTCACCCGGTCGACCAGCCCGCCGACGCCGCCGACCCGGTTCAGGCCGATGAGCGTCAGCGGGAGCAGCGCGGCGACGATGACGAAGAACTGCAGGACCTCGTTGTATATGGCCGCCGACAGCCCGCCGAGGGTGATGTAACTGAGCACCACGGCCGCGGCGACGATCAGGGACAGCCACAGCGGCCAGCCCAGCAGGGCCTCGACGATGGTGGCCAGCAGGAACAGGTTGATGCCGGCGATGAGGATCTGGGCGACGGCGAAGCTCAGCGCGTTGACCAGGTGGGCGCCGGTGCCGAACCGGCGGCGCATGAACTCCGGGACGCTGCGGACCTTCGACCCGTAGTAGAAGGGCATCATCACCACGCCCAGGAACAGCATGGCCGGGACCGCGCCGATCCAGAAGTAGTGCATGGTGCTCATGCCGTACTGCGCGCCGTTGGCCGACATCCCGACGATCTCGACCGCACCGAGGTTGGCCGAGATGAACGCCAGGCCGGTGACCCACGCGGGCAGCGAGCGGCCGGACAGGAAGAAGTCGAGGCTGTCGGACACCCTCCGGCGGGCGGCCGCGCCGATGAGCAGCACGACGAGGAAGTAGGCGGCCACCAGCAGGTAGTCGACGAAGGACGCGTCCAGTCTCAGGTCGTCCACTGCAGCCTCCACTCGGCTCGGGTCAGGACAGGCGACGCACTCCCGCCGAGGGGACCACGACGAAGGACCGGGGTGCCCCGGCGCGCTCGGTGACGGCGCTGCTGACGGCGTCCACGGCCCCGGCGTCGACCAGCGCCACGGCGCTGCCGCCGAAGCCGCCGCCGACCATCCGCGCGCCGTACGCGCCGGCGTCCAGGGCCGCCTCGACGACGGCGTCGAGCTCGGGGACCGAGATCTCGAAGTCGTCGCGCAGCGACGCGTGGCCGGCGGTGAGCACCGGACCGATGTCGCGCGGGTCGGCGCCGGCGCGCAGCAGCGCGACGACCTCGGCGACGCGCGCGTCCTCGGTGACGACGTGCCGGGCCCGGCGCAGCAGCAGCGCGCCCTCCGCCGTGCCGTCGTCGAGGGCCGCCAGGCCGGCGACGTCGGGCACGTCGCAGAGGAACTCCACGCCCAGCCGGCGGGCTCCCTCCTCGCACTCCCGGCGGCGGTCGCCGTAGCCGCCGACGGCGTGGTCGTGGGTGGTCCCGGAGTCGACGACCAGCAGCGCCAGGCCGGCGGCGGCCAGGTCCAGCGGCACCTGCTCGGAGCTGCGGTCGCGCGTGTCGAGGTGCAGTGCGTGGCCGGCGGTGCACAACACCGACGCCGACTGGTCGAGGATGCCGGTGGGCGCGCCGACGAAGTCGTTCTCCGCCCGCCGGGCCGTGTCGACGAGCTGGTCGGGGGTCAGCCCGAGGCCCAGCAGGTCGCTGACGGCGAGCGCGACGGCGCACTCGAGCGCGGCGGAGGAGGACAGCCCCGCCCCGGCCGGCACGTCGCCGTCGACGAGCAGGCTCAGCCCGCCCGGGACCGACGTCCGCACCTGGACGACGACGCCGGCCGGGTAGCCGGCCCACCCGCCCGGCGTGCCGGGGACGAGGTCGTCCACCGCGACGTCGGCATCGGCGTCCGGGTGCTGCAGCGAGGTCAGGACCAGCCGGCCGTCGTCGCGGCGGGCGACCGCGGCGCGGGTGGTGTGCGGCAGGGCGACCGGCAGCACGTGACCGCCGTTGTAGTCGGTGTGCTCGCCGATGACGTTGACCCGGCCGGGTGCGGCCCACACGCCCTCCGGCGCGGTGCCGAACCGGTCGGTGAAAGCGGCGACGGCGCGGGCCGCGGCCTCCTCGTCGGTGGGCAGGTCGGTGTCCACGGCGCGGCTCACGGGACCTCCACGGCACGCAGCTGCTCGGCGACGTCCTCGGGGTTGGTGTCGGTGATGAACGCACCCATGCCCGACTCCGAGCCGGCGAGGTACTTGAGCTTGCCGGGCGCGCGGCGCAGCGAGAACAGCTGCAGGTGCAGCCACCAGTCCTCGCGGCCGGTGCGCACCGGGGCCTGGTTCCAGGCGGCGATGTAGGGCATCGGGGTGTCGAAGCGGTGCGCGAAGCGGCCCAGCACGTCGAGGTAGATCGCGGCGAGGTCGTCGCGCTCGGCGTCGTCGAGGGCCGGCAGGTCCGGGACGCGGCGGGTCGGGAACAGCTGCACCTCGTAGGGCCAGCGGGCCGCGGCGGGCACGAAGGCCACCCACGAGTCGTTGGCCGCCACCACGCGCGGGCCGCTGCGCTCGGCCTCGACCACCTCGGCGAACAGGTCGCCGCCGGTGGCCTCCCGCTGCCGGCGCACCGAGGCCAGCAGCCGCTCCACCCGCGGGGTCAGGAACGGGTAGGCGTAGATCTGCCCGTGCGGGTGCGACAGCGTCACCCCGATCTCCTCGCCGGAGTTCTCGAAGCAGAACACCTGCTCGACGCCGTGGATCGCGCCGAGCGCGGCCGTCCGGTCGGCCCACACGTCGACGACGAGGCGGGCCCGGTCCCGGCCCAGCCCGGCGAAGTGCTGGTCGTGGTCGCTGGTGAACAGCACGACCTCGGTGCGGCCGAGGCCGGGGCGCAGCTCCGCCAGCGGGGACCCGGGTGCGGTCGGCGGGACGTCGGTGTCGACGGCCGTGGCCAGCGACGGGAACCGGTTCTCGAACACCACCACCTGGTAGTCGCCGTCGGGCACCTCGGTCGGCCGGCCGGGCCGCGAGGGGTCCAACGGGCACTGGTCGGCCGGCGGCAGGAAGGTGCGGGTCTGCCGGTGTGCGGCCACGACGACCCACTCCCCGAGCAGGGCGTCCCACCGCAGCTGCGAGCGGGTGCTCACCGGTGGGAGGTCGCGGGTGTCCGCGACGTCGTGGGCGCCGTGTTCGGGGACGCTGCCGTCCGCGTCGAAGTAGATGATCTCGCGGCCGTCAGCCAGCCTGCGGGAGGTCCGGATCACCCTGCTCTGCCTCCGTTCGGGCCCGAGGAGGGGGGCCCCGGGAACGCTACGTCCGCTCGCGATCACGGTCCACTCGGAGCCGGTCGCCGACACGCGCAGGGCCCCCGGCCGGCCGGCCGGGGGCCCTGCTGCGCTGTAGCCCCGAAGGGATTCGAACCCTCGCTACCGCCGTGAGAGGGCGGCGTCCTGGACCGCTAGACGACGGGGCCGTGGACGAGCGGATCGTGCCACAGCGCGGCACCCGCCCGGCAGCCGGGTCCGCACACGACGAGAGCCCCCGGTCGGTGTGACCGGGGGCTCTCGCTGCGCTGTAGCCCCGAAGGGATTCGAACCCTCGCTACCGCCGTGAGAGGGCGGCGTCCTGGGCCGCTAGACGACGGGGCCGTGCGGTGGTGCTGGTGGTGCTGAGGAGGTGGTGCTTCCTCGCTGGGGTACCAGGACTCGAACCTAGACTAACGGAGCCAGAATCCGTCGGGCTGCCAATTACCCCATACCCCAAGGTCTTGGCTGGCACCTCGCGGCGCCGCGGACGACGATACCCGACGCCCGGACCGGACGTGTCACCACCCCCGGGCCCGCGGGTCGCCGGCCGGGACGCGCAGGTCCCGCGCCTCCGTGAGCACCTCGAACCGCAGCCGCCGGCGCGAGGCCGCCACCAGCGCCACGTAGGAGCCCATGGCCAGCAGCGTGAGCAGCAGGGACACCAGCCCGACGCCCGCCGGGACCTCCTCGGTCGCGACGCCGTCGCCGAGCGTCCCGAACAGGACGAAGACCAGCACGTTGTTGACCGCGTGCAGCACGATCGCGGCCTCGAGGCCGCCGGTGAGCCACACCACGGCCGAGGCGGCCAGGCCGAAGGCGAACCGGTCGAGGAAGGTGACGACGTCGCCGGGCGCGTGCGCCAGCGAGAACAGCGCGGCCGTGAGGACCGCGGCGGTCACCGCCCCGGCGCGCGGGCTGCGCATCCACCCGGCGATCGCCTGCGAGAAGTAGCCGCGGAACACGTACTCCTCGGCGGCCGACTGCAGCGGCGTGGTGAGCACCACGACCAGCAGCAGCCAGCCGAGGTCGTCGACCGGGCCGGTCACCTCCGTGTCGTCGAGCAGGAACGTCAGCGCCACCGACAGGCCGATCCCCACCCCGAGGGTGGCCAGCGCCCGCAGGGTGAGCGGCACGAACAGCCGCCACCGCAGCCGCGCCAGCACCGACGACGACCACCCCGACCGCATGCCGTGGGCGGCCACCCACAGCAGCCAGACGATCGGGATCGCCACGATGAGCGAGAGGTTGGTGAGCAGCAGCACGCCCGGGTCGACCAGGTCGAGCAGCTGCAGGTCCGGCTCGACCCCGGTCAACAGGACCAGCAGCACGACGACGAAGGCCGCGACGACGTAGGCCACCGTGAACAGCAGCAGGCCCAGCAGCGGCCGCCACCACGCCCAGTCCCGGGTGCGCATCGCCAGCAGGTAGGGCACCGGCACGTCGTGGGGCGACGTCCCCGGCGGCGGCGCGAGGCGCACCCCCGGCGGGAACGGCGCCGGGCCCGCCGGCTGCCACGGCGGGGCGCCCGGCGGGTGGCTGTGCGGACCCTGCTGCGGCGGCACCGGCCCCAGCGGCCAGGGCACCGGCCCGAGGACGCCGCCGGGCGGCCCGGCGCCGCGGTGCGGGGCCCCGGGGACGAACGGCGGCGCGCCGTAGGGGCCCGTGGGCGGCGGGCCGGTGTAGGGCTCGTCGGCGGGCTCGCCGGGGGGCGGCCCGAACGGCCCCGCCCAGGGGGCGCTCATCCGCGCGTGTGCTGCTCGCGGGCGGTCTCGAGGCGGCGCACCGTCCGGTCCCGGCCGAGCAGCTCGATCGACTCGTAGAGCGGCGGGGAGACCGCCCGCCCGCTGACCGCCACCCGCACCGGCCCGAAGGCCTGGCGCGGCTTACGGCCGAGCCCCTCGACCAGCGACTCCTTGAGCGCCTGCTCGATGGCCGGTGTCGTCCACTCGGGGAGGTCGCGCAGCGCGGTGGCCGCGGCGTCGAGCACCTCGCCGTCCTCGGGCCGCAGGTTCTTGGCCGCGGCGGCGGGGTCGACCACGACGTCCTCGGTGAAGAGGAAGCCCAGCAGGTTCACGGCGTCGGAGAGGACCACGGTGCGCTCCTGGGCCATCGGCGCGATGGCGCGCAGCACCCGGTCCTGCTCGGGCGTGGGCGGCTCGGCGACCAGCCCCGCGGCGGCGAGGAACGGGACGACCCGGGCGACGTACTCCTCCACCGGCAGCGCGCGCACGTGGGTGGCGTTGATCGCCTCGGCCTTCTTGACGTCGAAGCGCGCGGGGTTGGCGCTGACCCGGGTGACGTCGAAGCTCTCGGCCAGCTCGGCCATCGAGAACACGTCGCGGTCCTCGGCGATCGACCAGCCCAGCAGCGCCAGGTAGTTGGCGAACCCCTCGGGCAGGAAGCCGCGCTCGCGGTAGACGTCGACGTTGGACGTGGGGTCGCGCTTGGAGAGCTTCTTGTTGCCCTCGCCGGTGACGTAGGGCAGGTGGCCGAACCGGGGGGTGCCGCTCGCGACCCCGACGTCGGTCAGAGCGGCGTAGAGGGCGAGCTGGCGGGGCGTGGAGGGCAGCAGGTCCTCGCCGCGCAGCACGTCGGTGACGCCCATCAGGGCGTCGTCGACGGGGTTGACGAAGGGGTACAGCGGGGCGCCGTTGGCGCGGACGACGACGAAGTCGGGCACCGAGCCGGCGGCGAAGCGCACCTCCCCGCGCACCAGGTCGGTCCAGGTGAGGTCCTCGTCGGGCATCCGCAGCCGCAGCACCGGCTCGCGGCCCTCGGCGCGGAAGGAGGCCTTCTGCGCGTCGGTGAGAAAGCGGTCGGCGTCGTCGTAGCCGAGCTTGGGGTCCTGCCCGGCGGCCAGCCGGCGGGCCTCGACCTCCTCGTTGGTGGAGAACGACTCGTAGAGGTGCCCCGCCTCGAGCAGCTTCCCGGCCACCTCGCGGTAGACGTCGGAGCGCTCGGACTGCCGGTAGGGGCCGTGCGGGCCACCGACCTCGGGACCCTCGTCCCAGTCCAGGCCGAGCCAGCGCAGGCTGTCGAGCAGGTGCCGGTAGGACTCCTCGGAGTCGCGGGCGGCGTCGGTGTCCTCGATGCGGAAGACGAACGTGCCGCCGGTGTGCCGGGCGTGCGCCCAGTTGAACAGGGCGGTGCGCAGCAGCCCGACGTGCACCGCGCCCGTCGGCGAGGGGCAGAAGCGGGTGCGGACGGTGGTCGCCGGGGTGGTCATCGGGCGCCGCCCGCGGTGGAGGCGGTGTCGGCGCCGCTCACGCCGTTGACCAGCGAGCCGAGGCCCTCGACCGCGCACTCGACGCGCTGGCCGGGCCGGATGGGCCCGACGCCGGCCGGGGTGCCGGTGAGCACGACGTCGCCGGGCAGCAGCGTCATGACCTGCGAGATGTAGCTGACCAGCGTCGGGACGTCGAACAGCAGCTGGCTGGTGCGCCCGGCCTGCCGCGGCTCGCCGTCGACGGTGCAGGTGATCTCCAGGTCGGACGGGTCCTTCCCCAGCGCGGGGAGGTCGGTCTCGATCCACGGGCCGAGCGGGCAGAAGGAGTCGAACCCCTTGGCGCGGGTCCACTGCCCGTCGGCCCGCTGCATGTCCCGCTCGGTGACGTCGTTGCCGATCGTGTAGCCGAAGACCGCGCCCGGGACCTGCTCGGGGGTGAGGTTGCGGGCCCCCCGTGCACCGATGACGACGGCGAGCTCCACCTCGTGGTGCACGTCGGTGCTGCCGGCGGGGATGCGGATGGCGTCGCCCGGGCCGATGACCGACGTCGAGGGCTTGAGGAACAGCAGCGGGCGCTCGGGCGCGTCGCCGGTGTTCATCTCCTTGACGTGGTCGGCGTAGTTCTTGCCGACGCAGACCACCTTGCTCGGCAGGATCGGCGAGAGCAGCCGGACGTCGGCCTGCGGGAAGCGCTGGCCGGTGAAGGAGATGGTCCCGAACGGGTGGCCCTCGATCTGGGCTACCTGGCCGTCCCCGTCGAGGACGCCGAAGGACATGCCCGAGGGCGAGGCGAAGCGGACGATGCGCACGCCGTCGAGGCTACTGACCCCGCGCACCGCGGCCGCCCGCCCTACGGTGACCGGGTGGCCTGCCGCCTGAGCGAGATCGTCGTCGACAGCCGGGACCCGGAGGGCCTCGCCGCGTGGTGGGCCGAGGTGCTCGGGTACCGGGTGCTCGGCCGCGACGACGACGGCGCCGTGGAGATCGGGCCGGAGGCCGGCTTCGGCGGCGCGGCGCCGACGCTGGTGTTCGCGCCGGTGGCCGACCCCTCGCCGCAGAAGTCGCGGCTGCACCTCGACGTCAACGCCACCGACCGCGACCAGGACGCCGAGCTGCAGCGCCTGCTCGACCTCGGCGCGACGCGCGCCGAGGTCGGCCAGACCGGCGAGGAGTCCTGGTACGTGCTCGCCGACCCCGAGGGCAACCCGTTCTGCCTGCTGCGCCGCCGGCTCGACCCGCTGTGACACCGAGGAGGTCCCCGTGATCCTGATCGTCATCAAGTTCCCCGTCCGCCCCGACCGGATCGAGGAGTTCCGGGCGAAGGCCGACGAGTACGCGGCCGCGGTGAACGCCGAGGAGGGCAGCCTCTTCTTCGAGTGGTCGCGCAGCGTGCTGGAGCCGGACACGTTCGTCTGCATCGAGGGCTTCCGCGACTCCGACGCCGGCGCCTCGCACGTGGCCACCCCGCACGCGAAGGCGGCCTTCGACTGGATGTCGGACCTGGTCGCCGAGCAGCCGCAGATCATCTACGTGGACGCACCCGAGGTGAGCGGCTTCGGCCCGATGGGCGAGGTGCAGCCGAGGGGGTGACGCCGCCCGTCGCGGTGACGTGCGGTCGGGGCGCGTTCCGTGCACGGGGAGCGCCACGGCCGCACGTCACCGGCGGGGCGCCGGCCTACCGGTGGCGGACGGCGTAGGTGAGCGCGTCGACCAGCGCGTGCCAGGAGGCCTCGACGATGTTGGCGTGGACGCCCACGGTGGTCCACTCCCCCGCGCCGTCGGTGGTGTCGACGAGCACGCGGGTGGTCGCCCCCGTGCCGCCGTTCCAGCCGAGGATGCGGACCTTGTAGTCGGCCAGCGAGACGTCGGCCAGCTGCGGGTGGCGGCTGACCAGCGCCTGCCGCAGTGCGTTGTCCAGGGCGTTGACCGGGCCGTTGCCCTCGGCGGTGCTGATCACCCGCTCGGTGGTGCCGTCGGCGGCGGGCAGGTGCACCTTCACCGTCGCCTCGCTGACGACCACGCCGTTGCCCCAGTGCTCGACCGTCGTCCGGTAGCTCTCCAGCGTGAACAACGGATCGGGCGCACCGAACAGCTGGGCGCGCAGCAGCAGCTCGAAGGAGGCGTCGGCGGCCTCGAACGACCAGCCCTCGGCCTCGAGCACCTTCACCTGGTCGACGACGCGGCCGATGGCGTCGGCGTGCCCGGCGAGGTCGACGCCGAGCTCGCGGCCCTTGAGCTCGACCGAGGCCCGGCCGGCCATCTCGGTCACCAGGATCCGCATGTCGTTGCCGACGACGGCCGGGTCGAGGTGGTTGTACAGCTCGGGGGCGACCTTGATCGCGCTGGCGTGCAGGCCGGCCTTGTGCGCGAACGCCGAGGCGCCGACGTAGGGCTGGTGGTCGTCGGGGGCGATGTTGGCCAGTTCGGCGACGGCGTGGCTGACCCGCTGCAGCTCGGCCAGGCACTCCCGCGGCACCACCTGCAGGCCCATCTTGGTCACCAGGTTGGCGACCAGCGCGAAGGTGTCGGCGTTGCCCGCGCGCTCGCCGTAGCCGTTGGCGGTGCCCTGCACGTGGGTGACCCCGGCCTCGACGGCGGCCAGTGAGTTGGCGACGGCGCACCCGGTGTCGTCCTGGCAGTGGATGCCCAGCCGCCCCTCGACCCGCGACCGGACGTCGGCCACCACCCGGCCCACCCCCATCGGCAGCATGCCGCCGTTGGTGTCGCACAGGACGCCGACCTCCGCGCCGGCGCCGAACGCGGCCTGCAGCACCTGCACGCCGTAGCCGGGGTCGGCGGCGTACCCGTCGAAGAAGTGCTCGCAGTCGACGAACACGCGGCGGCCGTGCGCGACGAGGAACGCGACGGTGTCGGCCACCATCGCGAGGTTCTCCTCGAGCGTCGTGCGCAGCGCGTCGCGGACGTGGCGCACGTCGGACTTCGCCACCAGGCACACCACCGGCGTCTGCGCATCGAGCAGAGCGCGCACCTGGGGGTCGTCCTCGACGGCGACGCCGGCCCGGCGGGTGGCGCCGAACGCGACGAGCACCGCGTGCCGCAGGTCCAGCTCGGTGCGGGCACGGGCGAAGAACTCGGTGTCCTTCGGCAGCGCCCCGGGCCAGCCGCCCTCGATGTAGCCCACGCCCACCTCGTCGAGCAGCCGGGCGACGGCGAGCTTGTCGGCGACGGAGAAGCTGATCCCCTCGCGCTGCACGCCGTCCCGCAGCGTGGTGTCGAAGACGTGGAGGTCGGGGGTGCTGGTGTCGCTGGCCACGGGGACTCCCGGGAGACGGACGGCGATCGGGCCCCTCACACGAAGAAGACCCCCCGGGAACGGAGGGTCTGCGCGCGGTCGGGGTGGTGACCGCGCGCTAGCCGATGATGAGGGTGGTGCCGATGGGGACCATCGCGGCGCAGTCTAGCCCCGCCTCCCCGGTCCCCCGCCCGTGCCTATCCCCCGGCCAGGGCGGCCAGCCGGTCGCCGACCTCGGTCGTGCGCACCCGGCCGCGCGGGTCGCGCGTGGACAGGTCGAAGGCGACGGCGGCGCCGACCTTGCGCGCCTGGTCGGTGCGGCCCAGGTGGTCGAGCAGCAGGGCCACCGACAGCACGGTCGCCGTCGGGTCGGCGACGCCCTGACCGGCGATGTCGGGTGCCGATCCGTGCACCGGCTCGAACATGCTCGGATTGGTGCCCGAGACGTCGAGGTTGCCGCTGGCGGCCAGGCCGATGCCGCCGGTGACCGCCGCCGCGACGTCGGTGACGATGTCGCCGAAGAGGTTGTCGGTGACGATGACGTCGTAGCGGCCCGGGTCGGTGATGAAGAACATCGACGCGGCGTCGACGTGCTGGTAGGTGACGGTGACCTCGGGGAACTCCGCGCCGACCTCCTCGACCGTCCGCGACCACAGCGACCCGGCGTGGGTCAGCACGTTGGTCTTGTGGATCAGCGTGAGGTGCCGGCGCGGGCGGGCGGTGGCCCGCTCGAAGGCGTAGCGCACCACCCGCTCGACGCCGAAGGCGGTGTTGAGGCTGACCTCGGTGGCCACCTCGTGCGGGGTGTCCCGGCGCAGCACGCCGCCGTTGCCGACGTAGGGACCCTCGGTGCCCTCGCGCACGCAGAGCATGTCGATCTCGCCCGGCTCGGCGAGCGGGCTGCGGACGCCGTCGTAGAGCTTCGCCGGCCGCAGGTTCACGTGGTGGTCGAGCTCGAAGCGCAGCCGCAGCAGCAGGCCGCGCTCGAGGATGCCCGGCGGCACGCCGGGGTCGCCGATCGCGCCGAGCAGGATCGCGTCGTGCCCGCGCAGCTCGTCGAGCACGGTGTCGGGCAGCAGCTCACCGGTGCGCTGCCAGCGGGTGGCGCCGAGGTCGTAGTCGGTCGTCTCCAGGTCGGGCGCGACCGACCGGAGGACCTTGAGGCCCTCGGCCACCACCTCGGGGCCGATGCCGTCTCCCGCGATCACAGCCAGGCGCATGGCGACGACCCTAGGTCAGCGCGGGTCGAGGTCGGCGGAGCGGGCCTCGCGCGCGCCGATCCGCTCGGCGATGTCGGCGAGGAGGTCCGCGCCGACCGGGCTGTCGACGGTCACCGCCATGAGCGCCTCGCCGCCGCGGGTGGTCCGGCTGACCTGCGCGCCGGCGATGTTGATCCCGGCCTCGCCGAGCGCCGCGCCGACGGCGCCGACGACCCCGGGGCGGTCCTGGTAGACGAAGAACAGCAGGTGGCCCGACAGGTCGAGGTCCATGTCGAACCCGTCGACCTCGACCAGCTTCGGCACCTGGTTCTTGCCGAACAGCGTCCCCGCGACGGCGACCTCGCGGCCGTCGGCCATGACACCGTGCACCCGGACGAGGTTGCGGTAGTCGGGGCTCTCGACGTCGCTGGTGAGCGTGACGTCGAGCCCGCGCTGCTCGGCCAGCAGCGGCGCGTTGACGTAGGTGACCTGCTCCTCGACGACGTCGGAGAAGACGCCCTTGAGGACGGCGAGCTGCAGCACGGAGTCGTCGAACTCGGCGAGCTTGCCGCGCACCTCGACGACCACCGACTGGGCCAGGCCGCCGGCCACCGCGGTGAACACGGTGCCGAGCTTCTCGGCCAGCGGCAGCCCGGGCCGGACCTCCTCGGCGACCACGCCGCCGGCCTGCACGTTCACCGCGTCGGGCACGAACTCGCCCTGCAGCGCCAGGCGCACCGAGTGGGCGACGGCGGTGCCGGCCTTGTCCTGCGCCTCCGTCGTCGAGGCACCCAGGTGCGGGGTGACCACGGTGTTGGGCAGCGCGAACAGCGGGCTGTCGGTGGTCGGCTCGGTGGCGTAGACGTCGATGCCCGCGGCTCCGACCTGGCCCGAGCGCAGCGCGTCGGCCAGCGCGGCCTCGTCGACCAGGCCCCCGCGGGCGGCGTTGACGACGATCACCCCGCGCTTGGTGGTGGCCAGCTCCTCCGCGCCGATCAGCCCGAGGGTCTCCGGCGTCTTCGGCAGGTGGACGGTGATGAAGTCGGCCTCGCGGAGCAGCTCCTCCAGCGACACCATGCGCACCCCGAGCTGGGCGGCGCGGCCGGGCTGGATGTAGGGGTCGTAGGCGATCAGCGTGGTGCCGAAGGCGGCCAGCCGCTGGGCGACCAGCTGGCCGATCCGGCCCAGCCCGACGACGCCCACCACCTTGTCGGTGACCTCGACGCCCATGAACCTCGACCGCTTCCACGCCCCCTCGCGCAGCGACGCGTCGGCGGCCGGGATCTGGCGGGCGGCGGCCAGCAGCAGCGCGACGGCGTGCTCGGCGGCGCTGACGATGTTCGACGTCGGCGCGTTGACCACCATCACGCCGCGCTCGGTGGCGGCCGCGACGTCGACGTTGTCCAGGCCGATGCCGGCCCGCGCCACGACCTTCAGGTTCGGCGCTGCCGCCAGCGCCTCGGCGTCGATCCGGGTGGCGCTGCGGATCATCACCGCGGCGGCGTCGGCGAGGGCGGGCAGCAGGGCGGACCGGTCGGCGCCGTCGACGTGGCGGACCTCGACGTCGCCGCCGAGCACCTCCAGCACGCTGGGAGCGAGTTCCTCGGCGATCAGGACGACGGGCGCGCTCGGGGTCACGGGACCACAGCGTAGGGACGAGGGGCGCCGCTCCCCTCCCCCGCCCCTGCGTCCGCGCCGGTCACGGGCCGGGAACTTCCCGCACCAGCGGCCACGACACCCCGCCCGGGTGAGGAGCGTGTTTGCCGTCGCCGGGACGCCCCCGCATCCTGGCGGCCAGCAGCACCGGCACGGGCCGGCGCCTCGGAGGGGACCATGACCGACTTCAGCAAGGACCGGGACGGGAACCAGGATCCCGGCCAGGGGGGCGCCACGCCGTACGGCTCGTCGCCCCACGGCCAGCAGGACCCGTCGTCCGGCTCGTCCTACGGGCAGCCGCCGGAGCAGTACGGACAGCAGCAGTACGGACAGCAGCAGTACGGCCAGCAGCAGTACGGCCAGCCGCAGTACGGCCAGCAGCAGTACGGCACCGAGCCCTACGGCCAGCAGGGGTACCCGCAGCAGTACGGGCAGCAGTACGGGCAGCCCTACGGCCAGCCGGGGTACCCGCAGCAGTACGGGCAGCAGGGCTACGACGCCCAGCAGTACGGCCAGTACGGCCAGGGCGCGGTCCCGGCCAAGCCGGGCGGCGTCGTCACCGCGGCCGTCCTCGGCTTCGTCTTCGGCGCCATCGGCGTCCTGGTCAGCCTGCTGCTGATCTTCGCCGGGGCGGTGGCGAGCGGCGCCGGCGGCGGCCTGGACGAGGAGATCCCCGGCTTCGGCGCGGTCGCCGGCGCCGTCGGTGGCGTCATCCTGGTGTTCGGCCTGCTCGTGCTGCTGTGGACGGTCCTGACCATCTGGGGCTCGATCTGGGCGCTGACCGGCCGCAGCCGGGTGCTGCTCATCGTGGCCGGCTCGATCGCGCTGGCCTTCACCGGCCTGGGGCTCGTCGGCAACCTGGCCGACGCCGGCGACGCGGGTGCGGGCGGCATCATCACCAGCCTGCTGTTCTTCCTCGGCGCGCTGGCGATCGTCGTCCTGCTGTCGCTGAAGCCGGCCGCCGCGTTCTTCGCCGCCCACCGCGCCCGCCGGGGCCGCTGACGGTGGCCGACGGCCGCACGCCGGTCCCGCGCCCGGTCCCGGTCCGCGTCGCCGCGGGTCTGGGCCTGCTGGTGGCCGCCTACACCCTGGTGTCTGCCGTGCCCCTGTTCGCAGGCGTCTCGATCGGCGTCGGCTACGCGCTCTTCGGCGCCGTGTTCCTGGGCGTCTCCGTGCTCGCGGCCGTCGGCTCCGTCCGCGCGCTGAGCGGCCGGGGCGGCGGGCTCCTCTCCGCCGCGGGCGCCGTCTTCGCCGGCCTGGCGGCGCTGGGCCTCGTCCTGGGTGTGGTCAGTGGCCGCGACGCCGGGGTCCTGCCCCTGGTGCTGATCGCCGTCGGGGTGGCCGTCGTCGTGCTGCTCACCCGTCCGGAGTCCCGGGCCTTCTTCGCCGCCACCCGCGGCGGGCGCTGAGCCCTCACCCGTCCGGGGCGGTCGGCGTCCTCGGTACCGCCGCGGGCCTCCGGACTCCCCCTACGCTCCGCCGACCGCCCGACCGGCGCGGTTCCGTCCAGAGGAGAACGCAGCCATGACCACCCCGAGCCCCCACGAGCCCACCCCGCCGGGAGGTCAGCCCGGGTCCTACGGCCAGCAGCCCCACGGCCAGGCGCCCTACGGCCAGCAGCCGTACGAGCAGCAGCCCTACGGGCAGCCGGCGCCCTACGGCGGCTCCGGCGGACCGTCCCCGTACGGCGGTGCCCCGGCCGGCAGGCGACCCGGCACCGTGACCGCCGCGGCGGTCATCGGGATCGTGTGGGGCGCGATCGGCGCGCTCTTCTCCCTGCTGGTCATGCTCGCCGCGTTCAGCCTGGGCGCGACCCTGATCGGGCTGCTCCTGCTGCTCTCCCTGGCGGCCTACGTCGCGCTCCTGGCCGGCGGCATCTCGGTGCTGCAGGGCAAGTCGCCGAAGCTGCTGCTCTACACCGCCTACGCACTGGTGGCGCTGGGGCTGCTGAGCTTCGTCCTCTCGCTGTTCCAGGACGGCGGCAACGCGGCCAGCGGCATCATCGGCCTGCTGATCACCGCGGCCATCGCGGTGCTGCTGCAGCAGCCGCAGTCGAAGCAGCACTTCGCCGCGCGGGGCACGTCGTACTGACCTCCCGACACAGGACGGCCCCCGCTGCCGGCAGGCAGCGGGGGCCGTCCTCCGTTCCGGGACCTCACCCGCGGGCGGCGGTGCCCGTGTAGTCGTCGGAGGCCGACACCCAGCTCATCAGGCCACGCAGCTTGCGCCCGGTCTCCTCGATCGGGTGCGCCTCGGCCTCGGCGCGGCGGCGCTTGAAGTCCGGCGCCCCGGCGTCCTGGTCGGCGATGAAGGCCGCGGCCCAGGAGCCGTCCTTGATGGCGGCCAGGACCTCCTGCATCGACTGCTTGACGCGCGCGTCGATGATCTTCGGGCCGGAGGTGTAGTCGCCGTACTCGGCGGTGTCGGACACCGACCAGCGCTGCTTGGCGATGCCGCCCTCGTACATGAGGTCGACGATCAGCTTGAGCTCGTGCAGGCACTCGAAGTAGGCGACCTCGGGCTGGTAGCCGGCCTCGGTGAGGGTCTCGAACCCGGCGGTGATCAGCGCGCTGGCGCCACCGCACAGGACGGCCTGCTCGCCGAAGAGGTCGGTCTCGGTCTCCTCGGCGAACGTCGTCCTGATGACGCCGGCGCGGGTGCCGCCGATGGCCTTGGCATAGGACAGCGCCAGCTGCAGCGCCTCCCCGCTCGCGTCCTGCTCGACGGCGACCAGGCAGGGCACGCCCTTGCCGTTCTCGTACTCGCGGCGCACCAGGTGGCCGGGGCCCTTGGGGGCGACCATCGCGACGTCGACGCCGGCCGGGGGCTTGACGTAGCCGAACCGGATGTTGAACCCGTGGCCGAAGAACAGCGCGTCGCCGTCCTGCAGGTTGGGCTCGACCGACTCGGTGTAGAGCGTCCGCTGCACGTGGTCGGGCGCCAGGATCATCACGAGGTCGGCCTCGGCCGCCGCCTCGGCGGGGGTGACCACGCGCAGGCCCTCGGCCTCGGCCTTCGCGCGGCTCTTCGAGCCCTCCGGCAGGCCGACGCGGACGTCGACCCCGGAGTCGCGCAGCGACAGCGCGTGGGCGTGGCCCTGGCTGCCGTAGCCGATGACGGCGACGGTGCGCCCCTGGATGATCGACAGGTCGGCGTCGTCGTCGTAGAAGATCTCGGCGGCCATGCGGTGGTGCTCCTTCGTGGGTGGGTCGGGCGGGTCTAGGCGGTGCGGTCGACCGGGCGCAAGGTACCGGCGCCGCTCATCGAGCGCGGTCCCCTGCCCAGGGCGACGGTGCCCGACTGCGCCATCTCCTTGATCCCCAGCGGGGCGAGGACGGCGAGCAGGGCCTGCAGCTTGTCGGGGGTGCCGGTGGCCTCGAGGGTCACCGTGTCGGTGTTGACGTCGACGACGCGGGCGCGGAAGAGCTCGGCGGTCTGCAGCACGGTGGTGCGGTCGGCCAGGGGTGCGCGGACCTTGACCAGCAGCAGCTCGCGCTGCACGGCCGCGCCGCCGTCCAGCTCGACGATCTTGATGACCTCGATCAGCTTGTTGAGCTGCTTGGTCACCTGCTCCAGCGGCGCGGACTCGGCGTCGACGACGATGGTCATCCGCGACAGGTCGGGGTTCTCCGTCGGCCCGACGGCCAGCGACTCGATGTTGAACGCGCGCCGGCTGAACAGCGCCGAGACGCGTGCCAGCACACCGGACTTGTTCTCGACCAGGACGGACAGGGTGTGGCGGGTCATGTGCCCGACGTTCCTTTCGAAGCGGATCGCCACCGGCGGCCGGCCCCGCTTCAGGGACCCGCGCCGAGCGGAGCGAGGGGTGGGGGGAAGCGGGGTCCTTACACCTGGTTGTCGCCGAAGACGGGGCGCAGCCCGCGTGCGGCCAGGATGTCGTCGTTGCTCGCACCGGCGGCGACCATCGGCCACACCTGGGCGTCGGCGCCGACGACGAAGTCGATGACGACCGGGGCGTCGGTGATGGCCATGGCCTTCTCGATCACCGAGTCGACGTCGTCCTTGGACTCGCAGCGCAGGCCCACGCAGCCCAGGGCCTCGGCCAGCGCGACGAAGTCGGGGATGCGCACCGCCTTGGGGGTGCCGTCGGCGTTCCGGGCGTGCAGCCGGGTGTTGGAGTAGCGGCCCTCGTAGAACAGCGTCTGCCACTGGCGGACCATGCCGAGGTTGCCGTTGTTGATGACGGCGACCTTGACCGGGATGCCCTCGATGGCGCAGGTGGCCAGCTCCTGGTTGGTCATCTGGAAGCAGCCGTCGCCGTCGATGGCCCAGACGGTGGCCTCGGGCCGCCCGTACTTGGCGCCCATGGCCGCGGGGACCGCGTAGCCCATCGTGCCCAGCCCGCCGCTGTTGAGCCAGGTGCCCGGCTTCTCGTAGCGGATGAACTGGGCGGCCCACATCTGGTGCTGGCCGACGCCGGAGGTGTAGATCGCGTCGGGGCCGGCGATCGTGCCGAGCCGCTCGATGACGTACTGCGGGGACAGCGAACCGTCCTCGGGCTCGTCGTAGCCGAGCGGGTAGCGGGTGCGCCAGTCGTCGAGCTGCTCCCACCAGGCGGCGAGGTCGGGCGTGCGGCCGGCCTCGTGCTCGGCCCGCAGCGCGGTCACCAGCTCGGCGATCGTCTCGCGGGCGTCGCCGACGATCGGGACGTCGGCCTTGCGGTTCTTGCCGATCTCGGCCGGGTCGATGTCGGCGTGCACGACGAGCGCGCCGGGCGCGAAGGTGGCCAGCTGGCCGGTCACCCGGTCGTCGAAGCGGGCCCCGAGGGCGACCAGGACGTCGGCCTTCTGCAGCGCGGTGACCGCGGCGACGGTGCCGTGCATGCCGGGCATGCCCAGGTGCTGCGGGGAGCTGTCGGGGAAGGCGCCGCGGGCCATCAGCGTCGTCACGACGGGCGCGCCGGTCAGCGCGGCGAGCTCGGCGAGCTCCTCGGTGGCGCGCGCCTTGAGCACGCCCCCGCCGACGTAGAGGACCGGGCGGCGGGCGCCGGCGATCAGCGCCGCGGCCTCGCGGACCTGCTTGCCGTGCGGGCGGGTGGTCGGCTTGTAGCCGGGCAGGTCCATCCGCGGCGGCCAGGCGAAGTCGGTGGTGGCCTGCAGGACGTCCTTGGGGATGTCGACGAGGACCGGGCCGGGGCGGCCGGTCGAGGCCAGGTGGAAGGCCTCGGCGATCCGCTGCGGGATGGACGCCGGGTCGGTGACCAGGAAGTTGTGCTTGGTGACCGGCATCGTGATGCCGCGGATGTCGGCCTCCTGGAAGGCGTCCGTGCCGATCGCGGCGCTGGGCACCTGGCCGGTGATGGCGACCATCGGGACGGAGTCCATGTAGGCGTCGGCCAGCGGGGTGACCAGGTTGGTCGCGCCCGGCCCGGAGGTGGCGATGCAGACGCCGACCCGGCCGGTGGCCTGCGCGTACCCGGTGGCCGCGTGGCCGGCGCCCTGCTCGTGGCGGACGAGGACGTGGCGCACGCGCGAGTCGAACAGCGGGTCGTAGGCCGGGAGGATCGCGCCGCCGGGGATGCCGAAGACCACCTCGACCCCGACGGCCTCCAGCGAGCGGACGAGGCTCTGCGCGCCGGTGATGCCGGTGGCGGGCTCGGCGGCGGACTCGGCGAGCGAGCGGGCCGTCGTCTCGACACCGGTGAGCGCCGCGGCGGCCTCACGGGTGGCGGACTCACTCGGGGTGGTGCTCATGCGGGGCGTCTCCTGGGCCGGACGTGCGGGTGGTCGTGCGGTTCGGGTGCCTGCTCGGGCAACAAAAAACCCCTCGTGCCGAGGGCACAGAGGGGTCCAGCGCGTCGGTCGGGCGACCGGCGCGCTAGGCGACTACGGGGAGCAGGCAGGCGGAGGGCACGGGGACAGAGTGCGCCTCCGCCCGCCCCGGCGTCAACCAGGCCGTCCCGCACAATGGGACCGTGTCGGCCGGCCTATGGGACGGCGAGCGGCACCGGGGCCGGGCCGGGCAGCACCGCGGGGTCGAAGCCGTCGACGACCGCGGGCAGGTCGGCGGCCGCGACCGGGCGCCCGACCAGCCAGCCCTGCAGGAAGCGGCACCCGAGCCGGCCGAGCACCTCGGCCTGCTCGCGGGTCTCCACGCCCTCGGCGACGACGTCCATGCCCAGGGTGCGGCCGAGGTCGATGACACTGCCGACCAGCGCCGCGCCGCGGGGGTCGGTCTCGATGCCGGAGACGAACCCGCGGTCCATCTTCAGCACCTGCACCGGCAGCCGGGCGAGGTAGGCCAGCGAGGACCAGCCCTTGCCGAAGTCGTCGAGGGACACGATGCAGCCCAGCGCCGACAGTTCGGCGAGTTCGGCGAGCAGCCGCTCGTCGTCGTCCATGAGGACGCTCTCGGTCACCTCGATCATCAGCATCCGGGGCGGCAGGCCGCTGCGCTGCAGCGCGCGGGTGACGTCGGCGACCAGGCACCGGGCCTGCAGGTGGCGCACGGACATGTTCACGCCGAGCTTGAGGTCGCGGCCGCAGGCGACCAGCCGCGCGTGCGCGGTGGTCGCCTGCTCCAGGACCCACCGCTGCAGCGGGACGATCAGGCCGTCCTCCTCGGCCAGGCCGATGAACTCCTCCGGGGACACCACCCCGAGCTCGGGGTGGTCCCAGCGGACGAGCGCCTCCACCCCGAGGACGCGCCGCTCCGCGGTGCCGGCCACCGGCTGGAAGACCAGCCGAAGCTGGCCGCCCGTGATGGCGGTGGGCAGGTCGCGGGCCAGGCGGCTGCGCCGGGCGGACTCCGCCACGAGGGCCTCCCCCGACGCCCGGACGCCGTTCTTGCCCTGCGCCTTGACGGTGCGCAGCGCGAGGTCCGCCTCGCGGACGGTCGCCGAGGCGTCGGCCCCGGCGAGCACCTCGGTGACGCCGACGCTGGCCGAGACGCGCAGCAGGGGCCCCGTCTCGCCGTGGCGGCGGGTGGAGTCCAGCCGGGCGACCAGTCGCTCGGCGAGGGTGAGTGCCTGCGCGGGCCCGCCGTCGACGACGAGGGCGAACTCGTCACCGCCGAGCCGGGCGACCAGGTCGGTGTCGCGTGCCTCGGCGCGCAGCGAGTCGGCCACCTCGCGCAGCAGCCGGTCCCCCGCGTCGTGGCCGGCGACGTCGTTGACCGCCTTGAACCCGTCGAGGTCGACGAGCAGCACACAGGAGCTGCGGCCCCGGCCGGCGCGGTCGAGGGCGTCCTGCAGCGCGGCCATGAACCGGGCCCGGTTGGGCAGGCCGGTCAGCGAGTCGGTGTAGGCCATCCGCTCGAGCTCGCGGTGGCTGGCCCGCCGCTCGGTGACGTCGCGCAGGTGCAGGACCAGGCCGTCACCGGTGCGGCGGCCGCCGGTGCGGGCGGCGCCCGAGACCTCGACGTCGCGCCAGCTGCCGTCGGGGGCGCCCAGCCGGCCGGTCGCCGGCAGGCCCTCGGAGGAGCCGTCGTCGAGGGCCGCGACGACCCGCGCGACGAGGTCGGCGTCCTCCTCGTGCAGCAGGTCGACCAGCAGGCGGCCGCGCAGGTCGGCCTCGTCCCGGCCGAGCTGGGCCCGCACCGGACCGGACGCCGAGGTGATCGCGCCGGTCGCGTCGAGGACCACGGTCACGGCGTCGCCGCTGTGCACCAGCGCCCGGAACCAGCCCTCGGTGCGCTGGAGGCGGCGGGTCAGCCGGGCGGCGTCGAGGGCCCAGAACAGCGTGCGCGCCGAGGTGAGCAGGAGCAGCAGCACGGCACAGACGGCCTCGGCGACCTCCATCGGCCGTCCCACGACCACGCCGCCGGTGAGGCCGAGGAGCGCGGCGGTGGCCGCGGCGTGGGCGACGACCCCGCCGCGCAGGGGCAGCGCGCGACGCCGTCCGCGGGCGGGCCCGGTGCCGGGCCGGTCGGCGGCGGCCGCGCAGACGGCGGCGGCGAGCATGGTCAGCCAGGCCAGGGCGGTGACCGCCCGCCACGGCTCGGCGCCGGCGTGCGGGGCGCGGCCGGCCGCGCCGCAGACCGCGACGACGGCCATGGCCACGAAGCAGGCCAGCAGCCAGGCGGCGGGACGGCGGCGGTCCTCGGACACGGCGGTGACGGTGACCAGGCCGACGCCGCACAGGACCGCGCCGACCAGCGGGTAGCCGACCGCGATGAGGCCCTGAGCCGGTCCGCGGACGGCGTCGAGCAGGCCGCTGAGCAGGACGTCGCCGAGCAGCGCGACCGCTCCGGTGACGACCAGGCCGTCGAGCCACACGCGGGTCCCCAGGCGCCGCTGCTCCCGCGGCGGCAGCAGGAGCACGGCGGCGGCCACGGAGACCGGGAGGGCGAGCAGGGTCGGCAGGTCCTCCACGCCGCCGGACGTGAGGTCACGCGCGGGCCGGGCGAGGGCGAGCAGCTGACCGGCGGCGAGCAGGGCGCCGGCGACGGCGAGCGCGTCCCACGGGCGGCGCACCGGCTGCGGCAGCTGCCGCGCCCGGCGGGCCAGGACCAGGGCGACGGCCGCCGAGCCGAGGGCCAGGGCTGCCGGCACCATCCGGTCCGCGGCCGCGGCGTCACCGGCGTGCAGCGCGGCGACGCCGCCCCCGAGCAGGACGAGGAGGGCGAGGACGGCGCGGGAGGAGGCGTCAGGCACCGCGGGTCACCTGCACCGCCGGCTGCTCCTCCGGCTGCTGCGCCGGCGCTACCGACCGGCCGACGAGGCCCGGCCACAGCGTGCCGGCGTCGTCCTCCAGCACCTGCACCAGCTCGGCGAGCGGCAGCGGGCGCGACAGGAGGAACCCCTGGGCGAAGCCCATGCCCATGCCCCGCAGCACGCCGAGCTGGGCCGGGGTCTCCACGCCCTCGGCGACGACGTCGACGCCCAGCGCGCGGCCGATGGTCACCACCGACTCGCACAGCGCGCGGCTGTGCCGGTCCCGGTCTACCCGGGAGACGAAGGCGTGGTCGAGCTTGAGCACGTCGATCGGCAGCCGGGTCAGGTCCGCCAGCGAGGAGGAGCCGGTGCCGAAGTCGTCGAGGGCGACGTGCACTCCCATGAGCCGCAGCGCCGCCATGTCGCCGGCTGCCACGCCTCCGGTGGCGGGGTCGCCGTCGGAGGGGACAGCGGCCTCGGTGATCTCGAGGACCAGGCGCTCGGGGGTCAGCCCGGAGGCCGACAGGGCGGTGACGACGTCGTCGACGAGGGTGCGGGCGGCGATGTGCGCGGCGGAGATGTTGACGCCCAGCCGCAGCGGGACGCCGGTGGGGGCGGGCAGCCCGGCGACGGCCGCGGTGGCCTCGTGCAGCGCCCACCGCTGGAGCTCGGCGATGGCGCCGGCCCGCTCGGCGATCGGGACGAACTCCCGCGGCGGGACCTCCCCGAGCTCGGGGTGCCGCCAGCGCAGCAGCGCCTCGACGCCGGTGATCCGCTGCTCCTCCATCGACACGATCGGCTGGAAGGCCAGCCACAGCTCACCGCGCGCGGCGGCGCCGGCGACGTCCTGGCGCAGCCGCTCCCTGCGGATGCCGGCCTGGCCGAGCGCCGGGGTCCACACGGTGGCGCGGGCGCGGCCGGAGGTCCGGGCAGTGGCGACCGCCAGCTCGGCACGCGCGGTCAGCTCCGCGACGTCGAGACCCGGCTCGACGAGCACGACCCCGACGTCGGCGGTGAGGTCGAAGACCCCGGCGGCCGTGACCACCGGCTGCTCCACCACCGCCACGCAGCGGTCGGCCAGCAGGACAGCGGTGTCGGCGTCGCCGGCCGCGAGCACCCCGAAGGTCCCGCCGGCCATGCGGGCGACGACCTCCTCGCCCCGGACGGTGGCGCGCAGCCGCCCGCCGAGCTCGACCAGGACGGCCGTGACCGTGTCGCGCCCGGCGTGCTCGCGCACCTCGTCGAGGCCGCGGACGTCGACCACGAGCAGCGCGGTCGCCGGCCGTCCGGCCTCGCCTGCCTCGGCGGTGACGGCGCCGGTCGCGGTCTCGAGCGCGACGTCCCAGCCGGCCCGGTTGGGCAGCCCGGTCAGGGCGTCGGTGTAGGCGACCTCGGCCAGCGCGCGCTCCCGGGCCTCGCGCTCGGTGACGTCGCGGCAGTGCAGCACCACCGCGCCCACGACGTCGTCGCCGCGCAGGTCGGAGATGCTCGCCTCCAGGCGGCGGGTGCCGCCGGCGGCGTCGCGGACGCGCAGGGTGAGCAGGCCGGGGTCCTCCTCGGCGCCCTCACCGGTGCTCTCGAGGACCCGGCGCAGGGCGGCGGCGTCGGCGGGGTGCAGCGTGCCCGGCCGACCGGCCGCGCCGGTGAGCAGGTCCCGGCCGGCGAGCTCCGCGGGCGTCGTGCCGAGCAGCGCGGCCAGGGTCGGGGAGGCCCAGCCGACCCGGAGCCGGCGGTCGAGCAGGAGGACCGCCTCGCGCGTCGAGTGCAGCAGGTTGCGCAGGTAGGCCACGTCGTGGCGCAGCCGGGCGCTGCGCTGGTGCTCCTCGCGGGCGGTCACCCAGCGGTGGGCCGCCGCGAGGGCGACGCACAGCAGCGCGCCGGCGAGGGTGACGCGGGTGGGCCGGGCGCCCAGGGCCAGGGGGACGACGACGAGGCCGACCACGGCGACGAGGGCCAGGTGCGGCAGCACCGAGCGCAGCTGGACGGCGGGGCCGCTGCCGGCACCGGGGCGCTCCCCCGTCCGCGCGCCGGTGTCGAGGACCCGGGCGAGCACGAGCAGCGCCAGGCCGACGACGACGGCCACCCGCGTGGCCGGGACGACGTCGGAGGCGCCGAGCAGCGCCGCGGAGGTGCCGGTGCCGCGGCCGGCGCACAGGGCGAGGACACCACCGAGGAGCGCGACGGCCATGCGCTGCCGGTGCGCCTCGACGGCGCCGAGCACGGTGAGCGCGGCCGCCATGGTGGCGGCGGTCGCGACGACGGCCGCGCCGAGCACCAGCTGGGCGCCGATCGAGAGCGTGCCCCAGCTGTTGCCCGGGCCCACCAGGAGCAGCTGCATGACCACGACGGCCGCGACGCCGAAGAGGGCCAGCTCGAGCACCGTGCGCCGGCAGGCACCGCGCAGCCGGGGGCGCTCCACCATGCCGAGCAGCGCCACCACGGCGACGACGTAGCCGGGGACCGTGGGCAGCCACCGCAGCACCACCTGGTGCAGCGTGGTGTCCGACCGCACCGCGAGGCTGAGCACCAGGCCGAGGACGGGGAAGAGCGGGGCGAGGGCGAGCAGTCGCCAGGGCCGGTCGGCGGGGTCGGCCGAGCGGCTGGCCGTCCACAGCGCGGCCGACGTGGCGACCCCGGCCAGGGCGGCGACGCCGTCACCCAGGGGGTGCAGCGCCGGGACGACCGCGGCGAGGACGCAGGTCGCAGCCGCCGGCACGGCGGCCGCGAGCAGCCACCTCGTCGCTTGGGTCACACCCCCCTGTCGGCACCGCGGGAGCCCGGGGACAGGGCTGACGGGCTCCGCTCACCCCATGGGGGTGCTCAGCCGCAGATGGCCCCCTGGGCGGCCGAGCCGACGAGCTTGGCGTACTTGCCGAGGACGCCGGTGGTGTAGCGCGGGGGCAGCGGCTGCCAGTCCTGCCGGCGCCGGGCCAGCTCGTCGTCGTCGACCAGGAGGTCCAGCGTGCGGGCGGCCAGGTCGAGCCGGATGCGGTCGCCGTCCCGCACGAACGCGATCGGGCCGCCGTCGGTGGCCTCCGGCGCGACGTGGCCGACGCACAACCCGGTCGTCCCGCCGGAGAAGCGCCCGTCGGTGAGCAGCAGGACGTCCTTGCCGAGGCCCGCCCCCTTGATCGCGCCGGTGACGGCGAGCATCTCGCGCATGCCGGGGCCGCCCCGCGGGCCCTCGTAGCGGATGACGACGACGTCGCCGGGCTGCAGCGTGCCCTCGGTGACGGCGTCCATGGCGCCCTGCTCGCCGTCGAAGACGCGCGCGGTGCCCTCGAAGACGTCGGCGTCGAAGCCGGCCGACTTCACGACCGCGCCCTCCGGCGACAGCGAGCCGCGCAGGATCGTCAGGCCGCCGGTCTTGTGGATCGGGTCGCTCATCGCGTGCACGATCGTGCCGTCGAGGTCGGGCGGGGCGATCTCGGCGAGGTTCTCGGCCATCGTCCTCCCGGTCACGGTGAGCGTGTCGCCGTGCAGCAGGCCGGCGTCGAGCAGCGCCCGCAGGACCACCGGGACCCCGCCCACGCGGTCGATGTCGGTCATCACGAACCGGCCGAACGGCTTGACGTCGGCCAGGTGCGGGGTGCGGTCGCCGATCCGGTTGAAGTCGTCGAGGGTGAGGTCGACCTGCGCCTCGTGCGCGATCGCCAGCAGGTGCAGGACGGCGTTGGTGGAGCCGCCGAGCGCCATGACCACGGTGATCGCGTTCTCGAACGCCTGCTTGGTCATGATCTGGCGGGCGGTGATGCCCTGGCGCAGCAGGTTCACCACGGCCTCGCCGGAGGCGACGGCGAAGGCGTCGCGGCGGCTGTCGGGGGCCGGCGGGGCGGCGCTGCCGGGCAGGGCCATGCCCAGCGCCTCGGCCACGCTGGCCATGGTGTTGGCGGTGTACATGCCGCCGCAGGAGCCCATGCCCGGGCAGGCGGCGCGCTCGACGGCGGCCAGCTCGTCCTGGGTGATGAGCCCGCGGGCGCAGGCGCCGACGGCCTCGAAGACGTCGATGATCGTGAGGTCGTCGCGGTCGCCGAGCTTCCCGGGCAGCGTGGAGCCGGAGTAGAGGAAGACGCTGGCGAGGTCGAGGCGCGCGGCGGCCATGAGCATCCCGGGCAGCGACTTGTCGCAGCCGGCGAGCAGCACCGAGCCGTCGAGGCGCTCCGCGAACATGACCGTCTCGACCGAGTCGGCGATGACCTCGCGGCTGACCAGCGAGGCGCGCATGCCCTCGTGGCCCATGGAGATGCCGTCGGAGACGGAGATGGTGCCGAACTCCAGCGGGAAGCCGCCGGCGGCGTGCACGCCCTCCTTGGCCCGCTTGGCCAGGCGGTCCAGCGACAGGTTGCAGGGGGTGATCTCGTTCCAGGACGAGGCGACGCCGATCTGCGGCTTCTCCCAGTCGTCGTCGCCCATGCCGACGGCGCGCAGCATCGCCCGGGCCGGGGCCCTGGTGATGCCGTCGGTCACCTCGCGGCTGCGGGGCTTGACGTCGGCGCTGGTGCGGGGCTCCACGGTCGTCACGAGCGCCGAGGGTAGGCGCGGTCCGGGCCCCTGCCGAGGGGGCGTTGATACTGGTACCGCCACCACCACCGAGGAGGTCGTCCGTGGACCCCGCCGCGCGCCGCGAACTCGCCGAGTTCCTGCGCTCGCGCCGCCACCAGGTCGACCCGCGGGACACCGGGCTGCCGCCGGGGGGCGCGCGCCGCACCCCCGGCCTGCGCCGGGAGGAGGTCGCGCTGCTGTCGGGGGTCAGCTCCACCTGGTACACGTGGCTCGAGCAGGGCCGCGACATCCACCCCTCGCGCCAGGTGGTCGACGCGCTGGCCCGCACGCTGCGGATGTCGCCGGCCGAGCACGGCTACGTGCTGCGGCTGACCGGCCACGGCGGCCCGGCCCCGGCCGACCCCGCGCAGGAGGTGCCGGGGCACGTGCAGCGCCTGCTCGACGCGCTGGGCCCCTCCCCCGCCTACGCCCTCACCGCGGGCTGGACGATCGCCGGCTGGAACCGCGCCTACCAGCGGCTCTACCCCGGCGTGGCCGCCGTCCCGGCGAGCGGACGCAACCTGCTGGAGCTGGTGTTCACCGACCCCGCGGTGCGCGCACTCCTCGGCGACTGGCCGACCGACAGCCGGCGCTTCCTCACCCAGTTCCGCGCCGAGGTCGGCGCCCGGCTGGCCGACCCGGTCGTGGTCGACCTGGTCACCCGGCTGGAGGCGGCCAGCCCGGACTTCCGCGCCGGCTGGGCCAGCCACGACGTCGACCGCTTCAGCTCCGCCGAGCGCCGCTTCGAGCACCCGGAGGTCGGCACGCTGCTGCTGGAGCACCACCAGCTCACGCCCGCCGACGCGCCCGGACTGCAGGTGGTCGTCTACACCGCGGTCGCCGGCAGCGGGACCGCCGCGCGGCTGGCGGCGCTGGCCGGTCAGGCGGAGGGCGGCTGAGGGACGTCGAAGCGCCCCCCGGACCAGCCGGCCAGCCGCGGCAGGTCGCGGGCCCGCAGCACCGGCAGCCGCACCTCCCCGCCGCCGCGGGTGACCAGTCGCAGCCGGGCGCTGCGGACGACCCGGATGCCGGTCAGGTCGTCCCAGGCCACCCGGCGCTGCCCGAGCAGCCCGCGCGTGGTGATGCCGCCGTCGTCGACGTCGACGCCCACCCGCAGCACCCAGACCGCCGCGAGCAGCGGCAGCAGCAGGACGAGGGCGGCGAGCGGCGAGGCCGCCGCGAAGGGCAGCATGCAGACGGCGAGGAACACGACGGGGAGCAGTGCGACCCGGCTCAGCCGCATCCGTGCGAGGACAGCCACGTCCGCCCATGATCCCCGCTCAGTAGGCGTCGACGACGTCGGCCAGCGGCTCGCCGGCCAGCACCCGCCGCAGCTGGGCCAGCACGGCGGCCTGCGCGCGGGCACCGCTGTCGGGCACCGCGCCGCCCACGTGCGGGGTGAGCAGCAGCCCCGGCGCCGACCACAGCGGGTGGCCCTCGGGCAGCGGCTCGGGGTCGGTGACGTCGAGCGCGGCGCGCAGCCGCCCGGCGGTGAGCTCGGCCAGCAGCGCCCCGGTGTCGACGACGACCCCGCGCGCGGCGTTGACCAGCAGCGCGCCGTCGGGCATGGCGGCGAGGAAGGCCGCGTCGACCAGGCCGGTGGTCTCGTCGGTGACCGGCACGATCAGGACCACGACGTCGGCGTGCGGCAGCAGCGCCGGCAGCTCGTCGGTGCCGTGGACGCCGTCGCGGGCGGTGCGGCCGACGAACGTCAGCTCGACGTCGAAGCCGGACAGCATCGCGCCGATCCGGCGGCCGATGTCCCCGGCGCCCACGACGAGCACCCGCGTCCCGACCAGCGAGCGGTGGGTGCCGGGCGCCCACCGGCCGGCGTCCTGCGCGCGCACGAACTCCGGCAGTCCCCGCTGCGCGGCGAGGGTGGCGGCCACGGCCCACTCCGCCGTCGCGGGGGTGTGCGCGCCGCGGGCGTTGCAGAGCACGACGCCGTCGGGCAGCCGGCCGGCGAACTGCTCGGCGCCGGCGCTGAGCAGCTGCACGAGGCGCAGCCGCGGCAGGGCCGCCAGGAAGTCCGGGACCGGGCGCGCCCCGCCGAAGGCGGGGACCCAGACCTGCGCCTGCGCGGCCTCCCCGGCCGGCGGGCCGTCGCCGGCGTCGACGGGGAACGCGCGGACCCGCGGGTCGAGCGCCGCGACGGCGTCGGCCATCTCGCGGGTGGGGAGGAGCACGGTCAGCGTCTCGTCGGGACCGACGACGTCGGTGCCGCGGATCTCGGGGGCCACGGATCTCGGGTGCACGGTCCCCGACCCTGGCAGGCGCCCGCCGCGGCCGCCCGGCGGGCCGGCGCCCGTACTGTGGAGGGGGTGAGGCGGCGACGAGGACGGCGGCCGGCCGGCGCCGCGTGCGCGGCGGCCCTGACCCTCGTGCTCGCCGCGTGCGGGGACGACGGGTACGAGCCCGCGGGCCCCTTCCGGCCACTGCCCGAGGGCCCGCCGCCGCAGGTCGGCCCGCCGACCGAGTCCACGCCCGCGCCCTCGCCGGGCGACCCGGCCGACCCCGGCTCGGGGCAGGCCGGCGGGGACCCGAACGTCGTCGCCACCGGGCTCACCGTGCCGACCGGGCTGGTCGTGCTGCCCGACGGGACGGCGGTGGTCGGCGAGCGCGAGACCGGCCGGCTGCTGCAGGTCTTCCCCGACCGGTCACCGCCGCGCGAGCTGATGGTCGTGCCGGGGATCGACACCGCCGGCGACGGCGGGCTCCTCGGGCTGGCGCTGTCGCCGACGTTCCCCGAGGACGGGCTCTTCTACGCCTACGTCTCGACCGCCACGGACAACCGCGTCGTCCGGTTCCCGATGGGCGGCACCCCCAACCCGGTCCTCACCGGCATCCCGCGCGGGGAGACGCACAACGGCGGCGGCCTGCAGTTCGCCGCCGACGGCACCCTCTACGTCGGCACCGGGGACACCGGCAACCCCGCCCTCGCCCAGGACCCGGCGTCGCTGGGCGGCAAGGTGCTGCACGTCGACGTGTTCGGGCAGCCGGCGGGTGCCGCGGGCCCGGTGTTCGGCAGCGGGTTCTCCGACGTGACCGCGGTCTGCCTGACCGGCGACGAGCCGACCACCGTCTACGCCGTCGACGAGTCCACGACCGGGCCCGACGCGCTCGACGTCGTCGCCGAGGGCAGTGACCACGGCTGGCCGGACGCCCGCCCCGGCACCGTCCCGCCGGTGCTCGAGATCGACAACGCCGAGGGCGGGCTGGGCGGGTGCACGGCGGCCGGCACCGTCGTCTTCCTCGGCGCGCTGGACGGCCAGCGGGTGCACGTCGTGCAGCTCGACGGCAGCGGCACCGTCCTGGAGGAGCCGGAGGAGCTGCTCGGCGGCCGCTACGGCCGGCTGCGCACCGTCGTCCTGGACGCCGAGGGCGCGCTGTGGATCACCACGTCCAACCGGGACGGCATCGGGGCACCCGTCGAGGACGACGACCGGGTGCTGCGCATCATGCCGCCGAGCTCGGCCAGCGACTCGCCGCTCTGAGAGCGCACTTCCGCGGACGTGCACGGTGCACATCCGCGGAAGTGCACGGTCTCAGCTGCCGAGGACCCGCTCCTCGAGCATGCGGCGCACGGTGGCGGCGTCGGCCTTGCCGCGGGTGGCCTTCATGACCGCGCCGACGAGGGCGCCGAGGGCCTGGACCTTGCCGCCCTGCACCTTGGCGACGACGTCGGGCGCACCGGCGATCGCGGCGTCGACGGCGGACACCAGTTCGTCGGACTCCCCCAGCACCGCCAGGCCGCGGGCCTCGACGACGGCGCGCGGGTCGCCCTCGCCGGCCAGCACGCCGTCGAGCGCCTGGCGGGCGAGCTGGTCGTTGACGGTGCCCTCGGCGACCAGCGCCGTGAGCTCGGCGACCTGGCGCGGGGTGACCGCCAGCGCGGACAGCTCCACGCCGGCGTCGTTGGCCCGGCGGGCCAGCTCACCGAGCCACCACTTGCGGGCGTCGGCGGGCGTCGCGCCGGCGGCGACCGTCTCCTCGACCAGCCCCAGGGCGCCGGCGTTGACCAGCCAGGCCATCTCGGTGGCCGACAGGCCCCACTCCTCGCGCAGCCGGGCGCGGCGGGCGGCCGGCAGCTCGGGCAGCGCGGCGGCCAGTTTCTCGATCCACTCGGCGTCGGGGGCCAGGGGCACGAGGTCGGGCTCGGGGAAGTACCGGTAGTCGGTCGCCTCCTCCTTGCTCCGCCCCGACGAGGTGCTGCCGGTGTCCTCGTGGAAGTGGCGGGTCTCCTGCACGATGCGCCCGCCGGCGTCGAGGACGGCGGCCTGTCGGCGCATCTCGAAACGGACCGCCCGCTCCACCGACCGCAGCGAGTTGACGTTCTTCGTCTCGGTGCGGGTGCCCCACGTGCCGCTGCCCGCGGGCGCCAGCGAGGTGTTGACGTCGCAGCGCAGGCTGCCCTGCTCCATGCGGACGTCGGAGGCGCCGAGCGCCTGGACGATCTCCCGCAGCTCGGTGACGTAGGCGCGCGCGACCTCCGGGGCCTTCGCGCCGGCGCCGGCGACCGGCCGGGTGACGATCTCGACCAGCGGGATGCCCGCCCGGTTGAAGTCGACCAGCGAGTGGTCGGCACCGTGGATGCGGCCGGTGGCCCCGCCGACGTGCAGGTTCTTGCCGGTGTCCTCCTCCAGGTGCACCCGCTCGATCTCCACCCGGTACGTCTCGCCGTCGACCTCGACGTCGAGGTGCCCGTCGACGCACAGCGGCTCGTCGTACTGGCTGGTCTGGAAGCCCTTCGGGATGTCCGGGTAGAAGTAGTTCTTCCGGGCGAAGCGCGACCACGGGGCGATCCGGCAGCCCAGGGCCAGCCCGATGCGGATGGTGGACTCGACGGCGGCGGCGTTGGCCACCGGCAGCGAGCCGGGCAGGCCCAGGCACACCGGGCAGGTCTGGGTGTTGGGCTCGGCGCCGAAGGTGGTCGAGCAGCCGCAGAACATCTTCGACTCGGTGCCCAGCTCGACGTGGGTCTCCAGGCCGATCACCGGCTCGTAGCGGGTGAGGACCTCGTCGAACTCCACGAGGGTCTCGGTCACGGAGCGGGGTCTCCCTTCGGGGCGGTGCTGCGCCCGGACAGCCAGGCGCCGACGGCGGTGACCAGCCCCAGGACGATGAAGACGGCGAAGAAGACCTCGCCGGTGGTGATCCAGCCGACCAGGCCCACCAGGACGACGAAGGCCGTCAGCGCCCAGGCGGCCTTGAGCGCGCCGTTCACGCGGCACGCTCCAGGAGCCGGTCGGTCAGCGGGGCGCCCAGCGCCGCCTCGACGGCGGCCGCGACGCGGTAGCAGCGGTCGTCGGCCAGCGCCGGCGCCATCACCTGCAGGCCGACCGGCAGGCCCTCGGACAGCCCGCACGGCACCGAGATCGCCGGGACGCCGGCCAGGCTCGCCGGCAGGGTGCACAGGTCGGCGGCGTACATGGCCAGCGGGTCGTGGACGCGGGCGCCGATCGGCCAGGCCACGGTCGGGCTGGTGGGGCTGACGAGCACGTCGACGCCACCGGAGGCACCGCCGTCGAAGGCGGTGGAGAAGTCGCGGCCGATGAGCGTGCGGACCTTCTGCGCCTGCCCGTAGTAGGCGTCGTAGTAGCCCGCCGACAGCGCGTACGTGCCGAGGATGATCCGCCGTTTCACCTCGGGGCCGAAGCCCTGCTCGCGGGTCAGCGCCATGACCTCGTCGACGTCGCGGCCGCCGTCGTCGCCCACCCGGATGCCGAACCGCATGCCCTCGAAGCGCGCCAGGTTCGACGACGCCTCGCTGGGGGCGATCAGGTAGTACGCCGGCAGCGCCAGGCCGAAGGACGGGCACGAGACCTCGCGGACCTCGGCGCCGGCCGCCTCGAGCAGCGCCACCGCCCCGGCGAACCGGTCGAGGACACCCTGCTCGTAGCCCTCGCGGGCGCCCTCCCCGCCGAGCTCCCGGACGACGCCGACGCGCAGGCCCGCCAGGTCGCCCCCGGCGCCGCGGCGGGCGGCCTCGACGACGGCGGGCACGGGCGCGTCGATGCTCGTGGAGTCACGCGGGTCGTGGCCGCCGATCGCCTCGTGCAGCAGCGCGGCGTCGAGGACCGTGCGGGCCATCGGGCCGGCCTGGTCGAGGCTGGAGGAGAAGGCGATGAGCCCGTACCGCGACACCGAGCCGTACGTGGGCTTGTGCCCCACCAGGCCGGTCAGGGCCGCGGGCTGGCGGATCGAGCCGCCGGTGTCGGTGCCCAGGGCCAGCGGCGCCAGGTGCCCGGCGACGGCGGTGCTGGACCCGCCGGAGGAGCCGCCCGGGATGCGGTCGCGGTCCCACGGGTTGCGGGTCGCGGTGTAGGCGGAGTTCTCGGTGGAGGAGCCCATCGCGAACTCGTCCATGTTGGTCTTGCCGAGCATGACGGTGCCGGCGTCGCGCAGCCGGGTCGCGACGGTCGCCGAGTACGGCGGGCGCCAGCCCTCGAGGATGCGGGAGCCGCTCGTGGTCGGCACCCCCTCGGTGACGAAGACGTCCTTGAGCGCGACCGGGATGCCGGCCAGGCCCGTGCCGGCGGTGCCCGAGGCGTCGACCTCGGCGGCCCGGGCGAGCGCGGCGTCGCCGTCGACGTGCAGGTAGGCCCCGAGGGCACCGTCCTCGGCGGCGATCCGGTCGAGGTGGGCGCGGGTGACCTCGACCGACGTCGTCTCGCCGGCGGCCAGGGCCGCCTGCAGCTCGACGGCGGTGAGGGTGGTGAGGTCGCTCACTCCTCCTCCCCCAGGATGCGCGGCACGCGGAAGCGGCCGTCCTCGGCGGCGGGGGCGCCGGCCAGGACGACGTCGCGGGGCAGGCAGGGGGTGGTGACGTCGGCCCGCAGGACGTTGGTCAGCGGGACGGCGTGCGTGGTGGGGGCGACGTCGCCGACGTCAGCGCGCTGCACCTGGGCCACCGCGTCGAGGACGGCCCCCAGCTGGCCGGCGAAGCGGTCGAGCTCCTCGTCGGTGACGGCCAGGCGGGCCAGGCGCGCGAGGTGCGCGATGTCCTGACGGCCGAGGGCGGGGTGCTGCCCGGGATCGGGGAGGGACTCGGTGCTCATGCTGGGGCGGTACTCCTGTCGTCGGCGCCCGGCCGGCGCCAGGGACGCAACCCGGCCACTGTACGTGGCACGCTCCCGCGCCCCGTCGGCCCGCACGTGCTCGACCGGGCGGCCCCGATGCGGGAAGCTGCTCGGGCAGACGATCGACGCGGATCGGCGGCACCTGGACGTCGACCCCCGGAGGAAGCGTGTCCTATCTCCTGCGCCTGGTCGTCCCCGACCGCCCCGGCCTGCTGGGGGCGGTGGCGACCGCGCTGGGCACGGCGGGCATCGACATCGTCTCCGTGGACGTCCTCGAACGCGGGGGCGGGGTGGCCGTCGACGACATCGTCGTCGAGCTGCCGCCCGACCGGCTGCCGGACAGCCTGATCACCGCCGCGCAGGCGGTCCCGGGCGTCGAGGTCGAGTCGCTGCGCCCCTTCGCCGGGCCGCTGGACACCCACCGCGAGCTCGACCTGCTCGAGGCGCTGGCCCGCGCACCCGAGGGCACCGCGGTCAAGCTGCTGGCCGCCGAGCTGCCCCGGGTGTTCCACGGCGGCTGGGCGGCCGTGGTGCACGCCGACGGCGACGACGACTGCGAGGTGCTCGCCGCCTCCGACGCCGCCCCGGCGCTCGAGGGGATGCCGCTCCCCTGGCTGCCGCTGTCCACCCCGCGGCTGCTGCCCAGCGAGGACGGGTGGCTGCCCGAGCGCTGGCGGGAGATGGCCATCGAGATGATGGCCGCGCCGTTCGGCGCCCCGGACACCGCCGTCGTGCTGGGCCGCTCCGGCGGTCCGGCCTTCCGTCGCTCGGAGCTGCTGCGGCTGACCCACCTCACCGGCATCGCGGCCACCGTCGCCTCGCTGCCGCCCGTCTGAGGTTCCGCAGAAGGCACGGCGGGCCGCGGCCGGCCGGTGTCGACGGGGGGGCTCCGCGCCGTCTGCGCCGTCCGCGGCGGGCGTGGCGGACGGCGGCGTGCCGGTCCTCCCGTGGCTGGCCGCGGTTCACCCGATCGGGTGACGCTTCAGGCCGCCGAGCTGCGCCTTTCTGTCGGTGGTCACCCGTAGCGTCGTGGCGTGGACGACGTGCTGACCGCTGCAGCTGCTCCGCCGGTCGGGCTGTCGTGCGGTCCGTTGGGGGCGGTGCAGGCCGCCGATCGGGAGATCGGGCGGCAGACGGCGGTGCGGGCGCGGGCGGTGGCGGAGTTCGCGGCGTCGCGGCCGGCGTCGGTGGATCGGCCGCAGGGGTCGCCGGGGGCGATGTCGGCCGAGCGGTGGGCCGGGCGGGCCGACGTGCTGCGGCCGGTGAGTGAGTGGGCCACCCAGGAGCTGGTCGTGGCGCTGTCGGTCAGCTCGGGCGCGGCCGAGGTGTTGCTGGAGCGGTCACTGACGCTGGTGCACCGGCTGCCGGGCACGCTGACCGCACTCGAGGACGGGGTCCTGCACGCCGGGCACCTGGGTCCGCTGCTGGACCACGTCGCGCCGATCGCCGACGACGCGCTGCGCGCCGCGGTCGAGCGTGACCTGCTCACCTGGGCGGCCGGGCGGGTGACCACGCCGGCGCAGCTGCGGGACAAGGCGCGGCGGGAGGTGCTCAAGCGGGCGGCCCGCTCCGCCGCCGACGACCTCGCCCGCGCCGTCCGCCAGCGCGGCGTCAGTGTGCGGCCCGACCGGGTCGAGGGGATGAGCGTGGTGTCGGCGCTGTTCACCACGCCGGAGGCCGCCGCGCTGATGGCAGCGCTAGGTGCCTACGCCGACGCGCTGCCCGAGGACGGGCGCACCCGCGGGCAGAAGATGGCCGACTGCCTGCTCGACCTGGTCCTGCGCCCGACCGAGTCCGCGCTGCCGCCGGTGCAGGTGACCCTCGACGTCGTCGCCCCGATCGGTGCCCTGCTCGGCGGGGACCAGCCGTGCGAGATCGACGGGCAGGTCGTGCCCGCCGAGATGGTCCGCACCCTGCTCGCCGCGCTCACCGGCCACCCCCTCGTCACCACCACGGACACCGCGCAGCACGACACCACGCCGGCCGATAGCACTCCGGCCGATAGCACTCCGGCCGACGGCACTCCGGCCGATCCCGCGCCGGCCGACACCACCCCGGCCGGCACCGCGACGGCTGCCGGTCCGGCGCTGAGCGAGGACGAGGACTTCGCCTTGTGGGCGGAGCAGCTGGAGGACCGCATCCTCGCCGGGGACTTCGACGCCGAACCGCCACCGGACGCCCCCGACGAGGACCACCCGCCACCGGTCATCGACAGCCCTGCCGCACCTGACCCCACCGTGCCCGACGGCTGGTGGGCGCGCGCCGACGCCGCCGTCGACGACGCCAGCGCCGCCGTGCTCACCGCCCAGCAGGCCCTCGGCCACGCCCCCCGGCTGGTCGCCACCGCCCGACGCGCTGACACCACCGACGAGACCACCTGGGCAACCGGCCCCGCCGGGCGGGTCACCGCCGCCCCCGACACCCTCACCCAGCTGCACGCGGCCACCGGCCGGGCCCGCGACACCCTCGCCGGCCTGCTCGGCGCCACCGCCGGCGGCGGACTCGCCGACCGGCCCCGCCTCCTGCTCACCGACGCCCTCACCGGCGCCCTGCTCGCCCTCACCGACCTGCCCGCCCTGCACCGCGCTGACCGCGCCGGCACCGGCCTCACCCCACCCGGCCCGAGCGGCGGCTACCGGCCCGGCGCCGCCCTCGACCGCCACGTCCGCGCCCGCGACCGCCGCTGCCGCTTCCCCGGCTGCCGCCGCCCCGTCCCCAAGCAGGGCGAACTCGACCACACCACCCCCTGGCCCACCGGCCAGACGGACGCGGCCAACCTCACCGGCTACTGCACCGGCCACCACCGCGGCAAACACCAGGCACCCGGCTGGCGACACCACATGACACCCGACGGCACCCTCACCGTCACCACACCCACCGGCCTCACCGCCGCCACCACCCCACCGCCCTACTGAGGGACGGAGCGCGGCGTGCCGCGGCTCAGCCGCGCGGTGACGTCACCGTGTCCGGGGCGATCCGGACGAGGAGCCGGACCTGGTCCCGGCCCCCGAACCACGGATAGGGCCGACCGATGTAGCGCTGGGAGAGCTCGTCGATGTGCTTCCGGGCCCCGTCCTCGGTGACCTCGACGACGCGGCCGCGAACCTCGAAGTACCGGCTCGGGTCGTCGGGGTCGGCCACGTTCAACGCCACCCGCGGGTCCCGCTCGACGTTCCGGGCCTTCTGGTGCCCCCGGACGGTGTTGATCAAGACGTCGCGCCCGTCGGTGTCCACCCAGGTCTGCGTCATCTGCGGCGAGCCGTCGGGCATGAGGGTCGCGAGGAAGCAGGGGCTCGGACGGCGGAGCAGGTCGAGCAGGGCATCGGGCAGCTGCACGCGGTGGTCCTTCCGGGGGGATGGACCACTCCCCTACCCGCATCCCCTCCCGCACGTGCCCGCGGGCCGCCGCTCCGCGTCACTCCTCCGCGGGCTCGCTGCCGTCGCCGATCGTGGCCACCGCCCGGGCGGCGTCGGGCCCCTCCTCGAGCAGCACCCGCAGGCCGTCGTCGTCGAGGATCGGCGCCTTGACCTGCACGGCCTTGTCGTACTTGCTGCCCGGGTCGGCCCCCACGACGACGAAGCCGGTCTTCTTCGACACCGAGCCGGTCACCTTCCCGCCGCGCTCCTGCACCGCCGCGATCGCCTGGTCCCGGGACACGTCGCGCAGCGAGCCGGTGATGACGACGGTGACGCCGGTCAGCGGCCCCGGCGCCGCGTCCTCGCCGGCGTCGGCCAGCCGCACCCCGGCCCGACGCCACTTCTCCACGACCTCGCGGTGCCAGTCGACGGCGAACCAGTCGCCCACCGACCGGGCGATCGTCGGGCCCACCCCGTCGGCGGCGGCCAGCTCCTCCTCCGAGGCGGCCATGATGCGGTCGAGCGAACGGAAGTCCCGCGCCAGCGCCTGCGCGGCGGTCGGGCCGACGTGCCGGATCGACAGCCCCACCAGCACCCGCCACAGCGGGACGTCCTTGCGGGCCTGCAGGTTGGCCAGCAGCCGCTGTCCGTTGGCCGACAGGGTGCCGTCCTTCTTGGTGAAGAACGCGGTGCGGCTCAGCTTCTCCTCGGTGAGGTCGAAGACGTCGCCCTCGTCCTCCAGCAGGTGCTCGGCGAGCAGCGCGATCGCGGCCTCGTAGCCGAGCACCTCGATGTCGAAGGCACCGCGGCCGGCGACGTGGAACACCCGCTCCCGCAGCTGCGCCGGACACGACTGCGCGTTGGGGCAGCGGATGTCGGCGTCGCCCTCCTTCTCGTGCCGCAGCTCGGTGCCGCACTCGGGGCAGTGCGTCGGCATGACGAACTCGCGCTCGTCGCCCGTGCGGGCGGCGGCCACCGGGCCGAGGATCTCCGGGATGACGTCACCCGCCTTGCGGATGACGACGGTGTCGCCGATCAGCACGCCCTTGCGCCGCACCTCGCTGGCGTTGTGCAGGGTGGCCAGCTGGACGGTCGACCCGGCGACCTTGACCGGCTCCATGTAGCCGAACGGCGTCACCCGGCCGGTCCGCCCGACGTTCACCCGGATGTCGAGGAGCTTGGTGGTCGCCTCCTCCGGCGGGTACTTGAACGCGATCGCCCAGCGCGGCGCCCGCGCCGTCGAGCCCAGCCGCCGCTGGAGCGCGACCTGGTCGACCTTCACGACGACGCCGTCGATCTCGTGCTCCACCGAGTGCCGCTGCTCGCGGTAGCGCTCGACGTAGGCCCGGACCGCCTCGAGGTCCCCGACGACCTCGTACCGGCTGCTCACCGGCAGCCCCAGCGCGCGCAGCCGCTCGTAGGCCTCCGACTGCCGCTCGGCGTCGAAGCCGCGGCGCGCCCCGAGGCCGTGCACCACCAGCCGCAGCGGCCGGGACGCGGTGACGCGCGGGTCCTTCTGCCGCAACGATCCGGCCGCGGCGTTGCGCGGGTTGGCGAACGGCGCCTTGCCCTGCTCGACCATCCCGGCGTTGACGTCGGCGAAGCCGGCGATCGGGAAGTAGATCTCGCCGCGGACCTCGAGCAGCTCGGGCACGTCGTCACCGGTGAGCTGCTGCGGGACGTCGTCCATCGTGCGCACGTTCGCGGTGACGTCCTCGCCCGTGGTGCCGTCGCCGCGGGTGGCCGCACGCACCAGCCGGCCGTTCTCGTAGACCAGCGCCACCGCGACGCCGTCGACCTTCAGCTCGCACAGCCAGGTCACGCCCGCCCCGGCGTCGCGGGTGACCCGGCCGGCCCACGCCGACAGCTCGTCGCTGTCGAAGACGTTGTCCAGGCTCTGCATGCGCTCGAGGTGGGCGACCGGCGCGAAGGTGGCGGTGAAGCCGCCGTTGACCTTCTGGCTCGGCGACTCCGGCGTGACCAGCCCCGGGTGCTCGGCCTCGACGGCCTTCAGCTCGGCCATCAGCTCGTCGTACTGGCCGTCGCTGACCAGCGGCTCGTCGCGCACGTAGTACGCGAACGCGTAGCGGTCGAGCTCCTCCGACAGGTCCCGGTGGCGGGTGCGCGCGGCGTCGGGCACCTCGGTGAGGTCCTGACGGTCGGCGGTCGCGGCGACGTGCGGGGTGTCGACTCCGGCGTCCGTGCTCACGCAGGGGACGGTATCCGGCGGCTACGACGGCACACCCGCCGCGCTCACCCGTTCGTGCTCACTCCGGCAGCAGGTACCTCGCGGCCTCGCGGACGTGCGTCATCGCCGCCCGGGCGTAGGACGGCGAGGCGCCGGCCAGGCCGCACGACGGGGTGAGGGTGACCGCCGCGTGCAGGTCGTCGGCGGGGAAGCCGAGCTCGCGCCACCAGGCCCGCAGCCGCGACGCCGTCGCCGCGGGTGAGGGCAGCGGGACGTCGGTGCCCGGGACGACGCCGGTGACCAGGTGCGTGCCGGCGTCGACGGCGGTGCCGAGCGCGTCGAGGTCCTGCACCAGGCCGAGGTCGAACGACAGCGCGTCCGCACCGGCCGCCCGCAGCAGGTCCAGCGGTGCCCGGTCCGCGCAGCAGTGCACGACCACCGGTCCGGGCACGGCCGCGACGACGGCGGCGAGCTCGGCCTCGACGTCGGGCGCGGCGACCGCCGGGAGCCTGCCGAAGCCGCTCGCCGTCGGCAGGCCGCCCTGCAGCACCGCGGGCAGCGAGGGCTCGTCGAGCTGGACGACGACCCGGGCACCGGGCAGCCGCGCGGCGACGGCGGCGGCGTGCGCGGCGACGCCCTCGGCCAGCGACTGCGCCAGGTCCCGCCGGGCGCCGGGGTCGACGACGGCCCGCTCCCCGCGCTCCCGCTCCAGCCCGGCGGCCAGCGTCCACGGCCCGGCCGCCTGCACCTTGAACAGCCCGCGGTGGGCCCCGGCGACGTCGTGCAGGGTGTCGAGGTCGCGCGCCATCGTCTCCTGCGCCCGCCGCAGGTCGATCCCGCCGCGGGGCACCAGCCGCCACCCGGCCGGGGTGAGGTCGACGGCGAGGTCGACCAGCAGCGCCGCGCTGCGCCCGATCAGGTCGGCACCGGGGCCGCGCGCGGGCAGCTCGGGCAGGTGCGGGAGGTCCGGCAGCTCGCCGAGGACGATCCGCAGCGCCTCCGCCGGGTCGGTCCCGGGCAGCGACCCGACGCCCGTGGCCCCGCCCCAGGGCACCGGACCGGTCACGACCGGACCGTCCCCTGGCCCAGCACCAGGTCCCCCAGCACCGGGTCGGGCGCGTAGAGCACCGCCGACTGCCCGGGGGCGACGCCGCGCTGCGGCTCGGCCAGGGCGAGCTTCAGCCCGCCGTCCACGCCCGCGGTGACCTCGCAGGCGACCGCGGTGCCGTGGGCGCGCAGCTGCACCTCCGCCCGCAGCGGCAGCCGCGGGGCCGGGCCGGTCCAGGTGGGCGGGCCGGTCCGGACGACGTCGACGCCGGCGAGGTCGGCGGTCCCGACCGTCACCGTGCGGCTGACCGGCTCGATGGACAGCACGTACCGCGGCCGCTGGTCCCCCACGGCCACACCGAGGCCCCGCCGCTGCCCGACGGTGAACCCGTGGGTGCCCTCGTGCGTGCCGAGCGTGGCGCCGGTGGCGGCGTCGACGACCGGGCCGGGACGGGCGCCGAGCCGGCGGGTGAGGAAGCCGCGGGTGTCGCCGTCGGGGATGAAGCAGATGTCGTGCGAGTCGGGCTTGGTGGCGACGGCGAACCCGCGCTCGGCGGCGATCGCGCGCACCCGGTCCTTGGTCATCGACCCCAGCGGGAAGAGCGCCCCGGCGAGCTGCTGCGAGGTGAGCACGCCGAGCACGTAGGACTGGTCCTTGGCGGCGTCGACCGAGCGGCGCAGCCGCCCGTCCGCCAGCCGCGCGTGGTGGCCGGTGACGACGGCGTCGAAGTCCAGCGCCCGCGCCCGGTCGAGCACCGCGGTGAACTTGATCTTCTCGTTGCAGCGCAGGCACGGGTTGGGCGTGCGGCCGGCCGCGTACTCCGCGACGAAGTCGTCGACGACGTCCTCGCGGAACCGGTCGGCGAGGTCCCACACGTAGAACGGGATGCCGAGCTCGTCGGCGACCCGGCGCGCGTCGTGGGCGTCCTCGACGCTGCAGCAGCCGCGGGCGCCGCTGCGCAGCGTCTGCCGGTCGGGCGAGAGCGCGAGGTGCACGCCCGTGACGTCGTGACCGGCGTCGACGGCCAGCGCGGCGGCCACGGCGGAGTCCACTCCCCCGCTCATGGCGGCGAGGACGCGCACTACCGCCCCGTCCCCGCGCGGCGGGCGCGCTCGACCACGGGGGCGACGACGGCCAGCAGGGCGTCGACGTCGGCGTCGGTGCTGGTGGAACCGAGGCTGAAGCGCAGCGAGCTGCGAGCCCGGTCGGCCTCGGCGCCGATCGCGGTCAGCACGTGGCTGGGCCGGGCCACCCCGGCGCTGCACGCCGAGCCGGTGGAGCACTCGATGCCGCGGGCGTCGAGCAGCATGAGCAGCGCGTCGCCCTCGGCGCCGGGGAAGGACAGGTGGGCGTTGCCGGGCAGCCGCCCGGGCCCACCGGCGAGGACGTCGTCCAGCGGGGCGCCGTTGAGCCTGGCGTCGGGGAGCTGCTCGAGCACCCCGGCCACCAGTCGGTCGCGCAGCGCCGCCAGCCGGACGGCCCGCTCGGGGCGGGCGGCGACGGCGGTGGTGGCCGCGACGGCGAGGCCGACGATGGCCGGGACGTCGAGGGTGCCGGAACGGACGTCGCGCTCCTGGCCGCCGCCGTGCAGCAGCGGCATGCACTCGGCGTCGCGCCGCAGCAGCAGCGCACCGGCGCCCATCGGCCCGCCGAGCTTGTGCCCGGTCAGCGTGAGGGCGTCGACCCCGCTGGCGGCGAAGTCGACCGGCACCTGGCCCACGGCCTGCACCGCGTCGGTGTGCACCGGCACCCCGACGTCGTGGGCCACCGCGGCCAGGGCGGCGACGTCGCTGACCGTGCCGATCTCGTTGTTGGCCCACATCACGCTGACGACGGCCACGTCGGAGCCGTCGCCGAGCGCGTCGGCCAGCGCCGCCGGCGTCACCCGCCCGGTGGGCTCGAGGCCGAGCCAGGTGATCTCGGCACCGTCGTGCTTGGCCAGCCACTCGGCGCTGTCGAGGACGGCGTGGTGCTCGGCGGGGCTGATCACCAGCCGGCGCCGCCGGGAGTCAGCCTCGCGGCGCGCCCAGTAGATGCCCTTGACCGCGAGGTTGTCGCTCTCGGTCCCGCCGCCGGTGAACAGCACCTCCGACGGGCGGGCGCCCAGCGCCTCCGCCAGTCGCTCGCGGGACTGTTCGGCGACCCGCCGCGCGGCGCGGCCGCTGGCGTGCAGCGACGAGGCGTTGCCGACCCGGCCCCACTGCTCGGTCATGGCGGCGAGCACCTCGGGGAGCACCGGCGTGGTCGCCGCGTGGTCGAGGTAGGTCACCGGCCCAGGTTAGTCGCGCACGACCGACCCGCTCGCCCGAGCCGGGGCGACGGTGCGGCCGGCCACCCGGGCGCCCAGGAGCGCCGGCACGGTCAGCCCGGCGACCGCCGCGAGCACCGCGGGCCAGAGCGGGCCACGCCCCTCGGCGGCCCCGGCCACCAGGACGCCGGCCAGCCCGACGCAGAGGGCCGACGCGGTGACGTCGGAGATCTGCAGCGCCGCCGAGTTGGCCCCGCGCTCCGCCTCCGGGGACTGGTCCAGCAACAGGACGCCGACGCTGGGCATCCCCAGCCCCATGCCGACCCCGGCCACCGCCCACGAGAGGTAGGCCGGCCAGCCCCCCAACGCGGGGACCGCGGTCGCCGCCGTGGCGGCGAGGCCGGCCGCGAGCACGAGGCAGCCGAGCCGGAGCACCCGCTGGCGCGGGACGTCGGGCCGCCGCCCCTGGAGCTGCGCGGCGACCACCCAGCCGACGGCGCCCGCGGTCAGCGGCAGCCCCGCGGTGGCCGCACTCCACCCGTGCTGCTCGGTCAGGACGAACGGGAGCAGGGCGTCCATGCCGAAGAAGGCCCCGGCCAGCAGGCCGCGCGAGGCGACCACGGCCGGGATGCCGGCACGGGCCCGGACGGTGCCGCTCGGCAGCAGCCGGCGCAGCGCCACGGCCAGACCGGCCGCACCGGCGAGGGCGATCACGACGGCGGCGAGGTCGAGTCGCTGGGCGGCGTACTGCAGCGCTGCGATGCCGGTGCCCGCCAGCACGGCCCACGCCGCCCGGCCGCGCCCGCGCGGCGCCGCCTCACCGCCGGGCGCCCTGCCGGGACCGGCGGTGAGCAGCAGCGCGAGGCCGGCCGCGACCAGCGGCACGAGCCCGAGGAAGACCGCCCGCCAGCCGACGTGGGTGGTGACCAGGCCGGCCGCGAGCGGCCCGACCAGCGCCGGCAGGACCCAGCCCGCGGCGAACGCGCCGAAGAGGCGGGGGCGCAGCCGGGAGGAGTAGGACCGCCCGGCGACGACGTAGAGCAGCACGATGACCACGCCGGCCCCGAGTCCCTGGACCGCGCGGCCGAGGACGAGCACGGCCATGTGCTGGGCGACGCCGGCGACGACCAGTCCGGCGGCGAACACCAGCACGCCGGCGAGGACGCCCGGTCCCGGTGGCCGCCGGTCCCCCACCTCGCCGCCGACGACCATGCCGACGACCGAGGTGACGAGGAAGGCGCTGAACGTCCAGGCGTACCAGGCGACGCCGTCCAGCTCGGCGACCGCGCGCGGCATCGCCGTCCCGACCGCCATCGCCTCGAAGGCGACGAGGGTGACGAGGGTGAGCAGGCCGATCGTCGTCCGCCGGTGGGCGGCGTCCCAGATGCTCGCCCCGTCGGCCTCGGGCCCGTCCACGTCCCGCCCGTCCTCCTGACCTGTCTCGTCCTGTCCCGGAACGCGTCGAGCGCCGGCCCCGCGAGGGACCGGCGCTCGACTGTGCTGTTCAGGCCTCGCTGCAGGGGCCCGCGCCGAGCGTCAGCGAGGCGTGGGGGGCAGCGAGGTCCTTCATTTGCGGGCGGCGATCTGCTCGGTGGCGGCGGGCACGACCTGGAACAGGTCGCCGACGACGCCGAAGTCGGCCAGCTCGAAGATCGGGGCCTCGGCGTCCTTGTTGACGGCCACGATGGTCTTCGACGTCTGCATGCCGGCGCGGTGCTGGATGGCACCGGAGATGCCGACGGCGATGTAGAGCTGCGGCGAGACGGTCTTGCCGGTCTGCCCGACCTGGAAGCTGTGCGGGTAGAAGCCGGAGTCGACCGCGGCGCGCGAGGCACCGACGGCCGCGCCGAGCGAGTCGGCCAGCGCCTCGATGATCGCGAAGTTCTCCGCGCTGGCCACGCCGCGGCCGCCGGAGACGACGATCGAGGCCTCGGTCAGCTCGGGCCGGTTGCTCTTCATCTCGACGACCTTGTCGACGACCCGCGTCTGCTTGGCCTGCTCGGAGAGCTGGACCTGCACCGGCACCTCCTCGGCGGCGGCGGGCGCCGGCTCGGGGGTGACGGAGTTGCCGCGCAGCGTGTAGATCGGCGTGCCGGTCGTCACCCGGGAGTGCACGATCTGGGCGCCGGCGAAGATCACCTGGGTGGCGGTGCCGTCGGGGGCGATCTCGGTGACGTCGGTGAGGAAGCCGCTGCCGGTCTTGAGCGCCAGCCGGCCGGCGACCTCCCGGCCCTCCGGGGAGGACGGGATGACGACGGCGGCCGGCGAGACCTGCTGCACCAGCTGCGCGAGGACCTCGGCCTTGGGGGCGACGAGGAACTCGTCGATCTCGGGGGACTCGGCGACGTAGACCCTCGCCGCGCCGTACTCGGCCAGCTGCTCACGGACGCCGGCGGCGACCCCGGGGCCACCGGCGACGACCGCCGAGACCTCACCGAGCGCACGCGCGGCGGTGAGTGCCTCCAGGGTGCCCTTGCGGACGGTGCCGTCGGCCGGGTTCAGCTCGACGAGGACCAGGACCTCTGCCATGGGTGTTCGCCTCTCCTGTTCGCTAGGTCCGGGCCGGTCAGACGAGCTTCTGCTCGGCCAGGAAGCCCACGAGCTTCTGCGCGCCGTCGCCCTCGTCGGTGACCTTCACGCCCTCGCCCTTCGGCGGGCGGCCGGTGACGTCGACGACGGCGCTGGTGGCGGTCGCCAGGCCCACGGTGGCGGGGTCGATGCCGAGGTCGGCCAGCGACTTGGTCTCCACCGGCTTCTTCTTGGCGGCCATGATCCCCTTGAAGGAGGGGTAACGCGGCTCGTTGATGGTGTCCCAGGTGGACACGATGGCCGGCATCGGGGCCTCCAGGGCCCAGAAGCCGCCGTCGGTCTGCCGCTCGACCTTGACCGTGGAGCCCTCCACGGTGAGCTTCTGGGCGCCCGACAGCTGCGGGATGCCCAGCCGCTCGCTGAGCAGGGCCGGCATGACCGCGACCTGGCCGTCGGTCGACGTGGCGCCGGTGAGAACCAGGTCGTAGTCCATCTGCTGCAGCGCCGCGGCGAGGATGCCGGAGGTCTGAATCGCGCACGAGCCGTGGATGGCGTCGTCGACGACGTGCACGGCCCTGTCCGCGCCCATCGACAGGGCCTTGCGGATGGCGTCGGTGGCCGAGGCGGGGCCGACGGTCAGGATCGTGACCTCGCCGCCCTGGGCCTCCTTGACCTGGAGGGCCTCCTCGATGGCGTACTCGTCGATCTCGTTGATGACGTTGTCCGCGGTGGCGCGGGCGACGGTGTTGTCCGAGGCGTCCAGCGAACGCTGGGTGCCCGAGTCGGGGACCTGCTTGACCAGAACGACGATGTTCATCGCCAGACCTACCTCCGCAGTCGGTCATGGGGGACGCGGGCTGTGGCCCGCCTGGCTCCGATGATGGAGGTTACTGCCGGGTAACGGGGCAGCGCGCCGGGGTGCCGGTGAGCCCGGTCACCCCGCCCACCGGCCGGTCGCGGTGAACTCCTCCAGCACCGCCGCGTGGGGTGCAGAGTCGAGTCCCTGGGCGGCCACCCAGGCGTCGGAGTACAGGGTGTTGCCGTACCGCTCGCCGCCGTCGCAGAGCAGGGTGACGACGCTGCCGGTGCGCCCGGCGGCCACCATCTCCGCGACCAGCCGGAACGACCCCCACAGGTTGGTGCCGGTCGAGCCGCCGGCGCGCCGGCCGGTGACCCGCTCCAGGTGGCGCACCGCGGCGAGGGAGGCGGCGTCGGGGACGCGGATCATCCGGTCGACCACGGTGGGCAGGAACGACGGCTCCATCCGCGGGCGGCCGATGCCCTCGATGCGCGAGGGCGCGCCGGTGGTCCACGCCGGCTCGTCCTCCACCCAGCCGGGGAAGAACGCCGAGTGCTCCGGGTCCACGACGGCCAGCCGCGTCGGGTGGCGCATGTAGCGCAGGTACCGGCCGAACGTGGCGCTCGTGCCGCCGGTCCCCGCCCCGACGACGACCCACTCGGGCACCGGGTGGCGCTCGAGGGCCATCTGCTGGAACACCGACTCGGCGATCGTGTTGTTGCCCCGCCAGTCGGTGGCCCGCTCGGCGTGGGTGAACTGGTCGAGGTAGTGGCCGCCGCACTCGGCGGCCAGCCGGCGCGCCTCGTCGTAGACCTCCGCCGCCCGCTCGACGAAGTGGCACCGCCCGCCCTGCCGCTCGATCAGCGCGATCTTCTCCCGGCTGGTCGAGGCGGGCATCACCGCGACGAACGGCAGGCCGAGCAGCCGGGCGACGTAGGCCTCGCTCACCGCCGTCGACCCGCTGGAGGCCTCGACGACGGTGCTGCCCTCGGTGATCCAGCCCGAGCAGAGCGCGTGCAGGAACAGCGAGCGGGCCAGTCGGTGCTTGAGGCTGCCGGTCGGGTGCGTCGACTCGTCCTTGAGGTACAGGTCGACGCCCCACTCCGGCGGCAGCGGGTACACCAGCAGGTGGGTGTCGGCGCTGCGCAGCGCGTCGGCCTCGACGATCGCCACCGCCCGGTCCACCCAGGCGCGCCCGGCGGGGTCGGAGCGGTCGACGTCGGAGCGGTCGACGTCGGAGCGGGCGGGGGCCGGTCCGGTGTCCACCCGGCCATCCTCGCCCAGCCGCGGGCGGACAACGCACACCCTCCGTCGCCGGGGAGTGGCACTGCGGCGGGACGCGGCGGCGCGGACCCGGGGGTCCCGGTCGCGGGGACGGCCGCACCCCCGGCCGAACCGCGGCGTCCCTACCCTCCGCCCGACCCGGAGGTCCGACGTCCGGCCCGCGATCCGCCCGGACAGCCGAGGAGCACATCCATGCCGCGAGAGTTCGGCCGCTACCTGCTCGAGGAGGTGGTCGGCGCCGGCGGCATGGGCGAGGTGTGGCGGGCGCGCGACACCCGCTTCGACCGGCTCGTCGCCCTCAAGCTCCTGCCGGAGTCGCTCAACCGCGACGCGGAGTTCGCCTCCCGGTTCCGCCGCGAGTCGCACGTCGCCGCCCGGCTGCGCGAGCCGCACGTCGTCCCGATCCACGACTTCGGCGAGATCGACGGCCGGCTCTACATCGACATGCGGCTGGTCGACGGCCGCGACCTCGGCCGCATCCTCGAGGACGGCCCGCTCCCGCCCGAGCGCGCACTCACCCTGCTGGGCCAGGTCGCCGACGCCCTCGAGGCCGCGCACGCCGACGGGCTCGTCCACCGCGACGTCAAGCCGAGCAACGTGCTGGTGACCGCCAACGACTTCGTCTACGTCGTCGACTTCGGCATCGCCCGCTCGGTCGGCAGCACGCGCACCTCGCTGACCATCACCGGCGCCACGGTCGGGACGCTCGACTACATGGCGCCCGAGCGGTTCACCGACCAGCCGATCGACGGCCGGGTCGACGTCTACTCGCTGGCCTGCGTCCTCGCCCAGACCCTCACCGCGCGCAAGCCCTTCGGCGGCGAGGACCTGCCCGCGCTGCTCTACGCGCACCTCTACACCGAGCCACCGCGGCCGAGCGAGGTGGTGCCCGGACTGCCCCGCGCACTGGACGACGTCGTCGCGCGCGGGATGGCGAAGCGGCCCGAGGACCGGTACGCCACCCCCGGTGCGCTGGTCGCGGCGGCCCGGGAGGCCCTGAAGGAGTCGCCGGCGCGGACCGCCCGGCCTCCCGTCACGCCTCTCGCGACGCCGACCGTCCCCGGTGACCGGCCGGTGCCGGCCGCGGCGCCGACGGTCCTCGGCGTGCAGTCGGGCGACGGCGGGCACAGCTCGGTGCAGCAGCTCGTGCCCGCTCCGCCGGGTCGTCCGGGTCCACCGGCCGCGGGCGGGCCGCCCCGCCGGGGGCGGGCCCGCCAGGTCGCGCTGGCCGCCGCCCTGGTGCTGCTGCTGGCCGGCGGTGGCCTCACCTGGTGGCTCTGGCCGCGCGCGGAGGACGCCGGCTCCGCGGCCGCAGGGTCGACGGCGGCGGCGACGACGGCCCCGGGGACGCTGGCCCCCGACTCGACCGGGACACCGCCGCGGCCGAGCCCGGCGACGGCCACGAGCGTGGCGGTGCCCACCCAGCTCGGTGAACCCGTCCCGGTGCCACCGACGCCGGGGTTCATCGCGGTCGCGCCGAACGGGCGCTACGCCTACATCGCCCACCGCGCGGAGGGCATCGTCAGCGTCCTCGACACCAACTCGCTGCAGGTCGTGTCCCGCATCGTCATCGACGCCGGCCCGCCGCAGTTCGTCACCTTCTCCCCCGACGGCAGCCGGGCCTACGTCACGGTCACCAACGCCGACTACACCGAGAACCACGTGGCCTTCGTCGAGACAGCCAGCAACCGGGTGCTCAGCACGGTGGAGGTCGGCCTGCGTCCCTACGCGCCGCAGACCTCCCCCGACGGGCGGCTGCTGTACGTGCCGCTGCACGACGAGGGCCGGGTCGAGGTGCTCGACACCGCGACGGCCACGGAGGTCGGCTCCTACGAGGTCCCCCGCAACCCGCACTGGATCGCCGTCTCGGCCGACGGGACGCGCGCCTGGACGGCCAATCACGAGTCGAACGTGCTCTCGGTGCTGGACCTGGCCGACGGCGGCCGGGTGCTGCAGCAGATCCCCGCTGGGGTCTCACCGCACAGCGTTGCGGTCTCCCCCGACGGCACCCGCGTCGCCGTCGTCGCCTTCGACAGCAGCGACGTCCACGTCATCGACACCGCGACCGGGGACGTCGTGGGTACCGGGCCGGTCGGCGCGCGCCCCCAGGACCTCACGTGGGCGCCGGACGGCCGGCGCTTCTACACCGCCGACGTCGAGGGGGACACGATGTCGGTGGTCGACGCCGAGACCCTCGCGGTGACGGCCAGCCCCGTCACCGGCGACGGGCCGACGAGCGTCGCGGTCTCCCCCGACGGGCGCCGCGCCTACGTCACCAACCTCAACGACGCGACGGTGGTGGTCTACCAGCTCACCGCGTGACCTCAGTCCGCGGCGGAGGACTCCACGAGCGCCGGCCGCTCGGCAGGGGTGACGGTGACCGACGTCCCCGGCGTCAGGCCCTGGCTGCCGGCGCTGGGGACGTCGGCGCGCACCTCGACGCCGTCGGGCAGCGCGACCGCCAGCCGGGTGGTGGCCCCGGAGAAGGTCCGGGTGACGACGCGGCCGGCCCCGCGAGGGTCGGCCTCGACCGACAGCGCCTCGGGCCGCACCAGGGCGTACGCGGGCCCCGGGGGCGGCGTGGCGCCGAGCACCTCGCGGCGCACCCCGAGGAACTCGACGTCGCCGTCGCCGAGGACGGCGGGGATGCGGTTCATCGTGCCGACGAAGCCGGCCACGAACGCCGTCGCCGGCCGCTCGTAGAGGTCGTCGGGCGAGGCGACCTGCTCCAGCCGCCCCTCGCGCATGACGCCGACGCGGTCGGCCACCGACAGCGCCTCGGCCTGGTCGTGGGTGACGAAGACCGTGGTGGTGCCGAGCTCGAGCTGGATGCGCCGGATCTCCTCGCGCAGCTGCACGCGCACCTGGGCGTCGAGGGCCGACAGGGGCTCGTCGAGCAGCAGCACCTGCGGAGCCACCGCCAGCGCCCGGGCGAGGGCCACCCGCTGCTGCTGGCCGCCGGAGAGCTGGTGGGGGTAGCGCCCGCCGCGGTCGGCGAGGCCGACCAGCTCGAGCAGCTCGGCCGCCCGGCCGGCCCGCTCGGCCTTGTCGCGGCGGCGCACGCGCAGCCCGTAGGCGACGTTCTCGGCCACGGTCATGTTCGGGAAGAGGCTGTAGGCCTGGAACACCATGCCGACGTCGCGCTTGGACGGCGGGGTGCCGGTGACGTCGCGGCGGTCGAACCACACCCGCCCGGCGTCGGGGACCTCGAAGCCGGCGATCGCCCGCAGGGCCGTCGTCTTGCCGCAGCCCGACGGCCCGAGCAGGGCGAGGAACTCCCCGCCGGCGATCTCGAGGTCGAGCCCGTCGAGGGCGAGGACGGAGCCGTAGCGGCGGGTCAGCCCCTCCAGCCGGACGGCGACCCCGGGGGCCTCGCGCAGGTCGGCGGGGGCGGCCGGGCGGACGGCGGTCATGCGGGGTCCTCCTCGCGGCGCCGGCGGTCCAGCGCGGAGATCAGCAGCAGCAGCGCCCAGGTGAGCAGCAGGGACAGCACCGAGACGGCGACCGACAGCTGCGGTTGCGAGCCGGAGATCCGCACGATCCAGGTGGGGAAGGTCTCGAAGCCCAGGATGTTGGCGACGGTGAACTCGCCGAGCACCAGCGCCAGGGTGAGGAAGGCGGCGTTGAGCACCGAGGTGCGCAGCACCGGCAGCACCACGGTCAGCATCACCCGCGGCCAGGACGCACCGAGCACCCGAGCCGCCTCGGTGAGCGTGCGCAGCTGCGCGCCGCGCACGCCGGCGTCGAGCGCCCGGTACACGAACGGCAGCGCCAGCACGACGTAGACGAGCACGAGGATCCAGGGCAGCGCGGGCTCCTGGAGGGCGAAGAACGCCTCGGCCAGCGGCGTGCGGAAGAAGTACTCCGGCGCCCAGGCGAGCACGCTGCGCACGCCGACCACCAGCGCGATCGGCGGCAGCAGCAGCGGCACGAGCGTCAGCAGTTCCACCAGCGGGCGCAGCCGCGGGAGCCGCAGCTCCACCAGCACCACGGTGGGCACCATGAGCAGCAGCGCGATGAGCACGGTCAGCGCACCCAGCGCGAGCGAGCGGCCGAAGTTCTCGGCGAACCCCTCCGCCGTCGGGATGCCCGCGTAGACGTCGGCGCTGACCCCGCCGCGCGCCCGGTCGCGCACGGTGAACCACACCGAGGCCGCCAGTGGCACCAGGAAGTACAGACCGAGGACGGCGAAGACGACCCAGCGCCACCAGCCACGGCTGCGGCGGGCGGCCCGCACCGGCGTCTCCGGGTCGACCCCGCCGGCGCCGGCGACCGCAGCGGTGGACACACCGGTCGTGGTGGCGCTCATGCCAACCACCGCGACGTCCGCCGCTGTACCCACGTGTAGAAGACCATGACCAGCCCGACGAGCACGACCATGCCGAGGGCGAGCGCCTTGCCCAGGTTCTCCGCGCCGACGACGACGTTGCTCGACAGCGAGTCGGCGATCTGCAGCGTCACCAGGGGCACGCTGCTGCCCACCAGCGCCTTGGCCGTGGCGTAGGCGGCGAACGCCGAGGCGAACAGCAGCATCGTGGCGCCGAGCACCGGCGGGGCGAGGACCGGTCCGCCCACGTGCCGCCAGTACTGCCAGCCGCTGGCCCCGAGCACGTCCGCGGCCTCGCGCCACTGCGGCCGCAGCGCCTCGATGGCCGGGATGATCGTCAGCACCATGAGCGGGACCAGGAAGTACAGGTAGACCACCGCCAGCCCGGCCATGGAGTACAGGGAGAACCCGTCGAGGCCCAGCGGGCCGGTGAGCAGCGCCGTCACCACCCCGGCGTTGCCGATGGTGGCGAGGAAGGCGAAGGCCAGCGGCACGCCGCCGAAGTTGGCGAGCACGCCGGAGGCGGTGAGCACCAGCCGGCGCAGCAGCCGGCCCCGGCGGCTGGTGACGATCGCGAAGGCCAACGCCAGCCCGAGGACGGCGCCGAGCACGGCCGTGATCGCCGACAGCCGCAGGCTGCCGAGGTAGGCGCGGGCGTAGGCGCCCCCGGTGACGGTGCCGAGGTTCGCCGTCGACCAGGACTCCTCGAAGGTGACCGGGTCCACGGCGCGGAAGGCCTCCACGGCCAGCACGCCGACCGGCAGCAGCAGGAAGACCGCGATGTAGAGCAGGAACGGGAGGAGCCCCAGCGCGGGCAGCAGACCGCCGCGCCGGCGCCCCCTGCGGGACGCCGGCGCGGCGGGGACGGTCGCGGTGCTCAGCCGGAGATCTCCTGGTTCCACCGGGTGGCGACCACCTGCTGGGCGGCGCTCTCCTGCTCCTGGGTCGGGAACTCCGCGGTGCCCTCGACCGGCGGCAGGGCGGCCAGCGCCTCGGCGTCGGCGGTGCCGGCCTCCTGCATCGCGGGCAGGCGCACCGGGCGGGCGCCGCCGGCCAGGTAGAGGTTCTGGCCGCGGTCGCTGTAGAGGAACTCCTGCCACAGCCGTGCGGCGGCCGGGTGCGGGGCGTAGGCGCTGATCGCCTGGCTGTAGTAGCCGCCGAACAGGCCGTCCGAGGGGACGGCGACCTGCCACTCGACGCCCTCCGCGGCGAGGGTCTCGGTCAGCCCGGCGTTGAGGTAGTCCCAGTCGATCGCCAGCGGGGTCTCACCGCTCTGGATGGTGGCCGGGGTGATCTCGACGGGGTTGAAGTTGCCGACCTCCTTGACCTGGGCGAAGAAGTCGATGCCCGGGCCGATGTCGTCGAGGCTGCCACCGTTGGCCAGCGACGCCGCCCAGACACCGGAGAACGCGGCCGCGGCCTGGGTCGGGTTGCCGTTGAGCGCGACCTGGCCGGCGTACTGCGGGTCGAGCAGGTCGGCGAAGCTGGTCGGGCACTCGGCGATCACCGTGGCGTTGCAGCCGATGGAGATGTAGCCGCCGTAGTCGTTGTACCAGTGGCCGTCGGGGTCCTTCTGGCCCTCGGGGATCTCGTCCCAGGTCTCCACCTGGTAGGGCGCGAGCAGGTCCTGAGCCTGCGCCTGGCGGGCGAAGGCGGTGCCGAGGTCCAGGACGTCGGGTGCGCGGTCCTGGCCGCGCTGGCTCTCGACGGCGTTGAGCTCGTCCTGGCTGGAGCCGTCGGGCGAGGCGCTGTTGACGGTGATCCCGTACTCCTCCTCGAAGGTGGAGATGATCTCGCCGTAGTTCGCCCAGTCCGGGGGCAGCGCGATGACGTTGAGCTCTCCCTCGGCCTGCGCGGCCTCGACGAGGGCGTCCATGCCGCCGAGGTCCTCGGCCGAGCGGGCCGACGCGGCGTCCGAGTCGCCCCCGGAGCCGCCGGAGCCGCCGGAGCCGCCGTCGTCACCCCCGCCTCCGCAGGCCGACAGCGCGAGGGTCGCGACCGCCAGCACGGTCGCGGTCCTCAGGGCGGGAGTGGATCGCACGGGTCCTCCAGGGGGAGCGGGACGAGGTGGCCGGAAGGCCCTGGGCATGGTGACAGAACCGGACCGTCCGCAGGACCGGATGCGGTGACGGTCGCGCGAACAGTCGGCGACGCGCCCGCTCAGCGGCCGGAGAACGTCGCCTTCCCGGGGCCGTTCTCGAGGAAGGAGCGCATGCCGGTCCGCTGGTCCTCGGTGTCGAACAGCCCGGCGAACAGGCGGCTCTCCAGCTCCAGACCCTGCTCGATCGGCAGCTCGAGGCCCTCGTCGACGGCCCGCTTGCCGGCGGCCAGCGCGAGCGGCGGGCCGGCGGCGAACTTCCGGGCCATCGCGACGGCGGTGTCGTACACCTCGGCGTCGGGGACGACGGCGTCGGCCAGGCCGATCTCCAGCGCCTCCTCCGCGCCCACGTGCCGGCCGGTGAAGACGAGGTCCTTGGCCTTCGCCGGGCCGACCAGGCGGGCCAGCCGCTGGGTGCCGCCGGCACCGGGGATGACGCCGAGCAGGATCTCCGGCTGCCCGACCTTGGCGCTCGCGCCCATCACCCGGAAGTCGGCGCACAGCGCGAGCTCGTAGCCGCCGCCGAGGGCGTACCCGGTGATGGCGGCGATCACCGGCTTGGGGATGCGCGCCACGGTGGTGAAGCTGTCGGTCAGCTCCCGGCCCCAGGAGGCCATCGCGGCGCCGTCGAGCTGCGACATCGCCTTGATGTCCGCGCCGGCGGCGAAGACCCGCTCGCCGCCGTAGAGGACGACGGCGCGCACGTCGGCCCGCTCGCCGGCCTCCAACGCCGCGGCGCGCACCTCGAGGTACAGCTGCTCGTCGATCGCGTTCATCTTGGGGCGGTCGAGGCGGATCGTGCCGACGCCGTCCTCCACCGACAGGGTCACGAACTCGGGCGCTGCTGCCATGCCGGGCACCCTAGCCAGGCCGCCGGGTCAGCGTCGGCGGGCGGTGTACCGGCCGCCGGGGCGCTCGAGGGTCAGCGGCAGGCCGAAGGTCTGCGACAGCGCCTCCCCGTTGAGCACCTGCGCCAGCGGCCCGGAGGCGACGACGGCCCCCTCGCGCAGCAGCAGCGCGTGCGTGTACCCCGGCGGGATCTCCTCGACGTGGTGGGTCACCAGCACCTGTGCCGGGGCGGACGGCGAGCCGGCGAGCGCGGCCAGCCGGGCGACGAGGTCCTCGCGGCCGCCGAGGTCGAGGCCGGCCCCGGGCTCGTCGAGCAGCAGCAGCTCGGGGTCGGTCATGAGCGCGCGGGCGATCTGCACCCGCTTGCGCTCGCCCTCGCTCAGCGTGCCGAAGGAGCGGTGGGCGACGGCCTGCACGCCCCACTGGTGCATCAGCGCCGCCGCCCGGGTGAGGTCGTCGATGTCGTAGCGCTCCCGGCCGCGCCCCACGACGGCGTAGCCGGCCGACAGGACGACGTCGCCGGTGCGCTCCCCCGGCTGGATCCGCTGGGCCAGCGCGGCGCTGGTCAGCCCGATCCGCGGGCGCAGCTCGAACACGTCGACCGCGCCCATCGTCTCGCCGAGCAGCCGCACCTCGCCGCGGGTCGGGTGCATGTGCGCCCCGGCCAGCTGCAGCAGCGTCGTCTTGCCGGCGCCGTTGGGCCCGAGGACCACCCAGCGCTGGTCGGGCAGGACGCTCCAGCCGATCCCGCGCAGCAGGTGCGCGGTGCCGCGGACGACGTCCACCCCGCGCATCTCGACGACCGGCTCGGGTCCGGCGGCACCGGGGGACGGACCACCGCTCGACACGGCACTGATCGACACGGGCCCATCCAACCAACTCCCCGGTTCCCTCCGCCCGGCGAGCCGACCGTGCAGTATCGCCGGGTGAGCAGACCCGAGGACGGCCACGGCGCCGCGGAGGTGTGGCCGGGCTCCCCCGCGCCCCTGGGTGCGCACTGGGACGGCACCGGCACGAATTTCGCCCTGTGGTCGGCCGGCGCGACCGCCGTCGACCTGTGCCTGTTCGACGCCGACGGCACCGAGCACCGGCACCGGCTGCGGGAGACCACCCACCAGGTGTGGCACGGGCGGCTGCCCGGGGTGGGCCCCGGCCAGCGCTACGGGTACCGGGTGCACGGCCCCCACGACCCCGGTGCCGGAGCGCGGTGGAACCCCGCCAAGCTGCTGCTCGACCCCTACGCGCGCGCCGTCGACGGCGAGCTGACCCTCGACCCGGCGCTGTTCGGCTCGCGCCTCGACGCCCCCGGCTCCCCCGACGCCCGCGACTCCGCGCCGTTCGTGCCGCGCGGCGTCGTCGTGCACGACTCCTTCCCCTGGGACGGCGACCCGCGGCCGGTGACGCCGTGGTCGGACACCGTCATCTACGAGGTGCACGTCAAGGGCGCGACGATGCGCCACCCCGACGTCCCGCCGGCGCTGCGCGGCACCTACGCGGGCCTGGCGCACCCGGCGTTCGTCGAGCACCTGCGCTCGCTCGGGGTCACCGCCGTCGAGCTGCTGCCGGTGCACCACTTCGTCAGCGAGCCGCACCTGCTGCGCCGCGGGCTGACCAACTACTGGGGCTACAACACCCTCGGCTACTTCGCCCCGCACGCCGCCTACAGCTCGGCCGGGTCCGGCGGGGCGCAGGTCACCGAGTTCAAGGCGATGGTCAAGGCCCTGCACGAGGCGGGCATCGAGGTCGTGCTCGACGTCGTCTACAACCACACCGCCGAGGGCGACGCGACCGGGCCGACGCTGTCGCTGCGGGGCGTCGACAACCCCGGCTACTACCGGCTCGACGGCGCCAACCCCGCCCGCTACACCGACTACACCGGCTGCGGGAACACCCTCGACGTCCGCCGCCCCCAGGTGCTGGCGATGCTCATGGACTCGCTGCGCTACTGGGTCACCGAGATGCACGTCGACGGCTTCCGGTTCGACCTCGCCGCGGCGCTGGCCCGGTCGATGCACGACGTCGACCGGCTCTCGGCGTTCTTCGACGTCGTCCACCAGGACCCGGTGGTCAGCCGGGTCAAGCTCATCGCCGAGCCGTGGGACATCGGCGAGGGCGGCTACCAGGTGGGCAACTTCCCGCCGCTGTGGACGGAGTGGAACGGCAAGTACCGCGACACCGTGCGCGACGTGTGGTCCGGCGCGCACGTCGGCGTGCGCGACCTCGCCTACCGGCTCACCGGCTCCTCGGACCTCTACCGCTCCGACGGGCGCCGCCCCTTCGCCAGCGTCAACTTCGTCACCGCCCACGACGGGTTCCCGCTCGCCGACCTGGTCGCCTACGAGCACAAGCGCAACGAGGCCAACGGCGAGGACAACCGCGACGGCGAGAGCCACAACCGCAACTGGAACTGCGGCGTCGAGGGGCCAACCGACGACCCCGCGGTGCTCGCGCTGCGCGCGCGGCAGGTCCGCAACCACCTGGCCACGCTGCTGCTGTCGACCGGCGTGCCGATGCTGACCGCCGGCGACGAGCTCGGCCGCACCCAGGGCGGCAACAACAACGCCTACTGCCAGGACAACGAGGTGTCCTGGATCGACTGGGACGGCGTGGACGAGGACCTGGTGGCCTTCGTCCGCCGGCTGGTGCAGGTCCGCCGCGAGTCGCCGGTGCTGCGGCAGGAGGCGTTCTTCGAGGGGCACGAGATCCCCGCCACCGGCGGCACCCGCGACGTCGCCTGGTTCGCCCCGGCCGGCGGCCAGCTGACCACCGCGGACTGGTTCGACACCGGCCTGCAGACGGTCGGCATGTACCTCGACGGCCGGGCCATCCGGCACCGCGACGAACGCGGCCGGCCGGTGGTCGACGACTCCTACCTCGTGCAGCTGCACGCCGGGCCCGCGCCGGTGACCGTGCAGCTGCCGGGGGCGCCGTGGGCCGACGGCTACGAGTTCGTCGTCAGCAGCGAGTACCCGACCGGGGCGCCGCCGCGGCCGGCCGTCGTCGCGCCCGGGCCGATCGAGGTGCCCCCGCGCACCGTGTGGCTGCTGCGCGTCCTCCGCCGTCCCGCATGATCAGCTGAGCTGATCGGGCTGCGTCCTGGCTCACCGTCGACGGTGAGCCAGGACGCTCCAGGGTGAGCCAGGACGGCGGACGGCGCCCGCAGATGCCTCGGGCCCGGTCCCCCGAGGGAACCGGGCCCGGACCGCGCGTCCTACTCCGGCTGCTCGTAGGTGATGACGGTCCAGCCGAGCAGCAGCCGGTCGCCGTCGGCGAGCGGGTGGGCGACGCCGGGCTCGAGCTGGGTCCACTCGGTGGCCTCCGGCCCGGCGACGTGCGTGCCGTTGAGCGAGCCGAGGTCGGTGAGGGTGACCTCGCGGCCCGAGCGCTGGATCGCGGCGTGCGCCGACGACAGCACGTTCTGCGTGTCGGCGATCGGCACGGGGCGGGCGTTGCCGGCGGTGACCAGCTCGTGGCTGTCGGGCCGGCGGCCGAGGACGAGGTCCTCGTCGACGGTGACCACCAGGCCGTCGTCGAAGCGCAGCACCGGCGCGGAGGCGGTGTCGGGCTTCCAGAACGCCGTCTCCTCGCCCTCGTCGGCGCGGCCGCCCGACCCCAGCACCGAGGAGCCGGTCGAGCCGTAGGACGGGGCGCCCGAGCCGCCGTAGGAGGGGGCCGCGGCGAAGCCGGCGTCGGAGCCTGCCGTGAAGGACGACGGCGCGGCCGCGGCGGCCGGCGGCGCGGCCACGGCGCCGGCGTGCGCCGAGGCGACGAGGTGCAGCAGCGCGCCCGAGCCGGGGACGGTGCCGTGGTGCAGGTCGTAGGCGACGCCGGGCGACATCGACGGCGCAGCCTGGCCGGGGCCGACGTAGAGCGTCGCGCCGAGCGGGAACCCGGCCGCGACGCTGCAGCCGTCGGCCGGCTGGCCGGAGACGGGCACGCCGTCGACGGCGGGCTGGCCCTTGCCCGACCACAGCGCCACGCCGGTGCCGGAGCCCCCGTCGGTGTCGACGAGGACCAGGGCGAAGGACGCCGAGCTGCCGCCCAGCGCGGGGACCTGGGAGGCGACGGCGGCCAGCACGCGGTCCGCGCCGGGGCCGGCGACGCCCAGGCAGGCGTGGAGGGCGGCGACGAGGGCCGGCGAGCCCGGAGCGTCGACCCAGAGCAGTCCCCCGCCGCGTCGCGCGACGACGGCGTCTCCGGGCAGGACTTCACAGCGGTCGGGCATGCGCGCAGCCTAGTGACACCTGCGGGTACCGCGCGGTCCGGCGGCACCGCCACGCCGGTCACCGCTCCCCGTGGGGGAGCTGCGACCGGCGGGACGGTTGTGGTCCGCAGTCCTCCGGTTACGCGCTGCGGACCAGCCCGAGCTCGGCGGGGCCGGCCAGGTGCTCGGAGTGCGGCAGCACGCGCACGGTGTAGCCGAACGCGCCGGTGCGCTCCAACGGCAGGGTGGCGGTGAACCAGTGCCGGGAGCCCTCGGTCTGCTCGTGCACCATCGGCACCGTCGTGACCTCGTGCAGGCCGTCGGCGTCGTCGACCCGCCCGTAGGCCGCCTGCACCTCGACGTCGCCCGGGGTCAGGTGCGGCAGCTCGACCTCGGCGCGCAGCGCCAGCGTCGAGCCGATCTCGGGGGTGTCGCCGGCACCGGTGGCCTCCACGTGCGCCACCCGCACGCCGGTCCAGCTCTCCAGCACCCGAGCCCGCCACTGCGCCTCGGTCCGCGCGGGCGCGTACCCGGCATCGGCCATCGTCCGGGCCGAGCCCGCGGCCGGCACGTACAGCTGCTCGGTGTAGTCGCGCACCATGCGGGTGGCCAGCACCTTCGGGCCGGTCTCGCGCAGGGTGTGCCGCACCATCTCGACCCAGCGGGTGGGGATGCCGTCGCGGTCGGTCTCGTAGAACCGCGGCAGCACCTGGGTCGACAGCAGGTCGTAGATGGCGCGCGCCTCGACGTCGTCGCGGCGGTCGGGGTCGGTGACGCCGTCGGCTGTGGGGATGGCCCAGCCGTTCTGGCCGTCGAACCACTCGTCCCACCAGCCGTCGCGGATGGAGAGGTTGAGCCCGCCGTTGAGCGCGGCCTTCATCCCCGAGGTGCCACAGGCCTCCAGCGGCCGCAGCGGGTTGTTCAGCCAGACGTCGCAGCCCCAGTAGAGGTAGCGGGCCATCCCGATGTCGTAGCCGGGCAGGAAGGCGATCCGGTGCCGGATGGCGGGGTCGTCGGCAAACTTCACCATGTGCTGGATGAGCTGCTTGCCGCCGTCGTCGGCCGGGTGGCTCTTGCCGGCGATGACCAGCTGGATCGGCCGCTCGTCGTCGAGGAGCAGGGCCCGCAGCCGCTCGGGATCGCGCAGCATCAGGGTCAGCCGCTTGTAGGACGGCACCCGGCGGGCGAAGCCGATGGTGAGCACGTCGGGGTCGAAGGCGCTGTCGGTCCAGCCGACCTCCGCCTCGGCCGAGCCGCGGGACAGCGCGGTCTCGCGCAGCCGGCGGCGGACCTCGTCCACCAGCCGGGCGCGCAGCATCCGGCGGGTCGCCCACAGCTCCGACGCGGGGATGCGGTCGACGCCGTCGAAGGACGCCGACCCCTGGCCCTCGAACGGGTCGCCGGTGGAGGTCTGGGTGCCCAGCTCCACCAGCTCGCGCGCCGTCCAGGTGGGGGCGTGCACACCGTTGGTGATCGAGCCGATCGGGACGTCGGTCTCGTCGAAGCCCGGCCACAGGCCGTTGAACATGCCGCGGCTGACGTGCCCGTGCAGCCGGCTGACGCCGTTGGCCCGCTGACCCAGCCGCAGGCCCATGTACGCCATGTTGAACTTCGCCGGGTCCTCCTCCGCGCCCAGCGGGATGAGGTGCTCGAGCGGGACGCCGAAGCCGGCGAAGTAGCGCTCGATCAGCGCCCGCGGGAAGCGGTCGATGCCGGCCGGGACGGGGGTGTGCGTGGTGAACACCGTGCCCGCCCGGACCGCCTGCAGCGCCTCGGCGAACGTCAGCCCGTGGGACTCGGTCAGCTCGCGGATCCGCTCGACGCCCTGGAAGCCGGCGTGACCCTCGTTGGCGTGGAACACCTCCGGCTGTGGGGTGCCGGTGAGCTGGCAGTAGGCGCGCAGCGCCCGCACCCCGCCGATGCCCAGCAGCATCTCCTGGCGCAGGCGGTGGTCCTCGTCGCCGCCGTAGAGCCGGTCGGTGACGCCGCGCTCGGCCGGGGTGTTCTCCTCGATGTCGCTGTCGAGCAGCAGCAGCGACACCCGGCCCACCTGCGCGCGCCACACGTGGGCGTGCAGGGTGCGGCCCTCGGGCAGCGGCACGGAGATGACGGCGGCCGACCCGTCGGGCTGGCGCAGCAGCTTGACCGGCAGGCCGTGCGGGTCCAGCGCCGGGTAGTGCTCGAGCTGCCAGCCGTCGGCCGACAGGCCCTGCTCGAAGTAGCCGGCGCGGTAGAGCAGGCCGACGCCGATGAGCGGCACGCCCAGGTCGGAGGCGGCCTTGAGGTGGTCGCCGGCGAGGATGCCCAGGCCGCCGGAGTACTGCGGCAGCACCTCGGTGATGCCGAACTCGGCGGAGAAGTAGGCGATGCTGCGGGGCGCCTCGGGCCCCAGCGACTGGTACCAGTGCTCGGAGGAGAGGTAGTCCTCGAGGTCGTCGACGACGTCCTGCAGCCGGCGGAGGAAGCGGCGGTCGGCCGACAGGGTGGCCAGCCGCTCGGCGGAGACCTCCCCGAGCACCTTGACCGGGTCGTTGTTGCACCGCCGCCACAGGTCCGGGTCGAGCGCCTCGAAGAGGTCCCTCGTCTCCGGGTGCCATGACCAGCGCAGGTTCATGACCAGCTGGGAGAGGGGCGTGAGCGCCTCGGGGAGGGACGCCCGGACGGTGAACCGACGGAGTGCTCGCACGCCGGGAGCCTAGCCACGGACCGCGGCCGGGACAGGTCGGAGGCGGCACCCCGCGGCCCCCGGTACCGGCCCCCGGCAGTCCGCCGGACGCCGCTCCGCGGCCGAGGTGTGGGCGGCCCCCGTCGTGGATAGCGTGGCCGGGATGACTCGCCGCCCTGACCTCCGCCTCGGCATCACCGATGTCGCCCCCGTCGTGTCGTGCGGGTCTTTCTCGGCCCGTGCCGTGGTCGGCGAGCACGTGCCGGTGACGGCCACCGTGTTCCGCGAGGGTCACGACGCCGTCGCGGCCGAGGTCGTCTGGACCGCGCCCGACGGGACCCGCGGGGCGTTCACCCGCATGCGCCGCTACGGCGAGCAGCCCGACCGCTGGATCGCCACGGTCGTCCCCGACCGCGAGGGCCGCTGGACCTTCCGGGTGGAGGCGTGGAGCGACCCGCTGGCCACCTGGCACCACGCCGTCGAGGTGAAGATCGACGCCGGTCAGGGCCCCGGTGAGCTGGCCAACGACCTCGAGGAGGGCGCCCGGCTGCTCGAGCGCGTGGCCGCCGACGCCGACGAGACCTGGCGCGCCCGGCTCACCGACGCCGCGGCCGCGCTGCGCGACCCCTCCCTCACCCTGCACGACCGGGTGGCGCCGGCGCTGGCGGCGGCCGTGCAGGAGTACCTCGACGCGCACCCCGTCCGCGAGCTGGTCACCCCGACGGCCGACCACGAGGTGTGGGTCGACCGCCGGCAGGCGCTCTACGGCTCCTGGTACGAGTTCTTCCCGCGCTCGGAGGGCCCGGTCGTGGGCGGCGAGCCGACGCACGGCACGTTCGCCACCGCCTCCGACCGGCTTCCGGCGATCGCCGAGATGGGCTTCGACGTCGTCTACCTGCCGCCGATCCACCCGATCGGCACGGTCAACCGCAAGGGCCCCAACACCGCCCAGTACCCCGGCGGCAACCCGCACGAGATCGGGCCCGACGACGTCGGCTCGCCGTGGGCGATCGGCAGCGCCGAGGGCGGCCACGACGCCGTCCACCCGCAGCTGGGCACGATGGACGACTTCCGCGCCTTCGTCGCCCGCACGCGGGGCCTGGGCATGGAGGTCGCCCTGGACCTCGCGCTGCAGGCCGCCCCCGACCACCCCTGGGTGGCCGAGCACCCCGAGTGGTTCACCACCAAGCCCGACGGCACCATCGCCTACGCGGAGAACCCGCCGAAGAAGTACCAGGACATCTACCCGGTCAACTTCGACAACGACCCCGAGGGCATCTACGCCGAGGTGCTGCGCGTCGTCCGGGTGTGGATGGACGCCGGCGTGCGGGTCTTCCGCGTCGACAACCCGCACACCAAGCCGCTGGACTTCTGGCACTGGCTGATCTGGACGGTCAAGGAGACCGACCCCGACGTGCTCTTCCTCGCCGAGGCCTTCACCCGGCCGGCGATGATGCACCAGCTCGCGCGGATCGGGTTCACGCAGTCCTACACGTACTTCACGTGGCGGACCGCGCGCGACGAGATCGAGGACTACGGCCGCGAGCTCGCCGAGAACGCGCACTACATGCGGCCCAACTTCTTCGTGAACACCCCCGACATCCTGCACGCGAGCCTGCAGTACGGCGGGCCGCCGATGTTCAAGATCCGGGCGGTGCTCGCGTCGATGCTCAGCCCGACCTGGGGCGTCTACTCCGGCTACGAGCTCTACGAGCACGTGGCGGTGCGGCCGGGCAGCGAGGAGTACCTCGACAGCGAGAAGTACCGGCTGCGCCCCCGCGACTGGGCCGGCGCGGAGGCCGCCGGCCGCAGCCTCGCCCCCTACCTGACACGGCTCAACGAGATCCGCCGGCAGCACCCCGCGCTGCAGCAGCTGCGCACCCTGCGGTTCCACGCGGTCGACAACCCGAACCTGATCTGCTTCTCCAAGACCGACCCCGGCTCGCAGGACGCGGTGCTGGTGGTCTGCGCCCTCGACAGCCACTCCCGCCAGATCGGGACGACGTCGCTGGACCTGCCGGCGCTGGGCCTGGACTGGCACGAGCGGTTCGCCGTCACCGACGAGCTCACCGGCGCCCGCTACGACTGGGGCCAGTTCAACTACGTCGAGCTCGACCCCTACTGGGAGCCCGCTCACGTCCTCTCGGTGCACCTCCCGCGGCCGGTGACCTGGCCGCCGCCGGTCGCCTGAGCGCCCGCCCCACCCCCGGACCACCCACACGCGAGGACGACCCGCACCGATGACGCTCCCCGTGCCCGACTCCCCCGACCGCGGCGCCGGCCTGCCCGCGCGCGGAACCGACCCGCTGTGGTTCCAGCGCGCCGTCTTCTACGAGGTGCTCGTCCGCGGCTTCGCCGACAGCAACGCCGACGGCATCGGCGACCTCCGCGGCATGATCGACAAACTCGACTACCTGCAGTGGCTCGGTGTCGACTGCCTGTGGCTGCCGCCGTTCTTCGCCTCGCCGCTGCGCGACGGCGGCTACGACGTCAGCGACTACACCGCGGTGCTGCCGGAGTTCGGCGACATCGAGGACTTCGAGGAGTTCCTCGGCGAGGCCCACCGCCGCGGCATCCGCGTGATCATCGACTTCGTCATGAACCACACCTCGGACCAGCACCCCTGGTTCCAGGCCAGCCGCAGCGACCCCGAGGGCCCCTACGGCGACTTCTACGTGTGGGCCGACGACGACACCGGCTACGCCGACGCACGGATCATCTTCGTCGACACCGAGAGCTCGAACTGGACGTTCGACCCGGTGCGCAAGCAGTACTTCTGGCACCGCTTCTTCTCCCACCAGCCCGACCTGAACTTCGAGAACCCGCGGGTGCAGGAGGCGATCATCGACGCCCTGCGCTTCTGGCTGGACCTGGGCATCGACGGCTTCCGGCTCGACGCCGTCCCCTACCTGTTCGAGGAGGAGGGGACCAACGGTGAGAACCTCCCCCGCACCCACGAGTTCCTCAAGCACGTGCGCAAGGTGGTCGACGCCGACTACCCCGACCGCGTGCTGCTGTGCGAGGCCAACCAGTGGCCGGCCGACGTCGTCGAGTACTTCGGCGAGAACGGCGACGAGTGCCAGATGGCCTTCCACTTCCCGGTGATGCCGCGCCTGTTCATGGCCGCCCGCCGGGAGCAGCGCTTCCCGATCTCGGAGATCATGGCGCAGACGCCGGCCATCCCCGACAACTGCCAGTGGGGCATCTTCCTGCGCAACCACGACGAGCTGACCCTCGAGATGGTCACCGACGAGGAGCGCGACTACATGTGGGCGGAGTACGCCAAGGACCCCCGCATGAAGGCCAACATCGGCATCCGCCGCCGGCTGGCGCCGCTGCTGGAGAACGATCTCAACACCCTCGAGCTGTTCAACGCGCTGCTGCTCTCGCTGCCCGGCTCGCCGGTCCTCTACTACGGTGACGAGATCGGGATGGGCGACAACATCTGGCTCGGCGACCGCGACGGCGTCCGCACACCGATGCAGTGGACGCCCGACCGCAACGGCGGCTTCTCCACCGCCGACCCGCAGCGGATGTACCTGCCGCTGAACCAGGACCCGGTCTACGGCTACCAGACCACCAACGTCGAGGCGCAGCTGCGCAACACCAACTCGATGCTGCAGTGGATCCGCCGGATGATCGCCGTCCGCAAGGAGCACCCGACCTTCGGGCGGGGCACCTACGAGGAGATCGGCTCGCGCAACCCCACGGTGCTGTCGTTCGTCCGCGAGTTCGGCGACGACATCGTGCTGTGCGTCAACAACCTCTCGCGCTTCCCGCAGCCGGTGGAGCTGGACCTGCGCCGCTTCGAGGGATACACCCCCGTCGAGCTCACCGGGCGGGTCGAGTTCCCGCAGATCGGCGTCCTGCCCTACATGCTCACCCTCGCCGGGCACGGCTTCTACTGGTTCGAGCTGTCCCGGCCCACCGAGCCGGTCGAGGTGCCGGCCGAACACGAGAGCACCGAGAGCAGCCCGCTGGCCGACTCGCTGCTGGCCTCCGGGCTGGTCCGCGAGGCCGAGGAGATCCCGGGCGGCAGCGACACCCGTACCGGAGCCGACGTCCCGACCAGCACCGGAGGTGCCCGATGAGCACAGCCCTCGCGGAGGTGCTGCGGGAGTGGATGCCCCACCAGCGCTGGTTCGGCGGCAAGGGCCGAGAGTGGGCCGAGGTCAGCGAGGAGGGGTTCTTCCTCTCCCGCAGTGAGCCGGTGGTCTCGGTGCACCGCGTGCGGGTCACCTACGCCGACGGCGCCGGGGAGACCTACCTGGTCCCCCTGTCGTGGCGGACCCACCCCGAGGAGGACCTCAGCTCGGCGTTCGTCGGCGCGGTGCCGGGCAAGGACGCCGAGGGCGCCGACCGGGAGAACTACGCCTACGACGCGATGCGCGACCGCGACGCCACCACGCCGTGGCTGACGCACCTGGTGGCGGCCTCGACCGTCGGCCCGATGCACTTCCACCCGGCCGGGGTCGCGCCCATCCCGGAGGGCGTTCCCGGCGACATCGTCTCCACCGAGCAGAGCAACACCTCGCTGGTCTACGGCCAGGACGCCATCTTCAAGCTGTTCCGCCGGCTCGACCCCGGGCTCAACCCCGACGTCGAGATCGGTGAGGCGCTGCGGCGGACGGAGAACCCGCACATCGCGCCGCTGCTCGGGCACGTCGAGATCGACGACCCCGACCCGGCGAACGAGCCCGCCACGGTCGCGATGCTGCAGACCTTCGTGCGGGGGGCCAGCGACGGGTGGCGGCTGGCCACGGCCAGCGTGCGCGACCTCTACGCCGAGGGCGACCTGCACGCCGACGAGGTCGGCGGGGACTTCGCCGCCGACAGCGAGCGGCTGGGCGCGGCCACCGCCTCGGTGCACGCCGACCTCGCCCGGGTGCTGCCCACCGAGCCGGCCGACCGCGAGTGGTTCACCGCCACCGCGGAGGCGATGCGGTCCCGGCTGGACGCGGCGCTGGCGGTCGTCCCGCAGCTCGAGGAGCACCTCGCCGGGCTGCGGGCGGTCTACGCGGCGGTGGCCGACAGCGGCGACGACGTCGTGCGCCAGCGGGTGCACGGCGACTACCACCTCGGCCAGGTGCTGCGGACGGCGACCGGCTGGGTGGTGCTGGACTTCGAGGGCGAGCCGGCCCGCCCGCTGGCCGAGCGGCGGCAGCTCGACAGCCCGCTGCGGGACGTCGCCGGCATGCTGCGCAGCTTCGACTACGCCGCACGTCACATGCTCGTCGAGCAACCCGACGACTCCCAGCGCGCGTACCGGGCGCAGGAGTGGGCAGTGCGCAACCGCGGCGCCTTCTGCACGGGCTACTCGGCGGCGAGCGGGATCGACCCGTGCGGGGACTCCCCGCTCCTGCGGGCCCTCGAGGCGGACAAGGCCGTGTACGAGTGCGTCTACGAGGCGCGCAACCGGCCGAACTGGCTGATGATCCCGCTGCAGTCCCTCTCCCGGCTCACCGCCGGGGAATCCTGAGGTCCCCTCCGGAGGACTCCCCCCAGGAGGACCCGGCACGGTGGACTCGGCACGGAGGACGCAGCACGGGGGCACCCCAGCGCGACACGTACGCAGACGAGAGGACGGCAGAGCGACGATGACCGACCCGACACTCCCTCCGGGGACGCCCACCGCCCACGAGACCGCGGACGCGCCGGCCTCCAAGGAGGAGCTGCAGCGGGTGGTCGAGGAGCGCGCCGCCCAGGCCGAGGCCGCTGAGGCCGAGCCGGTCGTGAACCCCACCCCGGCCAAGAAGGCCGCCGCGAAGAGGGCACCGGCTAAGAAGGCCCCCGCCAAGAAGGCCGCCGCGAAGAAGGCGCCCGCGAAGAAGGCCCCCGCCGCGACGGCGACCGCAGCCGACGGCGACGCCCCGGTGAAGGCGACCCGCAAGCGCGCCCCCGGGAAGCGGACGGTCGCCGACACCATCGCCGAGCCCACGGCCGACGTCATGGCGGAGCAGGGTGGTACGGCCACGCCCGTCGTCGCTCCGGCGCCGATCGCCGAGCCCGCCTCACCGTCGGGGGCGCCCGCGGGGCAGCCCACGCCGCCCGACCCCGACCCGGCGGGGCCCTCGACCCCGCAGGCACCCGCGGAGTCGCCGTCCGAGTCGCCTTCGGAGTCCCCCTCCGAGCCGCCCGCCGACGTCGCATCGGCGCCGGCCACCGACGGTGGCGGCCTGGCCTCCGGCGCCGGCGGCGAGGGCACGCACGGCGGGACCGACGACGTCACCGAGGAGGACCTGCGGGCGATCGTCGACGGCTGGTCGCGCGACCCGCACCGGGTCCTCGGCGCCCACCCGTCCGGTGACGGCTGGGTGGTGCGGTGCCTGCGTCCCGACGCGTCCGCCGTCGTCGTCGTCGACCAGGACGACAGCCGCTACGAGGCGCGCCGGGTCCACGCCGGCGGCGTCTTCGAGGCGCCCCTCCCCGCCCAGCCCGGCGACTACCGGCTGGAGGTCACCTACGGGGAGGACACCTTCACCGTCGACGACCCCTACCGGTGGCTGCCCACCCTCGGCGAGCTCGACCAGTACCTCATCGGCGAGGGCCGCCACGAGCGGCTGTGGGACGTGCTCGGCGCGCACGTGCGCCGTTACGACACCCCGCGCGGCACCGTCGAGGGCGTCTCGTTCGCGGTGTGGGCGCCCAACGCCCAGGGCGTGAAGGTCACCGGCGACTTCGACTACTGGGAGGCCCGCGCCTACCCCCTGCGCCAGCTCGGCGCGATCGGCGTCTGGGAGATCTACCTCCCGGGGGTGCCGGTGGGGAGCCGCTACCGCTTCCACGTGCTCGGCGCCGACGGCGTCTGGCGGGAGAAGGCCGACCCGATGGCCTTCGCCACCGAGGTGCCGCCGCTCAACGCCTCGGTCGTCACCGAGTCGACCTACGAGTGGCACGACGACGCGTGGCTGGCCGAGCGCGAGCGCGGGGGCTGGCACGAGCGGCCGATGAGCGTCTACGAGGTGCACCTGGGCTCCTGGCGGCAGGGGCTGTCCTACCGGCAGCTGGCCGACGAGCTCGTCGACTACGCCGCCTCCGCCGGGTTCACCCACCTGGAGTTCCTCCCCGTCGCCGAGCACCCCTTCGGCGGCTCCTGGGGCTACCAGGTCACCAGCTACTACGCCCCGACGTCGCGCTTCGGCAGCCCCGACGACCTGCGCTACCTCGTCGACCGGGCGCACCAGGCCGGGATCGGCGTCATCGTCGACTGGGTGCCCGCGCACTTCCCGAAGGACGAGTGGGCGCTGGGCCGCTTCGACGGCACCGCCCTCTACGAGCACGCCGACCCCCGCCGCGGTGAGCAGCCCGACTGGGGCACGCTGGTGTTCAACTTCGGCCGCACCGAGGTGCGCAACTTCCTCGTCGCCAACGCGCTGTTCTGGTGCCAGGAGTTCCACATCGACGGGCTGCGCGTCGACGCCGTCGCCTCGATGCTCTACCTCGACTACTCGCGCAAGGACGGCGAGTGGGTGCCCAACGTGCACGGCGGGCGGGAGAACCTGGAGGCGGTGTCCTTCCTCCAGGAGGTCAACGCGACCGTCTACCGCGAGGTGCCGGGCGTGGTGACCATCGCCGAGGAGTCGACCGCCTGGCCCGGCGTCACCCGGCCCACCCACCTGGGCGGCCTGGGCTTCGGGTTGAAGTGGAACATGGGCTGGATGCACGACTCGCTGGGCTACGTGGCCCGGCAGCCGGTGCACCGCAGCTACCACCACAACCAGCTGACGTTCTCGATGATGTACGCCTACTCCGAGAACTACGTGCTCCCCGTCAGCCACGACGAGGTCGTGTACGGCAAGGGCTCGCTGCTGCGGAAGATGCCCGGCGACCGCTGGCAGCAGCTGGCCGGCGTCCGCGGCTACCTGGCCTACATGTGGTCCCACCCCGGCAAGCAGTTGCTGTTCATGGGCTCGGAGTTCGCCCAGGACGGCGAGTGGGCGGAGAGCCGCTCGCTGGACTGGTGGCACCTCGACGACCCCGCGCACCGGGGCGTGCTGCAGCTGGTCACCGACCTCAACGCCCGGTACCGGGAGCTCGAGGCGCTGTGGTCGCTCGACGTCGACCCGGCCGGCTTCCAGTGGATCGACGCCAACGACGCCACGGGCAACGTCATCAGCTTCCTGCGCTACGGCCGCCCGAAGACGGCGGACGTGCCCACCCCCGCCCAGGCGTCGGAGTCCGGCGACCCCGGGGAGACGCCGGAGGGCGGGCAGACGCCGGGTCAGGTGCTGGCGGTCGTGTGCAACTTCTCCGGTTCCCCGCACCACGGCTACCGCATCGGCCTGCCCCGCGGCGGCCGCTGGCGGGAGGTGCTCAACACCGACGCCGAGGGCTACGGCGGCTCGGGCGTCGGCAACTACGGCGGCGTGGACGCCGTCGAGGAGTCGTGGCACGGCCAGCCGTTCTCGGCGACCGTGGCCGCGCCCCCGCTGGGCACCGTCTGGCTGCTGCACGAGGGCTGACCGCCGGGCACGACCGGGCCGCGAGGACCGACGACGGGGCCGTCCCACCCGCTGGAGTGGGGCGGCCCCGTGCCGTGCGCGGACCCGTTCCGCGCCGACCCCTGCCCGTGCATCATGGCCCGGCTCCGCGCCGCCCCGGCGGCGCGGACCGGTCCCCCGCGCACCCGGCTCCCCGGGTGCCAGCACCCGGCAGAGAAGGAACCCCGGCTCCATGAGGCATGTCCTGCGCCGTGCAGTTGCCGCGGCAGCGGTGGGCAGCGTGCTGCTCACCGGTTGTGCGAGCACCGTCTCCGGCATCGCGTCGCGGGGCGCCAGCGTGCCCGAGGACGTCCCCGCCGACGAGTTCCCGATCACCGGTGCCGCGGACAACGAGACCGACCGGCTCGCCCGCAACGCGCTGGCCGACCTGGACACCTTCTGGTCGCAGGCCTACCCCGAGTACTTCGGCGAGGAGTACCAGCCGCTCGCCGGCGGCTACTTCTCCGTCGACTCCACCGCCATCGACGAGTCGGCCTACCCGGAGCACGGCATCGGCTGCGACCGCGCGCCCACCGACCCCGAGGAGGTGGCGAACAACGCGCACTACGACCCCAACTGCGACGTCGTCGCCTACGACCGCGCGCTGCTCGAGCAGCTCAGCGCGGAGAACGGCCCCTACCTCGGTCCCGCGGTCATGGCGCACGAGATCGGTCACGCGATGCAGAACCGGTTCGGCTACGCCGACTCGGCGATCATCGTCGAGACGCAGGCCGACTGCCTGGCCGGCGCGTTCACCCGCTGGGTGGTCGACGGCAACGCCGAGCACGTCTCCCTCCGCGTGGCCGAGCTCGACCAGGTGGTGCTCGGGTTCATCGGCCTGAGCGACCCGGTCGGTTTCGACCCCGACGACCAGCGCGCCCACGGCTCCGGCTTCGACCGGATGTCGGGCTTCTTCGCCGGCTACGAGGGCGGCGTCGGCAGCTGCCGCGACGAGTTCACCGAGGACCGGCTGTTCACCGCCACCGAGTTCACCACCCAGGACGACCTGGACAACGAGGGGAACGCCCCCTACGACGAGATCGGGGGGATCATCGGCACGACCCTCCCGGCGTTCTACGAGTCGGTGTTCCCCGGCCTCGGCGAGCAGTTCACCGCGCCGGAGGTGGAGTCCTTCGACGGCACCGCGCCGGCGTGCGGCGACATGGGCGCCGAGGACCGGGACCTCGGCTACTGCGAGGCCGACGGCACCGTCTACGTCGACGAGTCCGACCTGCTGGCCCCGGCCTACGAGCAGATCGGCGACTTCGCCGTCGCCACCGCCGTCTCCCTGGCCTACGCGCAGGCCGCCCGCGCCCAGCTCGGCCTGTCCATCGACGACGCCGCGGCGGTGGACTCCGCGGTCTGCCTGACCGGCTGGTACGCGGGCCGGTTCTGGACCGGCGACTACCAGGCCCAGGACATCACCATCTCCCCCGGCGACGTCGACGAGGCGGCCGTCTTCCTGCTCACCTACGGCCAGACCGAGGGCGTCTTCCCCAACACCGACCTGTCGGGCTTCGAGATGGTCGACGCCTTCCGCGACGGCTTCCTCAACGGCGGCGCCGGTTGCGAGATCGGCCTCTGACCCCTGGCGGCTGCCGCACGGCGCCCGTCGCCCCTGTGACGGGCGCCGTCCGCGTTCGGGTCGTGCTCCGCCGGGTAGGGGGCGGCGGTGAGCTCCTCCGCCCGCGACCGGGGCGTCCTCGCCGCGCTGCTGACCCTCGCCGTCCTCGTCACGTCGGGGTGCTCCTACGTCGTCATCGGCGAGGCCCGCTCGCAGGGCATGCCGACCGAGTCGGTCGACGACGGGACGCTGACCGTCGTCGGCGCCACCGACGGGCCGATCGACACCCTGGCCCGCAACGCGCTCGCCGACCTGGAGACGTACTGGTCGGCCACCTTCCCCGACGTCTACGGCCAGGCGTTCCAGCCGCTGACCGGCGGCTACTTCAGCGTCGACCCGAACGACGTCGACCCCTCGCTCTACCCGGAGGGCATCGGCTGCGGCACCGATCCGCGGGAGCTGGAGAACAACGCCTTCTACTGCTCGGCTCAGGGCGCGCCCAACTCCGACTCGATCAGCTACGACCGCGCCTTCCTCGGTGAGCTGGCCGCCGAGTACGGCGAGGTCCTGCCGCAGCTGGTGATGGCGCACGAGTTCGGCCACGCGGTGCAGGGCCGGGTCGGCTACCCGGAGGCCTCGATCGCCACCGAGACCCAGGCTGACTGCCTGGCCGGCGCGTGGACGGCGTGGGTGGCCGAGGGCAACGGCGACTACGCCACCATCGACACCGCCGACCTCGACCAACTGCTGCGCGGCTACTTCCTGCTGCGCGACCCGGTGGGCACCGGCACCGGTGAGCAGCAGGCCCACGGCTCCTACTTCGACCGCGTCTCGGCCTTCCAGGAGGGCTTCGACGACGGCCCGACGGCGTGCCGCGACAACTACGGCCCCGGCCGCGTCTTCACCCAGGGCGAGTTCACCAGCGACGAGGACTTCGCCAGCGGCGGCAACGCGCCCTTCACCGACACGACCGAGACGATCCTCCCCAACTCGCTGTCGGAGTTCTGGGGCCGGGCGTTCACCGAGGTGCTCGACGCCGAGTTCACCGAGCCGCAGCTCGACAGCACCTCCGGCGCCCCGGACTGCGCCGCCGACGCCGTCGCGCTGGTCTACTGCGCCGACGGCGGGGACGGCGCCGGGCTGGTCGCCTACGACACGGGCTTCGCCGAGCAGGCCTACGACGAGTTCGGCGACTACGCCGTCGTCACGGGCGTGGCCATCCCCTACGCGCTGGCCGCCCGCGAGCAGCTGGGCCTGTCCACCGACGACACCGAGGCCCTGCAGTCGGCGGTGTGCCTCACCGGCTGGTACTCCGCGCAGGTCTACAACGGCGAGCTGGAGTCGGTGACGATCTCCCCCGGCGACATCGACGAGAGCGTGCAGTTCCTGCTCACCTACGGCAACGACCCCGACGTGCTCGCCGACGTCGAGCTGACGGGGTTCCAGCTGGTCGACCTGTTCCGGGCCGGCTTCCTCAACGGCGCCGAGCCCTGCGACGTCGGCGTCTAGACGGGGATCCCGTCCTCAGAAGAGGGCGGCCATCAGCTGGCGGCGGGCCGCGATCACCCGCGGGTCCTCGCCGCCGACGACCTCGAAGAGCCCGACGAGGTGCTGGCGCGCCTGGTCACGGTCCTCGCCGGACGTCCGCCGGACGACGTCGACCAGGCGGGTGAAGGCGCCCTCGACGTCGCCGGTGCCGAGCTGGAAGTCCGCGGCGCGGGTCTGCGCGGCGACGTCGTCGGGGGCGGCGTCGGCGCGGGCGAGCGCGTCGGGACCGGCGGCGTCGGCGCGGCGGAAGAGCTGCACCTGCCGCAGCGCCAGGCCGGCGACCGGGTGGTCGGGCTCGGCGTCGACGATGGCCTGGTAGGCGGCCTCGGCAGCCTCGAGGTCACCACGCTCCAGCGCCGCCTCCGCGGCGTCGAGCCGGGGGTCCTCCAGGCCGTCGTCCCCGGCGGGCTCCTCGCCCGGGACCGCGCCGCCGGTCGTGGCGCGCACCAGCTCGGTGACGAACTGGCGGGCCTGCTCCTCGGGGATGGCGCCGGTGAACTCGGCGACGAGCTGGCCCTGCCACACGGCCTTCACCGCCGGGATGCCCTGGACCCGCAGGCCCTGGGCGAGCGCGGGGTTGGCGTCGACGTCGACCTTGGCCAGCACCCAGGAGCCGCCGCCCTCGGCGGCCAGCCGCTCGAGCACGGGGGAGAGCTGCTTGCACGGCCCGCACCACTCGGCCCACAGGTCGAGCACGACCGGCACCTGGAAGGAGCGGTCGAGGACCTCGGTCTGGAACGTGGCCTCGGTGACGTCCACGACCGCCGACCCGGGGGCGCCGGCGGGGACGGCCGCACTCGGCGGCGGGGCGGCCTGGGCCCGCGCGGCGGCCTCGTTGCGCGCCTTGACGGCGGCGAGGTCGACCGCACCGGCGAGGGAGGCGGCCAGCTGGGCCTGCTGGGCCTGTGCGCGCGGGTCGGGGCGTCCGGGACGGGTGGGCTGCATGCCCCCATGATCCCACCGGCCCGATCGGGCGGTGTCAGCCCTCGGCGGACGGGGCGGGGTCGACCCCGGCGACGTCGCCGGCACCCAGCCTGACCCGCCGCAGGACCTCGAAGAGCGTCTCCTGCTCGGCCGCGGGCAGCTCGCCGAGGCCGAAGTCGAGTGCGGTGAGCTCCCCGGTGGCGACCTCGACCACCGCGCGTCCGCGCTCGGTGATGCCGGCCAGCACGCCGCGGCCGTCGGCGGGGTTGGGCCGGCGGTCGACGAAGCCGGCCGCGACCAGCCGGTCGATCGCGTTGGTGACGCTCGTGGGGTGCACCATCAGCCGGCTGCCGATCACCTTCAGCGGCAGCTGCCCGGTGCGGCTGAAGGTGAGCAGGACGAGCACCTCGTAGCGGGCGAAGGTCAGCCCGTGCGGGCGCAGCACCTCGTCGAAGCGGGCGAGCAGGATCTGCTGGACCCGGAACACCGACGTCGCCGCGCGCATCGCCGCGGCCGGACCGAAGCGCTGCTCCCAGGTCTCCCCCGCGCGCTCGATCGGGTCGAACGGCAGCCCCAGCGCCCGGACCATGGGGCCGACGCTACCTCCCACGTGATCCACCACCTCGCCGAGAGGCGTCCCAACGCGGTCTCTGGACCACGGTCACCGCGGCGGCGCGCATCTCGCTGGACCTGTGGACGGCGCGAGCGGGGCGCCCGACTCGCGGCAGCATCCCGGCTCGTGCCGCCCAGCCCACACCGCCCGCCCGAGCTGACCGGGCGGGCGTTCCGCGGGTCAGCGGTCGTGCGCGCAGGCCTCCTGACGCCGGCCCAGCTCCGATCGTCGGCGTGGCGCCAGCTGTACCCCGACGTGTACGCGTGCACGACCCTGGACGTCGACCACGCGGCCCGGGCGCAGGCCGTGGCGCGGCTCCTCCTGCCCGACGCCGTCGTGATCGGACGCAGCGCCGCCGTCCTCTGGGGCGTGGTCCTGGCCGGTGCCGCGGAGCCGGTGTCCTGCAGCGTGTCGCCGTCGTGCCGTGCCGATGCACTCGACAGGGTGGTGCTCACCCGCAGGAGGCTGACGGCCGGCGAGGTGACGAGGCGCGGCTCCACCCAGGTGACCACGCCCCTGCGCACCGCGCTGGACCTGTGCCGCGGCCGCCCGCTCGACGACGCGGTCGTCGACCTCGACCGGTTCCTCGCCCACGGGCTCGTCGACCTGGCCTCGGTGCGCTCCGCCGCCCGCGGCCTGACCGGGCGCGACTGCCGCCACGTCCGGTCGGTCGCCGCGCTCGCCGACGGCCTGGCCGGCTCACCGCAGGAGACCCGGCTGCGCCTGCTGCTGGCCCGGGCCGGACTCCCGGCTCCGGTGGCGCAGTTCATCGTCCGCGACGGCGCCCGGTTCGTGGCCCGGGTCGACTTCGCCTGGCCCGAGCACCGACTGGCGCTCGAGTACGACGGCGCCTGGCACGGCGGGACGGCACAGTTCCGCGCCGACCGGGCCCGGCTCAACGCGGTCGCGTCCGCCGGGTGGCGCACCGTGTTCGCGACCGCGGTGGACCTCCGGCGCCCCGCCGGCCTGCTCGACCTGCTACGGCGACACATGGCCGCGCGGACATCCGCCTGACCGAGGTCACCCGGCGTGGGTGACCTCCACGAGCCGCATCTCGACGCCTGCAGGTCTCAGACGGCGGGACGCAGGCGGGGCACCTCGCGGACGCCGAACACCTCGCGCAGCGCCACGCGCGCGGCGTTGTCACCGCACGCACCGTGCACCGCGGGACCGGGCGGGGTGGCCGCCGAGGCCAGGTACACGCCGTCGACCGGGGTCTTGTACGTGTTCCAGCGCGGCACCGGGCGGAAGAGCATCTGCTGCAGCGACGCCTCGCCGTTGGAGATGTCCCCGCCGATGTGGTTGGGGTTCCACGCCTCCATCGCCGGCGCGTTCTTCACCGCCCGCTCGAGCACCGTGTCCCGGAAGCCGGGCGCGAACCGCTCGACCTGCGCCTCGATCGCCTCGGTCATGTCGACGTCGGACCCGTGCGGTACGTGCACGTACGCCCAGAACACGTGCCCGCCCTCCGGCGCCCGGGTCGGGTCGACGACGGTCGGCTGGACGGCGAGCACGTAGGGACGGTCGGTGATGCGCCCGGCCGCCGACGCCGCCTCCCCGGCCATGGTCTCCTGCAGGCTGCCCGCGACGTGGATGGTGCCCGCCCGGCGCACCTCGGGGTGGGTCCAGGGCACCGGCTCGGACAGCACCCAGTCGATCTTGAACACCCCCGCACCGTGCTTGTACCGCGACACCCATCGCCGGTAGCCCTCGTGCACCCGGTCGCCGGCCATGTCCACGAACGCGCGCGGGGTGGTGTCGAGCAGCACCGCGGGGACGCCGTCGAACTCGCGCAGGTCGGTGACCCGGTGCCCGGTGACCACCTCGCCGCCCTGCTGCTCCAGCGCCCGGACCATCGCGTCGGCGAGGTTCTGCGAGCCGCCCTCGACCAGCGGCCAGCCCCGGTGGTGGGCCAGCATCCCGAGCACCATGCCGAGCCCGGCGGTCAGCGGCCGGCCGAGGTCGAGCATCCCGTGGGCGGCGGCGCCGGCGATGAGCGCCTGCGCCTCGTCGGTGCCGAACCACCGGTGGACCAGCCAGCGCACGTTCGGCAGCGCGTTCAGCGCGAAGTGGGTGACGGCGCCGACGCTGCGGGTGGGCAGTCGGCGCAACCGGCTCATGAGGAAGAAGTCGATGACGTCCTGCGCGGACTCCACCAGCGGCCCGAACAGCCGCTGGTACGCCGCGGCGTCGGCCCCCAGGCCGGCGGCGGTCTCCTCCAGCGAGTGGTAGGACACCGCTGCCCGGCCGCCGTCGAGGGGGTGGGCGTAGGCCACCTCGGGGTGCACCAGCCGCACGCCGCGGCTGGGCAGGTCGAACTCGCGGAAGAAGGGGGCGGCCGCGGCCATTGGGTGCACGATCGAGCAGGTGTCGTGCCGGTAGCCCGGCCGCGTCAGCTCCTCGGTCCGCATCCCCCCGCCGGGCTTGTCGGCCGCCTCGACCACCTGCACCCGCAGGCCCGCGGCGGCCAGCCGGAGGGCTGCGGCCAGCCCGTTGGGTCCCGCTCCGACGACGACGGCGTCCGGCTTCCCGTTCACCCGGCCAGTGTCCCCGTGCGGGGTCGGGGCTGCGCGGTCACAGGGATGCCAGGAGACGGTCGGCGGCGCGGTAGGGGTCGGTCCCCCCCGCCACCACCTCACCGGCCAGCGCCGCCAGCGCCGCCGAACCGCGGACCTCGCCGATCCGCGCGCGGAGCCCGGCCAGGGCGATCGCCTCGATCTCGCGGGCGGCCCGCTCCGCGCGGCGCCGGGCGCCCTCCCCCGACCCCGACAGCCACCGGCGGTGCGCCTCCACCTCGGCGAGCACCCGGTCGACACCCTCGTCCCGCGCGGCCACGGTCCGCACGATCGGTGGCCGCCACGCGCCCGGCGCGGTGTGCCGGCCGCCGAGGGACTGCGCGTAGCGCAGGTCGCGCACGGTGGCATCGGCGCCGTCGCGGTCGGCCTTGTTGACGACGAGCAGGTCGGCCACCTCGAGGATCCCGGCCTTGGCCGCCTGGATGCCGTCGCCCATCCCCGGCGCCACCAGCACCAGCGTGGTGTCGGCCAGCGCGGCGATCTCCAGCTCCGACTGCCCGACGCCGACGGTCTCGACCAGCACGACGTCGCAGCCGGCCGCGTCGAGCACCCGCAGCGCCTGCGGGGTCGCCCACGCCAGGCCGCCGAGGTGCCCGCGCGAGGCCATCGACCGGATGTAGACGCCGGGGTCGCCGGCGTGGTCCTGCATCCGCACCCGGTCGCCGAGCAGCGCCCCGCCGGAGAACGGCGACGACGGGTCGACGGCGAGCACGCCGACCCGCCTGCCCGCGGCCCGCAGCGCGCGCACCAGCGCCGTCGTCGTCGTGGACTTGCCCACGCCGGGCGCCCCGGTCAGCCCCAGCACCTGGGCGTGCCCGGTGTGCGGCGCGAGCGCCGCGGCGACGTCGCGCAGCAGCGGGCTGGCGTCCTCGACCAGCGAGATCAGCCGGGCCACCGCGCGGGCCTCACCGTCGCGGGCGCGCGCCACCAGGTCGGGGACGTCGACGGCGCCGCGCCCCCGTCGCCCGCGGAGGGCGGCGGGGGCGCCGGTCCGGACCGCGACGTCCTCCGGGGTCACGCCTTCGCGGGCACGTGCAGGATCAGCGCGTCGCCCTGGCCGCCGCCGCCGCACAGCGCGGCAGCACCCACCCCGCCACCGCGGCGGCGCAGCTCCAGCGCGACATCCAGGACGACGCGGGCGCCGCTCATGCCGATCGGGTGGCCCAGGGCGATCGCCCCGCCGTTGGGGTTGACCTTCTCCGGGTCGATCCCCAGCTCCCGCGTCGAGACGAGGGCGACGGCGGCGAAGGCCTCGTTGAACTCGACCAGGTCGAGGTCCTTGGGGTCGATGCCCTCCCGCTCGCAGGCCTTCTCGACCGCGCGCGACGGCTGGCTCTGCAGGGTGGCGTCCGGTCCGGCCACGACGCCGTGGGCGCCGATCTCGGCGATCGGGGTGATGCCCAGTTCCGCGGCCTTCCCGGCGCTCATCACCACGACCGCGCACGCGCCGTCGGAGATCTGCGAGGCCGTGCCGGCGGTGATCGTGCCGTCCTCGGCGAAGGCCGGCTTCAGCCGGGCCAACGTCTCGACCGTGGTGTCGGCGCGCACGCCCTCGTCCTCGCGGAACTCGACGGGGTCGCCCTTGCGCTGCGGGATGAGCACCGGGGTGATCGACTCGTCGAAGATGCCGTTCTTCCCGGCGCGGGCGGCCTTCTGGTGACTCTCCGCGGCGAAGGCGTCCTGCTCCTCGCGGGTGAGGCCGTACCGGCTGTTCGCGCGCTCGGTCAGCTCGCCCATGGCGACCTGGTCGAAGGTGTCCGACAGCCCGTCGTGCGCCATGGCGTCGACGAGCTTCGCGTCGCCGTACTTGGTGCCGGTGCGGGAGCTCGGCAGCAGGTGCGGGGCCTGGGTCATCGACTCCTGGCCGCCGGCGACGACGACGTCGAACTCACCGGCGCGGATGAGCTGGTCGGCCATCGCGATGGCGCTCATGCCCGAGAGGCAGACCTTGTTGACGGTCATCGCCGGCACGGTCATCGGGATGCCGGCGGCCACGGCCGCGGGGCGGGCGGGGTTCTGGCCGGCGCCGGCCTGGAGCACCTGCCCCATGATCACGTAGTCGACCTGGTCGCCGGTGATGCCCGCCCGCTCCAGGGCGGCCTTGATGGCGATGCCGCCGAGGTCGGCCGCCGAGAAGTCCTTGAGCGAGCCGAGGAGCCGGCCCATGGGGGTCCGGGCGCCGCCGACGATGACCGAGCGGGACATGCTGCCTCCAGGAACGCGTCGCCGACACCGGCGACCACGGGTCGGGCCGCGCGAGCGCAGCGCGGCGGTGTGGCCCGGCCAGGATAGATCGCCCGGGCGGGTGTGAGACCCGGCGTGATGCGTGCCACACGGAGGAGTCGTCTCAGACGTCTTGCGTCAAGATGGCCCGATGACCGACGACGCCGTGGGCCTGCCGGCCGAGCTGTTCACCACCGTCGACCACGTCGGGATCGCCGTCCCGGACCTCGACGAGGCGATCGCCTTCTACGCCCGGACCTTCGGCGTGCGCTCGGTGCACGAGGAGACCAACGAGGAGCAGGGCGTGCGCGAGGCGATGCTCGCCGTCGGCACCGGTGACACCCGCATCCAGCTTCTCGCGCCGCTCACGCCCGAGTCGACGATCGCGAAGTTCATCGGCCGGTCCGGCCCCGGCCTGCAGCAGCTGGCCTTCCGCGTCGAGGACGTCGAGGCCGCGGCCGCCACCCTGCGCGAGCGTGGCCTGCGCCTGCTCTACGACACCCCGAGGCGCGGGACGTCGGGCAGCCGCGTCAACTTCGTGCACCCCAAGGACGCCGGCGGCGTGCTCGTCGAGCTCGTCGAGCCCGCTCACACCTCCTCCTGACCCCCGGGGCCGGGCACGACACCCCCTCGGGACCGGCCTGCCCGCGCCTGGTTACCGACCGGTAACCTGCCGCCCGCACCACCCTCCGCCCTCCGAGCCGACGAAGACCCGGGAGTGACACGTGGACGCCATCAGGGACGCCATCCTCGCCGACCAGCTCAGCGACATCGGCGGGCTGCCGGTGCCGGAGTCCTACCGGGCGGTCCTCGTCCGCAAGGACGAGCAGGACATGTTCGCCGGGATGCCCACCCGCGAGAAGGACCCGCGCAAGTCCCTCCACGTGGAGGAGGTGCCCACCCCGGAGCTCGGCCCGGGTGAGGCGATCGTGGCCGTGATGGCCTCCTCGGTGAACTACAACACCGTCTGGACGTCGATCTTCGAGCCGGTGTCCACCTTCGGGTTCCTGGAGCGCTACGGCCGGCAGAACGACCTGACCAGGCGGCACGACCTGCCCTACCACGTGGTCGGCTCCGACCTCGCCGGCGTCGTGCTGCGGGTGGGCCCGGGCGTGAACAGGTGGAAGCCCGGCGACGAGGTCGTGGCCCACTGCCTGTCGGTGGAGCTGGAGGACCCGGCCGGCCACGACGACACGATGATGGACCCGCAGCAGCGGATCTGGGGCTTCGAGACCAACTTCGGCGGCCTGGCCGAACTCGCGCTGGTCAAGAGCAACCAGCTCATGCCCAAGCCCGCGCACCTGTCCTGGGAGGAGGCGGCGGCCCCCGGGCTGGTCAACTCCACCGCGTACCGGCAGCTGGTGTCCCGCAACGGCGCGGGTATGAAGCAGGGCGACGTCGTGCTGATCTGGGGCGCCTCCGGCGGGCTGGGCTCCTACGCCACCCAGATGGCCCTCAACGGCGGCGCCATCCCCGTCTGCGTGGTCTCCAGCCCCGAGAAGGCCGCGATCGTGCGCTCGCTGGGCGCCGAGCTGGTCATCGACCGCTCTGCGGAGGGCTACCGGTTCTGGAAGGACGAGGACACCCAGGACCCGAAGGAGTGGCAGCGGTTCGGCAAGCGGATCCGCGAGCTCACCGGCGGCGACGACGTCGACATCGTCTTCGAGCACCCCGGCCGGGAGACCTTCGGGGCGAGCGTCTACGTCGCCAAGAAGGGCGGCACGATCGTCACCTGCGCCTCCACCAGCGGGTACATGCACTCCTACGACAACCGCTACCTGTGGATGAACCTCAAGCGGATCGTCGGCTCGCACTTCGCCAACTACAAGGAGGCGTGGGAGGCCAACCGGCTCATCGACAAGGGCCTGATCCACCCGACCCTGTCGAGGACCTACGCGATGGACGAGGTCGGCCAGGCCGCCTACGACGTCCACCACAACCTGCACCAGGGCAAGGTCGGCGTGCTGACCCTCGCCCCCGAGGAGGGGCTCGGCGTCAAGGACGCCGCCAAGCGCGAGCAGCACCTCTCCGCGATCAACCGCTTCCGCGGCGTCTAGCACCCACCGCCCGGGCGCCGTTCCGCGGCGCCCGGGCACCCCGGGGGGGACCGCTCCGTTGGACCACGGGGCGCGGTCCGGGGACACTTCCGGCCCGGTGCCGGGCCCGAACGACAGGCTGACGACCTCCCCCGACTCTGCGAGGATGACCGCATGACCGATCCCCGCCGCGACCTGCTGCCCATGCGCGAGGCGCAGCACTCGTTCGACGTGGTGCTGCGGGGTTACGACCGCCACCAGGTGGCCGAGACCATCGAGCGGCTCGAGGCCGACATCCGGGTGGCGCTCGCCGACCGGGACGCCGCGGCCGCCCGCGTGAGCGACCTCGCCGGCCAGCTGTCGGCCATGCACGCGGAGATCGACGAGCTGCGCCGCAAGGCCGCCAACCAGGGCCCGGCGACGTTCGAGAACATGAGCGGGCGCATCTCGCACATGCTGCGGCTGGCCGAGGAGGAGGCCGCGGAGATCCGGTCCACCGCCGAGCAGGAGGCCCGCGCGCTGCGCGAGCAGACCGCCGCCGAGGAGCGGGCGATGCTCGAGCGGCACGCCGCCGGGCAGGCCGAGGTGGAGCGGATGCTCGCCGAGGCCCGGCAGAACGCCGAGCAGATCGCCAGCAAGGCACAGATCCGCGCCGACGAGCTGGTCACCAAGGCGCAGGAGAAGGTCGCCCGTCTCGAGGCGGAGTCCCACGCCCGCCGTACCAAGGTGGAGGAGGACTTCGAGATCGCCCAGCGGGCGCGCCGGATGGACGCCGCCCGCCTGGAGGAGGAGCGCGAGCGGGCCTCGATCCAGGCCGCCCAGGAGCGGGTCGCGGCGGCCGAGGCACACGCCGCACGCGTCGTCGGCGAGGCCGAGGCCTCCGCCGCCGCCATCCGCCGGGTCCGCGACGAGCTCACCGCCCGGCTGACCGAGGCTCGGCGGGTGCTCACCGCGCTGCCCGACCTCGCCGACCGCCCGCAGCAGCGGCCGGGCGTGCCGCAGCAGGTGCAGCAGCAGGGCCAGCACCCGCAGGCGCCGTCGCAGCCGGGTCAGCAGCAGCGCCCGGGGGCGACCGAGGAGGTCCGCGTGCAGCGGCGCGAGCCGGAGGGCCCGCAGACCGCGGTCCAGCCGGTCGCCGGGCCGCCCACCGCCGTGCAGCCGGCCGTCGGGCCGCAGACCGCCGTCCAGCGTGCGGTCGGGCCCCAGACCGGGGGGCAGCCGGCCGGTACGCGCCCGTCGCCGCACCCCCGCGGTCCCGAGACCCCGGCCCGCGGGGCCGGGGAGGCCGCGGCCGCCCAGCAGCCCACGCGCTCGCCCGCGTCCTCTCCCCAGCCGCCCGCTCCCCAGTCCCCGTCGGCCCAGGCGCCGTCGACCCAGCCGGCCGCCCCGCAGCCGGAGACGCCGTCGTCCGAGCAGACCCAGCAGATCCGCCCGGTGCACACCAGCGGCCAGGACGAGGGCCGGCACTCCGGCGGGTCGACGCGGGTGACCGAGCAGGCCCGCCCGGCCGAGGACGCGCCCGCCCCGGAGGGTCCGCCGACGCTGGTGCAGCCGGCCGCCTCCCCGCGGGACACCGGCAGCCAGCCCGCGGTCCCCGGGCGCCGCTGATCCACCGGCCGTCCGCCCGCGCGGACGGCGCCGCGGCAGGGTAGGCAGGACAGGTGCCTGACACCGCCGGACCGGGGAGACCCGGTCCGGCGTGCGGACCCCGCCACGCCGCCCCCGACGACGCCCCGCACTCGGCCCGGTCGGCGGCGCTCCCCCGCGTCCCCCGCCGGGCGCGGCACCGGCAGCGCCCGTGGTGGTCCGGCCTGCTCGCCCGCGGCAGCCTCCTCGCCCTCGTCCTGACGGCGTCCGTCGTCGTGGCCGCCCTGGTGACGCGGCCGGCCGGCGACGGCGGCACCCCCGCGGCGACACCGTCGTCCGCCGCACCGGCACCGGGTGGGCCGGGGCCGGCGGAGTGGCTGGCCGCCGCGCTGCCGCGGTCGACCGCCCTGGCCGCGTCCGCCGACGTCCGCGAGGACCTGACCGGCCAGGGTGTCCCCGCCGACCGGCTGCGCCCGGCCGAGGACGCCGACGCGTCCGGCAGCCTGCTCGCCGTCGCCGGCCCGGCGCCGCCCGGCTCGCGGGTGGTCGCCCGGTTCGACCGGCCCGGGGAGGGCAGCGAGCTCCTGGTGGTCGATCCACGGCCCGGCGAGCCGACCGCCGAGCAGCGCGAGCGGCGGCGGTCGCTGGCAGCGGCGCTGCTGGCCAACCCGACCACCGGCGCCGACCCCGCCGTGGCGGCGGTCCTGCAGTCCGGGGAGGTCGACCTGCGGCTGCTCAGCCTGCTGGCCGCGCTCGCCGCGGGTGAGGGAGTCGGGATCGCGGCCCTGCCCCCGCTGCCCGGCGAGGAGGGCACCGCGACGCCGGCGCGGCGGGCGCTGCTCGACACCCTCGGCGGCGCACCCGTGCCCGCCGACCCGGCGGCCACCGAGCGGCTGCGCGGGTGGCTGGCCGCCCAGCTGCCCCCGTTCACGCCCGACGACGTGCAGGTCGGCGACGACGGGGTGCTGGTGTCCTTCCACTACGTCCCGGCGCCCGACTCCCTCGTCGCCGACGCCACCCGGTGACCGGCCCGGGGTGCGCGCCCCGGAGCGAGCGGGTAGACGTGGTGTCGCCCCCGGTCGCACGGCGCTGCCGACGTCCGGGGACGGACACGGGGAGGCACGGTGGCGGTGGCGAGGACGAGGGCGATCACGAGGACGAGCCGGATCCTGACGGTGGTGGCCGTGGCGGCCGCCGTCGCCGGGCTGCCGCTACCGGCCGCGACGGCGGCGGAGGGCGGGCTGCTGAGGCTGGCGCACCTGTCCCCCGACACCCCCGCGGTCGACGTGTACGTCGAGTCGGTCGCCGACCCGGCGGCCGAGCAGGTCTTCCCGGGGGTCGGCTACGGCACCGTGTCGGACTACCAGAGCGTCCCGGCCGGCACCTACGCGATCAGCATGCGGGCCGCGGGCGCCGACGCGGCCGGCCCACCGGTGCTCTCCACGACGGTGGAGGTGGGCCCGGGCACGGCCCACACCGTGGCCGGGGTCGGCCCCTTCGCCGACCTCGGACTGGAGGTGCTCGAGGACGACCTCACGCGGCCGGCGCCCGGCTCCTCCCGGCTGCGGGTCATCGCGGCGGCCTCCACCGCACCCCCGCTCGACGTCGCCGTGCCCGGTGGCGGGGCGGTGGCCACCGACGTCGCCTTCGCCGACACGACCGGGTACGTCGACGTCCCCGCCGGCGCCACCTCGATCACGGTGACCCCGGAGGGCGGGCAGCCCACCGAGCTGCCCGTCGAGGTGCGGGCCGGCTCGGTCTACAGCGTGCTGGTGCTCGACCGTCCCGGAGGCGGGCTCACCGTGCATGCGGTGCTGGACGCCGCCGGCCCCGGCGTCGTCCCCTCCGGCGGCGTGGAGGCCGGTGCGGGCGGTACGGCCGGGGCCGGGAGCCCGTCGCTGCTGTCCGTCGTCCTCACCGCCGGGGGCGGGTCGCTGGTGGCCGGGGCGGGGCTCGTGGCGGCCACGCGGCGCACGGCGGCCCGGTCGCGGCACGCCGCTCCTACCGGGACCCGGTGACCGTCCCGGCCCGGCGCCGCGCCGGGGCGCCCCGGCCGCGGCACCGCGCGCCGCGCCGGCAGGGAGCGGTCCTGCTGCGGCTGGTCCTCGCCCTGCTCGCGGCCGGCACCGGCACCGTGGTCCTGCTCGTACCCGGGTCGGCTCCCCCGGCGGACGCCGCACCGGCGTCGGGCCCGGTCGTCCTGGCCGCGCGGCCACCGGCGGCCGGGGTGGTGCCGCTGCGGGTGCGGGTGCCGGCCATCGGCGTGGACAGCGGGCTGGTCGACCTGGGCCTCGACGCCGCCGGCGCGCTCGAGGCGCCGGCCGGCCCCGCGCTGGCCGGCTGGTACGCGCAGGGACCCGCGCCGGGCGACGTCGGTCCCGCGGTCCTCGCCGGGCACGTCGACTCCCGCGTCGGGCCGGCGGTGTTCTTCCGCCTGCAGGAGCTCTCCGCCGGCGACGAGGTCCTCGTGGACCGGTCCGACGGCACGACGGCCCGCTTCACGGTGGACCGGGTGGAACGGCACCCCAAGGACGCGTTCCCGACCGACGCCGTCTACGGGCCGACGGCGGACGCGCAGCTGCGGCTGGTCACCTGCGGCGGCGACTTCGACCGCGCGGCGCGCAGCTACGCGGACAACGTGGTGGTCTTCGCGCGCGCCGCTTAGCGCCGGCGGTCGCGGGCCCGCCAGCAGGCGGTGTGCCAGTGCCGGCGCAGGTCGGCGGCGGAGTCGGTGTCCCAGGGGTCGAGGTCGGAGCCGCTGGGATAGGCCGGCCAGGTCACCAGGTGCGGCGTGCCGGGCCGGACCTCCTGGTCGCAGCCCGGGCAGCGGTAGGACTTGGTGCTCGCCGCACCGCTCAGCGACCGGACCACCCAGTCGCCGTCGCCGGCCTCCTCGACCGGGTCGGGACGGGCGAGCGGGGGGCGGCCGCCGGGCCGTCCCCCGCCGGCGCGACGTCCCCTGCGGGGCACCTCAGCGCCGGAGGTGGTCAGCGCGAGGAGTGGTCACGGAACCCGCGCCCGGTCTTGCGGCCGAGGTACCCGGCGGTCACCAGGTGCTCGAGCAGCGGCGCCGGGGCGAAGCCGGGCTCGCGGAACTCGGTGTAGAGCTCCCGCTCGATGGCCAGCGACACGTCGAGGCCCACGACGTCGAGCAGCTCGAAGGGGCCCATCGGGTAGCCGCAGCCGACCTTCATCGCGGCGTCGATGTCGTCAGCGGTCGCATAGTGCGCCTCGAGCATCTTCACCGCGTCGTTGAGGTAGGGGAACAGCAGCGCGTTGACGATGAACCCGGCCCGGTCGGAGCAGGAGACCGCGTGCTTGCCCAGCCGGGCGCAGACCGCGTGGGCGGTGGCCGCGACATCGGGAGCGGTGGCGATGGTGCTGACCACCTCGACCAGCTTCATCACCGGCGCGGGGTTGAAGAAGTGCAGGCCGACGACGTCGGCGGGCCGCTCGCTGGCCTTGGCGCACTCGATGACGGGCAGGCTCGACGTCGTCGTGGCGAGGACGGCGCCGGGCTTGGCGATCTCGCCGAGCGCGGCGAAGAGCGCCTGCTTGACCGGCAGCGACTCGACGACGGCCTCGATCACCAGGTCACGGTCGGCGAGGTCGTCCAGCGACGTGGTGCCGCGCACCCGGCCGAGGACCTCGTCGCGGCCGGCCTCGTCGAGGCGCCCGCGGGCGACCTGCTTGTCCAGCGACCTCTGCAGCGCGGTGCGGACCGCCTCGACCTTCTCCGGCGAGCGGGCCTGGAACAGCACGTCGTAGCCGCCCTTGGCGACCACCTCGACGATGCCGGTGGCCATCGTCCCGGAGCCGACGACGCCGACCAGCGACACCGAGCGGGCGCCCTGGGCGGCGGTGCCGGGCGCGGGGGTCGCGTCGTCGGGGACGACCTCGGCGGAGTCGCGGCCGGCGTAGGTGTAGAAGCCGCGGCCGGACTTCCGGCCCAGCAGGCCCGCGGTCATCATCTGCTTGATCACCGGGCTCGGCGCGTGCAGCCGGTCGCGCGACTGCTTGTACATCGTGTCGAGGATCTCGTAGGCGGTGTCGATGCCGATGAGGTCCATGAGGGCCAGCGGGCCCATCGGCAGGCCGCAGCCCAGCCGCATGGCCGCGTCGAGGTCCTCGCGGCTGGCGTAGCGGTTCTCGTACATCGAGACCGCGTGGTTGAGGTAGCCGAACAGCAGCGCGTTGGCGATGAACCCGGCCTTGTCGCCGATCGTCACGTCGACCTTGCCCAGCCGCGCGGCCAGGGCCTCGACGTCCTCGACGACGGAGGGCTCGGTGACCACGGTGCGCACGATCTCGACCAGCTTCATGACCGGCGCCGGGTTGAAGAAGTGCATCCCGATGACCTTGCTCGGCCGGCCGGTGGCCACCGACAGCTCGGTGACCGACAGGCTCGAGGTGTTGGTCGCCAGGATGGTGTCCGGCGGGCAGATCTTGTCCAGCTCCGCGAAGAGCTCCGTCTTGAGCTCCATCCGCTCGGGCACCGCCTCGATGACCAGCTCGGCGGCGGACAGGTCCTCCAGCGAGGTGGAGAAGCGGATCCGGCCGAGGATGGCGTCGCGGTCGGCGGGGTCGAGCTTGCCGCGCGCGACGGCCCTGCCCGTCGACTGCTCGACGTGGCCACGGCCGCGCTCGAGGGCGCCCTCGCTGACCTCCACGGCCGTCACCGACAGGCCCGCGCGGGCCAGCACCTCGGCGATCCCGGCACCCATCGTGCCCAGTCCCACCACGCCGACCTCGGTCAGTTCTCTGGCCACGCTGCCGTCTCCTCACGCCCGTTGGACCCCCGGAGTCTCCCACCCCGACGGCGGGGCCCCGCTCGTGGGTGGCGGCCCCGCTACCGTCCCCGGGGTGGTCGCGATCCTGGTCACCGGCACGTCCGGCACCGGCACGTCGACGGTCCGGCCGAGCCGGCCCGGCGCGGCCTCCGCGTCGTCGACACCGACCACGGGGGCTACGGCGTCGAGGTGCGGTCGGCCGCGGAGGCCCGGCCGGAACAGCTCTGGCGCGAGGACCCTCCGCGCCGCGGCGGACGCCGAGGTCGACACCCGCGCCCCGGTCGCCGAGGTCGCCGACCGCCTCGTGGCGATCGCTAGAAGAGGCGCTGGGTCGGGTCGTCCGTGCCCTTGAGCACGGCGTAGTCGACGGTCAGGCAGTCGATGCCGCGGTCGGCGGCGAGCACCCGCGCCTGCGGCTTGATCTCCTGCGCGGCGAAGACGCCCTTGACCGGGGCCAGCAGCGGGTCGCGGTTGAGCAGCTCGAGGTAGCGGGTGAGCTGCTCGACGCCGTCGATCTCCCCGCGCCGCTTGATCTCCACCGCCACGGTCGCGCCGCCGGCGTCGCGGCAGAGCAGGTCGACCGGGCCGATCGCCGTCGGGTACTCGCGGCGCACCAGCTGCCAGCCCTCCCCGAACGTCTCCACGTGCAGCGCCAGCAGCCGCTGCAGCTCCGCCTCGACGCCGTCCTTCTGCAGGCCCGGGTCGACGCCGAGCTCGTGGGAGGAGTCGTGCTCGACCGCCTCGATCGTGATGACGAGCTGCTCGCCGGCCTTGTTGGTGACCGTCCACGTGCCCGCCCCGTCGACGAGCTCGTCCTTCAGGGTGCAGGGCGGGCTCATCCAGTTGAGCGGCTTGTAGGCGCGGTCGTCGGCGTGCACCGACACCGAGCCGTCGGCCTTGACCAGCAGCAGCCGCGTGGCGAGGGGCAGATGGGCGGTGAGCCGCCCGATGTAGTCCACCGAGCAACGGGCGATGACCAGGCGCACGGGCGCCGACGGTACCGGTCGGGTCACGACGGGAACCGTGCAGGCGGGCCGGGCGTGGCAGGAGCGTGACGACGACGTCGACCGTGCGCGGTGCGTCCCTGCTGGCGGTCGCGCTGGCCCTGTCCGCCTGCGCCGGGAGCGGCGGGGACACCGCGGCGCCGTCGTCGTCGGCACCGCTCCCGACCGGGCTGGTGCTGCAGGTGGCCCTCACCGGCGGCTACACGACGCCGGAGGAGCTGGCGTCCCGGCTGCCCGTGGTCAGCGTCTACGGCGACGGACGGGTGCTGACCCAGGGCCCGCAGATCGAGATCTGGCCGGCGCCCGCCCTGCCGAACGTGCAGGTGCACCGGGTCGACGAGGCCACCGTCCGCGACCTCGTCGACCGGGCCGTCGCGGCCGGGGTGACGGGGACCGGCGACCTCGGCGAGCCGCCGGTCGCCGACGCCCCGACCACCCGGTTCACCCTGGTCACCGCGGAGGGCACCACCGTCCGGGACGTCTACGCGCTCAGCGAGACCCCCGCCGACACCCTGACCGCCGAGCAGGCCGGGGCCCGGGATCGGCTGCAGGGCCTGGTCGAGGAGCTCACCGCCGTGGACGGGGAGGGCGAGGGTTACCGGCCGCAGACCGTGGCCGCGGTCGTCCGCCCCTACAGCGGCGGCGACCCGGAGCTGCCGCAGCCCGACGTCGCCTGGCCGGGACCGGAGCTGCCGGGCAGCCCACTGGGCGCCGGCCTGACCTGCGTGAGCGCGACCGGGCAGCAGGCCGCCGACGTGCTGGCGGCGGCCGCCTCGGCCAACGCGCTCACCCCGTGGGTGGCCGCCGACGGCAGCCGCTGGTCGATCGCTTTCCGGCCGGTGCTGCCGCACGAGACCGGCTGCGCCGACCTCGCCGGTTGACCGCGTCCTAGTCGGTCCAGACCGGCGGGCGCTTCTCCAGGAACGAGCGCATGCCCTCCCGCGCACCGTCGATGCGGCTGGCCGCGGCCATGACCTCGATCGCGGTGGCGTAGGCGTCGCGCTCGGGACGGTCGAGCTGGGCGTACATCGTCTGCTTGCCCCACGCCTTGCTGGCCCGCGACCCCCGGGTGGCGCGTGCCATGAGGTCGTCGACGGCGGCGTCGAGGCCGTCGTCGGGCACCACCCGGTTCACCAGGCCCCAGTCCAGCGCGGTGCGGGCGTCGATGACGTCGCCGGTGAGGGCCAGCTCCATCGCGCGCTTGCGCCCGACGTTGCGGGCGATGGGGACCATCGGCGTGTGGCAGAACCAGCCGCCCTTGCCCCCGGGGGCGGCGAAGGCCGCCGACTCCCCCGCGACGGCGAGGTCGCAGGAGGCCACGAGCTGGCACCCGGCGGCGGTCGCCAGCGCGTGCACCCGGGCGACGACGACCTGCGGCACGTGCTCCAGGGCCTGCATCAGCTCGGTGCACAGCGCCAGCAGGCTGCGCACCTCGGGCAGCGGCGCGTCGAGGACGTCGCGGAAGTCGTGCCCGGCGCTGAACACCGGCCCCTCCGCGGCGAGCACGATGCCGGCGGCGTCGCTCTCCCCCACCTCCGTCACCGCGGCCAGCAGCTGCTGCAGGTGGTCGCGGGACAGCGCGTTGCGCCGCTGCGGCCGGCACATCGTGATGCGGACGACATCGCCGTCGCGCTCGACCCGTGGGGCTCCCTCGGCGCTCATGTGACCGACCTCACCACGCATCCTCCCCGGGCGGCAACGGCGGTGGGGAGGCTGGGGGTCGTGCAGCCCGAGGAGATCACCGACACCGCGTCCCGTCCGGCCGGGCGGGCGTTGTTCACGCAGGGCTGGCGCGACGTCGCCTTCGTCCACTGGGCGGTCGACCCCGCCGTCGTCGCGCCGCTGCTGCCGGCCGGCACCCGGCCCGACGTGCACGACGGCCGCAGCTGGGTCGGCCTGGTGCCCTTCCGCATGCGCCGCATCGGCGTCCTCGGCTCGCCGGGCCTGCCGTGGGTCGGGTCCTTCCTCGAGACCAACGTGCGGCTGTACTCGGTCGACGGGCAGGGCCGCCGCGGCGTCGTCTTCCGCTCCCTCGACGCCGACCGGCTGCTGCCCGTCCTGGTCGCCCGGGCGGCCGGGCTGCCCTACCTGTGGGCGCGCATGCGGTTCACCCGCGACGGCGACCGGGTCGCCTACGACTCGCGCCGCCGCTGGCCCGGACCGCGCAGCGCCGGCGGGCGGGTCGAGCTGCGCGTCGGCGAGGCGTTGACCGACCCCGGCCCGCTCGAGCGCTTCCTCACCGGCCGGTGGGGCCTGCACCAGTCGACACTCGGCCGCACCCTCTACTGGCCCAACGAGCACCCCACCTGGCCGCTGCACCGCGCCGAGCTGCTGACCTGGGACGGTGACCTGCTCGCCGCGGCCGGCCTGCCCGGTGTCGGCGGCCCGCCGGACAGCGTGCTGTTCTCCCCCGGCGTCGACGTGCGCTTCGGACCCCGCCTGCGCTGACGCCGGGGCATGATCGCCGCATGCACCCCGTGCGCTTCGGACTGGTCGGCTACGGTTTCGGCGGCCGGTGGTTCCACGCCCCCCTGCTGGCCGCCGCGCCGGAGGTCGACCTGCTCGGCGTGGTGACCACCTCCGCCGAGCGGCGCGCCCAGGTGGCCGCCGAGCACCCCGGCCTGCGCACCTTCGGCTCGCTGGAGGAGCTGGCCGGCGCCGGCGCGGAGGCGGTGGCGATCTCCACCCCGGCCGACACGCACACGCCGCTGACCGAGCAGGCGCTCGGCCTGGGCCTGGCGGTGGTCTGCGACAAGCCGTTCGCCCTCGACGCCCCGGCCGCCCGGGGCAGCGTGGAGCTCGCCGCGGCCCGCGGGCTGCCGCTGGCGCCGTACCAGAACCGCCGCTGGGACTCCGACTTCCGCACCGTCCGCGCGCTCGTCGACGCCGGCAGGCTCGGCACGGTCACCCGGTTCGAGTCCCGCTTCGAGCGGTTCGCGCCCGAGCCCGGCCCGCCGGCCGCGGGCGGCGGCACGCTGCTCGACTTCGGCAGCCACCTGGTCGACCAGGCCCTGGTGCTGCTGGGCCCGGTGACCGGCGTCTACGCGGAGTGGCGGCTGCGCGGCAGCGGCCGCGACGACGACGTGTTCGTCGCGCTGACCCACGCCGGCGGCGCCCGGTCGCACCTGTGGGGCAGCTGGAGTCAGGGCGCGCCCGGCGAGCGGTTCCGTGTCACCGGCACCGAGGCCGCCTACGTCGTCGGCGGGCCGATGGACGGCCAGGAGGACGCGCTGCTCGCCGGGCACACGCCGGCCACGCTCGGCGAGCGCTGGGGCGCCGAGCCCGAGGAGCGCTGGGGCCGGCTGCGCCGCGGCGACGAGGGCACCGTGGTGCCCACCGAGCGCGGCCGCTGGGACACCTTCTACCCCGCGTTCGCCGCCGCGGTCCGCGGTGCCGGCCCGGTGCCGGTCGACCCGCGGGACGCCGTCGCCACCGCCGCGGTCCTCGACGCCGCCCGCCGCAGCGCCACCGGGGGCGGCGTCGTCGAGCCCTGACGCGCACCCGACCCCAGGCGGCGTCCCGTCTCAGGCGGGTGCCGGCACCCGCTCGTCGAGGCCGTTGGCCTCGCGGACGACGTCGACGACCTGGCCCATGATGTCGGTGAGGCCGAAGTCCTTGGGCGTGAACACCCGCGCCACACCCTGCGCGCGCAGCCGCCGCGCGTCGCTGTCGGGGATGATCCCGCCGACGACGACCGGCACGTCGTCCAGCCCGGCCTCGCGCAGCCCGCGCAGCACCGCCGGGACGACCTGCAGGTGCGACCCGGACAGCACCGACAGCCCGACGACGTGCACGTCCTCCTCGACGGCGGCCGACACGATCTGCGCGGGCGTGAGCCGGATGCCCTGGTAGACGACCTCGAAGCCGGCGTCGCGGGCCCGCACGGCGATCTGCTCGGCGCCGTTGGAGTGCCCGTCGAGCCCTGGCTTGCCCACGAGGAACCGCAGCCGCCCGCCGAGCTCCTCGCCGGTGGCCCGGACCCGCTCGCGCACCTGCACCAGCGTCTCGTCGGCCTCGCCGCCGCCGGTCGCCGCGGTGACCCCGGTGGGCGCGCGGTACTCGCCGAACACCTCGCGCAGCACGCCGGCCCACTCCCCCGTCGTCACGCCCGCCCGGGCGCAGTCGAGGGTGGCGGGCACCAGGTTCGCGTCGGAGGACGCCGCCTCGCGCAGCGCGTCCAGGGCCTTGCGGACCGGCTCCGGGTCGCGGTCGGCCCGCCACCTCCGCACGGCCTCCTGCGCGGCGGCCTCCACCGCCGGGTCGACGACCATGATCGCGGCGTCGAGGTCGGCCGTGAGCGGGTTGGGCTCGGTGCCGTGGAACCGGTTGACGCCGACCACGACGTCGTCCCCGCTCTCCATCCGGCGGCGCCGCTCGGCCAGGGAGCCGACCAGCTGGCCCTTCATGTAGCCGGACTCGACGGCGGCCACCGCGCCGCCCATCTCCTGCACCCGGGCGATCTCGGCACGGGCGCCCTCGACGAGCTCGGCGACCTTCCGCTCCACCACGACCGACCCGGTGAACAGGTCCTCGTACTCGAGCAGGTCGGTCTCGAAGGCGAGCACCTGCTGCAGCCGCAGCGACCACTGCTGGTCCCAGGGGCGGGGCAGGCCCAGCGCCTCGTTCCACGCCGGCAGCTGCACGGCGCGGGCGCGCGCGTCGCGGGAGAGGGTGACCGCGAGCATCTCCAGCACGATCCGCTGGACGTTGTTCTCCGGCTGCGCCTCGGTCAGGCCGAGGGAGTTGACCTGCACCCCGTAGCGGAACCGCCGGTGCCTGGGGTCCTGCACGCCGTAGCGCTCCCGCGTCAGCTCGTCCCAGAGCTGGGTGAAGGCGCGCATCTTGCACATCTCCTCGACGAAGCGGACGCCCGCGTTGACGAAGAAGGAGATGCGCGCGACCACCTCGCCGAAGCGCTCCGGCGGCACCTGCCCGGAGTCGCGCACCGAGTCGAGGACGGCTATCGCGGTGCTCATCGCGTAGGCGATCTCCTGCACCGGCGTGGCCCCGGCCTCCTGCAGGTGGTAACTGCAGATGTTGATCGGGTTCCACTTCGGCATCGCCGTCACGGTGTAGGCGACCATGTCGGTGATCAGCCGCATCGAGGGCCCGGGCGGGAACACGTAGGTCCCCCGCGACAGGTACTCCTTGATGATGTCGTTCTGCGTCGTCCCCGCGAGCTCGGCGACGTCGTGGCCCTGCTCCTCGGCGACGGCCTGGTAGAGCGCCAGCAGCCACATCGCCGTGGCGTTGATGGTCATCGACGTGTTCATCCCGTCGAGCGGGATGCCGTCGAAGAGCGCCCGCATGTCGCCGATGTGCGTGACCGGGACGCCGACCTTGCCCACCTCACCGACGGCGAGCTCGTCGTCGGGGTCGTAACCGGTCTGCGTCGGCAGGTCGAAGGCGACCGACAGCCCGGTCTGCCCCTTGGCCAGGTTGCGCCGGTACAGCGCGTTGGACTCGGCCGGGGACGAGTGACCGGCATAGGTGCGCATGACCCAGGGGCGGTCGCGCTCCTTCGGCGATGAAGGGAACGGCATGCCCGCGGAGTGTAGGCGGAGTTACCGGCCAGTAGCAGCCCCGGTCGGGGGGCTCCCGCGGTGGCACACTCGGACGGGGACGACCGCCCGCGCGGGTGCCGGTCGTCGCTGGTGGGAGGAGGCGGAGGTGCTGCAGCCGGGCAGTCTGAGCTACATCGTGGGGCCGGTCGTCGCGATCGTGGTGATGGTGCTGCTGCTGCTGTTCATGCGCTGGGCGTTCGGCGGGAGCTCCACCGGCGGGATGCGCCGGCGCCGTCCCACCCCGTCCGACGACGGCCTGCTGACCCGCGTGGCCACCCTGTCCCGGCGGGAGTCGGCGCTGGCGCTGCGCGCGGTGCTCTCCGACGCCGGGATCCGCTCGACGATCCGCTTCCCCGAGGCGCACCGGGCCGACGTCCTGGTGTTCCCGGAGGACGCCCCCCGCGCCCGCGAGCTCGCCGCCTCGTTCCCCGCGGCCTAGCGGGCCCGGCCCCGCCGTCAGCCGGCGCGCTCGACCCGCCGGATCTCGGCGCCGAGGCCCTGCAGCAGGTCGACGAAGTCGGGGTAGCCGCGGTCGACGTGGTGCACGTCCTGCACCTCGGTCACCCCGTCGGTGAGCAGCCCGGCAAGCACCAGCCCGGCGCCGGCGCGGATGTCGGTGGCCAGCACCGGCGCGCTGGAGAGCCGCTCACGACCGCGCACCACCGCGTGGTGGCCGTCGATGCGGACGTCGGCACCGAGCCGCACCAGCTCGTTGACGAACATGAACCGGCCCTCGAACACGTTCTCGGTGATCAGGGCCGTCCCGGTGGACACCGCGGCCAGCGCCACGGCCATCGGCTGCAGGTCGGTGGGGAACCCGGGGTAGGGCAGCGTGACGACGTCGACCCCGCGCGGGCGCTCGTCCATCGCCACCCGGACGCCGTCGGGGACCACCTCAACGGTGGCGCCGGCGCTGACCAGCTTGTCCAGCGGGACGGCGAGGTGCTCGGCCACCGCCCGCTCCACCACGACGTCGCCCCGGGTCATGACCGCCCCGATCGCCCACGTGCCGGCGACGATCCGGTCGGGCACCGTGCTGTAGGCGACCGGCTCCAGCCCGGTGACGCCCTCGATGGTCAGCGTCGAGGAGCCCGCGCCGTCGATGCGGGCACCCATCGCGGTGAGCATCGAGCAGATGTCGACGATCTCCGGCTCGCGTGCGGCGTTGTCGATGACGGTGGTGCCCTCGGCGAGCACGGCGGCCATGAGCAGGTTCTCGGTGGCGCCGACCGACGGGAAGTCCAGCCAGATCGAGGTGCCCGTGAGCCTCGGCGCGGTGGCGACGAGGAACCCGTGCTCGCTGTGGATCGAGGCGCCGAGCCGCTCGAGGCCGGAGATGTGCATGTCCAGTCCGCGCGAGCCGATCGCGTCACCGCCGGGCAGGGCGACCCTGGCGCTGCCGCACCGGGCGACGAGCGGCCCGAGCACGCTGATCGAGGCCCGCATCTTGCGGACGAGGTCGTAGTCGGTCTCGGTGGCCGGCTCCTCCGGCACGTCGACGACGACCCGCCCGCCGCCGCCGGGCTGCCCGGAGCGCTCGTAGGTGACGCCGCAGCCCAGGCGGCGCAGCACCTCGCTCATGATCGAGACGTCGAGGATGTCGGGGACCTCGTCGACGGTGGTCCGCCCGGGGGCCAGCAGGGCCGCCGCCATGAGCTTGAGGGCGCTGTTCTTCGCCCCCGTGACGCGCACCCGGCCCTTGAGCGGGGTGCCGCCGGCCACCTCGAAGCACTGCACCGGGCCACCCTACGGCGGGCGGGCGACCGGTTCCCGGTGACCGCCCGGGCCCCGGGCCCGGACCGCGGCACCACATAGGCTCAGCGACCATGACCATCCGGCTCACCCGCATCTACACGAAGACCGGAGACGCCGGGCAGACGCACCTCGGCGACATGAGCCGGGTGTCGAAGACCGACCCGCGGTTGGTGGCCTACGCCGACGTCGACGAGGCCAACAGCGTGCTCGGCCTGGCGCTGGCGCTGGGGTCGCCGTCGCCGGAGCTCGTCGAGCTGGTGCGCAGCGTGCAGAACGACCTGTTCGACGTCGGCGCCGACCTCTCCACGCCGGTCGTCCCGGACCCCCCGCACCCGCCGCTGCGGATCACCGCCGCCTACACCGAGCGGCTGGAGGTGGCCTGCGACGAGCACAACGAGGCGCTGCCGCGGCTGACGAGCTTCGTGCTGCCCGGGGGCACGGCGCTGGCGGCGCTGCTGCACCAGGCGCGGGTGGTGGTGCGGCGCGCCGAGCGCAGCGTCTGGGCGCTGCTGGAGGCCGACGGGGAGCGCACCAACGCCGAGACGGCGCGCTACCTCAACCGGCTGTCGGACCTGCTGTTCATCCTCGCCCGGGAGGCCAACCCGGACGGCGACGTGCTCTGGGAGCCGGGGGCGCACAGCGGCGTGCACGCCCAGCGGGCCGCCCGGGGCTGATCCCCGGCCGTCCCGCTAGTGGACGGGCGGGGCGGACTCGAGCCAGGAGAGGAAGCCGGTCACCGTCGAGGTGTCCATGGCCAGCTCCTTGGGGCCGCTGCCGGTCTGGCAGGTGAGGACGACGGCGTCGTCGGGCAGGGCGACGTCGTCACGCCCCGGGCCGCGGCGGCCGGCCACCCGGAACTCCGTCCGGCACAGCCGCTGCTGCGGGCGCACCGAGAGCGACAGCGCGCGGTACCACAGCAGGGCGTCCCCGCCGTACCAGGCGACGCCCACCGACCAGCGCGAGCTGCCCACCGGGCGCAGCCACATGGTCACGGCGCCCAGGCCCATGAGCAGCAGGCGGCGGCGGACCAGGAACCCGATCACCAGGGCGACCACCAGCACCCCGGCGAGGACGAGGACGGCGGTGGTCACCGCGGGGTGGCGGGGACGTCAGGACGGCCCTCGTGCAGGGGCCCGCGCCGTGCGGAGCGGGGGCCGGGGGGCACGAGGGTCCTCCCTCAGACGGACTGGCCGGCAGCGCGGAGCCGGGACTGGGCGCGGCGGGCGGCGGCGAGCTGCTCGGGGTCGTCCGCGTCCTGCTCGGCGCGGCGGAGGGCCTCCCGCGCGCGCTCGACGTCGATCTCGGAGCTGATCTCGGCGGTCTCGGCCAGGATGGAGACGCCCTCCGGGGTCACCGAGAGGAACCCGCCGTGGGCCGCCGCGACGACGTCCTCGCCCTGCGTGCTGCGGATGGTGACCACGCCGCCGGGCGCGAGCTCGCCGAGCAGCGGTGCGTGGCCGGGCAGGACGCCGAGCTCACCCTCGGTGGTGCGGGCGATGACCATGCTGGCCTCGCCCGACCAGATCGTCCGCTCGACGGCCACCAACTCGACCTGCAGGGTCGCCACGACACTCCTCCGGGTCCACCGACGCTGCGGTGCTGGGACGCCGGCCGGGATGCGGGCACGGCGACGGTCGCTCCCACTCTAGTCGCGCCGGACCGGGCGCCCGGTGCGGGTGGCGCGGCACCACCCGTCCGGGTCGGCGGGCGACGCCGCGGGCGAGGACCCGCGTCAGGCGGCGCGGCGGTAGAGCAGGGTCCAGCGGCCGACGCGCACCCAGGGGTGGTAGACGGTCGAGGCCGGCGCCCACTCGTCGGTGTCGTAGCGGATGTCGGTGACGTGGGAGACCGGTGCCGACGGGGGCCACGTCCAGCCGGGGTCCGGAGTACTGAGCGGCAGCGGGCTCACCGTGCCCTGCGTGCTCGTCCCGTCCAGCCAGTCCATCGTTCTCTCCCGCGCCGCGCGTCCGGTCCCTCCGGGCGCCACCTGCTCGATCGGCAGGGAGGCTCCCGTGCTTGAGGGTCATCCGCCAGAGCCCTGCCCACGACCAGCCGGTCGCCAATCACTCGAACGGTGACGCCCTGGCTCGTCCCGACGCTCCGTGAGCGGGCACCCGCAGATGTGCATCCGCGCAGGTCACGGAAGTGTCACGGGCGCGACGACCAGGTGAGCGCGGGACCCTGCACCGTCACCGCTCCGCTCCAGGCCGTCGGGTCGCGCCAGGACGCCCCCGGACGCACGACGGCCGGGTACCCGAACGGGGGTACCCGGCCGTCGCACGCAACCGACTGGAACGGCCTCCTCGCAGGGCCCCGCCGCGAGCTCGCGAGTGGCGGGGGCAAGGGGGTCCTTCGTCAGCCGCGCTTGAGCTTCTGCGCGTTGCGCTCGAGGTCCTCGAGACCACCGCACATGAAGAAGGCCTGCTCGGGCACGTGGTCGTAGTTGCCCTCGGTGAGCGCCTTGAAGGCCTCGCGGGTCTCCGACAGCGGCACGAACGAGCCGGGCTGACCGGTGAAGGCCTCCGCCACGAACATGTTCTGCGAGAGGAACCGCTCGATCCGCCGCGCGCGCTGCACGGTGACCTTGTCCTCCTCGGAGAGCTCGTCGATGCCGAGGATCGCGATGATGTCCTGGAGCTCCTGGTAGCGCTGCAGGATCTGCTTGACCGTCTGCGCGACCTGGTAGTGCTCCTGCCCGACGTACTGCGGGTCGAGGATCCGGCTGGTGGAGTCCAGCGGGTCCACGGCCGGGTAGATGCCCTTCTCCGAGATCGGCCGGGAGAGCACCGTCGTCGCGTCGAGGTGGGCGAAGGTGGTGTGCGGCGCCGGGTCGGTGATGTCGTCGGCGGGCACGTAGATCGCCTGCAGCGAGGTGATCGAGTGACCGCGGGTCGAGGTGATCCGCTCCTGCAGCTCGCCCATCTCGTCGGCGAGGGTCGGCTGGTAACCCACCGCGGAGGGCATGCGGCCCAGCAGCGTGGAGACCTCGGACCCGGCCTGGGTGAACCGGAAGATGTTGTCGATGAAGAGCAGCACGTCCTGGTTCTGCTCGTCCCGGAAGTACTCGGCCATGGTCAGCGCCGACAGGGCGACCCGCAGGCGGGTGCCCGGCGGCTCGTCCATCTGGCCGAACACCAGTGCCGTGGAGTTGATGACGCCGGACTCCGTCATCTCGGTGATGAGGTCGTTGCCCTCGCGGGTGCGTTCGCCGACGCCGGCGAACACCGACACGCCACCGAACTCCTGGGCGACGCGGCGGATCATCTCCTGGATGAGGACGGTCTTGCCCACGCCGGCCCCACCGAACAGGCCGATCTTCCCGCCGGCCACGTAGGGCGTCAGCAGGTCGATGACCTTGATGCCGGTCTCGAGGAGCTCGGTGCGGCCCTCGAGCTGGTCGAACCGCGGCGCGTGCCGGTGGATCGTCCAGCGCTTGAGGTCCTGGCCGTAGCCGGGGGTGTCGAGGCACTCGCCGAGGGCGTTGAAGACGTGGCCGGTGACGCCCTCGCCGACGGGCACCGAGATCGCGGACCCGGTGTCGGACACCTGGGCACCGCGGACCAGGCCGTCGGTCGGCGCCATGGAGATCGTGCGCACTACGTTGTCACCCAGGTGCTGGGCGACCTCGAGGGTGAGCGTCTTGCCCAGGTCGGCGAGGGTCACGTCGACGTGCAGGGCGTTGAACAGGTCGGGCATCGCGTCGCGCGGGAACTCGACGTCGACGACCGGCCCGGTGACCCGGACGACGCGGCCGGTGCCCTGCGTCGACGGGGTGGTCGGACGGTCCTCGGTGACGGTCATGGGGAGTGCTCTCCTGCCCTCGGGCTTCGGTGGTGTCGCAGTTCCAGTGTCCCCGCCGCCGGAGCGGCGGGGGACGGTCGGTCAGTCGTCGGAGCCGGCCGAGACGAGCGCGTCGGCGCCGCCGACGATCTCGCTGATCTCCTGGGTGATCTCCGCCTGCCGGGCCTGGTTGGCCTGGCGCGACAGGTTCTTGGCCAGTTCCTCGGCGTTGTCGGACGCCGACTTCATCGCCCGCCGGCGCGAGGCCGACTCCGAGGCCGCGGCCTCGAGCAGCGCCGCGTAGACGCGGGTGGTGACGTACTTCGGCAGCAGCGAGTCCAGCAGCGCCTCGGGCGAGGGCTCGAACTCGTAGGACGTGGGCACACCGCTGTCGCCGGTCGGCCGGCCCTCGCCGTCGCCGTCCTCGCCGCGCTCGAGGTCCTCGGTGTCGACGGGCGCGAGCCGCGAGGCGACCGGGACCTGCGCGAGCAGCGAGCGGAACTCGGTGTAGACGATGTGGACCTCGTCCACGGCCCCGCTGCGGTCGGCGTCCTCACCGGGGGTGAAGACGCCGATCAGCGCCCGACCGACGTCCTGCGCGTCGGAGTAGGCCGGCTGCTCGGAGAAGCCGGTGAACGTCTGCTCCACGGGGCGGTCGCGGAAGGAGTAGTACGTCTCCCCCTTGCGCCCGACGACGTAGAGCACCGGCTCCTTGCCCTGCTGGCGCAGGGTGCCGAGCAGCTCCTCGGTGCGACGCAGGACGTTGACGTTGTACGAGCCGGCGAACCCGCGGTCGGAGGTGACCACCAGGACCGCCGCGCGGCGCGTCTCGGTCCGCTCGTTGAGCAGCGGGTGCTCGAGGGACGCCGACGAGGCCAGTGCGCCCAGCACCCGGGTGATCTCCCGGGCGTAGGGCTTGGAGGCCTCCACCCGGGCCTGGGCGCGCACGATGCGGGCACCGGCGATCAGCTCCTGCGCCGAGAAGATCTTCTTCGTCGACTGCGTGGAGCGGATGCGGCGCCGCAGCGCGCGGAGGGAGCCGGCCACGTCAGGCCCTCGTCGCCGCGGTGGCGCCCTGCGCCGTCGCGCCGCCCTGCGCCGTCCCGCCGTTCTGCGCCGTCCCGCCACCCTGGGCGCCGCCCCGCTGACCGGCGTTCCCGCCCCGCTGGCCGGCGGTGCCCTGGCCGGTGGTGTCCTCGTCGCCGTCGTCGGTCAGCGAGCTGCCGTCCGTCGTCGTGAACTGGCGGTAGAAGCCGTCGACGGCGCGCTCGAGGCTGCTGACGGCGTCGCCGCCGAGGGCCCGCGAGGTGCGGATCTCGTCGTAGACGCCGGGCTCGGCCCGGGCGATGTGGTCGAGGAACTCCGACTCGAACCGGCGCACGTCACCGACCGGCACGCGGTCGAGCTTGCCGGTGGTCCCCAGCCACAGCGAGACGACCTCGCGCTCGACCGGGTACGGCTGGTACTGCCCCTGCTTGAGCAGCTCGACGAGCCGCTGACCGCGGTCCAGCGTCGCCCGGCTGGAGGCGTCGAGGTCGGAGGAGAACGAGGCGAAGGCCTCGAGCTCGCGGTACTGGGCGAGGTCCAGGCGCAGGCGGCCGGCGACGGACTTCATCGCCTTGATCTGCGCGGAGCCGCCGACCCGGGAGACCGAGATGCCGACGTTGATGGCCGGGCGCACACCGGAGTTGAACAGACCGGTCTCGAGGAAGATCTGCCCGTCGGTGATCGAGATGACGTTGGTCGGGATGTAGGCCGACACGTCGTTGCCCTTGGTCTCGATGAGCGGCAGACCGGTCATCGAGCCGGCACCCAGGTCGTCGGAGAGCTTGGCGCAGCGCTCCAGCAGGCGGGAGTGGAGGTAGAAGACATCGCCGGGGTAGGCCTCGCGGCCCGGCGGGCGGCGCAGCAGCAGCGAGACGGCGCGGTAGGCCTCGGCCTGCTTGGACAGGTCGTCGAACACGATGAGGACGTGCTTGCCCTCGTACATCCAGTGCTGGCCGATGGCCGAGCCGGTGTAGGGGGCGATGTACTTGAAGCCGGCGGACTCCGAGGCGGGCGCGGCGACGATGGTCGTGTACTCCATCGCGCCGGCCTCCTCGAGGGAGGCGCGGATCGCCGCGATCGTCGAGCCCTTCTGGCCGACGGCGACGTAGATGCAGCGCACCTGCTGCGCCGGGTCGCCGGTCTCCCAGGCCTGCTTCTGGTTGATGATCGTGTCGGTGACGATGGCCGTCTTGCCGGTCTGGCGGTCACCGATGACGAGCTGACGCTGGCCGCGGCCGATCGGCGTCATGGCGTCGATGGCCTTGATGCCGGTCTGCAGCGGCTCGTGCACCGACTGCCGCTGCACCACGGTGGGTGCCTGCAGCTCCAGGGCGCGACGGCCCGTGGTGGCGATCTCGCCGGCGCCGTCGATGGGGTTGCCCAGCGGGTCGACGACGCGACCGAGGTAGCCGTCGCCGACGGCGACGGAGAGGACCTCACCGGTGCGGCGGACCTGCTGGCCCTCCTCGATGCCCGCGAAGTCACCGAGGACGACGACGCCGACCTCGCGCACGTCGAGGTTCAGGGCCAGGCCGCGGACACCGCTCTCGAACTCGAGCAGCTCGTTGGTCATGACCGAGGGCAGGCCCTCGACCCGGGCGATGCCGTCGCCGGCCTCGGTGACGATCCCGACCTCTTCCCGGGAGACGTCCGGGGAGTACTCGGTGACGTAGTTCTGGATGGCACTGCGGATCTCGTCTGCGGAGATCGTCAGCTCGGCCATGGCTCGCGTCCTCTTCCCTGCTGGGTGTGCTGCTGGGGTGGTGTCTGGTGGTCTGGGTGGTCGCCGGGTCAGCCGGCGAGCCGGCGGCTCGCGACCTCGAGCCGGTTCGCCACGCTGCCGTCGACGACCTCGTCACCGACGCGGACGACGAGGCCGCCGAGCACCGCCGGGTCGACGGTGACCTGCAGGCCGATCGTCCGGCCGTAGATCCGGCCGAGCACGTCCTGCAGCCGCTGCTCCTGCGCCGAGGTGAGCGGTGCCGCCGACGTCACGTAGGCGACCGACCGGCCCCGCCGGGCGGAGGCCGACGCCGACAGCCGCTCGATCCGGTTCTCCGCGTTGCCCACGTGCCGGACGGTCAGGGAGTTCCGCAGCAGCTGCTCGGTGACGGGGCTGACCCGGCCCGACAGCAGCCGGTCGAGCAGCGCCGTCTTGCCGGCGACGGGCGCGCGGTCGTCGGAGAGGATGCGCGAGAGGCCCGGGTCGCCGCCCACGATGCGGCCGAACCGGAACAGCTCGTCCTCGACGCCCTCGAGCTCACCCCGCGCCTCGGCGGCGTCCAGCCCCGCCTCCGTCGCGAGGAGCTCCACGGCCTCGACCAGGTCCAGCGGCCGCGACCAGCGCTGCCGGGCGACCGTCTCGACGAGGTCGACGGTGGCCGCCGACACCTTGCCGCCGAAGATGCTGCGCACCAGGCCCGCCCGGTCGACCGGCTTCACCGACGCGTCGGAGAGCGCGCGGCGCAGCGAGAGCTGCCCCTCGAGCAACCGTGCGACGGCGAAGAGCTCGTCGGCCAGGGCCATCAGCCCCGGTCCGGCGGCGCCGCGGGTGGTGGCCGCGAGGCGCTCGCGGCTGACCGCGATCGCCGCCCGGCTGGAGGCGTCCATCAGCGGTCCGCCCCGGGGACGAACACGGTGCTGCCGGTCCGGCCGTCGGACGCACCGCCGGCGGACATGCCGTCGAGTGAGTCGAGGAAGCGGTCCACGGTGCCGCGGCGGCGCGCCTCGTCCTCGAGGGACTCGCCCACCACCCGGCCGGCGAGGTCGACGGCGAGCGCGCCGATCTGGCCACGCAGCTCGTTGACCACCGACTGCCGGTTGGCGGCCAGCTGCTCCTCGCCGCGGGCCACGATCCGCGCGGACTCCTCCTGCGCCTGGGCGCGGAGCTCCTCGAGGATCTGCTGACCCTCGGCGCGAGCCTGGTCGCGGATCTGCGCGGCCTCGGTGCGGGCCTCGGCCAGCTGCGCCCGGTACTGCTCCAGCGCCGCCTTGGCCTCGGCCTGCATGGCCTCGGCGCGCTCGATGCCGCCCTCGATGGCCTCGCGGCGGGCCCGGAAGGCCTGCTCGAAGCGCGGCGCGATGAACCGGAAGAACACCAGCAGCACGATCGCGAAGGCGACCAGGCCGATGATGATCTCGCCGAGCGGCGGGATGAGCGGGTTGGCGCTCTCCGCAGCGAGGATGCTCATGATCTCAGTGTCCTGTCTCGTTGGCCGCTGTACCTACCCGGAGGTGGGGTCAGAGGCCGAAGACGAAGGGGACGACGAAGCCGATCAGCGCGAGCGCCTCGGAGAGGGCGAACCCGAGGAAGGCGTAGGTGCGGGTCAGGCCGGCCGACTCGGGCTGGCGGGCGGTGGCCTGGATGTAGGCGGCCCACACGATGCCGACGCCGATACCCGGGCCGATGGCCGCGAGGCCGTAGCCCACGGAGCCGATGCTGCCGGTCAGCTCAGCGAGATTGTCCATGACGGGTTGTTCCTCCTGTGTCGTCGCCCGGTGTCCGCCGGGCGGCTTGCGGGGGTCGTGCGGGGTCGTGCGATCGGGGGTGCGGGTCAGGCCGTCAGTGCTCGGCCTCGATGGAGCCGTTCAGGTAGGTCCCCATCAGCACGGTGAAGACGTAGGCCTGCAGGAAGATGACCAGGAGTTCGAAGAAGGTCATCACGATCGCCATCAGTGCGGAGATGGGTCCGAAGACGATGGAGAAGTTGTCCCGGCTGAGCAGGTAGACCGCGCCGAGCGAGAAGACGACCAGCAGCATGTGGCCGGCGAACATGTTCGCGAAGAGCCGCACCGCGAGGGTGAACGGCCGGACGATGAAGTTCTGCAGGATCTCGATCGGTGTCACCAGGACGTACATCGCCTTGGGCACGCCGGGCAGGAACAGGATGTCCTTGAAGTAGCGCCCGGCGCCCTGCTCGCGGATGCCGATGTAGATGTAGAGGGCCCAGCAGATCAGGGCGAGCACCAGTGGGAACGCGAACCGCGACATCGGCGAGATCTGCGCCAACGGGATGATCGCCATCAGGTTGTTCGCGAGGATGAAGAAGAACAGCGCGGCCAGGAACGGCGCGAACGGCAGCCCCTTGGGGCCGACCACGTCGCGGGCGATGCCGTCGCGGACGAGGGAATAGCCGCTCTCGCCGACGAACTGCAACTTGCTCGGAACGATCTGCGGCCTGCGCGCCGCCAGGACCATGAAGACCAGCATCGCGGTGGTAGCGACGAACAGGCCGAGCGTGATGCGGGTGATGGCGAAGTCGACGCCGACCAGCGAGAACTCTGCGAGCGGTTCCGGGTAGAACTCGCTGAGTCCCGGGGCCTGGAAGCCGTCCCCGCCGCCGGTGTCCTCGACCGCGAGCACGTCAGCGAGCGCGAGGGCGCTGGAGGTCACCGTTGTCCCTTCTGCGTCCTGGGCCGGCTCCGTCGTCCGCCCGGGGTGGTGCTGGTGTCGGACGCCCCCGGTGTCGGGGGCGGACCGCCGTACCGCTTGACGACCAGGTAGATGGCCACCGAGATGCCGAGGATGATCCCGACCGGCAGGAACACACGGGTGTCCAGCCACCGGTCGAGCAACCAGCCGGCCCCGCCCCACACGGCCATCCCGGAGATCATCGTCCCGATGACGGCGTAGCCGGTCTCGGCACCGCTGCCCCGAGGGGCGGCTGGTCGCGCAGGTCGGGACCGCGGCTCCCCGCGGGCGGGGTCGTCCTCGGCCATCGGCGGGGACACTATCAGCCGAGTGTCGCGGGCCCGTCCGGTGGCGGGGGAACAGTCGCCTGTCCGGGTGGTGCCGGGGGGGTGACGTAGTAGAGCGGCCGGGTCCACACCCAGCGGAGCTGCACCCCGCTCCACAGCAGGGCGCCCACGATGACCGCCCACGCCATCGTCAGCCGGTCCAGCCAGCCGTCCTCGGGGAGGGCGTTCAGGATGGCGAACAGCACGACGGCCTTCACGAAGAACGCCCCCAGGGCCGCCGGCAGGGTGAAGGTGTCATCGATCCGGCCCGCCCAGGCTACGACCACCCCGGAGAACACGAAGAACGCCGTCACCACCGCGGCGCCCACCAGGACCCCGACGGCGTCGGGCCAGCCCAGGGACAGGCCGACGACGACCGCGGCAACACCGGCCACCGCGGCCGTGGCCAGCGTGCCCACGCGCAGGAACGACAGGTCCCACGGCACCTCGGCCGTGGGGCGGGGCGCGCTCACCGCAGGCCCCGTCCGGCGCCGGCCGCACGTGGGGCGGGGGGCCCGGGCGGCGCGGTCGCGGGCGGGGCGGCCGTCGCGGGGGTGCCGCCGGGCAGGGCCGCGGCGGTGGACCTGCGGGCGTGAGCGCGGGTGGTCCGGGCGGTCGGGTGCGCGGCCCGGCTGCGGCGGCGCTGTGCGGCGATCTCGGCCGCCCGGGCCTCACGGGCCGCACGACGGGCGTGCGGGCTGAGGACGACGACGACACCCACGGCGAGCAGCACCCCGATCACGACGAGCAGCTCCGCCGTCCCGCCGGTGATCGACAGCGCCACCGCGCCGAAGGACAGGAGAGCCGCCCAGAAGTACATGGTCAGCACCGCCCGGCGGTGGGAGTGGCCGATGGCCAGCAGCCGGTGGTGCAGGTGCATCTTGTCGGGTGAGAACGGCGACTGGCCCCGGCGGGTCCGGCGGACGACGGCCAGGACGAGGTCGATGAAGGGGATGAAGAGGACCGCGATCGGCACCAGGAGGGGCAGCGCGAGCGGGAGGAGGCTGGCCGCGGAGTCGAAGGACTGCGCGTCGACGCGACCGGTGGCGCTGACGGCGGCCGCCGACAGCATGAGGCCCACGAGCATGGAGCCCGAGTCGCCCATGAAGATGCGTGCCGGGCTGAAGTTGTGCGGCAGGAAGCCCAGGCAGGCGCCGGCCAGCACCGCGGTGACCAGGGCCGGGGCGCTGGCGACCTCGTCGTAACCGACCCGGCTGAGGTTGTAGCTGTAGGCGAAGAAGGCCAGCGCCGCGATCGCCGAGACGCCCGCGGCCAGCCCGTCGAGGCCGTCGATGAAGTTCAGCGCGTTGACCGTCATGACGGTCAGCAGGATGGTCAGCGGCACGCCGACGTCGGGGCCGAAGGAGATCGTCCCGATGTCGGCCACCGGCAGGAACAGGAAGGCCAGCTGCACCCCGAGCAGCACCATGACGCCGGCCGCGGCGATCTGGCCGGTCAGCTTGGTGAGCGCGTCGAGGCCGAACTTGTCGTCGAGGACCCCGAGCAGGCAGATCAGCCCGCCGGCGACGAGCACCGCGGCGGTCTGCGAGTCGTCGAACGTGCGCTGCAGGGCCGGCAGCCGGGTGGCCACCATCACGGCCGCGGCCACGCCGAGGTACATCGCCACCCCTCCCCCGCGCGGGGTGGGGATGACGTGCACGTCGCGCTCGCGGGGGGCGGCCATCATCCGGAGCCGGACCGCCGCCACCCGCACCACCGGGGTGGCCAGGAAGGTGACCAGGCCGGCGGTCAGCAGGACGACGGCGTACTCGCGCACGGCTCAGTCCCGACCGGGACCGCGCGGGACCCCGCCCGGAGGCAGGGCGGGCTGGCTCATCGCGACGGTGCTCCGGGGGCGAGACGACAGGGCGGCTCCCCCACGGTATCGCCCGGACGGGCACCGGGGCGGGACCGGCGGACGCCGCCGCCGCTAGTCGACGGTCTCGGGCAGGACCTCGCGGAGGCGCTCGACGGGCACCGCGCCCACGCGCAGCACGCGGGGCGCGGGACCGGTGCAGTCGACGATCGTGCTCGCGGCCGACCCCTCGCGGGGGCCGCCGTCGAGCACCACGGCGGCGTGCTCGCCGAGCTGGGCCACGGCCTCCTGCGCCGTCGTCGCGGCCGGGCGGCCCGACCGGTTGGCGCTCGACACCGCCATCGGGCCGGTGCGGCGCAGCAGGTCGCGGGCGACGTCGTCGTCGGGGAGTCGCACGGCGACGGTGCCCTCGGCGTCGCCGAGGTCCCAGGCCAGGGACGGCGCGTGCTCGACGACGAGGGTCAGCCCGCCGGGCCAGAACGCCTCGGCGAGCCGGGTCGCCGCCGCGGGCACGCGGATGGTCAGCCCGGCCAGCGTGGAGGCCTCGCCGATGAGCACCGGCACCGGCATCGCGCGGCCGCGGTTCTTCGCCGCCAGCAGGCCGGCGACCGCGGCGGGTGAGAACGCGTCGGCGCCGACGCCGTAGACGGTGTCGGTGGGCAGCAGGACGAGCTGTCCGCGGGCGATCGCCGCGGCGGCGGCGTCCAGGCCCGCCGCGCGCGCCGCGGGGTCGGTGCAGTCGTAGAGGTCGGCCACGGGCGGTCAGTCTCCCCCAGCCCGCCGCGCGGTGGTGAACCGCGGGCGGCCGGCGAGGTCGGGGTGGTCGGCGACGTCGGTGAAGTCGCCGGTGCCGCGCACGAGCGCGGGCAGTGCGCTCCCCTGCTGGTCGGCGTGCTCGATGCCGAGCACACCACCGGGCCGCAGCAGGCGGGCGGCGGTCCGCAGCAGCCCCCGGACGACGTCGAGGCCGTCGGGACCGCCCCACAGCGCCAGCGGCGGGTCGTGGTCGGCCACCTCGCAGGGCACCCGGGCGCCGTCGGGCACGTAGGGCGGGTTGGAGACGACGAGGTCGACGGCGCCGTCGAGGCCGGTCAAGAGCGCCGGGTCGGTCATGTCACCGGCGAGCACGGTCACCGGGCGGTCGCCGGCGGCGGCGCGCAGGCCGGCGTTGTGCCGGGTCCACTCCATCGCCTGCGGGTCGCGCTCGACGGCGGTGACCCGCGCGCCGGGGTGCTCGTGCGCGATCGACAGCGCGATCGCGCCGGACCCGCTGCCGAGGTCGACGACGACCGGCTCCGCGACGCCGGCGAGCCGGGCCAGGGCCCACTCGACGAGCTGCTCGGTCTCCGGCCGCGGCACGAACACGCCCGGGCCGACGGCGAGCTCGAGGTGGCGGAACGGTGCGCGGCCGGTGAGGTGCTGCAGGGGGACGCGGGCGGCGCGCTGGTCGAGCAGGGCGGTGAAGCGGGCGGTGGCGTCGTCGTCGACGTCGACGAGGGTGAGCAGCGCTGTGCGGGAGCGGCCGAGGACGTGGGCGAGCAGGAGCTCGGCGTCCACGCGCGGTGACGCGACGCCGGCCTCGGCCAGCCGCCGGGCGGCGTCGGCGAGGAGCGTGCGGGTGTTCAGGAGCCGGCCGCCAGCAGCTCGGCGGTGTGCGCGCGGGTGAGCGCGTCGATGACCGGGTCGAGCTCGCCGTCGAGCACGGCGTCGAGGTTGTGCGCCTTGAAGCCGACCCGGTGGTCGGAGATGCGGCTCTCCGGGAAGTTGTAGGTGCGCACGCGCTCGCTGCGGTCGACCGTGCGGACCTGGCTGCGCCGCTGGTCGCTGGCGGTGGCCGCGGCCTCCTCGCGGGCGGCGGCCAGCAGCCGGGAGCGCAGCACGCGCAGCGCCGACTCGCGGTTCTGCAGCTGGCTCTTCTCGTTCTGCGAGCTGACGACGATGCCGGTCGGCAGGTGGGTGATCCGGACGGCGGAGTCAGTGGTGTTCACGCTCTGCCCGCCGGGGCCCGAGGAGCGGAAGACGTCGATGCGCAGGTCGTTCGGGTCGACGGTGACGTCGACCTCCTCGGCCTCGGGCAGCACGAGCACGCCGACGGCGGAGGTGTGGATGCGGCCCTGGGACTCGGTGACGGGCACCCGCTGCACCCGGTGCACGCCGCCCTCGAACTTCAGCCGCGACCAGATGCCCTCGTCGGTGCGCGACTTCACCGCGATGGAGACGTCCTTGTAGCCGCCGAGCTCGGCGGGGACGGCGTCGAGGACCTCGGTGGACCAGCCCCGGCGCTCGGCGTAGCGCAGGTACATGCGCAGCAGGTCGCCGGCGAACAGGGCCGACTCCGCGCCGCCCTCCCCCGCCTTGATCTCGAGGATGACGTCCTTGTCGTCGTCGGGGTCCTTCGGCAGCAGCTGCTCGCGCAACCGGTCGGTGAGCTCCTCGATCAGCGTCTCGAGGCCACGGGCCTCCTCGGCGAAGGAGGGGTCCTCGGCGGCGAGCTCACGGGCGGCGGCGAGGTCGTCCCGGGCGGCGTCGAGCGCGCGCGCCGTCTCGACCAGGGGCGCGAGCTGGGCGTAGCGGCGGCCCAGCCGGCGGGCGCGGGCGGTGTCGGTGTGCACCGCCGGGTCGGCGAGCTCGGTCTCCAGCGCGGCGTGCTCGTCGAGCAGCCCGCTCAGCCGGTCGGGCGCGGCGTCGGTCGAGGTGCTCATGCGGAGGACTCCAGGGACGGGGTGGGCGGCGGGATCGGCGGCGGACACGACGACGGCGCCCGTCCCACACGAGGTGGGACGGGCGCCGTCGGGGGTGCTACTTGCCGGCGTTCGCGCCGCGCTTGCCGAAGCGCTTCTCGAAGCGGGCCACGCGACCGCCGGTGTCGAGGATCCGCTGCTTGCCCGTGTAGAACGGGTGGCAGGCGGAGCAGGTCTCCACGGTCAGCGTGCCGCCGGGGGCGGTGCTGCGGGTGGTGAAGGTGTTCCCGCAACCACAGGTGACCGTGGTGGTGTGGTAGTCGGGGTGGATGCCGGGCTTCATGTCGCCTCTTCCGGTGGTCTGTGCCGTTCAGGTGGTCGAACGCCGGCGGCCCGCCGGTCATTCCGGCCGCGCTGCGGGGCTCAGTCGTCCAGTGTCCCAGACGTCCGGCCCCGCCCAGCGGCGGCCCCGCTGCAGGGGCCCCGCCGCGAGCGTGGGCGGTGAGGGGCAGCGGGGTCCTTCGTCAGTCGCGCTCGGGGCCGATCGTCGTCTTCTGGATCTGCATGAGGAACTCGATGTTGTTGCGCGTCTTGCGCAGCTTGTCGAGCAGCAGCTCCAGCGCCTGCTGCGGCTCGAGCGCGGCGAGCACCCGGCGCAGCTTGATGACGATGGCCAGCTCGTCGGGCGACATGAGGATCTCCTCCTTGCGCGTGCCCGACGCGTTGACGTCGACGGCCGGGAAGACCCGCTTGTCCGCCAGCCGGCGGTCGAGCTTGATCTCCGCGTTACCGGTGCCCTTGAACTCCTCGAAGATGACCGTGTCCATCGTGGACCCGGTCTCCACCAGCGCCGAGGCGATGATGGTCAGCGAGCCGCCGTTCTCGATGTTGCGGGCGGCGCCGAGGAAGCGCTTGGGCGGGTAGAGCGCCGTGGAGTCGACACCACCGGACAGGATGCGCCCGCTGGCGGGTGCGGCCAGGTTGTAGGCCCGGCCCAGGCGGGTGATCGAGTCCAGCAGGACGACGACGTCGTGGCCCATCTCGACGAGGCGCTTGGCCCGCTCGATGGACAGCTCCGCGACCGTCGTGTGGTCCGACGGCGGCCGGTCGAAGGTCGAGGCGATGACCTCGCCCTTCACCGAACGCTGCATGTCGGTGACCTCCTCGGGTCGCTCGTCGACCAGGACGACCATGAGGTGGCACTCGGGGTTGTTCGTGGTGATCGCGTTGGCGATCGCCTGCAGCACCATCGTCTTGCCGGCCTTGGGCGGCGACACGATGAGGGCGCGCTGGCCCTTGCCGATCGGCATGACCAGGTCGATGACCCGGGTGGTCAGCTGGTGCGGGTCGGTCTCCAGCCGCAGCCGCTCCTGCGGGTAGAGCGGGGTCAGCTTGGTGAACTCCGGGCGGTTGCGCGCCTGCTCGGGGTCCAGGCCGTTGACCGTGTCGAGCCGGACGAGCGCGTTGTACTTGTCCTTGCGCTCGCCCTCGCGGGGCTGACGGACGGCGCCGGTGATGGCGTCGCCGCGGCGCAGGCCGTGCCGGCGCACCTGCGACAGGGACACGTAGACGTCGTTCGGGCCGGTCAGGTACCCGGAGGTGCGGACGAACGCGTAGTTGTCGAGGACGTCGAGGATGCCGGCGACCGGGAGGAGGACGTCGTCCTCGCTGACGGTCGGCTCGGTGGGCTGCTCGAAGCGCTCGCGACCGTTGCGGCGGTTGCGGTCGCGGTAGCGGCGCCCGCGGCGGCCGCGGCCGCCCTCGAAGTCGTCGTCGTCCTCGTCGTTGCGGCCGTCGTTGCCACGGTCGTTGCCGCGGTCGGCGGCGGCGCGGGTGTCGGGGCGGCCGTTGCGGTCGCCGCGGTCGGGGCCGCGGTTGCCGTCGCGGTTGCCCTCGCGCTGGCCGTCACGGGCGCCGTCGCGGGCCCCGTCACGCTGGGGGCGCTCGGCGCGCTCGCCGTCACGCGGGCCGCGCTCGCCGTCCCGGCCCTCGCGCTGCGGGCGCTCGGCGCGCTCGCCGTCCCGGCCGTCGCGCTGGGGGCGCTCGCCGTCCCGGGCGTCGCGCTGCGGGCGCTCGCCGTCCCGGGCGTCGCGGTTGCGACCGCGGTCCCGGTTGCGTGCGGAGCGCTCGCCGTCGGCACGGTCGCCGTCGGTCTGCTCCGCGGGCGGGGCCACGGTGTCGGTCACGGTGTCGGTCACGGCGGCCCCGGTGTCGGTGCCGGCCGCGGGGGCCGTCTCGGTCCCGGAGGGCACGTCGACGGCGGGGGCGGCGTCGGCGACCGGGGCGTCTGCGGCCGGCACGTCGGCGGGACGGGTCTCGGCCGGACGGGTCTCGGCGGGCGCCGCCGCGGCGGGAGCGGTGTCGGCGCCGGTCGGCGCGCCGGCGGGGCGGCTGGCCGCCCGGCGGCGGCGCGGCGTGCTCTCGGCGGGCGCGCCGTCGGGAGCCGGGGCACTGCCGGTCAGCGGGCCGCCGTTGGCGCCGACGCTGACGGGGGCCTCGAGCGGCGCGGCGGTCGCGGCGATCCCGCGCGCGGTGGGCGCGCCGGAGGCGTCCGGGGCGCTGTCGGCCGGCGCACTGTCGGCCGGGGCGCCGGGCGCCGGGCCGCTGCCCGGGGCCCCACCGACCTGACGGGCGGAGATGGCGGTGACGAGGTCGCCCTTGCGCATGCGGCCGACGCCGGAGATCCCCAGCTCGGTCGCGAGTCGCTGCAGCTCGGGGAGCAGCATCCCGGCCAGGCCGCTGCCGCGGCGGCGGGATCGGCCTGCCGCACCCGCAGCGGCAGGTGCCTCGCCCGTCGCGACGCCCTCGGGGGCGCCGACGGTCGCGAGGTCGGTGGTTTCGCTCACGTACAGGTCCTTCCCTGCGGTGACCTGCGCCTACCGGCGCAGGGGGTGACCCGACGCCGGCTCCCGTCCGAGGAGTTCGGAACGGCAGGGAGCGGCGGATCGAGTGGGTACGGAACGGGATCTGCGCCGACAGCGATGGTCGACGGTGTCGTTCCGTGCGAGGCTCGCCCGAGAGGCGGCTACACGGAGAAGACTAGACTCGCCCCACAGACGGGACAACACCGCTGGCCAGCGGAGTGTTCCTCGTTACGAAGACGATACCCCAGCCGCCACACGGGACACCCGGGCGCCACCGTGATCCACCTCCAGCGGGTGGGAACGCCACCCGTCCGGGGTGATCGAGCTCACCTCGCGCACGCGAACCGCCGACGCCGGGTCCCCCGGGACGTCGTCGGGGTGGTGCCGGGTGAGCACCAGCACGCTGGGCCCGGCCCCGGACACCACGGCCGCGTGCCCGGCGGCGCGCAGCCGGTCGACCAGCGCGATCGTCTCCGGCATCGCGGCCGCGCGCTGCCGCTGGTGCAGCCGGTCCTCGGTGGCCTCGAGCAGCATCGCGGGCTCCGCGGTCAGGGCGTGCACCAGCAGCGCCGCGCGCGCGGCGTTGAAGGCGGCGTCGCCGTGCGGCACCGAGGCCGGCAGCAGCGTGCGGGCGAGGTGGGTCGACAGGGTGCCCTCCGGTACCAGGACCACCGGCAGCACCTCGTCGCTGACCGGCAGGCGGTCAGCCCGCGCACCCCCCGGCGTCGTCCACGACAGGGTCGCGCCGCCCAGCAGGCAGGCGGCGACGTTGTCGGGGTGGCCCTCGATCTCGCTGACCAGCCGCAGGACGGCGTCGGCGTCGATGCCCTCGACGTCGGGGCACAGCGCCCACGCGCCCACGACCCCGGCGACGACGGCGGCGGCCGACGAGCCCATCCCCCGCCCCTGCGGGATGGCGTTGACGGCGCGCACGCAGAGCCCCGGCGGGGTCCACCCGAGCTGCTCGCAGGCGGTGCGGAACGCGCGCACGACCATGTGCGACTCGTCGGTGGGCAGCTCCCCCGCCCCGACGCCGGACACCTCGACGGTCAGCCCGGCGTCGGCGACGGCGAACTCGACGACGTCGTGCAGCGTCAGGGCGAGGCCGGCGCAGTCGAAGGCGGGACCGAGGTTGGCGCTGGTCGCGGGGACGCGCACCGACGCCCGGTCCGGCTCGGCCACGTCCCGGGTTCCCTCGCGAGCGTGCGAGCGGAGGGGAGGACGTGGTCCTTCCATCACAGGCCCAGCTGCGCGGCGGCCGCGGCGGCGTCGACGGGGATCGTGACCGGTGCGGGAGCCCCGGAGATGGCCCATTCGGGGTCCTTGAGCCCGTTGCCGGTCACCGTGCACACGACGCGCTGACCCGGCTCGAGCTCGCCCGTCGCGGCCACCTTGAGCAGGCCGGCGACCGACGCCGCCGAGGCGGGCTCGACGAAGACCGCCTCGGTGCGGGCCAGCAGCCGGTAGGCGGCGAGGATCTCGCGGTCGGTGACGGCGTCGATGCGCCCGCCGGACTCGTCGCGCGCGGCCAGCGCCTTCGTCCACGACGCCGGGTTGCCGATGCGGATCGCCGTCGCGATGGTGCTCGGGTGCTCGACGACCTTCCCGGTGACGATCGGGGCGGCGCCCGCGGCCTGGAAGCCCCACATCCGCGGCCGGTGCGTGGCGGGGCCGTCGTCGGCGTACTCGCGGTAGCCCTGCCAGTAGGCCGTGATGTTGCCGGCGTTGCCGACCGGCAGGCAGTGCACGTCGGGGGCGTCGCCGAGGACGTCGACGACCTCGAACGAGGCGGTCTTCTGCCCCTCGATGCGGTACTGGTTGACGCTGTTGACCAGGCTGACGGGGTAGTCGATCGACAGCTTGCTGGCCAGCCCGAGGCAGTCGTCGAAGTTGCCGTCGACCTGCAGCAGCTTGGCGCCGTGCACCAGCGCCTGGGCGAGCTTGCCGAGCGCGATCTTGCCCTGCGGCACGAGGACGGCGCACACCATCCCGGCGCGCGCGGCGTAGGCGGCGGCGCTGGCACTGGTGTTGCCGGTGGAGGCGCAGATGACCGCCCGCGCGCCCTCCTCGAGGGCCTTGGTGATGGCCATGGTCATGCCGCGGTCCTTGAACGACCCGGTCGGGTTGGCGCCCTCGACCTTGAGGAACACCTCGCAGCCGGTGCGCCGCGACAGCTCGGGCGCCGGCACCAGCGGGGTGGCGCCCTCGTGCAGGGTGACCACCGGCGTGGTGCGGGTGACCGGCAGGCGCGACCGGTAGGCCTCGATCAGCCCCGGCCACAGCGGCGAGACCGCTCCGGGCAGCGTCCCCGTCATGACAACCCCTCGACCCTCAGCACGCTGGTGACCGCGCGGACCGCGGGCATCTCCCGGAGCGCGGCGACCGTGGCCGACAGGGCGGCGTCGGGCGCGCTGTGCGTGACGATGACCAGCGTGGCGGCGTCGCCGTGCCCGTCCTGGCGTACGGTGGCGATGCTCACCTCGTGCCGGGCGAACTCGGTGGCGACGGTGGCCAGCACACCGGGCACGTCGGCGACGTCGAGGCTGACGTGGTACCGGGTCGGCGTCTCGGCGATCGGCCGCGTGGGCAGGTCGGCGTAGGCGGTGGGACCGGCCCCGGCGGCCCCGGCCACCCGGTTGCGGGCGACGGCGACGAGGTCGCCGAGGACGGCGCTGGCGGTGGGCTCGCCCCCGGCGCCCTGGCCGTAGAACATCAGCTGCCCGGCGGCCTCGGCCTCGACGAAGACGGCGTTGAACGCCCCGCCGACGGCGGCCAGGGGGTGCGTCGTCGGGATCATCGCCGGGTGCACGCGGACGGCGACGGTGTCCCCGTCCTCCCCCACCACCCGCTCGCAGATGGCCAGCAGCTTCACCGTGCAGCCGATCTCGGCGGCGCGGGCGACGTCGGTGGCGGTGACCGACGAGATGCCCTCGCGGTGCACGTCGGAGGCGGTCACCGCGGTGTGGAAGGCCAGCGAGGCGAGGATCGCGGCCTTCGCGGCGGCGTCGAAGCCGTCGACGTCGGCGGTGGGGTCGGCCTCGGCGTACCCCAGGTCGGTGGCCTCGGCCAGCGCCTCGCCGAAACCGGCGCCGGTCTCGGCCATGCGCGAGAGGATGTAGTTGGTCGTGCCGTTGACGATGCCGACGACGCGGCGGATCTGGTCGCCGGCCAGCGACTCGCGCAGCGGGCGCAGCAGCGGGATCGCCCCGGCCACCGACGCCTCGTAGTACAGGTCGACGCCGGCCTTCGCGGCCGCCGCGTGCAGCGCCACGCCGTCCTCGGCCAGCAGCGCCTTGTTGGCGCTGACCACGGACTTGCCGGCCTCGATCGCCGCCTGGATCAGCGAGCGAGCCGGCTCGATACCGCCGATCACCTCGACGACGAGGTCGACGTCGTCGCGGGTGACCAGGCCGTGCGCGTCGGTGGTCAGCAGCCCGGCGGGCACCTCGGGGTGCCGGTCGGGGCGGCGGACGGCGACCCCGGCGACCTCCACCGGGCGGCCCACCCGGGCGGTGAGGTCGGCGGCCTGCTCCTCGACCAGCCGCAGCACCGCGCCGCCGACCGTGCCGCAGCCGAGCAGGGCGACGCGCAGGGGCGCGGTCACGACCGGGCCCCGACCGGCAGCTCGGGCGCGGGCTGGTCGATCGCCGGCGAGGGCGCGGGCACGTCGGCGAGGACGGCGTCGAGGGCGAACACGTCCGCCAGTGTCTGACGCCGCACGATCACCGTGGTCCCCCCGTCGCGGGCCGCGACCACCGCCGGCTTGAGCAGGTAGTTGTAGTTGCTGGCCATCGACCAGCAGTAGGCGCCGGTGGCGGCGACGGCGAGCAGGTCGCCCGCGCGCACGTCCGAGGGCAGCCACAGGTCGCGGACCAGCACGTCGCCGCTCTCGCAGTGCTTGCCGACGACGCGGCACAGCGCCGGCGGGGCGTCGGAGGTGCGGTTCGCCAGCACGCACGTGTAGCTCGCGTCGTAGAGGGCGGTGCGGATGTTGTCGCTCATCCCGCCGTCGACCGACACGTAGTTGCGCACCTGCGGCGCGCCCTGCCCGCCGCTGCCGAGGCGGACCGGCTTGATCGTGCCGATCTCGTAGAGCGTGACCGTGCCGGGGCCGGCGATCGCGCGGCCGGGCTCGACGGCCAGCCGCGGCACGGGCAGGTCCAGCGCGGCGCACTCGGCGGCGACGACGGTGCGCAGCCGCCGGGCGACGTCGTCGGGGGGAACCGGGTCGTCGTCGGGCAGGTAGGCGATGCCGAACCCGCCGCCGAGGTTGAGCTCGCCGAGGACCTCGCCGGTGGCCTGGTGCACCTGCCCCATCAGGCCGACCACCCGGTGCGCGGCGGCCTCGAAGCCGGCGGTGTCGAAGATCTGCGAGCCGATGTGGCTGTGCAGCCCGGCCAGGTGCAGCGCGGGCTCGCGGATGACCCGGACGGCGGCAGTCAGGGCGTCGCCGGTGGCCAGGGAGAACCCGAACTTCTGGTCCTCGTGGGCGGTGGCGATGAACTCGTGGGTGTGCGCCTCGATGCCGACGGTGGCGCGGATCAGGACCGGCACCGCCCGCCCGCTCGCCTCGGCGATCGGGACCAGCCGGTCGATCTCGTCGAAGGAGTCGACGACGATCCGGCCGATCCCGGCGTCGACGGCCAGCTGCAGCTCGACCGGCGACTTGTTGTTGCCGTGCAGCGCGATCCGCTCGGCCGGGAAGCCGGCGGCCAGCGCGAGGGCGAGCTCGTTGCCGCTGCAGGCGTCCAGGTGCAGGCCGTCCTCGGCGATCCAGCGCGCCACCTGCCCGCACAGGAAGGCCTTGGAGGCGTAGTGGACGTCGGCCCCGGTGAAGGCGGTGGCGAAGTCGGCCGCGCGGCCGCGGAAGTCGTCCTCGTCGAGGACGAACAGCGGGGTGCCGTGCACGCGGGCGAGCTCGGTGACCGGCGTGCCGCCGAGGTGCAGCTCGCCGTCGACCCGGCGGGCCGAGCGCGGCCAGACCCGCTCGTCGAGCGCGCCGAGGTCGGCCGGGGGCGTCCCGGCCGACGGCGGCGGGGCGAAGGCGCCGTGCAGCGGCCCCGCCGGGTGCGCCCTCACATCCGCTCCGGCGCGGAGACCCCGAGCACGCCGAGGCCGTTGCGCAGCACCACCGCGGTGGCCGCGCACAGCCACAGCCGCGGGGTGGTCAGCGGGCCGGGTTCCTCGTCGCCGCGGGGCAGCACCCGGCAGGCGTCGTAGAAGCGGTGGTAGGTGCCGGCCAGCTCCTCGAGGTAGCGGGCCACCCGGTGCGGCGCGCGCAGCTCGGCGGCGGAGGTGAGCACCCGCGGGAACTCGCCGACCGCGCGCAGCAGGTCGTTCTCCCGCTCGTGGACCAGCAGCCCGGCGTCGACGTCGCCCGGCTTGCCGAGGGCCAGGCCGAGGTCGGCGGCGTTGCGCAGCACCGAGGAGATCCGGGCGTGCGCGTACTGGACGTAGAACACCGGGTTGTCGTTGGTCCGCCGGCTCCACAGGTCGGCGTCGATGTCGATCGTCTGGTCGACCGACGCGCGCGCCAGCGCGTACCGGGCGGCGTCGACCCCGACGGCGTCGACCAGGTCGGTGAGCAGCACGAAGTTGCCCTTGCGCTTGCTCATCCGGACCGGCTCGCCGTCGCGCACCAGGTTCACCAGCTGGCCGATGAGGATCTCGAGGTGGGTGGCGGGGTCGTCGCCGGCCGCGGCCACCAGCGCCTTGTAGCGGCCCACGTAGCCCGAGTGGTCGGCGCCGAGCATGATCACGACCCGGTCGAAGCCGCGCGCCCGCTTGTCGAGGTAGTAGGCGCAGTCGGCCGCGAAGTAGGTGGGCTCACCGTCGGCCTTGACCAGCACGCGGTCCTTGTCGTCACCGAACGTCGTCGTCCGCAGCCAGACGGCGCCGTCGGCCTCGTAGACGTGCCCCTGCTCGCGGAGCGTGGCCACCGCCTTCTCCAGCGCGCCGGACTCGTGCAGCGTGCGCTCGGAGAAGAAGGTGTCGAACGGCACACCGAAGCCGGCGAGGGTCTCGCGGATGTCGGCCACCATCGCGGCGACGCCGCGGTCGGCGAAGACGGCGACCTGCTCGTCCTCCGGTCGCTCGAGCAAACCGGGTTCGTCTGCTAGCACGCGCGCGGCGACCTCGCCCACGTAGTCGCCCTGGTAGCCGTCCTCGGGCACCGGCCGACCGGCCGCCACGGCCTGCAGGCTGCGGGCGAAGCGCTCGATCTGCGCGCCGGCGTCGTTGACGTAGTACTCGCGGCTGATCTCGGCGCCGCTGGCCTCCAGCAGGCGGCCGAGGGCGTCGCCGACGGCGGCCCAGCGGGTGGAGCCCAGCGTCACGGGGCCGGTCGGGTTGGCGGAGACGAACTCGAGGTTGAGCCGCTGCCCGGCCAGCGCGCCGGTGCGGCCGTAGCCCTCGCCGGCGGTGACGGCCCGGACGGCGATCTGCCCGAGCGCGCCCTCGGCGAGGGTGACGTTGAGGAACCCGGGGCCGGCGACGTCGACCCGGGCGACGCCCGGCTGCGCGCGGAGCTCGGCGGCGAGCAGGTCGGCGACGGCGCGCGGCGGCATGCCCGCGGGCTTGGCCAGGCGGAGGGCGACGTTGGTCGCGTAGTCGCCGTGCCCGGGGTTCTTCGGCCGCTCGACGAGGACGTCGTCGGGGACGGCGACGGCGAGCGCGCCACGCTCGACGACCGCCGCGACGACGGTCCGGACGAGGTCGCGCAACTGCTCGGGTGTCACCGCGCGATCGTACGCAGCGGCGCACCGGCCTCCCGCGGTGCCGGGGCACGCACAGGGAGCCGACCTATGCTCGCGGACGAGGGCGGCAGCGCGTGCCGCGTCGCCCGGCGCGGACGGGCCCCCATCGTGGGCCACCGCGCCCGCGAGCACCACCCGAGACCGTCCGGCGCCGACCGGGCCCAGCGACACCGGGGCACGACCCCGCACGAGGACGAGGAGAGCACGTGGCCAAGGACCGCAAGCCCGACCCCGGCCGCACGGGGGGCGGGTCGAGCCGGGCCGGCTCCGGCGCGCGCCCGGCCACGGCGAACCGGCCCGCCGGCGGGCGCGGCCGCACCCGGCCGCCGACGCAGGTGGTCACCCAGCAGCGGCCGTGGGGGCTGATCGCCGCCGCCGTCGCCGTCGTCGTGTTCGCCGCCGCGGCCCTGACCTACGCCGTCCTGCAGGTGCGGCAGGCCGACGAGGAGCGCATCGACGCGATCGACGAGATCGCCGGCATCGAGAGCTTCGACTACGCCGCCGGGCAGGACCACGTCACCACCCCGGTCACCTACGACCAGACGCCGCCGGTCGGCGGCCCGCACGACTACAACTGGGCCGACTGCACGGGCACCGTCTACGACGTCGACATCCGGCACGAGAACGCCGTCCACTCGCTCGAGCACGGCGCGGTGTGGATCGCCTACGACCCCGAGCGGGTCTCCGGGGACGACGTGACGCGGCTGGCCGAGCTCGTCGACGGCGTCTCGGGCCGCATGCTCTCCCCGTACGTCGGCCTCGACGCCGCGGTCAGCCTCCAGTCGTGGAACCACCAGCTCAAGGTGGACTCCGCCGACGATCCGCGGATCGAGCAGTTCGCCGACTTCCTCACCTTCAACGGCGAGGTCGAGGGCCACTACCCCGAGATCGGCGCCAGCTGCGAGAACCCGGCCTTCGCCGCCGACCCGCTGGTGGCCGGCGAGGAGAGCGCGCCGGTCGGCCCCACCGACGCGCCGACGACGCCCACCATGGGCGCCCCCGAGACCAGCACGGAGTGAGCCCGCGATGACCGCCACCGCCGTCCGTCCCGAGCAGGACGCCCCCGCGCCGGCCCCCCGCGGTCGCGCACTGCGCGCCGTCCTGCTGGCCGTCATCGCCGTCGCGCTGGTGGCCCTCGGGGGCGGGCTGGCGGTGGGCCTGGGCATCGGCCGGCAGCCGGTACCCACCGCCGACTCGGTCGACGCCGGGTTCTCCCGGGACATGGCCGTCCACCACCGCCAGGGCGTGGAGATGGCCAACCTGGCACCGGAGCGCAGCAGCGACCCCGAGGTGCGGCAGCTGGCCTTCGACATCTCGGCCACCCAGACCAACCAGGCCGGCCGGATGGAGGGCTGGCTGTCGCTGTGGGGGCTGCCGCGCTCCGGCGGCGACCACATGGCCTGGATGGGCGGCGGGCACACCGGCCACTCCGGCCACGACGCGTCCGACGGCGCGGTGATGCCCGGCATGGCCACCGAGGCCGAGCTCGCGCAGCTGCGGTCGCTGTCGGGGCCGGCCTTCGACGTGGAGTTCCTGCGGCTGATGATCCGCCACCACCAGGGCGGCTTCGACATGGCGGAGTACGCGGCGGAGAACGCCGACGTCCCCGCGGTCCGGACCCTGGCGGAGTCCATCGCCGACACCCAGTCGGCCGAGACCGGGACGATGGGCGACATGCTCGCCGCGCGGGGCGGGACGCCGCTGCCGGAGCCCTGAGTCCCGGCGTCGGGACGGGTCCGGAGGACTGGTAACTTCTCCCCTGCCCCGAGCCCCCGTAGCTCAGGGGATAGAGCACCGCCCTCCGGAGGCGGGTGCGCAGGTTCGAATCCTGCCGGGGGCACACACGACACCACGACCGAGGCCCCGCAGCGCGCGCTGCGGGGCCTCCGTCGTCCCCGGGGCCGTCCTCGCGCGTCGGGAGACCGCGCTGTCAACCGTCGACGACCCTCACCGCGTGTACCAGGTGGGCGGCGAGGGGAGCACGGTGAGCGCACCGGACGACGCGGGGTTCCGGGAGTTCGTCACGCGGCAGCGGTCCGCGCTGCTGCGGACGGCCTACCTGCTCACCGGCGACCACGGCCAGGCCGAGGACCTCGTGCAGACCGCGCTGCTCAAGACCTACCGGCACTGGACGCGCGTGGCCGGTCGCGGGGACCCGTCGGCGTACGTCCGGCGGGTCCTCGTCACGACCGCCACCAGCTGGCGTCGACGCCTGTCGAGCACCGAGCAGGTGGTGGAGGCGGTGCCCGACCGCGGCTACGACGACCTCCCCCCGGAGCGGAGCGCGGCGGTGGTCCGGGCGCTGCGGGACCTGCCGCCACGGATGCGTGCCGTGGTCGTGCTGCGCTACTACGAGGACCACTCCGAGGCCGTGACCGCCGAGCTGCTGGGCTGCTCGGTCGGCACGGTGAAGACGCAGGCCTCCCGCGCGCTGTCCCGGCTCCGCGTCGCCCTCGCGGACCGTCCGTCGACCTGCACCACCGGGGAGCTGTCGTGAACGAGCAGGACCTCAGGACGCTGCTGCACGGCGCCGCCGCCGGCCCCCCGGCGGCCGTCCTGGACGACGACGCGGCCACCGACGCGGTGGTCGCGACCTCCCGCGCCCGCCGGCGGCAGCGGCTCGGCCTGGCCGCGCTCGGGCTGGCCGTCGCGCTCGTCGCCGCCGGGGTGCCGGTGCTGTCCGGGGAGCGCGGCACACCGGTCGAGCAGGTCGCCGCTCCCCCGGCCCCGGCCCCGCCCGACTGGCCGGTCCGCGGGTCGCTCGCCGGTGACGGGGACGCCGTCGAGGCGGCGCGCCGGCTGCCGTGGTCCGATGCGCCGTCCCCGCCGTCCGCCCCGCCCGTCGCCGATCGCGAGGTCCTGTTCCTCGGGGACGTCGACGGCAGACGGTGGGCCCTCGTCGTGGGCCCGACGGACGGCCAGGTGGCGGGCCAGTGGTTCACCGGCCCGGCCGGCGCGGACCCGGCCGCGCTCGTGGCCGACGGCGCGGTGCAGCCCGTGGCCGGGGTCGCGTCGGTCGCCCACGCCCCGGCCGGCGGGCCGGGCATCGTGCTGGCCGACCCGGGGACGCGGATCGAGGTCTCCCCCGGCGTGGTGGTCGACGCCGACGGGACGGTGCGCCGGGACTTCACGGCCGTCGAGACCGTGGACGGCGTCGCGGTCGTCCCCGTCGCGGAGTCCGGCCCGTACGGCACCGGGGCGGTCTACCGGGTGCTGAGCGGGGACGAGCCGGCCACCGAGGGCACCCTGCCGGTGCCGTCCGGCACGAGCGACGTGTCCGACCCGCCGGTGCTCACCCCGCTGGACCCGGCCGGGGAGCCGGCGGTGCCCGAGGCGGTCGACCACGCGCTCGGTGCCGTGCTCGCAGAGACCGGTCTGCGCGAGGAGGACGTGCGCCCGGACCTGCTCTGGTCCGGCCCGGTCCCCCGGGGCACCGCGGCGTCGCCCGACGCCGTCGTCCTCGCCGTCACGCTGCCCAGCGGTGCCGTCGCGGTCGCCGTGGCCTGGGCCGACATCGAGCCGTCCGGCGCGGGCAGCGCCGGCAGCTGCGGGGTGCAGGTGCACCCCGCCGGCACGCCGCTCGACGGTCTCGCCGTCGCCGCGGAGTGCCTGTTCCCCACCCGCGGCTTCGCGCACGAGTCGGTGCTGGTGGTCTACGCCGCTCCCGGGGCCGGCCGGGTCGAGGTCCTGGACGCCGGGGGCACGCCGGTCGCGGCCACCACCGGGGGCTCGGGGGCGATCACGGTCACCCCCGCCCCGGGTCGGGGGGTGCTGCGGGTCGAGCGCCCGGGCGCCCCGGTCACCGAGCTGGCCGTCGTGCCCACAGGGGACGTCCTCGTCGACCGCGCCGGGCGGTCGGCCGAGGACTGACGGGCCGTGCCCGTCTCCCCCCGGCGGGGGATGCCCCTCAACTCGTGGGGCCGGCGACCGATGGAACCTGCATGAGGATCCCGGCCTGGCGTGCCGTCCTGGTCGCCGGCAACCTCCTCCTGGTCGTCTACCCGTGGCTCCCGGCTGCAGCCCGGGACGCCGGCTACCTGCTCGCCGTCACCGGCGCGCTGGTGTCGCTCGCGGTCACGGCGGCCGGGGCCCGGGGCCCCGACCGGCTGCCGTGGGTGTTCCTGGCCGCGGGCGTGGCCGCGCTCTTCGTCGGCGAGGTGCTGTGGACCTGGTACGACCTCGTGCTCGGCGTCGACCCCTTCCCCTCGCTCGCCGACGCGGCCTACCTCGCCGCCTACCCCCTGCTGGCCACCGCACTGGCGCTGTGGGCACGCCGCAGCGCCCCGGCCGAGCGCAGTGCGAGCGTCCTCGACGCCGGCATCATCACCGTCGCCGCCGGCCTCCTCGCCTGGGTCGCGCTCATCTCGCCCACGGTGTCCGACGGCGAGCTGGGCCTGCTCGAGCAGGCGGTGTCGGTCGCCTACCCGGTGGCCGACCTGGCCCTGCTGGTGCTCACCGTGCAACTGCTGCTGCTCCCGGGGCAGCGCCCGGCCGCCACGCACCTGGTGACGGCGGGCATGCTCACGATGTTCACCGGGGACGCGCTCTACGCCGTCACCTCCCTCACCGGCACCACGCCCGGACCCCTCGGCGACCTGCCCTTCCTGCTCAGCTACCTGCTTCTCGGCGCGGTCGGCCTGCACCCGTCGCGGTACTCCTCCGAGGACACCGGCGCCGGCGGCGCCTCCACGCTGCGGTGGCTGCGCCTGGTGGTGCTCACCGCCGCTTCGCTGCTGGCACCGCTCACCCTGGCCGTGCAGGACCTCACCGGCGCCGTCGTCGACGGCGTGGCGATCGCCGCCTGCTCGGCGGTCCTGACCCTGCTCGTGGTCCTGCGCATGTCCGGCCTCGTCCGTCAGGTGCAGACGCAGGCGCGGGCGCTGGCCGAGGCGGCGCGCACCGACGCCCTCACCGGAGCGGCCAACCGCCGCGCCTGGGACGAGACGCTGGCCGCCACGACGTCGCGCGGCGGCGCCGTCTTCGTCGTCATGCTCGACCTCGACCACTTCAAGGCCTACAACGACCGGCACGGGCACCTCGGCGGCGACGCGCTGCTGCGGTCGGCCGCGGCGGCGTGGCGCGCGGAGCTGCGGGCCACCGACCTGCTGGCCCGCTACGGCGGCGAGGAGTTCGGCGTCCTGCTGACCGGCTGCGACCTGCGCGACGCCGTCGCCACGGCCGACCGGCTGCGGGCCGCAATGCCCGACGGGGTGACCTGCTCGACGGGCGTGGCCGCGTGGCACCCGCGCGAGACGCCGGCGCAGCTGCTGGGCCGGGCGGACGCGGCCCTCTACGCCGCCAAGGCCGCCGGTCGCGACCGCACGGTCGTCGCCGGCCCGCCCTCCGCGCCCCCGCTCGCGACCGTCTCCGACGTGGCGCACGTGGGCGGCTGAGCCGGCCGCCGTCGTGCCCGGCGGGTGCCGTCAGCGGCGGTGGCGGTACGGGTGGTACGAGCCCGTGTACACCACCGCGGGGGCCGGCCCCGGCTGCAGCGGGACACCGTCCTCCTCCGCTCCGACGCCGCCGGCGCCACCCACGCCGAGCAGGGTGCGGGTGACCTGCTGGGTGCTGTCGAGCAGGTCGTCGAGTGCCCGGGTGACGTGCACGGCGGTCACCTCCCGCAGCGGGTCCTGCTCGTGCAGGGCCTCCAGCACGGCCCGCCGCAGCAGCTCCTTGAGGAACGACGCCGTCACGCCCCCCGTGCGCTCGACCGCCGCCGTCACGTCGCCGTCGGACAGCCGCAGCGGCACCGCGCGGCCGTAGAGCTCCAGCAGCCGCCGGCGGGCCGCGGCGTCGGGCAGGTCGACGTCGACGGCGACGTCGATGCGGCCCGGGCGGGCGGCCAGCGCCGGCTCGAGCAGGTCGGCGCGGTTGGTGGTCAGGACGAAGAGCAGGTCGGCGTCCGGGGCGGCGCCGTCCATGGCGTCGAGCAGGTCGAACAGCACCGGGCTGCCGCCGGGGCCGAAGGAGCGGTCCATGGCGACGAGGTCGACGTCCTCGAGGACCACCACGGCCGGCTGCAGCTCCCGGGCGAGCTCGGTCACCGACCCGACCACGCCGAGCGAGCGCCCGGTGAGCAGCAGCCGGGTGTAGTCCCCCATCCGGCCGAGCAGGTAGCGCACGGTGTGCGTCTTGCCCGTGCCGGGCGGCCCGTAGAGCAGCAGCCCCCGCTTGAGGTGCTGACCGGCCGACCGCAGGCCCGCCCGGTGCTCGGCCACCCCCAGGGCGTGCCGCTCGATGCGGTCGAGCACCGCAGCCGGGAGGACGACGTCGTCGCGGCCGAGGTCCGGCGGGTCGAGGAAGGTCAGCTCGACGGTCCCCATCGGCGTCGGGGTGACCTCCACCAGGTGGCCCCGGTAGACGTTGAGCTCGCGGCGCAGGCGGTCGAGCTCGGCCAGGACCGCCTGCGCCTGCTGCACGGGCAACCCGGCGACCTCGACGCGCAGCGTGGGCTGCTCGTGCTCCCGGGGCGCCTGCAGCATCAGCAGGTACCGGCCGGCGTCGTCGCTGACCAGGAGCAGCGCCGACCGCAGGCAGGCCAGCGTGGACCCCGGACCGTTCGGCAGGTCGACCACCGAGGGGGCGCTCAGCCGCACCGGGGGCAGCGCCTCACCGGTCATCAGCTGCTGCAGGTCGATGCCGCCGAAGTGGGGCGGCAGCACGACGCCGTGCACCTCCACCCGGCGGCCGTCCGCCGCGGTCCAGGCGTCCAGCGCGGTCTGCAGGTTGACGTGCTCGAACGGCGGGAGCTCGCGGGCGACCACCGAGTGCTCCCGGCCGGCCGGCCCGAGCGTGTCCTGCACGAGCGCGACGACCTCGTTGCCCGCGCCCTGCGCGGGGACGTGCAACCACTCGAGCAACGACCTCAGCCCGGCCGCGAACGCCCGCGCCTCGACGTCCGACGCGCCCTCGGATGCCCCGGTCACCACAGCCCCACCCGCTCCCCGCCGCCCCGCCCGTCGCGGCGGAGCGTAGCGATCACCACGGTGCCCCACCGACGAGTTCCCGGCGACGCGCGGCCACGCGGTGTTGCCGGCAACGGCCGGAGGCGTGACGACGCGGCGGGCCGACCCCGGGTGTTCACGCCGGCGACACGGACCGGTCCCTCCCACGCCGCCGGTCGTGCGGATCCCGCCGCGAGGGTCCGCGACGGCACCGGGGGCGGCTGTCGTCCCCCGGCCGAGCAACGGAGGACCCCTGCATGCGCGGTAGGCACTGGACCGCTGCCGTCGTGATCCCCCTGGCGGGCGCGCTGGCCGTCGTCCCGACGGCGGCACACGGCACCGACGACACCGGCTCGTCCGGCGGTCACGACACCGGCAACATGATCTTCATCCACCCGGACGGCTCGGACATCGCGCTGTGGGAGCTGGCCCGCATCTACTGGTACGGGCCGGACTCGGTGACCAACTGGGACTCCCTCGACGCGGCGGTGCCCTACCGCGGGCACGCGGCCGACATCCTGACCACCTCGTCCAACGGCGGCGCCACGACGCACGCCTTCGGCTTCAAGACCGACGCCCCCGACTCCTTCGGCACCGACTCCGGGGCCGAGGACGTGCTGGCCGGTGACGCCGAGGAGCCGCGCACGATCAACGCGCTGTCCGGGTACGCGGGCAGCTGGCTGCGCGAGGCCGGCAACGCCGGCCTGCCCATCGGCGTGGTCAACGACGGCGACGTCGCCGAGCCGGGCACGGCCGCCTTCCTCACCGAGGTGACCGAGCGCAGCGACGCCTCGGCCCTCGAGATCGCCCGCCAGCTCGTCCAGGGCCGCCCGGGCTTCGACGACGCCGACGCCGACCCCGCCGTGATCATGGGCGGCGGCGAGGACCTGTTCTTCCCGCTCGACACGCCGGTCTGCGCGCAGGAGGACGTCGACGCGGCCCTGGCCGACGACAGCGCGCCGGTCCCCACCATCCCGCTGGACTGCGTGGTGCACCGCGCGCCCGGTGACACCCTCGACGACGACGGTCCCTCGGCCACCGGCGGGCTGCGCACCGACGGGCTCAACCTCGCCCGGGCCGCGGCCGACGAGGGGTACCTGGTCATCCGCACCCGCGCGGAGTTCGAGGCGCTGGGCGAGGCCATCGAGGCCGGCGAGGTCGACCCGGCCGAGACCAAGGTGCTGGCGCTGTTCGCGAGCCAGGACGTCTTCAACGCCGTCGCCGAGGAGGAGCTGATCGCCGCCGGCCTGGTCGACGAGAGCGTCCCGGCCGACGCCAAGGAGACCAACCTGGTCCTCTACGGCTCCGAGCCCGGCACGCCGGGCTACCGGCCGCCGACGGCGCCGGAGATGGCCGCGGTGGCGACCACCATCCTCGACGCGCACAGCGAGGAGGCCGGCAAGCCGTTCGCCACGGTGTGGGAGGTCGAGGGCACCGACAACATGGCCAACACCGACAACGCCCCGGGCACCCTGCTCGAGGCCCGGTACGCCGACGAGATGATCGGCGTCGCGCGTGACTTCCTCGAGCAGGACCCGGCGACCACCGTGCTGACGGCGGCCGACGGCACGGCCGGTGGCATCCAGGCCTCCACGTACAACGTCGACGAGGAGGTCCCGGCGGAGGTCGGGTCGATCGACCTCAACCCCGGTGAGGAGCTGCTCACCGACGCCGAGGAGCCGGAGGTCCCGCAGAACCCGCTGGACGGCCGGTACGGCCGCGGCACCGAGCCGTTCGTCGCCGAGCCCGACCAGTTCGGCCAGCGGCTCGCGTTCGGCGTCGCCTGGACCAGCACGGCCGACCTCACCGGCGGCGTCGTGACCCGGGCCGCCGGCCTGCACGCCGACCTGGTGGACGACGTCTTCTCCGCCCGCTTCGACAACGTCGACGTCTACCGGGTCGCCTACCTGACCCTCTTCGGGGAGGCCCTGGCCTACCCCGAGGGTGAGGTCGCACCGACCCGGCCCGGCCCGCAGGGCACCACGCCGGGCCGGCCCGACCCCGGGGTCGTCACCGACGCCCTCACCGCGGTCGGGGGCTGAGCCGGACCGTCACCGCGGGCGCCCCCGACCGGGGTGTCCGGACGCACCGGACCGTGTGGCCGGGACCCGGACGGGTCCCGGCCACACGGCCGTCAGCCGTCCGGCAGCGGGCAGGCCACCGCGGCGTCGGCGACCGCGCCTCCGTCCAGGCCGGCGTAGGGGTACCAGCCCGTCCCGCCGTCGGCCACGAAGGCGTCCCGCCCGGCCGGCGGGCCGGGGTCGAACGCCCGGTCGGTCAGGCAGGCGTGCACGGCGAGGTACTCCCCGTGGAGCTCGGGCAGGCGCCCGGCCGCCGACGCGGAGCGAGAGTCCCTGCAGCGCCCGGCGGAGGTCCTCCTCCAGCGGCAGCCCCGCCCGCGGCTCGCCACCGGGCCGGTCGGGCACGGCCGCCACGGGCCGCTCGCGGCTGGAGAGCCGCCGCCGCCAGCTCAGGTGCGCGTTGACCAGCACGCGGTGGACGTGGGCGAGCGGGTCGTCGGCCCGGCGCACGCGGTCCCAGTGCGCGTAGCTCCGCAGCAGCGCGACCTGGACCAGGTCCTCGCCCAGCGCCCGGTCGGCGGTCAGCAGGCAGGCGGTGCGCAGCAGCGCGGCACGGTGGTCGAGGACGAACGCGGTGGAGTCGTCGGCCCCGTCGCCTGTCACTCCGTCCCATCCCCGCCTCACCACGGCACGACCCCGGCCGCCACCAGGACGGCGGTCAGGCACGCGGCCACCGCGAGCGCGACCAGCACCCGCTCCCACCACGCCAGCGGCCCGCCACCACCCCGCCCACCACCACCCGGACCGCCTGCCTCCCCGGTCCCCCGGTCGCGCGTGCGCACAGCCCCCACGACCGTCAGACGCCGCGACCGGGCTCCCCGGGCCTACACCCGGGCGCTCCGGGCGCCCGGTTAGCGTGGCCCGCATGGAGCACACCGGGGTGCAGACCACCCGCGTCGGCGAGATCGAACTGGCCCACGAGACGTTCGGCTCGCCCGAGGACACACCGCTGCTGTTGGTCATGGGCCTGGCCACGCAGATGATCGGCTGGCCCGACGACTTCTGCCGGATGTTGGCCGAGCGCGGCCTCTACGTCATCCGGTTCGACAACCGCGACATCGGCCTGTCCACCCACCTCGACCACGCCGGCGCGCCCGACGTGCTCGCCGTCATGGGTGGCGACCACTCGCGCGTCGCGTACCGCCTCGCCGACATGGCCGAGGACACCGCCGGGCTGCTCGACGCCCTCGGCCTGGACGACGCGCACGTCGTCGGCGCCTCGATGGGCGGCATGATCGCCCAGACGCTGGCGATCCGGCACCCGGAGCGGGTCCGCAGCCTGACCTCGATCATGTCGACGACGGGCGACCCGGCGGTCGGCGCCCCGGCCGAGGCCGCGCTCGGCGCGCTGCTCGCCCCGCCGGCCACCGACCGGGAGAGCGCCGTGCAGCGGGCGGTCGACACCTACCGGGTCATCGGCTCCCCCGGTTTCGAGTTCGACGAGCACGGGCTGCGGGAGCGGGCCGGGCTCTCCTTCGACCGGGCGTACGACCCGGCGGGCGTGGCCCGCCAGCTGGCCGCGATCCTCGCCAGCCCCGACCGCACCGCCGACCTCGCGCGGGTCGCCGTCCCCACGCTCGTGGTGCACGGCGCGCAGGACGCGCTGGTGAACGTGTCCGGCGGCCGGGCGACGGCGGCCGCGATCCCCGGTGCCGAGCTGTTCGTCGTCGAAGGGATGGGCCACGACCTGCCGCGCGCGGTGTGGCCGGACCTGGTCGACCGGATCACCGCGCTGGTCGACCGCGTCGAGCGGGCCTGACGCGACCCCGGGCCCCGCAGCGGCGGGGCCCGGGGTCGTCGCTCAGCTGGTGAGCATGCCGCCCTCCACCGGGATCGTCGTCCCGGTGACGTAGCCGCCGGCGTCGCTGACCAGGAACACCAGCGCCGCGGCCAGCTCCATGGGGTCGCCGGCCCGGCCGACCAGCACCCGGCTCATCTGCTGGTCGAGGTAGCCCTCCGGGTACTGGTCGGTCATCTCCGAGGCGAAGAAGCCGGGCGCCAGCGCGTTGACCCGGATGCCCTTGCGGCCGGTCCACTGCTGGGCGAGGTCGCGGGTCAGGCCGATCAGCCCGGCCTTGCTGGCGGCGTAGGCGGCCTGCGGCAGCCCGGCGGTGGTCAGGCCGAGCACGCTGGAGATGTTCACGATCGAGCTGCCCGGCTGCATCACCCGACCGCAGGCCTGCGCCATCCAGTAGCAGCCGTTGAGGTTCACGTCGATGACCGCGCGGAAGTCCTCGGGCTTCTCCCGGGTGGCCGGCGCGGCGGTGCCGATGCCGGCGTTGTTGACCAGGACGTCGACCCGGCCGAACTCCGCCATGGCGGCGTCGACGAGCGCCTGGCAGTCCTCCACCCTCGCCACGTCCGTGCGCACGGTGATCGCCCGGCGGCCGGCGGCCTCGACCGCCTCCTTCGTGGCGGCCATGCGGTCCTCGCGCCGGGCGCCGAGGGCGACGTCGGCGCCGGCCTCGGCCAGCGCCCGGGCGAACACCACGCCCAGCCCCGACGACGCCCCGGTCACGATCGCGACCTTCCCGTCGAGCCGGAACATGTCCAAGACGCTCACGCCGATCTCCCCTCTCGCTGCTGCACCGTCCTCCGGACCGTAGCGATCCTGTGCGGTACGTCACCGGGCGGGCGGGTAGGGAGCCCCCATGACCCAGCCCGGGACACCGATGTGGCGGCAGGCCTTCGACGCCGCCGAGCGCCGGGTGACCCCGCACGCGGAGAACCTCGTGCGCACCCCCGGCTTCACCACCGGCGTGACCCTGCTGCGGCGGGCGCAGAACCTGGCGCGGGACACCGCCCGCGACGTGTCCGCCCGCGCCTGGCACCTGGTCAACCTGCCGGCCGGCAGCGACCTGGCCCGGCTGCGGGCGCAGATCGGCGCGCTGGACCGCGAGGTGCGGCGGCTGACCGTGCAGCTGGAGAACGAACGCCGCGCCCGCGCGGCGACCGACCCCACCCAGGAGGAGACCGATGCCGACGGTGCCCACCCCACAGGCGGTGCTCGACCGCGTCCGCCGCGACGTCGAACGCAACGCCCTCCGGGCGCGTAACGGCATCAAGCTCGTCGCCGGCGTCGACCGGCCCGGCGTGGGGCTCACGCCCAAGGACGTCGTGTGGGAGCGCGGGCGCACCCAGCTGTGGCACTACCGCAGCGACCGGGTGCGGTACTCCCCGCCGCTGCTCATCGTCTTCAGCCTGGTCAGCCGCAGCTACATCCTCGACCTGACGCCGGGCAACAGCTTCATCGAGCAGCTCCTCGACGCCGGGTTCGACGTGTACATGGTCGACTGGGGCGAGCCCGACGAGCGCGACGCGGAGAACCGGCTCGAGGACTACGTCGACGACTACATCCCCGCCGCCATCGACCGGGTGCGGGAGATCTCCGGCGCCGACGAGGTCAACGTCTTCGGCTACTGCTTCGGCGGCGACCTGTGCCTGCTGCACGCCGCGCACCACCCCGACGCGCCGGTGCGCAGCCTCACCGTGCTGGCCACCCCCGTCGACTTCACGCGGATGGGGCCGATGTCCGACGTCTTCCGCGGCGGGCTGGAGGTCGACGACGTCGTCGACGAGGACGGCAACGTGCCGCCCCGGGTCGTCGTCCAGGGGTTCAAGACGCTCACCCCCACCGCCGAGGTCACCCGCTACGTGACGCTGTGGGAGCGGTTGTGGAGCGACGAGTACGTGTCGGCCTACCAGGCGATGACCGGCTGGTCCGACGACCACATCCCGTTCCCCGGCGCGGCCGCCCGCGAGACGGTGCAGATGCTCGTGCGGGACAACGGGTTCGTCACCGACCGGCTGACCGTCGGCGGTGACCGCGTGCACCTGTCCGACATCCGGCTGCCGTTCCTCACCGTGCGCGCCGACCGCGACCACATCGTCCCGCCGGAGGCGACCGCGCCGCTGATCGACCTGGTCGGCTCGGAGGACAAGCACGAGCTGCGGCTGGCCGCCGGCCACATGGGCCTGGTCGTCGGGAAGACGGCGGCGAGGACGACGGTGCCGGAGATCATCGGGTTCCTGCGCCAGCGCAGCGAGGAGAGCGCGCCCGCCCGCGCGGCCGGGCAGGAGGGGTGAGCGTGGACGTCGTCGAGCTGGGGCCGGCGCACACCGAGGCGCTGCTGCGCTTCTTCGCCGGCCTGCCCGAGGGGGACCTGACCTTCATCGAGGAGGAGGTCACCGACCCCGGGGTCGTCCGGTCGTGGGCATCCGGCACCGGCGGCGGGCGGCGCTTCGTCGCCGTCGACGGGGACGAGGTGGCCGGCTACGTCGCCGTCCGCCCCCTGCCGGGCTGGTCGTCCCACGTCGGGGAGGTCCGGTTGGTGGTCTCCCCGACCCGGCGCGGCTCGGGCCTGGGCCGGCAGCTCGCCCGCCAGGCCCTGGTGACGGCGGTCGGTGACGGGCTGGCCAAGCTGGTGGTGGAGGTCGTCGCCGAGCAGGGCGCGGCGCTGGCGCTGTTCACCGATCTCGGCTTCACCGGCGAGGCGCTGCTGCGCGACCACGTCCGCGACCGGGAGGGCACCCTGCGCGACCTCATGGTCCTGGCCCACCACGTCGACGACACCTGGTCGGGCATGGCGACCGTCGGCCTCGACGAGGCGCTGGGCCAGGACCTCAGCTAGAGATCGGCGGAGCACCTCCCGCTGTTCCGGCCTGCTCGCAGGGCCCGCTGCGAGCAGGCGAGCAGTGGGGGGCGAGGAGGTCCTGCTACTCCGTGACCCGACCGGCGTCGACGGCGAAGCGGCGGGTGGTGGCCACGGCGTCGAGCATCCGGCGGTCGTGGGTGACCAGCAGCAGCGTGCCCGGGTAGGCGGCCAGCGCCGACTCCAGCTGCTCGATCGCTGGCAGGTCGAGGTGGTTGGTCGGCTCGTCGAGCACCAGCACGTTGACCCCCCGGGCCTGCAGCAGCGCCAGCGCCGCGCGGGTCCGCTCCCCGGGCGAGAGCGTCGCGGCTGGCCGCGTCACGTGCTCGGCGGTGAGGCCGAACTTCGCCAGCAGGGTGCGCACCTCGGCGGTCGGCCAGTCGGGCACCTCGGCGCCGAACGCCTCCAGCAGCAGCTGCCCGCCGACGAAGAGGCCGCGCGCCTGGTCGACCTCGCCCAGGCGCACCGACGGCCCCAGCGAGGCGCTGCCGGCGTCCAGCGGCACCCGGCCCAGCAGCGCGCCGAGCAGCGTCGTCTTGCCCGAGCCGTTCGGGCCGGTGATGGCCACCCGGTCGCCCCAGTCCACCTGCAGGCTCACCGGCCCGAGGGTGAACTCCCCGCGCCGGACGACGGCCTCCCGCAGCGTCGCGACGACGGCCCCGGCCCGCGGTGCCGCGGCGATGGTCATCCGCAGCTCCCACTCCTTGCGGGGCTCCTCGACCACCTCCAGCCGCTCGATCCGACGTTCGGTCTGCTTGGCCTTGGCGCCCTGCTTCTCCGCCGTCGCCCGGTTGTGCGCCTTGATGAACTTGTCGGGGTCGCGCTGCTTCTTCACCGCGTCGCGCACGCCCTTGGCCAGCCAGTTGCGCTGCATGCGCGCCCGGGCCTCCAGCTCCGCCTTGGTCTCCGCGAACTCCTCGTACTCCTCGCGCGCGTGCCGGCGGGCCACCTCGCGCTCGGCCAGGTAGGCCTCGTAGCCGCCGTCGACGACCCGCACCAACTGCTGCGCGAGGTCGAGCTCGACGACGCGGGTGACGGTGCGGGACAGGAACTCCCGGTCGTGGCTGACCAGCACGATGCCGGCGCGGTTGCCGGCGACGAAGCGCTCGAGCTGGTCGAGACCGGAGAGGTCGAGGTCGTTGGTGGGCTCGTCGAGCAGCAGCAGGTCGTGGCGCGACAGCAGCAGCGCGGCCAGCCCGACCCGGGCGGCCTGCCCGCCGGAGAGCCCGGGCATCGGGGCGCCGGGGTCGACGCCGGGCGCCACCTCGGCCAGGACCTGCACCAGCCGCTCGTCGAGGTCGGCGCCGCCGAGGGACAGCCAGCGCTCCAGCGCCTCGCCGTAGGCGTCGTCGGCCCCGGGACGGCCCTCGGTGAGGTCGGCGGTGGCGGCGTCGAGGGCGGCCTGGGCGGCGGCGACGCCCGTGCGGCGGGCCAGCGCGTCGGCGACGGTCTCGCCCTCGCGGCGGTCGCGCTCCTGCGGCAGGTGGCCGATGGTCGCCGTCGGCGGGCTCAGGGTGATCGCGCCGGAGCCGGCCGGCAGCTCACCGGCCAGGGTGCGCAGCAGCGTGGACTTGCCGGCGCCGTTGACCCCGACCAGGCCGACGACGTCGCCGGGGGCGACGACGAGGTCGAGGCCGGAGAAGAGGACGCGGGCACCGTGGCCGGCGGCGAGGCCGCGCGCGACGAGGGTGGCGCTCATGGGTGTGCTCCCGGGGGGACGGTCGGGTGGGGACGACGTCGGGTCCGGGGCTCACAGCACGCCCCCACGGTAGCGCGGGGGCGCCTCAGCCGTCGTGCGGGATCTCGCTGTACGGGCCGTCGGGGTCCTCGTCCGGCTCGGCGGCGAGCACCGCGTCGGCCATCTCGTCGAGCATCCCCTCGAGGACGACGTCCTCCCCCGCCGGCGGGCGCCGGCGCACCTGCCAGGGCTGCAGGAAGTCGTAGCCGCGCACCGACACCCGCTCCAGCGGGCGCACCCGGTACTGCGGCAGGCCGCGCAGCCGGCCGGCGAGGACCCGGTCGACCAGCACCGATCCCGCGGGGGCCAGCGAGGTGAGCCGGCTGGCCAGGTTCACCACCGGGGAGTAGACGTCGCCGAGGTGGGTCAGCACCACGCCGTAGGCGACGCCCACCCGCAGCGGCGGGCGGTCCTCCGCACCCCACTGCTCCGGCAGGGTCAGCCCGATCTCCACGGCGTCGACGGCGGAGACGGCGGTGTAGAGGACGCCGTCGCCGACGGTCTTGACCACCCGGCCGCGCAGCCGCGCGATGACCTCGGTGGCCGTGGCCTCGAAGGCCTCGACCATCGCACCGAGCTCGCGGCCGCCCATGCCGCGGGAGCGGGACGTGTAGCCGACCAGGTCGGCGAAGCCGACGCCGAGCTCCCGCCGGGTGTCGGGGGCCTCCGCGGACAGCACCCGGTCGACGTTGGCGGCCAGGTGCCGGCGCCACACGTAGTCCTGCACGCGACCGAGCAGCGGCAGCAGCGTCTCGGCCGCGGCCACGACGTCGACCGGCGTCCCCGGCCCGGCCTCCCGGGCACGGCGGACGAGCGCGTCGGCGAGCAGGTCGGTCTGCCAGTCGGCCAGCCGGGACAGCGCCTGGCCGGTGGCGCGCGCGATGGACGCCTCGCTGGCGGGGTCGACGAAGCCGGAGTCGATGAGGGCCGAGACGGTGCCCAGCGCGCCCACGTCGGCCAGCGTGAAGACCGGGTCGTCGTCGGCGACGTCGGGGAAGCCCAGCGCCCGCCACAGCCGCTGCGTGCGCTCGGGCGGCATGCCGGCCGCGGCGGCCACCTCCCGCCGGGTCAGCCCGCGCGGGCCGCCGAGCAGGAGTCGTTCCAGCGCTTCCCGGACGTCGGGGCCGGGCCGGTCCCGACCGGGTTCGGGCCCGGGAGGGTGCACGTGCGCACTGTAGTGACCGGCCCCGCCGGGTGTGCCCCCGGTCACGCCGCGCGGGCCGGCAGGCGAACGCCGGGTGGACGCCGGATGGCCGGGCGGTGCCGGTGACGCGCGGCGCGCCGGGGAGGCTCGGAGGACGGCCCCGCGTGCGCTTGGATGACGGGGCACGGGGGTGCGGACGGCCGGACGGCGCGAGGAGGAGGACCGATGGCCAGCGGCACCACCGCGGGACCACGACCGGTGCGGATCGAGGTGTCCGGCCTGACCAAGACCTTCGGCACCGTCCGCGCGGTCTCCGACCTCGGCTTCACCGTCGAGCCCGGTTCGGTCACCGGCTTCCTGGGGCCCAACGGCGCGGGCAAGACGACGACGCTGCGGATGGTCCTCGGCCTCATCACCCCCGACGCCGGCAGCGCGACCTTCGACGGCGTCCCCTACGCGGCGCTGCGCGAGCCGGTGCGCACGGTGGGCGCGGTGCTCGAGACCGCCTTCCACCCGGCACGGTCGGGACGCGACCACCTGCGGGTGTACAGCCGCGCCGCCGGCATCCCGGTCGCGCGCGCCGACGAGGTCCTGGAGCGGGTGGGCCTGACCACCGCCGGCCGGCGCCGGGCCGGCGGCTACTCCCTGGGCATGCGGCAGCGGCTGGCGCTGGCCACCGCGCTGCTCGGCGACCCGCCGGTGCTGGTCCTCGACGAGCCGGCCAACGGCCTGGACCCCGAGGGCATCCTCTGGCTCCGCGGGTTCCTCCGGCACCTCGCCCACGACGAGGGCCGCACCGTGCTGGTCTCGAGCCACCTGCTGTCGGAGATGGAGCAGACCGCCGACCGCGTGGTCATCGTCGGCGCGGGCCGGCTGGTGCGCCAGGGCTCGATCACCGAGCTGCGGTCGGGCGCGCAGGGCGCCGGCACGGTGCTGGTGCGCAGCCCCGAGGCCGACCGGCTGGTCGCGGTGCTCTCCGGCGCCGGCCTGGCGGCCACGCGGGGCGACGACGGCCTGGTCACCGTCGAGGGCGCGACCCCGGCCGACGTCGGCGCGCGCGCCTTCGCCGGGCAGGTGGAGCTGCACGAGCTGCGCGCCGAGAGCACCGGCCTGGAGGAGCTTTACTTCCGGCTCACCGCCGGGCAGGAGCAGTTCTCGGCCGGCGCGGCCGCCCCGGGCGCGACCGCCGTGACCACCGAGGGAGCCAGCCGATGACCGCGCTCGTCCGGGCCGAGTGGACCAAGCTGTTCACGACCCGCGTGTGGATCGGGCTGACCATCGGCGCCTGCGTGATGGCCGGCGGGTTCGCCACGCTGTTCACCGCCCTGGCCGGGTCCGAGCAGGACGGCGGCCAGCCGGGCCTGCCCGCGGTGGGGACGCCGCAGTACGAGGAGCTCGCCTTCTCCGTCGCGGCCAACGCCAGCGTCCTGCTGCTCATCCTCGGGATCATCGGGATGACCCAGGAGTACCGGCACCGCACCGCGACGCCGACCTTCCTCACCACGCCCCGCCGCGGCCGGGTCGTGGTCGCCAAGCTGCTCGCCTACGCCACGGCGGCGGTGCCGATCGCGCTGCTCGTGCTCGCGGTGAACGTGGTGGTCGTGCTGGTCTACGCCGGGGCGCGCGGGGCGGCGCCGTCGCTGGGCGGGGACAACCTGCGGACCCTCGGCGCGGGCGGGCTGGTGCTGGTCGTCTTCGCCGTGATCGGCGTGGGCGTCGGCGCGCTGCTGCGCAACCAGGTCGGCGCGATCGTCGGTGCCCTGGTCTACCTCTACGTCGTCGAGCCGATCATCTCCTCGATCGGCGCGATCCAGGGGGCCTACAAGTGGCTGCCCGGCGGTGCGGTGCAGGCGATCACGTCGGACTTCCAGGCCCCCGACCTGCTCGAGCCGTGGCAGGGCGCCCTGCTGCTGGTCGGCTACGGCCTGGTCGCGGCCCTGCTCGGGACGTTGCTCGCGGTGCGCCGCGACGTCTCCTGAGCCGCGAGCCGCCCCTCTCCCCCGGAACGGACAACGCATGACCACGCGCATGACCGTGCAGCGGCTCGCGCGGCTGCTGCAGGCCGGCGACGTCGGAGCCGTCCGCGCTGCGGTCACCGACGCGCCGCGGCTGCTCACCGGCACCGTCGAGCACGCCGGCGAGGGTGGCTGGACGCCGCTGCACCTGGCCGTCGCGGCCGGCCGCGAGGACGCCGTCCGCGACCTGGCCGCCGCGGGCGCCGACCTCGGCGCGCGCACCGAGTCCGGCCGCACGCCGGTGCACGTCGCCGTGGAGCACTCCCCCGGCCTGGTGCCGGTGCTCGGCGAGCTCGGCGCACCGGTCGACGCCGCGGCCGCCGCCCACCTCGACGACGTCGACCGGCTGGCCCGCGAGCTCGACGACGGCGCGGCGCTCACCGACCCCGCGACCGGGCTGGACCTGCTCGCCGTGGCGGCCGCCGCCGGCGCGGCCGGCACCCTGCGGCTGCTCCTCGACCGCGGAGCCGACCCCGACGGCGGCGCGCTGGCCGCGGCCGCGGGCTCCTGCCGCGCCGACCTGGTGGAGGTCCTCCTCGACGCCGGCGCCGACCCCGGCCGCCGCGACCCCGACACCGGCCGGACGCCGCTGCACGAGGCGGTGTCCGCCGGGGCGGCCGCCGGACCGGGCGGCGACGCGCCCGAGGTGGTGCGGCTGCTGCTGGCGGCCGGGGCCGACGTCGACGCCACCACCAACGACGGCGCCAGCGCCCTCGACATCGGGAGGGTCGCCGCGGCCCGCCACCGGCGCGACGACGCAGGTCGGGCCGGGGTCCGCGACGCCCTGGTCGACCTGCTGGTGGCCGCCGGCGCGCGCAGCTGACCGCTCCCCGCCGGAGCCCCGTGACGGGCGCGCGGGGCCGTGGCACCGCGGGTCTGACGCGGGCGACGGGCGTAGAGTCAGACCCCGGTCCAGCGACGTCCACCGACGACGAAGAAGGCACTCGACCCCGTGTCACGCGACAACTCATCCCGGCCGTCCTCCATCGGCACCTCCTCGGCGGTGGCGGGCTTCGGCACCAACGAGTGGCTGGTCGAGGAGATGTACCAGCAGTTCCTCGCCGACCCGTCCAGCGTGGACCAGGCGTGGCACGAGTTCTTCGCCGACTACCGGCCGGGCAGCCCGGTCGCGGCCAGCGACGACCGTGCGCAGGCGCCCGCCCCCGCACAGGCCCCGGCGCCGGCCCCCGCGGCGCCCGCGGCGAACGGCGGGGACGCCCGCCCGGCGGCCGCCGACGCCGCGAGCTCCGCGCCCGCCGAGGCCACCCCCTCCGCGCCCGCGGCTCCCCCGGCGCCCGCCCGGTCGACCCCGGTGCCCGAGCGGACCGAGGCCACCGTGATCGACCGCGCCGCCGACCGCGCGCCGCAGCAGACCAAGGCCGCGCCCGCACCGAAGCCCCCGGTGGCGCCGGCCGCCAAGGCCCAGCCGGCCGGCGACGGCCCGAAGCGGACCCCGCTGCGCGGCGCGGCCGCCAGCGTCGTCAAGAACATGAACGCCTCGCTCACCGTGCCGACGGCGACGAGCGTGCGCGCGGTGCCGGCCAAGCTGCTGGCCGACAACCGGATCGTCATCAACAACCACCTCAAGCGCTCGCGCGGCGGCAAGGTCTCCTTCACGCACCTGATCGGCTACGCGCTGGTCCGGGCGCTCGACGACTTCCCGACCATGAACGCCGCCTTCGCCGAGGTCGACGGCAAGCCGACCCTCGTGCAGCCCGAGCACGTGAACTTCGGCCTGGCGATCGACCTGCCGAAGGCCGACGGCTCCCGCTCGCTCGTCGTCGCCTCGATCAAGGGCGCCGAGATGATGGACTTCGCCGCCTTCTGGGGCGCCTACGAGGACGTCATCCGCCGCGCCCGCGCCGGCAAGCTGACCCTCGAGGACTTCTCCGGCACCACGATCAGCCTCACCAACCCGGGCACGATCGGCACCGTCCACTCGGTGCCGCGGCTGACCGCCGGGCAGGGCGCCATCATCGGCGTCGGGGCCATGGAGTACCCGGCCGAGTTCCAGGGGATGAGCCCCGACGCGCTCACCGACCTCGGCATCTCCAAGATCATCACGTTGACGTCGACCTACGACCACCGGATCATCCAGGGCGCCGAGTCCGGCGACTTCCTGCGCCGGCTGCACCAGCTGCTGCTGGGCGAGGACGGCTTCTACGACGACGTCTTCCGGTCGCTGCGCATCCCCTACGAGCCGGTGCGCTGGATGCCCGACGTGCGGGTCAGCCGCGAGGGGCAGATCGACAAGGAAGCCCGGGTCATCGAGGTCATCGAGGCCTACCGGCGCAACGGCCACCTCATGGCCGACACCGACCCGCTCGAGTTCAAGGTCCGCAGCCACCCCGACCTCGACATCCTCCAGCACGGCCTGACGCTGTGGGACCTCGACCGGCCCTTCCCCGTCGGCGGCTTCGCCGGCGAGAAGGTCATGCAGCTGCGCGACATCCTGGGCGTGCTGCGCAACTCCTACTGCCGCACCGTCGGCGTGGAGTACATGCACATCACCGACCCCGAGGAGCGCGAGTGGCTCCAGCAGCGCATCGAGGTCGTGCACGAGCAGCCCGACCGGGAGAAGCAGAAGCACATCCTCGGCCGGCTCAACGCCGCTGAGGCCTTCGAGACGTTCCTGCAGACCAAGTACGTCGGCCAGAAGCGGTTCAGTCTCGAGGGCGGCGAGTCGGTCATCCCGCTGCTGGACGAGGTGCTCATCGCCGGCACCGACCACGGGCTCGACGAGGTCGCGATCGGGATGGCCCACCGCGGCCGGCTCAACGTCCTGGCCAACGTCCTCGGCAAGAGCTACGCCAAGATCTTCGGCGAGTTCGAGGGCAACATCGACCCCGGCACCGTCCAGGGCTCCGGCGACGTCAAGTACCACCTGGGGGCGGAGGGCACCTTCGCCAACCCGTTCCGCCGCGAGGCCGAGATAGCCGTCTCGCTGGCCAGCAACCCCTCGCACCTCGAGACGGTCAACCCGGTCCTCGAGGGCATGACGCGGGCCAAGCAGGACCTGATCGACAGGGGCGAGGAGGGCTTCACCGTCCTGCCGGTCCTGCTGCACGGTGACGCCGCCTTCGCCGGCCAGGGCGTGGTCCAGGAGACGCTGAACCTGTCCCAGCTGCGCGGCTACCGCACCGGCGGCACCGTGCACGTGGTCATCAACAACCAGGTCGGCTTCACCACCAGCCCGGCGCAGTCCCGCTCCAGCCTCTACTCGACCGACGTGGCCCGGATGGTCAACGCGCCGGTCTTCCACGTCAACGGCGACGACCCCGAGGCGTGCGTGCGGATGGCACGCCTCGCCGTCGAGTACCGGCAGGCGTTCAAGAAGGACGTCGTCATCGACCTCGTCTGCTACCGCCGTCGCGGGCACAACGAGGGCGACGACCCGTCGATGACCCAGCCGCTGATGTACGAGAGCATCGACCGCAAGCGCTCGGTACGGAAGCTCTACACCGAGGCGCTGATCGGCCGCGGCGACATCACGCTCGCCGAGGCCGAGGAGGCACTCAAGGACTACCGCGAGCAGCTGGAGCGGGCCTTCGCCGAGACGCACGACGCGACGGAGACCCCGAAGCCGCAGCCGGTCATGGACCAGCCCGGGCAGCAGGCGACCACCTTCGCCACCGCCATCACACCCGAGGTGATGAAGGCGATCGGCGACGCGCACGTCTCCCTGCCGGCCGACTTCACCGCCCACCCCAAGCTCAAGCGGATGCTCGAGCGGCGGGCGGCCATGGTCAGCGAGGGCGGCATCGACTGGGCGATGGGCGAGCTGCTCGCCTTCGGGTCGCTGCTCATGCAGGGCGTCCCGGTGCGGCTGGCCGGGCAGGACTCCCGCCGCGGCACCTTCGTGCAGCGGCACGCGGTCCTCATCGACCGGGAGACCGCCGGCGAGTACACGCCGCTGGCGAACCTGTCGCAGGAGCAGGCGAAGTTCTTCGTCTACGACTCGCTGCTGTCGGAGTACGCGGCGCTCGGCTTCGAGTACGGCTACTCGGTGGCCAACCCGAAGGCGCTGGTGCTGTGGGAGGCCCAGTTCGGCGACTTCATCAACGGCGCGCAGATGGTGATCGACGAGTACATCACCTCGGGCGAGGCCAAGTGGGGCCAGCGCTCGGGCGTGGTGCTGCTGCTGCCGCACGGCCTCGAGGGCCAGGGCCCGGACCACTCCAGCGGGCGCATCGAGCGGTTCCTGCAGATGGGCGCGGAGAACAACATCACCGTCGCCAACTGCTCGACGCCGGGCAACTACTTCCACCTGCTGCGCCGTCAGGCGCTCTCCGACGTGCACCGGCCGCTGGTCGTGTTCACGCCGAAGTCGCTGCTGCGGGCCAAGGCGGCGGTCAGCCCGGTGTCGGACTTCACCGACGAGGGCTTCCGGCCCGTGCTCGGCGACCCCGGCGTCGGCGGTGAGCCGCTCGACGACGCCGCGGTGCGCCGCGTGCTCCTGTGCAGCGGCAAGGTCGCCTACGACCTGCTGGCCCAGCGCGAGGCCGAGGGGCGCGCCGACACCGCCGTCCTGCGGGTCGAGCAGCTCTACCCGCTGCCGGCCGAGCAGATCCGGCAGGCCGTCGGCCGCTACCCGAACGCGACCGACCTCGTCTGGGTGCAGGAGGAGCCGGCGAACATGGGCGCCTGGTCGTTCATGGCACTCACCCTGCCCGAGCACCTCGACGGCCGGACGGTGCGCCGCGTCAGCCGCCGCGCCTCGGCCAGCCCCGCCGTCGGCTCGGCCAAGGTGCACGAGGTGGAGCAGAAGGAGCTCGTCGCCCAGGCCTTCGCCGACTGACCGGGGACCGCACGGACGATGTACTTCACGGACAGGGGCCTGGAGGAGCTGGCCGACCGGCGGGGCGGGGAGCAGGTGACCCTCGCCTGGCTGGCCGACCAGCTCCAGGCCTTCGTCGACCAGCACCCCGACTTCGAGGTGCCGATCGAGCGGCTGGCCACCTGGCTGGCGCGCGGCGGCACCGACGACGTCGACGACCTCGACGACTGAGGACCGATCGCACGATCAGGTGAGCTGATCGTGCCGCGTCCTGGCTCACCTCCCACGGTGAGCCAGGACGCGCGCCGGTGATCCCACCTGATCGTGCATCCGGTGCGCCTCCACCGACGGCGGCCCGCCGGGCGGGACGCTGCGTCCGTGCTCGGTCACTCCCACGCCCTCTCCGGCCTGGCCGCCGGCGCGGCGACCCTCCCCTGGGCGCCCGTCGACGGCACCGTCGCCCAGGTGGCGTGGGTGGCCGCCGCCGGCGGGTTCGCCATGCTGCCCGACCTCGACCACAGCGGGTCGACGGTGTCGGACATGTGGGGGCCGGTGACCGACGTGCCGTCGGGGGCGATCGGGCGGCTCGCCGGCGGGCACCGCTGGGGCACGCACGACGCCCTGCTCGCACCGGTCGCGTTCGGCGCCGTCGCGCTGGCCGCCGCGAACCTGTACTGGTCGAGCCTGGTGGTCATGGCGCTGGCGATCGGGCTTGCGCTCCGGGCGCTGCACTTCGTCATCCCCGGCCGCGCGGAGAACACCGTCGTCGGCAACCTGCTGCTGTCCTTCGGCGGCGCCTGGCTGCTCCTGTCGCACTCCCCCCAGCCCACCTGGCTGCCGTGGGCGGTGGCCCTCGGCGTGCTCACCCACATCGCCGGCGACCTGATCACCAAGCAGGGTGTGCCGCTGCCGCTGCTGTGGCTGCTCCGCCGCAAGCGCGTCGCGCTCACCCCGATGCGCACCGGGACGACGCTGGAGAAGGCGGTGCTCGCGCCGCTGTTCCTCGGCGTCGCGCTGTGGTTCTGCTACGCCAACACCCCGGCCCGCCAGGCGCTCGACCCCTACCTCCAGGGGTTGCGCAGCCTGGGCTGAACCGGCGCGCGGCGCTACGTTCCGCTGGCCATGACCGACGTCCGCACCGCTCCGCGCTGGTGGCAGCCCCTGGGACGGGCGCTGCTGCGGGCGGTCCCGGCCGCGCTCTGGACCGCCGTCGACAGCGGCCGCCCGCCGTGGCGGCCCCGGCGGCGGCGCTGGGACGTGGCGCTGCTCGCGGTGACGTTCTTCTACGGCGTCGTCGTGATCGGCACCGCCTCGGGCACCGACGAGGCGGTGCGGCTGACCAGCGGGCTGTACCTGCTGTGCGCCGCCCCGGTGGCCGTCGGGCTGGTGGTGGCCGTCCGCCGGCCGCTGGACGGCTGGCGCCTGTCCCTGCTCGGGCTCGTCCTCACCGCCTACGTGCTCACCCCTCCCCCGGCCCCGGCGCCGGTGCTCGAGGGCTGGCAGTGGCTGCTCTGGTGCCCGGTGCTGCTGGCGACGGCGTGGGCCTCGTCCCGCCCGGTCGCCGCCGGCGTGGCGGTGGTGTCGCTGGCGCTCCTGGTCGTGCTGGGGGTGACCTCGCCGTGGCCGGTGGAGCTGGCCCGGTCCCTGCCGATCTCGGCCGTCGGGGTCCTCGCCCCCCTCGTGGTCGGCGCGAGCCTGGGCGCCCGGCGCGACGCCCGCCGCGAACTGGAGGCCGAGCAGGCCCGGACGGCGCGGGCCCAGGCCGAGCGCGGGGCGCTGGCCGAGCGGGCGCGCATCGCCCGCGAGATGCACGACGTCGTCGCCCACCACCTGTCGCTCATCGCGGTGCGCTGCGAGACCGCGCCGTACCGGCTCGCGCCGCTCGACCCGCGCGCGGGCACCGAGCTGGCGGAGGTCGGCGGGACCGCGCGCTCCGCGCTCACCGAGCTGCAGCGGCTGCTCGGCGTGCTGCGGGCCGAGGACCAGGGCCCCGAGCGGGCGCCGCAGCCCGGCGCGGCCGACCTCGGTGCGCTGTTCGACGGCGCCCGGGCGGCCGGCGTGGACCTCGAGGTGGACGTCGGGGTGGACGTCGCGGACCTCGCGCTGCCCGACACCCTCGGCCTGAGCGTCTTCCGGATCGTGCAGCAGGCGCTGTCCAACGCCGCGCAGCACTCCCCCGGCGCCCCGGTGCGGGTCTCGGTCACCCGGGCCGGGGGCGTGCTGCGCGTCGAGGTGGTCAACGGCCCCGGCACCGCCCCGGGGTCGCCAGGAGCCGGAACGGGGGTGACCGGCATGCGGGAGCGCGCGGAGCTGCACGGCGGACGGCTCGACGCCGGGCCGGCCCGCGACGGCGGGTACCGGGTGCTGGCCGAGGTCCCGCTGGAGGTGGCCCGGCCGTGATCCGGGTGATGCTGGTCGACGACCAGGAGATGGTCCGCGAGGGGTTCGCCGCGCTGCTCGGCGCCCAGCCCGACGTCGAGGTCGTGGGCACCGCCGGCGACGGCGCCGCCGCCCTGTCGGTACACGCCGAGCTCGCCGCCGCCGGCCGCCGACCCGACGTCGTCCTCATGGACGTGCGGATGCCGGTGCTCGACGGGCTGGAGGCGACGCGGACGCTGCTGGCCGGGGGTCCGCCGCACCCGCGCGTGCTGGTCCTGACCACGTTCGACCTCGACGACTACGTCTACGACGCGCTGCGCGCCGGGGCCAGCGGATTCCTGCTCAAGCACGCACCGGCCGCCGAGCTGCTGCACGCGGTGCGGGTGGTCGCGGCCGGGGACGCGCTGCTGGCCCCCGCGGTCACCCGCCGGCTCATCGCCGACTTCGTCGCCGCCCGGCCGGCGGCCCCGACGCCGACCCGCCCACAGGTCCTCGGGGCGCTCACCGAACGGGAGGCGGAGGTGCTGGCCCTGGTGGCGCGGGGGCTGTCCAACACCGAGATCGCCGCACACCTCGTGCTCGCCGAGCAGACGGTGAAGACGCACGTGAGCCGCGTGTTCACCAAGCTCGGGCTGCGCGACCGCGCCCAGGCGGTGGTACTGGCGTACGAGACGGGCCTGGTCTCACCCGGATCCTGAGTACCCCGGTAGCACCCGTAGGTGGGCTCCCCGGTGTGACGATCCCGGGGGTCGGCGTGCCTAGCGTCGGGCAGCGTGAGAAACCGCTGGGGAGCCCTGTTCCTGCTGGTCGGCGCGCTGTGGACGGGAACCGCGCAGCCGTCGGTGGCCGCCGTCCCGCCGCCGGTGCGACTGGACCCGGCGTGCGCGGCCGACCTCGCCGCGCGGCTGGGTCCCGTCGGCGTGCTCGGCTGCGACCCGGCCGGCCGCGGCCTGGCCGTGCTGGTCCTCGGCGATCTCGCGGCCGCCGCCTCCGTCGCCGTGCTGGTGCTCGGGTCCGACACCGACCTGGCCCGGCTGCACGACCCGGACCGGCCGCACCGGCGCCCCCTCGGCTGGGCACGGGCGCTGGCCGACGCCGGCGGCCCCGGGCTCGCCGTCGTCCTCTGGGTCGGGTACGTCACCCCGGACGGGCTGGGCGTCGACGCCGCGACCGGGCGCCTGGCCCGGGCCGGCGCCACGGCCCTGGTCCGCTTCGTCGCCGGCCTGCGCGGTGACGCCCACGTCACCGTGGTCGGGCACAGCTACGGCGCCGTGGTCACCGCGCTGGCCGCGCGCGACCTCGCCGCCGACGACGTCGTGCTGCTGGGCAGCCCCGGCGCGCGGGCGCGGTCGGTGGCCGACCTGGGCACCGGCGCCCGCGTCTGGGCCGGGCGCGCCGACGGCGACTGGGTCGGCCGGGTGCCGCACGTCCGCGTCGGCGACCTCGGGCACGGCGCCGACCCGGCGGACCCGGGCTTCGGTGCCCGCCCGCTGCCCGTCGACGACGTCCCCGGGCACGACGGGTACCTCCTCCCCGGGTCGGCGTCGCTGGCCGCCGTCGCCGCGATCGCGACCGGCCGCGCCGGGGAGGGAGCGGCGTGAGCCGGGACCGCGGGGTCGACCTCCTGCGCGCGCTGGCGCTGGCGGGGGTCGTGCTCGGGCACTGGCTGGTCACCGCCCCCGGCGCGCCGGACCCGGTCAGCGGGCGGGTGGTCACCGGCAGCCCGCTGGCCGCGATGCCGGGCCTGGCGCCGGTCAGCTGGCTGCTGCAGACGCTGGCGCTGTTCTTCCTGGTCGCCGGCTGGGCGGCGGCCCGCGGCGGGCGGGGTCCGGGGTGGGCGGCCCGGCTGCGACGGCTCACCGTGCCGGTCGGGGGGCTCGGCGCCGGGGTGGTGGCGCTGGCCGTCGCGCTGGCGGCGGCCGGTGCCGCGCAGGGCGTGGTGCGGACGGTCGTCGTGCTGTCGCTGCGGCCGCTGTGGTTCCTCGGCGTGTACCTGGTGCTGTCCCTGGCGACGCCGCTCATGGTGCGGCTCGACGCGCGCCTCGGCCCGGGAGCCGCGGTGGTCCCGCTCGGCCTCGCGCTGGCCGGATCGGTGCTCGCGCCGGGCACCGCCGGCACGGTCGGGACGGCGCTGGCCGCCTGGTGGGTGCCGTGGCAGCTCGGTGTGGCCGTGGCGCGCCGCCCGCTCGGCCGGGGCACCTGCGTCGCGCTGCTGGCCGGCGGGACGGCGGCGGTGCTGGTCCTGGTGGAGGTCGCCGGGCTGCCCGCGACCGCCGTCGGCGTGCCCGGCGCCGCGGCGTCCAACCTCGACCCGCCGTCGGCGGCGACGCTGGCCCTCGGCCTGGCGCAGGCCGGTGCCGCGGGCCTGCTGCTGCCCCTGCTGCGCCGGGCCTCCGGGGCGACCGCCGACCTCGCGGTGCGGCTCGGCCGCTCGGCGCTGCCGGTGTTCCTGCTGCACCAGCCGCTGTTCGTGCTGCTGTGGCTGCTGACGCTGCCGGTGGCGCCGCTGCCCGGCCTGCACGACGTGCCCGACGGCGCGGGGTGGCTGCTCGCCCGGGCCGGCTGGGTCGCCGTCCTCGTCCTGGTGCTCGTCCTGGTGCTCGCCCGGGTGCTGCGGCCGGCCGCCGTCCGGGGACGCGTACCGGGGAGCTGACGGCGCCGGCGCGAGTCAGCCGGCGCGGGTCATCGTGGTCTCGTAGCCGCCGCCGGGCCACCGCCACGCGCCGGCGTTGACGGTCCCGTCGGCGCTGAAGCGCCCCTCGAAGCGCGCCGGGGAGTCGGTGCCGCCGAACCAGATGGTGAGCAGGTCGCCCTCGACCCGGTAGGTGTACTCCAGCAGCTCGCCGCGGGAGCCGAAGAAGTGCGACCGGAGCTCGCCGGCGGTCTCGTCCCAGCCGATGTACTCGACCCCGCGGTCGTGCTCGTCGCCGGAGCGCAGGTCCACGTGCTGGACCAGCCAGCACCCGCCGTCGGCCCACGCGTAGCGGACCTCGCCGCCGTGCCCGCCGGGACCGGAGACGGTCCACCGGCCGACGAGGCGGTCGAGGCTGCGCAGCGCCGCCGCGCGGGCGTCGGGAGCGAGGGCGGTGCCGGTGCTCGTGTCGGTGCTCGTGTCGGTGCTCATGGTCTCCTCCTGCGCGGACCGGGCCGGGTGACGTCGCGGGGCCACGGGAGGGAGACCGCCCGGCGGGCGCTCCCTCATCGGTGGACCCGGCACCGGGCGCGGGGCCGTGAGGGCCCGGCGGCGGCTACGGTCCCCCGTCGTGACCGCCGCCACACCCCGTCTGTCCCGCGGCACGCACCTCGGCTACGCCCTGGGCTCGATCGGGACGGCGGCCTTCGGGACGGTGCCCGGGCTGCTGCTCCTCCACTACCTCACCGACGAGCTCGGGGTCGCCGCCGGGCTGGCCGGGCTGGTCGTGTTCGCGCCCAAGGCCTGGGACGTGCTGCTCAACCCGTGGGTCGGCAGCCGGTCGGACCGGACGGCCGGCCGCTGGGGGCCGCGCCGGCCGTGGATGCTGGCCGGCGGGCTGGCGCTGCCGCCGCTGTTCGTCCTCGTCTTCGCCGGGCCGGGCGCCCCGCCGGCGGCGGCCGCGACCTGGGTGGCGGTCACCTTCCTGCTGGCCGCGACCGCCTACGCCTGCTTCCAGGTGCCCTACGTCGCCCAGCCGGCCGAGATCACCGACGACCCGGGCGAGCGCGCGACGCTGATGTCGTGGCGGGTGGCGGCGCTGGCGGTCGGGATCCTGCTCGCCGGCGCCGGCGCCCCGGCGGTGGTCGACGCCTCCGGCGGCGGGCGCGGCGGGCACCTGGCGATGGCGGTCTTCGTCGCGCTGCTGCTCGCCGGCGGGATGCTCGGGGCGGTCGCCGGCACCCGGCGCGCGCCCACCCTCACCCGGGTCACCGGCGAGGGCCGGCTCGGCGCGACGCTCGTGCTGGCCTGGCGCTCCCGGCCGTTCCGGGTGCTGCTTACCGGCTTCGTCCTCCAGGCGCTCGGGATCGGCGTGATGCTGGCCGGCGTCCCGTACTACTCCGAGCAGGTGCTGGGCGACCCCGCGGCCGGCTCGCTGCTGTTCGGCGCACTGGTGGGCCCGGCGATCCTGGTCATGCCGCTGTGGCTGCGGGTCAGCCGCCGGCTCGGCAAGCGCACCGGCCTGCTGGCGTCCTCGGCGCTGTTCACCGTGGGGGCGGCCGCGCTGGCGCCGGCCGGGTCCGTGGGATCGGCGCTCCCGCTCGTCGTGCTGGTGGGCGTCGGCTACGCGGGCATGCAGATGTTCCCGCTGGCCATGCTGCCCGACGTCGTCGCCGCCGACGAGGCCGCGTCCGGGCAACGGCGCGCCGGCGTGTTCACCGGCGTGTGGACGGCGGCCGAGACGCTGGGGCTCGCCGTCGGCCCGGGGCTGCTCGGGCTGCTGCTCGGCGCGGCCGGCTACGTGTCCTCCACCGGGGAGGACGCCGCCCAGTCCGGCGGTGCGGTGCTCGCCGTCCGGCTCGGCTTCACCGTCCTCCCCGCGCTGCTCGTGCTCGCCAGCCTGCCGGTGCTGGCCCGCTACCGGCTCGACCCCGTCCCCACCCCGACCCGGGAGGTCCCCGCGTGACGCCGCAGGAGGTGCTGGCCGAGCTCACCGCGCTGCAGGCCGGCGACGTGCCCACCCACGGGGGCTCGACGATGGCCTACGTCTACGACTCCGGGCTCGCCGGCGTGGCGGACCTCGCGGCCGCCGCCCAAGCCGCCTTCCAGTGGACGAACGCCCTCGACCCGACCGCCTTCCCCAGCGTCGCCCGCATCGAGGACGACCTGGTGGGCGCCGCGGCCGACCTCCTCGGCGGGGGTCCCGCGACGGTCGGCACGGTCACCAGCGGCGGCACCGAGAGCTGCCTGCTGGCGGTGCTCGCCGCCCGCGAGCGGTGGCGGGCGCGCGGCGGGCAGGGCCGTCCGCGGCTGGTGCTGCCGGTCACCGCGCACGCCGCCTTCCGCAAGGCGGCGCACCTGTTCGACCTCGAGGTCGTCGACGTCCCGGTCGACCCGGTCACCTGCCGCGCGCTGCCCTCCGCGGTGGCGGAGGTGCTCGACGCCCGCGCCGCGCTGGTCGTCGTCAGCGCGCCGTCCTACCCGCACGGGGTGATGGACCCGGTCGGGGAGGTGGCCACCCTGGCCGCCGCGGCCGGGGTGCCGTGCCACGTCGACGCCTGCATCGGCGGCTGGGTGCTGCCCTTCCTCGACGACGTGCCCGAGCCGTTCGACCTGTCGGTGCCCGGCGTGACCTCGCTGTCGGTGGACCTGCACAAGTACGGCTACGCGCCCAAGGGCGTCTCGGTGCTGCTCACCGCGGAGCCGGAGCTGCGCCAGGCGCACTGGTTCAGCACCGCGGGCTGGCCGGGCTACCCGGTGGTCAACCCGACGCTCGCCGGCACCCGCCCGGCCGGGCCGATGGCCGCCGCCTGGGCGGTGCACCGCTGGCTGGGTCGCGACGGCTACGCCGACCTCGCCCGGGCCACCCGCGCGGCCACGGTGGCGCTGGCCGAGGGCGCCGCCGCGATCGCCGGGCTGCGGGTGGTCGGGGCGCCGGTGGCCACCCTCGTCGCGCTGGCGCAGGACGGCCCGGACGGCGTCGACGTGCTGCACCTCGCCGACGAGGCCACCGCCCGCGGCTGGCTGCTGCAGCCGCAGCCCCCGTTCGCCCAGCCCGGCGGCGCGGACCTGCCCGCCACGCTGCACCTGACCGTCACCGGCGCCACCGCCGGCCGGGTCGACGCCCTGCTCGCCGACCTCGCCGACGCCGCCTGCGCCGCCGCGGCGCTGCCCCCACCCGTGCCCGACCCCGACCTGGTCGCGGCGGCCGCCACCATCGACCCGGCGGCCCTCACCGTGGCGGAGGTGGACGCGCTGCTGGAGCTGGCCGGGGTCGGCGGCGGGCGGCTGCCCGAGCGCATGGCGCCGGTGCACGCCCTGGTGGCCGCGCTCCCCCGCCCGGTGGCCGAGCGTCTGCTCGCCGGCGTCCTCGACCTCGTCTACCGGCCGCGCCGCGGCGCCACTACCGGGTGACGCACGCGGCCACGGCCTCGGCGACCGCGGGCGCCACCCGCCGGTCCAGCGGGCTGGGGACGACGTACCCGGGCGCGAGGTCGTCGCCGACGACGCCGGCGATCGCCTCGGCGGCGGCCAGCTTCATCTCCTCGGTGATCGCGGTGGCGCCGGCGTCGATCGCGCCGCGGAACACCCCCGGGAAGGCGAGCACGTTGTTGATCTGGTTGGGCAGGTCGCTGCGCCCGGTGGCCACCACGGCGGCGTACCGGGCCGCCACCTCCGGGTCGACCTCCGGCGTCGGGTTGGCCAGCGAGAACACGATCGCCCCCGGCGCCATGGACGCGACCGCCGACTCCGGCACCGACCCCCCGGACAGGCCCAGGTAGACGTCGGCCCCCTCCATCGCGCCGGTCATCGTGCCCGCGTACCCGGTGCCGTTGGTGTGCTCGACGACCCAGCGCTTGACCGGCGTGAGGTCCTCCCGGCCGGCGTGCAGCACGCCGCGGGAGTCGGCCACCGCGACGTCGCCCACGCCGGCCCCCAGCAGCATCTTCGTGCAGGCGATGCCCGCGGCCCCGGCGCCGGCCACGACCACCCGCAGGTCGCCGAGCCCGCGGCCGGTCACCCGCGCCGCGTTGCGCAGGGCGGCCAGGACGACGATCGCCGTCCCGTGCTGGTCGTCGTGCATGACGGGGATGTCCAGCCGCTCGCGCAGCCGGTCCTCGATCTCGAAGCAGCGGGGGGCGCTGATGTCCTCGAGGTTGATGCCGCCGAACGACGGCGCGATCGCCACCACCGTCTCGACGATCCGGTCGACGTCGGTGGTCGACAGCACCACCGGCACCGACGACAGGCCGGCGAACTCGCTGAACAGGCAGGCCTTGCCCTCCATCACCGGCAGCGCCGCGGCGGGGCCGATGTCGCCCAGGCCGAGGACGGCCGTGCCGTCGGAGACGACCGCGACCACGCGGGGCGCCCAGGTGAAGCGGCGGGCCAGTGCCGGCTCGGCGGCGATGGCGCTGGAGACCCGGGCGACGCCGGGGGTGTAGGTGAGCGCGAGGTCCTCGATCGACCCGATCGCGCGGGTCGGGCGGACCACGAGCTTGCCGCCCTCGTGCACCGCGAAGGCGGGGTCCCCGGAGAAGCGGTCGGCACTGTCCCCGACGGAGCCCGTCTCTGCACCCATGGACCCCGGAGGGTAGTGCCGGGGTACAGGTCGCCGCGTCCTCCACCCCTTCAGGGCGACGACCGGGGCCCGCCGCGATCGTTACCGTGCCGCCGTGGAGATCCGCGAGCTCGCCGTCCCGGACGGCTACGTCCTCGACCTGGTGCCGCACGGCGACGACCGCGGTCGCTTCACCGAGTGGTACCGCGCCGACGTGCTCGCCTCGGCCACCGGGTGGTCGCTGCCGCTGGCGCAGGCCAACCACAGCGTCTCGGCCCGCGGCGTGCTCCGCGGCGTCCACTTCGCGCTCGTCCCGCCCGGGCAGGCCAAGTACGTCTACTGCCCGGCGGGCCGGGTCCTCGACGTCGTCGTCGACGTGCGGGTCGGGTCGCCGACCTTCGGCGTCTCCGAGGCCGTCCTGCTGGACTCCGGGCGGCCGCGCGCGGTGTTCCTCGCCGAGGGGCTGGGGCACGCGTTCCTGGCCCTGGAGGACCGCTCGTCGGTCACCTACCTGGTGTCGACGGGGTACTCCCCCGGCCGCGAGTTCGGCGTCTCGCCCCTGGACCCGGAGCTGGACCTGCCGTGGCCGGCCGACGTCGACCTCCGGCTGTCGGACAAGGACCGGGCCGCGCCCACGCTGGCGCAGGCCCGCGAGCAGGGGATCCTGCCGACGATGGAGCAGTGCGCCGCCCGCTACGCGCAGCTGCGCGCCGGGGCCTAGCCAGCCGGGGCCGGGCCCAGCCGGCCGGGCCGGGGCCGCAACCGCGCGACGACGCGGCCGACGGCGACCGCGGGGCCGTAGGCACGGCTGTCGTCGGTGACCAGCGGGTTGTCGCCGCGGACGTCGACCGCGTCGCCGTCGAGCAGCCGGTGCACCCGCTTGACCACCAGCAGGTCGGGACGGGCCGGGAAGCGGGCGAGGACGACGTCGCCGACCGCCACCCGGCCGGGGCGCAGCCGGCGCACCAGCAGCCGGTCGCCGGAGCGCACGGTCGGGGACATCGACGGCCCGGAGACGCGGGCCAGCACCCAGGCCGCCGGCAGCGGCCGGACGGCGCCGGTCCCGGGACGTGGACTGATCACCGCGAGTAGGGTCGCAGACGACCCGATCGACGAACTCATGGAGGTGAGGACGTGCTGTTCAGCAGCGTGTTCACCGCCGTGGAGGCCACCGCGCACTGCGACCTCCCCTGCGGCGTGTACGACCCGGCCCAGGCCCGCATCGAGGCCGAGTCGGTGAAGGCCATCCAGGAGAAGTACCAGGCGAACGAGGACCCGGCCTTCCGCACCCGCGCCATCCTGATCAAGGAGCAGCGCTCGGACCTGGTGAAGCACCACCTGTGGGTGCTGTGGACCGACTACTTCAAGCCGCCGCACTTCGAGAAGTACCCGCAGCTGCACGAGCTGTTCAACAAGGCCACCAAGCAGGCCGGCGCGGCCGGCGGCAAGGGCAGCATGGACCCCGCAGAGGGTCAGAAGCTGCTCGACTACATCGCCGAGATCGACCGGATCTTCTGGGAGACCAAGGCCGCGGCATAAGCCGCACAGCAGGTCACGACGGCCGGTGGGCACCCGCCCACCGGCCGTCGTCGTCCCCGACCCGCGGAGGGTCCGCGACCGGGTGCTCACCCGGCCGCGGGTGCTGACCTGGATGCGGCGGACGTTCGCGGCGTCGTTCGTCGCCCTCGGCGCGCGCCTGGCCCTCGCCGACCGCTGAGGTCCGGCGCCGGGTCACCCGGCGCCGGCCGCCGCGACCCGCCGGAGGCGCCCGGCGGGGAGACGGGGCCACCGGCCCGTCCCGGTACCGTCAGCCCTCGATGCGCATCGACCGGGCCGGGTGGCCCTTCATCACCGGACCCCTCGGCCCGGCCGCCGTGCTGGCCCTCGCGGGCGCGCTGCGGGGGCGCCGCTGGGCACGGGTCGCCGCCTGGCCGTTCCTGGGCCTGTCGGCCTACATGGCCCTGTTCTTCCGCGACCCCGACCGGCCGTGCGACCGCGAGGAGCCGCCGGCCGACGTCGTGCTGTCCCCCGCCGACGGGATGGTCATGGTCGCCGGGCAGCCGCAGGAGGGCGTGGCGCCCGAGCCCGCGCCCCCGGGCGGCTGGCAGCAGGTCAGCGTGTTCCTCTCCGTCGTCGACGTGCACGTCAACCGCTCCCCCTACCGCGGCGAGGTCGTCGAGAGCTCCTACCGCAAGGGCAGCTTCCTGGCCGCCTACCGCGCGGAGTCCGCGCACCGCAACGAGCGCAGCGAGCTGTGGCTGCGCGAGGGTGAGCGCACCGTCGTCTTCCGCCAGCTGGTCGGGGTGCTCGCCCGCCGGATCGTCACGCGCACCGGCGTCGGGCAGCGGCTGGCCACCGGCGAGCGCTTCGGCCTGATGAAGTTCGGCTCGCGGATGGACGTCTTCCTGCCCGCGGAGTGCGAGATCACGGTGCGGAAGGGCCAGCGCGTGCGGGGCGGGGACACCGTCATCGCCCGCTGGCCCGCCGCCGGCTGAGACCCGCGGTGCCCAGCTCCGCCTCCGGCGAGGGGCGTCCGGCCCCGACCCGGCGCACGGCGACGGTCGAGTTCGTCCGCGGCTCGGTGCGCGGCAGCCGCCGGCGTGCGCTGGCGACCCTGCCCAGCCTCTTCACGCTCGGCAACATGCTGTGCGGCTTCGCCGCGATCCTGGTGTCGATCCGCGGCCAGTACTCGCTCGCCGCGGTGCTCATCGGCCTGTCGGTGCTCTTCGACATCGCCGACGGCGCGGTGGCGCGGCTGGTCCGCGCGGTGAGCGCCTTCGGCCTGCAGTTCGACTCGCTGGCCGACCTCGTGTCCTTCGGCCTGGCCCCGGCGCTGCTCGCCTTCACCCTCTTCTCCGAGGGCCGCGACGAGTGGGACCCGCTCGGCTGGGTCGTCTGCTTCCTGTGGGTGGCGTGCGCGGCGATCCGGCTGGCCCGCTTCAACACCACCGTCGACCCGACGGCGGACAAGCGGTACTTCACCGGCATGCCCAGCCCCGGCGCCGCCGGCGTCGTGCTGGCCTCGGTCTTCGCCTTCGGCGCCCAGATGCAGGGCCGGGACCGGCTGTGGGTGCTGCTCATCGTCGCCGTCCCGGCGCTGCTCATGGTCAGCACCGTCCGGTTCCGCTCGTTCCGCTCCCTGGTCAGCCCGAAGAGCGGGCGCCCCTACGGGCTGGTGGCCGCCGCGGTCGCGCTCGTCGTCGGCTTCGTCACCGTCCCGGTGGTCACCGGCTGCGTGCTCGCCTACGGCTACCTGCTGGCGCCGGTGCTCAACCCGGTGCTCTCCCCCCTCGGCCGGCTGGTGCCGGACCGGATCAGAGAGGTCCTCACGTGACCGTGCGCCCGGTCGAGCCCGCGGACGTGCCCGCCGTCGTCGGTCTGGTGCGCGAGCTCGCCGAGTACGAGCGGGCCCTGCACGAGGTGCGGCTGACCGAGGAGCAGCTGTCCGCCGCGCTGTTCGGGGCGTCACCCGCGCTCTTCGGGCACGTCGCGCTCGGTCCCGACGGCGAGGTCGCCGGCACGGCGCTGTGGTTCCTGAACTTCTCCACCTGGCGCGGCACCCACGGCGTGTACCTCGAGGACCTCTACGTGCGGCCGCGGTACCGCGGCACGGGCCTGGGCCGGGAGCTGCTGCGGACGCTGGCGGCCACCTGCGTCGAGCGCGGCTACAGCCGGCTGGAGTGGTCGGTGCTCGACTGGAACACCCCGTCGATCGAGTTCTACCGGGCCGCGGGCGCGGTGCCGCTGGACGGGTGGACGGTCTTCCGGCTCACCGACGACGCCCTCACCTCCTTCGCCGCCGCCCCGCCGGGTACGGCAGGCTGACGGCGTGACCGGCGACCGCAGACCGACCGAGTGCTGGCTGACCGACATGGACGGCGTCCTGGTGCACGAGGGGCAGGCCCTGCCCGGCGCCGCCGACTTCCTCGCCCGGCTGGTCGAGGCGGGCCGGCGCTTCCTCGTCCTGACCAACAACTCGATCTTCACCCCGCGCGACCTCGCGGCCCGCCTGTCCCGCTCGGGCCTGCAGGTGCCCGAGGAGTCGATCTGGACCTCGGCCCTGGCGACGGCGGACTTCCTCGCCTCCCAGCTGCCGGGCGGGTCGGCATACGTGATCGGCGAGGCCGGGCTGACCACCGCGCTGCACGAGGCCGGCTACACGCTCACCGACACCGCTCCCGACTACGTCGTCCTCGGCGAGACGCGCACTTACTCCTTCGAGGCGATCACCCGCGCGATCCGGCTGATCGGCGCCGGGTCGCGGTTCATCGCCACCAACCCCGACGTCACCGGCCCCTCGCCGGAGGGGCCGCTGCCGGCCACCGGCTCGGTCGCCGCGATGATCACCGAGGCCACCGGCGCCAAGCCCTACTTCGTGGGCAAGCCGAATCCGATGATGTTCCGCAGCGCCATGAACCGGATCGAGGCGCACTCGGAGAGCACGACCATGATCGGTGACCGCATGGACACCGACGTGGTGGCCGGCATCGAGGCGGGCCTGGAGACGATCCTGGTGCTCACCGGCTCCACCACCGCGGCCGACGTCGCCCGGTTCCCGTTCCGGCCCAGCCGGGTGCTCGACTCGATCGGTGACGTCGTCGACCTGGTGTGACGGCCTGAGCGGCCTCAGCGGTCGAGGAACGCCAGCCGGGCCTCGGGGGTGGCCAGCAGGTACAGCTCGGTCAGCGCCAGGACGATGAGCGGGATGCCCAGCAGGGGCTGCTCACCGGCGAACGCGGTGCTGTAGCCGAACAGGCCGAGCAGGATCTGCAGCACGATGACCGGCCCGCGCGCCCAGCCCGCGACCCGGCGGAGCCCGGCCGCGGCCGCGGCCAGCGCGACGCCGAAGATCCCCACGTAGACCACCTCGGCCAGCGCCCGGCCGACGCTGTCGGGGTCGCCGGTGACGGTCAGCCAGAGCAGGACCAGCGCCCCGGCGAGCAGCAGCCCGGCCTCGACGGCGGCCACCAGCGCGGCCCGGACGACGGCCGGCGGCGCCTCCGGCCCGGCTGGGCGGGGCGGCCGCGAGGAGGGCTGCGCGGCGCCGCCGAAGAGCCTCTCCGCCCTGGTCGGGCGGCGCGTCGCGTCCTCGTCCGTCACACCGGCGAGGCTACGCGTCACCGGGCACGCCGGGTCCCCGTCCGTGCCGGTCCGGGCGGCCCCGCCCCGGTTAGCCTCACCGGCATGCGCGCGCTCGTGGTGGCCAACCCCGCAGCGACGACCACCACCCGCCGGGTGCGTGACGTGCTGCTGGGCGCCCTGGCCAGCGAGCTGAAGGTCGACCTCGCCGAGACCGCCCACCGCGGCCACGGCCGCGAGCTCGGCCAGCAGGCACTGGCGGAGGGGGTCGACGTCGTCGTCGCCCTGGGCGGCGACGGCACGGTCAACGAGGTGGTCGACGGGCTGCTCGCCGACGGGCCGGGCGCGCACGTGCCGACGCTGGCCGTCGTCCCGGGCGGCTCCACCAACGTGTTCGCCCGCGCGCTGGGCCGCTCCCGCGACCCGGTCGAGGCGACCGGCGAGATCCTCGACTCGCTGCGGTGGGGCCGGACGCGGCGGATCTCCCTCGGCACCGCCAGCGCCACCGGCACGAGCGCGGCCCCGGTCGCCGGCACCGACCCGGCCACGGCCGTGGTGGCCGCCGAGGCCGGCGCCGCCGCCGACGACACCTGGAGCACCCCGCGCTGGTTCGTCTTCGCCGCGGGGCTGGGCTTCGACGCCGACGTGATCGCGCGGGTGGAGGCCGAGCGGGCCCGCGGCCGCCGCTCCACCGGCGCCCTCTACGTCCGCGAGGCGACCCGGGCGTTCGTGCTGGGCCGGGAGCGCCGGCGCCCGGCGATGACACTCACCCGGCCCGGCGAGCCCGACCTCGACGGGCTGTTCCTGTGCCTGGTGTCCAACGTCAGCCCGTGGACCTACCTGGGCTCGCGCCCGGTCAACCCCAGCCCCGAGGCGTCCTTCGACTCCGGGCTCGACGTCTTCGCGATGGGCCGGATGGGCGTGCTGCGCATGCTGCACCACTCCCGCCAGGTGCTGGCCCGCCGTCCCGACGCCCGCGGCCGGGGCGTGCACCGCTTCCACGACCTCGGGGAGCTCACGCTGACCGCGTCGCGGCCGCAGGGCTGGCAGCTCGACGGCGACCACCTCGGGACGGCGACGGGGCTGCGGCTGCGCTCGGTGCCCGCGGCACTGTCCGTCCTGGCCTGACCCCCGGATCGGCGACACCGACCCCGTACCGGGGTGCCCGGCCTCGCCCCGTGGCACGAGGTCGGGCACCGGCCGGTGGCGGCGACGGGCACCGGCGGAGCCGCCTCACGCACGTCCGGACGCCGCTGTCAACGACCCCGGTGCTGCCGAGTGGCGGCCCTAGCACGACCGTGGTGAGCTTGCTCACGCGGGGTCGACCCAGGACCGCCGCGCGCTTGACACGCCGTCCTCAGGTGAAAACATCGCGAGAGGAACGCAACCTGCCGGTAACAAGCGGCAGGCGGTCGCTGGAACGAGGCGCTGGGCAACCGGTGTCGCGCCCACGCAGGCGGCCCACGTCAGCGATCTGACAGCACCCGAACGCCGTCGACACCGAGGAGTGCACCGACATGGACTGGCGCCACCGCGCCCTCTGCCGGGACGAGGACCCTGAGTTGTTCTTCCCCATCGGGACGACCGGCCCGGCCCTCGTGCAAGTGGAGCAGGCGAAGGCCGTGTGCCGACGCTGCTCCGTCGTGGAGTCCTGCCTGGACTGGGCTCTGCGATCCGGCCAGGACTCGGGCGTGTGGGGCGGGCTCTCCGAGGACGAGCGACGCGCGCTCAAGCGTCGTCAGTCCCGCACCCGCGTCCGCGCCTGACGCACACACCGCACCACCCGCCGACGAGGCCGGTCACCCGCTCCGGGTGACCGGCCTCGTCGTCGCTGTGCCCCGTCGCCCTACCGGCGCGGGCGTCCCGCGCCGGGCAGCTCGAGCACGACCTCGGTACCCGGCCGGCCCGGACCGGGCGGCTCGGCGGGCGTGGTGGCGTGCAGCGCACCGCCGAGCTCGCTGGTCACCAGCGTCCGCACGATCTGCAGCCCGAGCCCGTCGCTGTGCGCCGGGTCGAAGCCCTCCGGCAGGCCCCGGCCGTCGTCGCGCACCCGGACGACGAGGTCGTCGCCGTCACGCTCGGCCACCAGCTCGATCGCCCCGGGCGGGCCGTCGGGCGGGAAGGCGTGCTCGGCGGCGTTCTGCAGCAGCTCGGTGACCGCCATGACCAGCGGCGTCGCCGTCGCCGCGGGGAGCTCGCCGAAGCCGCCGACCCGGCGGGTCCGCGCCGCCGGGCCGATCGAGGTCAGGTCACCGAGCATCGGCAGCACCTGGTCGATGACGTGGTCGACGTCGACGACGTCCTCCCGACTGCCGGCCAGCGTCTCGTGGACGACGGCGATGGAGGCCACCCGCCGCACCGACTCCTCCAGTGCCGCCCGCGCGGCCGGCTCGGTCATCCGCCGGGCCTGCAGCCGCAGCAGCGCGGCGACGGTCTGCAGGTTGTTCTTCACGCGGTGGTGGATCTCGCGGATCGTCGCGTCCTTGGTGAGCAGCGCCCGGTCGCGGCTGCGCAGGTCGGTGACGTCGCGGACGAGCACCAGCGCCCCCTCCTCGGCGCCCGGCGCCTGCAGCGGCAGCGCCCGCACCAGCAGGGTGGCCGACCTCCCCTCGACGTCGGTCGGGTCGGGGAACCGCCCGGCCACCGCGGCGGCGATCGTCGCCGCGACCGCCTCCCCCGCCACCCCGTCCCACGCCGCCGCGCGCATCAGCTTCCCCAGGTCCGCGCCGACCAGGTCGCCGGTCACCCCGAGCCGCCGGTACGCCGACAGCGCGTTGGGGCTGGCGTAGACGGCGCGGCCGGCGGCGTCCAGCCGCACCAGGCCGTCGCCCACCCGCGGGCTCATCTCCGCGTCGAGCAGCTTCTCCGGCGGGAACGTGCCGGCCGAGACCATGAGGCAGAGGTCGGCGGCGATGTCGAGGTAGGTCAGCTCCAGCGTCGACGGCGACCGGGTGACGGCGAGGTTGGTGTCCTTGGCCAGGACCGCGACGACGACGCCGTCGTGCCGCACCGGGATGATCTCGCGGCGCCGCGGCGCGGCGCCCGACCAGTCGGGGTCCCCCTCGGTGACCGGCCGGCCCTCGCGGTGCGCCTGGCGCAGCGGGTCGGCGGCGTCCCCGTCGACCTCGCTGCCGACCAGGTCCTCGGGCTGGCTGGTCGGCGCGGTGAGCGGGCGCACCTGGGCGACGCACCACCAGGCGCCGGTGCGCAGCGGGACCCACAGCGTCAGGTCGGCGAAGGCGAGGTCGGCCAGCAGCTGCCAGTCGGCCACGAGGCGCCGGGCGTGGTCGACCTGGGAGGGAGCGGTCGCCGCACCACGGTGCAGGCGCTCGGAGAGGGTGCTCATCACCCCCGAGCGTATGGCCGGCGCCGTCCTAGGCTGGTCCCCCGTGGCCGTACCGCTCCCCGCTCCCCCGACCGTCGACGACGCCGTCCCCGCCGACTGGCCGCGGATCGCCGGGCTGACCGCCGGTGTCTACCGCGACGAGCGGCTGGCCTCCGACGAGTACCTCGGTCAGCTCGCCGACGTCGAGGGCCGGGCTGGCCGCTCGCAGCTGGTCGTCGCCCGCTGGGACGGCCGGGTCGTCGGGGCCGTCGCGCTGGTGCTCGACGGCGACTTCGGGGAGGTCACCGCCTCCGACGACGAGGCGGCGTTCCGGATGCTCGTCGTCGACCCCGCCGTCCGAGGCCAGGGGATCGGCGAGCTGCTGGTCCGCGAGTGCCTGGACCGCGCCCGCGCGGCGGGCAGGCGGCGGATGGTGCTGTCCACCGACCCGCGGATGACCGCCGCGCACCGCCTCTACGGCCGCCTCGGCTTCACGCGGCTGCCCGAGCGGGACTGGTCGCCGCGCCCTGGGATCGACCTGCTGGTCTACGTCCTGGAGCTCTGAGGCACCGCCGGTCAGGCGCGGCTCCGCGCCGAGGTGCCGCGTGATCGGGAGCGCCCGGGAGCGGGAGCGGGTCGCCCGGCCTCCGGCGCCCCGACGCCCGCCGCGGCGGCGAGCGCGTCCAGCTCGTCGAGGATGTCGCGGAGCAGCACGTCGACGTCCGGCAGCAGCTCGGCGCAGGAGACCAGCCCCCAGTCGAGGCGGTCGAGGTAGCTCTGCACCGTGATGTTGAGGCCCTGACCCTCGACGATCGTGGAGACCGGGAAGTAGTGCTCGAGCCGCGCCCCGGCGGCGTACAGCGGCGTCCGCGGCCCGGGCACGTTGGAGATCACCAGGTTGCCCGGGCTCAGCCGGGAGCCCAGGCGCAACCGGGCGCTCAGCCGCATCGCCCGGGCGAACACCGCCGGTGGCGGGAACTCGGCGAAGTCGGTGAGCCGTTCCGCGGGGAGCGCGGAGAACAACTCCTTGCTGCTGGCCATCGACTCGTGCACGCGCCGGACTCGCCGGACGGGATCGGCCTCGTCGGTGGGCAGGACGGCCGAGAGCATCGACACGCGGTTGGTCCAGCGATCGGTCTCCTCCCCGGTCCGCACCGAGACGGGCACGAGCGCCACGAGCGGGTCCGAGGGCAGGGCCCCGCGCCGGTCGAGCCAGGTGCGCAGGCCGCCGGCGCACGCAGCCATGACGACGTCGTTGACGGTGGCGCCCAGCGCTGACTTCACGGCCTTCACCTGGTCGAGGGACGTCGACCGGATGGCGAGCTTCCGGTGCGGGGTGATGGGCCCGTTGAACGGAGTGCGCGGCGGCCGGACGCTGGGCAGCGGCGGAGGCTGGTCGGGCTCCTCGGGGCGGGAGCGCCCGAGGTTGAGCACCGTGCCGAGCGGTCCACGCAGGCTCCGCCGGACGTCGTTCGCCGCTCGGACCAGCACGGGGTTGCGCGTCGCCCGGCCGACCTCCCGGGCGGTCCGGGCGGCGAGCAGGACCCCGCGCGCCGGCTTCCGGGTGAGGCCGAGCACGCCGCGCGCGAGCATCTCGAGGTCACCAGGGGGCCGCTCGGGCGTCCAGGGGTCGGCCTCGGGTGGCACGGTGCCGCCCTCGGGGCCGTCGTCGAGCATCAGGGTCATGAGTTCGACGCCCGACGCTCCGTCGATGGTGGCGTGGTGGACGATCGTGAGGACGGCGAAGCGGCGGTCGGCCAGGCCCTCGATGACGTAGGACAGCCACAGGGGCTTGCGCCGGTCCAGCGGCCGGGAGACGAGGCGACCGGCGAGCACCGCGAGCTGGTCGTCGGTGCCGGGTGGCGGGACGGCCGTGTGGCGGACGTGGAAGTCCAGGTCGAAGGCCGGGTCGGCCACCCAGTACGGGTGATCCAGTCCGAGGGGCACCTCGGCCAGGCGCCGGCGCAGCGGCTCGAGGAGGTGCAGCCGCTGCTGCAGCTGTGCCCGCCACGCGTCGTACGGCCGGTAGCCGGGATCGTCCGGCCGGGTGTAGATCGACAGGCTCGAGACGTGACCGAACTGCGCGGACGTCTCGAGGTGGAGGAACGTCGCGTCCAGTCCCGACAGCTGCTTCACGGTCGCTGGCCTCCTCAGGGCGGCGGGAACCCGGACCGGGCAGGGCCGGCTCCCCGTGGTGTGCGGGAGTGTGTCAGCCCTCACACTCTCGTGCAGGTGGTGGGCGCCTACACGAAGGGGTCCGCGCCGTTCCGGTCGTCGACGGAGACGAGGACACGACATGCGCGCTGCGGCGCCCTCCCGCATCCCTGGCGGCCACCGGATCCCGGAGGACGAGGCCCCTCCGTGGCTCGGTGCCTCCCCGGTCGCCGCGCTGCTGGCCGTGCAGCGCCCCTGGCGTGAGGCGGCCGCGCTGCTGCGCTCCCCCGTGTGGCGCGGTCGTGGCGTCCCGGACGGCGGCGGCCTGCCTGTCCTGCTCGTGCCCGGCTTCCTGGCCGGCGACCCGTCGCTGTCGCTGATGGAGAGCTGGCTCCGCGCCCGGGGCTACCGGACCTGCACGTCGCGGATCCGCGCCAACGTCGACTGCACCCGCCGGGCGGTCGAACGCCTGGAGCGGCGTCTGGTCGAGCTCACCGACCGGACGGGGCGGCCGGCGGCGATCGTCGGCCAGAGCCGCGGCGGGCTGTTCGCCAAGCTCCTCGCCGCCCGCCGGCCCGACCACGTCAGCGGGATCGTCACGCTGGGCAGCCCGAACGTCGACCACACGGCGATCAACCCGCTCGTGGCCGCCCAGGTGCGGCTGGTCGCCGCCCTCGGTACCGCGGGCGTGCCGGGCCTGTTCGTCGACGACTGCCTGCAGGGTGCGTGCGCCGACGAGCTCGCCGGGGAGCTGGACCGGCCGTTCCCCGCGCACGTCCCGTACGTCTCGGTCCACTCACGCAGCGACTGGGTGGTCGACTGGCACGCGTGCGTGGACCCGGCCGCCGAGAACATCGAGATCGACTCGAGCCACGTCGGCATGAGCGTCCACCCGCAGGTCTACGCGCTGCTCGGGGAGCGGCTGGCCGCGCTGGGCGGACGGACCACGGCGAGCTCCGCCGGAGCCGGCTGAGGCCGTCGCTCAGGCGTCGGCGACGGTGGCGATCAGGTCGCCCTCCTGGAGCACCTCGCCCTCGACGACGTGCAGCTCCTGCACGACGCCGGCGCGCTCGGTGAGCACGGGGATCTCCATCTTCATCGACTCGAGGATCACCAGGGTGTCCCCCGCGGCGACCTCGGTCCCCGGTGCCACGAGGACCCGCCACACGCTGGACACCATCTCGGCGTGGATCTCCTCGACCGCCACCCAGCACCCCCTCGAGCCCGAGACCCCATCCAAGCAAACGGCGGGGCGCCGGCGGGCGGCTACGCGCCGGGCGCGGGGTCGCCGGCGGCCAGCCGCCCGAGCACCGCGCACACCTCGGGCCCGTCGTGCGGGACGCCGGTCTCGGGCAGCCCGTCGAGCGCCACCCCGGCGGCCCGGGCGGCGGTGGCGGTGTCGGCCGCGCCGGCGCTGACGGTGGCCAGCAGCGCGTCGTACCAGGGGTCGAGCCGGTCGCCGGGGTCGTAGCCGCTGACCGCGACCACCTCCGTCTGACCGGTGGCGCCGCTGCGCCGTCCCGACACGGGCAGCCGGCCGGTGACCCGGCCCGCGGTCCCCGGCGCGAGCGTCGACCGCAGCTGCACCGCGACGGCGGCCCGGGGCGGGTGCTCCTCGCGCGAGACGCGGCGGGGTGCGCGGCGCCCGGCCGCGGCGGCCAGTGCGAGGTCGACGGCGTCGACGCGGTGCGCGCGCTCGAGCACCGCCATGTCCAGGGAGAAGCCGGCCGCGACCTCCCCCAGCTCGCCGTCCTCGTCGACGCCGACGGTGACCAGCCCCCGCCAGCCGACCTCGGCCAGCCGCTCGGCACCGGCGGGCACGTCACCGGGGGGCTCGGGGGTCCAGGAGACGCGGGCGATGCCGGCCGCGCGGTCGCGCGCCACCGTCGTCGGGTACCGCAGGCCGTCGTCGGTGACCAGCGCGAGCAGGCCGTGCTCGCTGGCCGGCTCGACGCCGTCACCGCCCAGGCGCTCGAGCACGTCGGCCGGCGGGCCGACCCAGACCAGCCCGGCGGCGGCCACCTCGGCGGCGAGGGCGGCGTTGCCCGCCAGGGCCGGCGGCACCGGCAGGACGGCGCCGGCCCCGCTGCGGCGGGCGGCCTCCACGATCCGGTCGACGGCGAGGTAGGACTCCGTGGCGGGCGCCGGCCCGAGCAGCACCGCGTCGTCGGCCAGCCGCACGTGCCGGGCCGACCGCTCGACCTCGGAGTAGACGGCGACCGCCTTGACGCCGAGCCGGGAGCAGGCCGCGATCACCGCGCACGCGGCAGGCCCCCGTCCCGCCACGAGCACGCTCTCGATCCCGTGCTGGGCCACGCTGCCGGTCCTCCCCGTCCACCGAGCCCGGTCCCCGTCGACCCGGCCTGCCCCATCGTGCCTGCCGCGTACGACACCCGCCGCACCGGCGGGGGCGGTCTCCCCCGCCTGTGGGACCCTGGGGTCAGACCCGGCGGGCGTCTCCCGGGGCGCCGGCACCCGACCACGAGGAGAGGAGGGCAGCGATGTCCAAGCGCGGACGCAAGCGTCGCTCCCGCAAGGGGAACAAGGCCAACCACGGCAAGCGCCCCAACGCCTGAGCAAGGACCCTCTTGCCAGGGCCGACACAGCACGACCCCAGCGCTCGCACGCTCGCGGCGGGCCCCTGCGAGAGGGCCGACACAGCACGACGCCCCGCCCCGGACTCCGGGGACGGGGCGTCGTCGTCTGCGGCTACTCCGACCAGTCGGTGCGGACCACCTCGGTGCGCACCTGCTCGACGCTCACCTGCTCGACGCTCACGTGGGTGCCGTCCTCCTCGAAGGAGACGGTGGTCAGCTGCAGCTTGATCCGGTCGCGCAGGCCCAGCGGCGGCTTGTCACCACCGCAGCGGCGGCGTACCAGCGCCTTGAACTCCTGCTCGATGCCGAACTGCCGCAGGCACGGTGAGCAGTCCTCGAGGTGCTCGGCGATGACGGCGCGGCGGGCGTCGTCGGTCTCGTGGTCGAGGAACTCGAAGACGTGCGACAGGACGTCGTCGCACGAGGCCGGGTGCTCGTGTCCGTCGTTCACGCGCTACCCCTCACCGGTGCCGGCGCGGACGAACCCGCGCTCGCGGGCGTAGTCGGCCAGCAGCTTCTGCAGACCCCGCCGGCCGCGGTGCAGCCGGGACATCACCGTGCCGATGGGCGTGCCCATGATCTCGGCGATCTCCTTGTAGGCGAAGCCCTCGACGTCGGCGAGGTAGACCGCCAGGCGGAAGTCCTCGGGCAGCTGCTGCAGAGCCTCCTTGATGTCGGAGTCCGGCAGGTGGTCCAGCGCCTCGATCTCGGCCGACCGCAGCCCGGTGGAGCTGTGCTCCTCGGCGGCGTAGAGCTGCCAGTCCTGCACCTGGTCGGTGGGGTACTGCTGCGGCTGCCGCTGCTTCTTGCGGTAGCTGTTGATGTAGGTGTTGGTCAGGATCCGGTACAGCCAGGCCTTGAGGTTGGTGCCCTCGGCGAACTGGTGGAACGCGGAGTAGGCCTTGACGAAGGTCTCCTGGACCAGGTCCTCGGCGTCGGCGGGGTTGCGGGTCATCCGCAGCGCGGCCGGGTAGAGCTGGTCGAGGTAGGGCAGCGCGTCCCGCTCGAAGCGGGCGTCGCGCTCGGCGCGGGTCTCGGCGACCTCGGTCCGGCTGCCGCCCTCGCGGGCCTCGGGCACCTCCACGGGAGCCCCCACGACCGGCGTGGTCTCGACGGGCTCGACGGCGGGGTTCCCGCCCGCGGACTCCTCAGCCACCGACCGTCCTCTCTGCGGCGCCCGGACGCGGGCGGCCACCTCGGACGATCCTAGTCGCGCGGCGTCGGGCCGGCCCGGGGGCCGCCGGCGCGGGGCCCGCGTTCGGGCACTGGAGACGGTGCTGCTCACGGTCCGTGCAACGGCGTCCCCCGGCGGGGTCATTCCCCGGCTCCGCTCCCCGGGTCACGGAACTCCGCGGCGTCCGGCGGGTGACGTCGCTACGCTGCCCCGCCGTGGCGGCGACCCCCGCGGTGCGGGCCCTGGAGCGGGCCCGCGTCCAGCACACCCTGCACCCCTACGACCCGGAGCACCCCGGCGACCAGGGCCACGGCGAGGCCGCGGTGGCCGCGCTGGGCGCCGATCCGCGGCAGGTGTTCAAGACGCTCGTCACCCGCGTCGACGGCGCGCTCACCGTCGCGGTCGTGCCGGTGAGCGGGAGCCTCGACCTCAAGGCGCTGGCCGCCGCGGCGGGCGGGCGGAAGGCGGCGATGGCCGACCCCGCCGACGCCGAGCGGACGACCGGCTACGTGCTCGGCGGCATCAGCCCGCTCGGCCAGCGCAAGGCGCTGCCGACCGTGGTCGACGATTCGGCCCTGGGGTTCGCCACGGTGCTGGTGAGCGCCGGCCGCCGCGGACTGCAGGTGGAGCTGCCGCCGACCGAGCTGGTGCGCCTCACCCGTGCGCGCACCGCCCCGATCGGCCGATGAGGTCCACTCCGGTGCCGCGCCCCGGGCTCAGGAGCCGGGGGCGCCGTAGGGGGTGAGCAGCTGGTCGACCGGCGCGGCGTCGTCGGTGAGCACCTGCGCGTCACCGGCGAAGGCGGCCACCTCGTCGGAGGAGGCGACCTGCCAGGTGGAGTCCTGGGCGAGCAGCGCACCGGCGAGGACCGCCTCGTCCAGCGGCCGGGACGATGCGACGGCGACCAGGTTGCCGCCGTCCTCCCCCGCCAGCACCGGCGACCGGGCGAGCAGCAGCACGTGCGGCCACACCTGCCGCATCGTGGCCAGCTCCGCGCGGACGAACCCCAGCGGCGGGTGGTCGATGAGGTTGGCGACGTAGACGCCCTGGTCGGTGAGCGCCCGGTCGACGAGCCGCAGCGCCTCGACGGTGGTCAGCTGCCAGGGCACCGACAGCCCGCCGAAGGCGTCCCCGACGACGAGGTCGCGCTCCCCCGGGGGCTCGGCGGCCAGCCCCACGCGGGCGTCACCCACGCGCACCTCGAGGTCCGCCGACGTCTCCAGGCCCAGCTGCCGCCGGTCGATGTCGACGACGCCGGGGTCGACCTCGAGCACCCGGCTGGTCGTGCCGGGGCGGACCTCCGCGAGGTAGCGCGGCACGGTCACCCCCCCACCGCCCAGGTGCAGCGCCGACAGCGGCTCCCCGGGCGGGGCGAGCACGTCGGTGACCGCCGCGATCGCGCGGACGTACTCGAACTCGAGGTAGGTGGGGTCGGCGAGGTCGACGTAGCTGTGCCGCAGCGTGTCGAGCACCAGCACGCGGCCGGTCTCCCGCTCGGGGTCGGCCACCACGCGGGCGCAGTGGTAGGCGGTCTCCTCCTCGCACGGCGTCGGCGCGACGGCGGCCAGCAGCGACCCGGCGACGGCGAGCAGCAGCAGCGCGGCCGGCAGCCGGCCGGCCGGGCCGGCGGAGCGGCGCAGCAGCACCCAGACGGCGCTGCCCGCGACCACGGTGACCAGGCCGGTGCCGACGAGGATGCCGCTGCTCGGGAAGACCGCGATGAGCAGGAAGCCGGTGACGAACGTGGCCGCGATCGCGCCGAGCGTGCCGATCCCCGACAGCCGCCCGACCACCGCGCCTGTCTCGGCCAGGCTGGACAGCTGGAGCTTCACCACCATGGGCGGCACCGCCGACAGCAGGGCGGCCGGCACCACCACGGCGACGGCGGCCAGCAGCAGCACGCTGCCGGCGTCGGCCCCGGTCAGGAACGACCCGGCGAAGCGCACCAGCGGCAGGACGGCGACCACCAGCGCGCCGCCGGCCACCATCAGCGGCGCGATGAGCTGCCGGGGGTCGTGGCGGTCGGCCGCGGCGCCGCCGGCCCACGCGCCGATCGCGATCGCGGCCAGGGCGAACCCGATGACGGCGGTGTTGGTCTGCAGCGTGATGCCGACGTAGGGCGCGATGAGCCGCAGACCGACGATCTCGAGCACCAGGACCGCCCCGGAGGACAGGAAGGTGACCCCGGAGGCCACCCACCCGGGTAGTGAGGCGGCGGGCGGCGGGCCGGCGGGGACGGCGGACTCGACGGCGGGCGCGCGCTCGCTCAGGGCAGGTCTCCTCAGAAGAGCGCCGGCTGGTCGGCGGGGGCGCTGGGGCCCTCCAGCCGGGTCAGCAGCTCGGCGCCGTTGTTGCGGACGTTGTTGACCGCGGTGCCCACCGGGCGCAGCTCCAGCGCCTCGACCACCTCCGGCGGCGTCGGCTGCGCCAGTGTCTCGACGTCGTCGCGGGCCGGGTCGAGCCAGTCGGCCCAGCGCTCGCGGGGCAGCACCAGCGGCATCCGGTCGTGGACCTCGGCCAGGGCGCCGACCGCCGGGGCGGTGACGACCGTGCAGGTGTAGAGCCGGTCCTCGCCCTTCCCCCACACCTCGTAGAGCCCGGCCATGGCCAGCACCGAGCCGTCGGCGGGGGTGATGAAGAAGGGCTGCTTGCCGGGTGAGTCGAGCTTCTTCTGCCACTCGTACCAGCCGTCGGCCGGCACCAGGCAGCGCCGGGAGCGCGCGGCCGCGCGGAAGGCCGGCTTCTCCGTGAGCGACTCGACCCGGGCGTTGAGCAGCCGGTTGCCCACCGACACGTCCTTGGCCCAGGAGGGCACCAGCCCCCAGCGGACGGCGCGCAGCTCCCGGTGCCCGGCGCCGGTGGGGCTGCCCTCGGGGTCGCGCTCCCGCTTGGTGCGGACCACGTAGACGTCCTTGGTGGGCGCGACGTTGTAGTCGGCCCGGAGCGGCTCCTGGCCCTCGGCCGGCACGGCCTCGAACTCGACCACGAGGTCCTCGGGACGGCGGCTGGCGGCGTAGCGACCACACACGGCTGGTCCTCCCGGCGTTCGTCGGGCCCGGCGGCGGCCCGTCGCTGCCGACTGTAGGGGCGGCCGGTGACGGCGTGACTGGCGCGGGCGGCCACGGGTAGGCCCGGGTGGAGTCGACGACGACCAGAGACGAGGATCACGCCCGTGACCGCGACCCAGAACCCCACGCACGAGCAGCCGAAGACCGCGAGCGAGTCCGCCGAGCGGCGCTACGCGACGGTCAACCCCTTCACCGGCCAGGTCGAGAAGGAGTTCGACTTCACGCCGACCGAGGCCATCGACGGCATCGTCGAGCGCGCCCACGCCGCCTACCAGGAGTGGCGCCTGCGGCCGGTCGAGGAGCGCGCCGCCGTCGTCCGGCGGGCCGCCGAGCTCATGGACGAGCGCCGCGACGACCTCGCCCGGCTCATCACCACCGAGATGGGCAAGCGGCAGGAGGAGGCCACGGGCGAGCTCTACCTCTGCTCGATGATCCTCAAGTACTACGCCGACAACGGCCCGGGCTTCCTCGAGCCCACCCAGATCACGCCGCTGATGGGCAAGGGCGAGGCGGTCATCGAGACGCGGCCGATCGGCGTCCTGCTGGCCATCGAGCCGTGGAACTACCCCTTCTACCAGGTGGTCCGCGTGGCCGGCCCGAACCTGGTGCTGGGCAACACCGTCATCCTCAAGCACGCCGAGATCACCCCGCAGTGCGCGGTGGCCGTCGAGCAGCTGTTCACCGACGCCGGCGCTCCCGAGGGCGTGTTCACCAACACCTTCCTGCGCATCGACGACGTCGAGCAGGTCATCGCCGACCCCCGCATCCAGGGCGTGACCCTCACCGGCAGCGAGCGTGCCGGCAGCGCCGTCGGGGCCCTGGCGGGCAAGTACCTCAAGAAGTCGGTGCTCGAGCTCGGCGGCAGCGACCCGTTCATCGTGCTCGACGCCGAGGACCTCGGCGCCACGGTGAAGGCCGCGACCATGGGTCGGATGCAGAACACCGGCCAGGCCTGCACCGCCTCCAAGCGGCTGATCGTCACCGAGGAGAACTACGAGCCCTTCGTCGAGGGCCTCAAGCAGGCGTTCTCCACCTTCTCCCCCGGCGACCCGTCGGACCCCTCGACGTCGCTGGCGCCGCTGTCGAGCGAGCGGGCGGCGCAGGACCTGCACGCGCAGATCCAGGACGCCGTCGACAAGGGCGCCACCGTCGTCGCCGGCGGGAAGCGGCCCGACCAGCCGGGCGCCTTCGTCGAGGCCACCATCCTCACCGACGTCACCCCGGAGATGCGGGCCTACCGCGAGGAGCTGTTCGGCCCCGCGGCCGTCGTCTACAAGGTCAAGGACGCCGACGAGGCGGTCGCGCTGGCCAACGACAGCGACTTCGGCCTCGGCGCCACCGTCATGAGCAGCGACCTCGACCGCGCGCGGGCGGTGGCCGACCGGCTCGAGGCCGGGATGGTGTGGATCAACCAGCCCACCGGCTCCTCCCCCGAGCTGCCCTTCGGCGGCATCAAGCGCTCGGGCTACGGCCGCGAGCTCTCGGAGCTGGCGATGTTCGAGTTCGCCAACCGGCGGCTGGTGCGCACCGTCCCGGTGAAGAAGGCCGACCGCCCGGTCGGCGGCTGACGAAGGACCCCGCCGCCCCCCGCCACTCGCACGCTCGTGGCGGGGCCCTGCGGCGGGGCCTCTCCAGCACGTCACCCGTCCGGAGCGGGCAGGATGGGCTGCGCGGGCGAGCTCGCGAGCTCGCCCGAGGACAGAGCAGCCGCGCTCACGTGACCGACGAGCGCCAGCGAGGAGGTCACGTGAGCCAGGTCTGGACGACGCCGCACCGCACCGCCCCCGTAGACGCCGTCGTCCCGCTGCCCGGCTCGAAGTCGATCACCGCGCGGGCGCTGGTGCTGGCCGCGCTGGCCGACGGTCCCGGCCGCGTCGTGCGTCCGCTGCGGGCGCGCGACACCGACCTCATGGCCGCCGGGCTGCGGGCGCTCGGCGTGCGGATCGACGAGGACGGTGACGACTGGCTGGTCACCCCCGGCGAGCTGCGCGGTCCGGCCGAGGTCGACGCCGGGCTGGCCGGCACGGTGCTGCGGTTCCTGCCGCCGGTCGCCGCGCTGGCCACCGGCCCGGTGCGGGTCGACGGCGACCCGCGGCTGCGCGAGCGCCCCAACGCCGGGCTGGTCGCCGCGCTGCGCGACCTCGGGGTCGAGGTCGACGACGGCGGCCGCGGCCGGGCGCCGTTCACCGTGCACGGCACCGGGGCGGTCCGCGGCGGCGCGGTCACCGTCGACGCGAGCGAGTCCTCGCAGATCGTCTCCGGGATCCTGCTGGCCGCCGCCCGGTTCGGCGACGGCGTCGACCTGGCCCTCGCCGGCGGCGTGCCCTCGATGCCGCACGTGGAGATGACCGTCGCCGCGCTGCGCGAGCACGGCGTGCGGGTCGAGGCCACCGACCGCGGCTGGCGGGTCGCCCCCGGGCCGGTCGCGGCGCGCGACCGCGTCGTCGAGCCCGACCTGTCCAACGCCGCGCCGTTCCTCGCCGCGGCGCTGGTCACCGGCGGCCGGGTCACCGTGCCCGACTGGCCGGCGGAGACCACCCAGCCCGGAGCGCAGCTGGACCGGCTCCTGTCGGGGATGGGCGCCGAGGTCGAGCACACCCCCGACGGGCTGCGGGTCACCGGCACCGGCCGGATCGCCCCCCTGGTGGCCGACCTCGGCGACGTCGGCGAGCTGACCCCGGTGCTCGCGGCGCTGTGCGCGCTGGCCGACGGCCCGTCCCGGCTCACCGGCATCGGTCACCTGCGCGGGCACGAGACCGACCGGCTGCAGGCCCTCGACGAGGTGCTCACCGCCGTCGGGGCCCGCGTCGAGCAGCTGCCCGACGGGCTGGTGGTCACGCCCGGCCCGGGCCGGGCGGCACTGGTCGACTCCTACGCCGACCACCGCATGGTGCACGCCGCCGCCGTCCTCGGCCTGGCCGTCGACGGCGTGCGGGTGTCCGGGCCGGAGGCGGTGACCAAGACGCTGCCGGACTTCCGCGAGCGCTGGGCGGGCATGCTCGGCGCCACCGCCGGGGTGGGCTCCTGAGCCCCCGGCGGCTGGACAGCCGGTCGGACGAGGACGACGTCCGGACGCGGCCCAGCCGGCGCGGCTCCCGCCCGCGCACCCGCACGCGCCCGGTGCACAGCGACGCCGTCCCGGGTCTCGTGGTCGCCGTCGACCGCGGGCGGATGACCGTGCGGGTCGAGGGGCCGGGCGGCGCGCCGGTGGAGGTCACGGCGATGCGCGCCCGCGAGCTCGGCCGGCACGGCGTCGTCGTCGGGGACCAGGTGCGCCTGGTCGGCGACACCACCGGCCGGCCCGACACGCTGGCCCGGATCGTCGTCATCGAGGAGCGGACGACGTCGCTGCGGCGCACCGCCGACGACACCGACCCCACCGAACGGGTGGTGGTCGCCAACGCCGAGCTGCTCGTCGTCGTCACCTCGGTGACCGACCCCGAGCCGGCGCTGGGCTTCCTCGACCGCTGCCTGGTCGCGGCCTTCGCCGGTGGCCTGCAGCCACTGTTCTGCCTCACCAAGACCGACCTGGCCAGCCCGCAGCCGCTGCTGGACCGCTACGCCGGGCTCGACGTCGACGCGGTGCCGATGTCGCGGGAGGCGGCGCTGGAGCCGCTGCTCGAGCGCATCGGGGGGCGCACCAGCGTCTTCGTGGGGCAGTCCGGCGTGGGCAAGTCGACGCTGGTCAACCGGCTGGTGCCCGAGGCCGACCGGGCCACCGGCGACGTCAACAAGATCGGCAAGGGGCGGCACACCTCGTCGTCGGCGGTGCTGTTCGACCTGCCCGGCGGCGGCACCGTCATCGACACCCCGGGCATCCGCTCGCTGGGGCTCGCGCACGTCACCGCCGACGACGTCGTCGCCGCATTCGACGACCTGGCCGAGGCCGCCGCCGACTGCCCGCCCGGGTGCGGGCACTCCGCCGACGACCCCGACTGCGCGCTCGACGCGTGGGCCGCGAGCGGGCCGTCGAACCGCGCGGAGCGGCTGGCCAGCGTGCGGCGGCTGCTCGGCGCCGTCGGCCAGACCGCCCCCGGCCACTAGGGGAAGGACCCTCCTGCCCCCCCACCGCTCGCAGGCTCGCGGCGGGACCCTGCAGGCAGGCCGACGATCGAGACGGAAGAGGTTCTCCATGGAGCAGCAGGTCCACTTCCTGACCCTGGCGACCGCGGACCTCGACGCGGCCCGGCGCTTCTACGTCGACGGCCTCGGCTGGACGCCACTGCTCGACGTCCCCGGCGAGATCGTCTTCTTCCAGGTGGCGCCGGGCACGGTGCTGGCGTTCTTCGAGGCGGGCAGCTTCGCCCGCGACCTCGGCACCGGCCCCGCGCGGCCGGAGGTGTCGGGCGTGACGCTCGCGCACGACGTGGCCGACCGGGACGCCGTCACCGCGCTCACCGGCCGGATGGCCGCGGCCGGCGGCACGGTGCTCACCGCGCCGGAGGAGGGCGCGTTCGGCGGCGTCTTCCACGCGCTGGTGCGCGACCCGAACGGCGTCGTCTGGGAGGTCGCGCACAACCCCGGCTGGTCGGTCGGCCCCGACGGGACCGTGCGGCTGTCCTAGCCGCGGACCGCGCCCTGGCGGCGGGCGCGGCGGAACAGGTCGTCGCCCATCGGCTCGTCGACCGCCTCGATGCGCAGGTCGTGGGTGTCGCCGGCGAAGGTGCCGTCGAGCGCCTCGGCCCACACGCAGACGCCGGTCGCCGCGTCGAGGCGGACCAGGTGCGCGGTCGGGTACACGGCGTCGGGGAAGGAGCCGGGGCCCCACTCCAGGTCGTCGATCCGCCGACTGCGCAGCAGCGGGCAGCAGGCGCACCGCGGCTCGTACCGGTCGGTGGGCACGACCAGCGCCTCCCAGGACGGCCGGCCCGCGTGCTCGACCTCCCGGACCGAGTCGACCTCCAGCGGATCGCCCCCCGGCTCCCCGGTGTCCGGGTCGAGCCCGTCGGCGAGCTCGGCCGGCCGCAGCTCCGCGACCCACCGGTAGTCCTGCCACATCGGGTCGTGGTCCGCGCCGGTCTCCCGGACGACGTGCGGCCGGCCGGCGGCGTCCACCACCCGCAGCAGGTCGGGCCGGCGCAGCCACGCGCGGACCGGCCCGGACCACGACCACCCGGCGCGCCGGCGCTCGGTGAACCGCAGCGTCGTCCAGCGCTGCGGCGAGGACCGGGCGAGCGCGCGGAGGTCGTCGGCGTCGGGCACCCCCGCAGTGTGGGCCGGGCCCGGTCCCCTGTCTCCCGGGTAGTCGTGCTCTGCCCACACACGCACGCAGAGCTCGAGGGGAGCAGGGCGGACGTGGTCCCGCGGACGCTCGTGCTCTGCACACAGCTGCAGGCAGAGCACGACCGAGCGCGGGAGCACCCGGTCGGTCACCTCCCGTCGACGTCGACCCAGCCGCCGGTCCGCCAGTACAGCCCGGCCTCGCGGGAGAGCAACCCCTCGTCGACCAGGTACCGGCGCAGCGCCGCGGTGTCGGGGTGCCAGACGGCCAGCAGCGCGTTGACCTCCCGCTCGGGGTAGCGCACTCCGACGTCGAAGACCCGCACCACGTGCTCCAGCACCACCCGCCGCTTGCCCCGCTGGGCGGGGACGGTGGTCAGCCGCCCGTCGCGGATGAAGGCGGCCAGGACGGCGGACTCGGTGGGGTCGTCCGACAGCGGCTCGGGTGCCGGCGCCGACTCCGCGGCAGCCCGCGCGGCGGCGCGGAACCGCTCGGTCAGCAGCTCGAGGGTGTGCCCGTCACGGCGCACCAGGCCCGCACGCGCCAGCCGGCGGGCGGCCAGCGCGACGTCCTTGAGCGGCAGCCCGGCCGCGGCGGCGACCTCCTCGATCGTCCCGGCTCCCAGGGCGAGCGCGGACACCACCTTCAGCCGGGTGGGGTCGGCCAGCAGCCCCACGATCGTCGCCGCGTGCACGCCAGCGACGGTATCCGCGCATCGACGCACGTGGGCGGGGGTAGGCGGAGGCGCATGGTGAGCCCCATCGACATCCAGAAGGCACTCAAGGGCATGGACTACCCGGCCAGCAAGGAGCAGATCCTCGAGCACGCCAAGGGCAGCGACGAGGAGGTGCTCGACGCGCTCGGGAAGATCGACGACCGGGAGTACGAGGGCCCCAGCGGCGTGAGTGCCGCCGTCTTCGACTGACGCCCGGCTAGGTTCGGTGCCCATGACACCGGGCCGGGACTTCACGGGGGACATGCACCTCGCGCACGTGCTCGCCGACCAGGCGGACTCGATCAGCATGGAGCGCTTCCGGGCCCTCGACCTGCAGGTCGAGACCAAGCCCGACCTGACGCCGGTCACCGACGCCGACCGCGCGGTCGAGGAGCAGCTGCGGATCACCCTCTCCCGGGCCCGCACGCGCGACGCGGTGCTCGGCGAGGAGTTCGGCGTGACCGGGCACGGCCCGCGGCGCTGGGTGCTCGACCCCATCGACGGGACGAAGAACTTCGTCCGCGGCGTGCCCGTCTGGGCGACGCTCATCGCGCTGTTCGACGGCGACGAGGCGGTCGTCGGGCTGGTCTCCGCGCCGGCGCTCAACCGCCGCTGGTGGGCCGCCAAGGACGTCGGCGCGTGGACCGGCCGGCGCCTGGAGTCGGCCACCCGCTGCCGCGTGTCGGGGGTCTCCGACCTGGGCGACGCGAGCCTGTCCTACTCCAGCCTGTCGGGGTGGGAGGAGCGCGGCCTGCTCGACGGCTTCCTCGACCTCACCCGCGCGGCCTGGCGGACCCGCGCCTACGGCGACTTCTGGAGCTACGTGCTGCTGGCCGAGGGCGCGGTCGACGTCGCCTGCGAGCCGGAGGTGTCGCTGTGGGACCTCGCCGCCCTCGACGTCATCGTGCGCGAGGCCGGCGGCCGGTTCACCGACCTCACCGGCGCGCCCGGGCCGGCGGGGGGCAGCGCGCTGGCCACCAACGGACTGGTGCACGACGCCGCGCTGGCGCACCTGCGCCTGCCCGACCCGGCCTGAGGGGCGTCCCTCCCCCCACCGCGGGGAGGGACGCCCCCGCCTCATGCCGCGGGAGTGGTCCCGCCGCCGCTGCCCGTGCCGCGCCCGCCGGAGAACCGGCGGCGGGCGTCGTCGATCCGCGCCTTGGTCTTCGGGTCCTTGGCCATCCGCTGGGCCTTGGCCGACACCTGCCGCAGGGCCTGCTGGCCCTTGGGGCTGCGGGCGAACTGGGCCACCTTGTCGAACACCGACGCCATGTCGGGTGCCTCCTCTCGCCGGGGCCCGGGAGCGGGCCCTCACCGGGATCAACGGTCGCCGTGCGGGCGCCGTTCCACGTGCCCGTCAGCCCCCCGGCAGCACCGGCGGTGAGGGCGCCCGTTCCGGCTGCACCGGCCGGCCGACGCCCTGCCCGGCCAGCACGGCCGCGCCGACGGCGGACGCGCTGCGCAGCGCCAGGTACGTCACCGGCCGGTCCAGGAGGTCGGCGAGCAGCTGCCGGACCAACGGCACCCGCCCGCCGCCGCCGGTGAGGACGACCGGCTCCCGCGGCGCCCCGCCGAGCAGCCCGACGGCGGTGGCCACGGCCGAGAGCACGCCCTCCACGGCGGCGCGGGCCAGGTCGGCGCGGGTGGTGGCGGCCGACAGCCCGGTCCAGGCGGCGCGGTCGTCGGGACCGGCGACCCCGCCGCGCTCGCCGGTGAGGAAGGGACGGAACACCGCTCCCCCGGCGCCGGGCTGCGCCGTCGCGGCGAGGTCGAACAGGTCGGCGGGGGTCAGGCCGAGCACCCCGGCGGCCCACGTCCACGCCGAGCCGCCGTTCTGCAGGGCGGCCATGGCGTACCAGCCGTCGCCGGTGTCGGCGTAGCAGTGCACGACCGGGTCCTCGGCCGGCGCGGGCGTCCACGCCGGGCGCAGCACCTGTGCCCCGGTGCCGAGGTTGACCTGCAGCGCCCCGCCGGTGCCGGCGGCGAGCACCGCCAGCGGGGTGTCCGCGCCGCCGACGACGACCGGCACCTCGGCGCCGCCCAGCACGGCGGTGCCCGCCACCTCCGCCGAGGGCCGCACCGCGGGCAGCAGGCCGGCCGGCACGCCGGCGGCGGCGCGGGCGGCCTCCGACCAGCCGTCGGCGAGGACGTCCCAGAGCAGGGTCGCCGAGGCGTCGCTGCGGTCGGTGACCCGCGGGTCGGCGCCCGGCAGCAGGGTCGCCCGCAGCGCGTCCTTGGGCAGCAGGACGGCGGCCGCGCGCGCCACGAGCTCCGGCCGGTGGACGGCCAGCCAGGCGAGCACCGGCCCGGTCATCCCGGGCACCAGCGGGTTGGCCAGCGCCGCGCGGTCGGCCGCCGGCAGCGCGCGCCACCGCGCAACCTCGGCGGCGGCACGCCGGTCGGGCCACAGCACCGCGGGCGCCAGCGCGGCCCCGGCGTCGTCGACCAGGACGGTGCCGTGCATCTGACCGGACAGGCCGAGCCCCGCCACCGGCCGGCCGCCCAGCGCGGGCAGCACCCGGGCGAGCGCGTCGTCCAGCGCCGCCCGCCAGGTGCCGACGGCGCACTCGGCCCAGCCGTCCCGCGGGCGCTCGACCGCGTAGCCGGCCTCGGACTCGGCGACGACCCGGCCGTCGTCGCCCAGCGCGACGAGCTTGAGGCCACTGGTGCCGAGGTCGGCACCGAGCAGGACCGCGGACACCGTCAGCGCCCGTGCGGCGAGCCGGGCCGGCCGTTGCGGTCGGCGAGCAGCCCGGCCAGCGTGCTGAGGGCGATCTCCGCCGGGGCCCGCGAGCCGATGTCCAGGCCGATCGGGCGGTGCACCCGGGCCACCTCCTCCGGCGGGACGCCGAGGGCGGCCAGCGCCGCCACGTGCGGGCCCTCGTGCCGGGGGTTGCCCATGACCCCCACCCAGCGCACCGGCCGGGCCAGCGCGTCGCGCACCACCTCGCCGAGCTCGGGCCGGTGGTGGTCGGTCACCACGACGTCGGCGTCGGAGAGGTCCTCCCCGAGGTCGGCCACGGAGGTGGCGTCGGCGCCGCGGGCGGGGTCGGGGTCGACCAGCACGGTGCGGAAGCCGAGCTCCGGCGCCCACCGCAGCAGGACGCCGGCCACCGGTGAGTCGAACACCGCCACGAGCACCCGGTCGGTCACGGCTCCCCCAGGAACCCGGTGAGCGCCGCGGCGAAGGCCGGCGCCCGGAGCGCGGTCGAGTGGTCACCGGGGACGACGGTCACCCGGGCACCCGGGATGGCCGCGGCCAGCACCTCCGGGCGCACCGCCAGCGGGTCGGCGTCACCGGCGAGGACGAGCGCGGGCGCGGTGACGGCGGCCAGGTCGGGGTCCCGGTCGTGCACCGCGCGGGCGTGGGCCGCCAGCGCGCGCCGGTCGGCACCGAGGGCGTCGGCCATGCGGCGGAACAGCACGACGGCGGGGTCCCGCACCTCGGTGACGTCGGCCGCCTCGAGCGCGGCGGCCAGTCGCTCCATCAGGGCGGCGTGGCGCTCGGCACCGCCGCGCTCCACGAAGGCGGCGCCGACGCCCCCGACCACGAGCCGGCGCACCCTCCGGTCGGCGGCGGCGACCAGCATCGCGACCGTCGCGCCCATCGAGTAGCCGGCCAGGTCGAACGAGTCGTGGCCGAGGGCGTCGGCCACCCGCCGCAGGTCGTCGGCCATCCGGCGCTCGCCGTAGGCGGCCGGGTCGTGCGGCTTGTCCGACCTGCCGTGCCCGCGGGCGTCGACCCCGACGACCTCCCGCCCGGCCGCCAGCAGCACCCCGACCGTCCCCGTGCCGACCCAGTTGAGCCGGGTGTCGGCGACGAAGCCGTGCTGCAGGTACACCGGCGGCAGCGCACCGGGCACCCCCCACCGGCGGACGGCGACCGAGACGCCGTCGGCACCGGGCACCCGCAGGGGCGCCAGGACAGCGGTCACGCCGCCCGCTCCGGGCTGTCGCCGTAGGCGTAGGAGGAGTCGGCGTACCGCCCGCCCTGCGCCACCCCGGGCGGCGCGATCTCGCCGAGCCGCCGCAGGTCCTCCGCGGACAGCTCGACCGCGACCGCGCCCACGTTCTCCTCCAGGTAGGACCGCCGCTTGGTGCCCGGGATCGGCACGACGTCCCCGCCCTGGGCGAGCACCCAGGCGAGTGCGAGCTGACCGGCGGTGCATCCCCGCTCCCCGGCCATGGCGCGGACGGCGTCGACCAGCCGTAGGTTCGCCGCGAACGCCTCGCCGGTGAAGCGGGGGTGGGTGCGCCGCCAGTCGTCCTCGGCGAAGTCCTCGGGGCCGCGGATGGCGCCGGTGAGGAAGCCACGGCCCAGCGGGCTGAACGGCACGACGCCGATCCCGTGCTCGCGGGCGACGCCGAGCACCTCACCCTCCAGGTCGCGCGTCCACAGCGACCACTCGCTCTGCAGCGCGGCGATCGGGTGCACGGCCACGGCCCGGCGGACCGAGGCCGCCGAGGCCTCCGACAGCCCGAGGTGGCGGACCTTCCCCTGCTGGACGAGCTCGGCCATGGCGCCCACGGTGTCCTCGATCGGCACCCGCGGGTCGACCCGGTGCTGGTAGTAGAGGTCGATGACGTCGACGCCGAGCCGGCGCAGGCTCGCCTCGGCGCAGGCCCGCACGTTCTCCGGCCGCCCGTCGATGTCCATGCCCCCGTGGTCGTTGCGCCGCAGGGAGAACTTGGTGGCCAGCTGCACCTCGCCGCGCCGGCCGCGGATCGCATCGCCGACCAGCTCCTCGTTGTGCCCGTCGCCGTAGACGTCGGAGGTGTCGAGGAACGTGACGCCGAGGTCGAGCGCCCGGTGCAGCGTCGCCACCGACTCGTCGCGGTCGGCGGCGCCGTACATCTGGCTCATCCCCATGCAGCCCAGGCCGAGCGCCGAGACGGTCAGCCCGTCCCGGCCGAGCGTGCGGGTGCCGACGGGCGGGGACGCGGAGGTCATGTGCGCATCCTCGTCCCGGCGCGGCCGTGCCCGCCACAGGCGGTTGCCGGGCCGGGAGGCCGGGTAGCCGCCCCGGGCACCGACTCCCCGGGAGGACCCGTGAGCTCTCGTCCCGCGCGCCGCCGCACGGCCCGCCTGCTCGGCCTGGCCAGCCTCGGTCTGGGCACCACGATGCTCGTCTCCCCCCAGGGCGTCGCCCGGTTCGCCGGGGTCGACGACTCTCCCGTCGCGCTGCCGGTGGTCACCGCCGTCGGTGCCCGCGAGCTCGCGCACGCCGCCGGACTGCTCGCCGGCCGGCCGGGCTGGGCCTGGACCCGGGTCCTCGGCGACGCCGTCGACCTGACCGCCCTGGGCGTCGCGCTGGGCAACCGCAGCGGCCAGCGGCACGAGCGCCTGCAGGCCGTGATCGTGGGCGCCTCCGTCCTCGCGCTGCTGGACGTGCTCACGGCACTGGCGTCCCGGCGCGCCCGCCGGACCGCGCCGGACCTCTCGCCCGTGACCCGGCCGACGACGGGCCTGGTGGCGCCGCTGGTCGACGTCCGGTCCGCCCTGGCGGGGCAGCCGCGGAAGCCGGTCCCGCCGCGACAGCCGGCCGACTCCCCGCAGCCGGCGGAGCCGGCGCCGGCGCAGTCGCAGCGGCCGGCGGCGCCGGGGGCCTGAGAGCCGGGGCGCTCAGCCCCGCGCCAGGCCGTCGATCCGGGCCACCTCATCGCCGGTCAGGGAGAAGGAGCCGATCTCCCGGTTGGCCCGGATCCGCTCCGGCGTGGCCGACTTGGGGATGACGACGACCCCGTGCTCGACGTGCCAGCGCAGCACCACCTGGGCCGGGGTGACGCCGTGCGCGCCGGCGACCTCGCGCAGCACCGGGTCGCCCAGGTCGGTGTTCTTGAACGGGCTGTAGCCCTCGAGGACGACGCTGCGCTCCCGGTGCCCGGACTCCACGGCGGCGTCGTACCGCGCCGGCGCCCAGCTGACCTGGTTGACCTGCGGCGTCACACCGGTCGCGCGGGTGAGCCGGTCGACCTGGTCGAGGGAGTAGTTGCTCACCCCGATCGCCCGGGCCCGCCCGGCCTCGCGGGCGGCGACGAACCGCTCCCACAGGCCCTCCCCCGCCCCTCCGGGCGGCCAGTGCACCAGCCACAGGTCGACGGCGTCGAGGCCGAGCGCGTCCAGCGACGCGGACAGGGTCCGCTCGGCGCGGCCGGCCTCGCGGGGCGGCAGCTTGGTGGTCACGAAGACCTCGTCGCGGTCGATCCCGGAGTCGCGCAGCGCGCGGCCGACCTCGGCCTCGTTGCGGTACATCGTCGCGGTGTCCAGGTGCCGGTAGCCGGCGTCCAGTGCGGTCCGGACGGCGTCGTAGCAGGTCGCGCCGGTCATCTGCCAGGTGCCGAACCCGAGCAGCGGCATGGCGCCGCCCCCGTCGAGCGCGGCCGCGGGGAGGGCTCCGGGTACGGCGTCGGTCATGCCGCTGCCCTGCCCGCGCCCGGCGGGGCCGACACCCGCCTCAGGAGCGCAGGAACCCGTCGACCAGCGGGGCCAGCTCGGGAGCGGCGAACACGTCGTAGTGCGTGCGCCCGGGCAGGATCGCCAGCCGCGACGCCGGGCGCCCGCCGGAGCCGTCCCACCCGGGGTCGCGCAGCCCACCGCCGAGCAGCGCGAAGAACTCAGCCGCGTGGGCCGGCGGCACGCCGTCGCCGTCGCCGTAGACCAGCTGGACCGGCGCGGCGAGCGCCCGCACCTCCTCGCTCCAGTCGTACGGCGCGCGGATCAGGTCGCCGGTCTTGTCCATCAGGGCGGGGAAGGCGTCGACGTCCGGGGCGACGGCGGCGTAGGCCGCGTACGGCGGCGACTGTCGCATCCACTCGAACCCGGCGCTGGTGACGCCGGCCATCCCGGCCAGGACGTCGGGCAGCCACCCGTCGCGGCGGCACGGTGCGGCGACGACGACCAGCCGCCGCGCCACCTCCGGGTGCCGCATCGCCGTGCGCAGCACGACGCCGCCGCCGAGGGAGTAGCCCATCAGGTCGGCCGGGCCGAGGTCGAGGTGGCGCACCAGCGCGGCGACGTCGTCGGCGAACGCGTCCCAGGAGAACGGCCGGTCGACGTCGGCGGTGTGCCCGTGCCCCTGCAGCTCGACGGCGACCACCCGCCGTCCCGCGGCCAGCCGGTCGAGCACCTCGCCGAACATCCGCGCGTCCCCGAACCCGCCGTGGACGACGACCAGCGGGGTGCCGCCCTCCCCCAGGCTGCGCCAGTACATCCGCACGCCCCCCGTGACCGGCACGTAGCCCTCGTCGACCCGCAGGTCCGTCGTCGCCATGTCGTACGTCGTCATGCGGGGTATGACGGGGGGACCGCCCCGAACTCATCGTGGGTGGTGGGATGGAGACGCGAGCGCCCGCCCGGGGCGCCGCCGAGGAGGTCCTCAGTGCAGTACGCCGAGTCCGTCGTCGACCTGATCGGCGGCACGCCGCTGGTGCGGCTGTCGCGGGTGACCCGCGACCTCGGGCCGGACGCCCCCCTGGTCCTGGCCAAGGTCGAGTACCTCAACCCCGGCGGCTCGGTGAAGGACCGCATCGCCGTGCGCATGGTCGACGACGCCGAGGCCAGCGGGGAGCTCGAGCCCGGCGGGACGATCGTCGAGCCCACCAGCGGCAACACCGGCATCGGCCTGGCGCTGGTCGCCCAGCAGCGCGGCTACCGGTGCATCTTCGTCTGCCCCGACAAGGTCAGCCAGGACAAGATCAACGTGCTGAAGGCCTACGGGGCCGAGGTGCACGTCTGCCCCACCGCCGTCGACCCGCTGGACCCGCGCTCCTACTACTCCGTCTCCGACCGGCTGGCCCGCGAGACCCCCGGCGGCTGGAAGCCCGACCAGTACGCCAACCCGGCCAACCCGCGGTCGCACTACGAGACCACCGGCCCGGAGATCTGGGAGCACACCGAGGGGAAGGTGACCTGCTTCGTCACCGGCGTCGGCACCGGCGGCACGATCAGCGGCATCGGCCGCTACCTCAAGGAGGCCTCCGGCGGCCGCGTGCGCGTCGTCGGCGTCGACCCCGAGGGCTCGGTCTACTCCGGCGGCACCGGCCGCCCCTACCTCGTCGAGGGCGTCGGCGAGGACTTCTGGCCCGAGGCCTACGACCGCGGCATCGCCGACGAGATCGTGCCGGTGTCCGACGGCGACTCCTTCGCCATGACGCGGCGGCTGGCCCGCGAGGAGGGGCTGCTGGTCGGCGGCTCCTGCGGGATGGCCGTCGCCGGTGCCCTGCGGGCCGCCGAGAAGCTGGGCAGGGACGACGTCGTCGTGGTGCTGCTGCCCGACGGCGGCCGCGGCTACCTCAACAAGATCTTCAACGACCAGTGGATGGCCGACTACGGCTTCCTGGACGTGACCGGCAGCGGCGAGACCGTCGGAGAACTGCTCGCCACCAAGGGCGGCGCGACGCCGGAGCTGGTGCACACCCACCCCAACGAGACCGTCCGCGACGCCATCGACATCCTGCGCGAGTACGGCGTCAGCCAGCTGCCGGTCGTCAAGGCCGAGCCGCCGGTGACCGCCGGCGAGGTCGTCGGCTCGGTCGACGAGAAGGTGCTGCTCGACGCGCTGTTCGCCGGCCGGGCGGCGCTGTCGGACCGGGTGGAGAAGCACATGTCGGCGCCGCTGCCGATCATCGGTTCCGGCGAGCCGGTGAGCGCCGCGGTCGCGGAGTTCGGTGACGCCGACGCCCTCGTGGTGCACGTCGACGGCAAGCCCGCCGGCGTCGTCACCCGCCAGGACGTGCTCGGCCACCTGGCGGGGGTGACCCGGTGAGCGGCTCCGGAGCGCAGGGCTTCGACACCCGCGCCATCCACGCCGGGCAGGAGCCGAACCCGGCCACCGGGGACGTCGTCGTCCCGCTGCACCTGGCCACCACGTTCAAGCAGGACGGCGTCGGCGGGCTCCGCGACGGCTACGAGTACGCCCGCAGCGGCAACCCCACCCGCGCCGCGCTGCAGGAGCTGCTCGCCTCGCTCGAGGAGGGCGTCGCGGGGCTGGCCTTCGCCTCCGGGCTGGCCGCCGAGGACACCCTGCTGCGCACCGTGTGCGAGCCCGGCAGCCACGTCGTCCTGGGCGGGGACGCCTACGGCGGCACCTACCGGCTCATCTCGAGGGTCATGTCGCGCTGGGGCGTCGAGCACACCCCGGCCGACCTCAACGACCCCGACGCCCTGCGCGCGGCCATCCGGTCCGGCAGCACGCGGGTGGTCTGGTGCGAGACGCCGACCAACCCGTTGCTCAACATCGCCGACATCGCGCTCACCGCGGAGGTCGCGCACGAGGCGGGCGCGATCCTGGTCGTCGACAACACGTTCGCCAGCCCCTACCTGCAGCGGCCGCTGACCCTCGGCGCCGACGTCGTCGTGCACTCGACGACGAAGTACCTCGGCGGGCACTCCGACGTCGTGGGCGGCGCGCTGGTGGTCCGCGAGGCGGAGCTGGCCGAGCAGCTCGCGTACCACCAGAACGCCATGGGCGCGGTCTCCGGGCCCCTGTCGGACTGGCTGGTCATCCGCGGCATCAAGACCCTGGGCGTGCGCATGGACCGCCACCAGGACAACGCGGGCCGGATCGCGGAGTACCTGATCGGGCACCCGGCCGTCTCGCAGGTGCTCTACCCCGGCCTGCCCGACCACCCGGGCCACGACATCGCGGCGAAGCAGATGTCCGGCTTCGGCGGGATGCTGTCGTTCCGGCTGGCCGCCGGCGAGGAGGCGGCGCTGCGGGTGTGCGAGCGGGCGCAGCTGTTCACGCTGGCCGAGTCCCTCGGCGGCGTCGAGTCGCTCATCGAGCACCCGCACCGGATGACCCACGCCAGCGCGGCCGGCTCGCCGCTGGAGGTGCCGGCCGACCTGGTGCGGCTGTCGGTGGGCATCGAGGACGTCGACGACCTGCTCGCCGACCTCGACCAGGCGATGAGTTGATCACCGGGGCAGCGTCAGGATCCGGGGACCGTCGTCGGTGACCGCGACGGTGTGCTCGACGTGGGCGGCCCGGCTGCCGTCGGCGCTGCGCAGCGTCCACCCGTCGGCGTCGACCCGGTAGTCGTCGTCCCCGCCGGCGAGGAACCACGGCTCGATCGCGATGACCAGGCCCGGCCGCAGCGGCACCCCGCGGCCGGGCCTGCCCTCGTTGGGCACGGACGGCGCCTCGTGCATGCTGCGGCCCACCCCGTGACCGCCCTGGTCGGTGTTGATGCCGCACCCGCCCGCCCGGCCCACCGCGCCGATCGCCGCGGAGACGTCACCCACCCGGTTGCCGATGACGGCCGCCGCGATGCCGGCCGCCAGCGCCCGCTCCGTGGTGGCCATCAGCGCCAGGTCCTCCGGCCGGGGCGTGCCGACCGGGAAGGTGACGGCGGCGTCGCCCACCCAGCCGTCGAGGACGGCGCCGGCGTCGACGCTGAGCAGGTCGCCGTCCTCGAGCTGCTGCGGGGTCGGGATGCCGTGCAGCGCCACGTCGTTGACCGACAGGCAAACCACTCCCGGGAAGGGCGGGGTGGTGGCGAGCGGGGCGTAGCCGAGGAAGGGCGAGGTCGCGCCGGCGTCGGCGAGGACGTCGCGGGCCACCTGGTCGAGCTGGGTCAGCCGGACGCCGGGCGCCGCCGCGGCCCGGACGGCGGCCAGCATGTCGGCCACCACGGCGCCGGCGGCCCGCATGGCGTCCAGCTCGCCGGGGGTGCGCAGCTCGATCACGGCGATCTCCTCGGGACGGTACACATATCCCGGTATTAGTATCACGCCATGGTCCGCCCACCGCTGAGCCCCGAGGCTCGCGAGCGCGGCCGCCGGCTGGGCGCCCTGCTGCGCGCGGCCCGCGGGGCGCGCCCCCCTGCCGAGGTCGCGACGGCGTCCGGGGTCAGCCTCGAGGCGCTGCGCAAGATCGAGTCCGGCCGGGTGCCGACGCCGGCGTTCTTCACCGTGGCCGCGCTCGCCCGCGCGCTGGCCCTGCCGCTCGACGAGCTGGCCGCCGACCTCGCCGCACCGGGCGACGGGACGGCCCTCTCGGCCTGAGGTCAGCCCAGCGCGATCGCCCCGGTCGGGCACTGCGAGACCGCGTCGCGGACGGCGGCGTCGTCGTCGGGCTCGTCCTGCAGCACCTGCACGGCGCCGTCGTCGTCGACCTCGAAGACGTCGGGCGCGAGCATCTCGCACGCGCCCGAGCCCACGCACAGCTCCCGGTCCACGTGGACCCGCATCAGCGGTCCCCGCCCAGTCGCGCCGGGAGCCGCTTGAGGCCGTTGACGAACGCCGACGCCAGCCGGTGCGGCGGGCCGGTCACCTCGAGGTCGGGCAGCTGCTCGAAGATCGCACGGAAGGTGACCTGCAGCTCGCGGCGGGCCAGGTGCGCGCCCAGGCAGAAGTGCGGGCCCTTGGAGCCGAAGCCGACGTGGGGGTTGGGGTCGCGGCCGACGTCGAAGCGCTGGGGGTCGGCGAAGACCTCGGGGTCGCGGTTGGCGGCGTTGTAGAAGAGCAGGAACTTCTCCCCCGCGGTGAAACGGTGGCCGGCCACTTCGCCGTCCTGCGTCGCGGTGCGGCGCATCCAGGTGACCGGGCTGACCCAGCGCACGACCTCCTCGACGCCGGTGCGGTCCAGGGAGGGGTCGGCGGCCCACCGCGCCCGCTCCTGAGGCCACTCCGAGAGCGTCAGCAGGCCCTGGGAGATGGCGTTGCGAGTGGTCTCGTTGCCGGCCACCAGCAGCAGGATGAAGAAGGACGCGATCTCCTGGTGGGTGAGCCGCTCGCCGTCGACCTCGGACCGGACCAGCGCGGTGGTGAGGTCGTCGCGCGGGTCGGCCAGCCGCTCGGCCGCGAGCCGCTCCATCAGCGCGGCCATCTCCATGCCGGCGGTGAGGAACGCGGTGAGCGGGTCGTCACCCCCGATGAGCTCCGGGTCGCCGCCGCTCAGGACGATGTTGGAGTTGGCCAGCACACCCGGCCGGTCGGCCTCCGGCACGCCCATCATGTCGCAGATGACCCGCAGCGGGATGGGTGCGGCGATGTCGGCGACGACGTCGATCGCGCCGTCGTCCGCCTCCGCCGTGGCACGCGCCCGCGTCAGGACGTCGTCGACGATCGTGCGGACCGAGTCCAGCGTCCGCTCGAGCATCCGCGGGGTGAAGGTCTTCGAGACGATCCGGCGGATCTTGGCGTGCCGCGGGTCGTCCATGCTGATCAGCGAGCCGTAGAACTCGTGCAGCTCGGCCGGGACGTCCTGCATCGACACCGCACCCCTGCCGGAGCAGAACACCGCCGGCTGCGAGCTGATCGCCTCGAGGTCGGCGTAGCGGGTGACCGCGTGGTAGCCGGGACCGGCCGGGATGCCGGGGATCTCGGGCTCGGCGAAGAAGGCGAAGGGACGTTCGCGGCGCAGCCGGTCGAACGCGGCGTGCCGGTACGCCGGCGGCGTCGTCCACCAGTCCCGGTCGGACAGGTCGACGCCGTTGAGGTCGACGGCGTCGAGGTCGGGGCCGTGGGCTTCGATGGTCACGGGGCGACTCCCTCGTCGGAACGGTCACCGTTGACCGTCACGCTAGAGAGCGGAGGGTGTGAGGGGCAACACACCGGCGCGCCCCGTCAGCCGGCGAGCGGCCCGTCAGGCAGGCACGGGGTCCGCGCGTCAGGAGTCGCGGTCGACCAGGTCGCCGTACTCGGGGTGGCGCTCGATCCAGCCGCGCACGAACGAGCAGGCCGGCACCACGCGGCCACCCTGCCGGCGGACGTCGTCGAGTGCCGCCCGGACCAGGCGGCTCCCGTGGCCGGAGCCCTCCGCGTCGGGGTCGATCTCGGTGTGGGTGAAGACCACCCGCTCGCCGCGGCGCTGGTAGGCGGCCAGCCCCAGCAGGCGATCACCCTCGCGGATCTCGTAGCGCTCGGCCTCGGGTGCGTCGTGGACGGTCGGCTCCATGCCGGGGCCAACCGGGCCCGCGCCGCCGGTGTTCCACCCGGACACGACGAGGGCCCCGGAGCTGCGCTCCGGGGCCCTCGTGCCAGTAGCGGGGACAGGATTCGAACCTGTGACCTCTGGGTTATGAGCCCAGCGAGCTACCGAGCTGCTCCACCCCGCGTCGGTACCGATGACTGTACACGCCTGCGCGCCGGGGCCGGCGGGGGGTCAGCCGCGGTCCCCCAGTGCCTCCGTCAGCAGCGCCACCAGCGCCTCCAGCTGCACGTCCGCCGACGGCGTCAGCTCCTCGTCGGAGCCGTCCAGGGCCCGCGCCGCCAGCCCCGCCTTGCCGTCGATGAGCTCGGCGACGCGGGCGTCGAGGGTCTGGGCGGCGATGATCCGCCACGCGGTGACCGGCCGGTCCTGGCCGATCCGGTGGCTGCGGTCGATCGCCTGGGTCTGCTCCGCGTCGGTCCAGGACAGCTCGGCCAGCACGACGTCGGAGGCGACCTGCAGGTTGAGACCGACCCCGGCCGCCGTCAGCGAGCAGACCGCGACCGCGACGTCGGGGTCGCCGACGAAGGCGTCGACGTTGGCCTGCCGGACGGCCGACGTCTGGTCGCCGCGGATGGACGAGTACCGCAGGCCCCGCCGGGCGAAGGCCTCCTCGGCGGCGTCCATCACGTCGACGTGCTTGGCGAAGAACACGACCTTGCCCACGCTGCGGGCGAGCTGGGCGGCGTAGTCGGCGGCCAGGCCGGCCTTCGCGCGCCCGATGCGCCGCATCATGCTGAACACGTTCTCGCCGCTGTCGGCCGTCGTGGCGTCCTTGAGCTCCCAGCGGGCCACCCGGCGCACCAGGTCGAGGTCGATCCCCTCGACGGGGGCGTCGGACCGGCGGTTGGCCAGTGCGGTCTCGTAGCGGGACACCATCCGGCGGGCCAGCTCCCGCTCGGCGGCCCGGATCGAGCGGCCGGCCTCGCTGTCGAGCTCGACGGGCAGGTCGGCCACCCGGCGGGCCGGGATGTCGGCGGCGACGTCGACCTTGCGCCGGCGGACGATGCCGAGGTCGATGACGCACCGGCGGGCGGCGGGGTAGAACGCCGGGTCGGCCGGCGTCAGGCCGGTCTCCTCCAGGGCGTCGGTCAGCTCGCCGAGCGGCCCGTTCTCGTCGATCCAGCCGAGGAACTGCCAGATCGCCCGGAAGTCCTCGATGTCGTTGATCAGCGGGGTGCCGGTGAGGGCCATCAGCAGGGGCCGCGCGACCCGCTCCCGGAGGCGCGCGGACAGCTCCAGGACGTGCTGCGAGCGCTGCGAGGTCTTGTTCTTGATGAAGTGCGCCTCGTCGACGACCATCCCCCGGAACCCGAAGTCGCCGATCCAGCCCACGTGGCGGTCGAGCACCTCGTAGTTGACGACGACGACGTCGGCGAAGCCGTCCACCGTGTCGCCGTCGCCGTGCACCACGGTGGCCGACCGGTGCGGTGTCCAGAGGCCGGCCTCGCGGGCCCAGTTGGTCTTGACCACGTTCGGCACGACCGCCAGCAGCGGGTAGGCGCCGGCCGCCTCCGCCGCGAGCAGCGCCTGCGCCGTCTTGCCCAGGCCCGGCTCGTCGGCGAGCAGGAAGGTCCGGTGGCCGGCGGCGGCCGCGGCGACCACCTGCGCCTGGTGGGGCATCAGCTCCGCCCCGCCGGGCAGGTGCCGCCCGGTCGGTGCGGGCAGGGCCATGTTCGCCGGAGCGCCGCCCCCGGCCCGCTCGAAGGACCGCAGGAGCGGGCCGATCAGCTCCCAGCCGGCCAGGCGGCGCGGCCGGGACACGCCGGGCCGGGGCGCCGAGTAGTCGGGCGCGAGGAAGGGGTTGGCCAGCTGCCGGGAGACGACCGACTGCGGCACGACCCGGCGCACCGGGGGCGCCGGCTCGGGGTCGGCGGGCGCCGCCTCCTCCGGCGCCGGCTCGGGACCGGTCCCGCCCAGCATCTCCCTGCGCAGGGCGCGGACCTCGTCGGAGACGACGGCGTCCTCGGCCAGCAGGGCGAGCAGGGCGGGGTCACGGACCGCGGTGCGGGCGAGGGCCGTCGCCAGGCCGTCGAGCCGCTTGAGCTGCTCGGCGCGGAGCCGCTCGCTGCCGGAGCCCTCCGCGAGGACCCGGGCGCGCTCCTCGCGCAGCAGCAACGCCGCGACCTGGAACCGCGTGCGCACGCTGGGCGGCACGGAGCCCCGCCGGGCGGCGGCCTCGACCGCACGGACCGTGCGGTCGACGATCGACACGACGTCGTCGCGGTCACGGCGGCGGCGCTGGTCCCGCGGGACGGCGCGGCGCGCACCCGCGGTGCCGTGCCCCTGGGCGCCGTGTCCCTGAGCGCTCTGGCCGCGCGCACCCTGACCACGCGCACCCTGACCACGGGCACCCTGACCACGGGGACTCTGGCCTCGTCGGGCCACGGACTCCTCCTCTGGACGTCCGGCACGGACGCTGCGACGCCGGCGCCGCGGACGGTCCCGGGACCACCGGCGGCGGACGCCTGAGGACCGCGGAGCTCCCCCGGGACGCCACCGGCCGAGCCGGGACCCACACCGCCCGGGACGCCGACCGGGAGCCCGGCACCCGGCGGGTGGCTGCCCCGGGGGCGCGAACCGTGCCGGACGGCCGGTCCCAGGCACGAAGGCGGCCCTCACAGGACTGTGAGGGCCGCCTCAGTGGTGGTAGCGGGGGCAGGATTCGAACCTGCGACCTCTGGGTTATGAGCCCAGCGAGCTACCGAGCTGCTCCACCCCGCGTCGGTGAGACCACCATACCCCTCCGGCGGAGGACGCCGCAGGGCGGGGGTGCGCCGGCCCGGCGACACCCCCGCCCTCACGGGTCAGCCCGTCGGAGACGCCGGCGCCGCGCCGCCCGTGGCGGCCTCGTAGGCCTCGACGGCCCGCTGCAGGTCCGCCAGCGCCTGCCCCTGCGCGGCGAAGTCGCCGCTGCGCTGGGCGTCCTCCAGCCGCTGCAGCGCCGCGTCGACGTCCTGCAGCGCCTGGTCGACCTCCGGCGTCGCCGTGCCCCCGCCGTCGGCCGGCGGGGTCGTCGGGTCCGCCGGGGCCGACGGGTCGGCCGGTGGCGTCTCCGGCGTCGGCGGCTCCTCCTCGTCGGGAGTCGTCCCTGCGTCGTCGGAGTCCGTGGCCGTGTCGCCGGCCCCGGCGCCGAACACCTGGTCGAGGGCCTCCGACAGGGTGTTGGCGTAGCCGACCTGGCCGCCGTAGTTGACCAGCACCTTGCGCAGCAGCGGGAACGAGTTCTCGCCCGTGCCCTCGACGTAGAGCGGCTGCACGTACAGCAGGCCGTTGGCCCCGATCGGCAGGGTCAGCAGGTTGCCGAACACCGCCTGCGAGTCCTCGCTGTTGAACAGCGTCAGGTCCCGCGCGACCTGGTCGTTGGTGTTGAACGCCTGCTGCACCTGTTGCGGCCCGCGGAACGGGGTGTTGCCCGGCAGGCGGAGCACCTGGATCTGGCCGTAGGTGTCCGGGTCGCTGGACGCCGAGATGAACGCCGAGAGGTTCTGCCGGCGGAACGCGTTGAGCGCGCTCGTCAGCTGGAAGGTGGCGTCCCCCTCACCGGGGCGCGCGGCGAGGATGTAGTACGGCGGCTGCGCCTCGTCGGCGGCCGCGGCCTCCTGCGACTGGGTCGGGTCGGCAGGCACCGCCCACCGGTCGTTCTGGCTGTAGAAGTCGCCGGGGTTGGTGACGTGGTACCGCGTGAGGATGTCCCGCTGCAGCTTGAACAGGTCCTCCGGGTAGCGGACGTGGCCGATGAGCTCCTCGCTCATCTGGTCCCGGTCCTCGATCACGCCGGGGAAGGCGGCCTTGTAGGCCTGCAGCACCGGGTCCTCGGTGTCCCACTCGAACAGCCGCACCTCGCCGCTGTAGGCGTCGACGGTGGCCTTCACCGAGTTGCGGATGTAGTTGAACTGCTCGTTGGGCAACGCGGTCGTGCCCGTGCCGGTGAGCGCGTCCGTCGTCGCCTCGCCGAGCTCCATCGGCTCGGCGTAGGGGTAGGCGTCGGAGGTGGTGTAGCCGTCGAGGATCCAGGTGACCCGCCCGTCGATGACCGCCGGGTACGGGTCGCCGTCGACCTCGAGGAAGGGTGCCGCCTTCTCGACCCGCTCGCGGGGGTCGCGGACGTAGAGCACCTTCGAGGCGTCGTTGACCGCGCCCGAGAGCAGGAAGTTGCGCTCCCGGTAGTAGATGGCGAACGTCAGTTGCCGGAAGAAGCTGCCGATCGCGACGCCGCCCTCGCCGTCGTAGGTGTTGTTGACCTCGCCCTCGGACCCGTCCTCGGGGCGGTCGAACTCCCGGGCGGTCGCGCCCTCCGGCGCGCCGACCACGGAGTAGTCCTCGATCAGCTCGCCGTAGTAGATGCGGGCCTGCTCGACGTCGATGTCGCCCACGGTGGGCAGGTCGCGGCTGGTGAAGTTGGGCTCGCCGCCCTCCTGCCCGGTGACCACCTGGTTGGCCGGGGCGGCGACGAAGCCGTTGCCGTGGGTGTAGACGGTGTGCCGGTTGATCCAGGTGTCCTGGTTCTCCGACAGGCTGTTGCTGTCGAGCTCGCGGACGGCCACGACGTAGTCCCGGGTCTCCCCGTCGATCGTGTACCGGTCGATGTCGAGCTTCTCGGGGAAGCCGTACACGTTGCGGATCTGCTGGCGCGCGGTGAACGTGCCCGCGAGCACGTTCGGGTCGAGCAGCCGGGCGTTGGGGATCGTCGCGTCGTCACCGCGCAGCTCGGCGAGGGCGGCGTCGGTGTCGACGTCGTCGCCGGTGTTCTCCTGCGCGAAGTCGCGGTAGTCGACGTCCTCGTCGGTGAGCCCGTACGCCGCGCGGGTGGAGGCGATCGCCCGCTCGATGTAGTCGGCCTCGCGCTCGTTGGCGCTGGGACGGACCACGAACTGCTGCACGATCGCCGGGTAGGCCACGCCGATCACCAGGCTGGAGAGCAGCAGCAGCACCAGCGCGGCGGCCGGCAGCCGGAAGTTCCGGACGACGACGTTGGCGAAGAACGCGACGGCGCAGACCACCGCGGCGAAGACCAGGATCGTCTTGGCCGGCAGCAGTGCGTTGACGTCGGTGTAGCTCGCGCCGGCGAACAGCTCGCCGCGGTCGGAGTACACGAGGCTGTACCGGTCGAACCAGTAGGCCAGGGCCTTGAGGGCGACGAACAGGCCGAGCAGCACCGACAGCTGCACCATCGCCGCGCCGGTCAGCTTCTGCCCCGGGGTCTGCAGCCGCAGGCCGCCGAACACGTAGTGGGTGAGCACCGAGCCGATCAGCGACAGCAGCACGATGGCGAAGCCGAAGCTGAGCAGCAGCCGGTAGAAGGGGTACTCGAAGACGAAGAAGGACAGGTCCAGCCCGAACTGCGGGTCGACCTCGCCGAAGGGCACGGCGTTGCGGAAGGTCAGCCAGGTCTCCCAGCTGCCCTGCGCGGTGAAGCCGGCGAAGAGGCCCACGACGACGGCGACGGCGGTGAGCACCAGGCTGCGGCGCGGCTCGAGGGACTGGCGGTAGCGCTCGAGGTTCTGCTGCTCGAGCGACATCGGCCGGAACGCCGGGCGGAACCGGTAGGCGAGGTACACCGCCAGCGCGGTCAGCCCGCCGGTGGCGACGCCGGCCACCGCGAACAGCAGCGCCCGGGTCTGGAGCTCGGTCCAGAACACCTCGGTGTACCCGGTCTCGTCGAACCACAGGTAGTCGACGTAGACGTTGGTCAACGTGCCGATGGCCGTGAACAGCACCAGCAGCACGGCGATGGACCCGATGACCACCTTCGCCCGCCGCGACAACGTCGGCACGGACACGGGGGGCCGCATGGCCACGAGCGGTCTCCTTCAGTTGCAGGTGCGGCGGCACACCCGGGAGGTGTGCCGCCGCGGTGGGACGACCGCGGGCGGTCGGACGGACGTCGTCACCCGACGACGCCGGCACCGGCCCGGATGCGACCGGTGTCGCCCCGACCAACGTCCGGCGCGGCACCGGGTTCCCGCGCCGGACCCGTGCTGCCCCCCAGCTTCCCCCACCCGCGCGGATCCGTGGCGGGTAGCCGTCAGCATCCCGCGGGCGTGCGGCCCTCCCGGAGGTCCTGGAGGGCGGTGAGGGCGTCGTCGAGGTCGTCGACCCGGGCGAGCGTGAGCCCGGTGGCCGGCGAGCCGAGCGCGTCGGCGCAGTTGTCGGCGGGTACCAGGAAGAGCTCGGCGCCGATGTCCTCGGCGGCGACCATCTTCAGCTGGATCCCGCCGATGGGGCCGACGGTGCCGTCGGCGGCGATGGTGCCGCTGCCGGCGACCACCGCACCCTCGGTCAGGTCGGTGTCGCCCACGAGGTCGAGGATCCCGAGGGTCAACATCAGGCCGGCGGAGGGGCCGCCGACGTCGGCGACGTCGATGTCGACGTCGAAGGGCGCCGAGGGCTGCTCGCGGACGAGGATCCCGAGCACCGAGCCCTCCCGGTCCGGCGCCGACGTCGTCGTCACCGTCGCGGTGCCCGGCTGCCCGAGGCGGGTGTAGGCGACCTCGACGGCGGTGCCGACGGGGACGGCGCCGAGGACGGTGGTCAGCGTCGCGGAGTCCGGCGTCGGCTGCCCGGCCACCGACTCGATGGCGTCACCCTCCTCGAGCAGGCCGTCGGAGGGCGAGTCGTCGCCGGTCACCCCGCGGACGACGACCTTCACCGGGTAGCCGAGCTCCCCCAGCGCCGCGGCCTCGGCGGACTCCTCGGAGGTGAGGAACGCCTCCCGGTTGGCCTGCTCGATCTCGTCCTCGCTCTGGTCGGGCGGGTAGACGGTCTCCTCGGGGACGACGCTGATCTCGTCGTCGAACCAGCCGCGGACGGCCTCGACCAGGCTCAGGCCCGCCCGCCCGACGCCGACGGTGGTCAGGTTGAGGTTGCCGCTGACCTCGTTGCGGTCGCGGCCGCGCACGCTGATGACAGGGGCGCCGTCGATGTCGCCGAGGGTGTTGAACGTCGGCCCGGGCACCTGGGCGACGTAGGGCACGGGCAGGGCAGCGCCGAGGACGCCGGCGACGAGCAGCAGCACCACACCGACGGCGAGGACGGCGATCCGACGGGTCACGACCGGCCAGCCTAGGAGACGGGACCGCCGGAGGGCCGCCGGACGACCGGCCGGCTGTCCGCTCACGGCGGACGTCCGGGCCCCCCTCACGGGCCTCCCGAGAGGTGATCACGCGTCTACCGTGGGGGCATGAGCGACGTGCCGTTCGGCTTCGGCCTCCCCGACCGCGACCCCGAGCGCCGCGACCAGCCCGGTGCGAACGACCCGTTCGGCTTCGGTGCCCTGTTCGGCGCGGGCGCCGGCGGTGCCGGCGGCGGCACGCCCGAGGAGCTGCTGGCCAAGATGCCGCTGTTCGCCGAGCTGCAGAAGCTCATGACGTGGTCGGGCGGCCCGGTGAACTGGGACCTCGCCCGGCAGGGCGCGATCAGCAGCCTGGCCACCGGCACCCAGCCGACGTCGGAGGCCGAGCGTGCCGCCGTCGCCGAGGCGCTGCGCCTGGCCGACCTGTGGCTGGACCAGGTGACCGACCTGCCCTCCGGCGTCGACCGCGCACTCGCGTGGTCGCGCGTGGAGTGGGTGGAGCAGACGCTGCCGGCCTGGAGCGCGCTCATCGACCCGCTGGCCGAGAAGGTCGTCGCCGCCATGACCAGCGCGCTGCCGCAGGAGGCCATGGCGATGGCCGGGCCGCTCGCCGGGATCATGGGCCGGATGGGCGGGCTGATGTTCGGCGCGCAGGTCGGCCAGGCGATGGGCCGGCTGGCCGGCGAGGTCATCACCGGCACCGAGGTCGGCCTGCCGCTGGCTCCCGCCGGCTCCGGGGTCCTCGTGCCCCAGAACGTCGCCGCCTTCGCCGAGGGGCTCGACCGCCCCGCCGACGAGGTGCGGCTGTTCGTCGCGCTCCGCGAGGCCGCGTCGCTGCGGCTGTTCGCCCACGTGCCGTGGCTGCGCCAGCAGCTGCACGACGCCGTCCACGCCTACGCGCGCGGCATCACCATCGACCGCGAGGCCATCGAGCGCGGGCTCGAGGACGCGATGGGCTCCATGGAAGGCGGGTTCGACCCGTCGAACCCGGAGGCCCTGCAGGAGCTGCTGGGCAGCGGGCTGCTGGAGCCGGAGGAGACGCCCGAGCAGCAGATGGCGCTGCGCCGGCTGGAGACGCTGCTGGCGCTGGTCGAGGGCTGGGTCGACGCCGTCGTCGCCGCGGCGGCCGGTGAGCGGCTGCCCGGGCACGGCGCGCTGGCCGAGACGATGCGCCGCCGTCGCGCCTCCGGCGGGCCGGCCGAGCAGACCTTCGCCACCCTCGTCGGGCTGCAGCTGCGCCCGCGCCGGCTGCGCGACGCCGCGACCGTGTGGGGCGCGATGGCGCAGCGCCACGGCGCGGCCGAGCGCGACCGGCTGTGGTCGCACCCCGACCTGCTGCCCACCTCCGACGACCTCGACGAGCCGCTGGACTTCGTCGCCCGCCAGGGCGTCGACGACGAGCTGCGCCGGCTCACCTCCGAGGCGGAGGACCCGGGCACGCCGTCCGGGGACGAGGCCGCCGGGGACGAGGCCACCGGGGACGACGCCACCGGGGACGACGCCACCGGGGACGACGCCACCGGGGACGACGCCACCGGGGACGACGCCACCGGGGACGACGCCACCGGGGACGACGCCCGCTGAGTCGCCGACGAGGCGCCGGAGGCCTCCGCGAGGAGTCCCTGGTCGGCCCTGCAGGTCCCGCCGCGGTGAGGCGGGACCTGCGGGGTCCTCCGTCAGTCGACCAGGTCGTCGTCCGCGGACGGACCGGCGCCCTCGGCCCGGGCCGACTCGACGCCCTCGAGGAAACCCCGGGCGCGCTCCGCGCGGGGGTAGCGGGCCACCAGCGCCCAGAAGCGGGCGTCGTGCTGGGCCTCCAGCAGGTGCGCCAGCTCGTGCACGAGCACGTAGTCGACGACGTAGGCGGGCATCGACCGCAGCCGGCTCGACAGCCGGATGCTGCCGTCGGCCGGCGTGCACGACCCCCAGCGGCGCTGCTGGTTGTCCACCCAACGCACGCTGGCCGGCTGCGCGGCGCCGTCGAGGTGGGCTGCGGACAGCGCCCGGGCGCGGGCCATGAGCTCCTCGTCGCCGCCCATCGACCGGCGCCGGCGCTCGTCGCGCGTCTGCAGCTTGGCCACCATCTGCGCGACCCAGCGCCGCTCCTCGGCCGGCGTGAACGCTGCGGGGATGAGCACGACGGTGCGCCCGGACTCGCGGTAGGCGGTCACCGTCCGGCGGCGGCGGGAGCTGCGACGGACCTCGATCGGTCCCGGCGCGGACGCGGGACCGCGCACGGGGTCGGCGGTCGATCCGGGCACGCAAGGACCGTAGCCAGCCACCCGCGCCGACGCCCCTGGGGGCACCACCCGCTCGGGTGCGTGTCGCACGGACGGTGGACGGCCCGTGGGCCGGGGCGGCGTGACGTCGTCCACAGCCTCCGCCCGGGCGTCCCCGCAGGTGACGGCCCCGCGCGGGCTCCTGCCGGGTCTCCGGCACGGAGCGTCGTCCCCGGTCCGCGCACAGGGACACGCCGCAGGGTCCCCAAGGTGTCCACAGAGTTGTCCACAGGCTGTGGGTAGGCGGCGACGCTGGGTCCGGCCGCTCGACGGGCCGCACGATCGCGTCCGGGTAGCGTTCCGGCGACGGCGCCCGCAGCGGGGGTCGAGCTGCCGGAGGGAGACACAGCGTGGCGGACAGCTACAACGGCTACTGCGTGAAGTGCAAGGAGAAGCGGGACTTCGACGGCGAGGTCAAGGTCAGCGAGTCCGGCCGCCGCATGGCCCAGGGCACCTGCCCGGTCTGCGGCACCAAGATGAACCGGATCCTCGGCAAGGCGTGAGGTAACCCCTCCCCTGCAGGCGGGGGACGACGGCGGCGCCCGCCCGGCGGGAGCCGCCGTCGTCGTTCCCGGGGCTGTGGACGGCCCCAGCGGGCCGGGGCGCTCCGCTGGCACCCTGCGCGGGTGCACGACACCGCCCACCCGCTCCTCCCGCCCGGGACGCCGCTCCTGCACCGGGCACCCGACACCCTCCAGGTCGGCGGTGTCGACGCCGACGGCGCGGTGCTCGCCGGCGCCGACCCGGCCGCCGTCGCCACCCTGCTGGCGGGGCTGGACGGCCGCCGCACGCAGCGCGCCGTCCTCGCCGACGCGGCCGCCGCGGGCCTCCAGCCCGGGTCGCTCGGCGCCCTGCTCGACGGCCTGCGGAGCACCGGCGCCCTGCTCGACCTCGACGCCGCCGACCTGCTGGCCTCCGACGCCGGCCCCGCCGCCGCGGCGCGCACCGCCGCCGAGCTGCCGGCCGCCCGTGACCGCACCGACTCCTCGCGCTGGGGTGCCCGGCGCGCGGCGTCGGTGCTCGTTCAGGGTGCGACCCGGGTCGGCGTGCCGCTGGCCGCGCTGCTGGCGGCCAGCGGGGTCGGCCGGGTCACCGTCGGCGACGACGGCGTCGTCACGGCCGCCGACGCGGTCGTGGGCGGGCTGACCGCCGACGACGAGGGCCGTCCGCGCGGGCCGGCCGCCGCCGACGCCGTCCGCCGGGCCAGCCCGCTGACCGACCTGCGGCCCCTCCCGCCCGGGGTCTCCCCCGACCTGGTGGTCCTGTCCCGCCCGTGGTCGGCGTCCGACCCGCTGGTCAGCGGGCTGCAGGACGCCGGCGTGGCCCACCTCGTGGCCACCGTGCGAGGGGACACCGGCGTCGTCGGCCCGCTCGTCGTCCCGGGGGCCACCAGCTGCCTGCGCTGCGCCGACCTGCACCGCCGCGACGCCGACCCGCGGTGGCCGGTGCTGGCCGCCCAGCTCACCTCCGGCACGGACGGGCCCAGCGGGTCGACACTCACCTGCTGGGCCACCGCGCTGGCCGCGGCGCAGCAGGCCCTGGCCTACCTCGACGGCAGCGGCACCCCGGCGGCCCTGTCGGCGGTGGTGGAACTGCGCCCGCCCGACCTGACGCCGCGGCTGCGCCGCTGGCCGCCGCACCCCTCCTGCGGGTGCACCGGAGCCTGACGTCGCTGCTCCGGATCGGTGCCGTGCCGGTCCGTGAGCGGGGGGACGGCCCCGCGGGGGACAATGGCGATGTGAGCGACGACGCACCGGGGATACCCAGAGGCTCGATCTCGCGCACCGCGCGGCTGGCCTCCCTCCCCCTGGGTGCGGCGGGACGCGCCACGCTCGGGATCGGCAAGCGGCTGTCGGGCCAGGCTCCGGAGGCGGTCACGGCCGAGCTCCAGCAGCGCACCGCCGAGCAGCTGTTCGCCGTCCTCGGCCAGCTCAAGGGCGGGGCGATGAAGCTCGGCCAGACGCTGTCGGTGTTCGAGGCCGCGGTGCCCGAGGAGGTCGCCGCCCCCTACCGCGAGGCGCTGGTCAAGCTCCAGGAGGAGGCGCCGCCGATGCCGGTGCGCACCGTGCACGCGGTGCTGGCCCAGCAGCTCGGTGGCACCTGGCGCACCCGGTTCCGCGAGTTCGACGACCAGCCGGCCGCGGCGGCCAGCATCGGGCAGGTCCACCGGGCCACCTGGCGCGACGGCCGCGACGTCGCCGTCAAGATCCAGTACCCGGGCGCGGCCACGGCGCTCATGGCCGACCTCAACCAGCTCTCCCGTTTCGCCCGGCTGTTCGCCACGCTCTTCCCGGGCCTGGACGTCAAGCCGCTGATCGCCGAGCTCAAGGCGCGCGTGGTCGAGGAGCTCGACTACGGGCTGGAGGCCGACGCGCAGCGGCAGTTCGCCGCGGCCTACGCCGGGGACGAGGAGATCGTCGTCCCCCGGGTGGTGGCCAGCGCGCCGAAGGTCATCGTGTCGGAGTGGCTCGAGGGCCTGCCGCTGTCCCGGGTGATCTCCGACGGCACCCGCGAGCAGCGCGACCGCGCCGGCCACCTCATGGCAGTGCTGCACTTCTCCGCACCGTCCCGGGCCCGCGCGCTGCACGCCGACCCGCACCCGGGCAACTTCCGGCTCGTCGACGGCGACCGGCTCGGCGTCATCGACTTCGGCGCCACCGCCCGGCTGCCCGACGGCCTGCCCGAGCCGATCGGCCGGCTGGTCCGCTGGGCGCTGGAGGGCCGGGCCGAGGACGTGCTGACCGACCTGCGCGCCGAGGGCTTCATCCGGCCGGGTGTCCAGGTCGACGCGCGGGGCGTGCACGACTACCTGCGGCCCATGCTCGAACCGATCGAGCGCCACGGCTTCCGGTTCACGCGCAAGTGGATGCAGGAGCAGGCCGCCCGCCTGGCCGATCCGCGCAGCGAGGCCAGCCGGCTGGGCCGCCAGCTCAACCTGCCACCGGCCTACCTGCTCATCCACCGGGTGACGATCGGCTCGATCGGTGTGCTCTGCCAGCTCGACGCCGCCGCGGACTACCGCAGCGTCTGCGAGGAGTGGCTGCCCGGCTTCACCGGCTGAGGAGCCCGGACGGACGAGAGGCCGGGTCCCCGACGCACCGGGAGCGTCGGGGACCCGGCCTCGACCGGGTGGGCACGTCGGTGCCCGGGGGGATGCCGCCCGCTCCTAGCGGACGGCGGCGCTGGCCCGCGCGGCACGCCGGCTGGCGTACTCCGCACGGCGGGCCCACCGGCGGGCGGCCCGCAGCCGGCGGACGCGGCCGGCCTGGTCGGCCTCGGCGCGCAGCTCGCTCAGCCGGGTGGTGGCGAGGTCGTACTCGGTGGTGTGCACGGCGGTTCCTCACGTCTCGTGGCAGGTGGTGACACTGGTCGCCGTCGCGGGCTCAGGCCGCGACGACCTTGCGGGGACGACCCCGCGGGCGCTTGCGCGGGATGACGGCACCCCGCTCGAAGATCTCGCCGCCCCACACGCCCCACGGCTCGCCGCGGTCGAGCGCACCGGCCAGGCAGGCGTCGCGGACCGGGCACTCCCCGCACAGGACCTTGGCCTGCTCGAGAGCCGCGGGGCTCTCGGCGAACCACAGGTCGGGGTCGTCGGTCCCGCGGCACGGCAGGGGTCGCCGCACCGGTGCCGGGGCCAGAGGGACGTGCGGCGTCCTGGGGGTGGCGCCACCGGTCCGGGGGAGCCCGGGTCGGCGGTGGGACGTCGGGCGGTCGATCGTCTGCTGCACTGCCGCTCCTCCTCGTACTCGTCGTCTGCGCGGCCGGCGGGTCCGCCGACCGGGTGGTCGGGGCCGGGTGCCGCGGAGAAAGACGAAGGCCGCGGATCCCGGGGTTCGGGTTCCGCGGCCTCGAGGAGGACCGGTCGAGCGGTTAGCTCTGCGGTCTCCCCGGGGAGTGGATCCCGAGGGTGTGCTGCTTGTCGGTGGTGTCGGTGCGGGGGACGTCGGTGCCGAACACGTCGGTGCCGAAGACGCCGGTGCCGAACAAGTCGGTGCCGATGAGGCGGCCGCCGAGGAGATCGGCGACGTGGGCGGCGGTGGGCAGACCGGTCCCCTGGAACGGAGCGGTGGGCGCAGCGACGGCCGTGCCGGTCAGGTCGAACGGCGTCATGGTGCGGACGACGGCGTAGCGCGGGCGGGCCGACGGAGCGACGCCACCAGCGGCCGGACGCACGCCGAGGGCGCCCCAGGCGGAGACCCCGGCGGGGGCGAGAGCGCAGCGCATGTCGATCATCAGAACCCCTCCTCCCGGGGTCGGAGGCCGGCGGTCAGGCCGGTCTCGGTCTGGCGCGCCCGCGGCGGTCCGTCGGGCGCGATGAGGACAGTAGGGAAGGTCACGCGGACGGCGCAACGCATTTAACGGGCGCGTCCCCGAGCCGAGGGAGTGTCGTCCCGCGACCGTGCCGGTCAGCACGGTCCGTGACCGGTCAGCCGCCGACGGTGGCGAGAACGTCCTCGCCGTACATCTCGAGCTTGCGGGCGCCGACGCCGGGCAGCCCCGACAGCTCACGGATGCTGGTCGGCCGCGCCTCGGCGATGGCCTGCAGGGTCGCGTCGGTGAAGACGACGTAGGCCGGCACCGAGGCGGCCTGGGCCGTGCTGCTGCGCCAGGCGCGCAGCCGCTCGAAGAGCTCGCCGGCCTCGCCGTCGAGGACGACCTTGACCTTCTTGGCCTTGCGTTGCGGCCCCGGGGCCGTGGGCGTGGACCCGGGGACCAGGCCGTCGAGGAACCGGCTGCGCGGGCGGGCCCGCTTGGCGCCCGGGTGGCGGGTCAGCGACCACGACAGCGTCAGCTGCTCACGGGCCCGGGTGACCGCGACGTAGAGCAGCCGCCGCTCCTCCTCCACCGCGTCGGGCCGGCTCAACGACTGCGCGATGGGCAGCACGCCGTCGACCAGGCCGACGACGAAGACCGCGTCCCACTCCAGCCCCTTCGCCGCGTGCATCGAGGCGAGGGTGACGCCCTGGACGGTGGGCGCGTGCTGGGCGTCGGCGCGCTCGGCGAGATGGGCGACGAAGCGCGGGAGGTCGGTGGTCGGGTCCTCGGCGACCAGGTCGACGGCGAGGTCGACCAGCGCGGCCAGCGACTGCCAGCGGTCGCGGGCCGCTCCCCCGGCCGGCGGCCGGTGCTCCACCCAGCCGGTGGAGGCCAGCACGTCGCGCACGGTGGTGACCAGGGCGCCCGGTTCGCTCCCGCCGGCCGCCGCGCCGCGCAGCAGGACGACGGCCTCGCGCACCTCGGGCCGCTCGAAGAAGCGCTCGCCGCCCTTGAGCACGTAGGGCACGCCGACGTCGGCCAGCGCGGACTCGTACACCTGCGACTGTGCGTTGATCCGGAACAGGACGGCGATCTCCGACGCCGGCGTGCCCGCCTCGATCATGGCCCGGCAGGCCTGCGCGACGGCCGCGGCCTCGGTGGGCTCGTCGGGGTGCTCGAGGAAGCGCGGCTCGGGGCCGTCGGCCCGCTGGCCCAGGAGCTTCAGCCGGAAGATGCTCCTGCGCTCCGGCGCCTGCCCGATGAGCTTGTTCGCCAGGCCCACCACCTGCGGCGTCGACCGGTAGTCCCGCTCCAGCTTGACCACCGCGGCGTCGGGATAGCGGTCGGCGAAGCCCAAGAGGTAGTCGGGGTCGGCGCCGGTGAAGGAGTAGATGGTCTGGTTCGGGTCGCCGACGACGCAGACGTCGGCCCGCCCGCCGAGCCACGCGTCGAGCAGCCGCTGCTGCAGCGGGTTGACGTCCTGGTACTCGTCGACGACGAAGTGCCGGTACTGCCCGCGCACCTGCCGGGCGACGTCGGGGTGCTCCTCCAGCGCGTAGGCGGTGACCAGCAGCAGGTCCTCGAAGTCGAGCATCCCGTCGCGCTGCTTGGCCGACTCGTAGGAGGAGTACACGCGGGCGACGGTCGCCGCGTCGAACGGCGGCTCGCGGCCCGCCGCGGCGGCGCGCGCCGGGTAGTCGTCGGGCGTGGCCAGGGTGGTCTTGGCCCACTCGATCTCGCTGGCGAGGTCGCGCAGGCTGGTGCGGTCGGTGGACAGCCGCGCGCGCGTGGCGGCGGAGGCGACGACCCGCAGCTTGTTCTCCACCAGCGGGGGCATCGGCCCGCCGAGCACGCGGGGGGCGAAGTAGCGCAGCTGGCGCATCGCGGCGGCGTGGAAGGTGCGGGCCTGCACGCCGCCCACTCCGAGGGCGGCCAGCCGGGACCGCAGCTCCCCGGCGGCACGAGCGGTGAAGGTGACGGCGAGGACCTGCTCGGGGACGAAGGCCCCGGCGTGCACCCCGTAGGCGATCCGGTGGGTGATCGTGCGGGTCTTGCCCGTGCCGGCGCCGGCGAGGATGCAGACCGGTCCGTCGACGGCCGAGGCCGCCTCGCGCTGCTCGTCGTCGAGACCGGCCAGCACCGCCTCGGCCCCGGCGGAGACGGCTCCGGACCCGGGCGAGCGTCCGGGCAGGTCGGCGGTCCGCGGCATGCGGGCGGTCTCCTCGGGGTCGGGACGGACGGACGGACCCGAGTCTCCCAGCCGACACCGACATCCGGCCGGGACACCCCGGCGCGGCGGCCGGGCGCGGGGAAGGTCTCCCCCGCCGTGTGCGTTCCTGCCCCCGGGGGCACCACAGCCCTGTCGACGACCCTCCGGGAGGACCTCGAGTGACTGCCGCACCCGCCGCCGTGACGATGTACACCACCACCTGGTGCGGGTACTGCGTGCGGCTGAAGAAGATGATGCAGCGCGAGGGCATCTCGTTCGCCGAGGTCGACATCGAGCGCGAGCCCGGCGCGGCCGACGTCGTCATGCAGGCCAACGGCGGCAACCGCACGGTGCCGACGCTGGTCTTCGCCGACGGCAGCGCCCTGACCAACCCGAGCATCGACCAGGTGCGGTCCCAGCTCGCGCAGTTGCCCGGGGCCTGACCGGCGGGTGCTCCACGTCCAGCGGCCCCCGTCGGTGCATCATCGTGGCCCGGCGGGTCGCGACCGTGACCCCTACCCCACCCCGCCCACCGGGCCGCACACCTCGCGGGAGCCGCTGTCGTGACCTCGGACGCCGTACCCGCGCCGGCCGACCCGCCGTCCGTCGTCGTGGCCCGCACGGGCCGCGGCTGGCGGGTGCTGGCGCCCGGCTGCGCACAGGACGTCGACGACCTGGTCGAGGGCCTGTCCCTGGCCGACCTGGTGGCCGAGGGGATCGGCTGCCCCGCCGAGCCCGACCGGGCGGCCCGGCGGGCCGCGCGCGGCGGTGCCGACGCCGACGCCGGTGACGACCCGCGCGACGCCCGGATCGCGGCCCTGGAGCGGACCGTCGCCCAGCTCGAGCACGCCCTGGCCGCCCGGGTGGTCACGGAGCGGGCGATCGGCGTGCTCGCCGAGCGGCATGCCACCGCACCGCGGACGGCCTTCGAGGTGCTGCGCGCCCAGGCGCGCTCGCTGGGGCGGCCGGTGCACGAGCTCGCCCGCGAGGTCATGGCCACGCTGGACCGGCTGGGCGACCACCCCCCGCCCGGGTCGCCGGCCGAGGCCGGACCGGTGCTGACGCCGGTCCCCCGTCGCGCGCCGGGCCGGCGGGTCGAGCGCGGGCACACGCGGCCCGGCCCCGCGGTCCCGGCGGACGGCCGCCACTGAGCGGTCCGGAGCCGCTGACCCCGCGAGCGCTGGTCGACCGGCTGGCCGCCCTGCTCGCCGACGTCGAGCCGCTGCCCGGGGCGACGGCGCTGCGGGTCGGCGTCGACGGCCCCGACGTCGCCGCGCCCGAGGCCCTGGCCCGGGCGGTGGCCGAGCGGCTGCCCGAGCGCGGCCGGCCGGCGGTCGTCGTCCCGGCGGCGGGGTTCCTGCGGCCGGCGTCGCTGCGCTTCGAGCACGGCCGCACCGACCCCGACGCCCGCTACACCGACTGGCTCGACACCGGGGCGCTCTCCCGGGAGGTGCTCGACCGGGTCGGTCCCGGGGGCCGCGGCGAGTACCTGCCGGTGCTGTGGGACGTCGAGCGCGACCGCGCCGCCCGTGCCGGATACCAGCCGATGCCGCCGCGTGGCGTGCTGCTGGTCCCCGGGGCGCTGCTGCAGGGCGTCGGGCTCGCCCTGGACGTCGTCGTCCACCTGCGGGTGGCGCCGCCCGCCCGGCGCCGGCGGACGCCGGAGGAGCAGGCCTGGGAGTTGCCGGCCTTCGACCGCTACGACGAGGAGGTCGACCCGGTGGCCCTCGCCGACGCCGTCGTGCTGGCCGACCGACCGGAGCACCCGGCGCTCGTGCTCCAGGGCAGGTGGGCGCCGTCCGGGGACCAGGTCACCTGATCATCGGGCGTCCCCCCGCACGGCAGGACGTGAGGGAGGACGCCCCACGGTGCGGGAGGACCCCGCGGCTCAGGCGAGCTCGCCGTCCACCCAGCGGTCGATGAGGTGCCGGGCGATGGAGACCGGCGGCGGAAGCGCCTCCGGACCGCGGCCGTCGCGCAGCTCCTCGCGGGTGAACCAGCGCGCCTCCTCGATCTCCGTGGGGTCCAGCCGCAGCGTGTCCTCGCCCACGGCACGGGCGACGAAGCCGAGCATGAGCGACTGCGGGAACGGCCACGGCTGGCTGCTGACGTAGCGGACGTCGGTGACGGCGAGGCCGACCTCCTCCATCACCTCGCGGGCGACCGCACCCTCGGCGGACTCCCCCGGCTCGACGAACCCGGCGAGCACCGAGTACCGCCCGGGCGGCCAGACGGCCTGCCGGCCGAGCACGCAGCGGTCGCCGCCGTCGTGCACGAGCATGATCACGGCGGGGTCGGTGCGGGGGAACAGCTCGGTGCCGGTGACCGGGTCGCGCTGCACCCAGCCGGCCCGCTCGATCGTCGTCGCCGCCCCCGACAGCGGGCTGAACCGCGCCCGCTCGTGCCACTCGAGGATCCCGATCGCCTCGGCGAGCAGGCCGGCGTCGAGGTCGCCGAGGTCGGCGCCGAGCTCGCGCAGCCCGGACCAGGAGTCGACCGGCCGGCCGTTCACCGTCAGGGCCCGCTCACCGCGGACCGCCGCGTAGGGGACGCCGTCGGCCTCGCCGAGGTACACCGCGCCCAGCGGCAGCTCCGGCTGCTCGTCCCACACCAGCGCCGGGCCGTCGGGTCCCTCGCCCACCGGCACGGTGCGCCGCTCGTCGACGGTGAGCACCCGCACCGGCCGGCCCCGCGTCGGGTCGGGCAGCGAGCGGCCGAGGTGGTCGCGGTCGTGCGCCGAGCGGGACAGCACGGGGACGACGCCGGTCGTCCGCGGCGTGCCGGCCGGCCACGCGCCGCGGGTCACCACGTCCTCGGGAGTGCTGCCGCCCGGCGGGACGCTCACGCGGGGTCCGCGGCGGCGCTGGCCGTCACGTCGACCGGGCCGAGGGCACGCAGCGCGTCGGTGACCCGCTCGGCGTCGCCGACGACGACGCCGGTCAGCGCGGCCGGCGCGAGGTGGCGGCGGGCCACCTCCTGCACCTGCTCGACGGTGACCTGGGCCAGCGCGCGCTGGTGCTCGGCCAGCCACTCGACCGACAGCCCCGATCCGGCCAGCGCGGACAGCGTGCTGGCCAGCCCGGCGTGCGTGGACGTGGACAGGGCCATCGAGCCCAGGACGTAGCGGCGGGCGGCGTCGAGCTCGGCCTCGCCGACCGGCGCCAGCGCCATCCGGCCGAGCTCGGCCCAGGTCTCGAGGAACGCGGGGCCGGTGACCTCCGTGGCGACGTCGGCCTCGACGAGGAACGACGAGGCGGCGGCCAGGTGGTCGACGGCGCTGCGCGGGCTGTAGGAGTACCCCCGCCGCTCGCGGATGTTCTCGACCAGCCGGGAGGAGAAGTAGCCGCCGAAGACCATGCTGGCCAGGCGCATCGCGGGCAGGTCGGGATCGGTGCGGCCCGGCGCCGGCCCGCCGAGCCGGATGTTGGACTGCACCGCGCCGGGCCGGTCGACCACCTCGAGGTGCCCGGGGGCCAGGACCGGCGCGGGCGGGGCACCGGCGGCGGCGCCCTCGCCCGTCCACTCCCCCAGCGCCGCGGCGACGGTGTCGGTGGCTGCGGCGGCGTCGAGGTCGCCGACGAGCACCAGCGTGCTGCCGGCCGGGAGCACCCGCTCGCGGTGCAGCTTGCGCAGCGCGCCGGCGCCGACCTTGCCGACCAGCTCGGGCGAGGGCAGCTGCGCGGCGTAGGGATGGGTGCCGTAGCGGCGGGCGGCCAGCGCGGAGCGGGCGATGACGCCGGGCTGGGACCGCGCGATGGCGATCCGCTCGGCCACCCGGTCGCGCTCGGCCTCGACCCGGTCGGCCGGGTAGGCCGCAGCGGTGAGGACCTCGGCGAGGACGCCGAGCACGGGCGCGAGCCCCTCGGCCAGCAGCGTGGTGGAGAAGAGCAGCCGGTCGGGGTCGGCGGCCACCGAGAGCTCGGCACCGTGGCCCTGCAGCGCCTCGGCCAGGCCGGTGGCGTCGCGCTGCGCCGTCCCGAGCAGGACCGCGCCGGAGAGCACGGAGGCACGGGCGGTGTGCTGGGCGGCGCCGCGGGGAGTGGTCGCGGCGAACGGCACCCGCAGCCGCAGCTCCACCAGCGGGACACCGGGCCGCGGCACCACGAGGACGGTCATCCCGCTCGGCAGCGTCGTCGTCGCGACCTCGGGGACCGGCTGCGGGCGCGGCTCGCCCAGCGGCGGGACGAGGGCGAGGTCGAGGACGGGGGCGCTCACTTCGCTCCTCCGGTGGTGCGCAGCTCCAGCACGGCAGCGGTACCGGGGTCGAGACCCCTGGCCGCCGTCTGCACCTGGTCCGGCGTGACGGCGGCGAGGCGGGTGGCGAGCTCGCCGGCGAGCTCGGCCCGGCCGTGCACCAGCTCGGCGGCGGCGAAGGCGAGCGTGCGGCCGAGGACGGAGTCGGCCTGGCGCAGCAGCTGGGCGCTGGTGCGGGCCTGCACGCGCGCGAGCTCCTCCGGCGTCACCCCCTCGCTCGCGACGCGGCCGATCTCGTCGTGCACGGCGGCCAGCACATCGGCGACCGGGACGGCGGCCGGGTGGTGCACCTGGGTGGTCAGCAGCGTGGCGTCGCGGACGTCGAAGGGGTCGCCGAACAGGCCGACGTAGCTGCTCTGCGCCACCGCCAGGCGGTCGTCGTGCACGAGCCGGCGCTCGAGGCGGGAGGCGTCGCCCTCGCTGAGCAGCTCGGCCAGCAGCACGGTGCCGAGGTAGGTGTCGAGGTCGCCGACGGGGTCGGGCACCCGCCAGCCGAGCGCGACCGCGGGCGCGGGGGCCAGCCGGTCCTCGACGACGTCGCGGCGCACGGTCGTGGGCGAGGGCTCGCCGGTGTTCGGCGTCGGTGGGACGTCACGGGCGTCGACGGCGCCGAAGTACCGGCGGACCAGCCGCTCGGTCTCGCCGGCGTCGAGGTCGCCGCCGATGCAGAGGACCGCGTTGCCCGGCGCGTAGAAGCGGGAGAAGAAGTCGGTGGCGTCCTCGACGGTGGAGCTCTCCAGGTCGACGAAGGAGCCGTAGCCGTCGTGGGTGTTGGCGAAGCTCTCGAACGCGATCTGCGGCAGTTGCAGCCAGGGGAACGCGCCGTAGGGCCGGTTGAGGACGTTGACCCGGATCTCCTCCTTGACCACGTCGATCTGGTTGCGGAGGTTCTCCTCGGTGATGGCCGGCGCGGCCATCCGGTCGGCCTCGAGGAAGAGCGCGCGCTCCAGCGCCTCGGACGGCAGGGCCTCGAAGTAGTTCGTGTAGTCCTGGTGGGTCGAGCCGTTGAAGGTGCCGCCGGCGGCCTGCACCAGGCGGGCGTGCTCCATCTTCGGCACGTGCGCCGAGCCCTGGAACATCATGTGCTCGAAGAGGTGGGCGAACCCGGTGCGGCCCTCCGGTTCGTTGCGCATGCCGACGTCGTAGAAGACGGACACGGCGACGACCGGCACGCTGCGGTCGGGCGCGAGGACGACCCGCAGCCCGTTGTCCAGCGAGAAGCGCTCCACCGGGTGCCGCACGGTCAGGTCGGCCCCAGTCGCTGCTGTCACGGACCGACCCTAACCACGCGGGGCGACGGGCTGCCGCGCGCCCACCGCCCGCAGACCGACACCCGCGACGATCACGGAGCCAGCGCGGCGACACGCGGGCCCGCGACGGCGTGTCGCCACCGCGAGCCCGTGATCGCCGTCGACCGGACCTTCTCGGACGCGTCCGCAGCGGCTCCGCGCGGGCCGGGACGGCAGGTGGCCGCGGTGGCGACCGACGAGCGGGGCCCGCAGGGTCCCCGAGGAGGGACGCGCCCGCAGCGGCTCCGCGCGGGCCGGGACGGCACGTGGCCGCGGTCGGAGCCCGGGAGGGCGACCGTGTCAGAGCACGTCGATGTCGGCGAGGACCCGGTCGATGACGCCGTAGAGCTCGGCGTGGGTGTTGGGGATGGAGACGTAGAGCAGCGCGGGGTCGGGCCGGCCGACGTCGATGACGAGGAGCGCCGCGCGCTCGCCCGTGGAGTCGTAGCCCTCGACGTCCCAGGTCAGCTGGAACTCGATGAGGTGGGCGGCGGCGCCGTCGACGGTGAGCGCCTCGTCGCGCAGCACCTCCCGCTCGTTCGGGAACGGGTAGTAGGCGGCGCGGACGCTGTCGGCCAGCGCCGTCACCGTCGCCTGCTCGCTCCCGGGCCCGGCCCAGCCGTAGCCGTCCGCGACCGGCCCGGAGGTGCACTGGGCGATGAAGTCGCCGCCGGTGGGCACGCCCTCCTGGGTGGTGAAGTACTGCCCGGCGATGGTGCGGGTCTCGAGCATCGGGCCGAGGTCGTACTCGAACCAGCCGTTGCCGAGGAACGGGTAGGAGATGCCCGCCTCCTCGTCGATGATCCGCACGGTGCCGGGTGGGAACTCGGGGCCGGACGGCCCGGCGGTCACCGGCGGGTCGTCGACCACCGGGGTGCCGCCGCTGCCGGAGAGGCCGACGACCAGGGCCAGGACGACGACGGCGACCACCGCGGCCACCGACCCCCCGATCCACCACGCGATGCGCGACCGGGAGCCGGGCGCAGACGCGGGGCCGGACTGCCAGCCGTCCGCCGCGCCACCGTCCCACCCGGCCGACGGGACCGGCGCGGCGGCGACCGGGGCCGCCTGCACCGCGACGCCCGGGCCGGCCGGCGTCGTCACGTCCGACCAGGTCTCCCCGTTCCACCAGCGCACCATCCCGGCGGCCCCGTCGGGGTCGGGGTACCACCCCGCGGGGGCGCGCGTCAGCCCAGGTCCGGTCACGCCGGTCAGGGTAGGACGGCGACCCGCCCGGTCAGGGTTCCCGCGACACGACGTGACCTGGCCGTGGCCCCGGTCGCGGCCTCCTCCGGTGAGGTCACCGCGTGGCCAGCTCGCGCCAGAGGTGGGCCGCGGCCTCCGCCCCGCGGTACAGCATGGGCAGCAGCACCCGCTCGTTCGGCGAGTGGATGCGGTCGGTGGGCAGGCCCGCGCCGAGGAAGACGAGCGGGGCGCCGAGCACCTCGACCAGGTCGGCCTCCGGTCCGCTGCCGCCCTCGCGGGTGAACAGCACGTCCGCGGGGTCGGTGTCGAAGGCCTGCCCGATGCTGCGCAGGAGCGCGGCCACGAAGGGCGAGTCCAGGTCGCTGGCGCAGGGCGCGACGCCGCCGGGCGGGGTGTGCACCTCGGCCTCGATCCCCTCGGGCACGTGCGCCTGCACCCACTCCCGCAGCATCGGGCCGACGTCGGCAGGGGTCTGGTCGGCCACCAGCCGGAAGGTCAGCTTGGCGTGCGCCTCGGCCGGGACGATCGTCTTGTGGCCGGGGCCGGTGTAGCCGCCCCACACGCCGTTGACCTCGGCGGTCGGGCGGGCGCCGATCCGCTCGAGGGTGCTGAAGCCCGCCTCCCCGGCGGTGGCGCGGGAGGCGGCGGGGCCGGCCAGCCAGGCGGCCTCGTCGAAGGGCACGCGGGCCATGAGCTCGCGCTCGCGGTCGGTCAGCGGCCGCACCTTCTCGTAGAACCCGGGCAGGGTGACCCGGCCCTGCTCGTCGTGCAGGGCGGCGAGCAGGGACGCCATCGCGTGCAGCGGGTTGGGCACGCCGCCGCCGAAGGAGCCCGAGTGCAGGTCGACGGCGGGGCCGCGCAGGGTGATCTCGGCGTCGGCCAGGCCGCGCATGGCCACGACGGCGCTGGGCACGTCGGGGGCGGCCATGCCGGTGTCGCTGACCACGACGACGTCGCAGGTCAGCCGGTCGGCGCGCTCGCGCAGGAGGTCGGCGAAGTGGGGCGACCCGGACTCCTCCTCGCCCTCGACGAGCAGCTTGACCGTGACGGCGGGGGTGTCGCGCCCGGTGGCGGCCAGGTGTGCGCGGATGCCGAGCAGGTGGAAGGCGACGTTGCCCTTGTCGTCGATGGCGCCGCGGGCGTGCAACTCCGGGCCGTCGGGGCCCTCGACCCGGGTCGGCTCGAACGGCGGGTGCTCCCACAGCTCCGGCGGGTCGACCGGCTGGACGTCGTGGTGGCCGTAGACGAGCGCGACCGGGGCGCCGGCGTGGCCGCTGGGCCACTCGGCGTAGACCGCCGGGGCGCCGGGGGTCTCCCACACCTCCACGGTCGGGAAGCCGGTGCGGCGCAGCGCGTCGGCCAGCCACCGGGCGCTGGCTGCGACGTCGCCGGCGTGGGCCGGGTCGGCCGAGATGGAGGGGATGCGCAGCCAGGCGTCGAGGTCGGCGTGGAGGTCGTCGAGGTGGGCCTGCACGAAGGCGCGTTCCGGGCTCGTCACGCTCGCGACGGTAGCGGCGGACCGGCACCGGATACGTTGCGCCCCATGGCCGGAGAGCTGCTGAGGGTGGACGTGGGCGACCTGACGTTCGACGTGCGGGCCGACGGTCCCGGGGACGGGCGCCCGGTGGTGCTGCTGCACGGCTTCCCGGAGACGTCGGCGTCCTGGGCGGCGGTGACGCCGCGCCTGGCGGAGGCGGGGCTGCGCACCTACGCCGTCGACCAGCTCGGCTACTCCCCCGGCGCCCGGCCGCAGGAGGTCGAGGCCTACGCGCTGACCAACCTCGCCCAGGTCACCGCCGACCTCATGACCGCCATGGAGGTCCCCGTGGCCGACGTCGTCGGCCACGACTGGGGCGCCAACGTGGCGTGGGCGCTGGCCGCCTGGCACACCGACCGGGTGCGGTCGCTCACTGCCGTGTCCGTGCCGCACCCGACCGCGTTCACCGCCGCGTGGCGCAGCGACCCGGAGCAGAAGGAGCGCTCGGCCTACATCCGGCTGTTCTGGCAGGAGGGCAAGGCCGAGGAGGTGCTGCTGGCCGACGACGCCCGGCGGCTGCGCCGGATGTACGGGGGCGCCGTCGACCCGGAGACGGTCGACGAGTACGTGGCCGTGCTGTCGGCGCCGGGTGCGCTCACCGCGGCGCTCAACTGGTACCGGGCGATGAGCTCGGGCACCCCGGTCGACGACGTCGCCGTGCCCACCACCTACGTGTGGAGCGACGGCGACACCGCGATCGGCCGGATCGCCGCCGAGGGCACCGCCGAGTTCGTCAGCGGCGACTACCGGTTCGTGGAGCTGGCGGGCGTCAGCCACTGGATCCCCGAGGAGGCGCCCGACGCGCTGGCCACCGCGATCCTGGACCGGATGGCCTCCAGCTGACCGCCGAGGCGTCAGGTCACCTGTCGTCTGGGTAGGAGCCGGCCATGTGCACTCCCCTGCCGACCACGACCCTGACCCTCCCGACCACGGCGAGGGGCTGACCGCCGTGCGCGCCGTCCGCCTGCACCGCTCCCGCGACGGCGTCCTGCCGCAGGTGGTGGACGTGCCCGGGCCCCCGCCCCCCACCGGCGACCGGCTGCTGCTGCGGGTGGAGGCGTCGAGCATCAACGGCACCGACCTCGGGATGCTCGGCACGGAGGTGTTCGCCGCGATGATCCGCCGGGTCGGCATGCCCGGCTTCGACGTGGCCGGCGAGGTCCTCGCCTGCGGCCCGGAGGTGACCGCCTTCTCCCCCGGTGACCGGGTGATGGCCCTGCTCGGGCACTCCGGCGGCGGGCTGGCCGAGCGCGTCCTCGTCCCGCAGGAGCACGCCGCCCGCGTGCCGGCCACGTGCTCGGCGGCGGAGGCCGCCGCGCTGCCCCTGGCCGGGCTGACCGCGCTGCAGGCGCTCCACGGCCGGGCGGCCCTGCGTGCCCGCCGGTCGCCGCGCGTGCTGGTGGTCGGGGCGTCGGGCGGCATCGGCTCGTTCGCCGTCCAGCTGGCCCGGGACGCCGGTGCGCACGTCACCGGCGTGGCCGCCGGCCCGCGGCTGGACTTCGTCGCCGGGCTGGGTGCCGACGAGCTGGTCGACCGGCACGAGCAGGACGTCACCGCCCTCGGCCGCCGGTTCGACGTCGTCCTGGACACCCCCGGGCGGCTGACCTTCACCGCCGCCCGCCCGCTGCTGGCCGACGACGGCGTGTTCGTCAGCACCCGGGTGGTGGGCCCCGACGCGCCCCGCGCGTTCCTGCCCGCCCGGCTGCGGCGCCGCGGGCCGGCCTTCGCGGCGGTGCGGACCGCCCCCCGGTCGGCCGACCTCGCCCACCTGGCGGCGTTGGTCGACGCCGGGCGCCTCCGGGCGGCGGTGGACCGGACCTTCCCGCTGGAGGAGGCCGCGGCCGCCTACCGCCGCGCCGGCGGCACGGCCACCGGCAAGGTCGTGGTCACGGTGTCCGGTCCGCCCCCGGGTCAGAGCAGCCGGTAGTAGCGCACCAGGGGCAGCGGCGTGAAGCCGGCCGCCTCGTAGGTGCGGCGGGCCGGCGCGTGCCCCGGGTCGCCGCCGGTGCCGATCGCGACGAGCCGGACCCCCGCCCGCCGCAACTGCTCGACCCCGTCGTCGAGCAGGGCCCGGCCGACGCCGCGGCGCTGGGCCGCGGGGTCGACGGCGAGCATCTCGACCTCCCCGCCGTCGGGCTCGTCGAACGACCCGTCGTGCACCAGGACGGCGACGAACCCGACCGGCCGGCCGGCCTCGTCGGCGACGCGGACCCGCACGCCCGGATCGCGGCACACCCGTTCGACGGCCGCGGCCTGCGACCGCGACCAGTCGGGGTACAGGTGCCGGTACACCGCCGGGCCGAGGACCGCCCCGAAGGAGGCGAACACCGGCTCCCAGGCGCGCAGCGACAGGGCGACGACCTCCGCGACGTCGGCGTCGGCGAGGTCCCGGATCACGACGGTCACCCGGTCAGGCTCGCGGCGCCGTCAAACGGGATCCGGGTCGTCGGGCGGCGGGGGCAGGAGGTCGTCGTCGGGCTCGGGCGGCACGTCGTCGGGCACCTCGCCGGTGGCCGCCTGTCCGCTGACCAGGGCCACGAGGCCGGCCTCGTCGAGCAGGTCGACGGGGCGCACGGTGACCCCGGCGGCGACGTGGTGGAAGCCGGCGCTGACCCGCTCGACGGGCACGCCGGTCAGCCGCGACCAGCCCAGCCGGTAGGCGGCGAGCTGGACGGCGGCGGAGGCGAGCTCGGCGCCCGACGGCGGCGGGCCGGTCTTCCAGTCGACCACCTCGAAGCCGCCGTCGGCGGTGCCGAACACGGCGTCGATGCGGCCGCGCAGGGTGAGCGGGCCCAGCGGCGTCTCGAACGGCACCTCCACCTCGACCGGCTGCCGGTCGGCCCACGGGCTGGCCAGGAACGCCTGCTGCAGCGCGGTGAGTGCGCCGTCGGGCACGGCGGTCGCGTCGCCGGAGCCGGGCAGTTCGTCCAGGTCGAGCAGCCGGGAGGCGCCGAAGCGTTCCTCCAGCCAGGCGTGGAAGGCGGTGCCGCGACGGGCCAGGGGCGCGGGGGCGGCGGGCATCGGCCGGCGCAGGCGCCGCGCCAGCTCGGCCGGGTCCCGGCGCAGGGTGACCAGCTCCGACACCGACAGGTGGCTGGGCAGCGGCACCTCCACCGTCGGGCGGGCGGTGCGGCGCCGCTCGCGCAGCAGGAGGTCGGCGTCGCGCACCCAGTGCTCCACCTCCGGGTCGCCGCTGCCGAGGACGGCGTCGGCGTCGAGCGGGTGCGGCGCGGTGGCGGCCACCAGCTCGGCGGCGGCGGTGAGCGCCCGGCGGCGCGGTGCCGACAGCGGGTCGGCCGGCCAGACGCCGACCGGCCACTCCTCCAGCGCGGGGTTGGTGGCGCCGTCCTCGGGGCGCTCGGCCCAGGAGACGACGACGCCCGCGCCGGCCGTGCAGGCGCGGCGGACGGTGTCGAGCAGGACGGAGGGCCCGCACGGCTTGACGCCGTCGCGCCACCAGCTGCCCGAGCACAGCAGCAGGTGCTTGGCGCGGGTCACCGCGACGTAGCCGAGCCGGATCTCCTCGGCCTCGCCGAAGCGCTTCCACTCCTCGACGTAGTCCTCGAGCGCGGCGCGGACCGCGGCCTGGTCACCGGAGCCGGGCACCGGCAGGCGCAGTTGCGGCAGCTCCCCGCGGTCGGTGGTGCGCAGGTCGACCGGCACCGCGCCGGGGTCCTTGATCCAGGAGTCGGCGGTGTCGGTGCGGGCCGGGAACTGGTCGGCGGTCATCCCGGGCACCGCGACCACGTCCCACTCCAGGCCCTTCGCGGAGTGGCCGGTGAGCAGCTGGACCGACTCGGGGTCGACCGCCACCTCGCCGGGCTCCAGGCCCCGCTCGCGTTCCTCGGCGTCCTTCAGGTAGCCGAGGAACGCCGGCAGCGAGGGCAGCTCGGCGAGCTCGGTGAACTCCGCGGCGACGCCGTGCAGGGCGTCGAGGTGCGCCCGCGCCGCGCCGGGGCTCACGCCGGGCGCGCTGGCCAGCTGGGTCTCCAGGCCGAGCACCCGGGCGACGTCGTCGACCAGGTCGGGCAGCGACTCCCCCAGCCGGCCGCGCAGGTGCGCCAGCTCGGCGCCGAGGCGGCGCAGCCGCCGGTACGCAGCCGCCGAGAAGGCCGACGGGTCGCCGAGGTCGTCGAGCGCCTCGACGATGCTGCCGCGCTCGGACGGGCGCGGAGCGGTGTCCTCGTCGTCCTCCCGGGCCGGCTTCCTCGCGTGCACCAGGGCGCGGGCGCGGGCCTCCAGCGCGGCGAGGTCGCGCGGGCCGATCCGCCACCGGGCGCCGGTGAGCAGCCGGCCGAGCGCGTCGCCCGCGGTGGGGTCGACCAGCACGGTGAGCGTCGCGACGACGTCGGAGACCTCGGGCACCTCGAGCAGACCGCCCAGGCCGACGACGGTGACCGGGAGGCCGCGGGCGCGCAGGGCCGCGGCGATGCCGGGCAGCTGCTTGCGGGTGCGGACCAGCACCGCGGTGGTCGGCGGGCGGCCGTCGGGACGCGGCTGCAGGTCGGGGTCCTCGCCGCGCCAGCAGGCGGTCAGCCGGTCGGCCAGTGCCTCGGTCTCCTCGGCGACGGTCGTGTACAGGCCGGCGGTGACCAGGCCCTGCCCGGCGGCCGGTGCCGGCGCGAGGTCGGGCAGCGGCACCTCCGGCGCGGGCAGCAGCCCGGCGACGTCGTTGGCCACGGTGAGCACGGCGCCGTCGTTGCGCCAGCTGGTGGCCAGCGTGAGCCGCTGCGCCCGCCGGCCCCGGACGCCGGGGAAGGTGCGGTCGAACCGCTCGATCGTGCCGGCCGACGCGCCGCGCCAGCCGTAGATGGACTGCCGCGGGTCGCCGACGGCGAGCACCGGGTGCCCGCTGGCGCCGCCGAACAGCGCCTCCAGCATCCGCAGCTGGCCGACGCTGGTGTCCTGGTACTCGTCGAGGAGCACGATCCGCCAGCGGGCGCGCTCGCGGCGGCCGACCTCGGGCGCGGTGATGGCCACCCGCGCCGCCAGCGCCACCTGGTCGGAGTGGTCGATGGCCCCGGCGGCCCGCTTGCGCGCCTCGAACGCCTCGACCAGCGGCAGCAGCGCCACCCGGGCCCGCTGCCGGGCCAGCACGTCGAGCACCGGCTTGTAGGGGCCGCGCTTGCCCTTCGCGTCGGGGTAGGCGGCGATCCGCCGCTCCAGGGAGGCGGTCCAGGTGCGCAGCCGGTCGGGGCTGACGTCGTGCTCGCCGAGCTCGCCGGCCAGCGCGAGCACGTCCTCGACGGTGGTCAGCGGGCTCAGCTGGACGTCGTCCATGTCGCCGGTCCAGCCGGAGACGACGGAGGCCGCCTGCCCCCAGCACATGGCGGGGCCGAGGACACCGGCGCCGGGCTCGACGCCGATCCGCAGCCCGTGCTCGCCGACCAGCGTCGCGGCGTAGCCGTGGTAGGTCGACACCGTCGGCATCGCGACGGCCAGCCGCTCCCGCAGCTGGGGGTCGGTCTCGGGGTGCCGCGACAGCGCGGCCAGCCGGATGCGGATGCGCTCGTTGAGCTCGCTGGCCGCCTTGCGGGTGAAGGTGAGCCCGAGGACGGCGTCGGGGGCAACTAGCTCGTTGGCCACCAGCCAGCACACCCGGGCGGCCATCGTCTCGGTCTTGCCCGACCCGGCGCCGGCGACGACGACCAGCGGCCGGTCGGCCGGCGCCGACACCACCCGCGCCTGCTCGTCCGACGGCGCGTAGGACAGTCCGCAGCGCGCCGCGACCTCGGCCGGGGTGAGCAGCCGCTGCTCCCGGACCGGCTCCGGCGGCGCCCCGAACAGGGCGTCGTCGAAGGAGAGCTGGTCCTCCGGCGGCACCGGTGTCCGACGGGTCACGAGGTGACCTGCCGACCCCGCTCGTGCAGGGGGCAGCTGCGCCGGGCGGGGCAGCGGGAGCAGTGGCTGCCGGTCCGGACCTCGAAGGTCCCGGCGCCCATGCCGTCACCGACCTGCGCGACCAGCTCCCCGGCCCAGGTCTCCCCCACCGGGACGTCGGGGGGCAGCGGCCCCTGCGCCTGCTCCTTGGCCCTCGTCCCCGTGCCGACCTGCAGCAGCGCCGCACCGCCGGGGGCGTCGCCGTGGTCGCCGAACGCGCCCGCGGCGACCGCCACCTGGTAGGCGGCCAGCTGCCCGTGGGTGTCGACGTCCTTGGCCGGCGTGCGGCCGGTCTTGAGGTCGACGACGACCAGCCGGCCGGCCTCGTCGCGCTCGAGCCGGTCGACCTGGCCGCGGATGCGGGCCCGCCCCACGGTGACGTCGAAGTCGGCCTCGGCGGCGAGCAGCTCGCGGCGGTTGGCGGTGTGCCAGCCGAGGAACCGGTCGAGCATGTCGCGCGCGGCGATCCGCTGCCGCTGGTCGGCCCAGCCCGGGCCGAGGTCGAGGGCGTCGAGCTCCTCGGCCAGCGCGGCGGACGCCTGCGAGGCGGGCAGCCCCTCGGCCACCTTCTGCGCGACGGTGTGCACCGCCGAGCCGACCGTGCGGGTGGCGTCGGGCGAGGCCTCCGCGCCGACCGCGCCGAGCACCCACTTCAGCGGGCAGCGCTGGAAGGTCTCGATCGCCGACGGGCGCACCCGCACGGGCTCGCCGTCGGGCACCAGCGGGGCGTCGTCGGACAGCGGCGCCAGGCCCCACCAGTCGGCCGGGGAGGCGCCGGGCACGTGCTCGTCGGCCAGCCGGCGCAGCACCGCGGCGGCGGCGGAGCGGCGGCCCGGCTCGGTGTGCGGGTCGCTGACCGCGCGGCGCAGGTCGGCGACCAGCGCGGGCAGGGTGAGCGAGCGCGGCAGCGGTGTCAGCGGCCGGCCGTCGTCGGGCGGGGCGGCGACGAGGTCGAGGAAGCGGGAGGCGGTGGCCCCGGCGTCGGGCCCGTCGAGGGCGCCCTCGACGGCGGTGACCACCAGCCGGCGGCGGGCGCGGGTGCAGGCGACGTAGAACAGCCGGCGCTCCTCGGCCAGCATCTGGGTGCGCCGGTCGACGTTCGTGCCGTCGATCCCGGCGACCCGCTCGACCAGCAGCTCGGTGCCGAGCAGGGTGCCGCGGTCGCGCAGGTCGGGCCAGATCCCCTCCTGGACGCCGGCCACGCAGACGACGTCCCACTCCAGGCCCTTGGACGCGTGCGCGGTGAGCAGCCGCACGGCGTCGGCGGCCGACTCCCGGCCCGCGCCGGCCAGCCCGGGCAGCTCCTGGGCCGACAGGTGCTCGACGAACGCCCCGACGGTGGCCGAGGGCAGCCGGTCGACGAAGCCCGCCGCGGCGTCGAACAGCGCCACGACGGCGTCGAGGTCGCGGTCGGCGACCGCCCCGGCCGACCCGCCGGCGGCGCTGGCCCGCGCCCACCGGCCGGCCAGGCCGCTGCGCTGCCACATCGCCCACAGCACGTCCTCGGCCGAGCCGTCGCGGGCCAGCGCCACGCGACCGACGGCCAGCACCCCGGCGACCTTCCGCGCGGCGCGGGAGACGGGCTCGGGCAGCTCCTCCAGCAGCGCCTGGTCGGCGAGCGCGCTGGCCAGCGGCGCGCCCTGCTCGTCGGCGTCGACCCCGCGCTGCGCCTGCGCGATCCGCACCGCGCGGCGCAGCCGGCGCAGGTCCAGCACGGTGGCCCCGCCCAGCGGGGAGGCCAGCAGCGCCTCGGCGCCGGGCTCGTCGAGGGCCAGCGTGCCCGGCTCGGCGTCGCGCCGCGGCAGCAGCGCGGTGAGCGCGGCCAGCAGCGGGGCGACGGCGGGCTGCGCGGCCAGCGGCAGGTCGTCGCTGCCCACCTCGACCGGGACGCCGGCGGAGGTCAGCGCCCGCCGCAGCGGCCCGATGGCCAGGGTGGTGCGCACCACCACGGCCATCTCCGACCACGGGACGCCGTCGACGAGGTGCGCCCGGCGCAGGGTGTCGGCGACGTAGGCGGCCTCGACGGCGGCCGAGCCGAAGACGTGCACCTCGGCCGCGCCCTCGTCGGTGCCCGCGGCGGCGGCCAGCCGCCGGTGCTCCCACGGGCCGGGCAGCGCCTCGGCGACCCGGCGGCTCACCGCCAGCAGCGCCGGGCCGGAGCGACGGGACACGCCCAGCGACAGCCGGGGCGCGGGCCGGCCGGTGACCGTGCGGAAGACCTGCGGGAAGTCGACGATGCCGCGGGGCTCGGCGCCGCGGAAGGCGTAGATCGCCTGGTCGGGGTCACCGACGACGACGAGGTCGCCCCCGCCGCCGGCGAGCAGGTGCAGCAGCTCGACCTGGGCGGGGTCGGTGTCCTGGTACTCGTCGACGAACAGCCACCGGGCCCGCTCGCGCTCGGCGCGCAGCAGCGCCGGGTCGTCCTCGAGCTCGGCGATCGCGGCGCGCACCAGCTCGGCGGGGTCGTAGCCCGACGCGTCACCGCCGCCGGCGGTGGAGAACGCGGTGACCGCCTCGTACTGCTCCTGGAAGGCCGCCGCGTGCAGCCACGCCTCGTTGCCGGTCTCGCGGGCCCAGTCGGCCAGCAGGTCGGGGCCGACCCCGCGCTCGGTGCTCCGCAGCAGCAGCTCGCGCAGCTCGCCGCGGAAGCCCGCCGTGGACAGCGCCGGCAGCAGCGACGCCGGCCAGCGCACCGCGCCCTCCCCCGCCAGGTCGCCGCGCAGCAGCTCGGCGACGACGGCGTCCTGCTCGGCGGCGGTGAGCAGCCGGGGCGGCGCCTCCCCGCGCAGCAGCGCCGCGCGCCGGAGCACCCCGTAGGCGTAGGAGTGGAAGGTGCGGGCCAGCGGCTCGCGGATGGTGCGGGCGACCCGCGCGGTGACGCGGTCGCGCAGCTCCGCGGCGGCCCGCCGGCTGAAGGTCAGGACGAGGATCTGCTCGGGGTCGACGCCGCGGTCGATCCGCGCGGCGACCGCCTCGACGATCGTCGTCGTCTTGCCGGTGCCGGGGCCGGCGAGGACCAGCAGCGGGCCGCCCGGGTGGTCGACGACGGCCTGCTGCGTGGGGTCCAGCCGCGGCGGCCGCACCGGTGCCGCCGCCGGTTGCACGAGCCGGTAGACCGGCGCTTCCTCGTCCCCCCACACCACCACCCCTCGATGACACCACGGGTGTCCGACACCACCGCGGAGGCGCTGGTCACCGAGCCCGGCGAGGACGCCGGTGCGGCCCCACCGGAGCGCGGGATCAGTACCTGACCCGGTACCAGTGCGCGGTCTCCCCGGGGACCCGGTCGAGCAGCACCTGGGTCCCGCCGGGGTGGGAGAACACCCGGACGCCGTCGCCGAGGAGGACCGGCGCGGTGAAAAGCAGCACCTCGTCGAGCAGTCGTTCCGCGATCAGCTGCCGGGCGACGTCGGCGCCGAGCGCGTTGACGTACCCGTCCCCGGCGGCCTCGCGCGCGAGGTCGACGGCGCGGTGCAGGTCGTCGACGAAGGTGACGCCCCCGGGCGCCTCGGCGGCCGGCCGGTGGGTGAGGACGACGACCGGCCCGGACCACTGACCGCCGAAGGCACCCTCCTGCTCGGTGCCGCGGTTGGGGTCGTCGCCGCCGAAGGTCCGGGCGCCGACGAGCAGGGCGGTCGTGCGCGCCATCAGCCGGTCGGCCGTCGGGTCCTCGTCCCCGAGGTGCGGCGTCAGCCAGGACATGTCCCCGCCTGGGCCGGCGATGAAGCCGTCCAGCGACGCGGTCGCGGAGTAGATCAGCGTGGCCACGGGGTCCTCCTCGTCGGGTTCAGGGCCAGGCGACGACGGCGAGGTCGACCCGCCCGCCGCGGACCGGGACGCCCTCGGTCGCCAGCAGGCCGAGCTGCTCGACGCGGACCGGCTCGGCGCACGTGCCGTCGGCGCGGACCACCCGGTACCACGGCACCGCCGCCCCGCCGGCCGACAGCGCGCGGGCCACCCGCCGCGGGCCGATGCCCACGAGCCGGCCGATCGCGCCGTAGGTGCTCACCCGGCCCGGCGGGATGCGCTCGACGACGTCGAACACCGCCTCGTCGACGTCTCCGGGGTCGGGAGGGCCGGCCACGGGCTCACCCGCGGCGGCCGAACTGCGCCAGCAGCCGAACCTGCGGCGGCGCGTCCGCCGGGACGTCGAGCGGCGGGTCGAACAGGCCGGGGACCCCGCCGGCCGGGAGGCGGGCGGCCATCCCCTCGGCCGCGCGCACCAGCGCCGGGTCGAGGTCCTCGTCCCCTCCGGTGGCGCGGGCGAGGTCCCACGAGTGCACGGTGAGGTCGGCGGTCAGCTCCTCGACGTAGCGCCACGTCGGCGTCGGGCCTCGGGAGAGCTGCACCGTGCCCGCGGCCAGGTCGGCGGCGGCGACGGCGGCCAGCGCCTCGTCGGCCACGGCCTCCCACGCGGTCAGCGGGTCGGGGGCGAGCAGCGGCTCGGTCCCGGCGGGGACGCGGGCGGCCACGTCGTCGTACGGCTCGCCGGCCAGCAGCGCCGGGACCCAGTGCGCCTCGCCGACGAGGTGGGCGACGAGGTCGGCGACGGTCCAGCCGGGCAGCGCCTCGAGGTCCCACTGGCCGGGCTCGACGGCGTCGACCCGGTCGGTGAAGGCGGCCTGGGCGCGCTGGAACAGCTCCAGCAGCTCGGTCGGGGAGGCAGTCGGATCGGCCACCCGCTCAGTCAACACGGACGCCGAGGGCCCGGCACCCGTAGCGGGTGCCGGGCCCTGGCGACGTGCTGCAACGGGCCCCTCGCAGGGCCCGCCGCGAGCGTGCGAGCGGTGGGGGCGAGGGGGTCCTTCCTCAGTACGTGGGGAGCGTCTTGTCGATGCGCGTGGCCCAGGCCGTCACGCCGCCCTGGACGTGGACGGCGTCGGAGAAGCCGGCGTTCTTGACCGCGGCGAGCACCTCGGCGGAGCGGACGCCGGTCTTGCAGTGCAGCACGATCGGCCGGTCCTGGGGCAGCTGCGACAGCGCCCGGCCGGACAGGATCTCGTCCTTCGGCAGGAGCTTCGCGCCGGGGATGGACACGATCTCGTACTCGTTGGGCTCCCGGACGTCGATGAGCTCGAAGTCCTTGCCGGCGTCCAGCATGTCCTTGAGCTCGTCGACGGTGATCGTCGAGCCGGCCGCGGCGGCCTGCGCCTCGTCGGAGACGACGCCGCAGAACGCCTCGTAGTCGATGAGCCCGGTGATCGGCTCGGCCTCGGGGTCCTTGCGCACCTTGATCGTGCGGAAGGTCATCTCCAGGGCGTCGTAGACCATGAGCCGGCCCAGCAGCGTCTCGCCGATGCCGGTGATGAGCTTGACCGCCTCCGTCGCCTGGATCGCGCCGATGGTCGCGCACAGCACGCCGAGCACGCCGCCCTCGGCGCAGGAGGGCACCATCCCGGGCGGCGGGGGCACCGGGTAGAGGTCGCGGTAGTTGGGGCCGTGCTCGGCCCAGAAGACCGACACCTGGCCGTCGAAGCGGTAGATCGAGCCCCACACGTAGGGCTTGCCGAGCAGCACGCACGCGTCGTTGACGAGGTAGCGCGTGGCGAAGTTGTCGGTGCCGTCGACGATCAGGTCGTACTGCTCGAAGATCCCCATGACGTTGTCGCTGTCCAGGCGCGTCTCGTGCAGCCGGACGTCGACGTACGGGTTGATCTCCCTGATCGAGTCCCGCGCGCTCTCGGCCTTGGACCGGCCGACGTCGGACTGCCCGTGGATGATCTGCCGCTGCAGGTTCGACTCGTCGACGGTGTCGAACTCGACGATGCCGATCGTGCCCACCCCGGCCGCGGCCAGGTACATGAGCACGGGTGAGCCGAGGCCACCGGCGCCGACGGCGAGCACCCTGGCGTTCTTCAGCCGCTTCTGCCCGTCCATCCCGACGTCGGGGATGATCAGGTGGCGGCTGTACCGGCGCACCTCGTCGATCGACAGGTCGGCGGCGGGCTCGACCAGGGGTGGCAGGGACACGCTCGCTCCTCACGTTCACGGACTCCGGCCGGGCCGGTGCTGGTGCGGGTAACAGCCTCCCAGGCGGCCGTGTTCCCGCCGGACCCGCCCGGTCGGCGTCCTCCCGCACAGCAGCGCGTCCTCCCGCACCCCAGCGCGTCCTCCCGCACCCCAGACCGTGAGGGAGGACGCCCGACGATCAGGTCGCCTGATCCCAGCGTCGGGGGCTCAGGGGAAGGGCCAGGCGTTCTTCTGGCAGCCGTCGAGGCCCAGCGTCTGCTGCTGCATCACCGGGGCGAGCTGCCCCGCTCCGGGGCAGGGCCGGTGGCCGTTGCCCAGCGCGTGGCCGACCTCGTGGTTGACGACGTACTGGCGGTAGGTGGCGACGTCGCCCTGGTAGTCGGGGACGGCGGTCTCCCAGCGGGCCAGGTTGATGACGGCGCGCTCGCCGTAGCGGCAGGACGTGTAGCCCCCGGTGCCCACGCCCGGGCAGTAGCGCTCCATGCTGCCGGGGCTGACCAGGCTGACCCGGAACTCGTAGGAGCCGGGCGCGGTCGCGTCCACGCGCTGGAAGGACATCGCCCCGCCGTTGCCCCAGGAGCGGGCGTCGCCGAGGGTCGCCTCGACCGCGGCCGCGAACGACGCGCCGTCGACCCCGATGCCGTCCTCGACCTCGACGACGAACCGCTGCAGCGGCCCCGAGCCGTAGACGGCGGAGGTGCCGGGGACGACGGTCACGCTGCCCGCGCCCTGCTCGACGTAGGTGCCCGCGGCCGGGGCGGTCGGGAGCCCGGTGGGGTTGGCGTCGCCCTCGGCCGGCGCGGTGCCCCCCTCGAGCGCGGCCGTCGGGGTCGCCGTCGCGGCGGGGGACGTCGTGGCGGCCGCGGAGGTGGCGGCCGGGGCGCCGTCGGTGGCCGGGCCGGGGGGCGTCGCGCCCCCGGAGCCGACGACGTCGACCAGTGTGAGGACGGTGACCACGGTCAGCACCGGGATGGCGTAGGCCCGCCAGCCGTGGCGGGCGACGAAGCGGCGCAGCCGGCCGGGCCGGCGTCCCGGACCGGACGGGGACGCACCCGCCGGGCCGTGCGGCGCAGGCGCCGCGGGCGGGCGGGCCCCGCGCGGACGGGCCGCGGGCTCACCGGACGACGGCCGGCGGCCCGGCGGGGGCACCGGTGGTCGCGCGCGCAGCGGCTGGGGACCGGACCGGGGCGGGGAGCCGGGGTGCCGGCCGGGTGGCACACCTGCCACGGTGCCGCCTCCTCGCCGGTCGCCTGCTTCCGGGGTCAGGTTCTCACGGCACCGGGGCGTCGGGCACCGTGCGGCTGAGGGCGCGCCGGGGCCGCGGCCGGCCGGCGCGCGCGGGCACGGCCCCGACCTGCACGGTTCCGTCCTGCCCCGTCCCGTCCTGCCCCGCGGTGTCCTCCAGCAGGCCGAGCACCGCCCGCGCCGTCTCCTCGGGCGCCTCCAGCATCGCCACGTGCCCGACCGTCTCCAGGACCAGCAGGCGCGCGTCCGGCACGGCGGCGGCCAGCCGGGGCGCGAGCCGCGGGTCGACGAGCCGGTCGCGGTCGCCCCACACCACGAGGGTCGGCATCGGCAGCGACCGGGCCATCCGCCAGGCGTTGGCCCGGCCGACCCGCAGGTAGGAGGTGATCAGGCCGCGCATGCTGCGCGTGAGCGAGCGGGAGGCCCACGCCTGCGACGTCCGCTCACGGGCCTCCTCGACCGCGGCCTCGAGGCGCTCGCGCGGCACCCGCGCGGGCTCGCCGAAGCACATGGCGAGCATGCCGCGCACCGACTGCTCCGGCGTCACGCCGGCCAGCCGCCGCTCGGCCAGCGACGGCACGCCGGGGAGCAGGAGCAGCAGCAGCGCCCGGCTGAACGCCGCGGGCACCCGGTAGACCGGCATGGCCGGCGAGACGAGCGTCAGCGTGGCGACCAGGTCCGGCCGCCGGGCCGCGACGACCAGGCTCACCAGACCGCCGAGGCTGTTGCCGAGCAGGTGGACCGGCCGGCCGGCGGCCTCCCCGGGCTGCGCGACGACGTGCTCGAGGACGTCGACGACGGCCCGCACGTGGCCGCGCACGGAGTAGCCGCCCGACGGCGGCTGCGACCGGCCGAAGCCGGGGAGGTCGAGCGCCCACCCCTCGCACCGCACCGCCAGCAGCCCGGCCAGGTCGGTCCAGTTGGTCGAGGCGCCGCCCAGCCCGTGGACGTAGAGGGCCCGCTCGCGCGGCGCGTCCGCCGGCCCGGTGAAGGGCGTGGTCCGCACGAACACCGTGCCGCCGGTGACGGGGACGTCCCCACCGGGCCAGGACGGCGGCGGGATGGCCGGCACGGTGAGGTCGGCCGTCGACGGGCGGGCGGTGGACGACGGCGCCACGGCCGGGGGTGCGGGGGTCCGGCGGGTGCGCGCTCGCGAGGCCTCGGGCACCCGGCGACGGTATGCCAGGCGGCGGGAGCGCGTGCGGCGGGTGACCCGCCGGTAACATCCCCCGCGCCATGCAGCCCTCCCGCCCGGTCCCCGTCCGCCGCACGTCACGACTGCCGCGGGGGGCGCGCCGTCTGCAGCTGCTGCAGGCCGCCCAGGAGGTGTTCGTCGCGCACGGCTTCCACGCCGCCGCGATGGACGACATCGCCGACCGCGCCGGCGTCAGCAAGCCCGTGCTCTACCAGCACTTCCCCGGCAAGCGGGAGCTCTACCTGGCGCTGCTCGAGCAGCAGGTCACCGAGCTCACCGACCGGGTCCGCGAGGCGATGTCGGGCACCGAGGACAACCGGCAGCGCGTGCACGGCGCCGTCGGCGCCTACTTCGAGTTCGTCGACGCCGAGGGCGGGGCGTTCCGCCTGGTCTTCGAGTCCGACCTGCGCAACGACGACGACGTCCGGGCGCTGGTCGACCGCGGCAACCGGGCGTGCGTGGAGGCGATCGCCGAGGTGATCGCCGGCGACACCGGCAGTCCGCCGCAGCAGGCGCACCTGCTCGCCTCCGGGCTGACCGGCCTGGCCGAGACCAGCGCCCGCTGGTGGCTGGCGCAGAAGGGCACCGTGTCCCGCGACGAGGCCGTGTCGCTCATGTCGGCCCTCGCCTGGCGGGGGATCTCCCGCTTCCCGCGCGTCGACGGCGACCCGGCCGCCGGCTGAGGGAGGACCCCGTACCCCCCACCACCCGCAGGCTCGCGGCGTGCCCCTGCACGGGGGCCGTTCCCGCTGTTCGCTGAGGGCACAGACGCGCGCCGGGGCCCCGGACCCCGCGCTGGACTAGCGTGGTCCGCAGCCGTGCAACACGAGGAGGCATCCCGAGTGGAAGTCAAGATCGGTGTCCAGCACTCCCCCCGGGAGCTGGTCGTCGACAGCCCGCAGAGCCCTGAAGAGATCGCCACCGCCGTGGCCTCGGCCATGTCCGGGGGCACGAAGGACGGGCTGCTGACCCTGGAGGACGAGCGGGGCCGCCGCGTCCTCGTCCCGGTCGACCGGATCGCCTACGTCGAGATCGCCCAGGCCGACCAGCGCCGGGTCGGTTTCGTCGCCGGCGGCGCCTGAAGCCAGCACGCACGGGGGGCGTCGCCGCATCCGCGGGGGCGCCCCTCCGGCGTCTCAGGGCTTGAGTCCCAGGGCCCGCATCCGCTCGGTGTGCGCGGTGGTGATCCGCTCGACCAGCCGGGCGATGCCGGTGAGGTCGCCGGTCCCCTCCATGATCAGCTGCGCCAGGCCGTCCCGCTCGGCGATGACGGCCTGCGACTGGGAGATCGCCTCCCCCACCAGCCGCCGCCCCCACAGGGCCAGCCGGCCGGCGAGCGCGCGTTGGGAGGCGATCGCGGTGCGCACCTCGCGGACGGCGAAGTCGGCGTGCCCGGTGTCGGCGAGGACCTCGAGGATGAGCGAGCGGTCGGGCTCGGGCAGGAAGCCGGCGATCTCGCGGTAGAAGTCGGCCGCCAGCCCGTCCCCGACGTAGGCCTTGACCAGGCCCTCCAGCCACGTGCGCGGCCGGGTGCCCTCGTGGAAGCCGTCGAGGGCCCGCACGAACGGGGCCATCGCCGCGGCGGGGTCGGCGCCGAGCTCGCGCAACCGCCCCGCGAGCCGGTCGTGGTGGGCCATCTCCGCGGCCGCCATCCGGGCCAGCGCGGCGCGCCCGCCGAGCGTGGGCGCCATGCGGGCGTCCTCCGCGAGCCGGTCGAACGCCGTCAGCTCGGCGTAGGCCAGGACGCCGAGCAGGTCGACGACGGGACGGCTGTCGACCGCGGGCACGGGCACCTCCGGGCGGGTTCGGGAGCCGGCCGGACGGCCGGCGCTGCCGGCCGTGCGACCCGTCGCGGGGCCGGGCGGGCTGCGGGTTCCCCCGCGCGGCGACAGAGGCTAACCGCTACCCGCGCTATCATGGGAACAGGTGGGCCGCCAGGTCCGCTGGTACCTGTGCGCTGACGAACGCTCGCAGACGCCCCGAGGAGCCCCCAGCCGGGCACACCGGGCCGTCGCCCGGGGACAGAGCGAGCTCCGGTCCGCTGGCCGCGTCGGCGCTGGAACACATCCCGCGACACCCGACCGCGGAGCGCCCGGACGACGTCGTCGCCCGCCGGCCGCTCCCCCAGCCGACCAGAGGCGAGAGCACTGACCTCCAGCGAGAACACCACCCCCACGACCCCCGACATCGACCACGCCGAGACCGGCGCACCGGCTCCCGAGCAGGTCGAGCAGACCGTCGAGGCCCTCGGCGGCGCCCCCGTCGAGGAGACCGCGCCGCTGTTCAGCGACTTCGACGTCCACCCCGACGTCGTCGCGGCGCTGGCCGACGCCGGCATCACCCGCACCTTCGCCATCCAGGAGCTCACCCTGCCCCTGGCGCTGGCCGGCAACGACCTCATCGGCCAGGCGCGCACCGGCACCGGCAAGACCCTCGGCTTCGGCGTCCCGCTGCTGCAGCGCGTCGTCCCCGCCGCCGAGGGGGGCGACGGCGTCCCGCAGGCGCTGGTCGTCGTCCCCACCCGTGAGCTGTGCGTGCAGGTCGCCCGCGACCTCGGCACCGCCGGCGCGAAGCGTGGCATCCGCGTGCAGGCCATCTACGGCGGCCGCGCGTTCGAGCCGCAGGTCTCGGCGCTGCAGGCCGGCGTCGAGGTCGTCGTCGGCACCCCCGGCCGGCTGCTCGACCTCGCGCAGCAGGGCCACCTGGTGCTGGGCAAGGTCCGCGTCCTCGTCCTCGACGAGGCCGACGAGATGCTCGACCTGGGCTTCCTCCCCGACATCGAGCGGATCCTCGCAATGGTCCCGGAGAAGCGGCAGACGATGCTGTTCTCCGCCACGATGCCCGGCCCGATCGTCACGCTGTCGCGGTCGTTCATGACCCAGCCCACGCACATCCGGGCGCACGGCAACGACGAGGGCTCGACCGTCCCGGAGACCACCCAGTTCGTCTACCGAGCGCACAACCTCGACAAGCCCGAGCTGCTCTCGCGCGTGCTGCAGGCCCGCGGCCGCGGCCTGGCGATGGTGTTCTGCCGCACCAAGCGCACCGCGCAGAAGGTCGCCGACGAGCTGGTCGACCGCGGATTCGCCGCGGCCGCCGTGCACGGTGACCTCGGCCAGGGCGCCCGCGAGCAGGCGCTGCGCGCGTTCCGCAGCGGCAAGGTCGACGTCCTGGTCGCCACCGACGTCGCCGCGCGCGGCATCGACGTCACCGGCGTGAGCCACGTCGTGAACTACCAGTGCCCCGAGGACGAGAAGACCTACGTGCACCGGATCGGCCGCACCGGCCGCGCCGGCCGCGAGGGCGTCGCCGTCACCCTCGTCGACTGGGACGACATCCCCCGCTGGCAGCTGATCAACAAGGCGCTGGACCTGCCGTTCGCCGAGCTGCCGGAGACCTACTCCACCTCGCCGTGGGTCTACACCGACCTCGACGTCCCCGAGGGCGCCAAGGGCCGGCTGCCCCGCGCGCAGCGCACCCGTGAGGGCCTCGACGCCGAGGTGCTCGAGGACCTCGGCGAGACCGGCAAACGGACCAAGGGCGCCGGCCGCAGCCCCGCGCGGGACTCCGGCCCCGTGCGGGACTCCGGCCCCGCGCGGGACTCCGGGCCGGGTCGGGACTCCGGGCCGGGTCGGGACTCCGGTCCCGCCCGGGACTCCGGCCCGGGTCGCGACGGCACCCGCGAGGACGGCGACCGCCCGGCTCGCTCCCGCTCGCGCCGCCGCACCCGCGCGGGGGGCGACGGGTCGCCGGCCGACGGCGCTCCCGCCGACGTGACCACCGACTCCGGCCCCGCAGGCGACGGATCGGCCGCCGACGCGCCCGGCGGTGAGGGCACCCCCCGCCGCCGTCGCCGTCGCCGCGGTGGCGCCCGCCGGGGCTCCGGCCACACCGCGGAGGGCTCCGGCAGCGACGCGGACCCCGGCGACCGCTCCGGCGACGGCGGCGACTCCGAGTCCGCCGCGTAACGCGGGCGTCCGCCTGTGGGGCTGCGCCCTCCGCCGCTGCGGGTCTGGGTGTGGACGGCGGCCACGCTCGCGCTGGCACTGGTCGCCGTCCTGCTCTACCGCGGGTCCAGCGTCGCGGCCACCGACAGCACGACCGCACCGGCCCCGGCGGTGCCCGGCGACGGGCCCGCCGCGGAGCTGGTGCGCGCGTGGTCGCTCCCGGCTCCGGCCGGCCTGCCCCGGCGGGTCGTCGAGGAGGGCCGCGTCGTCGTCCCCGGCGAGCGCGGCCTCACCGCCACCGACGCGCTCACCGGTGAGGAGGCCTGGCACTACCGGCGGGCCGACGCCCGGCTGTGCGGCCTCACCGCCGTCGACGGGCTGGTCGTCGCGGTCTTCCGCACCGACGACCGCTGCGACGAGGCCCTGGCCCTCGACGCGGCCACCGGCGTGCGGCAGTGGACGCGCAACCTGAGCCTGCGCGGCGACGCCACGATCGCCGGCACCGCGCAGGTCGTGCTGGCGAGCAGCCCGACCGGGGTCGTGGTCATCGACCCGGTCGGTGACAACGTCCGCTGGCGGACGTCGGCGGACGAGGGCTGCACGTTCACCGCCACCGACGTCGGCAGCGCCGGCGTGGCCGTGCTGCAGCGCTGCGCGGAGCCGTCGGTGCTGCAGCTGCGCCTGTTCGACCCGTTCTCCGGCCAGCAGCGGTGGAGCCGCGACGTCGCCGTGCCCGAGGGGACGACGGCGCGGCTGGTCGGCGTCGACCGGCTCGTGGGCGTCGTCGTCGGGGACACGCTGCTGCTGCACCGTCCCGACGACGGCACCCCGGTGCAGCAGCTCCCGCTACCGCCGGCCGACGGCGACCCCGCCACGGAGCCGCTGCTGCAGACCGGCGCCGGCGACCTCGCGCTGGTGTGGGCCCGGGGCACGCTGTGGGCGCTGGAGCAGGGAACCGGTACGCCGCGGTGGCAGCTGCCCGCCCGGGGCCTGCCCGCGGGCGGGGAGACCGGCGGGACCGAGCCCGACACGGCCGCCCTGTGGGTCCCCGAGGCCGACGGCTTCGTGCTGCGCGACCGTGTCACCGGGGCCGAGACCGGCCGGGCCGCGGTCGACGGCGGCCTGGAACCGGGCGGGCGGACCTCCGTCGTCGGGCCGGTGCTGGTCTACCGCCTGCCCGACCGGGTGCTCGGCCACGCCTGAGCGCGGCGCGCTCGCCCCGGGCGGGGTTCACTGGGGACCATGGTCCTGCCCGGGAACCCGGAGACGCCCTCCGCCACCCTCGCCGTCCCGTCCGACGACCTCCGGCAACTGGCCGACCACGACGCCACACCGCGCGTCCTCCCGGGCCGGGCGGGCCAGCTGGCCGCCCTCGACACCGGCGGCGACGGCCCCCGGGGCACGGTCCTGCTGGTCGCGGGGTTCACCGGCAGCAAGGAGGACTTCGCGCCCCTGCTCGCGCCGCTGGCCGGCTCCGGCTACCGGGTCGTGGCGATCGACCAGCGCGGGCAGTACGAGTCGCCCGGTCCCGACGACCCGGCCGCCTACACCGTTCCCGAGCTCGCGGCCGACCTCGTCGCCGTCGCCCACCTGCTGCGCGAGGAGACCGGCACCCCGCACCTGGTCGGCCACAGCTTCGGCGGGCTCGTCGGCCGGGCCGCCGTCCTCGCCGACCCGGCCGCCTTCCGCTCGCTGACGCTGCTGGGCTCGGGCCCGGCCCGGCTCACCGGTCCTCGGGTGGCGCTGCTGGAGCACCTGGGCCCCCTGCTGGACTCCGGGGGCGTCCCGCTGGTGCAGGAGACGCTGGAGCAGCTGGCCATGACCGACGAGCGCGCCCAGGCCGTCCCCGAGCCGACCCGGGCCTTCTACGCCCACCGCTTCCTCGGCAACACCGCCGCCGGCCTGCGCGGCATGGCCGACGCGATGACCACCGAGCCCGACCGCGTCGCCGAGCTCGCCGCCACCGGGGTGCCGGTGCTGGTCGCCCACGGTGAGCACGACGACGCGTGGACGCCGGCCGTGCAGGCCGAGATGGCGCAGCGGCTGGGTGCCCGCCACGAGGTCATCCCGCACGCCGTCCACTCCCCCGCCGTGGAGAACCCACCGCAGACGCTGCGGGTGCTCGAGTCCTTCTGGACGTCGCTGTGACCGGCATCCGGCCCTCGGCCCGCGACTGGACGCCGGAGGAGGACCGGCTCGGCTTCTTCGGGCCCGGCAGCGTCACCTGGAAGGTGCACGCCGACCCCGTCTACAGCGTCGGCGGGCTGCGCGCACTGCTGCTGCAGGCCCTGCACCCGGTCGCGATGGACGGCGTCGCCCGCAACTCGGTGTTCCGCGAGTCGCCGTGGCAGCGGCTCACCCGCACCGCCGAGTACGTGGACACGCTGACCTTCGGCACGCGCCGGGAGGCGGTGCGCGCGGTCCGGCGGGTGCGCGGCCTGCACCGGCGGCTCGGCGGCACCGAGGAGACCACCGGGCGCAGCTACCGCGTCGACGACCCCGACCTGCTGCTGTGGGTGCACAACTGCGAGGTCGACTCACTGCTCGACGTCGCCCGCCGCGCCGGCGTGGTCACCCCCGCCGAGGCCGACCGCTACGTCGCCGAGCAGGTGACCGCCGCCGGGCTCATCGGCATCGACCCCGACGACGTGCCGGCCTCCGTCGCGGAGCTGGGGGCCTACTTCGAGCGGCTCCGGCCCGAGCTGACGCTCACCCCCGCCGGCCGCGACGCATGGCGCTTCGTCGTCGTCCCACCGATGCCGCGCTGGGTGCAGCTGCTGACGCCGGCGCGCCCGGCGTGGGGGTCACTTGCCTCGCTGGCGGTGGCGACGCTGCCGCCGTGGGCGCGCCGGCTGGCCTCATTGCCCGGGCTGTCGGTCACCGACGCCGCGGCGACGGCGGCGCTGCGGGCGTTCCGCACCGGGCTGCTGGCGGTGCCGGAGCGGGCGCGGCGCTCGCCGATCGTGCGCGCCGGGTTCGACCGCACCGCCGCCGACACCGCGCTGGGCGCCTAGCGACCGGCCGCGTCGTCGTCGGCGTCGTCGTCGGCGGGCAGGAAGCTCCAGGTCTCCCGTGCCGGGGTGGCGGCCTGCCCGGCCGGGCAGCTGGGCCGGAAGTCGCACCAGCCGCACTGCCGGCCGGTGACGGTCGGGAACGCCTCGTCGGGGTGCACGCCGTCCTCGACCCGCTGCGTGGCGGTGGCGATGTCGGCGGCGACGTCCTCGGCCCGCCGGACGTGGTTGGCCAGCGAGCGCTCGGTGTGCTCGAACGCCGCGACCGTGCCCGACGGCAGGTGGTGCAGCTCCACCCGGCGGCAGGGCCGGCGCAGCGTGCGCTGCACGCCGAGGACGTAGAACGCCAGCGCCGGTGACCCGCGCGCCTCGTCCTCGGTGCTGGGCACCCGCCCGGTCTTGTAGTCGACGACGACGAGCTCGTCGCCGCGCTGGTCGATGCGGTCGACCCGGCCCGACAGCGCCAGCACCGGTGTGGTGGCCGCGACCTGGCGCTCGAGGCCGACCGGCTCGTCGTCGGGGTCGACCGTGGCCAGGTAGTCGGTGAGCCACCCCGCGGCGCGGGCCCGCCAGCGCGCGGACTGCCCCGCGTCGCGGAAGCCGGTGTCGGACCACACCCCGTACAGCAACTGGCGCGCGGCCGCGGCGGTGCGGCGGTCGCGCGGTGCGTCCCACCACGAGCGCAGCGCCGCGTGCACCGCGGACCCGACGGTGTTGTGCGCCCACGGCGGGCCCTTGGGTGGCGTCGGCCGGTCGACGTAGGCGTAACGGTAGCGGCGCGGGCAGTCGGCGAAGGTGGCCAGCTTGCTCGGCGTGGCCGGGAACAGCCGCCGCGGCATCCCCGGCATCTCCAGTTGCTCGCCTCCCACGCCGGCCACGCTAACCGCCGGCACCGACGTCAGTCGGTGAACGGCACGCTGCCGGTGCCCGCGGCCAGCAGGGCCTCGTACTGCCCCGGGTCGGTGGTGCATGCGCCGAGCGGCGTCGTCTTGTTGGTGCCGTGGTGGTCGCTCGACCCCGTGACCAGCAGGCCGAGCTCACCGGCCAGGCCGCGTAGGTGGTCCCGCTCGGCCGGGCTGTGGTCGGGGTGGTCGACCTCAAGGCCGACCAGCCCGGCACCGGCCATGGCGGCGATGGCCGTGTCGTCGACGACCCGGCCGCGCCGGGAGGCCAGGCCGTGCGCGAACACCGGCACCCCGCCGGCGGCCCGGACGAGCGCGATGCCCTCCAGGACGTCGGTGTCGGCCTTGGGGACGTGGTGCGGGCCGCGCTGGTGCAGCAGGGTGGCGAAGGCCTCCTCCACCGACCCGACGACGCCGGCCTCGACCAGCGCCCGCGCCACGTGCGGCCGGCCGACCACGCCGCCGCCCGAGGCCTCGACGATCCGCTCCCACGCGACTGGATACCCGGCGGCGGCCAGCGTGGTGACGATCCGCTCCCCGCGGCTGAGCCGCTCGGCGCGCAGCCGCGTCAGCTCCGCGTCCAGGGCGGGGTGGTCGGGGTCGACGAGGTAGGCGAGCAGGTGGACGGCGATCGGCGGCCGGCCGGCGGGGAACCACCGGCAGGACAGCTCCAGGCCCGGGACGACGGTCAGCCCGCGCGGGCGGGCCGCGGCGGCGGCCGCCCAGCCCGCGGTCGTGTCGTGGTCGGTGAGCGCGACGACGTCGAGGCCGGCGGCGCGGGCGGCACCGACCAGGACGGCGGGGCTGTCGGTACCGTCGGAGACCGACGAGTGGGTGTGCAGGTCGATCAGCATCGGCGCCCAGCCTCCCCCAGCCGGCGCCGCGGCGCGTCAGCGCGGGGGTGGCGGCGCGTCAGCGCGGGGGTGGCGGCGCGTCAGCGCGGGGGTGGCGGCGCGTCAGCGCGGGGGTGGCGGCGCGTCAGCGCGGGGGTGGCGGCGCGTCAGCGCGGGGTGGCTGCGCGTCAGCGCGGGGGTGCCGGTGGCTCCTGGCGGGCGCCGGGGATCGGCTGGGTGTCGTGCTCCGGGCGCTCGCGGGCGGGCGGTGGCTCGGGGTTGCCCTCGTCGTCGCCGCCGGAGCTGCTGCCCCAGTCGCTGCCGAACAGCAGCCCGCTGACCTCGTGGTACAGCAGGTCCGCCCGCGGCAGGAAGGTGATCTGCGACAGCGCCTGCTGCTGGCCGGCGGACTCGAAGCGGAAGGTGCCGTAGCCGAGCACCTGGCCCAGCAGGGTCTCCTTCCACGTCAGGTCGGTGATCCGGCGCAGCGGCAGCAGGGTGACGGTGCGGGCGACGATCCCCGAGGTCAGCAGCACGCGGCGGCGGGTGACGATGAAGTGGCGCATCCACCACTCCCCGGCCCGCAGGCCGAACCAGCCGAGCGCGCCGAGGGCGACGAGCAGGCCGACGGTGGCGGTAAACCGGTTGCGGGGGTCGAGGGTGAGCACCCAGACGCCGAGCACCAGGACCGGCAGGGACCGGGCGGCCGGCTCCAGCAGCACCGCCCAGTGGCGGCGGGTGGCGACGACGGCCTGCTCACCGGGGAGCAGGTACTTGGCGGCGTCCTTGGCCCACCGCGGCGGGTGGCCGTCGGCCCGGCCGGTCACGGCCGCCTAGGCGAGGGAGCTGACGAAGGCGGCGATGGAGGAGGCGGCGTCCCCGAGCGCCTGCCCGGCGTTCTTCACCATCTCCGCCGAGGACTCCGGCTGCTGGATGACGTAGAAGACGACGAAGGCGATGGCCAGCCAGACGAGGACCTTCTTCAGGCTCACCGCCACCTCCGCAGGTTCGGCTCGGACCGGCGGGCGCGGTGCCCGTGCGGTTCGGCCCGGAGGCCGGTGGTCCCATGGGTAACACAGGCCCCACGCGGACCGGTCCGGACACGCCGGACGTGTCCGACCGTTCACTCCCCCGGCAGCAGGTGCTCGTTCGGCGGGCCCAGCGGCAGGTCGGGGTAGAGACGCTCGCGCAGGTCCAGCAGCTCCAGCGGCTCGGCGAGCAGCCAGCCGGCCGACATCGGCCAGAGGACCAGCCACAGCCACACGCCGTAGGCCTCGCCGACGAAGGCGGCCCGGTCGTCGGAGGTGGGCACCGCCCACAGCGGGGCGCGCTGACCGGCGGCCTCGACCGACGCCGAGGACGGCCCGGTGATGACGTCGCCGGGGTCGAGGCCGGGCAGGCCGGCGTAGCCGCAGCCGACACCCATGCCCGGCTCCTCGGCGACGAGGACCATCTCGGCCGACCCGCCCAGCGGCGCCGGGCCCGCACAGCCGACGACGATCGCCCGCGCGCCGGGCTCCCCGCCCCACGCCAGCCCGGTGACCGACCAGCCGGCGGGCACCGGGTCGGGCACCCAGGCCGGGACCCGGGCGTCGGCGGTGACCGCGGCGATGGCGTCGTGGGCGATCAGCGCGGTGTGGTGCAGCGGGGTGACCGCGCCGTGCAGGTGGCACCAGGCGACGGCGGAGTCCCCGGGGCGCACCACGAGCGGCTCACCGCAGCGGGGGCAGACGGGCGAGGCGCTCATCGGATGACACCGTCCTGTCACGCGGGGTCCACGTCAAGCGCAGAGCGGTGCCCCGGCCCTGTCGCCGTACCCTGCCCGGGTGCCGTCCGCCCCGCCACCCCCGGCGCCGGACGGCCCGCTGGCGGTGCAGCCCTGCGTGGGCGCGGTGGTGCTCGACGACGCCGGGCGACTGCTGCTGGTCCGGCGGCGCAACGCCCCCGGCCGCGGGCTGTGGTCGGTGCCGGGCGGCCGGGTGGAGCCGGGTGAGTCGCTGCCCGCCGCGGTGGCGCGGGAGGTCCGCGAGGAGACCGGCCTGACCGTCCGCGTCGGCGAGGAGGTGGGGCGGCTGACCATCCCCGGCGACGGCGTCGTCTACGACGTCGCGGACTTCGCGTGCACGCTCGTCGACCCGGGGGCGCGGCCGGTCCCCGGGGACGACGCCGACGCGGTGGTGTTCGCCGACGCCGCCGCCCTCCAGCGGCTGGACTGCACGCCGCGGCTGCTGGAGACGCTGCGCGGGTGGGGCGCGCTGCCCGGCTGACCGGCCGGGCAACGCGGCTCGCTGGTCAGGGGCGCGGGCCGGGCTCGGGACGGCCGGGCTGCTCGCCGCCGCGCGCCTCGCCGTAGGAGCGCGTGGGCACCATGACCTTGCGTCGGAAGACGCACACGACGGTGCCGTCCTGCTTGTAGCCGATGGTCTCGACGTACACGACACCGCGGTCGTCCTTCGACCTCGACGGCGTCTTGTCCAGCACGGTCGTCTCGCCGTAGATCGTGTCGCCGTGGAAGGTCGGCGCCACGTGCCGCAGCGACTCGACCTCGAGGTTGGCGATCGCCTTGCCCGAGACGTCCGGGACGCTCATGCCGAGCAGCAGCGAGTAGACGTAGTTGCCGACGACGACGTTCTTGCCGAAGTCGGTGGTCTCCGCCGCGTAGTGGCTGTCCAGGTGCAGCGGGTGGTGGTTCATCGTGAGGAGGCAGAACAGGTGGTCGTCGTACTCGGTGACGGTCTTGCCGGGCCAGTGCTTGTAGACCGCGCCGACCTCGAACTCCTCGTAGTACCGACCGAACTGCACGGATGCTCTCCCGACGTCGTCGTGCGGAGGACGGGCCCCGCTGCGCACGCGACGGGGCCTCCCCGGTCGCGGTGAGGCCAGTTGCCCACCACGCGGCGTCGGTGACCCATCTGGACGGCCGCCGATCCTACGATGCCCCGGTGGTCCACCCGCTCCGCACCGGCGACTCCGCGGAGCCCGACGTCGTCGTGCTGTCCCCCGCCGGGCGCCGTTCCCGCCTCGCCGCCTCGCTGGTGGTCCTGGCCCTGTTCCTGGCCGGCACCCTGTGGGGCACCGACGCCCACTTCCCGTTCGGCCCGTTCAAGATGTACTCGACGCGCGCGGACAACGACGCCCCGGTGGTCTCCACCCGGGTGGTCGGCCTGACCGGCGACGGCCGCGAGGTGCGCCTGTCCGGCGGCGAGGTCGGCCTGCGCCGGGCCGAGTTCGAGGGACAGCTTCCCCGCCTGGTCGACGACCCCTCCCTTCTGGTGCTGCTGGCCGACACCTACGCCGAGCACCACCCCGGCGGCCCGGAGCTGGTCGAGGTGCAGGTCGTGCAGCGCCGTTTCGAGCTCGTCGACGGCGAGGCCACCGGCGCGTGGAGCGACCGGGTCCTCGTCGAGCAGGAGCTGGAGGTCGGCCCGTGAGCGCCACCCTGCCGCCCCCCGCGGCCACGGAGCCGGCCCGCCGCGGCGCGCTCGCGGGCCTGCGCGGGTTCTGGACCCGCCCGGTGCCGCTGGCCCGGATCGCGGTGTTCCGCACCATCGCCTACCTGTTCGTGCCGGTCGACGTCTTCCTCACCACCGCCTGGGTGAGCGCGCACGCCGACGTCCCGACCGCCTACTACCAGCCCCTCGTCATCGGGCAGCTGCTGCCGCTGCCGGTGCCGACCTCGACCGTCGTGCACGTCGTCCAGTGGGCGCTGGTGGCCACCGCGCTGGCCGCCGCCACCGGACGCGCTCCCCGCCTGCTCGGCTCCGCGGTGTTCCTCCTCTACCTCGAGTGGATGGTCATCGCGATGAGCTACGGCAAGGTCGACCACGACCGCATCGCCTACCTCGTCGCGCTCGCCGTCCTGCCCACCATCGGGGTGGCGCGCTGGCGGGACCGCCGCTCCTCGGAGGCCGCCGGGTGGGCGATGGCCGCCGTGTTCGTGACCGTGATGCTCACCTACTTCCTGGCCGCCTGGGCGAAGATGCGCTTCGGCGGCTGGGACTGGGCGACCGGCTCGACGATCACGCGGGCGGTGATCCGCCGGGGCACGGCGCTGTCGGAGTGGACCCTCGACGTACCCGGCCTGCTCACCGCCTCGCAGTGGGCGATGCTCGTGCTCGAGTTCGCCGCGCCGCTGATGCTGCTCGTGCGGTCGGACCGCGCACGGGTGGCGCTGGTGGTCTTCCTGCTCGGCTTCCACCTCATGGTCTTCGGCGGGCTGCGGATTATCTTCCTGCCGCACTGCGTCGCGATCCTGTCGATCGTGCCGTGGGAGCGGTTCCCCGAGGCGGTCGCGCAGGTGCGCCGGCGGGTGCGGCGGCAGCCGGTCACGCCCACCGCCGCTCCGCCGGGCTGAGGCCCTCACACGAGGGCACCGATCCGCGCGGCGACGTCGGCCTCGTGCTGCTGGTAGGACGCGGCGACCGCCGTGAGCAGGCCGCCCATGCCGGTGAGCGCGTCGCTGACCGCCTGTGCGGAGGTGCGCCACTGCTCGTAGAGAGCGCTGAACTGCACGGCCGCCTGGCTGTCGGTCCACCCGTCGAGCACCGAGGCGGTGACGCTGCTCGACAGGGTCGCCTGCCGGGCCGCCGTGTCGGCCGCCTCGGCCTGGCACTGCCCGGCCATCGACTGCAGCGTGGCGATGTCGACCTTCATGGGGATCCTCCCGTCCGGCCCGGGCACCTCCCGGGATCCGGCGGCCGACGCTAGGGCCGGTCCGCCCCGCGGCTCCCCGGCCGTCCACAGGCGGCAGATCCCTCCACAGCACCCCGCCGCCGTCTCGCCGGGCCCGGCACGGGCGGCACGGTCGGCGCGTGCCCGCTCCCCTGCCCGCCGACGTCCCGCCGCGCTGCTGGACCGTGGTCGGTCCCGGGGGCGCGGTGGACGTCGAGGTCCGCGCCGCCGACGACGATCCCCTGCGGTCCGTGCTGCCCGTCCTCACCGACGCCCTCGGCGTCCCCCCGGCGCCGCTGTGGTCGGGCTCCACCCGGCTGTCGGAGGACCTGCCGCTCACCTCACCGCTGCTGGCACACGGCGCCGTCCTGGGCCTCGGCCGCCCCGCACCGCGCGGCGGCCGGCCGGCGTCCAGCCCGCTGGAGCTGCACGTCGTCGGCGGCCCGGCGGCCGGCACCACGGTCGGCCTGGCCAGCGGGCGGCACGTGATCGGCCGCGGTGGGGACGCCACGCTCCACCTCCCCGACCCGGGCGTCTCCCGCCGGCACGTGCGGCTCGACGTGGGCGCCGGGGGGACGACGGTCGCCGACCTCGGCTCCACCAACGGCACCCGGCTCGACGACGCCGACGTGACCGCGGACGCGGTGCCCTGGCCGCCGGGCGCGGTGCTCCGGCTCGGCGCGAGCTCGCTCGCGGTCGCCGGCCCGCGCGACCTCCCGGTCCCGCTGCGCCCCGGGCCGGGCGGGCGCTGGCTGGTGCGCCCGGGCACCGCGACGCCGGGTGGGCGTCCCGAGGTCGAGGTCCTGCTGCCCGACCTCCCGGCCGAGTCCCCACGGCGGCGGCTGGCGTGGATCGCGGTGCTCCTGCCCGCGGTCGCCGGCGCCTCCCTGGCGTGGCTGCTCGCCACGCCGACGTTCCTCTTCTTCGCCCTGCTCTCCCCGCTGGTCGCGGTCGGGACCTGGGCGTCGGACCGGTGGGCCGGCCGCCGCTCGGGGCGTCGCGCCGCGGCCGTCCACGCCGAGGAGCTGCTGGCCGCCCGGTCCTGGTTGCGGGAGGCCGTGCGGGCCGACGTCCGGGCGGCGTCGCGCGCCTCCCCCGACCTCGCCGCGCTGGCGACCGCGGCCAGACGGCGCACCACCCTGCTGTGGTCCCGCGACGCGGACCATCCCGATGCGCTGGCCGTGCGGCTGGGCACTGGGTCCGGTCCGACACGGGTCACCCGGGTGGAGGGCGGCCGCCGGCACGCGGAGACGGCCGCGGACCTGCCGGTCGTCGTCGACCTGCGGCGCGCCGGGGGCCTGGGCGTGACGGGGCCGCGGTCCCCGGCGCTGGGCGTCGTCGCCGGTCTCCTCGCCCAGGTGGCCGTGCTGCTCCCGCCCGGGGACGTCGACGTCGCTGTCCTCACCACCGCCGAGCGGGCTCCCGACTGGGCCTGGGCGCGGTGGCTCCCCCACCTGCGGGACGACGCGGTCCACGTGCGCGCTGCCGGGGACGACGGTGCGCTGTCGGCCTGGCTGGCGGAGGTGGCGGCCCGGGAGGGGACGGTTCCCGCCGGCACGGGCCCCGCGCGCGGACTGGTGCTCGTGGTCGACCGGCCGACCGGTCCCGACCTGCGGGAGAGCCTGCGACGCTGCCGCGACGCCGGGGCCGTCCTGCTCACCCTCGGCGGGCGCGTCGACGAGCTCCCCGTCCCCGGCGGTGCCGTGCTGCAGGTCGGCGGGGAGACCGGGGACACCGGCCTGCTCGACCGCGGCGACGGGACGCCGCGGGCCGAGGTCGTCGTCGACCGGCTCCCCCGGCCGGTGGCCGCCGCGCTGGCACGCGACCTCGCCGCGCTGAGCCCGGGACGTTCGGCGACGGCGCCGGCCCGGACGGCGCGACTGCTCGACCTGCCCCCGCACGACGCGGCCGGGGGCTCCGACGACGTCCCGGTGGCCTGGTCCCGCTCCCGGACGTCGCTCACCGCCACCCTCGGCCTGGGCGCCGACGACGTCGTCACCGTCGACCTCTGCCGCGACGGCCCGCACGCACTGGTCGCCGGCACCACCGGCTCGGGGAAGTCCGAGCTGCTGCAGACGCTCGTCGCCGGGCTGGCGCTGGCCCACCCGCCCGACCGCTGCTCGTTCCTGCTCGTCGACTACAAGGGCGGCGCCGCCTTCGCCGAGGCGGTGGGACTGCCGCACACCGTCGGCCTGGTGACCGACCTGGACGCCGCGGCCACCGGGCGGGCCCTGCGCTCGCTGACCGCCGAGCTGACGCGGCGGGAGGCCCTGCTGGCCCGCGCCGGCGTCGCCGACGTCGGTGCGCTGCCCGACGACGTCGACCTGGCACGCCTGGTCATCGTCGTCGACGAGTTCGCGGGGCTGGCCGAGGACCTGCCCGAGTTCGTCAGCGGGCTGGTCGGCATCGCGCAGCGCGGGCGGTCGCTCGGCGTGCACCTCGTGCTGGCGACCCAGCGTCCCGGTGGGGTCGTCTCCCCGGAGATCCGCGCCAACTGCTCCCTGCGCCTGTGCCTGCGCACCACCGACGAGGCCGACTCGCGCGACGTCCTCGGCGGGCCGGAGGCCGCCCGCATCCCGGCCGACCGGCCCGGCGGCGGCCTGCTGCGCGTGGGATCCGCCCGCCCCGTGCCCTTCCGGACCGCACGGGTCACCCTCGGACCGCCGGCCCGGCCGGCCGGACCCACCGCCCGTCGCCGCACCTGGCCGCCGTCGGCGGCTCCCGCCGTGGACGCCGCTCCCCCCGGTGGCCGGTCGGACCTCGCCCGCATCACCGAGGCGACCGCCCAGGTCGCCGCGGACACGGGGACCCGCCGGCCGCACCGCCCCTGGCACCCCGCGCTGCCCGACCGCGTCGCCGCGGCCGACCTGCCCGCGCCCGTCGACGGCAGCGCCGGGACGCGGCTGGCGCTCGGCCTCGTCGACCGGCCCGACCGGCAGGCGCAGGAGCCGCTCGTGCTCGACCTGGCCCGCGGCGGGGGCTGGCTGGCCGTCGGCGGTCCCGGCAGCGGCCGGACGACGCTGCTGCGGACGGTGCTGGCCGAGGCGGTCCCCCGGCTGCCCCCGGACCGGTTGCACGTGCACGTCCTCGACCACGCCGGAGGTGCGCTCGCGGCCGCGGCCGCGGGGCTGCCGCACACCGGCACCGTCGTCGACGGGACCGACGCCCTGCGCACCGTCCGGCTGGTGACCCGGCTGGCCGAGCAGGTCGCCACCCGCCGGGCCGGGTCCGCCGCCGGGCCGGCCGTCCTGCTGCTGGTCGACGGCGTCGAGTCGCTCGTCACCCAGCTCGACGAGGCCGTCCCGGGCCAGGGCTCCGCGGACCTCCTCCGGCTGGTGCGCGACGGCGGGGCGGCCGGTCTGACCTGCGTCATGACCGCCGACCGCGCCGTCCCCGGTGGCCGGCTCGCCGCGGTGGCCGGGACCCGCCTGGTCCTCCCGCTGCCCGACCGCGCCGACTACGCGGTGGCCGGGGTGCCGGTGCGGTCGGTGCCCGGCCGGCGGCCACCCGGGCGAGCGCTGCTGGGCGAGGACGCCGTCGAATGCCAGGTCGCGCTCCCGCGGCCGCTGCCGGTCGATCCTCTCCGGGCCCCGATGAGGTCGGGTGCGCTGCGGATCCCGGAGCTCCCGGCCGACCCCCGGCTCCCCGCCGGGCCGGCACCCGGCGCGGGATCCGGGGATGCCCTCGCGGCGGTGCCGCTGGGACCCGGCGGGGACGACGGCGGCCTGCTGCACGTCGACCTGCGCCGCGGCGGAGGCCTGCTTGTCGCGGGCCCGCCGCGCAGCGGCCGCACGGCCACGCTCCACGCGCTGGCCGCGACGCTCTCCCGCGCCGGGGTCCGGGTCGCGACGCCGGCGCGGAGCCGCCGCGCGGCCGGGCCGGGGCTGCCCGGTGCCACCCCACTGTCCGCTGACGACGTCGCCGCCTGGCGCGCCTGGCTCGCCGGCCCCGACGGGGGCCCGGGTGCCCTGGTCCTCGACGACGCCGGGACGCTCGCCGACTCGGCGGTCCTGGCCGCCCTGACGGCTGCCGACCTGGCCGAGCACGACGTCGTGGTCCTCGCGGCCGGCACCGCCGGGGAGCTCTCGGGGGCGTTCCGAGGCCCGGTCGCCGACCTCCGCCGCAGCCGCGGCGGCCTGCTGCTCTGCCCGGGGCCGGGGGACGCCGACCTGCTCGGCATCCGGCTGCCCCGCACACCGGTGCCGGTTCGTCCCGGCTCCGGCTGGCTGGTCACGGCCGGCACGGTCCAGCGCGTGCAGGTCGCCCGGCACGGCGCCGACCGGGACACGGCCCGGCCGTGACGGGAGGCTCAGAGCAGCTCGAGCGCCGAGCCGATCTCCTGCGTGGCGTACCAGGCCAGCTCGTGGCCCTCGGCCTGGTCGACGACGAACTGCGCCTCGTCGCTGCCGAGGTCGGCCTCCAGGACGACGGCGACGGCCGCGCGCACGTCGTCCTCGGCCTCGGCGCCGTCGATGTGGGCGCTCGCCACGTCCGCGAGCGCGACGTCGGCGGTCACGCGGACCGCGCCGGCGTCGGTGTCGGCGTCGTCGACCGGTTCGACACCGGAGTCGGCGACGTCCGCGGCGAGGACCACGCGGCGGCGCGCGGCCGTGGGGTCGACGTCGACCAGTCGCAGGCTGGCCCGGGCGGCGGTCAGCAGTGCGGCGTACTCAAGCTCCTCAAGGTCGGCCGCCGCGTCGCTGAGGGCGTAGAACTCCCGCAACCGGGGGGTCACCGCGAAGGCCGTGTGGGGTCCGCTGAGCCGGCCCTCGTCGACCAGTCGCCGCAGGACGCCGGTCGTCGCCGGCAGGTAGATCCGCACCCGGCCGCTCCTCTCCTGTCGGGAGAGGCGACCGTATCCCGCGCCGGTCGCCGGACTCCGCGCAGCAGGTCAGCGCACGGACTCGGTGAGCGCCGCGACCTCCTGCTCGATCAGGTCGGCCAGGACGTCGACGTCGCCGACGCCGTCGCGGTCGGCGTTGAGGCCGATGTAGACCCGGCCGTCGTAGCTGGTCATGCCCACCGACAGCGCCTGCCCGGCGACGAGCGGCACCACCGGGAAGACCTCGAGCATCCGGCTGCCCGCGGCGTACAGCGGCACCTGCGGCCCCGGGACGTTGGTCACGACCAGGTTGGACATGCGCCGGGAGAGCCCCCGCGCCGCGCGGGCACCGAGCGCGTGCAGCGTGGGCGGGGCGAAACCGGTGAGCGCGATGAGGGTCTCGGCCCCGACCGTCCTGCCGGAGTCGGTGACGTTCCGCATGGCGTAGCTCAGCCGGGCCAGGCGCACCCAGGGGTTGGGCTCCCCGACGGGCAGGTCGACGAGGTGGGCCGCCACCGTGCCGCCCGGGTCGTCCTGCCCCTCACCCTGCACCGAGACGGGTACCAGCGCCCGCACGACGGTCGACCCGAGCACCGGCTCCCCCCGCGACAGCAGCCAGTCGCGCAGCGCGCCGGTGAGGACGCCGAGCAGGACGTCATTGACGGTCCCGCCGCGCTGCTTGCGGATCACCCGGAGGTCCTCGAGGTCGGCGCGCGCCACGGCGACGCGGCGCTCCGTGCCCGCCGTCCGGCTCAGCGGCGCGTGCGGCGCCGGGACGACGGCCGAGCCGGCCGCCCGGGCCAGCCCCTCGGCGACCCCGCGGACGCGGGCCGCGGTCGCCCGGAGGTCACCGACCGCCGACCGGGCGGCGTCGACGACCGCGGCGGGGCGCTGGACGTACTCCTCGAGAGCGTCCCGGACCAGGTCGACGGGACCCGGCACCCGGCCGGGCATCCAGCCGTCGACCGGGGGCAGGTGGGCGTCCGGGGTGGTGTCCAGCAGCACCTGGGCGATGTCGACGGCACCGAGCCCGTCGACGAGCGCGGGATGGGTCTTGGTCACCACGGCGACGCGGCCCTCGGCCAGCCCCTCGACGAGGTAGACCTCCCACAGCGGGCGGCGGCGGTCCAGCGGGCGCGAGGTCACCCGCGAGACCAGGTCCAGCAGCTGGGCCTGCGTCCCCGGCCGCGGCACCGCCGACTGCCGCACGTGGTAGGCGACGTCGAAGTCCGGGTCGTCGGCCCACACCGGGTTGGCCAGGCGCCCGGGCACCGGCACGACCCGCTGCCGGTAGCGCGGGACCAGGGGCAACCGCGCCTCGACCAGATCGGCGAGGGCGTCGAGCCCGCCCTCGACCGGCTCGAGCACGAGCACGCCGGAGACGTGCATCGGGGCGCCGGCGTCCTCGAGGTAGAGGTACGACGCGTCCAGGGTGGTCAGCCGCTCGGCCATCGTCCTCCTCCGGCTCGTGGGTGCACGCTACGGCGGCGGGGCGTCCGGCCCCAGCCGGGCCGTCCCGGCCGGCCGGGACGGTGCCCCACCCGGCGGGCCGCCGGGTCAGGAGAGGTCGCTCAGCCGGCGCGGCGGCGGCGCAGACCCCGGCGCCCGGGTGCCGGCTCGGGCACCTGGGCGAGCGCGGCGGCCAGCGTGCGCAGGCCGGCCCGCAGCGGTGACCCGGGCGCCACCTCGGCCAGGGTGCGACCGGAGGCCAGCGCGGCATCGGTGGCGGCGCGGTCGGCGGGCAGGAAGCTGAGCACGCTCCGGCCGGCGAAGCGCTCGATCGCCTCGCCGATCTCGCGGCGGGCGTCGCCGGGCACCGGACCGGGCCGCACCTGGTTGACCACCACGGCCGGCTCGACGTCCGGGAGCAGGTCGCGCAGCTGGCCCAGCGCCCGGATGGTGCGCTGGAGTCCGACCGGGTCGGCCCCGGTCACGCACAGCACGTCGTCGGCCGACTCGAGGACGGTCACGGTGGCGCCGTTGCGGCGGGGAGCCGCGGTGTCGAAGGACAGCTCCTCGTCCTCCTCGACGTTGAACGCGCAGTCGACGACCACCAGGTCGGCCGACCGGCGCGCCTCCTCGAGCACCGCCGCCACCGCCGGGGGCCGCAGCTCGGGCCAGCGGTCGGCGCGGGCCAGCCCGGTGAGCACCGACAGCTGCGGGCGGACCGACCAGGCCAGCCGCTTCAGGGCGGCCTCGTCGAGCGCCCCGGCGGCCGCCTGCCGGGCCGCACCGGCCAGCCCCGGCGACTCGTCCAGGAGCCCGAGCACCTGCGCCACGACCCCGCCGTAGACGTCGGCGTCGACCAGGAGCGTCGGCACACCGAGCCGGGCCGCCTCGTCGGCGATCCCGACCGCGACCGTGGTCCGGCCCGGGGCGCCGGTCGGCCCCCACACCGCCACGACGCGGCCCCGGGGCGGGCGCCGCTCGGTGGCCTGCGGGTGCGGGCCGCCGGCTGCCGGCAGCGCGGCCCGCGGGTCGGCGACGCCGTGCCCGGCGACCACTGGACCGGCCACGGCCCGGCGCAGGGCCTCGGCCACCTCGGTCGGTGTGGCGTCGGCGGGCAGCACCGTGGCCACCCCGAGCGCGTGCAGCCGCTCGGTCGCCCGCGCATCGGCGGGGTCGGCGAGCCCGACGACGGCGACCCCGGCCGCGGCGAGACGGGTGACGGTGTCGACGTCGAGCCGGTGCAGGTCGGCCGACAGCAGTGCGGCGTGGGCGGTGCCGGTGGCGGCGGTGGCGAGCAGGTCCGAGGCGTCGACGCACCTCCGGACGACGGTCACGCCGTGGTCGGCCCGGTCGAGCGCCCCGACGAGGGCGGCCTCCCAGGCGGCGCCGGTGACCGCGGTGACGACCTGGAGCGCCATCACCGCGGGGCCTCGGCCGAGGCGTCGGCGGACGAGGCGTCGGCGGACGGGGCGTCGGCGGACGGGGCCGAGGACGACCGGGACGGGTCGACCGGAGACGAGGACCGGGTCGGCGCCGACGACGAGGACCGGGCCGGCGCCGACGACGAACGCGCGGGAGACGACGAGGCGGTCGAGGAGGCGGTCGGTGAGGCGGGCGCGGACGACCGGGACGGGGCCGACGACGACCGCGCCGGGGTCGACGGGTCGGCCGACCCACCGCCCACGGACGCCGCACCGCCGGCCGACTCGACCGAGCCGTGCACGACGACCACCAGCGGCCGGCCGCCGATCGCGGCGAGCACGTCGGGCGCCTCGTCACCGGGAACGGCGACGACCACCTGCACGGTCGTCGTCGCCGTCGACAGCACGCCCTCGGTCCGGCCGCTCACGGCGAGCACCGGCGCCGCCCCGACCACGAGGGTCACGCCCTCACCGGTCGCCGTGCCGGCCGGGTCGGTGACGCCGTAGACGTCGACGACCTGGCCGCGCGCGAGCCCGGGAGGCGCGTACCCGGCCTGCACCGGCAGGGCCACCTGCACGAGGTCCTCGGGCTCCTCCAGCGCGGTGCGGGGCAGCAGCTCCCCCGTCCGGACGGCGCGGGCGAGCGTGCGACCGGCGGGGTCGGTGCCCGTGGACAGGTAGGCACCCGCGGCGTCCCCCAGCCGCACCTCCACCGCCACGAGGTCGGCGGCGGCCAGCTCCGTACCCGCGGCGAGGTCGCCCGCCACGGACCAGACCGGCACGGTCGCGTCGGCGGCGGTCACCACGCGGGCACCGACGAGCACCGAGCCGAGGACCAGCAGCACCCCGAGCACCAGCCGCAGGTCCAGCCAGCGCGGAGGGCGCACCCGCCGCGGCACCGGCCCGGTCGCCGTCTCCCCCGCCGGCACCGTGCGCGTGGCAGCACCCACCGGGCGTTCCCCCTTCCGTCCCCGGGTCCGTCCCGGTCGCCCACCGGACCGGCGGGCGTGCACCACGACCGGCATCCCCGCGCGGTCGGACGCCGATGATGCGATACGGATGCGGAAGCGTGCACCAGCTGTCCACACGTTCGGGTGTGGACGAGATGCGCGCGGGTGAGTGCGTTGCTGACAGACTGGGCGCCGACCGGACGGAGAGCCATGCCCACACCGCGCTTCCTGACCCTCGACGACGTCGCCGAGATCCTCAACGTCTCGTGGTCGCAGGCCTACGCGCTCGTGCGACGACGCGAGCTGATCGCCATCCAGATCGGTGGCCGCGGCCAGTGGCGGGTGGAGACCGACGAGCTCGAGCGGTTCATCCAGCAGAAGTACGCCGAGGCGCGCGCCGGCACCGTCCCGGCCGCCGCGGAACTCGCCGCCGACCCAGCCGGGCCGGAGGCCACCCCCGCCCCGGAGCCCGGGCAGCCGCTCGAGGCGGCCGCCGGCCCCGCCCGCGGACGCCGCTCCCGCGGCTGAGCTCAGGCGGCGCCCGGGCTGAGCGTCCGCACCACCGCGACCGCCGCCAGGGCCACCGCCCGCACCGACCGCACCGCGCCCGGACGACGGAACTCGTCGGGAGCGTGCTCGGCGAGCTCCACGAAGTCCGCCCCCACCCGGTCGACCGTCCCGGTCAGCAGCGCGCCGTCGTCGAGGACGACGGCCACCGCGCTGCGGTCGCGCGCCAGCCCGCGCAGCGCCCACCGCAGGTCCAGTGCCGCGCGCACCCGGGTCGACGGCCCGGTCACCGCCGTCGACCGCACCAGCCCGGAGGCCACGACGACGGCCGGCAGGGCCACCAGCACCTCCCGGCCGGCGTCGTCGGCCAGCAGCGCCCAGTCCGTGCCCGCCTCCTCCAGCCGGCCGGCGATCTCGCCCGCCCCCCGGCACCGCAGGGACACCCGCCCGCCCACCGCACCGCCGAGCCGCTCGGCGAGCCGGACCGCGGACGTCTCCGCGCGCGAGCGTGACGGCAGCTCGGCGCGTTCCTCGCGTGCCGCCACCTCGTCGAACTCGGCCTGCAGGTCGGCGAACAGCTGCTGCCAGCGCATGACGGAGAGCCTAGATCCACATCATCGTTTGCGTTTGCTTGCATTTGTCTGCTTTGGTGCAATGACAAGCTCAGAGGAGGACACATGTCGCGGAGTCGGCTCGCCGTCACGTCGGCGGTCATGGCCGCGGTCGCCGTCGGGTTGCGGGAGGTGACGCCCGACCTGACGGCCCTGACCGACGGCGGCCTCGACCTGCAGCGCCTCGTCGACACGGCGGGCGCCGAGGACCTGCTGCTCACCGGGGTCGCCGCCGGGGCCTGGCTGGCCTGGGCCTGGGGTGCCCTCGGGCTGGTCCTCACCGCGCTGTCGGCCCTGCCCGGACTGGCCGGCACCACCGCGCGCGTCCTGCTGGGCGGGGTCCTGCCCGCCTCGGCCCGGCGTGCGGCCGCGCTCGCCCTCGGCGTCGGTCTGGTCACCGCGCCGGCCCTCACCGGCTGCACCGCACCTCCCCCGGGTCCGGCCGTCGTCCTGGCGGCCGACGCGCGGACGACGTCGGTGCCCGACTGGCCGGCACCGCCGGAGCCGGCGTCGGGGGCCCCCGCACCCGGAGCGACCGTCCCCGACTGGCCCGCCCCGGCGCCCGGCGACCACGTCGTCCTGCGCGGTGAGTGCCTGTGGTCCATCGCGGAGGCCGACCTGCGGGCGCGCACCGGCCTGGATCCCGGCCCGGCGGACGTCGCCGCGGCGGTCCAGCGCTGGTGGACGACGAACGCCGACGTCATCGGGGACGACCCCGACCTTCTGCTGCCCGGTCAGGTCCTGCGCCCGCCGGCCTGACCCCTGCCGCACCTCCGGCCGCTCCCCCGGCCCGCGCCGACCGCCACCGACCCGACCCCGGGAGCTCCCGTGACCGCGCCTCCGCAGACCACCGCACCCGTCCCCGCCCGCCCGCTGCGCCTGACCCTCGTCCCCGCGCTGCACCCGCCGCTGACCGGGCCCGCCGTGGCGCTCGTCGACCCGACCACCCCGCCGCCCCGACCGGCGTACCGGCCCGGCCCGCGCCCGGCACCGGAGGGCCTCCGCAGCCGGCAGCCGGACCTCTTCGGTCCCGCGTGGTCGGTCCGCGCCGACCTGCCCGACCCGCGCGCCGCCGGGCGGCTGCTGTTCACGACGGTGCTCGAGGCCCTGGCCGGCCGGCGACCGCTCAGCCAGGTGCAGCGGCTCACCGCCCCCGGTGTGCACGCCGCCCTCGGCGCGGGACGCCGGCCGGCCTGGTGCAGCGGCGGCACGGCGCCGGTGCTGCTGGGCCCGGTGCACGTCTGCGAGCCGGTCGACGGCGTCGCGGAGGTCAGCGCGGTGGCGCGGCGGGCGGGACGGGCCCACGCGGTCGCCGCCCGGCTCGAGGGCGTGGACGGCCGCTGGCGCTGCACCGCCCTGTCCATCGGGTGAGGACGCGCAACGGCGCCACCCGGGGACGGGACGGCGCCGCTGCGCGACCGGTGCAGGTCAGTCGTCGGCGGGCTGCTCCGGCACCCCGCCGGCGGCACCCGGGCCGCCGCCGGGACCGCGACCCCCGGACTCGGCCTCGACGCGGTCGGTGATGCGCTGCTCGAGGTCGGTCAGCCGCTCGTCGGCCTGCTCCTCGGTGAGGCGCCCGTCGGCGACGGCCTCGGCGATCCGGTCCTCCTCCGCGGTCACCAGCGCCTGCACGAGGGTGTCGACGGCGGCCCCCTGGTCCTCGGCGACCTGCGCCAGCGTGGCGCCGTCGGCCTCGAGGGCCTCGCGGAGGTCCTCCTCGGTCATGCCGAGGGCCTCGGCGGCCGTCGCGAGGTCCGGGCCCCGACCGTGGTGCCCACCCCGGTCCCCCAGACCGGCCTCGCTCAGGGTGGCGGCCACCTCGTCGGCCTGCTCCTGGGTGATCGACCCGTCGTCGACCAGGCCCGACAGCGCGTCCGCGATGCGCTCCACGGCGGACGACGCGGTGCCCTCCGCGTCGCCCGGAGCGGCCAGCGCGGGCGCGGCCAGGCCCAGCGCGGAGAGGGTGAGGGCGCCGGTGGTGGCGGCGATGACGAGCTTCGTGCGCATGTGCACTCCTGGGTCCGGGTCGGTGTCTCCGACCGTCGGTCCCACCCTCGGAGGACACGCTGTCAGCGGACTGTGACCGTGGGGTGATGTCGCTGTGGATGCGACCCTCGGGCGGCCGGGGCCGACCGCCGACGACGGCGCCCCGCCGACCGCGGGGGTCGACGGGGCGCCGGGCGTGCGCGGGCCTCAGCGGCCGGCCGCTCCGTGGCAGGCCTTGTACTTCTTGCCCGAGCCGCAGGGGCAGGGTGCGTTGCGGGCCGGCTCCTTCGTCCCGGTGACGGTGGCCGTCTTGGCCGCCTTCGCCGGGCCGCTCTCCTTGGCCGAGGGGTCGAGCGTCGGCGCGGAGTAGCTCAGGTTCTCCTGCCGGCGCGGCTCGTCGAGGCCCTTGACCGCCAGCTGCGGGCCGGTGCCCGACGGCGACGGCGCCTCGTCGGCCGGGGCCGGAGGAGCCGCGTGCCGGGGAGCGGTGCGCGTGACCGGACGGCCCGCCGGGGCGCCCGTGGAGCGCCGGGCGGCGGGCTTGGCCGCCGGCTTGGACACCGACACCGGCGCGGCAGCGGGTGCAGGTGCAGGTGCAGGTGCGGGTGCACCCCCGTCACCGTCGACCGGCGCCGCAGCCGGAGCCGGAGCAGCGGCCGCCGCGGCCTCGCGGGCCGCCGCCTCCTGCGCCGCCCGCTGGCGGGCGAGCACGCGGGCGGTGCCCTCCTGCGCGGCGGCCAGCGCCTTGGCCTCGGCCTCGGCCTGCTGGGCCTGGGCCTCGGCCTCCTGCTGCTCCTTGGTCTTGACCTCGAGGTTGAACAGGAAGCCGACCGACTCCTCCTTGATGCCGTCGAGCATCGCGGTGAACATGTCGTAGCCCTCGCGCTGGTACTCCACGACCGGGTCGCGGTTGGCCATCGCGCGCAGGTGGATGCCGGCCCGCAGGTAGTCCATCTCGTAGAGGTGCTCGCGCCACTTGCGGTCGAGCACGCTGAGCAGCACCCGCCGCTCGAGCTCGCGCATGACCTCCGAGCCCAGCGCGGTCTCCCGCTCCTCGTAGGCGCGGTGGGCGTCGTCGAGCAGTTCCTGCTTGAGCACGTCGGCGGTGAGCACGGCCTGCTCGCCGTCGGCGACGCGGTCGAGCAGCTCCTGGCGGTCCAGGCCCACCGGGTAGAGCGACCCGAGGCCGGTCCACAGCTGCTCGAGGTCCCAGTCCTCGGCGTAGCCGGTCTCGGTGGCGCCGTCGACGTAGGCGCCGACGACGTCGTCGAGCATGTGCTGGACCTGCTCGTGCAGGTCCTCGCCGTCGAGGACCTTGCGGCGCTCGTCGTAGATGACGGTGCGCTGGCGGTTGAGGACCTCGTCGTACTTGAGGACGTCCTTGCGGACCTCGAAGTTCTGCTGCTCGACCTGCGTCTGCGCCGAGCGGATCGCCCGGGTGACCATCTTCGACTCGATCGGCTGGTCGTCGGGGACGCGCAGCGTGGTCATCATCGACTCGAGCATCGGGCCGTTGAAGCGGCGCATGAGGTCGTCGCCGAGGGAGAGGTAGAAGCGCGACTCCCCCGGGTCGCCCTGCCGGCCCGACCGGCCGCGGAGCTGGTTGTCGATGCGGCGGCTCTCGTGCCGCTCGGTGCCCAGCACGTAGAGTCCGCCGGCCTCGGTGACCTGCTCGTGCTCGGCCGCGACCTGGTCCTTGGCCGTCTGCAGCGCCTCGTCCCAGGCGGCCTCGTACTCGTCGGGGGTCTCTGACGGCGACAGGCCGCGGGCCCGCAGCGCCTCGTCGGCGATGAAGTCGGGGTTGCCGCCGAGCTGGATGTCGGTGCCGCGGCCGGCCATGTTAGTGGCCACGGTGACCGCGCCGAGCCGGCCGGCCTGCGCGACGATGTGCGCCTCGCGCGCGTGGTTCTTCGCGTTGAGGACCTCGTGCGGGATGCCCTGGCGCAGCAGCATCTTCGAGAGCAGCTCGGACTTCTCGACGCTGGCGGTGCCCACGAGCACCGGCTGGCCGGCCTCGTGCCGCTCGGCGATGTCGTCGATGACCGAGTCGAACTTCGCCTTCTCCGTCTTGTAGATGACGTCGGAGCGGTCCTCGCGGACCATCGGCCGGTTCGTCGGGATCGGGACGACGCCGAGCTTGTAGGTCTGGGAGAGCTCGGCCGCCTCGGTCTGGGCGGTACCGGTCATCCCGGAGAGCTTCTCGTAGAGCCGGAAGTAGTTCTGCAGGGTGATCGTGGCGAGCGTCTGGTTCTCGTCCTTGATCTGCACCTTCTCCTTGGCCTCGATGGCCTGGTGCATGCCCTCGTTGTAGCGGCGCCCGGCCAGCACGCGACCGGTGAACTCGTCGACGATGAGCACCTCGCCGTTGCTGACGATGTACTGCTGGTCGCGGTGGAAGAGCTCCTTGGCCTTCAGCGCGTTGTTGAGGTAGCCGATCAGCGGGGTGTTGACCGCCTCGTAGAGGTTGTCGATGCCGATCTGGTCCTCGACGAACTCCACGCCCTCCTCGGTGACGGCGACCGTGCGCTTGGCCTCCTCCACCTCGTAGTGCACGTCGCGCTTCATCAGCGGCACGATCCGGGCGAACTCCTGGTACCACTTGCCGGCCGACTCGGCCGGGCCGCTGATGATCAGCGGCGTGCGAGCCTCGTCGATGAGGATCGAGTCGACCTCGTCGACGATCGCGTAGTGGTGGCCGCGCTGCACCAGGTCGGCCTTGGACCAGGCCATGTTGTCGCGCAGGTAGTCGAAGCCGAACTCGTTGTTCGTGCCGTAGGTGATGTCGCAGGCGTACTGCTCGCGGCGGTGCGCCGGCTTCTCGCCGGAGAGGATCGTGCCCACGCTCAGGCCGAGGAAGCGGTGCACGCGGCCCATCCACTCGGCGTCGCGCCGGGCCAGGTAGTCGTTGACCGTGACCACGTGCACGCCCTGCCCCGTGAGGGCGTTGAGGTAGGCCGGCAGCACGCCGGTCAGCGTCTTGCCCTCACCGGTGCGCATCTCGGCGATGTTGCCCAGGTGCAGCGCCGCCCCGCCCATGAGCTGCACGCGGAAGTGCCGCTGGCCCAGCGTCCGGCTGGCAGCCTCCCGGACGACGGCGAAGGCCTCCGGGAGCAGCTGGTCGAGGGTCTCGCCGTCCTCCAGACGCTCCCTGAACTCGTCGGTCTTGGCGCGCAGTTCCGCGTCGGTCAGGTCGGCGACGTCGTCGGACAGCAGCTCGATCGCGTCGGCGATCCGCTCCAGTCGACGGACGAGCTTTCCCTCACCGGCACGGAGGATCCTCGAGAACACCACGACACCAGCGTAGGCGGCCTCCCCCGTCGGTCGGGGAGGCCGCACGCACACCGCGACGGTTCAGCGCCGGACCAGGCGCTTCTCCCGCGGGTCGAGCACGACCTCCCTGGCCCCCTCGCGCATCCCGTCGAGCACCGCGCCGACCACCTCGTCCCGGTCGTGCCCGGCGGGCAGCCTCGGCGGCGTCCCGGCCAGCGCGCGGTCGACCAGGCCGGTGTCGACGTGCGGCGGCCGGACGTCGAGCACCCCGATCGACCGGCTGCGCAGCTCGCGCCGCAGCACCGAGGCCCACGCCGACAGCGCCGCCTTGCTCGCCGAGTACTCGGCCATGTTGAGCGTGGGCGCGTCGGCCACGATCGCCGACAGCAGCACCACCGCCCCGCCGTCGGCCAGGCGCGGCAGCGCGGCGCGCACCAGGCTCATCGGCCCGAGGGTGTTGACCGCGAAGAGCTCCTCGGTGACGGCGTCGTCGGCGTCGGCCGCCGGGCCGAAGGCCACCACGCCCCAGGCGACGACGACGGCGTCCAGCCCGCCCAGCGCGTCCGCGGCACCGTCGACGACGCCCCGGACGGCGTCGACGTCGACCGCGTCCGCGGCGAACGACGGGGCGCCGCCGAGCTCGCCGGCCAGCTGCTGCAGCCGTGCGTCGTCGCGACCGACGAGTGCCACCCGGGCGCCGGCTCCGGACAGGGCCCGCGCCAGGTCGCCGCCGAGCGCCCCCGTCGCGCCCGCGACCAGCACCCTCGCCCCTGACAGCTCCACCGGCGGCACCTGCCCGCCGCGGGCGGCACCTAACCTCTCCCCGTGGCCCACGACCCGCACGATCTCGCGCCGGAACTGCTCGTCTTCCTGACCGAGCGCCACCTGGCCACGCTGACGACGCTGCGCGCCGACGGCAGCCCGCACGTCGTCCCGGTCGGCGTCACCTTCGACCCCGCCACCGCCACCGCACGGGTGATCACCTCGGGCGGGTCGGCCAAGGCCCGGCACGTCCGGGCCGGACGGGCGCGGGTCGCCGTCTGCCAGGTCGAGGGCCGCCGCTGGCTGACCCTGGAGGGGACGGCGGTGGTGCGCGACGACGCCGCCTCGGTCGCCGACGCCGAGGCCCGCTACGCGCAGCGGTACCGGCAGCCGCGCGAGAACCCTGCGCGGGTGGTCATCGAGATCTCGGTCGACCGGGTGCTGGGCAACGCCTGACGATCGTCCGATGGAGCTCGACGGCACCGACCTGACCACCGAGGTCATCCGCACCGCCCGCCTGCTGCTGCGCCCGCCCACGCTCGACGACGTCGACGCGGTGCACCGCGCGATGCAGGACCCGGAGACGCAGCGCTGGATCACCGCGGCCCCGGTGCCCTACACCCCCGCGGACGCCTCCGCGTGGCTGACGTCGACCGCACGGCAGCGCGCCGAGGGCACCGGCCTGCCCGTCGTGGCCGAGGCCGGCGGCGCGTTCGTGGGCACCGCGGGACTGGTGCTGCCCGGCGTGCGGCACCTCGGTCCCGAGATCGGCTACTCCGTCGCGCCGTGGGCCCGCGGCCACCGGTACGCCGCCGAGATGGCCGACGGGCTGGCCCGGTGGGCGTTCGCGCACGGCGCGCCGCGGGTGCACCTCGTCGTCGACGTCGGCAACCCGGTCTCGCAGGCGGTGGCGGTGCGGGCGGGGTTCACCCGGGAGGGCGTGGTCCGGGGCTGCCTGCCCCTGCGGGACGGCGGCCGCGCCGACGCGGTGCTGTTCGGCCGGCTGGCCGGCGACTAGGACGCAGCAGGGGCCCGGCCTGGTGGCCGGGCCCCTGCCGTGCGACCGGTGGGTCAGTGCGGGACGGCGGCCGGCTCGGTGTGGTCGGCGGTGGTGGTCGCCGCCTCGCCGAGCGGCTGGTCGACCAGGCGGATGAGGCCGTAGTCGAAGGCGTGCCGCCGGTAGACGACCGTCGGCCGCCCGGTGTCCGCGCAGTGGAACAGGTAGAAGTCGTGCCCCACGAGCTCCATCTCGAGCAGGGCCTGGTCCACGGTCATCGGGACGGCGGGGTGGTGCTTCTCCCGGACGATCTGTCCCGGCAGGTGCTCGTCGAGGTCGGTGACCAGCGGGGCGCCGTCGGCGGGCAGGTCGACGGCGTCGACGTCGGCGACCGGTGTCTCCAGCGGGCCGGTGTCGGGGGCGCCCGGGACGCGTACGCTGGCCGGGGTGCGCCGGCCGTGGTGGACGCGGCGGCGGTCGTTGGCGCGGCGCAGCCGGTTGTCGAGCTTGCCGGCGCTCAGGTCGAGCGCGGCGTAGAAGTCCGGCGCGCAGGCCTCGGCGCGGACCACGGGCCCCTTGCCGCGCAGCGTGATCTCCACACGCTGGCAGTTCGCGGACTGGCGCGGGTTCTTCTCGTGGAACAACTCCACGTCGATGCGGGACAGCTTGCCGTCGAACCGCTCGAGCTGGCCGACCTTGTCCTCGACGCGCTGGCGGAAGTGCTCGGGGACCTCGACGTTACGGCCACGGACCACGATCTCCATCAGACCTCCCGGTCGTCGGGTGTGACCAATCGCACGCTAGTCGCCTGCCCGGGGGCCGGACAGTCGATCGAGACGGCCGCCCGCGGGCCCCGGCGTCATCGGCCGGGCGGCACCGCCGGCGACACGGCGGCGACGTCCCGGGGAACGGGACGGGGCGTCGCGGCGACCACCGCGGCGAGGACCGGCCCGTCGCCGGCGGCCCCCGTCGCGGCCAGCGCGGCGGCCGCCTGGGTGAGCGTGGCGCCGCTGGTCACGACGTCGTCGACGACCACGAGCACGGCTCCCGGGGGCAGCGGTGCGGCCCGGGCGGTGACCGTCCCGGCCAGGTTGGCCCGCCGCTGGGCGACCGTCAGCCCGGCCGAGTCGCGGACCCGGCCGGTGCGCGCGAGCAGCCGCGCCTCCGCCGCGTCGACGCCGGCCGCCCGCAGCTCGGCGACGGCGGCGACGGCGAGCTCGCGCACGTGGTCGCGGCCGCGCTCCCGCAGCGCCGCGCGGGTGGGCGGCAGCGGGACCAGCAGCACCGGCCGGCCGGGCAGCAGGGCGGCGTGCACGGCGACGGCCAGCGCGAGGGCGGCGCCGAGCGGCCCGGCGAGCTCCGACCGCCCGCGCTCCTTGAAGGCGACGACCGCCGGGCGCACCGGCCCGGCGTAGGCGCCGGCGGCCACCGTCGGGGGCATGCCCCACGGCACCCGGCGCGGGGTGGCCTCCCGCGGCCGGGTCAGCAGCCGGGCGCAGCGCCGGCACAGCACCGGCCCGGGCACCCCGCACCCGGCGCACGTGCGGGGCAGGACGAGGTCGGTGAGCGCCGCGCCGAGTCCTCCCACCGCCCCAGCCTGCGGCCGGTCGGCCCGCTCCCCGGGACCGCGGCCGGATCTGTGGACAGCGGCCCGGGCGGTCGTCAGACGGGGTAGAACGGCTCCGTCCCCGGCACCGGCTGCTGCCCGCGGATGAGGGTCACCCAGGTGCCGCCGGACAGCTCCCACACCGAGCCGCCGGCGCTGACCAGGGGCTGCTGACCGGGTGCGGCGGCCAGCGCCGTGGGCTGGCTGGGCAGGCCGGAGGTCGGCATCTCGGCCAGGCCCCACCCGTCGACCCCGACGACGTAGGGCACCACGCCGTCCTCCCTGCCGTCCGCGGCGAGCACCATCAGGCTGCCCGCGGTCCGCCACGCGACGTCGAGCACCCCGTTGAGCGCCGGTGCGACCTCGCGCAGGTCGCGCAGCGCGACCGAGCCGTCGTCGGTGCGCACGACCGTGCCGACCAGCAGCGCCGAGCCGTTGCTGCCGTTGACGACGACGGCGGCCCGCACCCCGTCCGGTGAGAGCTGCAGCGCCGTCGCCCGGCCCTGCCCGGGCAGGGTGGGCGCGTTCACCGGCTGCAGGGAGCCCCCCGCGGGCACCCGGACCACGGCGGTCTCGTCGCGGACGACCCAGAACTCCGGGCGGGTGGCGGCGACGGTCGGGGCGGAGTAGCGGCTCGCGGTGCCCTGCGCCACGAGGTCCTGCCCGTACTTGCCGGCCAGCAGCGTCGCGGTCGGCCCGCTGACCGAGACGCCGACCATGTCGGTCAGCGCGCTGGTCCGCGGGTCGGCCCACACCGCGGCCGACGACAGGCCGTAGGCGCCCGTCCCGGCCGGACCGGGGGCGGGCTGGCCGTCGACGGTCATCAGCCGGCCGGCGTCGAGGTGGTGGCCGTCGGCGTCGGCGGGAACGGACTCGGGACTGAAGGCGGCCCAGTCGTCGGTGCGCTGCACGATCGGCACGCCCGGGAGGGTGAGCGGGTCGCCGTCGACGGTGACGCGGACGGAGCTGATGCCGTCGAGCTGGTCGAGGGTCCACACCAGCTGGGCGCACAGCTGCGACAGCTGCACCGGCGACGCGTCCCCGAGGCCGTCGAGGTCGACGGTCACGGTGGAGCCGTCGACGGTGGCCGCCCGGGCGAGCGTGACCCCGGCGAGGGCGTTGCCGACCCCGGCGGCCAGGGCCGGCGACGGCCCGTCGAGCAGCCGCTGCACCAGCGTCGTCGGCTGGGCCTCCCCGCCGAGGACGTACCGCGGGTCGGGCACCACCCGCTGCTCGGTGGGGTCGACGAAGTAGGCGGAGAGGTCGTCGTAGAGCCGCTCGAAGTCGGGCACCAGCATGACCAGCCCGTCGGGCGGGTTGGCGATGCGCCGCTCTCCCCCGACCTCGGCCAGGGTGAACTCGTGGGTGAACGGCTCGCCCGACGCGGCGGTGAACACGCCGCGGGGGTCGACGGAGCCGACCAGGTCGCCGGTCATGCGGACGGTGCCGGCGTCGGTGGCGACGGCGGCGTAGTCGGCGGCGACCAGGGTGATGCCGGCCTCGTCGGACCAGGTGGCCGCGGCGTCGGGGGTCAGGTGGTCGCGGGCGACCGGGTGTCGCTGGACGGCGCTGGCCGCGGCGTCGACGAAGCCACGGACGATCTCCTCCGGGGACGCGCCGGCCGCCGGCCCCATCGGCTCGATACCCACCTCGGCCGCCGGCCGGGCCGGGCCCTCGGTGATCTGCATCGGCGCCGAGCCGGTGGGCACCGTCGAGCAGGCGGTCAGGAGCCCCAGGAGGAGCGCGGCCAGGGCGGCCCGGCGCCGGTTCACCGCCGCACCGCCGGCCGGCGCACGATCGTCGGGCGCAGCGGCAGCGGGGAGCTGGTCAGGTCCGACCCCGCGGCCAGCGGGACGGTGAGCCGGAACTGCGCGCCGACCCCCGGCTGGCCCCACACCTGCAGCCACCCGCCGTGCAGCCGGGCGTCCTCGAGGCTGATCGACAGGCCCAGGCCGCTGCCGCCGACGGTGCGCACCCGCGAGGGGTCGGCCCGCCAGAAGCGGTCGAAGACGTGCTGCGCCTCCGCCGAGGACAGCCCGACGCCGTGGTCGCGGACGGTGACCGCGCCCGCCGTCCGGTTGGCCGCGAGCGTCACCTCGACCGGCTTGGCGGTGCCGTGCTCGATGGCGTTGCCGACGAGGTTGCGCAGGATGCGCTCGACCCGCCGCGCATCGACCTCGGCGATCACCGGGTCCCGCGGGCAGGTGACCTGCAGCTCGCAGCCGTGCCGGGCGGCCAGGGCCGACATGCCGTCCGTCACCCGCGCGACGAGCACGCCGAGGTCGGTGGGCGCCCAGTCCAGGACGGCGGCACCGGCGTCGTAGCGGCTGATCTCCAGCAGGTCCGACAGCAGCCGCTCGAAGCGGTCGAGCTCCTCGTGCAGCAGCTCGGCCGAGCGCGCCACGTGCGGCGGGAAGTCCCCGCGGGACTCGTGGAGGACGTCGGCGGCCATCTGCACCGTCGTCAGCGGGGTGCGCAGCTCGTGGCTGACGTCGGAGGTGAACCGCTGCTGCAGCTGCGAGAGGCCCTCGAGCTGGGTGATCTGGCGCTGCAGGCTGTCGGCCATGGCGTTGAAGCTGGTCGCCAGCCGCGCCAGGTCGTCCTCGCCGCGGACGGTCATCCGCTCCTCGAGCTGACCCTCGGCCAGCCGCTGCGCGGTGCCGGCCGCTCGCCGGACGGGGTCGACCACCAGCCGGGTCACCAGCACCCCGATGCCGGCCACGAAGAGGGTGAGCGCGATGCCGCTGATCGCCACGGTGCTGCGGATCAGTGACAGTGTCTCCTCCTCCTGGTCGAGGGGGAAGGCGTAGTAGAGCTCGATCTGGCCGGCCGACGACGCCCCGCCGGGGACCGGCGCCCCGACCAGCAGTGTCGGCCGCGGCTCCTCGGCGGCGTTGGGCACCATGGCGTACTGGGCGTACTGGCCGCCGCCGGCGACACCGGCGCGCAGCCCGTCGGGCAGCGCCGGGTAGATCCCGGACCGGCTGAAGGCCGGCGGCCGCTCGGTGTCGCCGGTGCGGTAGACGGCGACGACGGCGAAGTCGCCGGCCGACCCGCCACGGCTGAGCAGGCCGTCGACGGTGCGCTGCAGCGCGGTGCGCACGCTGGCCGCGTCGCCGGCGGCGATGCCGACGACCTCGGACTGGGCGTAGAAGACGCCCGCCTGCACCTGGTCGACGGCGGCCTGCTCCTTGACGGCGAGCAGCTGCGTGCGGATCTGGCTGAACAGCACGAGGCTGACGATGACGACGACCGTGCCGGCCACGACCATGGTGATGGCGCCGATGCGCACGTGCAGGGAGGACCGCCACGCCGACACCGCGCCGGCCGTCAGCGACCGCGTGAGGCGGCGGGCGCGACCGGCCCGGCGGCGCACGCCGCGCCGCAGCGTGGGCAGGTCCCGCGGCAGCCGGCGGCGGACCGCCTCGGCGGGGCCGGCCAGGACCGCCCGGTCGCCGGTGCTCACGGGTGCCGTCCCGGGCCGGACGGTCCGGCGCGGCCGGTCACGGTGGGCCCGCCTTGTAGCCGACCCCGCGGACGGTCAGCACGATCTCGGGCTTCTCGGGGTCGCGCTCGATCTTGGCGCGCAGCCGCTGCACGTGGACGTTGACCAGCCGGGTGTCGGCGGCGTGCCGGTAGCCCCAGACCTGCTCGAGCAGCAGCTCGCGGGTGAACACCTGCCGCGGCTTGCGGGCCAGCGCCACGAGCAGGTCGAACTCCAGGGGGGTGAGCGGGATCGGCTGCCCGTCGCGCGTCACCTGGTGGGCGGGGACGTCGATCTGCACGTCGCCGATGGCCAGCGACTCCGCCTGCCCGGTCTCGCCGCGGCGCAGCTGGGCACGAACGCGGGCGACGAGCTCCACCGGCTTGAACGGCTTGGTCACGTAGTCGTCGGCGCCGGCCTCGAGGCCCTGGACGACGTCGATGGTGTCGCCCTTGGCGGTGAGCATGACGATCGGGACGGTGGACTGGGCGCGGATGTCCTGGGCGATCTGCAGGCCGTTGCGGCCGGGCAGCATCAGGTCGAGCAGGACGATGTCGGGGCGGGTCTGTTGGAAGACCGAGAGCGCGCGGTTGCCGTCGGAGACGAAGGCGGGGTCGTAGCCCTCCCGTCGCAGCACGATGCCGAGCATCTCGGCGAGGGCGGCGTCGTCGTCGACGACCAGGACGCGGCCGCGGCTGGGCCCGTTGTTCGCTGCTGCGCTCGGAGACACGTGACCATTCTGCGACGTCACGAGACAGTAACGGGGCTGCTGGGCCCGGCGAGCCGGACCCAGCAGCCCCATCACCCCCCTGCGGGTGACGTCACGGCCCTGGTGAGGGGACGGAACGGCCTGGTGACGTGCTGGAACGGCCCCCTCGCAGGGGCTCGCCGCGAGCGTGGTGACGTGCTGGAACGGCCCCGCTGCAGGGCCCCACCCTGAGCCTGCGAAGGGTGGGGGGCAGCGGGGTCCTCCTAGTAGCGGTAGTGCTCGCTCTTGTACGGGCCCTCGACCGGCACGCCGATGTAGTCGGCCTGCGTCTTCGACAGCTCGGTCAGCTTGACGCCGAGCGCGTCGAGGTGCAGCCGCGCGACGTGCTCGTCCAGCTTCTTCGGCAGCACGGTGACCGTGGGCTCCTTGCCCTCGTAGGCCGCACGGTTGCCCCACAGCTCGATCTGGGCGAGCACCTGGTTGGAGAACGAGGCGCTCATGACGAAGCTGGGGTGACCGGTGGCGTTGCCGAGGTTCAGCAGGCGGCCCTCGGAGAGCAGGATGATCGTGTGGCCGTCGGCGAACCGCCACTCGTCGACCTGCGGCTTGATCGTCGTCCGCGTGATGCCGGGGGTGCGCGCCAGGCCGGCCACGTCGATCTCGTTGTCGAAGTGCCCGATGTTGCCGATGATCGCCTGGTGCTTGGTCTGACCGAGCTGCTCGGCGGTGATGATGTCGCGGTTGCCGGTCGCGGTGATGATGATGTCGGCCTTGCCGATGACCTCCTCGAGGGTGGTCACCTCGTAGCCGTGCATCGCCGCCTGCAGGGCGTTGATGGGGTCGATCTCGGTGACGATCACCCGGGCGCCCTGGCCGCGCAGCGACTCCGCGCACCCCTTGCCGACGTCGCCGTAGCCGCAGACGACGGCGACCTTGCCGCCGATCATCACGTCGGTGGCGCGGTTGATGCCGTCGATGAGCGAGTGGCGGCAGCCGTAGAGGTTGTCGAACTTGCTCTTGGTCACCGAGTCGTTGACGTTGATCGCCGGGAACAGCAGCCGGCCGTCGCGGGCCAGCTCGTAGAGGCGCATGACGCCGGTGGTGGTCTCCTCGGTGACGCCCTTGATGCCCTGGCCGATGCGGGTCCAGTAGCCGGCGTCGGCGGCCAGCGTGCCGCGCAGCACGTCGAGGATGACGCCGTACTCCTCGGAGTCGGCCTCGGTGGTGTCCGGGACGGCGCCGTCGGCCTCGAAGCGGGTGCCGAGGTGGACCAGCAGGGTGGCGTCGCCGCCGTCGTCGAGCAGCATGTTCGGGCCGACGACGTCACCGGCCTCGTCGCGGAACTCGAACAGCCGCTGGGTGCACCACCAGTACTCCTCCAGCGTCTCGCCCTTCCAGGCGAACACCGGGACGCCGGCGGGCTCCTCAGCAGTGCCCTCGGGGCCGACGACGATCGCCGCGGCGGCGTGGTCCTGGGTGGAGAAGATGTTGCAGGAGACCCAGCGGACGTCGGCGCCGAGCGCGACGAGGGTCTCGATGAGGACGGCGGTCTGCACGGTCATGTGCAGCGAGCCCGCGATGCGGGCGCCGGCCAGCGGCTGCTCGTCGCCGTACTCGGCGCGCAGCGCCATGAGGCCGGGCATCTCGTGCTCGGCGAGCTGGATCTCCTTGCGGCCGAACGGGGCCAGGGAGAGGTCGGCGACCTTGAAGTCGGCCGCGCCGTTCGGGGTGGACAGCGTGCGGGTGCCGGTAGAGGCGGTCATGTCGCTCCAGGGTCGACGTCCCCGCGGGAGCGGGGACTCGGGGTCGCTGAGATGAGCGAGCATGCCGAGGCTTCGGCGGGGCTCGTGCCGTCGTCGAGCATACCGCCGGCCCGGCGGGCGGGTCAGGACTCGCAGCCCACGCCGTCGCCGTCGCCGTCGAGGTCGGGGTTCCACCCGGGGTCGGCCTCGCGGAGCGGGGTGGCGTCGTCGGCGCGGGCCGCCGCGCAGTCGGGATAGGGCCCGGTGACCTCGGCGGGCGGGGTCTCCTGGGCCGGCAGCGGCACGCTGCCCGGCAGCGGCTCGTCCGGGCAGCCGCGCAGGACGCCGGCGACGGCGTCGCGCTCGGCGGCGGTCATCCACAGCCCGTACTCGACCTTGACCGCGACCTGGCGGGCCACGTACGCGCAGCGGTAGGAGCGCTGCGGCGGCAGCCAGGTGGCGGCGTCGGAGTCGCCCTTGGCCTGGTTCAGCGGGCCGTCGACGGCGAGCAGGTTGAGCGGGTCGTTGGCGAACTCGACGCGGCGGGCGTCGTCCCACCGCTGGGCGCCCTTCTGCCAGGCGTCGGACAGGGCGACGACGTGGTCGATCTGCACCGCCTCGCTGGTCCCCTCGCCGCGGCGGAACGCGATGGTGGCGCCGGAGTAGGGGTCGGCCAGGGTGCCGGAGACGACGATGCACCCGCGGGTGCCCGGCTCGAACACCTCACCGGTGAGGTCGCGGGCGAGGACGTCGTTGCGGGTGTCGCAGCCGTTGCGGTCGGTGTCGACCCAGCCGGAGCCGAACTCGTCCCGGTCGTAGCCGGTGCGGGGCGCCCGGCCGCGGACGTCGACGGCGTCGAGGGCCTCGAGCGCGCTCCCGGCGGGCGTCGGCGGGGCCTCGTCGGTGAGGACCTGGCAGCCGGACGCGAGGACGCCGGCGACGGCGGCCGCCAGCACCGGCAGCGCTCTGCGACGGGTCCGGGAGGGCACGGCCGACGCTACGTCCGCCGTGCGGGCGGGCCGGGTCGCGACACGCGGCGGGAGGACCCGGCCCGGCCGGCGCGGGTCCGTCGGCGCTCGTCCGCCGGCGCGGGTCCGTTCAGCGCAGGTTGGTGGTGGCGCGGTAGAGCACGGCCGGGCCGCGGGCGGTGACGGGGGCGGCGGCCGGGACGAAGGCCGACTGGCCGCGCTCGAGCACGATCTCGCCGTCGGTCCCGGCGAGGACCGCGCGACCCTCGGTGCACAGCAGCACCTGCGGGCCGCGGGTGGTCAGCGGGCCGGTCTGCTCGTCGAGCTGGGCGCGGGTGAGGTCGAAGTCCTCGACCGGCACCGGGTAGCGCAGCCCGCCGGGACCCAGGACCGGATGGAGGACCGGGATCTTGCCGTCGGAGAAGTCGAGGACCTCGATAAGCGCGGCGAGGTCGACGTGCTTGCTGGTCAGGCCGCCGCGCAGCACGTTGTCGGAGCTGGCCATCACCTCGACGCCGGCGCCGGAGAGGTAGGCGTGCAGGTTCCCGGCGGGCAGGAAGACCGCCTCACCGGGGGCGAGCTTGAGGTGGTTGCACATCAGTGAGATCACCACGCCGGGATCGCCCGGGTAGGTCTCGGCGAGCGTGGCGGCCCAGCGGTAGGTGTTGATGAACTCCGGGTCGTGCGCGGCGACGAACTCGGCGGCCCGGTGCGCGACCACCTCGACCAGGTGCGTGCGGCGCTTGCCCGACAGCCCCAGCAGCTGCGGGATCGCCGCCTGCAGGCCGCCACGGGCCAGCGCGGCGATCGTCGGCTTGAGCTCGGGGAGCTGCAGCTTGGCCAGGCAGTGCAGCGACTCCTCCACGGGCCGGAAGCCGCAGAGCGCCTCGAAGGTGGTCAGCGCCAGCATGAGCTCGGGCTTGTGCCAGGGGTCCTTGAAGGTCCGCGTCGGGTCGTTCCGCGGGATCTCGGCGGCCTCCTCGGCGGCGAAGCCGGCCTGCGCCTGCTCCATCGTCGGGTGCGCCTGCAGCGACAGCGGGGTGTCGGCGGCGAGCACCTTGAGCAGGAACGGCAGCCGGGGCCCGAACCGCTCGACGACGGAGGGACCCAGCAGCAGCTCGGGGTCGGCGGTGATCGCCGCGTCGAGCCGGCGGCCGTCGGCGAGCACGCTCGGCTGGTCCGGGTGGGCGCCCATCCACAGCTCGGCGTGCGGGCGGTCGGACGGCGTCGGCTCCCCGAGCAGCTCGGGGATGACGGTCCGGGAGCCCCAGGGGTAGTGCCGCACCGCGTTGGTCATCTGCCACATCGCCCAGGAGGCTACCGGCGGGACGGCCCCGTACCCGCCGGGCCGTCGCTCCTCCGGGGGAGGCCGCCGGCGGGTGCGGGCGGCGCGGTCAGTGCGAGGTGGTGCCGGTGGCGGCGGTGTCCTTGCGCCGGTGCAGCGTGAGGCTCAGGACGAGGACGACCAGCGCGCCGACGACGAGGCCGACCAGTGCGCTGGCGACGGTGTTGACCAGCCAGCCCACGACCCCGCCGAGCGCGCCGGTGGCGTCGTGCGCCAGCTCCTCCAGGTGGTGCACGAAGCCGTAGACCGCGTGCAGCCCGAGCTCGTCGCTGCCGATCAGCAGGATGTGGCCACCCACCCACAGCATCGCGGCGGTCCCGATCACCGTCAGGGCGCTGAGCAGCTTCGGCATGCCCTTGACCAGGCCGCGGCCGAACGCGGCGACGCCCTTCTTGCCGGTCTGGGACAGGCGCAGCCCGGCGTCGTCCATCTTCACGATCAGCCCGACGACGCCGTACACCAGGACGGTGATGGCCACGGCGACGACCGCGAGGATGATCGCCCGGGACCAGAACCCCTCGCTGGCCACCTCGTTGAGCGAGATGACCATGATCTCGGCCGACAGGATGAAGTCGGTGCGCACGGCCCCCGACACGATCGTCTTCTCGTCCGGCATCGCCTGCTCGGGCGAGGCGTGGTCGTCGTGGCCGCCCCGCAGCCGGTGCCAGATCTTCTCGGCGCCCTCGTAGCAGAGGTAGGCACCACCGACCATGAGGATCGGGGTGAGCGCCCAGGGCAGGAACTGGCTGAGCAGCAGGATCGCCGGGAGGATGATCAGCAGCTTGTTGCGCAGCGACCCCATCGCGATCTTGCGGATGATCGGGATCTCGCGGTCGGCGCTCAGGCCACGCACGTACTGCGGCGTGACGGCGGTGTCGTCGACGACGACGCCAGCGGCCTTCACCCCGGCCCGCCCCGCGGCCGCGCCGACGTCGTCGATCGAGGCGGCGGCGGCGCGCGCCAGCAGCGCCACGTCGTCGAACAGGGCCACGAGTCCACCGGCCACGGGAGGTCCTTCCAGTCGGTCAGCAGTCGTTGCGCTCGTCCGGTTCCGGCCGTGCGTCCCGTGCCCAGTACCCGGCGTCGGCGGGTCGGAACGCGCTCGTCCGCGGGGTGTCCTCCTCCGGCGGCCGGGTCAGCGGCGCAACGCCCGCTCCTGGTCGAGGGCCAGCGCCAGGTAGACGGCGCTGAAGTCGGCGACCGCCAGCTGCCGCGCGAGGCGGGGCAGCCGGCCGTGCCGCTCGGGGTCGCCGTGCTCCGCCAGGCCGCTGACGGGCACGTTCGAGGACGCCGCGGTGCGCAGGACCTCGTCCAGCGCCTCCCGGGCCGACCGCGGTTCCCGCTCCCCCGCGCCGTCGTGGTGGGCGGCGTCGGTGTCGCGGACGGTGAGCAGCCGCAGCCGGCGGCCGACGTCCTCGGAACGGTCGCGGAAGAAGTCGTCGGGGTCGCCGGCGGCCAGCGGGCCGCCGAGGACCGCGCAGGCGGCCACCCGCTGGTCGGGCAGGCGGAACCGGCTGGTGGGCAGCCCCGCGAGGGTGGCGAGCTGGTCGGCGAAGCGGTCGGCGACGGTCTCGGCGAGCGGCCCCTCGGCGGCGAGCACCGGGAAGGCGTCGAGCAGCTCGAGGGCGAGGGTCTTGGCCGGGTTGACGAAGGACTCCCGGGTCGGCCCGCACTCGACGGCGATCTCGTCGAGGGCGGTGGCGATCTCCTGCGGGTCGGCCACGTCCGGCCGCACCAGCTCGAGCTCGGTGGCCAGCCGCAGCAGCGGCGTCAGCAGCGACCACAGGGTGGTGTGCCGGACGCGCGAGCGCGGCAGCGGGACGTAGGGCATCCGCGCTGTGGAGCAGGCCGCCCGCAGCGGGGCGTCCTCGGCGCCGATGCCGAGCAGCGTCACGCCCCGGCGGGCCGCCTCGTAGGCCGGGGTCACCGCGTAGCGGCCGGAGCCGGTGCGGGTGGCCACGACGGCGATGTCGGTCGGCCCGGTCCACACCGGCAGGTCCGGCCCCGGGACGACGTCGACGGTGACCGGGCTCCCCGGGCCGAGCAGTGCGCGCAGCACCGCGGCGGCGACGGCCCCCTCACGGCGGGCGACGATCACCAGCCCCCGCGGGCGGCCACCGCCGGTGACCCGGTCAAGCCCGGCCTCGTCGAGCAGCCGCGAGGTCTCGCGCACCTGCGCGCCCGCGCCGGCGACGGCGGGCAGCAGGCCGCGGGGGTCGCGGGCGCGCAGCACGTCGAGGTCGTCGAGGACCTCCTCGGCCAGCTCGGGCGAGGTCACGGCGTGGCCGTCCCCGATCCGTCGGGGCGGCGCGCCTCGTCGAGCAGGAGCACCGGGATCCCGTCGCGCACGGGGAACGCGCGGTCGCAGGTCGTGCACAGCAGCTCGCTCGCCGCCTCGTCGACGGTCAGCGGGGTGTGGTGGGTGTCGGGGCAGGCGAGGATCTCCAGCAGGGCCGGGTCCAGGCCCAGCGGACCCTGGGCAGTCGTCACGCGCGCACCATCTCCAGCACTCGGTCCCTCAGCCGTTCCATCCTCGCGCGGTCGGGCGCCTCGACGTTGAGCCGCAGCAGCGGCTCGGTGTTGCTGGCCCGCAGGTTGAACCAGGAGCCGTCGGGGAGGTCGACGGTCAGCCCGTCGAGCTCGTCGACCGTCCCGCCCTCGGCCTCGAAGGCCTCGCGGACGGCGGCGGTGCGCGCGGCGGCGTCGTCGACGGTGGAGTTGACCTCGCCGGAGGCGGCGTAGCGGCTGTACCCGGCGGTGAGCTCCGACAGGGTGCGGCCCTGCTCGCCGAGGGCGGCCAGCACGTGCATCGCGGCGAGCATGCCGGTGTCGGCCCGCCAGAAGTCGCGGAAGTAGTAGTGCGCGGAGTGCTCGCCGCCGAAGACGGCGTCGGTGCGGGCCATCTCGGCCTTGATGAACGAGTGCCCGACGCGGGTGCGCACCGGCTGGCCGCCGTGCTCGCGCACGATCTCCGGCACCGCGCGCGAGGTGATCAGGTTGTGGATGACCGTCGTCCCCCGGCCCTTGGCCAGCTCCCGGACGGCGACCAGCGCGGTGACCGCCGAGGGGCTCACCGGCTCGCCGCGCTCGTCGACGACGAACACCCGGTCGGCGTCGCCGTCGAAGGCCAGGCCGATGTCGGCGCCCTCGCGGCGGACGGCCTCCTGCAGGTCGACGAGGTTGGCCGGGTCGAGGGGGTTGGCCTCGTGGTTGGGGAAGGTGCCGTCGAGCTCGAAGTACAGCGGGACGACGTCGAGCGGGAGCCCGTCGAGGACCACCGGCACGGTGTGCCCGCCCATGCCGTTGCCGGCGTCGACGACGACCCGCAGCCGGCGGATGGCCGAGAGGTCGACCAGGGAGCGCAGGTGGGCGGCGTACTCGGCGAGCAGGTCGCGCTGCGACACCCCGCCGGTGCGCTCCGGCGCCCGCTCGTAGCTGTCGCGTTCGGCCCACTCGCGGATGGTGACCAGCCCGGACTCCTGGCCCACTGGGGCGGCGCCGGCGCGGCAGAGCTTGATCCCGTTGTACTGCGCGGGGTTGTGGCTGGCGGTGAACATCGCGCCGGGCACGTCGAGCGACCCGGCGGCGAAGTACAGCAGGTCGGTGGAGCCGAGACCGGCCTCGACGACGTCGACGCCGCGGGAGAGCACCCCCTCGGCGAAGGCCCGCGACAGCGGCACCGACGAGGGGCGCATGTCGTGCGCGGTGACGACGGCGGTCGCGCCGGTCTCGCCCACCACGAACTCGGCGAAGGCGGCGCCGATGCGCCGCGCCACGTCCTCGTCCCACTGGTCGGGGACCACGCCCCGCACGTCGTAGGCCTTGATGATCGACGACAGATCCGCCACTGCCCACCCTCGCCCGGCCGGTGCCCGGGCGGTCCCCGGTGCCGGTCGACCTTAACGGCGGCAGCGGGACCCGGCCCCCGGTGGCCCCACCGCAGGGGTCCGACCCGGGCCCGCGAGGGCCGTGGGGTCCTCCGGCTAGTCGAGGTCGGGCAGGACCCGCAGGTGGCCGCGCCGGGTGCCGCGGCCGTCGTCGGCCGGGGCGCGCGGGGGCTCGGGGCGGGCGGCCTCGCGGACGGCGTCGGCCAGCGCGAGCAGGTCGTCCCCGGTCGGGCCGGAGTCCTCGAGGTCGATCTCGTGCCGGACGACCTCCCAGCCGCGCGGCACGGTCAGCCGCTCGGCGTGGAACTCGCAGAGGTCGTAGCTGTGCGGTTCCGAGAACGTGGCCAGCGGGCCGACGACGGCGGTCGACTCGGCGTAGACGTAGGTCAGGGTCGCCGCCGCTGGTTGCGCGCAGCCGCTGCGCGAGCAGCGACGGGACTGCCTCACCACCGGTTCCTCACGCGCAGCACAGTAGCCCCGCACACGGGCTCCGGCGAGCAGGCGCACCGGTTCCTCCACCCCTCCTCTCCCATCCAACCCGACGTCCCCGTGCGCCCCGGCACCGGGTCCGCGCAGGCGGGGGCCACGGTGTCCGGCCGAGGTGTCCGCCGGGGCGTCCGGCCGGGCCCGCCGGACACCCGCCGCGCGTGCTGCCCGCGCCCTCCGGCGCGCCGTACGCTCGCCCCGCCATGAGCCGACCCGCCTCCCGCCCCTCCTCGGGCCCCGCCCGCTCCCGTCGCGACCGGCACGGCCGGGGCCTGCGCGGACGCCTGGTGCCGGAGGAGGTGCCCCTGTCGCGCAGCCGCGCGGAGCAGTTCGACGACCTCGTGCTCGACGCGGTCGAGGACATCGAGCGCCGCTGGGAGCGGGAGCTGGCCGGCGTCGAGTTCGCCGTCGAGGACGTCCCCTGGGTCGACCACACCAGCCCCGACGAGGTGGTGCTCGACCCCGACGTGCTCGACGACGCGACGGTGCCGCTGGCCCGCGTGCTGCCCGCCCACCGGGAGGACGGCCGCGAGGTGCCGGCGCGGATCGTCGTCTACCGGCGGCCGCTGGAGATCCGGGCGCACGACCACGACGACCTCGCCGACCTCGTCCGCGACGTCGTCGTCGACCAGGTGGCGGTGCTGCTGGGCCGCGACCCGGAGGAGATCGACCCCACGGGCTAGCGGCGCGGCGCCCGAACACACGTTCGATCAGTGACGGTTCGCGCGGCGTGGGGTCACCTCCCCGGTTCGCGGGCGGACGTGGGCCTCCGGACCGGGCCGTCAGCCGCGGGGCGCGACCGGGCTGCCGAGCTCGTCGGCCATCGCGCGGGCCTCGTCGAGCCGAGCGCGGGCGAAGGCGGCGTCCAGCCCGTCGCCGCGGTCGGCGCGGGTGAGCCGGGCGACCAGCTGCTCCAGCGCGACGGCGTGCCAGAGCAGGCCGACGTCGGGCTCCTCCCAGCCGGCGGTGCGGGAGAGGACCACCTCGCCGACCTGTGCGCGGTCCTGCGGGTCGGGGGTGGTGGCCCAGAGCGTGAGCAGGTCGCGGTGCCGGGGCGCGGCACGCACCCCGGACCACTCCAGGACGACCAGCCGGTCCTCGCCGCCGGGCGCGTCGTCGTCGACGACGAGGTTGGCGGCGCGGTAGTCGCCGTGACCGACCTCCGACAGCGGCAGCTGCGCCGCGGCGGCGCGGACGGCCCGCAGCTCACCGAGCCGCAGCCCGCCGCGCAGCAGCCGGCCGGTCTCGCCGACCGTGGCCCGCACCCGGCGGACGGCGGGGCCGGCCGGCGGCGACCAGGGCTGCCCGGGCGGCACCGGCAGCGGTGCGATGCGGACCGCCGTCTCGACCGCCGCCGCCGTCCAGCGCGCCCCACCGGAGGGCCCCGGGTGGACGCGGCGCGACAGCAGCCACCGGCCGTCGTCGGCCGCCGCGAGCACCTCGGGGACGCCGACCTGCCGCTCCTCGGCCCAGCGCCGGCCGCGCAGCTCGGCCCGCAGCCGCCGCCGCCCGCTCTCGGTGACGGCGAGGTCGACCACCCGGTCGGCCAGCACGCCCTGCACGACCCCGAGCCGGGCGCTCAGGTCGGTCACCCCCAGGACGGGCGCGGTGACGCCGAGCTCGGTGAGCAGCGCGGTCACGCGGTCGCGGAGTCCGGACGAGGTCGTCTCGCTGCCTGCCACCCGGGGATCGTGACAGGACGCGCCACCCGCCGCACGCAGGTGGCCGCCCCGGTGCCCTGCGATGCTCTGGGGGATGGACTCCCCCGCGCCGGCCGCCGCCTGGGTGGTGCTCGCCGGAGCGCTGCTGGCGCTGGTCGCGGTGGGCGTGGCGCTGGCCCGCACGTGGCCGGGGCGCACCGGCGTCGCGCCCGAGGCCCCTCCCCCTGCCGCCGCGCCCCCGGTCGCCGGACCCGTGGCCCCCGCCGTCCGGCGCTGGGCGCAGGACGACCTCCCGGCGTTCCTCGAGGCGCCGCCGGGCACCCCGCGGCCGCCCGCTCCCGAGCGGGCGGAGCCCCCGGTCGCCGGTGGGGACCCGGATGACGGCCGCGCCGGGCACACGGTCGCCGCGCTCGCCGCGGCGGCCCTGGCGCTCGTCGCCGCCCTGGCCGTCCTCGCCCTGCTGCCCGGCCACGCCGAGACACCCACCGCGGCTCCTCCCCCGGCCGTCTCGACGGCCGCGCCGTCGACCACCCCGCCGGCGCCGAGGCCCCGCCCGCCCGACCTGCCGCCGGTCCCGGCCGACCCGCTGCCGGGCGAGCACGGCGCCGGGCTGCTGGCGGCCCGGTCGGTCCCCCTCGGCGACGACGGCGCGAGCGCCCGGCTCACCCTCGGCGGGCTGGTGCTCGAGCGGCGCGCGGTCGGCGTGACCGTCGCCTACCCGGCGGTGAGCGTCACGGTCGGCGAGGGCGGAGCGGCGCTGGCGCACGTGCGGCTGCCGGCCTGGAACTGCCTGGGCACCACCGCGCCCGAGGACCCCGTCGCGGCCGGTTGCCGGCCCGCCGGCACCGAGTACGCCGACCTGCCCACCCCGGCGCTGACGGTCACCCGCGACGGCGACGCGCTGCGGCTGGCCGGCCGGTTCCCCACCTACACCCGCCCCACGGGCACACCGCCGGCCTACACCGGGCGCGTGTACGACCTCAGCGTCGTCGCGGCCCCCGCCGGGCGGCTGCGCGACGGCGAGGCGCCCGCCGACGGGACGATGTTCCTCGGCACCGAGCGCGCGGCCGCCGTCGACGACCCGGTGCTCAACCGGATCCGCGTCGCGGGCTGACCGGCAGCAGCGCGGCCGCCCCGTCGAGCACCGCGCGCGCCACCCGCCCGCGGCCGCCCACCGAGACGCCGACGAGCGGGGCCCCGGGCTCCTCGCGCAGGCCGTCCCCCCACCCGTGCCAGGGCGACCGGTCCTCCCCGTCGACGAGCGTGAGCAGGCCCGCCCGCTCCCGCCCGCCGGCGGTCAGCACCGCCACCTCGACCCGGCCGGCCGCGGCGTGCAGCCGGGCCGCGGCGCGTACCAGGTCGCGGGCCCGGGCGTCGCGCACCCCGGCCAGCAGCGCCGGGAGCGCCGCGTCGACGGCCCCGGGGTCGCGGCTGCGGACGACCCGGCCGGGCCGGGTGCCGAGGTCGTCGACCAGGCGGTGGCTACGGCGGGAGGCCACCACCGCGTCGGGGCGCAGCCGGGCCAGCGCGCGAACCGTCGGGTCGCCCAGCGGCAGCCCCGCGAGCCGCAGCCGCCAGGGCCGGCGGCAGGAGGTCAGCAGGCCGAGCACGCCGGCGGCCAGGCGCGCGGCGGCGTCGTCGTCCCGGGCGGGCAGCCGGGCCGCGGGCCGGCCGCCGGGGACGGGCAGCCCGTCGCCGAGGAGGGTGGCGGTGACCACCGGGCCGGCGGTGGCCAGGGCGAGGAGGGCGATCGCGTCGGGCCGTCCCGGGCGGGCCTCGACCACGACCGCGGCGGGCAGCAGGCGCGGCCGGCGGTGGGCCGCCTGCACCGACAGCACGGCGGTCAGCCACGGCGCCGACGCGGTCAGCGGCGCCCGGACGTCACGGGCCAGACCTGCGGCCGCCCGGATCTCGCGCGCCACCGCGGCCCGGCCGCCGGCGACCCGGGTGTCCCGTCGCGGTCCGGTCATCCGGTCATCGGACCACACGGCCCCGGGGACGCCGCAGCCCCCGACGGCGGTGCCGTCGGGGGCTGCGGTGGTGGACGGGGGGTGTCGCACGGCGGTGTGTCGGACGGTCCCGCTCGGCCCCCGGCAGGGGGCTCTGCGCGGCTAGATGGCGCGGCGGCGCAGGCGGCGGCGCTCCCGCTCCGAGAGCCCGCCCCAGATGCCGAACCGCTCGTCGTTGGCGAGCGCGTACTCCAGGCACTCGGCCTTGACCTCGCAGCCGGTGCAGATCTTCTTCGCCTCGCGGGTCGAGCCGCCCTTCTCGGGGAAGAACGCCTCCGGGTCGGTCTCCGCGCACAGGGCGCGCTCCTGCCAGGACGCGACGTCGTCGGTCAGGCCCACGCCGAGCATCCCCATCAGCCCCTGGTCGGCCGGCCCGGCATCCCGGCCGGACCGCTCCGCTCCGCTGACGTAGTCGCTCAGCCACGAGACCTCTGCCATGACGATGCGTCCCCTCTCGCTGTCGTCCGGACGCGGGGCACCGGGTCTTCTCCCGGCGCTCACCCGCGCCTCACACCGCCGGAATTACACGCGTGTCGTTGCCCGAGCGTCAACTGCGCCCGGTGTAAGCGCTTGACCACAGGAGCCACACCCGTCACGCGGCGTTCGTCACATCTCGTGCACCCACCCGACACGCCCGTCGAACAGTGGACAAGTGCCCATGGGGCACGATGACTTTCGTGGAGATCGTCGTGCTCGCCGGGGGCGTCGGGGGCGCCCGGTTCCTCACCGGCCTGCGGGCCGTCACGCCGCCGTCGTCGGTCACGGCCGTGGTGAACACCGGCGACGACGTGACCCTGCACGGGCTGCGGATCTGCCCCGACCTCGACACCGTCGTCTACACCCTGAGCGGCGCCATCGACCCCGAGCGCGGCTGGGGCCGGGCCGGCGAGACCTGGACGGTCAAGGAGGAGCTGGCCGCCTACGGCGCCGAGCCCACCTGGTTCGGCCTGGGCGACCGCGACCTCGCCACCCACCTGGTCCGCACGCGGATGCTCGACGCCGGCTACCCGCTCTCCGACGTCACCGCCGCACTCGCCGACCGCTGGCAACCCGGTGTGACGGTGCTGCCGATGAGCGACCAGCGGGTGGAGACCCACGTCGTCGTCGACGACCCCGACGACGGCCGCCGCACCGCGATCCACTTCCAGGAGTGGTGGGTGCGCCACCGGGCCGCGCCCGAGCCGCACGCCTTCGTGCAGGTCGGCGCCGAGCAGGCCCGCCCGGCGCCCGGGGTGGCCGAGGCGCTGGCCCGCGCCGACGCCGTCGTCCTGGCGCCGTCGAACCCCGTCGTGTCGATCGGCACGATCCTCGGCGTGCCCGGGCTGCGCGACGCGCTGCGCGCCACGCCGGGCCGCGTCGTCGGTGTCTCCCCGGTCGTCGGCGGCGGCGTGGTCCGCGGCATGGCCGACCGCTGCCTGCCGGTGCTCGGGGTCGAGGTCAGCGCGGAGGGCGTCGGCCGGCACTACGGCGCGCGCTCCGACGGCGGCCTGCTCGACGCCTGGCTCGTGCACACCGGCGACCCCGCACAGGTGCCCGGCGTCGACGTGCGGGCGGTGCCGTTGCTGATGAGCTCGCCCGAGGCGACCGCCGCGATGGCCCGCGCCGCACTCGACGCCGCGGGTGTCGGCCTCGATGACTGAGCCGGCCGGCATCGGGATCCTCCCCGTCCGCGGGTTGCCGGAGTTCACCGCCGGCGACGACCTCGCGGGAGCGGTGGCCGCCGCCGCGCCCTGGCTGGCCGACGGCGACGTCGTCGTCGTCACCTCCAAGGTCGTGTCGAAGGTCGAGGGCCGGGTGGTCCCCGTGCCGCCGGGCGCCGACCGCGAGGCCGTCCGGCAGCGGGCCGTCGACGACGAGACGGTGCGGGTGGTCGCCCGCCGCGGACCGCTCAAGATCGTCGAGACGCGGCACGGGTGGGTGGTCGCCGCGGCCGGCATCGACGCCTCCAACGTCCCCGGCGACACGCTGGTGCTGCTGCCCGAGGACGCCGACGCCTCCGCCCGTGCCCTGCGCGGCCGGCTGCGGGAGCTGCTCGGCGTCGACGTGGCGGTGGTCGTCAGCGACACCTTCGGCCGGACCTGGCGCGAGGGGCTCACCGACGTCGCGGTGGGGGCCGCGGGCATCCCCGCGCTCGTCGACCACCGCGGCGCGGTCGACGTGCACGGCAACCGGCTGGAGACCACCCAGGTCGCCGTCGTCGACGAGCTCGCCGCGGCCGCCGACCTGGTCAAGGGCAAGCTCGACGGCGTGCCGGTCGCCGTCGTCCGGGGGCTGTCGTACCCGGCCGTCGCCGACGACGCCGGCACCCGGCCCCTCGTGCGGCTGGGCCCCGGCGACCTGTTCCCCTACGGCAGCCGCGACCTGGTGCCCAGCCGGCGGCCGGCCGCGGACCTCGTGCCCCGCGACGGCGACCGCGAGGCGGTGGCCGACGCGTTCCGGGTGGCCAGCGCCGCGCTGCCGGAGTTCCCGGTGGTGCTGCGGCACGGCGGAGGGGGCGACGGCGTCGTCGACGTGCACCTGGTCGAGCGGGCCACCACCACCGCGGCGCTCAACCTGGGGGCGCTGCTCGGCGCGGTCGTGGTGCAGCTGCACGCCGAGGGCTGGGCGACCCGCTGGGAACCGGTGGGCACGCCGGGCGGCTCCTCACTCGTCGGGAGGTTGTGGCTCGGCTCCCCCCGGGCCTGACCGCGTCCGCCTCGGTAGCGTCCGCCGGCATGCGGGGGATCATCCTGGCCGGGGGCACCGGCAGCCGCCTCTTCCCGATCACGCAGGCGGTCAGCAAGCAGCTCATGCCGGTCTACGACAAGCCGATGGTCTACTACCCGCTCTCCACGCTGATGATGGCCGGCGTCCGCGAGGTGCTGGTGATCACCACCCCCGGCGACCAGGCCGCGTTCCGGGCCCTGCTCGGCGACGGCGCCCGTCTGGGCATGCGGATCGAGTACGCCGTGCAGGAGCGCCCGGAGGGGCTGGCGCAGGCCTTCCTCATCGGCGCGGACTTCGTCGGCGACCAGCCGGTGGCCCTGGTGCTGGGCGACAACATCTTCTACGGCGCCGGCCTCGGCACGGCGCTGGGCCGGCTGCCCGAGCCGGACGGCGGGCACGTCTTCGCCTACCACGTGGCCAACCCGGCCGACTACGGCGTCGTGGAGTTCGACCGCGAGGGCCGGGTGCTGTCCATCGAGGAGAAGCCGGCCCGGCCGAAGAGCTCCTACGCCGTCCCCGGCCTGTACTTCTACGAGTCGTCGGTGGTCGACGTCGCGCGCTCCATCCGGCCCAGCGCGCGCGGCGAGCTGGAGATCACCGCCGTGAACGAGCACTACCTGCGCGAGGACCGGCTGACGGTCACCGTCCTCGACCGCGGCACCGCCTGGCTGGACACCGGGACGTTCACCTCGTTGCGTCAGGCGACGGAGTTCGTCTCGGTGGTCGAGGAGCGGCAGGGCCTCAAGGTCGGCTGCATCGAGGAGGTCGCCTGGCGGCAGGGCTGGCTCGACGACGACGGCCTGCGCCGCGCCGCCGAGCCGCTGGCCAAGAGCGGCTACGGCGACTACCTGCTCGGCCTGCTCGACGAGCGCTGAGGGCGCCCGGGCCACGATCAGGTGACCTGATCGTCGGGCGTCCTCCCTCACGTCCTGCGGTGCAGGAGGACGCCCGGCGGTGCGGGAGGACGCCCGGCGGTGCGAGAGGACGTCCGGCGGTGCGGGAGGACCGCCCCGCGCTCAGATCCGGCGGTGGTTCGTCGGCGCCGTCCGGGGCCCGCGCCGGGGCGGCATGCTCCCGCCGAGGTGCAGCAGCCGCACCACCCGCTGCCGGTGCCCGCGCCAGGGCTCGAGCAGCACCATCATCCCGTCGTCGTCGGTCTTGCGGCCGGCCAGCGACCAGCCCACCAGGTTCTTGAGGTGGTAGTCGCCGTAGCTGACGGTGTCCGGGCAGCCGAGGGTGCGCTGGACGACCTCGGCCGCCGTCCACACCCCGATGCCCGGGACGGTGCGCAGACGGCGCTGCAGGGTCGGTGAGTCGCAGTCGCCGTCGGGTTCGAGCGCGTGGGCGACCGAGGCGACGTGCCGCAGCGCCCGGCGCCGGGCGCCGTCGAGGCCGCAGCGGTGCCACTCCCAGTCGGGGACGTCGAGCATGCGGCGCGGGCTGAACAGCACCCGCATGCCCACCGGCGCCGGGCCAGGGGCGGGCTCGCCGGCCAGCCGCAGCAGCGCCCGCCAGACGCGGTGCGCCTCGATCACGGTGACCTTCTGCTCGAGCACCGCCGGCACGAGCGCGTCCCAGGTGCGGCCGGTGCGGCTCAGCGGCAGGTCGGGCGTGCGCCGGGCGATCTCGCGGAGCAGCGGGTGGCACCCGGGGTCGAAACCCTCGGGCTCGTCGTGCGCACCGAGCCAGCCGGGCACCGCCGTCCCCGCCCACTCCGCGCCCGGGCCCCACGCCAGCACCTGCACCTCACCGCCGCGGCAGGTGATCCGCACGGTGGCCGGGCCGCACGGCGTGGTCGTCGTCCGCCACACGGCGTCGCCGTCCCACTGCATCGTCGGGTCACCGGCGCTGCGCTGGTGCGGGCGGAGCACGGCCCGCAGGTCGAACCGCCAGTCCGGCCGCCAGCGGTCGGCGAAGTCGGCGTCGGCACCGGTGCCGGGAGGGCCGCTCCCGGGACGGGGTGCGGGGACCGGCGGGGTCGCGGCCGGCAGTGCTGTGGTCACGCGGATCTCCGGGGAAGAGGGAGACGGGTCGTGCGGATCAGCGCGGGGCCATGCGCAGGGCCCCGTCCATGCGGATCGTCTCGCCGTTGAGGTAGCCGTGCTCGATGATGCCGAGCGCCAGGCGGGCGAAGTCGTCGGGGCGGCCCAGCCGCTTCGGGAACGGGATGCCGTTGGCCAGCGCGGTGCGCGCCTCCTCGGGCAGGCTGCCGAGCAGCGGGGTGTCGACCAGGCCCGGGGCGATCGTGCACACGCGCACGCCCACGCTGGACAGGTCGCGCGCCGCCGGCAGCGTCATGCCGACGATCCCGCCCTTGGAGGCGGCGTAGGCGATCTGCCCGATCTGCCCGTCGAACGCCGCGATCGAGGCGGTGTTGACGACGACGCCGCGCTCGCCGTCCTCCTCCGGCTCGGTGGCCGCCATCGCCGCCGCGGCCAGGCGCAGCACGTTGAAGGTGCCGACGAGGTTGACCTGGACGGTGCGGAGGAACGGGTCGAGGTCGTGGGCGACGTTGCCCCTGCCCACGGTGCGCTGCGCCCAGCCGATGCCGGCGCAGTTGACGGCGACCCGCAGCGGCCGGTCCTTGCCGGTGGCGTCCTCGATCGCCGCGGCGACCTGCGCCTCGTCGGTGACGTCGGTGCGGACGAACGTCGTGTGCCCGCCGAGCTCGGCGGCCAGCGCGTTCCCGCGCTCCTCGTTGAGGTCGACGACGGTCACCGCGGCACCGCGCGCGACCAGCGCACGGGTGGTGGCCTCACCGAGGCCGGAGGCCCCTCCGGACACGACAGCTGCGACGTCGAAGCTCTGCATGCCGGGCATCACACCACGGGCCGCGACTCCCCTGGCACCGGGTGCCCACGGCCCCGCGACCTCGACGGTGGGCGCACACGCGTGCGCGCCCCGTTCAGCTGAAGCGGGAGCCGAACCGCTCCTCGACGGCGGCCAGCAGCTGCTTGACCCGCTCGGCGTCGGAGACCGGGCACACCATGGTGACGTCGGCGGTGGCGACGACGACGCTGTCGCGGACCCCGACGAGCGCCACCAGGTGGTCCGGGTCGTCGCTGAAGACGATGTTGCCCGCGCTGTCGAGGGTCACCGCGAGCCCGCCCACGGCGTTGCCGTCGTGCGACGCGAGGGTCTGCGCGAGCGCCGGCCAGGAGCCGACGTCGAGCCACTCGACGTCGAGGTCGGCCACCAGCACGCGGCCGGGCTCGGTGGCCGCGGGCTCCAGCACGGCGTAGTCGACGCTGGTCTTGGGCAGCGCGGGGAAGACCTCGGCGAGCACCGCGTCGCGCTCCGGTCCGGCCGGCGCCGCCACGACCCGCCCCAGCCCCTCCGCCGTCGCCGGCAGGTGGTCGGCCAGCGCGTCGAGCACCGTGCGCGCCCGCCACACGAACATGCCCGAGTTCCACAGGTACTCGCCGGAGGCGAGGTAGGACTCGGCGGTGGCGCGGTCGGGCTTCTCCTTGAACGCCGCCGCCTCGGCCACCCCGGCCACCTCGGTGGGCGCGCCGCGGCGCACGTAACCGAAGCCGGTGGCCGGGGCCGTGGGGCGGATGCCGAGTGTGACCAGGGCCTGCGGGCGGGCGGCGAGGGCGTCGAACGCGGTGCCCAGCGTCGCGGCGAACCGCTCGACCGGCCGGATGACGTGGTCGGCGCTGACCACGGCGAGCTCGGCGTCCGTGTCGGCCTCGGCGACCAGCGCGGCGGCCAGGCCCACCGCGTTCGCGGTGTCGCGGGCGACCGGCTCGAGCACCAGCCGGTCCGGCCGCAGCCGCGGCAGCGCCGCCTGTACCTGCGCGCCGTAGCGGGCGGCGGTGCACACCCAGATCCGCTCGGCGGGCAGCACCGCCTCCAGCCGGGTGAACGCCTCGGCGAGCAGGCTGTGCGCGCCGCCGTCCGCGCCGTCCGCGGGGTCGTCCTGGATGACGTCGAGCAGCTGCTTGGGGCGGGCGGCCCGCGACAGCGGCCACAGCCGCGTGCCCGACCCCCCGGCCATGACGACCGCGTGCCTCATGCCCCCGCCTCCCGGCCGCCGGAGCCGACGTCGTCGGCGCGGCGCTGGAAGCGGGCCCCAGCGGCGACCCGCCCGCTGACGTAGGAGACCAGCATCCGGCCGCCCAGCCCCGCCCGCAGCGCGAGCCGCAGCGGCGCGTGCCGCGGCCCGGGGTACTGCCGGGACAGGTAGCGCAGCGCGCTCGTGTGGTGCACCCGCTGCATGCGGTGCGGGTCGCGGCGGGTGGCGTGCCCGCCCTCGTGCACGACGACGGCGCTGGGCGCGTACACGTGCAGGTACCCCGCCCGGCTCAGCCGCTCGGCGAGGTCGACGTCCTCGAAGTACATGAAGTAGCCGGGGTCGAAGCCACCCACCGCCCGGAACGCCACCAGGTCGACCAGGAAGCACGAGCCCGACAGCCACCCGGCGGCGCGCTCGCGGGGCGCCTCCCGCTCCCGGCGGTAGCGCGCCGTCCACGGGTTGCCCGGCCAGGCCCAGCCCAGCAGCGCGTGGCCGGCGCCGGTCGACAGCCGCGGCAGGTCGCGCGCCGAGGGGTAGAGCTCGCCCTGCGGGGTGCGGATCGCCGGGCCGACGGTGGCCGCGCGCGGCCACCGGGCGGCCACGGCCAGCAGCTCGTCCACGGCGCCGGGCTCGAAGTGGACGTCGGGGTTGGCCACCAGCGCGTACCGGCCCGGGGCGCCCGACAGGCCGGCGTTGACCGCCGCGCCGTAGCCGACGTTGCCCCCCGTGGGCAGCAGCCGCACGTGCGGGTGGCGCGCGGCGACCTGCTCCGGGACGCCGTCGGTGGAGCCGTTGTCGGCCAGCACGACCTCGACCGGCCGCGTCGTCGCCTCCGCCAGCGAGGTGACGAACCCCTCGAGCGCCTCGCCCGGGGAGTAGGTGACCGCGACCACGCGCAGCGTCAGGTCAGCAGGGGGGCCAGGCACGGGGCGACTCTAGAAGGACCCCCCGTCCACCACCCCTCGCAGGACGGGACGGGCCCGGGACGCGGGTCCTCCGGGACGCGTGGGACGTGGGGGACGGGCCCGTCACACCGGCTCCGTCGGACCGCCCGCTCGGGAGGGACACCACAGGCCCCGCCGGTACAGTCGCCAGGCGTGACCACAGCGAGTCCTGACCTCGTCGTCGTCGGCTCCGGCTTCTTCGGGCTGACCGTCGCCGAACGGGTGGCGAGTCAGCTGGACAAGCGCGTGCTCGTCCTCGACCGACGTGACCACATCGGCGGCAACGCCTACTCCGAGCCCGAGCCCGAGACCGGCATCGAGGTCCACCGGTACGGCGCCCACCTCTTCCACACGTCGAACGAGCGGGTCTGGCAGTACGTCAACCGGTTCACCGAGTTCACCGGCTACCAGCACAAGGTCTACTCGATCTACCAGGGCCAGACCTACTCGCTGCCGATGAACCTGGCCACCATCTGCCAGTACTTCGGCAAGAGCTTCTCCCCCTCCGAGGCCCGCGCCCTCGTGGCCGAGCAGGCCGGCGAGATCGACACCGCCGAGGCGAGGAACCTGGAGGAGAAGGCGATCTCGCTGATCGGCCGCCCCCTCTACGAGGCGTTCATCCGCGGGTACACGAAGAAGCAGTGGCAGACCGACCCGACCGAGCTGCCCGCCGCGGTCATCGCCCGGCTGCCGGTGCGCTACACGTTCGACAACCGGTACTTCAACGACACCTACGAGGGTCTGCCGAAGGACGGCTACACCGCGTGGCTGACGAAGATGGCCGACCACCCGAACATCGAGGTGCGGCTGTCCACCGACTGGTTCGACGTCCGCGACGAGCTGCCCGCCGACGTCCCGACGGTCTTCACCGGCCCGATCGACAGGTACTTCGACTACCAGGCCGGGGAGCTCGGCTGGCGCACGCTGGACTTCGAGACCGAGGTCCTGCCGACGGGTGACTTCCAGGGCACCTCGGTGATGAACTACGCCGACGAGGACGTGCCCTTCACGCGCATCCACGAGTTCCGGCACTTCCACCCCGAGCGGTCCTACCCGGCCGACAAGACGGTCGTCGTCCGCGAGTACTCCCGCTTCGCCCAGACCGGCGACGAGCCGTACTACCCGATCAACACTCCCGAGGACCGCGCGAAGCTCGAGCGCTACCGCGAGCTGGCCAAGGTGGAGGCCGCCGAGAAGCGCATCCTCTTCGGCGGCCGGCTGGGCACCTACAAGTACCTCGACATGCACATGGCGATCGGGTCGGCGCTGAGCATGTTCGACAACCGCATCCGGCCCTTCTTCGACGAGGGCGGCGCGCTCGACGGCCGTCTGGAGGACTGACCCCATGACGACGCACTCCCCGGTGGCCCCGGAGCGGGTCAGCGAGCTCCCGGCCGAGGAACTCGCCCCTGGCAAGGGGGTCAGCCTGCTGCAGCGGGTGATCCTCCCCCGCCCCGGCGACCCGCTGAAGGTCCGGTCCCTCTACGTCGACGAGGACCGCACCCGGCGGGTCCGGTCGGGGTCGCGCGCCGACGCCACCGTGGCCGCCGGTCACGAGGTCTCCTTCGCCACCTACTTCAACGCCTTCCCCGCCAGCTACTGGCGGCGGTGGACGGTGCTGCGCCAGGTCGTCCTCGGCATGACCGTCTCCGGACCCGGCCGCGTCGACGTCTACCGGTCCAAGGCCGACGGCAGCGTCATCCACGTCACCGGGACGCCCACGAGGGGCGAGGACCGCCGGATGGAGTTCGAGCTGGACCTGACCCCGTTCGAGGACGGCGGCTGGTACTGGTTCGACGTCACCGCCGACGACGCCCCGGTGACCGTCCGGGACGTCGCCTGGTGGTCGACGCAGGCACCGGAGCGCGAGGCGCGGCTGTCGATCGGCATCTGCACGTTCAACCGGCCCGACGACTGCGTGGCCGCGATGCAGGCCCTCGCCGGCGACGACGTCGTCCGCGAGCTGATCTCCACGGTCATCGTCGCCGACCAGGGCAGCAAGAAGGTCCGCGACGCGGCCGGGTTCGCCGCCGCCGAGGCCGGTCTGGGCGGCCGGCTGCGGCTGGTCGAGCAGGGCAACCTCGGGGGCAGCGGCGGCTTCTCGCGGACGATGTACGAGAGCCTCACCCACACCGACGCCACCCACCACCTGCTGCTCGACGACGACGTCGAGCTCGAGCCCGACAGCGTCGCGCGCGTGTTCGCCTTCGCCCGCTTCAGCAAGACCCCGATGGTCGTCGGCGGCCAGATGCTGGCGCTGCAGGACCGCTCGGTGCTGCACACCATGGGCGAGGTCGTGGAGCCGGACAACTTCTTCTGGCGGGCCGCGCCCAACACCGAGTACGCGCACGACTTCGCCGAGAGGAGCCTGCGCAAGACCCAGTCGCTGCACCGCCGGGTCGACGTCGACTACACCGGCTGGTGGATGTGCCTGATCCCTCGCGAGGCGCTGGAGCGGCTGGGCTTCGCGCTGCCCGTCTTCATCAAGTGGGACGACGCCGAGTACGGCATCCGCGCCCGGGAGAACGGCTTCCCCGTGGCCACCCTGCCCGGCGTGGCCGTGTGGCACCTGTCGTGGAGCGACAAGGACGACACCGCGGGCTGGCAGGCCTACTTCCACACCCGCAACCGCCTCGTCGCCGCCGCGCTGCACACTTCGCACAAGCGGGGCGGGACGCTGCTGCGCGACACCTTCAAGTTCGACCTGAAGTTCCTGATCATGCTGCAGTACGCCACGGCGGCCCTGCACCACCGCGCCTACGACGACTTCCTCGCCGGCCCCGACGGGCTGTTCCCGCTGCTGCCCACCGCGCTGCCGACGGCCCTGGAGCACCAGGGCGACTACCCCGACGGGCGCGTCCTCCCGTCGTCGTCGGACCTGCCGCTCCCCTCCATGGGCGCGGTGGAGGCCGAGCGGTTCCTGAAGCCGCCGACGACGCCGCTGTCCATCGGCCGCACGCTGCTCGCCGCGCTGCTGCACAACGTGCGCCCGCCCAAGCCCGAGGCCCAGGAGCGACCCGAGCTCAACATCAGTGCCCAGGACGCCCGCTGGTTCCTGCTGTCCCGGCTCGACAGCGCCACGGTCGGCACCGCCGACGGCCGCGGGGTGACCTTCCGGCGCCGCGAGCAGCAGACGTTCTGGCGGATGCTGCGGCACTCGCTCCGGGTGCACGCCCGGCTCTACCGCGAGTTCCCGGCCCTGGCCGAGCAGTACCGCGCCCATCTCGGCGACCTGACCTCCCCGGAGAGCTGGAGCAGGGCGTTCGGCGAGGGCACGCCCGTCCGCTGACGACCCGCGTCACGACGAGGGCCCCGCACCGGTCAGTGCGGGGCCCTCGTCGTCCGGGCGGGACCGGACCTCAGGGCCGGGTGAAGCGCTCCCGGCGACCGGCGCGGGTGAGCCGCAGCCACTCCCGCCAGCCGGCGCGGTCGCGGCGGGAGACCAGGAAGAACCAGCCGAAGCGCACCGTCTCCAGCGGCCGCAGCCAGCGCATGCCCGGCTGCCCCATCAGGTACCCGCGGTTGCGGTAGGTGAAGTAGCGCTTGACCTCGTCGGCGGGGTACTGCGCCGACAGCCGCCCGCCCAGGATCGGCGCGAACTCCGTCGTCCCCTCCGGGTGCAGGTAGGCGGCCTGCGGGCAGGTTCCGAAGGGCAGGCCGGCCCGCAGCAGCCGGCGGTGGATCTCGGTCTCGTCGCCGCGGAAGAACAGCCGGTAGTCCGGGACGCCGACGACGTCGAGCGTCTCGGCGCGGAACAGCGCCCCGTTGAACAGCGACGCGTAGTGCGGCAGCAGGTCCAGGCCCTCGAAGTCGCTGCGCCGGCGTCGCCACCGCAGCCCGCGGCGCAGCGGGAAGGCCAGCCGCTCGGGGTCGGCCATGTCGGTGACCAGCGGGCTGACCTCCGCCAGGCCGTGCCGCCGGGCGGCGTCGAGGAGGGTGGCGAGCACCGTGGCGTCAGCGGGCCGGCCGTCGTCGTCGGCGCACCAGACCCAGTCCGCACCGAGCGCCAGCGCGTGCAGCATCCCGTAGGCGAAGCCGCCGGCGCCGCCGAGGTTGCGCGCGCTGGGCAGGTGGGTGGCCGGCAGCCCGCTGGCGGCCACGACGTCGGCGGCCGACCGGTCCGGGCCGTTGTCGACGACGACGACGTGGTCGACCGGCCGGGTCTGGCCGGCGAGCGCGGCGAGGCTCAGCGCGAGCAGCTCCCGGCGGTGCCGGGTGACGACGACCGCGACGATCCGCTCCCCCGCCGCGTCCGGCCCGCCGGCGGGCCCGGTGGCCGACTCGGTGGCGGGCCCGGCAGCGGTCACGCCGGGAGGCCCTTGTAGGCCCGCAGGACGTCCTCGAGGTCGCCCTGCTGGCGGATCCGGCCGTGCTCCATCCAGATGCCGGTGTCGCACAGCTCGCGCAGGAACTCGTCGGAGTGCGAGGCGAAGACCAGCAGGCCCGAGCGCTCGACCAGCGACACCAGCCGCTGCTTGGACTTCTCGAGGAAGGCGGCGTCGACGGCGCCGATGCCCTCGTCGAGCAGCAGGATCTCCGGGTCGATGCTGGTGACCACGCCGAGGGCGAGGCGGACCCGCATGCCGGTGGAGTAGGTGCGCAGCGGCATGTGCAGGAAGTCGCCGAGCTCGGTGAAGTCGGCGATGTCGTCGACGCGTTCCTGCATCTGCTTGCGGGTCATCCCGAGGAACAGGCCGCGGATCATGATGTTCTCGAGGCCGGAGATCTCCGGGTCCATGCCGACGCCGAGGTCGAACACCGGCGCCACGCGGCCGCGGACCTCCGCGAAGCCGCGGGTGGGCTCGTAGATGCCCGACAGCAGGCGCAGCAGGGTGGACTTGCCGGCGCCGTTGTGGCCGACCAGCCCGACCCGGGCGCCGTGCTCGAGGGTGACGGTGATGTCCCGCAGCGCCTCGATGACCGGCACCTTGCGGCTGCTGTCGACGTTGCCGCCCACCAGGCCGACGACGGTCTTCTTCAGCGACCGGCTCTTGGCGTCGAAGATCGGGAAGTCGACGCAGGCGTCCTTGGTGACGATGCCGATCGGGTCGGTGGGGACCACCGTGTCGTCGCTGCTCACACTCACACCCAGTAGGAGACGCGGGAGCGGTAGCGGCGCAGGACGAGCATCGTCAGCGCCCAGCCGACCACCGTGATGACGAGGACGACCACCCAGTGTCGCCACACCTGGTCCTGGCCCAGGAGCGGGCGGCGGATGATCTCCACGTAGTGCAGGAACGGGTTGAACTCGGCCAGTCGCGCCCGCTCGGCGATCTCGGGGTTGGGGCTGTTGACCAGCTCGTCGTAGACCCAGACGATCGGCGTCAGGAAGAACATCAGCTGCACGACGCTCTGCGTGATCGGCAGGATGTCGCGGAAGCGGGTGGTGACGATGCCGACCGTGAGCGCGACCCACACCCCGTTGACCGCCAGGACGGCGAACGCGGCGATGGCGTACACCGCCGTCCACTTCAGCGGCTGCGGGTAGACCAGCAGCATGACCAGGTAGACGAGCATGTTGTGGGCGAAGAAGAGCGACTGGCGCCACACCAGCCGGTAGACGTGCACCGACAGCGGTGAGGGCAGGTGCTTGATCAGCCCCTCGTTGGCGATGAACACTTCCGACCCCTCGGCGATGCACCCGCTGATGAAGGCCCAGACGATGAAGCCGACGAGGACGTGCGGCAGGAACCGCGACAGCTCGATGTCGAACAACCCCGAGTAGAGGATCCCCAGCGCCACGGCGGTGACCGCCATGCTGATCGTGATCCACACCGGCCCGAGGACGGAGCGCCGGTAGCGCTGGCGGATGTCCTGCCAGCCGAGGTGACCCCACAGCTGGCGCTGGCGCCACCCGTCGCCGAGGTCGTCGACGGCCCTGCGCCAGCTGCGCACGCCGGGAGCCGTTGAGGTCACGACTCCACGCTACCTATCCGGCGTGTGTCAGCTGTCAGCGTGTGGTGACGGTGAGGGCTCCGGTCCGGGAGTTGAAGGTGATGGACCCGTGCTGGAAGTCACTGCGCCGCCCGTCGCGCACGCCGTACTCGTTGCTGGTCGGCAGCCCCAGCGCCGAGGTCGGCCCACCCTCCTGCAGGTAACGGCCCAGGATCAGCCCGTGCACCTCCCGCGCCCCGGTCCGCGGCGAGGAGTAGATCCGCCCACCCTGGAAGGTGGCGACCACCGCCGGAGTGCCGGCCACCGGCGTCTCGTCCGAGGTCGGGTACCCCAGGAAGGACTGCTCGGCGTTCAGCGAGGAGTACAGGTCCCGGATCCAGCCGTGCACCTCGAAGGCCCCGGTGCCCGGCGACCAGTAGATCGCCGCACCGCTGGCGAACACGCTCGCCCGCCCCCGCCCGTCGGGCATCGTCAGCTGGTTGGTCACCGGCGGCCCGATCCAGGACGACAACCCACCCAGCCGGGTCCACTTGTCCTCGATCGGCCCCTGCACCGCCCGCGCACCACCGCGCGGAGAGGAGTAGACGACCCCACCGGTGAAGGTCTGGAACACCCCCACCCCGTCCGGGGCACGCTGCTCCCCCGACGTCGGATAACCCAGCGCACTGCGCTCATAGCCCATCGACTGCCACAGCGCACCGATCCACCCGTGCACCGGATGGGCACCCGTGCCCGGCGAGGCGTAGACCCACCCGTGCTGGAACCGCGACACGGTGCCCTTGCCCGTCAACGCCTTCGGCGCGGCCACCGGATACCCCAGGAACGAGCCCGGCCCGCCCAGCGCCAGCCACTTCTGGGCCACCGCACCCACCACCTCGTGCGCCCCCGTGGCGGCCGAGGAGTAGACCACCCCGTTGGAGAAGGTGTTGAACGCCCCCCGCCCGTCAGGAGCACGCCGCTCATCAGAGGTCGGGAACCCCACCGCCGCACTCCCGGCACCGGCAGCCACCCACCGGTCCCAGATCCACCCGTGCATCTCGAAGGCACCCGCCGACGACGCGAACACCCCACCCCGCTGGAAG
>NZ_FOWE01000009.1 GCF_900115395.1 Geodermatophilus obscurus
CATCGACGACGCCGCGGCTCGGCCGGTGGCCGGCCGATCGGCTACGACCGCACCGCCTACCGCCGCCGCAACGTCATCGAACGGACCTTCAACCAGCTCAAGGCCTGGCGCGGCATCGCCACCCGCTACGACAAACACGCCACCGTCTTCCACGGCGCGGTCGTCTTCGCCTCGATCCTGCTCTGGCTACGGGATTGAGAGACGCGCCCTAGCGCTCGGGGGCGTCCCGGCCCCGGTGCCCGCTCCCGCGGACCGGGGACGTGAGGGCGAGTTCCTCGGCCCGGCGGACCGCAGCACGCCGGTTGTTCACGGCGAGCTTCGCGTAGATGTTCTTGGTGTGCGTGCGCACCGTGTTGAGGGACACCACGAGCTCGCGGGCGATGTCGGGGCCGGCCAGGTCGGTGGCGAGCAGCCGGAGGACGTCCAGTTCCCGGGCGCTCAGCGGGTCGACCAGGCCCCGCTGGAGGGGCACCCGGCCGTCGGCGCCGTCGAAGGCGGCGACGAGGCGGCGGACGTGGCCGCCGTCGGGCCCCCGCTCCCCGGCGGCTCGCAGCAGCGCGGCCATGGGCGCACCCTCGTCCACGAAGACCCGGACGTGGCCCTCGGGCGCGGCGAGCGCCAGGGCGCGGCGGAGCGAGGCGATGGCGGCGGACAGGTCACCGCGCACCTGCGACGCCAGCGCCTGGACGACCAGGACGTCGATGAGACCGCCGGTCCTCGCCCCGGCCTCCGCCGCCGCCAGCAGACGCCGCAGGAGGCCGGTCGCCTCCTTGATCGTGCGCTCGTCCCGCTCGGCCGTGTACCGGCCCACCAGCGCCCGGGCCAGCGTGACGTGCTCGAACTCGCGCACGTAGCCGAGCTCGTCGTCGGAGGAGAGCCCCCGGTCCCGGGCCCACCCGAGCGCCTCGGCCCACCGTCCCTGCGAGATCCAGACGCGGGCCCGGAGCGCAGCCACCGGGCGCACGTCCGGGGAGAAGTCCCCGACGTAGAGGCGCTCGGCCTCGTCGAGCAGGCCGAGGGCCGCGTCCGGATCCCCCTCGGCCGCGCGGATCCGTGCCATGACGACCCGCCGGCGGTAGCGGTTTTGCGGCAGTCCGGCGTGCTCGCCCAGGTCGCGGCTCAGCTGGAGGTGCCGCCGGGCGCCGTCGAGGTCGTTCCTCTCGCACAGCAGCGCGCCCACGCCCACGTGCATGTCCGCCGCGCCCCTGAGCGGGGGATCGACGCGTCCGGCCAGCCGCAGTCCCTCCTCGAACGTGCTCATGGCCGCCCGGAGACGGCCCTGTGCGACGGCGATGTCGGCCAGCACGAGGGCGCCCCCGAGCACGTCGGAGTGGTGTCCGGCCCTCGCCAGACCCGCGGTGGCATCGGTGTACCAGCGGCGTGCGGTGTCGAGATCGCCACCGGTCCAGTACGCCAGTCCCAGCAGCGCCGCCGCCGCGCCCCGCGTGAGGTGGTCGTCCTCGACGGCGAGGTCCCGTGCCCGCCGGGCGTGCGCCGTCGTGGCCGCGACGTCGCCGAGGACGAGGGCCCGGCCGGCGCGGTACATGGCGATCTCGCTCGGCAGCGAGCGGTATCCGGCCCGGTCGACGACGACCACGTCGGCGGAGGGTGCCCCGGCGTCCTGCTCGTCGAGCAACCGCTCCACGGCGTCCAGCCGCTCCTGCACCCCCTCGAGCTCACCCCGGGACATCAGGGAGCCGACGTACCCGATGGCGAGCACGGGCCTGCGCCGGAGGAGTTCCTCGGGGAGGGCCTCGAGCCAGCGCCGCAGCGTCGCCTCCTGCCGCGCCCGGCGCAGGGCGGGCACGGCAAGCTCGACGAGCGCCGCAGCTCGCTCGACGTCCCCGGCGTCCAGGGCGTGCTGGACCGCCTCGGCGGGCTCGCCGTGGTGCTCGTACCACTCGCTCGCGCGGCGGTGCAGGTCGGAGAGGCGCTCGGGTTCCTCCTCCCGCAGGCGCGCACGCAGCACGTCGGCGAACAGGTGGTGGTAGCGGTACCACCGGCGGCGGTCGTCCAGCGGGACGAGGAAGAGACCGGCCCGGTCGAGGGCCTCGAGGGTGGCCCTGCCGCCGTCCTGACCGGTCACGGCCTCGCACAGTCCGCCGCTGAGCCGGCTCAGGACGGACGTCCGCAGGAGGAAGGTCCGGACCTCCTCGGACTGCCGCTCCAGGACCTCCTCCACCAGGTAGTCGACGACGTAGCGGTCGTCCCCGGCGAAGCCCTCGATGAAGCCGGCGGCGTCCTGCCGGCCCTGCAGGGAGAGAGCCGCCAGCTGCAGGGCCGCGATCCACCCCTCGGTGCGCTGCTCCAGCGTGGCGACGTCCCCGGGCGTCAGCTCCAGCCCCATCCCGTGCTCGAGGTACGCCGCGGCCTCGTCCCGGGTGAAGCGCAGATCGGCGACCCGCACCTCGACGAGGTCCGCGCGAGCCCGCAACCGGGCCAGCGGGAACGAGGGGTCGGCCCGGGTGGCGATCACCAGGTGGGCCTGTGGGGGCAGGTGTGCGAGCAGGAACGCCATCCCGTCCTGGACGTCGCGCGCCACGACGAGGTGGTAGTCGTCGAGCACCAGGACGACGTCGTGCGGGAGGCCGGCGAGGTCGTTGAGCAGGCTGGACAGGACCGCTTCCGTCGACGACCGCGCCGACCGGAGGAGAGCCAGCGCGCCCGTCCCTACCGTGGGCTCCGCCCCCTGCAGCGCGGTCACGACGTAGGTCCAGAACAGCGCCGGGTCGTTGTCGCGCGCGTCGAGCGAGAGCCACGCCACCGACCGCGCCCCGGCCGGACCGGTGGACAGCCACTCCGCGAGCGCCGTCGTCTTGCCGAACCCGGCTGGGGCCGACACCAGCGTCAGCGCCGACTCGGCCGCACGGCCCAGGCGCTCGGTCAGCCTCGGACGGGGCAGGAGGCCGCGTCGCACCCGCGGGACGTGGAACTTCGTCTCGAGCAGCGGGCCTGCCATGACCACCTCGTCGGGGGGACCACCTCGTCGGGAGGACCGGCTCGCGCCGTCGACACCCGGACCGGCTGCCGGCGGCGCGACGGTGGGTTGCGGGAGCCCATCGTGTCAGCCGGGGCCGCTCCGTGTCGATCACCCCGCGACGGCCCGTCGGTCGCGGTGACCCCGGCCACCGGCGTCGCGCTCGCGCGGCCGGGACCTGCTTGTGGAGCACCCCGTGGCCGAGGACCCTGGCTCCTCACAGGCGGCGGCAGCGGTGTCGACCGACGACGTGGGGAGTTGCGCATGCCCACCGAGGTGGCCTTCTCCAGCATCGGGACCATCGACGCCGCGACGACCCTGGGTCACGTGCCGACGGATCTCTACCAGCGCATCTAGGTCCTGGCGGACTGCCGGTTCAGCTCGGACTCGACCGTGGAGATCACCCTCGTCCTCGAGGAGGCCGGTGGCGCGCCCGGGCGCCTCGATCGCTACCTCCTCGACCCGGGGGAGTCGGTTCAGCGGGTCTACGAGGTCCCCGGTACGGGCCTCGTGGTCCAGGCGACGCCCCTGCACCCCGGGTCCTGCCCCGTCGACGTGTAGATCCGGGGCTACCGGCTCCCGGGCGAGTAGTCCCCCAGGCCCTGGTCGTGGACCGGACCGGCTGGCACCGCCGGCCGGTGCACCCGAGCCGGAGGCCGGTCCCGGCCAGACGCGCCACGACGCCTGCACCGGCGCCACCACGGGGGTTGTGCTCGCACGGGCCGGCCCACGACCCTGTGTCGCCGGAGCACCTGCCGGTCCCGAGTTCACCGAACCGTCCGACGGCAGCCGCCGGCTGACCATCCGCTCCGGCTGGGACGGGGCCGCGGCCACGTCCCCGGACCCCGTCCGACAGCACCGCCCCCCGTCCGGGGCCGCCTGGGCGGTTCCCCCTGCGGACGCCCCATCCTCACGAGACCGACGGAGGCACGACATGGGCACGATCACGACCGGCGACGGCACCGAGATCTTCTACAAGGACTGGGGCACCGGTCAGCCGATCGTCTTCAGCCACGGCTGGCCGCTGTCGGCCGACGACTGGGACGCGCAGCTGATGTTCTTCCTGGCCCAGGGCTTCCGGGTCGTCGCGCACGACCGGCGGGGGCACGGCCGTTCGACCCAGACCGGCGACGGGCACGACATGGACCACTACGCCGACGACCTGGCCGCGCTGACGGCGCACCTCGACCTGCGCGACGCCGTGCACGTCGGTCACTCGACGGGCGGCGGCGAGGTCGCGCGCTACCTCGGCCGGCACGGTGAGGACCGCGTCGCGAAGGCCGTGCTGATCAGCGCGGTGCCGCCGCTCATGGTGCAGACCGAGACCAACCCCGGCGGCGTGCCCAAGAGCGTGTTCGACGACATCCAGACCCAGGTCGCGACCAACCGGACGAGGTTCTACCGCGACCTGCCGTCGGGGCCGTTCTACGGGTACAACCGGCCGGGCGCCGAACCGTCCGAGGCGATCATCGAGAACTGGTGGCGGCAGGGGATGACGGGCGGCGCGAAGGCCCACCACGACGGCGTCGTCGCCTTCTCCCAGACCGACTTCACCGACGACCTGCGGAAGATCACGGTGCCGGTCCTGGTGATGCACGGCGACGACGACCAGGTCGTGCCGTACGAGAACTCGGCGCCGCGGTCCGCGGAGCTCCTGCAGAACGGGACGCTGAAGACCTACGCCGGCTTCCCGCACGGCATGCCGACGACGGAGGCCGAGACCATCAACGCCGACCTGCTGGAGTTCATCCGCTCCTGACCTCCGCCGCCGGCCCGGGTCACCCCCGGGCCGGCGACGGTGACCGCCGGGCTCAGGCGAGCGTGGCCGTGTCGATGACGAAGCGGTAGCGCACGTCGGAGGCGAGGACGCGCTCGTAGGCCTCGTTGACCTGCTCCACGCCGATCGTCTCGACCTGCGCGGCGATGCCGTGCTCGGCGCAGAAGTCGAGCATCTCCTGGGTCTCGCGGATGCCCCCGATGGTCGAGCCGGCGAAGGAGACGCGCCGCGGGATCAGCGAGAAGGCGCGCACCGACTGCGGGTGCTCCGGTGCGCCGACCAGGACCATCGTGCCGTCGACGTCCAGCAGCGACAGGTAGGCGTCCACGTCGATCGACGCGCTGACGGTGTTGAGGACGAGGTCGAAGGAGGCCGCCAGCCGGCGGAAGGTGTCCGGGTCGCTCGTCGCGAAGTAGGCACCCGCCCCCAGCCGCAGGCCCTCCTCCTGCTTCTTCAGCGACTGCGACAGCACGGTGACCTCCGCGCCCATGGCGGAGGCCAGCTGCACGCCCATGTGGCCCAGCCCGCCGAGGCCGACGACGGCGACCCGCGTCCCCGGCTCGGCGCCCCAGTGCCGCAGCGGGGAGTAGAGGGTGATGCCGGCGCACAGCAGCGGGGCGGCGACGTCGAGCTCGAGGCCGTCCGGGATGCGCAGGACGAAGTCCTCGGTGACGACGATGGCCTGGGAGTACCCGCCCTGGGTGGGCACGCCGTCCTTGCCCACGCCCCCGTAGGTCTGGATGTTCCCCTCGACGCAGTACTGCTCGTCGCCGCGCCGGCAGAACCGGCACTCCCCGCACGAGTCGACCATGCAGCCGACGCCGACCCGGTCACCCACGGCGAACCTCGTGACCTCGGAGCCCACCTCGGCCACGACGCCGGCGATCTCGTGGCCGACGACGATCGGGTACCGCGTGGCACCCCACTCGCCGCGGGCGGTGTGGATGTCGGAGTGGCAGATGCCGGCGTACCTGATGTCGATGCGGACGTCGCGCGGGCCGACGTCGCGACGCTCGATGGTGGTCGGCGTCAGCGGGTCGGTCGCGGACGTGGCGGCGTAGGCCTTGACCGTGGTGGGCACGTGCTCCTCCTGGAGGGGGACGACGGGGCGGTGAGAACGGGCGGTGACGACGGGCGGGAGCCGGACAGGACGCCGACGGTACGGGCGCCGGCAGGGCGCCGTGCCCGGACCCGGACCAGCGGTGACCCGGGCCCGCGCCGGGGGGCGGAATCCCGGCGCCCGTCGGGGCGTTGCCGACAGCGTGCTGAACAGAGGAGGGCACGAGATGACGACCGAGACCGCGATCCTGGCCGGCGGCTGCTTCTGGGGTGCGCAGGACCTGCTGCGGAAGCGCCCGGGGGTGCTGTCCACCCGGGTCGGGTACTCGGGCGGTGACACCCCCCACGCCACCTACCGCAACCACGGCGACCACGCCGAGGCCGTCGAGATCGTCTTCGATCCCGCGGTGATCTCGTTCCGCGAGTTGCTGGAGTTCTTCTTCCAGATCCACGACCCGTCGACCCGGGACCGCCAGGGCAACGACGCGGGCCGGAGCTACCGCTCGGCGATCTTCTACACCAGCGACGAGCAGAAGCGCGTCGCCGAGGACACGATCGCCGACGTCGACGCCTCGGGTCTGTGGCCCGGGAAGGTGGTGACCGAGGTGACGCCGGCCGGTCCGTTCTGGGAGGCCGAGGAGGAGCACCAGGACTACCTGCAGAAGTACCCGTACGGCTACACCTGCCACTTCGTGCGGCCCGGCTGGGTCCTCCCCCGCCGCGAGGCGCAGTCCACGCACTGAGGCAGCGGGGCGGTGTGTGTCCCCCCGGCACCCGCCACCCCCGGTGGTGACCGACCGGTCACCCCACAGGGCACCGTCAGGGGCCGTTCCGGATCCGTCCGGGACGGCCCCTGACGTCTCCCGGCCGTCGGGGCCCCCGCCGAGCGGCGGTGAGCCGGAACGCCCCGGGTCACTCCCAGACGCGCGCCTCGCGCTGGAACTCCTGGGGATCGCTGTGCAGGGGGATGACGCAGAGCAGGTGCCCGCCAGGGGCACGCAGCACCCGGCAGTCCAGCCACCGGCCGACCTGGCGCGCACCCAGGCCGAGCAGCCGTTCCGTCTCGGCCTCGACGTCGTCGGTCTCGATGTCGAGGTGGTAGCGCGCCGCGTCGTCGACCGCTTGGACCGCCACGACGAGGCCCGGGAACGCCCCCGGCAACGAGGTGAACTGCTCCTCGTCCGGCACCGGCACGGCGGGCACGCCCAGCGCCGCCGACCAGAACCCGGCGGCAGCCGGCGCGTCGTCGACCGGAGCGTCGATGAGCAGCGTGGAGAGGCGGCTGCGGTGCACGGCCGGACCGTAGCAACGCCTGCCTCGACACCCGGTCCTCCGGGCCGTGGGGCACCGGCGTACCGGCACCAGCACGGGTCCGCCGGAGGTGGTCGTCGGCGGGGCTCTTCTCGCCGGCACCCTCGCCCTCCTCCACCTGGAGGACCCGGAGCAGGCCGCCGCGGTCGTCCCGCTGTTCCGCGGCGTCGGGCCGTCGGGCGGGCCGACGAGCAGTACGTCATCACCGAGGCGTCCGACTTCTCCGTCGCCCGGTTGCTCGGCGTGAACTACGCCCCCGAGCTCGCCCGGGCCCGGGGCAGCGGCGGGGACCAGCAGGTCCCGCTCGACCGCCGGGACCGGGGCGGGCGCGGAGCCGGGGTGGCGCAGCAGGATCAGAAGACCGTGTACCCGCCGTCGACCACGAGCACCGAGCCGGTCACGAAGGACGACGCCGGGCTGGCCAGGTACAGCACCGCCGGGGCGATCTCCTCCGGTGCCGCCGCGCGTTGCTGCGGGGTGTCGTCGACCCAGTGGCGCCTGAACCGCGGCTCGTCGATCGGCGTCATCTCCGTGCGGACGTAGCCCGGGGCGACCGCGTTGACCCGGACGCCGTGCGGGGCCCACTCAGCGGCCAGCGACTTCGTCAGGTGGTGCACCGCGGCCTTCGAGGCGTTGTAGGCCGGCTGCCACTGCGGCCGGTTCACGATCTGCCCGGACATCGACCCGATGTTGACGATCACGCCGCCCCCGGCGGCGACCATCTGTCCGCCGAAGACCTGGCACCCGTTCCAGACGCCGTCCACGTTGACCCGCATGACCTCATTCCACTCGTCCTCGGTCACCTCCAGCGCCGGCCGGTGGACGCACACGCCGGCGTTGTTGACCAGCACGTCGACCCGCCCCAGGTCCGCCGCGATCCGCTCAGCGACCGCGACGACGGACCCCCGGTCGCCGACGTCGGCCCGGAAGGCCCGCGCCCGCAGGCCCGCGGTGGTCAGCTCGTCGACGACCGTGCCGTTCGCGACCTCGTCGCGGGCCACGACGGCGACGGTCGCGCCCGCCTCCCCGAGCGCGTGCGCGAAGGCCCGCCCCAGGCCGCGGTTCCCACCGGTGACGACGGCGACCTTGCCGTCCAGACGGAAGCTGTCCAGGACCGTCATGGGCCCAGACTCCACCGGGTGGCGGGGCGCCGCAGGTCGGCGGCCGGGCGCGACGGACGTGACGCCCGGGACGGACGGGGCGCGGTGCCGCCTGGTGGGGGGCGGCGCGCGCACGATGGGTGCGTGCCCGCCCGACCGGACGCCGTCGCCGTCCTGCCCGCCGCCCCGGGGGTGTACCGCTTCCGGGACGGCGCCGGGCGCGTGCTCTACGTCGGCCGCGCCACGGACCTGCGCCGCCGCGTCGGCTCCTACTGGGGCGACCTGCGCGACCGCCGCCACCTGCGACGGATGGTGACCGGCGTCGCCCGGATCGAGGCGCTGGTCTGCGACTCGGTGCACGAGGCCGCGTGGGCCGAACCAACCTGCTCGAGCGGTCACTCCCGCCGTGGAACCGCATCCCCGGTGGCCTGGAGACACCCGTACGGATCCGGCTGGACCCCTCACCGGACGCGCCGGCCCTCGACGTCGTCCACGACCGGCGACCGGCGCCGGGGGTCCGCCTCTTCGGCCCCTACCTGGGCAGCCGGAAGGTGCGGTCGGCCGTCTCCGGGCTGGGTCGTGTCCACCCGCTCGGCCACGCCGGCCCGGCGCGGACCCCCTGCGAGCGGGAACTGGCGCGGGTGCGGGGGTTGGAGGACACCTCCGTCCCGGAGCTCGCCGCCGCGCTGACGGCCGTGCTCGACCGCGAGCCCGGGGCGGTCGCCGCTGTGCTCGCGGCGCTGGCCGCCCGGCGGGACGCCGCGGCCCGGGCGCAGGCCTACGAGGCGGCCGCCCGCCTGCAGGAGGAGATCGAAGCCGTCGAGTGGGTGGTCGCGCCGCAGCGGGTCACCGCGTCCGGACCGGAGGGCGACCGGGACGTCACCGGCTGGACGGGCGACGTGCTGGTGCGGCTGCGCATCCGGGGCGGCCGGGTGCGCGGGTGGGACCAGGAGACCTGCACCCGTGGCTCGTCGGGGACCCGGGCGCCGGCCGGCTGGGCGACGTTCCTCCGCCGCAACGCCGAGCTGGCCGCCCGGCTCGTCGCGGTGCCCGTCGGCTGAGCCCGCCCCTGCTCCGCACCTGCACGGGGTGCCGGCCCACCAGCACGCGAACCGTGCGGACCACCCGCTCCGGCGGCCCGCGACCGGCTCGCCCCTCACGAGGGGGCAGCGCTCCTAGGGTGACCGTCATCCGAGCGGGTGGACGGCTCGGCCCGCAGCACCGTCGATCGACGAGGAGACGCCGTGAGAGTGCTCGTGCTCGGTGCCGGCGGCAAGACGGGCGGTGCCGTGGTCCAGCGGGCGCAGACCGCCGGGCACCAGGTCATCGCCTTCGTCCACCACGCCGGCGGCTACGACCGCCCGGCCGGGGTGGACGTCGCGGAGGGAGACGCGACCGACGCGGACGCCGTGGCCGCCGCCGTGGCGGGACAGGACGCCGTGATCGACACGATCGGCGGCAGGACGCCGTACAGGTCGAACACCACGCTGGAGGCCGACGTGGCCAGAGCCGTCATCGCCGCCATGACCCGTTCCGGCGTCCGCCGGCTGCTGGTCACCTCGAGCGTCGGCGTGGGCGACAGCCTGGCCAACGGCACTCTGGGCCTGCGGGTCCTGCTCACGACCTTCCTGCGCGGCTCGACCGCGGACAAGGCGGCCATGGAGCGAGCCGTCACGGCCAGCGGGTTGGACTGGACCATCGCGCGCCCGGCGATCCTGACCGACAGGCCGGCCACCGGCACCGTCCGGACCCTCGACCCCGCCACCGGGGAGAAGGCCCGCAGGATCTCCCGCGGCGACCTGGCCGCCTGGCTGGTCGCCCAACTGGACGACCGCGACAACGTGCGCCGAGCAGTCACCCTGGCGACCAGCTGAGTTCCGCCGACCCGGGACCCGGCCAGAAGACCGCCTGCACCGCGACGCTCCCGGGGGAGGAGCGGGTGCGCCGCGGTCACCGCGGCGTGGTCGCGCCGATCAGGAATCGGTAGCGGACCCTCGATCTGCCGGCCGAGGACCGCTCGGACCTCCACCTGACCGTCGACACGGCCGTCCCCGGTGACGGCCAGCAGCTCGACGAGGTGAGCTCGTCGGGCTTGGATTCCGCCGGCACCCACCACCGCCTGTCCTGAGAGGTACCTCGGTAGCACGAGGGGAACACGCAGGTCCCCGGCTGCCGTCGGGATCTGGATCCCCTGGGACACCGGCTCCTGCGCACCTCCGACGTGTGCGCTACGCGTTTCCTCGTGGCAGGACCCATCGGTGCTCGAACGCGAGCACCTCGGCGGCGATCTCGAAGTCGCTGTCGTAGTGCAGGACCGTCATCCCGTGCTCGGCAGCCAACACCGCGGTCAACAGGTGGGCGATGCCCACCGCTCGGTGCCGCCCGCTCCGAGCCAGGGCGCGCTGCGCGTCGAACGCACGGCGCCAGTGGACGTCGTCGGTCGGCAGGTACTCGTACGCCTCGCGGCGGTCGGCCCGCACCTGCTCGTACTCCGCCGGGCTCCGCGCACTGTAGAGCGCCTCGGCATCCAGGGGGGCGCAGGTGGACACCAGGCCGCCGGTGATCAGCGGCTCAACCGGTCGGCGACGGCGGCCAGCCGCATCCGGGCCGCCGCGCTGGTGTCGATGAGGAAGCGGGCGATCACCGCCACACGTCAGCCCGCTCCGCGGGGTCCGTCAACGCCTCGAGCCCACCCTCACGCAGCCAGGCCACCTGACGCGCTCGCGCCCCTGCGCTCGCCGCCTGCCGCAACGCGGCGCGGACGGTGTCCGACACCCCGGTGGTGTTCAACTCGTTCCGGGCGGCGACCAACAGTTCGTCGTCGAGGTCGATCAAGCGCTTCGTCACCGGGAAACCCCTCCCGCTTGCATATACACGGACCCCCGAGAGTATGTGCCACTCACGACTCCGGAGACCTCCGGCCGGTTCCGCCGGCGCCGGATCCAGGGGCGTGGCCGCCGCCCGGCCCCAGCCGGCCCGCGAGGTCGCCGTTCGAGCCCGAGGCCCGGGTCACGCACGGCCCCCTCTGCCCCGCACCTGTCCTCAGCTGCCGCCGAGCCGGGCAGAACACTCGCCCCGTCGGCCCGAGGCCCTCGACGTCGTCGACCTCCCCGACCCCGTCCCCGGCGACGACCACCAGCTCCACGAGGTCTCGGCGTCCGGCGTCGACCCCGCTGGTGCTCACCGGCTGACCCGAGAGGTACCTCAGCAGTGGAGGAGCACAGGCAGCTCTCGGCCTCGCGGGGCTCCACCCTCCCCTCGGACACCGCATCGCGTTCGACGTCGCGCTGCTCGCCCTCGCCGGCCGATGCTCGCCGGCCGATGCGCGCCAGCTGCCCGGCACACCGAGTCGTCCTCGGCGACCCCTCGGGCCACCCGCGTGCGGTTGGACCTGCAGCACATGCGCCGCAGCGTCCGGATCCTGCGATGCCCCCGGTGGAGAGCCAGCGGCCTCGGTCCGTGCAGGGCGGCGCTGACCCCGACAGCACCCATGACGGTGACCTCACGGAGTCGGGGTGGAGGGTGCGTGAGCGCTTCTCCTACGGGAGCACGCGTGCGAGCTGGTCCCTGTTCGGGCAGAACGGGCGATCGTCGCCGTCCCAGAGCAGCGGCACGAAGAACGCCTGCCGCTCACCACCAGGACTGAACCGTCCGTGCGAGACCAGCAGGTTCGGCGTCACCAGTGACGGATGCCCAGCACTCGAGATGCCCGGCAGCATGCCACTTCTCAGCACGGCATGGCCTTGCGTCGCCAGATCCGTCAGACTGCCGTCCGCCTCTTCGCGAATGGCCCCGACAGCATATGTGTCGTCCTTGTAGCTGCCGAAACTGTCCAGGTAGTAGGGGCTGCCGCCCGGGGACACCAGTCCACCGATGGGCGCCTCGATGCAGTGCCAGTCGACCGTTTCGCCGGCGGCCCAGTCCCGTTTGCCGATCTGCCAGGGCATCGAGCGGTCGCGCTCGTACATCTGCACGTCCGAGCTGGGTTTGACGAGTACGCGCGGAGCCGAGACGGGCCGAGCGAGGTCTGGGCTCAGTTTCACCTCGACGATCCCCACGCCGACGCGCGCTTCGTTCCAGAATTCCACGACGTATGCGAGGAAGTGTTCGGGACGACCCGATTGCCGGTCGTACTTCTGGTAGACGTCCGCATCGATGGCGAACTCCGTCTCCAGTTCCAGGGGGATCTCGCCCTGGTCGATGAACGGCCCTTCCGGCCTGTCGGCCACCGCCCGGCGCAGCCGATGGCCGATGTCCGCATCCGGCTGGTGAGGCGCGCTGCGGGAGTAGAACATGGTGAACTGCCTCGCCGATGCGTCGTACACCACGCAGGGAGCCCAGTGCTGGCTCATCGGTGCATCCGCGTGCAGCGCCTTTCCGAGATACTCGAACTGGCGCAGGTCGCGACTTCCATAGACCGCGATCCGGTCACCCTCGGGAGAGACGTCCGTGTGATAGAGGTAGTACGGAAAACTGCTGGCAGATGATGGAGGGACCGCCAGCAGATACGGGTCACCCTGATCTGTGGCGTCGGGCGCCGGATCAGGAATGATCGGCTTGTAGAAGTCGTCGATCCCGAGACCCGCGAAGTCGCTATTCCTGCCTGCCTGCACGGGCGCCGACTCTAGCGTGACGGCTGATCAGGTGCCACTCCGCTGCCATGTCAATCACGTTGCCGGACGTATTCGGGCCTTGGTCGGCCCAGAACTCATTTGCTCCTTCCCCGCGCCTGTGCAGAAGGCGCGGGGCGTCCACCACGGGACGGGCCACCGGAGGGACCCGGCCGGCAGGCGCCCCACCGCTCGAGACGATCGCCTGGTGGAATGCGCCCGGGTCCCGGCGCTCCGCCCTGACTCGCGACCACGAGCGGTCGAGCTCGGTGGGATGCGCGATCCGTGGATCGGGCGCAGAGCGTGCGCGGCGATCTCCCAGGAGCTCGGCCACCGGGGTCCCCCGCCCGGGAGAGAGGTGGCGTGCTCACAGGGACGGGTCGCCCTCCGGCACTTCGGTCGCGACCACCTCGGCCACCTCCGCGTCCCCGCCGGACAACCCCTCGGCCTGCTCGTGCTCGTCGTGGAACGCCAACCAGCGCATCCCGAGCGCCTCCCGCTGCTCGTCGTCGACGGCCTCCTTGAACGGAGGGAAGAAGTCCGTCTCCTCCTCGGCCATGTGGTCGGCGTTGACCTGGCGCGTGGTGCGCACCGCCTCCCACCACGCCTCGCTGCCGACCTCGTGCTCCCCGACGGCGGCCGCGGCGTGCCGGATCTCGTTGTGGTCGTGCACACCCTCCGCCGTCTCCTCCTCGCCGTCGGCCTCCTGGGCGAGCAGGGGGTAGAACAGCTGTTCCTCGGCGACGGCGTGGACCTCCAGCTTGGCGTGCAGGGCCTCCCACGCGGCAGCGAGCTCCTGACCGGACAGGTCCTCGAGCGCCGCGAACTCCCGCCGGAACACCTCGTGCTCGGCCAGGACGAGGGCGGTGATCTCGAAGTCGGACACGGCGGACATCTACCCGTACCGAGGGGAGCTAGGCCGGCGGGGCAGGCCGGGCGCTCCAGGGCTGACACCGCCGCTCCCGGTCGGCCGGGCCCACCGTCGTCCGACTGACCTCAGCAGGCGCCGGACTACGGGACCTGGCGGTTCGACGCGGAACGTCTTCCGGACCCGGCGAGGGTGAGCGAGCAGCTCCACGCCTGGGGTTGCTCGGTGATGCCGTGGCTCGTCCGGCTTCGTCAGCCCGGACTCCGCCACCCTTCGTGATCTGGAGTCCCGACGCCTCCTGCTCCGCGACAGGGACGGGTGCACTGCGGTGCGCCGGTGGTGGAACGGGCTGAGCGCGCTCCTCGACGTGAGCGACTCGTGGGCGGTCGCGTGGCTGACGGACCGACTGGGCGCCCTCGTCGCCGAGACCGGTGTCGACAGATCCGAGCTCGACGGCGGCGACGTGAGCGACGACCGGGCGGACGACAGCACGGTCGGCTCAGCTCAGCCCGTGGACATGTGCGCGGCCCGGCCGCGAGTCGGCCTCTGCGACGGTCGCCGTCCCCTGCGGCCCGTGCAGCATCCCGCGGTTCTCCCGAGTGCCAGGAGCGGCTGCGACCGGTTCCGTCGCCGCACCGGTGGAGCCACCCACCGGACGCCCGCGAGGGGCTGAGCGGATGACCACCGCCCACGGCCGCGCCGCCCTGGCAGGCCGTCCTGGGCAGGCCGATCCCGCGAGAGCAGTCAGGAGACAGCAGGAGGACTGATGCCGAGACAGTCGACAGCGGAACTCCATCCACGGACAGCCGCCCTGAACGGCGACCCACCGCACGGGCGGACACGGCCTCCGGCCCGCCGACGTGGTGCTCGCACGCCCGGCCAGCCCGATTCCCACGACGAGCCCCGTAGTCGGGGATGGATCGCGTGCGCGCCCGCTCGGTGCCCGGCTGATCACCCAGGCGCTACGCAGCGCAGTCCCGTCCTGCTGCACCATCGACTAGCGCGACCCGTCGGTCGCGGCCACTCAACCCCCTGCAGGGCCCGGCCACTGGAGCCGCATCTCCAGCAGGGCGTCGAGGGCGAAGGACTCGCCATCGCGAGCACCCTTCCCCACCTGGCGCGGCGGAGGGGTCGGTTGGATCTCGACGGTCCGCCAGCGGCCGAAGGGCACCGGCGCCACGACGAGGACGTAGTAGCTGCCGTCCACCCCCACGCCCACTGAGCGGTCGCGGAGCAGGTACCACCCCTCGACGCCCGTGCGGTAGCGCCCACGTCCGGACCACGGACGAGCCGTCAGCTCCTCGGTCGCCAGACCCGCCTCCGTCGCCTGCGCCACGAACCGATCGACCAAGACCTGGGCCTTCGCCGATTCCTCCTCGTCACTGCGCCGCTGCGCCTCGATGTGGTAGTTGGCACGGTCGGTTTGGTCGACCCGACGCTGCGCCGCATCCTCGGCCATCGCACTCTCCATCCTCAGAGGGGCGGTCTGCTCCACGACGTCCTCGACGAGCCCTCTCCCTCGCTCGCGGACGGCGCGTGACGGTCGGCCGCGAGGGGTGGCCCCTGCGCTCGTCGCCGTCTGGATCACCTCGTGGGCAGGTGGCGACATCCGGATGGGCGTCCGTTCGCGGAGCCGGGGCAGGGCACTTGTCCCCGGCCGCTCGTCCACGGACGGGGTTGCCCAAGCCCGGACGAGACCTAACGAGGCACCACGAGGCGCTCCGGCCGACGTGTGTCCGAACGCAACGGCGGCCGCGAGCACTCGGCAGACGGACTCGGTGGCGCGACGTGGTGTCACATCTCGAACGCTCGTTCCGGGCACGTGATCGCACGCATGCCGATCCGTCCGCACCTCGTGTGGGCCCGAGCACTGCCTTCCCGCATGCCCTACCTAGCCTGACGGGCATGCGAGCCGTGCAGATCACCCGCTTCGGCGGCCCCGAGGTCCTCGACGTCGTCGACCTCCCCGATCCCGTCCCCAGCCACGGCCAGCAGCTCTACGAGGTGAGTGCCGCAGGAGTCAACGTCGCCGACACCCACCACCGGCTGTCGTGCAACTGACCTGAAGCGGACCGGAACTGCTGCGGCGGCCATCCCACCGCCGGGATGCCACAGCTCGTCCGCGCCAGCACAGAGACTCCCGGCTCCACGTCGCGAGAGTGCCGCCGCGCCGTCAGATGTCGGGGCTGTACGTCGCGATCAACTCCGCATACCGGCGGGCCCCAACACCCGAGGACACATCACCGATCCGGAGCACGGTCAGCCCGAGGTACCCCCACGTCTCGAAGGCCTGGTCGATGTTGTCCCAGCCCTCCTCGGACGCGACCCCGCCGGCGAGCGCGTTCTCGCCCTTGAGTTCGACGCCGGCGCGGAACGCGTAGTCGCCGATCCACTGCACCAGGGTCTGGGCCAACGAGTGCGCCTCCGGACCGGGCTGGTCGTCCATCTCCAGCGCGGTGAAGTGCATGACCACCTCGCGGGGGCCGCCGTCGAACCGGTTGGCCAGCTCGACGACTCGCTGGTAGCCGTGCCCGGTCGCCCAGGAGTCGAGGTCGATGCTGGTCTGGATCAGGCCGGTGGTCACCTCGGCGGCCCGGGGATGGGCGGGGTTGGTCATCGACCAGTGAATTCCCGGCACCTTGTAGCCGATGTCGGCATCCGGGAAATCCTCGCCGAGGGAGTCGATGACCGTCCACAGCACACGCTCGCCGTGCTCGACGAGCGAGCCGTTGTACCAGTCCACGAAGTCGCGGCCGTACTGCGTGTCCAGGTAGTCCAGGCCGGCGAAGAAGGCATCGGCGTCCGCTGGCGGGCCGATCTCCTGCACCGACGCGAGGTCGGTCCCCCAGGCGCGGTTGATCGCCTCCAGGGAGCCGTACCGGTGCAGCATCTGACTGCGGAGGTCCTGCACGGCCAACGGGGAGTAGGCCTGCACGGCGCCCCGGGTCGGGTAGCCAGTGCCCTCGTCGTGCTGGTTGTAGGAGGGGTACCTCAGCTCGCCGGACGGTCCGAGCGAGACATTGACCTCGACCACCTCGTCGGCGTAGACGTCCCCGTACTGCTGCTCGAAGGCCCGGGTGAAGTCGCGGTACTCGTTCATGACCACCTGGTCGGCCCAGCCCTGCACGCTCTCGACGCTGTAGTTCCCTTGCTCGCTCTGGTGCTGGAGTCCCGTCGGACCGAGCTCGATGCCGCGGTAGGTGACGCCGGCGTACTTGGGCCACAGCCACGACGGCAGCAGGCTGGTGTAGTCGTCACCGACGTTGCCGCCGGCCTGGTGGAAGGACAGGATCGGCGCGAGGTCGAGGCCCTTGGACGTGATCACGTCGAAGACCCGGTCGTAGTAGCTCCAGTCGAACCGGTTGTCCGCCTCGCCCTCGACGTCGCCCCACCACACGTCGACGCTGACGGCGTCCACGCCGTAGGCGGCCACGGTCTCGAGGTCGGCCTCGAACGCTACCCAGTCGGTCACCTGGAGCGGCGCCATCACATTGGCGGTGAACTCCGGGTTGTCCAGCGCCACAGGCCCGGGAGGCACGGGGCCGTCCGCGGGCGCGGCGTGAGCGGCGCCGGCACCGGCGAGGAGCAGGCTGAGGACGGCGAGGGTGACTGTGGCGTGCCTCACAGATGGGCATCCTGCCAGCCCGCCGCGCCGGGTCACGGGTCAGTCTCCGGTCGGCATCGTCTCCCCGGCGTGTCCTGCGAGACTCGCGGTCCGGACCGGCTGCCGGCCTCGACTCGGCGCACTAGCGGCCTCGCTCGACCTCAGGTAGCACAGGACCTCGCGAGCTGTGAACGAGCAGCCGTTCTCCTGCACACGCCGCACCGCTCGGGGTCGTCCGCCGGCTCAGTGCGAGGCGGCCGGATTGACTCGCCGGCAGAGTCCCGGGCCGCATGGACCTGCACCGCGGCCCCGTGCGGGCGCTCAGCCAGCTCGCTCGACCGAAGGGTCCGGGTGAGCGAGTTGTCGCGGTCTACGCGCCGTCGCCGGTTCACGAGGCGCCCACGCCCGATCGGTCCGAACGTGCCCTCGTCCGCATGTGATCCCCTGCGGCCGCCCCTCCCCTCCATTCGAGCCCGGTGCGCAGGTGGCCCCTAGCCTGACGCGCATGCGTGCCGTGCAGATCACCCGCTTCGGCGGCCCTGAAGTGATGGACGTCGTCGACCTCCCCGACCCCGTCCCCGGCGACGGCCAGCAGCTCTACGAGGTGAGCTCCTCGGGCGTGAACTTCGCCGACACCCACCAGACCGAGGACAGCTACCTGGCGCCGCAGACCCTCCCGCTGGTCCCGGGCGCCGAGTTCGTCGGCCGCCCGGCCGGCGGCGGCGAGCGCGTCGTCGGCCTGGTCGAGGGCGGCGGGTACGCCGAGAAGGTCGTCGGCAGCCCGCGGCTGACGTGGCCGGTGCCCGACGCGGTCACCGACGAGCAGGCCCTCGCCCTCGTGCTGCAGGGCACCACCGCTTGGCACCTGCTGCGCACCAGCGCGCACCTCGCCGCCGGGGAGTCCGTCGTCGTGATCGCCGGCGCCGGCGGGGTCGGCTCCCTCGCCGTCCAGCTGGCCAAGCGCTGGGGCGCAGGCCGCGTCATCGCCACCGCGTCGAGCCCCGACAAGCGCGCGCTGGCCGAGGAGCTCGGTGCCGACGCGACCGTCGACCCGGCGCTCGCCGACGACGACCCGAAGGCCTTCACCGCCGCCCTGCGCGAGGCCAACGGCGGCAGGCGGGTCGACGTCGTCCTGGAGATGACCGGCGGCAACGTCTTCGACGGCTCGTTCTCGGCGCTGGCCCCGTTCGGCCGGCTGGTGGCCTACGGCATGGCCGGCCGGCGCCCGCCGAAGCCGGTGCAGGCGCCCGCGCTCATGGGCACCAGCCGCGCCGTCGTCGGCTTCTGGCTGGCGCACTGCTTCAGCCGGCCCGCCATGCTCGACGACGCCATGGGCGACATGCTGCCGCTGGTCGCCGACGGGGCACTGAAGCCGGTCGGCGGCGGCCGCTACCCGCTGACGGCTGTCCGCGAGGCGCACCAGGACCTGCTCGCCCGCCGCACCACCGGCAAGCTCGTCCTCGACCCCACCCGCTGAGCCCGGACCGGGCCACTCCGCCCCGCCGTGGCGCGCACGGGAGCGGTCCGCGGACGAGCTCGGCTCCAGCGGGGCCTCCCTGTGCCGGAGGCCCCGCTGGAGCCGAGGTGGTGGGGACCAGCGCCCCGGCCGATCCCGCGGGACGGCTGAGGCGCTCCGTCAGAAGAGGCGCTGCAGGCGCCAGGCGGCCAGGCCCAGCCCACCGAACAGCAGCAGCGTGGCGATCCGGACGAACCAGTAGGAGACGTCCTGCGGCTCGGTGGTGTAGCCGATCTGGCTGCCCAGGTCGTCGTACACGGCCTCGAGCTCCGCGCGGGTGCGGGCCTCGTTGTACTGCCCGCCGGTCTCGTCGGCGATGGCGCGCAGCGCGTCGCGGTCGATCGGCACCGGCGTCACCTCGCCGCCGATCTCGATCGAGCCGTAGTCGGTGCCGAACGCGATCGTCGACACCGGCACGCCCGCCGCCGTCGCCGCCCCGATCGCCTGGCTGTTCTCCCGGCCCACCGTGTTGTAGCCGTCGGAGAGCAGCAGGATCCGCGCCGGCGGCAGCTCCTCGTCCTCGCCGACGTCGAGGGTGGACTGGAACGTGCTGATCGCGGTGAGCGAGGTGAAGATCGCCTCCCCGATCGCCGTCGCCTCCGACAGCTCCAGGTTCTCGATGGCGCCGCGCACCTGGTCACGGTCGGTCGTGGGCGTGACCAGCGTGGAGGCGGTGCCGGAGAACGACACCAGCCCGAGGTTGATCCGCTCCGGGAGGATGTCGACGAAGTCCGCGGCGGCGTCCTTCATCGCCTCGAACCGGCTCGGCTCGATGTCCTCGGCCTGCATCGACAGCGACACGTCCAGCGCCAGCACGACGGTGGCGGTCTCCCGGGGCACGCGCACCTCGGTGCTCGGCTGCGCCAGGGAGAGCACCAGCCCGAGCAGCGCCGTCAGCGTCAGGCCGAACGCGACGTGCCGCACCCACCCGGCGCGCTTGGGCAGCAGCCCGGCGGCTAGCCCGGTCTGGGAGAACCGGGCCGCGTACACCCGGCGGCGCAGCTGCTTGACCACGTAGAGCACGGCCAGCGCGACGACGGGGACGACCGCGGTCAGCCACAGCGGTGACTGGAAGCTCACGAGGGGACCTCTCTGGGGTTCGGGGCGGTCACCGGGAGGCCCCGCCGCTGCCGGCGCGCCGCCGGTCGGCGACGAACCGGACGACGTCCATGAGCCAGTCGCGGTCGGTGCGCAGCTGCAGGTGCCCGGCACCGCAGCGGCGCAGCGCCGCGGCGATCTCCCGCCGCTGCTCGGCCGCGCCCTCGGCGAAGCGGGCCCGGAAGCGCGGGTCGCCGGTGGGCACCTCCAGCGTCTGCCCCGACTCCGGGTCGACGACGGTGAGCAGGCCGACGTCGGGCAGCTCCAGCTCCCGGGGGTCGACCACCTCGATCGCCAGCAGCTCGTGCCGGGCACCCAGCCCGCGCAGCGGCCGCTCCCAGTCGGTGTCGCCGAGGAAGTCGCTCACGACGGCGACCAGCCCGCGGCGGCGCGGCGGGCGGCGCAGCGTCTCCAGCGCCGCGGCGAGGTCGCCGCGGCGGCCGGTGGTCGCCCGCGGCGTGGCGACCACCCCGCGCAGCAGCCGGTCGGCGGCCAGCCGCCCGGGCTTGGCCGGGTAGCGGTCGACGCGCTCGCCGGTGGTGACGACGGCGCCCAGCCGGTTGCCGCCGCGGACGGTGAGGTGGCTGACGGCGGCCAGGCCGGCGATGGCGAGGTCGCGCTTGTCGCACAGGCCGGTGCCGAAGTCGAGGCTGGCCGAGAGGTCGACCACCGCCCACGTCTCCAGCTCGCGGTCGGCGATCGTCTCCCGGACGTGCGGCACCTGGGTGCGCGCGGTCACCGGCCAGTCCATCCGCCGGACGTCGTCGCCGGGGTGGTAGGTGCGCGAGTCGCCGGCCTCGCTGCCCGAGCCCGGGACCAGGCCGAGGTGGTCGCCCTGCAGCAGCCCGTCGAGCCGCCGCCGGACGGTGTACTCCAGCCGCTGCAGGAGGACGTCGGCCGGGCCCTCGCCGAAGTGCGGCAGCGACCCGTCGCCGTCCCGGGCGTCGATCCCCGAACCCGGGGTGCCCGCCGGGGCGGCCGGCCCCGGCGGCGCGGGCGGAGCGCCCGGGGACGCCGCCGGGGACGCCGCCGTCCCCGCCGCACCCGGTGGGGCAGCGTCCTCCCCCGCCCGCGCGCGGGCGCGACGCCGGATCACGCCTGCGGGTGGCCGGGGCCGTGGCCGTTGCTGCCGGGCTGGCCGTTCTGCTGCGGGGCGGGACCGTTCTGCGCCGGGCCGACCTGCTGCGGGCCGTTCTGCACCGGGCCGCCCTGCAGCGGCTGGCCGGCCGGGAAGCCGGGCCCACCGTACGGGGGCAGGCCCTGCGGCGGGCCGTACTGCGGCGCACCCGGCGGCGGGACCTGCGGGCCGCCCGGCGCCGCGGGGCCGAAGCCGCCGGCGCGCTGGCGCGGGGTGACCTGCGGCAGCGGCACCGTCTGCAGGATCCGCTTGACCACGTGGTCGGCCGGCACGCCGTCGGCGAGGGCGTCGTAGGAGAGCACGAGCCGGTGGCGCAGCACGTCGGCGGTGACGTCGAGGACGTCCTGCGGCAGCACGTAGTCGCGGCCGCGGACCAGCGCCAGCGCGCGGCTGGCGGCGATCAGGCCGAGCGAGGCCCGGGGGCTGGCGCCGTAGGAGACCCACGAGGCGACGTCGTCCATGCCGTGCTCGCGCGGCTGCCGGGTGGCGACCACGAGCCGGACGACGTAGTCGACGAGCGCGTGGTGCACGAACACCTGCGAGGCGGTGCGCTGCATGCGGCGCAGGTCGTCGGGGCCGAGGACGGTCTCGGCCACCGGCGGCGTGGAGCCCATCCGGTAGATGATCTCCCGCTCCTCCTCGGGGCTCGGGTAGTCGACGAGCACCTTCATGAGGAAGCGGTCGCGCTGGGCCTCCGGCAGCGGGTAGACGCCCTCGGACTCGATGGGGTTCTGCGTGGCCAGCACGAGGAACGGGTCGGGCAGCTTGTGGGTGACGCCGCCGATGGACACCTGCCGCTCGGCCATGACCTCCAGCAGCGCCGACTGCACCTTCGCCGGCGCGCGGTTGATCTCGTCGGTGAGGACGAAGTTGGCGAACACCGGGCCCAGCTCGGTGTCGAAGGCGTCCTGGCCGGCCTTGTAGATGCGGGTGCCGAGGATGTCGGCCGGCACCAGGTCGGGGGTGAACTGCAGGCGGGCGAACCGGCCGCCGACGACCCGGGCCAGCGTCTCCACCGCGAGGGTCTTCGCGACGCCGGGCACACCCTCGAGCAGGACGTGGCCGCGGGCGAGGAGGGCGACCAGCATCCGCTCGACCAGGCGGTCCTGGCCGACGATGACCCGCTTGATCTCGAACAGCGCCCGCTCCAGCCGCGCGGCGTCCGCCGACGGCGGGACCGGGGCACCGGCGGCCGCGGCGGTGGCACCGGCGGGCTTGTCGAGAGGGGTGCTGGCGGCGGTGGTCACGGGGCTCCTCGGGTGCCGGTCCGCGCCCCCCGGGTCCGTGCTGGGCTCCCGGAGAGGCCGGTGACGGGGCCTTTCCGCCCGTCCCGGCGCCAGTGTCCCACCTGCGGCTGGCAGTCCGTCCGGTCGTGCGCGGCGGCACGCCGGGCCGGCCGCGGGCGGGACACGCCGCGAGGCGGGGAGGACGCGCCGAGCGAGCGGGCGCTGCCCCTGCACCTGGCGCCCCGTGGCTGCTAGCGTGGTCAGTGCGTCGGGCAGCTCCCCCCGTGGCTGCCCGACGCCCCAACTCCCCCGGTGCCGCCTAGGCGGTCGGCCGCACCGCGCCGAAGTAGTCGCTGCCGAACCACATCGACGTCACCTTGACGACGTCGCCGCTCTGCGGGGCGTGGACCACCTTGCCGTTCCCGATGTAGAGCGCCACGTGGTAGATCGACGTGTACGAGCTGCCGCCGCCCCAGAAGACGAGGTCGCCGGCGCGCAGGTCGGCGCGCGCCACGGTCTTCCCGCGGTTGAGCCACCACTGGTCGCGGCTGGTCCCGCCGATGCGGATGCCGGCGCGGGCGTAGGCGTACTCGGTCAGCCCGGAGCAGTCGAAGCCCCAGATGCGGGTGTCCGGCGGGATGCCGTAGCCCGGGCCGTTGCTGCCGCCGCCGCCCCAGCTGTAGGGCAGCCCGCGCTGGGACAGCGCCGCATCGACGGCGGTCTGCACGGCCGACGCCGAAGGCGCGCCGGCGCTGGTGGTCGGCGGCGGCGTCGGGTTCCCCACCGGGGCGCTCGGGGCCGGCGCGACGGGAGCCGGTGCCACGGGGGCAGGCGCGACGGGAGCGGGCGCGACGGGGGCAGGTGCGGCGGGCGCGGACGGGGCGGGCGCCGACGGAGCCGACGGCGCGGGCGCGCTCGGAACCGGAGCCGGGGCGGTGGGTGCGGGCGGGGCCTGGGGCGCGGGCCGGGACGCAGCGGCGGCAGCAGCAGCGGCGGCGGCCTCGGCGGCGTCCTGCTCCTGCCGGAGCGCGGTCACCTCCTGACCGGCGGCCTCGGCCTGCGCGATGACGGCGTCGCGCTGCCCGGCGAGCGCGGCGGTCCGCTCGCGGGCGTCGAGCTCCTGGGCCTGCGCGCTCTCCAGCGCGGCGGCGGCCTGCTCCTGCAGGGCCGCGGCCTCCTCGGACGCCTGCTCGGCCTCCTGCCGGGCGACGTCCGCCTGCTCCTGCAGCTCGACGAGCTCCCCGACGACGTCGACGCGGTGGGCGCCGGCGGCCGCGAGCAGCGCCGAGCGCTCGACGAGCTGGGCCGGGCCCTCGGCGCTGAGCAGCGCGACGGCGCCGGGCGCGGTGCTGCCCTGGACGTAGGCGTCGCGGGCGTAGGCGGCGAGCTGCCCGCGGCCGGTGACGGCGGCGGCATCGGCCCGCGTCGCCGCGGTGGCGGCGTGCTCGGCGGTGTCGCGGGCGGCCTCGTAGGCGGCCTGGGTCTGCTCGTAGTCCTGCAGCGCGATCTGCGCGGCCTGGTGCGCCTGCGCGGCGGCGGCCTCGGCCTCGGCGAGCTGGGCGCTGAGCACGCCCACCTGCGCGTCGGCGGCGGCCCGCTCGGCCTCGGCGGCAGCGATCTCGGCGTCGCCGGGTGCCGCCGCGGCGGTGCCCGGGGTCAGCCCGAGGACGGCCAGGGCGGCGACCGCCGTCCCGGCGACCCGGACCGCCCAGTGCTGATGTCGCGTGCGCGTACCCACGTGCCGACCCCTCCCGGTGCGCCGGCGACGGGGCCGGCGCGGTTCCTCGGGGCACCCGTGCGGGCGCTCCCCGGACCGGGATCGACCGGTCCGGGGCACGCGCGGAGGTCCGTCGGGGGCGGTGTCCCCCCGATGGGGGAGGCGCTAGTTCACCTGGCGGCCGCCGGTGTCGGCCCAGAACGGCTCGCGCAGCTTGAACTTCTGGATCTTGCCGGTGGCGGTGCGGGCCAGCTCGTCGCGGAACTCGACCCGCTTGGGCGCCTTGTACCCGGCCAGCCGCGAGCGGCAGTGGGCGATGATCTCCTCCGCGGTGGCGCTCTGCCCCTCGGCCAGCACGACGATGGCGGTGACCAGCTCCCCCCACTTCTGGTCGGGGATGCCGATGACGGCGACCTCGGCGACGGCGGGGTGGCTGAAGACGGCGTCCTCCACCTCGATGGAGGAGACGTTCTCGCCGCCGGTGATGATCACGTCCTTCTTGCGGTCGGAGATGGTCAGGTAGCCGCCGTCGTCGAGGGTGCCGCCGTCGCCGGTGTGGAACCAGCCGCCCTCCAGGGCCTCCGCCGAGGCGTCGGGGTTCTCCCAGTAGCCGGCGAGCACGGTGTTGCCCTGCGCGAGCACCTCGCCGGACTCGCTGACCCGCAGCCGGGTGCCGAGCGCCGGCACGCCGGCCCGGGACAGCCGCTTCGCACGCTCCTCGGGGTCGAGGTCGTCGAACTCCGCGCGCGGCCGGTTGACCGTCAGCAGCGGCGCGGTCTCGGTGAGGCCGTAGATCTGGTTGAACTCCCAGCCGAGCTCGGCCTCGACGCGGGCGATGGTGCGCGAGGGCGGCGGCGCCCCGGCGACCACGATGCGCACCCGGTCGCGGCCGGGGACCTCGCCGTCCCAGTCGGCGGCGGCCTCCAGGACGGCGTTCCAGACAGCGGGCGCGCCGGACATCATCGTGACGCCGTGCTGCTCGACGCGGCGCAGGATCTCCGCGCCGTCGACCTTGCGCAGCACCACCTGGCGGGCACCGACGCCGGCCATCGTGTACGGCAGGCCCCAGCCGTTGCAGTGGAACATCGGCAGCGTGTGCAGGTAGACGTCGCGGTCGCTCACCTGCATGTGCATGCCGAAGGTGACCGCGTTGACCCAGATGTTGCGGTGGGTCATCTGCACGCCCTTGGGCCGCGCCGTCGTCCCGCTGGTGTAGTTGATCGTGGCGGTGGCGTCCTCGTCGGGCTCGGCCCACGGGCGGGCCTCCGCGTCGAAGCGCAGCAGCTGCTCGTACTCCTCGCCGGTGCCGAACCGGTGCTCGGCCTGCACGCGCTTGAGCGAGGTCTCCAGCTCCGGGTCGACCAGCAGCACCCGCGCGCCGCTGTGCCCGACGATGTAGGACACCTCCTCGGGGTTGAGCCGGAAGTTCACCGGCACCGCCACCCGCCCGGACGACGGGACCGCGAGCAGCACCTCCAGCAGCCGGGCGGCGTTGTGGCTGACGACGGCCACCCGCTCGCCCTCCCCCACGCCCAGCGCGTCCAGGCCGGCCTGCAGCGCGCGGCCGCGGCGGGCCACCTCGCGCCAGGACACCTCGCCCAGGGACGGCGCGGGCTGGCCCGGCTCGTCGACGATCCCGACCCGGTCGCCGTAGACGAGCTCGGCGCGGTCGAGGAAGTCGCGGGTTGTCAGGGGGACGCGCATGCCGGGCTCCCGGTGGCCAGGGCTGACGGCGGGCCGCTCAGCCGCTCGACGTGGTCGCCGTCACGCTAGCCGTGTCCGCGACGATCAGGTGACCTGATCGTGCAGCGTCCTCCCGCACGGTGCGCGGTGAGGGAGGACGCCCCGCGGTGCGGGAGGACGGCCTCAGCCCTGCGCCGCGAGGACCGCCCAGGCGGCGGCCGCCGTCCCGGCCGACGCGGCGAGCGCCCGGACGGTGTCGGCGCGGCACAGCGCGCGGTGGGCGGCGGCGTCCCAGCCGGCGTCGAGCCGCCGGTGCAGCGGGACGGCGACCAGCGCCGTCACGGCGAGGACGGCGGCGAAGCAGGCGCCGCCGGCGAGCACCGGCAGCAAGCGGGTCCCCGCCGGCCGTGCGGCGAGCAGCCACAGCGTGGTGACGGCCTGGCCGGCGAACAGCGGCCCGACGACGCGGGCGATCAGCCGCTGGTGCGCCCGCTCGTAGGCGTGGAACGCGTCCGGCGGGACCTGCCGGAACTGCGGGTAGACCAGCCCGCGCACCGTCCACTGGAACCCGGCGTAGGCGGCGGTCAGCACCAGGTGGGCGACGAGCAGCGTCATGGGCGGCGCTTGGGCGGCTTGCCCCGCCACTCGAGGCTCCGCGCGTCGAGCTCGCGCAGCAGCGGGTCGCCCTCGGCGAGCACCCGCTCGGCCAGCGCCACCGCCACGGCCAGCTGCTCGTCGGACAGCTGCGCGAAGGCCGGGGAGCGGCGGCGGTCGAGGACGTCGTACCAGCGCCCGGCGACGGCGTGGTCGAGCACGATCCGGCCGAAGCAGTGGTCGGCGGTGACCACCCAGCGGCCCTCCCGGGCCCGCCGCGGCAGCTCGTGCAGCACCAGCTCGCGGTAGCGCGCGAGCTGCGCCTGCCGGTCCGGGTCGGGCGGGGCCATGGACGGACGGCGGGCGCTCAGCGGACCAGCGCCTCGACGACCGGCACGGCCTCCTCCCGGAAGGCGGTCGTGACCTGGCCGTCCTGGCGCAGGAGCGCGAGCAGGTCACGGGCCGTGTTCCCCTGCGGCCACACCGGCTGCTCGGCGGCGGCCCGCAGCGAGGCGAGCACCTGCGGGGCCGCGGGACCGATCCGGCCGGGGTCTGCCTCGGCGGCGGCCAGCAGCTCCTGCAGGTCCTCGTGCACCGCCGGGTCGGCCAGCCGCTCCAGCGTCGGCGCCGCCACCGCACGGAACGCCTCGCTCACCCGGCCCTCGGCCGCGGCGGTGCTCACCTCCCGCAGCAGCTCGCCGGCCCGGACGGCGGTCTCCCCCGCGGGGACCTCGTGGTCGAGCGCCAGCAGCTCGCCGAACAGCTCGGCCCCGGCCGGGCCGATCGCCGGCGGGCCCGCCTCCACCATCGCCACGAGGTCGATGAGCCGCTCCGGCCGGGCGACGGCCGCGAGGGTGTCGAGGACCTGCCGCCCCGCCTGCTCGTCGAGCCCGCCTGCGTCGACCGCAGTCGTGACGGAGTCACCGACCACGACGGCGGCCAGCTGCCGCGCCGGACCCTCGGCGGCCTGCACCCGGCGCAGGCCGGCCAACAGGTCCTCCCCCGCGGGGCCGAGCCCGCCGGGGTCGCCGGCGAGGGCGTCGGCGACCGCGGTGGTGGTGGCGGCGAGCCGCTCGTCGGGCGTGCCGGTGGCCGGCTGCGGTGCGAGGACCGGGGAACCCGGCGTCGTCGGCGCGGCGCGGGGCGACGCCGAGGGCTGCGACGGCGGCTCACCGGCGAACGGCCACCGGTCCCCGGCGGCGAGGAAGGAGAGGGCGCCACCGACCAGCAGGACGGTCAGCAGCGGCAGGAGCAGGCGCCGGTGGGAGCGGCGCCTGCGGTGCCGTCCCGCGCCGGGCCGGCCGCTCCCCGGGGCCGCCGCGGCCGGGGTGCCGTCGCCGGCCGCGGCCGGGGCGGTTCCGGGACCCGCGCCCCCGGGACGAGCGGCGTCGTGACGGGCGTCCCCCACGGCGTGGGGTTACCCGCCGGCCGTGCGGCCAACCGGGCGCTCCCGCGTGTCTGCGCGCACGGCAGGCAAGGGTCGCCTCACCAGCGGGCGCGCCGGCGGGGCTGGGATGATGGAGGGTGGCACTCAAGCCGGATGGACACTCGAGGGTGAGGCGCAAGCAGTGGCAGCCAGCAAGGACAGCTTCGGGGCACGGTCGACGCTCAGCGTCGCCGGCACCGACTACGACATCTACCGGCTCGACGCGGTCGAGGGCGCAGGCTCGCTCCCCTTCAGCCTGAAGGTCCTGCTCGAGAACCTGCTGCGCACGGAGGACGGCGCGGACATCACCGCCGACCACATCCGCGCGATCGCGAACTGGGACCCGTCGGCCGAGCCCGACCAGGAGATCCAGTTCACCCCGGCCCGCGTGGTCATGCAGGACTTCACCGGCGTCCCCTGCATCGTCGACCTCGCCACCATGCGCGAGGCCATGGCCGACCTGGGCGGCGACCCCAACAAGATCAACCCGCTCGCCCCTGCCGAGCTGGTCATCGACCACTCCGTCATCGCCGACGTCTTCGGCACCCCGGAGAGCTTCGAGCGCAACGTCGAGATCGAGTACGAGCGCAACGGCGAGCGCTACCAGTTCCTGCGCTGGGGCCAGGGCGCCTTCGACGACTTCAAGGTCGTCCCGCCGGGCACCGGCATCGTCCACCAGGTCAACATCGAGCACCTCGCCCGCGTGGTGTTCCCGCGCCAGGACGGCGACCGCGTCGTCGCCTACCCCGACACCTGCGTGGGCACCGACAGCCACACCACGATGGTCAACGGCCTGGGCGTGCTCGGCTGGGGCGTCGGCGGCATCGAGGCCGAGGCCGCGATGCTCGGCCAGCCGGTGTCGATGCTCATCCCGCGCGTGGTCGGCTTCAAGCTGACCGGCGAGCTGCCCGGGGGCGCCACCGCCACCGACCTGGTCCTCACGATCACCGAGATGCTGCGGCAGCACGGCGTGGTCGGGAAGTTCGTCGAGTTCTACGGCGCGGGCGTCTCGGCCGTCCCGCTGGCCAACCGCGCCACGATCGGCAACATGAGCCCGGAGTTCGGCTCCACCGCGGCGATGTTCCCCATCGACGAGGAGACCATCACCTACCTGCGGCTCACCGGCCGCTCCGAGGAGCAGGTGGCCCTCGTCGAGGCCTACGCCAAGGAGCAGGGCCTCTGGCACGACCCGTCGCGCGAGATCGCCTTCTCCGAGTACCTCGAGCTCGACCTCGCCACGGTCGTCCCCTCGATCGCCGGCCCGAAGCGCCCGCAGGACCGCGTCGCCATCACCGACGCCAAGCACGCCTTCCGCGCCGCGCTGGCCGACTACGTGTCGGCCGACGAGACCGGCGGCGACGACCGCAAGCCCGGCGTGCCGCAGAACGAGCAGCCCTACGGCGTCGAGTCCTCCGTCGACGAGGCCTCGGCGGAGTCCTTCCCCGCCTCCGACCCGGCCGGCTCGGCACCGGGCAGCGAGGGCGGCAACGGCAGCGCCGGCAAGCCGCACCACTACGAGGACGACGCCGTCTCCGGGCGCCCCTCGAAGCGCACCCGCGTGGTCATGGACGACGGCACCGAGACGGCCATCGACCACGGCTCGGTCGTGATCGCGGCGATCACCTCGTGCACCAACACGTCCAACCCGCAGGTCATGATCGGCGCGGCGCTGCTGGCCAAGAACGCCGTCGAGCGGGGCCTGAGCACCAAGCCGTGGGTCAAGACGACGCTGGCCCCCGGGTCCAAGGTCGTCATGGACTACTACGAGAAGGCCGAGCTCACCCCGTACCTGGAGAAGCTGGGCTTCTACCTCGTCGGCTACGGCTGCACCACGTGCATCGGCAACTCCGGCCCGCTCCCTGAGCCGGTCAGCGCGGCGGTCAACGAGGCCGACCTCGCGGTCGTCTCGGTGCTGTCGGGCAACCGCAACTTCGAGGGCCGGATCAACCCCGACGTCAAGATGAACTACCTGGCCTCCCCGCCACTGGTCATCGCCTACGCGCTGGCCGGGTCGATGGACGTCGACCTGAACGACGACCCGCTCGGGCAGGACGAGGACGGCAACGACGTCTTCCTGCGCGACATCTGGCCCTCGCCGCAGGAGGTCCAGCGGGTCATCGACCACGCCGTCTCCGCGGAGATGTTCAGCAAGGACTACGCCGACGTCTTCGCCGGCACCGAGCAGTGGCAGGCGCTGCCGACGCCGACCGGCGACACCTTCGAGTGGGACCCGCAGAGCACCTACGTGCGCCGTCCCCCGTACTTCGAGGGCATGCCGGCCGAGCCGGCCCCGGTCCAGGACATCACCGGCGCCCGCACGCTGGCCGTGCTCGGCGACTCGGTGACCACCGACCACATCTCCCCCGCCGGGTCGATCAAGGCCGACAGCCCGGCCGGGAAGTACCTGTCCGAGCACGGCGTGCAGCGCCGCGACTTCAACTCCTACGGGTCCCGGCGCGGGAACCACGAGGTGATGATCCGCGGCACCTTCGCCAACATCCGGCTGCGCAACCAGCTGGTGCCCGGCACCGAGGGTGGCGTCACCAAGAACCACCTGACCGGCGAGACGACGACGATCTACGACGCCTCGCGCGCCTACATCGACGCCGGCATCCCGCTGGTCGTGCTGGCCGGCAAGGAGTACGGCTCGGGCTCCTCGCGCGACTGGGCGGCCAAGGGGACGGCGCTGCTGGGCGTCAAGGCGGTCATCGCCGAGAGCTACGAGCGCATCCACCGCTCCAACCTCATCGGCATGGGCGTGTTGCCGCTGCAGTTCCCCGAGGGCGAGAACCGGGAGTCCCTCGGCCTGACCGGCGACGAGGAGTTCACCATCACCGGGATCACCGCCCTCACCGACGGCGAGACCCCGCGCACGGTCAAGGTGAAGGCGGGTGACGTGGAGTTCGACGCCCGCGTCCGCATCGACACCCCCGGCGAGGCGAACTACTACCGCAACGGCGGGATCATGCAGTACGTCCTCCGCTCGCTGCGGGGCACGGCCGCCTGATCGGGGCTGCGACATGGATCTGGGCCTGGGCGGTCGCGGGTACCTGCTCACCGGCGCGAGCCGGGGGCTGGCCTCGCGACCGCCCGGGCCCTCGTCGCCGACGGGGCGCGCGTCCTCGTCAGCTCCAGGTCGCAGGAGTCCGTCGACGCCGCCGTCGCCGGGCTCGGCGACGGCGCGTCCGGGGTGGCCGCCGACCTCGCCGACCCCGCCGCCGCCGACACCCTGGTGACGACGGCGCTCGAGCGGCTCGGCCGGGTCGACGGCCTGCTCGTCAGCGTCGGCGGCCCGGCGCCGGGCTCGGTGCTCGGGACTCCTGAGGACGCCTGGCGCGACGCCGTGGACAGCGTCCTGCTCGGTCCGCTGCGGCTGCTGCGGGAGCTGGTGCCGCACCTCGGCGAGGGCGCGGCGATCGGCATGGTGCTGTCCACGTCGGTGCGCCAGCCGATCGGGCACCTGGCCATCTCCAACGGCCTGCGGCCCGGCCTGGCCATGACCCTCAAGGCGCTGGCCGACGAGCTCGGCCCGCGCGGCATCCGGGTGGTCGGGCTGATGCCCGGCACCGTCGCCACAGACCGGATCACCGAGATCGAGGCCGCCTCCGGCGACCCCGCCGCGGCGCGGGCGCGCACCGAGAAGGGCATCCCGCTGCGCCGTGTCGGGCAGCCCGACGAGTTCGGCCGGGTCGCGGCCTTCCTCCTCTCCCCCGCCGCGTCCTACGTCACCGGCACCATGGTCGCCGTCGACGGCGGCGTCCTCCGCACCCCGTGAGCGACGCACCGGTCCTCGTCGCCTGCGCCCACGGCACGCGCAACCCCACCGGGCGGCGCCTGGTTGCCGAGCTGGGCCTGGCCGCACGCCGGCTGCGCCCGGGCCTGGTGACGACGGCGGCCTTCGTCGACGTCCAGCCGCCCACCGTGGTCGACGTCGTCGCCGGGCTGGCGGGCGAGGGACGCCCGGCGGTGGTGGTGCCGCTGCTGCTGTCGGGTGGCTACCACGTGCACGTCGACATCGCCGGAGCGGTGGCCGCGCACGACTCCGCCGTCGCCGCCCGCCCGCTGGGCCCCGACCCGCGGCTGGCCGCGGTGCTCTCCGACCGGCTGGTCGAGGCCGGCGCCGACCCCCGTGACCCACTCACCGCCGTCGTGCTGGCCGCCGCCGGATCGTCCGACCCGCGGTCGGTGGCCGACGTCGAGGACACCGCCGACCTGCTGCAGCGTTCCTGGGCGGGCCCGGTGACCACCGGCTACGGCTCGGCCGCGCAGCCCCCGGTCGCCGACGCCGTGACCGCGGCCCGCCGCGCCGGCGCCGAGCGGGTCGTCGTCGCCGCCTACCTGCTCGCGCCGGGCCACTTCCACGGCAAGCTGGCCGAGGCCGGCGCCGACGTCGTCACCGCTCCCCTGCTGCCCGACGAGCGCATCGCCGCCGTCCTGCTCGACCGCTACGACGCCGCGCTCGGCTGAGCCCCGCTGCCCCGGAGCCCGCCTCCCGCGTGCGGGAGGCGGGCCCGGGTGCGGCTACCCGACCGCGCCGGCGGCCGCCGGGAGCGCCTCGGCGGCCTCCGCCCGGGACACCCGGACGAGCGCTCCGCCGATGACCCCGGCCGCGGCGAGGAACCCGGCCGCGACGACGAACCCGAGACCCCAGCCCTCGACGAGGGCGGGCACGTACCCCGGCGCGGCGGGGGACCCCGCGGGGGCGAGGGCGTCGGTGCGTGCCGTGCTGACCGCGGTCAGGATGGCCAGGCCCAGCGCACCACCGACCTGCTGGCCGGCGTTGAGCAGCGCGCTGGCCACGCCCGCGTCCTCCTGCGGGACGCCGGCCACGGCAGCGCTGGTCAGCGCCACGAACGTCAGGCCCATGCCCAGGGCCACCGTGACCAGGGACGGCAGCACGATCGTCAGGTAGGAGGCGGTGGGGTCCAGCCGCAGGCCGAGGACGAGCATCCCGGCGGCGGCCAGCGCGGGGCCGGCGACCAGCAGCGGCCGGGGTCCGACCCGCCCCAGCAGCGGGGAGGCGATCGCGGCCCCGATCACGATCGCGACGGTCATCGGGAGGAAGGCGAACCCCGCCTCCAGCGGCGAGTAGCCGTTGACCTGCTGCATCCAGAGCACGAGGAAGAAGAAGACCGCGAAGATGCCGGCGCCGACGAACAGCGCCCCGAGGTCTGCCCCCAGCACCGACCGCGACCGGAACAGCCGGAAGTCGACCAGCGGGTCGGCGGCGCGGCGCTGCACCACCACGAACAGGGCCAGGAGGACGGCCGCCAGCGCGAGCATCCCGAGCGTCCGGGCGGAGGCCCAGCCGAAGTCGTTGCCCTTCACCAGCGCGTAGACCAGCGCGACGAGCCCGCCGGTGACCAGGACGGCGCCGGGGACGTCGAAGCCGCCGGCCCGCTCGTCGCGGCTCTCGGGGAGGACGCGCAGGGCACCGACGACGGCGAGCACGGCGACGGGGACGTTGACGAACAGCACCCAGCGCCAGCTGGCGTACTCGGTGAGCACCCCGCCGAGGATGAGCCCGATGGCCGCGCCCCCGGCCGAGATGGCCGCCCAGATGCCGAGCGCGCGGTTGCGCTCGCGGCCCTCCGCGAAGACCACGGTGAGCAGCGACAGCGCCGCCGGGGCCATCAGCGCCCCGGCGAGGCCCTGCGCCAGCCGGGCGACGACGAGCAGCCCGAGGTCGCCGGCGAGGCCGCCGAGCAGCGAGGCGACGGCGAACAGGACGGTGCCCAGGACGAAGACCCGGCGCCGTCCCAGCCGGTCGGCGAGCTTGCCGCCGAGCAGCAGGAAGCCGCCGAAGGTGAGCGTGTAGCCGGTGACGATCCACGACAGGTCGTTCTGGCTGTCCACGCCGAGGGAGACGGCGATGTCGGGCAGCGCGACGTTCACGATCGACACGTCGAGCACGACCATGAGCTGGCTGATGGCGAGCACGGCGAGCGCGAGGCCCGCACGGACCTCCCGCCCGTCCGCGTGCAGGAGGGGACCCGGCCCGGTGGGCGAGGCGATGGTGGTCACGACGACTCCTCGGTTGACTCAACGCTCGTGGAGCGATGACTCAACGAACGTAGAGCGAGCGTCGGCACCGGTCAACGGCTGTAGAGTGAACTCGTGTCCACCGACGGTCCCGCCCCCGTGTCCCGCGACGAGCGCCGTCGCCGCACCGAGGCCGCGATCCTCGAAGCGGCCCGCGCCCTGTTCGCCGAGACCGGCTTCGAGCGCGCCACCATCCGGGCGGTGGCCACGGCGGCCGGGGTCGATCCCGCCCTGGTGATGCAGTACTTCGGCAGCAAGGAGAAGCTCTTCACCGAGGCGACCCGGTGGGCGCACGACCAGGTGTCCGTCCTCGACGTCCCGCGCGAGCAGGTGCCGGCCGCCGCCCTCGCCGACCTGTTCGAGACGTTCGAGGGCGCCGGCGGCCGGGACGGCGCGGTCGCCCTGATGCGCAGCTGCCTCACCCACCCCGAGGCCAACCGCACGCTGCGCGACGACGTCATGTGCTCGGTCGCCTCCGGCGTGGCCGACCGGATCGGCGGCGAGGACGCCGACCTGCGGGCGGGACTGCTGGCCGCGTGCGTCATGGGGCTGGGCCTGTCGCGCTACCTGCTCCGGATCCCGGCCGTGTCCGAGGCGTCGCGCGCCGACATCGAGCGGCTGCTCGAGCCCGCGCTGCGCGCGCTGCTCGGACCACCGGACCGGCCGGCCGGCTGACCCCTCGTCAGGAGCCGGTGGCGACCGGGCGGGACCGGTCGGCGGTCCACTCCGACCACGACCCCGGCCACAGCGCCGCCTCGATCCCGGCTCCGGCCAGGGCGGCCACCTCGTGCGCGGCGGTGACGCCCGACCCGCAGTAGACGCCGACCGCCGTCCCCGGCCGCACGCCGAGTGCGGCGAACCGGCCGGCCAGGTCGTCACGGAAGGTCCCGCCGGCGGGCGGCGGCCTGCAGGTCCGCGACCGCCGGCAGGGGGTGCCGGCCCCTGGCGGCCGACGGCGGCGCGGCCAGCTCGGTCTCCAGGTCGACGAACACCGCGCCCGGCAGGTGCCCGCCCAGGTACCGCTCCCGGCCACGGTCGTCACCGAGCGCCCAGCGGACGTCCAGCAGCACCGGGTGCCGGGGCGCGGCGAGCAGGTCCGCGGCGCCGACGAGCACGCTCACCGGGCGGTGGCCAGCAGCCCCCGCAGCTCGGCGGTGAGCGCCTCCCGGGCGTCGCGGCGCCCCAGCCACGCGGCCGGCGTCGCCTGGAACAGCGTCGTCTTCCACCGGCCGCCGCCCTCGTCGACGGCGACCAGGGTGTGGATGCTGTGCAGGCCGGGGTCCACGTCGTCCTCGCCCGGCGGGATCATCCCGGCGTGGGCGAGCAGCACGGCCACGCCGTCGGTGACGGCCCGCACCGAGCGGACGACCGCCACGTAGGTCGCCGTCGGATGGCTACCGAACACCCGCCGCAGGTCCGAGGCGATCGACAGCCGCCCGCTGACGGTCGTGCCGTCGTAGCCGACCATGTCGCCGTCGTCGGCGAAGACCGCGGCGACCGCCGCCCCGCTGCGCCGGTTCCAGCCGTCCACGAAGTCGGCGTAGAGCGCGCGGATCTGGGCGTCGTACGGGTGGGCGGACGTCACGGAGCTCCTCCTGGTGCAGCTGGGGCAGGAGGAACGCTAGTTGCTACGCCGCACCGACCGTCCGACGCTCGCCGTCGGCGAACTGGGTCCGGTAGAGGTCGGCGTAGCGGCTCCCGAGCGCCAGCAACTCGTCGTGAGTACCTGACTCCACGATGCGACCGTCGTCGACCACGAGGATCTGGTCGGCGCTGCGGATGGTCGACAGCCGGTGGGCGATCACCAGCGACGTCCGGCCCGCGAGCGCGGCGTCGAGCGCGTGCTGCACCGCCACCTCCGACTCGCTGTCGAGGTGCGCGGTGGCCTCGTCGAGGATGACGACCCCCGGCGCCTTGAGCAGCACCCGCGCGATCGCCAGGCGCTGCTTCTCACCGCCGGAGAGCCGGTAGCCGCGGTCGCCGACGACGGTGTCGAGCCCGTCGGGCAGCGAGGCGACCAGCGCGGCGATCCGCGCCCCGGTGAGGGCCGACCACAGCTGCTCCTCGGGAGCCCCTGGCCGGGCGTAGAGCAGGTTGGCGCGGATGGTGTCGTGGAACATGTGGGCGTCCTGGCTGACGACGCCGATCGTGTCGCGCAGCGAGGCCAGCGTCGCCTGCCGGACGTCGACCCCGCCGATGCGCACGGCGCCGGCCGTCACGTCGTAGAGCCTCGGCACGAGGTTGACGATCGTCGACTTGCCGGCGCCGGAGTGCCCGACGAGCGCCACGAGCTGCCCGGGCTCGACCCGGAAGGACACGTCGTGCAGCACCGCGGTCGGCCCGCCGTGCTCGGGCAGCGACACGTCCTCGAGGGAGGCGACGGAGACGTCCGCGGCCGCCGGGTAGCTGAACGAGACGGAGTCGAACTCGATCGACCGGTCGCCGTCCGGGAGCGGCACCGCGCCGGGCGCCTCGGCGATCATCGGCGGCAGGTCGAGCACCTCGAAGACGCGGTCGAAACTCACCATCGCGCTCATGACGTCGACCCGGACGTTGGACAGCGCGGTCAGCGGGCCGTAGAGCCGCGACAGCAGCAGGGCCAGCGCGACGACGTCGCCCGGCGACAGCGACCCGTCGAAGGCCAGCCACCCGCCGAGGCCGTAGACCAGGGCGGTGGCCAGCGCCGCCACCAGCGTGAGCGCGGTGAAGAAGGTGCGGCCGTACATGGCCGACAGCACGCCGATGTCGCGCACCCGCGCCGCGCGCCCGCGGAAGCTCTCGGCCTCGGCCTCGGGCCGGCCGAACAGCTTGACCAGCAGCGCGCCGGCGACGTTGAACCGCTCGGTCATCGTCGCGTTCATCGACGCGTTGAGGCCGTAGGACTCGCGCGTGATCTCCTGCAGCCGCTTGCCGATCCGGCGCGCGGGCAGGACGAACAGCGGCACCATCACCAGCGAGAGCAGGGTGATCTGCCACGACAGCGAGAACATGACGCCGGCGGTGAGCACCAGCCCGATGACGTTGGAGACGACGCCGGACAGGGTCGAGGTGAAGGCCTGCTGCGCCCCGACGACGTCGTTGTTGAGCCGGCTGACCAGCGCGCCGGTCTGGGTGCGGGTGAAGAACGCGACCGGCATGCGCTGCACGTGCTCGAAGACGCGGGCGCGCAGGTCGTAGATGACACCCTCGCCGATCCGGGCGGAGTACCAGCGGGTGGCCACCGAGATGAAGGCGTCGACGACGGCGAGACCGGCGATGACCAGCGCGATCCGGACGATGCCGCCCGCGGTGCCGTCGAGGCGGGCGATCCGGTTGATGATGTCGCCGGCCAGCAGCGGGGTGATCACCCCGATGACGGAGGAGGCGACGACGAGCGCGAGGAACGACGTCAGCTCGCGCCGGTAGGGCCGCGCGATGCCGAGGACGCGGCGCACGGTGCCCTTCGGCAGCTCGCGCGAGGTGACCGACGGGTCCCGGCGGAAGGACCGCATCGCCGCCATGGAGGTCATGGGACTGCTCACGACACGACCTCCTCATCTCCGGACGGGGACCGGCCGCCTGTCCAACGGCGGCCGGTCCCCGGCTGTTCCGGATCCGTCGGGCGCTCAGCCCCCCTGGGCCAGCGCCGCCAGCCGCCGGGTCTGGGCGGCCCGCTCGGCGGCGTCCTGGGCCTGCGGGTCGTTGCGGACGGCGGAGCGCACCAGCGCCGCCGTCTCCCGGACCGCTCCCACCGGCGGTGCGGTGATGGCCGCGACCAGGGCCGCGACGGCCGTGTCGAGCTCCGCCGCCGGGACGACCGCGTTGGCCAACCCCCACGACAGCGCCTCCGCCGCGGGCACCGGCCGGCCGGTCACGCACAGCTCCAGTGCCCGCGCGTACCCGACCAGCTCGGCCAGTGTGCTGGTGCCGGTCAGGTCGGGCACCAGCCCCAGCGTCGCCTCGGGCAGCCGCAGCGACGCGTCCTCGGTCATCACCCGCAGGTCGCAGGCCAGGGCCAGCTGCGCCCCGGCCCCGATCGCGTGCCCCTGCACCGCGGCGACCGAGACGATCCCCGGCGAGCGCAGCCACCGGAACCCGGCCTGGTAGCCGCGGATCCGCTCCTGCGTCTGCTCGGCCGGCATGGACCCGAGCTGGCCGAGGCCGCCCGGGGTGGAGGGGTCGGCGCTGAACAGGCTGCGGTCCAGCCCCGCGGAGAACGAGCGCCCCTCCCCCCGCACGACGACCACGCGGACGTCGTCGTCGAGGGAGGCGCCGACCGCCGCCAGCGCCGTCCAAATCGCCGGTGTCTGGGCGTTGAGCTGCTCGGGACGGTCGAGGGTGACGGTCAGGACCGCCCCCTCGCGACTGGTACGGACCCGGCCGTCGGTGTCGACCGCCGTCACGCGCTCTTCTTGCTGTTCCGGTTCGCCCCGCCGCGGCTGCGCAGCGTGGCACCGGACTCCGACAGGAGCCGGTGCACGAACCCGTAGGACCGGTTGGTCGAGGTGGCCAGGGAGCGGATGCTCTCCCCACCGTCGTAACGCTTCTTCAGCTCGTCGGCGAGGGACGTGCGGTCCCCACCCGTGATCCGCTTGCCCTTGCTCAGGTCCGCCGTGCTCGAGTCGGCCATGACTCCCCTCCGTCGCCGCCGTCCGCGCCGGCCGGAGCCGTCGCGCCCGGTGCTGGTCCGCCTGGTGCCACCGTCCCCGTGACGGCGACCTCACCCGTCGATGATCACCCAGTCGGGCGACCTCGGCCACGCGAGGAGGACGACCGCGGGTGGCCCGGACGGGCGCGGGCCGCCGTCACCGGCCGCCGAGCTCCTCCCGCAGCCGGCGCGGGGCCCGGCACCACCACGCCTCGGTGATCGCCTCGTCGAGGTCCTCGACGTCGGCCCGCTCGACGTGCGCGAGCACCATCGGGTGCAGGCCGTAGCCGGCGACGGTGAAGAACACCCCCGGACGGGCGGCGACGAGGGCGTCGACCACCCCCGGGTCGGCGGTGCGCAGCCCCAGGGCCGGGCCCTGTGGCGCCCGGTCGCCGAGCCGCTCCCGCTCCCCGCGGCGCAGCAGGCGCTCCCAGGCGAAGGCCCTGCTCCCCACCCGCCAGGACCGCGTGCGCCCGCCGTCCTCCTCGACGGCGCCGGGCAGGTCCAGCGCGATGCGCCGCACGTCGTCCCAGCTCGCCACCGCCACCTCCGGGAACCGGGCCGCCGGGGCTACGCCAGCTCGACCAGGTCGGCGAGGTCCTCGCTCCAGGTGTCCTCGGTGCCGTCGGGCAGCAGGATCACCTTGTCCGGGTCCAGCGCCCGCACGGCTCCCTCGTCGTGGGTGACGAGCACGATCGCCCCGGCGTAGGTGCGCAGCGCGTCGAGCACCTGCTCGCGGCTGGCGGGGTCGAGGTTGTTGGTCGGCTCGTCGAGCAGCAGCACGTTGGCGCCGGAGACGACGAGCGTCGCCATGGCCAGCCGGGTCCGCTCGCCGCCGGAGAGGGTCCCCGCGCGCTGGTCGACGGTGTCACCGGAGAACAGGAACGCGCCGAGGATGCGCCGCAGCTCGGTGTCGGTGCTGTCGGGCGCCGCCGAGCGCATGTTCTCCAGCAGCGACCGGTCCATGTCCAGCGTCTCGTGCTCCTGCGCGTAATAGCCGATCCGCAGGCCGTGCCCGGGCCGGACCTCGCCGGTGTCGGGCGCCTCGGTGCCGGCCAGCATCCGCAGCAGCGTCGTCTTGCCCGCGCCGTTGAGGCCGAGGACGACCACGCGCGTCCCCTTGTCGACGGCGAGGTCGACGTCGGTGAACACCTCGAGGGAGCCGTAGCTCTTGCTCAGCCCCTCCGCGGTCAGCGGCGTCCGCCCGCACGGCGACGGCGTGGGGAACCGCAGCTTCGCCACGCGGTCCTGCTGGCGGACGGCCTCCAGGCCCGCGGCGAGCCGCTGCGCGCGCTTGTCCATGCTCTGCGCGGCCTTGGCCTTGGTCGCCTTGGCCCGCATCTTGTCCGCCTGCGCGGTGAGCGCGTCGATCTTGCGCTCGGTGTTGGCCCGCTCCTGGCGGCGGCGGCGCTCGTCGGTCTCCCGCTGCGTCAGGTAGGCCTTCCAGCCGAGGTTGTAGACGTCGACGGTGGCCCGGTTGGCGTCGAGGTGCCACACCTTGTTGACGACGGCCTCGAGCAGCTCGACGTCGTGGCTGATGACGATCAGGCCGCCCCTGTGCGCGGCGAGGAAGCCCTTGAGCCAGGTGATCGAGTCGGCGTCGAGGTGGTTGGTGGGCTCGTCGAGCAGCAGCGTCTCGGCGTCGGAGAACAGGATGCGGGCGAGCTCCACGCGCCGCCGCTGCCCGCCGGAGAGGGTGCGCAGCGGCTGCCCCATCACGCGGTCGGGCAGGCCGAGGGCGGTGCAGATGCGGGCGGCGTCGCTCTCGGCGGCGTACCCGCCGAGCGCGGCGAACTGGTCCTCGAGGCGGCCGTAGCGGCGCACCGCGCGGTCGCGCTCGGCGTCGTCGGCGGGCTCGGCCATGGCCACCTGCGCCTTGACCAGCTGGGCCTTGAGGACGTCGAGGCCGCGCCCGGACAGCACGCGGTCGGTGGCGCTGATGTCGAGGTCGCCGCTGCGCGGGTCCTGCGGGAGGTAGCCGATCTCGCCGGTGACGTCGACCTTCCCCGCGTGCGGGAGCCGCTCACCGGCGAGCGTGGTGAGGGTGGTCGTCTTGCCCGCCCCGTTGCGCCCGACCAGGCCGATGCGGTCGCCGGGCTGCACGCGCAGGCTGATGTCGCTCAGGAGGATGCGGGCGCCGGCACGCAGCTCCAGGCCGGTCGTCGTGATCACTGATCCCAGGGTAGGCGCTCGCACGCCGGAACCCGAGCGGATAGACGGGTGACGTCCACAGCAGGAGCCGCTGTCCCCAGTCCGGGACAGATCGGTTCCGCAGACGCCGCGGACACGTCACGATCCCCGCCATGCCCGATGCGACGTGGACCCCGCCGACCTGGGCACCGCCCTGTCCCGTCTGCGGCACGCCGGCCGCTCCGGCGCCCGCGCCGTGCCCGACGTGCGGGCTGCCCGCCGTGTCGCAGGCGGCCACGGTGGTGGCCCGGCTCGCGGCGACGATCGACGAGTTCGCCCGCGAGCGCGACGCGCTGGTGGCCACCCTGCGCGAGGCCGCCCGCACCGCGCCCGCCCGTCCCCTCGCCCCGGCGCACGTCCCGGTGGTCGCCCGCGTGGCCCGCCCGCCCGCGGCACCGGTCGCCGAGCACCCGCCGTGGGGGCCGCCGCTGGGGCCGCCCGTGGCCGGACCGCCCCCGCTCGCACCTCCCCCGCTCGCGCCTCCCCCGGTCGCACCGCCGCCCGGCCCGCCGCCGGCCCCGCGGCGCCGGCTCAGCCCCCAGCAGGTGCTGCTCGGCCTGGGTGCGCTGCTGGTGGTCGCCGCGGCGATCGCCTTCGTCGCCGTCGCCTGGACGCGACTGGGCGTGACCTTCCAGGCCGCCGTCATGGCCACGGTCACCGCCGCCGCCTGCGCCACCTCCGCCCTCGCCGCCCGGCGCGGGCTGCGGGCCACCGAGGAGGCGCTGGCCGCGGCGGGCGCCGCGCTGCTGGCGGTCGACCTGGGCGCCGCCCACGGACTGGGCCTGTTCGGCGCCGACCGCGTTCCGCTACAGCTGTGGACGGGGCTGTCCTGCGTCGCCGTCGTCGCCGCCTCCCTCGCCCTCGGCCGCGCGACGCGCAGCACGGTCACCTGGCCGCTCGTCGCGCTGCTGGCCGCCCAGCCCGCCGGGTGGCTGCTGCTCCCCGCCGACCTCGCCGACGGCGCGGCGGGCGTCGCCGTGCTGGTGGCGACCGTCCTCGGCGACGTGCTCGTCGTCCGGTGGCTGCGCCCGGCCCTGGTGCCGGTCGCGCTCACGCTGGCCGTCCTGGTCGCCGTCCCCGCCGTCCTGCTCGGCCTGCTCCTGACCTGGGTGGGCACGCCACTGGACTCCTGGCTCACGACCGCCGTCCTGACGGCGGCCGGCGCGGCCGCCGTCGCGCTCCTCCGGCAGCCCCGGCTCGCCGCGCACACCGACACCCGCCCGCCGGCCGCACTCGCGGCGGGCATCGCGGCGGCGGCGCTCGCCGGGTCGCTGTCGGGGCTCGGCGTGCCGGGCGGGGTGGCCGCGGCCGCGCTGGGCCTGGTGCTGCTGTCCGCGTGCACCCCGGAGCGTGTCGCCGGTCCGGTGCTCGGTGCCGGCCTGGCCGCCGGTGCGGTCCTCGCGGGGACGGGCGCGGCCGTGGTGGCCGACGCCGACCGCTACGACGTGCTCGCGGCGCTGGTCCTCGCCGCCGCGGTCCCCGCCGTGCTGGCCGCCGTGCTGCGGGCGCCGGTGCGTCCGGCCGCGACGGCCGCGGCGTTCGCCGCGGTGGGCCTGGCGGTGCTGACCGCGCGGGAGGGCGGGCTGGTCGACGCGCCGGCCACCGGCCTGCTGCTGGCGATCGTCGGTGCGACGGCGTTCGGCGTGGCCCTGCTGCGTGCCGGGACGCCCGAGGAGTTCACCGCGGCGGCCCCGGGCGCGGTCGCCGGCGCCGTGGCGGGGCTGGTCACCGCCGAGGTGGGCGCGTGGGGCCAGATGGCCGTCGACCTCGTCGTCGTCGGCGCCGCCGCCGGCTGCTACGCCCTCGTCACCGGCCGGCGGCCGGTGGCGGCGCTGGCGGTGGCCGACCTCGTCCTCGCGGGGTGGATCGCCGCGGCGGGTGCCGACATCCGCACGCCGGAGGTCTACACGCTGCCTGCCGCCGTCGGCCTCGCCCTCTTCGCGATCCCGGCGCTGCGGTCGGGTGCGGCGTCCTGGGCCGCGGAGGGTCCGGCGCTGGCGGTCGCCCTGCTGCCCTCGGCGCTCGTCGTCGTGGCCGAGCCGACGGCGCTGCGGCTGGCCGGCGTCGTCACCGCGGCGGCCGCGCTCACCGTCGCCGGCGCGCTCACCCACCGGCAGGCGCCCTTCGTCCTGGGCGCCGGGGCGCTGGTGGTCGTGGTGCTCGGGCGGCTGGCGCCGTACGCGCCGCTGGTGCCGCGCTGGGTCACCCTGGCCACGGCGGGCCTCGTCCTGCTGGTCGTGGGCGCCACCTACGAGCGCCGGCGCCAGCAGGCGCGGGAGGCGGTGGCCTGGGTCGCGCAGATGCACTGACCGCGCCCTAGCGTGGGCGGTGCAGCACCGGCGGAGGGGGGCGGGCATGGACGACACGCCCCGCCCGCCGCTCCCCTACCCCGGCCCGCCACCGGTCGGGGAGCCGGTCACCACGGCCGCTCGCCGGCCGTCCCTCGAGCCGTCCCCCGAGCCGTCCCTGGAGTCGCGGCTGCGCCCGCCGCAGGTGCTGCTCGCCGTGGGGGTGGTGCTGGTGGTGGCCGTCGGGCTGGCCGGGCCGGCGCTGGCCGGTGACGCCGCCCGGGCGGGGGTCCTGACGCTGGCGCTGGTCACCGCCTGCGCGTCGGCGCTGGCGGCGCGCAGGCGGCTGGGCAGCACCGAGGAGGCGTGCGCGGCCGTCGCGGCCGCGCTGGCCCTCACCGGCGCCGCCGCCGGTGACGGGCCGCTCGACGGCGGCCCCCTGTCGGCGCTGGTGACGGCAGCCGTGCTGCTCAGCGTCCGGGTCCTGCTCCCCGCCCCGCTGAGCTGGCCGCTGGCCGCCTGGGTGGCGGTGCAGGTGGCGGCCCTCCGCGCGCTGGACCTGGTCGACGGCGGGGCGCCGCAGACAGCGCTGCTGCTCGGCGTCGCCATCGTCGGGCTGGCGGTCACGCCGGCCGCCCGGCCGCCGCTGGCCCGCGTCGTGCTGGTCACCACCGCGCCCTGGCTGGTCACCGGTGTCGGCGGCGGGCTGGTCACGGCCGCGACCGCCGACGGGCCGGCCCGGTGGGTGCCGGCCGGGCTGACCGTCGCGGTGGCGGCGGCGCTGCTGGTGGTCCGGCTTGAGCGGTCGGTGGAGCCGCTGCTCGGCCCGCCGCGGGTCGTCCCGGTCGCCTCCGGTCTCGTCGCCGGTGGCGCGGTCGGTGCGGCGCTGTCGACCGATGGCCCGTGGACCCTGCCCCTCGCCGGCTGGTCGGGTGTGCTGCTCATGAGCGCCGCGGCCGCCGCGCTGTCGGGCTGGCGCCGCGGCCTCCTGCTCCCGGCCGCGGTGGCGGCCGGGAGCGTCCTGCTGGCGCTGGCCGTCGTGCAGCTGACCGCGGCGGCACGCTGGCAGGCGCTGGTGTCGCTGCTGCTGCTCACCGCGCTGCCCGCGGCGCTCGTGGCCGTGGTGCGGCGCGACGACCGGCCCACGGCCGCTCCCGCGGCGACGGGCTGCCTGGCCGGGGCGGCCCTCCTGGCCGTCCCCGCAGGGCTGCTCACCCCGGGTGCCTCCGCGGTGGCGCTCACCGCCCTGTTCGCGGGCACGCTGGCCGTGCGACCCGGGATGTCCGCCGACGTGCGCGGCCCGACGGGCACGGTCGGCGGGGTCTGCGCCGGCGCGGCGCTCGTCGTCCTCGCCGTCGACGCCGCCTGGACCCAGCTCGTGGTGCACCTCGCCGTCCAGGGGGTGCTCACCTGCTGCTGGGCAGCGGCCCTCAGGAGCGAGCCGCACGCCGAGGAGGCGGCCGCCTCCTGGCGGGTGGGGGCGGCCGAACTGGTGGCCGCGGCGTGGACGCAGGCCGCGCTGCACGGCGCGACCGTGGTCGAGGCGTGGACCCTGCCGCTCGCCGCCGGGCTGCTGCTGGCCGCCGGGCCTCGGCTGCTGGACGGGCCGTCCTGGCCGGCGTGGGGTCCGGGACTGGTGGTCGCGTCGGCGCCCTCGACGGTCGCGGCGGTGCTGCAGCCCGGCGCGCTGCGGCCGGTCCTGGTCCTCGGCGCGGCCGCGGCGGCGATGGCGCTGGGGGCGCGCGGGGCCGTCAGGGCGCCGCTGGCCACCGGCGCGGTGACGGCGGTGGCCCTGGCGGTCGGGCTGGCCGTCCTCGCCCTGCCGCAGCCGTTGGCCTGGGTGCTCGTCGTCGGGCTGGCGCTGCTGGCGGGCGGCGCGCGGCGGGAGCTGCGCCCGGTGGCCGGGTTCAGCGCCCGGCTGTCGGAGCTGCGCTGACCCGCTCGCGCGCCTCAGCGCGGGCCGGCGACCTGCCCCGGGTCGACGTCGGCCCCGCCGCCGGCGGTCGGGTGCCGGCCGGCGGCGGCCAGGTCGGTCAGCTGCAGGGTCCGCGTGACGTCGCTCGGGGACACCACGCCGACCACCCGGCCGCCGTCGACCACGACCGCGCGGCCGTCGGTGCAGCCCTGCATCCGGCCCAGCAGGTCCAGCAGCGGCTCGTCGGGCCGGGCGACGGGGATCTCCGACAGCGGGCACGCGACGTCGCGCAGCCGCGTCGTCGCCCGGGCGCCCGGCGGCACCGCCCGCAGCCGGTTGAGGGTGACCAGGCCGGCCAGGGCGCCGTCGAGGCCGACCAGCGGGTAGGTGCTGAACCGGTGCACGAGCACGACCTCGTGCAGGAATCGCTCGACCGGCTGGTCGGGGTCGGCGGTGAGCACCGGGCCGCTCATCACCCGGCCGACCGGCAGCCCGCCGAGTCGCGCCGAGACGTGGGCCTGCTGCTCCTCGGCGGTCGCGGCGTTGACCAGGAACAGGCCGATCAGACCCAGCCACAGCCCACCCAGCCCGCGGCCGGTGACCAGCTGGAGGGCGCCGAGCGCGATCAGCGCGAACCCGAACAGCCGCCCGGCGCGCGACGCCGTCACCGCCGAGGACCACGGGTCCCCGCGGCGCCACCACAGCAGCGCCCGCAGCAGCCGGCCGCCGTCGAGCGGGGCCGCCGGGACCAGGTTGAAGAGCGCCAGCGAGAGGTTGATGACCGCGAGGTAGTCGAGGACGGCCACCGGCAGCCCGTCGGCGCCGGCCGCCCGCGCGAGGACGGCGACGCCCATGGACAGCGCGGCCAGCACGAGGCTGGTCAGCGGGCCGACCCCGGCGATGCGGAACTCCGCGCCGGGCGTCCGGGCGCCCCCGCGCAGCCGGGCGACCCCGCCCAGCAGCCACAGCGTGATGCCCTCCACCTCGACCCCGTTGCGGCGGGCGACCAGGGCGTGCGCCAGCTCGTGGGCCAGCAGGGACGCGAGGAAGGCCACCGCGGCGACGAGCGCGGCGGCCGCGTAGGCCAGCCCGCTGCGGCCGGGCAGGACCAGCGGGAACCGGCCCAGCGCCAGGCCGGCGGCGATGATCGCCACGATCACCAGGACGCTGGCGTTCACGCCGACCCGGATGCCGGCGATGCGGCCCAGACGGAAGGTCTCGGTCATGCGGGTGCTCCTCGGGGTCGAGTTCACTGGCGCCCTACCCGGTGGTGCACCACCGGCAACGTGCGCCGGTCAGGGGCCGAACAGCACCTCGGCGCCGACCGGGCGGTATCCGGCGGCGAGGAAGGCCCGCAGCGACGCGGTGTTCGCCGGCGCGACCTGCGCCCACAGCGGCCCGCCGCCGGGCACCAACGCGGGAGCCGCGGCGACCAGGGCGGTGCCCAGGCCGCGACCGCGCGCGACCGGGTCGACCTCGAGGCTCACCTCCCACCGCCCGGCGACCCCGCGGCCGAGGACCAGCACACCGGCGCCGTCGGCCGTCGTCCACACCCGGACGTCGCTGCGGTGCGCCCGCGCCCGGTCCACCCGCGGGTGGGCGACCGAGGCCGGCACGAGGTCGGGTCCCGGACCCGCGGCCGGAGGCGGCGCCACCAGGACGGCGTCGAGCGACCCCGGCTCCGCGCCGACCCGGTCGGCGAGCGCGGTCAGGAACCGGGCGCCCAGCGGCGCGGCCAGCGGGTCGTGCGCCACCTGCGCGGCCACCCACGCCGGGTCGACGTCGGCGGCGACGACGTGCCAGGCACTCCCCCCGACGACGACTGCCCGCGCCCCGGAGGGCGCGGGCAGTCGAAGGACGCTCGCGTCGGCCACTGGGGTCTCCCCCGCGGCCAGCCGGTCGAGCAACCCGGTGAGGGGATGGAACGGCGCGGCTGCAGGGACCCACGGCGCGCGGAGGGTGTCGTGGGGGGCAGCCGGGTCCTTCGTCAGACGCGGAAGCCGAGGGCGCGCAGCTGCTCGCGGCCGTCGTCGGTGATCTTGTCCGGGCCCCACGGTGGCATCCAGACCCAGTTGATCCGGATGTCGTCGACGAGGCCGGGGCCGGGGCCTCCGGTGAGCGCCTGACGGGCCTGGTCCTCGATGACGTCGGTCAGCGGGCAGGCCGCGGAGGTGAGCGTCATGTCGAGAACGGCGACCTGCGAGCTGCCGTCGTCGGCGACGTCGATGCCGTAGACGAGGCCGAGGTCGACCACGTTGACGCCCAGCTCGGGGTCGACGACGTCGCGCATGGCCTCCTCGAGGTCCTCGAGCAGCGCCGTCTTGTAGGCCGGGAGCTCGGGCGTCTGGTTCTCGGTGGTCTCGCTCATGCCTGTCCTCCGGTGACAGTGGTGGGAGCCGCCAGGGCGCGGGCGGAGGCGTCCTTGAGGGCCATCCAGCTCATCAGCGCGCACTTGATGCGGGCGGGGTACTTCGACACCCCGGCGAAGGCGACGGCGTCCTCGAGCTCGTCCTCGAGCCGCTCGGCGACCGCCGGGTCGCCCTTCGACTGCATGAGCGCCACGAACGACTCGCCGGTGGCCAGCGCCTCGGTGACCGGGCGGCCGACGACGAGGTCGTACATCGCCGAGACCGACGCCTGGCTGATCGAGCAGCCCATGCCCTCGTAGGACACGTCGGCGATCGTCTCGCCGTCGAGGTGCACCCGCAGCGTCACCTCGTCCCCGCAGGTCGGGTTGACGTGGTGCACCTCGGCCTCGAACGGGTCGCGCAGGCCGCGGCCGTGGGGGTTGCGGTAGTGGTCCAGGATGATGTCCTGGTACATCGACTGCAGCTGCATCAGGCGGTTGCCTCCTCCGGCGTCACTCCGAAGAAACGCTGCGCCGCCCGCACACCTTCCACGAGCGCGTCGACGTCGTCGTACCCGGTGTGCACGTAGAACGTGGCCCGGGTGGTGGCCGGGACGCCGTAGCGGCGGACCACCGGCCAGGCGCAGTGGTGCCCGACCCGGACGGCGACGCCGTGGTCGTCGAGGACCTGGCCGACGTCGTGCGGGTGGATGCCGTCGACGGTGAAGGAGATCGCTCCCCCGCGCGCGACGGTGTCGGGCGGGCCGATCACCGTGACGCCGGGGATCGCCTGCAGCTGCTCGAGCGCGTAGGCGGTCAGCGCCTCCTCGTGGGCCTGCACGTTCTCCATGCCGAGCGCCTGCAGGTACTCGACGGCGGCGCCGAGCCCGACCACCTGCGCGGTCATGGGCACGCCGGCCTCGAAGCGCTGCGGCGGGGGCATGAACGTGCTGCCCTCCATCCGCACGACCTCGATCATCGAGCCGCCGGTGAGGAACGGCGGCAGCGCGTCGAGCACCTCGTAGCGGCCCCACAGCACGCCGACGCCGGTGGGCCCGAGCATCTTGTGCCCGGAGAACACCAGGAAGTCCGCGCCGAGGGCGGCGACGTCGACCGGCTGGTGCGGCACCGACTGGGCGCCGTCGACCAGCACCAGCGCACCGACGGCGTGCGCCCGGGCCACGATCGCCTCGAGCGGGTTGATCGTGCCCAGGATGTTCGACTGCTGGGTGACCGCGACCAGCTTCGTCCGCTCGTTCACGACCGTGTCGAGGTCGGTGAGGTCGAGCCGGCCGTCGTCGGTGAGGCCCAGCCAGCGCAGGGTCGCCCCGGTGCGCTCGCACAGCTGCTGCCAGGGCACCAGGTTGGCGTGGTGCTCCATCTGGGTCACGACGATCTCGTCGCCCTGGCCGACGGCGTACCGGCGGAAGGACGGCTCCTTCGCCGTCGCGGCGTTGGACAGCGCGTAGGCGACGGTGTTGATCGCGTCGGTGGTGTTGCGGGTGAACACCACCTCCTCGACGGCGGCGCCGATGAACTCCGCGATGCGCGCACGGGCCGCCTCGTAGAGGCCGGTGGCCTCCTCGGCGAGCTGGTGGGCGCCGCGGTGCGGGGCGGCGTTGTGGTTCTCGTAGAAGTCGCGCTCGGCGTCGAGGACGCTGCGGGGCTTCTGCGAGGTGGCGCCGGAGTCGAGGTAGACCAGCCGCTTCCCGTCGCGCACGGTGCGCGACAGGATCGGGAAGTCCGCCCGGATCGCCTCGACGTCCAGCGGCAGGGGCTGCTTCCGCGCCCCGGCAGCGGGACGCGAGACGGTCTGGGTCATGCGCGAGCGACCTCCGTGGCGGCCTTCTCGGCGCTCGCCTGCTCGTTGGAGTCCTTGACGTAGGCGGCGTAACCCTCGTTCTCGAGCTTGTCGGCCAGCTCCTGGCCGCCCTCGTCGACGACCCGGCCGGCGACGAACACGTGCACGAAGTCGGGCTTGATGTAGCGCAGGATCCGCGTGTAGTGGGTGATCAGCAGGACGCCGACGTCGCCCTCCTCGCGGGTGCGGTTGACGCCCTCGGAGACGACCCGCAGCGCATCGACGTCGAGGCCGGAGTCGGTCTCGTCGAGGACGGCGATCTTCGGCTTGAGCAGCCGCATCTGCAGGATCTCGTGGCGCTTCTTCTCACCGCCGGAGAAGCCCTCGTTGACGTTGCGCTCGGCGAACGCCGGGTCCATCTCCAGCGCCGTCATCTCGGTCCGGACGTCCTTGACCCAGGTGCGCAGCTTCGGGGCCTCGCCCTTGACCGCGGTGGCGGCGGTGCGCAGGAAGTTCGACACCGAGACGCCGGGGACCTCGACCGGGTACTGCATGGCGAGGAACAGGCCGGCGCGGGCGCGCTCGTCGACGCTCATCGCGAGGACGTCCTCGCCGTCGAGGGTCACCGTGCCGCCGGTGATCGTGTACTTGGGGTGTCCGGCGATCGAGTAGGCCAGGGTGGACTTGCCCGACCCGTTGGGGCCCATGATCGCGTGGGTCTCGCCCGACCGGACGGTCAGGTCGACGCCGCGGAGGATCTCCTTGACGTCGTCGCCCTCACCGACCGTGACGTGCAGGTCGCGGATCTCCAGAACCGACACTTCTCTTCTCGCTCCTCAGTTGCCCGACGCCAGCGGGAGGTCGGCGGAGGCCGCGTCGCCGTCGATGTCGACGAGCACGTCCTCCCCCTCCACGCGGACCGGGTAGACGTCGACCGGCTCGGTCGCCGGCAGGTTGGTGGGCTCGCCGGTGCGCAGGTCGAAGCAGGACCCGTGCAGCCAGCACTCGATGGTGGGGACGCCGTCGACGGTCTCGACGTCGCCCTCGGACAGGGGGACCTCGGCGTGCGAGCAGAGGTCGGTCAGGGCGTACACCCGGCCCTCGTAGCGGACGACGGCGACGTCGACCTCGTCGAGCTCGAGGCGCAGCGCACCGCCGTCGGGGACGTCGGAGAGCCCGCAGACCCGTTCGAAGGCCATGCTCAGGCCACCTCGACCGGCTGCTCGTCGAGCCCGGGCAGGGCGCCGAGGCGCGTCTCGATGGAGCGCATCAGCCGGTCCTGCAGGGCGTCGACGCCGATCCGGGCGACGACGTCGGCGAAGAAGCCGCGCACCACCAGGCGGCGGGCGGTCTCGGCATCGATGCCGCGGGAGCAGAGGTAGAACAGCTGCTCGTCGTCGAACCGGCCGGTGGCGCTGGCGTGGCCGGCGCCGGCGATCTCGCCGGTCTCGATCTCCAGGTTGGGCACCGAGTCGGCGCGGGCGCCGTCGGTGAGCACCAGGTTGCGGTTGAGCTCGTAGGTGTCGGTGCCGGTGGCCGCCGGCCGGATCCGGACGTCGCCGACCCACACCGTGCGCGCCCCCTCGCCCTGCAGCGCGCCCTTGTAGAGCACGTTGCTGCGGCAGTTGGGCACCGCGTGGTCGACCCAGAGCCGGTGCTCCTGGTGCTGGGTCTCGTCGGAGAAGTAGACGCCGAACAGCTCCGCGGTCCCGCCGGGGCCGGAGTACTGCACGTTGCTCACCAGCCGGACGAGGTCGCCGCCGAGGGTGACCACGACCTGCGCGTAGCTGGCGTCGCGGCCGACGACGGCGTCGAACTGGCCGCCGTGCACCGCGCCGGGCGCCCAGTCCTGCACCGACACGACCCGCACCTGCGCGCCGTCACCGACGACGACGGCGACACCGCCGGCGTAGCGGGCCAGGCCGCTGTGGTCGAGGACGACGGTCGCCTTCGCGAACGCGCCGACCTCGACGACCAGCTGGCCCCACACGACCTCGTCGGACCCGGTGCCGGCCAGGCCCAGGGTGACCGGGCGGTCGAGCTGCGCCTCGGCGGCCACGCGGACGACGGCGGCGCCGCCGCTGCGCTGCCGGGCGAGCGCGGCGAGCCGGTCGACCGGCTCGGGCAGGCCCTTGAGCAGCGGGTCGTCGGCGTCGACGCTGGTCAGCTCGGCACCCTCGGGCAGGTCGGTCGTCCACTCCAGGTGCGCGTCGGAGGGGGCACCCTCCAGCAGCGGGCGGACGCGGCGCATCGGGGTGAAGCGCCACTCCTCCTCACGACCGGTGACGACGCCGAAGGCGTCCGGGTCGGTCGAGGTGAACCGCTCGGCCGGGGAGCCGGTCGGGGCCGGACCACCGTGCGAGTGCGCCCCCGGAGCGGCCTGCCCGGCGGTGCCGGTGCCCTCGGCCGGGATGGTCGGCGGCCCGGCCTGCGCACCCACGCCGGGGGCGAACAGCTCCCCGGCGAGGGTGGCGGACTCCGTCGTGAGGTTCGTGGTGTTCGGGTCGGTCATCAGCCGACGGCACCTTCCATCTGCAGCTCGATGAGCCGGTTGAGCTCGAGGGCGTACTCCATGGGCAGCTCGCGGGCGATCGGCTCGACGAACCCGCGCACCACCATCGCCATGGCCTCGTCCTCGGACAGGCCACGGCTCATCAGGTAGAAGAGCTGGTCCTCGCTGACCCGGGAGACGGTCGCCTCGTGGCCCATGGCGACGTCGTCCTCGCGGACGTCGACGTAGGGGTAGGTGTCCGACCGGCTGATCGTGTCGACCAGCAGGGCGTCGCACTTGACCGTCGACTTCGAGCCGTGGGCGCCCTCGTCGATCTGCACGAGGCCGCGGTAGGAGGTGCGGCCGCCGCCACGGGCCACCGACTTGCTCACGATGGTCGAGGAGGTGTTGGGCGCCGCGTGCACCATCTTGGCGCCGGCGTCCTGGTGCTGGCCCTCGCCGGCGAAGGCGATGGACAGGACCTCGCCCTTGGCGTGCTCACCGGTCATCCAGACCGCCGGGTACTTCATGGTGACCTTGGAGCCGAGGTTGCCGTCGACCCACTCCATGGTCGCGCCCTCGTGCGCGATCGCCCGCTTGGTGACCAGGTTGTAGACGTTGTTCGACCAGTTCTGGATGGTCGTGTACCGGCAGCGCGCGTTCTTCTTGACGATGATCTCGACGACCGCGGAGTGCAGCGAGTCCGACTTGTAGATCGGCGCGGTGCAGCCCTCGACGTAGTGCACGTAGGCGCCCTCGTCGACGATGATCAGCGTCCGCTCGAACTGGCCCATGTTCTCCGTGTTGATCCGGAAGTAGGCCTGGAGCGGGATCTCGACGTGCACGCCCTTCGGCACGTAGATGAACGAGCCGCCCGACCACACCGCCGTGTTCAGCGCGGCGAACTTGTTGTCGCCGGAGGGGATGACCGAGCCGAAGTACTCGCGGAACAGGTCCGGGTGCTCCTTGAGGGCCGAGTCGGTGTCGAGGAACAGGACGCCCTGGTCCTCCAGCTCCTTCTGGATCTGGTGGTAGACGACCTCGGACTCGTACTGCGCGGCGACGCCGGAGACCAAGCGCTGCTTCTCCGCCTCCGGGATGCCGAGCCTGTCGTAGGTGTTCTTGATGTCGTCGGGCAGGTCCTCCCACGAGGCGGCCTGGGCCTCGGTGGAGCGCACGAAGTACTTGATGTTCTGGAAGTCGATGCCGGAGAGGTCCGAGCCCCAGTCGGGCATGGGCTTGCGGCCGAAGAGCTTGAGGGCCTTGAGGCGGCGCTCGAGCATCCACTCGGGCTCGCTCTTGCGCGCCGAGATGTCGCGGACGACGTCCTCGGACAGGCCGCGGCGGGCGGAGGACCCGGCCACGTCGGTGTCGGCCCACCCGTACTGGTACCGGCCGAGCTGCTCGATCTGCTCGTCCTGCGTCAGCGGCGTGCCGGTCACCGGCTGCTGGGTGCTGGTCATGCGGGCGTCCTCTCCCGGTCGTTCGTGGGGGTGTTGCTGGTGGACGGTGCGGGGCCCGGTCGTCGTGGGACGACCCGCGCTGCTCGCTCACCTGGTACAGGGCGCGCGGGGTCCGCGGTGTTCCCCGTGCGGGTGTGGTCCCGGCCGCTGCCGACCGGCACCGTCCCCGGCCGTGCGGGCCCGGGGATGTGGGTGGTGCAGACGCCGTCGCCGTGGGCGATGGTCGCCAGCCGCTGTACGTGCGTACCCACCAGCCGGCCGATCACCGCCGTCTCGACCTCGCACAGCTGCGGGAACTCCGCGGCCACGTGCGCCACCGGGCAGTGGTGCTGGCACAACTGCCCGCCGCTGGCGATCGCGGAGGCCGAGGCAGCGTAACCCTCCGCGGTGAGCGCCTCGGCGAGCGCCCGGGCCCGGTCGACCGACGCCCCGGCGGTGCGGGCGACGGCGTCGGAGGCCCGCCGTTCCAGGCCGGCGAGCTGGGCCTCGGCGACGGCGCGGACGGCGTCGGGGCCACCGGAGGCGGCGACGTGCCGCAGCGCGGTGAGCGCGAGGTCGTCGTAGGCGTGCGCGAACCCCGAGCGGCCGGCGTCGGTGAGGTGGAAGCGCCGGGCGGGCCGGCCCCTCCCCCGCTGCGCGCCCGCGGTGCTACGCTCCTCGACCCGCCCGCGCAGGGCGAGGGCGTCGAGGTGGCGGCGCACCGCGGCGGGGCTGATCCCGAGCCGGGCGGCCAGTTCGCTGGCGGTCTGCGGGCCGTGCTCGAGCAGCAGCGCGGTCACGCGGTCACGCGTGCGGACGTCGTCGGCCCGCACCGTCCCCACCTGCCCCGCGCTGCTTTCCACAACACGATTGTGACCTATTTCGGGAGGCCCGCAAGGAAGGCCGCCCTAACCCACCGGGCCCCTGACCGCGCAGGTCAGGAGCCCGGTGAGGCGGATCACACCGGGCCGGCGGCGGCCGGTTCGGCAGCGTCGACGCGGAGGTCGAGCGCACCGTCGGCGACGTCCACGACGACGTGCCGGCCGGCGGCCAGCCGGCCGTCGAGCAGCAGCCTGGCCAGCGCGTTGTCGACCTCCCGCTGGATGGCGCGGCGCAGCGGCCGGGCGCCGAACTGCGGCTCGTACCCGCGCTCGGCGATCCAGGCGACGGCCTGGTCGGTGAAGGTCACCGCGATGTCCTGGGCCGAGAGCCGGCGGCGGGTCTCCTCGAGCAGCTGCCGGGTGATCTGCTGCAGCTGCTCGCTCTCCAGCTGCTGGAAGACCACGATCTCGTCGATCCGGTTGAGGAACTCCGGCCGGAACGACTCGCGCAGCCGCCGCAGCAGCCGGTCGCGCAGCCCCGCGTCGGCGGCCGCGGCGTCCCCGGTTCCGAAGCCGAGCGGGGCGTTGCGGCCCTGGATGAGCTCCGAGCCGAGGTTGCTCGTCATCACCAGCACGGTGTTGGTGAAGTCGACGGTGCGGCCCTGGGAGTCGGTGAGCCGGCCGTCGTCGAGCACTTGCAGCAGCGTGTTGAAGACGTCGGGGTGGGCCTTCTCGACCTCGTCGAGCAGCACCACCGAGTACGGGCGGCGGCGCACCGCCTCGGTGAGCTGGCCGGCGTCCTCGTACCCGACGTACCCGGGCGGGGACCCGACCAGCCGGCTGACGCTGTGCCGCTCCTGGAACTCGCTCATGTCCAGCCGGACCATCCGGTCCTCGTCGCCGAACAGCGCCTCCGCCAGCGCCCGGGCCAGCTCGGTCTTGCCGACGCCGGTGGGGCCGAGGAACAGGAAGCTGCCGATCGGCCGGCCGGGGTCGCCCAGCCCGACGCGGGAGCGGCGGACCGCCTCGGCGACCACCCGGACGGCGTCGTCCTGGCCGACGACCCGGCGGTGCAGGTGCTCCTCGAGCTGCAGCAGCCGCTGCATCTCCTGCTGCGTGAGCTGGCTGACCGGGATGCCGGTCTGCCGCGACACCACCTCGGCGACGTCCTCGACACCGACCTCCGGGACGCCGGGCCGGCCGCCGCCGCGGGCCTCCTCCAGGCGGGCCTGCGCCTGCGCGAGCTGGTCACGCAGCTCGACGGCGCGCTCGTACTGCTCGGCGGCGACGGCCTGGTCCTTCTCCCGCTGCAGCCGGTCGACCTCCTGCTCGAGGCTCCGCAGGTCCGTGTGCGGGGTCTTGACCCGCCGGCGCACCCGGGCCCCGGCCTGGTCGATGAGGTCGATGGCCTTGTCCGGCAGGTGCCGGTCGGCCACGTAGCGGTCGGAGAGCTCGACGGCGGCGCGGACGGCGTCGTCGGTGAAGCGCACCTGGTGGTGGGCCTCGTAGCGGTCGCGCAGGCCGCAGAGGATCTGCACCGTGTCCTCGACCGAGGGCTCGGACACCAGGATCGGCTGGAACCGGCGCTCCAGGGCGGCGTCCTTCTCGATGTTGCGGCGGTACTCGTCGAGCGTGGTCGCGCCGATGACGTGCAGCTCGCCGCGGGCCAGCGCCGGCTTGAGCATGTTGCCCGCGCCGCCGGAGCCCTCGGACGCGCCGGCGCCCACGACGGTGTGCAGCTCGTCGATGAAGACGATCACCTCGTCGGAGTGCTCGCGGATCTCGTCCATGATCTTCTTGAGCCGCTCCTCGAAGTCGCCCCGGTAGCGCGTGCCCGCGACCAGGCCGGTGAGGTCGAGCTCGACCAGCCGGCGGCCGCGCAGCGTCTCCGGGACGTCGCCCTCGACGATCTGCGCGGCGATGCCCTCGACGATCGCCGTCTTGCCGACGCCAGCCTCGCCGACGAGCACCGGGTTGTTCTTCCGGCGCCGGGACAGGACCTCGACGGTCTGCTCGATCTCCGACTCGCGGCCGATCACCGGGTCGATCTGGCCGTTGCGCGCCATCTCGGTGAGGTCGCGGCCGTACTCGTCGAGGGTCGGGGTGCTCGACTGCGGGCCCTGGCCGGGGCCGCCGGGGCGCCCGCCGCCGGGCTGGGGGCCCCCGGTGGCGGCCTGCTGCAGGGCCTCCGGGGTGACGCCGTGCTCGCGCAGCACCCGGCCACCCGGGGACTCGGGGTTGACGGCGAGTGCGAACAGCAGGTGCTCGGGGCCGATGTAGGTGCTGCCCAGGGCACGCGAGACCCGGTGGGCGTCGAGCAGGGCGCGCTTGGCGGCCGGCGTCAGGGACGGCGCCTCGTCGCGCGGCTCACCGCGGAGGGCCAGGCCGTCGAGCTCGGCCCGCAGCCGGTCGGGGTCGGTACCCGAGCGGGACAGGAAGGCCCGCGTGGTCTCGTCGGCGGTCATGGCCCGGAGCAGGTGCTCGGTGTCGAGGTCGGCGCTGCCGGTGGCGACGGCGTGGTGCGCGGCGGCGTTGACCAGCTCGCGCGCCTGCTGGCTGAGGAACTGGGTGATGTCGACGCGCTGGCGCGGCACGCGCTGCTCCCCGCCGAGGTAGCGGGCGAAGAAGTCGTCGAACGGGCTCCCGTAGGAGCCGGGGAAGAAGGGGGTGGTCATGCCTCACGTCCAGGATCGGTGGGTCGTCGGCGGGGCACCCGGGGATGCCCGCTGAGCTGCCGCTGGGGCTCCTCTACCCGGGCAGGCGCACCGTCACCGGCGCGCCCGCCGCCCGCGTCCTGGTCAGCGCCGGGACCCCGGCCGCGCTTCCCGTCGGGGATCCGCCCTGAGCGAACCGGGACCCTCCGTCCGCGCGGCTAGCATCGGGCCGTGCAGGTCCTGCCCCGCTCCTTCTCCGCCACCGCCGTCACCCGCCTGGCGCTGGCGAACGTGGTGGCCAACGGCGCGATCGTGGTCACCGGAGGCGTGGTCCGGCTCACCGGCTCGGGCCTGGGCTGCCCCACCTGGCCGCGGTGCACCGAGGAGAGCTTCGTCACCACGCCGGAGATGGCGGGGCACGGCCTCATCGAGTTCGGCAACCGGCTGCTGACCTTCGTGCTCACGGCGGTGGCGATCGCGGTGCTGGTGGCGGTGTGGCGGTCCCCGCGCCGCGACCTGCGGCCGCTGGCCGTGCTGGCGTTCCTCGGCATCCCCGTGCAGGCGGCCATCGGCGGCGTCACGGTGCTCACCGGCCTCAACCCGTGGACGGTGGCCGTCCACTTCCTCGTGTCGACCGTCCTCGTGGCGCTGACGACCGTCCTGTGGCTGCGCTCCCGCGAGCCCGGGGTGGGCCGGCTCCTGGTGCGCCGGCCGATCGCGCTGCTGGTCGGCGGGATCTCCGCGGTGACCGCGGTGGTGCTGGTCCTGGGCACGATCGTCACCGGCAGCGGCCCGCACAGCGGCGACGTCGACGAGGACGACGTCCCGACCGGTGACCGCATGGGCTTCGACCCCGAGACGGTCAGCCAACTGCACGCCGACGCCGTGTTCCTGCTCGTCGGGCTGACCGTGGCGCTGCTGGTGGCGCTGTACGCGATGGAGGCCCCCGGCCGGGTGCGCCGGGCCGTCCGCGACCTGCTGGTCGTGCAACTGCTGCAGGGCGTGGTCGGCTTCGTGCAGTACTTCACCCAGCTGCCGGTCGTGCTGGTGCTGCTGCACATGCTCGGCGCGGTGCTGGTGACCGTCTACACCGCGCGCCTGGCCTGGTCGGTGCGCGGCCCGGCCACCGAGCAGCCCCTCGACGCTCCCGCCACCCAGGTGCCCGCCGCCCGCTGACGCCGGGGCCGCCCGGGGTTCCGCCCGGGAGGGCGGTGTGCACCCTGCCCGTCGTGACCCACGACCTCGTCGCCCCGCTCGGACCGGACGGCGTCGCCCGGACCGCCGACCTCGGACGGGTGGTCGACCGGCACTGCATCGGCGTGTGGGTGGCCGCGGGCAGGCTGCTGCGGCCCCATCCCGGTGTCGTCGTCCTCCCGGAGCGGGCGCACGAGTGGCGCACCCGCGCGCTCGCCGCCGCGCACGGGACCCGCCCGCGGAGGTGTCGGCCGAGCAGCGCCGCTGTCCGGCGCTGCCGGGCCGGGCGGCACTGCGGGAGCTCGTCGGACTGGTGGCCTCGGGCTGCCAGGGCGAGCTCGAGATCTGGGGCGTGCGCCACCTGCTGTGCGCCCCCGGGATGCCGAGGACGGTCCGGCAGCACCCGGTGGTCCTGCCGTTCGGCACCGTCCACCTCGAGGCGCGATCCCGGAGCTGAGGATCGCCGTCGAGCTCGACGGTGCCGCCTTCCACGGATCACCCAGGCGCGGGAGCGGGACACCCGGCGTGACGTCGCGCTCGCGGCGCAGGGCTGGGTGGTCCTGCGGTTCGGCCACCGGCGGCTCGTGCGGGAGCCCGACGCCTGCCGCCGGGAGGGGTCAGACGAGGACGTCGACGGCGATCGCGATGGACAGCAGCGTCATGTGGGTGATCGACACCGAGAACAGCCGCATCGGGCGGTCCGGGACGCCGGCGCGGATGCGGCCGAGCCACTGCGAGGACTCGACGACGTACCAGGCACCCAGGACACCGCCGCCGATGGCGAAGGCCCACCCGAGGACCGGGGTGATCGACCCCATGAGGAGGGTCGCGCCCAGCGTCGCCCACGCCCACGCCACCGACTGCCGGCCGACGCTCTCCGGGCCGGCGACCACCGACAGCATGGGCACGCCCGCGCGGGCGTAGTCCTCGCGGAACCGGCTGGCCAGCGCCCAGAAGTGCGGCATCTGCCAGCAGAAGACGATCCCGAAGAAGACCAGGGCCGGCCACGCCAGCGAGCCGGTCACCGCGGCCCACCCGATCAGCACCGGCGCGGCCCCGGGGAAGGCGCCGAACACGGTGTTGTGCCGGGTCCGCCGCTTGAGCACCATGGTGTAGACGACGGAGTAGGCCAGGATCGCGATCGCCGCGAGGGCCGTGGCCAGCGGCGTCGTCTCCAGCCACAGCAGCGCCAGCGACGCCACGGCGAGCACGACGCCGAAGACGAGCGCGGCCCGCGGGGACACCGCGCCGGACGGGATGGGCCGGTTGCGCGTGCGCGACATCAGCCGGTCGATGTCGCGGTCGAACCAGCAGTTGACCGTGTTCGCGGCCCCGGCGGCGAACATGCCGCCGACCAGGGTGGCCCCCACCAGCCGCCAGGACGGCCAGCCACCGGCCGCGAGCATCATCGCGGGCAGGGTGGTGACCAGCAGCAGCTCGACGAGCTTCGGCTTGGTCAGCGCCACGTAGGCGCCGACCACGTCGGTGACGCGGCGGGGCGAGACGACCGGGCGCTCGGAGAGCGTCGTCACCGGGCGGCCTCGGCCGCGCGCACGCACGGGCGGCGGGACACCACCGGGCACGGAGACAGCACGGGGGTCCCTTCGAACCGGGGGATGAACGCCTCCCACTGTATCCCGCGGGCACCCCGCCGCCCTTCGAGCATGACTAGGGTCTGATCACGTTGACGCCGCGTGGAGTGCGGGTACGGCCGTCGCCGACGACGGAGCGTCCCGGGTCAGCGAGCCCCCGGGACGCACCGGGCCCAGCCGCACGCCGTGCCCGCGTCGCCCGCCCGGGAGCACGGGACACCGGTCCCCGGACGGACCCGCACCGGCAGACCCCGAGGAGCACCGTCCGACATGACCAGTGACACCAGCAGCTCGGCGGCCGAGAGCTCCGGGACGAGGAGCACCGCCGCGGAGGCACCGGCCGAGGCGGCCACCGACACGCCGACCGGCGACCCGCGCCAGCCGCACCCCACGCTCCCCGACGGCTTCGGTGACCTCGACCGCCGCGCGGTCGACACCGCCCGGGTGCTCGCGATGGACGCCGTGCAGAAGGTGGGCAACGGCCACCCCGGCACCGCGATGAGCATGGCGCCCACCGCCTACCTGCTGTTCCACAAGTGGCTGCGCCACGACCCCACCGACCCGAACTGGGTCGCCCGCGACCGCTTCGTGCTGTCCATGGGCCACTCGAGCCTGACCCTCTACGTGCAGCTGTTCCTCGCCGGCTACGGCCTCGAGGTCGAGGACCTGCAGGCGCTGCGCACCTGGGGCTCGAAGACCCCGGGCCACCCCGAGGTCAACCACACCCCCGGCGTCGAGACGACGACCGGCCCGCTGGGCCAGGGCGTCGGCAACGCCGTCGGCATGGCGATGGCCGCCCGCCGCGAGCGCGGCCTGCTCGACCCCGACTCCCCCGAGGGCGAGAGCCTCTTCGACCACACCATCTGGGCCTTCTGCTCCGACGGCGACCTGGAGGAGGGCGTCAGCGCCGAGGCCTGCTCGCTGGCCGGGACGCAGAAGCTCGGCAACCTGGTGCTCGTCTACGACGACAACCGGATCTCCATCGAGGACGACACCACCGTCGCCTTCACCGAGGACGTCGGCCGGCGGTACGAGGCCTACGGCTGGCACGTCCAGCACGTCGACGACGGCGAGGACCTGGCCGCGGTCGACGCCGCGTTCGCCGCCGCGAAGGCCGAGACGTCGCGCCCGTCGATCATCGTGCTGCGGACGATCATCGCCTGGCCGGCGCCGACCAAGCAGAACACCGGCGCAGCCCACGGCTCCGCGCTCGGCGACGACGAGGTGCGCGCCACCAAGGAGGTCCTCGGCTTCGACCCCGAGCAGACCTTCCAGGTCGACGACGACGTGCTGGCCCACGCCCGCTCGGTGGTCGACGCCGGGAAGCAGGCGCACGCCGAGTGGCAGCAGCGCTTCGACGCGTGGACCGCCGAGAACCCCGAGCGCGCCGACCTGCTGGCCCGGATGGGCGAGCGCCGGCTGCCCGAGGGCTGGGTCGAGCAGCTGCCCACCTTCGACGCCGACCCCAAGGGCGTGGCCACCCGCAAGGCGTCGGGCAAGGTGCTCGCCGCGCTCTACCCCGCGCTGCCCGAGCTGTGGGGCGGGTCGGCCGACCTCGCGGAGAGCAACAACACCGCCGTCGAGGGCGAGCCGTCGTTCCTGCCGTCGGACCGCCAGACGAAGATGTGGAGCGGTGGGCCCTACGGCCGCACGCTGCACTTCGGCGTCCGCGAGCACGCCATGGGCGCGATCATGAACGGCATCGCGCTGCACGGCGGCACCCGCGTCTACGGCGGCACGTTCCTCACCTTCAGCGACTACATGCGCGGCGCGGTGCGGCTGGCCGCGCTCATGCAGCTGCCGGTGACCTACGTGTGGACGCACGACTCGATCGGCCTCGGCGAGGACGGCCCGACGCACCAGCCGATCGAGCACTTCGCCGCGCTGCGCGCGATCCCCGGCCTCGACGTCGTCCGCCCGGCCGACGCCAACGAGGTCGCCGTCGCCTGGCGGACCATCCTGGAGAACAACGACCGCCCGGCCGGCCTGCTGCTGTCCCGGCAGAACCTCCCGGTGTTCGACCGCTCGCAGATGTCCCCGGCCGAGGGCACCGCCCGCGGCGCCTACGTGCTGGCCGACGCCTCGAACGGGGAGCCCGAGGTGATCCTGCTGGGCACCGGCTCGGAGGTGCAGATCGCCGTCGCCGCCCGCGAGCGACTCGAGGCCGACGGCGTCCCCACGCGCGTGGTCTCGGTGCCCTGCGTCGAGTGGTTCGCCGACCAGGACCAGGCCTACAAGGACGAGGTGCTCCCGCCCACCGTCCGCGCCCGGGTCAGCGTCGAGGCCGGCGTGCCCATGGGCTGGCGGGAGTTCGTCGGCGACGCCGGCCGGATCGTGGGGCTCACCCACTACGGCGCCAGCGCCGCCTACTCCGTCCTCTACGAGGAGTTCGGCCTCACCGACGAGGCCGTCGTCACCGCCGCCCGGGAGAGCCTCGAGGCCGCCCGCTCCGGCACCGCCGTCCCGGCCGGGCCCGTCGCGGCCACCGGCGGCCTCCCCCACCCCACCGGCGACAGGTGAATCCCGCCCCAACGGAAGGCACGGTCATGGCACAGAACGAGAAGCTCGCGCAGTTGTCCGAGGCGGGGGTCGCCGTCTGGCTCGACGACCTGTCCCGCGACCGGATCCGCAGCGGCAACCTGCAGGCACTGGTCGACGAGCACTCCGTCGTCGGCGTCACCACCAACCCGACCATCTTCGCCGCGGCGATCAGCGGGTCGGACTCCTACGACGACCAGCTGCACGCGATGGCCGTGCGCAAGGTGAGCGTCGAGGAGGCGCTGCGCACGATCACCGCCGCCGACGTCCGCGACGCCTGCGACCTGCTCGCGCCGGTCGCCGAGCGGCAGCCCGGCGACGGCCGGGTGTCGCTGGAGGTGGCTCCGGGCCTGGCGCACGACACCGACGCGACGGCCGCGGAGGCCGCGCACCTGTGGTGGCTGGTCGACCGGCCGAACCTCTTCATCAAGATCCCCGCCACCGAGGAGGGGCTGGCCGCGATCACGACGTCGATCGCCCGCGGCATCAGCGTCAACGTCACCCTCATCTTCAGCCCCGAGCGCTACCGCGCCGTCATGGACAGCTACCTGTCCGGTCTGGAGCAGCGCCTGGCCGAGGACGACGGCGCCGACCTCTCCCAGATCGCGTCCGTGGCGTCGTTCTTCGTGTCCCGCGTCGACACGGAGATCGACAAGCGGCTGGACAAGGCCGGCGCCGACCCCTCCCTCAAGGGCAAGGCCGCGCTGGCCAACGCCCAGCTGGCCTACCAGGCCTATGAGGAGGTCTTCTCCTCCGACCGCTGGAAGGCGCTGGAGGCCAAGGGCGCCCGCCCGCAGCGCCCGCTGTGGGCCTCCACCGGCGTGAAGAACCCGGACTACCCGGACACCCTCTACGTCAGCGAGCTCATCGCCCCCGGCACGGTCAACACGATGCCGGAGAAGACGCTCATGGCCTACGCCGACCACGGCAGCCCCGGCACCCCGGTGCAGAAGACCTACGACGAGGCCGCCGCGGTGATGAAGGCCGTCGCCGACGCCGGCGTCGACCTCGACGACGTCTTCAGGGTCATCGAGGACGAGGGCGTGCAGAAGTTCGTCGACTCCTGGGACGAGCTGACCGCGTCGGTCAGGAGCGAGCTGGAGGACAAGGCGTGACCGGTGCACCCGGCTGACCCGCGGGGTAGGGCCGACCCGGGCGCCGGCCCCAGCACCCCCGAGGAGGACCAGTGATCCCCAACCCGCTGCGCGACCCGCGGGACCGTCGGCTGCCGCGGGTGCCCGAGCCCTGCGCGCTCGTCGTCTTCGGCATCACCGGCGACCTCGCGCGCAAGAAGCTGCTGCCGGCCGTCTACGACCTCGCCAACCGGGGCCTGCTGCCGACCAACTTCGCGCTGCTCGGCTTCGCGCGGCGGGACTGGGGGAACCAGGACTTCGCGGAGCTGGCCCGCGACGCCGCCCGCAACGCCGCCCGCACCCCGTGGCGGGAGGAGGTGTGGGAGCGGCTGGCCGGCAACGTCCGCTTCGTCCAGGGCTCCTTCGACGACGACAACGCCTTCGACCAGCTCGCCGCCACCCTCGACGAGCTGGAGGGCAGCCACGGCATCGGCGGCAACGCGGCGTTCTACCTGTCGATCCCGCCGGCGATGTTCCCGGTCGTGCTCAAGCAGATGCAGCGCACGCGCATGGCCGAGAGCACGCCCGACCGGTGGCGCCGCGTCGTCGTCGAGAAGCCCTTCGGCACCGACCTGGCCTCCAGCCGGGAGCTCAACGAGCTCGTCGACTCGGTGTTCAGCGCCGAGGACGTCTTCCGCATCGACCACTACCTGGGCAAGGAGACCGTCCAGAACCTGATGGCGCTGCGGTTCGCCAACGAGCTGTTCGAGCCGGTGTGGAACGGCCACCACGTCGACTCGGTGCAGATCACGATGGCCGAGGACGTCGGCATCGGCGGGCGCGCCGGCTTCTACGAGAAGACCGGCGCCGCCCGCGACGTGCTGCAGAACCACCTCCTGCAGCTGCTGGCGCTGACGGCCATGGAGGAGCCGGTCGAGTTCTCCGCCGACGAGATCCGCACCGAGAAGCTCAAGGTGCTGCGGGCGGTGTCGCTGCCGGAGGACCTGCGCACCTTCGCCGTCCGCGGCCAGTACGAGCAGGGCTGGCTGGCCGGCCAGCGGGCCCGCGGCTACCGGCAGGAGGAGGGCGTGGAGGACACCTCGACCACCGAGACCTACGCGGCGGTCCGGCTGGGCGTGGAGACCCGCCGCTGGGCGGGCGTGCCGTTCTACCTGCGCACCGGCAAGCGGCTGCCGCGGCGGGTCACCGAGATCGCGCTGGTGTTCAAGCGCGCGCCGCACCTGCCCTTCGCCGACACCGACACCGAGGAGCTGGGCAACAACCAGCTGGTGGTGCGGGTGCAGCCCGACGAGGGGGTCACCCTCAAGTTCGGGTCGAAGGTGCCGGGCAGCGTCATGGAGGTCCGGGACGTGTCCATGGACTTCCTCTACGGCGAGCAGTTCACCGAGACCAGCCCCGAGGCCTACGAGCGGCTGCTGCTCGACGTGCTGCTCGGCGACGCGACGCTGTTCCCCCGCAACGCCGAGGTCGAGGCGTCCTGGGCGGTCATCGACCCGCTGGAGGAGTTCTGGTCCGGCAGCACCCCCGAGCCCTACCGCGCCGGGGAGTGGGGCCCGCGCGCCGCCGACGACATGCTCGCCGCGGAGGGCCGCCGGTGGCGGCGCCCGTGACCCGCGGGCCCCGGACCGTCCGAGACGAGGAGACGTCGTGACCACCCTGTGGGACACCACCGGCTCGGCCGTGGTGAAGGAGCTGGCCGCCCAGCGGCGGACCGGCGGGGCGGTGCTCTCCGGCGTCGCCCTGACCCTGGTCGTCGTCGCCGACGAGGCCCGGGTGGTCGAGGCGGAGGAGGCCGCGACCGCCGCCGCCGAGCAGCACCCCTGCCGGATCCTGGTGGTGGTGCGCCGGCAGATCGACGCCCCCCTGCCCCGCCTGGACGCCGAGGTGTCCATCGGCGGGCGGCTGGGCCCCGGCGAGGCCGTCGTCATGCGCATGTACGGGCGGCTGGCCCTGCACGCGGAGTCGGTGGTGCTGCCGCTGCTGGCCGCCGACGCCCCCGTGGTGACGTGGTGGCACAGCGACCCGCCGAGCCAGCTGACCACCGACGCGCTCGCGGTCATCGCCGACCGGCGGATCACCGACAGCACCGTCGCCGCCGACCAGCTCACCGCGCTGCGCACCCGCGCGCACGACTACGCGCCCGGCGACACCGACCTGGCCTGGACGCGGGCCACCGGCTGGCGGGCGACCCTCACCTCGGCGCTGGACTCCGTCTCCGGCCGGCGCGGCGACGCCGTCCGGGTGCTGGGCGGGCGCATCGAGGGCGACCCCGGCGCGGCCACCGCCCAGCTGCTGGCCGGCTGGGTCGAGTCGCGCGCCGGCGCCCGGCTGGAGGTCGTGCAGGCCGCTCGGCACACCGGCCCCAGCGGCGTCGACTCCGTCGTCCTCGAGCTCGACCAGGACGAGGAGGTGCGCGTGCACGCCGACCGGCGGGGCGGCGCGGTGATCAGCCAGCCCTACCGGCCCGACGCGACCGTGGCGCTGCCCGACCGCACGTTCGGCGACCTGCTCGGCGAGGAGCTGCGGCGGCTGGACCCCGACGAGCCCTACGCCGAGGCGCTCGAGGTCACCACCGGGGTGAGCGGCCTGGTCGACCGCGCGCCGCTGCGCGCGCACGTGTGGGTCGACCCGGCCCAGCCGGACGGCCCGGGCTCCCCGGTCGACACCGGCTCCGTCGAGGAGAACAGCCCGCACGGGGAGGCCCCCACCGTGCCGCCGACCTCCGAGGGCACCGACGAGGTGGCGCTGTCCGGCGAGCACGACACCCCCGACCCGACCGCTCCCGAGTCGGCATCCGCACCCGAGCCCGCCGCCGAGCCCGGGGCGGTCCGGTGAGCCTCACCCCCGGCGACCGCATCGTCGAGCTGCTCGGGCAGTGGTCCGACGGTCCCGTCCCCGACGTCGTCGTCGAGCCCGACGCCGAGATGCTGGCGCGGGCGGTCGCCGCGGCGCTGGTGGCCCGGCTGGCCGCCGCCCAGGCGGTGCACGGGACGGCGTCGGTGGTGCTCACCGGCGGCGGGGTGGGCACCGCGGTGCTGCGGCACGTCGCCGGGCTGGCCGAGGAGCCGGCGCCCGGCCAGGACGTCGACTGGACCGCCGTGGACGTGTGGTGGGGAGACGAGCGGTTCGTCCCCGCCGACGACGACGAGCGCAACGAGAAGGGCGCCCGGGAGGCGCTGCTGGACCGGGTCGGCGTGCCGCCGCAGCGCGTGCACGCCATGCCGGCCTCCGACGCCGGCTTCGCCGAGCCGGAGGAGGCGGCCGAGTGGTACGCCGGCACCCTGGCCGACGCGGCCCGCGACGCGGGGGCCGAGGGGCCGCTGCCGCGCTTGGACGTGCTGCTGCTCGGGATGGGGCCCGAGGGCCACGTCGCGTCGATCTTCCCGCACTCCCCCGCGGCGTCCGACGACCGTCCGGTGGTGGCCGTGCGGGACTGCCCCAAGCCCCCGCCGACGCGGGTGAGCCTGGGCTTCTCCGCGATCGGCAGCGCCGAGGAGGTCTGGCTGCTGGTGGCGGGTGAGGGCAAGGCCGACGCTGTGGCCAGCGCCCTCGGCGGGGCCGACCCGCTCGACGTACCGGCGGCCGGTGCGTGCGGCCGCCGCGCCACCCGCTGGCTGCTCGACGCCGCGGCCGCCAGCCGCCTGCCGGGCGCAGGCGGCTAGCGGCCGGTCGTCAGGCGCCGCGGCGAGCGCGGAGCTTCGCCAGGGCCTCCTCGAGGAGGGCGTCGCCGTCGGCGTCGCTGCGGCGCTCGCGGACGTAGGCGAGGTGGGTCTTGTACGGCTCGGTGCGCGGCACCGGCGGCGGCGCCTGGGCGTCCTGGCCGGCCGGCTGGCCACACCGCGGGCAGTCCCAGAGGTCGGGGATCTCGGCGTCGGTGGCGAAGGCCACCCGCGTCTCGTGGCCCTGGCTGCACCAGTAGCCGATCCTGTGCCGGGGCGCGGACTCGCCGCGCTCTGCCTCTCCCATCGGACCCGCACCGACCCGGGTCCCCCGGATCGCGTTGCCACCAGCCACGAGCGCCCCCTCAAGACCGACCTGCACGGCGCTGACCGCACCGTTCGCGCAGTCTAGGGCCTGGAGGGTGTTCCCTCGATCACGATTTCGCCCTGACCTGCGGGCAGCGCGGGGTGGTGACGTGCTGGAACGGCCCCGGCGCAGGGGCCCGCCGCGAGCGTGCGAGCGGTGGGGGGCGCCGGGGTCCTTCCTCAGACCTTGAGCAGGATGCCCAGCGTCACGATGCAGATGGTCCAGACCAGCCCGGTGAACACGGTGAGCCGGTTGAGGTTCTTCTCGACGACCGAGGACCCGGACAGCTGTGAGGACACCGCGCCGCCGAACATCGACGACAGGCCACCGCCCTTGCCCCGGTGCAGCAGGATCAGCACCACCAGCAGCACGCTGGTGAGACCCAGCAACACGTTGAGGACGAGCTCGACCATGCCGTCCAGCGTAACCGGTGCCCCGACCGGTCCCGGTCAGCGCACGCCCGCGGTGGCCAGGTCGTAGCCGGTGTAGGGCCGCATGACGACCGCGTTGCGCAGCCGCTGGCCGGCCAGGAGCTGCACGCGGCTCTCCACCAGGGGCACGTAGGCGCCGGTGTCGCGGGCGGCCACCGCCACGTCCCGCCAGGCCGCCTCGGCCGCCTGCGGGTCGGCGGCCGCGCGCGCGGCGTCCACCGCCGCCGACACCGCCGGGTCGCCCAGCCGCGCGTAGTTGGTGTTGCCGACCAGGCTGATCGAGCGGCCGTCGACGAGCGGCGTGAGGAACGCGCCGGGGGTCGGGAAGTCCGCGGTCCAGGTGGCCAGCACGATGCCGAAGCCGTTGCGGGCGACGTTGTCCGGGCTGCCGACGTCGGTGGCGTAGAAGCTCGCGGCCGGCAGCGGGCGGACCTCGGCCCGGATGCCGACCACGCCGAGCTGGTCGGTGACGGCCTCGGCGACCTGCACGCTGGCCTGCGCGTCGGGGACGGCGAGCACCGTGCTGAAGCCCTCCGGCTGCCCGCAGTCGGCCAGCGCGGCACGGGCGGCGTCGAGGTCGGGCCCGGTGTCGGCGTCCTCGGGGCCGCCGGGCAGCCCGCCCGGCCACAGCTGCGCGGTGCGCACCGCCTCGTCGACGCCGCCCAGCGCCTCCTGCACGGCGCCGCGGTCGACGGCGGCCGCGACGGCCGCGCGGCAGTTCGGGTCGTTCATCGGGGCGACGTCGGTGGGCAGGGCCAGCAGCCGCAGCGCCCCGCTGGTCACGTCGTCGACCCGGTCGGACAGGGGCACCTCGCCGCCGGCGCCCGCGGTCAGCCGGGTGCCGGTGGCCGGGTGGTGCACGCCGGTCCCGGAGATGTCGACGTCGGCCGAGCCGGCCAGCAGCGCCTGGTCCCGCTCGAGGTTGGACAGGCCGGTGCGCACGACCACGCGGTCGGGCAGGGCGGTGCGGACCTCGTCGGTGGCGGCGGCCCACTGCGGGTTGCGGTCGAGGACGATGCCGGTGACGGGGTCGACGGTCGTGATGGCGTAGGGGCCGGAGGACACCGGGTCGGCGCCGTAGGCCGCGCCGGTGTCGGCCTCGGCCGGCACCGGGCTGCTGGAGGGCAGCGCCAGCACGTGCGGGAAGTCCGGGCTCGGGACGCGCAGGCGGAAGACGATCGTGGCGTCGTCGGGGGTCTCGACCGAGGCCAGTCCGAGCCGGTTCGGGTCCTCGTCCTGGTAGGGCCCGGCGTAGCGGTTCGCCGGGTCGTCGAGCAGGTCGACGACGTGGGTGGGGCCGCCGACGACGACGTCGGAGGCGAAGGACCGCTCGATGCCGTACTTGACGTCGCGCGAGGTGATCGGCCGGCCGTTCTCGAACCGCACGTCGGGGCGGAGGGTGAACGTCCAGGTCGCGCCGCCGTCGGGGGTGGTGCCGGCGTCGGTGGCGAGGTCGGGCACCAGGTCGCCGGTGGACCCGGGCCGCGAGGAGTAGGTGACCAGCGTCCGGGTGTAGAGCCGCATGAGGTTCCAGACACCCGGCTGGTAGGAGCGCTGCGGGTCGAGGCTGTCGACCGCGCCGGTCACCACCCGCAGCGTGCCGCCGCGCTCGTCCGAGGGCGCGCGCACCCCGTCGACGGCGGCGTCCGGGCCGTCGCCCAGGACGGGGACGCCCGCGGTGTCGTCCCCGCCGCCGCTGCAGCTCACCGCGACGGCGACCACGAGGACGACGACGAGCGCGAGGCCCAGGACGCGGCCGGCCGTGCTCGCGAGCAGCGCCCGGAGCCGGGAGCGGGTGGGTCCCTGCAGCGTGCTGCGCACCCACCCACCCCCGTTCGGCCGCCGGGGCTGATGCGCTCAGCTGCCCCCGGCGGCGCTCCGACAGATCTTCGCGAACTCGTCGGCGTCGAGGCTCGCGCCACCGACGAGTGCGCCGTCGACGTCCGGCCCGGCCAGGATCCCGGCCGTGCTCGCGGCCTTCACCGACCCGCCGTAGAGGATACGGACCACCGCGGCTGTATCCGGGCCGAAACGCTCGGCGAGCCGCGACCGGAGTGCGCCGCAGACCTCCTGGGCGTCCTCGGGCGTGGCCACCTCGCCGGTGCCGATCGCCCACACCGGCTCGTAGGCGAGCACCACGCGGGTGACGTCCTCGGCGCTCAGCCCGGCGAGGGAGGCGTCGAGCTGGGCGGTGCAGTGGGCCACGTGGCCGCCGGCCTGGCGCACCTCGAGCCCCTCCCCCACGCAGACGATCGGCGTGAGGCCGTGCCGCAGCGCGGCCTGGGTCTTGGCGGCCACCACCGCGTCGTCCTCACCGTGCAGCGAGCGCCGCTCGGAGTGGCCCACGACGACGAAGCCGCACGCCAGCGCGGCCAGCATCGCCCCGCTGACCTCGCCGGTGTAGGCACCGGAGTCGTGCGCGGACAGGTCCTGCGCGCCGTAGCCGATCGCCAGCTGGTCGCCGTTGACCAGGGTCTGCACGCTGCGCAGTGCGGTGAACGGGGGCAGGACGACGACCTCGGCGGCGTCGAGCTCCTCCTCGGTGAGGCTGAAGACCAGCTTCTGCACCAGGCCGATGGCCTCCAGGTGCGTCATGTGCATCTTCCAGTTGCCCGCGATGAGCGGGCGGCGGCCCTCCCGGCGGGCGGGGGCCGGCTGCCTGCGTGCCATCCCTCGCCCCCTCAGTCCGCCAGCACCGCGAGGCCGGGCAGCTCCCGGCCCTCGAGGTACTCCAGCGACGCGCCGCCGCCGGTGCTGATGTGGCCGTAGGCGGCCTCGTCGAGGCCGAGCTGTCGGACCGCGGCGGCGGAGTCCCCGCCGCCGACCACCGACAGCCCGTCGACGGCGGCCACGGCCTCGGCGACGCCGCGGGTGCCGGCCTGGAAGGGCGCCAGCTCGAACACGCCCATCGGGCCGTTCCAGAAGACGGTGCGCGCGCCGGCCAGCTCGCCCCCGAACGCCTCCACCGTGCGCGGGCCGACGTCGAGGCCCAGCTGCCCGTCGGGGATCTCCCCGACCCCGACGACCGCCGTCTCGACGTCGGCGCTGAACTCCGGCGCGACGACGACGTCCAGCGGCAGCACGATGCGGTCGCCGGCCTCGGCGAGCAGCCGCCGGCAGGTGTCGACCTGGTCGGCCTCCAGCAGCGACCTGCCGACGCCGTGCCCCTGGGCGGCCAGGAAGGTGAAGCACATCCCGCCGCCGACGAGGAGCCGGTCGACCTTGGGCAGCAGCGCCTCGATGACGGCGAGCTTGTCGCTGACCTTCGACCCGCCCAGCACGACGACGTAGGGCCGCTCGGGGTCGGTGGTGAGGCGGGTCAGGACGTCGAGCTCGGCGGCGACGAGCCGCCCGGCCACGTGCGGCAGCCGCTGGGCGACGTCGTAGACCGACGCGTGCTTGCGGTGCACGGCGCCGAACGCGTCGTCGACGTAGACGTCGGCCAGCGCGGCCAGCCGGTCGGCCAGCTCCCCGCGCTCGGCGTCGTCCTTGCTGGTCTCGGCCGCCTCGAAGCGGACGTTCTCCAGCAGCAGCACGTCGCCGTCGCCCAGCGCCGCCGCCCGGCTGCGGGCGTCCTCGCCGGCGACGTCGGCGGCGAGCGGCACCTCCGTGCCGAGCAGCTCACCGAGCCGCGCGGCCACGGGGGCGAGGGAGTACTGCGGGTCGGGCGCGCCCTTGGGCCGGCCGAGGTGCGCGGCGACGACGACGCGGGCGCCGGCCTCCCGCAGCGCCTGCAGCGTCGGCAGGCTCGCCCGGATCCGCCCGTCGTCGGTGATGGCGCGGGTCTGCTTGTCGAGGGGGACGTTGAGGTCGGTGCGCACCAGCACGCGCCGGCCCGACACCCCCTCGGCGAGCAGGTCGTCGAGGGAGCGGGCCATCAGAGCGAGCGGCCGACGAGCTCGACGGAGTCGACGAGCCGGTTGGAGTAGCCCCACTCGTTGTCGTACCAGCCGAGCACCTTCGCCATCGGGCCGAAGACCTTGGTGAGCTTGCTGTCGTAGATGCACGACGCCGGGTCGGTGACGATGTCGGAGGAGACGATCGGGGCGTCGGTGTACCGGAGGATGCCGGCGAGCGGGCCCTCGGCGGCGGCCCGGTAGGCGGCGTCGATCTCGTCGGCCGAGGCCTCGCGCGACAGCGTCACGGTGAGGTCGGTGGCCGAGCCGGTGGGCACCGGGACGCGGACCGCGTAGCCGTCGAGCTTGCCCTTCAGCTCGGGCAGCACCAGGCCGATCGCCTTGGCCGCACCGGTGCTCGTGGGGACCATGTTCAGCGCGGCGGCGCGGGCCCGGCGGAGGTCCTTGTGCGGGCCGTCCTGCAGGTTCTGGTCGGCGGTGTAGGCGTGGATCGTCGTCATCAGGCCGCGCTCGATGCCGAACGAGTCGTTGAGCACCTTGGCCAGCGGGGCCAGGCAGTTGGTGGTGCAGGACGCGTTGCTGATGATCGTCTGCGAGCCGTCGTACTGCTCGTGGTTGACGCCCATGACGATGGTGAGGTCGTCGCCGGTGGCCGGCGCCGAGATGACCACCTTCTTGGCGCCGCCCTTGTCGACGTGCTTGCGGGCGTCGTCGGCCTTGGTGAAGAAGCCGGTGGACTCGACGACGACGTCGACGCCGAGGTCGCCCCACGGCAGCGACGCCGGGTCGCGCTCGGAGAGGACCCTCATGGCCTTCCCCGCGATCGTGATGCCCTCGCCGTCGGCGCTGACGTCGTCGGGCAGCACACCGAGGATGCTGTCGTACTTGAGCAGGTGGGCCAGGACCTCGTTGCTGGTCAGGTCGTTGACCGCCACGATCTCGATGTCCTTGCCGCTGGCCGCGGCTGCCCGCCAGAAGTTGCGGCCGATCCGGCCGAACCCGTTGATCCCCACCCGCACCGTCACTGCTGACCTCCACGGCTCCGTGGCGCCGTCCGGCGCCGTCGCGTGCACGGCCGCGCGGGCGCGCGGCCCCGACCAGCGACGACCCTATCGGCCCCGGCGGCAGCCGACCGGGCGAGGTTCAGGCACCCGGGACGAGCTCCGCGACGTCGTCCCGGGCGGCGGCCGGGACCGGCACCGCGACGTCGTCCCGGGCGGCGGCCGGAACCGGCACCGCGACGACCTGCGGGGAGGGCACGGCGTCGGCGGCCACCACGCGGTCGCGGCCGGTGGCCTTCGCCGTGTAGAGCGCCCGGTCGGCGGCCTCGAGCAGGGCCGCGGAGACGGAACCGTCGGCCGGGCAGACGGCCACGCCGATGCTCACGGTGACCCGGACGTCGTCGCCGTCGAGGGCGTGCCGGCCGGCGGCCACCGCCCGGCGGATCTGCTCGGCGCGATCAACCGCCTGCTCCCGGCCCAGGCCGGGCAGGACGAGCACGAACTCCTCGCCGCCGAGGCGGGCGGCGGTGTCCCCCGCGCGGACGGCGCCGGCGAGGGTGCCGGCGACGGCGGTGAGGACGGTGTCGCCCGCGCCGTGGCCGTAGCGGTCGTTGACGCTCTTGAAGTGGTCGATGTCGACGACGAGCACCGACAGCTCCCCGGCCCGGGGGCGGGAGGCCAGGTCGGCGGCGAGCGCACGGTCGAGGTGGCGGCGGTTGTGCAGGCCGGTCAGCGGGTCGCGGACGGCCTCCTCGGCCAGCTCGGCGCGCAGCCGCTCGATGACCTCGACCTGCTCGGCCAGGCGGGCGTTGAGCCGCTCGACGGCGGCCTGGCGCTCCTGCTGCTCGCTGACGTCGCGGACGACGACGATCCGGCCGAGGGGCCGTCCGCGCGGGTCGGCGACCTCGGAGTCGCGGACGTCGAGCCACACGCCCGGCGCCACCTCGGCGACGCGGTGCCCGTCGAGGCGCTCGGTCGCCCCGAAGACGGCCAGGGCGTTGGGCCCGGCGATCTCCTGCAGGGAGCGGCCGACCAGGTCGCCGGAGAGCGTGGCGCGCATCGACCGCATCATCCGCTCGCCGGCCGGGTTGAGGTCGATGAGGATCCCCGCCGGGTCGACGACCAGTACGGCGTCGGGGACGGTGTCGACGACCTGGTCGCGGGCGACGGGGACCAGGCGCAGCAGGCCGCCGCGGAAGATCGCCCAGCAGTCGACGAGCCCGGTGAGCAGGAAGAACAGCGGGGTGACGTCGGTGCCGGTGCCGTCGAGCTGGCCGCCGACCGCGACCACGTTGCCGACGGTGGACAGCAGCGCCGACCCCAGCAGGATCGCGACCTGCCGCCGGAGGACCCCGGTCACGCGCCGGAAGCAGCGGACCAGGTACGTGTAGGCGACCGCGACGAGGACGTAGGAGTAGAGGGTGTGGGCCAGGAAGAGCGGCCCGAGGACCACCGCCGCGTCGCCGTCGGGACCGGCGGCGGCGAGCCCGCCCATCACCAGGTCGCGCGTGGCCGGCACTGTCCCGGCGACCACCAGGCACAGCGGCTCGACCGCCATCAACAGGGCGGTCCGGCGCGCGGGCCGCCACGAGGGGTCGGTGACGGTGCGGGCGAGGACGTAGGTGCCGGCGACCACCAGGCCGACGGAGGCCAGCAGCACCGGCGGGTAGGCGAGGCGGGTGACCTCGGTGCGCAACCCGTAGACGAGCGCGTCGGCCGCCGACCAGGTGGCCACCCCGGACATGGTCACCGCCAGCGCGGTGGCCGCGGGGGTCCGGTCCCGCCGCCGCCAGGCCAGGACGGCCGTGCACGCGGCGACCAGCGCCGCGCACGCGAAGAGCACGGCCCAGCGGTCGGGCGTCATGGGGCCTCCTCGGCACCGGGCGGACTCTGTCCACCGCCACTGCCCTGCCCATCGGCCCGTCCTGCCGCTGCCTGGAGCACCTCCTCACCCGGCCGGGTGACGCGGCTTGGTGACACGGCTTGGTGACACGACGAGGTGACACGACGAGGTGACACGACGAGGTGACACGACGAGGTGACACGACGAGGCCCCCGCACCGCGGACGGTGCGGGGGCCTCGTACCGAGGACGGGTCCTCGCGCTACTGGGCGAGCATGTCGTCGGTCACCACGGACTCGGTGTCCGGGATGCCGAGGTCCTTCGCGCGCTTGTCGGCCATGGCCAGCAGACGCCGTATGCGGCCGGCGACGGCGTCCTTGGTCATCGGCGGGTCGGCGCGCTGGCCGAGCTCCTCCAGCGAGGCCTGGCCGTGCTCCAGGCGCAGCCGGCCGGCGACGAGCAGGTGCTCGGGCGCGTCCTCGGCCAGGATCTCCAGCGCCCGCTCGACCCGGGCGCTGGCCGCCACCGCAGCGCGCGCCGAGCGGCGGAGGTTGGCGTCGTCGAAGTTGGCCAGCCGGTTGGCGGTGGCGCGGACCTCGCGGCGCATCCGCCGCTCCTCCCAGGCCAGCACCGCGTCGTGGGCGCCCATCCGGGTGAGCAGCGCGCTGATGGCGTCCCCGTCGCGGACGACGACGCGGTCGGCGCCGCGCACCTCGCGGGCCTTGGCGGCGATGCCCAGCCGGCGGGCCGCGCCGACGAGGGCCATGGCCGCCTCCGGGCCGGGGCAGGTGACCTCGAGGGACGAGGAGCGGCCGGGCTCGGTGAGCGAGCCGTGCGCGAGGAACGCGCCCCGCCACGCCGCCTCGGCGTCGTTGATGCTGCCCGACACCACCGACGGCGGCAGGCCGCGCACCGGGCGGCCGCGCTGGTCGACCAGGCCGGTCTGGCGGGCCAGGCCCTCGCCGTGCTTGGCGATGCGGACCAGGTAGCGCACGCCGCGGCGGATGTTGCCGCCGGCCAGCACGCTGACCCCGCTGGTGTAGCCGTACACCTCGCTGATGTCCCGCCGCAGCCGCCGCGCGACCGACCCGGTGTCCAGCTCGGCCTCGATGACCACGCGGCCGCCCACGATGTGCAGCCCCCCGGAGAAGCGGAGCAGCGCGGTGACCTCGGCCTTGCGCTCGGAGGTCCGCGTGGTCTCCACCCGGGACAGCTCGTCCTTGACCATGGCGGTCATCGCCACTGAGACCACCCCTTCTCCTGCGGCGCCATCTTCGGCGTCACCTCTCCCCCTCCGACCGTCCGGGCACAGCGTCTGCGGGTGCGGCGGCTGCGTCCCCCGTTGCGTCCCCCGCGGCGGCCACCGGCCCGCCCGTCGCCTGCCCCCCGGCCACGGGGGCCAGCGCGGCAGCCAGCCGGGCGGGGTCGTGCCGCGGGGACCCGCCGGGCTCGGCGACCGGGGCCAGTACGAGCTCGGCGCCGCAGTCGCGCACCGCAGACAGGAGACCACAGCGGTCAACCACCGACTCGGCATCCGCGATCACGGTGTGCAGCGCCACTCCGTCCAGATGGGCCTGCAGCACCCGCAGGTGCTCCTCCGGAGAGAACCCGTCGGTCTCCCCCGGCTGTGGCTCGAGGTTGAGCACCACGACCACCCGGGCGCTGCTGGCGGCCAGGGCCCGCCGCAGCCGCGGCACCAACAGGTGCGGCAGCACGGACGTGTACCAGGAGCCGGGCCCCAGCGAGACGACGTCGGCGCCGGCGATGGCGGCGAGCACGTCGGCATGCACCGGCGGGTCCGCCGGCGAGACGAGGATGTCGCGCACCCGGCCGGGCGTGGAGGCGATGGCGACCTGCCCGCGGATGGTGCGCGTGCGCTCGGGGTCGTCGGGGTCGACGGTCTCCACGCGCGCCACGAGGTCCAGCGGCACGTCGGCCATCGGCAGCACCCGGCCGCGGGTGCGCAGCAGCGCGCAGACGGCGTCGAGGGCGCGCACCGTGTCCCCGCCGTGCAGCTCGACCAGGCCGGTGAGGACCAGGTTGCCGACCGGGTGGCCGGCCAGCACGCCGTTGCCGCCCAGCCGGTGCTGCAGCAGCCGGGCCATCTCCTGCCGGCCGCCGTCCTCGTCGGCGAGGGCGGCCAGCGCCATCCGCAGGTCGCCCGGCGGCAGCACGGGCATCTCCCGGCGGATGCGGCCGGAGGAGCCGCCGTCGTCGGCGACGGTGACCACGGCCGTGAGGTCGGGGGTGATCCGGCGCCAGGCGCCCAGCGCGGCCGCCAGCCCGTGGCCGCCGCCGAAGGCGACCACCCTGGGGTGCGCGCCGGACCCGGGCGCAGGGGGCACGCCGGACCCGGGCGCAGGGGGCACGCCGGACCCTGGCGCAGGGGGCACGCCGGACCCGGCCGCAGGGGGCACGCCGCCCACTACTCGCGGCCCAGGTCGCGGTGGCGCGCGACCGCGTCGATGCCCTCAGCGGCCAGCCGGCGGGCGAACTCCTCGGCGATGGCGACGCTGCGGTGCTTGCCGCCGGTGCAGCCGACCGCGAGCGTCAGGTACCGCTTGCCCTCGCGCCGGTAGCCGGGGATGAGCAGCCGCAGCACCTCGAGGTATCGGTCGAGGAACGGCCCGGCGTCCTCCTGGCCGAGGACGTAGTCGCGGACGTCGGCGTCCTGTCCGGTGTGCGGGCGCAGCTCGGGCAGCCAGTGCGGGTTGGGCAGGAACCGGGCGTCGACGACGAGGTCGGCGTCCAGCGGCAGGCCGTACTTGAAGCCGAAGCTGAGCACGGTCGCCGTCAGCGGCGGGGTGCGGCCCTCGCGGGCGAAGGCGTTCTCCAGCGTGGCGCGCAGCTGGTGGACGTTGAGGTCGCTGGTGTCGACCCACAGGTCGGCCTCGCCGGCGATGCCGGTGAGCAGCGCCCGCTCGGCCGTGATGCCGTCGAGGATGCGGCCCGAGCCCTGCAGCGGGTGCTCGCGCCGGTTGGACTCGTAGCGGCGGACCAGCACCTCGTCGCGGGCGTGCACGTACACCACCCGCGCGCGGTGACCGGCCTCGGCGAGCACCCGGACGGCCTCCTGCAGGTCGCTGGAGAAGGCCCGGCTGCGGACGTCGACGACGGCGGCGAACCGGCGGACGCCGCCGCGGGCGCCCAGCTCGACCATCGGCAGCAGCAGCGCCGGGGGCAGGTTGTCGACGACGTACCAGCCGAGGTCCTCCAGCACCCGCCCGGCGCTGTTCTTGCCCGCCCCTGACAGCCCGGTGACGACCACGACCTCGACCGGCGGCGTCTCGGTGCTCGCCGGATCCAGCCCTGGCGGGACGTCGGCCTGCGGCCCGGCCTGCTCCGGCGCGCCGTGCACGGCAGCCGCCGCGCTCTCCCCCGGTGCGGTGGTCCCCGCGCCCTGCTCGGCCGTCACGAGGCAGCCCTGCCCGCGGCGACCCGGCCCACCTCGGCGGTGGCCCCGGCGCCGGCCTGGGGCGTGCCGCGCTCGGCCGGCCCCCCGGGCGCGGTCACCGACTCCACCGGCTCCACCGGCTCCACCGGCTCCACGGCCTCCCCCGCCTCCCCCGAGGACCCGGGGTCCGGCTGCTCCGCCGCGGGCTCCGCGACCGCCGCGAGCACCGCCTCGGCCGTGCGCCGGCCGATGCCGGGCACCGCCACGAGCTCCTCGACCGTGGCCGCGCGCAGCCGCTTGAGCGACCCGAACTGCTTCATCAGCGCCTTCCGCCGTGTCTCCCCGAGGCCGGGGACGTCGTCCAACAGCGAGACCAGCATGCTCACCGACCGCCTCTGCCGGTGGTAGGTGATCGCGAACCGATGGGCCTCGTCGCGCACCCGCTGCAGCAGGTACAGCGCCTCGGAGGTGCGCGGCAGGATCACCGGATCGCTCTCGCCGGGCAGCCACACCTCCTCCATCCGCTTGGCCAGCCCGCAGACGGCGACGTCGACGATGCCCAGCTCGTCGAGCGAGCGGGCCGCAGCCGCGACCTGCGGGGCGCCGCCGTCGACGACGAGCAGGTTGGGCGGGTAGGCGAACCGGCGCGGCCGGCCCTCCTCCGCCGCGACGCCCTGCTCGTCGACGCGGTCCGCCTCCTCCTTGAGGTGGCGGGCGAACCGGCGGCGGACCACCTCGGCCATCGCCGCGGTGTCGTCGGTGCCCTCGTGCACGGAGAAGCGCCGGTAGTCGGACTTCTTCGCCAGCCCGTCCTCGAAGACCACCATCGAGGCGACGACGTTGGTCTGCTGCACGTGCGAGACGTCGATGCACTCGATGCGCAGCGGCGCCTCGGGCAGCTCGAGGGCCTCCTGCAGCTCCGACAGGGCCAGGCTGCGGGCCGTGAGGTCGCTCGAGCGCTTGACCCGGTGCCGTGCGAAGGCCTCCTTCGCGTTGCGCTCGACGGTCTCCATGAGGCTGCGCTTGTCACCGCGCTGCGGGACGCGCAGCGACACCCGGGAGCCGCGCAGCTCGCCGAGCAGGTCCTCGTAGACGTCGGCGTCGTCGGGCAGCTCGGGGACGAGCACTTCCCGGGGCACCGACTCGCCGCCCTCGGTGACGCCGGTGGCCTCGTCGACGCCGCCGTAGACCTGCAGGAGGAACTGCTCCACCAACTCGCCGGTGGAGACCTCCTCGACCTTGTCGATGATCCAGCCGCGCTGGCCGCGGACCCGGCCGCCGCGGACGTGGAAGACCTGCACGGCGGCCTCGAGCTCGTCCTGGGCGAAGGCGACGACGTCGGCGTCGGTGCCGTCCCCGAGGACGACGGCCTGCTTCTCCATCGCCCGCTTCAGCGCGCCGAGGTCGTCGCGCAGCCGCGCGGCCTTCTCGAACTCCAGCGCCTCGGCCGCCTCGGCCATCTCCCGCTCGAGCCGCTTGACCATGGCGTCGGTGCGGCCGGCCATGAAGTCGCAGAAGTCGTCGACGATCGCGCGGTGCTCCTCGGCGCTGACCCGGCCCACGCAGGGCGCGGCGCACTTGCCGATGTAGCCGAGCAGGCAGGGCCGGCCGATCTGCCCGGCGCGCTTGAAGACGCCGTTGGAGCAGGTGCGGGCGGGGAAGACGCGGGTGAGGGTGTCGAGGGTCTCGCGGATGGCCCAGGCGTGCGCGTAGGGGCCGAAGTAGCGGACGCCCTTCTTCTTCGGCCCGCGCATCACCTGCAGCCGCGGGTACTCCTCGTTCAGCGTGACGGCCAGCGACGGGTAGCTCTTGTCGTCGCGGTAGCGGACGTTGAACCGCGGGTCGAACTGCTTGATCCAGTTGTACTCGAGCTGCAGCGCCTCGACCTCGGTGCCGACGACGGTCCACTCGACGCTGGCCGCCGTCGTGACCATCTGCCGGGTGCGCGGGTGCAGGCCGGCGACGTCGGCGAAGTAGCTGTTCAGGCGCTGGCGCAGGCTCTTGGCCTTACCCACGTAGACGACCCGGCCGTTGGGGTCGCGGAACTTGTAGACGCCGGGGCTCTCGGGGATGGAGCCGACCGCCGGGCGGTACGTGGACGGGTCGGGCACGTGTCCACAGTAGGTGGCCGCTCCGACGGTCCGCCCGGGAATCCCATCCGTGTGGTTCAGCCTGGCCGTGCCTCCGACCCCGCCTCCAGCCCTGCGTCCAGCCGTGCCTCCAGCCAGGCCAGCAGGTCGGCGGTCACCTCGTCGCGGTTGGTCTCGTTGAAGACCTCGTGCCGGGCGTCGGGGTAGACGCGCTGCTCCACCGGCAGGCCACGGTCGCGCAGCAGGCCGGCGAGCGCGGTGACCTGGGCCGCGTCCTCGCCGCCGACCGGGTCGCGCTGCCCCGACAGCAGCAGCACCGGCAGGCCCGCCGGCAGGCCCGCCACGGCCTCGGGCGTCGCGCAGCGGACGACGAGGGCGAACATCCCGGCGCCGTAGGCGTGGGTGGGCGGGAAGTCGTCGCCGCAGAGGGGGTCGGCCAGGTAGGCGTCGACCTCGGCCTCGTCGCGGGAGAGCCAGTCGTGCGGCGTGCGGGCGGGCTCGAAGGGGGCGTTGAAGCCGCTGAGGGCGTCCATCGGCCGGTCGCCCGTCCCGGCGGCGACCGCCGCCTCCAGCTGCGGCACGGCCGCCGCCAGGTGGGGGGCGACGCCGATCGGCCCGGACAGCACCAGCCCGTCGAGCTCCTCGCCGTCCTGCTCGGCCGAGGCCAGTGCGACGGCCGAGCCGAGCGAGTGGCCGAGCAGGAACCGCGGCAGGCCGGGGTGCTCGGCGGCCAGGCGGTCGCCCAGGTCGCGGACGTCGTCGAGGACGGCCTCGCTGGTGGCGCCCGGGCCGAAGCCGCCGGGCCCGGTGGAGCGAGCCGTCAGGCCGTGCCCGCGCTGGTCGAGGGCGGCGACGGCGAACCCGGCGGCGGTCAGCGCCCCGGCCAGCCGCGCGTACCGGCCGGCGTGCTCGGACAGCCCGTGCACCAGCTGGATCGTCGCGCGGACCTCCCCCTCGGGCAGCCAGCGGTGCTCGGCCAGGCGGGTGCCGTCGCGGGCGTCGGTGTAGGTGGGCGTGGTCACGGCCGCAGCCTGCCCGCACGGTCCCGCGCGCGCAGCGCGGGGAGGTCAGGCGGCCGGGCGGGAGCGGCGCGGGGCCGGCAGGTGGACCGCCGCCACGGCGCGCTGCCCGAGGCGGACGGCGCGGGCGCCGAGCACCAGCGCGGACACCAGCCCCACCCCGCCGGCGAGGAACGCCACCATCCCGGGGACGGCGTCGCCGGTCACGGCGAGCACCGCGACGGTCACCAGGGCGGCGAGGACGAGCGTGGAGCGCACGCCGCCGGACCTCCGTACCGGCTGCCCGCAGTGGGACAGGTCGGGGTCGCAGTCGGGCGTGAGCGCGCTCATCGGCGTCTCCTCCGTCGCAGGACCCGTCACGCCGCAGCGCGGCGTGACGTCCGTCACACGGGACAGTACGGGTCCGGGCCGGTTCCGCTCAAGTGGTGATCGCCGGGGGGCCCTTCACGGCCAGGACCGGGCAGTCCACGGCGAGCAGGATCCGCTGGGCGGCGCTGCCGAGCAGCAGCTTCCCGACCGCGCTGCGGCGGCGCAGGCCGATGACCAGCACCTCCGCCCCGGTCTGCTCGACGGCGTCGGCCAGCTCCTCGGCGGCGTCGCGGCCGACCGGCTGGCGCAGCTCGAAGGGGATGCCGGAGACGGTGAGCTCGTCGTGCAGCCGGCGCAGCGGGTCGCCCTGCAGGTATTCCTCGTCGACGAGGGCGTCGCCGCGGCTGCTGTTGACCACCACGAGCCGGGCGCCGCGCCGCTCGGCCTCGGCGAGCGCGTGCGCGAGCGCGGCCCGCCCGCGCGGGGTGGGCACGTGCCCGACGACGACCACCGGCTGCTGCTGGCTCACCGCTCCTCCTCGCCGCCCGGGCCGTCCGTGCGCGCGCCGACGCTCTCACGGTGCCCGTGGTCGGGGTGCCGGAGCCCCTCCCCCGCCGCCAGCTCCTCCGGCGTGGAGCGGCGCCCGCGGACGGCCCGCAGCACGATCGGCACGACGAGCGCGAGCAGCGCCAGCGCCAGGACGACCCGGCTGAACCAGGTGTCGAGCAGGACGCCGAGGTCGCCGCTGCTGATCGCGAGCGCGCGGCGGAGGTTGGTCTCGGCGACCGGCCCGAGGATGAGGCCGACGATCGCCGGCGCGACCGGCCAGCCGTAGCGGCGCATGGCGAAGCCGAGCAGGCCGATGGCCAGCAGCAGCACCAGGTCCAGCGGGTCGGCGTTGACGGCGTAGCAGCCCAGCGAGGCGAACATCAGGATGCCGGCGTAGAGGTAGGGCCGCGGGACGCGCAGCACCTGCACCCACACCCGGGCCAGCGGCAGGTTGAGCACCAGCAGCATGAGGTTGCCGACGAGCAGCGAGGCGATCAGCGTCCAGACCAGCGTCGACTCGGAGGTGAGCAGCGTCGGGCCGGGCTGGATGCCGTAGCTCTGGAACGCGACCAGGATGATCGCCGCCGTCGCCGAGGTGGGCAGGCCGAGGGTGAGCAGCGGCACGAGCACGCCGGCGGCCGCGGCGTTGTTGGCCGCCTCCGGCCCGGCGACGCCCTCGATCGCGCCCTTGCCGAACTCCTCGGGGTGCTTGGTGAGCTTCCGCTCGGTGGCGTAGGACAGGAACGTCGGGATCTCCGCGCCACCGGCCGGCAGGGCGCCCAGCGGGAAGCCCAGCGCCGTGCCACGCAGCCACGGGCCGACCGAGCGGCGCAGGTCGCGGCGGGTGAACCAGGGCCCGGAGGCGGCGATGACCTGCACCGGCCCGCGGCGCAGCCGGGAGGCCACGTACAGCGACTCCCCCACCGCGAACAGCGCGACGGCGACCACGACGACGTCGATGCCGTCGGCCAGCTGCGGCACGCCGAGGGTGAACCGCTCCTGGCCGGTGAGCACGTCGGTGCCGACCAGGCCGAGGTAGAGGCCGATGCCGAGGGAGGCCAGCCCGCGCAGCGGCGAGGAGCCCAGCACGGTGGCGACCGCGACGAAGGCCAGGACGGCGAGGGCGAAGTAGTCGGCGGCGGTGATGCCGATGACCAGGTCGACCACCGTGGGCGCGACCAGGGCCAGCAGCAGCGTGGCGATGGTGCCGGCGACGAAGGAGCCGAGCGCGGCGGTGGCCAGCGCCGCGGCCCCGCGGCCGGCCTTGGCCATCTGGTTGCCCTCGAGCGCGGTCATGATCGAGCTGGACTCGCCGGGGGTGTTGAGCAGGATCGACGTCGTCGACCCGCCGTACATGCCGCCGTAGTAGATGCCGGCGAACAGGATGAGCGCCGCCGTCGGCTCCAGCGCGTAGGTGATCGGCAGCAGCAGCGCGACGGTCATCGCCGGGCCGATGCCCGGCAGCACGCCGACGGCGGTGCCGAGCACCACGCCGAGCAGGGCGAAGAGCAGGTTGACCGGGGTGAGGGCGTCGGCGAGGCCGCCGGCGAGGTCGCCGAGGGCTCCCATCACAGCCACCCGGTGGCGAGCTCGAGCAGCGTCCCGCCGGGCAGCGCGACGTTCAGTGCCTTGACGAACACGATCCACACGAACACCGACAGCACCCCGCCGGCCAGCAGCGGCCGGACCACGCCGCGCGCGCCGAGGGCCCACGCGACGAGGGCGAACATCAGCGTGACGGCCAGCGGCCAGCCGATGACGTTGATGAGCAGCGCGTGCCCGAGGAAGGCCACGACGATAATCCCGACCGAGGGCCACGACGTCGGGGCGTCGGGGTCGACGTCCTCGCTCTCGTCGGCCGGGCCGCGGTCGCCCCGCAGCACGCGGAACCCGAGCGCGAGGGCGGTGGCCAGCACGACGCCGCCCACCAGGTAGGGGAAGAACCGCGGGCCGATCGTGTTCGACGACCCCGGGACGGCGATGTTGGCGGCGTCGAGGAGCAGGTAGAGCCCGAGCGCGCCCAGCAGCACCACCATGGCCAGCTCACCGCGGCTGATCCCGGCCGGCGGGGCCGGTGCGCGGGACGCGGCGGAGGCGTGCGCCCCGGTGGCGTCGGTGGTCGACACGTCGGGGTCGGGGGCGGCGCCGCTCACGGCACCAGCCCGATCTCGCGCAGGATCCCCAGCACGCGCTGCTCCTCCTCGGCCAGGAAGCGGCCGTACTCCTCGCCGGTGAGCAGCAGGTCGTCCCAGCCGTTCTCCTCGACCGCCGCGGCCCACTCCTCGGTGTCGTGGACGTCGACGACGAGCGCGGTGAGCTCCTCGCGGGCCTGGTCGGACATCCCCGGCCGGGCCATGAGGCCGCGCCAGTTGGACACCTCGACGTCGAACCCGGACTCGACCAGGGTCGGCACGTCGGGCACCTGGCCGGAGCGCTCGGCGGTGGAGACGGCCAGGCCGACGAGGTCGCCGTTGCGGACCTGCTCGCCGTAGTCGGCGGTGCCGGAGATGCCGGCGGCGACCTGGTTGCCGAGCAGCGCGGCCAGGGACTCCCCGCCGCCGGAGTAGGCGATGTAGTTGACCTGCGCGGGGTCGATGCCGGCGGCCTGCGCGAGCAGCCCGGCGAGGATCTGGTCGGTGCCGCCGGCCGACCCGCCGGCGATCGGGGTGCCGGCCGGGTCGGCGGCCCAGACCTCCACGAACCCGGCGATGTCGGTGTAGGGGGCGTCGGCGGGCGCCACGATGAGCTCGGTCTCGCCGATGAGCCGGGCGACGGGCGTGACGTCGCTGATCCGGGTGGTGGAGTCGTTGGTGTCGACGGCGCCCACCATGACCAGGCCCATCATCATCAGCAGCGCGTCGTCGGTCTCCCGCGCGAGCTGGCCGAGGCCGATGGTGCCGCCGGCGCCCTCGACGTTGAAGACCTGGACGTTGCGGGCCAGCCCGCTGGTCTGCACGACCCGCTGGAAGACCCGGGCGGTGGTGTCCCAGCCGCCGCCCGGGCTGGCCGGCGCCATCACCCGCAGCCGGGAGAGGTCGCCGGGCTGCACGACCGTGCCGGCGCACCCGCCCAGCGCCCCGGCGGCGGTGGCGAGAGCGGGGGCGGCGAGCGCCCCGGCGAGGAACGACCTCCGGCTGAGCGGCACCAGCGGCTCCCCTCGGCCGTGACGGTGGTCACCCGGGACGCTAGCCCCGGCCGAACTCCCGGTCCAGCGCGAGGTCGGGCCCCAGTACGCGGACGTGCGGCGCCCCGATGAAGCCCAGGTCCCGGCCGGAGGTGACGTCCTCCACCAGGTCGGCGACGTCGGCGGCGGGCACCCCGCGGGCATCGGCCACCCGCTGCACCTGGATCGCGACGTGCTCCGGCGAGATGTCGGGGTCCAGGCCGGAGGCGGAGGCGGTCACCGCGTCCGGCGGGACGTCGGCCGGGTCGACCCCGTCGAACGCCGCGACCGCCGCCCGGCGCTGCCGCACCTGCTCGACCGGCTCCGGCTGCTCCTGACGGCTCCCTGACGGCCGGGCCCGGGGACCGTGACGCGGTCCTGACGGTCCCGGCCGGAGCGCGCCGTCAGGGGGCCGGCGGCGGCGTCATCTGGGCGACGCGGACGGAGTTGCCGAACGGGTCGCGGAGGCCGAAGTCGATGCCGTAGGGCTGCTCGACCGGCTCCTCGGGCAGGTCGACGCCCTTCCCGCGCAGCTCGGCGTGGGCCTTGCGGGCGTCGTCGGTGGTGAGGAACAGGTGACCGCCGCCGGCGCCCTTGGTGACGACGTCGCGCACCGTGTCGGCGAGCTCGGGGCTCACCGCCGGCGGAGCGGGCAGCTCGAGGAGCACCGCGTGGCCGGGGTCGCCGGGCAGCGCGACGGTGAGGAAGCGCATGGGCCCGAACTGCTGGTCGGTCTGCACCTCGAAGCCGAGCTTCCCGACGTAGAAGTCGAGCGCCTGCTCCTGGTCGAGGACGTAGATCTGCGTGATGGAGATGCCGGTGATCATGCGCTGGACGCTAGGGGCCGCCGTCGTTCCCGGGCTTCTCCGGAACTGCGGTCTTCTCGCTGGGGCGCAGCCACCGCATGCCGAAGCAGCTCGGGACCGGCGCCAGGGGCCCGCGCCGGCGGTACGCACTCGGCGGCTCCCCCACGACGTCGGCGAAGACCCGGCTGAACGTGCCGAGGCTGGCGAAGCCGACGGCCATGCAGACGTCGGTGACGGTGCGGTCGGTGCTGCGCAGCAGGAACATCGCCCGCTCCACCCGGCGGCGCTGCAGGTAGCGGTGCGGGGTCTCGCCGAAGGTGGCCCGGAAGGTGCGGATGAAGTGCGCCTCGGACACGTGCGCGATCCGGGCCAGGGCGGGGACGTCGAGCGGCTCGGCGTAGGAGCGGTCCATCTCGTCGCGCGCCCGCAGCATCCGCCGGTTGGAGTCCTCGCTGGCCCGGCTCACGCGGTGGATCCTCGCAGCGGTCTTGACGCGATCCTGACGCGGAGGACCGCCACCGGCTCCCCGGGAGGGTGATCATGGGCGCCGTGAGTCGCGGGACGCTGCGCGTCTACCTGGCAGCCGCCCCCGGCGTCGGCAAGACCTTCGCCGTCCTCGGGGAGGCGCACCGCCGGGCGGCACGCGGTGCCGACGTCGTCGTCGGGCTGGTCGAGACACACGGGCGACGGCACACCGCCGAGCAGCTGGCCGGTCTCGAGGTGCTCCCCCGCCGCCGGGTCGCCCACCACGGCGTCGTCCTGGAGGAGCTCGACGTGGAGGCGGTGCTGGCGCGCCGGCCCGAGGTGGTCGTCGTCGACGAACTGGCGCACACCGACGCGCCCGGGTCGCGGCACGCGAAGCGCTGGGAGGACGTCGACGAGCTGCTCGAGGCCGGGATCAGCGTGCTCAGCACGGTGAACGTGCAGCACCTGGAGAGCCTCACCGACGTCGTCGCCTCGATCACCGGCGTGGTGCAGCAGGAGACGGTGCCCGACGAGGTGGTGCGCCGCGCCGACCAGGTGGAGCTGGTCGACATGTCCCCGGAGGCGCTGCGCCGCCGGATGGCGCACGGCAACGTCTACCCCGCCGAGCGGGTGGATGCGGCGCTCGGCAACTACTTCCGCGTCGGCAACCTCACGGCGCTGCGCGAGCTGGCCCTGCTGTGGCTGGCCGACCGGGTCGACGAGGGGCTGCGCCGCTACCGCGCCGAGCACGCCATCGACGCGGTCTGGGAGGCGCGCGAGCGGGTCGTCGCGCTGACCGGCGGCCCGGAGAGCGAGACGCTGGTCCGCCGCGCCGCCCGGGTGGCCCGCCGCTCCGGCGGGGAGCTGCTGGCCGTGCACGTCGTCTCCGCCGACGGTCTCACCGGCGCCCCGCCCACCGCGCTGCGCGGCCTGCGGGAGCTGACCGAGAGCCTCGGCGGCAGCTGGCACCAGGTCGTCGGCGACGACGTCGCGGCGACGCTGCTGGAGTTCGCCCGCGGTTCGGACGCCACCCAGCTCGTCGTCGGCACCAGCCGGCGCTCGCGGTGGGCGCGGGCGCTGCGCCGCGGCATCGGCGGGTCGGTCGTCACCGACTCCGGCGACATCGACGTCCACATCGTCACGCACGCGGCCGCCGGCTCGCGCGGCTGGCGGCTGCCGCCGCTGACCGGGGCGCTCACCGCCCGGCGCCGCTGGCTGGCGCTGCTGCTCGGGCTGGCCGGCGTGCCCGCGTTGACGGCGCTGTGCCTGGCCGGCGGGGCCGCCGTCTCGCTGCCGCTCGTGCTGCTCGCGTTCCTGCTGCTGGTGCTGGCCGTGGCACTGGTCGGCGGGCTGTGGCCGGCGCTGGCCGCGGCGGTGCTCGGCGGGCTCGCGGAGAACTGGTTCTTCGTGGGCCGACCGGCCGCCTCACGGTGAACCGGGTCGACGACGTCCTGGCCCTCGTCGGCGGCCTCGTCGTGGCCGTCGCCGTCGCGACCGTCGTCGACCGCTCGGCCCGCCGGGCCACGGCCGCGGCCCGCTCCCGCGCCGAGACGGCGATGCTCGCCTCGCTGTCGCGCGCGGTCCTCGCCGGCGACGGCGACCTGCCCTCGCTGCTGTAGCGCATCCGCGAGGGGTTCGGCCTGGCGTCGGTGACGATGGTCGAGCGCGGCACGGTGGTCGGCACGTGCGGCCGGCCGGAGGGCGAGGCGGTCGACGAGGTCGCCGTCACCGACGGGCTGGTGCTGCGGTGGTGCGGTCGCGCGCTGCCGGCCGAGGACCGCCGCCTGCTGGTGTCGGTCGCCGAGCAGGCCGCGGTCGCGCTGCAGCAGGCGCGGCTGACCGCGCAGGCCGCCGAGGCCGACCGGCTGGCCGCCGGCGACGGCATGCGGCGGGCGCTGCTGGCCGCCGTCAGCCACGACCTGCGGACGCCGCTGGCCGGGATCAAGGCCGCCTCCTCGGCGCTGCGCACCGGCGGGCTCGCCCTGTCCGACGACGACCGCGCGGAGCTGGTGGCCACGGTCGACGAGTCCGCCGACCGGCTGACCGCGCTGGTGGACAACCTGCTGGACATGAGCCGGCTGCAGGCGGGTGCGGTCAGCCCGGCGCTCGGGCCCACCGACCTGCCGCCCGTGGTGGGCCGGGCGCTGGACTGGCTGGAGGACCGCTCGCGCGTCAGGTGCGCGTGGCCGGCCGACCTGCCGGCCGCGCTCGCCGACCCCGGACTGCTCGAGCGGGTGGTGGCCAACCTCGTGGGCAACGCGGTGCGGCACGCACCGGAGGGGCCGGTGACGGTGCGCGCGGACGCCCTCGGCGACCGGGTGGAGGTGCGGGTCGCCGACCGCGGCCCCGGGGTGCCGCCCGCCGACCGCGAGCGGGTGTTCGCGCCGTTCCAGCGGCTGGGCGACGCGCCGCGCGGCCAGGGAGTCGGGCTGGGGCTGGCGGTCGCGCGGGGGCTGACCGAGGCGATGGGCGGGTCGCTCACCGCGGAGGACACCCCCGGGGGCGGGCTGACGACGGTCGTCTCCCTGCCGGCGGCCGCCGTCCCGTCGCCGGTGCCCCCGTGAGCCGGGTGCTCGTCGTCGACGACGACCCCCAGCTGGCGCGGGCGCTGCGGATCACGCTGCGCGCGGCCGGGCACGAGGTGGTGGTCGCCCCGGACGGCCGCGCGGCGCTGCGCGAGGCGGCGTCGGCGCACCCCGACGTGGTCGTGCTGGACCTCGGCCTGCCCGACCTCGACGGCACCGAGGTGCTGGCCGGGCTGCGGCCGTGGTTCGCCGGGCCGGTGCTGGTGCTCTCGGCCCGCGCGGACAGCACCGACAAGGTGCGCGCGCTCGACGCCGGGGCCGACGACTACGTGACCAAGCCGTTCGACATGGGCGAGCTGCTGGCCCGGCTGCGCGCGCTGCTGCGGCGGGGGCCGGGCGGTCCGGACGAGCCGGTCGTGGTCACCGACGCCTTCACCGTCGACCTGGCGGCGCGGCAGGTCACCATCGACGGCGCCGCGGTGCGGCTGACGCCGACGGAGTGGGGGCTGCTGTCGGAGCTGGTGCGCGCACCCGGGCGGCTGGTCGGGCAGCGGGAGCTGCTGCGCGCGGTGTGGGGGCCGGCGTACGAGAAGGAGACGCACTACCTGCGGGTCTACCTCGCCCAGCTGCGCCGCAAGCTGGAGCCGGACCCGGCCCACCCCCGGTACCTGCGCACCGAGCCCGGGATGGGTTACCGCTTCACGCCGTGAGCTCGCCGCACCGGGGGCACGGCGCCGCGTCGGCCGGCCACGGGGTGCCCAGCACCTGCACGATCGCCCCGCACAGCGCGACCTCGTTCTCGCCGGCGACCTCGTCGGCGCTGCGGTGCACCTCGACGGCGTGCACGAGGTCGGCCTGGTCGTCGGGGCACAGCCGGGTCGGCCAGCACGACCGCGGCCGGCCGCAGAGGAGGGTGGCTGCGCTCGTCGCCCGCTGCGGAGTCACCCCTCCAGCCTGCGCCCAGTGCGGACGCCGCGTGGTCCCGTTCACCGGATCGTGACCGTCCCGCCGTCGCGGATGGCCGTGCGCGGCTGGCCGGCCGACGACCGTCCGGTGGGTCTCCTTGCAGGTCAGCGGCTTGTGGAGGGATCAGCTCGAACGTATGATCGAACACGTGGACGACGTGCTGGCCGCTGCGGCTGCCCCGCCGGTCGGGCTGTCGTGCGGTCCGTTGGGGGCGGTGCAGGCCGCCGACCGGGAGATCGGGCGGCAGACGGCGCTGCGGGCGCGGGCGGTGGCGGAGTTCGCGGCGTCCCGCCCGGCGTCGGCGGACCGGCCGCAGGGCGCGCCGGGGGCGATGTCGGCCGAGCGGTGGGCCGGGCGGGCCGACGTGCTGCGGCCGGTGAGCGAGTGGGCCACCCAGGAGCTGGTCGTGGCGCTGTCGATCAGCTCCGGCGCGGCCGAGGTGTTGCTGGAGCGGTCGCTGACGCTGGTGCACCGGCTGCCGGGCACGCTGACCGCACTCGAGGACGGGGTCCTGCACGCCGGGCACCTGGGCCCGCTGCTGGACCACGTCGCCCCGATCGCCGACGACGCACTGCGCGCCGCGGTCGAGGCCGGGCTGCTGGCCTGGGCGGCCGGGCGCTTCACCACCCCGGCGCAGCTGCGGGACAAGGCGCGGCGGGAGGTGCTCAAGCGGGCGGCCCGCTCCGCCGCCGACGACCTCGCCCGCGCCGTGCGGCAGCGCGGTGTGTCGGCGCGGCCCGACCGGGTCGAGGGGATGAGCGTGGTGTCGGCGCTGCTGACCACGCCGGAGGCCGCCGCGCTGATGGCGGCGCTGGGTGCCTGCGCCGACGCGCTGCCCGAGGACGGGCGCACCCGCGGGCAGAAGATGGCCGACTGCCTGCTCGACCTGGTCCTGCGCCCGACCGAGTCCGGTCTGCCGCCGGTGCAGGTGACCCTGGACGTCGTCGCCCCGCTGGGTGCGCTGCTCGGTGGGGACCAGCCGTGTGAGATCGACGGGCAGGTCGTGCGCGCCGAGATGGTCCGCGCCCTGCTCGCCGCGTTGACCGGTCATCCCCTCGTCAGCACGGCCGACGGCACTCCAGCCGACAGCACTCCGGCCGACACCGTGCAGGAAGACGCCGCCGCGTCCGATCCCGCTCCGGCCGGTCCCGCGACGGTTGCCGGTTGGGAGCTGAGCGAGGACGAGGACTTCGCCTTGTGGTCGGCGCAGCTGGAAGACCGCATCCTGGCCGGGGACTTCGACGCCGAACCCCCACCCGACGCCCCCGACGGGAACCCACCGCCCAGGCCGACGTCCACGTCCGCAGCACCCTCACCGGCTCCGCCCATCGCCGATGGCTGGTGGGCGCGCGCCGACGCCGCCGTCGACGACGCCAGCGCCGCCGTGCTCACCGCCCAGCAGGCCCTCGGCCACGCCCGCCGGCTGGTCGCCACCGCCCGACGCGCCGACACCACCGACGAGACCACCTGGGCAACCGGCCCCGCCGGGCGGGTCACCGCCGCCCCCGACGCCCTCACTCAGCTTCACGCGGCCACCGGCCGGGCCCGCGACACCCTCGCCGGCCTGCTCGGCGCCACCGCCGGCGGCGGACTCGCCGACCGGCCCCGCCTCGTGCTCACCGACGCCCTCACCGGCGCCCTGCTCGCCCTCACCGACCTGCCCGCCCTGCACCGCGCAGCCAGGAGCGGAGCAGCGCTCACCCCACCCGGCGCGACCGGCCGCTACCGGCCCGGCGCCGCCCTCGACCGCCACCTCCGCGCCCGCGACCGCCGCTGCCGCTTCCCCGGCTGCCGCCGCCCCGTCCCAGGAAGTGGCGAACTCGACCACACCACCCCCTGGCCCACCGGCCAGACGAATGCGGCCAACCTCACCGGCTACTGCACCGGCCACCACCGCGGCAAACACCAGGCACCCGGCTGGCACCACCACATGACACCCGACGGCACCCTCACCGTCACCACACCCACCGGCCTCACCGCGACCACCACACCACCGCCCTACTGAGCCGGAGATCGATCCAGCCGGGAACCAGGCGTCCTCCCCGGACGACCAAGGACGTGACACCTGCACTCCCTGGAGGTCCCGTGCCGTCGGCCGTCCCCCGTCCCACACCCGTGCTGATGCGGCTGACCGCGGTGCTCCTGCTCGCGGCGGGACTGCTGCTGGCCGCTCCTGCCACCGCGTCGGCGCACACCGGTCTGCGGAGCAGCGAGCCCGCCGCCGACAGCACCGTGACGACCACCCCGCAGGCCGTCACGCTCACGTTCAACGCCTCCGTGCTCGGCGGCGAGGTCAGCGTGACCGCACCCGACGGCACGCCCGTCGGCGCCGGTCCGGTGGCGCACGACGGCGCGGTCCTCAGCCTGCCGGTCACCCTCACCGCCGCGGGTCGGCACACCGTGACCTGGACGGCGGTCGCCGACGACGGTCACACCCTCGACGGCACCTTCGTGTTCGAGCACGCGCCCGCCACTCCCCTGCCGCCGCCGGCCGCGCCGGCCACCGGGACCCCCACGCCTTCGGACGCGGCAGCCCCGGCGACCGGCAACGGCAGCGGCGCGGGCAGCGACACCGGGACCGAGACCGCGTCCGCGTCGTCCGACTCGGGCGGCCTGCCCGGCTGGGTGCTGCCGGTCGCCGCGGTCGCCCTGCTCGCCGTCGGCGGGCTCACCGCGCTCCGCCGCCGCTGACCCGCTGCACCGGCCACCGGGCCAGCAGGAGAAGACAGACGGCGCCGCCCCGGGAGGACCCGGACCGGCGCCGTCTGGGGCGTCCTGCGTCAGCTGGCGCGCTTGCGCGTGGCCCGCTTCTTCGGGCCGGCCGCCGCCGCCTCGACCGCCGCCGGGTCGAGCAACGGCACCAGGTACCGGCCGGTGTGCGACTCCGGCACCGACGCCACGAACTCCGGCGGCCCCTCGGCCACGACCGTGCCACCGCGGAACCCGCCCTCGGGACCCATGTCGATGAGCCAGTCGGCGCTCTTGATGACGTCGAGGTTGTGCTCGATGACGATCACCGAGTTGCCCTTGTCGACCAGGCCCTGCAGCACCATGAGCAGCTTGCGGATGTCCTCGAAGTGCAGGCCGGTCGTCGGCTCGTCGAGCACGTACGCGCTGCGGCCGTTGGACCGCTTCTGCAGCTCGCTGGCCAGCTTCACCCGCTGCGCCTCACCGCCGGACAGCGTCGTCGCGGGCTGGCCCAGCCGCACGTAACCCAGGCCGACGTCGGTGAGGGTGCGCAGGTACCGGGCGATCCCGGGGATGGCGGCGAAGAAGTCGGCGGCCTCCTCGATCGGCATGTCGAGGACCTCGGCCACCGTCTTGCCCTTGTAGTGCACCTCGAGGGTCTCCCGGTTGAACCGGGCGCCCTTGCACACCTCGCACGGGACGTAGACGTCCGGCAGGAAGTTCATCTCGATCTTCAGCGTGCCGTCGCCGGAGCACGCCTCGCAGCGGCCGCCCTTGACGTTGAAGGAGAAGCGCCCGGGCTGGTAGCCGCGGATCTTCGCCTCCGACGTCTGCGCGAACAGCTTGCGGACCTGGTCCCACACGCCGGTGTAGGTGGCCGGGTTGGACCGCGGCGTCCGCCCGATCGGCGACTGGTCGACGTGCACGACCTTGTCCAGGTGCTCCAGGCCGGTCACCGTCCGGTGCCGCCCGGGCACCATCCGCGCCCGGTTCAGTTGGTTCGCCAGCACCGTGTAGAGGATGTCGTTGACCAGGCTGGACTTCCCCGACCCCGACACCCCGGTGACGCCGACGAGGCACCCGAGCGGGAACGTGACGTCGACGCCCTTGAGGTTGTGCTCGCGGGCGCCTTTGACCACCAGCTCGCGGCCGGGCTGCAGCTGCCGCCGCACCTTCGGCACGGTGATCTCCTTGCGGCCCGACAGGTACTGCCCGGTCAGCGACCGCTCGCTGGCCAGCAGGTCCTCGACCGTGCCGCTGACGATCACTTCGCCGCCGTGCTCACCGGCGCCCGGGCCGATGTCGACCACCCAGTCGGCGGTCTTGATGGTGTCCTCGTCGTGCTCGACGACGATCAGCGTGTTGCCCATGTCGCGCAGCCGCACGAGCGTCTCGATCAGCCGGCTGTTGTCGCGCTGGTGCAGGCCGATCGAGGGCTCGTCGAGGACGTACAGCACGCCCACGAGGCCCGACCCGATCTGGGTGGCCAGCCGGATCCGCTGCGCCTCTCCACCGGCCAGCGTCGCGGCCGGCCGGTCGAGGGACAGGTAGTCCAGGCCGACGTCGACCAGGAACGACAGCCGCGCCTGGATCTCCTTGAGCACGCGGTCGGCGATCGCCCGCTCCCGCTCCCCGAGCTCCAGCGCGCCCAGCCACTCGGCCGCCTCGCCGATCGACAGGCCGGTGACCTCGGCGATCGAGCGGTCGTTCAGCTTGACCGCGAGGATCTCCGGCTTGAGCCGGGTGCCGTGGCACACGGGACAGGGCACGTCGCGCATGTAGCCCTCGTACTTGTCCCGCATGAACTCGCTGTCGGTGTCCTCGTGCCGCCGCTCGAGGAAGGGCAGCACGCCCTCGAACGCGGCGTAGTAGCTGCGCTCGCGGCCGTAGCGGTTCTTGTAGCGGACGTGCACCTGGTCCGGGGACCCGTGCAGCACCGCCTTCTGCACCTTGGCCGGCAGCTTCTCCCACGGGGTGGTCATCGAGAAGCCGAGCTGGTCGGCCAGGCCGGACAGCAGCCGCTGGAAGTACTCGTTGCTCATCGACCCGGCCCACGGGGCGACGGCGCCCTCCGCGAGGCTCTTCTCCGCGTCGGGCACGACGAGGTCGGGGTCGACCTCCTTGCGGGTGCCGATCCCGGTGCACTCCGGGCAGGCGCCGAACGGCGAGTTGAACGAGAAGCTGCGCGGCTCGAGCGCCTCGAAGGACAGCCCGTCGTCGACGCACGCCAGGTGCTCGGAGAAGGTCCGCTCCCGCTCCGGGTCGCCCTCGGGCAGGTCGACGAAGTCGAGGACGACGAGGCCGCCGGCCAGGCCGAGCGCGGTCTCCACCGAGTCGGTGAGCCGGCGCTTGGCGCTCTCCTTGACCGTCAGCCGGTCGACGATCACCTCGATCGTGTGCTTCTCCTGCTTCTTCAGCTTCGGCGGCTCGGTGAGCGGGTGCACCGTGCCGTCGACGCGGACGCGGGAGAAGCCCTGGGTCTGCAGCGAGCTGAACAGGTCGACGTACTCGCCCTTGCGCGCCCGCACGACCGGGGCGAGCACCTGGAAGCGGGTGCCCTCCTCCATCGACAGCACCTGGTCGACGATCTGCTGCGGCGTCTGCCGGGCGATCGGCTTGCCGCAGTTGGGGCAGTGCGGCTGGCCGGCGCGCGCGTACAGCAGCCGGAGGTAGTCGTAGACCTCGGTGATCGTGCCGACCGTCGAGCGGGGGTTGCGGTTGGTGGACTTCTGGTCGATCGACACCGCGGGCGACAGGCCCTCGATGAAGTCGACGTCGGGCTTGTCCATCTGACCGAGGAACTGGCGGGCGTAGGCCGACAGCGACTCGACGTAACGCCGCTGGCCCTCGGCGAAGATGGTGTCGAACGCCAGGCTCGACTTGCCCGACCCCGACAGCCCCGTGAAGACGATCAGGGCGTCGCGGGGCAGGTCGAGGTGGACGTCCTTGAGGTTGTGCTCACGGGCGCCGCGGACGACGAGACGGTCCAATGTGATCCCTGTCGGTCAGGCCGGGCTGACTGGTCCGCCGGGCCGGGGTGGTGATGTCGAGATGTCGAAACGGGCAACGCCGTGAGTGCCCGGGCGCAATCCGTGACGACGGCGACGTTGCCGTGTCCGCGAGGTGCTCAGACGGGAGCCGGGGACGGCGCTCCGGTGGGGTCGAAGAGCGGCGCGTGCCGGCGCCAGGGCTGCCGGCGCTCCAGCTCCCCGGCCAGCCAGAGTAGTCGCGTCTCGCTGCCCGGGGGGCCGACCAACTGCACCGCCAGCGACGTCCCCTCGGCCCGCGTACCGGCCGGGAGGACGACCGCCGGGACCCCCGCCAGGTTCCACGGCGAGGCCCACGGCGCCCAGCGCGCGTTCGCCGTCACGTTGGCCAGGAAACCGCGCTCGTGCCACGGCCGCGCCGGCAGCGGCGGCCCGTTGGTGATCGGCGTGAGCAGCGCGTCGAGGTCGTGCTCGGCGAAGAACGCCGCCGTCCGTTCGCGGAAGCGCTCCGCGGTGGCCGGCCGCACCAGCCCCGCCCGGCGCACCAGCCGGCCCAGGCGCGCGTGCACGCGGCTGCGCGGCTGCAGCGCCGCCCGGTCGAAGCCGAGGAACGTGGCGTCGTCGTCGGCCCCGGCCAGCCAGCGGGCGATGCCGCCGAGCGCGGCACCCGGCGGGATCACCGGGTCGCGATCGACGACGACGTGCCCAGCGCCGCGCAGCAGCCGCGCCGTGCGCTCCACCGCGCCGCGGGCGGGACCGTCGGGCCCGGCACCGGGCACCGGCGACCGCCGGGCGACGGCGATCCGCAGCGGCCGGCCCGGGTCGGCCGGGGACGACCAGTCCAGCGCCGCCGTCGGCCCCGCCAGCACCGCGGTGCCGAGCGCGACGTCGTCGACCGTGGTGCCCAGCACGCCGTTCACCGCCATGCCCGACCAGTCGTCGGCGCCGATGCCCCCGGGCAGCACGCCGCGGCCGGGCTTGAGGGTGACCAGCCCGCAGGCGGCGGCGGGCAGCCGCAGCGACCCCATGCCGTCGTTGCCGTGGGCCAGCGGCACGACCCCGGCGGCCACCGCGGCGGCGCTGCCCCCGGAGCTGCCGGCCGGCGACAGCGCGGTGTCCCACGGGTTGCGGGTGACCGTGCCCGGCCCGTCGGTGGAGGCGTAGAGGCACAGCTCCGGCACGCGGGTGATGCCGACGACGACCGCGCCGGCGGCGCGCAGCCGGGCGACCACCTCGGAGTCGGCCGGAGCCGTCTCCCCCGCGACCGCGCAGCCGTCGGTCACCGCCTCTCCGGCCACGGCGACGTTGTCCTTGACCGCCACCGGGACGCCGGCCAGCGGCAGGGACCCGCGGTCGGGGCGGGCGTCGACCTCCGCCGCCTCGAGGAGTGCGGCCGTGGCGCGGACCACGCGGAACGCGCCGATCCGGGGCTCGACGTCGGCCAGGTGGAGCAGGTGCGCGCGCACCACGTCGACGGCGGAGAGCTCCCCGGAGCGCACCCGCGCGGCGATCACGGTGGCGGGCAGACCGACGACCCGGGCGCCGCCGGGACCTCCGCTAGCGTCCATGGACGCGACCGTAGCCGCGCTCGCCGACAGTTCTCGAACGGAGACCCGACATGACCGACGCGGGGACCTACACCGGTGACGTCGAGGTGGGTGGCCCGGCCGACGTGCGCGAGCTGCCCGGGCTCACGATCAGCAAGCTCGCGGTCAGCGAGATGGCCAACAACGCCTACCTGCTGCGGTGCACCGCGACCGGCCAGGCGCTGCTCGTCGACGCCGCCGCCGAGCCCGAGGCGCTGCGCGCGCTCGTCGGGGACGCCGACCTGCGCACCGTCGTCACCACGCACGGGCACTGGGACCACCACCGCGCGCTGCCCGACGTCGTCGCCGCCACCGGGGCGCGCACCGTCGCGCACGCCGCCGACGCCGGCGACCTGCCGGTGCCGGTGGACCGGACCGTCGCGCACGGCGACACCGTGGAGGTCGGCGAGCAGGTGCTCGAGGTCGTGCACCTGCGCGGGCACACGCCCGGCAGCATCGCGCTGGTCTGGCGCGGCGCGGGCACCCACGTCTTCACCGGCGACAGCCTGTTCCCCGGGGGTCCTGGACGGACGACCGACCCGACGGACTTCACGTCGCTCATGGACGACCTGGAGGCGCGGGTCTTCCCGCTGCCGGACGACACCTGGTTCTACCCAGGGCACGGGAAGGACTCGACCCTCGGCGCAGAGCGCCCGCACATCCCCGAGTGGCGAGCGCGGGGCTGGTAGCGCGACGATCGCCCGCTGTCGACCGTCGAACGGGCAGGGCGACGCGCCGGATGCGCCCGCAGCCCGGCCTTGACCGGACTCCGGGCCCGGGCGGATCGTCCCGGAGCATGCGCGACCTGACCCCGGTTCCGTCCGTGTTCGAGCCGGTTCCTCCCACGCACGTCCACGCGGACGGCCGGCGGACGTGGTGGCTGACCGAGCAGATCAGCGTGACGATCTACCCGGAGACACACCCGCACCCGTTCGGCTACGTCGTGGTCAGGGACCGCTCCCACCAGCGGCTCGACAGCCGGTGCCTGCAGGTCCGCGACGCAGCCGAGGTCTACCTGACGCCGCCCCGGCCGGACGTCGCCTGAGGGCTACCTCGGGCGGTTCGGGTCGATCCTCCGCAGGCCGTTCACCACCTGCATCTGGCCCGGCGTGATCGGCGTGCAGTCGCCCTCTCGGCAGACCGTGTAGCGCTCCACCAGTTCCCGGTGGACCCGCATCTCCTCGGCCGCTTCGCGCATGGCCTGCCGATCGGCGTCGGTGGAGAAGTGGAACGGCATGCGCCGAGGCTCCTCGGGGTGGTGGCCGCGCGCAACGGCGTCCACGACACGCCCTGGACGCAGGGCCCTGGACGCAGGGCCCTGGACGCAGGGCCCTGGACGCAGGGCCCTGGCCGCGGCGACGGATCAGTCCCCGGTGCGCTCCTCCCCGGTGTCGATCAGCGGCGTGTCGCCGCACTCCCGGCACGTCCAGGAACGTAGCTCCACCGGACCGGGGCCGGCGCGGTCACAGCTGGATGCCGCGGGTGAGCGCGCCGTCCACGACCAGGTTGGTGCCGGTCGTGAAGCTCGACACCGGGCTGGACAGGAAGACCACGGCGCGGGCCATCTCCTCCGCCGTCCCCATGCGACCGGTCGGGTTGAGCGCCAGCGACTCGGCGAACAGCTCCGGGGCGCCGTTCTCGATCCCCTGCCAGAAGCCGCCCTCGAAGTAGGTGTTGCCCGGGGAGACGACGTTGGCCCGCACCCCACGCCCGGCGAGCTGGAACGCCAGCCCCGAGACGTAGCCCACGATCGCCGTCTTCATCGTCCCGTACGGGCCGGCGGCGAAGTCGGCCTCGCGCCCGGACACGCTGGAGACGGCGACGATCGAGCCGTTCGGGCTCGCCTCCAGGTGCGGCAGCGCGGCGGTGGCCAGCCGGACCGTGTGCATCAGGTCCACCTCGAAGGAGGCGTACCAGTTCTCCTCCCCCGGCCCGGCGGCGAGCGCGCTGACGTTGGCCACGACGGCGTCGAGCCCGCCGAGCCGGCCGGCGGCGGCCTCCACCCAGCCGGTCAGCGCCGGCCCGTCCCGGACGTCGAGGCGCACGCCGGTCGCCCGGCCACCGCGCCCGGCGATGGCCTTCTCCGTCGCCTCGATCTCGGCGGTGTCGCGGGCGCAGAACTCGACGACCGCGCCCTCGTCGACGAAGGTCTCGACGACGGCGCGCCCGATGCCGCGGGTGCCGCCGGTGACGAGCACGCGCGCTCCGGTGAGCTGCAGGTCCATGGGTGCCTCCGGGAGGGGGTCAGAGCAGGGTGGCGGCGCGACGGCGGAGGTCGTCGTGGAGCCCGCCGTAGGCGGTGGCCCGGGGCAGGAGCGACTTGCGGGCCTTCACCACGGCGCTGTAGTTGGCGTCGACCACGTTGGCGATCGGGACCTCGGTGATCTGCGACAGGAGCTGGTAGGCGTCCATCGGGTGCAGTCCGTAGAGCTCGTCGAACCAGCGCACCAGCTCGACCTGGCCGATCCGCCACGCGTCCTCCAGCGGCCGGCTCGAGCCGACGGTCATCCAGTGCGTGTCGTCCTCGATCCGTGGCCACAGCGGCGCACCGCCCTTGACGAGGTCGACGACGAGGGTCGTGGTCATCGCGCCCTCGACGGCGGTGCCGCACGCCTCGCCCTCGCCCTGCCGGTAGTGCCCGTCGCCGACGGAGAACAGCGCGCCCTCGACGTTGACCCCGAGGAAGCAGGTGGCGCCGGGCCGCATCTGCGGGGTGTCCATGTTGCCGCCGAACCGCTCGGGCACCAGTGAGCTGCGCACCTCCCCGCCGGGTGGTGCGACGCCCACCGTGCCGAGCATCGGCTCCACGGGGAGGGCGATCTGCAGGTCGGTGTGCCGGGCCGCGAAGGTCACCGTGTTCGCGGCCCGGTCCAGCTCGTAGATCCAGGTCGTGTCCGGCAGCGGCTCCTGCAGGGTGGCGACGCGGTCGGTGCTGGTGAGCCCGCCGAAGAACGGGATGGCCGCCGACGCGCCCCAGTCCCGGGCCGGCTCCATCGCCACGAAGTGCAGCGCCAGGGTGTCCCCCGGCTCGGCGCCCTCGACGTGGAAGGGGCCGGTCTGCGGGTTGACGAAGCGCAGGTCGACCTTCTCGCCCGAGAGGTCGGTGGGCTTGCGCAGCGCGCCGCAGAACGCGTCGTCGGACCACACCCGCAGTGCCGTGCCGGGCCGGATCCGCATCAGGGGGGCGACGCCGCCGAACGTGAACGCGTACTGCTCGAACGTGGGAACGACCTCGACGACGTCCATCGCCGCACCCTAGGAACTCGCCGCTGGGCAGGGCAACCGGCACCGGTCAGGGACGCAGGCGCACCCGGTCCGGCGTGAGCTCCGCGATCGACGTCACGCCGAGGAGCTGCAGCGTCCGGGTGATCTCCCGGGCCAGGATGTCGGCGGCCCGCTGCACCCCGCGCTCGCCGCCGGCCATGAGCCCGTACAGGTAGGCCCGGCCCACCAGGCAGCCGCGGGCGCCGAGGGCGACGGCGGCCACCACGTCGGCACCGTCCAGGATGCCGCCGTCGAGGTACACCTCCGCGCGGTCACCGACCGCCCGCACCACCGCGGGGAGCTCCTCCAGGGGCGTGGGCGCCCGGTCCAGCTGGCGCCCGCCGTGGTTGGAGACCACCACCGCGTCCGCCCCGGCGTCCACGACCGCCCGCGCGTCCTCCGCCGTCTGCACGCCCTTGACCACGAGCGCGCCGGGCCACGTCCCCCGGAGCGCACGGACGTCGTCCAGCGTCGCCGCGGGCTCGAACACGCGGTCGGCGAGCTCGGCGACCGTGCCGCCCCACGACCGCAGCGAGGCGAACTGCAGCGGCTCGGTGGTGAGCAGGTCGAACCACCAGCGGGGGTGGACGGCGGCGTCGGCGACGGTCCTGGCGGTCAGCGCCGGCGGGATGGTGAAGCCGTTGCGGACGTCGCGCAGCCGCGACCCCGCCACCGGCGTGTCGACGGTCAGGACCAGCGCCTCGTACCCGGCCGCGCCGGCCCGCTCGACGAGCGCGGCGCTGGCCTCCCGGTCGCGCCAGAGGTACAGCTGGAACCAGCGGCGCACACCGGGCGCGGCGGCCGCCAGCTCCTCGATCGTCGTCGTCCCCATGGTCGACAGGGCGTGCGGGATGCCGACCCGCTCGGCCACCCGGCCCACGGCCGTCTCGCCCTCGGCGTGCATCAGGCGCGTGAAGCCGGTCGGCGCGAACGCCAGCGGCAGGGCCGACCGGCGGCCCAGCAGCACGGTCGAGGGGTCGACGACGGAGACGTCACGGAGCACGCTCGGGCGGAACTCGACCCGCTGGAACGCCTCGCGGGAGCGCCGCAGGCTGGTCTCCGCTCCGGCGGCACCGTCGGTGTAGTCGAAGACGGCCCGCGGTGCCCGCCGGCGGGCGAGCTCGCGGAGGTCGCCGATGTCGGCGGCACGGGCCAGCCGGCGTCCGGTGGTGTCGCCGGCGGGACCGCGCGGGCGGGCCAGTTCCCGCAGTTCGGACCAGCGGGGCAGCCGGCGCTGCGCCACGGGGGCTCCCTCCGTCGACGGCGGCCCGGCCCGCCCGCCGGGGTCGCGGCGGGCGGGCCGGTCAGCTCACTTGCGTCCGGGCGTCCAGTCCATGCCCCAGCCGTACTGGCGGTCGAGCACGTCCTGACCGCCGTGCACGTAGCGCACCTCGCGGTTGACGACGAGCTGCCCGCCCTGGTTCTGGATCATCGCGATGGCGCAGATGCGGGCCCGGGGGTCGTGCTCGTCGAGGCGCACCTCGATCTGCGGCCCGCTCGCCGGGAACATCGTCACGACGGCGTCGGCCTGGCCCCAGTTCGGCACGCCCTCGTAGATGAGCGCGAAGACCAGGATCCGCCGGATCTGCTGCGTGTGCTGCAGGTCGACCAGCAGGTTCTCGCCCCCGGTGTTCCGGCCGGACCGGTCGTCGCCGTCCAGCCAGGCGATCGACTGGCCGTTGCCCAGCGTGTGCTGCCCGCGGAAGGCGTTGCCGAGGGCCTGGATGACGCCCTTCGACCCGTCGGCGTACTCGTAGAGGCAGCCGAGGTCGAGGTCGATCGCGCCCCCGCCGGCGGCCGAGGCCAGGCGCTTGAGGAAGCCGCCACCGCCACCACCGCTGCCACCGGGCCGGGAGTTCCAGTTGAGGTTGACCCGCAGGATCCCGGTGGTGCCGGCGGTCTTGGTGAGCGACACCGACGGCGCCGACTTCGTCAGCGACACCTTCCCCAGGTTGACGCCGCCGCCCTGCGGCGCCGGGGGCTGCTGCGGCGGCTCGCCGTACCCCGGCTCCATCGGTTGGCCGTACGGCGACTGCCCCTGGGGTGGGTACCCGGGCGGCGGCGCCTGCGGCGGCTGGCCGTACGGCTGAGCCGGCGGGTGGTACGGCGGCTGGCCGTACGGCTGAGTCGGCGGCGCCTGCGGCGGCGCCGGTGGCTGCTGCGGCGGCGACGCCGACGGCGGCTGTGCCTTCGGACGCTTGCTGTAGTCGACCAAGGAGGGCCCTCCCCGCAGGTCCCCCTCGGGAGGGGACCCGCTGTCTGAGCGGCGGTCACGTCCCCCCGACCCTAGGGGGCGCCGATAGCCTCCGGCCCATGCCCCGCGGCGCCCGTAAGCCCTCGCCCACCGTCCACGGCATCGACCTCGGGACGACGTACAGCTGCCTGGCGCAGGTCGACGGGTCCGGGGCGGCGCAGGTGGTCCCGCTGCTCGACGGCACAGCCACCCTGCCCAGCGTCGTCCTCTTCGTCGGCCCCGACGACTACGTCACCGGCGAGCGCGCCCGCGTGCTGGCCCGCGCCCAGCCCGAGGACGTCTGCACCCTGGTCAAGCGGCGCATGGGCGACAGCACCTGGCGCTTCGTCAGCCACGGCCGCTCGTGGTCGGCGCCGGCCGTCAGCAGCCTGGTGCTCCGCGCGCTGGTCAGCGAGACGTCCTTCTCCGCCGCGGGCCCGGTGCAGGACGTCGTCATCACCGTGCCCGCCTACTTCGGCGACGAGGAGCGGCGCGCCACCCGGCTGGCCGGCGAGTACGCCGGGCTCACCGTCCTCGACGTCATCAACGAGCCGACGGCGGCCGCGCTGGCCTACGGCTTCGCCCGGCTCGACGGCGGCGGCCCGGACGGCTCCCCCGAGGAGGTCGCGCTCGTCTACGACCTCGGGGGCGGCACCGTCGACGTGGCGGTGGTGGAGCTGGCCGACCGCCGCCTCGCCGTCGTCTCCACCGACGGCGACCACGAGCTCGGCGGCGCCGACTGGGACGAGAAGCTCGCCGTCCACCTCTCCCGCGCCTTCCTCGCCGCCCATCCCGACGCCGAGGACCCCCTCGACGACAGCGCCGGCGGGCAGGCGCTGGTGCTCGCCGCCGAGCGGGCCAAGCGGGAGCTCAGCGCGCGGGACGGCGTCGTCGTCCCGGTCGAGCACGACGGCCGGCGCACCGACGTCCCGGTGACCCGGGCGGAGTTCGAGCGGCTCACCGCCGGCCTGCTCGACCGCACCGTGGAGCTCACCCGCGCCGCCGTCGCCGCCGCCCGCGCCCGCGGCGTCGACCGCATCGACCGGGTCCTGCTCGTCGGCGGCTCCACCCGGATGCCCGCGGTGGCCGCGCGGCTCACCGCCGAGCTCGGCGTCCCCGCCGAGGTGCACGACCCCGACCTCGCCGTCGCCAAGGGCGCGGCGGTCTACGGGCGCAAGAAGCAGCTCGAGCGGCTGCTCACCGACGACCTGGTCACCCGCGGCGCGCTGCGTCCCGGCCTGGACCTCGAGTACGCGGCCCCGGCCGACGTCGACGCCGCCTGCGCCCGGCTCGGCGACGCCGTCGGCCTGACCGCGGCCCAGGTCCGCCGGACCGTCGAGATCCAGGTGCTCAACACCGTCTCCCGCGGCTTCGGCGTGCTCGCGCTCGACCGGTTCGGCGAGCCGGCCACCGTCTTCCTGGTGCACCGCGACGACCGGCTGCCGGTGGCCGTGCGGCGCTCCTTCGGCACCGTCCACGACGACCAGCGGGTGGTCACCATCCGGGTGGTCGAGCAGGGCGGCGGCGCGGAGTCCCCGCGGCCGGAGGACGCCAAGCTGATCGCCGAGGCATCCATCGAGGACATCCCGCCCGGGTACCCCGCCGGCACCGAGATCCAGGTCGTGCTCCGGATGGGCTTCGACGGCATCCTCGAGCTGACCGCGCTGCACGAGGGCCTGACCGACCGGCCGCTGACGGTGCGCGTCGAGACCGGCGCCGCGCCCAGCCAGGCCGACGTCGCCCGCGAGCGCGCGCAGGTCGGCCGGGTCCGGCACCGGCAGGACTGACCCGTGCTCCCCCCTTTCGACGGGAACGGCTACCGCAAGCGGGTCCTGGCCGCGATCGAGGCCCGCGGCGGGCCGGGCGAGAGCGACCCCTTCGAGGTCTACGACCTGCCGGTGGAGGCGGCCGAGTCCCTCCCCGACGACGTGGTCGCCCGGCAGGTCGACGCCGTCTGGGCGTTCTGGCAGAAGCAGCGCGACCACCCGAAGTACCGCGGCCTGGTCACCGCGCTGCTGGCCTCGCACGACGCCCTCGCCGCGCAGCTGCGCTCCCCCGGCGGCCGGCGGTGGCTGGCCGAGCAGACCCGCGAGGAGCGGGCCCGCCGGGACGCCGCCCGCTTCGCCGAGCTCGACGCCGCCCTGCAGCGGCTGGTCGAGCGGTTCGGCGGGGTGCCGGCGGACAAGGTCGACGGACTGCGCGGCCTGGCCGCCGCCGCGGGCGTCGACGAGGCCGCCTTCACCGAGCGCCTCCGGCGGCACCCCGCGGCCGGTGGGACGGGGGCCGACCCGGCCGTGCTGCGCCAGGTCCGCGACGGGCTGGCGGAGCTCGGCCGGATCGAGGGCGCCCCCGTGCGGAGCCTGCACGCCCTGCTGGAGCTGCCGCCGGACGCCGACCGCGAGACCGTCCGCCGCCGCCGCGAGGCGCTGCTCCAGGTCAACCGGCAGCGCCGTCCCGACCGCCGCCGCGCGCTGGTCGACGACCTGCTCGCCGCCGCCGGCGCCCTGCTGGTCGACGGCGACCCGGCGCTCTACCTCGACGCGCTGGCCGCCGACGTCCGCGAGGCGCTGCGGCCCCGGGTGGCCGCCGCGGTGCTCGTCGAGGACCGGCTCGCACCGGGCGACGTGGAGCTGCTCGTGCGGGAGGCGCAGGCCGCAGGCCTGGACCCCGGGCGGGCGGCCGCGGTGGTCCGCGACCTGGCCGCGGAGGCCGACACCCCCGTCGAGCTGCCCCCGCCCGCGCCGCGCGGCCCCGGCCGGGACGGCTGGCAGGCCGAGGTGTCCGCGGCGCGGGCGGCGCTGCGGGCCGGGCGCCCGGCCGCCGCGCATCGGCACCTCGACGCCGCCACGGCCGCGGCGGGCGGGGTGCAGCCGCCGATCCGGGTGGTGCGCGACGAGGTCGCCGAGGTCCTCGCCCGCTCCGACGCCGCCTGGCGCGGCGTGCTCTCCGCCCTGGCCGCGCGGCGGCACTCAGCGGCCGCGGCGGCGCTGGAGGGGCTGGTGTCCACCGCCGCCGACGTGCCCGGTCCGGGCGGGGAGTCCGCCGAGGACCTGCTGCGTACCTCCCGCTCGGCCCTCGCCGCCGCCGACGCCGCCCTGGCCGCGGCCGGCCCGGGCGCCGGCCGGGAGCGCGCGCTGCTCGCCGTCCTCGACGCCGTGGCCGACCACCCCGTCGCCCGGGCCGAGCTCACCGCCCTGCCGGTCGCCCCGGCCACCGGCGTGCACGTGGTCCCGGCCACCGGCGGCGCCCGCGAGGTGCGCTGGGCCGCGTCGGCCTCCCCGGGCCCGGTCGAGTACCGGGTGCTGCGGCTGCGGCCCGACGGCACGCGGGAGGTCGTCGGCTCGACCCGGGGCACCGCCCTGGAGGACGGCGGCTACGGCGAGGTGACCGGCCACGTCGTCCTCGCCTCGCGGCTGGGCGTGCACGCGGCGGAGGCGGTGTCGGGAGCGGCCCCGGTCCGCCCAGTCGCCCGGGCCGCCCCGGCGGTGTCCCCCGCAGCGCCCCCGGTCCCGCCGGTCGCGTCGCTGACCGCCGTGCCGCACGGCCGCCGGCTGCGGCTGCTGTTCCCCGCCCCGGCCGACGGCACCGCCGAGGTCCGCCGGCTGCCGGCCGGGACGAGCCCGCCCGCGCCCGGGACCGTGGTGCCCGACCCGGACACCCTGGGCGCGCCGGTGCCCCCGATCTCGCCCGGGCTCGCCGTCGACGCCCGGCCGTCGATGCCGGTCACCGAGTACGTGGTCCTCACCCGCTCGGGACCGGCTGCTGTCGCCGGTGCCAGCGCGGCCTGGGTGGTGCTGCCGCCGGTCACCGGCGCCGCCCGCGACGGCGACCGGCTGCGCTGGACGTGGCCGGAGGGCTGCACGGAGGTGGTCGTCGCGGTCCGCCCCGACGCGCCGCCCGAAGGCCCCGACGACCCCGCCGCCACGCGCCGCAAGGTCACCAACAGCCGCTACGACATCGACGGCGGGCTGCCGGTGGACGGCGCGCCCGGTCACGTGGCCGTCTTCGCGTGCACCCGGGCCGGCGGCCGGCTGCTGGTGGCCGGCGAAGCACCCCCGGGGGCGCGCGTCTCCCCCGGCTGAGGCTCAGCCGGCGACCGCCCCGTCGTCGCCCTCCTCGTCGTCGGGAAGCGCCCCCGCCGGCAGCCAGCGGTCCCACCAGTCGAGCAGGTGCTCGAGCCGGGCCGGCCGGTGGCGGGGATCCCCGGTCCCGTCACCGGGGACCAGCAGCAGCGCGCTGGGCACCCGGCGGCCCTGCAGCGCGGTGAACAGCCGCCGGCCCTCCCCCAGCGGGCAGGACTCGGGCTGCACGACGAGCGTCGGGGTGACGACGGCGCCGATGTCGAGGTCGCCGGTCCCCTCGGGCTCGCGACCGTCCGAGGAACCGTCCCACGCGACGACCGCCGCGGCGAACCGGTCCGTGCGGGCCAGCAGCGACGCGGTGGCCGGGCCGGCGGCGAGCCCGACCCGGTCGGCGTCGAGGGCCGGGTCGGCGAGGGCGGCGTCGAGGGCGGCGAGGGGGTGGGCGGCGGGGCACACCACCGCGTACCCGGCCGAGGCGGCGACCTGGACCTCGTCGCACAGGGACCAGCCCGGCGGCCGCCCGGAGGCGAACAGCAGCACCGGGTGCGGCCCGTCGCCGGGCGGCACGGTGACCCACACGGGCACCTCGCCCCCACCGGCGACGACGGCGCGGCGCTGCTCGGTGCGGTGCAGCCGGCCGGTGGCGCCCAGCGCGGCACCGAAGCCGGTGAGCAGCCGCCGCCGCCCGGCCGTGACCGCGACCAGCTCCCCGGCCGAGCGGTCGTGCGCGACGGTCGCGACGACGACCCCCGCCGCGGTGGCGCAGCCCCGTACGGTGAACGGGCCGTCGACCAGCGCCGCGGGAGCGCCGCCGTCCAGTGGCACCCGCAGCAGCTCCACCGCGCCCCCGCGCTCGACGGCGACCAGCGCCGCGCCGCCGTCGAGCACCGTCGGCGGCGTCGTCTCCCCGCGCGGGTACCGCGCCGGGTCGAGCAGCGGGTGCAGCTCGCCGCCGCCGACCGGCACCCGGCACGCGGTCAGCGGCGAGCCGGCGACGTCGAGGCCGTCGGGGCCGAGGTCGGGACGGGCGGTCACGTGGATCGCGGTGCCGGAGGCGTCGAAGACCGGCTGCCGGCACTCGCCGCGCGCGCGGGTGACCCGCCGCGGGCGGCCGCCGGTCACCGGCACCACGTAGACGTCGCGGACGCGGTCGCGCTCGGCGCCCGGGTGGCGGGCGGAGACGAAGGCCAGCGACCCGCCGTCCGGCGACCAGGCGACGTCGGCGTCGGACCCGGTGCCGTCGGTGAGCGGCCGCGGGACCGGCAGGGGGACGGCGTCGTCGAGGGGGTCCCCGGGCAGGTCGAGGACGACCACCGCGGTCCTCGGAGCGTCGGCGCGGGGGCTCACCGTGGTGACCAGGCGGGGTCCGTCGCCGGCCGTGGCAGCGGGCACCGGGGCGACCCAGGCCAGCCGCCGGGAGTCCGGGGACCACACCGGGGCGCCGGCGCCCTGCGGCTCGCCGGTGAGCCGCCGCGGCGCCCCGCCGGCGGTCGGCAGCAGGTGCAGCTGCGGCGGCCCGCCCGCCTCGGCCGACAGGTAGGCCAGCCACCGGCCGTCCGGGGAGAAGGCCGGCGCGCTGTCCCGGGCGCCGGAGGTGAGGGGGCGGGCCGGCGCCGAGCCGTCCGTGGGCACCGCCCACAGCTGCGCGCGCGCCCCGCCGGGGCCGTCGTCCGGCCGGCTGACGGCGACCACCGCCATGCGCCCGTCCGGCGAGACGGTGGGCGTCCCGGGCGTGCGCAGCAGGGCGAGATCGGCGGGCCGCATGGCGCACCGAGCGTAGTGCAGTCGTCACCGCGGCCCGGGTCCGAACGGGGACCCGGGCCGCGGTGTCGGGGGCTGCTGCTGGGCTGCTGCTGGGCTACTGCTGCTGGGCCCGGGCGATCAGCCGCTGGCCGAGCGCGCCGGCCTGGCTGTTGGTGAGCAGCTGGGTCTGCGACTCCACCAGCCGCAGCACCGCCGGGTCCTCGCGGGCGACCTCGGAGGACTGCAGCAGGATCGTGCCCTGCCCGGTGAAGTCGTACTGCCGCTCCTCGCCGGAGGCCCGGCCCAGGGCGCCGGAGATCATCCCGCGCACGTTCTGCGTCATCCACTGGGCGTCGTGGTGCACCGAGGGGGCCGGGCAGTCCGCCCAGCCGAGCAGCGCGTCGGGGTCGGCGCGGAACGGTGGCTCGACGAAGATCACCGGCCCGTTCGACGAGGCGATGAACTTCCCCGTGCCGATCAGGGTCACGAAGCCCGGCACGATCGACTGCTTGAGCTCCAGCTGCCGGGAGAACGCGCAGAGGTTGCTCGCCTTGATCGTCAGGTTGCCGTCGTCGAGGTCGTAGGAGTTCAGGTCGAACCCGCGGTCGCCGATGAGCAGCTTCCCGTGGCCCTGCGCGACCACCCAGTCCTGGATGTAGACGGGGCTGGAGAAGCGGGAGGCCACCCACGCCTGAACCGACGAGTACTCCGTGACGGCGTCGAACTGGATGGTCCCGTAGTACGCCAGCATCGCGCCCTTGCTCATGAACCACTCGCCGTTCAGGGCGATGCAGAACACGTAGGGGTTGACGTTGTCGTCGTCGGGCAGCGTGTGCGGGTCGAGCGTGCTCGGCACGCCGCTGGGCGCGCCGCCCGGGACCGGCTGCGGTGGCTGCCCGCCGTACGGGGGCTGCGGGGGGCCGCCATGGGGCTGGCCGCCGTAGGGGGGCTGGGGCTGGCCGTGGGGCTGGCCGCCGTAGGGGTTGCCCTGGGGCTGGCCGTAGGGCTGGGGCTGGCCGTAGGGCTGGGGCTGCCCGTAGGGCTGCGGCTGGCCGCCGTAGGGGTTGCCCTGCGGCTGGCCGTAGGGGTTGCCGGGTGGGTAGGTCATCTCGTCGCCGCCCTCAGAACTTCCGCTCGCTGGCCTGCACGTAGACCGTGCCGGAGCCGCTGATCCTCAACTGGAACGCCTCGCCGGACCCGCGGCCGACGACGTCGCGGAAGCCGACCTTGGCCGCGAGGTCCACCGAGAGCTGCCCGACGTGGCCGACGTAGGCCTGCGGGTCGACGCCGACCTGCTGCCCGGCCAGCTGCAGCGGGAACGCGCCACCGTGCGACAGCAGCGCCACCGCCCCGCGGCCGTGCACGTTGGTGGTGAACAGGCCCTGCCCGGTCATCGCGCCGGAGATGGCGGACTTCAGGCCGCCGGAGCCGAGGAACTGCACGCTGGTCTGCAGGGTGGCGTCGTGGGCGAGCAGCCGGTCGGCCTCGCACACCAGGGGCGCGCCGCCGTCCAGCTCGAGGACGGTGACGTGCAGGCCCTTGTAGCCGTAGAGCACCTGGCCGGTGCCCTCGGTGGCCATCATCGGGTTGGACTCGCCCGACATCGCCGCACCGACCATGCCGCCCATGCCGCGGCCCTGCCCGTGCACCGGGCGGAAGGTGACCTGCCCGGAGTAGCCGAGCATCGCGCCGCGGCGGGCGAGCACCGGGGTGCCGGGGCCGACGTGCGCGCGCACGACCTTGCTGTTGACGGTCTCGAAGGACATGGCTCAGCGCTCCGCGGACTGGACGAGCACCAGGCCGGAGCCGGTGAAGCGGAGGGAGAACGGCTCACCGGTGCCCTCGCCCACGACGGACTTCCAGGACACACCGGAGACCAGGTTCATCGAGAGCTGGCCGCGGGAGCCGACGTAGGCGTCGGGGTCGACGACGAGGTCGGCGCCGGGCGCGACCTCCAGCGCCATGACCGGGCCCTCGGACACGATCGCCACCTGGCCGTGCCCGGTGACGGTCGTCGTCGCCAGGCCCTGGCCGCTGGTCATGCCGCGCAGGCCGGCGAACTGGACGTCGAGGCGCAGCTGCTCGGTGTGGGCGAGGATGTGCTCGCTCTCCACGGTGAGGGTGTCCCCGGTCAGGTCGACGACCAGCACGTCCATGGCGTCCAGCGCCAGGTACACGCGGCCGTGGCCGGCGCAGTCCATGAGCGAGAGGCTCTCGCCGGCGACGGCGCGCTTGAGCGCCGCCCGCATGCCACCGCCCCCGCCCATGCCGGAGCTCTTGAAGTCGACGTTGCCCTCGACGGCGACCATCGAGCCGCTGGCGGCCCGGATGCGGTCCCCCTGGAGGTCGGCGTGCAGGACGCGTCTGTGGGCGGTGAGCAGGGCCACGGATGCCTCTCGGGACGGGGAGCGGGAACCGCGCGGACCGTATCCGGCGGCTCCCCCGCGCGGTAGGTCCCGCGCCGTGCCCTCCCCCGGACACGCCTGCGGCCCCGGGGCGGTGCCCCGGGGCCGCAGGTGCGGACGGCGTCAGCGCCGGCCGGCGGTCACCTCGTCGCGCTCGGCCGCGGACGCGGCGGGCGCCTGCGCGGCCTCGCGGCGGGTGGCGGCGACGCTGCCGATCACCGCGGCGATGATGAACACCAGGCCGGTGAGGCCGGTGATGTACTCGCTGATGTGGAACCGCAGCTCGAGGATCATGATCGTGGCCAGGAAGCCGATGGCCCACATGGCGCCGTGCTCGAGGTAGCGGTACTCCTCCAGCGTGCCCTTGTCGACCATGTAGATGGTCAGTGACCGCACCCAGAAGGCGCCGATGCCCAGGCCCAGCGCGATGATGAAGATGTCGCTGCTCAGCGCGAAGGCGCCGATGACGCCGTCGAAGGAGAACGACGCGTCGAGGACCTCGAGGTAGAGGAACGCCGCGAAGCCGGCGCCCGCCACGGCCTTGGTCGCCGTGCCGCCCGCGTTGCCGCCGGAGGTCGACCCGCCGGTCGCGGTGACGTCCTCGTCCTCGTCGGTCCCCGGGGCCTCCATCAGCTCGTTGAGGCCGCCGATGAGCAGGTAGGTGAACAGGCCGGTCAGGCCGGACACGAGCACCGTGGCGTACTTGTCGGGGTCGGCGATCTGCGAGCCGACGTAGATGACCGCCAGGGCGATGATGATGCCGAGGTAGGGGAACCGGCCCGCCTTGGACAGCGGACGCTCGATCGGGCCGATCCAGTGCACGTCCCGGTCCTCGTCGAAGAGGAAGTTCAGGAAGATCATCAGCAGGAAGATCCCGCCGAAGGTGTAGATGGCCTCGGCCGCGGCCTCGACGTTGCTGGCGTAGGCCTCCTGGTCGGAGAGCGCCAGGTCCCACACCTCGGGGATCGACAGCTGCGCGGTGACCGCGACCAGCACGATCGGCAGGAACAGGCGCATGCCGAACACGGCGATGAAGATGCCGACGTAGAGGAAGAGCTTGCGCCACAGCGGGCTCATCCGGCGGAGCACCTTGGCGTTGACGACGGCGTTGTCGAACGACAGACAGACCTCGAGCACGCCGAGGACGGCGACGGCGAGGAGTGCCGCTGGGCCGCCGAACACCACGGCGGTGACCAGCGCGGCCACCGTCAGACCGACGGAGAAGCCGAAGTAGCGGAGCATCAGGATTTCCTTTCCGACGCCTGACGGGCGAGGCGGCGACGAAGACGGCACGCGAGACCGGGCCGGATCGACCGAGAGGCGAACCCTCGGTGCAACGGCCCTCGGTGGGCAGACGTTCCCGCTGCCCGGCCGTGTGACCGGGACCGCCTCTCCGGGATGACACGGTCGTGACGTGGTAGGCACGGTCCCGGGGCGGGACCGCCTCGGCGGTGCGGAGGGAGACGGTCGTGGGCGGGCTCGCAGGGAACCCCGCTCCCCGCTGGTGGCGGCGCGACCGCGAGGCGGGCCGGCGCGAGGCGGCCGCGGCGCGCGAGGCCGCCGCCGCGGCGATGCTGGAGCTCGACGGCGCCCTCGCCGACCTGCCGGACGCGGTGGCCGCGGCCGAGGAGGCGGGGACGGACCCGGCCGGGAGCGCCGGCCGGCGACGGGCTCAGCACCGCATCCCCGCCCCCGACTCGTTGGCCCGCGACTGGCGCGACCTGTCGGCCCACGCCGACACCGTGATCGGACAGTACCTGCAGGCCCTGGCCGGGCACGACGACGCCGAGCCCGAGCGGGCCCGCGCCGCGACGCGGGCGCTGGGCGACGCCGCGGCCGCGCTGCGGGGGGTCCTCGAGCAGGTGCAGCGCTTCCGGGAGCAGTACGGCGAGGTCCTCGCGGCCGCCACCCGACAGCGGGCGGCGGCAGGGACCGTGGTCGCGGCGGCCGCGGACGCGCTCACCGGTGCGCGGGCCGCACTGGCCTCTGCGGCGGACGCCGGCCTGGCCGACCCCGGTGCGCAGGGCCTGCTCGACGACGCCGCGACCGGGTTGGCCGGCGCGGAGTCGGCGCTGGCGCAGCGCCGGGCCGCCGACGCCCTGGCGGCCGCCGAGGAGGCACGCTCCGCCGCCGACGCCGCCGCCGAGCGCGCCCGGGCGCTGCCGGGCCGGGCGGCCAAGGTGCGACGCGGCGCGGCGTCGGTGCGGACCCGCCGCGAGGCGCTGGGCACACGCCACGAGCGGCTGGCCGGCGTCATGAGCGAGCTGCGGCGCCGCTATCCCCTGCCCGCGTGGGCCGACGTCGAGCGCGCCCCCCAGCGCGCGGCCGGGGCGCTGGCCGAGGCCGACGCCGCGCTCGCCGCCCTGACGTCGGCGCTGGCCGCCCCGGTGCTCGACGTGCCGGAGGCCGCGGCGCTGCTGGCCCGGGTCCGCGCCGCCGCCGGGCGTGTCGACGAGGAGGTGCGGTCGGCCGTCGGGCGGCTGGAGCGGCTGGACGCCGTCCGGGCCGACCCCGGCGCGCTGCTCACGGGGGTGCAGCGCGCCGTCGTCGACGCCCGGCGCTTCCTGTCCGGCCTGCCGGAGGACCGCGCCCGGCGCTTCCGCCGGACCTTCGAGGACCTCGCCCGGCGGCTGCCGCCGCTGGAGGCGGCCGCCCGCGCCGAGCGGCCGGACTGGGGCGCGGTGCTGCGGGAGGCGGAGTCCATCGAGCGGGGCCTGGCCGCCCTGGTGCGCACCGCGCGGGCGGACTGACCTCAGACGCGGTCGAGCAGCCAGCGGACGATCTCCTCCCCCGCGGCCGCGCCGGTGGCCGCGGTGACCTGCACCCGGGCGCCGGTCCAGCCCTGCTCGTGCAGCTCGCCGTGCGCGGGGCGGACGGCGGCGTCGGCGGCGAGCAGCATCGGCGCGTCGAGCAGGCTGTCGCCGGCGCACAGCAGCCGCGGCGCGGGCCCCTCCCCCGCCAGCAGGCGGCGCAGCCGGAGCAGCCCGGCGGCCTTGGACAGCCCGGCGGGGACGACGTAGACCTTGCGGCCCTGGACGCTGAGCGTGGCGCCGGCGGCCGTGGCCGCGGCCCCGGCCGCCGTCAGCCAGCCGGCCGGGATCGCGTCCCTGCTGTGCGCCACGAGGTAGCCGAACAGGCCCTCCGCGGAGCGCACGGTGCGCACCCACGGCTCGCCGGCGACCGCCTCCAGCGGGGCCAGCAGCTCGAGCAGCGGCGCGGCCTGCGCCGCGGTGGCGGCCGCCCACTCGTCCCAGCCGGGGTCGCGGACGCCGTCGGCGAGCAGCACGCCGCCGTTGCCGCAGAGCGCGTAGCGGGGCACCACCGGCAGCCGCACCCGCCCGTACTGGGCGACGGTGCGGGTGGTGACCGGGACGACGACCGCGCGGCGGGCCAGCTCGGCCAGCAGCTCCCAGGACGCCGGCGTGGCATGGCTGAGCGGGGCGCCGTCGAGGTGCTCGACGACCTGCAGGCCGTCGGTGCCGCCGGCGGCCGACGCCGAGTAGATGAGCGTGCGGTCGAGGTCGACGGCGGCGACGGTCGCGGTCGCCGGCAGGACGGCGGTCACCGGCCCACCGGCCGGATCAGCCCGACGCAGGAGTAGGGCAGGTCGGGCACCTCGACCAGCGGCACCTCCCGGGCCCGCGCCAGCGCGACGACGTGCCGCAGGTCCTCGGCGCGGTCGGGCCGGACCAGCACCTGCCACGGCACGCGGCGCAGCAGCACCCGGGTGGTCTCCCCCACCCCGGGCTTGACCAGGTTGACGTCGGCGATGCCGAACTCCGCGGCGATCCGCTCGACCGCCGCCCACCCGGCCCAGGTCGGCCGGCGCTGTGCGGCGGGGACGTCGTCGGCCGGGGCGGTCGCCGGGAACTCCGCGGCGACGGTGTCGACGAACAGCGCGGAGACGTCGGAGCCGGCCAGCTCGGCGTAGTACTTCGCGCCGTGGAACATGCCGGGGCCGATGAGGTCCTCGCGCAGCACCGTCCGTGACACCAGCCCCGACACCGTGCTGTTGAGGCAGGCGCTGGGGACGAGGAAGTCGTCGCGGGTGCCGTACAGCTCCGTGCACACGCCGGGGTCGGCGAGGACGGCGAGCCGGTCGTCGAGGGCCGCGTCCCCGGGGTGGTCGGCGACCCAGGCGGCGACGGCCTCGGTCAGCTGCCGCTGGATGGCGCCCTTGCCGGTCCAGCCGTCGACGAAGCGCACGGCGCCGGCGGGGTGGCGGGCCAGCACGTGCGCCATCGCCACCCGGTCGATGCCGCGGCCGCGGATGATCGAGACGGTGTAGTGCGGCACGTCGACACCGCGCGAGACGCGGAACCAGCGGCGCAGCAGCACGCCGACCGGCGTCCCGGCGCGGGCCAGGGACACCAGCACCGGCGTCTGCCCCTGCGCGGCCGCGGCGTCCCACACCAGCTCGCCGACCCGGGCGACGGCGTCGGCCAGCCGTCCGGCCGACGTCTCCAGCGCCGCGGTGAACAGCGCCAGGTAGGCGTCGTCGGGCTGGTACTCGACCGGCAGCATCTCCGAGTAGTGGGTACCCGACTGGATGGCCTCCTCGCGGTCCTCGGTGCCGCGCTCGAGCGCGACCGACGACAGGTCGGTGAGCAGCCAGGTCACCTCCTCGGGGGCGTAGGAGCCGAACCGGCCGGGGACGGCGGGCGCGAGCCCCGGCTGCACCGCGGTCACGGGGCCGGCTCCGACAGCGGCACGGGGACGACGTGCACGGCGCGGGCGGCGAACGGCCGCAGCGCCCCGGCCATCGGCGCGGCGGCGTCGGCCGGGGCGTCGACCACGACCACGACGTCCTCGGCGCGCAGGTCCGACCACCGGCCGGTGGCGGGGACGGCGGCGGGATCGGCGAGGTTGTGCACCCGCGAGGTGCGGGCCGGCTCGTCGGGGGCGGGGAAGGCCAGGCTGCGGCGCAGGGCGTAGCCGGGGTCGTCGGCGGCGTGCACGGGGCTCCGGGTGGTCGACTGGGTGGTGACGGGGACGCCCGCGAGCCGCGCGGACAGCGCGGCGGCGAGCACGGTGGGGGCGTACACGAGCTCCTCGGTGCCGAGGACGAGGACGCCGGCGCTGCCGGCCAGCGCCGGGGCCAGCGCCGCGGCGGCCGCCTCCGCGGCCTGGTGCAGGGCGGCGGTGCCGGCGGGGGTGAGCCCGTGCCGGGCGGTGGTGGGCGCGCCGGCCGGCCACAGGCCCTCGTGCACGCGGACGTCGCCGGGGGCGCCGGCCGGGACCGGCGCCGGGGCGGGCAGCGCGGCGCGGGCGGCCGCGGCCCGGTCGAGGACGTCGGCGGGGAGGGTCAGCGCGGTGGTGAGGACGGCGGCGACGTCGACCCGCACCCCCAGCGCTGCGGCCCGCTCGGCGAACGCGGCGCGGGCCTCCGGCGGGCGGGCGTCGAGCAGCGCGCCGATCACGTAGCGCTCCCGCGGCCACCGGGCGTGCAGCTCGGCGACGGTGTTGAGCGCGGTGCGCCCGCTGGTCAGCTCGTCGTCGACCAGCACCAGCGGGCCGGGCGCGCCCAGGGACACGCCGCCGGCCGGCTGCAGCGCGTGGGCGACGGCGTGCGAGTGCTCTTCCTCGAAGGCCGCGGTGACCGGCACACCCGGGTGCACCCGCCGGGTGGTCGACAGCGCGGTCGCACCCAGCCGGGCGGCCGCGGCGTGGCCGAGGCCCGTGGCGGTCTCGCAGTAGCCGATCACCAGGCCGGGCAGCGCGCCGCCCAGGACGGCGGCCACGGCGTCGCCGACGGCGTGCCCCGCGGCGAGGACGTCGGCGGGGGCGACCGGCACGTGCTTGCCGAGCACCCGGGAGACGACGAGGTGCGCCCGGCGGGGGTTGTCCCGCAGCGCCAGGCCGCACAGCTGCCCGAACCGGGCGGGGTCGCCCACCCCGACGTCGAGCAGGCGGGAGACGGTGCCGCCCAGCCAGGCGGCACCGGGCAGGGTGGCGGTCATGCGCGCCGCGCCTCCCCGGGCACGAAGACCTCGCCGAGCCGGCGCTGGCCGGCGGCCAGCAGGTCGACCAGCGCGGCCTCGTCGGCGACGACGCCGTAGACCGCGGCCCGGCGGCTGATCAGCTCAGCCCACAGCGCGTGCGGGCCGATCTCGTTCATGCGGCCGTGCCCGGACACCGCGATGCCGCCCTGACCGCGGGCGGTGAGGATCTCCAGGGCGTCGTCGTACTCGGTGCGGGACACGGTGAGCAGCGCGTTGACGACCGAGACGTGCGCGGGGTGGATGACGGTCTTGCCGAGCACGCCGTTGGCCTTGTCGAGGGCCACCTCGCGCATGAGGCCGTCGAGGTCTCCGGCGATCATCCGCTGGCGCAGCCGGCCCTCGTGCTGCTCGGTGAACGGCGACTGGCGCAGCTGCGGCTTGAACAGCCGGGGCCCGGGGATGTGCTCCCACACCGCCCCGGTGACGACGTGCTCGCCGCCGCGGGTGAAGCGGTTGACGACGTCGGCCAGGCAGTCGCGGACCACCGCGACGTCCCAGATGGTGGTGTCGCGGTCGCGGCGCAGGCCGAAGAGCCCCGAGAGGTCGGTGCCGCCCACCCGCAGGCACAGCACGTGCTCCCGGTGGGCGTCGACCACCGCGGCGAGGGCGGCCAGGGCCTCGGCGCGGGTCTCCCGCCACGCCAGGTCGGGCGTCTCCAGGATGGGCATGCCGTACAGCGGCAGCCCGGTGGCGGCGCCGACCTCCGCGATCGCCTCGAGCATCGGGCCGAGCGACGTGGCGGTGGCCTTGGGCAGGCTGAACCCGGTCAGCCGGGCCAGCGCGGGACCGGCCTCCACGGCGATCGAGCGGATCTGCTCCGGGGTGCGCACCCGCACGAAGACCAGCGGCAGCGGCGCGGGGTCACCGTCGGCGACCCGGCGGTCGAGGCGCTGCAGCGCGGCCACCACGTTGGCCTCCGCCTCCCCGACGGCGGCGTGCGGGATGGCGTCCTCCAGGCACCACACGGTGCTGGTCGCGCCGACCGCGGCGGCCCGGGCGGCGTCGCCGTCGAGGGAGGGCCGGGTGCCGGGGCTGTAGAGCGTCGCGCCGAGGGCGAGCGCGAGCATCCCGCGCGAGGTGGCCGGGCCGACGTCCCCGGGGGGGACGGCGAAGAGCCGCTCCCGCTCGGCGTCGGTCAGGTAGGCGAAGTGGCGCACGGAAAGATCCCTCTCACCCTCTGCTGGATGTGGGCTGGCTGGCGGTGGAACGGACGGGGAACGCGGCGTGCCGGTTCAGGGGCGGAGCAGGCCTTGGGCGCGCGCCCGCTGCAGCCAGCCGGGGTACTCGGTCATGAGCCGGTCGAACAGCGCGTCGTCGCTGATCGGCCGGCGGCCCATGAGGTCGTCCTGGTCGACGGCGAAGAAGTCGGCGTTGTCGGTGTAGCGGCCGTCGAGGTCGTCGAGCCGCTGCAGGTAGGAGAACTGCCGCGCGGGGCCGATGCCCATGAACTGCCAGAACACCGGTTCGTAGGACGCCGCCCGGATCTGCCGCGTGGCGACGGACTTGTCGCTCGGCGCTCCGTCGGTGAGGAACATGACGTAGACGGGCACCTGCGCCGGCTGCGGCTCCACGCGCTCCCGGCTGTCGCCGAAGTAGGCCTGCCGGACGGCCGCCATCGCCACGCCGTAGCGGGTGTCGTACTCCAGCGGGTACTGCCGCGTGAGGTCGGCGATGTACTGCTGGTGGCCCTCCAGGCGCAGCCCCGGCTCGGGGCGGTGCACGTCCTTGCCGAAGAGGAAGACGTCGACGACGCCGTCGTCGTCGAAGCGCAGCCCGAGGGCGAGGACGCGCTCGGCGAGCCGCTGCACGGCGCCGGCGCGGTAGAGGCCGGCCATGGAGCCGGAGATGTCGAGGACGAGCGCGACCCGGGCGGTGTGCTCGCCGAGCCCGCGCTTCTCCAGGCTCACCCCGGCGGTCTTGACCAGGCTGAGCAGCTGCGGCGCCTGCGTCGCCAGCTTCTTCTCCAGGTCGACCAGCCGGCGCTTCTCCATGCTGACCGGCGGCGCCGCGGGAGCGGGCGGGGGTGGCGGGGCGGCGGCGGGTGCCGCGGCCGCGGCGGGCTCGTCGTCGACGCTGACGCCGACGTCGGTGGCCAGGCCGGCGAGGCCGTTGGTGTAGCCCTGGCCGACGGCGCGGACCTTCCACTCGGCGCCGCGGCGGTAGACCTCGGCGAACACCAGCGCCGTCTCGGGTCCGGCGGCGAGCTCGCACCGGACCGCCGCCGGAGCGCCGCCGTCGGGGGCCACCTCGACGGCGAGGCCGGACAGCCCGCCGAAGGTGCCCGCGCCGTCGAGGGAGGCGCCGATGACGACCTTCTCGACGTCGGCGGGCAGCGCGGCCGGGTCGATGCGGACCTGGTCGACGGTGGCGCCGCCCCGCGCGGACTTGCCGAGGTGGCGCACCGCGCCGCCGGCGCCCGCGGGCTGGTTGTAGAAGACGAAGTCGTCGTCGCTGCGGACCTTCCCGGCGCCGGTGGTGAGGAACGCCGAGAGGTCGGCGTCGACCCCGGGCGCGGGCTGCCAGGTGAGGGTGACGACGACGGGGCCGGTCAGGCCGGCCTGGGCGAGGCCGACGTTGCCGCCCCGGGTGAGGACGTGGACCACGGGGCTGCCGTCAGCTCAGCGCGCGCGGCGCGGACGGGTGGGCAGCGGGCATGGCGTGACCTCCCGGTCTCGGTGCGGCGGCGCGGGGACAGTACGCGGGGAGGGCCCGGGGCGGGAGGGGTCGGCTCGCGCGGGCCGCACCGGGCCCGGACGCGGACGTCCGGGCCCGGTGAGATCAGCCGACGTTGACGCCGAAGTCCTGGGCGATGCCGCGCAGGCCGGAGGCGTAACCCTGCCCGACGGCGCGGAACTTCCAGTCGGCACCGTTGCGGTAGAGCTCGCCGAAGACCATGGCGGTCTCGACCGAGGCGTCCTCGGTGAGGTCGTACCGGGCGATCTCGGCGCCGTTGGCCTGGTTGACGACGCGGATGAAGGCGTTGCGGACCGCGCCGAAGTTCTGCTTGCGGTTGTCGGCGTCGTAGATCGACACCGGGAAGACGATCTTCTCGCAGGTCGGCGGGACGCCGGCCAGGTTCACCTGCACGACCTCGTCGTCGCCCTCGCCCTCACCGGTGAGGTTGTCACCGACGTGGACGACGGAGCCGTCGGGGCTGCGCAGGTTGTTGAAGAAGATGAAGCCCGAGTCGTCGGGGGTGACCCGGCCGTCGGCGCCGATCATGATCGCCGATGCGTCGAGGTCGAACTCGCCCCCGGAGAACGTGTTCACGTCCCAGCCGAGACCGACGTTGACCGCGGTCAGGCCCGGGGCCTCCTTGGTCAGCGAGACGTTCCCGCCCTTGGAGAGGCTGACACCCATCTGTTGGACTCCCATGTCACTGTCGGGTCGCGCAGCGGCGGTCGCCACTGGCGCAGCGCACCGGACGGGCCGGCGCGACCGGGCGGGCACGGGCGCAGGCGCCCGGCGTGGTCCCCCGGTACCGCCGCGCCGGGTGCCGAGCGGGCACCCGGCGAGGCGGACGTGTCCTCGGATACTGCCGCACGGCCACCGGGAGCAACAGGTACCGGAACGTGACCCGGCGACCCGCCCGGGCCGGGGTCAGGCCGGCGGGGTGCGTCGCGACGGGCTCGGCTCCTCGTCCGTCACACGCCCCACCGTCGGGACGCCGGTCTCTCCCGCGACCGCGGCCGCGTCGCGGCCGGCCGAGGGCGCGACCGTCGTGCCCCCCGTGCCGGGGTCCGCCGTGCCACCGGCCGCGACGGCCTCCCGGGCGTCGCGACGGCTGCGGGCGAGACTGGTGACCGTGGTGACGAACAGCGTCACGACGATGACCGCCAGCGACAGCCAGGTCGGGACCTCGGGGATGGCCGTGACGTGCTCGCCGCCGTTGATGAACGGCAGCTCGTTCTCGTGCAGGGCGTGGATCAGCAGCTTGATGCCGATGAAGCCGAGGATGACCGCCAGGCCGTAGTGCAGGTAGACGAGCCGGTCGAGCAGGCCGTCGATGAGGAAGAACAGCTGCCGCAGGCCCAGCAGCGAGAAGGCGTTGGCGGTGAAGACGAGGAAGGTCTCCTCGGTCAGGCCGAAGATCGCCGGGATCGAGTCGACGGCGAAGAGGATGTCGGCGCTGCCGATGGCGATCAGCGCGATGGCCAGCGGGGTGATGTACCGCTTGCCGTCGATCTTCGCGGTCATCCGGTCGGAGTGGTACTCCTGCGTGGTCGGGATCACCTTGCGGGTGAGCCGCAGGAGCGCGTTCTCCTTAAACTCGTCGTCGTCGTGACCGCTGGCCCGCGCCTGCGCGACGGCGGTCCAGATGAGGAAGCCGCCGAAGACGTAGAAGACCCAGCTGAACTGCTCGATCGCCGCGGCGCCGAGGAAGATGAAGACCGTCCGCAGGATCAGCGCGAAGGCGATGCCGAACAGCAGCACCTTCTGCTGCAGCTCCCGGGGCACCGCGAAGCTGGCCATGATGAGGACGAAGACGAACAGGTTGTCCACCGAGAGGCTCTTCTCGGTGATGTAGCCGGCGAAGTACTCACCGCCGTACTGCCCCCCGGCGAAGATCCACACGCCGATGCCGAAGAGGACGGCGATGGCGACGTAGACCGCCGACCAGGTCGCGGCCTCGCGCAGCGTCGGCGCGTGGGGTGTGCGCACGTGTCCGACGAAGTCGAACACGATCATCGCCACGATCGCGGCGACGGTGACCGCCCACACCCAGAAGGGGACGTCCATACGGGATACCTCCGGTCCACTGGCAGTTGTCAGCACCGGAGGTCTCTCCCACCGACCGCACAGCGGTCGGCCGATGGCGCCGGGGCCCCGCTGCCCGTGTTGACGACACCACCGCGCCGGGATACTCCCCTCCACGCGGGACCCTGGTCCCCGCGCGGCGCAGCACGCCGCACGAGGGGATCCACGACGACAACGGTCGGCAGGGCGTCCCGGGTTCCCGGAGGAGGCGGACGGATGCGTCCGCCTCCTCCGGTCCGTCAGGCGTGGGCCGCGTCGAGCTGGCGGAGCTCCTTCTTCAGCTCGGCGAGTTCGTCGCGCAGCCGGGCGGCCACCTCGAACTGCAGCTCGCGGGCGGCGGCCAGCATCTGGTCGTTCATCTGGCTGATCAGGTCGGCCAGCTCGGCGCGTGGCAGGCCCTGGACGTCGATGGCGCCGGCCTTGCCCCGCGTCTTCGACGACAGCCCCGGCACGGGCGCCTTGCCGCGCGACTGCTGCCGGCCCGAGCCACCCACGAGTTCGGCCCCGCCGTCCTCGGCCTCGCGGTAGATGCCGTCGAGGATGTCGACGATCTTCTTGCGCAGGGGCTGCGGGTCGAGGCCGCGCTCGCGGTTGTAGGCGATCTGCTTCTCGCGGCGCCGGTTGGTCTCCTCGATCGCCGTGGCCATCGAGGGGGTGATGGTGTCGGCGTACATGTGCACCTGCCCGGACACGTTGCGGGCCGCGCGGCCGATGGTCTGGATCAGCGAGGTGCCCGAGCGGAGGAAGCCCTCCTTGTCGGCGTCGAGGATCGCCACCAGCGACACCTCGGGCAGGTCGAGGCCCTCGCGCAGGAGGTTGATGCCGACCAGGACGTCGTACTCGCCCTGCCGGAGCTCCCGCAGCAGCTCCACCCGGCGCAGCGTGTCGACCTCCGAGTGGAGGTAGCGCACCTTGATGCCCAGCTCGAGCAGGTAGTCGGTGAGGTCCTCGGACATCTTCTTGGTCAGCGTGGTGACCAGGACGCGCTCGTCCTTCTCCACCCGCACCCGGATCTCGTGCACGAGGTCGTCGATCTGCCCCTTGGTCGGCTTGACCACGACCTCGGGGTCGACGAGGCCGGTCGGACGGATGACCTGCTCGACGACGTCGCCCTGCACGCGGCCGAGCTCGTAGTTGCCCGGGGTGGCCGAGAGGTAGACCGTCTGGCCGATCCGGTCGGTGAACTCCTCCCACTTCAGCGGGCGGTTGTCCATGGCCGAGGGCAGCCGGAAGCCGTGCTCGACCAGCGTCCGTTTGCGGCTCATGTCGCCCTCGTACATGCCGCCGATCTGCGGGACGGTCACGTGCGACTCGTCGATGACGAGCAGGAAGTCCTCGGGGAAGTAGTCGATGAGGCAGGCGCCGGCGGTGCCGGGCGCGCGCCCGTCGATGTGCCGCGAGTAGTTCTCGATGCCGGAGCAGAAGCCGACCTGGCGCATCATCTCGATGTCGTAGGTGGTGCGCATGCGCAGCCGCTGGGCCTCCAGCAGCTTGCCCTGCCGCTCCAGCTCGGCCAGCCGCTCCTCCAGCTCGGCCTCGATGGTCGCGATGGCGCGCTCCATGCGCTCGGGGCCGGCGACGTAGTGGGTGGCCGGGAAGACGAACAGCTCCTGGACCTCGCGGACCACCTCGCCGGTGAGCGGGTGCAGGTAGTACAGCCGCTCCACCTCGTCGCCGAACATCTCGATCCGGACGGCGAGCTCCTCGTAGACCGGGAAGACCTCGATGGTGTCGCCGCGCACCCGGAAGGTCCCGCGGGTGAAGGACAGGTCGTTGCGGGTGTACTGCTCGGTGACCAGCGTGCGCAGCAGCTCGTCGCGGTCGCGCTCCTCCCCCACCGAGATCTTCAGCGCGCGGTCGACGTACTCCTGGGGCGTGCCCAGGCCGTAGATGCAGGAGACGGTGGCGACCACGACGACGTCGCGCCGGGTCAGCAGCGCCTGGGTGGCCGAGTGGCGCAGCCGCTCGACCTCGTCGTTGACCGAGGAGTCCTTCTCGATGTAGGTGTCGGTCTGCGGGACGTAGGCCTCGGGCTGGTAGTAGTCGTAGTAGGAGACGAAGTACTCGACGGCGTTGTTCGGCAGCAGCTCGCGGAACTCGTTGGCCAGCTGCGCGGCGAGCGTCTTGTTCGGCGCCATCACCAGCGTGGGCCGCTGGACCTGCTCGATGAGCCAGGCGGTGGTGGCCGACTTCCCGGTGCCGGTGGCGCCCAGGAGCACGGAGTCCTTCTCGCCGGAGTTCACCCGCTCGGCGAGGGCCTGGATCGCCGCGGGCTGGTCGCCCGAGGGCTCGAACTCGCTGACGACGCGGAAACGCCCCTGAGTGGGCCGGATGTCGGTGGTCGCGCGCACGGGGACGACGGTACGACCGCGGTACGACAGGAGGGTGCGACGAGACCCGTGGGACCGGACGGGACCCCGTGACGGGCGGGACGGACGGGACCCCGCCGGCCCCGTGATCACGGCCCCGGTGCGCGGTGCGGCGGGCCGGCGCCCGCTAGCGTGTCGCCTCGCAGGAGCGCGCCCGCCAGGGACCAGTGCCACCCGGACCGTGCCACGCGCACGCCGGGCGAGGTCGGACCCCGCGCCGCGCTCCCCGGCCGGGACCCGACGGGCACCGCCGCCGGACCTGCGCACGAAGCCCCCCGCGGCCCGCCGTGGGGGGCTTCGTCGCGTCCGGGCAGGGCCCCGGGACGAGGAGGACGGGTGGGGGTGTGTCCCCGGTCGCGACAGGTGTGGACCGGTCCGGATCGGGCAAGGGACCGGCGGGCACCGTGTGCCCCGACCCCCTGCCGACGGCCGCGGCGGGGGGCAACCGCGCCCCCTCGATCCCGACTGCGGGGGCGCCCGTGCAGGAGGAAACACGTCCATGACCCAGCCCCGGACCCAGGTGTGGCCCGGTTCCGCCTATCCGCTCGGAGCCACCTACGACGGCACCGGGACCAACTTCGCCCTCTTCAGCGAGGTGGCGGAGAAGGTCGAGCTGTGCCTGTTCGACGAGCAGGGCAACGAGGAGCGCGTCCGCCTCCCCGAGATGGACGGGTACGTCTGGCACGCCTTCCTGCCCGGCATCCAGCCGGGCCAGCGCTACGGCTACCGCGTCCACGGCCCCTACGACCCGGAGAACGGGCAGCGCTGCAACCCCAACAAGCTGCTGCTCGACCCCTACGCCAAGGCGATCGACGGCGCCATCGACTGGGACGAGGCCTGCTTCGGCTACCGGTTCGGCAGCGGTGAGCGCAACGACGACGACTCCGCGCCGCACATGCCGCGCTCCGTCGTCGTCAACCCCTACTTCGACTGGGGCGTCGACCGCCCGCCGCGGACGCCCTACAACAAGACGGTCATCTACGAGGCCCACGTCAAGGGCCTGACGATGACCCACCCGCGCATCCCCGACGACCTGCGCGGCACCTACGCCGGCGTCGCCCACCCGGCGGTGATCGAGCACCTGCAGTCGCTGGGGATCACCGCGATCGAGCTCATGCCGGTGCACCAGTTCGTGCAGGACGACACCCTGCTGCAGAAGGGCCTGCGCAACTACTGGGGCTACAACACGATCGGCTTCTTCGCCCCGCACAACGAGTACGCCCAGCAGACCGACGGCCAGCAGGTGCAGGAGTTCAAGGGCATGGTCCGGGCGATGCACGAGGCCGGCATCGAGGTGATCCTCGACGTCGTCTACAACCACACCGCCGAGGGCAACCACAACGGCCCGACGCTGTCGCTCAAGGGCATCGACAACCGCGCCTACTACCGGCTGGTCGAGGGCGACGAGCAGTACTACATGGACACCACGGGCACCGGGAACTCGCTCAACGTCCGCAACCCCCAGTCACTGCAGCTCATCATGGACTCGCTGCGCTACTGGGTCACCGAGATGCACGTCGACGGTTTCCGGTTCGACCTGGCCTCCACCCTGGCCCGCCAGTTCCACGAGGTGGACCGGCTCTCGGCGTTCTTCGACCTGGTGCACCAGGACCCGATCGTCAGCCAGGTCAAGCTCATCGCCGAGCCCTGGGACGTCGGCGACGGCGGCTACCAGGTGGGCAACTTCCCGGCGCTGTGGACGGAGTGGAACGGCAAGTACCGCGACACCGTCCGCGACTTCTGGCGCGGCGAGGACGCCACCATCGGCGAGTTCGCCAGCCGGATCTCCGGGTCGGCCGACCTCTACAAGCACTCCGGACGGCGGCCGGTCGCCAGCATCAACTTCGTCACCGCCCACGACGGGTTCACCCTCAACGACCTCGTCTCCTACAACGAGAAGCACAACGAGGCCAACGGCGAGGGCAACAACGACGGCGAGAGCCACAACCGCAGCTGGAACTGCGGCGTCGAGGGCGAGACCGACGACCCCGAGGTGCTGGAGCTGCGCGCCCGGCAGCGGCGCAACTTCCTGGTCACGCTCATGCTCAGCCAGGGCGTGCCGATGCTGCTGCACGGCGACGAGCTCGGCCGCAGCCAGGGGGGCAACAACAACGGCTACTGCCAGGACTCCGAGTTGACCTGGATCGACTGGGAGTCGGTCGACGAGGGCCTGCTGGAGTTCACCAAGCTGGTCACCCGGCTGCGCACCGAGCACCCGACGTTCCGCCGCCGCCGGTTCTTCCACGGCCGGCCGGTGCGCCGCGAGGAGGGCGACCCGGTGCAGGACATCGCCTGGTTCGCGCCCGGCGGCGAGGTCATGACCGATGAGGACTGGGACGCCGGCACCGCCAAGTCGCTGGCGATGTACCTCAACGGGCACGGCATCCGGGAGACCGACGAGCGCGGCGAGGACGTGATCGACGACTGCTTCTACCTGGCGTTCAACGCCCACCACGAGCCGATCGAGTACACGCTGCCCACCGGCGAGTACGCCGAGGGCTGGACCGTGGTGGTCGACACCGCAGAGCTCGGTGAGGTGGAGCCGGTGCAGCTCAAGGCCGGGGACACCCTCACCGTCGCTGCCCGCGCCACCGTCGTCCTGCAGGCGGCCTCGTGACCGGGGAGGAGCGCCGGCGCGCGAGGCCGACGGCGACCTACCGGCTGCAGGTGACCGCGGACTTCACCCTCGACGACGCCGCGGCGGTGGCCGGGTACCTCGCCGACCTGGGCGTCAGCCACGCCTACTCCTCCCCGCTGCTGCGCGCGGCGGCGGGGAGCACGCACGGCTACGACACCGTCGACCACGCGCACGTCGACGAGTCGCGGGGCGGGCAGGCCGGCTTCGACCGGTTCGTCGCGGCGCTGCACGAGCAGGGGCTGGGCCTCGTGCTCGACCTGGTGCCCAACCACATGGGCGTGGCCGACCCGGCCGAGGCGCCGTGGTGGTGGGACGTCCTGCAGCACGGGCGCGGCAGCGCACACGCGGCGGCGTTCGACGTCGACTGGGACTTCGGCGGCGGGCGGATCCGCATCCCGGTGCTGGGCTCGGCCGACGACGTCGAGAAGCTGGAGGTGGTGGACGGGGAGCTGCGGTACTACGACAACCGTTTCCCCCTCGCGCCCGGCACGGAGGAGGGCACCCCGCAGGAGGTGCACGACCGGCAGCACTACGAGCTGGTCGACTGGCGGCGCGCCGACTCCGACCTCAACTACCGCCGGTTCTTCGCGATCAACACCCTCGCCGGGCTGCGCGTGGAGGACCCGGCGGTCTTCGACGCCACGCACGAGCTGGTGTTGCGCATGGTGGCCGACGGCGCCGTCGACGCGCTGCGCATCGACCACCCCGACGGCCTGGCCGACCCGAGGGGCTACCTCGACCGGCTGGCCGATGCCTCGGGCGGGCGCTGGACGGTGGTCGAGAAGATCCTCGAGCCCGGCGAGGACCTGCCGGAGAGCTGGCGCACCGCCGGCACCACCGGCTACGACGCGCTCGCCGAGGTCGACGGCGTGCTGGTCGACCCGGCCGGCGAGGACGCCCTGACCGCGCTGGACACCGAGCTGTCGGGCGGCCCGGTCGACTACGCCCGGCTGGTGCACGACTGCAAGCGCGAGGTCACCGACGGCAGCCTCGGCTCGGAGGTCGCCCGGCTGGTCCGGGTGATCGGCGAGCTGCCCGGCGTCGACGCGGCGACCCAGGAGGAGGCGCTGGCCGAGCTGCTGGCCACCTTCTCCGTCTACCGCACCTACCTGCCCGACGGGCGCGAGCACCTCGACGCCGCGGTGGCCGACGTCCGCGACCGCCGCCCCGACCTGGTGGCCGCCGTCGACGCGCTGCACCCGGTGCTGGCGCGGGCGGGCACCGAGGCGGCCACCCGCTTCGAGCAGACCAGCGGCCCGGTCATGGCCAAGGGCGTCGAGGACAGCGCCTACTACCGGTGGGCCCGCTTCGTGGTGCTCAACGAGGTCGGCGGCGACCCGTCCCGCTTCGGGACCACCGTGGAGGAGTTCCACGAGGCGCAGGCCCGGCGGCTGGAGCGCCGTCCGGCGTCGATGACCACGCTGACCACGCACGACACCAAGCGCAGCGAGGACACGCGGGCCTGCCTCGCCGTCCTCGCGGAGGTGCCCGGCGAGTGGGCGGAGCTCGTGCGCCGGCTGCTCCACCGGCACCCGCTCCCCGACCGGCCGCTGGCGCACCTGGTGTGGCAGAACCTGGTCGGCGCCTGGCCGCTGTCGCGCGAGCGGGCGCACGCCTACGCCGAGAAGGCCGCGCGCGAGGCCGGGCTGTCGACGACGTGGACCGACGTCGACGACGAGTTCGAGAGCCGGCTGCACGCGGTGGTGGACGCCGCCTACGACGACCCGGCGACCAGCGCCGAGATCGAGGCGTTCGTCGCCCGCACCGCCCCGGCGGGGCGTTCCAACGGGCTGGCGCAGAAGCTGCTGCAGCTGACGATGCCCGGCGTCCCGGACGTCTACCAGGGCACCGAGCTGTGGGACCACTCGCTGGTCGACCCCGACAACCGCCGGCCGGTCGACTACGACGCGCGCAGGGCGCTGCTGGCCCGGCTCGACGAGGGCTGGGTGCCCGGGGTCGACGAGACCGGTGCGGCCAAGCTGCTCGTCGTCTCGCGGGCGCTGCGGCTGCGGCGGGACTCCCCGGAGCTGTTCACCGGTTACTCGCCGGTTGCGGCCACCGGGTCGGCGGCCCGGAACGTCGTCGCCTTCGACCGGGGCGGCGCGGTGACCGTGGCGACGCGGCTGCCGGTAGCGCTCGCGGCCACCGGCTGGGGCGACACCGCGCTGGCGCTGCCCACCGGTGCGTGGCGGGACGTGCTCACCGGCGGGCGGGTGGTGGCCGACGCCGCCGGCGTGCTGGTGGGCGACCTGCTGGCCCGCCTGCCGGTGGCCCTGCTGGTCCGCGACTGAGGAAGGACCCCCGTGCCCCCCGCCGCGAGCCTGCGAGCGGCGGGGGGCACGGGGGTCCTCTCAGAAGCGGATGGCGTCGATGACGCGGGCGCGGACGGCGATGACGGCGGGCAGCAGCCCGGCGAGCGCGCCGACCGCGGTCGCGGCGACCATGCCCTCGACGGCCGCCTCGAACGGGAAGCCGGGGTCGTCGGCGAGCGGGACGCCGTCGGCCAGCCACTCCGTCAGCGGCAGGTTGCGGACCAGCAGCACCGCGGCCGCCACCGCCGCGACGCCGGCGAGCGCGGTGGCGCAGACGCTCTCCAGCATGACCGCGGAGAAGATCCGCGCCGAGCTGGCCCCGAAGCTGCGCCGGACGCCGATCTCGCGGATCCGCTGCCGCACGGTGACCAGGCCGACGTTGAGCACACCCAGGCCGCCGAGCACGAGGGCGACCACGCCGGCGCCGCGGATCGCCGTCCGCAGGGTGCTGATGGAGTCGCCGATGCCCTGGTCGTCGGTGCGGTAGACGTCGACCTGGGAGCCGGGCAGCGACAGCGCGAGGTCGTTGCGGACGGTCGCCATGACGGCGTCGGCCTGCCCGGGCGGCACCCACAGCTCCAGCGTCGGCGGGCCGTAGAACCCGGGCCCGGGCCCGCCGCCGGACGCGGCCGCGGCATCACCACCGGAGCGGTCGACCCGGTAGACCAGCGGCTGGTCGAAGCCCTCGCGGACGACGCCGACGACGGTCGCGGTGACCGGCTGCGGGCCGCCGATGACCACGGTCGGCCGGGCGGAGAGGTCGCTGTGCCCCAGCAGGGACAGGAAGGCCTCGTTGACCACCAGCGCAGGCGACAGGCTGGCCCGGTCGCCCTCGCGCAGCCACCGCCCGTGCACCGGGCGGATGCGGTGCAGCGGCCCGTAGGAGGGGCTGACCCGCGTCGTCTGCACGGTCTGGGTCCCGCCGGGCAGCCGGTAGAGGCCGTCGGCGTAGCTGACGGTGGCCGAGCCGGTGATGCCGTAGCGGTCGACGAGGCCGGCGACGGCGGCGTCCCAGCGGGCGGCGTCCACCCCCGCGCCGGTGGTGGTGTCGAAGGCGGTGACGGCGAGGGTGGCCGGCCGCCCGCCCCAGCGCTCGGCCTGCTCCTGCTGCGACTGGGCGACGATCGCGCCGAGCGCGGTCACCGTGGTCAGGGCGAAGACGGCGAGGAAGACACCGACCAGCGACAGGACGACGCGGGCCTTGTGCACCCGCACCTCGTCCCACGCCTCGGCGAAGGCGCCGAGCAGGCCGGTCACGCGGTCCGCCCGGCGGTGCGGGGGTCCCGGTGGGCGGTCGCGGCGTCGAGCGCGGCGCCGCCGTCGAGGGGGGTGAGCCGGCCGGCGTCCAGGCGGAACCGGCGGTCGGCGAGCGCGGCGACGGACAGGTCGTGGGTGATGGTGACCAGCGCGGCGCCGTTCTCTGCGGCGGCCCGAGCGAGCAGGGCCATGACCTGGGCACCGGTCTCGACGTCGAGCGCACCGGTCGGCTCGTCGGCCAGGACCACCCGCGGGGAGCGCACCAGAGCGCGGGCGATGGCCACACGCTGCTGCTCGCCGCCGGAGAGCCGCTCGGGCACCTGGTCGGCGCGCGCGCCGAGCCCGACCCGGTCGAGCATCTCCCGGGCGGTGCGCCGGCGGAGCAGGTAGTCGCGGCCGCGGGCGTAGAGCAGGGGCGCGGCGACGTTCTCCGCGGCCGTGCGCCGCGGCAGCAGGTTGAACTGCTGGAACACGAACCCGAACACCTCGCCGCGCAGCCGCGCCCGCCGCCGGGCGCGCAGCCGGTCGGTCGGCTCGCCGTCGAGCAGGTAGCTGCCGGCCGTGGGCGTGTCCAGCAGCCCGAGCAGGTTGAGCAGCGTCGACTTGCCCGAGCCCGACCGCCCGACGACGGCGACGTGCTCGCCGGCCGCCACGTCGAGGTCGACGCCGGTCAGCACCGGCAGCAGCGACCCGTCGGGCAGGCGCACCTCGCGGCCCACGCCGCGCAGGTGGAGCAGGCTCACCCGCCGACCCCGCCCATCGGCTGCCCGGTCATCGGGTCGACCGGGGTGTCGTCGGGCACCGGCACGAACTGCAGCACCTGGTCGCCCTCGGCGAGGCCCTCGCGGATCTCGACCACGCTGCCGTCGGTGAGGCCGAGCGCGACCGGCCGCTCCTCCTGCGCCCCGTCGGGCCCGACCACCCAGACGACGCCGTTCTGCACCGACCCCTGCGCCGCGGTGACCGGGACGACGAGCACGTCCTCGGCCAGGCCCGCCTGCACGGCCATGGTGGCGCCCATGCCGGCGAACACCGTCGTCCCGGGCGGCACGGCGCAGCGCGCGGTCGTGCCCGCGCCGCCGCCGGCCGGGAGCGGCATGCCGGTCATCGGGTCGATGCCGCCGCCGGCTCCGCCGTCCCCGCCGTCGCCGCCGTCATCCCCGGTCGCGGGGGCGCCGAGCACCAGGCCGGCGCACTCGAACGGCGCCGGGCCGCCCTGGACGGTGACCTCGGCGGTGGCCGGCGGGGTGAGCAGCCGGAACTGCTCGTCCTGGGTGAGGGTCGCGGTCACCGACAGGGTGCCCGGCGAGACGGCGCCGACGGGGTCGCCGACGGCGACGGCCTGCTCGACGAGGACGTCGAGGTCGGTCAGCCGCCCGGCGGCCGGCGCGGGCACGGTGGCGGTGCGCACCCGCGGCTGCTGCGGCGTCACCGTCGGCTCGCCCTCGGGACCGGTGCCGGTGACCGGGGCGACCTCCTCCTCCCACCGGATCTCCAGCAGCGGCTGCCCGGCGGTGACGTCGGCGCCCTCGTCGACCAGCAACCGGCGGACGGTGCCGGCCTTGGTGGCCCGCACCGGGACGGCCGCGTCGGCGACGACGGTGCCCGAGACGCTGACGGTGTTGGACACCGTCCCGCGGGCGACCGCCACCGTCGGGGAGGAGAGGTCGACGGTCGGCGCGCCAGGTCCGGCGACGGCACCGCCGTCGGACCCGCCGCCGCGGAAGGCGAGGACGACGAGCGCGGCGGCGATGACCGCCCACACCAGGAGGCGGAGGACCGGGAGGACGAGGGTTCGGACTGCGGACATGCACGCTCCCCGCGCGCTCGGCCACTCACCAGTGGCGGTCGGCGGCACGCTAGCGGCACCGGACGACGCCGAGGGGCGGGTGCGGCCCGGCGCGCCGCCGACCGTCCCCCGGCCGTGTGACCGAGCTCACCCAGGAGCCCCCGCAGGGGACGTGACCAGCGGTTCGGCCCCGGCCGGCGTCCCGCGGGCGGCGCCGACCCGTGTGACGGGAGGGGCGCGCCGTGACCTCTCCGTTACCGTGACCGCGCGCCGCCCGACTCCGAGGGAGGCGCCGGAGCCGGTCCGCCCAACCCCGTCCGCCGGTCGTCCGTTCCTCCAGCACATCCCAGGACGGGGGTGGGGGAACCACTCCGGCGTGCGCCGACCCGGTCACGGGGGCCGGCAGCGTGCGCCTCGGGGTGAAGCCGCGCCCGTGCCACCCGATGGCACCGGTGCGGCCGGGGCACCGATCGCCCCGAACCCGACAGCTCACCCCGCAGGCGGCGGATCGGAGCACACCCATGCGCACGTCCACCCTCGCCCGCCGCGCCCTGCTGACCGCCGGCGCGGCCGCCGTCTCCGTCGGCGTCTCCGTCGGCGCCCTGGCCGGCTCCGCCTCCGCGGCGGAGCCCAACGACTGGGACGCCGTCGCCCAGTGCGAGTCCAGCGGCAACTGGTCGATCAACACCGGCAACGGCTACTACGGCGGCCTGCAGTTCAGCGCCAGCACCTGGGCGGCCTACGGCGGCCTCGAGTTCGCCCCCCGGGCCGACCTGGCGACCAAGGAGCAGCAGATCGCCGTCGCCGAGCGCACGCTCGACGGCCAGGGCCCCGGCGCCTGGCCGACCTGCGGCAAGGCGCTCGACCCGTCGGCCCCCGAGGCCGGCGCGCCCGCGGCCGCCCCGGCTCCGGCCCCGGCTCCGGCCCCGGCTCCGGAGGCCGCTCCCGCCGCCGCTCCGGCGGCGTCGGGTGACACCTACACCGTGGAGCGGGGCGACACCCTCTCCACGATCGCCCGGGCCGAGGACGTCGACGGCGGCTGGCGGGCGCTGTACGCCGCCAACCGCGACCAGCTGAGCAACCCGAACCGGATCTCCGTCGGCCAGGTGCTGCAACTCCCGTGAGTCCCCGGCGGCCGGGGGAGGCTCCTCCCCCGGCCGCCTCCGGCGGTTGACCGGGCGCCCCGCGGGCAAGACGGTCCGGTCACCCCGTTCGTCCTCCCGGAGGCCCCCGCATGTCCGCACCCGTCGAGTTCGCCGTCTGGGCGCCCGTGCCCGAGCGGGTCCGCCTGCAGGTCGACGGCGCCCTGCACGATATGCGCCGCGACGACGGCGGCTGGTGGCGCGCCGAGGTCGAGGCCGCCCCCGAGGCCGACTACGGCTACCTGCTGGGCGACGACGACACACCGCGGCCGGACCCGCGCTCGCGGCGGCAGCCCGACGGCGTCCACGGCCTCTCCCGCCGGTTCGACCCGGCGGCCTACCCGTGGGGCGACGGCGCGTGGACCGGGCGCCCGCTGGCCGGCGCCGTCGTCTACGAGATGCACGTCGGGACGTTCACCCCCGAGGGCACTCTCGACTCGGCCGTCGACCGGCTCGACCACCTCGTCGACCTCGGCGTCGACCTCGTCGAGCTGCTGCCGGTCAACGGCTTCGACGGCACCCACAACTGGGGCTACGACGGCGTCCTCTGGTACACCGTCCAGGAGAGCTACGGCGGGCCGGCGGCCTACCAGCGCTTCGTCGACGCCTGCCACCAGCGCGGCCTCGGCGTGATCCAGGACGTCGTCTACAACCACCTCGGCCCGTCGGGCAACTACCTGCCGTTGTTCATGCCGGTGTTCAGCGAGGGCGGTCCCAACCCGTGGGGCTCCTCGATGAACCTGTCGGGGCCGGACTCCGACGAGGTGCGGCGGTACGTCCTGGACAACGCGCTCATGTGGCTGCGCGACATGCACGTGGACGGCCTGCGGCTCGACGCCGTGCACGCGCTGGTCGACGAGCGGGCCACGCACGTGCTGGAGGAGATGGCGCAGGAGGTCGACCGGCTCTCGGTGGCGCTCGGCCGGCCGCTGAGCCTCGTCGCCGAGAGCGACCTCAACGACCCGCGGATGGTGACGCCGCGGGTCGCCGGCGGCCTCGGGATGGACGCGCAGTGGAGCGACGACTTCCATCACGCGCTGCACGCCGTGCTCACCGGCGAGGGGCAGGGCTACTACGGCGACTTCGCCGAGGCGGGCCTGGCCGGGCTGGCCAAGACGCTCACCGGCGCCTACTTCCACGACGGCACCTGGTCGAGCTTCCGGCGCCGGCACCACGGCCGGCCGGTCGACACCGCCCGCCTGCCGGGGTGGAGGTTCCTCGGGTACCTGCAGGACCACGACCAGATCGGCAACCGCGCGGTCGGCGACCGCGTCTCGGCCACCCTGTCCCCGGGCCTGCTCGCCGTCGGCGCCACGCTCGTGCTCACCAGCCCGTTCACGCCGATGCTGTTCATGGGCGAGGAGTGGGGCGCCTCGACGCCGTGGCAGTTCTTCACCAGCCACACCGACCCCGAGATCGGCCGGGCGACGGCGGAGGGCCGCAAGGGCGAGTTCGCCGAGCACGGGTGGGACGCCGACGAGGTGCCCGACCCGCAGGACCCCGCGACCTTCACCCGCTCGAAGCTCGACTGGGCCGAGCTCGACCGGGAGCCGCACGCGCGGCTGCTCGCGACCACCCGGGCGCTGCTGGCGCTGCGCCGGGCGCACCCCGACCTCGTCGACCCCGACCTGTCGGCGGTGGAGGTCGGCTGGGACGACGAGGACCGCCTGCTCGTGGTGCACCGCGGTGCGCTGCGGGTGGTCGCGAACCTCGCCGGCGAGGAGGCCGAGGTCGACCTCGACCGGCCGGCCACCGGCGTGCTGTTCGCGACCGCGGACGAGCCGTCGGTCGACGGGACCACGGTGACGCTGCCGGCCGAGAGCGCGGCCGTGTTCACGACCTGATGCGCCGGCTGCTGCCCGACCCCGCACCGGTCGGGGACGACCTCGACGACCACGCCGCGCTCGCCGACGCCTACCGGCTCCCGCCCGGCCGGTCGGTGCGGGTGGACTTCGTCGTCTCCCTCGACGGCGCGATCGCCGTCGACGGGCGCAGCGCCGGCCTGGGCTCCCCGGGGGACCGGCGGGTGTTCCAGGTGCTGCGCGCGCTGGCCGACGCGGTGCTCGTCGGGCACGGCACGGCGGCGGCCGAGGGGTACCGGCCGGCGGCCGCCGAGCCCGGGCTGGTGCGGCTGCGCGCCTCGCTCGGCCGGCCGGCGGAGGCGCCGGTCGTCGTCGTCTCGCGGCGGGCGTCGCTGACCCCAGGCGACCGGCTGGCCGTGCCGTCGACGGTGCTGGTCACCTGCGCGGCCACCGACCCGTCCCGCCGCGCCGCGCTGACCGACGCCGGGGTGGCCGTCCTCGTCTGCGGGGACGACGACGTCGACCTGCCGCTCGCGCTGGACCGGCTGGCCGACCGCGGGCTGGAGCAGCTGGTGTGCGAGGGCGGCCCGGCGCTGCTGACCTCGCTGCTCGACGCCGGGGTGGTCGACGAGCTCGACCTCACCCTCTCCCCCGCGCTGGTGGGCGGGCCGGCGCGACTGCTCGACCGGGCGCTCGGCGACGTCGTCCGCCCGCGGCTGGTGCAGCTGCTGGAGGAGGACGGCGTCCTGTTCACCCGCTACGCGGTCGGTCGGTAGCGGCAGCGCTCAGCCGACGAGCCGGACGACGTCCCCGTATCCGAGCAGGCGGTCGTCGGCCGTCAGCAGCACGGCGCCCTCGGCGACAGCCTGGGCCACCAGGAGCCGGTCGAACGGGTCGCGGTGCACGTCGGGCAGGTGCTCGACCGACGCGGCGTGCTCGGCGGTGATCGGGAGGTGGTCGAGCGCCAGCTCACGGGTCACCCGTCGCGTCCACGTCCGGACGTCCACGCCGACCGACAGTCTGCCGAGCCGCTGCTCGATCGCCAGCTCCCACACGCACGCACACGGCCGACAGGAGTCGACGGTCGGCATCAGCGAGCACCGCGAGGCTCGTGCCGAGCCGCTCCGGGGTGGTGGCAGCCCACACGAGCACGTGCGTGTCGAGGAGGACCGTCACCCCTCTTCCTCGAACGCCCGCTGCAGGTCGTCGGGGAGGTCGTCGAAGTCGTCGGCGTCGTCGCCGTGCCCGCCACGGAGTGGACCGCGATCCCAGGGGCCGGTGGCGTTCAGTCGTCGTTGCCGCCGTTCCCGCGGCCGTTCCCGTTGCCGTTCCCGTTGCCGTTCCCGTTGCCGTTGCCGTTCCCGTTGTCCTGGTTGTCCTCGTCGCCGTTGCCGCCGCCGTCGTCGCCGCCCTCGTCCTCCTCCTCGGGGGCCGGCGCCGGAGCGGACGGCGGGGCCGTCGACGGCGGGGGGGTGGAGGGCGGCGGAGGGGGCGCGGTGGCGTGCGTGACCGTCAGCGCGCTGCCGGGGGCCAGCTCACCGGCCGGGTCGACGGTGAGCACCTGCCCGTCGGGGACGTCGGAGGTGCGCACGGGGCGCAGCTGCACGGCCAGCCCCAGCGCCTCGAGCTCGGCCTGCACCTCGGCCACCGGCCGGCCCACGAGGTCGGCGGCCTCGACCTGCACCGTCGGGTCCTCGCTGGGGGCGGCCGGCTCCGACGTCGTCGCCGGGTCGGCCGCCGTGCCGTCCCCGGTCGCCTGCAGCACCCCGGCGACGACCGCCGCCACGACCAGCAGCGCCGCGAGGGCGGCGAGGAGGCGGCGACGGGCCCGACCCGGCGCCGGAGCCCGGCCGGGGTCCACGGCGGCCGCGGGCCCGGCGGGGACGGGCGACGCGGCGACGGGGAGCACCCGCGTCACCGGCGGAACCGCACCGGACGACAGCGGCGCGGTGTCCGCGGAGCCGTGGCCCAGGGCGGCCAGCACGCCGTCGAGCGCCGCGGCGAGCGCCGTCCCGTCCGGGAAGCGCTGCGCCGGGTCCTTGGCCAGCGCCCGCTCGACGAGGGCCCGCAGCGGTGCCGGGACGTCGGCGGGCAGGGGCGGCGGGTCGGCCTGCATCTGCATGACGACGACCTGCAGCGAGTTGTCGCCGTCGAAGGCGCGGCGGCCGGCCAGGCACTCGTAGCCGACCAGGCCCAGCGCGTAGACGTCGCTGGCCGGGCCCGCCGGGCGGCCTGCGGCCTGCTCGGGCGACAGGTAGTGCGCGGTGCCGATGACCTGGCCGGTCCCGGTCAGGGCCGCGCTCGACGCGGACCAGGCGATCCCGAAGTCGGTGACCTTGACGGTGCCGTCGGCGGCGACCAGGAGGTTGCCCGGCTTGACGTCGCGGTGGACCACGCCGGCCGCGTGGGCGGCGCCGAGGCCGGCGGCCGCCTGCCGCACCAGGTGCGCCGTCCGCAGTGGGTCCAGCCGCCCGCGCGCCAGCACCGCGGCGAGCGACTCCCCCTGCACCAGCTCCATGACCAGCCACGCCACCCGCTCCCCGCCGGGGACGCCGACGCCGGTCTCGCCGTAGTCGTGCAGCATCGCGATGTTCGGGTGGGCGAGGCCGGCGGTGTGCCGGGCCTCCGCGCGGAAGCGGGCGAGGAAGGTCGGGTCGCCGGTGTACTCGCTGCGCAGGACCTTGACCGCGACGTCGCGGCCCAGCACCGTGTCGCGGCCCCGCCAGACCTGCCCCATCCCGCCGGTCGCGAGCAGGGACTCCAGCGTGTAGCGGCCGCCGAGCGTGCGCACCCCCGGTTCCATGCCCCTCCCCCACCCGCGCGGCCCGGCCGGTCCCCCCAGCGGGTGACGGGCGCGGCCGTCCAGTCAACCAGGACTCCGCCGTCATCGGCGGCTGGTTGACTGACCTGCATGGACCTGCCCGTGCTCCCGCCGGTCAAGCCGATGCTGGCGAAGGCCACCACGAAGCTGCCTACCGCAGAGGGGCTGTTCTACGAGCCCAAGTGGGACGGGTTCCGCTGCATCGTGTTCCGCGACGGTGACGAGGTCGAGCTCGGCAGCCGCAACGAGCGCCCGCTCACCCGCTACTTCCCCGAGGTCGTGGCCGCGGTCAAGGAGGCGCTGCCGGAGCGCTGCGTCGTCGACGGCGAGATCGTCGTCCCCCAGGGCGACCGGCTGCACTTCGAGTCGCTGCTGCAGCGCATCCACCCGGCGAGGTCGCGGGTGGACCTGCTGGCCGAGCAGACGCCGGCGCACCTGGTCGCCTTCGACCTGCTGGCGATCGGCGACGAGTCGCTGATGGAGACGCCGTTCGCGCAGCGCCGGGCGCGGCTGCGGGAGGTGCTGTCCGGCACCCACGAGCGGGTGCACGTCACGGCCGTCACCCAGGACGCCGCCACCGCGCAGCGCTGGTTCGACGAGTTCGAGGGCGCCGGTCTCGACGGCGTCGTCGCCAAGGCCCCCGACCTGCCCTACGGGCCCGACCAGCGGCTGATGACCAAGGTCAAGCACGTGCGCACCGCCGACTGCGTGGTCGCCGGGTTCCGCTGGCACAAGAGCGGTCCGATCGTCGGGTCGCTGCTGCTCGGTCTCTACGACGACGGCGGCCTGCAGCACATCGGCGTCGCGGCGTCGTTCCCGATGGCGCGGCGCGCGGAGCTGGTCGAGGAGCTGGCGCCCTACCGCACCGACGCCCTCGACACCCACCCCTGGCGGGAGTGGGCGAACGCGGAGCTGCAGGCCGACGGCGAGCACCGGATGCCCGGCGCGCAGAGCCGGTGGAACGCGAAGAAGGACCTGTCCTGGGTGCCGCTGCGGCCCGAGCTCGTCGTCGAGGTCAAGTACGACCAGCTGGAGGGCCGGCGGCTGCGGCACACCGGGCAGTTCCTGCGCTGGCGGCCCGACCGCGAGCCGGGCAGCTGCACCTACGACCAGCTCGACGTCCCGGTGCGCTACGACCTGGCCGAGGTGTTCTCGGGATGAAGGACGGCCTTACCGTGGAGATCATGCGTCTGCGCCGCGGCCTGCTCGCCGCCTCGACCGGGCTCCTCCTGGCGGTCACCGGGTGCGCCTCGTTCACCGAGTCCGCCGACCAGGCCACCTCGTCGTCCTCCGCCACGCCGTCCACCCCGGCCGAGCCGGAGGCCGCGCCCATCACCTGGACCGACTGCGACGCCGAGATCACCGAGCTGCTCGCCGGCGCGCCCGGCAGCGAGCGCGACCTGCTCTTCGAGTGCGGCCGCACCGAGGTGCCCATCGACCACGACGAGCCCGACGGCGCCACGCTGCCGCTCTTCCTCGTCCGCGCCCAGCTCGCCGGGCAGACCGACCAGATCGGCTCGCTGCTGGTCAACCCGGGCGGCCCGGGCGGCTCGGGCGCCGACGCCGCGCTCGGCCTGGCGCTGTCGATGCCCGAGGACGTGCTGCGCCGCTTCGACCTGGTCGGCTTCGACCCGCGCGGGGTGGGCCTGTCCACCCCGGTCGAGTGCATCCCGGCGGAGCTGAAGGACCGCTCGATCGCCGCGGAGCCGCGGCCGACGACGCAGGAGCAGCTCGACGAGGTGCTGGCGCTCACCGACGAGGCCGCCGAGGCCTGCGCCGAGGAGTACGGGGACGCCCTCGGCACCTTCAACACCGTCGACACCGCGCGCGACATGGACCTGCTGCGGGAGTCGCTCGGCGACGAGCAGCTGACCTACCTCGGCTACTCCTACGGGACGACGCTGGGCTCCACCTACGCCGAGCTGTTCCCGGAGAACGTCCGGGCGCTGGTGCTCGACGCCGCCGTCGACCCCGACGCCGACCCGCAGGCAGACGCCGAGGCGCAGGCCGCCGGGCTGGAGGCCTCCTTCGACGCCTTCGCGGCCAACTGCACGAGCCTGGTCTCGGGCTGCCCGCTGGGCGGGGACCCCCGGCTGTTCCTGAACGACGTGTTGACGCAGGCCGCCGGCACCCCGATCCCGAGCAGCAGGCAGGGCGAGACGCGGACGGCGACGCCCGGCGTGGTCATGACGGCGGTGCTCGCCGCGATGTACGACCCGGGCTCGTGGCCGCAGCTGTCGCAGTCGCTGGCCGCGGCCCGAAACGGCGACGCGGCGGGGCTGTTCTCGCTGGCCGACAGCTACGCCGGCCGGCTCGAGGACGGCACGTACACCAACCTGTTCGACGCCAACATCGCGATCAACTGCGCCGACACCCCGGAGGACCAGGCCTTCTCCGCCGACGAGGTGCTGCCGCTGGCGCAGGACTGGTCGACCCGCTACCCGCTGTTCGGCGCGAGCTCGGCGGTGGGCCTCTACACCTGCACGCCGTGGGAGGCCGAGCGCACCCCGCTGCCGGAGCGCGACGCCGAGGGCAGCGCGCCGATCGTCGTCGTCGGCAACACCGGCGACCCGGTGACCCCGCTGCCGGGCGCGGAGGACCTGGCCGCCGACCTCACCGCCGGCGTGCTGGTGGTCTGGCAGGGGCAGGGCCACACCGCCTACCCGAAGACCGACTGCGTCACGGCCGCCGTCAACGCCTACCTCATCGACCTCACCGCGCCGCAGGACGGGCTGCAGTGCCCGGCCTGAGCCGCCCCGCCGACGGGAGCTGACCGGTGGCCGCCAGTAAGGACGCCGTCGTCCTGACCGTCGACGGGCGCGAGGTGCGGGTCTCCAACCCGGAGAAGCCGTACTTCGCCGAGCGCGGCATCCGCAAGATCGACGTCGTCGAGTACTTCGTCGCCGTGGGTGAGGGCATCCTGTTCGCCCTGCGGGACCGGCCGACGACGCTGGAGCGCTGGCCGGGCGGGGTGTTCGAGGGCGCCCGGCTGTCGACCCGCATGGACAACACCGGCGACGCCTTCTACCAGAAGCGGGTGCCCAAGAACGCGCCCGACTGGGTGCCCACGGCGCACATCAGCTTCCCGAGCGGGCGGACCGCCGACGAGATCGCGCCGGACTCGGTCGCCGTCGTGGCGTGGTGCGCCAACCTCGGGACGCTGACCTTCCACCCGTGGCCGGTGAGCAGGGGCGACGTCGAGCAGCCCGACCAGATCCGCATCGACCTCGACCCGCAGCCGGGCACCGACTTCTCCGACGCCGTGTGGGTGGCCCCCCACGTGCGCGAGCTGCTGCACGAGCTCGGCATGGAGGGCTGGCCGAAGACCTCCGGCGGGCGCGGCGTGCACGTCTACGTGCCGATCCAGCCGCGCTGGACCTTCCCCGAGGTGCGCCGGGCGGTGATCGCCTTCGGCCGCGAGCTGGAACGCCGCATCCCCGACCGCGTGACGATGTCGTGGTGGAAGGAGGAGCGCGGCGAGAAGATCTTCATCGACTACAACCAGATGGCCCGGGACCGCACGATCGCCAGCGCCTACTCGATCCGGCCCAAGCCGCACGCGCCGGTGTCGGCGCCCCTGGACTGGGACGAGCTGCCCGGCGTCTCGCCGTTCGACTTCGACGTGCTGACCATGCCCGCGCGGTTCCGGGAGGTGGGTGACAAGCACGCCGGGATGGCCGGGCACGCCTTCGGCATCGAGCCGCTGCTGGAGCTGGCCGAGCGCCAGGCGAGGGACCAGGGCCTCGGCGATCTGCCCTATCCGCCCGACTACCCGAAGATGCCGGGAGAGCCCATGCGGGTCCAACCGAGCAGGGCCAGGCGTCCTACCAGCGCATACGAGTGATCCGGCGCTCGACGCAAGCAAGGCACAACGCTCACTCGACGGACAACCCCCGTCCTCCGGTGTCGCTTGCGTACCCCTCCAGTCGCTCTTCGGACGCGACAGCAGCCGTTGCCAAGGCGCCGCCCGCCATCGTGCTCTATAGCTGAAGGGTGCGGTATGACAGCCGCTGGCTGACCGACCGCGGCCGCAGCGCGGTGCTCGACGAGGGCCGTGCTATTCACCGACCGAGCAGCCAGCGGCGGAACTCCTCTTCCAGGTGGCCCATCTCGGCGTCGTACTCAGGCGTGTGGACGAGGCCGCGGCGGCGCTCTGCGTCCCACGCCTGAAGCGGGCGGAACTGCTTGGGCAGCTTGCGGACGCGGCTGTACGGAGTGTCGGAGTCGGTCATCCGCGCATCGTGCTCTCGAAGCGGAGGCTGCGGAAGAGACGCCTGCGCCAGCGTCCCGGCAGGGAAACGACCTGCGACCTTCGCCGAACCGCTCACTGAGCGCCCCCTGCGGACGTGACCGGCGTGGTCCTTGAGGAGCGCACCGGCCCCGGCCGCCGAGGGTGCAACTGAGGTCCCAATCCGGGTTCTCCGTCCGGACGGCGGCGGCTCGGGATCCCCGGCTGCTCGACATCCACGGTGGCGCCTCCTGCGACCATCGATCCGAGGACGAACCCAACAGGGGCATCGGCCCCTTGTGGCCGACGGCGACGGAGTTCGGCATCCGCCCGACGGGACGATCGGCTCCGCGGCGCTGCGTTGCCTCAGCCCAGGAGGTCGACGCGCCTGGTGGGTCGTTCCCTGCGGCTGGCTGTTCACGGCGTCGGCGGCTGTGGGTCAGGGAGGATCCGGTTCTCGGGTGCGCAACTGAGGCCGTTGTCGGGGAGCATGTCGCGCTCCTCCCGCCACAGGCTGGGACGGGTCCTGACCCGCCCGGCGCGCCTCGGCGAACCGAGCGAGCCGTGCTTGACCGCAGCTGGCCGGCTGACCACAATTGTGGTCATGACGACGCAGTCGCTGGCGGCGGTCAAGGCGCACTTCAGCCAGGTGATCGACGAGGTCGCCAGCACGCACGAACGCGTCACCGTCACCAAGAACGGCAACCCGGTCGCGGTCATCCTCGCCGTCGAGGACTACGAGTCCCTGGTCGAGACCCTGGAGATCCTCTCCGATCCTCGAGCACGCTCGGACATCAGACAGGCCGAGGAGGCGATGGCCGCCGGTGAGGTCCACGGCGAGGCCGAGGTGCGGGCCGCACTCGCGGCCCGCCGGCGGTGACCGGCCCTCCTCGGTTCACCGTCGTCCTCTCGGCAGCGGCCAAGCGTGCCATCGAGCGCGACCTCCCCGAGCCGGTGGCTGTCGCGGTCGTCGACTTCCTCTTCGGGCCGCTGGCTGCGGACCCCTACCGCGTCGGGAAGCCACTGCGCTTCGATCTCGAGGGCTACTGGTCCGCGCGACGGGGCCGGTACCGCGTCATCTACTCGATCCACGACGACGAGGTCCTCGTCAGGGTCGTGCGCATCTCGCACCGCGCCGACGTCTACGGCTGACCGGTGCCTCCGCGCCGGCATGGCGTGGGCGGAAGCGCTGCGCTCCTCCTCGGACACAGCAGGGAGGCCCGCGGTCGGTGCCCCCTCGCGACGCCCGCACCAGACGGATGGATGGCGGCTCGACGACAGGACGAGGATCAGGACCGGGAGGGCACGGGACGGCATCCGGGCGATCTCCGGGCGCGGGAACTCGCCCGACAACCACCCGATCCCGCTCACGGGCGACCTGGCCTCTTGTCGCGCTGGACAGCGCTTCCGGGTTTCGCTCCCCGAAGATGCCGGGCGAGCCGATGCGCGTCCAGCCCAGCCGCGCCAGGCGTCCTACCAGCGAGGATGCCTGATCCGGCCGTCGGCGGAGGGGTAGCACAGCGCTGTTCCCCGGATGACCTGCCGCCGTGGCGATCCGGCTGGAGGACCTGCTGGCGTCCCTCCGGCGGCACCTGCGAGCCGCCGTCAAGGCGCCGCGGACCATCGAGCTCTACAGCCGGCCGGTGCGGTACTCCAGCCGAAGGTCCTGACCGGCTGCCGGGACCGAACACCACCTGGCTGCGTTGCGGTGTGGATGCCGACGCGACCGCCACAGGCCGGCTCCTCACTTCCGGCTCCCGGCAACCTCCGGGCCCGATGACGTGCCGGGGGCGTTCCTGCACGCCCCCAAGCCGCAGTCGTACGGTCGGTCACGGACCTGCTGCAGATCCGTCAGGAGGTCGATGCCGTCGCGTTGTGCTCGAGCGTCGGGCGGTACACCGCTCGACGGAGGGCTCGGCGGGCGACCCGGACGACCCGGACGACCTGCTCGGTGCTCCCGACGGGGACAGCAGCCCGGACGATGGGTCCGCCCGGGACCACGTCGGTGGAAGCCACGGCATCTCACAGGGCAACCGACGTGTCACATGGCGACGACGGCTCCTCCCCGCATGACACGGGGTTGCCCACAGTCCAGCGGAAGGGGCTACTCGCGTGGGGTCGGCGGCGATGCCGATGGGGGCCGGTAGTCGGGCGGGCGCGCACCGTGGCCGGGGCTCCGAGAACTCGACCGATCGCGCGGAGACCGCGTCCCCGGGAGTCCGTACGTGTCCGTCCTGACCCGGTCCACGGCTCGTGGCGTCCCCGGAGCCGGCCGGAGCCGGCGACGGACGGAGCTCGACGGCCTGCGCGCCATCGCGGTGACCCTGGTCGTGGCCTATCACGTCTCCAGCGGGAGGGTCTCCGGCGGCGTCGACGTCTTCCTGGTCCTCAGCGGCTTCTTCCTCGTCCAGGTGGTGAGCGGGCACATCCGCCGCGAGGGCCGTGTGCCGGTCCTGCGGGCGGTCACGCGGAGCCTGTCCCGGTTGCTGCCCACCGCCTTGCTCGTCCTCCTGGCGACCGTGGTCGCGAGCGTGTGGGTGGTTCCGCACAGCCGGTGGCGCGAGCTGGCGCTGCACCTGCTGTCCTCGGTGACCTTCACCGAGAACGCACGGCTGGTGGACGAGGCGGTCGACTACAGCGCGAGCAACGCCGCCGCCAGCCCCATGCAGCAGTTCTGGTCCCTGTCGATCCAGGTCCAGGTGCTGGTACTGGCACCGGTCGCCGTCGCGGCGGGAGCCGCCGTCCTCCGGTGGGCCGGCTGGGCCCACTTCGCCCGGCAGGCGGTCGTGGGTTCCGTGGCGCTGGTGACCGCGGCGTCGTTCGCCTGGTCGGTCGTGGCCACCGCCACCAACCAGCAGCAGGCGTACTTCTCCTCCCTGCCCCGGCTGTGGGAGCTGGGTGCCGGTGCCCTGGTGGCCCTGCTGCTGCGCGACGTCCGCCCGGGACCGCGCTCAGCAGCGGCGCTCGGCTGGAGCGGTGTGGTCGCGCTCGTCGCCTGCGGCGCCGTCCTCGACGGAGCTCACGAGTTCCCCGGTTGGCAGGCGGGGTGGCCGGTGCTGTGCGCCGTGGCCGTGCTCGTCGCCGCCGACCACGGAGGCCGGCTGGGGGTCCACCGGGTCCTCGGTGCTGCCCCGATGCGCTGGCTGGGCGCCCGCTCCTACCCCCTCTATCTGTGGCACTGGCCCGTGCTGGTCCTCTACCTGGTCCACACGCAGCGGGAGACCCCCTCGCCTCGGGGTGCGGCCGCCGTCGTCGTCCTGTCCCTCGGCCTCGCCGCGGTGACCCACCGGCTGGTCGAGCGGCCGGCCGGGGACCGGCTCCGGGCCCGTCCCCCGGTCGGCGCCCTGGCCCTCGTCGTGGTCGCGGCCCTGCCGCTGGCCGCGACGGGCGGGCTCGTGCTGACGTGGCTGGACCGGGAGGCCGCCCGCGTCGCGACGGCAGCAGACGATCCCGCATACCCGGGGGCGGCCGCGCTGGGCAGCCCCGTGGTCCACACCGGCGGCGCCGATGGCGTGGAGCCGCTCCCGTCGATGTCGGTGATCCGCGACGACTGGCCGCGGCTCCCCGGGGCGACGTGCCGGAGCGAGGACGAGCTCGGGTGGCAGCCCACGGGGACGGAGGTCTGCGTCCTCGGGTCCGACGACCGCCCGCGCCGCGTCGTCGTCGTCGGTGACTCACACGTCGCCCACTGGCTACCTCCGCTGGCCGCGATGGCCGAGACGCACTCGTGGCAGGTCGTGGGGATGGTGCGCGGCGGCTGCAACCTGTCGACGGAGTCCGAGTTCATCCAGGAGGGCTGGCCGGAGTACGAGGAGTGCGCGACCTGGCGTGCCCACCTGGTCGAGCGAATCGTGTCCCTGGAACCGGATCTCGTCGTCTCGCTCGGGACGCGGACCGGGTTCGGGCCGGGCGAGGAGTCCGTCCCGCCCGGGTTCCTGGCGGCCTGGGCTCAGTTGTCGGATGCCGGCCTGCGCGTGATCGCCCTGCGGGACAGCCCGCGGCACGTGCACGACGTCCCCGACTGCACGGCGCGGTGGGGTGACACGTCGGCGGCCTGCGAGGTGCCGCGCTCGTCGGTCTACACCGAGCCACTCCTCGCGGAGGTCGAGCCGTCGTTGCCCCCGCGGGTGAGCATCCTGGACACCAGTCCCTACTTCTGCACGGACACCACGTGCCCCGCGTTGATCGGCAACGTGCGGGTCTACATGGACAACGCGCACGTCACCGCCACCTACATGAGCACGGTGCGGGCGGTGGTGGAGGACGACCTCCTCGCCCTCGCGGACTGCGCGTTGGCGCCGTGCTGACCGGCTCCCGTCGCTCAGCCGGCCGGTCCCGCCGAGCCGGCCGGGTACTCCTGCAGCGGCACCTCGCCGGCGGCCCATGCCGCCAGGACCGGTTCGACGATCCGCCAGCTCTCCTCCGCCTCGACGTCACTGATGGACAACGTGGTGTCGCCCTCGAGCAGCTCGCGCAGCAGCAGTCCGTAGGCGGGCAGGTCGTGCGGCGCCATCCGCGCCGTGAGCACCTGCCGTTCTAGGTCGAACGGGTCGCCCGCTCCGTTGAGATTGACCTCCAGCGCGATGGCGTCGGGGGACAGCGAGAGCCGCAGCACGTCGGGCTCGGGCGCGGCGCCGAGGAACGGCAGGTGCGGCACCGGTCGGAAGCGGACGACGATCTCCTGCCGGCCGGCGCCCAGCGCCTTGCCGGTGCGCAACCGGAACGGGACGCCCGCCCACCGCCAGTTCTCCACCGTCAGCGTGAGCTCGGCGTAGGTCTCGGTCCCGCGGGCGGGGTCGACGCCGTCCTCGTCGACGTAGTCGGGCAGCGACCGGCCGTCCACCGTCCCCGCCGTGTACCGCCCCCGCACGCTGCCGGTCCGCACGTCGGCCGGCGGCCGGACAGCCCGCAGCACGTCGGCCTTGCGGGCGGGCAGCGAGGAGGCGTCCACGGCCAGCGGGGGCTCCATCGCGACGATCGCCAGCAGCTGCAGCAGGTGGTTCTGCAGCATGTCCCTCAGGGCGCCGGCCCGGTCGTAGTAGCCGGCCCGCCCCTCCAGCCCGAGGGTCTCGTCGGCCACGATGTCCACCCGCTCGACGTGCGTGGCGTTCCAGATCGGCTCGAAGACCCGGTTGGCGAACCGCAGGCCGAGGACGTTGAGCACGGTCTGCTTGGCGAGGAAGTGGTCGACCCGGAACACCGCCTCCTCCGGCAGCGACCGGTGCAGCAGCTCGTTGAGCGCCCGGGCGTCGGCCCGGTCGGTGCCGAAGGGCTTCTCGACGACCACGCGCGCGCCCTCGGGCAGCCCGACCTCGGCCAGCGCGGTCAGGGTGGGCCGGAACAGGGTGTGCGGCAGGGCCAGGTAGACCACCGGCTCGCCGTCCACCCCGGCCAGCGCGGCACGCAGGTCGGTGGCGTCGGTGACGTCCCCCTGCAGGTAGCGCAGGCGGCCGAGGAGGCGGTCGTGCGAGTCCGCCGGCAGGTCGCCGGCGTGCGCGACCAGCCGGTCGCGCGCCCAGCCGCGGTACGCGTCGTCGTCCCACTCCTCGCGGGCCACGGCGAGCAGCTGGCTGCCCTCGGGGAGGACGCCGCTGTCGTACAGCCGGGCCAGCGAGGGCAGCAGCAACCGGCCGGTGAGGTCCCCGGTACCGCCCAGGACGACGAACGAGCGGGTCACCGGGCGTCCCGCTGCTCGGCCTCGGCGCGGGCCAGCGTGACCCCGCTGGCGATCAGTCCCAGGTGGCTGAACGCCTGCGGGAAGTTGCCGAGGAACGCGCCGCTGCCCGGGTCGATCTCCTCGGACAGCAGGCCCAGGTGGTTGGTCCGGCCGCAGAGCGAGTCGAAGAGGTCGTGGGCCTCGTCCAGGCGTCCCTGACCGGTCAGGTTGTCGACGAGCCAGAAGCTGCAGAGGAGGAACGCGCCCTCCCCACCGGGCAGCCCGTCGTCGGACTCCTCGTGCCGGTAGCGGTAGAGCAGGCCGTCCCCGGCGTCGAGGTGCCGGCGCACCGCCTCGGTGGTCGCCACCATCCGCGGGTCGTCGACGGCCACCACGCCGCGCAGCGGGAGGGCGAGCAGAGAGGCGTCCAGCCCGCCGCGGCCACCCCCGTCGTCGTCGGCGAGCTGCTCGGTGAACGTCCCCCGGTCCGGGTCCCACGCCCGCTCGAGCACCGCGGTGCGGATGCGGTCGAGCTCCGTGCGCCACCGGTCGCGCGGGTGGTCCAGGCCCCGCGCCTCGGCGATCCGCAGCGCCCGCTCGACCGCGACGGCGCACATGGCGACCGAGTAGGTGAACGGCCGCCCCGAGCTGCGCACCTCCCAGATCCCGTGGTCGGGCGTCGTCCAGTTCTCGATCGCGGCCTCGGTCAGGTCGCACAGCACGCGCCACAGGTGGTCGTCGACCGGCCCGCCGGAGCCGACCCACCCCCAGGCGACGTCGAGCAGCTCGCCGTAGACGTCGTGCTGGGTCTGCCCGGCCGCGCCGTTGCCCCAGCGCACCGGCCCCGAGCCGCGATATCCCGACAGCACGGCGTCCTCCGTCTCGGGCGGCGGCTGCCCGCCGTCGAGGGCGTACATCAGGTGCGGCCGCCCGTCCCGCTCGACGTTGGTCAGGGTCCACGCCAGGAACGCACTCGACTCGGCGGGCATGCCGACCCTGCGCAGCGCATAGGTCGAGAAGGCGGCGTCGCGCACCCAGGTGTAGCGGTAGTCCCAGTTGCGCACGCCGCCGATCTCCTCGGGCAGCGACGACGTCGCCGCCGCCATGATCGCTCCGCTCGGCACGTGGTCGAGCGCCTTGAGCGCGAGCGCCGAGCGCAGCACCAGGCCGCGCTGGGGGCCCTCGTACTCCAGCTTCCCCGCCCAGGCCCGCCATGCCTGGGCGGTCTGGTGCACGAGCCGGGCGGGGTCGACGCGGTCCAGCAGGCGGGTGCTGCCCGACCAGTGCAGCGAGGCGGTCAGCCGCTCACCGGCGCGCAGCCGCGCGCGCGCCCCGATCGACCCGTCGGGGGCGACGTCGAGGTCGTGGGAACACCAGAGCACCACGACCAGGTCGGGACGAGCGGGCCAGTGGATGCGCCAGGCGCCGCTCTCGCGGGTGACGCGGACGTCGTCGCGCGGAGCCAGCCGCACCTCCAGCTCGGCCGAGCCGGAGACGACCCGCGCCACCCGCAGCAACTCGCTGCGGCCGGCCGGGACGAGCTCCTCGAGGTCGGCCCCCGACCGCAGCGTCATGCAGTCGGTGAGCTCCACGACTCCGTCGAGCCCCTCGAGCACGGTGACCAGCACGTTGCTCTCGTCCAGGTAGCGCTGACCACCCGCGCGCAGGCCGCGTGGCGCCAGGGTGAAGGTCCCGCCGCGGTCGGCGTCGAGCAGCCCGGCCAGGAACGGCGGGCTGTCGAACTCGGGCAGGCACAGCCACGGGATGGACCCGTCCCGGCCCACCAGCGCGCAGGTGGCGCCGTCACCGACGAGCCCGTGGTCCTCGATGGGCAGGAAGCCGTCGACGCGGGTCAACGGGTGGGTGGTTCCGGGCATCATGGTCCTCGGCTCGGGAGCGGACGGAGACGACGGGTACGACGCAGCGCTACCCGGCGCGGCCGGCGTCATCCGCCGGCCGCGCCGCCGGCTGCTCCCGCGTCCCGGGTCGCCGGCCGGCCCGCGCCGGCCCGGTCACCGACCGGTCCGGTGGACGGACCTGCCGGGTGCCTCCACCGCACGCCGCACGACCACCCCGACCACGGTGAGCCCCAGCACGGTCAGGACGACCGCCCAGAGCGCGAACTCCAGCAGCGCCCCCAGGACGCCGCCGGCGAGCGCCAGCAGCAGGACGAGCACGATCCACAGCACAACGACCTCCTCGTTGCCATCGGTCCACCTCCTGCCCGGTCCCGTCCGCACCGCACCGGTGCCGCCGGCCACAGCTGCGGATCCGGTCGTTGCCGGGTCCCGGCACGCCGGTGGGGACGCGCGGCCGGTCAGGCCCGGCCGTCGGGCGGCGCGGCCAGCAGCACCGGGCACCGTGCCCTCGCGGTGAGCGTCGACGCCGCGCTGCCGAGCACCGTCCGGGACAGTCCGCGTCCCCGCCGTCCCACGACGAGGAGGTCCACGCCCTCGGTCTCGGCCAGCTCGAGGAGAGCGGCGGCCGGCTGACCGGCCAGGATCTGCGTCTCCACGACCGCCCGGCCCTGCGGCAACCGGCGGCGGTACCGGGACAGCAGGTCGCGGGCGTGCGCGCGCTCGTCGTCGTGCGCCCCGTCGGCGGCGTCGGCGCTGACCACGGTCGCCAGCACGAGCCGCCCGGCGGCCGGCGCCACCAGCCGGGCGGCAGCCCGGACGGCCTCCTCCGACTCCGGCGACCCGTCGACCCCGATGAGGACGGCCGGCCGCCGTCCGGGGCCGGCCCCGCCGACGACCGGCTCCACCCGCCGGTCCAGCCGCCGGGACCCCCGGGCCGCGCGCTCGACGGCGATCGGCAGGACCAGCGGGCCGAGGACGCCCCCGAGGAGCAGCCAGCTCCCCTCGCGGTGACCACGCCGGTAGAGGAGGACGACCACGGCGCCCAGTCCGATCGCCACCCAGGGCACCAGCAGCAGCGCCCAGTACGGGGAGCTCACGTCCGCCCTCCCCGCCCCGTCGCGACCGCGGCACCGGGGGCGTGGGAGCACCGATCCGGTCAGACACGGCGGTCGCGCGGCAGCGCCCCCCGGCGCGCCGTCCACCGGTCGTAGGCCAGCAGCACGATCACCGCACCTATCACCGAGCCGATCAGGCCAGCGGGGCCGAAGCCCCGGTCGCGGAGCCCGCCGGTCAGTAGCCCCAGCAGGAGTCCACCGACGAGGGAGCCGGCCACCCCCAGGACCAGGGTGGCGAGCAGGCTCATGGAGTCCTTGCCCGGCACGACCAAGCGCGCCAGCAGGCCCGCGACCATACCGATGAGCAACAGCCAGAGCAGAGAGAGCACGGGTCCTCCAGGTGTCGTGGACGTCGTCGTATCGATGGGCGTGGCGCTGGACGTGGCGCTGGACGTGGCGCTGGACGGCGCCGGCCGGCGTCGGGTCGGTTCCGTGGCCGACCTGCCCGTGCGGTCAGCCCGGTACGGGCCCGCTCGGTGCCTGCCGCGGGGAGGGGATGTCCAGCGCCGTCAGCAGTCGTCTGACCACCGGCGAGGTCCGCCGGATGGTCACCTGTCCGTCCAGCAGTGGCGCCAGGCCGTGGCTGTCGGCGTAGTGGACTCGGCTCAGGTCGACCTCGGCAGCTGCGCGCTCGGACCGCCGGACCTGGTCGAGCACGGCCGAGAGGAGGGCGGCCCCACAGGTGTCGAGCGCGCCGGCCACCGTGACCACCGGCCGGGGACTGCAGTGGCTGACGAACGCCCTGAGTTCGGCCTCGTGGTCGGGCGCCGCGCTGGTCCCGTCGAGGTCGTCGTCCTGACCTCCGCGGGGAACGCCGGTCAGAACTCGACCGGAACGTGTCCGGTGTCGGTGTGGTTGCGTCCTCCCTCGCATGTGCCGGACGGTAGGCACCGGCCCGCACCGCCGGCGACGGTGACGCCGGGACGACATGGGCGCCCGGCGTTGCCGACTGCGGGCAAGTCGGCCGGTGATCACTCCTCCACGGGGTTCCCGCGGGTAGGTCAGCAGCCGTCTCCGGTGCGACGGCGGCCTGACCGACCGGACCGCGGCCTGTCGTACAGCGACGTCAGGTCCTGTTCCGAGGACGCGGCGACTGCTCCGCCACGCGTCACACAACTCCGGGGTGGACAGAGAGCTCGGGGAGGGCGGTACCGCCCCGACAGCCGGCGTGCGCTGTCGCGGCCGCGGACCTCGAGGCCGCACGGCCGCTGCAACGGCCCGCGGAGGCTCGCTCCTGGCGACCTCCGGCGTCCCCTCGTCCGACCTCCGCCTGCAGCGATGGAGAACCGGGAGGGCAGCGCAGCCGAGGCCGGCGAGCACGAGGAGACCTCCGCTGCCCGGGGCGGCGACCAGCCCCGTCACCGCGGACGTGGTCCCACCGAGGACGGCCCCCGAAGCCAGCACCCGCGAGCGGAGATGGGCGTCATCAGGGCCCCAGATCACCCAGCCGCACAGCCGCAGACCGTCGCCGTCCCCGCGGCCAGCCACCACAGCCGCTGGTCGCCGGCCACCCCACCGCGCGCGTCCCCCGCCCATCCACACGACCGGTTCCGCCGCCGACCGGTCGACGTGCGTCAGGTCGACCACCGGGGGAAGGCGTCCGCCCACGAGGAACGCTGGCGACGAAGAGGCCGCCCGACGTGCCGGATCCGCATCACGTGGCTCCGGCGGGCGACCTGCCCTGCCGCGCACCGCAGCGGCCACTGCTGCGCTCCACCGGCGGGCGGTCCCGGTCGGCACTGCGGGGCGCCGTCGTGGTGGAGCACGCAGTGACGCGCTGACCGACGACACCCGACCGGCCAGGACGGGCGTCCCGTGGTCGGACCGACAGGACGGCGTCCTGTGCCGGTCCCTGTCCTGGCAGCTCGCCCGGACAGGCACCTGACGTCGCCGGCGGTGGCGACCGGCCAGGGCCCGGGACTGCCCATCGTCCCGGCCCCACAGCGGTGAGCCGCGGGATCCACCCAGGACCCCGTCGGGCCGCACGGCTCGACACGGGCGTGAGCCCAGCGCCGTGCTCAGGGCACCGGACCATCCCGGGTGGTGTCCTGCGGCGCCCACGGAAACGGGCACACCGGTCCCGCGACCGCGGCTGGTTTCCCGCGCTCGGCAACGTCCTCCCTGTCTTCTTCGCCGACCGGCGTCCTCCCCGGCGTCACGTACCGGACCTAACGTCCGGGACAGCGCTCCAGGAGGGCAGAGCCCGACCCGGGTCGCCGTCGTCGGCACACGTCGACACGCGCTGCCCGACCTGGTCGGCGCCAGGTCGATGAACGCTGATCCCCCGCACCCCGGCCTCGTGCCCATGGCAGAACCGGAGACGATGTGAGCCGCGCCCCCGCCGACGAGCCGCTGTTCAGCAGCCCGGCCGGCTCTCCACGTGGCCCCGAGCCTGGGGGCGGCGGGGGGTCGGCCAGGGTGGCGCAGTCCCTCCGCCTGGCCGGGGGCATCGCCGCCGCCGAACGTGCTGGACTGGTCGCGCGGCTCAGCGCTCTGGACGACCAGCTGGCCCGGTACCCCGCCGAGGCGGTGGAACTGGAGCTCTCGGTTGAGGCCCGCGGGACGCGCGGCCAGCGCCTGACCCTCGAGTGCTCGATCTCCGGGATGGTCCGGATGGTGGCCGCGTCGGCCGAGTGGGATCTCCGCGCGGCGCTGATGCGTGTCCGGGAGGGCATGCGTCGCCAGCTCGACGACGCCGCGACTCGGCGCGAGCCCCGCAACGACCGCCACCTGCGTCGGTCGGTCCTCGACTCCGACGGATCCTCCCACCGGCGAGCCCTCGCGGGGCAGGGCGTGCTGCGCTGCCCGGTCGGGCCGTCGGGCTCCGCGGGCAGGCCGTCTCACCGGAGCTCCCGGTGAGGGCTGGCCGGGCTCCTGCCGTCCAGCGCTGCCTGGTGCGTCTGGCCGTCGGCGCGCTCGTCACGTCGTACGTGGCGGTGGCGATGCTCGGTGCCCTGTACACCCCCCTCGTGACCCTGCTGTTGCTCGCTCCCGTGCTCGGCGCGCTCGGCGCCGCGGTCGGGCGCTCGGTCCACCGGACGGTGTACCGCGACTTCCCGGAGACCTGGACGGGAGCCTGGCCCACGGCGGTCGCGGCCGCGCTGTTCGTGCCGTTCGCCGCCGGTGTGCACGCGCTCGGCGAGGCCGGGGGCCACCTGGTGATGGTCCTGGTGCTGCTGTTCAGCGTCCTGTCCACCGTCTGGGCGCACGGCCTGGAGATCCCGCATGCGCCGTCGCGCACGACGACCGAACCGCCGCGGCCGGCCACGCAACAGCCCGAGTGGCCGGACGGGTCGTCGTCCCACGAGCTGCTGCGGGCGCTGTCCGTCGACGACCTGATCGCCGAGTGGCGCAGCAGCGGCGAACAGTTGCACCCCTCCTCGGGCGCTCCTCGGCACACCGCCGTCCGCTGGCGGGAGGCACTGCTGGAGGAGCTCCGGCGCCGCGACCCACAGGGTTTCGACAACTGGGTGCTCGATGGCATGCGACGGGGCCCCGAGCACCACATCGCTGCCGACCCCGACGACGCGCCCGGGGACGGCCCCGACGTGCTCCCCGCCCGCTGACCGCCGACGCCCCTCCCGCGTTGCCGCCCCCCGGCAAGCGGGCGTCCGCGACCTCTGCCGGCACCCTCGCGGGGAGGCCGGGGTCTGCGGGAGCACCCGGGGAGTCGGGACGGTCCGGGCAGCCGTGGTGCGGCCCCCGGAGGAGGTGCCGTGAGCCCGGACGGGCGTCCCGGACGACCTGACCGTGTGACGCGCGAGAGGACGGCGACGGTGGGCCTGGCGCGAGGGGGCGGTGCTGCCCGCGCCGTGGCGTGCTCCCGGTCGGCGACGGGGGGGACGGCGTGATCCTCGTCCTCTCCCTGGCGGCCATGCTGCTCCTGGCCGCTGCGGCTCCCCCGGTGCACCGCAGGCTCGGACGTACCACCGGCTACGTGCTGGCCGCCGGGTTCGCGGGCGTCGGCGGTCTGCTGGCGACCCAGGTGCCGACCGTGCTCGACGGCGGAGCGGTGACCACCTCGTGGCAGTGGATGCCCTCCCTGCAGGTGTCGTTCTCCCTACGGCTCGACGGCCTGGCCGGGCTGTTCTGCCTGATCGTGCTGGGCGTCGGTGTCCTGGTCATGGCCTACTGCCCGCGGTACATGGGCGACAGCGGTCGCAACGGGGTCGTGTACGGACTCCTGACCCTCTTCGCCGGCACGATGCTCGGCCTGGTCCTCGCCGCTGACCTCGTGCTGCTGTACGTGTTCTGGGAGCTGACCACGATCTGCTCCTTCTTCCTCATCGCGACGGCGGGGCAGGTGGCGGTGCGGCCGGCGCGGCGGGCGCTGCTGGTCACGGCGGCCGGGGGGCTCGCGCTGCTCGTCGCGGTGGTGATGCTGTCGGTCGTCGTCGGGACCACGGACCTGGCCACCGTCCTCGCCGAGCGTGAGCGGGTGCTCGCCTCGCCGCTGGCCTGGCCGATCGGGGGGCTCATCGCCTTCGCGGCGTTCACGAAGTCCGCGCAGCTGCCCCTGCACTTCTGGCTGCCCGGCGCCATGGTCGCGATGACCCCGGTGAGCGCGTACCTGCACGCGGCCACCATGGTCAAGGCCGGGATCTACCTGCTCATGCGGACCACTCCGCTGTTCGCCGGCCAACCGGCCTGGTCGGCGCTGCTGATCACCGTCGGGCTCGCCTCCGCCGTCGGCGGTGCGTTCATGGCGCTCCGCGAGCACGACCTCAAGGCCATCCTGGCGCAGTCGACGGTGAGCCAGCTGGGCCTGCTGATCGCCGTCATCGGCGTCGGTACGCCCGTGGCGCTGGCCGCGGCGATGCTGCACACCTTCGCCCACGCGCTGTTCAAGGCGACGCTGTTCATGCTGGTCGGCGTCATCGACCGGGAGACCGGCAGCCGCGACATCCGCGAGCTGTCCGGCCTGCGCCGGGTCATGCCGGTCACCGCTACGGTCACCGCCCTCGCGGCCCTGTCCATGGCCGGCGTGCCGCCGATGCTCGGGTTCGTCAGCAAGGAGTACCTGTTCCAGGGCCTGCTGGAGGCGGACGTCACCTCCTGGTCCGGCGTCGTCGCCGGCGCGCTGGGCGTCACCGCCTCGGCCCTGACCTTCGCCTACGGCATGCGGATCGTGCACGGGGCCTTCGGCGGGCCGACCCGGCAGCCGGACCTCTACGAGCCGTCCGCGGCCTTCCTGGCGCCCGCCGCACTGGCCGCGCTGGCCGGGGTGGTGCTGGGTCCCGGCATCGACCTGCTGAACCCGATGGTGACCCGTGCCGCCGCGGACGTGGTGTACGCCGGGGCGGTACCGGAGTTCTCGTTCTGGCACGGGCTGAGTCCCGAGGTGGTCATGTCGGCGATCACCATCGCCGTCGGGACGGTGCTGTTCCTGCGACGGGACGCGGTCGACCGGGCGCTGCAGCGCGTGCGGCTGCCCGACGGCGGGGCTCTGTTCGACCGCACCCACGACGCGGTCCTTGCGCTCGGCACCGCCGTCGGCCGGCCCGACCGGTCCACCGACCTCACCGGGCACCTCGCGCGCCCGCTGATCGCCCTGGTCGTGCTGGGCGCCGTGGGGACCGTCGCGGTCGACGGGTTGCCGTCCCGCGGACCGACCGACCGGCTCCTCGACTGGCCGGTGCTGGCGCTGCTCGCCCTGGCCGTCCTCGGCACCGTCCTCACCCGGTCGCTGCTCGCCGCGGTGGGCCTCGTGGGCGTCGTCGGCCTGGTCGTGGCGGTGTGGTTCCTGCTGGCGGGCGCGGTGGACGTCGCCCTGACCCTGCTGCTGGTGGAGGTGCTGACCGCCGTGGTCGCCGTCCTCGTGCTCCGTCGCCTGCCCACGCGCCTGCGGCGGGCCGCTGCCCCGCGGAGGGCCGTCGCCGCGGCACTCGGGGTGGCGGTCGGCGTCGCGGCCGCGGTCGCCACGCTCGCCCTGACCGGACGCCGCGACCTGTCCGGGACCGGCGGCTACTTCCTCGACGCCGCCGAACCGGAGACGGGGGGCACGAACGTGGTCAACACGATCCTCGTGGACTTCCGCGGCATGGACACCCTCGGTGAGGCGATCGTCCTGGGCGCCGCCGCGGTCGGACTGCTCGTCCTGCTGGGCAGCGAACCGGGCGCGCCCCGGTCCGGCACGCCGCCGGCCGGGCCGACCCCGGCCCCACGGGCCGACGGCGGCCTCGTGCTGCAGGTCGCCGCCCAGGTCCTCGTCCCCGGGATGGCGGTGCTGTCGGCGTACCTGCTGTGGCGCGGCCACGACGAACCCGGCGGTGGTTTCATCGCCGCGCTGGTCGGGGGGATCGCCGTCGGGCTGCACCAGGTCGCCCACGCCTTCCCCGGGCTGCCGCGGTACCTGCGGCCCGCACCGCTCGTGGGGGCCGGCCTGCTGCTGGCACTCGGGACCGGCGCCGCGGCAGCGCTGCAGGGACGGCCCTTCCTCACCCCGTTCGACATCCCGGTGCTGGGGGCCGTCGGCATCGGCTCGCCCCTGCTGTTCGACCTGGGCGTCTACCTGCTGGTGTTGGCGCTGCTGGTGACCGCCTTCGACCGGCTCGGTGCCGACCCCGCCGGATCTGCCCCCGCCGGATCTGCCCCCGCGGCGGAGGACGCGGCACCGCCGGCACCGTCCGGACCGGCTGGGGCCCAGGTCCCGGACCACCGACCACCCGCGGGACGGGCGGCCGCCGCCGCGCCCCCGACCCGGAGGGGACCGCGGTGACCGCCGCGATCGCCGTGGGACTCCTCGTCGCCGGCGGCGTCTACCTGGTCCTCCAGCGGAACCTGATCCGGGTGGTCGTCGGGTTCGTCCTGCTCGGCCACGCGGTCAACGTGCTGGTCGTCTCGGCCGGGGGGATGGACCGGCGCGGACTGCCGCTGATCGGACAGGGCGACCCGGGCCAGGCCGCGGACCCACTGCCGCAGGCCTTCGTGCTGACCGCCATCGTCATCACCTTCGGCATCACCGTCCACCTGCTCGCCCTGGTGCAGGCAGGCGGTCCCGCCGACGACGAGGAGCGGCCCGACGAGGAGCGGCCCGACGAGGAGCGCGCGCCGTCCGGGCCCGAGCGGGGTCAGCGGTGAGCGGCGGGCTGCTCGCGCTCCCCGTCGTCGCCCCGCTCGCGGCCGCCGGCCTGCTGGTCCTGCTCGGCTCGAGGAGGGCCGGCACGTCCCCGTTCCTGCGGCGGGCCGTCGGCACGGTCGTCAGCTCCGGCGTCGTGGTCGTGGGCGCCGTCCTGCTGGTGGCCACCACGGACGGCCGGCGGCCGGTGCTGCGACTCGGCGACTGGCCGCCGGGGATCGCGATCACGCTGGTCGCCGACGTCCTCAGCGCCCTGCTGCTGACCGTCACCGCCGTCCTGGTCACCGCGTCCCTGGCCTTCGCGGCGGCGACGCGCGAGGACGAGGAGACGCCGTTCTTCGTGCCCGCGGCCCTGGTGCTGTCCGCGGGGGTCTACGGCGCGCTGCTGACCGCCGACCTGTTCAACCTCTTCGTCTTCGTCGAGGTGATGCTCGTCCCCAGCTACGTGCTGCTGGCCGCCGGGGGCGGCCGGCAGCGGCTGGCCGCGAGCCGGCTCTACGTGACGGTCAACCTGCTGGCCTCGACCGTCTTCCTGGCCGGGGTCGGGCTGGTGTACGGCGTGACCGGCACCGTCGACCTGGGCCGGCTGGCCGGGGTGGCCGCCGAGGTGCCCGCCGCCGCGGCCGCCGGTGCGGTGATCCTGCTGGCGATGGCGGTCAAGGCCGCCGTGGTGCCCCTGCACAGCTGGCTGCCCGGCACCTACTCGGTCACCGGGCCGGCGGTGACCGTGCTGTTCTCCGGCCTGCTCACCAAGGTGGGCCTCTACGCCCTGGTCCGCGTCTACGCCGTGGTCTTCGACGGCGACCCGCGGTTCCTGTGGCTGCTCCTGGCCGCCGCGCTGCTCACCATGGTCGTCGGCGTCCTCGGCGCCGTCGGTGAGAAGGCCGTGCGGCCGGTGCTCACCTTCCACATGGTCAGCCAGGTCGGCTACGTGCTGCTCGGCCTGGCCCTGTTCACGCAGGCCGGGCTGGCCGCGGCCGTCTTCTTCCTGGTCCAGTACGTGCTCGCGAAGGCGGCGCTGCTGATGGTCGCCGGAGCGGTCGAGGTGGGATACGGCACGGGTGGACTGGACCGGCTGGGCGGGCTGGCGCGCCGGGAGCCGGCACTGGCCGCGGCGTTCGCCGTCTCGGCGCTGGCGCTGGTCGGCATCCCGCCGCTGTCGGGGTTCGTGGCGAAGCTGGGGCTGACCACGGCCGCGGTGGCAGAGGAGCAGTACCTGGCCGCGGCCGCCGTGGTCGGGGTCAGCCTGCTGACGCTGACCTCGATGCTCAAAATGTGGAACGCGGCCTTCTGGCAGGCGGCCCCCGAGGAGGACCGGGACGACCAGGGCCGGCACGACGCGGACCCACGCGGGCCAGGCCCGCACGAGGACGCCGGAGGCACCGCCGCGACCGGGGTGCGCACCCGGCTGCGGCCGGCGCTGACGGTCCCCGCCCTGCTGCTGGCCGCGTCCGCCGTGGTGCTCGGCGTGTGGGCCGGGCCGCTGCTCGTGGCCGCCGACGCGGCCGCCGCGGGGCTGGTCGACACGGCGGTCTACGTGGCGGCGGTGACCGGACCGTGACGCCGTCGACCGCACCGCGTCGCGCACTGGCCCGGAGCCGGCGGATCGCCGCGTTCTCCGCCGCGTACCTGCTGCGGTTCCTGCGGGCCAACTACGAGGTGGCGCGGGAGGTCGTCACCCCCGGGAACGGTCTGGCACCGGCCGTCGTCGAGGTGCCGCTGCTCAGCGGCAGCCCGTTCGAGATCGCCTCCTTCACGAGCCTGGTCACGCTGACGCCCGGGACCATGGCGCTGGAGCTCAGCGACGACCGGTCCCGGCTGACCGTGCACGGGATGCACGTCGCGGACCCGGAGGCCTTCCGCGCCGACCTCCGCGAGCTGGAGGAACGGATGCTGCGCGCCTGGCGTCCGGTGACGTCCCGCCATGACGCCCACACGCACCACCCCACCCGGAGGAGGACCCCGTGATCCTGGTCGACGCCGCCCTCGTCGTGCTCGCCCTCGCCCTGGCGGTGGCGACGCTGCGGTTGGCGGTCGGTCCCACCGATGCCGACCGGGTGCTCGCGGTGGACTTCGGCTTCGCGGTGGTCCTCGCCGCCATCGCGCTGCTCGCCGTGCGCCTGGACGCGTCGGCCCTGCTGGACCTGGTCCTGGTCGGCACCCTGGTCGGCTTCCTGTCCACGGTGGCCCTCGCCCGCCTCGTGGCCGCGAGGTCGTCGTCGTGACGGCTCAGACGGTGCTCGGCGACGTCTTCGTCGCGCTCGGGGTCCTGCTCATCGGCGTCGGCGCGGTCGGCCTGCTCCGCCTGCCCGACGTCTACAACCGTGCCAACGCGGTCGCCAAGGCCGCGAGCCTGGGCCTGGTGTCGGTGCTGCTCGGCGTCGTGGTGCTCGCCCCCAACGCGACGGCGGTGGTGGTGCTCGTCGTCGCCATCGTCCTGCAGCTGTTCACCGTGCCCATCTCCGGCCACGAGATCGGCCGGGCCGCCCACCGGTCCGGCGCGCCGCTGGTGGCCGGCACCCGACAGGAGGGGACGGATGCCGGCGGGTCGTCCCCACCGTGAGTCGTCACCGGCTCCCGGCGGTCCCGTCCCGGCGGAGCCGCGGGCGCACTGCCGGCGGTGGGCGGGCTCCGGCGAGACGGTCGCCGAACGGCCACGGCCTGCCCCTCGGTCCACGCCGAACGGTCGGCACTCAGACGGTGCCGACGGGCCTCACACCGGCTGCGGGCACGGCTCCTGCAGGATGTCGAGGATCCGCCGGACCTGCGGAGAGGCACCGCTGATGGTCGCCCGCCCGTCGAGCACGGGAGCCAGTCCGTGACTGTCGGCGTAGTCCACGTCGGTGAGGTCCACCTCGGCGGGCGGACCCTGCGCCTCCCCGACGTGCTCGAGCATGGCGGACAGCAGCGCGGCGCCGGACACGTCGAGGGCGCCGCTCACGGTGATCAGCGGTCGGCGGCCCCGGCGGGTGATCTGCACGGTCAGCTCGGCCGGTCGGTCGAGGAGCGATCCGGCCGGCCGAGGCCGCAGCCCTCGCCGCTGGGAACCCGACCCGACCGACCACTCCGCCTGGACTCGCATGTCCCGGACGGTAGGGACCGGCTCCGCGGGAGGGCGACGGTCCGACCGGGACGACTCCCGGCCGGTGGACTGCCGTCTGCCGGCATCGACGCCGGTCGTCACTCGCTCACCAGCTGGCGCCGTGGCCAGCCGAGCAGCCGGGCACCGGTCACGGCGACCAGCAGGGTCAGGTGCTGTGACGGCCTGCCGGGGCTGTACCCGGTCAGCTCCTGCACCCGCTGCAGCCGGTAGGTGACGGCCCGGACGCTCAGGTGCAACCGACGAGCCGCCTCGGCGGCGTTGCTGCCGGCGGCGAAGTAGGCCTGCAACGTCTCGACCAACGGCTCGGCTCCCCCGCGGGCGGTGGTCAGGGGTTCGAGCACCGTCCGGACGAGGTCGGCCAAGGCCGCCTCGTCCCGCCCGAGGACGCGGTACACCAAGAGGTCGGCGGCGTGGACGACCCGGTGCGGCAGGCGGAGACGGGTAGCCGTCTCCAGCGCCTCCATGGCCTCCTGGAAGGAGCGCTGCACTCCCCGCGGGCCGGCGTAGGGACGGCCGATCCCCGACCGCCAGCGCCCCTGCTGCACCGAGGCGGACATGGCCCGCCCGGCCAGGTCGGCCACCTGGTCCCCGACGTCGCCGGCTCTGTCGCCACCCGGCGCGGAGGACACGACGCACACCAGCCGACCGTCCTTGGCCTCGACGAGGAGGCCCCTGGTGGCGAAACGGGCGCGGAGGGCCTCCTCCACGGATCCGCGGACAGCGCTGCCCGAGTCGATGGGCTGCCCGTCCTCCACCACGACCACGAGGTGACCGCCGCTCAGCTGCAGCCCGAACAGTTCCGCGCGCTCGATCAGCGGACCGATCGGGGACCGACCGGTCAGCAGATCGTCGACGAACTCGCGCCGGAACTCCTCCTCGCGGCGGACCACGAGCCGTTGGGCCTCGACGTAGCCGGCGGTCAGCGCGGCCAGCGCGGCATCCGCGGCCCGCCACACCGCCTCCCCCACACCCACGAGTTCCGTCGGACGCAGCGGGCGCTCCCGCACCGCGGTCAGCAGCTCGGGCAGCCGGGACCACAACCGGCGCGACGCGTGCATGTGGACCGCGACGAGCGCGGGGAGGCCCACGCCCATCGCCACCGCCTGACCCCCCAGGCGGCGGCAAGTGGCCTCCTGCTCGGCGCTGAGTCCGCGCCCGGTCCGCGCCACCGTCAGCAGGGCGTGGGGATAGCCGTCCAGTAGCTCGACGGGGACGCCGCTGCGCGCGCTGGCGGCCTCCGCCAGCTCGGACAGCACCCCGGTGACCTCCCCGCCGCTGCCACGCCCCGTGCGCACGGCCGGCTCGTTCGTGATGGTGGTCATGGCTCGATCAGTCCCGTTCTGATGGCGTAGCGGGTGAGCTGCGTGCGATCTCGCATGCCGAGCTTCTGCAGCACGTTGGCCCGGTGCCGCTCGACCGTCTTGACGCTGATGACCAGGAGCGCGGCGATCTGCCTCGACGAGCAGCCCTCGGCGATGAGCTTGACGACCTCGGACTCCCGGCCGGTCAGGACGCTGTCGGGGAGGCGCTCCCCGCGAGCGGCCCGTTGGACGTACTCCCGCATGAGAGAGGTGTACGCGTCCGGGTAGATGAACGGCTCGTCCCGCACTGCGGCCCGGCAGGCCGCGACCAGGTCACGATCGGCGACGGACTTCAGGACGTACCCGGACGCCCCGGCCCTGAGCGCCTCGAAGAAGTACTGGTCGTTGTCGTACATCGACAACATGAGGATGCGCAGCCCCGGCGACCTCCTGGACATCTCGCGGGCCGCCTGCAGGCCGGTCAACCGGGGCATGGCGACGTCGAGGACGGCCAGGTCGACGTCCACGTCACGTGCGCGAGCGACCGCCTCGGCCCCGTCAGCTGCCTCCGCCACGACCCGGAAGTCGGGCTCCCGGTCGAGGATCAGGCGGACACCGCGACGGACGAGCGCGTGGTCGTCCGCGAGGAGGATCCGCGTCGGCTGGCCGTTCCTCATGACCCGTCCTCTCGTGGGTGCAGCGGGATGCGCAGGCGGACGTCCGTTCCTCCGGACTCGTGGGGACCGACGGTCAGGGTCGCCCCGACGAGGAGGGCCCGTTCCCGCATCCCCCGCACACCGGCTCCCTCCTCGCTGCCGTCCACTCCCCGCCCGTCGTCCAGGACCCGCAGCACCACTGCATCCCCCGAAGAGGTCTCGGTGAGCTCGACCAGGACCCGGCGGGCACTCGCGTGCCTGGCGGCGTTCGTCAGTGCTTCCTGTGCTACCCGGTAGACGACGAGCTCGGTCTGTGGATCGAGAGGAGGGAGTGAGGTGCTGAAGCGACGCTGCACATCCGCGCCGGTGAGCCAGGCGTGCTCGTTGACCAGAGAGGTCAGAGCGCTGCACAGTCCCAGGTCGTCCAACACGCCGGGGCGGAGTCGGCGGACCACCTGGCGTACCTCGTCCAGGCTGCTGCGGGCCGCCTCCTGCACCATGACCACCTCCTCGGCGAGAGCGGGGGGAGCCCGGTCCGCCACCCCACGCAACCCGAGGAGCACGGCGGTCAGGCTCTGCCCGACCTCGTCGTGCAGCTCCCGGGCCACGCGACGCCGCTCCCCCTCCTGGGCCGCGAGCGCGCGACCGGTGCTCAGGGCACGCTCGGCCTCCAGCCGGGCGAGCATCGCGTTGAAGGTGCGGATGACGTCGGCGACCGCGCCGTTGCCCTGCTCGGGGAGGCGCTGCCCGGGTTGGAGGAGGTCGACGTCCTCCATCAGGCTCCGCAGGCGGTCGAGTGGCCCCAGGACGGCGCGCAGCAGCACCGCGTTCGCGACCAGGATCACCGCCAGCCCCACGAGGAGCACGAGGAACTCCCCCAGTGCGACCGGGGAGGACACCGTGGCCGGGGACACGGCCAGGACAGCCACCCCCGCCGCGAAGACCGCGGCGTTGACCAGGCAGACCCGCCAGAACAGCGAACCACCGATCCGCTGCAGCCAACGACTACGGTCTCCCATCACCCACTCCGCCCGGTCGGGATCGGCACGTCCCCGACGAACACGAGCCTGATCCACGGCCGACGGCCGGTCCAGCGAACCGCGTCAAGATGGGGCCGGGACCCCATCCGGCCGGCTCACCTGCGACCGCGGGGCATGCGGGCCCGATGTCGAGCGCCCTGCGGTCCCACCGTGCCCGTACACGGTGTCTGGCCCGGTCACGGGCGCGACACCGTGGCTCTGGAGGGGCCGGCTGCAGGGATCCGGCAACGCGGAGGTGCACACGTCGTCCCGCCGCGGGCGTACCCCCGTGCCGGGATCGTCCCTACCGTCCGGCTCGGGGACCAGTCAGGACGTCGGCTCCGCGCGTCATGCGGAGCCGGGCACGCGGGGCGGTGATGCCGGGGTGACACGACACGCGCGACGTTCGACGGCGGTGGCACGAAGCGAGTGCCGCTGCCCCGACGGCCGGGATCCCGCACCGTTCACGCAGGCGCAGGCGCAGGCGCGGGCGCCGGGTCGCGGCACTGCTCCGCGGTCCGCAGCCGCCGTCCTCCTGGTCCTGTCGTCGCTGTTCCTCGCCGGCTGCAGCGCCGGTCAGGTCGCCCAGACCGCGACGCAGGAGCGTGACAGGACCGGTGGGACCGGCCAGGTGGGAGACCTCACCATCCGTGCCGTGCAGCTCGCCCACCCGACCGGCGTCGCCCACGAGGCGGGCGACGAGGTGGAGCTGACGATGGCGATCGTGAACAGCGGGACCGTCGACGACCGTCTGGTCGGGGTCTCCGGTCCCGACTTCGGCGGCGCCGCGGTCGGCGATCCCCCCGTGGCCGCGGCCACGACTGCGGATCCGAGCTCCTCCGACCCCGACGACGCCCTGGCCCACCGCACCCAGCCGGCGGCGGACAGGACCGCCGTGGACGTCCTCCTCCCCGCGCGCGAGGCCGTCCTCATCGGCACCGACGCACCGGTCGTCGTGTTGTCCGAGCTGGACCGCCGCATCGACGCGGCGCACTCGGTGGCGCTGACCCTGACGTTCGCCCGGGCCGGTGAGACCACCGTGCTGGCCGTCGTGGCACCGCCGTCCGACGTCCGGCCCCGTGGCCCCCTCCACGACTTCCACGGCCCCGACTTCCACGGCCCCGACTCGCACGACCCCGACTCCTGAGGCGACGAGCCGCGCCGTGTGAGGCAGGCCGGGGCGACGCGGGCCGGGGTGGGGCGACCCCTCCTGGCGGCTCTGCTCCCCCGGACGACCCGGCCCTTCGGGCGGAGCGTGGCGGTGCGGCACGCGGCCTCGACGACCGGGCAGCGGCCGCGGGCCACCACGCCGCTGCGCACCGTCGGCAAGGTGGCCGGTGGGTTGTTCGCCGACCGCCGTCCTGCCCCGGCGCCCGTGCCCGTCCTTAGCGTCCGCTCTGCAGCCGCAGGCCGGCGGGACCGGCCGCGGGGCGTCGACGTCCGACCCGTCAGGAGGCCAGGATGACCACCTTCACGCCGAGATCCCCGGACCACGCGACCCGACCACCGGCTCCGTGGCAGCCGACGACCCAGGTGCACGAGTTGGCGCAGGCGGGACCGGTGGCGTCGGTCTACCTCGGGACGCGCACCGGCGTCCGTGACGGCGCCGACCAGGTGCTGACGAGGTGGCAGGTGTTGCGCCGCCGGCTGCGGGACGAGGGCGCACCGGAGGCGATGCTGGCGGCGCTCGACGAGTGCATGCACCGGGCGCCGCTGCGCGGACAGACGATGGCCGCCTTCGCCGACGCCGACGGCCGCAGCCACCTCGACCACCTCCCGTGCTCGGTGGAGGAGGAAGCCACCCTCGGTCCGTTCCCGCACCTGTCTCCCCTGCTCACCGCACGACACCGGGAGGTGCCGGTGGTGGTCGTCGTGAGCACCGGTCGGCCGGGCGCGGATCTGCTCCTCGTCGAACCCGGAGCCCCGGACCTCGTCTGCCAGGTCGTCGGCGAGGACCTCCTGGTCGGAGGGCCTGCCCCCGTCAGCCCGAACCGGCGACTGGCCCGCGCCGAGCAGCAGTGGAGGGCCGACGCCCGGGCCGTCGGCGAGGCGCTGACCTGGCTGGTGGGCTGCAGCGGGGCCCGGCTCGTCCTCATCGGCGGCCATGCCGGCACCCTGGACCTCCTCCGCCCACGGCTCGAGCCCCGCATCCGGGCCCTGCTCGTCGGCGTCCGGGGCCCCTCCGACCCTGGCTCGCTGGCCGCCCGGGCACGGCTCATGGCCGCAGACGTCGCCGCGCTGGAGGAGGCCGCGGTCGTCGAGGAACTGCTCGCCGCGCTCCCCGGTGGCCGCGCCTGCGTCGGGTCGGTAGCGACGCTGCAGGCCGTCGTGCACGGGCAGGCCGAGGAGGTGCTCGTCGCACCGGCGCAGGCGGACCGCCACTGGGTGCGACAGCTGGTGCCCGACGGTGCCGGTGCCACCGGTCGTCCCGCCCGCCTGTCCGACGTCCTCGTGCACGCCGCGTGCACCACGTCCACCACCGTGCGGACCATCCGGGACGGCCGGCGACTCACGGCAGGCGTGGGCGCCGTCCTGCGCGACTCGGCCAGCGTCCCCCGGACCTCCAGGAAGCGAGTCCTGTCATGAACTCCCCCGACCCCGCCCGACCTGCCCGCGGGGACGCCCGGACCAGGGCCACCGAGCCGGCCACCGTCGTCGACTCGCTGCGCCTCGCCGCCGGCCTGACCCAGCAGGAGCGCCTCGTCCTCGTCCGCATGCTGGCGCGCCTGGACGCACAGTTGGCCCGCTACCCGGCGGGCCGCGTCGAGCTCGAGGTCTCCCTCAAGGACCGCGGCTCACCGGGCCAGCGCCTCACCCTCGAGTGCTGGATCCCCGGGCGGCCTCGTCTGGTGGCCAGCTCGGCGCAGCGCCACCTCGACGACGCGGTCAGGAAGGTGTGCGAGGGGCTGCGCCGGCAGCTCGACGACACGGCCACGCGCCGTGAGCCGCGCAACAACCGGCTGCTGCGGCGCAGGCCGCCCGCTGCACCGATCGATGCCCCCGGCGCCACGGACGGCTCCCCCGTCCCCACGGCCGAGGGGCGGGTCCGGTGATCGCGATGTACGGCGCTCCGGTCCGTCGGCTGGGGCGCTTCCTCCTCCGTCTGGGCAGGGCGGCGGTCGGAACGTCCTACGTGGCCGTGGCGCTGATCGGCACGCTGTACACCGGCCCGCAGGGCCTCCTCGTCGCCCTCGGCTTCGGTGCCGTCGGCTGGGCCGTGGCCCGGTCGGTCGGGTGCCTGGTCGACTCGGTCAGAGACCGGGTCGACGGCGCCGCTCCTCCCCTCTCCAGCGGCCTGCCGGTGGCGACCGGAGCCGCTCTGTTCGCATCGTGAGGGCACTCGGCAGGCCGTCGGGTGACCTGACCGCAGCGGCAACCTGGCCGCCCACCTGACCCGCGCTGTCGTGGCTCCGGTGCTGGTGCCCGATGCCGTCGGCGTGACCACGGTCGCTGCCATCCCGCAGAGCGATCGACCTTGCGCTGGACCAGCCAGTGCGCGACCTCACCGGCGCAGCGGTGGTCGCAGCGCGGGTCGACGGCGGTGGGGGTGTGCCCGCGGACGACGGTCCCGGGGTCGCGCCGGTGCCGGGTCCGGCGCGGACGGTTCGTCAGCATCGGTCACACCGAGGAGGCGGAGCAGCCGCTGGACCTGTGATGACGTACGTCGGATCACCACACCGTCGCGCAGGAGCGGTGCCAGTCCGTGGGTGTCGACGTACGGGACGCCGGTCAGGTCGACGGCCACCGGCCGGCCGTAGACGGTCTCGACGTGATCCACCATGGCGGCGACCAGGGGCGCACAGCCGTGGTCCAGTTCACCGTCGATCTGCAGGACCGGCCAGGTCCCCCCGCACCGGACGGTCACCTCGAGGTCCCATCCCGACGCGCCGGTGGTCTCATCCGCGTTCCGGTAGCCCATGCCGGGAAGGTAGGCAGGCCGCCCGGCCACGGCCCACCGCCGGAACCGGACGGGAGTCCCACCGCTTGGCTGCCTGGACCCTGCAGATACACATCGAACCGGCCGCTGCGGATATGCAGCCCCGCTCGCTCACCGTCTGTGTGCCGCCACCTGGCGGCATGCGTGTGGGCAGCGTGAATCACGGGACGCGGCGAAGGGGTGGTGGTCGGCGGCCGGGCCGGGCGGAGGGGACACACCGAGCGCGTCGATTCGTCGCCGAGCAGCCCGGTGTCCCGCTCGCACCGCTCCTCGAGGCGATCAAGTCAGGTCCCTGCCACTCGGCCCGGCTTCCGGTTCCCGGCAACATCCGCGGCCGGCGAGGTTCCGAACCCGTCCCTCAACGCAGCTCGGCCCCGGACGTACGGTCGACCGCCTGCCCACGCTGACGCCGTCAGGAGGTCGGATGCCATCGCGTCCCCGGCGCTCGCTGCAGCGCTGCCCTCACCGCGCCCCTCCCCTCGACCGGCCGCCGACGTGAGCAGTTCGCACGGACGCCCCGGCTGGACGACCGGTGCGGGGCACGGCTCGTCGGGGGTCCTGCTGGCCCTGAACCGCGTGGTCACCCGGGTACTGGCCACGGTCTTCGTGCTGGTGGCGCTGCTCGGCGTGCTGGTCGCCGGGACACCGCTGCTGCTCATCGCTGTGCTCGTCGGCGGGGCGGGGGGCGCCTGGCTCGCCCAGCTCGTCCACTGGGCCTTCGAGCCGGGAGGGAGAGCACCGTTGCAGACCCGCCTGACCGTGGGTGCCGCGACCGGCTTGTTCTTCCCGTTCATCAGTGGGACGGAGGTCCTGGGCGAGCGCGGGAGCCAGCTGTCCGTGGTCGTCATCCTGCTGACCACCCTCATCGGCATCAACTGGGTCGCTCAGGTCTCCCGCCAGGTCGTCCCCACGGTCGCGCCCTCACGGGAGTCACGGGATCCCGGCCAGTCCTCGCTGCGGCCACTGCTCCAGCAGCTGCCGCTCGACGACCTACTGGACGAGTGGCGGTGCACCGGCGAGGGGCTGCCCATCGACGGATCCTCCTCGGTCCAGGCGCGGGAGTTGCTGCTCGAGGAGATCCAGCGTCGGGACCCGGGGGGTTTCCGGCGCTGGCTCGGCGAGGGGCTCGGCAAGGACCCGAGGCCCTTCATCCGGAACGCCGACCCCGCTCTGCCGACGGCGGAGCCACCCGAGGAGCCGACCTCGGAGCGCTGAGGACCGCCGGTCCGATCCAGCGCCATCTGCACCGGCGGACGCCACGAGGCGTCGCTGCAGAAGGGCACGCGACCGTCCCGCCAGCGTGATGTCGAGCCACGGTGTCCTGCTCGAGGTGGTGTCCGAGATCCTCGGCCGCTCGTCGATCGCCATCACCGGCGACGTCTGGGGCACGTCGCACCCGACGTCTCGCGCGAGGCGATGGACGTCCTCGGTGCCGCCTTCGGCGAGTGGGGGTGGCCTCATGGTGGTCAAGAAGGTGGTCAACGCCCTCGGGAAGCAGTCAGGGGCTGCCCGACTCCCGTCGAAACGCCCCCTGACCTGCGGTGTCCTACTGTCGGGCTGACCGGATCCGGACCTGCAACCCCTTGACCCCACAGAATGGCGGTATGGCACCGGAGGCCCACTATGTCGCGCTCGGCGACTCCATCTCGATCGACGACTATTCGGGTGGCCCCGGCCGGGGCGGGGCGAGCCTCCTGCACCGCAACCGCGACGACGACTTCGCCGAGTGGCGCGGCCGCGATCTCCTCACCGTCGACCCCGACACGACGTTCTCGCTGCTGGCCACGGACGGCGCGACGACGCGGAGCCTGCTCGAAGTCCAGCTGCCACGGCTGGCCGCGCTCACGCGCCGGCCGACGATCGTCACCGTCACCATCGGTGGGAACGACCTGCTCGGCGCGTTCGGGGACACCTCCGCGGCGCGCAAGGTGATCCTGCGGGTGCGCAACGCCGTGGCCAGCGCCCTGCCCGTGATCGACGAGCTGCTCGCGCCGGGCGGGCGGATCGTCCTCGGCACCGTCTACGACCCCAGCGACGGCACCGGGGACGCCGCCCGACTCGGGCTCCCGCCCTGGGACGACGCCGTCGCGGTTATCGCCGAGCTCAACGCGTCGCTCCGCAGCGTCGCCGGAGAGCACGGCGCGACGGTTGCCGAGATCGCCGAGCGCTTCGCCGGCCACGGGCTCCTCGCGGGGGACCCGACGCGGCCGGAGGCGCGGCCGGCCGAGCGGGCGCTGTGGTTCTGCCACCTGATCGAGCCGAATGCGTGGGGCGCCGGCGGCGTCCGTGCGGCCTTCTGGGACGCCATCCACGACAACTGAGGGAGCCCACACCTCCTCGACCATGCGTCTCCCGTTCGGACGGAGTGGGCCACCCCAGACGGCTCCTCGTCCACGTCCATCCACCCGTCACAGTGGGACCGCGCACGCGCCGGCTGACCTGTCCGCCGCGCCCACGGACTCGCAGCAGGACGCGCTCGCCGGCGGGCTGGAGGATTGCCAGAGATCTCGCCACCTGTACCGCTTGAGCCTGCCCGGACACTCGACCCAGCACCGCCGCACATCGGACAGCACCCCGCCCCCGCACACCGCCCGCCGACCGGTCAGAGCCCTCTCGGCCGTCACGGGGACTTCGAGATCGCGAGGTATCACACCTCTTGTATCTGCGGATCCTCCAACTCGTCGGACGGGTTCCTGGAGGTCGTCCCGGACGCTGAGCGCATGGCAGTCGGAAGGAGCGCCAGCTACCGAGCTCGCCGGCGTGCGGCCGAACGGCGACGGCGGGAGCAGACCGCGCGGCGAGACGCCACTGACCAGTCCGCGGAAGTCGACGTAGCGGCGCCCAGGTCGTCTCATGGCGGTGCTCGGCGGGCAGCCGCTGCGTCCTGTTCCGGGGTGCGGTGACGCAATCACGCCACGGTCCCGAGGGCCCATCCCGAAGTGGTGCTCGGCCAACTGCCGACGCCGTGCATGGGAGCCGACGCGGGCCGCCGCGTCCGGCCGCTCGGCCGTCCAGGTCGTCGAGCGCCGGGTCGAGGTCCGCACGCCCGTCACGCCCACCCGAGCGGATTGGGCGCCGCTGCTCACCGAGCTGGCCCGCCAACTGGACGACGGCCGAATCTACGACCGCGACCTCGCAGCACTCACCGCGGCACTGCGGACCGTCCTCGCTGCCCACAGTCGACGCCCGTGGGTGCAAGGTCGGAGATCCGGAGGAACCGCCCGCCCGTGGTGACACTCCGTATGGCATGCGATCCCCCGCCCGGACCTCCAGTCGTCCTGCCGCCCAGCAGGCGGCTACCGGACAGCGGCCCGGTAACCCCGGCTACCTGGGGGCCTGCAGTCCACGTCCCCGGGATGCAAGAAACCGGAGGTCTTCGATTCTCCTGTCCGGCGGATCCGCGCACGAGTCGTCTCACCAGGAGACGGACCGGAGAACGGGGACGCAGCCTGGTCTGCATGACGGCCGATCGCTCGCTGATCGCGCGGCTTGCCGCGCACGAGTCGTGGGCCAGGACCACCGATCCCAGCGCGCGGACCGAACCGGCGCGGCGCGCCCTGCTGGACCGCTTCGAGCGCGAGGTCGACCCCGACGGCGTGCTGTCACCGGCCGAACGGGCACGCCGAGCCGGACACGCCCGGACGGCCTACTTGACCCGCCTCGCGCTTCGATCGACCCAGGCCCGGCGGAAGACCTCCGGCGCCGGCGACGAGTCCGGGCGGTCGAGCGCACCCGACGACCAGCCGGTGTAGCCGGACCGCGCTCATCGCACTGGACGAGCGGCCTCCCGGCAGCCCGCGATGCTCGTTTCGGTGATGCCCAACCGCAAAGGGTCGGGCGCCGGGACCTCTCCCCGTGGAGCACCGAAGGCGACGCGATCGGCGTCAGGTGCAGTAGCCGGCACCACTACCGTGAACGGTGCTCGTGAGGGCACGGGCAGCTGTTTCGAGCGCTGACCAGTGAGTGGGAACTCGCCCGGTAACCTCCCCATTTCGCTCACCCGCGCGACGTGGCCTTTTGCCGCTCTGAACAGCGCTTTCGGGTTTCGCTCCCCGAAGATGCCGGGAGAGCCGATGCGCGTCCAGCCCAGCCGCGCCAGGCGGTCTGCCAGTGCAGACGAGTGATCCGGCGCTCGACGCAAGCAAAGCGCAGGGCTCACTCGACGGACAACCCCCGTCCTCCGGTGCTGCTCGCGTACTCCCGTCGCTCCGGCGCACACTTCTCCCTCCGGAGGTCGCCATGGATCTCAGAGACCGTCTGCTCCGGTCCGCGATCGCGACCGCCGCGGCCGTCGTGGCAGGCCTGCTGACCCGGTCGATGGTGAAGGCCGTGAGCGCTCCCGAGGACGGGACCATCGGCTCCCTTCCTCACGCGGGTGATCCTGACTGAGCAACCGGCATGGTCCGCGTGTCAGCGGGCACGACCTCACGGGTGGAGGACGACTGGAGAAGCCTGCTGGCGGGCCTACCGCTTGAGCAGCGCCTGAAGGCGCTCGCCGTGTACGAGCTGGCAAGGGATCGAGCGATGGGCCAGCCGCCCGAGACGGCGGCAGCGACCCTGCGCGCCGCAGCTACCGCCGAGGGACTCGATGCCGGTCACGACTGGATCCCGGCGGCCGCGGCCCGCATCAGCGCTGACACGGGCCCATGACCACGCAGGGCCGGCTGACCGCTGCCCGGCGGCGCGGTGGGGAGGGAGGGATCAGGCAGCCTTCCGACTGCTCTTGGCGAGCACCTTGTCGGCCTTGTCCAGCTTGACCAGGCGGCGCTTCTTGACCGTGTAGCCCGGCGGGAGCGTCCCCTCGGCGAGGGCGCGGAGCGGACACCGCTTGCAGCGCGGCCTGTCCTCGCAGCACTTCTTCTTGGGCATGCCCGCCGACTTGGCCACCCGGTGAGGCTAGCCTTCCCTTTGCGGGTGATCCACGGGCACCGGCGGGTCACCGGATAACGTCCGGGGACCGCCACCGCACACGTCCGGGAGTCCCGATGGCCGCCCCCGCCTTCGTCGACCTGCTCAACACGCAGATCGGCAACGAATTCGCCGCGCACCAGCAGTACGTCTCCTGCGCCGTGTACTTCGACCAGCTGACCATGCCCCGGACGGCGCAGCTCTTCTTCGACCAGGCGCTCGAAGAGCGGCAGCACGCCATGATGATGGTCCGCTACCTGCTCGACTCCGACGCGCCGGTGCGCATCCCCGCCGTCGCGGCGCCGGTCAACGAGTTCCCCGACGTCGTCGCGCCGGTTGCCCTGGCGCTGGAGCAGGAGAAGCGGGTCACCGAGCAGATCGGCGCGCTGATCGGGATCGCGCGGCGGGAGAACGACTTCGCCTCCGACCAGTTCATGCAGTGGTTCATCAAGGAGCAGATCGAGGAGGTCAGCAAGATGAGCGACCTGCTCACGATCGTGAAGCGCTCCACCCACGACCTGGAGACCATCGAGGACTACGTGCTCCGGGAGGTCACGGCCGAGGCCGCCGACCCCACCGCGCCACCGGTGGCAGGGGCCTGAGCCGAGGGCATCCCGCTGACCGACCTGTTGGCTCCGGTGCGCATCCTCGTCGCGCTCGTGCCGGCGTTCGTCCTCGTGCAGACGTTCTCGTCGTACGAGGACGCCACGACGCCGCCGACGACGAGGCCGGCGCCGTGGCGACGCGAGCCGTAGGGGCGGCGCTCCTCCCGTCGCCGACCGGTCCCGACCTCGGCGGCCTGCTGCGCTGCTATGCCCGCGCCGTCGCCCGGCCGGGCTGGGCTTCGCCCGAGGCGACCCGCCACACGTCGTCGATCTCCAGTGACCCCGATGCGCGGGTCGCGGCCGCGGTCGCCCGAGCGCAGCAGGCCGGCATCAGCGAGACCCTGGTGGCCCAGGTCGTGGCAGCCGAGCGCGGCCGCGTCACAGCGCGGTGGGACCGTCTCGCCGAGGCTCGCCATCGGCGCCGGCCATCGCGACGGCGCTCCTGATCGGCTGCGTCGCCATCACCGTCGCGTCCACGGCCGCGTTCGCCGGCCGCGACATGCGCCCGAGCTGCGGTCGACGCTTCTCGGCGTCACCGCGCTCATCTTCACGGCGTCGCTGCTCGTGATCCTCAACCTCGACCAACCCTTGGCGGCATGGCCAGGATCGATCCCACGGCCATGCGCGCCGTAAAGGAGCAGATCGGCACCTCGCCCTTCGGCGCCAACCCTCCGTGTGACCTGTCAGGTGCCCGCCGGTAGGTGAACTGGGGCGCGTCTCGGCTGCCGGACGGCGGCATCAACCGATCCCGGCCAAGACGCGGAACTCGTCGCCCTCCGTCGGCGGCGACCCTTCACGGCACTTTGCCTCGCCCACGAGGGCGGGCGTCACCGAGAGCTGGAGGCGCGCGGCCTAAGCCGCATGCGGGCCGCCGAGTGATGGCGGAGTCGGCGTCCTGAGCTGACGCGACACGGGCGGCCAGAGCCCGAGGCCTACTTCTGCAACGTCTTCTCTGCCTCTGCGAGCAGTCCGCCATCACGCACTGACGATCCTTCCGAGCAGTGCACGACCGCGCACGGACGCCGGCTGCCGTGGTCTCCTCACCTGCCGGTCGTGGCCCAACCACCCCTCCCGCGGCAGCGAAGCCACACCGCATCCCCCGGCGACCTTGGCCCAGCTCCTTGACCGTAGCTAGCCCGGTGACCACAATTTAGGTCATGACCACGCAGTCGCTGGCGGCGGTCAAGGCGCACTTCAGCCAGGTGATCGACGAGGTCGCCAGCACGCACGAACGCGTCACCGTCACCAAGAACGGCAACCCGGTCGCGGTCATCCTCGCCGTCGAGGACTACGAGTCCCTGGTCGAGACCCTGGAGATCCTCTCCGATCCTCGAGCACGCTCGGACATCAGACAGGCCGAGGAGGCGATGGCCGCCGGTGAGGTCCACGGCGAGGCCGAGGTGCGGGCCGCACTCGCGGCCCGCCGGCGGTGACCGGCCCTCCTCGACACACCGTCGTCCTCTCGGCAGCGGCCAAGCGGGCCACCGAGCGTGACGCGCGGGAACTCGCCCGACAACCACCCGATCCCGCTCACGGGCGACCTGGCCTCTTGTCGCGCTGGACAGCGCTTCCGGGTTTCGCTCCCCGAAGATGCCGGGCGAGCCGATGCGCGTCCAGCCCAGCCGCGCCAGACGTCCTACCAGCGAGGATGCCTCATCCGGCCGTCGGCGGAGGGGTAGCACAGCGCTGTTTCCCCGGATGACCTGCCGCCGTGGCGATCCGGCTCGAGGACCTGCTCGCGTCCTCCCGGCGGCATCTGCGGGCCGCCACCAAGGCGCCGCGGACGATCGAGTTCTACAGCCAGTCCGTCGTCTCCTTCAGCCGCTGGCTGAGCGACCGGAACCGGCCGGCGACGCTGGACGAGCTGACCCGGCACGCGATCTCTGCTTGGCCGGCCGAGCTCGCCGAGACGAACGAACCCTCCACCGTCGGCACCCGGCTGCGCGGGATGCGCCGGTCCTGCCGCTGGCTGGTCACTGAAGGAGAACTGGAGAAGGCCCCCACCGACGGCGTCGAGATCCCCAGCCCGCCCGACAAGCCGGTGCTGCCTGGGTGGCGGCCGAGAAGGACAGGACGTGCCGTCCCGCTCTCGCCAGTCACCGGCCCCGGAGGAGGTCGATCACCCGGTCCGTGGCGTGACCGTCCTCCAGGTGGCACCACAGTTCCCGGAAGGCGGCATACCGGTCCCGGTACTCGTGCTGCGTGGCGTCCAGCCGGGACAGCGCGTCGAGCAGCGTGGGCATCGTCTCCACCACCGGCCCGGGCGCCTCGGGGATGAAGTCGAAGTAGAACCCCCGCACCGAGTCCCGGTAGTGGGCCAGGTCGTAGGTGTAGAAGATCATCGGCTTGCCGGTGACGGCGAAGTCGAACATCGCCGAGGAGTAATCGGTGACCATGACGTCGGCGGCCAGGTACAGGTCACGGATGTCCGGGTAGTAGGACACGTCGCGCACCCTCGGGTCGTTCTGCGGCAGCGCGAAGCGATCGGCCATGTAGTAGTGGATCCGGGGCAGCAGGCACCAGCCCTCACCCATGTTGTCGGTGAACTGCTCGACGTCCAGGCCGAGGGCGACGTCCTGGGCGTAGTACTCGTCGTCGCGCCACGTCGGTACGTACAACACGGCCGTGGTGCCGTCGTCGAGACCGAGCTCCGCTCGCACGTCCGCCCGACGGCGATCCCGGTCGCCGGCGAGCAGCAGGTCGTTGCGCGGATAGCCGGTCTCCACCACCGTGCCCTCGTACCGGAACGCCTTCCGCAGCCGCTCGGTGCTGGGGTGGTTCGGCGAGAGCAGGTAGTCCCAGCGGGCGACGTCGACGTCCAGGAGGGCCAACCGGTTCTCCGGCCCGATGTCGGGCGCGTCGTAGTGGATCCGCTTCACCGGGGTGCCGTGCCAGGTCTGGAGGTACACCGCCTCTGGGCGCTTGGTCCAGTCCAACTCCAGGTAGGTGTTGCTGACCACGGCATCCGCCCCCTCCAGGGCCGCGCGGCACTCCTCACTGCCGATCGTCACGGTGTCGGCCTCCGCCGGGAAGCTGTGTTCGTGTCCTTCCCCTACCAGCCACACGTGGCTGTGGTCACCCTCGATCCCGAGCAGGCGTTCGTAGATGGCCCGCGGACTGTCGGAGTACCGGCCGTAGAACGAGTTGTAGACGAAGCGCACGGGTGCATCATCGCCTGCCCGCGTCCGCACGGTGGACCGGCGCTTGTTCCGGGGCCGTCCTGGTCGCTGCCGGTTCCGGCCGTACCACGGACAGGCGTGCGATGCGTCCGACCGTCGATCCGCCGCCTTCCGGCACGGGACACTGCGCGAGTGGCTGCACACTCCGAGGTCGAGATCGTCATCGAGACGCCGCGCAACAGCCGCAACAAGTACGAAGTCGACGAGCAGGGAGTGGTGCGCTTCGATCGGCGCCTGCCGGGCGCGTTCGCCTTTCCCGCCGATTACGGCTTCATCCCGGGCGCGGTCGGCACCGATGGCGAGCCGCTGGATGCTCTGGTGCTCATGGTCGAGCCCACCTACCCCGGTGTTCGGGTGCGGGCCCGGGTGGTGGGCGTGATCTGGGTGCGCACCGGCCACGGCCGAGAGGCCAAGCTGGTCTGCGTCCCGATGGGTGATCCGGCGTACCGTGAGGTGCAGGATCTGGGGCAGTTGCCGGATCACCTGGTACGTGAGATCACGCACTTCTTCGACATCTACCGCGACCTCGATCCGGGCAAGGACGTCTCCTTCGCCGGCTCGGACGGGGTGGACGTCGCCATCGAGACTCTCCAGCGGGCCCGCGGCTGAGTCGGGGTGGCCGGCTCGACGGCGGCGCGAGACTCAGGACCCGGGAGGCACGGACGGGCACTCGCGCAGATCCGGGGGTGCGAACTCACCTGATGACCCACCCACTCGCGCTCGCGCCGCCTGCGGTTTCGCCGCTCTGGACAGCGCTTCCGGGTTCCGCTCCCGGAGATGCCGGGCGCGATGCGGGTGCAGCCCGATCGCGCCAGGAAGCCGGCCGGCGCAGACGAGTAGTCCGGCCTTCGATGGATGGTGCTCAGGAACGATCCGGCGGGTGCAGCAGCGCCCGACCCGTGGCGGGGTCGAAGACGTGCGCGCGCGTGGCGTCGACGGTGATCCGCACCGCGTCCCCGGAGCGGATCACCGCCCGTGGGGGGAAGAAGGAGTGCAGGGTGCCGCCGGAGGGACCGCCTCCGAGCAGCCCGCCGCCCGGGTCGTCCGGCGCTGCCTCCACCTGGACCGCGACCACGTTCTGCCGTCCGGTGTACTCGACGTGGCTCACCACCGCGTCCAGCGCGACGGCGTCCGGGTCACGCCCGGCCTCGGCGGGGTGCACGTCCTCGGCACGCAGGCCGAGGACCACCTCACGGCCGACGTGGCCGAGCAGCGGCGGTGGCACCGCCTGCCACAGGGGCAGGGTCCGGGCGCCCACCCGGAACCCGGCCTGTCCACCGGCGGACACCAGCCGGGCGGGCAGCAGCCCGATCTGCGGGGCGCCGATGAACTCGGCGACGAACAGGTCCACCGGCCGCTCGTACAACTCCCTGGGCCTGCCCACCTGCACGATGCGGCCCTCGTGCAGCAGCGCGACCCGATCGGCGATCGCCAGACCCTCGGCCGGATCGTGCGTGACGTAGAACGTCGGGACGCCGAGGGACCGGGCGACCTCGACGATCTGACGCCGCACCTCGACGCGCTGCACGGCGTCGAGGTCGCCGAGCGGCTCGTCGAGCAGGAGGACGTCCGGGACCTGCACGAGCGCCCGGCCGATGCCGACCAGGCCTCGCTCGCCCCCGGACAGCTGGCCCGGTCGACGGCCCAGCAGGCGGCTGAGCCGCAACTGCCGAGCCCGGCCGCTGACCCGCTCCTGCACCTCTGCTTCCGGCCGGTGCTGCACACGCAGGCTCCACCCGAGGTTGTGCGCCACGTCGAGGAACGGGAGCAGGGCGGACGACTGGAACACCATGGCCACGTGTCGCTCACCGGACGGCAGCCTGGTGACCCGGCGGCCCCTGATCAGCACCTCACCGGAGCTGACCCCGTCGAGCCCCGCGACGACCCGCAGCAGCGTCGTCTTGCCGCTGCCCGACGAGCCCAGCACCACGATCAGTTCGCCGTCGGCCGCCAGCAGCGTCACGTCGCGCAGCACCGTCGCGCCGCCGCGGACCACGGTCACGCCGTCCACGCCCGTATCCGTCATCGGTCCCGCCCGCCGCCTCGTCCCGCCAGATCGTCCCGCCCGGTCTCCCCGCCCGATCGCCCCGTGGGAGGGAGTGTGCACCGAGGACGGGGTGGCGAGCTGCGCGGCAGCAGCACCCGTGGTGCGGAGCGGCCGGCTGATCGGCATGGTCCGCCTCAGGTCGTGCGCGGGCCCGCAGCACCGGCCCCCGCGGGTCGGGGGCTCGGCACGTCCCGGGCGCCGACGCAGCGACGCTGCCCAACGACCGCTCCGGGTCGGGGACCGCCCGATGACCCGCCCCTGCTCGCGCGCGACCCGCGGTCCTGCTGCTCCGAACAGCGCTCCCGGATCCCGCTCGCCCTCCCGGCCTCAGCTCCGGGCCGCCGGGAAGGCGCGGGGACGATCGAGCCGGAGAGCCGGCCGGTGCGGCACTCCAGCCATCGGCTGACCCTCCGTGACCGGCCGACGCCCCTGGATGAGCTCACCCACCCCAGGGGCCGGCCGGGAGCCGCGGTCAGTCGCGACTGAGCAGGAGCTCCTCGGTGTCGATCTCGCGCATGATGTCGGTGAGGACCTCCTCCTCGATGCGGCCCTCGTCCCTCGCGCGGAGGAACACCGCCCGCTCCACGGCCAGCATCTCCCGCCGCAGCCGGCGGTAGGCGTGCGACGGCAGCTCGCGGTCCTGGCTGCCGAGCCGCTCCCAGGCGAACAGCCCCCGGATCTCGGCCTTGTCCCGCAGCCGGTCGACCACCTCCGAGGGCACCTCGCCGTCGCCGGCGACGAGCTCGTCGAGCCGCTCGACCGCCGCCTCGGCCGCCTCGTGCTGGACGGCGGCCTCCTGCAGCGCGTCCTCGGTGGCACTGGGTCCCGGCAGCGCCAGCCGCCGGATCAGCCACGGCAGCGTCAGCCCCTGCCCGACGAGGGTGGCGACCACGACGACGAACGTGATGAACGTGAGCAGCTCGCCCTGCGGCACCCCTTCCAGGTAGGCCAGGGCCGCCGCCAGCGAGACGACGCCGCGCATGCCGGCCCAGGAGATGACGGCGGGGAACTGCCACGGCGGGGCCGGGTCGCGCCGGCGCACGCGCGGCACCAGCCGCGCCAGGTAGGTCGCCGGGAAGACCCACAGCGCGCGGCTGAGCACCACGGCGAGCGTCACGGTGACCGCGCTGCCGACGACGGTGCCCAGCGGCAGGCCCCGGATGCCGTCGAGGATGGCCGGCAGCTCCAGGCCGATGAGCACGAACACGAGCCCGGTGAGGACGAAGTCGATGACGGTCCACAGCGGGTCGGCCAGCGTCCGCGACGCCGCGGAGAAGGTGCGGTACCACCGGGTGCTCAGCCACAGCCCGGTGCTCACCACGGCGACGACGCCGGAGGCGTGCACGGCCTCGGCGAGCAGGTACGAGGTGAACGGCGTCAGGAGGGTGAGGACGACGTCGATCATCGGCTCGTCGTTGCGCCGGTGCAGCTGCGCGGCGACCCAGGCGGTGGCCAGCCCGATCGCGGCTCCCCCGGCCGCGGCGAGGACGAACTCCCCGGCGAAGTCCATGACCGTCACCGACCCGGCGACCGCGGCGATCGCCACGCGCAGCGTGGTCAGCGCGGTCGCGTCGTTCACCAGGCTCTCGCCCTCGAGGATGCTGACCACCCGCCGGGGCAGGCCGGTGCGCCGGGCGACCGCCGTCGCGGCGACGGCGTCGGGCGGGGCCACGATCGCGCCGAGCGCGAACGCCGCGGCGAGCGGGAGACCGGGGACCACCGCCCAGGCCACCAGCCCGACGACGAGCGTGGTGAACAGCACCAGCCCGACCGACAGCAGGGCGATGGGGCGCAGGTTCGCGCGCAGCGACCGGTTCGAGGTCCGCCAGGCCGCGGAGTACAGCAGCGGCGGGAGGAAGAGCAGCAGCACGACGTTGGGGTCGATCCGGTACTCCGGCACACCGGGCACGTAGGACAGCGCGAAGCCGACCAGCACGCACAGGATCGGGCCGGCCACCGGCACCCGGCGGCTCAGCGCCGCCACGGCCACGACGATGACGACCAGCCCCAGGATCTCGAACAGGCCCCCGACCGTGACCGCGCTGTCCGCCGCGGCCGCCAGGGTCGTCCCGTCCGTCGCCATGGAGCCTCCTCGGGGTCGCCCGGGGGTCGCTCCCCCGCGAGCAGTATCCCGGCCCCGCGACGGACCCTGGGTGTCGTGGGCAGGGGGCGGCCCGCGGTCACGGGTCGGTGACGGAACTGCCCGTTCCTTGACGCCGTCTCCCGCCCCGACGGACGATGCGCGCTCCGCGCGACCCGCGGTCCTCACGACGTCGAAAGGGCCAGTCCGTGCGCTCCTCCCCGAAGGTCCTGATGGTGTCCGCGTGCCTGCTGGCGACGGCCTGCACCGGCCAGACCGGCTCCGACGACGGCGGTGGCGGCGGTGGCGGCGACGGGGCGAACACCCTGCGCTACCTCATCGAGCAGCTGGAGGACGCCGACGAGCTCACCCGGCTCGAGGAGCACCTGGCCGACTTCGAGGAGTCCTCGGGCATCGACGTCCAGGTGCAGCAGCTCGACGTCGACACCATGCGCACCGTGCTCCAGACGCAGCTGCGCGCCGACGACGGCCCCGACGTCATCAGCTGGGGCTCGGGCCCGGGCAGCGGCGGGGCCCTCGCGGAGGCGGGACTGCTGTACGACCTCACCGACGCCTACGAGGAGAACGGCTGGGAGGTCTACGACTTCGCCAAGGAGCGGGTCACCTACGACGGCAGGGTGTACGGCATCCCCGGTGAGCTGGAGACGGTCGGGCTCTACTACAACACCCAGGTCCTCGCAGACGTGGGCATCGACCCGCCCCGGACGCTCGACGAGCTGCGCGCCGCCTGCCGGACCATCAGCGAGGCGGGCCTGGTCCCGATGGCCTTCGGCGACCAGGAGGGCTGGCCGGGCAGCCACCTGCTGAGCATGGCGCTGTCGAGCGCCCTGGGATCCGACGGCATGCAGGCGCTGCTGGCCGGCGAGGGTTCCTGGGAGTCCCCGGAGGTCGTCGACGCGCTCACCTTCTGGCAGGAGGCGAACACCAACGGGTGGCTCGGGGAGTCGCCGGTGTCGATCGACTACGACACCATGACGGCCCTCTACATCTCCGGCGAGGCGGCGATGATCCCCACCGGCAGCTGGTTCGTGAACGACCTGGCCATCGGCGCGGACTTCGAGTCCGGCTACGTCCCCTTCCCCGCGCCGGACGGCGAGGGCGTCTTCGCCAGCGGCCTGGGCTCGGGCCCCTTCGTCTCGGCCAACACCGACAACCCCGAGGGCGCGATCGAACTGCTGGACTTCCTGGCCTCCGAGGAGCACGCCCAGTGGGTGGTGGAGAACTTGCAGACCATCCCGGCCCGCCCCGTGGACACCGCGGGACTCGACGTCGACCCGCTGCTGGCGCAGGTGCTCGAGGAGGTCTCCGCGCTGTCGGAGGGCGGCGGCGGGCTCGGCTACAACATCGACGTCCTCATGCCCGAGGCCTTCAACGACGTGATGTTCGACGGCGTCCAGGCCGTGCTGACCGGCCAGTCGACACCGGCCGAGGTGGCGGCCGCGCTGCAGGCGGCGTCCGAGCAGTGAGCCCGGGCGGAGGCGGCGGGGGGCCGGCGTGAGCGCGGCGCCCGCCCCGACGGTGACAGCGGTGCCCGCCGCGCCGGGGCGGCCGGGCCGCCGGGGACGGCGCCCGGCGCGGCTGGGCGTCTCGGCGGCCACCCGCCGGCAGCAGGCCCGCCTGGGCGTCCTGCTCGTCGCGCCGGCGGTGGCGCTGATGCTGGTGTTCCTCGTCTTCCCGGTGCTCAACGCCGTCTACTACGTCTTCGTCGACTTCGACGGCCTCGACGTCACGCCACCGTGGGTGGGCCTCGGCAACTTCACCGAGCTGGCGCAGGACCGGCAGGTGTGGGCGGCGGCCTGGAACAACCTGATCTGGATCGTGCTCGGCACCGTCGGGCCACTGGTCCTGGGACTGACCCTGGCGCTGCTGCTGTGGGGGGTGCGGCGCGGCTCGACCCTCTACCGCATCGTCTTCTTCCTCCCGTACGTGCTGCCCCAGGTGGCAGTCGGCGTGGTGTGGGGCTGGATCTACGCACCCACCCGCGGCTGGCTCAACCGCGGGCTCGAGGCGGTCGGCCTCGGCGGGCTGGCCCGGGGCTGGCTCGGCGACCCGGACACCGCCCTCTACGCGGTGATCGCCACGGCGGTGTGGACGGCCACCGGCTTCGTCTTCGTGATCATCCTGTCGGCGCTGCGCAACGTCGACACCGAGCAGGTCGACGCGGCCATGCTCGACGGCGCGGGGTACCTGCAGCGGCTGCGCTACGTCGTCCTGCCCCAGATCAGGCCCGTCTTCCTCATGGTCACCGCGCTCACGCTCATCGGCGGGTTCGCCGTCTTCGACCTCGTCTTCGTGATGACCGGGGGCGGCCCGGCGAACGCCACGGAGGTCCTCGGCACCTACGCCTACAGCAACGCCTTCCAGCTCAGCCGGATCAGCTACGGCACCACCCTCGCCCTCGTGGTGACGGCACTGGCGGTGCCGGTCGCGGTGTGGCTCGACCGGCTGCAGCGGCGGGCCGCCCTGGACGGAGGAGGGGCGTGAGCCGGCCGCAGCGGGCTTACGTGACCGGCCGGCCGGGCGCGGGGCGCACCGTCGTGCTCGCCCTGCTCGCCGCCCTGACGCTGTTCCCCGTGGTCCTCGTCGTGTCGACGACGCTGAAGACCACCCAGGACGTGCGCGCCAACCCGTTCGGGCTCTTCAGCAGCTTCTCGTTGGAGAACCTCGAGACGGCCTGGACGGTCGGCAACTTCGACGAGTACCTGCTCAACAGCCTCCTGCTCAGCGTGCCCAGCACGCTGATCGTGGTCGTGCTCTCGACCATGGCCGGCTACGCGTTCGCGCGGTTGCCGTTCCCCGGGCGCACCGCCGCGTTCTACGTCGTGGTCTTCGGCCTGCTGGTGCCCTTCTTCGCCTACATGGTGCCGCTGTACTTCCAGATGCGGTCGATGGGCCTGCTCGACAGCCTGATCGGGGTCAACCTCGTCCTGGCCACGACCCAGCTGTCGTTCGGTGCCTGGTTCATGCGGGCCTTCTTCTCCGACCTGCCGAGCGAGCTGGAGCAGGCGGCCCGGATGGACGGCGCCAGCGAGTGGCAGCTCTTCCTGCGGATCATGGTGCCGCTGGTCACCTCCGGCATGGGCGCGCTGGCCGTCTTCACCTTCCTGCAGCAGTGGAACAACTTCCTCGTCCCGCTGCTCTACATGCCCGGCGGGGAGTACCGGCCACTGACCCTGGGCCTGTACCTGTTCATCGGCGGCCGCTCGGTCGACATCGGCCCGCTGGCCGCCGGCACCCTGATCACGATCCTGCCGGTGGTCGTGCTCTACGTCGTCCTGCAGCGCCAGGTCACCCAGGGCTTCCTGTCCGGAGCCGTCAAGGGCTGAGCCGACACGGGACGAGAGTCCGCCGGAGGTCCGTGACCACGGGAAAGGCGAGGTCACGGGCGCATCGTGCCCTCGCTCCCGGCTCCGCATCCGGTGGACTCTGGGTAGCCGCCCGGCTGCCGTCCGGGTCGACCAGCGGGGCGGACTGTGATTCCGCTCACAGGAGCCTCGCGAGAACCGTCCAGGGAGAGTCCCCTCGTCCCGTTCAGGGACCAACCCACGACTCACGGACGGGGACGGGCGTGACCCGGAAACTCACGGCAGTGGCGGCAGCGGGCGTACTGGTGGCGATGGGCACCGGCACGGCCGTGGCGGACGGAGGCGGCGGCGGGGATCCGCAACCCGGGGCGCCGGGCATCGGCGATCCGTACTACCCGCTCGACGGCAACGGCGGGTACGACGTCGACCACTACGACCTCGACCTGCGCTACGACCCGGCCACCGACGTCCTCGCGGGCACGGCGACCGTCTCGGCGCACGCCACCCAGGACCTGTCCAGCTTCGACCTCGACCTGCAGGGGCTGGAGGTCCGCTCGGTCGAGGTGGACGGGCAGGAGGCCGTGTGGAGCCGTCAGGGGCAGGAGCTGGTGATCACGCCGCACCGCCCGCTCCGCGAGGACCAGGAGTTCACCGTCGGTGTGACCTACGACGGCGTCCCGCAGACCCAGGAGGACGCGCTGGGCATCTCCGGGTTCATCCACACCGACGACGGCGCCGTGGTCGCCGGCGAGCCGCACGGCGCGGCGACCTGGTTCCCGGCCAACGACCACCCGCGGGACGCCGCGTCGGTGGACGTGCGCGTGGCCGTCCCCGAGGGCCTGGAGGGCGTCTCCAACGGCGTGCTGTGCGGCTCGTGGACGCACCACGGCTGGACCACGTGGGCGTGGTCTGCCGACGAGCCGATGGCTCCCTACCTGGTGACGCTGGCCGTGGGCGAGTTCGACCTGCGCGCCTACGAGGCCGAGGGGCTGGCCTTCTGGGACGCCGTCGACCCCGACCTGGCCACCTTCGACGCCGACCCGGAGACCGAGGGACCGCTGGTCGGCGAGGTCGTCGACCACGCGCTCGGCCGGCAGGCGGAGATCATCGGGTTCCTCGAGGAGCACTTCGGGCCCTACCCGTTCAGCGCCGCCGGCGGCATCGTCGACGACACCCCGGACCTGCAGTTCGCCCTCGAGACGCAGACCCGGCCGATCTACGCGCCGTTCTTCTTCGTCGACCCGGTGTTCGCCGAGGTCGTCGTCACGCACGAGTACGCCCACCAGTGGTACGGCGACTCGGTGCGCCTCGACCTCTGGCGGGACATCTGGCTCAACGAGGGCTTCGCCACCTACGCCGAGTGGCTGTGGCTCGAGCACGAGGGCCTCTCGACGCCGCAGCAGGAGTTCGACTTCCTGGCCACGCTCTCCGACGAGGAGCTGGGACCGGACTTCTGGCAGGTCACCATCGGTGACCCGGGTCCGGCGGTCGACCAGCTGTTCCACCCGGCGGTCTACCAGCGCGGCGCGATGACGCTGCACGCCCTGCGCACGGAGGTCGGCGACGACGCCTTCTTCACGATCCTGCGTGGGTGGGCGGAGTCGAACGCCGGGGAGACGGTGACCACGGAGGAGTTCGTCGCCTTCGCCGAGGAGGTGTCGGGCCGGGAGCTCGACGAGCTGTTCACCGCGTGGCTCTACACAGCGGGCCGCCCGGCCGGGCTGCCCGAGCAGGCCCCGGCGCCAGCACCCGCGCCCTGACCGGCCAGCGGTGAGCGCCCCCGGGTCCTGACCCCCTCCCCCGTGGCGGGGGTCAGGACCCGGCGGGCCGGCTCAGTCGGCCAGCAGGGCGGCGTGCGCGCCGAGGCGGTGCGCCAGGGCGGCGGCCGTGCCCATCGAGCGCAGGACCTCGCCCAGCAGGGTGGCCGGCTCGTCGCCGGTCCCGGGGCGCCCGGCGCCGGGGCCGGCGCCAGGGCCGTGGCCGGGGTCGTGGCCGGGGTCGTGGCCGGGGTCGGGGTCGGGGTCGTGGCCGGGGTCGGCCAGCTCCACCAGCACCAGGGGCGTGCGGGTGGCGGGCGCGGCGGACCCCATGACGGTGCTCCTCGGGTCGGGCCGGGTCGCTCCCCGGCACCCGCCGACCGTGGGCGCGCTCCCGCAGCGGTGGCGCGCTGCAACCGCACGATCGGCGCAAGACGCCTCCCGCTCACCCGTCGGGGTGGGACCCGGCCGTCCGGGGTGTGAGCGGGCCCGGCGCAGTCATCGAGGTTCCCCGTCCGGCACCGGCCGGACACGAGCGGATCCGCACGTCGCAGCCCCGGTCCCCCACGCTGGGCTCCGGACGGCTAGGGTCGACGCGTCGGGAAGGCCCTGCGCTCTGGCAGGACCCCGATGCACCAACGCAGCTAGGAGCGAGCAATGCCCGAAGGAACTGTCAAGTGGTTCAACGCGGAGAAGGGGTTCGGCTTCGCCACCCCTGACGGTGGCGGACCGGATGTGTTCGTCCACTACTCGGCCATCCAGTCCAGCGGGTACCGCTCGCTCGATGAGGGCCAGCGGATCTCGTTCGACGTCGAGCAGGGCCAGAAGGGTCCGCAGGCGGCGAACGTCACCCCGCTCTGATCCTCTAGATCAGCACAGCGCCCCCGTCCGGTCCGCCGGGCGGGGGCGCTGTCGTGTCCGGGGCCGGCCGGGCTCAGCGGGCGCGCGGCACGTACCCACCGATGAGGGCGGACATCAGCAGCGCGCCGTCGTCGGCCCCGACGGCGCTCGCGGCGTCGGCGAGGGCCCGCCAGCGGGACCGCTCGACGTCGGTCGGGGCGTTCGCCGCCCGCGTGGTCACCTGCTCCACCAGCCGCTCCCACTCCGACTGCGGCGTCGGCCAGAGCCCGGCCAGCCGGCGCGCCTCCGGCGAGATCCCGGTGAACCGGACGATCTCCCCCGAGTAGGTCGTGAGCACCTCGACGTAGCCGGCGGCGGCCAGCACGCGGGCCGCGGCCAGCACGTCGGGCTTCGGCAGGCCGCTGGCCGGCACCACCTGGCCGAGATAGGGGTTGCCGCCGTGCTCGGGGCCGTCGACCAGCCGCGCCACCGCGCGGAGGACGGGCAGGTCGCGGTGGAACCAGGTGTCGGGCAGGGGCCGGTCGAGGGCGCTCACCCGGGCAGTCTCCGCCGCGCGCGGCGGCGCCCCGCCACCCGGGTGCACGGGGTGGCGGGGCGCCGGCGGGCGGTTCAGTGGTCGCGGGCCCCGGTCAGCTCGGGCCGGGTGGCCAGGACGACGCCGAGGGCCACGTACCCGACCAGCAGGTGACCGCCGGCGGTGTAGGCCATGAGCTCCGGCGCGATCTGCGCGACCGGGATGTTCACCGGCGCCCAGCTCTCGGCGACCATCGGCCACCAACGCGCGGCGCCGGTCCAGCGGCCGGCGATCGCGATGCGGATGCCGATGAAGAACATGCCGACCATCGACAGCGGCCAGAAGACGTCGAGGGCGAGGTACCAGCCCTCCTCGGCGTACTGCGGCAGGAACGCCGAGCTCAGCGTCGACAGCATCGCCAAGCCCAGCAGGGCGTGCTCGAGGTGCAGGAAGAAGCGGGCCAGCCGGCCGGTGCCGGTCGCCCCCGTCCGCAACTGCACGGCGACCAGGGCGACGAGGCCGAGCTGGAACAGCAGCGCCGTCAGCTCGTAGACCAGGTCCTGCCAGGCGGTCGCGGAGTCGATGCCGAAGGCGAGGGTGGCGGCGGCCCAGGCCAGCGAACCGGTGGCCACCGCGATGCCGGCGCGGCGGACCGTGCGGGTGGCGACGGGCACGGATGCCGGTGCGCCGCCGCGGGCGGTCGCCGCCGTGTCGGTGCGGGCGGGGGCGGGGGTGGTGCTGAGGGACATCTCGTCTCCCGGGTCGTGGTCGCGGTGCCCTGCGCACCGCCTGGGAGAACCGTCTCGGGGCGCCGTCCCGGGCAGCCAGGGCGCGCCGCCCCCGATCCGGTCCCGCTCGCCGTCCCGGGGGACACGAGACACCTGCCTCCTGACGGCCGGGACGGGAGTCGGCGAGGATCGCCCGCGTGCACACCCAGGCCCCGGTGACCGGGCGCGCGACGCCACCCGAGGCCCCCTCCCCCACGGAGCCGAAGCCGGAGCCGAGGGACGCCGCGCCCGGGCTCCGGCTGCTCGGGTGGCTGGTCGTCGCGGTCACCGTCGCGGCAGCGGCGGGGGCCGCCCTGCTCGACGTCCTGACCCCGGCCGCGGCGCGCGAGGCGGCCGCGGCGACGCCCGGCTGGACCGTCGGGCTCCCGGGCGTCGGGCTCGCCGTCCCCGCGGCGCTCCTGCTGCGCCGCGTGCCGCGCCACGCCGTCTCGTGGGTGCTGGGCCTGACGGGACTGCTCTGGGCCCTCGACGGCCTGGCACAGTCGTGGCTGACGTTCGCGGTCCGGCACGACCCGCCGCTGGCCGGGGCCACGGCGTCCTTCTGGTTCGTCAACCGCTTCGGCGCCTGGTTGCTGCTGGGCCTGCCGCTGCTGCTCCTGCTCTACCCCGACGGCCGGCTGCCCACCGGCCGCTGGCGCCCGGTCGCGGTGCTGAGCCTGGCGTCGACGGCGCTGCTGCCCACGCTGCTCATGGTCGTGCCGTCCGAGATCGCCGACGCCCGGGCCGGCAGTCGGGTGCCGGAGGTGTTCCGCGACCTCGACCTCGACCTCGACCCGACGAGCCTGCCGCTGCCCGGAGCGATCGCGCTGCCCCTGCTGCGGCTGGCGTTCCCGGTGGCCGTCCTCGGTGTGGTGGTGCCGGTCGCGGTCGTCGTCGGCCGGTACCGGCGGTCCGGCGGCGAGGACCGGCGGCGGATGCGGTGGCTGCTCTGGGCCGCGGTCATCGACCTCCTGGTCATGGTCGCGATCCTGTTCCTCCCCGGCGACGAGGCGTCGTTCGGGCTGTCGCTCGCCGTCACCCTCACCGGGGCGGCGGTCGCGGTCGGCGTCCTGCAGCCGCAGGCGGTCGACGTCGACCGGCTGCTCGGCGCCACCCTGGTCTACGGCGGGCTCGCCGTCGGGGTCGTGCTGCTCGACCTCGCCGTCCTGGGTGCCGCCGGCGCGCTGCTCGGCGACGCGCTGGGCGAGCGCGACGCCACCCTGCTCACCCTGCTGCTCGTGGCGGTCGTCTACGTCCCGCTGCGCGACCCGCTGTGGCGGCTGGTCCGCCGGTGGGTGCTCGGCGAGCGGGAGGACCCCTACCGCGTCGTCTCCGGGCTGGCCGAGCGGCTGGAGCGATCCGACGGTGCCGAGGAGCAGCTCATGGCGGTCGCCGCGGGCATCGCCGAGGCGTTCCGGGTGCCCTACGTCGGCGTCGAGGTCGACTCCGCCGACGGCGGCCGGCTGGTCGCCGAGCACGGCACCCGGCCCGCCGTCGTCACGCCGCTGCCCATCGCCTACCGCGGCGAGCAGGTCGGCCGCCTGCTGCTCCCCCGCGACGGCGTCCGCGCGCACCTGGTCACCCGCGGCGAGCGGCTGCTGGCCGACGTCGTCCGGCAGGCCGCCGCGGCCGCGCGGGCCGGGTCGCTGGCCGCGCAGGTGCAGGCCAGCCGCGAGTCCCTGGTGACCGCCCGCGAGGAGGAGCGCCGCCGGCTGCGCCGCGACCTGCACGACGGCCTGGGCCCGTCGCTGGGCGCCGTCGTGCTGCGCATCGACACCGCCCGCAACCTGGCCGCCACCCGGCCGGACGACGCCGACCGGCTGCTGCGCCAGGCCCGCGACGACGTCGCCGCCGCGTTGGCCGACGTCCGCCGGCTGGTGCACGACCTGCGCCCTCCGGCGCTGGACGACCTCGGCCTGGCCGGCGCCGTCCGCCAGCAGGCCGAGCGGCTGCTGGCGCCGCCGGTGACGGTCACCGTCGACGCCGACGGGGTCGCCGACCTGCCCGCCGCCGTCGAGGTGGCGGCCTACCGGATCGCGTCGGAGGCGCTGGCCAACGTCGCCCGCCACGCGGCCGCGTCCCGCGCGCGGGTGCGCCTGTCCCGCGCCGGCGGCGACCTGGTGGTCGAGGTCGCCGACGACGGCGTCGGCATCCCGCCGGGGCGCGCGGCCGGCGTCGGGCTGGTGTCCCTGCGCGAGCGGGCCGCCGAGCTCGGCGGACACTGCACGGTCAGCTGCCCGCCGGAGGGCGGCACGCGGGTGCGGGCGGTGCTGCCCGCCCAGGGAGGGGGATCCGGTGACCGAGCCTGACGAGCCGCTGCGGGTGGTCGTCGCCGACGACCACCCGGTCTACCGGGACGGGCTGGCGATGCTGCTCGGCTCGGTGGCCGGCCTGCAGGTGGTCGGGACGGCGGCCGACGGTGCCGAGGCGGTCGCGGTCGTGCGCGAGCAGCTGCCCGACGTCGTCGTGATGGACGTGCAGATGCCGGTGCTCGACGGCATCGAGGCCACCCGCCGCATCGCCGCGGAGACCCCGTCGGTCGGCGTGGTGGTGCTGACGATGAGCGAGGACGACGGCACGGTCTTCGCCGCCGTCCGGGCCGGGGCGCGCGGGTACCTGCTCAAGGGCGCCGACCAGGAGGAGGTGGTCCGCGCGATCACCACCGTCGCCTCCGGCGGGGCGGTGTTCGGCGCGGCGCTGGCCCGGCGTATCGCGGAGTTCTTCACCGCCGGCCCTGCCGGCCCGGAGACGGCGTTCCCGCAGCTGACCGCCCGCGAGCGCGAGGTGCTCGGGCTGGTGGCCGCCGGGCGCTCGAACGCGCAGATCGCCGCGGCGCTGTACCTGTCGCCGAAGACGGTGCGCAACGTCGTCTCGAACGTGCTCACCAAGCTGCAGGTCACCGACCGCGCGCAGGCCATCGTCCGCGCCCGCGAGGCGGGGCTGGGGCGCTGACACCGGAGGTCCGCGACGTCGTCGGGCGCGTGGTGCGCTGGGCCGCCGGCCGGCCGGACGTCGTCGCCGTCGGGCTGGCCGGGTCGCAGGCCCGCGGGACCGCCGGGCCGGACTCCGACGTCGACGTCGTCGTGCTCACCCGCGACCGCGACGGCTACACGGGCGCGGCGTGGGTGCCGGGCCTGTTCGGCGCCGGGTGGACCGACCTGCGGACGCGGCGGTGGGGGCCGCTGCTCGAGCGGCGCCTCGGGCTGCCCGGCGGGCCGGTGGTCGAGCTGGGGTTCGCGCCGGAGGGCTGGGCCGCCCTCCCGGCCGACCCGGGCACGGCGGGGGTGGTGGCCGGCGGCTTCGTCGTCCTGCACGACCCGGCCGGCGTGCTCGCCCGGCTGGTGGGGGCGGGGAATCCGCCTCCGGCCGGGGCCGTTCCCCCTGGCATGACGACCACTCCCCAGCCCAGGGTGACCAAGACCGACGAGGAGTGGCGGGCGCAGCTCTCGCCGCAGGAGTACGCCGTGCTGCGGCAGGCCGGCACCGAGCGCCCGTGGACCGGTGAATACGTCGACACGAAGACCGTCGGCGTCTACACCTGCCGTGCCTGTGGCGCCGAGCTCTTCCGCTCGGGGACCAAGTTCGACTCGCACTGCGGCTGGCCGTCGTTCTACGAGCCCTCGGCCGCCGACGACGTGGTGCTCCGCGAGGACCGCAGCCTCGGCATGGTCCGCGTCGAGGTCCTCTGCGGGACCTGCCACAGCCACCTGGGGCACGTCTTCGAGGACGCCCCGCAGACCCCGACCGGCGACCGCTACTGCATCAACTCGGTGTCCATCCGGCTGGAGCCCGCCGAGGCCTGAGCCCCTGCGCGCACGATCAGGTGGGATCGCCGCAGCGCGTCCTGGCTCACCTCCCACGGTGAGCCAGGACGCAGCACGATCAGCTCACCTGATCGTGCGTGGCCCCCGCGTCAGGCCAGGTCGCGGACCAGCTCGGCGACCGGCTTGCGCATGCCGGTGTAGAAGGGGATCTCCTCGCGGACGTGCCGGCGCGCGCGGCTGGCCCGCAGGTCGCGCATGAGGTCGACGATGCGGTGCAGCTCGTCGGCCTCGAAGGCGAGGATCCACTCGTAGTCGCCGAGGCCGAACGAGGCGACGGTGTTGGCCCGCACGTCCGGGTAGGGCCGGGCCTGCATGCCGTGCTCCTTGAGCATGTCCCGCCGCTCCTCGTCGGGCAGCAGGTACCACTCGTAGGACCGCACGAACGGATAGACGCAGACGTAGCGCCGCGGCTCCTCGTCGGCGAGGAACGCCGGGATGTGGCTGCGGTTGAACTCCGCGGGGCGGTGCAGCGCCATCTGCGACCACACCGGCTCGAGCGAGCGGCCCAACGCGGTGCGGCGCAGCCGGGTGTAGGCCTCCTGCAGCGCGTCCGGCGTCTCGGCGTGCCACCAGACCATCAGGTCGGCGTCGGCACGCAGGCCCGCGACGTCGTAGGTCCCGCGGACGACGACGCCCTTGCCGGCCAGCTCCTCGAACAGCCCGGCGACCTCCTCGGCGGCCGCGGTCCGCTGCTCGTCGGCGAGCGACCGGGCGAGCCGGAACACCGACCACATCGTGTAGCGGATGGTCGCGTTGAGCTCGTTCGCCCGCTTGCCGACGCTCTTCGTCCCGGTCTCCTCGCTCATGCCCCCATCATCCCGCGCCGGCGGGGGCCGGCGCCGTGGGATCCCGGTCTCAGCACCGACGGTCCCGGGACCGGGCCCCGCTAGGCCCGGACGACGCGCAGCCGCGCCCGCCCGCCGTTCGTGCGGCCGGGCACGCAGGCGGCCGCGGCGAGGGCCAGGGCGAGCGCGTCCTCGACGAGCGCGGCCTGCCAGTCGGGCACCCGCCGCGACGCCCAGCGCCGCCAGGCCACCCCGCCGAACGAGCCGGCCAGCGCGCCGAGGAGGCCCACGGTGACCGGCACCGCCGCGTTGGCCCCCTCCCGGCCGGCCAGCCGCCCGGCACCGCCCGCCCCGCCGAGCAGCCGCGCGGGCAGACTCTGCGGACTGGTCCGCGCCGGGGTGCCCGGCAGCTTGTCGGCCACCAGCTCCCCGCCGACGGCGGCCAGCGCCCCGGCCCGGATCGAGGGCCGCGTGCGCCGGTCGGTGAGCGCCGGCCCGGCCAGGGCGAGGGAGCTGCGGCCGCCGGTGGCCACGCCCAGCACGGCCGAGCGCAGCACCAGCCCGGCCGGCGCCGGGGTGCGCCGGTCCCGCTGCTCGCGCGCCGTCGGCACCGCGGAGACGACGCCGTGCAGCGCGGCGCCGTAGGCCAGGTGCGGTACCGCAGCGGCCGCCCAGTCCGCGGCGCTCCGGGTGCGCGGGTCGGTGACGCCGAGCGCCGCGGCCGGGCCGTCGGCGGCCGCCATCGCCACCGCCCCGGTGACCACGGCACCGGCCGGGCCGGAGAAGCGCGCACCGTGCGACCGCGTGGCGCTGGCCAGCACGCCGACGCCCAGCCCGGTGCCGACGTCGAGGAGTGCCCCGAGCGCGGCCCGCCGGTGCCCGTCGGGAGTCTTCCGGCCGAGGCGCGCCGCGAGCGCGTCGACCACGCGCTCCGGCACCGCCCCGGGCGTCCGCCCGCGCCACAGCACGTCCAGGTACGTCACGGTCTGCAGGACGGTCGTGCCCACCGCGCCCGCGGCCAGCCCCCGTGCGACGGATCCGGTCATGCGGCCACCCTGCGCCGACGGCGGCCGGGGCGGCAACCCGGGTCAGGCGAGGGCGTCGACGGCACGGCGGGCGCCGCGGATGCAGGCCGGCACGCCGACCCCGTCGTAGGCCGCGCCGGCCACCGCCAGGCCCGGGACGGCGGCCACGGCCTCCCGGATCGCCACCACCCGCTGCGGGTGCCCGACCAGGTACTGCGGCAGCCCGCCGCCCCAGCGCACCAGGTGCGCCTCCACCGGCTCGCGGCGGTCGAGGTCGAGCAGGTCGGCGACGTCGGCGACCACCGCGGCGGTGAGGTCGTCGTCGTCGCGCTGCAGCTGCGACTCGTCGCCGTAGCGGCCCACCGAGGCGCGCACCCGCAGCAGGCCGTCGCCGGACAGGTGCGGCCACTTCGACGACGACACGGTGACCCCCTTGACCAGCCGGCCGGTCACCGGCGGCACCAGCAGCCCCGACCCGGCGGCGACGGGCTGGGCGGGGAAGGCCATCGCCACCACCGCCATCGACGCGTAGGGGATGCCGCGCAGCGGCTCGACGGCGTCCGGCGCGACCCCGGCGAGCAGCCGCGCGGCCTTCCCCGCCGGCGCGGCGAGGACCACCGCGTCGGCCTCGAGCACCTCCGGCGCCGCCACCGGACCCACGGCGACCTCCAGCCGTCCGTGCGCCCGGCGGATGGCGTGCGCCGGCGTGCGCAGCCGGACGTGTGCCCCGGACGCGGCCGCCAGCGCCTCCGGCAGCGACCCGATGCCGTCGGCGACGGTCACGAAGACCGGCCCGTCGGCGTCGCCGCGGCTGCGCGCGCCGGCGTCCCGGGCGGCCAGCGCGGCGGCGAGCACCGAGTCGGCGTGCGCCAGTTGGGCGGCCAGCGCCGGCATGGTGGCGGCCAGCGACAGGTCGTCGGGGCGGCCGGCGTAGACCCCGCCCAGCAGCGGCTCGACCAGCCGGTCGACCACCTCGTCGCCGAGCCGGGCGCGCAGCAGGTGCCCGACCGACACGTCGCCGTCGAGCCGCAGCGGCGGCAGCTCCGCCTCCGCGCGCACCCGCGCGACGCCCTCGGGGGTGAGCACCCCGGCCAGCCCGTCGGCCGACGTCGGCACGCCCTGCACGGTGCCCGGCGGCAGGGGGTGGCGGCCGTCGGGCAGGACGATGGAGGCCTGGGTGGTCGAGGGCCGGACCAGCCGGTCGGCCAGCCCCAGCTCCCCCACCAGCTCGAGCGCCTCGGGCACCAGGGCGAGCACGGCCTCGGGCCCGGTGTCGTACCAGGTGCCGGCCAGCTCGAGGCGGTCGACCTTCCCGCCGGTGCGCCCGCCGGCCTCGACGACGACCACCTCGTCGCCGGGCCGCTGCCGCGACCAGGCGAAGGCGGCGGTCAGGCCGGTGATCCCGGCACCGACGACGACCAGCCTCATCGCTGCGACAGCTCGTGCACCAGCTCGACGACGTGGGTGAGCACGCCGGGGTCGGTCTCGGGCAGCACGCCGTGGCCGAGGTTGAACACGTGCCCGCGGGCGGCGCGGCCCTGCTCCACGACGCGGCGGACCTCGCGGTCGACGGTCTCCCGGTCGGCGAGCAGGACGGCGGGGTCGAGGTTGCCCTGCAGCGTCCGCTGCGGCCCGACCCGGCGGGCGGCCTCGTCGAGCGGCACCCGCCAGTCGACGCCGACGACGTCGGCACCGACGTCGCCCAGCAGCGGCAGCAGCTCACCGGTGCCCACGCCGAAGTGGACGCGCGGCACGTCGCGCTCCCCCCGCTCGCGGTCGCCGAGCCCGTCGAACACCGCGCGGGAGTGCGGCAGCACGCGGGCGGCGTAGTCGGCCGCCGACAGCACGCCGGCCCAGGAGTCGAACAGCTGCACCGCCGAGGCCCCGTTGTCGACCTGGACCCTCAGGAAGGTCGCCGCGGAGACGGCCAGCCGCTCCAGCAGCCGGGTCCACGCCTCGGGCTCGGCGTACATGAAGGCCTTGGTGCGGGCGTGCTCCTTCGACGGGCCGCCCTCGATCAGGTACGTGGCCAGCGTGAACGGCGCGCCGGCGAAGCCGATCAGCGGCGTGGGCCCGAGCTCGGCGACCAGCCGGCGCACCGCCGTCGCGAGGAAGTCCAGCCGGTCGGGCTCCAGGCCCGGCAGCGCGTCGACGTCGGCGACCGTGCGCACGGGGCTGGCGACCACCGGGCCGACGCCGGGCTTGATCTCGATGTCGACCCCGGCCACCACCAGTGGCAGCACGATGTCGGAGAACAGGATCGCGGCGTCCACGCCGTGCCGGCGGACCGGCTGCAGGGTGATCTCGGTGACCAGGTCGGGGTCCTGGCAGGCCTGCAGCATCGCCGTCCCCGCCCGCAGGGCCCGGTACTCGGGCAGTGAGCGGCCGGCCTGCCGCATGAACCACACCGGCGTCCGGTCGACGGGCAGTCCGCGCGCGGCGCGGACCAGGTCCGAGTCGGCGGGGGACGGCGGGACGGCGGGTGCGGTGCTCACGACGGTCGATCCTCCCAGACCGGGCGTGCCCCGGCCCCCGGCCGGCCGGGTCCCGCGCGCGGCTCCGGGCGGATCCGGGCAGGTCCGGGCCGTGGTCCTGCGGGCGCGTCCGAGACAGAGCGGGTCCGGGACCCCTACCCTGCGAGCGTGGAGCCTCGCAGCCTGGCCGGTCCCCGGGAGGGTGCCGGTGCCCGCGCGGCCTCCGAGCCCCCGCCGGCCGACTTCGCGGCCGGCGTCGCCGCGCTGACCGCGCTGCGCGTGCGGCCCGAGATCGTCGTCGAGCCCATCCCCGCCCCGCAGCGGCTGGCACCCTTCGCGCACGCGCTGGGCGCACGGGTCACCGAGGGCGAGGGCGACGACGAGGTCGAGCTCGCCGTCGGCCGGTTCATCGTGCTCCACGACCCCGCCGGCCACGAGGCCTGGGACGGCACCACCCGCTGCGTCGGCTACCTGTCGGCCGCCACCGACGAGCACATGGTCGACGACGCGATGTTCTCCGAGGTCGCCTGGAGCTGGCTGACCGAGGCCCTGTCCGGCTGCGGCGCCGCGGCGCACGCGCTCGGCGGCACCGTCACCCGCACCGCCTCCACCCGCTTCGGCGACCTGGCCGGCCCGGAGCACTCGGTCGACGTCGAGATCCGCGCCTCGTGGACCGCCGAGGACACCGCGCTGGACCGCCACCTCGACGCGTGGCTGGAGGTCCTGGGCACCGCGGCGGGGCTGCCGCCGCCGGGCGTCTCCCTCCTGGGTCCCTCCGGGTCGGTCGACGACGACGCCTAGGATCGGAACCGGAACAGCGGTGGACGAGACGGGCGAGAAGGTGGACGGCAACTGAGCACCGAGCCCCTCCCCGACGCCCCGCCCGCGGACGACGGATCCTCGTCCGAGGGCCCCGCACCGGTCCCCCTCCTCGCTCCGCGCGACGGCCTGCCACCGGTCATCGACACCTCCACCGCCCTCGTCGACTACGCCGCCGCGCTGCGGACCGGCACCGGCCCGGTCGCCGTCGACGCCGAGCGCGCCTCCGGCTACCGCTACGGCCAGCGCGCCTACCTCGTGCAGCTGCGCCGCGCCGGCGCCGGCACCGGCCTGGTCGACCCCGTCCCGCTGCCCGACCTCTCCTCCGTCCAGGACGCGATCGGCGACGAGGAGTGGGTGCTGCACGCGGCCAGCCAGGACCTGCCGTGCCTGGCCGAGATCGGCCTGGTCCCGGCGCGGGTCTTCGACACCGAGCTCGCCGCGCGCCTGGCCGGGCTGCCCCGGGTGGGGCTCGCCGCCGTCGTCGAGTCGCTGCTGGGGTACTCGCTGGTGAAGGGCCACTCCGCCGCCGACTGGAGCACCCGGCCGCTGCCGGAGGAGTGGCTGGTCTACGCCGCGCTCGACGTGGAGGTGCTCGTCGACCTGCGCGACGCGCTCGCCGCACTGCTGGCCGAGCAGGGCAAGACCGAGTGGGCGCGGCAGGAGTTCGCCGCCGTGCTCGCCGCCGGGCCGCCCCCGCCGCGGCAGGACCCCTGGCGTCGCACCTCCGGCGTCCACGGACTGCGCAGCCGCCGCCAGCTGGGGATGCTGCGGGCGCTGTGGGAGGCCCGCGACGACCTGGCCCGCCGGCGCGACGTCGCGCCCGGCCGGGTGCTGCCCGACGCCGCGATGGTCTCCGCCGTCCAGGCCGACCCGCGGACGGAGTCGGCGCTGCTGGAGCTGCCGGTCTTCCGCGGCCGGGCCAACCGCCGGCTGGTGGGCACCTGGTTCGGGGCGCTCGCCCGCGGCCGCGCGCTGCCGGAGGCGGAGCTGCCCCTGCACAGCAAACCCGGCGACGGACCGCCGCCGGTCAACCGCTGGGCCGACCGCGACCCCGCCGCGGCCACCCGCCAGCAGGCCGCCCGCGCCGCGCTGACCGAGCTGTCGGAGAAGCACGCCGTGCCGGTGGAGAACCTGCTCTCCCCCGACCTCGTCCGCCGGCTGATGTGGACCCCGCCCGAGCCGCGCGACCCCGCGACGGTCGCCGCGGCGCTGCGGGCCGGCGGTGCCCGCGAGTGGCAGGTCGAGTTGACCCGCGACCTGCTCACCGACGCGCTGTCCCGCGCCTGACCGGAGACCGGTCCCCCGGCCGGGCGCGGGCCGCGCTCAGCGGTCCCGGACCGCCGTCACTGCCCGTAGGCGTTCTGGTAGCGGGCGTAGAGGGAGTCGATGTCGGCCTGCGCGATCGGCACCGGCTCGCCGAGCTGGCGCGCCAGGTGCACCGTGCGGGCGACGTCCTCGGTCATGACCGCCGCCTTGACCGCGGCCCGCGCCGACCGGCCGATCGTGAAGACGCCGTGGTTCTGCATGAGGACCGCAGGCGAGCGCGAGTCGCCCAGCGTGGCCACGATGCCGCGGCCGATCGAGTCGTCGCCGATGAGGGCGAACGGGCCGACCGGGATGGGCCCGCCGAACTCGTCGCCCATCGCGGTGAGCACGCACGGGATCGGCTCGGCCCGCGCCGCCCAGGCGGTGGCGTAGGGGCTGTGCGTGTGCACCTGGCCGTTGACCTCGGGCATGTGCCGGTAGACGTAGGCGTGCGCGTCGGTGTCGCTGGAGGGCCGCTTGACGCCGTCGACGGCGGTGCCGTCGAGGTCGCAGACGGTGATGCCCTCCCACGTCAGCTCGTCGTAGAGGACGCCACTGCCCTTGATGACGAACAGGTCCTCGCCCGGCACCCGCTCGCTCACGTTGCCCGACGTCCAGGTGACCAGCCCGTTGCGGGTCAGCTCGGCGTGCAGGGCGGCGACGCGCTCGCGCTGCTCCCGGTGGGTACCGCGCTCGGTGCGCGACTCGGTGGTGGTCATGCGGGCTCCTCGACGGGTGCGGCGGACGTGGTCTCGGCGTCGGCGTCCGGGGCGGGGACCCTGGTACCCGCGGCCGGGGTGGTCACTGACAGGACGGGGCTCACACGTTCGTCACGGCGGCCCGCTCGACCGGGAGGCCGGCGACGTACCGCTGCATGAACGCGTCGAAGCCGGCGACGTCGGCCGGCTCGGGCTGGACGGTCTGCAGGGCGGTGCCGCTGAAGACCGTCGTGTCCAGGTAGTCGGCCAGGCTCTGTCCCGGCGCGCGCCGGGTGGCGAAGGCCGCCAGGACGGCGATCCCCCAGGCGCCACCCTCGGCAGCCACGTCCCCGACGGACACCGGGGTGTCGATCGCGGCGGCCAGGAAGCGCTGTGCCACGCCCCTGGTCCGGAACAGGCCGCCGTGCGCGAACATCCGGTCGAGCCGCACGCCCTCGGTCTTCTGCAGGACGTCCATGCCGATCCGCAGCGTGGCGAGCGACGCGAACAGGTGCGTCCGCATGAAGGTGGCGAGGTCGAACCTGCTGTCCGGGGACCGCACGAACAGCGGCCGCCCCTCCTCGAGACCGGTGATCGGCTCCCCGGAGAGGTAGTTGTAGGCCAGCATCCCGCCGCCGTCGCTGGCACCACCGAGCGCGGCCGTGAACAGGACCTCGAAGACGGTCGACGGGTCCACCTCGGTGCCCAGCGCCCGGGCGAACTCGGTGAACAGGCCGGCCCAGGCGTCCAGCTCACTGGCGCCGTTGTTGCAGTGCACCATGGCCACCGGGTCGCCGGCCGGCGTCGTCACGAGGTCGATCTCGTGGTGCATCCGGGCGAGGTCGCCCTCGAGCACGACCATGGCGAAGATGCTCGTCCCGGCGGAGACGTTGCCGGTGCGCGGGGCGACGGAGTTGGTGGCGACCATCCCCGTGCCGGCGTCACCCTCCGGCGGGCACAGCGGGATGCCGGGGCGCAGCCGCCCCGACGGGTCGAGCAGCTGCGCGCCCGCCTGGGTGAGCTCGCCGGCCGGCTCGCCGGCGGACGCGATCCTGGGCAGCAGGTCGGCGAGGGTCAGCTCGACCCCGGCCTCGGCGGCGAGCTCGTCGAACCGGGTGAGCATCGGAGCGGAGTAGGCGCCGGTGCCGGCGTCGATCGGGAACATGCCGCTGGCGTCGCCGACACCGAGGACCTTCTCGCCGGTGAGCTGCCGGTGCACGTAGCCGGCCAGGGTCGTGAGGTGGTCGAGCCGGCCGACGTGCTCCTCCCCGTCCAGGATCGCCTGGTAGAGGTGCGCGACGCTCCAGCGGTGCGGGATGTTGACGCCGAACTCCGCGCTGAGGCGCTCCGTCGCCCGGCCCGTGTTCGTGTTGCGCCACGTGCGGAAGGGCGTGAGCAGCTCACCGTCGGCGTCGAACGCCAGGTAGCCGTGCATCATCGCCGACACGCCGAGCGCGCCGACCCCCGGCAGCTCGACGCCGTGGCGTCGCCGCACGTCGTCGGCCAGCGCCGCGATGCTGTCCTGCACCCCGGCCCAGACGGCGTCCAGCGAGTACGTCCACCGCCGGTCGACGAACTGGTTCTCCCAGTCGTAGCTGCCGACGGCGAGCGGAGCGTGGTCCGGTCCGACGAGAACCGCCTTGATGCGGGTCGACCCCAGCTCGATCCCCAGGGCCGTGCGGCCTCCGGTGATCGCCTCGCCGGCATCCATCGTCATGTCTCGCGACCCTCTCGCCCTCGAGTGCAGTGCCCGGTCCCGGAGCCCGCCCGGCCCGGCACCGCCGGGTCCGCGCCCGTCGCGGACGAGGCCGGTCGTGGGGATGTTAGCGATAACAGGGGTGGCCGTCACGCCCCGCCGGGGTCCTGCTCACCGGGACGGGGCCCGTGCTCGACCGCACGACGAGCACGGGCACCACGGGCTCGGGCACGACGTCCTCGCCGGCCAGCCGGGCGAGCACCAGCTGCACGCCGCGACGGCCGAGCTCGGCGAAGTCCTGCCGGACGGTGGTCAGCGGCGGGGCCAGGTACGGGGCCTCGGGGAGGTCGTCGAACCCGACGACGCTCACGTCATCGGGGACCGACAGCCCCTCCTCGTGCAGCGCGGCGAGCAGCCCGAGGGCCATGTGGTCGTTGGCGAGGAAGACGGCGGTGACCTCCTCACCGCGACGGATGCGGTCGGCGAGCTGCCGCCCGGCCGCGTGCCCGGACGGCGCCGTCCAGTCGCCGCACAGCGGCGGCGGCACGGGGGCGCCCGCGGCTTCGAGCACGTCGCGCCAGCCGGTGACGCGCCCGCGCGCCTCCTGCGAGCCCTCCGGGCCGGTGACGTGGTGGACGGTGCGGTGCCCCAGCGACAGCAGGTGGGCGGTCGCCAGCCGGGCCCCGGCCTCCTGGTCGACGCCGACGGCCGGCCGGCCCTCCCCACCCGAGACCTGGACGGTGACCAGCGGCACGGGTGTCTCGAGGAGGCCGATGGCACGGGCGGCGTCGTCGTAGGTCGACAGCGCCACCACCGCGTCGACGCGATGGGACACCAGCCGGTCGACCGCCTCGCGCACGGCGGCCGCGGTGGCCTCGTCGAGGATCGAGACCGACAGGGAGTAGCCGGCCACGCGGGCGGCCTTCTCCAGGCCGATCAGCGTCTGTGCCGGCCCGTAGTGGTTGACGTGGACGGTGACCAGGCCGATGGTCCGGGAGCAGCCGGTGACCAGGGCACGGGCCGCGTAGTTGGGCCGGTAGCCGAGCTGGGCGATCGCCTGCTCGACCCGCTCCCGGGTCCGCGGCGCGACGTTGGGGTGCCCGTTGACGACCCGGGAGACCGTCTGGTGGGAGACCCCCGCCCACGCGGCGACGTCGGCCATGACCAGTGCGCGCGACGCCACGCCGGACTCCACGGTCTCCCCTCCCGGGCCGTCCCCGGCCCCGCGCGTCGTGCCCGGCTGGTCCTGCCCCGCTCGCCGTGTCCGCCCGTCGTGTCCCGGACACGGTGGTGCCCCGCGGCGGAGTCCGCCGCGGGGCACCCGGGAGGTCAGCGCGAGGAGCCGGCCCGCCGCTTGTTGTAGACGTCGAAGGCCACGGCCAGCAGCAGCACCAGGCCCTTGACCACCGACTGCAGGGACTGGTCGACGCCCAGGATCTGCATGCCGTTGGTCATGACGGCCATGATCAGGCCGCCGACCATGGCGCCGATGACGGTGCCGACGCCGCCGGTGACCGCCGCACCGCCGATGAAGGCCGCGGCGATCGCGTCGAGCTCGAACATGTTGCCGGCGTTGGGCTGGGCACCGTTGGACCGCGAGGAGAAGACCACGCCGGCGATGGCCGCCAGGAAGCCCATGTTCACGAAGATCCAGAAGTTGACCGCCCGGACCTTGACGCCCGACAGCGTCGCCGCCGACAGGTTGCCGCCGATGGCGTAGACCTGGCGACCGAAGACGGTGCGCTTGGTGATCACGCCGTAGGCCAGGATGAGCACGGCCAGGATGATCAGCACGATCGGCAGGCCGCGGGCGTGCGCGAGCTGCCAGGCGAAGGCCATGACGACGGCGCCGACGGCGACGATCTTGGCCACGAAGAGCGGGAAGGACTCGACCGGCTGCTGGTACTTGACCCGGGCGAGGCGGGTGCGGAAGTTGCTGAACGCGTAGCCGGCGACGGCGATGGCGCCGATCAGCAGGGTGAACGCGTCGTAGCCGTTGCCGCCGAGGAGGCCGTTGAGGAAGCCGCCGGCGATCCGGCCGTACTGCGAGGGGAACGGCGAGAGCGAGATGTTGTCCAGCACCTGCAGGGTCAGGCCGCGGAACAGCAGCATGCCGGCCAGGGTCACGATGAAGGCCGGGATCCCGACGTAGGCCACCCAGAAGCCCTGCCAGGCGCCGATGAGCAGGCCGACGGCGATGGCGGCCAGGACGCCGACGTACCACGGCATGCCCTGGCGGATGACCAGGACCGCCGACGTGGCCCCCGTCAGCGCGACCACCGACCCGACCGACAGGTCGATGTGCCCGGCGATGATCACGATCACCATGCCGATGGCCAGGATCAGGATGTAGCTGTACTGCAGGACCATGTTCGTGACGTTGCCGGGGCTCAGCGACGTGCCCCCGGTCAGGATCGCGAACAGCGCGACGATGACGACGAACGCGACGTAGATGCCGCTCTGCCGCAGGTTGCTGGTCAGCAGTGCGCGGACGTCGCTGGTGCCGGCGTTGAGCGCGGCCGCGGGCGCGACGTCCTTGGGCGCGGTGGCCGTCTGGGCTTCGGGCTCGGACGAGGGGGGGACGGTCCTGGTCATGCCGCGAGCTCCTTCTCCTTGGTCATGAGCTGCATCAGGTTCTCCTGGGTCGCCTGGGCGACGGGCACCTCACCGGTGATCCGTCCCGCCGACAGCGTGTAGATGCGGTCGCAGATGCCCAGCAGCTCGGGCAGCTCCGAGGAGATGACCAGCACCGCCTTCCCGGCCGCGACCAGCCGGTTGATGATCGTGTAGATCTCGTACTTCGCACCGACGTCGATGCCGCGGGTGGGCTCGTCGAGGATCAGCACCTCCGGGTCGGTGAACAGCCACTTGGACAGCACGACCTTCTGCTGGTTGCCGCCGGAGAGCTTGCCGACGACGGAGGTCACGCTCGGGGCCTTGACGTTCATGCTCTGGCGGTAGCCCTCGGCGACCTTGATCTCCTCGTTGCCGTTGACGAAGCCCCGGGTGGAGAGCTTGCCGAGGGCGGCCGCGGAGACGTTGCGCCGGATGTCCTCGATGAGGTTGAGGCCGTAGTGCTTGCGGTCCTCGGTGGCGTAGGCGATCCCGGCGTCGATGGCGTCGGAGACGTTGTGCGGCCGGATCTCCTTGCCGTGCACGAAGAGCCGGCCGGAGATGTTGCGGCCGTAGGCGCGCCCGAAGACGCTCATCGCCAGCTCCGTGCGGCCGGCGCCCATGAGGCCGGCGATGCCGACCACCTCGCCGGCGCGGACGGTGAGGGAGGCGCCGTCGACGACCTTGCGGTCCTGGGTGGGATGCCAGACGGTCCAGTCCTCGATGCGGAGGACCTCCTCGCCGGGGTGCGACTCGCGCTCGGGGTAGTAGCTCTCCAGGTCGCGGCCGACCATGCCGCGGATGATGCGCTCCTGGGTGACCTCGCCGGAGGCCAGGCTCAGCGTCTCCACCGTCCTGCCGTCGCGGATGACGGTCACGTTGTCGGAGACCGCGGTGATCTCGTTGAGCTTGTGCGAGATCATGATGCAGGTGATGCCGCGGTCCCGGAGCCGGCGCAGCAGGCCGAGCAGGTGCTCGGAGTCGGTGTCGTTCAGCGCGGCGGTCGGCTCGTCGAGGATCAGCAGCTTGACGTCCTTCGACAGCGCCTTGGCGATCTCGACCAGCTGCTGCTTGCCGACGCCGAGCTGGCCCACCGGGGTGACCGGGTTCTCGTCGAGCCCCACCGAGCGCAGCAGCTCGCCGGCCGCGGCGTTGGCCGCGTTCCAGTCGATGAGGCCGAAGCGCCCGCGCCGCTCGCTGCCGAGGAAGATGTTCTCCGCGATCGACAGGTAGGGCACCAGGGCGAGCTCCTGGTGGATGATCACGATGCCCACGTGCTCGCTGTCGCGGATGCCGCCGAAGCGCACGACCTCGCCGTTGTAGACGATCTCGCCCTCGTAGCTGCCCGTCGGGTACACCCCGGAGAGCACCTTCATCAGCGTCGACTTGCCGGCGCCGTTCTCGCCGCAGATGGCGTGGATCTCCCCGCGCTCGACCGCGAGGTTGACGTCCTCCAGCGCCTTGACGCCGGGGAAGGTCTTGGTGATGGAGCGCATCTCCAGGATGTGGTCGGCCATCAGGCGTCGTCCTCAGTCTCGCGCGGGTGTGCGGTGGGATCAGGATGACCCCGTCCCGGCGCGCGTGCGCCGGGACGGGGTCCGGGAACGGCCGGGTCCGGCAGCAGCGCTACCGGACCCGGCCGGGTCGGAGGGGACGGACGTCAGTCCGCCTGGCCGCTCGCGACCTCCTCCTCGGTCCAGTACTCCGAGTCGATGAGGGAGGACTGGATGTTGTCGGCGTAGACGGTCTCGACCGGCAGCAGGTAGGACGGGACGACCTTGACGCCGTTGTCGTACGTCTCGGTGTCGTTGGCCTCCGGCTCGTTGCCCTCGGCGAAGGCCGTGGCGGCGACGACGGCCTGCTCGGCCAGCAGACGGGTGTCCTTGAAGATCGTGGAGCTCTGGACACCGTCGGCGATGAGCTTGACCGACGCGATCTCGGCGTCCTGACCGGTCACGACCGGCATCGGGTTCGGCGAGTCGAGGTTCGGGCCGTACCCGGCAGCGGTCAGCGCGGTGATGATGCCGCGCGAGAGGCCGTCGTAGGGCGAGAGGACGCCGTCGACGCGCGAGCCGTCGTTGTACGTCGAGGTCAGCAGGGTCTCCATGCGCTGCTGGGCGGTCTCCTGCTGCCAGCGCAGGGTCGCGGCCTGCTCGATGTCGGTCTGACCCGACTTCACGACCAGCGTGCCGTCGTCGATGAGCGGCTTCAGGACCGACATGGCGCCGTCGAAGAAGAAGAAGGCGTTGTTGTCGTCCAGCGAGCCGGCGAACAGCTCGATGTTGAACGGACCGGTGGCGGTGCCCGGCGAGCCGTCGGCGTTGAGCAGGCCGAGGCCGGTCAGGAGGGCGTTGGCCTGGGCCACGCCGACCTCGAAGTTGTCGAACGTGACGTAGAAGTCGACGTTCTCGCTGTCGCGGATCAGCCGGTCGTAGGAGATGACCGGGATGTCGTTGGCCGCCGCGTTCTCCAGCTGGCCGGCCAGCGCCGTGCCGTCGATCGCCGCGATGATGAGGATGTCGGCACCCTCGGTGATCATCTGGTCGATCTGCTGCGACTGGGTGGGGATGTCGTCACCGGCGTACTGCAGGGAGACGGTGTAGCCCTCGTCCTCCAGCTGCTGCTGGACGTTCTCACCGTCGGCGATCCAGCGCTCGGAGGTCTGGGTCGGCATCGAGACGCCGATCGTCAGTTCCTCCGCTTCGGCACCCCCGCCGGCGCCGCCGCTCCCGCCGGCGCCCTCGCCGCCGCAGGCCGCCAGGGTCAACGCCATCGAGGCGCCGAGGGCGGCGAAGCCGAGCCTCTTGCTCACGTGTTCTCCTTCTCAGGACCTCTGCGCGCTCGCACTCCGGCGCAGACCCGCCTGTGGCGAGCGCGACGATTGTGAGCGTTAACACGGGGGCAGCGTCAAGAGCGCAGAGGTCACCTCCTCGTCACGTTCGCGTAACGCCCGGGACGTCCGCGCCGCTCACCGGCCCACCGCCCGTCCCGCGGGCCGACGGGGACTCCCCCGTCCGAGGGGGTCCGGTGACGCACGATCCGGTTACCGGCGGGTAACTTCTCCCCTGTCGCGCCCGCCACCGGGCCGGCTCCCGTCCCCGCTGCGGAGGTCCTGTGTCCAATCAAGAGCGGCGGCCACGCTCGCTGCGCGAGGTCGTCTTCGTCGACGGCGTGCGCACCCCCTTCGGCAAGGCCGGCCCGAAGGGCGTCTACGCCGAGACGCGCGCCGACGACCTCGTCGTCCGCGTCATCCGTGAGCTGCTGCGCCGCAACCCGGCACTGCCGCCCGACCGCGTCGACGAGGTGGCCATCGCCGCCACCACCCAGATCGGCGACCAGGGCCTCACCATCGGGCGCACCGCCGCCCTGCTGGCCGGGCTGCCGACGTCGGTGCCCGGCTACGCCATCGACCGCATGTGCGCCGGCGCGATGACCGCCGTCACCACCACCGCCAGCGGTATCGCCTTCGGCGCCTACGACGTCGCCATCGCCGGCGGCGTCGAGCACATGGGCCGCCACCCGATGGGCGAGGGCGCCGACCCCAACCCGCGGTTCTTCAGCGAGGAGCTCGTCGACGGCTCGGCGCTCGTCATGGGCTCCACCGCCGAGAACCTGCACGACCGGTTCCCGCACCTGACCAAGGAGCGGGCCGACGCCTTCGCCCTGGCCAGCCAGCAGCGGTACGCCAAGGCCGTCGCCAACGGGCAGATCGGCCCGGAGCTGGTGACCGTGGCGACGCGCAGCGCCGAGCACGGCTGGGGCCTGGCCACCGTCGACGAGCCGCCGCGGCCGAACACGACCCTCGAGGGCCTGGCCACGCTCAAGACGCCGTTCCGCCCGCACGGGCACGTCACCGCCGGCAACGCGGCGGGCCTCAACGACGGCGCCACCGGCTGCATCCTCGCCGCCGAGGAGGTCGCGCAGGAGCTCGGCCTCACCGCCGGCATGCGGCTGGTAGGCTACGGCTTCGTCGGCGTCGAGCCCGAGGTGATGGGCGTGGGCCCGGTCCCCTCGACCGAGCGCGCGCTGGCCCGCACCGGCCTGACCATCGACGACATCGGCCTGTTCGAGCTCAACGAGGCCTTCGCCGTCCAGGTGCTGGCCTTCCTCGACCACTTCGGCATCGCCGACGACGACCCGCGGGTCAACCCGTGGGGCGGCGCCATCGCCGTCGGCCACCCGCTGGCCTCCTCCGGCGTGCGGCTGATGACGCAGCTGTCGCGCCAGTTCGCCGAGCGGCCCGACGTCCGCTACGGCCTGACCGCCATGTGCGTGGGCCTGGGCATGGGTGCCACCGTGATCTGGGAGAACCCGAACTGGGAAGGGGCGGCGAAGTGACCGCGGTGTTCGAGAACGAGGTCGTCACCGAGGCGCGGGTCCGCTACATGCGGGTGCCCGGGCTGGCCGGTGAGATCGCCCTGGTCACCCTGGACAACGGGCACGACCACACCCGCCCGTCGACCTTCGGCCCCGGCGGACTGGCGTCCCTGGACGCCGCGCTCGACGAGATCGCCGCGCACACCCCGGCCCCGGCGGCGATCGCCGTCACCGGCAAGCCGTTCGTCTTCGCCGTCGGCGCGGACCTCTCGGGCGTCCCGGCGGTCACCTCCGCCGGGCAGGCGCGGGAGATCGCCGAGACCGGCCACCGGGTGTTCCGGCGACTCAAGGACTCCGCGGTCCCGACGTTCGCCTTCGTCAACGGCGTCGCGCTCGGCGGCGGCCTGGAGCTGGCCCTGCACTGCCGGTACCGCACGATCGCCTCGACGGCGATGGTCGCCTTCCCCGAGGTCTTCCTCGGGCTGGTGCCCGGGTGGGGCGGCACGCAGCTGCTGCCGAACCTGATCGGCATCGACCCGGCGGTGACGGTCGTGGTCGAGAACGCCCTGGCGCAGAACACGATGACCCGGGCGCCGAAGGCCGCGGCGCTGGGCATCGCCGACGTCGTCCTGGAGCCGGCCGACTTCCTCGAGCGGTCGCTCGAGTGGGCCGTCGGCGTCCTGACCGGCGACGTCGTCGTCTCCCGTCCCGAGGTCGACCGCACCGGCTGGGACGCCGCGATCGAGCGGGCCCGGGCGATCGTGGCGGCCCGCACCCGCGACGCCTCGCCGGGCGCGCTGCGGGCTGTCGAGCTGCTCGACCTCGCCCGGGACGGCGTCGGTGGTGAGGCGTTCACGGCCGGCACCGCCGCCGAGGACGACGCGCTCACCGACCTGCTGATGAGCGACGAGCTGCGGGCGAGCCTCTACGCGTTCGACCTGGTCAACAAGCGGGCCAAGCGGCCGGCCGGGGCTCCCGACCGGAAGCTGGCCCGGAAGGTGACCAAGGTCGGCGTCGTCGGCGCCGGGCTGATGGCGTCCCAGCTGGCGCTGCTGTTCGTGCGGCAGCTGGAGGTGCCGGTCGTGCTCACCGACATCGACCAGGCGCGCGTCGACAAGGGCGTGGCCTACGTGCGCGGCGAGCTGGAGAAGCTGGCCGGCCGCGGCCGGCTGTCGCCGGACCGGCTGAACCGGCTCACCGGCCTGGTCAGCGGCTCGCTGGACAAGGCCGCGTTCGCCGACGCCGACCTCGTCATCGAGGCGGTGTTCGAGGAGATGTCGGTCAAGCAGCAGGTGTTCGCCGAGGTGGAGGCCGTCGTCTCCGCCGAGTGCGTGCTCGCGACCAACACCTCCGCGCTGTCGGTGACCGAGATGGCCTCCAAGCTCGAGCACCCGGAGCGGGTCGTGGGCCTGCACTTCTTCAACCCGGTCGCGGTCCTGCCGCTGCTGGAGGTCGTGCGCGCCGAGCAGACCGACGACGCCACGCTGGCCACCGCCTTCGCCGTCGGGAAGTCGCTGAAGAAGTCCTGCGTGCTCACCGCCGACGCCCCGGCGTTCGTGGTGAACCGCCTGCTCACCCGCTTCCTGGGTGAGGTCACCGCGGCGGTGGAGCAGGGCACGCCGGTGGCGGTGGCCGACCGGGCGCTCGACCCGCTGGGCCTGCCGATGTCGCCGTTCGACCTGCTGACGCTCGTCGGCCCGCCGGTGGCGCTGCACGTGGCCGAGCGCATGCACGAGGCCTTCCCCGACCGGTTCGCCGTCGGCGAGGGGCTCAAGCGGATGGTCGAGCTGGGCAAGACGTCGGTCTACTCCGAGCCGAGCGTCGTCGACGCCGACCTCGAGGGCATCGACGCCGGCGACTCCCCACTCACCGAGGAGCAGGTCCGCGACCGCGCGGTGCGGGCGCTGGCCCAGGAGGTCCGCCTCATGCTCGACGAGGGCGTCGTGCAGGCGGTGCAGGACATCGACCTGTGCATGCTGCTGGGCGCCGGCTGGCCGTTCTGGCTGGGCGGGATCTCGGCGTACCTCGACCGCAGCGGCGTCTCCGAGACCGTGACCGGCCGGCGGTTCCTGCCGGAGGGCGTGGCGAGCCTCCCGGCATGACCTCTCGTGCACTTCCGCGGAGGTGCACGGCTGACCGACGGCCCGGGTCCCCGCGTGGGGCCCGGGCCGTCGGCGTCCCGGGCGGCGGGTCGGCCCCCGGCTCGTGCCCGGACCCCGTCGCGACCCGAACGACCGGCGCCGGATGCCGCCCGTCGTCCTCCCGCACCGCAGCGCGTCCTCCCGCACCGCAGCGCGTCCTCCCGCACCGCAGCGCGTCCTCCCGCACGGTGGGACGTGAGGGAGGACGCGCGACGATCAGGTCACCTGATCCCGGCGGGAGGCCCGCTACTGCTGGGCGCCGTCCACGGGCGCGACGGCGGCCGCCTGCTCGGCGCGCTCGGTGACCACCGCGCTCCACTCGGCGATCCGGCGGGCGACGTCCTGCTCGGTGAGGCCGACGTCGGCCCGGACCTGCCCGACGCTGCCGTGCTCGAGGAAGGCCTGCGGCAGGCCCACCGCCCGCACCGGCACGTCGACCTGGCGGTCCTGCAGCGCCCGGCTCAGCGTCGCGCCGACGCCGCCGGCCCGCCCGCCGTCCTCGACGGTCACCACCAGCCGGTGCCGGGCGGCGAGGTCGAGCAGCTCGTCGGCGACCGGCAGCACCCACCGCGGGTCGACGACGGTGACGCCGATGCCGTGGTCGGCGGCGCGCTCGGCGGCGGCCAGGCACATCGGCACCATCGAGCCGACGGCGACCAGCAGCACGGTGCTGTCCACTCCCCCACCGTCCCCGTCCGCCCGCTCACCCCGGCGCAGCACGTCGACCGGGCCCCGCCGCTCCAGCGCCGGGATGTCGACCGGCGGCGCGCCCTTCGGGAAGCGCACGACCGTCGGCCCGTCGGTCACGGCCACCGCCTCGCGCACCGCCTCGCGCAGCGTCGGCTCGTCGCGCGGCGCGGCCAGCCGCAGCCCGGGCACCACCGAGCAGATCGACATGTCCCACATGCCGTTGTGCGAGGCGCCGTCGGCGCCGGTGACGCCGGCGCGGTCGAGGACGACGGTGACCGGCTGGCGGTGCAGCGCGACGTCCATGAGCAGCTGGTCGAACGCCCGGTTGAGGAACGTGGAGTAGACCGCGACCACCGGGTGCAGGCCGCCCATCGCCATGGCCGCGGCGCTGGTCAGCGCGTGCTGCTCGGCGATGCCCACGTCGAAGGTGCGGTCGGGGAACCGCTCGGCGAAGGCGGCGAGGCCCGTGGGGTGCAGCATCGCGGCGGTGATCGCCACGACGTCGGCCCGCTCGGCGCCGATGCGCACCAGCTCGTCGGAGAAGGCCGCCGTCCAGTCGCGGGCGACGGCCGGGCCGACGCCGCTGTCGGGGTCGAAGACGCCGGTGGCGTGCCAGGCGTCGACCTGGTCGGTCTCGGCCGGCGGGTAGCCGAAGCCCTTGGTGGTGACGGCGTGCACGATCACCGGACCGCCGAAGGACCGCGCCCGGCGCAGCGCCGACTCCATGACCTCGACGTCGTGGCCGTCGACGGGGCCGACGTACTTCAGGCCGAGGTCCTCGAACATGCCCTGCGGCGCGAGGACGTCCTTGACGCCCTTCTTCAGGCCGTGCAGCGCGTCGTAGAGGGCCGAGCCCACCACCGGCGCCCGGTGCAGCGTCTGCCGGATCGCCAGCAGCGCCTGCTCGTAGCCGGGGCGCAGCCGCAGGCCGGCCAGGAGGTCGGCCACGCCGCCGATCGTCGGCGAGTAGGAGCGGCCGTTGTCGTTGACCACGATGACCACCGGGCGGTCCTTCGCCGCCGCGATGTTGTTCAACGCCTCCCAGGCCATGCCGCCGGTGAGCGCGCCGTCGCCGATGACCGCCACGACCGGTCGCCGGTCGCCGCGGACGGCGAAGGCCTTGGCCAGCCCGTCGGCGTAGGACAGCGCGGTGGAGGCGTGGCTGTTCTCCACCCAGTCGTGCTCGCTCTCCGACCGGCTCGGGTAGCCCGACAGCCCCCCGCGCTGGCGGAGCCGGTCGAAGCCCTCGACCCGGCCGGTGAGCATCTTGTGCACGTAGGCCTGGTGGCCGGTGTCGAAGACGATCGGCTCGCGCGGCGACTCGAACACCCGGTGCAGGGCGATGGTGAGCTCGACGGTGCCGAGGTTGGGGCCGAGGTGGCCACCGGTGCGGGCGACGCTGCTGACCAGCGCGTCACGGATCTCCGCCGCCAGGGCGGGCAGCTGCTCGGCGGGCAGGGCCCGGAGGTCGGCGGGGTCGCGGAGCGAGCGCAGGAGCGACACGGCGCGGCGGTGTCCTCATCTGTCGGCGGCAGGGGCACGGCTCGTCGAGGGCCGCCGGCCCACTGTAGTCGCGTTCCGGGGACCGCTCCGGCCGAGCGCAAGGGCCGCTCAGAGCCGGGGCACCCACACCTCGCCGCGCAGCGCGCCGGCCACGACGGTCACCCCGCGGGCGGCGGCGGCCAGGCGCGCGCCCTCCCGCTCGTAGGCACCGACGGCGGCCTCCATCGCGTCGGGCGGCAGGTGGTCGGCGAGGTCGACCCGGACCGTCCGCCAGCCCGCACGCGCCGCCTCGAGCCCCGCCCCGACGTGGTCACCGGCCATGCGGGCGAGGAGGACGGGGTAGCGCCGCAGCACCTCGTGCGCCCGGTAGTCCGGCGGCACGAGGTCGAACAGCCAGGTGACCGCCGTGCGCTCCCAGTCGGGCGCGCCCGGCGGGCGGACCTCCTCCGGCCAGCCCGGCGGCACGCTCGCTCCCACGCCGGCAGTCTGCCGCAGGTCGAAGCGTGTTCGACCCGGCGACCCGGGTCGTCACCGGGTCGTGATCAGGGACCCGGGCGCTTGAGCCAGAACTGCTCGAAGCCCCAGGTGCCGGCGCCGCTGGAGTGGTAGCTCACCAGCTCCCACCCCTCGGCACCGAGCCGGTTGAGCACCGAGCTGGTGTCACCCTGCTGCCGCTCGAGCTTGCCGTTGGGCAGCTTGACGCTCACCCCGGCACGCTGGGACTCGGCGTCGTTGGCCGTGATGACCGAGGCGTACTCCCACGAGGTCACCGGGACACCGTAGCGACCGCGCTCCCACCGCCCCCGCCCAGCCGGACCCACGGCCCGGCGCCCGCCCCGGTCGCGGGGTCGTAGGAGAAGACGCTCCCCTGCCCGGGCTGGTCCCGGCGCCGGTCGACGGGCACGCCCAGCACGGAGCACAGCAGGAGCGTGCCGACCCCGCCGTGGCAGACGACCGCGACGTCGCCTCCGGCACCGGTCACCGCCCGCGCGACCGCCGCGACCACCCGCGCCTGCGCGTCGACCGCCCGTTCCCACCCGCGGACGCTCTCGGTGGGACGGGCGAAGAACGCCTCCGCCGTGGCCTCGAACTCCGCGGGCGGCAGGAACCCGGTGGCCGAGCGGTCGTTCTCCCCCAGGTCCGGGTCGACGGTGACCGGCAGCCCGGTGGCCCCGGCCAGCGCGGCCGCCGTCTCCCGCGCCTTGCGCTCGGCGCTGCTGACGACCCGGGTCAGCAGCGGCACCCACGGCAGGGCGAGCAGGTGCGCCAGCCGGGCACGGCCGGCGTCGGACAGGCCCCACTCGGGGACGGGCACGCCCGGGTCGACCCGGACCTCGGGATGGGTGACGACGTGGACCCGCACGCCCCGGTGCCTACCGCACCGGCGACCCGCGCGGTGTGCTCAGGGGCGCCGGTGCCCGGACCGGTTCTGACCCGACCCCGGGCACCGTGCGGCCTCGGCCCGCCGGCCCTGGCCCCACAGCTCCGGCGCCCAGTCGTGGTCGACGAACACCAGCGGGTCGGTGACCTCGTCGTGCCGCTCGTCGGGCGCCCCGCTGTCGCGGCGCTGGGTCGCCTGCCCGCACACCGGGCAGGTGTCGGCGCCGCTCACGCGGGCTCCAGCAGGGCCACGCACTCGACGTGCGCGGTCATCGGGAAGGCGTCGAAGGCGCGCAGCGCGGTGAGCCGGTACCCGGCCGCGGCGAAGGCGGCGACGTCGCGGCCCAGCGACGCCGGGTCGCAGGCCACGTAGACGACGGCGCGCGCCCCGGTGCCGGCGAGCACCCGGCTGACCGCCGGACCCGCGCCGGCGCGCGGCGGGTCGAGCACGACGACGTCGGGAGCCCCGCCGAGCTCCTCCAGCAGGCCGGTGAGCCCCTCGGCGTCCACCTCGCCCTGCCAGACCTCGGCCTGCGGCAGCCCGGCCAGGTTCGCCTCCGCCGCGGCGCACGCCCCTTCGTCAGCCTCCACGCACACCACGCGGCCCGACTCGCCCACCGCGGGCGCCAGCGCGCCGCCGAACAGGCCGGCGCCGGCGTAGAGGTCGAGCACCGTCTCCCCGGGCCGCACCGCCGCCGACCCGGCCACCGCCGACACCAGCGCGTCGGCCGCCGAGCCGTGCACCTGCCAGAAGCCGGTGCCCTCGACTTCCCAGTCGCGGCCGGCGGCGTGCCGCCCCGCGCGGCCGCCGGCCGCCTCCGGGGCGTCCGCCCCGGCGCGCAGCACCCGGGTCGTCGTCGGCACGCCCCGGCGGTCGAGCCGGGTGGTGGTGACCGTCCCCGCGGAGTCGACGGCGACGTCGACCGCCCCGGCGCCGGGCCAGCGGCGCGTCAGCACCGCCTGCGCGGCGGGCTCGACGGTGATCGGGCAGTCGTCGAGGGGGAACAGGTCGTGGGACCGGTGGCGCCGCAGCCCGGGCGTCCCGGCCCGGTCGACGGCGAACCGGGCCCGCGACCGCCAGCGCAGCGGCCCGCCCGGGAGCGCCTCGACGACGAGCCCGGCCAGCAGCGGGTCGGCGGGCTCGAGCCCGCCCAGCCGGCTGAGCTGCTCGCGGACGACGTCGGCCTTGAGCCGCCGCTGCCCCTCCCAGGACACGTGCTGCCAGTCGCAGCCGCCGCAGCGCCCGGGCCCGCTGTACGGGCACGGCCGCTCGACCCGGTCGGGCGAGGCCTCGAGCACCTCGACGGCGTCGGCCCGGCAGTAGCCGGGCTGGCGGTCCTCGGTGACCCGCACGCGCACCCGCTCACCGGGCAGCGCGTGCCGGACGAACACCACCCGGCCCTCGTGGCGTGCCACGCAGTGCCCGCCGTGCGCGACCTGCCCGACGGCGACCTCGAACTCCCGCCCGGTCCACCCCGCCCCACGCTCGGGACGGGACGCACGGGCGGCACGGGACCGGCGGCCGGCCCCGCCCGGAGGCTCGGCCCGAGCTCGCGAGGGGTGAGGGGGGCGGGGTCCTTCAGCCATAGGGCGTCGACTCGACCTGGTCGTCGGTGAGGCCGCGGCGCAGGTCGCCGGGCATCGGGCCGTCCCGCCGGTCGTCGTCGCGGCCGATCGAGCTCTCCAGCTGCCACGGCACCGTGGTGATCATGACGCCGGGCTGGAACTGCAGGCGGGCCCGCAGCCGCAGCGCGCTCTGGTTGTGCAGCACGTTCTCCCACCAGTGTCCGACGACGTACTGCGGCACGAAGACGATGACCAGCTCCCGCGGGCTGCTGCGGCGGATCGCCTTGACGTAGTCGACGACCGGCCGGGTGATCTCGCGGTACGGCGACTCCAGCACGGTCAGCGGGACGGGGATGTCGTAGCGGTCCCAGTCGCCCTGCAGCCCGCGGGTGTCGGCGTCGTCGACGTTGACCGTCAGCGCGGTCAGCACGTCCGGCCGGGTCGCCCGCGCGAAGGCGAGCGCGCGCAGCGTCGGCTTGTGCACCTTGGAGACCAGCACGATGGCGTGCACCTTGCTGGGCAGCAGCCGCGAGTCGGTGTCGGGCCGCAGCTGGTCGGCGACGTGCGAGTAGTGCCGGTTGATCGCCCGCATGAGGACGATGAGGAACGGCATGGACACCAGCACCAGCCAGGCGCCGTGGACGAACTTGGTCACCACGATGACCGCCAGCACGACGGTCGTGAGCGTGGCTCCTGTGAGGTTGATCGCCTGCGAGCGGCGCATCCGTGCCCGGTCGCCGGCGTCCGTGCCGGAGCGCAGCTCGCGGTTCCAGTGCCGGACCATCCCCCACTGACCGATGCTGAAGCTGATGAACACCCCGAGGATGTAGAGCTGGATCAGCTCGGTGACCGACGCCTCGAAGACGACGATCAGCAGGGCGGCGAACCCCGCCAGCAGCAGGATGCCGTTGCTGAAGGCGAGCTTGTCCCCGCGGGTGTGGAGCTGCCGGGGCAGGAAGCGGTCCTGGGCCAGCACCGAGCCCAGCAGCGGGAAGCCGTTGAAGGCGGTGTTCGCCGCGAGGACGAGGACGGCGGCGGTGAACGCCTGCACGGCGAAGAAGCCCACCGACTGGGACCCACCGAAGGTGGCCGCCGCCACCTGCGCGATGACCGTCCGCTGCGGCTGGGTCTCGCAGTCGGTGAAGCCGACCAGGTCGCACGCGGACTCGGCGTAGCGGACGTCGGACAGCAGGGCCAGCGCGGTGATGCCGGCGAACATCGTCGCCGCCACACCGCCCATGAGGGCCAGGGTGGTGGCGGCGTTGCGGCTCTTGGGCGGACGGAAGGCCGGGACGCCGTTCGCGATCGCCTCCACGCCGGTCAGCGCCGTGCAGCCGGAGGCGAAGGCGCGGAGCACGAGCAGGACCAGCGCCAGCCCACCCAGCTCGGCGTAGTCGGCCTGCGGGCTGATCGTGTACCCGGCGCTCTCGGCCACCAGGTCCGGGCCGGTGACGAAGTACCGCACCAGGCCGGTGGCGATCATCACCAGGATCGCGGAGATGAACAGGTAGGTGGGGGCGGCGAAGGCCCGCCCGGACTCCCGGAGCCCACGCAGGTTGAGCGCCGCGAGCAGGGCCACCAGGCCCAGGGCGATGGCGACCCGGTGCTCGTCGAGGGCGGGGAAGGCCGAGATGATGTTGTCCGTGCCGGCCGACACCGACACGGCCACGGTGAGCACGTAGTCGATGAGCAGCGCACTGGCCACCACGAGGCCCGCGAACTGGCCGTGGTTCACCATGGCCACCTCGTAGTCGCCACCACCGGACGGGTAGGCGCGCACCACCTGCCGGTAGGACGCCACCACCGTGATCAGCAGGACCACCACGCCGACCGCCAGCCACGGGGTCAGGTACAGGTACGCCGTCCCGGCCAGGGCGAGGATGACCAGGAGCTCCTGCGTGGCGTACGCCACGGACGAGAGCGGGTCGCTGGCGAAGATCGGCAGCGCGAGACGCTTCGGCAGCAGGGACTCCCCGAGCCGGTCGCTGCGCACGGGGCGGCCCAGGACGAGGCGTTTCGGGAGTTGCCCGAGGTCGGACAGGCTGGGCACGGCGGCGATGGTACGGACGCCGGGGCCCGGTGAGCCCACCCGCGCCGGGCGGCTCGCCCGGCGGGGTGGGAGCCCTGACGCGGCGCCCCGCCGGGGCCCGTGGCGGGTGTAGCTTCGCGCCCGGTGTGCGGGCGGACGGCGCCCGCGAGCGGACGGCAGGAGCGACACGTGCACGTGGTCGTGATGGGCTGCGGCCGCGTCGGCTCGGCGATCGCGCGCCGGCTGGAGCAGATCGGCCACAGCGTCGCGGTCATCGACCAGGACCCCGAGGCGTTCCGCCGGCTGGGCCCGGAGTTCACCGGCCGCCAGGTCACCGGGCTGGGCTTCGACCGGCAGACGCTCCTCGACGCCGGCATCGACTCGGCCGGGGCCTTCGCGGCGGTCAGCAGCGGCGACAACTCCAACATCATCAGCGCCCGGGTGGCGCGGGAGACCTTCGGCGTCCAGCACGTCGTCGCCCGCATCTACGACTCCAAGCGGGCCGAGGTGTTCGAGCGGATGGGCATCCCGAGCGTGGCCACCGTCCCGTGGACGGTGAACCGGCTGATGCGCGAGCTGCTGTCGGTCAAGGTCAGCGAGATCTGGCGCGAGCCCACCGGCAAGGTGCTGCTCATGCGGGTGACCGTCACCGACGGGTGGGTCGGCCGCCGGCTCGCCGACCTCGAGACCGCCTCCGGCGCCCGCGCCGCCTGGCTGGTCCGCTTCGGCGAGGCCCAGCTGCCCACGCCGGGCACGGTGCTCCAGGACGGCGACCAGCTCGTCGTCGCCGCGACCGACGACATCTCCGACCGCGTGCACCACACGGTCGAGCACCCCGAGGGGGGCAGGGCCTGATGCGCGTGGCCATCGTGGGCGCCGGCGCGGTCGGCCGCTCCATCGCCGGGGAGCTGCTGTCCAACGGGCACACCGTGATGCTCATCGAGAAGGACGGCCGCAAGGTCCGCACGCGCTCGGTGCCGGGCGCGGAGTGGGTGCAGGCCGACGCGTGCGAGGTGTCCTCCCTCGAGGAGGCGCAGCTGGCCACCTGCGACGTCGTCGTCGCGGCCACCGGCGACGACAAGGCCAACCTGGTCGTCTCGCTGCTGGCCAAGACGGAGTTCGCGGTCAACCGCGTCGTCGCCCGGGTCAAGGACCCGCGCAACGAGTGGCTCTACACCGAGGCGTGGGGCGTCGACGTCGCCGTCTCCACGCCTCGGGTGCTCGCCGCCCTGGTCGAGGAGGCCGTGACCGTCGGCGACGTCGTCCGGCTGATGAGCTTCCGCAAGGGCGCGGCGACGCTGGTGGAGATCACCCTCGACGAGGACACCCCGTGGGCCGGCCGGCCGCTGCGGGAGGTGCCGCTGCCGCGCGAGACGGTGCTCACCGCCATGCTGCGCGGCGACCGCGTCATCAAGCCCACCCCCGACGAGCCCCTCGAGGTCGGCGACGAGCTGCTGTTCATCACGCACGCCGACGTCGAGGAGCAGCTGCAGCAGGTCCTCTCCCCCGCCGGGGCGTGATCCGGGGCGGTTGACCGCTGCCCCGCCGCGCGGCCAGGATGGCCGGGTCCGGGCGGACGGCCGCGCGGCGGTCCCCGGGGAGGGGGACCTGTGAGCGACACGCAGACGATCACCGTGCCGCACCTGGGCACCTCGGAGGTCGGCCACCGGTTCGCGCGGCCGTACGACGCGTCGCTGCCGACGCTGGTGCTGGTCAACTCGTTCACCACGTCCGCCGACCTGTACCGCCCGCAGTTCGCCGACGACGAGCTCGCCGCCACCGCCAACCTGCTGGCGATCGAGCCCTACGGCCACGGCCGGACCCGCGCCGGGTACGCCCAGTTCACCTACTGGGACACCGCCGTCGCCGGCCTGCAGGTCCTCGACGCGCTCGGCATCGGGGAGGCGTTCGTCCTGGGCACCTCGCAGGGCGGCTGGATCGCCGCGCGGATGGCGCTGCTGGCCCCGCGCACCGTCCGGGGCGTGGTCGCGCTCGGCACCTCGATGGACACCGAGAGCCCGCGCAGCCGCGCGCTCGGGTGCTGGGACGGGGTCGGGTTCTGCTCCCCCGCGATCGACGCCCTGGCCGAGCCGGTCGGGGAGGACTGGGTGATCCCGGTCGAGCTGGTCGACGCCGTCCTCGCCGAGGGCCTCGGCCCCGACGTGTCACCCGACGAGCGCGCCTTCTGGCACGCGCGGCACCAGGAGCACTACACCGGCGACGCCGGCCGCGAGCGGCTCCGGCTGAGCACGGTCAACCTGCGCGACCGCGACGGCCTGCACGCCCGGCTGGGCGGTGTGCACTGCCCGGTGCTGTGGCTGCACGGCACCGAGGACACCGTCTACTCCGTGGCCAACGCCGAGGAGGAGATCCGGCTGTTCGGCAGCAGCCCGCACGCGGAGCTGCGCGTCGTCGACGGCGGCCGGCACTTCCTCAGCGCCTCGCACCCCGGGGCCGTCGACGCCGCGACGGTGGAGTTCGTCCGCCGCTTCGCCTAGCGCGCCGGACCCTCCTGCTCGGCCGGTCCGGCCTCGTCCAGGGGCCCGCCCTGGGCCTGCGAGGGGTGGGGAGGGCGAGGTCCTGCCACCGTCTCCACCCGGTGGCGGTGCAGCCGGGAGACGACCCACAGCGTCACGGCCAGGGCCACCGCCGTCACCGGCAGGCCCAGCACGAGCGAGGCGACGCCGAGGAGGCCCTCCTCGTTGGCCAGGTACAGCGGCGTCTGCACCGCGACGCGGAGCAGGAAGGTCAGCGCCCACATCACGGTCAGCCAGCCGTAGGCGCGGACCACCCGCGGGTCGTCGCGCCAGTGCCGCTCGGGCTCGGGATCGGACGCGCGCCCCTCCGCGGCCTCGGGGGCCGGCCGGTGCTGCAGCCGGGCCCGGGCGGTGTCGACCCGCCGCCCCAGCCCGGGCACCGAGTGCGAGGCCATCGAGCCCAGGTGGCTGGGGGCGAGGAACTCGGCCAGGACGCCGACCAGCGGCCAGCGCAGCGGGACCGACCCGAGCAGCACCACGCCGATGACGGCGTTGCGGATGATGCCGGGCACGAAGTAGTTGCGGGCCTGGCCGGACGCGGCGGCGATCGCCACGGCGATGGCCACGCCGAACAGCCCGCTGAAGGCCTGCTGCACGCTCTCGCGGCGGACCATCCGGAAGGCGAGGACCAGCAGGGCGGCGCCGATGGCGAACCAGACGCCCGTGCGCAGGCCGCCGATCGCGTTGGCGACGATGAACGCGACGGTCGGCAGGGACGCGTCGACCATCCCCCGCCAGCCCCCGAGCTGCTCGAGCACCAGGTGGCGGTCGAAGGTCACGCCCTGGCCGGCGTCCCCCGTCCCGTCCTGCCGTGCCGGTCCCCCGGGTTCGCGCCGGCCCTCGTCGTCGGCCGCCGCCGTCACCCCGCGCTCAGCTCGTACCAGGGGTTGTAGATCACCTTGCGGCCGTCGAAGGAGGCGAAGCGTCCCCGTGCGGTGAGCGTGCGGCCGGGCTCGATGCCCGGGATGCGCCGGCGGCCCAGCCACACGAGGGTGACCGAGCCCGAGCCGTCGAACAGCTCGGCCTCCAGCGTGGGCACCGTCTCGCGGGGGGTGTAGACGACCGACTTCAGCCGTCCGGTCACGGTGACCACCGCCCCCTTGCGGCAGGCACTGACCAGCTCGCAGCCGGCGCGGTCGGTCTCGGCGCGCAGGTGCTCCGCGTCGATCGTGGAGTCGTCGGCGGTCAGCCGCTGCAGGGTGCGCGCGAGCCATCCGCCGGGACGCGTCTGTGTCACGGCTCCAGCGTAGTGCGGCCCGCGCCGCTGTCGCGGCGCCGCCGCAACCAGTCGCGCACGACCGCCCACTGGGGTCCGGCCGGGTCGATCGGCTCGCGGTGGCCGCCCGGCACCGGCACCACCCGGACCCGGTCGCCGGCCGCGGTCGCCGCCGCGGCGTAGCGCTCGCTCTGCTCGGGCGGGACGACGTCGTCGCCGGTGCCGTGCACGCACAGCACGTCGGCGCCCGTGGGCAGCAGCCGCACCGGGTCGACGACGGCGTACCGCCCGGGCACGTCGGCGGGCCCGCCGCCCAGGAACTCCTGCACCGCCCGGCGGCCCAGGCCCTGCCCGGCGGCGCGGTCGAGGTCGAGCACGCCGGCCTGCAACACCGCCGCGGTGACCCGTACCCGCGGCCCCGCGCCCGGCGCGCCGTCGGGGAGCCGCCCGCGGCCGGCGGCCCAGGCGGCGAGGTGCCCGCCGGCCGAGTGGCCGACGACGGTCAGGTCGGCGAGGTCGAGGCGGTCACGCTCGGCGAGGCCGGGCAGCGCGTCGAGGGCGGCGGCGACGTCCTCCAGCGGAGCCGACCAGCCGCCGGTGCCTCCCCGCCGGTACTCGACCGCGACGGCGGCCCAGCCGGCCGCGGCGAGGTCGGCGGCCAGCGGGCGGGCCAGCTCGATGCCGTACGCGGCGCGCCAGAAGCCCCCGTGCAGGACGACGGCCACGGGCGCCGGACCGTCCCCGGACGGGAGGGTGAGCTCGAGGAACTGGTCGGGGTGCGGCCCGTGGCGGTGGGGCCCGTAGTGGTGCGTCCGTGCGCTCACGCGGCCGGGCCGTCGCCCGGCGGGCGGGGGGCGGGGGGCGGCTGCGGCGCCCCTCGCTGCGGCACCCCCGGCTGCGGCACCCCCGGCTGCGGCGCCCCCTGCTGTGGCGCGCCCTGCTGCTGGCGGGCCAGCTGCGCGGCGGCCTGCGGCGGGAGGGTGAGCGGCAGCTGCTCGCGGACCGGCATCGGGTCGCTCCCCCGCACCACGACGACCTGGCGGAACACGTCCTCGAGGACGGCGGCCGCGTCGGGGTTCTCGGCCGCCGGGCCGCTGATCATCCCGCGCAGGAACCAGCGGGGGCCGTCGACGCCGAGGAAGCGGGCGGCGCGCCGCTGGGGCTTCGGCGGCGGCCCGCCGGGCTGGGCGGGCGGGGTGACGACGACGGTGCCGGCGAGCTCGGGGCCGAACGGCCCCTCCACCTCGGTCAGCCGGCCGCCCTGACCCGAGGCGCTGCGCGCGAGGTCGGCGCGGACGTCGTCCCAGATGCCGGAGGCGCGGGGCGCGGCGAACGCCGACACCTGCAGCAGCGAGTCGCCGTAGCGCAGGGTCGCGCCGATGACCTTCTGCTGCTGGTTGAGGTCGACCCGCAGCTCGGTGCCCGCGACGGCCGGCAGCCGCAGCGCGCCGAGGTCGACGCGCGGCCGGCCGTCGTCGGGGGCGTCGGAGGCGTCGTAGGGGCCGCTGGTCTCCTCGACCTCGCGCTCGCGGTGCTGCGGCTCCGGGGGCACCCCGCGCTCGCGCAGACTGCGGTCGATCCGGTTGCGCCGGCGTCCGAAGGGCATCTCAGGCCTCCTCTCCCAGCGGGCGGGTCGTACCCGTCGAGCCGTGCCCGCCCTCACCGCGGACGCTCGCCGGGAGCTCGTCGACCGCCACGAACCGCGCCCGCACGACCGGCTGCACCACCAGCTGGGCGACCCGCTCCCCGCGGCGCAGGGTCACGGGCGTCTCGGGGTCGAGGTTGACCAGGTTCACCTTGATCTCCCCGCGGTAGCCGGCGTCGATGGTGCCCGGGGCGTTGACCAGGCTCAGCCCGTGCCGGGCGGCCAGGCCCGAGCGCGGGTGCACGAACCCGGCGTAGCCCTCGGGGATCGCCACGGCCACGCCCGTGCCGACCAGGACCCGCTGGAACGGCGCCAGCTCCACGTCCTCGGTGAGCGTCAGGTCGGCTCCGGCGTCACCGGGGAGGGCGTAGGACGGCGGCGTCGCCCCGGGTGCGGTCAGCCGCACCGGGACGTCGACGGCGGAGGGCACCGCGGGGGGCTGAGCCACGACGGCGATCCTATGAGGGCCCCCGTCTCACGGGTGCGGGCGGCGCAGGTCGGCCCGGACGCGCCGGGCCAGCGCCTCGGTGGCCTTGAGGTTGCCCCGCCCGCCGATCGCCGCGCCGACGAGCAGCGGCGCCGCCGTCCCGACGTTGCGGGCCAGCCGCCGCGTCAGCCGGCGGCTCAGCGAGCGCAGGCCCACCGTGCCCAGCACGGCGCCCAGGCCCTGGCGGGCGCCGCTGTCGACGGCACGCTGGGAGGTCCAGCTGGCCAGGTAGGCCAGGGCCCGCTCGCGGTCGGTGCCGGCGGCGGCCCGGCCGTGCAGCTCGTGCAGCTCACCGAGCAGCACGACCTCGACGGCGGCGGTGAGCAGCGTCTCGGCACCCAGCTCCAGCGGCAGGGCGACCAGCGACGGCGGCGCGAACCAGTGCGCCGCCGACAGCCCGCCGGTGGCCGCCCCGACAGCGGCGGTCAGCCGCGAGGCCCGCGCGGTCAGGGCGTCGGCGATCTCCTCCTCGGACAGGCCGGGGTGGGCCGCGCGGAGCTGGGCGGCGTCGCGGATGGGCAGCCTCGGCGCCGCCGCGGCGAGCAGCTCGGAGAGCACCGAGCCGGGGCTGCGCCCGCCGTCGTCCCCCGCGGGGGTGCCGGCGGGCACGTCCGCCCGCCGGCCGGCCGCCGCGGCCACCGCCATGACGGCGTCGCGCAGCAGGCCGGCGGTGGACCGGCGCTCGCCACCGGCCGCCGGACCGGCGTCGTCACCGAGGCCCAGCAGGCCGGCCACCGCGTCGGCGAGGGCCCGAGCGGCCCGGCCCGGGCCGGTGTCGGGGTCCGGCCAGGACGTGCCGGGCGACCCCGCGGCGGGGCCGTGGCCGGACGGCCGCTGCACCGGCCGCGGTGGCGGGACGTCCCTGGGCGCGCCGGTGCGCCCGCTGTCGCCGGTCATCGACATCTCCCTCGGCGGGTCCGGTGGACTGTTGGAACGGCCACCCCCAGGGTCCCGCGCCGGCCGTGCGCGCGGCGTGGGGAGGGGTGGTCCTCCGACTAGGCGGCGCAGTCGCGGCAGTAGTTCTCCCCGCCACGGGTGGCGGCCAGGCGGCTGCGGTGCTGCACGAGGAAGCACCGCGAGCAGGTGAACTCGTCCTCCTGCTTGGGCAGCACGCGGACGGTCAGCTCCTCGTTGGACAGGTCCGCTCCGGGCAGCTCGAGGCTCTCGTTGAAGTCCGTCTCGTCGACGTCGACCGAGCTGGACTGTGCCTCGGCGCGCCGGGCCTTGAGCTCCTCGAGGGAGTCCTCGCCGAGCTCGTCGGCCTCGTTGCGGCGCGGGGCGTCGTAGTCGGTGGCCATGGGGTGTGCCCCTCCTCCGGGGTTCTCGCGGGCGGAACGCGCCCGCGTCGTGCGACGGCGGCGACGACCGCCACCGTCCTGGCCGGCCGCTCGGGGCGGCCGCTGGTTCCGGGCCGGCCCCGCGCGGGTCCGGCCCTGCGGTCGGCCCGGTGCTGGACCGGCAGCCCCCCAACGCCGTGCGGTCCCGGTTTGTGCCCGCCCGCAGGACACCGGGGACGGCGGCGCGCGGACCGGCCCGGGACGGGCCCGTACGGGCCGGTCTGGGGGCGGAGCGCTGGAGGTTACCCTGCGGCCCGTGTCGAGTGCCGTGGGAGCCGATCCCGCCGTCGTCGGTCCGTACCTCGCCTCCGTCCTCGCGGACGAGCGCTGGCGCGAGGTGACCGTCGACCTCATCGCCGCGGGCATGTCCAACCTCACCTACGTCGTCACCCCGGCCGGCGGTACGGCCGACGACGCCGTGATCCTGCGGCGCCCGCCGACCGGCGCGGTCCTCGCGACGGCGCACGACATGGCCCGCGAGCACCGGGTGATCAGCGCGCTCGGGCCCACCGCCGTGCCGGTGCCGCGGACGCTGCACCTGTGCACCGACACCGACGTGCTCGGCGCGCCCTTCTACGTCATGGAGCGGGTGGTCGGCCTGCACGTCGTCGACGAGATCCCGCCCGGCTACGCCGACGAGCCCGCGCAGCGCCGGCGGATCGGCGACGGGCTCGTCGACGTGCTCACCGACCTGCACGCCGTCGACCCCGAGGCGGTGGGGCTCGGCGACTTCGGCCGGCCCGAGGGCTTCCTCGCCCGCCAGGTGCGCCGCTGGAGCAAGCAGTGGGACGCCACCCGCGACCGCGACCGCCCGCACATGGACGCCCTGGCGGCCCGGCTGGCCGACACCGTCCCCACCACGCAGCGGACCGGCATCGTCCACGGCGACTACCGGCTCGACAACTGCCTGCTCGACCCGGAGCGGCCCGGCGGCATCCGGGCGGTCCTCGACTGGGAGATGTCGACGCTGGGCGACCCGCTCACCGACATCGGGATGCTGTTCGTCTACTGGCCCGAGGCCGGCGAGACGCGGCCGGTGCTCAGCCCGGTGACGACCCTGCCGGGCTTCCCGACCCGCCGGGAGATCGCGCAGCGCTACGCCGAGCGCAGCGGCGTCGACCTCGCCGACCTGCACTGGTACGTCGGGTTCGCCTTCTTCAAGTTCGCGGCGATCGTCGCCGGCATCGTCGCCCGCTCGGCGGCCGGCGCGATGGCGGGCAAGGACACCTCCGGCTACGCCGACCGCATCGACCCGTGCGTCGAGCTGGGACGCGCCGCGCTGGAGGACGGTGTCCTCTGAGGCCCGCGACCGCCCCTAGACTCCGCGCGACCCGCCGGTCCGGTCCAGGTGGGCGCCGAGGAGGACGAGCGTGAGCACCACCACCGACAGCCCTCCGGCCCGGCCGCGCAGGGACCGCCGCCCGGTGGGGCCGCTGGTCTTCCTCCTCGTGCTCGCCCTCGCCGCGCTCGGGGTGTGGTGGAAGGTCCTGTCCGACGAGGGGGCACGGGCCGAGGCCGACGAGGCCGCCTGCGCCACCGCCGCCGAGGCGCCGCCGTCGCTGGACCCGGGCACCGTGTCGGTGCGGGTGTTCAACGCCACCGACCGCGCCGGGCTGGCCAACGAGGTCGCCGCCCAGCTGCAGCAGCGCGGGTTCGTCGTCGACGAGATCGCCAACGACAGCAGCGACCGGGAGGTCACCGGCACCGGGGAGGTCCGGCACGGCCCGCGCGGCAGCGAGGCCGCCCGCTTCCTGGCCCTGTTCCTGCCGGGCGCCGGCTCCTTCCAGGACACCCGCGCCGACGCCCGGGTCGACCTGGTCGTCGGCCCGGACTTCACCGAGCTGACCCCGCCCGACCAGGTCGCGTCGACGCTCAGCCCGATCGCCAGCGCCGAGGCCGCCTGCTCCGAGCCCGTCTAGTCGAAGGACCCCCTCGCCCCCCACCGTGCCCTGCAAGGGGACCCGCGCGTCACCAGGGGGCGTGCAGGCGGTCGAGCAGCGCCAGGAGCGGCCCGGCCACGGTCTCCGGGGCGACGACGGCCATGGGCTCGGCGAACGGCCGGCCGCGCAGCCCGGCGACGACCAGGCCCGCCTCCGCGGCCACCAGTCCGGCGGCCGCGTGGTCCCACGGCTTGAGGTCGAGCTCGTAGTAGGCGTCGACCCGGCCGGCCACCGCCGAGCACATGTCCAGCGACGAGCAGCCGGCCCGGCGGATGTCGCGCACCTCGGGCAGCAGCTGCGCGACGACCGCCCCCTGTGCCCGGCGCTGCTCCGCGCGGTAGCCGAACCCGGTGGCGACGAGGGTGTGGCCGAGGGACGGCGGCCGCGTGCCGGTGAGCCGCACCGGCGTCGGGTCGGCGGCCGCCGTCAGGAACGCGCCGCCGCCCCGGGTGGCCGTGAACAGGTCCCCGCTGGGGACGTCGAGGACCGCGCCGGCCACCGGGACGCCGTCGACCTGCGCGGCGATGGACACCGCGTAGGGGCGCAGCCCGTAGAGGAAGTTGACCGTCCCGTCGATCGGGTCGACCACCCAGCGCACCCCGGAGGTGCCCGCGCGGTCGGCCCCCTCCTCACCGAGCAGGCCGTCGTCGGGCCGGGCGCCCAGCAGCCGGCCGGTGATCAGCCGCTCGGAGGCGGTGTCGACCGCGGTGACGACGTCGGTCGGGCTGGACTTGACGTCGACGGCGGCCGCGGCCCGGCCCCGCTCGCGGGTGATCAGGTCCGCCGCCTCCCGGGCGGTGGCGACGGCGAGGTCGAGCAGGTCGGCGGGGGACGCGGCAGCACTCACCCGGGCGATCCTGCCCGAGCACCGGGCGCGACCACGGCGCCGGTCACTAGGGTGACCGGCGTGCAGGGGTTCGGCGTGGACATCGGCGGCAGCGGCATCAAGGGGTGCCTGGTCGACCTCGAGGAGGGGGCGCTGATCGGCGAGCGGATCCGCGTCGAGACACCGAGGCCCTCGGTGCCCGAGGCCGTCTACGAGGTGGTCACGGGCATCGTGTCGTCCTTCGGCTGGACGGGGCGGGTCGGCTGCACCTACCCGGGGGTCATGAAGAAGGGCGTCGCGCACACCGCGGCCAACATGGACCCGAGCTGGATCGGCACCGACGTCGACGCCGGGCTCACCGCGCTGGTGCCCGGGTCGGTCGAGACGCTCAACGACGCCGACGCCGCCGGGCTGGCCGAGATGCGCTACGGCGCCGGCCGCGGGCACGACGGCGTCGTCCTGCTGCTGACCTTCGGCACCGGCATCGGCAGCGCGCTGTTCGTCGACGGGCACCTGGTGCCCAACACCGAGTTCGGCCACATCCAGGTCGACGGCGAGGACGGCGAGCGCCGGGCCTCGGCCGCGGCGCGCGAGCGCGAGGACCTGTCCTACCCGGCCTGGGCGGCCCGCGTGGACCGCTACCTCGACGTCCTGGAGGCCGGCGTGTGGCCGGACCTGATCATCGTCGGCGGCGGGGTGAGCAAGAAGGCGCACAAGTGGGTGCCGCTGCTGAGCACGCGCACCCCGGTGGTGCCGGCGCAGCTGCAGAACGACGCGGGGATCGTGGGCGCCGCCCTCGCCGCTGCGGAGCGGATCGAGTCGCGCGGGACCGAGGCACCGGTCGAGCCCTGACCCGACCGCCCCCTCCGGGCGAGGGGATGCGGCTCGAGTCGCTGGTCACACGGCGTCACGTCGCTACAATGGAGGAGTCCCAGCCCGTCACCACCCAGCCGGGAGTCATCCCCCCTCCGCGTCGCGGCCAAACACCGCGCCGGTCCCTGGGACTCCCCGCTCCGCGGCCGACGGCCGGGGCCGCTACCCGGGAGCCGGTCCGCTCCCGGGGAACGCACCCAGCACGGGAAGGAACCTGAGTGCCCGCCGACAAGCCTGCACCGGACACCGACGCCGCGAGCAGCACCCGCTCCCGGACGGTGGCCGCGAGCACCCGGCCCTCCCGGACCAGCGCCTCCGTGGGAGTCGCCGACGGCACGGCCGCCAAGCCCGCCGCCACCCGGAAGAGGGCCCCGGCCAAGACGGCCGCGAAGAGCACCACCCAGGGCACCACCAAGCCGAGCATCGCCCCCTCCCCGGGCGCCGGTGAGGGGGCGGTGCTGACCGCCGTCGCCACCGACGACTCCGCCGTCGCGGTGATCGACGCCGGCGCCGAGGGCCTGACCCTCGACGAGGCCGTCGTCGCCGGTCCCGACGGGGCCGAGGCCGCCGAGGCCCCCGCCGTCGTCGAGGAGACCACCGAGGGCGGCCCCGACTTCGAGTGGGACGACGAGGAGGAGTCCGAGGCGCTGCGGCAGGCCCGCAAGGACGCCGAGCTCACCGCCTCGGCCGACTCCGTCCGCGCGTACCTCAAGCAGATCGGCAAGGTCGCGCTCCTCAACGCCGAGGAGGAGGTCGACCTCGCCAAGCGCATCGAGGCCGGGCTCTACGCCGCCGAGCGGATGCGCCAGGTCGAGGAGGAGGGCCAGAAGCTCTCCCCGCAGATGCGCCGCGACCTCAACTGGATCATCCGCGACGGCGAGCGCGCGAAGAACCACCTGCTGGAGGCCAACCTCCGCCTCGTGGTGTCCCTGGCCAAGCGCTACACGGGCCGCGGCATGGCGTTCCTGGACCTCATCCAGGAGGGCAACCTCGGCCTGATCCGCGCGGTCGAGAAGTTCGACTACACCAAGGGCTACAAGTTCTCCACCTACGCCACCTGGTGGATCCGGCAGGCCATCACCCGCGCCATGGCCGACCAGGCCCGCACCATCCGCATCCCGGTGCACATGGTCGAGGTCATCAACAAGCTCGGCCGCATCCAGCGCGAACTGCTCCAGGACCTGGGCCGCGAGCCCACCCCGGAGGAGCTGGCCAAGGAGATGGACATCACCCCGGACAAGGTGCTGGAGATCCAGCAGTACGCCCGGGAGCCGATCAGCCTCGACCAGACCATCGGCGACGAGGGCGACAGCCAGCTCGGTGACTTCATCGAGGACTCCGAGGCGGTCGTCGCCGTCGACGCGGTCAGCTTCACCCTGATGCAGGACCAGCTGACCAGCGTGCTGCAGACGCTGTCGGAGCGGGAGGCCGGCGTCGTCCGGCTGCGGTTCGGCCTCACCGACGGTCAGCCGCGGACGCTCGACGAGATCGGCCAGGTCTACGGGGTGACCCGGGAGCGGATCCGGCAGATCGAGTCGAAGACGATGTCGAAGCTGCGCCACCCCAGCCGTTCCCAGGTGCTGCGCGACTACCTCGATTGACGCGCCGGTCCCGCGCAGAGGCCCCGACCCCCCGAGGGTCGGGGCCTCTGCGCGTCCGGGGACCCGAGATGCGGGCCGCCCGCCTGCGCCGGATCATCTCCGCAACGCCGCTCAGGGGCTCGACGAGCCGGGCGGTCGTCGTCCTCCCGAGGTCGCCGTGACGGCGTCGCCCGGGCCGACACACGGAGGTCCGTGCGGTGGACTTCATCGAGCAGCACCTGATCGCCCCCGTCTCGGACGTGCTGTGGACCTACGTGCTCGTCTACGTCCTGCTCGGGGTGGGTCTCTACTTCGGGATCCGGACACGCTTCGTCCAGGTGCGGATGTTCGGCCGCATGATCCGGCAGATCACCTCCTCGAGGAGTGGCTCGGAGGGCGGGATCTCGTCCTTCCAGGCCTTCTGCGTCGGCCTGGCCTCGCGGGTGGGGACGGGGAACATCGCCGGCGTGGCCATCGCGCTCACCCTCGGTGGCCCCGGAGCGATCTTCTGGATGTGGGTCGTCGCCCTGGTGGGGATGGCGACCGCGCTCATCGAGGCGACGCTGGCGCAGATCTTCAAGATCCCGGCCGGTGACGGCAGCTTCCGCGGTGGCCCGGCCTTCTACATCGAGCGCGGCCTGGGCTCCCGGCGCGGGGGGATCCTCTTCGCCGTCCTGCTGATCTTCACGTTCGGCATCGCGTTCAACATGGTGCAGGCCAACACGATCAGCGACGTGCTGGCCGGCGGGCACGGGGTCGGCGAGTGGTGGTCCGCGGTCCTGCTCATGGTCCTCACCGCCTCGGTGGTGTTCGGCGGGGTCCGTCGCATCGCGCGGGTGGCCGAGTGGCTCCTCCCGGCGATGGCGCTGGCCTACGTCCTCCTCGCCGCCGTCATTATCGCGCTCAACGTGACGCAGGTGGGCGCTGTCCTCGGCCAGATCTTCTCGGCGGCCTTCGGCGTCGGCGAGGCAGCCGCCGGGATCACGGGTGGTCTCGCGGCGGCGCTGCTCAACGGCGCCAAGCGGGGACTGTTCTCCAACGAGGCGGGGATGGGCAGCGCCCCCAACGCGGCGGCGACCGCGACCACCAGCCACCCGGTGAAGCAGGGGCTGGTCCAGTCCCTCGGCGTCTTCGTCGACACGATCATCGTGTGCTCGGCGACGGCCTTCATCATCCTGTTCGCCGGATCGGCGGTGTACCGGCCCGGTGAGACCACGGAGGGGGCGTCCCTCACCCAGGCCGCGGTGGCCCACGAGCTGGGCAGCGGGACCACCTGGATCATGAGCGTCCTGATCTTCGTCTTCGCGTTCTCCTCGGTGCTCGGGAACTACTCCTACGCCGAGGTGAACATGACCTTCCTGCGCGCCCGGCCCGTGGCGCTGACGGTGTTCCGGGTCCTGGTCGTGGCCGTGGTGGGTGCCGGGGCGCTGCTCGAGCTGGCGACCGTGTGGGCACTGGCCGACGTCGCCATGGGCTTCATGGCGCTGGTCAACCTGGTGGCCCTGGTGCTGCTCGGCCGGTGGGCCCTCGGAGCGCTGCGCGACTACGAGCGCCAGGTGCGGGCCGGGCAGGACCCCGTCTTCCGCACCACCGACAACCCCGACCTGCCAGGGACCGTGACCGACAGCGTGTGGGGCTCCGACCGGACCGCCCGGTCCGCCGGACGCAGCGTCTGACGCCGTGCCCGGGTGTGTCACCCGCGTTGCGGGATGGTCACGATCTCACCCCAGTGGGCGGACGGGGCGGTGTACCGCGGCACCTGCCGGGTAGAGCGCGTAGCGTGGAGGTCGTAGAGACAGCAGCGGACCCACGGCCGGAGACCACCCGGCGCACAGGCACCACCCGGCACCATCCCGAGACAGACCGGCACCACCCAGTGACGTCCCTGCTGAACCCCCCCACCAGTCCCAGCGGCCACCGGCTCACCACTCCCGGCGAGTCGACCGCAGTGACGGGAGGCACGGGAACAGAGAGGTCCATCCTGGCGCTGTGCTGGAGGCCGATCCGCAGCCGCGGGTCCGTGCGGTAGAGAGCGAGTGATGACCCAGATGACCCAGACGCTGACGACGACCCCCGCCGCCGACGACCTGGTCGTTCCCTTCCACTGCGACCGGTGTGGCGCGCTGGCCAAGGTGCGTGTCGTGCTCGCCAGCGGTAGCGACCTCGTCTTCTGCGGGCACCACGCTCGCGAGTACGAGTCCAAGCTCCGCGACATCGCCGTCGACATCATCGAGACAGACGGCGAGCAGCGCCTCGCGCACTGAATGAGGCGCTATCGTCGCTCCCCGCGATGATGCCCTCACCCGACGCCGCCGCCGGTGTCCCCGATCCGCTTCCCGCGGACGGGGACCCGGCGGCTCCGTCGTTCCCGGGGACCCCCGGTCGACGGCGACCCGAGGAACCCCCGATGCCGCAACACCCTGCTCCCTCCCCTGCGCCGGGGACCGCCGCTCCCGGCGGCTTCTCCGACGACACCCGCCCGGTCCCGCGCGACCGCGGCCCGGTCGGCCCGGCCACGCCTCCGCCGCCGGCGGTCCCGACCGCCAGGCCGGCGGAGCAGCCCGCCCCCGAGGACCTCCCGCCGGCCGGTGCCGCGACCGCGGTGCCCGCGGACGCACGGACCGAGGCCGCCGCCACCGAGGTGACCGAGGACGGCACGGCCGACGACGACGCGCCGGCGGCCGCTCCGGACACCGCCGGCACCGACGCGGCCCCGGCACCCGACCCCGCGCACGACACGGTGGTGCTCACCGGCGGCCCGGCGACGGACGCTCCGGCGACGCGCACCACCGAGGCCACCCCACCGGCCACCGGGACCAGTGCACCGGCCACCACCGCCCCGGACACCGACGCCAGCGCCCCGGACACCGACGCCCCGGACACCGACGCCTCGGACACCGTCTCCCTCGGCGCCCCGGTGCCCGCCGCCGCTCCTGCGGAGACCGTCACCGACGGACCGCCCCGGACGGCAGGCGGCTCCACCGGCACCGACGGCCCGGGTCCCGGCGGCCCCGGCAGCGCCCCGGCCCCGCGTCGCCCGTGGTGGCGCCGTCCCGCCGCGCTGGTCCCCGCCGGGCTGCTGGCCGTCCTCGGCCTCGGCTACGGCGTCGACCTGCTCGTCGCCGGGGACGACGTCCCCCGCAACACCGTCGTCGCCGGCGTCGACATCGGCGGGCTGTCCCGCGCGAGCGCGGCCACGGAGCTCGAGGAGCGGCTGGCGCCGCGGGTCGCCGCCGACCACGTCGTCGTCGCCGACGACGTCGAGACGACCCTCTCCCCCGCCACCGCGGGTATCGCCCTGGACGTCGACGCGACCCTCGACGCCGCCGACGACCAGCCGCTGAACCCCTGGACGCGGCTGGTCTCGGTGTTCAGCGAGCGGGAGGTCGCACCGGTCATCACCGGCGAGGACACCGCGCTGGCCGCGCAGGTCGACACGATCGCCACCCAGGTGGACCGCCCACCGGTCGACGCGACCATCACCCTCGAGGGCACCACCCCCTCGGTGGTCGAGCCCGCCGACGGCCGCACGCTCGACCGCGAGGGCGCCGCCGACGCCATCTCCACCGCGCTCGCCTCCGGCGGGGACCCGCAGACCCCGATCGAGCTGCCGGTCGACGTCGAGCCGGTGCGGGTGGGCAGCGAGGAGGCGCAGCGCGTCCTCGACGAGACCGTCACGCCGGGGCTGGCCGCTCCCGTGACCGTCAGCAGCCAGGACGGCGCCGTGTCGGTCGAGATCCCGGCGCAGGCGATCGCCGCCTCGCTGACCTTCACGCCCGAGGACAGCGGCGAGCTGACCGTCGCCGTCGACCCCGCCGCCCTGCAGACGGCGATGGGCGAGGAGTTCGCGGCGTTCGGCACCCCCGCCGAGGACGCCCGCTTCGAGGTCTCCGGCGGCTCCGTGCGCGTCGTGCCCTCGGTCGACGGCACCGGCGTCGACCCGGCCGCGCTGGCCGGCCAGCTGCTCGCCGTGCTGCCCGACCCCGCGCCGCGGACGGTCACCGCCGAGCTGGGGCCCGTCCCGGCCGAGCTGACCACCCAGGAGGCCGAGGCGCTCGGCATCCGCGAGGAGGTCAGCTCCTTCACGACGACGACGGGGAACAACGCCAGCGGCACCAACATCCGCGTCGTGGCCGGGGAGGTCGACGGCGCGCTGGTGCTGCCCGGCGAGACCTTCAGCCTCAACGAGTACACCGGCCCGCGCGGCACCGCGCAGGGCTACGTGCCGGCCAACGTGATCAGCGGTGGCGAGCTGTCGACCGCGGTGGGCGGCGGCATCAGCCAGTTCGCCACGACGATGTTCAACGCCGTCTTCTTCGCCGGCCTCGAGGACGTCTACCACAAGCCGCACAGCTTCTACATCAGCCGCTACCCGGCCGGCCGGGAGGCGACCGTGTACGAGGGCCAGATCGACCTGCAGTGGCGCAACGACACCGACACGGGGATCTACGTCGACACCCAGTGGACGCCCGCCTCCTCCGGCGGGTCGATCACCGTCACCTTCTACGGGACCAAGCGCTACGAGGTCGAGGCGATCGAGGGTGCGCGCCGCAACGTCCGGACGCCGGCCGTGCAGGAGAAGGTCGACGACGGCGACTGCATCCCCCAGGGCGGGGCGCCGGGCTTCGACATCACCGTGACCCGCGTCTTCCGCGACCTGCAGTCGGGGGCCGAGGTGCGCCGGGAGACGTTCGAGACCACCTACGCGGCCGAGGCGGTCATCCGCTGCGTGGCCCCGCCGGCCGAGAACGAGAGCGGCGGCGAGCCGGGCGGCGACGAGCCGGACGCCGACACGCCACCGGCCGAGCCGACCGCCTGAGCACCTCCCCGACCGGAGGACACCGGGGCCTCCGACCGTCGGCCGACGGCCGATGCCCGGCGACGGCGTGCACACTGGCCTGGTGAGCACCGTGCGGGCCGGCGGGCCGTCCCGCACCGGCGGGGCGGCCGGGGACGGCGTCGTCCCCCTTCCCCCGGCGACGGCCACTCCCCCGGCTCCGGCGCCCGCAACGGATCGGGCGACGGCTCCGGCGACGGCTCCGGCGGGGATCCCGCCGACGGCACCGGACTCCGGGGCGACCCGCGCCGAGGTGGCACAGCCGGGCCGGCTCGACCACTGGCCGCCGGTGGTCCGGGTGCCACTGCAGGTGCTCGGCCGCACGGTGTCCAAGGCCTGGAAGGACCGCATCCTCGGCCTGTCCGGGGAGGCCGCCTTCTGGCAGATCCTGTCGGTGCCGCCGCTGCTCATCGCGCTGCTGGGGTCACTGGGCTTCCTCGGGTCCTGGATCGGCACCGACTCCGTCCAGACGATCGAGGACACCCTGGTCGACGCCTCGAGCGAGGTCCTGACCGCCGACGTCGTCGACTCCCTCGTGCGGCCCACCCTGAGCGACATCCTCGGCTCCGGCCGGCTCGACGTCGTCAGCCTCGGCTTCCTCATCACCCTGTGGGCCGGGTCGTCGGCGACGGCGACCTTCATGAACACGATCGTCATCGCCTACGACCAGCGCGACGTCCGCGGGCCGATCGCCACCCGGTTCATGGCGCTGTGGCTGTTCGTCGTGGGGCTGCTGCTGGCGGTGCTCATGCTGCCGCTGCTCGTCCTCGGCCGTGGAGTGCTCGTGGCGCTGATGCCGCAGGACTGGCAGGCCACCGCGACCACGCTGGTCAACGCGGTCTACTGGCCGCTGGTGGTCGTGGGCCTCGTGCTGGCGCTCACGAGCTTCTACCACGTGGTCCTGCCGCGGCGGCTGCCCTGGCACCGGCACCTGCCCGGGACCCTGCTGGCCGTCGGCTTCTTCATGGTGGCCGCGACGGTGCTGCGCCTGTACGTCTCCGACATCCTGGTGGCGGCGCTGCCCTACGGGGCGCTGGCGACCCCGATCGCGGCCCTGCTGTTCCTGTTCTTCTTCGGCATGGCCGTGCTGCTGGGCGCCGAGCTCAACGCGGCCGTCCAGGAGCGCTGGCCGGCCCCGCTGCGCCGGCACACCCGCCGGGCGCAGCGCCGCCGCGCCGCCGAGCTGGACGCCGAGGCGAGGCGCCTCGGCCTCAGGTGACGTGCTGAGACGGCCCCCTCGCAGGGTCCCGCCGCGAGCCTCGTCACGTGCTGTAACGGCCACCCTTCAGGGGCCCGCGCCGAGCCTGCGAGGCGTGGGGGGAAGGGTGGTCCTTCCACTACTTCTTGAGCTGCTCGTAGACCTCCTTGCAGGCCGGGCACACCGGGCTGCCGGGCTTCGGGGACTTCGTCACCGGGAAGACCTCGCCGCACAGCGCCTCGACCAGCGTCCCCATGACCGCGCTCTCAGCGATCTTGTTCTTGCGGACGTAGTGGAAGACCTCGTTGGCGTTGCCGGTGTCGCCCTCGCGGACGTCGGGCTTCTCGAGGAGGTCGGACTGGCTCACGGGCTGCTCCCAGGCTCGGGCGACGGGGCCGGACGGGCCGGCTCCGAGGGTGCGGCCGGGCGCCGGCCGCCTGCCCTCCATGATGGCAGGGTGAGCGCCGAGCCCCGTCATGCCGCCGCCCCCGCCGACCTGACCCTGTCCCCGGAGGTCGCCGAGGCGCTCGACGCCGGGGCGCCGGTCGTGGCCCTGGAGAGCACGCTGCTCGCCCACGGCCTCCCCCGGCCGGACAACCGCGCTGCCGCCGACGAGGTGGAGGCCGCGGTCCGGGCCGGGGGCGCGGTGCCCGCGACGATCGCGGTGCTCGACGGCGTCCCCCACGTCGGGCTGACACCGGCGCAGGTCGACCGGGTGTGCGAGGACCCGGACCTCGCCAAGCTCGGCGTCCGGGACCTGCCGGTGGCCTCGGCGCTGCGCCTGTCCGGCGCCACCACCGTCTCGAGCACCGCGCTGCTCGCCGCGGCCGCCGGGATCGGCGTCTTCGCCACCGGCGGCCTCGGCGGCGTGCACCGGCAGTCGGCGGAGACCTTCGACGAGTCCGCCGACCTCACCGCGCTGTCCCGGACGTCGCTGGCCGTCGTCTGCGCGGGCGTGAAGTCGATCCTCGACGTCCCGGCCACGCTGGAGCGGATGGAGAGCCTGTCGATCACCGTCGTCGGCTACCGGACGACGACGTTCCCCGGCTTCTACGTCGCCGACTCCGGCTCGTCGCTGGACTGGTCGGTCGACAGCCCCGAGCAGGCCGCCGCGGTGCTCGCCGCCCGCCGCGACCTGACGCCGGGCGCGGTGGTGGTGGCCAACCCGCTGCCGGCCGACGAGCAGCTCGACCCCGACCTGCACGACCGGGTCATCGCCGGCGCGCTCGCCGCGGCCGAGGACGCCGGGGTGCGCGGCAAGGCGGTCACGCCGTTCGTCCTCGACCACCTGCACCGGGCCAGCGAGGGCGCGACGCTCGCCGTCAACGTGCGGCTGGTGCTGCGCAACGCCGAGCTGGCCGGGCGGATCGCCGCGGCGCTCGCGGGGGCGGCGCGCTGAGCCCGCGCCCGGTGGTCGTCGTCGGCGACCTGGCCACCGACGTCGTCGCGGTGCTGTCCGGGGAGCCGGCACCCGGCTCGGACCGGCCGGCCACGATCCGCAGCCGTGGCGGCGGGGCGGGCGCCAACGTCGCCGTGCACCTGACCGCGCTCGGCGTGCCGGTCGTCCTGGCCGGCTGCGTGGGCGACGACGCCTCGGGGGCCGCGCTGGTCGCCGAGCTCACCGCCGCGGGGGTCGGGCTCGCGGTGCGCACGGTGCCGGGTGCGGCCAGCGGCACCATCGTCAGCCTGGTCGAGCCCGGTGGGCAGCGCAGCATGCTCGCCGACCGCGGCGCCAACTTCGACCTGCGCGCGGACGACGTCCCCTCCCCTGGGCCCGAAGGGCACCTGCACCTGTCGGGCTACACGCTGCTCGACGCCCGGCCCCGCGCTGCCGGGCTGGCGGCGCTGGCCGCGGCCCGGTCGGCGGGGTGCACCGTCTCGCTGGACCCCGCCTCCACCGGCCCGCTGCGCGGCTACGGGGTGGACCGGTGGCTCGCCGACACCGCCGGGGTGGACCTGCTGCTGCCCAACGCCGACGAGGCCCGGCTGCTCACCGGCTGCGCGGACGTGGCCGACGCCGCCCGGGCGCTGGCCCGCCGGCACGCCGCGGTGGCGGTGACCCTCGGCGCCGACGGTGCGCTGTGGGCCTCGGGCGGGGAGCTGCTGCACCGCCCGGCCCGGCCGGCCGACGTCGTCGACACCACCGGCGCCGGTGACGCCTTCACGGCGGGCCTGCTCTCGGTGTGGACGGCCGGTGGGGACCCGGCCGCGGCGCTCGACGCCGGCCTCGAACGGGCCGCCGCCGTCGTGGGGCGGCCCGGGGCCCGCTGAGCCCCGTGCCGCCGCAGGGCGTCAGCCGTCGATGACGCGGCCGCCCTCGATGACCCGCCGTTCACGCGGCGGTGCCTCGAGGATCCGGTCGGGCCGCGGCGGCACGTACCGGTTGGCGTCGACCTTCTTCTTCGGCGGCCGGTCGTTGGCCATGACGACGGCGATCCAGGGCAGGATCGTGCCGAGGACCGCGAAGATGAGCATCAGCCACACGGTCTGGTAGAACACCGCGGCGAGCACCAGGCTGATCCCGCGGACGGCCATGGTGAGGACGTAGCGCTTCTTCCGGGCGGCGTGTTGTTCGACCAGGCTGGGCTCCGCCTGGGTGATCAGCACCGGCTCGGCCCTGCGGGCTCGCGCGGACTGCTGGCTCGAGGCCACGTGCACCCATCCCTCCGCGGATCGGGACAGAGACGGCACGGTGTCGCCTGTGCGGGCCGGTTGTCCGCCATCCGATGGTGGGCAACCCGGCATTCCCCGGTCCGGCTTCCATCGTGCCACCGTCCGGGGATCGGTGCTCGTGCCTGCGCGGACGATCCGGTGCCGCTCGACGGTGCAGCTCAGCCCGTCGCCGAGGCGGCCTTCGCCGCTGCCTTGGCCGCCTGCTTCGCGGCCCGGACCTCGGCGAGCGACTCCGGCCCGGTGATGTCGGCGACCGACCGCCGCGAGCCCTCCTCGCCGTAGGAGCCGGCCGCCTCCTGCCACCCGGGTGGGGTCACCCCGTACTGCTTGCCCAGCAGCGCGACGAGGATCTTCGCCTTCTGCGCGCCGAAGCCGGGCAGCTCGCCGATGCGGCGCAGCAGCGTGGTGCCGTCGGGGACGTCGGCCCAGAGCGCGTCGGCGCGGCCGTCGTACCGCTCGACGAGCAGCCGGCACAGGGCCTGGGTGCGTGCGGCCATCGACCCGGGGTAGCGGTGCACGGCCGGCGGTCCCTGGAACCAGGCGAGCAGCGCGTCGGGATCGGCGTCGGCGAGGCCGGCCGCCGAGAGGGTGGCCGTGTCGTCGAGGCCCATGCGGTCGGCGAGCAGCCGCGGGCCGGCGAAGGCGCGCTCCATCGGAAACTGCTGGTCGAACAGCATGCCCAGCACCAGCGCGAGCGGGTCGCGGCCGAGCAGCTCGTCGGCGCGTGGGTCCTGGGTGAGGCGCAGGTCGGGCACCCGGGCAGTGTGCCGCACCTGCGCGGCCGTTTCGGTGCTCAGTCCCTGACGCTGGGTGAGTCGGCGGATCGATCGGTGTGCGCCGTTCCCGACGGTCTGGTGCCGACCCGCCGGCGTCGGCATGATGCCGACCCGTTCGCGATGAACGACAGCAGGGCCTGACGAGGACCGGCCCCGACCTCCAGGACTCGACCCTCGTCGACCGCACCCCAGAGGGCGGGAGGACAGGACATGACGGCTACGCGCGACACAGCCGTACAGGGGGCGAGCCGGGCCGACCGGACCGGGATCCTCGCCATGTGGATCGCCAACGGGATCTCCACGCTGGGCGGGCAGATGTCCAACGTGGCCATCCCCTGGTTCATCCTGGAGACCACCGGCAGCGCGGCCAGGACCGGGCTCGTGGCGACGGCCATCACCCTCGGCGGGGTGCTCGCCGCGGTGTTCAGCGGTCCGGTGATCGACCGGCTCGGGTTCAAGCGGTCCAGCGTCGTCACCGACGCGATCGCCGCCGTCGTGGTGGCCGCCATCCCACTGCTGCACGCCGCCGGCGTCCTGCAGTTCTGGCAGATCCTGGTCCTCGGGTTCCTCATCGCCGCGATGCAGGCACCCGGCGACACCGCCCGCTACTCCATCATGCCGGGCCTGGCCCGCCGCGCGGCCATGACCGTCGAGCGGGCCAACGCCGTCGACCGGGCGGTCAACCGGGGCGCGATGCTGGTCGGCCCGATCGCCGGCGGCGTCCTGATCGCCGTCATCGGCCCCGCGGACGTGCTGTACGTCCAGGCGGTGGCGTTCGCGGTCTCCGCGCTGCTCGTGGCCGCGCTCGTCCGTCCCGGCAGCCACGAGGAGGGCGCGGCCGCACCGGTCCGGGCAGGCCGGCACTACTGGGGCGAGCTGTCCGTCGGGTTGAGGTTCGTCGCGCACAACAGCCTGCTGCTGTCGATCGTCCTCGTCGTCTCGGTCGCCAACGCACTGGACGGCGCCCTCATCACCGTCGTGCTGCCCGTCTACGCCCGCGACGTCTGGGGCAGCCCCACCAGCCTCGGCGCGCTCACCTCCGCGATCGGCGCCGGCTCCCTGCTCGGTGCCGCCCTCTTCGGCGCGATCGGCCACCGCCTGCCCCGACGGCTCACCGTGCTGCTCGGTGGCGCCGGCGGAGCGTTGCTGCTCTACGGCGGCCTGGCGCTGACCCCGCCGCTCGGACTGATGGTCGTGCTGGTCCTGCTCGGCGGCGTCGTCGCCGGACCCATCGTGCCGCTGCTGTTCACGGTGGTGCAGACCGTCACCCCGACGGAGCTCTACGGCCGTGTCTTCGGGGCGCTGCAGTCGCTGTCGTCGGCAGCGACCCCGTTCGTCATCGCGATCGTCGGCTTCGTCGTCGAGGGCGCGGGCCTGGTGCCCACCATCGTCGGCCTCGGCGTCCTCTACCTCGCGGTCACGCTGGGCATGCTGCTCAACCCGGCCCTGCGCCGCCTCGACGACGACCGCACCTCGCCCCCGCCCGAGCAGAGCGGAGCCGGGCCGGCGCCTGACCGCACCGGGGCCGTGCGGTGACGGGCCCGGTCGACGGTGCCCCGCCGAACGGGCTTCAGCCACCGGTGCTCCTGGTCGTCGGCGGGGACCCGCGGGACGTGTCGGTCACGGCCGCGGCCCTGGAGCACCGGTTCGCGCCGGACTACCGGGTGCTGACCGCCTGCTCGGCCGCGGCCGCGCGGGCCGAGCTCGGGCGCCTGTCGCGAGCCGGGCGACAGCTCGCCCTCGTGGCCACGGACCTGCACCTCCCCGACGGCGACGGCGTCGTGCTCCTCCAGCAGGCCGCGGACCTGCACCGCGGAGCCGCCCGCCTGCTGCTCTTCGACGTGGACGAGCACCACACCCGGATCCCGTTCGGCGAGCTGCCCGCCCTGCAGCGCGCCAGCGCGCTGGGCCAGATCGACGCCTGGATGGTGAAGGGCTGGGTCAACCCCGAGGAGTGGCTCTACCCCCGGGTGCAGGAGGCCCTCAGCGCGTGGTCGAGGGCGCACCGGCCCAGCCACGTGGTCTACCGGATCGTGGGCGACGAGTGGGATCCGCGCTGCCACGACGTCCGGGACGGGCTGACGGTCAACGGCGTGCCGTTCCTCTTCCACCCGCAGGACAGCGACGCCGGTCGCCGGCTCGTGCGCGACCACGGGCTGGACGTCGGACGGCTGCCGGCGGTGATCCGCCACGACGGATCGGTGCTGTACCGGCCGTCGATGGTCGAGCTGGCCGTCTCCCACGGCATCCGGATCCGGCCCTCCGCCGAGGACTACGACCTGGTCGTCCTCGGCGCCGGGCCGGCCGGGCTGGCCGCCGCCGTCTACGGCGCGTCCGAGGGGTTGCGCACCCTGGTGCTGGAGGAGCGGGCCATCGGGGGGCAGGCCGGCACCAGCTCCATGATCCGCAACTACCTCGGGTTCCCCGGGGGCATCGGCGGCGGCGAGTTGGCCCACCGCGCCTGGCAACAGGCCACGCTGCTCGGCGCCGAGTTCGTCTTCACCCACCAGGTGACCGCGTTGAGCGGCGACGGCGACGGCGACCGGCACGTGCTCGGCTTCCACGACGGCGGTTCCGTGGCGGCCCGGGCCGTGGTCCTCGCTGCCGGCGTCCGCTACCGGCGTCTGGGCATCCCCGACCTGGACCGGCTGACCGGTGCCGGCGTCTTCTACGGCGCCGCCGGGGTGACGGCGCTGGCGGTCGCCGGCGAGGAGGTCTACGTCGTCGGCGGGGCCAACTCCGCCGGGCAGGCCGCCCTCCACCTCGCCCGGTACGCAGCACGGGTCACCCTGCTGGTGCGCGGCGGGTCCCTGGCCGCCGGCATGTCCCACTACCTCGTCCGGCAGGTCGAGGTCACGCCCAACGTCGAGGTCCGACTGCACACGCAGGTGGTGGGCGGCCGTGGCGGCAGCCGGTTGGAGGGCCTGACCCTGCAGGACCGGCGGACGCGCCGGACGGAGGAGGTGCCCGCGGCGGCCGTCTTCGTCATGGTCGGCGCCGAGCCGCGCACCGACTGGCTCGCCCCCGCGGTCCGCCTCGACGAGCACGGCTTCGTGCTCACCGGCCGTGACGTCCCCGCCTGCGACTGGCCGCTGGTCCGGGACCCGTATCCGTTCGAGACGAGCCGCCCCGGTGTCTTCGCCGCCGGCGACGTCCGCTACGGCTCGGTCAAGCGGGTCGCCGGCGCCGTCGGCGAGGGCTCGGTGACCGTCGGGTCCGTCCACCGCTACCTGACCGATCTCGCCGCCGACGCTGAGCGGGCGAGGAAGTCGGCGTCCGCGTGAACCGCCCGGGTCCACGGGTCATGCGGCCGTCGCCGGCTCGACGCCGAATGCCACCAGCACGGTCTCGACGACGGAGTCGACGTACTCACTCGTGATGGGGTCGCGGGTGATCAGCAGCCGCGTCCAGATCGGGCCGATGAGCAGGTCGATGAGGAGTTCCTGGTCCCCCGTCGGGGCGAGTTCACCGCGGGCGATCGCCAGCGCCAGGACGCGCCGGTAGGCCTGCCGGCGGGTGTGGATGACCGTGAACAGCAGGTCGGTGATCTCGGGGTGGTGACCGGCCTCGCGTAGCAGCCGGGGCACGAACTGCCCGTGACCGCGCGCGAACGTGTCCACCGCGGCGTGCAGCAACGCGTGCAGGTCACCGCGCAGGGTGCCGGAGTCCGGCACGTCGACACTCTGCAGGGCGAGCCGCTCGACCCCGGCGGCGGCGACCGCGGCCTTCGACGGCCACCGGCGCAGGATCGTGGTCTTGGCCACGCCACTACGCGCGGCGAGCTCGTCGAGGGTCAGGCCGGCGTAGCCGTGCGAGGCGAGCAGGGCGAGGACCTCGTTGAGGATGCGGGCGTCGAGGGTGGGGTCCCGGGGCCGGCCACGGGCCGAAGCCGCGGGGCCTCTGCCATGCGCCATGACCGACGACCTCTCGTTTCGAAACTTCCGGACAGGAAGTTGCAGGTCACAGGGTACTCGACACCTTTTTGGCCTTTTTACGCAACTGATGGTTGCGCAAAGAAGCGAGGCGGGACTACGGTGCCGTCATCGCAACCGCCTCGGTCAGAGGCCGTCTCGCGATCGCCGGGAGGTACGTGACGTCCGCCAGCACATCGGCCACTCCGGTCGCTGACCGCGGCGGGTGTCGGCTCCGCCGGGACACGGTGCCGGGGGCCCGTCCGGCCGTCTGACCGCGCGGCGAACGAGCCGATCCGGCTCGGGCGGACTGCGCATCACGGGGGAAGAGCACATGCCCTGTGAGGAGGAGACGTGACGGAGAACCGAACGCCCTACCCGGTCCGCGTGGACGCGTCGCTGGACGCGCCCTCCCGCGGGCTGTGGCTGGTCAAGTGGCTGCTGCTGATCCCGCACCTCGTCGTGCTGGCCTTCCTGTGGCTGGCCTTCTGGGTGGTCGGCGTGATCGCGTTCTTCGCGATCCTCTTCACCGGGCGCTATCCCCGGTCGCTGTTCGACTTCAACGTCGGCGTAATGCGCTGGTCCTGGCGGGTGCACTACTACGGCTACGGGGCCAACGGCTCCGACCGCTATCCCCCGTTCACCCTCGCCGAGGTCCCGGACTATCCGGCGCACCTGGACGTCGCCTATCCGGGACGACTCTCCCGTGGCCTGATCTTCGTCAAGTGGCTGCTCGCGATCCCGCACTACCTCGTGCTCGCGGTCTTCGTCGGGGGCGGGCTGTGGCTGACCACCCGGAACGGAACGGAGAACGGCTGGAACGACGCCTGGAGCGCCGGTGGGGGTCTGGTCGGCCTCCTGGTGCTGATCGCGGCGATCGTGCTGCTGTTCACCGGCCGCTACCCCGAACCGCTCTACGACTTCGTCCTCGGCATGGACCGGTGGGCGCTGCGGGTGGCCGCCTACACGGCGCTGATGACCGACCGCTATCCGCCGTTCCGGCTCGACCTCGGCGGCACCGACCCCGGCTCGATCCCTGTCGAGCCCCCCGGACCGCCGCCCACCGGGATGCCGGCCGCGCCGCCGCCGACTCCGGCCACCCCCGCGCGCTGACTGCGTGGGGACCGCCCGTCGCCCGAGGTGTCGATCCCTCGGGCGGCGGGTTCCGGAGGCGACGTCACCGCGGCAGCCTGGCCGCGGTGACGCGCCCTTGGCGTCCACCGGCGTGCGGGGCGACCGGCTTCACGACCGACGACTCGTGGGTCGACGTCCTCGGGGCCGTCGACGAACGCGGGCGGATCCGGCAGTCGCGCGGAGTCACGCCGTCGCCGGGGCTCCACACGCCGGGCCGGATCTGGCAACACACCCGCGGCTCGGCGCTGTTGGGCCGGGTGGGAACGACGCCGCCTTCCTCACCGAGTGCATCGCGGCCCGGTGCAGCACGAGCGGCCGACGGCCGTGATCGCTGCCGGTCGCGTCCCCGTCGGCGCACGATGCCTCGGCGGGCTGCGCACCCCGGTGCTCTGGGGCGTGGCGTGGGGCTGCCTCCCGGCCGCGTCGCCGCTGGCGTTCCCCTGGCTCGACGCGGCCACCGTCTACGCGCTCGGGCTGGCGATGACCGCCGCCGTCTACATCGGGTTCGCCGTCGCTGACGGGCGGAGCACCGTGATCGCCGTCGAGGTCTGCATCGCGTCGGTGTTCGTCGTCCTCGCGGCGGTCGGGGTGACCGGGCCGGCGTGGGTGCTCGTGGCCGGGCTGGCCGGCCACGGGGTCAAGGACCTCTGGCAGCACCGCACCGGGTTCGTGTCCGGCACCCGCTGGTGGCCGCCGTTCTGCGCCAGCGTCGACGTCGTCGCCGCCGCCCTCATCGCCGTCACGATCCTCGCGGACGTGCAGGTGGGATGGTGAACGCTTCCCGGGCGGCTGGTGCTCACGAGCGGTCCGCTCGTCGTCGTTGCTCCCGCTGACCGAGAGCTACCGCGCGATGGACGAGCGCCTCGGGCCCCTCATACTCCCCGTGGCACGTGCTGGCGAACAGCATGCCCAGTAGCAGCGCGGGCGGGTCGCGGCCCAGGAGTTCGTCGGCTCGCGCGGGTCCTGGGTGATGCGGAGGGGCGCCCCCCCGATCCTGCCGCACGCGACTCCGCCCCGATCTCTCCTGCGGCCACGGTGCTGCTCCCGCGGCGTTGCGCCGGGCACCCAGGACACCGTCCACGGTCGGCGGCTGTCCGCAGTCCCCGCCGGAGCCTGCGACCGCAGCGCCGTCTGTCGGGATCGGTCACGGTCCGCGAACGGATGACAGGTGAGCTACAGGTTCGTCCAGGCCAGCGTCAGGGCGGAGAAGATGACCATGTCCTGCAGCCAGTGGATGCCCCAAGCCCACCTCGAACCGCCGGTCTCCACCATGCTCTTGGCCAGCAGCACACCGAGGAAGCCCGCCAGCAGCACGCCGGAGGTGCCGGGCGGGTTGCCGTGGTAGTGAGCCAGGCCGAACAGCAGCCCGGTGGCCACCAGCGCACCGCGATCGCCGATCACCGACGGCAGTACGGCGAGCGGCACGTTCCGGTAGCCGAACTCCTCGTTGGCGGTGTTGGTCGCGGCCAGCAACGCGACGAGCGGCAGGGACCACAGCAGCACGGTCGGGTCGCCGAACCTCGAACCGAGGGCGAACCACATGGCCGTGGCCGTGCCGATGGTGATCCCGAACGCCCAGAGAGCGCCCAGCCGGCGCCAGGCCGGACGCATGCCGGCCGTGTAGACGCCGGCTCCGGCGCGCACCCGGTCGTCGCCGGCCCGCAGTCGCAGTGCGGTACGCCCCAGCCGGCCCGGTCCGAGGACGACCAGCAACAGCGTCGGGACCAGGAGCAGGGCCTGGACGACGGCGCCGCGGGCGACCCACGGCACCGTGTGCTGCCAGTCGTCCCAGGCCTGGGTGCTCGTCAGGCCGCCGACGACCAGGTGCCAGCCGGCCGCCATGGCCAGCAGCCAGCGGACCGACGCCTCCAGCACCCGCAGGCGAGCCGAACGCCGCACGGCCACCAACAGCAGGACGAGCGCCAGGACCTGGGCGACGGGCAGGAACGGCGGCGCCTCCCCGCCCAGCTCGCTGGCGACGATCTGCGGCAGGGCGCTGGCCACTCCCAGCGCTCCCCAGAACACGATCGCCACCAGTCGGCCGGTCCCTCCGCGGCCGACGGCGAGCGGTACACGGACCGGGACCGCGGTCACCGCCCGGGCTCCCGGTCGAGCTCGCGCTGCACAAGCCGCTCCCGGACCCGGCCGAGGTCACCCAGGAGGTCACTCAGGACGTAGGCGGTGTGCACCGCCAGACCCAGCCCCCAGCCGGCGAGACGCCAGCCCGAGCCGGCGAACCCGCCCGCGGCGACGACCAGCCCGACGTTGACCGCCAGGTAGACGAGCCAGTGCAGCGCCAGGCCGAGCTTCTGCCCGACCCGGTGCCGCGCCCGCTGCTCAGCCGTCTGCCGCACCGCGTCCGTCGCCATGGCCCCTCCCCAGTCCGAGGTCAACACTGTTGACCGAGTGGACGGAGTCTAGGTCAACGGTGTTGACTGCGACAAGGGGATGCGAGGAGGAGATGGCGTGCCACGGACACAGCGGGTCACCCGCGACCTGCTGCTCGACACCGCGATGCAGATCGTGGACACCGAGGGCCTCGACGCCCTCACCATGCGCAGGCTGGGCCGGCAGGTGGGCGCGGATCCCGCGATGGTCTACCGGTCCTTCGCCACCAAGTCGGAGCTGGTCGAGGCCCTCGCCGACCGGCTCTTCGCCCAGGCCCGCGACCGCCGGCCGAGTTCCGGGCTGCCACCCGCCGGGCAGTGCCGTCCGGCTGAGCTGGAGCAGCTGCGGCTGGTGGCACACGGGATCCGCCGCGCACTGCTGGCGCATCCGGCGCTGGTGGCGGCGGCGGTGAGGCGCCCACCGCGGCAGGAGGCGACGCTGCGCGGACTCGACGCCGGTCTGGGCGTGCTCCTGGCGGCCGGGCTGGACCCGGAGGCGGCGGCGAAGGGCTATCAGGCGGTGCTGTTCTACACCCTCGGTTTCGCGGCCATCGAGGCACCGTTCGCGGCCACCCCGGACGGCGGAGTGCAGGACCAGGCCGACACGCACGCCGTCCTCACCCGCCTGCCGGCCGACGACTACCCGAACATCGCGGCGACCCTCCCGCACCTGTACGGGCCCGACCTCACCGTCCAGTTCGACCACGGGCTGCGACTGCTGCTCGCCGGTCTGCGGGCTCAGCTGCCGACGACGGAGGACGGCCGGGAACGGACCGACGGCTGCGACGGCTGAGGAGCCGGGTGCGGAGCCGACTGCCGCCCCCGCGATGACCGACGGCCGAGGTGCAGCAACCAGGCGAAGATCCAGGACGCGACCCAGATGCTGACCACGAACCCCGTGAACCCGATCGACGGCATGGCCCGGTAGCTCGGCGTGACGCCGGACAAGGGCAGGTGCCACAGCGCCCACGGCACGCTGACCAGCCCCGCGGCGCTGACCGGAGGCAGCCGCGCCTCGAGGTGCGCCTGCAGGAACCCCCGCCAGCCCACCTCCTCCCCGACCCCGAAGAAGACCAGGTCGGCGATCCACCAGCCGACCGGGGGGAGCCCGGCGAACTCCGTGGAGCGACCGAACGCCGACCGGTCGAGGTCGTCCAGCCCTCCCCCCGGACACGAGCACGGCCGCCGGTCCGGCGACGAGCGACAGGGCCGGCGGCACCAGCAGGACGAACGCCCAGGCCGCCGGCCGCCGTCTCCAGGCGAGGAGACGCCGGCCGATGTCCACCAGCCCTGCCCGGCCACGGGCGCAGGCGACCACGGTGAGGGCGGCCAGGGCGGGCCCGAGGCTGCCGAGCAGGTGCAGCCACGACCGCGGCGGGCCGGCACCCAGCCCTGCACCTGGGCGAGCAGCGGCAGCCACGCCGCCCAGCCGAGGGCGAACGCCAGGACGACGAAGGCCGTGACAGGACACCGCTGGACCACCCGTCGCACGTCACCCAGGATGGGAGACCGCGCGCCGTCCGCGGCGCCGGAGGCCCGGACCCGACGGACCGTAGGGCCCGGACCGGCTGCCACTGGGCCGGTGGCGTCCGCGGGTGGTGCGCTCGGGACCGGCGGTGGGTCGGCCACCGCGCCGACCCGTCACCGGCCCCGGGCCGACACGCAGGAGGAGCAGTGGTCACTTCCCCGGTCCCCGCGGCCGCCCGCCGCGTCCGGCGTGAGTGGGAGGTGCTGACCGCCACCGGCGAGCGGCCGCACGCCTTCGACGTCGCGATGGTCGGTGACCTCCCGGAGCCGGCGCGCCGCTGGCTCACCCACGCCATCGCCCCTGGCACCCCGCTGTGGGAGTCGGTGGTGCTCACCATGCGCGGGGAGATCCGCCTCGGCACCTGGCGTCCGTTCACCGCCCGCCAGGTCCTGGCCCCACCCCGCGGCTTCGTCTGGGCCGCGACGGCCCGCCTGTTCGGCCTGCCGGTGACCGGCTTCGACCGGTACAGCTCCGGCACCGGGCAGATGGACTGGCGCCTCGGCGGGCTCGTGCCCGTCATGACCGCCACCGGCCCAGACGTCACGCGCAGCGCAGCCGGCCGCCTCGCCGGGGAGATGGCGTTGCTGCCGACCACCTTCCGCGCGGCCGCCTGGGCGCCCGGAGCCGACGCCGACCGGACCGTCGTCACCTGGCGGATCGGAGAGCAGGACGAGAGCGCGGAGCTGCAGGTCGGCCCCGACGGACGGCTGCTCGGCGTCACCATGCAGCGCTGGGGGAACCCGGACGGCGTGCCGTTCGGGCGCCATCCCTTCGGTGTCGCGATCGAGGAGGAGCACACCTTCGCCGGCGTGACCATCGGCTGCGTCCTCCGTGCCGGCTGGTGGTGGGGCACCGACCGTCAAGCCGAGGGCGAGTTCTTCCGCGCCCGGATCACCGGCGCCGACTTCCGCTGACGGCCTCGCGGGGACGTGCCGGCCGGTCAGTACGGGTAGCCGGGGCCCCCGGCGAGCATCGTCAGGACGTACATCGCGCCGAAGACGACAACGCCGAAGAGCAGCACGAGAGCCACCCAGAGCCACCCGCGTTCCCAGGTGCCGACGGTCTCGACGGCCGCGGTCCCGGGGAGGGGCCGCGCCTCCTGGGCGGGCCGGCTCGTCGCGACGGTGGCCGGCAGGGCCTGCCCCGCGTCGACGGGACGTTCCTGGACCTGCACGCTCATGGTCTCTCCCTGGTGCTGCCGACTGCGGGGCCGGCGTCCCGGACGCCGCTCCCCGGCGCCCACCTCGGACGCTAGGACGACCACGCGCGGACCGGTCGGGGCCGGAAGTCACTGCTCGCGGGACCCCGGACCCCGTCGACCCGGGACCTCCGGCGAGGGACCAGAGGCGGCACGGGGCCGGCCCGGCCCCGGTCCCGACGGGGAAGGGGGCGCGATCGCCACCGGCCCGGGCGCCGCGCGGGGACGGTCGTGCGGGGCCGGGCAAGGGCAGGGGACGGCCGCTCTCCTCCGGTCGCTGCGGCTGCGCGCCGGCGACCGGTTCGACCGCGACGCGACGGGTCCTGACCGAGGCCCGCCTGCGCGGCCCCGCCCGGTCGGGCGGCTGCCCGCCGACCGGTGACACCACCTCCCGACACCGGCCGGGAGATTCGCGGCGCGTGGATCCGGCGGGCCCTTCGTGCTCCTGGCGTCACCTGCCGGTCGGCCAGCAGCCCGAGCAGCAGTGAGCGCGGGTCGCGTCCGGCCGTCGGTCAGCCGTGCGCCCGGGACGCCGCCTCCACAGCGGAGGTGGCCGCGTGCGCCCGCCCGTGCCGGACGACCAGCACCGGGCACGACGCGTGCACGACGCAGTGCAGGGCGACCGAGCCGAGGGCCAACCCGGCCAGCCGGCTGCGGCTGCGGCTGCCCACGACCAGGAGGCCGGCTCCCGCGGACCTCCGGACGAGGACGTCACCGGGTGTGCCGACCTCGACGACCACCTCGACGTCCGGGTGCGGTCCCGCGCCAAGGGCGGCGGTGACCATGCGCTCCGCGCGGGCACGGGCGGCGTCGACCGACTCGCCGACCGGTGGCACCGGGGCGGTGGCGTCGCTCCAGTAGGTCACGGGCTGGCACACCAGGACCGCCTCCACCCCGGCGCCGAGCCGGCGCGCGTGGGCCACCGCCTCCCGCAGGTCGGCGTGCGCCCCGGACGAGTCGTCGATCCCCACGACCACCCGCGGGGCCGCCGTCGGTGCCCCGGGGTGGACGACGACGACCGGGCAGGCGGAGTGTGCCGCGCAGTGCAGGGCGACCGAGCCGAGCAGCGCGCTCTTCACTGCTCCCCGCCCCCGGCTGCCCACCACGAGCAGGCCGGCGTCCTCCGCCCGCGCCACCAGTGTCTCGGCGGGGTCCCCCGGGACGACCGTGACGTGCACCGGGACGGTGGCGTCGCGGGCCGTCCCCCGCACGGCCGGGTCCTCCATCGCCTCGGCCACGCTGACCCTCAGTCGCGCCTCGGTGTCGGACCTGATCTCCTCGACCCGACGGGGGTCGAGCAGGTCAGGCGCGATCCAGGAGAGATCGACCGGGAAGGCGCTCACCACCTCGACCTCCGCGCCGGCGCGGGCCGCGGCCGCGAGTGCCCAGACGAGCGCGGCCCTGCCGCCTGGGGACCCGTCGACGCCCACGACCACCCGGTCTCCGGTCGATCCCTCGGTCATCTCAGAACCCCACTCCTGTCGTCGACGTCCCGGCGTGCCCAGCGTCGACCGACCGCAGCACCGGGGACGCCTGCCGAGGTCACGAGCCGCGGGGACCTTCGTCCCCGGCGGCCGGGCGCCCGGGGGTGCAGGGCCGCGACGGCGGGTCCGGCCCGGGACGTTGGTCGCTGTCACCGGTGACCGCAGGCCCCGGACGCCGGCACCCGCGCCGACGAGGCTCGGGGCACGCACCGTCCCGAGGAGCCGCAGCATGACCCGCCACGCCACGCCCCCCGCCGCACCCCCGGCGCAGCGGGCCGCCCGCATCTCGCGTCCCCGGCTGCTCGAGGCAGCTGCGGACGCCGCTGTCCTGGCGCCCTCGGTGCACAACACGCAGCCGTGGCGGATCGTGCTGCACCCGGACCGGCTGGAGTTGTTCGCCGACCGCACCCGGCAGCTGACCGTCCTGGACCCCCTCGGCCGCGCCCTGGCGCTGAGCGTCGGCGCGGCGCTGTTCAACGCCCGGGTCGCGGTGGCCGCCGCCGGCCGCGCCGTCCGGGTCGACCGCTCACCCGGTACCGCCGATCCCGGGCCGATGGCCGTGCTCCGTCCGGTCGAGGGTCCGGCCGACCCGGGGCTGGCCGCGCTCGGCCCCGCCGTGCGCAGGCGCCGGACCAACCGGCGCCGCTACGCGCCGGGTCCCGTCCCCGAGGACCTGCTGCGGGTCCTGGTCGCGGCGGCCGCCGCCGAGGACACCGCCCTGGTCCCCGTCACCCGCGACGACCACGTGCGGCTGCTCGCCCGCCTCACCCAGCAGGCCGACGGCATCCAGAACGCCGACCCCGCCTACCGGGCCGAACTGCGCCGCTGGACCAACCGGGACCCGGCCACCGGCGACGGCGTCCCGGCGTCCGCGGTCCCCCACGTCGACGGGCGCCACCACGACGATCTGCCGGTCCGCGACTTCGACACCGCGGGCACCGGCCTGCTCCCGCCGGACACCGGCTCGGGCACCGACCAGACGCTCGTCGTCCTGGCGACCTCCCGCGACGACCCGGCGGCGTGGCTGCGCTGCGGCGAGGCCCTCGAGCGGGTGCTCCTGGAGCTCACGGCCCACGGCTGGGTCGCCGGGCCGCTCACCCAGCCCGTCGAGGTGCCGGTCACCCGCACCCAGCTGCGCTCGGCGCTGACCTGGGACGCCCATCCGCAGACGGTGCTCCGCATCGGCCGGGCACCGGCCACCTCGCCGACGCCCCGTCGACGTCGCGCCACCGTCGTCGGGAACAGCACCGCCCCGGTCGAACCGCCGGTGCGCGTGCGGCCAGGGCCCTCCCGTCCCGTCCCCGACGGCCGCGGGGGGACGACGTGGGTGTGACGGCCTGCCCGGCCCCGGTGGTGGCCGCGCTCGGCGACGGTCCCGCTGCGCGGTCCGGAACCACACGGGTGCCATCGCTGTGACCGGCAGGCCCGTTCCGCTCCGGGAGCCCGGCCGGGTCCGGGCCCGCGTCCGGCGCGGCACCGCGCGCGCCGCCCGTCCCGACGACCGGCTCGAGCTCGCCTCGCTGCTGCTGTGCACCCTGCTGGCCGTCCTCGCCCTGCCGGTCGCGCTCACCGTGGCGACCACGGTGGCCACCGACGCCTCGGCGCAGGCCCGGCAGCAGCAGATGGAGCGGAGCCAGGTGCCTGCCGTCCTGCTCGAGGACGCCACCTCGGTCACCGGCGCCTCGACCGTGCAGGCAGTAGCCCCGGCCTCCTGGACCGCACCTGACGGCAGCGACCGGGAGGGCACGGTGACCGTGCCCGTGGAGACGTCCGCCGGGGAGACGGTGCGGATCTGGACCGACGCCGACGGCCGCCGCACCGGTGCACCCCTGACGCCGGGCACCGTGCGCCTGACCTCGGTCGTCTCGGGTGCGGTGACCGTCGCCGTCGCCGTCGCCGGGACCGCCGGACTGCACGCCGGCGTCTGCGCGCTGCTCGACCGCTCGCGTGCCCGCCGCTGGGCCCGGGAGTGGGACGAGGTCGAGTCTCTCTGGGCGTCGCGCTTCCGCCTGCGCTGAGCCGGGAACGACCGAGGGCCGGGGCTGCTCCTCCCGGGCCGGGGCCGGACTGCCGGGCGTCGTCGCGTCGGCCCGCGGCTGGGGGCGTCGGACACGGTCATGGCGGACCTCCCGGGGACAGGACGGCCGCCTCGGGGGAGGCGCCCGTCGGCGGTCGGCGAGCGCCCCTGCCCACCGCCGGCGAGCAGCCGCCCTCCGGATGAGCGCACGAGGCCGCCGTGTCCCCCCACGAGGCTGGGCCTCCCGGCCCATCATGACGGGACGGAGGTCCCTGCCCGCCTCCGTCCGGGCCCGGCACGCTGTGCCGGGCCGGCGCCCGCACGGGCGCACCGGGGACGAGACACGTCCCCCGGGCCCCATCGACGGGGGACGACGCACGTGGACGACTCGGTGTCCATCCGCACGCCGCTGACCGACGACGAGTGCCGCCGGTTGCTCGGTGGCACCCGCCGCGGGCACCTGGCCTTCACCCGGGACGCGCTCCCGACCCTGGCGCCGGTCCGCTACGCGCTCGACGGGGACCGGGTGGTCATCCCCGCCGCTCCCGACAGCGACCACCTCCTGCCGGCCCGCGGAGCCGTCGTCGTCCTCGGCGTCGACGACTTCGACGGCGAGTCGGGCTGGTCGGTGACGGTGGTCGGGCCGGCCGGCACCGTGACCGATCCCGCGGACGTCGCCTCCTGGGACGCGCTGCGCTGGCCGGGGCCGCCGTCCCGCGACGGACACTGCTACGTCGTCCTGCACGCCGGTGTCGTGCGCGGGTGGCGGTCGCTGCCCGCGCCGGCCGGCGATCCGCGGCGATCGGCGTGACGGCGCCGACAGGTGGGGTGCCGGGCTCCCCGGGCGCCTACCGGAACCGCACGGCCCGTGCCAGTCTCTCCGGACGGAACAGTTCCGGTGCGGGGAGGGATGCCGAGATGACCGTTCCGGGATCGCGACCGGGGCCGGGGCACACGAGCGGGTCGTCCCTGGCGGGGATGCGGCTGACCGAGCTCATCGACGAGGTGCAGGACCGGCTGTCCGCGGTGGCCCGCAGCCAGGCCCGCGTCCAGCAGCTGCTCGACGCCTTCCTCGCCGTCTCCACCGGGCTGGACCTGGAGTCGACGCTGCGGCGGATCGTCGAGACCGCTTGCGACCTGGTCGAGGCCCGCTACGGCGCTCTCGGGGTGCTGGCCCCCGAAGGCGGGCTGGCGGCGTTCATCCACGTCGGCATCGGCGACGAGCAGGCTGCCGCGATGGGCTCGCTGCCGGAGGGCAAGGGCGTGCTCGGCCAGCTGATCACCGAGCCCTACCCGCTGCGCATCGCCGACCTCGGCCGGCACCCGTCCTCGGTGGGCTTCCCGCCCGGCCACCCGGAGATGCACACCTTCCTCGGCGTCCCGGTCCTGGTCCGCGGCACCGTCTTCGGCAACCTCTACATGACCGAGAAGCGGCACGGGGAGTTCACGCCGGAGGACGAGGCCGTGCTGACCGCCCTCGCCGGTGCCGCCGGCGTCGCGGTGGACAACGCCCGGCTCTACGAGGAGGCCGAGGAGCGCCGCCGCTGGGCCACCGCGCTCTCCGACGTCCGCGAGAGCCTGCTGGACCCCGCCTCGGCCGAGGCCGCCCTCCGCCTGATCGCCGAGCGGGTGGCCGTCCTCACCGACGCCGAGGCCGCCTGGATCATGGTCGGCCCCGACGCCGACACGACCTACGAGGTCCGCGTCCAGGTCGGCGAGGGGCTCCAGGACCTCACCGGGACGCGGCTGGCCGTCGCCGACAGCCCGGTGCTGCAGGCCGCCGTTGCCGACGACCGGGAGGTGACCAGCCTCGACATGTCCGGCATGGCCTACGACGGGCCCAACGCGCACGTCGACTGGGGACCCTGCCTGGCCGTCCCGATGTGCGGGACGCACACCGAGGAGGCGGTCCTCGTCGCCGCCCGGAAGGCCGGCGCGCCGCCGTTCGACGCCGCCCTGGTGCCGCTGGTCGCGGCGTTCGCCGACCAGGCGGCCGTGGCGCTGGACCGCGCCGCCCAGCAGCGCGTCGCCCGCCAGCTCGACGTCTACGAGGACCGCGACCGCATCGCCCGCGACCTGCACGACCACGTCATCCAGCGGGTGTTCGCCGCCGGGCTGGGCCTGCAGTCGGTGCTGCCGCGGGTGACCGATCCGCAGGCCCGGAGCCGGATCACCGACGTCGTCCGCCAGCTCGACGAGACCGTCCGCGACATCCGCACGAGCATCTTCGACCTGCACACCACCGACTCCTCCGACGACGGCCTGCGCCGGCGCGTCCTGGACACGGTCGCGAGCACGGCGGGCGACCTGGAGTCGACCGTGCGCACGTCGGGGGCGGTCGACACCCTCGTCACCGGGGAGCTGGCGACCGACGTGGTGGCCGTCGTCCGGGAGGCCGTCAGCAACGCCGCGCGGCACTCCGGGGCCCGCAACGTGACCGTGACGCTCGACGTCGGCGACGAGCTGGTCCTTGAGGTGGTCGACAACGGGCGGGGGATCGACGCCCGCGCGGCGCGCAGCGGCCTGCACAACCTCGCGGGGCGGGCCACCCACCGCGGGGGCGGTCTCACCGTCGGGGCACTGCCCGACGGCGGGACGCGGCTGCGGTGGTGGGCCCCGCTGTCCTGACGGGAGTCCGCGCGGGACCGCTCAGCCCCGGGCGCCGCCGCCGGACCGGAGCTCGGTGGCCAGCACCGCGGCCTGGGTGCGCCGCTCGAGGCCGAGCTTGGCCAGCAGGTGGGACACGTAGTTCTTGACCGTCTTCTCGGCGAGGAACATCCGCTCGCCGATCTGCCGGTTGGTCAGGCCCTCGCCGATGAGCTCGAGCACCGTGCGCTCCTGCTCGCTGAGCTTGGCCAGCGGCCCGGCCGGCGCGGCGGCCCGGCGCATGCGCTCGAGCACGGCGGTGGTGGCGGTGGGGTCGAGCAGGGAGCCGCCGGCGGCGACCGTGCGCACCGCGCTGACCAGGTCGGAGCCCAGGATCTGCTTGAGCAGGTAGCCCGACGCCCCGGCCATGATCGCCTCGAACAGCGCCTCGTCGTCGCTGTAGCTGGTCAGCATGATCACGCGCAGCTCCGGCATCCGGCTGCGCAGCTCCCGGCAGACGGACACGCCGTCGCCGTCGGGCAGCCGGACGTCGAGGACGGCGACGTCCGGCCGCAACGCCGGGACCCGGGCCAGCGCCTCGGCGGCGTTCTTCGCCTCCCCCACGACCCGGATGCCGGGGTCGCTCTCCAGGACGTCGGCCACACCGCGGCGCACCACCTCGTGGTCGTCGAGCAGGAAGACCCCGATCGGCGCCTGCTCCGTGTGCGTGTCCACCCGTGCTCCCTCGTCCCGTCGTCGGCGGACCGTGTCCGTCCGGCCGTTGTCGTCGACCGAGGCTAGGGCCGGTCCGCCGTCCGCTGCTCAGGGCCGAAGGTCCCGGATGACCGGCACGGGGCACGGCCTCTCGTCCGGCGGCCGGGGAGGCGGCGTTCCCGCACGGACGCGATCCCGACCCGGGCCGCCACCGGCGCCACCCTCTCGTTGATCTCGCCACGGGCGAGACGCTCGGCCGGCACGTCCTCGGCCGACCGCGCCGGGAGGCGGCGCCGGCTGTCCTGACCGCCGGCCGCAAGAGCCGGCGACGAAGCGCGGCGGGCAGTGCGCCGACCACCCGGACCCGGCCGTGACCACCGCGGGACCGAGGTCACACCGGACGAGGGACCGAGGTCGGTGGTCGCGGGCCACCCGGCAGAGCTGTCGCGGCCGCGCCCACGCCGGGCGAGCGGGGCGGGACCTCCCGCTCCTGGCGACCCGGCGGTCGGCCGGCACGCGGCGTCACCCTCCCAGGAGGCGCTCGAGCGCAGTGGCCGCGAGCAGCCGGGCCCACCAGGGCCGCCGGACGGGTGCGGACGGGCGCGTCCGGCGCCACGCCCTGCGGGCCGGACGCAGCGCGACGGTCCCGCTCTTCAAACTCACCCAGCCGCCCGGTCCCATGGTGACCCGGGCCCGGGGCGCCGGCGGACGCCCGGCCAGGCGGGACGCCACGAGGACGGCGCCGAGCGCGACCTCCGCGGTCGTCACCACGCGGGTGACGTCGACCACCGGGTGCCAGCGCACCTGCCCGTCCCGGACCTCGAACGCGCCCAGCGGTCGAGCCCCCGCCATCCGGGCGGTCGGGCCCCGCCCGGTGCCGCCGACTGCAGCCGTGTGACTCGTCGAGGACGCGGCGGTGATCACCGTGGCCCCGTCCCGCTCAACGGGCGGGTCGAAGGCCGTCCTGTCCCGGTCCCGTGCGGCGTGCTCGGTCATCGGTCCTCCCCTGTCCGCGGTGGGACCCGACCGTGACACGGGGGACACGGGCGTCCCCCCGGGCCGGAGGTCCCGGCGCGCGGGCCGGAGGTCGCCGTCCCCGCGGGACGTGTGGCCGGTGCCGGGCCGCCTGCCGCGCCACGACGCTGGGGGCGCCTGCCGCTCGGCGGCGTCCGGACGACCGGGGGACCCATGGGGACGGACGATCCGCTCGGCACCTCGCGCTCGGCCACGGCGGGAACCGAGAAGCTGCACCGGAGACGTGAGCTCGTCGACCACCTCACGGGCTACCTGGCCGTCAACGCGACGCTGTGGGTCAGCTGGCTCGTCGTCGCCCTGGCGGGCGGCACGTGGTCCCCCTGGCCGCTGGTGCCGACGACAGGCTGGGGCGTCGGCCTGGTGTTCCACGCCTGGTGGGTGTCGAGCCCGGCCGCGCCCGGTGCCGCGGCGGTGACGGCGACCGCGCCTGCTGCTCCCGGGCCATCGCCGGGTGCGGGTCCACCGGGGGCCGGCGGGCGGCAGCCGGGGCTCAGAGGTGCGCCCGGTCGTCGACCCCCCACGGCAGCTGGCCCGGGCTGACCCGCCGGCCGCTGACGGCCTGCGGGATGATCCGCAGCCAGTTCCCGTGCTCACCGGGCGCCCACGGCCGCACGCCGACGGCCCGCGTGCGCGCGACCAGGTCGGCCCCGTGCCCGGGGCCGACCTCCTCCGCGAGACCGCGGACCAGCACGCTCCAGCCGCTGCGGCGGGCCCGGTCGAACTCGTCGACCTCGAAGGCGACGTCGGCGTGCTCCGCGGCGGACAGGGTCGTGCCCGGATGGGTCCGGACGACGATCGTCCGCCCGTCCAGCCCGTAGTCGACCGGGATGACCAGCGGCTGGTGCCCGGCGATCACGCCGATCCGGCCGAGCTCGTGCCCGGCCAGCCGCTGGTAGCACTCGTCCACGGGGATCACGTCCAGGGAGCCCGCCGCGCTCGTCGTGCGGCCCATCCTGACCGCCGGTCGCGGGCGGCACACCCGGACGCCTCTCCCCGGCGACCACCTCGGACGTCAGGGCGACGGGTGTGGACCGGACGGGGCCGGAGGTCTCTGCCCGCGCGACCCAGGACCCGTGCGTCCCGGGACCTCCGACGGAGGGATCCGCGCGCCGATGACCGCCGATCCCGGGCCGTCCGGTGCCGGTCCCCTCGGCTCAGGTGAGCCCGTACCGGCCGGTCGGTCCTGGGCGCGGTACCCGGCCGGTGGGGACCACCGGGGGATCCCACGTGCGGCTCACCGACGATCTCGGCGGAGGCCGTCCGCCCGTGCCCGGGACTCGACGAGGCGGGTGAGCACCGGCCCGGCCACGGCCAGGACGAGCACGTAGCCGGTCGCCAGCGGGCCGAGTCCCGGGATGCCGGCCGCGACCGCGAGTCCCGCGATGACGACGGAGAACTCGCCGCGGGCGACGAGGACCGTGCCGGCACGCAGCCGTCCCGGCGCGGCCACGCCGTCGCGGCGGGCGGCGAACCAGCCGGTGGCCACCTTCGTCGCGGCGGTGACCAGCGCCAGCACCAGCACGGCCGGGAGCACCGGGAGCAACGCGGCCGGGTCCGTGGACAACCCGAAGGCGACGAAGAAGGTGGCCGCGAACAGGTCGCGCAACGGCCCGAGGACCGACCGCGCCCGCTCGGCGAAGGACGCCGGCAACGCCAGCCCGACGAGGAAGGCACCCACCGCGGCCGACACACCCACGGCCTGGGCCAGCCCCGCCACGAGCAGCGCCAGCCCCACCAGCCGCAGGAGAAGCTGCTCGTCGTCGTCCGAGCCCATCAGGCGGCCGAGCCGGTGGCCCTGCCGCTGGGCCGCGAGCAGCGCCAGCACCAGCACGGCTCCGGCCAGGGCGATGCCACCCACGGCCGCCATCGGTCCCCCACCGGCGAGCGTGACGACGAGCAGCGGGAGGAACAGCGCCATCGCGAGGTCCTCGAGTACCAGGACGGACAGGACGGCAGGGGTCTCCCGGTTGGCCAGCCGGCCCAGGTCGCCGAGCAGCCGGGCGACGATGCCCGACGACGAGATCCAGGTGACGCCTGCCAGGGCGAGGGCACCCTCCCAGGGCAACCCGAGCAGCAGCCCGGCCACGAGGCCCGGCGGTGCGTTGAGCAGCAGGTCCACCAGTCCCGAGGGTCCGTGGTGGCGCAGCGAGGTGAACAGCTCGTCAGCGGAGAACTCGAGGCCCAGAGCGAGCAGGAGGAGGACCATCCCGATCTCCGCGGCCACCTCGATGAACGGTTGCGTCGCCGTCATCGGGACGAGGCCGCCCTCGCCCAGGGCGAGGGCGGCGACGAGCACGAAGGGCACCGAGGACAGGCCCAGCCGCCGCGCCAGGATGCCGAGCACCGACAGGCCCAGGAACAACAGGCCGAGTTCGAGCAGGAGAACGGCGACGTGGTCCACCGCCGGCGTCCTAGCCGGTTGGGCGCAGGCGTCGCTGCAACTGCTCGAGTCCGGCGTCCGATCCGATGGCGACCAGCACGTCGCCGGCCTCCAGCAGGTCGCCCGGCCCCGGGGACGGCACCACGTCGGCGCCCCGGACGATGGCCACGACCGAGCAGCCGGTCAGCGTGCGCGCCCGGGTCTCCCCGAGTGGGCGTCCGGCGAAGGGCGAGTCCCCCTCGACGGGAAACCTGCCCGACCGCAGCCCGGGCACCTCTCGCGACAGGTCGGCGAAGCGCTGGGTCAGCCGGGGAGCGCCCAGCAGGTCCGCGACCGCGTCGACCTCCTCCGGGTCGAGCCGGAGCACGGTGCTCGCGCGATCGGGATCGCGCCGGTCGTACACGGCGATCTCGGCGGAGCCCTCCCTGCCGAGGACGATCCCGATCACCTGGCCGGCGCGCGTCCGCAGCTCGTATCGGACGCCCACGCCCGGGAGCAGGGTCTCCTCGAGATCCACGGCGGCATGGTCGCAGAGCGGCAGCGGATCCGCGGTGGGCGGTGCGCCCGGCGGACGCGGGCGGAGGCGGTCAGGGACGCAGCACGTGCCCGACGAAGGTGTCGAGCCGCCGGCGCAGCTCCGCGACCCGTGCGGGCACGACCTCCCCGGGGTCGCGGTCGCGCAGCCACGGTGGGATGTCGCTCCGGACCCGCCGGGAGCAGGCCAGGTCCGCGCAGACGTACTGGCCGACGGTGTTGCCGTTGCGGCCGGCCTCCCCGGCCCGCCGGGCGGTGAACAGCGACACCTCCGCACCGCTCTGCGTGCTCTCGCAGAGCAGGCACATGGCCGACGTCCGAGCCGACATCGTGGTGTCGGCGGCCCGCAGGGCGATGCCGACCGGGCGGTCCTCCCGCCACAGGACGACGTAGCCCCGCAGGGGTGCCTTGGCGTCCCGCCAGCCCAGGAAGTCCAGGTCGTCCCAGAGGACGTCGTGGAATCCGGCGGGCAGGGTGGCGCCCGCCGCCTCGCCGCGGGAGCAGTTGACGAACGAGCGCCGGATCTGGCTCTCGGTCAGGGGGTTCACGGGGGTCCTCCGTCGTGGTGACCGCGGGCCGTCACCGGGACGGCCCGCGGCGCTGGTGCGATGGGTCAGGGCTGCGGGCGCAGGCGCTCCGCGAGGGCCTCGGCGGCGTCCGCGCCGATCAGCAGCTCGTCGTAGCGGTGGCCGCGCAGGCGGATGCGCAGGGCCGGCTGGCCCCGCCGGACGTCGACGAGACGCCGGACGCCACGGCCCCGCCAGGTGCCGACCCGGCGACGGCCGGGGATGGCGAGGCCGGGGGCGCGCAGGCCGCGCGCGGCGCCGAGGCCGTCGTCGACCACCTCGACCGCGGTGACGGCCGACCGGTCGACGACCTGCTCGCCGAACAGCCCGGCGACACGCTCGAGGGCCGAGGGGCGGACGGTCAGGACGTCGTCGGTGATGACGATCGAGCTCATGGTCACTCCTGGGGGCAGGCTCCGGACGGGCTCCCCCAGCCTGCGGCGGCGCGCCCTGCCGGTCGTCCTCCGGGCGTCCCGTCCTCGGCTCCTCCCCGGGGAGGAGCCCGTGGCCGGTCCTCGTGCTCAGGACGTGGACGGCTTGACGATCCCCCGCTCGTAGGCGAGCACGACCGCCTGCACCCGGTCCCGGAGTCCGAGCTTCATCAGGACGTTGCTGACGTGCGTCTTGACCGTGGTCTCGCTGAGCACGAGCTGGCCGGCGATCTCGGCGTTGGACAGGCCCCGGGCCATCAGCAGCAGGACCTGGTGCTCCCGGTCGGTGAGCTCCGGCAACGGCGCGTCGTCGGTCCGGGGGGCCGGCAGCAGCCGGGCGAAGCGGTCGAGCAACCGACGGGTGACGCGTGGGGCGACCACGGCCTCCCCCCGGTGCACGACGCGCACCGCGTCGACCAGGTCCTCGGCGGGCACGTCCTTGAGCAGGAAGCCCGACGCGCCCGCCCGCAGCGAGTCGACCACGTACTCGTCGAGGTCGTAGGTGGTCAGCACCAGTACGCGCGGCGGGTCGTCGAACTCGGCGAGCCGCCGGGTGGCCTCGACGCCGTCCATGCGGGGCATGCGGATGTCCATGAGCACCACGTCCGGGCGCAGTGCCCGCACCTGGGACAGCGCGACCTCGCCGTCACCGGCCTCCCCCACGACCTCGATGTCCGGCTCGGACTGCAGGATGAGGCGGAAGCCCGTGCGCAGCAGCGGTTGGTCGTCCACGAGCAGCACCCGGATCGTCACGCGGCGCTCCTCGACGTCGGCAGGGTGGCGGTGACGGCGAACCCGCCACCGCCGCGCGGCCCGGCACGCAGCCGACCGCCGTAGGCCTGGACCCGCTCGGCCAGCGACCGCAGTCCCCGACCCTCGGCCTCCCCGTCCCGCACGCCCCGGCCGTCGTCCTCGACCGCGAGCGACAGGCTCCCGGGCTGCCAGTGCAGCACCACCGTCGCCGCGGCCCGGCCGGCGTGCTGCTGACAGTTGCGCAGCGCCTCCTGCACCAGGCGGTAGGCGGTCAGGGCCACCCCGGGCTCGACCTCCGCCGCGGTCCCGACGGACACCAGCTCGACCGGCAGGCCGGCGGCCCGGACCTGGGTCACCAGGTCGTCGATGTCGGCCAGGCCAGGCTGGGGGCGCAGCTCGGCGACGTCGCTGGGCGGGCGGAGCACCCCGAGGATGCGGCGCATGTCGGCGATCGCGTCCTGCCCCGTCCGCTCCACGGTGCGCAGCAGCTCCTCCGCGGTGTCCGGATCGGTCCTGAGCAGCCGCCGGGCCGCGGCGGTCTGCACGGTCAGCGCCGTCAGCCCGTGGGTCACCAGGTCCTGCATCTCCCGGGCGATGGCCGCCCGCTCGTCGACCTCGACGGCCCGGCTGCGCGCCTCGCGCGCCTCCAGCAGGGCCCGGTTGCGCTCCTCCAGGCCGGCGGTCTGCTGCCGCCGGACCCGCACCGACCGGCCCACGCCGAAGGCCGTGCCGAGCAGCAGCGTGTTGCCGAACCAGTCCGCCGGGGAGGGCTCGAACGGACCGGTGAGCAGGACGGCGGCGGCCAGCAGCCACGCGCACGCCGTCGCGACGGTGCTCTGCCGCAGGGGCCGGACGGCCGCGACCGTGTAGGCGACCAGCAGCGGCGCCAGGGTGGCCACCCCCTGCGCGTACCCCTGCTGCACCGGCAGCAGGGACGCGACCGACGCCACCGCCAGGGCCGGCAGCGGCCAGCGGGTGCGGACGGCCACCGTCGCGCCCGACAGCACCGCGAGCCCCACGCTGAGCGCATCGGGCTCCCGGTAGTCGTAGTCGACGAAGGACGGGGTCGACCAGAGGGACAGCACGGCGAACAGCGCGACCAGGGCGCCGAGGACGACGTCCTCCCGCGCGGTCCACCGCCACCGGGCGGAGCGGGGTCCGGTGGCGGTTCGCTGCACGCGGCCACGCTAGGCGGCTGCGGGGCCGCGGTCCCTCCTCCTCGCGGACCGTTCCTCCCGGCGGCCTCCTCCTGGAGGAGGAGGTCGCCACGGGCCGGCGGCGGCGTTCCGGCCGGAGCCGTTCCGCCGTCTATCCTCTGGCCGTGGAACACCAGGAGGCGACCGCCTCCGAGAACGCACGGCCGCCGGCTCCCGAGCCCGCGGATCCCGGCCCGCTCCTCCCGGCACCCCGCGCCGAGCGACCGGTCCCCGAACGGGCCGACGGCGCCGCCGTGCTGCGCGCGCTCGGCGTCGACGCGCTGGTCGACGTCATCGAGTCCTCCGGCTACGGCATCTGCATCACCGGCGAGGACCACAGCTGGGTGTACCTCAACCCCGCCGGCGCCGCGGTGATCGGCCGCCCGTTCGCCGAACTGGCCGGGCAGGACTACCTGCTGTCCTTCGCCGAGCACGAGCGCGCCGCGCTGCTGGCGCTGGAGGGCGAGCAACGTGCGGGCGACACGGACTTCTACGCCAACACCGTCGTCCGGCCGGACGGGACCGAGGTCGGCATCACCTGGTCCGGCTCGGTCCTGCGGGTCGGCGACCGGGAGCTGGCGCCGGCGGTGTTCCACCCGACCTTCGGGCTGGGCCGGTCCGACGCGGACGCGCCGGTGCCGGGCGCGGCCGCGGCCGGCATCGCCGGGGGTGCGCCGGTCGAGGAGGTGCTGACCAGCCTGGCCCGCGAGGCCGTCGACCGGTCCCGGGCGGTGGGCTGCCTCGTGCTCGCCGAGGCCGGCGACGGGCGACTGCTGCTGCGCGCGTCCGCGGGCCTCCCCCCGGGCACCGCCGAGGTGGTCGCGCGGGCCGGCCTCCGCGTGGCCGACCTCCCCGGCGGGGAGATGCTGGTCGCCGGCCGCCTGCTGCTGCTCTCCGACGGGCGGCAGCGTCTCGAGCAGGCGGCGGCCGGTGTGGCCGCCGCCGTCGCCGGGCTCCCCTGGCGGGGAGCCGCCGAGCTGCCCCTGCACCGGGGTGGACGGATCGTCGGGTGCCTGCTGCTGCTGATGCCGCCGTCGGTGACCGCGCCGACCAAGCCGGAGCTGACGGCGTGGTCGGCGCTCGGCGCGCACGCCTCCGTGGCTCTGGCCGACGAGCAGCTGCAGGCGCAGGCCGCCGAGCTCGAACGCCGGCGCCTGGCCCGCGACCTGCACGACTCCCTCAGCGCCTCGCTGTTCTCGCTGCACACCCGGGCGCAGGCCGTCCGGCGGGGCCTCGCGGGCGGGGACGACGAGCTCGTCGAGGCAGCCGCCCGCGACCTGGAGGACCTCTCCCGGCAGGCGGTCGCCGAGCTGAGGGCCATGGTCACCGGCATCCGCGCCGAGACCCCGGACCTGATCGGCGCCCTCGCCGACCTGGCACGCACCTGCACGACCCGCGAGGGGCTGCCGGTGCGCCTGTCCGTGGCCGCGGGGCTGCCCGCCGTCCCCGCCCACCACGTCGAGCACCTGGTCCGCATCGCTGCCGAGGCGCTGCACAACTGCGTCAAGCACGCCGGTGCCTCCAGCGCCGAACTGGAGCTGGAGGTGCGGGGATCGGAACTGGTCCTGACCGTCGCCGACGACGGGTGCGGCTTCGACCCCGCCGGCCGACACGGCGGAGGGCACGGCCAGCACACGATGCGGGAGCGGGCGCTGTTGTGCGGGGGATGGCTGCACGTGAACAGCGCGCCGGGGCAGGGCACGCGGCTCGTCGTCCGCGTGCCCCTGCCCGGCTGACCTGCCCCGCGGCCGCCACGGACGGTGACCGGGCACCCCGACACGGGGCACCCGGTCACCGCCTCACGCCGTGGCGATGGCGTCGAGCACCTGCATCCGCGCCGCCCGGCGCGCCGGCCACGCCGCGGCCACCACGCCGATGAGCGCGCCGAGGACCAGGAAGCCCACGAGTCGACCACCGGGGACGACGAGCTCGGTGATGCCCTGCTCGGCCAGCGCCCGCGTCAGGCTGACGCCGAGCACCAGCCCCAGCCCCAGCCCCAGCACGGAGCCGTAGACCGAGATGAGCACCGCCTCGAGCCGCACCGTGCGGCGCAGCTGCCTCCGGGTCATGCCCACGGCGCGCAGCAGGCCGATCTCGCGCGTCCGTTCCAGGACCGACATCGCCAGGGTGTTGACGATCCCGAGGACGGCGATCACCACCGACAGGACGAGCAGTGCGTTGATGAGCAGCAGCACCTGGTCGACCTGGCCCTTCTGCTCGCCGGCGAACTCGTCGCGGTCCTTCAGGCTGACCACCGGGTAGGACTCGACGACCGACTCGATCGCCGCGCGCCCCGCTGCCGCGTCGGTGCCCTCGGCGAGCACCACGTGGACGTAGCGGTCCAGAGCCGGCCCGCCGAGCGCCGCGTCGGTCTCCAGGGACACGACCACCGAGCCGACCGCCTGGTTCGCGGCGTAGACGCCGCCCACCGTGAGCTGGGCGCGCTGACCGCCGGCCGAGACCGCCTCGACCGTGTCGCCGACCTCCCAGCCGCGGGCCTCGGCCGTGGTCTCGTCGACGAGCACACCCCGCCCGGCCAGCCCGTCACTGCTCCCGGACAGGTACTCGAGGGTGAGCCCCCGGTCCAGGGTGGCGGCGTCGACGGCGGCGGCGAAGACGGCCTGCCCGTCCAGCTGCACCTGGGTGAACCGTTCCTGCAGGACGGCCGCCACCTCGTCCAGGCCCCGGAGCCGGTCCGCGACCTCGGGGGTGAACGGCTGGCCCACCGCCGTGGAGACGACGTAGTCGGCGCGCAGCGCGTCGTCGACGAGGGCGTCGACCGAGGCGTTGGCCGACGCCCCGAGGACGCCGAAGCCGGTCACCAGCGTCAGGCCGACCATCAGCGCGGACGCCGTCGCCGCCGTCCGGCGGGGGTTGCGCTGTGCGTTGTCCCGGGCCAGCCGGCCGGCCGTGCCGGCGAGGCGCGGGAGCAGCGCACCGAGGGCCCGGGCGAACGGCCGGGCGGCGACCGGGCTGAGCGCGACGGCGGCCAGCACCAGCGCCAGCGCGCCGACCCCGACGAGGGCGGGGGCGTTCCCGCCGTCCTCGGCCACCGCGCTCCCGACCAGGGTGACGGCCGCTCCGGCGGCCAGCACCGCGCCCACGACGGTCCGACGGCGCAGCGACCGCTCCACCGCCACGTGGTCCTCCCGCATGGCGGCGACCGGCGGTGTGCGGGCCGCTCGGCGGGCCGGCACCCACGCCGCGAGGAGGGTCACCACGACCCCGACGGCGTAGGACCAGACCACCGTCCCGGCCGACAGCACCAGGTCGCCGTCCAGGGTGAGTCCGAACGTCCCGAACAGCGCGCGCAGGCCGGTGGCGATGCCGAACCCGCCGGCCAGGCCCAGCGTGGCGCCGACGACCCCGAGGACGGCGGCCTCCACCAACACCGAGCGGGTGACCTGGCCACGGCTGGCGCCCAGGGCCCGCAGCAGTGCGAGCTCCCGGCTGCGCTGGGCGACCAGCATCGAGAAGGTGTTGAGGATGATGAAGCTGCCGACGAACAGGGCGATGACGGCGAAGGCGGTGAGCAGGACCGTGATGAACGACAGGCCCTCCTCCAGCGCCGCGGACTGCTCGTCGGCCTGCTGTTGCGCCGTCTGCACGTCGTAGCCGTCGCCGACCACGGCAGCGACCCGGTCCCGGAGTTCGGCGTCGGTGACGTCGTCGGCCGCCAGCACCTGGATGCCGGTGTAGCCGTCCCCGGCACCCGTCAGGTCCTGGGCCGTGGCGAGGTCGAAGGCGGTCAGTGACGCGCCCGCGAGACCGCCGTCCTCCCCGAAGGTGAAGACGCCGACGACCGTGGCGTCCACCCGCGGGCCGGGGGTCAGCAGGGTCACCCGGTCGCCGACGGTGTAGCCGGCCTCCGCGGCGCTGCCGCTGTCCAGCGCGACCTCACCGGCACGCTCGGGGGCCCGGCCCTCGGTCAGCTCGCCGAGCGAGAGCTCGGGGTCGGTGATCCAGCTCGCGCCGATCCCCGGCGCCCCGCCGGTGTCGAGCACCTGGCCGTCGGCCGTCAGGAGGTAGACGCCCTCGGCCTGCACGTAGCCCTCGGCAGCGGCGACGCCCTCGACCCCGCGGATCCGCTGCGCCAGCTCGGCGGGGACCGGGCGGGTCCCCGCCGTCCCGTCGACGCCGGCGTCGAAGCCGGCCTCGGCCGTGACGCCCACGTCGGACGCGGTGCTCTGGAACAGGGCCGTGAAGGTGCGGTCGAGGGTGTCGGTGAAGATCATCGTCCCGGCGACGAAGGCGACGCCGAGGACGATCGCCACCGCCGACAGGGCCAGGCGCAGCTTGTGCGCCAGGAGGCTGCGCAGGGTCGCCCGTCGCATCTCAGCCCACCTCGACGACGCGGCCGGCGGAGTCGAACGCCTTCATCCGGTCCAGGACGCGCTCCGCGGTCGGCGACGTCATCTCGTCGACGATGCGCCCGTCGGCCAGGAACAGGACCCGGTCGGCGTAGGCCGCGGCGACCGGGTCGTGGGTGACCATGACGACGGTCTGGCCCATCTCCCGGACCGAGGACCGCAGGAACGACAGCACCGAGCCCCCGCTGCGCGAGTCCAGGTTGCCGGTGGGCTCGTCGGCGAAGACCACCTCCGGGCGCCCCGCCAGCGCGCGGGCACAGGCGACCCGCTGCTGCTGGCCGCCGGACAGCTCGGTCGGCCGGTGGCCGAGGCGGGGGCGCAGGCCCACGGCGTCGACGACCTCGTCGAGCCAGGCCCGGTCGGGGGCGCGGCCGGCGATGTCCATGGGCAGGGTGATGTTCTCCAGCGCCGTCAGCGTCGGCAGGAGGTTGAACGCCTGGAAGACGAACCCGACGCGGTCGCGTCGCAGGCGGGTCAGCCCGGTGTCGTCGAGCGCCGAGAGCTCCGCGTCCCCGATCCACGCCTGACCGGAGGTGAGGGAGTCGAGGCCGGCCATGCAGTGCATGAGCGTGGACTTGCCCGAGCCGGAGGGGCCCATGATGGCGGTGAACTCGCCGCGGCGGAACTCCACGTCGACGGCGTCGAGCGCCGTGACCCGGGTGTCGCCGCGGCCGTAGACCTTGGTCAGGGCCCTGCCGCGGGCCGCCGGGACGCCGGCCGGCGCGGCCGGGACGGCGGGGTACGTCTGCTGGACCGGTGTCACGGTCTGGCTCCTCGAGGTGGTGGGGGTGCCGCATCCGGTGCGGCACGCCGAGCCTGCTGGCGCCTGCCCGGCCCCGGATCGGCCTGCGGGATGGTCGGTGCGGCCGTCCGCGAGGAGGAGCCGGGGCCCGGGCTCCTCCTCGCGCAGGAGACACGGCCGGTTCGACGGCCCGAGGCGCCCGCCGGGGGAACGCCGCGAGCATCGGGGCCGTGACCGCACCGACCACCCGGCTCTGGCCGTTCCTCGTACCGGCGGCGCTGCTGGGCGCCTCGGCCGCGCTCCTGATCGGCAACGACGTGCCCAGCCCCGAGCTGGCCCGCGCGACCGTGCGGGAGGTGGCGACCGGGCCCGGCTGGATGCGACAGGGCGTCGAGGTCCTGAGCGAGGGCGGTCTGGTCGCGCTCGCGGTGCTGCTCGCCGTCGCGGCGTGGCGCCGGCGGACCCGGGCGGCGTCGGTTGCGACGGCCCTGCTCGCCGGCGCGGGCGTCGTGGCGGCGCTCGCCGTCAGCGAGGCACTCAAGGCCACGGTGACCCAGGACCGACCGTGCCGGGCCGTGCCGGGGCTGACCGCCCTGGTCGAGTGCCCGCCGCTGGGCGACTGGTCGCTGCCGAGCAACCACGCCACCCTCGCCGCCGCCCTCGCCGCCGCGGTCGTGCTGCTGACGCCGACGTGGTGGCCGGCCGTCGTGTCGATCGGCCTCCTGGTGGGCGCGTCACGGGTCGCGCTGGGCGTCCACCACCCGCACGACGTCGTCGACGGCCTGGCCCTCGGTCCCGTGGTCGTCGTGGGCGTCGTCCTGCTGCTGCGGCGTGCGGCCACCCGGATCGCCGGCGCGGTGCTGCCGCGGCTGCTCACCGCGGGCGCGGACCGCCGCTCCTGAACCCCGACGTCGCGACCGGTCCCGGCGGCTCGGGGTCGGCACACCGGCGGTGTGCCGAGCGGTCGGAGCACGTGGTCCCGGTGACAGCCGCACCACCCGGCCCGGCACAGCGCGTCGAGGACGGGCGTGCGGCTCCGGCCGAGAAAGAACGCCCGGCCGTACCCCCCGGGGCGTGCGGCGCCCAGGGGGGTGCGGCGTCCCGGGGGATGCGGCGTCCCGGGGCGGCCGTGGGTTCAGCGCGTGGACGGGACCGGAGCCGGCGGCCCCCCGGTCGGCACCCCGGAGGGCGACGACGGGACGGGTGCGGCAGGCACCGAGCCGGGGTCGGTGCCGCCGAGGTCCAGCCGGAACGGCGGATAGCGGTCGGTCATCTGCGCGGTGTAGGCCGCCACCCGCAGCGCCCACCAGTCCATCCCCAGGACGAAGTCGTAGAGCGGCTTCGGGTAGCGGCCGGTGCACAGCAGCACGATCGCGGCGATGAGGACGAGCAGGCCGACGAGGGAGACGCCGGCGTTCGCGGCGTCGTCCCAGGCGTCGTCGTCACCGCCGCCGCGGGTACCCAGCCACAGTCCGCCGCCGACGAAGATCGCCACCACGAGGTGGTGCGGGAGCGCCAGCAACCACTTGACGAGGACCAGTCCCCGCGACAGCCGCTCGGGATAGGCGACGTCCAGGTGCGCCGGGTGGTCGGGCACGTCGGCCAGGGTGAACGGCGGGTAGCGGTCGGTGCCCAGGGCCCAGTAGCCGTAGTGGTGGACCCGCCAGGACCAGCGCAGGACGCCGACGTTGAAGTCGAACAGCGACCGTGGATAGCGCCCGGTGACCAGGATCGCGAAGAACGCGACCACGCCGACCACGACGAACGCCACCCACAGGAAGAACAGCACGACGACGTGCGGGATCAGCAGCAGCCACTTGACCAGCCACAGCCAACGGGACAGCGACGGGTCCAGTGCCGCGTCGACACGGACCGGATAGGGGGTGCGGGGATCGGTCATGGCGTGCTCCCTGTGCCTGGTGTGTGCATCCGGGCGGGAGAGACGGAGACGGCGAGCTTGCCGCGGGTCTTCCCGTCCAGCAGGTGGCGGACGGCCGTGGCGACCTCGCTGAGCGGGTAGCTGCGGTCGAGCGCGGGGGTGAGCTCTCCGGCCTCGATGAGCTCGGTGAGGGCGATCAGGTCGGCGGCTCTCTCCGACGCCACGAACGTGCCCAGCTGCTGACGGAGGAACGGGGAGAGCAGTGCCGCCCGGATCCCGCGGTCGCTGCCGCCGAGCAGTCGCCCGTCGGTCTCACCGCCCACGACGACGAGCCGGCCCCGCGGGGTGAGGGCACGGCGCAGGCGGGACAGCCGGGCGTTCCCGCCGGTGTCGAGCACGACGTCGTAGCGGGTCCCGCCGTCGGCGAAGTCCTGGCGCGTGTGGTCGACGACGTGGTCGGCACCCAGCGCGCGGACCAGGTCCAGCTTGCCGGTGCCGGCCACGCCGGTGACCTCGGCTCCCGACGCCTTGGCGAGCTGCACCGCGAAGCTGCCCACGCCTCCCGAGGCGCCGATCACCAGCACCCGCTCACCGGCCTGGACGCGTCCGTGGTCGCGGACCGCCTGCAGGGCAGTGCCGCCCGAGACCGGGACGGTGGCCGCCTGCTCGAAGGAGAGGTTCGCGGGCTTGGGCGCCAGCATGGCCGGCCGGGCGGCCGCGTACTCGGCGAAGGTGCTCGTCGACGTCCCGTACACCTCGTCCCCCACGGCGAACCCGGTGACGTGGGCGCCGACGGCCTCGACGGTCCCGGCGAGGTTCCGACCGGGGTTGGCGTACCTCGGCCGGCGCAGCCCGAAGCCCGCGAGCCGGATCGCGAGCGGCAGGCCCGCCATGACGTGCCAGGTGCCGCGGTCCACGCTGGCGCGTGGACCCGGACCAGGACCTCGTCGTCGGTGGTGCGCGGCCGGTCGATCCGGGCGATCCGGAAGAGGCCCTCGGGGGCGGGGCCGTAGCGGTCCTGCACGACCGCCGTCATCGTCGTCGGCCCTCCGGCCGCGGGGGGACGGACGTCAGGGGCGTCGGGCTGGGTGGGCGCCACGGGGGCCGCCTCTCTCGTCGTCGACGGGTCGCTCAGGAGGTGGTGCGCGCCAGGACGGGGCCGCTCCGGCCACGTCGGGGGCGACGACGGGCGGGCGGGCGGCGCCCCACGACGACGTGCCGCGCGGCGGTCATGCGCGTGCCCCGACCGGCGCCGGCGCCGGCGGGGAACCGGCCGCGGGGCGCTCGGGCAGGAGGCGCAGCAGGAGCAGCCCGGACAGCGCCGAGAAGGTGATCGCGCCGTAGGCGCCGAAGACGGTGAACTGCTCGTCGACGGCGATCCCGCCCAGCGTGGTCGTGGTCCAGCCGAGCGCCCACAGCGGCGGCAGCGCGGCGGCCCACGCCCACCGCAGCCGCGTGCCGCGAGGCAGCGCCAGGGCCTGCGCGGGCCCGAGGACGAGGCCGGTGAGCGCGCCCATCAGCGCCAGGTCGGGCAGCGAGGTCCCGTAGCCGACGACGACGGCGCCGAGGAGGAGGCCCAGTCCCATGCCGATGCCGGTCGCCGGCACCCACCTGCGGACGTCGAGTCGTCCTCGGCCGGCCAGCGTCTGTCCCAGGCCGATGCCGAGGCCGGCGACGGCACCGCCGATCAGGGCGGCTCCGGGTGAGTCGACGCGGCCGACCACGGCCGTACCGGCCAGGCCGGCGAGGGGGAAGGCGAGGAACCCGGCGGTCCAGAGGGC